>NZ_QUZZ01000010.1 GCF_003545695.1 Taibaiella helva | reverse complement strand
AAGAAGGCCTTCGGGTAGGGTCAGGGAGATGAGCTCCAAATACGGATCGGACAAAACAGTTATTTTTTAGCTCGCAAAGCAAACGCTTTTTTACTAATCCCCCAGATTTTACGATTGATCCTACAAAAGTGTTGTTTAAAACAAAGAAGGCGGTACAAGAAGGCATAAAAAAAGTCCCGGATTAACCGGGACTTTCATTTATGTTTTGCCGAAGCAATGCTTATTTCAGGATTTCAGTTACCTGGCCAGCGCCTACGGTACGGCCACCTTCGCGGATAGCGAATTTCAGGCCTTTGTCCATGGCGATGGGAGCGATCAGCTTCACTGTCAGGTTAACGTTATCGCCGGGCATTACCATCTCAACGCCTTCGGGCAGCATACACTCACCGGTTACGTCAGTAGTACGGAAGTAGAACTGGGGACGGTATTTGTTGAAGAACGGCGTGTGACGGCCACCTTCGTCTTTACCCAGAACGTAAACTTCACCTTTGAACTCAGTGTGGGGAGTGATAGACTTAGGCGCTACGATAACCATACCGCGACGGATGTCTTTCTTATCGATACCACGCAGCAGCAGACCGGCGTTGTCACCAGCTTCACCGCGGTCGAGAAGTTTCTTGAACATCTCAACACCTGTACAGGTAGAAGTCAGGGGAGCATCATTGAAACCAACGATCTCAACGTTGTCACCTACAGTGATCACACCACGCTCGATACGACCTGTAGCAACAGTACCACGACCAGTGATAGTGAATACGTCTTCTACAGACATCAGGAAGGGCTGATCGATCGGACGGGGAGGCAGGGGAATGTACTCATCCACAGCGGCCATCAGATCTTCGATAGCTTTAACACCAGCGGGCTCACCGTTCAGGCCAGCCAGAGCAGAACCCTGGATGATCGGGGTGTTGTCGCCGTCGAATTCGTTTTTGCTCAGCAACTCGCGGATTTCCAGCTCAACCAGCTCAAGGATCTCGGGATCATCAACCAGGTCAACTTTGTTCATGAATACCACGATACGGGGTACACCTACCTGGCGGGCCAGCAAGATGTGCTCCTTAGTCTGGGGCATGGGACCGTCGGTAGCAGCTACTACCAGGATAGCGCCGTCCATCTGGGCAGCACCGGTAATCATATTCTTCACATAGTCAGCGTGACCAGGACAGTCAACGTGCGCATAGTGACGATTAGCAGTTTGATATTCTACGTGTGCAGTATTAATGGTGATACCACGCTCTCTTTCTTCGGGAGCGTTATCGATCGCGTCATAATCCTTCTTCTCTGCCAAACCTTTATTAGCCAAAACGTTGGTAATAGCGGCAGTCAATGTAGTTTTACCATGATCGACGTGACCAATGGTACCAATGTTTACGTGGGGTTTCTCCCTCTTAAAGGTCTCTTTTGCCATTGTTATTCTTTTTAAAAGAAATTTTTATTTTATTTATAGTTGTAAAAAAATTTACTTCTATGAGCTGTTGAGCAGGATTGAACTGCCGACCTCTTCCTTACCAAGGAAGTGCTCTACCACTGAGCTACAACAGCATTTTTTGAACTGCTAAATGGCTGGTCTTGCTTCATTGCTGTACGCCGCAATGACAACCATTTATCAATTCAAAATCTGATTCTGAGCGGAAGACGAGTCTCGAACTCGCAACCTATAGCTTGGAAGGCTATCGCTCTACCAATTGAGCTACTTCCGCATGACGCAGCATTGACATCCTGCGTTATCTGTAAAAAAGTGGGCAGTGAAGGATTCGAACCTCCGTACACGTGAGTGAGCAGATTTACAGTCTGCCGCCTTTAACCACTCGGCCAACTACCCAGATAATCTTCGACGATCGCCTTTCAAATCCCCGACCGGAATCCGGGATGAAAAACCAAGAATCAAAATTATGAAAAGAGCCACTTGCCGGGATCGAACCAGCGACCTACTGATTACAAATCAGTTGCTCTACCAGCTGAGCTAAAGTGGCCTTTTATTATCGTTGCAAAGAACTTAATCTCCTAAAAATCATCCGGTACCGTAGGTCCCGTTTGCTTTGGGATTGCAAAGGTAGGGATGTATTTTGAATTAACAAACAAGTTGTTCTTTTTTTTCAAAAAAAGTTTTCCTGCCACTGAAGTCTCCGTCTCACGCAGCTTTCGGCGCCCCTACCCGCTTCTTTCTTTTCACAAAAGTAAGTGTATTTTTGGACGCTTCATTACACCGCTATGATCCACAAAATACTTTCGGATAAATCTTATAAACTATTTCTTGCGCTTACGGCATTTTTTGTGGCCAATGCACTCATTGCCGAATGTATCGGCGGTAAGCTGTTTTCGCTGGAACGCTTTCTGGGCCTGTCTGTCACACACTTTTCGCTTTTCGGGGAGCCCGGCCTTTCTTATACCCTCACCTGCGGCGTGCTGCTGTGGCCGCTGGAATTTATTCTTACCGATGTAGTGAACGAATACTATGGCCCCAGAGCAGTGAAGCGGATCTCGTACACTGCTGTGGTGCTGATCGCCTATGCCTTTCTCATGTTCTACATGGCCATGAGCGTGCCCGCCGACCGTGATTTCTGGATCGGCAGCAAGGCAGCTGAAGGGGTACCGGATATGCAAAAAGGCTTTTCAGCTGTTTTCGGTCAGGGCATGTGGATCATCTTCGCCAGCATTGTCGCTTTCCTCATCAGCCAGATCGTCGACGTGTTCGTATTCCACCGTATTAAAAAGCATACCGGCGAAAAACGGGTATGGCTACGGGCTACAGGATCCACGTTGGTTTCGCAGCTGGTCGACAGCTTTGTGGTGCTCTTCATCGCCTTCAAGATTGGCAATGGCTGGAGCTGGCAGCGGGTGCTGGCTATCTGTATGGTAAACTATTCGTACAAGGTCGTAATGGCTATTATCCTCACCCCGTTGATCTACCTGCTGGAGTACGGCATTGAACGCTATGTAGGCAAGGAGGCTGCTGCCGAAATGAAAAGGGCCGCTATGGGCAAAGAGGCCTCCTGACCGGGCTCCGCAAAACATTTTTTGCCAGCTTATTTCCCTTCTTTACCTTTAATCCGTTTATGTACGCTCACCGGAAACCCTTACTTATACTGCTTTTGCTGCTGTGCCTTTTGCCTTGTGGGTTTTCTGTAGCGCAGCAGCAGGACAGCGCTAGGGTGAAAAGCTACGAAGAATACGAAAGCAGCACCTACGAGCAGAACGCCCCCTCGGGCGATGCGGCGGCAGTGCAGGCGCCGGAGACCGATACCGTCGAAGAAGCCCAGGAGCCACCGGCAGAAAGCGGGCGCTATACCGATGTCACGGAAGAAGACAATGCCCCCTCCTATACTGTATTTTTGGAGCTGCGCTGGCCCCTGCCCTGGCAGCGCCGTGCGATAAGCGAACAAAGCTGGCAGAAGATGACCCGCGATCCTGTATTCCGCTATAAAGACCCGGAGGAAAAACCCCGGGAACCGAAGGAAACCGGCTCCTGGTGGCTTCGCTTCTTCGAAAGCATCTTCCGCTTCCTGACTTCCGATGCCGGTAAAGTGCTGATCATTTGCCTGGTCGCGTTGATCGTGATCTACCTGGTGATCCGCGTGATCCAGCTTCGGGGCACGCTCTTCTTTTCACCTAAGGACAAAAAGCTGCCGCAGGAGCAGGGCGACGAGCTGGCCGACGACTACGTGCCACCCAGCTGGGAACGCGCTATACAAGATGCTTCGGCCGCCGGCAATTACCGGCTGGCCGTGCGGCACAGCTACCGCTACCTCCTGCACCTGCTGCAGGAAAAAGAGCTGATCGCTTTCCAGACGGCGAAGACCAATTACCAGTACGCTTACGAATTATCCGGGACCAGGCTTCACCGGCCCTTTCTGCAGCTCACCAGGGGATATGAATACGCCTGGTACGGCGGTTTGCCCGTAGCCAAAGAACGGTTTGAAGCTTATTACCAGGAGATCAACGGGATCAAAAAAGACCTGCATTAATGATAGCACAACGGCAACCCAGATGATACGCCTGAACCGATTTATTGTTTTACTCTTCCCTGCCCTTTTGCTGCTGCTTTCCGGTTGCAGCCGGAAGGATCAGCCTACCTATTGGTATGCCGATTTCGACAAGGTGAGTAAAAATCCCTATAGCTTGTATCTTACCTACAACAGCCTGCCGATACTGTTTCCCGGCGCCGGTACGGAAAAGCTGAAAAGCTCTTCGAGGCTGACCAACCTGGGCTACCAGCTCAGAAAGAATAAGGGCAAGTCGATGCTGATGATGGTAGGACTCCGGCTGCAGTTTGCAGAAGATGAAGTCGATTCGCTGCTGGCTTTTGTTGAAGCGGGGCACCAGGTGGTGCTGAGCGCTGCCCGCTTTGATGACGCGCTGCTGGAGCGGCTCCGGCTCGAACAGTCTCCCGAAAGTACGCTCGCCGGCAAAAAGCAGCAGCTGATCTACCTGAAGGATAAAGACAACCAGGTGCAAAGCTACAGCTATGCTTACCACGACCGGGATATCCTCGCCGGCTTTGTGAGCCAGGATACGGTAACCGCACCCTTCTTCATCCTAGGCCGCAACGAAGAGCAGCAACCCGACTGTGTGCTGTATGCTATAGGTGAGGGCAAGCTGATCCTGCATGCCGCGCCGGTGGCCTTTTCCAATCACTTCTTGCTGCAGGAGCAAAACCGTAAATACCTGGATGCTTTCTTCAGCTATGTCCCCGGAAACTTCAGCAATGTGTACTTCGTTTCCTTCAATTACCGGGATGTATCTTATTCCGACTGGGGCGTGATCTGGCGCAATAAGGCCACCCGTACCGCCCTGCTGCTGACGCTGCTCGCCCTGCTTGTCTTCATATTGTTTGAAATGAAACGGCGGCAAACGATCATACCAGTCATACCACCGGTAGAGAATGCCTCCGTAGCTTTTGTGGAAACCATCGGCCGCCTGTATTTTAATAAAAAGGACCATGCCAACCTCGCTGAAAAAATGGTACAGCATTTCCTTGATTTCGTCCGGAACCACTATTACCTCAATACCAATCTGCTGGACCAGGAATTTGTCAGGAACCTGTCGGCCAAGTCGGGTAAAGCCATTGCCCAAACCGATACTTTAGTACATTACATCAGAGAAGTGCAGTCGGGCGTAAAGGCCGACGAGGCCTTCCTCTTTACTTTATACAATCAAATCCGGGAATTTTATCATGGAAAATAACAACGAATGGTCTGCAGATAAGGAAAGCAAGCCGGTTGCGGAAGACGCTTTGTTTCAGAGCCGGATGGACATACAGCCGGTGCTGGATATGACCGGCCGTATCAGGGAAGCTTCGGCGCGTGTCATCGTAGGGCAGCACGAAACCATGGAGCTGCTGCTGGCGGCCCTCCTGGCCGACGGGCACGTACTGATCGAAGGTGTGCCCGGCGTTGCCAAGACCTTAATGGCGAAGACCCTGGCGCGGCTGGTCGATGCCGGCTTCAGCCGTATCCAGTTCACGCCCGACCTCATGCCCTCCGATGTGGTGGGTACCAGTGTGTTCAATCCCCAGGAGGCCCACTTTACCTTCAGGCAGGGCCCTGTGTTCAGCAATGTGGTGCTGATCGACGAGATCAACCGCGCCCCGGCCAAGACCCAGGCAGCGCTGTTCGAGGTCATGGAAGAGCGCCAGGTGACCGTCGACGGGACGACCCATATCATGGAACCGCCTTTCATTGTTCTGGCCACGCAGAATCCTGTAGAGCATGAAGGCACTTACCGCCTGCCGGAAGCCCAGCTGGACCGCTTCCTGTTCAAGATCAATGTCGGCTATCCTTCTATCGAAGAAGAGGCCCGTATCCTGAACGAGCACCATGAGCAGAAAGGCAGAATGCTTCTCGATACCCTGCAGCCCGTGATCAGCCGTCAGCAGCTGGCCCGATGCCGTCAGCTGGTACAGCAGGTGCATATCGAGCCTAAGCTCATCGAATTCATCGCACGCATCACTGTAGCGACCCGCAGCGACCGTTCGCTGTACCTGGGCGCTTCGCCCAGGGCTTCGCTGGCCCTGATGAACGCTGCCAAAGCTATCGCCGTGCTACGTGGCCGCGATTTCATTACGCCGGAAGATGTGCTGTATGTAGCGCCGGCCGTATTGCGCCATCGTATCGCCCTTACACCCGAGCGGGAGATGGAAGGCGCTACACCCGATGATGTGCTTAAAGAACTGATCTCAAGGCAGGAAGTACCGCGATAATCACCGTTAACCTAAAACACCGCATCATGGCAGATCAATTTGACTGGTCCCGTTTCGTTGTCCGTATCGATGTACGGGCATCAAAAGAAGCGCTTTATGAAGCCTGGACCACACAGGAAATGCTGGAGCTCTGGTTTCTGCGCCTGGCCGAGTTTACCAGCCCCACAGGCGAAGTACGCGGCCGTTTCGACAAGATACAGAAAGGCGATACCTATAAATGGCTCTGGCATGGCTACGACGATAACAGTGTCGAGTACGGCGAAGTGCTGGAAGCCGATGGTACCCTTTTTCGCTTCAGCTTCGGCAAAGCCGGTATCTGTACCGTAAGCGTACACGAAATAGAAGGCGAGAACGTGATCGAGCTGAAGCAGGAAAAAATACCTGTCGACGAAAAAGGCAAGCAGTACTACCATGTAGGCTGCCAGGCCGGCTGGACCTTTTATTTTGCCAATCTTAAATCCCTACTGGAAGGCGGCATCGACCTGCGCAACCGGAACGAAAAGCTGCGCAGCATGATCAATTCCTGATCAGCGCTTCCCTTGTATATTTATTACCGGCACTGCCGGCAAAAGCGCCCTATATACCCATCGTTGTATAGGGCACTTCTTTTATACCTGCAGCACTGCGCAAAGCGAGAGCAGCGAGATCAGCGCCCACAGCAGTACACCCTGTATCATAGGCCTGGCGCCCACTGCCCTTAGCGTATCGCGGGACAAGCTGCTACCGATAAGGAAGAGCGTAAGTGTAAGCCCGGCATGTGCTACGGCTACCAGGCCGGCACTCAGGGACCGGATAAAAGGAAGATAGCTGTTGGCCAGCATAGCCAGCACGAACAAGCCGATAAAGTAAGGGATACGGATACGGGTCCGGCGCTGCCCGAAAGCCAGCGAAGAGCATAAAGCCAGGGGAATGATCCACAAGGCGCGGGCCAGCTTTACGGTGGTAGCAATCTGCAAAGCTTCGGGACCATATTTAGCTGCAGCGCCAACCACAGAGCTGGTATCGTGAATGGCGATCGCGCACCAGAGCCCGAACTGCTGCTGCGTCAGCTGCAATTGCTGCCCGATAAAGGGAAACAGGAACAGCGCCAGCGCATTCAGCATAAAGACCGTGCCCAGCGCCACCGAGATCTGCCGTTGTTCGGCGCGGATCACCGGTGATATAGCTGCAATAGCGCTGCCGCCACAGATAGCCGTTCCAGCCGAAATGAGGTAAGCGGTCTTGCGGTCGATTTTCAATCCTTTACCGGCCAGCCAGCCGGCCGTCAATGTGACGACGATAGAGGCAACGGTCCAGAGAAAGCCCTCCTTCCCAGCTTTCAGCGCTGCGACAGCATTCATCCCGAAGCCCAGCCCCACTACTGATATCTGCAGCAGGAGATGGGTTACCCTGGGCGTATAAGCCGCGTAAGGATTGCCGTTCAGGTGTGCCAGAAAGATACCCCCCAGCAGCGCTACCGGCGGCGAAACCACCGGCGTAAGGCAGGCGATGACCGCGATGATAAACATGATTTTTCTTGTGGCCGGGCACAATACCGCTGCCTTTACAGGCTTGCTCTCTTTTTCCATGACGAACTGCTTGAATTGATAAAGCAAAATTCCGCCGGGAAAATATAGCAGGGAAATACCTATTCGTCATCGCCCATTACCTGAAGTTATAACGCAAAGCATACTTCAGGAACAGGGCCGGCAGGGGCACGGTATCTCCCTGTGGCTGGATAAGAAAAAGCTCCCGCGCGATACGAAGCCCGTCGATCTCGATCACGCAAAGCTCGTTATGCTTCAGCTCTTTCAGTATGGCATGTATGGAAAGAAAGGCCAGGCCTTCGGAATGCTGCAGATAAGCTTTGATCCCTTCGGTGCTTCCCAGCTGCATTTCGGTATGCAAATCTGCCAGCCGTATGCCCAGCGGTGCAAGCGCATGCGCGATCACCTCCAGGGTACCGGAGCCCGGCTCGCGCAACACCAGCGGTAGCCGGCGAAGCGCATCGGGCATGATACTTTCCTTCCTGGCCAGGGGGTGGCCCGCCGCTGCGGTAAGCACCAGCTCATCATCTACCAGCCGGGTGTATTGGAAAGCACTGTCACGGGTTTGACCTTCGACAACACCGATATCGATCTGCTTTTGCGCCAGCATTTGCGCTACCTGCCCGCTATTGCCCGTAGAAAGATGAATGCGTATGCCCGGGAAACGCTGGTGGAAAGCGGCAAGCAAAGGCGGCAGCACGTATTGGGCAATGGTGGTACTGGCCCCTACCCTCAGCTGCCCGCTATGTTCTTCATTCAAGCCGCTCAGCTCAAATTCAAGATTGCTGTACAAGGTAAACAATTCGCGGGCATGCTGCAGCAGTATGTTTCCCGCAGGAGTAAGACTGATCCGGGAGCCGTTACGATCAAACAACCGGACCTGGTAATGCTGCTCGATCTCGCGGACATGCCGGGTTACGGCAGGCTGTGTAATGCAAAGCTCTTCTGCAGCGCGAGTGAAGCTGAGCCGCTGCGCTACGGTGTAAAATACTTTAAGCCGGTAATCAAACATAAGCAAGCGTATGAACTGCAAAGGTATCCTAATTCCGGGCGACCACCACGCTGTAATCCATTACAGTACCGATGCCCTGAAATGCCCATGTACAAGGGCATACAGCTATAGCGCGCTCCACGGAGAAGAACGGGCGACAGTACTTGTCCCTTCATTTAGAACCCTTCAACAAAGTCTAAGTTTTGTCATTTTTTGATAGCCTTGATCGCCAAATGGATTGCGCGCTTACTTTTGCATGCGCTATGCATCGCTTAAGTATCCACTGATAAGCCGCAAGCATAGCCTGTTCGGATTGGTGCAGAATGCTCACCGTTTATCGTACTTGATTTGCATGAATACACAGAACAATACACAGGCCTCCGGACATGATACTGTCCCTGCTGGCTGCGATAATAAATTTTCAATGATCCTATAGGCGCAGCCGCCGACCGGCAGCAATAAGCCCCTTTTCAAAATATGCGGCATGCATAGATGGGGATCATATGCTCAAAACTGAACGATATGTATCCAAACACTGAAACACTGACACCACAAGAAGCCGCAGCACACTTGACGCCGGAGCTGTGGCAAACTGTCAACCGCGATTATCTGCGTAAGATGATCTGCGAGTTCAGTCACGAAATGCTCCTGGAACCCGCTGTGACCGGCACATACAGCGACGGCAATACATACAGGCTCGATGTGCCGGGCCAGCATATCGTGTACTACTTTAATGCCAGGCCGCTGGCGCTCGACCACCTGCTGATCGACCCCTTATCTATCCGCAAGGAACTGGACGGCATCCCTGCCGAGCCTGACGCCATCTTATTTCTTATCGAGCACAAATCCGTGCTCGGGCTGGAAGAAGGAGATATTGGCACTTATATCGAAGAAGTAATCAGCTGTATGCAGGGCAGCGCTTTCAAATACCGGAACAATGACATACCGGCTGAAACCCTTGCTGCTGCTGCCTACCAGGATGTGGAGCATGCGATGACAGCAGGGCATCCCTGCTTTATCGCCAACAGCGCACGGATCGGCTTCGATGCCTGCGACTACCAGAACTATGCGCCGGAAGCCGCTGATCCCTTCAACGTTGTCTGGCTTGCCGGCCACAAAAGCAGGACGGAATTCACCGCTATGCCCGGCTTCAGCTACGAGCAGGTCATACAGCAGGAGCTGGATGCGCCACTGCAGGAACAATTCAATAGCATACTGGAAGGCCGGGGCCTGGATAAAGCGCAGTATTACTGGTTCCCTGTGCATCCCTGGCAATGGTACCATAAACTGGCCCATATTTTCGCTGCGGACATTGCCACCGGTCTGCTCGTTTGCCTGGGCAACAGCGCCGATCTTTACCTGCCGCAGCAATCCGTACGTACGTTATTCAATGTGAGCCATACCAGCCGTTATTACGTAAAATCGGCCCTGTCTATCCTCAATATGGGCTTTATGCGGGGCTTGTCGCCTTACTTCATGCGCACCACACCGGACATCAATCAATGGGTATACGAGCTTGTGCAGCAGGACGCTTACCTGCAGGAAAAACAATTTATGATGTTGCGCGAGTGCGCCACCATAGGCTATACTCACCAGGAATTTGAGACCGCGCTGCAACAGGATTCTCCTTATAAGAAAATGCTGGCCACACTCTGGCGGGAAAGTCCCCAGCCCTTTCTACAGCCGGGCCAGCAGCTGGTAAGCATGGCCGCTTTGCTGCATGTCGATACGAAGGGAAATGCCCTGCTGAAGGCATTGATCAACCGCTCGGAGCTGGATACCAGCACCTGGCTGCAGTATTACTTCGACTGTTATCTTAGTCCGCTGATCCACTGCTATTATTACCATGACATGCGTTTTATGCCGCACGGCGAAAACCTGATCCTGGTGCTGGAGCAGGGCAAGCCGGTAAAAGCGATCATGAAAGATATCGGGGAAGAGGTGGCTATCGTATCGCCGGATAAGCCCCTGCCGGAAGCAATTGAACGGATCCGCATACAAGCGCCGGAAGAGCTGAGGCTCCTGTCCATCTTTACCCAGGTATTCGATTGCTTTTTCCGCTTCCTCAACGAAGTGCTGGTGGCCCATCTCGACTATCCTGAAGAGCAATTCTGGGGCCTGGCCGCCGACTGTATCCGTGCCTACCAGGCCAGGTATCCGGAACTGGAAGAGAAGTTCCGGAAGTTCGACCTGTTCACGGCTGAGATACCCAAGACCTGCCTGAACCGCCTGCAGATCCGTAACAGCAAAAAGATGATCGATATGGCGGCGCCTTTCCGCAACCAGCATTTCGCAGGCGTGCTGAAGAATCCCTTATCCGCCCGTAAAGCAGCTTTGGCCTGAACAGTACAAACACAAACACCACAGACAATGAAATTTCCCATAGCAATTGCTCCGGAGGCTTCCGTTGCGCACCTCAGCCCCGGTACATGGCAGCGCGTAAACCGTTTGCACCTGCGCAAGATCCTCGCCGAATTTGCCCACGAACGTATCATCACACCGGAGCTTACCGGGCAGGAAGACGGATGGGGCCGCTACCGGCTCAGCAGCCGTAATGGTCATACCGTGTATCATTTCAGGGCACGTATCCTGGTCTTAAATCATTGGTATATCGATACGGCATCCATCAGCAGGGAATACCTGGGCGAGACAGCAACGCCGGATGTCATGGCCTTCATATCCGAGTTCAGGGAAGACATGGGCATCGCCGAAAGCATGCTTCCGGTGTATATGGAAGAAGTAAGCAGCACTCTTTGCGGCGCTGCTTATATGCAACATTACGGCAAGCCCTCTGTGAAAGTCCTGCTGAAAGCAGATTACCAGCAGATCGAAGGGACAATGACCGGTCATCCCCGCTTTATCGCCAACAACGGCCGCATCGGCTTCGATGCGGAAGATTACCGCCGCTATGCTCCCGAAGCGGCGCAGCCCTTTCCCCTGGTATGGCTGGCGGGACATAAGGACGAAGCGGTATTTTCCGGTATCAGCACACTGACTTACGAGCAGGTGATCCGGCAGGAGCTGGACGAAGAGACACGGGCAGATTTCGATGCACAGCTGGAAGCGAAAGGGCTACAGCCCGGAGATTATTTATTGTTGCCGGTACATCCCTGGCAATGGTTCAACAAGCTGTCGAATATCTTTGCATCCGACATCGCCGGGGACCGCCTGGTATGCCTGGGCTACAGCAAAGACAACTACCTGCCGCAGCAATCGATCCGCACGTTTTACAATACCAGTCGCCCGGAACGGTTTTACGTCAAGACCGCATTGGCGATACTGAATATGGGCTATGTCCGCGGCTTGTCTCCTTACTTTATGAAGACCAACCCCGGCATTAATGAATGGCTGCATAATCTTACCGGAGACGACGCTTACCTGCAGCAAAAAGGCTTCTGCATCCTGCGCGAAGTAGCTAGTGTAAGCTTTGCACATCGCCTGCTCAATGCAGCTATCCCCGAAGACAGCCCCTACAAGAAAATGCTGGCCTGCCTCTGGCGGGAAAGCCCGGGAAGTAAGCTGAAACCGGGACAGCAACTGATGACCATGGCGGCCTTGCTTCATATCGACAACGATGGTGCAGCTTTCCTGCCCGAGCTGATCCGGGCATCAGGGCTGGACACGGCCTCCTGGCTGAAACGCTACCTGGAATGTTATTTCAGCCCCTTGCTGCATTGCTTCTATAAATGGGACCTGGTCTTTATGCCGCATGGCGAGAACCTGATCCTGGTCATAGAAGACCATGTGCCGGTAAGAGCCATTATGAAAGATATCGGCGAAGAGATCTCCCTGCTGAACCCGGACATGGAGGTGCCGGAAGTCGCGCTTAGGCTGATAGTACCGGTGACCGACGAGGCCCGTACGCTGCCGCTCTTCACACAGGTATTCGATTCGATCCTGCGCTTTATCTCCGCTATACTGGTAGCGCATACGGACTTTTCCGAAACCGCCTTCTGGTCGCTCGTTGCCGCCTGCATCCGCGACTACCAGAAGGCGCATCCCGAATACGAAGCCGCTTATCAGCGCTTTGACCTGTTCGTTCCGCATATCCGGCCGGACGCACTGAATAAGCTGCAGCTCAGCAATAACCGGCAGCTGCGCAACCGGGCTAATCCTTTTATGGACCTGGCAACGGTGGGGCTGCTCGACAATCCTGTAGCGGCTTTCCGCGACCATCCTGTTTTTTCTTAACCAAGTCATATTTAAATTCCTCAATTCACTGCATGTCCCCGATATTTTACCCCGATTGCTGCAAGCCCCTGTTGAAGCTGGCTTTGCCTGGTATGCTTACCCTGTTCAGCCTGTTTCCCTTCGACCACCATGCTGCAGCATCTGAAGAACGATCTCAGATACACGGAAAAGTAACTACCAGCGATGGTCAGCCCGCCGCCTACTGCCATGTCACTATTGGAGGCCTTACCAGCATAACAGTGGATGAAAACGGGAACTACCAGTTCGATGATCTGCAGCCGGGAACTTATACCCTTGTCGTAAGCTATGTAGGCCAGCAACGCTCTTCACATGCTGTTACCGTTGCCGCGGGAGAAGATGCGGTACAGGATTTCACCTTGTCCGCTTCGGGACAGGAGCTGAACGAGATCATGATTGTGGGCAACAAGTACACCATTTCTTCACGGAAAGAAAGTCCCAATGTGGCCCGCATGCCGCTGAAGTACCTCGAAAATCCCCAGGTGTACAGTGTGGTAGATAAGGAGCTGATCAAAGAGCAGATGGCGCTTACGCTCGATGAATCCTTCCGCAATGTGCCCGGCGCTGCACCTTCCAAGACCGGTGCAGGCATGCCCGCCTTTTTCTCGAGGGGCTTCCAGGCCAGCGAAAACCTCCGCAACGGTATGGCCACAAACCTCCGTACCGGTATCGACCTTTCCCTGGTAGAAAGAGTGGAAACCATCAAAGGTCCTTCCGCTACCCTTTTCGGATCGACGATGACTTCATTTGGCGGTGTGGTCAACTACATCACCAAGAAGCCTTATGCATATTTTGGCGGAGAAGTCTCTTACACCTATGGCAGCTTTGATCTGAGCCGCATTACAGCGGATCTAAATACGCCGGTAAATAGAGACAAGACCTTATTGTTCCGTATCAATCTTGCCGCACAGAAAGAGAACAGCTTCCAGGACCAGGGCAATGGTTCGACCTATGTGGTTGCACCGTCGCTTACCTATAAAGTGAACGAACGGCTCACCTTCAGCCTGGATGCCGATCTGCAGCATTACCGCGGCACCACTCCTGCCGGATGGTCTATAGGTAAAGGCGTTACGGCCAAAGGCTTTGACGAGCTGAAGCTCGGTTACAAGCGCTCCCTGCAGGACAATTCCCTGGTAAGCAACCAGATGTCGGGCAATGTATATGCGCAGGCCGCGTACAAAATATCGGACAGCTGGACCTCGCAAACCCATTTCTCCTGGGGTGTGGGTGAATACAACGACCTGTTTATTTATGACCTGACCTGGATCAGCGACTCTACTGTAGCACGCCCTATGCGCTCATTCTCTCCTGATAAATCCGGCAGGCAGCATATCCAGCAAAATTTTATCGGGGATTTTCCTATCGGTTCGTTGCGCAACCGGGTGGTGATCGGCGCCGACTACATGTCCCAGTACCGCAATGTAAAATACACCTACCTGCCCACCGATACCGTGAACATCAACAAAGCCACGCCCTCTGCCCGTATCCAGGATATTGAAAACAAGCTGGGCAATATGAGCACACCGGAGAACCAGTACAAGCAGTACACCTACAGCGCTTATATCTCTGATGTCCTCAATTTTACAGATAACCTGATGGCGATGGCAAGTCTTCGCGTCGATCATTTTGTGAACAAAGGTGTGTACAATACCCTCACCAGCATGACGACCGGTGACTACAGCCAGACAGCGCTTTCGCCCAAGTTCGGCCTGGTGTACCAGCCGGTCAAAGAGAAGATCGCTTTGTTTGCCAACTATATGAACGGCTTCAAGAACGTAGCCAATGCCCTCCAGCCGGATGGCAGCACCTCCGTGTTCAAGCCTCAGCAAGCCAATCAATGGGAAGCCGGCGCCAAGCTTGCCCTGATGGAAGGCAAGCTGAGCGCTACACTAAGCTATTATGATATCCGCGTAACCAATGCGATCATGCCTGAGCTCCGTGACGGAAAAACCTTTACGGTACAGAACGGCACTCAGCAGAGCAAAGGCGTTGAAGCCGAGCTGATCGCCAGCCCTTTCCCCGGCTTTAACCTGATTGCAGGCTATGGCTACAACGACAACAAGTTTACCAGGGCGGCGGTCAATATCGAAGGGAAGCGGGCACTAGGTACCCCGGAACATGTAGGCAATGTATGGCTGACGTACACGCTGCTTGAAAGTGCCGTGAAAGGCCTGGGCATCGGTGGTGGCGTGATGTACGTTTCCGACGTCTTCCAGGACAACCAGAACACCTTTACCCTGCCCGCTTACACCATGGTGGATGCTACAATATTCTATAACAGACCTAAGTACCGCATCAGCTTTAAGCTGAACAATATGCTTAACGAAAAATACTGGGTAAGCGATGGCTTCTATTCCCGCCCGCAGAAAACCAGGAACTTTATGATGAGCGTCGCTTACAAATTCTAACCACCCGACATCTTAATCATACCGGCCGCTCAGGGGCATTTTTACATCAACCCTGAGCGGTCCAATACCACAGCAATGGCTATCAGACTACGGGATTGGATACGGCAACGGAACCTTATAGCAGGCATGGTTTTAGCCCTGGCTATACTGGACCATACCCGGCTTTTTTTCCACTGCTGGAATACCCCGCCGGTCGACATGACGAAGCCCGACCTGGCCCTGTTCTTTACCCGGTTCAGCGCGCATTTCTTCGCGCCGGCGGCATTCCTGCTCACGGGCATTGAGCTGTACATCAAAGGACGGCAGCGGAGCAAAGCGCAAAATGCCGGGGTATGGATCCGGAACGGCTTGCTGCTGATCCTCACAGAAGCAGGGATCAACAATTTCCTTTACACCTTCGATCCTTACTACCGAACGCTTGGCTTGTACATCATCGGTATCACTGGCCTCAGCATGATCCTGCTGGCTATATTGCAATACCTGCCTTTGCGCTGGCTCGTCGGTATCGCGCTGCTGGTCATCGCGGGGCACGATTGCCTCGATAAGCTAACGGCCACAGGCCATTCGGCCGGAGCCATTGCCTGGTATATCCTGCACCAGCAGAAATACCTCTTATCCGGCGATCGTCTCTATACCATCAACTATACCTTGCTACCCTGGTCGGCGCTGCTCTGCCTGGCTTACACTCTGGGGCATTATATCTGTCATACCCCGGCGAAAACGATAAGGAAAAAAGCCATGCGCATGGGTATGCTGCTGTGCCTGGTCTTCCTGGCACTGAGAACAGCCAATCTCTATGGCGACAAGACGCCCTGGACTCCGCAGGATACCTGGAGCGGAACCCTGATCTCCTTTTTCAACGTGACCAAGTATCCCGCCTCGCTCGATTATCTGTGTATTACCACAGGTCCCTTGCTGATCCTCTTTGCCTTTACCCTCAAAGCTTCTTCTGCACGGCCGTTCCGGTTCTTTTCCGTACTGGGCAGGCAGCCGCTGATGGTGTACCTGGTCAGCACGCTTATTATTCACCTTGCCGCCATGCCAGCTGTGATGATGCAGGGTAAGCCCTGGCAGGCCATGATCATCACAGCGGCCTCCTATAAACCCGGCAATGTGCTGCAGGGCTATGGCTTCCCCCTGGCTGGCGTGTACGGGATATGGACATTGATGCTTCTCGTACAGTATGCCCTGTGCAGCATAGCATCGGCCCTTTCAGGCCATAAACAGCAACAAAGGACAGCAGTCACTGCCACAACAGCAATCACAACCTAGCAAGTACAATCCCAGATATAAAAACAACCAGACAAACATAATTATGGAACAATTAAGCTATCCCGTTCCGGTACAAATGGCTGCTGCGCTCCTGGATGCCGCTGCAGAAGCCTATCCCGGCATCTTCAATGCACAATCGGCAGATACCTACAGCAAGGCGATACAAAAGGCAAAAGCGGTGGTGCTGCAATTCCTGGAACAGCAGCAACGGCCTTTCAGCGGCATCAGCGTAGCGCAGCTGAACGAGCTGTTCGACACGGTAGATTTCGACACGCCGCTACAGGACTACGATGCCTTGCTTCAGGAAGTGCAGGAGCTCTATGTGAATCATGCTACAGCTTTTCACCTGCCGCAGTACATCGCGCATTTGAACTGCCCCGTGGTGATCCCCGCACTGGTGGCGGAGGTGCTCATCAGTGCTATTAATTCTTCGCAGGATACCTGGGACCAGAGCGCCGGCGGTACCTTAATGGAGCAACGCCTGATTGCCTGGACGGCTACGCAGATCGGCTTCGGCGCGTACGCCGATGGCGTCTTCACCTCGGGCGGTACCCTCAGCAACCTGATGGGTATGCTGCTGGCCCGGGATCACTTTGCCCAGGAACACTTTGCCCATAATATCAAAAAGGACGGTAATCCTTCGGAAGCCGGACGGTTCAAGGTATTCGTCTCTGAAAAATCGCATTTCAGCAATCTTAAAAACGCCTCCCTGCTCGGTCTCGGAGAGCAGGGCATTGTCAAAGTCAGCACCGATCAACGTTTCCGGATGGATGTCGCTGCGCTGCAATCGGCTATAGAAGCTGAGCTGGCGCAGGGCAATATTCCCATCGCTGTTATTGCGACGGCAGGCACTACCGACTTCGGCAATATCGATCCGCTGGAACCGATCGCCCGCCTGGCCGGGCGTTACAATATCTGGATGCATGTCGATGCCGCTTACGGCTGCGGCCTGCTGCTCAGCAACAAGTATCGGGATCTGCTGCAGGGTATCGAGCTGGCCGATTCCGTAACGATCGATTATCACAAGTCTTTCTTCCAGCCGGTCAGCAGCAGCGCCTTTATCGTACGGCACCGCAACCTGCTCAAGATCATCAGGCATCATGCCGATTATCTCAACCCTGAAGACCAGGATTATGAAGAGCATCCTTCGCTGGTGAATAAGACAGTGACCCAGGTGACCCGGCGCTTCGATGCGCTCAAGCTCTGGTGCACGCTGCGCATGCTGGGCAAGGAAGAGCTGGGCAGGTATATCGATACTATTATCGACACTGCCGCCGAGACTGCCGCGCTGATCGAAGCTGACCCCGAGCTGGAGCTGCTTTGTGATTCGGATATCAGTGCCTTGCTGTTCCGCTACGTACCCGGTGGTATCACAGATGAAGAAAGCGATACGCTTAACAGCTATATCAAAAAAGAAATGTTTCGCAGTGGTGAGGTCATGGTAGCCAGCACCAAAGTGAATGGGCGCTTTTATCTGAAATTCACCCTGCTTAATCCGGTGACGACCATCGAAGACATCCGGAGTATTCTCCAAACCATCAAGCAATATGGCGACACTTTCTATGCTCTCTCTTAAACACAGCACCGCCATCGATATCTGGCTCAATGCTTACTGCCGGGACTTCCGCAACTGGACGCCGTATATAGGACCGGCTGTATACGATGAAGCCTTACGGAATAAGATGTGTCAATACGAATGCCCTTTGCATTTCCGTATCGACTTTACCGCACAGGGCAGCGAAGTATTCGTACCGGTCGCTTACCGGTCGCTTACCGGCGATCACCTGTTTGCCTCGCCGGCATGGGAACGCCTCCCTGAAGATAATTCCATACACGAGCTTAGCCCCGAACGCCTTCTTGAGCTTGCTTCGGGCTATGCCTCTGATAGCCTGAAGAGGCTGTTTACCGGTACTTTCGCAGCAGTGGTGCCCGCAGTACCAGCTGTCGGTACAAGCGGATGGTATCGCCCGGGAGCGCTGGCCGCCAGGCAGGACAATACACCTTTGATCGTATCACTGTTTGCAAGTGCTTCCGGCACCCTAATGTCTGAAGAGCAGCTGCACCGCTGGTTTGCGCTTTATATCCGTCATGTGCTGCCGTTGCTCGTACCACAGGCAGGAGCAGCAGCTTATACCTTTCCTTTAATCGAAGTCCATATCGATGCTGAAGGCTTCCCCGACAAATGCCGGTGCACCAAAGGCAGGGATGCGGGAGACAGCTGGATGCATCATATCCTTTCCTGCTTTATGCCGCTGGTGGCTGCCATGGGCAGGCATGGGCTTAGCAGCGAGCGTAGCCTGCTTAAAGCGTTGTACATCTCTTTTCAAAACTATGCAGTCGGCGATATGGAAGAACCGTTGCGGCAGTTGCTTTCACAGCGGAACATTCTGCGTAAAGGCCGTTTGTTTGCCAGCGAAAACTATACGGTAACCTATCCGAACCCGCTGCAGGAATATTTCCTGGCAGAGCCTATCCTGATACCCAATGGCAGGCAGCCCGTGTTTCAGCGTTACTTCCCGAAAGAAGAGCTTACCGTAAGCATCCGTCCTTTCGATCATGAGCAGGATATGGAAAGAGTGTACGAATGGTTCCATGCAGAACATGCCAAACCGATCTGGAAAATGGACTGGCCGATGGCGCAGCTGGAATTGTTCTATCGTACGATAACGGCCAATGAAACTGCACACAGCTTTATCGGGGAGATCAACGGCGAGCCGACCTTCAACCTCGAAGTGTACTGGGCGACAAGGGACCTGCTGGGCGAATACTATGATGTACAGCCCGGCGATTACGGAACGCATCTGTTGATCGCACCTACCGATAAGCGAAAGAAATTCCCATCAGCCACCATGCAAACCATACTGGACTGGCTTTTTGCCGAACCGTTGGTCGACCGGCTCGTGGGCGAAGGATCGGTTGAATCGGTAGCTGCGCTGATGAACAAGGTGCATGTCGGTTTCCGCCTGGACCAGATACTGGACATGCCTCATAAGCGTTCCCACCTCAACTTCTGCCGCCGGGAATGGTACTGGGAGCGCTTTCCGGAGAACAGAAATTTTATTTCAACAGAACAAACACACAAAAACTTCAGCACATGAACCCACAAGTATATGATCTCATCGGCATCGGCATCGGCCCCTTTAACCTGGGCCTGGCCGCACTTAGCGCACCGATGGAAGGCTTAAATGCCCTTTTCCTGGACCAGTCTCCGTCCTTCGACTGGCATCCAGGCCTGATGCTGGACGATGCCACTCTACAAGTACCTTTTATGGCCGATCTCGTTACCATGGCCAATCCTGCCAGCCCCTACAGCCTGCTTAATTACCTGAAGCAAAACAACCGCATCTATAAGTTCTATATCCGCGAAAGTTTCTTCGTGTATCGCCGCGAATACAACCAGTATTGCCAGTGGGTTGTTGAACAGCTCGACAATTGCCGCTTTGGTCAAAGGGTTATACAGATCGACTACGAAGGCGGCATCTACCAGGTAACAGCTGAAGATATTGCCTCCGGTGCGATCAGCTGCTTCCGGTGCCGCAAGCTGGTATTGGGTACCGGCACGCAGCCTTACCTGCCGGAAGTCCTCCAGCACGCCCTCCCTGACCGGCTTATACATACTGCCGATTATCTACATCGGAAAGAAGAAGTCTTACAGCAACGCTCGGTGACGCTTGTGGGTTCCGGCCAAAGCGCTGCGGAGATCTTCCGCGACCTGCTGCCGGAGACCAGGAAAGGCATGAAGCTCAATTGGATCACGCGCTCGGGAAGATTTTTCCCCCTGGAAAACCACGCCAAGCTTACCCTTGAAATGACCTCTCCGGATTATGTCGATTACTTCTATGCCTTGCCGGAAGCCGTAAGGAAGAACCTGCTGGCTACACAGCAGTCGCTGTACAAAGGCATCAATTACGATCTGATCAACGAGATCTACAACAGTATGTATGCGATAGAGCTTGCCGACGGAAAAGTCAATGCCAGCCTACGGTGCAACAGTAATCTGCAAGCCATCCATGCCGGAGATGATGGCAGGCATGTGCTACATTTCCACCAGGAAGAGCAAGGTGTTTCCTTTGAAGTGTCCAGCGATTACGTCATTATGGCTACCGGCTACAAGTATCGCGAACCGGGCTTCCTGCGCAACATACAGGATCGTATCAAACGCAATCCCGACGGCAGCTATGCCGTGCACCGCAATTACAGCATCGACCAGGATGCCTCCGGTATCTATGTACAGAATGCCGAGCTGCATACACATGGCTTCGTAAGCCCCGACCTGGGCATGGGCGCTTACCGCAATGCTTTTATCCTGAACGAGGTGATGGATAAAGAAATCTATAAGGTCGAACAAAAGATCGCCTTCCAGCAATTTGAAGCCGGCGCTGCAGTATTGCAGCCGGCATAACCAGAACCCAACATCATGTTACTTAAAATACAGCATTTCTTCGGCCTCCTGCTGCTGGCGCTCAAGGGCAGCGAAAAGGATTTCACCTCGGGAAGCGTGAACAGGGCTACTTTCCTGCTGGCCGTGCCTACGATGCTGGAGCTGAGCCTGGAGTCGCTGTTTGTGCTGGTGGACCTCCTTTATGTGAGCAGGCTTGGTGAACTGGCCATTACGGTGGTGGGAATCACCAGCTCGGTAGTAATCCTGCTGCAGTCGCTGGCTACAGGGCTGGGCATAGCTGCCACGGCGCTGGTGTCGCGAAGGATAGGCGAACGGAAGCTAAAGGCTGCCGGACTTGTCGCGATACAGGTACTTTACCTGGGTTTGCTTGCCGGTATTATCTGCGGTATCGCTACCTGCCTTTCCAACCGGCAGATCCTGCAGCTGGCCGGGGCTTCCCTGCAGCTGTCGCAATACGGCGATCTCTTCTCAAAGATCATGTTTGCCACAGTGCCGTTGATCATCCTGCGCATCCTGCTGAACAGCATCTTCAGGGGGGCGGGCAATGCGGCGATCGCCATGCGTACCCTGATGCTTTCCAACAGCGTCAACATTTTCCTGGGCTGGGTGCTGATCTTCGGCCCGGGGCCTGTACCCGCTCTAGGGATTACCGGGGCTGCGCTGGCGATACTTACCGCAAACGTGACCGGGGTGCTGTTCCAGCTAGCCAGCTTCAGCAGCAGCAAGAAACGGTTCGTCATTGAAAAAAAACAGTTCCTGCCGGCGCCCGGTACGCTGAAACAGCTGATCCGGCTGGCTTTTGCCGGGACCGTGCAATACCTGGTGCCTTCGTCCAGCCGCTTCTTTATGATCATGATCGTTGCCCGGCTTGGTGAAGAGGTGCTGGCCGGTTATATCGTCGCCAACCGGATCATCATGTTCACCGTATTGCCAGCCTGGGGCATTGCCAATGCCGCCGGTGTGCTTACCGGGCAGAACCTGGGAGCGCGGCAGCCCCAGCGCGCCGTGGCATCGGTATGGCGTACCGGACTGGTCAATATGTGCTTTCTTTCCCTGATGGCGCTGGCCTTATCGCTTTGCGCAGCGCAAGTAACCAGCGTGTTTACCAGCCACCAGGCCACTGCTGCCTATGCCTGCACCTACCTTTATTACATGTCTGTCGCTTATCTTTTCTTTGGCTATACCATGGTGATATCGCGCGCATTGAATGCTGCAGGTGCAGTCAATACCATAACCCTGTTGCATGTGCTCATGTTCTACGTGATCCAGCTGCCGCTGGCCTACGGATTGGCCATTACTGCCGGCTGGGGTGCCAGGGGTATTTTCACGGCCATTATGGTTTCGGAAATGGTATTGGCCACAGCTTGCATACTGGTATTCCGGAGGGGAAAATGGCAACAACTTTCTATCTGAACACTCAATATTATCTGATATAAACAACAAAACACGGACAAATGAACAATAACACAAAGCTCAACCAGGTCCTGATGCAGGGCCTCGCTATACCTGAAACTATGATCGATGAAAGCTTGTCTTACCAGAGCATACCGGAATGGGACTCGATGGCGCATATGTACCTGATGTCGGAGATCGAGCAAACCTTCGGCATCAGCCTGGATACAACCGATATGCTGGAGATGACCAGTGTGGAAAACATCCGGAAAAAGCTGGCGCAGCACCAGGTCGTTTTTGAACAAGAAGCCTGATCGCCATGAGCACTAAAATCTATGATCTTATCGGGGCCAATACTGGCCTGCGTTTCCTTGATCCCTTAAGTGGCAATAGCTTTTCTGTCGCTGACTTTGAAGCATCGTATAAGGTACCCGGAGGCAAAGGCCTGGGCTTTCTCTACCTGGACAATAGTATCGGCTCTGTTGAAGTGCTCCTTCATTTCCTGCGTTCCGATTGGTCGCTGTGTCTGCTGAACCCCAAGCTGGATGAAGCAGAAAAGCAGGCTTTGGAGCAGGCTTATTGTCCCGGGTACATCCATGATCCGGCACGAGCGCTGAAAGGCCTTACCGGTGCAGCACCCTATCCCATTGCGCCGGAGATCAAGCTGCTGCTCAGCACCTCGGGCAGCACCGGATCGCCTAAGATGGTCAAGCTGTCCGAGCGGAACATCATCAGCAATGCCTTATCCATCCTGGACTATCTGCCGGTAAAGGACACGGATACTGTTCCCCTGAACCTGCCCTTGTTTTATTCCTATGGCTTCTCTATATTCACGACCAATGCCATCGCCGGCGGCCGCATTCTGTGCACCTGCCGCGACCTGATCCAGAAAGAATTCTGGGAAGACTGGCAACAATACCAATGTTCTTCCCTGGCCGGCGTACCTTATGTATACGAAATGGTACAGCGTTTCGGCCTGCTGCCCAAGATGCTGCCTTCACTGCGCTATCTCACACAAGCCGGAGGGAAGCTCAATCCTGCGCTGGCCTCACAGTTTGCAGCCCAGGGCAAGGAACATGGCATTCCCTTTTATATCATGTATGGACAAACGGAGGCGACGGCAAGGATGTCCTGGCTGGAGCCATCTGCCCTGGAACATAAAGCAGGAGCTATCGGCAAGCCCATTAAGGACGGCCATTTCAGCATCGATCCCGAAAGCAGCGAGCTGCTCTATTCCGGGCCGAATGTCTTCGGCGGCTATGCCGAAAACGCCGGAGACCTGGTCCGTTACGAGCAGCCGGATGTGCTGCATACCGGCGACATCGCGGTGCAGGATGAAGAAGGGGATTTTTATATACAGGGCCGCATCAAGCGTTTTGTAAAGCTGTTCGGCCTGCGTATTAACCTGGATGAAACCGAATCCCTGCTGCGCGGACAATTCCCCGGCAATAGCTGGCTCTGCGCGGGAGACAAGGACCAGTTCCTGTATGCCCTATACGAAGGCAAAACGGTTGCTGAAGCGGATGTCAGGCTGTGGATCAGCAGCCGGCTGAAGGTGCACCCTCAGGCCGTCAAGGTACAGCAGCTGGAAGCCATTCCGCTGAACAGCAATGGCAAGGCCGATTATATAAAAGTCATGTCCTTCCTGGCACAATGACAACACCACGATTTCGCTGTAAAAATAAGAATGGCTGCCTTGCGGCAGCCATTCTGTTTATCCGTATTCCGTTGAGGGAAATTAAGCAAGGGTAATGCTCTTGTCCAGGTAAACGTCCTGGATGGTGTTCAGCAGCTGAACGCCTTCTGTCATGGGTTTCTGGAAGGCTTTACGGCCGCTGATAAGCCCCATACCGCCGGCACGCTTGTTGATTACGGCTGTGGTTACCGCTTCTGCCAGATCGGAAGCACCTTTGGATTCCCCACCGGAGTTGATCAGACCGGCACGGCCCATGTAGCAATTGGCTACCTGGTAGCGACACAGATCGATAGGGTGATCGGTAGTCAGCTTACCATAAACATCCTTATGGGTTTTACCAAAGTTGATCGCAGTGTAACCGCCGTTGTTGGTCGGTAATTTCTGCTTGATGATATCGGCCTGGATAGTTACGCCCAGGTGATTGGCCTGTGCCGTAAGATCCGCAGCAGTGTGGTAGTCCACGCCGTCTTTCTTGAAGCTGTTGTTGCGCAGGTAGCACCACAGTACAGTTGCCATACCCAGCTCGTGCGCATATTCAAATGCCTTGGCTGTTTCAATGATCTGGTGGTGGCTTTCTTCAGAACCGAAGTAGATGGTAGCCCCTACAGCAGTAGCACCCATGTTCCAGGCATCGCGGATGGAGCCGAACATGATCTGGTCGAAGCGGTTGGGGTAAGAGATGAATTCGTTATGGTTGATCTTTACGATGAAAGGGATCTTGTGCGCATACTTGCGGGCAACAGCACCCAGCACGCCGTAAGTAGAAGCCACTGCATTACAGCCACCTTCGATAGCCAGCTTCACAATGTTCTCGGGATCGAAATAGATGGGGTTAGGAGCAAAAGAAGCACCGGCGCTGTGCTCGATACCCTGGTCAACGGGAAGGATGGACACATAGCCGGAATTGGCCAGGCGACCATGGCCCAGGAGGGTCTGGATGCTGCGCAGGGTCTGGATATTGCGATTGGAACCGGCCCATACCTCATCTACGTGATTGGGAGAGGGAGCATGTAAAGAAGAGGCTTCGATGGTTTTGCACTGGTGGTTCAGCAACGATTCGGCATCTGCGCCCAAAAGCTCTACAATGTTGTTATTTGCCATAACGAAGGATAGCTATTAAGTTTTAAGGATTTAAAATTGGCTGCAAAGGTACATGAAAAGAAATAAAAAATTTAAGCCGGTATTGAATTATAAGCGGTATACTCTTTTTTATTTCCGGAAATTACCGTTACCTTTGCTGCCCCTTCGGGGGAAATCACATTTATTGTGATCGCTCCTATAGCTCAGTTGGTTAGAGCACCTGACTCATAATCAGGGGGTCCTTGGTTCAAGCCCGAGTGGGAGCACGAGATAAGGTTTCAGACTTTCGTCTGGAACCTTATTTGTTTTAGGGAGCACCTGATTATGAGTCAGGGGGCCCTTGGTTTTGCCCCTATAAAGCAATTTCATGGATGATTGCGTCTTGCTACAAACCTTTTGTTTCTACGGGACAATTCCATGACTGATTGATTCTTTTCGTCGCAGCATGTCCGAAGGGACGCTGCGAAAATGCAACCTTTGTCGCTACAGACAGTTTCCGAGAAACCGCTTGCCTTCAATTGACGGGGACATAACCGCGCAGATCCGGCAAGCTGGTCGGGACGCGCAGCGCCCTGAACGGCGACTGAATGCGTACTCATCCGGCTCTTATGCTTTGGCTCCTATAGCATAAAGAAATACCCCAAAAAGCGCCTGGTTTTTTGAAGGTATTGTGTTGACATTTTTTACCAGCCTAATTAGAGCAGCAGATAGTAGCCGGCTTAAGCGTTTCGCAGGCATTGCCCTGCGATGCAAAAATAATACATTCAATAGGACAGGTTGGCGTACCTACAGCAGTGGCGCCGCCTTTCACTTTTACTTTGTCCAGGTTCATGATGGCTTCCTTGTTCAGTTGCAGCTTTTCAAGCTTCAGGATTCTCTTTTTTCATAAAAATGGTTTTTAAAAGAACTAATAGCCTCAGGTCACATGCCGCTTTTCCGCTTAATAACTAATCCTAAATCATTTCTTAATTTTTTCCGCTATAAGCAACAGGCATTCCAAGCCGGCGTATATTCGTTTAAACCAAACATTTACACTATGAAATATACGACCATTTCCGCGGCAGTTGTTTGCAGTTTCCTTTTCCCGCTATCAGCCGTTGCACAAACTAATTGCGAGGAGTTGAAAAAGGAAAATGAGTACCTGAAAAAAGCCATGCAGATCAATACGCCAGTATCAAAGGTTACCTCGTCCAAGATCGATTTTAATTTTGTCGAGTGTAAGGGAGATGCAAAGGACCAGACCATCACCCTTGTCCTGATGCTGGTGAACCATGACGCCAACCGTGAGTTTCAATTCCGTGTCGCAGATGCAGTTGACATGGAAGGTAATGAATATCCTTACGGAAAATTCTCAATAGGCGGAAGAGAAACCAGTAATACCATTAGAACTGAAGTGCCTATTAAAACGACGATCGTATTTAAGAAAGTGCTGCCTGGTGTAAAGATGCTGAAGAGCATAGCCATATCCTACTACGACGATAATCCGGGGCCAGGTCGTGAACCTGAAATAGAGTTCAGAGATGTCGCCGTGAAATGGTAACGGAGCCAGCCCAATACAGAAAGCCTGCAATATTTGTTGCGGGCTTTCTTGTTATGCTTGTCAATCGTGATCTTTAACAATGGTCTCCGCCGGTGGCTCAAAAGCAATTGCCCGGCCGCGGACAAGTAGCAAACATGGTGCAGGTCGATAAGGTAGGAATGCAGGCCGGATCGCCGGAAGCACCGCCGAACAGCTTTTGTGTTCCGGCGCCCAGGCTACCGATCATACGTTTGTCCAGGCGGAGCCTTTGCAGGGAAGTCTTTCTCTTTTTCATAGAGGAGTTGTTTAGCCAAAACAAAGATAACAGACGCTACTGCAGCACAGATGCAGTAAAGCGGCGACTAAAAAAGAAAAGAGGCCCCGGGCCGGGACCTCTTTTATCGTATCGCTGCCATGCAGCTTATTTCACTTCTTCATAGTCGGCATCGGCTACATTATCGCCCTGGTTGGCCTGGCCGCCCTGGCTCTGCTGCTGACCGGCATCGGCGCCGGGCTGTGCGCCGCCTGCTTCCTGGCCGGCTTTGTAGATCTCTTCGCTGGCTGCGCTCCAGGCAGTGTTCAGCTCTTCCATCGCCTTGTCCAATGCATCGTGGTCCTGGTTCTTGTGCGCTTCTTTCAGGCTGTTCAGAGCGTTTTCGATTGTTGCTTTCTTATCGGCAGGGATCTTATCGCCATATTCCTTCAGCTGCTTTTCGGTATTGAAGATCAGACCATCGGCCATGTTCATCTTCTCTACCTGCTCGCGCACTTTCTTATCGCTTTCTTCATTGGCTTTGGCCTCGTTCTTCATCTTTTCGATCTCTTCCTTGCTCAGGCCGCTACCGGCTTCGATGCGGATATTCTGCTGCTTGCCGGTACCTTTATCTTTCGCAGTTACGCTCAGGATACCGTTGGCATCGATATCGAAGATCACTTCTACCTGGGGAACGCCACGGGGTGCGGGCGGTATGCCGTCGAGGATAAAGCGGCCCAGGGATTTATTCTGATTGGCCATAGGACGCTCGCCCTGCAGCACATTGATCTCCACGCTGGGCTGGTTGTCGCTGGCGGTAGAGAAGGTTTCGCTCTTCTTGGTAGGGATAGTAGTATTGGATTCGATCAGCTTGGTCATGACGCCGCCGTAAGTTTCGATACCCAGCGACAGCGGGGTAACGTCGAGCAGCAGCACGTCCTTCACATCGCCGGTGAGCACACCGCCCTGGATCGCTGCGCCGATAGCGACAACTTCATCCGGGTTCACGCTTTTGTTGGGTTTCTTACCGAAGAACTTTTCTACCACTTCCTGTATCTTGGGGATACGGGTAGAACCGCCCACCAGGATCACCTCGTCGATTTCGGAGGTAGACATGCCGGCATCTTTCAGGGCTTTGCGGCAAGGCTCCAGCGTGCGTTCGATCAGACTGTCGGCCAGCTGCTCGAATTTAGCACGGCTCAGCTTGCGCACAAGGTGCTGGGGCACGCCGTCCACTGCCGTAATATAAGGCAGGTTGATCTCGGTTTCCTGTGAAGAGGACAGCTCGATCTTGGCTTTTTCAGCAGCTTCCTTCAGACGCTGCCAGGCCATAGGATCTTTATGCAAGTCCATGGTGGGCATGTCCTTCCGGAACTCCTCAGCCAGCCAGTCCATGATCACTTTATCGAAGTCGTCGCCACCGAGGTGCGTATCACCGTTGGTAGACTTTACTTCAAACACACCGTCGCCCAACTCCAGGATCGATACGTCGAAGGTACCGCCGCCAAGGTCAAATACGGCTACTTTGCTATCTTTATGCTGCTTGTCCAGGCCATAAGCCAGGGCTGCTGCTGTAGGTTCGTTAATGATACGGCGTACATTCAGACCGGCGATTTCACCGGCTTCTTTGGTGGCCTGGCGCTGTGCGTCGTTGAAATAGGCCGGAACGGTAATCACCGCTTCCTTTACTTCCTGGCCCAGGAAGTCCTCCGCTGTTTTCTTCATTTTCTGAAGCACCATGGCTGAGATTTCCTGTGGGGTATACATGCGGCCATCGATGTCAACACGGGTGGTATTGTTATCCCCTTTGACTACTTTATAGGCGTTATGGGTCATTTCATCGCTTACTTCGTCGAAGCGGCGGCCCATATAACGTTTAATGGACATAATGGTCTTGGTGGGATTCGTGATCGCCTGGCGCTTGGCCGGATCACCTACCTTACGTTCTCCATTATTCAGAAAAGCCACAATGGAAGGTGTTGTGCGGCGACCTTCATCGTTGGCAATTACTACCGGCTCGTTACCTTCCATTACGGCAACGCAGGAGTTCGTGGTTCCTAAGTCTATTCCTATTATTTTGCTCATAATTATGTGATTAAAGGGTATATCTGTACACCCGGTTTTTGTTTTTTTGCTACTATCTTACCTGTCAAGTTATATGCCATTCCGCCAAAAAATGAAACATTGTCAGTTTCCGTGACAAAGAGTAGTCTATCTTTATGCGCCAATGGTCAAAACGGACTGCCGGATAAAAAGAACATGCCTTTTTGCACCTGAAATAATGCCAATTCCGGCAACGGGAAGACCAGCAATACCATGAAACCCGCTTCGGGAATAACCTACCACAACCGGTGCCGGTAGTCTTGCCATTGATATTTTGTGACAGAAAACAGCGTCGCCGGCAAACAGCTTTGCGATAAAGCAGTAAATCACGACGACTTATCTTAAATTTGCCCGTTTAAAAAGCAAACCCGGAATCTTGAGCTCCCGATCCACTTCCTGTCCGCTATTGTTGCTCCTGCTGCTGTTCTGCCTTCCGGCAGGCGCCCAGGTGATCAACCCCAATCTAGACCCTTCCGCTCAGCAGGCCAGCATGTTCAGGCAAGGAAAGGACAGCAGCACATTTAAGGACCAGGGCGACTGGAAAGAGGAGCATGCGCGCATCTATTACAATTACCTGAATTCGGCCGTCACCCGCTATCCCGATACCTCCTTAGCCAATTTTCACCGCTACCAGCCCACACAGCCCTGGTGGGCCAAGGACCTGGGCAATTACGGGACGGCAATCCGCAACCCTTTTTTTACACCCGATATCCCTATGGGACTCAGCCTGGGCTATCATATCTATGATCTTTACCAGCTGAAACTCGATAGCCTGCAGTTCTTCAACACGACCCGACCTTATTCCGCCTTTTCCTTCATGCTGGGCAGTAAATCGGAGCAGAATGTTGAGATATTGCATACCCAGAACATCAGCCCGGGTTGGAATGTGGCTGCCCGCCTGCGTTACCAGAGCGCCCAGGGATACTACAACTTTCAGAAGGCAAATGGTATCGCCGGCAGCCTGAGCACCAATTACACCAGCAAGAACCAGCGCTATTATATTGCCGCAGGACTGGTCTACAACCGGAATAAGCAAAATGAGAATGGCGGTATCCCCGGTATTGGCTACCTCGATTCTTCGAGCTATGCCGACCGGCAGCTGATCCCGCCCGTGCTGCCCGGCGCCACCCAGGGATCGCGGAATGCAGCAGTGACCAATATATTGCGCAACATGGATATCTATATCCAGAACAATTATTCTTTTGGCAAGACCGACACTTTGTATAATAAAGATTCAACAGGCATCAGCCTTCAGTTCACGCCCCGCTTCCGGGTCAAGCACCAGCTTCAGCTCCATACGGAACGGCACATTTATAAGGACAGGAATCCTGAAACGGAACGATACCGCTTCATTGACAGCATTCCTTTCAACGGAACAGATACTGTGACTGGCATACAAAACTGGTTCTATATCGATAATAAATTCAGCCTTAACGGATTTATAGGTAAACGGAAGGAGCTTGTGCAGCTGGAGGCAGGCATCGGCAACCGCATAGATCGCTTCAATACGGATTATGTAACCGGTTCTGCCCCACAGTCCAGCGTAGGCAATTATCTCTTCGGAGAACTCAAAAAAGAAGCGTTCACAGCAGGGCAATGGAATTATCTCGCCTCCGGAACCTTTTTCTTTACCGGCGACGCGACCGGCAATTTCGATATTAAAGCATCTGCAGGCAAAGACCTGGGTAAATGGGGAATGTTCTCCGGCGGCTTCAGGCAAAACCTGAGCAATGCTCCGTATACCTATACCAGCTTCCGGACCGATTTCTACGACCGTACTGCCAGCTTCGATAAAATGAGCATTACCCAGCTCTGGGCAAAGGTAGGGCTTGAAAGCATTAATCTTGAAGTAGGTATAAAAAACAACCTGGTCGCCAATTATTTATATTTTGATTCAGACTTAAAGCCGAAACAGCAGAGCGAAGCCTTTTCCGTACTCCAGGTCTTTGGCAGAAAGCTGTTCCGGCTTGGCATATTCAGCCTGGACAACGAAATAGCCTGGCAGCAAGCTACGGGCAATGCGCCTGTAAATATACCTGCCTTGCTGCTGCGTCATAAGCTCGGCTTAGAAACAGCCATGTTCCGTAAAGCGCTTTATGTGGCGGTAGGCCTGGAAGCAAAATATCATACACCTTATTATGTAGAGGGTTATACACCTTATTTCAACCAATTTTTCTATCAGAATAGCTATAAGCCCAACAATGCGCCGGAATGTAGCGCCTATTTCAATTTCAAGATCAAAAGCTTCAGGGCTTTTGTACTGGCCGAGCAACTGCAGCAATTTTTCAGCACCAATGTGATACAAGCGGTTGGCGATACCCCCGGCGCCATATACCCGGGACCGAATGCCATGTTTAGATTTGGATTTACATGGATATTGATAAATTAGTTAAAATCAATTAAAACAGAATAAATGACCGATCCGGAAGAGCAGGATATTCCACAGGAAGAGGAATGGGATGCCGACGAAGAGGCAGATGCCGATGAGGCGGAGGCTCCCAGGACGCCTACGGAAAAAATGAGGATCCAGCTGAGCGGCAAGCAGGAACCGATACGCATCGATAAATACCTGATGAACCGGATCGAGGGCGCTACCCGGAATAAGATCCAGCAGGCCATCGATGAAGGCATGGTGCTGGTCAACGGGGAAAGGATCAAATCGAACCACAAGGTCAGACCGAACGAAGAGATCGTGATCTACGACAGCCGGGAAACGATACCAACAGATATCATCCCGGAAGAGATGCCCCTGAAGATCGTTTACGAAGATGAAGACCTGATGGTGATCGACAAGCCGGCGGGACTGGTTGTACACCCGGGAAGCGGCAATTATACCGGCACACTGGTAAACGGCATTGCCTGGTACCTCAATCCGGCTGAGGATAAAACGCGTATTATTGACCTCCCACGGGTAGGTTTAGTACATCGTATTGATAAGGATACCAGTGGTTTATTGCTTATTGCTAAAAGTGAAATAGCGATGCAGGATCTGGCGGCGCAATTTAAAAAGCATACTGTACACCGCCGTTATGTAGCCCTGGCCTGGGGGGATTTCAAAGAGGATGAAGGCACCATAACTGCCCATATCGGCCGCAACCTGCGTTTCCGTAAGAAAATGGATGCCTTTCCTGATGGCGACCATGGTAAGCATGCAGTTACCCATTATCAGGTATTGGAGCGTTTTCACTATGTCAGCTTGCTGGAATTCCGCCTGGAAACCGGGCGAACACACCAGATCAGGGTGCATACCCGCCTGATCGGGCATCCGCTGTTCAATGATGAAACCTATGGCGGCAGCCGCATTGTTAAAGGCACCGTTCATGCGAAATACAAGCAATTTGTCGAGAATTGCTTTAAAATACTACCCCGCCAAGCCCTGCACGCCAGGGAATTAGGATTTGTCCATCCGCGCACAAAAGAGAAAATGCTCTTCTCCTCTCCTATCCCCGATGATATGCAACAGGTAATCGACCGCTGGCGTCGCTACATCGGGCACCAGGAATAAATTCTGTACCTTTAACCGGAACATGCCCCCATGAAAAAATAGTCCTTTTCCTGTTGCTCCTCTTATCTGAACAAGCTGCTGGAAGGCATTGAACTCCCCTTCCCCGGCAACCCAAAACCAAAAAATAGATCCTATTTCAAACGCCCGACAACATACAGCCCTGGTAAAGCAGATCAGCAGCAGGCTCGGTTTCGACTACTGCGGTATCGCCCGTGCCCGCCAGCTGGACGAAGATGCCCGCAGGCTGGAGCAATGGCTGACGAAAGGCTACCAGGGCGGTATGGGCTATATGGAACGAAACTTCGAGCTGAGGATAGACCCCACAAAGCTGGTACCGGGCGCCAAATCGGTGATCACCGTTCTGCTTAATTATTTCCCCGGGCAGAAACAGGAGAACGACAGCCCTAAGATTGCCAAATATGCCTACGGCCAGGATTACCATGAGGTGATCAGGGCCAGGATGAATACCTTCCTGGCAATGCTGCGGGAAGCCGTAGGCGATATTGACGGTCGCGGATTTGTCGACAGCGCGCCCGTGCTCGAACGCAGCTGGGCCGTCAACAGCGGCCTGGGATGGGTGGCCAAGAACGGCAACCTGATCCACAAGCAGGCCGGCTCCTATTTCTTTATCGCAACATTGATCACCGACCTGGAGCTGGAATACGACGATCCTTTTGCTAAAGATTATTGCGGCAGCTGCCGGCGCTGTATCGACGCCTGCCCTACCGATGCGATCGTATCCCCGGCCGTGGTCGATGGCAGCCGGTGCATTTCTTACCTTACCATAGAGCTGAAGGAGGAGCTGATTGCCCCCGAATTCAGGGACAAAATGCAAGGCTGGATGTTTGGCTGCGATATCTGCCAGGATGTATGCCCCTGGAACCGCTTTTCACGTCCGCACCAGCAGGAGGAGCTACAGCCCATACCCCGGCTGCTGAACCTGAGCACATCCGAATGGGAAGCCATGGACGAGGATACTTTCCGTACGCTGCTACGGCACTCTCCGCTCAAGCGCAGCAAATGGAAAGGCATACAGCGCAACCTGAAATTCATCGCCGGCGACGACAGCATTACATGATTATGTAGTAGGCCGCGTTCTTCTTTTTACTCATCTTTGCTTTTTAACTTTTCCTTCTTATTTACCCTTGAAAAAGGGAGTGTCTTGTTTTTTATTTTAATAACATTTCATGAAAAAATTTACTACAAGTCTTATCGCTTTCTTTGCAGTGCTGGGCTTTGCGCAGGCCAATCCGGGCGACACGACCTGGGTCCAGGCCAATAATGTGCGGCTCGATTACTTCAACAACTTTGACACAACCGTAACTTTTCCCGATGGCAGCGTTACCTACCGTAAGGTGCTGATGGAATTCACCCTGGGTTCCTATGCCTGCCCTGCCGGTACCCAGTATTGCCACCAATGGGACTATACTGTGCTCAACTATGTGATGACACCTGCCGGCGACACTGTCGAGCTCAGCAGGCTCATTACCCCTTTTGCCAATTCAGGCTGGTCCCGCTTTCCCAACACCTGGAAGCAGCCTTATCTTTTTGATGTGACCGATTATGTTTCCCTGCTGAAAAATACCGCTTCTATACGCATCCATTATTCCGGTTATTCCGGCGGCTTCACTGCCAACATCCGTTTTGCCTTTATCGAAGGCACACCCGACCGCAACGTAGTTGGTTATGACAAGTTGTACGAGGGCTATTTCGCGTATGGTAATCCAGCCGATCCCATCAATAACCATTTCCCTGTCCGTAACAAGACTGCTCCCGCAGGTACCACATCGGCAGAGCTGAAGTTCCTGGTTACCGGGCATGGCAGCGATACCATTAACCAATGCTGTGAATTCGACAACCGCACTTATGATGTGCTCCTGAACAATACATCAGTTGCAAATAAAGCGATATGGCGCGACAATTGTGGCGTTAATCCCCTTTACCCGCAAGGCGGCACCTGGGTCTACGACCGTTCCAACTGGTGTCCCGGCGCCCTGGTCGATCCTATCGTGCACAAGCTGCCCGGTATAGCAGCCGGTAGCAGCTACAGCATCAACCTTAAATTTGCCGACTACACAGCCACACCTTCTACTAAGGGTTATGGCGGCTATGAAGCGCATGCTGCAGTTATTTACTATGGTCCCATTAACAAAACGCTTGACGCTTCCCTGGAAGATATCATCAATCCGTCGGTGTACCCCGATCATTTCCGGGAAAATCCCAACAGCAATACACCTAAGGTGAAAGTGCACAATTCCGGCAGCACGCCCATCACCTCGCTGCAATTCTCCTACGGCGTAAAAGATTCGGCGCAGCAGCAATATACCTGGAACGGCACCCTGGCTCCGCTGGCCGATGCTGAGATCAGCTTCCCGGCGCTTAGTACCCTTACCAGCTTATCTAATAGCGGCGCATCAGGCACCTTCGGCTTCCGTGCAAAGATCACCAGCGTGAACGGCCAGGCGGATGAAGATGCCACTAATGATTCGCTTTCTTCTACCTTTGTAGCAGCGCCTAAGTGGCCCGGCGATGTCGTGCTCAACCTGCGCACCGGCAACCTGGGCGCTAATGGTAACCTGAACCAGAATCCCTGGCACGGTGTGTGGAAGATCACCGATATGGCAGGTAATACGGTGCGCCAACGTAACGACGCTTCCTGCAATGCTACTTATAACGATACCGTAGCGATGCCTGCCCCCGGCTTCTATAAGATAACCCTGAGCACCCCTTTCTGCATGGGTTTCCATTGGTGGCCCTACGACGGCTCCAGCCTGCAGCCCGGTGCGCTGATCGTAAAAGACCTGACAGGCACCAACCTGCCTATGAAAGGCTATACCTATGCCGGCAGCACCCTGACCGACCGGGGCGAGCATGATGATTTTGGCTGCGAATACACACAGTATTTCTATGTCACCAGCGCCGGTACATCCAGCATCGACGAGCTGGCAACCAGCTATGGTATCTTGGTATACCCCAACCCCGCCAGCGACCAGATCCATATTAGCGTGTCAGGTATCAGTGGCAAAGAAGCAACTGTAAGCCTGGTGAATGCCCTGGGCCAAATCGTATATACCCGTCAGACCCGCGAACAACAGATCCTGGTCCCAACGGGTCATCTGCCTGCAGGTATCTATTCCCTGATCTACAATGCAGGCGATAGCCGTAAGGTAGAAAAAGTGGTGATCGCCAAATAATTCCTTTATAATTCTGTATCCGATACAAAAGCAGCTGCACGCAAAGCCGGGCAGCTGCTTTTGTATTTATCCCTAACCAAATTGTTACAGGTGGACTCTTGTACCCTGCAATTGTAGGGAGACGATCAAATGCTTAGCCCTGTAAGGGCTAAGCATTTTTGCAGGAGACAGCTTCCCTGATTAACCACAGTCGAAAACAATTTTAAATTAAAAATATACAAAATATAGTTAGTTTTTTTAAATGATATTTATATTTTTAATGCAACAATCCCAACACCACCATGAAAAAGATAAGTATCCTGCTTACGCTGATGGCATTGTATGCCAGTACGTCTTTCGCCCAATCTGTGGGCACTACCGAAGGCGTTTTTAATGTTTCCGACCTGGGAGCAGCCAATTACAATATTCCGATCAAAGTGCCTGATGGTATTAATGGTATGCAGCCCGCGCTGGCACTGGTCTACAATAGCCAGGGCGGCAACGGCCCACTGGGAATGGGCTGGTCCGTTTCAGGCCTTTCCGCTATTTCAAGATCCGGGAGCACCATTTATCATGATGGTAAAGTCGATGGTGTATCGCTCTCCAATGAAGATAAATTTGCTTTGGATGGTAACCGGCTTGTCCTGACCTTCGGCGCCTACGGTGCGGCAACCTCAGCATACAGGACAGAATCAGAAACCTTCAGGGATATTACTGCCAACGGGTCATTGGGTAACGGCCCGCTATCCTTTACGGTAACGGACCAGAACGGCTGGACTTACGAATACGGCAATACAGCCGACTCGCGGCAGGTGCCGGTGGGCAAGACAGAAGCCACTACCTGGTACCTGAATAAAGTAAAGGACCTGAAGGGCAATTATATGACGTATGAATACACCAATGTCAATGGCGAAGTGGTACCACTGATCATCAAATACAACTGCAACCAGAATACAGGGCTTGCTTTTCAATCCTACGTCGCCTTCTCTTATGAAACGGGCGTGAATCCCAACTTTGCTTATATTGCAGGGGGTAATATTAAAAATACAAAAAGGATCAATAAAATATCCTCCATTCAAAAAGTAGGATCAAGCTGGCGGTATTACCGGTCGTATACACCTACTTATATCAATGACTTTTATACCCATCTGACAAAGATCACGGAGAAAGGCACGGATGAAGCTGAAGCATTGCCTCCGACCGAATTTACCTATGGCAGCTCTTCTTTTACGCTCTATGTAACGGCCAAAAGCGACTTATATGCTGCCCAGGGAAGGAGCTATGCCGTTGGCGACTACAATGGCGACGGCTTATCTGATGTGATTGATTATTCGACCGCTGATGGCGGCGATTTCCGGTTATTGCTCAGGAACCAGTCATCGGGCTATACCCAGGCGCAGATAGGAAATTTTGAGAACGGCTTCGGTAACTACGCCATTGAGAATGCCATTGATAAAGATCGTTCCAACCTCATGTACTTTGACTATAACGGTGATGGAAAATCCGACTTTGTTCGGATGCAGAAATTTGTCAATGGTTCCGGCGTGTCGCAACAAGCTTATTGGATCTATACTTCCTCGGGCAGTACGATTTCCAGTCTCGGAAAACTGGTACGGACAAGTGTTTCCGGTGTTACCAACCCTTATGTATTTGGCTATACCTTGCCGTTCTCCGGCGATTTTGATGGTGACGGGAAAAGCGAAGTGCTGCTGCTGAACACACGTCAGCCCATACCCAATCAACCCACGCCAAGCCCCAATAACTACCTGGCCGGAGAAAAATATTGTACACCCGTCAGCACCTATGGGTATTCTGCCTTCAAGCCCAGGGAGCTGGGCAACATCGGCTTCGATGCAAGCTACCTTTCATCGGGTGAGTCCAAGATTCTTGTTGTCGATTATAATGGCGACGGGAAAAGCGATATCCTGTCTATATGGCACGATAATGCCACCAACACCGATCATGCACAAACCATGACGCTGAATGTGACCTTTGATGCGAATAACAACCCCGTCATCGGCAACCCCGCTTTTATAACAATAGCGGATTGTAATTATCCTACCTTAAGCCACGATATTTTTACCGGCGACTTTAACGGTGACCGTATAACCGACTACCTGACGTTCAAAAACAGCGATAGCTGGAAGATTGCGTATGGCAAGGGTAATGGCATGATGAACGAAATAGTGGCTGCACCTGCCAATATGATACAGCAGTCTCCTTATTACCCCGGCCAGACTTTTGTTGACGGGACAAGGCCGATCATTATTGCCGACTTCAACGGGGACGGGAAAGATGATATTTTCGATATCTACAATAACCATAGCGGCTACAGCAGCAACCTGGGCGCCAATTATAAATTTTTCTACTCAACCGGCAACAACACTTTCGCCCAGGAGAACATACCTTCTTTATTCAACCTTTTTGAAATCGGTAAAAAGTCCCACAATTACTGGATGGGCGATTTCAACGGTGATGGCCAGGTCGACTTTATTACCAAGTCGGAGGAAAACAACAACACGCCTTACGAATTTCTATTCAGACCAAATGAAACGCGTGATCTGCTTTCGCAGGTAAAAAATGGCCTGGGCGCAATAACTACAGTCAATTACCTGCCCTTAACCAATAATACGGTATACAATAACCAGAGTGTAAACACCTACACTTATCCTTACATTAAGAAGCCTGTACCCATAAAGGTTGTTTCCAGCATCAATAACGACAACGGCATCAACACTACCGGCAATACAACCAATTATACTTACCGGGGGTTAAAGTATAATGTACATGGAAAGGGCTTATTAGGGTTTGATAATGTAAGAGCGTTCGATGTCTCTACCCGCATGGTTACTGATAAGGAATTTGCTGTAAATACAACTTATGCACTATCCTACCTGCAGACGGCTTATCTTAAATATTTACAGCCCAATAATATTACAGAAGAAGTTTTAACATCAAAGTCGAATACTTATGGCGTTTATCATTACGGCAATAAGAGGATCTTTTCTTACCTGACAACGACCCAGGAGAGTAATGCTTTAACAGGTGAAATTACCACGACAACCAATAATTATTCCTTTTATACGCCCGGCTCCTTTGGTGACCAGGGAAATGCAGGAAGCAATTACAGCGGCAAACCATTCTCTATAACCATCAATAAAGGGTCCGGCTTACACATCTCGACCCAAACCTTTTCTTTTCCCTGGCGGTTGCCCTCCAATGCAGCAGCCAATTCAGGAGAACCTTACGCAGGCCAGACTTATATCAATTCAAAACCGTATAAGGTAGTAACCACCAATACGCGCCAGGGCGAGCCCAGCTATACCGGCACTGCTACCTTCAGCTATGACAATGCTACCGGCCTGCTGACACAGAAAGTGAGCAACCCCAATACTGCTAACGAGCTATATGAGATGTTCTTTTATGATGATTACGGTAATACCAAAACCAAAAATACTTTTGGCACGGGCGTGCTGATGAAGCAGGAAGAGTTTACCTATGATCCCAGTAACCGGTATGTTATCAACTCTTACTTTACCGCATATCCTTCTATTCAGAATAGCGCCACCTTTGATGCGCTTACCGGCAATAAGCTGACAGAAACGGAGCCCGACGGATTCAGGAAGACTTATACTTATGATGGCTTTGGCCGGGCAACCTCAATAAGCGATAATAACGGCTTAAGCTCAACAACAACCTATAACTGGGGAACCAGCGTTCCGGGCGGCAACGGCGGCGTTACCAATGGTAAATACTATATAGCGGAATCAACAAACACTGGGGCGGTCACTTATACCGCTTACGACCGCTTGGGCCGGAAATTGAAAACCAGGTATAAAAATTTCCAGGGGCAATGGGTGAATATTGATCAGCAATATAACCCGATCGGTCAGCTGAGCTCAATTTCAAAAGCTTACTTTACGCCCGGTAGCGGCGGCACTCAGCTTCACAATGAATATGATGTTTACGGAAGATTAGCCTGGACTGATGATCCGTCGGGTATGACCCTCTTCAGCTACAGTCCAGCCGGCAGTAACTATCTTACCGTAACGACAACCAACCCGGCGGGACAGGTAACCTCAGTAAAAACAGATGCCAGCGGCGCCAAAGTAAATGTTACTGATGCGGATAATCAGGTGCTGACTTATAATTACCATAGCAATGGCAGTATTAAAAGCGTATCCAATGGCAGCAATATGCTGCAGACGTACACTTATGATAATTTCGGCCGTCTTACGGAACGTTGGGACCCCAACTACGGCACCTATAAATATACCTACGACACCTATGGGCAGCTGTTGACCCAGACCGATCCCAAGAATCAGGCGTATAGCTTCAAATACGATGCTTTGGGCAGGATGTATCAGAAAACAGGTCCCGAAGGCGCTTATGATTATATATTCGAAAATAATCCCGGACCAAATTGTGACAAGCTGACTATCCTGAAAGGACCTGAAGGCAAGATCGTCTATGATTACGGTATGGGTGGCAAAATAAACAGCACCACCTATGATGATATCGGATTGGCCGCAGGGCTCACCGGCGTTCCCAATTATGGAAACTACAACTATAACTGCAGCTACAATAGCTACGGTATGCTGATGTCGAAGGAATACTCGACAGGGCTTGGCTTTACTTATGAATATGGCGCCAACGGCGAGCTAATTACAATTAACGATGCCAGCACCGGTACGACCTATTATGAAAAATTAAGCGATAATGCCGATGGTAAAACAACGAGCTATAAGCAAAGAAGTGGTCCAGGCGGTACAGACCTCACTACGGAAAACGGCTATGATGCCTTTACCAACCTGCTGACCGGGCAAAAAACGTCCAATAGTGCTGGTACGATCAGGGACATGAGCTACGACTTTGATCCCGCCAGCGGAAACCTGCAGAGCCGCATGGACAACAAATACGGACTGGAAGAAAAGTTCGGGTATAATGACAACCTGCTACGGTTAACAGACATCAGCAATACGAACAACCCTGCACTGGATATACAGATGCAATACAATGAACGTGGTAACATCATGGAAAAAACGGATGCCGGCGGCAGCTTTGGCTATGACCAGGCCAATCGCCTGAGCAAGATCGTCCTTGACCCCTTGCTGCCGCAGAACATACCGCATGTTACCCAGAAGCTGGACTATACTGCATTTGACCGGGTAAAAACTATTGACGAAGGCCCTTACCGTACGGACTTTCATTACTGGCCCGACGGCAACCGCAGCATGATGGTTACGACTAACAATGTAACGGGAGACCGGGAATACAAAATGTATGCCGCCGATATGGAATTCAAATACAGCACGGCTTCGGGCGATGAAGGGGCTTACACCTATATTAAAAGCCCGGAAGGAATCATAGTAGGGATGCAGGCCAGCGGTCCCGTGGGAATCGCCAATTATTTTGTGCTGACCGACTATCTTGGCAGCTTTACCCAGATCGTAGACGACTGGGGCAATTTAGTGGAAGAAAAAAGCTTTGATGCCTGGGGGCGCCTGCGCAACCCGCAAACCTGGGAACCTTATGCCTCTAATATCGATGCCGGACAGCCGCAACAACGTTTTGACCGGGGTTATACCAGCCATGAACATTTACCTTACTATGGTATTATCAATATGAACAGCCGGCTGTACGACCCGGTGATGGGCCGGATGTTCAGCCCGGATGTCAATATTATCGGGGCCGACAATTTCCAGGGATACAACCGGTATAGCTACGCTTTAAACAATCCTTTGAAATACAACGATCCGAGCGGAGATCACCCGCTAATCGTTGCTTTGGCTATTGGCGCAGCTGTCAGCGCCCTTTCCTACACGGCATCTGTCGCATGGAGCGATGGTGGCTTCAGCAACTGGAACTGGGGCCAATTCGGATACTCGGTGGGAACCGGAATGATAACCGGTCTGATCTCGGGTGGCGCGGGCGCTGCTTTGGGTGCTTCACTACCCCAATCTATCGGTATCGGGTTTTACCAGGGAGCTGTCACCGGGGCCTTCTCCGGAGCAGTGGGCGGATTTTTAGGCGGGATCAACAGTGCTATGCTGAGTGGATCGTCCAATCCTTTTATGGGTGGATTGAAAGGGGCTGCCCTCGGAGCGGGCACAGGTGCGATCCTGGGCGGAACCATTGCCGGCGTTCGCGCCATGGACCATGGCGGAAACTTTTTAACCGGCACCGGAGCCACTTTTGAACTTAGCGGACATTTCCAGGTTGAAGGTGGAAGCGAGGCGGTTGAATATTCAACGGAATCGGCAAAAGAATTCTCCTGCAAGTATATCTATTATGATCCGAAAGGCTTAAACAATATATACGCTGATGGCAGTGTTCCCAAAGGTTATGTTTTAAGCGGAGATTATGCCGTTGGTAAAAATGGGGAGGTTCAGGGAATAACACACCTTGCCGCTCGGGGTAAATGGGACGTATACCTGTATAAAGCCGCATTCAGCTCAAAGGAACAGTTATACCTGGTGATGCGCCATGAATATATGCATGTTACTTTCAACAACCTGAAATTAAAAAACGATGCCAAACAAGAAGCCAGCGCCAGGCTGTGGATGCTTAGACAAGGACAGGCATGGAATTATAAAGTTAATGAGCTGCAAGAGGTATACAATGAAGTATCCAGGTATTTAAGACCCCGGTATAGTTTTTATAAATTGGAAGGATTCCCGATATTAACAACAAGACCATGGCAATAAGATCGCTCCTGCTCGTCCTCATAACAACCGCTTTATTTTCTTTTAAAGGGGACCCGCAGCACTACGTCCATTTTTTTAATAGCTCAACTGGTGAAACGACGTATCAATGGCTGCAGGAAGCTTCACAGGCTGTACCTTATGTGCGTGACACTGCTAAAAAGTTCAGCATTTACGACGAAGACATGGCCAATAAACAGGCAATGACTGATCCTGCGGGCATTAAAATGATAAAGGATTGGATAGCCAGGTTTCAATACGATCCCGCTTTGTTCCGGCAGGATGTTCCGTTCTCCATATATTCCATGGGTGAAATTAAGCTCCGGGAACATGTGCTAACCAAACTCTTCTATATAGAAGTCAAGGACAAAGCCAATAGCCGGGAATTAAAGCTGCTGATGGGCGTAAACATGGTGAACAGACAGGTAGTATCCATTATCGAACTATCCCGCAATTTATTATTGCTCGGTTTTTCCAATTATACTTATAGCATCTGGCATAAAAATAAGTTTAAGATAGTCAATCCAATAGCTTCAGACGTTACCGGTCCCGGCATAAAGCATGCCCGTCCTGATGCTTATACTGTGAAGATGGAAGATGATGGCAGGTTACATTGATTGCGCTGTACATGCCCCTGTATATCGGCAACGGAGTGTTTATATTCATTCAATATCATAAACCACAACCTATGAAAAAGATAATTTCCATTTTGATTTTAAGCATAGGCTGCTTCGCTGCAAAAGCGCAAACGCCTAAGATCCTGATCTCTTACGACGAGAACGGCAACCGCAACCTCAGGGAGTATGTCGTCAATCGCCCTGCCCCGGACGAGCAGCCGCAGAACAATGCAGGCAACTTAGCTGAAGCAACGAAAGACTTAGCTGAGATAAACGGAGAGGACTTAAAAGTGTATCCCAATCCTTCCAATGACAACTTCAATGTAACCGTTTCACAAGGTATCCTGAACAGCAATGCTGTGCTGATACTGCTGGATCAGCTTGGAAAAGAGCATCAACGCGCAAAAATAGCGTCGGCCATCACAACGATATCCACCAGGGGAATGGCCGATGGCGTGTATAGCATTATCGTTCAATACGGCAATACAAGATCAACGATCAAAATTACCAAAGTAGCGAATTGAGAAGTATGGAGTACCATAGGCTGCAGGCTGTCTTTAAGGCAGCCTGCTGTTTTTTACCCCTTCCATCCGTTCCCGCATTTTACCCGATCTTAAAACCATTTCCGTTTTTAGGGATGCCTACAATTGTGTTTTTTGACAATTTTACATTAGGTTTGAAGCTTAAATCTGCAATTAAACAATACCAGATGGGTCTATTTACAAGAAAACCACTTGATCTTTTGCTCGCGGAAGCGGCAGACAACGAAAAAGGGCTGAAACGTACCCTCAGCGGCGGCGCATTGATCGCCCTGGGCATCGGCGCCATTATAGGCGCCGGCTTGTTTGTCCAGACTGCTGCTGCTGCTGCGCAGAGTGCAGGTCCTTCCGTTACGATCGGGTTTATCCTGGCCGCCATAGGCTGTGCTTTGGCCGGTTTGTGCTATGCCGAGCTGTCTTCGTCCATCCCCATCTCCGGCAGCGCTTATACCTATACCTATGCCACACAGGGCGAGCTGCTGGCCTGGATCATCGGCTGGGACCTCGTGCTGGAATATGCCGTTGGCGCCGCCACGGTAGGCATAGCCTGGAGCGAGTACCTCAACAACCTGCTGGTCGAAGTGCTCCATATGAAGCCTATTGCGTATCAGTGGTGCCACAGCCCCTTCCAGGTCTCCCCGGATGGCGTACGCGGCATTATGAACATACCTGCGCTGGGCATTGTGACGCTGATCAGCCTGCTGCTGATTAAAGGCGTGCACGAATCGGCCCTGGTCAATAACCTCATCGTGATCGTCAAAGTAACCATCGTAGTGCTCATCATTGTGCTGGGCTGGGGTTATATCAATTCCTCCTATCACGTACCTTATATCCCGCCGCCATCCAAATATGTGGACCACGAAGGTGTGAGCCATAACTTCGGTGGCATCCTGGGTATCCTCGGTGCTGCCGGAACGGTGTTCTTTGCCTTTATCGGCTTCGATGCTGTAAGCACAGCCGCCCAGGAGACGAAAAATCCCAAGAAGGCCATGCCCGTAGGCATTATGGGGTCGCTGCTGGTGTGTACGGTATTGTATATCCTGTTTGCCCATGTGCTGACCGGCCTCGTACCGCTGGAGTTCTTCCGCGATCCCAACAAAGGAGGAGAAGCTTCTGTAGTCGCTGCTATCCGCGCCGGGATGCCCGCCGGCTACAGCTGGCTGAGCAAATCGGTTACCGTAGCCATCCTGGCCGGCTTCTCTTCCGTGATCCTGGTAATGTTGCTGGGACAAAGCCGTGTTTTCTACTCGATGAGCAGGGACGGTCTGCTTCCTGCCGTATTCTCAAAAGTGCATCCTAAATTCAAAACCCCTTACCTGGGCAACCTGGTGATCCTGATCCTGGTGGGTGCTTTTGCCGCCTTTATCCCCGGTAGTGTTGTCGGCCACATGACCAGCATCGGTACCCTCTTCGCCTTTATCCTGGTATGCGCCGCCGTGATCATCCTGCGCAAGAGCGCGCCCGACCTGCCCCGGCAATTCCGTACACCCCTGGTGCCCCTGGTGCCCATATTGGGCATTATTGCCTGTGCCCTCATGATCTTCGGCCTGGGTTGGGAAAACTGGCTGCGCCTGATCGTATGGCTGCTGCTCGGCTTTATTATCTACTTTGGATACAGCCGGCGCAGGAGCAAGCTGAATAACCTGAAATGATCTTCTATCTTTTAATGCGATAAAAGAGCTGTTCTATCACGGACAGCTCTTTTGCTTATGAGGCAAAAGCAACATGATCGTCAATGGTAATTCACCTGGCAGCCGGTACAGAAATAGCTGACCCGGTTTGTCTTTCCCAGGTATTCCTTATGAAAAGGGATATGGCATCGGGGACATATTTTTTGCCGGTGCGCTTTCCAGTGCTGCTTCAGCACAAATTGCTTCTTCCATTCCAGGAACTGGAAACCGTACTTCCGCGCCTCCCTTACGATGGCCTTTACTTTAGCCTCCGGCAGCTTACCGATCCGGCTCAGGGGATGCACCCTTATCCGGAACAACACTTCATTCTTGAATATATTGCCGCTCCCCGCAAAAATGTCCTGGTCCAGCAAAGCATCGCAGGCCAGCATTTCCGGCGCCGCCTGCAGCTTCTTTAATGCCCGGCCCGGCGACCAATGCTCCGACATCACATCTACCGACCAATCGTATACTTCGTCCACCGGCTTTTCGACCAGCTGCACTGAGCAGGCATAAAAGTTCAGCTCGTCTTTAGCAAACTGCAGCCGCAGCCGCTCCGGTACACCCTTGCGTTCATTGATCCGGTAGGTACCGAAGAGCAGGAAATGGATGCGTAGAAAAAAAGCGTCGAAGCAGATAAGGAAATGCTTGCCCCAGGAACGGAAAGCTGTCACTTTCTGTCCCTCCAGCCTATCGATCCCGATCTTGCTGTTGCCTTCAGCATGGACGATCTTCTTACCCTCCAGGTGCAGGGCCTGTACAGCTTCTTTCAGAATAACTATTGATGGTCCCTCCGGCATAACGATTGTATTGTTTTAGATTCAGGTCAGTTTCAGCAATTGTTTCAGCCGGTCTGCATTTTCCAGCGCATGGTGATGCATATCGTTATTAAAGAATACCCATACCTCCTGTCCCTGTGCCTGCCATTGCTCTATTTTACGGGCATAGGCCGCAAGCGCTTTTTCGTCGTAGCCGGAATCGTACAGCTTACCCGGTCCATGCAAGCGGAGGTAAATATCCTTTGCGGTAATCGTCTCCGTGTATGGAAATCCCCGGGCCTGTGCAAAGACCAGGATGATACCATAATGCTCCATTAAAGCAAAGCTCTCCCGCTCCAGCCAGCTGGTATGCCGCACTTCCATAGCAAAACGGTAATCTTTATAATCCCGCTGCAGCGCTTCATAGAAAGGATGCACCACACCAGCGTCAAAAGGAAGATTAGCCGGCAGCTGGATCAATACCGGCCCCATAAATGCTTTCATGGGAGCAAACAGGTCAAAAAACCGCGCAAGCGGTTCGCCGGGTTCAGTAAGCTTCTTCATATGGGAAAGAAAGCGGCTCATTTTGACACAAAACCGGAAGCCTTCGGGAACCTGCGCTATCCAGTTCAGCACAGTTGTTTCCAGCGGCAGGTGATAGAAGCTGCTGTTGATCTCAACGGTGTCGTAATGCTCCGTATAATAAGCGAGATATTGTTTGGCCGGCAGCGTAATGGGATAGAAGCCCCCTTTCCAGTGCTTGTAGCTCCAGCCCGAAGTACCGATGTGGATTGTTCCCTGCGCTGTCCCGTGCTTGTCTGCCATACCTGCTGAAAACAGATTTACGGCTTAAAGGTTTCTTATAATTTGCCGGAAGAACGTTCAGGCCAGGAGAATGAATGCCGCATACAGGAACATCATGCCATCGACGCAGAGCAGGTAGAACACATCGGTGTTCACCTTCCGCGACAGCAGGAGCATCGCTTTGGTGCATAAGGTGATCACAAAACCACCTACCAGCCTTGAAACAATAGGATAACGGAGGTACTGCCATACAGCCAGCGCGCAGAAGACGACCAGGCAGGCATCCATAAGGCGGAAGCTGGCCTGCAGGCCTATCGCGTTGGGCAAGGTATAAATGCTGTTCTCACGGTCGGTTTCCATATCGCGGATGTCGAAGGCAATACAGAGCGGCAGCATCAGCACGAAGCGCAGGAGGAATTCCACCTCGTAGGCCCGGAAGCTCTTGCCGTAGTCAAACATAGGCATCAGCACCGTAACACAGGTCCATACCAGCGACAGCAGGATCAGCTTCAGTATACCCCAGTCCTTCAACCTTTTTTTTTGCGGGAAAGGCAATACGGGCAAAGAATAGCCGAGCGAAAGCAGCCCGAGTCCAACGCTAACGGCGATAACTTTAAGTGGCAGGAAGAAAAGACAAAACAAAGAAAGCAACCCTCCGGCCAGGATCAGCAGCGGGTGCACCCAGCGATGCTTTGCCGACCAATCGGCCCGGTCGGAAACACCGGGTGGGATCTTCTTGATATAGTAGTGGATATTATAGATGCTCAGCGTATTGGCCGCCACAAATCCATGGAGCGCAGAGCAAAGCGAAGGCGCATAACCGGTAAGCAGCTTTTCGGTAGCCATGCATAAGCCCACTGCACAGCATGCAGCAAAAAGACTGGTGTACAATATCCACTTTAGTACCGGCAAAGGGAGGCGGCCATTTGTTTAACCCTGGTTAATCGCAGGCAGGCCGGTCAAAAATATCGCATTTTTCTTACTTTTGCCGACCTGTGAAAAATTATAAAGACAGCCGGGTGCTTCATTTTATAAGGAATACGATCCTTAAGGTGATCGATTTCTTCCACCCTCCGTTCCGCCGCTGGATACCCATCCAGACCTTCCGCTACCTTGCCTGCGGCGGCGGCGTAACCGTGCTTGGTCTCTTGCTGTTTTTCATCAGCTACAATTACCTGATTCCACCTTATCTCCAGACCCGGATCGTCAATGGCAAAAGCGAGGAGGTATTACCGCTGGGCGACGGCCTTACAATGACGCGATATATCGCCGCTTATGTCGTTTCCTTCGTGGTCGGTTTTCCCGTCGGCTTCTTCCTGTCGAAGTTTGTCGTTTTCCAGGAATCCCATCTTAAAGGAAGGGTGCAGCTGTTCCGCTATGCCACGCTGCAATTCCTCAATATCGTGCTCAACTATTACCTGCTGCACTTTTTTGCAGGATGGTGCGGCTTTTGGGCCACACCATCACAAACGCTGACCACGGCTATCCTTGCGGTATTCAGCTATTTTTTCCAAAGGCATATTTCGTTTCGCGCCAAGAAGGACCCCGAGATTATGGGCATCCCCGCCATTGAGGAAGAAGAAGCCTGATATCCGGCATCGCTACCGCTTTATGTTTTCAACCGGCATTATGGTAAGCGGCTTGAAATGGACATTAAACCCTCCTTCCAGGCGAACTTTAACTTCTTTATTGCCAACCTTTCCGGGTTGCCAGGCCGGACTCTCATCCATGATCTTTCCCAGTGTTCGGATATAACCGGCAATAAGCGGCTGCGTGCTTCCATTCTCAAAAGCTGCGTTATCGGTTACACACTGTATATCATAATAGCGGATCTTTCCTTTTTCGTCGATCACAATATTGTGTACAGCAATGGTGAAAAAGCTATCAGGAATATTGGGAAATTGACGATGGAACAAATCATTTGCATAGTCGTAAATCTCTTTTCCATTTTTATTAAAATGTGCCTTTACAACCGCCGGATCATCATTGCTGTATACGCTATCCTTATCCATCCGGCTGATCCCGCCTTCTCTTTCAAGACGCTTTACAATGATTTCGCCGGTTCTGGGATCCTCTATCATTACGCTGTCAACAGCATTAGGTGCCCAGTAAAAATCGTGTCCTCTGAAACGGGTCTTATCGCCTACCCTTACCCGCTCATCGCTTTCGGACGGACGGGCCGCCAGCAGCAGGCAGGCACAGATAGCGGGCAGCCAGAAGCTATACTTCCATATTTGTTTTTTTCTTGGTTGTGTTAACATAGTGATCCTGTTTTTTATTGGTGAAAAGTGAAAAGAATGCGCAATGGGGGGAACTCCTTTCATTAAAGTTTGCCGCAGCAAAAAATGGCCGTAATCATAACCGGCACTACCAGCGGTAATGCGATCGGCCTCATATTCATGAACGAGCTTCAGACAATGGCGGTAACGCCATACCAGGGGATGGAACCAGAAGACGACACAGAAAAGCTGTACCAGCAAGACATCCAGCCAATGCCGACGCCGGTTGTGCGCATCTTCATGCCGCAGCACAAAGAGCAATTCCTGCTGGCTGTACTGATCCGGATCGGCAATAAAGATCCAGCCCATGAAGGAGAACGGCGCATGCACGCTCCGGCTGCTGTGAAAGATGCGATAGCCTTTCACCTGCCTGAAGCTGCCGTAAATAGCCGTACGCAGGATATAGACGAGGCCGCGCAGGCTGACCACGGCCATCAGGAGCGCTCCGGTAAGATAAATCCAACCGGCCACCGCAGCCCAGCTCATACCGGCCATGCCGGTCCCCGGCACCGGTGTGGCCTTCTGAACAACAGGATCCGCAGACTGCAGCACATTGGCAGCAATATTGCCGGTGGCAGCCGCAGCCGATCCCGGCAATGTAATAGGGACCAGGGGCAAGAGCGCGCCGGCGAGTAAAGCCGACAGCAAATACAGCCGGTTGAGCGTGAACGCCGGGCGGCTGCGATAAAGCAATTCATAAAGCGCCAGCAGCAGGGCCCATGTGAAAGTAACCTGGATGAGATAGGTTGCCATAGTGTAGGAGGTGTTTGAAAGTTTTTAGAAGTGGTTTTTGCGATACTGTAGCCCTGAGATCCGGCGCCGTAGAATCAAGCACGCTCATACCGGCATCAGCCACATATACAGGCTGTACGGCATGCTCAGCAGGTAGCTCAGATGCGCTGTATTTTGAAGCCATTCCGGCTACGGCCTTTTTCTTGCAACCGTTACTTTTTAGATTTAAGCGCTTCCAGCTGCTTCATCAGCTGGCTCAGCTCTTTAAGGTTGATCTGGTTTTCTTCCACCAGGAAAGACACCAGCTGCCTGGGCGAACCGTCGAAATAGCTGCCGATCCATTGTTTCAGCCCCGTTTTGGTATAATCTTCTTTCGCGATCAGGGGAAAGTACTCATGGGTCTTGCCATAGGCCTTATGTCCTACAAATCCCTTCTTTTCGAGAATACGGACCACCGAAGACACCGTGCTGTGAGGGATATCGGGATCACCAAGAGCTTCGATAATATCCCGGACCAGGCAACGCTCTTTTTGCCAGATCACCTGCATTACCTGTTCCTCTGCTTTGGTAAGTGCTTGCATAACGCTTTCTTTAGTTTATTGACGTAAAAATACGTTATAAAACGAATAAAAACGTCAAAGGGCAACTTTTTTCAAAAAATTTTACCCTTTGACGTTATAATTGTTACAGTAGGATGAAGATGCTGAGCGTTGAACCGCTAAGCCTTGCCCCTTAAGGCTTAGCGTGTAGTAGACCGGTTAAAAACGTAAAAGCCCTCCAGGCCCGATTTAACCAGCCGGCGCCGCAATGCAGCAGGCTGCCAGCCAGGGCTCGCATCGATAATGCCTCTGATGGCCGCCGCGTAGCGCTGGTAAGGAGAATCGCCCTGGCTGATATCATAGGTGTTCTGTCCGGTATTGCATTTGATCTCGTAATACCTGACTTTTCCCCGCTCATCGATCACGAGGTTGTCAATATAGATATTGTGCAGGTCATCGGGGAGCTGTCCGAACCGCGCGCTGAACTGCGCGGCAACATAAGCATAGAAGGCATCAGCATCCTTACCGCCGAAGCCTGCCGGCTGAAGCGTCTCATCGTTATTGCGATAAACTTTATCGTCGTCCATCGCATCGATTCTCGGTAGCCCGACCATTATTACATTTACCATCTCCCCGGTAACCGGATCTTCTACGATATCCGTGTCCCGGCTTTCTGGTGTCCATGAAAAAGTATGTCCTCTGAAAAGGGTTTTATCTCCTGTTTTTATCCGGTCGGATTCTTCAGCAGGTTTGGCCGCCAGCAGGGCGACACTAAGCAATGAGATGCCGGCAATACCCATTATGCTTCGCCTTATTTTCATAGGTGATCGGTTGTTTTAAAAAATACCGCAGCTTTGAAGTTAAGAAGAAACAAATAGTTCCGGAGACACCCTTCCAGCACTTTCATCAGTCCGGATAAAAAATATGGACGGTATAAAATTTTTGCTGGTGATATAAATACGAAACCTTACCTTTGCGGACTTCCGGTACCGGCCTCGTAGTACAATGGATAGTATAAGAGTTTCCGAAGCTCCAGATTCAGGTTCGATTCCTGACGAGGCCACCAGCAATTTTCCTTAAAGCCGCATCTGCGGCTTTTTTCTTTTTACAAACCGGTGAATGGCTTCTACAGGTCTGACAGCAACAGCACCGCGTGAATGCACAGCGGTATCGCGGATCAATCGGAAAATCTGGGGATTACAGAAGGCGTACGAAAGGTTATTCAATCAAATAAGATAGCGCGCTCCGGCCCAGACTGCATATACTCAAAACTTCTTAGTCCCAAAGGATCGGAAAAAGGTTTGCAGATGATCTTATAGTTATTCGCGTTATAGGGCTCCTACGGAGCCAAATGTTTGCAGCGCCATGAAAAAACATAAATTGCTCCGTAGGAGCAAAACCAGGATTGCTAAGCAAAATATGCATCCAGCCGCCGTTCAGGCCGCTGCGCGTCCCGACCGGCCCGGCCGTGCAGCTGCGGTACTTGCTTACCCTTAAGTAGTGAAGCGTTCCATCCCATTACAAAAAGAGACGATCTCGTGTAAACAACAATGCCCCCAATAAGCATCTGCTTATCGGAGGCAATGCAAGATAAATTACGACTGATTATATCGTACAAATTTGCGGATAAGAAGCGCAACCTCTGATCGTTGTCGGCGTGGGGCACAGCTGGACCGAGCAATACCGCTGCCAGGTAGGCTGACAGGTTTGAGTGAAAGGACAATCGGCTGTTTGCACAGGGCAGTCGTTTGTCGGGCACAGCTGGGCGGTGGGACACTGCAGGGTTTCGATGCAGAGATCATTGCCGGTACCACCAAGAATGGCGCTACCTTTTTCACTGTCCAATGCTACAATTTTCATTTTCTTGAGAGACAACTTGGTACTTAAAACTTTCTTTTTCATTCGGTTTTGGTTTTTAATGTGAGGTCTAAAGATCAGGATCAGCGCTGCAGGAAATATGCAGTGAAAGACAGTATAAAAACCAAAAGCCTATTTACGGTGACATTCAAAAACGATTGTTATCCGCATAGCAAACCAATACGGCAATCCGGACCAGGCAATACCCAGTTACAAAGCCGGTTCAGATCCAGGTGATATTTGCCCTTTTTCTCAGCATTCGCAAAAATGTTAAAAGTCTGGCTCTCTCTTAACGGTAGTTTACCATGCCCTTTGCTTATAATAAACAGGGCCTTTAAGTTCTCCTAACAATTCCGTGTTACCAGATTGCTTGCATTATATCTCGACTTCATGCTTTAGTCTGCTCGCGACAATAACCTTAATTCGCTATCAGACATCATTTCAACATATAAGAGATCGTTATAGAGCATGTTTCATGTAGTTGAAAATTGCATAATATTCAAAGGCAAAAGCCTGAAAAAAATCAAGTTTAATATCTGTATTGAATGCAATTATTGATTTATATTTTTACAGTTCAATAAGGTTTACTTAACAAAACCCATTGACACCTGCTTATCGGATAAAAATATCCGGCTATATCATTTTTATTGATTTCCATCAGTAAATGATCATTAACCTAATCCTATACTTGCCGCTGTGCCTTCCGGTAAGCCAGCAAAGCAGCAAGAACACCAAAAACCAGGCTCATGTATCAGCATGCCTTGCATACTATACAGGCGATCACCATTTTACAGCTTTTCTGCTCCAGTTGTAAAATCCTCTTCTACCGCTACCGGTGGCGCCGGGCCTTTCATATCTCCAATGCAGCTTGCTCCACCCCGCCCTGCTGCCTGCTCAACCGCAACAACCGTCAGCAGCAAGGGATCAGGATCAATATTCCCGCACCCTCGCTCAGCAGCCATCCTCCCTGACGCGGGCGTGCCTGAAAAAACCAAACAGAAAATAACATTTTCACCAAAACATAAAACCTCATGAGAAAAATTATCTTATTCACCAGGCATGTGCTCCTCCTTTGCCTTCTTACGGCATTGGGGCATACCACCCGGGGACAAGTGGTCACGGGGCCGGACACGGTGTGCGTAGGTGTGCCGTCGGTATTCACCGCAACACCCAGTGTAACGGGTGCCTATACCTGGCTGGCTAATCCTGCCGTAACGCCGACGTCTACCACCAGTACGGCAACGATCACTTTCAATGCCCCTACCACCACAGGCAACGTTACCGTCCTGTTTCCCGGTTTCAGTCCGCCACCAGGCTATGCCACCAAAACTGTTGTTGTTATTCCGGCTCCCGACCTGGCCATTACCTCCAATTTCGAGGTAGGCTGCCAGAGTCTTGCGATCGACTCGGTACGCAAAGAGGAGCAGGGAGGCAATAACCAGGACATGGAACCCGATGGTCCCTGTATTAAAGTTTGTGAATTCAGCATTGTACGTTATTATGCCACCGGCGTTACCGGCGGTTCCTTCACCTGGAACGTGGTAGGCGCGACCGTGCTCAACAACTGGGGCGACAGCATCGAAGTGCAGTGGGGAGCGCCCGGAACTTCCGGCTCCATATCGCTGCATGCTGTAACGCCTTGCGCCGATTACGACAAGGAATTGTGTGTACAGGTAACGGCCAAGCCCAAAGCAGCTTTTGCCGTAATGCCCGATCCCAACCCTGCACATGATTTCCAGGCCTGCGTCAATAACCTGATCCAATTCCAGGACCTGTCTGTGGGCACACCGCAATCGCCCATCGTCAGCTGGTACTGGGATTTTGGCGACGGCAATACCTCGGCCCAGCAAAACCCAAGCCATGCCTACAACACCGCGGGTACTTACCTCATTACACTTACGGTTAAAAATGCCTGTAACTGTACCGATGTTTACCAGGTTAAAGTGGACGTTAGCCCGCTGCAGGGTCCCGACATCATCTGTCCCTCGGTGGTGTGCGAAAAGCAAAAAGCAATTTATAAGACCAGTGTTTCCTGCGGCAACTATCAATGGCAGGTAACCGGCGGCAGCATCGTTAACGGCGGCGGCCCCGGCGATCCTTTTGTTGAAGTGGTCTGGGGCGGCGTTGACTTTGGCTATGTAAGCCTTACGACTCCCGGCTGTGGCGCTGTCTGTCCCGGCACAACCACCATTAAAGTGCCGATTGTTAGCCTTAACGCCCAGATCAACGGCCCGCTGGTCATTTGTACCAATAAAGAGTATGAATACACATTGCCACTGTGGCCCGGCACCCGTTGGAACTGGGGTGTGATCAACGAGCCCGGCGCTGTGCAGGGTATCCGTACCGACTACAGGGTTGTGGTAAAATTCACCAACCCCGGCAGCTATACCATCCATGGTACTTATCAGAACGGAGTAACCCTCTGTGGCGGCGATGCCCAGCTGAAGGTAACTGTAGTTGATCCTTCCGTGATCTTAGGCGACGACTTTGCCTGCCAGGGTGAGAGCAAGAATTATACGCTCAATACCGGCGACTTTGCCACCTGGATACTGGACGGCCCCGCGCCGCAATCCGGCAGCGGTACCAACTTCTCGGCCTCCTTCCCGCTTCCCGGTACTTATGTGCTGAACGCTATCGGCAACTTCTGCTCCGATCCGATTACGATCAAAGTACAGAAACTGCCCGGCATCGTAAATACCATGACCGGCGAAGACACGGTGTGTCTCAATGTCCCCTACACGTATAAGGCTACAGCCAACGATCCCAACTCGGTATTTACCTGGCAGGCGGTCGGCGGTACCGTAACCCCCGGCAACGGTGACGAGGTAACTGTGGTATGGACCTCCGGCGGCTTCAAGCAGCTGAACGTATGGCGCGAGCAGATCGAAGACCCTCATTGTGCCGGCCCGGTTAAATCCATGACCATTACCCAGGATCCGTTCAACCCAACCATTTCCGGTCCTGCCACAGGCTGCGGCAACGGTTATAGCAATTACACAACCGCTTATACCAGCGGCGACACCTATTACTGGAGTGTAACACCTGTAGGCGCAGGAAGCGTTACGGGCCCTGTTTACGGACAGAGCGCAACCGTTCTCTGGAAAAATGTAGGCGCGCCTACCGCAGCGACGGTTTCTCTTGTCGTAACCAAATGTGGAAAGACCGATACGACTACTTACAACGTAACTGTCAATCCTTCACCGCTGCCTGTACTGACCTCACCGGTCAATGCCTGTCCCGGTTTCGTAACCTTGTCCGCTACACCTGGTGCGGCCAACTATACCTGGAACATCCCCGGCGTATTCTCCGGCCTGACCACTTCCAACACGATCACGGTTCCGTTCCCCTATAATAATGGTTCCACCCCTGTGGTGTATACCATTTCGGTAACGGCTTCAGGAACCGCTTCAATGGTTGCCTGCCCGCCCCAGGGTACTGTAGCGACCACGATCAATATACTGCCTGGCCCTGTAGCCTATGCCAGCTCACCCGGCCCGCTGGCCCTGTGCCCCGGTGCGGTGACCCAGCTCATTGGTACCTATACCAATAATGCCGCCCCGCCGCTGACCTTCAGGTGGCTCCGCAACGGTAGCCCTTATACGGTACCGACTACGGCCAGCCCCGATACGGCTACCTCGATCGGCGGCTCTTTCGTATTCATCGCCACGGCTGCCAATGGCTGTACCGATACTTCTGATGCGGTGAACATCACAACGCTGAGCAGCTGCGGCTCCGGCGGCGGACCTGGCGGTCCCGGCTGTACGCCTCCTGCCAATGCCGCTACCCTGAGCGCAACGGTTAACTGTAATGTAGTGACCCTGACACCCAGCGCGAATCCCGGCGCTACCCAGTCCTGGTCTTATTCCACCCTGCCCACATCAGGTATCAATACCACCACTGTAGGCTATACCACTCCTGGTATTTATACGATCACGTACACTGAAAGCTGGGGCGGAACGACTTGCGCTTCCAGGGCCTCCGTACAGGTGAAGATTGGCGCCAAAGCCGACTTCTACCATAAGATCGCCTGCGGACCGGGTAATACCTATAACGTGACGTTTGAAGACCGTACGGCCTATCTTACCGGCTTTGTGATCGGCCCCGTCAGCTGGAGCATTACCCCTGCCGGCAGCGCATCTCCGGCTACTGGTACCGGTAATACCTTTGTTTCCGCACTGCAGCAAGGCGTGACCTATACCATTACCGAAACAGTAGGGGTGACCAGTCCTCCTCCGGGCAGCACCACCACCTTCTGTACAGCGACCCGTACCATTACAATGCCGACCAAACCTACAGTGGGGATCAATATTACCAGCTTTGGCCCCAATAGCTGCGAGGGACTTCCGGTTTCTTTTGCACCAGTAGTGACACCGTCGTCTACAGTGGTTTCCAGCTACCTGTGGAATTTCAACTCAGGAGCGGGTTACGGTACCAGCACAGTACAGTTCCCGTCAACGGCCTTCCCTCCTGCAGGTCCGGTGCCGATATCCCTGACCATTACCGATGCTTACGGCTGTACTGCAACAGGCAATACCGGGGTGAATATTTTCGCCAACAACCTGAGTGGGTTTGTAACAGGCGGCGATACTGTATGCTCCGGCACACCCGTACCGCTTAGTTATGTCAGCAACACAGGAACTCCTGTTGCACCATACTTCTGGAACTGGGATAACAATTCAGTGCCATCTGCAACCCCTACATTCAGTGCGACACAATCCGGTGCATATTGGGTGCAGGTGTTCGATGTGCATAAGTGCCGCCTGAACACAGGTACCGATAACGTCATGATCATCAAGAGCCCTGTTGCTACGATACGCGGCGATGTGGATTATTGCGACGGCGATGCTGTAGAGCTGAACGGCTTCGTAGGCGCAGGCACTACTTATGAATGGCGCCGCAATGGCGGTTCGGTGATCAGCACCGCAGCTACCCTCAGCGATGCCGGCCTCAGCCCGGGTACTTACACTTACCAGCTGAAGGTAACCAATACTGATCCGATCAGTGGTGTCAGCTGCAGCGACAATGCATCTATCTCGGTGACCATCAACCCGCTGCCCGGACCTCCGTCTATCAGCGGCCCGGTAATCGTCAACTGCGCTACCAACGAGATGACCCTGACCGCCAGCCATGGCAGCCCGGGCACCTTTACCTGGAGCAACGGCACCAACGGAGCAGTGAACACCATTTACCAGGGCGGACCTTACCGCGTATGGTATACCAACAGCGTGGGCTGCCGCAGCCACAGGGACATCTATGTACCCCAGGCTCCGGAGAAGTATTTCGAATACTTCCCCTCAGGCTGCTATTCAATGTGTAAGGCGCAGGTTGCCGACCTCTATCTCTATGGCCCTCCGGGTATCGCGTTCCAGCAATGGGAGTGGCTTAGGAACGGCGGCGTGGACATGAACGGCTTCAACAGCACCGTGCTGCCTTACAAAGTACCCAGCTTCGGCCAGTACCAGGAAATGCTGGACAACGGCATGTGCGCCGATAAATCCGGCATTATGGATATCAGCGATGCTCAGTGTATGGATTGTGAAGGTGCAATAAGGGAAGTAAGGCTCAAGTGCGATCCCAGCATCCCAGGCAGGTATTTCCTCGATATCTCCATCTTCAACAACTACGGCCTGCCTGGCACTTTCTACCTGGGCAGCGACTATGGACCTGTTCTGCCGTCTGTCGGCGGTGTTGGACCTTTCAGCAGCGTTTCGCTTAACATAGCGTTCAACAGTCTTTCGATCCCGCCTCCGGCGACGATCAAGATCCAGCTGTTGTTTATGTACGACGACGGACGGAAATGCTACCGTTCTGTTGACGTAAAAGTACCGCAATGCAGCTGGGATCCCCAGCGTCCTGCAGGTGAAGCAGAAACCGGCGACGACAGCCAGCGCTTCACTGTTCTGGATGCTATGGAGCTCTATCCCAACCCTGCCGGCCAGCAAGCCACCGTATCTTACGACTATGGTGCTCACACCAAGGGCGAACGCTCGATCGTAGTGTACGACATTGCCGGACGCAAAGTAGCAGAGCATAAGGTAACTGAGTCCAGAGGTAAATGGATTATGGGAACCCACGAATGGATATCGGGTATGTACCTGATCCGCATGGAGGCGGACGGAGAGACCCTGCACGTTCAACGATTGTCTGTAACCCACTAGTCTTAGTACCTAAAAAAATAACAAAACCGCTTGTCTAAGCGGTTTTGTTATTTTATTTTTATAGGACCAAACCAAACCCCGAATGGCAAAAAAGCTACACTTTTCAATAAAGGCATGTTTCCTATGCCTGTCTTTGTTCGTACCCCGAACGTTTTCCACGCACGCGCAGCAAGGTAAATGGGTATCGGGAGGAGGCACTGCGCTTACCGCTCCATCAGGCTATACAGCTAGAGAATTGCCAAAGGAAGTAGCTACAGATGCAAACGGCAATGTCTACATGCTCACCGAATTGATGGGATACGGCAGCATCACGATCGACAGCATTACCTTTCCTATCCAAACCGGTCTCGCACAGCAGTTCCGGGCCAAAACAGCCTTGCTCAGCTATAATTGCGAAGGGCGTATCCGTTGGGGAAAAATACTGGAGGGCACCAACGATATCCGGTTTGCGGGGCTAACCTGCAAAGACGGTAATGTTTATATTTCCGGCTCATCGCCCGGCGGAGGCACCACCAATATCCGTTATTTTGGTCCCGACAGCACCATGAGCTCCAGCTTCTACAGCTCCTGGCTCATTAAGTACGACACTTCCGGCCATTACCAATGGATGCGGACCCTGGGCGATAATTCCATCAATTCCGCCGCTGCATTGGGCAATGACTACAGCAAGCTGCTGCTCCGCGATACATTGGTCCATTACATCAAGGTGGTCAGGGCCAGCGGTGTGCCGCTTATGCCTTCCGTTATCAGCCAGCGGGGTATTTACGATTTTGTCTATACGCCGCAGGGCAACTTGCTAAGCGCCACCAGACTTCCTATCAACGACTCGATGGTGATCATCAATATGGACAATCCCTGTTCCCTCCATGAGCCCAGCAATACCCTTTATGTTCCTATCGTAGACGAGTCGCAGACCGGTTCCTACGGTGTAGCCACTTTTGATGCATCAAGAAACCTGATTGCCCTGGATACCTTCACTACAACCGGTATGGCATACATAGGCCAAAAGGCCTGCGGCTTCCGGTACGGCAATGCGCAATATTATTTCGGGAGCTATTTCGGTGCCGACTGTACGTTCAAAGGTCAAAGCTTTATCAACCCCGGCGGCAGCCTCGGCCGGTTCGGCTTCCTGATGAAGATGGACCTTAGCAATAATCTTATCTGGAGAAAAGAGATCGACGGCATCGGCATTGCCGGCTCGGGCCCTACTACTATGTATGAAAACTTAAGCAATGGCAAACTGATCATTACCGGTTTTGCTAAAGATATTATCATCGGGAACGATTCAATGACGACACCCGGCGTTACCGGCAAGATCCCCATTGTGATCCTGGATACGATGGGCAATGTCCAGAAGATGGATTACATCCGCAACAATGATCCTGCAGGACAAGGAGGCGGAGAAAATGGCGTAGAAATTGCCTGCTTCAATGATAATATTTATATCGGCGGCGCTATGAAGGACAGCATCTGGCTGGGCAATTCGGGCTACAAGACCCATGGCGGCCCTACCGACTTTTTCCTCGCCAAGTATGGCTACAACTGCAATTGTACACCGCCGGTATCGGCATTTACCCATACGACGCCCAATGCCGCGGGCCTGGTGAACTTTACCTACACGGGCACACCCGGCGCCGACAGCGTACGCTGGAACTTCGGCGACGGCGGCACCAGCACTGCGCTTAACCCCAGCCATACCTTCAGCACAGGCAACCATAGCGTATGCCTTACCGTCTATAATGCCTGCGGCGGTACCCAAAGCTGTCAGCCCATTAATATCACCTGTCCCCAACCCACAGCAGCTTTTACCTATGCCATCGCCAACACTACGGTCAATACAACCTATACGGGCAGCACACCTGTAGACAGCGTCCGTTGGATCTTTGCACCGGGACAAACGGCTAGCGGCAATACTGCGTCGTATAACTATGGCACAGCCGGCTCCTACACCGTTTGCGCGATCGCCTATAAAGAATGCGGCAGGGACACAAGCTGCCAGGCTGTAGTGATCACCTGTCCGCAACCCAATGCCAGCTTCAGCTATACCATAACCAATACTACAGTGAATGTGACCTATACCGGCAGCACCCCAACAGACAGCATCCGCTGGGTCTTTGCACCGGGACAGACTGCTAGCGGCAATACCGCCAGCTACAATTACAATACAGCCGGAACCTACACCATCTGCGTAAGGGCATTCAGGGGCTGCGGCAGCGATACCACCTGCCAGCCGGTGACCATCAGCTGTCCCCAACCCAACGCTGCCTTTACGCACAGCGCCAGCAATACTACCGTCAATGTAAGCTACACCGGTAGCACACCAGTAGATAGTGTCCGCTGGATCTTTGCCCCAGGACAAACGGCTACCGGCAATACTGCCAGCTATAACTATAATACCGCCGGCACCTATACCATTTGCCTGATCGCCTATAAAGGTTGCGGCAGCGATACTGCATGCCAGCCGGTAACCCTCACCTGTCCCCCGCCTGAAGCCGATTTCAGCTATACTGCCAACGGGAAAGCGCTGCAGTTCACCTATACCGGTACCACGCCGGCAATTGCGATCAAATGGCGTTTCGGCGACGGCCAGTCGGCAACAGGAGCCACGGCAAGCCATACCTACAGTAACGCAGGCGACTACAGGATTTGTGTCGAGAGCAGCAATACCTGCGGCGTGGACAGCAACTGCCGGCAGGTTACCGTTCAAAATGGTGTAGGCATAGACAACATTACCAGCACAACGGATATCCTGCTTTATCCCAACCCGGCGCTGCAAACCGTTATTGTCGAACGGGCGCAGCCGGGTACCGAACTGGCGCTCTTCGACGTCACCGGCAAATGTTTGCAAAAAGTAATCATTACCCAAAACCCGCAAAAAGTCGACGTCAGCACACTCGCACAGGGCGTGTACACCTTCCGTGTGGTCAGCGGCCCGCAGCAAGGCTCCTGGCGCTTTGTGAAGCAATAACATGTTTTGAATTTTCATCAGAAGATCCCGCAGCGGTTTGCTGCGGGACTTTTTTGGTATAGGGCTGCGGAAAGGTTTGCCCTGTACATCCGGCAATTGAGCACGGTATCCTCCTTCTTTTTTGTTTTGCTCCTACGAGGTAAGAACGCGATTCCTTATTGCGTACAAACGTTTGGCTCACTCGAGCCTCACCCGGCAAGCCGGTCGGGGACGCGACAGCGGCCTGGATGACAGCTGTACTGTCCGTCCACGCTACAGCTCCGTAGGAGCCAAACGTTTGTAGCATCACCATGAACAAACATAAACTTGCTCCGTAGAAGCAAAATCAAGCAGTTAAGAAAAATCTGTAACCTGCCGCCGTTCAGGCATTGCCCGTCCCGACCAGCCTGACCGTGCAGGTGGGGTACAAGTACACCCATAAGAGTGAAGCGTTCCATCCTCTGGGCTCTGAACCGATGCCCCCGGATTTTCATCAGGACATACCCCAAAAAGGTAGCCCTCCTTGGAGGGAGGGCGAAACCAAAAACCAATAAACCAAACACACCAGAGGATGGTGTTATGAAAATTTAACCAAGATTATAAGAACAAAAAGCGTGCCAAAAACAGATTATCGTCCTTACCAGAAGGGATAGTCAAAATCAAGCTGCTAGTTATCAACAAAATAGAAACTAACAAAGAAAAAAAGCATGAAATCACGAATCCATGTAGCGATCCCGGCTGCAAGTTCTCCCCTGTCCTGGCAGACCAGGCTGTCAAGACTGGCGGTCCTCCCATACCGGCCCGTATAAGCCGGGAACCCTGTTGCCGGTCGACCTGAGGTAAACGATCATCTCGCCCCGGTGATGGTACAGGTGATTCATCAGGAAACCGCGGGCTACTGCTGCACGGGGCAGCTCAGGCATCAGCAGCTGACCTTCGCGTTCCATGCGCCAGGTCTCCATCATCGATTCCTCGCTCGCCGACTGCAATGCTTCCTGCGCTTTACTTACATTTTCTTCAAACTTAGCCACAATGGTGGCCATATTGCTGATATCGCCTTTGTCATAACGGTAATTGCCCATATCAAATACCTTTTGCTGCAGTGTAACCGGGTACCAGTTATAGATTTCGGCGATATGTGAGGCCAGCTGCGCCGTAGTCCAGCTGTGCTCAGCAGGCTTCCAGCCCAAAGCGCTGTCTGGAATGGCTTTCAGCAGGCGGCGGGTATTCTCTGCTTCGTGCAGGAACTCACCCAGTAGTGTTTTTACGATCATGTCTTTTTTGCCTAAAGATACTGGCTTTCGCCCAAGACTGAACGGGAACGGGGTCATCTTCAGAATAACGTCAACTGTTGGGTAGCGCCCGGCTTTTCCGGGCCGCTGCCCGGCGCTTCGAAATGAGACAGCGAGATGCCGAGCAGCCGTATTTTCCGGCCTTCCAGGTCGAGGCGCTGCAGCAGTGTCCTGGCTGCATCGAGGATGGTATCGTAATCGCTGACCGGCTGAGGATAAGATTGGTTGCGGGTCAGCTGTTTGAAATCGCCGAACTTTACTTTCAGCGTAATGGTGCGGCCTTTGAGCTCGTAGCGCTGCAGCCGCTGCACTACCCTGCCCGCGATCTTCTCCAGCTCCCGGTCAAGGTCTTCCGGCTGGTCCAGGTCCCGTTCAAAAGTATCTTCGGAAGCCACCGATTTGATCTCGCGGTGCGGCTGTACCGGCCGGTTGTCTATGCCCCGCACCATGCGGTAATAAAAGCCTCCGGATTTACCGAAATGCCGGATCAGCTCTTCTTCGGATAACCGTTTCAGATCGGCGCCGGTGAACAAACCCATACGCTTCATTTTTTCCGCCGTTACCCTGCCCACGCCAAAGAATTTTTCTACCGGCAGCTGCTCCATAAAAGCAACGACCCGGGAGGGACCGATAAACGTAAGCCCGTCGGGCTTGTTCATGTCCGATGCGATCTTTGCCACAAACTTATTGACCGATACGCCGGCAGAAGCGGTAAGCTGCAGTTCTTCCCTGATCGCTTTCCGGATAAGACCGGCAATCTCGAGCGCGGAACCGATGCCCTGCTTGTCGCTGGTCACATCAAGAAAAGCTTCATCGAGCGACAGCGGCTCAATGACGTCGGTATAACGGTGAAAGATGTCCCTGATCTGCCGGGAGACGGTTTTATAGACATCGAACCTGGGAACAACAAAAAGGACTTCGGGGCAAAGCTGCTGCGCCTTGCGGCTCGACATTGCCGAACGGATACCAAACTTGCGGGCCTCATAGCTGGCTGTAGCCACAACGCCTCTCCGGTCGGGCGCACCGCCGACCACGATAGGCCGGCCCCGGTATTCGGGATGGTCTCGCTGCTCTACGGAAGCATAGAAAGCATCCATGTCGATATGGATGATCTTCCTTAAAGTATGCTGGCTTTGGTCCATGGACAATATACGCACCCAAATGTAAGCAGAATGCCCGGGCCGGGCAGCATTAAACCGGGCGCGGCCGGACTATGCCTGGCTACCTGTGAAGGAAGCCGGCAGTTCCTCATGCTTACGCAAGGTAAGTATCACCATTTTGGAAGTAGGCGTATTGCTTTTGTCGGCAACGCTGTCTACAGGCACCAGTACATTGGCTTCGGGAAAATAGGTAGCGGTACATTTCCGGGGTATAGGATAAGGCACCACAATAAATTTATGGGCTACGCGCGTGCTGCCACCGTAGTGGTTGAACAGGTCGACCACATCGCCCTGCTGCAGACCGCGTTCGTTCATATCGGCCTGGTTCATGAGGATTATCCTGCGCTCGTTATAAATACCCCGGTAACGATCATTGAGCCCGTAGATGGTCGTATTGAACTGATCGTGGCTCCTGATGGTCATCATCATCAGCTCGTCATCGGCCAGCGCCATATGCTCCGGCTGGGCGATATTGAACTGCGCCTTGCCGCTGAAGGTATCGAAGCGGCCGTCGCGGTTGCAATTGGGAAGGTAGAAGCCGCCGTCCTCACGTGCCCTGCGGTTATAATCTTCAAAGCCGGGTATGGTCTTTTCGATATCGTCTCGGATATTGTCGTAATGCTGGGCATACTTTTCCCAGTTCACCTTACTGAAGCCACCCAGCACCGCGCGGGCCATGCGGCTTACGATCACCGGCTCGCTCAGCAGCCTGGGCGATACCGGTTTCAGCACACCTTTGGAAGCCTGCACCACACCCATGGAATTCTCGCAGGTCACAAACTGGTTTTCGCCATTGATCATGTCCTTATCGCTCCGCCCCAGGCAGGGCAGTATCAGCGCTTCCCCGCCGTGCACCAGGTGGCTCCGGTTCAGCTTGGTCGACACATGAACGGTAAGCCTGCAGCGGCGGAGGGCTTCCGCCGTATATACCGTGTCGGGGGTTGCGCTCAGGAAATTACCGCCCATGGCGATAAACACTTTCACCTTGCCCTCATGCATCGCCTTGATGCTCTCCACCACATCATAACCATGCTTCTGCGGCGGCGTAAAGCCGAACTGCCCGGCGATCGCCTGCAGGAAGCGCTCGGAAGGCTTTTCATAGATGCCCATGGTGCGGTCGCCCTGCACATTGCTGTGCCCACGCACCGGGCAGGTACCGGCGCCGGGCTTACCAATGCTGCCTTTAAGCAAGAGCAGGTTAACGACCTCCTTGATCGTATCCACCGCATTCCTGTGCTGGGTAAGGCCCATAGCCCAGCAGGCGATGATCTTCTTTTTATTGCGGAGCAGTGCAGCCGCTTCCCGCACCTCATCTTCCGCCACACCCGATGCCTGCACCAGCGCATGGAAATCGAGCTCAGCTATATGTTGGGCGTAGGCGGCATAACCTTCCGTATGCTTGTCTATGAAAGCGGGATCGAATACGGTACCGGGATGCCGCAGCTCTTCTTCAAACAAAAGCTGGCTGATCGCCTGCAGCAAAGCCATATCGCCATTGATACGCACCTGCAGGAAAAGATCGGTAAGCGCCGAATCTATTCCCAGCACGCCTTTCAGCTGCTGCGGATTGTTGAAGCGCATAAGGCCTGTCTCCGGCAGGGGATTGACTGAAATAATGGTGGCGCCGTTACGTTTGGCCTTTTGCAGCGCCGACAGCATACGCGGATGGTTGGTCCCGGGATTCTGGCCCAGGATCAGGATCACTTCCGCTTCATAAAAATCTTCCAGCTTTACCGAGCCTTTACCGATGCCCAGCGATTCGCCCAGCGCCACGCCGCTGCTCTCGTGGCACATATTGCTGCAATCGGGAAGGTTATTGGTACCGTATTCCCTTACAAACAGCTGGTACAGGAAAGCAGCCTCATTGCTGGTGCGACCCGAAGTATAGAAGGCCGCTTCGTCGGGCGAAGACAGGATATTGAGGTGCAAAGCGATCTTTTCAAAAGCCTCTTTCCAGGTGACAGGCTGGTAGTGGCTGCCCCCTTTGGGCAGGTACATGGGCTGCGCAATGCGTCCCTTGCCGCCGATCTCGTAATCGGAAAGCAGCGAAAGATCGGATACGGAATGTTCGGCAAAAAATGTCGGTGTCAGCTTTTTGGTTGTTGCTTCTTCTGCCACAGCCCTGGCGCCGTTCTCGCAATACTCGGCAATGCCGGAACGCTCATCGTCAGGATCGGGCCAGGCGCAGCTGGGACAGTCAAAGCCGCCTTTTTTATTGAGATGGGACAAGGCTTTGTTGCCCCGGAAGAGCCCGGCTTCGGAAAGCATCATTTTAAATGCAGACAGCACCGCCGGTACGCCGGCCGCCGTTTTTTTGATCCGGCCCAGCTTCAGGCCGGTGAATTCCTCCGGGTTTTCCGCATCGGGCAAGGCACTCAGCTCCTCTTCCATAGATCAGCAGGTTTGGTTGGGGTTGTCGTAGTTATCGGATTGATCTTCGGTAGTATCGTCCAGGCATTTGAAATCCTTTTCGACCAGCAGGTACAGGGAAGCATCATTACCTAAAGGCATATGCCGGTCAAAGCCCACCACCTGGTTATCGGCCCAGCCCTGTAGCAGGGCATCCGGTATAGCTACGGTAATTTTATGATCAGTATAGGTGGCCGTCAGCCCGTCATTCTCTGCTTTGCGCACCAGGGTATAGGTCAGCGTCGAAGGTCCGAAAACCGTTTGCTCTTCACAATAACCTTGTTCGGTCAGCAGGGCAACATCTGTTTTGGACAGCCTGTAACGCACTGAATTTCCTTTGATCCTTATTTTCATAAAACCATTTAAGCGCCGGCAGGAAAAGTGATCCGATGCCCGCCGGTATAAATATTAAAACGTTCTTCTCTCAGGAAGCCGGCGAGGGTCATCCCCTGCTCTTCCGCCAGCGCTACTGCCAGGCTGGAAGGCGCGCCCACAGCAGCAACCACGCGGATGCCCGCCATGGCAGCCTTCTGCACCAGCTCAAAGCTGGCCCTTCCGCTCAGCAGCAGGATCACCTGGTCCAGTGGCAGGCGCTGTACCCTGAAAGCCGCGCCGATCAGCTTGTCCAGGGCATTGTGCCGCCCCACATCCTCTCTCAGGTCGAGGAACCTGCCTTCTGTATCAAACAAAGCCGAAGCATGCAGGCCACCGGTGCTTTCAAATACTTCCTGCTGTGCCCGCAATAGCTCCGGCAAGCGGTACAGCAGCGCAGCCGGGACCGAAAGCGTATCAGGCTGCTCGGCATAAGCCGATACCGTACGTATCGCATCGATGCTGGACTTGCCGCAAACGCCGCAGCTGGAAGTCGTATAAAAATTGCGGTCCGCCCGGGAGAGCACGGGCCTGGCCCCGGGAACCAGCGCTACCTGTATGACGTTCTCCTCCGGTTGGGTCAGCGCTTCGATCTGGGCGTTGCTTTGCAGAATGCCTTCGGTAAACAGGAAGCCTGCAGCCAGGTCGGCATCATGGCCGGGTGTACGCATCGTTACCGATAGCTTGCGCAATACCGGTTGCGGATCGTGATACAGCAGCCGGATCTCCAGCGGCTCTTCCACCGCCAGCACATCCTCTGCTACCGCCTGCCGGCAGCCGCTTACCCGGATAATGCCGGTCTTCGCAACGCAGTCCTTCAGCATAAACCAAAAGTAGGATTAGTTCCGCATTATTGCAGGTCCCCGCCCTTTTTTCTTTGAGCCAGCAGCACCCGGGCTTGCCGCGCAGCATCGGGGTTATCGGCGCTGAAGATGGTATCGCTGTGCCCCGGAAAATAGCGATCGGCGCCGACCTTGTGCAGCAGCCGCTGCAGGGAGCTCTGCCCCTCAAGGTATTGCGCGTGCAGCAGGTGGGCAGCGGCGGCTGAATAGTAGGCCAGGAGCGGCTCATAGAGCCCAGCCGCTTCATTATAAAAGGCCGCCGCAATAGTTTGTTGTTGCAAGGTCTTTATAAAACGATGAAGCTCCTGTTCATCCAGCAAGGGATAATCGCAGCCCAGCAGCAGGAAATCACGCCCCGGAAAAGCGGCCGACGCCGTCAGCAGAGCGGCTGCCGGGCCGGCGTAGTGATAGGGCGCGGCATCCACCAGCACCGGGTATGCGCTATTGTCTTCCTGTACCGGGTTGAGCGAAAGCAGCACTTTGTTACAGCAGGACTGCAGCATCGCCGCCAGGTGGTAACGTTGCGGCAGCTCGTGATAGATCATCAGGCTTTTGTCTTGCCCCATGCGGCGGCTTTGCCCGCCACAGACCACGATGCCGATGCAGGATGGATCTGTCATAAGGGAAATTGCGTGGTGATCACCGCCGATGTTTCCAGGTCATATTTCCGCAAGGCCTGCCCCAGCAGGCTATCCCGTACCACCAGCAGCAAACGGCAGCCCAGGCGGCCTTCCCGGCAGGCAGCTATGCTGCGCAGGACCATGGGCTCCCAGCCCTCTCCCTGTGCTATTTCCAGCTTTCCTACCTCGTCGATGACCAGCCAGGCGGCAGTGGCGGGATAAGGGCGCTCCAGTATGGCCTTGCCCCGGTCGAAAGCCTGCCGGGCAAAGCAGAACCGGCCGATGGTCACTTTTTCCCCCCCATAGGTTTCGGATACTTCGAAGCGATGATATTGCTTCCGCCCGATATCGTAAAGCATACGAACGCCTTCGGCATCGGGTGTCAGGATACCGGCAGCGCTGACGCCGCTTTCCAGCCAGCGTTGCAGCTGTGTTGTCTTACCCGAGCGTACCGGGCCGGCCAGGATATGGATCAGGTCGGGCTTCTTCATAAAGGGAAAGAATAACAAGGCTCAGGATAAAAAAAGACAGCCGGCGTATTTTGCCGCCATGGTTGCGGGCCAGCTGCCAGGAGGGCCGCAGGAAGCGCTGCAGCCCGGGCAGCATACCGATCAGCTCTGCGGCCTGCTGCCGGGTACCGCTGTCGCGGGTACGCAGCCAGTAAAGGATCAGCCGGTTGAGCAAGGGACGCAACACAAAGAACAGCAGGATAACCATAGCCATGCTGCGCAGGACGATGTAGCCTGCAAAGCTGCCAGGGTTTCGGTTACCCCAAAGTAATACCGCGATAATAAACAGCAGCAATAAGACAGGTATCAGCCAACGCCGGAAAGGCCTGCGCCGCATAGCCTGCAGCACCTGGCGTTCTTCCGCCGGCCGGCTGCGGTAGAACAGCAGCACTTCATCGGCATGCCTGCCGATACGGCCGGGAAGCCCGGCGGCATACCAACCGGTAACCAGCCCCCATACCAGGTAAAGCAGCAGGTACAAGCCAATGATACCATAGCTGAAAGGAACATGCGCCGGCAGGAAAAAATCACGGCTAACGCCTTCAAACAAGCGGTTTACCGCAGTCCACAGCGAATTTCCGTAGATCAGTGTGAGCACGATCAGCTTTTGCAGCGCCGACTCCAGCATCGCCAGCGGCGCCAGCAGCAGAGAGGCCAGCGTAAAGCTGCGGATATTACTGTAGAGCAAAGCGCCGAGCAGCCCCTGGAAAGCTACCGCCAGGTAGGCCGGCGGCGGTGCATGCGGGCTTACTGTGGCCTTAACGATCAGCACCAGCACCGTGGCTTTCATTATGGCTTTAAAGCTGAACCTGCTGTACCAGGCAATGAGCCCGATCAGCACTACGGCAAAGCCGCCGACAAAAATACCGGTGAAAGGGATCTTAAGGGCAAACATCAGCCCGCCCAGGCCGCTTTCATTCAGCGCCCATAACGCGGTGAGCCGGGTGACGGCCTGTGGCTGGTGGTCGGAAGGCAGGATGCTCATGGATACCGGAGACAGATAATGCTCCGGCACAAAAATACCGTATTAAGAAGATATGGCTATGATTAGTTATGCAGGCTTCTCCGGGCCTCATGCTTCCAGGTAGCGTTCCAGGAAAACGACGTCCTGGTCCATAAACGCGATAAGGCAATTCAGGGTTTGCTCCTCGTTATTGTCTTCGCGTTCGGTCACATAATGTTTATCCAGCTTCTCGCCCCCAAACAGGCGCTTGCGCATCCTGGGACGGATATAGCGGAGGGTGAACCGCAGGTCTTCGCGCCCCGGTCCCGCTCCGGTCACATATTCCGGAGAGAGGTTCAGGGTATGCTTCAGACCGTCCTGGTCCTGGTAGCTGACCTCCAGGAACCAGAAATCATTCACGACCTCATCATGCCGGGTATAGATTGCCTCATTCAGCTGCAGCCAGGGTATGGTGTGGTATAAGGGGATCACTTCAATACGGCTCTTTTCACCGTACCCGGTGATACCAGATTGAAAGGGATCGCAGAAAGAAACCTGGAAATTGTTCATGTCTTGGTTTAATAAAGCGGGCCTGCTTACTTTTTGTGGCCCGGCATACCGGAATCCAGCACCGTGACAGGAAAAGCGCTGACGATGACGTTGTTCACATCGATAACCAGCTGCCTCCGGGTACCGAAGATTGACCGGCCTACAAAGCGGTCCAGTAACCCGTTTTTGCCCAGCAGGGAGCCCAGCACGACATTGGGGCTTACCCAGGCAGTGGTGAGGAACTGCCTGCCGTTTTTCTCCAGGAAGCAGATCTCTACGCCATGATAGGCATTTTGCTGTACCAGCAGCCGGTTGTGCCCGGCACGACCCGACAAACCGGAGCCGTCGCCATCATGTGCGGTCACATAACGGTAACGGTCTCCGGTAATTCTTCTGAATGCTGCCTCGATCTCATCAATCCCGGAAAGTACCCGGTTCATTGCGTAGCAGGGCATCGGTTGGGTTGTTTAAAGGTGTGGGTAAGGGGCTGAACAATCAAAATATCGAGGATTCATCGTTGCTGTTAACAGCATGCTGCAGATCGGTATAAAAGGCGTCGAATTTCGCTTTATTCCTGCTTTTGAAGATCGCTTTTACGATCAGCAGGCTCAGCAGGATCCAAAGCACGCCTCCGAAGCCGAATACGAACTGGCCGTAAATAAGGCTCAGGATGGCGGAAACGAGTACGGAGCTCAGCACGATGGCCGCAACGATCCATAGCGCCGGCGGGGTAAAATCGACCCGGAAGAACTGCGAACGGTCCCGTACCAGGAATTTGAAATTCTCCCGCGGTGCGATGATCGTACGTGGCGTAAGAAAGGGCTTTTTGATCTCTGCGCCAGGGTACTTGGACGCCAGCCGGGACAATACTTCCTGCAGGGACCTGTTTTGAGGATTTTCGATCTTCATCATTTGCTGTTAAATGAAAAATAAACCGTGATGCTTTTGATTGCGGACACAAACTTAACTTGTCTGAACAATTGCGAAACAGGAGAATGTAAATCCGTACCGGTTTCCCTGCAGATGTGCCCTTGTGAGGACATATCCGTATAAGCGCTATTGCAGGCTATCGGGTGACTGCACTACCGGCCTTTCCTCCTCGATCACAGGAACGCCGCCCATATTTTCCATGGGTACTGCGATTACAGGTTCTGCTACAGTCGGCGCCGGCTTGTTTTTCAATTTTGCTTTGCGCGGCGCTGGTACGGTATCGGGCTGGGAAACGGCCTGCACCAGGGGCAGTCCCGTCGTTGGCTGTACAGCAGTATGTTCTTCGGGAACCGCCGACCGATCGCCTACGGCTTCCGTATGGCAGGAGCTGCTCATGATCGCGAACACAAAGACCACCACCAGCGCTATACGGGAGCGGAACGGCAACACGGATTCGTTCAGCCGGGTGATGAAGACTTCCGGTTCGGGAATGGTGCGGTCCAGCTGGTCCTTACGAAAGCGGCCGCAGGCGCCCTGGTGCTGTCGGAGGTATGCCAGGGTAGCCTCCGGCGTCCATTGGGTAAAGTCGATGACCACCTGGCTGCATTGGCTGCAGAAACGGCCGCCGGCGGCCGGAGCCATGTCCATCCAGGATACAGCGCAGGGCTCGGGGAGCCGGATGATAGCCATAAGCGTCTTTATTTTACAGCAATGATGCATACTGCCGCATATTCCATAACGGTAGCCCCGGAAACCAATAAGCTATTTTCCCGTTTTAGAAATACTTTAATGGTTTTTCTCTAAACTTTTATGGACATTGTTTTATTCCCTAAATAATTGGTATTATTTTTGCTATACAACCTCTAACAAAAAATAACAGTTTATGAAACAAAGCCTTTTGATTTTAGCTGCTGCAACAGCTGTAGCTTTTGCAGCATGTAACGGCGGTAACAACCAAGAAGGTTCTTACACTGCGGCCCAGGCAGATTCTATTGCAAAAGCGAAAATGGATTCGGCCCAGGCTGCCCTTAAAGCGCAGAACGATTCTACTATCAATGCCAAAGCAGCTGATGAAGCGCGTAAAGCCGATTCTATACGTGTGATCGATTCTGTGATCGCGGCTACTAAAAAGACAACAACTACTACCGTAGTGAAGAAAAGCAACGGTGGTAAGAAAACAACCATCACCAAGAAGGAGACCGTAACTGATGATCCCAAAAAAGAGTCGGTAATTGACAAAACAAGCCCTTCATACAGACCAGGGGCAACGGATGCCACACACAATAAAAACGGAACACAAAGCAAAGAAGCACCCAAGTCCGTATCTGATCGTCCCGGAGCTAATTAATGTCATTAACTTTTTTAAAAAAAAAGAACCTGCTGAAGCAGGTTCTTTTTTGTGCCTATTGGATTCATGTCTACACAACCTACCTATGCCATTTCAAAAGGAAATTATATTACCCCTCCCCCGACGGATATGGTGTTACCTGCCCGCAAAAAAATTGACAGGAGAACAAGCAAAATTTAAGGGGCCTCGCAGCTACTTCCCGATACAAAATATTGCACAAGGTCTTCACAAAAAATCCCCCGGCCTTTAGCAGCCGGGGATTTTTATTATTTACAAACAACTTATCCCTTATTAAGAGCAGCCGTTCTTTCCAAATCGCTTACAATTTATTGTATGAACCATTACAATCGTCGGCATCATTAATGCCCTGCACCTTATAACTGAAGGACATGCTGGTTCCGCTAAAGGTCATGGTACCGCTCAGTGTACGCGATCCGCCAACGTCCTGGTTGGTAAATTGCAAAGTGTTATCACCGGTTACCGTTCCGGTAATTGTAACGTTGTTACCAAAACCAGCGACATTATTAATCAATGCATTTATTTCGCTGGAGCTGGAGGGGTTTACACTAAGCGTTACATTGTAGCTTCCACTGGTACAAATATCCGTTCCTTTCCAGGTGCCCAGAAAACCGTCGCGCACCAATGTTTTACAGTCTTTACCCGTATAGCCGACAGGGCAAACATCGTCTTTGGAGCAGGATGAGAATGTAACCGCGGCAAAAGTACCTACCGTCAGTAAAGAAACAGCTAAGATCAGACGTGCTTTTTTCATAATTATTGTTTTTGTAAGTGTTATTGTTCGTATTTTTTGTTGGTGTTTTTATCGAAAAGCAGCGAAGCCGGCAACGCCAAAAGCGCAAAGGGTCAACAAGATTGCCAGCAAAAGTTTACCATTGATTTTCATAGCCTGCATATAGACATGTAGCTACACAAAATTTGTGCCAAAAATAAACTTCTTTATAAAGAACCTTTATCAAGAAAATGATAATAAGATTACAACAAATTGTTAATATATCAAAAAAGGATACAAAACAAGCGGATAATAAAATATCTACCAATCTGATAATAATTTATTAAACCATCTTATCTGTATTACCAATCACCGCTTTTCATGCTGCGTTCCGCTTCGCGGTTCTTAATGGTCTCGCGCTTGTCGTAGAGCTTCTTGCCTCTTCCAAGGCCTATATCCAGCTTGGCAAAGCCATTCTCATTGATATACATCGACAGGGGAACGATGGTAAAGCCCTTTTCTTTGATCTTCTGCTGCCATTTCCGGATCTCTTTCCGGTTGAGCAGCAGCTTCCGCTCCCGGGTAGGATCATGACCGGCATAGCCGGCGTTGACGTATTCGGCGATGTGAAGGCTCCTGATCCACAGCTCATCCTTGTGAAAGAAACAATAGCTGTCGTTGAAGCTCACCTTACCCATCCTTACCGATTTGATCTCTGATCCGGTAAGCACGATACCCGCAGTAAGCTTGTCTTCGATGCTGTATTCGAAGGTGGCCGGCTTGTTCTTCAGATAGACGCCTTTGCCGGATGTGCTATTGGGTTTGGCCATGAGATTTGTGGGATCTTGCTGTATTTTGAGGCTTTGTTAACGTTTCAAAACCTCTCACTAACACAGGCAACACAACTTGGTTGTGTAAGGGTAAAAAAATTTTGCTCAAAAAAATCCCGCCGGATTGAACAGCGGGACGATTACCTCGAGGTATCGAGCGGATTCGAACCGCTGTAGCAGCTTTTGCAGAGCTGAGCCTAGCCACTCGGCCACGATACCTTTTGCTTTGAAGGTGGGCAAAGGTAATAAGGAATCGTCACTTTCCAAACAGTTTCTCAAATATTCTTTAAGCTTATTTTTCATTGATAACAAACGGATAATCTCTTCGCTTTATCCTCTGCGCGATATTTGCTTACTTTGACTTCCGATCTTGTACACCTCAATTATTTTAACGCTGATGATAGGTAATTCCGAACTGATCATTACGCCTTCGGGCTGCATTTACCACCTGGACGTCCATCCCGATGAGATCGCCGACACGGTGATCACGGTAGGCGACCCCGGACGCGTACCCGAGGTATCCAAATATTTTGACCGCATAGAGCACCGCAAGGCACATCGTGAATTTGTTACCCATACCGGCTATATCGGTAGCAAAAGACTAAGCGTTGTCAGCAGCGGCATAGGCCCCGACAATATCGACATTACCCTGAATGAGCTGGATACACTGGTCAACATCGATTTTACGACACGCACGCCCAAGGAGCACCCACGCAGCCTTACTATTATCCGCATGGGTACTTCCGGCTCGCTGCAGGAAGATCTGCCCGTCGATAGCCTCGTGGCTTCGACCTTCGGCATAGGGCTCGACAACCTGCTGCACTACTACCGGTTCGAGAACAACGCCGAGGAAGCTTATGTGCTGAACGATTTCCAGAACCATACCCTGCTTGGCGGCAACCCGATACAACCCTATGTTGCAGAGGGGTCGGTGCGCCTGCTCAATCACTTCAGCGAAGGCTATACCCATGGCATCACCGTTACCTGCCCCGGCTTCTATGCACCGCAGGGCCGGCGGCTCCGGCTGCCCCTGGCCTTCCCTAACCTCGTCGATACCTTATCCACTTTCAGGAGCGGCATGCACCGCATCACCAATTTCGAGATGGAAACCTCGGCCATTTACGGGCTGGGCAAGCTGATGGGGCATCATTGTCTTTCGATCAATACGATCGTCGCCAACCGCCAGGCCAGGACCTTCTCCGAAAATGCACCCGGGGCTATCGACCATATGATCCGAAAGTCGCTGGAGATCCTTGCCGGCATAGCCTGAAACAGCTGTATCGTTTTTAAGAGCGTATATACAAAAGCGCCCCACCGGTTGTGGAGCGCTTTTGTACCTATGTACTGCTTTTTATTTCAGGGTGATTTTCTGTGTATAGGTTTCCCCGGGCGTACGGACGGAAAGGATATAGATCCCCTTAGACAAGGCGGAAAGATCTATCGGGTAAGAAGTAACAGCGTCCTGCAGGCGTACCCGGTAGACACTTCTGCCGGTGAAATCCAGTATCGTCGCTTCCCCCTCAATTGCCTTGTTCATTTTAATCATGAATCGGCCATTGCTGGGATTGGGATACACTTCAATGCCTTGCTTATCCCCGATTACGCTCGGCTGGTTACCCATAGAGCGATCCTGTTTAAAGGCCATAGGAACCGGACCCGCTTCATTATAGAGTACCAGGTCGCTTCCACTTACTGCCGTAGCCTGTTCCGCTTCCGGTTTAAGGCCGGCGCAAAAGCTCATAGTAATGCCTCCACAGGCATAAAAGCCGGTAAAAATATCATTGTTATACACATCGATTGTAATGACGTTGCTGCCGGGATGCAAGTGGCTTGGATCAACACTGAAAGAAATATTTTGAGCTAATGGATTGTAGTCGTTGCCGGAAGATGGATTAAGTGTATAGGCATGTCCATTAACTTTAAAGCCGGTAACATTATTATCGCCACCGATATAAGAAAAATTGACCTGCGCCCAATCCATACAGCTATAATCCATACTAAAACTCCGACGATAAGTACACAAACCGGCGTAAGCACCGGCAGAAGGCTCAATGCCACCTGCTTCCAGGTAAGGGGTGATCCAGCGTGCACAGTTGCTTACAGCCCATGAGCCGTTTAAATTGGAACAGACATAAGCTGGCCAGTAAGCGCCTGGCCTGTCAGGGCCACCCACAGCTCCGGGTCCTGCGACTTGCCAGGTATCGTCAGGCGATGCATAGGGGATCATGTTCGAGGTGCCGTTCTGAACGCCTGTAGACAGGTCTGTAGTGCCGATATATTGCGCCGATGCGCTGCCGCCGAGCAAAACGAGCATGAGTGCTGCTGCACCCGCCTTTTTAAAATTGACTGCCATAAAATGTTTTTGTGTTTAGGTAAATATTTATTCCTGCCAAATTTAAAAAATATTATCCTGATTAATTATTTCATTTTTTATTTTATGATCTACCATACTACTTATTACTGACAGTTCATTATACCAAAGAAGATGACCTATACGTAGCCATGTTATGACAAGCCCTCCGGCCGGTAGCGACATATCTTTTTTGCCTGTAGCACAATCGCAGCCATCCGTCTGTAAACAAATATCCCCGCCATGCAGGCAGGGATATTCCGGATGAGCCCCGGCGAAGCATTTCTTGACAAATGCCGCTCTTATTTTTCCACGGAAAGACGTTGCACGATACGACCATTCTCGCCGCTGATCACTACATTGTAAAAGCCTGCACCCAATGGGCTTAAAGGCAGGGTAAAGCGATTTTCCCCTTTGCCGAGGTTATTGTTTTCACGGGTATAAACATTGCGGCCCAGCATATCGGTAATGTGAATATTGACCGTTTGCTGTGCGCTGGCGGTAATGGACAAAACCGCGGTCTGGGAGGCGGGATTGGGATAGATACCAACCTGTGCTACATTGGCCAGCTCGTTGATACCTGTGGTAGCGCTCTTGGCTTTTTCGGCATTGATGATCTCGTACTTGCCGCCTTCCATTTTGAAAAGGATAACATAAGCTTCCAGCTTGGCTTTATTCCAACCACTGTTGATATCCACTTTAAAAGTCTTGGTAAATTCGGCATTTGCAGCAATGCTGGCGGTTCCGATCTGCTCTCCCCAGGGCGTACCGGCCAGTGCAGTGCCTGAAGTAGCCATTGCACCCCGCAGCACATGCGGATGCTTGGTGGGGTTGCTGGGCGCACTGTTCTGATCGGCTTCAATATCATTCTCGGTCAGGAAAACGGACATGTAATATTGCCCGGTAGCTGCCGACCAGAATTTAGCTTTTGCATTGACGGTAATCGTATTACCGCTAATGGCAATATTGGCGGCAGCGCTCGCTACTGCTGCCGTACCGGTGGCTGTGGTCACTTTACCCATCATCCGCTGCACATCGCCGCTGTTGTTGCCGGTAACCCCATCGTGTACAGAAGCTTTATTGATGATAAAGGTAGGCACGCCCTGTATGGCAAAATTCGAGGCCAGCGCGCTGCCGCCCAAAGCGTTGATCGTGCTGGGTGTGCTTGAATTCTTCACACCGATCAGGTATCCTTTATCGCTGCTGGCCAGCTCAGTATTCAGCTGGTCGCCCACAGCTACACCATAAGCACCGCAGGGCGGGCACCAGGTTTCGCTGAAATCCAGGATTACGGCGCGTGTTTTCTGTTGGGGCGTCTGGGCCCAAAGGCCGCCTGCAAGGCTACAAGCCAGAAGGCCGAGTAATGTTTTTTTCATAAGATTGCATTGAGGAATTAAACAAATTGGTGAAATAAATAATCCTAAATTTAAAATGTTATTTTAAACAATAAATTAGAATTAACAACGATTAACACTAATTAACCATACACAGGTACCTACAATTGAATTTGCTACATAAAAATGCGGGGTACGCCACCTGCGCACTCCTCGTAAAACCTCTATTAAAACCAGCAGCCTTCCGCTTCCTTCCGAAATCCCGTACCTTTAATCCCGCCCTGCCAGGGACCTGACCTGATCCTATGCTTAACCGCTTCCGGCAACAACTATCGCCGCCGCTTCATCACGGCATCCGAAAAAAATTCCTGAAACGGAGCTTTCATGTCGTGCTGGGACTATGTTCCCTGTTTGCCTTACTGGACGTGCTTTTCCCGCTAAGGCCCAATCCCGAGTATGCTCCCCTGGTGCGCGCAGCCGACGGCACACCTTTGTATATGTTTCTTACCCGCGACCAGCAATGGCGCATGTTTACTACCCTGGAGGAGATCACGCCCGAGTTGCGGCAGGCCATCGTATTCAAGGAGGATAAATATTTTTACCGCCATGCCGGCATCAATCCCCTGGCAGTTGTGAGAGCGGCCTGGAACAACCTCTTCCACCTGAAGCGGACTTCGGGCGCCTCTACGATCACCATGCAGGTGGCCCGCCTGCTGTCGCCCGGTAAACGGACCTATACCAACAAAATGGTTGAGATGTTCCGGGCCTTGCAGCTGGAAGGGCATTACTCCAAAAACCAGATCCTGCAGCTGTACCTGAACCTGGTGCCTTACGGCTCCAACATACAGGGGGTGAAGGCTGCATCGCTGCTGTACTTCGGCAAAACACCGGATCAATTGTCCCTGGCCGAGCTGACCGCGCTGAGCGTGATTCCCAACCGGCCTAACTCGCTGGTGGTAGGCAAAGACAATGATCGTATCGTAACCGTGCGGAACAAATGGCTGAAGCGTTTCGGCGAAGCCGGGTTGTTTGCGCCCGACATTATTCGCGATGCCCTGGCCGAGCCGCTGGACGCTTACCGGCACAACGCGCCCCGTACTGCGCCACAGCTGGCGCTGCGGTTGCGGCGGGCTTACCCGGGTGTGCTGGATATCACGTCTACGATCGACGCGGGGCTACAGCGCAAAGCCGAAGAGCTGACCGCCCAATATGTTTCGGCATTAAAGCTGCACCAGATCCACAATGCAGCAGTGATCATCATCGACAACCGCAACCGGCAGGTAAAAGGCTATATCGGCTCTTCCGATTTTTTTGACAAGGAGCATCATGGCCAGGTCGACGGCGTACAGGCGCTGCGTTCTCCGGGCAGCGCGCTGAAACCCTTGCTGTACGGGCTGGCTTTCGATAAGGGTTTTGCCACACCCAAAACGGTCATTAACGATGTGCCTATAGATATGAAAGGCTATGCGCCGGAAAACTACGACCTGGATTTCCGGGGTAAGGTGACGGTAGAGGAAGCTTTGAGGCAATCGCTGAATATACCGGCCGTGAAACTGCTGAACCAGCTCGGCACACCTGTTTTTGTGAATGAGCTGCATGCCGCAGGCTTTCAATCGGTGTGGCGCAGCCGCAAAAAGCTGGGCCTGTCCATGATCCTGGGCGGCTGCGGCGTGCGGCTCGACGAGATGGCTTCCCTGTACTGCTGCTTTGCCCATGGAGGACTTTACCGCCCCTTGCAATGGCGTATGGGCAAAGAACAAAATCTTTCTGACAAAGACAGCCTGAGGCTGCTGAGCCCCGGCGCCAATTATATGCTCACGCAGATCCTGTCGGAGCTGCGCCGCCCGGACCTGCCCAACAACTTTGCCAATGCTGCTAACATACCGCGCGTGGCCTGGAAAACCGGTACTTCGTATGGCCGACGCGATGCCTGGAGCATCGGTTACAACAGGCGATATACGATAGCCGTATGGATCGGTAATTTTTCGGGCCAGGGCGCGCCGGAGCTCAATGGGGCCGGCACGGCCACGCCCCTGCTCTTCCAGCTGTTCGGCGCCATCGACCGCAACGGACGGGAAGATTGGCAGGCTGCCCCTCCTCAACTGGCCTTCCGGCTGGTGTGCGCTGAGACCGGCAAAGTTCCGGGCGAGTATTGCACCGCCACGCTTACCGACTGCTATCTGCCCGGCATTTCGGACAATGCGCCCTGCCGGCATTTGAAAGAGGCTTACCTGTCGGCCGACGAGCGCTTTTCTTATTGCACCAGCTGCCTCCCGGCAGTGGGCTATAAGATCAAAAGCTTCCCTGATATCGATCCCGAGCTGGCTGCCTACTACGATTCCCGGCACATTACCTATGACCGGATACCAGAGCATAATCCCGCCTGCAGCCGCTACTTTGAAGGAAAGGCCCCTGTGATCAACTCACTCACCGAAGGCGCCACCTATCTTATCACAGACAAGGGCAAGCAGCAGCTTCAGCTCAGCTGCGCCGCCGGGAGCGATGTGCAAAAGGTATATTGGTATATCAACGACCGTTACCTGGGGCACTGCGCCAAAGAAGAAAAGCTGTTCTTTATTCCTGCCGGCAACGAGATCAAAGTTTCCTGTACCGACGATAAGGGCAGGAACAGCAACCTGCAGATCAGGGTAAAATTTATCTGAGCCTTCAGGAACGCTATCCGCAGTCAGGCGAGGTATATTTCTCACTTTAGAAGTGTAAAATTTCATTTCGCATTAATTATCTTAATCTTTTCCTTATAAAAAGATTATACTCCGTTAAAACCATACATTGGCGATGCAATGGTGAAGACACAAACACTTAGCGCCTAAAGCTTTAGGCCGGATCGACAAGCCGAAACATAAGCCTGGTAAGCCTTTCAGGCTTTTACCTGTAACATTTTGCCTGAAAATAGGATATATTTGTTAAACGCCGGTTATCTTAAAACCAATTGTTCGCTTTTACCGGAAACTGCTTACTCCATCCAGATCTTTATTCGTTTAAACTTACAGGTATTGCCTGTAACAGCCCCCGCATACCCACCTTTTGCAGGTAAGGGCGCACGATGCGGTTGGAGGTAGCCGGCGCTTGTAACACCATCATTATTCACACCAACATTATTCACACCAAAACTTGTTTTATGAAAAAACAACGTGTATCCATCCTGCTCCTGGGTATCGGCCTGTGCTTATGCGCCGGAGTAACCCTGGCACAAACCGGCACCCGTCCTATCGACCAGCAAGTAACGCGTGCACAAGCACAAGGTCTTTTCACCCGGACTTATTCCCCCTTCCGGGAAGAACAGGGTCAGGCCAAAAGGGCCAGCGACCAGGTAGTGAGCGATGCCACTTACCTGCAGCTGGCGCCCGAACAAACCCTGCGCCTCTTCCGCGAGCATCCTGATGCGCTGACCCTGAGCATACCGGTAGCCTCGGATGCACCGCTGGAGCTGGAGCTGGTACAGCAAAGCCCGCTGGATAAAAGTTTTTTTGTCAGCACCAGCGAAGACATCAACAAAGCAGTAGCCTATACTCCAGGCGTATATTACCGCGGCGTGATCAAAGGCATGCCGCAAACCACGGTGGCCATCAGCATATTTGAGAACGAGATTATCGGTATTGCTGCAACACCGGATAAAGGTAACCTGGTGCTGGGAAAACTGCAGGCCGAAGGCAACGACAACGCTTATATCCTGTATTCCGACAATAAGCTGCGCGCTCCCGCCCTGCCGCCCTGCCAGGCTATCGAGCCCCTGGGCTATACGGAGAAAATGCGGGAATACATGAACACGGCGGCCAGGGGTACTGCTGATAAATGTGTAAAGGTATTCCTCGAATGCGACTATGCGATGAATACGAACAAAGGCGGCGTAACCGGCGCGACCAATTTCATTACTGCAGTATTCAACAACCTGGCGGTACTGTACGCCAACGAGTCGATCACTACTGCAATCTCACAGGTGATGGTATGGACCAGCCAGGATCCCTACTCCACCACCAACTCTAACACTGCTCTCAATACATTCCGTACCACACGTACCACCTTTAACGGCGACATTGCCCACCTGGCGGCCCTTGGCGGTCAGAACATCGGCGGCGTAGCCTGGGTGGATGTGCTGTGCAATAACTCATACCGCTATGCTTACAGCAATATCTACAGCAGCTACAGCACCGTGCCCACCTATTCCTGGTCAGTAGAGGTCATGACCCACGAGATGGGCCACAACCTGGGGTCACCGCATACCCAAAGCTGCAGCTGGGTAGGCGGCGCGCTGGACAACTGCTATACAACCGAGGGCGGCTGTGCTCCCGGCCCGGCGCCCACCAATGGCGGCACCATCATGAGCTATTGCCACCTGACCTCAACCGGCATCAATTTCAACAACGGCTTCGGCACACAGCCCGGCAATCTGATCCGTAACCGGGTGAGCGCGGCCACCTGCCTGACCGCCTGTGGCGGGACCGGCGGCTGCACCGCCAACAGCGCAACCCTGACCATAGTGCTGGACAACTATCCTGAAGAGACCAGCTGGAACATCAAAAACAGCGCCTCAACGATAGTGGCTTCCGGCGGCACCTATGGCAGCTCCCCCGATGGTTCCACCATTACCGTACCCCTTTGCCTGCCCAATGGCTGCTATACGCTGACCATGCTGGACGCCTATGGCGATGGGATCTGCTGCTCCTACGGCAACGGCTCTTATTCGCTAAAGGACAATGCAACGAATACCGTGCTGGCCAGCGGCGGTCAATTCGCCAGCCAGGAAGTGAAGACCTTCTGCTTCAATGCCGGTATGCCGCCACAGCAGGGCGGTCTGAGCAATGTAAGCAGCCTTGCGGCTGATGCCGGCTTCAGCGTATATCCCAACCCCGCCCGCGACCTGCTGCATGTACGCTGGAGCGGTGCCAGCGCCGGTACGGCACAGATTACTTTTACCGACCTGGCCGGCAGAAAGATCGCCGGCTATACGGTAAACAGCGCGGAAGGCAAGAACAACTTCGATATTTCCCTGCAGCAGATGCCCACCGGTATGTACCTGCTCCAGCTGGAAACCGGTGGCACCCGCTTCCAGCAAAAAGTAATGGTGCAGCAGCCTTAAGGCTTTCTGTAGTCCCATAGCAGGCCGGACAGGTAATCAAGTCTGCTATGAAAAAGGGCTGTCCCCAAAAATTTTTTGGGACAGCCCTTTACTATACAAACTACTGCGGTGTTTTGATACACCATAGCGGGAAATGTCTTGTGCCCGGTATACGTGCGTTAAAACAAGCTTATCGATTCCAGCAAGGTCCGGTTCTGCTCTTCGGTATGATAGATGGGTGGGCAGCGGCTATCGAGATCCTGGCGACCCAGCCGGAGCACTTCATTCAGGAAGCAGATGCGGTCTTCAAGAAAAAGATAGGTGCCTGCTGCTGCTTTCATCTCTGCAGCAAACTGTTCGGGATTCAGGCGGATGTCGGCGAAATGATCGGAGTAAAAGTTCCTGGCTGACAGAGCGATCTTAAAATTCATAGTGGTTCATTTTATAGGTCTAACAACACATAATTGCTGCCGCTAAAACTATGCCAGGAATCACCATTTTACAGCTATATAATATTTTATACGATTACATCATACCTTACAAACTGACAATCAATTAATAAAAATATAGACATTAATTAATTATGCACAAAATTCACCCTATCACCACCCTTTGCTCAGTCGGATCATACCGCCGATACTGTTATACAGCAGCCCGCCTTTATCGCCGGCCAGTGCAAAGCCGATGCTGAAACCATTTTTCAATGATCGCGACGCTTCAAGATAGGCGCTGAATTGCTTTACCTCCGTAAAATAGGGCGGCGGGCCGGGGTTGCGGATGTCGGCGCCGGAATGCCCGTAAGGGCTGGAGCCCCAGGTGCCATAATTGAGCGAATAGGTTGCTTTAGCGGTAACCGACCAATTCCATAAATAACCCATGATCCCGGCATGGAAAGCGATCACCCGGTTGTTTACGATATAGTCATTAACACTGCCATGCGGCAGTTCCTTTCGCATATATTGCCGGTTGGTCAGCAGCGGGGAGCCCAGGTTTTCCTTTTGATAGGTCCAGCCTTCAGTATACATGCCATTGTAATAGTTTTCGTCTCCGGATGGTGTGACCTTGGCGCTGGGCTCCCCACCCTGGCTCTTGGTATAGAGAAATTCGACCAGCACCTTCTGCCAGCCGGCTACCTGCGTGCCCAGCTTCCCATTGTTACTGAAGCTGAGTCCCCACAGCCCGTCCTTTACATTGTTGAGATGATACAGTCCGCCCACATCGTAAAAGAACTGGTGATAAGCATTGATACGGACCTGCTCCAGATCAATCTCGATGCCCTGGTCGATGGAGCCCAGGTGATTGCCCACCTTAGAGCCATGATAGGTGGTGCCGGTCAGCGCCCTTAAAGCAGTAGGCAAAGGCGCAAGATCCCACTCCCGGAAATATTTGTTCTCATCCCCCCAGAACACCTGGTGGTTGAAGCCGCCGAAAAGCCGGACTTTCCACTGCTCCTTCCCGATACGGCCATAAAGGGACTTCTGATGGTACCAGGTGCGGGCGCCGACGCCGGGCATATACTGATTGGTCTCCGTACCGATAGTGCCGATATAGCCTATAGCGAAATTGCCTTTTACCGACAGCACACCTGCAGTAAAAGGTACCGTCCAATACTCAGGAATACTGAATTCCAGCTTTGGAATACCCAGCGCATTACCGGAAGAGGAAAAGGCGCCGCTCGACAGGTTGCTGTCCACAAGCCCCATCCGGTCGCGGGAGCGGCCGGCTTTTATTTCAAAGATATTGAGCCTCGCTTTAAGATAAGCCTCCATGAGGATAAATTGCACCCGGTTGCCGAAATTGGCGCGGGCGTCCACGGCTCCGCCCCAATCAGGCTTCCAGTCCCGTTCCTTATTCCTGTAATCGCGGTACACATAACCGGAGAGCGCAGCAGAAGCACCATCCAGGGGGATGCTGCCGTATTGATTGCTTCTCATCCAGAAAGGGACCTGTCCGTTGGTGGTACCGATGGCCATGGCCGCAAGCCCGTAATGTAACCGGCCGGCCGTATCGACCGGCTCCTGTCCCTTTGCGATCCCGGCGGCTAAGCCGAGCAGTAACAGCAGCACCCCTCCTTTGTTCCTCATCGTGTTGGCTTGATTGATTTATACCACAGCAGTTTTTCTTTTCCGGAAACATTCTTTGACCAGGTAGCCCAGGAAAAGCGTGTTGGTAACCAGGTAGCGCTTCCACATACGGCCCGGCTCCTGCAGCACCCGGAAGAACCATTCCAAACCGGCGCGCTGCATCCACAGCGGCGCCCGCTTCGTGATTCCCGATACCACATCGAATGAGCCGCCCACACCCATAATGAAAGGCGTTTGAATGATGTCCTTATACTGGTTCAGGAAGATCTCCTTCTTGGGCGAGGTGATGGCAACGAAAAGAATATCGGCTTTGCTGGCAGCGATGCTTTGCGCAATGGCAGGCTCTTCCGCTACGGTATAATAACCGTTGCGATAACCCGCGATAATATCCGGAGAATACTGTCCGGTATATTTATCCACCACCTTGCGGACCACCTCTTCTTTTGCGCCGAAAAAAAAGATGCGGTAACCCTTTTCATGCGCCAGCGCGACGAGGTTGCTCATGAGGTCAATACCCGCCACACGCTCCGGCAAAGGCCGCCCCAGCAGGCGGGCAGCCCATACTACACCCTGACCGTCGGCATTGATAATGTCGCTGGCCACCACAGAGGCTTTCAGCTCGGGATTACGTTGCATATTGACCAGCTTGGCTACGTTGACCACAACATGGTGCAGCGGCCGCTTTTCTGCGATCGCCCGGTCGATATGGCCTACTGTTTCGGCCATGGTAAGGCTGTGGATGGGGCAATCCATAAGCGCTATGGTAGCGATATCCCCTTTAAGTGCCGTCATACGCCGGTGAAGTTGAGTACCGTTTTTAAAGAAAGGTTTTTGCCATTCAGCAGGTTATTGAACTCCTTATGCGCTACCAGGAAGCAGAGGATATCGGCATGCTCTATCGCGTATTCTTTGGAGTACAGCTCATCGCCTTCCAGGCTGGAAATATTGGGTTCTATCGGCAGGATCTTAAAGTCCGTTTGCTTCAGCGCCTTGTAGATTTCCAGCGCAGGGCTTTCTCTCAGGTCGTCGATATTGGGCTTAAAAGCCAGGCCCAGGCAGGCAATCACGGGCTTGCGCTTGATGGCCAGCTCGAAGGACAAGGCTTCATTTTTGATCCGTTCAATGACCCACTCGGTCTTGTAATCGTTGATCTCCCTTGCCGCTCTGATAATGCGGGCCTGTCCCGGATAGGCTGCTACAATGAACCAGGGATCAACAGCAATACAGTGTCCGCCCACGCCAGGTCCGGGTTTCAGGATATTGACACGGGGATGGCGGTTGGCCAGCGTGATCAGGTCCCATACATTGATCCCGGCGGTCTCGCAGATCATAGAGAGCTCATTGGCAAACGCAATATTGACATCACGATAGGAATTCTCGACCAGCTTGCACAACTCTGCCGTCTTGGCATCGGTGGCCAGCACTTCACCGCTTACAAACTTCCGGTAGAAGGCTACGGCAGCTTCCGTCGATCTGGCATTAACACCGCCTACGACACGGTCGTTGGCGATCAGCTCCTGCATCACGTGGCCGGGCAGCACGCGCTCGGGACAATGTGCAACGAAAACCTTAGCGATGTCGATGCCTTCTTCCGCCAGCACTTCCGCCACTTTCTCCGTCGTACCTACCGGTGAGGTAGATTCCAGAATAACCAGGTTACCTTCTCTGACGAAAGGTGCAATGGAACGTGTCGCCTGGATCACGTAGTCAATGTTGGGTTGATAGCCTTCATGAAAAGGAGTGGGCACTGCCAGGATGAAGACATCGGCAGGCGCGGCCTCTGTAGCGGCTTTCAGCTTCCCGCTGTTCACCGCAGCTGCAACAAAGGTATCCAGCTCGGGTTCCACAATGTGGATCGCACCGGAATTAATGGTGTCGACCACCCGGGGTACAATGTCCATGCCGTGTACCTGGAAACCGCGATTGGCCAGCAATGCAGCCGTGGGCAGACCGATATAGCCGAGGCCTACCACGCAAATATGTTCAAATTTAGGAGACGTATTCATGTTTATGGTTCGTTAGTAAAAATTGAGCGATTCTTTTTGTAGCCTGTCCGTCGCCATAAGGATTGTGCAGCCTGGCCATACGGTCGTAACGTTCTGTATCGTAAAGCAGGTTCAGCGTTTCGCTGACGATCCGTTCTTCATCGGTGCCCACCAGGATGACCGTACCGGCGCTGACCGCTTCCGGTCGCTCCGTGGTATCGCGCATTACCAGCACCGGCTTACCCAGCGAAGGCGCTTCTTCCTGTACCCCGCCGCTGTCGGTAATGATCAGCCGGGCGCGGTTCATAAGCCAGATAAAAGATTCATAGGGTTGCGGCTCGATCAGGTGCACATTCGGGATACCCGAAAGTAATTCGTATACCGGCCCCTGTACATTTGGATTGAGGTGTACCGGGTAGATGATTTCCGCATCGGCCTGTTCCGCAATACGCTTTAAAGCCCGGCAGATGTTCAGGAATCCTTCGCCGAAGTTTTCGCGCCTGTGGCCGGTCACCAGGATGATATCGCGGTGCAGCGGTAGCTGCCGGCTGAGCACCTGCACCGACTCCGGCTCGGCCCGTTCGATAAGGCTAAGACCATGCTGCAGCGCATCGATCACCGTATTGCCGGTCACCAGGATATGCCGTTCCGGAATGTCTTCCCGGAGCAGGTTTTCGCGGGATTGCTGCGTAGGCGCGAAGTGGATATCGGCGATACGGCCGGTAAGGCTACGGTTCATCTCCTCAGGGAAGGGCGACCATTTATTGCCGGTACGCAGGCCTGCTTCCACATGGCCTACTTTAGCGCCGCTGTAAAAAGCAGCCAGGGCTGCAGCCATTGAAGTCGTGGTGTCGCCGTGGACAAACACATAATCGGGCCTGAAATCTTCCAGCACCGGCTTCATACCTTCTACGATGGCAGCGGTGAGGCTGTACAGGTTTTGTCCCGGCTTCATCAGGTTAAGATCGTAATGCGCCGGTATGCCGAAAAACCGGATGACCTGGTCGAGCATTTCCCGGTGCTGGGCGGTAAGGCATACCGCCACATCGATCTCGCCGGAATGTTTGCTCAGCTCCAGGTATAAAGGGGCCATCTTGATGGCTTCCGGACGGGTGCCGAACACCAGCAGCACCTTCCTGCGCGGGTTAGCGTGGGGGGATAACATTGGTTCTTGAAGATTGGTTATGAAATGGTTCTTTACTTGCTTTATATCAGGTCATCAGGTCTTATTTTTTAAATATTCTGTCATCCCGTAAAACATCCAGCCCTGTGCCCAGCGTACATAGGGAATACGGCTGCTGTAGCGGTTCTTCATCTGGAAATAGAAGTATCCTTTTTTGTCCTGCATGTGTACGATAGACCAGAGCAGGCTGGTATCGACCATATGCCGGTGCTGCTCCAGCACATCCAGCCGCGATAAGGTAACAACCAGCTGCGCCGTGTTGTGGATATCGATAGGATAAGTCTTATTGCTATAGTATTTCGCAATGCCTTCTGCGGTAAAAAAGGTTTCCAGGTAATAGGCCAGCCCTTTATCCACATGGCTGTCGAAGCTTGTATCGCCCGAGTACTTGCGGTACTCCCTGATACATTCCAGGTTGTAGCCGGTATGGAAATTATCGATCCATTGGTGAAAAGGCAGGGTGCCATAAGACCAGGAGCCATCGGCGTGCTGGTGCCGGCAGCAAAAAAGTATAGAGCGTCGTGCCGCATCCAGGAGAGCGGCATTACCCGTGTAATGGTAAATACGTGACAGCAGCCGGCTACCCAGCAGCGATGCATTGAACACCTGGGTGCGATCTTCAGGCGAATAGGAGAAAGCAAAATTACCCTCGTCGTCGTAAGTACGGTTAAGGTCTTTCAGTACAAAGTGCTGCGCGCTGATCGCCGCATCGAGGTAACGCTGCTCGCCCGTGACCTCGTAAGCATCCATCAGGCTATAAGCAATAAAGGTGGTGGCGACCACCGTAGGCGTATACTTCGGTTGAAAGAAAGCCCGGGCCTGCCAGTCAAAATTGTAGCCCCAGCAGGCGCCCGACCATCCCTGCGATTGCAGGGTCAGCAGCTTATCCGCCAGGTACTTAATCGTAGTTATATATTGCTCCTGTGGCTGTTTCTGATAAAGGTTGCAATAGCCGGACAGGAAAAGGCCCAGCCCTTTGGGGTTATAATCTTTGGCCACTCCTGTAATGCGCCGGAGGTTGACCGGCGAACGCTTGAACAGCTGGATCCAGGCCAGGCGCGGCCATTTCCGGCGCGATACCCAGGGCAAAGCACGGAACAGCTTGCTGTTTAAGCCGTCGTAGGGATCCCAGCCTTTAAAATCTTCCTGCTCGCAATATGCTTTCAGCTGCTCGAAGGAAGCTTGTATCGTATCGTACTGCTGGCTCATGCGTTTGTCGTTTCGATTGGAATGAGGGAGTGTTGATCATTAAGAGTTTAATTCCCGGTAATTTTGAAAAAGCCATTCCCTTACGGCATGCGGGGTAAAGCTTTCCAATGCCTTTTGTCTGTTACGTTCCGACATTTGACTACAGATCTGCAAATCATTCAATAGACTTCCAATAGCAACAGAATATTCACTGGCATTCCAGTCGTTCACCAACACACCGTTCTCGCCATCTTTTATCCAATCAGGAATACCACCAACAGGGCTGGAAACAATGGGCAATCCATAAAGCATACCCTCAAGAATACTGATGGGCAACCCTTCGCTCAGCGACGGCAAAAGAAGCAGGTCGGCAGTTTCAAGCAGTTTATGCTTATCTGCACCGGTCACATATCCGGCGAAGTGGATATAATCCAGCGACTGCTCTGCTACAAGGGCCCTTGCCGATTGTTCTTCCGAACCTGATCCGGCAATAAGTAGGTGGACATCACATTTTTCGCGAAGCATTTTCACGGCTTCAATGGCGATGTAAATCCCTTTATCTTTTTCTATGCGCGATAAATAGAGTACCCGAAAGGGAGTACTTATAAACTGCTTCCTGTAGGATACAGCTACGCCTGAGTCGTCGGCAGCATTGCGCCCTATCTTGATTTTCTTCTTATCGATTCCGAGCGCGGAAAGCTTCTGTTCGAAAATGCGGCCCAATACAACATGCCGGTCAGCTTTTCCGAAAGTATGCATAAAAAAAGAACGCATCCACCTACTACTCTGCAACTCTTTCTCAAAGGGCTCCTTCCATCCGTGCCAGTAAACCAATACTTTCTTTCGCTTGCAACGTGCTGCTAAACCAGTGAAAATACCATCCCTGATAAAACTTTTTTTATCCAAAGAAGGGTTGATGTGCACCACCGTTGCCTTGCCTGTCTGCCTGTAGAAATCCCGGAAACAGTTTGCAAGCTGCAGGTAACGCATAATGCCCGAGCGTTTGGCTCCGTTGTGTACATCGAAATACGACACCCCATCCTTGCCATCTAAGCCGAGGATATTGTACAAGGACGCTACACCACCTGGCTGGCTTAAATTGGGCACTGTGATCAATATATGATTCTGGCTTGCGCTCATTTTAAAGTTTTGTAAGCATTCAGATAATGGTTTACTGTATGCGCTATATCAAAGTTTTGACGGACATACAACTTGGCGGCGGGCGGTATCGTTGTCTCCACCTTTCTTTCAAGAATGGCATTAATACTTCCGGCCAGCGAACGCGAATCTCCAGTCTTGAAATAGTCACCCCGCTGCGCAGCCCTAATAATTTCCATGGGCCCGTCGAGGTCGGACACGAGTACATGCAATCCCGCGGCGATCGCTTCAACAATAGTCAGACCGAATCCCTCAACAAAAGAAGGTTGCACTAATAAATTATAATCCTGCAAATGCTGATAAATATATTTCCGGTCACGTGCGCCCAGGAAACGTACAACGTCATCCAGCCCCAGAGCCGCTCTCAGCTGTACCAGGTGCAGGGTTGATACGCCCTCGCCAATAAAATCCAGCCGTATATGATTATGTCCCTGTTCTTTCAATATTTTCAATGCTTCGAGCAGAATATGCTGCCCTTTCACTTCATGATCCAGGCGGCCCACCTGAACAATGCGGAATACGGCAGGATCGGCGGGGCCCTTTTTCTCCACTACGGCATCAAAGTCCACACCGTTATAAATAACCTGCGTTGAAAGCCCGGAACGGTTATGAACATCCGTTTGAACAGCCCTGGAGATGGCAAACAGCTTCGCATATTTTTTCAAGTTGGTCACCGGCACATTGGTGGTGTGCAGGGTCAGCAGAGCCTTCTTCCTGAGCGAAAGCCGCAGCATATTGACCGCTTTATGATTGTGGCAATGGATCACTTCAGGATCAAAACGCCATAACGCCCGGTTGAGCCGCAGCAGCGGCATCGGGTTCCTGGCGCCTTCTTTCCTGTTCAGCCGCACTACCTTTACCTTCCCGCTGATCTGCTGCAGCAGCCCTTCGTTGACCTGGTCATTGATAATGAACAAGGCTACCGAATGGCTTTCCGACTGCCGGTTAAGGATATCGACGAGCATGGTTTCCGTGCCGCCAGTATTTAAAGAGAATATGAGGTGTGCGATATTCATGAATTCAATTAACCATACCTTTTACAATAGCTTTCAGATCATACCATTTGATCCGCATTCTGTTGGCCGACCAAAGCGAGGCATGATGCCTGGCAAGTATGCGGTCGATGTCTTTCAGGAATTTTCGCTTCCCGGTGCTCGTCTTGCTCTCTTCCCATATCCGGAACGCAGCCAGCGGCCTTTCCTGGCAAAATTTAATGCCGCCGTGCTGCAGCAAACGCAGCCACAGGTCGAGGTCCATACAGTAATGAATGGTCTCATCGACAAAGCCGATTGATTTCATTATTTCAAGGTTATAGAAAGAGCCGGGCTGCACTACGTTATAATTCTTATTCAGCAACGCTTCCCTGCTGCCGATCTCCAACCGCCGTGTTTCCTTTTTAACGCCGTCGCCGTCGATAATGTCCAGTAATGCACCATAAAAAATGGCATCTTCCGGGTTTTGACGATAAAGGCTAACGATCTCTTCCACGCAGAAAGGCTTCAGCAGGTCATCAGAGTTGATCCAACCGGCCAATGTACCGGTCGCCAGGCGAAAGCCTTTGTTGATGGCATCGCTCTGGCCCTTGTCTTTCTCATGGATCACGATATCGATACGGTCGCGGTAGCGTTCCACCACGGCCATCGTATCGTCGGTAGAACCGCCATCCACCAGGATGTATTCAATATTGCGGTAGGTCTGCATGAGCACCGACTGTATGGTTTCCTCAATAAACTGCCCCTGGTTATAGGAGGGCGTAATGATCGATACTTTTATATCAGGCTGCATAGTATTTTTTTTGAATTTGCGAATTCCTCATCCGGCTCCAATAGTCCTTTGCTGCTATTACCATCAGTAGCAAAACCATAGTACGAAAGCCTGTACTCATTAGCTCGGTACCGGCCATTGAGGTAAGAAAGGATGCCAGAATAAGCAAAAAACCGACAACAGCATAAGCGCTGGCACTGGTTTTCCGGTAAAAGAAAATCATGTATCTAACAAACAAAAAGAAATAAAAGGCGGCCCCGAAAATGCCGAGGTTTAGCATCAATGGCGACCAGGTAATGTCACCTGTATCAATCTGCGCTACTCTACCTGTTGTTTCGGACACCAGCCCGAATTGAAAAGGCAACCTTGCCGCATAAGCAGCGTTATCGCTGATCATGCCAATGCCAAAGAGCCAACGGTCAAAAGATTGGATCACATATTGAAAACGTTCAATAAAGTGGCCTACCCTGAAAGTAAGGTTGTTATCGTTGATATCGATGTATTGCACCGAAAGATTGCTGTTGAATGTAGCGTACATATCGGTAAAGGCATCATTCAATCGATTGCCTACCACATCGATAAAGGACAATGCATAAATACCGAGGCCTATAGCTGACAGATACAATGCTCCTTTGCCCGAGCTCTTCTTCAGGAGCAGATAAACGGAAATAACAGCAATGATCGTCAGCATCAGCGAACGATGCATCGGTCCGATCACAGTCAGAAACAAAATCCCCCATACAAGGTATTTCAGCGTGGTATTCTTAAACCGGTATACAAAGAGAAAGTAGAATAACGCTGCATTCAGGAACATGGGAGCATTGTAGAAACGCATGTACGAGGTTCCTTCTACAAGTCCCGTGTGGACATTGGCATCTCCCGATGCAGACAACAGGATCGTAATCCCCGAAGCGATCTGCAACAAGAATAACACACTCTGAAAAACGGTGATGAAGGCCACACTGTTCAATGCCTTTTTTAAATCATCCTGGGGGACACCAAAAAAAACAGGAACAATAAGAAAAATAAGGTAAGGCCGGAAGACTTGTAAAACATTGGCAAGGGAATAGTCAAGTATAAACAGACTGTAAGCTACATCGGCGAGAACAAAAAGTATCAGGTAACCGGAAAGCTTAAATACCGGGAAGCGTTGTGTGATCAACTTCATGCGCCGCCGGTTCATCACAAATAACACGGCAGTATACAATATACCCAAATCGCTTCCCTTATCCAGGGGAAGTCCGAACATCAGCCAGTTTACCGGTATAACCTGGAAGCCGTTGGTCACAAACAGGAAAAACAGCATCAGGGAAGGATAAAACTTACCCTTCTGAAAACAGTAAATGGACAATATGAGCAGTAATAAACCGAGCATTAGCTTGCTTTTCTGATCATTTTAGCAGGGTTGCCCGCCCATATTTCATCGGGCGGAATATTTTTAGTGACCACACTACCTGCGCCGACAATAGCCCTGGCGCCTATAGTAACACCTTTCAGAATAATCGAGTTAGCGCCGATAAATACATCATCGCCTATCATAATGGGAGCTGCGCCGATTTTAGAGCGATCATCAGCTCTTCGATCCAGGTAATGTAGCGGGTGAAAATCATTGTCCCAGATACACACATTGCCACCACAATTCACATGGCTGCCAATGCTTATTTTTTTGCTGCAATAGATTGAGACACCTGAAAAGCCGCTATGATCACCTATTTCCAGCGTTGCTCCGGCCAATACCGCAAGGCTGCAGGGCTTGAAGAGCCCGACCATATTGGCTGCGGGGTCACTGGTAAAAGTTACGCTGCTGCCGATTGCAAGGTGTCCCTTATTGGAAATAAGCAGCCGTCCACTGATCCTTGGAAAGGAAGCGTAGCTGACCTTTTTGTATTTGATGGTTATATAATTAAGCGCATATAACCACCCTTTGCCAATGTTTGAAGCAGGTTTAATAACCTTCCCTAAAAAGGAGCTCATATATTGCTATTTATTCCAAAGGCCTGTGGCCTTTCCACGGACAATTTTATTTGACTGTATCGTTAACGTTGCTCCCATAACCAAAAGAAGGATAACGTTTGCAAGCACAATTCCCGGAAGTCCCCAGGTTTTTCCCATATAAACCGCAAGCGGCAGATTCAGCACACAAACAATGGCGTACAGAATCAACTGAATTCTCAGCTTTCCAAAACCGTTGAGAAAATAACAATTGGCCATTACCCAGGTATAGCCAATTACATAAAGGCCCATGCAAACAGAAAGTACCGGTGAAACGGCCACTGCTTTCCCAAGCCATAGAACGTAGACAGGGCCTGAAAACAGAACCAAAAAAGGCACGATAACGAACGAGGAGGCAAGCCAAAACCGGTTGATCTTTACCAGGCAACGCTTCAGCCAATCAAAATCCTGCTTGGTATAAGCGTCGGTAACCGAACTCCAGAAGGGGGTGATCACAATAGTGAAAACCATAATAACGACCGAGAACAGTTTGTAGGAAACATTGAAACGGGTAACCGATTCCGGCCCGAGCACTTTAGCAATAACAATGTTATCTGTTTGGAACAGTACCAGCGTACCGATCTGGATCAGGAAGAATATACTGCCGGTGTTCAATATACCGCCTGCCTGCCGGATATCGATCTTTTTGATCTCCGGAGCCACTCCCTTTAAAGTGGTCCGGTACAAGTACAGACTCGCAATGAGGAGCACAGACAAAGGGATAAGTGTGAGCAGCCACACCAACACATGAAGACTGCCGGGTACCAATTGCTTTAGAATGAGAATGCCGATCAATAAAGCCAGCTGCCCGATAAAAGAAATAAGTCCTGCAAGGGCAGGTTCGTGCAATGCTGTTAATACGACATTGATCAGCTGCACTACAAATTGCATACAGAACGCTCCGATCACAATTGTAATGATCAGCCGTATGTTTTCGTTTATGGTAACAGGAATATTCAGAATACTGTTCCAATCGAACAAAGGGCTAAGAATAAGGAATAAGAGGAATACACCTGCGGCGATAAAAGATAGCAGCAGGTAAGTCGTGCTCACATATTTCTTCGCCTTATCGTACTCGCCCAGCGCGATAGCCGCCGCCAGTTTATTGCGCAGGCCATTGCCCATACCGATATCGAAAAAGCTCATCCAGCTCACGACCGAGCTGATGGTCAGCCATATCCCATACTGAACCGGGTTGATGTAATTGATCGTCAGCGGTACCAGCAGCAACCCTACCAGGATGCTGCCGGCTTTGACGCCGAAAGACAGGATAACATTCTTCAGAATCTTATCCGATCGCTGATCTTCCCGCTTCAGCAGCCCCGATAACTTATATTTTATCGCTTGTATCATGTTGCTTCAATAGCCAGGTCCGGTCCTTTATTTCCTGGTTAAACCCGAGTATCGCTTTTATCTGTGCGCTGGTAAAAGATCAGGATTTGCTGCCCAGCAGATCCCTTACCCAGCTTCTCTTTCTGGTCTTTTCATCTTCGGCGTAAGCGCCGTAGCCATAGCCGTAACCATAGCCATAGCCATAACCATAGTAGCCGCCGCCATATTTCTTCTGCCTGATGTCGTTGACCACCAGGCTGAGGTGCGGCATCTTGTTTTCACGGTAAAGGGCGTTGGGAAGCCTGAGCTGCTCCTTACGGGTTATATCCACCCGCACGATATACAGGGTAGCATGTGCATAGCTGCTCAGCAGCTGTGCATCGGTAACGAGATTGGGTGTCGTATCGATGATCACATAATCGAAGTCAGCCTTAAGCTGCTCAAATAGCCGCCCGGTGCGCTCATGCAGCAGCAACTCGGTGGGGTTGGGCGGTATCGGCCCGGAAGAGACCAGGTAGAGGTTTTCGTGCACACCGGAAGGCTGTACGATCTCCTCGATGGTGGCCAGCCCGATGGCATACTGGCTGAAACCCTTGCGGCTGCCCAATCCCAGCGATGCGGTGATCTTGGGTTTACGCAGATCGAGCTCGAGCAGCACCACTTTCTTGTCGGCCATAGCCAGCACGGCAGCAAGATTGGATGAGATAAAAGACTTGCCCTCGCCGCTCATGCTCGAGGTAATCATGATCACTTTATCGTCCTTATGGGTAAGCAGGAATTGCAGGTTGGTCCGCAGCGCACGGAACTGCTCCGAGATCACCGAACGGGATTTATGGGTGACCAGCATAAAGGTATTGTCCTCGTTGTGCCCGATCTCGCCGATGATCGGTATCGTTGTATTCGATTCGATATCGCCTTTCCCCGACAGCCTGGTGTTCAGCAGCTCCCTGGCGTAAGCATAGGCAAAGGGCAGGAAAGCGCCCGCAAGCAGGGCCAGTGCCATCACCAGCTTCTTCTTGGGCCGGAAAGGGAACTCGTCTGCTTTGGCCGCATCGATGATACGGGAGTTGGCAATAGTCGAAGAGCGCGAGATCGCTGTCTCCTCGCGCTTTTGCAGCAGGAAGAGATAGAGCTCCTGGCGTATGGATTGCTGCCGGCTGTAGTCGAGGAAAACCCGCTCCTTGGCCGGCACCTGGCGTATCTGGCTTTCCAGCTGCCCTGCATTGCTGCGCAGGGAGCGAAGGGCTACCTGCGCACTACGCTTCACCGAAGAGATACCCTGGAGCATATCGGCGCGCAGGTCCTGCAGCTGACCATCGATGTTCTGTACCATCGGGTTGTTTTCAGTGGAAGACAACATCAGGCGCGAACGCTGCATCAGCAGGGCATTGTACTGGGTCATCAGCGCCGCCAGCGTCGGGTCCTGCACAGCCAGAGAGGCCGGCACTACCCGTGTATTGCTGCTGTTCTCCTGTATGTATTTCTCCAGCGATTCGATGACATTCAGCTGCACTTCCTGTTCGGCCACCTGTTTGGTGTAGTCGCCGGTATTGGAGATGAGCACCTTGGCCTGCTCGCTCAGATCGGCCAGCTCATTCTGCTGCTTGAAGCTCTGTATCTGCTTTTCGATGTCGGTCAGCTGATCGCCTACAACCACCAGCCGCGCGTCGATGAAGGTCATAGTGCTGTCGGCAATGCGGTTGTTGTCGTCGACATTGGCCTGCATGTACTCGCGGATCAGGGTGTTGATGATCGCTTCGCCTTTCTCGGGTACGGAGTAAGGAAGGCTAAGGGCGATGGTGCTTACCTGTTTGTTGGGGATCGATGCCTCCAGGGATTTCATGAAGCCAGAGGCCACCCTTGTGGGATCGGCCACCATTACCGCATACTTGTTGTTGCGTTTGCCCCTGAAGCCGGGATTGCGTGTCACCACCGCGGTGCCGGCAGGCAGGTAAAGTGTGTCGCCCCAACCTGCTTTATAGCTCTGTTGTTGCTCCTGGTCTTTGACCGACAAGGCATTGTCCCCGTTGAACTCGACGGCATAGAGCTGGTTGCCTTTCCGGAGCACGGCCGGGTTGAAATTGAGGAAACGGAAGGAAAAAGGAAGCTGCTTACCGTAGACCTCAACCGTCTTCAAAGCCTTATTGGTCTGGTAGAGTACATTCAGCTGCAGATCGTCAACCACCTTGCTCATGAGCGTAAAGCTCTTGATGATCTCGAGCTCATTGTCCACGTTGCTGGCCCCGCTCAGCAATCCCACGCTTTTCAGCATAGAAAGATCGCCCATGCTGCCGCCGCTCTTCTTGTCATCATCCTTGATCAGTATCTTAGCATTGATCTTATAATCGGCAATAGAAAAATAAAGATAAACGAACGCTGCGGTTCCGGTTACGAGCGCACAGATCAGCATCCAGGGCCAAAGGCTCAGCGCTTTGCTCATGATCTTCCTGATATCCACTCCTTTTTCCTCTGTCACAGTATCCCATTCGGAATTGGGTATCGTGTTCTGTTGCATGTATTCTCAGATATACTCCCTTTGATTAAATTTTATTTCGTTCGTGTGAGCACAATCACCAGCAACGACAACGCCGAAGTGATGATGGTATAAGTTCTCAACATCGCGGCATCATTAGCAGCTGCTTTGCCTTTGCCGGGCTGTACATACAAGACGTCGCCCTGACGCAAATAAAAGTAGGGTGATTGAAAGATGTCGGTCGAGTTCATATCGAACCGTACCATTTTCTGCTTCCCATTCTCCTGGCGGGCCAGGATCACATTGGTACGCTTACCGAAGATGCTCATATCGCCCGCCTGTCCCAGCGCATCGAGTATGGTCGCTTTCTCGCCATTGATCAGGTAAGATCCTGGCGCGGTTACCTCGCCCAGCACGGTTACCTTGAAGTTGACGATACGTACGTTGACAATGGGTTCTTTGTAGTACTTCAGGGCCCGCTGCCGGATCGCTTCCCTGGCTTCGGCCGTGCTGAGGCCACCCACCTTGATCTCGCCGGCTATCGGCAGCTCTATAGTGCCGTCGCTGCTGACCAGGTAGCCGGGTGCCGCATCGCGTCCCTTATCCAGGCGGCTCAATGCAGGATTAATAGCAGGATTGGCAGTGCTGATGTCGGCGCTCCCCATAATGTTGTTCATATCGGGATCCACCGTTTGTATGGTGATGTTCAGGATATCGTTGGGTAAGATCTTAATATCCTCATAAGCCGTTACCGGTATCTGTACGCCATTACGGTACACCGTGCCGCTGTCGGGAAGGTTTTTAAAATAAGGAATGTTCCTGTAGCTGGCACAGGAACTGAACAAGAGGCAGAACGCGACAATGCTGAAAAGCGGTATTGGATGCGGAACGTTGTGCTTTGCTGTTACTCTTCGTTTTAGCTTTTGAATAAACTGGATCGGGTTCTTCACGCTTTAGTCCTTGTTTAGGTAATGCGGGAACAGGCCCCCTGAATAATACCCCCGTTATGGTATGCTCTTCAGATTTTGCCCTGACAGGCCTGAACCCACATTAGTTTTATTTCTAGTTACAGAAGTGCTGCTGCTCATTCTCCGGCACAGTGATCGTACGGGTATAAGCGGTGCTGTCGATATATTTGGTCCTCAGGTACACCCTGCTGCCACCCCATATCACTTTAAAGTCATAGGCAGAATGATAGTTCAGGTTGGTGGTCTGGAACTTACCTTGGTCTACATGACCCAACAGCTGGTACTCGCCGGTATTGTTCATCCGATACCATACATCCACCGAAGGCCGTACGTAAGGATTGGCCGAGTTGCCGGGACAACGTCCTTCGATGTCGAACAGGATTGTGGTCAGCGCAGGAATATTCAGCGTGATGGTCGGCTGGGTACCGCACAGCGGGCCGGTGTATACGGCCAGGGGCTGCGCTTCCCTTACCTTCCAGTTGGTCTGGCTGTTGGCAGCGGTATTGCGGTAGATCTTCATGGTCACATTGCCCTGGGGCACGTTCTCAAAAGAAGCCACGCCGTTGTTGGCTACCTGCATGATGTAGCCGGAAATAGCCGGTATGGTGCTTTCGCCGGCAGGGAAGATATCGACAAGGAAGCTTTCTTCCGCAGGCAGGCCGGTCACGAAAGTGGCCCTGGCTTCGCTACATACGTTATCCAGGAAGGCCAGGTTGTAATAAGTCAGGTGGGTAGTGGTAAAGTCTACTTCCAGCTTGCCCGCATTGTTGGTAATCGTTCCATTCTTCTCGAAAACCCATTTACCGGTCTCGATCTGGTAGCTCCATACGGGGATCACATCGCCGGCCGCAAAGGCAGCGCCGGTGCGGGGGTTGATCTGGTCATTGCGCACGCCGATGGTTACATTCACCGGCTGGCTGAAGGTCTTTACCTCTTTATCGTCAAGCTTCATATCAATATTGCAGAAACCAGCAGTGCGGAAGATACCGCTTACCTTATTGCCTGCCTCGTCAGTAATATCATCGGAGTGAAAACCGCTGCCGGGGAAAGCATTCAGCGAAGCAGCTTCCAGGGTGTTGAAATGAGCGATCACTGTTTTGAGCGTGTTCCCGGTAATCGCGTTACCGCCGGCATCATTGAAGCGTGTATTGGCTGGCAGCGACACGCTGGTCGCTACAGGACTGTTCGTTGTTGGCGTAGCGATCACTTCAGTTGCAGGTACTGCGCTACCCGCCAGCGTCGTGCTTTTCTGTACCACGGTTACACCGGGAGGCGGGTTGTTCAGGTTGACCATGCTGATAGTAACCAGCTTGGAAGCCTGGCCGGCAAGGATGGTCACGGGCACCCGCACCGGCAGGTAGCCGTCGGCTTCGGCATTGATCACGAATACAGCCGGCTGGCCTTCAGCCGGAGCCGCGGCAGGCAGCAGACCGAGCGATATGATCCCGTCCACCACATTGAATATCTTGTGCCCGCTGATCTCATAAACAGATTGCGCCTTGTCGCCGGAGATGGTCAGCCTGATATTGGCGGGCGCAACGCCGGGTTTAGCCGCATCATAGAACTTTACAGCAACCACATTATCAAACACGTCAGGGTTGATGCTGATCGTGAAGCCTTCAGTCGGTTTGGTACATTGCGTGAACAGCATGCTGCCCACAGCCAGTAGTGCAATAAATATTTTCTTCATCGTAGTGTAATTAATATGGATGATAGGTTAACCGGAATTACAATTTATAATAGAGACCCACCTGCGCCACCGGCAGCCAGCGGTAACCTTTAAGATTTTCTTTAAGCTGCTCCTGGTTACGCTCGTTCCCCGTAAGGTAGCCGGTCGTTTCCATTTTTACATTCGCCTCGGGCAGCAGGTAATAAGTACCCAGGTCAAGCGAAAGCTGCAGCTTCTCTGAAGAGAACAGGTTGAGGAAGCCGGCACCTATATAAGGAGCGATGCCGCTACGTTTAACCGTCGTTTTAATATCGCCCATACGATCATCATTGATCTGGATATCGCCGTAGTAATAGTCGCCTACAGGGATCGAACGCACTTTGCTTTGCGCATGTACAAACCAGGCCAGACCGGCGGAAACCCGGAAGCCGAGCTTTTGCCATACCGGCAGGTAATAGTCGCCCAGCAGGTGAATATTCACAAAGCCGGTCTTGAATTTCTGCTCCAGCCTTGTGGTACCTACCTGGTCTTCACGGGTATAGCTGAATGTAGGAATCCAGCTTAGACCGGCCCGTAGGCTGAATTGATTGTTCAGCGGGTAGATACCCTGGATGCCAAGTCCCGAGCTACCCAGCGTGATACCGATGGCCGGCGTATGGGTAATGGTAACGGGCGCCGCTACGGCTGCGGTGCTGCTGTCCGGGGTTTCTGCGGCATTGCTTTCCTGTGCGCTTGCCTGCCGGCTTCCGAAAGAAAGCGCGAGCAAACCGGCCAGGAACAAGGCTTTACGGCCTTTGTCCGACTGCCTTTGCTTACTGTGCATCATAATGGTTGTGTTATCGTACTGCATTGGTTAAAGGGGGTGATTATAGGATTTTATATTGCTTTTTCATCGCCTTTGAAAATATTCCATACGGTAAGGAAGATGATCTTCAGATCAAGTAGCATCGACCAGTGCTCCAGGTAGTGCACGTCGGCCTCTACCCTTTTTGCCATATCCTCGGTAGTCCGGGTTTCGCCGCGCAGACCGGTAACCTGCGCCCAGCCTGTAATACCGGGCTTCAGGAAATGCCGCACCATGAACTTGTCGATCAGCATGGCGTATTCTTCGGTATGCTTCAGCATGTGCGGTCGCGGCCCCACCACCGACATATTGCCGATCAGCACATTAAAAAACTGCGGCAGCTCATCAAGACTTGTCTTGCGCATAAAAGCGCCCAGCCGGGTAATTCGTGCATCGCCCCTGGTAGCCTGCCGTGCATCGGCCTCCTTGTTCACAGTCATACTCCGGAACTTAAGGCAGTAGAAAGGCTGGTTGCTGCGACCCGAGCGACGCTGCCTGAAAAAGACCGGCCCCCGCGATTCCAGTTTGATCAGCAAACCCAGCACCGGGATAAGCCAGCTGAGCACAAAGACGATCACGAACAGGGAGAAGGCGATATCGAAGCATCGCTTGAAAGCCGCATTGCGTATGTCTTCCAGCGGTTCCTTTCTCCCGGTCATTACCGGTATGTTATCGATTAGCTCGATGCTGATACTGCCGGGAAAATACTCCTGGTAGTCGGGCACCAGCCGGAACCGGGTAAGGTTGCGGTCGGCTTCATGCATCAGGATATTGACATTCTCTTTGCTGATGCCGGGCAACGTGCAGAAGATCTCATCTACCCTGTTGTTGCGGATAAAAGGGATGCAATCGGTGGTGCTGCCGCGGTACAGGGCATTATCTTCCCGCTTCTCATATTGATCATGAAAGATGCCCATGATGTTGTAGTCCGAAACGGTATCGGCAGAGAAGAGATGAGATAAGGTACGGGAAGAAGAATTCTGCCCCACGATCACGATGTTCTTCTTGCTGTAACGCAGGCTCTGCCTGATATTTTTACGGATGCTCAGCAGCACGATACGGTTCAGCAGCAGCAGGTAGGCAAACAATGCCCAGGCGCCCAGGTAAAAGTAAAGATGCGCCGAATGAATCCCCCGCAGGAAGCTGTTCTGAAGGCTCAGCATAAAAACAAGCGACAGACAGAAGCTGAAAAGAATAAAGGATTTGATCGTCCGGCTGAAGATCGATACCGAATTGCGGTGCTGGTAATTATCGTATATCTTAAAGAAGGACTGCACAAAGAGCCAGCCGAAATTGATGATCAGCAGGTAAGGCAATACCTGGAAAAGCTGTATGCTTTTCCTTGCAGAAAAAACGCCATAAGAAATCCACAATGATGCGTTGAGGGCGACGACATCAAGAATGAAGTTGAACCACTTTAGGAGGCGTAGCGTTCTGGGCATAAATATTAGCTCTAGATAACCTGTGAAATACTACACTCATTCTTGTATTTGTATATATCACAATACAAATACTTTAATTGGCTCCGTTGACCGGAACAAACAGAAAAAGGGTGGTAAAACGGTTTTTATGCCAGTTCTTACACTACAATAAAAGAAGAAAGGGAAAAATAAGGCCTTCGGTTATCCAATAAGCATACGGCCGGGCCGGCGGGGGTGGTTAAAGTATTCATGACGGTTCTTTTGGCGCTCAATTGGTTAGGTTGAGCAATTGGTTATGTAGACTGATTCAGGATGATGATTTAACAAATCACCAGGTTCTTAACAAAAGTACATGATATTTGCGACTGTCATACATTTATTCCGTTTTTAACACAAAAACAACATTTTCGTAACCCCTAATGTACCGTTATCAGGTAGGTAGTTATGAATTATCTGAAATTAAATTAAACATCGAAAGATGCATACAATATTCAAATTGTATTATTTAATAACGGTGCTTGCATTAACCTCGGTAGATACTCACTTCTTAAAATTGTGTTAAGTGCTTTTTGGTGCCGGCGATGGTGAATATCTGAGCCCAGGAAGCTGTAAAGGCCTTCATTTAACAATTTATTGGCAATAATGTTAACATTTTCACCATAATAGCCGCTTAGGGCGATAGTATTCAATTGCAGGTAGCAGCCACTCTCCTTCAGCTGGATCAGCGGCTCCAACGGCTGCGCATGATAGTAGTTGTACCGTTCAGGATGCGCCAGCACCGGGCGGTAGCCCATAGCCTGCAGCTCAAACAGGGCCGGCTGCAATAACGGAGAAGCCTGCACAAAGCCCATTTCAACAAGAACATAACGATCGCCGAAGTACAGCAGCGGCTCCCTACGTCTTAATTGCGCCAGGAACCGCTCGTCGATCATATATTCGGCCGCAGCCTCGATCACCAGGGGAATATGCTCCTGCCGGGCTGCTGCGTCCAGCATTTCCAGGCCTTCCAGGATATTATCGCGCGTGTTACGGGGGAAATAGTCGGCGCTGATATGCGGTGTGGTCACGACTTTAGAGAAACCGCCTGCACTCATCTGCCGCAGCAGTTCGAGGCTGTCTTCCATTGTTTGGGCGCCGTCATCGATGCCGGGAATGAAATGAGAATGCATATCGGTGCCCAGGAAAGACCAATCGCCCCCGACAGGCGGGACTGTTGCCTGGGCTTTCTTTTTAAATAGTCCGAACATGGTGGGGGCGCTTCTTTTATTTTAAACGTGAAACTGATATCCCTTTCCGCTTATCCTTTTTCACAAAACTACGCGGTAAATATTAGTATATCTCCTAAAATCCGGCCCAGCTTGATTTTCGTAGCTTTCCACTACCAAAAAGAAGAAATCAACAGGGTCGATAAAATAGAAATAAAACTGCTAAAGTACACGTTTTGTGTATGAGGTTTATAAAAATCCCGCTCTATTTTTGCTGTACCAAATGCCTGTAATGCTAGCCAAGCGTGCGTTTCACCTTCAGCTAAAAAACGAGAAACAATGACTGGTACTTTTTCCCTATCCGAGCTCATTTCCAATTACCTCGGCCGCTACAGATCCAACCGGCTGGGTTCCGAGAAACGCATTTATTTTTCTTTCCTGGATATTCTTACGCGTCAGCAGGAGATCAATGCCCTATGGCGCGCCTGCAACCGCCGCAACCTGCGCCCGGTAGCCAGCACTTTCCTGGGAAAAATCACAGCTATTACCCTGCATCCCTGATCTGATAATTAATCGCATGTTATTGCATGCGCCTGCATAAAGATGGTTCTCCAATTTGGTTATGGAGATTGGTTCAAATGCAGCTCCTGTCGAGGAGCTGCTTTTTTTATACCCATCCCGAACAATTTCGGCCGGAATATGTAATATTCCTTCCCATAAAAACCAAAAATCCGTTCATGAGCCCATTAAAATCGGAAATAGAGATCCAGGCTGTCAACCTTGCGCAACAATGGTATAGCCTTCCCCACGAAAGACTACCGGAGCTGCCGGAACTGTTGGGCCGCTACCTGCAATGCTTCAGCGACAACAACGAACAGCAGCAGTTCCTTAAAGAGACCTTACGTATCACGGAAGAGTTGAGTCATGGCCCCAAAGCGGAAGCGGTTTCCTCACATTCTATTCTTGTCTTCAAAGAGCTGCTACTGCACCATATCCGGTAACGCGCATCATTGCCTTTAAGCCTCTGTTATGGCCTGCTTTAATAGCTGCTGACTTTTTAATTGCACGTAAATTAGCGGTATTTTTACGCAACCGATTTTCCACGCGCGCCCAGACATGATATTAATTGTTGATGATAAAACCGAGAACCTTACTGCCCTAAAAAAAACGCTTGAGGTGCATAAGTTCACGGTTGATACGGCCCTGTCGGGTGAAGAGGCTTTGAAAAAGATCCTGAAGCAACAGTATGAGCTGGTGATTCTTGATGTGCAGATGCCCGACATGGACGGCTTTGAAGTAGCCGAGGCCATATCCGGCTTCAGCAGAACCAGCGATCTGCCCATTATCTTTCTTTCTGCAGTCAATATCAGCAAGCAATTCATCACCAAAGGCTACGCCTCGGGCGGGCACGATTACCTCGTCAAGCCCTTCGATCCCGATATCCTGGTACTTAAGATAAGAACCTTCATCAAGCTGCACCAGCAAGCTACCGAGCTGTCCCGCATGCAGCATAAATTGCTGGAAGAAATCGAGCAACGCAAGCTGGCAGAAGCCAAGAAAGATGAATTTATCAGCATTGCCAGCCATGAGCTCAAAACGCCGCTGACTTCGGTAAAAGGTTATATGCAGCTGGCCGAGCTATCGGTCCAGGACAATCAGAAGGACAATGCGCTGCGGTTTCTCGACCGCTCGTCCAGCCAGCTCAACAAGCTGAATCAGCTCATCGGCGACCTGCTCGACATTTCCAAGATGGCTTCCGGGAAACTGGAGATCAGCTGCAGCCATTTCAAGTTTGAGCCTTTTCTCGACAATGTGATCGATATTTTCCAGCGATCCAATCCCGAATGGCAGATCGTGAGAAGCGGCTATGCCGATGTGATGCTCTATGCTGATGAAATGAGGATCGAACAAGTGCTGCTGAATTATTTGTCCAATGCAATCAAATATGCGCCCGGCAGCAACAAGGTTTATATAACGGTAGCCTGTGAGCGCGAGCAGCTGAAGGTAAGTGTCAGAGATACCGGCATCGGTATCAGTAAAGCCGACCAGGCCAATCTTTTCGGGAAATTCTACCGGGTAGCGCAGTCTTCCAACAAATACCAGGGGCTCGGTATGGGCCTCTATATCTGTGCCGAGATTATCCGCAGCCATGCCGGTACTTATGGCGTCGACAGTGAGCCGGGCCAGGGCGCCACCTTTTACTTTACCCTGCCCCTGAAGCAACAGCACTAACCCTTCGCTGCCAACCAATGAACAACATGAACACTACTACCAACAATAATCTGCGCATCGGTTTCGGACTCTCTATTCTCTTACTGATCATCAGTTCGGTGCTATCTTACCTGTGCATTCAGAAGCTGCTGGAAAGCGCGCGGCAGGTCAAGCATACCAACGAGGTCAGGTTCATGCTGGAAAGCGTGATTTCCCAGCTTAAAGATGCAGAGACAGGCCAGAGAGGCTTCCTGCTTACCGGCGACGAAGATTTCCTGGAACCCTACAAAGGCGCCTACCAGAAGGCCCTGAGCAACCTGGATAAAGTCATCGGCCTCACAGGCGACAGTCCGCAGCAGCAGACTAATGGCAATATCCTGCGCGAAACCCTGGTCAGGCGTGGTAGCCGGCTGCAATTGCTGATCGACCGGAAAAAGAACAGTCAGCCGATCGACTATGGCGATATGAAGACGGGCAAGATCTACATGGACAGCGTAAGGTCACAGGTCAACCGTATGATAGCAGAAGAAAACCGGCTCTTATCTGCCCGCATCGATACCCAGCAACGTTTTGCGGTCTATACCCCGGTGGTGATCATCATAGCGGCGCTGCTGGCTATCCTGGTGTCGGTGATCTTCTATATGCGGATACTGAAGGACATCCGCGAACGAAGCCTCCTACAGCATGCTCTTGAAGAGAAGGATCTCGAAATGAGCCGGCGCATCGATGTGATACAAGGTCTTGCCGGGAAAATAGCAGAAGGAGATTATGCTACACGCATCGACGACAAGCAGAAAGATACCCTGGGCAGCCTGGCACTGGCCCTGAACCGCATGGCCGAGTCGCTGTCCTTTTCCTTTACCCGCCTATCCGATAATGAATGGCTGCAAAGCGGCATGGCGAAGCTCAATGAAAAAATGGTAGGGGAAAAGGACTTGCCTGTGCTCTGCTACCAGATCATCGAATATGTAACCGCCTATACCGGCAGCCATGTGGGTGCGCTGTACCTGCGGGAAGACGATGCCCTGGTGCTGGCCAGCGGCTATTCCCTGCTGGAAAGCACCCGCCGCAGGATCCCTGTGGGACAAGGTGTGGTGGGACAGGCTTTATTGAATGAAAGCGAGATCATCCTGGAAGATGTAGACCCTGATTATGTAACGGTAAGCCATGCTACGGGCAATATCAGGCCCCGCTCGGTAATCGCCTTTCCCATCTTCAATGAAGGACAGGCCATAGGCGTGCTGGAGCTGGCCGCCATCAGGCTGTACACCGAACGTGACCTGGCCTTTATCAAAGCCGTATCGCAGAATGCAGGGATTGCCATTACCGGCGCTATCAATCATAAGAAGCTGCAGGAGCTGCTGGAAGAGACCCAGGCCCAATCGGAAGAGCTGCAGGCCCAACATGGCGAGCTGGAAAATATGAACGCCGAGCTGGAAGCCCATACACAAAAGCTGCAGACCTCGGAGGAAGAGCTGAAGGTGCAGCAGGAAGAGCTGCAGCAGAGCAACTTCGAGCTGGAACAACGCAACCGTATCATCAGCGAACGGAACTCGGAGATCCAGAAGAAGGCGGAAGAGCTGGAGCAAAGCACCCGCTACAAATCGGAGTTCATGGCCAATATGAGCCATGAGCTGCGCACGCCTCTGAATTCCATCCTGCTGCTGTCCCGCTATCTTTCGGAAAATAACGAGGAGAACCTGAGCGAGGACCAGAAGGAATCGGCCAGGGTGATCTTCAACTCGGGTAGCGGCCTGCTCGACCTTATCGACGAGCTGCTGGACCTTTCCAAGATCGAAGCAGGCAAAATGGATGTGGACTATGCGCCGCTGCCGCTCTCGGAGCTGACAGCCGGGCTCAACGGCCTTTTCCAGCCCGTCGCCAGGGAAAAGCATATTGAGTTCAGGATAGAGAACGACCTGGATGAGCAGGCCGTGATCGAGACCGATCGTATGAAGCTCGAGCAGATCATCAAGAACCTGTTGTCCAATGCGCTTAAGTTCACCGCCTCCGGCTATGTGCTGCTCCGCATGGGCCCTTCACCTAAGGATCCCGCTATGATGCAGTTCATTGTGGAAGATACCGGCGTGGGCATACCGGACGATAAGCTGGACGTCGTATTTGAAGCCTTCACACAGGCCGACGGCTCTACCAAACGTAAATACGGCGGCACAGGACTGGGGCTGTCGATCAGCCGCCAGCTGGCGCGGCTGATGGGCGGCGATGTAACTGTATCCAGCCAAACGGGCAAAGGAAGCACCTTCACCCTGGTGCTGCCCATGGCGCGTCCCGCAAAGAGCATCCGCAACGAATCGATGCTGCCGCCATTGCTTACCGAAAGCAGCATGCCGGAAAGAACAGACAAAAAGCCGAGACACCTGGCCGCGGTGATCCCCGACGAGATCGCCGACGACCGCAATAGCCTGCAGCCCGGCGACAAGGTGATCCTGATTGTAGAAGACGATACCGCCTTTGCCGGAGCCTTGCTGCAATTTACCCGCAAGCAGCACTACAAGGGACTGGTTGCTGTAAGGGGCGACCAGGGCTTGCACATGGCGCGGGAATACAGGCCCCAGGCGATATTGCTCGACATCCAGCTGCCGGTCATGGACGGATGGGAGGTTATGGACGGTTTGAAATCCGATCCGGCGACGCGCCATATTCCCGTACACATCATGTCTTCGCTGGAAGCCAGGCGGGAAAGCCGCCTGCATGGCGCGGTGGATTTCATCAATAAGCCCGTGGCGCTGGAGCAGATGAAGCAGATGTTCAGCAAGCTGGAGGAAGCGCTGCACCGCAGTCCGCAAAAGGTGCTGATCGTGGAAGAAAATACCAAGCATGCCCAGGCTCTTTCGCTTTTCCTGGAGACGTATCATGTGAGCTCCAGCATACAGCACAGCGTTTCCGGCAGCATACAGATTCTGCAGGACCAGCAGGTCGACTGCGTGATCCTCGATATGGGCATCCCCGGCCGTACGGCTTACGATACGCTGGAAACCGTAAGGACAACCGAAGGCATGGAAGATGTGCCCATCATTATCTTTACGGGGAAGAACCTGTCGCCGGCCGAAGAAAGCCGCATCCGGCAGTATGCCGATTCGATCGTGGTAAAGACCGCTCATTCCTATAAGCGTATTCTCGATGAAGTGGCCCTGTTCCTGCACCTTGTTGAAGAAAAGAAGCAGGACGAACGCAAGCCGGGATACAACGCCGATTCCATGTCGCAGATCCTGCAAGGAAAAACCGTGCTGATCGCCGACGATGATGTGCGGAATATTTTCTCGCTGACAAAAGCGCTCGAAAAGCACCAGGTAAAAGTGATCACCGCTACCGATGGCGCCGAGGCCCTGGTGCAGCTGGAACAACACCCCGAAACAGACATCGTGCTGATGGATATGATGATGCCGCAGATGGACGGTTACGAGAGTACTACCAAAATACGCCAGCATCCCGTATTCAAACATATACCGGTAATTGCCGTTACGGCAAAGGCTATGCTTGGCGACCGGGAAAAATGTATCGCCGCCGGCGCTTCCGATTATATTTCCAAGCCGGTAGACATCGACCAGCTGATCTCGCTGCTGCGGGTATGGCTTTACGACAAACAAGGTAATGTATAAGGCATGACAGAGAACAGGAAAAGCATTCTGATCGTAGACGACGACACACGCAACATTTTTGCGCTGAGCCTGGTGCTGCGTTCGCGCGGCTATGAAGTGCTTACCGCGGGGGATGCGCAAACAGGGATCGAGATGATCGGCAATAAGGATAATGTCGGTATTATGCTGCTGGATATGATGATGCCCGATATGGACGGTTACCAGGCCCTGCAGCTGATCCGGGGCAAGGATAGCCTGAAGGATTTCCCTGTGATCGCTGTGACCGCCCAGGCCATGCACGGCGACCGGGAAAAGTGCCTCAGGGCCGGCGCCTCCGATTATATTGCCAAGCCTATAGACATGGACCTGCTGACCGGGATCTTAAACCGATATTTATCTGCCGCCCGATGACCTTATCCGTTACAGATGAAGAGATGGCGCTGCTGCTGTACGATATCCAGGATATATACGGCTACGATTTCAACGACTACGCCAAGGCCTCGCTCAAGCGGCGCATCAACCGGCTCTTTGTCCTGGACCGGTTTCCGAGCTTCGCCGAATTCCGCTTCCGGCTGAAGAACGATGCCGGCTATTTCGATCGCTTCATCGAGCAGATCACGGTCAATGTAACGGAAATGTTCCGGGACCCGGCCTTTTACCTGGCGCTCAGAAACGAAGTGCTGCCCCAGCTGGCCACCTACCCCTTCATCAGGATATGGCATGCCGGCTGTTCCACCGGTGAAGAAGTGTACAGCATGGCCATCCTGCTGCGGGAAGCCAACCTGCTGCACAAGTCGATCCTGTATGCTACCGATATCAATGCCCACGTCGTGCAGCAGGCCGCCAGCGGTGTTTTCCCGATGCAGCATATGAAGCAATACTCGGAAAACTATATCCTTTCAGGAGGGCGGCACGACTTTTCTTCCTACTATACCGCAGGCAACAATAAGGTGCTGTTTGATGTTTCCTTCAAAAAGCATATGGTATTCTCCACCCATAACCTTGCGGCCGAGAGCTCGTTCAATGAATTCCAACTGATCGTCTGCCGCAATGTGCTCATTTATTTTGACAAGGACCTCCAGGCGCGCGTCTTTGACCTATTTGACACCAGCCTCGAACGGCTGGGCTTCCTGGCGCTGGGCAGCAAAGAATCGCTGCGCCTGTCGCCGGCCAATGCAAAATTCAGACCGGTATCGGAACAGAAGATATGGCGGAAAATGATCTGAGCAGGATAAGCCAATGCGCCGTGATCGGCGGTTCGGCCGGCAGCCTCAAAGTGCTGCTGCCGATGCTGGCGGCGCTGGATGCCCGCCTGGCTTTTCCTGTTGTGATCGTGCTGCACCGCAAAAATGATGTTTCCACGCTGGAGCAGTTGCTCAAGGAACGCTGTCCGCTCCCGGTCAAAGAAGCGGAGGATAAGGAAGACCTGAGATGCGGCACTGTGTACCTGGCGCCGGCCGGCTATCACCTGCTGATCGAAAACGATCGCTCCCTGTCCCTGGATGCCTCGGAAAAAGTGCTGTGGTCGCGGCCCAGCATAGATGTTACTTTTCAATCGGCAGCGGAAGCTTTCGGCCCTGGATTACTGGCGGTACTATTGTCCGGCGCCAATAGCGACGGGGCCTCCGGGCTGGAATATATCCGTTATCATGGCGGCCGGATCATTATCCAGGATCCGCGTAATGCCGAAATGTCCGCTATGCCGCTGGCCGCGCTGGCCAGGCTGCAGCCCGATCTCCTGCTGCCCGATTATGCCATCGCTTCGGCCATCAATCACTTCCTAGCACATTAAACGCTACGGCTATACAAAGGCGCTATGTCCGGTAATGGCCCTGCCTACGATCAGCGAATTGATCTCTTTGGTCCCCTCATAAGAGTAGATGGCTTCCGCATCGGCAACAAAGCGCGCCACATTATATTCAAGCAGGATACCATTACCGCCCATCACTTCCCTGGCCTTGCTCACAATATCGCGGGTACGCAGGGAGCAAAAGACCTTGGCCAGCGAGGCATGCTCGTCTTTCAGCACATCCCCGTCCTGCAGCTGGGACAAGCGGTAGCACATCGTTTGCATCGCGGTAAGGTTGGACAGCATCTCGACCAGGTGGTTCTGGATCAGCTGGAACGCGGCAATAGGGCGGCCAAACTGCCTGCGCTCGCGGGTATAGCGCAAGGCATGCTCGTAGGCGCCACGGGCGCAGCCCACCGCCTGCCAGGCCACACCGGCGCGGGTCATGCGCAGCACTTTGGCCGTATCTTTAAAAGAGCTAGCCAGCTGCAGCCGGTCGGCTTCCGCTACGGCACAGTCTGTTAAGGTAATGCGGCCGTTCTGCACCACGCGGAGCGCCATTTTATCTTCCATCTTCTCCACGCTGAAGCCCGGCGTATCCTTGCGCAGCAGGAAGCCTTTCACTTCATTATCGTCGAGGTCCCGGGCCCATATCACCACCACATCGGCAAAAGTGGCGTTACCGATCCATTTCTTTTGTCCGTTCAATATCCAGGTATCCCCGTTCCGTTTAGCGGTGGCCGTCAGCCCTCCGGCGGCACCCGAGCCTACCTCAGGCTCGGTAAGGCCGAAAGCGCCCATGATCTTCAATTGCTGCATACCGGGCAGCCATTCCTGCTTCTGCTCCTCGGAGCCGAGCAAATAGATCGAGCCCATAGCCAGGCCGCTCTGCACGCCGAAAAAGGTGGAAATGGAAGTATCTATCCGCGCCATTTCCATGGCAACGATACCTTCCATCAGGAAAGAACGGTTGGGGCAACCGTAACCTTCATACGTCAGCCCACAGATATTAAGCGCTGCCAGCTTTTCCATGATTTCAAAAGGAAATTCTGCTTTCAGCCAGTATTCGTTGATAATGGGCTGTATCTCTGTTTCCATAAAGGCCCTTACCTGCAGCTGCAATGCTCTGTCCTCTTCGCTCAGCAGGTGGCTGAGGTCGTAGAAATCACCATCGACGGGTGGCAGCTCTTTTGGGGCTCCCCCGCCCCGCTCCAGCATTTTCATCAGGCCGGCCAGCTGTTTATCGTCCATAGCCGCTACGGTTTCCATTACTTTGGGCAGGTCTATTTTTTCAGAGATACGGCCGAGCGCCGCAAAATCCATATTCCGGAGAAGGTGGATTGCATTTTTGATCGCGCTGAACATAAAGATCGTTTTACAGGTAACAGTGTAAACGGATTATGGTTGCCCTGGCGACCTATGGCCCTAAGGCCGTTCGGGAAAGAACGGCCGGCGCACAACTTCAATTTTGCTTAACGGGCCAGGTAGCCGCCATCGACAGGGTAATAGGAGCCGGTGACAAAAGAAGCTTTCGGAGAGCTGAGCCAGGTTACCAGCTCGGCCACCTCAGATGCCTCGCCCAGCCGGCCGATGGGATGCTGCGATTCGAGGAACTTCAGAGCTTCCCGGTCCATATGCTCTTCCACTAAAGGGGTCTTGATAAAGCCCGGACCTACAGCATTGACGCGGATACCCTGCCGGGCATATTCGATCGCGGCATTCTGGGAAAGGCCCACCACACCATGCTTTGCGGCGACATAGGCGACGCTGTTGGCAAAGCCCACACTGCCCAGGATCGAGGCAATATTGACAATAGCGCCACCGCCGCTCTTCAGCATAGCGGGTATCTGGTAGCGCATACCATAGAAAACGCCGTTGAGGTTGATCGCGATCACCTTGTCCCACCCTGCTATGGGATACTCGCCTGTAGGCGCAGAAGGGCCGCCCACACCGGCATTGTTGCAGGCGATATGCAGGCCGCCATACTGTTCAACGGCTTGCGCTACCAACCTTTCCTGGTCAGCAGCCACGGCGACATCGGCCTTGACAAAAACAGCTTCGCCGCCAGCCTTGCGGATCGTATCTACAGTTTCGAGGCCATGGGCTTCCTGCACATCGGATACAATCACTCTGGCACCTTCTGCCGCAAACTGCCGGGCAATGGCCAGGCCGATACCGGAGCCTGCTCCGGTCACGATAGCTACTTTATCTTTCAGGAGACTCATTGTATGTGGTTTTAATTATTGTGCCAACAAGAATCCCAACGAAAAGTTGTTTTCGCGATGTTATTGCCCGCCGCTTTTACTTTATCGGCTTCTCTTCCAGGGCGCGCCGGGGAATGCCGGCACAGCAATACCAGGATGATCAGCGATTGCAGGATCATGACGACATAGCTCAGCACACGATAGAATGGTCTCATATTCCGGGTTTAGGAAGCAAAACTAAAACCACCGACTGACAGCCCTATGGCAGTGATCCCGGATACTATTGAAAATAAGTTGTCACCATACCACCCATACCATTTTCCCTGCTGCCAGTCCTTCCAGGTATCTAACATCCAGTATCTGATATCTATCCCCTTGCCTCCTGAAGAGCAACAATTTCGATAGCAGGCTGTTTATAGCAGGAACAAGAATGATCTTTTTATGAACGAACAAGCATTGCGGCATTGGAGCGAACAGGAGCAGCAGCACCTGGCACGCCTGTTGGGTATTACGAAAGAAGAGCTGGACCGGCTGCACCATAGCGGCCTGCAGGAAGTGACCGACAGTGAGCAGCAGATCTATAAATATTTCATACACTTTTCCGGTGATGCTAATCCCCCCGACATCCTCGACAAGCTGGATATGGACAGCCACTACACAGTCTATTTTTCGGCAGAAGAATGGGAAGCAGAGCAGCAAAAACCTTTATAACTATAAGTCTTTAATATAAAGCGACCGTAACCCTCATGGTGGATTACGGTCGCGTTTCCTTTAATGATCTCTTTTTATTCTCCTCTTCCGTTGCTGATACCCAATATCTGCCAGAGCACTTCGCCCAGGCCTATCCTGACACCAACGGAAGGTTTTCCACGGCCGCTCTCATAGCCGGCCACCAGGTCTACACGACCGAAGCGGAACATCTTGAACCCGATATTTTCCAGGCCGGCAAAGACCTCTGCATAATAGTTATCCTGGTCGATATACAGCACATTGGAACCGCCCACCAGGTGCCAGTTCAACCGGCGGAACAAGGGGATCTTGTTGGTGAGCCAGCCGTTGAGGTGCCATTCCAGGTGTCCCTGCCCGTAAAGATCGGCGGTATTGCTGAACCGGTAATAGGGCGCCAGCTGGAAGCTGTTGAGATAAGGATTAGCCAGGAAAGTCTGGTTGCCGAACAGGTGTTTCATATCGGGGATACCCACATAGTTGTCGTTGAAAAAGCCACCGCCGACCAGGCGGTAATTAACGGTACCCAGCAGGCGCAGGTTGAGGCTGTGCTCCATTTCGACACTCCACTTATCGAAGTCGCTTTTGCTGTCGAACAGGTTAGGAATGCCTTTGGTATAACGGGCGGTGAACACCGGCGCATTGCTGCCTACGGGAGATTTATACTTGGGATATTGTATATAGCTCCAGCCAGGCTGGTAACTGACTGATGCCGTTACAATAGCTGCCTTGTGCTCTTCGAACAAAGGTAAAGTAGCCGGCTGGTTGGGCGTGAGGTTCTTCTTTTTACTATCGCCGAAAGTATAATCAGCAGTATTTTCCAGCGGCATTCTTTGCTCATAGGAAGCGCCCAGCGAGGCTTTGAATCCATTGCCCCAGTTGCGGTACACGCTCAGCTTGCCCAGGCGGCTTTCATAAATCTTCATATAATTGTCGCCGCCGAACAGGGTATAGGACATGTTGATGAAGGGCGTAATGGGATTGTCGTTGTTGAGCTGGTAGATGTATTGCCCTCCTTCCAGGCGAAAACGCCAGGAGCGCCCGCGCCATTTCGGATCACTTACAGTATAGTTCATCTTTAGCAGGGCGTTGTAATGCTTATTGCTGAAGCCGTAGCGGTTAAGGAGCTCTGTGGTCAGTGTCTTGTCCTTATTGAAGCGATGCGTCCAGGCGAGGTCCAATGTGGCATTAAGGCCTTCCACGGTATTATAGCTGATAGCGCTGATCAATGGCTGCATGGTCCAGGTATCCTTTCCCCGGCGAATGGAAGGGCCGCCATACAGGAAAGCGGATACACCGAGGTTGGTATGGGGGATCTTATTCAGCGAATCGGCTTTTGTTTTCTGGAAAGTATACAGACTATCCTTCACTTTGAAATCCCTGACCTCGTCTGCTTCCAGGGGAATGGGCCTTATGGTATCCCAATAAGCAATGGAACGGTCGTTGGCTGCAGTATCATAGGAAGAGATGACCCTGCCGGCAAAGCGTCGCTCGTCGACCGGCTGGTTTACCTTTTGGTTCTTGTAGCTGGTCACGAAATTACCCGCTGCCTCAAAGCCCATCAGGCTCAGCACCGGGTAGATCACCTGGCTCTGGATGATCCACAGATCTTTGGCTATCGGTATATAGGTCTGCTCCAGCTTCAGGGTATCGAGCAGGTCCATCTGCGCCTCTTTAGTTAGCCTGAGATCGACGCTCTGGAATACCCATTCGTCATCCACGACATATACATAGCCGCTGAATACCGGTTCAAACTTGCGTTTGGGGATCACCTGTATCTTATTGATCATGCGGTCGCCGTCCAAGTAGCTGCCCAGGAACTTATATTTATAATACAGGAAGGCATTGCTGTTGGCGGGAGATATAAAGCCCCGCTTGTTCAGCCCTTGCATGATCGGGACATTGTTGTCGTAAATATTGGTAATCGGCGGCATGGTGGCAAAGCCCACACCCTGCGGATCGCCACTCTGGCGTATCGATACGACCCTGTTATATTCTTTTGATGGTGCTTTATACGTGTACTGTGTATATTGCTCCAGCAGGTACAGCACGCCTTTACCGGCAGAATCGAGGCCGGCGCCTTCATTCATCTCTTTGTAGTCTTCCTCGCTCAGCTTGATGCCCAAAAGCTTTTTGGGTGTACTGCGCATGCGCAATACGCCTTTCAGGTACACATCTGTTTCAAAGGTCCTGATCAGGTCGGCGTGATACTTTCTTTTCTCAATCACCTTACGCATGATCGGATAGGCGGGGTCTTCACCATTGGCCTTTACTGTTACTTCTCTTACCTCAAGGGTCTGCGGGTTCAGCTTAAAGTTGACTTCCTTGACCGATGCAGTATTGACCTGCCGGGTCTGCGGCTGGTAACCGATGTACTGCGCCGTAATATTATGGGCGCCATCGGAGAGCTCCAGGGTATAATAGCCATCGCCATTGGCCGATGTACCATTCGTGGTCCCTTTTTCCAGTACCGTAGCGAAAGCCAGCCCTTCGCCGTTTTCATCGGTAACGCGCCCTTTGATCACTGCGGCAAACAGGATATTGCCGGTCAGGAGCAGGAGCAGTGTAGCGGTCATTTGTTTCTTAATCATGGTATGCAGGTTTGTTCGGCCTTTTATTCAGCGGGTTAAGATAGTGCAGATTCTCTATTTCGGTAAAATTTGTTGCTTAATCGGTTCAGCGCGGCAAAGGTTACAGCATAAACCTTTTTTATTTCCCTATGCAAACATACTCCCGGCAAAAGGTTTCCTCCAATACCATTCGACCAATACGGCCGGCGGGGCGACCAACGCTGTTTCTTTTCTTTTGTCGAAGAAATCAGGTCTTTTGTCTAAGAAATGCACCAAGAGCGCGTCCCGGCCTTTCCCGGTGGAATTTTCCCATACCAGCGGGGCTTCTGAACGGGATTACTTACTTTTGCACCCATGAATTTGACACCCCTTTCCGCCATCAGCCCTGTGGATGGCCGCTACCGCAAGCAGCTGGAAGAGCTGGCGCCTTATTTCTCCGAATTCGGTCTTATCCGGTACCGCATCCGCGTGGAAGTCGAGTATTTTCTTGCGCTGGCTGAAGCCGGTATTTTTAAGCTGCCCGCCAAAGTAAAGCCTGCCCGGCTGCGCGCCCTCTATGAAAACCTGACGGAAGAGCAGGCGCAACAGGTAAAGGATACGGAAAGGGTAACCAACCACGACGTTAAGGCCGTCGAATACTTCATCAAAGAACAGCTGCTGGCGATGGGTGGCGAGGCCTGTGCCGAATGGGTACACTTCGGCCTTACTTCACAGGACGTCAACAATACTGCTATACCGCTGCTCTGGAAAGAAGCGCTGGAAGAAGTGTACATGCCCGCGCTGCTCAATATTATCTCTGCCCTGCACAAGATGGCCAGGAGCTGGAGCAAGATCCCGATGCTGGCCCGTACCCACGGCCAGGCTGCTTCTCCTACAACACTCGGTAAGGAGATTATGGTCTTTGTAGAACGCCTGCAAAACCAGGTGGAGCTATTCTCCTTTGTGCCCTACGCAGCCAAATTCGGCGGCGCTACCGGCAATTTCAACGCACATCATGTAGCCTTCGGCAAAAAGGACTGGATTACCTTCGGTAACCGGTTCGTCAATGAAACGCTGGGCCTGCAAAGGATGCAGTTCACCACACAGATCGAACATTACGACAACCTGGCGGCACATTTTGACGCGCTCAAGCGGATCAATACGATCCTCGTCGACCTCTGCCGCGATATATGGACTTATGTGTCGGCAGACTATTTCAAGCAAAAGACAAAAAAGGGCGAAGTGGGTTCCAGCGCTATGCCGCATAAGGTCAATCCTATCGACTTTGAAAATGCGGAAGGGAACCTGGGCCTCGCCAATGCGTTATACGAGCACCTTTCGGCGAAGCTGCCCGTCAGCCGCCTGCAGCGCGACCTTACCGACTCAACGGTACTGCGCAATATCGGTGTACCGGTAGGCCACTCCCTGCTGGCGCTCCGGTCTATTGAAAAAGGACTGGGCAAACTGGTGCTCAATGAGGCTAAGCTGGACGAGGACCTTGAGAACAACTGGGCAGTGGTGGCCGAAGCCATCCAGACCGTACTTCGCCGCGAACAATTCCCCAAACCTTACGAAGCACTCAAAGACCTGACCCGCGGCCAGCAGGCCATTACGAAAAAGACCATGCAGGCCTTTATCGAGACGCTGGATGTAACGGCCAAGGTTAAAAAAGAGCTGCTGGCCATTACACCGCAGAATTATACCGGCATTAATCCCGAATACTAATAAGAACCAAAGATACCTCGAGTAAATGCCGGCTTCAGCGCCGGCATTTTTATGTTATCTCCTTTTTATATTTTTGCGAACCTTAATCAATCCTTTTATCCTATGAAAACCCGGTTGAGCCTGCTGGCCTTCCTCGGCCTGCTGCTCCTGTCCTGCGGCAGCAAAAAAACAACACCTCTTGAAGGCCTGTGGCTGTTCTGCGAGGAAGGCGAATCTTCCGGCACCGGCTATCCCCGTTCTTTTCTCAACCTGGGCAAAGACGATCGTTATACCCTTTTCATTCCCGACTATTTCGATTATGGCTATTGGAAAAAAGATCCGGTTGACAGCAATACGATCCTTTTCAGCAGCAAGCGGCCTCAAGCCTACTATGGCGCTTCATTCAGCATGAGCATTAAGGCTCATGACGAACAGCACCTCGTGGTTTTCTATACGCTGCCTTCCCAGGTAGAGCAGGCGGCAGGCAGGAACAGTCCTGCCTTTGACCAGGTAGGATCAACGCTGGCCCGTTCAGTAAAGCTGCTCCGCAGCCCGGTACAATATCCCGATTCGCTCGATCCTTACAGCTATAACCTCAACCACTGGCGCATACGGCCACCGGTACCGGAAAGCTGCCGGGAGATACAGTTCCGTACCATCAATTACCTGAAACATATGTATGCCCTGTTCCGGGAGCAGGACCGGCAGCAGCCGGAGCAATACGGTTATCCCTACTCCCCTTCCCCGCTGCTCTACGGCCAAAACGGCATTGCCACCATCAACTTCGACCAGATCGCTCCCTACTGGAAAAATACTTTTTTCAACCAGGACCAGGCCAGGCAATCCTGCGCTATGCTGTATGCCCTGTTTGACGAGCCGCTCGAGGTTCCTGCCAAATACAAGCGCCCCGATGAGCTATGGACCAAGCTGCTGAAGCAGATGCTGGATTATGCGCTGGTAAAAGATTATTGCCGCCCCGGCCATGAAGCCGATACCAGCAGGGTGCAGTAGCATGTGGCTAGCAGACACCCTTATTTTATCAGCAAGCTTGAACTGTTTCAGTATCTCAAACTTCCGCAGCACGAGGCCTTGTCGTAACCATGCTGGAAATTTTTTTCTCCGATACACTTAACTGCCGCCTGGCGAAGGCCAAAAAGTGAGGATTGTGCGGATCATGCGCAAACCTTATCCGATTGTGCTAAAAATCCCGGTTTACGGGTTACGGTCTGTGCAAAAGAAGCGCTGGCAATTAAAATGGACACACGCGAAAAAAGCTGACCGGCGGTCAGCTTTTTGAGTAAATCTGCTGTATTTTATTTTACCGGAAACCGGGGGTGCACATAGCTTGCCACCGGTCATTGTTCCAGGACCCTTTGCAGATCGCCGTATTTTTCCTCGCAATACCTGCGGATATTTTTGCTCCTTTCCGAGCGGGGAGTGTTCTTTAAACAGATGCGCACGTAACTTTCCGTTACCTGGAAATACTTTGCTGTAGCTTTTACCGCTAAAGCCCTTACGGCATCATAGTATTTGTGATTGTTCTGGTCCATAAAAACTTGCATATAAACATGAATTAAATAACAGGTTAATCTACGGGATGGCTGTCCTAATCTATCGGATGGCTGTCGACCAGCAATTTGAGCTCGATCAGGTTGCCGAGGCGCAGCTTCTTGAAAATATTGGATTTATGTGTCGAGACCGTATTCGTGGAATTATTGGTTCGCCGGCTGATGCTGGTGACGGATTCTCCTTGTACCAGGTATTTCAGCACTTCCCTTTCCCTGCGGGTTAGCCGTTCATAGGGACTTGACCAGCGGCTGCAGTCCAGATACAATTCCTGCATTTCCATCCGGATATAACGCTTCCCCTGTACCAGCATTCCTACAGCCTGCACGATTTCCTGTTCGGGGCAACGTTTATTCAGAAACCCCTTTGCGCCTATCTTCAGGTACAGCGGACCAAACAGCTCCTCTTTGCTGATGCTCAGCACCAAGATCGGCAGGTCCGGCTTTCGGAGCAGGATGCCCTGAATGAGCGTTTGTGGGTCAGCATCGGGCAGATTGGGATCAATAACAAGAATGCCGCCGCCCGTATTTTCATGGTAGTGCCCCATAACCTGTCGCCCCGATTCTGCTTCTCTGACCTTAGTTCCGGGGAAATGCTGCTTCAGTAGGGATTTGATCCCATAACGCACAATAGGGCTATGATCTGCAATCATCACTTCGGGGCATGGCCCGGAAGACAACACGGTTTCTGACATAATTGAGCTGATAAAACTAAACCTGGTAATGCTATTACCGGCATCCGGAAATTGTGGTCAACAACAACCAATAGAAATGCACGGCGATGGATTGGAATGGTGCTTTCCTTAGTCTGGCTACAGGTTTAAGCAAGTAGCAGAGCAATAACTTTGTTGCCAATAGGGCAAATTTCCAGCAAGTCCGATTCTCCGCCTATAACCCCAAAGGGTGAAATTGGCCTTACAGGTCCGTTAATTATTCTCCAGGGATAAAAGGTTTCCTACCATTCTTACAATTGTCAATAGCGCAAAATTGAAGGAAGTTTGCATGGATGCCAATAACCCAAAAGGGTGAAAATTGCCAACAATTTGTACACTTTAACGGTGGCGGGAGGCCGGAGATACACCTATTTTACGCTAACCCTAAAGGGTGAAATTTGCAAACTAAACTCCTGAAACGGCTTATTCCTGGAAAAGCTGTTTATTTTTACAAAAAGAGTTCAGTGCAGCCAATACCCATCATACCAATAAGAGTCAGCATCATTGAAGACACCAAAGTCATCAGGGATACTATTGCCAAATTCGTCACCCTCCAGCCGGATCTGAAGCTGGAGGATGTCTATGATTCCGCCGTTGCGTTTCTCAACCAGCCCTGGTATACGCCGCCGCCTGTAGAGCAGGTACGGGTGCTCCTGCTCGATATAGGTCTTCCGCATCTCTCCGGGCTGGATGCTATCCCGCTTATCCTGCAGAAGATGCCGCAGTTGAACATTGTGATCCTGACGGTGTATGAAGAAGAAGATGTAATCCTGAAGGCGCTCTGCGCAGGGGCCTGCTCTTACTTATCCAAAAAGGCCAGCCTGGAGGAGATCGTTACCGCCATACGCGTAGTGGCCCAGGGCGGTTCCTACATGTCGCCATCAATTGCCCGCGAGATCGTCAACCACCTGATGGGCGGGCGTATCAGCAAAGCGACGATCCTGAGCGAACGCCAGAAAGAAATACTGCAGAAGCTGGTGGACGGGAAAAGCTATCAGGCGATCGCCAACGAGATGTTCCTTTCTGTAGAAACCATCCGCTCGCACATCAAGAAGATGTACAAGACCTTACAGGTAAACAACAAGGCCGAGGCGATAGCCCAGTATATGCGGGGGCACATCCGGTAGGCTGCCGGACAGGGCATTCGGGTTAAAGTCCGTTAGTAGTGAAGGCCCAGCTCTGTAGCAATGCGGATAAGGCTTGCCGTGTTTTTAGCCTCCAGCTTCTGCATCAGGTTGTAGCGATGTGTCTCTACCGTGCGCAGACTGATGCACAATGCCTCCGCAATAGCAGGGTTATTGTATTCCTTCAGGATAAGCCCCAGCACTTCTTTCTCCCTGAGCGTGATCCGTAACCGGCTTTTCTCCGACCGCCTCCTGGCGACCAGCATTTCCCTGAGCAAATCTTCCTTCAGCGAGGCATCGAGGTAGATCGCGCCGGAGGCCACTTCCCGTATGGCTTCCAGCAACATGGCCTGGTTGGTCCTGCTTTTGACCAGGTAGCCCTTACATCCCCGCTGCATCATATCCCGGATATAAGGCGAAGCTTCAATACCGCTAAGAATAAGGATATGCAGGGAGGGATACTGCTGCAGCAATATCGGCACCAGCTCGCTGCCGTTCTTATCCGGCAGCTGCAGGTCGAGCAGCAGCACATCCACGGGCTGCTGCTGTATCCCCTTCAGCAGGGAAGCAGCATTGCTATAAACTCCGGAAAGCAGGATATCGGCGCCGGAAGACAAGGCATTGGTCAGTCCGTCGACGACAATAGGATGGTCATCAGTTATGGCTACTTTGATCATAAAGGTCTGTTTTGCGCGGCCTGCGGCTTACAGCAGGTTCCGGATGTCGAATTCAAGGTATACGGTAGTACCCTTCCCGATCGTGCTCTGTACGTCCATGTGACCCTGTAAAGCAAGCACCCGTTTCCGGATATGCCTGAGCCCCAGGCCTTCGCCGGGCTTATCGGACGCTGTTGCTACAGGAAAGCCTTCGCCGTTATCTTCTACGGTTATGTTCAGCAGGGTATCGTTACAGCTAAGCTGTACCAGCAGGCTGGTAGCCCTTTTGGCATGCTTCAGCACATTCTGGATCAGCTCCTGGATCATCCGGTAAAGCGATATTTCTATTTCAGGATCGAGGCGGGGTATGGCGCCGTATTCCATGAAGTCGATCTCCTGCAATTCCGTTTGCTTCCTCAGCCGTTCGCAAAATGAAGCCAGCACAGCGGGCAGGCCTTCCTCCAGCAGCAGGTCGGGCATCAGGTTGTGCGCTGTTTTACGTACTTCGGTCGTGGTATCGTCGAGATGATTATAGATCAGCTGCAATTCACGTTGGCCCGGGTCGCTCAGCAATTGCTGCTGCTTCAGGTGGTCCACATTGAGCTTGATGGCCCACAGCCGGCTGGCGATACCATCATGCAGCTCACGCGCCAGCCGGTTGCGCTCCTGCTCCTCGCCTCTTACCTGTGCTTTCAGCTGGCTGATCTCCTGCTGCTGCTGCAGGTGTGCGATCTCCGACTGCTGCAGGCGCTGCTTATGGCGGTAGCTGCGCAGGAAGGCGATCATCAGGCCGGTCACGAACAGAGCGCCGGCGATAATGGCGGCCACCAGGAAATTACGGCTCTGTATGGCATTGTGCTGGCGGGAGATGAACAATTGCTGGCTCATCAGCTTCTTATTCTTTTCATCCATCAGGGACCTGACCCATACGTCAAGGGATTGCAGCCGCTCCTGTCCCCGCATGGTATCCTGCATGCCGGCATAGCGACGCATGTGCTCATAAGCCAGCTGATAGCGCCCCGTAGCGGCATAGAGTGCAGCCAGTTCTGGTTCGATGTGCGGCAGCATTTCCTTGTAGCCGCCGGCTGCGGCATCAGCCAGGGTACGGGTCAGCATGAGCTCGGCTTTATCGTAGCTTTTTTGCTGCAGGTAATAATGTCCGAGGTTGTGGAAAGTATGCAAGCGGTCATAAGGGAACTTGCCGGGATGAGTGCGTTCCAGGTCAACAGCATCTTTAATATAGCTGTAGGCGCCATCGGGGTCCTGCTGGTCCAGGTAAAAATGTGCCAGGCTGTTGAGTATCTCGGCCTGCCGCTTCGGCTGATCATAGTCGATCGTCATCTGCAAAGCTTTCAGGTAATAATTACGGGCAGCTGCAGCATCGCCATTCTGTGCTTCAGCCTCGCCGAAGCGGGCCCAGATAGCGATCTGCATGGCCGAATCCCGGGTGCGGACCGCAACTTTCCAGGCCTGGTTCAGCACTGCTTTGGATTGCTCGTAACCGCCCATGCGGCACCAGAGGTTGCCGATATTCACATACAGGGCAATAGAATCCGATGATCTGAAGGCTGATCTGTTCTGCTCCATTTCATTAAGCGCCAGGTAATAATGCTCGAGGGCTTTGCTGTACCTGCCCAGGTTAAAGTAAGAAGTAGCCAGGTTATCGTACAGCCGGTAACGGTTACGGTGCGTACCGCTGGCCCGCGCATACCGGAGCCCTTCGTCAAAAAAGGCGATCGCTGAATCGTGCAGCCCCCTGGCCTGCATACAAACGCCTATGGTATTCAGCGCGTGGGCAATCCCCAGCTTGTAGCCGATACGGGTGCTGAGATCGCGGGCCCGGGCAGCAAGGATACGGGCGGTATCGGGCTGGATGGACCATAACGAATCGGCTACGCGCAGCAGAAGCCTGATACGCTGCGCGTCGGCCGACAGGTCGGGACCCGGCGAAAGGCGGAGCGGTATATTGGTCTTTATCTCGGGCGACTGCTGCGCGCCGGACTGTCCGGGCAGCAACAGGGACGTCACCAGCGTAAATACCCCCAACAACATGATTCTGCTGATCCTAAAGCACATAAAACGGGCAAAAAACGAAGGTAGATAAAGATACTCCAAAACTTTTTGAATTACGTAGTACTACCTAGATAATTCAGCGATCTACGTACACCTGAATTTCGGGGCTTTTACGTAAACAGTCATCCCGGCTGCCGGATACCTTTGTTGATGCTGTTAGCACCTATGCCGGGGACAGCTGCACCGAAATGCCCGGCCCGACATTACTAACCTCTTATTCGTTAAATGCCCGGCCTATGACCAACCTGTATGCAACCCGCATCTTCTTTTTCCTTTTCTTTCTTTCCTGCTGTGCCTTCCGGGTATGCGGACAGAATTTTACAGAACGCCCTGAATTCATCAAGGCCAACAGCCATTGGGTATTCGGATCCTGGTGGGGTATCGACGATCCCAACAACGGTACGGGGATCAATTTCAACCCCAACCCGCCGGTACGGCTGACCCAGACGGGTCTTACTTCTGCCGAAGGCTCCTGCGCCATGTCCGATACCGCGACCGGCGACCTGCTGTTCTACTCCAATGGCGAAAATTGCTGGGACCGCAACTACGATATTATGCCCAACGGCAGCGACCTGGCCGGCAGCCGGAGCACCAACCAGGGCACCACCATCGTTCCCATCATCGACAGCCCCGGCAAGTACTACCTCTTTACCCTTCAGGCCTACAGCTTCGGCACCACACCGCCTGCCTTATATTATTCGGTAGTAGACATGAGCCTCAATGGCGGCCTGGGCGATATTGTGCCGGGACGTAAGAATATATTGCTCGACCCTGGTCCGCTGCAGGAAAGCATGGTGGCAGTACCGGGCAACAACTGCGATGTATGGCTGATCGTTCACCCTTATTATGTACCGGAACTGCATGCCTACCACATTACCCGCGAAGGTATCGATCCGAACCCGGTGGTCTCCAACACCGGCCCCGGCATGGCCGGAACGATAGCCGCCTATGAGCTGGGTGGCATGGCGATCTCGCCGGACCGTACCATGATCGCGGTGGGCAGCTTCAGCATTACCTGCGCTGTGATGGGCCTGATCTCAGGCCTGGGCGGTACGCTCGTCGCACCTTTTGATGCCACTACCGGCCAGGCTTCTACGGGCATCTACCTCAACGACAGCACCATGGTCTACGACCCCTGCTTTTCGCCCGACAATACGAAGCTGTATACTTATGGCATGAAATCGGATGCCGCCGGCAGCAATGTGGGCGTCATCCAGCTGGTACAATACGAGGTCAGCAATTTAACCCTGCCGGCCATCATGGCGGGCAAACGGGTGATCACCGAGCTGCCTCCCCTTGGCGACGGCCTTGCCGGCATGCGGGCCTACAAGGATAAGATCATCCTTAACGATATGCGCTACATCGCCTCGCCCAATCTTTCGGGGACGGCCTGTAACTTTCAGCAGGGGCCTTTCATTGTGCTGGATTCAATCGGCAGCAATATCAATATCGGCAACGATGCGATCTATCCCTTACCGCCCGATACCCAGTACCGGCGGGCCCTGGATACCCTGGTCTGTGCCGGAGCCGTTCTAAACCTGGATGCCCCATCCGGCTTTGCCAGCTATACCTGGCAGAACGGCAATACGGGTACCACTTTCACGGCTTCCGACACCGGAACCTATTGGGTCTTCAGCGCCGATCGCTGTCATTCTTATGTGGACACCTTCAGGCTGCGGCTGCGTGCCTTTGTTGCGATTGACCTGGGGTCCGACACCGTGGTTTGCGGACCGCCGCCTATGCTACTGAAACCCGCTACCAGCCCTGGCGCAGGCTACCTGTGGTCCGATGGCAGCACCGGCAGGCAATTGGAAGCCGACAGCACAGGCGCTTATTGGGTTACGGCTACAGCAGGGGGCTGCTCCGATACCGATACGGTAAGCATCCGCTTCATCGACCTGCGCCAGGACCTGGGTCCCGATACGGCATTTTGCAAGGGCACCCCGGTGCAGCTCACCTTACATGCGGCTGCCGCTACGCCGGCGCTTATCCGGTGGAGCGATGGCAGTACCGGCTCCAGCCTGCTGGTATCCGATACAGGGCATTACTGGGTCAGCGTGAGCGAGCCTCCCTGCAGCGCTACCGACAGCATCAGCATAGGTATCCAGATGTGCCGCTGCTATTGCCAGGCGCCAAGCGCCTTCTCCCCTAATGGTGATGGGCTGAACGATGTCTTCCTCCCCGTGATCGAATCAGGCTGTCCCATACGTCAATACACACTGAGCATTTATAACCGCTTCGGGCAAAGAGTATTCAGCAGCGCAGACCCTGCAAAGGGTTGGGACGGTACTTATAACGGCACGACTGCCGATGCCGGTGTTTATTTCTACCAGGTGCAATTCAAAGGAGGCACACAGGAAGTGGACTATTATAAAAAAGGAGACCTCACCCTCTTACGCTGATCGTTCTGTCCCCGGCAAAAGCACGAACCAATAAAAACAACACATCATGATCCTCCGCTATTTTTTACTCTTACTGCTCCTGCTTCCTGCTGTATATAAGGCGCCGGCGCAGCAATACCGTACGACTTCAGCAGATGCTTCTTTCGCCGTCAATGCGCCGGCCAAGACCATAACGGGCGAAAGCCATGCCGTATCGGTCCGTATCGATCTGAAGCAGGGTTTCGTACAGCTGAAAACTAAAGTACAAAGCTTCCGGTTCAGCAACAACTTTGTCGCCGACACCCTTAACCAGGTGGTTCGCGACCGTTTCAACAGCTATTATATGGAAAGCGACCGTTTCCCCGAGATCATCTATAATGCCCGCTTCAGCAGCAGCATCCGCCTGAAAGCAGGAAACGGCGCTCCTGTTGCTTTCCGAACGGAGGGTAAGCTGCTGCTGCATGGCGTAGCGCAGCCTGCGGTAGCTGAAGGCACGCTTACACCCGGCAAGGGCTCCGTTACGGTACGGGCGCATATGCGGCTGCAGCCGGCCACTTACGGTATCCGTATCCCGCCTTATATCGGCGATATGTATTTCAAAGAGGTGGAGATTGTTGTGGAAGGCACCCTGAATACTTTTTGATTCTTTTCAATCTACCGCATGAAACAATTTGTGATACTCCTGTTACTGGCGGCAATGGGCATAACCAGCCATGCACAACGGGAACAGGTATGGGCTTTCGGTACCCACTCCGGACTGGACTTTAATGTAGCTCCGCCACTGGCAACCAGCACGGCAATGGAAGGCTTCGGGGAGGCCAATGCCTCCGTATGTGATGCCCAGGGGCAGCTGCAGTTCTACACCAATGGCTACCGGATATGGGATCGCTCCGGCAATGTGATGCTGAACGGCGATGCTCTGGTCAGCGACCCTGTATTGCCGCCTTTCTCCGCCCAGCTTATTGATTATACATCCAGCACGAGCCAGGGGGCGCTTATTGTGCCCGTTCCCGACCAGGCAAAACGGTATTATGTTTTTTCCATGACCTGCCTGGAAAGCGGTATCAGCAGCAGCGGCGTCGGCCGCCTGTATTACAGCATCGTAGACATGCAGCTCAACGGCGGGCTCGGTGGCGTAATAGCCGGTCAGAAGGGAATACTGGTCGACAGCGGCCTTACTGAACACCTGAGCGCGGTCGCCGGCGACCACTGCAATGTGTGGCTATTGACCATCTCGCGGCTGGGCAATACGCTGCAGGCTTATGAATTGGATGCATCGGGCATCAGCAGCACACCGGTGGTATCGCCACTGCTACCGGTCAACTACTATATCGGTTTGGGCTGCATCGACGTATCAACCGACCGGAAAACGTTGGCGATAGGCCGGTCGGGCATAGGATTGTACCATTTCGATCCGGCGAGCGGGACAGCTACAGGCATCATTCCGCTGGCTGGTCCCTTCAGCCCTTCCACCGGGGCTTACAGCGTCTGCTTCTCCCCGGACAACAGTAAGCTGTATGCCACCTTTGCCCCGCTGATCGTGGGACTGTTCTATAGTTTCCAGTATGACCTCAGCTCCGGCGACTCACTGACAATGGTCAGCTCCGCAGCGCAGTTCAATGCTTTCATCTATACTTTCAAAAGAGGACCCGACCATAAAGTGTATGCCACAGGAGGTGGCAGCGCCCTGCATGTGATCGCCCAGCCCAACCTGCCCATGCCTGCCTGCCAGTTCCTCCCCGGCGCCCAGCCCCTTACCGGTACCGTAGGATTCGGGCTGCCGAATATTGTTGCCGAAGTCATCCGCGATACGGTAACCACTGCCAAAGCAGCCAAAGGCGGATGTTTTGCCGAAAGCCTGGCCCTGGCTGCAACAAATGATACCACGGGCTGGGATTATACCTGGAGCAGCGGCGCTACCGGGCCTTCGCAGATGGTGAGCGCTGAGGGCTATCATTGGGTAAGCTATTTCAGCCCGCCCTGCACCTTTCACACCGACAGCTTCCTGGTCAGCTTCCCCAACGGGCGGCTCCCGGTGGTACGGATCAACGAAGGCTGTGCCCACACAGCCAATGCATCGGCCTATGCCTATACCGATGCAAGCGATACGGTAAGCTACCACTATACCTGGCGTAATGCGCAGGACAGCATTGTTTCGGAAACGGATACGCTGCAGCAGGTATTGCCGGGCTGGTATACCCTCGATATCCGTACTCCGGGCTGCGACACCCTTCTACAGGTCATCCTGCCCGAAGTCAGCTACCAGGCAGGCTTCGACGTTGACACGATCGTTTGCGCCGGGGAAGCACAATTGTTTTATAATGTCTCCAGCCCGCATTTCACTACCTTTCAATGGGACTTCGGTAACGGCGATCAGACGACGCTCACCTCCCCCACGCATGCCTATCCCGATCCCGGTCAGTTTACGGCTACACTGATCGCAACCGGGCCTCTATGCAGCGATACCATCAGCCGCATGATCACGGTAGACTCTTTGCTCAGCGGCAGTTTCCTCTCCGACCGGCAGCGCATCTGCACCGGGGAATCTATTCTGTTCACACCATACCACCTTACTGGTGCGACTTCCCTGCACTGGCATTTCGGCGATGCGACAGACGCGATTGCTGATCCCGGCCCTTCTTTCAGCCATGCCTACGAGACCGGTGGTACTTTTCCTGTCAGCCTTACAGTACAGTACCGTGCCTGTCCCGAGGTAACTACCAACGACACGATACAGGTCGACACTTTCCCCAAAGTGTACCTGGGTCCGGATACGGCGCTTTGCCTGAATGGAAGGCCCATATGGCTTCAGAACCTGTCTTCTGATCCCGCAGCTGCCTTCACCCGGACATGGAGCAACGGCGATACGACGGCTCAGTTGAAGATCGTCCACCCCGGGCGCTATGGCCTTACCTTGCGCACCCTGCCGGCAGGATGCAGCACCACCGAATGGGCCGACGTGCACAAAGATTGCTATATCGATATCCCCAATGCTTTCACGCCCGATGGCGACGGGGTCAACGATTATTTCTTTCCCCGCCAGCTGCTATCGCGGCGGCTGACCGGGTTCCGCATGCAGCTATTCAATCGCTGGGGGCAGCTGATCTTTGAAACCGATCGCACCGACGGAAGAGGCTGGGATGGACGCTTCAACAGCAAGGACCAGCCCATGGGTGTATACATCTATCGTATTGATGTCGTGATCGATGGCGAACGGCCCGAACATTATGAGGGCAATGTTACCCTGATCCGTTAGTGTCCGTCCCATAGGCTGCACGCTGCAAGCTGCTTCTCCACGGCCCCGGAAAGCAGCTTAGCCTGTCTTCCCGGTAGGGTAAGCTGCTTTCCGGCATACCTTCTCCTCCACCGCCCTTCCTGTATTCTCTCTTTTCTGAATTAGATTTGTAAGAGACTGACCGGCAACAATCATTATTGCCGGCCAGAAGAAGAACACTGGCCGAAAGCATTATCCCAGACTACCAGCATACTATACGCAGAAAAAATTATTGGCGCTTCTTTATTCTTTATCCTTTGCTGTCCTTCCGGCGTTACACAGGCCCGGAAGCACAGCTCCTTCCGGTTTACTGCCCGGGAAGGCCTGGCAGGAGAATGTTTACTATATCGTGCAGGATAGGGACGGCTTCCTGTGGATCGCAACGGAAACAGGTGTAAGCCGGTTCGATGGGGCTACCTTTAAAAACAGATCTCGAAGGCAATCTGCTCTTTGCCAGCCTCCGATGTCGTGTATATCGGCGTCGACAACCAGAGGGTGGAATACACACTACCCTATATCGGCAAAGGTTTCTTTGATGCCCTCCCTGGCAGCATCGGGCGGATACCGATCGAGTTACTGAAACCCGGCTTGCAAAAATACCAGGTCCGGTCGTTTGAAAACCGGGAATACACTTCGCCTTTTTCCTAGGGGCTGCATGCCAGGATCGCCATCGTGCAGGACTGGCGCGGAAGAAGCTTTGTGGTCTACAAAGGAGGCCTGCTGTCCAAACCGGTCAATGCGCTGCCCAATACCATTTCCTTTTCCACGCTTGCCCCACCCCATGTCCTTATTAATACAGCTGCAGGAAGCTATATCTACGATATCGACGCCGGGAAAACTATCGATACACTGCCCGGCTATAGCAGCCTTGCCCGGTATTGCCTTGGGCTGATACCCCGGTGCGCTTTAAAAAATTTATTCAGGTGGCTTTCATCGGTAAAGCCCAGCTCGGTAACGATCTCGTTGATCCGCCTGTCGCTATGTTTCAGGCGATGTTCGATCAGGGTCGCTTTGTAGCTGTTGATGTATCCCTGCATGGTCTCTCCGCAGTGCTTTTTGAAATAGCGGCCCAGGTAGTGCTCCGATATGCCGGAGTGCTGCGCGATGACCGCGGCGCGAAGACGTTCCGGATCGTAAATGTTTGCCTGGATATAATTCAGGATATCGATAATCTTCTCTTCCGACGCTCCGTCTACCTTTTCCGGCAGGTATTTGGCTATATTCCGCGCCACGACGACGATAAGGGTATTGACCAGCTGCTGCGTGATTTCCCGGTCGTAAAGATCCCGGTTAACCGCTTCGCGGATCAATGCTTCTACCATAGGCCGTACCAGCGCTTTATCGCTTTGGTTCTTCAGTATGCAGCCTGGCTTATGGTTGGCATGCTGAAGAATGAATTCCAGCCGCCGGATATTTTCCGGGAGCAGGCCGTTTTGTTCCAGGTAGATATTGCTGAAACGGAGGAAAAAGAAACGGGTTGTTTTTGCAATGGTGAACCTGCTGCAGTCCTGCGGTGTGATCAGGAACATATGGTTCTCGCCATAGGAAAAGGAATGCTGGTTGATGCAATGCTCACCGGCACCCGACAGGATATACACCAGCTCAAAGAAATGCCTTTGGCTCTTCCCTGGCGGAAATTCATCCAGGGTTTCAAAATGGATGTTGTAAGGCAAGTAAAGATTATCGTAAGCCATGAGCAAAGATATACTGGATTATGGAAAAATTATACCGGTTAAAACACATAGACAGGTATAATTTTGCTATCCAAGAATAAAATGAAGTTGGCAGAACAACAGTATAATGCTACACATTCAAAACAGCGCATAACATGAAAGCTATAGGATTTAAAACCTCGCTGCCCATACATGAGCCGGACAGCTTTATCGAATTTGAAACGGAAAAGCCGGAGCCAGGCGCCAGGGACCTGCTGGTAAAAATATCGGCGGTATCCGTCAATCCTGTCGATTTCAAAGTCCGGCAAAACAGCCTTAAGGGTAAAGTACAGGAAGTACCGAAGATCATCGGCTGGGACGCCGTGGGTATTGTAGAAGCTGTGGGTAAAGAGGTCAGCCTGTTCCAGCCCGGCGATCCCGTTTACTATGCCGGCGACATCAACCGACCGGGCAGCAATGCGGAGTACCAGCTGGTCGATGAGCGCATTGCCGGACATAAGCCGGCATCCCTGAACCCGGAAGCTGCTGCGGCAATACCCCTTACCGCATTGACCGCCTGGGAAATCCTGTTCGACCGTATCCGGATCAATGAAAAGGACAAAGGAAAAACGGTGCTCATTATTGGTGGCGCCGGTGGTGTCGGTTCCATAGCGATCCAGATCGCCGGGAAAGTAGCCGGCCTTACCGTGATCGCGACAGCAAGCCGGCCATCCAGCGCCGAATGGTGCCGCAAGATGGGCGCCGATCATATCGTGGATCACAGAGACCTTGTCCGGAACGTGCACCAGGCAGGCTTTACACATGTCGACTTTATTCTCGATTTTGTCGACACCAACACCTATTGGGATGCCATGGCCGAGCTCATCAAGCCGCAGGGGCATATTGCATCGATCACCGGATCTGCCCAGCCTGTTGCCCTCAACAAGATCAAAGGTAAGAGCGCCGGCTTTTCCTGGGAGCTGATGTTTACCCGCTCTACCTTCCAGACCGGGGACATGATAGCGCAGCATCATATCCTCAACCGTGTTGCCGGATTATTGGATGAAGGCGTACTGCGCACGACGCTGACGGAAACGCTTGATGGCCTGAGCGCCGCAAACCTGAAAACCGCGCACCACCAGCTGGAAAGCGGCAGCATGATCGGCAAGCTGGTGATCCGGTTCTAACCAGGGCAACATACAGTTGCTGTGCAGTCGAAGTAACTTCGAAGCAACAACCCGGTTCGTTTTGTCTTTTTGACATGCTCAAGGACTGTAGAACGCGGTTGCTGAGCTTGGCGAAGCAATCATTTTGCAGATGTGGCCGGAAGCGCTTATTTTGCTTAAAAACAGCAGGCTCCTTTTTGCAGAACTTGCTTAACCCGGCCATGTACCCTTCCTTTTTGATATCATCCTTCCGGTGTGGTGGTGCCATATTGCTGCTGCTTGCCGCATTGTTTTCTGTTGAAAAAGCTGCGGCACAGCAGCTGCTGGAACTGGGCAAGGTAGATGTTGTCGCTATTCAGAAGGGGAAAGGCAGCTTAAGGTTCTATCAAAAGAAAGGAAAGCAGTACAAAGAAGTTATCGTCAGCTTCGGCACCTCGCCGCAATATGTTCCCTCCGTCCGGGTAGACAGCATCGCCAGGAATGAAACCGAAGTGGCAGATAGCAATACAGTATTGTTGCCCGTAAAGCATATCCGTTCCTGCAACAGTGAAGCCTTTTATGCTTATCTCTCCGGCAACCAGTTCGGCGCAAGTAAAGCACTCCGCAACGAAGATACGATCTTCACCAGCCTGCAGCCTTGTAATCCTTTTGTGCTACTGATCAAAGAAACCACTAAATCGATAGCAGACAAAGACGAGAACGGCAATATAAAAGAATGGGATACCGACAACAAGTATTATACCAAAGGCTTTTGCCTGCTACGACTGGACAAGGACAAATACCTTGCTGTTTTTGCCCGTGACGAAGGCTATTTCATTCCCTGCAGGGACGGTGACAGGTTATTTGTCCACGACTTCCTATCCGATAATCATGCCAGGCACACTCCCGCCGATAAGTCCTGGCAGCAAGATATCCGGAAAACACGCGAAGTGTTCAAAAAGACCGATCGTTCCATCCAGGGTTCCTGCTACGCCCTCGATACCGGCGACGATCGTTTTCGCCTGGTAGGAGACTTCAACCTGCCGCTGCTGCCTGGTGTCTACGATGAGATCAAGCTGGGATATGCTCTTATTTTTGCCCGGAAAGGGAAGATGATAGAGATATATAACTATTTCCTGCAGCTGCTGATCCCCGACGCTCGGTCGTATACAGTCGAGGGACAGCTGGCCTTTGTGCTGACCGGCAACCAGGTGGTACCGGTCGACATGCTGGGCATCGTTGGACCCGGCCAAAAATATCTCCCTGACAGGAGGATTCCTTACTACGGATCCCGTCATGAATATTACCGGCTGGACCATGACCATAATGGTAACTATACGCTGTATAGCGAACGGGAGTCTGATCGCACCCGCCATATCATCAGGCAAAACAACCCGGTAGCAGCAGCTAAAGGCCTGACCATCGATGAGGCAACCCCGCTTTGGGTAAATGAGCAATATGGTGTTCCGGTACGCCAGCTAAGCGTGACGGTCAGCAGCAAAGGACGTTTCGGGCTATTTGATATACCGTACCCCAGGTGGACGTTACCGGAAAAGGCGCTCCAGAAATTACCGCGCGACACTGTCTTTACCGGTGATACTTTAAGATTGAAAGAATTGCTGCCCCTGGCCTTTGACAGCATTGTTCCGCTGAAGCATGGCGAGTACTTAAAGATTTGCAGCAAAGGCCTGGCGGGGCTTTACCCGGTACAGCATGAAGCCGTGTACACTGCAATGGAAGTTCAATATGGTTTTTTGCGCTTTACCTTGCCCGGCGGGAAAAAGGGATGGATGAACCTGAAGACCCAGGACGAATTCATGGATGAATGATTCCTGAAGCCCCGGCGTTCAGGCCATCTTCCGGATCACCTCATCCAGGTTATCCGCTTTGTCCAGCTTCAGATTATATTAAGCTAAGCGGTTACCGTTGACATCCGTACAGCTATTTTTGATCTTATAGGTCCCCACCACTTATTTTTGCTGGATAATAACTGTGCTTATGAGAAAGGTAATTTTAGATTTAGCGGTAACCCTCGATGGTTTTATTGAAGGCCCCGACGGAGAGATTGATTGGTGCATTATGGACGACGATATGGACTTTGAAGGCTTTGTATCCGGTATCGATACGATATTTTACGGCAGGGTAAGCTACGATGCCTGGGGCAATTACCAGCCGGAAGCCGGCGCCGGAACAGCAGAGCAAAAGCTTTGGCAGGCCATACATGCGAAGCAGAAATTTGTCTTCTCCAGCCAGGACCGGCAGGATGAAAAGGCTACCTTTATCAGCACGGACATTCCCGCCAAAGTAGCAACGCTGAAACAACAGGCTGGAAAAGACATCTGGCTATACGGCGGGGCCGGCCTCATCAAAACCTTTATTGACCTGGGCCTTATCGATGTGTATCGCATATCGGTACATCCCGTAGCTTTAGGCAGCGGTAAGCCCCTGTTTGAAAACCTGAAGGAAAGGATAAACCTAAGCCTTGTCAAAACCAATGTATTCCGTTCGGGTGTGGTACAGCTGATTTACGAGCCGAAGCGATAAACATAATCCTTATGGAAGGCAAAGCTTCAAACCGGGTTCGAAGCTTTGCCTTTCTTGTTACAGCTACCTGTTATCCCCTGGTTCAGCCGGCCACAGCGGCTTTCAGGTGTATGCCGGTATGTGAGCCCGGGAAAGCGATAAGGGCTTCGGGCGTACCCTCAAAGATCACCTGTCCGCCTTTATGCCCGCCTTCCGGTCCCATGTCGACGATCCAGTCGGCACGCTTGATCACATCCAGGTTATGCTCGATCACGACCACCGTGTTGTTCTTATCTACCAGCCCGTCGATCAGCTCGATCAGCCGGCCCACGTCCGAAGGATGCAGGCCAGTGGTGGGCTCGTCCATCACATATATGTTCCCCTTTTTGTGCAGCTCGCTGGCCAGCTTGATACGCTGGCATTCCCCGCCCGACAGGGTGCTCAGCGGTTGACCCAGCGTAAGGTATTCCAGCCCGACTTCGATCATCGTGTCCAGCTTTTTACAGATATCCTTTGCCGTGAAGAAGGCGCGCGCTTCCTGCACAGTCATGGCCAGCACATCGGATATCGACCGGCCGTCGAGCCGGTAAGCCAGCACCTCTTCTTTATAGCGCCTGCCTTCACATACTTCACAAGGCATCTTCACACCATCCAGGAAGGCCAGGTCGGTATAGATCACACCGGAGCCCTGGCAGTTTTCACAGGCGCCTTTGGAATTAAAGGAGAACAACGAGGCATCCACCTTATTGGCGGCAGCAAAGGCTTTGCGGATCAGGTCCATCGTGCCGGTGTAGGTAGCAGGATTGGATCGTGTAGAAGTACCGACAGCCGATTGGTCGATTACCACCGCCTGCGGATAGGCTTTCAGGAAAGCATGGTGGATCAGGGAGCTCTTGCCGGATCCGGCAACACCTGTTACCACGGTCAGTACGCCTTGCGGGATGTCGACATCTACCTTTCTCAGGTTGTTTACCTGCGCTCCCCTTACCGGTAGCTGCCCCTGCGAAGGCCTGCAGGCGGTCTTCAGCGGCAGGTGCTGCTTCAGGTACCTTCCCGTAAGCGTATCGGCCTTCAGCAGACCTTCCAGGTCGCCTTCGTACATGATCTGCCCGCCTTTCGTTCCGGCATGCGGACCTACATCGACTACATGGTCGGCAATACGGATCACATCGGGATCATGCTCCACAACGATCACGGTATTGCCTTTGTCACGCAGCTTCTGCAGCAGGCCGTTCAGCCGGTACACATCCCTGGGGTGCAGGCCCACGCTGGGCTCATCGAAAATGTACAGCACATCGATAAGGCTGCTGCCCAGGTGCTTCACCATTTTTACCCGCTGCGACTCACCACCCGAAAGCGTATCTGTTTCCCGGTTCAGGCTCAGGTATTCGAGGCCCATATCCACCAGGTGCCGCAGGCGCTCTGTCAATGTCTGTACCATAGGCGCCGCCACCACATCGTCGATCTGCTCCAGGAAAGTGATCAGCTCACCGGCTTCCATCGCCGACAATTCCGCGATATTGCGCCCATCGATCCTGCAGGACAAGGCGGCTTCATTGAGCCTTGCGCCTTTGCAGGCCGGGCAGGGCCCTTCCTGCAGGAAGGGCATGATCATCTTCTGCGTGCGTTCGGAAAGCGTTTTGATATCGCGCCGGATATAGGCCCGCTCAAACTTTTCGATCAGCCCCATATAGGTGGCATTCATGGTTCCCTCACCCAGCTTCAGCTTGAACTTCCTCGGCTCGCTGTACAGCAGCAGGTGCATTTCAGCTTCGGTAAAATCGGCCAGCTTCTTATCCACATCAAAGAAGCCGCTGTGGGCATACATATCCTTTTCCCAGGAGGCCAGCCCCGGCGCCTGTACTGCTCCTTCTTTCAGCGATCTGGAAAGGTCTACGAACCTGGAAGCATCGAAGCCCAGCTTACGGCCGCGGCCATTACACCCAGGGCACATACCCTGAGGGTCGTTGAAGGAAAAAGCGTTGGCATAGCCGACCCAGGGCTTGCCGACGCGTGAGAACAGGAGGCGCAGCACCGGCGAAATGTCGGTGATCGTACCCATGGTCGAATGCGAACCGCCACCAAGCCGTTTCTGATCCACCACGACGGCCATGCTGAGCCTTTCGATAGCGTCGGCATCGGGCTGCGGGAACTTGGGCAGCAGGTTGCGGATGAACATGCTGAAGTTCTCATACAGCTGGCGCTGCGCTTCCGTGGCGATCGTATCGAAGACGATGGAAGATTTGCCCGATCCGGATACCCCGGTAAAAATGTTGATCTTTCGCTTGGGCAAACGAAGGTCAACGTTCTTCAGATTGTTTTCCCGCGCACCGCGGATTTCTATATATTCAGGAGTCATAGCCGGGATCGGGAAAATTTTGGGGCATGCAATTTAAGACAATTTCATCATTCAGCGCCTTAATTCTCATTTATCCCAGAATAAAACCTGGCAATGAAGCGCAAGCAACCCGCAACGGCAACATTGCCCAAGGGAAGCTCAGCTAATGACGAGTTACCTTAAAAGACCAGCTTGAAAAAAGCACTCCAAAAAGCGCTTCCGCTTCGCTCAGCATATCATTTTCCAGTGCCTGGCGACGTGTATACAGCCCTAGAGGATGACGACATAACCCTCTGTCCCGTTCACCCGGATACGCTGCCCGTCGCGGATCAGGCGGGTCGCCTGCTCCACGCCCACGACAGCGGGCAGTCCGTATTCCCTTGCAATCACAGCGCCATGGGTCATCCGCCCGCCCACTTCAGTGACCAGGCCTTTGATCGAAACGAACAATGGCGTCCAGCTCGGATCGGTAAAGGGTGTCACCAATATATCGCCTTCTTCCAGCACTGCGTCTTCCATGCTGAAAATGACACGCGCCCTGCCCTCGATCACACCGGAGGAGACGGCAAGGCCGGGCAGCGCGCCGGCCGGTAGTGCATCCTGCAGGTAAGCGCCGGTAATGATCTCACCTTCGGAGGTGATCACGCGCGGCGGCGTCAGCTTTTCATTCCGTATGTGCTCTTCCCTGCGCCTGCGTATCACTGCAGGGTCGAAGACCTTCGTCCTTACGGCTTCCTCCAGCTCATCAAAAGACAGATAAAAAATATCTTCTTCCTCTGCGATAAGCCCTGCCTCCACCAGCCTTGCGGCCTCGCGGAGCAAAGCCAGCTTCCAGATGAAGTAATGGCTGATAATACGATATTTCGGATATTCACGGTAACCCGCAAAATTCCGGACCAGGTCGATCATCCGCTTTGTTTCTGCTATTTTGTCCTTCGCATCCGGCAGCAGGGCCAGGCGGCGCAGCAGCTCCTGCTCTTTGCGCAATGCGTCCCGGCGTCCCTGCTCCCATCGCTGCCTGCCCGCGCCGGGAGCAAAGTTCCGGATGTTGTTGAGAAGAGCGGGCAGCAGCAATCGCGGCTTTTCACTCCAGCGCTTCCTGGTGATATCGATCTCGCCGGCACAACGCATCCCGTATTGCTCCAGGTAGGCTTCAAGCGCAGCGCGGGCTTCCGCCCCACCCGCCAGCCCGGGAAGCGCATCCATAAAATTATCGTTCGTCGTCTGCTGCAGGAACGCAACCACCTCCGGGTAAGGGCGGATCACATCGGCGATATCCATCAGCGCCAGGCCCATTTCGGAAGTGATGTTCCCATGCACAGATTGGGAAAGGAGGTCTGCGACATTCTTTTCGCCCAGCCACGCCATCATTTTTTCGTTAAGCCAGGAGAATGCATCCATAACGGCAAGGATGACCGCCATGCTCTGCGATGCCTTCAAAGATTGCTTCAACTGCCGGATATCTTCCCGGATAAAATCAAACAGCTCCGGGCCCGATTGCGCAAGGATATTGCGCTGTGCGGCTTCGATCGCCGCCTGGCTGTCCCGGATCAGGCCGGCGACAATGGCGGGATCATTTTCTATTTTTGTACGGAAGCCCTCCGTCGTAATGACCTTCCGGCGCGGGTCCGGGCCGGAAGCCGGGTCTTCGGTCAAAGGCACAAAATCTGCTCTTGCCGTAATGGTCGTCAGCGCGCTCCGGATCAAGGGGTCGGATTGCCCCAGGGTGTCGATCAGCGTCCTGCGGCCGGCTGGTGAAGACAGCGCCGGGCCGACATCAACGAACAATCGTCCTCCGGCCGGGAACATCGGCGCAGAGGCGGTCAGCTGCCACAGCGACAAGCCCAGCGGCTTCATGGCGTCGGTCATCATCTGCTGATGGCCGACAGAAATATAAATATGATTGCCCTCGCCGGCGTCAGGCACCGGGTATAAAGTGGTGATGGGCCGGCTCTGCACGATGTAGAAAACACCGTTGTACAGGCACCACTCTATATCCTGCGGCTTACTGAAATGCGCTTCGATCTTCCGCCCGATACTTTCCAGCACCAGGAGCTGCGCATCGCTGAGCACCGGTTTCAGCTGCTCCTCCGGCGTCAGCGGTACTTGTTCTGTCCCTCCTCCTTCGGCAGCATAAATAGCCAGCCGTTTTACCGCAATCTTTTTTTCCAGGATGCTCCCTTCGCGCAGCAGGTAGTGATCGGCATTCACCAGGCCGGAGACCAGGGCTTCGCCCAGGCCAAAGCCTGCATCTATAGCCGAGATTTTCCGGTTGCCGGTCATCGGATCTGCTGTAAACAGGACACCCGCGGCCCGGGAAGGGACCATCTGCTGCACGATCACGGCCAGGCTGACTTTACGGTGGTCAAAGCCATTACGGATGCGGTAGGTAACCGCTCTTTCGGAAAACAGCGAGGCCCAGCATTTGCTGATGTGCGCCAGTATCGCAGCTTTCCCCGTAATGTTGAGATAAGTATCCTGCTGCCCGGCAAAAGAGGCGTCGGGCAGGTCTTCCGCCGTTGCGCTGGAGCGTACGGCATAAGCCTCGTCCATACCCGAACGGGAAAGCCATAACCCTATCTCTGCTTCAAGATCGCCTGGTACGGGCGCCGTTTCGATCTGCTGCCGGAGCGCAGCGCTGAGCCTGCCGATCCCGTCGCGGTCTTCTGCCTTCAGCTGCGCCAGCTGTTCCAGCAAGATACCAACCTGCGGCAGGCTCCCGATCACCTGCTCAAATGCTGCAGTGGTGATACAGAAGCCAGCGGGCACCTCAATGCTTTCTATCGCCGACAGCGCAGCCAGGTTGGCGCCCTTACCGCCAAGCAGACGGTCTTCGGCCGGGTACGTGGCTCTGATATCCATGATATAAGCAGTCTTCTTTGTCATTTGCGGGAAGGTTTATCGTTTACCCTGGCTGTAGTATCGCTCATGATCCTGATCGCTTTTTCAAAATAGCTTTCGATCACTTTGAGCTCTTTGTCGGAGAAGGAAGCGACGAGTGCTGCCGATTGTTTCCGGAAGCTCTTGTACAGCGGCTCCAGCAGCGCCATGATCTTTGGGATATCGGGCACGATGATCACTTTACGCCGGTCATCTTCCGACAGCTGCCTTTTTACCAGCTTTTTCTTTTCAAATCTGTCGACCAGGCCGGTAACCGCGCCAGTGGTCAGGCCCGTCAGCCGGGACAGCTCCCCGGCGGTCATCTGACCATCCCGGATCAGGAAGCTCAGGTATTTATGATCTGTTCCTGTAAAGCCAGCCTTCCTGCCGATGGCCTCATGCATCTGTATGGAGGTGTAGGCATATTGCTGAGTCAGCTTCCTGATGCGGGTAGCGAGGTCTTTTTCCATTGCTTATTGAATAAGTATCTTAGACACAAAGATAAATAAATCCAGCGACAATTTTCGCTTTCCCGATCGAGTGATGCTGCCCGAGGAGCAGATCGTATTTTTGCTTCAAACGAAAGAAGCACCGGTTTCCACCGCCGTTTTCTATCTTTGTACCTGTTCGATAAAGGTCGGTTCAATGGAAAATGGCGTTTCTACAGATACCTTAGCAAAGTGGCTCAGGGCCTGGTCATTGTCGCGGGAGCTGCCCCCGCCGGTACAATTTAGATCAGGCTACAAGGTCGATGTCGGGTATGCGCAGCAAAAAGCACGTTATGTATTTGCAACGCTTAATGACGATTTTATCCGGCTTTTAAAAACGATCAATGAGCCCTGGGTGTTCCTGAAAGTTTGCGCAGCTCCCGAAGAGATCGAAGGCCTGCTACCGGGACGATGGGTCATACAGCCGCAGGGATATATGATGTCTTGTGCGGCTCCGATGAATATTCCCGGGCCTATCCTACCCTATGGCTATGAAGCGACCGTCGATCATTATAATGCAACGACGCTGATTAAAATCAGGACTAAAGATGGAGCGCCGGCTGCTACAGGCCGTGTGGTGATTGTGGACGATATTGCCGTTTATGACAGGATTGCAACGGAAGAAGAGCATAAGAGAAAAGGGCTCGCTGCTTTCCTGATGAAAATGCTGGAGCAGGTTGCCCTATCGAAAAATGTTCACTGGAATTTCCTGGTAGCAACGGAACAGGGAAAATTGCTGTATCTATCCCTGGGCTGGGCAGTGTGCAGCTTGTACACGTCGGTCGTTATCCCTGCTTGATAATTATGAGCTGGAAGATAACCGGCTTGCTCCAGGCGATTTATGCCCGCCCCTCAGCGCACGCTTAGGGAGCCTTATATTGCCTTGCAGGAAGCTAAGCTTCGTCTTCCCCGAAATACGCCATAATCAGTTCTCCGATCAGTTCGGCCAGGTCTTCATCGGCACGGTCCATTTTCCAGCCGCTTTTTGCACGCCGTATGATACCCAGGTATTCATCGTTCAATGTGACCTCGGCTTCATAGCATACGCCTTTGGCACATGTAGCCGTAAGCGGTACCGCTTCTCCTTTATAAGCTTCGCTTTCGTATTCAAATTCAAGTGGTATCGGATCGCTTTCCAGCTGCGCAATGATCTCTTTCAGGAACTGAACCAGGTGTTTGCGCTGTGTAGGCGCCTTTACACTCCACTTCTCTTTATCAGCCCTTCGGTGAGCAAGCTTGAATTTAAGCCCGGCCATATCTGTCGAATAATCGTTGGCATTCAGCTTTTCTACGTGTTGATGCGCGAGAATGTACCATTGGTACCCTGTTCCCACCGGCGCACCGGAGTTGGGCGGCGCCTTTCCTTTTCGTCTTTTGGTAACCGTATACGATATTTCCCAGAGATCGGGCGTGATCTTGGTCTCTTTCCAGTCGCCTTTGTCATAGTTCCAATGGTGACTGCGCCCGATCTGCATACCCGTATACTGCTTACCGTTGAATAATTTGTAGCGGTTGTAACCCGCAGCTTTATCACCGGCACGCACTGCTTTTCTGCAGCGCTTGGCAGCAGTTTTGCGCGGCTGGCTTCGTTTGGTTTCTTTTGCCATTATACTTTATAAGTGTTGCGCCGTCCTTGTGGGTTTGAAGGTAAGTTAAGAATGGCTTTACCAAATGGTTTCAAAAACTGTTCCTGGCAGGAACAGGTACAAGCATTTTTACAACCGGCTGAAAGCTATACGGCAACGTTGTACTTCGCCGGAGCACAACCGGCAAGCCTCTGGTCCGAAGATGCGCTTTTTCCCCAATATGTGAAACATCTTTTACAGAAAGCGGGCTTGTTCTTAGTATTTCGTACTATTAGGCTTCACAGGAAACGTTTGTAGCACCCCAAGATGGCTTTCGGATCGGGTTACCGCCCTAAGATCTTTTTGGTTACAAATTCATTGAAAAAGAAATCCCTGTAAATATTCCCGATAGGAATTTCATTGGCGCCAATGTACACTGTGTTATTATCAACAGAGCCGATGTGCTTCACATTAATGATATAAGATTTGCTCACGCGCACAAACATTTCCTTTGGTAATTGGTCGTAAATCGTCTTAATGTTCATCGCTGTAATGACTTTCTGATTTTCGAGGTGCATCACCACGTAATCTTTTAAACCCTGGATGAAAAGGATGTTGCCGAAATACAGTTTGAAGATCCGCCGGTCTGCTTTCACAAAGAAAAAATCGTCTGTAATCTGTTCAATATTATTCTTGGCATAATCAACGGCAAGCAATCTGGAATAGGTAAGCGCTTTTTCAACTGCTTTTTGAAAGCGTTCCGGCTTTACCGGTTTTATCAGGTAGTCTATCGCGTCTACTTCGTAGCTGTCCGTAGCAAATTCCGAATAGGCCGTGGTAAAAATAACGAAGGTCTCCCTGGGAATTGTCCGTGCAAATTCAATACCGTTTATTCCCGGCATTTGTATGTCCAGGAAGATCAAGTCAACGGCATTGCGCTCCATAAAATCAGAAGCTACAGCTGCGTTACTGAATAAGCCCGTCAATTCCAGGTCGGCGGTTTGGTCAACCAACATCTCTATAGCCTCTCTTGCCAGCGGCTCATCGTCTACGATAATACAATTCATAATTTCAGGATTAATGTTGCGCTGTACGTTTCTGTTTCGTCTTCAATGTTCAGGCTATGCGATGCCGGGAACAGCAGCTCCAGCCTTCGCCTGATGTTTGCCAATCCCAAACCGCCGGTATTGCTCTCCGATTTCATAACAGGTTTTGAATTGACGCATTTAAAGAAAAGCTCACCGTTCCTGACATCGAAATACAGGTGTACATAAGACGGCTTTGCTGCATCGTTATTGTGCTTCACCGCATTTTCCACAAACGAGATGAACAGCAAAGGCGGGATCTGCACGCCGCTCAAATTTCCCTCTTTCGAGATCAGGAAATCAAAGCTATCCCTTCTTACCTTTTCCAGGTTTAAAAAATCTTCCAGGAAATGAATGTCCGCGGTCAGCAACACTTTACCTCTTGCACTGTCATAAAGCTGGTAGCGAAGCAGATCGCTCAGCTTCACCAAAACCTGCGAGGCTTTTTCAGGGTCTTTCTTCGTCAGCACATTGGCATTGTTGAGCATATTAAACAAAAAATGCGGATTGATCTGGTTTTTCAGCTGTTCCAGCTCCGCGTAAGTTTTCGACTGCTCCAGCTCGTAGATCAATTGCCTGTCCATCATTCCCTTCTGAAACAGCTTTATGGAAGAAGAAGCTGCCAGCAGCAGTACCGTAAGGAAAGAAAAAAGGGGAATATTCAGCCCATGTTCCTGGTTAAAAGGATTGAAAAAATAACCGCAAACAGCCAGTACAACCAGGATGCCGATCACGGATAAGCAGTATTCTATGTTCTTGTTCCGGAACAAAAACCTTGGCACCAGCACATACATGTTCACATAGAACAGTATAATAAAATATACAAATATTGCTGTCGGGCTGGCAATGACGGAGGTGCTGTTGTACAACACAGCTGCTATAAAAACAATGAACAGAAGATGCCGGAATATCCTTAGATCAGGCGAAACCAGAAAACGAAAAAGCGCGTTCTCACTGATCAGCTGCGGAGGGGTAAAATTATTCATTTCAGGAATTGTATAGAACAAATTTACCATTTAAAGTTGTGAGCCGATCTGGTTTTATACGAAAGTGCACGCTTTTTATACAAAAGCAGGAGTCTTGCAAAGGCGCATAAAACAAGGTTATATCTTGTAGTGCTCCTGCATATTTTGCTATAAAAGATACCGCGTTTGGTATAATTAAAAAAAGATGGTTGTCAGGGAGAATAGTTTTGTATCCGGGTTGAAATTGATAAATCGATTTTTAAAGATGAGATATAAGATAATTTGTGCGCTGTTCATGACGATTTCATTAGGCGCCCATGCGCAGGAAAACGTCACCTTGAGCGGAATCATTACCGCTAAAACAAATACCGAAACTGTCATCGGGGCAAGCATTTTCATTCCTGAAGCAAAAGTGTCAACCGTTACCGATGCCTATGGCTTTTATTCGATCCCACTGCCCAAAGGAACCTATACCATCGTTATCAGCTATGTAGGATTTGAGAATATCGAGGAATCTATCGTCCTGACAGAAAACACCAGGAAAGATTTTTCGATGCTGGAAAAAAGCAAAATGTTGGATGAAGTAGAGATAAAATACAATAGCTCGGCGAGCAACATCCAGAAACCGGAAATGAGTGTGCATAAGCTTTCTATCGCCACTATTAAAAAGATGCCGGCAGTTATGGGCGAAGTGGATATTCTGAAAGCGATCCTGCAGCTTCCGGGCGTTTCTACTGCACAGGAAGGCGCAACGGGCTTTAATGTCAGGGGCGGTTCGGTAGACGGTAACCTGATCATGTTAGACGAAGCCGTTGTGTACAATACTTCGCACCTGTTCGGTTTCTTCTCCGTTTTTAATGCCGACGTGATCAAAGACCTGAAATTGTATAAAGGCGGTATACCTGCTCAGTTTGGTGGACGCACTTCTTCTGTACTGGATATTTATCAAAAAGAAGGGAACAACAAAGAATACCACGTATCGGGTGGCATCGGGGCGATTTCGAGCAGGCTGCTGGCAGAAGGCCCTATTGTAAAAGATAAAGGTTCGTTCGTCGTTGCTGGTCGTGCTTCCTATGCACACCTGTTCCTGAAGCTGGCGAACAACGACAACTCCATTTCCTTCTATGATCTGAACGCTAAGCTGAATTATAAGATCAACGACAACAACAGGATCTACCTGTCGGGATATTTCGGCAAGGATAAAATGGATTTCAGCAATTTTTTCAACAACAATTATTCGAACTCATTCTTTAATCTTCGCTGGAATCATCTTTTCTCCGAGAATTTTTTCTCCAATGCATCGATCATTTACAGTAAGTACAATTATGGCCTGAAGATCAAATTTGTCGGCATCGACTGGGCATCCGACATCCATAATTATAATTTTAAGTACAACTTCAGCCATCATCTGTCTGATAAGCTGTCTTTGAATTATGGTATCAATTTCATCTACTACCAGTTCAACCCCGGCACAATAAAACCTATAGATGCTACATCGCCCATCAATGCCGACCAGATTGAGCAAAAATATGCCTGGGAAAATGCACTGTACATCAGCGCCGATCAAAAGCTTACGGATAAAATATCGTTGAATTACGGGCTGCGATACAGCTATTTCCGGCGGTTGGGAGAACAGAATGTAAATAACTATGCCAATGATCAGGCGGTGGTCTTCAATCCCGAGCTGCAGATTTATGAGGAAGGTAGGCCTACGGGTGTAACGCATTACAATAAAAACAAAAAGATCACTGATTTTGGGAATTTAGAGCCTCGCCTGGCCATTAGTTATGCCATCAATGATGACCAGTCCATTAAGGCGAGCTATAACCGGATGAGCCAGTATATCCATTTAATTTCCAATACTGCTTCTGTCTCTCCGCTTGATATCTGGGCGCCGAGCGACCAATATCTGAAGCCCGAGATCCTTGACCAGTTTGCTTTAGGCTATTTCAGAAATTTCAGCAATGGAAAATATTCCCTGGAAACAGAAGCTTTTTATAAGAAAACCAAAAACAAAGCAGATTACATTGACGGCGCCGAGCTGATTGCCCGCAAAGCTATAGAACAGGTATTGCTGAACGGCGAGGCCAGGGCTTACGGGCTTGAGGTGATGCTGAAGAAAAATACCGGCAAGCTGACCGGCTGGCTTTCTTATACCCTTTCCAAAGCGGAGCAGCGCACACCGGGAAGAAATGCGGCAGAGCCCGGCATTAACAACGGCAATTGGTATCGTGCCAATTACGATAAAACGCATAACCTTTCGCTTACCGCCGCCTACCAGCTGACGAAGAAATGGAGCTTGGGTGCTCTTTTTACCTATCAAACAGGGAAAGCGGCAACCTACCCTATCGGCAAATATCAATACCAGGGCATTACGATCGCGAACTATGGCGCGCGCAATGCTTATTCGCTTCCGGCTTATCATCACCTGGATCTGTCTGCCACTTTCACACCAAAGCCTGACAGCAAAAAAAGATGGAAAAGCGAATGGGTGTTCAGTATTTATAATATTTACAATAGAAGCAACGCTGCTGCGATCATGTTCGAGCAAAACAGGGAAACAGGGTTAAGCGAAGCAAAGAGGATATCGATCTTCGGTATTGTTCCGGGTGTGACCTACAATTTCAAATTTTAATTTCAATAAAAATGAAGGATATACTTAAGTACCTGGCCGTTTCCTGCTGCTTTTTGCTGCTGTCCTGCACAAAGGTAGTGAAGGTGAATGTGGAAACAGCAGAGCCGAAGCTGGTCATTGATGCATCGATCGATTGGGTAAAGGGTACGGCAGGCAACGAGCAGGAGATCAGGCTCTCGACCACAACCGGGTATTACAGTACGGCATTCCCGACCGTCTCAGGTGCGGATATCGTGATCACCAATGCCGCAAATACCATTTTTAATTTTATCGAAAATCTCGGTACGGGCGTATATCTCTGCTCCGATTTCCAGCCGGTTATCGGGGAAACGTATACCTTAAAAGTAGCATTGAACGGTGAGGTGTATACCGCAACCGAAACCTGTATCGGTGTGCCGGATATTGAGGCGGATATTGCACAGGATAATACCGGCGGATTCGGAGGTGATGAGGTAGAGATCACCTACTATTACCAGGATAACGGCAATGAGGAGAATTACTACCTGCACCGCATCCTGTCGCCGGTATCTGTGTTCCCGGATTATAAAGCTGTAGATGACGAGAAAAGCCAGGGCAACCTGATGCAGGAATATTTTTCCGACAAAGATCTGAAGGCCGGAGATCCGATAAACATCAGGCTGTATGGCATCTCCAGGAGATATTATGACTATTTCAGGAAATTGCTGGCAGCATCAGGGGCCGAAGCCGGCCCCTTCCAGACAACGCCGGGTTCGGTGAGAGGGAACATCATCAATCAGACCCATTTCGAAAATTTCGCTTATGGCTATTTCCGGGTATCGGAAGTAGTGGTGAGAGATTACACGATACAATAAGGTGAAAGCCGGTGATTCAGTAACGAAGCCGGACCTATGGTGGACACCATGCTGCTGAGGGACCTATCCGTCGATATTGAAACGGTATTTCTTATCGCTGCCGGAGGAGCGGTAACGATAAGAAATACCCGCGTTGTATCGCGAAGGGGCCGCAAGCTTGACATTGTTGTACCTGCTAAAGGAGCAAACGCCGAAAGCAGGTCAAGCTTACAGCCGGCTAATTTCTACTGTTTTAATCATCCCTGTTTTTACATCTTTTAATTCTACTACTGTTTTGTTTCCATTAATGCCGGTTCCTTTGCTTTCCCCAAGCATTAATTTACAAAAGCTCATGCTGCGATAGTCATTGTCTCCAAACTTCAGCACTTCGTCACCCAGGTTGACCTTGCCCTCTAACGTTTTATCCCAGATAATGCCTACTACCAGCTTGTCGTCTTTCAATGCAGGCTGTATGGCCCATTCTCTTTCGGAAAGTTTTCCGGTATCCATATTTTCATAAGGCTCAAAGTAGAAACGCCTTTGCTGGTAGTCCAGTGTCGTTTTCCCATATTCAAGCAATCCGGCGCCAATGCGGGATTCACCGGCATTAGTTGTCAGCACAAATACATTATTAAACCTGAAATCGTTGACAACGAACTCCGGAATGCTCAATGCAAACTGTTGCTGATCTTCTGCAAATCCGTTTATTCCCCAGTCGAAGCTTCCCTTTCCTGCGGCAATTTTATCTGTCACCTCCGGCCGCCCCTGAAGCCAGCTATAAGTTCCCATTGCCATCTGGAAAAAGCCATCGGCACCACAATCAAATAATATTTCTCCGCCTGTTTTTTCTTTTCCTTTTTTTAAGATTACCACAATGTAGGGATTGCTTTGTAACGGCGATAATTTCATGTCCTGGTAAGGTGTCCTTTTCAGATCAAGGTTCCTGGGATTGTCGGTGATGATCATCTGGCTGTTTTTATCATCAAACTGTACAATAGAATTTCTAAGCATATTGCTGCCTATGACCCCATCGATACCAAAGCAATCAAAAGCTTTGGCTGCGGCTTCCGACAATACTATTCCCCTTGTATTGACAAAGCTAAGGTTGCCCATTTCCAATTTGGGAAGGGAGATAGTGATCATGCTGTCCTTTGTCCCGGACTGGTCTGTAACTTCACCCATACTAAGGGGGTGCAGGTCCAGCTCTTTATATAATTTATTGGAGACAGCAAAGGGCGCGCCTGTATCCAAAAGGAAACGGTATGCTTTTCCGTTTATCGTAACGCCAACGATTAATTTTTCTTTGGTCTTCTGGTAGGGGATCTTCTGCAGATAGTGCTTTTGCTCAATGTCGCCCTGGTTTAAAGTAACAGGGCTCTGCGCAAACGTCGCCAGGGAAAGAAAAGGTAGATAAAGAAAGTAAAGGAGTTTGTTCATTTTTTTCGTTTTTAAGACGATATACACGTTATGACTAAGGCAAAAAGTAATATCAGCAAGAGAAAAGTAGCAACACCTGCCGGCATTGGGACATTCCTACAGATGTTCTTTAATGTCTATCCAACACGGCTGCCTTGGAAGCATCAGCAAGTACGAACCTGGTTTTAGATAAGCTGGAGCTATCGGAGAAGAAAGACTACTTTTTACCGGGCATGGTTGGACCTGAAGGACAAAAGTTGCTGTTTCAAAAGACTGATCCGGATAAAATCAATGAAAACCACGAGAAAGATGGATAATCCGAAAGGGGTATCCGGTGAAGAAGGCCACATTAAGTAGCTTGTATCCGCCATGTGGCGCCTGAAGGGCCTCCGATTCATAGCGTTGATTTTTTATCTGCCGTTGGATCCGGGATATTAAATGCGAACCTGGCGGCGAGATCAGCGGCGGTATATCAAGACTGGTAAATGCATATCTAATTTGCCAATTTGCTCAAGCCTTTCGTAAATTTGGGGACCATGACTTTTGACAATTTCCCGGATAACCCGACAGGCAACGCTAATGAAATAGACATGTTCTGTTGGTGTACATTATTTATCCGATACCAGCTTTATCCTTCAACATAACTAAGCCTGCAAGCAAAGCAAGCTCCTTAAATAAGTTTGTAAGTTGTATCCCTAACTTGCTTTATGATGAAAAGTATACCTAATGCTACGGTATTATTTGCAACAGGATTGCTTGCAGGAACATTCTTCTACGCAAAGTTCAATGTATTACCGACTTTCAGGGAAGTTCCGAGAGAGATCCATCTCAGCTTTCGGGTGGCGTTGATGAGACATAATGGTGTTATCGTACAGTCGTTAATGGCTATAGCCATTATCTCATCCATCTGGTTTACCTGGACAGTAAAACGGCAAAGGAGCGCCTGCATTTTTGCAGGTGTCGCCATATTACTAACAATAGCTACTTTTTTAATTACCCGATTGGGAAATGTGCCCATTAATACACAGATAAAATCGTGGATATTGACGATGCCTCCGGCAAACTGGAACGCCATTTTAGAAAGGTGGGATTTCTTTCATACCTGCAGAACCATTACGGCAATAGGGAGCTTTGCCGCTGTACTGATGGCTACTTTTCCGAAAAGCGACAGCCGGCCATCCCGACATAGGAAGCCAACTCCTGTTCCGTCCCGGAGCTTATCGGGCATTGCCCACCGAAGGTAAATATCCACAATAGCATTGTGGGCGTTTCGTAAGGATACGTTAAGTACTGTAAAGCGTCGGAAGATGTTTGAACAATTGCGAGTTACCCGGCTAAAAAAGAAAGATGCCTGATAACCAGGAGTCTGATCTCTCTCGTGATTCTGCTGGGGATTTACAATATTTTCCGGCATAGCAGGACGATCTTAATGTGTGGGAGCGTGGCTAAAGCAATACTTTAACATGAGTAAAGTAAAGATTTATTCAACGCAATCCTTCTTGCCGGAAATCGGGAGCTGCAGCAAAAAGCTCAGGATTGTCTGCAACTAAAACTCTTCTACGGTGGTAAAAAAGGCCGCCTCTGTGAATGAGGCGGCCTCTTCTACTTACATCTGGTTAAGATCAACTGGTGACGTTGAAACTATCATCATATGCCACAGTCCCCTCCGGTATCTTTCCTGTAAATGATTGTACCTGGAAATACTCGGCAGGAGCATGCAGATACTGCAAACGGGCATCGCTCCTGAATCCGAAGCGGCCATAATAGGAAGGCTCGCCCAGCACCACACAGCCGTCAGCACGAAGCTCGCCCAATACGTCAATGGCGGCCCTGATAAGAGCGGAACCCACGCCGGCCCCCTGTTTGGAAGGGATCACAGATACAGGCCCCAGTCCAAACCAGCCTTCGCTTCCTGAAGAAATGGTTACAGGCGATATAGCAATATGCCCTATCAATACTCCCTCTTCCTCCGCTACCAGGGAAACGGTCAGCTGACTATTTGCACGCAGGGCTTTTATAATGAACGTTTCCGTTCCACTGCTATATGCTGCGGAGGCAAACGCAGCCTTTGTTACCTGATCGATAGCCTCGATATCAGAAGGTTCTTCCCTCCTGATCGTATAATTGTATTTGTGCATTACGGATAGAAATTAAATAAAAATAAAGGATACTCCTTCTGCTGGAGACGCAGAAGCTGCGAATAAAATGATCAATTGAAGATGTAATTACCTTGACGGTAAATTACTGTAATACAATATCCTTCATACACTCAAATTAAAGAGAAGTGGAATTCCGCCCGAAGATAAAGAAAACTGTGATAAGCCTTCACAGCAGGCAGACAGTTTTATTGAAAAGAAAATATAGCAAAAGAGAACCTGCTGGTTGACAAGATCAGGAATTCCTGGAGCAGGTCCCTGGCCGTTGCTCGTTCCCGACCATGAAGGCGCTGGTGAAAAATGGAAATGCCATTCAATCATCCAGGTCAAGGGAAAAAGTTAGGGAATGCAATTTAAGAATGTCCTGATAAAATCCGGTACATCAACTCAATATCCAGAGGATTGAACGCCTCAACTTAGGGGTGAGCTTGTACCGCACCTGCACGACTAAAACCGGTCGGGACGTGCAACGGCCTGAACGGCGGCTGGATACGTGTTTTTCTTAGCAGCCTGGTTTTGCTCCTACGGTGCAAGTTTATGATTGTTCATATTGGCTACAAACATTCGGCTCCTACGGAGCCCTATAGCACGGATAGCTATAGAATCATGCAAACCTGTCTATCGTATGGACCAGGAAGGCCTTGCATTCAATGCATAAAAAAGCGGCCTGAAGCCGCTTTTGTGATTCCGCTGGAATTAAGTACAAACATGCTAAAAGCGTTTGCCACAGCGGATTCTATGACATTCCAAAAACTAGGTAACCGCAAAAGGTAACCGATTCCATTTGGATTTATTTGAAAGAATTGAAAGAGCTAAAGCATTTTGCTCAAATTGTCGGGGCAATTCAAACCGTTGCAAGTTTAATCAAATATACTCGAAAAAGGTGACCATTGGCGCTACAACTTTATTTGCCTTCTTCCTGGCATTGAAGTCCAGCAGCGAAACAGGAAGGATAATCGTGAATAGGATCCGGGCATTTTGACGACTAAAGCCGGCACCGGGAGGTGCCGCTATCGGGATATTGCAAATGAACGATAATCTCTGGTGTGAATCCAGAAGTCGGTGCTACGGTAAGGCCTTGAACATGCTGAGATGTCATACCCGTATCAATTTCCCTTAAATGGCATGTACCGGCTTGTCCGGGGAATGTCCGGCTTTATCCTATATCTCCCGGTACTTTTTAGTTCGATTTTCCTTGATTGATCTTGTGGTGATCCATGCTGAGCTATCCTGGACCTGCTCTGCGATTTACCCATTTTTACTTACAGTTGCTTTACGCTATCCCTGCCCAACAGCTTTACCGCTGCCTTCTTTTCGGTCAGCAGATAAGGAGGGACATACTATGCAATGCTGTTGATCTCTATCATTTACAATTAAAATGCTCATGCAATAGTTAAGAAATAGTGTTTTTATGTCTTAGGGTAAAGGCTCGTTGGTTACCCGGCTGTCACAGCAGGCATTTTTTGCGGAATAAGGTATCGGTAGCATGGACGAAGGAACGCTTTTGTCTTGCGGTTGCTAAAGCAGGCGATGCACTCCGGAGTCAGCTGAAAAATTGCGATTCAATGCCCGGTAGGTTTGCTTTGCTCATGCTGTAAATAGGCCACAATACTATGTCGCAAGGCTATTTCTTTTTTTACTAAATTTTTATAGAGATGAAAAAGATCGTACTCACGTGTGCTATGCTCTTATCGTTGGGGCTGCATCACGTAATGGCGCAAAGCAGGCTGGTCAGGGGCCGGGTTTTAGACGATAAAGGAGAAGGGGTACCTGGCGCGAGCATTCATGTCAAGGGATCAACAGCAGGAACCATTACCGATGCTGATGGCAATTTTACCCTCGACGTACCGAATGAAAATAGTTTCCTGCTGATCCAATCCGTAGGGTTCGGCGATAAGGAGATCGAGGCCAGGGATGGCGCGCAGGCGCTGGCTATCCGGATCAGCTCATCATCACACAGCCTGGATGAAGCTGTGGTTGTTGGCTATGGTTCGGAAACACGTAAAACGCTGATCGGCGGGAGCTCGGTAATTAAAGAGAAAGCTTTTAAGGATGTACCCATGGGCAATTTTACCAATATGCTCCAGGGGAAAGCACCCGGGGTGATGATCACGGGTCAGAATGGCGCCCCCGGTGCGCCGGCCTTTATCCGGATCAGGGGTGTGGGCTCGATTAATGCGGGCCAGGGTCCGCTGATCGTTATTGATGGGGTGCCTTCTACTTCAGAAGCCTATACGGCGCTAAGCCCGAACGATATTGCCGATGTTACCGTACTGAAAGATGCTTCCACCAACTCGATCTACGGATCCAGGGGCAGCAATGGGGTCATTGTCGTTACCACCCGGAAGGGAGGACGCAAGGGCAGCCCACCACAAATTACCTACGGCTTCCAATATGGCTTTAAAAGCAAGACGCCCGATAAATTCAAAATGATGTCTTTCTCGGAAAAGCTGCAATATGAAAGGGACCTGGGTTACACGAATAAGTACCTGAAACCGCTATTGGCGAAAGACAGCCTGAGCAGCATCACAGAGGCCCCTGATCCCAATGTGTACTGGAACCAGCTAAGGCCTTATGAAACAGATTGGCAGAAAGAGATCCTGCGTACCGGCCGATTGTCACAACACGACATTGCCATTAACGGCGCTACAGATAAGTTTGACTACTATTTTTCCCTGCAAAGCTATAATGAGGACGGCATCAGCCTTGCTTCGAACTTTGTACGCAGGGCCGGCATGCTGAATGTGGATTACCGGGCTAACGATTGGCTGAAGATCGGCCAGAGCATCCGGGTAACAAACTCCAGCTCCAAAGACACGAGAGAAACCAATAACGTTCAGAATCCTTTCCGTGCCATATATCAATATAACCCTTACGAAGCCGTTTATGATTTCGGTACAAGTAGCGTAAATGGGTACAACCGCACGCAGCAACCTCTTAATATTGTCGAGGCGCTCCGGACAAACCCTGCCTTCAGCAATACTCTGTATGGCGCATCCACTACCTACCTGGAGCTGACGCCGGTTAAGGACATTACGCTGAGAAGCCAGCTAGGCCTTCAATATGTAACGTCGAATGGGGAAAGCATTACTCGTCCCGGGTCCATGCTTGATATGGTTTTGAACGGGACACCCACCGGTAGCAAAACGGATGATGGCTACTACCGGTTTAACTATGTATGGACGAATACGGTTCAATATAAAAAAACTTTCGCAGCGATGCATAACCTAAAGCTGCTGGCCGGTACGGAGTTTACCAAAGAGCAATTCAAGAGCTATAGTCTAAGCTCAAAAGGTTATCCGTATAATACCGGTTTGACAACACAAAACAATGGTTCGAGCCCTGAGGCTACGACTACGGCCAGGGAAAGCTGGACTTTGTTTTCTTTATTTGGACGGGCGGAGTATAGCTATGCTGGCAAGTACCTGGCCAACTTTTCAGTGCGCAGAGATGGCTCTTCCCGTTTTGGAAAGGATAACCGCTATGGTACCTTCATCGCAGGAGGGCTGGCCTGGAACCTTACCGAGGAAACTTTCCTGAAAAGTGTAAGCAGTATTACTTCGATGAAGCTTTGGGCCTCGCTCGGAACCTCGGGCAATAACCAGATCGGAAACTACGATGCCCTGGCCTTATACAAGTCCGGTGGCTATGGAGGGCAAACGTCTTTTTACCCGGGCAATATCGGCAACACCGGATTGACCTGGGAGAAAAATACTAACTACAGCTTCGGCCTGGACTTTGGATTTTTTCAGAACAGGATAAGCGGTACGATCGATTATTACAACAGGTATACTTATGCATTGCTGCTGGACAGGCCTATCTCCCCGACTACCGGCTATACAGCACAAATGGACAATGTCGGCAGTATGCGCAACTCGGGTATGGAGCTGAGCCTTAATCTAGATGTGCTTCGTAAAAGAGATTTCCTTTGGTCGATAGGCGGAAACATAACGCTGAACAAAAACAGGATCGTTAAGCTGGCAGACGGGGAAGCCATACGCAATACCGGAACAGCAAATACCTACTATGTTGTTGGCAAACCTATTGATGTGTATTACCTGCAGCAATATGCCGGTGTAGACCCTGTGAATGGCGATGAGTTGTGGTATAAAAAAGATGGTACTACGACCAATAATTATAATGAAGCCGACCTGTTCTACCTGGACAAGACACCAGACCCCAGCTTTTTCGGAGGCTTTTACACCAATCTATCCTATAAAGGTATCCAGCTGGGCATCGATTGCGCTTATGCGGGCGGTAACTATATCTATAACCAGATGTGGGCTAATGCCAATACGCCAAAGAATGTAACGACGAGTAATATGGCTATGGCTGCGCTGGATTACTGGAGGCCTGACAACACCGGCGCCAGCAACCCGCGAGCCGACTATAATCAACCTGCTTATAACAGCGATCGCTGGTTACAGAAAGGCAATTTTATCCGTTTAAGAAATGTAACCTTGTCCTATAACCTACCGGTATCCTTGATCAGCAGGGTAAAGATGCAGGCGCTGCGCGTATATGTCCAGGGACAGAACCTCTGGTATTCCGCTCCTGGCTTTAAAGGGGACCCGGAAGTGGGTACTGGCGCCCAGGAGGGCGGCTTCTTACGTTCGGGGGCTATTGCACTCTATAGTTATCCGCAATCCAAGGTGATCACTTTCGGCTTAAACGTTACCTTTTAACCTCAAGATTTAGAAAAATGAGAAAGATAAAGATCATCATTCCGCTGTGTCTTATGCTTGCAGGTATGGTTGCCTGTAGAAAAGACCTGGTACAGGACCCGACCAATGCAGTCCCGGTGGAACAGGCATTCAGCACCGTCAACGATTTTGAAATGGCGGCCCTCGGCGTCTATTTTGAGATGGTGCATAGCAGTGAGTATCTCGGCGCACAGGACGACCCTATTGCCTGGATGCTGACACCGGACCTGCTTGCAGACAATCTTATTTCCCAGCAGACCGGCCGCGGTTCACAAAGGACTTTCGGCAACTGGCAGTATAGCGCATCGAATACTTCCGGCATGTTCGCCGATGCGTATTCGATTATAAGGGCCGCTAATGGCATCCTGGAACATATCGACAACCTGGGCCAGGCGCCTGAGCGTGCCAATTACGAGGGTGAAGCGCTGGCCGCAAGGGCAATGGTTCATTTCGATCTGCTGCGTGTCTACGCGAAGCCGGTTAGTGGTCCCCGGGCCGATCCGGGGGCGCCCGGAGTTCCCTATGTAATGACAACCGACCTGAAAGATGCTCCGGACAGAGGGACAGTAAAGGGAACCTATGATAACATTGTAGCAGATCTGATCAAGGCTGCTGAATTGATCAACGAAAAGAATGGCGTAGGCCGCCTGAATAAGGCCGCAGTTTATGGCTTGTTGTCCCGGGTTTATTTATACGGCGGCGCATGGCAGCAATGTATTGACGCCGCTACGGCATGCCTGGCGGTGAGTGCCGACCCGGGTTCCCGGACGGTATTTCCAGACATCTGGAAAGATGCTACGGAAGCAGGAGTGATCTTCAAAATAAAGATAATGTCCCAGGACAGGCTCGGCGGTCAGCCGATCCTTATCGGAAATGGATATAGCCAGTCGAGCGGTAATGAGATCGTATCAGAATGGGTGGTATCGCATTCCCTGGCATTGCTGTATGACACCACAGATATCCGTACTGCGGCCTACCTGCTCAAAACAAAATACAGCGGCGCCGACTATATTGCTGTGGCCAAATATAGGGGAAGAGGGGGCGGCGAAGCTGCTAATCTTGTAGATGTCAAATACCTGAGAGTGGCAGAGGTGCTCCTGAATCGTGCAGAAGCTTATGCCATAACAGGGAACGAGGCATCGGCGCTCGGGGACCTGGATGCCCTGCGCAGCAACAGGTATGCAGGCTTCTCGGCCGGAACGGAAACAGGGCAGGCATTAAAGGATGCGATTGATAAAGAGCGCCGGCTGGAGCTTGCTTTTGAGGGCGACCGCTGGTTTACCCTGAAAAGAAAAGGTCTGCCGGTTGCCAGAGATGCGTTTGGGGATTTTGCTGATGGTACGGGTACGCCCTACTTCGTACGGGACCTGCCCGCCGGTGATAATCGCTGGCTGATCCCTATTCCGCTGGAATACATCAACGCCAATCCCAATTTAGTCCAGAATCCAGGTTATTGATCCTAAAAAAATACGTTATGAAAAACAAATGGGTTATTTGCTGCCTGTGTGCTATAGGCATATTGATCTCGCCCTCCTGCAAAAAAAATTACACCTGCACCTGCGAGGTGAATGATCAGAAATATATTTATGACTACAGCAGCCAGTTGAAAAGCGAGGCTGAAGGCGCCTGTAACGCACAAGATGCGGCGGCAAAAAGGGCCGACACCGAAGGACAATGCCGGCTCACCAAAGATTAGAGGCTATCCTGCAGGAGTAGCAGATGGCATCGGGGTAATGGCAAAGGTGTTGCGCTGCTCGGGTTAGAGAGAAGTATGTTTCAGCGCGTTGAATTCAGGATTATGAGCGTAAAGACAAAAATAAAGGCAACAGCCGCACAGTTGTTTGCTTTCAGTCAGGTGAAAGCACTTTTTCTAAAGCATGGCATGGAACTTATTGTCCGTGTGGATCAATGGGAAAGCTTTTATATGGAATACCCGGACCGGGGTTTATCCAACCGGGAGGCCGGTACCCTGTTCGGGGCTGTTCAGATTATGCATGAGCGGGTATCGGTTTATCTCCCGGAGCTAATGTACCGCAGGGAAGCAATACTCTTGGAACACCATGAGAAGCTTTCGTGCCACATGAATGCAAAAGGTGTGCTCGACATTTATACCATCGACCATAAATTCTTAATGAATCTTGAAGTGTTGATCCGGCATTTATCCTGCCCGGTATTTCCTGACAGCTGCAACCCGGCGTGATGATGTCTTAACGCTATGCTGAAGGCTTCTTCAAAGCCGGAAGCGGTAAATCAACTGCTCTCTGAATCCTATCTCTTACTGTAGACCATTATAAGGTAAAGAGCAACAATCTGCCCCCGGCATATACCTGTTAACGACCTTGGGCAATGGAAAGAGATGGTCTCAGAAAGTGATAATCGCCCGCTAAAGAACCTTTCGGTGGCGTCTTTTCCTGTCGTCGCCGGAAGGCTTATAGGGGAATAGGACTTCCGGCTTTATCAGAAATTCAGCGCATAGGATGCCGATACCAGGATAGGAAATAATGCGGTATTAGCAGCCGGATTATTCACATAATATAAAGGGTTGGGCCGGTTATAGACGTTGAAAATGCTGAGGTTCCATACCGCGTATATATCGCCTTTATATTGCATGCGCCAGCTTGCGCTTATATCCAGCCGGTGATAGGTCCCTAATTGAAAATTAGAAACCATTAATCCCTGGGTTGTATAGGTGTTCGGGGCGAAAGTTTTTTCAATGAAGATCCTGGCGGGGGGCTTGCTTTGAAAGGTAAAGGTAGCGGATAGCTCCAGGTGTTTGCCCAGCTGGTAGATGCCGACAAGGTTAAGGTTGTGGCGGCGATTATTATTGTACTCAAAGTGTTTGCCCTCATTGACCTCAGGCATTGTCAGGTAGCTCCAGGACAGCGCATAGCTCAGCCACCCGCGAAGATTGCCCTTCGCCTTACGTACGGAGTATTCCATGCCATAAGCCATAAGACTGCCGGCTGCTACTTTGCGTACCCAGGAGTCACTACCCAGGAGTGCAGGTCCGTAGGGAGGAGGATCTACCCTGGAATCGAGGTATTCAAGCTTGTTTTGAGCATGTTTGTAATATGCGCCGGCGGAAAATTCAAAAATATCATTGCACAACTTCCCGGAAAGGCTGAGGCTGAGCTGGTGGGATTGCTGCGGCTTGATCGAGTCGGTTGAAGGGATCCAATAGGCATAGGGTAACGACGTGGTGGTGAGTGGATATATTCTATGCAGGTGCTGCTGCATCCTGCTATAGGCGCCGCTCAGGAACCAGGAGGGCTTTAATTGATAACGAAAGCTGAACCGGGGCTGAAGCGAAAAATAAGAGGCTTTTTCATGGAAATATTTACTGGTGAATAAGCCGGCCGAGATGTTGAGGCGGGAAGAAAAGGCTTTGGTGTCCTCTAAAAAGAAACTTACCTCGTTCGCATCCTGACCTGCGATGAAATCCTGAAATAAGAGCGAGGGAAAAGCAACTCCTGATCTTATGGCTGAATCGGCCTGGGTATAGCGATAAGGGCTGAAATGATAGCGGGTATAGCTAAAGCCACCCTCCAGGCAATGGGTCTCATCCAGCCTGTACCTTGCCTGGCTCCTGGCGGCAAAGTCCTGCTGCGCCGTTTGTGAATAATTATTTCTAGAGCTTGTATCCCACGATGGATTGGCGTAAAAAAAGCCGCTGTTGCGATCACTGGCATCGATCTTATATCCGGAATACAGGAAGGCTACATTGGCCTTAAACCTGTCGGAATAATGCTGCCAGCCCACTGTTGCCGCATGATTCCGCGATCTGAATGCACTATTATTGAAAAAGGAAGAGCTGGCTTCGGTGGAGATAGAATAGGTCTTTCCTCCAACGGAATAGTAATTTACTTCCTGAGCAGTGACCAAGGTATCATGGTTATCCAGGTTGAATTTATCGCCGGAGGCATAAGCGCTGAAATAGACCTGGTTTTTATCCGAAAAGCGATGGCAGAGCTTGACATTCAGGTCCAGGAAATGAAAGGTCAGGCCAGGCGTGGAAAGCCGGGCAAAATAGTCGTGATAGGTTCTTCTTGCAGAGAGCGCGAACGTTGTTTTATGTTTGAAAAGCGGCCCTTCAAGCATGATATCGGAGGCCAGGCTGCCCAGGCATAGGTTGCCATGCAGCTTTTCGGTATTCCCGTTTTTAAGGGAAATATCCCATACGGAAGAGAGACGGCCTCCGTAGCGGGCGGGAAAAGCTTCTTTATAGATGTCAATGCTTTTTACCATATTCGGATTGATGAACGACATCAGTCCGAAGAGATGCATGGCATCGTACAAGGTCATGCCATCCAGTATAATAAGGTTCTGATCGGGCGCTCCGCCCCGCACCAGGACGCTGCCCGATCCGTTGTTGGCTTCCTGTATGCCTGGTATAATCTTTACCATACTGATCAGGTCGGCATTGCCCATCAGCCGGGGCAGGAAGGACAGCTCGTACACCGACAGCGGGCTGAGCGCAGAGTAAGGCCTGATATCAGATGGGGCAACCACGAGCACGGAGTCCATGTCTTCAAGATCAATATCCATTTTTATCTTGACGCTTCGATCTGCGAAAAGGATGATATTAGCAGGCTTATAGCTCATATAGCGCAACAGCACCCGGAGGGTATCGGTCTGTGCCGGCAGTTTAAAATAGCCGTTTTTATCGGTAATGGTCCCTGAATACGGATCGCTCTCCGCAACGATAGAGACACCTTCCAGCAGCGCACCTGTTTCTTTATCTTCAATGACTCCTGTAAACAAATGTTGACGTGGCCTGGCCGGAAGCCGGCCAGGCACAATTGCGATACCCCCTTGCTTTTCTGAAAAGGTGTAGCCGCTGCCTTCTAAAAGATAGTAAAGCACATCCGCCAGCAGCTCGTCTCTGAAATTCTTTTCTTTAACTCCTGGCTTCGCGGTCCTGATCCCTGTAACCTCATAAGCAAAAAAGAACCCCGTTGCTTTTTCCAGCTGTACCAGGCATTGGTCCAGGCTGCCCGACCCGATATGCACGGTAACCCGGGTATTTGCCAGCTGGCCTTGCGCATCCCGGGGAATAGCGACGGCAGCCAGAAGCAAAAAAAGCCAGTACATTTTAACGGTCATGCGATCGGGGTGTTGCTTTATTTGTTCACCTGAATTTCCTTGCCGTTTCGTTTAAATCTGAGGCTGCTTAAAGAATTTAACATTTCCAGGGTGCTGTCAACAGATGCAGTGCTGGAAATACTCATTTTGAACCGCTGGCCTTTCGCCAGGCCCTGGTCAAAATTCAGGGTAACATGGTACATATTTTTGAAAAGAACTGCCAGCTCGTTTAACGATATGCTGTTCAGGTAGATCATCCCGTTACCGTTCCATTGGTTGATTTCTTCAGGAAGTAAATGCTGCCTTGCATAGCTGGTATCGCCATAGCTGTATAATATCTTTTCGCCGGCTTTTAATACCGCTGGCATCGTTTTCCCGGTGTTTACCTGCACGAGGCCCTCTGCTACGCCGACTTCAATACCGGAAGCCAGCTCGGGAGCATTGACCCAAAACACCGTACCCAGCACTTTGACCGAGATATTCTTGCGTGTATTAACGATAAAAGGCACCCGCCGGTCATGGTGGACCGAAAGCCGGGCTATTCCGTCCAGGGTGATCTCGCGGTTGCCGCTTCCGAATATTTTCGGATACCTCAGGCTGCTGCCTTCATATAGCCATACCAGCGAGCTGTCGGGAAGGGTAACGGGGAGCTGGGAAATACCTGTAGGAACGGTGACAAGGATCATTTCATTCCTGTTGCTATCGAAAAAGTAACGAAGGCCGATAACGGAAATAAACAGTATAGCTGCCGCTGCGGCTACCACCAGCCATTTTTTCCTGAATGGAACAGTTGATTTTTCCTGCCCGGGGTTCTGGAAATTGACCTGACTAAAGTCCGGCTCCTCACCGATCTGGTCTGCAATGCGGGCATGTATCTCAGCATCGATCCGCTCCCTTTCCTCTTCCGAAGCAAAAGTAAGCCCCCGAACAACAGGCGCTTCTTCAAACCATTGGTTGAGCGCTTCATCTTCTTGTGGCGTCGATGTTCCTGACTCTTGTTTTTCCAGGAGCAAAACCAGTTGTTCTTTACTTGATATCTTCATAAAATACTGCGTTTTCGTTCAGCGCCGGCAGCGTCTACGATATATAATACAGATAAATCATCATTATGATCGAGAGCAGCCTATAACATTCCAGGCCAGCCCTGACTCTTTTGATCGAATTGCTCAATTGATTTCTTACCGTCTGTTCCGAAAGGGTTAATTTTTGCGCAATCTCCCGTACAGGCAGCCCGTCTTCGATATTTAAGACAAGAATCTCCTTCATTTTTGGCGGGAGCTTCTCTACTTCAGCCCGGAATAGCTTTCGCAGCTCCTTTTCATTGTATATTTCCTGTGCCGTGATAGCAACTGCGTCTGCGTCTCTCTTCATGCCTTCGGTACGTACCTTTTGCCGGGCAGCAGATTTGATATAGCTAAAGACCCGGTTGCGAAGTGCTATTTTCAGATAACCTTCAAAAGTGGCAGAAATGTTGATCTGGTCTCTTTTTACCCATAAATCGACGAATAATTCCTGAACAATGTCTTTTGCGCTTTCCTGATCCAGCAGCAGCCAATAGACAGTTGTATAGGACGACTCCCAATACTTTTTGTAAAGGATCTCAAAAGCCGCACGATTTTTTTCCTTTACCAGGCGCCAAAGTTCAAGATCTGAATGTGTATTCAAGTTGTTCAATTAAAACGTGATAATTAAGAGCCAACGAAATCTGGTTGGGGTTATGTACTGCTTAAGCCGCTCGGCCCGCCGTCAACATTCCAGCCGCATTGCGCTGCCGGTGGAATTCATTAAGAAATGTTTCATTCAAAATTAACAATTATCTGCTGATAATAAAATTAAAGAAACAGGATCATGTCTGGGAAGCACATCCCTGGATGATGCTAAGCATGAGAAACCTGGCATGAATTGAAGTGTAATGAATTGTATGTTGTTGCCGGGATTCGTTGGCAAATCTAGAAATTTAAAATTATTAGCAAATAGTCGTCGCTGTTCTAAATGTAGCTGCCCGACTTTGCGCCTTATCTGTTTGGCAAAGCGGATAAGTTGCATAACTCTATGGTATATTTTGGAGAAAAAATCGTCTATAAAAAAGAAGCCGGTAAAGGTATCTGTCAGCCGGGTTAGTTTATACATTCTAATCCACAGTAGACGGTTGTATTATCCTTTGTAACGCTTTTATAGTAAAACTTCCAACAATGCTATTTATCGTTATAACAGCAAATGTATGAGCAGCACTATTGCAATGAAAAGAGCGAAGAATATGGCTATTGACACACCAGAATCGAATCTTGATCTTCGACATTACACCGATGAAGATCTGATTGCCATGCTAAGCATGCTTGCTAAAGGATTAGCCGTTTTTGAAGGGGAGCTTGGTATTCCCCAGGCCGATGTCGAGTATATCTACCGGCAATACCTGGCCTTTGATTGGCTTATGCGGACAGAGCGGTTGCTGAAAAAAGAGCTGAAGCATATCAGGGAGCTTAAAAAGGCAATGAAAGTATCTGCACCGCAAAGATTGGGTTTTATAGATATTCCCCGTCCACCGGTATTTTGCCCCGAAGGTAGCCTGCATAGCAAGCTACCGCATATCGTCGCAAATATTATCAGGCAACCTGCTTTTGACGAAACGATGGCCCAAAGAATGGGGCTAAAGCCAACCTGAGCGTATGCGACAGGAAACCTACCTTCTGTTTTGTTTCTGATACAAAGCAAATTTGATGCTCGCACCGTTGTTACCAGATGTGCGTTGCCGGCGGGCAAATTATTTGCCACACGAAAGGATTTCCACAAAACTTAATCGGAGCATCAGTGCAACTGCAGGTGTATCGCAACACAAACCAACTATTACTATTTGTGTACATTGAAGTTCATTGTGAGCCACAACTATAGATTACTCCCGTGGCGTAACGTAGTGCGGTTATCTATGCCGATTGGAATTTCAGCCCAATCCTTATCTACGGCTTCCATGGTGAACATTACACATCAAAAATACAGTATGAAAGCAGGGAATAAGTACAACAGTAAATGGGCCCGGTCGATAATGTTAGCCCTGGGTAAAATGAAACGGTCGGTAAGAAGCCCGCAATTGATCCTGTTTAATTTTTCGAAAAGGGTCCCGGTTATCACGGAATATATTCATTTCAACCCGGAGGAGATCAGGCAGCAAGGGCTTGTCATAAAGAGCCGGATTAGTCTGTTGCCATTAAAGGGCGGGAGCAGGAATATGGTGCAGGAATCACTGTTCGATGCTGACAGCCTTGCAATTTTAACGAAAAAGGACTGGCTTGATTTTCAAAGGAAGTTCGGCAAAATCTGTCCAGGTTTCTTTGCTCGCTTACGCCTTCAATACCCCAAACTTACAGAGGCAGAGATCCGGTTATTGGCATTGACCAAAATTGGGTTCACCAACACAGAAAAGGCAAAGATACTGGGTATATCTCCGGCATCAGTACGTAAAACCAGGCTCCGGCTACAACATAAAACCGGCAGGACAGATGAAGAAATAATTCTGATCGTCCGGTAAATTGTAAGGATCTGCAGGCTAATTTTTGATTTTAAGGATATAAGATTGTCCCCCTTTTTGTCTTCTGAATTTTCCTCATTTTTTTCTGTTCTCTTGTTTCTTTGCTAATACAGTACCTACAGAACAGATCAACTTGTTTTCATAGTCTTCTTTCGAAGATTTCGCCTGCGTTGTCTAACCCGGGCGTTTGTACTAAAGCCATATTGACCGTATATATTTTTTAAACAAAAAAACAATTAAACAATGAAACGGATTTTAACAACACTCGTTCTCTCAGGCGCTTTGGTAACCAGCAGCTATGCCCAGGTAGACTTAGGCGTAACGATTCTCTCGCCGACCAGCGGCCAATCCTTTCCCAACACACTGGATTCAATCAGATTTTCATTTAAGATCACCAATAACAGCACTACGGCGCTAAGCGCGGCTGATGGTGACACCATTATGCTTTTCTATGATGTCAGAATGTTCGGCGTGGAACTGCCTACACAGTATTATGTGAGTGAGAAAATAGGAGCTACTCTGGCTGCCGGGGCTTCGCTGTCATTTAACCTCGCCCTGGCGCCAGGCGAGCAATTCTGGAATAATCCATCAAATCCCAAAGTAGCGATACCAAAGGATGCGAAAGTATGTCCTTATGTTGGCTTTTTTGCCCTGACTACCTCTGACGGAGAAACCCGGTATTACAACGACCCCGGTGTGGATGCGCAAGCTATTGAAGCTGCGTTTGGAGCTACCGGAACTACGCCGAATCAAATGTTTGCAAGTATAATTGCTGCATTGTCGGGGAATAATTTCGCAAAGGTAGATAATGTAAAATTCGGCTCCGGTGCTACTGATAAATGCAGTGTAACCAACAACCCAACGGGTATCCTGGAACTGAACGGTAACCATGCGGCCATGACCGTATATCCGAATCCGGCAACCGGCAATATCAATCTTGATTTCTCCTCCGACAAAGCCAGTAATAAAGCTGTCGTACGGATAACCGATATTTCCGGCCGAACCGTAGCGCTTAAAGAATTGGGCGCAATGCCAAGCGGTGTGCACAAAGTCTCTGTCGATGTCTCTTCTTTAAGAGCAGGCATGTACCTCATTGAGCTCAATGCCGGTCACCAAAGGGCAACGGGCAAATTTACCGTGGCAAAATAAAGCTTCGATGTTCATGGTAATCGCTGTTATGAGCAGGCAGTTCCGGACACAAGTATAAATTAGATTAAAAGTAGCAAGCCCCAGGCTTGCTACTTTTTTATTGCCTGTTCGTCCTGCCCGAATGGAACACTGCAGTTCCTGTGCTTTTCAAAAAACAATCCACTGATTTACGCAAGTAGCTAATGAATCTATTTATGCCAATGGGCGTCATTTTTGGAATATCCGGATAACAGACTGGCCGTGTAATAGGCTTTGCATACTTTAGAAATTTCCAGGCGCAAGCTCCAGAAAAAAATCAATCGATGTGCAGATCAAGCATATAATCTATTAGATCATTAATCGGTAGACAGGTTTTCCTGCTAAGCCTGGTAGTATTCAAGAGGTGCGGGCAAAAGATGAGCATAAATACCGGTGTAAGTACGGTTGCTTTTCAAAAGAGAAAAAAGAATCGAAGTATTCCGTACCCGAGCAATATTAAGTTAGTGTAAACTCCTTCTTCTCTGCTGGTATAATACCATCACTAATTGCGTCTCTTGTGTACTGAACTCCTGATGAACTGAAAACAGTAAGATGCCTTTGCCGGAGGCGTAAAAACGCCTCTGCAATGAAACGCCACGCCCTGTTAAAAATAAAAATCTATGAATAAAAATGTACGTTTCTTTAGACGCGATATACTTGCGGGTGCATTTGTTACTTTTCTTTTAAACACGCCACACGCTTTGCATGGACAAGCCAATCGCTTTTCTTTTAACGCTACTACTTACAGATGGCCCAATAGCTCGCCGGGAAAACTCCTTACGGCTGATCTGGACAATGATTCAAAGGATGAAATAATTGTTTCCAGCCCTAAGCAAAAGAAGATTTACATATGGGAGGGAATTCCGGGAAACGAAGAACAATCCTGGAGAATGAAAGATAGTATTTCACTGGAAAGCAGGATGCTTTCTTTTTGTATTGGCGATATTGATGGTGATTCAAAGAATGACATTATTACTTTATCAAATAGAAAGGGCTACAATAGTATTCTTGGCATATTTCTGAACAGGTCGGCTCCGGGATCGATAAAATTTGAAAAAGAGTATAGCATCGAAACAAGCGGATTGGCCTATTATGTCGCCGCGGATGATCTCGACGGTGATAAGAAGACTGATCTTATTGTAGTTGATTTTGAGAAAAAATCTTTAACATTTTTGATTAACGCCATCGATAAGGGCAGGGTAAATTTTTCAAAATCTACCCATGATCTGGGAATACGTCCTAATTATTTTATTGTAAAAGATATTAATGGGGATAAAAAACCGGATTTGATTGTTTCCGGCTATGATAAAAATATCCTGTTTGTTTTGCAGAATGCTACTACATCTCAGGGACGGATTTCTTTTACGCAGGTTGACCAATTAAACACAGGAAGCGGGCCTGTAGATTGTATTGTAGATGATTTGGATGGCGACAAAATGCCGGATATTGCTGTAGTAAATTTGTTTGCCAACTCGCTTTCAATTTACATGAATGCCTCATCGCCAAACAGTCAGGCTCACTTTGAAGATGCTAAGGTGGCCATATCAGTTAAAAGACCGAACTCATTGGCTTCAGGCGACCTGGACAACGACGGCATGCCGGAGATAGCCATAAATAGTGAGCAGGATAATCATACCGTTATTCTGAAAAACCATTCTACCCTACATAATGTATCATTTGAAAAGGTAAGGGAAATACCCGTCGGTAGCGCTCCGCAACACGTTTACATGAAGGAGATTGGTAAAAGCAAGCGACTGGATTTATTAGTATCCAATTCTTACAGCGACAATTTTCTTGTTTTAAAGCACCTTCTGCAGAAAGAAAGCCTGTCGTTAGTTGATACTGTTTCAATATCCAAACAGGACGAGCACAAAACGGGAAAGGTAGTTATATATCCTAATCCGGCAAGGTCGAAAGTACAGATTGCATTTTCTTCCTCAGTAAAAATATCCGCAGATATATTGGTGAGCATTATTGATGCGCTTGGAAAAGAGATCGTATGTGAACGTCATAGCGTCACTAATTTAATAACGATGGATATCAGTAAGCTCACGGCAGGTTTTTATTGGGTCCGCTTAAGCTCGCCAGGGTACAATTTTAAAACCTCAGGACTGGTTGTAGAATAATCATCGAAATTAAATTGAACGTTCATAGCAAAAAATTAAACTAAATGGAATCCAGACGCGATTTTATTAAGAAATTGACAGCCTTATCCGGAGGCCTGGCAATAAGCAGTCTCCCCGGCGCTGTTCAAAGAGCATTTGCCATAAACCCCGACCCTGGCACCACCTTTATGGATGCCGAACATATCGTTTTTTTAATGCAGGAGAACCGGTCGTTTGATCATTTATTGGGAACGCTTCAGGGCGTGAGGGGGTTCAATGATCCCCGTTTCTTGCGACAAGAAAATGGCAACCCGATCTGGTTGCAGAGTGATGCTACGGGAAAGACATATGCACCGGTAAGATGCGATATCAAAAACACGAATGTTACATGGGGTGGAGGATGTCCACATTCGGTGCAGGATCAGATAAATGCAAGGAATTTAGGGTATATGGATAAGTGGATAGATGTGAAGACGCCGAATACGATGCAATACTTCACCCGTAAAGATCATCCATTTTACCATGCGCTTGCTGATGCCTTTACGGTATGCGATCATTATTTCTGTTCGTCATTAACTGGTACAAGCCCTAACAGATCGATGTTCTGGACAGGCCAACTTACAGGCAGCAATGGTTTATTCCCGGATATAAGGGATCACATGGATAATACCCCGTTTTTGATACCGGGGGCCAGCGAATGGCAGACATTCCCGGAAGTATTACAGAATAACGGGATCTCATGGAAAGTCTATCAGAACCAGACTTTTGTAAATCTTCTTCGAATAGACGACGTTTTAGATCAAATTCCTAATATCGATAAGCGGATTAAATCGGGAGAATCATTGGAATCTTATAAAGCGGATATACAAAATTTCTTCGAAATACTTATGGCTCCCTTAAAGCAGATGGGAGATATTGCCTCGAAGGTCTATACCGAAACAGATGACCTTAAGGTAAAATGGTTATCAAATTTTGGTGACAACGTATTGGAATCGTTTAAACAATACTATCCTTTGCTTAATGCAGAAAACAGGGCAATTATCGGAGCTGAAGCCAACGCAATATGGGAGGCTTTGCCACAGTATAACAAGGACATTCATAACAGGGCATTTACAACAAATATCAAAGATCCATTGTACAATACGCTTACGGAGGTTACACTTAGTGATGGAACAAGCATGAAGGTTCCTGCCGGTGATATTCTTTATCAATTCAGGCAGGATGTTACTAATGGAGAATTGCCAACAGTATCCTGGTTGTGTGCACCTGAAGTTTTTTCGGATCATCCGGTTTCCCCTCAATATGGTCCCTGGTACGTTTCTGAAGTTTTAGATATTTTAACCTCAAAACCCGAAGTCTGGAAAAAGACAATCTTTATAATAAACTTCGATGAAAATGATGGTTTTTTTGATCATATGCCGCCCTTTGTAGCTCCTGCTGATCTGATGGGAAAATGTTCGTCCGGAATAGATCTTTCTGATGAGCTTGCGGATGACTATGACAGCCCTATAGGTCTTGGATACCGGGTGCCTATGCTCGTAGTGTCGCCATGGAGTCGTGGCGGCTGGGTGAATTCACAAGTGTTTGATCACACTTCCACCCTGATGTTCCTGGAGAAATTTCTACAGAAAAAAACCGGGAATAACAAGATTACATGTGACAATATTAGTCAATTCAGACGAACTGTTTGTGGGGATCTGACTTCCGCCTTCAGGCCTTATAGTAATGAAAAGATAACACTTCCTCCACTTGTTGCCAAGCTGGATTTTTTTACACAAATAAAGAGCGCAAAGCACAACGCGGCTCCAGGCACTAATTTACTGAGCCCGGATCAGGTTGCGGCAGTTAAGAAGGATGTTCGGAATAGTCAATTATTGCCAAAACAGGAAGAGGGAATACGGCCAGGCAATGGGTTATTATACCAATTATTCTGCGAAGCAAAATTCAATAAAAGCTTAAATAGTGTGGATATAAGTTTTGAAGCGGGGAATGAAATATATGGTTATACCTGCTGGGGTGCTGCTTTCAACCTTTATTGGGGCTTTGGCGACCTTGATTTGACCAACGACCCCAATGGGTATAAGATTCCCGATATTAACAGACCAAGATCCTATGTAGTTAAAGCTGGCGACAAGCTTAAAGAATCCCTCCCTATGAATTTAATGTCGGGTAACGAATATCACATTACTGTATATGGCCCCAATGGTTTTTCCAGGGAATTCTCCGGAGACAATAATGATCCGGACATTGATATTTTCTGTTTATACCAATACGCCTTACAGGACGCCCGGGCTTTAACCGGTAACGTTGAAATACTCGTTAATATTAACGATAAAATCCCCAACGTTCAGCTCATTATTATAGATAATGCTTACGGGCAACCTGACATAACCGTACCTCTTCCGGCCAATGGTGGCAGAGGCATTCAGGCTATCACACAACTCATTAATCTTGAGAAATCGTTGAATTGGTATGATTTCACGGTCAGGATTCCAGGGAACGAAAAATATTACAGACGCTATACCGGCCATGTAGAAACAGGGTTGCCTGGTTACACAGACCCATATATGGGTCGTTGGGATGGCTCGACAAAACCGCCTTTAATGTGACGAGGCAAGGCTGCCAATCGGGAGGAAGCAGAAAATTGAAAAATTACCTGAATAAATGGAGGCATACTGCCATGCCATTGGGTCCTGGCAACGATAGGGGACTGTCTTACCAGTTGTTTTGATTTTCCGCCGGAAATCCGAAAATCATTTATACCACCTAACACATCGAAAACCAGGAATAGGAAATACAAGGTTGGCGATAAATATTCCAAAATACCCGGTCACTGCCCGGGTATTTTTATGTAGCTCTGTAACAGAGATACACCCCCTTGATACATTCTATGGGAATGGGAGTGCCAATAAATAACCTTTCTTCAGCAGAATCGTTACTGCGTGCCGGACAGGATTGTCCCGTCGATAGATAACTTTTACGGACAATTGCGTCCGTGAAATCGCTCCCCTTTATGATCGACTATACGTTTGAAAAATCTATTGTTTCATTTAGCAAGCCGGAGTATTTAACATTAAAGTTGGTATGCCTATGGTTAAACAATAATGTTTTTGCGTCTTGTGATACATTACGGGCAATGAATTCTTTGATTACGGATGTTACGGGAAGTCAAAGTCGATCTGCTATTGAATTCTGCTCATGGTCTGATATTTCAATTGAAATTAAATCTGAAGTTGTGTATCTGTTTTTGAAACATTTTTTATAACAAAAAATCCAACCAAATGTATTATCTGTTTTCACAAAAGGGAAGCCGCCAGCGTATTGCTGGTTTGTTGACATGGTTTCAATTGAACAGGCTGTTTATAACCCTTATGGGTGCATGTTTATTTGCCTGCCCTTCCGATAGCCACGGACAAGAAGAAGGCAAAAGCAAAGGAACCATTACAGAATGGAACAGAAGGGACAACAACCCTGCGGGAATCTTTATCGGGGAAGGCGCAAAGGTACCGATCGAAGACGCATCGACATTCCTCGCAACACAATTAAGCCTGATACCAGGAAAGGATGAGCTTCGCCTGGTAAAATCGACTTCGCCCTACAGCGGCATTACTGTTCAGCGGTACGAACAATGGCTGCAAGGGATTAAGGTGGAACACGGAGGTTATACAGTAACGGCCAGACAGGGACTGATCGCCTCGGCTACAGGCGATTTTTATAATACTAGTCAGGTTAATACTGATATACAGCCGGCGTTGTCGGAAGCCCAGGCGCTGAACTATGCTTTGCGCGTAATCGGTGCAAAAAAATATGCCTGGGAACAAAATGCGTCCGATCTGTCCGTAGTAAAGCCTCTAACAAGCAAGAAGCCGGAAGGGACAAAAGTATGGATCGAAGATCGGGTTTCGGATCTCAATAACGGAAGGCTTTATCTCGCATATAAGTTTATCGTTCAGACCATAGAGCCTTTAAACATGCAGGTGATTTACATCGACGCGGTTAACGGCAATACCCTGTTCCGTACTACAATGATGCACCATGTGCTGGGCACAGGTACCAGTCTCTACAGCGGACAAGTACCGCTAGAAACTAAAGCGGTAGCAAACTCCTTCATCCTGGTCGATGATTCACGGGGCGGCGGTATTTTCACTTACAACGCCAACGACAGTAATACCCTCTTTACCAGCACTTCGAATTCTGCCTGGGCCGGTCCCCAGGTGGATGTACATTGGGCCTCAGGCAAGATCTACGATTACTGGAAGACACAACACAACAGAAGCAGCTATAACGACCTGGATTCACCGTTGATCAACTTAGTCCACTTCCGGCAGGATCCTAATGAACCATGGAACAATGCGGCCTGGACAGGATCGTATATGGTTTACGGCGATGGGACAGGCGAAAACCAAGGTGGGAAAAAACCGCTTGTTGCGCTGGATGTATGCGCTCATGAAATCGGGCACGGTATTTGCCAGAATACGGCCAATCTTGTTTACGAACGCGAGTCGGGTGCACTGAATGAAGGATTCAGCGATATTTGGGGGGCCGTGGTGGAAGCTTGGGCCGATCCACACGAGCAGGACAATAGGCCGAAAAACCGCTGGCTGATTGGTGAAGAGCTCGCCACCCGGCCAATGCGAAGTATGCAAAACCCGAAAGAATATCGTCGGCCGGATACCTATCTTAAGGAGTTCTGGATCCCCGCATCAACGAGCGATTGCCCTGTACCAGATCTTTATACCAATGATCAATGCGGCGTACATTACAACAGTGGCGTATTGAGCCATTGGTTCTACCTGCTGACGGAGGGAGGAAGCGGTACCAACGATAATTTTAAGCAATATACCCTGACAGGAATTGGTATGGAAAAAGCAGCGAAGATTGCTTATCTGACTGAGCTGTCGCTGAGCAGCAATGCTAACTATGGCAACTGCCGTACAGCCAGCATCAGTGCAGCAAAAACATTATACGGCAACTGCAGCGCTGAATTTAAAAATGTAGTGCGTGCCTGGTATGCAGTAGGTGTAGGCGGGAATGATACCAGCTGTGACATTACCCCTACTTCGGTAGCCAATTTACAAAGTGTGGAGGAAGGCTTCAAAGTACTTAATAATCCTTTCCAAAGCCGTATAACGATACGCTACAATATCGGACTGCCAGATGTCGCGGACATCCGTCTTATAGATGCTTCGGGACGTGTGGTGTATAAGGCCTCCCCCCGGCTGCCCTCCGGTAAAGGCGACTATACGCTTGACCTGAGCACCGCAGCCCTGAGTCATGGCTGGTATATGCTTCGGCTTATTACTTCCGGACAGATGTTTAGCGAGAAGCTGATTAAGAATTAGACTTGGTTGCATTCCTTAAGAAAGTCTTTCTCTATACTATCATTAACTGCATTGAAGAAATGGCCAGTATATAATGGCAATGCAAGATCAAAGAGTTTACCAATATATCAAATGTCAATGTATAATGGATGGTAAGAACCAAGTGTGGGAGAATTTTTACAATCCAATTAAAAGTAACGGCCAAAGTTCACAGTCTTTTAGAGTAGTAAATAATAGTAGCATGTTTAGCCCTCCAGTCTGCCGGCGATTGCGTGGTGGTTAGCACTTACTGTTTATCACCGCCTGAGGGTAACCCCAGGCGGTGATATTTGTATCATGCACCACGTTAAGTATATTATGGGCGCTTTCTACTTAAAAATTGGCTGTGCGCAATTAACGTCACCACCACCTTATCTCTCGACATTTTAGCCATCTCAGCGATGAAGCCATTACTGAATTTGAGCAAATAAACTCCGTTGCATGAGGAGGTGATATCTATTTCCCTATCCATTTCGTTATGATCATCTTATACATCACACGCCAACCATGTCGATAAGTAGCCAAGTTAGACTCACTTTGAAGGAGTGGCATTGAAATTTTCAGATTTGTTGCGACGGGATTGGATGAAACGATTATGCTGGTTGTTCCCTTATTGGTTAATCGAACAACATTCGAATACACACCTTTTCTGTCTATATCGGAAGATAATTGAAGACAACCACTACCCGCCTGAGATATGAAGTCTGAAGTTTGCGGATTAGTTATAGAATGCTTAGGAACCTATGCTAAAAGTATATTGAGACATCAAAACAGTATCCTCGATGCGTTTACGGTATGCACCGGACTTATCAGCAAATGCAGTATCCTACCTTATCTTACCACAGTAATATCCCCTTTTCTAACGAGGCTGTTGCCATCACTACATAAGAAGGAGCCGTAATAGAAATAGCTTCCCATATCTACCGGTTGACCATTGAACTTTCCGTCCCAACCTTTGGCAGGGTCGGAAGTAGAAAATAATCTTTGCCCGAACCTGTTGTATACTTCAAAAATATTCAAATGCTGTCCCGGCTCGATATGAACATTAAAGATATCATTAAGCCCGTCCCCGTTTGGGCTGAAAGCGGTTGGGATAAACACTAAGCAGCAATGCCGGGGCGAAATAGCGACCGCATCAGCAGCGGTGCATCCCATGGAGTCATAAACCCTTACATTTATCTCTCCTTTAAAGGCTGCGAATGCCGCTGCAGGAGCTGTTTTTGAGGTGTAAAGGTATTTTTCCGGGCCCCATGAATAAGTATTTCCCGGAACATCTTCAACACTTAACAGGACGGTATCCTTATAGCACAGCTGAGGCCCGGGCGTTTGCAGCTCAATTTTAGCTTGGGGAGGCGGCACCACTTCAAATTGAATAGGATTACTTTCTGTTACCAAGTTGCCGCCACAAAGTCTCCAGGTGGCTATTTTACAGGTAACCACGTCGCCATCCGAAGGGGTAAAGCTTAGCGTGGAATCACCGGCGCCAGCAATGACTTGGCCATTAACATACCATTCATATAGCACCTCACCGGCGTTGGATACCGAAGCCGTTAAATGGGCCAGAGCGCCTACGCATAGCCTGATTTGTGAAGCTGCAATACTTACAGCAGGTAATTTTACTTCCCCGCTATAGCTAGCCATATCGCCTATTATTTCGCCAGGACCATATTGGGGGAGCTTCGGGGTATTTCTTGCAATAGTTACATTGGAGGGTGTGATCAGCCCCGATACGATGCTTAAAGAATCCACCTCAGTCAGTGGAACACGGTATAAATTGTCAAAGTAAAATTCTGATCCGACCAGGACAAAGCCGCCTCCTCCGAAATAGGTGCTGTTCAGAGGCATCGTCCAGGTCTGGATTAAATTCCCATCCTTATCATATTTGTACAGCACCGGGGGACCGTATTGGGCATAAGAATTTGAATTGGAAAATTTGAAACGATAAACATTACCGTCGCAATCGGCTGCCAGGTCATAGGGTTGTAGATTGGAATAAACATTGGTATCTTTTAATATGCGCGTTGCGTCACCGGTTCCATCATACTTATATACATCGCCGCCGTCACCAATGTCAAGGCCATAAATAAAGCCGCCGCCAGCCCCGAAACTAATTGCATGGGATTTATGGCCTGTATTGACCCAGGAAGCGGTTGCGGGATCGTAATAAACGTATACCTGGCGACCAACTTCAGCTGAATATACCGATGTATAGAAAGTCAAAGTCGTATCGGGAGAGCCCAATACAGAAGACACAGCCAATCCGGCGTGACCTTCGGGCAGCGCAATGCTATTGAGCCTGGGATTGGTCGCCGAAATGGGTTGCGCAGGGTCGTATTCAAAAATTTTCGAACTGCTGCCAAATGGAGGGTTGTGATCTAGATAAACTTTGCCTTTTTGTGGTAGCTGCGCCGGCAAGGTAACCGCAAGCAACAATAAAAACAACAGGAAACTTAATCTAACTAATTGCATAATGGGCATGATAAAAAGTGTAAAAGAATGTAGTTCCTCGGCCGGTTTTGGTAGTGCTGTTTCGGCTATTCCGCATCCGGTATACCCGGGCAAATTCGATGTGGCCTGATATCTCTTACAAGACGGCAAAACACTGATATTTAACTATAGGCATGCCCATTAATGTTAAACAGTGTCCATCAGGATCTTGTTGCTGTAGTTCCTCAATCGCAAACTATTTTCAGAACACTTGCACTTGTAACAGCAGCTTTTTACAAAAAGCAGATCCTCCCGCGGAGCCTGAAACAGCCCGGAGAGGATCGTTTGTCATTGAAGAGCCTAAATAAAACACCAACGGCTCAATTGGGACTCCACCTGCTTCCTGGTATTATTTCGCTTTGATGAATTTTTGTGTGAAACGAACACCATCAGGACCTGAAATATGGACATTGTAAACGCCTTCAGGCAAGCGGTCAATCAGGAGCCTTTCCATCGCTGCGTTTGCCTTTTGCTGTACTACCGGCCTGCCGGCGATGTCGTAGATATAGATCATCTCGTTACCCGTCAGCCCCGCGACAGTGATCATATCCCTTGCCGGGTTCGGATAGACGCTAAAAGTGCGCTCGCTGTCAAAGCTGACTGCCTGCACGGAGCTATAGACATATTGACCATCCAGGTCAACCTGCTTCAGGCGATACAGGTTCTGTCCCATCAGTGGCGCCTGGTCGGAGAAGCTGTAGCTTAACGCGCCATCGCTGTTACCGCTTTTCGATTGGCTGGCAACGAACCCGATCTCATTCCAGCTACGGCTATCGCTGCTCCTTTCGACAGCGAACCCGCTGTTGTTCGTTTCCGAAACTGTTTTCCAGCTCAGCGCCACGGCTTTATTTCCCTCTTTCCTGGCATTGAAGTCCAGCAATGAAACGGGGAGGATATTTCCCGTAATTGTGAATGGAATCCGGGCTGCTTGACGATTAAAGTCTGTACCGGGAGGTGTTGCGTCAGGATATTGCAATTGAACGATAACCTCTGGTGCCGTTCCTGAAGTCGGCGCTATAGCAAGCAGTTTAAAAGAGACCCGTAGTATATCCCCGGCCGGAATGGAATCTGTTATACTGAACTGAAAGTTGAAGGCATCGGTAGACGTTACAGTAGAAAAGGAAGTCGCATTCTGACCATAGAGCTCAGGCCCGGCCAATCTTAAGATCTGGCTGGTTGTCGGAAGACCGACGCTGACCCGTGCGGGATAATCCGCGGGAAGATACGCGCTGCTAAAATTGTCATTCTGGATCACCAGGGATACGGTAACGGTATCTCCCGTTGCCAATACATTCGTAGGAACGGTCACGCTTGATATCCCTATTTGGGCGTAGGTCTGCATAGACAGCACGAAGGATAGCCCCAGTATGAACCCTAAAACTTTTTTCATAACTTCTGATTTAATGGTTGATTAAAAATGGTGTTCGATTATTGATTCAGCAGCAATTGAATGGACGATCTGTTGTTGGCGCTGTTCCGTTCTCCTCCTCCATATCCTTCGGGAATGATAGCCGTAAGGTTTTCCAGGCCAACCGAACTTGGGGCGGTATAAACAGCAGGTATGCGGAGGATATCGTTAGGCCCTATGGGGGCGGTAACCTGCAACACAATACGACCCTGATTAGAAGATAACCGGCTTACCCCGCCAGGCAAGGAACCTAAAGTCAAAGTGCCTGCGGTGGGAACGGAAATGACCACGTATATCAATCCTGTAGTGCCCGACTTTCCTTTATTGGATACGGCATAGGTTATATTGGCGTTCTTACCTGCCGATACTGAGCTTCGGTCCGTGCTCAGGCCGGTTACCAGGTCCGGCCCGATAAACGTGATGACAAAACCATCGGTGGTAATCGGATCGCCGTTCCCCGATACGTTTACTGTTCTTGAACCCGGGTTCAATCCATAATCTGTCCCAATATTACTGCCGGAAACAGGGCTTCCTACTGCCGGCGGTACAGAGCCCGCGACCAGAACGATTCTATAGCTTCCTTTGCCTGTATTTCCAAATTTATAGTTTCCGGTGGTGCTATCTACTGTAGCGGCAGCCACCACTTTACCGCTATCATTCAGCAGTACGGCGTGGATCGCGGAATCGGAATAGTAAGCCGAAAGATCTACAGTACCGTTTATGGCCGAAGGGCTACAGAGGGCATCGTTACCCTTTACGACTACAGGGACATATTCTGAATACTTGCCCGCACAACGGCTGGAGGCTACAAAGAAAGTATCGGATCGGCCGGTTGCAGGTGCCACAACGCTGTAGGATGAACCGGTATAAACCGGCTGCAGACCGGAATTGAACCAGGTATAGGTAACGTCGGATACCGGAGCGTTGACACCTAATATAACATTTGTTCCCCCACAGGCCTCCAGCACGGAATTATGCGCCAATACAGGCTTAACCGGCACCCTGTAAATACCATACAGATTTAATTGAGGATTCGTCAATACGCCTCCTGCACCGATAAGTTGATAATAGGACAACTCTATACGATCGAACCGTGCGCCTACAGGGATGGAAATGCGATTAGGCCTTGTCGTCCCGAATATATTGGAGATAATACCAAGGAGATCGCCATTGAGGAGTAAATTCAAATTGCTCTCGTACACCTTCGTATCGCCATTATAAGCTTTCACTGTGATATTCTGCAAAATGGCCGCGGAGAGTATCGAAGCGGTTTGGTTAAATACCATTACGGCTTCTTCCCCCGGGTTGGAAAGCCTGTTGAAATTGATGCTCTGGCTGATGGTCGTAGCAATTTGAGCGTTCAGGATGCTGTTGTAGCCTATTTTGGAATAGCTGTTTGGGTCGTCGTCTATGGCAAATTGAGGATCTGTTACGGGCTTCCCTCCAAGGTTCAGGATGTTGGCATTGAGACCGGTTGCATCATAGCTCGTCGTCAGGAATTCTTCCCCACAGTCGAAGGGCACCCCGGTATTGTAAAATACATCGCGTACGCCTATTGACGGATTACCATTAAGACCAGAGAAAATTCCAATCGCGGTAAAGTCCGTCCATAACTTGATAAAGATCCTGTCGAAATTGCCATTGGGTATTATTTTCAGGTAAAAAAAACCGTCGGGTCCTATTTCGATGCCGTAGCTGCCCGTAGAACCCCCCGGTCTGATCGATATAGACTGAACGTCATTATTGCCATTCTTTGCTACTATGTCAAGGTTCGGATTTCCGGTAAAAAGAGCGCCGACAATACCCTTGAGCACTCCACCTAAGGAGCCACCCAGAATATAATCCAATATCCTGTTCCCGTCAACGCCCGATAGCGCAACATAGGTCGGGGTATGGGCGGGAACCATCGAAGGGAACTTGACTTCGACATAATCAGCACGGCTCCCGATACTGAAAACATATCCCGGGTTCGTGTATAAGGTGGCCTGGGTGGACAGATCGCCATCCGCCGCATTGGCAGCATTCGAAGCGCTCTGTTGTGTTACCTGGTTGGCATAATGCCGCGTCAGCTGTGCACCAGCGGTAAAGTGCAGCAACAGGCAGAGCGCAAAAACGCTCAATTTTATTCCTGGCAACAAGCCATCGAGGAATTTAAAACCTCTCTTTCGTAAAAACAGACTGTACATTGTGTTGTGTTTTTTGTTATAAAATGGATAAAAATTATAATAATTTTAATTCAAACCTGTTTAAAGAATAATTCTATTTTTTCACATGCATTATGATTCGACATGCTCCACCGTGAGTAGCGTTCCTTTTCATTTGAATTTTTATGTTTTTAGGGTAATCAGAATCTTAGCGCAAAAGATAGTAAGCGGTAGTCCCTGATACAGCAAGTTCGATCATACCTGCAAAACTTAATGGCCCTTATGGCCTCGGGGATCAGAATATAAAAATGCGATTGCTTCACTATGGGCATTATCTTTTACGATTAAACAGCGTCCATTTTGATTCGTGTTAGTACCATCTTTGTAGCCCGATGCATCGGCTTCTAAAACAAAGACATAAAAACGCTAATCTCTAACTATACGCATTTTCTAATAAAATGTTAAATAGCGTAAGGCAAAAACATTGTCAAGAAAAACAGGGGGCGATTATGTAGTGTCAAATTTAGTCTAAATGGATATCAACCCATATCCCATGATGTGTCTGGCGGCCTGTAAAATGTCCGTTGTGTGGCCATGCTAAACCGCTAGTAATTGGATATATTTTAGCATGCTTTGCAATGCAATTTTAACCCAAGAGGCTTGCAAAAGTGTCATTTAATGCAAAAAAGCACCAAATTGGTGCTTTTTCCAGTGATTCCGCTGGGATCATTTTTATCTACTGAAATCCGCATTTTTAGCGAAATTTCAAAGGTTTTCAAAAATGGTAACCGATTGGGTAACCATATTTTTTAAACTCGTTTGGATCGTTTTAAAGAACTTATTTATGTGTTTAAAGATACGTAAATTTCAATACAAGGCAAAATTCATAATTAAACTTTCTAAGAATTGATGTGTACTAAGAAATAAGATTTTTACCAATATTATTTAAGTACGGAAAACCTACCTCTCTTGCTAAAAGCTTTAGATTTGATATTCAAGATATAGGTTCCTGGCTGTAGTGCGGAAATTTTTATTTGTTCCTTAATATTCGAAATTTCCCCACCATACTTTTTCCGTAATACCATAACTATTCGTCCAGCTACATCCACAATAGTAAAAGAGATTTCTTCTTGATAGTGGCCGAAGAATTCTATATTCAAATAATCTCTCGCCGGATTAGGATATATATTGATCCCAACATCGTCAGTCAGATTATCAATTGTAACAGTTTGTGTTTCTCTGATTGAAGTCGGTTTGGAGAGCACTTTGGGTTCAATAGGCATATCGCAAGAAGTTACAGCTGTTGCAGTAAAAGTTCCATTTGCATTGGTTGGACTGGAACTGAACCCGGGATTCAGAATGATGTACTGTCCAACCATTTGCGTAGGATTGGTTAAGCTCGTAGGCGTGTTTACTCCTGCAATAATATTCTCTCTTAAATATTTCCCCGATAGTGTACGATTCGTGAGCGTTAACGAACCACTACCACATTGACGTATTCTGACATAATCAAGATGAAAACTTGGGTAGCTGTATTTATTTGTAAATGGATAAATAAATATTTGATTTAGATCTGATGTCATGCAGGTATATTTTACCTCATATATAAAGTAGCCGTGCGCATAGAATGAATCTAACAATATATTTCCAGTTTGTGCATATTCGGCTATGAGTTCCGACGGATTGGGCATATAATTGCCTCCTAAGCATCCTGATCCGGGGTTGGTCATAGCTAGTTTTTGTTCAATTCCACTGGTTGCATACGCTCTAAACCCTGATACCGCAGAAGGGTCTATAAAATCACCAAATTGAAAGCGAAACTGGACATAATAAGTCTTTCCAACTTGCCAATTGTATCCGCCAAAAATGTTGCTGCTCTTATCAAATTGGTCGTAGGTGCTTGAATACATGCCAGCTTGCATGTGCATCATACCACCACTATGTGTTGGCGCACCATAGGCTGAACTCCAATTGGGAACATTATAGAATGTGGTACAGCCATCGTCGTTACTAATGGTATTGGGCGTGTAAAATTCCGTGAACTCGCCATTGTAAATGCCGGAACCTTGACCAAAAGATACAATTGGAAATACAAATGTACCTATGAAAAAAAATATTTTATTAAACATACTTAAATAAATTTAAATGTTATGATGTTTGTTCAGAACACAACATCGATGCTGTTTAATAATCGTTGTTTATCCGGCTTTCAAGCGTTTCAATTTTCTTATTTTGATTAATAATGTACAACGTCAATTCTTCAACCTTCTGCATTAATATACGATTCATTTCACCAATCTCAACACCTTTGTTTTTTACTTCATTTTCATTCGGCACATCGGGCAAGTGTTTATTGGCATTTATGAATTCCTCTACTTCCTTTAAGGGACGTAGATGATAATTATCGTCGAATACATAATCTGCCCAGTTTGTAACTTGGATCACACATCGTTTTGCAATAATATCTCCGTCGACGCTGAGTTTATAATTTGCATAATCTCCGTTAGCTGCTGCAGTTCCGATCCTTAGTGAATTTAGAATCCCGACGTTCCCTTTATTTGTTGTCCAAAATATTAGTCTTTGAGGTGCAGGTCCGGGAAAAACAATATCTTGATTAAAGATTTCAAATATGTTCGCTTCACTTCCACCTATACCACTTTTATTCTCAATTTTAAGTGCCTGACCTGTAATATCGGTTCCGGAGAGAGTAAGTGTAGAGGCGATTGAAAGCTTAGAACTTGGACTAGTCGTTCCAATACCAACTTTACCGTTTGTAGTTGTCGGAGTTGTCGTTCCTGTCCAAACATTTTGCGCTCTGACAATGGAACCCAGGAGCGACACGATTAAAACTAAACTGATTTTTCTCATTGAAAATGAATTTGAGTGATTGTAAAAGTTGAAATTGAATTTTGCTACGCTGTGATGACTCACTTCGTGTATTGTTGTTTGGCTCAGCAAAAAGATAGCTACACTTGGCTAACCACAGGACAAATTTTCTACCTAAAGTTCGGAACTCTAAAGTCATGATTAAATCGAATTTCATAAGTATGACGATCCCAGTTCATAACCGAGAAACCTGACGCATAACCGTGTAATTTGCACCTTGATTAAAGATCAAGATTACATACAAAAGGCTATCTTAAAGAGATAGCCTTTTTGAAATTTTGTAAATCTATAATGATAAACTAGCAATAGCATATTAAAACAAAACCCTGTGTATTAAAACGGATTAGTGCCCAAATGGTGTTTCAGTAAAGAGGCCGGGAAATTCTTTGAATACTTTTTTGACTTTGCACAGGCCATAAATCGCATTTTTTTAGAATAATCGTGATACAATTTTTTGCGTTTGAATTCCGAAAATCAAAACGGTGATTCAGTATAACCAACTTACCGAATTAGGAGAACAGCAACGCTGTAACCTGGACAAAGAGCTGAGTGAAGTCAGTAAGAAGCTGGAGCGCCTTGAAGAAAGATTTGTAATGGAGGAGATCACAGGGGATATGTTCGATAAATACGCAGGAAAATTCAAGGCGGAACAGCGGGAATTAGAGGCTGCAATCGCAAAAGCAGGCAAACGGGTGTCGAACCTGGATCAATGCATACAAAACGCCATAGAGCTATCCTCGAAACTTGCTACAGTATGGGATTTGAGTGATTATAAGGGCAAACACGAGCTGCAATTTTTACTATTTCCTGACGGAATCTATTACAACCGAAAAACAGAGGAGTGTCGAACCCCAAAAGTAAATGAAGTCTTTAGCTACATTGCAGACCTGGCGATGGTTAAGGCAAAAAATAAAACCGGGAACATTCATTTTGATCTGAATGTTCCCGGTCGAGTGGAGGCGGGCGGGGAATTGTCGAACTTTTTCGCTGACAACTTACTGGCTATCAACGATTTTTTAAAAACAGAAAACTTCATGGGTCTCTAGACATAGCTGTCATGCTTTTTGCGCAGGGGGCTTTCTGCCCTCCCTGATAATACTCAGCAAAACAATTATAGCGGCTATTAAAAGAAGTATATGTATGATACTTCCGGCATGGTATCCGAAAAAAATAATGCCCCAGACAATAATAAGTGCTACAGCAAGAGTATAAAGTAGATTGTTCA
>NZ_QUZZ01000009.1 GCF_003545695.1 Taibaiella helva | reverse complement strand
CTAAAATTAAATCCTTCCGTTCTTCTTCCAGGGGTGTAAGAGACATCCCTTTCTTCCTCTTCAGGCTCGCAAATATCTATGCTTAATTATCTTCTCCCCCCAACTTTTACGATTGATCCAATATCATTTCAGCAAATTGCTTGCAGATGAATCTATTATCGCACTATAGGCTCTGTAGGAGCCGAACGTTTGTAGTGCCGGCACAAACAAACATAGATTGCTCCGTAGGAGCAAAACCAGGGTTGCTCAAAAGAATGCCGCCGTTCAGGCCCTTGCACATCCCGACCGGCTGAGACGAGCCAAAACATTTATCCTTTTGCAAGGATAAAAATAAGCAGTACTATTTTGTCGTAAATACACCCGTTATTTGTCGGCTTTACCCGATTCCATTACCGGTTTTTCTGCGAGCTTTGTATAAAATAACATCGACATAAACAATCTTCAATTCAAACAAGAACCCATATGGGAAAGATCGTCTTATTCATGCATACATCGCTCGATGGCTTTGCCGCCGGCAAAAAGGGTGAAATGGACTGGATCCATGCAGACCAGGAAATTTTCGATTTCGTAGAAGAAAGGATCTCCAAAACCAATACGGCTTTATATGGAAGGGTTACCTTCCAGATGATGGAAAGCTATTGGCCAACCGCAGCGGAGCAACCCGGTGCAAGCAAGCACGACAGGGTACATGCCGCCTGGTACAAGAACGCGCATAAGGTGGTCTTGTCAACTACACTGAATGAGGCGACATTGACCAATACAACGGTGATCGGGAAAGACTATGCCACTGCCCTTCGCAAATTAAAGCAGGAAATGGCAGGAGAAATGCTGCTTTTCGGAAGTCCCACCACCGCACACGCTCTTCTGGCAGAAAACCTGATCGATGAATGCTGGCTCTTCATCAATCCCGTATTGTTAGGTGAAGGCATTCCGGTATTTAAAGGCATCAAAGAAAAACAACCATTGAGGCTCCTGAAAACGCATGCTTTCAGCTCGGGTGTCGTCTGCCTCCAACACGAAGCGCAGCGGGAAAGCTAACTGGGTCAAGCAGGAAATAAAGAAGGGAGCGCAGCGAATGCCAAAAGCTAAAGTTCACCTTAATAAAAGCGTTCTCTTTCATCGCAGCGAACGCTGCGATGAAAGAGAACATTGTGATGCGCATAAAGCGAATAGCTACGCAACGTTAAACTCCTTAAGCAGTAGAAAAGATCCCCCGCTAAGATACATCCCTTTCTACCCGGGAATTATCTTGATGGGCTGCAGCCGTGTCTTCACCAGCACATTCCGGCTTGCGATCGGCAGCTGTCTATTCGCCGGGAAGACCCGGTGTGACTATTCCTCTTTATACTCCAGGATATCGGCCGGCTGACAGTCCAGCGTTTTGCAAATGGCCTCGAGCGTGCTGAAGCGTATGGCTCTGGCTTTGCCTGTTTTAAGCACAGAGAGATTGGATAAAGTTAAGCCGACTTTTTCGGAAAGCTCGTTCAGCGACATTTTCCGCTTCGCCATCATCACATCAAGATTTACAATTATCGGCATAGCTATATCGTTAATTCGTTTTCGGTTTGCATCTCAATTCCACGCCTGAAGATCTGGGCAATGACAAAAAGGATAATGCTCATAAACAGCCAAACATCGGCGCCGCCTAATCGTAGCTGCGCTGCATCGGGCATTGGTACCCCCAGCTTCACCAACCAACCTGCATAGGCGCTGCCCCATACCGAAAACAGACCGATCAGGAAAGACAGGTAGGCCACGTTGAGCACAAATCGCCTGAGCTCCCGGCTGAAAGGCTGGGCCAGGTCCAGCTTCTTTTCATACAGCAGCTTTATGATCAGGTAAAACAGCAGCCCACGCAGCAAGGCAACAATGCTCATGAAGAGCACCATAACAAAAAAATATCCATTGTCGTACCGCGATAAGGCCGACAGATCGGCTTGCTGCCAGAGACGACTGATGACCTTCGGGTTAACCAGGGCAAAAAAAGCGTTGACGATAAAGCCACCGGCTTCGATACATACGCCTACGAATATGATCCATGACAGGACATGCAGTATTTTCAATACCGGCTTCGCGCTAATGTTCATAAGAGTTCATTTTTTAAAAGCATATCACAAATATAGGCTAATTTTTATTGATAAACAATAAAAATTAGCTGAATTACAGAATATCGGTCCTTAGCAACCCTGGTTTTGCTCCTACGGAGCAATGTATGTTTGTTTGTGCCGGCGCTACAAACGTTCGGCTCCTACGGAGCCCTATAGCGCGGATCGCTATAAGATCATCTGCAAACCTTTCCTATGGGATGGGGAAGGCCTGCGTATAAGCGCTACAAACGTTCGGCTACGGAGCCCTATAGCGCGGATCGCTATAAGATCATCTGCAAACCTTTCCTATGAGATCGGAAAGGCCTGCGTATAAGCGCTGCAAACATTCGGCTCCTACGGAGCCCTATAGCGCGGATCGCTATAGGATTACCTGCAAACCTTTCTCATTCTATGAGATCGGGAAGACCTGCGTATAAGTGGCGTTGCCCCGGACTGTGCTATCTTATCCTTTTCGTAATGATTTGAAGTCTTCATAACGTTACCCGGTACACCCTGTAATCCCCCAGGGGTGCCAGTTGATCCCATTTTTACAGCATCCGGAAGAAAATCAGGCGTTGTAAGCTGCAAGCGGTTCTGATGTCCTTCAATAGCGAAACCCGCTTTCAGAGCGGGTTTCTATAAAACTTTCCTGATCCACTTAGGCTATTGTGTATTACCTTGCACAAAGCGGCCTTCCGCCATTCTTAATTTTTCGCCATCAGCCGCTACCAGCTCTGCCGGGCCGTATTCGGCCTGCATGAATTGTCCGTAATGATAGCGGATCAGCATCATTGGTACACCGGATGCCTGGAATGTTTTGCCCTGGCTGTTTTTATAAGCAACGGTGCTGCTGTACGTCTTAGTCCCGGTATAAGCGCCGGCAGAAATAAGGAACGAGCTGCCATCGGCAAAACCAAAGCCGATGTTATCCAGGTAGGGCGCCGTTGCCGAGCCCTGGTTCAAATTACTGGGCGACTGGCCGGCGGCCGTCATCTTCCGGCCCTCCAGGGTCATCTCCATGAAATTGTACAGGATATCGAATGCGCCTTCTTTGAAATCATAGCGCTCGGGGTAAGTTCTCGAGGTAAGCAGCAGGCTGAAAGTTCCTTTGATCCTGTGGCTCACGGTATCGACAAGCGTAACGGTAAATCTGCCACCTGCATCTGTGGTTGCCCTGCTCGTGAAGCTTTTTGTTTCGGTTTGCTGCGGCACATAGTACACAGCTGTATGAATTGATACATTCCTTTGCATTTCATAGGTGCCCGGCGTATCGGCCCCCAGCACAACAAACAGCGAATTGCCATCCAGGCTGAGAAAAGAAAATTCCAGGCCTTCGGCTGAGGGTGTCAATGCTCTGCCCAGGGCGGTAAAGCTATCGTTATTCAGCAGGGCGGTAACACTGATGACAGTATCGTGCTCTGTTGCGGGCGGTGGCGGCGGCTCATAAGGAACCACCGGGAAGGTAAAGCCATCTTCTTCTTTCCTGCAGGAGGTAAATACCGCGGCGGTAAAAAAAAACAGCAGCAAGAATAATAGATGGAGCGGGCTTTTCAGGCTCATGTAACGGCGTATTGACAGAACAGGGGCAGTCATATGTTGCTGCAGCCCGCTCCGGCTGAATTATTGAATAATGATCTTCTTTTGCTGTCCTTTGTCATTCTGCAGGAAATAGGTACCGCGCACGAGGTCTGCGATATTCAGCTCCTTAACCTGGCTGGCCCGCTTCTGCAGCACGCCGCGGACATCGTAGAGCCATACATGCTGCTGCCTAGCAGAAAAGAACAAAGTACGGCTGACAGGATTGGGCCATACCTCGAAAAAAGGAAGCGTTGCTCTGGGATCGTTGATGGAAACCGGCGGTGTTACCGGGTTACCGGTCTCTGGATCGTAACCGGGGGGCGGCGCTACCCATCCGCAGGAAGAGGGATTCTCAAAATACGCTTCCAGGTTGCTCACCGCGATCACCAGCGATCTATTGTAGGTGGAATTCGTGGAATTGGGATAGCGTATGCTGAGGAAGACCGGCGAGAATTCGGCGTTGTAGCCGAATACAGACTGTATCTCGGCGCCGCGCGGGGCTATGGCGAAGGGACGCAGGCTGCTCGGGTCGGGGTTGGTCTTGTCCAGGTCCAGCACATAGACCTCATTGATCAGGCTATCCTCATCGTAGACCTGTGCCGGGTTTCTCCGGTAGCCCGCATTGGGCACCTCTTCGTTCATGAGGAGGTAATTCTTTTGCACGTTCTCAAAGGTATTGAAGTCAAAATAGCTGAAGCCCAGGTTGCTGATCTGTTTGGGATTGGAGAAAATATAACGGCCATCCATAGAGATGCCGCCTTCGATATGCACCTTGATCGTCCATTTCCCGGTGTTCATGTCTTTGCTGAGGTCCAGTATGCGGCCATAAGGATCGAACAGCTTGGCGCCCTGCAGGCGTGGCTTTAAATGCTGCGCCAGCTTACCGCCAAAAGTAAGCGCAGGATTGGTAAAGGATTCCCCGGCATCTTCGCCGCCGGTCTCTGCCAACATATAATGCAGACCATCTGTCCGTTCGGCCTTTACCAGGTTACCCAGACGGTTGAACATGGTCGCGCCTTTTTGCAGCGCCAGCTTCCGGATGTCCAGCAGCTGCGTAAAGTCAATAGGGAACAGGGAGCCGTCCACATCCTTTTCATTCAGCAGCAGCCAGTCGCCTTCGTTGCTGTTCTCATCCTGCTTAAAGGCATAGATGCCCTTTTCGGAATGGTTATAGCGCAGCAGCACCGCCGGCTGGGTCTGGGTGGTGTAGATGATGTCGATATTATCTGCAGCGGGTACGCTCAGATCATTTTTGGTCGATTGCGCGAGCATACCACCGATATCGGCACGACCGGCAGCATACAGCTTGCGTACTATTTTTCCAGTGGTACGGTCCGCTTCCAGCAGCCAGCCCATGTTCTGATAACGTTCGATGGCCGCGGGGCCGCCTTCTACCGATCCGGCAGGCAGCGCATAGCTACCTGTCTCGGTGATGCCGGGTTGCAGATCGGCATTGCCGGCGGCCAGGCTTTCATACAGGAACAGGTTGCCTTTCTCATTTTCTGAAGAGGTCGTCTGCGCGCCGATATGCAGGCCATTGTTACCGAAGCTGCCGCCCAGGCCGTCGATATCATACATGCGGTAGTTAATATTATTCCCGCCCGGGGACTGCGGCACTACAGACCAGGTATCGTCGCTGTTCTTCTGTACATGCATTTTCAGGTAGCCGCCACCGTTACCGGTGATGCCGGTCTTATTATCTCTCAGGCTGAGGTAAAGGTCGCCTTCGATACTGGTATTGATCCCGTTGGCAGAGAACTGGGTTATATTTTTGGAATCGTAGGCCAGGGCTCCGAAGCCACCTTTAACCGGCGCGCTGTTGCTCTTTTCCAGGTTATGCGCCAGGTCGCCTTCCCGCAGCAGGATGCTGTACTTCAGGGGGCTTTGTGGTACCACAAGGGAATCGCCGGCAAAAGAAGTGTCTACAGGGCAAAAGAGCTCTGTAAAGGGCTGGGTCTGCGCATGCATGTTGACAAGACTGCAGGCGCCTGCCAGGAGTAAAAGTAATTTCTTGTTCATAATATGGTTGTGTAGATGATCGGATATGTCAAAGGGAACCGGCCGGCCGGCTATGGATCACTGCTATGACGTAAAGAGGAATGTACCTGCCCACGCTGCAGCATTACCGAATTATTAAGCTTCCCGGAATGACCGGGTAAAGACGCCTTTCTTCCGCTGCGATACAGGCCGCGGGCTGAATAATGACCATACAAAAAGGGGGAGAAACCTATATAAGGTTTCTCCCCCGATTACAAACGATGAAAATATAAACTATAAAACAACAAGTTGTCCGTTGATGGTACTGCCATCTTTCTGACGAACGGTAACCAGGTAGGTACCGGCTTTCAGACCGTTAACGTCCAGCGATACATTCTGCTCGCCGATCACGGTAACGTTGGTGTTCACTACTTTCAGCACCTGACCGCTGATCTGGTCGATGATGCTGATCTGGGCGTTACCCAGCTGAGTAGCTTCAAAGATCGCCTGCGTGCTATTGCTGGCTGGGTTAGGAGCGAAGCGTACAGTAGCTGCAGGCCTGGCCAGCGCTGCAAAGCCAGTGCCGCAGCTGTACACCTGGCCTTGGGGGCACCATGTGGTCCAGCCGGCAGTCCAGTCGGTAGTACCGAAAGCGCCGCGATACTTTACCACGGTAAATCCTGATGTCAGATCGCTGCCTTTAAAATCGGCAGTATCCAGCATAACAGCCTGTGCGAAATTAGGATTGGCAGAGCAGTAGTTGCCCTTGATGCTGGCTGCATTGGTGAAGGCAGGAACGCCGCCGGGTGTCTGGTTGCCGGATTCCAGGCAGCCGGTACCGAGTGCGCCTACATTGGCCCAGGCCAGGATAGAAGCGCCGCAACCGCCGGTCCAGGTAGAGCCGGTAAAGTTGGTGCCGTTGTCGTACAGGGAGTTGAAAGAATAGTTCAGCATATCGCCTGAAGTCAGGGAAGTGTTCACTACAGTAGGAGCGTCTTTCACGAACAGCCCATTGTCGGGCCATGAAGTTTCGATGCTGTTGTACAGGGAATGTGCAGAATTCCGGCGGATCAGGGCGCCGTTGTCGTATTCAGCGCTCAGTGTGATACCGGGGTTGCAGTATTTGGGCCCGATGAAAGTGAAGTTGCTGAAGATAGCGCGGGTCTTGGGTGTGCCCAGGTAGTCGGGTGACACATTGTTGTTATCAGATTCAATACCGTTAGAGCCGGAGATATCATGAGAAGCAGTGTCTTTGCGGATAGAAAGACCGAACTGGATCTTACCGTTATAGCCCAGGTCGGTATCAAAGTCATCATCCCTTGTATCCAGTGCGATCAGGTTCTTGGCATTCACCGTACCGCCGAAGAATTCGAAAGCGTCATCGTTGGCATTCGTTACCTGGATGTTTTCAATCTTTGTACCGTTACCTACACCCGCCAGCGTAAGACTGTTGATCTCATTATCGGGAGAGAAAGCAATACCGGCATAGTGGATCTGTACAAATGTCATTACACCGGAGTTATCGCCAACGACGGTGCCGCCAGCCAGTACGGGCACGCAGGCGCCCTCTACCTGGTAAGTGCCGCCGGGAACGTTGATAGGAGCATTACCGGCAATAATGATACCAGCCCAGTCGCCGCGGGCACGTGAACCGGCAGGCTTGGAGGAGGTAAATACGATAGGCGCGCTGGCTGTACCGGCTGCATTGATCTTAGCGCCGCGCTCAACGATCAGGGCACCTGCAGTAGACAGCTGAGAAGGGCTGAGCGGAGCCAGGCCGAATATCTTGGTGCCGGGCTGGATATTGAGGATCACACCGGATTTAACGGTAACGCATCCCCTCAGGTAATAGCACCTGTTGCTGGTCAGTGTCCTGTTGGCTGTGATGTTGCCGGATAAGGTATCCTGGGCCGAAACAGCGCCGGCAAAAAGGGTTGCGGCAGCCATCAGCATCAATGTTTTGTTCATAAGGTTTGATTTTAGTTTTTTTGATTTTTGTAGTGGTGTTCCGCCTTGCAAGGGTTCGCTACTAGGACAGGGAAAGCCTTGCTTTTGCCCACGGTTTTTATATTATGGAATCGTTAGCTCCGCTGCTTCGTAGCTGGCCCCTCCCGTTGGGTAAAAGACATAAAGCTGCCGCAGCTTTATAAAAGCATCATAGTAAAAGGGATCAGGAAAAAGAAGAGGGTTATTGCCGCCAGGCGTTCAACGTGCGGGGTTCAGGTGAAAGCGGAGGCCCAGGGTATAATAAGTCCCTTCGTACCAGCTTTGAAACCGGTTGTCCCGTGCCGCATCGTCGGCATATATATCGGGATCTTTATCGAAGGCGCCGTTGTAGTCGGCATCCTGCATCAGGCGGAACCTGCTGTTCAGTATATTCTGTATGCCGCCCCTTAGCTCCAGATGCCTGCCAATACGCTGCGCCAGCGTGAGGTCAAGCGAATGGCGGGGCATCTCCCAGGTATTGGGATTGTTGCGGGATCCTACATTGAGAATCCGTTTACCGATGATGTTGTAAGCGATATTGGCTTCGAGCCCCAGCTCACGGTCGGTAAAGTTTACACCCAGGTTAATCAGGTACGGCGACTGCCCGAACAAAGGCCGGTTGCGCACTACGCTTTCCCCGAATTTCATCACCTGCCCGAAAGCGATAAAGCTATCGGCCATCGCTACCCTGCTGAAGCTATAGGTCGCATTGGCCAGCACCGAGATCTTCTGCAGCTGCTTTGCCGTCCAGGAGCTGCCTTTGCAATACCGCTGCAAGCCCAGCATCAGCTCTACTTCTGCGCCATACACAGTAGCATTTTCGGCATTACCCCAGAAGTAGGTATTGCCGCTACCGCCCATATCCTGAGCATAGAGCTCGGGCGGATGGTTGAAATATTTGCAGAACACGCCGGCAGCAAACATTTCGCCGGTGCCGGGATAATGCTCAAAGCGGAGATCAACATTATGTATGCCCACTTGCGGCCGCATATCGGGATTACCATAGGTAACCTGAAACAGGTTCAGGTCAAAATATTTGAAAGGCGCCAGCTCGCGGAATTCGGCGCGGTTAAGGGTCCGGGCATAAGCCACCCGCAACAGGCTTTTATCCGAGAGATTATAGCTCAGGTTGGCGGAAGGCAGCAGGGAAACCATCTGGGTGTCGACAGTTACTGCTCCGGCCAAAGGCCCTGTAGTGGCCCAATGCGTACCGACCAGGTTCAGGCTGTAATGTTCTATACGCAAGCCGCCATAGAGGCTGAGTTTCGTAGTAAGCGGCAGCTCTGCCGCCATATAGCCGGCGATGACTTTATTGCTGGCATTATAGTAGCCATTTGGATTGGCATTATACAGCAGGACGGGGGCCGTACCTGCACCCTTGCCCGCGTTCAGGTTCAGCCAGTCGAAAGAAAAGGTGCGCTCCTTTTTCTCAAAATAAAACCCGGCCTTAAGCACTGGCTTAAAGCCGCCGATAACCAGCGGTTGCGTAAGATTGAGCGCGAGCGTTCTGGTCTCTTCAGGAAGGTACAGGAACATACGGCGCCATTGTGCTGCATTACCCACGCCATCTACATTGTAGGGTTCCTGCCAGATCAGCTGTCCCGTACTGTCTGATATATTACCTTGCCTGGGCGTCGTCTGTATGCGCGTACGCTGATCGGGATCGTTGAATATGCTTTTGGTATAGCCCAGAAGCCAGTCGGCTTGTGTGCTGCCAAACAAGCGATGCGTCCCACTCAATTGCCCGGTATAAATGCCTTTGAACGAATTGCTCTGTACCTGGTTCTTCATATACATGCCCTGGGTAAGGCCCAGGCCGTCGTCGTTATCTGACTGGACGATACCCCTGCGGTCGATATACTGGAAGCTGCCCAGGTGGGTATACAGGTTCCTGAACGAGATGATATGGCGACCCTTATTGATGTTCAGCGAAACGTTAGCCATACCATTTACTCTTACATCATGCTCATTCATCTTGTCGACCAGGTTGTACCCGATCTGGAACCGCCCGAGGTCTGCCCTCGATTGCCCCGGGTTGCGTGATATGACGCGGCTCTGGTACACGTTGCTGTAATTGGCGCTGGCGACAATGCCCAGGTCAAGGCTGGATGATAAGGGTATGCTGCGCGTAAAATCCAGGCCCAGCCGTTGATCCGGCACTGCCGTATGCTGAAGCGCCGTCCAGTTTTGATTCAGGTAGGGGCTATAATCCATATCGCCCGGGTTTTCGGGCGATACGACTTTGGGAAGCTTATAGGTACCATCGTCGAAGCCCAGCCAGGCATACTTCCCCTGCTTTTGTTCGTAAAAATCCCTGAAGGTCGTATTGGGCCTTACTGATGCCTGGTAAGTAATGTTCAGGTCGTTCCTGGAAGGTACATCGGTTGTAAATATTTTGACAATACCCCCTGAAAAATCACCCGGCAGCTCAGGCACCGCCGTTTTGTAAATGAGGATACGGTCGATGACGCTGCTGGGTATGGTCTCAAAAGAAAAGGCCCTGCTATCGGCCTCGAAGCTTGGCGCCGTCACATTATTCAGCAATACGGAATTATAACGTTGCGGAATGCCCCTGATCACGATAAAGCGATTCTGGATCACGCTTACACCCGGCACCCGGCGTACCACTTCGGCAGCGTCGCGGTCCTGGCTTCTGCCGATCTGCTCCCGGGAAATACCAGTGACCACCGAGCGGGCCGAGCGGATCTGGTCGATCAGCGCAATGTTGGAGCCCATCAGCTTCCGCTCTGTTACCACGACCTCGTTCAGGGCCGTAGCATCCTGGCTCATATCGATGGCCAGATGCGTATCCTGGTCCGCCCTTACCCTGACATTTTCCTGCACCAGCGTTTGGTAGCCAATCGTGGTAATGGTCAGCGTATAGCTGCCTTCTTCCAGCTCCGTGCGGAACAGTCCTTCCATATCGCTTTGCAATGACTGCCCTCCCACGGAGATCACGGCGCCGATAATCGTTTCCCCGGTGCGCTTGTCCCTGATCGCACCGGAAAGATCTCCTTTCTTTGGCTTTTTCACCGGTGCCGCCTTACTGACAACAATATTGTTCCTGATCAGGCTGTACGTCAGCTGATGCCGCAGCAGCAAGGCATCCAGCACTTTTGTCAATGCCGTTTGGCTGTAAACGCCATTGATCTTTATATCGCCGGGAAGATCTTCTTCCGTGTAGACAAAACGGTAGGGTATCTGGCCTTCCAGCCGGTGCAATGCTTCCTTAAGCGAATTATTGCTGAAAGTAATGGAACAGCTGACATCGGATAAGGCGCCGGACTGTGCCAGCACTGTGCCAGCCGTTGCCGTACACAGGAATAAAAAGACAAGACTAAACCGGAGCGCGTAGCTTCGTAAAGCAAAAGTAATTTGTAGCGGATGCCGCATTGAGGGTAAAGTTTTTAATGGCCTGGTTAATAACTGATGTACATGCTGTCCTTCCCGGAAGTAATGTGCAAGCCGGATACTCTGCTCAGCACAAGGCTGATATCCTGCAGGCTCATCGATTGGTCAAAAGTGGCGGAGATGTGCTTTGCCGGCCGGCAGCCCGGCGCAAAACGGGTACGGATATTGAACCGTCTTTCCAGCCCTGCGGCGATACCGGCAAGCGTAGCGTTCTCAAAGACCAGCCTGCCGTCGCGGATATCGCTGCTCGTACGGTTACTGATCGAGTCGACCACAAATGTTACCGTCTGGTGTTTCAGGGTAAGCTTTTTGTTCGGTGTCAGGCAGGCAAGCGCCTGCCATTGATTACGACTGTTGCGCTGGTGTACCAGTACTTTACCGGTGATCAGGGTCACTGTAGATTGCAGCTCGCCGGGATAAGCTACCACTTCAAAGCTGGTACCGAGCACTTTGGTGAACAACTTCCCTGTCTGCACGGTAAAGGGCTGCCGCGGGTTCTTCCGTACATCAAAGAAAGCAGCGCCGGTCAGCTGCACCTGCCTTTCCCCGGCCTTAAAGTGTTCGGGATAGCTGAGCCGGCTGCCGGGCGCCAGCCGTACAGCAGAGCCATCAGGCAAAGCAACTGTTGCCTCCTGTCCGTAGGCCGTGCACACCACTTTCCAGGTTTCCTCATGATGACCCGCGCCGATCATATCACGGATCAGCCCCTGCCGGCCAAAGGTAAGCAGCAACAGCAAGGCAGCAGCCGCTGCCACGGCCCATTTGCCGAACAAAGATCGCCATCGCTTCCCGCCCGCGGCCTCTATCGGAACGACAACAGGCATTTCTGCAAACACGCCGGGCAGTCCCGCCGCAACTTTTTGAAGCACGCGTTCGCCCAGCGCAGCCTCTGCGTCGTTCCTGCGCTGGTACAGATCGACGATATGGTCCAATATAGGCTGGTGCTCTTCGGGAGCGGTTCCGATCCAGGCCTCCGCCTGCTGCTGTTCCTCGTCAGTAGCGCAGCCTTTCGCAATATGCACCAGGCATTGCCAGTTTACAGGGGTACTTGCTTTCAAGCGCAGTCTGTTTTAAAGAGTTGAATGAGATGGAATAGGGCATACGCCTTCCTTTTCTATAAAAGGGACGGCGGGCAGGCTGCATTTTCCCATGCTGCCGGGGTTAAGAAATTATTAACGCTTTATCAGAAAAGTAACAGCCGGGATATTCCGCTGCAAAGAAGCTTGTGTAGCGATTCATAAGGCATAGGCAGTGAGCAGGAACAGCGTAAAGGCATTGCCCAGGGGCAGGGCATCCGATACATATTGCCGCAGCTGCTTTATGGCCCGGTCGATCTGGTTGCGCACCGTTTTTTCGGAAAGGTTCAGCTGGTCGGCGATCTGGCTGTATTTCAAGCCGCTTCTGAACATCAGGAAGACTTTTCTTCTTGCGGGAGGAAGCAGCGCCAGCGCCTCTTCCAGCAGCTTCATCCGTTCATTCATCGTTTGCTCCGGAGAAGGATCGAAAGGATGGATCACCGTATTGCTGCCATGCAGCAAAGACGTTTCTTCGCCAATGGTCTCAACCGGCGGCGCATGCTTTACCGTACGCAGGTAATTGATGCTTTGGTTCCTTACCGTAGCATAGAGGTAGGCTTTCAGGCTGCTCGAAATATCGATCTTGCTCTTTTTATCCCACAGGGTAATAAAGGCATCTGCTACAATCTCTTCAGCATCGCATTCGTTCCTGATATACTTCATACAATGCGTATGAAGCAGCCCGGAATACTTCTCAACCAGTATCCTGAAAGCATGCACATCACCGGCTTTAACGGAATCGAAAAGAAGCAGGTCAATCTGGGCAGGAGACATAGAGCAGAAATTCCTCAAAGGTAGCCGTGAGTTTCTTGCGGTAGCCGGACCCAAACGTTATATAAATATTACGCTTTGAAGACAGCATCAATTGATACAGGTAAAAACCTGGAAAACAGGGCAGCGAAGGTTTTCCGCGGACAAAGAAAATGATAGGCTCAGCTTCCGGGGTAGTCATTCTTAATATAGATTAAGTACAGATCTTAAGCCAGTTCATTGGATAAGGGTGCTTCGGCATCGGAAATTTGCAATATCAAACCGAAAAGCATGGTACAATACGTTCATCATAAAGCGGACACAAGGGGCCTTGACCATAACGGCCGGCTGGACAGCAAAAAGACCTTCAGCTTTGCCGATTATTATAATCCAAAGCGCATGGGCTTCGGCGCTCTGAGGGTGCTCAACGACGATGTTCTGGCCGGAGGAAAAGGATTTGGCTCCCATCCTCACGACAATATGGAGATCATCAGCATACCGCTTTCCGGAAGCCTGCGGCACGAAGACAGCCTGGGCAACAACGCCGTGGTACAGGCAGGGCAGGTACAGGTGATCAGCGCAGGCAGCGGGTTGTTTCATAGCGAATACAACCATAGCGCCTCGCTGCCGGCAAGCTTCCTGCAGATATGGATCTATCCTGCCGCTCTGAATACAAAGCCCCGCTATACACGCACAAACCTGCCCCTGGCAGAGCAGCAAAACAAGCTCTATACCTTTATCCGACCCGGTGGCAGCGGCCACAGCATTGCCGTACGGCCGGATACCTGGATGAGTATGGGTATCTTTGATAAAGGGGCGCAAGTCCGGTATCCGCTGCAGGAGGAAGGGAACGGCCTTTATGCTTTTGTCATCGCCGGTGAATTTGCTATAGAGGGCAAAGTCCTGCAGACCAGAGACGGCCTGGGTATCCTCAACAGCAAGGCGATAGCAGCGCAATCGTTGTCCGATGCAGCCAGCCTGCTGCTGATCGAAGTACCGATGGACCTGTCTACAATCCTTTAAATTTCATCGTATGCTTTCACAACCGATATCTATACTGGCCATTGGCTATCACCAGCCGATCATGGAGGTGGTACACCGGCTCATCAACAGCCATGGCAATTGGCAGGGCGACCTGGCGCTATCGCTGGACGCAGCACGGACAAAGCTCGCAAAGGGCGTCTATGACGCTGTGCTGCTGTGCGTTGGCGTGAGCAGCGAGGATGAGGCCATCCTCACACAGATCATGAAGACTTCCCTCCCCGAAGCGCGGATGATACGCCATTTCGGCGGCGGCAGCGGCTTGCTGGAAAGCGAGATCCGTAAAACAATGGAACAACAACCTTTTAAATAACAAGCACAATGAACGAACCGCAAATACTGGGCCTGCACCACATCACGGCGATCGCCGGCCATGCACAGCGCAATTACGATTTTTACACCCAGACCCTGGGATTACGGATGGTAAAGAAAACCGTAAACTTCGACGATCCGGGAACCTATCATTTCTATTATGGCGATGAGCAGGGAACACCGGGCACTATTCTTACGTTCTTTCCCTGGGAAGGTATAGGACAGGGAAGAACGGGAACCGGCATGGCCACGGAGATCGGCTATTCCGTACCCCCGGGCAGCCTCGATTTCTGGAAGGACCGCTTTACCCGGCTCCATGTTCCGCACGAAGCGGCCGCTGAGCGATTCGGCGAAACCTTTCTTTCCTTTACCGATCCCGACGGCTTGAACCTGGCGCTGCTGGTACCTAAAGAGGCCGATGCCAGGAAAGGATGGGCAACCGGGGACATTAAGGCAGATATTGCTACCAAAGGCTTTCACAGCACAACCTTAACCTTGAAAAAGATAGACCCTACGGCACAGGTGCTGACCGACATCTTTGGCTACCGCCTGCTGGCCCAGGAAGGCAACCGTTACCGATTTATTACCGACGCGGTACCCAATGCAGCTATCATCGACCTGCTGGAAACACCGGAAGGCCAGCCGGGGCGCAATGCAGCAGGCACCAACCATCATGTTGCCTTCAGGGTAGCGAACGATACGGTACAAATGGCCTACCGGGAAAAGGTGCTCGGCAAAGGGCTGCAGATCACACCAAAGATCGACAGGGATTATTTCTTCTCCTTGTACTTCCGCGAACCCGGCGGCGTGCTTTTCGAGATCGCCACCGACAACCCGGGCTTCACCGTAGATGAGCCGCTCGCGGAGCTGGGCAGCCACCTGAAATTGCCGAAACAATACGAAGGTATGAGGAGCGATATCGAGCAATCGTTGCCACCGCTGCAGCAATACTAACCCAAAAGCATGAGCCGCGCTGAGCGTGGCTCATGCTTTCTCAAACGATTATTATTATTATGCACACAGAACAAACAATCATCCAGGGACCTGCGCTGGCTTCGGCGGAAAGGGCATTGATCCTGCTCCATGGCAGGGGCGGCGCTGCAGCCGACATCCTGTCGCTGGCGGGACTGCTGCATGTTCCCGGCTATGCCTTGCTGGCCCCGCAGGCCACAGGCTATACCTGGTATCCGCAATCCTTCCTGGCGCCCCCAGCACAGAATGAGCCCTGGCTCTCTTCCGCGCTGGACCTGCTGAAGCAGCTGGTAAGCGATATCGAACAGCAGGGCCTGGCGCCGCAGCAGATCTATTTTGCTGGCTTTTCCCAGGGCGCCTGCCTGATGTTGGAATTCCTGGCCCGCAATGCGCGCAGGTATGGTGGCGCTGCCGCCTTTACCGGCGGGCTTATTGGCGATCGTATCTACCCGGAGCATTATTCAGGTTCCTTTGAGGGTATGCCCATCTTTATCGGCTCAAGCAATCCCGACCCGCATGTGCCGCCGCAGCGGGTAAAAGATACGTCGGCTATACTGATCCAAATGGGTGCAATAGTTACAGAGAAAATATATGATAACATGGGACATACCATTACAAAGGACGAGCTGGCGCTGGCCAACCGGCTGATCTTCGGCTAAGCCGCCGGGCTCATCTCCGTTTAATGATCGCGCTTCTTACCTTACTGAGAAATTCGGGCGATACGCCCAGGTAGCGCGCGATCTGGTTTTGCGGTACGCGCTGCACGATCTGCGGATACTTGTCGACAAAGGCCAGGTAGCGCTGCTCTGCTGTTTGCGAGACGAGACTGTGGAAGCGCCGCTGCAGGGCAAACAGGGAACGTTGTACCAGCAGCCGGAAAAGAGTTTCGAATTGGGGCAGCTTTTCATAAAGCTCCGCCTTGCCTTTGCGATCGATGATCAGCAGCTCGCTGTCTTCGATGGTCTCAATAAACATGTCGGAAGGTTTCTGCTCCGTAAAGCTGTACAGGTCGCTTACCCACCAGTCTTCTATGGCAAAGGAAAGGATCGTCTCCGTTCCGTCGTCGCTGAGATAGTAGGTACGCACACAGCCTTTAACAATGTATGCCTCGAAGTCGCATATCTCTCCCTCCTGGAGCAGGTAGCTGCGCTTCCTCACCTTGCGGAACCGGAGCAGGGAATGGAACAGCTCCCGTTCTTCCGCCGTAAGCAACAGGCATTGGTCTACAAACTTATCGATCTGCTCAAACATGAGGGTAAAGATAAACCACATGATCCATAAAGGTATGTTTTGATCTTACCGCTACCTGCCGGAAGTATTGCGCAGTACCTCTTCTATCAATATAAAAGTCACGCTATTGCAATAGCGTGACTTTTATATTGTGCGCCGGAACTGTACGTAATTAGCGCCGCCATTTACCGTAGACCTTTTCAAACAGGCGCTGCAATACGCTTTTATCTTCTGTCATGATCTCGCCCAGGCCGAAGAGCTGTGGTTGTCCCGGGATCGCTTTTCCTGCATTGGTGTTCAATCCGTTTTCCAGCTTGATATCCAGGACAAAGGTGCTGTCCATCGCGACGGCCGAACGGGAAACCACCTTTCCGCGGAGCATACCGTATTCTTCAAAGGGATAGGCGGTGAGCTTGATCAGCACCTGCTGCCCCGCTTCGATCTTGCCCGAACGGTCGATACCGATGTCGCCGCGTACGACATATTCCTGAGTCGGCGGTACCACCATCATCACGCCTTCCCCAGCCTGTACAAACTGGTTCTCCTTCCAATAACGGAAAAAGGTGACCTTACCGGCGGCAGGACTGCGCAGGATATAGCTTTGCTCCCATTGCGCATACTGCCCCAGGAAGCGGCTGGCCACATCCTTCAGCTTTTGCTGCAGCGTATTTTCTTCGCTGCGCTGCTGCTGCCGGATATCGGTAATGCTCTTCTCGTACTGCGCCTGCTGAAGGCTGTTCTGTATAATGCTGCTCTTGTTACCCTCTGTGTTCATTTGCTGGTCCAGCATCTGCTTGCGCGACTGTTCATATTCCACGCGAGAGATCACTTTGTTCTTCACCAGGTCGGAATCGGCAGAAAAACGGCGATGCTGCAGCGCCAGCTGCTCTTTCAGCATCTTGTCTTTGGCGCTCAGCTCCCGGTTCAGCTGGTTATTATAGCTGACCTGCTTTTCCAGGTTGCTTACCGTAGCGCCGTATACATTATGCTTCAGATAAAAGCGGTAATCTTCGACAGCCAGTATCAGCTCAGCATAGACCGATTGAAGATCGCCCAGGCGCAGGCCTGTGGGCACCTCCGCTCCAGCTACCAGGCGGGCGAGATCGCGGGCAGTATCGATCTGCTGTACAACGGGCAGAATATGCTGCATGTCGCTATAGTCGGCTGCATTGGTCAGAATGCAGAGCAGCTGCCCTTCCTGCACCATTTCATTGTCCTTCACAAATATGCCTTGTATCGGCAGGCTGGAGCGGGCAATCAGCTTTACCGGCGGATTGGCTGAAGAGATGGTCACCCGCGCTGGGATGATATCGGGATATTTAAAGAAATAAGCGCCGACAAAAAGGACAAGGAGCAATATGGCTACCAGGGTGATGCCCCTGCGTATGATCCAGGAAGGCATACGCCCCATGATCTCCTGGACCTCTTCGCTCCGGATATCGTCTTCGGGCCGGACCTCATCCAGGGTCCTGGGCGCTTCCATAGTATGATTGTTGTTTTCAGGCATAATGTCGACAGGTTAGCTTCCCAGTTCCAGTTGATTTTTGACCAGCTCATAATAGCGGCCCCTGTTGGCGGTAAGCTCGGCATGGGTGCCTACTTCCACCATCTGGCCTTTTTCCAGCACTACGATCTGGTCGGCGTTCTTCACTGTACTCAGACGATGTGCAATAACCACCACCGTCTTTCCTTCAAAAAAGCGGTCTAGGTTCTCCATGATCACCTTCTCGTTATTGGCATCCAACGCGCTGGTCGCTTCATCGAAAAAGAGGTACTGCGGATCTTTATACACGGCTCTTGCAATCTGCATCCGCTGCTTTTGCCCGGCGCTGATACCGTTGCCCGAGTTACCGATCTTGGTCTGGAAACCCAACGGCAGGTCTTCCACAAATTCACGGATATTGGCCACTTCCACAGCATGCATGATCTTCTTCATATCCACACGCTCATCGCTCACAGAAATATTACGGGCTATAGTATCGGAAAAGATAAAGCCATCCTGCATTACCGTTCCGCACTCGTTACGCCAGGACTTGGGCGATAGCTGCTTCAGCTCTTTACTGCCGATCATGATACGCCCTGATGTAGGATCGTAAAACTGCAGCAGCAGCTTGAGCAAGGTGGTCTTACCGCTGCCGCTCGAACCCACGATCGCCGTTACCTTACCTTCCGGTATTTCGAGGTTGATATCCTTCAGCACAAAAGGAGACTGCGGCCCACCGTATTGAAAGGATACGTTTTCCAGAAGGATGCTGTCCGATTTCTTTTCCATCGGCGATAAAGCCACCAACCCTTCCAGCTCTTCTTCTTCGCGGTTATGGATCTCACCAAGACGGTCGAGGCTGATCTTGGCATCCTGTGCCGCCTGCACAAAACCGAGTAATTGATCCAGCGGGCTGTTCATCTGCCCGATGATGTAACTTACCGAAAGCATCATACCCAGGCTCATATTGCCGCTCATCACTTCTCTCGCGCTGATGTAAGAGATGAGGATATTCTTCAGCTGGTTAAAAAACACCGAGCCCACCTGCTGGTACTGACCCAGTGCCAGGCCCTGCACGCTGATCTTGTACAGCTTGGCCTGCACCTTTTCCCATTCCCAGCGTTTGGGGGTCTCGCAATTGTTGAGCTTGATCTCCTGCATACCGGTGATGAGTTCAAACAGGACGTTCTCGTTATCGCTCATGCGTTGGAAACGCTTATAATCCAGTTCTCTCCTTTTCTTCAGGAAGAATACGATCCAGGCGATAGACGCGATGCTGAAGACAGCAAACACCAGCAGGATCTTAAGGCTGTATATGGCCAGCACGATCGTAAAGACAAACAGGTTCACAAACGAGAACAGGGTCGATAGGGTTGTACCGGTAAGGAAGCTCTGGATACGGCTGTGGTCGCCGATACGCTGATGGATGTCGCCGATCATCTTGGTATCGAAGAAACGTATAGGCAGCTTCATCAGCTTGATCAGGAAGTCGGAGATAATGCTGATATTGATCCGGCTGTTCATATGCAGCATGATCCAGCTGCGTATCATTTCGATGGCCGTGCTGCCGGCAAAGAGCACCAGCTGCGAGATCAGCACCAGGTACACGAATCCCAGGTTCTGATGATTGATACCGTAGTCGACCAGTCCTTGTGTAAGGAAGGGCGTGATCAGCGACAGCACGCTGGCCACCAGGATGCTGAGAAAGAGCTGCAGCACAAACTTCCGGTAGGGCCGCAGGTAGCTGAACAGGAATTTGAATCCCTTCGTATCCTTCTGGTCTTCTTTCGACAGGTAAAAATTTTCAGTGGGCTCCAGCATCAGCACGATCCCCTCTTTGCCGTCTCCCAGCCAGCTGCGCAGGAAGGTTTCGCGATCTACCTTTACCAGCCCGTGGCCGGGATCGGCCACCAGTATCTTATCATTCTTTTTATTGCGGTCATAGTTCTGCGGGGGCAGTACAACAAAGTGCCTCTGGTTCCAGTGAAGGATGCAGGGCAAGGTAGCCTCATCGTCGAGCTGGGCAAAGGATATCTTCGCGGCAAGGGTACGAAACCCGATCTTTTCCGCTGCTTCGCTGATACCCAGCAGGCTTACCCCTTCCCGGGTAATAAAGGATTGTTCTCTTAAGTATTCCAGGGAGTAGTTCTTGCCGTAATGCTTGGCTACCATACGCAGGCAGGTAGGCCCGCAATCCATCGCATCAAGTTGTCTGTAAACGGTGAACGGCATCAGTTTTTCCTTTTTTTTGTATGCTCAGTTGTGATGAATAATATCTTTCCAGGAAGTGGTAGATCACCAGCTCGTATTTCCGTTGCTGGGCTACGAACAGCCGGTTCATGTACATGTGGATATAGCTGGGCAGCAGCTCGAAGAACAGCTTACGGCTGTCGGCGCCCTTCAGCTTTTCCTTCATGCGCTGGATTACCGGCGCATTCTCTTCGGAGCGGATGGCAAACAGGGCCACGGCCTCGTCGATCTCGTTCTCCACATCCTTAGAAGGGTCCATGTGCTGAAAAATGCTTTTCTGATGCTTGCGGTATTTATCATTCAGCAACTTCTGCAAAGGCGCCTGTCCGCCAAACTCCCTGAAGAACCCGCTTTGTATCTGGCGGGCCAGCTCGGTTTTATCTTCCAGCTCCAGGCCGAAGTCGCTCAGCAGGATATCGATGCCCCGCATTGCAAAGAGGAAGCGGTACTGCTCGCCCTCAGCGCCTTCCAGCAAATTGATGAATCGCAGGATAGCAAGGCTGTCGTTGTGAAACAACAATTCGGCGTCTTCGATAAACTCATGGTGGTAGCGCTCCAGCTCACGGGAATAGGTGTCGACCGATACCTTGTCGATCATGCCGCTGTCGAGCAGGGGCTGCAGGCAAAGCATGAGCTGCTTCTGCACCGCCAGCTGCCTGTCGGGGTCGCTATTATAAAAACGGAACCGGAGATGCGAAAAGTCGTCGCGGTAGCGGATAAAGAAAAATTTCTCAAACAATTGTTCCTCCAGGCCCGACTCTATAAAAGGCAGCAGGTTTTCCTTCAGCACCTTTTCTGCCGTTTTGGTACCGCAATAGATCTTAAAATAGAGCCATTCGCTGAAGGGTGTGAATTTCTTCTGTACGTTACCTGCGGTTGCGGCGATAGCCAGGGGCTCCGTAGCAGCGGCAGGCTCCACGGCAGCTTCTTTTTTCTCTTGTCCCTTCTTTGGCTTACCAGCGGGCGCTGCTTCCTCTTTCTTCGGTTCGCGGCTGAGCGGAATGATCACCTCGTTGGTAAAGGGATTGCCTTCGCCATCGGTTACAATGCAGTTCTCTTCCGTAAAGAGGAATTCTTCGATCGTAATGTTCTTGTAACGCTTCAGGTAATGCAGGAACAATTCGATGCCGGCTTCCTCGCCGAAATCGAGCAGCAGCTCGTTGTCTCCTTCTTTATAAACCACCTGCTGCGGGATATTGGCTTCTTCGCGCCACTTGTTCAGGAAGGCTTTCTGGGCTTCCTTTTCCTTCGGCATATCCTTTATATCTTTCTCCTCAACCTTCCAGGTGGCTTTATACAGGATCAGATCTTTGTACACCACGCGGGGCAGGTGCTTCAGCGCCGCGAGGTTGCCCCAGTCCCATACACCGGCATAGGAGAGTCCCTGGGTCTGCAGGTCGCAAAGGAATTTATAGACCGGCAGGCTGCGGTAGCCAAAGTTATGCGCGGTCGTCAGCCTGGGGATCACTCTTTTATTGTGTTTTTTGCTGCGCAGGATCACTTCGTTGTTGCGTACGCTCACCATCAGGTCTTCGACAGGGATCTGGTGCTCCGTATCGATCCCGGACTTGCCGATGTAAGGGATTTCGTATCCGCGCAATACAGGGCGCAGCAGGATATTGCCGATGCGGGCCTGAGGCAGGTGCGCGATCTCGGCGTATAAGGCATCTTTATGTTCGGTTTCTTCCGCTTTCAGCACTTTGCGGGTAAAATCGCGCAGCGCATCGCTGCCCGAGGTAAAGCGTCCCAGCAGGTTGCCCGCCGACGGACCGCCCATACCGGAAAGGTCAAAGGAAAAATGTTCGGGATCCAGCTGTCCGTCCTTCTTCATCAGGCTGCCCATCACATGGATGCTGTTGGCAAAGCGGAAGGAAGCGATGCGGCCTTCAAATTCTTTCAGCTCTTCGGGCTTGAGCTCGATGAAGGGTTTCTTGTGCTTCAGGTAATCGTTGTATTTGCCCAGCGTGTATTGCTGAAGGTAGTCAAACTCGCCGCCACCGCCACCGCCGCCGGCATAGCCGATATCATCGACCAGGGGACCGCCGCCGGCCGATTCGTCTCTTACTCCTGCATAGCCAAGACCGAGATCGGCGTCAAGAATAATGGCCAGGGGCACTTCTCCTTCTTCGTAACGGTTAAAGAAATTCTTCTTGAAATCTTCCAGCTCGCCGTTCTTTCCCTGGCGTGCCAGCACGGTAAGCTCTTCTGCTTGCTTCACTACGGCTTCGATCAGGTCTTTGCTCACCGAGTTTTGGGCAACGGAAAGATAGAGATCGGTCTGCAGCGTATTCTTAGGCACTTCAAGGGCCAGGCCGAGGTCTTTCAGCCGTTGCTCAATCTCCCGGAGATAGGCCACGCCTTCCTTAGGCTCACGGATCATGGCCTGTATCTCTTTCAGCTTCGACAGCACTTCTTCTACCCCGGTAAAGGCCTGCAGCTGGTCGATAAGCTGGTCCAGAGGCTCCTTACCGGTAACACAAGGCTCCAGCTCCGAGATCAGCAGCTGGGACTGGATCATGCTGAGGATAAATTCGCGGGCTTCTTCTTCCGTTACATCCTCCATGCTGCGGATCAGCATAGCCAGCCCGCTGATGCCGGCTCCCTGCTGCGCGCGTTCCAGCACCGCTTTGATATAGTCTGTTTTCTCAATAGAAGTCAAATGGTAGCTGCGGGTATTGTTGTCGATCGTATATTCCGCATAGCGAAAGCCATCAGGCAGCTCATACAGGCTGTTGTTGGTATAGAACTTCAGCTGCTCCTGTAGCTCCGGTTGCTGTTCCAGCATCTGTATAATGCCCGACAGATAGTTCATGTCGAGCCGCAGCCGGCGCATATGGGTGCTGTTGTCGGCCAGGGTAATATTCGTATCCTCATCAGTTACCGGTACCATAAGGCTGCCTGCAAAAGTGCCGTAGGGAGTACAGCGGGAGCAGCTGCGCAGCCAGTATTTGGCAAAGCTGAGCTCCAGCTTTTCCTTATCCTTCCCTTTCAGCTCATCGCGTTTCAGGAACTCGTTCCAGTATTCCGGTGAAGAAAGGTAAAGTCCTTCCTGGAAAATGGGGCTGGTCCCCGACAGCGGCCGGTACGACAGCTTAAGGCTTTGCAGTGGCGTGCGCAACAGTATGTTTGAAAAATGTTGAAGCATAGTGATTGGTTTAAACCTTCAAATTTGAAACTAGTTACGAAGCTATCAATTTATATAATTTAACTTTCACAAATTTTTATTTCACATACCATCCATTCGGATGGTATGGGGCGAATGATGAAGATACGATTTTCAGACCTGCCGGAATGCAGCAGAAGCCAAATTTGGGGGAAATCACCCGTTCCGCATCAGGCAATAATCCCATCGTATCGCCGGTAAGGCAAAGAGCAGGGCCAGGCCTGAAGTCCATTGGTCATGGTCCCGGACTCAAAGATCAGCGTTTTTCTAATCCGGAATTCCCTGGTACTTCAAAATACAGGATTTCCTGTATCTATCGCGCCATTGCAGCGATGCCGTAGCACCATCGCCGCATCAGTCGTATGCAGACAATGTTGCGCAGCGATGCGTTACGGAAAGTTTATCGGAATGGCTTGTTGTATTATTGCCGGTGCAGGGAATCTATCGCCGGGATGTGGCATTTTCTTCCTGATTCGGTGGCGGATGCTTGGTGTTCAGCTTTATTTTTTTCATCGTTTAGCGTGTTTGGGCTACGATCCTGTTACGCCCGGATCAATCGGCGTACCGTTCCCGAAGAAAATGAACGGTGTGACCTGCTATCGGTATCGCTGCTGGAAACAGCATGCAACCTAATTTACGGACAAGTTAATGATATTAATTGAGAACCGAACAAGAGGTTTATATTTAACCAGGTTGCCTGTCTTTTCGCCGATAAGTTGACGCGGAAGCAGGAAGTCCGGCACCGCTGTGTGCTGAAGATACTTGATTTTTTTCCGAAGTCCGGTATCATCAAAAAAGCAGCGCATTCATGCGCTGCTTTTTTGATGGTCTGGATACTTCTCTTTCATATCTGCCGACTTCTGTACTACATGTCCATTCTCGTGTGAAACGAACCTGTGGGCTGTAAATGCTTATCAGGTAGAACGAGACAAATCCAGCCGGCACCAAATATAGCCTTGCAATTAGAAGCACAGGTCCAATTCAGCTTAACCCCAGTCACAGAACGTGACGGTGTTGCATCGGACACATTCGCTGGGAGAAACGCTACATTGGCCGACCAAAGTGACTCTGGGTACGCAATGGTCCGTTATACTTTCATCCTGACACGATTGGCAATTGGTGTACAGTACGGTTTGCAAGGGTCCTCCACCGATAATTATTCCCTTTGTTGCGCTATTCAGGTCAGCAATAATTACTTTCTGAAGCTTAAGTCCAGTGATACTTACTTTTTTCTTTTTCATGTTCTTTCATTTTAACTACTCGTATTGTCGCATAAGATTTTGCGCTGCCATTTTACGTGTACAGGCACGTTTGCCTCCGCATTTATTATCCGCCCTTTAGGCAAGCGGCTAAATCGTCAAAACATATCGTTTGATGCTTCAGAGGAGCAAGGGAACATAAACGGAATCATCAAATTTGCATTGCAGCTCCTGTTCATTCAAGCGGGAGTTTACCAATCTGCCCGCCCGGTTTGTATAACAGTCAGTCGGATGCACTGATATTGCTGCATCATCTTTGGCCCCCAACGTTTCCTAAGCTGTCTTTGTCTTTTATTTAGCTATCCGAAAATAGCAGGGAAAGGATGGCGACAGGAGCGCATTCCCAGATTCGTTATAGAATTTCCCAGATTTGTCTTAATATGCAGTAAAGAACGGCACACCGAACTCCAGACCATGGCAAGAATTCTGATCATCGACGATGACCCGGCGATATGCCGGCATCTGGAAGCTTTAATCGCAGCAGGGAGTAATCATATAATAGCAGGCTCAACCGGCAGAATCAGCGAGGCCGGGGTATTGCTCGCAACCACACGACCCGATATCGTGCTGCTCGATATCGAATTAAAAGATGGTAATGCCTTTGATCTTTTGCAGGCGCTTCCACAGGGCCATTCCTTCCAGGTCATTTTCATAACGGCTTATAACGAGTATGCGATCAGGGCGATCAAATTCGGGGCTCTCGATTACCTGCTGAAGCCTGTCGATACCGGAGAACTCTATGGGGCGCTGAACAAAGCTGCCCGGGCAAAAGAACCCGGCCCGGAGCGGCTGGCGATCACCATCGATCACCTGTCTTCAAGGGACCATGCCGCCGACGGTCGTATTGCTCTGCGCTCCCAGCAATACCTGACTGTAGCCTATTTCAGCGAGATTGTCTACTGTGAAGGGAATGCCGGCTATACTACTTTCTACTTTGCCGATAACCGGAAAGAGCTGGTAACCCGTTCCATAAAGGAGTATGAAACGTTACTGCCGGCTTCCTGGTTTACCCGTACACACCAATCCTACCTGGTCAACCATCGTATGGTCCGTAAATACCATAAAGATGGTTATCTGATTATGCAGAACGGCGCAGAAATCCCGGTGGCCGTCAGGAAACGGGATGCAGTGATCAAAGCAATTTCTGAATAACTTCTATACCCTCCTACCTTATGAACAAATGGGTTTTATTTCTGCAAGCGGGATTGCTGTTCTTTTTCGCATTATCCTCCTGCAATCATACATTCCACGGGCAGCAATCTTTTGAAGAGACAGTTAACCCTAAGGCGCTACGTGTTTGCGACAGCTTATACGAGATCAGGATCGATATGAACGACCCTAAAGCTTTCAATCCTTTGAAGAACGCCTATCTTCAGCTATCTCGCGCTTTTCCTTTTCAAAGCGATTCGGCCACCCATGCCATGATACAGCTGGAGCTGGCCAACCTGTTCGGTGCCGCGGGTCAGCCGGATTCTGCTATCGCCTATTCAGAAAAGATACTGCCTTTCTTTGAGGCGCATCAGCAATGGCAGAAGCCTCTGATCCGGTGCTACAGCATCCTGGGCATGAATCTCCGCAATATCGGGCAGAGTATGTTTACTGCTAACCGCTATGCCACACAGGCTGCTGCGCTCCTTCTGCTTCCGGGGGCGGATACCTTTTTCAGCTTTTCTGCAAAGGCTCAGATATTCTATAGCGCCGCAGCCAGCAACTCCCTGTGCGATCAGCATGAACAGGCGCTTCGCTTCGCCCGGGAAGCGTACCGGCTGATGAAGGAAAATGACACCGCCGATATCAGCCCCTATATGCGTATACGGCCCGTAGTGGAGCTGTTCCAGATCCACACGCAAATGAAACAGTTCGATTCAGCAAGGAAATACGTTGATGAGGCAGTGCTTCAGGCAAACGCTCCGGCCTATGAAGCCATCAGACCACAGATCAGGAGCCTGCAATCCAGTTATTTCTTTGCGATACAGCAATACGACAGCGCTCTTCACTATTTATCGCCACCACAACCGGGAAGCATAGCTGATAGCACTTTCTATATCTATGTAAACCTGGGATGCCATACCCTCCTTGGCCATAAAAAAGAGGCGGCTTATTATTACAACATGGCGCAGAGACTCGGACGGAGCAACCCGGACTGGTCTAACGCAGATAACGACTACGCCTTTCACAGGGCACAGTACCTTACCCTGTACGGCGACCGGAAAGAGGCCCTGCGTGCCTTGGGCCTGTTCGACTCCCTGTCTTCGGATATCTATAATAAACAACGCCTGGAAATGTTTGCTTCTATTGAATCAGAGTACGACCTGGCTGATAAGAAAAAGAACATTGAGGCGCTTAACCGGGTCAATGCGGCGACAAAGAGTGAGCTTCGGAAGAAGAATACCTTTCTGCTGATCACAATACTGGTTGCTTTACTGGTTACTATTGTTGTGATCGCGCTGCTGCTGTTGGTTCGGCAGCGCAGATTGAGATCGGAGAAGCAGCAGCTGGAGGCCGAGCGGAATAAGATCGCGCTGGAGCAGCGCCTGCTGCGTACCCAGATGGAGCCGCACTTCATCTTCAATACCCTTGCAGTACTGCAAAGCCAGGTATACCATCACGAGTATGAAAAAGCAGGCGCCTACCTCGGCCATTTTTCGAGGCTTCTGCGCACCAGCCTCGAAAATTCCAGGGAAGACTTCGTGCCGCTGCATGAAGAGATCGAAGCCCTTAACGCCTACCTGGCCCTGCAACAGCTTCGCTTTGAAAATGCCTTTGATTACACCATACGCCTTTATGATGGCTATGAAGAAGATACGATATATATACTACCCATGCTGCTGCAGCCCTTTGCCGAAAATGCGATCCAATACGGGCTGGCACAAACCGAACGGCTGAAGATAATCATCGCTATCGATAAGAAAGGGCCTTTGCTGCATTGTGTGATCACAGATAATGGCGGCGGCATCAGGAAAGAGAGAACACAGCCGGGTAAAAAATCTTTGTCGACACAGATCATTAGGGAGCGCCTGGCAATATTATCGGGGCAATCGGGACACCAGGCCTCGCTCGAGATGAGCAATACCACCGATGGTACCGGCACAATCATTACCCTTATTTTTCCCTACCTGCAGCAAGAAACTTTATCCTGAGAAAAAGGCCTTTATAGCCTACTATGCGCTGTCTCCAGACCCCAATCGCATATCCTGTACGCGATCTTATGCCGTTGTCATCAGCTCGTCTATGGTACATCCCAATAGTGCAGCAATCTTTAATTGCTTGGTGTATGGGATCTGGAAAGCCGCTTCAGCTTCGGTATTGATCCACCGGTAGAAGGTGCTGCGCGATGCGGGCTGTATGGCTTCCAGCAGCCGCCGCATTATCATTTCATGCTCTTTACGGGTAAGCTTGTCCAGCCTTTCCCTGATATTGTACTTCAGTTGTCCCATTATTGATACATTTGTAGTATTTTCAATTATCTTTACATACTGCATTCAATTCGCATGTTTTAAGCATAAAGCAAATGTATATAAATGTAAGTTACATTAACTGCTAATTGTTTAGATATTTATTTATAAGCTCTGTTGATGATTGACGTTAAAAAGTTTAGAAAAGAGAAGAAATTAACCCAGGTCGCCTTCGGCAAACTAATGGGTTATACCCACGCCTATATCTCCAATGTCGAAAACAGGAAAGAGCCGGTAACGGATAATTTTCTCGACAGGCTTCATGAAGTATTCGGCATCGAAGTTGAAGAATTCAAGAGCTACAATCAGAAACCTGTTATCGACGACCCGGGCGAGGAGTATCTTCCCAAGTGGAAGGAGAAGTATTATGAGCTGCTGGAGAAATACAATCATTGCCTGGAAGAAAAAGAAGCGCTCAGCAAGAAGCTCGCCGACTAAGAGACCTGAGTTGTTCCTCCGGAATCGCGCCGTAAGCCGCCCGCCCCGGGCAGGGTCCCTCATTGTTTTTCCGCTATCCTTTCCCGGGCAAGGCATTGCGCCGCCCGGCCTATATTTTGCCATTCTCTTGCACAGGGATAACGCTTGTTGTTTACCTTTGCAACCTGTTTAAGCACCATATTTACTAAAAACTGTTTATTCTATTTTCCGATGAAAGTAACGGAACACCTTGCCGGCGCTACCAAGCCGCTCATCTCTTTTGAAATATTACCGCCGGTAAAAGGCAAAAGCATCGACAACATCTTCAACAACCTGGATCCGCTGATGGAGTTCCAGCCTTCTTTCATCAACGTTACCTATCATCGCGCCGAGCAGACTTATAAAAGGCGTCCTGACGGCAGCTTTGACCGCATCGAGATCCGCAAACGCCCCGGCACTGTCGGTATTTGCGCCGCGCTCATGAACCGCTATCGCGTGGATGCCGTGCCGCATCTTATTTGCGGCGGCTTTGCCAAAGAAGAAACCGAGAATGCGCTCATTGACCTGCACTACCTGGGCATAGACAATGTGCTCGCGCTGCGGGGAGATTCACCCGGCAATGAAAAGTTCTTCACGCCGCATCCGCAGGGGCACCGCTATGCTGTAGAGCTGGTACAACAGGTAGTCAACCTCAACGAAGGCCGCTACCTGGAAGAAGACATTGTAGATGCAGGCAAAACGGATTTTTGCATCGGCGTAGCCGGTTATCCCGAAAAGCATTTCGAAGCGGCCAATATGGAACTCGACCTGCATTACCTCCAGCAGAAGATCGCCGCCGGCGCCGACTATGTCACCACCCAGATGTTCTTCAACAACAACTGCTATTTTAAATATGTGGAGAACTGCAAGAGCGCCAATATCCATGTGCCCATCGTACCCGGGCTTAAACCCCTGACCAATAAAAAGCAGCTAAGCATGATCCCCAGCATATTTCATGTGGATATTCCCCAGGAGTTTACCAACGAGATGCTGAAGTGCAAGACGGATGCGGATTGCGAGCAGGTGGGCACCGAATGGCTGATTGCCCAGTGCCGGGAGCTGCTGGCCCAGAAAGTCCCTATCCTGCACTTCTATACGCTGGGTAAGCCTAAAGTCGTGTACAATGTGGTGAAAGCACTGCTCTAAGCCGGAAAGCATTTTGCGGCCATAGCCTTTTTGCCTACCTTTGTCCCGATGAAAAAGACAGGTCTACTCGCAGCCGCATTGCTGGCAGGCGCTTACCAGGAGGCGATAGCGCAGGGTTGTTCAGTATGTACGCAAACCGCCGCAGGGCTTGGCGCCAGCAGCGCACAGGGCTTGAACAGCGGCATCGTTTATCTCGCATCCATTCCGCTCCTGTTTATGGGTACCGTAGGCTATATCTGGTACCGCAAAAGCCGCACCGCAGCTACAGAAGAATAAACAAATGATATAAAAAGGTTGCCAACATATTGGCGACCTTTTTTCTACACAGCCGGCCGTTTAAGCCGCCGCGCGTCCCGACCGGCCAGCTGCGTGCAATGTGACGAAGCCCCGGCAAACCTGCTTCCTAGTCTTCCCTTCCCGGTCCGAAGAAATAAGACAAACCGAAACCGAAATAAGTAGCCTGCTGGTTCAGCACGAGATCAGGCTTATCGTTACCGCTGCCGAAGTAAAGCGCGGTATTTTCCCGGAAGACGTCGAGCAGCATCTGGCGCAGGAAGATCTGCACGCAAAAGTCGTGCCGCAGATTGTATTGTATCCCTCCTGAAACAAAAGGAAGCAGCTGCCTCCGCGAACGATCGATCAGGTCATTGTCGACAATGCCATTACCCTGCTGTAGCTGCGCCACGAAATAGTTGCTCCACTCCACGCCGATACCCGCCATCCACTTCAGCCGTTCCCTTGCTGTAGAGAACATAACTTCGGGATTCACCACCAGGCCCGCCCTGTCCACGGTAAAAGGGCCATAGCCTTGTATATTGTAACGGGTAAAATCCAGCTGGAAGCTGATCCGGTTACGCAGTGCCAGGGCATTTTCCTCCATGCCTTCCACGATATTGACCAGGCTGAGGCCTGCGCTGCCCCATATCCCGAACGGCGTTCCTTTTACTGAGAAGATGGGCAACTTTCCCGCCACCAGGGCTTCTATGGCCGTATGCACTTTAGGTCTTTGTGCAGCAACAGGCAGGGTCGGGCCCAATAGCATCCCTGCGCATAAACCGGTCAAAAAAACGGGATAATAGAATTTAAGCGCCACAATGCTCATCGTCTAAAGTTCATCGATCAGCCTTTAAAACGATTAATGACAACCAATATTGCGAAAGCTGGTATTGTTCATTTTTGAATGCTATTTCAAAAGCAAAGGAGCAGTCAAGTTTTCAAAACTTGACTGCTCCTTTGCTTACAAATATTTACGCTCAATACCTGAACTTATAGCCCAGGCCCACTTGTATTGCACTCAGGCGATAGCCGGGATCGTTGTCGCCGTCTTTCTTATACACACTGCCGAAATAATAATTGTAGCGGGCATCGACAAAAAAGCCTTTGTAAATGTAATAGGTGGCGCCCACCAGTACACCCACCTGCAGGGTTTGCAGATCGTTCAGGTCGCCGTGGTCATAGGTTCTTCCATCTACCTTGGTTTTGCTGGCCAGGTTGAAGTTTACAGAGGCGCCGGCATTGAAGCTTAGAGAAGGAATAGGAAAATAACGGATCATCAGGGGCACGGAGATCTGGTGAAGCGTGCTCTTATTGACCGTCTCTATTCCTGAAAGTGTATAGGTATTCTTTACATTGTGAAAGGAGTACAGGGCTTCTACCTGGCCCTTAAGCTTGGACCCTGCGGGGCCTGATATTTCCAGCAGGCCACCGGCATAGAATCCGGGCCCGAAGGAATTTTTAAGAGAACCCAGGCTGATATCACTGTTGGATATGCCCATGTGCGAGATATTGGCCCCTGCTTTTACGCCAAACCGCAGGGGGGACTGCGCGTAGCTTGCAGTGGACGCGGCGAGCAATAAAAAGACCGATAACTTTTTCATACAGTATGTTGTTTTATCCACGGCGAATATAGAGCAGATAAAACCCTGCCTGGCGCAATTACCAATTATTTAGGCTTCAGCACCAGCCATTTACTAAAGAAAGGCTAAATTAAATGCAACTGCAGATCAGCAACAATGCAAGGAAGATTTTATGCAGGGACCTTTATCATCTTAAAGTGCCGTATCCCGGCTTCTTCAAAGGCGTCCCCGCTTTTGGCAAATCCGTTCTGCTCATACACCGGTACCGCATCGGCCTGCGCATGTAAATAAATGTAAGTGGCTTCCGGCGGCAGGTCGGCCAGCACGGCAGAGATGAGCGCAGTAGCAATACCCTTGCCCCTGAAAGCCGGTAGTACGGCAAAGCGCTCCAGCTTGAACCCGGCTTCGGTACGGCGCCAGCGGGCAGCGCCTGCCGGGATGCCATTAATGGCAGCAAGAAAATGCACGGCGATGTCGTCGTGCTCGTGCTCCAGGTCGGCTGGGCAACCCTGCTCCTGTACAAAAACGGTGTCCCTTATCGTCAGGGCCTGTGCTAAAGCCGTCCCCTCCGTTACTTTGGTAACTTTGATCATTGTCTTTTTATTCGTTGGAAGGGTTTTACTCCATGTTCTGCTGCAGCCATTTCCGCAAACCGGCTTCAGGCATGCCTTTCCGCGACAGGTAATCCTGGAACTGGTCTTCATTGATCTTACCGACGCCGAAATAAATGCTTTGCGGATGGGAGAAGTACCAGCCGCACACCGAAGCGGCCGGGTACATGGCCAGGTGCTCGGTAAGCTCGATACCTGTATTCTCCTTCACCTGCATCAACGCAAACAGCTTGTTCTTTTCCGTATGGTCGGGACAGGCCGGGTAGCCCGGCGCGGGTCGTATGCCCTGGTAAGTCTCTTTGATCAGCGCCTCCTGCCCCAGCGCCTCATCTTTGGCATAACCCCAGTATTCCTTACGCACCTTCAGGTGCAGGTACTCGGCAAAGGCCTCGACCAGCCGGTCGGCCAGGGCCTGCAGCAATATCTTGTTGTAGTCATCGAGGGCTTCGTTAAATCGCTTAATATGAGGCTCAATACCGGCAATGCTTACGGCAAATGCCCCCATATAATCTTCCGGCTGCCGCGCGGGCTTCACAAAATCAGCGAGCGAGAAGCTCGGCTGCCCCGCTGCTTTCTTGATCTGTTGCCGCAGCATTTCCAGGCGTTCCAGCTCGCTGCCATCTTCCTTGTACAACGTAATGGTATCGGGGCCTGTTGCCGCCGCCGGCCAGAAGCCGACTACACCATGTGCCTGCAGCCAGTTTTCTGCAATGATGGTATCCAGCATAGCATTGGCATCGTTGTACAGCCGGGTGGCTTCCTTACCGGCATGCTCGTCGCTGAGGATGGCCGGGAACTTCCCTTTCATTTCCCATGAAATAAAGAAGGGCGTCCAGTCGATATAAGGCCTTATTTCGTTCAGGTCTACATGGCGCAGCACCTTTGGCCCCGTGAACGAAGGTTTAACCGGGCTAAAGGTGCTCCAGTCGATGGGCATGCGGTTAGCTGCAGCCTCTTCGTAGCTGATGTACTGCTTTACTGAACGCTTGCTGTTGAAATCTTCCCGCAATTGCTCGTACTCTTCTTTTATGCCGCCCAGGAAGCCGGCTTTGGTTTGCTCGCTCAGCAGCTGGCCGGCAACGGTAACGCTGCGCGAGGCGTCCAGCACGTGGATCACACCATGCTCATAGCCGGGCGCAATCTTTACCGCTGTATGCATGCGCGAAGTGGTAGCGCCACCGATAAGCAGGGGCTGCTTCATACCACGGCGGCTCATTTCTGCCGCCACGTGCACCATTTCATCCAGCGAAGGGGTAATGAGGCCGCTGAGGCCGATAATATCAGCCTTATGCTTTTCCGCCTCATCCAGTATTTTATCAGCAGGTACCATTACACCCAGGTCGATAATGTCGTAGCCATTACAGCCAAGCACCACGCCGACGATGTTCTTGCCGATATCGTGTACATCGCCCTTTACAGTAGCCATCAGTATCCTGGCGGCGCCGCCCTGCTGCGCATTGGGATTATCCAGCTTCTCCTGCTCGATGAAGGGCAGCAGGTAAGCCACACTCTTCTTCATTACCCTGGCGCTTTTCACCACTTGAGGCAGGAACATCTTACCGCTGCCGAAGAGGTCGCCTACGACATTCATGCCGTCCATCAGCGGACCTTCGATCACCTGCAGCGGCTTGTCATATTTAACGCGGGCTTCTTCGGTATCTTCGTCGATATAATCGGTAATACCATTGACCAGCGAGTGTTTCAGCCGCTCTTCCACAGACGACTTGCGCCAGGTCTCATCCTTTACGATCTCTTTGCCTTTGGCCTTTACCGTCTCGGCAAAAGCGATAAGCGCTTCCGTCGCCTCGTTGTTTTCATTGTTCCGGTTCAGCAGCACATCTTCACACAGCTGTCGCAGCTGCGGCTCTATCTCATCGTAGACCACCAGCTGCCCGGCATTCACGATACCCATATCCATGCCCGCTTTAATGGCATGGTAAAGGAAAACACTGTGTATGGCTTCCCGCACGTGATCGTTGCCGCGGAAAGAGAAGGATACATTGCTGACGCCGCCGCTGACTTTGGCCAGGGGCATCAGCCGCTTGATCTCGCGCGTAGCTTCGATAAAGTCGACAGCATAGTTGTTATGCTCTTCGATACCGGTCGCCACGGCGAATATATTGGGGTCGAAAATAATGTCCTGGGGCGGAAAGCCTACCTGCTCCGTCAGTATCTTGTAGGCCCTGTGGCAGATCTCCACTTTGCGGTCTTTCGTGTCGGCCTGGCCCACCTCGTCGAAAGCCATTACAATAACGGCTGCGCCGAAGGCCCTGCAGATACGGGCTTCTTTAATGAACTTTTCCTCTCCCTCTTTCATCGAGATAGAGTTCACGATACACTTTCCCTGGATACATTTCAGCCCGGCCCGGATAATTTCGAACTTAGAAGAATCCAGCATGATGGGGATACGCGCGATGTCGGGCTCGCTCTGCACCAGGTTGACGAAGGTGGTCATGGCCTTTATCCCGTCGAGCAAGGCATCGTCCATGTTGATATCGAGCACCTGGGCGCCGCTTTCCACTTGCTGGCGGGCCACGCTCAGGGCTTCTTCATACTGCTCTTCGCGTATCAGCCGGGCAAACTTCTTGGAGCCGGTTACATTCGTGCGCTCTCCTACGTTGATGAAATTGGTCTCAGGCCTTACTATAAGAGGCTCCAGGCCGCTGAGGCTCAGGAAAGGCTTAATCGTGCTCATTAAAAAGAATAGTTGTATAGTTAGATACCTGTAGTATCTCGTCTTTGTAAAGTTTCGGCTTCACGGGAAGCCCGGCAAAGTTAATGAGTTTAAACTTTATCCCCGGAGCACCCTCATTCCTTATCGCTCCATACGGCCAGCACATTACCATCGGGATCTGCAAAATGAAAGCGCCGGCCGCCGGGAAAGGCGAAAATATCTTCTGCTATGGTTCCTCCGCTGGCTTTCACCTTTTCCCGGGCGGCTTCCAGGGCTTCGGTATACAGGATCACCAGCGGTTGACCGCCCGGCGTATGTTCCGCGTTGTGATAAAAGCCACCATCCAGCTTACCATCATTAAAAGCAGTATAGTCGGGTCCGTAGTCGGTAAAAGTCCAGCCGAAAGCGGCTTCGTAAAAGGCTTTAATCGCCGGGATATTCCGGCAGCTGAACTCGATGTAATTAACAGAAAGCTGTGCCATGATCGTTTTGGTTATGGTTGAATGAGATGCGGAATAAAGCGGCTGGTGTTGCTGGTGATCAGGCCATCGCTTTCCCTGATCCCTATCCCCGCGGGCTGCTGACCTATGATCCAGCTACCGATCACGGGGTATTGGCCCTCGAAAGCGGGCAGCTCGCAGAGATCCTGGTAAACATAGCCTTCTGCGCCATATTCCCCACCGGTCTGCTGCAGCTGCCGGCCTTGCTTTACCAGCGATATATTGGCGCCTTCCCGCGACAGGATGGGCTTTCGGGCATAGCTGACCAGGTCGCCCTGATCAAAGTAGGCTTTCAGCAAGAGCGGATGGCCGGGATACAGGTGCCAGAGTATGGGCAGGATGGCTTTATTGGAAAGGATCATGCGCCAGGCTGGTTCTATCCACAAGGCTTTGTTACGATCTTCCAGTATCCTTTTGCCAAAAGCATCCTGCACCATCCATTCATAAGGATACAGCTTGAAGATGTTCTTAATCCCTTCATCTTCCAGGTCGGCAAATACTTTGCGGTCATCATCCCAGCCAATATCGTCGATAAAGACCAGGTGGGTATCGATGCCGGCCTGTATGGCGCAATCGCGCAGGTACTCCGTAGTCGTCAGGTCTTCCAGGCTTCTTTTGACACAAGTGAAATGCAGCTTGCCCGGCAGTAGATATTGCTTCAGGTAGCCCCAGTAGTCGACCAGCTTCTCATGAATGCTGTTGAACTGATCTTTGTTTTTATCGAAGTCCTGCAACCAGTACCATTGCACGATAGCGGCCTCGTAAAGGCTCGTCGGCGTATCTGCATTAAATTCCAGGAGCTTGATCTCTCCCTGATCGTTGTAAGCCAGGTCGAAGCGCCCGTATATCGAAGGATGGTCGTCGTTCCAGGAGCGCTCGATCTCGGGCACAAACCAATCGGGTATGTGAAATTTGGCATATTGCCGTGTATCAATAACGAACTGTACCGCATTAAGGCATAGCTCCCAAAGAGCTGCCGTAGCGCTTTCCAGCTGTAGTATTTCATCCATGGAGAAGCTGTAGTACGCGCTTTCGTCCCAGTAAGGTACATTGGTGGAATGAAAGCCGAAACCCAGCTGCTCGACTGCTTTTTCCCAGTTATGCCTGGGTGTGATCCGGATCCTTTGCATAGGGTCAAGGGTTAATGGTCAGGAGACGGAAGAGCTTCCTCTTCCGAAGCCGCCGCGCATAATGGCATTCTTGGTGCTGTTGGTACCTACGTTGGCGTCATGCCCGAGCCCGCCGCTGTAATAGCCGGCATGGTCGTAACGACCGCCGTTGTAACGGCCATAGGGGCGAAAGGCATAATACCAGAGCAGGGCGCCGGCAACGCCCGAGTGGTAATGGGTGCGGGTATAGGAAGCCGTAGTATCTGACCGCATGTATACTTTCTTCTCGTCCCAACTGCCGCTGGCGCCGCGTTGCTGCTCTTTATGGCAGGAGGCTAAGGCCGATGTAATGAGCACCAGGGTGATCGTTTTGCTTTTTTTCATCGCCTTATTTTACCGTGATGTAGATTTCGTAATCTTTCTTCTTATCCTTTGTGCTCAAAGTGTTGCCGTCGTCGTCTTTAACAGGCTCGGTGCCCAGCGACTTCAGCGTATCGGTCGTTACAAAGGTTTGGGAGAGGGCGCCCTTTACCCATATCTTATGAGTAGTCGTCAGCAGGTCGACGCTGTCGGCATGAGTAACGCTGATGACGGTTTCTATAGAGCCGTCCTTATTGGGCTGCCCGACAACGTCTTCATTTTTGTCGTCATCGCCACAACTGACCAGCAATAAGGTCGCCGCCAGCAAAGTGTATAATTTGTTCATGAGAGGGATATAGCAATAAGCATTAGGATAGAAAAAGGATAATGTTGCCGGAATGGATCTTTCCGGCAACTTTGTATTAGTTAAGACACCCAGCCCTGCGCCACGATGTACTCCGCGATCTGCACGGCATTGGTCGCCGCACCTTTGCGCAGGTTATCGGCCACGATCCAGCAATTCAGCGTATTGTCGCGGGACAAATCGCGCCGCAGCCGGCCGACGAATACTTCGTCCCTGCCGGCAGCCAGCACAGGCATGGGATAAACATTATTCTTCGGATCATCCATTACCACGATCCCCGGCGCAGTTGACAGCAGACTGCGCAGCTCGTCCAGGTTATAATCCTGGTTGAACTCGATGTTCACGCTTTCGCTGTGCCCGGCCATTACCGGTACCCTTACCGTAGTTGCCGACACGCGGATGCTGTCGTCGCCCATGATCTTCCGGGTCTCCTGGATCATCTTCATCTCTTCTTTGGTATAGCCGTTATCCTGGAACACGTCGATATGGGGCAATACATTCATATCGATAGGATGAGGGTACAGCGGCTTGTGCGTTGTCTTTTCCCGCTCCGACATCAGGTGGTCCACGCCCTTCTGTCCGCTGCCGCTAACGCTTTGGTAAGTGCTGACCACTACACGGTTGATCTTATATTTATCGTGGAGCGGCTTCAGCACCACGACCATTTGTATGGTAGAGCAGTTGGGATTGGCGATCACGCGGTCTTCTTTATTCAGCACAGAAGCATTGACCTCGGGCACCACCAGCTTCTTATCGGGATGCATACGCCAGGCCGAAGAATTATCGATCACATAGGTACCTACAGCGGCAAAAGCTTCAGCCCACTCCAGCGAGGTAGCGCCGCCGGCCGAGAACAGGGCGATATCGGGGCGCATAGCCACAGCTTCCGGCAGGGTGACCACGGTATATTCCTTGCCCTTGAACAGGACCTTCTTACCCTTCGATCGCTCTGAAGCTACAGGGATAAGCTCCGTTACCGGAAAATTTCTTTCTTCAAGGGTGCGCAACATGGTGTTGCCTACAAGGCCGGTTGCGCCGACTACCGCTACTTTCATAATGGGTGAAACAATTAATTTTTCAGGAATACCGCATGAAACGGATTGGTTGTTATTGAATAAAAGCCTTTCCAAAAGGCCAAGGCGGGGCCTAAAATTAGAACAAATTCGGGTAAGGTATGCGTAAATTTCTTTTACAAAAAGAGCTGCCCCGGGGCAGCTCTTACTGGATTCCGCACAGGTTAAGGCTACCGCTCCTGCATGATCTCGCGGATATCCGTCATGATACGCTTCGCGATATTGCTTGCCGTCGTTTCCGTATTGCTTTCAGAATAGATACGGATGATCGGCTCGGTATTGGAAGTACGCAGGTGCACCCAATCGGTATCGAACTCGATCTTAAGACCGTCTTCCGTATTGATGGGCTGCTTGCTGTAGCGCGTCTTTATTTTTTCGAAAATATGTTTTACATCGATGGTCTCGTCCAGCTCGATCTTGTTCTTGGAAATGAAATAGTCAGGATAAGACTTACGCAGGGCGCCGATCCCCTTGCCCGATTTAGCAAGGTGGGTAAGGAAAAGCGCAATGCCCACCAGCGCATCCCGGCCGTAGTGCAGCTGCGGATCGATGATACCACCATTGCCTTCACCACCGATCACGGCATTGACTTCTTTCATTTTCTTCACCACGTTCACTTCGCCCACGGCGCTGCCGAAATACCGGCCGCCATGCTTTTCGGTAACATCGCGGAGGGCGCGGGTAGAAGAAAGGTTGGATACGGTATTGCCTTTGGTATGTCCCAGCACATAATCGGCTACGGCCACCAGGGTATATTCTTCGCCGAAGGGCGTGCCGTCTTCGCACACAAAGCAAAGGCGGTCCACATCGGGGTCTACAGCAATGCCCAGGTCGGCATTCCTTTTCGCCACTTCATTGCACAGCTCCCGCAGGTTCTCGGGCAGTGGCTCGGGATTGTGCGCAAAGTTACCCGTCACCTCTCCGTTCAGTACGGTCACCTCTTCTACGCCCAGGGCCGACAGCAAAGCCGGCACATAAGCAGCGCCGGTAGAGTTGACAGCATCGACAATAACTTTATAGCTCTTGGCTTTAACCGCGGCCACGTCGACCAGCGGATGCGCGAGTATCGCATCGATATGCTTTTGCATGAACGACTCGTCTTCCGTAATGGTACCCAGCTTATTGATCTCTGCAAAGCGGATGGCTTCCTGTTCAGCGCGCTCCAGAACCTGGGCGCCCATTTCGGCGCTGATAAACTCGCCTTCGTGGTTCAGCAGCTTCAGGGCATTCCATTCTTTGGGATTGTGGCTGGCAGTAAGGATAATGCCTCCTGCTGCGCCGGCCATGGTCACCGCCATTTCTACGGTGGGTGTGGTGCTGAGGCCCAGGTCGATCACCTCGAAGCCCAATCCCTGAAGGGTAGCCGTTACGAGGCTGCGCACCATAGCGCCCGAAATACGGCCGTCCCGGCCCACTACTATCTTTTTGCCTTTGTCCTGTTCGAGGATGAGCGAGCCATAGGCTGCAGTGAACTTTACAACGTCTATAGGTGTCAATCCCTGGCCGGGTTGTCCGCCGATGGTGCCCCGGATACCGGAGATCGATTTAATTAATGCCATTGGTTATCATTTATGCGCAGCGAAATTAATCGAATTTCGGACTTAAGCGTATATATTAAATGTGAATTTATCAGTCCTGCACCCGGATAAAGAGCTGGGGTTTCCGCTTCTGCGTAGCGCCTGCCGCGACATCTGTCCGAAACAGGGTTCTTTGCTTAACTTTGCCTGTTTTTGAAAACTTTATGACAGAAGAAAAGAAAGAATGGTTTGAGAACTGGTTCGATTCCCGCTATTATCCTTTGCTGTACAGCAACAGGGATGAGGAGGAGGCCAGCCTGTTCGTTTCGGGGCTGGTCGACTACCTGAAGCCGGCGCTGGGCAGCCGCATCGTCGATATTGCCTGCGGCGAGGGACGATTTGCCCAGCAGCTTGCCCAATCGGGTCATGAAGTGATCGGGATCGACCTGTCGGCGCACAGGATAGAAAAAGCTAAGGAGGCCGAGACCAGCCGGCTGCATTTTTATGTACATGATATGCGCTTTCCTTTCTACATTAACTACTTTGACTTTGCTTTTAATTTCTTCACCAGCTTTGGCTATTTCGACACCGCCCGCGACAATCATATGGCGGCGCATGCTTTTGCTGCGGCTCTGAAAAAAGGCGGCACGCTGGTGATCGACTACTTCAATGAGCATTATATTGAGCAAAGGCTGGTGCCGGCTGAAACTATAGTAAAAGAAGGCGTTACCTTTCATATCCGCAGGGCCGTAAAGGAGGGTAAGATCGTTAAAAAGATCGCGGTTACCGATGAACAGGGCCAAAAGCACCAATACCAGGAAAGGGTATCGGCCTTCGAACTAAAGGATTTTGTGGCGCTATTCCGACAGGAAGGACTTGAGCTGCAGGAGCATTTCGGCGATTACCATCTTAATCCTTTCGACGAAGAAACCTCACCCCGGCTGATCATGGTATTTAAAAAGCCCTGAAAAACCGCCCGGTAAGGTTTCGGTCAGCCGTCCGCCGCCGGGACCTTACAATTTTTCCTTGTTTCCCGGGGATGCCGGTTGCTTCCTTAGCGGCTTTCCGAAATTGAAATAACGGGTAAACAGCAGCGAGGTCAGCCATCCCAGCAACATACCGACCAAAGCTCCGCCGCTGACATCGCCGGGGTAATGCACCCCTACATAGACCTGGGCATAGCAGATACAGGCGGCCCAGAGCAGGAACAGCCAGGCCCATTTTTTAAAATAAGGTTTCAGGCAAAAGATAATATAGGCGGCCAGGCCGAAATGATTGACGGCATGCGAAGAGGTAAAGCTCCCGCTCGTAGGACAGCGCCCGACACGCAATTTCATGATGCCGGCCAGCAGGGGTTCGCTGCAGGGACGAACTCTGTCGAAATAGTTTTTGAGAAAGCTGCTGCTCACCTGGTCGGTCAGCACCACGGTAAGCCCGGCAATGAGGATAAAGGGAAGCGCCTTCCAGCGGAAACGCCAGAACACATAAATGATAAGGAAGGCATAAAGCGGATACCAGGTCTGCTGATTGCGCAGCACAGGCATTACCGCATCGGCGAAGCCGCCGGCCCAGTCGACATTCACCTTCAGGAACAGTGCCCTGTCCCATTCTCCAAGTTGTCGCAACAGGTTCGGCCAGAACCCTTCTGAAGCAGCTGAAAGTATCGCCATAGCGCGGCAAAGTTACAATTGTGTATCCCGAAAGCCTATTTTTGCAGGATTATTTTACTGAAAAAAAGAACGTTTGAAACGGATCACGCTACCTCGCCATATACAGTGGCTCCTGGTTACAGGGCTGCTTTTTCTCCTGCTGATGACCTTGCTGCGCCTGGTATTCCTGGCGGTGTTCAAAGCGCCCTCCAACAGCCTCCCGGTGCCTTATGGCCGCGCGCTGTTCCTGGGATTACGCTACGATGCCCGTATGGTGGCCATTGCCTGCCTGCTCTTCTTTGTGCTGGGCCTGGTGCCGGCGCTCAATCCTTTCCGCAGCGACCGCAACAGGAAGATGGCTATGGGCATATGGTTTGTGCTGATCCTGGTCGCCGGCATCTTCTATGCAATCGACTTCGCCAACTATGCTTACCTCAACGAAAGGCTCAATGCCGGCCTGCTCAACTACGTGGCCGACGCCCGCACCTCAGCGGTGATGATGTGGCAAACCTACCCGGTGATCCGGATATTGCTGGGTATTGCGCTGGCGCTGTATTTATTGCTGAAGCTGATCCGGCGCATCTACAACCGCGTGCAGCGCCGTACCGGCCAACCCGCTAAGGCAGCAGCTATCGGCGGCAGCATCGCCTTTTTCCTGCTGCTGGCTTTCCTTATCTTTGGCAGGATAGGCCAGTACCCGCTGCGCTGGAGCGATGCCTTCATTCTGGGCAACGATTATGCGTCTAATGTAGCGCTCAATCCTTTCCAGTCTTTCTTCAGCTCGCTGCAGTTTCGCAATGCCACTTTCAATAAGGAAAAGATAAAACGGGATTATCCGCTCATGGCTGCCTACCTGGGCGTTACCCGGCCCGACAGCAGCCGGCTGAATTACCTGCGCGAGGTACAGCCCGACAGCCTGCTGAAGCAACAGCCCAATGTCGTGATCGTGATCTGCGAATCCTTCAGCGCGTATAAAAGCTCGATGTACGGCAACCCGCTCAACACAACACCCTACTTTGCCGGCATGTGCCGCGAAGGCATCTTCTTCGACCGTTGCTTTACACCGGGCTATGGTACAGCGCGCGGCGTATGGACCACCATTACGGGCACGCCCGATGTGGCCTTGTCCAAAACCTCCAGCCGCAATCCCCAGGCGGTGAACCAGCATACGATCATGAATGATTTCAAGGGATATGAAAAGTATTACCTGATCGGCGGCAGCCTCAGCTGGGCCAATATCCGCGGCATTCTTACCAACAATATCCAGGACCTGCACATCTACGAGCAGGACGATTATAAAGCGGCAAAGGTGGATGTATGGGGCGTGAGCGACAAGAACCTGCTGCTCTCAGCTAACAAGATATTCGCGGCGCAACAGAAGCCTTTCATCGCCGTGGTGCAAACCGCCGACAACCATCGTCCGTATACGATACCCGACGAGGATAAAGCGCAGTTCAAGGTGCTGAACCCACCGGCCGACAGCCTTAAGCGTTTCGGCTTCGAATCTGCTGATGAATACAATGCTTTCCGCTATACCGATTTCTGCTTCCAGCAATTTATGGAAGCGGCAAAGAAGGAAGCCTATTTCAGCAATACCATTTTTGTATTCGTCGGCGATCACGGTATCGGCGGCGATGCCGGCGATATGTTTCCCCGTGCCTGGACCAGCGAACTGACAGCAATGCATGTGCCGCTGCTGTTTTACGCACCGGCCTTATTCCAGCACAGCACTTACAGCTTCCCGGTTTCCCAGTGCGACGTGCTGCCTACAGCAGCGGGCCTTTGCCACATTGCCTACCGCAATACGACGCTGGGCAGGGATTTGCTGAGCCCTTTCATACAGCAGGATCCTTCAAAACAGCTGGCTTTTATCTACAATCCCGACCGGCGCCGCATCGGTGTGGTCAAGGATTCTGTTTTCTGCAGCTTCAATATCGAAGGCAATCCCAGGCCGCAGTACTTCAGCACAAAAGACAATACCACGCCGGTGCTCGACCAGGCCAGCCGGGACCGCTACTACCAGCTGACGGATGCCTGGTTCCAGACGGCAAGGTATATGCTGCTGAACAATAAGCTTAAGTAGATTTTCTAAAGATAGCGTTGCGCTGACACCAGATTCTGCTGTATCAGTACCCTCCTGCGGCCATTGGAAAAATGGCGTTAAGAAAATGGCTTGCCGGACGGTTAAGAAATTTTTACTGTTTGAGGACGAAGGACGAGTTTAAAAATTTTCAGTCCTGCAAGCCATTTTTAGTCATTTTTCCAATGGCCTTGATCTTTTGGTTCTTTTGCATCAAGGCAAAAGAACAGAAAAACTATTGTCATGGCAGGCTTCAAAAATGGGCAAATGAAAGCGCTGCCCGCAGTAACCGGGGCAGCGCTTCCATTTGCGCGTTGCTTAACGCTTATTTATTTTTCAAAAAATTCTCGAATTCCTTTTTGCTTTCGGGCAGGGTAAATACGGTGCCTACCGTATTGAAGTTTTCTTTATCGCTGACACGCGCATAGGCCGCCCGAACGAACGTCAGCCGGTTGTCGTCGAAAAATATCCAGCCAGCGATATCGGCTACCTCTGCAGAAGTCACACTATTGGCCGCAATAAACTTCCGGGCTTCCGCCAGCTTTTTACTATCGGCATCTTCCTTATCCATTGCTGCTTTCAGGGGTTGCAGCCGGGCGCTTACGGTGCGATCGGGCGGCAGCTCCAACGGTGTGTCGTCGGCCACAGGGGCGTTGTTATCCATAGCTGTACCGTCATCGGTATTCAGCGGCTGATCCCGGCGGGGATTGAAGGGTGGTTGTTGCGCCAGCGGCTGCAGGGAAGCCACCTCCAGCATGCGGAATTTACGGGTACCGATATCGACGATACAATCGTAGGTCGACCCTTTATGCACTTTAATAGTACCACTGTACACCAGCTCCGCTTTACCGCCTTTGCCATCGGCATAGGCCCGGTAGCGGTATATCTGCATGTATTGGCGTTTGCGGGGAATATCGGCTATAGTGATGCTGCGGCCGATCTTCCTGAAATCGCGACCGTTGATCGTTACCAGCAAGGGCCCGCCGTCGCTTAAACGAATCCTGAGGGTGCTTCTATCGCTTCTCTGGGCAAAAACGGCCGGCAGGAAGCTGAATAAAGCCAGGGCCAGCACCAATATCCTTTTCATTGGTCAATGATTATTTGCGGTTAGACTGGAAATGAACTGCTAAGTTAAATCGCAAAAGAGGCATTATTTATTGTCCGTATGTTAAAAAGCCCCGGCAGAAAGGTCGGCCGGGGCTTTATCGAATCTGATTGTCGTTTAGAAGCTGGAAGTGATCATCAGCCGCACACCGCTGAAGGCCGGCTCGTAGCGGCATACGCCGCCGGAGCAGTTGATACCGGCCACCTGCTTCACGTAAGCCAGGGAGATACGGTGAGCGCCCTGCGTACGGGCAATGAACACATTGTAAAAGTGCTGGTCCTTATAAATAGATTTTGCGCTGGGCGACACGTTATACATGTCCGACACAGCAAAAGACCATTTGGGGGCAATAGCATACTCCAGGCCGACAAAAGTCCAGCTGCCATCGTCCTCCTTAGCATTCATATACTGCGCCTGCAGCTTCAGGGAATTTTTGCTGTCGATCAGGTAGGTGATCTCGGTGAAGGGGGTAATAGCCTTCAGGATGGGATCTCCTTGCTTGCCCTGGTAGAACAGGTTGTATTCCATATACTGGGCGCCCACATCGATCAGGAAGTTCTTTACGCTGCGGATATTGGCTTCAAAATAGGCTTCCCGGTACAGCTTCAGGCCGTCGAGACGGTCGATATGCGTATAGCTCAAGTTGAAATCGTAATTGTCGTTGGGCGATACCAGGGCATTGGCATTGATCGCTTTTTCGCTGATGTCCTGGGAAGCAGGGGTGTAGCGGGCGATCAGCCGCTGTGGCCTGATCTGGGCCACGATGGGCTGCCAGTTGATCTGGCCGTTGTTGGGCGAATTTTCATCGGGCGATATCCGCATAACGAAATTCTCGGTGCGCTTCGCAGTGACGTTCAGGGCGAGACCTTTGCGGGCATAGCCCAGGGTACTGAAGACGATGTTACCTGATTTGTCCTTATAGATCTGGTCGATGCTGTTGGCATTGAGGATCGGGTAGTTAATGGTCTCATGCGTTTTGTACGCACCTTCTATATACCAGGTAAAGTCGCCTGCGGTAAGGGTATTGTAGCCGGTAAAGGCGTAAGTATTGTATTTGGGTGTAAAGCGGTCTTCCACCGCGTAGCTTTGTATGGTATTGAAGATGCCGGTATAGGTTTCCTGGTCCAGGGTACGGTTAAGCACGCCTACACCGGGAGTGATGTGCACCGATTTGCTCAGGTTGAAATCTCCTTCAGCATTAAAGCCTTTGATGATGGGTCGGTAGCGGTCGAATATGTTTTTTTGCTGGCCTGCAAATCCCTTCACGGTGATCTGATCGGTCAGCTTATATTTCAGGTGCAGACCTTCCAGGGCATTGTCGATCAGCAGGCCGCGGTCTTCATAGGAACGGAACAGGATACCGCTACCGATCTGGTCGTAGATATAACCGCCGGTAATGGTAAGCCCCATCACCTCTTTGCTGATGTTCCAGGCACCGATACCAAAGCCGCTCATGGCCTTATAGGGATCTTTAAGGTTGGAATTGCTGAAAACGTCGAGCCTCAGGTAACCGGTAAATCCATAGTTGGAATAGCGGAGGCTCAGCCAGCCTTCGCTGCCGCTCATGTACTTATCGTAAAGGTCGTTGCCGGCAGCTCCGATAGCCGAATCGCGCTGGAAAAAGTTTCCGTTCAGCTGCAGATCGCCGGAAAAAGTTCCTGCTCCCTGTGCCCGGGCACTGTTGTAGCTGGTAAGAGCCAGCGCTGACAAAACGGTTAATTGTATAAAAATCTTTTTCATTGGGTATTAAACTATGGGTGTTTTTTTCAGTCGACGCGTATAAAAATTTCGCTAAGGTAGTTTTTTTTAATAAAGATTTCCAGCACCTATCTTTTTATGTAGTATGATTTATTGAGGCGTTACTTACTTTTTGTGGTGAATCTTGTGTTAATCTATGTAGAAGCAGGAAATAAAAATGCATAAAACTTATATTTGCACCAGGCTCCCTTCCGCAGGAAGGAAGAACAGATTTATTGCTCATTCTTAACCTTCGTTTTCCATATGAAGAAACTTGTTGCCTTAGCGGCCTTGGCCTTCCTGGGCTTTAATGCCGGCGCTCAGAACGCCGTCCAGATGGACCTTCCCAATACCCCGATCAAAGACCCGTCCGGCGGCTCTGTGGCCTTTAACCAAACCGTAGAAAAAGGTAAAGTAACCCTGATCAGCTTCTGGGCTACCTGGTGCGTTCCCTGCAAAAAGGAGATCAAAATGGTAAGGGAAAAGATGGCAGAATGGAAAACCCAGGCCGATTTTAACTACATGACCATTTCCGAAGATGACAGCCGCGCTACCGCCCAGGTAAAAGCATATGCCAAATCGCAGGGATGGGATTTCCCCTACTACCAGGATCCCAATTTTGACCTGAAGCGTTCCCTTAACTTTCAGAATGTGCCCTTCTCTATTATTGTAGACAAGCAAGGCAAAGTTGCGTATATGCAAAGCGGCTATGAAGCCGGTGGCGAAGAGATTCTCTTTACCAAAATTAAAGAGCTGGCTGCCAAATAATAAGCAGCGCTCTTATCACAATAATCCGCAAATCCTTTCCTTCCCGGGAAAGGATTTGTTACTTTTGCACCAATGAAATCCTTCCAGGATAAAGATCTCCAGTCCTTCATCGGTAACTTGCTGCGCCTGGGCGTTATCATCGCTATGACGATCGTGATCGCCGGCCTGCTGATGTACCTTTTTCAATATGGGGGCCAGACGGCCGGCTACAGTGTGTTTGATGAACGCGCAGTATTTCGCCTTCCCGTCTTCTGGCAGGCCCTACGGCATGGCGACAGCAAAGCCATTATGGAGCTTGGTGTAATGGCGCTGATCGCAACGCCCATTGCCCGGGTACTGTTCACCATGATCGGTTTCTGGTTGGAAAAAGACCGGCTATATACGGTGATTGCCTTTCTGGTACTGTGCATTATTGCCTACAGTCTTTTCTTCGGCGTTGCCGGGCATTAGTGCCGGTTTTCTGTAGAGATGTTGCCTGCAACGTCTCTACCAGGCGAGGTCCTATAAAATTGAATGCAATAAAAAGATCAGGACAGCAGTGTTTCGATATTCCTGAAGGCGGCTGCAGGCGATCTGTTTTCCCAAAGCACCTCGTGGATCTGCTGCATAATGGGCATATCGATATTCAGTTCGGCGGCGATCTTCCGCATACCGCGCACGGCGAAATAACCTTCCGCCACCATGCTCATTTCGGTGGTCGCTGCTTTAACCGAATAGCCTTTACCGACAAGGGTTCCGAACGAACGGTTACGGCTGTGCGGCGAATAGCAGGTCACCAGCAGGTCGCCAAGATAGGCGCTGGTATGAAAATCGGGAATTTCGCTGGAAGGGTGCACCTGCTCAAATTGCTGCTGCAGGAAACGGTACATTTCCCGGTAGCAATTGGTATTGTACACGCTCAGGAAATTGTCTCCATAGCCGATACCATGGGCCAGGCCGGCGCCTACGGCATAAATATTCTTCAGCACGGCGGCATACTGGGCGCCCCAGAGATCATGATTTGAAGTGGTGCGGATGTAATCGGTGGAAAAGGCCGCTGCCGCTTTCTGCGTGACGCCGTCATCAAGACCGGAGAAGGTAAGATAAGAAAGCCTTTCCTGCGCCACTTCTTCAGCATGACAGGGGCCGGTAATGGCCACATACTGCTGCAAGGGTACAGCAAAAGCAGACACAAGATAATCGTTAAGCAGGATATGTTGCTGCGGCAGTATACCTTTGATGGCGGAAACGATCGTTTTCCGTTGCAGCGCCTCTGCCGGCAGGGTATCCAGCACATCGAGTATATAGGCTGAAGGAACGCAAATGACCAGGGTATCGCAGGCCTCGGTTACCTGCTCCAGGTGCGTGGTCGGCAGGATAAGATCGGGACGGAAACTAACAGAAGTAAGATAATGCGGGTTGTGATGCTTTTGCAGTAAGTGGGATACAGAATCCTCGTTGCGCATCCACCAGTGTATCGTATTCCCGTTGTCGGTCAGCATTTTTGCCAATGCCGTGGCCCAGCTTCCATTTCCTATAATGCCGAACATGCTGTATGTTGTCAAAATTTGCCCGAAAAGTAATACCTTAATCGTTTAAATAAAAATTTAAGTTCTGTGGAAATTCCTTAAAGCAGACTCAAATGCTAAAGCTCAATCGTGATTTTAGATAAAACGACTCTACAGGATCTTTCTTTCCTCAGCGGCGACCGTTCTATATTTTCCCTCATCAACCGCTGCACTACCCAGGCGGGTTCCGACACCCTGCGCAAGCTGGTGCAGCAACCTCCGGCGACTTTCGAAAAGCTGCAGGAGCAACAGGATGCCGTTCGTTTCTGGATCAGGCATACGGACCGGTGGACCCGGCAGGTGTCCAACGGAACGCTGGTCATGATCGAGAAATTCTATGAATCGGCCGATGGTGTGGCCGGGCGGGCCAACCCGCTGATGCTGCTGATCAATTCGCTGATGCAAAAGGTCTTTAACCGCAATGCCTATTCCTTTGTCCGCTTCTCGGTATCGCACCTTATCGATTTCCTGAAAGGCTGCGCCGACCTGGTACGGTTGCAGGATGAAAATCCACCGGCAGCTATAGACCGGGAGCTGGAAGCGTTTAAAGAAGTGCTGGCCCTGCCCTTGTGCCAATCGCTCGCGCAAACGGAAGATAACGCTTCGCAGGCGGTGCTGATCGAGCTGAGCTACCGCGCAAGGCGCGAGATCAAGCACATCGTTCTTCAACTGATCGAACGCTACGCCCGGCTCGACGCCCAGCACTCCCTGGCGCTGGCGACCCTCGAACATGGCTGGCAGCTTCCCGGTCTGCTCCCGGCCGAAGCCATGCGCTTCGAAGCGGCACAGCTGTACCATCCGCTGCTGGCCAAGCCCGTAGCCTATGATATCGGGTTTTCCAGGGATAAGAATTTTCTCTTCCTTACCGGGGCCAATATGTCGGGCAAAAGTACCCTTATCCGCGCCATGGGCGTATCGGCACTGATGGCGCATATCGGCATGGGTATCCCGGCGCGCTCCATGCAAATCAGCTTCCTAGAAGGGATCATTACCAATATGCAGGTCGAAGACAATATCTTCCTGGGAGAAAGCTATTTCTTTGCCGAAGTGCAGCGGATGAAGCTTACGGCCCAGAAGCTGAGTCGCAACCGTTATCACCTGGTGCTGATGGACGAACTGTTCAAGGGGACTAATGTGCACGACGCCTATGAATGCAGCCGGGCTGTAATCGAAGGATTAATGGGGCAGCAGGACAACCTGATGGCGCTGTCGACCCACCTCAACGAGCTTTCGGAAACGCTGAAGGAAAAGAGCAATATCTGGTTCCGGTACTGCTATACCCGCATCAGCGACGATGGCCGCTATGAATTTACTTATCAGCTGAAAGAAGGTGTATCGCGCGACCGCATCGGTTATCTGGTGTTGAAGAACGAAGGTGTACTGGACCTGCTGCAGCAAAGGGGTTAATGGAATGATAAACCGGGCTATGACGGAATTTTGTTTCTTTGCAGTCCAATTTGCAAGCTTATGAACAGTATCCGCGTACACGATAAAAACTTTGTTCCCTATTTGTCGGCCGAAGACATTGCGGCCAAGAACAGGGAGCTGGCCGCCCGGATCAGCAAAGACTATGCCGGCAAGCGGCCGCTGTTTATCGCCGTGCTGAACGGGTCTTTTCTCTTCGCAGCCGACCTGTTCCGCAACCTGGACATAGAGGCGGAGATATCGTTCATCAAATTGGCTTCTTACAAAGGCACTACCTCTTCGGGTAATGTGATCACGGCGATCGGCCTGGAAGAATCGCTGCACGACCGGCACATTATCCTGCTGGAAGACATTATCGATACGGGAAAAACCATGTATGAATTTCTGCCGCAGCTGGAGCACCAGGGACCGGCCTCTATCCGCATTGCCGCATTGCTCACCAAGCCGGAAGCCCTGAAATATCCCGTAAAGGCCGACTATACAGGCTTTGCCATTCCCAATAAATTCGTTGTGGGCTACGGCCTCGACTATGATGGACTGGGAAGGAATATCCCGGAGATCTACCAGCTGGCCGAATAATACCGGACCGCTGCTGTAGCGGGTTCGTATAGCGTAATAGCTGAAGGCTGCCTTATTCAGGCAGCCTTCAGCTACTAAAAAAATGCTCTTTCTTAGGAGTGCAAAAACTGCTCCAGCAAAGGGAACAGCTTTCCCGGCTCTTCCACCTGCGGATTATGCCCCGACTTCTCAAACATTTCAAACCTGGCCTGCGGGCAATACTGCTTATACTTGACCATCATGTACGGTACGGCTACACGGTCATAACGCCCGCCATAGATCAATACGGGCATCTTCAGCTCTTTGAGCCGGCGGCGGTAATCGAAGGTGCCGATGTCGCTGCCCACGATAAAGTCGCCGTCGGCGCCAACCAGCTGATAATACAGCTTACTGTTGAAGCTATTGGGATAAGGCTTGCTGCCACGGCTGGCAAACTTGTCCGGGTTGTACGCATACAGGAAGCCATAAGGCACACGGCCATAGACCTCCTGGCATTCTTTGTCGGAAGACACATAACCTTTTTCTCTCAACGCCATCAGCTCGTCCCATACTTCGGGATAGTTGATCCTGATCTCATGATTGCTGTTGTCGTCGTTGGCCTGCCACATCACATTGCTGTGAAAGGTATTGGCAAGCACCAGGTGGCTTACCCGCTGCGGGTATTTGAGCGCATAGCCCTGCACTACCAAACCGCCATAGCTATGACCGAGCAGGTTGATCTTTTCCAGCTTCAGCGCCTGGCGCAGGCCTTCCAGGTCTTCGATATCCCGCTCCAGCGAATATTCTTTTACGTCCTTAGCAGTATCGGATTTGCCCCGGCCGAAGGCGTCGAAATAAATGAGCATATTGTTCCCGGCCAGCGTGTCGAAACGACGCAGGCCGGTATGCGCACCGCCGGGGCCGCCGGAAACGAGGATCAGCGGATCACCTTTTCCTACCGTTACCACCCACAGCTTAGCGCCATTCACGGTGATGTATTTCCCATCTTTCCAGCTGTCGGGAAAGGATTGAGCCATTGCAGTCCAGGTAAAGAAACTGGCGATAAGCAGCAGGTATATTCTGGCAGACATGAAATATATTTTGGCGTAAAAAAAAGAAGCTGCCCCGGAGTGGGGCAGCTTCGTTAAGATTAGAGCTGGACGCCCATATTGTAGAAGACGAAGCTCCAGATATCGGCAGCTTCATCGATCATTTTGGAAGTAGGCTTGCCTGCACCGTGACCGGCTTTGCTGTCGATACGGATCAGCGTAGGATTTTCACAGCCCTGTGCGGCCTGCAGCGTAGCAGCAAATTTGAAAGAGTGCGCCGGCACCACGCGGTCGTCATGATCGGCAGTAGTGATCAGGGTTGCAGGGTAGCAGGTACCTTGTTTAATGTTGTGCAGCGGAGAATATTTGATCAGATAGTTGAACTGATCTTCTTTATCGCTGCTGCCGTATTCTACTGCCCAGCCCCAGCCTACTGTAAACTTATGGTAGCGCAGCATGTCCAGCACGCCCACCTGGGGGATCGCTACTTTAAACAGATCAGGGCGCTGGGTAAGGCAGGCGCCGACAAGCAGGCCGCCATTGCTGCCGCCGCGGATTGCCAGCTTGCCGCTGCTGGTGTATCTTTCTTTAATGAGGTATTCTGCTGCTGCAATGAAGTCGTCGAATACATTCTGCTTCTTTTCCAACATACCCCCTTTGTGCCAGTTCTCTCCATATTCGCCGCCACCGCGCAGGTTGGCTACGCAATACACGCCGCCATTTTCGATAAAGGCCATATTGGCTACAGAGAAGGCCGGTGTGATGTTAATGTTGAAGCCGCCGTAAGCATAGAGCAGCGTAGGATTGCTGCCATCAAGCTTGAGCCCTTTTTTACAGGTAATAAACATGGGCACACGGGTGCCATCCTTGCTGGCATAAAAGACCTGTTTGGTCTCATAGGCTGCAGGATCGAATTTCACATCAGGCTTCTGATACAGGGTAGACTTACCGGTTTTGATGTCGTAACGGAATGATGTAGCCGGGTAGGTGAAGGAGGTGAAGGTATAGAAGAAAAAGCCGTCTTCTTTTTTGCTGCCGAAGCCGGAGGCCGTACCTACGCCGGGCAGTTCGATCTTGTGCTCCAGCTTGCCGTCGAGGGTATATTGGTTAACCTGGGTGCAGGCATCTTTAAGGTAGCTGGCAAACAGTTTACCGCCGCCAGTGCTGATAGCCTCCAGCGGTTCTTTCTGCTCGGCGATCACGGTTTTCCAGGCAGCTTCACCCGGGTTCTTCGGGTCGAGCAGCACCACTTTATAGTTCGGTGCGCCGCTATTCGTCTGCAGCAGTAGCTTATCGCCTACATTATCCACGACGCTGGCATTGGTGCTGAAGCCGGGCACTATGGTGATAAACCCGGCGCCTTTATTCTTCATATCCATGATCTTGATCTCGCTGCCGTCGGTACCTTCAGAGATGCTGAGCACCAGGAAACGCTCGTCTTCGGTAAGACCGCCGCCCACATAACGCAGGGGGTGCTCCTTATCTTCATAGATCAGCTTATCGGCGCTCTGCGGCGTACCAATCTTATGGTAGAATACTTTCTGGTATTCTGTCTTAGCGCTATACTTGGTCTTCTCGTCCTTCGGCCGGTCGTAGCCGCTGTAGTAGAAGCCATCGTCGCCGGCCCAGCTGATGCTGGTAAACTTTACATATTCGATCTTATCGCTGATGAGCTTGCGCGTAGTGAAGTCCATCACATAGATCTCCTGCCAGTCGCTCCCGGAGGCCGAAACGGCGTAGGCGAAATATTTCTGATGGCGGGATACGCCCGTAGCCTGCAAAGCAACCGTACCATCGGCCGACAGCTTATTGGGATCAAGCAGTATCTCTGGCGTACCATTCAGGCCTTTTTTTACATAAAGTACCGATTGGTTCTGCAAGCCGTCATTCTTCGAAAAGATAAACCACTCACCTTCTTTTTGCGGTGCGCCATAGCGCTGGTAATTCCAGAGCTCGGTAAGCCGCGCATGGATTTTGCTGCGGAAGGGGATCTTCGACAGGTAGTCCTGCGTTACTTTATTTTGTTCCTTTACCCAGGCTTCCGTATCCCTGGCAGTATCGTTCTCCAGCCAGCGGTAAGGGTCGCTTATCTTATGGGAAAAGTAATCGTCGGTCTGCTCATCTTTTCTGGTAGCAGGGTAGCGGGTTTGGGCTGTCATATCCAATGCCGTGCAGGCGCTGAGCGCGAGCAGGGGAATCCATTTTTTATTCATTACAGAATAGGCTGTTTTTACATGAGGCAATAATCAATATGGAGCGAATTTACTTACAGTTTTTCATTTGCGCTTCTTCCATATCATTATACATCAGCAGCATCAGCTTCGACTTCCTTTTTTGCCGGTCGATCTTTTCGCGAGTATAGCGGTCGAAGAAATTAAAGCAGGTGAAGCTGGGAAAGGTATTAGGACGTTTCAGGATAACCTGGTAACAGTCGCGCAGCGCCACGATCGCCTGGTAAAGATACAGGGGTGTAAAGCGAAGCCCCAGCACTTTTTTCCTGCCGACATTAAAGGTCTGCAACTTTCTGAACTCGGGCGTAAGGCCTTTAGGCGCCAGGCGTTGCTGGATAAGGGGTGTAAAGCATTGCATATCGATTACCAGCGAATCATTCAGCACGGGCAGCTCGCCTTCCGCCCCGGGACTCATAATACTATACAGGTTATTGCTTACTTTCCGGAGAAAAACAAAAACCCGCTGACCCTTTGCATAGGCTTCCCAGCGATAGGAACCGGATCGGCCGGTGAACTTTTCGATCTTATAGATTTTAGCCTTCCCCTGTTCGGTAAAGCCCTGCAGGTAAAAAAAGTGCTCATCTACATTAATGATCGTTCCGTAAGTGACCACGTCGGCGCCGGTAGCCAGGTCAAACAGCTTCAGCGGCTGGTATTGCTGCCCGTAAAGGGAAGCGGAAAAAAGGAGTCCGATAACAGCTGCAAACACTGCTTTCATTTGTCGCGACAATAATTTATGATTATCCTTCAAAAGTACGATTTTCAATTTTATGGTTTATTTTAGCGGCCTGAAGCTGCATGATACACAGGCTGGGGCCCTTATAGCAGCACACACCTACGTTATTCTTATTAAAAGCCAGGCAGATGAAATTACTTGAAAATAAGACTGCTCTCGTAACGGGAGGCAGCCGTGGTATTGGCGAAGCCATCGTATTGAAATTCGCAGAACATGGGGCCAATATTGCCTTTACTTACCTCTCTTCGGATGAGAAAGCCAAAGCCCTGGAAGAAAAGCTAAACGGGATGGGCGTAAAAGCGAAAGCCTATAAAAGCGATGCTGCCGACTTTTCCGCTGCTGAAGCGCTGGCCGCCGATGTAGCCAAAGAATTTGGCACGATCGATATCTGTGTGAATAACGCCGGCATCTCCCGCGACAACCTGCTGCTGCGCGTAAGCTCAGATCAATGGGATGAAGTGATGCATGCCAACCTGAAATCGGTATTCAACCTGACCAAACAGGTGATCCGTACTATGATGAAGGCCCGCAGCGGCAGCATCATCAACATGAGCTCTATCGTAGGTGTGAAAGGTAATGCAGGACAAAGCAGCTATGCTGCGTCGAAAGCAGGCATTATCGGTTTTACCAAATCGGTAGCGCAGGAGCTGGGCAGTCGCAATGTGCGCTGCAATGCCATTGCGCCCGGCTTTATCGAGACAGATATGACACACTATCTTAAAGATGGCGATGCCAGCCAGTGGTTTGAAAAAATACCGCTGCAACGCTTCGGTAAGCCGGAAGAGATCGCCAATGTGGCTTTATTCCTGGCCTCCGATCTCAGCAGCTATGTGACCGGCCAGGTAATGAGCGCCTGCGGCGGCATGAATATCTAAACACGATACCTTCCCCGACCCGGAAGAAAAAACGATACGATAAAAGGAGACCTTCCGGGTCTCCTTTTATCGTTCAGGCAATTACCATTACATAAAGCCAGGGGTTTTCCCGCCCGCTTCCGGGTAAAAAAGGCGCATATGTTAATACTGCTCAGAGGGTGGATACCTGACAAAGAAGGCATGAAAAAGGCCGGAATATCCGGCCTTTTCAATCTTTTATCTGGGGATGTGCTTATTCGTCATCTTCGGAGCTGTTCTTTTTGCTCTTCTTCATTTTTTCCCTTACCTCACCTGATGCTTCCTCATATAAAGCGCGGGCTTTCTTGGTAGGCAGGTAGATCTGGAAACCCACTGCGATGGAGAAGTTGTGGCTGGTAACGGAGCTACCGAAGCCCAGACCGAGGTCGTACTTCAGCAAGGCCTCAAGACCGACGTTAGGTGTAATGAAATAGGCAACACCTGGTCCTACCCCAAGGCCCAGGCCATTGGTGGTCACGGAAGGAGCACCTTCTGTTTTGGTATTGGTACCGGTAAAGCCGGCATTGGCCTCAACAAAGAAACGGCTGTGCTTAAGCAGGATCGCACGGGGATCGCTGATGTAGTAACGGCCAAAACCGCCGATCTTATAATTAATAGCATTGGTAGAAATACTGCTTACTGACTGGTGGTCGAGTCCCAGGCCTACTTCACCGCCGATGGCGATATTGTCCTGAATGAACCAACCCACTTTGGGATTAATGCTAAAAGAAATGCCGGTGGTACCGCTCTGCAGCTTGATGCCGAGATCGGCCAGATTGGCGCCAACCATGATATTTCCCTTTTGCAACTGGGCAGAAACCTGGTTTATGCCTGATAAACCGAGTACCGCGAGGAGGAGTAAACTGATTCTTTTCATACGTCAAGTGTTTTGTTTTGCTAAGGGTAAGACAAATATTGTGCCAATATGTTTGTATGACATACTAAATTGGTTGCATTTTTCATGTTTTCACATTTTGTTTCTGCTCTAAAAGACATTTCTTTAGCTTTACAGCCTTTTACTACAGATCACATAATATTCCTTTCATGAACTTTAAAAAAATAAACAACCTCAGCGGATGGATTGTTTTTGCCATTGCCTTTATTGTTTATTTGACCACAATGGAGCGAACGGTAAGCTTCTGGGACTGCGGCGAATTCCTGTCCACGGCTTACCGGCTTGAGGTAGGTCATTCTCCGGGCGCACCTTTATTTATGCTCCTGGGACGACTTTTTGGCATGTTTGCCGCGCCTACACAGGTAGCTGCCTGGATCAACAGCCTGTCGGCGCTCACCAGCGGCCTTACGATCCTGTTCCTGTTCTGGACCATTACGCACTTTGCGCACAAGCTATTGGTCAAAGAAGGCGAGGAGCTTACCCCTTCGCGGTTGGTAGCCATCATCGGATCCGGTGCAGTAGGCGCCTTGGCCTATACCTTCTCCGATACCTTCTGGTTCTCTGCTGTGGAGGCGGAAGTATACGCCACCTCTTCTTTCTTTACCGCTATCGTTTTCTGGGCGATCCTTAAGTGGGAGCATCATGCGGATGCACCACATGCCGACCGCTGGCTGATCCTCATCTCTTACCTGATGGGCTTGTCGATAGGCGTGCACCTGCTCAACCTGCTGACGTTGCCGGCCCTGGCCATGGTTTATTACTTCCGTCGGTACAAAGTAACGCTTACAGGGGGTATTATCGCTTTTGTGCTGGGCTGCGTGCTCCTGGGTTCGGTACAGGTAGGCCTGATCCAGGGTATACCTATCCTGGCCTCAAAATTTGAATTGCTGTTTGTCAACAGCTTCGGTCTTCCGCTCGACAGCGGCGCACTTTTCTTTGTCCTGCTGTTGGCCGCGGTATTGGTCTTCATTATTCGCTGGGCCAGGAAGAAGGGTAAATACCTGCTGCACGTAAGTATGCTCTGCATCGTGTTTGCCCTTATCGGCTACTCCAGCTATGTCTGCATCATTATCCGCTCCAGGGCCAATGTGCCTATCGATATGACCAACCCCGACGATGTGCTGAGCCTGTTGTCGTATCTGCAGCGCGACCAGTATGGCGAGCAGCCCCTTCTTTTCGGTCCCGATTATAATTCGGAGCCTACGGGAGCGGGCAAAAGCAAACCGGTCTACGCCGAGCGGACCGATGATGCCGGCAAGACGCGTTACGAGCTCATCGGCACCCGCTACAGCGGCTACGAGTACCCCTCCGACCAGATGCGGTTCTTTCCTCGTATATACGATGCGGGTCATGCCTCTTTCTATAAAAATTACCTGCAGCTAGGCGAAGATGAGCGCGCTTCGGCATCCCAGAATTATGCTTTCTTCTTCCGCTACCAGCTCAACTGGATGTGGTGGCGCTACTTCATGTGGAACTATGCGGGACGCGAGAATGACTTTGCCGGCACCAGCTATGGCGAGCCGCAGAACGGCAACTGGATATCCGGTATCGGCGCAGTAGATAAAATGTTTGGCCGCGGCGATATCAACCAGCTGCCGGAATACTATAAGCACAACAGGGCGCGCAACCAATATTACCTGCTCCCGTTCATACTGGGTATCCTGGGCCTTGTCTACCAGTTCAACCGCGACAAGCGGGACGGGATCGTGCTGGGACTGCTGTTCTTCTTTACCGGGATCGCTATCGTGCTCTATCTTAACAACACGCCGCAGCAGCCCCGCGAAAGGGACTATGCCTATGCCGGCGCCACCTATGCTTTTGCGGTGTGGATCGGGCTGGGTGTGCTGATGGTGACCGGCTGGCTACGTAAGGGGCTGAAGCGGGGCGTTACCGCACCCGCGCTGGCCACAGCCTTGTGCCTTATTGCAGTACCCTTCCTGATGGCCAAAGAAAACTGGGATGATCACGACCGCTCCCGGAAAACATTGGCACGCAGCACTGCTTACAATGTGCTGAGCAGCTGCGACAGCAATGCAATCCTCTTTACCGTGGGTGACAATGATACCTATCCCCTGTGGTATATGCAGGAGATCGAAGGCTATCGTACCGATGTGCGCATCATTAACCTGAGCCTGCTGGGTATCGACTGGTATATCGATCAGCTGAATTATAAGATCAATAAAGCCGATGCCGTACCGATGATCTGGAAGCCCAAGGACTATGAGGCAGAAAAGCGGAACGTGGTCGTTTATCAAAAGCTGCCGGGGGTACCGCAGGACCGTTACATCGACCTGGAGCAGGTGCTGAAGTTCACGGTATCCGACGACCCGCAAACCCAGGTACAGTCCCGCAGCGGCGATTCCTATAACATATTGCCGACAAAGAATGTGTCGATAAAGGTGGATAAGGACGCCGTGCTGCGCAATGGCCTGGTAAGCCCCGCCGACTCAGCTAAGATCAGCGGTGAGATCCTCTTTACTTTACCCAAAGATCAGCTGTACAAGCCCGACCTGGGTATCCTGAACATTGTAGCCGGCGTGGCCCGCGACGGCTGGAAGCGGCCCATCTACTTCAGCGCCGGATTCCCCGGTGGTGGCGACTTCCAGGGCCTGGACGAATATATCCAGCTGGAAGGCCTCGCCAACAAGCTGGTGCCGATACGGGTACAGAATTCCTCGCCCGAATCAGGCGCGCCGCAAATGGCCAATACCGGCAAGAGCCTGGACCTTTATCTCAACAAGTTCCTTTGGGGCGGTACGGAGCAAAAGAATATCTACTTTGACGAAAAGAATAAGGCCATGCTGATGACCTACCGCCTGAGCGGCGCCAAAGTAGCCGATGCCCTCGTACGCGAAGGCCGTAAAGCGGATGCCATCCAACTCCTGGATAAGATCACGCAGAATATCACCTACGAGTCGTACCAGTACGATCAGACCATGTGGAGCGTAGTAGCCGCCTACTACCAGGCCGGTGCTCCGGATAAGGCCCGTAAGCTTGCCGATATCATTGTTCGCGACAGCAAGCAGATGATCGCTTACATCGCTACCCTGAAGAGCGACGACGCCCGCGGCCTGGCTATCAGCGTGGACGGCAAGCCCAGCCTGGGCGCGATGCAATATATGGCGCAGGTAGCCCAGCAATCAGGCGACAATGCCAGCGCACAAAAATGGAACAAGGACCTGCAGGACGGCGCACGCCTGCTGGGTATACCGCTGCAATAGACTATTCATTGATGAAATGCTCCCGGTGCACTTACCGGGAGCATTTTCTTTTATACAAGGCCGATTGGCAGGGATGCTGTAATTTTGCGGCCAAATCTTAAGCTTCTTCCGATAATGAAATACCTGCTGCGCCTCAGCCCGCTGTTCCTGCTTTTTGCCGCCTCCTGCACCGATGTCCGCATCAAGGAGCATCCTGAATGGAAATCTTACTTCGACGCCGAAAAGGTAGATGGCTGCTTTGAGCTCTACGACAACAATAAAGAGATAGCGCATTACTACAACAGGGAGCGCTGCGCCCAGCGCTTTTCACCCGCGTCCACATTCAAGATCTTCAATTCGCTGGTAGGCCTGGAAACGGCCGTGGCTCCAGACGAGCAGCTGGTGATCAAATGGGATGGTATCAAGCGCTGGAACGAAGACTGGAACAAGGACCTGACCATGGCCCAGGCCTTTAAGGTAAGTGCGCTCCCTTATTACCAGGAGCTGGCCCGCCGCATCGGAAGGGAAAAGATGCAGCATTACCTCGATACCGTCAAGTACGGCAATATGGAGATCGGCGACAGCGTGGATGCATTCTGGATCAACCACAGGCTGCGTATCTCGGCCGATGAGCAGGTGGGTTTTATCAAAAGGCTGTACCATACCGAGCTGCCCTTCAGCGAACGCACACAGCGCATTGTAAGAGGCATGATGCTGCAGAAAGAAGCCCCGAACTATAAGCTGTACTACAAGACCGGGTGGAACAATTCCGGTGGCAACCTGCTCTGGATCGTAGGCTATGTAGAAAAGTCGGAAGAGCTGAAAAATGTAGAGACCGGCAAGCTGGAGCAGATACCGCACCCTTACTTCTTTGCGCTCAACTTCAGCACCAGCGCTGCCGATACTGCACGGGATCTGAAAGCAATACGCCTGCAGCTGCTGCAACAGCTGCTCGATGCCAACGATATCGGGCATTAAGATTATCAAATTTTCGCATAGACAGAAGGCAACCCTCCGGGCTGCCTTCTGTCTATTTACGCTTACTTTAGTTTAAAATATTCTTTGCCGTTCGGCCCAGTCCATGCCCTCTGGAAGTACTGCATTGCTGCATTCCAGGTGCAGCACCCGCCGTCTTTTTTCAGCTGTGCTGCGCGAGGAAGCGTGCAGCAGCAAGGGTCTCATCAACATTACACCGCCGGCGGGCACAGCGCAGATCTCTTCCCGTTCCCTTGACCAATCGATGGTTTCGGGACGGTAAATGCCCTTCCTATGCGATCCCGGCACTACGCGCAGCGTGCCATTAGTCTCATCGGTATCATCCAGGTGAATACGCAAAGTAAGATTGCGCTCAAGCAACGCTACGGGTGGTTGCACGGCAAACTGCTCATCCTTCCTCGTCCAGGGATCATAACCGGGGGCTTCTGTTCTCTGATCGACGGCAATAGTAAGGTCCTGGTGGTAAGCTACAAACCAATTGGAAGTCGCCGGCTTATCAAAATAGATGGTCTTGCTGATAAAGTAATCCGGGCCGGCGTAATCATGGACGATTTTCTTCAGCGCCGGTGTCAATACAAGCGAAGTAAGGCCGGGCAATTCAGTGAACACATGCCGTATGGCAAACAGATCCCGGCTGCGGCGAAAAGCCGTACCGGCAGCGGTTGCGCGGTCGATGACTTCCGTGATCGCGCCACATGCTTCAGCATTCAATATGTTATCCAGGACCAGGTAGCCCTTGTCCTCCAATTGCTGTCTCATAGTTTTCGGTTCTTCCGCGCGAAAAAATCTTCTTCCAGCAGCGCGTATTCGTAGCAGTCTACCCATTCGCCTCCTATCGGCAATACTTTACGGCGATGCCCTTCCCTGAGCATACCCGCTTTTTCGAGTACGCTTATCGAACCGGCATTCCCAATGGCACAGCCGGCTTCCACACGATGCAGGGCAAGCGTTTCGAAGGCAAACTGCAGCATCCGCTCCAATGCTTCTGAGGTGTATCCCCGGCGCCAGTGATCTTTATGAAGCTTATACCACACTTCTGCGCTTTGCTTTTTGGGTACAGCCAGGTTCATGCCGATGAGGCCGGCAAACCGCTGGCGGTCTTTCAGTATCATAGCCATAATAAAGCTGGTACGGGGTACCTGCACCTGTGCGGTGCGCCAGGTCGCAACGAGGTCGTGGGTTACACTGATATCAGCAGGTATGCCCATCGTATTGTATTGATCCGTCTCCGGAAGTGTGTGCAGCACATGGATAGCCGGGACATCAGTCATACCGACGTCGCGGAGCAACAGTCTGGGTGTTTCAAAAGAAAGCATCGGGAAAAAGGCTTAAGCCATGCTGAGATCTTTACCGGTTACCTTCATCAGGTTGCGGGCAGCCGCTGCAATGGCAGGCGCATCAAAGCCGCATTCGCGGTATTGTTCATCCGGCTTGCCATGCTCGATCACGCGATCGGGGATACCCAGTATCGTAACGGAAGGCTTGTAGCCATGGGCATTGAAGAATTCCAGCACTGCAGACCCCATACCACCCTGGATGCAACCATCTTCTACCGTGATGATCCGGGAGAACCTGCGGCCGATCTCATGCAGCATCTTTTCGTCCAGCGGCTTTACAAAACGAAGGTCATAATGTGCAGCGCTGATATTATCTTCCTCAAGCTCTTTACAGGCTTTTTGCGCGAAATTACCGGGATGACCGATGCTGATAATGGCCAGGTCGGTACCCTCGCTGATCTTACGGCCCTGCCCGATCTGTATTTTTTCAAAGGGGGTGCGCCATTCCGGCATCACACCCTGTCCGCGGGGATAGCGGATCACGAAAGGATTTTTGGTTTCTTCCAGCTGTGCTGTATACATCAGGTTACGCAGCTCCTGCTCATTCATCGGCGCGCTCACGACCATATTGGGGATGCAACGCATATAGGCCAGGTCGTAAGCGCCCTGGTGCGTACCGCCATCATCGCCTACCAGGCCGGCACGGTCGAGGCAGAAGATCACGGGCAGGTTCTGTATGGCCACATCATGGATTACCATATCATATGCACGCTGCATGAAGCTGCTGTAGATGTTGCAGAATACTTTCATACCCCTGGTGGCCAGTCCGGCGCTTACCGTTACGGCATGCTGCTCGGCAATACCTACATCCAGTGCGCGGTCGGGCATTTCGGCCATCATGTATTTCAGGGAGCAGCCGGAGGGCATAGCCGGTGTAATACCCATAACTTTCTCGTTGGCTTTGGCCAGCTCGATAATGGAATGACCGAACACATCCTGGTATTTGGGCGCCTGCGGCGTATTGTAAACCACTTTGTTGATCTTACCGGTAACCTTGTCGAACAGACCTGGAGCGTGCCACAGCGTCTGATCTTCTTCGGCCAGCTTGTAGCCTTTTCCTTTTACGGTCTTTACATGCAGGATCTTGGGGCCCTGTATATCGCGCAGGTCGCGTAGGATATCGACCAGCTTGGTCACATTGTGCCCGTCTACCGCGCCGAAGTAGCGCAGTCCCAGCGCTTCAAACAGGTTGCTGGATTTGGATATAGCTCCTTTGACGCTTTCCTTCACCTTGGCAGCGATCTCCCGCTGAAAATCGGCGTAAGGCAGCTTGCCCAGGAGGTTCCACAGGTCGTCGCGCAGCCTGTTATAAGCATGGGAAGTGGTAATATCGGTCAGGTATTCCTTGAGCGCGCCCACATTAGGGTCGATGCTCATGTTATTGTCATTGAGGATAATGAGGATATTGGCATTGCTTACCCCCGCATGGTTCATCGCTTCGAAAGGTAACCCTGCGGTCATCGCGCCATCGCCGATCACGGCAATATGCTGGCGATCCGTCTCCCCTTTAAGCTTGCTGGCAATAGCCATGCCCAATGCAGCGGAGATGGAGGTTGAAGAGTGCCCGACACCGAAGGTATCGTACTCGCTTTCTTCCCGGTTGGGAAAGCCGCTGATCCCATTCAGCTTACGGTTGGTATGGAATACACTGCGCCGGCCGGTAAGTATCTTATGACCATAAGCCTGGTGACCTACGTCCCATACGAGCTGGTCGTAAGGCGTATTCATGACATAATGCAGCGCCACGGTCAGTTCCACTACACCCAGGCTGGCGCCGAAATGGCCGCCATTCACACTCACGCTATCGATAATGAACTGACGCAGCTCGTTACATACCTGCTGCAATTGCAATTTTTCCAGCTTCCTCAGGTCGGAGGGGAACTCAATGGTGCTGAGCAGAGGACCGGCTTCTATCTGCATGCCAAATATTTTAAGAATAACAGGCAAAAATAAGAATAATTATGCTTTAACCCCGATTTTACAAGGTAAATATCGCCCTATCTACGGCCTTTGTGGCCATTTTTTGTGCCCGGGAACCGGAAAAATAATTAAAGTACGGGGATCAGGCGGCAATCTCCCTGCTTATCGGGCAAAAGCCGGTACCTTTGCGGCCTCAATGCAACAAAAGATGAAATACCTGGGTACATGCGGCATAACCGGGCTGCTGGCATTGCTGATCGCCCTCAGCGCCTTCAAAAAAGACGAGCTGGGCTCCTGGAAAGAAAAGCAGCTGATGCTTCCTGAGCTCCTGGCCGGCCGCATAGTCAAAGGCGATACCAGCAACCTGCTCATCCTGAATACCGGTCCGGTGGAAGACATTAAAGGCGCTGTCAATATCGGTGCCGTGGAAGATGCCAAAAACCTGACCAGGCTGAAAGATTACCTGCAGCAGGTACCCAAAGACAAGGAGATCGTGCTGTATTGCGGCTGCTGCCCGCTTTCGGTATGTCCCAACCTGCATCCGGCCTACGATATGCTGAAGGGTATGCGCTTCAGCAACTATAGGGTGCTGCGCCTGACCCACGATCTGCAGGAAGACTGGATCGATAAAGGATACCCTGTACAGCCGTAGATGCACTTTCGGACTCTTATAGGGTTTGAAACCCTATAAGAGTCCGAAAGTGCAGAAAGAAAATATTTTTTGCCCGTTGCGCTTTAGCAACGCATTTTTGCAGCATGATGGCCATACCCACCCAGGAAGAACTGAAAGAAGGCACTGTGCTGCTGATCGATAAACCCTTGCGCTGGACCTCTTTCGATGCGCTGAACAAGCTGCGCCGGCTGATGAAGGCCAAGATAGGCCATTGCGGCACGCTGGATCCCCTGGCCACCGGCCTGCTGATCTGCTGCACCGGCAAAATGACGAAGCGGATCACTGAATACCAGAAGCAGGAAAAAGAATATACCGGTATCATCCACCTGGGCGCCATTACTCCCACTTACGATCTCGAATCGGAACCCGAACAATTCAAACCTACAGACCAGCTTACCGAGGAACAGATCAGGGCGGCTACCGCAGAGTTTACCAGCACGATCATGCAGATCCCTCCCGCGCATTCGGCGATAAAAAAGGATGGTAAACGCGTGTATGAGCTGGCCCGGGAAGGTAAAGAAGTAAAGCTGGATCCCCGCCCGGTTACCATTACCACCTTCGAGCTTACCCGCATTGCCCTGCCCGAGGTCCATTTCCGTGTTGTATGCAGCACCGGTACCTATATCCGCTCCCTGGCCAATGATTTCGGTGCGGCCCTGGGCTGTGGCGGCTACCTGCAGGAGCTACGGCGCACAAAGATCGGCGCGTTCAGCGTTGACGAGGCCCTTACCGTGGAGCAATGGGTTAAAGCCCTGAAGCCTGAAACCGCTCCGGAGTAGCATCTTCGTTACCAGGAATGCATTTACTTACATTAGCTATGGTTGTCTCACACTTTACAGTATGTTCTAAAGAAGATATTGGCGGTAGCACCAACCTTAAGGTTGCTTTCATCGGGCGTGCTGACTATTTACGTATAAGATGCTGCCCGATACAGACAGGTCGGAATGTGTATGGAAGACACGGTCTTTGTTTTTGTTCCTAATTTTACACCCACTCCCCTAGAGGCATTGGCTACATGGTGCACAAAACCCGCGGTATCGTTCTCCGAACCGTAAAATACGGCGAGACCAGCCTGATCTGCACGGTATTTACCGAGTTGCTGGGTATGCAGTCGTATATGGTGAAAGGTGTACGCAGCGGTCGTGCCAGGAGCCGGAAAGCGAACGCGCTGTTTCCTTCTTCCATACTCGATATGGTGGTCTACGAACAGCCTCAGAAGAACCTGCAGCTCATCAAAGAATATGAGCCTGCGGTGATCTACCAAAGCCTTCACGAAGATGTGGTAAAGAATGGCATTGCGCTATTTGCCGTGGAAGTGATCGGGCAACTGCTGGCTGCGCTTGATCCGCAACCGGAGTTGTTCGCTTTTCTCAAACATTTTTTGCTGCGGCTGGATGAAGCCGCCAGGGCCGATATTGCCAACTTCCCGCTGTACCTCGTCATCCAGTCGGCCCGGCTATCGGGCTATTACCTGGCCGGGGAATACAGCGAGGCCTATCCTTTTGTTGATGTGCATGAGGGGCGCTTTGCGGGTGAAGCTTCCCGTTTCCCGCCTTTCATTACGGGAGCGGAAGCGATATTGATGAGCCGGCTCAATTATGCAGCCACGCCGGAGGATATTATGGAGATCAGGATGAGCGTGCAGGAACGCCGGCATCTGCTGGATCATTTTCTTTTTTTCCTGCAGCTGCATGTACCGCATTTCAGGCCTTTGCGTTCGCTCGATGTGCTCAAGGCTATTCTTTATTAGGCGCGGGTTTGCGGCCTATGATGCGGTTGCCCAGCTTTTTGAGGTATTTCGTAAAGAAACGGAACTGGCCCAGGGGAATGCTGATCACGAGTACACATAAAGGCCACAGGATCGTGACCATAAGCACATAAATGACCACCCAAAGCACTTTATGATCCGGTCCGATCACATGCATCAGCTGCCGTCCGATATAGCCGCAGGCCGAACCGCCCAATGCAAAGGTGCACAGGATCAGGATCACCTGGAGTATGTTTTTCACCTGCCATTTATGCTTGAGCCGGGTAAGCCAGCCGACTTTCGCTCCGTCATTCTGCGGAGCATCCAGCGCCTCCTCGTCTCTCTCACTTGCTTCTTTGCAGCAGCTTTTCATGGATTATCGGTTAAGTGCCAAAAATAAAGGTTCCGCTCCTGTGCCTCTTTCAAAATCGGGAAATTTTATTGGCCGGCTATTTCGTTCTTTTCATTCAATGCCGCCCACAGCTCATCCTTCAGTTGCTGAAGACCCTGGTTGGTCACAGAGGAGATAAAGAGATGGGGAACACCCTCAGGCAGCTCCTTAGCGATCTCACTCTTCAGCTCTTCATCAAGCATATCGCTCTTGCTTACGGCTATGATGATCTTTTTGTGCAACAGCTCGGGGTTGTATTGCTCCAGCTCATGATGCAGTATCCTGAACTCTTTTGCATGGTCTTCGCTGTCGGCAGGAATAAGGAACAGCAGCACCGAGTTGCGCTCGATATGGCGCAGGAAGCGGTGTCCCAGGCCTTTTCCTTCTGCAGCGCCTTCAATGATTCCCGGAAGGTCGGCCATGCAAAAAGATTGTTCGCCCCGGTAAGCGACCATACCCAGCTGGGGCGTCAGCGTTGTAAAGGCGTAATTGGCTATCTTGGGTTTAGCCGCCGAGATAGACGACAGCAGGGTAGATTTGCCGGCATTGGGGAAGCCAACCAGGCCTACATCGGCCAGCACTTTCAGCTCAAGGTATTTGTAACCTTCTACTCCCGGCTCGCCGGGTTGTGCATATTCGGGCGCCTGGTTGGTCGGCGATTTGAAAAAGGTATTACCCCTGCCGCCGATACCGCCGGGCAGCCAGATCACTTCCTGGCCGTCTTCCAGGATCTCGGCTTCCACCTCGCCGGTTTCTGCATCTTTGGCAATGGTACCAAGGGGCACTTCGATAATAATGTCCTTTCCGCTACGTCCTGTACAGTTGGCGCCGCTGCCGCGTTCGCCATCCTCGGCATGCACATGCTTGTAATACCGCAGGTGCAGCAGGGTCCAGAGCTGGGTATTGCCCCGTAGTATGATATGACCGCCGCGGCCGCCGTCGCCGCCGTCGGGGCCGGCGTTGGCATTGAACTTGGTATGCGCAAAGTGCATGCTTCCTGCCCCGCCCTTACCGCTGCGGCAGAAGATGCGTATATAATCTACAAAATTCGCTTTATCCATTATTGGCTTATTCCTGCAGCGTAGTGCTGCAAATGATCTGCAAAGATCATATATTTTTTCCTGACTCCCTTGATAAGCGCATAGAGGTCACCGATAGTTCACCGAAAAAAGCGGTGCGGGAGGCTATCCCGCACCGCTTCAGGGCATCATCAACGATGGCCTTATTTCACATATTGATCGATCACCTGGCACAGCTCATCGAAAATGACATCGATATCGCCGATGCCGTTGACATGATGCAGCTTGCCCTGGCTTTCGTAGTGAGGCAGCACATGAACGGTCTTACCGAAGTATTCGTCGATCCGCTTGACCAGCTTCTCAGCAGCATCATCGGGGCGGTTGCTTACTTTATGCCGTTCAGCGATACGTTTTCTCAGCTCTTCTTCATTTACATCCAGCGCGATGACCGTACCGATTTTATCACCACGGCCTTCAAGGAACTTGTCCAGCGCCTCAGCCTGGGCTACGGTACGGGGAAACCCATCGAAGATAAACCCTTTGGCTTCCGGATGCTTCCCGATCTCCTCTTCCAGCATAGCTATGGTCACCGCATCGGGAACCAGCTCGCCTGAGGCGATCAGCGCATTTACTTTTTTACCCAGCTCGGTTTCCTGCTGGATATGCGCCCTGAACAGATCGCCGGTAGAGATGTGTACCAGCCGATATTTGTTGATCAGCTTGGCCGATTGTGTTCCTTTACCTGCACCCGGGGGGCCAAAAAGTATCAGATTAAACATAGGCTTCAAGATTTTTTGAACGCTGCAAAAGTACGCAATGAAAAACAAAGAAGCGACCTGATATAGATCAATTTTGCAATAACTGCATCAGCTCATCCTGCACAGCATTGCCTTTGTTCAGGGTATACCAGGTATGCATTTCCTTTTCAAATTCTTCGAAGGAAACCGGCGCCGGGTTGTTCTTCCAGGCTGTGAGCAGGGCTTGTGCGGTTACCGGCCTTGGCCCCCAGCGGAAAAGCTGTTCCCCTTCTTTAGTGAAAGCGGCCAGTATAGGAATGCTGCGCGAGGCACCGGTAAGGTACTGATCCATGATCTGCGGGTTCTCGTCGCGCAATACAATATGCAAGTCCACCTTACCTTTCGAGGCTTCGGCCATGCGGGCAATTGCCGGCAGGTTCTGCGCGCTGTCACCACACCAGCCTTCGGTGATCACCCACCAGTCCTGGGCGGTAACATTTTCCATAAATGCAGCGATATCTGCTCTCAGCTGGAAGGTCTTGTCCCAGCGGTGCATCCTTTGCAGGTTGAGGCGGGCATAATGGAGATAATCGTCGCTCTGGTTGGGGCCTGTCGTCTTGCCTTCTGTCATCAAGGCTTCGAGCAGCCGTACAAATTCGGTATAGCTGTATTGCTGCTTGGCGGTTTCAAAAATAGTCATGCGTTAATCGGATACTTTAGATAATGAGACAAAGGTATAAGATGCATTCAATGTTCCAGCAACCGCTGTCTGATGCCGGCGCCGGCTTTGATGTATTCGCCGGGCTGCATACTGTCCAGCGTAACGCTGCCTATGCTGTAACGGATCAGCCGCAAGGTAGGCAGGCCTACGGATGCGGTCATCTTACGTACCTGCCGGTTCTTTCCTTCGGTGAGCCGCAGCGACAACCACGAAGTGGGTATATGCTGCCGGTAACGGATCGGCGGATGGCGCTCCGGTACGGAAGGTTCGGGCTGCAGCTGCCGCACCGATGCTTTCCGGGTATGATAAGCTTTGCCATTGACGGTAATCGTGGTACCGTTGCGTAAGGTCTCCAGCGCCGCTGCATCCGGTATGCCTTCCACCTGCGCCCAATACTCGCGCTCGTGTATGAAAAGCGGATTCAGCAGCTGATGGTTCAGCTGCTTGTCATTGGTAAGCAGCAACAGCCCTTCGCTATCATAGTCCAGCCGGCCCACAGGATAAATATCTTTTTTGATACCGCTAAGGAAGTCGGCCAGTGTTTTTTTATCGCCTTCTGCCGAAAACTGCGACAATACCTGGAAGGGTTTATAAAAAAGATAATAATCGAAGGCCATATACATAATTAAATTAGGCATAGTAAAACCTGCGCCAGAAAAGGGTTTCAGGTTTATACAAAGAAAAAGCCCGGCGTTTTTACAGCCGGGACTTTTATGAGGAGGGGTTAGTAAGTACTAATGTTTACACAATATTAATAAGTATTTTTTTCTTTGAAAAATTTTTTGAAAAAAAATATTCACAAAACACGAAAAAATGTGGATAACAATAATGGCGCGATAACCTTGCAGTAGGTGAATTATCCGGTACTGATGTTCTGCTAACGGCGCCAGCATACCTCATAAACGACATATCAATTCTCCGTAGCGCATCTTATCTTTGCTGCATAAAAACAATACCCGTATGCGTTTTGAACGTCCTTTACCTGCCGCGTGGATTGCTGACTTTATCGACGCCCGTTTGGTAGGCGATGCAACAGCGGAAGCTACCGGGATCAACGAAATTCATAAAGTTGAGCCCGGAGATATTTCTTTCGTCGACTTTGAAAAATACTATGATAAATGCCTGCGTTCTGCTGCTACTTTTATTATCATCGATAAGGAAGTAACAGCGCCGGAAGGTAAAGTCCTGTTTGTATGCGCCGATCCCTTTACTGCTTATGTGAAGCTGGTAAAGCATTTCCGCCCCTTTGAACCCGCTTCCAAACCGATCAGCGACAACGCTGTGATCGGCGAAGGCACTATAGTCCAGCCCGGTGTATTCATCGGTAATCATGTGATCATCGGCAAAAACTGTCTTATCCATCCCAATGTAACGATCTACGATCATACCATTATCGGGGACAATGTGATCATACATGCCGGCGCTGTACTGGGCGCCGACGCTTACTACTACAAACGCAGGAGAGATCGTGCATCGCAATACGACAAGCTGGAAAGCTGCGGTCGTGTGGTAATCCACGATGATGTGGAAATAGGTGCGGCGACGACCATAGATAAAGGCGTGAGCGGCGATACGATTATCGGCCAGGGTACCAAGATCGACAACCATGTGCATATCGGCCATGGCGCGGTGATCGGCCGCAATTGTCTTTTTGCAGCGCAGGTAGGCATCGGCGGCAAAGCGATCATAGAAGATGAGGTGATCCTGTGGGGACAGGTAGGGGTGAGCAAGGATCTTACCATAGGCAAAGGCGCGGTTGTGTATGCGCAAAGCGGTGTGCCTTCTTCGCTGGAAGGTGGTAAAACTTATTTCGGATCTCCGGCCGAAGAAGCCAGGACTAAAATGCGGGACCTGGGCTGGATCAAACGAATCCCCTGGATATGGGAAAAAGTAAAAAATATGGATACGCCCGATAAATAGCATAACTATATATAACCAAGCCTTCCGCTGATGTGGAAGGCTTGGTTTTTTATGCGATCATCGCCAGTATTTCCGATGCGGCGCGCTCAGAAGCCTTATCGCTGCCCAGCAGTTCCCATAGCCTGGTATAGTCGCTCTGCAGCGCTTCCCTGCGTTCGGTATTGTGCAGCAGCTCATCCAGTTCAGCATACAGCTGCTGTTCGTTCAGGTCGTCCTGTATCAGCTCTTTTACTGCGGGCCTATCCAGTATCAGGTTGACAAGCGAGATATACTTTACTTTAATCAGTCGCCTGGCCAGCCAGTAAGACACCGGGTTGCCTTTATAGCATACCACTTCCGGTACACCGAACAAGGCGGTTTCCAGTGTTGCCGTTCCGCTGGTAACGAGCGCTGCAGAAGCTTGCTGAAGCAGGTTGTACGTCTGGTCTTTCAGCAGCAGCACATCCAGTCCTGCACAAAGCTCTTTGTAAATCTCGCCACCCTGGCCGGGCGCCTGGGCGATCACAAACTGGTATTCGGGAAAGCGCTTTACCATCGAAAGCATGACGGGCAGCTTTTTGCGTATCTCCTGCGAGCGGCTGCCAGGCAGCAAGGCAACGATCTTTTTGCTGCTGACCGGTGTAAATGTTTTTTTCAGCGCTTCGTCGATCACTTCGGTAAGCGGGTGACCCACATACGTAACAGGGTAACGATGCTTATCGTAGAAGGTTTTTTCAAAAGGCAGGATCACAAGCATCTTATCTACCGAGCGCCTGATCTGTTCGATACGGCCCTCTTTCCAGGCCCACAATTGCGGAGAGATGTAATAGCACACCTTTATCCCCGCTTTCTTTGCCCAGTCGGCAATACGGAGGTTGAAGCCCGGATAATCGATAAGCACCAGCACATCGGGCTTATACGCTAATATGTCCTGCTTGCAGCATTTAATGTTGTTCAATATGGCGCCCAGGTGGCGGATAACTTCCACGAAGCCCATAAAAGCCAGGTCGCGGTAATGCTTGACCAGCGCTGCTCCGGCGGCTTCCATTTTGTCGCCGCCCCAGCAGCGGATATCGGCATGGGGATCCTGCCGGTGCAGGGCTTTGATGAGGTTACTGCCGTGCAGGTCGCCGCTGGCTTCGCCGGCAATGATGTAATAACGCATAAGCTCCGGGATAATCCTGAAAATTCGATAACGAAAGTAGGCAATTAAAGTTCACCCGCAAGGGCTCAACGGTCTGCTTCAACAAGCATATTCCTGGGAATCACGGTACTGGGTCCCAGTGTAAGACCTGCTTTCACAGTGCTGCCGCCGCCAACATAGCAACCGGGATAAAGGTGTGCATAATCTTCGATCACGGCATCATGATCGATGCATACATTGGCATTGACGATCACATGCCGGCCGATACGGGCGCCGGCCTGGATCACAGCATTGGCCAGCACGACCGTTCCTTCACCCAGGATAACATCGCGGGCCACTACGGCAGCAGGATGCACTACCGTACCGGGAGCGACGTCCAGGGCTTCCGCCAGGCGGCGGCGAACCATGTTGTTCCCGATACCGATTACGAGCGGCAAGGCGGCTAATGCAGACGGGATATGATTTACAACGGGCACCTGCTCCAAAGCAGCGGTAGCAGCATGGTCGTCAATAAAGGCGGCAATATCGCCTCCCGCAGCCCTGACGGCATCGGCCACTACCCGTGCATGTCCTCCGACGCCGTATATGAGGTAAGCTTTCATTGCGCTATCACTTTAAGCCGCATCAGGCGGGGCTTGATGAGGTAGAGCAGGATGAGGGGAAGGCAAACGACCGCCCCTGTAAGGATAAAATTGAATGAGGTGAACAGGATAAAGGCATTGATCGCCAGCTGCACCAAGGCATACAAGGTGGCCACCAGCAGATGCGGCACCTTACGTTCATTGGCGAGTATCTGGTAAAAATGCAGCCGGTGGGCTTCAAAAATATTTTGTTTCAGCAACAGCCGATGCATGATCGTCAGTATGGCATCGACGCCGTATACGGCCAGGAAATAGAGATAGCGAAAATCACCGGTGGCGATCATGATCATAGCCAATACGGAAATGATCCAGAAGCCGATGCTGACGCTACCGACATCGCCGGCGAAGCATTTGGCCCGGGTACGGAAATTAAAGAACAGGAATACCAGACAGGCAATGGCGGGAACCAGCAGGTAAGCCGGCGGCATTATCTGCTGTATGCGTTCGTTGAAATACAGGCAGGACAGCAGGATCGCCAGGCTGTAGGCTCCGGTGATCCCATTAATCCCATCCATAAAATTGTAAGCATTAATCGTGCCTATGATCAGGATGTAGCTGATGACGATTCCCCACCAGGGCAAGAGACTGTACAAGCCCAGGCTATACAGCAAAGCCGATACTGCGAGCAGGTGTACAAGGATACGCACTTTATTGGGCAGGCTGCTGACATCATCCCAAAAGCTGACCACACTGATAGCCAGGGTACCAGCCAGCAGGCCAGCCCATTTCAGGTCCCCGCTTTGCAGGCCGAAGAAAACGTAAAACAGCAGCATAGCCACAGGAAAGACGATGCCGCCGCCGCGTATGGTGATGCGGGTATGCGAGCTGCGCTGATTAGGCTTGTCGATGATGTTGTACTTGTCTGCAATACGGAAATAAATCAGCAGTGAAGCAAACAGCAGAACGGCAATCAGGAGATAAATCATACGCGAAAATAATAAGACTATACTGAAGCAAAGCTTCTTATCGTTAATTCAAGGCCGTTCATAGCTTGTACCGGGAATGCCGTAATCCCCAACGTTTCCTTTATTTTATGATTAGACACAACGTAATTACCGGTCAGCTTAGCCAGTCTTTTTGTGTTCAAGGGTAAAGGCAGTACATCGCCTATACGTGCGGCCAACCTTATCATTCCTTTGGGCAAGGTCCATACCTTTCCTTTTTTCCCTGTAATGGCGGCAATCAGGTTCACAATGTCCATCGTAGATACCGGCGCGTCGTCGACCAGGTTATAAATGCCGGAAGGAATGGTATCCATCTGTTCGAGTATCTGTTCCAAAGCGAAATTAAGGTTGGCGACGCTGAGGAAAGAACGTTCGTTGCTGAAGGCGCCTAGCGGGTACGGAATGTTTTTCGATACGATGTTGTATAGAAGGGTCAGATTGCCCTTGTCCCCGGGACCGTGGATCATAGCGGGGCGAAGGATGATGATTTTCTTGTTCTGCGGCAGCTCCTGTTCCAGTAAAAATTGTTCGGCCTGTAGCTTAGACTGGCCATAGGGTGTGGCCGGATGCGGCATTGCATCTTCCCGTAAAACACCATCAATATGCTCATCGGTAACTGCCGCTACTGTGCTGAAATGTATGAACAGCTTCGCATCACTTGCGAGAAAGCATTTGAAAGCTGCTTTGGTTAGCTCTGTATTGACCCTGAAATACTCATCGGCGGTAGCAACGCCTTTATGATCATGCGCTTTGCCGGCGAGGTGAATAACGGCATCGCTTCCACGAGGTATAACCAGATCTTCTGTCTTACGAAGATTCAGCCGGAGCGTTTGTATGCCCCTGCTTTGAAGGTAAGGCAACAGGTTATTGCCTACGAACCCGGTACTTCCGGTAATGCTAACGGTCATCATGTAGTCCGCATATTAAGCGTTCAATGTCTTTCCAAACTTTCTCCTGCTCAAAATCGGCGAGCACCCACTCTCTTCCCCTGATGCCCAATTCCCGGGCCTGTTCCCTGTTTTCATAAAGCAGTCGTATCTTCTCTGCAATATCATCAGGATCATGCCTACAGAACATTCCTGTTTCATCGGCCTTTACGGCATCGATACAGCCGGTAACCTTTGTGGCGATAACAGGCAGCGCCATGGCCGACGCCTCCAGCACCACTGTAGGAAAGCCCTCCCTATACGATGGTAAAATAAATGCATTCATCAAGGCGTAGAAATTGCGGGCATCTTCTACCAGGCCGGTAAATATGATAGTAGGATCGGTTAGTATGTCTTGCTTGGTTTGCTCGTCCAGACTGTCCCGCTCTTCAAGCGGTCCTACAAGCAACAGCTTTATGTTGCGATGCTTAGAACGTAATTGCTTCCAGGCCTGCACCAGCTCCTGTATACCTTTATCGCGGACCAGGCGCCCGACGAAACCTACGACAAAATCGTCTTCAGCAATTCGCAGCTCCTTCCTCATATTATGGATCAGCAGCAGATCGGTATGCACAGGATTGAAATGCCCCCGGGCATCGATACCGTTACAGGAGCCACTGGCCAGGATCACGTTCTTATCTCTTGCACTCAGGTGCTCCTCTTCGCTGATCCTTTTAATAGATTCACTAACACATACGACGCGGGAAGCCAACGCCCCCGTCAGGCGCTCAATGCTTTTCAGCAATGCCCGCTTCAGTCCAGTTGATGTTTCGTACATGATCCCGTGCCGGAAATAAACGGTTGCCTTTACTCCTGCAAGCTTTGCAGCGAGCATGGCGATAAGCCCGCCCTTGGGCGTATGCCCGATCACTGTCCGGATATTATTCTTCCGGATCTCTTTGCTTAACTGCCAAACCGCTTTGAGGTCCTTTAACGGGCTTATGGAACGCAGAATATTGACCTCCAGCGGCACGAAATGCTTTTCTGCCGCATATTTGCTGAAGTGGGGAGAAGGCGAGCTGGCTACATAGAATTGTACCCCCTGCTTCCTGAAGTAGTCGAACTGATCGCCGATAAAGTAGGGCAGGGAAAAGGATATAGAAACGACGTGAAGGATTTTGATTCCTGACTCCATAGAGGTCTGCCGGCAAAATAATCTGGCGCCGGCCTATAATATTATTGACGGGTTAAAGAATGGTATAGTTCCAGATGTGCAGCGACCATTTTCGGGATATCAAATGCCCGGACAAAATTCAAAGCGTCCTCGCTCATTTGTTTTCCTAATATTTTGTTCTCCCTGAGCGAGATTATTTTTGCGCCGAGCTCTCCGGTATCGTTGTTGCTGAACAGGAACCTTTCGTCCGGCACTGTTTTCTCAATACCCGGCACTCTGGCACCCAGGAAAGGAACTCCGGAAGCCAGCGCCTCGAGCGTAACGCCCGAGAGGCCTTCGAAATTAGAAGAAAGCACATTTACATCCACAGTCTTCATCAATGCGATGACATCTGTCCTGAAACCCAGGAAATGAATTCGCTCTGCCAGACCCAGTTCCTGAACGTGTTGCTCATACGCTTCTTTTAATACGCCTTCACCTGCAAGCAATACATGAAAGTCAGACGGCAATGTCTTGAGGGTTTCAATGAGTGCCCGATGATTTTTTTGCCGGTCAAACCTTGCGGCCATCAATATCAGGAAGGGGTCTTTATCCCGGATGCCAAGCTCCTGTAGCAATGCTGCTTTATTTGCCGGCAATATACTATCCAATTGTTTAAGATCAATACCATTATTGATCACCGTGATCCGCTCTTTTACATCGGGAACCCATATAGTCAGACCGTCTCTAACCTCGTTGGTAATAGCAATTATTTTATGGTATTTCCTATAGAAAAAACGATCAACAGGTCTGAAATAAAATTTCCCCCAACGCCGGTTTTGCGTATTGTGTTCCGTAAATACCAGCCGAGGTTGGCTTTTCATTGCGGACAGAGCAAGCGGCAGCCAATACATTGCGGGGAACAAATGGACGTGGATCAGATCATAATGCTTACCGGCAAGGAATTGCTTTAGCAATTTTACTGTGGAAAGCCGGTAAAGACTCACCGCATTCAAGCGATGCACTTCAATGCCGTTCTCTTTCAGCCCGAGTTCATATTCGGGTACATTATTGGTTCCTCCCAGCAACAGCAGCGTTATTGCTACGCCGCTCTCCTGATACATGGGTAATGTATGGACCAACAACTTTTCGGCTCCTCCCCTGCCCAGGTCATTGATTACATGCAAGAGCCTCATTATTTCAATTTTAGATTGGTCACCGCGTTATTGCTTATTTTGTTGCCTTTGAATTGTCCGAGTATCAGCTTGTTTCCCCAGGTGCTGAGTGCTTTGAAATCCACCTGCACATTGTTGTATTGCTCACCGGAGAGATCCTGAAGCTGGTAATCGTGCACAATCAGCGGCCTGGCCTTCCCGTTGAGCTGAACCGTATTATAGCTGTTATTCTCGAAGGAGACATACCATTCGTGATTTTGCAGCAATGTTTTTGCTTTCAGGGCATACCGGCCATCATAGGTCAATACATTACCGATGACCCTGGAAGCTTTTCGCTCCCCCGACGCAGAATGGATAGAGATCAGCGCACGGTCGCGCACCGGCCAGGCGGTCTGCAAGTTCTCAGTAAAGCCTGCATTGGTAATCTGGTTTCCGCTGATGGTAACGGCAGCAGGACGGCCATCAGCTCTTTTCAAAGCGTAGCTATGGATCAGTATACCCAGGTCAGATCCGAAGATCTTGTTACCGTTGATAGTATGTCCGCCAAAATCACCTTCAACGTGTATATTCCGGTCGTATCCCTTGATCGTATTGCCTTGCAACAAACAATTCTCTGTATTATACTCCAGCACAATACCGGCCCGGCCCAGCGATCGGGTGACTGTCACATTGTTTTCTATCCTGTTATTCATCACCCTGGCATTAATTACATTGTCGAGGTAGATACCATCCCCGTAATTATCCACAAATCCTGCGTTGCTTTTGGTAAAATGCAGCCCCCAGCAGTTTGCAACCAGATTGTTGATAATTGATACCTCTGCGCTTCTGTTACTCAGCGGATTGGCAGTTTGCCTGGCATTGCCCACCTTTATGCCCCCGCCATAGAAGCTACCGACATAGCTATTCGTCATTTTTACGGAGGCAATATTATTAAAGACAATGCCGTAGGCATAATTGTCCGTGTTGTAATAGGGATGCTTTGTGGTATAAGGAACATTATTCCCCTTAAGGCAAATACCATTACATTCGATGCTGCCTCCCATTGTCGGTGCAGGGCAATTGATATAAAAAATGGAGCAAAGCGATTTTGTAAATATTGTGGAAGCCCCTTTACTGCCGGCACTGATTGATCCGGCCCCGGATAGCTTTATCTTTTTACCGGCATCCAGACGTATATTGATCGTTCGGGATACAAAATAGTTACCGGCCGGGATACTGATGGTTGCAGCTCCGGCTGCAGATGCTTTATCTGCCGCTTTCTGAAAGGCCGAGGCATCGTCGGTTACACCGTCACCCTTTGCGCCATATTCTTTAACATTGACAACAAGCTGTGCTCTTATTGAAACGCTGGCCAGCAACAGGCATAACAGGGTGGTTATTGATTTTATCATGTTCGGGAAGCAATCAGTTTTTTTCTATATTCATTTGAGAGGAGGATACCACCGTAGATCAACGTTAAATATTCGGCCCTGAACAGCTGTGGACGCTGGTAGAAGCCTAGTCCCAGAAAAAGCATCACAACGAGAAGCTCCGATCGCTTCTTAACCGGCAAGGTGACGAGAAAGAAAAAATAAACATACAGCAACAGGCCAAAGCCATAATTGAAAATGAACAAACGCTGGCTCAGGGCCGGGTATTTGTCTCCGGTATAATCTCCAAAAAAGTAGCTTCCCAGATAATATTTAGGCCCTCCTTCTTTTACAAAGGGCTCGTAAATCCTTTGGGTAAATATCCAGGAGGCATCCCGGTTATCGATAACACCAACAATTTGACCCTGCTCATTGGTTTTCAACCGTCCCAACACTTGCGCATATAAGAAGTCATGTTTGGTCAGGCGGGTGATAGCCTGGTTAGCCCATATCAAAAATCCAACTGCTGCTGCAAGGATTATAAGGCTTAGCGCACCAGCAACGGCTTTGTTGCCTCCTTTCCACAAATGATATAAATATATCGGTGTAACAATAACGATAAAAAACATTGACCAGGAAAAGAGTCCCGCCAGAAAGAATACTCTTTTTTGCCACCTGGTAAGCACCGGGAAAAAGAAGAATAACGCAAATGCACAAAAAGTACCTGTAACACCAGGTTCATCAAAAAGGCCATGAATACGTTGGGGAACATAAACCAGGTTAAAGACAATACCAAAGGTCACTTTATACATGCGCCCATCCCTGGGATGAGCCATCATGAAGCCGGGAAGGTTAATCTTGAGGAGCACAAAAGGATATACAATAAGCGCGGGAATAAGGCTGTAGTAAAGGCCTTTAATAAAGAGACGCGCCACATATTTTTTATCGTTGTCGTCGAGATAAAGAAAGGTCAGCCCGGGAAGAATACGAGCGTAGCTTTTCATAATGCCGGTGAACAAACTATCCTGAAAGAGATACATCCAGCAAAAAGGGATGAACAGCAATGCGGTAAGGACAGTTGTCGCTTTCTGATTTTTCCGGAGTACCAGATAAATGAAAAAAACAACGTTGATTACCTTTGCGAGATTCATCAACATCAGACCCGGGCCACCGAGAAAGTAAACAATATAGGCGTCCGCAAAAATGATGAAGATCAGATTGATCAGGCATAGTTTTTTGAAATGCGCCGTAAGCGTAGCTTCCGTATATGTTACTGCCAGGGACATGGATCAGGTTAGCGCTGCTTTTATTTTTTCCAGGTAAAAGAGATCGTTATAGTATTCCTTGTACGTTGCGGCATATACCTGCAAGATATTGCCGGGATCAATGTCATTTTGCTCTTCGAATAACAGGATGCCCTCGGCAATTTCCGAAGCGCTGGCTGCTGCTGAAAACTTAAGCGCATATTTGCCGAGATCGATATGCTGTTCAAAAGAGTCGACCACATTGGTATAGACAGGTATAATGCCTGCTGACAAATAAGTATTCATCTTGGTCGGCGTCGCTACCCGGTTCACTATATGATCTTCCCGGAGCAGGAATCCGTACTTGTATTCTTTCAGCTCTTCGTCCAGCTGATCAAGCGGGCAATATTTGACCGTCACGTTTTTTATACCATATTTATTAATCAGCTGCTGTGCTTCCTTTTGCTGACCGGTCAGCAGCGTTAAAGTTGCTTCGGGCAGCCGATGCTCTATTTCTCTGAAAACCATCAGGGTTTTATCTATGCTTTGCCAGGTAGCCATACTGCCGGCATAGACAAAGTTAGGCTTTTCAAATTTGGACGGAATACTAAATGCAGTATGGTCCAGCTGCTTATTATAGCAAGGTACGATCAGGAAATTATTTTTCCGGTAATGGTATTTTTTTCTGTAATGCGCTAACATGGCCTCCGAGACCATTATGTTGAGCCGGGAACGATGCAGCGCCAGGTACTCGGCCAGGGTCCAGAGCCATTTTCTGAGCCAGGGACCTCCCAGCAGGTCATTTTCTTCTGGCACTATTCCTTGGAACCAATTGATCTTGAGCTGAGATGGCCTTTTCAGAAGTGCTGACAGGAAGAATTTGGCTTCGATGGTAATGATGACATCGGACTTTTCAACGGCCGATAAGCGCTCGACTCTATGCACAGTTCCGCCCAGCTGTTTTACAGCCGTTTCAATAAGGGTAATGTAGTAGTCCGTCGCATCGTTTATAGACGCCGGGGATGCCAGTATCTTGTAGTTCATTTTATTAGTCGTCAAGCAGTGAAGATACGATCCGGGAACAGGCCTGCCCGTCACCATATGGGTTATGGCTTTTGCTCATTTGCTGATACCTCTCAACATCCGTCAGCAACGACCTGCATTCTTCGATGATCAGGCTTTTGGATGTACCTACCAGCTTTACTGTTCCCGCCGCCACGGCTTCAGGCCTTTCGGTAGTCTCGCGCATCACCAGCACCGGCTTGCCCAGGCTGGGCGCCTCCTCCTGTACACCGCCACTATCGGTCAGGATCAGGTAAGACTTGTTCATCAGCCATACGAATGCCGGATAGCTCAGCGGCGCGATCAGCTCTATGTTCTCATTATTGCTCAGGTATTCGTAAACCGGCTTCTGAACATTGGGGTTCAGGTGTACCGGGTAAATGATCTGCACGTTTTCTTCGCTGGCGACTTCACGCAGCGCTTCGCATATCTGGATAAATCCGTCCCCGAAATTTTCGCGACGGTGCCCTGTTACCAGCACGATCTTCTTCCCAGGCTTGAGGATGCGTTCCAGGTTCTCTATCTCCGCATCTTCATATTGCTTCAATCTATCAACGGCCCATAGCAAAGCATCGATCACCGTATTTCCCACTACTTTTATGTGCTCACCGGCAACATTCTCCTTCAGCAGGTTTTCCCTGGATGTCGTGGTAGGAGAGAAGTGAAGATCGGTAAGCCTGCCGGTAAGCTGGCGGTTCATCTCCTCCGGGAAAGGAGCATATTTATTGAAGGTGCGCAACCCGGCTTCTATATGACATACTTTTGCGCTACTGTAAAAGGCTGCCAACGCGGCCGCGGTGGAGGTGGTGGTGTCGCCATGCACGAAAACGTATTCAGGCTGGAAAGACGCTAATACCGGCTTTAATCCTGTGATCACATCGGCGGTCAGCTGGTACAGGTTCTGATCGGGCCGCATCAGGTTCAGATCAAAGTCAGGGACCAATCCAAAGAAGGCCAACACACTATCCAGCATTTCCCTGTGCTGTGCCGTGACGCAGACTTTGGTATCGAAGTGCTGATCATTTTTATAAAATTCAATGATCAGGGGCGCCATTTTTATGGCTTCCGGTCTTGTTCCGAAAATGATAAGTATCTTTTTACGAGAGTGGTTCATAGCAATCGGGCTAACAGTTTTTGTTGATTAAATCGACCAGGTCTTTTGCTATCACGTCTCTGTTGAAGCTATTGATATAGCTAAGATCCAGGTCCTGGCTCATCCTGCTTCCGGATAAAAAATCGGCGTATAGCTGCTTCAGAGTCGTAAAGCATTCATCACTGCTCCGGACAAAAATTCCCTGTCCCGATTTCCTCATCGTATGCTCCAGGATATCATTGTCGCCGGGGCAAAGCAGCACAGGCTTTTTCAAAGCAAGGTATTCGTACATTTTGCTGCCGGGAACCCCCGTCATCCCTTCATACTTGATCAGCAACAGCACATGCGCCCGTTGCTGCAACCGCACACAATCGGCCTTGGAGATTTTCGGCATTAAATCGAAATAGCTTTCGTAGCCTTTGATATATTCCTTTACCCTGTTCCAGGCTGTGAGCTGCTCCTCCAGGCCAATAAACCGTACTTTGAACCTGACAGATCCGGATGTATGATCAACCAGCTTTTTTACGCCTTCCAGGAATATCTCTACCGGCTGACGTTGCGCAAGTGAACCGGAATAACAAATCGTGAAATCTTCTTCAGACCCTACATTGGAAACATCTTTATAATTTTCAGCAACAAAACCATTGCTGCTTACAAAGCCGGGCCTTTTGATCAGCCTGGCAATCTTATCGACATAAGGCTGTGACACCGACACAAAAAAATCAAAAAACGATAGCCATCTTTTTTCAAAGTAAGAAGTATAACGATCCAGCAGCCTGGACAGCCTGCTTTTTAGGTGAAGGTCGTTTGTGGTCCAGTCGTCGCGATAATCAGCAATCAGATGCAGGTTTTTGAAAGTCTTTTTCAATCGCGCACCGACCTTAAACTGATTAAAGGGAGCCGCTGAAATGATACAATGGCCAATATTGTCACTCTTTATTTTTTGCCGGGAAAAACGCAGCATACTCCGGTAAAAAGGGCTCAGGCAAAACAGAAAAGGCAGCTCCAAAAAGCTGTAAAAGAAGAAGAACAGAAGGTAAACTTTGTTCAGCTTTGTGTTGCCCCAGCGACGATAAGCCTTATCCAGCCAATCCATTTTATAGGGCAAAAAATGAATTTCGTAACCATCGTGAAATTCTGAAATAATCTCAGTACCCGAGTCTTGCGCCAAGTCGCCATATCCGGCAGCCTTGAAGTGCCAGTTACGGGTGACAACAACCGGATAAAAGCCAAAACGTTTAAAGGATCTCGCCCAGGAATAAGATCGCTCTGAAGCGGTAAAATTACCAGGTGGAAAAAAGTAGCTGAGTATTAATATTTTTTTCATTTAACAAGCAGACCATCGTTCCTTTTAATTGCTGCTCACAGGTCTTGTGTGTATCATTCTTCTTTCGCACGAAGCAATCCGGATAATTAATTGTAAACTTTTGAATAGCGCTGTCCACCTTATATGATCTGCGCCGCCATCAGCTGCCTCCAGGTGTTGTGCGTGGAATCGTTCGCGTTTTCTGCAACGATTTCTTTAGCGATTATATTTTTATGCAACACGCCTTCATTCACTAATTTGGCCCTGGCATCTGAAAGCTTTTGTACAAAATCGGGGTTTTCCATCCAGGATTTCTGAGGTGGCTCATAGCCGATCTTATCTTTCCGCCAACAAATGCCTTCGGGTAACTCTTCGGAGAATGTTTTTCTCATAATCCATTTGGTCCAGCCTTCACGCATTTTAAAGCTGGCAGGTAAGGTAAACAGGAAATCCACCAGCTCATGCGACAAAAACGGCAGCCTTACTTCGCGGCTGTGCGCCATGCTGTTCCTGTCGGCATAGCGAAGCAGCTCCTGCAAGCCGCCATTCCGGTAAGTGCTGTTGTAAAGCGCTTCGTTAAGGCTCCGGGGATCACTGCCGCCGGCAATTTCTCCCTTTCTGTTCTGCTGCATGAAATCCTCATCAAAGAAATTTTTGTATTTCTGCGGCCTCAGCGTCTTATTATAAATAGCCCTAAATGGGCGAATAAGAAATGGAAGCGATTCAGCCAGGCGTTGTTTATTGCTATAGCTGATCACACCGTTCACGCCGTTGTCCTGATGCATGTTTACATAGCTGGCCCACTCGCTTTTGTATATGCGCTTATCGGTATTGCGCAGCTCTTTAAAAAAACTGTAATAATAACCATGATAGCCTGCCAGCAGTTCATCGGCGCCCTGCCCATCCAGCAATACAGTCACATTGTGCGCTTTCGCAAGCTCCATTACTTTGTACTGGACATAAATGCTGGCGCTTCCAAAAGGCTCTTCCTGGTGGTAGGCTATCCGCTCCAGGTCCCGAATCATCCCTTCGTCATCGGGCGTTACAAAATAAGGATCTACGCTGGTGCGATCGATCACCATCTTCATGAAGCGGCTCTCATCTTTATGAAAGCCAGGAAAGACGGCGCTGAATGTTTTTTGCTCCGGGTCGTTAGCACCTCTCAGCCGGTCAATGGTCGCTACCACCAGGCTGCTGTCGAGACCGCCGCTAAGACTGCTGCCCACCGGCACATCGCTCCGTAGCCTGCGGCTGACAGAAGTATAAAACAGCTCATGAAACCGCTGCTCCGCTTGTTGCTCGCTGATGCCGGAGTCAGTATGCCGCCATTCAATATCGTAGTATTTCTTTATTTCCAGCGTAAGGCTACCCAGATCAATTTTTATATAATGGCTGTGCGGTAGCCTGCTACAATGCATATAAAAGGTTTCTGCTGCATTGCCGGGGTCCTGCAGTAAGCCTCTTTGCAGGTAATTGTAAAGCATCCGGTTATTGACCTTTTTCTCAACGCCTGCAGCCCACAGTGCTTTCATTTCGCTGCCGAATATAAAATGCTGCCCCGGCACGTAATTATAAAAGAAAGGCTTTTCACCAAAGCGGTCCCGGGCACAAAAGATGTTCTGTTCCTGCTTATCATAGATAACAAAGGCAAACATCCCATCCAGAAGCTGAAGGCATTTTTCCTTATCCCTGTGGTAAAGGGCCGCCAGCACTTCCGTATCGGAGGTTGTTCTGAAAGTATAGCCCTGCCGGATAAGAACATCTTTCAGCTCCAGGTAATTGTATATCTCACCATTAAATACGATCGTATACCGGTCGAGATAATGCATGGGCTGATCGGCCTCATGACTGAGATCGATAATCGACAGGCGCCTGTGCCCCAAGCCTACTTTCCCGCTTTCGCTTATCCACTGCCCATCGCCATCAGGTCCGCGGTGGGCGATCATGTCTGTCATGCTCTTCAGCCGCTCCTCTGATACCGCTTTAGGGTTGACGCTAATGATACCGGCAATTCCACACATATATTACTGTTTTCAAATTCAAGGGCAAAATTGCCCCTTTTATTTTAATTAAATCTTTTAAAGTTCGGGGGTACCAGGGAGATTATACTATCGCAGCTTTACGGCCATCTTATTCCCGATTTAGGAGGCACATTAGGTTTGTGATCATATCCGATCCCGGATTATACGGACAATTTCTTCGGCAGCATTTCCTTTACCATACAGATCTGCAATATAAGTTCCGCAAGGTTTATCTATTTCTTCCTGTAAATGCTCTAGGTTATGGAACAGCAAAGTATTCCAGCCATGTTCCAGCGTTTCCGTCCATTCTGTTTCGCTACGCAGCGTGATGCATTTACGTTGCAGCATGTAGGCTTCTTTCTGCATCCCGCCGCTATCCGTAATAACACAGGAAGCATATTGCTGGTAAGATATGGATTCTACATAACTTACAGGGTCAATAAAGAGAATGTTGGAAAACTGTTCCCGGCTAAGGCCAAAAGATTGCATACGGGCAACAGTTCGGGGGTGTATGGGTAATACCACTTTATGCTTCAGGCCGTTAAGGGTCTTGAGCAGGTAAGTCAACCGGGCATCCTCGTCCGTATTATAGGGCCTGTGGACCGTTGCGAAATAATAGGGTATTTCGAGTTGCCGCCTGATCTTATTGCGTACCAGGTATAAAGTATCACACATAACATCGCCACTTAGGAAAATACCATCATGGCTGATACCTTCCCGGTCAAGGTTTTGAATAGCCTGGCTGGAAGGGCAAAAGAGCAGGGTCGCAAATTCGTCTGCAACAATACGGTTTACTTCCTCCGGCATAGCCCTATTGAAACTTCTCAACCCGGCTTCAATGTGGATTTGTGGTATATGCATCTTTGCCGCTACCAAAGCCGCGGCAAGCGTGCTGTTGGTATCACCGTATATCAGCAGCGCATCGGGAAGCTCTCGCGCACAAACCTTTTCTATTTCTGTCATCATCAACCCGGTTTGCTCACTCTGGGGTTTGCTGCCTCCTATATCGAAAAGGTAATCGGGGCGGGGAATATTCAGCTCATCAAAAAAAACAGCACTCATATTAGGATCGTAATGTTGTCCCGTATGAATTGTCATGGAATGAAAATATCGCTGCAACTGTAATTGCATAGAGGCATGCTTGATGAACTGTGGTCTTGCGCCAATAACAGAAATAATCTTTTTCACTTAAAGTAATTTATATCCAATTCAGAAATAGAATATCTTAGCGGTCAGGGTTTAAGCAAAGCGGTCATCCGTTCGAGCAGCATCCCGCTTAAGAAATCTGCTGACAGCCTATAAGCATTTTTATCAGCGTTTTGCTTATAGTAATTAATATCCTGTATAGTTAAACGGCGTACTGCCAATGCCATCGCCTCTGCTGTAAAGTCATCTGCTGCCAGGCCAAGATTGTAAGATTCTACAACATTTTTCATTTCGACGGAGGGGCTGACTACAGTGCATAACCTGGCCTGGATGAACTCAAAAAGTTTGTTGGGGAGCGCTGCCCTATTATTAAAATTGCCCGGTTTAATGTAATACAAACCGATATCGTATCGATTGATAAACGGCACGATTTCATTAAAAGATACCGGTTCGATCAGCCTGACGTTTTCCGTTTTTTCCGCCAGCTGACATAGCTCCCCGTAATATTCAGGATCGCTCTTCATAAGCATCAAATCAAGGACATAGCTATTTCCAAGCAGCTGCGCAGTTTCAATCATCAGCTCAATGTTCCGCTCACGGATGCAGGCACCATGCTGAATGATCCTGATTGGCCCCTTTGTGTCCGTAACGATGGGGGCAATATTTTCCCGGAACAGCGCGGCATTAGGAATTACGAGAGAGGGAATTCCGAAATACCGCTCGCATTCTTTGGCTATGGTGTCGCATACGTTGATCAGCAGGTCCAGCCGGTGCAGATACTTACGATACAGGTTCACATAATATTTGCCGGCAGATTCCAGCCAGCCGGGCTTATCCTCAAATTCAAGAGGATAATATTCATGTGCATTAAATACCAATTTGAATTTATATTTATCCCTTAGCTTTGTGAAGTAAGGCATATTTTCCGGCTCGTGAATAATGATAATATCGGGCCGGATTCTATCGACAAGCCTGGCCCTGCGCTTCAGAGAAAAAGGAAATGCCCACGTAAGCGGGCGCCCCCGGGTAACCTTGCGTAAGGCATAATGTACCAGCCGGTCAAAGAAAGGAATATGATTATCCTCATGAATATTCTCCTGAACATTATCCTGTTTTAAAGGAGTACTGCCAGTAAGATATATTTCAAAAGCAGGAGCCAGCGCGTTCACCTCTCTAATGATACGAGGTGCATTGTGAGCGGTACGGGAAGAAAATATCAATAATCTGGGTTTCATTAAAAGCCGGCCCGTTTTGCCATTTATCATTTTAAAATAGACAGCAAAAATACAGCATAAACAAGCGCGCGCTGCAACCAAGGGCTATTTTATATATTACAAGATAATATCAATGAAAAGCAGATCGCTTTCATGCATTTTAAAAACGCCGATATAAAAAAATTGAGATCAGAGGGAATACTGTCACGCTAATCAATAAGCCCATGATCAGGCAACAGACGCGATAAAACGTTACCTTCCGCACACCATTGACAAGGAGCAAATTTAATGCATTTGTCCCTCATTCCCGAATTAAAAGTACTGATGGCCAGACTTCAGCCATTATTTCAGCTGCGTTAACGTTTTACAAGCCGGATATTTTCAAAGTTGTACCCGATGCCTTTGTAGTTGACCCGGAGTATATATATGCCGTTGTCCAGTTCTCTCAGCGACATAACATGGATACCATTTTTAACTGTTATTGTTTTAATATGGCGGCCAGTCGCATCGAGCAGATCTACATCGGCTGTTTCACCCTTAGGCAAGCCGATCAGTATATTGACTTCCTCCTTTGCCGGATTAGGATAGGCTACAAATTTTCCTTTATTCAGAAGCACCGACCTGGTATAGTAAATACAACCATTGGTATTGGTAACGCCTACATGATACATACCGTTTCCTATAAAGTCGGTAACCGGTGCCTCTGTAGTATCGACAGGCACATTATCATAATACCAAATATAGTTAGTCCCGGTATTGTCGGTTTTCACATGCAACCCATCGAGGTAAATGCCCAGCGGATCCTTTAAAGAATCGTTGACAACATTGAGCTCGACATCCGGATATATAGTGCATCCTGTCATATCAGTAACGCTGTGCACCTGGAAGGAACCGGGAGCAAACTGATGATAAATGATGCCTGTGGTTGTTTGCAAAACATCGTCAACATTATTATTCGTAACCTTAATTTCATAAGGGGGATTTCCTGTAGGAATTTTCAAAGCTACGGTTCCCAGATTGCTGGCACAATTGTATGCTGTTACTTCATAGCTGAAAGTTAAAGGTGCATAGTCGATGGTTACCGTCGAATTTATAGCAAAAGCACATCCATTAAGATCCGTTACCTCATTAAATTCATAGACACCATTATCCAGCCACAGCGTATCCGTTCCGAGGGTATCTGTACTGTTGCTGCCCAGCGGAGTTGACAGGAGCTGCCCTCCATAGGTGTAATATAATTTTATGGGCAAATTCCCGCTGGACCCAAACACACAATACCCTTTTTGCTGTACACAATCATAGCCAGAAGCCAATAGCTGTGCTCTTGGCAAATAGCTTTTAAACAGGAATATATCTGACAACGCTACTGCACATCCATTGAAGTCGGTGAGCTGCTGCAGCTGCAATGTCCCGTTACCCGACCATAAGGTATCTGTTTCCTCGCTCGTAAAGAAGGTATAGCTGGTACCATCAAGTGTATATTGTATCTGCCAGCCGGGTGTCCCCGCAAACTTCAATGCCACATAATTGCTATCCTTGCTGCAGCTGAAGCCCGAAGCCAATACAGATAAGCCGGGGAGAGAATCTGTCAGGATCAGATTCGTATCCACAATGTAGGCACAATGGTTATTGTCGGAAAATGAGCTCAGATGATAATTCCCTCTCGAAACATATACACTGTCATAATTGTGCCCAAACAGGAAGGAATCGGGTGTGCCATTCCTGGTATAATAAAATGTATAGGGACTGTCTCCAATCAGCTGCACTTTTAGCAAAAAGGAGTCTCTTGAACAATCGAACTGTATCTGGGTGCTTACCAGGCTTGGCAGGTTCTCATCAATAGTAAGTGTCTGATTGATCGGCTGCACGCATCCGTTGCTATCAGCTATCGAAAGGAAAGTATAGGTCCCGTTCAGCAAATACAGCGAATTATTGACGCTATTGGTATTTACGGTTACGGGCGTGCTTCCCGACAAGTAAGAAAGCGTCCATGGCGCTCTTCCGGCCAGCGCATAATTGAGCTGGGTTTGCCCCAAAAGGCATAAGAAGCCATTTCCTGTTATTTGAAATTGAGGAAGGCTATCGTGTACAGAATAGGTCTCATTGATCGCCTGTATACAGCTATTACTGTCACGGACAGCGTAAAAATGATATTCGCCATTATCAACGGTCAGCGTAGCAGGGCTTGCCAGGAATGTAGCACTATCGCTAATGCCATTCTTTGAATAATGCAGGACCCAGGGGGCTTTGCCTTCCAGCTGAAAGTTCAGCCTGGTCATGCTGCTGCTGCAGTCGAAGGAACGCGACAGGAACGTATATCCGACAAGGGGTTCGTTTAGTATAAACTGCTGGGATAGGTTGATGGTACAATTATTACTATCCTTAAGCTGGTAAAAACTATAATTGCCGTTATTCAGGTATAAGGTATCAAGACTGGCGCTAAGCATAAAGCTGTCGCTGTTTCCGTTCTTGTTGTAGTAAAGGACCCAGGGTGCTCTTCCGCTTAGCTGTATCATCATTTCCGTTCTGTTGGAATCGCAGCTGTAGGCTTGCGCCAGGATCTGAAATTGCGGGAGGCTATCCTGTACTCCATAATCCTCATTGATAACCTGCACACAGTTGTTGCTGTCGCGGACATCATAAAAATGATAATCGCCATTATCTACGGTCAGGGTAGCAGGGCTTGCCGGCAATATAGCACTGTCGCTAACGCCATTCTTCGAATAATGCAAGACCCAGGGCGCTCTGCCTCCCAGCTGAAAATTCAGCCTGGTTTTACTGATACTGCAATCGAAGTACCGGGACTGGAAGGCGTAGCTGATAGGGGATTCATTAAAATTGAAGACCTGACCAATTGCTTTATGGCATGAATTGGAATCCGTCACATCAATAAACTCGTACAGACCGTTATCAAAATAAAGATTGGTGTCGCTGGTATTCAGGACAACCTGGGCGGCTATCCCGTTTTTTTTATAGCTGATGGTCCAGGGCGCTCTTCCTTCTACGGCAACATGAATTTGCATCTTGTTGCTGTCGCACGAATACTGCGGCTGCAGAGAGTCTATAGCAACCAGCGAATCGGCAATGTCAAAGGTTTGTGTCAGCACTTTATGGCAAGTGTTGCTGTCTGTAACATTCAAAAAGGTAATGTTCCCATTTTGCAGCGCATACTGCCTGGTATTTGTATGGATGGTATCGTTGTAGAGAGAGCCGTTATAATTATAATTTACAATCCAGGGCGAGGTTCCGCTCAGCTGTATCCTCAATTGTGTATTGTTGCTGTCACAATTAAAATACCGGGAAGTAACCTCAAAGTTCACAGCCGAATCTTTTACATACAGCAAGGTGTCGCTCCGGTACCCCGGGACAGCGGTAGCATCATATAAGTTGGATACACTATAGCTACCTTCCTGCGTTAAGGTGATGTCGAATGTATCTGTATTTGAAGTATAGCTATTGTATAATGTCGAGTTCCTGTAAACATCAAACGAGAATGGCGGCTGGCCACAAAAGGTAATACGGGCGATCATGCTGTCAGTGGTGCAGCCGGTATCAAGCGCCTCTATAAATGGCTTGGGCTTGCGCTGGACCCTCTGTACAAAACTATCAATGACAGAACAATAGGGGAAAGAGTGCAAGGGGAAAGCATAGAAATAAGCGACATTGGGTAACGGTCCAAAATAGTTTTCCGTATAATGATTCGAATTTTCAACCTGGCCATCTGCCTGCGACCAAGCAAACAGAAATTCGCTATTAGCATGTATAATATTATTCTTCGTAACGGACGGGGGATGCAGATTATAGGTATTCCCGAAATACTTTTGCTGCAGGAAGATCTGGCTTTGGACCAGGTAGGTAGCCGCCGTATAACCGCCAGAAATCAAATAGCCATCAACATCAACTTCGGATAGGCTCATAATGGTATTAAGCCCTCCGTGGGAGAGCGCGAGCACCACTACTTTCTTGTATTTACTTTTCAACAGCTTCAGGAAAGCTAAAAATTCTATGTTGGCATTAACGCCTAATTTGTGACCCGTTCCGTCAAGATAGTTCAATAAATAGGCGGAGCCAATTTCGGTCGCCAGCTTCCGGTCATTCCATAGAATAGCCCGCCAGTCTTCATTGGGCTTACAATAAGTAAATACATCCCCATATTGTTTCAGATTGTTTTTGGTATCGCAAAACAAGGAATGGTAGCCTGTACCTGTAGCAACCTGATTCGTGCAATTGGTCCCCGAGCCGGGAAAAATAAAAAAGGCAGTCTCGCAGGAAGTAGCTGTATTTGTACCTGGCGTATACAAAGCGCTGGTCGTCCTGGCAAAGCCATCCAAAGAATAATCCAGATTAATAATGGGATCGGTTTGTCCTAAACCAAAGCCCAGGCTATCATAGTACCAGTTATAATTATTGTTCAGTGCCGTATCGTAATAGAACTGGGGGGCTATTTGCAGTCTTTTATAAGAACCCCAGAAATTGGCTTCTGTAAAAGGGAATAGCGAATCCAATCTATTCAAAAGATCCGGTTTGGAAACAACCGGCTGCATTTGAAATATATAGGGATGGCTTGTATCATAACTGTAAGCCGGATCTGTAAAATTCTGATTGAAGAAAAAGCTGTCCATCGGAGAAAGCTGCGCTCCGGCCAGATGAGCATAAGCCAAAAAGAAGCCCAGCGAGATATGCCTTACTATAGCCCTAGCAAGTCTGCCTCCTCCTTTACCATTGATCACTTCAGTACAGCTGTTGTAAAGATTTTTTTTCTCCATTCGTATGTGTAAATGTAAATAGATTAAGTATATAGAAAATAATTAAATGAATATATTAATTTTTTTTATTAATCAAAAGGCACGAGTTTGCACGCCCGGAGAAGTAAATAATATCCTCCGGCACATCAAATTGCCATAAATAGTTTTGGTGAGACTTTTTCTTAAATCAAGACAACGCAGATCCAGCGTCTTTTTGTGCCATAGAGCAAGACTGCGTCTTATTTATTTCAATTGTCAATACTTCTGCATTCGGGCATTTTAACCGTTTCATTAACGCTATTTACACCCGAATATTGGAGCTGAGGCCATATTAAATATGAAGCCATGTAGCTTCACTAGCATAAAGCATTTAACCCAGCAAATTTAGGACATGAATAAATTGTGAACAATAAAAGGGAGAAGGAAAGCTCATCAATTAAGCAAATTTTTGCTTAATTTGTTTAATTAGAATATTAAATTCACTCATAAACAGTCTATAAACACTAAAATAAAACAAAAGAATTACACAAATTTTAACGCAGAAGGAGAGCACAGGACTTAGATCAGTAAAAAAGAGCCTTCCTAGTAAACCCAACAGGAATGCAATAATGAGTGCAATCGCTAGCTTGCCAAATTCATAAGGTATAGGATAGTACTTTTGCGAAACATAGAAAATATAGCCTGGAATAATCAATTGCCCCAGCAATAATGCCAAGGCAGCACCTTCCTTACCGAATAAATTTACCATAGGAACGATCAAGGCAACAGATACAACGGATGCTACTATAACCGCCTTTGCATAGGGTGCCGTTTTCTTCACGATCCCACATCCAGTCATGCCAATAACACAAGTGCTAGTAAGAAAAACATTAAATATCAAGATGCTACCTACCCAAGCAGCAGGATAATATTTTTCGTTTGTAAAAACGCGTAGCAAGTCAGGAATGAACAGCATCATTCCCAAGCATATCCCGCACATGAAGATAACATACACGGAAAGCGATACACTGTATATACGTTTTGCATCAGGCGAATCGGCGATGGAAAAGGCGAAAGGACTCCAAGCCTGGCCTACAGCCATCGTAACTAGTCCAATTACCGATGCTATTGTATTACCCATATAGTACAACCCTGCCTCAGAGAAGCTCAGTTTTGATTTCAGATAATAATTCAAAAGGAAAGCCAATGCCTGGCTGGCAATATTGGCAGGAACAAACGGTACTGCATATCGAAGCATATTTCCGAGCAGCTTCCTGTTAAAGTATTTGGGAGAAAGCCAGCCTTTTAAAGTAAAAATAGCATATAGGCTTCCTAATGTAAAGCTACTGAGCTGACCAATGACGAATCCAATTGCACCGAGTTTCAACTGTAGAATACAATAAGCAGAAAGGATGATGCTTAGACCGGCCGTGGCAACAGAATAAAAAAAAGCACCCCAAGGCTTGCGTTGCAACCTGTACCAGGCTTCCAAAATGTTGGGCAGCGCGTACATCAATAAAGCAAGCGACATTAATGTTACTAATTCGATGCTTTTCCTGGTATCTTTGAACAGAAATACACCAAGAGGCCCTCTGAACAGAAAGAGCAGAAGCGCCAGAATAACGGAAGTTGCCAGTTGAAAATAATACCACGTAGCTAGGGTATTCCGCTTTGTAGCCTCATCGTTGCCGCTATCGAAATAATAGCGGTAGGTAGCGCTATCCATAGCAAAGACAACAAACAAGAATGTCATGTAGAATGAGGAACTGTACATTCCTATAATGCCATACTCGGCAGGAGAAAGCGCCTTCGATAATAAAGGCAGCATTAAGAGCCCCACGAACCGGATAAGAATACCCGAGAGCCCATAAACCACACTTTCGCCTGCTAATTTTTTAATATGCTGGATAGCGCTCATTTTTATCCGTTCGATTTATCAATTCTGTACTGCTGTGCGCAGCCATTATTAACAGCAATAATTCATATATATCTGAAAAAAGTATCTACCAGCTGCCATGCCTGGACTGCCGGGTTGTATTCCTGCTCGTAAGCCTTCCTGGAATTTATCTTCCAGGTATTAATAAGATGCCTGTTCTCTATGCAGTATTTAAAAGCTTGCTGCATATTTTCGACCGTTGCATCCTGGTAAACAAATCCGTTCTGGTACTTTTCGATAAATGGGATTAACGGGTAGCTTGCGGGAACAATGAGCGCGGTACCCGCTGCAGTGTTCTCAAATGTCTTAAAGCCGCACGCATATAGATGATTGGCAACATTCATTCTGGCCATCGTTAAGCCGACATCGAATTGTGTGGCTTCAACTGTCAGCATTCTGGTGTCTACGGGATCCAGGAAGAAGACCTTATGCTCGAGATTATTTTCTGCAACCAGCTGCTTTAAGTGCTCTTCAAAATTTCCGAAACCCCTATAGTAGAGTTCGGCATTGTCGATATCCTTCATGGCCAGGATCGCGTTCTCCAGGCCGCGGTTTATGAATAAAGCCCCGTGGTAATAAAACCTCACAGGTCTTTTATCATAATCGTCCAGGGCCGACCAGATGCCGGGATTATCGGGGCAGATTGTAAAGGAGATAAGCTCTTTGTCTTCCAATCCGTATTCCTTCAACAGGTAATTTCCTAAAACGTCGTTTACACTGCCGATAATAATATCTGCATGGGTAAGCCCCTTCCTTTCGATATTGGTCATTAGTTTCTTTAATCTGTGATCTGTATCAACAACCTGCTGCGCATATATTTCGTAGATAAAGTAGGCGACAGGCTTCCTGAAAAAAAACTTTAACCTTTTCGAGTTTTCAAGCGCTTCAGTTTCCAGGCAAAGAACAAGGTCAAATTTCAGGAAGAACAGCCTGAAGAAAGAAAGGAAATTATACAGGTACACATGTATGTATATGCTGACTCGCCTCCCCAAATTCTTGCCACTCAATTTCAGGAGTCTTCTCAGAATTTCATGCAACAGGTCCAGCAGCTTTACCAAGCGATGATTCCCGATATATTTTATACCTGGAGCTTTTGCCTCCTCAAAACTTCTTTCCTTACCTACAATGACAATCTGGTAATCATTTTGTAGCGCCTTTACAAAGCTGACCAATGCTGGATTTCTCTGACTTACCCCATTGTTCAATATTAATACTCTCTTTTTTCTCAATTATATAAGTCTTTATTTTTCCCAAATAATACTTATTGCTTCTATTTGCTCATTTTTTTCGCAGGATTACCAATCCAGACTTCTTCAACAGGTATAGGCTTGGTAACGATTGCGCCCATGCCTACTGTGCTGTTGGCACCTATTATGATTCCATCGCGAATAGCTGAAGCTGGAGCAACCCAAACATTATCTTCTATAACCGTACTACCTCCGATCATTGCCAGTGCGATTACAACTGAGTTCTGACCGACCACGACGTTATGAGCAATATGAACCAAATTATCAATCTTGGCCCCTTTCCTGATAAGCGTATTCCCAAGCGTGCCCTTATCAATACAGGTATTGGCGCCAATTTCCACATTATCTTCAATAACAACGCCGCCAATATGCGGGAATTTTTCAAATTCTCCCTGCTCATTTTTTGAATAGCCAAATCCATCAGCTCCTATAACAGTTCCGGCATTAATAGTAACATGCTTACCTACAGTTACATTACTATACAAATGGCAGTTACCATGAATTACGGATCCCGCGCCTATAATACAGGCCCCGATGCTTGAATTAGGCCCTATATATACTCCTTCTGCTATTACCGCATCAGGATGGATAACAGCAGAGGGATGAATACCCGGCACTATCTTCGGAGAAAAGAATTCGGAAGCGATCCTTAGGAAAATCAGCTTTGGATTGTCAACGATAAGGCAGCATTTACCATTATCCTTAACCCGGGACACATCCACAGAACTATCACAAATAATAATATCTGCAAGCGTTTCATCCAGCAGTTGCTGCTTATCTTTTCGCAATGGAGAGACCCAAACAAGCGACTCCTGATTGGCCTCATTGATTACCTTAATGTTTGTAAAGTACTTTCCGGAGGGATCTCCTGCAATACTATATTGAGGTACCAGGGCAATAAGCTCTTCAATTGAAATTTTTCTCATTACCAATCTATATTTGGGGTATTAAGTTTAACCAAGGCTGCTTTATAAAATTCTCTGTTTTTTTCGGCTCTTAGTGAAACGCATCGATCTATCTTCTGCCAGGGAGACATTGGCTCTTGCTGCCACCATTCCGGATGAGTCAGTATATGCAGACAAGGGGCTGAGGCCTCTGCCAACAGTTCTTTTAATCGTTTAAAACGCCAGCGGCCATGACTATCGGAGCAGTATTCCACGTTCTCTTTGAAATATGATGCATAAGTATTGATCAGCCCGGCATAGGTCCACGCTTCACAAGTCATGGTAAAGGGCGTAGTGACGTGAAATGAAAATACTTTGATGTCTATTTTAAATATTTCTTCCAGCCAACGTTTTTCCTGCAGCAAGTATTTATTGAGATCTTTTTCATTATTAATGCCATAATAATGACTGTCGAAGTGCAGGCCAATCTCATGCCCCAATGCAATAATTTCTTTCACCAGATCTGTGATCTCCTTCTCGAACAGGTTGTAATATTCACTATGTGGCAATATAAAAAAAGTAGACTTTACACCATTCTGATGTTCAATTTGAGCCAGGTTTCTTGCTGCATGCATTGAAAAGTCCACATCATGCCGCCAAAGAATAAAACGCTCATCCTTTCCAAAATCATGGAAAGATCGAAATATATAATCTTCCTTCGCCTTCTTAATCAGCAGATCATATTCAGACAAGGTAAAATCGGAGAAATGGTATCGTGTCGCATTATCCATAAAAAAAATTTACACTTATTACTCCCGGCTCATCGTTTCCCGGACCATTGTTTTTACTGTATGGGAGCTATTATTACCTCCTGCAATCCCCTCATTATGGTACAATGTTCGAAATCAAAATTGGGTGTTATTGCCTCGCCGAGTAAATATTTTCTCACCATTATATCAGGCTCATTATAACCAGCCATAGCCCGTAAAGATGTAGTTCCCGAATATCTCGGATTGATCTCGAACACATAAACTTTACCTTCGTAATAGCGACACTGAATATTCAGAGCGCTTCTTGCACCCAAGGCCAGCGCCAACCGCTCACATGCCCTGGTTACCATTTCATACTTTCCCACTTCGCCCTGCGATATACCACTACTGACAACGAGGTGCGATCCTAAGTCTCGTTTTCCTGTCCTGTTCTTAATTTTGATCTTGTTACCCAAACCTGCTATAATATTGCGCCTAATACCTATGGAATTGATTAAAGTGCCTTCCATATCAATTAACACGCCTATAGTATATTCATGGTCCGCGGTACCCACATACTCCTGAACGATATACTCGTTATAAATGGTCAAAAGATATTTTCCAAATACGATCAATTCCTCTTGTGTTTGCGCAATCATGATGTTCGCAGAGCCACTGCCGCCCACGGAGGGTTTGAGCACGGCTGGTAAAAAGTCGATTTTCCCCAAATCGGCTTCAGCGCTCACATGTTGAGACTTAGGATATGCAAATCCATTTTCCTTTAAGAAAGTAACCGTTTTGAATTTATCAAAACATATATCCAACACTTCCCGAGGATTGATCGGCAAAAAAATACCTGCTGCAATAAACGCTTCATAGTGATCGCTGATTGCTTTCAGCTCCGGCTCCGACCCTGGAAATACAGCTTTCACATCATATTTTGCACAAAGAGTGAGCAGCTGGAGTATATAACCAGGATCATTGGCAAAAGGAACGATGTGTGGGATATCAACTTCCATCAAACCTTTACTTTGTTCCGTAACGTCAGTGCCAACAATTTTATAATTGACCGTTTCCGATAGCCGTAGCGATTTGATCAGTTGCTCTCCCAAACCACCTCCTCCTACCCCGGTGACTAAAACTGTAATGTCATGTTTCATGAATAGGCTTGTTGTTTCTTCTTAATACTTCTTTTACAGAGTCGTGAATATCATTCTCGTATTTTTTCAGAACCAGATCAATATCCAGGCATAGATGATTCATTTCAATATTGTCTGTGACCGTATCATATAATGCCGCTGTTATTACATTACCGATATCCCTTGAAAATCCACAGGAGCCCACATTGACAATCAGCTTCTGGTTTATTTCTTTTATAAACGAGCGGTGCGTGTGCCCCATAAAAATAACATCATAGGGTACATGTTCAAATTGCTCAACGGACGTATCCGGATAAAAATAGCCATTCAAAGGATTGTGAGGGCTACCGTGAACGAATAGCACGCGCTTCCCATCGATATTCAGCTCTCTAAATGGCGTAAGGCGCTCCATGAACTTTTCATTCGCAGCTGACAATTTTTCCTTCGATTGCTTCAACCTGTAAATATCTTCCTTGCTTTCTTCATAGGCCAGGAATCCCAATAACATTGCATCGTGGTTACCCATCAGGGAATGAATCTTTGCACCGGTCCTCAATTCATCGATTATCTCATTGGGGAAAGGAAAATAACCAACGGCATCTCCCAAAAAATAAATTTCATCAGCAACCGATCTGAGCCAATGCAGGCATTGCTCAAATCCAATTTCATTGCCGTGAGCATCAGAAAATATCCCGATTTTCATCTTTATAATGATTGACCCAATGAAGTATGCCGTCCCTAAGCCGAACCTTCGGCTTCCATCTTAAAAACTTCTCCGCCTTTTCAATAGAGAAATTAGCCTTGTACGCTTCCTGCTCATCGGCTGCCCCCGAAGAGGTTATTGTACTCTTGCAGCCAGGAATCAATCCAACGATAAGTGCTGCCAGTTCCCGCATATTTATTGGTGCTCCACCTGAAATATTGAATACACCATTTGCCGAAACATCTGCTACATGCGCTGCCGCAATTGCAGAAGCGACATCAGATGCAGCAGTAAAGTCCTGTTCCCTGTTTCCTTGTCCATGATAAGAAATAGGCTGGTCAGATAACGCTTTCTCAATAAAGATTTTCAAAACGGTACTGTTCCGTTGCTCCGGTGCATAAGGAGCATTAATTCGCAGGATTATTTTCTTCTTCTCCGACAACAGTCGACCTATTTTCTGCTCTGTTTCATACTTACCCCGGCTGTAAAGATTGTTGATGTTCACGACACTTTCCTCGTTCCTTTCATCTTTGGAAAGCCCATAAACACTTGTGGAAGAAATAAAGATCAAGTGCGCTCCATTCTCTTGTACCGCAGCAATAATATTGTCATCTATTTGCTTATTCTTATGATAAATCTGCTCGGTATCTGCAAAGGTTACAGGAATCTGGGCTGCACAATGGACAACAGTATCGTTTTCCGATAATATGCTTTGCGGGATATGGTCTTTGGCCAGATCTAAAATAAGATAAGGCCAGGGAGCATTGGCTGCCGGCCTCGTACGTTCACTATATATTCCCAAAACATCGAATCCCCTGCTGTGCAAATCACGCATAGCATAGGAACCAATGAGGCCACCAGCCCCGGTAACTATTATCCTGTTTCTGACATTCATAGTATCGGAAAATTATTATTTACCGCTACAAAGCAGAAGCAGCAATGTACGCAGCTAACTGCTTATCCATTTTGCTGCCGCCTGCCCCATCTGTAACCTACACAATGCTTTTAAAATATTCAGCCGTATTTCTGATACCCTCCTCCAGATCGACTTTGGCTTTAAAGCCCAGCACCTCTTCAGTTTTAGTCACACTGGGTATCCTCAATTCGATATCGGCGCTTAAGGCTGGTTTGTGACTGATTTTGGAGGATGAGCCCAGTACGCGGCAAACCGTTTGCGCAAGACCCAGTGTAGTGATTACGGCCCTTTGGTTGCCCAGGTTAAAGCTGTGACCAACGGCTTTAGGATCTTCGATACACCTGATCAGGCAATCGACAAAATCATCTACGTAGCACCAGGCCCTGATCTGGGCACCATCGCCATTGATGAATATCTCTTCGTTCTTCAACGCTCTTTTAATGAATATCTGCAGCGCGCCTTCACCTGTTTGTCCCGGCCCGTATACGTTAAACGGCCTTACTGTTACTACCGGCAAATTGTACTGCTTGTAATAGGCGTGCGCAAGATGTTCGCCGGCCAGCTTACTAACCGCGTATACCCAACGGGCCTCCCCGGCCGAACCCGCAACGGTGTTGTCCTCTTCCGTAGATTTATAGGCCATGGACCCAAATATTTCGGAAGTAGAGAAATCGATAAAGCGGTCCTTTACCCCATTCTTATGGGCTGCCTCCAATGCGTTGGCGGTACCGATCATGTTTACGGTCATTGTCCGCACCGGGTCTTTTACTACAGTATCAATACCGGCGATACCCGCCGCATGCACAACAATATCTGCACCCTTCATACTTTCCGTCAACAGGGGAAGGTCCAGCACATCTCCTTTAATGATCCTGATGTTGGGATGATCTGCAAGTCCGCTGCCGCTCAGCGTATCCCGGTGAAAGTTATCATACACGGTGATCTTGTTGTGCTCAACATATTGCCGGATCAAAGTGTTAGCAATAAACCCGGCTCCTCCGGTAATGAAGATGTTCTTGTTCGTTATCATAGTTTATTTACTTTTTGCGCAATTGCTGAAATTTGTTTGTCGGTCAGTTTTTCGTAAAGTGGCAAGGCTATTCCTTTTTGATATGCTCTGAGCGCATTGGGAAAAAGGGTGGCCGAATCCAATTCATATTTTTTCAGATAATACTTCTGAGCAGGAATACACTGGGCGCCATAGTTCACGCCAATATTTTCGTTTCTTAAAGCCTGTATTGTATGTGCCTGGTCAAGATCTTCGCCCAGCAGCACATGGAAGGTTTGCCAGGTATGGTTCATTCCCTTGGGGACATATGGCAGCACTATTCCTTCGCGCTTAATTTCATTGAAATATATTTCTGCCAATCGCTGCTTGTCCTTCAATATGGTCTGCAAGCGCAGTATCTGGCTATAAGCCAGCGCTGCCTGAATGTCCGTCATACGGTAATTGAAGCCGGCTTCCTCGAATATCATTTTCCCGCCCTCCATCTCAATGCCGTGGTTCCGGAGCTGCCGGAGCTTTTGTTCAAATGCCGGCGAATTGGTCGTAATGATGCCGCCTTCCCCACTGGTTATAGATTTCCTGGGATGCAGGGAAAAAGATCCGAAATCGCCGAAGCTGCCTACAGGCTGGTCATTCTGAGTAGCTCCCAAGGCGCAGGCTGCATCTTCGATCACGAATAGGTTATGCTTCTTCGCCAGGACGCATACCGATGCTATATCGCATGCCAGGCCAAATTCATGAACCGGAATGATAGCCCTGGTGCGGCTGGTGATCTTTTCTTCTATTCCCGCAACATCTATGTTGAACGTCGCAAGATCAATATCTACAAAAATAGGTGTGGCTCCTACCAGCTCCACAACGTTGGCTGTAGCCACATAAGAGAATGCAGGAACGATCACTTCATCTCCCGGCCCTATGCCCAACACTTTCAGGGCGAGATGCAAAGTTGCAGTACCGTTAGATACAGCTATTGCCGCACCGGTATTCGTAATTTGCCTGAATTCGCCTTCCAGCTTATTTACATAGGCTCCCTGGATCAGCATTCCTGATCTTAGAACCTGGTTGACCAGTTCGATATCCGCGTCCCGGATATCGGGGCTTGCCAAAGGGATGAAATCCATAGTTTTTAGTTTATATATTCACTGATGATATAATCGGCGATGGCCAGCGATGCCGTAGCTCCGGGCGAAGGCGCATTTAAGACATGCACCTGCCGTCCCTGCCTGATCACATTAAAGTCCATGATTAGCTTTCCCCTGGCGTCCATAGCCTGGGCCCTTACACCGGCAGTTCCTTTCACAAAATGCTCCATCTTTATATCTGGTATCAGCTTTTGAGCCTTCTTCAGGAAAGCTTTTGCATTAATGGAGCTATAAAATTCGCCCATACTAAAAGAGAAGTTTTTAGCAAGAAAGGCCATGAAACCCTTGTAGGTGACTGCATCAACCGTATCCTTAAGGGAAAATTGCGTGTTCACATATCCTTCTCTTTTTAACGCAAATACGGCATTGGGGCCTACTTCCCGTGCACCCGATATCATCCTGGTAAAATGCACGCCCAAAAAGGGATACTCTGGATCGGGCACGGGATATACCAAATGGTTGACCAGATGCTTTGCTTCGGGTTTCAGCATCATATATTCTCCCCTGAAAGGCACGATACGCAACGGCCTCCTCTGACGTGTAAATTGCCGGTATATCCTGTCAGAATGAAGGCCTGCGCAGCTTACTACGGCATCAAGCTTCCATTCCTTTGTGCCATCTGATACAATCACCTCATTATTCCCCTCCACTACCTTATTGATCCTGGTACCCATCAGCACGGCTCCATTCCTGGCCAGGATAAGCTCCTTTAGCTTTTGCATTACCGCTTTATAGTCCACGATTCCTTCCTCCGGCACCAGCAATGCCTCTTTTGCCGAAACATAGGGTTCGCGTTGCGCCAAGGCCGCTCCCGTAAGAAATTCCAATCCCTGCAAGCCATTTGCAGTACCCCGCGCATGTAAATTTTTAAGGAAGCCGGCCTCTCTTTCATCTGATGCGACGACTACCTTGCCACAAATTTCATGCTGTATCTCGTGTTCCCGGCAGAATGCAGTCATCTGCCTTATGCCGGAGACAGCCAGTTTTGCCTTTAAAGATCCGGGCTCATAATATAACCCGCAGTGCAGCACTCCGCTGTTGCGGCCCGACTGGTGCATTCCGATTTCCGCATCCTTTTCAAAAACAATGATCTTCTTATCCGGATACCTCAGCTGCAGCTTATACGCCACGGCCAACCCTACGATACCTCCTCCTATGACGCCTAGTGCTGATTCCATTATTACTTGTTCAGAGCGTAAATTTTCTCGATAATGTCTACCACTTTAAGGCCTTCAAGCGCATTAGTGGTAATGGCCGCCCTGCCTTTCAGCACATCCACAACATTCTCGATCACATAGTGATGGTTGGCCGCCGAGCCTTTGTAAGCGCCATAGTCGTTGCCGGGATTGGTAGGCGCCAGCTGGGGCATTTCATAGTCCTTTACATGGCAGTATTCTACCTTATCCATATATTGACCACCGATCTTTATGGAGCCGTTCTCGGCTATGATCGTCATAGAGCTTTCGAGATTCTGGTTCCATACCGAGGTGGAATAGTTAAGGCAGCCCATACCACCATTCACGAAATCAAAGCTTACAAAGCCGCTGTCTTCGAAATCGGTCAGGTCCTTATGGTTAAAGTCGTTGAACTTGCCCTGGATATTCTGGATATCGCCGAACAGCCAGTACATGATATCGATGAAGTGCGAGAACTGGGTAAACAGCGTACCGCCGTCCAGGTCCTTTTTGCCATGCCAGCTGTCGGGCTTGTAGTACCGGTTGTCACGGTTCCAGTAGCAATTCAGCTGCATCATATAGATCTGTCCCAGCTTACCGCTTTCGATCAGCTCTTTGATCCAAACGCTGGGCGGGGAGTAGCGGTTCTGCATCACAGCAAATACCTGCTTGTGTACGTGCAGCGCCTTGAAAATGACCTTCTCCGCATCCTGCTTGTTCAATGCCATCGGTTTTTCGATCACGATGTGCTTGCGTGCGTCAAGCGCCTGCAGGGCCTGCTGCGCATGAAACCCATTGGGCGATGCGATATTGATCACATCGGTCTCAATACCGGATGCCAGAAAGGCTTCCAGTGAACTAAAAAAGGGTACGTCGTAGCTCTCAATACCCAGCTGGCTTTTTTCCTTAACATCGATCAATGCGACCAGCTCGCTTTCGGCATTGCGTTTTACCATTTCCGCATGCCTTTTACCAATGTGGCCGCATCCTATTACGGCAAATTTTACTTTCTGATCTGAAGCAACCATTATTTCAAAGTAAGTTTATTATTTACGTGCGCTATAGCAATAATCATGCCATAGCTTATACGATCCGGGTTACCCCGTTTTCGCCGAGCTCATATTCCTGGCCGCTTTCGGGGCAGGTGGCCTTATTGGCCGCATCAAACTCCAGCCGGTGGCCATATTCGCTCATCCAACCGATCTGCCTGGCCGGATTGCCTACCACCAACGCATAGGAAGGCACTGTTTTGGTAACCACGGCGCCGGCGCCTATAAAAGCGAAGGCGCCAATGTCGTGTCCGCAAACGATAGTAGCGTTTGCACCGATAGAGGCGCCTTTTCCTACATGCGTTCTGGCATATTGCCCGCGGCGGTTGACGCCGCTGCGCGGATTGATAACATTGGTAAATACCATGGAAGGACCGAGAAATACGTCTTCATCGCAGGTTACGCCTTCGTAGATAGAAACGTTATTCTGGACTTTTACATTCCGGCCCAGCACTACGTTGGGAAAGATAACACAGTTCTGGCCTATGTTGCAGGCCTCACCGATAACACATTTAGGCATGATGTGGGAAAAGTGCCATATTTTGGCATCCTTTCCAATGGTACAGCCTTCGTCGATAACGGCTGTTTCGTGTACATAGTAATCAGGCATATTCCTGGAATCGTTAATTTACCTTTTAAAAGAAAGCACGGCATTGACAATGAAATCCAATTGCTCGTCTGTTAATTCCGTATGTATAGGCAGCGATATTACCTGGCTGCACAGCATTTCCGATACGGGAAAATCGCCGGGACCGAAGGCCTTCGTTTTAAAAGCTTGCTGCAAATGTAAAGCAATAGGATAATATACCATTGCCGGCACCTTCTGCGCCTCCAGATGCGCTTTCAGTTTATCCCGGTCAGCAGGGTCGGTGAGCCTGAGGGTATACTGGTGAAAAACATGCGTAGAGTTATGTTGCCTGGCGGGGATGCTGATCCAATCCAACTGACCCAAGGCCTTGTCATAGTATGCTGCAGCAGTATTCCGGGCGCGGGCATAGCTGTCGAGATGCTTCAGCTTAATATCCAGGATAACGGCTTGTATCGTATCCAGGCGCGAGTTGACCCCAACGACCTCATGATGATATTTAACGGCTTGCCCGTGATTGGCAATCATTTTTATTTTCTGAAACAGATCGCTGTCGTTGGTAAACAAGGCGCCGCCATCGCCATAGCATCCCAGGTTTTTGGACGGGAAAAAGGATGTACATCCGATATCGCCCATGGTACCGGCCTTTTTCACCGTTCCGTCGGAGAAGGTATAATCGGCGCCAATGGCCTGAGCCGTATCTTCAATTACAAAAATATTGTGTTTCCGCGCTACGGCCAGAATTGGCTCCATATCGGCACACTGCCCGAACAGGTGTACCGGCACCACAGCTTTGGTTCGCGGCGTTATGGCTTTTTCAAAGAGCTCCGCTGTAAGGTTGAACGTAACCGGATCAACTTCGGTCATGACAGGCTTCAACTGAAGCAGGGCAATGACCTCGGCTGTGGCCACATAGGTAAAGCAGGGCACTATTACCTCGTCGCCGGGCTGAAGCCCAAGGGCCATCAGTGCAATTTGCAAAGCATCTGTTCCATTAGCGCAGGGGATTACATGCTTTACGCCAAGATACTGTTCCAGGTTATCGGAGAATTGCTTTACCTGCGGTCCGTTAATGAATGCGGTAGAATCGATCACCTGCAGCACTGCGGTATCTATTTCTTCTTTAATATGCTGGTATTGACCTCTCAGATCAACCATTTGTAAGTTCATAGTCTATATTTATACGTTTTAATGATTATAGCCGGGCATCGATCAGAGCTCTGTCCAGGCAGGCCTTGGTGTCGAAGATCACGGTATCGTTCCCGTTCCGGATGCTGGCATAATCCAGCCGGATAAACTCATTGTGGGCTACGGCCAGGACGATAGCATCGTAAGCGCCGCCAAGTCCGTCCGTCAGGGTAATGCCGTATTCTTCCGCTACTTCATGCTTATTGGCATGGGGATCGAACACCTCAACATTAAGCCCGAATTGCTTCAGTTCGTTATAAATGTCAATTACCCTGGAGTTACGGATGTCGGGACAATTCTCCTTGAAAGTAATCCCCAGGATCAGGGCGCGGGCACCGGCGATCTTGTGCCCTTTTTTGATCATCAGCTTAATGACCTTATTGGCCACGAACATACCCATATTGTCATTTACTCTCCGACCGGAAAGGATCACCTGCGGATGGTAGCCCAGGGACTCGGCTTTATGTGCCAGGTAGTAGGGATCGACGCCAATACAATGGCCGCCGACCAGGCCGGGCTTATACTTGAGGAAATTCCACTTGGTACCTGCCGCTTCGATCACGTCGGTAGTATCGATACCGATACGGTCGAAAATAAGCGAAAGCTCATTGACAAAAGAGATGTTCACATCGCGTTGTGCATTCTCGATCGCTTTGGAAGCTTCGGCCACTTTAAGGCTGGGCGCCTTATGAGTACCGGCAGTGATAATAGAGGAATAGAGATTGTCCACAACATCGGCAATCTCGGGAGTAGAGCCGGAGGTTACTTTCTTGATCTTGGTCAGCGTATTGACCTTATCGCCGGGATTGATCCTTTCGGGAGAATAACCGCAGAAGAAATCGGTATTGAACTTCAGCCCGGAAAAGCGCTCCAGGACCGGAACACAATCTTCTTCGGTACAGCCGGGATAAACAGTAGATTCGTAAATAACGATATCTCCTTTCTTCAGTACCTTGCCCAGCATTTCGGAAGCCTTGATCAGCGGCGTGAGGTCGGGAGCCTTGAACTGGTCGATAGGCGTGGGCACGGTTACGATATACACGTTATAGTTCCTCAGCTCTTCCACGTCAAAGGAAAACGTAAGCCCTCTATCCTCGCTTACCTGCGCCGTAACCTGTTTCAGGTCTTCAATATTGGCCTCCAGGGTGCTGTCTTCACCTTTGGCAAGCTCTTCGATGCGGTTTTGCTTGATATCAAAGCCCAGCACTTTATACTTCTTACCAAATTCAATAGCAAGGGGCAAGCCTACGTAACCTAGACCGATAACGGCAATTTTGCTAGTCATAAAAACGCTTTCTGCTTTTATTTTGTTTATGAAAAAGAACAATGGCCGGCGTCTCCGCCTTCAGCCATTCAGTTCAGGGTATCCACACTATTTAAAAACTTACCGGCATATACCTCGCGTATGCCATCTTCCAGCCTTATGCTTGCTTTCCAGCCCAGGCTGCTCAGCTTCGACACATCCATCAGCTTCCGGGGCGTACCATCGGGCCTGCTGCTGTCCCATACGATATTGCCTTCATAACCTACAATATTCCTAATCATCTCCGCCAGGTCCCTGATCGGGATGTCTTCGCCCACACCGATATTGATCGGGCCGGGTTCATTATAGTGCTGCATCAGGTACACACAGGCATCCGCCATATCGTCGGCATGCAGAAACTCGCGCAACGGAGCGCCGGTGCCCCAAAGCGTCACCTCTGGAATGCCGTGTACACGGGCCTCGTGAAATTTACGCAGCATGGCGGGCAATACATGCGAATTCTGAAGATCATAGTTATCGTTAGGCCCATACAGGTTGGTCGGCATTACCGACACAAAATTACATCCGTACTGGCTTCTGTAAGCGTCACACATTTTGATACCGGCGATCTTGGCTATGGCATAGGGCTCATTGGTAGGCTCCAGCTCACCGGTAAGCAGGTATTCTTCTTTCAGCGGCTGGGGCGCCAGCTTAGGATAGATGCAGGATGACCCCAGAAACATGAGCTTCTTTACCTGGTTGCGGTAAGCCTCATGGATCACATTGTTCTGGATCATCAGGTTATCATAAATAAATTCAGCCCTGTAAGTATTATTGGCTACAATACCACCCACTTTAGCGGCTGCCAGGAAAACATAGCCGGGCTGCTCCGCTTCAAAAAAAGCAGCCACCGCCTGCTGATCGCGCAGATCCAGCTCGGAAGAGGTCTTTAGGACCAGGTTATTAAAACCCCTGGATTCCAGGTTCCGGCGGATAGCGCTACCTACCATTCCCCTGTGACCTGCTATATATATTTTATCTGAAGGTTGCATTGTCATTTTTTAGAGTACCGTACGCTTATTCATACTGACGGAAGATATCGAAGCCTGCTTCTTTCAGTATTTTCTCCTTTCTGAAGATGTCGATGTCGGAAGCCATCATCTCCTTCACCAATTCCGGTAAGGTACATTTAGGCTCCCAGCCCAGCCTGGTTTTGGCTTTTGTCGGATCTCCGATCAGCAGCTCTACTTCCGTGGGCCGGAAATAACGGGGGTCTACGCATACGACTTCCTGCCCGGACACAAAAGCATAGCCGCCTGCCGATTCTCTGATATAGGCCTTCTCTTCCACACCTTCTCCTCTGAATTCGAGCGTTACACCCACTTCGGCAAAAGCCATACTAATAAAGTCGCGTACAGTGGTCGTAATGCCTGTTGCAATGACGTAATCTTCGGGCTTGTCCTGCTGCAGGATGAGCCACATGGCTTCTACATAATCACGGGCATGTCCCCAATCTCTTTTGGCATCGAGATTACCGATATACAGCTTATCCTGCAGTCCCAGCGCCATTTGCGCTACCGCCCTGGTAATTTTACGGGTAACGAAGGTTTCACCTCGAAGCGGACTTTCGTGGTTAAACAATATACCATTACAGGCATACATATTGTAGGCTTCCCGGTAGTTAACCGTGATCCAGTATCCATACAGCTTAGCAACCGCGTACGGCGACCTCGGATAAAAAGGCGTGGTTTCGCTCTGCGGTATGGCTTGTACCAGGCCATACAGCTCTGATGTAGAGGCCTGGTATATCCTGGTTTTTTCGGTCAGCCTCAGCAGCCGCACGGCTTCCAGTATACGCAATGTACCGATGCCATCGGCATTGGCCGTATATTCCGGGGTATCAAAGCTCACCTTTACATGGCTCATGGCCCCCAAGTTATAAATTTCGTCAGGCTGTACCTCCTGGATAATACGGATCAGGTTGGTGCTGTCGCCAAGATCTCCATAGTGGAGAACCAGATGCCGGTTGTTTACATGAGGGTCTTCGTACAAATGGTCGATGCGATCTGTATTCAGAAGGGAGCTTCTCCTTTTGATCCCATGGACGATATATCCTTTATTGAGGAGGAACTCGGCCAGATAAGCGCCATCCTGTCCTGTAATACCTGTTATTAATGCTACTTTTGACGACATTTAGTTGAATTGGCTTAAGAGAAGGTTCATTAATTGGTTCGGATCAGGCGTTTATTATTTTAGGGTATAGCTTTCCCCCTTTGCAAGTGCCGTGACAATAAATACGCGACTATTTTGGGGTTGCGGCTATTTTATTTTAACTTTTCATAATACTCTTATACCAATTTCTGGCGATTAGAATTACAATGGCGAGCAATGTGCACAGGATAGCACCTACAGTCGCGAGCATCACTCCAGATGGCTTTATCACATTCAACGGATAAACAGGCCCATCTAAAAGCTGTATCAGCGGCGTCTCCTGCGCGAGCGCCATACGCCTGGTTTCAAGGTTCTTGGAAAGCTCGACATACATAGCCGACATAGCATCCACATCAATCCTCTTCCGGGACGGTGTTACCTGCAATGTTGCCTTTCCCGGGTTAGCATAAGGAATATCTTCAACAGAAGAAGCGACCTGGTACATGTTTGTGCTCAACATCATACGAGCACTGTCGACCTTTCTCTCCAATAGCTTTACCTCTACAGTTGTTTTTTCTGTTTTGGTTTTAATATAATACTGGTTTACATTATTCACCAGCGTTTCTGTAAACAGCTTAGAGAATTGCTCATCCTTCGATTTAAAAGAAACAGTTATGAGATTTTCGGCTTTGCTTGTTTCGGTTACCTCCAGGTACTTTGGTTTCCTAAGCATATTTATGCAGGAAAGGACAAGACTAGTCTGTTCTTTAGAAAGACTATCCAAAGTTTTCCCCTCCTGAAAGTGGATATTTTTGAGTTGGGGATCTTTGTTTATTTCCTTCCTTATACCGCTTTCATCCAGAAAAATGTCAATCAGCAATCTTTGACGCCCGTTGTAAGTTACAGGAGTAATCAAGGTTTGGTATAGCATCATCCGGCTTTTATACAGCCAGACAATATTCTGGGTCGAGGAAAAAAGACCGGCGGAAGCGTCTGAGCCCATTCCCAGCAGGGCCAGGCCACTGAAGGCACCGCCACCTGACCGTCCTTCATCCAGGACAAATGTGCTTTCGGCCTGAAAAAGGGGCGTTTTGCTTCTGGCATAAACGTAGCCGGCTACGCCACCGATTATAAAAAGGACAAGTATGATCTTCCATTGAGATCTGATATATACGATCTGCTTTCGCAGGATCAGCAGCAGTTCTTTTATTGAAATCTCCTCATTTTGTTTTACTTGCTGGTTAGCTTGCATGGAGAGTCACTTTAACAGGTTTAACAGATAAATACCATAGCCGCTTTTTTTAAGCGATTCTCCCAATAGGGCCAATTGCTCTTTATTGATCAGGCCCATGCGATAGGCGATTTCTTCAGGGCAGCCAATCTTTAACCCCTGCCGGTTTTCAATAACCTGGACAAACTGGCTGGCCTGCATCAGCGAATCATGTGTACCGGTATCCAGCCAGGCTACGCCTCTACCCAATACGCCCACCTTTAATTTACCTTGCTCCAGATAATACTTGTTGACGTCAGTAATCTCGTATTCGCCACGCGGGGAAGGCTTTATGTTTCGTGCTACTTCAAGTACCGAGTTGTCATAAAAATATAACCCAGGTACGGCATAATCGGATTTGGGCTGCTTTGGCTTCTCCTCGATAGATATTGCATTAAATTCTTCGTCAAACGCAACAACACCATATCGTTCCGGATCGCTGACACGATAAGCAAAGATCACGCCACCCTCAGGATCGCTGTTCTCCTGCAATAACCGGGCCAAACCACTTCCGTAAAAAATATTATCGCCCAGAATCAGGGCTACCTTATCTGTTCCTATAAAGGGTGCGCCAAGTACAAACGCCTGCGCTAATCCGTTGGGCTCTTCCTGGATCACATATTCAAAGCGGCAGCCCCACTGGCTTCCGTCACCCAATAGCCTGATGAAGCCCGCCTGATCTTCCCGGGTAGTAATGATCAGGATCTCGCTGATCCCTGCCATCATCAATACCGATACCGGATAATAGATCATGGGCTTATCGTATATAGGCATCAGCTGTTTGCTGATACCCATAGTGATAGGGTACAATCTTGTTCCGGAACCACCCGCCAGCACAATACCTTTCGTCATAAACTATTTTAATAATTCAGGCTTTTCTTTTTCAAGTCTTTCGTACACCGCTTTGACTTCCTGAGCCAGATGACGTGGCAATACCAGTATTGCATCGTCTGTCTCAACCAATATCGTACTCTCCATTCCTATAAACTCCACATGCTTACTGGACCCCAGCACAAGGTTCTTTCCTTCGGCATTGCTCCCGCTCTTATCGAGATAATCCCATAAGGCGTCAAATGACCCAAGATCGTTCCACTCAAACCGGAAGGGGATCACTTTAATAATCTTCGAATGCTCCATGACGGCGTAGTCTACGCTTATGGCAGGAATTTCCATGGTTTCCTTTACCGGCAGAAATCCGTCATCCGATTTTTCAATAGCCTTCCTGGCTGCTTCAAATACAGCAGGAGCATACTTTTTCAGCTCATCGAGATAAACCGATGCCTTGAAGCAGAACATACCGCTATTCCAGAGATACTTCCCGCTGGACACATAAGTCATGGCCGTTTCCAGGCTTGGCTTTTCCTTAAAGGCCGTTACATCGTATGATTCGTTGTACTCGATGTAACCATAACCTGTTTCCGGTTGTTGTGGTATGGCGCCAAAAGTAACGATATGACCCCGCTTCGCCAATGCTATAGCTTGCTTCATTGTTTCTTCATACAGCTCGCTTCCCGAAATGATATGATCGGAAGGTGTTACCAGCAATATATCTTCAGGTTGCGCAGTAAAGGCGGCAAAAGCAATGGATGCAGCTGTATTTCGGGGCGCAGCCTCTATGATTTCGCTATAACCGCCGATCCCGGCAAGCGCAAACTCCTGCCTGGAAAGCTCGTAGTTATCCACACTTCCGATAACCTGAATTTGGTCAACCAGTTTATGGTTGCGCAAGGCACACATTCTGAATAGCGTATTTTCGTTTTCGAAAATAGATATATATTGCTTGGGCCTGGATTTCCTGGATAAAGGCCATAGCCTGCTTCCCACTCCTCCCGATAGTATAACGTTAACTACTGACATGCTTCAGGTTTTGCATTCCCACAACGGAACGCCTGGCATTATGACTTAAAAAATGGCAATTGCAAATCTTTTTCCGACAATATCCTTTGCTCCGGAGGAATTCTCCAATCAATATTGAGCGTAGGATCGTCAAACCGGATTCCGCCTTCAGCTGTCCTGGAATAACTATTATCACATTTATAAAGCAATACTGCTTGCTCGCTCAAAACAGAAAATCCGTGGGCAAAGCCTCTGGGCACATATAACTGGCGATGATTGTCGGCTGAAAGCTCTTCCGCGATCCATTGTCCATAGGTTTCTGAACCTTTACGCAGGTCTACCGCTACATCCAACACCTTGCCCCGGAGGACACGAACCAGCTTAGCCTGTTCGTAAGGGCCATGTTGAAAGTGCAGGCCTCTGATTACGCCGTAACCGGATGAAGACTGATTGTCCTGTACAAACCGTCCATTTTGGCCGGTCAGCTCCTCAAATCGGGCTTCATTAAAGCTTTCAAAAAAATATCCTCTGTTATCGTCAAAAATTCTCGGCTCGATAATAAAACAGCCTGACAATTTAGTTTCAATAATATTCATAACTCAGTATTGAAGTGATGCTCCAGGGTATCACTTCCTTTATTTATTGTCGAGATCGACCCGGGCATAGTCATCATCCAGCCTGATAATATCATCCTCTCCAAAGTAAGTGCCCAATTGCACTTCAATAATGACCAGGGGTTCCTGTTCCTCATTGGCCACACGGTGTTTGGCCATGACTTCAATCTTCACAACTTCGCCCGGACCATGTTTCTTCTGCTCCCCTTCAATAGTCACGGTGGCGATTCCGGATATAATGGTCCACACTTCCGACCGATGGTGGTGGTATTGATAGCTGAGCCGGCCTCCCGGCTTTACTTCAATCCGCTTTACCTTATGAGAGTCCTTGTCTTCCAGAACCCAGTACTCACCCCAAGGGCGTACATCATGTTCCATTGGTTTGAAATATTAGCTTATTGAATATTGGTCCAAATAGTATTTCTGGTAAGCGCCGCTGGTCACTTGCTCCAGCCATTCTTCATGGGCCAGGTACCAATCAACGGTCCTCTCCAGCCCTTCTTCAAATTGAAGACTGGGCGCCCAGCCCAACTCGCGTTGCAGCTTGGTAGCATCAATGGCATAACGCAGATCATGACCTGCTCGGTCGGTCACAAAAGTGATCAGTTGGGCCGAGGTTCCAGGCTCCCTTCCCAATTTTCTGTCCATGATACTGCAAAGCAGCCGGATCAGATCGATATTCTTCCACTCGTTGTGTCCTCCAATATTGTAGGTGACGCCAGCCTGCGCTTTATGAAAAATAAGATCAATCGCTTTTGCATGGTCCTCTACCCAAAGCCAGTCTCTTATATTCTCCCCTTTACCATATACTGGTATCGGCTTATTGTGCTTAATATTGTTGATCGCGAGCGGGATCAGCTTCTCGGGAAAATGAAAGGGGCCATAGTTATTGGAGCAGTTGGAAATTACAGTATTCATGCCGTAAGTATCCCTGTAGGCCCTTACGAAATGATCGGAACTGGCTTTAGATGCCGAATACGGACTATGGGGATCATAGCGGGTCTCTTCGGTAAACATACCATCTGAACCCAACGCACCATATACTTCATCTGTTGAAACATGGTAGAACCGGTATTTATCGTAATCTTCTTTCCAACAGGTCCTGGCTGCATTGAGCAGGTTAACCGTGCCCACAACATTTGTCATTACAAATTCAATGGGGCTGTTGATAGACCGGTCAACATGAGACTCCGCCGCCAAGTGGATAACGGCATCGGGCTTTTGTTCGGAAAACAAACGATCTATAAATGCGGCATCTACAATATCGCCTTTAATGAATCTGTAATTCTCTTTCCCTTCGATATCCTTAAGATTAGCCAGATTACCTGCATAAGTCAGTTTGTCAAGATTGACAATATTATATTGAGGATAGTGATTGACAAAGTGCCGCACTACATGCGAACCAATGAAACCAGCGCCACCGGTAATTACAATCGTCTTTTCGGCATTCATAGCTAAATCAATTCTGGTCGCAGGCAATATTTGGCAAATAAAAAATCTCTATATACACAATAAGCTCGCAAAGGTACATAAACAGCTTAACAACTTAGCAAGCCTTATCCCAAACCCAAACCATCGAACTTATTTGTTTGAATTGACGAGCGCTACTACAAGCGCAGCCACTGAGGCTACACTGGCCGATAGCCCTACCCAAGTTTGTACCAATGCAGTTCCATCCCTCTCTTTGTGTGGCTTGCGCTTGGGCACAAAAATTTCAGCACCGGGTTCAATATTGGGATAATTCCTGAAAAACAGGAACCGGCGTGTGCCCTTGCTGGCACCATTGGCATAAACAACATAGGCATGCTTTTTCAGAGCATCCTCTGTATACCCTCCGCTACGCATGACATATTCGTTCAGACTCTGCCCGGAAGCATAAACAGTTGTTTTTGGTGAATATACCTCACCCGTTACCTTCACCGTCTGCAACTCACGCGGTACATTCAGCACATCTCCATTTAACAGGATCAGATCTTTTCGGCTTCGCGGATTTTTCAGTACATAACTCAGGTCGATATCTACAAAATCATTACGCTTGGTAGGGTTAGAAAGATTCACCGCCGACTTTCCGTCTGTCGCTTCAATTTGCTTTTCCGTGAACTGCTGTATTTTCAGGTCCTGCTTCTCTGCATCTGAAGCTGTGGCAATATAATCGCCTCTCCTCAGCGAAGCACCGTTAAGGTAAGCATAGGCTGTGAAGCCCTTTGCCCTGGCAATCAGGTCGGATATCCTGTCATTTTTCGTCAGCATAGCATAAGTTCCGGGATACATCACTTCGCCTTCAATTGTCACCATTTGTGGCTGCACATAACCCGGCAGAGAGAAAATGGAAACAGCATCAAAGGGCTCCAGCTTAAACTTCGACTCGGCAAGCTTAAGATCCTTATCTATAACCACTTTGATAATATTGGCAAGCTTGGCATCCTTAGCCTTACGATCACTGTCTTTAACCCGTCGGGCAATTTCGACTTCCACCATATTGGCTCCATCAGCAAAGCCTCCCGCATTAAGGATCAGATCTTCTACCGTCATGCCGTTAAAATAAGGGAAGGTACCACCGGCCCGTACCTTTCCTGCGATATTTACGGTATAAGCATCTGTATAGTCAAATATAGAAGAGATGTGGATCACGTCTTCCCGCATCAGCAGGATATCTTCCGCCGTTCCCTCTACAATGGCCTTCACATAAAACGGAATGACTTCGGAGCTGTTATCTTCTTTAAGCCGGGTAATATAACCCCTTTCCAGATAGGCATCTTCTTTCAAGCCATCGGCCTTTGCGATCAGCTCTTTTAATGTAAGGCCGTCTGTAAGTTCGTAGTCACCGGGACGATATACTGCCCCCGCTATCGAGATCCGGTTCTCATATTTATTTAAAATTCGGGAAACAACATATTTATCGCCTTTCAACGGGATATAATTATCAAAGTCCTTTTGATCGATATCCCTCAATCTTTGCTGCTTTTCGGTGAGCTGAACGGCCTTAATGCTGAATTTATAAGCGTAATCGGTAAATCCGCCGGCAAACCGGATCACGTCTCTCAGCGCCTCTCCGGGCATGACTTCAAAGTAGGCCGGTCGTTTCACTTCTCCTTCCATGCTCACCCGCACGCGATATTCCGGAACCCTGATGATATCGCCGTCATGAAGCTGGATATTGCTCCGGAGATCGCCGTTCAGCAGGTATTCGTACATATCGATCTGCGCGATCTCCTCACTGTTTCGGATTACCCGTATCCCCCTGAACGTTCCGTCGTTTGTAATCCCGCCCGATTCATACAGCGCGTTAAACACCGTACTCAGCGAACTGATATTATAATCGCCGGGCATCTTTACTTCTCCCAGTAAAGTGACCCTGATCGTTCTTACATTCAATAGTGTGACATCGACATTGGTCCCGTTGTCCACAGCAAAACGATTGGCGCGTAGCTTGGCTTTGATCGTCTCCGTTGCATTTTCGATGGTACGCCCGCCTACAAATACTTTTCCGAATTCTCTCAATGAGATGGAACCATCGGGGCTGACAGTAGGATCAAAGCTGGTTACGGAGTTCCCGGTCACAGAGATCTGAAGCTTATCACCAGGGCCCAGGATATAATTCTGGGGTACAGGCCTGTTCGCATCGGGCACGAAAGAAGAAGAAGGGTTATTGAAGATTTCATTTCCAAAAATGGGCAGACCCGCCTCAGGCTTAATTCCCTCTGCTACCTTTCTCCTTTTCTCAATATCGGTTTCTTTTTCCCCTGTTTCCTGCTGCTTATCCTGTTTCGCCTGCTGGTCGTCTTGGTTTTTATTCTGCTCAGAGTTGTCCGCCTTTTGGTTAAGTATCTCCTTCACCTGTTCAGGGGTTGCTGTGGCGGGATCAACCGTAGGTATCTGACGTGTTGGTGTTTGCTTCGGAACCGGTTGCTGGGCATAGCCGGTAACAGCACATCCCAATAGCAGCAACAATGCAGGCAATATTTTAAATATGTAGATCCTGGGTGCTTTAATTTGCATGATAACAGAATGATCAAGAGTACTTTTTAAAAATCCGGTACCAACTGGAAGCCGTCTTCCGGCGGGTGGGCAAAATTAATGTTCTTTTCCGGTATCCTGGCCATGCTTGAGCCCCGGTGCCCGGATCAAGGGAAAATTAATATAAATTTCGCATTTACCTAAATGCCATACCATAAATCCTGGATTATCCCTGGTTTCCAACACCAATACATTGATACACAAAACCTTGTGCTTCCAGCTCTTTTGCATTATAAATATTCCGGCCATCAAGGATGAGCGGCCTGCGCATCAGCGCTTTCACCCGTTCCCAATCGGGCAGACGGAACTCCCGCCATTCAGTAAGCAGCATCAGGGCGTCGGCATCTTCCAGCGCTGTATATTCATCTTCCGTATAAGTGACGGGCTGATCAATATGCCGACCGGCTTCTTTCATGGCCACCGGATCATAAGCCCTCACCTCGGCGCCCGCCCGCACCAGCGCATGGATCGTCTCAATAGAGGGCGCCTCCCGCATATCATCTGTCTGCGGCTTAAACGACAATCCCCATACTGCGATCCGCTTGCCGGTAAGATCTGTTCCCAATATGCGGCACAATTTCCGGAAAAGAACCAGCTTTTGCTTTTCATTGATCTCCTCTACGATTTCCAGCATTTTTAACGGATGCCCATGCTGCTCCCCGGTCCTCATCAGCGCCTTAACATCTTTGGGGAAACAGGAACCGCCATAACCGATGCCGGCGTAAAGAAATTTGTTGCCGATGCGCGGATCGCTGCCGATACCGCTACGCACCTGGTTAATGTCGGCGCCCAGTATTTCGCAAAGGTTGGCAATGTCGTTCATAAAGCTGATACGGGTAGCCAGCATCGCATTAGCAGCGTACTTTGTCATCTCAGCAGAAGGAATATCCATAAATATGATCCTGAAGCCATTTAAAAGAAATGGTTTATATATCTGCTCCATTACTTTGGCGGCCCGGTCGCTTTCCACGCCGATCACGATGCGATCGGGGCTCATAAAGTCGTTGATCGCAGCGCCTTCCTTAAGAAATTCGGGATTAGAGGCCACATCGAAAGGGACCTGGCGTCCGTGCCGGGCCATAGAGGCGCTGATCGCTTCTTTAACTTTGACTGAAGAGCCGACCGGAACCGTACTTTTCGTAACGATTACCGCATAATCCTCCAGATGCTCCCCTATTTGCTCGGCCACGGCAATAACGTATTTGAGGTCTGCGCTGCCATCTTCCCCTTCCGGTGTACCCACAGCAATAAAGATCGCGTCTGCTTCGCGGATGCCGGACGCAATATCCGTGCCAAAGCTCAGCCTTCCCTTCTGTGCGTTGCGATGCACGATCTCCTCCAGGCCTGGCTCATATATGGGCAAAATTCCAGCCTGCAGGTTTCTGATCTTCTGCTGGTCGATATCAATACATACCACTTCGGCGCCCACATCACTAAGGCAGGCTCCTGTAACCAAACCGACATAGCCTGTTCCGACAACAATTATTTTCATGCTTTTGAAAAACCGGGATTAATGCGAAAGACGAGGGTCAGGCTTTGACTGCCTTATTCCTTAAACCATCCAACCTGCGCTCATTAAAATATACAGCGCAATAGAGCAGGATATAAAGGAGTATGATCCAAAGCAAGCCTGCCGGACTATTGCGCAACAAAACTACAAAGAAAGCAGCAACCGCCTGGGCCGGGAGCATAAGGGCCGCCGGACGATATCCCTTTCCTTTCGCCCTGTTTCGGAAGAGCAGCTGATGGAGGTGGTAATCGTCAGAATGGAACGGGGAAATACGGTCGTAAAACAGCTTTCGCAGCGTAGAGAACAAGACTTCCCAGAAGGGGTAGATCAGCACCGCCGGCAATAGCAAGGCAGATACCGAGCCGGCATGCTGCTGCACCATAACGATAGCGATCGTTGCGATCATAAAGCCCAGCAGGTAAGCACCGCCATCGCCCAGGAATATTCTTCCTCCCGGAAAATTGTAGATCAGGAAAGCCAGTACCGCTACAGCCAGTATCAGACATATGTACATCAACGAGCCATTGCGTTGGGTGAATGCCAGGGCGGCCAGTGCAAGCAGGCTGATGAGCGCCGTACCGGAAGCCAGGCCATTTTGACCATCGATGAAGTTGACCCCGTTAATAATGGCAATAATGAAGAAAACACTGGCCAGAACGCCAAGCGCCATGGGCACCTGCCCCAACGGCCATTCAGTCAGCACCACATCCGGGATCATGATCAGGGCCATTACAGAGGAGAGGCACATGATGGCCAGCCGCTGCTCGGGGCTAACCTTGCCGGAGTAATCTTCCAGGAAACCCGCTACAAAAGCAGGAATAGAAGCCAGCATGAAATAGCCGCCCAGGGTATCGTTCAGCATGAACATCGAGGAAAGAAAAATACCCAGGCCACCGATGCGGGGCGTCGGCATAGCATGCATTTTCTGCACTTTATCGTGCTCGTCCATAAAAATTCCTTTCCGGTGGGTCAGTTCGATCACCAGGTAATGGACCAGCAGGGACAAGGCAAAAGCAATCAGAATGTAAAAGTACTGTACTTCATGTAACATGGGTTATGCATTACCGTTTCCTAACGTTGAAAACGGAATTATAGTATGTTTGGTTGTCGGTTTTTTTCAAAGGCTATTTTTACAGGGAAGCACAAGACCACAGCCCTGTGCTTCTATTGGTTTTCAGCTTTTTGCCTCATACGGCGGCGGGCTGATGCAGTATGTCAAGAAATTCGCTGGAGGCAGCCTCCATGCGGTTCACGTTTTTATTGATCTGGGCATTCAGGTAATTATGTGCCACATAGGCCAGCAGGCCAATAATGAGTCCTACAGCGGAGGTCACCATTTTGGTGTAGATACCGCCGGCAATCGTACCGATCTCGAAGGTATTGGTATGCTGGATATTGGAAAACAGCACGATCATACCGGCGATGGTGCCCAGGAAGCCGAACATCGGCGCAATGCCAGCGATGGTCGACAGTATACCCAGGTTCTTTTCCATCTGGTACACTTCCAGCTTGCCGGCGCTCTCCATCGACTTTTCGATATGGTCCATCGGCTTGCCGATACGGCTTATGCCTTTGCTGATCACCCTGGGCAAAGAGCCTTCATAATTTTTACACAACGACTGCGCCCCCTGTATGCTGCCTTCCGTGATCTTCTCCCGGATGCGGTGCATAAAGTCGGCAGGCGCTTTGCCCGCTTTGCGAATGGCAATGAACCGCTCTACAAAGATATAAACGGCCAGTATGCTGCACAATGCCAGCGGAATCATCAGCACGCCGCCTTCTTTCAAAAGGAACCACAGGGAAAGTTGTTCGGGAGCCTGGGCAGCAGGCTGGATCACAGGCGCCAGCGAGTCGGTGGCAGTTTGCAGAAAAAGCATCCGGGACATCAAATCGATACAGGTTTTAGTCTATTGGGGCAAATATACAAAAGCAAATATTAAAACCCTGCCGGACGATCCCTGCAGGGTTTTAAAGAAGCGTTATTTTATCAGATTAGCCGATGCTCACAAGCTCGATCTCGAACACCAGGTCCTTGCCGGCCAGGGGATGGTTGGCATCCAGCACCACGCTCTCCTCTTTCACTTCGGCCACTACAACAGGGAAATGGCGGCCCTGGTTATCGCTGAGGTGCAGCTGGGCGCCTACTTCCGGTTTTATATCCGGGGGGAACTCTGTTTTGGGGAATTCGATGAAATTTTCATCCATAGCGGGCCCGTAGGCCTCATCTACAGGGATATTAACAGTCTTCTTATCGCCTACCTTCATATCGATAAGCGCATCGTCGAAGCCTTTGATCACTTGTCCTTCGCCTACAGTAAACTGCAGCGGAGCCCGTCCTTCCGAACTGTCAAAGGTAGTTCCGTCTGTTAATCTTCCATGGTAATGCACATTTACGGTATCACCCGCTTTTACTGTCGACATAAAATCCTTTTTTGAGGGAATTAAAAATTATAAGAGCCTGCAATTTACCCTTTCTCACCGAGAAAGACAAAAGAAGGCTATATGTTACACCCGTACAAGGCTGCAAAGTGGGTAAATCAAGGCTTTTGCGTGTCAATTAAATTTTTGACAATTTGGAAATGTTTGTTCGGCGTAACACTCTTCAGCCTCCATCAGAGCGAAGCTACCCTGCACGTTGCCCGCAGGTGCCTCAACAGGAGAGGCAATGTGGCAAGCAATAAATGTTTCTTCATGGTAAGAGATGCATTAGGTGACATGATTAATGGCTGATGACCAATTTCTGGTAATAGCGCTGCGCTTTGGCCTGCAACACCAGCAGGTAAGTCCCTGTGGTCAGTGTACCCAGATCAAGGCTGAGGTCGGTTTTCCCCGCAAGTAACTGAGTTCTATACAGTATCCTGCCGCTCAAGTCGGCTACCTGCAGGTCCAGCGTCGCTTTCAGCGGCTCGGGTACCGAGAGCCGAAAGGTTCCGGAGGAAGGGTTGGGAAATACAGAAATATGGTATTGTGACGCCGCCAGCCGGGGAATGCTCAACGGGACAATAACGGTGTCGCAGGCTGCTGAAGTCATTTTAATGTTTACACCGGTATCTTTATAGCAACGAAAGGTCCCAGTGGGGAAGCCGATCACTTTGTAATAGTCGGGATTCTGTAGTGCCTTTTCCGGGAAAAAACTTCCTGCCCCCTTCCAATTACCACCAATCTTTTCGGTGTATTTGCCAATATTTTTCCATTTGTATCCGGGTGCCTCGTCTTCAAAATACTGGCCCACACCCCAATTAAGAGATAGCTTGCCGCTATCAACTATAGTATGGTTGTAGTAAGATCGCAATTGCTCACCGCCGTAATTCTCCAGCTTTATCGAATCAATAATAATACAGAACCCAGGACCAATATCCGAAGGATTTGAAGCGTTCAATGACGAATTGGGCTGACGCAGGCAAACAGTATCCCCTACAGCAACATTAAAAACATAGAGTGCTGTAAAATCGCTGATCACTTTGTCGTAAGCGAAGACGGTGTCTTTGGTGTTATACACATAAAAAGTATCCCGTTTACTAATTAAGACAGTATTGGTGGCAGTAGACCTCTGATACCTCGTGGCCGCCAGCATCCGGGCCTGTTTACCCAGTATAGTGGTATCTTTTACCGATTGCATGTGATCAGTCCAGCCCTTGGATCCGGCCACTGTTATTCCTAATTCACACCAATAGTCATAGTTATAACAGTCGCCTCCATACCACCATTCGGCGCCTACCGGCGCAAATGTGCCCTGGGCATAGCTGGTCGGGCGCGCCAACAAGAGCACCAAAACAGCAAATAGTAAATGTTTTTTCATGACAAGAGGATTGATTTAGATGAAGTGATTAACGGCTGATGACCAGCTTTTGGTAATAGCGCTGCGCTTTGGCCTGCAACACCAGCAGGTAAGTCCCTGTGGTCAGTGTGGCCAATTCGAGGCTGAGCCCGGTTTTACCGGCAGCGAGCTGTGAAGAATAGAGAACCTTTCCGCTCAGGTCGGTAACCTGCAGTAACAAGGTCTCTTTCAACGGTTCGGCTACGGTGAGCCGGAAGGTTCCGGAGGAGGGATTGGGGAATACGGAGACCTGGTATGTTGCTTTTGCCAGCTTGGGAAGGCTCAACGGATTGACAACGATAGTGTCGCAGGCCTCTGATACCATCTTGATCGTTGTAGCGGAATCTGTATAGCAGCGCAATGTTCCGCTAGGAAAGCCTATTTGTTTACTATAATCTGAAACGATTCCCATGCTCTCCGGGAAAAAGCTACCTATTTTCAGCCAGTTACCACCTATTTTCTCGGTGTATTTACCGACATACCTAAAATACGGTGCCGTTTGGCTAACATACTGACGCTCCCCCCAGCTAAGCGCTCCAGTCGCATTATCGGCTGTTATGGTGTGATTGTAATACGATATCAGCTGCTCTCCACTATAGTCTTCAGTCTTTATTGAATCGATAATGATACAAAACTCAGGCTCAATGGCTGATGAGCTGGACAATGTAGAATTGGGTTGACGAAGACATAGGGTATCGCCCACCGAAACATTGAAGATATAAAGCGGTGTATACTCAGCGACCACTGCATCGTAGACAAATACCGTATCGGCGGTGTTGTAAATATAAAAGGTATCCCGCTTGCCGATCATGATGCTACTGGAAGCGTACTGCTGATAACGGGTGGCGGTCAGCATCCGGGCTGGCTTATTCAATACTGTGGTGTCTTTCACCGACTGCATGTGATCGGCCCACCATATTCCCGAGTCGCCCCAGGATTCATAGTCAAAGCAGTCGCCTCCATACCACCATTCCGCGCCCACTGGCGCAAATGTGCCCTGGGCATAGCTCCCGGCACGAAAAACAAGAATGAGAAAGACCAAAATAAGTAGCTGTTTTTTCATAGGTGCAGATTTTAGATTTTCGGATGAGGATTTATAGCATAGACGGTATTCCTCATGGAAAATACTAATCATTTAAAGTGCGTTTCCCATTCGTGCAGGAAAATGACATAACCATGACAATTCCGGGAGCGGCAATCGCCCATCATCTCCTGTGGTATACCCGGTCGCCCGACGGAAAGGCAGTATCGTTGCAGCGGACAACCGAATAATAGCGAACCTATTTAGGCAAAATACCTACTTTTGCGCCATGCCAACCATTTCCGAACGCGGCGTGCAGATGCCGCCCTCTCCTATTCGCAAGCTTACGCCTTATGCCGACGCGGCAAAGAAAAAAGGCCTTAAAGTATATCACCTCAATATTGGTCAGCCGGATATCGAAACGCCTCCTTCTATTATCGAAGCAGTGCACCAGGCCAATGTCAGAGTGCTCGAATACAGCCCCAGCCAGGGCTTTGAAAGCTACCGCCAGAAGCTGGCCGGCTACTATGCCAAACGCGGTGTGAACGTAAATGCCAACCAGATCATTGTAACCACGGGTGGTTCCGAAGCCATTTCCTTTGCGCTGATGAGCTGCCTCAATCCCGGCGACGAGGTCATTATACCCGAGCCCTTTTACGCCAACTATAATGGTTTTGCCGTATCGGCCGCCATTAAAGTGGTTCCTATAAACTCAACTATAGAAGAGAATTTTGCCCTGCCGCCCATCGAGGCATTCGAGAAGGCCGTAACGCCGCGCACCAGGGCAATCCTGATCTGTAATCCCAACAACCCTACCGGCTACCTGTACAGTAAAGCCGAGCTGGAAGTGCTGCGTAACATCTGCCTGAAGCACGATCTTTTCCTCTTCAGCGATGAAGCTTACCGCGAGTTCTGCTACGACGGACAGACCCATACTTCGGCTCTTCAGCTGGAAGGGCTGGAGCAGCATGCGGTGCTGATGGATACGATTTCGAAGCGCTACAGCGCCTGCGGCGCCCGTATCGGCGCACTGGTTACCCGCAACGAAGCGGTGCTGACCGCGGTGTTGAAATTTGCACAAGCCCGCCTCAGCCCGCCCACTTTCGAGCAAATACTGGGCGAAGCGGCCTGCGACCTGCCCGATAATTATTTCGATACGGTACTGACCGAATATGCTTCCCGCCGCGACCTGCTGGTGAAAAGACTGCAGGCCATGGACGGCGTGACCTGCCCCAATCCCGGCGGCGCCTTCTACGCTATGGCGAAGCTGCCGGTAGACAGCAGCGAACGTTTTTGTCAATGGCTGCTCGAATCCTTCGAACATGAAGGGGCTACGGTAATGATGGCACCGGCCAGCGGCTTCTATGCCACTCCCGGACTGGGCAAGGATGAAGTACGCCTCGCCTACGTGCTGAACGAAGAAGCGATCAATAAGGCCATGGATTGCCTCGAAGCAGCCCTGAAAGCCTATAGTAATCAATAACTGCGCCGCCCTGCAGCGCCCAAGCAAAGGAATATGGCCCGGAAAAACTGTACCTGGCCGGGCGACGACCCGCTGATGATCCGGTACCACGACGAAGAGTGGGGCGTACCGGTGCACGACGACCGTAAGCTGTTCGAATTCCTGGTGCTGGACGCATTTCAGGCAGGCTTAAGCTGGAAAACAGTGCTTCATAAACGGGAAGCATTTCGCAAGGCCTTTGCTGCCTTCGATTATAAAAAGGTAGCTCGTTTTGATGAAGCCAGGCTGGAAGAACTGATGCAGGATACCGGCATTATACGCAACCGGCTGAAGATTAAAGGAAGCATTACCAATGCACAGATGTTACTGAAAGTGCAGAAGGAATTCAGCTCCTTCGCAGCATATGTGTGGCAGTTCACCGGTGGTAAAACGCTGGACGGCAAGCGGAAAGAGACGGGTGAGATCCCGGCCACCAGCCCGGAGTCGGATGCGATGAGTCTCGACCTGCGCAGCAGGGGATTCAAGTTTGTGGGCAGCACCATTTGTTACGCTTTTATGCAGGCCGCCGGGATGATCAACGACCATTTGACCACCTGTTCCTGCTACCGCCGGCAATAGTTTATGGAATACCGGGAAAAGGTCGTCTTAAAGAAAGCAACCTTTACAACTTGTTAATAATCAAAGTTAATTTATTGTTACACCTTTATCCGACTTTTTTCAACTTTTTTAAATAACCTGTATTATTGCAGTTATGCGGTTGCGTAGATATTTTAGTTTGGGCGTAGTAGCAGTGGCTGTCGCATCGGGACTCTGGTCCTGTAATGGAAACAACAAGCCTGCCGAGCAAAAGGAAACTTCCACACGGGGCAATATCAAGATTGCCGTGGATGAAAGCTTTATGCCGGTATTGAACCAGGAACTCCATGTTTTCGACTCTTCCTACCCCGAAGCCCACATTACCGCTGCATTCAAAACGGAAAAAGAATGCTTTGAGGACCTGTACAAAGACAGCGCCCGGCTGATCGTGGTATCCCGCGACCTTACTCCTGCGGAGAAAACGGCCTATCAAAACAACGATATCGGTTTTAAGTCATTGGGCATCGCCATGGATGCGATCGCGGTTGTGGTCAACCCTGCTTCTCCCGACAGCTTTATGACCCTCGGACAGCTGAAGCAGATCCTGCTGGGAAAATTTGCACGCCCTTATACCGTGGTCTTCGACAATGCCCAGTCGGGTACAGTAAGATATATGCTCGACTCATTAATCCCCGGGCAACAATTACCGTCTAATGTCTATGCAGTGCGGAATAACGACTCCCTGATTGATTATGTAGCTAAAAATGAGCATGCTATCGGTTTTGTCGGCGTAAGCCACGTTTATGACGAGAACAGCACCGATCCGGCAGGCGCCTTCAGGAAAAACATCAGGGTAGCCTCCCTTAAAAATGAAGACGATACCTCGGTTACCGGCTTTTACCAGCCCTACCAGGCCTGGATCGCACAGAAGAAATACCCGCTGCGCCGCACCATGTATTTTATTACAAGAGATACCTGGAACGGATTGGGCGCCGGGTTTGCTAATTTCCTCAGCAACCAGGCCGGGCAATTAATTTTTCTGAAAGCACGTTTAGTACCTTTAAGGGTGCCGCTGCGTCTAAGAGAAGCAGAAATCAAATAACAGGCAAACAATATAGCGGCTGCGCTGTTTTTATAGCCTGTCGTCCTTTAAATTATTTTAAACTTTAATCATAAGCGAAAAACTACTCCACAATAAATATCAGAACAACAATGAACAAGTTAATTGCGATAGCAGTGGCGACAGCCTTTGCTTTTAACGTAAACGCACAGTCTGTTCAGGACGGCGCAAAAATGATCAGCTACGGCCGCTTTGAAAGTGCAAAAAAAGCTCTGGAACCTCTGGCGGCAAAAGACCCGCTGGCCAACTATAATTTAGGCATTTCCGAGCTGGAGCTGGAAAACGCTGCTGCCGCCCGTACTATTTTTGCCAAATATCCTGATGACTTCTACAACCAGGCCGGCATGGCCCGTGTGCTGTTTGATGAAGGAAAGAAAGACGAGGCTTCCAAAATACTGATGGCGATTGTCGATAAAGCCAAAAAGAAAGAGTGGGAAAAATATAAGGCGGCAGCCGACGCCATTACCTATACAAAAGGTGGCAACGCGAATGATGCGATCGCATGGTATAAAAAAGCGATCGAGATCAGCGGTGGTGATGCCTCTACGTTTATCGGCCTGGGCGATGCTTACCTGAAGCTGAGCGGCGGCGGCGGCGAAGCCATGAACAACTACGATAAAGCTGTAGAAAAAGGCACCAACAATTCCCTGGCCTATTCCAAAATAGGCGACCTGTGGTACCAGGCGCACAACTATGATGCAGCGCTGAAAAGCTATGGTCAGGCTAAAGACGCCGATCCGTCCAACCCGCTGCCTTATAAGTCCCTGGCCGATGCTTATCAGCGTGCCGGTAAGTACGATATGGCTTTGACCAATATTGAAAAGTTCCTGGAGCTGTCCGATAAATCTATCGACGACCAGATCACTTATGCCAACCTGCTGTTCCTGTCTAAAAAATACCCTGAAGCCCAGGCCAAGATCCAGGAGCTGATCGGCAAAGGTGTACAGAAGACTTATATGTACCGCCTGATCGCTTACAGCGCCTACGAAACCAAGGATTATCAGAAAGCCCTGGATAATATGCGCACGTTCTACAGCAAGCAGGATCCTGCCAAGATCATCCCCGACGATTATATCTACAGTGGAAAAATCATGAGCGCTATGGCTGGTGTGGATTCTGTTCATGCCAAGATGTACAACGACAGCGCCGACTTTTACTTCAATAAAGTCGTAACTGCCGATACTTCAAAGGATAAAAGCGAAATGTACCGTAAAATTGCTGAAGGCTTTAAGGATGCCAAGGAATATGGCAAGGCCGGTATCTGGTATGGTAAGATCATCGCAAGCAACCCGGAAGCACCCGCACTGGATTACTTCTATTGGGGTTATGGAGCTTACTATGCTAAAGATTACACGACTGCCGCCAAAGCCTTTAACGGGTTGAAAACAAAATATCCTGATGAAGGCTCCGCCTACCTGTGGATCGCTAATGTTGCCGCTGCAGTTGATGACGAAGCCAAGACCGGTGGCGCTATACAACCTTACAAAGATTGGATAGCCTTCAACAAGAACAATTACGAGCACAAGCAGGCCGACCTGATGAAAGCCTATCAATATATGGCCTTCTATTATTACAATACCAATAACGAGAAGGACGCGATGGAGTATGTGAACAAGATCTTGGAGATCGAGCCATCGAACACTTTCGCCAACCAGGTTAAAGATTACTATACGAAACAGAAAAATGCCAAGCCTGCTGGCGGTGGCAAAAGCGCCGGCCGCAAATAGGAGATACGCGTCACTTTTAGCGGAAGAGCTGTCCTTTCAAGAGGGGACAGCTCTTTTTTGTGAAATAGCCTGCCAGGCGCTGCACCCCTTTACTTGTACAGACATTGCGCTGCAACGTCTCCACTCGTAAATACACCTAGATATATAAGGCTACGAACAACAGAGACGAAAGCGGCGGCTCTCTATACCATTGAAATGCCCCTTGTACAGACGTAGCACTGCTACGTCTGTACCCGTATATAAATGATACGATGGATGTGGCCCCTTGTGGAGACGTTGCACTGCAACGTCTCGCTCAAAATGCCTTCGGCAAATGATATGTATTACTTCCTCCTGATGAATCGCCCGTGAGATATAATTTCACGATTGCTTCTTAAAACGGTAAATTTGCCGGTATTTTCAAAATCAAGCTATGCAATCATATGCACTGGTTACCGGTGGCTCCCGGGGTATAGGCAGGGCCATTTGCGTAAAGCTGGCCGCCATGGGCTACCCGGTTCTGATCAATTATAAAGGGAACAGGGTTGCCGCCGAAGAAACAGCCAGCCTGGTAAAAGCGGAAGGTCAGGAAGCGGTATTGCTTCCCTTCGACGTAGCCGACAAAAAAGAAGTAGAAGCCGTACTGGGTCAATGGCAGGAAAACAATAAGGATTGTGTTATCGAAGTGCTGATCAATAACGCCGGCATCAGGCAGGATGCCCTGCTGGCCTTTATGAACGACGATCAATGGCACTCTGTGCTGGATACCAGCCTGCAAGGCATGTTCAACATCACCAAGCAGCTGATGAATCCCATGCTGATGAATCGCTATGGCCGTATCATCAATATCGTATCGCTGAGCGGACTGAAAGGCATGCCCGGCCAGGTCAATTATTCTGCCGCTAAAGCCGGTATGATCGGGGCCACGAAAGCACTGGCCCAGGAGGTCGCCAAAAGGAATATCACGGTGAATGCGATCGCTCCGGGCTTTGTTAAGACCGATATGACCGAAGAGCTGAACGAAAAAGAGCTTACCAGCCTTATTCCTATGAAACGTTTCGGCGAAGCCGAAGAAGTGGCTGACCTGGCAGGCTTTCTCGCCAGCAGGCAGGCAGGCTACATTACTGGCCAGGTGATTTCCATTAATGGCGGTTTATATACCTGATCATTAAGGAAGCTGGCTTCATTGATAAATCAATACAGAATATGCTGGAAATTATTTTACTGATCTATCTCTGCCGGAGAATAAAGGGTATCGTTGCTCCTAAGGGATATCGTGCCGGCATATGGCAGCTATGGGTGGTGCTGGCCTGGTTTGGCCTGGAAATTGCCGGTGCCGTGATTTCGGCAGCCTTCGGGGCTACAGTTATCGTAGCTGTGCTTAGCGGTCTGCTTTGCGCTATCCTTGGTGCTATTGCCCTGCAACAAAAAGCACAGGCACTACCCGATCGCAACACGATGGACGACTGGATGAACAATATAGGTAAAGACAATCCCGACAGCTACTGATTGCCGGAGGAATACCAAGAGACATGATACCTGTTTTTATAGATACCCATACCCACCTTTACGATGGCCGTTTTGACCAGGACCGGGAAGCCGTCATCGGGCGTTGCCTGGAGGCCGGTGTGAACCGGCTGTATCTGCCTAATTGCGACAGCGGAACGATTGAGCCGATGATGGCTATGGCCACAAAATGGCCGGAGCACTGCTTCCCTATGATGGGCATCCATCCCTGCTATATCAAGGAGAATTATAAAGAAGAGCTGGCGATCGCCGAGTCCTGGCTGCACAAAGAGCGCTTTGCCGCGGTGGGAGAGATCGGCCTCGATTATTATTGGGACAAGAGTTTTGTCGCGGAGCAAAAAGAGGCCTTTAATACCCAGATGGACTGGGCCCTTTCGCTCAACCTTCCTATCGTGATCCATACCCGGGAATCGATGCGCGACGGCATCGACATGGTGCGTGCCCGGCAGAACGGTAAGCTGCGTGGCATTTTTCACTGCTTCGGCGGCACGATGGAAGAGGCCCGCGAGATCATCGACCTGGGCTTTTACCTTGGTATCGGCGGTGTAGCTACTTTTGCCAAAAGCAATTTGCCGGAAGTGCTGGAGCAAATCCCGCTGGAACACATCGTGCTGGAGACCGACGCACCCTACCTGGCGCCCGTGCCCTACCGGGGCAAGCGGAATGAAAGCGCCTATATTCCTTTAATTGGCACAAAAATTGCAGCGATCAAGAACTGTAGTGTGGAAGCAGTGGCTGCAGCAACAACCGAAAACGCCCGGCGTATCTTCGGGTAACCTTTTTAACCTGTAACAGCAAGCATGAGCACGACATTGAAGGAAGGCGGCAAAGCACCCGATTTTAAAGCAAATGATCAGAATGGGAATACCGTCAGCCTGAAAGACTTTAAAGGAAAGAAGCTGGCCCTGTTCTTTTATCCTAAGGACAACACGCCGACCTGCACGACCGAAGCCTGTAACCTGCGCGACAATTACGCAGCGCTGCAAAAAGCCGGCATTGCAGTAGTAGGTGTAAGCATCGATAGCGAGAAGAGCCACAAAAAGTTTGAGCAGAAGTTTGACCTGCCCTTTGTGCTGCTCGCCGACCCGGAACGAAAGATAGTAGAAGCTTACGGCGTATGGGGGCTGAAGAAATTTATGGGAAGGGAGTTTATGGGCACACATCGCGTTACTTTCCTGATCAATGGCAAGGGCGTGATCGAGCACATCATTGATACGGTAAAAAGTAAGGAGCATACCACGCAGATATTGGAGCGCTGGAAATAATGCAGGGCAGGGCTAAACCCGGCACCCATGAAAAAGTCCAATAAAGACGGCACCGGTCGACGGACACGCCGCTTTCCCATCGTATCTTTGTTCAAGTCATAAAAACAATCAAAATGAAAAAGCTGATCGCCCCCCTTTGTTTTACCGCCCTTTTGGGCATGACGATGCCGGCAGCCCGCGCACAAAGCCTTGAGGATATCTTCAATGCTGTGAAAGGCAGCGGCAACAGCAGCCAGCAAAACCAGAACAGCAATAACCGCAACAGCAACACCGGCAGCAACAGCATGCTGGGCAGCGGATTGAGCAATACCGATATTGCCAGCGGCCTGAAAGAAGCCCTGAAAATAGGCGCACAGAATGCCGGTAGCCGCCTTTCGGCTACAGACGGCTTTTTTAAGAACGCTATGATCAAGATCCTGCTGCCCAAAGAAGCCCAGCAGGTAGAAAAGACCCTCCGCTCCATTGGTATGGGATCGGTAGTGGACAAAGCCATCCTGTCGATGAACCGTGCCGCCGAAGATGCAGCCAAGCAGGCCGCGCCTATTTTTATCAACGCCATTACCTCTATCACCATACAGGACGGTCTCAATATCCTGCGGGGAGGCAACAATGCTGCTACCAATTTCCTGAAGACCAAAACCACTTCCGCGCTTACCGCCGCTTTTACACCGGTAATCCAGAAATCCCTGAATAAAGTAGGCGCTCCTGATATCTGGAAGACCGTTTTCTCTACTTACAACCGGGTATCGCCCAACAAAGTAAATCCCGATCTGACCGGTTATGTAACCGAGCGCGCCCTCAATGGCCTCTTTGTGACGATCGGCGATGAGGAAGCCAAGATCCGGACCAACCCTGCTTCACAGGTAACCGGCCTGCTTCAGAAAGTATTCGGGAAACAATAAACTTGCTTATTTGAAAAACCTGCCGCAAACACGGCAGGTTTTTTTAGATCGCCATGGAACTGCATACCGTATTTATTGAGCTTACTGCCCGCAGCGGCAGGTACGAAGACCTGGGCGGACAGCTCTGGCAGGAGATCGCGACCGGGTATAGCCTGCCCGACAGGTATTACCACAATCTCACGCACCTGGAGCACCTCATCAGAGAACTGGATCCCTGCAAGCCTCTGATCGACGACTACGATACGCTATTGTATGCAATCTTCTACCACGACCTTATCTATGCCGTGCAGCGACAGGACAATGAAGAGCAAAGCGCCCTGCTGGCCGTCAACCGGCTTGCCGCATTGGGTTTCGACGCAACGCGTGCGGAGCGCTGCCGGCAGCATATCCTGGCAACCAAGGCTCATCGTGCCGGCTCCGATCCCGACACCCTGCTGTTTGCCGATGCCGACCTTTCCATCCTGGGACAGCCGGCAGCAATATACGACAGCTATTACCGGCAGATCCGGCAGGAGTATATCGTCTATCCCGATGTGCTGTACATCCCCGGCCGTATCAAGGTGCTGAACCATTTCCTGGGAATGTCGCATATCTATAAAACACCGCATTTTCATACCCTATACGAGCAGCAGGCAAGGCTTAACCTGGAGCGGGAGCTGGCTTTGCTGCAATAAGCCCTGTGGCTGATAGCCGGTATTGCCCGGGTAGGCATTAAAATAATACCTTTGCGCAAAAAATACAGGGCCCCGTTGCCCTTACTTGTTTCTCGATCATGCACCAGCTTGTTGTCTTCGCTTCCGGAAAAGGGTCCAATGTACAGGCCATTCTCGATTACTTCCAGTCCCCGGATAAAGTCCGGATCGCGCTGATCGTATGTAACAATCCGGAAGCAGGCGTGCTGGATATTGCAAAGACCCGCCAGATACCGGTACAGCTGATCGACAGGAACGCTTTCAGGGATCCCGGCTTTGTCGAAAAGCTCCGCAGCTATTCACCTTCCCTGCTGGTGCTTGCGGGCTTTTTGTGGAAGGTGCCGGACAATGTTGTACAAGCCTTTCCCGGACGCATCATCAACATTCACCCGGCGCTGCTGCCTAAATACGGCGGTAAGGGTATGTACGGACAGCATGTGCACCAGGCCGTTGTAGCCGCGGGGGAAAAAGAATCCGGCATTACTATTCATTATGTCAACGAGCATTACGACGAAGGTGGCGCCATCCTGCAGGCCCGCTGCACCCTGGTAGCGGAAGACACGCATGAAAGCCTGGCTTCCCGTATTCACAAGCTGGAGCACTACTTCTTTCCCCGTACCATAGAATTTCTGCTGGACAATCTCACGGAATAACCCCTGCATAAAATGCTGTAACCAAACCCGGAACGAGCAAAAATATAAGCCGATGTTTTACAGCCAAATAGGCCTATAGGCAAAGCTGATGCACCGCTGTATTAACGTGTGGATAGGGAAATTGGCGCTGCTTCCGATTTAATTTAGCCTTAACTTTGCGGTCGAATCAAAAAGCGCATTCCTGTGAAGAAAGCCAGTATCCTCATCTTAGTGCTGATTGCTGCTACCATAGGTATCCTGGTGGCTTCTTTCGGTAAGTTCAGCACCTACGAGACCTTTGCTTCCGCCTCCGAGAAACCGGGGCATACCTATCATGTGGTGGGCTACCTGGACAAGGACCAGGCACAGCAATACGATCCCATAAAAGATCCGAACAACTTCGTCTTTTTTGCCAAGGACAAGAAGGGCGCCATACACAAGGTGATCTTTGCCGGCTCCCGCCCGCAGGACTTTGAAAAATCAGAACAGCTGGTGATGACCGGCTTCATGAAGGATGGTAATTTCCACTGCAACAAGATACAAATGAAGTGTCCGTCGAAATACGAGAACGACCAGATCGCGGTAGCGAAGCAGCCGGCCACTGAATCTTAATTTAATTTCCGGCGTGCCAAGGCACGCCGTTTTTATTCTTACCATCGTTACAATCTTTTACTCTTGGATCAGCAATTTATCGGTGAACATTTGTTACCGGGCCAGCTAGGGCACTTCTTTGTTGTTGCCGCCTTTGTTGCCTCGCTTTTTTCTGCCTTTTCCTATATGCTTGCAGCCCGTAAGGAGGGGCAGGCCGAAGAAGCGGTATGGAAAAGGATGGCACGCTGGGGCTTTATCATCCAGGCGGTATCTGTGGCCGGTATCTTCATTGCGCTGTACTATATTATTTCCGGTCACTTGTTTGAATACAATTATGCTTACAAGCATTCCTCCAGGGGACTGCAGGTCAAATACCTGCTGGCCTGCTTCTGGGAAGGCTCAGAAGGCAGCTTCCTGCTGTGGCTCATCTGGCATGCCGTACTGGGCCTCGTCCTGCTGCGCACCGGCAAGCAATGGGAAACCCGGGTAATGAGTATTGTCTGCCTGGTACAAGCCGTGCTGTGCACCATGCTGATCGGTATTTATTTTGGCGCCGATATTAAGATCGGCAGCACGCCTTTCAGCCTGCTGCGCCACGAGATGAGCCAGGCGCCCATCTTTTCGCAGCCCAATTACATGGAGTTCATCAAAGATGGTAATGGCCTGAATGTAACCCTGCAAAATTACTGGATGGTGATCCATCCGCCCGTACTGTTCCTCGGCTTTGCGCTCACGCTTATCCCCTTTGCCTACGCCGTCGCAGCAATGTGGAAGGGGGAATACAAGACCTGGGTAAAACCCGCATTGCGCTGGACCCTGATCGGCGGCGGCGTGCTGGGCACCGGCATTATGATGGGTGGCGCCTGGGCTTACGAATCGCTCAGCTTCGGCGGCTACTGGGCCTGGGATCCCGTTGAAAATGCTTCACTGGTACCCTGGCTTACCCTGATCGCCGGCCTGCATACCCTGGTGATCTATAAAAGCACCGGTCGCTCGCTCAAGACCACGCTGATCTTTTTTATCCTCACCTTCATGCTGATCTGGTACTCGACTTTCCTCACCCGTACCGGCATCCTGGGCGACACTTCGGTGCACGCTTTTACCGGCGAAGGCAAAGCTTTGTACTGGCACCTCATTATCGCCATGGCCATTTACCTGGCCATCAGCCTGTATTTCATTATCCGTTCCTGGAAAAAAATGCCGCGGCTGGCCGGAGAGGAAGAAGCGGATACCCGCGAGTTCTGGATGCTGATCGGCTCCATAGCCCTGCTGCTGTCCTGCATCCACATTATTATGGCGACTTCGCTCCCGGTGTGGAGTGTTTTGTATAAAAAAATTACGGGTACCGATATCGCACCACCCATCAATCCTGTGGAATACTACAATGGCATCCAGGTATGGGCGGCCATTATCGTCGCCCTGCTTACCGGCGCCATACAGTTCCTCAAGTACAAGAAGACCGGCATGGCGGCGGCCTGGAAAAAGCTCGGCTTAACAGCGCTGATCAGCCTGGTGCTGGCTGCGCTTACGGTATGGCTGCAGGAGATCAGGCACGTGCAGTACATGGTATTTGCCTTCGCCATTTTCTATGCCCTGACAGGTAACCTGCTTTACCTGGTCACCACACAGAAGCTTAAGCTGCTCAAAGCCGGCGGCTCTATTACCCACATCGGCTTCGGCCTGATGCTGCTGGGAATCCTGCTGTCGGGCTATAAAAAGAAGGTGATCTCGCTCGACCGCACCAGCACCATGCAGAACTGGGATTTTGGCAAAAAAACCTTTGAGGAAAATGTAAAGGAAAGCCGGGAAAACGTGCTTATCTTCCGTAACACCTCCGTGCCTATGGGCAAGTACCTGGTGACCTATCTCGGCGATTCCTTAGTGCAGAACGATCCGCCACTCACCTATTACAAGGTGCGCTACGACCGCATCGACCCCAATACAGGCAAAGTGGTTGAAACGTTTACCCTACACCCCGAAGCGTATATCAATCCCAAAGGGCAGGAAGGCATGAGCGCCAATCCTGATTCCAAGGGTTATTGGTCGCACGACGTATTTACCTATATCACCTCGCTGAGCGATCCGAAATCGAAATCGGATACCAGCGTCTACCGTCCCTTCAAGATGAAGAAGGGCGACAGCGTCTTCCTGGCCAACGGTTACCTCGTCTATGAAGGGCTCAACAACAGGATCACCCGCAGCTATGAAAAACAGAACGGGGATATTGCCGTGCAGGCCGAGCTCTCCGCTTACACGACCACAGGTAAGATCGGCGCAGTATCGCCCTTGTACGTGATCCGGGGCAATGAAGCTTCTTCCGTTGAAGATACGCTGCGCGACATCGGCCTCAATATCCGCATCAACAAGATACTGCCGGAAGAAAACGCGGTAGAGATGGGCATTCGCCAAAGAGCTCAGCAAGACGACTGGATCGTGCTGAAGGCCATTGAATTCCCTTACATCCGTGTGCTGTGGGGCGGCATCGTGGTCATGGTGATCGGTTTCTTCGTAAGCTGGTGGGCGAGGAGAAAATAAAAAGATTATACGTTTGGGTGGAGAGCATCCTCCGGCAAAAAAAGAGAAGTCAAGTTTTTATATAAAAACTTGACTTCTCTTTTTTTGCCGGATCAAAAATAGCGTTATACTTTTGACGCGCTATGAAGATCGATATCCATACTCATATTATGCCGGAGAAAATTCCGAACTGGTTCCAGAAGTTCGGCTACGGCGATTTCATTACCCTGGAGCACCACAAGCCCTGCTGCGCCAAAATGATCAAGGGCGATAAAGTATTCCGCGAGATCGAGCACAATTGCTGGGATGCCGAAGTACGGCTTAAGGAAATGGATGCTACTGAAGTAACGATGCAGGCCTTGTCTACGATCCCCGTACTCTTCAATTACTGGGCCAGGCCAGAGCATGCGCTGGAGAGCTCCCGTTTTTTCAACGATCATATTGCAGAAGCCGTAACCCGATACCCCGACCGTTATGTCGGCCTGGGTACCGTGCCGCTCCAGGATATCGACCTGGCGATACAGGAGCTGGAACGTTGTGTCAGAGAGCTGAGGATGCCCGGCCTCGAAATAGGCTCCAACATCAATGGCCGCAACCTCAGCGACCCTTACTTTCATCCTTTCTGGCAGGCCGCAGAGGCCTTGGGCGCCTGCATTTTCGTACATCCCTGGGAAATGATGGGCGAGAACGATATGATGAAGTACTGGCTGCCCTGGCTGGTAGGTATGCCCGCCGAAACCTCCAGGGCGATCTGCTCCATGATCTTCGGTGGTGTGTTTGAAAAATTCCCTAAGCTAAGAGTAGCCTTTGCGCATGGCGGCGGCAGCTTCCCCGCGACTATAGGCCGCATAGAGCATGGCTTTGCGGTGCGCCCCGACCTGGTGGCAATCGACAACCCCATCAACCCGCGCAACTATATCGGTAAGTTCTGGATCGACTCCCTGGTACACGATCCCAAGGCACTTGATTTTATCATCGACATTATGGGTGGTGACAAGATCTGTATGGGCAGCGATTATCCCTTTCCCCTGGGCGAGCATCACCCCGGAAAGCTGATCGAAGCGCATATACAGGACCCGGTACTAAGGGACCAGCTTCTGTATGGCAATGCAAAAGCTTTCCTCGGCATCTGATCAGGCAGGCCTTAATGATAAAAGACGCCGCTCTTTTGTAAGGGGCGGCGTCTTGCTTTCCGGTTATTCATATGATGAGGCAGGCAATTCAGCGCGGATCGTTCAGGTCAGCCATCGCTCATCCCAACCGATTAGCTTAGCACTTACTCTTGATTTCTTTTCTTCACCATGGTAAGGATGGTGGCAATGGCAACCGTTTCACCGGTTTCATCATACACATCCACCAGCCATTTCACTATGCCTTTGGCAATATCGTCTTCCGAACGCTTTTCCTGGTCTGCTTTTTCCTTTACCGTAAGCCTTACGCCGATGGTTGCACCGGGATACACGGGCTTGGTAAAGCGGGCCTCGTCGATACCATAGTTCAGCAACACCGGCCCCTTCTTCGCGTCGACAAACAAGCCGGCGGCCTTGGACAGTACAAAATAGCCATGCGCCACGCGGCGCTCGAAGATGGTACCTTCCAGGGAAGTCGCATCCATATGGGCGTAGAAGTTGTCACCGCTCACATTGGCAAAGTTGGTGATGTCGGTCTCGGTTACCGTATGTTTGGCAGTAACAACGGTATCACCGACCTGCAGGTCTTCGAAGTATTTGCGGAAAGGATGTATTTCTGTCTCGTTCTGCTTGCCGTGCTGCTGGTACACATTGGTAATGCGGGAGATGGTCGTGGGCGATCCCTGTATCGCAGTACGCTGCAGGTAGTGCAGTACACCGCGCTTGCCGCCCATCTCTTCTCCTCCACCGGCGCGGCCGGGGCCGCCATGAACCAGCAGGGGCATGGGCGAGCCGTGGCCAGTGCTTTCTTTGGCGCAGTCGCTGTTGAGCACCAGGATACGGCCATGCATGGAAGCCGCCTCCAGCACATAATCGCGGGCAATATTGTCGTCTGCAGTCACGATAGAGCTCACGAGGGAACCTTTGCCCAGGCGCGACAGCTCGATCGCTTCTTCAAGCGTACCATAAGGCATAATGGTACTTACCGGGCCGAAGGCTTCGATTTCGTGGCAAGCTGTCTTCCGGAAGGGATCTTCATTGTAGAAGACCACGGGCGGCAGGAAAGCGCCTTTCGCTTTATCAGCGCCGTGCAACTCATAATTGTCGGGATCGCCAATCACGATGCGCTGGTACTGCGACAGCTCAGCGATCTTCTCAAGCACTTCTTTCTTTTGCGATTGCCCGGCCAGGGCGCCCATCCGTACACCTTCGACCGAAGGGTCGCCGATGAGCGTGCCTGCCAGGCGCTTGCCCAGGGCGATCTGCACATCTTCCACACTTTGCTCGGGAACGATAATACGGCGTATGGCGGTACATTTCTGACCGGCCTTGGTCGTGATCTCGCGGGCAACTTCTTTGATGAAGATATCGAACTCGGCAGAGCCGGGCTTCACATCGGTGCCCAGCACACAACAGTTGAGCGAATCGGCTTCCATATTGAAGGGTACCGCTTCGTCGATCAGGCGGGGATGGGCTTTCAGCATTTTACCTGTGGAGGCGGAGCCGGTAAAAGTCACCACATCGCCATTCTCAACAAAGTCGAGAATACCGCGGGCCGAGCCACAGATCAGCTGCAGCGCACCTTCGGGCAGTATGCCGGAAGTAATGATATCCTCTACTACCGCTTCTGTAAGGAAAGAGGTAATGGTCGCCGGCTTTACGATTGCGGGTACGCCGGCCAGCAGGTTCACCGCGATCTTTTCCAGCATGCCCCATACCGGGAAATTAAAGGCATTGATATGGATGGCGACGCCACGGCGGGGCACCATAATGTGGTGGCCGATAAAGGTGCCGCCTTTGGACAGCAGTGCGGGATCGCCATCTACGTAAAAGGTTTCATTGGGAAACTGGCGGCGCAGCGAGGCATTGGCAAACAGGTTGCCGATACCGCCCTCAATATCGACCCAGCTATCGGCGCGGGTGGCGCCGGTATAGCGGCTTATGGTATAATATTTTTCTTTTCTTTCCAGCAGGTACATGGCCAGCGCTTTCAGCATGCGGCCACGTTCGTGGAAGGTCATTCTGCGAAGCACGGGGCCCGCCTGGCTGCGGGCGTACTGCATCATAGCCCCGAAGTCGAGACCTTTGCTGCTGGCGCTGTAGATCGCTTCGCCGGTAATAGCATTGTGCAGGATCTCTCCTTCGCCTTCTCCGGCAACCCACCTGCCGTTGGCATAATTGCGCAATTGGGGTAATGACATAACGTTTCTTATTTTTGCGAGCCTGCAATTTACAGATATTGCAGCTAATTTATTAAATCCATCCCTTCCATGAAAAAGCTTATCTGCCTGCAGGCAGTCCTTGTCCTGCTTGCCTTACGCGTCGGTGCCGCCGGTCACGATGAATTCAGCCTGACACCGCTCGACACCATCAGAAATTACACCGTATTTAACCGGGTCAGCGTGATCGATATGCGCACCAATAAGGAAGATATCGGTTACCTGCGCAATGGCCCTTTCAATAAGAAAAATTTCCAGGTAACACCGGGCGGCTTCGACCACATGCTGGAACAGTTTGCGCAGATCACAGCCGGACAGGCGGCAGCTAAAGGCGATCAGACTTTGCTGATCGTGGTACGGGATTTCTCCATGGCCGACCGGCCCATACAAGGAGAGATGGGTACCTTTTACGGCCGTATGGATTTCTACCTGGGCAAAAATGATCGCTACCAGCTGGCTACCCATGTGGATTCTTTCTTTGAAACCTCCAATGCCTGGGATGTAACCGGCAATGTAAAACGGCTGGCCGCCCGTAAAATGACGGATTGGCTCTTCCTGATGTCTGATTACAAGATTCCCGAAGGCGCCGCTGCCGTTACTCCGGAGGAGATCAAAGCCGCTATAGCCACAGAAAGAAAGGCCTACCCCATATACAACAGCGAACCAAAGACAGGAGTCTATTATACCTTCGATCAGTTCCTCAACAATATGCCGGGCGCCACAGAATTTATTGAGAAGAAGTATTCAACAGGGGATCGCAATGTCTCTTATTTTTATGAAAAGGGAGAGGGCAAAAAGAAAGGCGCCAGCCTTGAAAAGTCTGGCTGCTATGCCCTGTACAATGGTAAGAAATGGTACAAAGGCACTTCGGAAGGCCTGATGGAGATGAAATACACCAATGGCGATTTCTATTTTCCCGAGGTAGGCCATGGCATCCGGAAATCGGATAATGCCGCCATTATGTTTGGCCTGGTGGGCGCGCTGGTGGAAAGCGCTTCCAACAGGAAAGGCAATGCCCTGTACCGTATGCGTCTCGATCCGGCTACGGGCAAAGGAAACTGTACGGAAAGGTTGCAGTAAGCTTACAAGATAGCTGGTCCTTCATTCCCAAAATAAAAAAGTGGCAAGGGATAGTACCCTTGCCACTTTCCGCTGATGAATTCCAAGCCTAGTTCTTAACCAGCTTCTGCCTGAAGCTCAGGTTCTTCTCTCCTTTCAGCTCCATAAAATAAACACCGGAAGGCAGGTTCTTCGCCGGTGCGACGAACTGGTTCGTTCCGCTGACAAGCTGCCTTGTTTCTGAAAAGATCTTCCTTCCCGACAGATCGTACACAGCCACCTCGGCTTTGGTCGCCTGGGGTACATATACGCTCACCGTCCAGTCTGTTTGTGTGGGGTTGGGACTAACCGCGAATGGCTGGATATTCATATGAAGCAAGGGATCGTCGGGGTTGTTGATGTCATATTCGGGTACAGATCCGGGGCCGGGCCTTTCGGGGGTCTGGGTCCAGCTGCCGTTGGCATCCATATTGATGGTGATCAGTCCAGAACGGGCGCATTCTACGCCGGGAGAGCTGTACCTTTTCAGCCATGCCGTATGGGTTCCGGGCGTAAAGGTCTGGAAGTGGTACCAGGTAGTGGCATCGGGAGGCGCCGTTGTATTCAGCGGCTTATCGATATACCATTCGTACAGGCCTGGAGGATTGATGATCATGGGCCCTGCGAGCGGTGCAAACTGGACCGTGAAGGGGTTGCTCATGCTTTGATGAAAGTAGCCGAATCCCGCATCGCAGGAAAATTCATTATTCTGGTAGGTGATGTTCAGACGGGGTGTGTTCTGATGCGTCATTCCATCGCTTGAGCCATAGAACTGTGAGCGGTAATAGGTCTCGTCCTGCAATTGCAGCATAAAGCCATTGTTAGCCAGCGGATCGGCGGGTATTAAAGCCACGGTACCCATGCTGGTATTGATATTGGTGGTACCCACCAGCTCATTAACGATCCGCTGGACCATTGCGGTTACATCCACGGTAAAATTGCCATTGTAACGGTCGGAAGTTACCGGTATGGTTGCCCAGTTGCCTGCCGCTTCATAAGTCATCGCCTGTGAGCTGTTCCAGGTCACCACATTTTCCACCCAGCTGTTGGCCGCATTATTTTTTCCCGATAGCACCCTTTTGATGTAGCAGGGATTGGGATTGGGTAAAGGTGTTCCCGGAAAATAGTTGCTGCCCCAATTGCCGCTCCCGCTCTGGAAGGCATTCATGTATAAGGTTGCAGAAACGATCTTGATCGGCTCGAAGGTCACAACCGAATTGACGATCTGCCGGCGGCTGTGGCCGGATGCCAGTACAGATAGCCACGGGAAACGGATAAGCGATCTTTGAATCGCGGGAATGCCGTTATAGGTCCAGGCCGACATGGCAATGTCGGTATAGTCGCCATAATTGGTGTTCGGGTTCAGGCTGAACACCGTGGCATCTTGTCCATCGAGCGGCAATTGTGCATTGAGCGACGTTTCATAGTTTGTCTGCGCAGATGCGACAGCAGCGACAAACAGGTTGCTGAGGAGAAAAAGTTTCTTCATGTAAATAGTTTGATTTTGGTTATCCTGCAATATAATGTTTTTTCACAGCATTTAAAACAGCGCATATATTATTTTTTTATAAAACAATAAGAAAAGTGCTTTGCTTTCAGAGGGGAGACGAGCAAACTGATTGATGGTATGCGGGGTATCGCCTGACAAAACATGATATACACACTGGCTATAAGCGCAGGTGAGTATTTAAACCGCGCCTCGTTTTCTTATTGGATCAGGGATGAGGCTGGTCTGCTGATAATCCGCTCCAGCATTTGTTGATAGACGGCTGCCCAGCCCTTATTTTCCCTCGCAGGTCCCAGGAGATGGTTATGCATGATGCTGGTAAAGATGCCGCCGGCCTGCTGTACGGAATACCATAGCCGTTCCCATTCTGCCATGGCTTCGGCGGGCTTATGGTGCAGGTAAAACCGGCTGGTGGCATCCATAAAGACAAAGGGATGCACACGGAGCGGCTGTACTGCCGCAGACTCAAGATCGTACCAGGGAAAGCTGTTGGAAGTGCCTGCGCGGAAACCATTGGCGGCAGCATAGCCCATGGAGTAATCGTCGGTAATGCCCGCTTGTACCAGATTACGGTAGGTAAGGGGTAAGCTGAACTTGATATAATGTTGGCGGCTGCGGGTGATCTCCTGCCGGGTAGCTGCAGCAACGATTTCTTTTTCTTCAGACAAAATACGCTGATCGCTATGCGACAAATAAGAAGGATGTACGCCAACAGCATAGCGCCCGCCCGTGCGGCGCATCAGGTCCTGCATAGCCGGTGTGCCCGGCGGCACATTGCGGTCGTAAGCGCTGCCCGAGCCGGCCAGGAAGAAGTAGACCGGATCGGCCCCGTAATGTTCATGCAGCTGATCCAGCCAGTCGAAACAATCATAAGGATCTTTTCCTTTGGCCAGGCCCTTAGCCAGTCTCGAAGCCGCGCTGCCCCATTTGAGCTGCAGCAGCTCTCTGGCCATACCGCCCCAGTAATGCTTGGCTCCCCGGTATCGGTATTTCCAGGCGATATCAACATCATAAGTGGGCTGAAAACGGAATGACGGGACTGCTAAGGCCAGCCCGAACCGCTGTACCAGTATCCGGCGCAGCTGCCCGATCCATTGATCCACCACAGGTTCCTGAAGAAAAGCGTATTGCGCTGCAGCCGACTGTCCCGCTTCATAGCGGCCATGCCGGTCTTCCCGGTGCGGCAGGTATTCTTCGTAGCGGCTGATGAGATAGAATACAGCAGCGAAGAGATCAAAGGGAACCGTAGCGCCGGGATGATTGTAGAACAGGGTGGTGCTGTGCTTCCAGCGTTGCACCGCCAGGGCCTGCGGCCGTATATCATCTTCCGCCAGCAAGGTATGAGGGATGATCTGCAACGCATCTGCAACCAGCGTTGTGCTGCTGTAATTGATGCGGGGACCCTCGTAGCGCTTCCATGCTTCTGCGTCCATGGTTACACGCCAGGCGATACCCATCTGTTCGGCAAAGATCCATTGCAGCACGTATTGCAGGCGGGGACTGTCGAAGCGGGCATAAATGAGCAGGGAAGGCGACGGCACGGGTATGGTATTTGTCCGGGTCAAAGATAAGGTTTCCCGGCCCTTTGGTTAAGCAATTATTAAAGCTTTACCAGGCCTCTCAGTCATTAACAAATGAAATATACCTTTGCGCCCTCGTTAAAGTCCTTTGCATGCGCCGGTTTTTCAACACGATCGCTCATCTGCTGCTGCTGCTCATTATGGTTCAGGCCCTGGGTCTGAACGCGGCAGCTTGTGCGGCGAAGTATGAGACGCATCCGGCGGCAACACAACATAGCCTCGTTAATACAGCGGCGCATTATCTTGAAGCCGGCAGCATACACCTGCAGCACAAAGGTAGATCTGCGGGTAAGACCCATTGCCATCATAAGGCGCACAAAAAATACTTCCCCGGTAAAATAGTCGTCAGTACAAAGCAGCAGCTTCGGCCTGCTGCCGGCCCCGAAGAGGCGTTGGTACATTATGCTATGGTTACCGGTTACTATTTCCTGTATTTCAAGAGTATCAACCCGCCTCCCCCCAAGGCCTGAATCTACGCGTAGAACAGCGTGTAATCACCTGGCAGCCTGGCCATAAACCATGCTTGGTTATTCTAATATTAATTGAGTAATTTTAATTACCATTAGCGCGTTTCGTTCAGCTCCGTTTCCTTTTCCATTTCTTTAATGTTCTTTCAATGACAGTCAGCATTCGTAAAGGGCTGGTCCTGCTTGCAGGCCTCCTTTCGGGCCCTGTTGTGTTTGCCCAAAGCAACCTGTCGCTGCAGGATGCGCTGAAAGCGGCCATCGCCAACAACCCGACCCTCAAAGCGCAACGCATGAATATCGATGCCGCCGGCGCCGATATCGTTACGGCCAGGCTGAGACCCAACCTCAACCTGAGCAACCAGACAATCAACCTTACCCGCAAATCGGACTTTGCACCGAATACGGAATGGACAAACGGGTTGAACCGTCAAACCCAGTGGCAGCTGTACAAACCGATACAATGGCCGGGACAACGCCAGGGCAAGATCGATTTTGCCCGGCAAAGCCAGGTCCTGAGCCAGAAGCAATACGAGCAATCGCAGCGGGACCTGCTGCTCGATGTCGCCGATAAGTGGCTCCATGCCTGGACCAGCAACAAGCAGCTCAGCCTGCTGTCCCAGGCCAAAAGCAATCTCGACAGCCTGGTATCCATCAACAAATACCGCCTGCAGAAACAGGTGATCAGCGAGACCGACCTTACCCGGACCCAATTGCTCGCCAGCCAGTTCGAGATCCAGATACGCAATGCCCTGCTGGAATACAACAACAGCCTGCGCGAGCTGGCCTACCTTACCGGGATGGGAACCGCCGTTTCGGTAGACACCGGCCATGGCTTTACACAGCATATTCCGCTGGCGGCCGACAGCCTGATGGCCGATGCCCTTAACGAGCGTCCCGATGTAGCCGCCGCCCGGGCCGATATCGATGTGGCCAACAGCAACAGCCGCCTGCAAAAGGCCCTGGCCTATCCTACTCCCGACGTGGGTGTGCTGTACAATCCGCAGAACACGATCCCTTACTGGGGTGTATATGCTGCGATAGACCTGCCTTTCTTCAGCCGTAACCAGGGCGAGATCAAAAAGGCGAAGATACTGCAGGAGCAAAGCGTACAGCAGATGAATGCCCTGCAACTGCAGGTGGCCACAGAAGTAGACAATGCCTACAAGCGCTACAACACACAAAAGCAGAACACCCAGAAGTTTGCTCAATTGCAGCAGCAGGCGCAAACCATACTTGATAATGTCAAATATGCCTACCTGCATGGCGGCACCACCATAGTCGACTTCCTGGAGGCGCAGCGCAGCTGGCTTGAAACCCAGCAGCAGTATTACGAAACGCTGCAGCAATACAGCGAGAGCTATATACAGCTGCTGTATGTAACCGGTAAGATGACCCGGCTCGCCGAAGCAGCGGAATAATTCACCCTACACATCACAATTACAATTTTTTACCGATGAGGATACAATCAGGAATACAAAGCAGCAGACGAAATGCGGAGACCTTTGTTCTGCTGCTGCTAATCACAGCCGGGCTCCTGGGCTGCAAGCATAAGGAAAGTACAACCCAGGTCAGGAACCTGTCGCCGGTGGTCAGCAACAACGGCATCAGTATCGAGATCCCCGATCCGGCAGTCGACACGTTCTTTAAAACGGAAGCGGTAGGTACCGGCGATGTAACTGCCGAGATGTCGGCGCCGGGCAAGGTGGCGGCGGCGGTAGTCTCCTCCTCGCAAGGCAAGCTGATCCTGTTCGACAACCCCGACCTGGCCAGCACCTACAGCCAGCTCACGCAGAACATGAACAACATTACGCAGAAGAAAAACATTGTGGCGCAGAAAGCGGCTGTGGTGAAGCAGAAGCAGATCGAGGTGCAGCGTTATGAAGACCTGGCCGCACATGGCGCCGGTACCGGCAAGGATGTAAGCGACGCCAAGACCGACCTGCTGCTTGCCGAAAGCGAGCTGAAGATGGCACAAAGCGAAGTCAATACCGAGCAGGCGGGCATTATGGAGCACGAGGCTTTGCTGAAGTCGGGCGGCTTCAACCCGGGAGCGCTCAGCAGCGCAGGACCGGGCAACGTCTACATCACCTGCGATATTCCCGAGAACCAGATCAGCAAGATCAAGGCAGGAACGGTTTGCACGCTGAAGTTCTCGTCCTTTCCCAACGAACAGTTCAGGGGCAGCATCGACAATATTGCCGATGTGATTGACAACAGCACCCGCATGGTCAAGGTACGCGTCACGATGAACAATACCGACAACCGTATCAAAGCCGGCATGTTCGCCATGGTGGGCTTTGGCATTAACGAAGGGAACAACAATACGATACCCGCTACCAGCCTGGTAACCGTACAAGGTAAGAACTATGTGTTCGTCAAAAAATCGGGTATCCGCTTTGAGCGGAGGGAAGTGAATACCGGTCAGCAGCTGGGCGACAGGGTCATTGTCTATAGCGGCTTGCAGGCCGGGGAATCGGTGGCCGTAAGCGGCGTGATGCAGCTGAAAGGCCTTTCTTTCGGATACTAGAACGATGTCAATCCCGGGGGTCAAATCCCAAAATCCAAATTCCAAGGGTTAATATCCAAAGTTTAAATTCCAAAGTTCAAGGTCCATATCCAATACCTAATGCCCAATACTTACTCAGTACCCAATACCCAGTACTCAATACCCAATACTTAATACTAACATCCCATGCTACAGGCACAGATCTTCATTGATAAAGATACGTTCAAGGGTTCCGGCCCTTTGTATGAATTCATCCTGGAATTCCTGCTGCGCCACAGCGTTATGGGCGCAACCATGTTCCGCGGCCAGATGGGCTTCGGCGCTAACCAGCAGCTCAAAAATCCTGATCGTATGTTCAGCTTCGACGAGCCTCCGGCCATGATCGTATTCATTGATGAGGATGAGAAAGTGCGTCGCGTGCTGACCGAGCTACGGAAGGAAGTAAAAGGTGGCTTTATCGTTACCAGCCAGGTGGAACTATTCAATTAAACGCTTAACAACGGGGCAGGCAACGGTAATATACGGCCTGCTGCCTTCAACTTATTTATACTAGCAGAAGATGATCCGCAATTTATTGATCTTCTCCATGAAGAACCGCTGGGTGGTGGTCGGACTGGCCATCGCGCTCATGGGGATCGGGTACTGGTGCTTTACCCAGCTCAAGATAGAAGCCTATCCCGATATTGCCGACACCAACGTGATCGTGGTGGCGCAGTATCCCGGCCGTGCTTCCGAAGAAGTGGAGCAACAGGTGACCGTACCTATTGAAAGGGCGCTGCAGAACACGCCCAATGTGATGGACCGGCGCAGCCGTACCATCTTCGGGCTCAGTGTGGTGCAGCTTACCTTTAAGGATGGTACCGACGATTACTTTGCCCGGCAGCAGGTGATGGAACGCCTGCAAACCGCCGAGCTACCCGATGGTGTAGCGCCCGAGCTGGCGCCCTTGTCCACTGCCGTAGGCGAGATCCTGCGCTATGTGGTGGAAGCCCCGCCTACCTACAGCGCTACACAGCTGCGCGACCTGCAAGACTGGGTGATCAAGCCGCATATCCTGGAAGTGCCGGGCGTAGCGGATGTAACCACCTTCGGCGGCCCGCTCAAGCAATTCCACATCCTCACTTCGCCCGACCAGCTGCGTAAATACGGCCTCGACATCGCCGACCTGGAAAAGGCGGTGCAGGAGAACAACCAGAATACGGGCGGCAACATTATCGACCGCGGCGGACAAGGCTTTGCGGTTCGCGGTCTCGGCGCGCTGAAGAAAGAAAGTGATATCGAAAGCATCGTATTAAAATCGGTAAATGGTATTCCGGTATACCTGCGCGATGTGGCCACTGTAGAGATAGAGCCCCCGCCGCCCAGCGGCGTGATGGGTTATACCATTAAGGACGAAGCCATCAATGTGACCGGCGGGGTGGAAGGTATCATCCTTATGCGCCGCTATGAGAATCCCACCGATGTGCTGAAGCTGCTGAAGGAAAAGCTCGCCGACATCAAGGAGAATGAGCTGCCGGAAGGAGTGAAGATCCGCCTGCTCTATGATCGTAGCTTCCTCATCGACCATTCGCTGCACACGGTGGGCGAAACGCTGCTGGAAGGGGTGAGCATCGTGATCATCCTGCTCATCTTTTTCTTTGGCAGCGTGCGCAGCGCGCTGGTGGTGGCCCTCACCATTCCCTTTGCCCTGCTTTTTGCTTTTATCCTGATGCAGATCGCACACATCCCCGCCAACCTGCTATCGCTGGGCGCGATCGACTTCGGCATCATCGTGGATGGCGCCTGCGTGATGACGGAGCACCTGATCCGGAAATACCGAACGGCCACCGTTGCGGAAAAGAAAGAAGGCATTGTGAAGATCACCCTGCTGGCTGCCCAGGAAGTGGGCCGCGAGATCTTCTTCTCCGTAGCGATCATTATCCTGGCTTATATGCCCATCCTGCTGATGACACGTGTGGAGGGCAAGCTGTTCTCGCCGATGGCGCTTACGCTGGCTTTTGCCGTGATCGGCAGTATGATCGCCGCGCTGACCTTTATTCCGGTGCTCATCTCCTTTGCTTACCGCAAAGCGCTGTCCAACCCGGACAAGCCCATGAAAGAGCCGAAGAACATTATCCTCAACTTTATGGAGCGTTCCTATGGCAAGACCCTTGCCTGGATCATGCGCCGCCCCAAAGGCGTGGTCTTTGCGGGCTTCGGGCTGGTGCTGCTGCTGGTGCTGCTGGGCGGCAAGCTGGGCAGCGAGTTCCTGCCTACACTCGATGAAGGCTCGATCTTCCTGCGCGGTAATTTTCCTGCCGGGGTAACGATACAGGAGAATGCGAAGAATGCGCCTAAGATCAGGGAGATCATAGCCAAATATCCGCAGATCTCTTTCGTGATCACGCAGAGCGGGCGCAACGATGATGGTACGGATCCTTTCCCGGCCAACCGTAACGAGATACTGGTGGGCCTCAAAGATTACAGCCTGTGGAGCGATACGATCAAGAAGAAAGACCTGGTGCAGCAGATCAAGAACGACCTGCAGCGGCAGCTGCCTGCCGTGCAGTTCTCCTCGGGACAGCCCATTATCGACCAGGTAATGGAGATCGTAAACGGCAGCGCCGCCGATCTGGCTATATCTGTGGTGGGCGACGACCTGGGCATGATGCGGGAGAAGGCGTATAAGATCGCCGATATCGTATCGAAGACCGGGGGCGCCGATGCGGTGAACATCGAGCAGGAAGGGCCGCAGGAACAGCTGTCGATCAACATCAACCGGCAGAATGCGGCGCGCTTCGGCATCAACGTGGCCGATATCCAGAACATGATCGAAGCCGCTATCGGCGGTAAAGCCGTATCTGTGCTGTATGATGGCACCAAGCGTTACGACATCGTGGTACGTTACCTGCCGCAATACCGCAACAACATCGATGTGATCCGTAACCTGCAGGTGACCTCGGCCTCCGGCGCCCTGGTACCCATGAGCGAGCTCGCCGACATCAGCTACGTAGAAGGCCAGACCAATATCTACCACTACGGCAGCAAACGTATGATAACGGTACGCACCAATGTACATGGCCGCGACCAGAGCGGCTTTGTAAAAGAGGTGCAGGAAAAAATAGGCAAGGCCATACAGGTACCCAAGGGGTACAGCATCATGTACGGCGGCCAGTATGAAAACCTGGAACGTGCGGGCAAGCAGCTCGCCTTTACTATCCCGCTGACCATAGTGATGGTGTTTTTGCTGCTGTTCGCGCTGTTCCGGCAACTGAAGCATACACTCGTGACCATGAGCTGTATCTTATTTGCGCTGGCCGGCGGTATCGTAGCCCTGCTGCTGCGCGGCTATTACTTCAATGTATCGGGCGGCGTGGGCTTCGTCAGCATCTTTGGCATCAGCGTAATGGCCGGTGTGCTGGTCGTTTCGGCCTTCAGACGATTGATGTACCGCGACCACGGCTTAAGGGCGAGGGAAGTGCAGCATGTCGCGCAGGAACAGCTGAGGGCTTTGCTGTCGATATTGATCGTGGCCATCATCGGCCTGTTCCCTGCAGCTTTCTCTTCGGGTATCGGTTCCGACGTGCAACGGCCGCTGGCTACCGTGATCATCGGCGGACTGACCAGCACGCTTATTTTCGCCCCCATATTGCTGCCGCCTTTATTCTTCCTCGTCAACAAAGGCAAGCGGGAAGAGAAACCGCCGGGAGAACATTAAAACAGGAAATGATCGCCGGGCCTGCACAGCAGGTAAAGAACCAGAGATACGATGGCCCGGCGATCATTTTCAAAAGCATACCTTCAGGAAAATAAGCGCCAATAAGGAAAGCATGGGCAAGCTTCTTTACATGGCACCACAAAACGGGCAAATTTTGCCCCCTCAGATATTTTTTTATCTTTGCCCAAATTCATGCCGAAATGAAGCAGACAACTACTATCTTATCGACATGCATCGCATTGATTTTTATGGCTTCCTGTGCCGCACCAAAGCCTATGGGCGCAACGGCCGGGAATTCCGCGAAACCCGAATTTATTGACGGGATCACGGTTGCCGGCGGTAGCAGCAATGTTAAACTTACCCAAAAGAAGCAGGTATACCGCAAGATCGGTTCTATACCTGAAGAGCTGGAGACTGCAGAGCAGCCCAGCATTTCCCGGAGCAATATCCAGGAAGGCAAAAAGAGAAATAAATCCCTGTATACTTTTATTGAAGAGTGGTATGGCACGCCTTACCGTTTTGGCGGTACCAGCAAAACCGGTATTGATTGCTCGGCCTTTACCCGTCAGCTATACGAGGATGTGTATAGCCTCGACCTGTTCCGTACTTCGATCGAACAATTTGCCAGCGCCTTGTCGGTGCGCAAGGACGAGCTGAAGGAAGGCGACCTGGTGTTCTTCAAGATCCATGGCAAGCGCATTTCCCATGTGGGCGTGTACCTGTACGATGGTAAGTTTGTGCATGCCTCTGTAAGCCAGGGTGTGGTGATCAGCGACCTTGGCGATGCTTACTGGACGCGCTACTATGCCGGCGCCGGCCGAATGGGCTAAGCTGGGCAGGTTTGTATGCCAAAAAAAATTCTTTAAAAATTCTGCCTCCTTTTTTTGGTGGATTTGAAAAAGTAGTTACCTTTGCAATCCCAAAGCGGAACAAACACAGTAACAGTTCTTTAAACGAATGCAGAAGTAGCTCAGCTGGTAGAGCACAACCTTGCCAAGGTTGGGGTCGCGGGTTCGAATCTCGTCTTCTGCTCCACAGAAAATTCCAGGCTCCTAACAGAGTTTGGAATTTTTTTTTATCATTGCATTTCAAAATCAATGATGACCGCCCTGGTGGTGAAATTGGTAGACACGCGGGACTTAAAATCCCGTTTGCAGCAATGCAAGTGCGGGTTCAAGTCCCGCCTGGGGCACAACTTACAGCCGATCCGAATGGATCGGTTTTTTTGTTGGGTCGAACATAGGTCGAACAAATCGAATTTTCCAGCTTAAGGACTGAAATCCATGTGTTGACGGTTCGACCCCGGCCCACACCACAAGACAGAAAAGCCCTTTAGCATTTTAGCTAAAAGGCTTTTTTCATTTGGTACAACACAGGTACAACATCCTATATCGTTTCTAACAATAGCATCAGAGCTTTAGCGTTCTTTATCCCAGTCTTCCATAACTTGCTTATAGGTTAACCCACTCGGGTCTGATCGTTGTGCACCCTCCAAACATATGGCTAACAACAAGCACAGCCCATTTTTCTCAACACCAAATTTTCCGCGCGCATTAATTACATCATTTATTTCACTAAAAAATCGATGCAATGAAATGGAAGTATGCGACTCAGGTGTGTAGAGGCTCATATCAAAATCAAGCCCATATTTATTATTCAGGACATGTAGAACGTTCAGTTCATCTATCCTTTACTTCATCTATGCGTTCAAACTTGCCTTTGTCTAATAAGGAGTTTAAGTGAAAAGCAACAAATGCAAATTGATTGGTTTTAGGGAAAGGTGTTTTCATTATATTAATTTAAATATTAGCATCGATGCTTCAAAGATCGGTATTTATTTGACAGCAATCAGACCTGGATATAATATTTTATATCTTTGTAACTTATTGGTAAAATTTTATGTCAGATATAAGAAGAGATTTATTAAACAAGTTTAATAGTAGTATATATAGAAATTTTGGTGCCTTTTTGTCGGAAATGTCTATAGAAGGATTTAGGGGAATAACAGAAACCATAAAATTTGAATTTCCTATTACCGCAATTAGCGGATTCAATGGGGCGGGTAAAAGTTCAATAGGCCAAATCGCTGTTTGTGCGTACAGAACTCCAAGCACAGATCGGATTTATAAGCGAAAATATATAAAGGATTTTTTTCCACAATCAGCCAGCTTAGATCCCGCACCTTTTGCGGCGAATGCTAAAGTTATTTACAAGTACGCCACAAATACACCTGTACTGCAAAATCTTACAGTTTCACGGCAAAGAGTGGAATGGTCTGGGTATAAAAGGCAACCCGAAAGACACTGTTTTTACGTTGGTTTTGCAGCCTACATTCCCAAAATTGAGAGTAGGGGCAATAAAATGTATAACAATGCAAGAATGCAGCTTACTGAAAGGAGAGAAATTAGTCCCCAGATTCATAATCATGTTAAGCAAATTCTGAATTCGGATTATGATCAAGTTTGGTTTCAGGGTATGCAGGCAGACGGAAAGACGAATGAAATCGGTATGCTATCAAGATATGGCTACACTTACTCGGAAAACAATATGGGCTTTGGTGAAGGTAGACTGCTCTATATGATTGACCTATTAGAAAACGAGCCGAATAATAGCTTGTTTGTTCTTGAAGAACCCGAAACATCTCTCCACGGTGATGCCCAATATAAGTTCATTAAATATTTAATGGATATTTGTAATCGCAAAGGACATCAAGTAATTCTTTCTACCCATTCAAGCACAATGTTGGAAGCCCTACCCCCAGAAGGAAGAAAATTTTTAATACGTGACAGAAATGGTGTAAAAATTATAGATAGGGTCAGTGCTTACAGAGCTAAGTCGCTTTTAAGTAACGGTCATACTCATGCATTAGAGGTATTGGTAGAAGACCGTTTTGCCAAGGCTCTTTTAATTGAAGTTTTAAGACAAAAGGCTCCCGAGCTTATTGCTTCTATTGGGATTTATGCGGTCGGCGACGCTAATGCAGTTAGGCAACTTACGGAATATTTAATTAATGTAGGGCATCGCGCAATAGCAATTCGTGACGCAGATAAAGGTGATCAAAGACAAGCTAAGTTGTATAAATTGCCCGGTAGCCTGCCGCCTGAGAAAGAAGTTTTTCTTGACCCACTAGTTCAAGATGAAATAAGCAGGGCGTATCATTTGGATGTTAAAGAAATTTTCTCTACCGCCGGAGATTTGGATCATCACACCTATTCTGAATTTCTTGCATCAAAGGCGCATTGTCCTAAAGAGGTGTTAGAGCATTTTGCGATAAACCAATATATAAATGTGAGAGGCTTGTCTTTCTTTGATGATATTATATCAGTAATTAATTCCGAATTGGAGTAAATTGAAAAACGTATCCCATAACTGCTTATTTCGATTTTTTAAGCCATTAAGCAATTATTGCTTAATGTCCTATTATTACACTTACTTCGCATATCCCGCATTTCGGATTAAATTCGTTGCTGAGTTCAGAGCAGCCATTGCAGGATCAACAGAGCCGATTTACCCGGAAGGAATAACTCCAAAGAGATCAAGGGTTGTCCAATATTTGGCAACGCTTGATCTTTACGCAAAACGGAATAAGTCTAATTGCTTTCCAACCTTCACCGAGTCTGCCTTTTCCGGCATTACTCTCTTTACAAGATAATACACTGTAACATCCTCATTGCTGACAATTGCCCATGTCAATTTAAGGGCATTGCTCCTTGTGTTGTGCCTGTTCTGCTGAATATCCCAAGATAACTTCATCAGGCAGCTTCGATGAAAAGCCGGTGTGATATTTGTTTGCCGTACTTCAAGTTGCACTATCTTCATCGGATCTTCAGGAGATAGCTGCCGGGTGCACCGGGCTTGCTGATCTGGACGCATGAATATCCCTGGCCAGCATACTTTCATAAAACCTCCTGACATAGTCATACAGCAAAAGCTCATGAAGCCTGTTATTGGCCGGGATCAGCCGGTTTATATGCATGTGGATATAGCTCCCGATATAGTCCTTGTGATCAAGTCCGTATTGGCTGCACAATGCTTTGAGCGTACACACGATACCGGACAATTGCTTATCCCTTTTCTTTTGCAGCATAAATAACTGCTGCATCAGAGGGTCTTCGTCAATACCTTGAAGGATGTTTTCAACGACCTTCCTTTTTTTTCTATAAGAATCATTTAATACCCGCATGTTTTTGGGATTAAAGTGGTATTCCAGCCGGAATGCGTCACTCATGCTTCTGATCAGCGCCATCCTGTCCGCTGCCCTTGCGTCAAAAAGGTGGAGATAGGCATCGATGTTTTTCAGTCCGATTTTCCATTTATGATCTTCGTTGCCATAGCGACCAATCAATTGCAACATTTCGATGGTATAGCGGCTGTCTACCTGGAATAGCGACTCGGTGGTCTCCATCAGGTGTATATTATACCTTTCTATCTCTCTGTAATAAGTGTCTAGCTGTATTTTCCAGACGAGCCCGCTTTCGGTATACTTTTGTAGCTTCCCGTGAAAGGCGCTCAAAACAGGGCTGTAATGATCCGTATCCGTCAACCGGATCCTCAGACGCAAATGATAATAAGGGTCTGTGTAGCGTATGAAAAAGAAGCCCGACAGGTAACCTTTTCGCTTTAGTTGCTTTATGGTATTATACAGCTCATGGGTCAATATTTTATCTGCAAATGACCGGCTCACATAAAATTTTAAGTAGAGCCATCCCGAGCCCGGCATATATTGCTCAACCATTTTTTCCTTGCTTTATACTTTATCTTTATAATAAGCAATGCTGAATTCATTCCTGTAAATTTTACCCTCGTTATCCTTCACAATACCGCATTGATCATCAAACAAAAATTCTTTGAAGGTCATCGCATTATTTTTCCGGATAAGCGCAGGCAGGGAGCTTATGTTCCTGCCATCTTCCAGGTCAAGGAACAGCTCATTGTCCCCTTCCGCTAATAGCACATAACGGGGGATGCCGTACTTTTTCCGCCAACGGCCGGCTTGCTCCGATAGCCCCTGGTCCTGGTCTTCGAAGTAATACTCCAGTTCCTTACGGGTAAAATACCAGGTAGCTGGCGAAAGGATCACATTCTTATATTTTATCCTGGGAACGAAAGGGAGCGCTATATTGGGATGGAGCGCTGCGCCTTCGATGCATTCGTTGTCGTACTGCAGGTCGCAGAGCAGGTTAAAGACAGGTATCGTGGACAGGCTATGGTTGAAAGCGTTGGTGTGCACGGCTTTTACCTCCCTGTTTAATTTCCTGGACTTCAGTAGAACGGCACCATTCTTTACAGATATGGTCAGATCGGAAACCGGAATTCTTTGCGCTTCCGGCAGTTCGGAACAAGATAAAATGGTCAGCTCGTAGTCCCTCATCTGCGGCCTGATCACGACATTCCCAATACGTGGATTGGTGAGATGCACAATTTCAAGGATGGGTCTTGGTTCCAATTCCTGTTCTTTTTGAGCAATGCTCCTGATACTCTTTTCAATATCGGCATGCGTGTGGGAGAACCGGGCCATCAGGTTGGCCCCGGAATGATCTCCGAAAGTATTAAGCTTTAGTATTGGACGATTCCCGTCATTGCCGACAATCTCAAAGTTGCAATAGAAAGTAGGATACAGCCCGGCAGGCTCACCGGGCACAATATCTTCATCACTCAATACAATTTCAGACGTATTTTCCCTCGAAGCCTCCAATATCTTTTTCAACAACAATTCCTGGAATGGATTCCAGCTTATCACGCCCTCTGCCTGCTTGCTCCGGGGAAGGCTCAGACCTTTGATCAGATCATTGGTATATGGTCCACCGCTGTAATTTACCGGGTAGCCTATGCCCGTATCGGCATCTGTAACGAAGAGCAGATCAAGCTCCCGCTCTTCATATTTTTCAGTGAAGACCTTCTTGAACGTTTCCAGGGCTTCGCTTTTCCGCTTCACCGGTGCAAGCCGGGTCACAAACAATATTGCAGACAGTATATCCTGAACAGTTTCCTCATTCAATACGGCTTTTTCCGTCTCCCGGTATAGATCTATCTGAAAAACATTCTTTCTGCTATAAGTAATATTCAGCTCATCCAGGTGCCTGATGATCTGTTGATAGCTGTCACGGCTATCCTGCTCGTTGTTGATCCCGTCCAGCTTTTTACGGATCTCCTTTAAGGTATGCAGCGTGGACGATTTTGTGTGCCGGCTTTCTAATACTCCGATCGTTTTATCCAGGATGTCCGTTCCGGTGAGGCAGGGGTTTAGCTCGCTAATGAGCAGGTTGGCTTCTATAAGCTCCCGTATAAATGCTGTTGCGTCTTCCGGGGATGCATCCTTTTCTATCTTCCTGATATACAGAACCAGCTCCCCGATCGTGCAGCCTTTACCGCAATACCGTAAGACCTTTTTCAGGTAGGAAGAGTGCGTGGCTGAAGCGATAGCATACCTGAAAAACCTGTTTTTGGCAAAGTCCTTTTCGAAATAACGTACCCGGTCCAGAACCTCATATAAGGTATCATTAGGAAAATACAGGATCTCCTGCCCGACGACATTATCCTGCTCAAGGCTATGTATCAATGAGCAGAGCACTTCCATGTCCAGGCGGGCATTTTTCCGTAACCGCCCGCTAAACAGGACCTGGGTATTTCCGGCCCCGATCGTGCCTGCGCTTACACTTGAAAACAGACCATAGGGCGTGGTCCGGGTCCTTATTCTTTTCCAGTATTTATATAAAGAATCGTTTATTTTGCCTTTGTCTTTCTCGCTGATGATATAACCTTTCCTATATTTCTCCATTTCGTCCCATAGCTCACCGGAAGCAATATATATGGCTTCTTTGAAAAAGGTATTATGAAAGAAATCAGGCTCAATCAGCTCCCGGCGATCGAATGGCAGCGCCGGAGATCTTAAAAGAAATTTTTCGAATGGCTTGTAGTGACCGCTCATATACTATAGTAATAAAAATCCCGGCCAGCCGGACGAAACGTTGAAATGAACGTTCAGTAACACCAAACCCACACCGGCTTTGCCTTCCAATAAGCTCATCCTTTGGGTGTCGTATTGATCCTGGTCCATCAGGTAGAAGATCTTCTTTTCCCGGTAAAGCTTTACCGTCTGTTCCAGCCAATACTGTGCTGTTTCCTGGTATCGTTGATTGCCTGTTTTCAGGTACAGATCATGATAAATAACAGCAATGCCCGAAGTTCCATGACAGATGCTGGTATCTGAAACCATATTTTCAGCAAGGTCGCGCCGGTTGGCACAGAAATCGAAAATGGCCAAAGCTTTATGCTGCAGCGAGGGATCTGCCAATGCCTTTGCCGCGCTGAGCAAACCGATACCGATGCCGAGGTCGCCATAGCACCAGGCCAGGCGGCTCATTTTAATATCCCCGTTCTCCTTTGAAGCATAGGGGAACAGGGAACCGTATTGCGACGCATCGATCTCCTGGTCCAGTATATAATGAACGGCTCCCTGTAACAGCTCTTTAATATCAACCTTGTCGCTGCCCCCATTTTCCAGGAGCTTACTGAGCAGGACAATAATGCTGGACATACCATGGGACAAAGAAATATTAAAGCCTTTACCCTCTCCTCCCTGACTCCATTTGACATGTTTTCCTTCCCATATAGCGTGCTCCTGCAGGTGGCGCAGCAGCAGGTCGGTCTGCTCCCTGAAGGAGCCCTGTCCCGATTTTATCCGCTCAAGATAATAAAAGCCCATGCCAACGGCGCCATGCAGGAAATCAAGGTTCCCTTTTTGGAGCAATTCTGTATAAGCCCGGTATAGATAATCATCTATTTCGGCATCCACAAAGTCAAACGGCATTTCGTCATCCTCATACTGATGCCGGTACAGGAAGTCGATGCCGGCGCATGCGCCTGAAATACCTGCGCAATAAGGCGCATAAGGTTTCTTGTTTGCTATGGATAAAAAAGCCTCTTCTACGAAGTCCTCTGCATGGATCGCATAGTCTTTTCTGAGCTTGCCATATTCCTCGAAGAACAGGGCGCTTCCGGTCAGCCCGGAAAGCAAACCATAATTACTCTGGTATAGTTGTTTGCTGCTGATCAGTTCGGTAGCAATCTCCTCTAATATATCTTCATACATTGGGTAAATAATACTGGTATTAAAGAAAGGAAAGAGACTTTACCGAAGTCCCTTTCCTTTTCTGTGACGCACTGGACAACAGTGCTATTCTGCCATGGTTACAGGCTTTTCTTTTAGCAGCTTCGCTGTATTCTTTTAACAATTACGGCCTACAGAATGGAACTCTGTCGGTGCAATTGTAGGTACAATCTGCTGCGGAGCAGTTCCACCTGGTCTGCAATGGGGAACATCCATCGGTACAGCCCTGGGTACAATTCCCGTCCCAGGTAGGAAAAGGAGCGAGGCCCGCATCCATGTCTGCCATACGGCCACCAAGGACCTGGTCGGTCATAGGCTGATCCAGGTGAGCAATCGTTTCTTTTCCTAATCTTAGCTTTTGAATTTTCCTTTTTTTCATAAAAGAAGTTTTAAAGGGTAATGAATAATGAGCCTTCCAGATTGGCTGTTTTATAGCGATACGCTCAATAGACATGAGCGTGAGCATCTGGTATTTTATATCGCTTTCTGCATGTATTAAGCCCGGATAGCGGTTACCGCAATCAATGCAAAACGCTGTCAGATATCGTTTTGCATAACGTGCAGTTTAGGTAAAGGTCAAAATTCCGCTTTGGTTCCCGAACCGCTTTTTCATAAAACCCGGCTTTTTCTTTATCTACCTGTGTATATTATATTTTTCATCATGCTTTAGCCTGGTTACCGCACAGGCTTTAACGTTATTCGCCTGCCATGAATAATTTATGGGAAAAGCAGTTGCTATCTATTGTTGACTGGCGGCGATTTCCCGGCGGCGATTACAAGAGAAATAGCCTTTCCTGAGCTAGCCGGAAGGCAATTTTCCGCCGGTCGTATATTTTTTTGTGTTTTCCCGGTGATCATCCTACCTTTTTATACACTTATGTAAAACGGCACTCAATGACGAGACCATCAGAAGACCCGATCACCGGTCTGTACAGAGACAGCTTCCCCGACTTTGTGCGGATGATCCGGCGCATGGGTGGGAGTTCCGAAGAAGCGAAAGACGCCTTTCACGATGCTTTGCTGATCTATATGGAAAGAGAAAGAGCGGGGAAATTGAATCTTCATTCCTCACCAAAGGCTTACCTGCTGGGCACGGCAAGGATCTGCTGGCTGCATACGCGGGGCAAGGGGCCGATATCGGAGCTGCCCGAAGGATTCGAAGCGGCGGAACCAGAAGACCCAAACGAAGAAGAAAGGGAGAAGAGCCTCCTGGAATCCCTGGTAAGAAGCGGGAAGAAATGCATGGAGCTCCTAAAGGCATTCTACTATGATCATTGCTCCATGCAGGAGGTTGCCGACCGCTTTGGCTTTAATGGCAGGCGGTCGGCTACCGTTCAAAAATACAAATGCCTTGAGAAGGTGCGGGAAGAAATAAAAACGACACAAGCTTATGCGCAGTGAACTGAACGAGGTATACCTGATCGACCAATACCTGCTCGGACGGCTCAGCAAAGAAGAGGAACAGGTATTTGAGGCCAGCCTGCTGCTGGATGAAGCCGTCGCAGAAAAGGTGGAGTCACAACGCACGGCTCACCGACTCATCCGTCGCTATGCCAGGAAAGAAGAGCGGCGACGGCTCGAAGAAATTTATCAGCTACTACTAAACGAGCCCGATTTTGTCCATCAAATAAAAATCATATGATCATTCCAACCGTCATCGACAGCGCGACCAGGGGCGCCTACGATATCTATAGCCTGCTGCTGAAAGAGCGGATCGTCTACCTTGGAACGGCGATAGAAGAAAACGTCGCTAACCTGGTTGTAGCGCAGCTGCTGTACCTCGATAGCGAGAACCACAATCCCATCATGCTCTACCTCAACAGCCCGGGAGGGGTCGTCTATGGCGGCTTTGCTATCTACGATACCATGCTGAAGCTGAAGTCGCCGGTAGCCACGGTAGCGGTGGGCTTCTGCGGCAGCATGAGCACTTTCCTGCTGACGGCGGGACAGAAAGGACAGCGCTATGCCCTACCCCACGCAACCATCCATATGCACCCGACCGGCGGCGGCGCAAAGGGATATACGGAGGACGTACGCATCGCGTATAAGGAGCAGGAACGGTTGCAGAACCAGATCTTCCACCTGATGGGAAAATACTCCGGCCGCACCCGGGAAGAAATAGAAGAGCTGTTCCGCCGCGACCGGTTTATGAACTCCGTAGAGGCCCTGAATTATGGCTTTATCGATGAGGTGCTGGGAGATACCGACGACCTTATCGCACTGGACGAGGTGCAGACCAGAATTCATTTTCAGGCGCCGGGAAAGGACCGGGAGGCTATAGGATTCAGGCAGCATCCGGCGTAACTTGCCGGAGTTCATGATCAAGGAAGATTTCGGTGGAAAGGCCAGGATGTAGCACCTGCAATCCTGCTGGACTTTTCGTACTTATGGTGTAAAGAAGCGCACACACGAGGTGCTTGTGCGCTAACGGGGATTTTGTATCATTGCGGGTGCAGCAAAATTTTTCGAACGGATAAAAAATCTTCGGAAAACAGATATCCATACGGTGGATATCAACAAGGTCAGGGCTGTGATGGCAACACCGGTCTTAAAGAACGCGTAGTCAATAATCTGCGATTTGTAAGCAAGCGACAGCACAAGTATGCCGAATTCTCCGGTTTGTGACAACAAGGCGCCGGCGTAGAAACTCTCCCGCCAATTGTATTGCAGCAGCCGGAAAGCCAGTGCCGACAGGAAACAGTTGCTGAACAGGACCAGGAGTGTTCCGATCAGCACATTCACGTAATCGGCTTTGATGTAGGAGAGATCGAGGCGAAGTCCGATCGAAAGGAAAAATAATGCGGCAAAAAACACTTTGAACGGCTTCAGAGATTTTTCGAGCCAGCTAAAGGCTTTCATTCTCCCGATAAAGATGCCGGCCACAAAGCTCCCGAGCGCACTGCTTAAGCCTGATAGCTCAGCCAACACTCCAAACCCCAGACATATGAGCAGTCCACTGAAAACCTGTAAATCATGATCTCTGCCAACGCTCCTGAACAACGACAGCAATGGCATGCTTCGATGATTCCTGATAAAACGAAATAAAAGCATCACAAGGACCGATATAAACACGGGCAATATAAGACTGGCGAAAGTAACGCTTTCATTGCCTAAAAATTGAAGTATGATCATTGCCGGCCCCAGCAGTGCATCCTGGAACACCAGCATATTGAGTATATTGCTACCCAAAGGCGATGCCAGCTCACCGTTCTTACGAAGATATTCTGTAACGACGGCTGTGCTGTTAAAAATAAATAACAACGCTATCAGGATAATATTGATAAGTGGCCACCGGGTAAGTATGCCTATCACAACAGCGAACAGAAAGGAGAGCACGATCTTAATCAGCTGCATGGTTATCGGCCGGGAGAGCTGGCTACGGCTATCGGGTACATTTATTTCCATACCCAGGAAAAACATGAGCAGCAAAATGCCTATCTCTCCGATCGCTTCAATTTCATGTACCTGTGTGATCGTCTTAAAAACATGCGGCCCAAGCACAACACCTGCCAGCATATAGGCCGCCATATAAGGCTGCTTCACCCTTCGGAGCAGCACCATTAACGCCAGGATGAAAAGGCACATCTGGCTCAATGGAAACAGGAATTCGTTCATAAAATCCGGCTTATTGCTTTACTTACGGCTCCAGGTTATAAAACTTAAAAATTTCCCGGGTGATGACCCGGCAGTTCCAGGCCAGCTCGTCAAGCCGGCAATACTTAACTTGTAAAATCTCATAAGGGAGCTCATTCAGCCTCACCAGGCTGATGCGTAAGGGCAAGTCCCTACCCTGGTCATACAGACCAAGCAATTGTTCAAAGGTGTCCTGCGCAACGTCTTTGCCCACATTCATGAAAAAACGACAATACTCGATATACCCGTCGCAGACCCTCATGTCCACGACGATGCCAAATGCTTCGTTCATAGCCATTCATTTTTAAAACTGATAATCAGAAAAGGCCCGTAAAAACGGGCCTTTAGGATGTTAACCAATTTCAATTAACCTTGGCGCTTTCTTCTTAGCCTCTTCTTTCTTCGGTATGGTAAGGTGAAGCAAGCCATTTTCATATCGGGCCGCAATTTTTTCGTCATCCACCACTTCTTTCGGCAGCTCAAAGCTTCGCTGGAAAGATTGGTAGCTGAACTCTCTGCGGCTATAGCCTCCTTCATCGTTTTCCTTCCGATGCTGCTTTTGAGAGGCAATGGTAAGGGTATTTCCTTCGAGAGAGATATTGAAGTCTTTTTTCTCCATGCCCGGAGCCGCCATCTCTACTTCGAAGCTGTCATTGGTCTCCCTGATATTAACCGAAGGCACCGTGGTGCTTGTGGCGGAAAAATTACTGTTGTTCCAGTTAAAAAGCTCCCGGCTAAATAGGTCATCGAACAGCGCGGGGAATGATGGAAAATTCGCATTCCTTTTGATGAGTGACATAATCAACCTCCTTTTAAGTTAGTTAACAATAATTGATGAGCATTTTCAGCGATCGCTGCTCTACCATAACCTGATCAAATGCTGTACCAGCAAGACTTTGGCAGATTTTTTTTCAGTTTTCTGTCATTTTTTCTGTCATTTTTTCCCCGATGTTTTTCTATACGCTTCACCGCCGGCGCACGCGCCTCGCACATACCCGTCAGATATGCCTGATATTCCGTAAGCTGGCATAAGAAACATCCGCAATTCAGTCTCTATACCCCTATAGCTGCAAAGATGCCGGCATTTGCTACATTTGGGCATTACACATTATTGCTCATTGAGAGCGATGATGCGTCCATCCTATCACGGCCAAAACCAATAAAGAAATGAAAAAAATAGGCTTTTTATCCTTCGGGCATTGGGCAAACCATCCGGCGTACAGCACCAAAACCGCAGGCGATACCTTGCTGCAGTCGATTGAGCTGGCCGTAGCAGCAGAAGCAATGGGCATTGATGGCGCCTATTTCAGGGTACATCACTTTGCCCGGCAGCTGGCCTCCCCCTTTCCTTTACTCGCCGCTATCAGCGCCAGGACCAGCAAAATCGAGATCGGTACGGGTGTGATCGATATGCGCTACGAAAATCCCTTGTATATGGTCGAAGAGGCCGGCGCTGCCGACCTGATCTCCGGCGGCCGCCTGCAGCTGGGCATCAGCAGAGGTTCGCCCGAACAGGTCATTGAGGGCTGGCGCTATTTTGGCTATGAACCGGCCGCAGGCGAAACCGATGCGGATATGGGCCGCCGGAAAGGGCTGGAGTTCTTCGAGCAATTGAAAGGGGCCGGCTTCGCTCAGCCCAATCCCAATCCTATGTTCCCCAATCCACCCGGGCTTCTGCGCCTGGAACCGTTCTCCCAGGGCTTGCGCGAGCGCATCTGGTGGGGATCGGCTTCCGATGCTACCGCCATCTGGGCCGGCCAGGTGGGCATGAACCTGCAAAGCTCCACGCTGAAATTCGATGAAAGTGGCAAGCCCTTTCATGTACAGCAGGCCGAGCAGATCCGCCTGTTTAAGCAGGCCTGGAAGGAAGCGGGGCATCAGCATACGCCCAGGGTTTCGGTAAGCCGGTCCATCTTCGCCCTGGTCAACGACCAGGACCGGCTTTATTTCGGCCAGGAGTCGGGCAAGGCCGACCAGGTAGGTATCCTGGAAGGAAACCGGCAGGCCATTTTTGGCCGGAGCTATGCTGCTGCTCCGGACCGGCTCATCGAAGAACTAGCCAAAGACGAGGCCATACGGGAAGCCGATACTATTCTCTTAACGATCCCCAATACTTTAGGTGTGGCGTATAATGTGCATGTGCTTTCTGCTATACTGGAACATGTAGCGCCCGGACTGGGCTGGCGATAAACAGGGATAAGCGATGGTCGGTAACATCAGGTACAAAACCAGAATTGCAGTGATCGGGGCCGGGCAGGCGGGACTGTCTGCTGCCTATCATTTAAAGAAACAGGGCCTGGACATCGGCCGGGACTTTATCGTTCTTGATGAAGCCCCACAGCCCGGCGGCGCCTGGCAATACCGCTGGCCTTCGCTTACCCTGAGCACGGTCAACAGGATTCATGATCTGCCCGGCATGTCTTTCGAACAAACCCTTGGGGTGCATGATGCTGAAGTACGTGCGAATGTAGCCGTACCGCATTACTACGATCTGTACGAAAAACAATTCGGCATACAGGTCTATCGCCCGCTAAAAGTTGACAAGGTCTATAGACACCAGGAGCAGTTTTATATCGATTCTGCCACAGCTCTATTTTCTTCTTCAGGCATTATCAATGCTACCGGCACCTGGGAGAATCCCTATGTCCCCGAATACCCGGGCGCTGATCTGTTCCGGGGAACGCAATTGCATACCAGAGATTTTAAAACAGCCGATGCGTTTAAGGGCAAACATGTCATCGTTGTAGGGGCCGGTATTTCCGCCATACAGCTGCTGGACCAGATTTCAAAAGTGACCACCACGACCTGGGTTACCCGGCGTCCGCCTGAATTCAGGGAGGGGCCCTTTGATGATGTCGCCGGTCATAATGCCGTGGCGATGGTAGAAGAAAGGGTAAGAAAAGGATTACCGCCTTTATCGGTGGTTTCCGTCACCGGTCTGCCGCTTTCGCCCGAAGTCCTCGACATGAAAAAGAGAGGCGTGCTTAATCGTCTTCCCATGTTCAGCGAGATCACCAGAGATGGCGTGAAATGGGAAGATGGACGGGAAGAAAAGGCGGATGTCATTCTGTGGAATACCGGTTTTAAAAGCGCCCTGGAACATTTAAAGCCGGTATTGCCCCGCGAAGAAAACGGAGGTATTATAATGGCGGGAAGACTGGCCACCATGGTCGCCAAAGAGCCCCGCATCCACTTAGCCGGCTATGGCCCATCGGCATCCACGATTGGCGCCAATCGCGCCGGCGCTGCGGCAGCAAGAGAGCTGATGAATACCCTGGGGATATAATGTAATACACAAGGAAGGATACACCCGGAAAATGTGCGCTGGCGAGGGGAAAGGAACTTAAATGATCGGATCATTTTGTGCAAGTGATTGTAGAAAATCCTGTTGACATGTAATCATTGATGAATCATAAAGTACTTCGGTTTTCAGTGATCTAAACATATCCAATTCCATTTTCACAAAACTCAATTCCATGAACCTACACCAAAACTCCGCAGTAACCCCTAAAGCGTTTATCAGGAATGTAACCAGGGCACAGAAATTGTATCTGACCATCGCAATCGTTACGACGATCATTATGGTGCCATTCGCTATTTACACCAATATTAATCTTGCTCATAGCCCGTACAGCCAATCTAACAGAGATAGCTTAATACAAGGCAATGCAATCGCAAACATGCTGGCGCTGCTCTCTCTGGGATGCTTGTATTATGCGTGGAGACTATATAGAAAACATACAAAGGATTTTAGAAATCCCAGTGACCTTCCCATATTCTGGACGTATCCGGATGGAAGCTTTTTTATGCTTGCTCATTCGGCCGTAGTCTACTATGATGCTTATCCACCCAAGCAGGTCATCCGGCCAGTCTTCGAAGGTATTGCCTGGAGCATTGATGAAGTGAAAGGTATTATCGAAGATGCGCTGAAAAGCGAGCTTTCCGTCTTCAGCTTTCTGCCAAAGCTGAAGTTCAAAACCACTACCAACTTCGTTCCTCCCTACATCCCATTACTATCAAATAATTATAAGCTAACCGTCGTTTTCTGCGAAAGATCTTTCGGTAGCTTTTTAATCGTTGCCGTAGAAGCTGGGGAGGAAACCTCAACCATCTGTATTCCCGTACCCCCTGACGCGTGCTTTGAAGAGATCAATTTCAATCGTGTCAGGGACTTCTTTCGTGTGAAAGCATACTACAAAACTCAGTTCTTTCATTTTGATAAGGCAAAAATGGCCGATCTAGCTCATCACACCAGTGAAAACCGGAATGAGCGGTAATGATTTACAGGAAATGCATTCTCCGGTATTTGTGGCGGCAGAGAGCACATGCGATTCTGTAAAAACAGCAGGCTTACTGATACGTTATCCTGGCTTTCTGCAGGATCACCCACTCGCCTTCCTTCCGAGCTGCCCGGCCCGGCACTTCGGTGCGGATAGAACGAGTGCTGGCTGTGGCAATATTGCTGCGTTCGCAAGCCACCAGTATCCAGCTGGCCTCATTCTGTACAGCAAGCGCCACATTGCCCGGCGTATCAATAAAGCTAAGAGCGGCTTCTTCGTTGTTGCCGGGTAAAAGCCGCAGCTCATATAAGGCATCCGCCTCCCGCGCTACAGCGCCCGCCGGGGTAAAGCGCCCGTCCGTTGTGGGCTGGAGAAAGTAATGGCGATCTGTCCGCTCCGCTGCGACCTGATCCGAAGCAGTCTCTTCCATAGTCTGCTCTGCGATGGCGGGCTGGATCAGCCGTTCCAGCTCATCTACTTTTCGCTGCAGCACCCTGCATTCATTCTTAGCCGCGGATAACGTTACTTCTCTATCTGCGAGCTCCTGCTCCGCCTGCTTTGCTGCGCGACGGGCTTCTTTTATTTCCTTGTCCCGGTCGTCGCTGCCAGCCTTCTTTTCAGGCTTAGCCCCTGTCAGGTGAAACAAGAGTGCTCCTGTAACCATGCCTGCTATCACGCCATACAGCAGGCAGGCCAGCGGGCCGGTCCAGAAGCTGTCCTCAGCGCGGAGCGGCTGATTCCCCGCTCCATTGTCGCAGGATGCGAAAAGCAGGGCAATGCCAACCATCCATAATCTCAGTCTCATGCTTTAGTTATTTTCAATGATGGAAAAAGCGAGCTGGTTCAATACACCTTTCAGGGGCATAAAGAAAAGCGTTTCCCTTATGGGGCCGTCCTCATGCAGGTTGCTTTCCTGCTTCAGCTCTTCAATCCCTTCGACCAGGAAAATATCAAGATCCGTCTTCAGTAATTTCTTGAATTCCGCAAAGCGCCTGGTGTTCAGCGCAAACTCGCTGGCAAAGTCCAGCTTGCTGCTCCAGCTGAAAAACAGGTCGATGAACTGGTTCAGCTCTTTCACCACGGCCTCCCGCACTGCCTCTTCCGATACATTGCGGTAGGTTAGCGATTTCGGACCAAGACTATCTTCCATACCAAACCATACCGAGCGGGACATCGCCGGCGCGGCCGGCTGATACAAGCCGCCTTTCGCGGTAACTTCCTTAGGTCCTTCTGCCGCGACCAGCTTGATGTCTGCCGCTTCCGAGCCGAATACATCGTTGAATACCTGGTTGGCCAGGCGGGTAATGCTTCTCAGGTTTTTGCTCAGGTCAAGGATACGCAACATCTTGGAAGCCGTACCACTGAAGGTGATGTAGCGCGGCAGCTCGCCATGCTGTGCTTTCTGGTAACGCGCCACATGGTAGAAGATGCTGCTGATAAACAGGAGGGGCACCAGCTTGAGCTCGTCCGTTTCAAACAGCTTCTGTGTAAAGGAGAAAGAAACCTCTCCCCGGTCAGGGTGCTGCTGCAGGCCAAACAGCATCGTCACAAATTCATCCGAGCGCTCGATATCCCGCTCTTCGGGCAGGTACTGCGCCAGTATGGTATCCTTAAGCACGGGCCGGTAGCGGCGTTCGAAGAACTGTACAAAGCCATTGCCCGCAGGGCGGTTATTATAGCCGTCGCCGAATAAAGCATTGCCGGCAAAGCGGAAAGAGGTATAGGAAATGATGCTTTCACCACGGTAAACGACTACATCGGTAGTGCCGCCGCCGATATCGATGTTGATCACCGGCTTATCGCCCGAGACTACAGCATTCTCCTTACGGAAGAAATAAAAAGGCGCAACGGACTCCGGCAGGTGTGTGGCTTCGATACCCGTCCCCATATAGCGTTCCACCTGCTCATTCCAGATGCTTTCAAACTGGTTGAGCCGCCCGTCCGACATGCTGGTGGGATAAAACCAGGTGATCTTTGTGCGCGCCAGATCGCCGCCGTTCAGTACCACCTTATTGCGCATCAGCAATACCAGGTTGGCGATATAGCCTTCTATCCGCTTGATCATTTTATCATCCATCAGGCTGCCCCACTTAAGATTGGTATGCGCCCGGAGCTGCCGGTCGCGCATACCGTTTTCATAATGCCAGTACAGCGAGAAGTCGGCCAGTGGGTAGGTTTGCCGTACCAGGTCGATGCTTGTCGCTTCGGAGATCACGGTCCTTCGTGGAAATTTATAGCGCTCATCCGGACCGACGAAAGGCGGCATCATCTCTTTAGGCACCTGCTCCAGCAGCAAGGTCGCGCCTTTGCCGAAGCGGGCTGCCGTAAGATGGTTGTAGGTCGCATCATTGGCCAGGTGCAGGGTAACCAGCTGGCGGTCTTCCGCCGTAATATCCAGCGGCCGGGGCAGGCCGCCATCCACGTTGTATTCGATATGCGTATTGGTGGTACCGAAATCGACGGCAAAAGCATATTCTTTATAGACACCGGGCTTAACCGGGAACAAAGGCAGCAGGCAGCCCCTGACCTTGCCATTGTCGATCATGATATAATCAAACTCCGACAGCACCACATCGTACACCGTATCGATGAAGTGTTCGCGCTTATTGCTTTTCTGCCGCTGCGCCTTAACAGGAATCTCTTTGCCGGGTGCTGTATCCTTATAGTATTTCAGCTGGTACTGCGGCTGTGTGCCCTGCGCCTCATCATGGTCAAGCAGCATGACCGTATAGACCGCATGATCGTCGGTACTGCGCCTGACGAAAGGGTAGATTGCCATGCTGAATTGTTGTGCGCGTATGATGCCGCGATTCAGTTCAGGACTGGCAGAGGTATGGCCTACACGGGCCTTATCGGTTTCGTAGATCCGCTCCATATCGATATAACGGCCATTCTTTACCGGCACACGCAACTTTACCTTTATGGAAAAGCCCGGAAGCCGTTCCAGCTCCAGCATACGGTTACCGTCGGCCATGGGCTGCAGCAAATCTGAGGAACGGAAATAGCGGAAGAATAAAGGTGTTAGTGGCAGCAGGTAGCCTTCCTGGTTTCCCGAAGGCAGGTGGCCGTTGAAGAACCGCTCCCCGTCCGGCTCGAAGGGCAGCTGCACCAGGTAAGGCTCCAGGAAGTCGCTGATGGTAAGGTAAGGATAGCGGATCTCCTGCCCAGGAAGCATCCGTTCGGACATAGGCCTTGCATCGTAAAAAGGCGCTTTAAGCTGTGCCGGCCAGCGCCCGTCGACATAGTTCATGTTGCCGTTGAAAGTATAGGCAGGCAGCACCAAGGGCGGAAAACCTTCTATAGCCTGCGTGGGCGCGATCACGAAGTCGCTTTCCTTTTCCGGCTTACCATGATCGGTCTTGATCCCGCGGAGCTCAAAGCCAAGGATCTCGGGATGGTTGCCCTCGCCGGCCAGCGCGATGCTGCCATAGCTTTGCCTGTAGCTGTCCCGGTTCAGGGCCAGCACCTTTTGCCGGGTTGCCTGGTCCAGGAACTGCAGGCACAGCTCCAGGTAGTCATCCACGGCTTTAAAGTCGGTCCGGAAGCCGGGCATGGCTTCCCGCAGGGCATACAGGAACAGGATATAATCTTCGCTGCGTTCGGGAAGGGGGCAGAAATCTTCATCGAACAGCTTATCATTCTTATACCGCAGGTCTACATAGCTGAGGTTGTTGGCCGAAGAGAAAAACAAAGTTGCCGGTGAAGTACCGCCGATGATATTCAGCCTGCCCGGACCATTCTTATAGTTGAGCAGGTAAAACTGCTGCAGCTTGTCGAAGTTATACTCAGCCGCATCCTGTGCAAAGAACATCTTCAGCGTCTCGCCGTACAAGCGATGCGCATCCGAGCGCAGCAGCTGTCCCAGGTCACTTTCGCCATCTTCGGTAAGGTTGCCCGAACGCCAGGACAAGCCTGGGTTCCAGGCGATGAGCTCTACCTTGCTGTCCGGGTTGGTGCTGTGGAAGAAGACCTGGCCTACATCCAGCGTATCCGATACGATCTTGTGAAAGATGCTGATGCCCTCGGGCTTGCCTTCCGCCACGACCTGCTTAAAGGCCGTTTTGACCAGGTCGATGCGGGCGAAGGGGCTGGGAATAGAAGTGATCTGCGTGCGGGCATTGGCGCCGGCGCTGTCGGGTATCTGGTTGATGGCCGCGGTATCCAGGTAACCGTCGACCTGCGTCCAGTCGAGCACGGCTTCGCTGGCGCCGCTGTGCAGGCGGTATATTTTGCTCATAGGAAAGGTAGTTTAGAGGTTGATGCGTTCGTTTACAATTTCTTTTGTCCCCTGCGAGAACAGGGCGAAGAGCTTACGCTCGCTGTTGCCCAGGGGCGGCAGCGCCGCCTCTATGCGGCTCAGTATTTTGCTGTACCGGTCGAGGCCCCGTGCCTCCATGGGGTTCCAGGAAGTCTTTTCTCCCGAGCCCACGATGGCGTTCAGGATATCCTTGCCCTGCACATCCCTGCGGAAAGGCTTAAAGGCTGTGGTACTCTGTTCCATTTCTTCCAGCCATTCGTTAAAGATGTGGTTGAAACGGTCGAGATCGCGCAGCATGCCCCGGTTAAAAACATCCATCGTCAGCTTGTGCGATCCGTTGTTCATCCAGGCGGCCTTTTCAGGCATCTCCTTATAAAAGTCGCGCAGGAATTTCTGGAACAGGAAATATTGCGCCAGGCTTTTGCCTGCAGTGGACAAGGTCTGAGGTCCCAGGTGCCGGAACTGTATCTCGCCGGCATCTTCCTTCAGGCCATATTCAAAATAGCGCGGGGTCTGCACCCGGGCATCGCTCACCCTCAGCTCATGCTCATCGTGCTGCATAAAGTCGATGACCGCGAGCGCTGCTGCCAGCTCGATGAAATGCGCCTTGTTGCGCTGGGCGGCGGCGCCATCGGCGCCCTTATGGGTATTGGAAACCTTATCGCCCAGGTAGTACAGAGCATTCAGCGAGCTGTTGCGGCAAAGGTTGGCGGCATAATAGGCCAGCGCTGCCTTCGTCTTCGAGATAAAGGTATTGCTGTCGATCGAGGTCTCGCCCTGTACGTTGAAATAGGGCAGCACGCTGATCGCCGCTATAGGCGCGTTTCTCAGCAGCATATGATTGGGTACCGAGGCATCGGCATTGCGCAGGTTCTTCACCAGCAACGGCAACCCGGCCGCGCCGGTACCGCCGAATATCGAGCCGATGATCACGATGCGATCGCCGTCATTAAAGGCATTGGCAAAGGCCTTGTAGGTGTCCGAATCCCGGAACTGGTTCAGGGCTACGCTGCCAATATTGGGATTGCCTTTAAAGCCCACTTCCATATCGGCCTCCAGGTTGCTCTCCGAAAACAGCATCCGGGCCATGGCCTGTGATGCCAGCGACATCGTATTGAGGCCGATCAGGTCGCGGAAAGGCTGGTTGCGGCCGTTGCCCAGCGAAAAGTGATATTCATTGGCCGTTGCCGATTCCCCGGCATCCGACAGGGAGCGCAGCGCGCAGCCGAAGAAATGGTTGGCATCCTGCTCGGTATGCGCGCGCACGTTGCGGTACAGCCGCAGCAGCTCGAGCGTACGGTTCAGGTCGCCGTTGGCATTATCGGGATCGATAAGCACGGGGATCACCGTGTTGGTGTTTTCCGGCTGCACGCCCGAAGCCATCAGCAGGGTCAGGGCTTTGATCACACGGGCGCCGGTGCCGCCGATCCCAAAAACATAGAGAGCCATAGCTTAAGATTTAAAAGGGGATTTTTTTATTGGAAATGCTTTTCCATTTGAACAGCAGTGAGACGATCAGACAGACGACAGCAGTGTAGATCATTTCAGTAAAGGCAAACAGCAGGCAGTCGAATAAGGCGAAGTGCAGCTCTTCGCAATGCTTACCGGCGGCCATGCCCGAAGCTGCGCTGAAATAAGCCAGGAGCCCGATAAGACCGCAGGCCGCCAGGATATTGAGCGCCCAGATACGCCGATGGGTAAAGCGGGGATTGTTGAACAGGCCGTAATAAAAATTCAGCATGAACAGCAGGCTGACACCAAGGATCGCGAAGCTGGTCAGCTGGTAAATTGAACCACCGTGGTAGCCCTCGCAGTCTGTCGCTCGTCCCTTCAAATGCTGGTGCAGGTCAGGGGAATAAGCCAGGTGAAATAATTTGTCGAAGAGACTCATAGGTTTTGTGTTTTATTCTTTAATGGAAATAGTGAGGGAAAAGTATTCGGGGTTCGTGTGTTGTCCGTAATAAGCCCCATAGATACCATTGAGGATGTTCCGTATACCCAGGGTCTTTCCGGACAAAGCCGCTGCATCGAGGCCTTTGTCTGTATCGGTATGACTGGCAGCGATCCAGGCCGGGAGCCGGTTCTTCAGCGCCAGGCTTAGGTTTCCGGGAGCAGCTTTCGGCGCAGCAAGCACCAGCTCGTAATGGCCGGGATGACCGGACTGCGCTTTTACCGATTCGACGCGGAAATCTCCTGAAATGCTGTAGTTACCGGCATCCAACAGGTAAGCCTCGCTGACCGGTAGCGGGTCCGGCCTTAGGTTGAGCTTGACCCGGTATTGCTTGTCTTTTTCGTTGACACGCATGTTACTCACCGTCATCGGCACGTCGGCATTATAATCATAATAATCGTTGGCATCTATGATCCTCGCTTTTACTGGGTAGCGCTCTTTTGCCGTCAGGAACAGGAAATCGCGAAAGCCCGGGAAGGCAGCGGGGTCCTGCACCCGGCCGAGCAGCCGTTGCAGCGCCTGTTCATTGCCCATACAGATCGCGTAATAGGGCCGGTTGCTGTAGTATCCGCTCTTCCCTTTGTTTTCCTGGTCGTAATAATAGCCCTCGAAAGCCGAGGCAAATTGCAGCACCAGGGTAGCGAAAGGATGTGCCTTGAGCCTTTCTGCAAAACGGTTCTGTATGCTGTATTGCTGCTGGCTGAAATAGGTAACAGCATCTGCCTTGGCACCCGGCGAGAAGATACCGTCGGTGACCAGGATATTGACAGAGTTCGCTTGTGTGGAGTCCATCACCGTGCCGAGGATTTGCTGCAGATCACTTTTGCTTTGGCTGCCGCCGTTATCGCTGCTGCGCTTGCTGAATGTCTTTTCATCAAGATGCCCGGTATAGGTATCCGTTTGTGCCGCATCGGCATCTTGCGCCACCGGAATAATCTTACTGTTGGCGTCGAAAAAGCTGATACTCTTCTTATCTGCCGAGCCATTAAGTTGCGCGATGAGGTGATACACGTTTGCTTTAAAGCTGCTGTCACCACCGGGCTTCAGGTAGCCATTCAGGCTTGCAGAATTTTCGATATAGACTGCATAACGGATGCTGGCTTTGGCTAAGCGGGCAGGGGGCGTGCTTTTCAGGCCTTGCGGATGATAAGGTTCATCACTATCGCTGCCGCAGCCTGTTGCCGCCAGGGCAAGGATAAAGCATAGCAAGGCCTGCATGATGTTCTTGGAGCTCATGATAATGGAATTTTATGTTTGATCAATAAATGGGTTAGGCTTATGGCGCGAACCAGGAAATTTGCTTCGCTTCTTCCAGGCACGCTTCCATGGTCTTGGTATAGATGGCGCTGTCGACCTTACGGGCAATGCCGCCATGGTGGGAGCAGGCGCCGGAGCCGGACCTGAAGCTAAATGTATCGTCTTCACATATCGCCCTGATGGTTCTCCGGCTGCGTTCATGTATTCGCCTGGCCAGTGTATCAACGGGGGTAAGCCGGTCGGCCAGCAGGAAGATCCCCAGGCCGAGGAGGATGATCCCGAGCAGCAGCAGCTTTGCTTTTGACCTCAGCCGTCGGAAGAATTGCTGTCGCGGCGACAGGCCGATAGCGGGTCTGCTCAGAAGCGGCAGCGGCGCCGGGCTGCTCATTTCCAGCTTCTCCATGATCGCCTGCGCCAGCCGCCTTTCGTTATATTCATTAACCGTAAGGTAGGCGACCGTGTCCAGCAGCCCGGGTATCTCGGTATTGTCGAAACGGAAGGGAAGAATATATTCTTCATTTTCTTTAAAGGCCCTCGCCTGCGCGCTGATGCTTTCATGCCGGGTCCAGAGCTTGCGTTTGTAATGTTCGGAAATGAACATAACGCAAAAACGAGCTTTGTTCCGGTAGATATCGTCAAGATGGGTATATAGATTTTTACCCCAGGTATCGATAAGCTGATATTTGTCGTAGAATACTTCTTTCTTTTTACGCCTGAGGATGGCCGCAACATTATCTACAAAGCGGCGATCTTCCTCCGCGAAAGAAAAGGTAACGTCGTATTCAAAGCTGTTCCCCGCTTTGGCGTGGCTGTTATTGTCTGTATGCATAGGCAGGATTTATCCGGTGATCATTGGTAAAAGCTCAGCTCATAGTGCTCAGATCGTTGGTGATCGCCTGCTCGTCGTACATGGTCAGCATCTTGCCGTCCCGCAAGGCGCTATAATAAGCCCTGCCAGCGACAAGGGCCGCGGGCTTATCGCCGCTCTTCAGCAGCTGCTCATAATGCAGCTTCAGCGCGGCTATTCTTTTTGTTTTTTTCCCGATGTTGCTGATGGCATAGATAAAGCCTGCAACAAGAGCAAAGAGGATCAGGAATCCGTAAAACATAGCTTGGTTTTTTAAATGATTTAGAAAATACAGGGCAATAAGCATCCTTTCCGGGACAAAAACCTTGTCCGGCAGCGGTTACAACAGACGATCCTTTTCAGGAACTAGAGCTCGATATGATTTTCCTTAAGGAATTTATGAAAGCCCAACGGTGTGCTGGCATTGGTTTTCCGGCAGATGCTTTTCCGGTGGGTATTGACGGTATGCTCGGCAAGCGACAGCAGGTCGGCGATCTCCCGGGTGGAATATTCCTTTTCCACGATCAGTTTGAGGATCTGCGCTTCTCTCGGCGTGAATACCGATTTGCGGTTTTCCCTTTGGGGCAGCAGGTGGGGAAAATAGCGTTCGCCTTTCAATACGGTTTCCAGGCAATGGCGCAGCTTCTCCTTATCATCGCTTTTCAGCAGGTAAGCCGAAGCGCCGCCGTTCAGGGCATCCCGCATATAATGCTGCTCGGCATGCATCGACAATACAATGTAATGCGTATCCGGTGTGGTTTTCCGGAGGCCCAGGATCAGGTCCAGGCCTTCCTGCTCATGTGGCATACGGATATCGATGAGGGCCAGCTGTGGCTTTTTCAGCGGGATCTCGCGCCTGGCGGTCTCTACGTTGCTGGCGGTACCGATGATCTGCCAGGCGGTTTCATTGCCGAAGAGCAGCTTCAGGCCATCAATAACGATCTGGTGGTCCTCGACGAGGTATAGGGTTACAGGGGTGTTCATGATGCGGTGTTTACGGGTAATTCAATAATAACGGTGGTCCCGGCCTCCGAAGAGTCGATATTCAGCATGCCTTTGCATACATCGACCCGGCTGCGGATATTGTTCAGACCTATGCCCCCCGAATTGGTGCTGGCCTTATCCAGGCCTATGCCGTTGTCTTCCACAACAATCTCCATAAGCGGACCTTCCTTGCTGATCTGCACGGAGGCCAGGCTGGCCTGTGCATGCTTATGGATATTGTTCAGCAGCTCGCTTACGATGCGGTAGCTGTGCTGCAGCACCGTCCGGTCCAGGTCGCCAAGAGGATTATAGATCTGAAGGTCGTATTGGCAGGCATCGCTGGCATTCAGCTGTCCCACATACTCCTGCAGCAATTGCTCCAGGCCTTTACCGAAGACCATGGGTTGCAGGTTGTGCGATATGGCCCGTACTTCTTCCAGGGTTTCGGCCAGGCCCGTATAGATCTCTGCGACCAGCGCCTGGTTTTCCCGGGTATGCGCCTTCAGGTGCTCAAGGTACATCTTCAGGCCCGACAGCCGTGCGCCCACGCCGTCGTGAAGCTCTTGCGCCAGACGGGTGCGTTCCTGCTCCTGGCCTTCCTGCAAGGCATCAAAGACCGCCTGCTGGCGATGCAATTCTTCCTCGTGCAGCTGGGTACGCAGCTGAACGACTTTTTTTTGGTGCAGGTAAGCGTAGGTAACAATTGCTGTAACCAATGAAAACACCAATATGAAAGCAGCAAGGAAATAGATCATGATAGCGCCTTCTGCTTTTGAAAAGATCTAAAAGACTGAGCAAACAAACAGTTACCGATAATGTTAAGCAAGTTATGCAGCACATAGGAAACGTTTGCGATTTTCGGAACCTTGGTATACCAGAGTTCGCTAAAAAGAAAATATCCAAGGTTATTAGCAAAGTAGATCAAGGCACCCGTAGCAATCCAAGACATCGGGTATTCCCATTCATAACGGTTGCCATTACCCTTGAACAAAAGATAAAAAAAGTAAAGCGTGTAAAGGGTAATGAACATCGCACAATAGCTGCGGCTAACTATATTGGGAGCGGTTATTCCGCCCCAATAAATCGCATTCAGGACGCCGATAACCGTGGCCAGCAGGATGTTGATCACAATTAAAGCCCTTACACGCTTACCTTGGAAATAGAGATAATAAGCCACTGAAAACGAGATAAACTCAATCCAGGTGTAAATATGCAAGCCCGGCATGTTATTGTGGGCGACTATATTCAAGACTCTCGCCTGTATCTCAGTGATCAAGGCCAGGATAAAGAAGTAGAACAAAAGTCGGAACAGAGATGGCAGATTTCGGAAAGCTATCCATCCTGTAACAATAGGCAGGATCACGCTGGCCTGCGATAGCAGAGAGAGTGTAAATGTCATAGTGGTTGGTTTTAAGCCGAAAAATAAAAAAATATTTATTCTCTTACAATTTAACGGCTGCGACGGTCATAGGAGCTGCCAGGCCGCCATTTACTTTAAGATTGCCACGATTGCTGCAGTCGTGCGGGCAAGGATTGGCATAATCGTAGTAGGGATATTTCTCTGCGAGCGTAAGGTCATCGCTACAGCCATCGCCTGCCTGGGTAGAAACAGCAATCAACGTCAGCTGGTTGTCCGTGTTGATGCCCGCATAGAAGCGTATACCGTTTACTTCGCCGAAGCCATCATAGCTGGTGATGCCCAATAAATTCACCAGCGCCGACTTGGTCAGATTCCAGGATACGGGGATCGTAAAGGTCTCTGTTGCCGAACGGAAGTTCGTGGTAAACTCTGCTGCAACCTCATCATCAATAATGGCCGATTCCCTTCCTCTTTTGTAGCTGTCCAGTGCGGAACGATTATGGTTGCGGGGCAAAGACTTCAGGTAGTTGAAGGCGCTTTCGGTGCCGGGAAGATCTGCCTGGGCTGCAGCTTGCTCATTGGGGTTGTTTTCTTGTCTCATAAGAGTCGATTTTAAAAGGGGTTAAGAATGAATTTGATAGGGCAAAAGTATAGCGCGGCCTCAGCCGGGAGTATCCCTAGCGCTAGGTATTTCGCTGCGGCTTACCCGGAAATTACCTAGGCATAGGTATAGGCTGCAAGCCCGATGGGAAGAACCTTTGCGCGATCAATCAACTATTAAGAACAATGAAAAAAGCACTTGTTGTAGGGATCAATAAATATCCTGATGCCCCGCTCCGCGGCTGTGTTAACGATGCGCAGGCGTTCAGCAGCCTGATCGAGCGCAACGAAGATTACAGCCTCAACTTCGATGTGATGCTGCAAACGGACCTGCAGCGTAAGAATGCATTGATGGAGCTGATCGTGCAGCTGTTCAGCGGGCAAAGCGAAACCGCCCTGCTTTATTTCTCCGGTCATGGTTATATGAATGAGCTGGGCGGCTACCTGGTCACACCCGATCACCGGCGTTATGATGAAGGTATCGCCATGAACGATATCATTACCCTGGCCAACAGTTCGCCGGCGACCAATAAGATCATCATCCTGGATTGCTGCCACAGCGGCGCCATCGCCGCGCCGGTGCTGGCGCCCGGCAGCCCGGGGCATATCAACGAAGGCATCACCATATTGACGGCGAGCCGGAAAGAAGAGGTGGCCATGGAAACCAGGGGCAGAGGTATCTTTACCAACCTGCTGCTGCAGGCGCTTGAAGGCGGCGCGGCCGATATCAGCGGCACCATTACACCCGCCGGCATCTATACTTATATAGACCAGGCGCTGGGCCCCTGGGAACAAAGGCCTGTGTTCAAGACGAATGTCAGCCGCTTTACGCCCATACGCCGCGTGCAGCCGCGTATCCCGGCCGGCATCATGAAAGATATCACCAGCCTTTTTCCCGCTTCGGATACGGAGCACCAGCTGGACCCTTCTTATGAATCGACCAATGATCCGCGGGTAGGGCACCGGTATGTAGCGCCCTTTTCCAATGATACGCATACCGCCGTTTTCAGCACGCTGCAGAAAATGCAGGCGGCAGGGCTGGTAGAGCCGGTAGGCGAGAAGCATATGTACGATGCAGCCATGAACAGCAAGACCTGCCGGCTGACCGCGCTGGGCGCACATTACTGGCGACTGGTCAACGAAAAGAAAATATAAGCCATCCGGACCAACCATTTTATCCTTTCACAAAAAACAAATCTCATGAAAAACATCGCCACGTTGATGCTGGCAGCGATAATGATGATCAGCTGCACTAAAACAGAAGTAATACCACAAACAACCGACACTTCAACCAGCTACAGCAGCTCTTCCGGTTCCCATTATTGCGGCTACCCGACGAAAAATGGCGGCACCTGTAAGCGGAAAGTAGCCGGCAGCACGGGCTACTGCTGGCAGCACCGTTAACCCCTTCTTATTATTTCTTTATCCTGAAAATGTTGCTGTACCAAAAACATACAATATAAAGCCGGCGGTCGCCCGCGCTTTCGAAAGCTGCACTGAAGGCAGGGCTGGTATCCCGATGCCTGCAGCCGGAACGATAAATCCCTATACCGGAAACGCGAACATGCCCAGCCGGAAGCTCCTGTTTTCATAACGATAAAAAAAGATACGATGGCTACATTTGAAATCAAACGATCCTCCGACGGCGCCTACATTTACCACTTACGCGCTTCGGGGAACGGCAGGATTATTCTCCGCGGCGAGGAATACCGGTCAAAGAGCGGCTGCGAGAACGGCATCACCGCGGTAAAGACCAATGCGCCCTACGATGCCCGCTACGAGCGGCTGTATGCGGCCAATGGCCAGTATTACTTCAACCTTAAGGCAGCCAACGGCAGCGTGATTGGCACCAGCGAAACCTATCGTGCCAGCACCGATCGCGACAAGGGCATCAGGCTGGTACAGGAACAGGCGCCCGAGGCCGGGATCCACGACCTGACCTGACCCGGCTGTTTGTGCCGCCATTGCTTAAAAAACCGATCTTTTCTGATCGGTTTTTTATTTGGCCTTGATAAACATGGCGTGCACAGGCCGGCGAAGGTGATAAGAACCTCAATGAAAATGCCCCGTGGAAAACTTGCGCGCTCCAAGCGGGATGGATTGAATAAATTCGCGGGAGCATATATTGAACCATGGAACATTATTTTGAATTACCCGTTTCTTTTAAGGGAGCGGAAAGATTTTTTAACGGCCGCCTGGTCACAGCAGCCTACGATTATAAGTTCTTTGTGAACGTAGATGGCCAGGAACTCGTTTTCGAACCGGATGATGAGCGGAATTTAAGGGCCCTGCAGGAACGGCCGGATACAAAACCAGTAGACACAGAATTGGTAAAGCAGATTGCGCTGCTGCTGGAGGGTCTTCGCCCACAATAGCTGAGGTTATTTGGCCGAGACAAGAACAATATTTTCCCGGAGACACTGTGGTGGAAAGGCAGAGCAGCGAAGGTCCATAACGGTGTCAGAATGGAAGCCCGGCATGCAGAAGAAGCGCTTTTAGCTACGGCAAATGATTTGATCAACCCGGTATCGTAAAATAAAGAAGCATGAAAATAATCATCACCGGCGCTACAGGTATGGTAGGCGAAGGCGTTCTGCTGGTTTGCCTGGAACATCCTTCTGTTACAGAAGTGCTTATGATCAACAGGAGGCCACTGGCCCTGAAACATGAGAAGCTGAAAACGCTGATCGTAAAAGATTTTTCAGCTATCGGCGGGAATAAGGAACAGCTGAAGCACTACGATGCCTGCTTCTTTTGCGCAGGTGTAAGCTCAGTAGGGGAAAACGAGGAATCGTTTACCCGGAAGACATTTGATTTTGTTGTTCCCTTTGCGGAGATCCTGTCGCAGATCAATCCTGCCATGACCTTCATCTATGTCTCCGGAAGCCGTACCGACAGCACCGAACAGGGAAAGGTCATGTGGGCCAGGGTAAAAGGACGCACCGAGAACGCTTTGCTGAAGCTTCCCTTTAAAGCAATATACAATTTTCGCCCCGGCTTTATGCAGCCGGTAAAGGGACAAAAGAATGTACAGTTCATTTATAGCGTATTTAACGCCTTATCGCCTTTGTGGTACCTGGTTGCACCTAATTGGATCTCGACGATGCAGGAAGTAGGCCTGGCCATGATCAATTGCGTTGCGAAAGGATACAGCCAGCCGGTCCTGGAAGTAAAGGACATTAAAGCACAGGCAAAGGGATGATGTGGCTATCTAAAATCTTCAAGCGGGCAAAATTCAGGGATAAAGCTACCGGGGTGGCTTTATCCCTGAATAAAATGCTTTTCTCAACAGGCTTAAGCGCAGCAATTGAAGGTGCAGGAATCACAGCTATTAAAGATGGTGCACCTTACCGTACCTACAGTACCGGTAATAGGCCCCGGATCGGTAGGAGGACAACCCACGGAGATAGGGCCTCCGCCTTTGACCTGGTCGCCCTTAAGGTCGACAATAATGTACTTCCGCAGCTTTAACGCCGGCAGGTTCAATTTGGCTTTTTTCATAAATAGTTTGGTTTTTGTCTTTCAAATTTACGCTGTCAGCATAAAAAACCTCCCTATCCGGACGTTACTTTCCGGTTAAACGCACCAGGCGGAAAGCAGCAACCTTTCCCTCGTGCGGATAGCCGCTTAATTCCATATCCCGTTCCTTTCCGTAAGTATGACCGGCTCGCCGTCGGTAACCACGATGGTATGCTCGTGCTGCGCCATGTAGCCGCCTTTATTGCCCACCATGGTCCAGCCATCGTTCAGCTCTACGGCATAAGTTGATGATGTTGAGATGAATGTCTCTATAGCAACTACCGAATTCTTTCTGAATCGCCTCTGGTCGTAGCGGTTCCTGTAGTTCAGCAATTCGTCGGGGGCTTCGTGAAGGCTGCGCCCGATGCCGTGTCCGCCAAGGTTTTTGATCACCTTATAGCCTTGCTTCCGGGCTTCGGTTTCCATCAGGTGGCCGATGTCTGCAATCTTTACACCGCCCTTTATGTTGCTGATCGCCTTCTGCAGGATGTTTTTTGAGGCATCGACCAGTTTCTGGTGTTGGTGCACATCTGCGCCCAGCACAAAGGAAGCGCCGTTATCGGCCCAGAACCCATCCAGCTCGGCAGAAACGTCGATATTGACCAGGTCGCCTTCTTCCAGGATACGCCCTTGCCTGGGAATACCGTGACAAAATTCATGGCCGACGCTGATGCAGGTCCAGCCGGGGAATTTATAGGTCAGATAGGGCGCCGATCTTGCGCCGAAATCCGACAGGAGCTTCGCGCCAAATGCGTCAAGGTCCTTCGTGCTCATGCCAGGCCGGGCATAGCGGGTCATTTCCTTCAGGGTGCAGGCAACCGCTTCAGCTGCTCTCTGCATGCCCAGCAATTCCGATTCTTTGGTTATGGACATAATCTTTCTGTTTCGTTCTTCAGTCGCCTGGCAAAGTTAGGAAAAGATTGTGGGGGCATTTATGCACTTCTGCCCGGCTCATGATTCCTTTATGGGCCAATAAAGGCAGCAACCCGGCAGCAAGTAGGATTTATCGCCGAATAATCCGAACTTTGCTTTAAAGCTGTCCTCTCCTCTATATTGCTGATTCATCCTTTAGACGCCCGGGCTTTCTTTGCCGGTATCCTCTATTTCTGTCTCGCTTATTTAATCAGAACAGCCAATTTATCATCTTAATCTACTTAATGGGAAGATCACACGAAACCAGTGGCAAGAAAGAAATTGCCAAAAAGAAAAATGAAAAAAGAAAGGCGAAAGCCGAAAAGAAAGAGCTGCGCCAATCCAATACCAGCAAAGGCAAAGACCTTGAAGATATGATGGCCTATGTGGATGAGAACGGAAACCTGTCTGCTCATCCGCCGGATCCCCGCCGCAGGAAAGAAATCAAACTGGAAGACATCTCGCTCGAGGCGTCGGGAAACAGCGAAAAGGAGTCGCCCGAAAAGCAAGGTGTCGTTACCTTTTTCGATGCGGCAAAGGGATTCGGCTTTATTAAAGCCGCCGACAGCGGTGACAGCTATTTTGTACATAACAGCGACCTTTCCACACCGGTCAGGGAACACGACAAAGTCACCTTCGAAATAGCGAGAGGACAGAAAGGCATGAAAGCGATCCTGGTGCGGAAACAAGGCTAGACGCCATTTTCAAAAGACAACTGCCGAAGCCTTTTTACACGACAGGAAGTTACGGTGCAGGACGCAGCAAAGATAAAAGCATGCCGGTGGGCATGCTTTTCAATTACAATGATTCCACGGAAAGTTTTCTTACGTCTCATTCCGCCGGCAGCAAGTGCTTTGACTCCATCCCTGCTTTGGCGGTATCCTTGGCCGTCAGCCGCAGAATACCGACCCGGTTAAAGAAGCGGATCAGCTGGTAGGTCGGATCAAATTCAAACTTCCGCATAGCCATGTTTACCCTGGAGGGAAATTTATGGTGGTTGTTGTGATACGATTCCCCTAAAAAGAAAACGTCGATCCGCATCAGGTTCTCCGAATGGTTATTGACCTCGAAGTTCCTGTATCCCCGCCTGTGTGCATTCCAGTTCACGATAGCGCCCTGTACCGCGCCCATGGCAGCATGTACCGGCAGCAGCAGGTAAAACCATGCAGAAGGGGCAAAAGCAATATAAAACGCGATATAGGCGGCAATCCATCCCAGTCTCGAAACGGGATGGCTGGCTATAAGATCGAAGGTTTTCCAATCGGGCACGTTTTTAGAAAATCGCTGCTCTACGGGCATTGTATTGCGTAGTACGCCCAGGATAAAGGCCCGCGTGCGCCACATCATAGCAAATACATTAGCCGAGTGCACAGGAGAATGGGGATCTTCCTCCGTATCTGTAAAAGCGTGATGCATCCTGTGAACGATCGCATAAGCCCTGGGACTTATATAGGATGCCCCCTGAGCGATATAGCAGAAAATGAAGAAGAAACGCTCCCAGAATCGGGACATTTTGAAGCTTCCGTGCGCGGCATACCGGTGCAGGAAGAAGGTCTGGCTAAACAAGCACAGGTACCAATGGGCAATAAAGAACGCAACTACGGCCATTACAAGGGCAATTGAAGATGAGAAAATAGAACAGGATCAATTGCACATTGCAGCCTACATTGCTGAAAAGAGAAAGAGAATGTCCGGTATTGCAAGATAACGGAAAGCGCGCACAGATGTTGTGCCCGACACAATTTTTTCACATGGCAGAGGCGTTTCTTATCCGGATTCTGGTATCTGGTGTTAAAAGCGCCTTTACGGACATCAGCGCTGCGCAGCAGGGGCAAGCCTGCTACTGCTGCACCTGCCACCGGCTTATGCATCTTATCCATCCTGTTCTGTTTTCGGTAAACCGCTTGCCCCTGCCATAGTTATTTCCAAAAAACAACATGGTTATGCAGGCAAGGGAACAAGCAGACAATTTTAAACCGGCCTGTTCTTTTGCGCATAAAATTCGTTTAACAACGAATGACTGGAAAAGTTCCTGCTATGTTTGCCTGTCGGGAATAGGCCAACAGGGGTGAGAGAACTGCGCTACCTTCGCAAAGGATACGAATACTGCAGTATGACATTTTATGAAAGCGAAATAAAACGGATCAGGAGCACGATCTATGCCAACCAGGGACAGCTTAATGCCGTGATCGGGATACGGAGCTATATCAACCATCATTATGATAGAGAACTGAGCCTCGATCTGCTGGCACACACGGGATTCATTTCGAAATACCATTTATTGCGGCTATTCAAAAAATACTACGGGCAAACGCCCATGCAGTACCTGACGGACAAGCGGATCGAAAGATCGAAGACCTTCCTGAAGCTGGGCATGACGATAAGCGAGACCTGCTTTGCGATTGGCTTTGAAAGCCCGGCCTCCTTCAGCACCTTATTCAAAAGCAGAACAGGGAAAACACCGACAGCATTTCAAAAAGAGCAATTTTCGCAAAGCCAAATCAGCACAGGCTCCGAAACTTTGCAGCATCATATCTAAACCTGTAGAAAATGAAAGTAAAGATCATTAGCATCCCGGTAAGGAACCAGGAAACAGCGCTGAACTTTTACACTGGTAAGCTGGGCTTCGTCAAAAAGACGGACGTGCCTTTAGGTGAAGACCGTTGGCTGACCGTAGTCAGCAAAGAAGAGCAGGATGGCCCGGAGCTGTTGCTGGAGCCCGCTCCCAATCATTTCGAGCCGGCCAGGGTTTACCAGGAAGCGCTTTTTAACGCCGGTATTCCTTACACGCAATTCAACGTCGAAGATGTGCAGCAGGAATATGAACGGCTGCTAAGCCTCGGTGTCGCCTTCAGCATACAACCGACAGAAATGGGTACGGTGAAGATCGCCATCTTTGACGACACCTGCGGCAATCATATCCAGATCGTAGAAATGCGCTGAGGCAAGCAGAACATAAGCACAAGTATGTTACGCCTCCTGTTCGCCCAGTGATTCTGTACTACCGGTGATGTTGCTGCATGATGGGAAGTCGGATAACAATAGCAGGCAGCACTAGATACAGAAAGCCGGCGGCTTTCTGTATTCCATCAGGAACTGTCGGCTATCCGACAGGACAACGCAGGGTAACACAGCAATTGCTTACATATCTCGAAGCAATCGTACCATCCAGAGTACAGGTGGGCGTGCAGGCGCCGGTCTGGATGCAGGTTTGTGTAAAGGGCGCGCCTCCGGCAACTGATCCGGATTCAAGGGGAGTGATGGTTTGCTTTTTTAATTTCAAAGCAGGCAGGGCAAGTTTGGCTTTTTTCATGTTATTGTGGTTTGGTGATTACATATCAAATATACTGAAATTTATCCTTTGCCACTCCGCAACAATTGTTTATCCTCCTGATAAATGATGCGCGGGCGGGTGAAAACATTTCTTGCCTTTTTCGAACGAACAAGGGGCGCAGAGACCGGAGAGACCGTTAAAGCAATTTAATAAAGGGAACTTCTTTCATAAAAAAACCAGGCTCCGAGAAGCCTGGTTTATTAATAGTGTATTGAGTGTATTGTAGCTTATTGCTTCACCACTTTCTGCGCCTGCAGCTTGCTGCCGTTTACGGAAGTGATCAGCATGTAGGTACCCGTGCTCAGCTTTTTTAATCCCGCTGCTTCAAGCGAATGCGTGCCTTTGCCTAATGCAGCCTGGTATTGCCATACCCTGCGGCCGGTCATGTCGAACAGCTCCAGCTGTACGGAGGCCTCTTCCTGCAGCGCTACCGAAGTATGCAGCACATCGCTGAAAGGGTTGGGACAGGTACCGGTAATTACTGCTCCGGCTACACCCTTACCTGGCTCTGTCTCGTTCACCCCGCGGAATACCACGTCTCCCCAGAGATGGAAGGCATGATGCAATTGCGCGCTGCTGCCCGAAGCATCGAAGTCGTAATAAGTGGCATACAGGAAACCCGGTGCATGCAGGGTATTCCTGCTAAAGGCAATACCCGGATTTGTGGGGTAAGTGTTGGCCGTAAAAGCGTTGGGCAGCGCCATGTAATCGGGATTGCTGATCAGCGCGCTGCCATCCTCACGCATCTCCAGGGCAATGTAGCCATTAGTGCTGCTGCCGTCGGTGGTATACCAGCCCACGGTGATTTGGCCGATTGGTCCACCGGTAGCGCCGGTGCCATAGTGCAGGGCCGGTGCATAAGCCTTGTGGATGTTGGCGGTAGGCTGATTGCCCAATACGCCGGAATTGACGCGGACCGTAGTTGTTCCACCTATGGTATGATGATCCATAATGCGGACGAAGACCTCCCTACGATCGGTATAGGTATAAGCCCAGTTATCCACATCGTACAGATCGGGGCAGTCCAGCACAAGATCGGAGCGCAGGGTATTACCAATAAATTCGACATCTTCTACAGCAGGCGCAACAACGCCGCCCGAGCTGAGCACATTATTGATGTCGATCACCGATTCGGTGATCTCGCCTGTACCGCTGTTGTAGGAAACGTAGTGCGCGTTGATCACATTGTTGCCGCCCAGCGCCACATCCGGGCTGATTGCACCCAATGAGCCGGCAATCGTCGACGTACCGCTCCAGGCGCCGCCACCGGGATAAGCCTTTGTTCTAAGGCCCAGCGCGGGGTCTTGCCATACAAGAACAGCATAATGCGAGCGGAATACATCGATGCGGATACGGCCATAGGTAGTAGCCGACGATAGCTGCTGTGAGGAAATAAAGTTCACGGGATTGGGGCCGGTGCTGTTGGTCAGCTCATAAGTATCGAGGAAGTGCCCCACGCCAACCTTGTAATAAGCGACGAAAAAGCTCATCCTGTTGGTTACCCAGTTGAACGCGGTGGCGACTTCCATGCTCCTTACTCCCTGGTAAGCAAAAGAACCCTGCTGGAACAGTCCGGTAGGATTGCCCTGCGGGGTCAGGCGCCAGAGGAACTCCCCGGTATAATTGGGGTCGGATGAGTTCCAGGCGGAAAGGTAGAGGTCCGCAGCGCCATAACCGGAAATCGTAGCGCCGGTACTGTAGCAGGAGGTATGGTCCGGCCGGCTTACCGCGGGATTGCCGTTAATAAATTCTGCAGCGTTGGGTGTAGTAAAGTTCGGGGTTTGCGCATTAAGATCTGTGGTCGCCACAGCGAATACAGGCAGCGCTGCCGCCAGGAGTTTTAATGATTTCAGCATGGAGCTTTTGTTTTGATGTTTGTGGAAAAATAATTGGTATCTGGTTCAGGTATTCAGTATGCTATGTTCCTTATACGGCCTCCTTTTTTGCAAATGTGTTCTTCCTTGCGGAAGATTCCCCCGGGGTTTTGAGGAAAGGCAGCATATTCTTCACGATACCGCTTATATATTTTTTTGGCCTAATTATTGTCCTTTAAGAGGAGCTGTCCAATCCCTCGGGAAAGCTGGAAGCGCGCCAGAAGCCTGCGCTATAAGAAAAGCGGCTCCGTAATGGAGCCGCCATGCATCTGTTTTATCCGGGGTATAAAAATTATTCCACCTCAACCCATACGGGCGCATGATCGCTGCTTTTTTCCCAGCCCCGCACATGCTTATCCACGCCTGCTGCCTTCAGCTTGCCGGCAACCGAAGGGCTCATCAGGAAATGGTCGATACGCAAGCCGGCATTCCGTCCATAAGCGTCGCGGAAATAATCCCAGAAGGTGTAGACCACTTCGCCAGGGTTGAGGGTTCGAAGGGCATCTGTCCATCCTTTTGCTACCAGGGCCTTGAAAGCATCGCGCACCCCGGGCTGGAACAAAGCGTCATTCACCCAACGCTCAGGCTTATAGACATCGATATCTTCAGGAATAATATTAAAATCGCCGATCAGCAATACCTGCTGGCCGGAGGTGAGCAGCTCATCGGCGCGCAGCATCAGCCTTTTGATCCACGACAGCTTGTAATCGTATTTAGGACCCGGAAAGGGATTGCCATTGGGCAGGTACAGGCAACAGATACGCATGCCTTCTATCGTCGCTTCGATATAGCGGCTGTGCACATCATCGGGATCACCGGGCAGGCCGGGTTGGGCTTCGGTCATCACATGTCCGCGGGAGAGGATGGCAACACCATTCCAGCTTTTCTGCCCATGCCATACCGCCTGGTAGCCGGCGGCAGCGATCGCTTCTTCCGGAAACTTTTCCTGCGGCGCTTTAAGCTCCTGCAGGCATACGATATCGGGCTTCGTTTCTTCCAGCCACCGCAGCAATACCGGCAAGTGCCCGTTGACACCATTAACATTGTATGTTGCGATTCTCATAAGTATTGGTTTAGCCGGTATAGGACCGGGGCTTAAAGGTACACAATTTGCCGGCGGCCGCTATCCTTACGTTCCGGCACATCCGGAATTTTTCTGCTGCGGCCAGAGGGCAGTGCCGCCGGGGTTTGATCGCGCGGTAAATTTTACTGCAATCTTTTTATGGCTCTGCTTTCAACCAGCGATTTCATTTGTGTTATAGCTACCTGATTGAGCTGGAGCAATCTTTCGCCTTGCGGCCATCCCCGTTCTATAAGCAAAGCATGAATGCTTTCCATATTGCTCAGGACAACCAGCTGCTCCAAAGTGGCGTAATCTCTTATGTTCCCGGTTTTGCCGGGATTCTCGTCGCGCCATTCTTTCGCCGTAATTCCGAAAAGGGCAACATTCAATAAATCGGCTTCGCTGGCATAAACATAACCGGCCTGCTGCCTGGTAATTTCCTTCGGTACCAGGTTTTGCTTAATGGCGTCTGTATGTATTTGGTAATTGATTTTGGAAATCGTTCTTTGCAGGTTCCATTCTAATTGCAGCCGGTTGTTTTCATCGTCTTTCAGGCGTTGAAATTCTTTGATTACATACAGCTTGAACTCTATAGAAATCCAGGAAGCAAATTCCAGCGCAATATCCTTATGGGCAAACGTTCCGCCATATCTTCCCGGTTTCGAAACAATACCTATGGCATTGGTGCTTTCTATCCATCGCTTGGGCGTCATCACAAAACTGTTGAGTCCTGCCTGTTTTCTAAACCCCTCGAATTCGAGGGGTTTAAAACCGGGATTATAAATTATTTCCCAAAATCCTAAAAGCTCGATCGTATTCCGGTTCCTCATCCAGTTCTGAATGATAGTATCCGTATGCTCTTCATCTTTATGCCGGGCTATATCGGTAAGAGAAATAAAATCCTGCTGATTGTCTTCATACAAAACAATCTCAACTCCCTTAACGTTTATCTTTTTATTTTTCGCCATATCAAGCTGCTTTTGCTGACCTAACCTGCGCGTTCCAAATCTTGTTTGCATACACTTCCAGGTTGACCTAGAACAAATTTAATTTATTACTATCATATCACAGCCAGGTAAAGGAAAATAAAATATAAGTGTATTCAATTAAGGTACAGTGTTGTAAACCAGGATATAGACTGGTATTGTCCTGAAACAACAGCGATCTTGGGGAATCCCTGTTCGGCCGCGCCGCTCGGAACGCAATAGCGGTCTGAACGGCGGCTGCGCTGAATACGGCTTTCTATGCGAGATCGCCGGGAAATGTTTATGGACCAATCTTCCGGAACGTAAGGTTGATCCGTCCGCCCATGGGCAAAGGCGATTTAGCAATGCGGTGCTCCCAGTACCGCTGCAGGTCGCCCTTCATCAGCAGCAGCGAGCCGTGCTCGAGGGCGATCGCATGCCGCAGGCTGTGATCGGCTTTACTACGGAAGTCGAAATGCCGCACTTGTCCCAGGCTTACCGAAGCAATCTCGGTCTTCATGCCGGGCAAGGTATCCTTATCGCTGTGCCAGGCCACCGAATCGTTACCATCGCGGTAATAGTTCAGCAGCACGCCATTAAAAGTAATACCGGTATAGGTTTCGATCTTATGCTTCATCTGCAGCAGCTCAGGCGTCCAGGGCAGTGGACTGCGCTTGTCCTCATAACGCAGCGGCCGCTCGCCGAAGAAGGCTGAGAGCCGTGGCGCGGCCACTTCCTTTTCGTACATCATGATCCTGGGCTGCTGCCAGGGCACGCTGCTTACCAGCTGCTCAAAGTAGCGGTACGCTTCTTCGCGCCCGAAGAAAGACGGCGTGTATTCGATCAGGTGGGCTGGCAGCGACAGCTGTTCGCGATCATCGAAAAGCTTGGCCTGCTCTGCAGGGGGATGGCCGCCGCGCAGGGCCTTCCCCCGCGACAGCTTTTTGGCAATAGGTTGTGCCGGCATAAGCGTTTATATCTTTAATGGTAGCGGTCAATTTTATTTTTTGTTCCTGATGATGCTGATGTCGCCTTGTATCTCGCGCAGGGCTTTGGCAATGCTCTGCAGATCGGGCTGCACATCGGGTATGGTTGCTGATAGAAAGCGCTGAAATTCCCAGAGCTCCAGCACTTCCGATACCGGAACTACATAAGGCTGATATTGGGTATTGAGCGATTCCAGCAGCAGGCCCCCGGCCTGAAGGCTCACTTGTTTGAAGACGAAGTCCTGCTCGCCCTTCAGGATCACGATACAAACGGTGCGCGGCTTCACCGTCGACCAGTCCTGGATAAAGCGGCAGATCACATCGCTGCCTTCGGGTATGGGCAGCATGGAATCGCCGGTGGTAGGAAACATACGGTACGTGCCACCGCGGCCGAGATTGGGCAGGGTAAACTTAGGCAGTGTAGCAATGTACTCCGGGTCGTTGTGTCCTGAGCGGTAGCCCGCTTTGGCTTTCACAGGGACATATTCGGCATTTTCCTGGTTGTCTTTATCTACAGTAATGGCGAGCACACGCAGCTTGCTGCCGGTAACATACACATCATTGCCGGCTTCCAGCTCTTTCAGCTTCAGCTCGCCCAGCCCGCTAAGCGCTATCTTCAGCAGGGTATCGATGCTTATGCGGAAATAAGCGGACAGGTTGACCAGGTCTTCCGTCGTAGGCGATTTGGTCTGGCCGCTTTCCAGCGCGGCGAGCTTCGAGCGCTTGATGCCCAGAATGCCGGCCAGTTCTTCCTGGCTCAGCTTTCTGCGTTCGCGCAGGTACTTAAGGTTAGCCGGGAAAAATATGGGGGTTGTATTCATTTGCTGTTGTCTTTATTGGTGTCAAACAAATGTCACTTCTGATGACAAATGTAAACTTTTATTTTAAAACAACAAATGAAACGCAAAGCACGGCGCCGGGAAGTCCGAGTACCGGATGAAAAAGAAAGGGATTAGTGAAAAGCGAAAAGGGTAGAGACTACATTCATATAGGGTTCCAGCTTAAAGAACCCCGCAAAGGTGATCCTGGGGTTAACATGAACTACTGCACCCAGGGTAAGCATAGCCAAGCCAGCCGTAAAAAACACAACACAAGCCAGGAGCAGGTAGAGCGCTTTTCGTTTACGTTGAGGAGTAGCTTTGGAAGGCATAGCTTTGGTTTATACCCGGTAAAGCTAAGCTATAAATTTGGATTTTCCTTATAATTAACATTTAGTGTAGCGGCTTCCCTGCCGGCTGAGCGCCGGGGTAAGCCATATCGCTGTCGCGGGCCTGCCGTGCCTCCAGCTGCCTGATGAGCTCCTGCATTTGTTGAGGCGACGTGGTTTCAATACCCTTCCTGTCGGGGAGCACAGGAGTCGTCTGGGTCAGCATGCGCAGCACCTGCATTACCAGGACAATAGCCATACCGGCGGGAACAATGGCGAAACGTCGTCCGCTCCTGGCCGTGTACTTATGCTTGTAGGTGCCGGTATCGGGCGGCGTATTGTCTTCCTGGTAGACAACCATGTATTGCGGACCTTCACCCAGCATGCTTTCCCGGTATTGCATATCGTAAAGCGCCTTCTTTCCTGTATCGGAAAGCACGTTATAAGCTTCAGTGATCTCCTGGAAGCGCCGGGTATAGGCTTCCGTATCTTCGGGATGCTTGTCGGGATGCTGCTCCAGGGCCAGCTTGCGGTAAGCAGCTTTGATCGCGGCGGCATCGGCGTCGAAGCCGACCTGCAGAATTTGATAGTAATCGATGAACGTGCGCTGCATAAGGGTCGATAAGGCAGCAAATCTACCGGAATAAAGCATTGGCCGGTATTAATTCTCCCGAAGGGCCTATAAGGCGTTGAAAAAGGCCTTACGGTTCAGGTCCAGCAACTTATCCACATATTAATCATCTCTTGTTATAATACTATTCGCTGTCACTATTGTTGCTCTATTGGTTTCCCCTTACCTTTGTCCTTTCATTGTAAAAAATTAAATTAAAAATAAAATGGCAGCAGTATTCACCGATGCGAATTTCGAGGCCGAAGTTCTGCAATCTGCAAATTTATCAGTAGTAGATTTCTGGGCTCCCTGGTGTGGACCTTGTATCGCTTTGGGACCAACCATCGACGCGCTTTCAAAAGAATATGAGGGTAAAGTGAATGTAGGCAAAGTGAACGTGGATGAAAATCCCAACTTGTCTGTAAATTACGGTGTGACCAGCATTCCCTGCGTTCTGTTCATCAAGAACGGCCAGGTTGTAGACAAGCAGGTAGGCGCCGCCCCCCGGTCCGCTTTTGAAAAGAAGATCCAGCAGCATCTGGGCTAATCCAGATAGAAGATAAAAACGAAGCAGCCATCCTTAACGGGTGGCTGCTTTTTTTAACCCTATAAGATTATGAAAATCTTTATTGGAGTTCCAGATCCAGGGCAGCGTACACCGGGCAATGATCGGAGTGGGTGACACCGGGATAAATCGCGGCGTCCTTCAGCCGGGCTTCCAGGCTTTTGCTCACACTGATGTAATCGATACGCCAGCCTTTGTTGTTGGCCCGGGCATTGGCCCTGTAGCTCCACCAGCTGTACTGGTGCGGGTGGGGGTTAAAAAAACGGAAGGTATCCACGAAACCGCTGTCGAACCATTTATCCATCCAGGCCCGCTCTTCGGGCAGAAAACCGCTGCTGTCCTTATTGCTGACAGGATTGTGAATGTCGATGGGCCGGTGACAGATGTTGTAGTCGCCGGTAACGATCAGGTCGGGGCGCTCCTGGCGCAGCTTATAGATATATTCAAAGAATTCGTCGAGCCACTGGTACTTGTAGGCCTGGCGCAGCTCGCCGCTGGAGCCGCTGGGAAAATAAGCATTGACCAGGCTTATGCTACCGAAGTCGAGCCGGATCACCCGGCCTTCCGCATCGCTTTGCATAATGCCGTTGCCATAGAAAACAGCTTCGGGCTTAATGCGGGTAAATACGGCCACCCCGCTGTAGCCTTTTTTCTCTGCAGGATACCAGTAGGTTTCATAGCCCAGCGCCTCGATACGCGCAAAGTCGACATTCTCCTTATGAGCCTTTATTTCCTGAAGGCAGATGATATCGGCGGGGTCGGTAGACAGCCAGTCCACGAAGCCTTTGTTCATCGCGCTTCTCAGCCCGTTTACGTTGTAGGATATTATTCTCATGTTGTTGCCGGGAAAAAGAAATACATTTTATAAAGTGCCCATGATGTTTTCCACCTCGAGCTCCTTGCCGTTGTATACGGGAACTACGGGATGCTGGTTGGGCGTCATGCAATAGGCCATATCGCGTTCCAGGCCAAAACCGGAAAGGCGGCGGTAATGCGAGCTGTCGCGCAGGAAATCCAGCAGGGAAGGGCGGGCCTGCGATTGGGCATAGAGGCTCTCCGCAATGCGGGCGCTGTCGCAATGTATGGTAAAATGCCCGCGGAGCAATGTGGTCGCCGCGCCGGCAAACAAAGTATCTTCCATATTGACACGGTCCTTCCAGGCCGAGCAGGCCAGCAATACCTTTTTATTCCGCTTGAGCAGGTACTGGCATACGGCGTTAAGATTAAGGAAAGACCCGGTGACGATGGTATCGGCATCCCGTACCATATGCAGCAATCTGGTGCCGTTCGTTGTTGTCAGCGCCAGCGTTTTTCCTTTAATAAAATCAGAAGGGTATTCGAGCGGCGAATTGCCGTATTGCAGGCCCGGAGCTACCTGGCCATCCCGTTCCCCTGCGGTGATGCAGTTTTCCACCGTTTCCTTCATCCGGATACAGTCTTCTACTGAGGCCACCGGGATCACAGCACGGGCACCGTTGTGCAGCGCGGCGGCTATGGTAGAAGTAGCGCGGAATACATCAATGATCACAACTATGGTTTCCCGGGTATCATAAAGCGAAAGCAGCGCGGGGGACAAGCATACTTCCAGTTGGGGGTTTTCAATCATCCTGCAAAAATAACGCAATGCAGGGCATTTCTTTTTCCTGACCAGCAGGAAATTAGCTATCAACTAAAAATTTAGTTGTAAAACTAATCTTTTAGTTTTATCTTCGTTCAGCATAACTAAAGATTTAGTTTAAAAATTAAGGTGCTATGAGTAATTTCAAATCGCTGACCAAAGCCGAAGAACAGATCATGCAAGCCTTGTGGAAGATAGGGCAGGGCTTTACCAAAGATATTATCGACCAATTGCCCGACCCTAAGCCGCACTACAATACAGTAAGCACGATACTGAAGATCCTGCTGGAAAAAGACTTCGTGAAGGTAATGGCTATGGGTAAATCGCACCTGTACAAGCCGACCTTAAAAAAGGACCAATATAGCCGGCAATCGGCCCGCCACCTGGTGAAGGGTTATTTCAACGGTTCCTTTGCCAATATGCTATCTTTTTTTGCCAAGGAGAAAGACATTACGGTAAAAGAGCTGGAAGAGCTCCTGAAGGAAATGAAACAAAACAGCTAACCCTTTAAAAGCGTAACCATGATCAGCTATTTTCTCGCCGCGAATTGTTATGGTTTCCTCTTTTTCTGCTTCTACCTGTTGCTGCTCCGCAACCGCAGCAGCCACACCTGGAACCGTATGTACCTGCTGAGCACTCCTTTGCTGGCTTTGGTATTGCCGCTGATACGCCTCGACATTCCGGGCTGGTATGCACCCGCTGTAGCACAGACCCTGCTGGCGGTTAGCCTGCCTGAAGTAACGCTTACTGCTGCCGGTGCCGCTGATCAGCCCTGGTATACCGGCTGGTCGCCCTTGTTTGCCGGCTATAGCCTGATGGCACTCGTGCTGCTGTTGCGTCTGGGCTACCGTATGCTCAGCCTGCGCCGTTTCCTGAACCGCCAGCGATGGATCCAACAGGACGGCTATCGCCTGGCACTGAATACCGGCCAGGGACCGGCCAGCTACGGCTGCACCATTATTTTCCCCGGCAACGATGCCGATTCCGGTATCCTGGCGCATGAACAGGCGCATGTGCACTACCGGCATCATTACGACAAGCTGCTGCTTCAGCTGCTCCAATGCCTTTTCTTCCCGGTGATCCCTTTGTACCTGATCGGCCGGGAGCTGAGCCTGGTACACGAATTCGAAGCCGACGCCCTGGCTGGCCAAGACAAGGAACAATACATGCGCACCTTGCTGAGCGAACATCTTGGCTTCAGGGGACCTGCATTGCTGCAACCGTTCTTTCGTCATCCCTTACGCCGCAGGATCAGGATGCTGCTGCACAGCAAAAGAGTGAATAACCGGCCTGCTAAAGGAGCTGTACTTTGCAGCACAGTGCTCATGCTCTTTGTCATTATCTATGCGCAGAGCATCCGCGCCTTCACCGTAGCGCCTTCAGTAAACGGAGGTAATTTTAGCCACCTGACCGGCGCGGGCACCGCGCCAGCAGAACTGTTGCCAAACATGCCGGCAGTTCAGGCTCAGTCGCAACCGGCGAAAGCTGTTGCTGCAAGGGCTATCCGGGAGCAACAACCCCGGCAGGTCAGGCCCGATGCGGCACCTGTGGCCTCCGTACCACAATCGTCTGCTGCGGAGGCTACGGCCGAACCCACGGCGACGTTGGTTCCGGCAGACAAGCCACCGGCAAGCATTCCAGAGAACAAAACATTTACCTCTGTAGAAGATATGCCGCAACCGCCCTTCGATGTAATGAAATACTTGCGGGAAAATATCCGTTATCCCGAAGAAGCAAAAAAACAAAGTATACAGGGTAGGGCTGTGCTCCAGTTTGTGGTTGACAGAGACGGCAGCATTACCGATATTAACCTCATGAGGGATATCGGAGGCGGTTGTGGCGAAGAGGCCGTGCGCGTGGTAAAGACTATGCCCAAGTGGAAACCGGGCCGCCAGGCTGGCCAACCTGTACGGGTCTATTACACCCTCCCGGTAAGCTTCAGGCTCCAGGATACGGAACAACCGGCGATAAACAACTGATCGGCCGCCGGATTCGTTAATTAACCGCTATAGAAAATACCCGGCTTTCACCGGGAGACCATCTTATTTGCTATAAAAAAGCTGCCGCTTAAAGGAGCAGCACAGCCGGGGGTTGAACTCAGCCGGCTGATGGAGCGCCTTTGTCTGCAGCAAAGACAATCCACAACCCTTTGATTTTTTCATCCTTTAAAAATCTATCCAGATGTATCTAACAAACAAATACTACCCGCGCTTCAGAAGCGCTGCCGCAGGCTTGCTGACAGCCTTCAGCATTTTATGGAGTCATACAGCTGGCGCGCAACAAGCCCAGGCAGAAAAGATCTATTCTTCCGTGGAGGTAATGCCACAACCCTCAGTAAACATTACGGACTATCTCTCCAAAAACCTGCGTTATCCGGAAGCGGCAAAAAAAGCCGGCATCGAGGGACGTGTCGTCGCGCAATTTGTAGTGAGCAAAAACGGGGCGGTAGAAGATGTGGCTATCCAACGGGGCATCCATCCCGAATGTGACGCCGAAGTGCTGCGGGTACTACAAGCCCTGCCCGCCTTTACACCGGGAAGACAGGCCGGGAAGGCGGTAAATGTGTATTATACGGTGCCGGTTAGCTTCAGGCTGGCGAAGGAGAATGCTAAAGCGACAGACAACAGCAGATCCGTTGAAACAGCAGCAGGTAAGATCTTTACGTCGGTTGAAGATATGCCGCAGCCTTCTGTAGACCTTGCCCGGTACCTCTCTGAAAACCTGCGCTATCCCGATGCTGCCCGCAAAGCGGGTATACAGGGAAGAGTGATCGCGCAATTCGTGGTAAGTCCTACCGGCACGCTCAGTGATATAGCGATCATGCGCGGCCTGGATCCCGAATGTGATGCCGAAGTGCTGCGGGTACTGCAAGCCATGCCCGCTTTTATACCGGGAAGACAAAACGGAAAAGCCGTCGCTGTTTATTACACCCTCCCGGTAAGCTTTAGACTCGGCGGAGGTAATGCAGCGGCAGCTCCGCAGGCTTCGGAAAGGGGCGCCGCGGCCGTGCAGCAAAAGGAGGACCAGGACCTGAAGTTCCACCCTAACCCCGTAAGCGATCAAGTCAGCATCTACGTACTGGCCGAAAAAGCGGGAACAGCACAGGTCTACATCAGGGATATGAGCGGCCGCGAGCTAATCCATAAGACCTTTACCCTGAAGGCCTCGGCCACAGAAGTGCTGCTGCAGATCAACGTAAGTCAATTACCTGCCGGCACTTACCTGCTGGAGCAGCAGCTGAATGGACGGCAGCAAAGCGCCCGGTTCGTGATCAGGCGCTAGGCACAAGCGGAAGCAGACGGCGCCAGCCGCAATTGGTAAATAAATATTAATAGCAGCGCGCTTGTATGCAAATATTTCTAGCTTCATACCCGGATTGTTTCACCCAAATAAATCAACCGATATGAAAAAGCAAAAGCCTGCACTGCAAAAGCTCGTGATCCGGAAAACAACAATTGTTCCCCTGGATGATGCCGCACAACAGCAAATCAACGGCGGACAGACTGCGGTGGTTTGCGTGTTCACGCACCAGATCTCCCGCTGTACCGACAAATGTATCCCTGCTACGGAGAATCTTTCCTGCCGTTGCGCATAAGCATGTATGCAAAAAGCGAAGGGCTGCGATGATCACAGCCCTTCGCTTTTTATTATTATCGCTTTATCGCAGCTCCAGCAACGCCACATTCTCTATGTGGTGGGTATGGGGGAACATGTCGACAGGCTGCAGCCGTAGCACCTTATAGGCTTCATCGAGCAATTGCAGATCCCGGGCCTGGGTAGCAGGATTGCAGCTGACATAGACAACCCTTGGGGCGCGCATCCGCAACAGCTGCTGGATCAGCTTCTCATGCATCCCGGCTCGCGGCGGATCGGTAATGATCACATCAGGCCGGCCATGCGCTTCGAAGAAGGCATCGGTAGCGATATCCGATACATCGCCGGCGTAAAACTGGCAATGCTGCAGGCCGTTCCATTCCGCATTAAGTTTGGCATCTTCAATAGCATCGGGCACCGCCTCGATACCAATGATCTTTTTCGCCCCTTTTGAGAGGAAGATACCGATGCTGCCGGTACCGCAATAAAGATCGTAAACCACTTCATTGCCGGTAAGCCCGGCAAAATCCCTGGTGATCTGGTAAAGACGCTCGGCCTGCCGCGTATTGGTCTGGAAAAAGGATTTAGGCGAGATCTTGAAGCGGAAATCTTCGAGGTATTCTTCTATATAGCCTTTGCCCTTGTACGTATGAACCGTAAGATCATAGATCGTATCGTTCATCTTGGGATTGATCGTATAATGCAGCGAGGTGATCTCAGGCACTTCCTTCAGCAGGGTATCAAGCATCATCTTCAGCTCCTCCCGATCGTATTTGACGATCAGGTTGACCATTACCTCGCCTGTAGTCGCCACGCGGATCACTACATTCCGCAACCAGCCGTCCTGCTGCCGGTGATCGTAGAAAGGCAGCCCCTGTTCCAGCGCGATCTCGCGCAGCAGGTTCTTAATCTTGTTGGTCGGCTCCGGCTGCAGATGGCAGGTACGGATATCGACTACTTTATCAAACATGCCCGGTGCATGAAAGCCCAGGGCGGGCTTCCTGGCAATCTCGTCTTCCCCTGCCGCTGCGATCTCCTCACGGGTAAGATAGCTCAGCTCGCTGAAGGTAAATTCAAGCTTGTTGCGGTAATGCCTTTGCAAACCGCTGCCAGCAATGGGCTCGATCGGCGGCAGCGCCACATGCCCGATACGGGTCAGCTGATCGGTTACCTGTATCTGTTTGTACTCGAGCTGCTTTTCGTAAGGGAGCATCTGCCATTTGCAGCCGCCGCAAATACCGAAGTGCTCGCAAAAAGGGGTTACCCTGTCGGCAGAAGGTATTTCCACTTTCAGGGCCTTACCTTCTGCATAGCTTTTCTTATTCTTAAGCACCAGCACTTCGGCAATATCTCCCGGTACAGCACCTTCTACGAAAAGTGTTTTACCATCTTCAAGATGCGCTATGGATTTGCCTTCCGCGGCGTAACGCTCCAACCTTATCCCGTTTAGAACCGTCTTTTTATTTTTTCTGGCCAATGTAAATCTTGCTTGTTAATCCTTTGCAAAGGTAGCTTGATTTTTCTTGTTACGTTTAATCGTTATTTAGCTTTGAACGAACCGGCCGGCCTCCCGGCCGTACAGAAAAACCAAACCCTTTGCCTGAAAAGATCGTTTTATGAAAAAGCTTGCCCCCATTGCTTTGTTCCTGCTTGGCAGCCTGACCACCCGGGCAAAGGACGGTTACCGGATCGAGGTTACCTTTAAAGAGGATATACCGGATTCGGTGGTTTACCTGGAACACTATTTCGGGAAACACTTGCCTACCGTATACCGGCAGGATTCGGCCAGGGTTACCGGCAAACGCAAGGTTGTCTTTGAAAGCAGCAAAGAGCAGCTGGGCGGCGTTTTCATGGTCGTATATAATCATAACAGCAAGCTGGCAGAATTCCTGCTCAATAACGGCGACAACTTTCGCTTCACGGTCGACAACGGCAGCGGGAACAGCGGTTTATCCTTTACAGGAAGCCCCGAAAACGAGCGCTACATGGTCTACAACAAGCTGATGGAAACGCTGGCCAACCGGAATAAAGCCCTTACCGAAAAAAGAGGCCAGGCCAAGATCCGGGCCGACTCAGTAAAGATCGACCAGGAGCTGAAGACACTGTTCAGCGAACAGGCCGACTACCGCAGCGCCTATGTAAAAAAATATCCCAATACCCTGCTGAGCAATATTTTCCTGGCGCTGAAAACACCGGAGCCTCCGGAAAAGGAGCACTACCTCGAAGACGGAAAAACGGTCGATAGTCTTTATGCTTATCAATACATGAAAGACCATTACTGGGATCAGTTCAATTTCCGCGACGACCGCCTGATGCAAACGCCGATTTACGATACCAAGCTGAACGACTACTTTAGCAAATGGATATACCAGATCCCCGACAGCATCAATGCCGAAGCCGACAAAATACTGAAAGCCACCAAAGGAACGAAAGAGCTGTTCCGCTACACCTTGCGTACACTGGCGACCAATGCCCTGCAAAGTAAGGTGATGGGTATGGATGAGGTCTTTGTACACCTGGTGGAAGAATACTACATGAAAGGCGCAGCCTACTGGCTTTCGGATAAAGACCTGGAATGGTATACCGACCGTGCACGGAAAATACGGCCGAATGTATTGGGCAATACCGCGCCCGACCTGAATATGCAGGATGTCTTTACGCTGAAGGATATGCCGCTACACGATGTGAAAGCCCCGTATACCGTGCTTATCGTATGGTCGTATGATTGCGGTCATTGCAAAAAAGAAGTGCCGCTCCTCGATTCGGTGTACCGGTCAACCTTAAAAGAAAAAGGGGTGAAGATCTATTCCGTTGCCGCAGGAGGAGAGCTGTCGGAAATCCAGCAGTTCATCAACAGCAACAAGATCGGCGAATGGATCAACGTGGCCGACATCAATAATAATACCGGCTTCAGAGAAAAGTACGACGCCTATTCCACACCCAAGATCTACCTGTTTGACGAGCATATGAAGATCATCGGGAAAGGCCTCGACCACAGCAATATTAACGAAGTGATTGAACTGACAGCAAGAAAACATAAGGGCTGATCCGATTCTGCTATCTTTGGATCCCATCAAAAACAAATCTGTAACTATACGACCAGGAATGAAAAAATTACTATTAAGCGGTATCTGTGCGGCCCTGGGCCTGACTGCCTTTGCCAGGGACGGATACAAGATCGAAGTGAAATTCAAACAGGATGTAACAGACTCTTTTGTCTACCTGGCCCACTATTATGCCAAGGCCCTGCCGACCATCTATAAAACAGATTCGGGCCGCGTGATCAACAAACGCACAGCGATCATCGAGTCGAAAGACAGCGTGCTGGGCGGCATTTACCTCCTGCTGTTCGACAACCGGACGAAGTTCACCGAGTTTATCCTCAATAACGGTGATGCGATGACGATCAATGTCGATACGACCGACATGCCGGCCAACATTACCTTCAAAGGCAGCGAAGAGAATACGCGCTATGTAGCCTACGAAAAGTTCCTGATGGGCTATGGCAAGAAGCAGCAGGCGCTGATAGAAGAGCTTAAGAGTGCCAAAAGCGCTGCTGATACGCAGAAGGTTCGCGACAGGTCGGGTGTATTATCCAAGGAGCTGACAGCTTACCGTAAAGATTATGCAGCCAAATATCCCGGCACTTACATCAGCACGGTATTCAAAGCCCTGGCGGTACCCGAAGTGCCGGAAGGCACACATTACCTGGCCGGCACCAAAACGGTGGATACAGAATTTGCCTATCATTACTATAAGCAGCACTACTGGGATCAGTTCGACTTCAAAGACGACCGCCTGATCTACTCACCGGTGTACGACGCCAAGCTGGACGAGTATTTCAACCGGATGGTAATGCCTTTGCCTGATTCGATGAACCGTGAAGCGGATGTAATGCTCGCCCGTACCCGCAAGTCGAAAGAGCTGTTCAAATATACCCTGCACTGGCTGGCCGGCAATGCCGAACGCAGCAAGGTAATGGGTATGGACGAAGCCTTTGTGCACCTGGTGGAGAACTACTACATGAAAGGCGACGCCTATTGGCTGGATTCGGCCAGCCTTGCCAAGTACGAGGACAGGGCCAAGAAAATAGCGCCCAACGTGCTGGGCAATACAGCGCCGGAGCTGCTGATGCAGGACATCTGGAGCCTGCAGGATAAACCGCTCAGCCAGCAGGAAGGTAAATATACCTTGCTGGTCTTCTGGTCCAGGGAATGCGGCCACTGCATGAAAGAAATCCCACAGCTGGATTCGGTTTACCGTAAAGTGCTTAAAGCAAAAGGCGTAAAAATATACGCAGTATCCACGGAAGGCGACCTGACCGACATACAGAAAACAGTAGAGCAGCTGAAGCTGCAGGAATGGGCCAATGTGGTGGATGCACGCAACAAGACCGATTACCGTTCCAAATATGATGTGTACAGCACACCAAAGATGTACCTGCTCGATGATAAGAAAAAGATCCTGGGCAAAGGACTTGACCACAGTAATATAGCTGAGGTGATCGAATTCACGGAAAAGAAAAAAGCAAAGAAAACCTAGTAGCAATGCTGCTGTAAAAAGAGCTGAGGCCAGGCCTCAGCTCTTTTTGTTCCAGGGGGTCCCGCACATATGCCTGGCGCCCGATGTTCCCGCATTCTTTTCTATTTTTACGGCAAACCATTCTGACATGATTTACAGGCTGACGTTTTTTTTCCTGCTGATCGCAGCAGGACTCCCCTTGTCTTTGAGCGCGCAGGAAGCGCCTGTGCTTACCGAAGCGGTTGCGGCACAGCTGGCGGCATTACCCCTGCGTTGCATCAACCAGCAGTTTCCCAATAAGACTTCCCACACGGCAGACAGCGCCTCAGATGCGCGCCTGCTGCCGGTAGAGCTGCATCCTGCGTTTTACGGCTGCTTCGACTGGCATAGCAGCGTACATGGTCATTGGATGCTGGTGCGGCTGCTGAAGACGTTCCCGGCGCTCTCCAACAGGGAGCAGATCGTCAAAGTGCTCGACGGCACCTTTCAAAAAGATAAGATGGCGGCCGAAGCCGCTTACTTTACCCGCTACAGCGTCGGCAACACTTTTGAACGTACCTACGGATGGGCCTGGCTGTTGAAGCTCGATGAAGAGCTGGCTACCTGGAACGATGCCAGCGGTCGTCGCTGGCACGAAGCCCTGCAACCGCTTACAGTGGAAATACTACGCCTGTGGAAAGCCTACCTGCCCAAGCAAACTTATCCCAACCGGACCGGTGTACATCCCAATACTGCCTTCGCCATGGTGTTTGCCCTGGACTGGGCCCGGGCCGTCAAAGACACGGCGTTTGAACGGCAGGTGATCGACAAGTCGCTTTATTTCTACAAAGACGGCAAAGCCACTCCGGCTTACCTGGAGCCCGACGGCAGCGATTTTTTCTCTCCCAGTCTCGAAATCGCCGACCTCATGCGGCGCATACTCCCCACCAAAGCTTTTGTGACCTGGCTCGATGGCTTCTATGAAGAGCGCAGCATTGCCCGCATCTGCAGCCTGCCTACCGTAAGCGACCGCAGCGATTACCAGATCGTGCATCTGGACGGTCTTTCCTTCACCCGTGCCTGGTGCATGAAGGGTATTGCCCGTCAGCTACCCGCAAACCATAAATGGAAAAAACGCTTTACTACCGCCGCCGCTCAGTTCCTTACCCAAACCCTGCCCCACGTGACCGGCGGCTATGGTGGCGAACACTGGCTGGCTTCTTTCGCCGTTTATGCCCTGGAATAAAGACGTTGCATGTGTTGCTTGCAGAGACATTGCATACCGTTGTTGCCTTGTAGAGACGCTGCATGCAACGTCTCTACAAGGCAACAAACCATATTTCCGTATCTTCGCCATATGATCAAGCAGCATCCGCAGCATCCTGAAGTATTGAAAGAGGCCGACCGCCTGCAGCATTTTTTTGATACCACACCCATCCTGATACAGGAGTGGCGGGAAGGATGCATGTTCGTCAGGAACATCCCTGAATTCATCCATATGGAGCTGCACGCTGCCCGCACTTTCAATCCCACCCATTATTTCAACCCGCCGCTGCGCCGCCTGCAGCAGCTGGAAAAAGCCATCCTAAACCAGACGGGCGCACCGGCGACCAACGCAGAAGCCTAAGGCTCCGGAGCGGTTGTATCGCAGGCATATATAACTTCTTGATAGGCCTATTGCGACCCGCTGTCAACGATGTTTGCGCCGTATGGGTTAACTTTGAAGGATGCTGAACCGAACCCTGATTTCCTTATTCCTTTCCGCTTTTTTACTACTGGGCCTCTTTTCCTGCGATAAACCGGCGAAGGAAGGCGAGCAATACACTACCAAAACAGAATGCCTTTCCGCTGTTGACGAGCGGTGCTATGCCGAAATGACCGAGTATTCCGTTTTGAGGGATGAGAAGAAGCTGCAGGCCTTACGGGCTGCGGGGAAAGTAATCAGCTTGCCGGCCAGTAAAAAGGTAACTGTATTGAAACGGAAGATCGACATTGCCCTGGTAGAATACCGTACCCGTCACGGCAAGCGGCAGGTATGGGTTGCCGTAAAACATTTACAATAGATTAATCCTGTAACTTGCACTTTATTTTTTGAGTATGTCTGTAAAAAAGCAACTGACGGAATTGCTGGAACAGCGCATCGTGATCATCGACGGCGCTATGGGTACGATGATCCAGCGCTATAAGCTGCAGGAGGCCGACTACCGCGGCCAGCGCTTCGGCGACTGGCATTGCGACCTTAAAGGGAACAACGACCTCCTGTCGATTACCCAGCCCCAGATCATTAAAGCGATCCACCGCGAATACCTGGAAGCGGGAGCCGATATTATCGAAACCAATACTTTCAGCGCGCAGGTGATCTCGATGGCAGACTACGATATGCAGGAGCTGTCCTACGAGATGAATGTGGCTTCGGCAAAGGTGGCCAGGCAGGCCATCGCCGAATACCAGGAAGCGCATCCGGGATCGGGACCCAAATTTGTGGCGGGTGCCATCGGTCCCATGAACAAGACTTTATCCCTGTCCCCCGATGTCAACAATCCCGGCTACCGTGCGGTTACTTTTGACGAAGTATCACAAGCTTATTTTGATCAGGTAAAAGGCCTGGTGGAAGGTGGAGCCGATATCCTCCTGGTCGAAACGATATTCGATACGCTGAATGCCAAAGCCGCGCTTTTCGCTATCCGTCGTTTCTTCGATGAAACAGGACTGGAGCTGCCGGTCATGATCTCCGGCACCATTACCGATGCTTCAGGCCGCACCCTTAGCGGTCAGACGCTGGAGGCTTTCTATATATCGGTGGCGCATGTCCTGCCGGTAAGCATAGGCCTGAACTGTGCCCTGGGCGGCGCCCAAATGAAGCCGCACGTAGAAGAGCTGGCCCAGATCGCCGCCTGCTATGTAAGCTGTTATCCCAACGCGGGTCTGCCCAATGCTATGGGCGAATACGATGAAACACCGGAAGATACCGCCGCAATCATTGCCGGCTTTGCCCGCAATGGCTGGATCAATATTGTAGGGGGCTGCTGTGGCACTACGCCCGATCATATCCGGGCTATAGCTACTGCGGTAAAGGAAATTGCCCCCCGCCCGCTGCCGGTGCTGGAAACTGCACTGTAGCAGGAACCGGTTTAGATAAAAAGATAAGCGGGGCCGACGAATGTCGGTCCCGCTTATCTTTTACAGCAAGCTATTACATATTCGGCCTGCCACCTTTGTTACGGTTTTTATTATTGTTATTCCGGTTATTCTGGTTCCGGTTATTGTTGTTCCGGTTGTTGTTGTTATTCTGATTCCGGTTCTTATTATTAGCGCTGGCATTTTTCTTATGCACGTTACCGCTGTTGAGGTTATTCCGGTTGTCGAATTTCACCTTTACGCCTGTAGCCGTATAGTTCAGCTCGCCGTTGGTGATCTCCGACAGCTCTTCTTTGATCATATCGTCATGCACCGGCTCTTTGTGCCAGTTGGCATAGGCCAGCTTCATATAGTAGGCGATAGACTGGGTAAAGCCCCTGCGTTTTTCCTCATCGGACTCCTTCAGCGCCTTCTCAATAACGGCAGCCAGGTTCTTGCCGAGGTGTCTTTGCTTTTTCTGCTGGGACCTGGGATAAGGCAGCGGATCCGGCTTACGGAACAGCTTTTCTTTTGTTGGTGTGGGGTAGGGTGATTCGACTTCGAGGTCAAAATCGGCGATGAGGTAAAGGTGATCCCAGAGCTTATGGCGGAAGTCCTCTACATTCTTCAGATGAGGATTCAAAATGCCCATCAGCTCGATGATGGCGCGGGCATTCTTCTGGCGTTTTACGGGATCTTCGATGGTACGCATGTATTCTACCATCTGCTGTATATTCCTGCCGTACTCCGGCATGATCAGCTTGTCGCGCGTTGTATTATATTTCATTGAAAGAAAAACGTAAATATTATCCTGCGGTGTCTCCGGCAGGCGAAAAAGTGAAGCAGCATCGTGGAAGCCCCCTATCCACGGAATGATACAGTGCAAATATAAGGGTAAAAATCATAAATAGATCATACGGCAATTATCCCTTTCAAAATACCCCGATAAGGGGTCGGACCTTTGCCGGCCGGCTTCCTGTAACCGGTTGATTAATGTTAAGTTTTACTACTGCCGCCACAGGTGGCAAGCGGGACTGGCGCGAATTGTTTAATTTGAGGAGCAAAAAGACGCTTCTCATCTATGGCTTACCCCTACCAGATACAATCAAAAGAGCAGTATGATGCCCACTACCGCGAAAGTGTGGAAAATCCTGAAGGTTTCTGGGCCGAAGTCGCCGGCCATTTCCAATGGCACAAGCCCTGGGAAAAGGTGCTGGACTGGAGTTTTGAAGAACCTCGTATCGAATGGTTCAGGGGTGGCCGGCTCAACATCACCGAAAATTGCCTGGACCGTCACCTGGAGCAGCAGGGCGACCGGCCGGCGATCATATGGGAGCCCAACGATCCCGGGTCGGAGGGACTTACCCTCAGCTACCGCCAGCTCCTGGATAAGGTGATGCAATTGTGCCATGTGCTGCGGCGTAATGGTGTACAAAAGGGCGACCGTGTCTGTATTTATATGGGTATGGTGCCCGAGCTTGCTATCGCCACCCTGGCCTGCGCCCGTATCGGCGCCATACATTCCATTGTTTTCGGCGGCTTCAGCGCCCGCAGCATTACCGACCGGCTGGAGGATGCGCAGGCCGCGTTTGTGATCACGGCCGACGGCGCGCATCGCGGCAATAAGGCCATCCCGCTCAAAAGCGTGATAGATGAAGCCCTGGAGCAATGTGCCTTCGTGAAAAAAGTAATCGTGCTGCGCCATACCGGCACAGCCATAAGCATGAAGGAGGGCCGCGACTGCTACTGGGATGAAGAGGTCAAACAGGTAGCAGCAGCGGGCAAACCTTTCTTCCCGGCCGAGAGTATGGATGCGGAAGATCCTCTGTTCATCCTGTACACTTCGGGCTCCACCGGCAAGCCCAAGGGTGTGGTACATACCTGCGGCGGGTATATGGTCTACGCCAGCTATTCTTTTGTCAATGTATTCCAGTACCAGCCCGGCGATGTATATTTCTGCACGGCCGATATCGGCTGGATCACCGGGCACAGCTATATTGTATACGGCCCTTTGCTGGCAGGCGCAACTACGCTCATCTTCGAAGGGATTCCTACATGGCCCGATGCCGGCCGTTTCTGGGATATCGTGGACAAGCACCGGGTAAACATCCTGTACACCGCGCCTACGGCCATTCGCAGCCTGATGAGCTTCGGTACGGAACCGATAGAAGGCCATGATCTCAGCTCGCTGAAGGTGCTGGGATCGGTAGGTGAGCCGATCAACGAAGAAGCCTGGCAATGGTTTCACGAGCATATCGGCAAAGGCCGCTGCCCCCTCGTCGATACCTGGTGGCAGACCGAAAACGGTGGTATCCTTATCTCCAACCTCGCCGGCGTAACGCCCGCCATACCCACCTTTGCCACGCTTCCGCTTCCGGGCATACAACCCGTGCTGGTCGATGAAAAAGGCGCGCCGGCACAGCCCGTAAAGCAGGAAGACGGCAGCAGCATTACCTCCGGCAACCTGTGTATCCGCTTTCCCTGGCCGGGCATGTTCCGCACTACCTATGGCGATCATGAGCGGTTCCGGCAAAACTATTTTGCGGCTTATCCCGGCCTCTATTTCAGCGGCGACGGCTGCTACCGGGACGATAAAGGTAATTACCGCATTACCGGCCGCGTAGACGATGTGCTGAATGTGAGCGGGCATAGGATCGGCACCGCAGAAGTGGAAAACGCGATCAACAGCGACCCTTCGGTGATCGAAAGCGCTATTGTCGGCTATCCGCACGACATCAAGGGCCAGGGCGTTTATGCCTTCGTGGTCTGCGACCCGGAACATACGCCCGGAGAGGAAGCCCGCAAAGCCATCCTGCAAACCGTTACCCATCTTATCGGCGCGATCGCCAAGCCCGACAAGATCCAGTTTGTAAGCGGGCTGCCCAAAACACGCAGCGGAAAGATCATGCGCCGTATCCTGCGCAAGATCGCCGAAGGCGCGCTCGATAGCCTGGGCGATACCAGCACGCTGCTCGATCCGGGAGTGGTAGAAGAAATCAAAGCCGGAAGGGTGTAAAGGCAGGCCATCCCGCAGGCTTATTTATAGTCTTCTCAATTGTGCTCCTGTCACTCCGGTCATCTGCCTTTACTGATGCCCTCTGGCAATTAAATGGTCGGGCTGCCGTAAAAGGCAGCCCGACCATTTGAACACATAAACAAGGCTTATAGCTTTTCGATCATTACATTGGTGATCTTGTAGCTGTAGTCGTTGCCGTCGCCTTCTTCTTTCCCGGGCTTGGGTACGGTGATCGTCACATGACTTCCGGATTCCTTTTTAGGGCCTTTGGCCGTATAAGTTACGGTTCCGGTAATGCGCACCTTATCGCTTGTGCTGATCTTTTCGCCGTTCTTATCATAGATGAATACATCCTTGTCTTCAAAACGCCGTGCCGTATCGGGTACATTGATCTTTACACTATTCTTCCCGGTACCGTAAGGCAGAACGATATCGGTGATCCGCTCCCGCCTGGTATTGTCCAGCGCGGCCTGCATTTCCAGATTCATATCGAGCGTTTGCCCGGTGCCCCATACCATCATATTGGTAGCCAGCTTGCCTTCAGCCGAAATGGTCTTGCCGTCGTGGGTATAGCTTGACGCAAGCTCTTTGGCCAGGTCCATGGACTTGTTGCCGCAGGAGGCCAGGAACAACGATAACAGGGCCGAAGCGAGGCCGGTAAAATACAGGGCAGAACGTCTCATAGATAAAATTTTAGCGGACTAAGGAGATATTTTTACAGGAACAAAGCTAAACCCCGCTGCAACAGACCTGTATGCAATTATATATCCGTGGCAGGGTTATCGCGATCCGTTCGTTACATAGAAAAATATGCCACAGGAATTCCTAATTAACATCCCGAAAATATCCGCTTCAGGGAATTAAACGTTATGCCTCGTACCTTTGTCTAAGCATCGACTAATCAGCCTTTTGACATGAACAAATATTTGAACCTTATCCTGGCAGCCGGCCTGTTCCTTCCGGCAACAGCATCGGCACAAAGTGAGCTGGACGCCCTCCGTTACGGGCAGGTAACCGGGGCGGGCACCGCACGCTCCCTCAGTCTTGGCGGCGCCGGCGGCTCTTATGGCGCCGACTTTTCGTCGCTCAGCATTAACCCCGCTGGTATCGGTGTCTACCGCAGCTCCGAGATTACCGTCACACCGGTATTGAGATTGAACAAGATAAAAAGCACTTACCTGGGCAGCACGGCCAGCGACGACCGCACGCGTCTTAATCTCAGTAATTTTGGCGCCGTCTTCACCAAATCGGCCAGGGGCAATGAGTATGAAAGCAGCGGCTGGAAAGCTTTTTCGATAGGGATCGGCTTCAACCGCATTGCCGATTTCACTGCCAATGGCTACTATGCAGGAAACAACAGCCTCAGCTCGATCACGGAAGAATTTGCTGCCGACGCCAAGTATAACGGCATTTCCGATCAGCTGGCGCCGCCCTTCGGCTTCCTGGCCTATGAAGGTTATGTGCTCGACCAGGACAGGAACTCCATTCCTTACAACAATATCATCAGCCAGGGCGGTTCGCTGAACCAATCCAAATCCTGGAGCTCGAAAGGCGGCATCAACGAATGGAGCCTTAGCCTCGGCGGCAATTACATGGAAAAGCTGATGCTGGGTGCATCGCTGGCGCTCACTTCATATAAGTACGACCGCACCACCAATTACACCGAAAAAGATGCGACAGGCAACCCCAACAACGATTTCGACTACCTAAGCTATAATGAGCTGCTGTCGACTACCGGTCTTGGCTTCAATGCCAAGCTGGGCGCTATTTATGTAATCAACGATATCGTAAGGGTAGGCGCTTCTTTCCATACGCCTACCTGGACTTCCTTTACCGATATCAGCGACTACAACATGACGACCAATACTGAAGGCTATAAAGCTTCGCTGGGTGGCGGCGATACCGACCCCGTCAGCTTCAAGCAGCCTTCGGCGCAATACCAGTTCGACTATTCGCTGCGTACACCCTGGAGAGCGGTGCTGAGCGCTACAGCCTTTATGGGTAAATACGGTTTTGTTACTGCAGATTACGAATATGCCGCTTATAGTTCTATGCGGTATAATTTCCGCGACAACAGCTTTAACGACTATGAAAATGCGCTGAATCAGGCCATCAAAGATACCTACAGGGGCACCCACAACTTCCGTGTAGGTGTCGAAGGCAAGCTGAGCAACTTTATGGGCCGCCTGGGCTTTGCCTACTATACCAGCCCCTTTAAGCAATCCGATCTCTTTGACGGCCAGCGTATGGACTTGTCTGCTGGTGTGGGCGCCCGTTTCGGAGGCTTTTTCGTCGACCTGGCTTATGTACATATCATGCAGAAACAGTCGGAATACGGCTATCCTTTGCTGATGCAGGATAATGCAGCCATGGGCGTACGTAAAATACCGGTAGGCCTGGCTAACCTGGACTACGGCAACAACCTGGTAGCGCTTACCCTGGGTTTCAAATTCTGATCTTATATTCCTTAAAACTGCGCGGGCCGCTGGCCCGCGCAGTTTTATTTTTTACCTTTGCAGTATGCAACTATTAGACGGGAAAAAAGTATCGGAGGCGATACTTGCCGGGATTGCCGAAGAGGTGAACCAACTGAAGCAGGACGGCAAAAAAACACCGCACCTGGCCGCTATTCTTGTCGGAGGCGACCCGGCCAGCCAGACTTATGTCGCATCTAAAGTAAAGACCTGCGAGCAGATCGGTTTCGGATCCACCTTGCTACGCCTGGAAGAACAAACGAGCGAAGCTGAGCTGCTGGGCCATATCGCCGCGCTCAACGCCGATCCGGCAGTGGATGGCATATTGGTACAGCTGCCGTTGCCCAAGCATATTTCAGAGGAGAAGGTGATCAATACCATTCATCCCGAAAAGGATGTGGACGGCTTCCACCCCATCAGCCTGGGCCGCATGGTGCTGGGCCAGCAGACCTTTATCTCGGCAACACCCAACGGGATCATGATGATGCTGGAACACTATGACATCGATACTGCCGGCAAACATTGTGTGGTGATCGGCCGCAGCAATATTGTGGGTACGCCCATGAGCATCCTGCTGAGCCGCAACAGCAATCCCGGCAACTGCACGGTTACCTTATGCCATTCAAAAACCCGTAACCTGAAAGAACTATGCCTGCAGGCAGACATCGTGGTGGCAGCCATCGGCCGCCCGCACTATGTTACGGCCGATATGGTGAAAGAAGGCGCCATTGTGATCGACGTCGGCATTAACCGCATAGAGGACAGCAGCAAAAAAAGCGGCTTCCGTCTGGTAGGCGATGTGGATTTTGACGCCGTAGCGGGCAAATGCAGCTACATTACTCCCGTGCCCGGCGGTGTGGGCAAGATGACCATCTGCGCCCTGATGAAGAACACGCTGCTGGCAGCAAAAGACAAATAAAAGAAGCGATGATGAAGACAGCAGAGGCAACTACGGTCAGCTACCCGGTTATGGAGCACTTCTACACCCTGCAGGGCGAAGGTTTTTATTCGGGACAGGCGGCTTACTTTATACGCCTTGGCGGCTGCGATGTGGGCTGCGTATGGTGTGATGTAAAGGAAAGCTGGGACGCAGCTGCCCATCCGCTGATGAGTACAGAAACCATGGCCGAGCTGGCCGGTGCACACCCCGGCAAGATTGTGGTGGTGACCGGCGGCGAGCCTTCCATGTATGATCTTGTTCCCATTACACAGACCCTGAAAGCAGCCGGGCTGCGTACCCATGTCGAGACCTCGGCCTCCAGCCCGCTTACAGGCGATTGGGACTGGGTAACGTTGTCCCCTAAAAAATTCAAGGCGCCGCTGCCGGGCAATCTGCCCCTGGCCGATGAGCTGAAAGTAGTGGTCTTCAATAAATCCGATTTTAAATGGGCCGAAGAATTTGCCGCGCAGGTAAAGCCAGGCTGCAAGCTGTACCTGCAGCCCGAATGGGATAAGCGCGAAGCCATGACGCCGCTGATCATCGACTATATTCAGCAGCATCCGCAATGGCAGCTATCGCTGCAGACGCATAAGTACCTGAATATTCCCTAATCTTTTTATTTTTACGCCCGGCAGGAAACCACCTGCCGTTTTTTTCGTCATGACTTTAGTTCAAGCCATTATTCTCGCCGTGATCGAAGGCATCACCGAATTCCTGCCCATCTCTTCCACGGGACATATGATCATCGGCAGCTCGGTTATGGGTATCCAGAAAGACGAATTTGTCAAGCTGTTCACCGTAGCCATACAATTCGGCGCCATTCTTTCCGTGCTGGTGCTGTATTTCAAAAGATTTTTCCGCAGCATAGGCTTCTACCTCAAGCTGGTCACCGCTTTCATTCCCGCTGCCGTGTTTGGCGTGCTGTTCAGCGACAAGATCGACGAGCTGCTGGAAAGCCCTATGACGGTGGGGATCTCGCTGGTGCTGGGCGGTATCGTATTGCTGTTTGTCGACAATCTTTTCAACAAGCCGAAGGAAGACAATGCCGACCGGATCGGCTATCCTACGGCGTTCATCATCGGCCTGTTCCAGTGTATCGCCATGATCCCCGGTGTGTCCCGCTCGGCCGCGACCATCGTGGGCGGTATGTCGCAGAAGCTTACCCGCAAGGCGGCAGCCGAATTTTCATTCTTCCTGGCGGTACCTACCATGTTTGCCGCAACAGCCAAGAAGATGTACGATTTCTATAAAGCGGAAGGCGCCACCTTTACAGGAGAACAGATCAAGCTGCTCGCTGTAGGCAATGTCGTAGCGTTTATCGTTGCCATGATCGCTATCCGCACCTTTATCTCTTTCCTGAGCAAAAACGGGTTCAAGCTGTTTGGTATTTACCGCATCATCGTGGGCGGCATTATTATTGCGCTGTTGCTGAGCGGCCGTTCGCTCGCAGTGATCTGATACCGTATAATTTCTATAAAAAAGCAGGCAGCTCCGCTGCCTGCTTTTTTATTCCATCATCTGCCAACCCTTCACAACTGGTATAAGCAATGCCGGCCCGGATGATGCTATCTTACCCTTTCGTTTATGGCTGAAATCTTCATAACATTATTCCACGCGCCTACTGTAATTCCCAAGGTTTTCACTTGATGCGGTTTTTTGCGTAGCTGGCGCATATACGCCGGGCATGAAAAAAGGAGCATTGTAACAATGCTCCTTCGTTTCGGCGTTTGGTTTTGCTTATAATTTGTATCCAAGACAAATGTAAAACAGGATATGCATATAAACTACAGGTAAAAACCTGTGATTTATTCAGGTTATTTTTATAATACAGGGCCAAAATTCATCATGCAAGTGGGGAAGCTCCCGGAAAAACAAAAAAGCTACCTGGAAAGGTAGCTTATAAACCAAACACCAAAACTATGGCACCTATTTGATGGGAATTTTGCGGTACGTCAACCGCTTTTGTTCCTCTTGTATTCTGAATGCAAAGCTAAAGCACCTTTTCAAAATGATCAATAGACATAATGTGTACTTTAGCAACTGAGCGGGTAGCTTATCGCAGAAAAGGATATACCAGGGAAAAGAAGGTTATATTAGATAATATCTAATCTGAGATTGGCTGCGTAAAGATAAAGGAAAAGGCTTTTACCTGGTAATTTTTCAGGGAAAAACTTAATAATTAACTTTTTCGCATGAATTTTTCGCCGCCTCCCATTAACCGGGACTATCGGCAGAATCGACGGCAGCCGGCTTAAGGGATTCGGGCACCACATCTTCCGGCACTGTAGTGCCGGTATCGGCGGGGCTTTGCGCTTCTTTTCCTGTCCCCCTATCCGAGCAGGCTGCCAGCAGGAAAAGCAGCGGCAGCAACCATTTGACACGATTCATGATCCTCCGTTTGCTTCTTTCAACGATCCGGGAACAGAATAGTTGTCGTGCGGATCAGAGACATTTTTTCTTTGGATCCGGACATATTGCAAAACATTTTGCCCGCTCGGCTGCCGGGCCCACAGGGACACTATTATTGCCCCTAGTTTGTTATGGATAATCTCTCGATTTGTTACAGGTTTTTGCCTGTAAAAAGTTAGCCGGAAACGCTCTATTTTTACATTTTTAACCAAGTAAACATTTTCCCGAATGATACAGAAAGACAATGCAGAGGGCAGGAAAATCCTGGTGGCCTTCGCCGACGACCATACCACCGTGCGTAAAACAGTGGCTGCGTTCCTGACCGGCCTGGGTGGTATCGAAGTCGTGGTACAGGCTGCGAACGGAAAAGAGCTGATTGATGCGATCGAAGCCCTGGAAACCAAGCCGGACGTGGCGATCCTCGACATCAACATGCCCGTGATGAATGGCTTCGAAACCGTTCAGATGCTTAAAGAACGCTGGGAAGGCATAAAAATACTTGTACTTACTACCTTTATGGATGAATTGTATGTATGTAAAATGATCCGCTATGGCGCCAACGGCTACCTTTCCAAAGACTGTGACCCTGAAGAGATCAAAAGAGCCTTGGTAGCCATTAAGGAGCAAGGTATGTACTACAGCGACTTCTTCGTGGAGAAAATGGCCGTGGTGGTCAAGGATAAAAAGAAAGAGCCCCGCATTACCGAACGCGAGCTGCAGTTCATGAAACATTGTATCAGCGATCTCACATATTTCCAGATCGCCTCATTGATGAAAACCACACAGAAAAGCGTAGAAGGTTACCGCGACAGCCTTTTCCGTAAGCTGGGGGTGAACAGCAGGGTGGGTCTGGCTGTTTTCGCTATCAAGTCGGGCCTGGTTACCATCGATACGATGGCGCTGCCCATACATCATTAAATAGTTATTACCTTTTTTTAACCGTTACAATAATAGTCCGATGAAACATTTATCTCTTAAAAGCCTCCTGTTCCTTTTAGCTTGCTGCGCTCTGTCCTCAAAGGGACTGGCCCAGGGAGCGTCTGCCAATCCCTCCCCTTCTGCCGCCAATGCTGCGGTCGCCGGTACCCCGGGCGGTGGATCCAACCCGTTTTTTATCTCTGTAGATACAGCTAACAAAATGCTGGGAAGCTACCTGTCCAGCATCAATGCCGATGCCGACAATAATATGAATGTGCAGTCCTTTATTATGGATGCCGATGCGATACGGGAATACCTGTCTAACCCGTCGATCAAGAAAGTGAAGATCATGCTGGCGCACACGCTTACTTATATCAACACCGGCAACCAGGGTGTGAACTGCGGCTACAAGTCGGGGAAGCTGACCGTTATTCTCGCCGGCTTTAATGGAGAAAGCAATTACATTTTTGCTCCGGGTAACATGGTTGTCGACCAGGCTATTCCGTGCCCCACCGCTTGCGAGGTTGTTGGCACGGCATCAGATATGTATCTTCATTAAAAGGCGAGATGAGTATTACACACCATCTATACAAGGTCCTTATACCAGTGTACTTTGGGTTATTGATTTGTCTCGCAGTTCTATTGGCTTTCCGGTATAAAAAAGTAGATAAAGCCTCCCGCTTTATCTGTATCCTGGTATGGTCTGGCTTGCTAACGGAGCTGGTAGCAAGATATGCTTCGGTCAGGTATCATAACAATATGCCGGTTTATGCGGTAACCCGGTTTGTCGGTTTTGCCTTCATCAGTATGTATTTTAACTACAGCATTGATGTTTTCCGCAAGCACCATATAGGCTATTTAATTGCAGCGATCGTTATCCTGACGGGCGTAGCCAATTCTATCTGGTACCAGCCGCTGGCCACCTTGAATACGCTTTATATTTTCCTGGAATGTATCAGCGTCGTCTGTATGTCGCTTTATTCCTTTTACCGGCTGCTGCTCCCCAATACTACGATAAGATTGCACGAGCAGGTTCATTTCTGGATTCCCTGCATTTTTGTTTTTAACTGGTGTGGTACACTTTCTTGCTGGGGTTTATATGATTATTTCAGAAAGGGGATCACAGAAAAAATACCGATCCTTAATATCAGCCTTGTTTTTGTAGCCATCCTTACCTACCTGTCTTTCGGTCTTGTGTTTCTGTTATACCCCAAAATGAAAAGCATCAATGAATGATGATAGCCTGGTGCCCTTTTTCGTCACCATCACCTTGCTGATGGTGGTTTTTGCCTTTTTCCTGATCATTACCCTGATTGTGCAGAAGAACAAACAGAACCGGCAGGCCAATGAGCTGCTGCAAGCCCAGGTGAAGGAGCGGGACCGTACCATGAGCCTGATCTCCGTAGAGATCCACGACAACATCAGCCAGATGCTCAGCCTTACCCGCATGACCTTAAGGATGATCGGCAAACAAGCCGTACCCGAACAGCTGCCTTTGCTCGAGCAGGCTGGCAGCATGCTCGATAACCTGATCGTGGATACCCGCAACATCAGCCACTCGCTCAATACCGATTACCTTAAGAACAAAGGCCTGCTGGAATTCATGAACCGCGAGGTAAAGTGGATCAACGCTTCCAGGGGCATCATCTGCAACCTGGCGGCCACCGGCTACCACGACCAGCTTTCGGGCGAGAAGGAACTGATGGTGATCCGCATTGCGCAGGAAGCGATCCAAAATACGATCAAGCACTCGGAAGCCACACACCTGCATATCGGCATTACCTGCAGCGAAAAGCTGTTTAAAATGATTATCACCGACAATGGCAAAGGCTTTTCGCATACGCCGGGCGCCAACGGCTCGAGCGGGCTGGGCCTGCAGAGTATGTACCAGCGCGCCGAGCTGATTAAAGCGAAGCTGGAAATCCAATCGGGCAACACGGGTACCACGCTTACCCTGCTGGTTCCCGAAGAGCAGAAGGAAAAAGTGCTGGCGGAGCAAAAAAATCCTCCGCTTTTGTAAAAATCCCGCTATATTTGCAACCCAAATCTAAAGGTTAGATAGAACAATAGTGTAACGGTAGCACACCAGACTCTGACTCTGTTAGTCTTGGTTCGAATCCAGGTTGTTCTACAAACAAATGAAAACCCGCTCTGAGAGCGGGTTTTGTTGTTTTGGGTCGTTTTGGCGATTTTCAGATATTGTTGATTTACAAGGTAATTGGGTTCGAATCCAATTTGGTTAAATGTTTCTTTGGCCTCAGGAAATTAGCACTCTATTAGTAACTATCCTATTAAAAATGGGGAAATTTCCTCTTGTATTAATTCTATTCAATCTGTTTTTTTGGAAAAAAATACTATGAAAATTTATCGTTTTGGGTTTAAAAATAACCAACCAGAATTGCCACCTGTAGAGGTTCCAGAGAGCTATGAATTGGACTTTGTAAGCATGTTTAATAATGCTATTTCGTTCGATGCGACAAATGGAAAATTAAATTTCCATAAAGGTGAAAGCAGATAATGAAGAAGCTGCCACTAATATCATGATGGACATTAGAGCAAATCATCTTCAGCGTCACGGCATTCGCTTTTAATCTATGCTTTGAAGTAAAAAAATCACCCTTTTAAACCATTATAATGAAGAGCAAATTTTTCATTAAATTTCTAAATAACTCATCCCATTTAGATTCTGACTTGGAGTTTGTTGATATAATTAAGTCGTGTGTAATAAATGGAAGAACAAAAACTGATCTAACAGATTTCTTGTTTGACTATGTTGATCCATCAAAACATAAAAGATTCTCAACTGGTGCAAATTCAGATCATCGAAGAAAACTCGCTGTTAACCATCTTAAAGCATCTATTCGTTCAGCATTTATTAAAAGCATTTATGAAGCAACAACTACGTACTTTCAAGAAGTCTTAAAAGCGGCAACTAAAAAGGGGGTAAATAGTGATAGGTTGCTAGGAGAACATAATAGAACATATACTTCAAAAGAAATTATAGAACTTGGTAACTATTCAAAAATTCTAGAGTCTATAGCATCATCGATTTTCAGACAGCTCGAGAATGAGAAAAAAACAAAAGATTTAATTTTGAAGATGGGTAAAAAGCTAGGACTGGATATTGATGAGACAAAAATAAATGCAGCCCTCCCTTTTTTTGAATTAAGACATAAACTCGTCCATTCAGAAGGAAAAGCGGATAAAGCTTTTTGCGATCGCTTTCCAGAATTTGGGGCAGTTGTCGATAGACCTATTAAACTGACACATACGCTAATAGAAGATGCAAAAACTGCTATTGTTGCCCTAATTACAGATTTTGATACCCAAATTATCGCTAAGAGTATTATTTCTCAGACAGAAATGCAGCCATGATTTATAATTGGATTTTTTTACCAATTTGTAATTCATTCAAAGTATTCTCAAACCAAAGCGAAATTGATCACATTTGTGACCGCGCTTTCAGAGCAATCCAAATCAGGTTCGCTATTTTGAATCACAAATTGCCTTTTTCGGTTAAGTAACTGAACGCTTCATTCATTCTTGACATTCCATCGACAAGCCCTTGCTCCGTGTCATCATTTTCGTACATAAATGAATATGAATCTAAGTCCAAAAACTTCCAAATATCAATTGTGATCATTAGAAATGCACTGTAACCCTCCCTATTATCGGACTGGGGCAAACCTAACTACTTAAAATTACTTTTTTGTTTTGACCTATAAACCCTGGAGCCTGAAAAGAAAAACTAGGTGCTATTTTGTCCTTGCATCTTCCGGGCTAGTGGAGTTTGGTTGTTAAGCGCCTCATGAGGCCGTAGCTTATTATAATCCTCCATCCACTCTTCTGTAAGGATACGTACCTGCATCCTATCTTCAAATAAATAGGCATTGAGTACG
>NZ_QUZZ01000008.1 GCF_003545695.1 Taibaiella helva | reverse complement strand
GAAGGCCTTCGGGTAGGGTCAGGGAGATGAGCTCCAAATACGGATCGGACAAAACAGTTATTTTTTAGCTCGCAAAGCAAACGCTTTTTTACTAATCCCCCAGATTTTACGATTGATCCATTATTACGACTGGCGCGACCTGCAAAAGGTCATCGACGCGCAAAAGAAAATAAGCTTTTTCGTTTATTGTTTTATATAGAGCAGGAGCTGCCCCTTCGCGGGGCAGCTCCCTTCCGGGGTTAAGACAAGCTTCTCTTTTTCGTTCATGAAAATCAATTTACCTTCACGGCCGAGACCGGCGTTACTTTTACCGTCGTTAATAAAAAGATGCTATGCTGAAACAACTGCTCTTCTGCTGCCTGATGCTCGCTGCCTGCAAAGGCAATGCCGGCGCCCCGGATGAAACAGGCAAAGAAGCCATACCGGAACCACCGCAAACAGAAAGATCCCTTGCCGGTCAGTTCTTTCATCCCGATGCCCGCATCAATGCTATGGTCGATTCCATATACCGCTCCTTAAGCGTGCAGGAAAAGGCCGCGCAGATGATCATGACGGCCAGCAGCACTTCGGAAAAGCTGGGCTATCCCTACAGCGCCGCAAAAGCGCTTGTGCTGCAGGATATCGCCGCCAACGTTGTTTTTCTTAAAGGACAATCGACCGAGTTCAGGCAGGAGACCCGCGAGCTGAACCAGCTGAAAGCACAGAAAGGCAAGCTGAAGCCCTTGTTTGCCTGCGATTGCGAGCCTACCCTGCTCCCCGGCAAGTGGACCGATGTCACAGGCATCAAACCCGCGTCAGAACAAAAGGATGCAGCAGCAGTAACAGAGAATACGGAGAAGATCAACGAAGTGGTGAAGAAAGCAGGCGTGCAGCTCAACTTTGCCCCGGTGGTCGATATCGCGCTCAACAAATCGGTGATCAACAAACGTTCCTTCGGCAGCGATCCCGAAGAGATCAGCACACTGTCTGAGCAATTTGTTGCCACCTCGCAGGAGGCAGGCATCGGCGCTACGCTGAAGCATTTCCCGGGTCATGGCGCCGTTAAAGGCGATTCGCACAAGCAGTCCGTCTTTATCGACGGCGAGCTGACGGAGCTGCCTACCTTTAAACGTATTATCCAGTCGGCTACACCGCCCGTGGCCGTTATGGTGGGTCACATCGTGGTCAGGAACAATAAAACCTATAATACCGGCGGCCTCCCCTCTACCCTGTCCCGTGTGATCGTGACCGGCCTGCTGCGGGAGCAGCTGAAGTTTAACGGTATTATCACTACAGACGCGCTTAATATGGAAGCTGCCGCTAAAGTGCCCGATGCCGACTGGAAAGCCGTTGAGGCCGGTATAGACCTGGTATTGATGCCCAAGAATGCCGCCGCACTGAACAAGAAGATCGTCGCTGCGCTCGCCGGCAACGATGCCCTCAGCCGCCAGATAGAAGCTTCTATCAAAAGGATCATCCGTTATAAAGTGATCAGCAGCCTTTAACCACCGAACCTGCTATGAAAGATTATAAGAAATATTTTATTCTGCCTGCAGCGCCCGAAGCCGTCTACCTGGCGCTGACCACACCGCATACCATACGCCTGTGGACCGGCGAGCCGGCTGAAATGAGCACTGAGCCCGGCTCGGAGTTCTCCTTGTTTGACGGCAGCATAGAGGGACGTAACCTGGAATTCGATCCCGGCAAAAAGATCGTGCAGGAATGGTACTTCGGAGATGAGGCCGAAGCGGCGTCCATAGTGACCATCAAACTTCACGAGCACAAAGAAGGTACTTCCGTAGAGCTGCGGCATACCAATATACCCGATGAGGCTTATGAAGATATGGTGGAGGGCTGGAACGAGGTTTACTTCGAGGCGCTTCAGGAATTTTTTGAAGAAGAATAAGATCTCATTAAACGAATCAGCGGAAAGCCGGTCTATAGGGCCGGCTTTCCGTGTTTAATGCAGCAGCCAGGCTTAGTCCAGCAGAAAATTTACCTATCAATAAATCCTATAGTTGTTATCGATAACCCCAATTTAACAGAAGCAATTGATATTCATTAGTTGCGAACTGATTTAAGTCAATAAATCGCGGTTGGGGTATCAGAATCGTTGCAAGTGACGTTAATTATTTAAACAAACGTTTAATTAATTTTCAGGAGTACGTATCTTTGCGGCGCGGTACGGCGCTTCAATTGCCTACAGAGGCGTTTCAAAAAATAAAATAATCCAATATCCTGATGAGGTTATCTTCCATTCCAGCTTTGCTTCTGCTTCTGACTTGCACGACACCGGGTAAGGCGCAGCAGCAGCAAAACGCAACGCCGGCTACCTTCAGCCTGGAACAATGTCTTCAGTATGCCTATGAGCACAGCCCAGCCCTGCAGCAGTCCCTGCTGGATCAGCAGATTGCCGAGCATGGTATTAAAAGCAAGCTGGCTGACTGGTATCCGCAGCTGCGTTTTGATTATAATGTGCAACATGCGTTCCAGCTGCAGGTATCCAATATCAATGGTCAGCTGATTCCGCTGGGCCTGCGCAATACTTCGGCCGGGCAATTTGGCTTAACGCAGAACCTCTTCAGCAGCGATGCCCTGCTGGCCAGCAACAGCGCCAAAGAGGTACGCAGGCAGGCTTCCCAGAATGTGGTCCTCAACAAGATCGATCTTACCGTGAATGTTGGCAAGGCTTTTTACGATGTATTGCTGACCCGCGACCAGCTGCGCGTGCTGGATGAAGACCTGGTGCGCCTTAACCGCAGTCTCAGCGACTCCTACAACCAGTACGAGGGCGGCATCGTGGATAAGGTAGACTATAAAAGAGCAACCATTGCGCTGAACAACACCAAGGCCCAGCGCAAAACGGCTGAAGAGGCCCTTAAGGCAAAGTATTCTTTCCTTAAGCTGCAAATGGGGCTTCCCGACAGCCTTTCACTCCAGCTCAGCTACGATTCGTCCAGGCTGGAGACCCTGGCCATTATGGATACCTCGGCCAGCGCACTGGCAAGAAACCGCGTGGAATACCAACAGCTGGAAACCCAGAAACGCCTGCAGGAGATCAATTACAACTATTATAAATGGCAGTTCATTCCCACCGTACAAGCTTACGGCAACTATAACCTGAACTACCTGAACAACGATTTCGACAAACTCTACCGCGACAACTACCCCAACTCTTTTGCCGGTGTACGTGTAGGCATCCCGCTGTTCCAGGGCTTCAGGAGGGTACAGAATATGAAGCAGGCCAAGCTTCAATCGGAGCGCGTGAACTTCGACCTGGAGCAGATGCGGAACAGCATCAGCACAGAGGTAAGCCAGGCGCTGGCCGCCTATAAGGGCTACCTCAACGATTTTTATACCTTAAGACAAAATGTGGCCATTGCGCAGGAAGTATTCAATACGATCGAGCTGCAGTACCGGTCAGGCATTAAAGCCTACCTGGAAGTGATCACGGCGCAAACCGATCTGCGGACGGCCGAGCTCAACTACAGCAACGCGCTCTACCAGCTGCTGGGCAGTAAGCTTGATCTTGAACGCGCGCTGGGTGTAGTGCAGGTACATTAATCCTTTTTCTCTGATCCGAAAACACAACAACATATTATGAAACGTTCCGCTTATATATCCCTGCCCGTTTTCCTGGGCGCCGCATTTGCCCTGGCTTCCTGCGGTGGCAAAAACGACACCCCTCCTCCTCCGCCCCCGGCCTCGGTGGAAGTGGAGACCGTAGCCGAAGCGCATACGGCTTATCATGAAGAGTATCCCGCAACGGTGACCGCGCTTAACGAGGTCGAACTACGGCCACAGGTATCCGGTTATATTACTGCGATCCATTTCAAAGATGGTCAGCATGTAAACCAGGGACAGCTGCTGTACACCATCGATCAGCAAGCCTACCAGGCCGGTGTCAACGAAGCACAGGCCAACCTGGCCGTGGCCAAAGCCAACCTGAACAAGGCCCAGCAGGATGCCGACCGCTATACTGCGCTGGATAAAAAAGACGCTATTGCCAAACAGGTGCTGGACCATGCCCTGGCCGACCTGGAAGGTGCTAAAATGCAAGTACGCGCTGCGGAAGCCGGTGTAAGAAGCGTCCAGACCAATCTGAAATATTCCAATATTGTAGCGCCTTTCAGCGGTACGATCGGTATCTCGCTGGTGAAGCTGGGCGCCGCAGTATCGCCGGGAAGCACTTTGCTCAATACCATTTCTACCGACGATCCGATTGCCGTAGACTTCTTCCTCGATCAGAAAGACCTGCCGGGCTTTGCTACATTGCAGGCCAATCCGAATCCTGAGAAAGATTCGCTCTTTACCATTAAGCTGGCGGATCAGACTTTGTATGATCTTCCCGGTAGAGTCGCTTCTGTAGACCGCGCCGTAGATGCCCGTACCGGGACTATAAGGGTACGACTGGCTTTCCCCAACAGCGAGAAAAAGCTGCGTCCTGGTATGAGCGCCACACTCAGGCTTTACCACAGCCAGGGCGGCCAGGAAGTACTGATCCCCAACAAGGCCGTAACGGAACAGATGGGCGAGTACTTTGTGTATGTGGTTACCGACAGCAATACCGTAACCCAGACCAAGGTGGCGCTGGGCACGCCTATTAAAGATAAAGTGGTGATCAAGGACGGGCTGAAGCCGGGACAGAAGATCGTGACCGAAGGCCTGCAAAGGGTAAGGGAAGGCGCCAGGATACAGGTAGGCGCGCCCGGAGCAGCCGGAGCACCACAACAGGGCGGACAAGCACCGCCGAAGAAAGGCTAGGCCTTTCCATTTGCAAGCTCATTAATCAACCGATGAATTGATAACTGCAGCAGCGCCCCGCTGTACGCGGAAAAACATTCCTAAAGATGATCGCAGAAACTTTTATTAAACGCCCGGTGACCGCTATCGTGATCTCACTGGTGATCGCGCTGGTAGGGATAATCGCCATTATGAACCTCCCGATAGGCCAATATCCTGAGATCACACCACCCACTGTGCAGGTATCGGGCGCCTTTACCGGTGCCGACGCCCTTACGGTGGAGCAAACGATGACGACACCCATCGAAACGCAGATCAATGGTACGCCGGGCATGACCTATATGTCGAGCACCAGCACCAGCGACGGTCGTAGCTCCATTACGGTCAATTTTGAGCTGGGCACCAATATCGATGTGGCTACGCTCGATGTGCAGAACCGCGTGAGCATTGCCGAGCCTACCCTGCCCGAGCAAGTAAAACGCCTGGGCCTTACCACCCGTAAACGTAATCCCAGCATCCTGATGCTGGTGGCGCTCTTTTCGCCCAAAGGCACACACGACGTGACTTTTACGGATAACTATACCAATATCTTCGTAAAGGATGCGCTGCTGCGCGTGAAAGGTGTGGGCGACATCTTTACCCGCGCCGATGATTTCAGTATGCGTATCTGGCTCGATCCGGAGAAGATGGCCCAGCTGGGCATGAGCACTTCGGAAGTGGCTGCCGCATTGCAGGAGCAGAACCTGCAGGTTGCTGCCGGTTCGGTAGGTGCACCGCCCCAGCAGCATACACAGACTTTTGAATATACGGTGTTCACCAACAGCCGTCTCAATACCACAAAGCAGTTTGAGAACATCGTAATACGCAACAATCCCGGCCAGGGCAATATCGTCTACCTCAAAGACATTGCCCGTGTGCAGCTGGGTAAGTTCTCCTATGCGAGCAATTCCTTTGTAGATGGCAAAAGGGCGTCTTACCTGCTGGTATACCAGGCGCCTGGAAGCAATGCCCTGGAAACTGCCGAAGGCATCACCAAGAAAATGGAAGAGCTGAAAAAGACCTTCCCCAAGGATATCGATTATGTGGTACCCTTCGAATCGGTATCCGTAGTACAGGTATCGATCGAAGAAGTGGTGCATACCCTGGTGGAAGCCCTGCTGCTGGTAACCCTGGTGGTATTCCTCTTCCTGCAGAACTGGCGCGCTACGCTGATCCCCGTGCTGGCAATCCCGGTATCGATCCTGGGTACCTTTATCTTCTTCATTCCGCTGGGCTTTACCATCAATACGCTGACCATGTTCGGCTTCGTGCTGGCCATCGGTATCGTGGTGGATGACGCCATCGTGGTGGTGGAAGCGGTGCAGCACTATATCGATCATGAGCGTATACCGGCTAAGGAAGCAACGCGCAAGGCAATGAAGGATATCTCGGCGCCGGTAATTGCTATCGCGCTTATCCTGGCCGCAGTATTCGTACCCGTAGGCTTTATCCCCGGCCTTGTGGGCCGCCTGTACCAGCAGTTTGCCATTACCATTGCCGTATCGGTGCTGATCTCGGCTTTCGTAGCCCTTACGCTGACGCCGGCATTGTGTTCCCTGTTGCTGAAGCCCAGCGAGGTTCGTAAGGAATCAAGGGGACTGAACAAGTTCTTCTACCTGTTCAACGAATGGTTCCGCAAAGTCAGCCTGAAATACACGATCGGCGTACGCCGTACCATTAAGGGCGCCCGTTATGCGCTGATCCTGCTGCTGTGCATCATCGTGGGTACCGTATTCCTGTTCAAGTCCAAGCCCACAGGCTTTATCCCTACTGAAGACGAAGGCCGTTTGTTCATTACCTACGAGCTGCCCGACGCTTCGTCTACCACCCGCAGCATCGAAGTATTGGACACCATCATGTCTATCCTTGACCGCACGAAAGGCGTCAGGCACTATGCCGGCCTTGGCGGCTTAAATGTGATCAACTTCTCTATGAAACCCAACGCCGGTACGGTATTTACCTCGCTCGATCCCTGGGATGAACGTAAGACCGATGCCTTGAAGTTGCAGGGTATAATGGATACACTGAACAAAAAATTTGCCGCCATCAAAAGTGCCAGGGTGCTGGTGATCTCTCCTCCTGCGATCCCTGGTCTCGGCCAGACCGGCGGCTTCACCTTCGAGCTGCAGCAGCGATCCAGCACCGATGATGTAAAGCAGTTTGAAAAAGTGATAAACAACTTTGTAATGGCTGCCAACCAAAGGCCGGAGCTGAAAGGCGTATTTTCTTTCTTTACAGCCAAGACACCGGCTTATCAGGTGGATGTGGACCGTGAGCTGGCGAAGAAGCTGGGCGTTAATATCGCCGACGTTTACCAGACCATGCAAACCTTCCTGGGCAGTGCCTATATCAACGACTTCACAACCTATGGCCGTAACTTCCGCGTGGTGACCCAGGCAGACGAAGCCTTCCGTGGCGATATTAAGGACCTGGGTAAATACTATGTAAAGAACAGCCAGGGCACTATGGTGCCGCTAAGCGCTGTAACCACCTATAAAGTGATCGAAAATGCACCGGTACTGTCGCATTTCAACATCTTTAGGAATGCGGAGATCAATGGTAATGCTGCGCCCGGCTACAGTAGCGGCCAGGCCATTGAGGCGCTGAAAGACCTGGCAGACAAGACTCTGCCGGAGGGCTACGGTTACGAATTTGCCGGTATGTCCCGCGAGGAGATCCTGTCGGGCAACAGCACCGTACTGATCTTCTCCCTGTCCATTGTGTTCGTATTCCTGTTCCTGGCGGCCCTGTATGAGAGCTGGTCGATCCCCTTCTCGGTAATGCTGGCGGTGCCTATTGGGGCATTCGGCGCGATCCTTACCTTGTACTTCCTGCCGAAGCTGACCAATAACGTATATGCCCAGATCGGTTTGATTACGCTGATCGGCCTGGCGGCGAAGAACGCGATCCTGATCGTGGAATTTGCCAAGGAGCGTGTGGATCATGGTATTGCCGTGGTACCGGCTACGCTGGATGCGGTGAAGTTGCGTCTGCGCCCGATCATTATGACCTCTATGGCCTTCATCCTGGGTATCCTGCCCCTGGTCTTCTCTTCCGGTGCAGGCGCCATCTCCCGGCAAACAATCGGCTGGACAGTACTGGGCGGTATGCTGGCCGCTACCCTGCTGGCGATTTTTATCGTACCAGTGCTGTTTGTGGTGATCACCCGTATCGCCTACGGCAAAAGGATAGCGAAAGCCAAAGCAGATCAGCTGTTTTATGATAGCGATGACGAATAAGCGTTGCTAAATGTTTTATTATAAATAAAGCGTCCCGGGTAGCCGGGACGCTTTATTCATGGAGTAAGGCTTATTCTTTTAGCAATGAGCCTCTTTATAACCAGTCTCCCCTAGCGAATCAGTGTAACATCTCCCCTGAGCTTCACTTCTTTCCATCCAGGAAGACAATCTCGATATAATAGCTATAGCTCCCCGATGGTGACAATCCGCTTTCACAGAGAACTTGAAGAATGAACCTTCTCTCTTAGTGCAAATAGTTTTCCCACTTCTAGGATCTCTTCTGCATCTGCAGAAGATCAGTTTGAAACATTGTCCCATCTTGGTAAAAATGCGCTCCGCATAATAAATAACGGGGTTGGTTTTATTCCCCTTCTCTTTTAGGAACGCCACCTCACCAGTTAACCCTTGATGGGACAAAATAGCCTACCTAAATAAAAGGTAGGCTGTATTCATTTTCTAGTAATTTTAAAAACAGGATTTAGCAGATGCACTAACTGTTGAATCTTATGAGGCCAAACACATTTGGCTGTGTAAAAAGTATATTAGTTGGCCTGAATTTAAACAAAAGTAACAAGACAAATATAAAAACATAATATATTACCACATTGCGACAGTACATACAAAATAAGTCCTGGCTGAAATTGGAGCGAAAGGGAATTGCTCCGGCTATTAGCCAGTTCCTTCACTGTTGTACACGCCGACATAAAGCTGCTGGATGCAGATATTTCCCAGGCTGCCCTGTTTTGCTCCCACGGAGCAAGGTTACAGGAAGGAAAGATGGGAACAATAAGAAAGCCGGGCTAAGCCCGGCTTTCTGAAACTTTTGCAAGCAATGCTGCTTAAACCTGGTTACGGTATCTTAACGTACTTTTCCGTATAGCGGGAAGTTTTAGTCGTATCGATCGGATTGCGCTTCATATAGGTTACCACAAACGTATCTATCGAAGGATAGGCTACGTCGCCGGAAAGCAGGATATTGTGATTTTCATCATCAGGATTGTCATACAGCTCCAGGTGCTTATCATTGTCCGACAAGGTATAGCCCAGAACAACAGTATCCGGATCGGCTATATTGCACTTGGTATCTCCCTCATAATAAGTGGTCCTGTTGATAGAAGTAAAAACATAATAATTGTCCTTTTTGCAGCCGGGCAGCGGCGTATACTGATCTACAGGCACTCCCATGCTGTCGTCGATATCAGGTAGCCACATCAGGCCTTTCAGCTGCCACTTGCCGTTTTTCAGATAAGTCGTTTTGGATACGTCGATAGGATCCGTATCTTCTTTTTTCTGACAGGCAGCAAAGACCAAAGCGCAGGCAGCACCGACAAGGAGTATTTTTTTCATTTCAATAATACGTTTTTCAGAATGGGAGTAAATGTAATGATAATTTTTATTTTCTCTAATTTTTTTAAAGTAAAATTACCCTTTCTCCTATAAGAGACGATACCCTGTAAAAAACCCTTAGTGCCGTTTATTTCTTCTTTGCTTTTTTATCTATGCCCGTTTTCTGCGTATCTGCCCCCTTCCTTTTACGGGCGGCTTTTGGCTGTGCAGCCTTTGCCGGCTGGTTGGGCACATAGGCAAAATCGATCTGCCGTTTTTCCAGACTGGTGGCCGTTACCTGTATCTGCACTTTATCGCCGATGCGAAACCGCCTTCCGGTATGAAGCCCCACCAGCGCATAATCTGACTCCAGGAAGGTAAATTCGTCGAGCTCGGCCAGGTCGGCAACGGAAACCAGGCCTTCGCATTTGTGCTCCACCGTCTCGGCCCAAAAACCGAAGGTGGACACACCGCTGATAACAGCATCAAATGTATCGCCGACGAAGCGTTGCATATATTCCACCTGCTTATACTTATTGGCAGCGCGTTCCGCTTCCATAGCCTTGCGTTCCTGGTCGCTGCAGTGACGGCACCTGGCCTCCATCTTCTTGTCGACTTTTACTTTTTCATCGATACACTGCTGCACGATACGGTGCACCATCACGTCGGGATAGCGGCGTATGGGAGAGGTAAAATGGCAATAGCTGTCGAAGCCCAGGCCATAGTGGCCGATATTGTCTGTTGTATAGATCGCCTTGGCCATGGTACGGATGCCCAGCTGCTCCAGCACATGTTGCTCAGGCTTTCCCTGCACAGCAGCCAGCATCTCGTTAAAGGAGCGGGCAATCTTAGCGGGATCGTTAAGGTTGAACTTATAGCCGAACCGGGAAGCAAACGCCGCAAACACGGCCAGCTTATCTTCGTTGGGCACATCGTGCACGCGGTAAGGGAAAGGGATCGGGTTGTTGTTTACCGATCTTTTCTCCACAAAACCCGCGACGGTCCTGTTGGCCAGCAGCATCAGCTCTTCGATCAGCTGGTTGGCTTCTTTGCTTTCCTTGATCTCGAGCCCGATAGGAATACCCTTTTCATCCAGCTTGAAGCGTACTTCCTGGGAAGAAAAGTTGATGGCGCCTTTTTTAAAGCGCTCTGCGCGCAGCTTCTGGGAGATGTTGTGCAGCAGCAGGACTGCTTCAGCATGGTCGCCCTGGCCGGTCTCGATTACCTGCTGCGCTTCTTCATAGGTGAAGCGACGATCGGAATGGATCACGGTGCGGCCGATCCAGTACTGCTTGATCTTTGCCTCTTTATTGATCTGAAAGATGGCAGAGAAAGTAAACTTATCTTCATTGGGCCGCAGCGAACACAGTACGTTGGAAATATGCTCAGGCAGCATCGGCAGCACCCTGTCGGGCAGATACACCGAGGTGGCTCTTTCGTAAGCTTCCTTGTCTAATTGGGTATCGGGCGGCACATAATAGCTCACGTCGGCGATATGCACGCCTACTTCGTAATAGCCGCCTTTCAGGGGGCGGATGGAAATGGCGTCGTCAAAATCCTTGGCATCCACCGGGTCGATAGTAAAAGTGAGCACGTCGCGGCAATCTTTCCGTTTTTTGATCTCCGCGCTGTCGAGCAGGTCGGGGATACGGGCAGCCTCTTCCAGCGCATCGTCTGAAAACCGCAGGGGGAAGCCCGCTTCGGTAAGAATGCTTTTCATCGCGATCTCGTTCTCCCTTTCGTTGCTCAGCACCTCCACGATCTCCCCTACCGGGTTCTTCGATCCCGAGGGCCATTCCATCACTCTGGCAATAGCTCTTTCGCCATTACGGCCGCCATTGAGCGCATGCAGGGGAATGAAAATATCGGTACGCATTTTTTCATTGTCGGGCAGCAGGAAAGCGAACTTGTCGCTGACCTCGAGCCTGCCGGTAAATTCGGTCTGGACTCTTTTCACCACTTCGGTGATCACGCCTTCAGGCCGTCCTTTGCCCGATATATAGGTGATCCTTACTTTCACTTCGTCGCCATTGAAGGCGTTCAGCATGTCTTCCGGCCTTACCAGCACGTCCTGCTCCTGGCCTTCCACGCCTACAAATCCCAGGCCTGAGCGCGAAACGTCCAGCTTGCCTACTACGGTTTTACCACCGCTCCTGTTTTTGGCGGCGGCCTTTTGTTTTTTAGGTATATGTTGTTTATGACTCTTCTTTTTTGACATAAGCTTTATATATTGAAAACGGCTACCGGCTTGTATTCCGGGGGCCTTAAAGCATAAAGGTAAGCATTGGCCCGCCAAAACAGGCGCAAACAATGGTATAAAATTGTTATTCATGCTCACGCCGATGGCCCGGGGCAATCCGGATACCTGCCCGGATATCCTTTTATTGCGCCGTATCTTCCTTACATTTGACTGTACTTTCATTTTACATCCTATGAATATAGAAACCGTATTCCGGAACAATGAGCAATGGATCAAGGCCAGGCTGGAAGCCGATCCTGCCTACTTTGAGCACCTCGCACAGGGACAGACGCCCGAACTGCTGTACATCGGCTGCTCCGACAGCCGGGTAACAGCGGAAGACATTATGGGCCTGCAGCCCGGCGAGGCCTTTGTGCACCGTAATATCGCCAACCTGGTCAATAATGTGGACCTGAGTGTGATGTCGGTATTGAACTATGCCGTGCGCCACCTTAAAGTCAATCATGTCGTCGTATGCGGGCACTACAACTGCGGCGGCGTAAAGGCCGCGATGCAACCCGCCGACATGGGCATACTCAATCCCTGGCTGCGAAACATAAGGGATGTGTACCGCCTCCATAAGGATGAGCTGAATGCGATAACCGATGAAGGAAAGCGCTACGATCGCCTGGTCGAGCTCAATGTGCAGGAGCAATGCGTGAACCTGATCAAGACCGCGGCCGTACAGGAAGCGTATAAAGAGCGCGGCCTGCGGGTACATGGCTGGGTATTCGATATCCGCACCGGCAAGCTGATCGACCTGAAGATCGACTTCGACAAGATACTGAAGGACATCAGGGAGATCTATAGCCTGTACGCTGAGTAAGCCTGTAAATAATCCGGCAGAAGCATTGCTGCTTCTGCCGGATGGTGAAGGGAGAAAAAGGTTGTATCAGTGCTTCACGATCTTCTTGAGAATGCCGCCAGAGGCTTCTCTTATCGTATGGGTAAAGACAAAGGCCTTGGGATCGATATCGGCTACCAGGTTCTTCAGGCGGCGCACTTCCAGGCGGGTAATGATGGTGAATACGATATCGACATCATTGCTCAGGTCGAAGTTCTCTTTCATAAAGCCGCGCTCACCTTTGTATACCGTAATACCCCGTCCCATGGTCATCACCAGGGCTTTCTTGATCTCTTCGCTTTCGGCCGAGATAATGGTAACGCCAGTATAAGCTTCGATCCCTTCGATCACATACTTGGTGGTCTGGCTGGCTACATAGTAAGTAAGCATCGCATACAGGGCCACTTCAAAACGCATATAAATACCGGCGATCAGGAAAATGATAATATTCATGCCGAGTATAATTTCTGTGATACTGAAGCTGCTTCGTTTCAGGGTAAATAAAGCCAGCACCTCAATGCCGTCTATGGCGCCGCCGCCGCGCATGGACAGGCCAATACCAAGCCCCAGGAAAAACCCGCCGAAGATCGCAACCAGCAGCTTATCGTGCGTGATCTCGGGAAAGTGTACAAACTGCAGGCACAACGCTATGCCGATCACGGCCAGCGAGGTACGAATGGCAAAATGCTTGCCCACCTGGACCGCGCCCATGATGATAAAGGGAATATTGATGAGGATAAGCACCAGGCCCAGGGGCCAGTGAAAGACCTCGTGGAGCAGGAGCGAGGTACCCGTAAGGCCGCCGTCCAGGAAGTGATTGGGCACCAGGAAGCTTTTCAGGCCCAGGCTGGCAGAAAGTATGCCCAGGATAAGGTAGACCGTATCCTGGACGATCGAAGCGGGGGAAGAATGATGCGTTTTATCCATTATCGAGCTGCGCTTTTATATATTGCAGGTGTTCGTCTTTTTTAGCTTTCCGGTTGCGGATCGCCGTCTGGGTAAAGTAATGATGATTTTCCAGGAACCGGATTTGCAGCCGGTTCCAGTCGTTCCTATCGTTGACGATACCATACATGGCCAGCTCATCGTACAAGCGGTTACCGATCGTAAAGAAGTCGTCGCGGCCCAGGTAATCCAGGTCGGCATCGGCCAGGATCTCCTCCAGCAGGTTATGCGGCGTTTGCGGGATACGTGTGGCCATAATCATGCCTTCTATCTTCACGATCTGCTCCGGCGTATAGCCGAAGCCGGGCAGGTATTGCCGGGCAATCTCGCAGGACTTTTTCTCATGCTCGGCTGCGCCGAACAGGAAACCCGAGTCGTGGAACAGAGCTGCAGTCAGCAGCAGGGTAAGGCCTTCGCCTGCAATGCCCTCCTGCCCCGCGATGGCTTCCGTCGCCTGGCAAACATCCTTTACGTGGCCTACGCTATGATAAGAAAGATGCTGTGGCAGCTCCTGTGCCAGCTTGTCGAGGATAAATGTCTTTACCTTTTCGTATTGCATAGTTATAGTGTTCAATGAATGCGATCCATAAAATTAGTTATTGCTGTACATTATACCTTCCACAAAATACATATCCATGCCACCTTTGTTTTTGGCATCTACCTTTCCCCGGTAGGTACAGGCGAAATCATCTTTGACCAGCTCGTAAGTGCTCCCGGAAATATTCACTTTGCCCGGCGCGCCGCTTTGCTCCATGCGCGCCGCCGTATTCACAGTATCGCCCCATATGTCGTAAGCAAATTTCTTCACGCCGATAATGCCGGCGATAAGACTCCCCGAGTTGATCCCGATCCGGATATCCAATCCGTTCGCCGCTGTTTGTTTTCGCCGCGTTACGAATTCAATAATATCCAGCGCTGCCTTTACTGCGTTCCGGGCGTGCGCTTCCTTCTCTACCGGCAAGCCGCTTACCGCCAGGTAAGCATCTCCTATCGTTTTGATCTTTTCAAGGCCGTGTTTTTCCATGATCCCATCAAAGGCAGTGAAATAAATATTCAGCTCGTTGACCAGCTCCTGTACGCCCAACCGCTCCGACACCTGGGTGAAGCTGACGAAATCGGTGAACAGGACGGTTGTATGGTTATATTGCTGTGCCACCGCATGCCCGCTGGACTTCAGCTCCTCTGCTACTTCGGCAGGCAGTATATTGAGCAGCAGATCATCGCTTCGTTTCTTTTCCTCTGCGATCTTCCGGTTATCCTTTCGCTTCTGGGCATATCCATATCCTGCAATGCCTGCCAGCACCAGCAGCACGCCTGCTCCCAGCAGCGACATATTCCGGGTATTGCGCGACTTCCTGAGCCTTGCGAGCGAAAGCGCCCGTTCCTTTTCTTCATTGGCTTTGGCCAATATTATGCCCTGCTCATATTTCGTTTGTGCCGCTTCTCTGCTGCGGACATATTCTGTTTCTATAGCTTTTCTTTTCAGCTCTTCTTCAAACAGCAATTGCTTACGTTCTGCTTCTGTTCTGGCCAGGGCACGCTTCTTGTCGTATTCGAACCGGAGCGCATGCAGCTCCATTTCCTTTTCCAGCTCGATCCGCTTTTGCTCTTCTTTCAGGCGAAGAGAATCCCTCGATTTTTCAAAAGCATATTTAGCTTCGACTGCAGCAAATTGCTTCTGGTTGTCTGCACTGGAAAAGCTGTCTTTGTAAGCAATATAGGCGGTATAGTCACTTAGCGCGCCCTCATAGTCACCCAAAGCCTGACGCACATAGGACATCGTCTGAGACATCCGCGCCAGCTCTACATAGTTGACAGTAACTTTCCGGTAATCCTGTTCGTAAGCTTCCATTTTACCAATGGCCTCTTCCAGTATTTTACGCTGCGCCGCACTGGGCGCCGGCTTGCCGTTTGCCAGCCCGATCGATTGAAAAAGTTCGGCACAGCGGATACGCTCCACATTGAAACCATAAAAGGCGATCAGCTCTTTATCATCCAGCTCCCTGGCCAGTGAGAGCGCTTTACCGCTCAGCTCTGTAATGCTCTTCGCATCATCTCCGGCTGTATAAAGCCCGCCCAATCGCAGGTATAATGCCGCAAGCTTCGCCTTATCATTCAGGCGGGTATAAGTTTGCAGCGAACGGTTATAATAACGCTTCGCACTATCCAGCTGTCCCATGCTGTTATAGTATTCGCCCATATTGATCTGCAGGCTGGCGATCATCGGTGTGTCCCGGGCTACGGTGTATTGATGCAGTGCAGCGGCGTATTGCTCCATTGCTTTATCCATATTACCGTTCAGATGATAGAAATAACCGGAATAATAGTAAGCGGCACCCATCATTTTCGCGTCGTCTTCCGTTTGTCCCAGGCGCAGCAGCTTCTGGGCATAGTCCCAACCTTTTGCTGTAATGCCCGCCCTGTTATAAGCAGCGATCAGGTTGGTATAGCCCGTTGCCAGCAGCCGCTTATCGCTGCTTTTCTCCGCCGCTATCCTGGCCTCTTCCAGGTAGGCTAATGCATTTTTAGTATCCAGTCTTACATTATAGCCCTGTGCAATGCTGGTTTTCACCTTTGCGATCGCCCTGTAATCTTTTATCCGTTCCTGGTAGGCGAGTGATTGTCTAAATGAAGCGATCGCCTCGTCATAGGCTTTTCCGGACAGCAGCCTGCGGCCCAATTCCATCTGCCAATACGCTTTTGCGCTGTCATTGGCGGTCCTTGCAAGCTTATTCCTGATCTCCGCAATCCGCTGTGCCGTTGTATCACCGGGCTGACCATAGCACGCCATACCTGTCGCCTGCAATAAGCACCCTATGAAAAACACAATCCAATACTTCATTGCTGCAATATTACTTTTTACTCCGTACAAAATACATGTCCACCTCACCTTTGTTCTTGGCATGGATCTTTCCCCGATAGGTAAAGCTGAAATCGTTCTTTACCAGCTCATGCGTGCTCTCGGAGATGTTCACCCTGCCCGCTTCGCTGTTGCTTTCCATACGGGAAGCCATATTGACGGTATCGCCCCATATGTCGTAGGCAAATTTCTTTACGCCTACGATACCGGCCACCAGCGAGCCCGAGTTGATCCCTACCCTCACTTCAAACGCGGCCTTTTTCTGCTGGCGGGCCTGGATAAATTCGATGATCTCCAGGCCGGCTTTTACAGCATGATAGGCATGCCGCTCGTCGTTAGAGGGCATACCGCTAACGGCCAGGTAAGCATCGCCTATGGTTTTGATCTTTTCCATATGATTGCGCTCGATGATCTCATCAAAGCCGCGAAAACATTCATGCAGCTCCTGCACCAGCTCCTCGGGTGTAAGCTGCTCGGCAATATGGGTGAAGTTGACGAAGTCGGTGAACAGCACGGAGACATGATCGAAATAGCGGGCCCTGGTAGCGCCGTTCTCTTTCAGCTCTTCCGCTACTTCAGCCGGCAGGATATTGAGCAGCAGGTCGTCTGATTTCTTCTTTTCCTGCTCGATCTGCTGCTTCTGATGCAGCACCTCCCGGGTACGGGCTGTCACCTCTATTTCCAGGGCTTCTTTCTGGTTCTCGAGAATGGTCTGCTTCTCCCCCGAAAGCCGCTCTACGGCTGCCACCTGGTCCTTCAGGCTTTTATTGGTGTTGGAAAACTTCCAGGCGAGATAGGCGGATATGGATAGGGGTATGCTGAAAATGAACAGCACCAGGAAAACGGCCATCAGCGCCAGCGCCCAGGTGTCGTTGCCGTTGACGCTGAAGCCGCCGGTAATCGCTGCCACAGCCGCAATAAAGACGATCGAGCCGAAGAAGAACAGGATACCCAGGCCAAGGATACGGGCGCCGGGCCGCTTTTTCACGATAGCGACAATGATGAGCACGATCGTTTCCAGGGCTACCAGCAAAAATAAAGCCAGTGGTATATAGGAAATAATACCGCTGTCAAGAAAGAAGATGAACGTAAAAAGACTAAGGATATTGAGCAGGGTGATGATACGGTAGCGCCAGCCGAAGCTGCCGAACAAGTGGTTGATAAATGTGCTGAGCCCGAATACAGCCAGCAGCACACAGAATACCCATACCGGGCTCAGTTGCTGCTGCAGGCGCACGCTTATGGTATCGGTAAGCACAAACAGCAGCATAAGCATAAGGCCCACACCGAGATTGAATAAGGCAAAGTAAAGATTGGAACGGTCTTCCCTATAGAAGAGGAACAAAAGGAAATGTATCGCAAAAAGAGCGAGGAAAACAGAACCCGTGGGGAGCAGCATTACAGAAAGGGTATATAACGCTTTCAAGGCACTCCATACTGCTATCTCAGAGGAAGTAATCCCCACCTGAAACCCTGCATCTACGAAGATCATCTGGTCTTTGTAGACATCTTTATTTTCATAGCGGACGGCCAGCGTATACTTTCCAGGCGATTTTATATTGAGCAGCAAAGGTTGCTCCTGGTTTTCATACACTGATTTGCCCTTCTGTTCAAAAGTGCCATAAGTATCCAGCAGCACCCCATTCAGGTAGATGCTCATGGCTCCGCTGTTGGTGATCTTTATGGCCAGCGATTTTTGAATAGCAGCCGAATCAAAAAAGACCGTGGTACGGAACCAGCCGATCTGTTTAAAGCCGGCCTGCTTCAGGGTCTTTATTTCCTTTTCTTCAAAGCTGGTGTTGATCTTTGTCCAATGGCTGTCGTCGTAATCGGAGCCGGCCCACTGTACGCTGTCGCCGGCATGAAACCGCCAGGGCTTGTTTAACGGTATGCCCTGGGCTTTGCCACGATACACTTCCCCTGTTACATAGTAATCGGCACTACCCGATGGCTGCGCCATGGCATAACCGGTGCACCACAGCAGCAGGAACAAAAATAAAACAGGTTTCATAGGTCGTTCATTTTAAATTACAGCACCGGTGCCGGCCCGTCTATACTGCTTTCCACGAAATACATGTCCATATCACCTTTATGCTTGGCCCCGACCTTTCCGCGGTGCACACAGATGAATTCCGTACGGATCAGCTGATACGTATTTTCAGAGATATTGATCTTCCCGGCCTCGCTGTTCTGCTCCATGCGTGCGGCAGTATTGACCGTGTCACCCCATATATCATAAGCAAACTTCTTGACACCAATGATACCGGCGATCAGGGAGCCGGAGTTGATTCCTATCCGGATATCCAGGCCGTAGGGCACCTGCTTCTTCCTGGCAGCGACGAAATCGAGAATATCCAATGCGGCCAGCACGGCCAGCTGCGCATGACGGGGATGCGCTACGGGCAGGCCGCTGACTGCCAGGTAAGCATCGCCGATGGTCTTTATTTTTTCCAGGCCGTACTTTTCCATAATACGATCAAAGGCAGTGAAATTGATGTTCAGCTCCTGCAGCAGCTCCTCGACACCCAACTGTTCCGAGATGCGGGTGAAATTGACAAAATCAGTAAAGAGTACGGATGCCTCATCATAGAGCTGCGCCTTCGACTCGCCCCGTAGCTTCAGCTCCTCTGCAATTTCCGAAGGCAGGATGTTTCGCAATAGCTCATCTGACTTCTGCTTTTCTGCTTCGATCTCCTTTTTTTGCCGCAGTACTTCCTTCGTCCGTTCAGCTACCTCCAGTTCTAAAGATTCCTTCTGGTTTTGCAATATGACCTGCTTTTCAGAAGAGAGCTGTTCCACGGTAACCAGCTGCTTCGACAGGTTCTTATTGATAGCAGCAAAGCGCCAGGCAAGATAAGAGGAGATGGACAAGGGAATACTGAATACAGCAAGAACAAAGAACAGGAATACCAGGTTGTTAATCCCAACGGAGCCCATAAAGATGACCTGCAGGAAAAGGACCAGGAAGGTACAGACAAAGAGCAGCACACCTGCACCCAGGATGAGGGCGCCGGGGACGCGGCGGAATATCGCGATCACAATCCGGACGATGGCATAGCCGAACGACAGGACTACCAGGAGCAGCATGCCTGTCGATGAATAATCGGTATTATAAAAAACATCCGACAGCGAAAGGGCTGTCACCACGGCACTCAGCCCAAGCATGATCCACAGGAATGCTTTTTTCCGGCTGAACAGTTGGACGGTAAAAGCGGTCAGCGAGAAACAGCTGGTGATACAGCATATCAGCAAGACAACAGCATTGGTATAATTGTGCAGGAACACCCGTTCTGATACGTAACCATAATACAGCAGAAGCAGCAACAGGCCGGCGCTGAGGCAGAAGAGCGCAAAATAAAGATTGGATATTTCTTTCCGGTAAAAAAGAAAAAGCAGGAAATGCACCAGGAACAAGGTGGTGAATACCATACCGACACCAATAAGCGCTACAGAGGTAACAATCAGGTTGCCCCTGAACATATGATAAAAAACGCCTACCCTTTGTATCGCCAGGGAAAAGCCCCAGCTGGGATCTTCAAACCGCGTCGCGTCCTTGTTCTCGTAGCGTACAGACAGCACATAAGTACCGGCAGCGGGAAGCGAGAAGAACACCGGCCGCGAGGAAAGACTGACATAGCTGCCCTTGCCTTTATCGCTAAAGTTGCCTGCACGACCGATCAGCGTACCATTGAGGTAAACGGCCATAGCACCATTCCCGTTGAAGACCAGGGCAACAGGTTTGCCTGCCATAGCCGAATCGCCCTTTATCCGCAAGCGTAACCAGCCGGTGTGGCCGGCGAGGCCCCTTTTCTGCATTTCCTCATCAGGAAACAGGGATGGATGCAGTGTCCAGGTAGCATCATCATAGTCTGCGCTCACAAAGATGGCGCTGTCGTTCGTGCTGAAGCGCCAGAGGTGCTGCTCACCTTCGTCATAGTTTAAGTTGAAGCCGAAGCCATCGTACACCGTTTCCGGCACGGCTTTCCCGAGGTCCAGCGTATCTGTTTTGGGAGTTTCCCTGGCGTACAGACCCAAAGGCAGCAGGCATACAAGCAACAATAGTATTCTCTTCATAGTGTCTCCGGCGGCGGGCAAAGACAAGAGATCTTCCTGGCAGGGTGACAGAAAGGTGTCGGCTTGCAATGCGGGGTAAAGGACTTATCGCGTCCGCACAAAAATATTCATTTGCGTATAAAAGTCAAATAATACCGATATAAATTAAAATACCGAAACAAAAGGTATCTGTAGTGTGTTTTCAAAACTTGCAACGGACCCTGTAAACCCGCTTTCTATTATAAAGTGAAACGTATTCTTCATCGCAGGGTCTCCGAAGGGACCCAGCGATTCTGCTTTCTTAGCATCGATGCTCTCTTTACACCGGCGTTCCGCAACGTCCCCTTCGGGAGACGATGCGGCAAGTAAAAATACCGGAACAAAAGTCATCGCAGTGTCTCTTTAAGCTGGTAAAAAAGAAAAACCGCAGCGCCGGGCGCTGCGGTTTTATGCTTACTCTTTTAAAGAAGAGATTATTCCTCTTCGTCGAACTCCAGCACGTCCTTGTTGGCCAGCAGCAGCTCGTATTCTTCTCTTGAACCTACGATCATATCGTTGTAGTCGCGGATACCGGTACCGGCCGGGATAAGGCCGCCGGTGATCACGTTCTCTTTCAGACCCAGCAGGTTGTCGGATTTACCGGTGATGGCAGCTGTAGACAGTACCTTGGTGGTTTCCTGGAACGATGCGGCAGAAATCCAGCTTTGTGTACCCAGCGAGGCTTTGGTGATACCCAGCAGCAGGGGAGCCGATGTTGCCGGGTTGGCGTCACGGTATTCCACCACTTTCTTATCGCTGCGGCGCAGTGCGCTGTTCTCTTCGCGGATCTCGCGCAGGGTAACGATCTGGCCCGGGTGCAGCTTTTCAGAGTCGCCGGCTTCGATCACTACCTTTTTGTCAAAGATCCAATCGTTTTCGTCCATAAAGTCGTTCTTATCTACGGTATCGTCTTCGAGGAAGCGGGTATCGCCCTGGTCGATAATGCGCACTTTACGCATCATCTGGCGCACGATCACCTCGATGTGCTTATCGTTGATCTTCACGCCCTGCAGACGGTATACTTCCTGGATCTCATTCACCAGGTATTCCTGTACGGCATGAGGTCCTTTAATGGCCAGGATATCGCTCGGCGTTGTAGAACCATCGGAGAGCGGGTTACCGGCTTTGATAAAGTCACCATCTTGTACAGTGATCTGACGGGACAGCGGTACGAGATATTTCTTCACCATACCTTCTTTAGACTCTACCAGGATCTCACGGTTACCACGCTTGATGTTGCCGAAGCTTACCACACCGTCGATCTCGGCCACTACAGCAGGGTTGGACGGGTTACGGGCTTCAAACAGCTCGGTTACGCGGGGCAGACCACCGGTGATATCTCGTGAACGGCCCATCACACGCGGGATCTTCACCAGCACCTGGCCGCTCCTTACTTTTTCACCTACGTTCACCACAATGTGCGAACCTACGGGTAAGTTGTATGTCTTGCTTTCTTTTCCTTCTACCAGGATAGAAGGGATCTTGGTCTTGTCCTTGGTCTCAATAACTACTTTCTCGCGGTGACCGGTTTGCTCATCGGCCTCTTCGCGGTAGGTGATACCTTCAATAACGCTTTCAAAATTAACCGCACCTTCAATCTCAGAAATGATAACGGCATTGAACGGATCCCATGAGCAGATCGGATCGCCTTTCTTCACTTTCTGACCGTTCTTCACTTTCAGGGTAGAACCGTAAGGGATGTTGTTGGTGATCAGCAGACGGTCGTTTTCGATGTCCATGATCCTCATTTCACCGGTACGGCCGATAACCACATTCACTTCTTCGCCTTCGTCATTGGTATGCTTGGTGGTACGCAGACCGTCGAACTGAACGGTACCGTCGAACTTGGCCAGCAATTGCGATTCGATGGCGGTAGAGCTCGCTGTACCACCCACGTGGAAGGTACGCAGGGTCAGCTGTGTACCAGGCTCACCGATGGACTGGGCAGCGATGATACCCACGGCATCACCTTTCTGCGCCATATAACCGGTAGCCAGGTTCTTACCGTAGCATTTTGCACAGCAACCGCGTTGTGATTCGCAGGTCAGCACCGAGCGGATCTCAACAGTCTCGATACCGGCGTCCTCGATCGCATTGGCAATGTCCTCGTCGATCTCTGTACCCGCCGATACCAGCAATTGCTCGGTATGTGGATGATACACATCGTGCAGGGAAGTACGGCCGAGGATACGGTCGAACAGTGGTTCTACAATCTCTTCATTGTCTTTCAGCGCAGAAGTAGCGAGGCCGCGCAGGGTGCCACAATCTTCTTCGTTGATCACCACATCCTGGGCTACGTCCACCAGACGACGGGTCAGGTAACCCGCATCCGCCGTTTTCAGGGCCGTATCCGCCAGACCCTTACGGGCACCGTGGGTAGAGATAAAGTATTCCAATACGCTCAGGCCATCTTTGAAGTTCGCAAGGATCGGGTTCTCGATGATCTCGGAACCGGTAGATCCGCTACGGCGGGGTTTCGCCATCAGGCCCCTCAGACCGGCCAGCTGTTTTACCTGCTGCTTGCTACCACGCGCACCGGAATCCAGCATCATGTACACAGAGTTGAAGCCCTGCTTGTCTGTTGCCATTTCCTGGATCAGCGTTTCTGTAACGCGGGTATCTACGCGGGACCAGATGTCGATGATCTGGTTGTAACGTTCATTATTGGTGATCAGACCCATGTTGTAGTTGTCCCATACTTCGTCAACCTCGGCCTGAGCGCCTTCAACCAACTGCTCCTTCACTTCAGGAATGGTAAGGTCGTTGATGTTAAAGGACAGACCACCGCGGAATGCCGTACGGAATCCGAGGGTCTTGATATCATCAAGGAATTTAACTGTTTGCGGGATATTGGTGTTTTTCAGGATCGCACCGATGATCTCACGCAGTGATTTCTTGGTCAGCAGCGCATTCACATAGCCATTGTCCTTAGGAACGACCTGGTTGAAGATCACACGGCCTACGGTCGTTTCGATCAGCTTGTTTTCCAGCTGTCCGTCTTTGTTACGAACGATCGCTTTTACCTTGATCCAGGCATGCAGGTCTACGCGACCTTCATTATGGGCAATGATCACCTCTTCGGCGGAGTAGAAGGCTTTGCCTTCACCTTTGATCACTTCATTGGCCATGGTTTTCTTACCCTTGGTCAGGTAGTACAGACCGAGTACCATGTCCTGTGAAGGCAGAGTGATCGGCGTACCGTTCTGCGGGTTAAGGATATTGTGCGAAGCCAGCATCAGCAGCTGGGCTTCCATAATGGCAGCGTTGCTCAAAGGCACGTGTACCGCCATCTGGTCACCATCAAAGTCGGCGTTGAACGCAGAACATACGAGCGGGTGCAGCTGGATGGCTTTACCTTCGATCATACGGGGCTGGAAAGCCTGGATAGAAAGCCTGTGCAGCGTAGGGGCACGGTTGAGGAGCACCGGGTGGCCTTTCAGCACATTTTCCAGGATATCCCAAACTACGGCTTCTTTACGCTCAACAAGCTTCTTGGCGCTCTTCACGGTTTTTACGATACCCCTTTCGATCAGCTTGCGGATGATGAACGGCTTGAACAGCTCGGCTGCCATATCTTTGGGGATACCACACTCGTGAAGCTGCATTTCAGGCCCTACCACGATCACCGAACGGCCGGAGTAATCCACGCGTTTACCCAACAGGTTCTGACGGAAACGACCCTGCTTACCTTTCAGCACATCGGAAAGGGATTTCAGCGCGCGGCCACCCTCAGCCTTAACGGCATTGGATTTACGGCTGTTGTCGAACAGGGAATCCACGGCTTCCTGCAGCATACGTTTTTCGTTACGCAGGATCACCTCGGGTGCTTTAATTTCCAGCAGCCTTTTCAGACGGTTGTTGCGGATGATCACACGACGGTAAAGGTCGTTCAGATCGGAAGAAGCGAAACGGCCACCGTCGAGGGGCACCAGCGGGCGCAGCTCGGGCGGAATCACGGGGATATACTGCATCACCATCCACTCGGGCTTGTTCTCCACGCGGGTATTGGCATCGCGGAAAGCTTCCACCACGCCCAGGCGCTTCAGGGCTTCCTGCTTACGCTGCTGGGAAGTTTCGTTGGCAGCAGCATTACGCAAGTCGTAGGACAGCTGGTCTAGATTCAGGCGGCTCAGCAGGTCTTGTACGGCTTCTGCGCCCATCTTCGCGATGAACTTGTTGGGATCATCGTCAGACAGGAACTGGTTTTCCTTGGGCAATGCATCAACAATGTCCAGGTATTCATCTTCCGACAGCAAAGCCATATAGGTGTCTTCGCTGTCTTTCATATTCAGCTTCTGGCGGATCAGCTCTTCTGCTTCACCGGCCTGCACGATCACATAGCGCTCGTAGTACACGATGCTTTCCAGCTTTTTGGAGCTGGAGCCCAGCAGGTAACCGATCTTATTGGGCAGGCTTTTGAAATACCAGATATGCACTACGGGCACCACCAGCTTCAAGTGGCCCATGCGCTCACGGCGTACTTTCTTCTCTGTTACTTCCACACCACAACGATCACAAACGATACCCTTGTAACGGATACGCTTGTACTTTCCGCAATAACATTCGTAGTCCTTTACCGGTCCGAATATCTTTTCACAGAAAAGACCATCGCGTTCAGGCTTATAGGTACGATAGTTGATGGTTTCGGGCTTCAACACCTCGCCGTAGGAACGGTCCAGTATCCCATCGGGAGAAGCCAGGCTGATCGTGATCTTATCGAAACCTGAACGGGGACGGTTGTCTTTTTTAATGGCCATTTTATCGATATTGAAATTTGAGTATTGGGGCTGCAAACCAGGGCCGGCAACCCGCTCAAAAATGAATTAAAAAAATAGGTTTTGAATGGGCGGCGGGTATTTCACCCGCCGCTTATCGGTAATTTTATGCTTTCTCTGCGTCGAAGGTCAGCTCAAGGCCCAGGCCACGAAGCTCGTGCACCAATACATTGAACGATTCGGGTATACCGGCTTTCGGAATGTTATCGCCTTTCACGATAGATTCGTAAGCTTTGGCTCGGCCCACAATGTCATCCGACTTAATGGTCAGCAGTTCCTGCAGGATATTAGAGGCGCCGTAGGCTTCGAGCGCCCACACCTCCATCTCACCGAAACGCTGGCCACCAAACTGGGCTTTACCACCCAGGGGCTGCTGCGTGATGAGCGAGTAAGGTCCGATCGAACGGGCGTGCATCTTATCATCCACCATGTGGTGCAGCTTGATCATATAGATAATACCCACGGTTGCTTTCTGGTGGAAGCGGTCGCCGGTCTCACCGTCATACAGGTAAGTGTGTCCGAAGCTCGGCAGGCCGGCGTCTTCGATATAATGCTTGATCTCGTCGGAAGAAGCGCCATCGAAGATCGGCGTGGCAAAACGCAGTCCGAGCTTTTCGCCTGCCCATCCCAGGATGGTTTCGTAGATCTGTCCAAGGTTCATCCTCGAAGGTACACCCAGCGGGTTCAGCACGATATCTACCGGGGTTCCGTCTTCCAGGAACGGCATGTCTTCCGCACGTACGATCTTGGCTACAATACCCTTGTTACCATGACGACCGGCCATCTTATCTCCTACCTTCAGCTTACGCTTCACGGCCAGGTAAACTTTAGCCAGCTTCAGCACGCCTGTGGGCAGCTCATCACCGATAGACAGGTTGAACTTCTCACGCTTGTAACGGCCCAGCTCTTCGTTATACTTGATGTTGTAGTTGTGCAGCAGCTGATTCACCAGGGCATCTGTTTCTTCTTCGCCGGTCCATCCCAGGGGATTCACGCTCTGGAAGTCAACAGAGTTCAGCACCTTGGTCGAGAACTTACCGCCTTTGCTGATCACCGGCTCGCCATAGGTGTTGGTCACCCCTGCAGAGGCCTTGTCGGACAGCAGCACGGACAGTTTTTCCAGCAGCAGCTTCTTGATCTCGTCGGTATTCTGCGTATGCACTTTTTCAATCTTCTCCAGTTCACCTTTCTCCTTCACCTTCGCATTCTTATCTTTCTTGGCACGCTGGAACAGCTGCTTGCCGATGATCACCCCTTCCACAGAGGGAGAGGCCTTCAGGGAAGCGTCTTTCGCATCACCGGCTTTGTCGCCGAAGATCGCGCGGAGCAGCTTCTCTTCAGGTGTCGGGTCACTTTCGCCTTTAGGCGTGATCTTACCGATCAGGATATCGCCTTCCTTCACATGTGCGCCGATACGGATAATACCGTTCTCGTCGAGGTCTTTGGTCGCCTCTTCAGAGATGTTGGGGATATCGGCAGTCAGTTCTTCTTCACCCAGCTTGGTATCGCGTACTTCCAGTTCGTATTCGTCAATGTGCACGGAAGTAAAGAGATCTTCGCGTACCACTTTTTCGTTGATCACGATCGCATCCTCGAAGTTGTAACCTTTCCAGGGCATAAATGCCACTTTCAGGTTGCGGCCCAGGGCCAGCTCACCGTTCTGGGTAGCATAACCCTGAGTGAGGAAGTCGCCTTCCACCACTTTCTGACCTTTCCGTACCGCAGGGCTCAGGTTGATGCTGGTACTCTGGTTGGTCTTCTTGTACTTGGTCAGTTTGTATATTTTCAGGTCATCCTCGAAGGACACCAGGCGTTGCTTTTCGCTGCGATCGTAGCGTACGTGAATCTCGTTGGCATCCACATATTCTACCACACCTTTACCTTCGGCATGAATCTGGATACGGGCATCACGCGCCGCTTTGGCCTCCAGGCCGGTACCTACGATCGGTGCCTGGGGGCGGATCAGCGGTACTGCCTGACGTTGCATGTTCGAACCCATCAGGGCACGGTTGGCATCGTCATGCTCGAGGAAGGGGATCAGGGAAGCAGACAGGCCCACGATCTGGTTGGGCGCCACGTCCATGTATTCCACTTCTTCGGGTTCCAGGATCGGGAAGTCGCCGGTTTCACGGGATTTGATCTTTTCTTCCAGGAATTTACCTTTTTCGTCCAGCGGCACATTGGCCTGGGCGATCTTCTTATCATCTTCTTCTTCGGCGCTCAGGTAGATCTCGTGCTTCAGGTCCACTTTACCATCTTTTACTTTACGGTAAGGTGTTTCGATAAAGCCCATATCGTTGATCTTGGCGTGCACGCACAAGGTAGAGATCAGACCGATGTTCGGACCTTCCGGCGTTTCGATCGTACACAGGCGGCCGTAGTGGCTATAGTGAACGTCACGTACCTCAAAGCCCGCACGCTCACGGCTCAGACCACCTGGTCCGAGGGCGGAGATACGACGCTTGTGCGTGATCTCGGAAAGCGGGTTGGTCTGATCCAGGAACTGGCTCAGCTGGGAAGTACCGAAGAACGAGTTGATCACGGAGCTCAGGGTACGGGCGTTGATCAGGTCGATGGGTGTAAACACCTCGTTGTCCCGCACGTTCATACGCTCGCGGATGGTACGGGCCATACGGCTCAGACCTACACCGAACTGGGCATACAGCTGCTCACCCACAGTACGCACGCGGCGGTTGCTGAGGTGATCGATATCGTCGATCTCCGCTTTACCGTTCGACAGCCTTACCAGGTATTTGATGATCGCAATGATATCTTCCTTGGACAGTACTTTTTTATCGTTGTCCTGGTCCAGCTCCAGCTTGCGGTTGATCTTGTAACGGCCTACTTCACCGAGATCATAACGCTTGTCGGAGAAGAACAGCTTTTCAATAATGCCACGGGCGGTCTCATCATCGGGTGCATCGCTGCCACGCAGCTGACGATAGATGTGCTGCACCGCTTCCAGCTCAGAGTTGGAGGTATCTTTATTTAAGGTATTGTAGATAATGGAGTAGTCGCCGCTCAGCTCTTCCTTCTGGATATAGATGGATTCGGCGCCCATTTCGATGATGGTATCCACATGCTCTTCGCTCAGCACGCTGTCACGCTCGAGGATCACCTCGTTACGCTCGATGGATACCACCTCACCGGTATCTTCGTCCACGAAGTCTTCCGTCCAGCTGCGCAGTACGCGTTCGGCCAGGCGACGACCGATATTGGCTTCAAGCGATTTGCGGTCGGCCTTCACCTCATCAGCCATACCGAACAGGTTCAGGATGTCCTTATCGTTCTCGTAGCCGATGGAACGCAGCAGGGTCGTTACCGGGAATTTCTTCTTACGGTCGATGTAAGCGTACATCACATTATTGATATCGGTAGCAAACTCCATCCAGGCGCCCTTGAAAGGGATCACACGGGCAGAGTAGATCTTGGTACCGTTGGGGTGCGTGCTCTGTCCGAAGAACACACCGGGAGAACGGTGCAGCTGGGAAACCACTACACGCTCGGCGCCGTTGATCACGAAAGTACCGCGGGGCGTCATGTAAGGGATATTACCCAGGAACACATCCTGAACGATGGTTTCGAAGTCAACGTGCTCCTCATCATTACAGCTCAGACGCAGCTTGGCTTTCAGCGGAACAGAATAAGTCAGGCCACGCTCCATACACTCTTCGATGGTGTAGCGGGGCGGGTCGATAAAGTAATCGAGAAACTCCAGCACAAAGATGTTGCGGGTGTCGGTGATAGGAAAGTTTTCCTTGAACACGCGGAACAGTCCCTCTACGTCACGCTTATCGGGCGTGGTTTCGAGCTGGAAGAAATCCTGGAAAGACTGAAGCTGAATGGCCAACAGATCAGGCGTGTCTGCCACATCGTGGATCTTGGCAAAGTTCACACGGCCTGATTGTGTGCGTTTTGTTACGTTAGACATAGTATTTTACACCGATTTTGTAAAAGACAAAATAATCCCACCTCAAAAAGCGCTTTACTTTTTGAAATAGGTTTACCAATAAAATTTAAAAATTCCGGACCAAAAGAGATTTTGCACGTACGTTTTCCCGATTAAGGGACAGCAAAATTAAGGAACATATTTTTAATGAGCAAATTTTTCGAACTTAAGCAAGAATCAATTCAAATTTAACATTAAATTGTATAAAATTTAGGTTAACGTTTAGTTATTTAAATCAAATAACTGTTGTTAAAAAGTTAAATTATCAAAATCCACTGATTCAGGATGCTAAATATAATACAGGATATTCACTCCAGAAATAGCCGGTAAGGCAGCCATTTTTTATACAAGCATCACCACCTCTGTAACAGCGTTTTTAGGTATCTCTTTTCCCTGATTATTCGCAAATCTCACCCTTTTGGGGAAGAGGGAATTCCTTTTCTTTGCTCATTCGAAGACGCTACCACGCAATTGATTATTCACCTTAAACACTGGAATTAATGTTGATCAAACCTTTGCTTACCCTAAGCCTTACGGGGCTTTGCGGCGCCCAGCTTTCGGCGCAGCGCCCCGCCAATTTTTTCCCGGCCAAGCTGGATAACGGACTCGAGGTCCTCGTGGTAGAAGACCATTCCGTTCCCCTGGTTACCGTCGAGATCACTACCCGCAACGGTTCCTACACCGAACCAGCGGAATTCAACGGCCTCAGCCATTTGTACGAGCACATGTTCTTTAAGGCCAACAAAGACTATCCCAGCCAGGAACAATACATGGCACGCGTGCGCGAGCTGGGCATCTCTTTTAACGGCACCACCAGCGAAGAAAGAGTAAACTACTTTTTCACTTTGCCCAGGACCAACCTGGACCAGGGCCTCTCCTTCATGAATTCGGCTATCCGCTACCCCCTTTTCCTGGCTGAAGAAATGAAAAAGGAAAATGTGGTGGTAGACGGTGAATTCCAGCGCAACGAATCCAATCCCTACTTTCCTTTGCTCGACGCAATGAACCATTCGCTCTGGGGCGAGCTCTACAGCCGCAAGAATGTGATCGGTGACCACAATATCATCAATACGGCCACGCCGGAAAAGATGAATACCATCAAGAACAAATATTACTGGCCCAATAATTCCATGCTGATCATCAGCGGCGATGTGAGCCATACCGAAGTGCTGGAAAAAGTAAAGAACCTGTACAGCGACTGGAAACCCTCGGGCTTCGATCCTTTTGAGAAATGGCCGGTTCCCGAATTCAAACCGCTGAGCAAGACCGATTATTTCATTACGGAATCGCCGATCGCTTCCGTGCCCTTTATGATGTTCTGCTGGCTGGGCCCCGATACCCGCAGCGGCCGGTACGATACCCATGTGGCCGATGTATTCTCATATATCCTTTCCCAGAATTCTTCTCAGCTGCAGAAGAACCTCGTGGATAAAGGCCTTGCCCTGCAGGCATCGCTCGGCTACGAGACTTTGAAGCACACCGGTCCTATTACCCTGCAGGTAGTGCCCGTGGCCGATAAGCTGGCCGAATGCCTTGCGGAAGTAAAGAAGCAGGTGAGCCTCTGGGACACCGATGGCTACATTACCGACGAACAGCTGGAAACCGCCAAGCGCAAGCTGGAGATCCAGACCCTGCAAGGATACGATATCGCCAGCAGCCTGCCCCACTCCATTGCTTACTGGTGGTGCAGCGCCGATCTTGATTATATGTACGACTATATTCCCAACCTGAAAAAGGTGACCAGGAACGATATCAAGAACTATGTAAAGAAATATATCAAGGACAAGCATTACAGCGCAGGCCTGCTGATCAATGCCGCCGAGAAAGGTAAGCTGAACCCCTCTTCCTTCTGGAAAAGCTGATGAGACATGCATTCAAATCATTTATTTATCCTAAAATATGCTATAATGAAAATAAAGTTCTGCTTTACGTTCCTGATGATAGCCTTAACCGGTATCGGAGCGTATGCCCAAACCACGGAGTTTGACGTAAACGGCCTGAAGGTGATCTTCAGGCATTCCGATAAATATGCCGTCAGTGCGGTGATGTTCTACAAAGGCGGCACAGCCAACTACGATGCTTCCCGGCAGGGCATAGAAGACCTCGCCCTGAATGCTGCGGTAGCCTGCGGCACCAGGGAGCTGACCAAAGACCAGTTCCGCGACCTTGCCGACAAATACAGCGTAAGTATCGGCAGCGACGCCTCCTACGATTACAGCTATATCGGCCTGTCCTGCGTAAAACCTTATTTCAGCGAAGGCTGGCGCCTGTTCAGCCAGGCCGTGCTGAGCCCGGCTTTCGAGGCGGCGGAATTTGCCATTACCAGGCAAAAGCTGATCAGCGGTATCAAGGAACGCGACAGCGATCCCGATGCGATGCTCAACCGTATGTCGCTGGATAATGCCTTTACCGGCAGCCGCTATGCCTATCGCCCCGGCGGCAATGCATCGACCATGGAGCAGCTGACCCGAGAGCAGGCCAGGGACTACTATTACAATACGCTGCTCAACAAGAACAGGATGTTGCTGGTGGTGGTGGGCAACCTCGACATCAATGCCCTGAAACAGCAGGTCGCAGCAGCATTCGGCACCCTACCTGCTGCGCCGGTGCAGCTGCCGGCTGCAGAAGAATCAACCTTCAACAGCAACAGCCTGAACACGGTGGAACGCAACCTGGCTACCAATTATATCCAGGGCATTATGGGCGCACCTTCTCTGAAGAACAAGAAAGAAAGCTATGCTTTCAACCTGGGCTTCCAGATCCTCTACGACAAGCTGTTTGAGGAAGTGCGTACCAAAAGAAATTTGTCCTATGCCCCCTCAGCCTATGCTGTGGCTACGTTCAAGCCTTATTCCGCCATCTACGTAACGACTACGAAGCCCAAAGAGGCTGTAGATGTTATGGTCAACGAAGTGAAAAGGCTGCACAACAACGGCTTTACCGAAACCGACCTGCGTGATGCCAAGGCCCAGTTTGCCACTTCTTATTTTATGGGCAAACAATCGACCTACTCCATGGCCTACTCGCTGGGAACTGCCGAGATCAACGGTACCTGGAAAGATGAAGAGACCATGCTGAGCGACCTGCAGGGTATTCCCCTGGAAACCGTACAGAAAGTGTTTAACCGCTATGCTACCGGTATCCGCTGGAATTACCTTGGCGATGAAAAGCTTGCCGATAAAGAAGCCTTCAGCAGACCGGTAGCCATGCCTCTTGTTGAGAAAGCGAATGAAAAAGTGATCGAAAGAAACAGGGACATACGCCCTATGACGAAACCGAAGATGGAAGTGAATCTGCCCAGAGAAAAGCAATAGGCCGGCAATAAAAAAAGCATTGTAACAAAGAAGGCGGCCCAAGGGCCGCCTTCTTTGCTGGTATTAATCGCGGTATAGCTATTCGCCGTTTTCTATACTCTGCTTGATACGGATATCGACATTGTCCCCTTCCTGTATTTTATTGGGCTCGTTGAATTCGTTGAAAGCCTCGGGTTGCTGCAGGTAGATCACGGCTGTAGTCGTATCGCTGATGGTACCGTCGAATACAGCAGAATAATTCAGGTTGGAGCCGCTCAGCACTGCGATGGCCTCGGGATAGGTCATACCGCTCAGGTCTGGGACATTGATCTGCTTGTTACCCAGTCCGTCGCCGATGACCAGCGATATTTTGCTTCCCTGCGGGATCTGTGTGCCGGCCGCAATCTCCTTGCCGTTCAGCAGCTGGCTCAGCACAGCGCCCTGGGCCATATCGGGTTTCATAATGGTATCGCCAAGGAGAAGCTTGCTGCTTTTCAGCAACATTTCCGCACTGCGGTACGACATGTTGACCAGGTTGGGCATCCGGGTATTAGGCGGGCTTACACGATTGTAGATCAGGAAGATCGTACGCCCGTTTTTTACCGTGGCGCCACCCTCGGGCTGCTGATCAAGTATGACCAGCGGCTTTTGATCGGGACTGTAAGTGGAATCGAGGTCCACTTCGAAACCGGCGCCCTCCAGCACTTTCAGTGCTTCATTCAGGTTCTTGCCTTTCAAAGACGGTACGGACAGCTCTTTACCATGCCCTGTGATCCAGCCCAGCGAGGCGAAAAAAAGCCAGTAGATACCGATACAGATCAGCGCGATGATAATAAGGGTTCCGAGCAGGCTTTTATGAAACGGTTTCGACATGTTTTGTACTTATATTTTCTCCGGTTTAAACCGGGATAGCAATCGTATCATGCATAGGATGCTACCCTGCCAGCACTTCCTGCAGCAGGTTGCCGTAAAAGGTCTTCAGGTTCAGGCCGGCGGCGCGCACCTGCTGCGGCACAATGCTGTTTTCGCTTTGTCCGGGCATTGTGTTCACTTCCAGGAAGAACAGGTCATTCGTCTTTTTATGCAAGATAAAGTCCATGCGCACGATGCCCCTGCAATTGAGATGCTGGTATATACCTTCGGCTTTCCGGTTCAGCTGCATCAGCACATCATGATCGATAACAGCCGGGGTGATCTCATTGGTAACACCAGGCGTATATTTTGCTTCGTAGTCGAAGAAATCGTTCTTGCTGACGATCTCGGTCGGCGGCAAGGTATGTATCTTTCCTTTCAACGCATAAACACCGATCGTTAATTCGCGGCCTTCGATAAATTCCTCGATCAGCACCTGGTTATCCTCGGCAAATGCTTTATCGATAGCGCCCATCAGCTGTTCGGGGCTGGTTACCTTGCTGACACCCAGGCTCGAGCCACTCTCATTGGGCTTTACAAACACCGGCAGCTTCAGGCTTTCCATGATCGCGCCCAGCGAGTAGGGCTGGCTTTTGTACAGCACCACCGAATTGGCGATATGAACGATATGATAATCCTTCAGCACTTTATTACAGAAGCTCTTATTGAAGGTAAGGGCCGATACGATGGCATTGCAGGTGGTATAAGGCAGCCCGATCATATCGAAATAGCCCTGGAGGCGGCCATCTTCGCCGGGAGAACCATGCACAGCGATAAATGCTGCGTCGAAAGTTACCTTTCCCCCGTTCAGTTGCAGGGAGAAATCATTCTTATCGACGATAACCTTATCGCCCGCTGTGGTTTCGTGGTACCATTCATTACGGTCGATTATGATCTTGTATACTTCATATTGTTCCGTATCCAGGTTTTGCTCTATCGTTTTCGCGGTGCCCAGGGATATCACATATTCTCCGGAATAGCCGCCGGCAACCAACGCAATTTTTTTCTTCATAATGAATGTAGTGCAACTAAAAGAGTGTCAAAGGTAAATAATGCGGCAGGGATTATGAATTCCTTTTTTTCGCCCGGGATAAAAATTAACAAAAACAGCCATCCCGGCCGGCAAAGACGATTTTGTCCGATGGCTCACATAAAAAAGAAGCCGGTCGTCCTGCTAGAACGACCGGCTTCCCCGGTATAAACTTCACCTGCAACGGCAACTACCAGTCCAGGGTTTCTTTCTCCTTAAGCTTTTTCTCTTTCAGGATACGAGCGCTGACGATAATGCCTGCTTCATACAGCAGCACCAGGGGTATGGCGACGAGGAAAATGCTGAACCAGTCGGGCGGCGTGATCACAGCGGCAATTACCATGATCACCACAATGGCGATACGGCGCTGGTCGCGCATAAATTTAGGCGTAAGGATGCCGACCCGCGAGAGGAAATAAACAATGATCGGCAGCTCGAATACAATGCCCAGCCCCAGGATGAGGTCGCTCATGGTATCGTAGTAGTTCGTGATCGTAATAATGTTCTCAAACTGCGGGCTAAGCTGGTAATTGGCAAAGAAATTGATCGTGAACGGTGCAATCAGGAAATAGGCAAAAAACACGCCGATGAAGAACAGCAGCGAGGACCAGAAGACGATACCGCGCGCATATTTGAGCTCGCCGGGCTTAAGCGCCGGCTTGACAAACTTCCAGAATTCCCAGAAAACATAGGGGAAGGCCAGGATAAAGCCCAGCATAAAGGATACGGAGAAGCTCATCATGAACTGGCCTGAAAGCTCGTTGTTCTGGAACTTGATCTTCAGCGGATCCATGCAAAGCGCATCTACGCCTATCGACTTTCCGAACTGGCACAGGAGTCGGTAGGAGATAAAATCGTTATTGGCCGGCCCCAGGATGATCTTCTGGAAAACGAAATCAATATTAAAAAAAACGATCAGCGCACCGGCGATGATCGCGATCAGTGCCCTGACCAGGTGCCAACGCAGTGCTTCGATATGATCGGTGAAGCCCATCTCGGCCGTGGGATTGCCACCGTTCCGCTTGGCCAGGAATTTATCGATGATACTCAAGGAATATGCCGTTTAGCGATTGGAAGGAAAAAGGTTGCGGCTTTAGCTGCCTTGGATCTTTTCAACACGGCGCTCGTGGCGGCCGCCTTCGAAAGGGGTGGACAGGAAAAGCTCAGTCATCTTTTGCGCCACGGTATAATCGACAAAGCGCTCGGGCATGCACAGCACATTGGCATTGTTGTGCTGGCGGGCCAGCGTCGCCAGCTCTTCGTTCCAGCAAAGTGCCGCGCGGACGCCCTGGTGCTTGTTGGCGGTCATGCACACACCATTGCCGCTGCCGCAGATCAGGATGCCAGCCGCCGCCTTACCCTCCTCTACCATCTGTGCTACCGGATGGGCATAGTCGGGATAGTCAGTGGAATCAGTGGAGTGCGTACCCTTGTCTTCTACGGTCCAGCCCAGGCCTGTAAGCCAGGCTTTCAGCTGCTCTTTGTATTGAAAACCGGCATGATCGCTGCCGATCGCCAGCGGGAGGGCGGTATCGAATGTGTTTTGCATAGGGCTGCAAAGTTAAGCCGATATATCGATATGTCGAGGCCCCCGTCGTTAAGAGGTTGATAAGGCCCGGTATCAAGGAAAAACACCGGTTTCAGGCGCCCGTGATCTCCATAAAATATTGCTCCAGCAAGACCGCCACTACGTTCCAGTCAAACTGGCTGCGGATCGCCTGGCGACCGGCCGCTCCTACTTGTTGCCGGTAGTCCTGCGATTGCAGCAAGGCCAGGCAGGTATCGGCAAAAGATTGTGTTTCGGTAGCCAGTACCACGCCTTCGCCCGAAGCAATGTTGAGCCCGTTGAAGCCGATGTTGCGGCTCACCACAGGCACGCCCATCGCCATGGCCTCCAATACCTTGTTCTGTGTGCCGGCGCCAAAACGCAGCGGGGCGACCACAATCGCCGCACGGGCATACCATTCGGCCAGGTCTTTCACAAAGCCGGTGACCCGGATATCGGCGGCGGCCAGCGCCTGCACTTTCTTCACCGGGCGTTGCCCCGCGATCACGAATTCGACGCCAGGCGCCTGCTCCCGGATTAGTGGGAAGATCTCCCGGACGAAGTAAAGGACTGCGTCTACGTTGGGCGCATAATCCATATTGCCGGTAAACAGGATGGTTTTATTTTGGGTATAGTCGTGCGCATCTGCCGAGAAAGTATCCAGGTCCACCCCATTGGGCAGCAGCCGCACATTGCCGATCCCCTGCTCCTGCTCCAGGTAGCTCAGGTCTTCGCGCGAGCAGACCAGCGACAACTCGTAGGCCTTCAATACCTGCTCATATGCCGAAACGCGCCGCTGCTCCATTCGGTTAAAAGCCTTCAGCAGGCCTCTGGCTCCGTTCACCCGGCGCTTCCAGTACAGCGAATAAGCATCGGGCAGGTCGAGAATACGGGGCGTGTCTTTGTAATCTGCCCAGTATTGCGCCATCCGCAGGTGTTGCACATGCACCGCGTCATAACGATGCTGCTGCCGCAGCCAGGTTATTTTTTCCGCCATTGCTTTTGAATGGAAGTAACGCACCTGGAAAGGTTCCTTGTGAAAAAATGCCATCAGGCTGTTACCATAGGACTGCAGGCGGCTCAGGGGTACCAGGTGGATTTCTTTGAAGATCCGCTGCAGCTCCGGCAGGTATTGCAGGTCTGTTTTATCCTGCAGAAAGGTCACTAAGTGCAGTTCATGACGGGCGGCCAGCCTTTTGGCCAGGTGATAGATCTTGAGCTTATCACCACGGTAGGGCGGGTACGGGAAGCGATTGGCGGTAAACAGCAATTTCATGAGTCGGCTGCAAATATCTTTCTTTTTCGGAAAAGAAGATTAGCGCCTGCCGGCTTTACTCGCGAAGGCTTAAATTTGTATCCGACCTTTATACGGATAAGCATGAAGCTGCATACCACCAATTATACGGACACCTTTATCGAAGCTGCTGAAGACTGCCCTGCCACCGAAGGTGAGATACCACCGCAAAAAGGCGATAAAAGATCGGTGGCTACTATTGAATTCGAGCTGATCATAAGGCATCCCTACCGCTACACTTCCGATGATGTGCTGTTCCGGGTCCATGCCGAAAAAAATAATCTTCCCCAAAGCGAATGGAAAACAGCAAGAGAAGCCTTCTTTTCCAAAGGCCAGCCTTGCTTCCGCGCGTCACCCCTCACCAAAAGGTACGGCTGGGGCCTGCATTGCGATACCGAAGGAAAAATAGCCCTTGTTGCCAAGGGCAGCCCAGAGTACGAACAATACCGCAACGACAAAAGCCTGAAAGTGGTGAAAGCTATGCGTAGCAGCCGCTGAGGAGTAGCCACGACCGTATACGCAAAACGGAGCTATGATACCATAGCTCCGTTTTGCGTATGAATTGACGCCGGTTATTTCAATATCTCATGCCCCAGCTTATCCCTTTTGGTTTTGAGATAAAATTCATTGTATTCGTTGGGCTTAATTTCGATGGGCACGGTATCGACGATCTCGATGCCATAGCCCAGCAATCCTGCGCGTTTGCGTGGATTGTTGCTCATCAGGCGCAACTTGGTGATACCCAGGTGGCGCAGGATCTGCGCACCTACGCCATAATCGCGTTCATCCATCTTAAAGCCAAGCGCCAGGTTCGCCTCTACCGTGTCTTTACCCTCTTCCTGCAGCTTATAGGCTTTCAGCTTATTGAACAAGCCTATGCCCCTGCCTTCCTGGTTCATGTAGAGCACACAGCCCTTACCTTCGCGTTCCACCATTTCCATCGCGGCCTGCAATTGCTCGCCGCAGTCGCAACGGAGCGAATGCAGGATATCGCCGGTAAAGCAGGAGCTATGCACCCGTGTCAATACCGGCTCGTCTTCTGTCCAGCTACCTTTGATCAGGGCCAGGTGCTGCTCGCCGGTATTCTTTTGCCGGAACGCCACCAGCTCAAAGTCACCATGCTTGGTGGGCATGTGCACCCGTACCTCTTCCTCGATCAGGCTTTCTTTTTCCAGGCGGTAGGAGATCAGGTCTTTGATGGTAATGATCTTCAGGTCAAATTGTTTCGCGATCTCCACCAGCTGCGGCAGGCGGGCCATGGTGCCATCATCGTTCATGATCTCTACCAGCACACCGGCGGGCTCCATACCGGCCAGGCGAGCCAGGTCGACAGTAGCCTCCGTATGCCCGATGCGGCGCAGTACGCCGCCGGGCTTGGCACGCAGGGGAAAGATATGCCCCGGGCGCCCAAGGTCTTCCGGGCGGGTATTGGGATCGATCAGCGCCTGTACGGTCTTGGCCCGGTCATGCGCCGAAATACCGGTAGTACAGCCCTGCCCGATGAGATCGACCGAAACGGTGAAAGGTGTCTGGTGCAGCACGGTATTGTTCTCCACCATTAAATTGAGGTTGAGCGCGGCAGCCCGTTCTTCGGTAATGGGCGCGCAGATGAGCCCGCGGCCATGCTTCGACATGAAATTGATGATCTCGGGGGTCACATTCCTGGCAGCAGTAACAAAGTCGCCCTCATTTTCCCGGTCCTCGTCGTCAACGACGATCACAAGCTTGCCCTGCCTGATGTCTTCTAATGCTTCTTCAATAGTGTTCAGCATGAAATAAATTAAGATTTAATGAAACTTAATCGTGGATTTCAAACTTCCATTTTCAATTTCGGGTACAGAAAATGCAAAGTTACGGCAGTATTTTCCAATTACCCTAATCTCTGCCGGAGGCCGCCCCGGAATAGCTTAGTGGCTCAGCTCGATATTGAAATAGATCTTGGCCAGGAGGATGAAGCCGAAGACGAGGATACAAATGGCCGAAATGCGGTTGAGGTACATAATGCGGCGCAGTGTGAGCTGGCGGCGGATCTTATCGGCCAGGAAGACCTTGATCATATCAAAACCCAGCACAATGGCCAGGCACACGCCGAAGAACACGGCCCGGGGGGCTATCGTGGCGCCGGCGACCGAGATCGCGGCACCCACCCACAACAGGATCACAGCCGGGTTAAGGGCGTTCATCAAAAAGCCGGTGCCCCATATTTTAAAATAGGCGCCGGCGCTGATGTCCAATGCCTTACCCTGCTTGGGCCTCCGGGGCTTGTATTTACGCAGCAGGCTGGCAAGCCCCATCACGATGAATAAGCTGGAGCCGATATAGCCCACTATACGCTGATGATCTTCCAGGAACTGAAGCCAGTTGGTCGCAATATTGGCCAGCACTACGTAGATAATATCGCTGACCGATACGCCCAGGATAAAGGCAATACCGGCTTTGTAGCTATGGTGCATGCTGTAGCGGATCACGGCAAAAAGCGTAGGCCCCACCGAAATCGCCATAAACAGCCCCAATAATACTCCTTTTATGACAGCTTCAGAAAAATCCATATTCTGTAATCCATGGCAAAGTTGCCGTTTTTAGGGTTTCTGGCCAGGTGTCCCGGACAAAGCCAAGAGCGTCCGCTCCCTGATCATACACAAGCCATAGCCATTGCAGCATTATAAATACAGGGAAACGCCAAAATCGTTGACCGTCTCTCAGGAATACAAATAAGACCAGCGAATACACCAGGCAGGCGCCCCAATAAGGAATTAACAGGAACACGTTCATGCCATTCAAAACCGGAACGGAGCCATGGCGGTCATTGCTTGCTACACTGATGTTCCAAAAGGCAAGCGCAGCAAAAAAAGGCAACCATATCAAAAAACAGCTTTCTTACCTCTTTTTGCTATATCAGATCTGCCGCGCCATAGCTAGAACTCGCTGGTAAAGTGGAATTCAATATCCGGGTTGTTCTGTCGTTCCGTATTCAGGAACCATTCGCTCTGCGCCAGGTAAACAAGGTGCCCGTCTTTATCCTCCATCACATTAGCCTGCTTAAAACGGACAAAATCTTCAATCTTCTTTTTCTCACCTGTGATCCAGCAGGCTTTGTAAAAGGCCAGCGGCACGAAGTTAACCGAAGCCCCATACTCCTGCAGCAGGCGGTATTGAATCACTTCAAATTGCAGGTCGCCCACGCAACCGATGATCTTCCGGTTGCCGCCATGCTGGGTAAACAGCTGCGCCACACCCTCGTCTGTGAGCTGCCGCAAGCCCTTCTCCAGCTGCTTGGTCTTCATGGGATCTTTATTGATCACCTCTTTAAAGATCTCGGGCGAGAAGCTGGGCATACCGGTAAAGTAAAAGTTCCCGCCTTCGGTCAGCGTATCGCCGATCTTGAAATTGCCGGTATCGAACAGGCCGACCACATCGCCGGGATAAGCATCGTCGATCACCTCTTTCTGCCGGGCCATAAAGCTGTAAGGCGCGCTGAACCGCACATCTTTATCCAGCCGTACATGGTGGTAATTCTTATTCCGCTCAAACCTGCCGCTGCACACACGCAGGAAGGCGATACGGTCGCGGTGGCGCGGATCGAGGTTGGCGTGGATCTTAAAGATGAAGCCGCTGAAGCGATCGTCGGTGGGCGCTACCACACCCTTATCCGTTTTCCGGGGCTCGGGGGTGGGCGCAATGCGGATAAAAGTATCCAGCATTTCTTTGACACCGAAATTATTCACGGCCGAGCCGAAGAAGACCGGCGCTACTTTTCCTTTCAGGTAATCGCCGGTATCCAGGTCGCCGTAAACGCCCTCGAGCAGCTCTACGTCTTCGCGCAGCTGGTTGGCATCGCGCGTGCCTACCTTACTGTCCAGCAGCTCGTCGGACAGGTCGTTGATGGGCACGCTGTTCTCATCCGTTCCTTTCTGGCCCGGGGTAAACAGGTTCAGGCTCTTGTCGTACAGGTTGTACACCCCTTTGAACTCCTTGCCCATATTGATCGGCCAGGTAAGGGGATGCAGAGAAATATTCAGCTCCTTTTCGATCTCGTCCAGCAGGTCGAAAGGGAATTTACCGTCGCGGTCCATCTTATTGATGAACACGATCACGGGGGTGTCGCGCATACGGCATACTTCCATCAGCCTCCGCGTTTGCTCTTCCACCCCGTTAACGCTGTCGATCACCAGGATAACGCTGTCCACGGCAGTAAGCGTGCGATAAGTATCTTCGGCGAAGTCCTTATGACCCGGCGTATCCAGCAGGTTGATCAGTACGTTTTTGTACTCAAAAGTCATTACAGAGGTCGCCACGGAGATACCGCGCTGGCGTTCGATCTCCATAAAGTCGGAAGTTGCGCCCTTTTTGATCTTGTTGCTTTTTACGGCGCCTGCGGTCTGGATAGCGCCGCCAAACAGCAGGAATTTTTCCGTCAGTGTGGTCTTACCCGCATCAGGGTGCGATATGATAGCAAAGGTCTTGCGACGATTGATTTCGTTGAGATATTTCATTGTCGTTTATGGAACTGGTTGAAGCCCTGCCGGTTCCGGGCAAGGGCTCAAAAAGGGGGCAAAGGTCGGAATCTTTTTACATTTATGCGTCGACCCGCCTTTAAATACGGTCCGCCATCGCCGCGAAGCAGCCTGTACGGGCATAAAAGAAAGAATAGCTTAATGGTTCAGCACCCATTCCGTCTCTTTAAGGAAAGCCTCAATAGGAACGGTTTTATTGAAGGTTTCCAGGGTAAGCTCCTGTTCTCTACTGCTTCCTGCCTTACGGAATTTGAGCCGTACATCGGTGCCATTGTACAGGCCATTATAGGTCTTCCGCACGATATTAAATCCGCTGAAGGCATCCCTGCTGTAACGCGCCATGGCAAAGCCCAGGCGATAGACGATTATCTGCCGGGTGGAGGAATCGAAACAGATCCGTTTGGTGAAAGCAGCCAACACCAGCAGGAAGGGGAAGATAAGGATGATGGTATATGGACGTTCGGCATCAGCAGGCACAGCCTGAAAATATCTCCGGTACCAGAAATAAAGCAGCGCAGCCAGGAGTAGGATAAGCGCCGGGAGATATTGCTTACGGGCCTTACCTGTCTTGAGCCGGTAACCTTCCCGGCATTGCTCGTACCATTGCAGCAGGCCGGCATCCTGCAGGGCATAGTCGGTCGCCGGCACAGCAGGTCGCTCCTGCAGCATGGCCTTAATAGCCGGCAGCAGAGTGTTATCAAAAGTATCTTTATCCTTATCCTGCCCCTGGAAGTAAGGAGAGATGCGATAGCCCTTACCATAACGATCACCCTTGCTTTTGAGCCGGTAATATAAACCGATAGCGGTCATCAATACGATTTCCCCTGCTTCGTCGAAGCGCATTAACGTACGTTTGCGTCCCAGGGTTTGGGTAAATATAGTCTGGCTGATACGGTCAAAAATAAGGGTTCGCCGGCTCAGCACCAGTAGCGGAATGCAAGCCAGGATCAGTGGCAGCATGATCAGCGCGGCAGCAAGATCTTTGTAGCTAAGCTGGCCGGGATCACCCTGGTGCGCAAGCAGGATGATCACGAAGGGCATCAGTACCAGCATGACGATAAGCACAATACTTACCGGCTTCAGGAAAGCCAGGGGTCTGATGCTGATCCGGTCCGGCCCAACCTGGAAAAATACGGCCATCAGGAAACTGCTTTTTTAGTACCGGCCTTCCGCTTGATCCAGCCGATAAGGAATATAATGAGGAAAAATGGGATCAGCAGCAGGAAGGGCTGATCGGTCAGTCGGTTCAGCAGGCTCACCCGGGCTACATCCCAGTCATGTATATCCCGGTCCAGGAGCACTTGCCCATGCGCTTTGAGCCCGTAGAGGGTAACTTCCCTTTTGTCGCCCATAAAGAAACGCTCTACTCCCTTAAACATACCCTCTTTACGGGCCGCGGCCAACTGAGCTTTCAGCACCTTTACTTCGATCGTATCGCCGCTGTTCAGCTGTGCGGTGATCCCATCCCGGTCCTGACCGCCTTGCCAGGGCAGGCGCAGGTTGATCTTTTCGCCGTGTACTTTAATGAATAGATAAGAGGCCAGTACCTGGTTTCTTTTCTGTTGCTGCATCTCCCACAATTCGCTGATCACAAACTGCTGTATTGTAAAATCAGCTTCCGTACGTGCGGCTTCTTCTTTGCCTACGTTATCGATCCCTTTAAAGAGCCAGAAGGTAAGCAGGGTTGCGATAACAAAAAAGGCCAGGATGCCATAGATGATTTTCTTCGTCATTTGCCGGGGGCTTTGATCCAAAAGTATCCGTTCGGCGCGGCCTGCGTACCCGATTTATTTATTCGCCTGCTTTTTCCCGAAAACTGCCGGGGTACGATTATTATTCACAGACCAGTTTTATTTAATACAGGAATATTGCCATTAATATTTACTTTGCAGGCAATTTTTTAAAAATTTTTTCCTGGATGGAACGTTTCACGGGATTGATCGGCATCGTACTGATTCTCGGTATCGCTTTTTTGTGCTCCAACAATAAGAGGAAGATCAATATACGGCTGGTGTTCAGCGGCCTTTTCCTGCAGACGGTCATTGCCCTGCTCATCCTGAAGATCGAAAAGGTGCAGCAGTTCTTTGCACTGCTGGGCAGAGGCATGCAAAAGATCGAAGGCTTCGCAAAAGAAGGCGCCGCCTTTGTTTACGGCGGTATCATTACGCAAACCGGCTCTCATGGCAATGTGCCTTACCGTACCGTTATTGAGCGTGACAATCCTTTTGTATTCGGCTTCAGCGTAACCGCAGCCATCATACTGGTTTGTGTGCTGGTAGCCATATTTTATCACATAGGACTCATGCAGCGCATCGTATCGCTGATCGCCAGGGGCATGAATTTCGTGATGCGGGTAAGCGGCGCCGAAGCGCTCAGCAATGTTGCCAGTGCCTTTGTAGGCCAGGTGGAAGCCCAGGTGATGATACGTCCCTACCTCAAGGGCATGACCAAAAGCGAGCTGCTGGCTTCGATGAGCGGCAGCCTGGCCTGCATTGCCGGCGGCATTCTTATTGTTTACGCCAACATGGGCGCACAGGCCGGCCTCAACCTCGCGCCAAAGCTGATTATGGCCAGTCTGATGGCGGCCCCCGGCGCATTGGTCATTTCCAAGATCGTTTTCCCGGAGACCGAAGAGTCGCAGACCATGGGTAAGGTAAAGCTCGAAGTCAAAAGCGAATATACCAACCTGATCGATGCCATTTCGCATGCTGCAGCCGACGGCTTTAAGATCGCCATGAACGTGATCGCTATGCTGATCGGCTTCATCGCCCTCATCGCCCTCGTCGACTGGTCGCTGCTGAAGCTCGGCCACCTGTTCAATCCCGACCTCAACCTTTCGCTCAACTGGGTCTTCGGCAAGCTGTTCTATCCCTTTGCCTGGTCGATGGGCGTGCCTTCGGAAGATGTGGGCAATGCCGCTACCCTGCTGGGGCAGAAGCTGACCGTAAACGAATTCCTGGCCTTCAAAAGCCTTACTTCCAAAGAAGTGCCCATCATGACCGAAAAGGGATTGCTGATCGTGACCACAGCCATCTGCGGCTTCGCCAACTTCAGCAGTGTGGGAATGCAGATTGGCGGTATCGGCGCGCTGGCGCCCGAACGCCGCGAAGACCTGGCCAAACTGGGCCTCAGGGCGCTGCTCTGCGGCACGCTTGCATCTTACCTCAGCGCCAGCATCGCCGGCATCCTGATGTAAAACAAAAGCCGCAGGAAGCCGTTATGTAATAAATGAACGCCGATGAAAAAACTGCTCTTTTTCCTGTCGCTTCTTTCATTGGATCTGCAAGTGGCCGGCCAGCAGGCGGCGCACCTGTACTACTTTATCCATAACACCGACTCCTCCACGCTTGTTGGTGTAAAAGACAGCCGCGGCAAGATCATTATTCCTGCCCGTTACCGCGACTTTCCTGAACACGATACGCGCCAGCCGATCAAAGATTCCATCATTATCATGGCAGATGGCCACTGGAGCAGCAAAGAAACGCCGGCCGCCAGCTATGGCGACGCCTTCGACCGGAACGGCAAGCTGCTTTATCATCCGCTTGTCTTTGACAACGGTCCCGACTACTTTGAAGAAGGGCTGACCCGCTGCGTGGACAACGACAAGGTAGGCTTTGCCGATCGCCGCGGTGTTATCGTTATCGAGCCGCAATGGGACTGGGCCGGCCCGTTCAGCTATGGCTATGCCTGGGCCTGCAAGGGCTGCTACCTCGACTACAGCCGCGACGCCGAGCATCCCGATATCCTGTTCCAGCCGGGAGCCGGCCGGGTCATGATCAATAGAAAAGGCGAAGTGGTGCAGCCTGCAGATGCGCCTGCCTCTCCGCTGGACCAGAAGACCGATGAAGGTTACCTCCCCTACCCTTTCCGCTATACTGCCGCCCAACAGCAGCTGCTGGACAGCTTTAACAAGATGGAGGTGCTGCATCGGCTGGCATTCATGAATTACAGCCCTAAAGTGACCGGACAGGAGGCACAGCTCCGTTTCGAGCTGACCGAAAAGCCGCCGCAGCGTTCCGGTTACCTGGTCCAGGCTTACCGTTACAACGACGGCGTGTACAGCACAGCAGACGAGATGCAGTTCATCGTCGACGCCAACGGAAAATGGTTCTACAATCCTCCCTTTGAAGCGCCGCGGCCTTTCGGCGCGTGGCTGCAGCAGGAGCTGAAAGCGGCCGACGATTATTTCAGGACGCATCCCGACGCGCCCAACCGCTTTGATACCCAAGCCTTCAAACAGGGGCGCTAGCTTCCCGCCGGCGCATTCCGCCATTTATCTTAATTTCGCGCCTCCCCGAGGGGATATTATTGCATTTTTCATGGGACAAAAAAAACTGATCCGCTTCGAAGCGATCAAAGGATTTGAGAATGTGCTGGAATACCCGAAAGAAATGAAAGGTAAATGGCATACTTTTTTTAAGAACGACCATCCGATCACGCTGGAGCTGGCCTGTGGCAAAGGGGAATACTCGGTAGGGCTGGGCCGCCTGTACCCTGAAAGAAACTTTATCGGCATCGACCTTAAAGGCAACCGTATCTGGCGCGGCGCCAAAACCGCGCTGGAAGAGGGATTGAACAATGTCGCTTTCCTGCGTTCCCATATCGACAAGCTGGCCGATTATTTCGAACCGGGAGAAGTAGCTGAGATATGGATCACGTTTCCCGATCCCCAGCTACGGAACTCGCGTATGAAGAAAAGGCTGACATTCCCCCGCTTTCTGCGGCTGTACCGCCAGGTGCTGCAGCCCGGCGGTCCCGTCAACCTGAAAACGGACAGCCCCGATCTTTACGGGTTTACCAAAGCCGTGATCGGCCTTTACGATCTCGAGCTGCTGGCCGATGATGACAACATTTATGCCAAAGGCGAGGTGAGCCCTGAGCTCGCCATTAAAACACATTATGAGGGGCTTGACATTGCAGGAAGCAACCGCGTGCATTACCTGCGCTTCCGCATCAATGGCGACCTGCCTCCGGAAAAGGATCAGCAGCTTAAGGAAATGTTCGCTGTGACGGAGGACGATGAAACGCCGGAAACAGATACCGAAGACTAACGGGAAGACGCTCCTTCCGGGAAAAGAATAAAAACCTGCACAACTCTATGCAGGTTTTTTTGTTGTTTTACGACCAGCAAAAGCGCTGTAAAAGAGCCTCCGTATGCTGTTAATTTAAGGTAAATAAATTGGCCGAAACCCTTGATTGTTATGGTTTATACCCCTATGCGGGGTATTTTGCCGGTTCACCTTTTCTTAACTCAAAAATACTTTACATTTGCTTTTGACGTTAAACTAACAATCAACTATTTAATACAGATATGCTGCGATTCATGCGAAACAAGATCCTGATACCCACCCTTATCATTACTGCCCTGGCTGTGTTCTTTTCGTTCCGGTACATCGGTGGTGATAGCGGCGGCGACAGCAATGATGCGGAACACAAAACAATACTGAATACAGTGATGGCGGTGTTGTCCCAGGGGCATTATGCACCCAGGCCTATCGATGATGCATTTTCCCAGTCGGTTTATGATAAGACGCTGGAGAGTCTCGATTATGAAAAACGTTTTTTCCTTCAGTCGGATGTAGATAATCTCAGCGCTTACCGCGATAAGATCGACGACGAGATCAAAGACAATTCCCTTGAATTTTTCGATAAAGTCAACAGTCTTTTCCTGCAGCGCGTAAATGTGTCGGAAGGCTATTATAAAACGATCCTGAGCAAACCCTTTACCTTCAGCAGCAATGAAGAGATCGAACTCGACGGTAAGAAAATGAGCTATGCCAAGAATGAAGATGACATGAAGGCCCGCTGGGAAAAATACCTCAAATACAGGGTGCTGGCCAAATACATCGACCTGAAGAATGCCGAGGATAAAAAGGCGAAAGACTCTACAAAATATAAGCCAAGGGATTTTGCGACCCTGGAAAAAGAAGCCCGTGAAACGATTGGTAAAGTACAGGACCGCTTTTTCAAGCGGCTGAAGAAAATGAACGACAACGATCGCTTTGCTGTATTCATGAACAGCATTACCGGCTCTGAAGATCCGCATACAGACTTCCTGCCTCCGGAAGACAAGAAGCGCTTTGACGAAATGATGTCGGGCAGCTTCATCGGAATCGGCGCCTCTCTGCAGCAGCAGGAAGATGGTAAGATCAAAGTGGCTTCGATCATTACCGGAAGCCCGGCCTGGAAGCAGGGACACCTGAAAGCAGAAGATGTGATTGAGAAAGTAGCCCAGGGTGAGCAGACACCGGTCGATGTGGAAGGCATGGAGACCGACGAAGTGGTCAAGCTGATCCGCGGACCGAAAGACACGGAAGTAAGGCTGAGCGTGAAGCACAATGATGGCACCAAAGAAGTGGTTCCGATCATCAGGGGTACCGTAGACTACGAAGATGCTTTTGCCAAATCGGCGATCATCGAGAACCATGGCAAGAAGATCGGCTATATTTACCTGCCTGAGTTCTATGCTGACTTCAGCGGTAACGGCAGCGGCCACTACAGCGGCAAAGACGTTGCTGCAGAAGTGACCAAGCTGAAAGCAGAGAATGTTGACGGCATTGTGCTCGACCTGCGCAATAATGGCGGCGGCTCTCTGACCGACGTAGTGGACATGGCCGGCCTCTTTGTGGGCAAAGGTCCTGTAGTGCAGGTACGCGCCAGCGGCAACCAGAGCGTGACCCTGAAGAGCCAGGAGTCTACCCCGCTGTATACCGGTCCTCTGGCAATTATGGTCAACAACGGCAGCGCCTCGGCATCTGAGATCATGGCAGCAGCCATGCAGGATTATGGCAGAGCTGTGATCATCGGTACCAATACCTTTGGTAAGGGTACAGTACAAAAGCTCGTGGCCCTCGACCAGTTTGTAAATGCTTCTATGCGCGATCAGATCATTGCAGCCTTCAACCGCGCTAAAGGCGGAGAGGCGACTTACGACGGCATCGGCTCGCTAAAGCTGACTATTCAGAAATTTTACCGCGTAAACGGCGGCTCTACCCAGCTTAAAGGCGTTACGCCTGACATTATCCTGCCCGATGCTTACGAGCAATTGGACAATATAGGCGAACGCCGCGATAAAGCTGCATTGCCCTGGGATAAAATCAATCCCTCCAACTACAAGATATGGGACTATCCTCCTGCACTGGCGGCGCTGCGGGCCAACAGCAAAAAACGCGTGGAAGCCAACGAGACCTTCAAGATCATCAAGCAAACCGGCGACCGCCTGAAAATACAGCAGGACAACAATATTATGCCGCTGAATGAGGCCAAGTTTGTAGCCAAGCAAAAGGAATCGGAAGCGCTGAGCAAAAAGATCGAAGAGCTGGATAAGATCGCCAGTCCCATTACGGTACAAAACCTGAGGTCCGACATGAGCCGTGTGAATATGGATTCGAGTTCCCGTACCAAGAACAACGAGTGGCTGAAGGCGCTGAAAAAAGATGTTTATATCGCTGAAACAACCAATGTGCTCAACGATTGGATCACCAGCACTGCAAAAGTGGTAAAGATGAGCCCCGCACAAGCTGAATAATGACTTAAACGAAATATACCGGGAGGGATCGCTAACGCGATCCCTCTTTATTATATGGCCGGCCGGTAAGCCGGCTGTCCTGCAGGAAAGACATTCTTTTGTATCATTCATTCTTTTGTATCATTGCAAATGATTTTCCGGCTTTCCGATGAAGAGATATGGTTCCCCGATCCGGCCCTGGCTGAAGAGGACGGGTTGCTGGCCGTAGGTGGCGACCTGAGCAGCGAGCGCCTGCGCCTGGCTTATGCCCACGGCATTTTTCCCTGGTTCAGCGAAGACGATCCGATACTATGGTATGCGCCTCATGAACGCTGCGTGCTTTTCCCCGACAAGGTCCGTGTGCACAAAAGCATGCAACAGGTTTTCCGGCAAAATCGCTTCAGCATCCGGCAGGACACGGCCTTCGAAGCGGTCATCCGCAACTGCGCCTCCGTACCCCGCAAAGGGCAAGACGGCACCTGGATCACCGGCGCCATGCAGCAGGCATATCTCAACCTGAACCGGCAGGGCATAGCCCATAGTATAGAAGCCTGGGACGGTGCCGTGCTTGCAGGCGGCCTTTACGGCCTCGCCGTGAACGGCGTCTTTTGCGGAGAGAGCATGTTCAGCAAGGTCAGCAATGCCTCAAAAGCGGCCCTGATATGGCTTTGCCGCCACGGCGGCTATCGCCTGATCGATTGCCAGCTGCCCAATCCGCACCTCATGAGCCTTGGCGCCGAAATGATCTCCCGCGAAAATTACCTGGCGATACTGCAAGGCTGATAGAACAAAAAGAAACCGTGTTCTCTTACCGTTATCAGCGGCGATACCGTTTTTCGCCAGCAGTTCACCCGTTGCTTTGTCTCCATTGTTCTGATCAATCGTACGTGAGCGATACCTCTTCTTAACTATTAGACTGTTCCGGCCGGCACATAGCAGCACAGCAAAGGGGCCGTTCGATAGCTGAACGGCCCCTTTGCTGCGCATTTTGTTTTAGAAATTACTGGCTGAGGATATCCCTGGAGATCACCAGCTTCTGGATCTCGGAAGTGCCTTCGCCGATAGTGCAGAGCTTGGAATCACGGTAATACTTCTCCACGGGAAAATCTTTGGTATAGCCATAGCCGCCGAATACCTGAACTGCGTCGGTAGCTATCTGAACGGATATTTCAGAAGCGTAGTATTTGGCCATAGCCGATTCTTTCGTCATTTTCACGCCGCGGTTCTTCATATCGGCAGCCTGGTAGATCAGCAGCTCAGCGCCTTCGATCTTGGTCGCCATGTCGGCCAGCTTGAAGGCAATGGCCTGGAAGTTGGCGATCGGCTGGTCGAATTGCTGACGTTCCTTGGCATATTTAACAGAGGCTTCATAAGCGCCTTTGGCAATGCCCAGAGATAAGGCGGCGATGGAAATACGGCCGCCGTCCAGCACCTTCATGGCTTGCTTGAAGCCATCGCCTATTTCGCCCATGCGCTGGGTATCGGAGATGCGGCAGTTGTCGAATACCAGCTCTGTGGTTTCGGAAGCGCGCATACCCAGCTTGTTTTCTTTCTTACCCGCGCTGAAGCCCGGCGTACTGCGCTCAACGATAAACGCGGTTACATTATTCTTGGCACGGGGCTCACCGGTACGGGCCAGCACCACGGCTACGCTCCCGGTCTTACCATGTGTGATCCAATTCTTGGTACCGTTCAGTATCCAGTCGTCGCCGTCGCGGGTAGCCGTACAGCGCATATTGCCGGCGTCGCTGCCGGTATTGGCTTCTGTAAGGCCCCAGGCGCCGATCCATTCGCCGCTGGCCAGCTTCGGCAGGTATTTTTTCTTTTGCTCCTCGCTGCCGAAATACAGGATATGGCCGGTGCAAAGAGAGTTGTGGGCTGCTACGGATAGTCCGATAGAGCCGCACACTTTGGCAATCTCACTGATCACAGTAACATATTCAAAATAGCTCAGACCTGAACCACCATATTCGGCAGGTACCAGCACACCCATCAGGCCCAGTTCACCCATTTTGTGGAAGAGCTCTACAGGAAAGGTCTGGCTTTCGTCCCACTCCATCATGCTCGGGCGGATATGCTTATTGGCAAAGTCGCGAACCATCTCGGCGATCTGTGTCTGTGTCTCGGTGAAATTAAAATCCATAATGTTATTTATTAATAGTAAGCTATGTCAGCGGGTTGCCAAATAAGGCGCAATTTTACGATATTTTTCTTCATTTATCAAGGGAACCTGCCGCAATTGTTCAATTTCAGCGAAGCTTCCAAGATCATGACGCAGCTTTACAATGCCTGCGGCCAGCTTCCTCCCGATATAGGGGTGATGCCCCAGCTCTTCTTCTGTTGCCAGGTTCACATTGATCTTTTTAACCAGATCGGCAGTGACGGCCAACTGGTCTTTCAGCTGCTGATAAGTACTGTCGGGAAAGCCGTACACCTCTTTCAATTGTTCCACTCTGATGAATCCCCCCAACGCATCCCGAAAGCTCAGAATGCGCCGCGCGTATCCCGGTCCGATCCCGCGCAGGGCAATTAAAGCACCGGCGTCCGCCGTATTCAGCTCCAGCGGACCGGAAGGCACCGCAGGCGTTTCCTTTTCCCATTCCGGGTATTCCTTCCGGAACGCCTGCTGCTCTTCCCCGCCGGGGATACGCACATAAGGTGCAATACGCTCATAATCTTCCCGGCGCAGGGTGTACAGCTTCTGCAGGTCTTCCTTCTTCCGGAAGCGTCCACCTTTGCTGCGGTATTTGATCAGTGTGCGGGCCGTGCGCAGCGGCAGTCCCAAGCCTGTCAATACTGCTTCGCTCGCTGTGTTGGGATCGAAAGGCTGCAGGTTTAGCGATACCGGCCGGACGCCCTCGCCTGTCGCCCTATCCTCTCCGTAATCGGCCGTATAAGACCTGTCATCCGGCCTATCATCGGCAATATGTTCTTTTCTGAATGCTGTCCAGGCCTGCTGCAGGGCCTTCTCCTCCGTATCTTCTTCTGGTCGCTGCAAGGCTGGCAGCAGGCGCCAGATCACCAGGGCTGCCAGCAGTAAACCCAATAAAACCAACGCGCCCATTCTCGAGCGACGCGAAAAACGGAAATCATCTGTTGTCGGTGCCATTCTGAAAAATATTTTTCAGTGCAGCTTAGCGATGTTGGCCACCAAATATACATATTTCATGCTTAAAATATTCCTTTTTTAATCAGAAAAGGCTGCCTGGAATTCCGGGCAGCCTTGCAAGCCATGATTCTGCAGCTAATTATATCCTTATCCACGCTAAAAAGTTCCGTAGGAGCCGAACGTTTGTAGCGCGGCCAGAAACAAACATAATCTTGCTCCGTAGGAGCAAAACCAGGACGGCAAACAATATCCGCATCCGCCTGCCGTTCAGGCCGTTGCACATCCCAACCGGCCTGGCCGTAAAGGAGCAATTCAAATGCCGTAGGGATCAAATTAATGCTGTAAGACGGGAAAAGATCACAGCCTATTTCTTCGGCTTCATCAGCTGGCGGTACAGCTGGTACAAGCTGATGAACAAAGCCAGCACCGGCAGCACAATAAGAAAGAGCGGCGAGCTGTGTACCTGCTTATCCAGATTCAGGCCGCCCCATACACCCAATCCTAACAGCACCATCATCTGTGTACCTACAGCTGCATATTTCATAGCATTGCCATACTTACTCTCTTCGGAATTCGTCTGCTTCATGTTGAAATAAATATAAGGCGATTATCCGTTCTTTCAAAATTTTCTACCTTTAGGGCAAATATAAGACCATGTCCGTAACACGCCCCTTTAATATAAAAAACTGGATCGATGAGCACCGCCATTTACTGAAACCACCTGTAGGCAACCAGCAGGTTTATAAAGATGTTCGGGACTTTATCGTTATGGTTGTGGGCGGCCCCAACAGCAGGAAAGATTTTCACTATAACGAGACAGAAGAGCTTTTTTACCAGCTGGAAGGCGATATCGTTGTGCGTATTATCGAAGATGGTAAGATCGTTCCCATCGAGATCAAAGCAGGCGATATGTTCCTGCTGCCGGCAAGGGTGCCCCACTCTCCCCAGCGCGGTCCCAATACCGTAGGCCTTGTGATCGAGAAAGTACGTCCCGGCGACATGAAGGATTCTTTTGCCTGGTATTGTGAAAACTGTTCCAATAAGCTTTATGAGGAATTCCTGCCGGTAAATGATATCGTGAACCAGCTACCGCCGGTAATGAATGCCTTTTATGCAGACCTCGACAAACGTACCTGCAAGCAATGCGGTACCGTAATGGAGCCACCGGTACCGGCTAAATAATACAGTTGAACATTAATATACAAACAGCCCTTCAACGGGCTGTTTTTTTATAGAAGCTGATCTCAGCCAGCGTGATGAAAAAATAAAGCACGGCCAGCAGGAAGGCAGAGCTGCGCAGCATGGCCATTACCCGCAGCGTCATACGATTGCCGATGCAGGCCCCGAAGATGCACAGCGCAAGGACCAGCATCAGGATACGTAATGCCAGGCCGCCTTTCACTATATTGGGCTCTTTCCATAGCGCCAGCAGCCAGAACACCGCGCTGAACAGCAGGTAGCCTCCTGCCAGCAATACGCTGACGTTGATGGCTTCATGTGCTGATAGCATCGCACCACAGAAGAAGAGAAAGCACAGGAACTGGAAACAGGCATCCATTCTCTTTAATTCTCCGATCAAACGGTAACGGCTTTTCATAGGCTATGGATTGTTTTTTTATATTAGATGAGATCAGAAACAAAAAGGTTGTACCGACTTTTTAAATCAAAGGACCTTGTGACTTGTCAGCAATATTATTGCGTGCTCCGGGCCAGCTTGTGGTAGAAAGTAATTTCAAAAAGGGTAATGAAAAAGTAAAAGAAGCCCAGCACCGGCCCCGCAAAGATCATCAGGTAAAGGAGGTACAGGATAACAGGCGTATTCGACAAAGCCAGCAGAAGCACCGGTACCACAACAAACACAATACGGATCAATTTTCCGCCTATGGTTTGTTCCCGCTCAGAAAATAAGATCATCAGCCAGCAAATGGCGCTGAATACCTGGATACCCGCCATGATCAATATGCTGACACCGATCCATGCAGCGCCGTCAACAATAAAGCTGGCAGGGATCAACAGGAAACACAATAGCTGAAGACAGAGATCAGCAGCCTTAAGCTGCACGATACGGCGATACTTATGATTCGGCATACACAAGCTGCTTTGTTTTTGCTATACACAATACGATTCCGCCCTTAGTCATCGCTCCGGGCCAGACCGCGATAGAAACGGATTTCGAACAGGGTAATCAGAAAGTAGGAAAAACCCAGCACAGGTCCGACAAAGATCATCGCATAAGCGACGTAGAGGATCAGCACGTTACCGATGCTGAAAGCCGTCGCCAGCAACAGCGGCACCACGATGAAAGCAACACGGATAAACCGGCCGGCCCTCGTGGTAACGGTGCCCCCTGCAAAGGCCAGGCACCATAATACAGCGCTGAGCACCTGGCTGCCAGCCATGATCACCACGGCATTCCGTTGCATTGCGAATACAGACGACACACAGACGCAGCCGATCATAAAGAAGAAACAAAGGACCTGCAGGCAGGCATCGGTTGTCTTGAGCTGTGCAATGTGCCGATATTTATGGTGTGTCATGCGACTTATTTTGTTTTTCATGTTAGGGTAGCATCAGCATAGCAACCCTAACCTGCTCATGCATCTCTCTCTTTAAGCACTGCATTCGGAATATGGGGATCATCAGGATGGCTGTTTATAAGAGATAGTAAGGCTTGCGGGCTTTGCTGTAGTAGCGGATCTCGAGGATGGTAATGATGAAGTAAGATACACCCAGCAAAGGACCTGCGAAAAGCATGATACAATTGACCAGGAGGATCGCACCGTCGCCGGCCAGGCAGGTCAGCGCCAGGAAAGGCGCCACCGACAGAAAGATATAGCGGATCGTAACCGCGCTGGAATATGCCGGCGGCCCCTTGTGGAAGTAAAGGGTCCACAACAATGCACTGACCGTTTGTGCTGCGCCGGCAAAATAAAAGACAAAAAGCCCGATCCCCTTGGTTTGATAAAGCAGCAGCACGCCTCCAAAAGCCAGCACCTGCAAGCCGAGATCGATCTTTTTGCCCAGGGCAAGATTTCCGAAAGTCTGTTTCACGCCTACCTGACTATATAATAAAAACTATATTTTCAGAAATAATTGAAATTTTAATTCCAAATAAAAACCGGTTACCCGGTCTGCCGCTGCTGTCACGGCGATTTATTTGAAGAGCTTCAGCAAAGTACCGGTAAACCAATGCTCATCGGCCTTAAGCAATCCCGCCAATGCATTATCGGCCTGCTTGGCAAACTTCTGGATCTGGGTCACAGTATCCAGGAAAGCTTTGGTCTCTGCATCTTTTTTGGGCGCGTCTACCTCCCTGATCTGCTCCATTGTGCTGAGCACAGGGTCCAGCTCGCGTTTCTTCCGCTCCTTCATGATGCGCATAGCCACTTTCCAGATGTCCTTTTCCGCTGCAAAATACTCCTTGCGGTCGCCGGGCTTCAATACTTTTTCCACGATACCCCAGTTGATGAGCTCCCGGATGTTCATGTTGGCATTGCCCCTGCTGATCTGCAGCGCTTCCATGATCTCGTCGGCATTCAAGGCCTCAGGAGCAATCAGCAGCAGGGCGTGTATCTGCGCCATAGTACGGTTAATGCCCCAGGAAGACCCGAACACACCCCAACTCTGGATAAACTGTTGCTTTGCTTCTGCAAGATTCATAGACCAAAGCTACAGCCTATTTTTATATTTTCAAAATTTTCTGAAAATTAATTTTACTCCTGGAAGCTCTTCATTCAGACCGCTATGGCGTCCCGACCGCCTGTATCGCTACTGTATACCGGCTACAAACTGACGGATGAGCTCGCTTAGAGCCGGTACCTGCTTCAGGCTTACCTGGTCGGCCTTATCCCATATATCGTGGTAATATCCTTTTCCCCCATTGGTATAAAAGAAGAAAGCCGGCACACCCAGCTCGCTGAAGGGATAATGATCGCTGTTGCGGGCCGTGCCCCGGGCTTTAATCTCCGGCAGGTATTTTCCTTCAGCATTCAGCCGGGTAAGCAGGTCGAAGGCTGGCTTATGCTCAGTCCCATTCACAACGGTAATGCCCTCCGAAGCATCGCCCATAATGTCCATATTCAGCAGGAAACGGATCTGCGATAAGGGGAACAGCGGATGCTCTGTATAGTATGTAGAGCCCAGCAGGCCTGCTTCTTCCCCGCTGAAGGCGATGAAAGCGATCGAATAAGGTTGGGGGTGCGCGGCATAATAACGGGCCTGGGTCAGCAGCATGGCGGTACCGCTGGCGTTATCGCTGGCGCCGGGAAACATAGCCCTGCTGCCCATTTTGCCCAGGTGATCGTAATGTGCGGTCAGCACGATGAAGCGATCAGGATGCGTGGTGCCGGGCACATAGCCGATGATGTTTGCCGCGGCAAATTTCTCCACCCATTTATTCTGTACGATCGCAGTGACTTTCCGGTTCTTCCGGAACACCAGGCTGCTGTCGTACAGCTCGATCACGGTAGCAGCGATGGCTTTCTGCGCCACCGACCATACCGGTTTCCCGCTTTGCGGCAGCAGGAATACGCCGGCAGGCAGGCGCTCCAGCAGCTCGGCCCGGCCGCTCCATCCCATCAGCCTCCATACGGTATCTACCTGCTTCAGCAGGTAAGCGCTCTTCGTTTTGCTCAGGGTCTTATACCATTTCTGCCAGGCTTTCTCTTTCGCACCAGACTTCTCTAGCTTGCCCTGCAGCTTGCGGGCAAAGTCGTTGCCATCGGCGACGGCCAGCTTCAGCGCTTCTACGTTGCAGCTGCCGCTGGCCGGGTAGACCTGGTATTCTTCCCCACCCTTGAGCGTCCGGTCGCTGATCTTCAGGTCTACAATACCGGGAAAGGTATTAACGGGATAACAGTAAGACTGGTTATAACCAGCGCCGAAAAAACGGAGACCGACAGCGCCATACTGCGTCGTTATGTACTGGGCCGCTTTATACATACCCCGGTTCACATAACCCCTTCCGGCAAAACCCTTGGCGCAAAGCGCGTTGATATAGCCGCGCAGCAACAGGGAGTCCTGGCCCGGCTGATAGGCATTCTGCGCTACGACTGGTATGGCGGCGGTATCGTCAACTAGCGCTGTGCTGTCCTGTGCATGGGAACATAAGGAAAGACTACCCAGTAACAGTAGGAAAAGAATACGCATGGTCCTGTTGTTTTTAATCAGTGCTTTCAAGCATAAAGAAAGCCTCTACCGGTTTGCCGAACAGGCGGGCCAGCTTTAAGGCCAGCACGGTTGATGGCACGTACTTGCCCGCTTCGATAGCATGGATCGTCTGGCGTGATACGCCGATCTTATCGGCCAGCTCTCCTTGTGTCAGGTCCATTATGGCACGCTCCACTTTAAGGCTATTCTTCATGTGCTGCAAATTTAGGGAGCAGATACCATCTGCTGTAAAAAATAACGATAAAAGTGACCAGGAATAAAAACGGCAGTGCGAAAAGACACAACAGGAAATTTATACCATTGACAAACACGACGAGCCCTGCAAGGATCAGGTAGTTGCAATAATGGCTGAGCTGCAGCGACTGCAGGCGTACCATTGTGCTGCGTTCGTCTTCATGCGCCACACGGGCGAAGGCAATGAAGGTAAGGCTGGCGAGCGTTCCAAGGATAGCCAGCTCATTGGTAAAGTTGTAGTCGTTAAAGAAACCGACAAGGTTGGCAGCGGCAGCGCCCCGGGTATCCAGGAAGCCGAATTCAAATCCCCTGTTCCAGGCGATCAGCAATGCCAGGCTGGGCAACAGCAATACAAGACCGGCGATCCGGAAGGAGGCAGGCAAAAGCAGTTTGTTTTTCATCGTTTTTTAAAGTTTTTTACAAAAGTAAATTATTCTTTTCAAAAAGTAAAATAAACTTTACAAAAAGTAAAAAATAAAAAGACAGAGAATGATTGCTCTTCGCTGTCTTCCGTACTATAGCTTATAGCACCCGTTCTATCTTTTCGGTCATCTGCTTTACCAGCTCCTTTTGTACCGGGTTCAGCTCATTGCTTTCGGTCACCTGGTCGGTGGCATACATCAGCAGGCACATGGCGATAAAGTCCTGGTCGTCTTTGCCTGCAAAGCTGGTCCGTAGCTCCGTAATGCGTTCATCGGCGATCTTTGCGGCAAGACGTACTGCTGCTTCATCCTGGCTTTTGATCCTGATGCGGTAGCCTCTGCCCGCGATCCACAAAGTGACCGGTATATACTCTTCCATTTGTTTTTCTTTAAGCGCAGATCAAAAGTAACGAATAAGAAAAAGTTTTCCTTCCCCCTCTAAAAAAGTATTTTTGCAGCCTCCCGACCGGATTAACCCGGCGGCAATGCAATCACATGGGATTTTTCGATAAGCTTTTTAAACGGAACAAAGAGCAGCAGGAACAGAAGGTAGCGCTCGACGAAGGTCTTCAGAAGACCAAGCAAAGCTTTTTTTCCAAGCTCACCAAGGCCATCGCCGGTAAGAGCTCTGTAGACGAAGAGGTGCTGGACAGCGTGGAAGAAGCGCTGATCACAGCCGATGTGGGCCTGGATACTACCGTCGCGATCATCAACCGTATCGAGGAAAGAGTAGCCAAGGACAAATACCTAGGCACCGCTGAGCTGAACCGCATCCTGCAGGAGGAGATCGCCGGCATCCTGACCGCCGCACCCGGGAATGAATTCGAGACTTTTGAACTACCCGCGGGCAAGAAGCCTTATGTGATCCTGGTCGTTGGCGTGAACGGTGTAGGCAAAACGACAACCATAGGCAAGCTGGCCTATAACTTTAAAAAGAACGGCAAAAGCGTACTGCTGGGCGCCGCCGATACTTTCCGGGCAGCGGCAGTAGACCAGCTGACCATATGGAGCGAACGTGTGGATGTACCTATTGTGAAGAAAGAGATGGGCAGCGATCCCAGCTCCGTTGCTTATGACACCGTCGTGAGCGGCATGGCGCGCGACGTAGATGTGATCATTATCGATACGGCGGGACGCCTGCACAACAAGGCACACCTGATGGATGAGCTGTCCAAGATCAAGCGTGTCGTAAGCAAGAACATACCCGATGCGCCACATGAAGTATTGCTGGTGCTTGACGGCAGCACCGGCCAGAATGCGCTGGAGCAGGCCAAACACTTTACGGCGGCTACGGAGGTGACTTCCCTGGCCATCACCAAGCTGGACGGCACGGCCAAAGGCGGTGTGGTGCTGGCGATCGCCAACCAGTTCAAGATACCGGTGAAGTATATCGGTGTAGGCGAAAGAATGCAGGACCTGCAGATCTTCAACAAGTACGAATTTGTCGATAGCCTCTTCTCGCTGGAAGAGAAAGACTGATCTTTTCAACAGATAATCAAGCGGCATAGCTATGGTATTCCAGACCAGCTATGCCGCTTTTGTTTTGGCGATCCTGTCGCCCGTTAAGACCGCGTGCCGGCGGCCGTTATGCTTTAGCAGATATCGGGAGGACAGGAAGCCAGGGAACAACAGGTCGTTTGCCTTTGTCCGGGCAGCGTAGTGCAGCAGGTGGTTTGGGCCGTTAATCCTCCTGTTACGGCTTCCTGGTTGCTGAGCCGGGTAATTCTTATTTTCTGTAAAGATAGTCTGATGCTCCGGTTTTTCTTTTTCATATACTAAGGATTGGGGTTAGGAATAAAATAAAATTCACTGGCGGGAACATCCCGGGATGCCTGTAGCCATGCAAACCCGCTACCCGATACAACGGGTGTCGGGATAACAGGAACCGGGCGCCCAGGTAGGACAAAGACAAGTCTTATATTCATAGGTAGGGCGAATGCAGACATCGCCTGTCACGCAGGACACGATTAAGGACCCTGCACCGCCCCATACATTAGCCTGGCTGTCGGAAGTCAGCTGCGCCAGCTTTTCTTTATTCAGGACCAACTTTTTCTTCAGATCTAAAGGTTTTGTTTTCATAAAAAAGTATTTGGTGTTTGCTAATTTCATAAAAAGATGCTCTATCAGGCGGTAGCGCCGCAATTCCATATCCAGGTCGGCGGCTCGGTAATGCATTGGCCGCATTGCGATGTTTTATCGGCAACAACAGTAGGACAACCATTGCTGCAACCTTCCGGCTCCGTTGGCGGAATGCAGGCAATGCAGGAAGGCGTTCCGGTGTTACCGCCTTTGACTTGACCCGCGCCGGCTGCTAGTGAGGTGATCGTCTTTTTCTTTAAAGACAATTTTGTGGTCAGGTTTTTCTTTTTCATACATTATCGATTTTAAGTATGCAAGCTACAAATTATCCCATCGCTAAAACCAAGGGTAAACCATGATTTTTGACAGATTAAACCCTGTAGTTTATGTGGTGAGCCTGTCTCCTGCTAAAGACTTTTTGAACCGGAAAGCCGCCTCCGGTTAACTTTAGTTCACTGTCTACCGGGAAAAGGATACAAAAAAATCCCCCGGTTTTGCCGGGGGATTTTTTTTGTATGGATCGCTTAGGTTATTCGCCTTTGATGCGGACATTGTCGATTTCCCAGGTCTTCGCTGCGCTGGCAGTAGAAGTGTACTTGAAGGCAATGTAAACCGTCTTGTCCTTATAGGTGTTCAGGTTGATGTTGCCGGAAGGCGTAAAGGTAAAGTTGTTGCTTTGATCGTAGGTGGCTGACAACGGCGCCCAGGTAGCTGCGGCAGGTGAGCCGCTACCAGCGTAATCGGTAGAGATAAACAGCTCCAGGGGATTGCCGGTATACTTAGCTGCGGATTCGAAGGTCAGGGTGAAGGTATTATGACCGGTCAGGGACAGCGCCTTGCTGATCAGCCAGTCTTCATTGATAAAATTGCTGCCGGAATAGCCGGACATTACGACGCAGGGCTTGGGATTACCGAACTGTGCGATCGCCCATTTCTGATCGCCGCTCACACTTACAGGAGTCCAGTTGTCCAGGCTTTCGAAACCGTCGTTGATCACATAGGCAGAAGGATCGCTGCCATCGCAACGCTTGCCGTAGAACTGAACGTCGGTAGTATCGCGGATATAGAGCTGCGGCACATCGCGGTAACGGGTGTATATTGCCAGCAGGGTACCTTTGCCGGCGGGCGTCAGCAAGGGCTGAAATTTGGCATAGCCGCTGTTACGCATTACCATGCTTTTGCCGTCGCAATCTTCTACTTTACGTTCGGTCACCGAAGCGAGGTTGGCCAGCTGCGCATAAGGAATACCGGCCTGGGAAGCTATGAACTCAACGTTCTTGATCGCAACCAGCTTGTTCAGGTATTTTTTGGCATTGTTGGGAACTGCCAGGTCCATCAGCGTTAGCGTATCGGGCACGATGGGATTAGGATAGTTGGCTTTTACCAGGTAATCGCTGGACAGCACTGCGGGAATGCCGGACAGGTTACCGGTATTGTCGGGAGTATAGCCCAGCTGCGGATTGTTGTTGTAAGCGCCTACAAACAGGCCTTTACATTTTACATATACCTTGCGGCCAACGGGATAATCATTGTACAGGCTGTATTGATCCACCAGGATCTCCATGCCGCCTGTACTATCCTGTATCACGATCTTTTTATAATAGTTACCGCTTTTATCGTCCATAACGACAATACCTGCGATCACCATATCGATATCGATGATCCCTGCGGGTCTGGCCTGCAATTGCGCGATGGTATGCGTAACCGGGATCTGCGGATCGTAACCGCTGTTATCCGGGGGAGCGTCAAAATCCTTTTTCACACAGGAACCTACGCTGAATAATGCGCCAATGGTTAAAATACTCAATGCCGCGGTAAGAATTCGCTTCATAATTTTTGATTAAAACAGGCTGCAAAATAACAAAACAAAGCCCATACCTATTTGTCTTTTCATAATAATTCTATGTTACCAATTGTACAGCTGGTGCGGTTTTAAACGATACAAGAAGAGCCGCTTCCCTTCCGGGAAACGGCCCTTCTCAGCACAAAAATATGGATTAGTTATAGCCCAGCTTGGCTTTCAGGTTGTTATCCAACGCATCGAGGAATTCTTCGGTGTACAGGTAGTGCTCACCATGGTTCACTTTATTGCCATGGATGCATACCGCAAGGTCCTTGGTCATTTTGCCGCTGGCCACGGTTTCGATGCATACCGCTTCGAGCGCATGGGCAAAATCGATAAGCTGCTGGTTTCCGTCCAGCTTACCACGGAACTCGAGGCCACGTGTCCAGGCAAAGATCGAAGCAATAGGATTGGTAGAGGTAGGTTTCCCTTTCTGGTGCTCGCGGTAGTGGCGGGTTACAGTACCATGTGCGGCCTCGGCTTCCATTGTTTTACCGTCAGGCGTTACGAGCGTTGAAGTCATCAGTCCCAGCGAACCGAAGCCCTGAGCTACAGTATCGCTCTGTACGTCGCCGTCGTAGTTCTTACAGGCCCAAACAAAATTACCGTGCCATTTCAGCGCTGAAGCCACCATATCGTCGATCAGGCGGTGCTCGTAGGTGATGCCTGCTGCCTCGAACTTACCTTTGAACTCGTTCTGGTAGATCTCTTCAAAGATGTCCTTGAAGCGGCCGTCGTATTTTTTCAGGATAGTATTTTTCGTAGAGAGGTACAAAGGCCATTGCTTGATCAGGGCCTGGTTGAAGCAGGCGCGGGCAAAGCCGGCAATGCTCTCATCCGTATTGTACATAGTAAGGGCCACGCCGTCGCCTTTGAAGTTGTACACTTCAAATTCCTGCACGGTACCGTCCTCGCCTTCAAACTTAACGGTCAGCTTGCCTTTGCCTTTGGTAACGAAATCGGTAGCACGGTACTGATCGCCGAAGGCATGACGACCGATGCAGATGGGAGCGGTCCAGTTGGGCACCAGGCGCGGGATATTATCGATTACGATAGGCTCGCGGAACACGGTTCCATCCAGGATATTACGGATGGTACCATTGGGTGATTTCCACATTTGCTTCAGGTTAAACTCTGTAACACGCGCTTCGTCGGGGGTAATTGTAGCACACTTGATGCCCACGCCATATTGCTTGATGGCGTTGGCCGCATCGATGGTAACCTGGTCGTCGGTAGCATCACGGTGCTCTACGCCAAGGTCGAAATATTTAATATCCAAATCCAGGTAGGGCAGGATCAGCTTGTCTTTGATGAATTTCCAGATGATGCGCGTCATTTCGTCGCCATCCAATTCTACAACGGGATTCGCTACTTTGATTTTTTCAGCCATTGTGCTAAACAGGTATTAAGTTGTTTGTTGAAAAAAAGAATCGGGCAAAAGTAACAAAAATGGTTCTTTTAAATAAAATGTCAGGTAGAAATTGACACAAACCGCCACGGGCACGGCGTCCGGGCAGGAGATCATAGTAGCTTGCTCATTCAGATAATAAGGTTGCGCCGTGATTTCAGGGAAGTAATCTCCAGCTCGCTGGTCCAGGCGATGCCGTTGACCTCGGCAAGATTAAAGGAAAAGTCCTGCTCCGGCTCAAGGTAAGAGGCATATTGCATCAGCAGCAGGTAATCGGCATGCTTAAGTTCAGGGATCAGCTTCTTGACCGAGCAGCGATTGGCATAGAGATAAATGGCGGCATCAAAATAAGGCAGGGCATGGCGGTACACCGGGAAGTGATATTTGCGCTTCACTTCCTCTGGCATCTCGTCAAACAGGGTACCGCCGCTGCCGGTCAGTATTTTGCCTTCATGAATGCAGATGTCCATTTCCGGTTCCCGGACGAAATTAAGGCCGAACAGCTGGTTGATCCACCAGCAGAGGCTATGCCCCTTCAGCGCAGAGCCGATGGCGATCAGACGGCTGTCTGAAAAAAAGTCTTCTTCAACGAATGCAGTATTGAGTAAAAATTTTGCCATGCCGGTTCCTGCTGCAAAGGTTGGAATAATTTACGTCCCGGCAAAGCCTTGCTGCCGCCGGCTAAGGTGCCGGCAGCGGGCCGATTCATTCTTTTTCTGTAACTTCCCACCGAAAACAAACGCATCGCTTCATGTCTCCCATCTACATTATCCTTATCGTCATCGCTGTGCTGCTGTTCCTGTGCTTCGTCACCGTACAGCAGGGCACTGTAGCTGTGATTACCATTTTCGGCAAGTTCCAGCGCATCCTGCGGCCGGGGCTTAACTTCCGCATCCCGCTGATCGAACGGATCTTCCGCCGCATTTCCATCCAGAACCGCTCTATCGAACTGAAGTTCCAGGCCATCACCCAGGACCAGGCCAACGTTAACTTCTCGGCCATGCTGCTGTATGCCGTATTCAACCAGGAAGCCGAAACGATCAAGAACGTGGCTTTTAAATTCATGGACGAACGCAGCCTGATGCAGGCCCTTGTCCGCTCTGTAGAAGGCTCGGTGCGGGCTTTTGTGGCCACCAAAAAACAAGCTGAGATCCTGAGCCTGCGCGGCGAGATCATCCTGCACGTAAAGGACCAGCTGGATAAAGTGCTGGAAGAATGGGGCTACCACCTTATCGACCTCCAGATCAACGACATTACTTTCGACGAGGTGATCATGCGCTCCATGGCCCAGGTGGTATCGTCCAACAACCTGAAAGCCGCCGCCGAAAACGAAGGTCAGGCGCTGCTGATCACCAAGACCAAGGCTGCTGAAGCCGATGGTAATGCCATCAAAATACAAGCCGAAGCCGAAAGGCAGGCGGCGCAGCTGCGCGGTCAGGGCGTAGCGCTCTTCCGAGAAGAAGTGGCGCATGGTATGGCCCGTGCCGCCAAGGAAATGGAACAGGCCAACCTGGATGCCTCTTTTATCCTGTTCTCCATGTGGACCGATGCGATCAAGCATTTTGCAGAGAACGGCAAAGGCAATACCATCTTCCTCGACGGCAGCAACGACGGCATGCAACGCACCATGAAAGAGCTGATGTCTATTGCCCAGACCTCTAAGATCGTGACCCCGCCGGGCAAATAATAAACCATCATTTTCTTTGTTAAGGTAGTCCCGTCGGTATTCCCACGGGACTATTTTATAACCAACCTCATGATTTTATAACCAACCTCATGATGATAAACAGGCCTGCTCACCTTATTTCCCAACATCGACCTGTCGGATTCTTTTCCGTTTTAGCGCCCGGACCCGTACTTTTACCTTCCTGAAAATACCAACAATTCAAAAAATGGAAACGATACAGAATACCTATCCACATGTCCCATACGGCAAGACCGTGCATGGACAGGAAGAAATAGATGCTGTAGTGCGGGTACTGCAGACCTCTACCCAGATGGGGCGGAATGTAAGAGCCCTGGAAGAGGCTGTGGCCGGGCTGTACGCCAAAAAGTACGGCATCGGTGTCAACTCAGGCTCCTCGGCCCTGTACCTTGCTGCCGACCTGCTCAACTATGAGGCCGGTACCGAGATCATTACGCCGGCGCTTACCTTTTCCACCACGGTAGCGCCCCAGGTGAAGCGCAGCTGGATCCCGGCTTTTGTAGATGTGGAGGAAGGCACTTATAATATCGACGTCAGCAAGGTGGAGGCTATGATCACGCCGAAGACCAAAGCGATGATTATTCCCAACCTGATCGGCAACCTGCCTGACTGGAAGGTGCTGCGGGAGATCGCCGACCGGCATCAGCTCTTTCTGCTGGAAGACTCGGCCGATACGCTGGGCGCCGAGATCGGCGACGCCTCTTCGGGACGCTATACCGACATGAGCACCACCAGCTTTTACGGGTCTCACATCGTGAACTGCGCCGGCAATGGCGGCATGCTGTGTGTGAACAGCGAAGCCTTTTACGACCGCGGCCGCCTGCTGCGCAGCTGGGGACGCAGCTCTTCGCTCTTTGTCGAATCGGAGAAGATCGAGAACCGCTTCAATGTAATGGTAGACGGCATTCCTTACGATGCTAAATTTGTATTTGAAGAGCCGGGATACAATATCGAGCCTTCCGAGCTGGGCGCGGCTTTCGGCATGGTACAGATCGGCAAGCTGGCCGACAATATCGATAAGCGTACTGCCAATTATACCCAGCTGCGCCGCTTTTTTGAGCAATACGAAGAACATTTTATCCTGCCGCAGCAGCTGCCCGACTCCCGTACGGGATGGCTGGCTTTTGCTGTCACCGTAAGGGAAAATGCGCCTTTTATCCGCCGCGACCTCCAGATCTTCCTTGAGCAAAGGAACATCCAGACCCGCACGGTGTTCACCGGTAATATCCTGCGTCAGCCCGGCTTTAAGCACATCGCCCACAAAGCCGCAGCAGCAGGCTATCCAGAAGCCGACAAGGTCATGCGCGGGGGTATGCTGATCGCCTGCCATCATGGTCTCGACCAGGCACAGATCGACCACATGAAAGACAGCATTAACGCTTTTATGAGCCGGCTGTAATTATATTTTCTGAATTGCTTAAAGCCATCCTTTATAGGATGGTTTTCTTTTCCGACAGACATTTGAATATTCCCCTATTTAATACCTAATTTTGCAGCCTACTCCTATGCGATATGTCTGTTGACTCACCGAAGCGTTTTAACATCTGGACACCCCTCACCTTCTCTGTAATCCTCATCCTGGGCATACTGATCGGTTTTCAGCTGAATAAATACCTGAGTAACAAAAGGCCTATTTCCAATGCTATAGAACGTAACGACCGGCTCGAAGAGATCATCGATATTGTGAATGCGCGGTATGTGGATTCGGTCAATGCCGATTCGCTGTACGAAGATGCGGTAACGGGTATTCTCAAGCATCTCGATCCGCATACTGTCTACATTCCGGCCCGTGATATGACTTCGGTAACCGAAGACCTTGAAGGTAATTTCAAAGGCATCGGTGTCGAATTCTATATCCTCAACGATACCCCGATGATCACGTCTGTGCTGAAAAACGGTCCCTCGGCCGATGCCGGCGTACAAACCGGGGACAAGATACTCAAGGTCAACGACAGCTCAGTCATCGGCATTACCAGCGATGGTATCATCAGCAAGCTGAGGGGCATTGAAGGCAGCATCGTAAAGCTGAGCTTACTGCGCCCGTCGGAGAACCGGCTGCTGGAGGCGAAGGTAAAAAGAGGCGTGATCCCCATCTTCAGCGTGGAGTCGAGCTATATGATCGACCCGGTAACGGGCTATATCCGTATCAACCGCTTCAGCGCCACTACTTACCGTGAGTTTATGAAAGCCCTGAATGCCTTGCTGGGACAGGGAATGAAGCAATTGATACTTGATCTGCGGCAAAATCCCGGGGGCTATCTGGATGCCGCTACGGCAATCGCTGACGAATTTATCGGCGACAATAAGCTGCTTGTCTATACCCAGGGCCGGGCCTCCGACAAGGAAAAGTACATGGCCGGTCAGAAAGGGAAATTCGAGAAGGGACGCCTGGCCATACTTGTCGATGAGGGTTCCGCATCGGCCAGCGAGATCCTTGCCGGCGCAGTGCAGGACTGGGACCGGGGCGTGGTGATCGGGCGACGCACCTATGGCAAAGGCCTGGTGCAGGAACAGTTTGAGCTCGGCGACGGCTCGGCCTTAAGGCTGACTGTAGCAAGGTATTACACCCCTTCGGGGCGCAGTATTCAAAGACCTTACGACAAAGGCCGGGAGGTTTATGAAGAGGATTTTGAGAACCGCTTCCACAATGGCTCGCTTAACGGCCCCGATACCCTGGGACCGGCAGATACCATTCGTTATTTTACCGAAGAGAAGCACCGTATTGTCTATGGCGGCGGTGGCATCAAGCCGGACATCATCACCCCTTACGAGAGTAGTCCGTTGGCTGCCGAGCTTTACGAGCTGCTGTCCTCTCCGGCACTGAGCAACACGGTGTACGAATACTATTCCCGGAACAGCAAAGAAATGAGCGTCTACACCTCTTTCAGCCAGTTCGATGCTTCCTTTACCATTACGCCCCAGCTGATGACTGCGCTGAAAACCAACCTGGGCAAGGAACATGCCGCACAGGTAGCCAAGGTATGGAATGATAACAAGGCGCTCGACTTCATCAGGCAGCGGGCGAGAGCGATCATAGCCAGGATGCTCTTCCGCAGCAATGGCTACTACCAGCAGATCAATAAGACGGACAATGTCATCTTAAGAGCCCTGGGCATTCTCCGGGGAAAGGAATACACGGCCATCGTGGGCGGGTAGCTGGTCCAGCCAGCTGACTTGCTGTTCTCTCACAGTAGCACAAAAATGCTGTGTACCGTTGGATAACATCCAGTAAGGACATTGAAGACTGCTGTGGTAGCGGAGCAATTGCTGCAGCGTATGCTCGCTTACCGGGACAGCCGGCTCTTTGCATTCGATCAGCATCCAGGGACGATGCTCATAGTCGTAGACGACAATATCATAGCGCTTCTTCAGCTGGTTGACCTTGATCTCCTTCTCGACAGAAATAAGGCCTTTGGGATAGGCCATCACTTCGCAGAAATATACCAGCAGATGCTGCCGTACCCATTCTTCCGGGGTAAGCACCACATATTTTTTCCGGATGAAGTCGAACACATAACGCTTCCCTTCCTGCTGCCGGAACCGGAATTCATGAGGGGGAAAGGACAAAGCAATCATGCGGCGTGACAGATAAGATCAGATAAAAAAAGACGCTAGGCTACTGCTTTCATGCGCAGCATATATTTACCCAGGATATCGAATTCCAGGTTGAGGGCATCGCCCGCCTGCAGGTCGCTGAAAGTCGTCTGTTCCAGGGTGTAGGGAATGATCGTTACCGAAAAGGTGTTGCGCCCTACTTCAAAAGCGGTGAGGCTGACCCCGTTGATGCAGATGGATCCTTTTTCGATGACCAGGGCAGCAAAGGCTTCGGGAAATTCAAAGCGGAACAAATGGCTGCCTTCCAGCGTTTCCCTGCTGAGGCAGGTTCCGCGGGTATCCACATGCCCCTGAACTATATGGCCGTCGAGGCGATCGCCCAGCTTCATGGCCCGCTCCAGGTTAATGATGCGGCCTTCCTGCCATGCTGCAAGATTGGTTTTCTTCAGCGTTTCCTCCACAGCCGTTACCGTATGCGTATGCTCATCGCAGGCCGTTACCGTAAGACATACGCCATCATGCGCGACCGACTGGTCCACCTTTAGCTCTTTGCTGATAGAACTGGCTACGGTAAAATGGATATTGGTCCCTTCTTTGACTACCCGGGTTATATTACCCTTGGCTTCTATAATTCCTGTAAACATCAGGAGCAGCTAAAATTAAAGATTAAAAATCGGGACTTATTGCCTTATAGCCGTCCCTTTGTGATAAAGCGTGCCTTCCGCATCAGTAATGGCAAAATCGATATGCATCGTGTCATTTCCAAGAAGCAGGCTTCCGCTCAGCGTATCCGTATTGTTGCAAATATGCTGGCCTGGCGAGCCTTCCAGCAAGGTATCGATGACCGCTCTCCGGTATTTGTTGGCGGTAGCGAAAAAGGGGAAGGTATTCCCGCACCAGCCGGTGGCTGAAAGATGCGTTTTCAAAGTGTCTTCCGTTGCCGTGAAAACCAGGTTTCTGGTCTGTGTCGACTTAATGGTTCCGTCCGGTAAAAATGCCGTATCGGTAAGCGCCCAGGAGCCCAGGAACGAATCGACCGGATAAATGCAGATCGTGCTATCGGGAGTGCCGGGAAAGCCCCAATTGAAGTTGACCGCCAGGGGATCGTTGCAGTATTTGCGGTTTTTCAGCTCGTCATTAGGCACGGCCGGAGGCGGGTCCTTATATTTCGAGCAGGCATACAATACGGCTGCCATTCCCATCAGCAGCAACAGCAGCGTTCCTTTTACTTTCGTTGACATCATATAAGATAACGCAAAGATCAAGGTAAAATTTTACTTGGCAATGCAGTTTTTCGTGCAGACAATCCAGCACACCTGAGATGCAGATTTTACGCGTGTAATAAAAGAAGAATTAAAAAATATTGCAGGATAAGGGTCGGCAGCTTGGCAAAGTTAAAAGTATAGTTAATTTTACATATTGTTAAGACAGTTGTCGCAATACTGCTGTCTTTAGCTTAAATCACTCATCCCATGAAAAAAACCATTATGGTTATGTGTTCCCTGTGCCTGGGAACCATTACCGCGCGGGCGCAAAGTATTGGCCCCAGCACGGTAAATGCGACCGGCGGCAGCACGGTAATTGCCGGCAATACACATGAGTACGCCATCGGCGACCTGTTGCCTCCGACCCTTAGCGGCCCCGGCATTATCATCACGCCCGGAGCGCTGCAGCCCGTTAAAAAAACCGTAGGTATCGATGGGCGGCAATTTTTCGCCGGCACCCTCGATGTTTATCCCAATCCTACAGAAGAAATTGTCTTCCTGCAACCTCGCTTCACTACAGGCGGCGTGCTTTCCTATGCACTGTACGATGTACTGGGCCGGTGCATGGAGCACAAAGAATGTTCGCTGAGCACGGGTAAAGAAAAGCAATCCATAAGCCTGAAAAGCCTGGCTTCCGGCACTTATTCGCTTGAAGTAAGCTTCGGCCAGAAAGGAAAGCTTTACCGCACCGCCTATAAGATTCAGAAAATCCATTAATTATCGTCCAGCCATATCCTCTACACTTTTGCTTTGCCGCAGAAGGTATTGGCTTGCGTTTAACCTTAGCAATTCAACCTTTTTTTAATCTATCCAAATGAAAAAACTCCGTATTCTCATTCCGCTTCTGGCCTTATCCCTGCTCACCGGCCGGGGCGCTATGGCCCAAGCGCCAGGCAAATTCAATTACCAGGGTATCGCCCGCAATAACAGCGGCGAGCCGCTTTCCGGCCAGGCTATCGGGCTGCGTATCTCTATCCTGGATGGCTCTGCGACCGGCACCGTTGAGTATAGCGAAACACATGCTGTAAGCACCAACACCTACGGGCTTTATAACGTAGCCATAGGCGGTGGCACCGTAGCTTCCGGCGATATGGCGGCCATCGACTGGAGCCTGGGCAATAAATATGTCAAAGTAGAGATCGATCCTGCTGGAGGTACCAGCTATACCGACCTGGGCGCTGCACAATTGCTTAGCGTTCCTTATGCCTTGTACGCGCAATCGGGCGCTACCGGCCCCCAGGGACCTGTTGGTCCTGCCGGCCCTGCAGGTGCTGATGGCACCAACGGTGTTGACGGCGCACCCGGCGCTACCGGCGCTACAGGTGCTACCGGTCCTGTGGGAGCGGCTGGTCCCGCTGGTGCTATTGGTCCCGTAGGACCTGCCGGCGCTACAGGTGCTACCGGAGCCCAGGGGCCTGCAGGTCCGGCCGGTCCTGTGGGTGCAACGGGCGCTATAGGTCCTGTCGGACCTGCTGGTCCGCAAGGTTTGACAGGTCCCGTCGGCCCGGTGGGTCCCCAGGGTCCTGTTGGTCCGGCCGGCCCTGCCGGAGGTCCCGTTGGTCCGCAAGGCCCTGCCGGTCCCCAGGGTCCTGCAGGCCCGGCAGGTGCTACTGGTGCAACGGGCGCTATCGGACCTGTCGGTCCGGCAGGTGCGCAAGGTGTAGCCGGCCCTGTTGGTCCTGTCGGCCCTACCGGTGCAACGGGTGCTATCGGACCTGTCGGTCCGGCAGGTGCACAAGGTGTAGCTGGCCCTGTTGGTCCTGCCGGTCCTGCCGGTGCAACCGGCGCTCAGGGTCCTGCCGGCCCTATAGGTATCACCGGTGCTACCGGTGCAGCCGGTCCTCAGGGGCCAATAGGTCCAATTGGCGCTACAGGTGCTCCCGGCGCAGCTGGCCCCCAAGGGCCTGCCGGTCCTGCGGGTCCTCAAGGCCCCGCGGGTCCCGATGCACAGACCCTCAGCATCAGCGGCAATATTCTTACTATATCCAATGGCAACAACGTTACCCTTCCTTCCGGCGGTGGTGGCAGCGTAAATGGCACGCTCAATTATATACCGAAGTTCACCAGCGCTACAGCTGTAGGTAATTCCAAACTGTATGAGACTGATGGCAAGCTGGGCTTAGGCACTACTGCTCCAGGAGCAAGATTACACATTATCTCCACCGACACGGTTCCCCTGGTAGCTACCTTCAATAGTGCAGGCCTCTACCCCATCGGGGCAATCAGAAGCATCGATAGTACTGGCCTGGGCTTTGGCATATGGGGTCAGTCGACTCCCGCTAATAACGTTCTCACACAAGGAACCGGTATACTGGGCTATGGCGGAAATGTCGGCGTCAGGGCACAGGGTGAGGCCAGCGATGGTATCGGCCAGGTGTTCGGCGTACATGCTTCTTCATTCAGCTCCGATACCGGCATAGCTGTTTACGGTGTAGCCTCTGTCTTCGATGAAAGCAACCCTGTATTTGGCGGTGCCAAATATGGTCTGCTGGGTTTTGCACAGGGGGGCGATGCCAACTTCGGCGTTTACGGCGCCAGCGGTGCGACCAGCAGTTTTGGTGTCGGTTATGCCGGCTACTTCGACGGCGATGTGCAGGTAACCGGTAGCCTGAGCAAGGCTATGGGTACTTTCAAGATCGATCACCCGCTCGATCCGGCGAACAAATACCTGTACCACTCTTTCGTGGAGAGTCCCGATATGATGAACGTATACAACGGCAATGCAACTACCGATGCCAGCGGCTATGTGACCGTAACCCTGCCCGATTACTTCGAGGCGCTGAACAAAGATTTCCGTTACCAGCTGACCGTAATCGGCGGTACTTTTGCCCAGGCGATCATCAGCAAAAAAGTATCCGGCAATAAGTTCCAGATCCGCACCAGCGAACCCAATACAGAAGTAAGCTGGCAGGTGACCGGTATCCGCCACGATGCTTATGCTGATGCCCACAGGGTGAAGCCCGAAGTAGAAAAAGAAGCGATGAACAAAGGCAAATACCTGAACCCGGTTGAATTGAAAAAGGATCCTGCGCTGAAGATCAATAAGGCGCCGGTGAACTTGAAAAAGGAAAACCTGTCCCGGATGCCTGCGATGAAGCGGAAATAAGTATGAACGAAAAAAAGGAAGTCAAGTTTTTAGAACTTGACTTCCTTTTTTTGTTTAGCTTAATGCTTTTTGGGGCATTTCTTACATCGTTTGCCCTCCTTGTATTTCTTACAGCATTTTTTGAACTCGCAAAGCCGGGCACACATCAGGAAAGGTTGCTGCTCCATCTCCTCTGTTTCCATCGCCGGCAGTTCCTTTTTCCTGCTCTCTGTTCGCATCGCTACTTATTTAGTTCTTTTTTTAAAGCTGGCTTAGTGCGCATCCAGCCAGTTGCGGCCGGTGCCCGATTCTGCCACTACCGGCACATCATTGGGCAGGGCCAGGGCCGATTGCATATTGTCCAGCACGATGGTCTTCACCTGCTCTACCTCCTGCAAAGGTACGTCGAATACCAGTTCGTCATGTACCTGCAGGATCATGCGGGCTTTTACGCCTGCAGCTTTGATCGCCTTGTCGATTTTGATCATCGCCAGCTTGATCATATCGGCGGCAGAGCCCTGTATCGGCGCATTGATCGCCACTCTTTCAGCAAAGCCCCGCACGGTCTGGTTGGAAGAATTGATATCGGCCAGCCGTATCCTGCGCCCCATTAGTGTTTTCACATAACCATGCTGCTTGGCAAAGGCAATGGAATTATCCATGTATTGCTTGATAGCAGGATATTCTTTAAAATAATTTTCAATAATCTCTTTCGCCTCCGTGCGGCTGATGCCCAGGTTATCGGCCAGGCCGAAAGCCGACTGGCCGTAAATGATGCCGAAATTAACGGCCTTGGCATTCCGCCTTTGCTCAAAAGTTACTTCTTCTTCCGTTACGCCGTAGACCTTGGCAGCAGTGGCCCGGTGAATATCTTTATTCTCACGGAAAGCCCGGATCATTCCTTCATCGCCGCTGATAGCCGCCACTACACGCAGCTCGATCTGCGAATAGTCAGCCGAGAGCAGCACATGCTGCTCATCGCAGGAGATAAAGGCTTTACGGATTTCCCGCCCCCTGTCGGTACGGATCGGAATATTCTGAAGGTTGGGATTATTGCTGCTCAGGCGGCCGGTTACCACCACCGACTGATTGAACGAAGTATGTATGCGTCCTGTCTTCGGATTGACCATCAGTGGCAGGGAATCGGCATAGGTCGATTTCAGCTTGCTGTATTCCCGGAATACCAGGATGCTGTCGACGATCTCATGGCGCGCGCGCAGCTTCTGCAGCACATCTTCACCCGTAGCATACTGCCCTGTTTTGGTCTTCTTCGCCTTCTCGTCCAGCTTCATTTTCTCAAACAGCACTTCGCCCAATTGTTTGGGCGAAGCCAGGTTGAATTCCACACCTGCCAGGCGGTACACTTTCTCTTCCGCTTCCCTGATCTCGCGGCCCAGCTCTTTCGAATATTCTTCCAGGAAGCCCACATCTATGCCCACACCTTCAAACTCCATATCGGCCAATACCGGCACCAGGGGATTCTCCACTTTCTCAAACAAATCGGATACGCCCGATTGCTGTAGCATCGGTGCGAACACTTCTTTCAATTGCCAGGTAATATCGGCGTCTTCCGCAGCGTATTCCTTGATCAGCGGCAGTTCCACATCGCGCATATTACCTTGCCCTTTGCCTTTTTTTCCAATCAGGGTTTCAATGCTTACCGGCTGGTACTGCAGGTATTTCATACTCAGTAAATCCATGCCCCGCTTGCCTTCCGGCTCAAGGCTGTAATGGGCCAGCATAGTATCGAAGTGCGCGCTCTTCAGCCCGAAGCCATAGTTCTTCAGCATCAGCAGATCATACTTCACGTTCTGTCCTATCCAAAGCACGTCCTCCCGGTCCAGCAGCGGCCGCAGCTGCTCCAGCAGGGCCTTTGCCTCCTGCTCATCGGCACTGCAGGGAATATAATAACCTTCTCCCTTTTTCCAGCTGAAGCTGAGCCCTACCAGTTCGGCGCGCATAGCGTCGGTACCGGTCGTTTCCGTATCGAAGCATATTTCCTTTTGCGGCTGCGCTGCCGCCAGGAATTGCTGCAATGCCTCCGGTGTGTCGACCAGGATATAATTGTGCGGTGTATTCTGTATGGTCCCGAAACCTTCCAGGCTGGCAAACAGATCGCCTTGTCCCGCCTCTGATTGCGTAGAGGGCAGAATGGTAACATCATTGCCGAACAGATCCTTCTGTCCGCTGGCAATGGCCGGATCGCCCTGCGGACGGGCATCTCCGAAGATCCGCTTTCCAAGCGTACGGAATTCCAGCTCGTTGAAAACTTCCATCAGCTCCGGTTCATTCCACTCTTTTAACCGGAAATCTTCTTCGTGGAATTCTATCGGCACATTGGTAATAATGGTCGCCAGCTTTTTGGAGATGATAGCGCTTTCCCTGCCGTTACGGATCTTCTCGCCCAGCGCACCCTTGATCTTGTCGGCATTATCCAGTACATTTTCCAGGGTGCTGTATTCGGCCAGCAGCTTGGCGGCTGTCTTTTCGCCGATACCGGCGATACCGGGAATATTGTCGACGGCATCACCCATCAATCCCAGGATATCAATCACCTGGCTGACATGGTTAATGCCCCACTTTTCACACACCTCTTTTTCTCCCAATATTTCGAAAGTACCGCCCTTATAACCCGGCTTATAAATAAAGACATTCTCCCGCACCACCTGGCCATAGTCCTTATCCGGCGTCACCATATAAACGGTATAGCCTTTTTCTGCGCCCTCCAGGGCAAGGGTGCCTACAATATCGTCGGCTTCGTAGCCATCGAGCTCAAGGCTGGGAATATTAAACCCTTTTATGATCCGCTTGATGTCAGGGAGCGCATCCATCAGGTCTTCGGGCGCTTCCTGCCGATTGGCTTTATAGTCGGTAAAATCGGTATGCCGTTCAGTAGGCGCATGGGTATCCCATACCACCGCCATATGCGTAGGCCGCTCTTTCTGGATCAGGTCGAACAAGGTATTGGTAAACCCGAACTGGGCATTGGTATTGCGGCCTTTGCTGGTGAGCCGCGGGCTGCGGATCAGCGCATAGTAGGCCCGGTACACCAGCGCCATGGCGTCCAGGAGAAAAAGCTTTTTAGGGTTGTCGGACATATATCGTTGTCTTTTTGAAAAGGCTTGCAAAAATACGAAGAAAAGGAACGCGGGACCGACGATGGCATGTGGAACCAGTCCGGATTAAACTTTAGCTTTGCGGCCACACCAAGCACATTCAAAACAAATGAAAAAGCATTTCATAAAGACCTGGCTGCTTTGCAGCATCATCGGTATTGCTTCCTGCGCCAGCTACCAGCGCAGCGATCTCTACTTCGGCAGGGATATACCCGGCGGCGGGCAGGTAAGCGACCAGGAATGGAAAGCCTTCAGCGACAGTGTGATCAGCGGCTACTTCCCCGAGGGGTATACCGAGTGGGAAGCCCGGGGCCGCTGGAAGGACACGAAGACCGGCATCACCATTACGGAACCCACCAGGGTCGTCACCTTCCTGGGAAAGCGGACTAAGCAGCGCAGCCGCAATATCGACAGCATTGCACAACGCTACCTGCGCCGTTTTCACCAGCAAAGCGTGCTTCGCACCGATAGCCGCACCGGCGTCCGCTTCCTCAGCCAGGCGCCTTAGCTATTCATCAAAAACGAACAAGCATACGGACCAGCCGTATGCTTGTGTATGTTGAATGATTACCGGAAAAGCGTGGCAGGAGCGGTGCTCCGCAACCTTACAGATCCAGTGTTGGCCTTATTTTTTCGTTGTAATCGTTTACGGCATGCTGGAAGATCTTTTTCGCCAGCTTGGCGCCCTGAAACTCCTCGATCTTCACCACCTTTTTCTCCAGCACCTTGTACTCTTCGAAGAACTGGCGTACTTCGGCCAGGAAATGGGCGGGCAACTCACCGATATCGTTGATGTGGGCTACGCTCATATCATTGGCACATACGGCGATCAGCTTATCGTCGGCTTCGCCCTGGTCAAGCATCCGCATCACGCCGATGATCTTGGCAGGAACCATGCACAGCGGCTGGATCTCGATCTGGGAAAGGATCAGGATATCCAGCGGATCGCCGTCGTCGCAATAGGTCTGGGGAATGAAGCCGTAGTTCGCAGGATAATATACGGAAGAGTACAGCACACGGTCCAGCATCAGCAGGCCGGTTTCTTTATTCAGCTCATATTTGGCACGGGAACCTTTCGGTATTTCGATGATACCGTTGACCAGGTCGCCGGAAATATCACCATAACTAACTGTATGCCAGGGATTAAATTGCATAGAGAGGGTATTCTGAGTCAATGAATCCATCATAGATTCGTACGGGATTTTTTTGAGGCTGCAAAGATAAGGGATGCGCGCAAAGGAAATGATAAAAAAGGGCAAAAAATAAACATTACCATTTTCCAGCAGGCTTCAGGCCTGCAAAAAGCAGGTCCGGCGGTGTTTTACCGGTAGCTGCTATATGAACCAGGCCTCCGTATGGGCCGGCAAAGATAAAAGTCAGGGAAGGATAAGGATGGGTGTTCCGACGGCAACGTAACGATAGAGCTCTTCGACCTCTTCGTTGGCAACCGCAATGCAGCCCCAGGTCCAGTCGTGGTACAGGTAGTCTTCTGTGCTGTAACGGGGCTGGTTAGGAAGGCCGTGGATCTTGATATCGCCCCCGGTATCGAGACCTTGCGCCCGCGCATACCGGCGATCGGCTGCATTGGGATAGGAAATGCCGAGGTTGCGGTGATAGCTGCTGGCAGCATTTTTCCCATTAATAGTGTACAGTCCTTCGGGCGTCCTGTTGTCGTTGCGCATGCGTTTCTTCCCTTCGGGAGCGGTGCCCAGGGAAATGATATAGGTCTTTACCCTGATGCCATGACGGAAAGCGGTCATTTCCCGCTTGCTTTTACAGACCACCAGGCTATCGACGGCAACCCGTAGCGCAGGCTGGCGGCCACGGAGCGCCTGCCGCTTCAGCTGCTGTACCGTTGGCTTTTCATCGGCGCCGGCAGCGCCGCAGGATAATGCCAGCAGGCAGGCCAGGACGAGGCCGCCGGGGAAAATTATTCTTTTGAATGCCTGGGAAAAAGTTGATTTTTGCAGCATATCATTTCCGGTTTCTTTATATTATGAACGCCCGCCCACACATACCTTTCAAAAAAACAGAGACGTCCGACCTGGACTTTTTCCATAAAATATTATCGCCGGCTCGCGTGCTGACCGACCGGGAGCATATCGACCGTTGTGCTTCCGACGAGACCGAAGACCTTTATTTTCCTCCCGAGGTCGTGCTGCAGCCCGAGACTACGGAAGAAGTCAGCCGCATCATGGCTTATTGCCACGAGCAGCATATTGCTGTTACGCCAAGGGGAGCAGGAACCGGCCTCAGCGGCGGCGCGCTGCCTGTTCATGGCGGGGTATGCCTGGATATGCGCCGGATGAACCGGATCATGCAGATCGATACGGAAAACTTCCTGGTGATCACCGAGCCGGGTGTGATCACCGAGGAGCTGCAAAATGCCGTGATCGGGAAAGGCCTTTTTTACCCGGTCGACCCGGCCAGCCGGGGCTCCTGCTTTATCGGCGGCAATATCGCCGAGAACAGCGGCGGCCCCAGGGCGGTAAAGTACGGTACGGCAAAAGATTATGTGCTGAACCTCGAGATCGTGTTGCCCAATGGTGAAACGATGTGGACCGGTGCCAATACGCTGAAGAATGCCACAGGATACAACCTCACACAGCTGATCGTCGGCAGCGAAGGCACCCTGGCGATAGTGACACGGATCGTACTGAAGCTGCTGCCCTACCCCACCGAAAACCTGCTGCTGCTGATCCCTTTCCATGATGCTGGCGATGCTGCCAGGGCCGTGAACCGGATCATGCTGGCGGGCTATACTCCTTCGGCGCTTGAATTTATGGAGCGGGATGCGCTTACCTGCGCGCAGCGTTACCTGAACGACAATACAATCGCCATTCCCGACGCGGTACAGGCACACTTGCTAGTAGAGGTAGATGGCAAAGACAAAGATGTTCTGTTCCGGGAAATGGAAGGCATCGCCACACTGATGGAAAGCTTCGACACCGGTGAGCTGCTCCTGGCCGAAGACAGCAGCCAGAAAGCGGCGCTATGGCGTCTGCGCCGGGTCGTGGGCGAGGCAGTGAAGAGCGGCTCTATCTACAAAGAAGAAGATACCGTAGTACCCAGGGCCTGCCTGCCCGAGCTGCTGAAAGTAGTGAAGGAAACAGGCAATAAATACGGCTTTTCCTCCGTTTGCTATGGACATGCCGGGGATGGCAACCTGCATGTAAATATTGTAAAAGGCACGCTTTCCGATGCCTTCTGGCACGACGGTTTGCCTGATGCCATAAGGGAGATCTTTACCTATGTGCATTCGGTAAAGGGCACCTTGTCGGGCGAGCATGGCATAGGCCTGGTACAGCGGCCATATATGGATATCGTGTTCAACGAAGCGCAAATGGGTATTATGCGGCAGATCAAGACCCTGTTCGACCCTACAGGCATCATGAACCCGGGAAAAGTAGTGTAGCCGAATACTGAATTGCTGTACCTTTGTACGGAATACATTCAAAATACTTTATGAAAAGGATCATATTACTGGCCTTGCTGTGCACCGGTTTTGTCACGACGCAGGCCCAGGAGATATACAACAGCAGCGGTAAGTCCGGCCAGGCAAGGTACAAGGAGAATCAGAAAAAGAAAGGGTTCGATATCAACCGTATGGTCTTCGGCGGCGGACTGGGGCTCACTTTCGGCTCCATTACCAATATCTATGTCGCTCCTTCCGTAGGCTACCGGATCACCGATAACTTCGCCGCGGGTATTACCCTGGGCTATAATTATTACCGCCAGAAGGATGCTTTCCTCTCCGACAACATCAACACTTTTGAGACCAAGTATTTCCCTTTGTCCCAATCGATCTACAGCGGCAGCGTATGGGGCAAATACATCATTATTCCCAACATCATGGTGCAAGCCGAGTTTGAGGTCAACAACCTGAGCTTCTACAACCTCGATCGCGGCTTTGTCCCCGACCGTGACGGCTGGCGCAAACCGGTAAAAGAAAGGGTAACCGTTCCCTGCCTGCTTCTGGGCGCGGGCTATCGCCAACCGATAGCAGAATACTCTTCCATCTTCATCATGGCTTTTTATGATGTGCTGCAGAACCTGCCCGGCAATACCCGTACCGATCAGTACGGTGACAAATACTCCATCAGTCCCTATGCCAACCGCGTCGACTTCAGGGTTGGCTTTACTATAGGATTTTAAGCTTATTTCATTACGGCAGAGCCCGCAGCCCCCGCTGCGGGCTTTTTTCGACCGGGTTCATTATCGCCCGTTTCCATTACATTTGCTCCTGTCAAGTATAAATTTATCAAGGAATGAATCATCAGCAGATCCTGCTTGCCATTATTCTCGCTTACTTCCTGCTGTTGCTGGGTGTGGCTTTTTATACCGCCCGGGGCAGCAATAATGAATCTTTTTTTGTCGGTAACCGTAACAGCAAATGGTGGCTGGTAGCCTTCGGTATGATCGGCACCTCACTTTCGGGCATGACCTTTATCAGCGTTCCCGGAACAGTTGGCTCCGGTGGCTTCGGCTATTTCCAGGTGGTGATCGGCTATTGGCTGGGTTATTTTATTGTGGCTTATGTATTGTTACCGGTGTACTATAAGATGCAGCTGACCTCTATCTATACTTACCTGGAAAGACGGCTGGGCGTGAATGCGCACAAGACCGGCGCTTTCTTTTTCATTCTTTCGCGCACACTGGGCGCCACGCTGCGGCTGTACCTGGTGATCAAGGTGCTGGAGCTTTTCGTGCTCAAGGACCTGGGTATTTCTTTTGAAGTGACAGCGGTCGTGATCCTGGGGCTGATCCTGCTGTACACCTTCAAAGGCGGCGTGAAAACGATCGTATGGACCGATACGCTGCAAACGACCTTTATGCTGCTGGCGCTTGTTGTGAGCCTGTTTTACCTGGCCGGCAAGCTCGACCTGTCCCTGGGCCAGGCCTGGACGGCAGTATCGGGCCAGGGCATGACCAGGATCTTTACTACCGATCCCCTACCCGGCAATTTCTTCCTGAAACAGATCCTTGGCGGTGCTTTTATAACCATTGCCATGACGGGACTCGACCAGGAAATGATGCAGAAGAACATCAGCGTTTCCAACCTGAAAGATTCACAGAAGAATATGGTGGTGATGGGTACACTGCAGATGCTGGTCGTATTCATCTTCCTCTTCCTCGGCGGCGTGCTGGCCTTGTATGCATCGGCTAACGGCATTGCGGAAAAAGGAGACAATCTTTTCCCGGCCATAGCGCTGCAAAGCCAATTACCTTTTTTTATCACAGTTTGCTTCGTGATCGGCCTGATCTCCGCCTTGTTTCCCAGCGCCGACGGGGCGCTTACCGCGCTTACCTCTTCCTTCTGCATCGATATACTCGGCATGCAAAAGAAGGGGCAGCCCGGCAATACCGAAGCGGCTGAAAAGAAGCAGACCCGCACCCGCCTCATCGTGCACAATGTCTTTGCACTGATTTTCCTGGTCTGTGTGTTTTTCTTCAGGGAAGTGGACAACGGATCGCTGATCGATATCCTGCTCAAGCTCGCCGGCTTCACCTACGGGCCGCTGCTGGGCCTTTTCGCCTTCGGCATTCTAACCCGCAGGAAGGTGGCGCAGCAATCGCCGCTGATCGTTTGCCTGGTTGCGCTTTTCCTTACGCTGGTGATCGATGTGATCAATAACTACCAATGGTACGCCCCCAAGATCGGCTTGTCTGAAGAAAGCAGGCTGGGTCTGCAGCGGCTGTCGGAAGGCATTTTCGGGCAGTACAAGATCGGCGTGGAGCTGCTGATCGTCAATGCGGGCATTACCTTTTTGCTGCTGCTCGCCGCGTCCCGGCGTACACAGGAGACGCTGGTCCGTTCCCGGGCAGCAGTTGCCTGAGCAGGAAAGAAAAAGAGAAGCATTAAAAAAGACGCGGTGGCTGCCGCGTCTTTTTTCAATTATCTATAGTAGAGTTGATCCCCCGGTCGATCATGGCTTCGCACATGGGTCTCAGGGTTTCGAAGTCACCCCGTTTTACCGCATATTTCCCCTGGTAATGGATAAGCAGCGCACACTGCTCCGCTTGTTCCTGCGTATGGGAACAGATATCCATCAACGATTCGATCACCCAGTCGAAAGTGTTCACCTCATCATTCCAAAGGATGAGGTGATGTAATTGCGCATCCAACACATCGGTATCGAATTCTTCCTGTTTCCAGGGATTGAATTCCGACATTGTTTTTTGATACGGTTCCATAATAGCAGTCTTTTACGTGGTTGTAAATTGCCTTTTGCGGTTTTACTGCTACAAAATTAGGAAACAATATGTTTACCGGACAACATTTCTTTTCTTTGCAGCCTATGGAATTACCGGCTTTTGTAAAAAAGAGCATGGAGGAGCTGAACCGGGCCGAAGCGGGGGCCTTACCCTTCAGCTCCCGCTTCCCGGTGCAGGTCGTGCTCGACGACGTGCGCAGCATGCATAATGTAGGTTCGGTCTTTCGCAGCAGCGATGCCTTTCATGTACAAAGCATTGTCCTTTGCGGTTATACGCCGCGCCCGCCGCACCGCGACATTCATAAAACGGCTCTGGGTGCTACGGAAACGGTACCCTGGACTTTCGAGGAGGATGTTTCGGCTGCGCTTGGCCGCCTGAAAGCCGAAGGGTACCGCATATGGGCCGTGGAACAGGTGCACAACAGCATGCCGCTGCAGGATATCGCTTTCGGTCCCGGAGAGAAAATAGCACTGGTCTTCGGCAATGAGGTCGACGGCGTCAGCGATACCGCGCTTGCCCTTTGCGACGGAGGAATCGAAATTCCGCAATGGGGTACCAAGCACTCCCTGAATATATCTGTAGCGGTGGGTATTGTCCTGTGGGAAATGACCAGGAGGAGATTAGGGACGGAAAGGCCTTAGTGAAATTCCGGGTTTCAAATCTTCATTTCCAACTAACAAAAACGGCCAGCAATTGCTGACCGTTCCTGCATTGTGCTGTTTTCTGTTTCGGCATTAATTTACCGGTACCACAAAATTCTCTATCGCAGGCGGCAGGCACATTTTATCGTTGCAGGTCTGATACTGTACCGCACCTTTGATCTTGTCGCCATGTTTTCCTTTGAAATCACGGAAAAAAACAATGCTTTTTTCATGCCAGCGAATAGCGCCGTCAATAAAATCTAATTTCTGTGTCTTCGGCTGCGCATTTTCCTTCCAGTCGCCTACCCAGCCGCCCTGCACGGCTTCGGCCGTGAAGCTTGTGGGGATGAGGGAGCCGTCGCCACCGGGGTCCTGCGCCCAGATATGATAGCCATTATCGAGCGTTGCTTTGGCTTCGAAACGGTAAAGGTCGTTTTCTATTTTTTTCACGGAGAACTGCCAATGAACCGGGCTGGGAGTCGATTGCGCCTTTGCGGCAAAAGAGATCAGGACCAGCGCAGCCAATACCGATAAGATCAATTTCATATGTTTTTTGTTTACGCAATTTTTTTTGGAATTGCAGCTATAACTATAGACGACATTAGACGCCTGAACCCGGGGGTCGTTTAACGCGGGAACGGAAAAACCCGCCTGGAACAAGCGGGTTTCGTCCTGAAATATAATGTCTGTAGCTTATTTGGCAGGGGCTTGCTGACCTTCGCCTTGCTGCTGGCCCTGTTGCTGCTGTTGGGTCTTCTGCTGCTCCTTCGCAGCCTTAGCGGGGCTGATGATATCGAGAGAGAATACGGTAGCGATGCACAGCACGGCAATGATCGTCATGGTATACCAGGTACCTTTTTCCATCACATCTCCCGATTGCTTCACACCCATCACCTGCGTTCCGAGGCTGCCGAATGTGCCGGAAAGACCGCCGCCCTTGGGTTTCTGAACCAGTACAAAAAAGCCGAGCACCACACAGGCCAGGATGATCACGATAATTAATAAACTCGTCATTGTTTATATATCTTTTTGTAAATTTTCAATTTTGGCAGCAAAATAAGCATTTTTTTCAGGATTCTGCAAACTTAATTTCTGGTACATTTCAATCGCCTTTCCTTTCTTACCCTGCTTCACATAAACTTCTGCCAGCGATTCGCTTATCAGCTCTTCTTTCCGGGAAATAGAGTTCACCGCCATCTCGAATACCTGCTCGGGTATCTCCTCATTCTCTTCTTCGATGGCTGCCGCCAGCTTTTGCTGCTGCCACATCGTCTTCAGCGCCTTCTGTTCGGCTTCCTCTTCTTTTGCTTTCTGATTTTTGGAGCTGATATGTTTCAACCATTCAGCAAAACTCATAACTACCATTAATGATTTTTCTTTTTCTTCTTCGTTTTCGGAGGCAGGGGATTCCAGGGGCGTCAATACCTCTTTCAGCTCCGGCAGGTCGCCGGATACATGGATACCCTGCTGTAAAAAATAATCTTCGGCAGATACCGGCTGCATCAAGAACTCATCACCAGCCTTCGCTGCTGTAGTGCCCTCAGCAGGCGGTTCTGCTTCTGCCGGCAGCTGTACGGGCCCTGCTTCCGGCAAAGGATAAGCCGTAGTTTCCTTCAGCAAACCGGCCAGCAGCACAGGGTTCACCGGGTGCAACTGCTGCAGCGCAGCTAAATCCCCCGGCACCTGCAAGGTACCCATCCATTTAAGGTAATGGGCCGGGGCAAAGTAGGGATACTCCTTAACCAGCTGCACCAGCGCTTTGGACGCCACTTCCTGCAGCTGATGCGGCTCCCCGAGCCATGCCGATATTCTTTCTGTAGTGATCAATATACTTTTCTTTTTACTTGTTTTGCCACCACCGGATCACCAGTTCACAAACGCCTTATTGAAAATATCGTCAGCGATCTGGTTGCCGATATCTTCGATCGCCGCACTTTCTACCGACTGTAGCTGCTGCCGCGCGTCAAAGTCGAAAAAGCGGCTGAAAGACTGCTTGAAGCTGGCTTTCTCATCGAGCCGGTTCTTGAAGTCGACCTCGACCGTTATGGTCAATCGGTTCTGGGCGGCCTGTGGCACGCCGTTACCGGTGGTCTGTGTACCGGAAAGCCCTACCGAGTAGCCGGTGATCGTCCCTTTAAGATCGTAATCTGCATTTTCTGTGTTGACGGATGCCAGGCCCGTCTGCGAAAGGATACGGTTCCTGAGCTTGTCCGTCAGCGTTGTACTGAGCGTAGGCGCTACATTGAGCGCCCGGTTCTCCAGGGTTCGCAGGTTGATTGTCTTGCCGCTGATGCTGGCGCCGCTGAGGCTATAACAGCCACTGAGCCAAGGCAACATGCAAATGCCGGCGCAACACAGCAACCACAAACGGAAATGCTTCATAAGGACGCAAAATTAAGGCTAATTCTTCAATAAAGGCCCGGCCGGCCGGAAGCCTTATACTACACAGGGCAGAGCGACCGGCTGATGAGCAGCAGATCGGCCAGCACCAGCGCTGTCATGGCTTCGACGATCACGGGCGCCCTTAAGGCAACGCAGAGATCATGCCGGCCTTTGACAGAGAAGGCCTCCTGCGCACCGGTTTCCCAATTCAGCGATTGCTGCATTTTCGGCGTAGAGGCAGTCGGCTTTATGGCAATGCGGAATACAAGCGGGTTGCCGTTGGCAATACCGCCGACAATACCCCCGGCATGGTTGGTCCTGGTTTTACCGCTGTTATCCTCAAGGGCATCATTGTGCTCGCTGCCCATCATTACCGCTGCGCGGAACCCCGCGCCGAATTCTACGCCTTTTACCGCGGGAATGGCAAACATAGCATGGGCGATCAACGACTCCACGCTGTCCCAGAAAGGCTCTCCGAGGCCTGCCGGCAAACCCTCTACCCGGCAGCTGATCAATCCGCCCACACTGTCTTTGGCATCGATCGCTTTCTGAAGACCTTTCTCAATATCGGCCTCGCCGCCTACTTCTGTAAGCAAGGCATTAATGGTAATGCCCTGCAATATTTTTTTGGCGACCACGCCTGCCGCAACAATACCGACCGTGAGCCTTGCGCTGAAATGCCCGCTGCCGCGATAATCTTCAAAGCCGCCGTATTTATAATGCGCTACCCAGTCGGCATGACCGGGACGCGGTATGGCGCGCTGCTTTTCATAGTCTGCGCTGCGGACGTTGTTGTTCTCAAAAAAAACGGTCAATGGCGCACCGGTAGTATGTCCGTTGAATACGCCGCTCTTCAGCAACGGATAGTCATCCTCCTTACGCGGTGTCGTCCCCTTTTGCAGACCGCCCTTACGGCGTTCCAGGTCGGGCAGAAAATCGGCTTCCGTTAAGGCGATCCCCGGCAATACGCCGTCGATGCTGACACCCACGCCCGGGCCATGCGATTCACCGAACAAGGTAACCCTGAAAAGTCTTCCGAATGAATTCATACCATTTTTTTAAGCGGGTAAACAGGCAACAGGTTGTTCCGTGATCAGGGAAAGATCTTCCCAGAAGGCCGGATAAGATTTTTCCACGGCTTCGGCATCCTGTATGGTAACCGGGCCTTCCGCCCTTAAAGCAGCCACGGCAAAGGCCATAGCGATGCGGTGATCGTGGTGCGATTGTACGGTAGCCGACACCATGGGCTGTCCGCCTGCAATCAGCATTTTATCGTCTTGTAAGGTGATTATGATGCCCAGCTTCTGTCCTTCCTGCTGCAGGCTGAGCGCCCGGTTACTTTCTTTGTGCTCCAGGCGGTGCACACCTTCCAGCACGGTAGTTCCCTTGCAGCAGGCTGCCAGTGCTACGAGCGGCGGGAAGAGGTCGGGGCATTCTGTAGCATCAAAATGAAAAGCATTCAGGGCCTGCCGCGTTACCTCGATCTGGTCGGCTTGTATCGACAGCCGGCAGCCGCAGTCCTGGAGCGCTTCCAGCACCTTCTTATCTGCCTGCTCCGAAAAAACATCAAGCCCTTTTACGACAATATTGCCGGCTAGGGCACCGGCAACCAGAAGAAAAGCCCCGTTGCTCCAGTCGCCTTCTACCGTATAGGATAAGGGCGCCGGCGCCGGAAGCGGCGCCGCTGCGGGGAAATGAAAGCGTTCATAGCCGTCCTGTACCGGCAACTGCATACCGAAATCCGACATCACTTTCAGGGTAAGTTCGATATAGGGCTTGCTTTTCAGCTGGTCGACCGTTATGGTGGCGCCCTCATGTTCCGAGGCAGAGAAGGCCATCAGCAGGCCGGTAAGAATTTGAGAGGTCAGCGAGCCGTCGATGGTAATATCTACCGGCTGCAAAGGGCCTGTAATGCGGATGGGTAAAGCATCTCCGGTGAGCGCTACGTCAACACCCAAGCCGGTCAGCACCGTTTTCAGAAAAGCCACCGGCCTCGTGCGCAGGCTACCACTCCCGGTAAGCTCCGTTGTGCCGTCTGCCATCGCGGCGATAGCGCTGAACATACGCAGGGAAAGCCCACTCTCCCCGCAATCCAGCACAGCGCCTGCAGGAAGCTTCGCCGGAGCATCGATGCGTAGCTTTTGCCCGTCGAGGTAAGTCACGATAGCCCCGAGGGCCTGTATGATGCGTAAAGCAGCCTGGTCATCATCGGAACGGCCATAGTTGCAGATCGTGGTTTGCCCGCCACGGAGCAAGGCTGCCGCACAGGCACGCTGCATCACGCTTTTGGATGCCGGCGCGGTAAGTATCCCTTTAACCGGGGAAGGATGAACAAGTACCTGCATTTATGAATTCAAATAAGTTCTGATCTCGTCAATGGATAAAGGTTGTACTACAGCCGATCCGATGGCATCAAGCAGCACATAACTGATCTTCTCTCCCGCCTTCTTCTTATCGGCCATCATGTAATGCAGCGCCTGCCGGCTGTCGAAGGCGAACTGCACCGGCAGCTGGTATCTTTCAAGAAGCGTGGTCAGCCGCTCTGTCTCCTTAAAGCCGGTGCAGGCTTCCGATATTTTTGCGGCAAAAGCCATACCGATGCTGATCGCCTGCCCATGGGACAACTCGTAGTTGTTCTCTATCGCATGTCCCAGGGTATGACCGAAGTTCAGCAGCTTGCGGTCGCCGTTCTCCCATTCATCCTCCCTTACTACGTTCGCTTTGAGCAACGCATTTCTATGGATGAGATCGGCCAGCAGCGCTTTGTCTTTCCGGAAATCGGCCAGGGTATGCTGCTCCAGCAGGGCAAACATCCCGGCATCTTTGATCGCCGCATGCTTGATCACTTCGGCAAATCCGCCGATCCATTCTTCTTCGGGCAGGGTATCCAGCAAAGTATAATCGTAAAGAATAAATTCCGGTTGCCGTACGAGGCCCATCATGTTCTTGTATTCCCCGATATCGAGGCCGTTCTTCCCCCCGATAGCGGCATCAATCATACCCAGCACCGAGGTCGGAACGAAGCCGCAGCGAATGCCTCTTTTATAGATGCCGGCCACGAAGCCTGCAATATCGGTAACCACACCGCCGCCGACGCCGATAAGGGTCGCATCGCGACCGGCATCCAGCGCAATCAGCTGCCGGATCACATCGTCCAGCGTGTCTAGACTTTTGGAACGCTCCCCGGCAGGTATGGTAATGGCCTGCCAGGGCTTAAATACCTGCTGGCAATGCAGCATCAGGTTCTCGTCGGTAAGAATAAAGCTGTTGTTCGTTGGCGCCAGCGCTTTCAGCCTGTCCAGCGAAGCGTCAAAGTAAAAGGCCGTGCTGGCAGAAGTGTAGGCTATAGTTTCCTGTAACATTTTTTCGGGTTTGGGAAGGATTATACAAATATCCGGATAAAAAAATAAGCAGCGACCGTAGCAGCCGGCTTTGCCGAAAAATCATTTCGTCTTATAAGTGATTGACCAGGTAATGCCCGGTAAGAATGATGCCATAGATCCAGCAATTGTACAGCATTGTGTAGAACAAACCGAATAGCACGCTGCGCCAGAAATTGCCGCGGCATACTGGCCCCCTTCGGAAGACAAGCCGCAAAGCCCGGAAATAAATCCAATAAAGCATCGCCGCAAAGACAAGAATCAGCATCCAAAGCACATTGCCCAGTATCCATATCAATACTGCGGCCGCGATGCCTGCTACCAGCCAAACCAGGATGCCTTCTCCATCGGGACTGCAGCCATCACCGACATCAATGTCAGGAACCCAGTCTACCAGCTTGAACCGGTCAATTACCCGACCCATATCATCTTTCAGCTTGACCCCGCGATAAAGCCCCGAGACCAGGAACAGGAGGAAGAAGAAGGAAAGTACAGAAACCGACAACAGGGAGTTGACGAATAATGTACGGTGACTGCCCAAGCCCAGCAGCCATACGGCCACGACTGTGGTAACGGCAACAAAAACGGAGCTGAGGAACAGCGGCTTTGTGTAAAGCCATCTGCGTTGTATGGGCTTGAGACCAGGGCTATTCATGAGCATTCATGATGGCGTCCTGGTGCTTGATGCTTTCCATATGAATGGCATCATAGTACTGGGTAATAAATTCCTTGCTCAGCCCCGCCCTTTCGCCGTTCCGGCAAACCCGTTCCAGGATCTGGTTCCAGCGCTCGGTCTGCAGGATCGTAATGTTATGCTCTTTTTTATACTCCCCTATCTGCTCCGAGATTTTCATCCGGTCGTGCAGCAGGCGCAGCAGCTCGTCGTCCAGGCGGTCGATCTGGCTGCGCAGCTTTTGCAGGTGCAGGTGCTGCTCTTCGGAAAGCACTTCTTCCTTACGCCATACGATGCCGTCCAGCATTTGTGTCAGCCGCTCCGGCGTGATCTGCTGGCTGGCATCGCTCCAGGCCTGGTCGGGATCACGATGGCTTTCAATAATAAGGCCGTCATAATCGAGATCGATAGCGTTCTGCATCACTTCCTGCAACAGGTGGCGGTTGCCGCAAATATGCGAAGGGTCGATGAGAAAAGGCAAGGCGGGAAAGCGCCGCTTCATTTCGATCGCGAGCTGCCACATGGGTGCATTCCTGAAGTCGGTCTGACCATAAGCAGAGAAGCCGCGGTGGATAAGCGCAACCTGCGTGATACCTGCTTTCATCACCCTTTCCAGGGCGCCGGTCCACAGCTCCATATCCGGGTTTACCGGGTTTTTGATGAGCACGGGCAAAGCCAATCCTTTAAGCGCATCGGCGACTTCCTGTACACTGAAAGGGTTTGCTGTCGTACGGGCGCCGATCCATACAAAGTCGGCTTCATGACGCAACGCGTCTTCTAATTGCCGGGCGGTTGCCACTTCTACACCGAAAGGCAGACCGGTAGCTGCCGCCGCCTTTTGCAGCCAGGGCAGTCCCTGCACTCCCACACCTTCAAAGTTGCCGGGGCGGGTACGGGGCTTCCATATGCCGGCCCGAAGGGCGTGCACTTTTCCTGTTGCTTTAAGACGCAGCGCCGTCTCCATTACCTGTTCCTCTGTTTCTGCGCTGCAAGGCCCGGCAATCACCAGCGGACGCCGTTGCAGCAGGGCCTTCATTTCCTGTTTTTCTTCCGGAAGCGTTTCCATTGTCGATAGATCAATCGTTGTGAGCGTTACTGTTCACATCAAGACCATTCAAAGATAAAGCCTTTTGCGCAGCTTATGCTGCAGCGGCCTGCCGGTCTTGATCTGTGTCAAGTAACGTCAATAGTTTTTAAAGAAAGGATTGTACAAATTCCCGGATCACCGGCTCGCCTTTAGCCGGATACTCCTGCAGCACCCTGATAAGCCCGCTTCCGACGATCGCGCCCTGCGCAAAAGCGCAGACCTGTTCAAAACCGGTTTTGTCGCGGATACCGAAGCCGGCCATTACAGGATGCTTCAGCTGCTGATCCCGGATGAAGGAAAAGTACCGGTGGGTTTCCGGATCGGAGCCGATGCTGCCGCCGGTTGTTCCGGCTGCGGTCACCATATAAATAAATCCGGTGCTACAATCGTCGATCTCCCGCAACCGCTCCTGCGACGTAAAGGGTGTTACCAGGAAGATCATGTCCAGCCCGTATGCCTCCGTGTTATGCTGCCATTCTCTCCTGTACTCTTCCAGGGGCAGGTCGGGAATGATGAGGCCATCGATGCCGCAGGCGGCGGCGTCCCTGCAGAAGCGGGATACGCCATATTGCAGCAAAGGATTCAGGTAGCCCATCAGGATCAGTGGAATACCGATCTCCTTGCGCACATCCTTCAGCTGCCGGAAGAGCTCGGCCAGGTTCATACCGTTGGCTAGCGCAACAGCGCTGCTCTCCTGGATCACAGGGCCATCGGCCAGGGGATCGGAAAAGGGTATACCGATCTCGATCATATTGGCGCCGGCGGCCTGCAACGCTTTCAATACAGGCAGGGTATCTTCCAGGCGGGGATAGCCCGCAGTACAATAAAAGGAAAGAATATCCTTTTCCTTTTGTTCAAATAAAGACCTGATACGGTTCATGGCAAATGCGTTTTAAGTGCGGCCGGCGCCTCACGGATATAAGTATCCATGTCCTTGTCTCCTCTTCCGGAAAGGCAGAGCACCACGGGGCCGGCATGGGTGAAAGATAGCTTTTCCAGCGCCGCCAGGGCATGCGCCGATTCGATAGCAGGTATGATACCCTCAAGATGCATCAGCAGGAAGACCGCCTGCAGGGCTTCTTCATCGGTTACCTGCATGAAGGTGGCGCGACCGGTCTCATGCAGGTAAGCATGTAAGGGGCCTATACCGGGGTAATCCAATCCGGCTGAGATACTATAGGGTTCCCGGATCTGGCCGTCGCTGTCCTGCATCAGTAGAGTCTTGCTGCCATGGATCACGCCGGTGCTGCCTGTGGCAATGGTAGCGGCGGTATACCCGCTATCTACGCCCTTGCCTGCGGCTTCGACGCCGATCAACTGTACCTCCTTATCATTGAGAAAATGATGGAAGGCGCCGGCAGCATTGCTACCTCCTCCCACGCAGGCAATCACGGCATGTGGGAAGGGGGTACCTTCCTGCTCCATCAGCTGCCTCCGGATCTCACCGCTGATCACGCTCTGGAAATGCGCTACCATAGCAGGATATGGATCGGGGCCAATAACGGAACCGATAACATAATGGGCATCAACCGGATGATGGATCCAATAGCGTATGGCTTCATTGGCAGCATCTTTCAGGGTTTTGCTGCCGCTGGTCACCGGCACTACCGTAGCGCCCAGCAGACGCATCTTCTCCACATTAGGCTGCTGTCTTGCCATATCCGTTTCCCCCATAAACACGGTGCATTGCATATCCATCAGGGCCGCAACGGTAGCGGTAGCCACGCCATGCTGCCCCGCCCCGGTCTCGGCCAGTATATGCCGCTTACCCATACGCTGTGCCAGCAATACCTGGCCAATGGTATTGTTGATCTTATGCGAGCCGGTATGGTTCAGGTCCTCGCGTTTCAGGTAGATCTTTGCACCATAGCGCTCCGATAGCCGGGAAGCATAATATAGCGGAGAGGGCCGGCCTACATAGTCTTTAAGCAGGCCGAAGAAGGCGGCATTAAATGCCTGGTCGTCGCGCAGGGCCAGGAACTGCTGCTTCAGGGCAACGATATTAGCCCGCAGGATCTCGGGAATATAAGCGCCTCCATAATAGCCATAGTAGCCATTTTTATCAATTGCGTAGGTCATATGCTTTTGCGTAAATCGTTAATAAATGCTTTGAGCAAGGTGATATCTTTAACACCGGCGCTGCTTTCAAAGCGGCTGTTGAGATCGATACCTGTAAAAGCCGGGTGGTGGAATGCCTTTACTTTGGCAACATCGCCGGGGCCGATACCACCGGCAAGCCAGAAGGGCAAGGGAATATCCTTATCCTGTAGCAGGCTCCAGTTGAACGTGCGCCCCGTGCCACCATGGCTGCTACCGGGCGTATCAAAGAGAAAGGCGTTGCAGCTGTGCTGATACCGCTTTAAGCGATCAAAGTTAAATTGCTCATGCATCGCAAAAGCCTTGATCACGGGACGTATGGCATTGATACGGGCACAAAACGCAGGCTGTTCAGTGCCATGCAGCTGTATAAAGCTCAACCGGAATGCTGCCGTTATTTCCCGGATATATGTTTCATCCTGGTTGACGAAGACGCCTGTCAGCCCAGGGAAAGGAGCAGCGGCGCAGCGAGCCTGCAATGCCGCATTCCGGCCTGCGTACCGCTGAGAGGAGGGATAGAAGATGAGGCCGCAGCGATTGACACCCAAGCCTGCAACGGCTTCCATATTATAGGTTCCGGTCAGTCCGCAAACTTTGATCTTCATGGCTCAAGGGATTGTACGAAGCGGGCGAAAGCCGCTGCCGGCGCTGCTTCTTTCATAAATAAGCTACCGATCAGAAAGCCTTCGTATCCTGCCTGGCGCAGCACCTTCAGGTCCGATGCGCTCCTGATACCGCTTTCAGAGATCTTTACTGCTGCTTCAGGCAGATAGGAGCAAAGGTTTGCGGCGTGCTCCAGATCGACCGTAAACGTCCTCAGGTCACGGTTATTTACACCTATTACAGTCACTTCAGGGCAGTAATGCTCCAGCTCGTCCCGGCTATGCACCTCCAGCACTACCTGCAGCTGTAGCGATACTGCAAGCTGCGACAAGCGCTGCACCTGCCTGGGTGTCAGTATCGCGGCAATAAGGAGTATCGCATCGGCGCCCATAGCCCTGGCCTCGATCACCTGGTATTCATCGATGATAAAGTCCTTGCGCAGAAGGGGGATGTCATTGCTCCGCGCCTGGCTGAAGTCGTAACTGCCGCCGCCGAAAAAATCCTGATCGGTAAGCACCGACAGCGCGCTGGCGCCATGCTGCGCATAGCCGGCGGTTACCTCGGCAACGGCGGCGGTATCGTTCAGCAGGCCTTTTACCGGAGAGCGCCGTTTGAACTCAGCAATGATGCCGGTCTTCCGCTTATCCCTGATGAAGGCATCCAGGGGCAGCACTGCCTGTTGTTCCAGGGCGATAGCTTCCAGCCTGGCAAGGGGCAGGGCTCTCTTGCGGCCGGCCACTTCCCGCTTTTTATGTTCTGCTATTGTTTCCAGTATATTGTTCATCGCTTATTGAATTTGGAGGGTCCGGTTAAAAGTGTCCAGTGCTTTTCCCGAGCACAGCGCTTCTGTAGCTGCCGCCACAGCATCGGCGAAAGAAATCGTGGGATGGAGCGTACGGATAGCCATGGCCGTATTGGCGATCACCACCTGCTCCTGGGCTGTTGTAGCCTCTCCCCGGAGCACATTCATAAAGATCGCAGCTGCCGTTCTGATCTCTTTTCCCCCGGCCAGGGCACCGGCGTCGAGCTGCGGGAAGCCAAGCGTTTCGGGCGTGACCACTTCCTGTGTCAGCGGTGTGAATATCCTTGCAGGGCCGGTGAGCGACAGCTCATCATAACCATCCAGGCTATGAATGACTTTGTATTGCACCGGGCTTTCCTGGAGCAGGTAATGGAACATACGCGCCGCTTCCAGGGTATTGACGCCCAGCAGCAGATGCGCCGGCTGTGCGGGATTAGTGAGCGGCCCCAGGAGGTTGAAGAACGTGCGGAGCCCGAGGTTTTTCCGTATCGTGGCCACACGCCGCATAGCCGGGTGGAAAAGCGGCGCATGCAGGAAGCAGATACCGCAGGCATCCAGCTGACGCCGGAGCACCGATTCATCTGCGGTAAAACGATAACCCAGGTATTCCATCACATTGGAAGAGCCGCTAACCGAAGTGGCGCCGTAATTGCCATGCTTGATCACACGATAGCCACAGGCTGCTACCACAAAGGAAGTCAGGGTGGAGATATTGAAGGTATGCTTGCCGTCGCCGCCGGTACCGACAATGTCTATCGCATCGGTAGCAGGCAAACCGGGCTGCACCACCTGTTCCAGCAGCGCATCCCTGAAGCCGGAAAGCTCATCGGGTGTGAGCGGACGCATCATAAAGGCAGCGATAAAAGCTGTCATCTGGCTTTCGTTGACCATGCCGCCGGTAATGCCCAGCAGCACTTCCCTGGCTTCGGTATAAGAAAGGGTTTCATAGCTACTCAGGCGATCCAGCACCTTTTTCATCAGGTAAGGCAAGGCGCCATCGGGCGGGGATAAGGTATTCATGAGCTTAATTGTTTTTAATGGAAGATGAAGTGACCGGAGCATAGGGTTGTAGCCAGTTGTGTATCAGCTGCCGGCCTGCCGGTGTCATAATGCTTTCAGGATGGAACTGCAAGCCTTTCACATCATAGCTCCGGTGCCGCAGCGCCATGATCTGCCCCCCGGCATCAGCTGCAAGCACCTCCAGGCAGGCAGGTAAGGCTTCCCTCGCCACTACCCAGGAATGATACCGGCCGGCTTCAAACTGGGGCGGTAGGCCTTCAAAGAGATCGTCCTGCTGCAGCCGCTCCACCCGCGTAGCTACACCATGATAAACCATATCCAGCTGCTGCAGCGTGGCGCCAAAGACCTGGCCTATAGCCTGGTGCCCCAGGCATATGCCCAGTATGCTTTTTGATGGGGCATAGCGTTCGATCAGCGCGCACAGGATACCGGCTTCAGCGGGTAGACCGGGTCCGGGAGAAAGGAGGATTTTATCGTAAGCGGCCACCTCTTCGATTGTAATAGTGTCGTTCCTTCTTACATCGGGACGAGTACCGCTGAGGTCTGCTACGATCAGCGCCAGGTTATGCGTAAAGCTGTCGTAATTATCCAGGATCAGTATTTTCATGTCTTTTGCTTTTAGGGAAATGATCAATAGGATTTTGTTTATGCCATGCCGATATTTTCCGCAGCCCGGATAGCTGTGCGCAATCCTCTCAGCTTATGCGCTATCTCCTGCAATTCGTTCTCCGGAACGGAAGACACTACGATACCGGCTCCGGCCCGGTAATGCAGCTGATTGTTCCGGCTCATGAAGGTGCGGATCATGATCGCCTGGTTCAGCTGCCCGCCGGGTTCCAGGAAACCGATAGCGCCTCCGTAGTAGCCGCGGCGGCTGTGCTCGTATTGATCGATCAGCTGCATGGCCCGGTGCTTGGGTGCACCCGATAAGGTCCCCGCTGGAAAAGTATCGGCGAGCATCCGGATAGCGTTACTGTGCAGCGGCCGGTCGCCCCTCACTTCGCTGACAATATGAACGACATGGGCAAAGCGCTGCACCTTTTTATAAGATTCCACGGCAACTTCATCATGACTTTTGCTCAAATCGTTCCGGGCTAGGTCAACGAGCATAGTATGCTCGGCCTGCTCCTTGGGATCGGCCATCAGCGCGGCGATCAGCTCTTCGTCTTCAGTCTCATCGCCGGTACGGCGGGAGGTACCGGCGATCGGATACACCATGGTGACGCCGTCCTTTACCCGGAGCTGGGTTTCGGGAGAGGAGCCGAACAAACGGTAGTCGCCGTAATCGAAATAAAAGAGATAGGGAGAAGGATTGACCATGCGCAAAGCACGGTACACGTTGAAGTCGTCGCCGGTAAACGCCTGCGAGAAGGTGCGTGATAAGACTACCTGGAAAATATCGCCGCGCCGGCAATGTTCTATGGCCTGGGCCACTTTTTCTTTATATGCCTCACCGGTCTCTTCTGCTTCTTCAGGGCCGGAGATCCGGAAACGGAAACCTGCCGGCGCCGGCCGTCGTAAAGCCGCTTCCATGGCCGCAAAGGAGGGTTCATCTTCGTTCTCCGTGAAATGCGCGGTAAGGTAAACGGTATGATGAAAATGATCGAATACGATCATGTAACGATACACATGCAGCCTGGCCAGCAATTCAGGCGCTGCTTCATCCCGTTCCCGAAAAACAATATCTTCGAAAAGACCGACAGCGTCATAGTTGATATGCCCGAACAATCGGCCCCGGCAATAATCCTTAGCTGCCGGCTCAAAAGAGAATTGCTGCGGAAAGGCCGTCAGAGCTTCATTTAAGGCTGTGCTCACTTGCTTTGTCCCATCAGGTAAACAGCTTTCCGCTCCCTCGGGCCGGACAATGATCCCGGCTACCGGTGCGCAGCAGATATAAGAATAGCTGTTCTCATTGCCGTTATAGTCGACGCTTTCGAGCAATAGGGCGTCGGGGAACAGGTCTCTCAGCTTCAGATAGACGCTTACGGGGGTCAAGGTATCGGCAGGCAGCGCACGCGACCGTACCTTAAAATGGTACACCATAATCCAATAAGATTTTTTTTTGAAAAAGGGGAATAAAAAAACCGGTCTGCGAACAGCAGACCGGTCAGGGAATATTCTGATACAACTAGCGCATATCAGTGCTGTTCACGTGTTGCCATCGTGAAAGCCACCAATATTGATTTGCAGTTGCGTGTAAAGAAGCCATTGTTTTTGCATAGCCGGGAGCACGACTGGTATTCCCGCAATGGTGGCAAAGATAGGAATAGCTTTCATTTGTCCAAATTTTTTTTCAAAATTGTGTTATATTGCCTTCCTGTTTTGATTCATAACACCCAAGCGGTTCCTGACCTGATAATGACGAATTTCATTCCTATAGTGCCCCTGGATGCAGTAGTGTACCCAGACGAAACTTTTACCTTACACCTTTCCGAATTCAAATATATCCAGCTGATCCGCGACTGCTATAAAGAGCAAAAGCAATTCGGCATCCCGCTCCTGCACGACGAAAAGATAAGAGAATACGGGACCCTTATGGAAATACTTGCGATCGTAAAAGAATACGATAACGGCGCGCTGGAAGTGCGTATCAAAGGGCAGCAGGTCTTCCGCATACTGGAAGTAGTCAAAAGTCTGCCGGAAAAACCCTACTCGGGCGCTATTGTCAGCTATCCCGAAAACGATAAGATGAAGGTGCATCCCAAGCTGTCGCGGCTGATCCATGATGAGGTAAAGCGGCTATACACCCTGCTGAACATAGAGAACAGGATGCCTGAAGAAGAGCAGCAGTGGTCTTCGTACGATATTGCGCACAAGCTGGGCCTTACACGTGAGCAGGAATACGATCTGCTCAGTATTTTTAACGAAGTGCAGCGCATGGAATACCTGCGCCGGTATTTCAATTCCATTATGCCCGAAGTTGACGACCTGGACATCCTGAAGTCCAGGATCAACCTGAACTGAGCGGCATACCTGAAAGCCAGAACCAATTTTTCAATACCTTTTATTCATCCAAATCACTTGCTTATGCAACTATGTATCGATTGGGGCAACACCCGCGTCAAAGCTGCACTTTTCCAGGAGAACAAGCTGGTAAAGGACTATAACTTTTCCGAAGAAGAGGCGCTTACCGGCCTTATAGACATTGCAGACAGCCAGCAGCCACAGTCTGCTATTCTCTCTTCGGTAGCCCATCATCCGCCCGAGCTAAAGGTGCTGCTGCAGGAAAAGACGCGGCTCCTGGTGCTGAACGCCCAAACACCCCTGCCGGTCATGAATGCTTATCATAGCCCCGATACACTCGGCGCCGACCGCCTTGCCCTGGCCATAGGCGCCAACAGCGAGTATCCCGATGCCAATAACCTGGTGATCAGCGTGGGCACGGCCATTACCTATAATTTTATCCATAAAAATAAAACCTTCAGGGGCGGTAATATTACCCCTGGTATGGAAATGCGTTTCCGGGCCCTGAATGCTTACACCGACAAATTGCCACTGGTCGAGGCGCAGGGCGAGGTGGTGCTGCTGGGCTATGATACGGAAACCAGCATCCGCAGCGGTGTAGTCCTGGGGATCATAGCTGAGCTGGATGGCATGATAAATTTCTACGGGGAGCAATATCCCGGTCTGAATATCGTTTTAACGGGTGGCAATGCCCCGATTTTTGCCGGCAAGCTAAAAAATCGGATATTTGCAGATTCTCAACTTCTTTTGAAGGGACTTAATACAATTTTACGATATAATGTGCGCTAAACTAAAGACGCAATTTTTATTACTGACCGCTCTTTTAGCAACCGGTTCCCGGGCGACTGCTCAATTGAACGATGCCTCGGGACCTAAGTCCACCAAAGAGAACTCACCCTATTCCCGCTATGGAATAGGCGACCTTGGCAACCCCCGTAATGCTATTCTCAGGGGCATGGGTGGAACTGCCACGGCCTACAACGACATTTATTCTGTAAATTCGTTCAACCCCGCTACTTACAGCTTTTTGAAGGTGACCACGCTGGAATTTGCCCTGGAGGCCCGCTCCCGCAGCATCTTTATGAATGATGTGAGCACCTCATCGGGTACGGCCACTATATCTTATGTAACCCTGGGTATCCCTCTCGGCAAATACGCCGGTATGGCCGCAGGTATTGCGCCTATGGCCAATACTTATTACAGGGCTACGGATACAACCAATATCGCCGGTATCGGCAAGGCGGCCCGCCAGTATGTCGGCTCCGGCGGCCTTCAGTATGCTTACCTGGGCCTTTCGGGCCAATACAAAGGTTTCAGCATAGGCTTCAATGGCGGTTACGTTTTTGGCGATGCTTCCTACATCAGCTCGCTGGAGAACCTGGACACGACATCGGTACGCAACTCGGCCTTCACCCGTTACAATAATGTGGGCGGCCTGTACTGGAAAGGCGGCATTCTTTATAAAGCCAAGGTAAAGAAAGACCAATACATCAATATCGGCGCTGCCATTACCTTATCGCAAAAGCTGAACGGGTCGCAGGATATTTATGACCTGGGTTATCGTTATACCTCCGACGGTACAGTAGTGGATACCCTGTCGCAAACCAAGCGCACCGGCGTGGACGGTAAGATCGAATTGCCTGCCGAATATGCCTTCGGTATACATTACGGCAAATTGTTCAACTGGGATCTGGGCGCCGACTTTGTGTACACCGACTGGAGCAAGTTCAGCAATTTCGGCGACCGTACCGGCGTAGGCAAGAATGCCTGGCGGGCGGCCATAGGCGGCGAAGTAACGCCCGACCCTACCTCAAGAAAATTCTTTGCGCAAACCACCTACCGTGCCGGCGCTTACTATGGTAAAGATTATATCGAGCTGAACGGTACCAATGTCGATTTCATCGGTGGTACCGTGGGCGCATCTTTCCCGCTGAAACGCAGCTTCACGCAGTTTGGCCGCATCAACACAGCACTGGATATCGGTAAACGCGGCACCATACAGAATGGCCTGGCCAGGGAATTCTATATACGCTTTACCCTGGGTATTGCGCTCAACGATATCTGGTTCCAGAAACGTAAATACGATTAATCTGCAGCCGGTCTGCTGATATGATGAAGCACTTTTGTTCCGGATATTTATCTTTTTTTCGCAATGGAGCTGTCCGCAAGCGCGGAGCAGCTCCATTGCTTTTGTCCTTTGCCATAGCGGGCGCTCTGCTGCTCCTGGCTTCCTGCGAAAATGATCTCAGCAAGCTTCCGGGCAATTCCCCCCTGAAGGACCTGGATAATGACCGGGCCTCCGAGGTTGTTTTTGTGTACAGCGAAGAAGGAAGGGTAAAAGCCAGGCTTTACACTAAGGAATTCGTGGGTAATGAGAATGCCAAACCACCTTACGTCGATTTTCTGAAGGGCGTAAAGATGGATATGTACGATACTACGCTGCAGATCGAAAGCACCATTACCGCCCGCACTGCCCGCTACTATACCCAGGATGAGAATGTGATCGCCCGCGACAGCGTGGTAGTCCGGAACCGTAAAGGTGAAAAGCTGCAGACGGAAGAGCTTATCTGGAACAAAAAGCTGGAGCGTTTCTATACCGACAAATTCGTACGCATTACCAAAGACGACCAGATATCATATGGATCAGGCCTGGAGGCCACGCAGGACCTCAGCTATGTGAAGATTAAGAACCAGCGGGGCACCATACCTGTAGAGAACAGCGAATTCCCATCAACTGAATAGCTGTTCCCGGCGCAGGCTTATTCGCTGTGCCAGGTGTCGAACAGTAACTGAAGGTAATGATTTTCCTCGGTGGTGATCACCCCATCGGCTTTGGTCAGGTCCAGGGCGAATTGCAGCAGATTGTTCCTTTCTTCCGGCGTAGCGTCGTCGTAGAAATCATCCATATACTTCAGGAAATGCCCTTCCCATTCTTCGGGTGTGAGGCTGCTGATTTTTTCCATTTCCCGGTCGAGGTTGACATGAAAGGGAAACTCCTGTTCGAGATAATCCCGAATGACCATGTCTTCTGATGCTTTAAAGCGAAAATCGGCAGCAGCAAGGATCATTAAAAGGTGGTAGCCGGCTATGGTCTTGTTCGTTCTGTTATTGGGCATTTGCTTGGTTTTCGTGATAGCGCTTAAGGTTTATCGGTATTCGCCGCAGAGCAGTGCTGTGGCAGGCTATATAGGATTAGCCATTAAAAGGTTCAGGTCGGTATACTTAATGTCAAAACGCCGTGCGATCGGAGCATTGGTCACACAGCCCCGGTACAGGTATACACCGTTACGGATGCCGGCTTTGGCTTGCAGCAGGTGCTCCACACCGCCCATATCCGCGCATTCGAGCACGATAGGCATCAGCACATTGCTGATAGCCCTGGAAGCGGTACGGGATACGCCCGATGCGATATTGGGGACGCAATAATGGATCACGTCGTATTTTTTGAAGGTGGGATGCTCGTGAGAGGTAGCCCGGGACGTTTCAAAGCAGCCGCCTCGGTCTATGCTCACGTCAACCACAATGGAACCCGATTTCATATGGCTCACCATTTCCTCCGTTACCACTACGGGCGTAACGCCGTTTACGGGTTTCAGCGCGCCTACTGCCACATCTGCATTTTTAAGCTCGTTGCCCAGCTCCCTGGGATCGATAACGGAGGTGAACAGCCGTCGCCCGATATTGTTCTGGAGGCGCATCAGCCGGTATATGGAATTGTCGAATACTTTGACAGAAGCACCGAGACCCAGCGCCGTACGGGAGGCAAACTCTCCTACCACACCTGCGCCGATGATCACAACGCGGGCCGGCGGCACACCGGAAATACCACCCAGCAGAATCCCCTTGCCGTTGTGCACATTGCCCAGGTATTTGGCAGCGGTTAAAATAGCCGAACTGCCGGCGATCTCGCTCATCGAACGCACAATCGGATAAATGCCCGAATCGTCCTTGATCGAATCGAAGGCAATACCGATGATCTTTTTCTTCATGAGCGCTTCCACCATGCTCGCTTTAAGAAAGGGCAGGTGTATGGGCGAAATCACCACATGATTGGGCTGCAGCAAAGCGATCTCGTCTTCGGAGATGGGCGCCGATTTGATAATCATCTGCGCCTTATACACCTCAGCTTTATCGTAAACAATACGTGCGCCCACTTCACTGAAATCCGTATCGAAGTAAAAGGAATGCTCGCCCGCATTATGCTCCACCACCACTTCATGTCCATTCTGCACAAGGATCGAGACCGCTTCGGGTGTAAGCGGGACCCTGTTTTCCTGGAAGGAAGTCTCTTTAGGAATGCCGATAAATAAACGTTGCCTGCGCGGAATGATTTCCAGCGTTTCTTCCAGTGGAATATAGGAAAAAGAAGGCGAAATATGAGGTTTCGTAACCATATGAGAAAGGGAGAGTAAGGTAGTGCCTTTTTTTAGATTATAAAAGCAAGTTCCTTTAAAAAATTTCAAAATGTTGCAGCAAAAATTATTCCAAAGTATAAGCCTGAACACCAGCAGGCGACAAAACATACGAGCGCAGCCGAAAATGATCTGCTGCAAAGCCTGTATGCAAAAGGAACGACAGTCATTTATACTATAGATAAAGGCATGAAGGTATAAGAATAAAAAGCCTTGGTATACCGGATCGCTCTGCCTGTAACAGGAAATGATAAGTACAATTTTCCTATCTTGCTGCCTGCTGAGTTCCCTTATTAATTGTTAGCATTTGACCTTAAGCTATTTCATACGTAAGCTTCTGTATGGCCTTGCCGTTCTCTGGGGCGTCATCAGCCTGGTGTTCCTGCTGTTCAATGTGCTGCCCGACGATCCTGCGCGGCTTACCTTGGGTCAGCGTAGCGACCTGGCTTCGGTTGAGCATGTGCGCAAAGAGCTGAACCTCGACAAGCCGGTATGGAAACGGTATATCCTTTACCTCAACGACCTTTCGCCTGCGGGCCTTTATTACAACAGCACAGACCTCGCCTCCAAATACAAACCTTATGCTGTGCTCCCGCTGGGTCAAAGGCATGCGCTGGTGCTTAAGAATCCCTACCTGGGACGGTCGTACCAAAGCAAACGCCTGGTATGGGAAGTGCTGGCCGATGCATTGCCCGGCACGGTGATCCTGGCCTTCAGCGCCATCCTTTTCGCCACGGTGACCGGTATCGCGCTGGGCGTACTGGCTGCACTAAAAAAAAATACCTGGATGGACACCTCGGCCATACTGGCCAGTGTTGCTGGTATATCCGCACCCTCTTTTTTTGCGGGGCTGATCATGGCGTATGTCTTCGGTTACCTGCTCAGCAATATTACCGGTCTCAATATGGTGGGCAGCCTCTGGGATTACAATACCTTCGGCGGAAGATTTCTTTCATTGAAAAACCTTGTGCTGCCTGCTCTTACCCTGGGCATACGTCCGCTGGCGATTATTGCCCAGCTGACCCGCAGCTCCCTGCTCGATGTACTGTCGCAGGACTATATCCGTACCGCCTATGCCAAAGGGCTGAAAAAGCGGCAGGTGATCTGGCGGCATGCATTGCCCAATGCGCTGAATCCTGTAGTGACCGCGATCTCGGGCTGGCTGGCTGAGCTACTGGCAGGCTCTTTCTTTGTGGAATTTATTTTCAGCTGGAAGGGCATCGGCAAGCTTACCGTCGATTCGCTTGACAAATTCGATTTCCCGGTAGTGATGGGCGCCATCCTGGTCACAGCCACCATTTTCATTATCGTCAACCTCCTCACCGACCTTCTCTATACCCGCATTGATCCCCGGGTAAAGCTGCGCTGAGTCGTTTATCCGGTTAAATACCTTTTATAAACTTTTTCTTACCGCTAAAAAGGAAAGTCGCGGTATTTATTATCTTTTTAAGAACTTTGCGCGCCCAAAAGCAAATTGTTAAAGAAAAATCAACTATTCTATGAAAAAAATCCTATTCCTATCCATGGCTGCCCTGGCGACCCTGACGGTTAAAGCACAGCAGTACAAATGGGGCGACCTGTTCAACGGCAGCTCCGTAACGGTCAACGATCTTGATGTTGATAATGCGGGCAATAAGTATATTATCGGGGGTATTTTTGAGACCAACGGTACTGTCGATCTCGACCCGGGCCCCGGAACACACATCCTGAACGCCGTCCAGGGTATCGGCTTTTATGCCAAGTATGATGCTGACGGCCATTTTATATGGGCAAAGCAGCTGGATCTCGTTTATAACAAGATCAAAGTAACGCCCGGTGGGAACCTCCTGATGGCCGGCAATTACGGCGGTAACAGTATTGACCTGGATCCCGGCGCCGGCACTGTCCTGCTTACCGCTTACGGCAACGACCTGGTGCTGGTGAGCTATTCTGCCGCCGACGGTTCTTTTGTTTCAGCAAAGCAATTCCAGACGGTTGAAAATGCTTCTTCATTTCCCGGCAGTATGGTGATGGAAGGCAGCAATACGCTTGATGTCGATAACCTGGGTAATATCTATCTCTGCGGCAGCTTTTCGGGTTATGTCGATCTCGACCTGAACGGCGATTTTACCAATGTGTATGATATGGGAACAGGCGCCGGCTTCGTACTGAAATATGATAACAGCTACAACCTGATCGGCGGCTCCGCTATCGGCGATGCACATGTAAGTAGCCTTCAGATCGACCCTTCTTTGCAGGCTACTTACATTGCCGGCACCCAGCACATTTCTGTTACCAATACTTCCAACATTTTCCTGGCCAAGGTCGATAATCCCGGCAATACCATCTGGTTCGACTCGCTTGCAACGACCAACGCCGGATCACCGATCATTGCACATATCGACGGCATTCACCTGGACCAGGCCGGCAAGGTTTACATTGACGGCGCTATACCTATGAGCGGCTTTATCGACTTCGATCCCGGAGCCGGAACCGCTGTGATCAATGGCGCACCGACCTCCATCAACGGCGGCAACGGTTTCCTGGCCAAGTATAATAATAACGGAAGCCTTATGTGGGCTAAAGAGGTTGGCAATTCGGGGCCCGGCCGCGTTACGGTCCTGGCCATCGATGCCGGCAACCGGCTGGTGTGCCATACCGGCATCGGTACCGTAATGCCCTTTATCTCCAATGGTCCCCTGGATATTGTCAACAACACGGTAGATACCAACGGGCGTTTTATTACCTTGTATGATACGGCTGCCAACCTGCTGCAATATAAGAGCATCACTTCTGTTGCCGATTACGATCATATGGGCTGGAGTAAGCTGAAAGCCTATAATAATGAGGTTTATTTCATGGGCTTCCTCCACGAAGGCTACGACTTCGATCCGTTCACACCACTGGGTGAGCTGCAGCCGCCTGTTACCAGCAGCCAATCCGGCTTCCTGGTAAAATATAACACATGCCCTGAAAATTACACGGCTACGACAGCAGCGCTGTGTCCCGGGGCCACGTACCAGTTCGGTACACAAACCCTAAGTGCACCAGGAAGCTATGTTCAGCAGATCAGCCTGGGCGGCGACTGCGATTCTGTCGTATCTCTTGAGCTTTCTGCCGTATCGATCGATGTTACCGTTGCACAGACCAGTGGTACTCTTACTGCGAACGCGAACGGTGCAACTTACCAGTGGCTTGACTGCAGCAACAATACCGAGATCAGCGGCGCCAATGGAAAAAGCTTCAGCCCCACCGCTTCCGGCGACTATAAAGTAGTAGTAACACTTAATGGCTGCAGCGATACCTCAATGTGCCAGAACGTAAACCTGAACGGTATCGTGCAGCCTGCATTTGCAAAACATATCCAACTGTACCCCAACCCGGCTTCTGGTCAGCTGAACATCGGCTACAGCAGCGCTTTGCCTTTCGACAAAGCAGAGATCATGGATATTACCGGTCGCAACATCAGGATCTTTACGCTTAAAGATCGTTCCGGTCATGTGACCATCGGTCTTACACAATTGAAAGCCGGCGTTTACCTGCTGAAACTTATCGCCAACGAGGAACAGGCCGTCTTCAAATTCGTAAAGCAATAATCCCCTCCGCTACTGTTATAAAAGAGAGTGCCCCGAAAAAATTCGGGGCACTCTCTTTTATAAGAATCAAACTTATCTTATTTCACGGTAAACTTAGCCACCGCTACCTGGTCGTCCGTGTCGAACTGCAGAATATAAACACCTTTGCTCAGGCGAGCAGTATTCATTGAAAACTCCTGCTTTCCAGCCATTGTCCGGCCATAGTTATTGGAAAACACCATTTTCCCGGTAATATCTCTTACTACAGCAGTAGCGTGGGAGTTCTTGGGGAAGTTAAAGGTGAAGTGAATCTGGTCGCTGGCAGGGTTTGGATAAACGCTGATATTGACTTTATCTTTTTTAACCAACATTTCGCCAATGCCGGTTGCATTAGGATTCCACTTTACTTTTACCGCAGTACGGTTGTTGCCATTGTGAGCACCGCCACCCTGTACAGGATCTTCACGGTATTCATCTGTACCGGATTCTTCGTCTTGTATCCCAAGCACTTTAAAGAAAAAACCGTATTCCTGCCCGGCCACAAGATCGGCGCGGTTAATCGTGGTAAATATGTCGTTTTCCCAATCTGCCCAGTTACACAAAGCTTTGATGGAATCCGCACCAAGTTTGAACGGGCTGACATGCCCCGCGCCAAGCTCGTTTGCATTAGGGAATATAAAGATGATGGCTGAGTCTTCAAACAACTGATCGTCGGTAAAGCTGAACCCACTGGCGTTTACCGTAGTGGGAGTAGGGAAATTATTGAAAGAGGAATAGAAGATAATGCTTTGGGTATTGGTAATGGAGTCGTTTGTGTTACAGCGAATACCGCACAGAATATTGTTGGTATCCAAGGTACCAAAACCGTTTAAAGTACTGTTGGCAGCTGGAAGAGCGATCAGCGCCTGCAGATCGATCGGGCCTGTCGATGATTGGGCCTGGCTGGCTAACGAGAAGCTGCTCAAAAAAGCAATAGATGTCAGAATACGTTTCATAATTCGTGTGGTTATGGTTAAAAATTATTTTACCCAAATTTATGGCCTTTAAATACAAGAAGCGAAAAAAATTGTTTTTACTGTTCTTCACTTAGGAAATGCAGCGTTTTAAAAGAGCGCCCTATACCCGGATGTCAAAAAACAACAGAGGCTGCCTTTTCATTCGGCAGCCCCCATTCTTTCAAAAAATTAATGCTTTATTTCTTTACAAACTTTGAAACATAGATCGCATGGTCTGTGATCACCTGCAGGGAATAGCTGCCAGCAGGCAATTGTGCCACATTGTAGGAGAACTGCTGTGTACCTGTAGCAGAAGCGCCCATTGCTTTTGAACTCAGCGCGCGGCCGGAAATGTCCAGGACACGTACCACAGTCGATTTATTGGCTTTGGCAAATTCGAGCTTGAAGTTCAGCTGATCAACCGTAGGATTGGGATATACGTCCAATGCCGTATAGCGGGTATTGGACAATAATTCTTTGATGCCGACACCGCCCTGCCAGATAACCGGCGTATACGACCAGTTGTTAGTCCGGTCCGGATCAGTATAAGAAGCTTCATCCCAACTCGGGTAAGGCCGCATATGGGTATACCAGCCATATGTCTGCCCCGCAACCAGCTCGGAACGGCGGTATAACATGTCTTCGAAAGGATTACCCACACCATGCTCTTCGAAATATTGAACATTCAATAACGTTTTGATAGAGTCAGTAGTGGCTACCCAATCATTTCCCAAAAAAGAGATAACGGCATAGCCATCAGTGGCGTCAACTTCATCTCCATTTGACCGGAATCCCTTGTAAAAGCCCATAGTACCATCCGTACCCATAGCTACCCAAGGCCCAAAGAATATGAAAGTATCTTCTGGTAATAGCACGCCACCGGCAGAATCGATACCATAAATAATCGCTCCCTGTATACTGTCAGCTGGAGCTGGAAGGTTATTGATCACCCCGGTGTTTGAGATGGGTTTACCAGGTAAAAGCACCTGATTTTGAATCATAATGGCAAAGGGTTTCAGATCTATTTCCCGCCCTTGCGCATTGGCACTGGCGCCAATTGCTACTAATGCTACGCTTGTCAAGATTTTTTTCATAACTTCTTTGTTTTTTTGTTAAAATGTTTTCACAAATATAGTAAAACCGTGATGCTAATATACTATTAGGACTGAAACTTTTTATATCAAGTTGAGCTCATTCCTCGCTTAACCGGCAGAAGCAAAATAGTTTTAAATCGAACTATAGATCATTGAAAAATCCCAGGTTTAAAAGCCGTTATTTTCGCAAATGTATGTCCGGTTTAATGAATCGGGGCACGCCAAGCCAGTTCACGCCTTATTTCCGGGTATTCTATCATGGGAATCCGTTATTTCATCCCTTACCGGCCAGAGCGTTTCCCAGACGGTTTTGGGGAAATTGTTTACCTTTGTAGCCCTTTTGCTATGCCGATATGGCAGGCGGGGGATTTTTTGCACGAAATTTGCTTTTCATACAAGGTCAATCTTTTATAAACCGATGATCGTAAGGAGGATCTCTTATTTCACGTTTATCGTCGCTATCACAACAATAGCGACCGTGAGCTCCTGTAACCGGGCGAAAGAGAAAGCAAAACAATCGGTCAACTATGCCGGAACGGTTGTCGGCAAAGGCTCCTCCGAATTTTTTGAAGGCGTGGCCGAGGGCGTGAGCCAGACTTTTGACTGTACTGTGGAGCTCGCCAAAGTGCTGCAGAGCAAAGGGGTCAAAGGAGGTAAGTTCAAGATCACTACTGATAGCAACGGTCACGAGAATGTGGTCAGTGTATACCTCATTTTCGATAAGGACTACAAGGGGCCTGTTTCCGCCAGGATTTTTGACAGTAAAGACCAGGAATATGGCAGAACAGCGGTCAGCCTGGATACCCGCAGCGGTCAGGCCCGGTTCACCGATTTTGTGTTCGATCAACGTACCGATATCGAACGTAAAAGCCGCATCCTCCTGGAATAGAAATGGAATACGGGGTAAGACCCGTTGCAATTGCTTATTCCATATCTATTTTCCATCCTTAAAATTCAAGCAATGTTAGGTTTCATATCTAAAATATTCGGGGGCAGCAAGTCTGAAAAAGACGTAAAAAAGATCATGCCCCTGGTCAAAGAGATCAATGGTCATTTTGAAAGCTACCAATCGCTTTCCAATGACGAGCTCCGTCACAAAACCATAGAATTCCGTCAGCGTATCGCCGAATACCTTACCGATATCGATGCGCAGATCGCGGCGAAGAAGGCAGAGGCCGATACCGATGCCAAACTCGACCTGCATCAGCGCGAAGCCATCTACGACGAAGTAGACAAGCTGGACAAGAAGCGTAACGAGCAGTTGGAAGAGATTCTTGAAAAACTGCTGCCCGAAGGCTTTGCGGTGATCAAGGAGACCGCCCGCCGCTTCAAAGAAAATAAAGAGGTCGTTTCTACCGCCACTCCACAAGACCGTGAGCTGGCCGCTTCACGTAACTATCTGCGTATCGAGGGCGACCAGGCGATCTACAATAATTCCTGGTCTGCCGCCGGAGTAGAGGTGAACTGGAACATGCTGCACTACGACGTACAGCTGATCGGCGGCTCGGTATTGCACCAGGGCAAAATTGCCGAGATGGCCACAGGTGAAGGCAAAACGCTGGTATCTACCCTGCCTGCTTACCTGAATGCCCTCGCCGGACGCGGGGTACACGTCGTGACCGTGAACGATTACCTGGCCCGTCGTGACCAGGAATGGAACGGCCCTATCTTCGAATGGCTGGGCCTTACTGTCGATTGCATCGACAAGCACCAGCCCAATTCTCCGCAACGCCGCAACGCTTACCTGGCCGATATTACTTACGGAACCAATAATGAATTCGGCTTCGACTACCTGCGCGACAATATGGTGCACAGCCCTGAGGAGATGGTGCAGCGCAAACACCACTTCGCCATGGTCGATGAGGTGGACAGCGTACTGATCGATGATGCGCGTACTCCGCTGATCATCTCCGGCCCGGTACCCAAAGGCGATGAGCAGCAGTTCCACATCCTGAAGCCCCGTATTGAAAAGCTGGTAGAGGCCCAGCGCCGGATCGTGAACCAATCGCTGACCGAGGCGAAGAAGCTGATCGCCGAGGGCAAAACCGACAAAGACAACGGCGGCCTGCACCTCTACCGCGCCTATCGCGGCCTGCCCAAGAATACGGCGATCATTAAATACCTGAGTGAAGAGGGTAACAAACAGATCCTGCAGAAAGCGGAGAATCACTTTATAGGCGAGCAGCAACGCAATATGCCTAAGGTGAATGAAGAGCTGTTTTTTTATATCGATGAAAAGCAAAACAGCGTAGACCTTACAGAGAAAGGCATTGCGCTGATCACCGGCACCGGTGAAGATGCCAGCTTCTTTATCCTCCCCGATATCGGTTCCGAGCTGGCTGAGATAGAAAGGATGGGTCTCCCGGCAGAGGAACAGGCCGCGCGTAAAGATGCCGTATTGCAGGAATATGCAGCCAAGGCCGACCGTATCCACTCTGTACAGCAATTGCTGAAAGCCTATACCCTTTTTGAAAAAGATGTAGAGTACGTCGTGATCGACGAGAAAGTAAAGATTGTCGACGAGCAGACCGGCCGTATTATGGAAGGCCGCCGCTACAGCGACGGTCTGCACCAGGCAATCGAAGCGAAAGAAAATGTAACCGTAGAAGCGGCGACGCAAACCTTTGCTACCATTACCCTGCAGAACTATTTCCGCATGTACCACAAGCTGTGTGGTATGACCGGTACGGCCGAAACAGAAGCCGGCGAGTTCTGGCAGATCTATAAGCTGGACGTGGTGTCTATCCCCACCAATCTGCCCATCTCCCGTAACGACAGGCAAGACCTGGTCTACAAGACCAAGCGTGAAAAATACAAAGCGGTTATCGATGAGATCGAGGCCCTGCGTGGCGTAGGCCGCCCGGTGCTCGTGGGTACCACCTCGGTAGAAGTTTCGGAGCTGCTGAGCCGTATGCTGCAGCAGAAAAAGATCCCGCACAATGTACTGAATGCGAAGCAGCACTCCCGTGAAGCCCAGGTAGTAGCGGAAGCAGGCCTTAGCGGCGCCGTAACGATCGCCACCAACATGGCGGGCCGTGGTACGGACATCAAGCTCGGCGCCGGCGTAAAAGAATCCGGCGGCCTGGCCATCATCGGTACCGAGCGGCACGAAAGCCGTCGTGTGGACCGCCAGCTGCGTGGCCGCTCCGGCCGGCAGGGCGATCCCGGTACTTCCCAGTTCTTTGTATCGCTGGAAGACGACCTGATGCGCCTGTTCGGTTCCGAACGTATTGCCGCCATGATGGACCGTATGGGACATAAAGAAGGCGAGGTGCTGCAGCACAGCATGATTACCCGATCTATCGAGAGAGCTCAGAAAAAAGTAGAGGAGAACAACTTCGGCATCCGTAAGAACCTGCTTGAGTACGACGATGTGATGAACACTCAACGCGATGTGATCTACAAGCGCCGTCGTCATGCCTTGTTCGGAGAACGCCTTGCAATCGATCTCGATAATGCGCTCATTGACGTGTGCGCCAACCTGGCTGCCGAGTTTGGCAACGATCCGGAGAACTTCAGGATCGAAGTGGTTCGCCAGCTCGCCATCGAGCCGGAATTCAGCGACGAGGACCTCAAAAGCATCGACCTGCTTGGGGACAAGCTGTACCATCAGGCTAAAGATTTCTACCAGCGCAAGATGGAAAGCCTTTGTGAGCACATCCATCCCCAATTTGCACAGATACTGGAGCAGCAGGGCGACCGCGTGGAAAATATCGTGATCCCCTTTACCGATGGCGTACGCGGCATGCAGCTGTACATCAACCTGCGTGAGGCTGTAGACCTGAAAGCCCGACCGGTAGTGGATACCCTCGAAAGGAATATTACCCTGGCCATGATCGATGAGACCTGGAAAGACCATCTGAGGGCTATGGACGACCTGCGTCAATCGGTACGTATGGCTTCCTACGAGCAGAAAGATCCGCTGCTGATCTATAAGTTCGAGGCCTTCGAGCTGTTCAAGAAAGCTTTGCTCGAGATCAACCAGCATATTATTTCGTTCCTGTGGCGCGCCGGTATTCCCATGCAGGAAGCGCCACCCCAGGCAGCGCAGATGCCGCCGCAGCGTACCGACATGAGCCAGCTGCACGACAACAAAGCGCAGATCGAAGCGGCAGGCGAAGACTATGCCGCCGATGAGAACGATTACTACCAGGAGCCCGGCGCACCGCCCGCGGTAAAACGCCAGCCCGTACAGGTAGAGCCTAAGATCGGCCGCAACGATCCTTGCCCCTGCGGCAGCGGCAAAAAGTACAAAGCCTGTCACGGCAAGCATTTATAAGAACGATAAGCTACTCCATACAACAGGCAGCACCTTTCCGTGTTGCCTGTTTTTGTGGAATCAGCGACGGCAGCCGTCTTCTGTCAAAGCCCCCGGATCATGCGCCTATTGTTTTCCTTCTTCTGGCTGTCCTGCTTTTACCCTGCCGCTTCTGTGCAGCAGGAACATCGTTTGCCGACAGCAGACACCCTATTCTCCTGCGGACAGGTGGAAACTTTACCAGTGTATCCCGGAGGAACATCAGCCTCATTGCAATTTCTTTGGCAAAACCTGCGTATCCCCGAAGCCGTTGGAGAAACGGCCGGCAGGATGATCTTGTATTTTGAGATCGATAATCAAGGCTATCCCCGTACGGTAAAGGTAACCCGGTCAATGCATCCCGCGTTGGATACTGCTGTGACAGCCCTGTTCCAGAAAATGCCCCGGTGGCAGCCGGCAAAGCTTCGGGGCCGGCCGGTGCGCTGTGTCTATACCCTGCCCCTGATGATCCACACCCGCTAGTATTGTGATCGCCTGCTTTTTTAAGGTTTAGTTACCGTTGTTCCTTAGATTTGCAGAAATCAGTAGCAAACCATGCAGATGACCCCCGAACATTTTTTTGAGCTATTCCTTAAAGAGCTGGAGCAGCGCGAAGAAATGCATCGTTATTACAAATTTCTCGGCAAAGCCTCGTCCTTTCATTTTCGCAAAAACTATTTCCTGGAACGCCTGCGGTACATTGCCGCCCGCATCAATGATCCCTCAAAAAAGGTATGGGACTGTGGTTCGGGCTATGGTACAACCGCACTCTTCCTCGCGATGAATGGCATCAGCACACATGGCACTACCCTGGAATTTTATTTTGAAACGGTAGCGGGACGATATGCATACTGGAACCAGTTTGGCAACGCCAACCTGTTTACCTGCTCTTATGAAAACCTTTTCGACAACCCTCCTGCTGCAGGCAGCTACGATACGGTGATCGTGCAGGATACGCTGCATCACCTCGAACCGATCGGCGACGCCTTGGCCATTTTCCATAAGGCATTGAAACCCGGCGGACAGCTGATCGCCATAGAAGAGAATGGCAGCAATGTGATCCAGAACATCAAGCTGTACAAATACCGCGGCAACAAACGGATCATCAAGCAATGGGATGAGAAGTTGCAAAAAGATATCCTGATCGGGAATGAGAACATCCGCAGCCTGGCTGCATGGACAGCGCTGATGGATAAAGCACATTTCAACATAGATCCGGCATCGGTACAATATGTGCGGTATTACCTGCCCCACCGTTACCGCAATGCCGATCCGGAAGCATTGTTGCGTAGGGAAGCTGAAATACAGCGCAGGAGCCGGTTTCGAAGGGAATATTTTTTCTTCGGGCTCAATTTTGTAGCCGAGCGTCAATAAAACAGAGAAGTCAGGTTTTTTTGATGAAAACTTGACTTCTCTGTTTTATTAAACTTAACTTCTCCTATTATTTAGGATTAATGATCTGGCGAAATTTTTCTTTCAGAAAGCTGGTCTTGAACAGGCTCTCCAGCCTGGGATAATTGCCTTGGTCGCTGGTTTGCGGGTATAGCATTTTCACCACATCCAGCCTACCCGATTGCGTTTCCAGGTTGTTTGCGATAATACGCACCTGCTCCGTCGTAAAGCAATGGCGCCCTTTGCTTCTGGACAGTACTTTAATGCGGGCATCATCATCGGTCTTATCAAGGATCTTCAGCGCGAAATCTTCGAAGTCATCGCTGCTCATCGCCGTCTTGCAATCGCTGTTGGGCACCCCCGGATCACCGGCCTCTTCTTTGGCAGCAGCATGATCGGTGAAATCGGTATCCTCGTTGATGGCGGCCAGGTTGGTCTCCTCTGTCTTCGGTTTCTTAGGTGTTTTCTTTTTATTCTTTGCCGGCTTGGGCATAGGCGGCACCGGATCAACGGCAGCACCAGTGGCAGTGCCAGCCACGGCCGTACCATCGCTGTTCAGCTCTATATTATCGAGAAACCGGTCGTCCTTTTTGGATTCCTGCGTAACCGTCGCTTCCTCGCTTGTCTTTACAGGCTTGGTTTTGCTCTTCTTCTTTTCGGGCCGGAAAGCCGGTATACCTTCATCCCCTGCGCTGGGCACAGGTGTAGTAGTAGCAGCCGGAGTACTTGCAACAGCTACCGGTGTATTGCTTACGACTGGTGCAAGCGCATCCTGCTGTTGCGCCAGATCGGGGATATGGTCTTCTTCAGGCTTATTACCCGATACGATATAATTTTTCTGCTGGATATCATAGAGCGCAAACTGCCGGTCGTTTACCTTTTGCAGCACAAAGCCCCGGCTACCCGACTCCGGTATGTTGATCGCAAATTTCTGCGGAGGGTAGGCATTCTGCTGGAAGAGGATCTCGACATAGCTTACTCCTGCCGCCAGGTTGGGGATGATACAGTAGTTCTTGCCCAACCGTGGCTGCATCTGCCCTTCCAGCTTGACATAGAAGGGTGTTTGCTTGTCGCCCTCGATATAGATGTAGGAATAATTACCGGCATAAGCGCTTTGCAGCAGCAACCCGATACCGCATATAAGGCTGATGATATGTTTCATGGACAGTCGCATTAAAATCGTTCTCTATCAGGATCAGGCCAGCTCAATCAGCACTTCGCCTTTTTCCACCGCTTTGCGCTCGGTTACTTTGATCGCCTTTACTGTAGCATCGGCCGGGGCTTTGAACACATTCTCCATTTTCATGGCTTCCAGTATCAGCACCGGATCACCTTTTTTCAGCTGTTGCCCTTCTTCCACCATTACCTTCAGCACCAGGCCGGGCATAGGTGCTTTGATCGCTTCCACCTTACGGGCATTTCCTATATTCAGGCCCATTTTCTGCAGGAGCTGGTCAATGGGCTCCTTTACCGCCATAGCGTAGCTGTTGCCATTCACCTTTACCTTAAGCTGCTTGGTGGCACGGTCCACCTGGTCGACCACGGCAAGATAGCTTTTACCATTGGCCAGGATGCTGAAAGTGCCGTTAGGCAACTCTTTCATGTTCCAGCCGATCACCTTTTCATTTACGGTAACGGCTTCGTCCGTTGCAGCCACTTCAAGCTCTGTATGATCGTTGATCTTGATTTTATTCATCAGATGTTGCAAATTACCTGCAAATGTAAGGTTTAAAAGGGGACCTTGTTCCAGGCGGGTTTCATTATAACAAAACTGTTTGAACCCGGTAAATTTTGAGTAATTTCGCCACCAGTTTTTAAATCAATTCTTTCCAAATTTATGGGACGTATATTCGAAGTTCGTAAGTCCAAGATGTTTGCCCGCTACGACCGTATGGCAAAAGGTTTTACCAGGGTCGGTAAAGAAATCGCGATCGCGGTAAAGAAAGGCGGCCCTGACCCGGCGACCAACCCTGCCCTGCGCCGCTGCATGCAGAACGCCAAGAGCATCAACATGCCCAAAGACCGCGTTGAAGCTGCGATCAAGAATGCCCTGGGTAAAGATACCAGCAACTACGACGAAGTATTATATGAAGGCTATGCGCCGCATGGCGTAGCAATATTGGTAGAAACTGCCACAGACAACACTACCCGTACCGTAGCCAATGTACGCTCACACTTCAACAAAGGCGGCGGCACCCTGGGCAACAGCGGTTCTGTAGCCTTTACCTTCCGCCATCTCGGTGTATTCAAGCTGAACCCCGAAGGTCTCAGCACCGACGAGCTGGAGCTGGAACTGATCGACGCGGGTCTCGATGAGCTGGGCGAGGACAGCGAAAGCAATCTTATCATCCGCTGCGACTTTGCCGACTTCGGCAATATGCAGAAGGCCCTGGAAGAAAAAGGCATTACGCCCATCTCTTCCGAACTGGAATGGCTGCCCCTCAATACCGTTGAAGTCAGCGAAGAGCAGGCCGACGAGGTCTTCAAGCTGATCGAGCGTGTAGAGCAGGATGACGACGTGCAGCGCGTGTTCCACAATATGGCATAACAGCATACCGGCAGGCAGGATACAGGCGCCAGTACCCGTACGTCGTATCCCGCTGCAGAAATACAGGGTCCGACACATGTACACTTCCACTACGCAGATAAGGGTCCGCTATGGGGAGACCGACCAGATGGGTTATCTCTACTACGGCTTCTACGCACTTTATTATGAACAGGGCCGGGCCGAAGCCATCAGGCAGCTGGGCTTTACTTACCGCCAGCTGGAAGAAGCCGGGGTGATGATGCCGGTGATCGAAATGAATGCAAAGTACTTCCGCCCTGCATTGTACGATGATCTCGTTACGGTAAAGACCAGCCTGAAAGTGCTTGATAAAGAAAACCCACAGATCAGCTTTCATTCGGAGCTGTACAATGAGGCAGGCAAGCTGCTGAATGAAGGCGTAGTAACCCTGGTCTTTTTCGATCCGAAAACCAGGAGAAAGATCCCGATGCCAGAGGTGCTTTACGAAAGACTGGCACCCTACTTTTGATTGCTTAAAAATTTCAATTCATACCGATGCAAAAAGATACTGAAATATTCGGCCTCATCAGGGAAGAGCTGGACCGCCAGCGCCGCGGCCTGGAGCTGATCGCCTCCGAAAACCTGACCAGCCTGCAGGTAATGCAGGCCATGGGCAATGTGATGACCAACAAGTATGCCGAGGGCTATCCCGGCAAACGATATTACGGCGGTTGCGAGGTAGTGGATAAGAGCGAGCAGCTGGCTATCGACCGGGCCAAACAGATCTTTAACGTTGCGTATGTAAATGTACAGCCACACAGCGGCGCCCAGGCCAATACAGCCGTACAGTTTGCTGTAATGAAGCATGGAGACGCATTGCTGGGCCTCGACCTCAGCATGGGCGGACACCTTACTCACGGCTCGCCCGTTACCTTCTCCGGCAAGATGTACCAGGCACATCACTATGGTGTGCGCAAGGAAGATGGCCTTGTCGATTACGACGCTTTGGAGGCAAAAGCCCTGGAAGTAAAACCCAAGCTGATCATTTGCGGCGCTTCGGCCTACAGCCGCGATTGGGACTATGCCCGTATCCGCGCCGTTGCCGATAAGATCGGCGCACTGGTGCTGGCCGATATCGCTCACCCTGCCGGCCTTATCGCTGCAGGATTGCTCAACGACCCCTTCGACCATTGCCACTTTGTAACCTCTACTACCCATAAGACCCTGCGCGGTCCCCGTGGCGGCATCATTATGATGCGCAAGGATTTTGAAAACCCATGGGGCATCACTGGTCCTAAAGGCGAGATCCGCATGATGAGCCAGCTGCTGGACCTGTCGGTATTCCCCGGCTTGCAAGGCGGCCCGCTGGAGCATGTGATCGCTGCAAAAGCCGTATCCTTCTTCGAGATACTGCAGGACGAATATAAAGCCTATGCCCGCCAGATGCAAAGCAATGCACAAGCCATGGCGGAGGCTTTCCTGGCCAAAGGTTACGACATCATCTCGGGCGGTACCGACAACCACCTGTTGCTGATCGACCTGCGCAACAAGAACATCTCCGGTAAAAAAGCAGAAAATACGCTGGTGAAAGCCGATATCACGCTCAATAAGAATATGGTACCTTTCGACGATAAGTCACCCTTTGTTACTTCAGGTATCCGTGTGGGTGTACCGGCGATTACCACCCGTGGCCTTAAAGAACAGGATATGGTGCAGGTGGTATCCTGGCTGGATCAAGTGCTGATGTCGCCCGACGACGAACAAGTGATCGCCGCTGTGAAGGGAGAGGTGAACGAATATATGAACGGCTTCAGCCTCTACCCCGAAATGGGCTAGGCAAAAGCAATAGAGATGCCGCTTGCGGCCTGTATAAAAAGAGCTGTTCCTGTGCGGAGCAGCTCTTTTGTATCCACCAGGTTCAGGCTTGTCATCGCGACCAGGCCAACGGCTGCTTCAGTCGGTCTTCCAACTAATTGTAGATAGCCTTTTCGTGCCGAGGTAGCGCGTTTTGACAATCCCTTAAAGAAAATCCTTTGCGTTTTAAACCCCGGAGATAAAAATAAGTCCTATCTTTAGCTAAGCTTACCATAAAAAATTTATCCTATGAAAAAAATATTGCTTTCACCGCTTTTGCTGACCTTCCTGCAGCAGGAGGCCGGTGCCCAATACCACAGGCCTCCGGACAAGCCGTTTGAAATTATGGAACGGGCGTTTGCGTCCAGGAATACTGACGCGACGGCAAGAACGAATAATGCGCTTGTGCACCAGACGATTACCGATCTCGGTGAAATCGCAGAAGGACAGATTTACCAGTTTAAGGCCAGCCCGACGAAAGGGCATTATTACCCACAGGATTATTTATATGTACGTCAAAGCGATGTCTCGTCTATCTCAATTCCCGAAAGCAGCGGCATCAGCAGTGTGTCTTTATCGGCTAACAACCAGTTTATTGTTACCCTCGATACTAAAGACCGCTACGGCGACTATAGCCAGCAGTTTTCTGTCGCTACCGCCTATGGCAATCTCGTATTCGTGGTTAACGCGCATATCGTGGACGCCGGTGTGCTGAAGGCTGCAACGGTTCAGAAAAAAACGGATTTGCAATAAGATATCGCCATTACAGTACGGAGATCAGCGATCGAAAGACAGCAGCTGGATAAAGTATTCATTCGGGTATGCCAGGGCTAAACATTAAAATCCATTTCCCATCATTTTTCTTTCAAAAAATATCCTATGAAAAAGATATTCTTGCTATGCTTTATGCTGCCACTACTGTGGCAGGAAGCAGGTGCTCAAAATTACCGACAGGGGCGGCCCATGGCCCAAAACCGCAGGTTAGTTTATGATCCTTTGTACGACCCCATAGCAGAAGCCCGGCTACAGCGCAATATCGATCCTACCCTCAATCCCCGCAGTAAGTCAACGATCCACAGAACGATCACCGATCTTGGCGATATAGCAGAAGGACAATTCTATCAGTTCGGGGTAAATACAGGAGACCCCAAAGCCTATCCCGCCAATCATCTGTTCATGAACGGGTTCAGGATTTCTTCTATCCTCATCCCGGAAAAAAGCGGCATCCGGAGCTTTGACCTGGCAACAGGCAAAATTCTTGCCACACTTGACACCAAAGATCGCTACGGCGATTATAGCCAGGAGATCGATATGGTTACCGACGAAGGTGTGATTACCTTCGTGATCAAGGCTCGTATCGTGGACGCCGGCGTGCTGAAGGCGACAACAGCGCAGAAAAAAACGGATCTGCAATAGCGTATATCGCTCCACCGCAGAACAGAGATCAGCGGCCGGTGAACACCAGGCGCTTTACCGATTGTCTTTCGCCCGAGCGCATGAATAACTGGTATATACCAGGAGCATAACCGCTGATGTCGAGCATATGGATACCTGAAGGCGCCTTGCCCTGATACACGACCTTTCCGCTTATATCGGAGAGGATCAGCGCTACATCATCAGGCTCGCTGTGCTGCAGCAGAAGAAGCTTCCGGACAGGATTGGGATAGACGACTACGCCTGGCAACTCATGACTGCCGATACTGGCAGGCCCGTCGTTTCGTAGCAGGAAGTTGCTGAACAGGAGATCGGAGTCACCATCATTATCGATATCGGCAGCGGCGACAATACAATTGGTCACATCCATCTGCCGGAAGCTTCCCATCCTGTCAAAAGCAGGTGTTGTATTCCCAAAGGCCATGGCGGAGAAACTAAAGAAAGTGTCGTTGCCTCCACCAAAACAGATATCCGGCTTGCCATCCCGGTCAAAATCGGCGATATCCACCGCCGAGGGCTCCCCGAATGCCGGCAGGTTGGTGTTGACCTGACTGAACGTACCGTCGCCATTGTTGCGATAGAGCCCAACAAAGTTGTGCTGGCCGGCACTATCGACACCGGTCACCAACAAGTCGGGGTGCGTATCCGCATCATAGTCGAGCCAATCGACGGTACCAAAGCCACCTTTCATATAAGGGCTGGCCAGGCGAAAGCTGTCATTACCTTCATTATGGTAGATATAGGTTCTTGAAGCATTCCAATTGACTCCGTTCATGGCCAGATCGGATTTGCCGTCGCCATCATAATCCTGCCATTTCAATTCACCGCCGCGAATACCGGCAAGCCCGGCGCCGATATCTGAAAAGCGGAATCCGCCTTCATTGCGCCAGATCAGCGAGTAGGGTTCACCAGCCGTGTCTGTTCCGGAAGCGGCAATGTCCTTTAAACCGTCTCCGTTATAATCCGCGACATCAATGCCCCCTTCTGCAAGTCGCTTCAGGGTATCGTTCACGAGCAGAAAGCTACCGTTGCCGTTACTTTTATATATCCTGAAAACAGGTGCGAAGGTGTCGGCCGCAAACCCGGATACGAGCAAGTCGTCTTTGCCATCATTGTCCAGATCGGCCCAGTGGGCAGCAGGATTGAATAAAAAGCCCATATCTGCAACACCGATCATCCCGGATGCAGTATTGTGATAGATACGGAAAATATCGGGCTGACCTTCGGTCATGGTTTGGGCAATATATACCAGGTCTTTGCGGCCGTCACCATCGTAGTCGCCCCATGCGGCGGTACCATAGGCCCCTATCGGTAGCGAATCGATAACACTGAACTGCTGCGCACCCGCAGATAAAGAAAGGACCAGAGAGAGCAGAAGAATGGAAGTACTTTTCATAGAAGCCATTTCCGACAAAGACATCCTTGCGGCGATGGCCCGTTGGTTGCCCGATGATATGTAGCTGGAATATACCCGGATCCAGGGAGTACCAACAAGACCATGTCACAAACAAAGAGCTGCCTTCCGGCAGCCCTTTGTTCTTTTTCTGATCCAGCGGATCAATACGTTTTATCCCAACCCCAGGCTTCGGTCTTTTTGCCGATAGCAAAGAATTTATTCAGCTGAAAGCTTAGTCCCAGCTCGTTGTAGGCGCCTGCCGATGTCATATAGGACCGTGCGTAATGTACCTGCAGCTTATTGAGGTTAACACCTGCGCCAAAGGAGAACCCCGCCAGACCCTTGGCATCCTGCGCGCCCAGCTCGCTGCGGCGGATATGGTTGTAGGCCGCCGAAACCGTGATACGTTTACCCAGGATCAGCTCGACACCAAAGTTCAGGTGCCGGAATAGCTTATCGGCAATATACTTTTTATTGGTTGCCGTGTCGTCCGCTGTCGGCAGCAGGCTGTTGTTTACTTTATCGGCCGGGTTATTGTAGCGCACATTCCATTCATAGAGGTGATGACCGACAATGAACAGGCGTAAGGGCAGGTTGCGCAGTTGCTTGCTTACCCCGATCTGCAGGTCGAAAGGCATGGGCTCCGACTGGGTTTCGGGATTGTATTTTTTCAGCATCACACCCATATTCTTGGCTACGACACCAATAGTCCAGAGGTTAGCCGTATCTTCATACACCACGCCTACATCGGCTAGCACAGCCATAGCCGATCGGTCGCCCAGGATTGATTGTGCCCATTTGAGGGTAGCGCCATAACGCCAGCGCTCCAGGTACCGGCGCGAAGCCGACAGGTTGATTGAATAATCTGCGGCCCGGATATCACCCAGGTTGTTGCCTTGTACATCTGTATTCTGAAAGGAACCGTAATTGTAATATTGCACACCGAAACCGAAGTCGGTATTCAGCGGCGCCACGTGATAGGCATATTGCAGGTTGGCGATACCAATCCCCGCATAATAAAGGTTGTAGTTCAGCGCCAGCTGGTTGTGATAGCCGGGATTCAGCAGTGCAGGGTTCTGCAGGGTGAAAGTAACATCCTTATCCGGGCTGGCCGGTACATAACCGCCCAGGGCCGATACATGCGGGCTGTTGCTCATCCGCAGGTATTCGAAAGCATGCTGTCCGCCCGTGATCTGGGCATAGCCCTGGAAACCGAACGAAACTGTAATAGCAAGACCAGCAGCCAGCCGTATAAATCTACTCATAAACCTTAGAACGGGATAACAGTACTTATATTGTATAAAAGGAAGCCTCCGTTTACGGAGCCTTCCCTTGCCTTTTAACTTAGTGTCTCCGACGCAGGGCCATCCTTTAGCCCTTCGCCTTTTCCATCTCTTCCATGATCTGGTGGCTGACTCCGGTAAAGGAGAAACCGCCATCGTGGAACAGGTTCTGCATCGTTACCATACGGGTAAGATCGCTGAACAGGGTAATGCAATAGTTGGCGCAATCGCCGGCGCTGGCATTGCCCAGGGGCGACATCTTCTCGGCATAATGGTAGAAGCCGTCGAAGCCCGTTACGCCGGAACCGGCGGTAGTGGGTACCGGCGACTGCGAAACGGTGTTCACCCTTACTTTCTTTTCCATGCCGTAATAGTAGCCAAAGCTGCGGGCAACGCTTTCCAACAGGGCTTTCGCATCTGCCATATCATTGTAGCCGGGGAAAGTACGCTGTGCAGCGATATAGCTGAGCGCCACCACGGAAGCCCATTCATTAAGGGCGTCCAGCTTTTTAGCGGTTTGCATCACTTTGTGGAAAGACAATGCAGAGATATCGAGGGTCTTCAGGAAATTATCATAATTGGTGCCGTCATAGGCAAAGCCTTTGCGCATATTGGGCGACATGCCAATAGAGTGCAGCACGAAGTCGATCTTACCACCGAAGTGCTCGGTAGCCTGGTTGAACAGACTTTCAAGATCGGCAACTGATGTAGCATCCGCGCCGATCACGGGTGCATTGTTACACAGGGCGGAGAGTTCTTTGATGGTACCCATACGCAAAGCCACCGGTGCGTTGGAAAGCACGATCTCTGCACCTTCTTCCACTGCACGCAATGCTACTTTCCAGGCGATAGAGCGCTCGTCCAGCGCGCCGAAAATAATTCCCTTTTTACCAGATAATAATTGGTTAGCCATAGCAGATCTAAAATAATTTGAGGGGGTAAAGGTAACGAAAATGAACATTGATCAGCCCAAAAAGTACTTTCATTCTTCTTCAGGAAACAGGGGGAGCAGCTTTTTTCCTGAACAGGTAATAATAAATAATTCCTTCCGCCACCAGCAGGTTCCCTACCCAGCCCAGCCAGGCCACCAGCCGGTACACCTCCATTGGCTTAGGGGCAAACAGCAGCACCAGCGCCCATTTCCAGAGCCTGAGGCTGATTGCCGACAAGGTGAGCGCATAGCTACGGTACATCCAGCGCCGGTGGGTACCGATGTGTCCTCTCACCGCTTCCCGCCAGCCCATAAAGGTAAACCACAGCCAGCACAGGGCCAGCAGGCAAAAGGCCGTTTGCGCGATCCATCCGCCATTGCCGTAATAGCCCATCACCAGGCCGGAAGGTCCGGCCAGCCCAAGGATGAGCCCCGCATATACCCGGCCGCTCCAGCGGTGCACCAATGGAGAACGGCGACGCAGCACCGGCGAACATTGCAGCATGCCGGCGAGCAATACGAAGATGCTGCTGTAGACATGGGTAAAGAAAGCCAGCTGGTAATACCACCTGCCGGCTACTTCCTGTTTTACCCTCAGGAAGGCCACATCGGGCCGTGCCGGCACATATTGCCAGGTGATAAGCAGCATGAGCCAGGCGAAAAAGAGGAGCAGCCCATACCCGGTAAGGCGTACCAGGCGGGAGCGCAGGGAAGATGCGGTCAGGGGCAGGGCCATAGATAGCTGGATAAAGGGTAATCTTTTTTACGATAGTTGAAATGCCACCACTCGGCATCGTAAGGGGTAAATCCGGCCTTCTGCATAAAGGCCCGAAGCAATACGCGGTTGCTGTGCTGCCGCATGCTGAGGGCCGCGAAATGGTAAGCTGCGCGTGGGGAAAAATCGTCGAAGTGCCCGCCCATATCCAGCAATACCCCGGCGCTGTCGGCCAGGCCTACGTCAACGGCCAGCCCGCGGTTGTGCATCGATCCTTTTACCGGGTCGGCAACAAAGCGCTTGTCGAGCACCACATCATACATTTTTTGCTGGTAAGGCAGCGGCCGGTAGGCATCGAAGATAACGATCCTGAATCCTGCGGCCTTCGCCTGCTTTCCTGCAGCGCTTAAGGCCGAGGCAGCTTCAGGGCGCAGCAGGCAGCGGGCGCAATCGTATATCTTGCGGTGGGTAAAATTGGCAGTATCAGCATAAGCCATCCTGAGCAAGAAGCCTTCTGCTGCCGCATCGATCTCCACCCATTCCTCCTGCCGCTCAGGTATGTCAAGACTATCGTCTGACGACCCCGACAGCGCCTTTTCATAAGCCTTCTGTACGATAGCCTCTTGCACGTCCGGATCTATACAAGCAGCGAAAATGCTAGCCGCGGCCAAAAACATCATAATATTCGCGGGCATTCTTTTCATAGCGGAGCAGCAGCTGTATATTCTTTTTTTCAGTTTCGGTAAATTCGCTTTTCACGTCGTTGCTTACCGGCACATACCAGGGCTGTACATCGAAATAAGCACGCAGCTGCTGGTTGCGGAAGGAATAGCCGTGACGGGCATAGATCGTATTGCGCAGCACAAAGAGGTCGGCCTTGGTCATATTGCTCACTTCTGCTGCCGTCAGCAGCCGGGTGGATGCATTGTAGCGGCTCACCTCATCGGTAGTGGTAAAGTAGCTGTAGTCGTATTCCGTCACGTCTTCGTCCAGCTCGTATTCGATACGTTTGCCTTTCTTGTTCCAGTCGACATAGCGGCGGTAATCGGGCATTAGCTCCGGATTGTAGCGGAACAGGGTTTTCGTCAGCTCAAATTTCCGGCGCGGAATCCTTATTTTTTTATAAGCCTCCCAGGTGCCGGAGACCACCGAATCGCCCTGCGCAACAGAGAATGAGAACACACCGTCGTATTTGTCATCGCCGGGCTCCTTCAGCGCAAAAATGTACCGGCCTTCCTTCAGCACCACCGTTCCCTCGAAAGGACGGTCGTTGCCGGCGACCACGCTGTGGCCGGTCACCACTCCATGGTCCGCCTTCTCGATCACGATATTGATCTTATTGGCATAGTCCCAATGAAAGCCTTCCCCCGCCGAAACATGCCCGGCATCGGTGTCAGGTTCGAACATACCCACCCAGTAACCGGGCAGATCGGCCTCATTGCCGGCGACCAGGCTGGTATTGCCCGGGCGTTCCAATCTCTTTGCCGGCGTTTCGGCAGCCGGAGCCGTTGTGGCAGCTGTTTCCGTGGCAGGATCTTTGTCCTCGTTTCTGATCGCTGAAGTACAGGCCGCTAAGCAGAGCAAGGGCAAGGCCAGACCAGTAATTCTGTTTATCATATTTGCAGGGTTATGCCTTCAAAAATACCGTAATTTATTGCCGGCCCCAATGCTTTTCCCTCAAATAATTTCAAAAACAATACATGGAAAAAATTTAGCAAAAAGATCATTTATGCAGGCTTAAAATCAATTTCAAACATTCATATAAAAAACTTACCTTTGCACCCTCAAATTTAATCTTAAGTTTTTTAATCTAAACTGTCATGGCAGATTTACGCTTACAGCGCAATTTCGGTATCGCCGCGCACATCGATGCGGGTAAGACCACTACCACAGAACGTATTCTGTATTATACCGGTGTAAACCACAAGATCGGTGAAGTACACGAAGGTGCGGCTACAATGGACTGGATGGCTCAGGAACAAGAGCGTGGTATCACGATCACCTCTGCCGCCACTACCTGCTTCTGGAACTTCCCTACCGTACAGGGCAAGCCCGTTGCTGATTCTAAAAAATATAAATTCAACATTATCGATACTCCGGGCCACGTGGACTTTACCGTGGAAGTAGAGCGTTCTATGCGCGTGCTGGACGGCCTGGTTGCCCTGTTCTCTGCAGTTGACGGCGTTGAGCCCCAATCTGAGACCGTATGGCGTCAGGCTAACCGCTATCGTGTACCCCGTATCGGTTTCGTCAACAAAATGGACCGTATCGGCGCCGACTTCCTGATGGTAGTTCAGCAGGTACGCGACATGCTGGGCGCCAAAGCCGTTCCCCTGCAGCTGCCTATCGGCGCTGAAGACAACTTCAAAGGTGTGGTTGATCTCATCACTATGAAGTCTATCGTTTGGGACGACTCCACCCAGGGCATGACTTATACCGAAGGTGAAGTGCCTGCCGATATGCTGGACGAAGCCAATCAATACCGCGCCGAGCTGGTAGAAGCCGTTGCAGAATATGACGATACTTTGATGGAGAAATTCTTCGAAGATCCCAATTCCATCTCCGAAGCCGAGATCCACGAAGCGGTACGTAAAGCAACCATCGACCTGAGCATCATCCCGATGCTGTGCGGTTCTTCTTACAAGAACAAAGGTGTACAGAAGATGCTGGACTGCGTTATCCGCTACCTGCCTTCTCCCCTGGATATCGAAGCAATCAACGGTACCGATCCCGATGATGCCGAAAAGCAGCTGGTACGTAAGCCTGATGCTAAAGAGCCTTTCGCTGCCCTGGCCTTCAAGATCATGACCGATCCTTTCGTTGGCCGCCTGGCGTTCTTCCGCGTGTACTCCGGTCACCTGGATGCCGGCTCTTATGTACTGAACGTGCGTTCCGGCAAGAACGAGCGTATCAGCCGTATCATGCAGATGCACGCCAACAAGCAAAACCCGATCGACTTCATCGAAGCCGGCGATATCGGAGCTGCAGTAGGCTTTAAAGATATCAAGACCGGCGATACCCTTTGCGATGAGAAAAATCCCATCGTTCTGGAAAACATGTTTATCCCGGATTCCGTAATCTCTATCGCTATCGAGCCCAAAACTCAGGCCGATGTGGATAAAATGGGTATGGCTATCGCCAAGCTGGTGGAAGAAGATCCTACGCTGCGCGTAAAAACCGACGAAGACACCGGCCAGACCGTACTGAGCGGTATGGGTGAGCTCCACCTGGAGATCATCGTTGACCGTATGAAGCGCGAATTCAAAGTAGAAGTAAACCAGGGCGCTCCCCAGGTTGCCTATAAAGAAGCGTTCACCATGCAGGTAACGCACCGCGAAGTGTTCAAGAAACAATCCGGTGGCCGCGGTAAATTCGCCGATATCCAGTTCGAGATCGGACCTGCTGAAGAAGAATTCCTGAAAGAAGGCAAAGGCACCTTCCAGTTCGTAAACGACATCTTCGGTGGATCTATCCCTAAGGAGTTTGTTCCTGCGATCCAGAAAGGCTTTGAGTCCTGCATGACCAGCGGTGTGCTGGCCGGCTTCCCGGTTGAGAATATGCGCGTGCGCATCTTCGACGGTTCTTTCCACCAGGTGGACTCCGACTCCATGTCTTTTGAGCTTTGCGCCAAATCCGGCTTCCGTGAAGCAGGCCGTATGGCTAAGCCCATCATCCTGGAGCCGATCATGAAAGTAGAAGTGCTGACTCCCGATCAATACATGGGTGATGTGACCGGTGACCTTAACCGTCGTCGCGCTATGCTGGAAGGTATGGATACCCGTAACAACCTGCAGGTGATCAAGGCCAAAGTGCCCCTGAGCGAAATGTTCGGTTACGTAACCCAACTGCGCTCCCTGTCTTCCGGCCGTGCCTCCTCTACCATGGAGTTCAGCCACTATGCACAGGCGCCTAAGAATATCGAGGAAGAAGTAGTGACTAAAGCTAAAGGCAAAAAAGCTGCCGAAGCCTAATCCGATCCTTATTCCAGCGCATGCAGGTAATGCTCCTGCAATGCGTAAAAGCTCCCGGTAATACCGGGAGCTTTTTTTGTGCTTCGGGGCTGCACCCAAGCTATCAAAAGCGTGCTCCGTCTATCATACAAATCCTCCTCCATGCCTAAACAAATCTCCATATTGGCAGTGGCATTGCTATGCCTTTTTGCCTCATGCGAATGCGAACGCCACCAGTGTCCCGGCTATGACCATGACCCGGCGCCCACGGGCGGAAGCTTTCGTTTCCGTAATGCACAGACAGGAACAGCCCTTACCATCGAAGTACGTAACAAAAATCTTTCCCAATCTTACGGCAAGGACGAGACAGTATTGGCATTTTCCTGTCAGCATGATTGCATGGCTACAGCTGAAGTTAACGCCGCCACAACAATGACAGTCGGTGCACCGCCGGTAAGCCTGACACTGAACCTTGTCCGCTATTACCAGGGCAAAACCTTCAGCAATACCCGCATGCACTATGTGCTGAACGATATGGCAGGCACCTTCATTCTGCAGCCGGACCTGCAAGCCGGGCACACCGCGGAAGACGGTACCTGGTATGCCGATACGCTGCGGGAAATGAATACCGGGCTGAAAGTCTATCCAAGGGTGCTGATCCAGACACGGAAAGCCACCGGCAGCAGCGATGCCATTGTAAAAACCTTTTGGGATACCGGGGGCCTTATCGGCTTTGCCCTGGCTAACGGCGATGTGTACTGGAGCGAGTAACCACAATCAACCATACAATCCAATATCCATGAAAAAATACATCCTCCTTTTGATCGCTCCCGTTTTTCTCTGCGCCTGCAGTAAGGCCCTTCAATGCCCTCCTTTCGATGAAGCGGCACGCAGCAGCTGGCTTCCCCAGGAAACAGGCAGCACAATCGCTTTTGAAGAAGAGACTGACCATTCCCTTATCCGCTTTACGGTAACCTATAATAAAGCCAGCGAAGCTTATAGAGAGGAACCCGCCAATTACGGTATCGGTTACTATACCCGGGATTGTGAGGCAGACGCCAATATCAGCCTGGCGGCTTCAGATAATCAATCGACCTGGGTAACCGAGTACTACCTCTCGATCACTTCCGAATTTACAGAGGATAAGGAGCAGTTCCGCAGCTTAAAGTACCAGCTCGGCGACTTTGGTGGCGGTTTCCGGCTCTTTCCAACACTGAGTATGTCCGGTACAGCAGCCAATGCCCAGATGGACCGCGACAGTATTGTCGATAACTTAGCCCTTGGCGGCAGGACCTATGAACGAGTGCTGATCCAGACACGCAGCATCGCCGACACCGCCGGCAGGGTCATTCGCAAAGTATACCTAGCGCCGGGTTATGGCATTGTGGGCTTTACAAGCAAAGACCGCCGATATGTGCGCCGGTATTGAAAGCCAACTATTTTTCATAATAAAACGTTATTAGGTCGAAATTATTTAAACTTTTGGCCCGGTATTTGTTCTTTATTCTGCAATTTGCAGCCCCTGACAATACCGTCAGATCTAATTAATGTTACTGTCTTAAAACAACAAACAAATATGAAAAAATTCCTTGCTTTAATGTTGACCGCGACTACCTTCCTCTCCTTTACCACAAGCGCACAGGATGCCAAAGCAAAGGCCATACTGGACAAGGTGAGCGCCAAATTCAAAGGCATGAGCAGCCTGAAAGCCAATTTTTCCCTGAATATGGATGATGCCAAAGGCAAGTCAAAAGGTACCAAAAGCGGCACCTTCCTGATGAAAGGCAACAAATACCGTGTGAACATGCCCGGACAGCAGATCATCAGCGATGGTAAAACGGTGTGGACTTACCTGCAGGCCAACAAAGAGGTACAGGTAGCTTCCTATGACCCCAATGCCCAGAGCATTTCTCCTGCCAAGCTGTTCTCCGGTTCTTATAACAGCGAGTATAAAAGTGTTTATGGCGGCGAGAAGACCGTTGGCGGCAAGAAGGTCGATGTTATTGAAATGACCCCGGTAAGCGCACGCGCTTTCAAAAAAGTGGTGCTGTATGTAGATAAAGCTTCTACCATGATCACCGGCGGTACCATGTACGACAAGAACGGCGGTTCTTATGGTTATTCCATTTCCGGCGTAACGCCCAATGCCAAAGTAGCAGATACCGAATTTACCTGGGATGCAAAAAAGAACCCTGGTGTGGAAGTAGTAGACCTTCGCTAAGTCCATAAAGATTCCATCGGGACCAGATTATAATAAGATAAGACAAGAGGCCATCCGCAGGGAATGGCCTCTTGTCTTTGTGATCCGGGCTACGGTTATTGCACTACAAATCGCCCTTGTCTTTTTATCTTGTCCGAGCGAAGCGCGACCCAATACATACCCTTGTCCAGGAACGGACATCTACCGGAACTGATTCGCGGTTGCCCCACTATCCTTCGGTTGAACGGTTATACGATCACCCTTTCGATCCAGTTTTCGCCGAAGCTATACGGCAGGTAAGCCACCGAGGGTACGGGCCGGGTAAGAATGAGCCTCGCCTTTTTGCCCACGGCGATCGTTCCCATTTCCGGCTCCAGCTCCATAGCGGCAGCACCGTTGATCGTTTGTGCATGGATCGCCTCTTCCGGTGTCATCCGCAGCTGCGTACAGGCCAGTGACAACAGGAAGTTCATATTGCCCGAAGGGCAGGAACCGGGATTATAATCAGAGGCCAGGGCCACAGGCAGACCAGCGTCGATCAGCATGCGGGCCGGCTGATAATGCATATTGAGAAAGAAGGCTGCCCCGGGCAATAAAGTAGGAATGGTGTCGCTTCCCCTTAGGGCTTCGATCTCTTCTTCGCCCATACTTTCCAGGTGATCGACACTGACGGCCCGGTGCTGCACCCCTACCTGCACCCCACCCGAGCGATGCAGCTGGTTGGCGTGTATTTTGGGCTTCAGCCCGTATTTCCAGCCGGCTTCCAGCAGGCGTGCTGTTTCTTCAACAGAAAAGAATCCTTTTTCACAGAAAACGTCCATATAATCGGCAAGACCTTCTGCGGCAACCCTGGGCAGCATCTCGTCGATAATGAGCCGGAGATAGCCTTCATGGTCTTCCCTGAATTCGGGAGGGAAAGCATGAGCAGCAAGAAAGCTGGCCTTAATGGGTATTGCAGCCTGCTCTTTCAGGCGGCGGATCACCCGCAGCATTTTCAGCTCCCCTTCCAGGCAAAGCCCGTAGCCGCTTTTGATCTCTATGGCGCCGGTGCCTTGCGCGATCACCGCTTCGAGCCGCTGCAGCGATTGTTCGTACAGGATAGCTTCGTCAGTTTCGTTTAGCTTCTTCGCAGAATTGAGTATGCCGCCGCCTCTCCTGGCAATCTCTTCATAGCTCAGTCCTTTGATGCGGTCGACAAACTCCCGGTCGCGCGGCGCTGCAAAAACAAGGTGGGTATGGGAGTCGCACCAGGCGGGCAATACGATCCTTCCTTCGCCATTGATCACTTCATCGGCCCGCAGGTCGTCAGGGATCTGATCCATGCTGCCGAAGCTGTGAATAAGGCCGTTTTCGATCAGCAGCCAGGCTTGTTCTACAGAAGGCAGGCTGGCCATGTCTTTGCCCGCTACCCTGGCTTTACGATGAGCGCCGGGCTCGGTTTGCACCAGCTCTTTTATCTTTTCAATCAGTATGCGCATGAATATACTTTAAAACGTAAACGGGCTGTAAGTGCAACCCTGCTACAAATAAACGAAAGAAGCCGGAAACGGTAAAAATTAAGGTCTTTTTATACACTGTCCGTATAAGCCGCCGGAAGCATAAGCCGGAGTGCAGCAGGAATGTTTTCTTCTTACATATCCAACCGAAAGCCAGCGACAGGCCGTCTTCTGCAAAACAATCATCACCGGGCATCGCCAATCCCCGGAACTGCGTCATTCCCATTCTGCAAACAAGGGGCCTCCTGCCTGAGCCTCTTCCGCCTGCACCGGATGTCTTATGCTTTTTTGACCAGGATACACATGAACAGGATTATAGTAAGAACGAGGAAAGGATATTGCTGATTTATGTAAAAGGGAATGCCATTTGCGCATCCGGAAGCAGACCAGAAAAACGATACACAAAAAGAACAACATTTTGCAAAGCAATATCATACTAAAGCCTGATCTTTAACGTTTGCCAACGCAGAGGATACTACATCGTGATGCTGTGCCTTTGTTAATTAATGTAAACAATATTTCAGCTTCCGGCATATTTGCTTATTTGCATACTAATTTATTAACACTATGTCTAAGTCATTTCTGAACGCCTGGGTATGGGCAGCGATCCTTGTGTTCTCCTTCGGCACTACCAGGGCGCAATTGCTTCCGCCCAATCAACCGGAGCAGGATGCCTGCGGCGCTTTGCAGCTTTGCGGCAATTCCTTTTTTACCCCCTACAGCTACCAGGGTATAGGCGTTGTAAGCGACCTGTCCAGCTCGCCTTGCGGTGCCGGCACTTTTAATCCCTGCGGCGAGGATAACGTGGTATGGCTGAAGCTGGTGGTGAGTGCGCCCGGCACCATTGTGTTTACCATTACACCCGTGGCCACGGCAGACGACTACGATTTTGCGATCGCCAATATCACCAACGGCAACTGTAACAATATTACCCAGGCGCAGGTGATCCGATGCAATTTCAACAACAATGCTCCCGTATTCAATGGCGGCGTTGTGGGCCTTAACAGCACATCCACGCTCACCCAGGTAGCCGGCGGCACTACCGGAAGCTCCTTCCTGCAGCAGATTACCGCGGCAGCCGGCGATGTGTACCTGATCATGATCAATAACTTCGGCGCCGGCGGCGGACCAAGCTCCGGCTTTACCATCGACTTTACAGGATCAACAGCTACCTTTTTCGATAATACCCCACCCCATTTCAGCAACCTGCAACCGGCCTCGCCCTGCACGTATAAAAATAAGGTTACGGTACACCTGAATACCCAGATTGCCTGCAATTCCATTGCGGCGAACGGTTCCGACTTCCAGCTCAGCCCCGCCGGCGTCATTGCCAGCGCATCGGGCATCAATTGCTCCGGCACCAATGGCTATACGCAGGATGTGGTCGTTAATTTTGCCCCGGCCCTGGCACCCGGTACCTATACCTTGCGCGCCAAGACCGGCACGGATAACAATACCCTGCTGAACCTCTGCAATACTGCCCTGACCCTGCCCGACTCCATTACCTTTACAGTACCGCCGGCAGCGCAATACAGCAACACCAGCCTGGCTTGTACCACACTGACGGTGCAAACCAATGTTCCTATTAAATGTGCATCGGTCAGCGCCAATGGTTCCGACTTCGGGATCAGCGGCCCGGCCCCGGCGGCCATTACCAGCGCTACAGCAGTGGGTTGTGTAAACGGCTATACCAGTACCATCACGCTCCAACTTGCAGGACCTATAACTGCCTCGGGTGTGTACGCACTGACGGCCCAGAATGGTAGTGACGGCAATACCCTCGAAGACAGCTGCGGTACCTTCCAGGCTGTGGGCAACAGCATTAGCTTCAATGCCAAAGCGCAACCGCGGCTGCAGCTGAGCGATACCCTCGTCACCTGCAGCAATACCGGTGTGGTACTGCCGCTCGTAATCACCAATAACGACCCTGCCCTGAACTATACTTACCAATGGGCACCGGCAGCCGGGCTCAGCGATCCTGCCATAGCACAACCCCTCGCCAATCCTGCCGGCGATGCCCGGTACGTGGTTACAGTAGGCAGCAACGATCCTTCTATGTGTACGGCAAAAGATTCGGTGTTTGTGCACAACCTGATGGGCTTCAGCATCCTCAACAATGACACGACCATCTGTGAGGGTGCTTCCGTAAGCATCAATGTGGCCGGCAGCGACGAGTATACCTATGTATGGACATCTACTACAGGCGTGTCCGACCCGAATATCAAGAACCCGGTACTGACGCCGGCTACATCCACCACCTATACCCTGGTAGCTTCGCATGCCGGCTGTAACGACAGTGCGGATATAATCGTGATCGACGTGCAGCCCAACCCGACCAATATCAAGCTGCAGGCCGAACGCACAGAAATGTGCCGTGGTGAAAGCATTTCGCTTCATGCCCTGGCCGAGCCGCTTAGTTTTAATTTCAGCTATAGCTGGACACCTGCCGGGGACCTGATGTACAGCAGCGGTCCGAATAATGTTTATACCGGCGACACTTCGGTTTATGTATCGGTTACGGCTTCGACCCCTATCGGCTGTTCGGCAAAAGACAGCGTAAAGCTTACGGTGTTTCCCGGCGATTTCGCTGCGCTGAATACGACAGACACCGGCTATTGTCCCGGCGGCCAGGTGCAGCTGCAGGCCGAAGGCGGCGTATCTTATTCCTGGGACCCGGCCTATGGCCTCAGCGCCACGGATATTGTTAATCCTGTTGCCTCGCCGCAGACCAGCACGCAGTACCGCATGATCGCCAAAGATATCCATGGCTGTACCGATACACAGTTTGTGCAGGTATCCGTATACCCCGAAGCGATATTGGGTATACCCGACAGCATCAGCATCTATCCCGGCGAAAGCTACACTATCGATCCCGTGACCAATTGCCATTACTTTACCTGGTTTCCGCCTTCAGGCCTCAGCGCGACCAACGTCGCCAACCCGGTAGCGCAACCGGAAGTAAGGACACGCTATTTTGTCAATGCCGTAACCGAAAGGGGCTGTACCCTGCGCGACTCGATCGATGTGCTGGTTAAAGAAACCGTGATCGACATGCCCAACGCGTTCCATCCCGGCGGCTCCAACGGTGTCTTCAAGCCTGCCAAACGTGGCATTGCTCGGTTGAAATCGTTCAACATTTATAACCGCTGGGGACAGAAAGTATTTGAGAGCAGCAACATCGACAAAGGATGGGATGGCAGCTACAATGATAAGCCGCAGCCTATGGGCGTCTATATCTATACCATCGAAGCCGTAACCGACTCGGGCAAGCCCTTTACCCGGGAAGGCAATGTGACGCTGATACGGTAGCCGGGCTCCGATAAACGCAACAATAAAGCCACATACCTGGGATGCCGTTAGCACAAGGTTATAAACATCCCATTGTCATGCTGACATCTGCGAAGCAATGGAAGCATCTCTGTTGCACTTTGTTTGGCAAGAAATATGTTTGAGCGATGACAAGCAGTATTGCTTTATAACGCGTCGCCACCCTGAGCGTAGTCAAAGGGTGAAAAGAGAGAAGTCTTCTTTCGAAAGAAGACTTCTCTTTTGGCATTTATCGCTGTAGGACAAAATACAGATCACATCATTACTAATGGGCACACGCGGAGCGCGCGTGCCAGCCAGCGCAATGTAGCGCCCCTATGACTGCATCCCCGTTTCTTTAGAGTGTGGCCGTCATTTATAAAGTATCGGCCCAGAGCGTTTACGGCTTCAAAGTCTGCAATAATACCGGATTCTGCACCGGATCCGATCGCGGGTACACCATAGCTCCGCCATACTGCTCAACGTACAGGCCGGGCATGCCTATGTTCTGCAAATCCGTAGCGAAATGGAACTCAATTGTTAACTTTACAAAATACCCTATGAAAAACACAATCGCTATTGTCCTGGCCTGCCTATCCTTAAACTGCGCAGCGCAATCGGGAGATATCTACTCCGACCACTTTGACGACAACCGCAGCGGCTGGTTGTCTGATGACACGACCGAGAATACCGGTTTAAAGATTGAGGGCGGCAACCTTATAATGGATGGAACCAAAGGGAAACACGCAACCAGCATAACCAAGCAGATCGATAACAGCCAGGACTTTGAAATAGAGATAACCTATACTGTGCTGAAGCAGCCCGGAAAGTACGATAATGCCGGCCGGCTATTCTGGGGCTTTTCTGATTCGCTTGGAGGCACCTGGGTAGGACTATCAACAAAACTTTTCTCCTTCACTTACTGCCGGGGTGGCGATCACAAGAACGATAAGCATAAGAGCGTGTTTGCATACCCGCGCCTGAAGCTTGATACGCCCATTCATCTTTCAATCCGGAAGGTAGCAGACGAATACCTCATATTCATTAACGGCAAAAGGCAGCGGAGATTGCGCTTTGAGAAACTGCCTGGCGACGAGCTCGCGATTGAAGTAGCCAAAGATAGCGCCTTAAAGATTGACGACATATCCATTAAGTACCTGAACTGACGAAAGCAAAAAAAGCTACCCTTTGCCAGGGTAGCTTTTTTTATTCAGCTTAGCCTCTGAGAGGCGATATTCATTTAGCAAATGCCTGGACACCGTGAGTCTATAGCAATTGATCCAGGTGCACAGCAAGGATTTCCCACTGTCGGGTTTGTATTAGGAGGACAAGCTATAGTTTCGATACAGCCGCAAGGATTGCTGTTAGCAGGACAGGTCTCCGTTAAACAGCATACGCCGGTGATCGTGGCGCCGCCAGCGACAAGGTGCTGCTGGCCGTTATCCAATGTAGTGATCGTTTGCTTTTGCAGCATAAGCTTCCGGGCCAGGTTGAGGCTTCTCTTTTTCATATGGATCTGATTTCTTTAGTGTGCTGCTAAATTACCCGTTAGCACTGCAGAAAATTTGCAGTAACGAATTAAAAAGCCTCCCTTACATACAGTATAGACAGGTATATGTGTCTAAACATATTTGAGTAAATGGCTGGCATTTGTTCGACTCAGGTGATTGACAAATTTGCCCCGGATAATAAGTAAACGGCTTGGTACCACAATTTGCCACCACAAGTGAGTCTTGGAGCGTAGGGCAGTTGGCGGCGCATGATTCAGCCGGGGGATTTGTTGCGCAATTTATTGCTGCTGAATCTCCTCTACCTGTCACCCTGGCCCCTTGACTTAAATCGACTATCTGGTCTTTAACAAGGATCAATTTCCTACCAAGATCAATTTTTTTCTTTTTCATTAGTTCTATGTTTTTGATCCGTAAAAGTCGTTGAGTGCACTGCAAATTACTTTCAGTAGAAAAACAGGGATAACGAGACAGCAAGAAACAAAAAAGCCACCTTACTCTTATTGATAGCGATGTATATCCCCGCAGGCACGCGCCCCCAAGGGCAAACTTATTTTCCCCGAAACGGTGCAACGGGCCGCGGAAGAGTAAATACCTTATAACGCATCGTCACCCAGAGCGCAGTCGAAGGGTAAAAAAAGAGAAGTCTTCTTTCGAAAAGAAGACTTCTCTTTTGGTATTATATCCGCCGCACCACTAAAAGAAATTACAGATGTTATTACGCTTCACCGGTGACGCTTGATAAACTTTTATACCACCATCAGGCTGCAGCCTCTCAGCGCCGAATGGTCAAGCCTTCCCAGCACTTCAAAGCTGCCGTCTGCCACTATTTTAGCAATATCATCGGTAGCGATGAAGGCGCAGGAGTGTACATTGGCCAGGTCGATCACATTCAGGCAGCCGGCTCCTGTAGTCCTGATATCGAAAGGATCGTTTTCGTCGCGTACCTTCACCTGCATGGTCGATGCCGCCTGGTAAACACCACCGCCCTTCGAATAGGCCTGCGACAACAGTTCGGTCATGCCGTATTCGGAATGGATTTGCTGCAGCTGCCATTGTCCGCACAGGTATTGATGTACCTGGTCACGCGTCCATTCTTCCCGTCGCCCTTTCATGCCCCCGGTTTCCATTACGATGACACCGGAAAGGTCCATAGGATAATGCTCAGCAAAATCCAGCAAGGCAAAAGTGACGCCCAGCAGGATCACCGGCGTACCGCGCTGCTTCAGGCTTTGCAGCAAGCCGGCGAGCTGCTCCCATTCATTGAGGTAAAAGCCGCTTTCAAACCGGCCGCTGCGGCGGATCAGCTCATCGGCCATATACACCAGCGAAGAGTTGCCCCGTTCCAGGTAAGAAGGCAGCAGGCAAAGGAAAACATAATTTTCCGGCGCCCCGTAATATTGTTCAAAGCCCTTAAGAAAGCTTTGCCGGTACAGCCCTGCATCCTTTACCAGGTGCCGGCTGTTCTGTGTGGCAGTAGTGCCGCTGCTTTCAAAGATCGTTTCCGGGACAAAGCTTCCGGATACAACGGTATGGGTTTTGAAAAAGGAAATGGGCAGGCAAGGAATAGCAGCACAGGTGGCTATGCCGGCCGGATCTCGGCCGATCGCATCGGTAAAGGCACGGTACACGGCGCAATGCTCGTACTGGTAACGGAACAAAGCCAGCGCATAAGTATCAAAATTTTGCGCTGTTACCCGTTGCAACCAGTTATCCTGCTGAATAATATGTTCAATATTGAGCGACATTTACTAAATTTGGAGAAGAATGAGATCGGTTACCGGGCGGCTGAAGCCAGAGACCGGCTTCTTAGGGAAGCCGCATCCGGTGGGAGCCGCGTTAAAGCAATTATCAAAGATGAAAAGGCAAATATTCCTGTTGTTCAGCCTGGCCCTTTTTTTAGTTTCCTGCACCAAGCAGCCCAAAGATTATCCGCCGGAGCCGCAAATTTACTATCAATATGTGAGACCACAGCTGCTGGATCTTAATGATACCGCAGGGGTACAGATCGCCTTGAAGTTTACCGACGGCGATGGGGACCTGGGCACCGACGCTTCTGCACAAAATAAAAACATCTTCCTCAAGGATTCAAGGGATACCAGCGCATCACCTTTTACCATACGCCAGCCTTTCCCGTTTATCGAAGATTACATGAGGCCTACAAAAGGTGGCCTGGAGGGCTTCATTACCATTAACCTGGGCCGGCAGTTCTTTTCCATTACCGATTCCCTGCACCTGGCCCTGCGCAAAGATACGCTTCACTATACCATATACATCCAGGACGATGCGGGCAACAAAAGCAATACCGTCCAAACCGATCCGATATACCTTCAATTTTAGCAGGAAGCCGTGACAGCCAGGCAAAGGAGCTACCCATGAACAATTACGACCTACTGATACAGCGGCTGGACGCCTTCACCCGGAAATACTACCTCAATCAGCTGATGAGGGGTAGCCTTATTTTCCTGTCCTGCCTGCTGATCTATATATTGCTGGTGAGTGTAGGCGAGTACTTCCTGTATTTCCCCGCCTGGCTGAAGCTGGGGATTATCGGCGTTTTGCTGGTGGCCGGAAGCCTGAGCCTGGTCGCCTGGATCGTGATCCCATTGCTGAAGATAAGCAGGATGGGAAAGATTATTTCCCACGAACAGGCAGCACGCATTATTGGCCTTCATTTTACCGAAGTAAGCGACAAGCTGCTGAATATCCTGCAGCTGCGTCAGAATCAAAGCAGCGCCGAAAGCCGTGAGCTGATCGAAGCCAGCATCGATCAGAAAGCAGGCCAGATTGCGATAGTACCCTTTACCCAGGCTGTCGACCTGCGCCGTAACCGCCGGTACCTTCCCTACCTGCTGGTCCCTGTGCTGGCGGTGATTGCCATTTTCTGGCTCGCGCCACATGTATTCCGCGATGCCTCCGACCGCCTGATGCAGCCTTCCAGAGATTTTGCGCCACCGGCGCCCTTTGCTTTTAAAGTCACTTCCGGCGACCTGCGCGTGCCGCTTTACGGCGACTACACCCTGGAAGCCGAAGTAAAGGGCGATAAGCTTCCCGACCAGGTCTATGTACAGGTCGGCTCGGAGCAGCTGGAAATGCAGAAGATCAGCAAAACAAAGTACAGCTATACCTTCAGCCGGGTCGGCCGGCCGATCGATTTCAGACTTACGGCGGCCAGCATATCTTCTGACCGCTACAAGTTGTCCGTGATCGAAAAGCCCCAGCTGCAAGCTTTCGGGGTGAGCGTGGAATACCCCGCCCATACCGGCCGGAAGAATGAAGTGCTCCAAAGCCTGAGCGATATGACCGTGCCGGCGGGAACAGTATTCCGCTGGACCTTGAAAGCCCGCCATACCGATGCCATCAGCATCCGTATGGGCAATGCCGGCAATGGTTTACCCCTCCGGCAAACCGCCAAAGATACCTGGACCCATAGCGCCCGCTTCCTGAACGACACCGCCTATACATTGCTACTTTCAAGCCGACAGATGCCCAGGGCCGATTCGTTCCGTTATATGGTGCAGGTAATCCCCGATATGCATCCGCAGGTGCAGCTCCAGGAAATGAAGGACAGCATCAGCGGGCAGCAGATATTACTCACCGGCAATGCCAGCGACGATTACGGTATAGCCCGCCTGTACTTTCACTATACAGTGCTGGATGCCCGTAAGCAGGTGGTTTCGGAAAAGAACATCGCCATAAAGAGCGGCGGCGCCGTGATCCCTTTCCAGCAATACTTTGACCTCGGCACCTTAAACCTGCTGCCCGGACAGGAGGTAAACTATTATGTAGAAGCCTGGGATAATGACGCCGTACATGGCAGCAAGAGCGGCCGCAGCGAGGTGCATACCTACCGCATGTACGACCTGAAGCAGGTGGATTCGGCCATGGATCAGCATTCCAGGCAGATCAACCAGGGGCTCAGCTCTAGCGCTGAACAGGCGCGTAAGCTGCAGCAGGAAATGCAGGATATGCAGAGCCAGCTGCTGCAGTCGGAAAACATGAGCTGGGAAAAACAGCAGAACCTGAAATCGCTGGCCGATAAGCAGGAACAGCTGAAAGACCGTGTGGAGTCGATCAAAAAACGCTTTGAAGAGCAGAAGAAGCAAAGCGAGCAGAAGCAATACAGCGAAGAGATCAAAGAGAAACAGGATGCTGTGCAGAAGCAGCTCGACAACCTGCTGAACAAGGAGCTGGCCGAGCAGCTGCGCAAGCTGCAGGAAATGATGAAGCAGATGAACCGGGACAATGCTTTCCAGAACCTGCAACAGATGGATCAGCAAAACAAGCTGTTCAATATGGACCTGGAGCGGATACAGGAGCTGATGAAGAAGCTGGAAATGCAGATGAAAATGGAAGACCTGGCCAATAAGCTGGAAGGGCTTGCCAAGCAGGAACAGCAGCTGCAGCAAAATACCGACGCCGGAAGCAAAAGCGACGACGCCCTGTCCAAAGACCAGAAAGATATCCGCAACAGCCTGAAGGAAGCGATGCAGCAGGACATGAAAGCAATCGATAAGCTGAACAATGAACAAAAGCGGCCGGAGAAGACCGACGATGTAAAGGAGATGGGCAAAGAAGCAGATCAGCAAATGGAGCAAAGCGATCAGCAGCTGCAGAAAAGCCAGAAGCAAAAGGCCAGCCAGTCGCAAAGCAAGGCCCAGCAAAACCTGCAGCAAATGGCGGCGTCCATGAAAAAAATGTCGGCGGGTATGGACGCCGAACAGATCGATATTGATATCAAGGCTACCCGGCAGATACTGACCAATCTTATCCGTTTCTCCTTCGACCAGGAAAAGCTGATGAATAAGGTGAAGCAGACGCCCATGTCGAGCCCTGCCTACATTACCAATTCCCGGGAGCAGAACCGCCTGAAGGGTAATGCGCGCATGATCAGGGACAGCCTGTTTGCCTTAAGCAAACGCGTGTTCCAGATTGCTGCCGGCATCAACAAAGAGACCACCGATATGGAGCTGAACATCAACAGCACCCTGGCCTCACTGGAAGCCCGGCGGCTGGGCGAAGCCGTAACCCGGCAGCAATATGCCATGACCAGCGCCAACAACCTGGCGCTGATGTTGAATGAGCTGCTGGAAAACCTGCTGCAACAGCAGGCCCAGGCTATGTCTTCGGGCAGCGGCAGCTGCTCCAAGCCCGGTGGTATGAGCCCCAAACCTGGCAAAGGCGGCAGCGCCGGACAAATGATGCAGGACATCATCACCGGTCAGCAGCAGATGGGCCGCAGCATGCAGCAAGGTAAGGGGCAACAGCAGGGCAAGGGGCAGCAGGGCGGAAAACAACCCGGCGGGGGGCAGAGCGGCAGCGGCAATGGTGGGAATGGCCAGGGCGACGAAGGTAATCCTTCCGATGCCGAGCAGCTGGCCCGGCTGGCACAGCAGCAGGCCGCCCTGCGCCGGCAGATCCAGGAGCTGTCGAGCCTGCTCAACAGCAAGGGAATGAGCGGCAACGCGCGCGAGCTGCGGGCCATCCAGGAGGAAATGGACAAAAACGAGACCGACCTGGTTAACCGCAGGTTAAGCTCGCAATTGTTCCGGAGGCAGCAGGAGATCATGACCCGGCTGCTGGAAGCGGAAAAGTCCATCCGCGAACAGGAAGAAGACAACAAACGCAATGCTAATGCGGGCAGGGACGAACAGCGCCCTATGCCGCCAGAGCTGCAACAATACCTGCAAAGCAGGCAAGCCCTGCTCGATCTGTACAAGACCGTACCTCCTGCACTACGGCCCTATTATAAGAAAATGACGGAAGATTACATGAGGCAGGTGAAGCAGCAGCCTGCCAATTGAGGCCATAGCTTTTTTAAACGGCTTTAGCTTATCTTTGCCGCCTCAACCGGGCAGCCGGAACCGGATAGTTATTCCGAACTTGAACCAGTTCAACAGCAATACAGAAAACCCCAGGAAACAATAAATGCAAGAAGTTTATATTACCCGTATGGCAAAATACCTGCCTTACGACCCCGTGAGCAATGACGAAATGGAGTCGGTACTGGGCATGGTCGACGGGAAGCCTTCCAAGGTAAGAGCGTTGATTTTAAGGAACAACGGGATCAAAACAAGATATTATGCATTCCGGGAAGGACAGAAATCGTTTTCGAATGCTGAGCTGACGGCCGAAGCGGTAAAAGCACTTTTCGACAATGATAAAGAGCTGGAGCAGGTGCAGCTGCTGGCTTGCGGCACTACCTCTCCCGACCAGACGTTGCCTTCGCATGCCTCTATGGTGCACGGGCAGCTGGGCCTTCCCCCGCTGGCGTTGTTCTCTTTTTCCGGAGCCTGCAATACCGGGATGCAATCGTTCAAATATGCTTATCTCTCCGTGGCTTCGGGCGATACCGACAATGCTGTAGCTACCGGCTCGGAGCGTATGTCCAAATACCTGACCTCCGATAAATTCCAGGCCGAGATCGACAAAGTGCATGAAATAGAAGAAAACGGCTATATCGCTTTTGAAAAAGATTTTCTGCGCTGGATGCTGAGCGATGGCGCCGGTGCGGCTTTCTTCCAAAACAAACCTAGTGAAGACGGCCTTTCGCTTAAAGTAGAATGGATCGACATGACCTCTTTCGCCGGTGAGATCGATACCTGCATGTACAGCGGCGGCATTAAAGACGGCGAACGGCTGATCGGCTACAATGAGCTTCCGACAAGCGATTGGCTTACCCAAAGCGTATTTTCTATGAAGCAGGACACCCGTTTGCTGGGCGAGCACATTGTGCCCCGTGGTGTCGACTTCCTCGAGCAGGTAATGAAGAAAAGGAATTTCGATACCCGCGAGGTCGATTGGTTCCTACCCCACCTGTCATCCGAATTTTTCCGTAAAAAGATATCCGAAGAGCTGGAACGCCGTAACATACCGCTGCCGCTTAACCTTTGGTACACCAACCTTGACCGCCTCGGTAATGTAGGTTCCGCTTCAGCCTACTTTATGCTGGAAGAGCTGATGAACCAGGGCAAGCTGAAGAAAGGACAGAAAGTATTCCTCATGGTACCCGAGAGCGCGCGCTTCTCCTATACCTATGCGCTGCTGACGGTTGTATAAACGTTAATGATCTTACTGATAATGGCTGCCAGTGCTCCGGCAGCCATTATTTTTTTGCCCTACTTTTACAGGAGCTTTATTCTTCTGCATCTCGTTACAACAATGATCACACTTCTATGCTATGGCACATGAGGCAACCAATAACACTCCTGTAAACCTGAACTGCAAGCTGACCGCACCCGAACTCCGGATGCGGAAAGCAACGGTGATTGCCGCCTTACAACGGCAGGTCCTGGAGAAAAAGGAACTGCCCGATGGCTTTGCCTTTAAGTTTGACGGCAGCGACGCAACATTAAACATGCTGACGCAGTTTATACAAACGGAACGGCTTTGCTGCAGCTTTTTCACCTTCACCGTGCAGGTGCAAGCTGATGCTTCCTTCATCTGGCTCCATTTGAGCGGACCCGAAGGAACAAAGCCATTCATTACTTCAGAGCTGGGACTTTAGATTATAGCAGCCCTGCTACAAATGAGTTTCGACATATTGCTTCAGCGTCTTCTTCTGCTGCATATCGGCATAGGCTTCTACCTGCTTATCTTCTTTCAGCTTGTCTTTATTCTTGTTGTAATAGCTGATCACTTTTTCCAGCCCCCGCAGGTTACCGTTCAGCTTATCCTCCGGCTTTTTGCTTTCCAAAGCATATTGCGCCCAGCCGCCCATGAAGATCATCAGCAGGCTGGGGTTTTCGCCTACAAAGTTGATGATGCCCGGCGCCAGAGCTATCTTCACATCGGGGCTGCCGGTAATCCATTGCATCAGAAAGGCATTAGCCGCCTGCTGCTGTGCAGAAGCCGGATCATAAGGCGTCTTCATCAGCCAATCGACGCATTGCAGCACATTCTTGTTGTAAGCGGCATAGTCTTCTGCCTTAGCAGGCTTGAATTGTTGGGGAACGCCATTGTCCTGGGCAATAGCGTTGAAGGTTGCTGCGGCGAGCAGCAGAAAGGTGAGCATCTTTTTCATGTCTGGTGTCTGGGTATTTTTTACAAATATTGGAAATACAGACTACAATTGCAACACCTGCATGTTTTTCAGATTATGGAGAACGGACAGTACCTTGCAGTACTGCCCGTTGGCTTTATGCCTGCATCGACTATAGAAATTGCAGGAATGTTGTCCCGAATTTAACTGTAATCAATCCACCATATTCCAGTGTACGATAATCATCATCGCCTTTGGTACGTATGCTTAAAAAGGGTGACAGTCCTATTTTGACATTCCCTTCCGCCAGGGGATAGAAGAATGCCCAGGCTTCAACCCGCAACCGGTGCAGGTCGTTAAAAGGATTGCTTTGCCTGTTCTTGCCGCTCATATCATAGTATAGGGCCGGGGCATAACTAAAATTGCCCTGGCCGGGATAATATTGCAAAGCGGCTGCGGGTGAAAGCGTCGGTGTCGCAGAGGGACGATCGACTACCATATCAGTGGTTGTGGCCAGGCCGTTGCCATTCGGGGGCCGCACCACGCCTACCTTGTCTGCCGCCTCCCAATCATAGCTGTACCGCAATCTGAACTGAGGGGAGATCTGCTTGCCATGAGCTGCACCTACATTCCTGTAACGGATATACTTCAATTCAAAAGCATAGGAATGCTTCCCCTCTTTCAGCGCATCCGTCTTTTTCCCTGTCGGATAATACTTGAATTCAGAAAACCCGTATTCGCCCTGGAAAGAGAGGATATAACCTGTTATTAAAGGCGAGGCCGCCGTCGTAAAGTCGCGCGCATACTGAAAAGCAACGATGCTGCGCCAGGTTTTGGTAAAACGGTCGATCTGCAGCAGGTTATTATCTTTATCCGTCAATGGCAGCCGCAAAGTGGGCTGTATCGCCAGCTTCCGTCCCGCGCTTACGTTTTTCCAGGAGAAAAAAGGACCGGCTTCCAGCTGTCCTTCTTTAATTGTCGTTGTTCCATTCACGAAAGGAAGTATTTCGAACCGGGTGCTTTGTGCCCATATCACTGCAGGCAGCAGGCAGCACAAACTAAAGAGTAATTTCTGTTTCATGATAGCCTCCCTGGAGTTGTAAATTTAAAGATTGATCGTTTGCGATACCCGGCAGATCGATGTTCAGCCCGTATTCCGCTGCACCGATACCGACTACTCTTACTTTGATCCTGACCTGCGTGTCGGGAATAATGCCGGTCCAGCTACGCTTTGCTGTGCCATCGTCCCAAAGTACCTTTACGTCGTTGACGAATGCGTAGAACAGTGTAATGCTACCCTTTACCGGCGCCAGCGAGAGGGTAAGCTTACGCCCTCCTGCTTTTGGTTTGGATTGTTTTGCCATCGTGCATAGTGTTTTGATGAATAAAAAAATGTATGCCACAAAGGTCTCACCACACCGACCTTACCACACCAGTACATATACGTCATTTCAGCAGGTAGAATCACGTGATTTTCCGGCAGCCGCATGATAACGCCGGTTCCAGAACGCCCTTTTATGTAGATTTGTCCATTAACCAAATCCAGACGATAATGCTGTCTATCCCTTCGTCCATCATAGCAGTACCGCATCTGCTGCCCGAGCAGGATCTCCCCCAGATCGATTTCCTTCTTTCCCAGATCCCCTTTGAAGATGGGAAAAATACGGCTTCCGGCGCCGCCCGGGAGGTCAAGAACAACCTGCAGGCCAGCCGCGAAGAGAATGCGCATAAGCGTCATTTACAGCAGCTCGTTTTCCAGGCAGTGGCCAATCATCCCCTGATCCAGTCGGCAGTGATGCCTAAAAATATCCTGCCGCCGATGATCAGCAAATACAACAATGGCATGGAATATGGATGGCATACCGACAGCCCGGTCATGACCATCGATTATACCATAAGGGCGGATCTCAGCATGACTTTGTTCCTTACCGCACCGGAAAGCTATGAGGGCGGCGAGCTGGTGATCCATACGCCCAGCGGTTATGTTCCTTACAAGCTGGCAAAAGGCGACGCCATCATTTATCCCACCACCCGGCTGCACCGGGTGAATCCTGTAACTTCAGGCGAGCGCATCGCCTGCGTAACCTGGATGCAATCGCTTATCAGGGAAACGGAACGCAGAGAGCTCCTGTTCCAGCTGAAGCATGTGCAGGAAAGGATCGCGGCCAAAGACCTGCAATCGGGAGAAAACCTGCTCCTGATGCAGGTGTACAGCAACCTGATGCGCATGTGGACCGATCTTTAAGCCGCGCAAAAAGCAAAATGCCTTGCCGGTCCTGCAACCCGCAAGGCATTCTAGAGTATAGGCATTACAGAAGACGCCTGCTATACAGCGACGACTTCCCTGTTGTACTTATTCTTGTATTCGATAGGAGAAAGGCCGGTGATCTTGCGAAAGGTTGTGCGGAAGGCCTTAACGTCGGCATAGCCCACATCATACATCACCTCGTTAACGTTCTTGCGGCCGGTTTCCAGGTCTTTCTTCGCAGCTTCGATCTTTACGCGCTGAATGTATTCGGTTACCGTATTGCTCGTTGCTTTCTTGAAGCGGCGTTCGAGGCTGCGGCGTCCGAGCGCCAGCATACTGGCGAGCTGATCGACTGTGATCCTGTCTTCGAAGTTTTGTTCGATATACTCCTGTGCCTTTTTGATCGAGTCGTCTTCATGCGCTTTCTGGCCGCTGAAAATAATAAAGGGAGACTGGCTGTCCCGGTCGATATCGATCATAAATGCTTTGGAGATCAGGATCGCCATATCGCGGCCGGCATGCTTCTCGACAAGGTACAACAGCAGGTTCAGGTAAGAATAAGCGCCACCGCTGGTATAGATGCCTTCCGATTCCGTCATGATCTTATCATCCACCAGCCGGGCATCGGGGAACATTGCCCTGAATTCGTTGGCAAAACGCCAGTGAGTAGCGCATTGACGGCCATCCAGCAATCCCGTCGCAGCAAGAAAGAACGCGCCAACGCAAAAGCTGGCGATCTCGGCGCCCTGCCGGTACTGCTCTACGATCCAGGGCAGGAAAGCTTTGTTCTGTTCCCGGACCTGGCTGTGGTCGCCAAATAACGCGGGAATTATAATGATATCTGTTTTGCTGACTTCCGACACCAGGTCGTCGGGCTTAATGGTAAAGAGCCCGTTGCGCTGGCTGGCTTCATGATCGAGACCTACAAAGCGGATATTGAACAAGGGTTCTTTGTCCATCGTGCGCAGCGCAGCATTGACTTCAGAGAGGATCTGGTGCGTCCCCTCGATGTTGGTAATACTACATGTTCCATCGGGAACAAGGATTGAAATGTGTTTCATAAGGGTTCAAATGGGTTAAAGGCTGTCGCAATCACCGCCTGAGATTGCCGTGCGGACACCCTTCTTTAAATGGTTATTGGTGGTACTTTTGTGTTGATAATAATCAACGAAATTAATCAAACAAAATGAAATTGTCACGGAGATATACAGCTGCCAGCCGCCCGGAAAAGACAGGGCCTGCCGTCGGAGAAGGCCAGCCAACAACCGCCGGAAGCGATAAACGGATAATCATTGGCGCATATTGTTTAGACATTTTTAACAGCAAGAAATATTACACCAAACCGGGCGGCGCGACCTGCCCGATACCGGCAACAATCCCATCAAATCTAAAACAAAGCATATGAAACCCAAAACAGTCCGAACCCTTTACTGGATCTTTGCCCTGCTCTTTTCCCTGCTGATGCTTATGGATGCCATTGGCGGCATTACCCGGCAACAGGCCGGCATCGATGCCCTTCATCAATTGGGTTATCCTGTTTACCTGCTTCGCTTTTTCGGCGTGCTAAAAATACTCGGCCTGATCGCGATACTGGTACCGGGTTTTCCGAGGCTGCGCGAATGGGCCTTTGCCGGCTTTGCCTTCAACTTCATCGGCGCCTTGTTTTCCTGGGCTGCAGTAGGCCAGGCAAGCAATGTGGTGTTCCCCATCATCGCCCTGGCATTGCTGGCGCTGGTTTATTTCTTCAACAGGAAAGTAGCGCTCCTGGCACAGGCTGCATAACCATCCCTGACTCAAAAAGCATGGATCACTTCAATTCTTCTTCTATGAAAAAGATCAATATCGGTTACTGGATTTTTACGCTGCTGCTGGCAGCACTTATGGGCGCCGGCGCCATACCCGACATTTTGAGCACGCCCGATGCGGTGCAGATGGTTTGCGGCCATCTGCATTATCCTGCCTATTTTTTGCCTTTCATTGGTGTAGCCAAGCTTCTTGGTGCGATTGCGATACTGGTACCCGGCTTCCCGCGGCTGAAGGAGTGGGCTTATGCCGGCTTTACCTTCGATATTACCGGCGCGGTTTATTCCAGCATAGCCGTAGGCGACCCGCCATCAGCCTGGGTATTCACGATCATCCTGGGTTATGGGTTGATCTTCGGCTCTTATATTTTCTATCATAAGCGTAAAAAAGCACTGGCTGCGCGCGTTCAGCAATAGATCTGTCGTCCTCCCTGCATTAACCCGCCGGCAAATAATACGATTGTTCAACCATCTCATAGACCCCGGCGTTCTGCGCCGGGGTTTGGTTTGTCCGCAGGATATCTATTGCTTTTATCAGGACAGGTTATGAAAAACCGAATGTGGAATCGGCGGTTCCGGCCGATATATCCAAGCGTGCAAGCTGTAAAGGTTTTGCCTCCCATGGTATAATCTTTGACAATATGCCAAAGGATTTAAGTTGATTACATTAGACAAACCCAAAGACTGACACAACTCAAATTACAGCAAAAAGCAAATAGCTTATCAACATACATGTGGATTAATCAAAGCATTTAAAAAAACACATGATGTAACTTTGATCTTCTTGATAGTTTTTTTGAAAATCCAATTCCATGACGTATGAATATAAATCAACAAAGTGCTGCATATGACCTTGTCGGAAGAAAATTAAAAAATGACTGGACGGTCATTAAAAGAATAGAACAACCTCTTGGATCAACAGGTGGCTTTTTTAGCGTCTGTTATATTGTTGAAAGAGAAGGTGTTACTGCTTTTCTCAAAGCACTAAATTTCCAATCATTTTTTCAGATGCATCCGGGAAGATCAATTGTACAAATATTGAATGAGCAAACAAACGCATATCAGTTTGAAAAAGACTTATTGACAAAATGCAAAAACAGCCGATTGTCAAAAATTTCAATGATCTTGGATGAGGGGGAAGAGAATATAGAAGGTTACATAATTGGAAATGTTCCGTACCTAATATTCGAAATGGCTGAAGGAGATATACGTTCACACCTCAATTTCAGCAGAGATGTTGATGTAGTTTGGAAGCTTAAATCGCTACATAACGTCGCCGTTGGCCTTAACCAGCTACACAGTGTCGAGATTGGCCATCAAGATCTAAAACCATCTAATATATTATTATACGACAATAAAGAACTTTCAAAAATTGGTGATCTTGGAAGATCCCTTTGTAGAGATATCCCCGCTCCACACGATGATGGTAACGGTTTCACGGGCGATATTAATTATGCTCCTCCGGAATTTTTGTACGGATATATTGAGCCGAACTGGAACAAAAGAGTTAAGGCTACGGATTTATACCTTTTTGGAAGTTTGATCGTTTTCTATTTTACCGGTGCAACAATGACTTCTCTCATTTCAAAAAACATGAATATCGACTTTAGATGGGACAAATGGTCAGGAGATTATTGGGATGTGAAAGATTATCTTATTAATAGCTTTTATGTCGGGATTAAAGAATTTAAGTCTTGCCTATCAAATAAAAAGCTTGCAGACGAACTTGGTACTGTTCTTGAATACTGCTGTTTTCCTTACCCAGACAAGAGAGGTCACCCTAAGAATACCACCGTATCTCGAAATCAATATGATTTCGAACGCATTGTAAGTACATTTGACCTGTTTATGCGAAGAGCTAAATTTACACTTATATACAATTAAATTACAAAATGATATTTGAAATTAATGAGAGGAGGGTAATTCCAAATTGGCGAGATTTCAAAAGAACTTGGCAGTTGGGTGAATTGAATTCTTCATTAAGGGCAACCAATAAGCCTCTGAATTTTAATTTGGAGAGAGCAGTCTCCGATTGGAAAACAAATTCCAATATTGGAAATGCAGCCGATTTAGTGAACTCTGCCTACGTCTCAGGACTAAAAAGCTCACAGGATGTATTAGATGCAGTCGAATTTATTCGAGCCAATAGGGACCAGGCTTCTGCTAGTTTGTTAGATCTAGCTAATAGTTTTTTTGCTGAAGAGAAATCAAATAGTCAGAAATCATTACTTGAATTGGATATTGAAACGGTAGAAGAGTTCAAAGCCTTTATAGATAAAAAAACTTTACCAAAATTAATACATAAAACCAGGATTAAAGCGCATAACGAATTTAACAACCCAATCGTATGGGTTGAATTAGCGAGGCTTCATTCGATAGTAGGACAAGAAGAAAAGGCAGAAAAAGCAATTTCTGTCGCCTTAAATCTAGCACCAGATAATAGATTTGTGCTTCGATCAGCAACAAGGTTATTCATTCATAACGAGAAATTCGACAAAGCTTTATACTTTTTGAAGAAAAGCCCGCGAACTAAATCTGACCCTTGGCTAACATCAGCTCATATCGCGACATCTTCTATAATGGGAAGATTTTCTACGTTAATTAACTCAGGAAAAAGCCTTGTCATCGGAGGTAACTTTTCTTCCTATGATTTGACTGAGCTTTCAAGCACACTTGCTACACTAGAACTAAAAGACGGATCGTTTAAGAAAGCGAAGCCTTTTATAGAAAAGGCGACCCTTGACCCTAATGACAATAGTTTAGCGCAATTGGAATGGTTATCGAAAGAGGACAATCGTATAATAATAGATCCGCAGAGTTTTACCAATGTCATTAACCCATTTGAAGCATTTGCATTGGATCATTTCCAAAAGGGTAACTGGAAAGAAGCTTTTAATAATTGCCTTAAATGGTTTCTTGATATTCCTTATTCCAAAAGACCAGTGCAGCTTGGGGCCTATATAGTGGGATCGCTTTTGGACGATAATGAAACCGCACTGTTTTTACTAAAAGCTGGAATGAACGCTAATCCTTTCGACCCTATCCTTCTCAATAATCTTACCTACTACCACGTAATTTCGAATTTGATGGATGAAGCTATACATTATTTTAATAGCCTAAAAAACATCGACTTCCATAGCCTGTCGGATGAAAATAAAATTACAGTTCAGGCAACATTTGGCTTGGTGGCATTTAGAAGTGGTCAAATCGATATTGGCGAAAGTTTTTACGAACAATCTATCAGAAGCGCTGAATTATTGAAGAACGATCACATGAGAATTTCAGCAATATTAAACTATACTAGAGAACTGATCATTGTCAAATCACCTAAAAAAGATCACTACATTGACTTGATAGATAAAATGGAGATTGATGACGACTTTAATGACTTAATTACTATAAGAAAGAAGATTTTAGGCTTCTCAAACGATTATCATTTTGTAGAGCATAGCGATAAACAATAATATTTATGCTTCCACAATCCAACCTAGTGATTACGTGTTCTAGAAGGATTCATAGCTATCGTTGCTATCTCCCCCAGGCCGGCCGGGATGGCGCAGCTTCGGAGATAGCCATAACAACAAAGGCCGGCAAATGCCGGCCTTTGTTGTTTATTTTTTCTATTTCGATTAGCTGTCTGCGGTGGCATCTGCAGCGGCGGTGCCGTCCTGTGAATGCGCAGAAGCGCTCTCCTTATTTTTCAACGCTTCGCTTACAGGCAGGCTGTCGGCAGCGGGCAGCACATCTGTGGCTTGGTTATCGTCGTAGGGACGTTTACCGATCAACCTTTCCAGGTCGTCCTTAAACAGCACCTCTTTCTTCAGCAGCTCCTGTGCCAGGTCGTTCAATGCGGTCATGTGCTGGCGCAGCAGGTCTTTAGCCCTTTCATACTGGGTCTCGATCATGGTACGCACTTCACGGTCGATCATCTCAGCTGTTGCCTCGGAATAAGGCTTGCTCATGGAATATTCCTGCTGCGAATCGTGGAAGGAAACGTTACCTACTTTGCCGTTCATACCATAGATGGATATCATGGAATAGGCCATTTTGGTGATACGCTCCAGGTCGTTCTGCGCACCGGTCGATATACGGCCAAAGATCAGCTCTTCTGCAGCACGGCCGCCGAAGAGGCCCACCAACTGATCGTTCATCTGCTCGGTGGTATACAGGAACTGTTCTTTAGGCAGGTACTGGGCGTAACCCAGGGCCGCAACGCCACGGGGTACGATCGATACTTTTACCAGCGGATGCGCGTGCTCCAGGAACCAGCCGCATACGGCGTGACCGGCTTCGTGGAAGGCGATGATCTTTTTCTCTTCGGGAGAGATGATCTTGTTCTTTTTCTCCAGGCCGCCGATCACACGGTCGATGGCATCGTTGAAATCCTGCATCCGCACTTCGCTCTGACCTTTACGGGCAGCGATCAGCGCGGCTTCGTTACAGATATTGGCAATATCGGCGCCGGCGAAGCCGGGGGTCTGGGAAGCCAGCTTTTTGATATCGAGATCGGCAGCTTTCTTGATGGGCTGCAGGTGCACGTTGAAGATCTTTTCCCTTCCGTTCACATCGGGCACATCGATAGAGATCTGGCGGTCGAAACGGCCGGGGCGCAGCAGGGCGCTGTCCAGCACATCGGGGCGGTTGGTTGCGGCCAGGATAATGATACCGCTGTCGCCGCTGAAGCCGTCCATCTCTACCAGCAACTGGTTCAGCGTGTTTTCCCGCTCGTCGTTGCTCATTACGGCATTCTTACCACGGGCGCGGCCTATGGCATCGATCTCGTCAATGAATACGATACAGGGCGCCTTGTCCCTGGCCTGCTTGAACAGGTCGCGTACACGGCTGGCGCCAACGCCTACGAACATCTCCACAAAGTCGGAGCCCGACATGGAGAAGAAAGGCACCTGGGCCTCGCCGGCAACGGCTTTGGCCAGCAAGGTCTTACCGGTACCGGGAGGGCCTACCAGCAAAGCTCCTTTGGGTATCTTACCGCCGAGCGTGGTATACTTTTTGGGATTCTTCAGGAAATCGACGATCTCCATCACTTCTACCTTGGCTTCATCCAGCCCGGCAACATCGTTAAAGGTGATATTGACTTTGGTACCTTTTTCAAACAGCTGCGCTTTGCTTTTGCCGATGCTGAAGATACCGCCACCGGCGCCACCACCAGCAGGTCCCATTTTACGGAAAATGAGCACCCACATGGCGATAAGGATGATGAGCGGCAGCAAAGCAGTGCTAAGGAAGTCGCGGAAGAAGCTGCCTCTGTTCTCTACCTCAACGGGTACCTGGGGCTTGCCTTCAGCGGCATAGGTCTTCATTACTTCCTGGAAATTGCGGTCGAACACATCGTAGGATCCGATGTTGAACTTGAAATCAGGCTCATCGGCGCTGCGGTTGTTGAACATCGGGTTGCGCTGGTTGTTGCTGGCCGGCGCTTCATGACGGATCAGGTACACTTCTGCAATCTCCTTGTTCACGATCACTACCTTCTTCACATTGCCTTTGTCCAGGTAATTCTGCTTAAACTCCAGGAAAGAGGTTTTCTTTTCTGAAGATTGGATATTGCTGCCAAAAATGTTCAATCCCAGCAAGGCAACGACAATAAGGCCATAAATCCAGTACATGTTGAATTTAGGGCCTTTCCGTTTAGGGTTGTTATTATCATAACCAGGTGGCAACCCACCACCCTGTCTGTTTTTATTATCTTCCATAGTCTCCAAACTTTGCTTATTGCCTCCGTTTCTTTTTTGCCGGAAGCAGCAAGCGGTATTGCACTCCTCTGCCCGGCTGCTGTTCCTGGTCCGGAACAGGAGGGGCGCTATCTAAAATTAAAATTGCCGGTCTTGAAGGGGGAATGTTATGCCGTAGCAGGATGTTCCATTTTTTCAGCATCCAGCCACAATCCCTCCAGGTCGTAAAATTTACGTTCGTCCCGCTGAAAAACATGCACCACAATGTTGACGTAGTCAACCAGGGTCCACGCCTGACCCGATTCCATATGATAGGGCTTTTCTTCGCAGGCTTTTCTTACTTCCTCTTCCACATTGGCGGCTATCGCATTGATCTGGATATGCGACTGCGCTTCACACAAAATAAAAAAATCGGCCACCGCTTCATCGATCTTCCTGAGATCCAACGAAACGATCTGCTCCCCTTTTTTATCCTGGATGGCCTTGATGATGGTTTTGAATAATCTGCTGTTGCGGTTGAGGCGTATATCAGACTTGGTACGGTTTTTCAGTGAACTGATGATTTTCTCCAATGCTTAATGCGAATATGCGTTATTGAATTATATTGCGTTCAAAATTAAGGAATCTTTTTGGCACAAAACGTACAAAATACATTTCCCAAGTGGCTTCACTACTTTGATACTATAGATAGTACCAACAATTATGCCATGCAGCGGATCGACGACGGATTGGCACAGCAGGGCGAGGTGGTATGGGCGGCGCACCAGGAGCAGGGAAAGGGGCAGCGGGGCAAAAAATGGGAAAATGATGCCGGGAATGTGATGATGAGCCTGATACTGAAGCCGGTAATTCCTACAGAGCGGCAGTTTATGCTGAGTGCGGCTGTTGCCCTTACAGTTGCTAAATATTTACAAACACTTTATGATCAATGGCAAGTTGCCATAAAGTGGCCCAACGACATTTACCTTAATGACAAAAAGACATGCGGCATACTGATTGAGAACGTATTCAGGGGCATGCACTGGGCCTATGCTGTAGTCGGGATCGGCCTGAATGTGAACCAGTCTGCTTTTGCGCCGGAGCTGACCCTGGCCACCTCGCTGGCAATCGCCTCTGGTAAGCAGTTCGACCTGCTTGAGATCGTTACCGACATCCGCTCGGGCATCCTCAACCAACTGCAGCGGCTTAGCCCTGATCAATGCCCCGCGCTGCTGGCCGGCTATAACCAACTGCTGTTCCGCTGTGGCAAGGAGACCCGTTTTACCGAAAGGGCAAGCGGCAGGTCTTTTGACGCCTATGTGCAGGAAGTAGATGCTGAAGGGCAGCTGGTCCTGCTTTCCCATAAAGGCATTGAACGTTTTGTCTTCGGAACCCTCGACTGGCTGTTAACACCTTAATAGTCGCTGATCTGCTGCAAGCCTTTATCCTTCAGCTGCTGCAGCACATGCGGCGGCAGCTCGGGGCTGCTCAGGGCGAGGTCTACCGATACTTTCTCAAAAGCTTTGGCAGGCACGCGGTCGAACAATTCGTTCAGGGCTACCGGGTCTCCGTTAAAGCTGACGCAGGTGCTCACGAAATTCATCTGGTCTATGCTGAATCCTGTTTGTTTCAGCTTGCTGGTTGCATCTTTGAGTCGCCCGATAAAGTGCCGTTGCCGGATAAAGGTGGTGCTGTTCATGATGATGAAGATATAATCGGCATAGGCTGTGATCTTCCCGTAGTACAGGTGATTATCCTTCCCCGAGCGTTCGACCAGGTATTCATCGCCCGATTTATAGATCTCCATGGCAGATCGCCGCACCCGTTCTTCCTTATGACCCGGTCCGCTCAGGGGTAGGTTGCTGTTGTAGCAATACCAATAGCCAACCAGGTGATCCAGCAGACTTCTGTTGATGGTTCCCAAAGGTATGTTGATCTTCAGCTCGTGAAAACTGAAGCTGGCTGCGGCGTTGCTGAGAAAGTCCATATAGCTGTCGTAGCCCAGCAGGACGGCAATCGTATTCATCTTACCAAAGTTCGGGCTGCTGATACCTTGCAGCCCTTTCCCCGCTCTGGCCGCTTTCAGCCGCTTAATGACAAGATGCTCATAAAAATAATTATCCCCGAGAAAAGCCGCCTCCTGTTGCAGGTGCTTGTGCTTTTGCTGCAGCTTATTGAACTCTGATGAGATATACAGCCATTCCGCCTTGGATACTTCTTCCCAGGTACTCTTGCGGATAAAATGATGTGCGATATAATTCATCAGCCGTTCCAGGTGTGCCAGCTCCTCTTTGCTCATAATACGATTTTAATACGAAAATAAGGCTTCACAGGATTATTGCAAGACGTTCATCTTATGGTCTTGCCGGAGCTTTGTCCTGACTAAAAAGATAAATTATGGAACAAGTAACAATTTACAGCTGCAGCCGGGAACAACTGGCACTATGGCAAAAGATATCTGCCTTCCGGTTCGATGAGCGCGGCGCTTCTTTCCCTTTTTCCCGCAAGCTGGCCCGTGAAAACGGCTGGACCTATGCTTTCAGCAAGGAAGCCATTGAGGAATACCGGAAATTCATTTTCCTCTGCTGCATTTCGCCGCACGGCGCCTCCCCGTCAGAAGTAATCGACGAAGTATGGCACCTGCATCTCCTTTACACACAAAACTACTGGCAGGCGTTTTGCCGGGACACGCTGGGCCAGGACATCCACCACCATCCGTCAAACGGCGGCCCGGAAGAAAGCAAGAAGCACGAGCAGTGGCAAACGGATACCCTGACCCTTTATCACCGTACCTTCGGCTATGAGGCGCCTGAGCTTTTCTGGAGCGCCAAGCCCGGTTCACCTCCCTCCCGGAGCAGCAAATGGCGGGATGCGTTAAAGCGCTTCTCCTTTTTCTCCCTCTTCTTTCTTCCCTATTTATTCCTTACCGGGTGCAATGGTGATAGTCTTGACTTTAACCCGCTACCTCTTATTATTTTCATAATTGTAGGCATACTCTCAGACCATATTTCGAAGAAGCATAAAGCCAGCGACAAGAAAGGCGATAACAGCAGCGGAGAATACAGTAGCAGCGGATGCGGCAGTAGTTGTGGCAGCAGCTGCAGCAGCGGATGTGGTGGCTGTGGTGGTGGCGATTGAATAATAATCCTAAATATACTTGTATGAAGCACTCGATTCCTGAAACGCCGCTGAACTCTGCCGCCTTATTTCTTTGCTGCCTGGCCTACCTGTTGTTACCCTGCCTGGCTGCGTGGCTGCTCTTCGGACAAGCTCTTCCCTTCTTCCTGAAAGGCTCCCAGTTCCTGGTATTTTACTTTGTGCACATGCTTGTGGGATACAGCACCTTGCAGGTATTGAAACAGCGATCGCTCCCGGTACAAATGCTCTGCAACTGGCTCCTGGCCCTGACCTGGCTTCTGGCGGTGACGCGCATTACACAGGGAGCGATCCACCACAAGCCCGTGGGTTTCCTGGTATCGCTGCTGTTGCTGCATTCGCTGCTGCTGGTCATTATCGGCAGCAGCAGGCGAACGACCTGAGGATGGCCTGGTAAACCATGAAAAAAGCTGCCCGGATGCTTCCGGACAGCCTTGCATTTGTTAAAGCAACCTGCTTATTTTTTCAGGTCCTCTTTTACTTCTTTGGCTTTTTCTTCTACCTTCTTAGCGCCTTTCTGAGCCGCCTCTTTCACATCTTTAGCCGCTTCCTTAGCGCCGTCCTTCACATCTTTAGCGGTCTCTTTAATGCCTTCTTTGGCATCTTTAGCGGTCTCTTTGATGTCTTTAACTGCGGTATCTACGTTCTGGCCTACTGTACCCGGCTCGGTAGTAGTCGTTTCGGTAGTCGTTGTTGTGGTTGTGGTACCCTCCGGCGTCGTTGTGGTGTCTGTCGTCTCTGTTGTGGTCGTTTCAGAATTGCAGGCTGTAAAGGAGATGGCAGCGACAACTGCAAATACGAGGCTTAATTTTTTCATGAGCTTAATGTTTTAGAGCGACAAAAATGCAATAATTTCTTATACCAGCACACCCTTTTGCAAAAAATTACTGATTACGGTCATTGTTTCTGCTATAGCGTTTTCCAGGTTGTCGTTAACGATAATGCGATCGAAGCGATCGGCAAAGCTGAGCTCGTAAGCGGCCTTGTCCAGCCGTTCTTCCAGGGTTTCGGGGGTTTCCGTTCCTCTTGCCAAAAGCCTGCGCCGCAGCTCTTCGATCGAAGGCGCCTGTATGAACAGGGATATGGCTTTTTCGCCATATTGCGCTTTAATGTTCAGAGCGCCCAGCACATCGATATCGACCAGCGGCGCCTTCCCTTCCGACCATATACGGTCGACTTCGGAACGCAGGGTGCCGTAATATTTACCGGTATAGACCATCTCCCATTCGATGAAGGCATCTTCTTCTATCTTCTGCTTAAAGTCGGCCTCTTCGAGAAAATAGTAATCTTTGCCATGAACTTCGCCCGGGCGCGGGCTGCGTGTGCAGGCCGAAATTGAAAAGCCCAGACTACCGGCATAGCGCTGCAGCAACTGCCTGACAATGGTCGTTTTGCCCGAGCCCGAGGGTGCGGTAATAATAATGATCTTATTCAATTGCTATGGTTAAATGGCCTTTATTACTTGGAGGTCTTTCCACTTTTAGCGGCAGCTGCCTTCGCTTTCTTTACCGGGGCGACCTTACCTTTATCGAGGTATTTGCTGATGTCGGCAAGGGCCTGGGAAGAGCTGTTGTATTTACCCAATATCTTGCCATCGGGTCCCAGCAGGAAAGCCTGCGGAATGAACTGTAAGCCGTAAATCTCTACAGCATCGCTGCTCCATTTTTTCAGGTCGCTGGTATGGTAAGGCCATACCAGTCCATCGGCGGCAATCGCCTGTATCCAGGACTCCTTGCGGTTGTCGAGCGATACGCTGAATACGGTAAAGCCGTTCGGGGCATTAACAAACTGCTCGTTCTTGAAGCGGTTGTAGGTAGCCACCAGCTCGGGGTTGGACATACGGCAGGGGCCGCACCAGCTGGCCCAAAAATCGAGCAATATATAGCGGCCTTTATTCACTTCCTTAAGAGAGATCACTTTTCCCTCGGGATTGCTGAATGCCAGCTCAGGGACCGGCTGACCTATAGCCATCTTTGTATTTACGTATTGTGCCTTCGCTGTAAAAGAGAGTGAAACGGTAAGGGCCAGCAGGCCAAAAATCTTTTTCATAAAATACCGGAAGCATCAAACCGATGCTATGCTGTGAACAATAACGATAAACCTTGCAGACATGCTGCAAGGCTCACAAAAGTAAAACATTTTTACTATAGCTACTCATAGCATCCTATGGAAGGCGGATTGGCCCTGGGCTTGCCTTCTATATCGACAGTCAGGCCGGGAACAGCCACGCCCGCCGCCCGGGCCGGGGAGCCTTCCTGCAAACGGTAGTTCACTTTGCTGTAGTCGACGAACAGCGGATCCTGGTTGATCTTATTGCTGCTTTGCGTTACGAAAGCTGGTATAGGCTCCGATGACCTCAGCAGGCAATTGGCAAGGGTAAGGTTTGCCGGGTTATCCTGTTTGGCATCGAAAAACACTTCATCTGTAAGGGAACCGTAGATGATACAATTCCGGATGTCGGCCGTAAGCGGCGCGCTCACATAAGTGGTCTGGCCCGTGGGTCGGTAGTTCAGCACGGCCATGCTCAGGTTCTCGCTATGCGACAGATAAGCGCTTCCATAGGTACCGATCGTGCAGAAACGCAGCTTATAGTTGCCTCCTTCGAAGAACATGACATTTTCTCCCCCGCATTCGGTGATCCGGCAATTGTCGGCCTGCAGCGAGCTGTTGAAGGCCAGGATGCCGTAGCCCAGCGACGAATGGATGACCGAGTTGGTTATGGTGAGCTTGGGTGTGCCATTCTTTACTGTATCAGGGTCGATCTGGATGGTAGCGCCCTGTACCGGCTGCCCGTTCAATGAGGTAACAGCGCCACCGTTCTTGAATACGGTATGGCTGATGACGTTGCCGTAGCTTTGCTTGAAGAAATAAAGGCCGCCCCATTGTCCGGGAATATCGATGTAGTCGCCGATCCATACCAACGGATCCAGGCGATCGCCCAGGAAGGTTACGCTATCGGTAGCGGTACCGTTGATCTTCAGGGTCCCCAGCACGTACAGCCGGGAATCCCGGTGAACATAAATCCTGGCGCCTGCCGGTATGGTAAGGGTTTGTCCCTCAGCAACCAGGGCATTATGCAGGATCACATAAGGTTTATCATTAAGCCAGGTCTGTGTTTGCAGCACACTGTCCCTGATGTAATGGGCATTCTGGCCATATGCCATCAGGGGTATGGTGAAATCCCGTCCGTTAAGGGTCACTACCAGGTCGTCGCCGACTATGAAGGGATCATTCTCATTGGTCGGATCGATGGTAACGGCTGCAAATACCCACACGCTGTCGTTGCCGGCGATCTCCACATCTTTGATCTCCTTGCCGGGCTGCCCGTTCACATTGAGGCGATAGGGCGATTTTTCGCCTTTTCCCAGGCGGATGCTGCTCAGCAATATCTTGTCCTTCTGTTTATTGAAGATGCGTATGCTGCGTGTAGCGCTGCCCTGCTGGGTAAACACCGTATCGAAAGTGAGGGTATCCAGCGAAAAGGCGATCTCTCCTCCGGAGGTCAGGAATTTCTCCTTGCGGCAGGAAGAGGAAAGGGCGATCACCAGCACCAGTATCGCCAAAGGGAACAACCAGCTACGTAAACGTTTCAATTGCATATACGCAAAAATGAGGTAAAAATAAATAACGGTAAAATATCGGCGGTAGTATTTTTGCATGGTTCCGGCACGTCGGCTGGCACCCAAAATAAAAGTCCCGGTAGGACCGGGACCTTGCCTATACTATTTTCAGGCGACGCTTTCCACCGCCATTTCACCGGTTTGCTGCCGCTCCAGGGCTTCCGCCTTTGCTTTTTCCTTTTCCTGCATGATCTTCACCGGGCTGCCGAAGAGGAAGAACAGCTTACGCCGGAAACCTTTGGCCTGCCGGACATCCCTGATCATGTCCTTCACCTCGTGGAAGTTGATAAAGAAGGGATTGGCTTTGTTATCAATATTGGTGGTGATACCGTAGATCACTTTTTCGCCCTCCGGTTCATATGTCTTCCAGATACGGTCCCAGAAAATGAAAGTAGCGCCGTAGTTCTTATCGATATATTGTTCCTGCGAGCCATGATGTACCCTGTGGTTGGAAGGTGTTGCAAAAATATACTCCATCCAGCGCGGACATTTCCGGATGTATTCGGTGTGCACCCAGAACTGGAACAGCACGGCCACCTGGTTGGTAACGAAAAAGATGATGGGATGAAAGCCCATAAACGCAATGGGCAGAAAAAAGATGACTTTGATATGCTGTATCCAGCTGAGGCGGAATGATACCGCCAGGTTATAGTTCTCACCGCTGTGATGCACTACGTGCGTCGCCCACCAGAACCGCTGCTCGTGGGAAATACGATGCGCCCAGTAGCTGCACAGATCGTAAATGATGTAGCAGGGGATAAAGGTCCACCAGTAGGACGTCCATTGCCAGGGAGCCATTTTATAGTTGAGCTCCATGCGCCAGGGCACCAGGTTGTAAATGCCCACTACCAGGTAGAGCAGCACTACTTTTACACCGGCACTCACAATAAGGTTGCCGACACCGACCAGTATAGAACCGATCGTTTCCTTTTTCTCGTAAAATTTACGGTCCTGGAGATAAGAGATCAGCATTTCCAGTGCGGAGAAAAAAACCATAGCAGGAACGGCCCAGATTATCAGATTAGGTGCATTTTTCTCCACGCTGTGAATCAGGTCCATCGGTATTTTTTCTGCACCAAAAAGAGATAAAAACGTCATCGCTGTTATTTTGTAAGGCAATAAAATGTGTACAAGAATAACGAAAACAGGGCACCTGGCCTAATGATTCGGCTATTTCTTATGTTATTTTACAATGAGACAACTGCCGGAACTAAGACCCTAAGGGTACCAGCTGCATGTCTTTATAGTAAGGATGAACGGTTTGCGTCAGGTCTTCAGCTGAGGTATGGGTCATAAACACCTGCGAAAGGGAACATTGCTGCAACAGGGCAAACAGGTGCAGCAAGCGCCGGCGGTCCAGCTTTTCAAAGATATCGTCGAGCAGCAGAAAAGGCTTTTTACCCAGGCCCTGCAGCCAGCTGATATGGGCCAGCTTGAGGCTTACCAGGAAGGATTTCTTTTGCCCCTGCGAGGCATACGACTTTAAAGGGCAGTCTTCGATCGTGAACAGCCAGTCTTCGGTATGCGGCCCGGTAAGCGTGCGCTTGTACTCGATATCACGCCGACGGGAGCCCTGAAGCAAAGCAAACAGTTGCTGCGGCCCTGCACAGCGGCGGTATTGCAGCCCTACCCGTTCAGCATCGCCACTGACAGCAGCATAGTATTGCTGCACCAGCGCAGGTATCTGTGCCGAAAGCTTTTCCCGCTCCTGCACCAGGTAGGCGCCATGCTGCGCCAGCTGCTGATCGTATACATCGAGCAGGCTGTGGATGTGCTGCTGCTGTCCGCCCTGCTGACGCAGGAGCGCATTGCGCTGCGCCAGGTATTTCTGGTAGGCCAGCAATTGCTCCAGGTAGAAGGGGTCGCTCTGCGACAGCAGGCCGTCGATGAACTTGCGGCGCAGCTCGCTGCCTTCGTTAATGAGCTCGATATCGTCGGGAGCGATCATCACCGCGGTGTATTTACCGATGTGCTCCGTTACTTTTTCATACAAGGCGCCATCGTGCTCCAGCGTTTTTTTACCTTCCTTCCATTTGCAGACGATCTGCTCCTCTCCGAAGCGGCCCTCGATACGGAAGCCTGCCGTACCGCGCTGCGCATTGTTCAGCTCACGGCTCTGGAAATAGCTTTTGGTATAGCAGAGGTAATATATTGCATCGAGCAGGTTGGTCTTCCCCACCCCGTTCAGGCCGGTAATGCCCACTGCAGGCGACTGAAAGGTGAAGGTATCGGCTGTAAAGTTCCGGAACTGGGTAACTGATATTTTTTCTAAAAAAGACAAAGGCTGTGGTTGGCTATACGGCTGCTGTTACAGCCGGGAGCGCGATTTCCCGGCATGATATAAGTCAATAATTACGCTGCAAAATTGCCGGCGGTAAAAGGCGGCGTCATTTTTCCCGGCTGCGTCAAGCAATTCTGCAAAGTTTTTATATTTTCGCACAAAAATAGCTAAACTGTGCAAACACAATTCGGAAAAGAGATTTATCTGAAATGGTATGAGAGCATGTTGCTGCAGCGCCGCTTCGAAGAGAAGGCCGGGCAGTTGTACGGGATGCAGAAGATCCGCGGATTTTGCCATTTATATATAGGGCAGGAAGCCGTATCGGTGGGCATTATGTCGGCTATACGGGAAGACGATAACCTGATCACGGCTTACCGCGATCACGGCCTTGCCATTGCCAAGGGCATCACTGCCAATGCTTGTATGGCCGAGCTGTACGCCAAAGCCACGGGCTGTACCGGCGGCAAAGGTGGTTCCATGCACTTCTTCTCCAAAGAGAAACGTTTCTTCGGCGGCCACGGTATCGTGGGCGGGCAGATCGGCCTCGGCGCCGGTATTGCCTTTGCCGACCAGTATAATGACAATGACCGTGTGACTGTATGTATGTTTGGCGACGGCGCCGCCCGCCAGGGCATGCTGCACGAAGCGTTCAACATGGCCGTGCTATGGCAGCTGCCGGTGATCTTCGTGTGCGAGAACAACCATTATGCGATGGGTACTTCGGTAGAACGCACTTCTAAGGTGCTGGACATCTACCGCCTGGCCGACGCTTATGATATGCCCGGCGACTCAGTTGACGGCATGAACCCTGAAGCCGTACACATCGCGATCGAGCGTGCTGCCAAACGCGCCCGCGAAAAAGGCGGACCAACCTTCCTGGAGATCAAGACCTACCGTTACCGCGGCCACTCCATGAGCGACCCGGCCAAATACCGCTCTAAAGAAGAGGTAGAAGAATACAAAGAGCAGGACCCGATCGAAAAGACACTGGCCAGGATCAAAGAGAACAACTGGGCCACCGACGAAGAGATCGAGGCCATTAATGAGCGGGTAAAAGAGGAAGTGGAAGAATCGGTACGTTTTGCCGAAGAAAGCCCTTATCCTGAAGACAGCGCGCTGTATGAAGATATCTACATGCAGGCCGATTACCCCTTTATCAAAGACTAAACTATTCCGGACTGATGCGGTCCGGGAAACGTTCCCGGACCGCGTCCCGCTTTCAAGCATAATTTATTGCGGCAAAGGCTCCTCTTTTTGTTGAGCAACACTTGACAAATTGAGAAAATATTTTACCTTTGCGCTCACTTTATATTACTTTATTACCCCAAATGGCAAATACTACCAGAACGAATCCAGGCGAAGCCCAGATAATTACAGAGAATAAGGGTGGCGACTCCCTGAAAAAAATGCAGTCTTCTTTTGAAAAGAATCAAAAAATAATTGTCGGTGCTGTTGTTGCCGTGGTGTTGCTGGTAGGCGGTTATTTCGGATACAAGCAAATGGTGCAAAAGCCTAACGAGGAAAAGGCTGCCAACGCCCTGTTCAGCGCAGAGCAATGGTTTGGTATGGATTCCCTGAACTATGCTCTCAATGGCGACGGCCAGCATGGCGGCGCTTTGAGCGTGATCAAAAAATACGGCGATACCAAAGCCGGTAACCTGGCCCGCTACTATGCCGGCATGAGCTACCTGCGTACCGGAGATGCTAAGAACGCGATCGTACAGTTGGAAAAGTTTGATGGTAAGGGCACACCGCTGGAATACCTGGCTTATGGCGCCCTGGGAGATGCATACATGGAAACCAACAACAGTGCCAAAGGCATCGAAATGTACAAGAAAGCATCCGCTAACGAGAAAGATAACTTCATCTCTCCCCTGTACCTGTTCCGAGCAGCCCTGGCCAGTGATGTAACCGGTAAAACGGATGAGGCTAAGAAGCTGTATCTTGAGCTGAAAGCCAAGTATCCCTACAGCCAGCAGGCGCAGGAAGTGGATAAATACCTGGCCCGCGCAGGCGAGCTGACTAACGACTAATCAAGCTTGTTTTGATAAAAAGAAAACCTCCGGTCTTAGCGACCGGAGGTTTTCTTTTATGTACTTATCAGCATTTGCAGGTGAACAAATGTTTGGAGTCAGAACACATTACCTGGCTGAGACAGGTAAACGGATCGACATCGGAGCTTCCTCCGCGCACGACGTGCATTTTCTGTTCACCAAGAGAAACGATGGTCTTTTTCTTTAAAGACAGACGGGTGCTTGCGCTTTTCTTTTTCATCATTTTGGTTTTAGTTATGAGCAAAAACATCCCTTACCAGTCGGGGCAATTGCAGGTTATGCAAGGCTGATATTTGGTACAGCCTACGGAAGGGGGGCAATTCGCATTGGTGTTGAGACCGCCCTGAACCTGGCGGCTTTCGCGCGTGTTCAGGCTAACGATTGCCTTTTTAGACAGGCTCAGCCTGGGAGATTGCATTTTCTTCTTCATATCAGAATGGTAGTTTGGGGTGAACTTAAAATTAGCAAAAGCCGCTTTTCTTTTTATCGCTCTCAAACACATTATCTGCATCAGATACATAAGCATATGACAAACAGAACATCAGAATATGTTAATTATAATACAAGGGAAATAACCGGGGAGAATCGTTCGCGGAAAACATTAATGTGCCGGTAACCTGTTTCAGCGCAAATCGTATATATTTGCCGCCTATAAGTCCATAGCATCGATGAAGATATACAATCCCAAAGACTGGTACAATGTCTTGTTCCATATCCAAAAATCGGATACGCTCAGGCGGCTCTTTCCCTATATGGTATTTGTGGCGCTCTTTTCGCTGGGCATTGCTTTCTGGGAGATCGAATACCTGCACCTGAGCCAGAACAGCTGGGTCAAGAATGTGCCTGTAATGCATACCCTGCTGGGCTTTGCCATATCGATGCTGCTGGTATTCCGTACCAATACGGCCTATGACCGCTGGTGGGAAGGCCGCAGGCTATGGGGCTCCCTGGTCAACAACAGCCGTAACCTGGCGCTGAAGCTGGATGTGATGCTGGATACGGAAGACAAGAGCTCAAGGAATTTCTTCCGGGAAACTATTCCTCTGTATGCTTCGGTGCTGAAAGACCACCTGCAATCGGAAGTAACGCGCGTAGCGCTGGACGAAACCGATCATCCTGAGCTGGACAATATCGATACCCGTAAGCATGTGCCCAACCAGGTAGCAGGTCTCATGATGCAGCGGATCAATACGCTATACAAGCATGGTAAGCTTACCGGCGACCAGCTGATCACGCTCAATGGAGAGCTCTCCTCCTTTACGGATATCTGCGGCGCCTGCGAACGCATTAAGAATACACCCATCCCCTACTCTTACAGCTCCTTCATCAAGAAGTTCATCTTCATCTATGTGATGACCTTACCCTTCGGCTATGTGGTGCTGCTGGGTTATTATGTGGCCCCTATCGTCACTTTCGTCTTCTATGTGCTGGCAAGCCTGGAGCTGGTGGCCGAGGAAATTGAAGATCCCTTCGGCTTCGATCCCAATGATCTGCCCATGGATAAGATGGCCGCCAATATCAAGAAGCACGTGGGGGAAATTATTTGATTCTTTCAGCAATGATTTGTGGAGACGTTGCAGTGCAACGTTTCCATAGGAATCTTTCAGCGATACACTTCCGCACAGAGAATACAGTGCTCTGTATGAAGCTTTTCTCAGTATCATTCTTTAGCTCCGCTTTCTTTTTTCTTCGTTCCTCTTTCTTCAGCGAAGGAAAACAGCCGCAGCTGCGGCGCGCGCCAGAAAGTAAGCGCTACTACCGCCAGGGTGAGGCATCCGCCCAGCACGATCGCGTGCACTGTACCCAGCCAGTTGGCCATCACACCGCTTTCAAAATCGCCCAGCTCGTTGGAGGAGCTGATGAACATGGTATTGACCGAGGCTACCCGGCCCCGCATATCGTCGGGAGTAACCAGCTGCAGGATGGTGCCCCGGATCACGACACTTACGGCATCAAACATACCGGAGAGCACCAGCACACCGAAGGACAGGAAAAAATTGCGTGAAAGCCCGAAAATAATAATGCTCACACCGAACCCTGCTACACAGGCAAACAGCTTTTTGCCGGGATGCGTACGCAGGGGAATAAAGGCCAGCAAACCCAGGGTGATCAAGGCGCCGATACCAGGCGCCGCCCGCAGGAAGCCGAAAGCGGTGGCGCCACTGAAGAAAGTGCCGTTGTCCGGAAAAAATTCCTGCTGCACCGCCGGCAGCAATGCCACTGCGCCGCCGAACAATACGGAGAACATATCGAGGCATTGTGCGCCCAGCAAAGCCGGCGTTTTGAAGACAAATTTCAGTCCCTCGCCGATGCTTTTGAATATCGGCTCACGGGTCTGCTTCAATATGGGCTTGGGCTGTATTTTCAACAGGGGGACCAACAGCAGCAACTCAATAAAGAAGACCAGGGCAGAAGCGATGATAATACCGCTGCTATTCGCTTTAAGATCACTCACACGCTGCATATCGTTGATCGTCGACTCGGGTATGGCGGGACTGAATACAGCGATCGTAGTACCAGCGATCAATGGGCCCAATACAGCGCCGATCTGCCAGGCCATGCTGGACCAGCTGGTAGCGTTGGGATAATCGCTGCGGGGCACCAGTTGGCCCAGCAGGGAGAAGGAGGCTGGCCCCAGGAAAGAGCGCAGGATACCGCCGATAAAAATAAGAAAGAAGATGCTGCCCAGCCGCAGGTTATGGCCCAGGTGCTGCATAGCAAAAGGCGTGGACAGGTACAATAATCCCAGGCCCAGCAGGATATAGCCGGTAAGTGCCTTCAGCAGCATGCCTCTTTTTTCCCGCTGGTCGACGATATGTCCCGAGAACAGGGAGCAGCTGATGACAGGGATCACTTCGGCCAGGCCCACAAAGCCCAGCGCCAGCTTGCTTTGGCCTGTAATGTGGTACACCCAGTAGCTGACAATAGAGAACTGCATGGCCAGGGCAAAGATGAGGCCGAATCGGATAGCGAGGTAATACCGGAACTCTTTAACCGCGAGCGCGGGATTCTTCTGTAAGAAGGTATCGGAGAAGGACAAGGAATTATTTTTGACGACAAAGGTACGACTCCCCGGCGGGAAGGGATTTTTATTTCTGCTAAAAAGAACGTTAAGCCAATGAGATGCCACAAATTAAATACCTCAGGCTACAAATCCATTGCACTACGCTACAAAGCAGGGACCTTGGTCATATGACGGATAAGTTAGCTTTACATAAACCCGACACGCAATCATCCACTTCCAAATCCCAATATCTATGCTACGATTCAGATCAAGTGTACTATGCACCCTTCCCATCCTGCTGCTCGCAGCGACCGGCTGCTCCAAGAAAGAGACTACTGTACAGCAACCACGCCCTGCACAGGTAACCCAGACGCTCCCTCTACGTTGTGCACCCGACAGGAATGTTATCGGCTACCTTGCGCTTTGCAGCGAGCTTAATGCTGTAGGCAATTGCGACCGGCCACAGTGCACAGGAACATCTACGACCATTGTTTTAACCAGCCCCCATCTTTCCCTGCCAACGTTATTGTGGATCATCAGCAGCAACCAAACGATTACTATTGCAGAACAAAACCAGATCATCCAGGCAGCCAATACCTGGGCCAACGCTAACAATCCCACAGGCTATACTATCCGCTATATCGAGTACAAGCCGGATATTATTGTATCCACTACCTCAACCTCGGCATCTCTGTATGTGGTCGTTACCTATCAGAAATGTACCGGAGGCGGCGGCCCCATCGGCTAGCTGATGAGGATAAATAGGACATAACGCCGGGAACATATTGCACCTTTCATATTAACGCTGAATTTTCCCCATGGCGGTTAAGACAGGGGAGATTACCTTTCAACTACATGCTATGAAAAAAACGAAACTGACATTCGTCCCAAAACTGGTGCTGCACAAAGAAGCTATCGCGCCACTGACATCAAAAGAGAAAATTGCCATAATAGCGGGAGGAACATTGCTACCATCCTGCGTAACCCTCAAATGTTTGAATAGCTGCGCCCTTCCCTTATGCAATACGCCGGAAACAACCGGTTGCCCTCCGACCCAATAATGCTATCGTTGAATAAGGACTTTGTCCACACGAAGACTTTAATACAGTATCTCGGTCAGGCCCTGACAAGAAGCGCCAGCTGAAAAAGGCTGGTGAGCAATAACACCACAGCCAGCAGCAAGGTAAAAAAGGCTATAGCCGCCTTTTTCTCAAAAGGTTCGCCCAGCCGGCGCTTGCGGCTGGCCTGCCGGTAACAGAGCAGGGAAAGCACTAAGGCCGCCATTCCCAACAGGAATACCAGGGCCATGCCCGGTGTGATCTGATGCAGCATAAGCAGGATAAAAGCAAAACAGACCGGCGACCGGTCTGTTTTGTATTTTATAGAGGCAGATCAGGCAGCGGCTTCTTCGGCCAGGTCCTTTTCTACGATCAGGTTTTCGATAATGAATTTCTGGCGTTCGGGTGTGTTCTTGCCCATAAACTCCTGCAATAGCTTCTGGATATGCGCATCCTTGGTCAGCATCACCGGCTCCCGGCGCATGTCTTCACCGATAAACTTGCCGAACTCTTCCGGTGAGATCTCGCCCAGACCTTTAAAGCGGGTAATCTCGGGGCGGTTGCCCAGCTCGGCAATCGCCTTCTGCTTTTCCTCCTCGTTGTAGCAGTAAATGGTCTTTTGCTTGTTGCGCACCCGGAACAAAGGCGTTTCCAGGATATACACGTGACCATTGCGGACCAGGTCGGGAAAGAACTGCAGGAAGAAGGTCATGATCAGCAGGCGGATGTGCATCCCGTCCACATCGGCATCGGTGGCGATCACAATATTGTTGTAGCGCAGCCCTTCCATGCCTTCCTCGATATTGAGCGCATGCTGCAGCAGGTTGAATTCTTCGTTTTCATAAACGACTTTCTTGGTCAGGCCAAAGCAGTTGAGCGGCTTCCCCCTCAGGCTGAATACTGCCTGCGACTCTACATTGCGGGTCTTGGTGATCGATCCGCTGGCCGAGTCTCCCTCCGTGATGAAGATCGTCGACTCCAGCTGACGTTGCTGAAACACGTCTTTATTCTTAGCGGGGGGCTCGTCGTTCAGGTGAATACGGCAGTCCCTCAGCTTTTTGTTATGCAGGTTGGCTTTTTTGGCCCGCTCATTAGCCAGCTTACGGATGCCGGACAGCTCTTTGCGCTCGCGCTCGCTCTGCTCGATACGCTTTTTCAGCGCCTCGGCTACAGCAGCGTTTTTGTGCAGGTAATTGTCCAGCTCTTTGGAGAGGAAATCCAGGACGAAGCTCTTCATCGAAGGGCCATTCTCATAAGTAGTGAGCGAGCCCAGCTTGGTCTTGGTCTGCGATTCGAACACCGGCTCCTGCACCCTCACCGAGATCGCAGCGCAGATACTTTGCCGGATATCGGCAGCATCGTAATCCTTTTTATAAAAATCCCTTACCGTCTTCACGAAAGCCTCCCGGAAAGCCGCCTGGTGCGTACCGCCCTGCGTAGTGTGCTGTCCGTTGACAAAGGAATAGATCTCTTCGCCGTAATCGCCGGTATGGGTCAGCGCCACCTCTATATCCTCGCCTTTCAGATGGATAATGGGATAACGGAGCTCTTCAGGATTGGTCTTATTCGTCAGCAGATCAAGCAGGCCGTTCCTGGAGAGGAATTTTTTCCCGTTGAGATAAATGGCCAGGCCGGCGTTGAGGTAGCAATAATTCCAGATCTGGTTGATGTTGTAGTCCTGGATGAAGTGGTAATTCTTAAACACCGAATCGTCGGGCGTAAAGCTGACCTCGGTACCGTTCTGCTCGGTCGTGGGCACTTCCTTATACTCCTTTACCAGCTGGCCTTTTGCGAATTCAGCGGTCTTGGCCTTACCATCACGGTAAGAAGTTACCCTGAAACTGCTGCTGAGCGCGTTCACCGCCTTGGTACCCACACCATTCAAGCCTACCGATTTCTGGAAGGCCTTGCTATCGTATTTGGCGCCGGTATTGATCTTGCTCACCACATCGACCACTTTTCCCAGGGGAATGCCCCGGCCGTAGTCCCTTACCAGCACCGAGCCGTCTGCTACGGATATTTCGATCTGCTTGCCAAAACCCATAGTGTATTCATCGATGCAGTTGTCCACCACTTCCTTCAGCAGCACGTAGATGCCGTCGTCCATGCTGCTGCCGTCGCCCAGCTTGCCGATGTACATACCGGGGCGCAGGCGTATGTGCTCGCGCCAGTCGAGCGACCGGATACTGTCTTCGTTATATTCTGCTGTTACTTTTTCTTCTGCCATAAGAGTTCTGAATTACCTTTTAAGCCGTGCAAAAATAAGGAAATGATCGCGTGATCGGAAAGCGGGTTATAGTTAAGCTGTAACGCATTATTACAAAAAATACATAACCATGTACATTAACTGTATATGAAATCTACCGGCATCCATGGTTGGGGTTAAGGGGATTCTCTAATTTTGCCCGACTTATTTTTATAATATAATTAAATATTCAAAAAACGGTGCGTATGAGATCATCACTATTGAACAAGAGAACATTGACCGCAGGTCTGGCGGCCCTGGCGCTGACAGCTGCATCAGGAACGGAAGCCAATGCTCAGTTGAGCTTGACGGGTACCAGCTACACACAGGATTTCAATAATATAGCCGGAGGACTGCCTATAGGCTGGACCGTACGTACCGGAGCAACTGCTACTATACTGGGTACCGATGTTACGGCGACCAAATATACGGGAACAGTGGGTACGGCAACAGAATGGTCCACTTTCTCAGGCGGTTTCAGGAATTCGGCTTCCGCTACTCCTTTTGCTTATTATGCTTCCGGTACATCTGCGCTGCAGGCGTCCGAAACCAACAGGTCCCTTTCTGTAAGGCAGGTTGGCGCTACCAGCACCAGCTTCCCCAATTCAGATTCCGGCGCCGCTTTTGTATTGCAGCTCGCCAATACTACCGGCCTGAACAGCTTCAATCTTTCCTTCAAGCTGCAGTCCCTTGATTCAACCTCTGCAAGAGTAACCACCTGGAAAGTGGATTATGGCTTCGGCAGCACTCCTACTACTTTTACCCCGGCTACGACCACAGGTACCATGACCACAGGTGGCAATACCTTTGCCAATCACACTGTAACGGTGAATTTCGGCACGGCATTAGATAACCAGTCAGGTCCGGTATATATCCGTATCGTAGCGCTGAACAACACTACAGGAACCGGCAACAGGACCACTACCGGCATTGACGATTACACCCTGACCTGGACCGGCGCCGCTACTGCAACCAACATCCAGGTAGTGTCTAAGACACCTACAGGCACCAACGTTCCCCTGGCTACCAATACACTGCATATCAAATATGACAATCCGCCGGCCATCGGCACCGGTAATGTTGAGCTGTATAAAGCATCTGCTCCCGGCACACCTGTAGCTACTTTTAATGTGACTACCGCTGCCACGATCAACACCGATTCTTCTGTTACCATCAACGGCCTGGCGCTGGAAAACAACACCAGCTATTTCGTAAAAATGCCTGCAGGCGCTTTCACCAAGACTGGAGGTACCTTACCTAATGAAGCGATTACCAGCAATACCGCCTGGACTTTCAGCACAGTAGATACCACTACACCCCCAGCCCCCACCCCGATGACCACACTGAACGAAACCTTTGCTAATTGCAATTTTCCTGCCATGGGCGTATTCGTACAGTATAGTGTAGCCGGCACCAAAACCTGGAAGTGCTCCAGCCGTAACGTTCACGGTTCTACCGATACCTTCTCCGTGTACATTAACGGCGGTTCTGCACCCGGTACATCAGAAGCGAATGAAGACTGGCTGATCTCTAACGCGCCGTTCAATTTCTCTGCTATGACTGCTCCTGAGCTGAGCCTGTGGCAATACCGCCACTATGATGGTGCCGCTACCCGCACAGTTAAGGTTTCTACCAACTACGTGGCCGGCACCAACCCCAGCAGCGCCGCCTGGACAACAGTGAGCGTACCTGCTATGAGCAACATGCCTGCTACGGATACCTGGGAGCAGATCAGCGGTATCGATCTTACCCCTTACAAAGGTTCGAACTTCTACCTTGCCTTCACCTACGAGTGCAACACCAGCGGTGCTTACGAGCTCACTTATGACGACATCAAAGTACAGGAAAAAACAGTAGGCATCTTTGGTACGCAACGCGGACAGCTCGCACTGCAGGTACTGGGCGACGCTACACCTGATGCGATCCAGTTGGGTATTTCCCTGCAAAAATCAGCCAACCTGACTGCCCAGATCTTCGATATGACCGGCCGTATGGTATACAGCCAGGCGCTGAACGCCAGCAACGGACACGGTGTGTACACCCTGGCCAATACAGGTCTGCGCGCAGGTACCTATGTGATCCGTATCACTAACGGTACCGAGTTCGGTGCGATTAAAGCTATGGTGAAATAAGATCCTGCCGGAAACGAAAACGATACAAGCTGCCGGGCCCATCCCGGCAGCTTTTTCATTGAAAACGTCCTCCGCACCGGATAAGGTTTTAAGCTTATTCCTGCATACTCCTCCCGGAAAAGCTTACTTTTGCAGCGCTTAAACAATCACCCTTCAAAATTAAAGACGACATATGAGTAAAGGCCCCGTTTCCCAGTTTATACAACATCACTACCGCCACTTCAATGCGGCTGCTTTGATGGACGCAGCCCTGGGCTATGAAGCGCACCTGGCCGAAGGCGGCAAAATGCTGGTTTCCCTGGCCGGCGCCATGAGCACTGCCGAGCTGGGCATTTCGCTGGCCGAAATGATCCGCCGGGATAAGATCCACCTGATCTCCTGCACCGGCGCCAACCTGGAGGAAGATGTCATGAACCTGGTGGCCCACTCGCATTATAAAAGGGTCCCCAACTACCGCGACCTTACCCCCCAGGACGAATGGGATCTGCTGGAGAATCACTATAATCGTGTAACGGACACCTGCATCCCCGAAGAAGAAGCTTTCCGCCGCCTGCAGCAGCACCTGGAGAAAGCATGGAAAGAAGCAGAAGCCAAAGGCGAACGCTTTTTCCCACATGAATTCCTGTATAAAGTAGTGCTGAGCGGCGAGCTGGAGCAGTACTACGAGATCGATCCCAAAGACAGCTGGATTGTTGCCGCTGCACAAAAAAATATTCCCATCGTTGTCCCCGGCTGGGAAGACAGCACCACCGGCAACATCTTCGCGAGCTATGTGATCAAAGGCGAGCTGAAAGCCAGCACTGTAAAAAGCGGCATCGAATATATGGTATGGCTGACCGAACTGTACCGCGAAATGAGCACCGGCAAAGGCCTGGGCTTCTTCCAGATCGGCGGCGGTATTGCAGGAGACTTCCCCATTTGCGTAGTGCCTATGATGTACCAGGACCTCGAGTGGCATGATGTGCCCTTCTGGTCTTACTTCTGCCAGATCTCCGATTCCACCACCTCTTACGGCTCTTACTCCGGCGCGGTGCCTAATGAAAAGATCACCTGGGGTAAGCTCGATATTCATACACCCAAATTCATAGTGGAAAGCGATGCAACCATCGTTGCACCGCTGATCTTTGCCTGGCTCCTGGGCTGGTAAAATCAAAAGATATATTGTTACAAAAAAACAGCACCTTTATGTAGGTGCTGTTTTTGCTTTTTACATCATCCGGTTTTTTTAAATTCGATGTTTCCTATTCCCTCGGGATAACGATCGATAAATAATCAAATGATGAAGCAGCTCAACTATTTTCTACTGGCGGCCGGTATCTTCTTCCTGCTGCCTTCCATGAAGGTAAAAGCCCAGGATACCACATGGGTGCAAACTTACACCTTCGATTCCCTGTGGACGCGCAGGGCCAAATTCCATTTCCCTACGGCAGACGAAAGCTACCGGAAGATCCTGATGTTTTTCAACATCAAATGTTATCCCAATAAATCGGGCGATGGCAACTATGCCTGCGGCGAATGGGATTATATCTACTTCAACAGCATCTACGACCATCGCGGCAAGCTGGATTCTACATTGCAAAACGGCAGGTACTTCACAATAGAAGGCCGGGGCAATGTAGATACGCTTCCTTATAGTCCGCAGCCGCAATACGATATTAACCGCTATTACCTGTACAATACGGTGATCGATAACATCACCGGCGGCAATAGTTTTACGGTTGGCACCGCGACTACGGCCATGCCTCATCCCTTCAACCTGGCGGCAGGCAATGAGCGCAGCCAGTTTATATGGAAAGCCGGTGAGCTGGCGGCAGCCGGGCTTACCGCCGGTAACATTACCGGTATTAAGCTCAATTTCCAGGGCAATAGTGCTATGCTCAATGACCTGCGTATCCGCATCAGGCAAGTACCGGTGGATAGCTTTGGGGTAACTGCCATGACGGAAGACACGCTGACCAAAAGCTATCATTATAATAGCGTAATCACTGCTGCAGGCTGGAACAACTTCCGGTTCAATCAACCTTTTGCATGGAACGGCACCAGCAACCTGCTCATCGACTTCTCCTACAACAACCCGGCTCCCGGTACGGCCAATATGCTGATGGGTAATACCACGCCCCAGGCCAGCGGCTTATTCAGCACTACAGGCAACTACAGCATCAGCGCTTTTCAGAACATGGGAGGCAATGTGCAATTTGACAAGGCCCTGAACCTGTCCGGCGGCAACAGTGCCCGCACCTATGAAGTATGGGTAAGGGTTGATTCCTTCCAGACCGGCTGGGGCGCGGTATTCAGCGCTGGCAGCCTCTGGAGCAACAACAAGGACTTCAGCTTCCTGACCACCAGCCCTGACAATAATTACAAGTTCAACTTCTGGGGCTCCAACGATTTTACCTTCACTGGTCCTAACCTGAAGAAGGTATGGAAGCACCTTGCGGTCACCTTCGGCAACGATACCATACGGGTCTATGTGAACGGCGTCCTGATTCAGCAGCGCCGTAAGACCAGTATCAATACACCTGCCACACGGGATTTCCTGTTGGGACAATGGGGCGATAATGGCGCCAACCTCCTGGGCCGTCTTTCTCACCTGCGGGTATGGGATAAGGTGCTGAGCCAGGCCGAGCTACAGGTATGGATCGGCCAGGATGTTACTCCGGCGCATCCGCAATATGCCCACCTGAAAGGCGATTACCGCCTCAATGGCGGCGCCGGCCTTGACGTACCTGATTTTTCGGCAGCGTCGCAGCCGCCGGGACACCTGCATGGCAACCTGTGGTGGCGACCGGTAAAACCTGCCGATTATTACTACAATGCTCAGAAATTGTACTGGCGGCCCCAGATCCAGGTAGAGCAATACACCTATAACGCCCACCTGGATTCAGTGCTGGTAACCGATACGATCTATAATCAGCCCAGCATTGTTAATTTCTATGGTAATCCCGATGGTGATTATGTCATCAATGATGAAGACCCGGCCAATCCTGCGCTGATTACCGGTACCCGTTACCTCTGGACACATCCCTACAGCTACCGTTATACCAACGGTGTGCTTACCGATTCGGTACCCAACATTATGGATTCTGTTTATTACAACCGGAACAAACGCTGGTACAGCAATACGGTAAAATACGAGATCGGCCGCAGCATATCGCCCTACGGCATCCGGCTCGATCTCGGCGGCGGCCGCACCCGTATCTATGATGTTACCGATTACTATCCCCTGCTGCAGGATACAGTAGATCTCGAAGTAGGTGGCACCCAGGAGATACAGGATGTGAAGTTTGCGTTTATTAAAGGCGACCCACCAGCAGTGGTTAACCGCATCAACCAACCCTGGGGCAAGGGTTGGAACCAGTACAAATACGGTGCCCTGGCGGCAGATACGGCGCTCAGGCCGCTGACCATACCGCTGGACGCCAATACAGGACAGGTAAAGTTCCGGTCCTACATTACCGGCCATGGCGGCGCCGAGAACAGCGGGCCCAACTACCCCAACGGCTGCTGCGAGTTCATGTACAACGACCATTATTACAAATCCAACGGACAAGTCATCCATCCGTTCCGCATCCAGCGCAGCGATTGTGGGCTCAACCCCATCTATCCGCAGGGCGGCACCTGGGTGTATGACAGGGAAGGCTGGTGTCCCGGCGATATTATCGTGGGCCATGACTATAATGTAACTGAAAATATTTCCGGCAGCGCTATCAATCTCGACTATGCGATCGCGCCTGTTCCGGCCGGTAACCCCAACCTGGGCAACGGTGTTTACGATGTAGGCCTCCAGGTGATCGAATACAAAACACCGGGCAGGAACAATGACGCAGAGCTGTACGACATCCTCAAGCCCAGCGATGCGTTCGCCTTGTCAAGGATCAACCCCATTTGCCATACCCCGCAGGTCATCATCCGCAATGCGGGTAAGAACCCGCTTACTTCTGCGGTAATCAAATACAAAGTGTCCGGCGGCATGGAAGAAACCCTTAACTGGACCGGCAACCTTAAGTTCCTGGATACTGCTAAAGTGGACCTACCCATCAGCAGCCTTGCCTTCTGGAACGGCGACCAGGGCAACCGATTCATCGCCCGCATCGCCGGCGCCAATGGCGGTACCGACGAATATGCCGGCAACGATGAAGCCAGCTCCGCTTACAACATACCCGATATACTACCTAACGATAAGGTGGTGGTGAAATTCGTTACCAATGCTGCGCCCCAGGAAAATACCCTGCGTATCCGCAGCAGCGACGGCAATGTGGTGCTCGAGCGCAGCGGCCTGACGGCCAATACCACTTATCTCGATACCCTTACCCTGCCTTGGGGCTGCTATACCCTGGTGCTGGACGATGCCGGTAATGACGGGCTGAAATGGTGGGCCAATCCCAACCAGGGCGAAGGCAGCCTGTCCCTGATCGATGGTACCAACGGCACAGAACTCAAGAAGTTTGAGGCCGATTTTGGCGCACAGGTCTTTTATGCATTCACTGTTGTATTCGGCCTTAGCCTGCCCGAGATCGACCTGAACAGGGATGTGCTGGTTTATCCCAATCCCAACAGCGGAAGCTTCACGGTGCAGATGCAGGGCTTCAACGGTAAAGTAGACCTGGAGCTGTCCAATGCTGTGGGGCAGAAGGTATGGTCGCAGCAAGTAAGCTGCATGGGCAGCATGACTAAAGTGCCTTGCACCACGAAGCTGCCTGCCGGCGTTTACCTGATGCGCATGAGCAGCGGCAATGCTTCGGCGGTGAAGAAGATCGTGGTACAGTGATCTCACTATAAATCATAATCAACATAAAAGCCTGCGGAGGACCGCAGGCTTTTAATTTATCAAGGTATCACAGCCCGATGCGACAGCATCTGAATCCAAAAAAATGCCCCGGTTTAGACCGGGGCATTTGCTATCTATTTGCTTTTAATAATTCAGCAACCATTCTATTTTCTCCTTCACCTTATCGGCATTGGGCAGCATTGCGGCTTCCAGGCCGGTATTCATGGGTACCGCCGGCAGGTTCAGCGCGCCGATGGTCTGTACCGGCGCATCCAGGTTGCGGAAGCAATGCTGTGCGATTTTGCCCGAAAGCGCTTCGCAGAAAGAGTTGTTCAGCTGTTCTTCGGTAAGCACAATGCACTTGCCATGACGTGTCACCGTTTCATACACCAGCGCTTCGTCCAGGGGATAAAGCGTGCGCAGATCGATGATCTCCACGCTGCCGGGGAAGTGCCTGGCCGCGGCCTTGGCCCAGTAAACGCCCATACCATAAGTAATGATGCAAAGTGAGTTGCCGCTGGCAACCTGCTCTTCATCGGCCGCCAGCACCACGTTGCCTTTGCCGAAGGGCAGCACATAATCCTCGTCGGGCTCTATGGTCCGTGCTTCGTCGGTGCCAGGCACCTTGCTCCAGTAAAGACCTTTATGCTCCAGCATCACCACGGGGTTGGGATCGAGGAAAGCAGCCTTCATCAGTCCTTTCATATCGGCAGCATTGGAAGGATAAGCGATCTTGATGCCTTTGATCGTAGCCAGTGTGCTTTCCACGCTGCCGCTATGGTAAGGGCCGCCGCCGCCATAGGCGCCTATCGGTACCCGGACGATCATATTCACAGGGAACTTGCCGCAGCTCAGGTAGCAGGATTTGCTGATCTCGGTCACCAGCTGGTTCAGACCAGGATAAATGTAATCGGCAAACTGCACTTCCACGATCGATTTCAATCCCAGCGCGCTCAGGCCTACGGTAGAACCGATAATATAAGCTTCCTGGATCGCCGTGTTGAACACCCGCGCGTCGCCGAACTTATCGGCCAGTGTGGCCGCCTCGCGGAACACCCCGCCCAGCCTGCGTCCTACATCCTGCCCGAAGAACAACGCCTCGGGATATTTGCGCAGTATCTCTTCCACGGCATGCAGCGCAGCATCTACCATCACAGTCCGTTCCTTGCCTGCAGGGCTGCGGTTGCCTTTCTCTTCTGTAACCGGTGTAGGTGCAAATACATGGTCGGATACCGTGGCCGGGTCGGGCTCCGGCGCCGCTACGGCCATGTCGAATTCTCTTTGTATAAATTCTTTCTCTTCTGTTTCTATCTTATCCAGTTCGGTCTCGCTGACGCCACGGCTCAGCAGCAGCGCTCTCAGCTTAGGCCCGGGGTCATCTTTATAATGCTTGGCCAGGTCTTCTTCGGTACGGTACCATTCCTTGCGTACGCCCGAAGTGTGATGACCCAGCAGGGGTACCCTGGCATGCACCAGGATCGGCTTGCGTTCTTTCCGTACCCATTCGATCGCATCCTGCATGCATTGATAAGAAGCCTCGAAATCGCTGCCATCGACCCTCACCCGCTCCAGGCCTTTAAAGCCGGCAGCATATTCGTAAGCATCCATGGTACGCGCTTCGTCGCTGCTGACGGATATACCCCAGTCGTTGTCCTGCACCAGGTAGATCACCGGCAGCTTCTTCAGCACAGCAAACTGGAACGCTTCGCTCACCTCACCTTCCGTTACACTGCCATCGCCCAGCGAGCAGACCACTACCGGCGGCTGCGGGAATTCCTTCAGCTGCTGCGATTCGATATAAGCCACTCCTTGCGCCACACCGGTGGTGGGGATCACCTGCATACCCGTAGCGCTGCTCTGGTGAATGATCTGCGGCACATTGTCCCTGCGACTGTTGGGATGGTTGTAATAAGCCCGTCCGCCGGTAAAAGGGTCATCGCCTTTGGCCAGCAGCTGCAGCATCATTTCATAAGGCCTCCAGCCCATGCCCAGCATCAGGCTTTCGTCGCGGTAGTAAGGGCTCACATAATCGTAGGACTTCAACAGGAAGCCTGTTGCCAGCTGTATCGCTTCATGTCCCCTTGAGGTGGAGTGTACATACTTGCAAACCGGCCGGTTATTTTCATAAATATCTGCCATCGCCCTCGCGGTCATCATCAGGCGGTAAGCTTTCAGTAATATATCGTTGGAAAGCATGGTTCTTATTTAGTGCGGCGCAAAGATAAGCGAAATGCCGTAATGGGGCCTTAACCGGTAGTGAAGGCCGGGTCCTTAAACAGGAATAGGCACGGCTTGGCCGTACCTATTCCTGTTATATCCCTGATTTCTTACTGGATCTTCATACCCACCTTGGAGGCATAGGCCCGCTGTGCGGCCTGGGTTGCGGTCTCTTCGGTATTGATACGGGTCAGCACATGATTGAATTGCTCTACGGCATTGTTATAAGCGTCGATATCCTGGCTGCCCTTCAGGCTCACCAGCTTTTCGGCCGCAGGCACATAGTCTGTTTTAATCAGCTGGAACATACCCAGCACTTTCTGGTGAAAATCTTTCGCATCTTCGGAGGGCTTAAGGCCGTTCATCACCCCGATACAGCTATCGGTGGTTTTCGCCATGCTTTTCAGGTCGGCCATAGCCTGCTCTTTATTATCACTGCTGCCGAAAGTCGACATTTTTGCTGTGAATGCGCTGGCGTACCCCTGATACATATTTGCCACTGTATCATTATACTTCTTTTCGCTCATCTGGTTGCAGGAGGCCATCAGGCAGAGGATCGCCGCAGCAAGGATAAAAATGCTTTTTTTCATATATGGTCGTTTGTATTCGGTGTAAAAGTAACGATGCCGTTCCAGAACCTTATTTCGCTTTCACATACGCGCATCCCGGCCGGTTATTTGTCGGCAGAAAAAAGAAAAACGCTTCCTTCTGTCAGTTAGCGGATATTGGTGTGTAAATTTGACTGTCATTTTCACATAGTGACGGCAATTCCTGAAAAATTGGCAAGATTTCCTGGTTGGCACATTTTTGGTGGGCGACAAGTATTGCAGGGCTGTAAGCTCAGCCGCTGCACGATACATTTCCAAACAATTTAATATCTATAATCAATCTTCTTATGGCTAAGAAAGCTAGCATTACCCCGCTTCACGACAGAGTGATCGTAAAACCGGCTGCCGCCGAAACGAAAACTGCAGGTGGCATCATCATCCCCGATACCGCTAAAGAAAAACCGCAACGTGGTATTGTTGTAGCCGCAGGTCCTGGTAAAAAAGACGAGCCCGTAACCGTTAAAGCCGGCGACACTGTGCTATACGGCAAATATGCCGGCACCGAGATCACCATCGAGGGCGAAGACCTGATCATCATGCGCGAAAGCGACATCCTGGCAATTGTTTAACGCAAAATGAAAAATTAAAAAATGCAATAGGACCAAAGGTCTTTCTGCATTTCAATCTCATTTTTTTGAATTTTCCCTTTTAAATTCTGAATTAAAATAAAAATGGCTAAACAAATCCTTTTCAATATCGACGCCCGCAACCGGATGAAGAAAGGCGTTGACACCCTGGCAGATGCCGTTAAAGTAACCCTGGGCCCCAAAGGCCGTAACGTAGTGATCGAAAAGAAATTCGGCGCGCCCTCCGTAACCAAGGACGGTGTGACCGTAGCTAAAGAGATCGAGCTGGAAGATCCCATTGAAAATATGGGCGCCCAGATGGTGAAAGAGGTGGCCAGCAAAACTGCCGACATCGCCGGCGATGGCACCACTACCGCTACTGTACTGGCACAGTCCATCATCAGCGAAGGCCTGAAGAACGTTGCCGCAGGCGCCAACCCTATGGACCTGAAGCGTGGTATCGACAAAGCCGTAACCGCTGTAGTCGCTAACCTGAAGAAGCAAGCGCAGAAGGTAGGTAACGATAACCAGAAGATCGAGCAGGTTGGTACCATCTCCGCCAATAACGACAACGAGATCGGTAAGCTGATCGCTGAAGCAATGGCTAAGGTAGGTAACGAAGGCGTGATCACTGTAGAAGAATCCAAGACTACCGATACCAAAGTAGAAGTAGTAGAAGGTATGCAGTTTGACCGCGGTTACCTGAACCCTTACTTCATTACCAATACAGAAAAAATGCAGGTAGAAATGGAAAATCCTTTCGTCCTGATCTTCGACAAAAAGATCAGCACTATGAAGGATATCATCTCTATCCTGGAAAAAGTGGTACAAAGCGGCCGTCCGCTGCTGATCATCGCTGAAGATGTAGAAGGCGAAGCCCTTTCTACCCTGGTGCTGAACAAGCTGCGTGGTTCCCTGAAAGTAGCTGCTGTTAAAGCTCCCGGCTTCGGCGACCGCCGCAAGGAAATGCTGCAGGATATCGCGGTATTGACTGCCGGTACCGTGATCAGCGAAGATCTGGGCTACAAGCTCGAAAATGCTGACTTCAGTTACCTGGGACAAGCCGAAAGTATCACTATCGACAAAGACAACACTACCGTTGTGGGCGGTAAAGGCAAGAAAGCGGACATCAATGCCCGCGTATCCCAGATCAAAGCCCAGATCGAAACCACTACTTCCGATTACGACCGCGAAAAGCTGCAGGAACGCCTGGCCAAGCTGAGCGGCGGTGTAGCCGTACTGTATGTAGGCGCTTCTACCGAAGTAGAAATGAAAGAAAAGAAAGATCGCGTTGACGACGCCCTGCATGCTACCCGCGCTGCCGTGGAAGAAGGCATCGTAGCCGGTGGTGGTACTGCCTTCATCCGCGCTATCGAATCACTGGCCAAGCTGGAAGGCGCCAATAACGACGAGGAAACCGGTATCGCTATCGTGCGCCGTGCGCTGGAAGCTCCCATCCGTACTATCGTTGAGAATGCCGGACTGGAAGGTTCTATCATCGTTCAGAAGATCAAGGAAGGCAAAGCTGACTTCGGCTTCAACGCCCGTACCGAGCAGTTCGAAAAACTGTTTGCTGCTGGTGTAATCGATCCGACCAAAGTAAGCCGCGTAGCCCTGGAAAACGCTGCTTCTATCGCTTCCATGCTGCTGACTACCGAGTGTGTGATCGCCGACAAGCCCGAGCCTAAAGGCGCTCCCGCCGCTCCCGCTATGCCCGGTGGTATGGACATGGGATATTAATCCGGTCCTCATACTTGATATACAATACAAAGGCCCCGGCGATCCGGGGCCTTTGCTCTTTTAAGAATTTCTGAACATGGGAATGCCTTACCTTAGCCGCACATCTAAAACACCCATTATGACCACACACCATCCATCCGGTCGCAGAAATTTTCTCAAAACCTCGGCTGCGCTCACCCTTGGCCTTACGCTCTTCGGTCGGCTGGGAAACCGTACCCTTGCCGCACTACCCGAAGAGCAGGAGGAGGGTTTGCTGACGATCGGCCCTTTAAAAGGCTATACACCGCAGATCGGCACGCTGGTATCGATGCTCAACTATAACCGGGATACCATTATCAAGTCAATCAAATCATTGACGCAGGAACAGCTGGATTACCTGCACGACGGTCATGCCAATACCATTGGCGCGCTGGTGATGCACCTGGGCGCCGTAGAAAAATATTACCAGATCAATACCTTCGAAGGCCGGCAGGAATTTAACGCAGAAGAGCACAAGCTATGGCATGCCGGCATGTCCCTCGGCAAGGAAGGCCGGACAACAATCAAGGGAAAAGACGCGCAATACTACCTTGACCTCATTGGCTCGGTAAGGACGCATACGCTGGAAGAATTCAGGAAAAGGGATGATGCATGGCTGCTGGCTAAAGACCCGGTATGGTCAAAGCCCGGACAACCGGTCAATACTTACTGGAAATGGTTCCATGTATGCGAGCATGAATCCAATCATCGCGGGCAGATCACCTTTCTCAAGAAAAGGCTTCCCGGCGCCAAGCCTGATGACGGGGAGTAGTTCAGGAAAAGAATCCTCCGCTTATAAAAAAATTTCCCAAGCCTGCTGAACCAACAGCGGGCTTTTTTATGTCGTCTATAATTTTATCAGACCATCATACGTTTAAAATCATATTCATTAAGAGTAAAACCTAAGCCTCCCCATGAAACGATTTCCTGCTATCGGTTTCCTGCTCCTGCTGGCAGTGGCTGCCGGCTCCTGCACCAAGACAACCTGCCCCCCTTACTGGCAATACCCCGACTGTCACACGCCCGAACGGGCACGGTTTTTCGGACTATACCGGGGTACGTCGCTAATGGATGATAAACAGGAATCCATTACCCAATGGCAAATGCAGGCAGGGCCAGAGATCGGGCAGCTGAGCATGGCTCCCGACCTGGTACTGCAGCTGAATGCCCAGGATCCAAGGGTGTTCACCATAAAGGACCGGTCATTCATGGGCAATAACCGGTATATCCGCAGTGAAGGCTCATCCGGCTTCTTTAACGGCGACCAGGTGACCATAGAATTCTGGACAGATGAGGGAGCTTCGGTAGTTGCCGGTGAAAAGCTGACCCATTATACTTTTACCGGCGTCCGACAATAAGGGAGCCCGCCGCAGGACATCACATCAGACCGGAAGCTACCTTGTACCATACGGGGGAAGTCGAACTTTATTTGCGTGCAATCGCAAAGGTGCTTACACCGACCGGAAGCAAACCGTTTTTACAGAAGAAATTCTCAACGCTGATCACATTTATCATCAGCCGGTTCAGCGCCTCGGGCATAACAACGATGGCATCGCTTTTCTCTGCCGCCTTTTTGTTTCGTCCTGTTATCTTTTCCAGCATCCTTACAGCCAGGGTAGGCAGGAAAACAGCCGTGTTCCAATAGCCACTTTGCACAATATCCAGGCCGGATTGCCGCAGCTTTGTTTTCAGTTCTTTGCGGGTATATCTTCTGTAATGGTAGTTGATATCATCATGATGCGACCACAGGAACATGAAGGCCGGCACAAAAACGAAGAGCAGGCCGCCGGGCTTCAGTATCCGGCTCCAGTTGGCCAGGGCCAGCTGATCATCTTTCAGATGTTCCAGCGAGTCGGACGCAATGATCAGGTCAAAATGCCCCTCGGGAAATTCCGGATTGTGTCCGTCCATAACATAGGCATTGCTGATACCCTTCTCCCGGCAAATCCTGATTGCCTCTTCACTATAGTCAAGCGCATAAAGATTATCATATCCCAGCTGCATAAGATCCGCCAGGAGCTCACCTCCGGAGCAGCCTATATCTATAATGCGGGCATCTTTGGCTATGTGGTATTTTTCCAGGAAGGCAACGATCAAACGTCTTCTGCTCACAAACCACCAATTACCGTGCTCCTGCTGATGATACTTTAACTCGTAATCTTTATCCATTTGGGGAAGAAGGGAAAAGATGCAAATTAAGCGGTATCAGGCAATAGTTTTTTATGAATTTGAAATATTATTAAAAACAATGTGTAAAAAAATGAGCGCAGGCTACCGGACCGGGAAGCCCATAGCGCATGCTGACGCATGTCCCGGCGCTTGTCTTAATATCCCTTTACCAGGCGGAGTACCTTATCTGTGCGCTGCTTGTCCGTTACCCGCAGGAAATAAATTCCTTTGGGGAGGATCTGGCCATTAATGTGTGCCGTATTACTCCTGCCGTTACTACCCTGCCACAGGCGTCGACCCAATATGTCGAACAATGCCAGGCTGCAGTTTGCCGGCATACCTTCCACCAGCCAGGAGCTGGCCGAAGGATTGGGATAAACCAGGAATAACGTGGTATCAGAACCCTGTACGGACAGCAGCGAATGATCGCGGCGAGTGCTGTCGGTACGCAGCAATACATGATGGCCGGGATCGAGCGCAATACTGTCTACAGGCCGGTCCCAGGCAAAAGCAAAAGTCTCTTCAGCGTTACGGTTATCAACATGAACTACCGTATCTCCCGCCGCGCTGTAAAGCCTTATGGGCAGCCTTGTACGAAACAAAGGCACGGAAGCCGGCGCAGAGCCGGATTGTTCCAGGTGCACGAATACCTGGCCGCCGGTTTGGTTCCACCGCACCTGGTACACCGGGAAGCCCTGCCCGTATATCCATTGCGCAAAAAAAGTGTCCAGGGTGCGGCCCAGGAAGGCGGCGGCCACCGATTTGAATTGCTCTGTGCCCGCAGTCCGGTAAGCGTACTGATCCTGGTAATGCTTCATCATACTGAAGAACAAGGTATCGTTATCAAAAATATACCGTAGCGTATGGGCGATCACAGCACCTTTGGCATAGCTGAGCTGGTAGCTGAAGATACGACCGGTCGTTGTCGTATCGGCGCAGTACACCGAGCCCTCCGGTACGCTCCTGGCCTGATCGTGCAGCCCGCTCATGATCGCAGCGCCGGAGGCCTCTCCCTCGCTATGCGACCGGTAGAGATAATCAAGATAGGTGGCCATGCCCTCATTAAGCCATATATCGGCCCAGGAAGCGCAGGTCACATGATCGCCGAACCATTGGTGTCCCAGCTCATGCGCTACCAGGGAGGTATTGAAATTGTTCAGGGTGGTCATAGTCTGGTGTTCCATCCCACCGCCCAGCGGCGTGGTGCAATGACCATATTTTTCTTTCCAGAAAGGATAGCGGCCGAACAAGCTTGAAAAGTAACTGACCATATCTGCCGTTGCATCCATGCCCGGCTTGTATTGCGTAAAGGCCGCTGTATCGTTGTAAATATAATTCTGTACCAGCATTGAGTCGTTGCTGTTCTCAAAATGCATGTAGTACGCGTATTCGTCGTAAGGCCCCACCGCCATCGAGATCAGATAGTAATCGATAGGATAACGGCTCTTCCATTCAAAGCGCGAACGGCCACCGGGCAGCGGGGTCACCTGTTCCAGCAAGCCGTTGCTCCCGGCCCTCAGACCGGAGGGTACAGTGATCCATACATCTGAAGAATCGATCTTATCCTGCAGCGATTGCTTCACCGGCCACCAGTCGCTGGCAAAGTAAGGTTCGCTTAAGGTATAGGTAATGGATTGCTTCCATTCCGGGGAGACTTCTGTTCGTATACCGGCAGAAAAAAAACCTGCCCCGGCAGCCGGTTGTCCCCGATAATACACCTGCACCTCCAATGCGGCCCCGGCAGGCAATGCCGTGGGCAGTGTGACTTCGCGTACAGTACCGGTAGTGCTTACCGGTAGCAGCACCCCGTTGAGCCGCAGCGAGTCGACGGTATAACCCTCCGACAGCTCGAACACATAATGCTGCATCGGTGCATCGCCCACCACAGCCCTTGTATAGGCGCTGCCGCTCAGCTGCGGGCTAAGGTTGTCGAGCGCCAGGTCAAGCTTTATATAGCGGAGGTCATAGCCCTCCTCGCGCGCGTCGGCGACCATGGGCTTTTCCTTGCCGCGGGTGGCATCCAGGCGCTTCTGGCGGCTGCAATCGTAATGGGTCACATCCGGTTGCGCCAGCGATGCCATCGTCGGGAGAAACAGCAGTATAACGCAAAACAGGTTCTTCAACAGCAGGTGAAAGCTCATGAGGCATTAAATTAACAGGCGACCACTCACCGCTTGTTCTTTTCAGCTTTGGTGAACAGATTCGGAGCAATTGAAAAAGTATTAGAGTATCTGCATAAAGATATTTAAAAATACCGGCCCGCGCTTGTGATAAACGGCTCTTTACCGCATACCATCTTTCCGGTATATCCCGATACCCTATTGACATTTAGATCCCATTGATTATTTTTAGCACATGAAACAAACACCACCCTATCTGCTATTACTCGTATTACTGGGCCTCGGCCTCAACACACAAGCCCAGTCCCATTTTCTGAAAGGCTCTGTTACCCGCAGCGACGGCAGCGTGGGGAACGGCTGGATCGACTACCGGGAATGGGAGCTGAACCCCGAGCACATCCGCTTCCGCGCGCAGGAAGGGGCAGCGGCGCTTACTTACGGCGCAGATGATATCAGTGCTTTTGAAGTGGATGGTATAGCTTATTACCGCAGGGCATTAGTGACGATCAGTATGGACAAGCGCGTGCGTGTAGAAGCGGGCATGCAGACCGGGCCACCCGAAAAGAGCTCCAGGACGGCCACTGTATTTCTCCAGCAGCTCAGGACCGGCCCTTCCTTTGCTTTGTATGGATATACCGATGCCGTCAAGACCCGGTACTATGTGCTGAACATAGAGAAGAATATTTACACGGAGCTAACCTATCAAAGGTATTACGATTATCATGAGCCGCCCCGTGTCATTACCAATAATCTTTTCCGCAACCAGTTGCAGGCCTTTACGGCAACAGCACCGCAAGCTACACGGCAAAAGCTGCTCCGGAAGCTGAGTACCGCCGAGTATACTCCGGCCTCGCTCAGCGCGATCATCGACATGCTTAATGGGAAAACAGCGAAGGAACAAAAGCTGAAGCTTTTCTTTTATGCGGGTCTTGGCATCAGCCGTTGTCATGGGGTATATAAGAACGGCTATTTTTTTGCCGACGGTTCTTCCACAAAGACCTCTTATATGCCCAAGCTATCGGCGGGGATGGACCTTTTTAACAAGAGCCGTATCAAGCGTATTATTTTCCGTGCCGACCTTAGCCTTACCGCGGCGAAGATGGGCATTACCCACCCGGAGGCCAGCGGCAAAATCTCCTCCCATCATTTTTCCCAATACTCGCTTTCCCTGTCGCCACAGGTGCTCTTTAATATTTATAATACCGATAAGCTGAAAGTCAATGCCGGCGTGGGTGTTGCCATGAATTTCTCGGCTTACAAAAACGAGCCGGTGTATGCCTACAACACCATATATCCCAGGGAGGAGAAAGTTAAGCTCAGTCCGCTATGGGCAAGCTTTCCTGTCCGGGCAGGTGTTATACTGGCACAAAAGTTCGATATTTACGTCCAGTATAATACAGGCGCCTACTTCACCTCGGGCAACACGTATTTTATGATACGCAGCGATGTGCTACAGGCCGGTGTCAATATATTGTTCTGGAAATAAAGATTACCTGGATGTCCGCATGAAGGAAACAAGCGCCTGTTATCTTGAAGTACCCGCCGTTGTTGGTGTTTTCACCAACAACCAGGTCAACCATAATGACCGGTAATGCGTATTTGTTTCCTATATGCAGATAATCAATAAAATTTATGCTCCCCCTCAAAGGTATTCATCATATCGCGCTCATTTGTTCGGACTACGAACGGTCGAAGCATTTCTATACCCGGATACTGGGTCTTATGGTCCTTAATGAAACCTATCGCGCCGAAAGGCAATCTTATAAGCTGGACCTGGCGCTCAACGGCCTTTATGTGCTGGAGCTGTTCTCCTTTCCCGATCCGCCGCCCAGGGCCAGCCGGCCCGAAGCCGCGGGACTGCGGCACCTGGCCTTTGCGGTAACAGACCTGGAGCATACCGTAGCGCTGCTCGAAGAGCAAGGAATAACAGCAGAACCGGTACGTACCGATGCCCTTACGGGCAGACGTTTTACCTTTATCGCCGACCCTGACCAACTGCCCATTGAATTTTACGAGCAATAGCCGCTACCACTTATATGAAAGGCCCACATTGAGCGCGCTCATCTTATCAGGTCCGAACTCAAAGTAAGCGCCAAAGCCCTTGACGATATAGTAACGGGCGCCCAGCCTGAGCGAGAACACACCGGTATTGTCGCTCACCTTCGTTTCCGTACCGGTGCCGTCGCTGGGCTGCGACTTTACGCTCACCGTTTTAAAGCCGAGGCCAATGCCAGCATAGCAATCGAGATGCTCCACCTCGATCAGCTTATTAAAGTGGTAAAAGCCATTGACCCCGAAGCTCAATGCGTTGGTACGGTAATCTTTGGGCGCTGCCTTGTTCATCTGGTCTTTCGCATAGGCGTAAGCGCCATAGACGCCCAGGCCTATAGCATCGGCCAGGCCGTATTCGTACTTAAGGTATATAGGACCGATATTGGTATGGCTGATCTTTTCTTCGAGGTTGACATTGAGATAGCCTGTTCCGGAAGTATTGCCCAGGCCATAGCCGAAGGTCAGTATCTGGGTACCACGGTCGAATGTACCGTTATTACGCTCTTTGTAGGGCTGGTCGTAGAAATTGACCGGAGTTTGTGCATAAGACTTAGCATTACTTCCCAGTAACACCATACACAGGGCGCCGGCTAGCTGTGCGATGTTCATAACTTTCCTTTTTATGTTGAAAGAATGGTGTTTGGCGACAGGGACAGGACAGTGGTGAATAGCATTACTACCGTCCTGTCATATCTTAATTTCAAACAATTGATCTATTCGATTGTTTGAGGATAATATACTCGAAACACAACATATTCTATGATAGAGCGATTGATGAATCTGCCGTCGAATGTAGTAGACTTCAGGGCAACGGGCAATGTGACCCGGGAGGATTTTGAGCAGGTAGTGATGCCCGAAGTAGAACGGCTGATTAAAAAGACCGGCAAACTGAATTACCTGCTGATCCTCGATACACCGCTGAAGGAATTCACTTTCGGTGCCTGGATGCAGGATGTGCTGCTGGGCATCAAGCACCTTACGCAATGGAACCGGGCCGCTATTATCACCGACTCTTCCGGCGTCCAGCATTTCACCCAGGTATTCAGCGCATTGATGCCTGGTGAATTCAGGGGCTTTGATAAGCTGGATATCGATGTCGCCGTGGATTGGGTATCTGAAAAAAGTGATAACACAAAAGGTAAAATGGATTTTAACGGATAGCTTTGCGCTCAAAAAAAAATGACTAAGGCTTTGCAACATGAGCATATTGCCCGGCAATGGTTCGCTGCGTTCAACACGCATGCGCTGGAGCAATTGCTGGCACTATATGATGAAGAAGCGCAGCACTACAGCCCCAAGCTAAAGCAGCGGCAACCGGAGACTGAAGGCTTGATCAAAGGTAAAGCCGCCTTGCGTGCCTGGTGGCAGGATGCTTTTGAACGACTCCCTGGCCTGCATTATGAAGTCACTTCGCTTACTGCCAACGAAGACAGGGTATTTATGGAATACATCAGGCAGGTACCGGGAGAGGAGGATATGCGGATTGCCGAAGTGCTGGAGGTCAGCGATGGCGGTATCATCGCTTCCAGGGTATATCACGGCTAGACCAGGCAAGCTAAACAAACAGGTCCGCAGCGGAGATGCGTGCGGACCTGTTTCATTTTAATATTGTTCCTGCTCGTTGGGAAAGTCTTTGCTCTTCACATCGGCGATATACTGGCCTGCTGCGGCTTTGATCTCATCGTACAAGTTCAGGTAGCGCCTGAGGAAACGCGGCGAAAAATCTTTGGTAATGCCCAGCATGTCGTGCATCACCAGTACTTGCCCATCGACATGCATCCCTGCGCCAATGCCGATCACCGGTATTTTCAGCTCCTCGGCCACACGCTTGCCCAGTGCCGCGGGTATCTTTTCCAGCACCAGCGAAAAGGCGCCGGCTTCCTGTACCGCATGCGCGTTACGGATCAGCAGCTCAGCTTCCGCTTCTTCCTTGGCCCGCACACTGTAGGTACCGAACTGGTAGATGGATTGCGGGGTAAGACCAAGGTGCCCCATAACCGGGATACCGGCCGATACGATGCGGGCAATAGACTCGCACACTTCAGCGCCGCCTTCCAGCTTCACAGCATGCGCTCCCGATTCCTTCATAATACGGATAGAAGAATTCAGCGCTTCTTTGCTGTTTCCCTGGTAAGTACCGAAGGGCAGATCGCAGATCACGAAGCAGCGCCGGGCTGCCCGTACAACACTCGATGCGAGGAAGATCATCTGGTCAAGCGTAATGGGCAAGGTGGTTTCATGACCGGCAATTACATTGGAGGCCGAATCACCGATCAGCAGGATATCGATACCTGCTTCATCGAATATTTTGGTGAACGAGTAGTCGTAGGCGGTCAGCATGGAGATCTTTTCTCCACGCTCTTTCATTTTCTGTAACGTGTGGGTCGTTACGCGTTTTATTTCACTGTGTACCGACATGATTATTGATTTGAGGGTGTAAATGTACCCTTTTTCACTAAAGCAGCAAGCGTTACAGGAAAAGGTCCTTTTGCAGGCTGCCACCGGGATTGACGGCATAGGTATCGAAGTCGGTTATACCCGCTTCTTTCAGTATGGTCTCATCAAGCAGCTGCCTGCCGGAGAGCTTGCCCGGGCCCTGCTGCAGGATATAGAATACTGCATCAGCAAGGATATCGGGTTTACGGCTTCTTTGCATCAGGTATTCACCTCCCAGCAGATTGTTCACGGCCGCCGTGGCAATAGTTGTAACCGGCCATAGCGAATTGGAGGAGATACCATCTTGCTTAAATTCTTCGGCCCAACCCATGGCCATCATGGTCATGTTGTATTTGCTCAGCGTATAGGCAATGTGTGCGCCCAACCACCTGGGCTGCAGGTCTACCGGCGGCGATAAAGTAAGGATATGGGCATTCCTGGAACGCAGCAGGTACGGAAGACAATGTTTGGTTACCAGGAAAGTGCCCCGCACATTAATATCGTGCATCAGGTCGAAGCGCTTGCTTTCCGTGTCTTCGGTATTGGTAAGCGATATCGCCGAAGCATTATTGATTACGCCATCTATGCCGCCGAATACCGATACCGTCTGGGCTACAGCATCCTGTATCATTTCTTCGTTACGGATATCACAAGGTACGGGCAAGGCTTTGCCGCCGGCCTTTTCGATCTCTTCCGCGGCGGAAAAGATGGTTCCGCCCAGCTTGGGATTTTCTTCTACCGATTTGGCAGCGATAGTAATGTTAGCGCCGGCAGCTGCCAGCTTCAGCGCAATCGCTTTCCCGATGCCCCGGCTCCCGCCGGTGATCAGGAAGGTTCTATTTTGGAAAAGGGACATAAGATCTTAGAGATTATAAGGATTTAAGAAGCTTGCCACGGGGGTATTACACCCGGTAAGCAAAGGCATTGATGTGCATGCCCGCGCCTACGGAGGCCAGCAGGATCACATCGCCCGGATGCAGCTGATGCTCCGGCAGCTTTCCCTTACGGACCAGGTCGAGCAATGTGGGTACCGTAGCGACTGAGCTGTTGCCCAGCTTATGAATGCTCATAGGCATCACATGCTCGGGAACAGTATCTTTTCCGCAAAGTGCAAAAAAGCGTTTAATGATCGCCTCGTCCATCTTCTCATTGGCCTGGTGAAGGAATACCTTTTTCACTTCATCGATAGCAACGCCCGATTCGTCCATACAGGCCTTCATCGCCAGCGGCACCTGCCCGAGCGCAAATTCGTAGATCTTCCTTCCCTGCATTCTGATATACCTTGTATCGGGCGTTACGCCGGGTTTCAGCGAAGTATCGAAATCGAGATAGTAGACCTCATCATAGGTATACGAGCGGCTGGCCATACCTAAGATACCGGCGTCGCCTTCGCCCCGCTCTATGATTGCAGCACCGGCGCCGTCGGCGTAGATCATGGAATCGCGGTCGTGCGGATCCAGCACCCGCGACAAGGTCTCGGAACCGATCACCATGTATCGCTTTGCGGCACCGGTTTTGAGGAACTGGCTGGCAATGATCATCCCTTGTATCCATCCGGGACAACCGAACAGCACGTCGAAAGCCACACAAGCGGCATTCTTTATCCTGAGATTGTGCTTTACTCTTGCGGCCAGGGACGGCACAGTATCCGATTGTCTTTGCCCATACGGTATATTGCCATAGTTATGGGCAATAATGATGCCATCCAGTGTTTCGGGATCTATGCCGGCATCCGCGACCGCTTCCTGCGCAGCCAGTGTGGCAATGTCGGAAGACTGCTGATCGGGCCGCACGTAGCGCCGCTCTTCTATACCGGTAATGGCCCTGAACTTGCGGATGATTTCAGCAGGGTCGGCTTCAATTAGGCGATGCGATGCGTCGTAGAACTGGTGCTGTAAAAATTCATCTTCGCCGATGATCCGTTCCGGAATATAGCTTCCAGTGCCGCTTATCCTTATTGCCATATATGTTGTCATTTTCTTCGCCGGGGCATTATTGCACCGGCCGGGCTGGGCTGTTATTTTTTTGCCAGCCGGCTCACCAGGTCGACATATCGCTGCATTGCTGCCTCCTTGTCCAGACCCAGTTGTGCCGCCCAGGCCTCATGTTTGGCCCTGGCTACAAAGTCGAAGGTACCGAAATCTTTTTTCTCCGGAGCATCGCCGGCAGTGGCTTGCTTATACAAGCCGTACAGCTGCAGCAGCGTATCGTTATCCGGCTTTTCAGGTAAGTTTTTGCTGGCCGCCACTGCGGCTTCAAACTCGGCTGTGGTCGCCATAATCGGTTCAATTAGATAAATAAGAAAATAGTTTACAGTTATTAGTTAGGACTCCGGGTCCAGGTGGTTGTGCGCCCCAGCATCGAGATGCCCACATAACCACGTATCGACAACTGGTTGTCGTTTTCATAGGTAATTTTGCAGCTGTAGGTCTTCCCGTTCTTGGGATCGTAGATCGTACCATCTTCGTAGGTCTTCTCCCCGTCCTTATTGAAGGCTTTCAGGATCAGCAACCCTATGATCGGCTGCGAACGCAGGCTTTCCTTGGGATTATTGACATCTGTTTTAGGCTTACCGTCCTTATTGGGCTCTTTCAGCCATACGATCTTACCATAAAACTTTCCGTTCTTCGCTTTATAGATCTCGATCTTCGCTTCTTTTTCCTGGTTCAGCCAAAAGCCTTCCACCCTGTCTTTCTGGGCATAGGTGGCTTTGGCTCCGAATAGCAGCACGCCCAGCAGCAGCGCCGACAGCAAGATTATTTTTCTAAACATAAAGCTCCATTTTATACGTGAATAAAAGCGTTTTACTTAATCTGTTTTGGTCCTCACATGCTTCCAGGATTTGATCTGCCAGTTGATCAGCCCGGTACAGATATGGTTACCTTCCGTGTCGTACACCTCTACCGGGAATTCTTTAAAGATTACCTCTGCCAGCTCCAGCGGCTGCAGCACATCCCGCGCAAAATCGCTTTCCGGGAGGCTGAACGTCACCGACACATCTTTCTTCGCCTGGTAGTGATAAGTCATGTGAATGTTCTTCAGTATGATCCGGTAAGCAGCGGGATCGAGCTTCAGCAGCAAGCTTAATCCCGAAACGTATTCACATAAAGTAGCCAGCAGGCAGGCATGAATCCCTTTAATATGGTTGCGGTTGGAGCGCACATTCCGGGCTGTGATCGTCAGGCTGTCGTCGCCGATGCGTGTCACCTTCAGGCCATGCGGCTTATTGAAGGGCACGGTACGCAGCAGGCCCATGTTGAGCAGCCATAGCTGAAAAGCGGAATGCCGCGCTTTCGCTACCTGTTGTTGTAAGCGGTTCATCCTTGCTGTGCGGTTTTATCGGGTACGGGTTCCAGTACAAAATCGCCGGTGCGGGGCAACTCCTTCAGGAAGCGTTCCCGGAAGGCCTCAGGCGGTGCCGTCAGCTTTCGCTTCAAGGTATCGATCCAGGCGCCGTCCACCTGTACCCTTGCAGCCAGTACTCCATCGTTACGGATGATCTCCTGCAGAAATGACCAGCGGGAGCCATCTTCCCTGCACTTGCTGAGCAAGCAGGTCACGCTGACACTATGGCCCAGCAAGACTTCCCGCAGGTAGACAGTTTCCTCTCGGAACAAGATCGGTCCTATCTTAACCTCCTGCATTACTTTGATGTCCATGCCCAGCCGCTCCAGCATCTCCAGCCTTGCCTGCGCGGCAAAGTCGGCATAGGCACTGTGGCGCAGATGCATATTGGCATCCACCTGGGCCCATAATACTTTCGCTTCCAAAAAGAATTTATCCATATTTAAAGCAGGGGAGCCGGTATAGTGGCTCCCCGGGGTTTCTATCGGTTTACGGAAAACGGACACCGCCATATTTGTTGACATCCACATTCGGGATCGATGCCTGGTAGGTCTGGTTGATCATCCTGATGATCTCGTTCGCCACCAGCGCATAGCCACGCGGGGTCAGATGAATACCATCCAGCGAGAACGCCCCGCCGGTCACAAATGCCGGTGTATAGGTCACGCCGTTCCAGGTAATGCCCGACTGAAGGCTCTTCAGGTAAGTGTTGGCATCGACCAGGGCCAGGCCATGACGGTTGGCATTGTCGGCAATCACCTGGTTGAAAGCAGCAGTAGCCACCTTTACATTATTCACTTCAGCAGCGTCCAGCACAAATCGTTCGGGAATGGGCTTCGCGCTACCCCAACCGCCGCACTTCAGCGAATCACCCGGTGTCGTGATCAGGATGTATTCACCCGGCTTTATCTGGCGACGCAAGCCGGGAGCCGTAGAATCTTCGATGATGAAATAATTAGGACCTTCTGTAAAAGAGATACCCAACGGGGCATACAATGCGCTCAGCTGCGCTGCCTGCGTAGCATCCAGCACCAGTCCTTTAGGATTGATAGTGGTGAAATAAGGGATCGCGGTTACGTCGGGAATATTGATCAGTGCGCCTTTCGGACTCCTGCCGCTGTTGACCAGACTTTCAACTACTTTGTTGTAGGTGGCCGTAAACACAGGCAGGGGCGAAATATCGCTCAGGCCTATACCGCCGTTAGCCCCTTCTCCGCCGGCTGTGGCATAGCCCAGCACATCGTTGCTACCCAGCCACATAGTAAAGAAGGTGGGCACCGGTTGTAATGCCGCTTCAAGCGGGCGTTGCATGGGACTGGAAAAGAAACGGCCGGCATAGGGATTAGCCATACCGTAACCTGCTACATCGTAGTCGATGCAACGGATACCGGGAATGCCTACGTTATTGTAGGGACCTCCGGCAGCGATATTGACAGCACTGCCTGCAGTATCGGGCAGACCTGAATACAGCTTGGGACCCAGCGAGGCCACTCCTTTGCAATCCACCACGATATCCAGTACCCGCTTGGGAAAGCGACCTGCTGCCGGTGCTATGGGCCAGCCCGATTCGCCGGGCAGCAGGGGCTGCCTGAAGTCGCCGCCGCCAACCAGCTTAAACTGGCCGGCCAGCATATTGGGATAGGAATTTTCCTGCCCGCTGCGGTATAGCGAACCGTCGGCAAAGCCTGCAGTGAGCGAGTTCCCGATCGCCACATAAGTGGAGAAATCGGCCTGGCCCGCCGAAGGCATCTCAGGATCAATCTTGGATTTGCAGGAGAAGGTCAGCAGTGCAGCTGAGGCTGCTATAAGAAGATATGACTTTTTCATCTTTGGTTGGATTAGCGGTTAAAAAGTATAGGATACGCCGATAGCGGGCAGCAGGCTTTTCACCTGGTAAGCGCCCTGCATTCCTGCGGGATCATAGGAAGTATTTCGTTTGGGCGTAGTCGTATAATTCAGCGCCGCCATAATGCTGAGCCTTGGCAGGGGCTGGTAGGTAGCGCCGCAGGACAAAGTAAGCCTGTTGCCGTCTACGGCATCGGGCGACAGCAGGTTATCGCGTGTAGGCGTGGGATCGTAGGCGCCACCGGCCATGATCGCAAACTGGTTATCGATCTGGTAATGCGCACCCAGCCTGAAGGCCACGGTATTTTTATAAGAGCGGGGATCGTGGGTGTCCTGCACTGATTTATTTTCCGCAAAATCGAAGCTCAGCGAATCATAGGTTTTCCAGCCAGCAAGCACCACGTCGGCCTGTACCATCAAGTCGCTGGTGAATTTATAACCCAGGCCTACGGTAAGGATCTCGGGCAAAGGCAGCTTGGAATCGAAAGTGGTATTGGGAAAGTTACCGGCCAGACTCGCGGGCACTGTAAAGGTAGCATCTCCGCCATTGACATCCATTTTCACTTTGGAACGGTAGGAAACACCGAACTGGAGGTCTTCCGTCGCTTTGATCTGTACACCGACATTAAAGCCAAATCCGTTGGCGTTGCCCTTTAATTTGGCTTGTCCGTCGTTGCCATTGATATCCTGCACCGGGATCGCTTTTTCAATATCCACCGTACCCCTGGCGTAGACAAAGCCTGCGCCGACCGAGATCATATCATTGATGGCATAGCTTACTGTCGGCTGGAAGAAAAAGCTCTGCAGGCTGATCGATTCCACTACGTAGCGGCCGGTCCAGGTATTGCCCCAATCGAGCTTGTTGCCGAAAGGCGTATAAATGCCCAGGCCCACACCGATCTTGCTACCCTTCCTGATAGGGCCGCCTACATATACAGCAAAGGGTGTGGTGGTATGTGTATTGGAGCTGGCCGAATAGCCACCGGTTGGCGTCTGCACATACTTCACGTTGGGCGTAACGATGTTGACGCTGCCATAGGCCTGTATACCGCTCAACCGGGATAGTCCACCAGGGTTGAAGAAGATAGTAGAAGCGTCCCAGGGCCAGGCCACACCTGTTCCGCCCATAGCTGTTTGCCGTATACCTTGCAGATTAAGTTGGAAGCTGCCCCCGAAAGCCATCGAAGAGGCCAGCAGGACAGTAGCGGTAAGCGTACAGATCTTTTTCATCTTTTTTGTTTTGGGTTATTGAATGGATTACCTGTGGATCCGTATCCCGGCAACAGGGCTTTCGGAAAAACTGGAGCGGCGGGAAGGTGCTGCCTTCCCGCTGCTTTATTGGTTAAAAGCAATACTTATTGGCTTCGATCAGCTTGGCAGCAATAGCCCTGCGGGCTTCGGTGGTATTAAAGTCGTCCGTTTTGGTAAAACGCTTCAGCCCCATCATCATCATCCGGCGCTCGTCGCCATCGGCAAAAGCGTTCAGCGCATTGCGGCCTGCGCTGTGTATGCGCTGGGCGGCATCGAAAAGATAAACCTTAGCTATGGCGATCTTTTCCTTTGCCACCTCTTCGCCGGTACGGGCGACAAGCTTCTCCACGCGCAGCAGCACTGATTCGCTGACATACAGCTCGATCAGCATGTCGGCCAGGTACAGGATCACTTCCTGCTCCTTGCTCAGGCTCTGCATCAGCTTCTGCACGGCAGCGCCGGCTGTCATCAGGATCGCTTTTTTGAAGCCGGATATGTATTGATGCTCCCTGGCAAAAAGGCCCTCTTCCTGCACTCCGAAATCCGGTATGCTCATCAGCTCTCCGGCTACCTTTTGTGCCGGTCCCATGAGATCCAGCTCTCCCTTCAGGGCGCGCTTCAGCATCATGTCGACAGAAAGCATGCGGTTGATCTCGTTGGTACCCTCAAAGATACGGTTGATGCGGGCATCGCGGTAAGAGCGGTCCATCGGCGCTTCGGCGCTATAGCCCATACCGCCATAGATCTGCACGCCCTCATCGGTCACATAGTCCAGTACCTCGGAAGCATGCACCTTGATGATCGCCGCCTCTATAGCAAATTGCTCCGTGCCCTTCAGCTTGGCCTGCGCGGCATCCATACCGCCGGCGATATAAGCATTGGTCGCGTCCTCGATATTCTGGCTGGCGCGGTACACCGCAGCTTCAGAAGCGTATGTACGGATCGCCTGCTCGGCCAGCTTGTATTTAATGGCGCCGTACTTGGAGATGGGACGGCCAAACTGCTCGCGTTCCCCGGCATAATTAACTGCTTTGCTGATCACTTCCTTGGAAGCGCCCAGCGCTGCACCGCCCAGCTTGATACGGCCCAGGTTCAGGATATTCACTGCGATCTTGAAGCCGTTCTCCCGTGTGGACAGCAGGTTTTCTACCGGCACCTTACAGTCGTTGAAGAATACCTGGCGGGTAGAGCTGCCTTTGATACCCATTTTATGTTCTTCGGGATTCAGCGATATGCCTTCAAAACTTTTCTCTACAATAAATGCGCTCAGGTTTTTGTCATCATCGATCTTGGCAAATACGGTGAAAATATCGGCGAAGCCGCCGTTGGTAATCCACATCTTCTGACCGTTGAGGATATAGTGCTTGCCGTCGGCGGAAAGTGTGGCTTTGGTCTTGCCCGAATTCGCATCCGATCCTGCGCCTGGCTCTGTAAGGCAATAGCAGCCTTTCCATTCGCCGGTGGCCAGCTTGCTCACGTACTTTTTCTTCTGCTCTTCATTGCCATAGTAAAGGATGGGCAAAGTGCCGATGCCGGTATGGGCCGAAAGGGCCACCGCAAAAGAATGTCCGGCGCCCAATACTTCGGTAGTCAGCATGGAGGTCACAAAGTCCTTACCTACGCCGTTATATTCTTCCGGCACGCTCATCCCCAGCAGCCCCAGCTCGCCGGCCTTGTCCAGCAGGGAAGGCATAAGGCCCTCTTCCTGCTCGTCGATGCGGTTGAGGTTGGGATCGACATTTTGTTTGAGAAAATCGCGACACATTTCCGCGATCATCTTTTGTTCTTCGTTCCAGTCTTCGGGAATAAAGATATCTTCGGCTTTAGTATCCTTGATCAGGAATTCGCCGCCTTTGATTGCAGAAGCAAGCTTAATCGTATCAGACATGATATGGATAATTTTATGATTTAGATTATTCGTTTTCTATTAACCGCAAAGAGGCAAAGAATGGCGCGAAGAACACAAAGTATAGCGCTCATAAGCCATTAACAATACGCTTGATACCTTCTTTAAGTCGTGCAACATTAAAATTGATTAATAAACCGAGCTTGTAGTTAACAAGCTTCAGATAAGTTAATGTCTGAGCCAAGTGCACATCATGCAATGCATCGACACTTTTTAGTTCTACCAACAGCTTATTCTCTATTAACAAGTCTATCCTGTATCCGCAATCCAACCTAACCTCTTCGAAAACCAAAGGCATAGGCTTTTCAACTTCAACATACAGGTCGGACTGCTGTAACTTATAAAACAAACAAGCCTTATATGCACTTTCCAGGAGTCCAGGTCCGAGCGCTGTATGAACTGCTAAGGCCAGGCCAATAACTTTATGAGACAATTCGTTTTCAGACATCATATAGTCAATACTGTCTTTGCGTTTCTTGGCGCATCCTTTGTCTCTTTGTGGTGGTTACAGCCTTTCAAATATACCCGCAGCACCCTGCCCTGTACCGACACACATAGTCACCATGCCGTATTTCTGCTCACGGCGTTTGAGCTCGTCCAATACCTGCACTGTAAGCTTGGCCCCGGTACAGCCCAAAGGATGGCCTAAAGCTATCGCTCCACCATTGACGTTGACGATATCCGGGTTCAGACCCAGCTCCCTGATCACGGCCAGCGACTGTGAAGCGAAAGCTTCATTCAGTTCGATAAGATCGATATCATCTTTCTTCATACCGGCCAGCTTCAGGGCCTTGGGAATGGCTTCTATCGGCCCGATACCCATGATGCGGGGCGGCACGCCGGCAGAGGCATAGCTTACCATACGCGCTACAGGAGTAAGGTTATTTTCTTTCAGGAACTGTTCGCTCACTACCATTACAAAAGCCGCGCCGTCGCTGGTTTGCGAAGAGTTGCCCGCGGTAACGCTGCCGCCTGCGGCAAACACAGGCTTCAGCTTGGCCAGCGCTGCTACGGAGGTATCGGCGCGCGGCCCTTCGTCGGTATCGACCACGTACTCGCGGGTCTTTTTCTTACCGCAATTGGCGCCGATGTAGGTTTCCTTCACAGTCACCGGTACGATCTGCTCTTTAAAGCGGCCTTCTGTTATGGCTTTCAGGGCTTTCTCATGCGAATGCAGAGCAAACTGGTCCTGGTCTTCGCGGCTTACTTTGTATTCTTTGGCTACCTGCTCGGCGGTAAGGCCCATGTTCCAGTAATAATCGGGATGCGCCAGCGCAGTATCCGGGTCGGGCACCACGCGCCAGCCACCCATGGGGATAAGGCTCATACTTTCAGAACCGCCGGCGATGATGCAGTGCGCCAGTCCGCTGTGGATCTTGGCCGCAGCGATGGCAATGGTTTCCAGTCCCGAGGCGCAGTAGCGGTTTACGGTCATTGCCGATATTTTATCGGTATCGAAGCTCATTAAAGAGACAAAACGGGCAAAGTTGAGGCCCTGTTCGGCTTCCGGCATGGCATTGCCCACGATAAGGTCATCCACCTGTTCGGCATTGACCTGGGGTACCGACGCCATCAGGTGTTTGATCACATCTGTCGCCAGCACATCGGGACGGGTGAAACGGAAGCCGCCCCGGGGCGCTTTGCCCACTGCTGTTCTGAAACCGGTTACGATATATGCGTTCATTTGAATTTTTATTTTTTCTCGCAAAGGCGCAAAGGCGCAGCGTTTTTTAGTTACGTAATACTTTACCTCCGGTCAATATCGACTGGATACGCTCCAGGGTCTTCTTCTCAGTAGTGAGGCTGAGGAAGGCTTCGCGTTCCAGGTCGAGCAGATACTGTTCGTTGACTTCGGTAGGCTGCGACAAGTCGCCGCCGGCCAGCACATAGCCCAGCTTCTGCGAGATCTTGACATCGTGTTCGCTGATGTAGTTGCCCGTGAGCATAGAATTAGCGCCCAGGTAGGCCAGGCCCAGGGCCTGCTTGCCCAGCACTTTGATGTCTTTCCGGTGCGCCGGTTGCACATAGCCGGCATTGGCCAGGTCCAGGCATTCGGCTTTAGCTTCGGCCAGCAGGCGGTTGCGCGAGATCACCACTTTATCGGTACCACGGCGCAGGTAGCCCAGCTCAAAGGCTTCTTCTGCCGAGGTAGATACTTTTGCCTGGCCTATGGTAAGGAAGCGATCGCGGTAAGCATTGAGGGCTACATCGCCTTCGTGCAGGGAATCGGACAGCCGTACGGCAAACTCCTTGGAGCCGCCGCCTCCGGGAATCAATCCCACACCGAATTCGACGAGGCCGATGTATGCTTCGGCATGCGCTACCACCTTATCAGCATGCAGGCACATTTCGCAGCCGCCGCCCAGGGCCATATTGTGCGGCGCTACCACAACCGGTATGGCAGAATAGCGGATGCGCATCATCGTGTTCTGGAACTGGCGTATGGCAAAGTCGAGCTCATCATACTCCTGCTCTACGGCCATCATAAAGATCATGCCTACATTGGCGCCGGCGCTGAAATTGGCGCCCTCGTTGGAGATCACGAGGCCTTTGTATTCTTTCTCGGCCAGGTCGATGGCCTTGTTGATGCCTTCCAGCACTTCTCCCCCGATGCTGTTCATCTTGGTATGGAACTCAAGGTTCAGAATACCATCGCCAATGTCGGTGAGCGTGGTGCCGCTATTCTTCCACAAGGTCTTGCTCTCGCTTATATTTTCCAGCAGGATAAACTCTTCGGTTCCGGGAATGATCTTATAGGATCTGGAAGGAATATCATAATACAGCCGATGACCGTTTTCAACCTTGTAGAAGGTACTGTTACCGGCAGACAGCATATCGTATACCCATTGGGCAGGCTTGTTGCCGGCTTCTTCCATCGCCTTCAGCGTGGCTTCCACGCCCAGGGCATCCCAGGTATCGAAAGGACCAAGCTCCCAGCCATAGCCGGCTTTGATCGCATCATCGATCTTATACAGCTCGTCGGAGATCTCCGGGATACGATGGCTTGAATAGGCAAACAGCGGGAATAAGGTAGCGCGGTAAAAATCACCGGCCTTATCCCTGGCAGCGATCAACATCCGCAGCCGCTGCCGCAGGTCGTCCACCGGCTTCGTCGCTTCCAGGGCTGCAAACTTCACTTTCTGCGAAGGCTTATACTCGAGCGTCTTCAGGTCCAGGGCATGGATCTCGCTTTTGCCATCCTCTCCTTTTACCTTTTTAAAAAAGCCCTGCTCTGTTTTGCTGCCCAGCCATTTGTTGGCGATCATCTTATTGACGAAGTCGGGCACTTTCAGCATATCCTTCGCTTCATCACCGGGTACATTTTCTACCAGGCTGCTGGCCACCAGGGCCAGGGTGTCTATTCCCACCACATCGGCAGTGCGGAAGGTCGCCGACTTGGGCCGGCCCACCACAGGTCCGGTAAGCTTGTCCACCTCTTCCACTGTCATACCGGTCTTCTCCACATACTGCAGCAGGCTCATCATGCTAAACACACCAATACGGTTACCGATAAAGGCGGGTGTATCCTTAGCCTGTACAGTGGTCTTGCCCAGGAATTTTTCGCCGTAGTGCATCAGGAAATCCACCACTTCCTTTTCCGTATCGGCAGTAGGAATGATCTCGAGCAGCCTGAGGTAACGCGGCGGGTTGAAAAAGTGTGTACCGCAGAAATGTTTCCGGAAGTCTTCGCTGCGACCTTCGGCCATCAGGTGTATAGGAATGCCGGAAGTATTGGAGGTGATGAGCGAACCGGGCTTCCGGTATTGCTCTACATTGGCAAACACCTGCTTCTTGATGTCCAGCCTTTCGATCACCACTTCGATCACCCAGTCGCAATCTTTAATACGGGGCAGATCGTCGTCGAAGTTACCGGTGCTGATCCGGCCGGCGAAAGACTTGCTGTAGATAGGAGAAGGATTGGATTTGAGCGCGAAGGCCAGCGCGTCGTTCACGATCTTGTTGCGGGCTTTGCTGTCGCCCTCGGGCGCATCCTTGGGCACAATGTCCAGCAGCAGCACTTCCAGTCCTATATTGGCGAAATGGCAGGCGATACGGCTGCCCATTACCCCGGACCCCAGCACAGCTACTTTTTTAATGATCCGATTCATTTGGAGGTTAGCTATTAGAAATTAGATATTAGATGACAGATGTTCGTATTGGGTATTAGTGTATGATGTCTCAAGTATTGGGCATTTGAATTTTAGAATTTTGCTTCTGGAATTTGGATTCTGAAACTTGGAATTTAAATTTTTGAAATTTGGTACTTGATACCTGGTTCTTGATTCTTAAATCCTGGCTCGTATATCATACACTGATAGCCTGCCACACCGCTTCATGGAACTTCTGCTTGGCGCCCTTCTTGTTCAGGTCCGTTTTGTGCGCCAGATGCAGCTTAATGATGGTGTTCATCGGTCCGTGGATCAGAGCTAACAAAACAGCGTCGGGAATGTTCCTGATAACACCCTGTTTTTTCCCCTCCCGCATCATTTTATAAATGGGCAGCAACAGGGTAAAATTTTCATCCTGGTTCTCCTTGAACAGGAAGGGGGCATAAGTATATTGTTCGATAAAGCTGAAGTTGTCTGGCTCTCCCAGGTAAAAATCAATGGCGAGATCGATCATCCTGAAAAAATTGGCCTGTACCGGCTTGCCGTCATCGTAACCTTCCAGCACTTTCAGGTTAAATTCATTGACGATCATTCCGTACAACGCATTGATCAGGTCCTCCTTACCTTTAAAGTAGAGGTAAATGGTGCCTGCGGCAACGCCGGCTTCCTGCGCTATCTTTTTCATGTTCAGGTGGTAGAATCCTTCGCGGTTGACCAGCTTCAAGACACTTTTGAGAATGGCCTGCTTTTTGTCCATGTAACAATATTAAGCAAAAAAATGAATGAACGTTCATTTTGATTAAAAAAGAGTAAGTTAGCACTTACCGGGCATTAACGCATCACTAACCGATCCCCTTTTTATCCTTCCGGAGAGGTGTGATGTGCATAACTTCTTAACGTTTCTTTTGATTTTTATAGGGACTTAAAATATTTTCGCTCCATCAACCCTTTCATCTTTTATACGCATCCATCATGAAGCCGCTCAATTTGCAGGAAGACCTTATCAGGGATTTCCAGGAACAGAAGAAGACCGTTAATGAACAGGTGACGCTGATCGACCCCATGGCTACGTCGTTGCGCAAGCCGGCTGCCAAACGTCTGTTCCATACAGGACTTATCGTATTTATGGAAATCCTGTGCTGGTTGCTGATGCTGGGCTGCATTGCCTTCGTGCTGTTTGCCGACAAGCTTTACCCTTTCTATTACCTCAGCCAGCTGCAGCACGATACTTCGCTGGGCGAACGCTATAAAACCGGCGACCTGCAAACCCTGTACTGGGCTGTGCGGGGCATGGGCATTGTCGTGGCCTTGCTCCTGCTGTTCATTGCCCGCATGCTGGCCACCATCCGGCTCAAGAACAGCATCCTGCACATTGCCGGCAAAAACATGAAGCTGCTGGTAGAGCAGCTGCTGAAGCGTAAGGCCGCCATGGAGAACATGGAGCAGAAATACCCGGCCGAGTTGCCGCAAAGCGACGATGCTATCGTGGTACCACTGCAGAAGCCCCATAATGATATCCTGCTTTAAGGCCAGCAATAAGAGCAAAAGGTTAATATTCGCCGTGCGGGGATTTCATATGGATTTAAAATTATCTTTGCAGCCATTTTTAAAAACCGCATCCTTCAATGTCCTTTGAACAAATACAGGAAACCGCTGCATTCATACAAAGTAAGATCAAACAAGCCCCCCTTGCGGGCATTATCCTGGGCAGCGGCCTGGGCGACCTCGCCAAGGTAGTGGAAGCTGAAGTGGAGATCCCTTATGCCGATATTCCCAATTTTCCCCACAGCACCGTTGAAGGCCATGCGGGCAAGCTGATCTTCGGTACGCTGAAAGGCAGGCAGGTTATGCTGATGGCCGGCAGGTTCCATTATTACGAGGGCTATACGATGCAGGAAGTGACCTTCCCCGTGAGAGTAATGAAGGCGCTGGGCGTGGAAACACTGGTCGTGTCCAACGCCGCAGGCGGTATGAACCCTGCGTTTAAAGTGGGAGACATCATGTTCATCCGCGACCACATCAATCAATTTCCCGAGCATCCCCTGCGCGGAAAGAACGACGACCGCCTGGGCACCCGCTTTCCCGACATGAGCGAGCCCTACAACCTGGGCCTGCTCGCCAAAGCAAAGGATATTGCCCGCAAGCTGGAGATCCCGGTGCACGAAGGCGTGTACATAGGACTGCAGGGACCTACCTTCGAAACCCGCGCCGAATACCACTGGCTGCATGTGATCGGCGGCGATGCCGTAGGCATGAGCACCGTGCCCGAAGTGATCGTGGCCATACATGGCGGTATGAAAGTGTTTGCTGCCAGCATCATTACTGACCTGGGCATACGCGATGAGCTCAATGTGATCACTCATGAAGAAGTGCTGCAAGCTGCCAATGCAGCCGCACCCAAGCTGGCGGCTATCGTGTCGGAGTTGATCAAGACCATTAATTAAGTCTATTCCTGAGCATACTGAAAGGAGCTGCCCGGTACCCCGGGCAGCTCCTTTTTTCTTCAGGCAAGCGGGAAGATGCTTTATATTGCTCATTCTGCTAAGAGAGGCTGGCAGGGTTGTTTAATTGATACAGCCTGCCGCGAAAGTTATTATCTTAGCTTCCGGCATGCTTTATTGTTTTACGAAAGGAATAAACAAGACAGGGTCGGGTATTCGTGTAGCGGTGACGATTGTTTCCGGCTTGCTGCTGTGCGTCGCACTGCGGGTATCGGCGAAAGCTGTGCTGTACGATGGCCGCGACGGGCTTAACGGCAACGACGTGATCGTGGTAGAGAAAGACAGCCGCGGCCTGATATGGATCGGTACACACAATGGACTGAATATTTTTGATGGCTATACCTTTACCCGTGTCAGCGGGCCCTTATCCAACCGGCATATTTCCTGCCTGGCGCTGGACGAGACCGGGCAGCAAATGCTGGTAGGGACCAATATCGGCCTGTTCGCAGTAAACCTGGCTACCTTAACCACCACTGCCATCCCAGCCCTTGAACCGACCGGCGCGGCATGGGCAGGGAAAAAAACCCACTATATTTTTGTCGACCGGAACAGCCACGCCGCCTACATATCGTTCGGTTCTGGCTACCTGGCCCGGCTCGATAGCCGCAACCGGCTGCAGCTGCTTTGCCGGATGCCCGACACCGCCCGCAGCATCGGCCAGATTGCTGCGATGAATGGCCAACTGCTGGTGAACAACGGGAACCTCTATCAGGTCGATCCGCAAAACGGCGATATCCGCGTACGCTCCGAGCTGAGCGGACAGGGCCCTTTTACCTATATCGCCTATACCCAAAATACCTTGCTGCTGAACAGCTATACCGGAAGGCTGTCGCTGCTCGATAGCCATACGCTGAGAAGCATGCTGCCTCCCGAATTGAAGAAGAAGATCGATGCGCTGCCCTATGGAATCATACAGGCGACAGTAAGGGACCAGCGGCTCTACCTGCTGTGCAACAACTATGCGTTCTTTGTGATCGACCTCCGCAGCGGTAAGATCAGCGAGCTGTCCAAAAAGTATCCCGATATCTTTGAAGGCAAAAATTATTATTCGCTCTTTGTCGATGAGCACAGCATTATCTGGGTCGCCACCAATAAAGGACTGATCAAGGTAGAGGACCATCCCGAGCGGTTCACCAAAGGGCTTTACAGCTTTCCCTACCGTGTAAGCACCCGCAAGATCATTGAAGACGACAACGGTGATCTCTATGTTTCGTCATACAATGGCATCTGGCATTATTCCCGGCAGAGCAGGGAATGGCGCAGCTATATGCGCAATTCCGATGCGGTGATCCAAAGTAACCCCAGGGCCTATCCCGGCCCGGTAACACCCCATACGCTATTTCCCGAAACGGAAAGCAACTATATCTACCTGGGCTTTGATTCTGAGCTGCTGCTCCGCTTCAACAAAAGGAAAAAGATATTTGAAACGCTCGACTACAGCGTTAACCTGAAGAACAACCCGGTCAAAGGCATTTTCGCCATTGTACAGGATAATAAGGGCCGGCTGTGGCTCGGCTGCGGCACCGGCCTTGCTACTTACGACCCCGTAGCGAACACGATGACACCGCACCAGAACGACGCTTTTGACATCGGCAGCAGGGTGCGTTATATTGCAACCAGCGATAACGAGGACCTGTTTTATGTTGGTACTGCGAATGGGCTGTTCATTGTCGATCCTGCCAGGGGGATAATGCACCAGCTGAACACAAAGACCAAACCGACGCTAAGCAACAATGACCTTCTTTTCGTCGGCCGCGACAAAGAGGGCTATCTCTGGCTCGGCACCAATGGCGGCGGCATCAATGTGGTATCGCCCGACCTGAAATCGGTACGGTACATACGCAGGCAGGACGGGCTCAGCAACGAGGTAGTATACGCCATACTGCCGCAGCAGAAAGACAGCAATATCCTTTGGATCAGCACTTTCAACGGGCTCGACCGCTACCGGAAAGACCGGCAGACCTTTTCCAACTACTTCGAAGAAGACGGCCTCAGCTCAAACGAGTTCAACCAAAACTCCTTTATGACCACAAGCACAGGCGAAATGTACTTCGGCAGCATCAATGGGATTACCTTTTTCGATCCGGCTGCCTTTGGCGAACCGGAACCCTTCCAAGTGTTTGCTTCGGGCATCTCGGGCTGGAACGAAAAAACGCAAAGCATCCAGCTGCTGCGCAACAGCAGCGCTACCGACAACACCATTGTAAAAAAGCCTTCCGACCTGCTGCTGGAGCTGCATTTCGGCTGCACCGATTACAGCGATCCCCAGCGCAGCACCTACAGCTACCGCATCAGGGAGCTATCGGACAACTGGGTTTCGCTCGACGACCGCCATACCCTCAACCTGGGCGGCATTCCTTATGGCAGCTATATGATCGATGTCAAAGCCATCAACCCGCGCGGGGTTTCATCGGCCAACGTGCTCACCTTCCGGGTGAAAGTGACGCAGCCTTTTTACAAGACCTGGTGGTTCTTTGCATTGCTGCTGCTGGGCCTGGCCCTGATCTTCTATTCGGCCTACCAGATCAAGTACCAGGGTTTCAAAAATATCCTGCACCTGCGCATGAAGATCGCCAGTAACCTGCACGACGAAGTAGGCAGCCTGCTCACAAGGATCACCATGTTTTCAGATAACCTGCGCTACAGCCGCAACACAGAAGAGCAACGCAATGCCAAGCTGGAGAAGATAGCCGAGCTGAGCCGTAATGCGGTAGCCTCCATGAGCGATGTGCTGTGGACCATAGATTCGCGGAACGACTTTGCCGGCAACCTGCTCGACCGGATGCGCGAGCATGCTGAGGAAATGCTCGTTTCTTTGGGAATAGATGTTAACTTTGTATTATCCGGCACCGATCTGAACCAGCCGATCTCGTCCGACACCCGCGGCGAGATTTACCTTATTTTCAAGGAGGCGGTGAATAATATTGCCAAGCACAGCAAAGCTACTCATGTGGCGATCACCTACCAGATCAGCGACCGCCAGTTCCTGCTGAAGATCGCCAACAACAGGGCCGGCAGCTTCAGCAACGAGCAATCTACCGGCCAGGGGCTAAGCAATATGCGCATGCGGGCCGCAAGAGTAGGCGCGAAAGTAACGGTGCATACCGGCGACGATCACTTTACCGTGGAGGTAAGCAATTGAACAGGGCTAAATTTACAGAATCAATGAGCAACAAGAAACTGAATATCGCGATCATCGAAGATGTGGAAGACATCCGGACCAACCTGAAGGAATACCTGGAAGGTATGGAAGATGTGGAAAGCGTGCTGGCCGTCGATAGCATGGAGGCCTTTTTTGCCCAGGGGAATATCAAGCATCCGCCCGATGTGGTGCTGAACGACATCGGCCTGCCGGGCATGAACGGCATCGAAGGCATCAAAATGATCCGCACCCTGTTTCCCGATACTGATATTATTATGCTGACGGTATTCAGCGACAGCGACAAGATATTCCAGTCTATCTGCGCCGGTGCTACCGGCTATGCGCTGAAAGGCACGCCCATGCCGGAGATCTATAAGGCGATCATGGAGATCAAAGCCGGAGGTAGCTATATGTCGCCATCCATTGCCCGGAAAGTGATGAACTACTTCATCCCCGAAAAGAAATACAAGACCGAAGGACTTACCCCCAAAGAGAAGCAGATCGTGGAAGCCCTCACTGAAGGGCTCAGCTACAAGCTGATCGCCGATAAGCTCAGCATGTCGATGGACACCGTACGCTTCCATATCAAGAATATCTACCGCAAGCTGCATGTGAACAGCAAAGCCGAAGTGATCAGCAAGGCCTACCGGGGAGAAATATAGCTACAGGTATACTTCCAGCAAACCATCGGGCAGATCGACCTCCACCACTTTACGGGCGGCATCGATGCCCACTATCGTGGCATCGACCAGGGGCACCATCACTTCCCTGCCCTTGTACTGTACCGTGGCCAGCACCTGCCCGGGCGTTTCAAACAGGTTGTCGATTGTGCCCAGTTCACCCGCTGTACGGTCCACGATGCGGAAACCGATCATATTCACCGACACCGCTTTTGGCTTGAGCCTGGCAAAAACGCTTTCTTCCAGGTACACCTGCTTGCCGTTCAGGGTACGCGCCTGCTCTACAGAATCGATCTCGTCGAGCTTCAGCAGCACTTCATTGGGCCCCATCACTTTACGCTCCTCGATAAAATAAGGAATATAGCTTTCGCGGCGCAGCTCGATAAAGATATGAGGCAGCTTGCTCCATATTTGCTTGTCGTCAAGCTGGTGATGCAGCACTACCCTGCCTTCCAGGCCGTGCGTACCTGTTATTTTCCCGATAGGACTATAGCTCATGTGATTCCGGTACTGTTTTAAGAGCGCAAAGATACTCTGCGTTATTTGTTAAAACTTCAGCCGGTGCTGATGCAGAAAGGCATTTTCCTTGTCATAATGGCTAAAAATTCCTTTTTTTACACCTGGAAAGCAGGCTATTGCTGCAATTGCCTGTCTTTTTGCTTTTATTTCTTGTTATGTCGAGGTCTGTTAAAATTATCTGGCGAATCTTCTTTGCAGGATTAGCTGTATTCATCCTCCTGATCACCGCTATAAGCCTGGGCTGGCTGGGCTATATGCCTTCCATGAAGGAGCTGGAGAATCCCGAGAGTTCTGTCGCCTCTGAAGTGTATGCCGCTGATGGCAGCCTTCTGGGTAAATATTATATCAAGAACCGGTCCAACTCAAAGTATTCCGAGATCTCTCCCAATGTATTCAATGCGCTTATTGCTACGGAAGATGAGCGGTTTGCAGATCATTCCGGCATCGACGGCGTGGCCGTGATGCGTGCGATCGCCTTTATGGGCAGCAAGGGCGGCGGCAGCACCATCACCCAGCAGCTGGCGCTGAACCTGTTTAACGACAACCGCGCGTCCAACAAGCTGGTGCGCGTGGTGCAGAAGCTGAAGGAATGGGTCGTGGCGGTAAAGCTGGAAAAGAACCTGACGAAAAACGAGATCATTACCCTGTACCTGAATACGGTACCCTTTGGCGACAATACCTACGGCATCAAAAATGCTGCGCTCACTTTTTTCAGCAAAACGCCGGACAAGCTGACTATCGAAGAAGCAGCAGTGCTGGTGGGCATGCTTAAAGGCAATACGATCTACAACCCACGGCGTAATCCCGAGAAGGCGCTGGGCCGCCGCAATACGGTGATCGACCAGATGGAAAAATACGGCTATATCGACGGCGCCACGGCCACAGAGGCCAAGCAAAAACCGCTGAAGCTTACCTATCAGCGCCTCGACAGCCACGAAGGCCCGGCGCCTTACTTCCGCCAGGTAGTAGAGCAGGAAGTGAAGAAGTGGTGTAAAGCGCATGAAAAGGACAACGGCGACAACTACGATATCTACAAGGACGGCCTGAAGATCTACACCTCCATTGATCCGCGCATGCAGCGCTATGCCGAAGAGGCCGTAGCCCAGCACATGAAAGACCTCCAGAGCGCCTTTGCCGCCCAGCCCCAGATCAAAAATGGTACGGTATGGCTGAAAGGGAAGCCCAAAGAGGCCCTCAAAAACCTGATCCAGCGCTCGGACCGCTACCTGGCGCTCAAAGATGAGGGCATGAGCGAGGCCGACATCATGAAGGAATTCAATAAGCCGGTGCGCATGCGGGTGTTTACCTGGGAAACCAAGGATCACATGAAAGATACCACCCTGTCGCCACTCGATTCGCTCAAGTATATGAGGGCTTTCCTGTCTGCCGGCTTTATGGCGATGGACCCTTATACCGGCGAAGTAAAGGCCTGGGTAGGCGGCATTGATCACGAATATTTCCAGTACGACCACGTTAATATCGGCACCAAACGCCAGGTGGGCTCTACAATCAAGCCCCTGCTGTATACCCTTGCGGTCGATAACGGCTATTCACCCTGCAGCTCGGTAAGCACCGCACCCCAGGTATTTGCCGGCCAATCCAAACCGTACAATGCGGGTGGCGCCAAGTATGGCAGCATGTCTATGAAATCGGCTCTGGCCCTTTCTGTCAACAATGCTTCACTGTACCTGCTTAACCAGGTCAGCATCAGCTCCTTTATTGACTTCGCACACAAATGCGGCATCAGCAGCAATATCGAGCAGGTGCCTTCTATAGCGCTGGGCGTATCGGATATTTCCCTGTTTGAAATGCTGTGGGCCTATACTATGTTCCCCAACAGGGGCATCAATACGCAACCGGTTTTCCTGACCAAGATAGAAGACAAAAACGGCAACCCGCTGGAAAGCTTTGTTCCTGTGCAGAGAGAAATCATCAATGCACAGACCGCTTACAAAATGGTGCTGATGATGAAAGGCGTTACCGAGATCGGTACGGCAAAAAGGCTGCGTTACCGTTATGGCCTTAGCGGCGAAATGGCCGGTAAAACCGGTACGACCAACAACCAGGCGGATGCATGGTTCATCGGTTATACACCGCAGCTTCTGGCAGGCGCCTGGGTAGGCTGTGACGACCGCTTCCTGCGTTTCAGCAGCACCGGCCAGGGTCAGGGTGCCGCTGCAGCGCTGCCGATATGGGCTTACTTCTTCAAGAAAGTGCTGGCCGATAATAAGACAGGTATTACCTCTGCGGCCAAGTTCCAGGAGCCGGCAGATTTCAACAATTGTGGCGACCTCGGCGCAACAGGAGGGCAATATTATGACGACGGCGCCGGCGGCGGCGTAGACAGCGCCGGGAACCCGGTCAACCCGGGTATGGATACTGCCGAACCCGTAGAAGAGATTCCGACCACTGAGTGGGACAAATAAGCATGCAAATTCTGATCTGACAATATAAAGAGCTGTTACCAGGCAGGTAGCAGCTCTTCTTGTAAAAAGTTGCCCTATTTACCTAAAAAAAACATAACATGAAAACGTTCTCATTATTCCTGGGACTGCTGCTGAGCGTTATTGCCCATATCGCTGCTCAGGAGGTAACCCCGTCCCGGATATGGAGCGCCAAAGAAGTGGCCGACCTGCTAGGCGATTCCTATGAGGGCATGCCGGTATATCGCGTATACGAGTATAGCGACAAAGGCGGTGTATGGAATATCGTCCTGTGCGAGAACAAGGCAACAATAAAGGACAAGGATACCGCTAATACTGCGCTGAAAGCCACATGCCTCATCAACGACCATGGCGGTTACCTCGACAAATGGAATATTAAAGATGCAGTAGCAGATAAGGCAGCCGGAGACCTGCTGCCCGAGCATCATATCTGGTTCTGGACCAAATACAGCAGCTTTACCGACTTCGATGGTGATGGCTATGTTGATCCGTTGATCGTGTATGGTACCGCCTCGGAAGATAATCCGGTTCAGCGGGTGAAGCTGATACTGGTATACCGGGGCAAAAAATATGCGATCAGGGCGATAGAATGTGTGCTGGACGATTGCCGGCACCTGCAATACGACGCTGCATTCAAGACCCTGCCCGCTATTGTGCGCCAGAAGATTGAAGCGGTGATGCAACGGATGCGTAAGGAGCAGGATATTATCCTCCACGAGGGTTAAGCAAGAAGTCAAGTTTTTAAAAACTTGACTTCTTGCTTAATTTCTACCTTTTAGATACCGGCAATAGACCTTGAGCTGAAGGAAGTCTATGCTGAATTCAATGATAGCTCATTATCGGTATTGAAACAGCCTTAATACAAGACATCCTATTTCCGGGTATCGACCGGAAGCAAAAGGCCGCCCGCAATGATTGCAGGCGGCCTTTTGCTTTTCATCAAGCTTCGTTTATTCCGGCACTTTGAAATAGCTTTCGTCCTTGATCGTATTGAGCTCCACCTTGCTCACGGTAAGCGAGCCCGACATTCCGGCTTCTTCCTTCATCGGCAGCACGATACCCTCCGGCAGTTTGGTGTGGTTGCTGAAGTTGGAAACCACTTCCATGCTCTGTCCCATCATTTCCGTTTTTTCTACCGCCCGCACCAGATACCAGGTCGTGGCATCGACATAATAGGAATGCTCCTCTTTCTCGGCATCGGTTACCTTCAGCTTGTAGGCAGGCTTGCCATCAATATCCTCTTTACCGGCCAGCTCGATCTTATACTTTTTTGCATCGGCATCCATCAGCTTATCCTGGAAATCGAGGTGCTGGGCAGCATCCTTCAACTGCTCCTGGGGCATAGCCTGGGGCTTGGTCTGGCCCTGGATCGGCATAAAGGACCATCCGCCTGTAGGCGTAATGATGAAATAATTGCTCACGCCACCAATAACGAGATCCTGGCGCAGACCTTTGCCCTTCAGCACAGCAATAATCATATCGATTTCTGAACCATTCATGTTGGCCTTGCCTTCTTTTTTCATCGAAGTGATCTTGGCCCAGTTGGCGGTGCCGCCTATAGCCTCATTGTGCTTTTTTACGATTTCTTTTACATCCTGCGCCTGCGCTGTGGAAAATACAGTAAGGGAAAGCATTCCGGCAAACAGGATCCTGGTTGTTTGTTTCATAGCATTTTTATAAATGAGCCACTAAAATACAGGTTTCGGGGCTAAATCACGGGGATGATCCGTTAATAATTGTAAATCCATCCTTTCCGGCTACAAACCAAAAGGCAATATATCACAAAAGCCATCCCTAACGGATGGCTTTTGTTTCATAAATACTGTGCTATTCAATATAACATTGGTAGGTCGTACCCAGGGAGGATTGTTTCTGGTTGCAATCGTCTTCGGCACTGTTCCTGGTCTTGGCCCTCACGGAGTACCGGTAGGTTTCCACACCGTTCAGCTTGCATACGCAATCGTAATCCTTGTTGCAGGAAGTGAACAGGAATCCTCCAATAACTGTAGCAGCCAGTGCAATAAGCATCTTCTTTTTCATATGGCGTTGTTTTTGTCGGCTATAGCATACCAACAGGAGGAAAATCTTTTTGTTCCCGGGTCAAAGCCTAAAGTAATGCCAACTTCTGCTCTCAGGATTCGCCATGGGCTGGCAACAGACCGATAGCCCTGCCGTGATCAATGGCTTCGGAGCTGTGTACAAACAGGCAGGAATGAATGCCCGACGGCAGGCCGGCGAGCAGGTTGCGGGCAGTTTCTGCGCGGGAAGCCCGCACATTACGGATATACACCGCGTGGATCTGCTGCGGATGCTTCTCTGCGATCGCCTTGTACAGGAAAGGGTCCTGCTGCGAATTATCGCCCAGCAGCACGAACTGCTGCCGCGGGAAAGCCTGCAGGATACGCGAGATACGGATCAGCTTACCGGAATGACCTGTTTTCCCGCTTTTCAGCAGCTCGAACCATCGCTTGATCTGGTTCAGCAAAAAGATACCGGGCGGCAGGTTGTTGTAGCGGAACACCCGCCCGAGATAGTCGTACAGGTTCCACTCACTGCTTGATACGTAAAAGAGCGGATTGGGCATTGCCGCATCGGTATGCGCCAGCGAGAGCAGCTTATAGTGATTTGCGGTTTCCAGGAAGATCTTCCTGCGCTCGGGATTACGCGCCAGCAGCTCGTATAGCCGCCGGAACACCGTAGCCGAGTAGGATTTCATAATGGTATCGTCGATATCGGAAATAAAAGCGAACTGTGTGACATGCGGCACCCATAGCCGGCCCTCGGCAGGAGTATCCGCCGTGCCATCTTCAGCGATGCTGCTTACGGTAAAAGGATGCCAGCCTGCCGCCAGCGTATACGCCGAAGCCCACTCAAAGCGAAAGAAGCCATCATATTCGCTGTGCCCTTCCAGCACCTGGCCATAACATTGCAGCCGTAGCCGGACATAAGGGACGGGCTTGACAAAGAACAGCCGGAGCAGCTGCACCAGGTTCAGCAGGAGGCTGTTCCGGAAGCTCCTGAACCGGTAAGGCTCCTTATGGAAAACGTGTCCGTACACCACCAGGCTGCCGGTATGCCCGTAGCCCTGGTAAACTTTTATAAATGGTTTTCGTTGTAGGTTAAGCCCCGAATGGTGTCGCCTCATAGATCCAACCGATTTTCAGCAATCCGATGAACAGCATAACATCCGAATTAAAATTATTGTTTGTGATCAATCCCGGCTCGGGTAAGCATACCGTCAATTTTGAAATCCTTATTGAAGACTTCTTCAAAGACTACCCCACCGTTTCTGCAGGACTCCACCTGCTAGACGACAGTGGCGAGTGCGATACGCTAAAAGAAATATTGCTGACCACCCGTCCCGACCGCGTTGTAGCAGTAGGTGGCGACGGCACCATCAAGCTGCTGGCCGAAATGCTGATCGGGACCGGTATTCCCCTGGGCATTGTACCCGCCGGTTCGGCCAATGGCATGGCCAAGGAGCTGCAGATCCCACTGGAACCGGAGGCAGCGTTACGGCTGGTGATGGAGGGCCGGCCCCATCGCATTCACCTGGTACGCGTCAACGGCGAACTGTGTATCCACCTCAGCGATATCGGCTTCAATGCCTATGTGGTCAAAACCTTCGACACCCTGCCTCAGCGCGGCATGCTGGGCTATGCCAGGGCCGCCTGGAAAGTGCTGTGGCGGCATTCCCGCATGAAAGCCGTATTCAGCATCAACAACCGCACCGTAGAACGCGAAGCCGTTATGGTCGTGATCGCCAATGCCACCAGCTATGGCACCGGTATCCGCATCAACCCCGAAGGCCGGCTCAACGACGACCTGTTTGAAGTAGTGATCGTGCGCAGGATCTCCCTGGTCGAGATCCTTAAAATGGGCTTTACCCGGCTGCCCTTCAACCCGCGCAAGACGGAGCTCTTCCAGACCCGTTCGCTGCTGATCCGCTCAACGCGCAAAGCCCATTTCCAGGTCGACGGCGAATACCGGGGCAAGGTCAATGAGCTGCGCGCCGAGCTGCTGCCGGACGCACTCTCTGTCATCTATTGAAACTACCGCAGCGATAAGATCCGGGCCTTGAAAATATTCTGCACTTCCCGCGCCGGATGTCCCGGGGCGGGTTATCTTTGCACACTGGCCGGAACGGGTAATGGCAATATTATAGCCCCCGGACCGTTTTGGTTAGGTAATCCGGTAATTCCCTGAACCTGAAGCGCCGGAGAACTTGTTCCGATTGGCATTTGAACCGCATATGAACCCTGTAAGTAAATTTAAGTCCCTGTTGCTCAACAGCAGGACAATTGCCTTTTTATACCTCGCCATCACCGTGGTATCCTGTGTGCAATTGATCCTGATCGATCAGAACAACAACTTTTACATCTTCCGGTCGTCCAGCTATCACCTGCTCAAAGGTATGCCTCTGTATGTGGCCTACCCCAAGGAGTATTTCGACTTTTTTTACTACAATCCTGTATTCCCGGTACTCTTTATGCCCTTTGCCCTGCTGCCCCTCTATGTGGGCCTGGTCGTGTGGCTTTGTACGATCTCCGTCTGCTGCTATTTCATTTTCAAAAAAATACCCCTGCCCGAAAATAAAGTAAAAGCCTTCCTGCTCCTGTTGCTCTTCGACCTGCACAACAACCTGGATCATACGCAAACCAATCCTTTCGTCCTTTCCTTCATGTTGCTTGTATGGATACTGATGGAAAAAGAAAAGCTGTTCTGGGCATCTATGTTCATCGTGCTCTGCTTTCTCATCAAAGGCTATGGGGGTATTATCTGCCTGCTTTGTCTATACTACCGCAACTGGTATAAAATGATATTCTACGGCATTTTCTGGATGATCGCCTTCCATCTGCTGCTGCTGCTTTTTGTGTCTCCGCATACGGCAATACAATATTACAGCGACTGGCTGCAGGTCATCTCCGGCGATGGTATCAAGGAAAGCTACTCCATCTACGGCGTATTGAAGAACCTCGATGAAGTGTTGCCCGAGCAGTTCATTCTGGTCAGCGCATTACTCATCCTTGCCGTGTTTATGGTTATGCAGTTCTTCAAACGGCAAAAGGAGAAAAGCCATATCGTAGCCTTCCTGCTGATCTGGGTCATTGTATTCAACCGGGCCTCCGAATCCGCCACCTATATCATTGCTATTGCCGGCTGTGCCATCTGGTATCTCAGCAGGCCGCCTAATAAAATATCGTCGATCCTGTTCTGGACCACTATGCTGGTGGCGACCCTTATCCCTACCGACATCTCCAGGGCCTTCGACGATTTCCGCTACCACTATTACCTCAAATGCGTGCTTAGTTTGTTCATTATGGCCGACATCCTCATCTATACCGCAGGTTCGCTCCGTAAGCAAGGCATCGCTGCTAAACCTGTCAGCCTATGATGCTGGATCTCGTTATACCCTTTTACAATCCCAAACAAGGCTGGGAGCAGAAGTTCGTTCGCAAGTTCACCAGGCTTATCGACGAGCATTTCGGCGGCAACCGGAACCTGATCCATGTGATCGTGGTCAACGACGGATCCCGCCAGCGTTTCAGCGAGACCGAGATGGCTTACCTGCGCGCGCATATCCCTCATGTCGAGATCATCTGCTATCCCGACAACAGGGGCAAGGGCCATGCCCTCCGCACCGGCGTAGCCGCAGCCCGAACCAGCTATTGCATCTATTCCGACAACGATTTCCCTTTTGGCCTCGATATTATCAGCACCATGTACCAGGCCCTGCAGGAAGGCGTAGATATCGTGACCGGCCGCCGTACCCGCGGCAACTATTTCAGCCATCTGCCGCTCAAGCGCAAGATCGTATCGAAAGGTCTGGCCTTTGTCAACCGCTTCCTCTTGCGTCTGCCCGTAAGCGATACCCAGGCCGGCATCAAAGGCTTCAACCAGCTGGGAAAGACCCTGTTCCTGCAAACGACCACCGACCGTTTCCTTTTCGATATGGAATTCATCCTGCTGGCCGGGCGTATTACCGATATCCGCATCCGCGAGATCGATGTCAATATTGTAGCAGGCACCGAGATGACCAACTTCAGCCGCAAGATCATGCAGCAGGAATTCCGCAACCTCATCCGTATCCTCCTAAAGAAGAAAAATGGGAAACAATCCAGGAAAGATATTATTTAGCGTCGACCTGGAGGAATTCGATATTCCCGAAGAGTACGGCCGGCAATTGTCTCTGCAAACCAAGCTGGAAGTCAGCTACCAGGGCATGCAGCTGCTCGAGGCGCTGATGGAAAAATACCAGGTGCGAAGCACCTTATTCACCACCGCCTTCTGGGCGCAGCACTATCCCGATTATGTACGGCGACTCTCTGAAAGGCATGAGATCGCTTCGCATACCTTTTACCATAATCGTTTCGAGACCGCCGACCTGGCCCGGTCCCGGCAGGTGCTGTCCGCCATTACCGGCAAGGAGATCGCCGGCCTGCGCATGCCCCTGATGCAGGATATCGATGCAGCAGCCGTAGCGGCCGCAGGCTACAGCTACGACTCTTCCCTGCACCCTACCTGGCTGCCCGGCCGCTATAATCACCTGAGGGCCAGCCGTACACTCTATTCGCGCGACAACCTCTGGATACTTCCCGCCAGCGTAACGCCCCTGCTGCGTCTGCCCGTATTCTGGCTGATGCTCAAGAATGCGCCTGTAAGCCTGTACAAAATGATGTGCCGCCGCATAATGGCCAGAGACGGCTATATCGTGCTCTACGTGCATCCCTGGGAATTCACCGATCTCAGCGGTTATCCCCTTCCCGCGCTCATCAAACGGAACGATGGGAAAAAGCTGCTTGACAGGCTGGAAGCCCTTTTTGCCTACTTCAGCAAAGCCGGCTGTACTTTCGATACCCATAGCGACCTCGTCAGAAATAAGGCAGGCCTGCCGGAAGCCGGCCAGATCAGAAACGAATACTGATCCGCCATTAAACCTATCCCCTTTTACCTTGTTTAAGAAGAAAAGAAAAGATGATGTCCCGTAGATTGTTTTCCCTTGTCCTGCTCCTTGGCCTAACCCTGTTTGCGGCGCCCCACGTATTCGCCGGCTCCCTGGTCGACGACATCTTGCGCTATACCAACGAATTTCGGGCGTCCAAAGGCAAGCCCCCTCTGAAGCTGAACAGCGAAGCCAGCGACCAGGCCGAAGAGCATAGCCGCGATATGGCCAGGGGCCGTACCGGCTTCGGTCATGAAGGCTTTAACGATCGCGTCGGCGCTGTATCGAAGCAGATCGGCCGGGTGGCAGCGGCGGCTGAAAACGTGGCCTATGGCGACATGGACGCACGCCAGGTGGTCGACGGATGGATTAAAAGCAAAGGTCACCGGAAAAACATGTTGGGCAATTACGACCTTATCGGCATCGGTGTGGCCAAAGGCAAAGGCGGACGGCTTTATTTTACCCAGCTCTTCCTCAAACGATAGCACACGCAGCATTTGATTATATTTGGTGAGCGGATCGTAAACCATCCGCTTTTCCGATGAAAAAAACATTCCTCTACCTTGCCGCCTGTGCAGCTCTGCTCGCCGGCGCCTGTGGCGGCGATAAAAGCGCCGGGGGCAGCAGCGACGCGCAAAAGGACGCTCAGGCTTTTATCGACAGCTATACGCAAAAATATGTGGCCCTGTACACCAGCGCTTCCGAAGCTCACTGGAAGGCCAATATCGAGATCAAACCCGGCGACAGCATCAATGCCCTGGCCGAGCAAAAGGCTGATGAAGCTACAGCCGAATTTACCGGCAGCGCGGCCAATATCGAACAGGCAAAGAAATTCCTGGCGATCAAAGACCAGCTTACGCCCATACAGGTAAAGCAGCTGGAGCATATCCTGTATTTCGCCGCCAATAATCCGCAGACTATCGCCGATGTGGTGAAACAACGCATTAAAGCAGAAAGCGATCAGACGCAAAAGCTGTACGGCTACCAGTACCTGCTGGAGGGTAAAAAAGTTTCGACCAACGAGATCGACGATATCCTTAAATCTGCGACCGACCTCAACAAGCGCCTCGCCGCCTGGAATGCCAGCAAAGAAGTAGGCAAGACCCTGAAAAGCGGCCTGGTCAACCTCCGCGAGCTGCGCAACAAGACCGTGCAGGCACTGGGCTACAAAGATTTCTTTGCCTACCAGGTATCCGATTATGGCATGAACGCCGATGAGATGATGCAGACCATGGATAAGCTGATGGCCGATCTGTGGCCCCTGTACCGCGAGCTGCATACCTATATGCGTTATGAGCTGGCCCGAAAATACAGCGTAAAAGAAGTGCCCGATTATATTCCCGCGCACTGGCTCAGCAACCGCTGGGGACAGGATTGGAGCGCGATCGTCAACGTGAAGGGCATTAACCTCGACAGCGTGCTGGGCAAGAAAACGCCCGAATGGATCGTGAAAGAAGGAGAAAAATTGTATGTAAGCCTGGGCTTCCCGGCGCTGCCTCAATCTTTCTGGGACAAATCCAGCCTGTATCCTTACCCTGCCGATTCTGCGGTAAAAAAGAACAACCATGCCTCGGCCTGGCATATGAACCTCGATAAGGACGTGCGCAGCCTGATGAGCGTGGAGCCGAATGCCGAATGGTTCGAGACTGCCAACCATGAGCTGGGACACATCTACTATTACCTGTCCTACAGTAATCCCAAAGTGCCGATGCTGCTGCGCGAAGGCGCCAACAGGGCCTATCACGAAGCTGTTGGCAGCATGATGGGATTGGCGGCCATGCAAAAGCCTTACCTTGTGGGCCGCGGGCTTATTGATGCCGGTGTACAGACTGACAGTGTACAATCGCTGCTGAAAGAAGCCATGAATACCGTTGTGTTCATTTTCTTCTGCTCCGGTACCATGAGCAATTTTGAAAAAGAGCTGTACAGCAATAACCTTCCTCCCGACCAGTTCAATAAGCGCTGGTGGGCGCTGGCCAAAAAATACCAGGGTATTGTACCACCTGCCGAACGTGGTGAAGCGTATTGTGATGCTGCCACCAAGACACATATCAACGACGATCCTGCACAGTACTATGACTATGCGTTATCTTATGTGATCCTGTACCAGTTGCATAATCATATTGCTAAAAACATCCTGAAGCAGGCCCCACAGGCGACCAATTATTATGGCAACAAGGAGATCGGCAGCTTCCTGAAGACCATACTGGAAAACGGCTCGGCCAAAGACTGGCGCGAAGTGCTGAAGGCCTCCACCGGCGACGACCTAAATGGCAAAGCCATGCTGGATTACTTCCAGCCGCTGGTCTCCTGGCTGAAGCAGCAGAATACCGGCCGCAAGTACAGCCTGCCTGAGCAGCTCTGAGCAATAGTTCCGCACGGTAGCTTTTTATTTTTCTCACGAAGGCACAAAGACACAAGTTTAGCTTTTCTCGCAGCGGCGCTGCGCCGCTGCGAGAAAAGTCACAGTGAAAAAATTTAGTGTCTCTGTGAGCAATATTGTATACTGCAGCACTCCCTTTTGTCATACTGAGGTCTGCGCAGCAACAGAAGTATCTCAAGCCACTAACAAGCATTGGGAATGCTTCGTTTCGCATGCTACGCAAGTTCCATTCAGCATGACAAAGGGAATGTTATAAAAAACCACCACAACACCTTTGCGCTGCCGCGAGAAAAAGTCACAGTGAAAAAATTTTAGTGTCTCTGTGAGCAATATTGTATACTGCAACACTCCCTTTTGTCATACTGAAGCCTGCGCAGCAACCGAAGTATCTCAAGCCATTAATAAGCATTGGGGATACTTCATTCCGCATGCTGCGCAAGTTCCATTCAGCATGACAAAGGGAATGTTATAAAAAAAAGCTACCGCAGCGGCGTTACGCCGCTGGGAGAAAAAGTACACAGTGAGAGAAAGGTTATCGAGCCGCTCAATAGCGCTATGCAAATATTATTTTGCAAATAATACCGATTGGTATAATTTTGTCCCGTCAATCAGTAGCAACCCATCATGACCAAGGCTGAAAAAACAAAACAGTATATCATTGCACAAACTGCGTCCCTTTTCAACAAAAAAGGGTTCGCCGGTACCTCGCTGCAGGATATTACCCATGCCACCGGTCTTACCAAAGGCAGCATCTACGGCAACTTCGGCGGTAAAGATGAAGTAGCCCTTGCCGTGTTCGACTATAATATCAGCAAGGTGCGCACTATTCTGCGCACGGAAGTAGCGAAGCAGCAAACCATTAAAGGCAAGCTGATGGCCTATGCCGACGTCTATACACATTTCCAGAAATTTCCCTTTCCCGAAGGCGGCTGTCCTATGCTGAATACGGCGATAGAAGCCGACGATACGCATCCGCAGCTAAAGCAGAAAGCCAGGGAAGCCATTATGAGCTGGAAGAAAAGCATTGTTACCCTGATTGAAAAAGGGATACAAAGCGGCGAGATCGCAAAAGAAGTAAACCCAGAGCAGGTGGCTTTAACCATAATGGCTACTATCGAGGGGATGATCATGATCGCTAACCTGACCGGGAAACCCGAATACCGGAAGGCGATTATGAAATCCGTTACCCAAATGATCGAAGACTTGTTCTGATTTTTTTTATTTAAAAATATACCGATCGGTATAAAATATGAAAGCAGCCTACATCACCGGTTACCAACGCAGCCCGGTAGGGAAATATGGCGGCAAGCTCAGCGGCATACGACCCGACGACCTGGCGGCCTATACCCTGGAAGCTTTGCTGCAACGCCATCCCGGCATAGAACCAGCAGCAATAGACGAGATCATTTTCGGTTGCGCCAACCAGGCCGGCGAAGACAACCGCAACATTGCCCGCTTTGCTGCGCTGCGTGCCGGTTTGCCGGTAAGCGTTCCGGCTTACACCGTCAACCGGCTCTGTGCTTCCGGCATGCAATCGGTGATCAATGCCTTTACCCAGATCGGCACGGGCCTGGCCGACCTGGTGATCGCCGGTGGCGTGGAAAGCATGAGCCGTGCCCCATTGGTCGTTTCCAAAGCGACAAAGCCTTTCGACCGTAACCAGCAAATGGCTGAGACTACATTGGGTGCACGTTTCTACAACCCGGAGCTCGTAAAGACCTACTCCCCGTTCAGCATGGGCGAGACTGCGGAACGAGTTGCTGAACGTTGGGCTATTGGACGGGAAGCGCAGGACCGCTATGCCCTGCAGTCGCACCAGCGTTACCTGACCGCCTGGCAGGAAGGAAAATTTGCAGACGAGCTGATCGCCGTTCCCGGTGTAGAGGAAACAGCCGGTATACCCGGGGATGAAGCCGTACGCCCCGATACCTCTATGGAAAAGCTCAGTGCCCTGCGTACAGCCTTCCGTGCCGACGGCACCGTGACGGCGGGTAATGCCGGCGGGATCAACGATGGCGCCAGCGCGATGATGGTCGCGTCTGAAGAAGTCCTGGGGCGCTTTTCCCTGCGCCCATTGGCCCGTATCGTCTCCGCCGCTGCTGCCGGCGTACATCCCGACATTATGGGAACCGGTCCCATACCTGCTGTCCGCAAGCTGCTGCAGCAAACCAGCCTGACCATCGGCGATATCGACCTGTTCGAGATCAATGAAGCCTTTGCTGCACAAGTGCTCTGCTGCATGCAAGAGCTGGACATTCCGGAAGCCAAGCTAAATGTGAATGGCGGTGCCATCGCTATCGGCCATCCGCTCGGTTGCTCGGGCAACCGCATTACAGGGCACCTGGCCCTGGAGCTGCAACGGCGCAAAGCCCGTTACGGTATTGCCGCCATGTGCATCGGCGTAGGACAGGGCACCGCTATACTTATCGAAAACATTTCCCTCTGATCTTATGAAAGAAGTATTCATCGTTTCCGCCAAACGTACGCCCATCGGGGGCCTCATGGGCAGCCTTTCTTCCTTTAAAGCGACCGAGCTGGGTGCCATCGCCATAGAAGCCGCCTATACCGCGGCCGGCATAGACCCTGCACTGATCGACGAAAGCTATATGGGCAATGTACTCTCAGCCGGACTTGGCCAAGCCCCGGCACGCCAGGCTGCTATCTTTGCAGGCATTCCCGCGACCCAAGACAGCACAACCGTCAACAAGGTATGCTCCTCCGGCATGAAAGCCACTATGATCGCCGCACAGCAGATACAGCTGGACCTGTCGCAGCTGGTGATCAGCGGCGGCATGGAAAGCATGAGCAATACCCCGCACTACCTGCCTTTGCGCAAAGGCCAGAAATACGGCGACGCCACGCTCACCGACGGCATGATCCGCGACGGTCTCTGGGATGCTTACCACGACTACCATATGGGCAATGCTGCCGAGCTCGCGGCACGACACTTTAAGCTGAGCCGGGAAGCACAGGACGCCTATGCGCTGGCTTCCTACGAAAAAGCCGCGAAGGCCACCAGGGAAGGTAAGTTCACCCGCGAGATCGTGCCGGTAACCTTTCACGGGAAGCAAGGCGATACGATCATCGACCGTGATGAAGATGTAGACAAGGTGATCCCGGGAAAAATGAGCAAACTGACGCCCTCCTTTGAGACGGGCGGTACCATTACCGCAGCCAATGCCAGCAACCTTAACGATGGTGCAGCTGCGCTGCTCCTGGCCTCCGGCGAGGTCGCGCAGGCACGCGGGCTGAAGCCGCTGGCGCGTATCTTATCTTTTGCCGACGCGGCCCAGGAACCGGAATGGTTTACCACCTCGCCTTCCATAGCGATACCCAAAGCACTGAAACGCGCCGGTCTGCAGCTGAACGATATCGATTACCTGGAGATCAATGAAGCATACGCAGCGGTAATCCTGGCCAACCAGCAGCTGCTGGGACTGGATCCCGATAAGGTTAATGTTTATGGCGGCGCCGTAGCCCTCGGCCATCCGATAGGCGCTTCAGGCGCGCGCATCCTCACTACCCTTATTTCCGTGCTGCAGCAGGAAGGTGGCAGGTATGGCGTGGCAGCTATCTGCAATGGCGGCGGCGGAGCTTCTGCTATGGTGATCGAAAACCTGCATCACCGGTAAGATGCCATTCCCTGCCATACAGATGTCCATTTGCCTCAGTGGGCAAAATAAAGAAAAGGAAATATCCTTGCAGCGACACTGCGGGAAATAACAATTATTATTCATCATTTAAAATCAAAACGAAAATGAGAACAAGCGGCAATACGGTATTGATTACCGGCGGCAGCGCAGGCATAGGCCTGGAGATCGCCCGCGCCCTGATCGGACAAGGAAATGAAGTGATTATCACCGGCAGGAACGAAGAACGCCTGAAACAGGCAGCCGGCCAGCTGGGCAAAGTAACGACCATCGTTAACGACATCGCAAAGGCAGAAGATATACAGGCTTTGGCACAGCGTATGGAACAAGAATTCCCTGCGCTGAACCTGGTGATCAACAATGCGGGCCATGCTTATGCTTATCCATTGAACGATAAGGCAGACGCGGCCCGGAAGGCGAAGGCTGAAATGCAGACCAATTATTTCTCCGTACTGGACCTGAACGAACGCCTGCTGCCATTGCTATCGCGCCAACCCGAAGCCGCCATCGTCAATGTAACGTCTATCGTGGCTTTTGTGCCCGGTGTAAATATCCCCACCTATTCCGATACCAAGGCTGCACTGCATTCCTACACGCAAAGCTTGCGCTTTACGCTGAGCCAGACAAGCGCCATAAAAGTATTCGAGCTGATGCCGCCCCTGGTGAACACCGAATTTTCCAAAGAAATCGGCGGAGAGCAAGGGATACCGCCGCAGGCTGTAGCAGATGCCTTGATGACGGCCCTGGCTGCAGACGAGTATGAGATCCGTGTAGGCGCTACCGAACAGATCTACCAGCTGCTCCATGCCGATCCTCAGGGTGCTTTTGCGGCCGTGAATGCCAGTCGCGCCAATGCCTGATCTTTTTTAAAACCTAAAAATATACCGATCGGTATAATAAATGCAGAAGCAAGTTTTGTTGGTCACAGTCATCCTGGCGGCCATGATGGAGCTCATCGATACTTCAATCGTGAATGTTGCCTTATCGCACATGAGCGGTAATCTGGGCGCCACGCTGGAAGATACTTCCTGGGTGATCACCTCTTACGCGATCGCCAACGTGATCATCATACCCATCACCAGCTTCCTGGCTGTAAAGCTGGGCCGCCGCAACTATTATATCGGGTCGATACTGGCATTTACCTTATGCTCTTTCCTGTGCGGACAGGCTACCAACATCTGGATGCTGGTAGCCTTCCGTTTCCTGCAGGGCCTGGGTGGCGGGGCTTTGCTCTCGGTATCCCAGGCCATCGTATTCGAGCTGTTCCCCAGGGAAAAGCAGAACGTTGCCAGCGCCTTGTTCGGCATCGGTGTCTTCGTAGGACCGACCATAGGCCCTACCCTGGGCGGCTATATTACCGAGTATTATTCCTGGCCCTGGATCTTTTATATCAATGTGCCGCTGGGGCTTTTGGTGGCCGGCTCCTGCTTCCTCCTGCTGCATGAGCCGCTGATACGGCAGAAAGCGGGGAAGGTAGACTGGACGGGCATCCTGCTGCTGGCTATCGGCATCAGCGCATTGCAAACGGTATTGGAACGCGGCGAAACGGAAGACTGGTTTGAAACGCCTTATATCGTCGGGTTGAGCGTCGTTGCCACCATCGGCCTGGTCCTGTTTATCTGGTGGGAGCTGCGCACAGAGAAGCCTGTGGTCAACCTGCGGGTGCTCAAAAGCAGGAACCTTGCGATCGCCGCCGTGCTCACCTTCATTTCCGGGGTAGGTATGTTCAGTTCCGTGTTCCTCACACCGGTTTTTGCACAGCGGCTGCTGGGCTTCACCCCTACGCAGACCGGCCTGTTGCTGCTGCCGGGGGCCTGTATTGCCATAGCCGGGCTGATCCTTTCGGCAAGGCTGCTGCAGAGAGGCGTTGCGCCGGCCTACATGATCGCTACAGGCATTCTTCTTTTTGCCTTGTTCAGCTGGCAGATGTCCCGGATGAACGGTGATGCCTCGGCGCCCTTGCTCACCACAGCGCTGGTCTGGCGCGGCCTGGGGCTGGCCATCGTTACGGTACCGCTTACTACGCTGGCCGTATCGACGCTGCCACCGGCAGATATGCCGCAGGGCGCTGCGCTCAACAATATGATGCGGCAGCTCGGCGGCTCCTTCGGCCTGGCCCTGGTCAATACTTACCTGGCTAATCGCAATGCTGTGCACCGTTCAGACCTCGTATCTCATTTTACCCCGGACAACATGCTGGCGACCGGGCGCCTGCAGCAGATGACCCGGTATTTTATGAGCAAAGGAGCCGCCTGGAACGAAGCCAGGCAGGAAGCGCTTAAAGCGATAGACTCCAGCATCGGACGGCAATCAAGCTTATTGAGTTTTAGCGATGCTTACCTTGTGATCGGCAGTGTGTTCCTGATTGCCTTACCTTTACTGCTGCTTGCCGCAAAAAGAAAGCAGGCGAAGCCCGCAGTGGTCTTATCGGATCATTAGCCAAAGGCGCTATATTTAAACAAACCTGTTATGAAAAGAGTAGTGATTACCGGCCTGGGCGCCATAACGCCCCTGGGCAATACGGTGGAATCGTTCTGGGCCAATATCCTTGCCGGCAAAAGCGGCGCCGCCCTCCTGACCCGTTTCGACGCATCGAAATTCAAAACCCGCTTCGGCTGTGAAGTAAAAGGCTTCGACCCCGAAGCTTACATGGAAAAGAAAGAGCTGAAGAAATACGATCTCTTCACCCAGTATGCGATCGCGGCCAGCGACCAGGCGATAGCCGATGCCGGGCTCGACTTTAAAAGCATGAGCGCAGAAGAACGCTATGAAGTGGGTGTGATCTGGGCTTCGGGCAATGGGGGTATTGGCACCTTTGAGCAGCAGCTGAAGGAATATTATGAAGGCGATGGTACGCCCCGCTTCAGCCCTTTTCTCATTCCACGGATGATCATCGATATCGCTGCAGGCGCTATTTCCATTCGTCACGGCTTGCACGGTCCCAACTATGCCACAGTATCGGCCTGCGCTTCCTCCAATACTGCGCTCATCAATGCTTTCGACACCATCCGTATGGGTAAGGCGACGATGATGATCGCCGGCGGCTCAGAAGCGGGCATTACTCCTTCATCTGTAGGCGGCTTCAATGCTTCCCAGGCTTTATCCCGCCGGAACGATGATCCCGAAGGCGCTTCCCGTCCCTTCGACCGCGATCGCGATGGCTTTGTGATCGGCGAAGGCGGTGGCGCGCTCATCCTTGAAGAGCTGGAACATGCCCTGCAAAGGGGCGCAAAGATCTATGCAGAGCTGGCAGGCGGCGGTATGGCTGCAGATGCCTATCACCTTACCGGAACGCCGCCCGATGGCATCGGCGCGATGCTGGGCATACAAAGAGCGTTGAAGGATGCCGGTATCCGCCCGGAACAGGTCGGCTATGTAAATGCCCATGCCACTTCGACCGGGCAGGGTGATATCAGCGAGCTCGTGGGGATCAAAAAGGTATTCGGCGATTATGCCGTACCCGTAAGCGCTACGAAATCGATGACCGGGCACCTGCTGGGCGCAGCCGGCGCAGTAGAAAGCATCATCACCGCACTGTCTGTGCAGCAGGGCATCATTCCCGCTACGATCAATACGGCCCACCCGGATGAAGCCTTGCCGGAAGGCATGAACCTGGTGCTGGGCAAACCGCTACAGCAGTCCCTGGAATATGCACTGAACAACACTTTCGGCTTTGGGGGACATACCGCCAGCACGGTGTTTAAGCAATACAGATCCTAAAGGTATATTCAGCGAACATGGGCTGGTAGCGGCGTTGCAAGCAACGCCGCTACCAGCCCATGTTATAAAAGCTCTTCCATTTTCAGCTCGGTAAGCGCAACGGCTTCGATCTCCTTATCGGAAGCCAGGCAGACCACATAGTCGTAGCGGAGCGACAAGATACGGCTGTAGTACAGCTCGTCCCGGAGCAATATCGTATTGTCTTCCGTCGTTATCGCCGAGAGCTCCATCTGCTCCAGGCTGAGGCCGGAAGCCTTGATGGCGGCTTCCCGCATGGTCCAGTGCAGGTAAAATGCCAGTGTATTATCGGGAGCATTGACGATCTCCTGCCAGGCATCGGGATCGAAATAGAATTTCATCAGCTCAAGCTTCACCGGCTTCAGCCGCTCTACATCGATACCCACTTTTTCTCCTTCACCTTCTACCAGGGCGCACAGTACCAGGTTACCGCTGTGGCTGATGCTGAACTGGATGTCCGAATTGATCAGTATGGGCTGGTGAAGGGCGGTATAGCCGTAGTCATCGAGCGATACGGCAGGATAGCGGCCCAGCTTTTTCAGGGCATAACGCAATAAGCCTTTGCCCGCAGTACGCTGACGACGTTCTTTCTCGCCGGTATATTTCTGAATTTTTGTGCTGATCTTTTCCGGAAACGACTGCAATAATCGGGTATAAACCTCCGGCCCTACCTCAGAAGATGTTTCTGTATAAAATACATGAACCTTCATAAATCCTTCCTGAATGTTTATTGGTTTTTCGCAAGGCCGAATTTACAAACTAATGAAAATACGGCAAAATGAACGGCAGGGTAAAGCTTGAAAAAATACTATAAATTTACCCTGTAACACCAACCTATGCTTTCCACAAGTCTTTTAAAGGGGGACCACCGCCCCGATCTGATCCGGGAAGAAACTATCGCCGGCATCTTCCGGGAAGCGGCGGCGCAGTACAGCGGGAAAACCGCGCTGGTCTTTAATGACACGCGTTTAAGCTACGCGCAGCTCGACCATTGGAGCGATGCCATTGCTGCATATATCACGGCACGGGGGATCGGCCGCAGGCATTCGGTAGGTGTGTGGCAAAGCAGGGGGCTGGCGCTCCATGCGCTGATCCTGGGCATTGTCAAATCGGGGGCAGCTTATGTACCGCTGGACCGTGAAATGCCTGAAGAGCGGGTACAGATCGTGCTGGAAGAAGTGGGCGCCGCTGCCTGCTTCAGCGACGGCGATCCGGTGCTGTCTTGCCCCGTATACCGCGTTCCTGCCCAGGACGAGATACCGGAAACGATAAGTGTACCCAAAGGACCCGGACCTGACGATCGAGCCTATGTGCTGTACACGTCGGGCAGCACCGGCAAGCCCAAAGGCATTCCCATCCTGCAGCGGCATATCTGCCACCTGATCCGCTCGGAACAAAGTGTGCTGCAGATCAGGGATACCGACATCGTATACCAGGGCTTTTCCGTGTCCTTCGATATGTGGTGCGAGGAAACCTGGATCAGCCTTTCGGCGGGCGCTACCCTATGGGTGGCCGATGCGACAACAGCCAAATCCATCGACGAGCTGAGCGATACGCTGCGTGCGCAGCAGATCACGATACTGCATGCCGTGCCCAGCCTGCTCGCCGTAATCGACGACGATATTCCCACGCTCAGGCTGATCAATGCCGGCGGGGAAGCCTGCACTACAGCGGTGCTGAACCGCTGGAGCAAACCAGGCAAGAATGTTTTCTACAACAGCTACGGCCCCACGGAAACGACCGTAACCACCACGATGATCGCGCTGCGGCCCGGCGATCCCATCACCATAGGCAGCCCGCTGCCCAATTACAACCTGGCGGTGATCGACGAGCAGTTCAACCTGCTGCCCACCGGCAGCGAAGGCCAGCTGATCATTTCGGGACCTGGGGTATGCGAAGGCTATGTGAACCGGCCGGAACTAACCCTGGAAAAATTCAGGACGAAGCCCGCCGCGCTGGCAGCGCTTCCCGGCGACCGCATTTACCTGAGCGGCGATGCGGTAGTGATGCGTGAAGATGGCAGCATCGATTTCCACGGACGCCTCGACGACCAGGTGAAGCTACGGGGCTACCGTATCGAGCTGGGCGAGATCGAGGCCCGGCTCAATGAACTGGAGCCGGTGGCTTCCGCTGCTGTAGCGCTAAAGAAAGATGCCAATATGCAGGATCAGCTCGTCGGCTATGTTACCCTGAAAGCCGGGCGGCCCTGGGAAGAGCAGGCGGCCCGGACCGAGCTCGCGAAAGTATTGCCCCCTTATATGGTGCCGCTGACCATCGTCAGCCTGGATAAGATGCCCCGCCTGCCCAGCGGGAAGATCGACCGCAAAACCTTACCGGTACCGGACTTATTATCACAAGTACAAGCCCAGGAAACTATCGAGGTGCATGCGGACGCGCCGCTGGCCGAAAGGGTGATGGCAGGGCTACGTTACGTATTTCCCGGCAGGGAGATAGGCCCGGAAGCAGATTTTTTCACCGACCTGGGCGGGCATTCGCTGCTGGCGGCCACTTTTGCCTCCTGGCTTCGCAAAGAGGCGCATGTCCCGCAGGCTTCGCTGAAAGATATCTATACCAACAGGCCGGTCAGCGCATTGATCAAGGCCTGGGAACAGGCTGAAGCAAAAACCGGGCAAGCGCCACCGCAGGAAGCGTTCCGGAAGGTGCCGCCCTTACGGTATTTCCTTTGTGGATTAGCCCAGGCCTTGTCCCTGCTGGTGATCTACGGTCTGTTCGCGATCCAGATCTTTGTGCCCTATCTCGGGTATTACTATGTGGTGGCCAGGACCGAAAGCGGGCACGACAACCGGGGCTGGGCCTTGCTGACAGCTGTTTGCCTCTTCTGCCTTATCCCACCTTTCTTTTCTTTCCTGTCTGTCGGCTGCAAGTGGCTGTTGCTGGGCAGGGTTAAGGAAGGCGATCACCCATTGTGGGGCGCTTACTATTTCCGTTACTGGCTGGCCAGCAATATCCAGCGGCTGGTGCCTTCCCAGTTCCTGAACGGTACTCCGATCTATCCGGTATACCTTAGAATGTTAGGTACAAAGGTTGCCCCCGATGCCCAGCTGAGCTCGATCACCATAGGGGCGCACGACCTGCTGGAAATAGGTGCCGACGCCAGCATCAGCTCACAGGTGGTGCTGAACAATGTGACGGTAGAGCACGGCATGATCCGGTTCCGGAAGATCCGTATCGGTGCGCATGCTTATATCGGCAGCAGCGCCGTACTTTCAGGCGGCACAGTTGTGGAAGACTGGGGCGAGCTGCAGGACCTGAGCCACCTGCAAAGCGGGCAGACGATAAAAGCCTGTGAAGTATGGAAGGGCAGTCCTGCCGAGCGTACAGGCGTCCGCAAGCCGGAGGAGCTGCCGCAGCCCCTGCCCAGCTCTTACCTGAAACGCAAGCGTTACGGTCTGCTCTATACCCTGCTGCTGATTGCCTTTCCCATCATCATCCTGCTGCCGCTGATACCCGTGATCGAGATCCTCAACTATCTTGACCTCAGCGCACCGGACTATAATTTCAGCTATTTTATCCATGTACCGCTGCTGACGATCCTCTATGTGATCCTGTATGCCATAGAAACCGTGCTGCTGTCGCGGCTCCTGCTCCGGAATATCAAACCCGGCACCTACCCTGTGCTCAGCGCCGTTTATGTGCGCAAGTGGCTGTCCGACCAGCTGATCTCTATATCGCTGATCGTGCTGCACCCCATCTTCGCCACGGTATACGTTTCTTCTTTCTTCCGGATGCTGGGTGCGCGCATCGGCCGCAATACCGAAATCTCCACGGCCAGCAATGTCACGCACACAATGCTGGAGATCGGTGAAGGCTCTTTCATCGCTGATGCCGTGAGCCTGGGTGAAGAAGACATCAGGGCACAGCGGCTGATCCTCGGGCAGACCCGCATCGGCAACAGCAGCTTTGTCGGCAACAGCGCGCTGATACCGCAGGGCTACCAGCTGGGCGACAATATGCTGATCGGTGTGCTGTCGGTCCCGCCTACGGAAGAGCAGCTGAAAGGACAGGCCGGCGGCGATTGGTTCGGCTCGCCCGCGATCGCTCTGCCCAAACGCCAGGACAGCGGCAGCTACGATGCTGCGCTTACCACCAATCCTTCCTGGTGGCGCCGGCTGGCGCGCGGCTTCATCGAAGGTATTCGCATTATCCTGCCCGAAACAGTGATCATCTGCTGCAGCGTACTGTTCGTCGCCTATTGCCACGACCTGGTCAAGGAACGCAGCCTGTCGCAAATTCTACGCGAACTGCCCAAGCTGCCATTCTATTACCTTTTTTACATGGGATTACCGGCCTTCTTCACTACCGTTCTGTTGAAGTGGATCACCGTTGGCCGTTACATCAAGGAACAAAAGCCGATGTGGACGCATAAGGTATGGCGCAGTGAGGCCATTACTACCACTTACGAAGCACTGGCCGTACCTTTCTTTCTGGAATACTTAAAAGGTACGCCCTTCCTATCCTGGGCGCTGCGCCTGCTGGGTGTAAGGACCGGCCGGCGGGTATGGCTGAACACGACGGATATCACCGAGCATGATATGGTACGTATCGGCGACGACGCGGCGCTGAACGAAGACTGCGGGCCACAAACACACTTGTTCGAGGATAGGGTCATGAAAGTCGGCCCGGTCAGTATCGGCGCACGCTGCAGCATTGGCGCACGCAGCATTATCCTGTACGATAGCGAGATCGGCGATGAAGTAAAGCTGGAGCCCTTATCGCTGGTGATGAAAGGCGAAAAGCTGGCCCCGCAAACCGCCTGGACCGGCAGCCCGGTGAAAGCCCTTTAGGATCAAATTTCAAGTACCAAATTCCGATATCCAATAAAAAAATTCCAATGACCAAATTGCAAAATTCATACCCAGCGCCTATTACCTGATACTTTACATTCAACGCCTAAGGTCGAATATCTAATATCCAGGACTCAACGCTCCAGCTCGGCGATGATCTTTTTCGCCGCGGTGTTAGCGGGATCCAGGGCCAGCGAACGCTTATAATTCAGCAAGGCATTTTGCTTATCGCCTTTTGTATAATAAGCTTCGCCAAGACTGTCGAACACATTGCCCGAATGGGGGAACAGCTTTGTATTGTAAGCAAGGATCACGATTGCATCCGCTACCCGCTTTTTGCCCAAAAGGTAATAGCCAAGATTGTTCAGGGTATATTCATTGTCGAAGGCATAGTCGGCATTGTATTTTTTTTCCAACCGGCGATACAGCGATAAGATCTGCTCACCATCCAGGCTATCCACCTGCGACTGTAATAATGGGAACACCGGCTTCTTCGGCTGCAGATATGGCTTTCCGTCCAGTATATCCTGAATGGCGCGATGAAAATCACCGAGATTATCCTGCCGGTTATTGGTCATTAAAATAATCGTTCTCCCTTCCTGCGGGCGGCATACCAGCAAGGCCTGGTAATTCCTGGCCGAACCATCATGTATGAAATTGACGATCTGGTCACCCTTCATCTCCCCGTTGAAACCCAGTCCTGACTGCCTGCTCGGAGGGTAAGGCAGCAGCAGGAAACGGGTCGATGCCGGGGAGATCAACTTACCGTTCACAATACTTTCCGCCCAGCAATAGAAATCGTCCAGGTTTACCGCCAACCAGCCGGATATGGGAACCGACAGGTCATCTTCCTTTCCATTATTGTCGAAACTATGCGCTACCAGGGGATCAGAAGCCGCAGGATCCATAATGGCATTGCGGATGCCCAGCGGCTTCAGCAATTGCTGCGCTACAAAATCCCGGAAGGAGAGCCCGGTGATCTTTTCGATGATCCTGCGCTGCAGGAATACATTGTTATTGTTGTAGGCATAACGGGTGCCCGGCGGGAAGTCCAGCTGCTTCAGCTGTAGCAGGTCGTGCAGGTTATCTGCATCGGAATGGACCTGCGTCCAGCGGACATCAGGCAAGCCACTGGTATAGCCCAGCAGGTCGCGAACGCGGATCGAATCAGCCCAGGAAGGCAGCTGTGGCAAATAAGCGGCTACTTTATCCTCCAGCCTGACTTTGCCCTGCTCCTGCAGCAGCATCATGCCAACGGCGTTGAATTCTTTAGCGATGGAGCCGATATGAAAACGGTACTGCTCTGTCAGCTTCAGCGTTCTGGCGCCATCCGCAAAACCAATAGCCGCCTTATAGATGACTTTGCCCCGATCGGCCACCAGGACATTACCATTGAAGAGTCCGGCCCGGAAGGCCCGCTGCATCAGGGAATCGATCTCCGCTGCTTTTTTTTGCGCGTGAAGGTTGTATACCGAAAAGAAAACGAAAAGGAAAAAGAAGACAGGTTTCATAGCAAGACATCTGGGAATCTACGAATATACCATTAATCATGATGATGCTGCGCCGTGAACGGCCGGGAAGCTGCTTGCTGCATAAAGAATCTGGTGCAGCAAGCAGCTTCCCTTCGATGCCCGACATACTATTTTGCCTCGCGTATCAGCCGGACAAGCTCGGTACTGTATTCGTCGTTGTTTGCGGCAAGACTGCTTTCTGCCAGGGCCTGTATATGCATTTTATTTTTATCCGGTACCAGGCCGGAATCCCTGAGCCGGAGTCCGAACCAGGCCACTGCAGCCGCCAGCTTGTAGTCGCCGGAACTGGATGCAAGCGGCACCGGCTGGTACCCGATCGCTTTTACGATCTCCAAACTCTTATCTTCCTGCGGGCGTTTATAGCGGAAACGAATGGTCGCCAGCTCTCCGGGATATCCCTTTTGCACTCCTCCTCCGTTACCCTTATATTTCAACTCAGGAGCTGCCTGCGGAAGAAAGCGACTTTGTATACCTACCGGGATAATCTCGTACAAAGCAGTAACGGTATGGCCGCTGCCCAGCTCGCCGGCATCGATGGCATCGTTGGCAAAGTCTTCGGTGCGCAGCTTGCGGTTTTCGTAACCGATCAGCCGGTACGCCTGCACATAGGCAGGGTTAAATTCGATCTGCAATTTTACGTCCTTGGCAATGCTGTACATCGTACCGCCGAAAGCCTTTACCAGGAAACGGTTGGCCTCTCCTATATCGTCGATGTAGGCATAGTTGCCATTGCCTTTATCGGCCAGGGTCTCCATTTTGGAATCTTTATAATTGCCCATGCCATAACCCAGGCAGGTAAGGAAGACATTGCTTTTGCGCTGCTCTTCAATAAGCCGCTGCATATCGGCATCGGAAGAAGCGCCGACATTGAAATCACCGTCAGTAGCCAGGATCACGCGGTTGTTACCGTCTTTGATAAAATGCTCCCGAGCCACCTGGTAAGCCAACCGTATCCCTTCGCCACCGGCTGTGCTGCCACCGGCTTGTAGCATGTCCAGCGCCGCTGCTATCTTTTCTTTCTGATCACCGGGTGTGGACGGCAACACCAGCCCTGCCGCACCTGCATAGACCACGATGGCCACCTTGTCCTTGCTGCGGAGCTTGCCCAGCAACAGGCGCATCGAGGCCTTCAGCAGGGGCAGCTTATTGCCGGCGCTCATGGAACCAGACACATCGATGAGGAAGACTAGGTTGGCTGCAGGCAATTGCGCCTCGGGTATGGTCTTGCCCTGCAGGCCAATCTTCAGCAGCCGGTGCTGCGGGTTCCAGGGGGCGTCGCTGTATTCGGTATGGATGGCAAAGGGATGCTGGTCCTGCGGCTGCGGATAATGGTATCGGAAAAAGTTGATCATCTCCTCGATCCGCACGGCATCTTTGGGCACCTCCTGTCCGTTGTTGATGAAGCGGCGGATATTGGTATAGGCGGCATTATCGACATCGATGGAAAAGGTGGATAAAGGCTCGCGCGCCGGACTGTCGAAGGGATTTTCGACCAACGGGTTATAGCTTTCATCATCCTGCGCGGTGGTTGCTTCCGGCATTACTGCCGGCGTGAAGCTGTAGCGGCCTTTCTTCCCTTTGAACAGTTTCTTTACCTTATACCAGGTACGGCCGAAGAACGACTGCTTCTTCCCGACCAGGGTCTTCTGTAGCTCTGCGTTTTTCTTTGTGGTGATCAAGATCACGCCATTCGCGCCCCGGGCGCCGTATAGCGCCGTTGTGGTCGCATCCTTTAGCACAGACATTGAGGCCACTGTGTTAGGATCCATAGTTTTCAGATCGCCTTCATATACCTTTCCGTCGACCACGATCAATGGCACATTGCTGGCGCTCAGGCTACCGAAGCCACGCAGGACGATATCGGATGAAGTCCCTGGCTGGCCGCCACCACTGGTAATAACAGCTCCTGCAGGGGGCACAGGCTCGGGCAATTTCATATGCCCCGGCTTTTCATTTAAGGCCAGCTTCTGCTCGCGTGCCTGCTGCCGCTTGCTACCCGAAGACATTCGCGATTGGGAGTAGCCCTGGCTTGCATTGACGCCGGCAGCATTGCCGTCGGGCGCCGTAATAAGATTGGTAATGGGCCTTTTTACGATCTGCTCGGCAGTAACGTTACTGATCGAGGATACCGATTCCCGCTTATCGATCTTCTTTCCATAGATCTCCACTGCGGCAAGATTGTCGGCACGTTCGTCAAGCCTGGCAATCACGGGTCCGCTGATGTTGGACAAGTCTATTTCTTTTTCCTTCATACCAATGCCCCATATCTGAAGCGCTTCGGCCCCTGCGGGCACTTCCAGTGAATAATAGCCATCGATATCGCTTACCGTTCCTACCTGAGTCCCTTTGACCTTAACTGATGCGCCAGGCACACCCTTCCCCTGATCGTCCAATACCTGACCGCTGATCGACCGGGGGCCTCTGGCGGCAATATCTGTACGATGGCTTCTGTTCGTCGGTGCAATGAAGTGCTGTCGCACGGTCTTCCTTTGCTGCACTGGTCTCCCTTCTTGCTGTACCAGGGGCGGCGTGCTTACCGTACCTGCAGCAGGTACCGTTGCTTTGCCTGCCGTCGACCTTTCCCGGCCTTTGTCCTGCCTGGCGTAAGATGGATCCTGTGGTTTATCTCCGGGCCGGCTGATGATATAAATCAGACCTATGCCTGCCAGTAATAGCACTGCGGCGGCGATCCCTTTTTTCCAGAAGGGGATTAGGCGTTTTTGCTGCAGCTCCTCTTCCTGCACGGCATCCAGCCGTTCTTCCACTTTGCTCCATATCTGTTCCATGGATGGAAAGGCGACGGAAGTATCTTCCTGCTTGCGGGCAGCTTTTGTGAATTGTTCTGTGAAGTTATCCCGGGCTTCCATTGTTAGTTCTCTTTTTGATAATAAAATTGTTGTACTAATTCTTTCAGCTTGCTCCTCGAGAAGCTGAGCTGCGACTTGGAAGTACCTTCCGATATCTGCAACATCGCTGCGATCTCTTTATGACTGTACCCTTCAATGGCAAACAAATTGAAAACGGTACGGCAGCCTTCGGGCAGGTACTTCAGCAGGCGCAGGATATCATCCTCTTCCAGGTGGGTGGGCCATGCACCGGCCTGGACAGGCTCCTGCTTCAGATCGTCGAGCGATACCTGCAGTTGTCCTCTGCGGCGCAGTACCGCGAGGCAGAAGTTGACGACAATACGCCGGGCCCAAGCTTCAAAGGCCGCTGTTTCACGCAGCTGGTCGAGCTTGGTAAGTATGGTATAAAAAGCATCGGCCATGGCTTCTTCGATTTCGCCTTGCTGTGACAAGTACCGCCGGCACACGGGGTACAACCGGGGCGCCATATATTCGTACAGCTGTCGTTGGGCATTCCGCTGCATGGCCCTGCAATCGGATAGTAGTTTTTCGCTGATCACAATCTGGTCTTTACGGGTATAGAGTAACAAACGCGCTCCAGGGTTGGAAAGCGCGATTTATTTTTTAAGAAAGAGCGAAAATTACTCGTTTTACAGGTAAGTACGGGGATATTTCCCCCTTTTTAGCTCCAGGCCGGCAATGCGGTCTCAATATCCCGCTCTGTATCAGTTATATAAAAATTCGCTTTTATTCATGTCGACAGGCCAGGCTTTTACCTGTAAGTACAGGTGTTCGGGATAGGGATATTTTGCTTATTTTCGGGTTGACAGTTATCAACCATCCAAACACCATTGTATCACAGATACGGCGTCCGTCCAAACACGCGCTGCTATCTTAAAGATGCCCGACATGAAAAAGTTATTTGAGAAAGTAACCCTCCTGGACAGGATCAACAGCCTGATCAGGACAAAGAGCACCGGCACCCCTGTACAGCTGGCCAAAAAGCTGGGTTGTTGTGAACGTGCTATGTATGACCGTATCGAAGAAATGCGCGCTTATGGCTTCCCCATCGAATACGACCATGAACGGAAGTGCTATTACTACACTAAAGAAGTTAAGATCAATTTCAGTATTATCGTAGGCAGCCAGAAGCTGATGGAGATCAAAGGCGGTAGGTCCGGGCGGGCGCCGCTGCAACGTTACCTGCCTTTACCCGCTTCATGATCCGGTGCTTCGCCCCTATCTGTTTTTTTGTATCCGGCTTCCCTTCACTGAAAAAGATTTGCAGTGAAGCGCTGCATCTTTGTTGCCGGCGGCATTCCATTGGCCGCTTTGCCTGAATTGTTTATTACCGTAACTTCCCATAAAAAAAGATAATGATCTCTACAGCCGAAAAACACACCCTGATCTACAACGATATCCTCACCATGAGCAAAAGCCGGGAAGGCCAGGCTTTCCCCGCCGACAACCTGTTCAAAGGCGCCTGGGGCGCTCTATTCTATATGTTCTACTATGAGCAGTATATCGACGACAGCCTCGACCATGCGGTCCCTTTGCTGGAAGAGCTGTACAATAAGCTTGAGATCACACAATACAGCAACTTTACCTATTGCAACGGCCTTTCGGGCCCTTTCTGGCTGCTGCATCATCTCAACAAACACGAGTTCATCGACCTGGATATAGAAGACCTAGCTTCCGACTTCATAACGGCAGCTATAGCCGAAAGCAATTATCACCTTGCTTCCAGGAATTTCGACTTCCTGCACGGCAGCGCGGGCATCTGCAACCTGCTCGTCTCTTTTGCCGGCAGGCAGGATGTACGCGAGCACCTGGCGCATTTCGTGTCTTCGCTGGAAGCCTTCAGCGTAATGACGCCCAAAGGCCGCAGTGTTCCTATGTTCTACTACCATACCGATCCGCCTTCCGAGATCGGCACCGATGCGTTCAGCCTGGCCCATGGCACCTGCTCGCTGCAGATTATCCTGGCCAGGATCTATAAGGCGGGAGTGGCGCAGGAACAGTGCAAACGGCTGATCTACGAGACTATGGAATTTGTGCTGAATCATGAAGGCAAGCCCGACCTGGAAACGCCGATTGCACTGTACCCGAGCAGCCTCAATATAGACGGAAAGCCGCCGGCCCCCAGCCGCATTTCCTGGTGCTACGGCGATGTGAATGTAGCGATCGCCCTGTGGGAATGCGGTCAGCTGTTCAAAGAAGAAAAATGGATCACAAGGGCCCTGGATATCCTGCGCTACAGTACCAAACGGAATACGCTGGAAAGCGGTGCTGTGGTCGATACCTGCCTCTGCCACGGGACAGCTGGCAATGCTGCGATGTACCGCCGCTTCTGGCATGCCACCAATGACAAGCTCTTTTACCAATGTTCGGAAGACTGGTACAACCTGACAGACGACCTGGTCCGGTTCTCGGAACAGAAGGGTGAGCATGGTATTCGTGTATGGCAGGGCAAAGACGAGCAATGGCAATACCGCTGGGACCTGCTGGACGGCAGCGCCGGCACCGGCCTGGCCCTCATCTCCCGTTCGGTAAGCCAGCCGCTGCCCTGGGATGAGTTCCTGCTGATCTCCTGACCGGCAAAAGCAGCTTAACTATATGAAACGACGAGAAGTCAAAGTTTTGGAAACTTGACTTCTCGTCGTTTCAGGATTACTCCTTATCAGCAATCAAAAGTATGCTGCACCGTAGTGGTGGGATGCATACAACCGATGATCGTCCTTACCGCAGATGGTGGCGGGCAGTTGCCCGTTACCCCGCCCAGCACGCGGTTCAATTCCTGGTGCTCCATAGGGGCGATCCTTACTTTCTTCAAGGATAACTTCGGCAAAGCCATTCTTTCCTTTTTCATAAAAAGCTCAGTTTTGGTTAGAAAAACAGGAGCATAAAGGTACCGGCAATCACCAGGCGCTGCACCGTTTAACATATAATTACTTGTTATTTCCCGGCCGCCGTGCGCCCGTCGGACCACATACAGGCCAGGATCACCAGCAGCACGGATAAGGTAGCGAACAAAGTGCGGATATTGTTGAGCCGGTTCCAGGCGTGCTCAAAGCCTGCACGCTTTTCGGCCAGCGCAGTGGCAGAGGCCGTTTCGATGGAAAATACATCGAGGCTGTTGTTCATCGGTACATTGCCGGCCATAGTCACAACCAGCACACCGATAAGGTAGCAAAGCGTAGCGGCCAGCAGCAGCCAGAACTGCGTTTTTACAGGGCCGGCATAATGAGCGATCGTAACGGCAGGCAACAGCAAACCCGCGCCCATAAAGCAGCACAGGAAGACGGGATTGAGAATGGCCCGGTTCATTTCCTGGAAGGCCCTGAGGTATGCGGCATCCTGTAGTTTACCGATACCGGGTGTTACCGATATGGACCAGGAGTAAAACAGGCCGGCCATCAGCGCTGTCGTGAGCGCGGCCAGCAACAATAGTAATCGGGGAAAAGTGAACATGGTCTTTATTTTTTATTGCGAAGAATGGAGTGGATGAAGTGGTCGCTATTTTTTGGTCCCGGTCAGTTTTTAACCTCGGTATGCGCGCTCAACCAGCGTTTGAGCGCCTGCTCTTCTTCAGCGCTCAATGTTACGGCTTTATTTTTGGGCATCCTGCGCCATACGAATACCTGCTTGTAAATATTGCGGGCATGATCGTTCATATTGTCCTTGGTAAACACTTTGGAAGGATTCTGGGTAGCATGGCAAAAATTGCACCTGGCTTCCAGGATGTTCAGGGCTTTCTGCCTGACGGCGCCATCTTCCGTTGTGGTTGCGGCTACGCCTTTCCGGTCGCGGGGCTGCGGTGCGAAAGCGCAGCAGGCAAAAAGGAGGAATGCGGCCAGTACACTGCAGATCTGTTTCATAGCTTGCTTTTTTTGACAAAATTGCGGCAAGCGGCAGCCGGTAAATAGAATAAAACCGACAGGGGATTAATTTCTCAGCAAAGGGAAGTTTTCAGCCATACCATAGGACTGCCTCTGGAATTCATAAGGCGCATAGCCGGCAAACTCTTTAAAGGTGCGGATGAAATGCGACTGGTCGGCATAGCCGTTATCGTAGGCAATGTCGGAAAGCTTATCGTAGCGGTTACTTTTGAGCTGGCTGAGCGAGGACTGGAAGCGGCATACTTTGGCAAAGAGCTTGGGGCTGATGCCGACGTATTGGTTGAATTTACGCTCGAAGCTGCGTTCGGAAAGATTGGCCTGACGCTGCAGCTCTTTAAGACTGATGGCGCCGCCGGACTGCAGAATAAGCCGGAGCGCTTCCTGCGTCAGCGCATCGGCCTGCTTTTTATTTTTCCGGATCTCTTCTTCCAGGTAAGCCGATAATACACCCAGCTGCGCCGGTATATTAAGCGAATAGAGCAGCCGCTCGGACAGCCGTATGCCGCGCCGGGCAGCGATGGCATCCAGGTCCGTGCAGGTATCGGTCAGCTCGGCGGCATTCAGCCCGAAAACAGATCGCAGCGCATCAGGCGACAGGCAGGCGCCGATCATACGGAAACGTCCCATCATACAGATTGCCGCCGGCCGTACGGTTTGCCCATACAGGAACACCGGCGGCAGCGTCTTTCCTTCCCGGTCGAAGAATACATTGGCATCGGATTGCTGGTAAATAAGACCCGGGCAGCCGTCGGCCAGCGGAGAAAAGCTATGCGGCAGTCCGTCGGTACCGGTGTATTCCAGTACCCAGTAGTAACGGACATAGTCCCTGAGCGCATCGGGAGGAAGCATCTGCTGGTAATTCATACCGGCCGGCTGATTGGTTGCAGCAAAGGTAAGGCGATTCGGCCGGTACGCACAGCTTCCGGTTTCCCGGCCAAAGCAATGCCTTCACATTAATTAACGTTATTTCACTGTTTTTAACCACAAAAAGAACATAGGATAGAGACATTTGCTTCAACACCCGGAAGCTATCACTGCATCCGCCGGGTGTCCTGAACCAGATCGGCTAATAATAGAAAAGATCGTCCTCACGTTTAAAATGCAATGTTATTTATGAAAAAATGGTTTCCACTCGTATTTGCCTGCCTTCCTTTTGCAACCCAGGCACAAACATCCCTTCCCAAGATCCCGCGCTGCGGCTTCGAGCTGGTATGGAAACAAATGGAGCAAGCTGCACCCGGCTTCCGCGAACAGTATGATGCCCGTATCCAGGCGCAGCTGAACAATCCCGATGCCCAGGCCAGGCCTACGGGTACGGTATACGATATACCGGTGGTCGTACATGTGGTGTATTACCAGAACGGCGCGACACAGAAAGGGAACCTGCCCGACTCGGTGATCCGGAACCAGATCAAAGTGCTGAACCAGGCTTACCGCAAGAGCCATGCCGACACCGGCAACCTGCGCGCGATCTTTAAACCCCTCAGCGCCGATGCAGAGATCCAGTTCCACCTGGCTACCAAAGATCCCAACGGCAATCCGACCACAGGCATTACCCGTACGCCAACCACCATCCAGTACTTCGGCGATGTAGCTGTCGCTATGGGTGATATCAGCAGCATCGAACGGATCAAGAAAACTGCTGCCGGCGGCGCCGATGCCTGGAATACGAGCCGCTACCTCAACATCTGGATCGCCGATATGCGCATTGAATTCAACGGGCAGGTGCTGCCGGCAATTATGGGCATTGCCCGCCCGCCGGTAAACCCGCTGCCACCCAACTGGCCGGCGGGCGAGGCCGGCGGCCTGGCCCAGATGGTAGATGGCGTGATCCTCCAGTACCATGCGGTTGGCAACAATAATCCCTATATCAGTGAGCTATCCTCTTTCGGGATGGGTAACCAGGGTCGTACTGCCGTACATGAAGTGGGTCACTACCTGGGCCTGCGGCACATCTGGGGCGACCCGGATGCCGGACAGGAATGCACGCCGCAAGGTGATGACGGTATCGACGATACTCCGGCACAGGCCACCATGACCGACATGCAGGCCAACCCGCCTTCTCCCACCCTGAACACCTGCGGCGCCGGTACAGCCAATGACCAGCCCGACCTGTGGGAGAACTACATGGACTATTCCAAAGATAATTTCCAGAGCATGTTCACGTTGAAGCAGGTGGCCCATATGCGCAGCATCTGCGGCAACCAGCGCGACTCATTGTTCCTGGACACACCGGCGCCCGTAAGCGTTGCGGAAGTGCTGTCGCAGGATAAAGCGCTGAAGGTATATCCCCAGCCTGCTGCACAATATATCGATATCGGCTTCGACGGTAAATTCGACCGGCTCCGTATCATCAATACACTGGGCGCCACTGTGCTGGCCGATGATAAGGCCGGTTCAGGTATACGCAGAGTGGACATCAGCCGCCTGGCCAACGGCAACTACTACCTGCAGGTGATTGGCGGCGGCCGCTCTTACAACCGGCAGATCGTGATCAGGCGCTAAGCAGATCGCCATATAAAACAGAGAAGCCTCCTGCACCTCCGCAGGAGGCTTCTCTGTTTTAACAGTAAATACCACAATACCCAATTTAATTATGTATTAATAATCGGCAGGCCGTCTCAAATAGGTTACGGTTATTCCCCGCTCTGTTTCATTTTGTCCAATGCGCCCCGCCATGAAGTCCGGTTTGCCCTCCCGCAGGGATAGCGGGGCTGGCTAGCTTTGTACGATAAAACCTAAGCAAAATGGAGAACAAACATTTCAGCACAACGATCCTCGTCGACCAGGCGCCCGCACAGGTATTTGAAGCGATCAACCGCCCCGCCGACTGGTGGCCGGGCACTATTACCGGGAGCTCCGGGAAGCCCGGCGACGAATTTGCCTACCGGTACGAGGACGTTCACCTGTCCACGCAGAAAGTAGCCGAGATGGTCCCGTATGAACGTGTAGTATGGCTGGTCACCGAAAGCCAGATCCGCTATGTCCGGGATATCGACGAATGGACAGGGACAAGGATTATTTTCGAGCTTTCCGAACAGGATGGAAAAACCCTGCTCCGGTTTACCCATGAGGGTTTGACGCCCCGGATCGAATGCTTCGACAGCTGCTCAACTACCTGGGATAAGATCCTCCGGCAGGGCCTGCATACCTTGCTGGCTACCGACGTACGTCCTGAGCTTACTCTCGGATAACACCCGTAAGGCAGGACTGGCAGGAGCCGGTACCGGCGGCCGGCCCCATCAGCGCAGGAACAATCCACCTTCGGGTGGATTGTTCGTTTTGATCATTATCATAATTATGTCAGGGTAGTACTCAGTTATGACAGGGAATAGCAGGGATGTGAATTATGGCTTTTCCATCTGCAGCAAAGTGTTTTCCTTCGTTATACAGCAGCGATAAAGGCCGGCTATTCTTCATTGCTCACACTAAATACTGAATTCATGAAAAAGAAAAACGTACATCTTGGCAAAAGCTCCTGTTGAGCAAGAGATCATTTCAGCAAAGGCCGGAAGATTAGCCTGCGGCTAAAGCAGGGCCTGTATTTATTCTCCTCATCTTCTTAACTCCAAACACATGAAAAAATCGTTACTTACTGTAGCAGCCATGTCCTTTGTTACCGTATATGCCCAGGAACCTGAAGTTGCCTGTGTATCCCGGGAGCCAAAGGAAATCAGCACGACTATGGCAGAGATGGACCGGCTCAGGTCCCTGCTTCAGAACAGCCCCCATCAACAGCCTCCTGAGCTCTTTTCGACCCCTGTCGATAACAGCGGCTATCGGCCGATCGAAAGGCTGGAATACTTTCCCGCCGGGCTGTTCCTCGATGATATCGCCCACTTACCGGAACTCGCCGCCCATCAGTATTCCAAGCAGGAGTACTTTGACATCGCCGTCCAACTTGACGGGATCAGCTACAAGCACCTTACCTGCACAGAAATATACGATGAGTACGATATGGAAGAGCCAGCTTCAGGGATCGGGTATCACTACCGGAACCGGTATTTCCACTACAGGGATAGCGATAACAGGGACATTGCAACAATAATCTATATCCGGCGAGCAACAGGTTCATTGGCATCGGAATCCAGGATTGTCAAAAGTTACCTGGAAGAAGCGCCTTCTTCATTTGCCGTGTTCCCCAATCCTGCCGGCAGACAGATCAGCGTCACCTTCAATGTCCTTCAGCAAGGCAGGCACGATTTATACCTTACCGATATCGCCGGAAGGAAAGTGTCCGGTCTGCTGAACAATAAGTTCCTGGCTGCGGGCAGGCAACAGTGCTCCTTTGATATCGACCTCCCTCCGGGGCAATACTACATGACCTTTGAAAGGGAAAAGAGCATCCGGGAAACCCAAAAAATCATCATCAAATAAAAAAACCAGATCATGAAAAGAATAATTCAGTTAATAGCACTGCTGACCCTCTCTGCGCCGCTAAGCACCAACGCGCAGCTGGGGATTAATGGCAATGTAGAGTTGGGAACCTGGGACGGCTGGCGGCTTTATACCGGGCCGAATTCCGGTGGCAGCCTTGTTCTGAGCTCCTTTACGGAAGGCTATGTAGCGGGCAGGCACGCGATCGTTACTCCTGGAGACGATGATTGGGTAGGCGCTAAAATTAAAAGAGTATTCCCCAATGTGGTAGGTCCTAATGATACCTTCGCGATAAAGATCGGGGATGAGATAGGGAACGGCAACGCCGAGATTGTTTCGTACAGAATTGCCAATTATTACCTGCACCGCCAGGGCTGGGGCTTCAGCCTTGCATTTATCGGCCAGAACGGGCACAGCTCCGCTCCCGGATCGAATCCTGCAATAACGATGTGGGTAAGCAAAAGCGATAACCTGGCGACAAGCATGAATCCCGGCAACCTGATCGGCGACACGACCATACACATCGGGGAAGATAAGGTGCTGATCGGCGGCCGGCATTACTTCCAGTCTGTGTCGGATATACAATACGGCGAATGGGCCCGGTTTGAATTAAAAGACCTGTTCTTTAACCCCGATCTGTTTACGGTAGACAGCATTACCGTTTACTTTGCGGTATCGGATTGCGCTCCCGGACCGCACTGGGGTTATTTATATATAGACAACCTGTACCGGGAGTCGAGAACCTTTCCCGGCTTTACCCTGGCCTCTCCTACTTTCCCGCCTGCCAGCAGCGGGCCTATTACGATAAACGGGACTTCGTCTGTTGCAGAATCCACGTATTGGTGGACGATAGTCAGGAGCAATGCAGCAGGCGATCCTATGATGGGCGCGCCCGTTTTCAGCACACAGACGGCTATCATGCCCCTGCCCCCGCCCGTGATCCCCGGCAACCTCAATTTAAGACCCGTGTTCAATACGATCGTTCCATCGGGCTATTTTAGTACAGAGAAGTATTACCGGCTGACCCTGGTGACCAAAAATACAGGTGAGTTTTCCCGAAATGAAAAATGGCGGGTGATCAAGTGCCAATAAATCCGGACGTAAAGCTTCCGGGAAACCTAAAAAGCCACCCCTGTCTTTTTTGGAGGGGTGGCTTGATCTTTTAAAATCGCAGCCAGGAGTCAGGCTTAGGTCTACCCATAAAACTAAGCTTTCAGGAGACGCTGCGATAAAGGAGGATGATAAAGCCTGGCGATTGCTACTCTTCTATATAGAAGTAGTTTACGATTAATCTTTGCGGATAAAACGAAACACTTGTTAGATATTCATGCTTTCCATTGAGCGTTTTATACTCAAAGCAATAAGCAGATGAATCACCGGAACATGGCCTCAACTTTAACTTATTTAAAATTTCACAAAATTCTTCTTTCCGAAAATGCACGTTAAAGCTTTCAGTATAGTCCCCTCCCATAGCGGAAGTTACCTTTATGTCTGTTATTTCAATGTTATCGGAAATAGATGTCTTTAACGCTTTCTGCAATTTCTCTCTTGCCTCTTCTTTTTCAATGGAATTGTTACAGCTAATTGCTATAACAATTATTAGCCCTAAAAATGATTTTCTCATTGTTCTGGAATTTTGTTGGTACCTACAAAATAAATGGGGAAGTTTTGTCCAACTATCGCAACCAACATTGGATACCGCAGAACCGATTTATCGTTGCCGTACTCTCTAAGTGAACTAATATGTCGCAGAAAAGGCATAATACCTAATTTACTTATGCTTGGATATGTATAATCCCTTACTATGATGATAAAGCCTGTTGGGCACACGAGAGGGCTCGTGCGCTAGCTGGGAAATGTGCCTGCGATCCGGTATTCCTCCAGTTGGTGAAGCAATAGCGAAACCAAGCTAAGCCACATTAAAAGCCGGTAGTGAGACAGCCTATTGACATCCAGGCAAACGAAAGCCAAAATAAGGATTACCAATAATGCTCCTATATCATACCAATGCTTTCTTAAAAAATTCATATCGCTTTTTATAGCATAAATTTATAAAAATAGCAGGGAAGCAAAAGAATTAACGCATGCCCGACACAAGGTCTGTGTCAGCAGTCTTGCCATCCCTCCATGTATTTCATTGCTTGCTGCTGGTCCATCTGCCGGAGGGACCTGTGACTTCGCAGCATCACTCTGTGCAGTCCTTTTGAATGGCTTTTCTATTTACTATCGAATATTCATGTTAGTGTACAAAATGCCCTGTCTTTAAAAACTGATTGACAGGAATAAAGAGAAGTTCAAATAAGTGCTCTAAATGCACAAGTATAAACCAAATTACAGGGCTATACATTGTAGCATTCAAATTGGGCATAATATTTTTACTCTTGCACAAAGGTTGAATTACTTCTGACAGCTTTTCTTAAATAGCAAGATAGGATGTAGGTCTGGTATGTTTCGAGAAGAATTTCTATAAAAAATGAGAAGAATCGCTTTGTCCCTTTGCCTCTTACCTTTTTAGCATACCTAGGTTAAATGAGGTTAAATTAGGTTAATGAATTAAATGAATAGTAAAAACCCATCTTAAATTCGAAGAATTGATCACCTTAAATCCATTTTATGAAAAAAAGAATTAAGAGCATTAAAAAGCTTAGTTTAACCAAGCACAGAATTTCCTTACTGGAAGGCGGACAGCTGCAAGGTGGCGCTACAGAATCAAAAGCATGCGCGACGCAAGCGCCATGCGTATCCAATCTGGATACTTCGCCTTGCACTACCGTAATTGTTGCTTGTGAATCAATTCAAACTTGCGATCAATCGCCGTCATTTTGTCTACGATGCACTTCAGTTGCTTGCTAAGCATAAATTCAAAAAAAATGGCTATCCTTTTGGAAAGCCATTTTTTAGGCAATTAGAAGGAAGAATATTATAACCTATTTTAAATTTCAGCGTACGCTGCGGAAAGGAACAATACCTAATTTACTTATGCTTGCATATGTATAACCCCTTACTATGATGCTAAAGCTTGGTGGCACACGAGAGGGCTCGTGCTAGCTGGGACACTGCGGAAAAGAAGGTACTATTGCAATAATCGTTCGGCCTCCTCAATAAAATGCATGCTGCTATTGCTACCTTGGTCTACACCATGCAATATTTCACTTTCTTTATATTTTTTGAGCAACCGCAAAGCCTTTTTCTTCTGTTGCTCAGAGACGGCATGAACATCCTTTCTGATGATATTAAGAGCACTAAGTCGTGCTTCATATCCTTGCTTACTTAATATCCGAATAATATCAAGAAAATATGGCAAGGTGTCCATACTTTCTAAAGCAAATACCAAAGAACCATTACTGTTATAAAGTTCATACTCCTCTATCTTCTTTATTATACTTGGGATTGCGTGAACATAATTCAAATCAGAGAAAATAAAGGCTATATGGTTTCTAATCAAAGGATTTTCCGTGTTTAAAAAAATCTTTAGCAACTCCAATCTATCATCATAATCAACCTCATGAATATTTATGGATTTAATGGCTTCGTACAATGCGTTTTTCATTATTATTACTATTATTTAATACAATATCATTTCACGTCCTCACAATTACAAGGAGTAGACGGAGCATTCCACCAATCGCTAATTGCTCTGATTGCATTTTGAATACCAATTTGAATACGAACTCCAATTTGGATTCTAGCGGTTATCGTTGTTGGATTATATCCAATCGGCAAAGGAGCAAATTTAACGGTTGGTCTACCTAGGTCTATCCATTCTTCATATATTTCTTCTAGTTCTTCAGGGGTTGAATCACGGCCGGGGTTATTGCTCGGTTTATAATCTTTGTGATACCATCTTCTAAAGTCTACAGGATATTGTTGAAGATCCCTGTCACGCTGTTTCTTTGTTCCACCCCTTAAGTTGTCATCATCCCCTTCAAAGGAATAAGTCACCAGCAAACTACCAACGCCGTCAACAGAAAAATCCATTCCTTTAACCACATTTTCATAGCTTGTCATTGCTGATGCATATTGCGCTTGCCCTTCTTCCAACGCTCTGCCAACACTGGCAAATGCACCGGTCTCAAATACTTCTCCCAGTATACTTGCTGCTTGTGTGGCATGGCTGTTGACATAATTTTCCAGTGCAGAACCGGTTAAGCCGCCCCAGCTCTTCCCATCAAAGATGCTGCCTATACCACTCTTAAACAATGCGCCCCCAGGCATATACATATTTGCAGTAGGGAAGAAATCAATTCGCCGGGAAGGCAACATATCGCTATTAAACAGACGGGCTAGCGTAAGGTTATGCGCGACAGTCCCATTCGGATCTACATTGCTCTCCGGCGCATTGCCCATCGCGGCATAGGGGCTCCATACCTGTTGCCCGCCCGCATCGGCAAGCGGATCGACAGCCAGGAACCGACCGATCTGCGGATCGTATTGCCGGGCCTGGAAGTCCATCCAGTTCAGCCCAAGGTCCTTAAGGTATTCATTGCTTTGGTACTTGCGGCGGTTTTCCCTGAAGTTGATCGACACGCTGCTCAGCGGCTGTATCGGCAGACCATGCGGGTAATAGTGATTTTCTTCCAGCAGGTTGCCCTTGCTCACTTCGACATTCAGCTTATCAAAAAAGAGATTTTTTAGGAGAAACCAATCGTAGCGTCCCTTTCAGGAAACGCTGCGGTAAAAGAACGTCTCACTCGCCTTCCGCAGAGTCCCTAAGGAGACTGAGAACTCAGGTACACGAAAGGATAGTGCCGCCAACTAGGAAATATCTATTTTCTATAAACACTCCAATTAACTTGGCTTAATTTATAAAATGAAAAAAACAATCCACATACAATAAGGCATAGAAAAAAAAACATTAACAAACTAGATGTAATTTTTTGCATTTTGGAGAAGCTGTTGTAGACATCGATGTACGCTTTCCATTTTTCTTTATGAAGAGTAAGATAATAGTGCATCGAACATAGAGCAAAAGAAATAAGAAATAAGGTGGGCTGCGGATACGGTATGTCAAAAGACAGTTCCGGGAAAAAAACCAAGAAATAAACATACCCCTGTACAAGCAGCAGGACTGTAATAAGACACAACGCTACGAGCGCCTTCCAATCTTCCCAGCCTTCATTTGCCGTTGATTTAAAAAGTCGGAATAGTTTATAAAAAAATATATAATAAAATTTCATTGCCTTTATTTTAAAACTTAATATTCTTTAGGAAATAATTTAAATCCTTGTACTACTTGTCTGTTTTGCATTAATACATTATAATTATTATCCATTGCAGCAGACCATCCACCTGGATAAAAAGTATCTATTCCAAAGTAAAATGCTCCACCAATTGCCCCTGGAATACCTGTAAACAAACCTATTCCTCCGACAACCAAATTAACGACACCTTTATGAGGTGTCACAATAAAGTGGTCTTGATCTTCTCCACCATATCTGTAATAATTAACTACACCATAGCCGTCGAGAAGTGAACCTCCGATAAAAGTAACCAGTCCTAAAACTTTCGCTCGTCGTGCTAAACTGAAAGTATTTTGTTTAGTCCATCTACGCCCTCTATCTAGTAGTTCATAACTTTGTGCACCATAAGATTTGAACCAATTTGATTTATTTAATCTTATTGTTCCTGCTACGCTTTCCACTGCGCTCCCTAAAGTTCCCGTTGAGCTAATACCTGTACTTCCTATTGATATCCAATCTGTTCCCGAAGATTTTGCTATAATATCAGAAGTTTGCGTCAGGGAAGTTATGTCATTGGGATCCGTTTGGGTATTCTTATGATATGATATGCTATAAGCATCTTCCTGATCAACAACGAAGCCATTTTTTTCAAGACTTTCCCTAGTTATACCACTTTCTATTCCGAACATTCTATTAATAAAATAAGAATTGGTCATTTCTAGATTAACCTCCATCATCCACCCGGCCATTCCACCCGGCGCATTGGCATTGTTAACACCACTACGAATTATATAGCCAGGTATCTGCGGAAGGAAGTTAGTAACGTTGAAGTAACTAGGTTGTGCCCCATTCGGATCCACTTGGCTCTCCGGTGCATTGCCCATCGCTGCATAGGGGCTCCATACCTGTTGCCCGCCCGCATCGGCAAGCGGATCGACAGCCAGGAACCGACCGATCTGCGGGTCGTATTGCCGGGCCTGGAAGTCCATCCAGTTCAGTCCAAGGTCCTTGATGTATTCATTGCTTTGGTACTTGCGGCGGTTTTCCCTGAAGTTGGTCGACACGCTGCTCAGCGGCTGTATCGGCAGGCCATGCGGGTAATAGTGGTTTTCTTCCAGCAGGTTGCCCTTGCTCACCTCGACATTCAGTTTATCAAAGAACATATTGCTGCAGGGGATACATTGCAGGTCGCGCCAACGGCTGCTCAAATATACGGCTAAATAACCGTTGGCGGGGATCACCTTGGCGCCATTGCTGCCGATGCTGCCCCAGGCGCCGTTGCCGTTCGCCTGGTAGGCGCCGGCAAATTCGCTCACCAGCTTCATATTCTCATCAAACAGAGCATAGGTAAGGTAAGCCTGCGGCCGGCCGGGATCGATGCCCTGATCCTGGATCAGGTTTTCCAGGGCAGAGAAATTCTCCTGGGTAAAGATCTCATTAACTAATTTGGTATTGTGACTTTCACCGGGAAGGCCGCCTACGCCATTGGTCAGTGTGCTGATAATACTTCCCATCATTTGCTCAGCCGTCACCGGCTCGGTAGTATTGCCTTCAAAGGTTTCATAATAGTTGTTGACGTTCATATCCACCCGGTCGCCTGCCATCACTTTCACCAGAAGGGAGGTGCCCACTTCACGGCCGGCTTCGGCGCCATTGAGCCTTCCGGCCTTACTATCGCCCGGATCGGTGCTGGCAGGTTTTTCGTCCCGTATCTCGCCTACTTTTTCAAAAAGCATACCTTCCAGGTTGGCGCTGGCCACTTCATAAGTCGCCAGGTACTGGCGTATCTCGTAGGTAATGATGTCGATAGTGCTGCGCACATTGCCCAGGTGGTCTTTGACAAAATACTCTTCTTTTACGGGTGTTGTGCTGCTGTAGTCGAATACGGTGCGGCCGCCCGCAGTAAGGGCGTACTGCAGCGTGTCGTTCCGGTAGATGAAGTTGCCGATATAGTCGGTGCGCTTCGTGGGCTGGCCGGGATAGATGACCAGCTCCTGCACTTTGTTACCTGCGGCATCGTAGCTGTACTCGATCTTTTTACCGCCGCCCAGGTCGATCGCTACAGGTTTATTGAAGTGGTTGTAAGTAACACCACCGATCCCTTTGTTGAGGTCCTTGCTCAGGTTGCCATTGCCATCGTAAGCATAGTCCCCGCTGCCGCTGTGGCCGTTCTGGAAGTCGCCTGCGCCGTAGTCGGCGATGCCCTGGTCGCTAACAGCATCCAGCTGGTTGCCATTGGTATACTTGTAGTCCAGTATGTCCATATCCACGGGACCGGTGCCAGGCTTCACACCAC
>NZ_QUZZ01000007.1 GCF_003545695.1 Taibaiella helva | reverse complement strand
GTCTACAGCTATACCGACAAGACACCGCTCAGGGGTAACAACTATTACCGGCTGAAACAAACAGACAAGGATGGTATCTACGAATACAGCGAGGTAAGGCAGCTGTCTTTCGAAAGCGGCAGCAGCATCAGCATACATCCCAATCCTGCTAAAGACTATGTCATTATTGATGGCCTGGATGGCGGCGAAACCATAAAAGTGTATGATGCCACCGGGCGTATCGTAAGGGAAATAAATCAGGCGCAATCCTCTGTTAAGCTGTTCCTCGATGGCTTAAGCGAAGGTCTGTACCATGTTTCTATTACCGGTATGAGCGGGAATACCGTTTCAGGAAAAATGATGAAAACGAAGTAAGATGGTTCATTGGTTAGTTAGAGTAAGCAGTCCTCAGCAATGGGGGCTGTTTTTATATTTATTGTGTTTTGAAAAAAGCAATACACTCATACATTATAACTCTCATCAGAAGCCACTGACACTACCGGCAGCCTAGTGATCATGATCTTAGGGAGCAAAAAAATGAGCTCCTGCAGCGTTGTCAGCGGGAGCTCATTTTTTGATGTTTTTCCTGTTATAATCTAAATTTCAAAATTGAGATACCAGACCAGCCCTCCGATAATAATAGTCAGTCATCTTTAAACTAAAATGTCGATCACTTAGAAAATTTTAAAAACAGAAGATATTTCTATCCTAAAATTCATAAGAGAGTATCCCAATTGGATTAATGGAGAAAAGATTAATAGAGGTAAAATTTGGTTAAGCAAAGAATCTAGCACCGAGGCCAATTTGTTTGCAAATTTGGTACAAAATTGTTTGCAAATAATTGGAAAAGAAAAGAGGCTTGCTGGTGCAAACCTCTATAAGTATTTGGTAATCAGTGTGCCCAGAAAAGACACAAGTATCCTTTTGTAAATCAATCATTTATGCAATATGCGTGTCAAATGCGTGTCGTGTCACAAACCTTTCCGCTTCTGTACACATTTTCCCATTGTCTATACAAAGATAAAAAAAACTTTGAATGCCTTCTTTATTTCGCATAAACTTTTTCGTTATAAATAAGCCAGAAATATAGTGATTTTGGATTCTTGTGAAGGGTACGAATTGATAAATACTTCATCTGGATTAATCTGACGAATTGGAATAACCTCCAATCAGCCTTTACCGAAATCAGAAGGGTAATAAGATACCGGGTGCCTGGTGGAAAATCCGGCGCTGACGTATCCGTTTAGTCGGCTGGCTATCAACCGGTTAAATGGGGTCAAGTTCATCGGATTTTTCACGTAAGTATCTATTTTCGTTTTAAAAGTATTATTTAAAATTCCTCGCATTTAGTAAAGCTCATCCTACACCAGTTTACGTTCTGTTCTTTCCTTTCTCGCTGGGTCGCTACACCGCATTCCACGGTTTGATTTTATTAACTTTGCGGAATGACAGGTGAAATTCCCGGTGTGAATATGGAAGATCTGCGGCTGAAAGGCTTCCGGGTGCATGCCTTGCAGCCTTCGCAGGAACTCCCGCACCACCGGGGCCGCCGGGACTTTTATAAAATGGGCCTCGTCAACGGCGACCTGACCGTGAAATATGGCGGGGAATTGCTGGAGCTCAAAGGCACGGTGCTCTTCTTTGTGAACCCGAAAGTGCCCCATTCGGTGGTCAGCCGCGTGAACCGGACGGATGGCTATGCCTGCCTGTTCACTGAAACTTTTATGAACAGCCGCGAACTGCACGATTCTCCGTTGTTCCGCGCGGACGACAACCCGGTTATCCCGCTCAATAGCGCGCAGGCGGCTTTTATGGAAAGTATTTTCCGGAAAATGCTGGTGGTCTACCAGGAGGACTACCCTTATAAAAGCGACCTGATCCGGAACTGCATCTCAGTGATCCTTCATGAAGCGCTACGCATACAGCCGCCGAAACAGGCTATGGCATTTCAGAACGGCGCCGGCAGGGTGACACATTTGTTCCTGGACCTCCTGGAAAGGCAGTTCCCCATCGAGCGGCCGAATGAGCCGCTACAGTTGCGAAACCCAAAGCAATTTGCGGACAGGCTGTTCCTGCACGTCAATTACCTGAACCGCGCCGTCAAATCGGTGACCGGTCAGCCGACCTCGACCCACATCGCCGCCCGCATCACTGCCGAAGCCAAGGCGCTTTTGCAGCATACAGACTGGAGCGTGGCCGACGTCGCCTACGCGTTGGGTTTCGAATACCCGGCCTATTTCAATAATTATTTCAAGCGGCTAACCGGCACCACGCCGAATGCGTTCCGAAAGGTTTGAAATTCATAGTTTTTGATTTGATTATCGATTGGTTGGAAGTATTGTTTCGGGCAACTTTGTGCCATGAAAATATTAGTAACAGGGGCAACAGGAAAAGTCGGCAGCCGTTTGGTGCCGCGCCTCTTAGCCAAGGGCTATAATGTCACCATTTTAGTGCGCGATGCGGCCAAAGCAATACCCGGCACGAGGGTAGTGGTTGGCGATCTTTATGAACCGGCTTCGCTATCCGCCGCAGTGGCCGGCATGGATGCCGTGATCCACCTGGCCGCGTTGTTCCGGACCTTTACGGACAACGAGGGTATTGTTAAAACCAACCATTCGGGTACCGTCGCGCTGGCTGAAGCCGCGCTGGCCGCCGGGGTGAAACGTTTCGTCTTTACCAGCACCAGCAATGTTTACCACGCAGGTTACGGCCATCCGGCCAAAGAAACCGACCCGGTGGATATCAACGATCCACGCCCATACGCAGCCAGCAAGGTCGCTGCCGAACAGGAACTGCTGCGATTGCACCCGGATGTACGGGTACTTCGCCTGGGCTTTGTTTACGGCGACCGGGACCCACATATCGAAGAGATCATGCCCATCCTCAAACAGTGGAAACGTCATCCCGGGTACCGCATGCATATGGTACACCACCTGGATGTCGCCCAGGCGCTCATGCTGCTGCTGCGGCATGAGGGACTGAACGGCGAGATATTCAATGTCGCCGATGATGCGCCGATCAGCCTATACGAACTGGCCGAGTCGGTCGGAAAAGCGGCGGAAACTTTCGAGGCAGAGCCAGGCCCGCTAAACGATCCCTTCGATGGCGTGCTGGACAGTTCCAAGCTGCGTCACCGGACCGGCTTCCGGCCGCTGGTACCGAGCTACTACGTAGCGCGGGATATGGATCTGCTTTGAGGTTTAGCTGAAGGCCCGATCCTTATATCCGGCTACAACAAACGTAGATTCGGTTAGATCGATCTGCTCCTTCCCAGGGACCTTTGTGGTATTAAAACAATAGTTATGAAGGTCATCGTTACAGGCTCATTGGGCCATATCAGTAAACCGCTCGCGCAGGAACTTATTACAAAAGGTCACGAGGTGACCATTATCAGCAGGAATGCCGGTAACCAGGAAGAAATAATCCGGCTAGGCGCCAAAACGGCTATCGGCTCGGTCGAAGATGCGGCATTTCTGAAGGAGACTTTTATCAGTGCCGACGCTGTTTATGCCATGACGCCGCCCAATTTTGCGGCAACCGATATAATTGCTTACTACCGCAACACGGCAATGGCCTACGCCGAAGCCGTGCGAAACGCGGGGGTTAAACGTGTCGTTTACCTGAGCAGCTATGGCGCTGACCTGGACAAAGGTACGGGTATCATCGTTGGTTCGCACCAGGCCGAGGGTATATTGAATGCACTGCAAAATGTTATGGTTACGTGCCTGCGCCCTGGTTATTTTTATTATAACCTGTACCATTTCCTGGATATGATCAAAAATCAGGGGATCATCGGTACCAATTTCGGTGGCGACGATAAATTGGTGATGGTATCTCCGCTGGACATCGCGGCCGCGGCGGCGGAAGAACTGACCAGAGAAAACCCGCAAAATAAAATCCGCTACATCGCCAGCGATGAGCGCAGCTGTAGTGAGGTAGCCCGGCTTATTGGCGAAGCCATTGGTAAACCCCACCTGAAATGGCTCACCTTTTCCGACGAGCAGGTTAGAGACTTCATGCTGGAGATTGGCAGGCCACCGGCTGTCACCGACCTGCTGATCGAACTAGGCGCTGCCATCCACAGCGGTTTGCTGAAAAGCGACTATGAAAGAAATAAACCGGCCCTTGGTAAAGTTAAACTGCCGGAGTTCATTCAGGAATTTGCAGCGGTTTACCGGTCAAAGGCGTAATTTTAAACGGCTATGGAACTGTACCGTATCAAGAGCATCAGTGAATTTCACCAGTTCATGCAGCTGCCCAGCCCGCCGCATCCGCTGGTCAGCGTCGTGCGCTTCGAGGATTTCAACCGCGAGTGCCTGGCACCATTCAGCCGCGTAATGGATTTTTATTCCATCGCGGTGAAGCGGAATTTCCATGTCAAAATGAAATACGGCCAGAAGCCATATGATTTCAACGAAGGGATATTGTTCTGTATGTCGCCGGGCCAGGTGCTCCGGGTAGAGACGGACCACCATCAGGAAAGCAACCCCGTGGGCTGGAACCTGCTGATCCACCCCGACCTGCTCTGGCATACGCCGCTGGCCAAAACCATAAAAAAATATGCTTATTTTGACTACGCGGTCAATGAGGCGCTTTTTCTTTCGCCCAAAGAAGAAGGGCTCTTAATTGACATTATGCAGCGGATCGATGAAGAAAGCCGGGCGAATATCGACCAGTTCAGTCAGGACGTCATCATCGCCCAGATCGAATTGTTACTGACCTATACGGAGCGTTTCTACCACAGGCAATTCCTGACCCGGAAGATCGATAACCACCAGGTGCTGGACCGGTTGGAGCAGGTGCTGTCCGCCTATTTCATTGATGAGACGCTGCTGGAGAAAGGCTTGCCGACCGTTACTTATGTCGCCGAGCAGCTCCACATTTCGCCCAATTATCTCAGTGGCCTGCTCAAAATACTGACGGGGCAAAGTACCCAGCAGCACATTCATGAAAAGGTGATTGAAAAGGCGAAAGAACAGCTATCCACCACTACCTTATCGGTCAGCGAGATTGCTTACTGCTTAGGGTTCGGGCATCCTCAGTCCTTCAGCAAATTTTTCAAAGCCAAAACCGCCCTTTCGCCGCTGGCATTCCGGCAATCATTCAGCTAGGTTGGCCACCGTCACATTGCTTCAGCCATAACCGGTGTGGTAACGTGGCATCTTCGCCCGTCTATCCACGCCATGCCTGTACCCGGTCCGGATGCCCAAACGCCCGTTCCTCCTTTCCTGTATAAAGCCAACTGCTCCTGCGGCGACCGCAGCATCCCGGCTAATGCTCTTGTTGCTTTCCATCCGGGTCTTCAAAACGATATTGACGAAAAGGCCAGGCGGCAGGGCCTGCAACTGCGAAAGGTAGTCTTCCAGGTTGTATGGGTAATTACCGGCCAGCCAGATCACACCTCCTTTCACTTTTGGCTACATCAAAAGTCGTTTACGCTACAGGTCTTTTTTGATACGGCGACACCTTTGCATCAACAAAAAGACAAAATCATGCAATTGAAAAACAGCACCGTCCTGATCACCGGCGGCACCAGCGGGATCGGGCTTGAATTGGTCAAACAGCTGACGGAACAAGGGGCGCAGATCATCGTTACCGGTCGCAATACCGATGCTTTGAACGAAACAAAAAGAAAGTTCCCCCAGGTACATATCTTTCAGAGTGACGTAAGTAAACCGCAGGACATTGAACAGCTTTATAAAGATGTTACCAGGCAATTCCCCGATCTGAACATCCTCATCAACAACGCAGGGCTGATGCGGCTGATAAATCTGCAGAACACCACGCTTGATCTGGAAAACATCAACCGCGAAATTGCTACCAATCTTTCCGGCACCATCCGTATGGTACATCAGTTCCTTCCGCATTTAAAAAAGCAGCAGTCAGCTGCCATCATTAATGTGTCGTCGGGCATTGCCTTTATGCCCTATACCGTTGCGCCGGTTTACAGCGCTACAAAAGCGGGCGTTCACGCTTATACGCAGGCTTTACGTTTGCAGTTGGAAGATACGTGTGTAAAAGTGTTTGAAATGATACCGCCGGGTGTCAATACCAATCTTCAGAATGACTGGATAATGCCGGTAAACCCAAAGCAAATGATGGATGCAGATCAAATGGTGCGCATTTCCATCAAACAATTGTTGAATGACAGGAAAGAGCTCAGGCCATTCTTAATAGGCGTTATCAAAATGGCCAGCAGGATCATGCCCAATGCCCTTATCCGCTTCGGGCACAGGGAGTTCAAAAAATTCAAAGCCTTGCATACTAACAATCAAAAATAACAGAGATGAAAAAAACACTTTTTACAGCCATGATGCTGCTGGTATCCTTTGCATCCTTTGCACAATTAGCTGCCGATAAAATAATCGGCGTCTGGGAAAGCGTAGATTCGGATCCCAGGCTGAAATTCGAGTTCTATAAGTCAGGCGGAAAGTATTTTGGTAAGCTATTGTATGCTTCCAATATGTTCGAATCGGATGGGAAGACCCCCAAGAGAGATGATAAAAATCCAGACAAAGACCTGCGTAGCCGGTCGCGGTACGGCATCACTAATATCACCAACCTTTCTTATGAAGATAGCGAATACACAGGGGGCAATCTGTATAATCCTGCCGAAGGCAGGAATTACCGTGTAAAGGCAAAATTGACAAGCGAAAATGAACTGGATTTCCGTGGATATATCGGGTTCTCTCTATTAGGAAAAACAATGAAATTTAAACGCGTTCGATAAAAATATAACACATGAAAAGCAATAACAAAAAAGACGAGCTGTCCAGACTCTGGTTTATACTTTCCAATGTCGTCCCGCCCATTGGTTTTATCCTGTATTTCCATCACAGAAAGCAATTTCCGAACAAAGCCAGGAAAGCTTTGACAAGTGCGGCGATAGGTGTTCCGATTGCTATGGTATTTAGTTACCTCTTTAATAACTACCTTTTAAAATGATAAAAATATCACCTCCCTGTTACTGCTGATCGTTTCGGTGGTGCTCAGTTTTAAACACGGCTGGGACACGTTTCATTACAAAAGCAATCCCCAGTCTTTAAAAATGATGAACGAGCTGGGCATCAGTGAAGGGATGATCCCCGTTATGGGTGTCCTTACCATATTGACCGGCATATTGCTGCTGTTTCCCAGAACGTTCTTCTGGGGCAATGTACTGAATGCGCTATCCATTGTGCTGATCATGGCATTGGCGTTGCGTGCGAGTAATGTGAACATGGTTATCCTGGAAATTCCTTTCCTGGTCATCCCCTTAGTAGTGATTTGGCTGAAATACCCTTTTAAAAATTAAATTTGTCGTATGCCAGTGCCGTTAAAAATAAAGTCTATCAGCGACGGACATCGTATTCTAGGGCTGCCCAAACCGGAGCATCCGCTGATCAGCGTCGTAAATTATGCTGCTTTACAAATGCCTGAAGGCATGACGGAGATGAGCACCATGTTCGATTTTTATTATATCTCCTTAAAGCGCGGATTCTCCAATAAGCTCTTTTACGGGCAGCAGACTTACGATTTTGACGAAGGAATGATGTATTTCGTAGCGCCTAACCAGGTATTACGCGGTGCCGGTCCCAATCCCGGCGACGATCTCTCCGGCTGGATATTGCTGATACATCCCGATCTGTTGTGGGGAACGGCGCTGGCCAAGAAGATAAAGCAGTATGAGTTCTTTGATTACGCGGTCAATGAAGCGCTCTTTCTGTCCGATAAAGAAGAGACGATCATTAATAGTATCATCGACAACCTGAAGACAGAGTATCACAACAATATAGACCGGTTCAGCCAGGACATACTGATCTCCCACCTGGAAACCTTGCTGAATTATGCAGAGCGTTTTTATCAACGGCAGTTCCTCACCCGCAAGAAAAGCAATCACCAGGTTCTCGACCGGCTGGAGCAGCTGATGAATGCTTACTTCGGTGATGAAGCATTATGTTCCAAAGGTCTGCCCACCGTACAATACATTTCAAACCAGCTCAACATCTCACAGAGCTACCTGCGCGGCTTGCTTAAAACACTGACCGGCCAAAGCACCCAGCAATACATCCACGAAAAGCTCATCGATAAAGCCAAAGAAAAGCTCTCTACCACCAGCTTATCCGTTTCTGAGATCGCCTATGAGCTGGGCTTCGAACATCCGCAAAGCTTCAGCAAATTGTTTAAAAGCAAGACGAACCAAAGCCCGCTGGAATTCAGGGCGGGATTTAACTAACTATGCTTTCCCAACCTTACACTGCTTAAAACGAAGGTCCAGACCTAGTTCTGGGGTCGTTATTTCCTCCCCGTAGCTGCCTGTATGGATGCGGGATAGCGCTCACCGGAAATTTTAATAGTCACGAGTGCTGCATTTATATGGTATAACTCCTCCTGGGTCAGTGTAACTTTGAGCGCACCGGCATTTTCCTGCAGGCGCTGCAGTTTTGATGTGCCTGGTAAAGCATTTCTGAAAGCGGCCTACCCGGCTATAAAGGGAGCCGCGCTGTTTTATGCGGATTTCCTGGTGGAGCATCCCCTATATCATTGGCTGGTGGTAAACCCGGGCACCTCACCGGAGAACGCTCCGAAAGCACACGACGGCTCCAGTATCGACGCGGGCACTACCATGGACAACCAAATTGTCTTTGATGCATTCAGCACAGCGATAAAAGCTGCAGCCGTGCTGGGTGTAGATAGCAATTTTGCCGATACCATTGGGTATATGCGGGAAAGACTGCCGCCCATGCATATAGGCAGGTATGGCCAGCTACAGGAATGGCTGGACGATGCAGATGATCCTAACGATCATCATCGCCATATTTCACACTTATATGGCTTATTTCCCTCAAACCAGATCTCTCCCTATCGCACACCGGAACTCTACAGTGCCGCCCTCAATACCTTGCTGCAAAGGGGGGATGTATCTACCGGGTGGAGCATGGGATGGAAAATAAACTGGTGGGCCAGGATGCTGGATGGCAACCACGCGTATACACTCATCCAGAATCAGCTTTCTCCCCTGGGAACGAATCCTGATGGCGGCGGAACCTACAATAACTTGTTCGATGCCCATCCGCCTTTCCAGATAGATGGCAATTTCGGATGTACTTCCGGCATTACCGAAATGCTGATGCAAAGCGCAGATGGTGCACTTCACCTGTTACCTGCCCTACCCGATGCCTGGCCTGAAGGCAGCTTAGGAGGATTGCGGGCAAGAGGAGGATTTGAAATTGTTCAGATGAAATGGAAGGACGCGCGCTTAGTAACCGTAACGATCCGGTCCACATTGGGTGGCAACCTTCGCCTGCGCGTACCGAATGTACTGAAAACAAGTAAAGGCGATAGTCCCCAGATAGCGACGGGTAAAAATCCGAACTCATTTTATGCAACCGAAAAAACCACACAACCTGTCATTGCTGCCCATGCCGTTATTACACCTCCTCATCTAAAGCAGACATTTCTTTACGATATCCCCACAAAAAAAGGAGCGCTGTATACATTCCTGGCAAATTGACACATTGTACGTCTTATTTAAACCGATATAATTATGAAAATAGCTAAACTCAATTGGCGGATACTGATCGTAAGCTGCCTGCTGTCCATATCCTTTAGCTTTGCAGACGCGCAATCCATTACCTTAACCAACCCGATCTTAAGTGGCTTTTACCCTGATCCCAGTATCGTAAAAACAGGCGACGATTATTACCTGGTCAATTCGACATTTTCTTACTTCCCCGGACTACCGGTTTTCCATAGTAAAGACCTTAAAAACTGGCAACAGATCGGCAATGTGATCAGCAGACCCGCTCAGCTTAACTTCATAGGAGACAAGGTAACCCGGGGTCTTTTTGCGCCCGCGATAAGCTTTCACAACGGGCTCTACTACGTAACCTGTACCAATATTGACCATAAGGGGAATTTCCTGGTAACAGCCAAGGATCCGGCCGGCCCCTGGAGCGATCCGGTATGGCTACCCGACGTGCGCGGTATTGACCCATCACTGTTTTTCGATGATGACGACAAGGCCTACATCCTCTACAATAGTGATCCGCCGGATCACCAATCGCTTTATCCCGGCCACCGTACCATAAGAATGTATGAATTGGACGCTTTAGCCGGCAAGATAAGCGGAGCGGAAAAAATACTCATCAATGGCGGTGTAGATATCTCCCAAAAGCCGGTCTGGATAGAAGGCCCCCATATCATGAAGGCGAATGGATGGTATTATCTCTATGCCGCGGAAGGGGGCACCTCCGTCAATCATTCAGAAGTCGTATTCCGCAGCAAATCGGTATGGGGCCCATATATCTCTTACGAGCACAACCCGATACTTACCCAAAGGAATTTGCCTGAAGACAGGAAAGACCCTATCACTTCTGCAGGCCATGCCCAGTTCGTAGAAGGTCCCGATGGTAAAACATATGCCGTCTTCCTTGCTGTGCGACCGTATTCAGGCGACTATTACAATACCGGCAGAGAAACATTTATAGCCCCTGTAGAATGGAAAGACGGATGGCCGGTCATCAATCCGGGAAGCCCGGAAATAAAGTACCGGTACACGGCTCATTACAAAGAGCAGAAACCTGGTAAAATTTTACCCCAAAGCGGCAACTTTTCTTACAGGCTCACTTTTGAAAATGGTGCCGACCCTTCACTGCTTTTTTTGCGTACTGTGGATAGCAGCAATTTTTCCACCGGTGCCGAAGGATTGAAATTAAATTTAAAACCGGCAACATGCATGGGCCTGGACAATCCGGCATTTGTTGGCAAACGCCAACAGCACCTGTATTGTACCACAGAAACGAAGCTTGATTTTGAAACGGTCAAAGAAAACGAAAAAGCCGGGCTGCTGGCCTTCCAGGACGAGCGACATTTCTATTACCTATGCAAATCCTACGCTGCAGGCAAACCTGTTGTACAGCTATTCAAAAGCAATAAAGATAAAGAAGCCATGGAGCTGCTTGCTGAAAAGCCTGTCCGTAACCAGCAAGGAAGTATCTGGCTACGCATTAAGGCAGAAGGAGGCAGCTATAGCTTTTATTATGCGCAAAAAGAAAACCAGTGGAACCTGCTTAAAACCGGCGTAGATGGCAGATGGTTAAGCACCCATGAAGCCGGCGGTTTTACCGGGTGCATCCTCGCGATGTACGCAACCTCATCCAGCAATAGCAGCAATAATAACGCGGTATTCCGCTACCTCTATTACAAAGGGGACGACCCGATGTTCCGGCAATAAAATGCTTCCCGTACCTACTCATAAATGCTCAGCGACACGACCAATGAAAGGTATAATTTATGGTTTGATTATTGGGATTTTCATCACCTGTATAAGCTTTAAGGCCCGGGCCCAGAATCCTGTTATACGCAGCCAGTTTACGGCAGACCCGTCCGCAAGGGTGTTTAATGGCCGTATATATTTATATCCTTCTCACGACATAAAATGCGGTAATGGTCAGGGAAGAGCCGATTGGTTCTGCATGGAAGATTACCATGTATTCTCCTCACCGGACCTCGTCAGCGCCCCTTTATTTGTTGGTGAAAGGACAAGGGCCAGCTACGTTACGTATTCCTGGGTGCCAAAGACTAATCCATACGGTATTACCAATAAGTATATTTTAGGGTACCAATATCCCAAACAGTCCTGGGTGGACTGGGTCTTACATCGGAACTTTAAACAAGATGAATTCCACGTTTATACATGTGAATGGGATACGGCACAGATAAAAACTTATCTAGATGGGCATTTGGTAAATACGGTGTGGAAATATTATACGGACTTTGGATTCGGGGGATTCCTGTTCAAATTCCCATCTACATGTAGTACACCATTTTCCGTTCCATATAAGGTAACCAAAGGTTTCCCCTATATCAATAATAGCAATTGTCAGCTGCGGCTCGAATCTAAATTTGAAGAGGACTTTGATGAAAGTAGCGTGAGCGGAGCGGCCCGTACAATGGGGGCGGTGGATGTTGATTATGTCCGTATCTGGCAAAGACATCCTGAAGCCGATAATCATACAGAGATCTGCAGTTCATCAGCTACAATATCTGGCCCTGATACGCTTTGCGGAAATAGTAGCTACTCAGTTCCGATAGAGCTTGAAGGGAAGGGTAATTGGTCTTTTAGTAATGATGCTATGACGATTTATGCTGGCCCCTCCGGATGCTGCCATTATTCCTATGTTATGCGCCCTGTTACAACGTCCGAGTATAATTATTGTAACCTTAATTTTACCTATGATTTGCCCGGATGCCCCACACAGACAATATCAAAACATGTAGTGATAAATAGAGTTTCACCGTCTCCCATTATGGTCACTTGCCTCAGTACAGGCTGGGGGTCCCCTTTTCGTTGGTTGACTCTGTTTGCGACAAGAGATATACTAGGGGCCACCTATGAGTGGACTATTTATTATGGTAAGAATTCGACTAGCCTTTCCTTACCATATCATGCTACAGGAAGGGTAGTTACGACGCCCAATTTCTTGTCAGATGGCACATATTATGTAAACTGGTCTCTGAAGATTACCTCAACTTGTAACACAATTACCCAAACAGGCGCAAGTGTGTGGACTGGGTATGGTTACAGACCGCTTTCGGCCATCGCAAATCAGGATTCCACTATATTTAGCGTTAATGCGCATTTCGCCAGTTCCTTAGATACCTCAAACTATAATCAAGCGGTTCGTCAAAGGATTTCCCAGATTTATATTGAAGATACCGACACTACTAAGCTTAGGCAAATTATTGATTTAGTAAAACTTGAAGAGTTGGCTCCGTATATTGTGATAGGCCAACAGCAACAGTTGGCAGAAGGGTCAATTGAGCAAAACGATAAACCAGCCATTACTCAAAGTAATACGATGATTTTCCCCAACCCTACGGAGGACGAAATCAATATAATCCCTGACCAAGGTTATCAATTTGGTGAACCTATAATGGTTAGCCTTTTTGATATGACCGGTCGCTTGCTCAGGAACAAAACGTTAATCTGTTCAACTACAATGATACCGTTTTCACTTGCTGGTCTGCCGGAAAATATTTACGCTGTAGAGATAAAACAATCGACGCGTACAGAACGTATTAAAATCTTAAAGAAAAGAAGCAACTAACAGGAATGCACTAAAATCTTCCTTTTGTCACTGCCTCGTTGATTTTCCTCCTGGTTTAAAGCAGGATATACCATTCAAAGAAAATATGTTCGATTCCCGGAGTGTATACTGAAAAACATTTTTGGTATCGCTCATGCAGTCCTTCTTAAACCAGGTTATTACCTTGCCCGGAATAGAAGAAAACTACCAGGATGAAAATGGTTGTATGTATCTATTTTCGGCAACTGGAATGTGCTATAGCTTCGCTGCAACTAAACCTGATTTTTGTATGAAAAAGAAAAAAGTGTCTTTACAGAAATTGTCCCTCGGGAAAGAAACCATTTCAGCCCTGGATTACAATCAGCAAAATGGGATCATAGGCGCGGGAAGCAATACCGACTTTGCCAGTGCTTGCCATTATTCATGCCAATCCGAATGCCTGTGCCCTGAAAGCCAGGGTTGCGCACCAGGTACGCAATTCTGTGCTACGGCATTCTGCGGACCCTATACAGGAGGTACTGGCCCGGGAACCTTCAAACTTCCATGCACTATCACCATGGACCCCCAATAGCGTCCCCTGTTCTGTAGAAATATCCTTCATCATACAAGCTTAGGGCTGCCTCATCCGGGGCAGCCCTTTTCATTACATCTTCTAGCCAACTAACAGCCACACGATACCATCGAGCGCCACGAGCTCTGTAACAAAAACGAATCGTAAGACAATCTGCTGAATCTCTGATTTTGCAACTAGAGGAAAACCGTTAGATAGAATAAGGGATTTTGGGTACCAAGCTAAAGGTGATAAAGCTTATTTTTGTTTTACCATTGAAGGTATATAAGCAGCTCTCTGTATACCGAAACCAATCCGGATATTCCTTTGCCATGAAGAAAATTTGCATTTGGTTACTTGTTCAATGCTATGCAACAGGGCTTATAGCCCAGGATAATGCCGTAACAGATAGCTTGGCGCGGCTGCTTTCGGTTACCCAAACGGACTCCGGCAAAGCGATGCTTTTTTACCAATTGGGTGATGAATGGTCCTACTTGGATCGGCAAAAAGCCTTACAATATCTTAAAGCGGGAATGGAACTAGCCAAGCCCTTTCCTCTTTATGAAGGCATTGGACATTTTTATCATGGAAGAATACTCATGAACTATGCCCGCCCTCAGGCTATAGAGGCTTTCGACAAAGCATTGCGGTTATTTGAGCCCATAACTTCAAAAACATCCTACCTATACCAAAGCCGTACCTGGGCAAATAAGGCGGCAATAGCCCAATGGAATAATGATAATCAGCGGTTTATTACGTTAAACCTGGAAAAAGCGATTCCTCTGGCTGCAAAGGGGGGAGACAGCATCAGAGTTGCAGAGGATTTCAGCAACATTGGATTGCCTTTTATGGATTTCGGTGAATATACGAAAGCGATCTTTTACCTGAATAAGTCCATTGCTATTTTCAGGCGGCATGCGCCGCAAGAACTGCGCCAGGGAGATAATTTTTGCCGCATTGCCCAAGCCTATATCTATCAGAATGCATTATCCTATACCCGTATTAATTTGGATAGTGCCTATTCTATTCTTCGCAGACATCCACAATCCATTTACATGACTAACTATCATATGGTGGAGAGCCAGTATTACATCCACATGAAAAATTGGAAAAAAGCAGAAGAAAATATCGATGCGGGTTTAGCTATTGCTGAACGCATGAATAGCAGGTATGATATCCGCAGTCTTCTTTATCAAAAAGTAAGGTTGTACGACAAAAAGAACAAACCGGCAGCAGCTAAGCAAATATTAATGAAGATGCTGAAAGAAGGATATGTCGATCAGGACAGGGATAAGAAGCAAATATACCATGACCTTGGCTATCTGGAATCGGAATTGGGCAATATGAAGGCCGCCTACGACTGGATGGTGAAATATGGTGACTTTGCAGATAGTTTTTATCAAAAAGATACCAGGCTAAAAATTGCCGATTTAGAGAGGCGGTATAATTATGCAAGGAAGGAAAAGGAGTTAATTGCCGCAACATCTAAAGTAAAACGGCAACGCCTGATCATATCGACAGGTCTGTTGGCCGTACTGATCTTAGTATTGATTTTTTTCTTGTTATACCGTCTGCGCAAAGCTAAGGAGAAGCAAGAAATCCAGGCACTTCAACAACGGCAACAAGTCGCCGTAACACAAGCCCTGCTTACCGGCGAAGAAAAAGAACGAACACGCCTTGCCCGGGATCTTCACGATGGCCTGGGCGGCATGCTGGCCGCGGTAAAAATAAACCTGACGAATGTATTGCAGGAAAATACCAGCGCCGAAGCGCAGCGTGTCGTCATGCAATTGGATCATTCCGTTGCGGAGCTACGCAGAATTGCCCGAAATATGATGCCTGAAGCTCTATTGCGTTCCGGCCTACAGGTTGCTTTAAGCGATCTGTGCCAGTCCGTATCGTCAAGTCACCTGCATGTGGAGTCCAGCCTGATGAACCTAAGCCGCAATATTCCAATGCAGGCGCAAATTATCATCTACCGTATTGTACAGGAATTGCTGGCCAACGTTGTCAGGCATTCGGGGGCAACTGATGCTTTTGTACAATGCAGCCAGAATAACAATGTGTTTTTTATTACGGTTGAGGATAACGGTAAAGGATTCGATCGGTTAAATATCAATTTTTCAGGTGGATTAGGCATGGAGAATATCAAAAGCCGCGTTGATTTTTTACGAGGGAAAATAGATATTCACAGCGAACCCGATAAGGGAACAATTATCAACATTGAATTAAACACGGATGGTAAAGGATAATTGTAAGTGTACTTATCTTGGTGTCTTTGTTATCATGGAGGGCTCAGCAACCGCGTACTATGTCAGCCCATAGAGATAGCGTAAGGGTTTATTATAATGAAGTCATAAAAGTGTTCAAAGAATTTCCCGGCCTGTACTGAATCACCGTTTTGATTTTCGGAATTCAAACGCAGAAAATTGTATCACGATTATTCTAAAAAAATGCGATTTATGGCCTGTGCAAAGTCAAAAAAGTATTCAAAGAATTTCCCGGCCTCTGTACTGAAACACCATTTGGGCACTAATCCGTTTTAATACACAGGGTTTTGTTTTAATATGCTATTGCTAGTTTATCATTATAGATTTACAGAATTTTAAAAAGGCTATCTCTTTAAGATAGCCTTTTGTATGTAATCTTGATCTTTAATCAAGGTGCAAATTACACGGTTATGCGTCAGGTTTCTCGGTTATGAACTGGGATCGTCATACTTATGAAATTCGATTTAATCATGACTTTAGAGCTCCGAACTTTAGGTAGAAAATTTGTACTGTGGTTAGCCAAGTGTAAGCTTATTATTACTGAAATATTCGTTCAGTTTCTCCGTAAGTGTATTCGCCGAGATCATTATGATAGCCTTAGCCTGCAGCTTTGTGTAGTTGGCGGTTGACATCACCAGCGAGGTAACATTTTTACTGCCGCCTTTTACGATCAACCCTATTTTATAAAAATCCATGACAGGCATGCTGTTGACCTCCGAGCCGAAGTCTGTCAGGCGTCCAAGCTGTCCGCCGTCTTTTTTGAATACTGCTATATGTAGCTTACTTCCGCTTACGTAGTAAATGGCAGCGCCGATGGTATTGTCAAAACCCAATGCCCCTCCCGCCTTGTCCATGTTGCTGTACACAACGTAGGTCATCACATTTCCGGCGTCAATATCCCGGGCATTATTTAACCTCAGCTTTTGCAGTAGCGCCCGGGACTCTTCTTTTGACACCTTATAGCTTTTGGGTAGGCCGAGCATGTAAGACTTGTCCAGAATCTCCGCCGAAGCACCTTCCCAAAATTGAAACGGGACGTCACGATCGGTAACTTTTACAGGAAACTCATAGTTTGCCGGCATGATGCTGCACTTTTTACATTCGGGCGTTAGCTCGCCTGCCTGTTTTTTATCGCTCCTGCAAGAAGCAGCAAAAATGACTACCAGCAGTAATATTGCCGGATTTGAGAAACTTTTCATCTTTTTCAGGTTTTGAAGTTTATCACTTAACCCACTCATGAAATACAGAGATTGCAGTCACTAACTCAAAAGCAATTGACGGGTTATGATAAAGTTAGTAAATTATGTCATCCGAATATCGGTGTGTTATCATGGAGAATATCAAAAGCCGCGTTGATTTTTTACGAGGGAAAATTGATATTCACAGCGAACCCGATAAGGGAACAATTATCAACATTGAATTAAACACGGATGGTAAAGGATAATTTATCGATTCTTATTATTGAGGACCAGTTTGATAGTTACCAGTCGTATCTTTAAACAAATTTAGAAACAATCAATGAGTGTAAAAAAAACAGATATAATAGACATTGCTAGCATCAATCTAAATAGAGATGCTGTATTTTATAGCAATAAGGATCATTTCGCAAAAGTGTAAACAGGCTTTCCTGTACCGGAACTTAGTGTAGCAGGTTCCGAAGTATATTGTGTAGAAGCTAAGATTTAACCTGACAGTAACACAAGAAAGTTACTTTTAAATCAGGGTTAGATCTTAGCTTCTACAGGTAAAATAGTCAATAGATTTAATTCGCCTTGTTTAGCAAGAAGCATTACTTTATAGCCGTACCATTTTACCGATCCAAAGAAACTCTTTACTATTTCTGCTTTCTTTTAGAGTTATGATATACATGCCACAAGCTAGATATTGTAAATCTACCTGATTGCTACCACTCCTTAACACAATTGTTCTGCTATTAATCCTTCTACCTAATATGTCAATTACAGCCAATTCAGCGCTTAAGGAAACGTTTCCGTAATTATTTATTAGAATATATCCGGGAAAAGGGTTGGGTGCTATGGTTATATTATCTTTTGCAATTTTGTTGTCTTCATAGATATCATAGTAAAACTTGTTTCTCCTGCTGCTTGAACCGTATACAGAACGAAGCTCGATATAGTCCGGAGCACCGAAAGCCGTATAAGTGAACAGAGCTGTTGGATTTCTGCTCCAGGTCGGTGATTGGTTATTTTTGTAATAGTGCGTCACGGAGTCTGGCAAACCATTGGCACCGGGGTAAGTAATTGCTTTATAAGATGTTTTTACGTCTGCATTTGAAGTTATAATTCTTCTGCTTGATTCATGGAATGTAGTGTAAATAATGCCTTGTATATAAGCAAAACTATCCCTAAATATCCAATTTTCTGGTCCACTAATTGCATTGTCTCCTGATGTCCAAAGATTGCCATTAGGATAATAAGTAAAGAATTGCTTTTCAGAAAGGCTGATCAGTCCCGTTGGTGTAATGTAAAAGATCAATATTGAATCAGGTTTGCCGTTACTGTTGTAATAATAACGAATGAACTTGGACGATATATAGCCATTGGGGCCCTTATCAAAGAAACTATCGGTCGCTATTTTCTCCGTGTTACCAACATAAGTAATTTCCCGTTTTAATATCGTATCTCCCTGCGACATGGGGCCTTCAATGTAATAAAGAGCATTTATATAACCCAGGCTGTTATAACGGACAGCCCATTGCCTGACATCATTTGGAGGAATAAAGGAAAAGGAGGAGTAGGAGACCTTATCGCCGTCCTCGTAAACAGCGGTTGTGACATTAAGAGGCCCTTGAGCTGTATACGAAAAAATGCTATCGGCCAATACCCCTAAGGGACGAGGCACATCTTGGGATAATGGCTCTAATAGACCCGAGAAATTTTCAGGATAAAGAAAGGACAGGCTATTATAATCGAAGAGAGATACACGGGAGCCGGAATAGATGAAAGTTTGGGAATCCACAACATAGGGATTATCGTTATCCCAGGTCTGAGCCTTTACCCGATATTTGATCCCTTCTGGCTTTGTAGCAAGCATGGTTGCTGATTGTTTCCATAATAAAGCTCTTATGGCAGACTGATAAGTTGAAGATTGCGGGTATGTAGAAAAATTTATAGTAAATAGCATTAATATAGAATATATATATTTCATAAGATAGATTTAGGGACACTTACACAGGGACACTTACAGATTTTTATTGATTGTATTTGCTCTAGCAAAATACGAGAAAAATGCATTCTAAGTGAATGCATTTCTGCAAGATATTGCGACATACTAATTACTGCTGACAAGAAATTAATCAAAAAATCTCGTGCTTTGTATGAAATGTATGAAGTTAAAACCCAAATAATACGCCCTAAAGATGCTGTAGAAGTAATTAATCTTATCGGGGAAAATGAAGAGAAAACACTGGGTGATATTTTCAAAAAATTGAGTTATGATATTGATCACGGGAAAAGAGAAAATATTGACCTTTCTTATAATGGCAGCGTTCTTTTTTTAGAGCCTGCAAAAAAATACCCACTGATACTTTGGCCAGCGTTTTTACCCTTCCGAAGTTTGAAACCCGGTATAATCCTTCATAGCCTGGAATATTCTTCCATAACTCACCATCCATACTTTTTAAAGACAGATTCGCTACTGCACCTATAGACTTTTGCTCCTTCTTTGTCAATTTCAGGGAAGCATTAATTATTGATCCAGGTTTGGGAGAGAGGAGGCTTTTTTTCAGTTTTTTGCTTTTGCCCTGCTACCATACAAAACCCTTGTATAAAATGATGTGGCCGCTTGCGGCGTCAGCAATAGCTCTTTCATTGAAACCATTTCTTCTCCCTGCTTCATAACTATGTTCTTTTACAAACTCTCTCATTTTTTAATCGTTCGCCATAGCTGAAAAGATATCGACGCGTAGGCCCAAATGCTATCCAGATCGGAGATTGCCGATAAGGTATGTGAAAACAACTTTCGACATGGGAACGAATTTTCATCAATTTCTATATCCAAATTAAAGGAAATTAAAGGAAATTAAAGGAGATTAATAGAGGTAAAATTTGGTTAAGCAAAGAATCTAGCACCATGCTAATTTGTTTGCAAATTTGGCACAAAATTGTTTGCAAATAATTGGAAAAGAAAAGAGGCTTGCTGGTGCAAACCTCTATAAGTATTTGGTAATCAATGTGCCCAGAACAGGAGTCGAACCTGCACTCCGTTGCCGAAACAAGATTTTGAGTCTAGCGCGTCTACCAATTCCGCCATCTGGGCCTCAATCAACGGGACGCAAAGGTACTCCTTCCTTTTTAATTTTCAAACAGCCTTCTTTAAATTATTAAATGTGCTTTTCTTCAGCGCCTTAGGCCCCGATACCCTACCTTTGCGCTGGCTCAAAACAACGTTTATGATAAAGATAGGTCTGATCAGGGAAGGCAAGACCCCACCCGATACCCGGGTGGCCCTCAGCCCCCGGCAATGTGCCGATGTGCTCCAGCTTTTTCCGGGGGTACAATTGGTAGTAGAACCTTCACCCAACCGCTGCTTTCCCGATGAGGATTATACCAGCGCTGGCATTACCCTACAGAAAGACCTGGGCGATTGCGATGTGCTCCTGGGCATTAAAGAGGTGCCGGCAGATAAGCTGATCCCCGGCAAAACTTATTTCTTCTTCTCTCATACCAAAAAGAAACAACCTTATAACCAGAAGCTGATGCATGCGCTCATCGACAAGAAGATTCGCATGATCGATTATGAGGCGCTGACCTACGACGACGGCGCGCGTATCCTGGGCTTTGGCTTCTTTGCCGGTGTCGTGGGCGCACACAATGGCCTCATGACCTATGGTAAGAAGACGCGCAAATTCTCACTGATACCGGCGCATGCCTGCCACGATATGCAGGAAATGCTGCAGCAATACCGCTATGTAAAGCTGCCCCCGGTTAAGATCGCGGTAACGGGCTCGGGCCGCGTAACAGCAGGCCTGCTGGAGATCATGCACCACTGGGATATCGAAAGCGTGGAGCCGGAAGACTTCCTGGTCAAGGAATACGATTACCCGGTGTATACCTTGCTGAAAGGAGCCAACCTCTACGAAAACAAAAATACCGGGGCCTATTCCCGCGAAGATTTCCACCATCATCCCGAGGCCTACCGCTGTAAGTTCCTGCCGTTTACCAGGGCAGCCGATATTCTGATGAATGGTATCTACTGGGACAAATCCATTCCCCGCCTGTTTGAGAAACAGGATGTGAAAGATCCTTCTTTCCGTATGAACGTGATCTCGGATGTTACCTGCGACGAAGACGGCTCCGTGCCGATCAATGTGGGCGCTTCCACCATCGCCGACCCGGTGTACGGCATCGATAGACAAAGCCTGGCAAAGGTAGTGCCGTTCCAGACCACTGACAATACAATCGATGTGATGGCTGTGGACAACCTGCCCAACGAGCTGCCCCGCGATGCCTCCCAGCATTTCGGCGAGCACATCATCAAATACATACTACCCGAGCTGATGAAAGAGCAGAGCCTCATCCTCGACCGGGCCACGATATGCACCGGCGGCCGCCTCAGCAGCTACTTCGACTACCTGAGCGACTACGCATACAGCTAATATTTTATTTCCCGCAGCGGCGCGGCATCGCTGCGGGAATATATTTTTCCTTAAGCAGATCAGCTATTCCGGAGCAGCTTTTTCAGCAGCACGATCTGCCCCAGGTGGTAGTGCGCATGTTCGATCACACCGTGCAGCTGCCGGTAATAAGAAGAGGAAGCCTTCTCCTTTAAAATGGGGCGCTCCAGCACTTCATCGGGCACTTTCCGTATCGCATCGGCCAGCCGCTGCGCTGAGAGCAGGTTGTCCGACTTCTGCTTTTCCCAGCCGGCCTGCCCTTCCAGGACCGGCACATCAAAGCCATTGGGGTCGCCGATGTAGGGATCGACGCCCTGCAGCCGGGCAAGGATAACGTTATTATAGAACGTAATATGATGCAGCAAAGCGGCGATAGTATTAGGCGAGGCAGCGGTGATCTGCGTGGCTTCAGCCAGGGTGACATCTTCCAGCGCACTGCGGATCCAGACATCGGTCCAGTTTTCTCCATAATGGACGTCCAGCAAATGCTGGGCTATAGCTTCGGTGATCTTCATTGGTCATATCGATTTAAGGCTTAAAATTAGGGAGACAGAGGGCTAATGCTTCAACACCTGCCCGCCAAATTTGTTTGGCTTATCTTTGTTAGCTGTACTACCAGAGGCATGACGAGAGAAAAATTTCAACAGGACATCGCGCCTACCCTGCCCCATGCACCGGGCATTTACCGTTATTACGGCGCCGATAAAAAGATTCTGTATGTGGGCAAAGCGAAAGACCTGCGCAAGCGGGTTACCTCTTATTTCGTAAAAACACACGACAACCGCAAAACCACCAGGCTGGTTTCCCTGATCGACACGATCGAATGGACCATTACCAACAACGAGCATGACGCCTTCCTGCTGGAGAACTCGCTGATCAAGCACTTCCGGCCCATGTACAACATCGACCTGAAGGACGACAAAAGCTATCCCTATGTGGTGATCCGCAAAGAGCATTTTCCCAGGGTATATCTTACACGCCGCCTCATCCGCGACGGCTCCGAATATATCGGCCCCTTTACCAGCGTCTTCATTGTGAAGGAACTGCTGAGCATGATCAAGGAAACCATACCACTGCGTACCTGCGGCCTCAACCTGACGCCCAATAATATCGAACGCGGCAAGTTCAAGGTATGCCTGGAATATCACCTGGGCAATTGCGGCGGCCCCTGCGAGGGCTACCAGAGCGAAGAAAGCTACAAAGCCAACATCGATTACATACGCCAGCTGGTAAAAGGCAACCTGGGCCCTATCCTCAATGCGTTGAAAGAAGAGCTAAACGGCCATGTGGCCCGCCTCGACTTTGAAAAAGCGCAGCTGGTGAAGCTGAAGATACAGGCCCTGCAACGCTACCAGAGCAAATCGACCGTAGTGAGCAGCCACCTTATCAATACCGATGTGGCCAGCATTATCGCCCAGGAAGACGATGCCTATGTGAACTATATGGTAGTGACCGAAGGCAAGATCATCCACAGCAAGAGCATCTATATAGAGAAAAAGCTGGACGAAAGCTCCGAAGAAATGCTGGCCTTTGCCCTGGCCTTCCTCCGGCCTAAATTTCAGTCGACGTCCAAAGAGATTGTGCTGCCCTTCCCCGTGGAGCTGGAAGAGGAAAACCTGCAGACAACGGTGCCCCTGGCCGGCGACCGGAAAAAGCTGCTGGACCTGAGCTTTAAGAATGCAGAATACTTTAAGCAGGAACAAAAGCAAAAGGCCCGGCTGATGCTCAAAGACCGTACCGAAGAAGACCGGCGCGAAGTATTGGAACAGCTGCAGGACGACCTTCAGCTGACGGAACTGCCCGCACATATCGAGTGCTTCGACAACTCCAACTTCCAGGGCAGCTTCCCGGTAGCCGCTATGGTTTGCTTTAAGGATGGCGTGCCTTCAAAGAAAGACTACCGTCACTTCCATATCAAAACGGTGGAAGGCATCAATGACTTTGCTTCTATGGCCGAGATCGTCAAGCGCCGTTACAAGCGCCTGCTGGAAGAAGAACAACCTTTTCCCCAGCTGGTGATCATCGATGGTGGTAAAGGGCAGCTGGGCGCGGCGATGCAGAGCATCGAAGAGCTGGGGCTTACCGGCCGGATGACCGTAGTGGGCCTGGCCAAGCGGGAAGAAAGCATTTTTTATCCCGGGGACAAAGACCCGCTGCAATTACCCTACAACGGGCAAAGCCTGCTGCTCATCCGCCGTATCCGCGACGAAGTACACCGCTTCGGCATTACCTTTCACCGCGATACACGCAGTAAGGGCACCATTAAAAATGAGCTGGAAGATATACCCGGCATCGGTAGCAAGACGGCCCAGACCTTATTGCAAACCTATCGCTCCGTGGCCCGTGTAAAAGAAATGACCCTGCGCGAGCTCACCATGACCATCGGCGCCTCGAAAGCCCGGGTGGTTTATGAATACTTTCACCCGGAGGAGTAGAGGCTGGATATCAGAAAGCTGGATATTAGATATTAGAGACCGGGATGTAAGTGACTATAAGTATCAGGTATCAGATATCTGGTACCATACCCAATACCCAATACCCAATACCCAATACCCAATACCCAATACCCAATACCCAATACCCAATACCCAATACCCAATACCCAATACCCAATACCCAATACCCAATACCCAATACCCAATACTTAATACCTGATCAGGCGCAGTTTTCAGACAGGAAGCAATAGTCGCCGTAAGACCAGCAAGTCATGCCGCAACCGGTGAGCTTATTGGTATCGGCAGCATTAAGGTCAGCTACCTGGCGCAGTCCGCCATTGATCTTTGAAGCATCGGTAAGATTTCCGATCACTTTTTTGTTGAGCGACAACTTGCCGCCTTTGATCTTCTTTTTCATCCTTGATACATTTTGTGAACCCCGAAGATAGCCGCTGTGCGCCTCCGCAGGAAGCAGAAGGCATATTTGCGGCACCTCATTTCATTTTCGCCTGTAATACAAACTTTATACCGTGGCATTTCCGGAGGGCAATTGCTTTTCCTTTTTTATTTTTGCCACGCAAAACAGTAAACCATGAGTAAGCTCAGCGCCTTCTTCGAGAACCGGGAATTCTTCTTTACCGTAAACAACCAATCTGATCAAACCTTGTCCGTTACCATGTACGGAGGAGAATATACGCTGAAGAAGACAGCGAAGGGATGGGAGAATTCGGATAAGAACAAGAATAAGATGTCTGAAGGTCTTATCCGCGGTGTGATTGCTGCACTGCAAAAAGAGGCATGAACAGGACAGTATCGTTATCTACCTCAGTTATAGACACACCACGGTCATCCTGAAGTCTGCGCAGCAACCGGAGGATCCCGGATGCTTTTTAAAAAGCAGGCAGCTTTATTCTGGCTCCTTCTTTGGCGGCTTCGCAGCCTCTCCGGTTGGCTCAGGTTTATCGGAAGGCACCTCAGGTACGGTCTCATCTTCAGCAGGCAACGCTTTTTCTGAACCCGGGTACAGCAGCTTCGGCTCATGTGGCAAGGTCGTTCCTTCCAGGAATTCTTCAAATGTCTTGGGCCGCTGCTTTTCTTCCCAGCTAAACCGGCTCAGCCGCAGGGCCGAGGGTATCACATCTTTCATCGGTGTGGTCTTTTGCTCTACATCCACACGATAGTAAATGCGCCGTATCGATTCGTTCTCAAAGTGCACTTCAATTTTATCGCTCTTGGCTTCACTGCTGCCGACATAGGCGCTGTCGTCATCCTTGATAAAATAGATGCTGGAAGCATTGGGTACCGCGATCAGCGAATCCATCTTGTTATCCCTCAGGTAAGCATGAATGGTATTGCCCTGTATCTGGTCAAACATCTCCGCTTTCTCCGGGCCGTTACGCGAAATCATGATCGCATTGCGGGGTACGATCACCTCGCGCAGCCTGCTGCTATCCATCTGCAGGTAAATGATATCGCCCTTCAGCTGGCTGTTCTGCGGCCACAGGTAAGGATTAGTGTACATGCGCAGCAGCGAATCTACCTGCGAATAGCGGATGCTGTCGCACTTACCCTGTAGCGAGTCGGAATAGATGAGCACATGATGATAGCCCAGGAAATAGCGTGGTGCGGAGGTATCGACCGGCTCCGGCGTATTGTGGTAGCTGAGGCTGGCCGAATCGAGCCGGCGACGGCGTTCCTCACCCGGTGATAAGGTATCGGCCGTTGCCGACAGCTGTCCCGTTTCTGCATCTTTCCTCCGGTACACCATGGCATCCATTTTATGTTTCAGGCTATCGACCGCCGGAGGCGTCTTCCCGGCGCTGTCTGCAGCAGCAAGGACCGTCGCGGTATCCCTGGCGACCGGTGCCTGGTGCATTGCTGTATCTTTCAAGACTTCGTCAAGATCGCCGGAAGGTACGAAGCTGCCCGCGCCGGTGGTATCGGCAGCCAGGCTATCCGTTTCCTGGCCCAAGCTATCGCTCATAAGCAAAGTCGAGTCGGCGCCCACCGCCGACCTTATCTCGTCGGCGGTACGCTGCAGGCTATCCTGCGCCGTCATCTTTTTACCAAAGCGGGGATCAGGCGCGCTGAAGAAAGTATCCGCTTTAATAAACAGCGCTTTTTTGCCGTTCATTTTTTTCATGAGCGGCTTCACGTAAGCCAGCAGGGTACGGTGGATCTCGTTGTACTGCGCATAGCCGCAATACAGCGTCGACTTCATACCGGTATCTATGGCGATCACATTGCCGATGGCAAAACCGAAGCCGGAATTACGGTCATAGTCCAACGTATCGGCCTCTATATACTGCGATTCGTTGAGGATAGAAGAGCGGTCGACAAAATGAGAAGTGCGGTTGCGGGTGTCGTACACCCCTTTGCTGGTCTGCAGTGTAGACTTATCGTTGGTCACCACCGAGGGACCGAAGAAGCGGGCGACCCTGGTCTCCGTATTGTAGCCCAGGTCGGTCGATACCGCCTGGTATTCCGGATCGTTGACCACCACATCGCCGCGGAAGCGGGCATCCTTGCTGCGCATATTGTACTCGCCCGTATTGCTTTCCAGGTTGGTGCTTTCCGTTTGCAGGTAGCCCCTGCGCTTGTAACGGCCAATCTTGGTCATCATGTTGTAATCGATCTCCCGCGACCATAAAGTATTGGTCTTCCCATCGTACAGCTGCACCTCGCGGTTGGGCTGATCGGCGCGCATGTACACCACTTTGGTAGCGCCGTTGTAGCGCATATAATCGGCCGATGCTTCGGTGCCGTCTGCCTGCCGTATGACCACGTCGCCGAATGCTTCGACATTATTACGCTTGGTATAGAAATAAGCGCTGTCGCAATAAAGTGTATCCGAGCCATGCAGCAGCTTTACGTTGCCCTTAAGCTTATGCACCGAAACGGAATCGCTCTGGATAAACTCGCCGTACTCATTTTCCAGGATGCGGATCAATGTGGTCTTGCTGGTGTCGCGCACCTGCTGCGCAGCAGCTGTTTCGGGCAGGCCAAAAGCCGCCAGGGTGATCAGGATATAGAGAATAAGGCTGTAGCCTTTGCAAATATAGATTGAGGGCATATGATCGCTGAACCGCCTACCTGTTTATAATGTTGTTACCGGCCTTCTCCGCCTTTCCGGGAATAAAGAAACGGGATTCGCGCCTGTTTATGATGTACCGCAACATTTCTTACAAAAGGATTAAGTTTTTATTCTATTTAACAGGGGTATTAATTTGTTGCTGATTAAATCCCAAGGAAGGGGATATGGCATTATTATTGAGCTTTTTATAAGGTGCGGCAAAGATAACACTTATGAAAACAAATACCTTTACGACCGGCAACTTTGGCATTTACGAAACAGGCAGGTGCTGGGCAGCCGCTCCCTGAGAAGCCGGCGACGGCGGACTTTAGCCCGTTATTAGCGCCGACAAAACCGCTGCCGCCGGAAGAGCCGCAGCGTGGCGTTTATGCTTTACTAAAACAAATCCTTGTATACCAAAGCAGTCAAGCCCTGGGGCTTGACTGCTTTGGTTTTATGCTTATTGCGGTAATGCAGCGGCAATGCTATTTATCCGATAGCCTGTTTCAGGTCTTCGATCAGGTCGTCCGCATCTTCGATGCCCACGCTCAGGCGGATCAGTGAATCGGGCAGGCCGTTCTTGATGCGTTCTTCACGGGGAATGGAGCCGTGCGTCATTGAAGCCGGGTGACCGATCAGCGACTCTACCCCGCCCAACGATTCGGCCAGGGCAAAGAGCTTCGTGCTCTTCAGCACTTTAACGGCAGCATCCATGCTGTCTTCTTTCAGCACAAAGGAGATCATGCCGCCGAAGCCCCGCATCTGCTTCTTCGCGATCGCATGGTTGGGGTGATCTTCAAAACCCACCCACAGCACTTTAGCCACTTTCGGATGCTCCTTCAGGAAGCGGGCAACCTTCTCACCGTTTTCACAGTGGCGGTCCATGCGCACATGCAGGGTCTTGATCCCGCGCAGCACCAGCCAGCAATCATGCGGGCCAGGCACGGCGCCGCAGCTGTTCTGGATAAAGCGCAGCTTCTCTTCCGTTTCATCGTCGTTCACGATGATGCAGCCATGCACCACATCGCTATGTCCGCCCAGGTACTTGGTAGCCGAGTGGATCACGATATCGGCGCCCCAGTCCAGCGGGTTCTGCAGGTAAGGCGAAGCGAAAGTATTGTCCACAACCGTTTTCGCGCCGTGCTTTCTGGCGATAGCGCTCACGGCTTCGATATCGATCACATTGAGCAGCGGGTTGGTGGGCGTTTCCACCCAGATCATTTTCGTATTGGCATTTACATAGGCCTCCACACCGGCAGCCTCGTTCATGGGAATAAAGTGGAACTTGATCCCGTAATTGGCATATACTTTGGTAAAAATGCGATAGGTACCGCCATAGAGATCATTGGACACCACCACCTCGTCGCCGGGGCTCAGCAGGCGCATAATGGCGTCGGTAGCCGCCATACCGCTGCCAAAGCAAAGACCGTGCTTACCATGCTCAATGGCCGCAAGCGCTTTCTGCAGCGCGGTCCGTGTCGGGTTTTGCGTACGGGCATATTCATAGCCCTTATGGTCGCCGGGTGCGGCCTGTACATAAGTGGATGTCTGATAGATCGGCGTCATAATGGCGCCGGTAGACGGATCCGGCTCTACGCCGGCATGGATCAGGAGCGTACCCCTTTTATATTGCTGATCAGCCATAAATCATTGGATTAAAACAGCGCAAAGGTAAGGGATCGGTTCGCTTCACAGTACATTTTTTTGCGTTCAGGCCGATGGGCCATTTGTAAAAAAGACGTGACTAACACCAGCGCTGAAACAGATGATCAGAAAAATTTTCCATTGCTTTTTGATGTCACCGTTAATTAACAAGAGCATATTTTGTATTTTTGCATAACCAGTTATTTAATTAATTATATAGTTATGGACTTTTTTGAAAAAACGGGTAAGGTAGCGCTGGGTAGCAGGTTGCGCTTATTAACATCCAAAGTAACCGAGGATGCAGCGAAGATCTATGAGCTGTACGGTGTCGCCTTTTCTCCAAAATGGTTCCCGGTATTCTTTGTGCTTTCAGAAGAAGGCGGGCAAACCATTACGGAAATAGCAGAGCAGATCGGGCATTCCCAGCCTTCGGTCACCAGGATCACCAAGGAGATGATAAAAGCCGGCCTGGTCAAAGACAACCTCAAGTCGACAGATAAGCGCAGGAATGTGGTGGGCCTGACTGCCAAAGGAAAGCTCCTGGCTGAGCGTATAAAAGTGCAATGTGCCGATATAGACCTCGCTATCGACAGCATTATGGCCGAGGCCACGCACAACCTTTGGGAAGCCATTGCGGAATGGGAGCTTCTGCTTGATCAGAAATCCTTGCTGAAAAGAGTACAGGAGCAGAAAAAAATACGGGAAAGCAAAGAAGTCCGGATCGTGGCCTACCAGCCCCGGTACCGCGAAGCGTTCAGGTCGCTTAACGAAGAATGGATCTCTTCTTATTTTGAGATGGAAGAAGCCGATTACAAAGCGCTGAATCATCCAAGGGAATACATCCTGGATAAAGGCGGGAAGATTTTCGTTGCGCTGTACCGGGAGGAGCCCGTAGGCGTTTGCGCGCTGATCAGGATGAACGATCCTGATTATGATTTTGAGCTGGCTAAAATGGCCGTCTCGCCCAAAGCACAGGGTAAAAATATCGGCTGGCTGCTTGGCAGCAGGGTTGTTGAGGCAGCAAAAGAAATGGGCGCGTCAAAAATATACCTGGAAAGCAACACCCGGCTGAAACCGGCCATCAGCCTGTATTACAAGCTCGGCTTCCAGAAAATATCCGGCCGCCCTACCCCTTATAAACGCGCCAACATTCAAATGGAGCTGGACCTGGAAAGCATCACGAAGTGATTCCGGGAAATGGATCAAACCAGTCTTTTTTCAAAGCAGACGCTGGTCGCTACATCTTCATAGGGCCCGTAATTGGGTATGGCCCGGTAATGGTTCCGGGTATAAAGCCGGATCGCATCGGTAAGGGCGCCTGCCGTTTCGAGGATACAGCGGCCATAGCCCAGCTCCAGCGACCAGCGCTCGAGCTCCTCCAGGACGCCGGCTGCAATTCCCTGCCCTCTTTTTCCCGGCCGCACAAACATCCGCTTTACCTCCATCGTTTCCTCATCATAGGCTTTGATCGCCCCGCAACCTATGGCCCGGCCACCCTCGCAGGCAACGACAACCTGTTTCAGCGGTTCGATATGATTGAGCCGGCTGAAAAAATCATTACCGGTCCCGTTAATGACGGCCAGGAAAGCGTCCAGCTCATGGACCAGCTCCCGGAAACCGGCATGCTCCGCATTTACCCTCAAATAAGTGATCATGATCTTTTAATGGTTATTGACTTCAGAAAATATTCTGCACCCGCCTAAAGGCAAGCTCCTGTTGTCGTCTATTGTATGCCGGTCGCCTTCTTCCCTGCTCCTAATTTCTTATAAAACCCATTCCCATGAGCAGCATCTGCAAAATAATAATACTTATCTTATCCTTTTAGGCTCCGTCTAATTACCAGGACAAAATACAAAAAGAGTTTTATTTCCCGGCAACAGCTACACGGCTACCAACAATCTGCCGCAGCGGGTATCGGGCATGACCCTTTCCGGGGCAGGCCCCCTGAATCTCCGGCCGGAGCTATTCCTTCCGCGTCAGCAAATGCGCTATCGCCAGGTTGGGCAGCCAGCACCACCACGCGACAATAACATAAGCTGTCTGAAAATTACCGGTCAGCGCAACCAGTGCGGGCATCCATAACCTGAGGGTAACAGCGGCGAAACAGGAAGCATAGCTATAGATCATCATGTTGCGATGCTGTATTATATGTCCCTTCCTGATGCTGATGTAAGCCATTAAAGTGGTATAAAACCAGACAATGTCCAGGCTCATAAATCCTAAAGCAGCTGCAGGCCCCCCGCTCGCATAAAAGGCGATGAAAAATCCGGCAAGCGCGCTAAGCAGAACAGCTATGACATATACCTTGCCTACGGTACGATGGAATGCGGTATACCGGTTCCTGATCTTCGGGCTGAACTGGATCCAGCCGGTCAGCAAAGCGAGCCCGCCGAGGGCGATGTGTATGTAAAAGCTCGTTTGCCAGAAGGGATTCAAAAAAGTTCGGCGGGCTTGAGCTTCAATATGCCCACCCTCTTTTCACCCATAAAGAACAGGCTGGGATAAAGCCCTATCATTACCGACAGTATCGCCAGCAGGACCCATAACATTTTTCTTGCCATCGTTTTTTGAATGCAAAGGAACCTGCTACAGGCCTTAAAAACATTCCAAACGGCCCGATGAACCCTTTTTGAAAGGTTCAAAGGGTAGGATGGGCCTTATTGTCTGCCTGGAAGCGCCGGCCCCCACATAAGTACAGACAGAGATACGGTCTATCTAAAGTGACTCCTGGCCGTGCGGACGTATCTTTTCCTGCTGACAGAATTCCCGGGGAGACAAGCCGGTTGCTTTCCTGAAATTCCGGTTGAAGGTCGTCTTGGAATTGAACCCTGCTTCAAAAGCCAGGGAAAGAAGCGTGAATTTATTGTTTTCGGGCAGAACAGCGATCCGCTTAAATTCTGTAATACGGAGGTCGTTGATATAATCGTAAAAATTACGCTGCTCCACGGAATTAATTACCTGGGACAAGATATTGCTGCTCACATCCAGGCGGGCAGCCAGCTCATCCAGGTTCAGTTCCGGATCTTTAAAGCATTTTTCCGTTTGCATCAGCAGCACGAGGTTTCCATGGATCTTCGACATCAGCTCATCGCCTATGAGCGTCTTCCTGTATTTGTTTTTTTCGCCCTCCGGGGCCGGGTTGCCGGCGATGGAAGTATGTGCTGCCTCCGGGCTTTCCTGCAGCTCCGCATCAATAGCGGTTACAGAGCGATCCGTCACCCGGTTGCTGAAGATGCCGGTTTGCCTGATACCGAAGTAGCCGATAAACAAAACAAACAGATCGACCAGGATAAACGTCGTGATATCGCCTCCGAACATCACTGACAACCAGATCGCGGCCATGCCCAATGTAAGGTAAACCAACCAGCTCAGGCTGATCTTCTCCGAATAGGAAAATTGCTTTGCAATATTGTTGCGGTGCTGCTTCAATAAGACCAGCGACCAGCCCACATAAAGCAAGCCTGAAGGTACTATAGGCAAACGGATCATCGCTGTAAGCTTTTCATAACCCAGCCCCTGATGCTCGTAAACATAGACCTTTTGCGCAAGCGGCAATCCGTAGAACCCCGCCAGCAAGAGGTAGGCTACCGCTGCAGGAATAAAATGAAGGAATACCGGTAGCCTTCGGCTCTTCTGTCCGGTCAATACGGCCACATATAAGAATAAAAAGGGACCGTGCAGCAGCGGCATGGGAATTTCAAGGCCCAGGAAATAAGGGAACGCTGCATAGGCTCCGGAAATCAGCAGGTAATAGGCCGATAAGTGACAGGCGATCAGCACCAGCCATATGGCCAATATAAGATCGGCCTTCGATTTCCCTTTTTTTGTAAAAAGCAGCAAAGCAAGAAATACGGAGATGATTATCCCTGCGAGGTGAAGCATCAATTCTGATAAGGTTGGGTTTAGCTAAGGAGACGCCTGTTGTTTTAATGAAAGTACAGAATAATCCGGATAAGCGGGGAAAAGGCCGAAGTTATTGCCTCGGGTATCTTGTAACCCATGTCAAACGGGATAACCCGCTCGGGGAGCGGGTTATCCTCTGCCTGTCGGCCGGAGCGGGAAGACCGGGTATTTATTTCCGTAATTGGAACAGCTTCAATGCTAAAGGAATAAGCCCCAGTGAAACTGCTATAAAAATGCCTACCCGTACGTAATTCAGCGTTTGCCAGAGCGTTGTTCTCCGGACCAGCTCGTCTGACAGGGAAGGTGTTCCGGCAATTTTCTGAAAATGGATAATGTTAGGGGCAAAATAGGCCAGGGTCCAGACCCTTACGGCGAAGTGTATGACAAACAGGATCAGCAGGCTATTCCGGGCAAAGTCAATTTTCCAGCAAAAAATAATGGCCAGGATAAAAGTGATCTCGTGCAGGGAATGGAAAACGATCCAGAAGTTTTTCAGACTGGCGCCGTGCCCGTCCAGCAGGAGATTGAAATTAGATGGAGGGGCGTTTGTCCACCTGGGAACAAATACCAGGGTTTCAAATACCTGCGCCCCGTTCATGAGGAAATACATAAGCGTGGTGATCAATACCGATAATTCGGCTCTTGTGAGGTAACTCGCTGTCAGGTTATTCATTTTATCCATTTTTAAGTTAAATCCCGACCGATAATTAAATATCGTTTCCGTCTTTTTGTGTTATATAAAACATCAATTTCGATGTAAAAGTAAGTAAAAAAGGGAAAACAGAAACATTCTACTCCAATTTATCCTATATTTATATCGGATTCGGCATAAAAATCATGAGTGAACTTGTAAAATTAATCTCAGCCTGGGAAGCCTATGCACAAAAACATACAGCGCCTTCCGCGACAGAATTCTGCATGCATTTCCTGGCCAGGGAAAGCAACGGCGAACTATTCAGCGGACTTACGCCGCCCGACCTGGATACTGTATTTGCCAAGCTGATCGGGCGGCTTGCCAGCATGCAAACGGCTTATTCCAGGATGGCTTTGCTGGATATACCCGGCTTTGAGCTGGAATGGTTCTACTTTTTAAACGCCATCTACCATTTAAAAGAGGCCAGAAAAACACAGATCATCCAATATAATTTCTCAGAACAAACCACGGGCATTGATGTTATTAACCGGTTGAAGGAGCTGGGATATGTAACGGAACGGGTGGATCCGGGGGATAAGCGGGCTAAGCTGGTACGGATCACAAAGGCGGGCGAAAAATTCCTGTTCAGGCTCTACCAGCTTTTGCATAAGCCCACGCTGCTGCTGTATGAGGGCATAGAGCATAAAGACAAACAGGTCGTCATTAATATCCTTAAGGATACAGAGCAAAAACACCAGGCCTTGCTGGCCGGTTCCAGGAACAAAACGATCGACGAGCTGCTGACAGAAGTGCTCGGCCCCGATAAAGCAGCCCGGCTGGCATCGGAACAGGAAGAAAGGATCGCCCGGTTCTCAGCTGCCAGGCGCGCTAAGGCTAACCGTTAGGATGGGAGCCTGAAAAAGGAAAGCACATAAAGCTATACGTTAATAATTTGATTGTTCATAAAAAAACGAGAACCATGACTGTAGCACAAATTGCCGACCGGCTCGCCGACTATTGCCGCAAAGATGAATTCAGCCAGGCGCAGGCAGAGCTGTATGCTGATGATGCCGTTAGTATCGAGCCTTTCGAAACGCCCGGCTTTGATAAGGAGACCAGGGGCCTAAAGGCATTAAAGGAAAAGGACAAGAAGTTCAGCGCTATGGTGGAATCCAGGCACGGCACTACCGTCTCTGCCCCCCTGGTCGCCGGCAATGCCTTCTCTTTTGTCCTCACGATGGATATTAAAATGAAAGGCAGGGAGCGCGAAAAAATGGAAGAACTTTGCGTGTACACCGTGAAGGACGGTAAAATTATTGCCGAGCAATTCTTCATGTAGCGTCCCGGCCGGTTTTCCGGCACATAGCGTTGCCGGCTAAAGAACATTCTTAATCATCTTTATCATAAAGCCTTCCACATGATGGAAGGCTTTATGATAAGACCGCTATCGGGGTTCCGAACAAATCTATATCCCCTCTTTACAATCATTTTTGTTCTACTACACCTTTCTTTTAGCTTTAGTTAGAAACATGGGAAGGGCGCCTCGCGGGAACGATTCACTGCTTGGTTATCGTCTTTTTCGAATCAAAATAAGATTAAATGTAGATTCAGAGCCAAAAACAATAAATGTGTCAAATTTAAGCTATTGTTTGTTCAAACTGATATAAGACTTGAATTCTTATCCAAAGTTCTTTGCGTTAGCAATTCAAAAAGCTATCGCTATCCTACAATTTGAATTTTATTCCATTGTTGTGTAATGAGTAAGAACTTTTCTTTTAAATCGGGAAGTGCGAACGTTGCGACTAAATTAGATTCGAACCTCAATAGAGTCATAACGAGCGACTTGTCAAATTGCTAAAAGTACTAAAAACAACAAAACCCGCTCTGGTGGCGGGTTTTAAAGGAGTATACAACGCTGTGATCCGGATTGGATTCGAACCAATGACCCTCAGCTTAGAAGGCTGATGCTCTATCCAGCTGAGCTACCGGACCCTACTGAACGGCCGCAAAGGTAACAAAAAAAACAATGCAGCCAATTTTCGGGGCAATTTTCGACTACAGCCGCCCTATTCCCGGAGCTACCGTAGCAGCGTCAGCTCACCTTTCTTCAGAAAGCGATCCCTGTGCTGATCCGCTCCATATTGAAGGGTAAAAAAGTAAACGCCGGCATCAGCCATTTGTCCGTTGTACGTACCGTCCCATCCTTTGCCGGCATCATGGCTGTAGAATATACGCTGACCCCAGCGGTTATAGATGCTGAGCTCGTATTTAACGACATAGGTACCACAAACGACGAGGGGTAAGTAAACATCGTTGCGTCCGTCGCCATTGGGAGAAAAGGCATTAGGTACAAAGGCCTTGCAGTCGCAATTATTGACCGCAACCCGGATACTATCGCTGCCGGTGCAGCCGTCCACTGTCGCCGCCAGCCAGTAGGTACCTTCCGATGAAGCGGAAAGGCCAGCTTCCGTGCTGCCATCCTGCCACAGGTACGCATCTGCGGCAAAGGGTGATCGCAACAGGAGCGGCTGATCGGCACAGATAGCCGTATCCGCGCCCAGGCTAAAGACAGGGACCGGTTTCTCTTCTATCTCGACCGTATCGGCAGCATAGCATCCTTCAAATTGCATCCTTACGGCGTAGCTTCCCGGGCCGGGCGCAGAAAAGACCGGTCCTGTGCTGCCGTCCTGCCAGGTGTATTGCGTTCCTACAATATTGGCAGCCGCGGCATCCAGCGTAAAAGGAAAAGCATCGGGACATAGTGCTGTATCAGTCAGGTCTGCGTCCAGCACGATCAGGCCGACATGAAAAGTATCGGTGATCCGCCGGCAATGGTTTTCATAAGTAACCCAATAGGTGCCGGGCGCAGTAACGGACATCATGGTATCGTATGAGCGCTCGCCTTGCCAGTAATAGCGAAAGAAGCCTCCCGGCGCCTGCAGCTGCACCTGCGCTCCCGGGCAGATGAGGGTATCGTGCCGGAAGGATTGCGTGTCCTGTATCGGGTACACGACCGGGTTGGGAAAAGAGGCGGTTATCGTTGTATTTGCCGGTAGTGAAAGCGGACCCGCATTGTAGCCGCAGGCTGTCCCGGCCGCATCCGGCGCATCGATGCGGTCGATCGTATTCACCGGCATAAACGACCAGCCCAGGCTCACATACACTTTACCATCGGGCCCCGTCGCCACATCGCTGCCAAAGGAACCGAAGCCCACTGCGGTTTTTGAAGCTCTTATTGCCGCGATCGTAGGCAGGCTGAGATCGAATTGCCATACACCACCGCTGTTGGATATCATCAAGGGGAGAAAAGGCGTCGTGCTGTACAGCTTGGAGCCGTCAGGAGAAAAGCCGGCGCCGAGTACATTGAGAAAGAACCCACCGGTAGAATCCAGCGTCACCGCGTTACTGACGACGCCGGTAGCCGGATCAAAATCATAGCATTCCAGCGCAGAGTAATCCTGCGTTACACCGTTCCAGGAACCGATCGTAAAGGTAGTGCTGGCCAGCTTTCGCCGGTCAGGAGCGATCTTTAGCACCCCGGCCAGGTAAGCGCTGGAGCCGGTATAGGCTCCCGACTGGGAAATCACCGGGTTGGCGCCGATGCCATTCACATCAATTTCATGAACCACGAAGCGGTTATTGTTATTGGTCGGAAGACCGGCAATATGATTGATGAGCCAGATATTGCAATGGTCGCCGGCCACCGTTGTCATGCCGCTGCCCAAACCTCCGCGGGCGTTACCATCCCATAGCAGCTGGTTCTTTTGCCCGGTAACGATCCCGCCCAGACCACCGTTCAGCGTCCTGTCCACTACAGAATAATACAGCGACCCGGCAGTATCGGTGCAGGTCAGGTGGAAGATATAATACCGGTTGGTGTCATTGACAAAGGGGACAACCACCACATTCTGAAAGTTGGAAGCGGTAATCAGGCCGGTACCGTTCAGCATCGGCGCATGGGTCCTGTCCCATACGGTATCGCCATTGGTATAGAAGAGAAGCATGCCGTTGTGGTCGGATACAGAAGCGCAGCCCGCATCGGTTTGCATACCCGTACCGATCAGTGCCGGGGCGCCGCCGTTGAAATCGAGGCCGGCGCCGTGGCCGAATGCCCAAACATTGTTCTCCTTCTGCGCCTGCACCCATCCAGGCATGAGCAGCAACATTAAAATGATAAAGTAGTATTGGTTCTTCATATGCATTAGAGGATTAGCAATCCGGATCACCCGGGACAGGATAAAAATACTTGCAGCAGCTTCCCGAAATCTCCGTACATACCCCTAAGTGCCGCCGCTAGCATAACTCCGTATTACTACGTATCTTAACCGTTTTTCAAAACCTTATATTCGTCATGTTTTCAGGTATGCGGGATATGCGATGGTTGTTCATCATCATCTGGGCGGGCTTGTCGGGGCTACCGGCAGGCGCCCAGGTGTCCTTTTTGTCCGGGGAGGCAGGCAGCCTCAAGGTAAGCGGGGAAGACAGCGCCTATATTATCGGTGAGCTCGAACGCTCGCAGAAATTTGAGTATACGCGAATGGATTCCGCCAGGGCTATTGTGGACAGCATGATGCTGCTCAGCAGGGCGAAAGGTTTCGGATACGGGATTGGTAATGCCTTTATCGCACACGCGATCTATGCTATGACCAGGGGCGCCTACCGGGAAAGCGATTCCCTTTTCAGAGCGGGCTATCCCTATTGCTACAGGAGCGCAGAGCCCGGCCGCAGCAACCGGCTGCTGGCCTTATGGTACGAGCAAAGAGGTATTCTTGCTTCATACCAGGGCGATTATGACAAGGCAATCGATTGCAGCTGCAGAGCACTGTACCTGCTTCAGCAGCAACCGGCCGATAGTGGCTTGTTTTCTTTAAAGATCAGTATTTATAATTCTATAGGCTCCGTGCTGCAATACCTGGGGCAGCAGGACAAAGGCATATATTATCTGAAGAAAGGAGAAGCCCTGGCTATAGCGCATAAGGATACCAACAACCTCGCACAGCTGTATGTCAACTTCGGCAATGCCTATTCGGGGCTGGGGCAACTGGAGCAGGCCGAAGCCGCTTTCCGCAAAGGAATATTGCTCAGTTCCGCCCGCAACAACGTTTTCGTGGAACAGGTCGCTCACTTGAGCATGGCAGAGATCGGCCGGAAAAAAGGAAAGTATGATGAAGCCATTGCCAGCCTCGACAAGGCTCTGAGCTTATCCGGCAACACCAATCCTTATATGTCGCGGATATTCCCTTATCTCCTGCTGGGTGATATTTACCTGGAAAAGAATAAGCCCGCGCTGGCGGTACAGTATGGCAGCGAGGCCCTGGCAATAGCAGAGCGGATAGGCGCGGCGCAATATATCGGCAATGCGAACGGCCTCCTGGCCAGGGCTTTCGGGGCACAGGGCAAATGGGAGCAGGCCTATGCGCACCGGGAAATCGAACGCAGCATCAACGACAGCATCACCAGCGCAACCAAGATACAGAACATCAACCAACTGGAAGTGCGTTCCAGGGTAGCCGAAAAAGACAAGCAGCTGGCTGAGCAATCGCTCTCCCTTAACCGCCAGCAGGCATCACTCAGGGAAAAGAACTTCTGGATTGCGGGCATTGCCTGCTGCACGCTGCTGCTGGCAGCACTGTTATTCAGCATACGGAAAGGCTACCGGCACCGGCGTAAAGCGCAGCAGGGACAGATGGAGCTGGTACGGCTTAAGGCCCTGGTAGAAGGCGAAGAGCAGGAGCGCGGCCGCATTGCACAGGAGCTGCACGATGGCGTTGCCAGCCAGCTGCTGGCCGTAAAGCTCAACCTGAGCACGGCGCTCAGCCGTCCCACACCGCAGCCGGAAGATATTAAGCGGAGCCTTCGTTACCTCGAGGAAGCCATGCAGGACCTGCGTCAGACCGCGCACAACCTGATGCCGGTAATGGCAGGTAACAACGACCTGCCCGGGATGATCGGCGACTTCTGCAATAAGGTAAGCCATGGTACCGACGCCGATATCGAATTCAGGGCGTATGGCATGGATGCGCCGGTAACGATAGACTATGCCCTGCCCTTGTTCCGCATCGTACAGGAGCTGGTCCAGAACGCCCTGAAACATGCCGCAGCGCGGTATATCCTGGTACAGCTGAACTATGCGCCCGATCTGCTCTGCGTTTCCGTCGAAGACGATGGCCGCGGCTTCGACGTACAGCAAAGCGGTGCAGGCCTTGCGGGCCTCCGGGAAAGGATCGGCCGGCTCAAAGGCACCTTCTCGGTAGAAAGCGGGCCGGGAGGCACCAGCTGTTACCTGGAATTCACCGGAGACATGAACGCTGGTATAACAAATAACATCAATCCGGGAACGGATACAAAAGGATAAACCATATGCCTATTAAAGTAGCGATCGCCGACGATCATCACCTGGTAAGAGAAGGATTACGCAATGTACTGGCCGCAGGCGAGCAGATACAGCTATGCGGCGCTTATGCCAATGGCCACGATCTTCTTGAAGGACTTGCATCAGGTACGCCCGATGTGCTGTTGCTGGACCTGCAGCTCCCCGACTATACCGGCAAAGCTTTGGCCCTGGAAGTGATGAAACGCCACCCGGCGGTGAAGATCATTATCCTTTCGGCGCGGGAAGAGAGCTATCATATCGAGGAGATGATGCAGATCGGCTGTGCCGGCTACCTGCTTAAAAGCAACACCGATCATAACCTCCTGCTACAGGCCGTAACCAGCGTTTTTTACGGCGAGCTGTTCCTCGAAGAAACGCTGAAGAAGCAATTGCTGACCGGCATTCTGCGTAAAAAGAAAAAATCAGAGAAAACAGCTTCTTTGCTTACCCATAAAGAAAAGGAAATCATGGGGCTCATTATGAACGGGCTTTCGAGCCAGGACATTGCCCTGCAGCTGGGCATCAGCATCCGCACCGTGGAAACACATCGCTTCAGCCTGCTTCAGAAGCTGGAAGTGAAGAACACCGCCGAGCTGGTAAGGGTCGTTGTAGAGCAGCACCTCTTAAGATAAATACAGCGACTGATACACAAAGACCGGAAGTAAACGAGCATTGAAAAACCTGGCTGCTCCTTTCCGGAGCAGCCAGGTTTTCTGTTTCCACACAGCCTTATGATTTACTTCGCGACCTTGTACCGGTACACCTGTCCCTGTGTTGTATATTCAACAGTATACATACCTGCAGGCCAGGCTGCTCCGGATTTCAGCGCGATCTCGTTGTATCCTTTCTGCAAAGTTACTGCCTGACGTACCAGTTGGCGGCCGTCGATGCTGTAGATCGCTACAGAAGCCTCGGCCGCTGCTGCCGACCGTACGCGGAGATTCAATACCTCATTAAAAGGCACAGGATAGAGCACAACACCTTCTTCATGCTGCAGGCTTACCTGGCGCACCACGCTGTATTCGCTGCGGCCATCGCGGTCTACCTGCTTCAGGCGGTAATACAGCGCGCTTACCGGTTGCTCCATCGCTCCGGCATCGCGCAGCTCATAATGATGCAGCTCTTTGGTGTCGCCGCTGCCTTTTACATGGCCCACGGTCTGGAATTGCTTGCCATCAGCACTACGCTCGATCTCGAAATGATCGTTATTGATCTCCATAGCGGTAACCCAGGACAACAGCACATCACTACCTGCAGGACTGGCGGTAAAAGAAGATAAGGTAACCGGCAAAGGAGCCTGTACCAGCGTGTACACCGTATCTACATTGTTCGTTGTATCCTGGTCCTGTATCGAAGCCGAGCTGATGCGCACCGTATTGCGTATCGATTGTCCTACAGTCAGCCCATTGATTACGCCCCTGAGGTGCAGGGTTACTTCCGAGTTGGCCGCAATGCTTGCTGTACCGCTCAATACACCGTTGCTGATGTTAAGATTGTTTACCGTATTGGCAGGGTTGCCATAATTTTCGATGCTGATGCCGGTATCCACGCTCAGCGCATATCCTGCGGGCAGAAGGTCCCTTACCTGGATATCATTCAAAGCTACAGTAGAGCCATTGCTTACTGTAATATCATAGCTCAGGTTGTTACGGCCGCCGTTCAGGTCGATGTATTCCGGCCCCTGTTTGTCGACAGAGATATTGCCGGGAGTAGTAATGATCAGGTTCCTGATCTCGTGAAAATTGTGCTGAGCGCCGGTTGAGGAGGCCAGGCCGAGCTTCAGCATCGCCGGTGGAAGGCTGGTCATGGTTACCGGCCCGAATAAAGTAGTAAACGGATCAGAAGCATGCTTTTTCCATTTGACGGTTACCCTGTAGGTACCATTATAAGGCTCCAGGCTGATCTGTACCCTGCGGTAAAACTGGCTCGCCGTGGGCCTTGTAGCCGTTGTGGTATTATAATCGATACCCCCATTGTCGCCATTGCCGGAATCATCGGAGATCACCTGGTTGCCCGAGAGGTAAGCGTAGTCCGGCGCAGGGCCTCTCAATGCCACTGCATTTTTAGTGAATCCCGGTCCGCCTACCCTGCCTTCCGTAGGATTGGAATAGTTGCCGAACTCGTCGAGCCCGAGCCCCAGGTAGCCACCGCTGAGGCCAGCCGCCTCGGTACGCTTGGAATAGCCCAGTGAACCGCCGTAGCCACCGGCATGAAACGACTCTGACTGTGCAGCGTCGAAAAGGAAAAGCGAGATACCATCGGCGCCATTGCCCGCACCGGGCCGGCTCCAGGTAACATACTCGAAATCGACGAGCACGCCCATCGCCGAAGGAAAAGCCTGCTGGATCACAGCATAGCCCGCCTGGTAGTTGCTGTCGCCTGTAAGCCGCAGCCAGCCCTGGCCCTGCGGATCGCCGGCGCCGGAAGTAAGGTAGGCATTGCCACCGAGCGTGATCCCGCTGCTGATGGTACTGTTACGGAATGTTTCGTTAATGCTGAATTGTGCCTGGGCAGTTTGAACCAGGGAGAAGCAGAGAGCAGCCCCGGTAATGATGTAGGATAGAAGTTTCATGTTTTAAACTGTTTCTTGAGTTTCGCAGTTCAAAACAAGTGCCATAAAATCCTGCTAATCACCCCAGGCTGATAATTTATACAATCGATCTATAATTCATAAATAAAGCAGGTGAATTATCGTAAAAAGAGATGTTAGATGTTAGACATTAGAAATTTGGGCGAAAGAAGGACATGTAAGCTATTGTAAGTATTGGGTATTGGGTATTGGGTATTGGGTATTGGGTATTGGGAACTGCAAACTGGTCTTGGAAATTGGTATTTGGTACTTGTACCTTGAAAGTTGGTATTTGGAATTTTGAATTTGGAATTTGAAATACCTTTACGCCTTCCATAAACCAATAACGCAGATGAAAGAGAACCCTTACGACGATCCGGACTTCTTCCTTCAATACAGCCATATGGACCGCTCGGTAAAAGGCCTTGAGGGCGCCGGTGAATGGTACCGGTTTCGCGAGATGCTTCCATCTTTCAAAGGCAAACGGGTGCTCGATCTGGGCTGCGGCTTCGGCTGGCACTGCCGTTATGCAGCAGAGCAGGGCGCCCTTTCGGTAACCGGTGTCGACCTTTCTGAAAAAATGCTCGCTGTAGCGCAGGGAAAGAACGGGCTGAACAATATCGTTTACCGGCAGGCGTCTCTCGGGGAAGTTGAATTTGCCGATGCTGCTTTCGATATCGTGCTCAGCTCGCTTGCCTTTCACTACCTGGAATCTTTCGCTGCGATCTGCCGTAAGGTAGCGCGCTGGACTGCGCCCGCAGCACATTTCGTATTCTCGGTCGAACACCCGGTCTTTACAGCGCAGGGCCCCCAGCAATGGATACTGGACCAGGAAGGCCGGCCGCTTTACTGGCCTGTAGACAACTATTATACGGAAGGCAGAAGGGATGCCGTTTTCCTGGGTAAACGCATCACAAAATACCATCGTACCCTGACCACCTATATCAACGATCTGCTTGAAGCCGGCTTCGCCATCTGTAAGCTTGTCGAGCCACAGCCCGCGCCGGAGCTGCGCAGCAATGCAGCGATGAAAGAGGAGCTGCGCCGGCCTATGATGCTTCTTATCGCCGCGCAGAAGACCGGCCAGGTATCCTAACATTATCTTGTCCCAAACATAGCAATACCTACCTCAATGAATACCGTAGAAAAACCGATCCTGATCAAAGCCGCGCCGCAACAGGTGTGGCGGCTGCTGACAGAACCTATGCTTATGCTGCAATGGATGGGCGATCCGGAAATGCAGCTGGAGGTCGATACCAGCTGGGAGGTAGGAACACCCTTTATCATCAGGGGGCGGCATCATATCCGCTTTGAAAACAGGGGCACCTTACTCTGCTACGAACCCTCCCGGCGCCTGCAATACAGCCAGCTTAGCTCCTTGTCGCGCCTGCCCGACCTGCCTGAGCATTATACCCTGCTTGATTTTATACTGGAACCGGACGGGGAAGATACCTTGCTCACTTTAACGCTGTCCAATTTCCCTACAGAGACCATAGAAAAGCACCTGGCCTTTTATTGGCTCGCCACTTTGCATAAGATCAAAAAGGCAGCGGAGGCGCTGGCCTGACGGAGATTGTGTCCATCACACCCTGCCAGGCATAACAGATGCACAACGCCTTTGTTTGCAGGCAGGGATATTGCATTTCGCTACAAATACAACGATGGAAAAAACAATGTGTCTCCGCGAGTGTAACGATAAAAAATAGCAGAGCTTACAACTATACCGGCCATTCCTGGCATACCGTGTTATCGGCAGCCCGTGGTGGCCAATGGGCGCATACGGTAGTATTGCTGTTATCCGAACCGCCGGTTGCCTTGTTACCGGCCACAACAGCGGCCTGAAGTGGCCGTTCCAGTGCATGGATGTGCTTTTTAAGCAGGATCAGCTTAGGGCGGGGGCCAGGATTCTTTTTATTCATGGGTATGGCTTGTATGGACAAGATCAGAGATAGGGAACATCATTTCCCCGGAAAGTGATCGAACAGCCTCCCGGGGAAATGTAAGCCTTCTTTAACAAACGCAACCAGGCATACCGCTAAAGCAGGTACCCGCGCAGGAGATAATGCAGGTATTCTGGTTACAGGTCTGCTTGATAGTGCCTACAGGCGTGCCGGTACAGGCATCGCAATTCGTCTGGCAGGCCGACAGCGCTTCCGTATTGGTTACACCGCCCATTACGCTTCCTCCCTGGTCGTCGCTTAGGATCATAATGGTCTTCTTGCGCAAAGATAGCCGGGCATTCATGGTTTTCTTTTTCATTTTTTTGGGTTTGGTTTTATGCAAGTTACATAGCCTTACTGCAGGAAAAATGCAGCATGCGGCATTATCTTTACCCTGACCTCATCATCAGAAAAGCAATGCCCCCCTGAATAAGGACTTTGTCCTGACACTGCAGCAACGCGCCCCGGGCAAACGGCTAAATCCTACGACTACTGCTCAGCCAGTTGCCCGCCATCCCGACCTTACCTGTAACCATGCTTCTTACTGGCACCAATACACCTGTCGCACCATACCCGCAGGAGGACACCAATGCCTGGAATGCTAGCACTCTTTGCGCTCTTAAAACAGGCGTCATCCCTGCAGGTCAGCGCCTGTTCTTCAGGGACCGGACAGCGTTAATATCCGTGGTATGCCGCTCATCAGGCGGCTTGGTAGAATAATTGTACCACTCCGTATAATAACTGGCAGGCGCCGACATGCTTCGCCTATTTTTACCGGGCTGTGCCACGCTGTCTTGCAGCACCGTACCTGCATGTTAACTGTCTGATCGGGCGCCGGACTGTCTTCCGGCAATACACATGATGAAGCAAACAACAGCAACATTGTTATTAATAGCATGTGCCGCTGCGGGCGCCAGGGCGCAATCCTTCGGTCTGGGCGCCAAGGGCGGAATGAACATCAGCGGCTATGCCGGCGGCAATATGCAGTCCAAAGCGCTGGTCGGCTATCACCTGGGAGGTATGCTCAGCTTCGGCTTCGGGCGCGTGCTGTCGCTGCAGCCGGAAGTGCTGTTCTCTACACAGGGCGCTAAAGTAACCACGAACGGGAAAAGTGAGACCCTCAGAACGCAATACATTACCTTGCCCGTAATGCTGAAGCTGAAGGCTTCCGGGGGATTTTACCTCGAGATCGGTCCGCAGTTTGGTTATCGCTCTTCTGAAAGGATACCGGAGCAAAGCTTCAGCAGCTTCACCCGCAACCTGGACCTTTCGGCAGGTATGGGCATGGGATACCAATCGGGAGCAGGCTTCGGCTTTGGCGCACGTTACCTGGCCGGGCTTTCAAAAGCCGGTGACTTTTCCGGACGCGATATCAGCCCCGACTTTAAGAACAGTGTGATCCAGCTGAGCCTGTTCTGGATGTTCCATTAACCAGGCAAAACGAGTGGTAGCCGGATTGACCTAATTTCGCCGCAAAACGTCCTCCTTTCATTTTATCCTTTTCCGAATTTGCGATCATGACTGCTCTTACCGATCAGGGACAGGCAAGGGACTTTGATCCCCGCAGGACCTATTTATACATTTTCCTTTTCGACAGGCGCTTCCGGATGCCCAGGCATGCGCTGGTAATTCTCATCCTGATGCTGGCTTTCTTTTCCAGCTTCAAAGAATTCCGCAAACCGGAAACTTATTTCATACAGCCGGCCAACCTGGTCTACCTGTTCCTGCTGCCACTATACACCAATATGTATTTCCTGGTGCCCCGCTACCTGTTCCAGGGCAAATATTTCCGCTATGTGCTCTTTGCCGCGCTGATGCTGGTCCTGCTGCTCCTGGGCGCCCTGGCGCTCGACGTCGCATGGGACCCCTACCGCGTAACACCCAGGGAACGGAACGACGATGCGCTCCAGGGATTGCTGGCGCTCATCATTGTATTCGCCGTTTTCCTGTTGTCTTCCACTGCGCTCAAACTGTTTAAGCGATGGATCGACGACAGCATTACCATTAACGAGCTGGAAAAATACCGGGTGGAGTCGGAGCTGAACCTGCTCAAGAACCAGATCACGCCCCATTTCCTGTTCAATATGCTGAACAATATCAATGTCCTTACCCACCAGGATCATAAAAAAGCCTCCGAGCTGCTGCTCCGGCTGTCGGACCTGCTGCGGTACCAGCTTTACGACAGCGCCAAGGCCAATGTCTTCCTCAATGCCGAGATACGGTTCATTGAAGATTTTCTTACCCTGGAGAAAATAAGGAAAGATTATTTCAACTTCACCATAACGGTAGAGGGCGATCCCGAGGCCATTATGATCCCGCCTTTCCTCTTCATCACCTTTGTCGAAAACGCCATCAAGCATAACGTTTTCGGCAACCGTGTCGCAGTCGTCGACCTGCTTTTTCATATCGAAAAAGATCATTTGCTTTTCCTTTGCATCAACTCCAAACGGGCCGCTCAAAAAAAAGTTCCGGGTAAAGAGGGGGGATTAGGGCTTTTAAGTGTCAATAGATGGTTGGATCTCAATTACGGGTCAAAACATGACCTGGTGATCCGTGAAACCGAGGAGAGTTTTTCCGTTACCCTAAAAGTACCCCTATGACCTGTATCATCATCGACGATGAGCCTTTGGCGCGTGAAGCCCTGAAGATCCTTATCGGCGACAACAAGGAGATGACATTGCTGGCCAGCCTGGGCGACCCTGAAGAGGCAGAGACCCTGATCCCTGCATTGCGTCCCGACCTGGTATTCCTGGATATTGAAATGCCGGGGCAAACCGGCCTTGAGCTGGCCCAGAAGATCAGCCCCGAAACCATGATCATCTTTACCACCGCGCACCCTCAGTATGCTGTAGAAAGCTATAATATCCAGGCGCTTGACTATATGCTGAAGCCGGTAAAGCCCGACCGCTTCCGCAAGGCGCTGGCCAAGGCGAAGGCTTATATTACCCTGCTCGGCCAGCATATTGCCGATCCCGGCGATTTCTCAGAAGATTATGTTTATATCAAGGCCGACCGTAAATTCATGAAGGTACAGTATGCCGATGTTCTATATATCGAAGCGTTGAAGGACTATGTCGTGATCCATAAAGCTGATCAGAAGATCATTACGGCCATGAACCTGAAGACCATTTACGAACAGCTGCCCAAAGGCCGGTTTATTCGTGTCAGCCGTTCTGCTGTAGTCAATAAGGATCACATCAGCTCTACCGACGGCTTTGTAGTCACAGTGCAGGAGCAGGAGCTGACCATAGGAGAAAGCTATAAGCATGATTTTTTTAAAGAGGTAGTGCACAAGCGGCTGATATCGCGTTAGTGCAGAATACAGCGAAAAGCAGGTTTGGTAGAAAAAACCGCGGGACTCATCGAAAATCCCGGTAACGCATCAGGCAGGACGTTAATTTTGAATGAAACCTTCAAAGCCTGCTTCTATGCAATACCTGGTCTATCATAAGCTGGACGGCCCGCAGCGATCAGAACAGCTGATCAGCTGTTTGCAGCCGGTAGCCGATGATCTATATGCCTGCAGGGAGCTCATTACGATCGATGCAGCAGCTACTCTGACACTTTCGGCAATGACAGATATTCTGCACGATTTCATGGCGCAATACCCGCTGGGGGACGATGATATCCTGTACCTCTTCTACCCGGATGCCGGCGGACAGATTGCCCTCTGGCCCTTTAAAAAGCAGGGCAGTGCCCGCCTGCGGAAACGGGATGCTGCGATAAGGATACATCCTGAAGAAGCCGGTATCCTGCGCCCCTGAGCGTATCGCTATTGTTTGCGGGCGACCAGGATCAGGTCGGATGTTCCCATCGGGCCGGGAGAAGATTGCTGCTGCTGATGAAACAGCTCAAAGCCTGCAGCTTCCATTGCCGGTACCAGGTCGGCCGCCTCGTAGTAATGCATATACACCTCGGTACCGTTAGAGGAAGTATAAGGTCCGGAGCTGCTGTAGGGGCCTTCGATGGTGCTGAGGTAAAGGATGCCCCCGGGCAGCAATAAAGCAGCGGCATCGGCGATCAGCTTCAGCGCTTCGTCCCGGTTCAGGTAAGGAAATGCAAAGCCGCAAACGATCCCGTGGTACCGGTCGTTGAGCTGGGCAATATCGCGGCAGTCCATTTGCGCGAAAGCAGCCTTTGGATTGTTGTCCCTGGCCAGGTCCAGCATAGCAGGCGCCAGGTCGAGCCCCAGCAGCCGCAGATCGGGCCTTTGCTGCAGGAGGTACCGGGTAATATTGCCGGGCCCGCAGGCAATGTCCAGCACAGCAGCTTCGCCGGGAGGCAAGGCATTGCAAAACAGATCAAGTGTGCTGCTGTAGAGGCTTTGATCCATGTATTTGTCCTGGTAGTTACGGGCTTGTTTATCAAACACCCCTACGGCTATGGAATTGTTGTCCATAAAAGATTGAAGAATAAATTAAGAGATGTATCCATAAAAAAGCCGTGGGCCGGCAGGTTAAGGAATTGGCTTGGGGGAGCCTTGCCTTACGCCGCCCCGGCTTTTTGGATACTATTTATCATAGCAGGCCTGTAAGACATTGAAGCGCTTACAGGTCTTATTTTATGGTGCATTGTATTAGAACAGTATCGGTTTCCGTCAGGGTTTCCGTATAAACTTATCCGCAACAAGGTTGAGCTCGATACCATGCTCGAGATAGGCCTTAAGCCCGTCGAGCACTGTAGTAAAGCCGCCGGTATTGTCGTTGATCGCCCTGACCAGCTCATCGCCCTGCTCCCTGAAGCCGTAATTCCGGATCACCACATAAGTCGTATTCTCCGTTTGGGCATCGAAAGTAAATTCGACGGTAACCGGCGGGTCCTGCCACTCTATGACGATTTTCCGGCCGGGTACCAGCTCCCTCACCTTCACTTCGGTCGACACCTGGTACATGCGCCATTCCCAGGTTACTGTTTTTCCTTCTTCCAGCATGCCACTGGCATGTGTAAACCAGAAGTGCGTGGTTATGGCCGGATCTATGAAAGCCTGATAAACCTCGGCGGCGGGCTTCCGGATCAGCATTTGCGCTTCAACGCTTGTAAAATGTGCTGCACTCATCGCTTTCCTTTTAGTGAATATAAAAATAACGAAACAACAATTAACGGCAACAGATGTTTGAGCAGTAAGATAGCGTTATCGCTGTTAAAATGTAAATTTCAGCGGCAAATAAAGCGCCCGCTCTTTTTTTTCTTTATTTTTAGGATATGATTTTTGAATTATCGCTTTCCGCACCCGAGCATGCCCATTTGATCGAGGGCTACCATGATTATTTCCAGGATAATCATGTATTTTCCATCGACTGGGCTTACCCCGCATTACCCGGTGTCGGTCATTCTTTCGACGAAGCCTATATCATTTCGCTGCTGCAGGGAAAGGTAAATACCGATATGCTCCCCCATACCTGGACCATCGTCGATCTCAAGTGGTATGCTGCCGGGGGTTCTATGCTGCCGAGACTTTATGTAGTGGGAAGATAATCTGCAGGAGCATTATTATATGGACCATAACGACGAGCAAAACCGGCGGCATAGGGATGAATGCGACGGGGCCGAAGACATCAGGGCAACCGTACGCCTGGCCAGATCCTTTATAGAACGGGGACTGATGACCCTTCCTGAAGCGCTGAAATACTTTAACCTGCCAGCTGCCGTATACGAAAGGTATGCTGAAGAAGTCTCTTAAAAGAGCAGCGCGAAAGGCCTGCATGATAATGCAGGAGCGGATTTTTGTTCCTGTATATAATAGTACCTTTGCTTCTGACCAAGCTTCCCTTCATTGACCGGAAGACCAGACAAAAAACATTCTCATTTCAATCTTATCGTGCTGCATCTCAAACGGATCGACAGAGCTTGCCCTGTAAGGCGCTTCGGATGGCTTTGCATCATAGCGTTATTTCTTTTTTCCTGCGAAAGGCCGGTTTCGGTACCCGCCGGAGGGCAGAAAGGATTCCTGTCACCGGCAATACCCCAGGCCCCGGCGGTAATAGCGCCCGAGGCCAAAGGCCCGAAAAGGATCTTCTTTGTGGGCAATAGCCATATCCGGTATTATATCAGCATCCCCTCGCTGTTTTCCAGCCTGTGCCGTTTCAACAATATCCCGATCAAAGAAGAGCAGGTGGTGGAAATGGGCATTTCGCTGCTGGACATCTACAAGGACCACAGGAAACAGCTCGACGAGGCCTGTGCAAAGAATGATCCCGATGGTAACTATTTCGACTATGTCGTGCTCCAGGAAAGGACGCCCGTGGTTACCAACAATTCAGAAGAGTACAAAGCATCCGTCCGGAAGCTCATGTCGCTGATTAAGCAAAACAGCCCCGGCGCCGTGTTCCTGGTATATGAAATGGCCCCCTCCCGCGACTTTGTACGTAACCAGGGCGAGTTCAGGAAACTCTACGATAATATTCTGAAAGTGAACCGGGAGGTCATCACCGAGCATAACAATACCAAGCTTTACCGCGTGGCCGAAGCCATTAATGCCGCCTATGAAGGCGAAAGCGGGTACCGTTACCTGGTCAACGGCGAAGATCGCCTGCGCCATGGCAGCCTGACCTTACACCTGCTTAACGATTCCGGCTTTATGGCTGCTGTACAGCTCTATGCCACCTTGTTTGGCAAGCTGCCGGAAATTCCTGCCGAAATGTATTTTACAGATAGCAGCCTCGATACGCAGCGCCTCCATCCCGTAAAAGATGCCGTATCGGACCCCGAAGCCCTGCTGCAGATCGCCCTGGCCTATCGCTGATCCCCTTTTTCAGATTGTTTTTATTGCCCGCCGTTCTGGCCGGCATGCATAGCGATCGGACACGCCCTCACTGTTTTGCCCCTACGGGGCAAGGATAAGCTTGCTCATCCTGCGACAAACCTTTGGCTCCTGCGGAGCCCGCTCTCCCTTGCACGGCAAGCCGGTCGGGACGCATAACGGCGGGAACGGCGGCTATACCCGGCCCACATCGGCCAGCCGGGACGCGTCGCATATTTTTTTCCGGCTGAAAAAAGGACTGCCATACTGTTGTCAGTGGACGGCGCTTATTTTGTTCCAGCAAAACAAAAAAACGCCTTATGTCAATGATCTCCATGTTCCGAAAAGAACTCGAACAAGAATCCGTTGTAACCCGCAAGATGCTGGAACGCATTCCCGACGACAAATACGACTGGAAGCCGCATCCCAAAAGTATGACCATTAAGCAGCTGTCTACCCACATCGCGGAGTTGCCCACCTGGATCACCATGGCCATCACTACCGATGGTCTCGACTTCGCTACCGCCCCTTACGACCCACCCAAGATTGCAAACACAGCAGAGCTGATGAGCCTGTTCGAGGCTTCCCTGAAAGATGGCTTCTCCGAGCTTAAAGAAGAAAATGAAGGCAAGATGGACGATCCCTGGACGCTGCGCAACGGCGAAGAGGTCTACAGCACCACCAGCAAGGCCGAAACGATCCGCATGGCGCTGAACCAGGTCACACATCACCGGGCACAGATGGGTGTCTTTCTGCGCCTGCTCGATATTCCCATCCCCGGCAGCTACGGACCCAGCGCCGACGAGATGAATTTCTAAACTTTATACTAACCATGGAGGCGGACCGGAACGCTACGGCCGCTTCTATGGCTAAACAGACATCATGACAAAGACTGATTTTACCCGGCAGTACCGGAATTACTATACCGCAAAGGAACAGCCCGAGCTGATACACATCGAACCTGCTGTTTACCTGTCAATCGAAGGCCGGGGCGATCCCGATGACGCTCCTTTCGCTGAATGCATACAAGTCCTCTACAGCATAGCCTATGCCATCAAATTTACCTATAAAGCACAGGGCGCCGACTTTGTAGTGCCCAGGCTTGAAGGCTTGTGGTGGTTTGATGAAGCACGCTTTGGCAGTCGGACTGCCGACAGCACTCCGCAGGAAGTACCCCGCAGCGAATGGTTTTTCCGGCTCCTGATCCGTATGCCGGAAACCATCGACAATGAAACGGTGGAAAAGGCCAGGGAACAGGTGATAAGGAAAAAGCCTTTACCCGGTCTGCAAGCCGTATCTCTGTACCGCATGCACGAAGGGCTATGTGTGCAGCAGCTGCATCGCGGCCCCTTTGCCAATGAGCCCCAATCGCTGAAGCAGATGCAGGCTTTTATGTCCGATTACCGCCTGGAGCGCAATGGGCTGCACCACGAGATCTACCTGTCCGATTTCAGGAAAACCAGTCCCGATAAATTGCGGACGATCCTCAGAGAACCGGTAAAGCAAGGTTGAGCAGCTTTAATGCCAACATACAAGCCGCTTGTTAGCATGGCTGAAATAAGCTTTCGTTAACAGGACATATCCTGAAACGCCATTATCTTTACGGGACATTTAACCAGCTAAAAAACAAATACCTATGAGAAAGATCGCTGCTTTCTGTACTTTATTGATGACTGCTGCAGTGCTCCAGGCGCCGGCGCAGGAAATGAAACATGAACAAGGCGCACCCAAAAGCCCACGCGTAACAGCTAAGAACGATATCGCAGAAATCAGCTACGGCCAGCCCTCCAAACGGGGCCGCGAGATCTTCGGCAAGCTCGTACCCTATGGCGAAGTATGGCGTACCGGCGCCAATATGTCTACCGACATTACGTTTAATACCGATGTACTGTTTGGCGGCGTTACCGTTCCCAAAGGCACTTATTCCCTGTTCACTATTCCTGAAAAAGAGCATTGGACCGTGATCCTGAACGGACAGCCGGCACAAAAAGGCGCTTCTGAATACGAAGCCAATAAGAGCAAGAACGTCGCTACAATACGCGCCAAGGTAGAAAAGCTGAGTAGCGTGCAGGAAGCCCTGGTGATCGAGCCCGGCAAAAATGCGCTGACCTTCAAATGGGATAATGTATCGGTTTCTGTACCGATGAAGAAAAAATAATACGTCGTACGATTTTATGTCGTATCGATATAAACGCCCTCCGGATCACCCGGAGGGCGTTTATATTTTCTGCCCCTGACGAGAAGTCAGGTTTTGAAAACTTGACTTCTCGTCAGGGGCTTTCAGGCAATTCGGAAAGCGCTGAATTAGCTGGCCTCGAATGCCAAAAGAACTAAAACCTGCTTCAATAATACCCCCTGTTGTACGGGCAATATAAGCTAGCACGATTCCGACTGCATATCCTTTCTCAATTAAGTTTCTGTTTGTTTCCCCATCTCAAAACAGGTTTTTTGCACCAGTACAACAAATATACTTACCGCTAGGTATAGACCCCACGAAAACCTCGTCGTTATTTTGCCTTAGAAAAAAAGAACCTACAGAAATACCCGCACCAAAAGAGGTAAAAGAACCTTCGCGCAATTAAGAACCAAGGCGGCAACAAAAGGCTACTAACAAAACTTGGGCGGATGCTAAAAGAGCAGTATCGAGCAAACAGAAAGACGATGAATAAATAAGTTCCAACAATGATTTAAGTCCGAAAAGGAGACGTATATCTTTGGTACATCAGGACGTCAGATGTATTTGTCGAGGCGAGAAAGCCGAGATAGATTGCTGGCGAAAACCTGTAGCAATCGAATAATACATATTTTAATATTGCAAAGCTTTTTTAACTTCAAAACCCACAATTAAAAATGAAAAAAGTAACAATCTTTTTTGCAGTCCTCACCATCACTTTCGCAATAGGATGCCAGAAAGAAAATCAAATCGGTAAGATGCAGCAGTCAGCTGTCGACGATAACAAAAAAACGATGTCAGCAACCGCGTCAACGAGTGAAATGCCTACCGATGGCCCTTATGCAAACTGGATAGCAAACGCTGTTAAGACAACAAACCCTGCCCGACTGGTGGCTTTCCAGCAGGTATTTAACCCAACAGAGCCACTTGCCCCTTATTTAAAAATGACTATGGTAAATGCAACTATTTCGGGCACGGGTATGGAAAGCATTGGCGTAATATTGGAACCCGATCACAGCCACGACAATCAGGTTCAGGATTGGGGGATATATACAGACCCTACCACAGGAGACCAATATTATTACGGCCATGTGCTTGGGAAGGATGGATTTTGGTACCCCGGTAGATTTTGGCTAATGAATGGACAGTGGTTCTTTATACCGTTCCAACGTTTTGAGATGGAGGGTAACGACAAATTCCCTATCGATAGCGGCATTGATATGGATAACCTCGCATTCAATCCGCTATTGAATATAACCTTCAGGCACATTGTATAGTTTTAATATACTCAATCAGGCAGAAGTCTCTGCCTGATTTTAATTAGATTTGAAGAATGAAGACAATTGCGCTTTTATCCGTCCTTGCACTTTCGAGTACCATCGTTTACGCTCAAAGTATCGATAGTATAGGCCGAAGGAGCATAATATCCGATCACAGGCTTATCGAAGGCAATTTAGAGAAAGACCCCCAAACCACATATGGGAAACTTGTACCTGCTATGATTATTATCCTAAATTACTCGCAGGTGATAAACATGGATCAATATTTGCAGATAAAAAGAAATAAGGACATTATTAAAGAGTACGATATAGATAAAAAGCATCCAGAATCCGGCGAAGTTGAAAAAATTAGAATTGTGGAATCGAAAAACAAAGACAAGTATAAAGATTTAAGCATAAAAGAGTAGCAAAACGGAAGATCACCCTAACCAAAAATGTACACTGCCAGCAGCGCTTTACACTTTACAAGATAGCCGCTATTTACCGATCCGCGCCATCAAGGGCGATAGCAGGCAGCGCCGTACCCAATTCCTGCGACTGGTGCTGCGGGCAATCCACGCGGCCAGCGGCGGCGACAGCCTGTAGTACGCCCGGATAAAGGCTCTGCCGGCGACCGAACCAGACAGCACCTCGTCCCGGTAGCGACGCAGCCGCACTACCTCGGGGGCATCTTCATCGCCATAGCAGGCCGTTGCAACAAAGCAGGCCTTTTTTGCCACCACATTCCGCTCCTTCATCAGGCGGTCGATATAAGCCTTGCCCTGGCTCAGGTTCCAGCTGGTACCCGTCGTTACATATTTGATCGCCTGCAGCAAGCCCTGGCTTTGCAGTATAGCGATAACCGCATCTGCATCGGGCCCACTTCCCGCAGGTATTGAACCTGGCGTTCCGGAAACATGATCCGGCTCCGTAAGGCGGTCAACATATTCTTTCGATTCCTTCAATCCCCAGCCATAGGTATCGCAGCAATACTTGATGGCCGTAATCTTGCCCTGCGTATTAACCATGTTAAGGATATAAGCATCGTTGGGATGGATCGAGGCTGGACTGCTACCAAAAGCTGGCTGCTGCAAGTTGCCACCTTCCTGCGACAACTTGCCCTGGCCGGGCTTGAAGACATGGCCGCAGGCACTGCATTTCAGCTCCATATTATTGTTGTCCACATTACCCGCAGGCATGGTCATAACCCCGGCAGCGCTGCTGCTGCTCAAGCCTTCCAGGTACATGATGAGATCGGGAGAATAGCAATAAGGGCAAATGATCTTTACAGGAGGGTTCATAAAAAGGACAATTGGTACAGCAAGATAACAATAAGCGGGCAAACAGGGTTCGCCGCATTAATTTATCCGTTTCAGCACACTGAAGCGGAATGTTCTCTAGCATTTTTTACACCAATTTTAATCGCCGGTATTTACCGATTCAACCAATACGCCTACATTTGCAGCCTTCCCCCTTTATACCTTGTAAACCCCAGTATAATGCACCCTCTGAAATGGTTTCTCTGCCTTGCAGGATACCTCTTGCTCTGTGTTTCGCTCCATGCCCAGCAAAGGCTGACGGGTAAAGTATATGAGCAAAAAAAACCGCTGCCCTTTGCCAATGTACTGCTCCACGATGCACGCGACAGCTCATTATTATTAGCCCCTGCCTTTACCGACAGCAGCGGCGCCTTTGCGCTCGCGCTGCCCGATCCCCTGCCTGCAAGCTTTATCGAGATCAGCATGCTGGGCTATAAATCTTTTATAGCGCCGGTAAGCGCCGGCAGCACACCGCTTATGGTAAGCCTGGAAACAGACGGTACCTTGCTGGACGATGTCGTCATCAGCGATAAAAAAGCATTGATCGAACGCAGACCCGACCGCACGATCTTTAACGCGGAGCAAAGCATCGGCGCCGTTGGCAGCGATGTATATGAATTGCTAAAAAAGACGCCGGGCGTACAGGTTGGCAGCGAAGGCGTACGGATCGTGGGCAAAAGCACCGTGAACGTTATGATCAACGACCGGCCGGTGCAGCTGACCGGCGACGAGCTGGAGTCGATGCTGCGCAGCCTGCCTTCAGGCGATGTGTCCCGTATCGAGGTCATCACCGCGCCACCTGCGAAATATGATGCGGAGGGCAACTCCGGTATCATCAATATCGTTACCAAAAAGAAACGGAACAACGGCTTCAACGGCACACTGAACCTGACCTATGAGCAAAGGACCAGGCCCGCACAGGAGCTCGAAGGCCTCTTTAATTTCCGGAAGGATAAACTCAATGTATATGCCACCCTCAGCGGCGGCCGGGAGCGTTATATTTCCCGGCAGCAGACCAACACTTTTTACCCCGGGCAGGAACAGGAGCTGGTGCTGAACCAGGACAACCGGCCGATTTACACTTATTCGCAGGCAGGTATAGATTACGACCTCGGCAGCAATATGACCCTGGGCCTGCAATACACCCTCGGCTCGCTCGATGCGAAGAGAGATGAGCTGATCAGGATCAAGGTCTGGCAACGCCCCTCCATGCAACTCGATTCGCTGATGAATACGGATGCCTATGCTACAGAAAAAGCCCGCAGGAACGTAATCAACCTTAACTACGACTGGAAGATAGACAGCGCGGGCCGCCGGCTCACGCTCAATGCCGAATATTTTAACCGGCGCAGCGACAAAACACGCAATTTCACCACCGGCAATTTCTTTACCGACGGCGCTACAACCGGCACCAGCAGCGATAACCATACCAGCGGTATGCAGCTGACGCGGATCACCAACCTCCGCGCCGACCTGGAATGGCCTTCGCAGCTGGTCAATTTTTCTGCCGGCGCCAAGGCCACCTTTATCCGCAACAACAGCGACAACGCTTTTGAATACCTGCTCGGACAAAGCTATGTGAACGATCCTGGTAAGACCAACACCTTCGACTACCAGGAAAACACCCAGGCCCTGTATGCCAGCGCTCAGCGCTCGTGGGGCAACTGGCACCTGCAGGCCGGCCTGCGCGCAGAATATACCCAGACAAAGGGCGTCTCTCAAACCTTAAACCAAACTAATACCAACGATTACCTGAAGTTTTTCCCATCGGCTTACCTGCAATACAAGCCCAACGAGACGCATAGCTGGAACCTGAACTATACCCGCCGGATCAACCGGCCTTCCTTCTGGAATATGAACCCCTTCCGGGTGTACAGCACTGCTACAGCCTATGAGCAGGGCAATCCCTTCCTCCAGCCTTCTTTCAGCAACAATATCGAGCTGGGCTATACCTATAAATCCATCCTGACGGTTAACGCTTTTTTCCAAAAGGTCGATGCTTTTGCGACCAGGGTATCCGATATCGACACGGTCAACAGCACCTTTTTCTTCTTCCAGGCCAACGCCGGCAACGAGGTAGAATACGGGATCAGCGCCAGCCTTACCTTCAGCCCCCTGCCCTTCTGGGAAACGGCCACGCAATTCTTCGGCGTCTACAACCGCTTTCATACCTCCTATTACAATACCGGGCAACCTTCCTCGGGCAGGCCCGGCTTCTCGATAGAAACGGATCATACTTTTACGCTCAACCGGTCAAAGACCCTGTTGGCGCAGCTTCACGGCAGCTATTACGGAAAGGCTCAGGACGATGTCGATATCCAATCGGCCTATGGCGCGCTCGATATCGGCGCCAAGTGGCTGGTTTTTCAGAAGAAAGTGGCTGTATCGGTATATGCGTCTGATCTCTTCCGCACCGACATTTCAGAATTCGTCAATGCTTATAACGGCACCTTCCAGCACCGCTACTACGACAGCCGGAGCCTGAGGGTATCGTTGAGCTGGAAGTTCGGCAACAACGAGCTCAAAACAAGAAAGGCCAGGAAGATGAACGAAGATGCGGGCCGCGCTAACTAACCAGCATACTTTTGATCAGGTTGCCCAAGGTCTTCAGCGTATTGTCCAGCTGCTCGTTCCAGGGCATGCCGTAGCTGATCCGCATACAATTATCAAACTGCCTTTTCAAGGTGAACATACGTCCCGGTGCAATGCTGATCTTTTTCTTTATCGCCCGCTCGTACAGTTCCATAGTATCGATCCGCTTGTCCAGCTCAACCCATAGCACGAAGCCTCCCTGCGGGCGGCTCACTTTGGTCCCTTCGGGGAAATAATCGGAAATGGCGCGGATATACTGCAGGAAATTGGTGTGCAGGGTTTGCCGCAGGCGGCGCAAATGGCTCTCGTAACGACCATTCTCCAGGAAGTCCGCGATCACCTCCTGGGTCAGTGTTGTCGACGAAATAGAATGGACCTGCTTCATACGGATCACATCGTTCTTAAACTGCCCGGGCGCCACCCAGCCTACGCGATAGCCCGGCGCCAGCGTTTTGGAAACGGAACCGCACCAGAGCACCAGGCCGCTTTCATCAAAGGTCTTGCAGCACTTGGGCCGGCTGTCGCCGAAATAGACATCGCCATAGAGATCGTCTTCGATCAAGGGTACGTTATAATGCTGCAGCAAGGCGACCACAGCTTTCTTATGCTCATCGGGCATACAGCTGCCCAGGGGATTGTTGAAATTGCTGACCAGCAGGCACAGCTTGACCTTATTGGTGGCCAGCGCCTTTTTCAAAGCATCGATCTCGATCCCGGTCTTCGCATTGGTAGGCAGCTCCAGCACATTCAGGCCAAGGCTCTCGGCAAGTCGGATGATGCCGAAATATACCGGGCTCTCCACCGCGATCGTATCGCCCGGCCGCACCAGCGTCATCATGGAGAAAGAAATGGCATTCATGCAGCCGGCAGTAGTGATCAGGTCCTGCTCGCCCAGGTTGCCGCCCCAGTTGAACGACCAGCGCGCAATATCCCGGCGCAGCTTCTCGTTACCTTGTATCGGTTCGTATGCCGTACCGCTGCCGGGAAGGGTCCTTATCGCCTGCACCACGCCCTTGTTCAGCTTGGCAATAGGCAGCAGCTCATCGGCGGGAACGCTCAGCGAGAACAAAGTGATATCATTATTACCGATCGTACGGAATACCTTGTCGACAATGTCGCGCGGGTTATGCGCTCCCGGCTGGCTCGGCCGGCTGGTCTCGGGAAAAGCCGGCTGCCGGTGCGGGCAATAGGATACATAATAGCCCGACTGCGGCCGTGATTCAATAAGGGCGCGGCTTTCCAGCTCAAGATAAGCCTGCTGCGCCGTGCTCATGCTTACGCCATGCTGCCGGCAGACCATACGGATGGAAGGCAGCTTGTCCCCTATTTTAAGCAGCCCCTCATGGATCTGCCGCTCTATGCCCCGCGCAATGCGCAGGTACAAAAGATCCTTCGATTTCCTGACAATTGTTTTCATCGTATCAACGAAACTGTACTGGTCAAAATTAACATAATTGTATCTGTATTGGAAAATAAATTTCCCACACCTTTGTGTGGCTTTTCTAAAAAGACGTCAATAGTCGACCGACATCCGCAACAACATGAATCAATCGAAAGCGTACCTGGCCCTTCTTGTTATCTGTATCGTATGGGGAACCACCTACCTGGCCATGCTCATTGGCGTCGCCAGCTTCCCTGCATTTTTATTCTCCGGTCTGCGGCATACCATCGCCGCTGCTATCCTGTGGCTGTCCATGCCCCTGCTGAAGAAAAAGATCAAGCTCAACGCCCGTGATGTAATGAGACAGGTCATTCCCGGTGTGCTCATGCTGGCCCTGGGCAACGGTACTATAGGCTGGGCCGAAAAATACATACCCAGCGGCCTTGCGGCGCTCATCGTTTCGGTGATGCCCGTCTATGTGGTCCTCATCAACTTTGTCACCGGCCGGGGTAAGGGTACCCTCAACGGCAAAGTCATTCTCGGCCTTCTGCTCGGCTGTGTCGGCATCGTGCTCATCTTCAGAGACAACCTCTCCGACCTGGTAGACAGCCGTTACCTGATGGGCGTGCTGGTTTGCTTTGCCGCCTCGCTCAGCTGGGCTGCCGGTACAGTGTATATGAAACATAGCGGCGCTACTACCGACTCCTATGTGAATACGGCGCTACAGCTGACCAGCGGCGGCCTGGCCCTGCTCATCAGCTCGCCCTTCCTCGACGACCTCGGTGAGCTGAAGCATATCCAGCCGGAAAGCCTGTGGGCCCTCGCCTACCTCATTGTATTCGGCTCCATCCTTTCTTTCCTGTGCTATATCTATGCCGTAAAGAACCTGCCCGTAGGCCTGGTGTCCATTTACGCTTACATTAATCCTTTTATCGCAGTTAGCTTGGGCTTCCTGCTCAAAGACGAGCGGGTGACCTGGATCACTATCATCGCCTTTATGACCACGCTGGGCGGCGTGTTCTGGATCAACAGAGGCTATAAAGTCAACAACAATCAGCTTAAAACCGTATCCAAATGACAGCAGAACAATACGCCTGGCTATTCCGCCAGGGCATCGACAATGTAAAGACGGAGCTCAGCGCCTATCCTGGCGAAGAAAGTCTCTGGATCAGGGACCGAGCCATCAACAATTCGACGGGCCACCTGGCGCAGCACCTGGTGGGCAACCTGCGTTTGTTCGTAGGCAAAACCATGGGCAAGGTACCCTATACGCGCGAGCGCGACAGGGAATTCAATGAGCGGCAATTTGACCGGGGGCAGCTGCTGAACATGCTCGAAGAGACGGCCCTTATTATTGAACAGACCTTGGCGGGCAGGGACGAAGCCTTTTTTGCGCAGGCCTTCCCTGCCGATGTCGTGAGCATCAGGGAGGGGCAAACCTTTGGCTTCATGCTCCACTACCTTTATGCGCATCTCAATTATCACCTGGGACAGATCAATTATCACAGAAGGCTTTTATCATGACAACCACCACGAACATTACGATAATCCCGTATCAGAAGGCATACCAGGTTCACTTCGAGCGGCTGAACAAAGCCTGGCTGGAAGCTTATTTCAAAGTAGAGCTCGTAGACGCCTGGGTGCTGGGCAACCCCGAAGAGGCTATACTTAAAGATGGCGGAACGATCCTTTTTGCCGCCGCAGGCGAAGAGATCATCGGTACTGTAGCGCTGAAATATATGGCGCCCGGCATTTACGAGCTGACCAAAATGGCCGTGGACGAATCTTTTCAGGGCAACGGCGCAGGAAAGCGCCTTTGTGCCGCCGCAATAGACAAAGCCAGGGAACTGGGCGCCGGCGAACTGATCCTCTATTCGCAAACCAGCCTTAAGGCAGCCATCGGCATTTACCGCAAGCTCGGCTTTACGGAGCTTCCGCTCGAGCCGGGCAAGTATGAAAGAGCTGATATTAAAATGCGTTTGCTCCTTCGCTGAGACTTTAGTCCCGAACAGAACATTTATACCCTTGTGCACTGCCCCGCCCGGCAGTGCATTTTTCATGATACGGGCCGATGACGACAGCCAACCTAATGCCTTGATATTTGTTGAACAAAGAGATAGATAACGAATACAGTGCGAAAGAGCAGACGTTAAAATAGAAAAGGGACGTCAACCATTTAATCAATTATAGGTTATGGATACAGAACAGCTAAAGCAGGAAATAAAAGATAAAGAGCTGCGGCTGAGCCAGCTGAGAAGCATGGATACCCATCAGCTCCGACAGAAGGACCGCACGCTCATCAGCCAGCTGGAACAGGAGCTCGGGCAGCTCAGGGAACAGCTGGGCGAGGATCAGGAAATGTAGTTCGTTACCCAAAACCGGCAATTTATGGCTAAAGAGAACAGAAGTGAACGTCGGGAAGACGAGGCAGCACAAAATAAAAGGAAAGCAGACCCTTCCGGCGGGAAGCAGAAGGCTGCTCCGGACAAAGAGCAGAAGGAAACAGCCCGGGAGGAAACAACTTCAGGTGAGCAGAAAAATGCGGCACAAGAAGATAAAGACCCGCACAGAGGTATCACCGGGAATCCGGTAAGGTCCACTCAGGAACCTACCGCAGAAAGCAAGGACAAAAAAACAGAAAAAGAGGAGCTACCTTCTTCTGGCAAAGCCGGAGAGCAAGCTGCGTCCAGTAAGAAGAAAAACGAGCTGCAGGAAGATAAGGATCCACATAGAGGCACAGCCGAAACCCTTTCCCAGCACAGGAATCTTGACCCTGATGGAGAAAGAAATAACGATGAGAACGCCGATGAAGGCCACGCACCAGGAGAAAAGGCTGAAGCTAAGCCGGGTAAAAGCGGGCGTTCGGATCCGGAAAAAGAATAACAATAACTGCCGGCCCAACCGGCATTTTATTTGCCGTTACGTTCGCCAGGTAAATTTACATATTCACCCATAAATGATCTGATATGAAAGCGACCAACCTGCTTTATTCCGTATTACTGCTGACCACCCTGGTACTGACCGCATGCGCCGGCGACCCGGAAAATACCAATGCCCGCAGCCTGAATGTAGATAGCAGCAATGTCCACGGCACGGCGCCGGTACAATATGGCGCCGATGATCCGGCCGATACAACACCAAAGCTGCAAAGCAGCGATGACACCGGTCGCAGAGCCAATACCGAGCAGCGATAATGTAACGCGATGCTTCATCGCCCGGCTCAGCAAACACAATAAATCCAACCAGATGCTCAAGGACAAACCGGTGATCAGGATCAGCGATGCCAGCGCTGCCCAGCTCTCGCAGCTGGAAAGCTGGCTGAATGACGAATACACGATCAGTACAGACGAAACAAAGGATGCCCGGCTATCCATATCGTATGCTACGGAGTACAGCTCGGGAATAGGAATGCCCTTTATCCGGTTTGAATCGGTAAACACAGGCGACCTGCGTTCCATAGTGTCTTCTTACCAGCTACCGGAACAGCACATCACACCTTCCATCATTAAAGTGATCGTGGGCCTGCTGCTGCATTCCGACACGAAAGAGCTGGACAACAAGAATTACCGGATGGCTTTCGATCGCGCTCATGATCTTATCCTGCTGGCCGATTGTGAGCACAATATCCTCCGCGCCAACGCGTCGGCGGTCAGCAAGCTCGGGTACAGCGAAGCCGAGCTGAAAGAAATGAACCTCGCCGACTTGTTCTATACCGGGGCGGCCGGCGAGGACTTTATCAGCCATATCTGTGAGCAAGGGCGCGTGGTACATTGGGAATACCAGCTGAAAACGAAAGAAGGACGCCCCGTAGATGTGATGATAAGCGCCGATATGATGAATGAGGAAGACAAGATCTTCCTGTGCATTGCGCAGGATATTTCCGTGCATAAAGAAGCCCACAGGCAACGCAAGCAGGAAGAGCATCTCGTGATCATGGGTAAAATGGCGCAGATGATCGCTCATGAAGTGCGCAATCCCCTGAATAATATCCTGCTGGCCCTGAGTCAGCTCAAGGCCCGGCCCAAACCGGAGGAAGAAGAGGAGAAAACGTTCCTGGACATCATCGACCGTAACTGCATGCGCATTAATGCGCTGGTAACCGAGATGCTGGACCCTGTACGTGTCCTGGATATAGAGCTGAGCCCGGTGTCCCTTATAACCGTCGTACGCGAAGCCCTTTATCTTAACGAAGACCGGATCAGCCTGCGTCAGATAGCAGTCACCCGGGATATGGAGCAGGATGTACCCCTGATGATGGATAAGGAAAAAATGGTCATCTGCATTTCTAATATTCTCGTCAATGCGATAGAAGCCATCGACGGCCCGGGCGGAAAGATCGAAATCAGCACCCGAAGGAGCGGGGACCGTATCTACCTGAGCATACGGGATAATGGCAAAGGCATGACGGAGAATGAAAAGAACAATATCTTTAACCCCTATTTCACGACCAAACCAAGGGGAACGGGCATGGGTATGGCGGCCACTTTGCAGATCGTGCGGGCGCACGACGGTGCGATCGACGTAGTTAGCGAAAAAGGCAAAGGCGCCGAGATCATCCTCTCCCTTCCCCTGTCACAGGAACAATAAGTATTTATGGATCTGTCTGCTTACGATACCCTAGACCTTCCTTCTGCAAGGGCACTGCAGGAAACATTACGTAAGAACATCAGCCTGCTGCCCCTGCAGCAGGAGATCAGGACCATCGCCGGCGCCGACATTTCCCTGAACCGCTTCAGTGAGGTGATCTATGCCGGCCTTGTCCTGCTGCGTTACGACACCTTGCAGCCGGTTGCATATTCGCTGGTCAAAGGCATCACGCGTTTCCCATATGTACCAGGCTTCCTGGCTTTCCGTGAGGTACCGGCGCTGATGCGTGCGCTGGAGCAAATGCCCGTTAAGCCCGATGTCATTATGGTCGACGGGCATGGCATTGCACATCCGCGCCGCCTGGGTATTGCAGCCCACCTGGGTGCGCTGGCACAGATACCGACCCTGGGCTGCGCCAAGAAGAAGCTGTTTGGCAAATACACCGAGCCGGAGAACAGCAAAGGCGCTTACGAACCCTTAAAAGATAAAGAAGAGACCATCGGGTATGTATTGCGCACCAAAAACCGGGTCAAGGAAGTCTTTATTTCTCCAGGCAGCCATATGAGCCTGGACGACAGCCTGCGCATTGCCCAGCATTGCACCGGCAGCTACCGCCTGCCAGAGCCTACGCGTCGCGCGCACGAATACGTCAATCTGCTGCGTACCGGGCAGATACCGGAAGGCTACCATGAGCTTCCCGAAGGAAAAGCGCTCTTTTGAACATAGATCCCTTCAACCTTCAGCTGCAGAAACTGTTATCCTTCGACGAAATATTGAGTGTGAATGATGACGACTACGGCAATAGCCCCGAAAGAGATAGCAAGAGCCATGCAGCTGCGCTATATCCGTCCGGGCCAGAAAGGCTACCAGCGCAGGAAGAAGGGGAAGACCTTTATTTACCTGGACCAGGAAAACAAACAGATCACCGATCCAGAGATCATTGAGCACATACAAGGCCTGGTGTTGCCGCCGGCCTGGACCGAAGTATGGATATGTCCCTTTCCCAACGGGCATTTGCAGGCTACGGGCATAGATGCCCGTGGGAGAAAGCAGTACCGTTATCATTCCCGTTGGTCCAGGCTCCGGAACGAACATAAGTTTGATCGTCTTTTAGCCTTTGGCAAGCAATTGCCACGGCTGCGCCGGCAGCTCCGCCGGGACATCAGGCAAAAGCGCCTGGTCCGGGAAAAGGTTGTTGCCATTGCGCTCAGCATCATGAATGAAACCTATATCCGGGCCGGCAATACCGCTTATGAAAAGGAATACGGCTCTTACGGGCTCACCACACTCAAAAATAAACACGTATCGATATCGGGCAGCAAGGCCTTCTTCCGCTTTAAAGGAAAGAAAGGCGTCATGCACCAGGTAGCTCTGAAAGACGCTTCCCTGGCTCGTTTGCTGAGAAATGTACGGGAGCTTCCCGGGCAGGAGCTGTTTCAATACTATGATGAAAAAGGTGAGTTGAGAAAGCTCGAATCCGGCGATATCAACGATTACCTTAAGGCACATATGGCGGCAGATTTCAGCAGTAAAGATTTTCGTACCTGGGCCGGCTGCGTCGCCGCGCTGCAGCTGATGGCCGAAGTAACGGATTTCAGCTGCGATGTCGGTTGCCGGAAAAACAGCATCGCCATTATCGACGGTGTAGCGGCGCAGCTGGGCAATACCCGTGCGGTTTGCCGGAAATACTATATCCATCCCCTGCTGCTGCAGGCTTACGAGGAAAAAAAGCTGGATGAGGTATTGCTCATGCTGCAAAAAGCGAAAGATGCCCGGTCCCTGAATACAGCAGCAGAAAAAGCATTGCTGTCCTTTTTAAAAGAATTACACTAATCATTATCCCGATCTGCTATGGATCTCTATGCAGGCTATCCTTTCTGGCTCATCAAAAATCCGTTGTATAACTATATCAACGAAGCGGAAGACGGCATGCATACCGATGTGGCGATCATCGGGTCGGGTATTACAGGCGCCCTGGTCGCTCATGAGCTGTGCAGCAGCAGTATCTCCTGCGCTATTTTTGACAAAAGGGCTATCAGCACCGGCAGCTCGGCAGCCAGCACGGCCCAGCTGCAGTATGAGATCGATGTGCCGCTCTGCCGCCTGCTTGAAAAAGTGGAAGAGAAAACAGCGGTGATTGCTTACCGTGCCAGCCTGCAATCCATTACCGATATCGAGCAGCTGTTCCGGAAGACCAGGATCGACGCGGAATTTGAGCGCCGCTCCAGCCTTTTTCTGGCCAGTGATAAAAAAGGCTGCAAAGAGATCAAAAAGGAATACGAGACACGCAAGAAATACGGGCTGCCGGTAAGCCTGCTCGAACAGGAGGCGCTCCTGCAAACCTATGGCATCAACCGGCTGGGCGCGCTCTGGAATGAAGAGGCCGCCCAGATGGATGCCTACCGCTCTGCGATACTGCTGCTTCAGCACCACCAGCGGAAGCATGACCTTCGTCTCTTTCCCTATACCCATATTGTGCGCCACGATGCCACGCGCAACGGCTATATCCTCTATACTGATGATGGTAAGCAGATCAGCTGCAATTACCTTATCATAGCCGCAGGATACCAGGCCAGCAGCTTCCTGCCCAGGAAAGTAATGGACCTGAGCAGCACTTATGCGTTGGTGACAGAACCCTTACATGCCGACCAGCTCTGGCACGACAGAAGCCTGATATGGGAAACAGCCTTTCCTTATTTCTACCTGCGTACAACAGCTGACAACAGGATCATGATGGGTGGTGAAGATGTATCATTCAAGAATGAACGGCTGCGTGACGCATTGCTTCCCCGGAAAACGAAACGGCTGCTCGAAAAATGCAATGAGTTGTTTCCTCATCTGCCGGTCCGCTGCGACATGACCTGGTGCGGCACTTTCAGCAGCACCAAAGACGGCTTGCCATATATCGGCGCCTATCCCGGCAGCCGCAACCTGTTCTTTGCCCTGGGCTATGGCGGCAATGGCATTACCTTCAGTATGATCGCCGCCCAGGTGATCCGGAATAAGCTTAAGGGCGTCAGGGACGAGCGGGAAGCTGTCTTTGGCTTCAACAGGAAATAGAAAGTTACAAAAGCACAATGCGCTCCGGCAACACGGCGAAAATGCTGGCCCTTTTCGTCATCTCCATCAGGTAAAGGCCGGTAAGTGCACCGAAGGCCGGTAGCAGCAGGATCTGTTCGTAAAGATAAAAGCAGGGCAATCTCAAGCTTTGACGCCCCAAGCCCCGCAGCAGGCAGCCGGGATGGATATGCCCCGCGACATTGACCTTACCTGACGCTATATGTTCCAGCGGCTCGTGCGAAAAGACAAGATCACCCAGCACAAGCCTTTCCGGAACGACATCGATAGACAACGCTGTATAGTGCTCCGGCGCCAGGATATCGTGATTGCCCCTGATCAGCACGAAATGCACATCGGGATAGGCCAGGATAAAAGCCTGGAGCAGCAGCCAGTCGGAATTGTGCACGCTATGGAAGAGGTCTCCCAGGAACCATACTTTCCGGGGACGATAGCGAAGCATCAGCTCATGCAGAACAGTATAGTCTTTTTCTGCACTGCCCGGAGGGATAAAGATCCCGGCCTTCCGGAAGTGCATGCCCTTTCCCAGGTGAAGGTCTGCGATCACCAGCAAGCTATGCTGCAGCAGGTATATCGCTCTTTGCGGTAAGAGTTCAACGACGGCGTTTCCCAGTACGATCTCCATGCTTAGGTTCTTCTTGCTCCAGTTGTGCTTTTAGCTTGTTCATTCTGTCTTCCAGGCTTTCATTGCTGAACTTCTCCCGGAAAACTTCTGCAAAAATAGGAAAGGCGAAGGGAGTAAGCTGCTCCGGCTGTTTCAAGATGACCTCGTGCGTGCTGATCCGCTCAAAAGCCTGGCGCATCCTGACAATTTCCAGCTGAAAGTCATAAACTTCCTCATAAGCCTGCTTCAGCAGCAGATTATCGGGATCGTAGTCCTGGAACACTTTGAAGAACAAGCCGGAGTTGGCTTGCAGATGACGCGCTTTAACCTGCTTGCCCGGATAACCCTGGAACACCAGCCCGGCAATGCCCGCGATGTCCCGGAACTTGCGGCGTGCCATTTCCGTCGTATTGATGCTACCGGCAATATCCGCGCTCAGGTTATCGGTCGAGAACAGCTCCTGTAGCAGCGCTTCCTCCACCGGTATATCCTGGTCGCTCAGCAGCTCAAAGCCATAGTCGTTCATAGCCATCGAAAAGCTGAACGGCCGTATCCGACCCAGCCGGTAGGCAATGATCGCCGCCATGCCTTCGTGTACAAACTTTCCTTCGAAGGGATAAACAAAGAGGTGGCAACCTTCTTTGGTCCATACTTTTTCGATCAGCAGCTCCTGTTCCGCAGGGAGGTATGATCTTCTTTTCTGCTCTTCAAACAAAGGTTGCAGAAAATCCAGCTCCCGGTCTTTTACCTGCTGTCGTGCTTCGTTCAGCTTATGGCGTAAAGCATCGGTCAGGTAAGAGGATAAAGGCAGGCGACCGCCCATCCAGGAAGGTACGATCCCTTTCTTCTTGCCGGAAGGCCGCACGATAGCCTGCATGTCCTTTACCCTGACGAGTTCCAGGTTGCGGCCGGCAAACCAGAAACTGTCTTCAGGCTGCAGGCGGGAGATGAACCACTCCTCAATACTGCCGAGGTATTTGCCGCCTAAGAATTTTACCTGCATCATCACATCGCTTACTATAGCACCGATGCTCAGCCGGTGCCGCATAGCAATGCGCCGGTCGGTAACCTTGTATAAGCCATCTTCGGCAACCACTTTATGAAACTCGTCATAAGCCTCCAGCATACGGCCGCCCCTGGTGATCATCAGCAGGCATTCATCAAACTCCTTCCTTGTCACTGAGGCGTAGCAATGTGTCTGCCGTACCTGCTCAAACAGTTCATCGGCGCGGAAGCCATCGGATACAGCCAGGGTGACCATAAACTGGATCAGCACATCGAAGGAACGGATATAAGGCAGGCGGCTTTCGATCATCTGGTGGCCGGCTGCATAACGCAACGCAGAGCCTTCCATGATCTCGAGAGAATGCGTAGGCACAAAATAGATCCTGCTGGTGGCGCCGGGGTGATGCCCGCTGCGCCCGGCACGCTGCAGGAACCGCGCAACACCTTTGGCCGAGCCTACCTGGATAACAGTATCCACTGGCCGGAAATCCACGCCCAGGTCCAGGCTGCTGGTGCAGACAACCGCTTTCAAAGTGCCCTGGTGCAAAGCCTCCTCTACCCATTGCCTGATCTCTTCGCCGAGCGAGCCATGATGCAGGGCAATAGCACCCGCGAGGTCGGGATGCACCTGTAGCAAGTGCTGATACCAGATCTCGGCCTGTGAACGGGTATTGGTGAAGATAAGCGTGGAGTGGCTGGCATCGATGATCGGCAGTATCTTTTCTGCCAGGCGGATGCCCAGGTGTCCGGCCCAGGGGAATTTTTCCAGTGTATCTGGCAACACTGTTTCGATCAGCGTCTTCTTTACGATATTGGCCCTGATCATGGTTGCGTGAGGATGCTCCGCGCCCAGCAGGATATTCCTGGCCTCATCGATATTGCCGATCGTCGCTGATATGCCCCAGATCTTCAGCTGTGGGTTGATCTGCTTCAGCATGCTCAGCGCCAGCTCGACCAGCACACCCCGCTTGCTGCCCAGCAGCTCATGCCATTCGTCGATCACCACGAACTGCAGGTCCTTAAACGCATCGGCATAGCCCTTCTGCGACATCATGATATGCACGCTTTCCGGCGTAGTGATCAGCGCTTCGGGCCATTGCCGTTTCTGGCGTGCCCGCTCAGCTGCAGAGGTATCGCCTGTACGCAATCCTATTGTATAAGGGAGATCGAGGTCTTCACTAACGGTGGTTGTGGCATTGAGTATTTCCTTGGACAAAGCGCGCAGCGGCGTAATCCAGAGACAATGCAGACCGGAACGCTTCTTCTTTCCCGCATAGCGTTTCTGATGATCGGCCAGCACACCGAACCATATCGCATAGGTCTTACCGCAGCCCGTCGGTGCGTTCAGGAGGCCGGAATAGCCGCCCGCTATAGCTTTCCAGGTATTGCGCTGAAAAGGATAAGGTTTCCATCCTTTGAATTCAAACCAGTCTTCTGCCCATTTATTCATTACGCTGTGCCGCTATCAGTTGTAAAAGGTCTGCTTTGGTATTGGCTTCGGAAGCTGCTTTATCCCTGCGCCAGCGCAGGATGCGCGGAAAGCGTAAAGCCACGCCCGATTTATGCCTTGAAGATAAGTTAATCCCTTCAAATGCCAGTTCAAAAACCAACTCCGGCCTTACGCTGCGAACAGGTCCGAACTTATCGATGGTATTTCGCTTGATCCATTGATCGGCCTCCAGCATTTCTTTATCCGTAAGACCGGAATAAGCTTTGGTAAAAGGGACCAGCACATCGCCGTCCCATACGGCAAAGGTATAGTCGGTAAAGAGATTGGCCCGCCGCCCGTGCCCCTGCTGTGCATAGATCAGCACGCCATCGACCGTTAGCGGATCGACTTTCCATTTCCACCAGTTGCCTCTTCTTCTCCCTGTTTCATACATACTGTCCTTCCGCTTCAGCATAACGCCCTCATTGTTGTTACTGCGCGAACGGGACCTCACCGCACGTACTTCGTTCCAGGTAGCACAGCCGATCACCGGTGACAACACCAGTGCTACCGGTGTATTCAATCCCAGCAGCAGCCGCTCCAATTGTAACCGGCGGTAATGCAAGGGCTCGTTCCGGATATCGCGTCCTTCCAGTTCAAGCAGGTCATAGCAGACCATGACCAGGGGCGCATCCTGCAGAACCTTACGGGTAAGGCTTTTGCGGCCGATCCGTGTCTGCATCACGGCAAAGGGCAAAGGTCGTCCCTCCTTCCAGGGAATGATCTCGCCGTCCAGCACCGTACCGTCGGGCAATATCCCCGGCAAGGCTGTGAACTCCGGGAACTTATCGGTCATCAATTCCTCGCCACGGCTCCAGACAAAAAGCTCCCGGTTGCGGATAATGATCTGCCCCCTGATCCCGTCCAGCTTTTCTTCAACCTGCCAATCCTCTACAGGGCCGAGAGCTTCAGGCTCCTCTTCCAGCTGATAGGCCAGGAAAAAGGGATAAGGCTGGTAATGACGCGCTGAAATTCCCTCGTCCATCAGCAACGCCTGCAAGGAAATCTCAGCAGGATCCCAATGCCCCATCAACCGGTGCGCTACCTGCTGCTGCTCCATACCGAAATGCCGGGACACGGCTTTGATGACCAATTGCCGGGACACGCCCATCCGGAAATTACCGGTGATCAGCTTATTGAATACGAAGCGCTCTGCGGGCTGCTGCTGCATCCAGCGACCGGTTACAGCCACCTTCTTCTGCTCGTCACTATAGCTACCCAGCAGCTGCAGGAAGCTGACCGTCTCCGAAAGCGAATGATTTTCCAGCGTACTTGCTTCGGGAAGAATCAGGGTAATGGTCTCTGCCAGGTCGCCTACAATGGGATACGACTCCTCGAACAACCATAAAGGCAGACCCGCCAGCTCCGCCGCCCAGGCCTTCAGATCGGCTGTCTTCAACTGTCGCTTCAATGTCTTTCCGATCAGGATGCTGATGCACCACAGGCTGTCCTGTTCGGAAGCTTGTGCAAAATACCGCACCAGCGCCTCGATCTTGGCGTTGGTCTTGGTCGTTTGCTCTATGGCCGTAAACAGGGCTGCAAATGCTTTCATCCGGGATTAAATCAAATTATCTTGCGTTGTGTGTAGCGACGTTGTATGCAACATCTTCGCCTGGTGATGTTTCATTGCGTGCAACGTCTGTATTAATATTTCAACCAACAAATCATGCTGTAGAGACGTTGCATGCAACGCCACAAGGTCAGGTTTCAGCCGTACCGGACATGATTTCATCCGTATCTTCCCCGCCCTCCGCTGCATACAGGGTTTCAACCTCGAAGGCCTGCAATCCCCGTTCTTCCTGCAGCCAGCGGGCAAATATCGATTTGTAGCCATGCGTTACGTAGACCTTCTCCGCACCGGTTGCTTCAATAGCGGCATTCAGCTGCAGCCAGTCGCAATGATCGGAAAGCACGAAACCACGATCCGCCGAACGACGACGGCGTGCGCCTCTTAATTGCATCCATCCGCTGCAGATGCCCAGGCTATAAGGCAGGAAACGCTTCAGCCAGGGACTGCCGATCGCAGAAGGCGGCGCTACGATCATCGCCTTTTGAATCTCTTTCTTCTGGTGTTCAGGTATTACTCTTATTGTTGGCTTAAGCAGAAGGCCATTGGCCAGCAGCACCTGGTTGACATTATCGACAGCCCCATGTACATATACCGGGCCAATGCTTTCGTCCAGGTGCCGGATGATCCTTTGCGCTTTACCCAGGGCATAGCCGATGAGCACGGAATTCTGGCCTTCCGCTACATTCTGCCGCCACCAGCTGTTGATCTCCTCATGAACCGTATCCGGCTCCGGGAAACGGTATACCGGCAATCCGAAGGTGGATTCTGTAATGAAGTGATGGCAACGCAAAGGGTCAAAGGGTATTGAAACACCGTCATGCTGCAGCTTGTAGTCACCGGAAACCACCCAGACGGCTCCCTGGTATTCCAGCCGGATCTGTGCCGAGCCGATAATATGACCCGCCGGGTGAAAGCTGATCCGGACACCATTAAGAAACAAAGGTTCACCATAACCGATACCTTCAACACGAATACCGTCGCCAAGACGCAATTTCAGTAAGGGAACAGTATCATGATGACATAAATAAGCCTTGCTTCCGGGGCGCGCATGATCGGAATGCGCATGTGTGATCAGCGCTTTGCTCACAGGCTGCCAGGGATCGATGTATACATCAGCGCGGCTGCAGTAAATGCCTTTGGAATCAAACTGTAACATATGGATTACTGCTGGATAACAAGCCCGGCAGGGAATTGTTCGCACAGTACCTATGCCCCGGAGACACCTTATATATTCCCTTTTTCTAACGATTATAAATCGCCCGGAACCGTACCAGCAAAGGCTTCGGGCAGTCTGTAAGTCAACTATTTTACTTATTATTTGTATTTAACGATACCACAGCCAATATCCTGTACAACGAGTTTTATGGAACAACCGAAGATTATTATCGTCTCTAACCGCTTGCCCGTACGTGTAGAGATCAAGAATGAAGAATGGGTCTACCATTCCAGTGAAGGAGGATTGGCCACCGGCCTGGGAAGTATGTACAAAGAAGGCAATAATATATGGATCGGATGGCCAGGCGCTTATATTGAAGATGACAAGATACAGCACATCATCCGCCAGGACTTCATGAAGCAGAACCTTTACCCTGTCATGCTTTCCGAATACGAGATCCAGCATTATTACGATGGCTTTTCCAATGATACCTTATGGCCTCTGTTTCACTATTTTCCCAGCTATGCCAGCTACGGGAAAAAAGATTGGGAAGTGTACCAGAAAGTAAACCGGAAATTTGCCAGGGCTATCACGGAGATGGCTTCGCCCGGGGATACGATATGGATACAGGACTACCAGCTGATGCTGGTACCCCAGATGGTAAGGGAAAGCATGCCGGAGCTGAGCATCGGCTTTTTCCAGCATATCCCTTTCCCTTCCTATGAGGTATTCCGGCTGATCCCCTGGCGCGACCAATTGCTGAAAGGATTGCTGGGCGCCGATCTTATCGGCTTTCATACCTTCGACGATGTGCGGCATTTCATGAGCGCAGCCACCCGTATCGTACATGCGCCTTCCAATGCGAACGAACTGAACCTGGACGACGAACGCTCCGTGATCGTCGATGCCTTTCCCATGGGCATCGATTATGACAAATACCGGGACAATGTTTTTAACCCGAAGACCAAACGGAACGAGACCAAGCTGCACCAGCTGATGGGCGACCGCAAGCTGATGATTTCGATCGACCGGCTCGACTACAGCAAGGGTATTCCGCAACGGCTGAAAGCTTACGAATTGTTCCTGCGGAAACACCCTGAGCTAAAAGAAAAAGTAATCTTCATTCAGCTGGTCGTTCCCTCGCGCGACCAGGTAAAGCACTATGCTTCGCTGAAAGAAGAGATCAACCGCCTGGTATCGGAGATCAATGCCAAGCATGGCACCTTATCCTGGCAGCCGATCCATTATTTCTACCGTTCCTTTCCACTGGAAATGCTGTCGGCACTGTATGCCGCAGCCGATATAGCCCTGGTCACCCCGCTGCGCGACGGTATGAACCTCGTATGCAAAGAATATATCGCCAGCCGCGTAGACAAGACCGGCGTGCTGATCCTGAGCGAGATGGCTGGCGCATCAAAGGAACTGTACGAAGCGCTGGTCATTAATCCTACCAACGAAGAAGCCGTAGCCGAAGCCATCTATGAAGCCCTTACCATGCCGGAAGAGGAGCAGATGCGCCGCATGGAGGCCCTGCAGCAAACGGTAGCTAAATTCAACATACATCACTGGGTAAACAATTTCATGGAGAAACTGAAAGAAGTCAAGGCGAAACAGGAACTACTGAGCACCCGTACACTCACCGAATCCTTTAAAGGAATGCTGCATGACCGATATATGGCTGCCAACAAGCGCCTGATCTTCCTCGATTACGACGGCACCCTGGTCAACTTTACTCCCGATCCACTGAAAGCCTTACCAGACAATGATCTCAAAGACCTGCTTCATGAGCTGTACAGCGATGAGCGGAACAAGCTGGTGCTCATCAGCGGCAGGAAGAAAGAGACCCTGGAAAACTGGGTAGGCGATATGCCCATTGATATTATTGCCGAGCACGGCGCCTGGCTGCGCGAGGACGGTCAGCCCTGGGTCATTGCCAACGACCTGAATACAGACTGGAAAGAAGAGTTCATTCCGCTGCTGAAACAATTCGATATGCGAACGCCCGGCTCCTTCATCGAAGAAAAGGATTATTCCCTGGCCTGGCACTATCGCAAAGTAGATAAGGGCCTGGGCGAATTGCGGGCCAAAGAGATGACGGGCAATCTTAAATATGCTGCGGCCAACCTCGGTCTGCAGCTGCAGGAAGGCAACAAAGTGATCGAGATCAAAAGTGCGGCCATCAACAAGGGCAATGCCGCCCGCGAATGGCTGAAGCGCTATCCTGCTTCCTTTATCCTGGCCATCGGTGACGATCATACCGACGAGGATACCTTCAAAGCCATGCCGGAAGGTGCCATCACCATCAAGGTAGGCTCCGGTATTTCTGCCGCTACATATTTCCTCAAAAATCCGGAAGAAGTACGCAATTTTCTCCGAAAACTTATCCGGAGCGGATCGGGTAACAGCCATAATGAAGAAAAAAATACCGCCCTTATAAAAAATTAGGGCGGTCAAGCTTCATCGCGATGCGGTAGGCTGCATTCATAAGACCCACATGGCTGTAGGCCTGGGGAAAATTGCCCCATTGGCTGCCGGTAGAAGCTTCCACATCCTCGCTCAGCAGGCCCAGGTGATTGGTGTAGCCCAGCAGCTGCTCAAAGCGTTCCCGGGCTTCCTCTACCCTGCCAACGCAAGCCAGCGCTTCCACATGCCAGAAGGCCGTGATGAGGAAGGTCGCCTCGGGCTTTCCGAAATCATCTTCATGCTTATAGCGGTAAAACAAACCGCCGGGCGCCGACAATACTGACTCTACTGCCTTTAAATGATCTTTAGCCTTATCCGACGCCGGGTCCAGGTAGTGCATCATAATGAGCTGCAAAGTGCTCGCATCCATGTAGGAGGAATTGATGGCCTGCTGGTATACCTTACGCTCCGGATCGTAGCAGGCCTCAATGCGGTCGGCTGCTTTCTTAGACAGGCGTCCGGCCCAGCGCTCCAGCTTCTTATCCCTGATCCGCTGTGCAATGCGGATGGCCGCCTGGCAACCCGCCCACTGGAACAGGTAAGTATAGCAAAAATAACCGCTGATATCCCGGAACTCCCAGAGCCCGGCATCTTCCTCATCGATCACCGTCTCGATCATCTTCAGCACAGAAGAGATCCAGGATGAAGAATCGGTACGTTCTTCAAACACAAAACGCTCATCCGTATACAAGGGTAGCAGCGAGATCAGCACCTGGCCGTAGACATCATTTTGTATATGCTCGCTGGCCTGGTTGCCGATACGTACCGGCTGGTTACCCAAATAGCCTTTCAGCGGGATCTCGATCTCCTTCAGGTATTTTTCACCGGTAACGCTGTAAAGCGGCTGGTAGCGGCCTTCTTCCTTGACTGATATATTGGCGATAAAATTAAAATAGCGTTCCATCTCTTCGAAGTGACCGATATGGTTGAAGGCCTGCAGCGTGTAGTAGGCGTCGCGCAGCCAGCAGTAACGGTAATCCCAGGTACGGCCGCTGCCGGGGTATTCGGGCAGGCTGGTGGTGCTGGCGGCAATAATAGCGCCGGTATCTTCATACTGATGTATCTTCAGGACCAGTGCGCTGCGGATCACCGAATCCTGGTACACATTACCGATGCTCGTCTTCTTGATCCACTGCTGCCAGTAATCCTTCGTGCGCGTATAGAAATCCTCGACCGTACTTTTCAGCGGCGCCTCCAGCGGCGTACCGTAGGTCAGTACCAGGTATTTTGTTTCGTTCAGCACAGCATGATGCTCGTCGAGGATATGATTGATGGAAAAATTGGTGGTGAGCCTTATGGTGCTGGCTGCACCGAAGTATTCGATATGGTTGCTGGCCGGCGCCGCCCGCAGCACTTCTTCCCCATACTCCGTTACCGGCTTGCAGCTAACCTTTACGCGCGGATTACCGCTGAGGGGCTCGATCTTACGGATCAGCATCAGCGGCTTGAAATAGCGTTCAAAGAGATAGAAGCGCGGCGCAAAATCTGTGATCCTGTATTTACCATCCTTGCAGTCGATCTCCGTGCACAGGATATTTGTATTCTCTACATAGTATTGTCGAGATGTGAATTTACCATCGGGCAGTACAGAAAAAGTGCCGCCTTTTTGCCGGTCAAGCAGGCTGCCGAAGATGAAGCTGCTATCGAAACGCGGCCAGCACATCCAGCTGACATTAGTATCGGTACCGATATGTGCAATAAAAGAACAGTTGCCCACGATACCTGACGGGTACAGGTGCTTTTTTGCTTTTGCCATATACATTTGCCGGAATTGGTCCGGTTGAGATAAACCGATTCCCGGCAAAAGGTTCATCGCAAAGCTGTAATTAGCAATTGTTTAATAAACGATGATTCATATCTCAAAAACAAAAAATCCGTCTGCTACCCCTTCTTTCTGCAATACGGGCTTTGCCACATTAAATATCCGCACACCCGATATTTCCGCATCCAGGTTGCCGGCATGCGCATGTCCGTGGAAGGCCGCGACCACACGCCGCCGCACCAGCGGCTCAGCCAGCCTTGAAGAGCCGAGAAATGGAAAGATCACTTCCGGTTCACCGATCACTGTTTCGCTCACCGGGGAATAGTGCATCAGCGCTATTTTCCTGATGCCTTCATGCTCCTGGTCCAGCCGTGCCAATGCTCTTTCCAGATGAAGGGCCTCATCCACCGCTTCCTGCACAAAGGCCTTCATCGCCTGCTCGCCGAACATCGACAACATATGGTTATCAAAGCCGCCCCCAAAGCCCTTTACACCGGCAAAGCCGATGCCGCTCAGCACAACGGATTCTCCATCCAGCACATGCAGGTGGGCGTGCTTCTGCAGTATCTGGCGGATCATCTTCTGGCGCCCTTTTTCATAATCATGGTTACCTAATACTACAACAATAGGAATGGTGCAGGCCCTCAGTTCTTCCAGCAATACCTCTGCCTCCGACTCATCGCCGGTATGGGTCAGGTCGCCTGCGATCAGGAAGACATCGGCCGATGCCGCTACCTGCGTAAAATAATCTTTCCACTTTCCTTTGTCCGACTCATGCACATGAATATCGCCCACAGCAGCGATTCTTACTTTCTTTTCTTCGGGTTCCATAAGCTTATACCGTTTTTATCGTATAGGATTTATAGTCCCACTCCTTAATATCTACCTGGTATTGGGTCTGGTCGATCCATGGCCCGCGACATACCTTTTCCACGGGGGGCGGCAGATCGTATTGTTCGCGGGCACGCTCCATCAATTCATCAAACAGCCATCGGGGCAGTATCCGGAAATGATCGGCAGGATAAACAAACTGGAACAACAGGAAGCAGGAGAGGAGGAGATGCCAGTTGGGCTCCATCAGCTGCTTCAGGAAAGTCCAGTCTAAGCTTTCACCCTGCCTCAGCAGCAGGTGATTGACATCGGCGCCATCGTAACGTTCCCGGTTCATTACATAGATCTTTCCCCAGATCAGGTGTTCGGGAGAAATGAGCAGCACCGACATGTCGAACACAACAGCTTCATGCGCATAGTCAAACCAACTGTTATCGACACGGCATATATTGTTGACCGTATCAAAAATAATATCGATGAACCTTCCTTCATCATTGAAGACCTTCGCCAGCCAGCGCACATCCGTCAGCTGTGTTTCATAGCCTTTTGCAGCAAAAAATTTAAGGATCTTGGGGTAGTCTTCGGCACGGCAGTAAATATCCATATCCTTGGTATCGCGAGTGGTGCAGGTGTATTCGAATACAGCGAAGGAGCCTCCGATCATGAACGGGATGCCGCTATCCTTCAGCAACAGCAGTATCTGTTTGTAGAACATCGCTGTTTTATTGTATTCTTCATTGGTCTTCATTGGTCCTGATTTATATTGGGATAACATCTGAAGCAGGAAAAAGATCACAAAAAAAGTTGCCCTTCGGGGCAACTGGGAATATCGGTACACCAAGCTCTATTGAGCGTCTCTCAACGCTTTTATGCGGTCGTGCATCGACAGAACGCCTTCCTCCTGCCGTTTCAATACATTGTACACGGTCCCTGCATCCGTATTTACGCCGTCTTCCATTACAGCACGATAAGCATTCAGCGCAACATCCTCGCCACGTTCGCAGCTTTGCAGCACCGCTTTTGTATTGTTCAGCGACAAGGCCGATTTCACATCCATCCAGGTCCGGTACAAGTCTCCGGCGGTAGAAGTATCGGTTTCCGGTGCACCGCCGTGCTGGATCACAATCTGCCTCAGCTCATTAATGTTTTCATTGCTTTGCTTGCAGCAAGCTTCGAAGAGCGTCTTTAGCTGTGGCTCTTTAGCCTGGTCAATAGCTTTTTCATAGCCTTCGCGACGATCGAGATTTGTCTGAATGATCTTGTTGACTTGTGTTACCAGGTGTTCATTCGTGTGCATCATATACAGATTTATGGTTAGAAAAAAACACTTTATTGCTTCCGTATTGTATCGGGTGGCAGCGGCACCGGCTGGGGCCGTGGTATTGGCGGCGTATCCCTTTTATTGAGTACATCGGGATCGTTGGTGATCGGGATCCTGGTGTTCGATTGGGTATCCGTATTCTTTTGCTGTGTCTTCCGGCTTTCTCCCTGCGGGTCGCCGGGCTGGGCAGTTACCGCCGCCGAGCCGATGCCCAGCAGCAGTATAAGGACAAGATTCAAAAGGAAGGTTTTCATATCGTTCGTTTTATGAGATGAAGCAATAACCACTATTTAGGCGGCATGGTTCCCTGGCGGGCTGCCGAATCCAGCGCAGGATCGAGACGTGGTGTTGCCATCGTATCGCCGGGCTTTCCGGGAGTCGTTTCAGGAGGTTGCGGCGCGCTTTCGGCTGGCAAGGTATTGACGGAAGTATCAGTTTCCATCTGATCGGTGTTGTCGTGGTTACCACAGGAAACAGCAAAAAGAAAAGAAGCCGCTGCGGTAAGCACGATGAAAAAGTATCGTTTCATATTCATGTCGATTTTAGTCAGGAGTTATGTCCGGCATAACCCGGTATAAAAGAACCAAAAACCATACCAGGGTTAAAAGCCCACTAGGAATCAGCATCTTGCTTATCGGCACACGCTTAGTACTGTGGAATTCCATTACCATTATTCGCGGTTTTTCCACACTATAAGAGCAGTAAAATATATACAAATGGAATTGTTAAAGGAAATTGAGATTTGATTATAAAAGTACTTTCCTATTTTTGTGAAAGTACTTTCATAATTATCCGGAATAATGACTGATCTTATTACGCAGCTGGGTCCGCTTGCCGGCGCTACCCGTTTTCGCCGCATCAGTGAAATGCTGTATGCTGACGGTGATAAGCTATACGAGTCCCTGGGATTTGCCTTCAAAGCCAGCTGGTTCCCGGTATTCTATGCGCTGGCTTCCGGCACGAAGCCGCAAACGATACTCGAATTGGCCGGCAGCATCGGCTATACCCATATTCATGTCAGGAATATCCTGCTGGAGCTGGAAGCCGGCGGCCTGGTCAGCATAAAGATCCATCCCACAGACAAACGTGCCCGGCAGATCAGCCTGACTGCTAAAGGCAGGAAACGATTTGAACAGCTCCGGGAAGTATGGATTCCCTTCACCAAAGCCCTGAAGCAGGTGCTGGATGCCGGCCACCCCGACATACTGAACAGCCTCGGCCGCATAGAGCAGGCATTGATCCATAAACCGCTACAGGAGCGCATTACAAAGCCGGAAGCACCTGAACCTGTTGTGGTCGACTACCGGCCTTCGCTCAAAAAGTACTTTTATAAGCTGGCCGGCCCCTGGCTGCTCGGGGTATTGGATGGCCAACTGGAAGATGAGGACCGCTTTACCTTGCGGCATCCCGACAAAGCTTACCTTGCTGAAGGCGGCTTTGTGTTCTTTGCTGTATACCAGGGCCGGCCTGTCGGTTGCGTGGCCCTGAAAAGACTGGACGACCAACGCTTCGAGTTTGCGAAATTGTTTGTCGATCCCATGGCAAGGAAGCTGGGGGTCGCGACCCTGCTGATCCAGCGCTGCATTACCCGCTGCCGGGAAAACGGTGCGACACAGCTCTGGCTGCAAACGACCATGCGCATGCCTGAAGCCCATCGTCTCTATGACAAGCTGGGCTTCCTGGATAAAAAAGCCCCCAAGGCAATGACGGTATTGCAACGGACGGAAAAGATCATGGTGCTGCCTCTGGCATAGCTAACAGGGAGTTTATTTTCCCGCAGCGGCGTTATGTCGCTGCGGGATTTTTTGTTACTAGCCCATGATGGTTCAGGCCGGTCTAAATGCAATAGCGGTCTGAACGGCGAATGGCCGGCCTACTTTTCCCGCAGCAATTTTGTTGCGTTCAAAGGCTCGGCGGCACAAAGAAAAATATGATGTCTATTTTCCTGCAGCGATGCCGTGCTGCTGCGGGATTTTTTGAGTTCCTCATCATGATGCTACGTGCCGGTCGGAACGCGATAGCGGTCTGAACGGCGAAAGAGTTGATGAGCCTTTTCCCAGCATGTGCAATAAAGGAATCCGGAGCCTGCTTTTTCTTAACGCCATTGTCATTCGGCGTTGCCCTAACAGATATATAAAAAATTACTTACTCCCACTCCTTTAAAAATCATATGCGCTGAAAAAAATTTTGCGGTGTATTCAACAATAGCTATTTTAGATGACAACAAAACGACACTTAAAGTGTCAATAAAATATTCAAACCAAACAACAAGGCCTGTGACGCTGCCTGCCGGAAACAGGTCCGGCAGGCTTTACCTTTCAAAAAGAAGATCCGACAAATGGAACGGCATATCGTGCACCTGGACCTGGATGCTTTCTTTGTAAGCGTCGAACGGCTGCGAAACGCTTCCCTTAAAGGCATTCCCCTGCTGATCGGCGGCATGGGCGACCGCGGCGTGGTAGCGGCCGCAAGCTATGAAGCCCGCCGTTTCGGCGTGCATTCGGCAATGCCGATGAAGCTGGCGCGCAAACTTTGCCCCGAAGCGCGCGTGATCCGTGGCGATGCCGAAGAGTACAGCAAGATGTCCCACGTAGTTACCGATATTATCGCGGCAAAAGTACCGGTGTATGAAAAAAGCAGCATCGATGAATTCTATATCGACCTCAGCGGCATGGACCGCTTCTTCGGCTGCTCACGGTATGCCGCGCACCTCAAGCAATACATTTTAAAAGAATCGGGCCTCATTGTTTCCTATGGCTTGTCGACCAATAAGCTGATCAGCAAGGTAGGCACCAATGAAGTGAAGCCTGATGGCGGCGAGGTTATTCCTGCAGGCGAAGAGAAGGCCTACCTCGCCCCGCTTACTATAGACAAAATGCCGATGATCGGCAAGAAAACAGCGGACCTGCTGTACAGTATGGGCGTCAATACCATAAAGCTGCTGAGCGAGATCCCTATGCCTATGCTCGAAAATCTCCTGGGCCGGAACGGATCGGAGCTGTGGCGGCGGGCCAACGGGATTGACGATACACCTATCGTACCTTATAATGAGCAAAAAAGCGTGAGCGCTGAGAATACTTTCGGGCAGGACATTACCGATACCCAATGGCTCAAGGGGCAGCTGGTGCGGCTTACGGAGCGCGTAGGCTTCGAGCTGCGCGAGCAGCATAAGCTGGCGGGCTGCCTTACGGTGAAAATACGGTACTCAGGCTTCGATACCTATACCAAACAGGTCGCTATTCCTTATACGGCTATGGATCATATCCTGGTGGAAAAAGCCAAAGAGCTGTTTGACCGGCTCTACGACCGGCGGCAGCGGGTGCGGCTGATCGGCGTAAGGCTCTCCAGGCTGGTCCCCGGCAATTACCAGATCAATATGTTCGACGATACCGGTGAGAAGATCGCCCTGTACCAGGCGGTCGACCAGATGAAGCACAAGTATGGCAGTCAATACCTGAGCAAAGCGGTAACGGGACTGAAGCTTAGCGATGAGCTGCAATCGCTGCACGCGCCGGAAGAATCCCTCATGCAAAAAGAAGCCCGACTGAAGGCCAGTAAACAGCAGATCAGGAAACCTTATTTATCCGAACTCAGAAAAAGAACCCGCCATGTACCTCAATTGTAAAACCTGGTTCAGCTACCGCTACGGCGTCTATAAAACCAAAGACCTGGTAGCCGATGCCCGCCGGCAGGGTATTTCAGCGCTCGCGCTCACCAACATCAACAACACCACTGATACCTGGGATTTTGTAAGCGCCTGCAGGGAAGCGGAGATCAAACCGGTAGCGGGCGCGGAGATCCGTAACGGAGACAAGCTCCTGTACCTGCTCCTCGCACGCAATGCACAAGGCTTCTTTGCGCTTAACCGCTTTTTGAGCGAGCATCTGCAGGCGGGCAAGCCCTTTCCGCAGAGGCCTTTCTTTGAACAGGAAACCCTATGGATCATTTATCCGCTCGGCGCTATCGATCCGCTGATCCTGAAGCCCTGGGAAAAGATAGGCGTAGCGGCGGGAGCGTTGAACAAGCTGTACCGTTACCACGACCAGGCTTATGCCGATAAATTCATCATACAGCAGCCCGTGACCTTTCGCGACCGGGAACATTATAACATTCATCGCCTGCTGCAGGCGGTGGATAAAAATACCCTGCTGAGCAAGCAGGACCCTTTGCAGCTGGCCGCAGCAGAAGAGATTTTCGAAACCGAAGAGCAGCTGCTGTCGCGGTTTGCCGGCTACCCACAGCTGATCGCGCAGACCCGGATGGTGATGGACAGCTGCACGATCGACATGGATTTCAGAATACCCAAGACCAAAAAATGCTTTACCGGGAGCGCGGCCGGGGACAAGGAGCTGTTACAGCAGCTGGCGATCGAAGGCATGCAATACCGCTATGGAAGCGACAATGCGGAAGCATTGGCCCGTATCGATAAAGAGCTGACCATTGTCGCCAACCAAAAATTCAATGCTTATTTTCTCATCACCTGGGACATTATCCGCTATGCGCAGGAACGGGGTTTCTTTCATGTGGGTCGTGGCAGCGGGGCCAATTCGATGGTGGCCTACTGCCTGCGCATTACCGATGTGGATCCCATGGAGCTGGACTTGTATTTCGAGCGCTTCCTGAATCCGCACCGGGCAAGCCCGCCCGATTTCGACCTGGACTTTTCCTGGCAGGACCGCGACGAGATCATCCGCTATGTCTTTGAAAAATATGGCAGGGATCACGTATGCCTGCTGGGTATGCACAGCACTTTCCAGCAAAGGGCGATCACCCGTGAGCTGGGAAAAGTTTTTGGTTTATCCAAAACCGAGATCGACAGCCTGGTCAATAATCCCTACGCCAGCTATGCCGATGACTCTTACCAGAAGACGATTGCTTTTTATGCTAAAAAGATAAAAGATTTTCCTAACCACCTGTCGATCCATGCCGGCGGTATGCTGATCAGCGAAGAGCCGTTGCATCAATACACGGCTACCGAGCTACCACCCAAAGGTTACCCTACTTCACAGATCGACATGCACGTGGCGGAGGCCATAGGCCTGGACAAGCTAGATATCCTGAGCCAGCGCGGCCTGGGCCATATCAAGGATACAATACAATTGGTGAGAGAAAATAAAGGTGTAGCTATCGATATCCACGACATCAAGCGGTTCCAGGCAGACAGGCAGGTTGCTGCGCAGCTCCGGAATGCAGAGAGCACCGGCTGCTTCTATATCGAAAGCCCCGGAATGCGCCAGCTGCTGAAGAAGCTGGAATGCGATACTTATCTTACGCTGGTGGCCGCCAGCTCGATCATCAGGCCGGGTGTAGCGCAAAGCGGCATGATGCGGCAATATATTTACCGCTACCACAACCAGAACAGTATACCTCACCTGCACGAAAAGATGAAAGTTTTGCTGGAAGAGACTTATGGCGTAATGGTCTACCAGGAGGATGTGATCAAGGTGGCGCATCACTTCGCCGGTCTCGACATGGCCGAGGCCGACGTATTGCGCCGGGCCATGAGCGGCAAATACCGCGGCAATGAAGAGATGCAACGCATCCGGACCAAGTTCTTCGACAATTGCAAGACTTTCGGCTATGATGATGCGGTAACGCAGGAAGTATGGCGGCAGATCTCCAGCTTTGCCGGCTTCTCCTTTTCCAAGGCCCATTCGGCCAGCTTCGCCGTTGAAAGCTACCAGAGCCTGTACCTGAAGACGTATTACCCGATGGAGTTCATGGTGGGTGTGATCAACAACTTCGGCGGCTTCTACAATACCGAGCTGTATTTCCATGAGCTGAAGAAGACAGGCGCACGCCTGCATGCGCCTTGTGTGAACCATAGCCGGCGGCTGACGCATATTGAAGGAAAAGATGTGTATGTGGGCCTGATCCATATACAAGGACTGGAAGATGCGCTCCTGCTACGGATAGAAAACGAGCGGAATCATTGCGGCAGCTTTCTCAGCCTCTACGATTTTATCGAACGTACCGGCGCCGCACCCGAGCAGCTGAACATCCTGGTACGGACAGGCGCGCTGCGTTTTACCGGGAAAAACAAAAAGCAGCTGCTGTGGGAAGCGAACTTCCTGAGGCGCCGGACGCCCGAACCTGTGCCGATGGCTACCGACAGCCTGTTTGCCGAACAGCCGGAGATACATGGGCTGCCTGAGCTCTACCAGCATCCCCTGGATGATGCCATGGATGAGCTGGAGCTGCTGGGCTTCCCCCTGGGCAACCCTTTCGACCTGGTGGATGATGACATCCGTCGTTATGCGGCAGCGGATACACTGGCGGAACATGTGGGCGAAAACATAACCCTCCTGGGCTACCTGGTCACCAGCAAACCCATTCATACCCTTAAAGGCGAACGTATGTTTTTCGGGACTTTTCTTGATGCCTGGGGCAACTGGCTTGACACGGTACATTTCCCGGCAATCGCGTACCAGTATCCCTTATCGGGCAATGGCTTCTACCGTATCCGTGGAATCGTGACCGAAGAATTCGGCACCTATAGCGTCAATGTCGGGCATATGGAGAAGGTGGGTATCCGTTCCAGGCGCTGAGCCTTTTTTATTGCAATATTTGTTGCTTCAAGGCAGGGAGAAGAATCGTAAGTATAATTGTTCCCGCAGCGGCGATACGTTTACCGGGCATTCGCCGCAGGCTGGAGCAAAACCCATCGACGGCCGGATATGCGGTACCGGGTCTTCTGTTCCCGGGCAGCGCAATATACGGGGCAATAAACGGATTGGCATAATAAAATAACTGTAAGGCAGGGATACAGCTATCTAAAATTTACGGTGCTTCCTGCATTTTTTTAAGCAGCTTTGCCTTTATTTGCCGATTATGATCTTACCTATTGTCGCCTACGGGGCACCGATATTGCAGCAAAAATGTTTTCCCCTACCGGATAGCTACACGGCACTTCCCGAACTGCTCGCCTGCATGTGGGAAACCATGTATGCTGCGTCCGGCTGCGGGCTTGCTGCTCCGCAGATCAACCTTCCCGTACGCGTGTTCATTGTCGACAGCATTATGGCTTATGAACAAATGGAGCCGGAAGAAAGGACGTTGTACTTCAACCAGGATACGGGAATCAGGCAGGCCTTTATTAATGCCGAGCTGGTATCCGTTTCCGATGAGCAGGTATGGGATGATGATGAAGGTTGCCTCAGCATTCCCGGATTATCGGCAACAATACGACGCCCCTGGGCGATCAGCATCCGTTATTTCGATGAGCAATTGAATGAGCGCCAGGATACGTTCAGCGGCCTTACCGCCCGCATGATACAGCATGAATACGACCATACCGAAGGCCGCCTTTATCCCGATCTGCTTGCACCTGAAGCACGTAAAGCCATAGGCCGTAAGCTGACCTATATCCGTAAAGGAAAATTCAAATCCCATTACCCTATGACGAGGGAATAAAGCAATACCCACATTGGTGAAAGAAAGCGCCGCTTCTTGTTTATCAGAAGCGGCGTTGCTATGCCGGTCCGGCCCTAACGGACTAAAGTAAGGTCTCCGCGCTTGTCGAGCAATTCGCCGTTCACGCATTTGCCGGTGATCCGGTAATGATAGGTATCGATATTGGCGGGCTTACCCTTAAAAGTTCCGTCCCAGCCATCAGCAACGTTATAAGAAACGAATACCATGGTACCCCAGCGATCAAAGATACGCAGAGCATACTCCTTGGGATGCCCGGTGGTCTCTGGCTTGAAATGGTCGTTGAGCCCGTCCCCGTTGGGGCTGAAGGCATTGGGCATCCACAGGTTACAGCAGGCCTGCGCTTTAATGGTGATCGCGGCTGTATCGCTGCAACCGTTGGCATCAGTACCGGTTACCGTAATCGTGTTGACATAATCGGGCAGGTATACCTTATTTGCTGTACCTGTGCCGATATCGACGCCAAAGGTATTGACCCAGCGGTAGGCATCATTACCCTTCATCGCCAGCTCGATAGAATCACCTACGCAATAGCTGGTTTGATCCGGCGCCTCAAAGGCAACTACAGGCGGGGTGTTGACATCAAGCAGAAGCACAAAGCTGGAGTCGCAGCCTTGTGCACCGGTATAGGAGGCTTTATACGTCCCGGCAGCCTGGTAATACTGTCCATGAAACTCATAGCCCTGCCCCGCACATATAGTCGCTGTTACCGTATCGGTCTGCAGCTGCACTACAGTCACGGTAACCGTCCGCTCCAGGCTGTCACAGCCATGCACGTTGGTAAACATATGCTGCAGCACGGTAGAGGAAGTATAGCTTGTACCTTCGAACATTACCGATCCGCAACCGGCCGTATCGATATGCAGCTGCGCCGGCGTATTGTTGTACACGGTAATATGGATAGTGCGGAAAACACTGTCGCAGCCGTTGATGGTTACCAGCGTATCGGTCAATGTAGTGCTTGTCCAATATTGGGTACCTTCAAAAGAGACCATACCACAGGCTGCAGTATCTCTGGTGAGCGAGCCGGGCGCCGGAGCAATGTTGAGCGTCAGCGTAACGCTGCTGTCGCAGCCGGATGCTGCAGTAAAGACCTGGTTGTAGACACCGGCCGCCGTCAGCGTTTGTGTCCCCCACAGGTAGCTGGCGCCATAGCAGATGCTCCTGCTGGCATTGTGTGTAATCTGGGGCCTGATGTACAGCTGCAGGGTAACCATACTATCGCAATGTACTGCGGCAGTGAAGGTCTGGGTATAAGCGCCGGCAGCCATCAGCGTTTGCGTACCCCAGGTATAGCTTTGTCCGAAGCATACCGTATCGGCAAAAGTATAGGTGATCTGGGGCCTTACCCACAGGTGCAAGGTCACATTGCTGTCGCAGCCGGCAGCAGCAGTAAATACCTGGGCATAGGTACCGGTGGCGCTCAACATCTGCGTACCCCAGGGGTAAGTACTGCCGAAACAGATGGTATCGGCAACGGTGCTGTTCAACTGAGGCGCCACAAACAGGTTCAGGGTGACGGTACTATCGCAGTTTACGGAAGCCGTGAATACCTGTGTATAGGTACCTGCGGCAGTCAGTACCTGCGTACCCCAGGGATAGGTTTGGTTTGCACAGATGGTATCGGCTACGATCTTTATAATCTGCGGACGGACAAAGAAATTCATCGTCACAACGCTATCGCAATTCACTAAAGCAGCAGTAAACGTTTGCGTATAAGTGCCTGTAGCCGTCAGCGTCTGTGTGCCCCAGGTGCGGCTTTGCCCGAAACATACCGTATCGGCTACCGTGTGGGTGATCTGCGGGCGGACAAAGAAATTCATCGTCACAACGCTATCGCAATTCACCGAAGCCGTGAAAGCCTGGTTATAAGTGCCTGTAGCCGTCAGTGTCTGTGTACCCCAGGTATGGCTTTGCCCGAAACATACCGTATCAGCTACTGTGTGGGTGATCTGCGGGCGAACAAAGAAATTCATGGTAACGACACTATCGCAATTCACCGCAACAGCAGTAAACGTTTGCGTATAAGTGCCTGTAGCCGTCAGTGTCTGTGTACCCCAGGTGCGGCTTTGCCCGAAACATACCGTATCGGCTACTGTGTGTATGATCTGCGGGCGAACAAAGAAATTCATCGTCACAACACTATCGCAATTCACCGCAACAGCAGTAAACGTTTGCGTATAAGTGCCTGTAGCCGTCAGTGTCTGTGTACCCCAGGTGCGGCTTTGGCCGAAACATACTGTATCGGCTACCGTGTGGGTGATCTGCGGACGGACAAAGAAATTCATCGTCACAATGCTATCGCAATTCACCGAAGCCGTGAAAGCCTGGTTATAAGTACCTGTGGCCGTCAGTGTCTGTGTGCCCCAAGTACGGCTTTGCCCGAAGCATACTGTATCGGCTACGATCTTTATAATCTGCGGACGGACAAAGAAATTCATGGTAACGACACTATCGCAATTCACCGAAGCCGTGAAAGCCTGGTTATAAGTACCCGTGGCCGTCAGTGTCTGTGTACCCCAGGTGCGGCTTTGCCCGAAACATACCGTATCAGCTACTGTGTGGGTGATCTGCGGGCGAACAAAGAAATTCATGGTAACGACACTATCGCAATTCACCGCAACAGCAGTAAACGTTTGCGTATAAGTGCCTGTAGCTGTCAGTGTCTGTGTACCCCAGGTATGGCTTTGCCCGAAACATACCGTATCGGCTACCGTGTGGGTGATCTGCGGACGGACAAAGAAATTCATCGTCACAACGCTATCGCAATTCACCGAAGCCGTGAAAGTCTGGTTATAAGTGCCTGTGGCCGTCAGTGTCTGGGTGCCCCAGGTGCGGCTTTGCCCGAAACATACCGTATCGGCTACCGTGTGGGTAATCTGCGGACGAACAAAGAAGTTCATCGTCACAACGCTATCGCAATTCACCGAAGCCGTGAAAGTCTGGTTATAAGTACCCGTAGCTGTCAGTGTCTGCGTACCCCAGGTACGGCTTTGCCCGAAACATACCGTATCGGCTACCGTGTGGGTGATCTGCGGACGGACAAAGAAGTTCATGGTAACGACACTATCGCAATTCACTGAAGCAGCAGTAAACGTTTGCGTATAAGTGCCTGTAGCCGTCAGCGTCTGTGTACCCCAAGTGCGGCTTTGCCCGAAGCATACCGTATCGGCTACCGTGTGGGTGATCTGCGAGCGGACAAAGAAATTCATCGTCACAACACTATCGCAATTCACCGAAGCAGCAGTAAACGTTTGCGTATAAGTGCCTGTGGCCGTCAGTGTCTGTGTGCCCCAGGTGCGGCTTTGCCCGAAGCATACCGTATCGGCTACCGTGTGGGTGATCTGCGGACGGACAAAGAAATTCATGGTCACAACGCTATCGCAATTCACCGAAGCCGTGAAAGTCTGGTTATAAGTGCCTGTAGCCGTCAGCGTCTGTGTACCCCAGGTGCGGCTTTGCCCGAAGCATACCGTATCGGCTACCGTGTGGGTGATCTGCGGACGGACAAAGAAATTCATGGTCACAACGCTATCGCAATTCACCGAAGCCGTGAAAGTCTGGTTATAAGTACCCGTAGCCGTCAGTGTCTGCGTACCCCAGGTACGGCTTTGCCCGAAACATACCGTATCGGCTACCGTGTGGGTGATCTGCGGATGGTAGTTCAGGTGAATCGTCACCATACTGTCGCAGCCGCTACTGTTGGCAAAAGTATGCGTCAGCGTTTGCGGCGTTGTATAGATATTGCCGTTCCAGGAAAAGGGAATGCCATAACAAAGTGTGGTGTCCTTTACGGTTGGCGGAGAAGGTGTACAGGAATACATCTGAAAATCGTCAATCGCATTACCGTTGTCGCTGCCTCCGCCATCAGCGCAAGCCCAGCGGATGCCAAATGTAGCACCAGCCGCGATGTTCAGGCCGGCAAGGGTGATCGACTTAGGTGTTGTGGTCACCACACCGCTGGTTCCTGTTAGCGCACTGGCCGAGTTGAGACCGGACAGAACTGCAGTGCTCAAAGCACCCGTACCGGTTACGGTCCATCCTATTGTATTGCCGCCCGCATAGCGCCATTGTTCATATTTATACGAGATCACCAGCTGTGTGATTACAGCGCCGGTGTTGTTGGTAAAGCTGGCATTGTAGGCGATGTTGGGAGAAGAGCCCGACCCCAGGTAACCCAACGAATAATCCCCGGCGGTACCATAAGCCCAGGCTCCACCTGAATTGTTGGTACCTGTGCCTTGCCCCCGCCAGGAGAACGCGCCCGTTGCTGTCCAGCCGTAGGGAAGCGAGGCCGCGCCGCTACCATTGTAGGTGTTAAAGTTCTGGGTATAAGTCATACCCGGCATAAAGAGGATCTGCGCCTGCACCCTGCCCCATGCCGCAGACAACAATAGGGCAAACAGGTAAAGGAGCTTATGGTAACGTTGCTTCATAATCTGGTTATTTTACGACGAGCACTTCTCCTTTTTTCCGGATCAGCGTGCCATCCTTACAGGTCACTTCGATGAGGTAATAGTAGTTGCCCAGCTCAACAGGCTGCCCCTGGTAGCTACCGTTCCAGGGCTGATCGCTGCTGCGGTCATAAACTGCCTGTCCCCAACGGTTGTAAATGGTGGTTCGGGTAACTTTGCTGCCGTTCCGCACCGCAATTTCAAAAAGATCGTTCCTGCCGTCGTTGTTGGGCGTAAAAGCGGACGGAATAAAAATATAGTCGTCGCAGCAACGTTCCACGATCACCGAAAATTTCACCCGCTCGCTCTCACAACGGCCCAGGCTCCTGGCGACATAGAAATCGAAAACTCCTTCAGATGAGGTAATAATATCCGGGCGCTTGTCGAGCTTATCATTACCCGTAGCGGATGGATACCAGATCAGGTCTTTATCGTTCAAAGGAAAATTTTTAACCTGCTCATTCAGGCAATACCGGAATGGCCCGGAGACCACCGGTGCTGACGGGAAGGTTACAATATCTATTTTCACAGAGTCCGTTGCGGAGCCACATACACCACCGGAAACGGTAAAGTAATAATAGCCGCTTTGTGCGCTGACCGGGTCGGCGATATCCAGCTCTCTTGCAAACGAGCTAAAACCCTGCGGGCCGCTCCAGCTGTAGGTAAACGCCGGGTCATCGGGTTGTATGTCCGGGTTAAGGAGCACCGGTGTGTGCTCGCATATCGTCATATCTTCACCGGCCTTCGTTGTGCCCGGCACCGGCTGAACGGCGATCGTAAGCGAACCGGATACCGGCGCGCAGCCACTGCCCGGCAAGGCGGCCGTCAGGGTATAAGTCGTTGTAGCCAGCGGTGCAGCCAGCGGTTCTTTTACTGCAGCATTGCTCAATCCCGAAGCCGGCGTCCAGCTGTATTGCAAGCTGTTGTCGCCGGCAACTCTTATCTGTACCTGGCCGCCGGTGCACAGCACCGTATCGGGGGTCAGTACCCTGGCTGTAGGTGTGTCGAGCAATTGCAGGGTCACGGAATCCAGCAGCTCAGGCGTACCGCTGCAGCTATAGGGAGCATTGAGATAGAGCGTCAGCGTCTTTGTACCGGCGGGAGGTGTGGCGATGCCGGTTACGGTAAGTGTTGCCTGGGCGGCATTAGCTGGTATGGTCACACTTGCCGGAAGCGCTGTATAGTCCGTTCCGCTGATGGCACTGCCGGTAGTCGTAATAGTAAGCACCTGGGGCGTTGGCTTGGCTACAGACCGGCTGAAGGTGAGAATTGCTGGGCTGCAGCCCTTATAGATCGCCGGTTGTCCGCCTATGGTAACAGGAGCAGCAAGGCTTACATCATAAGTGGTTGATTGCAGGCTGCCGGCTTTAATAAATACGCCGGAGTCATACAGGCCGTTCACTGCATCGGCTACGGTCAGCTTGAGGTGGTAAGTATCGCAGGGGATCACGGTCTGCGCAGCAGTGAGCACCGTCGTCAGGCCCCTGTAGGCCACAGTCGTGCTGCCCTGGTTATTGTTGTACCAGGCTGTGAAAGGCGCACCTGGTCCCATAGTGGTACAGTTGGGCAGGGAGCCGTAAGGCCCGGGAATACCATTGTTGATCGAGTTGACCGCTACCGGAATATTGGTTCCCGGCACGCGGGCGATATTCTGAATACCGGTAATGCCGGGACCGGAAATAAAGAAGGCGAAGGCATCGTTATAAGGGCCGCAGATGGAATTGATATACTCTTCGGAGCCGAAGACGTAATCAAACTTAACGGTATCTCCCTTCGGCACGAGATCGAACTGCAGGATGCAGGCATCCCGGGTGGTCGATGCGCCGGAGAGCGCTGTCAGATCAGGGTCGCCTGCGGTATTGTTGTTGAAGCTGGTCAGGCCGGGTTCAGGACCCGCTACCGCTGCGGCATGCCCCGTGGTAAGCACAATACCATCCGATATGCCCAGAGTGCTGGAAACAGCTGTGAAGGAACCATTGGCCAGTCCGGAACAGGTCAGGTTGGCGTTCAATACAACAACTCCTGCACCGGCAAGGTTTTGTGCCAGCGCTGTGGCGGTTTGCCCGGTAGTTACCGTAAGCTGTGCCGCGCTGCGCGACAGGCAAACGAACAACGGCAGAGCGATAAGGGCAAGGCGGTAAAATGAGTTCATAGGCTTTTCTGTTTCAGCAACATTCCGGGCCCATCGGGTCCGGAATGTTTGCCTTATTCTTGATGATGCTTTTGATCCGTTATACGCGACGTCGTCGCCGGCCGGCTTCCGCAGGTTTGCAGTAACAGGGCTTTACAACAATTGCAGTAATGCGTCATCTGGTTCATGTCTTGACTTTTATTTTACAGGTAAGCTTTTAAGAGCTGGTGCGCCGGCTTTACCCTCAGGATATCCAATGCCCTGTCTTTGATCTGTCGTACCCTTTCCCGCGTCAGCTGGTAGTAGGCCGCTATATCTTCGATAGAATAAGGCTCTGCCACACCGATGCCGAAATACAGCTTGATGATGTTGCGCTGCCGCTCGGGAAGCACCGACAAATATTGATCTATATCCTTTTTCAGCGAATCGTGATGCTCCATAGGCCGGTCTATGCTGGCCGCCTGGCGGTCTTCCAGCAGGTCGGCGAGTGTGGCTTCTTCGTCGTGCTGTACGGGTGCATCGATGCTGGTATATTTCTGTGAAGCATGCAGCACGCTTTCGACCTCGTTGAGGGCAACACCCAGGTGCTCGGCCAGCTCACCGGCCAGCGGTTCCCGCTCCAGCTGCTGTTCCAGCACATTGTTGGCACGGGCGATACGGTTATTCAAGGCCACCTTATTCAGCGGCAGGCGTATGAGCCTGCTGTGTTCGGCCAAAGCCTGCAATATCGACTGCCTGATCCACCAAACGGCATAAGAGATAAACTTGAAGCCTTTGGTCTCGTCAAACCGCCGCGCCGCGGTAATGAGGCCGACATTGCCCTCGTTGATCAGGTCGCTGAGGCTCACTCCCTGGTTCTGGTATTGTTTGGCCACCGATACCACGAAACGGAGATTAGCCTTGATCAGGTGGTGCAGCGCTTTCTCATCGCCCAACCGGATCTGCACACATAATTCCGATTCTGCATCGGCAGAGATAAGGTCAACTTTACCAATTTCCTGGAGGTATTTTTCAAGGGCATGACTTTCACGGATCGTAATGGACCTGGAGATCTTAAGCTGTCGCATGGCACTGAAGGATATATTGATTTACCGCTTTAATGGTATGAGATAATACTTCAAAAAAGCGGGGTGTTATTGGTGCTTTGGTGCTGTGATCGGCCTTATTTTTTCCCGCTTCAGATTACACTTCAAAAGTATCCCGGTTTAGAATGGCGGCCTATAATCCTATAGTTATGTATGCATATTAACAATACATTTATTTTTAAAAACCAAACAAGTATAATCACCATCTTTAATTTAGTAACATTATAATAATGGCTTCATCATTTACCTTCTATCTTCATGATCGTATTAAAAAGGGCAGGCTATCATTGCATGGAAAACATAGATGTACCTACGTCGGAACGACATCAAAGCAGGAAGAAAGATGGTGCTCTTCGCATGTCTGTATTAACCGCTCCGGCGCGGAAAGAAAAGCGCGAACCAAGCGTAAAATCCGAGGGATTACAGGAGGTGTACGGAATGAGACTATGAGGCTTCAATCCTTACGAAAGGACAAGGATAGCACAGTCCGGGCCCGTATTGCTTATACTCAAACCTCCGGTCCCACAGGATCGAGAAGGTTTGCTGATTATCCTATAGCTATCCGCATTACAGGGCTCCGTAGGAGCCAAACGTTTGTAGCGGCAATATGAACAAACATAAATTGCTCCGTAGGAGCAAAACCAGGGTTGCTGAGAAGAATATGCATCCGGCCGCTGTTCAGCTGTTACTTACAGCGTAAATCCGATCAGCGGGATAATACAAGGGTATGCACCAGGTCTAGGCCCTCTGCCGTCCTGATCCGCAGCAGGTAAAGGCCATGGCCCAGGCCGGGTACAGAAACATTGAAATCGGGATTGCTTCCTGCATTCCAGGCAGCATGATACACCCTTGAACCCGACACCGTATATAAGGATACATCAACCACATCCTTTATTTTGTCCGGATCAAGGCAATGCAGCTGCAGCCTGTTCTCTTCCATCGGGTTTACCACCCGGAACAACGTTTGTGCTTCCCTATACCGGCCGGTAATACCGGTACCTTGCGTTACTTTCTTCACGCCGAAACGGGCTGTAACAGGCAGATGGTCCGACATCTGGTAAAGCGCCTGCAATACATCAGATGGTACACTGGTATTGGCAGGATTATCCAGCAAGCCCTTGTTGAAGTGACTGCCGTCCTGGCCAATAACCTTATAGCTTCCGGGCAGGTATTGCACCCTTAATCCGTTATCGCGTACGGGACCGGAGATGAGGATCTGATCGAAACGATCGTCGAGGCCTCCTGTGGCGCCACCATCGGGTAGTGCCACCCGGCGCGTGCTCTGGCTATGGATATCGGCAAAGTCATCATTGCCGTTCCAGGCGCCAGGGCGATTGACGGGATCATAGAACCTGGACTTCGGATCATTGCTGGCCACCAGGTTCTGATAGCAACGCTCTTCGGATGTATACACATTCATATCGCCCATGAACAGGTAGTTGCCCGGCGCGACGGCATTCGTGTTGAGGTAAGTAGCCACCAGCGCCGTTTCTCCTGCCCTGTCCGTCGAATCCTGTGCATAGCTGCCGGCCTTCAGGTGCGCCACGATTACCGTAAGAAAAGTCGTATCGCGGGTCTGGGCCAGCATCTCATCCTTGTAGTACAGGCGAAAGGCAATGATATCCCTGGTCTGGCTCGCAATGGTCTGCTGATGCAGCAGGCCCAGCTTGTTTTTCTTCCAGAACAGCATATTGGTCTGTACCTGGTTATTGGCGTTGGCATAGCTACCCTTTTCCCATTCAGCGCCCAGCACAGTGTTGAGGATCTCTTCTGAATTGGCGCTGCCCCTTGCGATCTCGTTCGCCCCGAAAATATCGGGCTTTACATAGTCGATAATCGTCTTCAGCCGCGTGTTCTTATAAGCGGTCGGATTATCGGCATCGCCATAGTTCAGCAGGTTGTATTGCATGACACGGAGCGTGTCGGTGTCCTGGGCAAAGGCGGGGCAGAGGGCCCGGCCACCGAGCAACAGGAACAAAAGCGGGAGTTTAATTGGTTTTATTGACATAAACTGCAGGCTACCTGGAGCCGGTAATACGCTTGTAATTCTTAAATCGCTTGTCTTTCTTCAATTCGAGATGCTTTTTCCTGAATTTACGCTTATTCATCATTTCCATGATATGGTAATGCTCTGCCAGCTCCTGTATCTCCTGCAGCTTGGCTTTATACTTCACAAAGATATTTTCCTGCTGCACGATATCGTTGATATACTGAAATATTTCTTCCTGGTCGATACCCAGGTCCGACCATAACAATACCTGCTGTCTTAATTGCACACAAAACTGATCGTGTCTGCTCGCGCTGATGAATCCCATATGTAGCTTAGTTTTGGTTGAATAATCATTATCGTAGTAAGGTCACATTTCCCTGGTACGACTCCGTGCGGCCATTGCGGAAGGCCACCTGGATCAGGTAGATGTAAACGCCTTCCGGCTGGGCTGTCCCGTTGAAATTCCCGTCCCAGCCGCGTCCGTTGGAGCTGGTGGTCTCAAACACCATCTGCCCCCAGCGGTTGAGCACCTGCATTTTGAAAAGGCTCAATGAGGAGGTCAGCAGCTGTCGCGGAAAAAAGTAGTCGTTGGAGCCATCGCCGTTGGGCGTAAAGGCATTGGGAATGTCGATGTAGCAATCCTTGGCGATATGCACCTCGTCGGCATTGCTGCAGAAATCGGTATAAACCGTCAGCTTCACGTCGCCGTGATGCCGTACCTCTATCGTAGGCTTGGTTTCGCCGGTGCTCCATTCATACCTGGCGCCGGGTTCCACCGGGTTCCTGTTTTCCAGGTGCAGGGCATTGCCATGCAGACACAGGCTGGAGTCTGCGCCCAGGTCCACTTTCGGCATCGGGTGCACATTCACCGAATCGCGCACGATACGTTCAGGGCAACCGGGTGTGGTGGTATTCAGCGTAAAGAAGTAGGTGCCTTCGTTCTCGTATGCATGCGTCCGTTCCAGGCTTGCCGGATTGTTCCGGGCAGCATTGTTTCGGTCGTCTACCGTTTCTCCGTTGCTGTCGCCAAAATCCCAGCGCATCAGCCCGAAGCCTTCGGTATAGTTCATAGTGAAGAGCACCTCATCACCTGTACAGATGTCGTGCTTATCGAGGGTCAGCGCCACATCGGGCACGGGAGATACCCATACGGTATGATTGCTGCTGTCGCGGCAACCATCGCTGCTGACAACCGTCAGCTTTACCGTATACACACCCGGCACCCTGTACAGATGCTCGATATCCCGTGCCGTGCTGGTATATTCATCGCCGGTATGCCACAAATAGCTGGCGCTGTCACCGGCAGAAGTATTGATTGTCACCAGGGGATCGGGAATGCAAAGCGTATCTTTTTCGAGGGTAAACATGGCGTCGATGGCGCTCACTTTTACGGTAATGTGCCGGCGCTTGCTCTCACAGCCGTTGTTCGTCGCCGTCACATACCAATGCTCTATGCGTGCTGTTCCCGTATTGATCACGGGAGCCGTAGCCGAAGGCACACCTCCGGCAGGCGCCGGATACCAGGTCAGGCTGGGGCCGCTTGCAGATAAGGTCTGCGCCGGCGAATGCTGGCACAGTAAGACAAAGGTATCGGTCAGCGGCATATCCGGCAAGGGATTGATGCGTACCATCACCTGGCTGCTCGGGCTCTCGCAGCCGCTTACGGTCTCCGAAACATACCAGTAAAAATTGCCCGTATCAGCTGTTGACGGTACCGGTATTGTGGTGCTTCCGGTACCGCCTGTCAGGGTATCGTACCAGGTAAGGTGTGTTCCGGTGGCGTTCAGGGGCACTGCTACGGCGTCCTGGCAATAAGATACAGGACTGACCACCGCGGGCGCGGGCGGGATAGGATTGACGATAAGATTGATCGTTACGATAGAATCACAGCCGCCCTGTGACGTAAAGTGATGGGTATAGTAACCCGTAGTGGTATAGGCATTGTTCCCGAAAGAATAGCTTTCGCCCTGGCAGATCGCGGCATCGAGCGTATCGTTGGAGGTCATGCCGCCGGCGGGCAGTTTCATGCTGCTGATCCAGGCGGCGTTTGCAGCGGTATTGGCCAGCCCGGGCGTTTCATTGGTGGGTACGGCGCCTGAGGTCCATCCGGCTGACAAGTTGTATTGATCGTTGGTAAGATAAAATACTTTCTGTGCGCCGGAGCCCGTAATGTGTACCGGAGCCACTACCCCGCTGCCGTAGCTTACTGCATGGTAAGCCGCTGTAAGGTTGGCCGGGTCTACGGTCTGCACGGCATCGTTGGTATTGTTGAGCGCGATATTCGTCCAGGTAGTGGAAGTACCGAACCCCGTAGAGGGATAATTCATTGCGCTGGTCGAAGGAACAGTTAAGTTGAGCTCGATCAGCGGGGAATTGACCGGCAAAATATAAACGCCGTCGTTATTGGCATCGGTAGGATCGTCAGCCGGCATGCTGGGGTTCAGGTCGCCGCTGTTGTAGATCACGATCAGCGAACCATAAGGTACACAAGACCAGTTGGGATCATCTTTGAAGCGGTAGCAGCCGGGAGAAACCGCAGTCGTGCCATACCAGCCATTGTTGTCGTCAAAAATCCAGCCACGCAGGTCGAAGCAGGTATCGTTGCAGGTAGCCTGCCCTTTTACCAGCAGCTCAACGTACTCTTTGTTGCCGGAAGCGCCATTTGAAAATTCGTTAACGATAAGCTGTGCCCTGGCAGGAAAGCAAAAGCAAAGGAAAGACAAACCGGAAAGAAACGCGAAACTGCGGAGCTGTTTCATTTTGGATGGATAGCTGAGGCTTTACAGATCGTACCAGCGGGGGCTTGCCGGCGGGACCTTAACCCGGGAGCAAAAGTATTTCCGCTATTGCTGCTGCCCTATAATTCGATAGTTAAGTATGACTTTTAACTATACTTTTCATTTTACTTATCAGCACATTAAGTCATTTTCTTTCCCATTTGATAACACAACGATAATACAAAAAGCGTGACCGGATAGCGCAACGTTAACTTTTGATTACCAACTAGCACAAAGCGCTTCAGAGCGGCTGGTTGTGCCTAATTTCGTAGTTTTAATATCGGAACATAACGACAGCAAAACACTGGCAAACTAGAAACAAAGGATCATGAACCTTGCGCTGGCAGACCAGGAAAAAGAAAGGCTGAAAGCCTTCCTGGAAGGAGAACAAAAAGAGCGGAGCCGTATCGGCAGGGAGCTGCACGACGGCATCGGCGCTATGCTGTTCACGATCAGCCATCAGTTGAAAACGTACTTCAACAGCAAAGGGCAGGAAGACAAAGAAACGCTGAACCGGTTGATAGGCCTGGTTAATGAGACCACAGCAGAGTTAAAAAATACGGTACACAGCCTTATCCCCGAAACCATTGCCCTGAAGGGGCTTGAAGCATCGCTTACCGCATATTGCGATCTCATTTGCAGGGGACAGCATCCCCGTATCGAGCTCAACTGCTACGGCGATTGGGGCCTGGTCGATATAGCAGTGCTTCATTCTCTGTTCCGGATAGCCCAGGAGCTGATCCGGAATATTATGATGCATTCCAGCGCCGCTTATGCAGCAGTAACCCTATCCTGCTTCGACAACCAGATCAGGCTTTTCGCCGAAGATAACGGGCGCGGCTTCGATGCGGGGCATGCCCGCTACGGCTCGGGCCTGCACAATCTCTACGCAAGGGTGTCGCTGCTCAAAGGTGAGGTCAACCTGGAATCCGTTCCCGGCAAGGGCACCACCTGCACCATCATCATCAGCCTCTAGTTATGGTTTATAGCACCAGCTGGTATTACAGCCCAACCAAGTTTCCGGCGTTGCTGTTTCAGAACCGTTAAACCTACACATTACCATGAGCATAACTGCAGGCATACTGGATGATCACCCCGTTGTGGTGGAAGGCATTTTGCGTATGTTCGCCGGCCATAAGGACATCAGCATTCAACATATCTGGTACACCGCCAAGGCATTTTACGATGACCTGGAGCAGGGGATCAAGCCCCAGGTGCTGCTGCTGGATATCCTGCTGCCCGACACCAACGGCGATATCGTAGCGCAGCAGCTGCATAAGAGTAATCCCGAGATCAAAATACTGGCCATCAGCGTGCTCGACAGCGCCATCAGCGCCAATACCATGCTGCGTATCGGCTGCCTGGGCTACATCATGAAGCATGCCCGTTTTGAGGAATGGGAAAAGGCAATCCTGGCTGTCGCCTCGGACCAACAATACATAGAACCTACCCTGGAAAACAAGATCGCCACCCTGGGCGCAGGCCGCACACGGGAAGCGTCGGTTAAGACCACATTAAGCCCCAGGGAAAAAGAAGTGCTGCAAATGATCGCCAGCGGAAAGAGCAAGAAAGAGATCGCCCAGGAGCTGGGCATCAGCGTGAACACGGTAAAGCAATACCAGTTTAACATCTCTCTGAAGCTGGAAGTGAACAGCACTGCTGCATTGGTGCGCCATGCCCTCCGCACCGGCCTGGCCGAATAATAAGCTACGCCTCCATGGCCTCCTTCAGCACGGTATAGGAATGCAGCCGTGCAGCGGTATCGTAAATGTTCGTGGTCACCATCAGCTCATCGATCCCGGTCTCTTCTATAAAGGGCAGTAATTTTTCCCTTAAAGTATCACGGCTGCCGATAAAGGTGCAAGCCGTCATCTGTGCAACAGCAGCGCGCTCCTGCAGGCCCCAGAGACCGTCCATGGTCTCTATCGGCGGCTGCAGCGGCCGGCGCTGATGGGTAATGATCCCCAGGAACATACGGTACATGGAAGTCGCCTGGGAAGCGGCTTCGGCATCGGTGTCGGCGCCGATCACGTTGACGCAGGCCATCATATAAGGCTGCTGCAGGTAAGGCGAAGGGACAAAATGCTTTTTGTACAGCTCAACGGCATGACGGAACTGCGCCGGCGCAAAGTGCGCAGCAAAGGCATAAGGGAGGCCCATTTCAGCAGCCAGGAAAGCGCTGTCTGTGCTGGAACCCAGCACCCATATGGGCACGTCGGCGCCTTCGCCGGGGAAAGCCCGTACGCGGGTATGTTCGCTGGTATTGCCAAAGTACTGCTGCAGCTCTTCGATGCTGCGGCCGAAGTTATAAGCGCCGTCGGCATAGTTGCGGCGCAGGGCCATCGCCGTTACCTGATCGGTGCCGGGCGCGCGGCCCAGGCCCAGGTCGATCCGCTTCGGATACAGGGTTTCCAGCGTACCGAATTGCTCGGCAACCACCAGCGGCGCATGATTGGGCAGCATAATACCACCCGATCCTACCCGGATCTTCCTGGTATGCCCGGCCACGTGCCCGATCAGCACTGCTGTAGCCGAACTGGCGACATTGACCATGTTATGATGTTCGGCCAACCATATCCTTTCGTAATCCAGTGCCTCTATATGTTGGGCCAGCGCTACGGTACGGGCAATGGCTTCGGCAGCATCCCCGTCCTGTCTTACAACAGCCAGGTCCAGCGCAGACAAGGTGATCTTTTTCATATACGACGATCTTCATAACCCCGGATAAGCCGGGGACGGCAAATGTACGGCCGGCATTGCTGGCGCGCTAACAGCTATTGTCAATAAGGCTATTGGTGTTCAACATACCGTATTCATAAGAGACGTTGCATGCTGAAACCATTTACTGGTGGAGACGTTGCATGCAACGTCTCCACGGACAACCCGTTTCGGCATGCAATGCCTCTGCACGGTTCGCACGAACAAAAAGGGCCACCCGCTGATCAGGCAACCCTTATAAATAGTTATTTTTTCCGCAACAGTACAGTGCGATATATCAGCAGACATGAACGATCTGGGCGGGAGCAATACCCCGGAGCTTCAGCGCCTGCTCAAATTCATGCACAGCAGCCTCCTTCCCCGACAGGTAGAAGATCCCTTGCTTCCATAGCGTCCACAGCTCCGGTTCCAGCCGGTCGAGGTAAGCGACAGCATGCATAGCCGGCTGCGGGCCATAGGGTACCACATCCAGCAGCAAGCCACAGCGCTCGGGCTTGTGGAAGAGAATACCCGGCAGCTCCAGCACGCCGATATACTGGCATTGGTGAGAACAGGCTTCTTCTTTCAGTCGCTGGTACAATTCGATCGAATGCTCGTTCCCGAAGAAAAAATGATAACGATGCTCCCGCAGCAGGGGCATATCAGCATAGAATTGTCTTACAGGTGTCATAACATGAAGTTCTGGAGTCACGTGTCGATAGTTTAGCATTACTTTGCAAAATTGGAGGCAAATCCTGTTGCCGTTTTTATACCAGCGGGATACTGTTTTATACCAAAAGGATTTTTATGCCGGTAAGCGTTTACGACAGCAACGGGAAACAATATTCTTTCGGGGATGGCGGGTTTGATGCCGGCATCATTAACCAGCCCATGGTTACCGAAAGCAGGCTGAAGTACAGTTTTCCTTTCGGCGATGCCGAGCTGGTACAGATCGCGTTCTCAGGGATCTATATCGTATACGGCGATATCCTGATGCAGGAGGCCAAAACGCTCCATTTCGATATGCTGGAAGAAAGCGACCTGGTGGAGCTGCATTTTACCCTGGCCGGCAGCGGCAGCATGTACAACGAAGCCAGCGGCAGCACTTATACTTTCCGCGAGAACGAATACAACATGCATTATATACCCCACTTTGAAGGGCTGGGCAATTACCGGAAGGATCAGCGGTACCAGTTCTTCGAGGTGCATTTCACCCGCAAATTCTTCAGGGAGCTGGCCCACGATAGTTCGCCCATGCTCATGGATTTCGCCGAAAAGCTTTCCGCAAGCGAGCTCAGCGAGCTGGTGACACCGTCTTTACCGATGACCTTTGCTATGCATCAATGCATCAGGGAGATCATGGGCTGCCAGCAAAAAGGAGGCCTGAAGCTGCTGTTTCTTCAATCCAAGTCGATAGAGCTGCTGACCCTGCTGGCACAGGCCTATGACGAATACAACGAGCGCAGCCAGCTGGCCTGTAAAACGGCTTACGACAAAGACCGCATTCACTATGCCCGCGAATACCTGCTGCTGCATGCGGAGCAGCCACCCACCCTGCCCGAGCTGGCTCGTGTGGCTGGCCTCAACGAGTTCAAGCTCAAAAAGGGATTCCGCGAGATCTTCAACAACAGCGTATTCGGCTACCTGAACGACTATAAGCTGCATGGCGCAAAGGAAATGCTGCTGGCCGGCCGCGCCATCAAGGATGTGGCCGATCATTACGGCTTCTCCTCCGTACAGCATTTCAGCAAATCCTTCCGGCAAAAGTTCGGCCTGCCCCCCGGTCAGTGCAAGCGCCTGTAATTCCTTCCCGGCTTCCCCGATCGCGCGAAAGATTTATCTTTGTCTTCATATGAAGCGATCCCGGCTATCTTCTTTTATCCATCATTATAAAATCCCCCTGCTATACGGTCTGTCCCTTGCGGCGCTCTTGCTCGTACTTAAATGGCTGGAGGTACGCATACTGCTCATCGATCATGCTTTCGAGGTCTATATCGGCGGCATTGCCCTCCTGTTCACTGCGCTGGGCATATGGCTCACGCGCAAGCTAAGCCGACCCCGTGTCGAGACCGTCCTCGTGGAGAAAGAAGTTTATGTTCAGGGCGGGCTGCCCTTTGCCATCAACGAGCGGGAAGTGGACCAGCTGGGTATCAGCAAAAGAGAGCTTGAAGTGCTGGGCCTGATGGCCGAAGGCCTGAGCAACCAGGAGATTGCCGACCGGCTGTTCGTGTCGCTCAATACGGTAAAGACCCATTCGTCTCGGCTGTTTGAAAAAATGGAGGTCAGGCGGCGCACCCAGGCCGTGGAAAAAGGCAAACGAATGAATATCATACCTTGAGCCTGGTACTTTAGGATGAAAAAAAGAAAGGATGAGCCAAAATCACCCGAAAGTATGAGGCCGGCTGCCGGCAAATGAGCCATTTTTGTGCTCAACGTTCAAAAACAAAAACATGAAAAAAACGGTATGGATCGCCGGTAGCATCTCCGGCCTTATTGTCGCCACCATTATGGCCATCAGCATGGCTGTTTATCACAACAATCCCGATATGGAAGGGAGCATGCTGCTCGGCTATGCCGGCATGCTGCTGGCCTTCTCCCTTATTTTCGTAGGCGTAAAGCAGCTCCGGGACAAACATTATGGCGGACTGATCTCCTTTGGCAAAGCGTTCAAAGCCGGCTTTTTCATTGCGCTCATTGCCGCTACCATCTATGTGCTCGCCTGGCTCATCATTTACTACGGCTTCATGCCCGACTATATGGACAGGTACTGCGATCACATGATCAGGAAGGCGCAACAAAACAACAACCCCGCGGAACTGAAGAAACAGCTGGATGAGATGGCCTTCTACAAAGAATATTATAAGAATCCCGTTTTCATTATCCTGTTTACCTATGCCGAGATCCTCCCGGTCGGCATTATCGTATCCCTTATCTGTGCCTTATTGCTCAAAAGAAAGAGCCGCCAGATCGCATCAGTCTCCTGATTTCCCGGTATTTATTCAAGAAAATTTTTAGTTCCGGGGCGCAGCAAACCTGTGCCCCGCCTGCTTTACACCTGTTTTAAGGGATTATTATTTTTATCCATTTAACCCAACTTTAACCTATATAATAACCAACGGTTCCATAATTTAGCCGCATAAATCTTTTTCCTCACGTTCTAAAACCATTTTACTATGGCGACTTCAGCAAGTGAATTGGCCACGCTCGAATTTGAGGGCTTGAAATTAAACGTGCATAGCGCAACGTTTGAATCAATCAAGCCTGTCGACCAGTGGAACCGCGTTACCGCCTACGCTACAAAGGCCGATGCCCGTTTTGTGATTGAGGGCAATGACAAAACTTCCAAACTGTTTGAAGTATTTGCAAACAGCCGGAAGCGTTTCAACTCCAAGCTTACCCTTTACAACACACATGAAGAAGGCAAGCTGACTGAAATGGAGTTTAACGATTGCTCGATCACGTATTACTCCTCCCGCTACAGCGCTTCGGATGAAATACCGTACACTATTACGGTAGTCTTCTCTCCGAAAGTAGTCAAAGAACGCGAAGCACTCCTAGAATTTGCACAGACAACCTAAGCCGTACCGGCATAAGGGACAAACAGTGTCCGGCAGGATTACAGGTTTCTTTATGTGCATGTGCCTGCCGGATCATCCTGATCCCTCTGCCTGTAACTGATGGTGCATCCTTATCGCGCGTCAGATTCATAATCGACCTGCCGGTAACGGCTTGAATGGGAAAATTATGCCTTCTGGTGATTCGTCAAACAGCCCATGTTGGCTGCATGTGGGTGTATGCTCTGAATGGACAAGTTGCCGGAAGCTTTCCGGCGCTGCCTTATCCTGATCCCCGGCCGTATTGTATCCTTCCGTACCTGGCTCTTCCACTAATTTATGAGAAGTATTTAGTCATAATGTTCTTCCGTTCGGAGGAGCATATGCTTTATCCGCATACTTTTTAATCCAATTTCTTAAAAACAAAAAACTTAAAAAAATGGCAACACCCGCTGCGGCCACGCTGGCCACCCTCAAACTCGACAACATGACCCTTAACGTCTTCCAGGCTACCTTCGAATCGATCAAGCCGGTTGACCAATGGAACCGCGTTACTGCTTATGCCACTAAGGCTGACGCCCGTTTTGTAGTAGAAGGCAATGCTGAAACATCAGCCATCTTTGAAAAATTTGCCAACAGCCGCAAACGTTGCAATGCAACACTTACCCTCAACAATACGCACGACGAAGGCAAGCTGGTAGAAACAGAGTACAAAGATTGCTCTATTACTTATTATGCTTCCCGCTACAACGCTTCCGACGAGGTGCCTTACACCATTACTTTTGTGCTGTCGCCCAAAGTAACAACAGAAGGCCCCGTGGAGCTGGCCTTTGCGCAAAACACCTAAGCATATCAAGTTCTTTTTGTTTGATCAGCAACAAGCTCCGGACAGGCCAGGGACAATCGTCCCGGCCTTCCGGCTTGTTACAGGAAGACTAAAGCTGAAAGCCTTTATGGCATTGCATTCTACTGGTATTCAGGTAATAAGAACGGTTTTGATTTAACCCAATTTTAACCCCCTTCTTACTTCCCGGTTTGCTAATTTAGAGGCATTATTTATTCTTCACATTATAACCATTTTACTATGGCGACTCCAGCAAGTAAATTGGCCGTTCTTAGCGTTGACGGTTTAGCGTATAACGTTTTCCAGGCCGTTTTTGAATCGATCAAACCGGTTGACCAGTGGAACCGCGTTACCGCCTATGCTACCAAGGCTGACGCCCGCTTTGTCATTGAAGGCAATGCGGAAACCTCAACTATCTTCGAAAAATTTGCCAACAGCCGCAAACGCTGCAATGCAAAGCTTACCCTGTACAACACCCACGATGAAGGTAAGCTGGTGGAAATGGAATTCAACGACTGTTCCATTACTTATTATTCCTCCCGGTACAATGCTTCCGACGAAGTACCCTATACCATTACTTTCGTGCTGTCGCCAAAGGTTACGAAAATGGATTATGGCGAGCTCAGCTTTGGACAGACGACCTGACCTGCTGTTGTCGCAGGTCTTACACCTGCGTGTATTCTTTGAACTTTGTAAATAATATACTGTAGATAAATACGGATTACGGAAAGCATCGCCGGTACACCTGCCGGTATTCCTGTTACGGATTTTATAAACCACCTAAAGCCATTTTTATGTACGATAGTTTAAGCGCCGCAGCCAGCCAGCTGATCCCTACCTATATCGGCGCTAACGTGTGGATCGGAGACAAACAGATCAAAGAGATCCTCTCCCTGGAGATAGAGCAGCAACACGCCCGGCATCATCACCTGGTCCTGCGCTTCTACCAGGACCAGATACAGCATGAGGGCTCCATGATCTTCGATGGCGCCGAGAACCTTCTCGGGCAGGTGGTTGAGGTCATCCTCTTCGACAGGAACGCCACTCAAGGCGACAAAAAGCTCAAAAACCTCTTTGTGGCCACCCGGATCGCTTTCGACCACAGCGCCCTCAACGAAGGCATACTCGTGCTCGAGGCTAAAGCGCCTACTTATGTACTGGATGGCGCCCCTCACTACGAGAGCTTCTACCACAAGAACCTCGCCACAATCGCCAAAACCGTGTGCAAGCCGCTGGAAAAGGTCAACAGCAAGCTCAACGCTACGCCAACATTCGACGCCTCGCTCAGCTATGTCTGCCGCTTCGGTGAAAGTTCCTGGAACTTCATGAAGCGCATCAGCGCAGAAACCGGTCAATGGCTTTACTTCAATGGCAAAGAGCTGGTCTTCGGCCAGCCGGAAACCCAGCAGGGACGAGACCTCGTTTATGGTCAGAACTGCTACAAGCTCGAGATGAGCATGCAGGCGCGCCCCGTCCAGGGCGGTTACTTTGACTACAATGCCGCCGAACATACCCCCCTCAGCAGCCCTGCCAACAGCGAAACAGATGTGGCCAACTCGGACAGGGGATTTGCTTTCGGAAAGGCCAAAAATATTTTCGGCGGCGACAGCTATACGCATCCCGCCGCATTGCCTGCCGATGCCCAGACACTGACCAGCATCGGCAAAAGCAAAGCTAATACTACGGCTGCTGATCTTTATCTCGTTTACGGCGAAAGCACCCTGCACGAGCTTAACGTAGGTATGATCGTCAACCTGCAGATGGTAAGGGCCGGCGTAAAGCTTAACCATACACCTCTGCGCATTATCGCCGTTACCCATCACCTGGATGTTACGGGTAATTACAGCAACAGCTTCAGCGCCATCAGCGCGCAAAGCCTTACCCCGCCACCCATAAGCTTTACCGCACCTGTGGCCACCGCCATGCCTGCCGAGGTGATCGACAATGCCGATCCCATGGGACAGGGACGCGTGCAGGTAAAATTCCTCGGATGGCAGCAGGAGCACAGCCAGCAGCAAACCGACTGGATCAGGATACTGACGCCCGATGCCGGCAGCAGCGATGCCGTCAACAGGAACAGGGGCTATGTGTTCATTCCCGAAAAGGGTGACCAGGTTATGATCGCTTTTGAGCAGAACAATCCCGACAGGCCTTATGTACAGGGCAGCATCTTCCATGGCAGCAATGGCGCAGGAGGTGGTTCCAACAATGTGACCAAAAGCATTATGACCCGCAGCGGCCATACCATCGAGCTGAACGACGACAACAACGGCACTCATATCATCATCAAAGATCCCGGCGGTAACGAGATCCATTTCGATACGCAAGGCAGGAATATTACCATAACAGCTCCCGAGACCATCACCATGAACGCCAAGAACATTGTGATGAATGCGGAGCAAAGTGTGACCACGACAGCCGGCATTAATGTAACCACCACCGCCGGCGCTACAGTAACCACTACAGCCGGCATCAACATTCAAAGCACCGCCGCCAAAGACCTCACGATGATGGCGACCAATATCATCGGCACCGCCGACGACAGCGTCAGCCACAATGCCAGCAAGAGCATCAGCAAAAGAGGAAATACCATAGAGGCTACAGCAACAGAAGAGGACTTCAAGATCTACAGCGCCAAAAAGGTGGTGAATACCAGCGGCGAAAAAGGCAAACTGTTCTAAACCGGGCGGTCATGGGTAATATTATTTTCACAGGCAAAAAGATCATCGACAATTCCCCGGTCGCTACATGGGTGGCCGAAGGCGGCGATGTGACCCTTGGCGCCGGCGGCCTGGTTAAGCAGAAAGGCGATGCCGGCGTAGACCTGCTGATCGGGCAGCCGCCACCGAAGGACGATAAGGCCACCGCCACGGTATTGGATGCCTATTTCGCACGCCTCAAAGACAAGAAATATATACGTACCTCCTGGGGTGGCGTCGGTGAAGAATTGTATGTAGTCGTACAGACTTCAGGCCTTGCCGGCAAGGAGATCGGGATCAATATCCTGGACCGTGACGGCATTGTGGTCAAAGACAAATATGGCTTGCTGAGCGTGTTGCAGGACGACGCCGATAAGCAGGGAAAATATGTCACCAAAGTAAGAGACGATAACTTCGCCATCTTCAAGCTGGCCATGAAAGCCAAGGATGATAAGGTAACCGAACAATGGCGCAAGCAGATCGGCGAAGCGAAAGACAAGAAGGCTTACTTCTGCCTGCTGGTCGACGCGCATTCAAAGAACACCGGCATCCAGGTGCAGTATAATGGTAAGAATCCACCTAAAGACCATACCTCTGCCAAAGCAGACAAGACAAATTACTGGCTCGACACCGAGGGCGATTGGTTTGAGCTGCGTCGGAAGAATCCTGTGATCGTGATCGATCCTGGTCATGGCTATACCGTAGGCAACACCGGCGCCGTAAGCTTTATCTATACTTACAAAGTACAAGGCAGCGACGGCAAGCCTGAGCTGGGCCCTGACAAACAGCCCAAAACAGCGAAGGCCAATGTCATGCAGCTGCCCCAGTATGTGCTGGATGCACCCGATACCTGGATCATAAGCCAAAGGGAAGATCCTGATCGCTCGGAACGATTCCTGGTGTACGATGTATCGGCTAAGCTGAAGTCCCTGCTGGAAGGTGAAGGCTACACCGTATTCATTACCCGTGAAAGAGGCCCCATCAAAGGCAGCGACAATGCCACAACCCGTGCCGCCCGGATCAGTATGGCCAACGACAACGCCGCCGACTATTTCATCTCGGTACATGCCGACGGCGCCAATGGCAATACTTCCACCGGCTCGCATGTCATCTATCCCAGTTCTACAGATGCAACACTGACCACGGATTGTTCAGAGCTCGCGACCGATCTCTTCAGCAGCTATACGATCGTCGCTGTGGAAAGCACCTCACCCAAGAAAGACGTACGCGGCCTGCAGGTGCTGGGCAACAGCAACAAGACCAAGCGGAAAGTGCTGGCCGAGCTGGGCTTTGTCACCACACCCAAGGATGCCAAAGCCTTATACGGCAATATCGACAACATAGCCACCCAGATGAAGAACGGCCTGGTGGTCAACATAAAAAAACATTTTTAATGAAGTCCTGGTATCGACTGCCCGTCCTTATGCTCTTCCTGTCCGTAGGCATCCAATGCCGGAGCGCCGGATCGGATCAGGCTGCCCCGCCTCCGACCGCACAGCAGCAACAGGAACAGCACAATGGAGACACCATATCCAAAACCCTGTTTCCCAATGGCCGTACGGAACAGCTGATCCTGAAGAAAGACAGCAGTGATTTCCGGCAGCTGATCTATACCTTTTATGAAAACGGGAAGATCAAAGAGAAAGGGCATCAGGGTTATTATTCGGGTAAAGAAGTGGCTACAGGCATCTATGCCGGCACCTGGTACCGCTACGACACCACAGGAAAACTGATGGAAACAACTGTTTATCATAACGACGAGCCCGCCAAAGCCTACATTGAGAAGACGCGCTACTATGCCAACGGCCGGCCTGAGGTTATTGAACGTTTTAATAACTATGAGCTCTATGAATCGGATATCGATTCCATAGGCGACTGGAAATATTTTGATGAACAAGGACAGCTGATCAAAACTGTCCACCATAAAAGCCGGCCCTGAAGAGCAAGATGGAAATGAATGCAGAACTACATACTGCCAATGGAAGACGGGTGCTGCAGATACGTCCGACAGATATATGCCGCACCTACGGCGTAATGATCCGTTTTGATGACAAAACCAGGATCCACTATGAAACGGAAGTGAGCCAGTTACCAGACGCTGAAGAAGGTTTCCTGTTCCTGGTCGATAGGAAACAGGTCTATATCAATAACCATGCCCCCGACCTGATGATCGACAGACTGGCCGATGATCTGGGGAAATGCCTGTATCCCCTGGAGCTCAGGACAGATAATGAGTGCCGGTTAACTGCCATAGCGAATAAAAACGCCTTATCGAAACGCTGGGTACAGCAAAAAGAAAAACTCGCCCAATATTATAAAGGTCAGCTCGCCCAGGATGCACTATTGAAGATGGAAGCTATATTGGGCAATGAAGGCAGCCTGCTATTGCGATTGAAAGATGACTGGTTCTACAGCCTCTTTTTTTCCGGTATCTATGGCCTTCGTTCACATGACTTCCGGCAAAAGACGCCGTTGGAGCTTCCTGTAGTGCCATACGGTCCCCTGTTGAAATATACTGTTACCAGGGAAATCACGGAGCAGCATACCGAAAGTCAATGCCTGATCATTAATTGCAAAGGCAGGATCGAAGAGCAGCGAAGCGCCGAGGACATAGCCATGAAGCGTTCTGCACCGATTCATAAAACCCTGCATGGTTCCGGTACCGGTGCTGAGGGAGAGGTTGAGATACGATACAGGTTATACCATAAAGATTTTGGGGTAAGATCTGTTACCGGTTTCTGCAGCTTCAACGACCCTGCCGAAACCGGACGTCGCATTACCTTTGAGATTTACCATCTGCCGGAAAAGGACAAGCTCGCAACGCTGCACCGGCAAAGTATTTTGATTGGAAAATAAGTCAAGTATCCCCTAAACCCGGGCATCATGAGCGAAAAACATATGGTCTGCAACGGTGCGATCTGTCAATGCAAGTTCGGCACCACACCAGATAAGCTGAAAGTGAAGCAGAAAGACTATTACATCAATGATACGGAAGGCAGCCAGAAGGCCATCGGCAATACCATGGACATCGGCCAGCCTTTTGAAGCCAATACCTTCGGCAGCTGCAAAAAGATGAACAATAACCCCTGCAAGCCTGCCATTACCGAATGGAAAGACTTTTACGATAAAGTCACGCTGCAAAACGGAGGTAAAGTGCTGCTGGAAAACAGCAAAGCCACCTGTGCTGTAGGCGGAAGTCCTTGTGTCGATATCACCTTTCACGGGCAGACCGCCAGCCCCTCGCAGCAGCAGGCTGCAAAAGCAAATGAAAATGTACAGGCTACCCTTAACCCCGCCATCAATCTGAAAGATACCGCTGATGATGGCAAGAAGATACGTCTACCTATATAAAGCCCTGAAGATATCATGGAAAACACAGCAACCAAGGGTAATCAACCGAAAGCGAAGGAGATTGAGCTGCACCTGAAGGTCAATGAAGAGCTGCTCAAGGATAAAGCTATCATTGATAAACAAAACAACCTGATCATCCTGAAGGAAGGCAATACGGCCGTTCACTTCATGGCCGATTATGATGATCCCGAGATCGCCAAGGCTAAAACCGAAGCGGAAGAAGCAAAGATCGAGCTGGATAAGCAGATCGATGCTCTGAACAAGGATAAAGAGTCGATTGATGAATCTCTCAAATCTTACAAAGCAGCATATGATGTTACAGTAAGGAACAATACGCAGCAGCATTATAATGTTTTCAAGAAGAAGGAAACAGCCTATTCTCAAAAGGTAGCTGCCTATAAAAAGAAATACGCACTATACCAGAAGCAAGATGCTAAACATAAGCTTAAGAAAGCAGAGGTAGAACGCCTTACCAAAGTACACCAGGATACCATAGGTAAAATCAAGTGGCTATGGCACCTGGCACCGAAGAAAATGGACTTCAAGGAAACGGATCTCAGAAGCGATCTTAAGAGCGGCAACATTCAGAATTTTGTTTTTGGCAAGATCTATGAAGGCGGCGGTATGGGCTGGGCAGAACCTTGCCTGGAAAACAAGGCGCCTACCAATAAGGTTCCCGCCGGCTACCTCGTGGCAGCCAAGGGTCAGCCCAAAGTATTGATGACCAAGTGGCGTGAATTCAGCGCTACCAATGATGGCGCTATCATTAACGGGAAAGAGAAGAAATTCAGGGAAGTGGTCCAGCTGCACATCTATACACAGGCCTTATACGGGCAAGACCTGGACATTGAGCTGTATGATACCAACTGGCAGAATGCTACCCTTCCCCCTTACGAGTTGACACCGGAGGAACGGGAAAAATACAATAAGGAGAAAAGTACGCCCAAAGCGCTGGCCCAGTATTTTAGAAGGGAGGTAAGAACCCACCCCCTGCTGAATGATGAAAAAGCATTTATAGATAAGATCACCTCCAACTACGGCGCGAAGGATAATACCTCGCCTGCCCAAGCCTCCCTGGTGCAAAAGACCGTCGTGAATGTATATCTCGATGAGATATGGCGCTACGATGCGGGCAACACGCTACAGATGCACGCGATCATCAGGAGCCGGCCCAAGGATCTGATGGATATATACGCTAATGAATCAGAGATGATTACGGTCAGCAAAGTCAATGAAAATGCCAATCAGCTGTTTAATTCCAATACCGTGATCGAGGTAGGTGAAATTGAAACGAACGCCGGTAATTTTCGCCCCTGCAAATACAGTGGAATATCGGTGCAGGCCGGAGACGCAGAAGCGCAGACTGTCTTTGACGAAAATGTATTGGCTGTCGACTTCAATGCCCAGCGTACTTTCAACGTGGTTGCAGGAAGTGATAAGGCCAAGCAGACCATCAAAGTGAAGATGAACGATGTAGAAACCAAAGACGATGACTGTATCGCCACCCCCAAGCATAAAGGCCATGTAATTAATATAACGCCGCTAATCGCAGCCGGCTTTATGTCCTCCAATGCCCAGGCTGGCATAACTCGTCCGAACACCAAGCCCGGCTCTTTGTCGCTCAAAGCGACCTTTGGCCTGGTAGGATATACCGGTAAAATAGATAACAAGAGTGATAAATCGGCTACAAAGATCATAGACCTGGATGATAACGGGCTGACTTTTGACGCGACTTATAATTATACGATCAAAAAAGCGGATGGAAGCATCAACTGGGAACGCCTCTGGGGCTACGTATGGTTGCCATCCGTACAGGTAGATACCTATAGTATTACCACACAAACCTGCCGGTGGAATCATAATATCGACTTCAGGATCTTCCCCGATATCAAATGGACCGTTGGTTTTAAGATCGATTTCGACGGAAGCAAATTCAAAGCCTTCGAGCAGAAGTTTAAACAAACCAGTAATCGCACCTCACTGAATCCTTTTAAAAGAGCGTACCAGTATACGCAGGAAATGAACGGCCGGTTCAGCCGGGGCGATTACTCCCGCGAAAACCTGGATGCTTACCGGCGCTCTTCCAACAGGCTTAACGCCAGGCTGGATAATGACGGTATCCGAAGAGTCAATCCCGGAGCTGCACACCCCAGCAGTGCTTTCGATAAGGTCCTAAAGGTGCTCGACAATTATGAGGTCTCGCTTAAAGCCGAGTGGAATAATGGAGCAGACAAAATTGATGTCATTGACACGATCTTTAAGACCATTGAAGACTTCATACTCGGCTTTAAGACCGCGATCAAGTTTTGTAAAGCGGTTTTCAATGGAGAGTGTACAGCAAAAGTGAATATGAATGAGGAGAAGCGCAGGAAGCTGGTAGAGAAATTTACCAAATCGCCGGTCGACTACTCGCTCACCAACCCTTCTATGGCCATAGCCGCCTCCTGGTATTACGAGACCATGCCGCCGGTCGACAAGTCGACTACCATATGGGGAGCAGGCATTACCTGGGCCATACAGATCAAGATGGATCCGCTGATCGGCATCCAGATCAAAATGGACCTGTTCCAGATGCTGAGCCGCAAGCACCCGGTAGCCATGGCCGTGTATGCGGCATCGGCGCTGCTGCAGACTCTGCTCGACCAGGACAAACCCATTATTGCCATCGACCTGGTCATTAAGGGAGAAATTGCTATTGAAGGTAATTTTAAGAACAATAGCGTCGGCGGTAACGTGATCAGCAGAGGCGGAAAATCGGCCACCAAGGAAGAATTATTCAAAGGCTCGGCTACCGTGTCTGTAAGCCTTGAAGTAAGGCTGCACGGCGAGCTTAAGGTAGACTTCTTTTACGTTACCACAATTAAGGGCTATATCGACGCCGGTGTCAAAGGTACAGCCGGCTTCGGCATTGAAACCGCCATCGGCTCCGACGATATGGGCATGTACTGGGAAAACATACTCAAATTTGATGGTATGAAGTTAAAAGGAAACATAACTCTCGACGCGGAGGTAAAAAAAACCGACAGTAAACAAAAGAAAAAGCCGCAGCCATTATTCGACGCTAACTTCGAGATCGGACTGGACGAAGCCTCCTTATCCCTGGGCAAATGCAGATTCTAAAATCAAACTTCAATGAAGCACCTCATCTGGATCATTCTGGGTATTACTATCACAACGCAATCTTGCAGTCAAAATAACCAAAGCATGAGCAACGAAAAGATCAAACAGGAATGGCAGAATATTTATAAGCAGGTAAAGACCTATGACTACAATCCCAGGATCATACTGGACTTCAGCGCTTACAATTGTACCTACCAGATATTGATCAATGATGTTCCTGCGCTGATCAGCAACGAAGAAGGCAATATCAATGGATCGGTGTTTCCTGTTTCCGATCTCATCCTGAAGAGCGGTAAGCAAACGATCACCATACGGCTGTTTCCGAAGATGAACGAGGACTACCGTTCTGATCCTTACCTGACCTCAAAAAGTGGCATGTCGATCAAAATAAAGGAAGGCGATTACAACAAGCAGCAACCAGAACAGTTTAAGACCTTATATGCCTTTGAGACGCCGGAGATCAAAGGGAACCTGCCCTATGCCGAATTTAAGGGAACCTTTACAGCCGAGGTGCCTTATACCCTGAAGGGATGGAGCGACGGCGTGCTGCTGAACAAAGAGGATGAAAAGCAATTACAGAAAGAAGCGCTCGCTGTATACGAGCGCTACCGCAAGGCCAACGAAATGCATGATATCAATACTATTGCCAGTATGCTGTATAAACGGCAGGTAGAAAATTCCCAGGCCTATTTCTCTGCGACCAGAGAGAAAAATGACACCTTCTGGCCTAAGCTGGAAGAGACCAACCAGATCATCAAAATGTATCCTATAGAAAAATATACCATGGCCTTCTTCGGCGATGGCCGCATTGTTGCGCTGGTCCGTACGGATAATGAATTCAGAGGAAAGTCCGTGATCATTGGCGAAACGGAAGACTTAGTTACGGTTTTCCCGATCTACCTCTACCGTCCACGTCCGGGCGCTCCATTGGAGATTGTAAGATAACCTGTCTCTAATACTTGCTGCATGAGATCTATTTTTCTGGCTTTACTTTCGGCTCACATACTCACTGCTTGTGCGCAGAATCAAAGCATGAGCAACGAAAAGATCAAACAGGAATGGCAGAATATTTATAAGCAGGTAAAGACCTATGACTACAATCCCAGGATCATACTGGACTTCAGCGCTTACAATTGTACCTACCAGGTATTGATCAATGATGTTCCTGCGCTGATCAGCAACGAAGAAGGCAATATCAATGGATCGGTGTTTCCTGTTTCCGATCTCATCCTGAAGAGCGGTAAGCAAACGATCACCATACGGCTGTTTCCGAAGATGAACGAGGACTACCGTTCTGATCCTTACCTGACCTCAAAAAGTGGCATGTCGATCAAAATAAAGGAAGGCGATTACAACAAGCAGCAACCAGAACAGTTTAAGACCTTATATGCCTTTGAGACGCCGGAGATCAAAGGGAACCTGCCCTATGCCGAATTTAAGGGAACCTTTACAGCCGAGGTGCCTTATACCCTGAAGGGATGGAGCGACGGCGTGCTGCTGAACAAAGAGGATGAAAAGCAATTACAGAAAGAAGCGCTCGCTGTATACGAACGCTACCGCAAGGCCAACGAAATGCATGATATCAATACTATTGCCAGTATGCTGTATAAACGGCAGGTAGAAAATTCCCAGGCCTATTTCTCTGCGACCAGAGAGAAAAATGACACCTTCTGGCCTAAGCTGGAAGAGACCAGCCAGATCATCAAAATGTATCCTATAGAAAAATATACCATGGCCTTCCTCGGCGATGGCCGCATTGTTGCGCTTGTCCGAACGGATAGTGAATTCAGAGGAGAACCTGCCATCATCGGAGAAACTGAAAACACGGTACGCGTTCTGCCCATTTACCTTTATCGTCCTCGTCCGAGCGCTCCATTGGAGATTATAAGATAGCTCCCTAATACTGTTGCATGAGAACAGTACTTCTGGCTTTACTTTCGGCTTATATGCTCACTGCTTGTGCGCAGAACCAAAGCATGAGCAACGAAAAGATCAAACAGGATAGGCGAACCGGTTACCCGTATTGAGTACCAGGACAAAAACGATAAACCGGTCACCGAATTTATGTTTGGTTATCTACATCGCAAAAAGAGCGGCATGCCGCTGGAAATGATCCGGTAGCCTTTCTTATCATAACCTCTCAACCGGTAACGGGAAATCGTTTTCCATTTCAATCCATCTATGAAATATATAGTCTTCGTCCTTGCATTACTGACAGCCGGTACGCCCTTCGCCCAAACGTCAAAGAGGCCCGCGGCACGGACCTGCGGCACGGAAGAGCAAGCGATGGGCGCATTGCAAAAGCTTCCCGAGGTCAAGACCCGCGACCGTTTCATCGATTCGCTTACGCAGCACAAGCATGGCATTGCCATGATCAATTACGACCAGGATAAAACAAGCACCCTGCCCTATTACGAGATCAATGTGGGCTACTCATCCGAGATCCGCTTTGAGAATTATTATACCTTCAGAGTGTACAAAAAAGATTGCCGCATCGAGGTGGACGATATCGAAGAAGGCTGGATGAGCCTGGCTGATTGGCGCAGGAAACAAGCGCAATAAGACCTTGCATTAATACAGCGATTCTCTTGTGCTAAATGCTTATTTTTCCCGATTGCCTCTGAAAATAGGAAAGTACTTTCCTATTTTCAGAGGCAATTTTGCTCTTGTGTCAGGGCCCTACATTGTACTCCTGTAGCAACAGCTGTAATCCGCCGTGGATCGGCATTACAGCACTAATGTCCTAATATCCGTTAAGAGAATCACAAGACGGATCAATATCAGGCTCACATCAACCAAAAGCAATATTTCTAATGCTTTAATGCCCAAACTCAAATAACGAATAAATAACATTTAACCCAACCTTAACGGCTAAAAAGGCGGGCACACTACCGTCTGTAATAACTTCGTTTCATCATTTCTTTATTCATTTTTAAAAGCAATTTACTATGGCATCTTCAGCAAGTAATGCGAGCAAACTAGCCTCCGTCGACATTGACGGCAAGGTATTCAATGTCCATCAGGCTTCCTTTGAATCCATCAAGCCGGTGGATCAGTGGAACCGTGTAACCGCCTACGCAACCAAAGCCGATGCGCGCTTTGTGATCGAAGGCAATGCAGAAACGTCTGTGCTGTTCGAGAAATACGCCAACAGCCGCAAGCGCTTCAATGCAAAGCTGACCTTATACAACACACATGACGAAGGCAAGCTGGTAGAAACAGAGTTCAAAGAATGTTCTATCACTTATTACTCGTCCAAGTACAATGCGTCGGATGAAGTCCCCTATACCATTACGCTGGTGATGTCTCCTAAGGAAACCGTGGAGAAGCTGGCCGTGCTTGCATTTGCGCAAACTACTTAAGCTCACGCCGGTACTCCGGCTTTCAGGGCGATACGATAGAGCTGTACAGGGAAGACGAAGCCCGGATTGCCGCTTTTATTGTATCGCCTTTTACTTTGCTTTCCTGTCACCATTGTTGTATCGCCTGCTTATTGCCATGCCCCTTTGCCTTCCGGTGTCGCCTTATTCCGTCACTATCTGGTAAAGGATACATTCTGAAATAGATCAGCCTGCTCCTGCTTCCGGGACCGTAGTCCGATGCAGCTAGTAATTGCCACATCAACCAAAACCTTTACAAATGTCTCTGAATTCAAACCTGTCTCCCGAAACCGGGAAAGTGGCCAAGGCAGCGGACGCTGCCGCAGAACAAGCAGTCAATGGCCTTACGGACAACCTGCAGCAGGAGAAAGCCCGTAAAGCGGCACAACAGGCAGCGTCGGCCTATACATCGGCAGGCCAGCTAACAGGCAGGCCTGTGGCTGCTCCCCTTCCCGGGATCAGCGCTGTTCCTTTCGAAGACCTTGATACGCCTTCCGCTACCCGCATCGCAATGAGCAACAGCCGATATAACAATGCAGAAGCAGCTACAGCAGCCGATGCTTCCATACCGAAAAAGATCGCAGCCAAGGTCTTCATCGGCGACACTCCTATAGAAGAAATATTATCCCTGACCATAAACCAGCAGTACGGTGAGCACAATACCCTTAAGCTGCGCTTCTTCCAGGACCAGGCACAGGCGCAGGGCTCTTTCACCTTTGAAGGCGCCGAAAAGCTCCTGGGCCAGGTGGCAGAGATCGAGCTGTTCGATCAGAACAATCCCGGCTCGGGAAAGCTGCAGCATCTTTTCGTGATCGCCGACGTGCAGTTCGACCAGGAAGCGCTGAACGAAGGCATCATCACCGTAACCGGCTACTCGCCTACCTGGATACTGGATGGCGATCCGCATTTTGAAGCCTTTTATAAAAAAGACCTGGCTACCATCAGTAAGTCGGTATGCAAGTCGCTCGAGCAGGTCAAAGGAAAGCTGAAAAGCGACCCCACCCTTAGCGATCAGCTACCCTTCGTGTGCCGCTATAATGAAAGTGTATGGAATTTCATGAAACGGCTCAGCGCGGAAACCGGGCAATGGTTGTACTGGAACGGCAGCGAGCTGGTATTCGGCCGCCCCGACAACAGCTCGGGCCCTGCTTTGATCTATGGGGAGAATTGTTTTCATATCAATATGGGGCTGCACGCAAAGCCTTTGCCGCAGGGACTCTTTGATTATGAATCGGACAATCATACGCCCATCAACAGTGAGGCCAACAGCTATAACGGCAATGCCGGCGCTTATAACAACATCGCTTTCAATAAATCGAAGGAGCTTTTCGGCAGTACGCCTTCCTACGGCATGCCCCGCGCACTGTCCTCTAAAAGCGATACCCTGAAGAAGATCGCCCGGAGTCGCAGCGCTCAGCGGGCAGCTGGTATGTATACCGTAAAGGGAGGAAGTACACTCTATGAGCTGAGCACCGGCATGGTAGTTGACATCTCCTTCAAAAGGCAGCAGCAGAGCGCCAGCCACGCCCCCATGCGTATTACCTATGTAGAGCACCAGCTCGACGCTACCGGCATCTACCTCAATACCTTCGAGGCCATTCCTGCCGCATCCGAAATGCCGCCCGATATCCAGTTTATCCAGCCGGTAACACATCCCATGCTGGCCGAGATCATCGACAACAACGACAGCAAAGGCCGTGTACGTGCTAAATTCATGGGCTGGCAGCAGCAGGACCTGCCGCAAACCGATTACATTCGCGTACTTACACCCGATGCCGGCGGCGGTGGCGAAAAGGTTGCTTCCAACCGCGGCCTGGTGACGGTACCCGAGATCGGCGACCAGGTTTACATCGACTTCGAGCATGGCAACCCCGACCGGCCTTTCGTTACCGGCAGCGTATTCCATGGCGGTGTAGGCACCGGCGGAGGAGGAGGCAATAATGTCAAGAGCCTGACCTCCAAAAGCGGGCATACCGTTACGCTTAACGACGGCGCCGGCATTACCGTAAAAGATAAAGCCGACAACATCATCTCCCTCGATGGCGCAGGCAATGCCCTGATGGAAACCAAGGAGACCATTACGATCAAATGCGGCGAAAGCAGCATCTCTATGGACAAAAGCGGCAACATACAGATCAGGGGCAAGCAGATCGTGACCCTGGGAGAGGCGATCGGCGTTTCGGGCAAGAACAGCGTCGGTATCGGCGTAGGACCGGAAGGCGGCACACCCACCTCCGGCATCGCCATAGAGGCTACCACGCTCGACGTAGGCACCAAGACACTGACGATGAGCGCAGAGACCGAAGCCCACCTCGCCGGGAAGACCGTCAACATCGGCGGCGGCACCGAAACCAATATCAGCAGCGGTAAAGTAAAACTCAACTAGCCCTCATCATACCGGAACCATGAACCCTGTACAACTGGAAATAGTCAAGATAGACCGGCAATGGCAGCGGGAGGTAAGACAACATCCTGACACGCCGCTTTTCATATGCCTGGGCGAACGGCACGAGCTGAATCTTTTTGAAGCCTATTTCAAATACCAGCTATCCGACGAAAGCACCAGCGACGACCTGTTCTTGCTGCACTACCAGCCCTTTGAGCAAAGCAGCGTTTACGGCATGAGCCTCATTGAAGAATGGAAAGAAGTATTCGATCTCTGGCAGGCAGAGCAAGGTGAGCCGGTATCCTGGCACATCGATACCGGAGAAGCAGGGCAATACCGCACCGATGCCTACAAGCCGGTGATGGCGCTGGAAGTACTTTACCGCCTGTTCCCACAGCTGAAGACCAAAAATATTTTTGTACACCTGGCGCCCACGCGCATCGCCAACCTGGAGGATTTCAGCCTTTGGGTACAGGAATGGTGCACCGCTGCACAAGCACTGCCCCAGCTGAAGCTGGTCTACAGCGACCACCATGCTCACCGCACCCTGAAGCATGCCTATGCCCGCAGGGAATTCCGGCTGCAGATCGATATCAGCCAGATGATGCAGCATGCGGCAGCCTATACCCATCCACAGAAGAACGAGCCCGAAGCCGATTACCAGCAGCAGATCCTGATCGCAGGCAACTTCATCGGCAAGGGGCAGCACAGCCAGGGCCATGCTGCCCTGGAACGCGCTATAGCTATCGCACAACGGCAGGGCGCCAAAGAGGCAGAGGCTACCGCCCACCTGATGCTGGCGCAAAGCATGGCTGCCGTACGTCGCCGGAAAGAAGCACATCGCCAGTACCACCTGGCACTGGCCGCAGCAGGTGCCGACAGCCTCATTGGCGCACAGATGCACATGAACTACGGCAGCTTCCTGCTGATGGAGGCCCGCAAGGCAGAAGCCCGTTCTTACTTCAATAAAGCCACACATATCGCAGAGCAGCTGCAGAACGACTTTATGGCGTTGGAATGCACCCGTATCGCAGGCCAGATGTCGGAAAGCAAATGGAATGGCCCGGAAAAAGCGCTGGCCAGCTACCGTAAATGCCTGGAGATCGGCAAACGCATGCCCCTTGAACGGAGAAGGCAAAGCTCTATGGCTTATGTCGCACTCACTATGGAAAAAATATACGGCCCTGAACATGAAGAAAGCATAGCACTGGATCGCGATATGCAGGAACACATCGGCCCGGACTGGCGACAGCTGGCCGTGCTGCCCGATCAATATGCACCCACCAACTAATGAAAAGGCTATGGAAAATGTAAAGCTTATCAAGGCAGCCAAGCCGGTAATGACCAGCAACGCCCGGCAGCATGTCAGCAAGCATTTCGATATCGTGCTGGCTATTGACTTCCACTGGACTACCATTCCCCTGCCCCCTTCTTTCGGCTTCATCCCCCTGCCGCTGCCTCATCCCTTTATCGGCATGGTCTTTGACCCGATGGACTACCTGCATTTCGACATTCCCATCCCCTCCTTCCTGCAGGAGAAGATCGGCGCCAAAAGCATTCCCATGGGTGGCTCTATCTACGTGCACAGCCGGCACAAGGCCACTACCACGACCAGCGTAATGGGCGTGCTGCTGCCTTTCCGGCATATCTCGTCGATACCAGGCATATACTTTATCGTCAATATTCCCGGCTCCCCGCATGAAGGCGAAGTCTATTGGGGCTCCACTACCGTGCTGGCCCAGGGCAGCGAGCTCAGCGGCTCCGACCCGCAGCAGGTGCTCACCTGCTGGTGTCCGCCTATGGGCTTGAAGATGCTGCCGACCATGCCCAACAAGATCAAGAAAAATCCGCTGTCCTACTTCGCTTTCTACAACGACATCCTCAGCATGTATGTGCAGATCAATACCGGAGGGCCGGTGCTGGTCGGCGGAACCTTTGCCCCGCACAACTACACCATGGCGGAAATGCTGATGCGCTTTGCCGGCATGGCCCTGATCAAAGGGCTGGGCAAGCTGGCAGGCGCATTGAGCAAGAAAGCCCTGAAAGGCGTCAACAGCATACTGAAAAAAGCACTGGGCGATACCAACCCCCTCTCCAAAAGGCTTTGCGCCTTCGGCCTGGAGCCGGTCAATTTTGTTACCGGCGCTATGTTCTTCGAATGGATCGACTTCGAGCTTCCCGGCGGCACTGCGCTGAAGTGGGGCAATATCTGGCGCAGCGACAAGCCCTATGCCGGTATGATGGGCAATGGCGTTTACAACAGCTATGACCTGTATATCCTTCCAGATGCGGAAGCAGGCATTGCCGGCTTCAATCATCCCAAGGAAAACATGGTGATGCCGCTGCCTTATATCGAAGCCGGGTCCATGCCCTACTACGACCGCAGCCAGCGGGTATGGATGGAGCGCCCCGACGAGCAGACCTGGATCCTTACCCTGGATCAGGATGTTTATACTTACCTGCGGCATGCAGCCAAAGACGGCGATATCTTCCGCATTCATTCGATCCGCTATGCCGAAGGCACGCAGCTGACCTTCGGCTATCACCGCGGCAGCAGCTTGCTGGCCACCATAAGGGACAATACCGGCAGGATGCTGGAACTGATTGCCGACGATCAGCTGACCCATATCACGCAGGTCTATTACCGCTACAAGGCCCAGCGGACGCTCATGGTGGGCTATGCCTACGATGAGCGCAACAACCTTGTGCGGGTAACCGACCGTGCCGGTAAAGCGCTGTGCTTTGAATACGACAGCCATAATCACATCATCCGCAGGACCAATCGCAACGGCATCAGCTATTGCTGGGCCTACGACCAGGAAGGCAGGGTGATCCACACCTATGGTCCGGAAGGCTACATGGAAGGCCATTTGAAATATTTCCCTGAAGAAGGCTATAACGAAGTGCAGTACAACGATGGCCGGGTAATGAGCTATCACTACGACGAGAATGATCTGCTATATAAAGAGGTGGATGCCATGGGCGGCGAAACTTATTACGCCTATACGCGCTTCAACGAACGGCGGCTGGTAGCCAGTCCCGAAGGCAGGCTGGTCGGCTACGACTACGACGAGCAAGGCAATATCAAAACCTACCATACGCCCGAAGGCGAGCAATACCAGTATGCCTATAATCATATGAACCAGCTCATCATGCGGTCGGAACCTTCGGGCCTGATGGAGACCTGGACCTATGATGAGCAGCTGCGCAAAACGGAACAAGTAAGAAAGGACGGCCGCATCGTCCGCTATTTCTACGGTGAGGCCACCGGCCTGCCAACCCATTGCATCGATGATAAAGGCCAGGCCCTGTACTGGCAATACAACGAGCTGCGGCAGCTTATATCAGAAACCGATGAGACCGGCGCCGGCCGCAGCTGGCAATACGATGCCTTCGGCCTCATGGCTGCCTTCAGGCCCGGCCCGCAGCAGGAGCTGCGCTGGCAGCGGGATGCCCTGGGCCGTATCACGAAATTCAAAGGCCCGGGACAGGATGAAGTTACTTTTGCCTATGACGCCTACGAACTACCCATTTATGCAGCGGACAGCAAGGAAGAATGGCGGCTGGAATACACACCCATGGGCAACCTGCGCCGGCAAACGCGCAACAGCAAAGCCAATGCCCGGCATAGGCAGCTGCTCGAATTCAGCTACGACAATTATGAGCAGCTGCAATCGGTGACCAATGAAAAAGGGGAACGCCATACCTTCTCCAGGGATGCCAACGACCAGGTGATCGAAGAGACGGGCTTCGACGGCATGCAGCAGCAGTATATCCGCGATCGCGACGGGCAGCTGCTGAAGACCGTATTACCAGAAGGCAAAAGCATTTACCACAGCTACGACCTTTCGGGACGATTGGTCTACAACCGCTACGACGACGGCTTCTGGGAGGCCTTTCGCTACGACCGTTCGGGCTTGCTGGAAAGCGCCGACAATCCGAATGCTTCCGTACAGCTGCGTCGCAATCCCTTCGGACAAGTCATACAGGAAGTACAGGGCAGCCATACCATCGACTATACCTATGATGCCTTTGGTAACCTGACCGGCCTTAAAAGCGGGCTGGGCGCCGATGTAGCCATGACCTACGACAGCCTGGGCTATCTTACCGGCATACGGGCACAGCACAGCGGCGAAGCTTGGACGGCCGGCATGAACCGTAATGCAAGCGGCGACGAGCTGGACCGTAGCATGACCGGCGGCCTCAGCTCTTCTTTCGTCTACGATCATGAAGGAAGACCGATCAGCCAGAAGATCACGCAAGGCAGCCACACTCACCTGCACCGTCAATATACCTGGAACAACAACTACAAGCTGGCAGCCTGTCTTAACCTGCTTACCGGCGGTAAGGTCACTTATGACTACGATAGCCGAGGCGATCTGACAGCCACCACATATGACCACAAGGAGCTGGAGTATAAAAAGGCCGACGATAGCGGCAATGTATTCCGCACGGCACAGCAGAAAGACCGTGTATATGGTCCCAATGGCAAACTGCTGCGCGACCAGGAATGGTATTACCGCTACGATGCGCTGGGCAGGCTGATCCTCAAAAGCAAACGGAACATCAACGATATGCCCGCCGGCGCTGCCCCCGATGGAAGCTCCCCGCGGCAATGGGCCTGGGTAACCACGGACGACGCCGCACCGCAGGCGCAGGACGCGGCCGACCTGAGCCGTCTGCCGGATGCTGCGTCGGGCTTGCCTGAATGGGAACAGGGCGACTGGTCGTATGCCTGGTATCCCGATGGCATGCTGCAGTCGGTCAAAGCGCCGGAAGGGCAGGAAACTTCATTTGAATACGATGCCCTGAACCGGCGCACAGCAAAGATCAGCAAAGGCCGTATCCGGCGCTATCTCTGGCAGGGCAATCAATTGCTGCATGAGTGGGAATACGACTTGGCCGACAGGCCGCAGCTGGTGGTCGACAAGGAAGGCGGTTTAGGCAACGACCATGCGGAGCCGGTGGGTGCAGATCTTATTACCTGGATCTACGAAGGCGACAGCCTTACACCTGTGGCCAGGCTGGCCGGCGGCCGGCGCTATTCCATCATCAGCGATTACCTGGGCGTACCGGTTATGGCTTTCGATGAAGAAGGCCGGAAAGTATGGGCCTCCACGCTCGACAGCTACGGCTGTGTACGCAGTGAATACGGCGACCGGTGCTTCATTCCCTTCCGTTATCCCGGGCAGTACGAAGATGAAGAGACCGGGTTATACTACAACCGCTTCCGCTATTACGATTGCCATACCGGCACCTATATCAGTCCCGATCCCATAGGCCTGGCCGGCAACAACCCAACGTTTTACAGCTATACCCACGATCCCAATATCTTCTTCGATCCCTTCGGGCTGACCTTCCAGAAAAGACTTGGCGACTATGGCGAGAACTGGGCCAAGCAGCAGCTCAGCAACAATGGTAAATACAAGCAGGTGTTCCACGTACAGAATGCCTCCAATAATGGAATTGATTTGGTAGGTTTGCGGCACGATGGCAAGTTCGATATCTTTGAAGTGAAGACGAATATGTCGGGTGAGGTAGGTAAATTATCGCCGCGGCAGGCCGATCCTGCAGCCTTCGTACGGGATGTGCTGGGACCGAATAAAGCAGGCAACGGCAGCTACGGCATCTCGCCCAGGATGGCCAACCAGATCAAGAACAACATCGGCGATTACCGTTTGATCGATGTATGGGTGAAACGCGGCGATAAGGGCCGCTGGTATGTCGACAGGGCCATGATGTCGGATTGGACGGAGATCGGAAAACTATATCAATAGCGTATACAAACAATATATGGACAGCAAAAAAGCACCATCTTTTCTTTCAGAAAAATACAGGCAGATCGCGGCCAATTATGATAGTATAACCGCAGATGCCGATTTTATCACCTTCCTGGATACGTCGGTGGAGGAGCTTACGGAACAGGGAAAAGAGCTGTTCACCAGCAGCTTTACCGAGTTCGGCGAAACCTTCACCACAGAGTATGACCTTGTTGCTTTGCTGCATTCCGATGCGACGCGGCGCATTTATGAAAGCATTCTGCAATTCCGCGACCGGAACGACCAGAAGGCTTATGAACAGATGATCGCCGCCTATGGCCATGTACTGATGGTACAGCTGGCCGGTCTGAAGCAGGGCAAAACAGAAGAAAGCCTGTTCAGCACCGACATCGCATTGTCGCTGATGTTTGCGATCGCCTATTTTCCCGGCGATGCTCCAGATGTATTACGCTACCTCCTGTTTTACCTGGAGCAGCGGCAGGACCTGATGCAGGCAAAGCTGTATGCCAACCGTCTCGGCAAGCCGGACCTGCTTCCCCTTGCGGCTTTCCTGGCAGGTGAGGCCGGCCTGGATAAAGCAGAAGCCATACAACCTTATTGCAGCAAGCCTGTGGAACCGGCTTACGCTGCTGCGATCGACCAGCTTTATGCCACGGATGAAGCGGTGGTCAACCAATGGGTTGATGGTATAGCTGCTTACCACATCGCCAACAGCCAGGATGACTGGACCCTGCCCTTCAACAACATTACCTGGCAATTTTTCCCGGTAGAGATCATTGCCCTGCTGGTAATGCGCAGCCGAAAAGGCCTGAACAGCAGCTTCATCAGCCATCCCATAGTTAAGCCCTTCCTGCCTTACATTGCAGCGCACCCGGCCGCCCGGCCGCTGCTGGAACATATCCGCGGGCGGGTAAAGCCCTGAAAAGGCCAATAGCATTAAATTTAAATCTTTCTTAAGATTCCGGTTATCCGAATCTTGATACTTTCGTAACGCCTGCCGGATCATCAAACTATTTGGTGGTCCGGCAGTTATATTGGTTACAACCCTTACGCTATGAACATTGCTATCACCAACCAATTTACCAAGGAGGCCATCAAGGCCAGGATGCTGCAGCATGCTTCCAATCTCTGGGGCGTGAAGAATCCCGTTTCCCTGGATCCCTTTGTCCGCCTGCTGATCGAAGCCTTCAGCACCGAGATCTACCGCGCAGCCAACGAGACCCAGAATATCGAAGGACGTATCCTGGACAAGATCGCAAGGATGCTTACACCCAACCTGCTGACCATGCCCAAGGCAGCGCATGCCATTATGCAGGCCCAGCCGGTTGAGCCTATTCACCTGCTGCACCCGCTCACCCACTTTACCCTCCAGAAAAGGATGACGCACGGCTTCGGCGGTACCCTGCGTAACGAGGAAGTGCAGATCGGCTTCACACCGGTCGACCATACCTATATCGTCAAAGGCAAGCTGGCCTTTATTGCCAACAGCTACCAGCTCTTCTCGATCGATAACTCAGGCTTCAAGCAGCCCCTGTTCCGCAACACGGACCCCTTGCCCTGGGCAACCTGCTACCTGGGGCTTCAGCTGCATACTGCTGTCGACAACCTGAAAGAAGTATCGCTGTATTTTGACTTTCCTTCTTACGAAAACACAACCTGGCTGTACCAGCTGCTGCCTTTATGTAGCATCAGCTGTGAAGGCAAACCCGTGGAAGTGACCGCCGGGCGCAATTATGTGCAGATGGAAGAGTTGTCGCTCGAGCAGGAGATCTTCCAGGACTACGACCTGATGCACAAAGTGGTGAACGAGGTCAAGAACCTGTACCAGCACAAATTCATTACCCTGGGCGATTGCGCGCTGGACCGCAAAGCCAGCGGCTATCCCGCCGCACTGCAGGAACGCTTTTCGCAGGAACAGCTGGCAGCCAAAGTACCGAAGGACCTCGTATGGCTGGAAGTCAAATTTCCGCCCAACTACGCCTACGATATCCTCGGCAACTGTTATGTGGCTATCAATGCCTTCCCGGCGCTCAACCGCAGCCTGATCAACAATACTTACAGCTATAAGGGCCTCAACAATATATTGCCCCTGCGTACGGAAGTGCACGAGCGCTTCATGACGGTGCAGCGCGTTACCGATGGCCATGGACGCCAGTTCAGCGAGATCCCTTACAGCCGTTCTTCACAGCATCAGAAAGGATATTATTCCATACGCCATGGCGGCGTGGAACGCTTTGACCAGCGGGCAGCGCAGGACATGGTCAATTACCTGCTCGAGCTTACCCGAGACGAAGTAGCTGCCTTCTCTTCGCTGGACCAGACCTTTATCCGCTCTTCGCTGGAAGGCCTGTCGCGGCAATTGCGCCAAATCCAGAACAAATCGGAGCAAATCGATAAGTTCATCAAACAGGCGCCCAGCTACCTGATCGTGGAGCCTTACGATCCGGAAGATAACATACAAGTTGAATACTGGGTGACCCATGGCGAAGAAGCCAACAATATCCGTAGCGGAACACCCTTCCGTTGCCAGAACAGTCCCGATATTTCCGCACAGGAGATCCTGCTTTTGAGCGAAAGCACCGGCGGGCGCGAGCAGCTGCAGGCCGGCGAACGCCTCGATGCCTGCCGCTATGCGCTCAGCAGCCGCGACCGGCTGATCACACAGGAGGACATCCGTAATTTCTGCAAGGCCGAGCTGGGAAAGAAGCTGAAGGAAGTGCGCTTCACCAAGGGGCTGGCGCCGTCACCCCACCCCAGGCAAGGCTATATCCGTACCCTGGATATACACCTGGTACCTTTCCAGTACGGAGAATTTTCACAGGCCGAATGGGATCATGTAGCACAAACCCTGTTTACCAAGATCCGCAACCTGAGCCCTGACGGCACCAATTTCCGTATCATGCTCGATCATCCGCTGGCTAACGTATCATAAACAAAGCTCCCGTTAACGGGAGCTTTTTATTGGATGACAGGAGAGCATGTAGTGCTAATCTTTCTCCAGCTTTACGCATAGAGACCCGATACTACATCATCATATTGAGATCGTCTTTAAATGCCCGCAGCGTCTTCCGGAAAACGCTGCGGGAAATAAACCTGGTTACCTGCCTGCCCGGTCACGTACCGGGTTCAGCAGGCTGGTCCGAGCAATGCCATTTGGTCAGGCATGCCTTGTATGTTCTGTCTCCGCCGGCAATGGCGCCCTGCTGCAGCTTGCTTAACCGGGCCAGTGTTTCTTTCTTCAAGATAAGTTTACCTTTTAACGGGATGCTTCTCTTTTTCATAAAAATTTCAGTATTTGCTTTGTTCCTCCCTGTCTTTAGCTTGCGCTATGCCCTGGGAAGATTGTTCGACATACTAACGATAGTCGTCAGCTATTCAAAAATACTTGCTATAAGAAAAACAGCGAATACCCACCTTCCGGTATTTCCCGGCATAAGGTAAAGACAGGGAACATAAGGAGCATCGTACTGACATCTGCGCAGCAATGGAAACAGCGCTAAACACTTTGGCCGCAATTCTCTTACAGCCCTGTACAGCTTCAACCGATAAGAACAAAAACAATAGCCGCCCCCACCGGGAGCGGCTATCGATATATAAGCCCTGTAGGTTTAGTCCAGGATATTCCAGCCCTTCCGGTCTTTCGTCACCTTAGACAGCACTTCTTCTTTCACCACAATGTTCTCCTTGCGCAGACCGATATATTCAAGAGTATTGAGCTTGCGCCATATAGTAAGGATATGCCGTAGCATATCTTCAATAGCAGCAAAGTAAGCGCCATTGCTGTAGTGATCGTAGTTAATCTCGATCACTTCGGAAAGCTTGTTGGAAAAGATCACCGGGGTAATATCGCTCCACTCGAAAAAGTAGTTGAGCATCTCTTCTTTCTCGCTCTCGGGCAGCGACTGGATAAAGGAGAAGAGATAGTTGGCCATTTGCGCCATGGCATCAACCAGGTATACCGGCGGCTGCTGATGTACGATATTGCGCAGGTTGAAATAGTGGGCGGCGCAGTAATCCAACACCGACTGGCAAGCCTGCTTAATGTTCTGCGCGACAGTTGATTTCTGGTTTTTATAATTGATCTTCTGGATGATCTGCAGTGAAATGTTCTGGATATCGCTCAGGTACTGAGTAATATCCCTGTAGTATTTCACCAGGCGCTCGCTGCTCATGACCGTAGTGCAGGGCGGGATGAAATTTTCATCTTTATAGAATTCATTACCATTCTTGCGGATGCGCCCGATCACGAGATGATAAGCACCCAGCTCTGCTGTATTGATGCTGCTGGCATGAGCCACCTGTACGGTATACCGGGGTTGTGTATAAGGCTGGCGAATGGGAATTTCTTCGGGATCGGGATTGCCATACATTACTTTTTCAAACAGGTTGACCACCATGATCACGTAAAAATATTCGGTGTCGCGGGCTTCCAGTTCCTGGCCTTCTTCCTCTTCCAGCACATCCGAAAGTCTTATGTATTCCTTCAGGCTTTCCTGTGCGATCTGTATGCGCACACCGCCGGGAGTAATAGCCTGGCAGTAATTGATAGTGATCTGTAGCTGGTTGGTCGTTGTCTTGCTGACAACATAGTCGCTCAGCTGCGCGCCGCTGCCCGCCAAGGGTGGCAGCAAACCGAAATTGAGCCGGGTGATGCCCAGTGAAGCGGCATCCCGCACCTGGTCGACAAAGAAGTTCTCGGTATCGATGAAATGCTCTTTATTCACCTTCATCCCGTCGGCCCAGTTAACGGCAAGATATTTCTGTGGTATGATCATGGTTAGTTGTTTTGACTGCTAGCGACTCTGTGAAAATATTCTTCCTGGTGCTCGACTACACGTTTGGAGGTAATGGTGATATGCTCCTCTATCTTGTTCTGCGCAATCGTCTGATCGGGATCCAGCAACCGGCGGCGGTGGAAGAACGACCGCTTGCAATAGAAGACCCAGCCGTGCATATCGCCGTCATCTTTGGCATAAACGATGGAAGAGTTGGGGAATTTGTAATTGTAATCGTCGATAAATTTACGGAACCAGTCGCCGAAGGTAATATCGGCCGGGGCTTTGGCCTTTACCCTCAGGCGGTCCACATCATCGGGCTGGCGGCTGAATTCAAGCTCCAATACCATCAGCTTGTTGAAATCGAGGCCGTCAAAATTGATCTCGTCGACATTGCCCCTGGGATATTGCCACACTTTATAGATCTCGAAGGGTATGGCGATAAAGGCGGCATAGGTCCAGTAAAAGACCAGGGGTAAAAAGAAGGCCAGCAGCGAGGTAGCGCCGATATAGCCGTTACGGGCATCGTTGAACAGGTTGTATACTACAGCAAACAGGTAGCCGCCGAGGGTAACGATCACCAGCATAACCGTGAGCTGCAGGGCAACCTTGTTTTGCTGCACATCTTTCTGGATATACTTATCATAAAAATGGACAAAGGCAATGCCCAGCAAAAGGTAAACAAGCTGTGCGACCATATAGTACCAGGGCGTAAAGCCGGATTGCACCAGGCCGAACAGGCCGGGAACAGCCATCACCAGACTATACAGCAGCACAAATATGATCAGCCTGCGATTGCTCAGCAGCTGGTTCTTCTTTTTCATAACCCCCATCATGCTCCCCATGATCACGATGATCAGCGGCGCCAGGAGGTATTGAAGAAAAATAGATTTCAACGACATAGTCATGGGCTTACAGATAAAAAGTGTATCCCAGCCGCCCCGAAGCAGTATCGGGAAGCAGCGCTGTCTGCGGCACGGGTTCTGATTGAATAAAATAGCTGACAAAAATATTGGCGGGCACAAAGTGCTCGCAAAGGATATCGAGCAGCTGGGTGAAGCCCGATTGCGGCAATACCGATACAGTAAGGTACTCGGGCACCGGGCCGATATGGATATCCCAGCCGAACATACCATCGTACTGGTTGCCTGAAAAATTGCTGTTGATCCCTAAGGCGGTCTTACCGATAGTGAAGCTATCCAGCTCTTCGTCGATGCGGCCCGAAACGTAATTCTCCTTTATGTTGACCGGGAAGCCGGTAAGGAAGGCCAGGCACTTTTCGGTCCATTCACGGTTGCCGCGTACCTCGTTCAGGATGGGAAGAATATAGATAAAGCTGAGCGCCGTGGAATAAGGCAGCTTGCTGATCACCGGCCAGCCTTGCTCGAACAGGCGGTACAAGTTATCGTAGCTGCCTTTCTTTTCATACATCAGCTCCAGCATAAGAGCCTGCATCTCCAGGTAAGGCGCTTCCTGCTCGAAGGGTTTGAAAAAGATACGCGCTTCCCGTTCCTTCTTGCGCTGGTGCTTGATCTCTTCTACGATCTCGTCCTGGGTTTTACCCAACCCGCCCAGCGTAGGCGGATGGAATACATTTTCGGGTATGGCTTCGTAAATGCTTTGCCGGTAGCTCTGCAGTACGGTATATTTATCAAGATTATACTGGCTGATGTCCTCGTAGCTGCGATACACATCCTTGGTATGTGTACGGGGTGTGCTGCCGAGCCGGTCGATCACGATCTTGCTCACGTCCAGCTCCTCGGCCAGTAATTGCGTCGCAATCACCTCGGCCTTGAAATCGGCTGCCATTTTCTGAAGGATATTCATGCTGCAAACAAGGGTTCAGGATGATGTTTGGATAGGCCGGATACCCTGCTGCAAAAGTAGGTAACCTGCAAAAAAAGGTATGGGTGCTTAAGGTTCAATTTGAGTTAATATTTCCTTATAATCAAACAACTAGATAACGATAAGGTTGTCATGAACTGTCCGCGTAGGTGCTGTGCCTTCTCTCCGCGATCTTAACCTTTACAAAAAAATAATACAACCGCGAAAAATATGGGAAATATTACTTTCTTTGCAGCTTATGCACAGTAAGGTTGTCATCATCAACGCCTTTGAACCAGAGGATTTCTTCATCGCGCAGCTATCAAAAGCCTATGATGATGCGATCATAGAAAGAGGCATATCGGCCGAATTATTGTTTGTCAACAATATGAGCTTTTCCTTTACGCCCTTTCCCGATCAATACACTTACGACACGCTGGAACCCGATCTGCAAAAAAGCGTCAACGCAATCAAAGGCGCCTCTACCGTTGCTTTCTTTACTTCGGCCAACAAGGACAAGGTCGTACCGATCTTTACCCAGTTTGTTGCCCGCTTGTTCCACCTCAAAGGTGGCACCATCAACAACGATATCTGGGGCAACATCGATGCTTACAGCAAAACCCTGCGCATCATTACCGTGCTCGATGATCCGGATACCTGGAAGCAATTCCGCAACAACCGCAAACCGTCGCTGGTGCCTATGCCGAAAATCAATTTCGGGCTTTTCGGCTTCGGCCAGGTCTTCAGCCGCACCTTCGGCTATCTTAAGGAAGGCTATGTGCTGAATGAATATGCCCGGAAGTCGATGAAAGCAATGCGGATCATGGCAGAGAAAGACTAGTAATATACACTCCCGCTCTTTCCTTTCCAGCACCTGCTGTTTTAAAAATCCCCCGCCGACTTCAACAGGAACCGGGATGAGTCGCTGAGCGTCAGGTAAGCTGCCGAATCCTGCGCCCGTATGTACGGTGCATAGGCGGTCCATTCCCAACGCAGCCTGTTGGCGCTGACCAGCTCGTCGGTGCTGTCTGCCCCGGAAAGAAAGAAGATCATATCGGAGTGATCCGGCACCTGCAGGTAGCGGCTGATATAGTAGACCATGCTCCCCGAAGGCTCGCCTTTCCACACCTTATTTACCTTTACGCCGATATAGTAAAAGGGAGCTTTTACGCCGTGGATCATGCTGTCTACGGTTTGCACCTTTCCACTGAATACCATGCGGCTGCGATCGGCAGCCTCTGCCGCGGTTATCGTTGCTTCAGCTCCTTTTTTGGTGACCGAAGAATCGCCGGTATTGTAATTAATATCAGGAAGAGGCAGCGCCGGCTTGTTCTTTATTGTAAAATCGTTTTCCGGCGCGCTGCAGGCCGCCAGGAAAATACAGCTGAGCATACCGATCTGTTTCAGGTTCATCTTCTTTGGCTTTCGCGTCTTCCTGCTTACTCCCCCGCAGGTATGTAAAAAAGTATTGCCGGGGAAAGATAAGCGGGGAGCTGTCGCCGGTGAGGCGGCAGCTCCTGCAAAGGATCAGAGCAGCATGCTGCTTAGCTTTGTTCGTATTCAGTGTTCCAATCCGTACCATCATCGCCTTTATGGCCGTCGAGCTTGATCACGAAGCTCTTTGCAGGGAAGTAAGGCGTAATGTGCACATCCAGCCAGATGCGGTCTTTGTCTTTCTCATCCTGCTCGAAGCGGACGATCTTGAATTTTTCGATCAGTTTGGAAGGGCCTTTTACACTATCGAGATAGTTGACGATCTGGCTGCGCAGATCGGCCTCGGTCCTGGAGTTCCAGTTCTCAAAGGCTCTGCGGTTCAGGAAGTCGAACAGCACTTTGGTAATATAGTCAAACACACGCACCACAGAGTAAGTTTGCAGGCCAATGTTATCGCCATTGAAAAGCGTTTTGGCGGAGAAAGCCATTACCTTTCCGTATTCGCTTACCATCGGTACCAGGCCTACTTTTTCCAGGTGGGAGATCTCCGATTTTTTCAATTTGAAACGCACGGCATCTACTTCGTTCATACCACCATGCTTTTTACCGGCAGTTACCTGGCTCAACAGGGTATAGTGCATTTTACCGGCGAGAGAGCTGGAGCCCGGCAGGAACACATCCTCTTCTTCTCCCACTTCGTCGGCCTTACCGCGTCCTACAAGATAGTTACAGGTCATGATCACATTGCTGCGGTACAGGTCGCCACCGGTAAGGTTGGCGCCGTCAAACATTTCGATCACGTCGTCTGGCTTGTCCAGGTTCACAAAGTCAGTCACCAGCATTACCTTGTTCTCATTGGCTATCTTAGCCCACTTTTCCACCACCTTATTGGAGCCCAGGTATCCGGGCAGCACCAGCAGGGAGTAGTTGTCGCGCAGATCGAGGCGATCATAGTTCTGCTTCAGCTCAGCGGCGACATAGTCGATAAAATAGGGGTTATCGAGATCCTTCATCTGGTCGAGCGAGGCATTCAGCACAACCACGTTGTTCACTTTATCGGACTCCGTATTTTTATAGAACTGGGAAACCGTACGGTAGGCTGTTTCCAGGTCACGGGTAGTTTCCAGGGTCTGCTTCAGGTTTTCCTTCATGGTCTTTTCAGCCGCCTCTGCCTCATCTTTGCATCTTACAGCCATTTCGGAAGTATCATTACCGCTTTCGAGCACACCGATCCAGAGCTTCAGGGTCTGGAGCAGGTCTTCCCGGTCATCTTTTTTATCAGCATCCTTCAGGAAGATCTCCTTACGGGCTTTACGGTCGGGATTAAGGTTGGCAATACCGTCGATGCAGCTTTCCAGGAACGTAAAGCCGCCGGCCTTGGCCAGCTTCTGTACGGACTGCTGCAGGGTCTGCCCTTCTGCAGGTGCAAATTGTTTTTGGGCTACCTGGTTTGTTTCCAGTGGATTGGTAGAAGACATAACACTTTAATTTAAAAGAATAGTTTAGGGTGTAGGGACGAAGCATGCCACGCTTAGGCGTTGGCAGCTTCCAGCTCGCTGGTCACCTGCTTCAGCGCATTGATGATCGCTTCCTTTGTTTCCGCATTGGCCAGCATGGTCTGCAATACTTTATTCGACTTCAGCTGCTTCATGATCTTGGTGTATTGCTCCTGCTGTATTTTGAGTGAGTTCAGGAAGGCGCTCTGACGGGTAATTCCTTTGGGCGTAAAGTCGTCCAGCTTACCGAATTTCATCGTTTCTCTTACCGGTTCGCCCTGGGCAGTCTGCATCTCCACTTCTATAGAGGGTTTGAAATGACGGAAAACATCTTCAAGTGTCTTCAGGCCGGATACGGCTTCAGGCTGGATAGCCTCGTCGGCGGTGAGCTGCGATACCAGCATGGTCTTGTTTGCCTGGATCTCGTTAATCGCCTCGTTGGCATCTACTTTTACTTCATTGCCGCCGACTTCATAATTGAACATTGCCATGTTATCTGTTTTAAAAGATGATATAGTTGGTTTCTCGTTAATTGCAGGGTTCCTGTTGCTTTCCTGTTTAAAGCTGCCGGAACGAAGAAAACTTTTGATCCGGTCCCAGAACTTCATGATATGCTTATGTTTCAGTATATTAAGATAAGCGCAAACGGGCTACCGTAAAGTCTAAAAATTTCACAAACGGAATGCACGAAAGCTTAGGCGCTTAATCTATATTGATAATTAATAAAATAAACATTTATTTTAAATGTCCCATAACCTATGCTAACAAAACTTTATCAGTCTACCTGCCATACCAGCTGCTGGGCTTCGTCGTGGCGCAGCCGCAAGATGTTTCCGGGCTTTACTTCGCCACTGACGATCATGCGCGATACCGGCCGGCGGATCTGCTGCCGTATGGTTCCGCCGATCTGCCGGGCGCCGTACTTCGGTGTAAAGCTGCTCAGGGCAAGCAGCTTACGGGTATCTTCCTCGATTGCCAGCTGGATATTTTTTTTCTTCAGCGCTTCTTCCAGGCTGCGCAGCTGGATGCTGAAGATCTGCACTGCCATCTCTTCGGTGATGGGGCCAAAAGGAATGATCTCCGTAATACGCGCCAGGAATTCGGGGCGGAACTTAGCGCTCATGCGCTCCATCAGCTCGTTGGACGCCGGTATATGGCCTTCGTTGAAGCGATCGATAATGAACTCGCTGCCGATGTTGGAGGTGAACAGGATCAGCGCATTGCTGAAATCACCTTCTTTACCGAGCTTATCGTGGATATGCCCCTCGTCCATGATCTGCAGGAAGACATCAAACACCGACTGGTGCGCTTTCTCAATCTCATCGAACAGTACCACGGAATAAGGCTGCTGCCTGATCTTATTGACCAGCATGCCGCCTTCCTCATAGCCCACGTAGCCCGGAGGTGCGCCGTACAATAATGCCGCCGAATGTTCCTCCTTGAATTCCGACATATCGAAACGGATCATCGCCTTTTCATCATTGAACAGCAGCTCTGCTATCGATTTAGCCAGCTCTGTTTTCCCGGTACCGGTAGGCCCCAGCAGGAAGAAAGAGCCAATGGGCTGCCCCGCCTTGTTAATACCGCTGCGGCTTTCCACGATCGCTTCGCTGATCACCTTCAGAGCATGCTCCTGCCCTACCATGCGGCGTTTCAGGTAGTCTTCCATATTCAGGAGCTTCTCGCGCTCCTGGGTCTGTATTTTACCGATGGGGATATTGGTCTTGCTGGCCACTACTGCAGCCACCTCCAGCGGGCCCACACGCTCTTTCTTCTGTTGCGATAGCGCTTTGAGGCCCTCCAGCGTACGGTCGAGGTAAGCTTCAAAATCCGCTGCCGAATCGATCTTCTCGACTTCCGTTTCATCCACCAGCGCACCCAGCAAAATAGGGCTCATGCGGCTTTTCAGCATGCGGTGAAACCAATTCAGCTCGGCCAGCTTATCCTTTTCCTGCAGCTCCTTATCGTTCTTCAGCTCTTCGTATTGCTTTTGCGCATTAACCAGCTCCTGCTCCGAGGTCTCGTCCATCATGCGGATGGCAGCCATGGTACGGTCGAGCAGGTCCAGCGCTGCATCGGGCAGGCGCTTGTCTTTAATATATCGCTTGGCCAGCCGCACGCATTCGGGAATGGCTTCTGGCTGTACGCTGACCTGGTGATGCGCTTCGTAATGCGGCACCAGCAGCTTCACCATTTTCTCAGAGGCCAGCAGATCAGGCTCGGCAATCTGCAGCAGCTCGAAGCGGCGGTTGAAAGCCTGTTCGGGCTCTATGATCTTACGGTATTCGTCCAGCGTGGTCGCACCGATCACGGTGATCTCTCCCCTGGCCAGCTCGGGCTTCAGCAAATTGCCTACACCGCTGCCCATGGGGCCCTTAGCATCGAGCATCACATGCATTTCATCCACAAACAGGATCGCTTTGTCAAATTGCTTCAGCTCCGCGATGATCTTCTTCAGGCGGTCTTCGACCTCTCCCTTGTAGGAGGCGCCGGCCATCAGGGCGCCCAGGTCCAGCTCGAGCAGCACAGCCTGCTGCAGGTGCAGCGGTACCTGCTGGTTCACGATCGCCTGGGCAAAGCCGTCGAGCAAAGCGGTCTTACCTACGCCCGGCTCACCGGCAATGATCACGTTGGGTTTGCTTCTGCGACCGAGTATCTCGATCATCTGGCGGGTCTCGCTTTCACGGCCGATAATGGGATCCAGCTTGCCCTCCCGGGCCATCTGGGTCTTGTCGTTGCAGTATTGCCGGATGTGGTTGGTACTGGTAGCAGCGCCGTTATGCTGCGGCAGGCTGAAACCCTGCAGGGAAGCGTTGTCGGCGCCCGGTGAAGAAGCATAGAGCTGCATGAAATCGGCTTCTCGCAGCGGGAGCGACTTCAACTGTTCAGGGGTAAAGCCGATCCGGGGCTTCACCACGGCAGCCAGCAGGCACAAGGCCGATACTTCGTCGTAGCCAAACTTAAGCCGTATATCATCCGCCTCGTCGAGGATAGCGTCGATGGTCCCGTCCGGGGCCGGATCATCGGGAAGCAAGCTGGTTTTGGGATACTCCTCTATGCGGATCTCTGCCCACTCCCTCAGGTAGGCTACATCCTTACCGGTCGATTCGAGGAAGCCGGTAAGGCCGGAATCTTTATGCATCAAAGCGCGAAGTAAATGCGGCGCACCGAACTGTTCATTGTAGTGCTCACGGGCAAAAGCTTTGGCAATATGAAAAACCGATTGAACGGCTTCGTTGATATAGACTGAATTCATGCCTCTTTGTCAGTTTTTGAGGGATTTTCCATCGGCAAAATCAACGGCAATTAAAAGTTAAAAATGCTCTTTTTGCGTTAATTTTTCTGAAGGAAAACCGTTTTAGGGTTTAAATTGTTCACCGCAGGCGGCTGAATTTGTTTAAAAACCCTCTCGTTGATAAGTCTTTAAACTGTGGACAAAAATAATCAGCGTGAATTGTGGCATGCGTTAATTTATTGATAATAAACGCGTGCCGAAAGCAACCAAATTTTAACAAATAAGACAGTAACGAATCTTTTCTATTTCAATAAGAACAATTATTTAAAACATATAGCAATGTAAATAAAAAATTTAAACAGAAAACATATTGATCTATTTAAATTTTCTTTCATTAACATTTTGAGCCCGAATGGCGTAGATGATCAATATCGAATAGTTGTTATATTTAAGTTAACTTGATTTTAAACCCGATTTGCTATTAGTTTTGTTTCCGGAACGCCCCCTGGATAACCGACATATAATAAAAATACCAAACGGGTCATTATTTTAAAAACAAAATATTTTACTTAATATTTTTTTAAAGCAATTAAACAATTAGCTAATAGTTACCGGTGCATGAATGAAAAATAAACGTGACTAATTGTCAATTACTTATAAACCTTTTTATCCCAATAATCGTTTGGGAAAAACACCAGACATTAAACGAATAAAATATACATGATCGCGTTAAACAAAGCTGAGATCAGAAGTACTTCCATCCGCTTCTGGACCCTGTTCGGCACCTTGCTGCTCAGCACCTTAGTCATCATCTATTTCTTTATCTGGGCGGCGCAAAAAGAAAGCGAGGACTACATTGCCCAGATCCAGGCCAACCGTTCGGCCATGAATAAACAGATCGCCTTGCAGCCGAAGATCGATTCGCTCTACAAACTGATGCGCGACCTGGAGAAGAACGACCAATACAACTACATATTCCTGGAAGCTTATATCAGGGAGCAAAGAGCGGGCATCAAACAGCTGATCGGCACCGACAGCGCGACCCGCTTTAGCGGTTACAGCAAACTGATCGCACGGCTCGACGAGCAGATCATGCTGCAGGATACCATTATCAAGCTGAGAACCCAGGTGGAGGATCTTCGCGACGAAATCGAGCACTGCAAAACCAGGAGCAAATCCATAAGTAAATCCCTAATCAGAACCTCCCGTCAGTAACATGGAAGAAACAATAAAAATGAGCCGCAAAGAAAAGCGGCATTACCTCTGGTATCTGCTCGCGCTCTATATCGGCTCGGCAGCCCTGCTCAGCTGGATTATTTTTATGGGCGTAGCCAGTCCTTTTGCTACCATCACCGACCAGGAAAGAGAACAGCTGAAACAAGCAAAAATATTTGAGCAGAAGCAGCACGAAGCTGTAAGAGCCTATGATACAGTGATGCAAAGCGTATCGATGCTCAAGACGAACCCCGCCAACCAGGTGCTGACCTCCGACATCGATCATAACATCAATTACGTCAACAGCCTGAACGACGGCCTCCCTAATTCCGATATGCGCAGCTTCGGCTTTTACCAGATGGCCAGGTACCTGAAGCTGCATTATGAACGGGCCCTCACGCTGCGCAAAACGGCAGAAAATATCCAGCTCTTTGAAAAACAATTGAACGATTGCCGTATCGGCTACGAGCAAAATGAGCAATATATGAACCAGATCCGGGCTGCACAATCCGGACGATAAAACCAGAAACAAAAATCTACCCCTATGTTGTGGAACAAAAACACCAGTAAAATTGTAGGCCTCACCCTTCTCGCTGCCGTGCTCGTCGTCCTGGCTATTTTCGGAATACGATCGCTGCTGCCCAACAGAGGCAACCTCAAATCCGGCGTATACCCGCGCGTAATCGATGTCTCGGATAGCATTTACTTCAGCGACTCTTCCGATTTTGGCAGGCAATACCGCTGGATATTCGGCGATGGCACACAAGCATTCACTCCCGCAGGACGCCATAAGTACAACGCTCCCGGCAATTATACCATTATCCTTACTGTCAACAATAAATTTACAGACACCTTTTTCGTTTCTGTAACCGGCCAGGCAACTGCCTTTACGCTGGCCGACTCCCTGGTCACGATTGAAGGCCCGGCTATAGGTATGCAGGGCGAGAACCTCGTCTTTCGTGCCAAAGGCCAGGGCGCCACTGAGTTCCTCTGGGACTTTGGCGATGGCAGCAACCCCGTTAGCACAACTAACGAGATCGTCCAGTATGCCTACCCTTCCGACGGAGAGTTCATCGTAAGGCTGAAAACGCGCAATACCGAATATCCCGTAGCGCATAAGATCAGTGTTGTCCCCTCTTATAAAGCTGAGCGCGACAGCCTGGCCAACCTCGATGCCATCTACCAGCAATACGAGAACGATTTCAAAGAGCACCTCCAGCAGATCGCCAACGGCGCCGATTTCAACCAGCATTACTATTACCTGCTGAAACGTTACCTCTGTGGCAATGAAAAGGCGATCATGAAGATCAACGATCAGAAGGTCAACGATTTCAATACCTATTGCCTCAACCTGCAATTTGCCAGGAATATCCTGATCCAGAGTGTGAAGCTTGTACCCGACAACGATATCCATTGCATTAAAATGGCTGAGATCAAAACCGATAAAAAAGATTAAACCGCAGCCTTGACGAATAAATCCCAACATTCACGAACGAAAACATTATATCTGATGAGAGCCCTAGCAATTACCCTGATTACCCTGGCCTGCGCGATGAGCCCTTTCTGCAGCCGGGCGCAATTCGGCCTGTTCAACAAGAACTTTATGGTTATGAAAAATCCGGGCAGCGGCGCCTATAACCTGCACGATGCCGGATCCAGCCTGAGCGACGGCCTGCCTATGAGCAAAGATGCCTGGGTGGTCTACTCCGACCAGGCCAATAACATTACCTATAAAAGTCCCGGCGGCGATGTGCAGCTGAAAACGCTGGGCTTCATGCAGCCCTGCTATGTGGTCGGAAAGAAAGGAGATTACCTCAAGCTCGCGCAGTATCAGCCAGGCCAGAAGATCAATGGCAGGAAGATATCCAAAAGCAGCGCCGACAACCTGGGCTGGATCCATAAAGACAAGCTGCTGCTGTGGAGCTACCCGCTGCGCGACAACAGGACCAAATTCCCGGTAAAGGCCGTTACTGCCTACGATGGAGAGAACGCCTTCAACATATTGTCCGGTCATGTGGCCGGCGACTCCCTGATGCTGTTCGGCAGCCCCTTCCTGAAAGGCGGCGTGGGCAAATGCGGCATGGAAAGCATCTTCTATATTTATAAGCAATCGGCGAGCGGCAACGAGTACCTTGTGGGCGCTACACCGATGCTGCTTGCCGATAGCGCGGCCGGCGCCAGGACCGGCTGGATATCCAAAGACCTGATCAGCGTATGGGGTACCCGCTCGGTGTTTATGCTGAATGACCAGCCGTCAAAAGGTAAAAACAAAAAGGCTGCAGAAACCGGCATCTCTTTTTACAGCGATACAACTTTCCTGAACAGGGAAAAACGGCCCATGCCGATGGTGCTTGCCGACAACGAACGCCAGGAAGAAAGCAGCCTGATGGAAAATCTCTACCCGATCAACGATTTTTACCGCACGAAGAATGGCAACGGGCTGATCCGTACGGCCGTGCTGACCGATGCCCTGGACCGCAGCAAGAACGAGATCTATAATGTATCGGGCAATCGCATTACCTACGCCGAATTCAAACGCATTCTGAAGGATAATGCCCGGCTCAATATCGTTTTCGTTGCCGATGGCGGCGCCGAGAACGCCAAATACATGACCCAGCTCTATACGATCCTGCAAAATCTTGAGCTGCACCTGAATGCCAACCCGCTGTTCAGGAAAGTACGCGTGGGCAGCGTGGTGTACAAAGACAACCTGAACGGCTGTAAAAATGCCATCGCGCCCCTGACTTCAGATCTGAAGCAGATCACCGATTTCTGGTCGGCCAGTCTCAGGCAATCTTTCAGCTGCAACGATCAGTACTCGGAACAGGCAGTGTTCAGCGGCCTCGCCGATGCTTCCGAGATGTTATACAAGAGCAAAGGCGAAAGCAATATCATTATCCTGTTCGGCGGTGCGGGCAACAACCGCGACGCCGGCAGTAGCTGGACCGATGTCATCAGCAGGCTCAGCTATGTAAACGCCCGCCTGATGATCTTCCAGTCCCATAGCCTGTCCGACCCGGCATACAACAATTACGTGGTGCAGGGCAAGGACCTGGTAATGCAGTCGGCCAGCAACATCGCCGATCTGAAGAAAGAAAAGCTGGTAGACTATGCCGCCAATGTGGTGTCTTCATCCGACTTTTCCCTGATCGCAGGCGACTCGGGCGTGTTCTATCTCAACTACCCCAACAAGGCGATGCACCAGGGCTACGTGATGTTCCCGCCCAAAGGAGAAGTAATGCGGCCTTCCCTCCTGTCCTCCAACCTTGACAGCCTGATCGCGGAGATTTACAAGGACAATAAGCTGATCGAGGAATCCCTGTTCCGCCAGTTCCGCAGTCCTTTTGGCGCCCGCAACACCAAGGTAGATAATAAATATGCTTTCAAATACCCTACTTATGCCAGCAAAACCGTGCCGACGGAATTTATACAATCCAATGCCTTCCGCGATCAGCCTTTTTATATACCGGCATGGACCAGCGTTGATGTCACGGATTCCAACCGCATGGTAAAAACAGGATTGCTGCTGAATGTGGAAGAGTACCAGCAGCTGATCAACCGGCTGGCTACCCTCGGCGGCAACAAAAGCTTTAAAGGAAAAGACCGCAGCGATATCTATAACCAGGTAACAAACGCCGTGGAAAATGCCGTGAAAGAGCGTAAGCTGAACCTGGGTAAGTCTGTCGCCGACCTTACCTTCTCCGAAGCGCTTGAGGTCATGACCGGCTACCGTTCGCTGGACCCGGTATGGCTGTCCACTACGCTCAAAGCGTTCAAGCAAAGCAATGCCATGCCGCTCCAGGACGGCCAGCGATTTGTAGAAGAGAGCAGCCGCAAAGCCAGCTGGCTGCGGGATAACATCAACAACAGCAAGATACAATTCAGCAATAACGGCAGGACCTATTACCTGCTCACCGAAGACAAGCTTCCGGGCGGGAATATATAAGCAGCTCTAACTACACCCAAAATGAAGACTATGAAAAAATGGTTTTGCCTGATGCTTTTTCCCGCGCTGCCGCTGACCGCCCAGGCGCAAAGGGATAGCCTGCCTAATCCGCAGCCCGCTGTGCTCACACCCGACAATAAGGTCTTTATCCGGAACTATATGTCCCGGTTCCAGCATGGCATGGTCAATCTTCAGAAGGACAAGCAGATCCTGATGAGCTATTTTGACCAATCTCTTGCCAAGAACGGTATTCCCAAAGAGTTGAAGAACCTTGCTGTTGTCGAATCATACCTGGAGCGCCGCAGCATTTCCCAGGCCGGCGCCGCCGGCCCCTGGCAGCTGATGGAAGGCACCGCCCGTGGATCGGGCCTTATCGTCAGCGACAGCCTGGACGAGCGCTTCGATGTGATCAAAAGCACCAGGGTGGCGATGAACCTGTTAAAATTCCTGCATAAGAAATACAATGACTGGAACCTTGTGGTAGCCGCTTATAATGCGGGCTCGGGCCGCGTTGACCAGGCCATACGCCAGGCCGGAGGTTCCAATATTTACTGGGATGTTGAAAAGTACCTGCCTGCCGAAACCCGTTCGCACGTAAAGAAATTCATGGCCTCATCCTTTGCCCTTGACGGCCACATACCGGAGCCCGGCCGGCCGCGATCCCTGGCCACAGCCGATAGCCTGGCCATGCAGGGCATGCTTACCGAACCGGTAACCGCCAGCTTCCGCCTGGATGTGATCGCCGAAAAGCTGGACCTCACCGAAGCGCAGCTACGCCAGTGGAACAATGATTTTGAAGCGGCGCTGGCCAAAGACGGCAACACCCGCCTGGTATTACCCAGGGATAAAATGCCCGATTTCGTTTACAGGAAAAGCGAGATACTGAAAGCCTCCATTGAAAAGAACATTACCGAGCAGGCCAACCATGAAAATGAACCTTAGCAATGTACTATAAACTGCCTTTCGATTTTGGCCGTATACTGGAAGGTCACGATGCCGAGCCTAGCTATAACATGGGAGAGAACATTGCCCAGCATATTCAATTGCTTATTACCACCAAGCTGGGCGAAAACCGTTATGATCCTGCATATGGGAATGAGATATGGAACGTGGAATTTGAAAATTCCCTTACCGACTCACAGTGGGAGGACCTGTTCCGGCAGTCGGTGGTCAACAGCATCAGGGCCTATGAGCCCAGGCTGACCAATGCCACGGCCAGCATTCATGCCGAGCTGGTGGAAAAGGTATGGCCCATCAAAGATTATACAGAGGTCAAAAAGAAAGTGACAGTGGTGGTGAGGGCCATCCTGACCGACTCCGGCGAAAAATTCTCCTTTAAGACCGAACTGTTCTTAAGCCCTATGTCGGTGGACTGACCGGGCTTAAGTCAACGGAACGAATATCCGATACAATAGCAGCCATTTCAACAATGGTTGCTATTTTTATGATACCCATTGCCCCGGATCAGGAAATTAATCATTTGTTACGCCGCCGACGGATACAACTTATTTGGCGGCCATCTGTATTTCTTCATACAAGATTCAAAACAGGAGTACGCATGCCCGGAAAAAGGACCGACCACTTACAGATTTTGTCAATCGATATTGGCGGCTCGCACGTAAAAGCCGCCTTGCTTGATCATACCGGCACGATTGTGCACGACTATGTAAAAGCTGTGACTATTATGCCTTCCACGCCGGAAAATCTCCTGGAGACGATCAGGAAGCTGGTAGCCGATTTTCCCCCTTACAGCTGCATCTCCGCAGGTTTTCCCGGCTATGTGAAAAACGGCGTGGTGATGACGGCGCCCAACCTGGGTACGGAATCATGGGCCGGCGCTGCCTTTCAGAAGATGCTGGAAAAAGCCCTGGGCAAGCCGGCACGGGTGGTCAACGATGCCGATATGCAGGGCCTGGGTGTGGTCGAAGGCAAAGGCTTTGAGCTGGTCGCCACGCTGGGTACCGGCTTCGGTACCGCCCTGCTGAACGATGGTGTGCTGCTCCCACACCTTGAGCTGGCCCATCACCCTGTAGCCGGGAAAAAAGATTACGATCAGTACATAGGCGACAAAGCCCTGAAGAAGATCGGAGAAAAAGAATGGAACAAACGCATGCAGCGGGTCCTGGACATTCTGAAGACCGTGATCAATTACGATACTTTATACCTGGGCGGCGGGAATGTGCGCAAGATTGACTTTGCGCTCGACGACAACATTAAAGTGATCAGTAACCGTGACGGCATCAGGGGCGGTGCGCGGCTCTGGACCGGTATTGCGCCCGGCAGGAGCAAGCCCAGCCCTTCTTCTGCCCCCTTAAAAAAGAAAAAGAAATGAGCTCAACGAACAAGTCCCTGGAGCAAAAAGCGATCAATACGATACGTATTCTGGCTGCCGATGCCGTACAGAAAGCCAATTCGGGTCATCCCGGAATGCCCATGGGCGCTGCGCCTATGGGACATGTGCTCTGGTCGCAGTTCATGCGCTATAATCCTGCCAACCCGCGCTGGGCCAACCGTGATCGTTTTATCCTGTCGGCCGGGCACGGCTGCATGCTGCAGTACGCGCTGCTGTACCTCACCGGCTATGCCCTTACCCTGGACGACATCAAACACTTCAGGCAGCTGCACAGCAAAACTGCCGGGCATCCCGAATACGGGCTGGCGCCGGGAATCGATGTCACCACCGGCCCGCTGGGACAAGGCTTTGCCAATGGTATCGGCATGGCGATAGCGCAAAAGCACCTGGCTGCAACTTATAACAAACCGGAGTTCCCGCTCTTCGATTATCATATTTATGCCATCTGCAGCGACGGCGATATGATGGAAGGCGTTACCTCCGAGGCTGCTTCCCTGGCCGGGCACCTCGAGCTGGGCAACATTATCTATCTTTACGACGACAATCATATCTCTATTGAGGGCAGCACCGACATTGCTTTCAACGAGGATGTTGGCAAACGCTTTGAAGCCTACCGCTGGCATGTGCAGATCGTTGAAGACGGTAACGATATCGACGCCATTGCGGTAGCCCTCCGCAATGCTAAAGCAGAGACGCAACGCCCTTCGCTCATCAAAGTACGGACACAGATCGCCTACGGCAGCCCCAACAAGGTGGATACGGCCGGTGCACACGGCTCGCCTCTTGGCGAGGAAGAAGTAAGGGCAGTAAAAACCTTTCTCGGCTTCGATCCCGACCAGCATTTCTACATCCCGGAAGATGTGCTTCAGTACTACCGGGATATCGGTAAAAAAGGAACAGAGCTGGAGCAGCAATGGCAGGAACAGTTTGAACGATACAGGAAAGCCTATCCGGAGCTGGCCGCAGCATGGGAACAATCAGCCAGAGGCGAATTGTCCGCAGGCTGGGAACAAAAGCTACCTGTATTTGCTGCCGGCGACAAGCCCATCGCTACACGCCAGGCTTCGGGTAAGGTGCTTAATGCTATTGCCGCCGATCTTCCGGGCCTCATGGGCGGCGCAGCCGATCTGGCGCCTTCGACCGAAACCCACCTGAAGCAATACAGCTCCTTCAGCTCGGAAGACCGCGCCGGGCGCAATTTTCATTTCGGGATAAGAGAGCATGCTATGGGTTCTGTATTGAATGGCATGGCGCTTACGCCTGGTATCATCGCTTATGGCGCTACCTTTCTTATTTTCTCCGAATACATGCGTCCACCCATAAGGTTGGCCGCAATCATGAAGCTGCGCACGATCTATGTATTCACCCACGACAGTATCGGATTGGGCGAAGATGGCACCACACATCAGCCGGTAGAACAGCTGATCTCGCTGCGGGCCATACCCAACCTTATGGTGATCCGGCCGGCCGATGCCAACGAGACCAGTGTAGCCTGGCGTGTTGCGCTGCAACACCGCGATGGCCCTGTAGCGCTGGTGCTCACCCGCCAGGGACTGCCGGTGCTGAACCAGGAAAAATATGCGCCGGCCGAAGGACTGGCCAAAGGCGCTTACCTGTTGTCCGAAGCCAAAGGCACGCCGCAGCTGATCCTGATCGCCACCGGCTCGGAAATAACGCTGGCGTTGGGTGTACAGGAGCGCCTGCAACAGGAAGGCATTGCTGCAAGCGTAGTCAGCATGCCCTGCTGGGAGCTGTTTGAGCAACAGGATAAAGCCTATAAAGAAAAGGTGCTTCCCCCTGGCATTAAAAAGAGGCTGGCTATCGAAGCTGGCTCGCCGTTGGGCTGGCACCGTTATGTTACAGATGAAGGTGCGGTGCATGGTATGACGACCTTCGGTGAATCGGCCCCGGCAGCAGATCTGTTCAAAGAATTCGGTTTTACTGTAGATAACCTTTACGCCAAAGCCAGGGCTTTATTATAAGCTTATACCAATCATATGAAAATAGGGATCGCTGCCGATCATGGCGGCTATGCTTTAAAAGAGATCATCCGCAACCGGCTCGAAGCGCAGGGACACGAGCTCACCGACTTCGGCGCGCATGCGCTGGACCGGGACGATGACTACCCCGATTTTGTATTTCCCCTGGCTGACGCGGTCGCAGAAGCATCCGTTGAAAGGGGTATCGCCATCTGCGGCAGCGGTGTCGGCGCGGCGATAGCTGCCAATAAAATTGCCGGTGTGCGCGCAGCTTTGGTTGCAGAACACTTTTCGGCGCACCAGGGCGTGGAGGACGATGACCTTAACCTCCTTTGCCTCGGTGGCCGTGTTACCGGTGAAAGCGCGGCGCTCGAGCTGGTCGACACCTTTATCAAAGCACAGTTCAGCGGGGCGGAAAGACACCAGCGGCGGCTCGGAAAAATACGGCGCATCGAAAACAGCAATCCTGGTCTATGAACAAAGCAAAGGTAAAAACAGTATTCCTCGATATCGGCGGTGTATTACTCACCAATGGCTGGGGAAGCGATGCCAGGAAGGAAGCAGCGATGCGGTTCGGACTCGACTACGACGAGCTCAATATGTTGCACAATTTCGTGTTCAATGTTTTTGAGATCGGCAGCATTACGCTGGATCAATACCTCGACACCATTGTTTTTCATACCAGCAGGCCTTTTACAAAAGAAGCATTCAAAGATTTCTTATTTAAATGCTCGCAGCCTTTGCCGGAAATGCTATCCTGGCTGAAAGCATGGAAGAAGCATTGCGGCCTCCGTATTATTGCGGTCAATAACGAAGGCAAAGAGCTCAACGACTATCGTGTGGCTACTTTCGGGCTGCACGATTGCTTCGACGCCTTCGTCTCTTCCTGTGAAGTGCAGCTGCGCAAGCCCGACCCGAGAATATTTCAGCTGGCTATGGGTATCGCGATGACCACACCCGAACAATGTATTTATTTCGATGATCGCCCTATGCTGGTCAGGGCCGCGCAGCAGCTGCATATACGGGCTTATCATCATACCGACTTTGCTACAACCAGGGATATCCTGGAACAATTCAAACAAGAAAACAACGCATAATCATGTCTGCAGATCAATATGATTTTGGAATGATAGGCCTGGGCACCATGGGCCGCAACCTGCTCCTGAACATGGCCGACCATAGCGTAAAAGGCGCCGGCTATGACAAAGACGGCGATAAAGCCCGGTTGCTGGAGCAGGAAGCGAAAGGCGCTACAGTAAAGGGCTTTACCGACCTTCCTGCTTTTATCCATGGGCTCAGACAGCCCAGGGCCATAATGATGCTGGTACCGGCAGGGCGCATCGTCGACGAGGTGATCGCTGAGCTGCAGCCCCTGCTGTCCAAAGGCGATATCCTGATCGATGGCGGCAACTCCTACTTTAAAGATACCGAGCGCCGTGTGGCCGCGCTTGAAACGCAGGGCCTGCACTTCTTCGGCATGGGTATCTCAGGCGGCGAAGAAGGCGCACGCAGAGGCCCCAGCATGATGCCCGGCGGTGATAAGGAAGCCTACCGCGTAATGCAGCCTATACTGGAAGCCATTGCCGCAAAGGTCGATGGCAAGCCCTGTGTTACCTACATCGGTCCGGGCGCCGCAGGTCATTTTGTCAAAATGGTGCACAATGGTATTGAATACGGGCTGATGCAGCTGATTGCCGAAACCTATGCCTTTATGAAGCAGGGCCTGGGTATGGATAACGAGGCTATCGGCGCAGTATTCACCAGTTGGAACCGCGGACGGCTGCAATCCTTCCTGCTGGAGATCACGGCCGACATTTTCCGGTACAAGGAGAAAGACGCCACACACCTGTTGCTCGACGACATCAAAGACGAGGCAAAGGCCAAAGGCACCGGCAAGTGGACCTCTCAGATCGCGATGGACCTTGAAACGCCCATCCCAACCATCGACGCTGCCGTATCTATGAGAGACCTGAGCAAATACAAGGCCCTCAGGATCGAGCTATCCGAAACCTACCCCCATGATGCTGCACCCATTTCCGGCAACAAAGAGACGCTGCTCACGCAGCTGGAACAGGCTTTTTACGGTAGCATGGTGACGGCTTATACCCAAGGCCTGCACCTGCTGGCCAAAGGTTCCGCTGCTTTTCAATACGAGCTGGACCTGGCCGCTATTGCCCGCATATGGCGTGGCGGCTGTATTATCCGCTCGGCATTTCTAAACGATATCTACCAGGCCTTCACCATCAATAAAGAGCTGCCTATATTGCTGGCAGATGCTGCTATTGCCAGGCAGCTAACAGAAGTCCTTCCGGGATGGAGGGAGATATTGAGCCGGGCCATTGCCGCCGGTCTGCCTATGCCCGCTTATGCCGCATCCCTCAGCTATTTTGATAGTATCGGCAGCAGGAATATGCCTACCAACCTGATCCAGGCGCAGCGCGACTATTTCGGGGCCCATACTTATGAAAAGACCGGCAAAGAAGGCGTTTTTCATACCCAGTGGACCCAGGTATAGCCAAAGCCTTTTTCTCATGAGTTATCATCCCATGCTTTAATCAAATATCATTTCTATGAATGCCAGCCTGAAATGTGAGCCGGTTATTTTTATCATCTTCGGCGCCACCGGCGACCTGAACCAGCGCAAGCTCGCACCTGCGCTCTACAACCTGTACCTTGACGGCTGGCTGCCCGAACACTTTGCCATCATCGGCACCGGCCGTACGGAATTCAGCGATGAAGATTTTACAGCAAAGCTGCAGGAGGGCATCGACCAGTTTTCCCGCAGCGGCAAGACTAAAAAGGCTCAGTGGGAAGCCTTCAGCAAGCATCTTTCGTACCAGGTGGCCGACGCAAAAGACACCGGTAGCTATAAGCTATTCGGCGAGCGGATCGCGCAGCTGAATGCGGAATGGCAGGTAGAGGCCAATGTGATCTGCTACCTCGCCGTATCACCTTCTTTTTTCGAAACCATCGCCACCAATATACACAAAGCAGGCCTGGCCGATAACCGGGAGCGGACAAGGATCGTACTGGAAAAGCCTTTCGGTCATGACCTCGAAACCGCACAATCGCTGAACGGGCTGCTGCGCGGCATGTTCAGCGAACAGCAGATCTATCGCATCGACCATTACCTCGGTAAAGAAACGGTGCAGAACATTATGGCCTTCCGCTTCGCCAACAATATACTGGAACCTATATGGAACCGCAATTACATCGATCACGTTCAGATATCGGTCACGGAGCAATTGGGTGTGGAAGAGCGCGGCGACTATTACGATCATTCCGGCGCGCTGCGCGATATGATCCAGAACCACCTGCTGCAGCTGCTGTGCCTTGTCGCCATGGAGCCGCCGATCAGCTTCAACGCCGATGAAGTGCGCGACCGGAAAGTAGATGTCCTGCGCGCTATGCGGCCTTTTTCACCGGAGGATGTAAGGATGAACACCGTGCGCGGGCAGTATTCCGGCGGATGGATGCAGGGCACTGAAGTAGCGGGCTATCGCGAAGAGCCCAAAGTAGCGCCCGACTCCAATACCGAGACCTTTGCCGCCATTAAATGCTTTATCGACAACTGGCGCTGGCAGGATGTGCCTTTTTACGTGCGTTCGGGCAAACGAATGCACCAGACAGCCTCGGTAATTTCGATCCAGTTCAAAGATGTACCGCATAAGGTATTCCCTTCCGAAACGATAGAAAGCTGGCAGCAGAACCGGCTGGTGATCAATATCCAGCCGGAAATGAGCATCCGTTTGCAGCTGCAGGCCAAGCGCCCCGGCCTCGATATGCTGCTCAATACTGTGGATATGGTATTTGATTATGATGGCACCTATGCATCGCCTTCGCCCGAAGCCTATGAGACCTTATTGCTGGATACCATGCTGGGCGACCAGACCTTATTTATGCGGGGCGACCAGGTAGAGGCAGCCTGGGAGCTCATCATGCCCATCCTCAGCAGCTGGCAGGGACGCAAAAGCATCAACTTTCCCAATTATGCTGCCGATTCCTGGGGGCCGGAGGCAGCGGAAGCCCTTATCGCCCGCGACGGCTTTCACTGGTTTTCTTTACCCACGAAGGCTAAGCAGAAATAAGTACCTTTAGGAGAATTTAGCCCTGCCATGACCCTCAACATATTCGACACGCAACAGGAGGCGCTGGAAATGCTGGCCCGGTATTTTGTACAGCTGGCCAATGAGGCCATTGAAGACCGGGACCGCTTTACGGTAGCGCTTTCCGGCGGGCATACACCGGAGGCCCTGTATATTTTGCTCGCCGGTGATTACCGGCAGAAGGTGAGCGCCTGGAATAAAGTTTATTTCTTTTTCGGCGATGAACGTTATGTTCCGCATACCGATGCGGCCAGCAATTACCGCATGGCCAAAGCTACTTTGCTGGATCCGCTGAATATCCCTGCAGATCATATCTTCCCTGTCGATACGACCTTAACGCCGGAAGCCGCTGCCCTGGCCTACCAGCAGCAGATCGATGATTTCTTCCTCAGCCACGAGATCAGGATGGATCTGATCCTGCTTGGCCTGGGCGACAATGCCCATACGGCTTCCCTGTTCCCGTATACCGACGTATTGAACGAGACTGATGCCGGTGTCAGCGCTGTATGGACAGGCGACAGCGGCTGGCGCATTACCCTGAATGCCCCGCTCATCAACCAGGCCCGGAACATCGCCTTCCTCGTGTTCGGTGAAGAAAAAGCAGAAGCCATGCAGCATACCTTCAGCAAAGAAATCAACACGGCGCATTATCCTGCACAGCTGATCCGTAAGGAACGCATCGCCTGGTTTACTGATAAATCCGCTGCCGCACGCGTACAGCAAGGCTGACCGCTGCTCCTTGGCTACCTCCGCTACAATCGCTATCTTGCCGCCTTTCCTCTTATCGATACATGAGCACGCCGCTACTACAAGTGAACGGTATCAGCAAAAACATTGCCGGCACTTTCAGTTTACAGGATATTCATTTTACCCAGCAGCAAGGACAGGCCATCGGCATTGCCGGTGCCACCGGCTCGGGTAAGAGTACCCTGCTGAAAATCATCGGCGGATTGGAAGACGCTGATGAAGGCGAAGCCTTTTTTGAGGAAGCAAAAATAAAAGGGCCCTTATACCGGCTCATTCCCGGCCAGCCCGGCATCGGCTATCTTTCCCAGCACTATGAGCTGCGCAACCATTACCGGATGGAAGAGTTGCTGACCTACGCCGACAATTTACCGGAAGGCGAAGGCCGGCGCCTGCTGGAGCTCTGCCGGGTAAGCCACTTGCTCCGGAGAAAGACCAGCCAGCTTTCCGGCGGAGAGCGGCAACGCATCGCGCTCGCCAGGCTGCTGCTTACTGGTCCGCGCTTGCTTCTGCTCGACGAGCCCTTCTCCAATCTCGACCTCATTCACAAGCAGGTGCTCAAAGAAGTGCTGGAAAACCTGGGCAGAGAAAAGGGCCTGAGCTATATCATCGCTTCTCACGACCCCTCCGACCTGCTGCCCTGGGCTCACCGGCTCATCATCATGAAAGGAGGAAAGATCATACAGCAGGGCCCACCGGAAACAATATACAACCAGCCGGAAGAAGTGTACACGGCTGCACTGCTCGGCCCTTTCAACCTGCTGCCTGCAGCGATGGCACAAACGCTATCCGTGAATACGGTACCCGAAGGACGGCAGCTTTTCCTGCGGCCGGAGCAGCTGCAGCTGGCCGGGCCCAAAGCCAAAGGATTAAAGGCTATCGTACAGGCTAGCCGGTTCAAAGGCGCCTGGCATGAAATAACGGTGAAAGCAATGGAACAGGAAGTAAAAGTGTTTTCAAAGAACCCCATGACGCCGGGAGATGCCTGCACCTTGCAGCTGGCAGTAACGGAGTATTGGTATCTCTGATCAGAACAGCTTCAGCTGCTGTACCGCATCGGCAGGTGGCTTCGCTTTACCATGCACGGTACGGCCACCATATTTCCAGCTTTCCCGCCGTTCTTCCGCTATCCAGTCGTCAAAGCGGTCGTTGGGTGCAAAATGCTGTTCCAGCGCAGCGGTCGTTTTGCTCAGGCTCTTTAAAGCCTCCTGTCGTTCCGGCTCCCCGATCTTCGCTTTGCGGATACCCGTTTCCAGCAGGGCGATCGTTTCATCGTACACTTTTTCCGGTACAGGAAAAGGGTGACCATCTTTACCGCCGTGGGCAAAGGAGAATCGCGCCGGATCCCGGAAACGCACCGGCGCCCCATGGATCACTTCGCTCACCAGGGCCAGCGATTGTAGTGTACGTGGCCCCACACCCTGCAGCAGGAGCAGCGATTCAAAATCGGCAATGCCCTGCTCATGCGCCAGGGCCAGCACTGTACCCAGTCGTTTTGTATCTACATCTTTGCTGCGCACATCATGGTGCGCCGGCATTACGAGATGGGATAATTCTTTTAATGCTTTTTCGGGCGGCTCCTGTACAAAGGCCACCATAGCAGCTTTCGCATCGGCAGCCTCCTTGTCCGTCAGGTTGAGAATGGTACCCTGGTTCAGGCCGTAAATACCTTCATGCGGCGCTTCAGTGAAAGATTGTATGGAAGGCGAATGCCAGTGATAGCGTCGGGCCAGCCGGTTGCCGGTATTCATGCCTTGCTGCACAACAGCCCATTCGCCTTCACAGGTAAGCATGAAAGAATGCAGGTAAAGCTGGAAGCCGTCCTGCACGGCTGTATTGTCGACCTTGGCCGAAAGCTTGCTGGCCTGTACCAGTCCGGCAGTATCGAGGCCGGTCTTTTCGCCAATAGCGGTCAGCTCGGCCGGTGTTTGCAGGGAATATTTGCCGCGTCCGCCGCAGACATAAATGCCCAGCTCGGCGGAACGCTTGTTGAGCGCACCTTTCAGAGCGCCCATCACAGAAGTGGTAATGCCCGAAGAATGCCAGTCCATACCCAGCACACAACCCAGCGACTGGAACCAGAACGGATCGCTCAGCCGGCCCAGCAATGCGCTGCGGCCATATTCCATCACGATCGCTTCCGATATTGCCCCGCCCAGCCTGCTCATCCTCACGGCCAGCCACTGCGGCACCCGGCCGTAATGCAGCGGCATATCTGCATATCCACTCTTCGACATCCTGCAAATTACGGATTTTGCCGGTTACCTTTGCGCATGGATTATTTCAAAAGGCTTCGCGCCTTGCTGCAGCTGGAACAGGAAGAAGACCGCCAATCATACCTGAAGCTGACCGCCACGGCCTCTGCGGCCGAACGCCGCAACAACGGCATTACCTGGTACCCCATCGCCATACGCGATACCGAGCTGGGCCGCGGCGATTACCTCACCGTCGAAGTGGAACGAACCAGCCACCAGGAGATCGGCCACCAATTGCGCAGCGGCATGCCTGCCGTGCTCTTCTCCAACCACGATCCGCAGCAAGACCGGGAGGAAGGCATCATTACCTTTCTCAACGGCAACCGCCTGAAAATAGCCCTGCGCACCGATGAGCTGCCCGACTGGAGCCGTAGCGGCAAGCTGGGCATCGACCTGCTCTTCGACGACAACAGCTACGAGGAAATGGAGCAGGCGCTGAAGCAAGCCGAAGCCCTAGCAGATAATCCTAAGGAAGGTAAGCTGGTCCAGGTATTGACCGGGAAAAGACGGCCTGTATGGCCGGAGGGAATAACCATTCCTGCCAGCGACCAGCTGAATCCTTCGCAACAGGAGGCCCTTCAGAAGATCCTCACCGCCCAGGACCTGGCCATTGTACACGGGCCGCCGGGTACCGGCAAAACGACCACGCTGGTACAGGCGATCAAAGCCTTGTATGCCCGGGAACAGAAGCAAATACTTGTCGTAGCGCCCAGCAATGCCGCTGTGGACCTGCTGAGCGAGAAGCTGGCCGACGAGGGCCTGAAAGTATTGCGGGCCGGCAATCCTGCCCGTATCTTACCCCGGCTGCTCAGCCTAACGCTCGATAGCCAGGCCGCGGAAGACAGCCGCATGAAAGATATTAAGAAGCTGAAGAAGCAAGCCAATGCCTTCCGCGACATGGCACATAAATACAAGCGACAGTTTGGCAAGGCAGAGCGCGAGCAGCGCAGAGCCTTGTTTGATGAGGCCCGTAAGATCATGAAAGACGTAGAGCAGACCGAGCAATATATCTACGATAGCCTGATCGCCCGCGCACAGGTGATCACCGCGACGCTCGTAGGCGCCAATCATTACTCGATCCGCAACCTGCGCTACCATACTGTGGTGATCGACGAAGCCGGGCAAGCCCTGGAGCCCGCCTGCTGGATACCCATACTGAAAGCAGAAAAGCTCGTGATGGCCGGCGATCATTTCCAGCTGCCGCCCACGATCAAATCCATCGAAGCCGGGCGTCAGGGCCTTAACGAAACCCTGATGGAACGCTGTGTACAGCGCTATCCCGAATCGGTGACCATGCTTGACGAGCAGTACCGCATGCATGCCAGCATTATGGGCTACTCGGCGCAGGTCTTTTACAGCGACCGGCTCAAGGCGCATGCCTCGGTTGCCGGGCACTTGCTTGATGGCGATGCACTACCCCTGGCCTTTGTCGATACTGCTGGTTGCGGCTTTGAAGAGAAAGCAGAAGGCAGCAGTCTGTCTAACCCCGAGGAAGCCGCCTTCACGCTCAAGCACCTGTCTTTGCTCGTGGAGCAGCTGCATGCTTATTACACCATCGACCGGTTCCCCGCCATTGCTGTGATCGCACCGTACCGGCAGCAGATAGCGCAATTGCGGGAGCTGCTGCCGCATCATCCGGTGCTGGCAGCACTTGGCGATAAGCTCTCCATCAATACGGTAGACAGCTTCCAGGGGCAGGAGCGCGACATTGTATACATCAGCATGACCCGCAGCAATACCGACAACCTGATCGGCTTCCTGTCCGATACGCGGCGTATGAACGTAGCCATGACCCGCGCCCGCAAGAAGCTGGTGATGATCGGCGATAGCGCCACCCTGTCCGCCCTGCCCTTCTACAGCGATCTCATTGCCTATGCCGAGCAGAACGACGCCTACCAGAGTGCCTGGGAGTTTTCGGATCTGTAATAGTCTCGGCAAAGAAGATCGGGAGTCCTCACGCCACATACTGGGCAGTTTCGTTCAGGATGACAGTGTGTTGTTTACAGGTGAAGCAGCGCCAAAGCATAAAAACGCCATTATCATGCTAAGGTCTGCGCAACAACTAAAGTATCTCTTTTACCGCTGGCGTTCCGACCGGCCCCTTGCATATCTATGGCATATCAGCGCCACCCGGGTAACCGATAAAAATACAGGCGCAAAAATCCCGCAATGAGATAATCACTCACTGCGGGTGTGCATCAAATCTAAACAGGCTTAAAATTTCGGACAGGCAAAATTGTATTTCTTCCGGGTAATTTTATTGATAATACCGTTGTAGATCACAGAGATCTCATAAGCGCCCTGGCCGCTGGTCATATTCTGTGCGCTGGAAAGCGTTACATCATAGCTGAACCCGATCTTCATCCGCGACCACTCAAACCCGATATAAGGCGCAACGGCGTCGCCATACCGGTACCAGCCACCCAGGTAAAAGATAGTATTGCGGATATACTCGCTGTGCCCGGGATTCATCACAAAACCCACAGCGCCGCCCAGCACAAGCTCTGAAGCCGGACCCTGCTTCTGGTACATGGCACTGAGGTACATAACCGTATTTTCATTCATATCAAAAGAGCCGCCCAGGTGCGCTGAATAGCGGGAGTTGACCTTCAGGGAGGTGCCGCTGTTCAGGAAGCGTTCTTCGGGACGAGTGAAATGGTAATAGGCAAAACCGCCGTATAGGGTTGCTTTCTCTGCAACACGGCCGGAGTACATGAGACCGGCATTAAAATCGGGATAGGTAAGATCGGCGTTACCGAAATTCTCGGCGGATATGGCCGCCAGAGGGGCGCCCGGCATATTGGGATTGACCTGATCACCGAAGACCAGCTTATCGAACTGGATGCTCTTCTGCACCAAGTAGCCCTGGACACCCAATGAAAGCGTATGCTGCTTATCCGCACCGAAAGCCTTATGGTAAGCGACCGACAAACCGACGGTGGTATTCTGATAGCCACCTGTGCCTGATCTGTCGTACAGACCCAGCACGCCGATGCCCAGGGCATCACCTTCGGGCAGCTTTCCCCTGAGCACAGGCAAATCGAAAGCAATGGTGCCGCTCATATAAGGTTTATCGGAAACGGTGTACCATTGCGTGCGGAAGTTGGCGGAAGCACGCCAGTCATTCTGCGTCAGTCCTGTTTGTGCAGGATTGAGCGTTAAGGGCGAAGTAAAGTATTGGGTAAAGTGAACGTCCTGGGCCCAGGATCCTAAGGAAACAGCTGCAACGGCTGCAGCGGTAAGTAATGCTTTCTTCATGGCCTTCAGTTTTAGGATTAAGAATTCCGGATATAATTGCGCATCCATTGCACACAACAAAAGAGACAGTCTAAAAAAAATATATGTTGGGTAGTTTCTAATTGACAAAAAGCCCTCCGTACGGTGCCAAGGAAAGCACCGGATAAAATGGGCATTACCTTTAGCCGTTCAGATCGCTATCGCGTTCCGACCGGCAATGAGCATTCGATAAAGAAATTCAATCGTTAAGCTGATCGGGGGTGAAGTAGACCGTTTGGCTGCGGTTGAGATCGAGCCGCTCCAGGAGCTCCTTGTCGTTGTTGGGACTAAACTGGATGTAATATTTATAGACCACACCGTAGCTGTCCGTCAGATCGCGCAGACCGCTGTGGCTGAGGCGGGAAAACTCTTCTTCGGAAATACCCAGCAACGAAGCCATTCTGCGCTCGGTGTACCTGGGAGTGTAGGAGGAATTGGCGTGCATGGTCGGTTAAATTTTGGTTGGGTCTGTAAAAATACAACCCTCAAACAGGAAATCATAGTGCCTACCCGATTTTGTCGGAATTTTAGACCTTTCTTAAGTATGCCTTTTGCACTAGGCAGCAAAGCTCCTGATCTCCGTTAACAGGACGGCAATATCGAAAGGCTTGGCGACAAAGCCGTCAGGCGCCATTCCCATCCAGCTCATCGGCTGGTCCAGGGCTGACATCATCATTACGGGCACATGACAGGTGCGCGGATCCTCCTTGATCGAGCGGCAGATATCGGCGCCGTTCTCACGACCCAACAAAATATCCAGCAGCACCAGGTCGGGCCGCTCATCGATCACCGCGTCCAGCACAGCGCTGCCGGCAGACAGCAGCTGCACGGAAAAGCCTTTCAGCTCCAGCAATTCTTTCAGCATGGCGAGAAGCGCTTCGTTATCGTCTACAACCAGTATCTTTTTCATAGCAGTGGTTATCAGTACATTTATAATACAGAATGGGCCTGTCAACGATTCATAAGCTTCTGTTATAAATGGATTGCCTTTTTACAAAAGGAAACAGCTGCCCCGTGGCCATCCGGGGCAGCTGTAAACCAAAATAAATAACCTTGCTATCAGGAATGCATTCCGTTCTTCACCGATTGGTATTGGTCTTTCACATGATCCGTCATATGATCTGCATGTTGCTGCAGCCTGTCTTTGGCAGAACGGAATCGACCTTTTACGCCATCGGCAAGTCCTTTGGTCTTATCAGCGATGAGATGACGCGTCTCTTCACCAGACTGCGGCGCAAACAACAGGCTGATTATGGCGCCCACAGCAATGCCGCCCACAAGGGCCAATGCCACCGCTGCTGTTGAAGAATGAGCGGTTTTACCTCCTAATCTGCTCGAAATGGCTTTTCTGTAGTTCATGTTGCGTTGTTTTGGATATCAACAGGGCAGCCGGGACTTTAGTTGGTCCGCTAATGTTAAAATGTGGTCATTAACCCCGTTTTTCCGCTCCCACTGTCCGTTTTAAGAGGTTACAGGTTTTCGAAATGCTGCTTGAAATTCAGGATGTCTTTTTCGATCAGCTGCTCTACTTTGCGGTTGAACAGCTGCATGACGGCATTACCGGCCATACCCATCGGCGCTATATACGAAATGACCACCTGCACTTCGGTTGCTTTTTTGCCGGCATCGGTGAATGTTACCTTTCCTGCATTCTGTATGCTGCTGTCGGCAAGAGATTGCCAGGCAATAAGCTCCCCCGGCTCTTCTTTGACGATACGGGCATCCCATTCCAGGCTGAGCAGGTTGCCGGGAACCTTTACCTTCCAGCGGGAGTTCCACTCGTCTTTTGCCGTTACTGCCTCCAGGTGGGTCATAAAGGCCGGGAGGTTTTCCAGGTTGCGCCAGTAGGCATACACTTCCTTTCGGGGACGGTTGATGAGCATGTTGACACGAATGTTCAGGTTCTTGACCGGGTTGTCGATACGGGGCTTGTCCAGCGCTTCATATACAGGACAGTTGCCGGTATAGCCGCGGTACAGCAGGTAGCCTGCCCCCAGGGCACTCAGAATGCCCACATTTTTACCCGGGCGAAAGGCTCTCGCCAGCAACAGGCCACCGGAAAACAGCGACAGCAGGCGTTCGGCAAGGGGGACATTCAACTCAAGATTTCTTTTCATACGATTTACGGGCATGATCTCTTTCGGATTTAGATTCTGAAAGGATAAACAGTAAAAATGCCGGAATGTTCTTTAAAATAAGCGCTAAGCTTTGGAAGATAGCAAGCGGGCATTATCTTTGTCGCCGCAGCAAACCACGAGATGGAAGGACAATACAGAAAAGATATTTATCCCGGACTGGAAGTCGGTATCATACTGAAGAAAGACCAGCGCAGCGGTAAGATCACCTACGGTACGGTAAAGGATCTTCTTACTTCTTCGGCCTTTCATTCGCGTGGGATTAAAGTGAGGCTTACCGATGGCCAGATCGGCCGCGTGGCCGAAATACCGGAGCAGGAACATTAAATTTATTCAAACATAGCAGCCACTCAAATTTTTCCATGGCACTTTTAGCAAAACACCTGTACGTAAAGGATTCTACGATCCCCGGCGCAGGGCAAGGACTGTTTACAGATACCTTCATTCCCAAAGGCACACGCATTATCGAATACACCGGAAAGATCACCACCTGGGAAGAAGCCGATCACCAGGAGGGGCTCAATGTGTACATCTACTTCGTAAACGATGATCATGTGATTGATGCCGCCCGCCGCAAAAAGTCACTGGCGCGCTATGCCAACGATGCCCGCGGCATGAAGAAGATCAAGGGCATCAACAACAATTCGGAATATGTGGAAGAAGAGAACCGGGTATTCATCGATGCGACACGCAATATTGAAGCAGGCGCTGAGATCCTTGTCAGCTATGGTAAGGAGTACTGGGATGTGCTGAAGAAGAATTATGCCGATGCTGCCGCCGGCCGCTAGGCTACTGCTGCCCGAATTTTTTCACCTCAATCTTACGCTGCTTTACTTTTAGCCGGAAGCTCAGCCCGTCCACGATCTGCCCCGGCTTTACGCTGATGGGCTGCGCGGCAGCAATGCCTTCCGGCAATACTTCTATCTGCGCAGGCAGGTTGCTTATGGTCAGCGTGTAAGTCCCGGCGGGTACATAGAGCCTATAGCGGCCGGCATCGTCGGTGCGGGTTTCGAATGTTTTGCCCTCGCTGTTGGCTGCCGTTACCGTTTGCCCGGCCAGCTCGCGCTGTGTCGCATAGCTGAGCAGCTCGTCAAACTCGAAGCGGATGCTGCCCGATAAGGTCCCGGTCTGCTGTAACGGAATGTCGAGACGAGCCGTCTCTTTATCTTGCAGCACAATCAGCTGATCGACGCCATACCATCCCTTCTGTGTAGGAAAATAAACCTTGTAAGTACCCGGCGGCAGCTTGCTGTAGCTGATCCGGCCCTCTCCTGAGGTAGCCAGCAGCACCTTCCCGAATGAAGTCAGGTAGCCTGTAGCTGCCGTATCGCCGGCATCGTAGCGGCCGTTGGCATTGTTGTCGTGGAAGACAAACAGTTCTATTGAACCTCTGCGGTTAATGGTTTCTTTGTCCGATTGCGGCAACAGCTGGGTAAGGCCGAACTGCACATTACGATAGGAGGAGGAGGAAGCAAAAGTATTGTACTGCAGCATCGCGAACAGCCGCGTGCTGCGCAGCCCGAAATCGATACCGGCCGTATACAGTACGCTGCTCACGTAAAAATCCTTATAATAAGTAAGTCCTGCGTCGACCCTCAGCTTACGATCGAAGAAGCTGTAGCTGAGTGAAGGCGACAGGTTCAGGCGCAGGTCGTTCTGTCCTCCGTTCTGCTCCTGGAAGGCTTCAGCCAGGTAAAAGCTTCCTTTCTGGATATTGCCGGTAAACCGGAAAAAACGATAGCTATAGGAAAGATTGCCCCGGAATTGCCAGCGCTCGCCGGGCATGAAATTGAGCTTGTATTGCCCGGCATCGATGCGGAACATCAGGTGCTGCTTCGATCGCGTACCGGCATAGCTGCCGCCCAGGCTAAGCCTGCCGGCTTTCATTTCACCCCCGATCGGGTTAGGGCCCAGGTACCAGTTGCCTTGCTCCTGGTAATATTGCGCTGCCAGCGACAGGTTGAAGTTACCCAAAGAATGTGCCACATTAAATTCGGCGGTTGTGCCGCTGTTGCTGTTGCGGAACCCGATGCCGCTACTTTGAAAATAACGGGGGTTCAGATCGTTGTACATGAAACCCGCACCCAGCGTATAATCGCCGAGCCTCAGGCTCAGCCGTTCGTTGAAGGACAGGTTGCCCCGGCGCGTTCCGGGATAATAGCCGGAGGCATAGAGGTTGTCGCTGCTTACCGAAAGATTTTTGGTGAGGTTACCATTCAGGCTGACGCCGACCGACAACGATTGCTTGCTTTCGCGGTCTTCTCCGGAAGTCGTGCTGTTGGCTATGCCCGCTTTAGCTGCGGCAAATAGGAGATCGCTCAATTGCCAGGTAGCATCGTTGACCAGGAGCACGCTTTTGGCCTTTGTGTACTTATCCTCGTCATAAGTGACCATGGTATTGTTGCGCACGGCGCCCCGCTCGCGCTGAAAGCCGGCCCAGGCGGCCCTGCCGAAGCTGGAAGAGCCGTTGTTGTTATCGATGAGGTTGAAGGATTTATCCAGGTAGCCGGCATACAATTTATCCCGGCGCAGGGAGTCGGTATAATAATAGGCTTCGGCGCCACGACCGTTGTAGCTCATTTCTCCATTCTGGATCACGTTCCCTACCCTCACACCGAGCCGCCGGTATGCAAAGCCCAGCCAGGTATCGTTGAGCAGAAAAGGCATCGCCGGGTTTTTCCACTTGTACAGGTTGAGGCTGAAGGCCACATTACCCTCACTGATCGCATAATCGCCCCGCGCCTGCAGGAAGTAGGATTCATTCTCGGTAAAGGTGTTCTGTGTGCCCAGCGTTACAAAGTTGGCGCCGCGATCGCCGTAGCTGCTCAGCCGTTTGCTGCCGAAGGTCTTTTTGCTTTTAATGCTTTGTACGGAAGCCGATGAAATGCTGAAATAATCGCCGCCGGGATAAACACCATAAAGCGAAAGGTCCATGTATTCCAGGTTGACCATATCCCGGCTCACCTTACGGGAAAAGTAGAGGATGGTATCGTGAAAAGGCGGCACGATCACCTTTACCGATTTGTTCGTCTCATCATGCAGCTCGGGCGGATAGGCCAGCACTACATTGACTTCCTGGGCGATATTGCCACGGTTGCTCAGCAGCACCGGCACCTGCAGCACCCGACCTGCAGCAGGCAGCTGCAGGTCGGTCTGTGGCAGCGAGGCCCGCATCAGGCGGCTGCCTGCCAAACGCAGTTGTGCAGTAGCCTCACCCAGCTTGGTACGCCTTTCGTCGAACAGCTGCGCGCTGTAAGGTATATTACCGGCCAGGGTGGTAGCGCCGATGTATACTTTAGCGGATACATAAAGACTCTTTCCGGCCTCGACGACGATGGGCACATCCTGGCGGGTAGCGATACGCGCACCTTTGCCGCAGTAAAGATGCAGCATGCCTCTAAAGGGCGAGGCGCCCTTATTGTCGATGGCGATGGTCACATCTTTCAGCTCTTCGTTGCGTACCTCCTGTGCGCTGTCGGCAAGCCGCAGGCTTACGTTCAGCCCGTTCTGCGCATATCCCCGCACGGCAAAGCCGCCGAGCAATACGAGCACGAGCAGCACAGGCAGCCGGTAAATACAGGATAAACGCATCAGGTTAGCGGAAGAAGCGGTTAAAGCGGGTTCATGATAAAGGTGATCTGCGTCTCATAGCTGCCTTCAGCCACGTTCAGGAAAGCATCCTGGTTGGCATTGGCCTTGGTGCTGTAGTTGAGGTTGTAATTATTGACCACACCGGCCGATCCGTTATTCAGGATCAGGGTACGGGCGGTGGTCGACAGGCTTACCGGCGTATAGCTGCTCACAACCGAGGTATTGTATGGCGAAGCGGTAAGCCTGATCTCGGATACAGGGATTGCGGAAGCAGCGCCCCCTTTGGTAAAATAATCGGATAAAGTTTGTACGGTCACCTGGTATTTGCCATCGCTGGAGGAGACCTGCAGGCTGTTGTTCAGGGTATTTTCAACGCCCGTTGCATAGCTGCCGGCATCCTGTCCGAAGCTGAGCGTAACATTGCTGCCGCCATTCTGCAGCTGGATGCTGTTGGTGATCTGCGGTGTGCTGCTCTGGGGCAGATGCATCCAGGGCGGCCACAGCCCGATCTGGTGGTTGTAGTCCATCTGGCTCACCAGGTTGCCGGAAGCATTGTACAGGCGGAAGCGCATGACGAGAATATAATTGTCGCGGTGCAGCGACAGCAATTGCCGGCTGCCGCTGAGGATAAGGTCGTAGGATAAGGCAAAATAATCGCTGGCCACCATCTTATAATTCGACTTTTCGACCAGCGTGATCTCCGATGCGGAAAGTGGGATGGCAGAAGATACGGCGCCGATCTCGTTTACCGAATTCGCATTGCTCCAGGAATTCTGGGAAGCGCCGGGATTGAACTTAATGGAAAAATACTGGATCGGCCAATTGGGGCCCGGGCCGAATTGTGCCACATCGCCACTGCTGGTTTGCTGTGCGGCGAAGTAGGCGGTGAGCGGCTGAACGGTCAGCTTCCAGTTGGGGGTCGACGAACTGCCGCCATTGAACTGCACCCGCATATTATTGCTGAAAGCTGTTCCCCTCACCAGCAGCGCCGTATCGCCGATGGTCAGGTAGCTTTGCCCACCGGCCTGTATGGTCTGCGCCCGGAGGCCCGCTGCAGCGCCGGCCACCAGCAACAGGCTACAGAACAGCCCTTTAAAAAAAGAAAGATGCAAGCTCATATGGATCAATAATTAAACTCAAGTTCAGCCAGCTTCAGCGCTTCATTGTCGCCGAAGTTGACGATAGCGGTGGCTGTGTATTTCCCTTTATCGATCCCTTCCGGCAAGGCATTTTCAAAGAGTCTCTTATCGCCGGGAAGGGAATAGAATTCCTGGGCCGGTATCTGGTACTTTTTACCGGTTTCTTTATTCAGCAGGTCGTAGTGGATGGTACCGTTCAGCCATGCCGTCCCTGTATTGTCGACATAAAGCTTCAAGGCGCCGATTTTATCGCCATCCTTCTTCGTGGTAAAATTGGTGATCTCCATATCCGCTTTGCCGTCGGCCAGGTCGGTATAATAGATCTTGATACCCATGCGCACCGTTACCTTAATGGCAGCACCGTTCTGCGCCGTACCATCGCCGGGATTGAGCTGCGTGAGGTATAGCATGGCCGTGCGCACCGGGATACTTTTATCGGCAGCCATACCTTCGACGGAAATGCTCAGCTCCTTGCTCTCACCGGGCGCCAGGGTAAAATAAGAGCCGGGCAGCACCTTTACATGGCTGGCACAGGAGGTAGGGATCGAACCGGCATCGTAAGATATGTTGTTGCCCAGCGAATCATAGTTCCAGTCGTTCAGCGCCACCCCGATCTCGAGGGCTTTATCTTTGTTGGGATTGCTTACCGTAACCTTCTGCTCTTGCCTGGCTCCGGGTTTAAAGTATAGCCGCGTAGGCGATGCGGTAATGCCTGCCTGGGCTTGTGCATTGTAAGCTGCGCTCCACAACAGGATCACTGCGGCGAGCTTTCGGAAAACGGTATTGCTCATAATTCGGGCGGACAACGATAGCAGATAGCACCCGGTTGCCCTGGTTTAAGGAATGGATAAATGAGAAGCGTTCCTGCCGGATTCGTTTGCTATTCGGCTTCGATCGTATAGACCACCGTAGCGCTGTAAGTACCATTGTCCAGCATCGCGTAGCCTTCGCCGGAAGCATGATACAGCACATCGAATGAAGTCGCTATAGTGCCGTGTGTAGGTGACTTAATGATCGTACGCGCTTCACGGGGCGACAAGCTGACTTTGTTTGCAGTAGTCATTCCGGGCACCTGGGTGATCCCTCCTGTAGCCACGGGCGTAACTGCTATGGTTGAAGCCGGTATAACATGACCGCCGGGGCGTACCAGGTCGCTTTGTGCGCTTACTTTTACCACAAAACGGCCGGAGCTGAATACGTTGAGATGATTCCGTTCATTAATATCAACCCCATCCCTGAAATCCTCTTTCTGGGAAAAATGGAGATCCACCTGGCCCTGCGACTGGTTAACAGTAAGACTTTGTACCTGCGACAGGACTACATTCAAACGCACAGAGCCATTCTGAACCTGGGCAAACATTAAATGGGGCAGTGCAAAGAATACAAAGCTTACCATACAAAGTAAAAATCTTTTCATCTTTTAAGCAGGATTGGATGGTTTGGTATTGCCGGAAACCGCGATGGGCCCGTCATACACTAAAACTAACCATTCAAATGCAAAAAAAGATGGGATTGACCGATTATTTTTCTGTTTCAGCCGTCACTGCCGTTAAGACAACCAGCGGCCGAGATCCCCACCCGCTCATGCTCATCTATAAACAAATGAAAATAAAGCATACTATCGGAAAAGGACGATTCTTACAGGACGCTAAAACCTGTAAGAACCGGATATCCTGGATGGTATCATGAAAGAGCCTGATGGCGCATGATTTATTAAAGATCGGTAATGGTGTACACTACAGTGGCGGTAAAGGTACCGGTAGCAAGGCTGGCAACATCGGCAAAGTTGGCCAGGGTATAGGTTACATCGTACTTGGTTCCTGAAGTACCTGAGTTACCGTTGGAAGCAGTAGCAGGCGTAGCGATCAGGGTGTTGGCCGTATTGATCAGGTTCTGGCCTGTAGTGCTGAAAGTAGCGTTGGGTGCGGTAGAACCGGTAGTGATCTGGCGGGGGTTGGAAACAGCAAGGTAGATATTGCCTGCGGGGATGGAAGTAATACCGGTGGCGTTGTTGTTGGTGTTCTTCAGGGAAGTAACGTTGCCGGCCAGGGATACTTTTACTTTATAAGGACCGCTGGAAATAACATCGATAGTGCTTTTCACATCACCGGCTACACCTGTAGCGCCCGCAGCCGCAGTGAACTTCTGGGCATCATCCAGATTAATATTAACGGTAGAGCCGGAAGAAACGGTGATTGATTTTACATTACTTACCAGTACATTCAAAGTTGCATTGGCAGAAGAAGAAGGGCCTTGAGCGAAAGAAGCAACAGATCCGAAAGCGATAACAGCGGCAGCCAGAATGATTTTTTTCATTTTTTCTTAATTTTTAATGGTTTGATTTAAAATTGGTTTGGTAGATTACTTTGTTTGTTGTTGTTTGTTTGATAATGCAAAGATGCACCCGTTTCTACCCTTACCTGTAATCATTTTACCACCAAAAAAGGTGAAAAAGAGGAAAGTTTATCACCAAACTGGCTAGTTATCCGTTTTATTGATATTTACGGCTTTTTGGTGAAATAAAAAAGTTAAAAAATGGCTTTTTAGATTACCATTTTAATAAAAAAAAGTGACCTGATTGTAAAATCTCTGCCTTGGAAATGAAGGTATAGAACGGACCAGCAGGAAAAACGGGCCGTTCCGATCAGGGAACAGCCCGTTTTAATATAAAGTGGCGTAAAGCCATCTATGCGATCAGCCGGATGGCTTCCGGTTTCTTATCAGGCAACATTATCCTGCCGGCCCAGGCCGCCAATACAATGTTCAATACGGAAGTTCTTAGGCGAGATGCCGGTATGTTGCTGAAAGAATTTGACAAAGTTGGTGGGTTCCGTAAACCCAAGCGCGAAGCTGATCTCCTTTATCGACATCGGCTCAAACAACAGCGCGCGTTTCGCCTCCCGGAGCAGCTTTTCCTGCATGATCGCTTTGGGCGACCAGCCGACGCCTTTCTTGCAGATCTGGGCCAGCTGATCCTGGGTAATGTTCATCTTATCGGCATAGAACTGCAAAGAGCTCTGCTCTTTAAAATGAGTATTGAGCAGCTGCACAAACTGCACCACCTGGCTTTTCGCCAGCGGCTCTTTAATATCCAGCATACTGTTTTCCTGCTCCAGCTGCAGCTTATGCATATACAGGATTACACCCAGCAGGATATTGTGCAGGAAGTCGAACTTCAGCAGGGGATCGCTGCCGAGGCGATACTCCCATCCGAACATCGACAGCTGCGATTGTATATAATTGCTGCCGGTATCGTTACCTGCCAGCTGGAAGCAGGTACGACGGTTGGGACCAAAGATGGTTTTGTAAAGCAGCTGTTCGTAGAGATGCGTACGGCAGAGAAATTCTTCGGTAAAGAGGATCACGACACCTTGCACATACAATGTATTCTCAAGGTGCAGGTAGGCAAAAGGATTGACCAGGATCAATGTTCCCGCCTGTAACGGTACATATTCATTATCCACAAAGCAATGACCTTTACCTTGTTTGATGCTGATAAGCGTGTACACCCAACGGGACTCGGTAAGCCTGCGGGCTTCGGACCCGAACAATGCGGTATAGCGGTCTAAAGTCTGGAACCGGACAAGATGATCGGGCTCCAGCACTGGTGCTGGTTTTTGCATGTTGCTGATGCGAAATATGGTTATGAACAGATTGGTTGGTTTACGCCAAAGCCCTACCCTGGCGCAGTTTTCAAAATTATAAAGAAATGCAATACCACCGGCTGTGCCTTCATTTTTCTTTATGAATTTTAAGTTATTTCAGGCTGTTTCATAATCAGTTGTTATCTTTCAACTTTTTTCACACGATACCTGTTCTTTAGGTCCAGGAACATTTTTTATCGTACAGCAGCATGTCTTTTCCCAAAGTCAATTTTACCCACACGAAGGCCTACAGACGCTTGCAGGAGCACTTTTCCCAGGTAAGCCACCTGGAAATGAAACAGCTTTTTTCAGAAGACAGCAACCGGTCCCGGCAGTTCAGCCTGCAGCTCGGAGACCTTTATTTCGATTATTCCAAAAACAGGATCACTTCAGAAACCCTGTCGCTGCTGCTGGAGCTGGCCGGGGAATGCGGCCTGGAACGCGCCAGGGAAGCCTTGTTTGCAGCAGAACATATCAACGAAACAGAAGACAGGGCCGTACTGCACTTTGCTTTGCGCCAGCCTGCCCATGAACCGGTGCTGCTGGACAATCATGATGTGATGCCGGAAGTAGAAGCTGTGCGGCAGCAGATGAAGCGCTTCAGCGAAGCGGTCATCGGCGGCGGGCACAAAGGCTATACCGATAAAGCCATAACCGATGTGGTCAATATCGGTATCGGCGGTTCCGACCTCGGCCCCGTAATGGTAACCGAAGCTTTAAAACACTACCGTAACCACCTTAAGCTGCACTTTATTTCCAATGTAGACGGCACTCAGATCACGGAAACGCTGAAGCCGCTGAACCCCGAGACTACCCTGTTCCTCGTAGCCTCCAAGACCTTCACCACACAGGAGACCATGGCCAATGCCCATAGTGCGAGGGATTGGTTCCTGGCCGGTGGCGCGAAAGAAAAAGATATTGCGCATCACTTTGCAGCATTGTCCACCAATGAAAAAGGGGTGCGGGAGTTCGGCATCGACCCGGCCAATATGTTTGTGTTCTGGGATTGGGTTGGCGGCAGGTATTCGCTGTGGAGCGCTATCGGTCTCTCTATCTGCCTGTCTATTGGCTTCGCCCGCTTTGAACAGCTGCTGGCCGGCGCCCATGCCGCCGATCAGCACTTCCGCCATACGCCGTTCCATGAAAATATACCGGTGATCCAGGCCTTGCTGGGTATCTGGTACAACAACTTCTTCGGCGCGCAAACCCATGCCCTGCTACCTTATGATCAGTATATGCACCGCTTCCCGGCTTATTTTCAGCAGGCCGATATGGAAAGCAACGGCAAATACATTTCACGCTCGGGAGAAAAAGTGAGCTACACTACCGGTCCGGTGCTCTGGGGCGAACCCGGCACCAACGGCCAGCATGCCTTTTACCAGCTGATCCACCAGGGTACCCGGCTGATTCCCTGCGATTTTATCGCGCCGGCCCGCTCGCACAATCCCCTGGGCAAGCACCACGAAATGCTGCTGTCCAATTTCTTTGCCCAGACAGAAGCGCTGATGAAGGGCAAAACGGAAGCGGAAGCCCGCGAAGAGCTGGCCAAAGCCGGCATGGAAGAGCCCAGGCTGTCAAAGCTGCTGCCGCATAAGGTATTTGAAGGCAACCGCCCGACCAACTCGTTCCTTCTTAAAGAGATCAATCCCTTTAACCTGGGTATGCTGATCGCCTGCTACGAGCATAAGATCTTTGTCCAGGGTGTGATCTGGAATGTTTTCAGCTTCGATCAATGGGGCGTTGAGCTGGGCAAGCAAATGGCTAATTCCATTCTGCCCGAGCTCGAAGGTGATGCTCATGTAGAAACGCACGATTGCTCTACAAATATGCTGATCCGTAAATATAAGGAATGGAAGTAGCGGCGCTGCGCCTATGTAGGATGGCGCAGCGGGAAATCAGCAAAACATTCCGGAAGAGGCGTATAACCGGCTTTATGATGTAGTCGTCCATGCCCTCTGAAGCTTATGTACTCCGGTCGTCTTCATGACGGGGTACTGCTATGGCCAGCATGCCTTTCGGCGCCTGCCGGCTGTAACGGTAATGCTCTGTTTCATAGTGATCTGCTTTCTGTCCCATAGCCAGGTAGCCGTTGAGAATTTCCAGCAGCAGGTCCAGGCGGGCCGGTTCATAGGTTGCAGCCGCGCCTTCTACACTTACGTAACGGTCCTCTTCGGACAAAGGAACGATATAGAATTCCCGTTCCCGGGCTGCAACAGGGGTAATAACACTGTAGTCAAACATATACCGGATTTTTTTGACGTTATTCAGCCCATAAGGTGCAGCCAGTAATTGATCTCTTCCTTCGTTTTGCCCAGTTTCTGCCGCAGCCGCTCCAACAGGGCTTCTTCTTTTCCCGCTTCATAGATCAGGTCTTCTTCTTTCAACTGTGGATACTCATCCAGCAGGCGTTTACGGATCTCTTCCCAGGATAATTTCTGATCAGGCTTTTCCATACAGGGATGCATTTTGGTTTCCTTACAAATAACCTAACTTGCCTCAAATTGTTGACGAAAACCGCTTATTCTATGGCACAGCACCCGCTACCGTTCCGCGACCCGGAGGTTCAGGCCTTCCTGGCAGGCAAGCCGGCCTATAGTCTCGCCCTGCTGGATCAGTTCCTGGAGGCCTTTCAAACCGTGGGGCCGGTAACGCTGCATGCTGCCAAAACCATGGTCGGGATCAGCAACGGCCGGAGCCGTATTGCCTGGATCACGCAGCTGGGCAAGCAATTCCTGCATGTGGTCCTTCCCTTCGCCACGGCCTATGAAGACAATTTCTGCTTTCAGAAGATCGCGCAGGTGCCCGGCCAGCAGCAATACAATCATCATTTACGGATTGTACAGGCAGAAGATATTAATGAAGAGGTGCTCCGTTTCCTGCGCCTCGCTTACGGGAACAAGGATTAACAGTGCTAATAAAGGCTGCGGGCTACACTATAGGTTTGCGTATGCGCCGCGACAATCGTACGGATGGCAGGTGAATAACCGCCGCCCATGCTACATTGCAGGGGTATGCCTGCATTTCGTGCCGCCGACAGCACCAGCTCATCCCTGCGCCGGCAACCCGCCATAGTGCAAGCCATGCGGCCCATTTTATCAGAGGCCAGGATATCCACACCGGCCTGATAAAAAATAAACCCGGGCTTTACCGTGTCCAGCAATACCGGTAAGGTTTCTTCCAGCAAGGCAAGATAGCGCTCATCACCAGTGCCGTCGTCCAGGCCGATATCCCAATCGCTTCGCTCTTTATGAAAAGGATAATTGTGCTGCGCATGCATGGAAAAGGTAAATACCTGGGGTCCTTGCCGGAAAATATGAGCCGTTCCATTACCCTGGTGCACATCAAGGTCTATGATCAGTACCTGGCCGGCATAGCCCCGATCCAGCAGGTATTGCGCCGCAACAGCCTGATCGTTCAGCATGCAGAAACCTTCACCGAAATCGCAACCGGCATGATGTGTTCCACCCGCAATATTAAAAGCGATACCGCTATCGAGGGCCTTCAGCGCCCCTTCCAGCGTTCCGTTCACCAGCCGCAGCTCCCGTTCTACCAGCAAGGGCGATTGAACAAAGCCGATGCGCCTTGCTTCTTTTGCATCGAGATTGCCGCTGATAAAGCGGTCTACATAAGCTTTTTGATGAACAGCATACACAGGCTCCAGGTCTGCCGGCTCGGGTGCAAACAGATCGCTTTCGGCGATGATACCTTCCCTGAGCAATTGCTGCGGCAACAGCTCATATTTTTCCATAGGAAAACGATGCCCGGGAGGAACCGGGTGTACATAGACAGGATGGAAAGCTACGGGAAACATAAATACAAGGTGCAGTCTGATGGCCGAAGGGCACAATATTAACACAAAAGGCGGAAACGGCTTCCGCTGTATCGCGGTACACAGGCTAAGCCGCCTATAGGCAGTTCCATCCGGCAAAGCCTGATAAAAGCTTACTTTTGCCGCCTATGTCTTTATTTACCGTAACTGCGCCCATTACCATTACCTGTCATAAGCGGCTTTCCGAATACCTGGAGCGGGAGGTCGAAGCGCTCGGCTTCCGTGTCGGAGAGCGCTTTATTACCGGCGTAAGGCTCAGGGGTACGCTGAACGATTGTATAAAGCTCAACCTTAACCTCCGCTGTGCCAGCCAGGTACTGTTCCGTATCGACCAGTTCGAAGCCCGGCATCCTGACGATATCTATGAAAATGTACTGGAAACAGCATGGGAAGACCTGCTGCCTGAAGGCGGCTACTTTTCCGTTACCAGCAATGTATTGCACGAAACGATCAACAATAACCTGTACGCTAACCTGCGCGTGAAAGACGCGATTGTCGACCGGCTGCGTTCTATTTGGGGTGAACGCCCCGAGACCGGCCCGGAGCTTAAGGGCGCGGTGATCCATCTCTTCTGGAAGGGTGACGAAGCAGAGATCTTCCTCGATACCTCGGGCGAATCGCTGGGCCGCCACGGCTACCGGAAGATCCCCGGCCGCGCGCCGATGCTCGAAGCCCTGGCTGCGGCAACTATCATGGCTACCGTATGGGACGGCAGCAATCCCTTTGTCAACCCGATGTGCGGCTCCGGAACACTGGCTATAGAAGCGGCGCTGATCGCTACGGACACACGGCCCGGCCTGTTCCGGCTCAACTATGCCTTCATGCACCTCCGGGATTATGAGGAGACCCGCTACCAGGAAGAACGCGGGCTGCTGGAAACCAGGATCAGGGAAGTGCCCGGATTACGCATTGTGGCCACCGACTACAGCGAAGTGGCCATCAGCAATGCCCGCAAAAATGCCCGTGCCGCAGGCGTAGAAGAGCTGATCACCTTCGGCATATGCGATTTTGCCGAGACGGAAGTACCGGAAGGCCACGGTGTGATGATGATGAACCCCGAGTACGGCGAACGGCTGGGCGAGCTGGATGCGCTGGAGCAGACCTATGCCCGTATCGGCGACTTCATGAAGCAGCGCTGCAAAGGCTATCACGGCTATATATTTACCGGCAATATGGCGCTGGCCAAAAAGATAGGCCTCAAGGCCAGGAGACGCATCGAATTTTACAACGCGACTATCGACTGCCGCCTGCTGGAATATGAGCTGTATGCCGGCAGTCGTGAAGAAGCCGGCCGCTGACCGATTAATGTGGTATCTTTGCTTCACTTTTTAAGGTATATTTCCCCCTATGACATTTGCCGATCTGAACCTGACCGCGCCTTTGCTGAAAGCGCTGGACGAAATGGGCCTTACCGTGCCGACAACTATCCAGGAGCGCGCCTTTCCCGTGATCATGTCGGGCAGGGATGTTTGCGGTATTGCGCAAACCGGTACGGGCAAGACCTTTGCCTATCTCCTGCCCTGCCTGCGCCAGCTGCAATTCGCCAAGGACCGTTTTCCGCAGATGCTGGTGCTGGTACCCACCCGCGAGCTGGTGGTGCAGGTGGTGGAAGCCGCGCGTAAGCTCGGCGCCCACCGCAGCCTGGTGGCGGTGGGTGTCTATGGCGGCGTGAACATGAAACCGCAGGCCGAAGCTATTATGAATGGCCTGGACATCCTGGTGGCAACGCCCGGAAGACTTTACGACCTGATCCTGAGCGGCGCCTTAAAGACGAAGAACATCAAAAAGCTGGTGATCGACGAAGTGGACGAGATGCTCAACCTGGGTTTCCGGCCGCAGCTGCGCAACATTATGGAGGTGCTGCCCGAGCGCCGGCAAAACCTGATGTTCTCCGCCACCCTTACAGAGGATGTAGAGCAGCTGCTCGACACTTACTTTAACCAACCGGAAAGAGTCGAGGCAGCCCCCGCCGGAACGCCGCTGGCCAATATCGACCAGTCGGCTTATATCGTACCTAATTTTTATACCAAAGTCAACCTGCTCGATCTCCTGCTGCAGCAAAACGAAAGCATGTCGAAGGTGCTGGTATTTGCCGCCACAAAAAAAATGGCAGATCAGCTGTATGAGGCCCTTTCTGAAAAATATGAAGGCAAGGTCGGCGTTATCCACTCCAACAAAGAGCAGAACTTTCGCTTCAATACGGTAAATGCCTTCAAGGACGGCACTTTCCGCTTCATCATCGCGACCGATATCGTGGCCCGCGGTATCGACATCGCAGAGGTAAGCCATGTGATCAACTTCGATCTTCCCGAAGCGCCCGAAAACTATATTCACCGCATAGGACGTACGGGCCGCGCCGACAGAAAAGGGATCGCCATCAGCTTTATTACCGAAAAAGAAACGCCTTACCGGGAAAGCATCGAAGCGTTGATGCACTATACCATCCCCGAACAGCCGCTGCCGGACGGCCTGGTGATCTCAACCGAGCTTACGGAAGATGAGCAGCCGAAGGTCTTTCATAAAGAGATCCAGCTTAAAATCCCTAAACGGGAAGATGTAGGTCCTGCTTTCCACGAAAAGTCGGCGAAGAACCAGAAGACCAACAAGAAGGTCAGCCACAAGGACAAGATGATGGCCAAGTATGGTAAGCCCAAGACCCGCGGCGCCAAGAAGAAACGTTAGGGCATGCCCTCCTCTTCCGCATCCAGCTTCAGTTTGCGGAAAAATGTTTGCTGGTCCAGCTCCCGCACTGCGCCGGGCGACAGGTCGCCCAGCGCCATATCCTCAATAGACACACGGATCAGCCTTTTGCAGGGGTGTCCTATTGCCGCCACCATCTTACGCACCTGGTGGAATTTACCTTCGGTCAGCGTGATCAGCAGCCAGGAATGTGGTACCTCGCGGTAATGGGGCCACAGGTCGGGCAGATGCGCAGGTTGCTCCGCAAAGGCTACCGCTACCGGGCGTGCCGTATAATATTCGTCAACACCAACGCGGATGGGCACACCTTGCCGCAGCTGCTCCAGCTTTTCAGGACTCACGACCCGGCGTACCTGTACCAGGTAGCTGCGCCGGTGCGGCTCGCGGCCCTGGAACAATAAACGCGTGATCCGCTTATCGGTGGTCAGCAGCAGCAACCCTTCCGAATGGCTGTCCAACCGTCCTATGGCATGTGTCCCTTCCGGGAAATCGAAGCCCAGATCGCCCAGCAGCCGTACCTTATCGGGACTAACAAACTGAGAAACCATATCATAGGGTTTATGAACCATGAAGTAACGCAAGGCAGCAGACATCGGGAAAACTATAAGGCTTGCAATTTCCGTCAATTTGAATTAAGATGCGTTCACTTCAGCTATATTTGTAACATAACGTTCTGCTCAACCCCAGCCTATGAAAGCATTGCTGACCGCTATCCTGCTCCTGCTGCTCCCGTACCCCGGCCTGCTGGCCCAGGACAATGAAGCTGCCAAAGCCGCTGCCGCATCGTCGCCGGAGCATATTTATCGCTTCCTGGCGCGATATGAAGGTACCTGGACGGTAGAGGTAAGCGAATGGAGCCAGGCTGAAGCCGATCCCGAAAAATATACGCTCACTGCGGTGCTCAACATGGTGCTGGGCGATCGTTTCCTGCAATGGTCGCAGACAGGCGTAGGCCCCAGAGGCGCTTTCGAGGAATGGGCGACCCTTGGCTATGACGAGCCGGGCGACCGCTTTAGCCTGGTCTGGCTCAGTTCGGCAGGTACGGCAAACGAGACGGCACAAGGCTCCTGGACCGAAGCGGGAAGATCGGCCAGCCTAAGCCCGGTATGCGATGCGGCCGGCGGGCATCGCTACATCATCAGGTTTATGGATAAGGACAACTTCCAGGTGGAACAATATCAACAGGGCGCAGGGGAAGCCTTTAAAACCCGCGAATATCATTACAGCCGCCAATAGCGCTGCAGGCTGGTCGGGATGCGTAGCAGCCTGAACGGCGACTGGATGCGGATATTCCCTGGCAGCCCTGGTTTTGCTCCTATGGGGCAAGGCTATATTGGCTTATTATGATGCTGCAAACGTTCGGCTCCTGCGGAGCTATAATAGCGAGATAAAGATACAGCGAGCTGCAAATTTTGCCGCCCTGTGGCACTGAGCGTAAGCCGCGACTGCATGCCGCCAGGTATACGGTCCGGAGATTCAAAAATAAAAAAATGCCGGCGGGGAGACCGGCATTTTTCTCTGGTTGACTATTTAGCGTATCATGATACAGACGCTACCTTAAAGCAAGACGGAAGATACGAGCCCTCCGTTTGCTATGAAAAGCTAATTTTTCCAAACATTCTTCTTTTACTCGATGATATCTACCCTTACGTTATCGAAGGGCGTATCAGGACAGCAGCAGGGCTTTACCATTACGGTAAATATCGAAGCCTATCCGTAAGGGCCATTTATATTCTATCTGGATACGATACCAGGTTTCCTGCTCTCCCTCTGTTACCGTAAACTCATGCATGCTGCCGAATATGCTGGTATTGCGGGACACCAGCCGTCCGTCGTAGTAGATCTTCTCTTCGCCCAGCCAGGAATTGGTGATATCCAGGCGGTGCCGGTCTTCTGTGAAATAGGTCAGGTAACGCATAATGGCTTTTTTAGAATCAGCGCAGGTTAACGGATCACGAATTCCTGCATCACATGGTCGCCTATACGGAAGCGATAGGCGCCGTTACCCAGCTTTCCGGTGGGAATACGGAAGGTTTTCCCCGACCGGATGGTGCCGGTGAGCACCACGCGCCCGCGGCCATCGACAATGCTATAGCTGCTGCCGATGGCACCGGGATCGGCCGCAATGCCGATCGTTGGGTTCAATACCCGATCGTATACCAGCAAGGGTGCAGTGGTAGCCGCCGGCCGCACAGATGATGCAGCGTTGGCTTTGCTGCAATTCGTCATCACGAAGGCGGTCAGCAGCAGCAGGGCGAAAAAGATGGTGTTGCGAAAATTTTTCATTTTTCCTATTCTTAGGGTAAGCATGGTAATAAGGTTATAGGGGCAGTGGCCATCCGATCTGTGCTTAGGGTAAAAAGGGGCGGTATCGTTTATTTGTTGTGATTGTTATGCAAACATACTGCGGTATGCTGCGCCGGAACAGACAAATTAGACGTGCGCCGGTAATTTTTCGACAAAGCCGCGCCGTGAAAGAATTTTCGTTTTGTCGAAAGAAAGGCGATGTTTGTCGAAAATTAACCAATAAGGGGCGAATTGCCGGAGCAAATAGCTGCCGGCAGCGTAGTTTTGGATACCGCATTCACCCCTGTCATCCTATATCTTTTCATTTTGGCTTTATTCGACATCAATAAAAAGCTCAAGGCAGAGCTGCGCCTGCAGCGGGAAACGATCTTCGGTAACAAGCGGTACCTGTTTCACGTTGCCGCCTGGCTCATTTCACTCTGGTACCTCTGCTTCAACGTGTTTGAGGATTTCAGTCTCGGGTTCCATGCGAGTCAGGCCAATAACAGCAGTGTTACCATTAGGATCGGCAACCAGGACGCACAGGATCCTCCGGGCTTGCTGGTGGCCGTCATCGGCTCCCTGCTGGGGTCCGTTATGGTGTACTTTTTCCTGCTGTACGTAATTCCTTATGCCCGGTACAAAAAGCAGCGGCGGTATATCTGGATCGGGCTTATCCTTAACCTCCTGCTCTGGTTTTTCATTGTTGCCGCTGCCGGCGCTTATGTCGGTCTCAACTACGGATTGAACAAAGCCAGCCGGGAAATAAAGGACAGCGGCATGATCCTGACCATTTTCGGCTTTGCTACGATCTCAGGCGTCACCGCCATGTTCTTTTTCTCCCTTTATTATTTTATGGATCTCTATGACCAGCAAAAGGGACTCAACCGCTACCGCGAAGTCCTGTCGGACAAGCTAAAGGCAGAAACAGACTTCCTGAAAACACAGATCAACCCGCACTTCCTGTTCAACACGCTCAACAATATCTATTCGCTTACCCTCAGCCATTCGGACGACGCCACACTCATTACGCGCCAGCTGAAGGAGCTGATGATCTATATGCTGGAAGAATGCAAGAAAGATGCTGTCTCGCTAAGCGGCGAGATCGCTTTTCTGAAAAATTATATCAACCTCGAAAAAGTACGGAACAAGCAGGAGCAGGTGGATATACAGTTTATGATAACGGGTGATCCCGGGGACAAAGAGATTGCGCCCCTGCTCCTGGTCAACTTTATCGAAAATGCCTTCAAGCATGGCGTCAAAGCAGGGATCAGCCATGCTTTCGTGCACATTAAGCTGCTGATCATGGACAATACCCTGTCGCTGGAAATGATCAACAGCAAGCCTCCGGCGGGCCAGCAGGATCAAAGCCGTGCGATCAAAGAGCATAGCGGTATCGGTATCCGCAACGTACGGCGCCGGCTCGATATTCTTTATCCCGACCGGCATAAGCTGCGCCTGAGCGAGTCGCCCAAGGACTATAGTGTTTACCTCAACCTGGAACTCTGACGCATGAGCATTCATAACTATATTGAAAGGGAGCTGATCCGGAAAAACCGGGGCATCTATTTCCGGCGCGGCCGTTGGCTGATCCATGTGCTGTTCATCCTCATCTTCTGGTTTGCCAATATGATCGAAATGATCGAAAGCCTGTCGCAAATAACCCTCGCAAAAGCATTGCTGGTAATCGCGCTGACAACACCTTTTCTTATCTTCTTCTACATTTACTGTCTCTACCTCATTCCCTACTGCTTTAAGCTGAACCGTTACCGCCGGTTCTGGACCATCCTGCTGCTGATGGCCGCAACCTTCCCGCTGCTGGACCTGGTACTGAAAACCTGGGCGCATCCCCGTCTTCCGGCGCTCAGCACGATCTACGATACGCACCATCCTGTTGTTTCGCTCTCCCGTAGCTATTTCAGCTTTATCAACGGCTTTATCGGCTTTGCCTGCCTGCTGTATTTTATGGAGCTGCTCGAAGGCATCTCTACCCATAAGGAAACAGCGGTTAACCAGGACCAGAAGCTGGCTACAGAGCTGCACCTGCTGAAAACCCGCATGAACCCTACCTTTATGGTACGCTCGCTCGACGGCATCATCGGACTGACCGAGCAGCAGGATGAGCATGCGCCCGAATCTGTAGTCGGCTTTTCCGATGTGCTGCGTTATCGCCTGTACCGTAGCAAGGAGCGGCTGGTGACCCTGGAAGAGGAGCTGGCACAGCTAAGCAATCTGATGCGGCTGCACAATGTACTGCCGGGACAGGAGAATACCTGTAGTCTTGAAACAGAAGGCGATATCACCAATGCCCGTATTGTACCGCTGTCATTGATCAATATTGCCGAACCTCTGCTGTCTACCTTCCGGCCGGGAGGCAGCTGGTCGCTGCTGATGTACCTGCTGCTGGAAGAAAAAGAGATACAGGTCGCCGTAGAGCTCAGCACTGACGGAGAAGACCAGGTGACTGCCGAAACGCAAAGAATTCACGAGGATTTGCAACGTTTGTTGTATTCAGGACTTAACTTTACGGTTGAGAAAGAACAAAATACTTTCAGCCTTCGTACATGTATACCGATCTTCCGAAACTCAATTGCCTCATCGTAGATGATGAGCCACTGGCGCAGGAGGTGCTGGCGGCCCACATCGCCAGGATTCCTTCGCTCAACCTGGTGCAGCAGAGCAGCAATGCCATGGAAGCTTTCGAAGCCCTGCATAAGAATACGATCGATCTTATTTTTCTCGACATCAATATGCCTGTGGTAAGCGGGCTCAATTTCCTGCGTTCGCTGAAAGACCCGCCGGCTGTGATCCTGACGACAGCCTATACCGAATATGCGCTTGAAGGCTACGAGCTCGATGTGGTTGACTATCTGCTGAAGCCTGTTCCCTTCGACCGCTTTCTGAAGGCGGTAAAAAAAGCAGCGGCCCAGCTGAGCCATAACGGCAAAACAATACCGCCGATACCGGAAGACACTAGTTTGCCCCTGGGCCAGCCCCACAGCCCGGTGCAGGTCAATACCCAGGAAAAGAATTATTTCTTCATCAAAGCCGATGGCAAGCTGATCAAGGTGAACTATGCTGATATCCGCTATATCGAAGGCATGAAAGACTACCTGAAGATCCACACCACGACGCAGACCATCGTGACGCACCATACCATGAAGGCAATGGAAGAGCAATTGCCTTCCAACCGTTTTATGCGGGTACACAAGTCATATATCATTGCGCTGAATGCGATCAAGGCCATCGAAGGCAATATTATCCACCTGGACATGGACAAGGCGGAAATTCCACTGGGCAACAGCTTCCGCGATGCCCTGCTGGCTGTGGTATCGACGACATAACCGATCCTATATACTTCCGGTATTCCCCAAACCTTCGTACAGGTTAATGATAGTTTCTACATTCTTACTCATGTCGATGGCAGTTCCTTACTGCAAGCTTTGAAAATAACAAAGTTGGCTACAGATTGTTTCCTACCTGGTTCAATCATAATGACAGTATTCTAATTCAAGGCGTTTTAACGAACCTTGATATTCTCTTTCACATTTAAACCAATCAGTATAAAAGAGTAAGGGATCAAGCGGAAAAATTGGGGGAATTACAGGAAGTGTGCGGAATGTTGTTATGAGCACTTCAATCATTACGAAACAGCAAGGTAACACAGCCCAAACCAGTACCGCTTATGCTCAGGCCTTCCCGATCCTATAGGACAGGAAGGTGATTTGCAGATGATCCTATACTTATACGCGCTATAGGGCTCCTACGGAGCCAAACGTTTGTAGCGCCAGTACGAACAAACATAAATTGCTCCGTAGGAGCAAAACCAGCATTACGTAGGAAGATACATATCCAGCCGCCGTTCAGGCCGTTGCACGTCCCGACCGGCATCAACACAACGGCCACCCATGCATCCGGGTGGCCGTTGTGTTACTGTATTCGGAGAAACAATTAATATCCGTAAACTTTCTTCATCCGGGCATCGCGGCCATAAACGTCTTCAAGATAACGCAACTGGTTCCCCGTGCTGTCGGAAGCAACGGTGAGGTAAACAATGTATACCGGCAGGTTCCGTTTTAACTGCTCAAAGCGCGTGCGCCGGGTCTGGATAATAGAATCTATCTTCTCCGGTGTAAACCTGCGGTCTTCCAATATCGCTTCTGCCAATAGTTTAGGGTTCTGTACGCGCACACAGCCGGAGCTGAGCGCCCTCATCCTGGAGCTGAAATTTTCGCGGTGCGGCGTGTCGTGCAGGTAGATATCCCATTTGTTGGGCAGGTTGAATTTGACCTCGCCGAGAGAGTTGTGCGCACCCGGAGGCTGGCGGTAAGAAAAGCGGCGGTAATTCGATCCGTTTACAGAAGCGGTAACATCACGACCCTGGGCATCATAAGCCCGCAGGCCTTTGCGGGCCAGGTAACCTGCTCCCGAGCGGCCCACACCGGGGCCTACATCGTTACGCAGGATGGTAGGCGGTACTCCCCAGGGCGGGTTGAAGACCACGTTGGCCATAGGCGCCCAGAGCGTTGGTGTCTGCCGGGCGCGCTTGCCTACCACTACCCTGCTATGGAACTTCACCTCGTTGTCGCGGTAATAGTTCACTTCCATCAAGGGAATATTAACCCATACATGCTCAGCGCCGGCCTGGCGCGGCAGGGAGCGCAGGCGGTCCATATTGAGCTGCAGGTTGTGGATATAGTCGTCGGGACTGCGCTTCAGGCTGGAATAGGTGGCGCTGTCCAGCTTACCGGTGATCCGCAGCTGGCGGTAATATTGGTAAGCGGCCAGGCGGCGGCCGGTCTCATTTAAGGTATCGTTACCGGGGAAGGTTATGCCAGCCAGCTCCTTATCCAGCACCTGGGCCAGGTTACTATCCGGCGTGCCGAAAGCAAGGCTCTTTTTGGCAGCCAGGTATGTACTGTCTTCTTTCAGCCGGGACCATTGCACTACAGCCTTTTTCATTTGCAGGTATTCATTGATGTCCGGACGGAAACTATCCAGCGTGGGGAATTCATCGCTGCTCTTCAGCGCACGCGCCAGGTAAGCTGCGCCGTTAAAAGCAGTATCGTTACGGGCATACCATAGTGAGTCGCCGCGATGGATCTCTTTGCCGCCGAGCAGCAGATCCCTGGCGGCCTGCAGCCAGGCAGTGGTAAAGGCTTTATCCCAGGCCACAATGCTGTCCACGGGAAAAGAGCCTTCCTTTTTATTTTTTAGCCATGTCAATGCCTGTTCGATATAGCCAACCTTATAATTACCGGGCTCCAGTCCTTCGTCCCACAGCTGGTTCAGTTGCCGGGACAATTCTTCGGCACCTTTCTTCAGGCCTTGCTCATTGAACCAAAGCGGCTCGTTCTTACCCAGGTGGTAGGCATAGCTGACGTTGAGCTCATTTTCCTTCAGCAACCGGGCATGAAAGGCGGAATCATCAGACGGCAAGGGTGTCAGGCCGGCGCTCAGCTGCCGGGCAAAGGCTTCCTTATCGACGAAATCTGAAGAAAAAAGACTGCCGATACCGCCGTGATCGCCATTTTCAGAAGAAGAGCAGGAAAATAAAAGCGCAGAAAGGAACAATACGGAAAGAATCCGGGACAGGGGTTTACAACTTCGAACTTTCATAGGAGTGGGGGCAATACGGTTGATCCGGAGACAAATATCCAGCCATTTTCGAACATTCAATACACTCGTTTAAAAAAGGGGGATTTTTCCCGGAAAATGACCGGCTTTTCCCTAAAAATGATCGATTGGCTTTAGCTTTGTTGTTCCTTGACGCGGGCAAAGGGAAAAAATGTTGTTTTAGCTTCCGGCCGCGTCTGAGGCGTATTTCCTTTTACAGCAAAATCACCGCAATAATAATGCCAAAATTCATTGCACCCCGCCCTATGATCTTCAACGGGAAACTCAGGGAAGTTATTAACCTGGCAAAGATCAGCTCCTTTACCTATATGCAGGCTACAGACAACAATTACGGGTATATCCGCTTCTGCTTTGATAAAGGTAATGATCACCTGTGGGCCTATGCCGACGACCGCGGTCTGATGGATGATGTGCGCAAAATATACCAGCTCCTGGAGCTGGAAGGCGAGCCGGGCTAAACAGGAAGAAGGCTATTCCCTGCTGCCGCCTTTTCGATTGTCCTCCGGGTGGTCGGGTTTACCATTATTGCCCGGCTGAGGCTGACGATGGTCGTTCACATGGCGCAGCAGCTCATTCAGCTTTTCGATCAGTATTTTCTTTTTTCGCAGCAGCTCGGTGATCTGCTTTGTTATAGATTTCCTCCTCCATGGTATGTTTTTCAATGCATAGGGTATACGTGAAGCACAACAATCCCCGGTTTAAAGGAGTTGCTTTTTACCTGTACTATTTTTATTACCTAAAGAAAAGTTAACAGGATTTCTAACTTATGGGAGAACCGCTACCAAAGGACAAGATTAATCAATATAGCGGCATGCTGCAAGCCCATTTTACAGGAGGTACATTGGTGGGGTACTACAAAAGCAATTGGAAACAAGCACATTACTGGAAAAGACGCTTAATATTTCTTTACACCTGCCTGATTTATGAATGGAAAGCTGACGAAAGCGGGTAACCGGCTCCGAAAGCAGCGGAACAAATGGTTGCCGCCGGAATTCCTTTCCGGTAAAGGTTTACGCATTGCTCAGAATTTAAAATTGTAAGTAATGCTGGGAATAATGGGGAAGATGGAAACCTGTTTTACCTTAACGCTGGCGCCATTGATGAGGTTGCCGTTGGTCGAAACATAAAGAATGTAAGGATTGAAGCGGTTGTACACGTTATAGATGGAGAAGGCCCAGCTTCCTTTCCATCGTTTGGCCGGCTTATCGCCTTTGGGGGTATAGATCACGGAGAGGTCGAGGCGATGATACGGGAAGATGCGGTATTGGTTTAGCTTGCTGTAGTCCTGGATCAGCGACTGTCCTATAAAATAGTAACCGGTAGGCAGGGTGATCGCATTGCCGCTACCAAAGACAAAGACGCCGGAGAGCGTCCAGCGCTTATTGAACTCATAGCTGCCCACCAGCGACAGGTCGTGCCTCCGGTCATACTTGGCAGGGAAACGCTCTCCATCGTTCAGATCAGGAAAAACCCGGTTGGTCCAGGACAAAGTGTAGCCGATCCAGCCCGTAAACTTTCCTTTCGTCTTGTTGATAAAGAGCTCGGCCCCGTAAGCCCTGCCCTTTCCGAATACGAAGTCCAGCTCCGGATCGCGGAAGGAAGTAGGTGTATATCCTGAGCGGTATTCGATCTGGTTCTGCATATCCTTGTAATAAACCTCTATAGAGGTTTCCAGGGCGTTGTCGAAAAAGTTGCGGAAGATGCCCAGAGAGTATTGCCAGGATTTCTGGGGCTGCACGATAGCCGTGCTGGGCACCCAGATATCGGTAGGCAAGGTGGTGCCGTTGTTCGATACCAGGTGGATGTACTGAAAGCTGCGGCTGACGCTGGCTTTAACGGAGGTAAGAGGATTGATGGCAAAGCGCAGGTTCAGCCGGGGCTCCCAGCCCCCATACCCTTTTATCAGCTTGCCGGGAGCATAGCTGGTGCTGTCGAGATGGTTACCATTATCGTCGAGATCATAAGCGGTATAGGGCCCCACCTGCCCGAAGTAGGAATAGCGGATACCGGCGTTCACCTTAAGCCATGGGGCCGGGTCAAATTCATCGAGCAGGTAAATCCCCGCTTCATGCGCATATTTCTTCAGCGCATTGTCGGGTGAGAATTCGGTCTCTCCGCTCCGCCCCGATACCTGGTTAGGCGTAAACCGGTGATAAGTATAGTTCAGCCCGAACTTGAAGTGATGGTTGAAAGCAGTGTAGTAGTCAAAATCTATCTTACCATTCCAGTCACGGATACCGGAATGGAAGCGCACGTCGAAGTCGTTCTGCGAGCCGTTGAACTCGAATTGGTAATCGTTATATACCAATGTCGTATTGACAAAGAGCTTATCGTTGAACTGGTGGTTCCACCGCAAGGTACCGGTAGCATTGCCCCAGGGAATATGCGCTTTGAAGGTGCCTTCGCTGCTGTTGAAGCGAAACACATCTCTGCCGAAATAGCCGCTGAGGTAGAGCCGGTCACGGGTACCCAGGATATAATTGGCTTTCAGGTTGAGGTCGTAAAAGTAATAGCCCGAGCCTTTGGTCTCACCTTTCAGGAAAGGCTGTGCTATCAGGTCCACATAAGTCCTGCGGCCCGACAGCATAAAAGATCCTTTATCCTTGACGATAGGCCCTTCGAGTGTAAGCCTGGAAGCAATGAGGCCCAGTCCGCCCTCGGCATGGTATTCCTTCATATTGCCATCCTTCATCGATACATCCAGCACCGACGACAGCCGCCCGCCGTAGTTGGCGGGCATACCGCCCTTGATCAGTGTTGTATTCCTGATGGCATCGGAGTTGAAGATGGAAAAGAACCCGAACAGGTGACCTGTATTGTAGACCACTGCATCGTCGAGCAGCACCAGGTTCTGATCGGGACCACCGCCCCGCACATAAAAGCCGGAATTGCCCTCTCCTGCCGATTGCACGCCGGGCAGCAGCTGGATCGCTTTCAGGATGTCAGATTCGCCAAAGATCACCGGCAGCTTTTTGATCTGCTCGGTGCTGAGGCTGATAGTGCCCATCTGGGTACCCCGGACATGCTCATCTTTTCTTTCATCGCTGACCACAACTTCGGCAATTTCTTTTCCCCCGGGCTGCAGCTCTATATTCAGCGTCTTGTTCTCGATAAGGTTTATCGTTTGCGTCCGGGTATCATAACCCATGTAGGTTACCGATATCGAATAGCTGCCCGCTGGGATGCTGATAGAATAAAAGCCGTAGGCATTGGCGGTAACACCGGTCTGGGTCTCTTTAATATAGACGGCAGCGCCGATCAGGTTCTCTCCCGATAAAGCATCCTTTATATAGCCGCTCAGCGACACTTTCTTCTGCGCTGAAGCCCAGGTAATGCCTGTAAAGAGGAAACATAAAGTGATCAGTATTGCGCGCATGCCGGTCGATGTGGGCTACAAATGTAGGTTCTGGCACCGACACCCTATTGTTTTTAACAAGCATCCGCATAGATTTAACGGAGTCGCCCCTCACCGGAAGTCCATAGCGGGCGAGGCCTTCTGTCCGCAAAGGTGCGCAAACATGATATTTAGTTTATGATTAACTTTACTGCTGTATGCGTTTCTTCATCTTCTTTCTCGCGCTGGCCTGCTGCCTGGCCTGGATCCTGCTGCTGAACCGGCCGCTGGGCTCGGTTCCTGCCCTGGGCAAGCTGCTTGATCCCGTAAAAGGTTTCTGGGCCAATGCCGAACCGGTGGCGCAAACCGCCCCACCCGCACTGCCCTGGAAAGCCTCGGGACCATTAAGCGTCAGCCTCGACGAAAGGCTGGTGCCGCATATCCGGGCGGCCAGCGATGAAGACCTGTACAAAGCCCAGGGCTTTCTGCATGCTTATTATCGCCTGTGGCAAATGGATATGCAGACCCGTGCCGCTGCCGGAAGGATCAGCGAAGTAGCAGGTGAGAAGGCATTTGATTTTGACCGCAGGCAACGCCGCAAAGGCATGGTGTGGGCGGCTGAGAACTCGCTGAAGACAATGGAAGCCGATCCCGTCACCAAAAAGATCCTCAATGCCTATACCGCAGGTGTGAACCTGTACATCAGCCGGCTGCGCTACCAGGATTATCCCATCGAGTACAAGCTGATGGGCTTTGCCCCCGAATCCTGGACCAACCTGAAATGTGCGTTGCTGCTGAAGTATATGGCCGACGACCTTACCGGCAACATCGACGATATTGCCATGAGCTACCTGCACGATGCGCTGCCTGCCGCTGAGCTCAACAATCTCTTTCCCGAAAAAATAAAGGACAGCAAAACTGTGATCCCTGCAGGCACCGCCTTTGCTCCGGCTTCGCTTGCCGTACCGGCTGTGCCCGCCGGCCAGCTCTTTAGCCGCTTCGATACGGCACGCACGAAAGGCGATACAGCGCGCAATGCGGCCGCCATCATCAAAAGCGCTTCCGGTATCGGCTCCAATAACTGGGCGCTGAGCGGGGCGCGTACCTCCGACAGCGCAGCGATACTCTGCAATGATCCGCATCTTGGGCTCAACCTGCCTTCCATATGGTACGAGGTCCAGCTGACGGCGCCCGGCATCAATTGCTACGGTGTATCCATTCCGGGCGCACCGGGCATTATCATCGGGTTCAACGACAGCATCAGCTGGGGTGTGACCAACAATTACCGTGATGTCAAGGATTATTACGAGATCAAAAGCACCGATCCGCGCCTGTATGTTTTCGATGGCAAAGAAATCCCTTTCAACGAGCGCCGCGAAGCCATCTATATCAAAGGAAAGGACAACCCTTTTATCGATACCGTACGCTTTACTGTTCACGGTCCGGTCATCTATGACGAACACTTTCCTGAGCCTTCGGGCAGCGGCAAGATGCTGGCGGTAACCTGGATGGCACACCGAGGAACCAACGAGCTGCTGTCGGTATACCTGTACAACCGGGCCCGCAACTATGAAGAATTTGTAGCCGGCATACAGCATTTCGAATGCCCGGCCCAGAATTTTATTTATACCGACAGGCGGGGCAATATCGCCCTCTGGGGACAGGGACGCTTTATCAACAAGTGGAAAGACCAGGGTAAATATGTAATGCGCGGAGACATATCGGCGACGCTCTGGGGCGACACCATACCCATGCGGGAAAATCCTCATGTGCTCAATCCGCCGCAGGGTTACCTGGCCAGCGCCAACCAGGCAGTAACCGACGACAGCTATCCCTACTGGTACAACGGCGATTTTGCAGAGTTCAGAAGCTGGGAGATTAATCACTTCCTGGACGACGACAGCCTGAAGCAGGATGCCGGCAGGATGATGGCATTGCAGAACAACAGCTGGAGCTATCTGTCCTATATGCTTTCGGGCCTGATGAAACCACCGACCAGCCTCAGGGATGCAGGCCCTTCGCCCGGTTATCACAACGAGCTGGGCGCCGAAAGTGTCGAAGCTACTTTCTTCCAGCTTTGGTATGCTTTCCTGTACAACAACATCTGGAAAGACGAGTTCCGTAGTTTTCCCGACAAGCTCTACCCTTCTTCGGAAAGGACGATGCAATTGCTGCTCTCCGATTCCGTTTCAAAATATTACGATGACATAACAACGCCGGAAAAGGAAGGTCTTAAAGAAATGCTGGCACTTAGCTATAAGCAAACGCTGGACAGCATCAAAAGTTTGGAGAACAGCGGAGGAGCTGCCTGGTACCGCGTGAAAAACACATCGGTCACCCATTTGGCGCGGCTGCCTGCGTTCAGCTTTGAGCAGCTGAAAACGGGAGGCTGGGGCAATACCATTAATGCGATGAAACATGACCACGGCCCCAGCTGGCGCATGATCGTCAAGATGAGGCCGGACGGGATAGAAGCCTACGGTGTTTACCCGGGAGGACAATCGGGCAACCCCGGGAGCAAGTATTATGCCAGCTTTCTCGACTATTGGGTAGCCGGCAAATATTACCCGATAACCTTTACATCCAGGTGATCTGTCGCTTCCTGATCCGGAAGAATTTGATCCTGTTCACCAGCCGTCGTAATTTGCCGGCAAATTGCTGATCCATTTCATGCGCGAAGGACAATTTATCAAACAGAATAAGGAACGCTGGGACAGCTACCAGCAGGAGACCGAAGACCCCGACGAGCTGGCGAAACGCTTCACCTACCTGGTCGACGACCTGGGCTATGCCAAGACGCATTATCCCTTCAGCAAAACGGTCAAATATATCAACAGCATTGCTGCCGGCATTTACCTTTCCATCTATAAGAACAAGAAAGAAAAAAGCAACCGGCTCTTCCTGTTCTTCGGCACCGAGCTACCCCTGATCCTGTATCGCAACCGGAAAGTGCTGCTCTTCGCCTTTCTCTTTTTTATGGCCTTCGTGGCTATGGGCGCCTTTTCTTCCTGGCAGGACCCGACCTTTATCCGCAGCATACTGGGCGATAGTTACGTGAATATGACGGAAGAGAACATCGCCAAAGGCGATCCCTTCGGCGTCTATAAATCCCAGAACGAGCTGATCATGTTCCTGACCATTGCCTGGAACAATATTAAAGTGGTGCTGATGAGCTTTACCCTGGGCATCTTCTGCTCCTTAGGCACGCTCTACGTGCTCTTCAGCAACGGCCTGATGCTGGGCTCCTTTGAGCAGATGTTCTTTGCGCACAATCTCGGCTTCCGGTCGATACTCGTCGTCTTTGTCCATGGTACGCTCGAGATCTCCGCGATCATTCTCGGGGGCGGCGCCGGCATGGTCATGGGCAATTCCATCCTGTTTCCCCGTACCTATTCCCGTATCGTATCGTTCAAGCGGGGCGCCAGGGACGGCATCAAGATCATGGTATCGCTGATTCCTATACTATGTGTTGCCGCCTTCTTTGAGGGCTATGTTACCCGACATACCGGTATGCCGGTTGCTTTAAGCCTGCTGATCCTTTTGGCTTCGCTGGCCTTTATCGTCTGGTACTATATCCTGTATCCCCGCAAAGTGTACCGGCGCGGCCTGTCCGGACCGGCAACAGAAAAGAAATAAACAAATCCTGTCGCGTTTATTACATTTGCAGCCTGTTGCCCCAGGGGCAAGATTGTTCACTAATTCACGATCATGACGGCAAACGTTAGCTATCCTTACCCGGTCCATCGCCAGAAAATATTACATGACGCTGTAGAAATTGCTTATGTGGATGAAGGTAAGGGAGATACGACTATTCTTTTCGTGCATGGGCTGGGCCATTCCCTGCTGGGATGGAGCCGGAATATCGAATACCTGAGCCAATACCATCGCTGTATTGCCATCGACCTGCCGGGCAACGGTCTTTCTTCTACAGGCGAATATCCTTACAGCATGCATTTTTTCGCAGAAGCGATCTGCGATTTCGTCCAAAAGAAAAAGCTGAAGAACCTTTACCTTGCCGGCCACTCTATGGGCGGACAAATATGCCTTACGTTTGCCCAACTGCATCCCGACATGCTGAAAGGGCTGATCCTGTGCGCACCGGCAGGCTTCGAGACCTTTAATGAATGGGAAAAGAGCCTGTACCGCAATACCATGTACTTTGTCGACCTGGTAAGCAATGAAGAGAACAGCCTGCGCAAAGCGATACAGAACAGCTTCTACATCATGCCCGATAATGCGCCGGCCTTCACGCAGCAGCTGGTAGACCTGATGAAGCTGCAGGACCGCTCGCACTACCGCTATATGATCGACCGCTGCATCAATGCCATGCTCGACGAGCCGGTATTCGATCAGCTGGGCGATATCGCGCTACCGGTGCTTATCCTTTTCGGAGAACGGGATAACCTGATCCCCAACCGGTTTATCCATCCCATCTCGACCAAAAAGCTGGCGGAGTCGACTGCCGTACATTTCCAGCAGGCGGAAGTGCACCTTATTTCACAATGCGGCCATTTCCTGCAATGGGAAAAAGCGCAGCAGGTCAATGGCTATATCCGCAGCTTTATGCAATAGACGGTTTCACCGTATGACATAAAACAGCTTCCTGTTCCACAACCGACTTTATTATCTTCGCAGCAGCGGGGCAACAATGCTTTGCCCTTCGGCTATTGCTATCTTCTCAATTCATTAAACGGTTTATGATAAAAAAGACATTACTGTATCTTTCCTTTCCACTGGTGGCTTTTACCGCCTGTAACGGCGGCGGCACCGGTAACAAAGACACGCAGCGCAATGCTGTCGCCGACGATCCGGTCAATGCCGGCTTTAAAAGCTACTGCAGCCAGTTTGAAGAAGCGTTGTGGGCGCAGGAACCCGAATGGGCTACGCAAATGGGCTATCACAAGTACGATGCGAAGCTCACTATTCCCGATGAGGCCACAAAAAAGGCCAGCCTGGCATTCTACACGGCACAGCTGGATCGCCTTAAAGCCTTTGACCCGGCCCGGCTTACGCCTTCGCACCAGACGGACTACCGGATGATCGAAAATTACCTGCTGTCACGGCAGTGGAGCCTTCAGACCCTGAAAGAGGGAGAATGGAATCCCTCTGCTTATAATGTTACCGGTCTTATCGCTTTTATGCTGTCGGAAAATTACGCGCCGCTGAAAAGCAGGCTCACCGATTGCTACAGCAGGATACAGCAGATACCCGCTTATTACGAAGCGGCAAAGCAACAGCTCAGGAATCCGGTTGCCGAGCTGAAGCAGCTGGGTATCGATCAGAACGAGGGCGGCCTCTATGTGCTGGAAAAAGACTTTATCGATTCCCTGGCAAAGGCTGACTTTACACCGCAGGAAAAGGACAACATGCGCCAGTCGGCGCTAAAGGCTGCCGCCGCTGTAAAAGCGTATACCGCTCACCTGAAAAGCTGGAAAAACTATACACCGCGTGATTTCCGCCTGGGCAAAGCCTTATACGAAGACAAGTTCAGATACGAGATCCAGTCTTCGCTTACCGCAGAACAGACTTATGCTGCAGCCGTGGCCCGCAAGCACTACCTGCATGGAGAGATGGCCCGTATCAGCCGTGAGCTCTGGCCAAAATATTTCGGCAGCACAACAGCCCCTGCCGATATCCTGGAGCTGATCGGCAAAATGATCGACACCCTTTCGGCCAATCATGTAAAGCCCGATGAATTCCAGGCCGCCATCGAAAAGCAGATCCCCCAGCTGATCCGCTTCATCCGGGAAAAGAACCTGCTGGATATCGACTCGACCAAACCGCTGGTGATCCGCAAAGAGCCCGCTTATATGGCCGGTGTCGCCGGCGCCTCCATCAGCGCGCCCGGGCCCTACGACAAGGGCGGCAATACTTATTACAACGTAGGAAGCCTGGCCGGATGGCCCGCCGCCAAAGCGGAAAGCTACCTGAGAGAATACAACCACTACATCCTCCAGATACTGAACATCCATGAGGCCATACCGGGGCACTATACCCAGCTGGTATATGCCAACCGCTCGCCCAGCATCATCAAATCGATCTTCGGCAACGGCGCTATGATAGAAGGATGGGCCGTGTATACAGAACAAATGATGCTCGAAAACGGCTATGGCAACAATGAGCCCGAAATGTGGCTGATGTGGTATAAATGGCATCTGCGCACCGTATGCAATACCATCCTGGACTATAGCGTGCATGCCGGGCAGATGAGCAAAGAAGAAGCCCTGCACCTGCTGACCAAAGAAGCCTTTCAGCAGCAGGCCGAAGCGGAAGGCAAATGGAAACGGGTAAGCGTGACCAATGTGCAGCTTACCAGCTATTACAGCGGCTACCAGGCGATCTACAATTTAAGGGAAGCGATGAAGCAGCGCCTGGGCAACAAATTTGACCTGCGCGCCTTCCACGAGCAATTCCTGAGCTATGGCAGCGCACCGGTGAAATACATCAGCGAGCTGATGCTGCAGCAATAGCATACCGCTTACTTATAAAAGACAAGGGACTGTCCGGCTTGCGGACAGTCCCTTGTCTTTTTGTCCCTGCCCTTGCCTGCTGATATGGTTAACGGGCATCTTCATCCCTGATCCATTTTATGATTAAAAAAATTATATCCTCAGGCTCATAAACAATATTCCATCGTTCCTCAAAAACCTATCCCAAAAGTGAGCTGCAGCAAGCATCTTTACGGGAAGCGCCATCAGGAAGCTTTGACATACCAAACATTGAATACTACCGGGAAGGAGGCCGGCCGGAACGCCATTACGAAAAGCATTGGCCATGCTATCGATGAATGCACGGAGCAGATTTCGCTCCATATCTCTTCATTTAAATCCTTTTTCTGATGCATCAACCTTTAAAAAAATTATTCTTAACCCTATCGCTACCCTTCCTCGCCGCTCCGGTGACCACACTCCGGGCACAATCACTCGTTTCACCCTCGGCACAGGAATTCATCTACAACGGCAACGATCCCTTCGAAACAGCCACCTCTACCACCAACTATTCCTTATCCAATATACCGACGGGGTTTGGCAATATAGACCTGTACCTGTCGGATGGCGGCAGTCCTGTCATAAGACAATTTATTTTCCAGTTCAGCCATCCCGGCGATCCTTCTGCCATTGTCTACAGGGGCTCATTCCGCTATATGGATGTTGTAGACATGCAGGTGGGCGCCGTATGGAATTCGTACACCGGCAACATGAATCTCCTGGTGGCTTATTCCCTGGGACATGACCATTACCTGGACATTTACGATCTCACCATGTCCACGACCGACCCCGTGGTCCTGAAGTCATCGATGCAGCTCTCCAACAACACGGCCGACTACGGGCGTATCCGTATGGATTGCCATAAGCAGTATGGTGTCGCCATTGTATGGGAACATAAAGGGATAGGACTGCAGACCATGACAGGGCACGGCGGCGCCTGGGGCCAGATCATCACCCTGGCCGGCACAGAATCGGCTACAGGACCTGATGTTGCGTTCAGCCACAGCAGCGGGGACCTGAATGTGCATTATGCCTATTACGATCAGAAACTCGGCGCTATTGTAGAATCGGTAGCAGACTGGAACACTTTAATGGCCGCACCGGCCGGTGTTGCCTTCCTGCCCGCTATTGAAGACATCAACACTATCGGCGGGCCACCCAGCTCAAGGATCATACTGGATTGTCCCGATCATCATACGCGGGAAAACTGGGCCTATACTTACAGCGACAACAGCAATGTATGGGTACGCCTGATCGACTACAATTCCACCGCAACCCCCACTACCGTGAGCGTTAACTCAGGTGTATTGGGCAATACACCTACGCTTTCCCAGCACCAGGTATTTTCACCTGCGCTGTACTATGGCGCCGGCACCGTCGACGGACGGAGCGGACAGATTATGGTAGGCTGGTATGCTACAGACCTGAGCGGCTTTAATGGCTATATCGCCCTGGAAATGACGGAGGACGGAACGACCTTATTGAGCAAGCCGGACTATCTTGCGCTTCCCGATGCGTACACGCCCCAGTTGTATCCTTATTACAGCTATCCTTACCAGCCCGATCTGCTGGCGATCAAACCGGGTATTGCCTTCAGCAGGAACAGCGAACATGCCAATTTCGTATACACCACCTATTATGATGCGGATGCCCAGACCCTGCAGGGACGGTTCCATCATGCCTTCCATAAATGGAACGACGCTGCCTTCAAAGGCCAGGCGCCGGTAGCGCTGCATCCGGAATGCGGCAACAGCCTTAAGGCTACCGCCAGCGAAGCCGGGGTCAATTCGTACCCCAATCCATTCCGCGATAGGATCACGACAAATCTTTTCCTTAAGGAAGACGGCCAGCTGCTGCAAAGCCTGTCAGACATCACCGGCCGCCAGCTATGGCAATACCAGGCAGCAGGTAAAAAGGGCAGCTGCCAGATCAGCACAGACAACCTCGCTCAGCTCGCGCCGGGAACGTATATACTGACGACTTCCCTGAATGGCCAAAGGATCGGCACCCAAAAAGTAACCAAACAATAATAATCTTTCCGAAGGCATTGTATAAAGGTCACATTGCTGCCGGAGGTACACAAAGAAAAGCCCCGGACCTGCACAGGTCCGGGGTTTCCTTTCTATATGTTTTCTCTCTCCGCTGATCCGCTCAGGATCTGCGGCTGTAGTTCGGGGCTTCTTTCGTGATCACGATATCGTGGGGATGGCTCTCGGCCATGCTCGCCGCTGTGATGCGGATAAACTGGGCATCGTCCTGCAGGGTCTTGATGTCTTTTGCACCGCAATAGCCCATACCGGCACGCAGACCGCCAACAAACTGCTGTACCACTTCCTTCAGGCTGCCTTTATAAGGTACGCGGCCTACAATGCCTTCAGGTACCAGCTTCTTGATATCGTCCTCGGCATCCTGGAAGTAACGGTCTTTCGAACCTTCCTGCATGGCATCGATAGAGCCCATACCCCGGTAAGATTTGAACTTACGCCCTTCGTAGATAATGGTATCGCCGGGGCTTTCTTCGGTACCGGCAAAGATCGAGCCGGCCATAATTGCGCTGGCGCCAGCTACCAGGGCCTTTACCAGGTCGCCGGTATAGCGGATGCCGCCGTCGGCAATTACAGGGATGCCTTTGGCCTTCAGCGCCTGGCTGGCTTCCATAATGGCGGTCAGCTGCGGTGCACCAGCGCCGGTCACTACACGTGTGGTACAGATGGAACCCGGTCCCACACCTACTTTCACGGCATCGGCGCCGGCGGCGGCCAATGCTTTTGCCCCGGCAGCCGTGGCCACGTTACCGGCAATGATGGGGAGGGTCTTAAAGTTTTTACGGACCAGCTTCACCGTGTCGATCACCCCTTTGGAATGTCCGTGGGCGCTGTCCATGGTGATTACGTCCACGCCCGACTGCACCAGGGCTTCAACGCGGGTCAGCACATCGGCGGTAATGCCTACAGCGGCGCCGGCAAGCAAACGGCCATAGCCGTCTTTACCCGCATTGGGATGACTTTTGTACTGGAGGATATCGCGGAAAGTGATCAAGCCGATCAGCTTGCCGGTGCGGTCGACCACGGGCAGCTTCTCTATCTTATGTTGCTGTAATATTTTTTCGGCTTTCACCAGGTCGGTACCCTGCGGCGCCGTAACCAGGTTTTCGGAGGTCATGACTTCCGACACTTTGCGCTTCAGGTTCTTTTCAAAGCGCAGATCGCGGTTGGTAAGGATACCGGCGATCTTATGCCCTGCAGCTACGATAGGAATACCGCCAATCTTGTTCTCCTTCATCAGCTTCAGCGCTTCCGCTACCGTGGCATCGGGCGCTAAGGTGATGGGGTCCAGGATCAGGCCGCTTTCCGAACGCTTTACGCGGCGCACCTGCTCCGCCTGTTGCTGGATCGTCATGTTCTTATGCAACATGCCGATACCGCCTTCTCGTGCCAGGGCGATCGCAAGCTCCATTTCCGTTACCGTGTCCATAGCGGCTGACAGCAGCGGAATGTTCAGTTTAATGTCCTTAGTCAGTTGGGTTGAAATGTTGACTTCGCGGGGAAGTACTTCGGAGTAAGCAGGGGCGAGAAGCACATCGTCAAAAGTGAGTCCTTCGCCATAGAACTTAGATTTTGCAGCCATGTGCAAAGGTATAGCAACAATTTCAAATTTTCAAAATGCTGAAAAATATTTTTTGGCCGGCTATCATTTTTCCTGATCGGCACTTATCATTTTTTTCAGCAAAGGCATACGGGCAGCGGCTTTCCGGGCACAGGCTATGCCTTCCGTTTGTACACCGTCTCGGTCGCTTTCGTTTCTGTTCCTCCGGGACTGATGTTATAGGCCGTAATCACAAGGGTATCTTCCCCTTCAAGTTCCAGGTCGGTACGCCAGCCCCATTCCTGGCGCTCTTCGGCAAATACCTGGTAAGCGCCGTATACCGAAAATTTACCGTCTTCGGTTTGCCGCTGCGCGTACATAATACCGGTACCCATATGAAAGCTGTCGACCCAGGCGGCCTGGAAGCTGCCCGTATTCAGGTCGTAGCCGTAGAGCACAATACCCTGCAGGGGCTTCCCGGCAAAGCTGCCTTCGTATTCATGCAGCAGGAAGCGGCCGCCCAGCACCGGCCGTATCGTGCCTTTCACCGGAGACTCGTCGGCTACCACACCGGGTTCAAACCAGGTGCGGGCAATACCTTCCCAGGCTCCGGCCATACGGTTCAGCTGATAGTGTATCCCCTCTTCAAGAGATGTATCGAATTTCACCGTCATACCATCGGTTTGTTACTCCCGAAAGGTAGGCAATTACAGGCAATCGGCCTGGTGCGGGGCGTAATAATTTATTTTGGACTGAGACGCGCAAAAGGTTGGCTATTCAGGTTTTTGAACTATTTTTACCCGATTTTTTTTCAGTAACCCAATGGCCCGATTACAATTACAACGACCCATAGCTTTCTTTGATCTGGAAACAACCGGCGTAGATGCTGCAAAAGACCGGATCGTGGAAATAGCGGTGGTCAAGCTTCTGCCCGACGGCGGCCGTATGTCGTGGATGAGAAGACTGAATCCCGAAATGCCCATTCCCCCGGATTCTTCTGCAATACACGGTATCTATGACGAGGACGTTAAGGATGCGCCAACCTTCAAAGAGATCGCGCACGAGCTGAAGCAATTCCTGCACCAATGTGATCTCGGCGGATACAACTCCAACAAATTCGACATACCGGCATTGGCGGAAGAGTTCCTGCGCGCAGGTCTTCCCGTCGATTTCAAGTCGCGCAAGCTGATCGATGTGCAGCAGATCTTCTTCAAAAAAGAAGCCCGTACCCTCAGCGCCGCTTACGCCTTCTACTGCAACCGGGAGCTTGAAAACGCCCACAACGCCGAAGCGGATGTGCTGGCCACGATAGATGTGCTGGAAGCCCAGCTGGACAAGTATTCCGACCTGGTCAATGATGTGAACGAGCTGCACAACTTCACCGGCGGAGACGATTTTGTCGATTATGCACGCAGGATGATATTGAAGAACGGCGTACCGGTTTTCAATTTCGGCAAACATAAAGGCATTCCCGTTGAGGAAGTATTCCGTAAGGAGCCGCAGTATTACGATTGGATGATGCAGGCCGACTTTGCCCTGCACACCAAGCAAATGATCTCGGAGATACTGAACAACATGCTCCTTAAAAAAATGAAATAGTACCGTGCCACCCTGCAGTAATCATAACTATTTAACCCCGGACGTTTGGACAAGCTAGTCATCATACCCACTTATAATGAAAAGGAAAACATTGAAAACATCCTGCGTAAGGTGTTTTCCCTGGAAGGTCGTTTTCATGTGCTGGTAGTTGACGATGGCTCGCCCGATGGCACAGCGGGTATTGTCAAGCATCTGCAGCAGGAATTCAGCGAGCAATTGCATATTGCTGAACGCAGCGGCAAGCAGGGCCTGGGCACTGCTTATATTTTCGGCTTCAAATGGGCCTTGCAAAAAGGCTACCGTTATATCTTCGAAATGGATGCCGACTTTTCGCATAACCCTGACGATCTGCTGCGCCTGTACGAAGCCTGCCGCACCAGGGCCGATGTGGCTGTCGGCTCGCGCTATGTTTCCGGCGGTAAGATCCGGAACTGGCCTTTCGACCGGATATTTATCTCCTTCGGCGCTTCCGTATACGTTCGCCTGATCACCTGGATGCCGGTGAAGGACTGTACCGCAGGCTTTGTCTGCTATAAGCGTGAAGTGCTCGAAAAGATTCCCCTGGACAAGGTCCGCTTCATCGGCTATGCCTTCCAGATCGAAATGAAATACCGTGCCTGGAAGCTCGGCTTCAGGATCAAAGAGGTGCCCATCACCTTTGTAGACCGTAAGGAGGGCGTATCGAAAATGTCGAAGGGGATCGTCAAAGAAGCGATCTTCGGCGTATGGAAAATGCGTCGCTTCATCAAAGGCCACGATGTCCTGTAGCGCCTTATATAAAATGGTAATGTGGTCAAAAGATAAGATTCAGGTTAGTTGTTTTATACTTCGGGAGATCTTTGTCACTGCTTCCTCTATCTGTGAAAAGGTATGAATAGCCATAATAGATAGCCGGATAAGGGATTCATCTGAAGGCACTGCAGGCGAAACAACAGGATTTACAAAAACACCTTGATCCAAAAGGATCTTCGTAAGCAGGAAGGTTTTTGCGTTATCCCTGATATATATGGGCAATATGGGGCTTACCGTATTGCCGATGTCGAGGCCGGCTTCCAATAAAAGCTTCCTGGCGTATGCTGTGTTCTGCCATAACCGCTCCATGTGTCCGGGCTCATTCTCCATAAGGTCCAGCGCTGCAAGCGTACTGGCTACAGCGGCCGGTGTCATGCTGGCGCTAAATAAAAGCGAACGCGCATGATGCTTCAGGTAATCTATAACTGCAGCATCTCCGGCTACAAAACCACCTAAAGAAGCAAACGATTTGCTAAAGGTCCCCATGATCAGATCTACCTTTTCGGTCAGGCCAAAATGTGCAGCTGTTCCGGCGCCCTTTTTACCAAAAACACCCAGGCTGTGCGCGTCGTCTATAAAAATATTGGCGCCATATTTATCTGCCAGAGCAACGATCTCCGGAAGCTTCGCCATATCGCCCTCCATAGAGAAGACACCGTCTACAGCAATTAGCTTTATGGCTTCGTCAGGCAGCTTCTTTAATTTCTTTTCCAGATCAGTCATATCATTATGACCAAACTTCAGCACATTTGCGAACGAAAGCCTTCCGCCGTCAATGATAGACGCATGGTTGGACTCATCAAGCAAAAGATAATCTTTTCTCCCTACAATAGAGGACAGCACGCCCAGATTTACCTGAAACCCGGTGCTGAACAAAAGAGCCGCTTGCTTGCCGGTAAACCTGGCCAACCGCTCTTCCAGCATTACATGAATATCCAGCGTACCATTCAGGAAACGGGAGCCGGCACATCCGGTGCCATATTTACGAATAGCGTTTACCGCTGCTTCTTTAACTTTGGGATGGTTGGTTAGCCCGAGGTAAGAATTGGACCCAAACATTAAGATGCGTTTCCCGTCGATCACTACTTCCGTATCCTGCTCCGATGAAATAACCCGGAAATAGGGATACAGGCCCAGCTTCCTCACTTGATCCGCATCGGTAAACCGTGCTACCTTTTCTTCTAATGCTTTTTGCATGCAATGTTTTTATCTGGCTATCCTGATATAGGAAACATTGATCGGGCTTGCTCGCTGAGCCTGCCGGAGCAATCCCGCAGCTGTCCCTTCGCCAAGCTCAGGGAACAGCGGTGCATTGTTTTCCATAAACCGGGATAGTCGCTTTTTTTTGATATTCACTCTTCTTAGGCTTCGCCTCCGGATCCCATAAGTTCTTCCAACGTAACATCCAGGATCCCGGCAATCTTTTCCTGCCTTTCTTTGCTGATATTGATCATCCCGTTCTCCATCTTGCTGTAGTTAGCAAGGCTTGTACCCAGCGCCAACGCGATATATTTCTGGGTATAATTACGGTGAAGGCGGATCCGCTTAATGTTTTGAGCTAGGGACATTGCATTTTTTTTAATAGTGATCCTGGTCATTCCCGATCCGGCATCTTAATCAACGGGGCGCGAGGCGTTCCTTGTAAAATACCGAAGACAACAAATGGCCATTGTCTTTTTGAAGAGGCGCCACTTTAAACAACCAGCCTTCCTGTTCCGGTTCCTTCACGATCAAATCCCACAAACCTTTTTCAACAATAGGATTCACTTCTAGTAACATGCCCGCAACAGGCGCAAACACAGGAATTGTATATTCCCGATAATGAAGGTTAAGCAATATCGCTCCCTCTTCTATTGCGTCGCCGGGCTTATAACCAAACAGCGCAATATTGTCTATCCCGGGAATCCCGGTCAGCTTGAATCTGCCGATACCAGTAAAAGCTGCAGTTCCGGTAAACAATATCCAATCGTGCTCTTTTGTATAAAATAGCTGGTTTGAAATTATCGTCATATTTATATAAATGCTGTTACTTTTATTGAACGTCATAAGGCAGACTGTAACGTTATCTCAGCTTAGTTCCCTCATAGTCCTGCAGTATTTCACGGGTCCTTTTAATTGCCTGCTCAAATGTGTCTGTAATATTGGCTTTACCTATTTTAAATTGTATCCTCGACTTTTTCAGCTCTTCTCTGACCTGACCGCTGATTACCTCTGACAATATAAGCTTGGTGCCTTTTTTACGGGCATCTTCGCTCACGCCTTTCAGCACCCTTATGCCCGTTGCATCGATTATCGGCACATTTCCCATGCGCAGGATCAATACCATTGCAGGTTTTGTGATGATGCCCATCGCATCCTGGAATTTGTAGGCTGCCCCGAAGAACAGGGGGCCGTTGATCTCAAAAACATTGACCGCTTCCGGAAGGGAATACCTTCCCGTTACATCACTTTTTTCATTTTCCCTGTCGTAGCTTACTTCGCGAACAGAACTTATTTTCATGATATTACGCATAAACAGGAAAGCTGCCAGCACCATACCGATTTCGATAGCCACGGTCAAATCTACCAGCACGGTCAATAAAAAGGTGATCAGCAAAATAGCAGCATCACTTCCGGAGCCTTTCAGGACAGAAGCGAAACTCCCCATTTCGCTCATATTGTAGGCTACCATGACCAGGATCCCGGCAAGGGTAGCCATAGGAATGAGCGCTGCCCAGCGACCTACAAAAAACATAATGATCAATAGGGTAAGCGCGTGGGTAATACCGGCAATGGGTGTTCTGCCGCCGTTTTTAATATTGGTAGCAGTACGGGCAATGGCCCCGGTTGCGGGTATGCCGCCAAATACGGAAGAAAATATATTAGCCGCGCCCTGGGCAATCAGCTCAGTATTGGAGCGGTGCTTCCCGCCGGTCATACCGTCTGCAACAACGGCGGAGAGAAGCGATTCTATACCTCCCAGCAGCGCGATGGTAAAAGCTGGTCCGATAAGCTGCCGGATTACTTCCCAATTCAGGTTGGGCAGAGATGGCCGTGGCAGCGAAGAGGGTATTGCTCCGAAGCGGCTGCCAATGGTTTCCACAGGCAGCCGGAACAGTTGTACCACAATTGTAGTACCGATTATTGCGATCAGCGAGCCCGGCACCCTCTGCGTTATCCGGGGCCAGAACGCTACAATGAGCAAAGTGGTAAGCGCAATTATCGTAGCGGGAATATTGATAAAGGAAAGATGCTGAAAATAGGCCGACCATTTATGTATAAAATCTGCAGGTACGGCGCCCATTTCCAGGCCAAAAAAATCTTTCATCTGGGAAGAAAAAATGAGGACTGCGATCCCGGTAGTAAATCCTACGATCAGGGGATAGGGTACGAACTTAATAACGCTTCCCAACCTGGCGATGCCCATACCGATAAGGAGTATTCCTGCCATAAACGTGGCAATGATCAGCGCACTGACCCCGAACTGCTGAACAATGCCATATACGATTACAATAAAAGCCCCGGTAGGCCCTCCAATCTGTACGCGGCTCCCGCCTAATGCCGAGATAACAAACCCGGCAATGATCGCGGTAAATATTCCTTTTTCGGGAGAAACACCCGATGCAATCGCGAAGGCTATAGCCAAAGGAAGGGCGACGATACCGACAATGATCCCGGCTACCAGGTCATTGAGCAAAAGGTCCTTGTTGTACCCCTTAAGGGTGTCCAGGATCTTGGGGCGGAACATGATTTTTATAGCTTTCATGATCGTCTTTTTATCCAGAAATTCAGGTTTCCTCCTTCCAGGGTATCCACAAGGTCATAGTTGAGCGGCACTTCCTCGTACAGGGAATGATAGGTGGCTATCCTTGTCCCTATGGGCATGGAGCGAAGCCCGTTGTGCAGGTGACGGACATAATAGCGATAGCGCTCTGCGGAATATTCGATATCATGGTCTATCCGGCCTTCTTCCTCGAGGTTTTCATAGAAGGAATTGAAGAAGTAAAAGTGGTCAAACCGGCTAAGGTCCAGCTGTGTAAAGTTTCCCTGTAAAAAGGAAACATTGGTTATCCCGATTTTCTTTTGGGCCCGCCTGGCTTCTTCCAGTATATATCCCCGTTGCTCAATACCGTAGAAGTAATGCTGTGGCGCAAAACAGGCAGCTGCCAGGCAGAATTTGCCGGCGCCGCTCCCGATATCCAGTATCCTGGAAGGAGGTCCCGAGGTCAGAAAATCTGTAGTCAGCCTCGCCACCCGAAGTGGTGTCCAGTGCTGCGCAGACCATGCTTGTATCAAAGGGGGATAAATACTATCGAAGGCAAAGTCTGTTGCCAGAAACGCCTTTCCCCGGTTAACCCCGCTATCCATGTATCGTTCCCTGACCTTTTTTTCTTAACGCTGTATATTGGTGTAGCTGCAGCAATCCTTCTCTTTTATAAGGCGCATTAGGACTGATCTTGACAATCCAGGTGCTTTCGGGAGCACCGTTTAAGATCAGGGATGGGTTATCGAGCAGCTTTTTGTTGACGTCGATAATTTTGCCATCGACCGGCATATAAACCTCGACAGCGCTGCGGTTGTGATAAAATGTAGCGATGACCGCTCCCCTTTCCAGATTGGATAAGACGTCGCAGAATGTCGCCCCCTGGATACCATTTGTCCCGGATAGCTTAATTTTGCATATACCGACAAAGGCATTATGGCCGTTGTACTCGATCCATTCGTTCTCGGCTGTATAATACATGACAATTGGATAACTTAATGATAAGCTGCAAAAGGCAAAATTATCGGGGAGCCGGATGGTAATTTTTACATTTCATCACCTTTAAAAGTGATAAGGATCAATTTTTAGCATCTAAATATTATTTATGCAATGAGCTTAAGAGGGATCTTCCCGATCGATAAATGGGATTTTAAATCTGATTCCATTTTCACCAGCTTCCCGGCCGAAGATTATGAAAAAATGACCCGCCATGCGCGGGAGGAAAAGTATAAGAAGGGGCAGACCATTTTCAGGGAAGGGGCAATTCCTTCAGGGATCTATTATATCCTTGAAGGAAAAGTAAAAAAATATAAAGTAGATAATTTCGAGAAAGAGCAGATCATATATGTGGCTAATGCAGGAGAGCTTATCGGGTATCATGCCGTTCTGTCGGCAGAACGTTATCCCGATTCCGCAACCGCGCTGGAAGAATGCATCGTACTTTTTATTCCCAAAGAAGATTTTTTAAGCATGCTGGAGCAATCTGCCATGCTCTCAACAAGATTGCTTAAGATGCTCAGTCATGAGTTTACAGTGCTTTCCAACAGCATTACCATATTTGCCCAGAGGCCGGTAAGGGAACGCATGGCTATAACCTTGATCGTTCTCAGGGAAAAATTCAAAAAAGGAACTCGGGAAGGCGAGCCCATTACCATAAACCTCAGCCGGGGCGACATTGCGAACATGGCGGGCACTACAAGAGAAAACACGGTCCGGCTGCTCCGCGAGTTTAAGGATGAGAAACTGATAGAGACGAAGGGACGAAAGATATGGATATTGGATATCAGAAAAATGATCGCTGTTTCCAATTACCAGTAACAGCAGAAAGTGATAAGGATCAATTTTTGCATTTTATCCGCGAAGTACTTTTGTCCAAAATTGATTCCATGTCGCAAGTTTCCGCGCCCCCGCGGCTGCTGCCAAGCCTGCTCAATGAAAAATGCCCCCAATGCAGGAAAGGCAATATTTTTGTAAACAAGCATATTCTGCCTCTAAAACATTGCCTGCATACTGTGGATTATTGTCCTGTCTGCAGGCAGAAAATAAAGGTTGAGCATAATTATGGACAGGGAATGAATTTCGTTTTTATTTTCGTGATCTATTTTTTCAACCTGCTCTGGTATTGGCCTGTTGTCGGTCTATCTTTCAAAGACAACAGCATTTACTATTATATCGCGGTGTCTACTATTATGGTATTGGTATTGCAACCCTGGCTGATGCGGTTTTCAAGAGTACTTTTCCTGTACCTGGTCATTCCGTTTCGTAAACATACACACAATTAATCCGGCCTTCAATTTGTAGCGACTAACCGGCCTCCTCATATCTACCGTAGCCCAAGGGGCATCAGGGATGCGTTTCCGCATCATTATGCAGGTTGAAGATATCCCGTCCTTCCTCTTTCTTCCGGAAGCCGAAATTGTAGCGAAGGTTGATGCCGAAACGCCGGGAGTCGGTCTCGCGATAGCCGCTGGCATCTACGGTTCCCTGCGTGATCGTGAATTCGTTGTTGTTGGTAAAGAAGAGATCGCTGGCGCTTAAGGTAACGGTCAGCTTTTGTTTGAAAAATCTACGGTTAATGCTGAGGTTCAGCGAGCCGAAAGTGCTGAGCTCATAGAACTGCAACGGTCCCTTCAGACGCAGGAAACCGTTCAGCGTGATCTGGGAATTCTTGTCCAGCTTCAGCTGGTGATAGGTAAAGAACAGCCAGCTGGGCCGCCGGAACGACAAGGGCCTGCCTTCGTAAAAGCCTTCATAGATATTGTAATTGTACTGGCCGCCCAGCACGAAAAAGTAGACGCCGCCCGGCGGTATCGCACCGAAGCCGCGCAGGTAGAACTCCCTGTTACGACCGATATTATCATAAGTACGGAAAGCTTCCGCTTTGTTGCTGCCATCACCCTGGTAGTAGACATTGGTAAACATGTCGCGGGTATCATTGTAGCCCAGGGCCAGCAGCGGATGCTCCTCCGCGCTGATGTTAAACTCGTAATTATTGGTGAACTGCGGCTTCAGCGTCGGGTTGCCCACCTCTGACAGGAACTGGTCGACATAGCGTGGGAAAGGATTCAGCTGCTCATAAGTCGGCCGGCTGATTGTACGCCGGTACACCAGGTAAGCCCTTATTTCAAAGTGCGCGATCGTCATCAGCTTTTTGCTCAGGTAAACATAGGGAAAGAAATCGGTACGGCGGATCGTGAACGAAGTATCGCCGGGTATGCGTTGCAGACCGTCCATATTGGTGTTCTCCATACGGACGCCGGCCTTGAGCACAATTCCGTTCAGCGCCTTTGACGCCTGCAGGTAGACCGCATTAATATTCTCCCGGTAACGGTAATTGCTGGTCCGGCCATCGTCCGGTACGCGGACACCACCGTAAGAAAGATAGTAAGCAGCATCGTTGTCAAAATTCAGGTAGCTGGCTTTCAGACCGGCTTCCATGCTCATGCCGTAAGGCAGCTTATAAGACAGGTCGGTTTGCAGGGAAAGAAAATGCTGCTTCCCGCTTACCGTACCATCGCCACCATAAGGCAAAGGCAGCCGGCTGCTGAAGACCTGGTCCGTGCTGTTGGAAGAATAGACATAAGACAAGCCGGCAGTCCACTGTGATCCCGCACTATCGATCTTATAGGTCGTATTCACATCCTGGTTGATAAAAAAGCTGCCGTTGTTATTTTCCAGGTGCGCTACACTCTGCCCCAGCGGTGCTGTACCATCGCCAAGACTGAAGCTGTTGGTATTATTAGTCCGTCCCGAAAGATCCGTATAGCTGAGCCGCCCGTCATACCCGATGTTCCACCGGTCGTTCATTTCATGGCTGATACCATAACCCAGGAAATAAGCATTGCCCGGCGAGGTAGTGACCGATTCCTGGCTGAGCAAGGAATCGCCGCCAATATGCCTTTGCGTATGAAGCAGGTCGTAACCGTTGCTGCGGGTATAATTCAGGTTGATATAAGTCGAAGTCGCACCATTGCTGTTGGCCACATTGATACCGCCAAACTGGTTGCCGTACTTTCCCTGCTGAAAGCCTGCATTAAAGCTCCCGGAAAAACCGATCTTCACGCCCTTCTTCAGCACCACATTCACAACCCCGCCGGCGCCCGATGCATCGTACTTTGCTGAAGGTGTACGTAGAATCTCGATCTTATCGATGGCATTGGGCGGCAGGCTTTTCAGCATGGTGGCGATATCGCTGCGGCTCATCTTCATTTCCCTTCCGTTGATGTATACCGTTGCTGGCGTAATGCTGCCCAGGTAGATGTTCCCGTCCTGGTCTATAAAAATGCCCGGTGTTTTCTCCAGCACTTCATATCCGCTGGTGCTGGCTTCGGCCAGGCTTGAAGGATCGACAATTGTCTTATCTTCTTCCTGCCGCATCAGCGGCGCTTTCACGGCTTTGATGGTTACCTCTTCTATAGCATTGCCCGTGGCTTCCAGGAGCAGGTTGAACGTGGTCATACCTTTCCCGGCCAGAATACCCTTGCTCAATGGTTTGTAGTTGAGCGCTGTAACCTGCACCTGGTACAGGCCGGGCGTATCCAGGTCGAAATACCCCACCCCGGCGGTATCGGCAATCGCAGCGCGGTGGTACTGCGTATCGGCCTGGCTGACGACGGTGATCGCGGCAAAAGGGACCACTTGCCTGCCATCGCTCAGCCGGATGGATACGGACGCCTGCTGCGCATGACTATTCATCGCGCAAAAACAGCAAAGCATACACAGCAGCAGGATCGTCTTGTTCATGGTGAAGAACAGTAAATTAAGGTTAGGCGCGCAAAGTAACGAAATAAATGTCCCGCATATTGCGCCGGCCGTCGTCAATGGCCCCAACAACCGGGCCGCTCCATCTGTGGAGCGGCCCGGGCCTCTTTCTTTTACAGGTAGCTTCTTATAGCGTCGCCATATCGATCACAAAGCGGTACCGCACATCGCCTTTCAGCATCCGTTCATATGCCGTATCGATGTCTTTGATATCGATCACTTCTACATCGGACACAATATTATGCTCGGCGCAGTAGTCCAGCATTTCCTGGGTTTCGGGAATACCGCCGATCAGGGAGCCGGCCAGGCTCTTACGGCCGCCTATGAGCTTGAACGCGTGTATCTGGGCCGGAGTCGGCGGGGCGCCCACACAAATGTGCACACCATTGGTCTTCAGCAGGGACAGGTACATGCTGTAATCATGTTCGGCGGAAACCGTATCAAGAATGAAATCGAAATAGCCGGTAACGGCTTTCAGCTGTTCCGGGTCGGAGGTCACCGTAAATTTATGCGCGCCCAGCTGGCGGGCGTTTTCCTCCTTTGAAGGCGAAGTGCTGAGTACAGTTACCTCAGCGCCGAAGGACGACGCGAACTTAACACCCATATGCCCCAGGCCACCCAGACCCAGGATCGCTACTTTGTGTCCTTCGCGGATACCCCAGTGGCGCAGCGGGGAGTAGGTGGTAATGCCGGCGCAGAGCAGCGGCGCTACAGCCTCCGGGGGCAGCTTATCGGAGACATGCAATACAAAATCTTCGTGCGTTACGATCTGGTTGGAGTAACCGCCATAGGTCGGGGCGCCGTCGCGTCCGATACTATTGTAAGTCCCGGTGTTCCCGTTCAGGCAGTATTGCTCCAGCCCTTCTTTACAGTTCTCGCAAGTACGGCAGGAATCTACCAGGCAGCCTACGCCGGCCAGGTCTCCTGCTTTGAAGCGCTTCACAGCCGAACCTACCTGCTTTACCCGGCCTACGATCTCATGACCCGGCACCATAGGGAAAATAGAATTACCCCACTCATTCCGCACCTGGTGCAGATCGGAGTGGCATACACCGCAATACAGGATATCGAACAGCACATCGTGCTCACCCACTTCACGGCGGTCGAAATTCCAGGACCCGAGCGGCGCTCCGGCAGACTGGGCAGCATAACCTTTAGTTGCTATCATTGTTGTTGGATATTTGAAATGATATTACAATATTAAGCCCAAAATCGTATCCGAAAGACAAGCACCGCCGGTACCCATGATCTAAATCAACAAGCACTATGCGCTTAACACAAGAATAACGCTAGCTGACCACCTCCACGCCTTTCCAGAAGGCAATATAATCTTTGATTTCCGCTGCAGCGGGCTTGGGCTCGGGATAATACCAGGCCGCATCCTTATTCTTTTCGCCGCCGGCAACCACGGAATAATAGGAGGCTTCTCCCTTCCAGGGGCAGGTAGTATGCGTGGCCGAGTGCTCCAGCAAATGCATATCGACCGATGACGGTGGGAAATAATGATTGTTCTCGATCACAATAGTATTGTCGCTCTCGGCCAGTACAACACCGTTCCATATTGCTTTCATAACAGTTATGTTTTGGGACAATAACAAACGGGCTTCCCTATTGTTGCCCTCCGCTTCGGGCCATCGATACAGGAAAATAACTGGTCCACCGGGTTGAATGTATGTCTCAGCGGATCAACGTGAAGTTGCCCTGCTCCCGGATGGGAATATTACCGGGGCAACGGCCCTCAATGCGATAGTAATAAGTACCCGCGTCAGCAGGAGTTCCGTTGACCGTACCATCCCAGCAGACATCGATCGTAGCGGCGGTAAACAAGACACGCCCCCAGCGGTTAAAGATACGCAGGGTATACAGGTCGGGCCTGGCTTTGGATATAGGTCCAAATTGATCGTTGCGGCCGTCGCCGTTCGGGCTGAAAGCATTAGGCATCTGCAAACTGCAGCAGGCATGAGCAGCTAAAGGGAGCTCATCGGTATTGCTGCAGGAGAACTGGTCTTCTCCTTTTACACGGACGATATTGTCGCCCGCCGCCAGGAATACCGCCATACTGCTGCCGCTGCCTAATGAAGCCGTTCCTGAAAACCATTCGTAATGCCTGCCGCCTGTAGCTTCAAGCCGGACCGAATCGCCGACGCACAGCGCATCCGCAGGCGCAGCGCGTTGAATCCGGATACCCGGCAGCTCCAATACCGAAAGGTCCAGCACGACCAGCGAATCACAGCCTGCGGTCGTTTGATAAGTATGCTGATAGAAACCGGGATCCTGGTAAGGCGCTTCTGCAAACCAATATACGTCTCCCCGGCAAATAGCAGCGTTTACCGTATCGCTTACCGGACTGCCGAGATCAAGATACACGATATGGTACAGGCTGTCGCAGTTCCCTGAGGTATGCAAGGTATCGCGCAGCACAGCGCTCTGCTCATAATGCCGGCCATCGAAGTCCAACGGTCCGCAGGAAACAATATGCTGCTCGGCAACAACAGGCGCCGCCGAAACATGGAGCAGAAGCGTCACTACACTATCGCAGCCGAAGCTGCTGGTAAAGGTATGGACGTAATTCCCTCCATTACTGCAGACCTGGTCACCAAAGGAAAACGGCATGGTTCCTGCGCAGACCGCCGTGTCCAGGACACTGGTATACAGAGGAGCAGCGATATCCAGTATGGTCGTGCTGTCGCAGCCGGTAGCTGCAGACACCATTGTATAGATAGCTGCTGCCATTCCCCCTGCTGGTACCTGTATCCCGTTCCAGGTATAAGGCAATTGCCCCGGACAAAGCGAAAGCGCCTGGTGCACAGTATCGGGATCGTGTACCAGGAGGTTCAGCGTCGTTGTACTATCGCAGCTGGTGAGCACCGACGGGCAGGTGAAAGCTGCAACCGCCATACCCCCTGCAGCTAAGGAGATCCCATGCCAGCTGTAGGGCAGCTGCCCGCTGCATACCGGCAAAGTGATCGTGTCTGCCTTCCGGGGACGTACAGTCATGATAATGCTGTTGCTGGTGACAATGCCAGCAGGACAGCCATTTGCAGGCGTGACCACGCAGCAGAGCACATCGCCATCAACCAGGCCGGTTGTTGTATAGGTGTTGCTGCCTGCAGCCAGGCTTATCCCATTCTTCTTCCACTGGAACGCGGGATTGACGCCGGCATTCAGCGGTGTCGCCGTGAACGTTACCGGCAAGCCGGCGCAAACAGTATCTCCCGGCACCACAGTAACAACAGCGCTTGCCGGAAGGAACTGGCTGCCGGTGCCGGTATCGGCAAGATGCGTGAGAATGTTCTTCATCAGGCGTTCTGACGCAGGATATACATTGGCAGCCAGTACCCAATCCTGGTCGCTGGTGAGGATCAGCCTGCCCGTACCAGGCATCCGGAATTGCCATCCCAGTGCCTGGCCGCCCGACGACAGGAAAGCTGTGCAATTACAGGCGGAGACTGCCGTACAGCCGTACCAGAAATAAGGCAGTGTGCTTACGGCAAGGTTTGTGGTCGCTAATGTTCCGGCTACAGCAGGGCTCAGGTTATTGTTCAACGTGCTGCCCCAGGTGAAGCTGCCGCCCAATCCGTTGACCAGTTGGGCAAAAGCCACATTGCCAGGCTGAGCAGGCAGGTATTCTCCCTGCAGGTACACCGACCGGCCGCTCTGCAGGAAACTGCGTAGCGTATTGATCTGAACCGGGCTTAAGGCGCCCAGGGCATTGCTGACGACCAGCACATCTACCCCATTCAATGAAGCAATATTGTCCAGGGTATTGACGGGAACGATAGCTGCGCTATACCCTGCCCCGGCGGCAGCGCTTTGCCAGCGTACATCCATCTGGTAAGGCAAAGCGGTAACAATAGCGACCTGGAGCGCCCGTACCATGGCAGCGTTCGACAACAGGAGCAAAAAGACCAGCAGCCGTTTCATGTAGCGACAGTATAAAGACCGGTTCCTCGGAGCGAACCAGCCGGGTTTACAGGTTAAGCCGGTGACGCCAGCTTGTTTGATCTGTCTACAAGGTAAGTATTAATAAAAGAAAAAGGAAGTGATCGGGATTAAAAACCGGCATACCTACCGTGATTGTATCCCTGAGCTTCCCGATGAAGGCAGGTCCCGGGCCGGTACGATTAAGATCGCATCTGCCCGTAAAAATCGTCATGGGTAAGCCGGTACAGTTCCAGCGCCTCTTCGGTGCCAGGATAAACAACAGTGCCATCCCGCTTGAAGCCCAGCTTCAGCAATAAGCGGATACAGGCAGTATTGTTCGGCAGGGTAATGGCCAGTATGACATCGTGTGTCCCTGTGGCAAAGCTTTGCTCCAACGTTCTGGCTGCGATCTCGAAGGCATATCCTTGTCCCATATGCGCCGGCAAAAAAGCAAAGCCAAGATCAGCATGCGCCAGGAAATCGCGCCTGACCAGCCCGCACATCCCCACCGGTGTCTCCGACGCTTTCAGCACAACCTTACTGAGCCCGAAACCGTGCCGGCTATAGCTTTGGATCGGCCCCTGCTCCAGGTAAGCGCAGGCCTGCTCCTCTGTCCGCACATTGCGGTCGCCGATATAAGCCAGCCAGCCTTCGCTGTTGAGGAGCGCAATGATAAAACTGCTATCGGCAACTGTAAACTGCTCCAGGCGCAGCCTGCTGCTTTCTGTAATGACCATGATACAAAGTTATGAAGGTTGTGCAAAAAGGTAGGCCTGCCCCGGCTCTATTAGTAAGGGTAAACCCTGATTTTATTTCCACGGGCCGGCACTATTAATTTTTTATGAAAGTTTTGCGCTACTTTTAACCATCAAACGACGAATACCATGACGCTCCAAGCCCAACACAAGGATCCCGTAGAAATGAACCAGATCAAACAGCTTCTCGACAACCCTGAGTTTTATCTTAAGAACCTGGAAGAATACCAGAAAATGCTGGAGCTGCTCTCGCTAAATGAGCACCTCACCGAACTGCTCCGCGAAGAAAACCTTCAATTCAACTAGCCTGATCTATATAAAAGAGCAGCCGCAGCACCTTTGATGTTGCGGCTGCTCTTTTTTCAGGATACCGGCAGTGCCTGCAGGATATCGGCAAGAATATCGTCGCGGTGCTCCAGGCCTACGGAGATACGGATCAGGCCGGGCGTAATATTGACCGCCAGACGTTCTGCCTCACTTAATCTGGCATGTGTCGTACTGGCCGGATGTGAAGCAATGCTGCGGGTATCGCCCAGGTTGGCCGTCAGCGACAGCATCTGCAAACGGTCGAGGAACTGCCGGCCGGCATCCAGTCCGCCTTTCAGCTCGAAGCAGACAATACCGCCACCATTTTTCATTTGTCGCTGTGCGACCGCATGTTGCGGATGGCTGGGCAGAAAAGGATACCTGAGGCTGCTTAAGGCCGGGTGTCCCTCGAGCTGCTGCGCCAGGAAAAGCGCATTGGATGCATGTCGTTCCATACGCACATCAAGCGTTTCCAGGCTTTTGCTCAATATCCAGGCATTGAATGGCGACAGCGATGGGCCCATGCTGCGGCAGAAGAGATAGATCTCCTGGATCAGCGCCTTTTTGCCGGCCACTACACCGGCCAGCACCCTACCCTGCCCGTCCAGCCATTTTGTTCCGGAATGGATCACGAGGTCGGCGCCATATTGTATCGGCAGCTGTGCTACGGGCGTGGCAAAGCAATTGTCGACCACCAGCAGCAGGTTATGCTTGCGGGCCAGCCGGCCCAGCAGTTCAAGATCGAGAATGTCCAGGCCGGGGTTGGTCGGTGTTTCCACATAGATCATCCTGGTCTCGGGGCGTATGGCCTGTTCCCAGGCCTCCGGCGCATCTGCTGCAAAATAAGAATAGCTGATACCATATTTAGGGAGGTATTTGCTTAATACGGTATGCGTGCTGCCAAAAATTGCATTGCAGCTGAGCAGATGATCGCCTTGCTTCAGCAAGGCCAGGAAAGTGGACGAGATCGCGCTCATGCCGGATGCCGTGGCATAGGCTGCTTCTGCGCCTTCCAGAGCAGCGATCTTATCCGTGAATTCGGTTACATTGGGATTAACGAAACGGCTGTAGATATTGGCTTCGCGTTCATCGGCGAAGGTGGCCCTCATCTCTTCAGCCGAATCGAAGCAGAAGCTGCTGGTCAGGTAAAGGGGTACGGAATGCTCCATTTGCGCGCTGCGCGCGGCTTGTATCCGTATGGCTTTCGAGATCGGATGCATGTGTTTGTATTAAAGGTTTACCCGGCACGCTATGCGTTCGCACCGGTATTCAGATGGACAGTAAACGTAATGGCACAACCTGCGCGGCGCAGGGTCTCCGCTACCGAACAATATTTTTCGATCGACAAAGCAGCAGCCCGCTGTGCTTTATCTTCCTCTATCGGGCCGCTCAGGATAAAATCGACATGCGCTTTGATCCATAGCGCCGGAACTTTATCCTGTTCCCGCTCACCGGTGACCCTCAGCGAAAAGCGCTCGAAGGGCTGCCGCTGCTTTTCCAGTATGGCTACAATATCGATGCCGCTGCAGGTTCCCAGCGCCATCAGCAAGCCCTGCATGGGCCGTACGCCATGGCTTACGGCGTCCAGGCGGGGGCGTTCTACGCCATCGGGTACCGACTGGAAGCTGACCTGGTTCTGCTGTTCATCAACAGCAACGAAAGTGCGACTGGGAAGATCATAGCGGATCTGTATCTCGGGCATAAATCTTTTTTTGCTGTAAAAATAAGGCTCCAGCCATTACATTTGCCGGAAATTTCCGTTCCATCCTGTTTATGCAGCAAAGCTATCATTACAACCATCCTTTTTCGCTGGAAAACGGCGCGGTATTACCTGAGCTCCATATCGGCTATACCACATACGGCCAGCTGAACAAGGCAGGCGATAACGTAGTCTGGATCTGCCATGCGCTGACGGCCAGCTCCGATGCCGCCGACTGGTGGGCAGGCATGGTCGGCAAAGGCATGGCTTTCGATCCGGACCGGCACTTTATTGTCTGCGCCAATATCCTGGGCAGCTGCTATGGCAGCACCGGCCCGCTAAGTATTGATAAGAGTAAGGGAACACCTTATTACAGCAGCTTTCCGTTGCTCAGCATCCGGGATATGGTACAGGCCCATATCCTGCTGCGGCAACACCTGGGCATTGAACAGATACACCTGCTGGCAGGTGGCAGCATGGGCGGCTACCAGGCGCTGGAGTGGGCACTGACAGAGCCGCAGCGGATCGACAGGCTGTTCCTGCTGGCCACCTCGGCTGCTGAAAGTGCCTGGGGCATTGCTGTCCATACAGCGCAGCGTATCGCGATTGAAGCTGACGCCAGCTTTGGCGAAGAAAGCCCCGCAGCGGGGGCACGCGGTATGAAAGCCGCCCGCGCCATAGGCATGCTCACCTACCGCAACTATGAGCTGATGGTGCAGCAGCAAACCGATCCCGACCCCGAAAAAACAGATCATTTCAAAGCCAGCTCCTATATGCATTACCAGGGGGATAAGCTGGTCCGGCGCTTCAATGCCTACAGCTATTATGTCCTCAGCAAGGCGATGGACAGCCATAATCTGTCGCGCGGCCGCGGTGGCCATATTCCTTCAGTCCTCGCCGGTCTGCAGCAACCGGTGCTGCTGATCGGCATTTCCAGCGACATGCTCTGCCCGCCGGAAGAGCAACGGCAGCTGGCAGCCCACCTGCCTCATTGCCGCTACGAAGAGATTACCTCGCCCTATGGTCACGACGGCTTCCTGGTTGAGACGGAGCAGATCAGCATATTGTTCCAGCAATGGCTGAAGAGGTAAAGGAAAGCATTAATGCAGCAACCGGGAGAAAAGACCTAAAGCACAACCGGCGATAAAAAAAGTCAGGATATTTTTGAGCTCATACCAGCTGAAGCTGGTGCCTACGTCTGCGCCGAATGCCATCCATGCGCTGATAAGGCCGCAGCACAAGGCCGAGACCAACAGCGGCAAGCGATACAGCAATAGCCGGTACAGGACCAGGTACAGGGCAAAGGATAAGCCAAGGTTGATGGCACTAAAACGGAGCCATTGCCGGTAATCGATCTCCAGGATGGTATCGGAGAGAAAGCCACGATGGGCCGAATGCATCAGCAAGTCGTTCCCCATAACGATCAGCAGGGCGCAGATCACCGAAGCGGTGATATAGGAAAGGCCGTAACCAAGCCCTGATTTAAATGAGAATGGAGAAAACATAGCCGGTTCAGGAACACAAGTTATTATTTCTTGCCCATATAAAGTAAGGATCGACAATTATGATAAGGGCATGACCAGGCTTCCCCTTATTTTTATCTTTTATTATTTTCGCAACCGATGAAGACCTGTATTTTCTTTTCTTACCTGCTGTTACTGCCCCTGTTCCTGCACGCTCAGACCGACACTACGGACCGCAAGGTCTACCGGATGTATCTCAAATATGAGCTGCCCGGCTCTTTAGCTTTTATGACCGGCTCGTTTTTTGGCTTTAAAGCATTAGACAGAGCTTCTGTAATGAGCGAGAGCGATGTGCTGAAGCTGAATCGCGCCGATGTCAACGGCTTTGACCGACCAGTGATCGATTATAATCCTGCGGGCTTTACGAAAGCTGAAGGCCGCTCGGATTTTTTTCTCAATTTTTCTATCGCCAGCCCGGTGCTGCTGGCCCTGGACAAACGGATACGAAAGGACTGGCTCGACCTGGTCACGCTGTACCTCGTCAGCCATGCAGTAGACAATACGCTCTACTTTGCTGCCGCCTTTCCGGTACGGAGGGCCCGGCCGCTGACTTATAATCCCGACATTCCTATGTCCTTCCGCACCGGCGAAGCCCGGAGCAATTCTTTTTTCAGCGGGCACGTCTCCTTCAGCGCTACTTCAACTTTCTTCCTGGTAAAAGTCTTTACCGACTATCACCACATCAAAGGCTGGCAGCGGGTCGGCCTGTATACCGCTGCAGCGATACCACCGGCAATGGTAGGCTATTATCGTATGCACGCCGGCAAGCACTTCAAAACCGATGTGCTCCTCGGCCTGGTGATCGGCGGCGCCTCCGGCATCCTGGTACCGGAGCTGCACCGTAAATGGAAAGAAAAGCAGCACCAGCATCTTTCCCTGCAGCCTTATTTCAATCCTTATGGCGGCGCCACCGGGCTAAGCATGAGCTATAGGTTCTGATCTTTTAGATATTAGAGGCTAGGTTTTAGATGTTAGATATTAGGAGTGGACAAATAGCAGTTGACAATTGATAAATGAAATTCTGCATACTGCTAATTGCCAACTTATTTAACTGCCAACGCTTTAATTATAAACATCAACTCCTTACCAGGCCACGTACAGGGAGATATTGCCCAATCGTTCGTGGTTGAGGCCATCGATCAGGCGGGGCATGATGCGCTGGGTGAAGGTAACGCTCAATGGTCCGTAAGCCAGTACTGCTGCCAGGTCCAGGCGTCGCGATATGCTGTGGTTGCTGCTGATACGCTGGTCCTTTCCGCGATAATAGTCCGACCTTCCGGCAAAAACCCCACCTTCGATCACGGCATTATAACCGACCCATTCCAGCGAGGGCCTTGCCGTAATATAAGCCTGGAGCTTATGCTTTTTACGGCTCACAAACTGCGGGAGCAAGCCGTCGAAATAATCATTCATTTTCCCGATGCGCACCAGTCCATACAAGGAAGCGCCATCCAGCATCGTCCCCAGCATTGCTTGTCCGCCGCCGGTAACATCCAGCCATCCGCCATAGCGCCAAAGCCGCTTTTCCAGGCTGAGATTCAGGTTCAGCAGGATATCGGTAGGATATTGCTTATCCCAACCCATGGGCTTTGCGGAATTGATCAGCTTATGGATAACGGTTTGCAGCTGCTCCGCCATTGAAGCAGGTCCCATCACACCGGCGATCAGCTCGGTCTGCAGGTTATAGCCTTTCTCTGCATTGGAAGAATGCTGGCTGTAGCTAAGAAACAAAGCGCCGGTATAAGGCCAGTCTGATACGTCGGGTTCTGTAGCGTTCAGATCCGATGGTGTGAACATGGTTTGCATCAATCCCAAGGCATAAGTATTTACGGCCTGTTTCCCGGCTTTAGGCATCAGCTTATCCAGGAAGAAACGGGAAGAGTCTTTGACAAAATAATAATCGAAGCGGGTGCCGTTGGTATAACCTTTATCCGAGGTGGGTCCGAAGATCTTGATCAGGTCGTTATCTTCATAGCCCCGCAATGCATGCCGGTAGGGCATTTCCTGTTGGCTAAAAGAAGGCCCTACCCTGCCAAACAGCAAGGTTAAGGTGAACAGACTGCAGAAGAAAAGGAAACGGTTCATTGTTCGTCGGTGGCCAAAAGTACGTATTTCATATTGGCTCCCGATCAATTCCGGATTAAATGTTATTGATCCTGTTATCAGTCTTATTACCTTAATCTGGAGCGCCTGGGAACAGGCCTGTTCCGGCCCGCTATTTCTTTTTAGCGGTTTCATATGGGACATTTGCTTGACCCAGGTCAATAAATTGTTATCGCCTTGGAGTGGCCGGGATATTCCCCTAAGTTTGCTTCGCAAATGAGCCATTTCCGCTGCCATATCGTTACCGCTGCCTGTTGCAACACTTGTTGCATGTACACTGCTGCGCTATGGAAAGGCTGATCTGCATCAATATGCTGCTGTAAACTGAGCTGCCTTTCCCGAACCGGAAGGGCTTTTTTTATGCGATCTCTTTTTAAGAATATGCTGTACTTCACTTATTGCTGCGCTTGTTGTATGTCCCTGTTCCGGCGACGGAGCCAGCGATGTTGTGCCTGATACCAGCGTATCTGCAACACCAGGGCCTTCTGTCGTACCGGCAGAAGGCCCTTTTTTCATTTCTTTCCTTTTACAATCTTTTTTCAAAATCATAACGGATCATGTTACCCGCAACAAGAACAAAATTATTCACCTTCCTGGCTTTTGCCAGCGTCTATATTATCTGGGGCTCCACCTTCCTGGCGATCAGCTACGGCTTGCGTGGCATCCCTCCTTTTCTCCTGTCCGGCCTGCGTTTCAGCATTGCCGGCATCCTGCTGCTGCTCTGGCGGTTTTCCAGGAAAGAACAGGCCCGTTCCCGTACTAACTGGATCCGGAACGGCATTACCGGTATACTCATTCTTACCGGCGGTACCGGCCTCGTGGCCTGGGGCGAGCAATACATCAGCGCTACCGAAGCGGCGATCGCTATCGCTACCGGGCCTTTCTGGTTCATTGCGCTAGACCGTAAAAACTGGAGCAGCTATTTCAGTAACCTGACGACCATAGCCGGCCTGATCACCGGCTTTGCAGGCTTGCTGCTGTTCTTTGCCGACAGCATCGGCGGTGCGCAACAGCAGAGCAACAATACTGCGCGCATACTGGCTTTCGGTGTCCTGGCTCTTAGCTCCGTCTCCTGGGTGCTGGGATCGCTCTATGCCAAACGTCGGCGGGCCGATCATTCCACCTTTATGAATATCGCACAGCAGCTGCTGATCGCGGGTGTCACGGCCCTCGCTATCAGCGCGGCCCGCGGCGAATGGCAGGATTGGGCACCGGCAAGGGTGGCGTTGCAATCCTGGCTGGGGCTGGCATTCCTGGTACTGTTGGGCTCCATCGTCGCCTACCTGTCCTATATCTGGCTACTGTCAGTCAAGTCGCCGGTACTGGTCAGCACGCATACCTATGTCAATCCTATCGTTGCTGTAGTGGTAGGATGGCTGTTCATAGATGAGCACATGAGCCTGATCCAGCTGGCCGGCCTGGCCGTGATCCTTGCCGGCGTTTTGCTGACCAACGCCTCCGGCTATAAGCTCAGTAAACGATTCCGCGTCCGGGTACGGCGCTCCTTCAAAACCTTGCTTAGTCCACCCCGTTCTGATAAATACCTTGTAGACTTTTAACCAGTATGTTGAAGAAATCTATAGAAATGCTACGCCGGGAGGCTTCCCTGGAAGGCAGTACGACACTGAAAAGAAGCCTTGGCCCGGTCAACCTGATTGCCATCGGTATTGGCGTGATCATCGGCGCCGGCCTGTTCTCGCTTACCGGCATCGCCGCCGCCAACAATGCCGGTCCGGCCGTTACCTTGTCCTTCCTGATCGCCGCTGTAGGCTGTGCATTCAGCGCCTTGTGCTATGCCGAGTTTGCGGCCATGGTGCCGGTATCGGGCAGCGCTTATACCTATGCTTATGCTACAGTAGGCGAAGTCTTTGCCTGGATCATCGGCTGGGACCTGGTGCTGGAATATGCCGTGGGCGCGGCTACCGTAGCCATCAGCTGGTCGCAGTACCTGGTAAAGTTCCTGGACAAGCTGCACCTTTCCCTTCCTTACGAGCTGGTCCACTCGCCCTTTGAATCGGCAACAACAGGCGATGGTACCGTTCTTCACGGCTGGCTTAACCTACCGGCCGCGCTCATCGTGCTGTTTCTTACTGCGGTGATCCTTCGCGGCATGAAAAAGTCGACTCTGTTCAATATGATCGTCGTGGCGCTTAAGGTCGGCGTGGTGCTGCTGTTCATTGTCCTGGGTTGGCGCTATATCAACCCGGTGCACTATCATCCCTATATTCCGCCTAACGCCGGCAGCTTCGGTTCCTTTGGCTGGAGCGGGGTGCTGCGGGGTGCAGGTGTTGTGTTTTTTGTCTTTATCGGGTTTGACATTGTCGCCACTATGGCCCAGGAGACAAAGAACCCACAGCGGAATATGCCGATCGGTATTATCGGCTCCCTGCTGATCTGCACTTTGCTGTTCGTGCTGTTTGGCTATGTGATGACGGGCCTGGCTTCCTATACAGCCTTTAAGAACAGCGCCGCGCCTGTAGCTGTGGCCATACAGCAAACGCCCTATGAATGGCTGGGCCTTGTGATCATCCTGGCCATATTGATCGGCTACACTTCCGTAATACTCATCGACCTGCTGGGCCAATCCAGGGTATTCTATTCCATGAGCCGGGACGGATTGCTACCAGGCATGTTCTCGCGGCTACATCCGCGGTTCCGTACGCCTTCACGTTCCAATGTCGTGCTGGGCTTGTTCATCAGCCTGTTTGCCGCGCTGGTGCCCATAGAAGTTGTGGGTGAGATGACCAGCATTGGCACCTTGCTTGCCTTCGTGATGGTATGTCTTGGGGTGCTGATCCTCCGGAAAAAGCAACCGGATACTCCGCGGCCATTCCGTACGCCCTGGGTACCGGTGGTACCTGTACTCGGCATCCTTACCTGCCTGCTGATGATGTATTCGCTGCCCTGGGAAACCTGGCTGCGGCTGCTGGTATGGCTGGCGATAGGCATGGTTATCTATTGGGGCTATGGCCGCAGGCACAGTAAACTGAGAAGAGAGAAGAATTTGTAAAGCATAATTTTCCTGCAGCGACGCGGTTTATGTTTCCCGCAATGATGCGAAGGCACAAAGCGATTATATACTCTCGCAGCGGCACGGAGACGCAGTGCTATATGTCTATTGCTCACAAAGACAAAGTGGCACCAAGCATCTTATATCTTGCTGCATCACCTCTGCAAAGCATAAGTAAGCACCGGAAGCGCATTTTCTCTTCCCACATCGCTGCGGGAAATAAGACGGCTTGAAGACACGGCAAAAGAAGAAGCCCCCTCCGTATACCGGACAGGGGCCTCCTTTTGCAAAAAAACAACAGCACTCATTCCTCATTCTGTCAGTCAGTGTACAGGGCTGATCTTTTTATCGATGCCCAATAGCTTTCCTATAAAAGCCAGCAGGGAGTGAAAGGCCGCCGGTAAACCGGAACGGTAATATTCTCCCTTGATCTGGTTCAGGATATACGATTCTTCAATAGCCGACATCAGCCGGGAGCGGCGTCGTTTCGTTACCGCTTTCAGCTCCCGTGCCAGCCATTCGGTATGCAAGGCGGGTTCCAGGGTGCTGCGGAACACTACGGCTTTTTCATCGGCATTATAAAAAGCATGCTCTGTATTACGGGGTATCTCGAAAGACTGTCCTGGCTTGATGATCAACCGGCGGTCGGGCAGCATAATGCCCAGCTTGCCGTCGATCGCCTCCAGCTTTATGGTTTGCAGCGGATGCCGGTGCAAAGTGGACTCCTCGGTACAACGGGGCAGTACGGATAGGACTTCTGCATAAGCACCTCCCGTTTCGGCGCCGCTGCGGGTAACCACAGCCGCGGCTTCCAGTGCGTTTACTCTAAAAGGGCTTCCCATGTTCGTTGGTTTTTAAAATTGAACTACTATCGGTGATTGCTCCGACAAACGTAGCAACACTATTTCCAGCCACCGCCCAGCGAACGGTACAGGTCGACGGCTGCGATCAGCTGATCCCTTTTGAGGGTAGCTACTTCCAGCTCGCTCTGCAGCACATTGCTCTGCGCGGTGATCACTTCAAGGTAGCTGGCCATACCACCCCGGAACAACAAGCCGGCATTGCCGGTAGCCTGCTGCAGGGCATTGACCCGCTGTGCGGCAAAATCATATTGGCTTTGCAGCTTTTCCAGCCGCGCCAGCGCATCGGATACCTCGCCTACAGCAAACAATACGGTCTGCCGGAAACGGATAACACTTTGCTCACGCTCTATCTTCGCCACTTCAAATTGTGTCTTCAGCTGGCGCTTGTTGAGCAGAGGCTGCACCAGGTTGCCGGCTACCGTACCAAATAAAGAGGCCGGTATATTGAACCAGTTGCTGGCCTTGAAAGAATTGACCCCACCGCTGGCGGTAATACTAAGCGAAGGATACATATTAGCCTTGCTGATCCCTACCCTGGCGTTGGCCATGGTGAGCGCCAGCTCGGAACTGCGTACATCGGGCCTGCGACGCAGCATAGCTGAAGGGAAGCCTGTCGCCAGGCTTTTCGCCACGGGTGTACTGTTCAAGGTAGACTGACGCTCGGTAACTGTAGGCAGCACACCGCTCAGCACGCTCAATGCATTTTCCTGCAAGGTGATGTTCTGCTCCAGCAAAGGCACCAGCTGCGCGGCCACAAGGCGCTGCGCTGTCGCCTGCTGTACCGCCAGCGAGGTTACCTGGCCGGCATCAAACTGCAGCTGTATCATATGCAGGGTGCTGTCGTTCAGCGCCAGGTTCTTGCGGGCTACTTCCAGCTGGGCATCCAGCATCACCAGGTTGTAATAGCCACGAGCTACGCTGGCTACGATATTGGTCTGGATCGCTTTCCGGGCTTCTTCCGTTTGCAGGTAAGCCGCAAGCGCGCTGCGCTTCTGATTCCTGATCTTGCCCCATATATCCGCTTCCCAGCTCAATCCGATGCTGGCGTTGTAATCTTCAATATGGTTGGTCTTCAGGAACTGGTTGGCGCTGATCCCGTTCAGGCTATTGTCCGAAGGCCGGTTGGAAGCCGCGCCGACCTGTAGTCTCAGGTCGGGCGCATAGTTCCAGTTGACCTGCTTGTACAGGAGCTGGGCGGCTTCTATGTTCTTCAGGGCAAGCTGCATGTCGAAGTTCTTCTCGATGGCCTGTCCGATCAGCCGCTGCAACGAAGCATCGGTGAAGAAGCTTTTCCAGGGCAGATCGGCGATGGTCTGCGTATCGGCGTTCTGTGTTCCGGTTACAGCGGCACTTCTGTAAGTATCCGGCAGGTCGGCAGCAGGTGTAGCTACATCCTTAGACACCTTACAGGCGCTCAGGGTTGCTATTGCTGTTACCACCAGGAGATATTTACTGATATATGATTTCATGTCTGCTAAAAATTGGTTGTTAATACGATTCCTTAATAACTGCTCGCTGCTGCGACCTCGGCTTCTGTTGCTTCCTCTTCAGAGACCCTGGGACCTGCCCTGCCGGTTACTTTCTCCTGCAGGAACTGGAAGATCACGAACAGCACCGGTATAATGAATACACCCAGGATAACGCCGGTAAGCATACCACCTACGGCACTCCACCCGATAGAATGGTTACCCATGGCTGAAGCGCCTGAAGTCCATACCAGCGGCAGCATACCCACCACGAAGGCGAAAGAGGTCATCAGGATCGGACGCAGCCTGAGCCTTGCCGCTTCCAGCGCCGACTCCAGCAGCCGCATACCGGCTCTTCGTCTTTGCACGGCAAACTCTACGATCAGGATCGCGTTCTTGGCGAGCAGACCGATCAGCATGATCAAGCCTACCTGGACATAGATATTGTTGTCGATGCCAGCCATACCGATGAACAGGAACACGCCTAAGATACCGGTGGGTACCGACAAGATCACCGCCAGCGGCAGGATATAGCTTTCGTACTGCGCCGCCAGCAGGAAGTACACAAAGATGATGCTCAGCACGAAGATGAAGGCGATCTGGTTGCCGGTCTTGATCTCCTCACGGGTCATACCGGTCCACTCGTAAGCATAGCCGCGCGGCAGCGATTTCTTCGCGGTCTCTTCGATGGCTTTGATCGCATCGCCCGTACTGTAGCCCGGCTTGGGCGCGCCATTGATGGTTACGGCATTGTACAGGTTGTTACGGGTTACCGTCTCAGGACCATATTCGCGTTTCAGCGTTACCATGGTATTGGCAGGCACCATTTCTCCTTTGTTGTTCTTCACGTAGATGCCGTTGAGCGACTGGATATCGGAACGGTAAGGCACATCAGCCTGCGCCATTACCCTGTAGTACTTACCAAAGCGGTTAAAGTCTGAAACAAAGCTACTACCGTAGTACACCTGCAGGGTCTGCAGCAGCTCGCTGATCGGAACACCCAGCTGCATCGCTTTCATATTATCGATCTCGATCTTGTACTGCGGGTTACCGGCAGCAAAAGTGGTGAAAGCCGCTGCGATCTCCTTGCGCTTCATCAGCTCGCCGATAAAGGCCCAGGCATTGTTGCCCAGATCCTGCAGAGAGCCGTTGGAACGATCCTGCAGCATGAACTCGAAACCGCTCACGTTACCGAAACCCTGTACGGTGGGGAAGGTGAAGAAGAAGGTATTGGCGTCTTTCACGCTGCTCACCTTCTGGGCCAGCGAGTTGGCAATGGCATTGATATCCTCAACTTTGCCCCTTTCCCCGTGCGGCTTCACACGGACAAAGCCGGCGCCGTAAGGCGATGCATTCGCATTGGAGATAAAGTTCAGACCATCGATCACATAACGGTTCTGTGTAGCAGGCTCTGTTTTTACAATGCTGTCGATCGCGGCCATAGCCTTGTGCGTCCGTTCCAGCGAGCTACCCGGAGGTGTGTTCACTGCGTACAGGATAAAGCCCTGGTCTTCGGTCGGGATAAAGCCGGTGGGCGCGTTTTTCATCATGATGAAAGTAGCGGCAGCAATCACGGCCAGGCCACCTACTGCGATCCATTTACGGCGTATGAGGAAACGCAGGGCATGTCCGTACCTGGTGGTCATCGTTTTGAAGCCGGCATTGAAGGCGGCAAAGAAACGTGCCATAAAGCCTTTCTTCGCATGCTTATCCCCTTCTTCACCATGATGCGTATCCTTCAGGAACAGGGCGCAGAGCGCCGGACTGAGGGTTAAGGCATTCAGCGCCGAGATCAGGATCGCGGTAGCCAGGGTAAAGGCAAACTGCCGGTAGAATACGCCCGCCGGACCCTGCATAAAACCTACGGGCACAAACACCGCGGCCATAACCAGCGTGATCGAAATGATGGCGCCGGAGATCTCGTTCATCGATTGTATCGTAGCTTTTCTCGGCGACAACCGTGTTCGCTCCATCTTCGAGTGTACCGCTTCCACCACTACGATGGCATCATCCACTACGATACCAATAGCCAGCACCAGGGCGAACAGGGTCAGCAGGTTGATGGTAAAGCCAAACAGCTGCATGAAGAAGAAGGTACCGATGATGGCTACAGGCACCGCTATCGCCGGGATCAACGTAGAACGGAAGTCCTGCAGGAAGAGAAACACCACAAGGAATACCAGTATGAAGGCAATGACCAGTGTCTCCACCACCTGGTGTATAGAAGCATCCAGGAACTCTTTGGAGTTGTACATGATGGTCGCCTTGACGCCTTTGGGCAATTCAGCGGAGAATTGTTTCACCTGGCGTTCGGCTTCGGTGAGAATGTCGTTCGCATTCGAACCCGCCGTCTGGAATACAGCGAAGCCCGAAGTCGGTCCACCGTTCAAACGGCCCATAGAAGAATAAGTGTACGCGCCGAATTCCACACGGGCCACATCTTTCAGGCGCAGCATAGAACCATCAGCGTTGGCCTTGATGATGATGTTCTCATAATCTTCGTTCTTATTCAGCTTACCTTTGTATTTCAATACATATTCAAACACTTCCTTGCTGCCTTCGCCGAAACGGCCGGGGGCGGCTTCCACACTCTGGTCGCGGATTGCCCGGGTGACATCGCCGGGCGACAGGTTGTTGGCGGCCAGGCGATCGGGGTTGAGCCAGATACGCATGGAATAGTCCTTGGAACCGAAGATCTGCGCCTGGCCTACGCCCGGGATACGTTGTACCTGCGGAATGATGTTGATCTTGATATAGTTCTGCAGGAAGGTCTCGTCGTAATTGCTGTCGGTGCTCGACAGGGCTACGAACATGATGATACTGTTCTGTTGCTTCTGGGTCGAGATACCCGCCTGCACTACTTCCTGGGGTATCTGGCTGGTCGCCTTGGATACACGGCTCTGCACGTTTACCGCAGCAATATCAGGATCGGTCCCCTGCTTGAAGTAAACAGTCAGCGTCATGGTACCGTCATTATTGGAGTTGGAGGTCATGTAGGTCATGTTCTCCACCCCGTTGATGGCTTCTTCCAGCGGCGTAGCCACCGAACGGGCTACCACCTCGGCGTTGGCGCCGGGATAAGCGGCTGTTACCAGCACGCTGGGCGGCGCAATGTCGGGGAACAGCGTAATGGGCAGGGAGAGCAGGGAAAGCCCGCCCAGCAAGAGCAGAATAATAGAAACAACGGTCGATAGTACCGGTCTTTCAATGAATTTCTTGAGCATGAACGTATGTTTTTACAGCTGCCAGGCAGCTCGATTGGGGCAAAAAAGATTCAGGAACGCCGACTTTCGTCAACGTTATTCACCAGGCCACCGGCCGGGGAATGCAGGCTGTAATACACTACAGGAGCAGCGCTACAGCTTAAGCTTGCAATGGAAAAAGAGCGGGTGCGTGTACTTACAGCGCTTTTGTCTTCATCAGGCTGTCGGCGCTCACCATCTGCGGCGCGATCACCACGCCATCTCTCAGGTTGCCGATACCCGACAGCACGATCTTGTCGCCGCTGCGTACACCATTGTCCACGAAATAATAGTTGGCGGTCTTACCCAGGATATGGATCGGCTTGCTCGTTACTTTATTGCTGTCGGCAAGGGTATAAACAAATACTTTATCCTGTATCTCGAAGGTTGCTTCCTGCGGAACGATCAGCGCCGACTGGAACAGCTGGGGTATCCGGATCTTACCGGTGTTACCGCTTCTCAGCATGCCATTGTCATTGGAAAAGGTAGCCCTGAAGCTGATCGCACCCATCGTTTTGTCGAACTGACCTTCGATCGTCTCGATCTTTCCTTTCTGTTCAAAGACGCTGTTGTCGGGCATCACCAGCTCTACCTCGGGCACCTGCTTCACTTTTTCTTCCAGCGTGGCGCCCGGGAATTTATTCTTGAAAGCGATAAAGTCCTGCTCGCTCATAGAGAAGTAAGCGTATATTTTCTTTACATCCGACAATACGGTCAGCGGTTGTGTTTCGCCACGGCCCACCAGGCTTCCGGTCTTGAAAGGAATGCGGCCGATGTAACCGCTTACCGGTGCAGCTATCAGGGTGTAGCCCACATTGATCTGTGCGCTGCCCACCATGGCGCGTGCTTGCGCTACCGCCGCTTTAGCAGCCTCGTAATTGGCTCTGGCAGTCTTCAGCTGTACTTCAGATACCACTTTATTGGCCACCAGGGGCTGCAGGCGATCGATCTCCACCTGCTCTTTTTCCATATTGGCCTGGGCTGCCATCAGCGAAGAACGGGCATTGTTCAGCTGTTCGCTGTATACCCTTTCATTGATCTTAAACAGGGGCTGGCCGGCCTTTACAAAAGCGCCTTCATCAACATAGATCTTTTCCAGGTAACCATCTACCTGCGGGCGGATCTCCACATTGACAGTGCCTTCCAGTGCGGCAGGAAACTCCTGGTAAGTAGTTGCGGGCGCCGTTACGATAGCCATCACCGGCAATTGGGCCGGGGGGGCTGCTGTTTCGGCGGGTTTGGAAGCGCAACTATAGAGCAATACCAGGAGACTGAATAGAGGGACAAGTTTCATAACAGTAATAAATTATTTAACAATGTTAAGTATGAGAAATAAACATTCCCGCAGATCTATTGCATAGGTTAACAGTAAATACGGGAAGATGTGCTGGCGCCTTAGGTCTATCGGCTTGGTTCGGGGTAATTATGACAGTTGAGGAACGGGGGTAAGCGCGTGGTTTATCGGGGTTGCGGTCTATGGATCTTCATAGGTCGTCAATGTGCTGTTGGTTGATTCATACGATTTATGTCTATTGGTTGTGTTTTTGGCCCTTATTGCGGCATCCGGCTTATCCCGGATCCTGTTATTTTATTTAACGGCGTTAATTGAAACGGTCAAAAAAATTTTACTTCGAGATCACATTAATAATTCCGGTGATCGCATCGGACAATACTCTCTGGTTGATCTCATCCGAGACGCCCTGGCGTACGATATTGATCGAGATGAGGCCATGCACTACCGACCAGAAGGTATAATACCATTTACAGATGTAGTCGTCGCTTGGGTTCTTCTCTTTGGTCAGCTCCCGCATCACATCCCAGATCAGGTCGGATGGCTTGGCTACATCATCGCTGAGGGTTACCTGGTCCATACAGCAGTTCATTTCCACACCAAACATCAACTGGTAAAACTCTTTCTCGGCAAAGGCAAAATCCCAGTAAGCCATCCACATCGCTTCCAGCTGTTTGGCCGGCGTATCGTGCCTGGCCTTCGCCTTCTGCATCTCCATGGATAAGAGCGTAAATCCCTTTTTCGTCACTTCCGAAAGGAGAGCATCCTTATTCGAAAAATATTCGTAAATAATAGGGGCGGTGTACTCTATTTTATCTGCAATTTTACGCATACTCAGCGCCTGCCACCCTTCTTCTTTTCCTATTGTTAGCGCTGCGTCAAGAATATTACATCTTGTTTCCTCTTTTAAACGCAGGATACGGTCTTTGCTTCCCATCACTGTAATTTTACAATCCTAAAATATTTAACACCGTTAAGCAAAGGTAATATCGCGAAAAGCGATTCACCAAATTTTGCACAACGAAAAATGAAATTATAACCTGATAGTTCTATAATATTTTCTGATAACTACTGTAAAACAAATAGTTATCTAAAAGGTTGAGGATAGTATCAACTATTTTATTATTGCAAACATACGGTTATCCGCCGACAATTGTCCTGCATAATAATGTCGGCCGGCCAGGCCGGCAGGATTGATCTGTCGGCTTAATTGAGGGAAGGGTTGGAAGGTATCCGTTGTTGAAACCTATTTTTAGAAAAGCCGATCAGGGAAAGCGTAATGGCGCCGATAATGATCAGCAAACCGGCTTCTATGTAGGACAGGAACGTAGACCCCCGTGCGATGCTGACCATATCTGCCTTCAGGTCCCTGCCCTCTCGTGACTGTATCTGCAGCAGCTCATTCAGGTTTTTAAGTGTGTTCCTGAAATATTGTTCCTGCTGCGGGGAAGCAAGAAAAAGCTTCATATTCGATTTTAAGGAATGCAGGTGAGTGCTTTCCTGCTTTGTCAATACTGTCTGCTCATATTTGCTCATCAGCATGGCAATAGCAGCATTGTATTGACTTGCGGTGTTGGTGTGGCCATCCGTCGCCCGGACCTGCTCTCTTTGCTTGTACACATATTCGCGAAGCTCGAAAATATAGGTTGAAGGCAGCAGCCGGTCCTCATAGATCGAAGTGGCTGCCTTCTCGATATGCCCATAATTGGACTGGTTCACGATATTATTGAGCAACAAGCAAACCAGGAGGGCGGCAAGCAGCAGGCCTACCCTGGTTTTATAACGGAGCTGTTGAAGCAAATTCATAGCAGATCATTTTAACAATAAAGACGGATAAGCTTGTGTCCTTAAAGTTAATCATTTTACGTGGCATTAAAGGCGATAAGGTCTTTTCCAAATCACCGGAACAGCAGGATAACCCAATGCATTGTGGGAGAATAGATTTCAGAACAGGATCACTGTTTCCGTGGCAAAAAGGTGGCCTGGAGCGCCAGGAGCTTCCATACGCTTTGTTGCTTTACATAGGTTTCGGTGGTGCGTTCCCATAGCTCTTCGGGTGCAGCGGCTGCGCTGCGAACGATCTTAATGTGTACGAGCGCAGTGAGTACGGCTGTATTATCATTAATGATCACTTGCTGGTCTTGTGGCGCAAATTCGGGAAACTGCAGGGAAGGGTTCAAGGCAAAGCCGTTGATGAATTTATCTTTGTTCCATAGCTCGGCGGTGGCTGAGGTGAAGATAAAATCATTCTTTAATGATTCGCGCAGGGGGGCGCCATTCTTGTCTTTAACAGCTTCCATAATGGTGCGGTGTAATTGAATGATCGTTTGTTGCATAGTTGTTGGTTTTTTATTTTGTGCATGAAGTTGGGATTGAAATAAAAGCAATAATGACAGGATTATGGCCCGGGTCGCTTTTTTCATAGCTATCTTTTTATCGCCGAAGGTAAAGCAGGCGACAGCGTTGGTTCTATAACCCAGGTTATAATCGTTAAACAGTGGTATTGATTTTCGCAAGTCTTTTGCGAATCCTGCTGAGAGAGGGCTGTTTAATGCCGATGTAGGAAGCCAGATGATAGAGTGGCACGCGCTCCAGTAAGTGGGGATGCGTTCTGGCCAGGTTGGTGTAGCGTTCGGCTGGCTTTTCGAGCAGCAACATTTCACTGCGCAGCTGTGAGACTATATACAGGTTTTCAGTTGCAATACGTCCGAACCGTTCCCAGGCAGGGCTATTGGCAAACAGGTATTGCAGATGTTGATAACTGATCGTTATCAATTCGGTGTCTTCGAGTGCTTGTATCCATTGCCTGCTGGCCGTTTGCGTAAGAAAGCTATGGTAAGCTTTGGGCCATTGACCTTCTATATAAAAGGCTGTATTGATCTCCTCGCCTTCCACCAGATAATAAGCACGTAGTAACCCTTTTACTACAAATCCTATTTCGCGGTATACTTTTCCTTCTTCTACAAAGTAAGCCGATTTGGCCAATGTCTTGAGTCTCAGCCCTGGCGCACACAATTGCCAGTCTTTATCCCCGATGGGACTGATCTTATTAACGACATCGCGAAATAGTTGAAATGATGTATGCAAAATAGAACATTAAGCAATAAAGATAAACCCTTTTGATTATCTGCGCACAAAAGGGTCAACGGGAGTATTAGCTCAAAATCCTAAAATATAAAAGGACGTCTCATCATTTTTGAGACGTCCTCGTTTCAATGCTTTTTATCCGTTCTTATGATTTCCGGCTGAGGCTGACCAGCTGGGGCTCCTCGTCGGCGGAACCTCCGCGATCGGCGGCGTGCTCAGGGATTACGACACCTACCCTTATCGCCTTCAGGCCATTGACACCCTGCAGCTCTTCCAGCTCCAGGAATTCAATTTCATCGGCCAGTATGTGCTGGTCCTGCAGGTAGTGGATGTGCGACAGGTATTCCTCCACATCCTTGGGCTGGAAATAAACCATTGCAATCTTTCCCGGCTGGGTCAGGCGCTCGTTGGAATCCTTGATCAGCACCTTATCGATCCGCTTTTTGATCATCTCATAGCGGATGTTGTAAGCGCCTTCCACATCAAAACGGTGCTCGTCGCTGCGGAAGCTGATATCGATCGTATTGGCGTGCACAAAGATGAGCTGGGTGGTCTCCAGCCTGCGGGGTAGCTCGGCCTGCAGGCTATGGGTAAGCCTGGCAATAATCGCCATAGAGTTGAGCTGCCACAGGCGCAGGTTTTTCAGGTACAGCGGGTGGAACTCCCTGTCGGGGGTTATGGACTGGCCGATGTAAATATCGTATTCGATACCGTCGCTCCTGAATTTTTCAAAGTAACAAGGATAAGTGCCCTGTATCTCTACGTTCATCTGCTCCAGCAGGTTGCCGATAGTGCGGTTCAGCATCTGCAGCGATTCTTCGAGCGCCCTGCGGTTGTTGTGGGCCACACCGCCAGGCGCAATCGCCGTAAAGTAGTGATCGATGATCGAGGCCGTGCGGGGATGCGTCAGCCGGAAATGTCCCAGGAAGGGCATCACCTCTTCTTCAAAGTAGAGGTTCAGCTGGAATTCATCGTCGGAAGAGATGAAATCCCGGATCTGCTCCAGCCATTTGCCGCTCTTGAAGATCATTTCGCTCGTAAGCCCCATATCACGGTGATCGCGCAACTGGTCCAACGTGCTGATGAGGATCTCCAGCTGGCGCTGCATATCCAGCCTCAGCGCGTTGTTCCGTTCCAGCGTGGAATTGCGGATATCGATCGCGCCGTACAGCGGGTACACATCCGAGAAATATACCTGGGCTACTTCCGCTTTGGGGTCCAGCTTACGCTGCTGGAGGTAGTCGAATGCGATTTCGTTGAAGCGCCACTCTACCGACGGCTGCAGCGAAGTGAATTTTTCCTTTACAGTATTATCCAGTGTAATGTTGTAGTCATCGATGGTGGTTTGTAACAGCTGTTCCAGCAACGGGATAGCGGGCTCCAGGGCCGAGAGCATGTTTTCGTTCAAGGCATTCTTTTCCCTGCTGTATACGGTAAGGATGCCAACGAGCTGTTTCTGGAAAAAGATCGGCAATACGGCAAGGCCTTCCACACCGATTTCCCGCAGCAAGGGATAAAAGTCGTCTTCGCCGGCGATCACCTCACTTACATTCTTGCGGAAAATGATCTGCGGGTCGGCCGAATAACGCTGGATGGTTTCTACATAGGCGTTCATCGACATGTTGTAGCGGTTACACACCTGCTGCATATTCTCATTGAGGTTGTCAAAGCAATTGGTCACCAGCCTGCCGTTCAGCTTGATCACGGGTGTCAGCTCCACATCAAGCAGGTTGTTTCCCATGAGCTCTTTCAGGGAGGCGGTGATATCGCCATAGATCATCTGTCCGGGTGCCAGGTTCACGATCACATCCTTGATGTGGTCCAGCACATGCTGCACCGTGATATCTTTGATACCGATAATGGCAAAACCGTTGAAGCGGAAGCGATCCAGCGGGAGGAACCGCTGCAGGATCTCCAACGCACCATACTTGCTGTCTTCCGATAACCTGATGTTCTCAAAATTGATCTCCGGCAGCACATCTTCATAATCCACATCGAGAAAGCGGGTATCCACTTCGAGCCGGTAATACTTGTTCAGCCCGGTATGCTCGTCGCGGATATGATGGACCATTTCGTTCTGTACCGGTGCAAAGGAAAAGCCGTAAAGTTTCTGTAAAGCCAGGCTGTAAATATTCGCCAGGCGCATTTTACGTTTGTCTTCGAGGTCTATTGCCGGCACCATTTCCTTCTTGATGCCGCCCCTGCCGTCTTCCAGGAAGCTGTATAAGGCATTGGTGCCAAAGAACAGCTGCGGGTTGAAGGGCACCGAAAGCGCCCAAAGGTCTTCGTTCTCATCGACGATAGGCGCCGCCAGAGTAATATAGATCAGCTCAAACACCTCGCGATACGCTTCCACCTGGTCCAGGGGAATTTCCTGGTCCCAGCCGGGAAAGGCCATGATGCGGTCGACCACATACCGGAGCTGCTTTACGCGCATCCCGGTGCCGCCCTTATCTATTTTTTCCTTCAGGAAGCGGACGAAAGGCACCAGGGAAAGCGTCGATTCCACCCGCTGGAAGGGAAACTCGTTATCAATTAAATTTAAAAGATTGGTCTTCATTGTTCTGTTTATTTTTAGCGGCCTCTTCCGCTTCTTAAAAACGGAAACCCATCGCAAAGCTGGGATACCAGCCTTCCTCTGAATACGCCATATTGAACCGGAATATAGCCAGGTTGGCCGGAGAAAGGTATAAGCCCACCCCGGCGCCATTGTGCCATTTGCCCGACTGCTCGCCGCTCAACCATACTCTTCCTATGTCATAAAAACCCATGATCCCCAGCTGACCTTTGAATATATAATTACCGAAGTCAGCCAATGATATGCGAAGTTCCAGATTATTATACAAAGAATGCTGCCCGGCGAAGCGATATTGTCGATACCCCAATAAATTTCCCTGACCTCCCAGGAACATGGATTGGTAAAATGCTGGATTCCCGATACTTATACCACCGCCGAAACGATCGGCCAGTACGATCGTCTGGCGGGCATTCAAGCTCTTATACAAGGCCACTTCAGGCAGGATGCGGATAAAGGCCCTGGAATAGCTGTTCAGGCCGGTATAGCCCTGCACTTCGACATTGACATAGGTGCCCCATTGCGGCAGAATCTTATTGTTGCGCTGGTCGAGCGTATAGGTGACGATCAGCCCCAGGTGCGTCTTGTCTTTCTCTACTATGGCACTGTCGTAGGTGTTCAGTTTGCTGGTTTGCTCGATAAAGCGGCCGTCGTTCTCATGATCGTTAAGGTGATAGTATTCCAGGGCAGGCCCGATGCTGAAGGCGCTGCCTTTTTCTCCGCGCCAGCGAAGGGCGGTAGCAAAATCCATCAGGTTGAAACGGGTGCGGTAGTATCGCTTGAAATTACCGGTTTTGTCAAATTCCGTTTCATTGCCGCGGCCGAAGAAGTTCTGTGTATTGTCGGGCGCTTTGACATCGGCATCTACCAGCAGGTCGGCATTGCCGAAGGTCCTGATCCATTCGCCATGATAACGGATACGGAAAGCTTCTGTGGTGAAGGAATGCGACAACATGAATTGGTGCAGGGCTGCATAAGGCAGCTGCCGGAAACCTTTTTGCCGGGTAAGGCGCATGCCCAGGCCCAGGGATATGCCATCATCAGGATTGATGGCGGCGGTAATCAGCGGCAGGCTGGTATGGTAGAGGTTTACCGGGGCAAAGGCTGTGTTAAGACTATCGTCGCGCAGGTGTTTGCTCAGCTTACCCGTGCGGCCGTAGTACTGCTCTTCTTCCCGGTCGTACAATTTGATACGTTTCCGGCTGTCGATAATGTTATAAGCCTTATCGCCCTTACCGCCGATCACGCGCAGCCTCACACCCGAATGCGGTGTATTGACCACCAGGCTGTCGTTTCCTTTGCCCAGGTAGAGGCGGATCTCGCGGGTAAGGCTACGGGGGTACACCTTATCCACCAGCGTATCTTTAAGCTCGCCCGATTTATTGATCTTCCGGATGAGGAGATGGGTTGCATTCTCACCAGGCACATCTTCCGCCAGCACAAACTCATTCTTATTGCTGGTATGAATGTCTACGATATTGTTGCTGAAACGGTAATACCGTTCCATTGCCTCCGGCATGCCGTCGCGGCGCTGCTTCAGCGCGGCCAGCAGCCAGTCGTGCCGTAGCGGGTATATCTCTTTGGGCAATTGCTTCAATCCTTCTTCCAGCACGGAATCGGTTACCTGGGTCTTAAATTCCAGGCCGGCCCGGGTCCAGGTATCGTGGCTCATCTGGCTGGCAGGATGGGCGTTCAGGAAGGCAGATTTATAGAGATAATGATTGGGCCCAGCCATTACATTGCCTTTAAAGCCGTATACCCTGGGCATCACAAAGAGCCTTTTAATCAGCGTGGGTAAGATACCCTGGGTAATGTTCAGCACCATATCCCGGTCGCGGGGGATCGCAATAAAATATTTGTTTTCTCCTTTGCCGTTCTTGTTGAAGAAACGCCATTGGTCGCCATGCCGGTCCCAGTCGCCAAACAATACATCAATCATACGGGCCTTGAGAAAATTATAGGCATCATAACTGTTATCGTTGTCCTTCTGCAGGTCCTTAAGCATTTTGATATAATTCTCCGACTCGCCCAGGGGCTCTCTCTCCTCCAGCAAGCTCACCTTGCCTTCAAACAGCTTGCGGTACATGCCCAGGCTGCTGTCGGCTGCCGCCACACCGATAACCGGTGTGGAATGCGGCACCTGCAGGGCTTCGGCTACCGGCGCCACAATCAGCGCCGAATAGGGATGCTGTGCGCTGGTGGCATCGTCGAGCAATTCCCGCACAAAAGTTCCCTGGAAAGGTACCGGCACCACCAGGTCGGGCTTCTTCTCTACGGTTCGCAGGGCGTACTCTTTTCCCGAAGCATCCTTCAGGCGCAGGGAAGTAGACTGGTAGCCGCCGCCCAGCTTTGAAGGTGTCAGCCCACCGGCGATCTGCGATACCCGCAGCACCGGCAACGTGGTCGGCTGCGTCCACTCTTTACGATAATTTTTGCCGAAGACCAGCTGGTACAGCTTACCGTCGTTGGCATACGCGGCATGCGCCTGCGCCACCGTGCTGTCGCCGGTAATGGCTTTGAAAGCGGCGCCCTCCTTAGGTTTATAAGGCTTGTAAGGCCGGGTAAACTGAAAGGACTCAACTATTTTTCCTTCGCTGTAGGTATAAAAGGTAAACCGGACATCGTTGTTGACCAGCTGATCCGCCAGCACATAGCCCTGGGTCGCGGTACCGAACAAAGAATGCTTGCCTTTGATGGTATAGTTTTCCTTGGCGCCGCCACCGCTCACGATCTGGAACTGGTTATCCTTTTTGTTGTCGATCAGCTGCAGGCCGTGCTCATGGCCCGAAACATGGATCAGGTTGGGAAAATCGCGGAACACGTTGTCCACGTTTTTGATCATGAACTGGTATAAGGGATGTCTTACATCTTCGGGATTGGTAAAGTACTTACGGAATAAAGGGTAAATGCTGCCGATGCCTGGCAACGGGATGTAGAGGCTGCGGTTGACCACGGTAAGCGGGAAGATATGATCCTTCCAGGAAAAATAGCCGCCATGCGTACCATAACTCTGGAACGGGTGATGCGTAGCCAGCAGGATGGTCTTGTAACGGTTCTGGTAAAACAGCTCCTGCAAGGCATTGACCACATCCGTAGTGGAGCGGCAATCGCAATCGGCCTCCTTGTTTGTCTTATCGAAAGGATAAAGCCACCATTCGCTGTCGAGGGCGATCACCACCAGGCTATCCGATACGGGAATAGCTACCGGGTCGGGGCAGCCATCGGGCGGCACCAACTGCAGCAGCGAATCGCCCTGATCGTGCAGGAATTGCCATTGCCGCTTGATCTTGGCCAGGCCTGCCGGCCCCATGCGGTCCCAGTCGTGGTTACCGGGAATGAAATAAACAGGAGCGCCCTGCTCCCTCATTGGCTGGTATTGCGAGCGCAGGATGTCCTGCGTCTCCTTTTCTTCCGCGCTGCCGGGCAATCCCATGCCATGCGGATAGATGTTATCACCAAGATACAGGACGGTGGTCTTACCTTGTAATACCTGCGCAGCAGCATGGGGAATAACGAGCTTTTGCTGCTCGTCCATTTCCCCGGCATCGCCGATAAGGATCACCCTTGAGCGGATCGAATCCTGGGCAAACAAGGCGGTCCCGCCGGATAAGCATAAAAAAAGGCAAGTAAAAATTTGCTTCATAGGCAAGCAGCAATGGATGTTTTGGTTCGGGTTGTAAACAAAAAAACCGGGTCGACAACAGACCCGGTTTTTTTTATTTGAATATTTTTTTGGTCAGCCAGTGACTCAGGTAACCGCTGCCGATCCCCACGAGCGCTCCGGCAGCAACATCGGTGGGATAATGCCGGCCCAGCCGCATCCTGGAATAGCCGACAGAGGCCGCCCAGGCATAGGCAGGTACCGTGATGTACCATTTCTTGTATTGCAAAGATAAGGTGGTTGCCGTCGCAAAAGCAAGAGTAGTATGCCCGGAAGGAAAAGATTTTCCCTGCGATTGGGTGCTGGAATTGATCAGCTCGGGATACTTCTCGGCCGGACGCTCACGGTTGACCATGCTTTTGATACCGCCGGATACCGCAAGACAGATACCGACGCTAAGCGCCGATTCAAAACTGTTCTTTATGGCCTGCTTGTCTTTGTAAATAAGACCATAGGCCAGAGTGCCGGCACTAATGGTAGGGGCCATGTAATACACCGAATTGCTTGTCTGGAGCCAGTAAGTCTGGCCGGTGGGATTCCGGGCATTGAACTTACGCAACAGATCGATGTCCATGTTCTGGGATTGGGCCTGATGACAGACAACAGTGCACAGGCTAAAGCACACAATCACACGCTTCATACTCTAACTGGATAAGAATTTGAGGGTACTATAAATTAACGGGCCGGCTGCCGGAAGACGAACTTCAGCACAGTTCCAGATGCGGTACTACCAGCTTCGTTTGAAATGTATAGGTTGTTGTCGATATCAAAAGTTATGCCTTCGGGCTGCGGAAACAAGGCAGGGTCCAGCGCCACTACCTGTTTGGGTTGCCAGTTCTTGTCCGTAACGACCAGGGATTTATTGACCGAAGAAAGGATATACCATTCCTGTGTCTTTTTATTAAAGCTCAGCGCGGAAGGTCTGAAACCGTTTTTCTTTTTCGGCTTAAGTGTCTGTATCGCTTCCGTATTGATCTTGAAATTGCCGGTCAACGCCGGTCTTCCCTCTTCGTCCAGATGCAGTATATAACCGCTCACTGCTCCCGTCTTCCTGTCCGCACCACAATTCTTACACAAAATATAAAGGTCATCAGTAGCATCATCAGCATAAAGGCCTTCATACTCGCCTTCCGGGATCAGGCTTTCCCATTCTTTTACGGTGCTGATGGCCGCTCCTTTTGCCTCCTGAAGTGGAAAGTTAAACAAAATTCCGTCACTACGCAAAATTGTGACATATTTTTTTGTGATCCCGAGGTCCTCGTAGTCGCCGTGCTTGCCGAAATCTACTGCCGTCACCGGCTTGGGATGGCCGTTCTTCCAGTAAAAAAGCTGTCCGTCCTCATCCTCGATAGCATACATCAGCTCCTGGCTGCCGGGGGCAAAGGCAATGCCCGAAATTTCGGCCAGCTCTGCCGGCATCACGTATTTTACCGGTTTGCTGAAGTCGTAGCCCACAGGGCTTTCAATATTCTTTTCTCCTTTGCTGCAGGCCGAGAAGGCCAGCAGCACCAGTATAAGCGTCATGATCCGGTTCATAAGCGGTTCTGTTTGATCAATTGGTAGAGCTCCCGCTGGGCATGCAACGCATCTGGTGCGTCGGAAGGCCCGCCGGTATTGTTTCCCGAAGCATCCAGCGTTACAGCACTGCCGGTGTCTTCGAGCTGTATCCGCATCATTTCCTGCAGCGCCTGCTTCAGCTCCGGTGCATATACCGGGAAGCAGACTTCTATCCTGCGGTAGATATTGCGGTTCATCCAGTCGGCCGAACCCAGGTACACCCTGGGATCGCCATTATTGTGAAAGATAAAGATACGACCATGTTCGAGATAACGGTCCACAATCCTTTTAACGGTGATCCCTTCGCTGAGGCCGGGCATACCGGGCTTCAGCCGGCAAATGCCGCGTACCAGCAGCGCCACCTTCACGCCGGCTTGCGCCGCTTCATACAGCTTGTTGATCATCACCTCCTCCTCGAGGTTGTTGAGCTTGATCGCAATACCCGCCGGCTTTCCCTGCTGTGCCGCTGCAATTTCATCAGCGATCAGGCGCAGGAACACGTTCTGCAGGTTAAACTGGGCCACCAGCAGGTGTTCTGGCGCAAAGAAGCGATCGGCGGTCTCCGGCTTTCTTCTTTTGGCCAGGAAAATAAACAGCAGCTCCAGCTCGCGCAGCATGCCCTTGTGCGCCGTCATCAGGATATGGTCGGTATAGAAGCGGGCAGTACTTTCATTAAAATTGCCCGTTGCCAGCAGCCCATAGTACACATTGCGGCCTGCTACCCTCTTCCTGACCAGCGCTACTTTGGCATGTACTTTCAGTCCCGGTATGCTGTAGATGATCTTTACGCCGGCCGCTTTCATACGCTTGGACCAGCGGATGTTGTTGGCTTCGTCGAAACGGGCTTTCAGCTCCACGAACACCGTTACATTTTTCCCGTTGCGCGCCGCGCTGATCAGGGCGTTGCCGATAAGCGAATCGCCGGCCATGCGGTAGAGCGTGATGGAAATATCGGTAACTGCCGGATCGAGCGCGGCTTCATTGAAGAACTGCAATACGGTGTCGTAGCTGTGATAAGGCACATGCAGCAGCATGTCCTGCTTTTCGATACGCTCGAATATCCTTTGCGCTGAAAGGCCGCAGGGCACCGAAGGCCAGCGGTCGTAGCTGAGGCTGTCCCGCTTTACCGGGAAATCGGCCAGGTCGCGCAGGTTGTGATAAGCGCCGCCCTCCACCAGCGTAGCATGCTCCAGGTGGAAAGTCTGCACCAGCTGCTGCAGCTCGGCAGCAGGCATTTCGGCATCGTACAGCAGCCTCGTCGCCAGTCCGAGGTCCCGTATCGTGATCTGCTGCTCTATTTTCTCGGCGATATCGCCTTTGAACTCGTCGGCAAGGTCCAGCTCGGCATCCCGGGTGATCTTAAAGCTGTAGCAGCTGCGGATCTGCACGCCCGGGACCACGAAAGCCAGGTTATCTTTAATAATATCGTCGATGGTAAGCACATACTGGATACCGTCGACGGTGGCGGTATAGAAACGGCCGCATTCGGGCGAAGGAATGTTGAGGATCACCACATCTTCTTTATCGCCTTCGGTAATGCCTATAGCCAGGTAGATCTTGTTGTTTTCCGGAAAAAAATCACCGGCAGCCGAAAGGCGCACCAGCTGCAGGAAAGCAGCAAGGCGGCTGAGAAAATATTCCCTGGTGGCTGCCTTGAGCGGTTCGGGTACCGGCTGGCGGTAGACAAAGCATATCCCCTGCGCTTCGAGGGCAGGCAGAATCGCTTCCCGCAGCACACGGCCGAAAGTCTGCTGTTGCCCCGCAATGATGCGGTTCACTTCGCCCGGTATACCTTCATCCGCTTTCTCCGGCCCGTCAATGCGGCTCAGGGCCAGCAATGCCGGGATGCGCACACGGTAAAACTCATCCAGGTTGGATGAATAAATAGACAGGAACTTCAGCCGCTCCAACAGGGGCACTCCGGAACGGGTAGCTTCCTGCAGCACCCTGCCGTTGAAGGCAAGCCAGCTGATATCGCGATTGATCAGGTTCGGGTTCAAAATAAATAAGGTTTAAAGCGACTGCGCGTGTATCGCCGAAGCGATGATAAAGGCGATTACAGCCAGGATGAGGCCAAACATAAAGATACTGTAGGAAATGCGCAGCAACCGGTACTTACGACCCAACACCACGCCCTGGGAATACACATCTTTGATGAGCGAGCCGTAAAGGAATTCCCGGTCGGCCATTACCTTCCACATGCCTGATGCATACTCGTCCAGGTCCATTTTGTAGAAATTACCGAAGAACAGCAGGTTTACTTTTTTCTCCTCCACATCCCGGCTGGTGAAGATACCGCTGGGCAGGGAGGGGCGCGTCGCAAGAATGGCAAAGATGATGGCCGATACACTGACCGCCAGGATCAGGTAGGTGGGTATGGCCAGGTATTCCTGCTTGGGTATTTTACCCAGCAAAAGGCTGATCACAGCCGAAAGGATAATGGAATTGACTGTGATCATGATGTGCGCCTTATTATCGGCCATATCGCTGAGGCGCTGATTGTTGCCCGAGGTGGTACGGAACATGGTCTCGATACCCCTATCGGGTCGGTTTTTGTCTTTCTTGCCCGCAGGCGCTGTGGCGGCAGCCATTTCTGCGGCTGCGGCAGGCTCTCCGCTCGTTACCGGCGCGGCGGTGGCTGCAGCGGCCGCTTCTTCTGCTTTCCGTTTCAGCTGTTCCAGGTTTTTTGCCTTTTTATCATCCAGCAGCATGCGGCAATAGTCCGTGTGGTACTGGTGTCCCTCCAGCAGGCGAATGGTGTTTTCGCGCCAGATCTCTTTCCCGATCTTGATCCCTTTTAACAGCTCCGCTTCTTTGCGCAGCAGCTTATTGTTGTCCTGGAAGTCATCGGTACCAAAATGGAACAGGTCGGCGTCACAGACGATCTGCTCGGGCAGGGTCACAGGGGATTGGGGCATGCGGGTGGCCATAATGCAATTGCCTACGGCTGTGATCACCGCCTCAGGAACCTCATTTTGTACCAGGAACTGCTCCGCTTTTCCCTTCCCGATGGCTTCGTGGTGCACAGGATCCTCAAAATAGCCGATATCGTGAAACCAGGCGGCGGTCACTACGGTAAAATAGTCCTGGTCGCTGAGCTGGTAATGATCGGCGATCTGGCGGGCCGCGGCGACCACTCTTTCGGTGTGCTGCTGGTTATGATAGACAAGCCTTTCGCTGTGTGCAGCAGCATAAAAGTTCCGGATGAAAGCTTCCGTTTTAAAATTCAGCTCTTTATAGTCCATAAAGGAAGGGGACCGCCCGGAAGGAACCGGGGACGGCGCATTTTTCCTGACAAATATATTACCAAACCGTGTAAAAAAATCGTTGCGGCGTGCTACTGTGACATTTACCGGCAGATGCCGGTTCGGCCCATCATGTGAAATGACGGCAACTGGCTGCGGCTACATCGACGAAAAGCCTTTACCATAGCGGCTCCGCATTGAAAGAGCCTGTAATTTTTACTGGTTTTTACCTGTAGTTTATTAGAATCGCAGCCATTACCTTTGCCATAAGAAAGGCATCTCAATAAGCAACAAAGAGGTAGCCCTAACATCAGGTTAACGACACGACAGCCCCCGTAACTTTTACCTGGAACAAGAGCCTCTTTGGATACCTTCTTACCCCCTCCGCAAATAAAAAAAGACTGAAGCACCTGAGCCCCGCTTCGGTCTTTTTTATGTCTTCTCCCGTATACAGCCGTCGTCCATGCTGCTATGCATTCCGACGGCCTGGCTGCACAGATGTCGTTCATGTTTCTACAGGCACACGTAGGGATGCGTACGCCAGCAAGGATACCTTACAACCAGCCATACTGGCTGATGAGATTCTCCTTCTGGTTGCGGGAAACGGGCAGCACTTCGTTGTTGATCATCGTCAGGAGGCTTTCGTTGCGGTTAAAATGCTTGACCTGGTTGAGGTTGATGATGTATTGACGATGTATGCGCAGGAACTGCTGCTCTTCCAGCACCTCCTGGATATCCTTGAGGGTTTTCGAGATCAGCAGCTTCCGGTTATCGGGCAGCACCAGGCAGGCATAGTTGCCGCTGGCTTCCACATAGAGAATATCCCTGAGGTCGACAAAGACAATGCCGGTTTGCCCCGGCACCGCAATTTTAGTGATCTGTCCTTTTTTCAGCTGCTGGCGGAGCAATTGCAGCTGATCGGTCTTCAGCGCCTGTTGGCGGGTAGCTTTTTCGATTACCGTTGCCAGGTCTTCCAGCGCCACCGGCTTGACCAGGTAGTCCAGGGCATTGAAGCGAAAAGCTTTGATCGCAAATTCATTGTAAGCTGTAACAAAAACGACCGCGCAATTCAGCTGCGGCAAGGCTTCCAGCAGCTCGAAGCCGTTCATTACGGGCATTTCTATATCGAGAAATACCAGGTCGGGCTGCAAGATGCTCCACTGCTCCAGTGCTCTGGCACTGCTGGTAAAAGCGCCGGCAATCGCTATCCCCGGAAAGTGCTCTTTCAGCATGAGCTGCATCAGCCGGATGCTGTCAGGCTCATCATCGATCAGTAAAGCGCGGATGGTGTTCATAGGTTCCATGTGCACACGGACAGGGCCGGAGGCCCTGTAAAGTTAAGCCGCAATGCAATACGGCATTGCGATCACGGTTACCAAATCTAATACCATAAAAGCCATTACCGCTTTGCTATTGCGTAAGCAGCGTGTATCGGCTGGTGAAAGCAGCGAAATATTGTGTAGACAGCGCTACCCTATTACCGGTATCCGCAGCCGCACCTCTGTTCCCGACGGCGTTCCCCCGGATGTGTAGTGGTCTGTGACTGTTACGGAAGCATGGGTACGATAGCGGTCATTGATGAGGGCGATACGATCGTTAGTAATGTCCATCCCCATCGATTTGTGCGCCGCTGATTTGCTCTTCAGCGCCATCGCTTTCTCCCGGCCTATGCCGTCGTCTTTAATCACTACCGTAAGCATGCTATCCTGTGCATCGAAAGAAAGCGCTATCGTTACCTTCCCTCCGGCTTCCTTATGCATGAGCCCATGCCAGATCGCGTTTTCTACGTAGGGCTGTATCAGCATAGGCGGCACTTCCAGGTATTCCATATCTACATTGTCATCTATCCCGATTTCGTAGCGCAGCTTTTCCTTGAACCGGATACATTCGATTTCCAGGTAAAGGCGCAGCGCCTCCAGCTCCCGGGCAAGCTCCACGCAGTCCCTTTTGGAGTTCTCCAGCACCAGGCGCATCAGGCGGGAAAATTTATCGAGATACAGGATTGCAGCGCGGCCATTATTCTCTGCAGCGTACAGCTTGATCGAGTTGAGGCAATTGAAAATAAAATGCGGGTTCATGCGCGAGCGCATCAGCTGCATTTCGGTTTCCGCCAGCTTCTGGCGATAGGCTGCTTCTTTGCGGATGTTGGCGATCCGGGTCCGCAGCAGCAGGAAGAGTATCAATATTGCGCCCGACAATACAGATAGCCGGAAAAGCAGGGTCTCGTACCAATAGGGCAAAACTTTAAGATAAAGCTGTTTCTTTTCGCTAAAGACACCGTCGTTGTTGCTACCGCGAAGCTGGAGCGTGTATTCCCCTTTGGCCAGGCTTCCCAGGTCGATATCCCCGTTGCTGACCTGCTGCCATTCCCTGTCGGTTGTCCCCAACCGGTAGTAATACTTATGCTCCTGCGGGGAAGTATAATTGGTCAGCGCAAAATGGATATGGACCAAACCTGTGCCCGGCGGCACTTGTATCGCATCGCCGGCAGCATCGGCCGGTACGACAGGCTTACCATCGGCTTCGACATCCAGCACCACCACCTGCGGCACGACGTCGTTGGTCTTTACATGGTAAGGGCTGAAGCGGGTAACGATACCCTGAAAGCCCAGCAGAAAGTTCCCCGCTCCATCTGCTTCAAAGAAGCCATAGTCTTCATACTGGTAGGGCAACCCGTCGTTGATATCAAAATAGCTGAACTTCTTCCTGCCATCGTAACGGATAATGCCATGCTGGGAAGGCATCCAGAGATAGCCGGCCGTATCGGCCAGTATTCTTTTCAGGTTTTGCTCCGGCAAGCCTGAGCGGATGCCGATCAGGAAGCCTTTTTGTTGATCCGGATCGATCCGGATCAACCCCGAAGCGGAAGCCGCCCATATGCGGCCCGCCTTATCCTTTGTGATATCGGTAACCCAGCGCACTGCGGCCGGCCGGCCGCCTTCGTCCAGCACCGGCAATTTCCGGAAACGGTCTGCAGCAGGATCGTATAAGCTGATGCCCCCGGTACTGCCCACCCAAAACCTGTCGTCCGGCTCGAGCAAACAGGAATAAACCGGGCCATCGATGCCCTCGCTGTCGGGTTTGTACTGACGTATAAATTGCTCTTTTACCGGGTCGAACAAATAAAGGCCATTGCTACGGGCCCTGATCCAGAAAAGACCGTCCGTCCGGCGATAGATCTTGGAGACCACGCTGGTCTCCCGTTTGGTGGTATCCCTGCCCGACGGCAGGATACGGCGGTAACGACCGGCATGCTGCCGTATGAGGCCGGCGTCGGTGCTGTACCAGAAATTGCCGGTGCTATCTTTAAAGATGCTGTTGATGGCATTGCTGCCCGGGAGGCTGCTGCCCGGCGGTATGGCGGCGATATGGCGGCGCAGCTGCCAGTCTTCGCCGAGCTCATAGATCCCCTTGCCCGGTGCGCTGGTCAGGTAAATGCGGCCTTCTGTCTGCAGGATATTATTGGGCAGGCCGAAATCCCTGGGATTGCTGTTACCGGCCTGCAAATACAGCCGGAGGTTATCAAAATATTGCTGGTATGGATCGACGATGGCGATACCGTTGTCTGTAGCCAGCCATAGCCGGTTCTGCCGGTCACGCAGAAACCCGTAAACGGCAAAGGCCGGAAAAGAAGCCGGATCGTCGCGATCGAAGGTATAGGTTTTGACCGCGGTACTCTGAATATCTTTCAGGATAAGACCGCTGCTGGTTGCCATGCAGAGCCAGCCTGTACCACTGTTGTCTCTCCAGTGGACGAGATCGTATACAATCATAGCCGTGTTAGCAAAAAGGACAGACGATGACCGGTATTGCCCTTGCAGGGGATCAAAAACGGCCAGGCCATGATCAAAGCAACCGATATAAATCCGGCTTGCGTCCACCTGGCAGAATGCATTATGGTCGCAGGTACCCGACTGGCCATAAGGCAGAAGCGCCTGCTTCGCTTCGTCGATACGGTACAAACCCGAATAGCCGAGCGCCCAAAGCTGATGACGATCATCTTCCCTCACCAGGTTGAAGGCATTGCGGAGCCGGGGCAATACTGGTGGCTGCATGCCATTGACGCGATAATTGATAAAACGGTTGTGCTGGTAATCGAACTGCTGAATACCCGCGCCAGTGGCCAGCCATAGCCTGCCTTTGCTATCGATAAAGGGCCGGCAACGCTCGTTATCCGCCAGGCTGCTGGCATTGGCCGGATCATGGCGGAAGACCCTGCGCCTGCCGCTCCGGGGATCAAACCGGTAAAGCCCGGCCTGGGTGCCGAGCCAAAGGAAATGCTCCCGGTCTTCCGCAATGCTGCCGATCACCTGGCTGCCGGGCCATCGCTCTTCCTCCTCATCGTAGCGGTATGCCCTGAAGCCTGCTCCGTCGTAGCGATTCAGCCCCTGGCTGGTACCGACCCAGATAATACCTCTGCTGTCTTCGAAGATGCAGGACACCGCATTGGTGCTCAGCCCATCCTTAACTGTAAGATGGCTGAATTTCAGACCTGGGAAAGCCTGCGCCGCCACATTGCCGGGATGGATAGCCCGGCAGCAAAGCAGCAGCACAAAAGCGCAATATATTTTCGCAGGGAACGATCGCACACCTGAAATTAGGAAATATACACGGAGCTGGGCACGCCAATACGCGGAGTGCAGGAACAGGGCCCTGAACAGCAGGTTAGACCCTGTGAGCGGTATCCGTTGCCCGGGAGGATGAAGCCGGGCACTTTACTCAATATATCCGCCATTCAACCCGACAAAACCGCATTTCACACAACTCATCCTGCCGGGCAGCAGATCAGCCGGTACATTTGAGTACGGGAAACAGGTAAATCACCCATCTTAAAACGGAAATGTATGATGAAGCTACCGGATTTCTTACCGACTATAGGTCCCGAAAAAGCCTGGAGCAGGCTCACAACCCGGGAAAAAGAAGTATTAAGACTGATCATCGACGGGTATACCAATTGTGAGATCGCCGCCCTGCTGTTCGTCAGCACGCGTACTGTCGACAAGCACCGCCAGAACCTGATGCTGAAGCTCGACGCCCGTAATACGGCGGTGCTGGTACATTATACGATCAAAAAATTATTCCGCCTCTTACCCGCATCCTGAAAACAGCCATCAGAAATCCTTTCACCATGATTGCTGTTTCGTTTGCGGCACCGCTTTAAGCCAAGGCTTCCGCTTCCTTTATGATCCGCTGCAGGATTACCGATACAGGCAGCAGCTCCGCTCCTCCGGCCGATTGACCGGCCCACAAGTTGAACCAGCGCGCATCGTCCTTTTGCTGCGCTGCCGCACGGAATGCCGTAGTCAGGCTGTTCTGATAGGGATAAGCAGGCACAGTTAACCCGGCCTGGTCCAGCTGTTCCATAAATGTATTGCGAAGGCCCCTCGCCCAACGGCCCGAGAAGGCGCGGGTAAGGCAGCTATCGGTGTCCTTTGCAGCTTGCAGCGTCTGCTTGTAAGCCGGTACAGCAAGGCTTTCGTCGCTGGCAACGAGCGCCGACCCGATCTGGAAGCCGGCAGCGCCGAGCATCATGGCTGCCCGCAAAGTACGCCCGTCTTTAATACCACCTGCTGCGATTACCGGACAGCGCACAGCATCCGCGATCTGCGGGATCAGCGCAAAGCTCCCGACCTCCGGCAGCCGCTCCGGCTCAAGGAAAGCGCCCCGGTGTCCGCCGGCTTCGATACCCTGCGCGACAATGACAGCTACACCTTTTGCTTCCAGGGCCTGCGCTTCCGCTACAGAGGTTGCGGTACCGGTAAGCACCATTCCCTGCTTCCGGCAAAAGTCAAGCGCCTCGTCATCCATCATACCGAACGTAAAGCTCACCTGTGTGATCCCTTCAGCAGCTAGCACAGGCAGCTGTTCCCTGTAGCTGTAATGCGTAAAGGCCGATACCGGCTTATCGTCGTAGGCCAGGCCATGCTCCGCAGCAAGATGGCGCAGCCAGGTCCGCATCTTCGCAGCTTCTGTCGCTTCTGTTGCCGGAGGTATCTCATATACAAAGAGATTGACAGCAAAAGGCCTGGCTGTCAGCGTCCTGGTGCTGCGGATCAGCTCTGCTGTCCTTTGCGGCGACAAGCCGCCTACGGCCAGGGAGCCCAGGCAGCCGCTATCAGCAGCTGCAGCTACCATTGCGGGCGTCGTCACACCCAGCATGGGGGCCTGGACAATAGGATAATCCGTTTGGAACAACCGGGTCAGTTCATTCAACCATTTCATAATAGGGAAGCGATAGTGCAGGATAAAGGTACGACAAGGATGACGACCACTACCGCCAGACCTGATGTCTGTTGCGTATACCCGTAAATTTTCCTATTATTGCAGCGCTTCGGCAAAGCGGGTACAGGCTTTAACCAGGCCTGGCTCTCTCCATTATATTTATCTCAAGCGTAATATTATTTTCTATGGTGATTTCAAAAACACCTGTTAGGGTCAGTTTTTTTGGCGGCGGCACGGATTATCCGGACTATTTCAGGGAGTTTGGCGGCAGTGTACTCAGCACCAGCATCGACAAATATGTCTATGTAACGGTGAACAAAATAGAAGGCCTGCTGGACCATAAATACCGGATCGCCTACCGTAAGCTGGAGCTATGCCATGATGTTGAGGAGATAGAGCATCCGGTAGTAAGAGAAGTCATCAAATATCTTAAGATCGACCATGGCCTTGAGGTCAATATCATGAGCGATCTGCCGGCCCGTACCGGGCTGGGCAGCAGCAGCAGCTTTACAGTAGGTATGCTACATGCCTGCTATGGCTTGCTGGGTCAGATGGTGAGCAAGGAACGTCTCGCCCTCGAAGCGATCCACATCGAAAGGGATATTCTTAAGGAAAGGGTTGGCGTGCAGGACCAGATGGCTGCCGCCCATGGCAGCCTGAACCAGATGTTCTTCAATGCCGATCGCCTGCTGGTCAACCCGGTAATCATTGCCCCGGAACGCAAGAAAGCGCTGCAGGATAACCTGCTGATGTTTTATACCGGCATCAACCGGTTTGCCAGCGACATACTGAAAGAGCAGCTGGAGAAAACACAGGAGAAAAAGATCCATACCGAGCTGAAAGATATTTATGATATGGTAGGCAGGGGGCTGAACATTATTTCCGATCCCGCATGCGACCTCGATGCTTTCGGATCGCTGATGCATGAGGCCTGGATGGCAAAACGCAGTCTTTCTTCAGCTATTTCAAACGATTTTCTCGACGAAATCTATACCAGGGCAACCTCCGCCGGCGCCATCGGCGGAAAGCTGCTCGGTGCCGGCGGAGGCGGGTTCTTTATCTTCTATGTTCCCCGGGAACGCCAGCAGCAGGTGATCGAAGCGCTGAAACACCTGCGCCAGATCCACTTCAATTTTGAAACGGACGGCACCCGTATCATTCACATGTCCTGATCTATTTCAGCTATTGCAGGAGCTGCTCTTTTCGTCTTACAGAAAGGGGCAGCTTTTTTTTCTATTTTCCCGGGATAGTATCTGATGCTACCCGTTGACTGGCACGCCGATGAAACCGGAGGCAGCATTGTATACATAACTGGTTTAATTTGTATAACCAGACCTTTCTGCGTCTAAATTTCTTCGCCAAAATAAAAAGCGGCTGTTTGCTATCAAACAGCCGCTTGCTTTATGTTGAAACGACGGCTTACTCCGTTGTTTTTCCGGCTTCTTTCTTTTCGGGTATCGCCAGCGAAGCGACTACCGCCAGGATGAGCACGCCGCCTACGATCGACAGGGATAAGGGCGAAGAGATATGAAAGAACGGTGCGATCACCATTTTGACACCGATAAAAGTAAGGATCACTGCCAATCCGTATTTCAGCAACCGGAACATATGGATAAAATTGGCCAGCAGGAAATATAAAGCTCTTAAACCAAGAATGGCAAAGATATTGGAAGTATACAGGATAAAAGGATCGTCGGGGGCGATGGCAAAAATGGCCGGAATGGAATCTACGGCAAACAGCAGATCGGTAAACTCGATCACCCCCACAACCACCAGCAGCGGCGTAGCCAGCTTGATCCCGTTCTCGATGGTGAAGAATTTATCGCCATCGAAATTCTTGCTCACTTTAAACATCCTGTATACCAGCTTAGCACCCGGGCTCTTGGTAAAATCTTTTTCTTCATCGTCGTCTTCGCCGGCAAAGGCTGATTTAATGCCGGCATAAATAAGGAAGAGGCCGAAGATCAGCAGGACGATATTGATCCTGGCCGGCATACCGAAGATGTTCATCACCGGCAGGTAGGTTACATTGATAAGTCCCACACCGGTAAAGATGAAGATCGCCCGGAAGACCAGAGCACCGATGATACCCCAGAAGAGCACCTTATGATGCACTTCTTTGGGCACATTAAAGAAGCCGAACACCAGGATGAAAACGAAAAGATTGTCGACCGAAAGCGCCTTCTCGATCCAGTAGGCCGACTGGAACTGGGTAAACTTTTCAAAAGCGATCTCGGGAGAGTCTGCGCGGAAGACGAGGTACACCACGCCGCTGAAGATCATCGAAAGGGAGATCCACACCAGGGACCAGGCCAGGGCTTCGCGGTTGCTGACGGCATGGCTTTTTTTATTGAATACACCAAGGTCCAGCAGCAGCATGATAAGAACGAGCACGCCAAAACCGATAAGGATACCCGGGTGGCTTAACATAGAGACACTTAACAAAAGTTTACTGATCATTATTCGTTTTTAATAGATGAGAGAACGCAAATTAAATTTATTTATTGGCAATCGTCACCACAACAATGCGACCGCCTTCCCCGCGGGAAAGGAGTAGCTTCTTCCCGTCGGTAAGCGCTACCATTTCGCCGGGAGGAATTTCCTTGTCTTCTGTAACATCTTTCAGGGAGTCGAGCTTCTGGTTGACGAGCACCCAGTTGCCCTGGTGGAAAGTGAAGTATCCTACCGGCACTTTCTGTTCCGGTGTCAGCTTTTCGTTACGGATAAGGTTGCGGTTGACATGCCAGCCAAAAAGATATTGGTTATTGTACACCATCAGCCGATGGTCTTCAGGACGCCATACACCTTCTTTAAACTGGTAATAGAGATCGAGCACGGGCAAAGTACCCTGGTGCGGCGTACCGCAGAAGGGACATCTCGGACGGGTGCTGTTATCAAATACGTACCATTTTTGCTGACAACCGGGGTTGCTGCAGGGCTGTATGAGATCGGTTGTTTTCAGCAGAGCCTCCTCCCACTCGTTGGCGATTGGCCGCTGCATCGGCTGATGCAGGCCTTCGATAAAGGCTTTTTCAAATAAGGCTTTGAGATAAGGACCGGTAACCGTATACGGTATTTTAGTCACGTCAGTCCAGGGCAACTCTTTGGGATTGAGCTGATTTTGCTTTGGTCGATTTGAAGTATCCGTCGGGTGCTCGATAAAGAGCGCTTTCTCTCCCATCGCCAGCAGGTCATCCTTTTCGGTATCCAGATCGTGGATCTTTCCTCCTTTTAAAGGGTGCCGGTACAGGAGATACATATAGATCATTACCGCCAGCGCATGGAGATCAGTCAGCCGGCTGGGTAGCTTCCGGTTCGGGTCTTTGATATCCAGGTGCTTGGTAGCCAATACTTCAGGAGCAATAAAATCGGCTGTCCCGATCACATCGGGTGGAAAAAGCCCGGGAACAACCAGGCCGTCGATATCAATAATGGCTGCCGTCTTGGTTACCGGGTCGACCAGCACATTCTTATAGGAAAGGTCGGAATGCGCCAGACCAGCCGCGTGCAAACGCTTAACCCCTCTTGAAATATTCACACATATCTGAAAGTAGCTCAGCCAATTACCTAATTCCGTATCATCCAGGCGCAAAGGAAATTGCTTGTTCCGGAACTTGGGTGAAGCAAACCATTTACCTTCCTTTTCCTTACCCCTGATCAGATCATTCGCGGCATAACCTTTCTGAAAGAAAAAATTGCGGTTATAAGTCGGCACCACGATGCCCAGCTTTCGGTTTTGTTCTACAACATCTATCGGCCAGGAATACAGGTCTTTATAGTACTCACCTCCCTCCCTTTTGAAGAAGCTGTCGTAGTACTGGGTCGCAATTTTGATCAACCTTTCGCGCGAGTTATGATCCTGCACATCACGGTAGAAAGCGACCACATAAGAGCGGTCGGGACTAAAATACACATCTTTCATCCCACCGCGCATTGGCTCGCCGTTATCAATATATTGATATGTACGGCCGTTGGTGATAATCGAAAAAACAGTTTTGGTAATCATTATAACATTTTGTTTACCAAATTATTATTAAATCAAAATAAAATTGCTAACGTACGATCGTCGTGGTTCCCGGGACTCCAGAAATCCATCCAGGCCGATAGTTGCGCCGGCAGATCTGCATTACCAGGTTTCAGCGCCACAGCAGTATTTTCGGCATTGTTTCCTTTGAGGTCGGCCAGGAAAGCCTGCCAGCGTTCCGGCTTTTCCAGGTTGGCCTCTACTTCAAACTTAGGATCATACACACCATCTGTCATCAGGAACAGGTAATTGAAGTCGGGCACCCACTTGAACCCGAAACGCCCTGCAAAGCTATCGCTTTGAAAAATTTCCGGCAGGGTAATAAAACGCGTACCGCCGCCAAACTCCCCAACATCCATTTTATTCATTAAACTGACCGATTGCAGATCATTGTATAACAGAGCAATAGGACAGTCACCTACACCGAAGGATAACAGCGCATAACCCTGGCTGTATTGTTTCACGAGCGTGAAGATCAGTGTCGCATGAAAATCGTTCAGCAAAGCACCGGATGTGGTAGCCAGCTGCTCCAGCTGCCGGAAGGCATGCTGCGCCGCCCCACCCAACTGGTGGTAGACAATATGACTGATCTTCTTTTGTGCTTCCGCATCGAGTGCCGCACCGGCATTTGTGAGCAAAGTATCCATTTCAGCAAATGCACCGGCCATTAATTGCTGACCTAGGAATTCAACTACAGCGCTACAGGCAAGGCGTGCGCCCTCCCGTGCAAAACGGGCACTACCTGCGCCATCAGATACCGCAACAATGCTCCATCCATTTTCGGAAAAATACCGGAACGCGAAGTCATCATCCCGGAAACCACCCGTATTGGCATGGGAACGTCCTCTTTTTGATGATACAGCTAAATATTTGTTTCCTAATTTTTCAGCAATAGTTATTTCATCTTCTTTCCAATATGGATCTTCCTTATCTGAGGGCCGGTTTTTCCACAGGGAGCGCGGATCGGGATTGATAATAAGGGTGAGCAGACGCTCCTGCCAGGTACCGGTTGCTCCGTCGCCTTCCAGCTGGTATTTCAGGCTCAGCTTATGATCACCGGCTTGTTCCGGTATGCCGGAGAGCTGACCGCTGGCGGGATCGTACACCAGCCCCGTAATCTCCACCCCCTCCAGGCGGAATGCGATCATATCCTGCCAGCCATATTGTTCGGGCAGCAGACGCGCTTCGTAGGGCTTCCCAACGGTGCCGTTTGGAATCAGCACCTGCTGCCGCCTTATATCTTCAATACGGTTCTTTTTTTCAAAGTCTTTCATAAGCATGTCCTGCAGGGCCAATATGCGGCTCGCTGCGTCCAGGTATTGCTCCTGGCTGCAAAATTCTTCCAGCAAAGCCTGTTTGTCTTCACCGGTAGGTTTGCGGGTAGCCAGGAACAATTTCAGGTATTGTTTCGGTTCCATTTCCTTCCTAGCCTTGCGTACGGTTAACATCAAAGCCCCCCTCGCCAATGCCGTAAGTACCCTGCCTTCCGCACCAGGGGCAGGTGCTCACCTGCTCGTCGCCGATGCAATGCAGCTGTCCGCAGGAGCACATGGCAAAGCCGATCTGGTTACCGCAGCAGGGACAGGTAGGACTACCGATCAGCTCATCGCTGCTGATACGCGAGGGGCCCGCGGTTTCGTCCGACAGCTCAAAATAATGCTGGTCTACCTGGAAAGCACCCACCAGCCGGTATTCCAATGTATCAAGCCCCATACCAGAAAATTCGGTGGCTTGCAGGCTGCGACGGTATTTCATCAGGTAAGGCCGTTGCGTATTCTGGCATTTTGCGGCCAGCACCACGTAATTGCTGTCGGTATAGCTTGCCGGAGCCGGGGCTTTGGACACATCGATTTTGGAAAGCGTATCGCCATCGATAGAGGCCAGGTCGAAGCCGGTCCCGTTGCTTTCAATTTTTTCGCTGCTTGTTTTGATCGAATCCGTTACCCATTTAAAGAACTGCTTATAGGCGGAAGGATCGGTGTTCTTAAAAAGCAGCACATTGTCGGTCAGCTGGCGCAGTACCTGCGTATCCGCTTCGTCGCCGAAGGAGATTGCCACCATATTGGCGGTCCGTTGCCAGCTGGTCTTCCATTCGTCGATAACCGCAGCTGTATCGTCGGTGGGTACACCATCGGTAAAGAGGAACACGATCGGTTTCCAGTCGCCCTTCTGCTCCATGGTTGTTTTCACCAGGTTGCGGCGCAGCTCAAACATCAGGTGCCCCAGGCCTTTGCTCAGGGAAGTGCCGGAGCCGATAGGGAAACGCGGCGGATAGAAATTGACGATCTCCTGCAGGGGCACCAGGGTCTTTGCCTGGCCGGCAAAAACGATAATGGATACCCATACGGTTTCAATAGCATAGGGATCGGTCTTCAGGGCCTGGATGATTTGCGACAGGCCTTCTTCCACCTGCTGCACCGGCTCGCCTACCATAGATTCGGAAACGTCGATCAAAAAATAGATGGGAAGTCTTCTCATATCAAGGAGCAAATTAGGGTATAGGAAAATCAAGGCATCTGCCCGGTAAAAGGGTAACGATATAAAAATATGCCTGCAAATACGGATATGACAACACCCGGCAGGGAAGCGACGCACAGTGTTAAAGGGAGTAACGTCACTTTAATGCAGGCGATCAGATAACAAGGTGTACCTCCGCCGGTGGTGGCGGCAAAGGGAGGCTCTCTACCGTCCCCATGCTTTTATTGCCCTGCTCGATGGTATCGGAAACCCATTTGAAGAATTGCTTCAAGGTAGCCGTATCGGCAGTATCCAGGTGCACTACATTATCGGTAAGCTCTTTCAGCATGCTATCGTCGGCGAGGTGGCCGGCGGCGCAGCCTACGATAGCGGCAAAATTGAGCGCTTTTATTTTCGGCAGCATTTCGCGGTACAGCTGTATATCGGAAGGCTTGCCGTCGGTAAACAGGAAAAACAAAGGTTTCCAGTCGCCTTTCTGGTTTTCGCTGCCTTTGCGTACTTCGCTTTTCACCTTCTGGTGGATCAGCTCGAGCCCTTTGCCGGTATTGGTCGGGCCGCTTTGCGGACAGGTGATCTCGGGCAACTGGAAGTGTACCAGCTCGGTCAGCGGCGCCAGCTCGCGTACTTCCCTGTCGAAAGTAACGATGCTGATCCAGAGCGAATCGAGCGCCTGCGCGTCGCTGCGCAAGGTATTGATCATACCGCTCAGGGCATTGTTCAGGGCCTGTATGGGCTCTCCGAACATAGAGCCCGAGGTATCCAGTAAAAAATAAACGGGTAGTCTTCTCATCTCGTATCAGGGCTTAAACGACAATATTCAATTCGGCAGGCGGTGGGGGCAATTCTTCCCAGCCGGTCACTTCCTTGCCGCTGCTTTCAATTTTGGTAGAAGTTGCGCTTATCGAAGCAGACACCCAGGTAAAGAAACGCGAAATGGTAGCTGCATCGGTTGTATCGAGCTGCACCACGGTATCGGTGATCTTTTTCAGGGAGGCCGTGTCGGCTTTGGCGCCTGCGGCGCAGGCCACGGTCAGCGCTGTCTTGCGCTGGCGGTATTCGGCCAGGCCGGCTTCCCAGTTGTCGGTGGGAATACCGTCGGTCATGATGAAGACCATAGGCTTCCAGTCGCCTTTCTGTTCCGGCGTGGTTTTCGCCACTTCGGTATCGATGCACCGGCTCAGCACCTTAAGCGCATCGCCCAGGGCCGTGGTACCGCTGGCTTTGATCTCGGTCATCTGGAAAGCCGCCAGCTCTGTAAGCGGAACGAGCTGCCGGGCCATGCTGTCGAAGGTGATGATGCTGATGAAGGCGGTTTCGATGGCCTGCGGGTTTTGTCGCAGCGAGCTGATCATCAGCTGCACGCCGTTCTTCACGGCTTCTATCGGTTCGCCAACCATCGAGCCCGAGGTATCGAGCACCAGGTATACCGGTAGTCTTCTCATTGTTAAAGCGATTTACAGGGTTTATAAAGGTCGTTTATCCTTTTCACATCTGTCTCCCGGAATACAATGGTTCTGGTGACAGCACGGAAGTCATTAAGGTAGCGTCATCTGCAAACAAAATTATATGGCCTACATCCGCTCGGTATTCAGCATGGTCTTCAGGATATTGGCCTGCACATCAAAGTCGTCCATAAAATCCATGAAATCCATACTGTTCACTTTCTCATAATATTCTGTCAGCAACTTTTTGATGTCTGCCGGGATCTGCGTTTTGGTGCTTACCGCCTGCTGCTCCAGCTTCAGGTTCTTCTCTGTCAGCTCCTGCACTACTTTCGCGCGCTTGGATAAGGCCTGCGAGGGATCAATATCTGCTATCTTCTCGAAAGGAAAGCTGAGGAACATATTCCGGGAGGCATAGTAGCTGAAAAAGACGTCTTCCTCTACCAGGCGGTATATCTCGAGCAGCAGGGTTCCTGCCTTCAGGCCGCAATAGAAAATATTGTTGAACTGATGCCGGCATTCCAGTCCCAGCAGCTTTTTTTCAATGATGCCATAGCCATTGCGATAGATTTCTTCCGGATCATACGCGGTGAGCTCGTAAAAAAGGTCTTCGCTGATCTCGTGAAAGAAGTCTTTGGCATAACGGCCGCCGAACTGCTGCATATTTTTGCCGAAGGGATAATCTTTCGACAGGTCGGAGAGATTCCGGTACAGCCGCTCCAGCGATTCGTTGATCTTCTGGGTCTGCTTCTGCTTGCCAAATTCGTAGCTTTCTTCGGTGCGCATGGCATCCGATATCTTGGTGATCAGCTGCTTATTCAGCGCTATCTCATCGAAAATCAGGCTTACACTCTTCTCATTGGCTTTCTTGATGCGGCGCAACAGCTCCAGCACGCTTTCGGTAAACTGCAAATGAAACAGCTGCAGCTTATTAATATCCAGCTCTGGATTGGCCTCAAACAGCTTTTCGATAACCTGGCTGCGCACATAGATCTTGTAAATTACATCATCTTCAAAAAAGGCTGACAGGATCTGTAATTTAACGATGATCTTTTTGGATTCGCTTAATATCTGCTTCTGGTTATCATCCATCGGTTAGCGGTATTCGCGTATGCGATGCGTCTTTGTTTTCTGAGACGTATTCAATGCGTCTTTGTTTTCTGAGACGCATTCAATGCGTCTTTATTTTCGGAGACGCATTCAATGCGTCTCTACCAACCGGTTAATTGGTACGGGTCAGGTTTTTCTTCAGCTCGGATTCCAGGGTCTGCAATTCTGTATCCAGCTTGCGACGGTTCTCCGCACCTTCTTCGTGAATGCGCTTTACTTCATTCAGGGTATCGATCAATGATGCTGTGGTTTTTTTCAGGGTTTCGATCGATACAACGGTCTTCTCATTTTCACGCGCTACCTCAATGCTGTTCTGCTTCAGCAGCTCGGCGTTCTTTTCCAATATGGTATTGGTGGTTTCCGATATCTTCTTCTGCATTTCCACATTCGCCTTCTGACGCTGCAGGGCTACTGCGATCGTCAGCTGGTTTTTCCATACGGGGATCGTGGTCGATACGATCGACTGTGCTTTTTCGGCGATCGAAGTGTTGTTGTTCTGCACGACCCTGATCTGGGCCAGTGATTGCAGCATAATAAAGCGAACCACCTTCATATCGGCCAGGCGCTTGTCGAGACGGTTCACAAAATCCCGCATGTCAGCAATCTCATAATCCTGGTAAGCCGCAGGATTGGCGTCCATCTCGGCCAGCTTCTGCGACAGTTCCTGGTATTTAAGATGGCCGGCCACGATCAGCTCTTCCATCTGCGCGATATAGGTCTTGTTGCTGTCGAACATGGTCTGCAGGGAGCTGTTGTCCTTGATGGAATTAAGCCGGCCAGCCTTAACCTTGTTCGTGATCTTGTCGATATTACCGACCACGGTATCATATTTCTGAAAGAGCTTTTTCACATCGAAGGTCAGCTTCTTCAGCAGGGGTATGCGGGAAAGAAAACGTTGGAAGCCGGACTGGTTCAGCTCGTCCACATCAATATAGTTCAGCTCTGTCAGCAGGTCGTTGATCAATCCGCCGACTTCGCCCGAGTTATAAGTGCGCACCGAGGTAAGGAACTCGTTGCTGTATTTTTCCATGGCGTTTTGTACCTCCACGCCATAGTTCAGGATAGAGTTGGCATCACCGGGCTTCAACGCTTTGCTGATGTCGTCAAAGCGCTGGGCCTCGGCCGGTGTAAGGCTGCTGGTATCCACATTGCCCTCTTTATCGATTCGTGCGATCGCGGTAGAGGGGTTTGAGGCATTCGTATTTGTTTCCATATCTTCAAATGATGAGGAATAAAGTTATCGATTATTGCTTAGCCAAAAAAATAGCGGCCTTTATTATTCGGTGAATGGGGCAGAACCTTCGGTCTGCCCCATTGGAAATATAATCCCGTGCCTTGTAGAGACGTTGCAGTGCAACGTCTCTACAGAGGTCATGCAAATTTATAAATAGCCGTTCTGGATAGTCTTTACCGTTTGTTCTACATCGCGGTCACGGGTGGGTTCGCCGATGGGATTGAATTTCCATTCGCCGTTGCGTTTGTAGAATATGCCCATCACCATAGTCACATGCCCTGCAAAATTGGTATCGCCGGCAATGTTATAGGTCGCAAATACCTCGTTCACCCTGGAAGGCGTGCCTTCATAGATGCGGATCGAGGCAAAAGGCACAATGGCAAAGTCATGGCCCTGGAAGCTGTTCAGGAAAAACGCTACCGAAGTTACTGAAGGGTCGAGACGGGAAAGGTCGACAGAGATCACCTCGTTGTCCAGGCCGTCGTCGCCGTTGAGATCGCCCGTAAGGTCATCGCCGCTATGCACGACTGCATGATCCCGGGAACGGAGATTACGGAAATATACGACATCGACCACCTGCTTGTTCTCGTTAAACAGCGCGCAGCTGCCGTCCAGGTCAACCGCTTCTTTCTTTGTCCCGAAGAGACCTTTTTTCTGGATAGCGCCCCAGTTAATGCCTACACATACCTGCTGCAGCTTGCTGCCGTTGGATTTTTCCAGGCTTATCCGTTGTCCTTTCTGAAGATTGATTGCCATAAACGATTAGTTGTATTTATTGAGATAATCCTGCAGGCCGCCTTTCATGCCCATACCTACAGCTTCAAATTTCCATTGACCGCTACGGTTGTAGATGCGGCCAAATTCCACCGCCGTTTCGATAGAGAAGTCTTCGTCAAGCTCATACTTCACCAGCTCGTTGTTCTGCTCGTCTACGATGCGGATGAAGGAGTTACGCACCTGCCCGAAGTTCTGGCGGCGGGTCTCGGCTTCATGAATCGTAACAACGATGCAGATCTCTTTTGCGGCGGCATTGATCTTAGTCAGATCTACCTTGATCTGCTCGTCGTCGCCGCTGCCTTCGCCGGTAAGGTTATCGCCGGTATGGATCACCGCCTCGTCGGGCGACTTCTTGTTGTTGTAGAACACAAAGTAGTCGTCGGCAACCAGCTTACCGTTCTCCCCCAGGATAAAAATAGAAGCATCAAGGTCAAAGCCTTCGCCTGTGGAGCTGCTGTTGGTATCCCATCCCAGGCCTACTGTAAATTTGGGGGCGTCGAGGTTTTCCCGCTGGCCCTTCTGAAGATTAATTGCCATAATTGATATGATTTGTGAGTTGCTTTAGATTTTGCTGATAGTCTTCCATCAGGTGATAGTTGTTGCCAATGGCGTATTGGACCATTTCGGGCAGCCGCTCTTCCCTGAGCGCCTGTATAAACCCAATAAGATCCGTTGGATCTGACTTAAGGATATACTTGATGATACGTGTGTTCATGATGAAGTTGTCTTCGTTAATGATCTCCACCAGGTCGCTGCGATCCTTCACCGCATAATAATTCAGGTAATTCTCAAAGTTGGGCGGAATTGCTTTATTGGTCAGCTGGGCATAGTATATAAACATGAACTTTCCTTTGATCTCTTCCCTTTCCAGCTGCCGGCGAATGATCTCTTCGTGGCTGCCGGTGATCCTGATATCATCGATAAAGAGCACCATTCTGTTTTCCAGAAAGCGTTTGTCGAGGTGATAAGTATCGGAAGAGATGAGCCGCATCCTTTCTTCAAAATCAAGATTGCCATAGTCGACCGTATAGGTCTTGTAACGGTGGATCTTTGATTGCAGCAGTGATTTCCGCTGATGCCGGAACAGGAAACGGTTCACTTCGTCGCGGAAAAAGAGCGACAAGGCATTAGAAGCAGTAGGTATGGCATGATAAGGGCTCGGCACGAAGACGATATCTTCCTCGGCCAGCAAAGCGTCCCCATGCGCCACTACAAAATGACGGCCCAGCTCCTGCCCGAAAACGCGGGCAATGTCCCCGTCGCCGAACTTGAACTTGCTATACGCTGCGGCGTCGAAGGGAATAACCTCAGGGTCGTCGATATGGTGTCTGGAAAAATCGGAATACATTAATTCAAAAGTAAGTTATGCAAAGTGCTGTCCTGCTCCAGCAGCGCCGACCGGAAACCGAAACGTCGCGCGCCTTCCAGGTCTGCAATGGGATTATCGCCTACATGCAGGATCTCCTGTTTCTCCAGCGGCTTCAGCTGCTGCGCCGCTTCCATCAGCCGCTCGTATGCCCTGTATGAGGGTTTGGAGCTGCCGATCTCATCGGAATACAGCTGAAAATCGAAGTAGACGGCAATGCCGAGCCGGTCGAGCACCGGCCTTAAAGTGCGGCCCAGGATAAATCCTGTATTGCTGAGAATACTCAAGGTATATGCCTTCTCTTTCAGGTTTTCCAGCATACCGGCAATACCAGTATCGAGCAGCACCGGCATGTTCTCGAAAAATAAGGCTTCGGCCTTCCGGTAATACGCCGTCATGGCCTCTTCCGCTATCGCATCGGGCGGCACGCCCAGCCGGTCGAGGATCACATACAGCATTTCGCTGTAGTGAACATTATTGCCGGCGCGTTCATTGATCCGGTTAAACAGGCGGTCGTAATAGGTAAACACCTCTTGCACTTCTGCTGCACTGCGACGCACGTCAAAATGCTCAGCCATCAATATCGCGCGACGCGACTTGTAGACCGGATTGGAGCGGATCAGCGTCAGCCAAAGGTCGAAGGAGACATGCCTGATGCCCTGGAGCAGCGCCATAATTATTGATAAGTATATTGCCTCAGTATCTCGACGAAGTTGTCGGAACGTTCGGGGTTGCCCAACGCGCGGAACTTCCAGCCACCGTCTTTACGGTATACTTCCGCAAAGATCATGCCGCACATGTTATTGTAAGCGGTATCGCCCGACATGGTAAACTTCGCGATCTCGCGGCCGCGTGCGTCTACTGCGCGGATAAAGGCATTCTCCACCATACCGAAATGCTGCCCGTTCTGGCGGCCCTGGTAAACGGTTACGAGAAAAACGATACGGTCGTATTTTGGGTCGAGGGCATTGAGCCTTACGATGATCTGTTCGTCATCGCCATCGCCGGCGCCGGTGCGGTTATCGCCCGTGAGCCAGATGTTGCCCGAAGGATGTTTCTGGGAATTGAAGAAGATCACATCGCCCTGGTAAAGGCCTACCTGGCGGCCGTCGCTGGTTTGTACCGTGCGGCCCAGATCGGCTACTTTGCCGTTGCTGTCGAGCAGGAAGGCAATAGCATCCAGGTCGTAGTCTGCTTCTTTATTGCCGCCGAGCAGCTTGCCGAGAAAGCCGCCGCTCTTCTGCTGACGAACGTCCCAGCCCAGGCCTATGGTTACTTGCGAGAGGTCAAACTCTTCACCTTTGTCATTTTTGCGCAGGTCAATGGTCTGACCTTTTACCAGATTAATTGCCATATAATAATAGGGGTTTAAAGCTTATTTGATCACCTGCCCGGTGAAATATTTGGATACGAAAAAGGCCAGGTCTTCCTTATAGCCGATGCCGGAAGCTTCAAACTTCCAGGCGCCGCCCCGCTTGTATAAACGACCGAACTCCACTGCTGTCTCGATGGAAAAATCTTCGCCCAGCTCGTACTTGGCCACCTCGGTGCCATTGGCATCGTCGACAATGCGGATGTAGGAATTACGCACCTGGCCGAAATTCTGACGGCGCTGATCGCCTTCATGTATGGTGACCACAAACAGTATTTCCTCGATTGCCGGATCGACTTTGGAAAGATCTACCTGGATCACCTCGTCGTCGCCTTCGGCGCTGTTGCCGCCGGTAGGATCGTCGCCGGTATGGTGCAGGCCGCCATCGGGAGAATCGGTATTGCCGTAAAAAACAAAGTATTCTTCAGCCGGGATCAGGCGGTTATTGTTGATCATAAAAGCCGAGGCATCCAGGTCAAAAGCCGCGCCGGTACCTTCGTTGGGGTTCCAGCCCAATCCTACGCTTAATTTGGAAAGGCCGATATCGATTTTCTGGCCTTTCTGGAGGTTTATTGCCATAGTACAGGATTTAATGGCCGTAAAAATAGGGATAAATTTCAGAGAAAGGCCTGGCCGGGTCCGGGGAAATTATCTATTGCCCTGTTTATTAAACATTTTATAACAGCTTTATGCCGCAGGGCAGCGCAGGTAATTTTCTTCTCTCGCAGCGGTCCCTGCTGGCACACGTGCCCCCCCGCGTGTGCCCGTTAAGTTCTTTTATTCCTGCCACCATGGCACTGCAAAAAAATAAAAAACAGTGCTTGAAATGGCCTGTCATTGGTAGCCGCCGCTTGTAAAGTCTCTACAGAATAGCCAATTAACCCCTACCCTTGTTCAACGCAAAAAAGATCCGGTTGCCGGAAACCGGCTTTTGAGGAATGCCTTGCTTAAAATGGTATTTCTTCAGGAGCGCGATCGAGCTTCTGTTATGCTCATGGGTATAAGCCTCTATAGTGCTCAATTGCAGGGTATTGAATCCGTAGTCGATGGCCTTTTGCAAGGCTTCGCTCATATAACCCATACCATGAAACCGGGAAACCAGTGTGTAGCCGGTTTCCGCTTTATCTTCTTCCTTCGAGATATTCCACAGGCACACAGTTCCCATGAATTCGTTGCTGTCCTTTTGCGTCAGCACCCACAGGATGGTCTTACCTGCGGCAACTTCTCTCTGCACCCGATAGATAAAGGCCCGTGTTTCTTCGATCGTGGCATGCCGGAACTGCTCCAGGTAGGTATTCACCACATCGTCGGAACGATGCGCGAAAATCGCTTCATCATCCGTTATTTCAAGCGGCCTTAAGACCAGGCGTTCCGTTGTCAGCATGGGAAAAGGATGGAAGCTGATATCGATCATTTTCTTTAATTATCCGGATGATCAGGAAAAATAATTATGAAAGTAGTTTCCTAATTTATTGCGGTCGTTTCTTTTCATTTGGTGATAGAGAGGTTGCATACAACGTCTCCACACAATACAACGTCTGTACGCATGCAACATCTTCCGCTATTGCTGGTGTTTTCACCAACAATTCATTTTTTGAGCTAACGACAGAAGCGTACCATTTCTTTATAAAAGTATAAAAAAGAAACCGCTTCCTCACGGAAGCGGTTCTCCTATAAAAACTTGAACAGTTGGCCGGGATAATTGCTTATCGCTTGGCGCCTGCACCAGCCGCTGGCCTGCGGCCACCACCCTGACCGGAGGTACCACCGCCGGGGCCACGACGGCCACGACCGGCGCCACCAGGCTTACCGCCGCTACGCTTGGCTTCCTCGTCGTCCAGATCGAGACCACGGGTGCGTTCTGTAAATTCTTCTTCACCTTCTTCCTGCTCCTGCTCTTTGTTCTGGGCGCGCTCTTCGATACCTTCGATGATGGCAGCTACCAGGTAATTGGTTACGATAGCGATAGACTTGGTCGCATCGTCGTTAGAGGGGATAGAGAAGTCTACTTTAGTAGGATCGCTGTTGGTATCCACCATAGCGAAGGTAGTAATACCCAGGCGCTTGGCTTCGGCCAGGGCGATATGCTCGTGGCTGATGTCCACGATGAACAGCGCTGCAGGCGTGCGACCCATCTGGGAGATACCGCCCAATACTTTTTCCATTTTCTGCTTGCTGCGGTCCAGGGTCAGGCGCTCCTTTTTGGTTACGCTGTCCAGGGTACCGTCGTTCAGCATTTTTTCGATGCTCTGCATTTTCTTCACACTCTTACGAATGGTCTGGAAGTTGGTGAGCATACCACCCAGCCAGCGTTCGGTAACGAAAGGCATGTTGGCTTTTGCAGCAGCTTCGGCAACGATCTCTTTCGCTTGCTTCTTTGTAGCGACGAACATGATCTTCTTTCCGCTCTTGGCGATAGACTTCAGGGCAGCGGCAGATTCCTGCAGGCCTTCGATGGTCTTGTTCAGATCGATGATGTGAATGCCGTTCTTTTCGGTAAAGATGAAAGGCAGCATTTTCGGGTTCCATTTTTTCTTCTGGTGACCGAAGTGTACGCCCGCTTCCAGCAACTGCTGATGTAATGATTTATTTTCTTCCATTGTTGGAAAATTGAATGAGTTGATAATGATTTAAAAATAAGCTTATCCTCATTACCGCCCTTTGCAGAGCAATAATAACCGGATTAACGTTTAGAGAACTGGAAGCTGCGACGTGCTTTAGCTTTACCGAATTTCTTACGTTCAACCACACGGGGATCGCGACGCAATAAGCCTTGTTTTTTCAACGCAGGACGAAAATCGCCGTTCACTTCGCAGAGCGCGCGGGCAATACCTAATTTAATGGCTTCAGCCTGGCCTTTGGGACCACCGCCTTGCACATTTACAATGATATCGTACTGATCTACGGCTTCAACCGTTTTCAGGGGAAGCTCCACCTGGTTCTGCAGGTAGATCAGCGTGAAGTAGGATTTGTATTCTTTGTCGTTCACCTTGATATCGCCGGTACCCTTGCTCAGGTATACGCGGGCTACCGCTTCTTTACGACGACCTACTGCATTTTTTTGTTTTTCCATTATCGTTAGAAAGTTATTACGCCCCTAAAAGGGCTTAGGGGTTAATATTTGAATTCTTTGGGTTGTTGTGCCTGATGACCATGCTCGGCGCCTTCGTAAACAAACAGTTTCTTGTACATGGCACGACCCAGGCGGTTCTTAGGCAGCATACCTTTTACAGCGCGCTCGATCACCGCATTGGGACGACGGTTGATCAGGTTTTTCGCTGATTCGTGCTTCTGGCCACCGGGATAGCCGGTTACGTGTTGATAGTCTTTATCTTCCAGCTTGTTGCCGGTCAGAACGATCTTACCGGAATTGATCACGATCACATAATCTCCGCAATCGAAGTGGGGAGTATAGTAAGGCTTGTTTTTGCCACGCAGTACGGCAGCAATTTTAGAACTGAAGCGACCTAAAGTCTGGTTGGTAGCGTCGGCAACCCACCATTCACGCTTCACGATGTTTTCGTTAGCAGACTGGGTCCTGTAGCTCAATTGTTTAAGAGACATTGTAAATTTGCTTTTTGCTTGAACGATAATTCTTTTGCCGTTGCCTTATGTTTTACAACATAAAAATAATTGCAATCGGAGCGCAAAGGTAAGCCGGGTATTGAAAACTGCCAAACATTTTCATTACTATTTTTTCATACACCTTTGCAAATAATTGATTTTCAATAAAAATTTTGAATCGTTTTTATCCCCACCGGGAAAAAGGCAGTAAAACCGGCCTTCAGCGGCCGGTTTTTTACCTGAAATCCGCCTGCACCGGCCCTTCTGCTACTTAACAAAATATCCGGCTACAAAAAGCACCTATTGCTTCTTTGTCCTTTACATCCCTGTTTTGATCCCGGTCAAAAGCGCTTTGGTGTATTAATTCCCCTATAGCTTATCCCCCATCTTATTTTAGTTTCTCAGATAAGTAATCTGGACAAGCATCGCTTACCTGTCTATCCCGGCCGGGAAAAGGGGAATCCGAAAACCTTTTAAAAGAGTAGGAATAACCATTCAGTAAAATCAAAATCTATGAAACGCACAAAGCAAAACAGCAAGCTGAAGCTGGGCAAAGAAGTAGTCAGCAGCCTGACCAGGAACGAGCAACGCTCTCTTCAGGGAGGAGAGCCCCAATGGACCACTTCTTTTGGCGATTGTAGTGGCTTTTTATGCTGTAACCCAACAGGGTTAACCAAAACCTATTCGCAGGTATTTAAATGTCTCGAAGAAGAAGGCCTGGCTCCCCAATAAGCCGGCAGATTAAGCGGCACTTAAAGAATAGGCATTCCTATTCAGTAAAATCAAAAATCTATGAAGCGTACAAAACAAAACAGTAAACTGAAGCTGGGAAAAGAAGTCGTCAGCAATCTGACCAAAAACGAACAAAACACGCTTTTGGGTGGCGAGGCGGCGGTAACTACGTCCTTTCTGCAATGCAGCGGCTTAACCTGCTGCATGCCATCAAGATATTGCTCGGTGGTAGGCAAGTGCCTGGAAGAAGGCCTGGAAAGCCCGGAATAAGTTGACAGATCTAAGATCCCGGCAATCCATGGCTTGCCGGGATTCTTTTGTAGCTTATATATGCTATTGCTCTGTCTGCAGATGAAACTGATCTATATACCCACATTGCAAATCGAAAAGCATGATCACCAGTCTCAGCAACACAAAATTAGCGCGTATCAACGAAGTGCTGTCTTTGGTACCGCCGCTGCATCACGGCTTCCTGGGCGGCTCCCTGGGCCTGTTATACTATTACTACTACGCCGGCGAAGCACTGCAGGACGAAGCGCTGTATGACAAGGCTGATGCCTTGCTGGAGCAGGTGTTTGCTCATTTGAATGATGATAAAGGCTCATTGTCGGGCTATGCCTTCAGCGATGGCGCTGCGGGCCTAGGATATGTGCTCAGCAACCTGCAGCAGAATGGCCTGCTGGATTTTGATATCGATACAGAGCTGACCGATATAGACCGATATATTTTTGATGCAGCCCTGGACCATATCACCAAAACAAAAGTGGATTACCTGCACGGCGCCATGGGTGCGCTCCACTATTTTTCTTCCAGGGTACAAACACCGGTGATCAACCAATATGTCAATGAGCTCACAGCAGCATTTTGCACTGCAGCCATTTCCCATGACAATGGTATCTATTTTTTGAATTCCAGCCTGGAGCGGCTTGACAATAAAAAAGTCGACCTGGGCCTGGCACATGGCCTTCCTGGTTTTTTGCTGCTGCTGATCGATGCCTGGCCAAATGTAAAGGATAAGGAACGGCTTGAGCAGATCATCAGAGCGGGCATCGCCTTTATCCTTAGCCAGGAGCAGCCGGCCCGTGCAATGCAGGATGAATACTCTTCTTTTCCCTGCTACCTGGAATTGGATCCGCATAAATCCTTCCGCATAGACCGGCTGGCCTGGTGCTATGGCGACCTGAATACGGTATTACTTTTATACCGCGCAGGTAAGGTGCTGGGAACGGATGCCTACACACACATCGCCAATCGGTTAGGACGGCAATCCGTCGGCCGGAGAGACGAAGAAGCCACCCTGAGCAAGGATACTCATTTTTGCCATGGCAGCGCGGGACTGGCCCAGTTTTATAAGTGTTTATACCAGGAAAGTGAAAATCAGATCTATCTCGATGCCTATCGCTACTGGATAGCAGTTACGATGGAGCTTATCGACGATGAAATAGAAAAGGGAAAATATAGCGCCAACCCGGTAAGCATCCTTGAGGGCTGGCCGGGAGTAGGCCTTGTGCTTATAGAATACATGGCCAACAGGCCTATGAATTGGGCGAAGGCCTTCCTGCTTTAGGCAAATCATACGCTGAAGCAATCATGTTGATCCGGAATCCGGACGATCCCCGTTCTGTAAGATCGGGGCTTTCGTATTTTAGGAAGGAGCTACTGGCAATTTCAGCATCATCAATATAAACCATAGATGGAAACGGCTATATCCCGATAAGCCTTTATCTTCACATTAAGAACGACATACAGCCGTTCAGGGCGAACTCCTGCCTATCCTGATAAATGAACCCGATAAGGTTATGATCCATTGCCTGATAATAGATGATGAACAGGCGGCGATCGATGTCATCGCTGCTTATATAGGCGAAGTCCCCTGCTTCAACCTGGTGGGCGCTACCAGGAATCCTATAGAAGGATTACAGCTGATCCATGAGCGGCAGGTGGATCTGTTGTTTCTCGATATCCAGATGTCCAGGCTGACAGGACTGGAAGTGATGCAAGCCATAAACGGGAAATGCAAAGTGATCTTTACCACGGCGTATGACCGGTATGCGCTGGATGGCTTTGAGCTGAATGCGATTGACTACCTGCTGAAGCCGGTACACTTTCCAAGATTTCTGAAAGCGGCGCAAAAGGCGCAGGATATCCTGGAACCGCTGAAAAAAGAGCAAGCTGAGCGCGACTTTATCATTGTCCAGGGCGATAGCAAGGGAAAGCTGATCAAGATCGACATAGCAGACATTGATTATATAGAGGGAATGCGCAACTATGTTGCTATTGTTTGCGGTACCCAGAAGATACTGTCGCTGATGAACCTGAAAGACCTGGAAGAGAACCTTCTTAAAAAGCATTTCATCAGGGTACATAAATCCTACATCATACCCATTGCCAATATTGCCTCTGTGGATATGAATATCATCCGTCTGAAACGGAACGGCAAAGTGGAAATTGCGATCGGCAATGCTTATAAAGCCGCATTTCTCGAAATAATGCGGGCCAATATGATCTCTTAGTGCCGCTTCTCTGCTACCAACTCAGGTTGAAGTTTATTTTCATATTTTTAAAATAAGCGTAAAATCAGACATTTGTTGAAAGCCGCTGCTCATTAATAAGCAGAAGGTCCCTACCCTGAAACCAGTATTTCCTCAAATCTCCGTGCTGCCGCCTGGTACAAGCCCGTTTATATCACGTCTCTTCAGCAAAAGCAATTCGGAAGAACATGAAAACAACAATTTTACTGGCGGCCACTATAGGTTGCCTGTTGCAGGCACAGGCGCAGAGCCCGGCACAGCTGGCCAAAGAAAAGATGAAAGCGCAATCGGCATGGCTTAATAACTTTCTCCAGAGGCAAAGCGAAGCCTCAGTGCAAAAACCGACCGGTATCGCGCATCGCGTTATTGCAACAACGACATATACCGAAAACGGACTTGTCGACGATTCAACCGCATACCGCTATTCTGGTTCGCGCGGATCAAAGTTTAACTATAACGATGCACACGGATACCGCCGCTCCTTCCAGGATGACCAGGGACCGACGATGCCGGCGCAGAGCCCGACAAGCATGCCGGACAGCATCCGGTACACGTCAGAAGGTTTTACACGCTTTGAAGTCGCCAGCTATCGCCCGGATAACAAGATCAGCCAGACAACCTCGCATTTCGAGGACCAGGCCTCCCGCCAGGTCAATGCTTATAATGCCCAGGAATACCGGGTGCTGTCGTATTCCCTCGAAAGCAATGATAACGGCAGCCATTACGATACGCTGCGCAAAAGAACATTCAGCTATAACAACACCTTTACGCGGGTGCTGACAGACAGCATATTTGACAACACAGGCAGCGCCTACCGGCTTTACGGGACCTACAGGTATTATTATAACAGTAATGACAAGCTCGATTCCATAGTCTCTTATGGCAACCCGCTCAGCCCCACGTTAAGGGTTGGAAAGATGGCTTTCTACTACTACCCGGCCGGGGAGCTGATGAAGATGACCATGGAAGACTTTTCCATTCCCGATGTAAGCGTGAATGCCATAGATTCCATGGGCTATACACCCGGCATTTCCTACACTACTTTCCACTCAAGCCTGATCAAGCTGACACAAACCGGGATGCCGGATGACATATTCGGTTTCACATGGATCAATTACCCCGGAACAAGCGGTTTACCCGATTCTGCGCAATTGCATGACTACGATCCAACGACAAGCAGCATGCGGCTCAAAGATGTGGGCGTATACCGGTACACCAGCTTCGGCGAGCCGGACAGCCTGCTGGTTTACAGAGCAGGTGAGCATGCTCCCAGGCGCAGCATCAAACATTACTATGAAACTTACGAAAGTACCGTTTCGATAAAACCCATTGCTACCAGCGGGGATTTCAGCGTTTATCCCAATCCCTTTGACAAAAGTATTACCATCGACTGGAAAGGAAAGCAAGGAGAACAGGCTGCCGTATGCCTCACCGATATTACCGGAAGAGAAGTATTGCGCGCCAGTCTGAAATTGAACATAGGATCAAACAGGCTAAACCTGCCCCGGTTAAACCCCGGCCATTACCTCCTGCTGATCAGGGACGCTGCGGGTAAGACCTGGAGCAGCAAATTAGTCAAGCAATAAGCATTACTGCTCTTTCGGCAGCGCGCGGTCCAGGGCCGCGCGCTGTTTTTGGGGGACAGGGCTGCAGGTTGTTATCTTTTGGCTAAAGCCTGCAACAGCTTTTAGAAAAGGGCTTAATTTTAATTATGGTCCGTCAATGGAAAAAATACAGGCGATATGCCGGCAATGCCTACGCTGTGTATCGCAGCCGTAAGCTGCTATGGCCGATGCTGCGCGATGTCGTTAAGGGCCGTTACCGCTTCTCATTCTTTACTATCCTGGCGATGCTCCTGTGCCTCGTCTATATCCTCTTCCCCTTCGACCTGCTCCCCGATTTTATTCCTTTTGTCGGCTGGATCGACGACGGCGCCTGCTTCTGGTTATTGTTGCAACAATTAAAAAAGGAAACCGTGCGTTACCAGCAATGGCGCATGGCGCGTGAAGACCCGTTCCATCCCGTACTATTCACAAAGTCATGATATGCCAGCAAAAGTGAAAAGCTACCTTCCATAAGACAGCTTCTGTATCATATTGGCATAGGTCCGGTAAAGACGTCCAATTATACTGATATAGGAAACATTACTCAGGTCTACCTTTTGCTAAGTCCGTTGAAGTACCACATTGTTGTTATTCTTCCGACAAGTTCAAGGACACGGAGGTATTTTGTGTATAGTCAATAAAGATATTTTTCTCAAGCCATTTCCACCAGCGGCCGCTTCTGTATGGCCACGGGATTTTCAGGGCGCTGGCCCAGCTGCTTGATAAAGCGAAAGTGGGAATTGACCGCGGCAAAAATATTGGGGGTGCTCACATAGTTGATGCCGAACTCCGCACATTTAGCCTGCACGATCTTGCTCAATGCAGGATAGTGCACATGGCTGATACGGGGGAAGAGATGATGCTCGATCTGGAAATTGAGCCCGCCCACAAACCAGGTAATGAACCAGCTCCGGGGAGAGAAGTTGGCAGTGGTCTTGATCTGGTGGATAGCCCATTCGTTCTCGATATGCTTGAAGTCGGAAGCATCTACGAATTCAAATTCCGTTTCCTCCACCACATGCGCCAGCTGGAATACGATGGTAAGCGTAAAGCCCATGGCGGCATGCATACACAGGAAGCCCACCAGCCAGGCCTGCCAGCCGACAAGCACGATGGGTACGGCAATGTAAAACACCAGGTACAGCGCCTTGCTGACCCAGAAAATGACATGCTCCTTGCGGTCCATCTTGGGCATCGGCGTCGTATATACCTTTTGGGTGGCATACTTCATCGGGTCGGAAACGAATACCCAGAAGATAGAGGCCAGCATGTACAGGAAAGGCAGGTAAATGTGCTGGTAACGATGCGCTGGCACCCAGCGCTGCGTGTTACACATACGGATAAAAGGGCTACGGGCGATATCGTCGTCCACGCCATCGACATTGGTATAAGTATGGTGCACAATATTGTGCTTCTGCTTCCAGAAGAAAGCATTGCCGCCAAGTGCGTTCAGGGTAAGGCTCATCAGCTCATTCACCCACTTGCGGGAAGAGTAGCTGCCATGACAGGCATCGTGCATCACATCGAAGCCGATGCCGGCCAGCACCACGCCCAGCACCGTGCTGCAGACAATGCCTGCCCACACCGGGATGGTCGTAAACAAAAGGGTGAGGTATAAAGCGATCGCTGCGCCTATAAGCACCGCCGTCTTCGTATACAATCTCCAGTTACCGGTCTTCTTCACCTGCTGAGCAACAAAATAGTCCTCAACAGCCTTCTTTAACGACGGAAAGAACACTGCGTTCTTATTGTTATAGGTTACTTTCGGCATTCGTCCTCGGATTAAAAAATAAATAAAACAATGCGCCGCACCGGCGCCACCTTTTCAGAATCGCTCAAAGGTACCCTAAAAACAGGAAATTAAAGGGATTTTTCTGCTTATATGGAGATAGCCAGCCCTCGCTCTGGCCAGTTCAGCATGAGCGGCCGGGAAGTACAAAAAAGCTACCCAAAATGATAAGATAGCACCGTCTGGGCCGGGCACCCATTTATACCCAATCCTATAGTTATCCGTGCTATAGGCTCTGTAGGTGCCAAACGTTTGTAGTACCACCATGAACAAACATAAATTGATAGGAACAAAACCAGGGTTGCCAAGAAAGGTACGGATCCAGCAGTTCAGGCCGTTGCACGTCCGACCGCCTGGCTGAAGCGTTCAATTCTCCGGGTTCTGAGCCGATGTTCCGGATTTTCATCAGGACATACTTAAGTTGCATCCTAGCTTTTTCACTTGATTTTTATCTTGACAATCCATGGTCAAAAACAAGTATATAAAGAAAGAGCTGTCCAAAGGGACAGCTCTTTGCGATAAAATTCGCTAAGAAAATTAGGCAACTTCAACTTCAGCGCCAGCTTCTTTAAGCTTGCCAGCGATATCGTCGGCTTCAGCTTTAGAGATTTTCTCTTTAACCGCTTTGGGAGCGCCGTCAACCAGTTCTTTAGCCTCTTTCAGACCCAGACCGGTCAGGTCTTTCACCACTTTTACTACGTTCAGCTTAGAAGCGCCTGCGTTCTTCAGGATAACGTCGAACTCAGTTTTTTCCGCCGCTGCTGCTGCGCCACCACCGTCGCCGGCAGCTACTACTACTGCTGCTGCTGCGGGCTCAATGCCGTATTCAGCTTTCAGTACGTCAGCCAGTTCCTGAACTTCTTTAACGGTTAAGTTTACTAATGATTCGGCTAATGCTTTTACGTCTGCCATTTTTATAAATTTTTTGAATGTTTTTAAAATGTTGTTACTGTAATTATATGTGGACTTGGAAGCCGTTATTAAGGGGCAGCTTTAAGCTGCCGGATACTTACTCAGCAGCAGGTGCTTCGGGAGCAGCAGCTTCCGGTGCGTCTGTCGCGGGAGCGTCGGGAGCAGCTTCAGGCGCATCGCCACCACCTTTCTCCGATTGATTCTGCAGGGCAGAGATCACGCGGCTGATCGGTGATTGCAGCAAGCCGATAACTTCGCCGATAAGCTCGTTCTTGGTCTTGATGTTTTTCAGCGCAGCCAGCTGGTTGTCGCCGATGAACAGGTCTTCGCCGATGAAAGCAGCTTTCAGAGCGGGCTTTTCACCTTTAGAAGAGTTGCGGAAAGAGCTGATGATCACAGCGGGCTCCTTGGGAGAGTCGGAGAACATCAGGGCAGTTACGCCATGCAGCGCATCATAGATACCGGCATACTTTTCGCTGTTCAGGCTTTCGAGCGCTTTGCGGATCAAAGTATTCTTAGCTACTTTCATCTCTACATTCTTCTCGAAGCAGGTCCTGCGGAGCTGGTTTACCTGCGCTACAGTTAAAGACTCCGTATTGGTAACATAAAAGTTACTGTATTGTGAGAATTTATCTTTTAAAAGCTCAATCGCTTCAGATTTTTGAGCAGTGTTCATTTTCTAAATGATTTTGACCCTGTCGGGACGGTTATACAATGTCGATTCTGCTGCCACGTTCAACCCTGTAACGGGGTCTCGGGGGGCTTCTTAGTTCGCTACAGATTTAGTGTCGATTGCTAAACCAGGGCTCATGGAAGAGGCCATGCTCACACCTTTCACATAGATACCTTTAGCAGTGCTGGGTTTCATGCGGATCAGGGTGTTGATCAGCTCCTGAGCGTTTTCAGCGATTTTATTCGGTTCGAAAGATACGCGGCCGATGGAAGCGTGGATAATACCGGCTTTGTCTACTTTGAACGCAATTTTACCACCTTTTACGTCGTTTACGGCAGCAGCTACGTCGTTGGTAACCGTACCGGTCTTGGGGTTCGGCATCAGGTTACGGGGACCCAGCACTTTACCCAGCTTACCGATCTTGGGCATTACGGAAGGCGTAGCAACGATAACGTCAACATCGGTCCATCCGCCTTCGATCTTCTGGATAAATTCGTCCAGGCCTACATAATCAGCGCCGGCAGCTTTGGCTTCAGCCTCTTTATCGGGAGGGCAAAGTACCAGGACAGATTTCGTTTTACCGGTTCCGTGAGGAAGGGTTACTGTACCGCGCAGTGCCTGGTCGGCTTTCTTGGGATCGATGCCCAGACGGATGTGTACGTCTACAGAGCTATCGAACTTGGTACAGTTGATCTCTTTTACCACCTGGGCCGCTTCGGCCAGGGTATACACTTTATTTTTATCAAGCTTAGCTTCTACAGCTTTCCTTTTTTTACTTAAAGATGCCATTGCAACAAATGTTTAAATAAGGTGAACCAATAGGGATTAATTCTGCCAGGGTGCAGTACCATCAACTGTGAGTCCCATGCTGCGGGCAGTACCGGCTACCATTTTCATGGCGCTTTCTACGGTGAAGCAGTTCAGATCGGCCATTTTATCTTTGGCGATCTCTTCCACCTGTGCCCAGGTCACTTTACCTACTTTGTTACGGTTAGGCTCTTTGGATCCGCTCTTGATCTTGGCATGCTCCATCAGCTGTACTGCTGCGGGAGGCGTTTTGATCACAAATTCAAAAGACTTGTCGCTGAAAACAGTAATGAGAACGGGTAAAATTTTACCTTGTTTGTCCTGTGTACGTGCGTTGAATTGTTTGCAGAATTCCATGATGTTTACACCTTTGGAACCCAACGCTGGACCGATCGGCGGAGCCGGGTTGGCCTGGCCGCCTTTACATTGGAGCTTTACGTAGCCCGAAATTTCTTTAGCCATTGCTTAATTTTTTGGTATTAACGAGTTAAATTAAATCTCTCCCAAATCCGTAAAATGATAAGAGCAGTATTCAATTGAGGGCGCAAAGGTAATTACTTTTTAAATACAAAAAATAATTTTCTGTAAATTTTACGCCTTTCGTTGAAAAAGAACACAAAATTAAGCATTTCAGGTCAAAAAACGATACCATTTTTAAAGCCTTGCCCTGTGGAGGATTGGATAGCGGGCTGAAAATGATTCGGCCGCTGGTCTTGAAAAGCCTATCTTTATAGATAATTTATTGCTTATCAGCTCCTGCGCCTTACCATTGATCACCGCTACACGCTTGCAATCCCAATACCCAATATCCGATACCCAATACTCATTACTTAAAGACCAAACATCTATGGCTGTTGTACTCATCACAGGCGGAACCGGCACCATAGGCCGGCGATTGAGTGATCTCCTGGTCAGCAAGGGCTACCAGGTCGTTATCCTGAGCCGTGAGGGCGGAGCCAACGCCCGCCCCGGCATCCGGTATGCCCGCTGGAATATCGAAAAAGGAGAGGTAGATCAGGAGGCCATTGCCGACAGCGATTACGTGATCCACCTGGCCGGCGCCGGTGTGGCGGAAAAACGATGGACCGCCGCGCGAAAGCGGGTGATCCTGGAAAGCCGCACCCAAAGCAGCCGTCTGCTCGCCGATGCGCTGAAAGCCATACCCAATAAGGTTAAAGCGGTGATATCCGCTTCCGCCTCGGGCTATTACGGGCCCGATACCCTGCTGTCCAGCAATGACGGTTTTACCTGGGACGACCCGCCCGGCGACGATTTCCTGGCACAGGTATGCCGGCAGTGGGAAGAAAGCATTGCCCCGGTAAGCGGGTTGGGCAAGCGGTTGGTCGTATTGCGCACCGGCATCGTGCTCAGCCGCGAAGGCGGCGCCTTTACCGAATTTGTGCGCCCGCTGCGGTTCCGGGTGGCTGCCATATTGGGTAATGGCCGTCAGATCGTGAGCTGGATCCATGAAGACGATCTCTGCCGTATGTATCTTTATGCCCTGGAAAACGAGGCCCTGCATGGCCCCTACAATGCTGTAGCGCCCCACCCTGTCACCAACAGGCGATTGGTGCTGGCGCTGGCCAAAGCCAGGGGAGGCTTCTATATCCCTTTGCATGTTCCGGCCTTCGCGCTGCGGCTGGCCCTGGGCGAAATGGCCACTGAAGTGCTGAAGAGCGCCCGTCTCAATACGCTGAAAATCGAAAACGAAGGCTTTACCTTTGCTTATCCCGAAATAGATGATGCCGCCCGCGAGCTGACAGGCAGGCGTTGAGTCACCTGATATGTTATGATCTTCTTCCCCGGCCTTGATGTTGAAAAAAGTAAGCGACGCCGCTGGCTGATCTATAAAAAGTCCCCGGGCAGCCACCTGGAACGCCTGTTCCTCTTCTTTCTGCTCGGCTCCCAGTTCCTTTGCACGCTGTTGCTCTACGGGAGCCTGGATCCGGATAATCCCAATGATGTCTTTGCGGAATGGTTGATACCACTATGGATACTGCTCATTTTGTATGTCACCTGCATGGCCGTGTTTGAAACATTCCTGAAGAAAAAGAATACCACCTTCGGCAAAGAAGAGAACAAAGCCCTGCTGCAGCAATTGGCCGTCCAACGGAACTGGAAGTCCGTGCGCCGGTCGGGCGATTGTCTCATCTATATCATGTCCGATGAAGAATTCAGTTACCGTTCCTTGTCGATAATGATTCCTGGTCGACGATCGCTGTGTTCAGTACACGCTGATCAAAAAGCACTCCCGGCTGGATGTACCCTCTCTCTTTGAGATCTGGCTGCTGCGCTATGATGTACGAAAACTCTTTCGCGATGCCATACGCCTAAGGCAACAGGAGTTGTCCCAAGCAAAAAATCGCCTGATATCTGTCAAGCATAAGCTAAAAAAACAACTGCTTCGGCAATATTCCTTAAGTTTGTTTTCCCGATTTTACCATGACAACTTCAGCAGACAAGAAAGCCTTCCTGCAGCAGTTCGATGCCTTTCTCGAACAGTTCGGTTCCCTGCACTACGGTAAATGCTATTTCAGGCTGCTCGACGGCAGGGAATGCCAGGGCTGGATCGGCACGATAGGCGACACTATTTTCGAATATACCGACAGCGGCCCCCTGTCCCGGGAAGAACCTTATTACTTGGCCATAGCCGATATAGACCCCGGCAGCTTTGCCTACTGGGACAATGATATCTCCCGCTGGACAGAGTATGCCCGGCCTGATAAATGGTTTAACCGCACCTTGAAACAATAATCCCATGCGCCGATCCTTTCTTTTCCTGATCCTTCTTTTCCTTTCGCTGCAGGCTATGGCCCAAAAGGCCTATGAGGCTGTCTACTACAAAGGACAGACTGAATTCCTGAGCATCCGGTTTACGCTGGGCGATGGCTACCTGCCCGCCTGCGAGATCAAAACGACTGAGCTTAAAACCCTGAAAAAGTCGACCTTCCTGCCCGAAGTCGGCGCCCCTGATGAGCACAAGCAGATCAAGTTTTACCACTTCAGCGCTGCAAGCAAGAGCTTCAGCGATTACTTCATTATCGATGGCATGGAAGAGGTTTACGACCAGGCGCCGGCAAAGCTTTATGGCAAATACTATTTCAACGGTAAGGTTTAACTGGCCCTTGTTGTTTTCCGGTTTATCCCACGAGGTCAGCGCATTTTGTTCATGGCTTCCGGCCTGCTGGGCGGCGTATCCGGCTATGTACTGTGGCTGCATAGCCTGGGGCCTGTTCTTATGCCTTAATTTTGCGGCACACCACCGGAATGAGAAGTTCGACCGGATCAAAAAGAAATCTCCAGCATCTGAATTCGGGGATAATGCTGCCGACGCAGTTATTCCTCCCCCCATTACCTATACCGGCAGGGAAGGCCGGGTTTCTTTAGCGGGATTCAGGAATTTGTTCCGCAACCTTACCGCAGGCCTCTCGACCAGGTAGCGAAACAGCAAGCCCACCAGCAGGCAGCAAGCCAGGCAAATGACCAGCGCAAGATTGCTGCCGGGATCCATGCCGCTTTGCTCCAGGAAACCCTGTACCAGGTGGATCACTCCTTTATGCGTGAGGTAGACCGAGTAAGACAAGCCGGCCAGTTGCGCTGTGATCCGGGAACCATAACGGTAGAGGAAAGTGGAAGGTGATACCGCGGCCAGCACGAGGCAGCCGAAACCCAGGGCGACGATGCTGAAACCGGCTGTAGAAGCGGTAAACGTATAAGGGTCCAGGCATACCCGGAAGGCTGCGGCCAGGAGCACGAGCCCTGCAAGCAGGAAAAGGTTTCCATAGCGGCTTAACCTGCCGAACAAAGCTGCTTTGTATTCATACACAAAGGCCAGCAGCACACCCATTACCAGGCCATCGAGCCGGGTGTAGGTAGGATAATAGATCCGGCGGTACCAGGTAAGCCAGAAGCGGTCCGTATCCAGATCGGGCACGACAAACACATTCCATGACAACCACCGCAATACGATTACCAATAGCAATAAGAAGACAGCGATACCCGGCACAAAACGTATGCCCTTTATCTTGTGCAGCAGCAACAGGCAAAAAGGAAGCGTAAGGTAAAACTGCTCTTCAATGCATAGCGACCAGGCATGAGAGAAGGTGCCTTTATGGATCACGTCCAGGCCGAAGTTCTGCGTAAACGTAAGGAACTTCCACAAAGGCGCCAGGGATTCCCGCTCGCGGAATGCCGGCACCAGGAAATATAAGCCTACCACAACAAGGTATGGCGGAAGGATACGGAAAATACGTTTCAGGAAGAATGCTTTCTTTGTAATCGTAGCGCTGCGCTTTAGCTGCCGGAATAATTGCCCTGCGATGAGCCAGCCACTGAGCACGAAAAAGAGATCAACGCCCATCCAGCCCCATTGCCCGATGGTATCGACCCAATCCGGGTGATTAAAGGCGCGGTAATGAAACAGCAGGACCATGACGATAGCCAGAGCCCTTAAATGATCGAGGCCATAAAACCTTTGCTGCAAGCGGCTTTCCATGATGATGAGGAAACAGGTGAAGTAAGGAGAAACAATAGCGCAGCAAATGTGCAGCTATTCCGGCATATGCACAAAGCGCCGGAAAGAAAAGCGATCACTCTTTAAAAAATACCGGAATACCATGAATCAATACCATGATGGCAGAAACAAAAAGATATGCTCCTGCTTATCGTTTCAAAAAATAAAGACAAAAATATCTTTTATTATTTTTTCCCGTCTTACCTTTGCTACACGGAACGCAGCAGCTCGCTGCTTTGCCGGTACTACCTATGAGCCTTTTTTCAAAAACCTGCGAGTATGCACTGAGAGCAGTATTTTATATTGCCAGCAAAACCGCGGACGGCAGCAAAGTAGGCATTAAGGAAATTGCCCGGAATGTAAATTCACCCGAACACTTCCTGGGCAAGATCCTCCAGGACCTCAGCCGGAAGGGTATTCTCGATTCCGCCAAAGGGCCGAACGGAGGCTTCTTTCTTCACCCGAAATCATTGAAAAGGCCCATTGCCGATATCGTGTCGGCGGTAGACGGCGACAATGTTTTTACAGGTTGCGCCCTGGGGCTGGCCCACTGCTCCGAACGGAACCCCTGCCCGCTGCATCACGAATTCAAGAAGATCAGGAACAATATCGCCAAAATGCTGACTGCAACGACCATCGGTCAGTTTAATAAAGAGCTTACACTGGGTAAAATTTTACTGAAAGAGGTATAGCTATTTTTTTGATCAAATAAAAGATAAAAAGGTCTTTATATTCTTTATAAACATTTCAATACAAAACAAGATGACACAAGAGCAAGAGGAGCTGATCAGGGCCACAGTGTCCGTTTTAAAGGAACATGGTGTGGCGCTGACCACCCATTTTTACAAGAGAATGTTTGCGTATAACCCTGAGCTGAAGAATGTATTCAACATGGGCAACCAGCAAAACGGCAGGCAGCAAACGGCTTTGGCCATGGCGGTGCTGGCCTATGCCGAGCACATTGAAAATCCCGGCGTACTGATGCCCGCGGTCGACGCGATCGGCCACAAACATACCAGCCTTGACATCAGGCCGGAGCATTACCTTATCGTAGGTAAGCACCTGATCGCCGCTATAGCAGAGGTGCTGGGTGATGCGGCAACGCCGGCGCTGCTCGAAGCCTGGTCTCTGGCCTACGAGCAACTGGCCGCACTGATGGCGGGACACGAGCGCACGATCTACCAGGACAAGGTGCAGCAAACCGGCGGCTGGTCGGGCTGGCGGCCGTTTATCGTAAAAGATAAGGTGGTAGAATCAGAAGAGATCACTTCTTTTTACCTGTACCCCGCCGATGGCGGCGCAGTGGCCGGCTTTACCCCGGGGCAGTACATCAGCATCCGTATGTTCCTGCCGCAGCTTAACCTTACACAGCCGCGCCAGTACAGCATTTCCAGCACACCTAACGGCGCCTACTATCGTATATCCGTAAAAAAAGAAACGGGGAGCACCCATCCCGACGGTATCATCAGCAATACCCTGCACCAGGAGGTGAAGATCGACGATAAGATCGATGTATCAGCCCCTGCCGGCACCTTTGTACTGGGCGCTGCGACAGACAGGCCGCTCTATTTCATCAGCGGCGGCGTAGGCCTCACACCCTTGATGCCGATGCTGGAAGCCTCCCTGGAACGTAACCCCAAACAACCCAAAGTGTGGATACATGGCTGCAAAGGATCGGCGGCACATGCATTCAAAGACCGGCTGGCAATATGGGGTCGCGATCATGAGGCGCTGAGCTGTCATTTCTTCTACGACAACTTATCTCCGGATGCAGTAACTACCGGCTGGCACCAGGGCTGGGTAGACCTCGGCGTCCTGGAAGAGACGCTGGCTGCAGACGGCGAATATTACCTGTGCGGTCCTGCGCCTTTTATCCGGAAGCACTACGACTTCCTGCTGTCAAAAGGCATTCCCGGGCATGCGATCAGGTTTGAGGAATTCGGCCCTGCCTCGCTGTATTGAGTATTGATAGTGAGTATTGAGCAGCGTGTATTGGAAAGCGAATAGCGTAATGGCTAACTTATACTTAATACCTGATACAATAAAAAAGGATAAGCCCGGCTTTCGCCGGGCTTATCCTTTTTTATACAGACGTTATTCTTTCGTCTCTGTTTTTTCTTTTTTGTCCTTGCCTTTCGACACGCTGAAGACGATCTTTTCCTGGGCCTTATCGTAGTCGGCAACAGCTTTGTCGCCTTCCTTAATGTTGTGGTTCAGGATCTCTTCGGCCAGCGGATCTTCCAGGTATTTCTGGATAGCTCTGTGCAGCGGACGGGCGCCAAACTGCTGGTCATAGCCTTTCTCGGCAATGAACTTGCGCGCCTCGGCGGTCAGCTCCAGGGTAAAGCCCAATGTATTCATCCGCTTCAGCACATCCTTCATGATGATGTCGATGATCTCGTTAATATGCTCTTCGTTGAGCTGGTTGAAGATGATCACATCGTCGATACGGTTGAGGAATTCGGGGCTGAAGGTCCGTTTCAGGGCCCTTTCGATCACCGCGCGGTTGTTCTCTTCCGCAGAGGAAATCTTGGTAGCGGTAGCAAAGCCTACACCGTCGCCGAAGTCTTTCAGCTGACGGGCGCCGATGTTGGAGGTCATAATGATGATGGAGTTCTTGAAATCTACTTTACGACCCAGGCCATCGGTCAGCTGGCCATCGTCCAGCACCTGCAGCAGGATATTGAAGATATCGGGGTGCGCCTTTTCGATCTCGTCGAGCAGCACTACGGAGTAGGGTTTACGGCGTACCTTTTCGGTCAGCTGGCCGCCTTCTTCGTAGCCTACATAGCCCGGAGGCGCGCCGATGAGGCGGCTCAGCGAGAATTTTTCCATGTACTCGCTCATATCCACGCGGATAAGGGCGTCCTCACTGTCGAAGAGGTAGCGGGCCAGCGACTTGGCCAGCTCGGTCTTACCCACACCGGTAGGTCCGAGGAAGATGAAAGAGCCGATCGGCTTCTTGGGATCTTTCAGGCCCACACGGTTACGCTGGATGGCTTTCACCGTTTTCGCAATAGCGTCGTCCTGTCCTACCACCATGCCGCGCAGGTCTTCGCCCATGCGGCGCAGCTTTTCGCTTTCGGCTTCCACCATACGCATCACCGGTATGCCGGTCATCATGCTCACCACTTCTGCGATGTCTTCTTCGTGGATAGGATAGCGCTTATGCTTCACTTCTTCTTCCCATTCGTTCTTCGCTTTTTCCAGCTCCTCGCCCAGGCGTTTTTCCTTGTCGCGCAGGGAGGCGGCTTCTTCAAAGCGCTGGCTCTTCACCACTTTATTTTTCTCCAGCTTGATATCCTCGATCTTTTTCTCCAGGTCCAGGATATTCTTGGGCACATTAATGTTTTTCAGGTGCACACGGGCGCCTACTTCATCCATCACGTCGATCGCCTTATCAGGCAGCAGGCGATCAGTCATATAACGGTCGCTCAGCTTCACGCAGGCTTCCACGGCTTCCTTATCATAGGTCACATTGTGGAACTCTTCGTATTTGGGGCGGATGTTGTTGAGGATGGTAATGGCTTCTTCCACGCTGGGCGGTTCTACCAGCACTTTCTGGAAGCGGCGGTCGAGCGCGCCATCCTTTTCGATGTACATGCGGTACTCGTCCAGGGTAGAGGCGCCGATACACTGCAGCTCGCCACGGCTCAGGGCCGGCTTGAAGATGTTGGAAGCGTCAAGCGAACCGGAAGCGCCGCCGGCGCCCACAATGGTATGGATCTCGTCGATGAACAGGATCACGTCGCGGTTTTTTTCCAGCTCGTTCATAATGGCCTTCATCCTTTCTTCAAACTGGCCGCGGTATTTGGTACCGGCTACCAGCGCTGCCAGGTCGAGACTGATCACGCGCTTGTCGAAGAGGATGCGGGATACCTTGCGCTGTACGATACGCAGGGCGAGGCCTTCCACGATGGCGGTCTTACCTACACCAGGCTCGCCGATGAGGATGGGGTTGTTCTTTTTACGGCGCGACAGGATCTGCGATACGCGTTCGATCTCCTGCTCGCGGCCCACGATAGGATCCAGGCTGCCCAGCTCGGCCATACGGGTAATGTCGCGACCGAAATTGTCCAGCACCGGGGTTTTGGATTTTACGTTACCGGCAGCGGCCCCGCTCTGGCGCTGGCGTTGCTGGTACTGACGGCGTTCTTCGTCGTCAAATTCTTCGGAGCCGGGATCGTTGGTATACTCGGCTCCCGGGGTTTCGCCCTGGAGGATGCTCAGCTCGCTTTTGAAGCGATCGTAGTCCACATCATAGTGGTTCAGGATCTGGGCGGCGGGATTTTCTTTATTTTTCAAGATAGAGAGCATTAAATGTTCAGACTCCACAGTACGGCTCTTGAGCGTTTTGGCTTCCAGTACCGTAATGCGTATAACTTTTTCGGCCTGGCGGGTAAGCGGCAGGCTGTTGAGGTTGGCGATGGTGCGGCTTCCCTTGTCCTTGATCACCACTTCCACTTCTTTGCGCAGGTCGAACAGGTCGATCTTCATCGACTGCAGGATGCGCATTGCGAGGCTTTCTCCTTCCCTTATCAGGCCCAGTAATAAATGTTCCGTTCCTATAAAGTCATTTCCCAGGCGCAAAGCCTCTTCACGGCTGTAGGAAATGATCTCTTTAACTTTCGGTGAGAAATTAGAATCCATGAGGATAATCGAGATTAATTGTTTGCTTTCAAAGATAAAGCTGAATATCAACACGGAAAAGCTCCGTTTGTTGCCGGATATGCAGCAGTTATTTCGTCATTAGTAAGAAACCAAAGATATTTTCTTTTTAAACGGCAAACAGTGGTTATTATTGAATGCTAAGTTAGATAAAATTGATCATTATCGAATGTCGAAACTTCGTCTGAAGGAAGAAGGGGCTACGGTTTCCTGATTTCCGTATTTTTAGATACATTTGAACCTTTGATCATCGGAAAAGTCAAAATACCAATAACAATCAGCAGTAAAATGGAATTCAAAATTGATACCAAACCAACTTACACTGTAATTACGCCGGATTCGGGTGATTTGAGTGTAAATTTGGCAGAGGTAATACGACAAAAGGTAGCGGAGGCGACAGCGGCAGGCAGCCATAATTTCGTGATTGACTTACAAAATATCAGCAACATGGACATGGCGGCAGGCGATGTGTTGCTGGAAATGCACAACACCATCTACAACAGCGGCGGCTCGCTGGTATTTACTTCTCCGGAGGACGATGTGATGCAAACGCTGAAAAAGGGCCAATACCACCTGAGCCTGAATATTACGCCCACCCTGGTGGAGGCAATAGACATCATCAGTATGGAAGTACTGGAGCGCGACCTGCTGGGCGAATCCTGAGGCCGTTGCCAATCGAATGCGCATGAACATTAAAGTAACCATTCTCGGCAATAATTCTGCATTGCCGGCATACGACCGCCACCCTACCGCACAGGTAGTCGATATACGGGAACAGCAGTTCCTGGTCGATTGCGGGGAAGGTACCCAGGTACAGATGCAGCGGTTCAATATCAGGCGGCGCCGGATCAACTATATTTTCATCAGTCACCTGCATGGCGATCACTATTTCGGCCTGATGGGCCTGCTGACAAGCATGGGGCTTATGGGACGCACGGGCGAGCTGCATTTGTTTGGCCCGCCGCCATTGAAGGAGATCATCGACCTGCAGCTGGCGGTAGCCAATACCGTGCTGCCCTACCCTATATTGTTCACGCCTGTTACGGAAGGAATGTCGCGGGTATTGGTCGATACGCCGCATTATGCGGTGCATTGCTTTCCGGTAGCGCATCGTATCGCCTGCCATGGCTTTGTTTTTACGGCAAAAAGCGGCGGCCGCAGGCTATTGCCCGAAAAATGCCGTGAATTGGAGATCCCGGCAGCCTTTTACCCGCACCTGAAGCAGGGCGAGGACTACCTGCGCCGCGACGGGCTGCTGATCCGTAACGATGAGGTGACGGAGCCGGGCCCGCCGGATAAGCGCTATGCTTATTGCGCCGATACGCTGTACACGCATTCCTTTATCCATCATCTCTCGGGCGTGGATGCTATGTACCACGAAAGCACTTACCTGGACGACCAGCGGGAACGGGCGACGGAGCGTTTTCACAGCACGGCGGCGCAGGCGGCGGAGCTGGCCAGGGCTGCGGGCGCCAAACGCCTGCTGCTGGGGCATTTCTCCTCCAAATACCAGGACCTTGCTGCTTTTTATACCGAGGCCAGCGCTATTTTCCCCGATACAGAGGTAACGGTGGAGGGTACGACTTATGAGATCTGATGTTTCAGATATTAGAGGTTAAACATTAGATATTGATTTGGAAAATTGGAATTTGAAATTTGGAAATTGGAACCTGGTATTTGAACTTTGGTATCCAAATAGATTGTTTATGAAACAACGTTTTGGAAAATACTTTTTCCTGATTCCCCTGGGATTGTTCATCAGCGCGCTGAGCGTAATCCTCTTCCGGTATGTAAGTGCTCCGGATATGGTGCTGGGCGCTCTTTTCGGTGCCGGCATCGGTTTGATGCTGCTGGCCTTTATCAAAAGGCCTAAAGCTTCCGGGCAGGTTCCGCTTAAATAGAATTATGCGGAACGGACCACAAAGATGTAAGCTTTTGTAAGCTATTTTATTGCCAGCAATATAAGATCAGAAAGGCATTGAACCGGGTTCAATGCCTTTCTTAATTCTCAAAATCCAAAATCTAAATTCCAAGGATTCAAATTCAAAAAACCAATATCTAACCTCTAATATCTAACCTCTAAAGTCTAAAACCTACTTAATCCGCCTGCCTTCGCTTTCCGATGCAGTCTTCCGCTGGCGGGCGCCTTTGATCTCGCTGCTGCCGAAGCGGTAGCTGAAGTTAAGACGCAGCATGCGGTTCTCGTTGCGCTGGTTTACATCCAGGTTTACACCGCCATAACGGTTATAGCCCCTGAACCTATTGGTGTACAGCACATCGGATACGCTCAGCTTCACACTGGCGCGGTCGTCGAGGAAACGCTTTTGCAGGCCGATATCGAGCGAGCCCATAGGCTTATACTGCCAAGTACCTTCGATGCCCTCACCGCTGAACCAGCCGCCCACTTCGGCGCTGAAGCCTTTGCCCAGGGTAAAGGTATTTTGCATATAGACACCATAGGTACTACCCTTGAGATCGATGCTGGTATTGTTGAAAGTACCCTTTATGGTCTGGTAATTGTACCAGAAATTCACGTAACCGTTCCACCATTTGGCCAGGGGTATAGGCGAGCCCACGCTGAAGGAGTACATATCCTGACCGGCGATATTCTGCTCCTGGATAAAGGTGGCATTGCCGTTAATGGTATCAGTGATCTCGGTGGCATAATCTTTGGCATGGCTGTAGCCCAGGGTAAAATTCACCATGGATTTATAGGTATAGCTGAGCTCGACATTGTTGGCATATTGCGGTCTCAGGAAAGCATTGCCCTTTTCATAGGTCATCTGGTCGATCTTATTCTCAAAAGGGTTCAGGTCCTGGTAGCTGGGGCGGTCGATCCTGCGGGTATAGCTGAGGCCCAGGGCATGCGACTCGTTGATGTTGTAGCCGATCACTGCATTGGGAAAAAAGTCGAGGTAATTCCTTTTCACGGTATTGTCGGCTTGTATGGTGCCGTCGGCGCGGGTCAGCTCACCTTTGCTGTTGGTCTGCTCCATGCGCAGGCCGGCCTGCAGGCTCCATTGGCTGCCCAGGGTAAGGCTGTAGTTCAGGTAGGCAGCGTTCACGTTTTCACTGTAGGCAAAGCTATTGCTCTGGCTCAGGTCTTTGACCGGCGTATTGTCGGTGTACCTGAAGAAATCGAAAGTGTTCTGCGTTTTCACTAGCGCCGTTTTGGCGCCGTAGCCCAGCGTTCCCTTGCCCAGCTTGTGCTCAAAGTCGATCTTGGCGGTATAGATATCGATGTCGGTGGGTGTTTCATTGCCGTTGATGATCGTGTACAGCAGGTTGTTGTTGGCGTCAAAATAATTGTTGGGCTGGTAACTGGTGCCGGTGCTGTGGAATTTGCCGTAGTCGGCATCGAAGCTGATCGTCGTACCTGTGCTGTCGTTGGCGTAGCGGTAGTTCAGGTTAATGTTGCCGTTATTGCGCGTGATCGGCACCCGGTTGCCGGACACCAGCTTTTTCTGAAAGGCGCCCGAAGCCTGATCATAGATATCGGTGGTGCCATCGGTATTGAAGGAGCCGCCTGCCAGGCCGCCGGTAAACATCAGGCCTATGGTGTTCCTGCCATTGATAAAGTAATCGGCGCCGGCTTTCAGGTTCAGGTTTTTCCGCTCCTGTGTCAACGTGGTCTTCTGGTCGTAGATGCTGCCCCCTTGCGGCCGGTAGATGTTGAGCTTATTTTCCCAAAAGCCGGTAGCGCCGCTGAGATTGCTGTACACATTAACCTTCCTGTCGCGATAGTTCAGGCTTACCGCGCCATTGCCTTTCGGCGTGATCCCTTGCATATAGCCTGCTTCTATGCTGCCGTTGGTACCGAATTTCTTATTCTTTTTCAAACGGATATTGATCACACCAGCATTACCGCTGGCATCGAACTTAGCGCCGGGATTGCTGATCAGCTCTATTGCTTCCACATCGCTGCTGTTGATGCTTTTAAGGTAATCGGCCAGGGCCTTGCTGTCGAGCTGGGTCATTTTTCCGTCGATATACACCTTTACACCAGAACGCCCCTTCATATTGATGTTGTCATTGTTGTCCACCATTACGCCAGGGCTCTTTTGCAGCAGCTCAAGGGCGTTGCTGCCGGTAGCGTTGATGCTGCCTTCCACATTGAAGACCACCTTCCCCGGCTTGACTTCCACCATGGGCTTGCGGGAGGTGATCACTACCCCATCTATTTTCTGGGTTTCCGGGTTCAGCTTTACCTCAGCTGCCCGGTAGCCTGCGGCAGCATCAAAGAGAAAGGGGGCCAGGTATTGCTTCCGGTATCCCATGCCGGAGAAGCTGAGCAAATAGTTGCCTGCTACGTCATTTTCCAGTTCATAAGTACCGGAGGTATCGGTGATCGCCGCCTTGACCAGGCTGCTGTCGGTTGCCTTCAGCAGGGATACTGTTACGGCTTCCAGGGGCTGGTTATGCTCATCCTGTACCTGGCCCGAGATGGTGCCGGAGGTTTGGGCATTTGTTTTAACTGCTGTAAATAAGCAGGTTACAAGTGTGATAATGGTTAGTGGTTTCATGTTGTAAAGTATTATTTCTTACATATTACAATGCAAAAGTAGGTACCTTTTATTGCATAGTACTTGTTTTAACAATTATTTGTGTATTTTAAAAGGAAGCACGTAAGCTTAAAGAAATAGTTCTGTGGCGAAAATTGGGGGAGACAGCTGAATCGGGCCAGTTAGGAAAAGGTTACAAAGGAGATGTTGAATTTAAAAAAATCTGCCATTGCCTTTTGATAGGGACGTTGCGCGTAATACATCCGTTTCTCCGTAGGGACATTGCATGCAACGTCCCTACGGAGAAACAGGTCTAATCTGTGATTTCCATTTCCCGGGGAAACCTGTAATGTATGCAGACTTTGCAAGCAACGGTTCTACGGAAGGGGTGTCTTATATCTGCTAGTCTTTGTTTATTTCCAACCTGCAAAACCAAGAGTTGTTATAGGAACGTTGTAACTGTCCTCCTACCAGTTGTTGACAAACGCTATAAATTCCTGTAATGAGGTACAAGGTTTGCCCTATACAAATGGGTATAACCATTTTATAATTCTGCGCTTTTATGCTAATTTTGCGCATTCTTTTCCTAATCTATTTATTCTCTATGAATCTCTTTGCTCAATTGCAGCACGAATTTCTCCAACGTCATATAGGGCCCGACGAACAGGAAACCCGCGAAATGCTTGATACGATCGGCATCGACAGCCTGGATGAACTGATCCGAAAGACGGTTCCGCAGGCCATACGCCTGCCAAAACCCCTGGATCTTCCTGCTGCAGTGAGCGAGGCGGAATACCTGCGCCAGCTGAAACAGATCTCCTTAGGAAATAAAGTAGCCAAGACCTATATCGGACAGGGCTACTATGATACACATACGCCCAGCGTTATTCTCCGCAATATTTTTGAGAACCCGGGCTGGTATACGCAGTACACCCCTTACCAGGCAGAGATTTCCCAGGGCCGCCTGGAAAGCCTGCTGAATTTCCAAACGGTGGTGAGCGACCTTACGGCCCTTCCTATAGCCAATGCGTCCCTGCTGGATGAAGCTACTGCTGCAGCCGAGGCCATGGCTATGTTCTTCCACACGTTGAACAAAAACCACGACAACCCCGAACGTCCCAGGTTGTTTGTGGACCGGGAAATGTTCCCCCAAACCAAGGACGTGGTAGTTACCCGCGCTACGCCGCTCCATATCGAGGTCGTATTCGGCGACTATAAAACCACAGCGATCGACAATACTTATTTCGGCGCTCTGGTACAATACCCCAACGACAAGGGCTCTGTAGAAGATTATCGCGGCTTTATCGAACAGGTACATGCTGCCGGCGCTTATGTGGGTATGGCTACCGATCTGCTGGCGCTGACCCTGCTGACGCCTCCCGGCGAGCTGGGCGCTGATGCTGCTTTTGGTGTGGCGCAACGCTTCGGCGTTCCCCTGGGCTTCGGCGGACCGCACGCTGCCTTCTTCTCCTGCAAGGATGAATTCAAGCGCGCTCTCCCCGGCCGTATCATCGGCATCAGCGTAGACGCCCAGGGCAACCGCGCGCTGCGCATGGCCCTGCAAACCCGCGAGCAGCACATCAAACGCGAAAAAGCCACTTCCAATATCTGTACTGCACAGGCACTGCTGGCCAATATGGCGGCGATGTATGCCGTATTCCACGGCCCCGATGGCCTGAAAAAAATAGCGCTGAGGGTAAATGCCCTGGCACAGGCCCTGGCCGAAGCGCTGCGTGAAGCCGGCCAGGAGCTGGTTTCGGATAGCTTCTTCGATACGGTGGTGATCAAAACAGACAAGGTTGCCGCAATTAAGGAAAAGGCACTGGCGTCCGGCATCAACTTCCGCTACTTCGGCGATAACAAGATCGGCGTATCGCTGGACGAAACAACTAATTTTGAAGACCTCGCCGATATCATCAATGCCCTGAACCTTGTAGAAGGCGCGGTGAGCTATGATGTAGATGAGGAAAACACACTGGAAGGCGTGCCTGATGCGCTGGTACGCAGCTCCGATTTCCTGACGCATGAGGTATTCAATGCACACCATAGCGAAACGCAGATGATGCGCTACATCAAGTTCCTGGAGAATAAAGACCTGAGCCTGAATACGAGCATGATCTCCCTGGGCAGCTGCACTATGAAGCTGAATGCCGCTACAGAGATGATTCCGCTGAGCTGGAGCCACTGGAGCAAAATCCATCCTTTTGCACCTGCAGACCAGGCAAAGGGCTACCTGCAGATCGTACGCGAGCTGGAAGCCTGCCTGAGCGAGATCACCGGCTTTGCCGCCTGCAGCCTGCAACCCAATAGCGGCGCTTCCGGCGAATATGCGGGGCTGCTGGCGATCAAAGGTTACCATGAAAGCCGCGGCGATCATCACCGCAATGTGATCCTGATCCCGATCTCCGCACACGGCACCAACCCTGCGTCTGCGGTAATGGTAGGCTACAAGGTAGTGGTGGTAAAAGCGCTGGAGAACGGCAATATCGATGTGGAAGACCTGAAAGCGAAGGCTGAGCAGCATGCCGCCAACCTGGCCGGTATCATGATCACCTACCCTTCTACTTACGGTATCTATGAAGAAAGCGTAAAAGACATTATCGCCATCATCCACGATAACGGCGGACAGGTATATATGGACGGCGCCAACATGAACGCCCAGGTGGGTCTTACCGCTCCGGGATATATCGGCGCCGATGTATGCCACCTGAATCTGCACAAGACTTTCGCTATTCCTCACGGCGGCGGTGGTCCCGGTATGGGGCCCATCTGCGTGGCAGCACACCTGAAGCCTTTCCTGCCCGGCCACGTGTTCGGTAAGGATACGGACAATAACGACAACTGGCAGCATGGCGTATCGGCTTCGCCTTTCGGTTCCGCCTCCATCCTGCTGATCAGCTATGCCTACATCCGCATGCTGGGCCCCGTAGGTGTGCGTCAGGCGACAGAATATGCGATCCTGAATGCCAATTATATGAAGGCCCGCCTGCAAAACGACTACCCGATCCTGTATTCTGGTGTGAACGGTACCTGTGCCCACGAGTTTATTGTGGACCTGCGACCCTTCAAGAAGACGGCAGAGATCGAAGCGGAAGATGTGGCCAAACGCCTGATGGATTACGGCTTCCACGCGCCGACGATGAGCTTCCCCGTTGCCGGTACCATTATGATCGAACCTACGGAGAGCGAAGACAAAGCAGAGCTCGACCGCTTCTGCGATGCCCTGCTGGCGATCCGCGAAGAGATCAGGGCGGTGGAAGAAGGCCGTGCCGATGCCAAAGACAACCCGCTGAAACATGCGCCGCATACGCAGCAGGTCGTGATCAGCTCGGAGTGGAACCATGCTTACAGCCGCGAAACAGCTGCGTTCCCGCTGCACTATGTACAAAGCAACAAGTTCTGGCCTTCCGTTGCCCGTGTGAACAATACCGTGGGCGACCGCAACCTGATCTGTACCTGCGAGCCGACCGAAGCTTACATGGAAGCTTAACTTTTAAGGCACTAACATACCTCTTTACACTTAAACAATAAAGCCACCTTGTCTAGGTGGCTTTTACATTATTTCTAATTAATAAAAAACTATTTCAACAATTATTTTTCTACATTTAAATCAACTTCTCCACAATTGCCCAAAAAGAATGCACAATTATTTTTTGTGAGAGCTGAATTTATGCTGATATTTGCAATACAAATCCGTACAGGATGAAGATCTTTGAAGTATTATAAATGAAGATAGTGTATACCCTAAAAAACAAAAAGGATATATGAATATCTCTTAATGTCAGGCAGAAATGCTAAAATCCTCAAAGTGGCTTCATATATATGGAGCCTAATTGAAGGTGTGGTAAGTATTGTTACTACCTGCGGACCTGCATTAAACTTCACATTACCTATTTGGTTGACAGCCGGAGTGGGTGTGATCAGTTTTTTGCTTAGGTTTCGTAGAGCTTAGTAACAGGAAAGCCATCTAAGAGGAAAGATTTGGGGGTTAAAACTAAAGACCAAAGGTTAGAATAATTGAATTGTGAGTTGCCGCTCCGTTCTCCAGATTACATCTGTTACCTGTTTAGTCGTTAATTGTCCAATTAACTTGATAGACTGCCCATCAATCTTTCTTAAAATACTTCTGATTTTCCATGTGGTGACCTCTTGTTCTCAGGAGGTCATCTTTTTATCTAATGATAATTGGACGTTCTTCGTCCTCTCCTCCCTTAAAGTCTAGAGGTCTTTGCCTTTGAGACATTTTGATACAGCAAAGTTAGAACACATCTATGATACTACAAAAAAATCGGTACTAGTATCTGCCTATATAATACTTTGATCTTAATATAAGAATATATTGTACTTAAAACTATCTAACACAATCCTACACATTTCCACACAAATTGTCTAGAATATGTTGAATTATTGGACATTCTGATCATTATTCTTAGGGACATTTAAAATGCCTTTTAATATCTTATCGAAGTCAGTTAGTTCCTTATCAGGTTTCTTCTTTTTGTCTGCGAGTTTTTCAAACTCTTGCCAGTTATCTGATACTTCCATTAATGCTAGTATTTTTAAAGTTTGTTTTAAAATTGGCTCTAGTGCTAAACCATCTGGTAAAGAAACAGTAACCAGTTTATTCATCTTTCCTTTCAATGCCTTATTCATTTCCTCATCGGGTATTCTATCATAGATATACCTTTGGAAAATCATGTGTCTGTCTGCTTGGTTAAACTCTTTTTTAGTTAACCTATACAGTTCTTCCAGTAATTTCTTGTATGTCTCATTAGTATCCATTTATCAGCATTTTGTAACTTAATCTTTTTGTACTAGCAGATTGTAAAAATAGATCAAGTTTTTCTGAAATGGAATTCGTTCTGAAGTTAAACCGAAATGACATTTCATCTGCGTACTTCTGAAGGTGCTTACGACTAGTCTTGTAGTAAACACCAATGATGCTTCTTTTCATCTGTGACCAAAAATTCTCACACCTATTGGTACTGGCATCACCATTTACATATTGTCCCTTAGAATGGTCTGTAATCTCATGATCATAGTAAGCATCCATTCCATTGTAACCTTGCCATTCATCAGTAAATAAGGCTGAACCTGGTTCCACGATTTTAAGGATATGAGGCTGTATTGCAGCCATACCTGTATTCTCAACAACTTGGCATTTTACCCTGCTTATTTTGTGGTAATTCTTCTCTTTCACTTTCTTAATAGGGTCATTCTTATTCGGCCTCTCTACAATGGTATATTCAGAACGCTCAACAAGTCCTAATACTGGTGTTTTATCCTTGAAAGAACGTCCCTGAGATTTCTCTACCTTTTTATCATGGTGGCGATTCTTGTTCTTTCCACCAAAGAACGATTCGTCACTTTCAACCTCACCTGATAACTGTTCAGCAAAGGCTGGATGATCCATAGCATACCTAATCCTAGACAGAAGAAACCAGCTAGACTTTTGAGTTATTCCTAGCTGATCCGCCATAGTATAGGATGAAATTCCTCGTTTAGAAGTAGTAAATAGGTAAATCGCCATTAGCCATGTCTGTAAAGGAATCTTAGAGTTTTCAAAGATGGAATTGGTTCTCACATTAAAGTACTTCTTGGTGTTCAAACAACGATATTTATTCCCCTTGCACTTATAAACTTTAGAAGTAGGATCAAAAGGAGAAACTACATTTCCATTCCATCTAATAAACTCCAAATGGTCAATTACACTTTGTTCATTAGGAAAAGCAGCAAGTAACTGTGTTAGTGATTTGAATGGTTTTACAGAGAACATAGCTTCAGATTTGTGAGACAAAGTTAAGTAGTTTATTACACAATAGTGTAAAGTAAGACTTAAAAATTTTCAGTAAATTGATTATTTTGTGAAAAACCAAATATCATGGCATTACATTTTGACAAAAGCCTTTTTGCTGGAAGAATACTAAAGATTGTTGAGTATTACTATCATTTTGAACATAACAATATTGTAAGAGTTCAACAGGAAAATATTGCAGGGTTTTTAGATAAGGTACACTCTTATGGGGTGATTAATGAAGGTGATAAATCATATTTGCTGACAAAACCTGCGATAATAGAAGGTAAAGACTTATTGGAGATTAGGATACATTTGGGTTCTGACGAAGATGGGATATTCCCGGAGTTCCTGTAGGCAATCTTTCAATGCCATCTGAGTTCATCGCTTTAACAATATCACAGAATTTTGAAGCAATGGAATTGTAATTTTCTAGCATTGCCGATTTGAGGGCAATTTCAAAAGCTAGTCTGTAAAGTTTTGTAATTTCGCGTTCTGAGTTAATCATAAAATAAGAATTTATTGAGTAAATAATAAGATAACAACATAAATAACTATTGACTTAGTTATACTTTCTGTCCACTGAAAATTCTCCAAATTAAAAGAAGCAGGAAAGTATATGCGAGGTACCACGTCATGCGTGGACTAGCTATACTTTGCTTCATGGGACGGAGAATCCCTCAGTGGGCGGGTATTAGACTGGTTCACGTATTTTTTCATTTTATAACACTGTAAATTTCTCCAAACATGAAACGAACACTCCTAATGCTGTTATTGGGTACAGTATTTTATTCTTCCAAAGCCCAAAAGTTTTATCTCCAGCCTACAGAAAAAAATGTTGAGCAGAAAGTCCGTGAAAAGATGGACTATGATGGCTATAAACTGGTAAAGGACGAAAAAGATGCTGACTATAAGGTAGAATGCCTTATTCAAACTGTGAGTACTCTAAACATGCGCTATAAAGGCTATATCCGTGTTACAAATCTCAAAACCAATGAAGAGATTGGAAGAACAAAACAGCTCAGTAAAAAAGCTACTGCTTTTAGGGGATATAATGCTGCTAATGCGATTTTCAAGAATTTGGCTGAAGATGAATTAGATGATATTCTCAAACAATGTAAACCCTAATCTTATGTTCATTGTATGGATTCTTGCTATCATTGGAGCTTTATTTTTAGTCTTCAGATTCCTTTCTGCAAACAATTCTCAAATTCCTATACAAAACACTGTAAAAATTCATGATCATCCAATTAGGCAAAGTTTTGAAAACCTGAACTTAAATCAAAGAATGTCCATTATTAACATGCTACGAATTATAGGAACTTCTGACCTCCCGCATGGTAATGCTGATAAAGAACTTCAATATCTTAATTCAACCATTGGTGCTTTAGGGGTAAGAGCTGTTGAGTGTGTCTCTTACTATAAACTAACTGGTGAAAATGAAATGCTCTCTGACCTTGATAGATTATCCATTGATCAAAAAGAATTGCTTTCTCTAATGATGTGGGATATGGTTATAAGCGATGGGCGTCCTAACGAAAAAGAAATGCAGGTAACACTCTCTATCTTAGATGAAATAGGTATTACACAAGAACAGTTTATCAAAAAACTTGAAAAGACAAAAGCTATGATGGACTACTTTAAGTTATAAAGAATCTTGTCTCAACCAGAAATGGTTACTAGCTGCTCTTTCTAGGGTAGCTTTTTTCATTTAAATGTGTATTTTGGTAGTACCAAACACTTTTTTATTATGGAAGGTTCCATATGGCAGCTTTTAATTTCTGCACTTTCCTTTAAAGATACCAGATTACTTAGAGCTATCCTTTATTTTTTAGGGACAATAATTATATTTCTAGGAATTATGAACATTTCCTATCAAAGGGGGATTAATGATCTGAAAAAATCACTTGATACTCTGGATCTCACATATGTTCCTACCATTAGTGAATTAAAAAGTACAGATTCTATAAAGCAATACCAAGAGGAGATAAATTCTTCAATCATTGAAACTAAAATAAGGTTAGAATTCACTAAGGGTATATCATATAATGTTAGAGAATTTGAAAAGAGTCTTCCAAAATATGATAAATATATCTTCTTCTCTTTAATGTTACTTTTTATTCTATGGGGCATTTCAAGAATTAAAGACTATTTCACTAAGCATCCACAACAGCCAACACCAAACAACCCCAATAATAATCCCATCCCATAAACGACTATTTTCTTTCATAATAATTATCCCATATTCTGACCGTGAGATAAACGGAGGTTATCTCCTATTGGAAAAGGAGAGTGAAGAAAAAAAGACCCCAGCAAGAGGTCTCAGTTAATTCCTTGTGTAAACTTGTATATTAATGCCACTTTTAATTTGTATCTTTTTTATAATTTTATAAGCTGATCCTCCGGGGTCAGCTTTTTTTTGTAAAACCATAAAACCTGCTCCTCCACATGCTTCGAAAATTTACCCTGCTTTTTTCGGCCTTTACCGCTATGTCGGCTATGCTCTTTGCCGGCGTTGAGGAGTACTGGCAACCGGTGCATTCCGAACTGGTCAAACCAGCCGGCGCCCGGCGCCTGGTCCCTGACCGCTACCAGACTTATGTGCTTCGTTTCGGCGATCTCCACGAACGCCTGCTCTCGCTCAAAACTGATCCTGCTTCCGGCCAAACCATCAGCCTGCCCGGCCCCGACGGCAGCAGCAGGGCCTTCCGCATGTGGCAGACACCAGTCATGGAGCCGGCCCTGGCGGCGAAATACCCGGAAATAAAGACTTTCACGGCCGAAGCCACAGACGATCGCCGCGTGACCGCGAAGATCAACCTGGCGCCGGATGGCTTTCATGCTTATGTATTCAATGGGGCACAATCTTATCTTATCGATCCGTACAGCGATGTAGAGGACGGCAATTACCTGTGCTATTTCCGCAAAGACTTTACGACGAACCAGGCTATGTCCTGTGGTGTGACCGGCGACGGTACAGATGCGGTGGAAAGCCTGCCTGAAGGTACGACTGCGCAAAGGACCTATGGCACGCAACGCCGGAACTACCGGCTTGCCCTGGCCTGCACCGGTGAATATGCCGATGCCGTAGGCGGCGCAACACCCACCAAAGCCAGCGTGCTGGCCCAGATGGTATTGATTATGAACCGTGTGAATGGTGTCTATGAACGGGAGCTGGCCTCGACAATGACACTAGTAGGCAATACCGATACCCTGATCTTCCTGGATGGTAATACAGATCCTTATTCGAACAACAATCCCAATGCGCTGCTTACGCAGAACCAGTCTACCGTTGACAGCCGCATCGGCAGCGCCAACTATGATATAGGGCATGTTTTCACCACGGGTGGCGGCGGCCTTGCGGGCCTGGGTGTCCTTTGTAATAACAGCCAAAAAGCCGAGGGCGAGACCGGTCTGCCTTCTCCTCTCGGAGACCCTTTCGCCATTGACTTCGTGGCCCATGAGATGGGACATCAGTTCGGTTCCGACCACACCTACAATTCATCGCAAGGCAATTGCGGCGGCAATGGCAACAGTGCTATGGCTTTTGAAGCGGGCAGCGGCTCGACCATTATGGCCTACGCCGGCATCTGTGGCAGCGATGACCTGCAGCCTCATAGCGATGCTTATTTTCATGCGGTCAGCCTGAGGAACATTACCAATTACATTACCAATGCATCCACCGGAGGCTCCTGTCCTACCGTCACGATATCGACCAATGTACCCAATACCTATCCCGACTTTACCGCCAGCTATAATATACCTGTGTGGACGCCTTTTGAGCTGACGGCTCCGGCAGTGACGGATTTGACGATGGATACGCTTAATTATTGCTGGGAAGAATGGGATCTGGGTGGCTTTGGACAAACCTGGGACGCCAATGACAATGCCATGCCTTATTTCCGCTCTTTTAACCCCTCTTCTTCACCCACGCGGGTTTTTCCCACTATGAACAATGTGCTGGCAGGAAATTATTTTTATAAAGGAGAACGCCTGCCTGCTGCAGCCCGCACGCTGAAGTTCATCCTCACGACCCGCGATATTTACCAGGGCTGGGGCAGCTTCAATTCTTCCTTTGATACCGATACCATCACCCTGAATGTGGTCTTGCCGGGACCGGATACTTTTAATGTAACCTCCCAGGCTACCGCAGTTACCTGGAACACCGGCTCCGCTCAAACAGTTACCTGGAATGTGGCCAATACCACGGCAGCACCCATCAATGCCGCCAACGTCGATATCTTTTTATCGGTAGACAGCGGCAGGACTTTCCCTTATACACTGGCCACTGCCGTGCCCAACAACGGAAGCGCCTCGGTTACCGTGCCCGGTACTGCACCGGCGTCAACTAAAGCCCGCGTAAAAGTAAAAGGCAGCGGTAATGTCTTCTTCCAGGTGAACCATGCCAATATTACGATCAATGCGGTACCGCTGCCGGTTGTCCTTCAGTCCTTTTCGGCATCGGTTAAAGGTTGTAGCGTTGTGCTGCAATGGGCGGCCAGCGCCGAAACGAGCTTCGATCATTTTGAGCTGGAGCGAAGCAACGACGGTGTTCATTTCACCATGATCGCACGTATTCCGGCAGGCAGCAGAGGGGCTTATCACTATGAAGATATGGAGGGCAGGGATGGCAATTATTACTACCGTCTTCGTGTGGTCGATGCTGATGCCACCTTTGCGTACAGCCCTGTAACGAACGCCCGTCTATCCTGCAGCGACGCGAACAACCTGGCCATATTCCCTAACCCGGCGAAGGATAAGGTAACGATCAGGACGAGCGCTGCATTGACACAGCTGAACCTGCTGACCGCCAACGGACAGCTGATGCGGCAATATGCAGGCCTGCAGGCAACAGCGCAAACGATCGACCTGAAAGGCCTGGCTACCGGCATCTACCTGTTGCAGCTGCACTATGCCGATGGTTCCAGGAGCACGATCAAGCTCATTAAAGAATAGCAATCGCTTTCCTGTAACCCGGAGCGTCGACAAAAAAATTAACAATGGCTGGCCGCAAATAACGGCCGGCCATTGTCATACAACATTCATTAAATTATAAATTTATAATTAGCAAAAATATATACAAAATAGTATTTTTTAATTCATTATTTTTTTGGCAGATATTGTTTCCAAGTCTATATTTGCGCATTTTTTAACAATCCTATTCATCAAAAATGAGAAACAAACTATTCTGGCTAGCGGTCATGCTATGCCTGACTGCCCTTCGTTCGACAGCGACGATCGTGTATGTAGACAGTGCTAATTTTGCCGGCAATCAGGATGGAACTTCCTGGGCTTCTGCCTACTACAGTTTCCAGTACGGCATAGATTTCGCCAATCCCGGGGATACCGTTTGGGTAGCCAAAGGAACTTACTCACCAGTAGCCGGCACATCTTTTACCTTGAAGAAAGATCTCAAAATCTTTGGCGGCTTTAAGAACACCGACACTGTCTTTAGCCAGCGTGATTTTACAACAAATATTACCCGGCTTAAAGGCAATAGCAATTCAGTAATACAGAATGACAGCGCCCTGCTGATCACTACCTCTATGATATTGGACGGCTTTATCATTGCCAGCGGCAACGGCTATGTCGGTGGCGGTATTTATAACCGTTACGCGTCTCCGACGATTACCAACTGTACTTTTACCAACAATACTACATCGCCTTATACCTCGGGCGGTGGCGGGGCCATGATGAACGTAGGCGGAGCGCCTTATATCGCTTACTGTACTTTTTCGGGCAATTCAGCTCCCATTTTTTATGGCAATCCACCCAACGCCAGCGGATCCGGGGGAGGCGGAGCCGTGACCAACAGCGGTTCGTCGCCCGTTTTTTACCGCTGTACTTTCAACAGCAATAGTGCTGCCGGTTTTGGTGGCGCCATGTACAACGTGAATGCGCACCCGACCATAAGTTATTGCAAGTTCGAATACAATACGGTAAGCTCGCCCAGCATTTTTGTGCGCGGAGGGGCTATATACAACGATCCCCGTTCTACGCTGGATCTGGACAGCTGTATCTTTTCAAGAAATAACGGTGTGTTTTACGGTGGCGCCATTTACAACGATTCTGTGTCCCTTTTCCGTGTTACACGCTGCGTGTTTTCGTACAATAATGGGGCTTACGGTGCAGGTATATATAGTGTCTATGGCTTAGCGGATACGCTTAACCTTTGCTCGTTCAATAACAATACTGCTAATAACAGTGGCGGGGGCATTTATGTAACCGAGGGCAAAGTAATCATTACCAATGCCACGTTTTCTGGTAACAAAAGCAATGCTACTGTTTATGATGGTGGTGGCGGTATGTATCTCAAGAATAACTCAACGGTGACGGTTTCCAATTGTAATTTCTCCGGAAACTACTCTGGCGCCAGGGGAGGTTCGGTTTACCTTGATGGTGCTGCTACTTTAAGGTCGACTTTCAGCAATTGCTCATTCGATGCTGACAGTGCTGATTATGGTGCTGGTATAATGTCTATCGTCAATTCCCCTGTCTCCATAAGCAATTGCACCTTCAACCAGGGTAAAGGAAACCAGGGACCCGGAGCAGTGATGCTTGCAGGGAACTCGAGTTTGCCAGCTTCCTATATTACAGGTTGCTCCTTCACAGGAAACAAATCAGCATGGTCGGGTGGCGGAGCATTGCAGCTATCGGGCCTTCTTGTTTCTGTTACCAACTGTACGTTTGCATCTAACAGCACACGCACTAACGACGCTACGAGTAAGGGAGGCGCCATTTATATCACCGTTTACAATGATCCGGGAATCAACCCTACAATAGCCAACTGTACGTTTACCAACAATACTGCTTATACAGGCGGCGGCATTTACTCAGAGGCCCAAACGGCTGATGTAAGCAGCTGCAACTTTATCGGTAACACAGCCACCTACCAGGGCGGCGGTTTCGGCGGGGCCACAATCCGGCTCAGGAACTGTAATTTTGTAGGCAACAATGCCCGTTATGGCGGCGGTATATATCCCGGTGGATTTCCGATTGAACACTGCTGGTTTGGTGCAAATACAGCCCGGATAGGCGGTGGTATCAATAGCAACTCCAGTCTCACTTCAGTAGTCAATTGTGTATTTACCCAAAATACTGTGGATTCTTTTGGCGGTGGCATGTACAATAGCGCTCCTCCAGCATTTGTAACCAATTCAACTTTTTCGGGGAACAAAGCTAATGTTCTGGGTAGCCCTATTTACAATACCAATTTTGGCGACTATAACGATTCTACTTTCACCAACTGTGTTATCTGGGGCAATTACAGCGGGATTTATAACCAAAACACCGGAGCTTCGGCTTTCAGCTACAGCCTGGTACAAGGTCTTGGAACGTTTGCAGCCAAGCATATTATCGGCGGTACGATCAATCCGCAGTTTGTCGATACGGCAACAGGTAACTTCCGGTTACAGGCTACGAGCCCTTGTGTCGACCAGGGTTACAATTCCTATGTGCCAGCCACTATTAACACCGATTTTGATAATGGTGCGCGTATTCAGAACAGCACTGTGGATTTTGGCGCTTTCGAATTCGGCAGCATACCTTTGGCATCGAACCTACTGCATTTTTCGGGCAAAAAACAAGGTGATGGTGCAGTATTGCTCGAATGGAGGACCAATAACAGCGAAGCGATGTACACCATCCTGCAGAGAAGCAGTGATGGAAGAAATTTCGCCCCTGTTTACAGCGTGCATACTGATGCAGGCTTAAACAGCCAATCCTACCTGGACGAACAACCGCAGCAGGAGAATTACTACCGCCTGGTGACCAGCGATGAGCAAGGGTCGCTGCGCTACAGCAATACTGTACTGGTACGCTTCAATACCATTTCCGCATCTGCAACGCTTTATCCTAACCCCGCGAAAGAAAGCATCCACATCGTTATGAATGCTGCCGGGCTGCTCCACTCGACAGCGGTGATCACAGACCTTACGGGTAAGGTTATATCCAGGGTCAGCATCACGGCAACAGACCAATGGGTTTCGCTGGCAGGTATTCCCGCGGGAATGTATATTCTTCGCCTTGCCGACGGCTCGACATTTAAGTTCAGCAAGCAATAAGGGTTGTTTTTGAAGCGCCGTTTTTGTGTATCCGGCGGGACAGTTCCATCACGAATTGTCCCGCCTTTTATATGGTTGGAGCGCGTTGTACAAAGCAAAAGGCCCGGCATAAAGCAGGGCCTCCGAGATAATGTTTATTCGTTTGTGCGCTATAATTTTTTCTCGGCAGTTTCTTTAGCCGGTGCTTTTTTAGCATCTTTGATAGTTGTTGTTTTCTCTCCGTTCTTTTTGGCTCCCTTCTTGTCTTTGGCGCAGCAAGCTTCTTTTTTGCCTTTGCAGCAACCGTCTTTATGCCCGTCATGTGCGAATGCGGCAGTACCCATGATCAGGGCAGCGCCCAGTAATAAGGTTAACTTCTTCATTTTCGGTAATTTTTATTTCTTTCAAAGATAAATAAATAATCTGCAGGCAAAAAGAATTTGGTCCTGAATTGCCGGCAAGATGGCTCCGGACGCAACCGCCGCTGTTTCTTTCGGGCAATTTATTAAATTTGCAGCTTATCTTCCGCGGAAGCAATAAGCTTCTGCATATCGCTACAACAGCTATACATACAATGGAACTGAGTAAAAACTACGAGCCGGGAGCCATAGAGCAAAAATGGTATGCGCACTGGAACCAGAAAGGATATTTTCACAGCGAGCCCGATGAGCGGCCCGCTTATACAATAGTGATGCCGCCGCCTAATGTAACCGGTGTGCTGCATATGGGCCATGCGCTCAACAATACCGTGCAGGACATACTGCTGCGCCGCGCCAGGATGCAGGGCTTCAATACCTGCTGGGTACCGGGTACCGACCATGCCTCCATTGCCACTGAAGCCAAAGTAGTCGGTATGCTTCGTGAAAAAGGGATTGACAAGAATACGCTGAGCCGCGATGAATTCCTGAGGTATGCCTGGGAGTGGAAGGAAAAGTATGGTGGTATCATCCTGCAGCAGCTGAAGAAGCTGGGCTGCTCACTGGATTGGGAACGCACGCACTTTACCATGGACGATGCCTACTACAAGGCGGTGATCCGTGTATTTGTCGAGCTGCACCGGAAAGGACAGATCTACCGCGGTGTCAAGATGATCAACTGGGATCCCCAGGCCCTGACGGCACTGAGCGATGAGGAGGTACTACACAAAGAAACGCAATCCAAGCTGACTTATATACGGTACCGCATCGATAGCGATACCGAAGAATACATTACGATAGCTACCGTACGCCCCGAAACCATACTGGGCGATACGGCGGTGTGCGTGCATCCCGACGATGAGCGCTATGCCCATCTCAAAGGCAAGTTCTGCTTTGTGCCGCTCATCAACCGCAGGATACCCATTATCTTCGACGACTATATCGATAAGGAATTTGGTACCGGCGCGCTGAAAGTGACGCCGGCGCATGATGTGAATGACTACAACCTGGGCCAGAAGCACCAGCTGGAGATCGTGGACACGCTGAATGCCAACGGGACATTAAGCGAAGCGGCACAGCTGTACATCGGTGAAGACCGCTTTGCCGTACGCAAAAAGATCGTAGAAGATCTGAAGGCTTCCGGCAATTTTGTCAAACAGGAAGACTATACTAACCAGGTTGGCGTATCGGAAAGGACCGGTGCAGTGATCGAGCCCCGTTTGTCGATGCAGTGGTGGTGCGACATGAGCAAAATGGCGGAACCCGCGCTGGAAGCAGTCATGAACGATGACATCCGGTTCTTCCCTTCCAAGTTCAAGAACCTGTACCGTCATTGGATGAGCAATATCAGGGATTGGTGCATCAGCCGCCAGCTCTGGTGGGGACATCGCATTCCGGTATGGTACGACAAATCCGGTAATTTCTATGTGGCCGAAAATGCGGAAGAGGCCCTGGCACAGTTTCAACAACAGCAGCCTGGCGGCAGCATAGCCGACTTGCGGCAGGACGACGATGTGCTCGATACCTGGTTTTCTGCGTGGCTGTGGCCGATGCAGGTATTCGGCTGGAATGAAGATCCCAGCAATAAAGAGCTGAATTATTATTATCCGACCAATACCCTGGTTACGGCTCCCGACATTATCTTCTTCTGGGTTGCCCGTATGGTAATGGCCGGCTTTGAATTCAAGGGTACGCAACCTTTCAACCAGGTATACTTTACCGGACTTATCCGTGACAAGCAAGGGCGTAAGATGTCCAAGCAACTGGGCAACTCACCCGACCTGCTGCAGCTGATCGAAGATCACGGCGCCGACGTAGTGCGTTTCAGCGTAATGATCTCTTCACCGGCGGGCAACGATATCCTGTACGATGAAGCGTTCCTGGAGCAGGGCCGCAACTTTACCAATAAGATATGGAATGCCCTGAAACTGGTGAAGATGTGGGAAAGCCGCATTACTGAAGGGGGCACGGAACATACGTTTGCCACAGACTGGATGCAGGCCCGCATCGATGAGACCCGCCAGCAGATCGATAGCCTGTTTGCCGACTTCAAGCTGAGCGAAGCGCTGAAGACGATCTATTCGCTTATCTGGGACGACTTCTGCTCCTGGTACCTGGAGTGGGTAAAGCCCGGCCTGAACGAGCCGATACACCCTGAGGTATATCGGCGTACGCTGAGTCTCTTCGAAGACCTCCTGCAGCTGCTGCATCCCTTTATGCCCTTCTTTACCGAAGAGGTGTTCCACCTGCTGCGCGAACAGCAGTCAGACCTGATCGTAAGGCAGCTGCCTGCCGCACAGGAGCGCAATGACCGGATACTGGCACAAGGACGCCTGCTCCAGGAGCTGATCACGGCAATAAGGGATACCCGCAACAAGAATCAGCTGAAACCTAAGGACATTATTTCCTTGTTTGTGGATTCGGCCAATACCGGCTTCTATGCTGCTGCCGGCAGCATACTGCAGCGACAGGTAAATGCCGATAAGCTGGAGGCTACCGCCACGCCGGTGAATGGCGCCATGGCCCTTGTCGTACAGACGGAGAAGCTGTACCTGCAAAGTCATGCTACCGTTGATACCGGCGCGCAAAAGTCTAAAATGGAAGAAGAACTGAACTACCTGAAAGGCTTCCTGGTAAGTGTGGACAAGAAGCTGAGCAATGATAAATTTGTGCAGAATGCCAAACCTGAGATCATTGCCAATGAGCGTAAAAAGCAGGCCGATGCCGAAGCGAAGATCAAAACGCTGGAGGAAAGCCTGAGCCTGCTATAAGAACAGGCAATAACCGGGAACTTTTTTTATCTTTAGGAACTTATGAAAAAGTACTTAGCTGTATTGGGTATTATCGGCATCAGCATGGGTGTGGTAGCCAGCACCGCGCAAAAGCCACAGGTGGGTAAGAAGAAATACAAGGGTAAGGCCTTCCTCGCCGGTGGTACGATCGGCAGCGGAAAGATATCCAAGAAGCTGTTCGACTCGCTGATCGCCTACCCGCTGGCAGGACTGGATACGGCCAATAAAGAACGGGCGGTAGCGAGCTTTATGTTTTCCTATGCCGAGCGTGGCGTGTATGAAGACAGCACGGGAAAGCTCAGGATCATGGCCGATTACTACGCTACTGAAAGTACGAAAGGTAAGCTGGCCGATGACTGGGTGGCCCAGATCAGGACGCGCAGCAAGCAGGGCGATACTGCATTTTTCTTCGACATTAAGGGTTCCTATGGCGACTCATTGCATACCCGGTTCCCGGTAGAGCCGATCACACTGATCATTACAGAATAAAATAACGAAAAGCGGCCGGTGTTCCGGCCGCTTTTCGTTTGCAGCAATACCTATGGATATCAAGAGAAACTATTGTCCTCAACGATGCTTATGACCATAGCTCCTGCGCGACCCACCCGCACGGCCAGGTTGGTAGGGACGTGCAACGACCTGAACGGCAGTTGGATGCATTTTCTTCTTAGCAACCCTGGTTTTGCTCCTACGGAGCAAAGTCATGTTTGTTCATGCTGGCGCTACAAACGTTCGGCTCCTACGGAGCCTTATAGCGCCGATCGCTATAGGATCATCTGCAAATCTTCTCTGTTCTGTGGAACTGAAAGGCCTGAGTATTAACGCTGCTGGCCCGGACTGCGCTGTCCCGACATTTCGTAATGATTGAAGTCTCCATGACATCATTCCATACACCTCCTGTAACCTCTCTGGTTTTCCAATTGATCCGGATCATTTCATCTTGTTAAAAATGATGTTCGCCTAATTGAAAAATGTTACCTCTTAACTTAACGCCTCCACTGCATCCAGCCAACGCTACCGGCTCATTTGAACTATCGACTTTTGTTTTTGTATTTATTGATGATAGCATTTTAAAAACGAAAACACGGTAAATATATGAGCTGGCTAAGGGGATTACTGGCAGGCGCGGCGGCCTGGAAATGGGGCGGCGGCTGCCTCGGCACTATTCTTGTTTTTGTGATCGTCTACTGGCTGTTGGGGCAGGCAGGCTGCTGACGGCGGACTGCATCTTCTTTGGCCTCTGTATAGCGCTATAGGTTATTAGTAGTGTCGTTGTACCGCAACGACACTACTGCGGCTATAAATGGTACAAGTGTGAACAGGGTGGCCGCAGCTATTCATGTGCTGCTATGAACGTCCCCTTTAAAAAGAGCGTTACTATACGTTGCAAACAGATTGTCCTGTAGGTACATCGCAAATGCGGCATACCTACAGGACAATCATACAGCTAAAACATTAAAACCGTTCGTCTTCTTCGTCGATATCGGGATTGTTCACATCATTGGGCATATCGAGGTCCTCGCCCAGGTCGAAGGCATTATCCTCATCGGGTCCTTCATTCAGCTCATCCCCATCGTCGTCGGCATCATCCAGGAGATCGGAAGCCCTGCTTTCGTCGCTTGTCGTATCGCGCTCTGCCTCTTCCAGCAGGGCAATCTCATCGGCTGAAATATCGGTATCCGGATCAATAAGGTCGTCCTCGTCTATGTCGTCGGTCGGTTCTTCCGGGCCTTCTCTATAAGGCTCCGGCTCTTCCTCCGGCAGCTCGCGGGGCAGGCGGTAGTCGTCGTTGCTATCGGGCATACGCTCTATCTCTTCATTTTCCAGGTGAAGGGTACGTTTATCCACCTTGTCTTTGTGCAGCTGGTTATCTTGTTTCTTTTGAGGATCCCTGGCCATGTTCGGTTTGCTTTTATTGTATTTAAAACAAACCGGCTGCTATAAAGTTGACCTTAGCGGTTCCTGATTTTGATCGAGGGACCGCCACCAGTCCGGTTGAGCTTATAAGCAAATGAAAGCATCACATAGCGGCCGATGGTATTGCTGCGCTGCTCCAGCAGGTAGTTGAGCTGACTGGTACGCAGCACCGAGCGGTTACGGTCCAGCAGGTCGAAGCCGGTAAGGCTGATGGTTCCCCGTTGATTTTTGAAAAGATAACGGCTGATCTCGGCCTTCACCAGGGGAATGGTTACCGGCCGGTCAAAGCTGCGTGCAGCATAATGATCGATATCGCCCGACAGGGTAAAGCTCCAGTGATCATCGGGCCTGTAGCTGATCGCAGCATAACCATTGAGATTGTAATAAGTATTGTTCAGCTCGTCGTTTATAGAGAACCAGGAGGAATTGAGCGCTATGCTTCCGCCCCAGCTGATATCCCATCGATCGTTCTTCAGGTTATTAAAACCGAGCGTCAGCTTATGGCCCAGGGAATTATTCACATTGTCGGTCCCGTTTACTGGTCCCAGGGTCCTGTTCCAGCTCTCTTCCAGCCCGGCCGTAATATTCAGGCCTATCTTTTTGACCGGCCTTCCGTACTGGGCACGCAACGAGGCCTGCATCGCATTGCCGGTATTGGCCGCAGTCATGTCCTGGCTCAGGTCGGGCTGCACCTGGCGGCTCCACCCGATCTTGTTCTGCGTATACCGTCCGTCGAGCATCACATAAAAATTAGTCATGTTGAATTGATCGAAATGATTATACCCTAAATGGACCTGGTGTGTATACTCAGGGTCCAGGGCGGCATTGCCCCGCACCCGCGCCAGGGGATTGCTGTAGTCGGTTACCGGCATCAGCTGCAGCACCGCAGGCGCCGTTACATCGGTGGTGTACTGTACCGTCAGCTGCTGTCCCAGCGAAAAGTCTTTCTGCCATGAAGCCGATGGCAGCCAATAGGTATACCTGCGCTGATCCAGCTGCTGTCCGTTCAGATAGGGGATGAGGCCAAGGGCCTGTCCTTGCAGGCCTATTGTCCAGCGTATCTTTCTGGTATTCTTTTTAAACAGCAGGCCGGGTGTCAGCTGCCATACATTACGGTAAAACCAGGGGCTAAGCGAATCTACCGCTGTTTCATCGGGGCCCGGCGTACCCTGCTCCCTTTTCAACGATTCCTTCTGGAACGCAGCCTCCACAGAGGGCTCCAGGTAATAGCCTTTACCCAGCGCCCGGGTAGGCGCAAAGGAAAATTCTCCATTCCATTTACTGTTGCTGTTGTTGCGGTACTGGCTGTTGCTCAGCTCCTGTCCATCGAGGTAAGCCGTATTAGACCAGCTGTTCAGCTCCCGGCTGCGGGAGTAGCCGGCATTCATGCGGGTTCTTACTACGGGCCATTTCCCCTTCAGCCTCGTCGTCAGCTCCAGCGATCCGCCGGCCTCTGCGCTGTTCCCGGTACGGTCGCTGCGGCTGTCCAGGCTGTTCTGCAGCAGCGCGGCCTGGTATGATTCAGATAAGGATTTGCTGTCGCCGTTATTGGTTCCCAGCCGCCCAAAGGCCGTTACCTTAAGCTGGTGTATGGAATCGATCTCCGTGCGCCAGCTGGTATTGAGCCGATGCGTAATGTTCTGTTCGTTGGAAGTGCCGTTGTCTTTCTGCTCGAAGCTTTCTCCCGGCAGGAAGTTGCGACGGTAAGCATACTGCTCGAGGAATTTATCCACGCCGTTGCCCATGTAGTTCAGGTTGAAACGGCTGTTGGCCCAGGGTTCCAGGCTATAGTTGAGGCCTGCGGCTGCGGAGCTCATTTTGCCCGGTACCGGCTGGCCAAAGTCTACAGGTACCTCATTGCTGTTGAGGTTAATATTACCGCCACCCTGGAGCAAGGAACCCAGGCCTCCGTTGAAGTCGAGGTAGTCCTGAAAGGTAAAGCCGAATTTATTGATGTTGTTCAGCATGCCCATGGCTGCGATCTGGCTTTTGGGCCGGAACTTGAATGCCTTCAGCGAGGCATCATATTTTTCCGGCGTGCCCAGCCCGCCCCTGGCTTCGCCGAAATAGCCGGCCTTCTTGCCGTCTTTCAGCGTCAGGTTAAGCGTCTGCTCCCGTTGTCCGTCGTCGACGCCGGAGAAGAGGCTGGCATCCGATTTTTTCTGGAAGCTCTGCACTTTATCGACCGCGTCGGCGGGCAGGTTGCGTGTCGCCATTTTCGGATCGTCGCCGAAAAATTCTTTACCATCCACAAGCACTTTCTTTACATCCTTACCCATCGATTTGATGTTCCCTTCCTTATCCACCTGGACGCCCGGCAACTTGCGCAGCAGGTCTTCCACTACGGCATTGGGTTTTACCTTATAAGAACCTGCGTTGTACTCCAGCGTGTCGCCCTTGATCCTAACCGGCACTTTCTCTCCCGAGATCACCACTTCTCCCAGGACATGCGCACCGTTATTTACTTTCATGGCTACCGTACCCAGATCCTCTCCTCCGTTGAGCGGTATGCTGATCCCCCGGTATTCGGTATAATAGCCCATAACAGCCACCTGCAGCACATAAGTCCCCTCCTTGATCTCCGATACAAGGAAACGGCCTTCGCTATTGCTGATCCCGAATACGGCCAGCGTCGAATCTTCGGGGTTCAGCAGCGATACGGAAGCGCCCGCCAGGGGTTGCGCGGCAGTATCGGTCACCATGCCGGTAAGACGGTAAGTAGTGGCATAGCCTGCCAGGCTGCCCATGAGCAGCAACAGTACGATTGCTAGTTTGTACATCGGTGATTTTTTTTCAGGTGATTATTTTCTGATAATGATCACTTGTCCATCTTTTCCCGCGCCATACTGCTTTTTCAGCTCTTCACTTTTTTCTTTGGCCAAGCGCTCAAATTCTTCTGCCGTGATCTTTTTTCCCTTGGCTGGCTCCTTGATTTTTTTACCGCCAGAAGGATCTTCCTCAATATGGGTGGCCAGCAGGTGCAGTTGTTTTCCTATATGGGCCTCCAGGATCATGCCGGGCAGGCCGGAAAGGGTTTCCGGGCCGGCGCTTACGGGGATGTCCGGCGTGTACCATACTGTTACCGAATCCGCTCCGCCTTTGTCCGCAATAGCTTCCATACAGGAACGGTCAAGTATTTTTTTCTGCCGGCCAGTCATTTTCCAGGATAAAGTGTTGAGCGGTCTGGTGACGAGGAATTTCCGGCCCATCAGGTCTTTTTCCGCGATCTCTTTTTTTGCCTGCAAATCAAGATAAGTCCTTTCTTCCGGAGCGGATCTTGATAGGTTGATCTTCATATCCCCCTCGGTCAGCTCTTCCGATTGGTCCTTATCGGCTTTCTCTTTATTCTCATAAAGTGCGGCCGAAGCGTTGAAGAATAAAACTTTTTCTGTTTTTTGCGGCTTGCTCAGCAGGTCCGCGAGCCCTTCGGGCATATCTTTCGTATTTTCAATGGCAAAAGAAAGGGTTTGCTCGTAAGTGATAAGACCGGAAGTCTGCTGGGCCCTGCCAAGCAGGCTAAAGGATACAAACGCTAAGGTGAACAGTTTTTTCATGTTGTCGTCTTTTAATAAGGCAAAGCTATCCGGTGACCGGGGCAAAGCCGGTTAAGCGGCGCCCAAATAAGGTTAAATTAGGTTAACAGAATAGAAACAGGCCACCGGCTTTTGCTTTCTTTGCAGGATAAATTGCCAATGGAAATGATGTCAACGGGTAAACAGGGACGGCGCCTCAGGGCTATCGGCTTGCTGATGCTGGCCGGAGCGCTGCTGCTGCTGCTCTTCCTGGGAGAATGGCTGCGTACGCAATACAACAGCCAGCAGAGAAGGCTTGACCAGGAAGTGAAAATGACGTTTGCCCTGGCCGAGGCAAAGATGAATGACAGCTTATTCAAACACACACTTTCCTTTATCATCAACGCAGACGATAGTGCGCGAAGCAACACGCATATGCGCATGATCATGTCCTCGCCGGCTTCGCCGGCAGGGGCTGCCGATTCAGCACCTTTATACACCACAATCAGGATCACGCATGATGTGCAGACAACGCAGACCAACGGTAAGCTGCCGGCGCCCGCAGACATTCGGCCGAAAAACAATAGGATGGGCATGTCCGGTCTGCCCCGTACGGTGAGCGAGCGGCACATCAGCCTGCCGGATGTTCCGGGGACCAGGGCAGAACGGGAAGTGATGGGACAGCTGATCCGCATGGCGCTCACGCAAAAGTTCAATGCGACAACCATCAAAACCCGGGCGGACAGCGCCTTCTGGTTGAGAACCTTCCAGGAGGCGCTGAATGAAAAACAGCGGGGACTGCTGGTCCATTGGGATACTGCTCTTGCTGCATCTGCCCAGTTTTTTCATTACGGCCCGGCCGACAGCCTTGAAGTTCCTTTCATGGTTACCGGATACAAACCGGTCCTGATCAAAAGCATTGCACCGCAAGCCGCATTCAGCCTGTTGCTGCTGGTGCTTATCTGTGCAGCCTTTGCCCTGGCCTATCGTACCATGCAACGGCAGGCGCAGTTCAACCGGCAAAAGGACAGCTTTATCGGCAATATCTCCCATGAGCTCAAAACGCCGGTAGCCACGACCAGGGTGGCGCTGGAAGCGCTCACCACTTACCAGGGGATGGAAGACCCGGAGCGGGCCCGGAAATACCTCAATGTGGCGCATTGGGAAATGAACCGCCTCAGCATTCTTATTGATCGTATCATGAATGCGATCCAGGCGCAGCATGGTAAGATACAGCTGGTACAGGAGGCTCTGCAGCCGGCCCTGCTTGTGGAGGAACTTGTGCAGACCCTGCAGCCCGTCTTTGCAGAAAAGAAAGTAGCGGTAAGCTGGGAAGCCGGTAATAGCGAAGTCAGGGTGATGGCCGATAAGGTCCACCTGCAGGGCGCTATCTACAACCTGATCGATAATGCGCTCAAATATGGTGGCGACCGGATACAGCTGCGCCAAACCGTCCACGGCGACCGGCTGCAGCTGAGTGTCGCGGACAACGGCCCGGGCATACCCGCAGCATACCGGCATAAGGTATTCGAAAGCTTCTTCCGCGTACCTACCGGCAATCAGCATAACGTAAAGGGACACGGACTGGGGCTTAGCTATGCTTATGATATTATCGCCGCCCACCAGGGCAGCCTGAGCCTGGAAAGCCCTGCCGGTGGCGGCGTTGTCTTCCTCATTACTTTGCCTATTCAACCTGTCTCATGAGCTACCGTGTATTGTATATCGAAGATGAAGACCATCTGGCCAATATCGTCAGAGAGACCATGGAGCTGAAAGGCTATATCGTACATCACCAGCGGGAAGGTCTGAAAGTGCTCGAAATCATTCCCGCTTTCAGGCCTGACATTTGCGTGCTGGATGTAATGCTGCCCTATATCGATGGCTTCACCCTGGGCAATACGATCAGGAAGCACCACCCTTCCCTGCCCATTATTTTCCTTACGGCCAAAGGGCAAACCAAGGACGTGCTGGAAGGATTCTCTTCCGGTGGCACCGACTACCTGAGAAAGCCCTTCAGCATGGAAGAGCTGATGGTGCGGATCAACAACCAGATCGAGATCCGCCGCCAGGGACCACCTCAGCGGGTAAGCCATAAGCAGAAGGAATTTACGCTGGGCAGCTTTACCTATAACCCCGACCGGCTCGAGCTGCGCAGCGCCTCGGGCACCATCAAGCTATCCAACAGGGAAGCGGAAATCATGAATATTTTCTGCCTGCAGCAAAACGCTACGGTCGATCGCCGGGAGCTGATGCAGATCGTATGGGGCGATGACTCCTACTTCATCAGCCGCAACCTCGATGTCTATATCCGCCGGCTCCGCGACTATTTTGCGACCGGCCAGGGCGTAGAGATCATTACCCTAAAAGGGAAAGGTTATCATTTCAGTGTCGGCTAGGCTTATTGCCATAAAAAACACCGGCAAAACCGGTGCTTTCCGTATAAACGGCTCTCCTCTGTTCTGGTCGGCAGGCTTGCGTAGCAAGAATGGCCGACAGACAGGTTGATGCTGTACAACGCTTTCTTCTACTGAATGAAATGATCGCCCGATTGTTCCATGAAAGCCCGGTAGCCTATGGACATCGGTACAATTTCTCCATTAAAGAATTCAAGGTCCTGGCTGGCTTTCCGGTATGCCTTCACCTGCCTTCTATTCACAATAAAGGATTTATGTACCCGTACAAATTGTGTATGGGGATGCAGCGCATCTTCAAAGTATTTCAGGTTCCTCGACTTGGTATAGCGCTGTTTGTCCTGCAGGTGAAAAATGGTATAGCTGCCTTTGCTCTCCAGATAGGCAATCTCGTCCAGGGAGACGAAACGTGTCGCATTGTTGTCCGATAACGCGATTTTGGGTGGGGGCGCCAGCAAGGAATGGTGGAGCGTATGCGTCAGGTGCTGCAAACCAGCGGCGGCTGCGGTTTCCTTTTTTTTCCGGATACGGTCCATTGTTTCCATCAGTACCCGGTAATCGACAGGCTTCAGCAAGTAATGTACCGCGGCATATTCAAAGGCCTTCACCGCATGCTCGGCATGCGCCGTCACAAAGACAACATCAAAGTCATGGTTATGTACCCGGTCCAGCAGGTCAAAGCCGGTATGATGGCCGCCCAGGTTAATGTCCAGGAAAACGACATCTATCTTTTGGGTATAGATGAGGACCAACGCTTCGTCGATATTGGTGGCTACGCCTTTTACTGCGGCATAGGGACAAAATTGCTGCAGCAGCTGCAGGAAGGCGTTCCTGACTTGTTGTTCATCGTCGACGATCAATACGGATAATTGCATAGTTCTGTTTGGGGGGTATGTTGGTTAGGAAGTAGCCGGAGCCGTGTATTCTTTTGCCAGTACAAATGTAACCGTCGTTCCCCTTTGCCCGGCATTTGCAGCAATGGTAAAACGGCCTGTACCCTGCATTTTTTCCAGCAGGGCTATTCTTTCGGAGATAATTTTCAAAGCGTGGTTTTCTTTCAGGGTGAAATCAGCAGGCAGCCCGGCGCCATTGTCGGTAATAGTGATCACCAACGCCCGCTCTGCTTCGCTGACCCGGATATGGATGCTTCCGCCGGCACCGCTTTTATCGATGCCATGCTCGATCGCATTTTCCACCACGGGCTGGAACAGCAGGGTGGGAACAATATACTGATTGGCATCAATAGCAGGATCGACCTGTATGTCATATTCAAAGCTATGGTCAAACCGCTCCTGCTGTATGGATAGGTATTGCTGTATAAAATCGATCTCGTGCTGCAGTGTGCTGTATTTGTCCCTGATACCATTCAGGATACCGCGCATCAGCTGGGAAAAGTTGTTCAGGTAATTCAGCCCGTTCATCTTTTCTTCCCGTATAAAATAGCCCTGTAGCGGTGTAAGAAGATTAAAAATAAAATGCGGCTTCAGCTGGCCGAAAAGGCTTTGCGATTCGAGCTCCTGCAGGTACATTTTCTCCTCCAGCTTCCGCCGGTCGCTCCTCGCCTTATAAGTGTACCACTGACGCGTGCCATACAGGAACAACAGTGACAATAACAGCATCAGCAACGGCAGGCACCACCACTGCTGATACCAGAGCGGCGTGAGCGTAAGATGGTAGGCAAGGACACGCCGGTTTTGCCCGTGATTCCAGCGCACGACATACTCCACCCTGTAATCGCCCGGACCTGAAGGTTGAAAATTGACCTGTCCGCCGTCTTGCAGGCCATCCTGCCGGTATATTTCAACACCATCCTTCAGCAACCGGTAGCTGATCTCTTTCTCCTGGCTGCTATACCCCAGTATGTCGATCCCGAACATCGCGGTAAAACCCTCCCGGTACTTCCCCTTGTAGCCCTGGCCAGCCGGAGCATAGCCCGAAAGCGAACACAGCAGATGCATCCTGGGCTCAATATCGGGATGCAGCAAGCCGGTTTTCGGTATATAAAGAACACCCCGGTTGCTGGCGAGGACCAGGTAGCTGCCGTCGCTGCAGAAATCGTTTAACCGAAATGGAATGGCGTATTTCTTGAAAGCGAAACGGGCCACCTCAAGCAAGCTACTGTTGCGCAACAGGATGATCTCATCATTGCTATACAGGTAAGTATAGTCTGCATCATGCTTTATTGTGTAACACGGTCCCTGTGTCAGCATCCTGAGGCCTCTTCCTGTAAGGCCGGCAGCCAGGGGCAAAGCATACCCCCCTCCGTTGGTACCCAGCAGCAGCATATCTCCCACCGTATCCAGGCTGTTGATCTGCGCTTCTGTCAGGTAGGGCAGCCGCATGGTATTGTAATAGATCCCCCGCACGGTACCGATATAAAATGCGCTATCTGAAACGGGAAGCAGTGCTTTCTTCTTGGCATTGGTAAAAGTGGACGCTATATGAGCGCTTAAGCTGCCTGATGTATCTACCGAAATAATACCATTGTTGCTGGAGGTGTAATAGAAATTACGGTGGAACATACGCCCGTCTTTATAGCCGGGGACCACCATATTTCCTTTGCGCACGGGACTTTTCCGGAACAAGCCGGGCCACCCGCCATCCTTCATTGCATCCGCTGTAAAAGCTTCGCTCTGTGTAAAGGCCAGCCACCGGCGGGCAATGGATTCAATGTGCAGTATGCTGCGCCGGTATTCGTTGGCGGGTATTGTATAGCCCTTGCGGCTTCCGTTAGTCCCGAACAGGTCAATACGGGCGTCATGGTAGCCCACAGCTGTGGTCCCGTCCGGGAACTTACCTATCGTTGTCACCTCGTCCTGGTACAGGCCGCTGGTCTGCTTATCGTAGTGGAGCGTTGCTGCTTCAGCATAGGGAAAGAGGAACAGGCCATTACCATAGGTGCTTACCCAGATGTTGTGCTGATAATCCTCCTCTACAGCGGTTATGGTCTCTCCCGGAAGCAGTGCAACCAATCGCTGCCTGCTCCGGGGCAGGTTAAAAAAACCGGAGATTTTGCAAAAACCGGCGCCGCCGTAGGTACCGAAATACAGGTCATCACCCCTCCGGACAAATGATGCGATAGCATCCTTAATACCGTAATCTTTTCCATTAAAATACAGCTGGGCCATGCCTTCAGGGTCCAGCTTGAAAATCATGTTGTGGATGATCACGAAACCATCCTTTACCAGCAACCCGTTACTATTGCGGCGGAACAGCACGGAATCTAACTCTGTATTCAGATCAAGACCATTTACCTTGCCGGGGAGACGGTAATGCTCCAAAAACAGTCGGGCAAACTGAGAGGAACTCGTCTTTTTCACATGGCTTTTACCCGTAGGATCTATGGCGACCATATATCTGAAATTCTGCTTCAGCAGGAAAACGGTATCGTTCCACTCCATTCCGAACAGGTAAGGCTTGACAGGAACATCAAGGCGATCCAGCCCGTGTATATGGTCTGTATGAACTACTTTGTGACTATTGAGATCAACGCCCACCGTACGCCCCGAATAAGCAAATAACCATAGCATATCCTTGTCCGACCGGAATACAGAGACAAATTCTTCGGCATTTCCCGTAGCAAAGGGCCTGAATGCTCTCCCATTAAAAAGGACGAGCCCTCTGGCCGTAGCCAGCCATAAATAGCCGTGCCTGTCGGCGATCACCCTGTGGATAAGATCGGAGGGCAATGTGCTGTTGTAAGAATTGTAGTGTATGTATACAGGCCGGGCTGGCAAAGGCAATTGAGCCTTCAGCAGCGTTGTACAAACGACCAGGTGCAGTATAAGCAAGTAACGGAGCAGGTTAGCCTTCATCATACCGGGGCACAAGAATGCCTAAAGATAAACTAAGAATAAAACATGTAATACAAAAAGGACATGGAGACAGGTACTGCAATGATACGGGAATATAAATGCGATACAAGCGGATAGGGTTGCTTTCTCAGCTCAAATTGTTTGCCGCAGAAGATACACTACAGCTGAAATAAGATGAGGCATGGGCAACAAAACCCTTAGCAGGTCTGTGCTTAAGCCAACAAGCTCCTGGAAAAGATCGTTCTAGCTTCTTTGTTATCGTCTTATTTTAAACGGGAATGATTTTACTTGCCGGGATATGGAATATCGGATGACCTGCCTGGAAAAGAAAGCCAGGCCTGCCTGTTGCATAAATTGCAACCTAAAAATCATAAAAAATACTATAGAAATACCTTAGTGAAGAAAAGGCCGCTTTTCGTGAAAAAGTGGTTGGCAAGCGATTCAGAAACAACATCTTTACACCCGTACGCACTCAAGAGCCCCTGTAAATGACTCCATAAAACAATACCACAACGGGTACGAAGACAATAGCCGGGATAATCTGCATCTGTTCCGGAAACGAAGTAAGAACGCTGAACAACCGCTCCAATGGCGTAGCACCAAAGGCTTAAAGACAGGAGAGGGTATAAGACAAATATTTTCACTACAAATGAAAAAGATCACACTGAACACATCAAAACTGCAACTGGGCAAGGAGAAGATTGGCAGCCTTACGAAACAACATATGACGGATGTCGTTGGCGGCGGAAATGATGCTAATCCGAACAACCCCACAGCCCAAGTGACAGCAACCAGCGATGTACCCACCTATAGCCATGATGATGGTTCCTGGTGCATCAGCGCAAGCCGCCTGGGTTGCACTTGTGGCGGCAGATAAGCAGCACAATCAGACAGCCCGGCGCGGGATTAATCTCCTGCCGGGTTGTCTGGTTATGGCAAACCAATAAGGAATAGGTTGTCTGACGGATGTATTTCTAAGAATAAACGCATCAATAAATGGCGCTGTATAAAGAACAAGAGGTGAGGCAACTCGTAGACAATATTGCAGCCTTCCTGGAAGAAAAAATCGAAAATGATCACGCTGTAATTAGCGGTCTGGGCGCATTATACTTCCTCTTGAACTACCATAAGGGAAATAATGACAGGACTGAACAGTTTGCAGAAATACTGAATCATGGTATTTCCAGTTATGAAATATCGGAGAACAAATTGGAGACTTACGCTGAAGGCTTTCTGAGCTACGGTACTCTTATTAAGCTTCTGGCCCGAAATCAGCTGTACGGGTTCGACAACTATGATGAAATTATCACGCTGATCAATGATATCGCCATAGAACATGGTATGATACACATCCGGGACAATAATTTCGATTTCCTGCACGGCACGACCGGTATCATACATTATTTACTGCTTCATACTGAAGGTTCGGATCAGATCGAAGCATTTATTACTCATTTCATCGACAGTCTGGAAGGCAACGCTATTCCTTGCCTGGCGGGCCTTTGCTGGAGAGACGAGTACATTGCCAGGAGAGAAAACCGACAGGTAGTCAATATGGGACTGGCGCATGGCATGTTTTCAATCCTGTCTGTTTTGACAACGATAGCCGGTAGCCACCTGAAGGTCAATAAAGAAAAGGTAAACAAGCTGCTGAAGGGCGCGCTCACATTTATTTTGGGAGTCATCAATAAGAATCCAGACAGCGCTTCCCGGTTTCCCAATTTTTACTATTTAGACAATCCCGTCGATGATCCAAGCCGGTTGGGTTGGTGTTATGGAGATCTCACCAATGGATATAAGCTGCTGCAGGTCGGGAAACAACTTAAAGACGAAGAGCTGATCGGCGCTTCATTAACTGTCATTAATCATACAATTGCCCGGAAAACACCTGCTCAAACCAGTGTTGAAGATGCATGTCTTTGCCATGGCGCTGCCGGCATTATGCATCTCTATAATAAACTCTATATGGCGACAGGAGCAGTTCAATATCACAACGCTGCACTATTCTGGCTGGATAGCGTAATTGATGCATACAAACCGAAACATCCTTACGCCGGATTCGTTAATACCGGTAATGACAGCCTGAAAAACATGGGCCTTCTTAACGGCATTGCAGGGATAGGCCTTGCCCTGGACAGCTATTTAACCGGCGATTCCAGCTGGGACCACATCCTGATGCTTAACCAGCTTTAGCACGCAATATCGGATTCCGCCTTCTCTTTCCAACATCGGGTTTGGATTAGACCGCTTCAACGAGTGAGCTTGTACCGTACCGGCATGGCCAGGTTGGTCGGGACGCGTCAGCGGCCTGAACGGCAGCTGACGGAATGCTTACAGGCGCCTATCTGTAAAAAGCCCGCCTGCGGGGCCGGATAACCAGCATAGCTGTATATAATGGATACAAACACACGCGAAGCACGTGCGCTAACCCAGGCTCCGCAGGAGTCGAACGTTTGTAGCCCTATTAGGACCAAACATAGTCTTGCTCCGTAGGAGCAAGACCAGGGTTGCTGAGAAGAATATGTATTCAGCTGCCGGTCGGGACGCGTCAGCGGTCTGAACGGCGGCTGCCGGAATGCTTACAGGCGCCTATCCTGTAAAAAGCCCGCCTGCAGGGCCGGATAACCAGCACAGCTGTATATAATATATACAAGCACACGCGAGACGCGTGCGCTAACCAGGCGCTCCGTAGGAGCCGGACGCTTGTAGCCCCATTAGGACCAAACATAGTCTTGCTCCGCCGTAGGAGCAAAACCGGATAGCTAAGAAAAGATCGATGGAGATGGAGCATACAGGCATAAAAAAAGTCCCGCAACTTTCGTTGCAGGACTCTTGTAAATAAATATGGCAGCTACCTACTCTCCCGGATTTAACCAGTACCATCGGCCATGAGGGGCTTAACTTCTCTGTTCGGAATGGGAAGAGGTGAACACCCTCGGCAATACCACCATAA
>NZ_QUZZ01000006.1 GCF_003545695.1 Taibaiella helva | reverse complement strand
GCTAAAATTAAATCCTTCCGTTCTTCTTCCAGGGGTGTAAGAGACATCCCTTTCTTCCTCTTCAGGCTCGCAAATATCTATGCTTAATTATCTTCTCCCCCCAACTTTTACGATTGATCCATTGATCCTTCGCTGACGTACGTGCCCTCGATGTGCTACCGATATAAAACAGAAAAGCCCAGCATTGCTGCTGAGCTTTTCTTCGTTCGTCGGGACGACTAGATTCGAACTAGCGACCCCTTGCACCCCATGCAAGTGCGCTACCGGGCTGCGCTACGTCCCGAACTTTATTCCCTTGGGGTTTGTGTTGGGGTGGCAAAGGTAAGTAAATTTTTCTTTTCCCTGCAAAAAAAAAAGAAATAATCTTTGCAGCCCGATGCAACAGATGCCCGACACTCCTTTACCCACTCAAGAAGACCGCTTCCTAAGCCTGGCAGCCTGTGTATTGATCCCTACTTACAACAATGCCCAGACTCTTGAAGCGGTTATCCGCTCGGTGGTCGCCTATACGCACCAGGTTATTGTGGTCAACGATGGCTCCACCGATGAAACGGAGAAAATACTGGAACGCTTTCCTTTTATCCGTAAGCTGAGCTATATGCCCAATAGGGGTAAAGGCAATGCGCTGAAGCGGGGCTTCCGTTATGCACTGGAATTACATTACCGTTACGCCATTACCATCGACAGCGACGGGCAACATTATGCCCAGGACCTGCCTGCTTTTCTCGACGCCATTGAACAGCGTCCGGATTGTCTTATCATCGGTGCGCGCAATATGGACCAGGCGCACATACCCGGCAAGAGCAGCTTCGGCAATCGTTTCTCCAACTTCTGGTTCTGGGTGGAAACAGGTATAAAGCTGCCCGATACCCAATCGGGCTACCGGCTCTATCCCCTGCAGCCGATGCGTAAGATGAAGTTCTTTACCCGCAAATACGAGTTTGAGATCGAAACGCCTGTGCGCATTGCCTGGAAAGGCGTACCGGTGATTAGCGTGCCGGTATCGGTCTATTATCCGCCGGCCGAAGAACGCATCAGTCACTTTAGGCCTTTCAAGGATTTTACCCGCATCAGCATCCTCAATACTTTTCTCACCTTTACGGCATTGCTGTGGATCCATCCGCGCAACCTGGCGCTGAAGCTTACCAGCCGGAAAGGCTGGGCGGAGCTGTGGCAGCAGATCGTCGTGCGCCGGGAAGAAAGCAACCAGCGTAAGGCCTGGAGCATTGCCTTCGGCGTATTCATGGGCATATTCCCGGTATGGGGCTTTCAGCTGGCCATCGGCATCCCGCTGGCCATCTATTTCCGCCTGAATAAAGCTTTATTCCTGCTGGCGGCCAATATCAGCATCTTTCCTTTTACGCCGGTGTTCTGGGCATTAAGCGTGCTTACGGGCAAATGGCTGCTGGGTTACCATGATCTCAGCTTTTATTGGCGGGATATTTCTCTGCAGCAGTTCAAAGAGGCTGGCCTGGCCTTCTTCCTGGGCGGAGCTGTATTGGCCTGTGCTCTCGGTACGCTGACCTACCTGTTGTCCTGGCTCCTGCTATCCCTCTTCCGCAAAGAGCAGCCGGTAAGAGACCTGTAGCTTCAGGCCTGCTTCGCGATAATCCCGCTGATGATCCCGTCCAGGGCTTTGTTCAGGGCTTCAGGGTGCTTAAGCATCGGATAATGGGAAGTACCCTCTATCTCTACCAGCTTGTAACCGTTGACCGTATGTTGTTCCAGGGCAACCTTGCTGGTGGGCATATAGTTGACATTGACGAGGTGCAGCACCGGCGCTAAACGGGGTACTCTTTCCTTTTCGATCTTATCCATGGTGAAAAATTGCGGTAAGGTCTGCTGGCCCATAGGTTCATAAGCGTTGCGGTAAGCCGCCACAATCTTATCGGTGATCCATTGCGGGGTAGCGGGCGTGACCAGCACCATGCGTGCATATTGTTCGTTGGTGCCGGCAAAGTCGCGCTGCGATCGTTCTATAATGCTTTTAACCTGGCTTTCATATTCCTGTGGCAGGGGCGTGGCTACATTCTTGAAATTGTCGACCACGATAAAGCCAATAACCGGCGCGGGATAATCGGTAGCGGCAAGCAGGACGATATCTGCGCCCAGCGAATGACCGATCAGGATCACCTGCTGTAGCTGCAGCGCTTTCATCAGGTTAACCACATCATCAGCCATATCTTTAATGTGCCATTGTTCCCGGTTGCGCCCCGATGCGCCGTGACCGGCGAGGTCCATAGTCACTATGGTATACCGCGATTCGAAGTAAGCGACCTGCTTCGCCCAGTAGCTTTGATCGATAAAAGCGCCATGTACGAAGAGTAAGGTTACCGGGCCGTTACCATATCGGTTATAGCTGATCGGGAGGCCGTTGCTGATGATCTGTTCCATAAGAATCAGTGTTATTGTTCCTGCAAAATAAGGACGGACTGCTGACAACCCTATGGCAGCTTTGCATCAATGAAGATGTTGTACCTGTTAAAAAAGCCTCAAAGGGCAACCTCTGAGCAGTTGAAGCTGTTTTATGTATAAATAATCTACTGTTTATGAAACGCATATTCTTCTGGTTATTCGCCATTGTATGGTGTATGCCCTTTGCCCCTGTGGCGGCGCAAAGCGTGCTGAAGGAAAAAATGCCGCCTACCATTATGAAATACCTGGTTGATATGTCGCCCGAATATGCGACCATGGTAAAGACCATCAACGCGGCCCGGCTGACCGAAACTTTTGAAGGCCCCGGCCCCATGACGGTATTCGCACCCCGTAACCGGGCGTTCGATATCCTGCCTGCAGGCACAGTGGACAACTGGCTGAAGCCGGAAATGATGGATTCATTGCAAAAGGTGCTGACCTACCACACCGTAGCCGGCAACTGGCCGCTGTCCGATCTCCAGCAGAAAATCAAGGAAGCCGGAGGGGAGTTTTTCTTGCCCACGATAGGAGCGCCGGGCAAGCTGTCCTTCGTGATGGAGAACGGAAAAGTGATGGTCAAAGATCAGCGTGGTTTCAAAACTATACTGGAAACGCCTGTGGCCGAGCAAAACGGTTTGGTGTACAGCCTGGACAAGCTGTTGTTGCGCTAAAGCTAAGCTTTGCCGGGCTGCACGATTTCCCGATTTATGACGTAATTTTGAGGAGCGGTACAGCCGCTCTTTTTTTATTTCCTTAAGCCATTTTTGTGCAAAGCAACGAACGCATTTCCGTATTCGATATTTTTAAGATCGGTGTAGGCCCCAGTAGCTCCCATACCCTCGGCCCCTGGAAGGCCGCCCTGCAATTTCTCGACAGCCTGAAGCAGCAGCATAGCCTGGAAGAAGTAAGCCAGGTAAGGGTACTGCTGTATGGCTCGCTGGCCAAAACAGGCCATGGTCATGGAACCGATGTGGCGGTCATGCTCGGTCTTTGCGGGGAAGACCCGGTTACCTTTGACGTCAACAAGATCGACAGCACCATTGCTGCGCTTAACCGCGACCGGGTAATGTTGCTCGGTGGCAGCCGGCATATCCCATTCAACCCGCAGGAGGATATCGAATTCCTGATGAAGGAATCCCTGCCTTATCATCCCAATGCGCTGACTTTCCTGTGCTCGTTTAACGATGGTAATTCCATTGCCGAAACCTATTACTCGATCGGCGGCGGTTTTGTAGAAAAAGAAGGAGAGCTGCACGGCAGCGCTAATACGGCCGATTTGTATTTCCCCATAGATAATGCGCAGGACCTGCTGCACTGGTGCATCAAAACCGGCCTCAGCATTTCGGAAGTGGTGATGGAGAACGAGATCGCATGGCGCCCCGAACAGGAGACCCGCACAGGCCTGATGCGGATATGGCATACGATGAAAGATTGTATTTACAGGGGCTGCCACAGGGAAGGCAAGCTGCCGGGCGGCCTTGACGTTTCCCGCCGGGCGGCGCCGCTCAACAAGCGCCTGATGAAGGGAAAGACCTACAATGATTATGAAGAATGGCTTCAGGCCCTGCGGGAAGGCGGCAGCGACTTCAAATATATCCTGGATTGGGTCAGCTGCTTTGCGTTGGCGGTCAATGAAGAGAATGCTTCTTTCAGCAGGGTGGTGACAGCGCCCACCAATGGTGCGGCTGGCGTTATTCCTGCAGTGCTGCAATATTATGTTGCCTTCTGCGACGGTAATGATGAGAATAAGATCATCCAGTTCCTGCTGTGTGCCTCGGAGATTGGCAGCATCTTTAAAAAAGGCGCTACTATTTCCGCAGCCATGGGGGGCTGCCAGGCCGAGATCGGCGTCTCTTCTGCTATGGCCGCTGCTGCGCTTACCGAATGCATGGGCGGCAGCGTAAGGCAATGCCTGATGGCCTCGGAGATCGCCATGGAGCATCACCTGGGACTGACCTGCGATCCGGTAGCCGGTCTGGTACAGGTGCCCTGCATCGAACGCAATACCATGGGTGCGATCAAGGCTATTACCGCAGCGCAGCTGGCTATGCAAAGCAATCCTTACCAGGCCAGGGTTTCGCTCGATGCCGTGGTAAAGACCATGTGGGAGACGGCGCTGGACATGAATACCAAGTATAAGGAAACTGCCGACGGTGGCCTGGCGATCAATATTCCCCTGGGATTAAGCGAATGCTAGTCTCGTTTGCCGGGCGCAAATGATTGGCGGGAATGCTTTAACCGTTCCGTGGTCAGATGATATTTCACCGTTTCGTGCACAACGAAACGGTTTTTTATTTCCAGGCAAATACAGCGCTACCGGACATCCATACGAATGCGCCAGCTTTTGGGGAAATAATTGTTCATACGGTTGGGGAGCCATTTGCCCCAGCCCAGGCCCAGCCCTTCGAAAGTGGCTACCTGCCAGCCTTTTGCCGGGTTGTCTTTGCGTACTTCTTCTTTTTTGAGAAAGAGCAGGGCTTCTTCCCTGCTCAGCGGGAGGCGTGCCATAGCCTGTGATAAGTGTATGCTTAAGGCCAGCTCATGGTCGGGAAGGGTATCTTTCCCCGCGATCTTGCCGAGAGCGGTACCGGTCTTCTTTATCCGTAAAGCGGACTGAAGCAGAGCCAGGTCGGCGGTATGCGCCGCAGCGATGGCATAATACTCGCCGTTGCGTTCTATAGCGCTGAAATCATTATCCAGGAAGGGTTTCCAGCGGGAAGTCTCGTCTTTGCTTTTTCGGGGGGCTTGTCCTTTGTCTTTATGCTTTTCCCTGCGCGACGGCTGTTCTGCTGCTTCCGGTTTGCGGAAAGCGGCCAGGAAAAAGCCTTCACCTTTCAGCCGCCAGGGATAGAAGCGATAGCCATGGGCCTGGTTGTGGGCAGAACGGGTTGCCGTGATTTGCCAGGAGGGATTCGTCGGTATCGCAAGCGATTCCAGCGAAAGATGATCGCAGAGCCAGTCGCAGATAGCTTCATTTTCCTCGGCAGAATAAGAGCAGGTCGCGTACAGCAGCATGCCGCCTGCTTTCAATGCCGGCAAAGCGTCCGCTACAATGCGCTTCTGTCGCTCGCTGCACAGCTTCACATGATCGGCCGACCATTCGTCAACAGCAGCTTCATCTTTGCGCCACAGGCCAGAGCCGGTGCAGGGCGCGTCTATCAGCATCACATCGAAATAGCCCGGGAGCCGTTCGAAATCTTTGGGATCATTGTTGGATACCCAGGTGTTCATTTGGCCCCAGCGGGTCAGGTTTTCCGCCAGGATGGCTGCGCGCGGCTGTATCACCTCGTTGGCGATCAGCAAATCGTTCTCCTGCAGCAGGGACGCGAGCAATGTGCTTTTGCCCCCAGGCGCCGCACAAAGATCAAGCACCCGTATGGGTCCCTGCCGGTCGACCAGGCTGCGAAACGCGTGGCCCGCGAACATGGACGATGCCTCCTGCACGTAATAAGCGCCGGCGTGGAACAAAGGATCCAGCGTGAATACCGGCCGCTGATCGAGGTACCGGCCGCCCGGGGCAAACCAGGGCACGGCAGCGTTGTCTTCGAACGCGGGCGAAGGCTTGCCCGGATTGAGCCGTATCGAAGTGATGGCAGGTTGCTCATGCGCCTGCAGCAGGGCGTCGCTATCCAGGAGACCGCCGCCGGGCACCGGGCTCAGCTGCGGGACAATCGTTTTTAATTTATCGGTAAGGTTCACAGAAAGCAATACAGTTTGGAATGCAAAAAGTTCCGGCAGATATTAAAGGCCAATACCCAGCCCCATTTCAAATAATTCGGCATTAGCCATATGCGTTTTCAGGATGGCGGAAAGAAAAACCTCTTTCACCGGTCCTCTTTCTCCTTGTACCAGGTAAAGGTTGCCGCCCAGCTTCTGGTAGAACTTTTCGTTCTGCTCATCCATCCGGTGCAGGTAATAGCCGGCCTGGAACAGGATGCCGAGGCGCCCCAGCAGGAATTCATTGCCGATAAAAACAGCTGCCTGTGTCGAATGGCTGTATTCCGAACCCTGGAAATGCTCGATGCTTTTCAGCTTAGCATATTTGGCAGTATTGTAAGCGTAGTCGAAACCGGCATATACTTTATTCTTGCTCCAGTAGCGTTTGCTCAGGTAGAGCGCGCCGAGGTACACGGGGTTAAGCGGTCCGTCGGCCGGCGGCGCTTCAACGAAGGCCAGGCTGGCGCGCGCCTGTATCAGCCAGCGGTTCTTTAAAGGCTGCAGTGCGCGCCGGATTTGTTCCGGGCGGGCCGTTACAGGAAAATAGCGCAGTCCTATATGCGCACCGTACATATTGATCCCCAGGTTGGGTTGCTGGAAAGCCGCATTGGAAACATGCGAAAAATTGGCGCCGGCCTGCAGGTCCCAATGCTCGTCGATACGCCAGCGGAGATCGGTTGAGAAAGGGCTGATATTGTTCCAATGCCCGCCGATGGCCACATTCTCTGTATTGGGCGAGGGCAGGCGCTCGTAGGGCCTGGTATAGTAGCATACACCCATGCCTGCCCGGAAGGTCCATTCGAAATGGCCGCTGCGGATAAGCGGCAGCTGTATATTGGGAAAAACGCCGATGGCCTGTCCGTAGACATCCGGCATATTGTAGTTGTTGTAGTAAAGGCCTACGCCGACCTGCGGGTAGTTACGGCGCTGCTGCCAGTCCTTCTGACCGTAGGTCTGCTTGATGAAGTTCAGCTCTACTGAGTAGGAATGGCTGGGCAGGGGGCCGGTAAAGCGCGCGTTATGCCTTATCATTTTCCCGATCATCACATTGCCTTCGATGCCGAAACCGCTCCAGGGTTTTGCCTCCTGAGCGCTCAGGAGTATAGGTTGACTGCACAACAGCAAAAAAAAGGTGGAGTAGACAAAACGCATCAGGAGCAAACAGGCTTAAGGTCAGCTATTGATAGATCTTATACTTGGCCAGTTTCCACAGCTGCATCCGGTGCTGCAGCGATACCCGCAGTACGCCGCGACCGTATTTCATGCTCCGGCTGAAATTGATGCTCGAAGCTTCTTCAAAATACTTGGTCGGACAGGTGATCTCGGCAATATCATAGCCTTTCATAAAGATCTGGGAAAGCATTTCATTGTCGAAGACGAAATCGTCATTGTTGGCATTGAAATTGATGTTGCGCAGCACTTCGCCCGAAAAAGCGCGGTAGCCGGTATGGTACTCGCTCAGCTTCTGGCCGATCAGTATGTTCTCAAACAGGGTCAGGAAGCGATTGAAGATGTATTTGTACATAGGCATGCCACCTTTGAGGGCGCCCTTGCCCAGGATACGGGAACCCAGCACCACCGGGTAAAGATCGTTGGCGATAATATAGCACATAGAAGGGATCAGCTTGGGCGTGTACTGGTAGTCGGGGTGCAGCATGATCACGATATCGGCGCCCAGCTCCAGCGCTTTATTGTAGCAGGTCTTCTGGTTGCCGCCGTAGCCTTTGTTCTCTTCATGGCGGATGACATGATGGATACCCAGCTTACGGCCTACATCGGCCGTGTCGTCCTTGCTGTGGTCGTCCACAAGCACGACTTCATCTACGATGTCAAAAGGGATTTCATTATAGGTGCGCTCCAGGGTAAGCGCCGCATTGTAGGCAGGAAGCACAACAACAATTTTCTTTCCGTTCAGCATTAATTCTGTAAATCTTCTGGTTTTTAATATTTTCTTATGATTAATAGGTAGCTGCTCTGGTTAAGACTGCGTTTTGACCTTCATACCGGTCACCACGAGATTGCTGCTGGCTTTGCAGAGTAAGATACCATTTTCATTAGTAACCCTTACTGTTGCATGAATAATTTTTTTTCCCTGCCTGATGATCTCCGCCTCTGCCGTGATCCTTTCGCCCTCCGCAGCGGCATAAAGAAAATCAAGGTTCAGCGATACGCTGGTGTAATGCGACGCCGCTTCCAGCGATACAATGGCCCAGCCGATACATTCGTCCACGATCAGCGACATCATACCGCCGTGAATATTGCCGAAGGGATTGCACATCTCTCGACGGATCAGTACCGACAAAGCCACTTTGCCCCTTTCTGCCGACTCCAGCCTGGGGCGGAGCCAGTTACCGGCAGGTGATCGCGACTGGTCTATTTCCATACTGATCATGCTTTGGATCACCTCCAGCGCCTTTGTAATCATCGCAATTAAATAATTTTTAAAACGTGCAAAGCTACAATCTATTATCTTTGTTTCCTCGAAAAAATCACAGATTATATGACAATCACCCAATTAGAATATGTCGTGTCTGTTGCTACCTATAAGAGCTTCGTTGCCGCAGCGGAAAAGAGCTTCGTAACGCAGCCTACCTTAAGCATGCAGATACATAAGCTGGAAGAGGAGCTGAACGTAAAGCTTTTCGACCGTAACAAGCACCCGATCGCCACTACCGAGGTAGGAGAGGAGATCGTAAAGCAGGCCAAGGTGATCCTGGCCGAAGCGGCAAAGATCCAGGAGCTGATACAGCACCGGCAAGGTACCGTGGCCGGTAGCTTCAGGGTAGGCATTATTCCTACGCTGGCGCCTTTTATCCTGCCCCAGCTGCTGGAAAACCACGCTAAGGCGCATCCGGAGCTGCGCCTGGTAGTTACAGAGATGCAGACAAAAGATATCATCCGCAAGCTGAAAGACGATGAGATAGACTGTGGCCTGCTCAGCACACCGCTGGAAGACAATCATATTAAAGAATATCCCCTGTTCTACGAATCCCTGGTCGCCTATTTCGGTAAGGAAGAAAAAGCCTTGAAAAAAAGGACGGTTACCCCCGAGGATATTGATATGAAGCGTATCTGGATGCTCAACGAGGGCAATTGCCTGCGTAACCAGATCATCAACCTTTGCAGCGAGCATGTGGAAAAGCTGCAGGAAAGCCGCCCCTACCAATATGAGTCAGGTAATGTGGAAACTTTACGCAAAATGGTAGATAAAAATGGCGGTATGACGGTACTGCCGGAGCTGGCTACTTTTGAATTTACCGAAGATCAAAGCGAAAACGTACGCTACTTCGAAGGAGAGGAGCCGGTGCGGGAAATATCGCTCGTAACCAACGACCATTTTGTACGGCTTACCGTATTGCAGACGCTGATGGATGAAATACTGAAGCTGGTGCCCGAAAAAATGCGGGTGCAGAAGAAGAACCGCAAAATACTGCGCATACAGACAGCCAAATTATAAGGCGGCATAACTAAGTAACAGCAGCGGATACGGGAAATAACCGTATCCGCTGCTGTTTATTCCGGGTATATATGTCGAAGCCCTAAGGCGGGTAGCTGCTATCAGAAACTGACCCAATTGGGCGCTGCAGTAAATTCATTGTCTTTGAAAATAACAGAAAACAGGTTGGGATCATTGGGGTCGCGGTACATCCTGATACCGAACCGGTATTTACCGCCGAGCTTTAGTATCTGGTTCTTCCCGTTGACGATAATGCACTGCGTATCAGAAGTGAAAAAAGGACCTCCCTTCACTTCATGAGGGATCAGCAGGTGGGTCACTTCCTCAAATTGCGGGGCAATGTCCGGCTCTTCCACGCCTGCCGGCGCACAGGCATATTTGCTGGTCGAGAAATGGATCAGCGCCCGGGTCCTTACCAGGTTAGTATCCGTATTGCGTTCATATATATTGAACGATTCGCCGATGGTGGAATAGTACAGCGTACAATCCATGAGCTGGGTCATAAAAAAAGCAATTGGATCAGTGAACGATTAGGTTAGCGTGGACGGGCTGTATCATTGTACTGGCTCTTGTCCTTCTGGTGGGAAGAGTGGTCCATTTTATCGTGGTCCCTTTCCTTCTTTTCCTTTTTCATTTTCTTCATGCTGTCTTTTTTCTCTTTCTTCATATCATCGTTCTGCATCTCGGTCTTGTTCTGATCCTTCCGGGGTTGCTGCCTGTTTTCCTGGGCTTTCGATGCCGTATGGGCCAATAAGCCGATCGCGGTAATGAGCACTAGCTTTTTCATATGTCTTCGTTTTTTGGTTTTGGCAGAAAGCCTATGCTTCCTTTTCTATAAAACAGCGGCAAAAAACATACCAGGAAAAGCGGTAATTCATTATCAAGGCTTTGGTTCCGGCGCCGGGAAAGCGGCTGTGGAATTTGTTACTAACACTGTTGCTTATAATCCTCGCCGGCTCGGGAGCATCGCGGCCCGGCTTCGGAAAGGAAGAGCGCAGGGTCTTGTTTCGGAATACGGGCAGAATGCCTTATTTTGAATCGTTTAAGCCGCTTGCGGAAGCATCAGGCCGCCGCGAAGTAAAATAATTAGCCTAATTTCGGGACCTGAATGTAGAACATGCGACCTTTTTAGGTCGATTTAATTAAAAATTCAGCATATATTTTGACATTTGAAGATTTTCAGCTAGACGACGATGTACTGGATGGCATACATGCCATGGGTTACCGTACTCCTACTCCCATACAACAGGAAGCCATTCCCCTGATCCTGGATGGCAAAGACCTGATCGCCTGCGCCCAGACCGGTACCGGGAAAACGGCCGCTTTTATGCTGCCCCTGCTGCATAAGATCCTGCAGCTGCCCGCCGACGGGATCAATACCCTGATCCTCGTGCCCACCCGGGAGCTGGCCATACAGATCGACCACCAGGTAGAAGCCATGGGCTATTACCTGAACGTAAAATCCATTGCGGTATATGGCGGTGGCAGCGGCCAAAGCTGGGTACAGCAAAAGCAGGCCCTGACCAAAGGCGCCGATATCATTATCGCTACGCCCGGCCGCCTCATCGCCCAGATGCAGATGGGGGGCATGGACTTTTCCAGGATTGAGCACCTGGTGCTCGACGAGGCCGATCGGATGCTCGATATGGGCTTTTACGAAGACATTATCAAAATCGTAAACGCCTTGCCCAAAGAGCGGCAGACGCTTTGCTTCAGCGCTACCATGCCGCCCCGCATCCGTAAGCTCACCCAACAGATACAGAAAGATCCGCAACAGATCAATATTGCTATTTCCAAGCCGGCTGAAGGCATACGCCAGCTGGCCTATATGGCGCACGATGAGCAGAAGCATAAGCTATTGCTGCAGGTGCTGCTTGAAGGTCAGTATAAGTCGGTGATCATTTTCTCTTCCAGCAAAGAGAAGGTAAAAAGGCTCGAAAGAGAGTTTCGCCAGGCAAAGATCAATGCCAAGGCTTTTCACTCCGACCTGGTGCAGGAAGAACGCGAGAAGCTGATGCTGGCCTTCAAGAACCAGAAAATAGACGTGCTGGTCGGCACCGACGTATTGTCGAGAGGCATTCACGTAGAAGGGATCGACCTGGTGGTGAATTACGATGTGCCACCCGACCCGGAAGACTATGTGCACCGTATCGGGCGTACAGCGCGGGCGGCCAGCACCGGTACGGCCATCACCTTTGTCAATGAAAAAGATCTGCGCCGTTTTCATGCGATTGAGAAGCTGATCGGCAGAGAAGTGGAGCAGGTGCCCCTGCCCGAAAGCCTGGGTAAAGGACCTTCCTATCATGCGCCGCGCCAGCGTCCGCAGGGCGCCGCCGGCCCGAAGCCGGGTGGCGACAAGCCGGGTAATAAAAAGGGTAAAGGCGGAGGCAAGAAGTATTATAAGAAACCCAAGCCGAAAAGCCCGGGTGGTGCACCCGGCAATGCAGGCCCGCAGGCACAGGGCTGATTTTCGCGTTGCAAAATAGGCGTGTCTTATTCGTATAGGAAGAGGCTACCTCAATTAGTGAGGTAGCCCTTATCATTAATCCGGCCTTGATATGCCAGGGTGTGATTAGCTGGACGGAGCGATTGGAATCCTTTATTTCGCATGCTACGCAAGCTGCATCCAGGATGGCGGTGGGATGTTTACAGGTGAAGCGCCGCTGCGCGCCTCCGTGAGCAAATAAAGAAGATGAAATACGGCGCGAGCTATACGCTGCAGGAATTTTTCCCCACGCTCAGCATACAGGTGGAAAGCAAACAGTGCCGCCTATGCTGGGCGGCACTGTTGCCATTTTGTACTGAAGGTAAAAAGTATGCTTAGCGCACAACGATCTTTTGTGCTTTCCCTTGTTGGATGCCTGCCTTTCTTAAAGCGATAAAATAAATTCCTGCAGGGCAGCGGCTGAGGTCGATACGGTTCTCGGCTGCGTTCACCGCTTGTTCACTGAATGACCTTCCCAGCATATCGTTCAGCACGATCCTGTAACCGGCGTAGGAAGTATTGCCTTCGAGACGCAGTATCACCTCGTCTTCTGCAGGATTGGGATAGAGCGCAAAGGGCAGCGCGGCCGCTATATCAGGAATGCCCGTGGTGCAGTCTACCGTAAGCTGCTGGGTTTGTGTAGCGGTATTGCCATGGCCATCATCATAACGCCAGGTAATGGTATAGCTGCCGCCAACGGTGAACACCAGGGAATCGGTAGCGCCGGTAAGGTTACCGGCGCAGTTGTCCGATGCCACAGGTGGTGTAAGGGTATAGGGGCAATTGCCCTGCACGGCAGGCAGGGTAGCGAGGTTGGGTACAGGTGCGGTAGTATCATCGATAATCACCTGCTGGCTGTGTACAGCCGTATCGTAGCCGTTGATAAAGGTCCAGGTAACGGTAAAAGTGCCCTGCTGATTATAGCTCAGCGGATCGGTAGTGGTGCCGGTAATTGTATTGCCGCCGGCATGCGCTATGGGCGGCGTCAGTGTCGTGCCGCATTCGGCATAAACAGCAGGCAAGGGGAGGGTATCAGGCTGTGGCATGCTGTAAGTATGCAGGATCAGCTCATTGGCGATACGGCCGTTCACGCTGCCGCTGTCCAGCCGCTGGAAAGTAGTGCCGTCCACCACTTCATAGATCGAAGGGCTGGCAAAATTAGTGGCGCTGGCCAATGCGAAGTCGCCGGTGGCAGGATCCACGGTAAAGGATTTACCATAGGCAAAAGAGAAGCTGCCACCGCTGAGCAGGCTGGTATACACGGGCGTAGTCGGTATATTGGGTGCAGCAATGTTATAGATGTGCACATTCTTGCCTGAGAGAAAATACAGCTTTTGCTGCGCCAGCCGCAGCTGCGCAGCATTGCTGACCCCGGTGAGCACAACGGGCGGTTGCAGCAAGTCGCTGTTGGCCGGCTCGAGCCTTACCAGCGCCGATGTTCCGGAAACCTTGCCCAGCAGCCATATGCAGTTATTTACGGCATCGTACTCCATGCCGGCGATAGCGCCGATATTGGGCAGCAAGGTAGCGGTCGCCGTGCTGGTCGCCGTGTCTACCTTGACCAGCTTGCTGCCGATGGCCACATACATAAAGCCATTGGCCTGCACCATATAGCTGGCATAGGAGCTGAGCATGGAAGAAGGATCGTTTACAGGATTCAGCGTATTGCTGTTAAGATCGAGCTGCAGCAGGCCGCCGTTGGCCGGGCTCAGGTAACCCTTGGTATTGCTGGCTTTGCCCACACACTGGATGCCGCCGATAGTGGTAAAGGTCCTGACGCTGTCGAAGGAAGGATATCCGGCAATAGCCAGCTTGACCGGCGCGACGCCTTTACCACAAAGCACAGCCTTGTCGCCGAACACTTCAAAGTCCTGCAGCACATCGATCCCCGCGGTGCTGTTGGCCGTCTGGTACAACGGTCCCGAGGTCATCAATGCAGCGGGTGAAATACGAGATACCTTGTAAACGTCGCCATTGGGGGTTCCGAAATTCCCTTCCGCGACCACATACAGGTCAAAATTCTTGGTTTGCGCAACCAGGGTTTGCATGCAGCAAAAGGCCACAATGCTGAGTAAACATTTTTTCATCTCCTTTCCAGGATTTAAACGATAAACAATAACGGAAAATGAATTGCAGGAAACTACCGGGAAGGAAGCAGCTGCATTTACGTTTTTTCTCCGAAAACCAAATACAATATGCTTGCTGGCAGGTCTCCTGGCTCAGCCTATTACATTTCGCCTTCCCATCTTGCAGACAGTGGCTTTTTGAAATGCGTTTACAGGCTTTACAGTTGCGGGAACAGCCCCCGGTTTGCACGGGGTTCCCTTTTAATTCTTCAATCGAAGAAACCAAAAGCGCCGCGAAGGTAAGAAGAAATGGTGAGGCCCATGTAAAAAGGTTATCTTGGGCAAATGAAGGCTTTCTTTTTCACGATAACCGGCATGGCTTTGATCTGTGCGTTCGCCTTACCATACCATGAAGAATACCATATGCGGTGCTGCTCTATCCGTGTTCCCCCGGATCTAGAACGGTCCTTTTACGCTTCCTTTGATTTGATAGCAGCTTGTCAGGATAGTGCCCGCCGCGCCGCAGCCGGACAGAACTGCCCCCGGCTTTTTAACGGCCGATATAATATTTCATACCGATATTGAAAGTAGAATTGGTAATGGGCTTGCCGTCGACCAGGATAAACCGGGTGAGGCCCTGGCGGTATTGCATGTTGAGCGAAAGCTTTTGCCATACGCGGTAATCCACCTGGGCCTTGACGCCCGCATCCCAGTCGCTTACATTTTTATCGGTAGCGACATTGCTGTAGCCGGCCTTGTCCAGCTGGCCAGGGTCCTGCTGCAGGTCCAGGGTGCGGTTCAGGCTTTTGTACAGGTCGCCGCCTACAGAAACCGAAAGGTCGCGGGTCGCTTTTACACCGAAAGCCGGCGCGATACCAACAGCCAGGATGTTGTTCACATAGCGGGCATCCGTGCTGTTTATTTTCCCGATACCGGTAAAGCCGCCATCGCTGCTGCCCAGGCCTCCTCCCGACTTGTCGCTCGATACGATCCGTTCCGAATAATTGACCTGGGTGGAGGCCAGGGCCACCGTGGCTTCGGCAAAGAACCGGTCGCCCAATTGTCTGCGGGCCACCACCCCGACATTATACTGGAAATTGCCGAGGCTGGGTTTGCCTACATTGGCGGCGATACCCAGGTTAAGCTTTCCTTCCCTGGCCCGGTCGGGTTCCATAGCATAAGCCGGGTATAATTGATTTATACCTGCAGCTGTACTCCTGCGATCTGCCTGTTGCTTGTGCGGTGCTGCCGGCGCGGTAGTCTCCATGGGCTGCTCCGGCCGGCCGGAGGGTTGTTGCGCTGCAGGTACCGCTGCAACTGGAGGGTTGGTGGCGGTATGCCCTTCCTGCTTTTGAATAGGACTAGCTGGCGGTGATACCGGCGTAGGTCCGGAAGGTGTTGGTTCCTGTTTAGAGGATACTGTTCCCGGTACTGTTGAAGGAGCCGCGGCAACGTTCCGCGTAGTTGCAGGAGCAGCAGGTACGGCAGCCGGCTTCCCGGCGATCTCCGGCGCTTGTTCCCGGTTCCGGGGCTGCAGGAAGTAAATAGTAAAGGCAGTGCCCAGCACCAGCGCCACCGCTGCGGCGGCTTTCCAGGCCGGGAACAGGAATACAGCTTTAGAAGCAGCTGCCGGCGGATGAAGCTCCTGCTTCAGTTGCTCCCAGGCCACCGCGGGAGGAGCATATTCCTGCTCCGCCATCGCTTCCCTCATCCGCTGTTCCAGTTCACTGGTGTTCATACGCTTGTTTGATTAGATGTTAGGTTGCCGCATTTTTCCCGTAAGGTTTTCCGGGCCTGGTGCAGCAGCCAGTAAGAATGATTTTCCGTAATCTGCAGCAGCGCTGCAATCTCTTTATGGTTGTATCCCTCGAAAACATGGAGGTTGAATACTACCTTTTGCTTTTCCGGTAATATATTGAGCAGGTGGAGTACGTCACGGGCCGAAAATTTCTGTAAAACCTCATTATCGGTGAAGCCTTCGTGTGCAGGATGTTCATAATTGCTGTAGACCGTGTGCTGATCTATCTCAAACTTCAGGGTATTGCTGCTGCGCAGCTGGTCGATGCATACCCTGGTCATGATCTTACGGGTCCATCCCTCGAAAGAGCCCTCGAAGCGGAATTTGCCGAGATGGTCGAAAATCTTCAAAAAGCCGTCGTGCACCCATTGTTCAGCGTCTTCACGGTTGCCGGCATAGCGGATCGCGACTTTCATCAGGTCACTGTAACAGGCATAATAGAGCTCCTTCTGCATCCCGGCATCTCCCCGGACACAGCCCTCAATAACGATATGTAGCCTCTGCTCGTCTAATGCCATTAAGCGTGGAGTCCCGCTTTTGGGTGTTTACGTTCTCTCCTTCAGAGATGCTGTTTACAGTCACTGACGGTACAAAATACATAAATTGCGCCAGCCGCAACTGGTACCGGGCCACCCGGGGAGGCTGAAAAGCCGCTATTTGGTGACAGGCAGTAAAGGCAGGGTCGGCCGGGGCTGTGCTACCACGCTTTCATGGATCTGCCTTTACTCCTACCTATATGACGGCAGGAGCAAGGCAAATCTTAGAGCCCCATAAAATTTTTCTGTTGCTATATGTTGTGACCGGTCGCTGCGGACCGGCATGATTAATCGGGCAGAGCGAGGATGGGAAGATGGTTGATCCGGGTGAGCCTGCGGCTGTGCACCTGGTTAAAGATACTGTACCAGATGCCGTGGCGGTGCGGGATCACGATCAGCAGCTGTATGTCGTGGGCGCGGATGTACCGGATAATGGTGGCCACCACGTCGGTATTCTCAATAGAGGCATAAACAGGCTGGTAATCCTGTAGCATACCTTCCAGCATATTGCGGTGCTCCTGCCTTTTCAGATCGTTCTTTTTATCGGGTACGCTGACATGGATAATATGCAGTTGTGCAGGGCCTGCGTCGAGCACCCGCTTCATAAAGTCCAGCTGCTGCGGCAGCAGGGGCTTGGCGTAGTCGCTGGCGAAGCCGATATGGGCAATCTGCTGGTAACGCACCGAACGGGGAATAATGAGCACCGGTATCGGCAACTGATTAATGGTGTCGACAAACTCATCGTTCCAGCCCCAGAATTCGCCGTTGCTCTGTGGTGCGCCTACGATCAGGAAATCGATGCGGTACTCGCCCAGCAGCTCATTCATGCAATCGGCAGGTTTACCGAAGGTGAGCTTATGAACAAGCTGCAGGTCGGGAAACTGCTCCCTGGCCCAGTCGGCTTCGGCTTGCAGCCTGTCTTCGGTATGCTCCATGCTGGAGTGAATGCTGGAAAAAGCCAGGGCATCGGCGGCATAATTGAGCGGCGGATCATAAGTGTGGGTCAGCACCAGGGAATAATCCCTGTCTTTTGCCATAGCGCAGGCATATTCCAGAGCGTTGCGGGAGGTTTCGGTAAAGGCGGTAAACACCAGTATTTCGGGTTTCATACAACCGGGAATTTGAAAGGTAATCGGAAAATATGATCAAATAGTAAACAGTATAGAGCTAAACTAATAAAGCAAAAAAAATCAGGTGACGTTCAGGTTTTTCCTGATACGCGTCATCACACCGATCAGGTCTTCCAGCTGCTCCACAGCTACATTCTGCTTAGCCGTATGGTTCAGCGCGCGTATCCAGGGCTGTACCTTTTTCTTCATGGCTTTGCCCCCGGGTGTCAGGTAGATGATCTTGTTGCGCCGGTCCACGCCTTCCTGGCGATAGACCAGGTCGCGTTTGACCAGGTTGTCCAGCACATAGGTCACGCTGGCCTTATCCTTGGCCGTGATGTTGGCGATCTCCTGCTGGTTGATGCCGTCCTTGTTCCAGAGGCAATACAGGATCTGCATCATCTCAAACGTAAGATCGATGTTGTTCTCCCTCAGCTTGGCCTGCAGGAATTGCTTGAACGCCAGGTTGACCAGGGTGATTTCCTTCGTGAATTTCGAGATCAGGTCCATACCAGATTACTATACCAAAGTTAAGTATTAAATCGTTTACATCTTTACCTTTTTGTCGACAATTTTCTCAATATCCTGGCATTTTTCGTAAAGAAAAAATAACCGCAAAGCTCGCGGAGGTAACTGCAAAGTTTCGCAAAGTATCAGAGGTGGACGGGTCCCTTAGAGACCAAATGTTTGTAGTAATTCGCAAAGTCTGTTTTATACATGCGCGTTGCGGCGCAGTGTCACATTAATCGTACAATCAGTCGCAATAAAAGAGCCGCCCTCCCGGACGGCTCCCTTTTCACACCTCTATCCCACACGATCAGCCCTGTAATATTCTTTATCTTAACGACGTCCATAATGATTGCCGCGGTTACCCCGGTCGCCCCTGGGACCTGCGTCCACGCGTCCATGATCCTTTTCCCATTGCTGGTGCATCGGGTGACCCTTGCTGGCATAGTAGCGGCTGTCGCGGCTATCGCGGATCACCGGCTGGCTGTGTACGCCCTTATACCGTGCATAGCGGTTGATGTCGTCGCGGTTGTTGCGGAAGGGGCTGGGCCGGTTGATCACTACCTTATAAGTATTGTAAAGGTTGACGTTCCGGTATCTTCCGGGCAGGTTGCGGGCATATACCCAGCGGCTGCCGTTGGGATAGATGAACTGGCCCCTGCCGATATCGTAATAGCAGTTGATATCGGGAAGATAATAGTAACCGGCATAATCGTAGCCGGTAGGGCCCCAGGCCGGCTGGCTGCCTATGTTGATGTTGACGCTGATCTGTGCTGTGGCTTCCCTGGTCATCGCTGTTGCTCCCAGAAGCAGGAGCGCTATCATTACCTTTTTCATAATGTTCCTGTTTTATTTCTTTGATCAGCAGCGAGCATTTTCGTTTAATGCACCGGGTTAATGATTTGCTAAGGATAGTGTCGTCATTGCAGACCAGTAAGACCGGGTTTAGAGACAATGTTTCGCAAAATGGAACATAGATTTTCATCTCTTCAGGTTTTGGCCATAGGTAAGGGTCAAAGCTTTTTTGGTATTTATCTTGATTTAAAGTTTAAAACACTGTAAACATGCAAGCAACGGGCAGAATTGTCAGGCAAAGGGGAGCAGATGCTGAAAAAAAAGCACTCTGGTTCCACAAAAAGTATAGAAAATGTCAATTTGGCAATTGCCCGGCCTTTGGAATAACCTTTGTTCTTGCTACAACGACAATCACTCCTTAAAACATAAGCCTTATGCAGGAAAAAGGAAATATATCCATACACACGGAAAACATTTTTCCGATCATTAAAAAGTTTTTATACTCCGACAACGAGATTTTTCTTCGTGAGCTGGTATCCAACGCCGTCGATGCTACCCAGAAGTTGAAGCGCCTGGCTTCGCTGGGCGAGTTTAAGGGCGAAACCGGTGAGCTGATGGTAGAAGTGAAGCTGGATAAAGACCAGAAGACGATTACGATCAGCGATCGTGGTATCGGTATGACCTCCGAGGAGATCAAGAAATACATCAACCAGGTGGCCTTTTCCGGTGCTACCGAGTTTATGGAAAAGTTCAAGGAAGCCAAAGATGCCAATGAGATCATCGGTAAATTCGGTCTGGGCTTCTATTCCGCTTTCATGGTGTCTCACAAGGTAGAGATCAATACGCTCTCTTATCAGGAAGGGGCGCAGCCGGCCCGCTGGATCTGCGACGGCAGCACCGAATTCGAGATCACCGATGGCGACCGTACCGAAAGGGGAACCGATATCATTCTGCACCTCAACGAAGAGGCGGAAGAATTCCTGGACGAGTACCGCTTGCGGAGCATTCTTGATAAATATTGCCGCTTCCTGCCCGTACCGATCAAGTTCGGCACCCGGACGGAAAGAGAGCCGGATGGCGAAGATGAAGAAGGCAAGCCTAAATTCAAAGAGATCGAGGTCGACGATATTATCAACAACACGGCGCCCATCTGGACCAAGGCCCCTTCCGAGCTGAAAGATGAAGATTACCTGGACTTCTACCGCGAGCTGTATCCCATGTCGGAGGCGCCGCTGTTCTGGATCCACCTCAATGTCGATTATCCCTTCAACCTGACCGGCGTGCTGTACTTCCCCAAAGTGAAGAACGACTTTGAGCTGCAGCGCAACAAGATCAAGCTGTTCAGCCGCCAGGTGTTCATTACCGACGAAGTGAAAGACATTGTTCCCGAATTCCTGATGCTGCTGCATGGTGTGATCGATAGCCCCGATATCCCGCTGAACGTGTCCAGGAGCTTCCTCCAGGCCGACGGCAATGTAAAAAAGATCAACAACTATATCACCAAAAAAGTGGCCGATAAGCTGAACGAGCTGTTCAAGGCGGATCGTAAGGGCTATGAAGAAAAATGGATCGACATCGGCCTGTTCGTGAAATACGGCATGATCACCGAAGAGAAATTCTACGACCGTGCTAAGGACTTCGTGCTGCTGCAGAATGTAAAGAAAGAATTCTTTACGCTTCCTGAATATAAAGAGAAAGTGCAGGGACTGCAGACCGATAAGAACGATACTGTTGTGTACCTGTACAGCAATGATACCGGCAAGCAGCATACCTTTATCCATACGGCAGAAAAGAAAGGCTATGATGTGCTGGAAATGAATTCGCCTATCGATACACACTTCATTGCACAGCTGGAGCAGAAGCTGGAAAAGACCTCGCTGAAGCGTGTCGATGCCGACGTGGTCGATAACCTGATCGCCAAAGACGAAAAGATCGAAAGCGTGCTGAGCGAAGACCAGAGCAAGCTGGTGAAAGAGCTGTTTGAAAAAGCGATCAATAAGACGACCATGAACGTGGAAGTGACCGGTCTGCATCCGGAAGAGCTGCCGGTAACCGTAACCATGGACGAGTTCATGCGCCGGATGAAAGATATGGCCCGTACGGGCGGTGGTGGTATGATGGGCTTTTACGGCAATCTTCCCGATAACTATAAAGTATCGGTGAACGGCAACCATAAGCTGATCCGCCGGATGCTGGAAGAAAAGGACAGCGAAACGCAGAGCCGCCTGGCGCGCCAGGCCTTCGACCTGGCCCTGCTGTCGCAGGGAATGCTTACCGGCGCCGATCTTACCGATTTTGTGAACCGCAGCGTAGCGCTGATCGGCGCTTAAGCCGGTCTCCGCGAAGAAATACAAAGCTGCCCGGATGTTGGTTCCGGGCAGCTTTTTTGTATCCGTGCAGCATATGATGACGTGTGTTTTTGCGCTATTTTTGCAGCCGTTCTATTTCTATTTTCCGCACATGATTGATTACGAAAACGCCGGTATCAAAAGCATTGCCGTGCATAAGGTGGGCAATAAGCTTACCGATGACGGGATGCATCTGTCGAAGGAGCCGGTGCAGTTTGAAGACGAATACACGCCCACTGTCCTGCTGAAGTATTTCATTCACCCCTTCAATACCAGCGAGCTGTACCGTTTCAGCCATCCTACCGATCTTTCGCTGAACGAGGTGTATACCTATGTGACAAAGATCTTCGACCGGCCTGAAACCCTGCACCAGCAATCGATAGAGATCGCCAAGCACTTGTACGAGCAATCGGTACATCCCAAGGTAGGCGCGGGCGAGCTGTGCGTCTGCTATTTTACCGACCTGGTGATGGAAGAGCGTACCGCGCGCGCGATCGGTATCTTCAAGTCGGAGAATAAAGATACTTTTCTCAAGATCGACGCCACCAGCGAAGATTTTAAGATCCGTCACGAAGATGGCATCAATGTGAACAAGCTGGAAAAAGGCTGCCTCATTTTCGACGATGAGCGAGGGGAAGGCTACCGCCTCTGCATGATCGACGCGCAGCGCTCGGGCGATGCGCAATACTGGAAAGATAATTTCCTCAGCATTACGCCCATCAGCAACGACTACCACAATACAAAAGACTTTCTCAGCATCGCCAGGAACTATGTGACCAAGCAGCTGACGGAAGACTTTGAAGTGTCGAAAGCCGACCAGATCGACTTTCTCAACCGCTCCGTTAATTACTTCAAGCATAACGACACTTTCGATAAGGACGAATTTGTGGAGACGGTATTCCAGGATAAAGGCATTATTCAGTCGTTCAATACTTACGATGAGCATTACCGGCAGGACCATGATCTGCAGCTCTCCGATCGCTTTGACATCTCGCCCATGGCAGTTAAGAAGCAGGAGCGGATATTCAAGAGCGTGCTGAAGCTCGATAAGAACTTTCATATCTACATTCATGGCGACCGCGACCTGATCGAGCAGGGTATGGACGATGACGGTCGTAAGTTTTATAAGATCTATTTCGAGGAAGAATCCTGATCCCTTATGGAAGAAGACCTGGTTCGGCTGAAAGCATTTACGGATGCGGTTTTTCCCCTTCCTCCAAAGGACTGGGAAGCCTTCTCCGGCATATGGCAACCCTTTCGCGCCGGTCGTAAAGAGGTGCTGACAAGGATCGGCGGCCCGGAGCCTTACCTGTATTTCGTGACGGAAGGGGTACAGCGCGTCTATTATTTCGACGACGAGGGCAGGGAAGCAACGCTTGTCTTTACCTATGCACCTTCTTTCGGCGGTGTGCTCGATGCCATGATGTTGCAGCGCCCTTCCCGCTATGCTTATGAAACGCTTACCGCTTCTTCCTTTCTCCGGGCTTCGTACAGGGATGTGGCGCAGCTGATGGAATCGAGCATTACGGTAGCTGCTATGGTCCGCACCGGCCTGGTGGGCGCGTTATCGGGCCTGCTGGAGCGGCTGGCAGAAGTGCAATGTTATTCCTCTGCTGATAAGTTCAGGAAGCTGCTGGAACGCAGCCCGCACATTCTTCAGCTGGTACCGCATAAGTACCTTGCCAATTACCTGGGCATCGATCCCTCCAATTTCAGCAAGCTGCTCAACAGCATTCGTATCTGAAAAATCTTGGTTTTTACCAAGAATGTACAAAGCGCGGCGTGCGACTTTTGCCCTGTATTGTACAAAACGCTTATGAAACCGATCCTGAAATCCGATTTGCTGCATAGCCTGGAACAGCGCGTGGAACAACATTTGCAGATTACCACCGCACGGCTGCAGAACCTGAAACCGGAGCAGTTGCTGCAACCTGCCCCCGATGGCGGCTGGAGCATTGCCCAATGCCTCGAGCACCTGAACAGCTACGGCCGCTACTATCTCCCGGAAATTGAAAAAGGATTAAGCCGTGCAAGGCCTGTTACGGCAGATACCTTTACCAGCACCTGGCTTGGCAATTATTTTACCCGTATGATGGAGCCGGGTGCGAAAAAATACAAAGCGCCGAAGGACCATCGCCCGGCGCCTGATTTGGATGCCGTAGCCGTGATCGCCACCTTCATCGAGCAGCAGGAGACCTTGCTGGCTTACCTGCGACAGGCCGGAGCGGCCGATATGGACAAAGTACGTATCCCCATTTCCATCGCCCGCTGGATCAGGCTGAAGCTGGGCGATGTTTTCCGGTTCCTGGTGGCTCACAATGAACGGCATATGCAGCAGGCCTTAAGGCTGCTGAAATAGCTTGTCTCCAAGGTGACAGCGGGAATGCACTATCTTTACAGGGAAGATCAATCTTTCTCTTATGTCTGCTACTGCCGCCGGTATTGTTTTGCGCGAGGTCCATCCCGATGAGCTGGAAGCCCTTTGCGAGATCAGTGTCAGCACCTTTACAGAAACCTTTGCCGCCAGCAATACGCGGGAGAACATGCAGCGTTACCTGGACCAGCATATGACTATGGACCGCCTGCAGCGGGAGCTGTCAACGCCCGGTTCCGTTTTCTTTTTCGCCTTGGTCAATGAGCTGGTAGCCGGTTACCTGAAAGTCAATACCGGTGCGGCGCAAACAGAACCGCTGGGGGAGGACAGCCTCGAAGTGGAGCGTATCTACGTCGACAAAAGCTACAAAGGCCTGGGTATCGGGAGATTGCTGATGGACAAGGCTTTTGCACTGGCTAAAACGCAGGGCTGCAGCGTGGTATGGCTGGGTGTATGGGAACACAACGAGGCGGCGATCGCCTTTTACCGCAAGCTTGGGCTCGAGCCTTTCGATACGCATCTGTTTTACCTGGGCGACGACCGGCAAACCGATATCCTGATGAGAGTCGTTTTAAGCTAACGGGCGGTGGCCGGGAATGTTTTTATTTTTTTTGCAACCGTTGGCGCATCGCTTGTGTTATTCTTAAAAGCAAAGCAATGAGCAATACACGAGATACCCAAACCGTAACGCCCTACCTGATCCTCAATGGGGCGGCCCGTTTTATCGAATTCGCCCGGGAAGTGTTCGGCGCAGAAACGGAGCTTGAAGAACGCCGGCCCGAAGAGAAGGCGCGGGTAATGCACGCCCAGCTCCGGATAGGGAACAGCACGGTCATGTGCGCCGATGCGACGGAACAATGGAAAGCCGAAGCCGCCGGCTTATTCATCAATGTGACCGATGCCGACACCTCTTTTGAAAAAGCGCAGCAGGCCGGCGCCACTGTCATAATGCCGCTTTCCGACCAGTCCTATGGCCGTACCTGCGGTGTGAAAGATCCCGCAGGGGTGACCTGGTGGATCACCAGTCCTATAGCCCCGTAACCAGTAGCCGTGGTAGCCGGTACTGTGGCGGAGAAAGCATTTTAATTGACCGGATCAACGTATCTTTGACGTTCAAATGCGCCGATTGATATGAAGAAAATACTGGTTACCGGAGGTTGCGGCTACATAGGCAGCCACACTATCGTAGACTTAATCGCTAATGGTTACGAGGTCATTTCCATTGATAATCTTTCCCGTGGGTTCCAGCAGACGATGAATGGCGTTGGGGAAATCGTAGGAAAGCCTGTGAAGAACTATATGGTGGATCTCTGCCACCTGGAAGATGTAAGAGCCGTATTCGAGGAAAACCAGGATATTGCCGGTATTATTCATTTTGCTGCGTATAAATCGGTTGGTGAGTCGGTAAACAAGCCCCTGGAATATTTCCGGAACAACCTTACCTCCCTGCTGAATATCCTGCAGTGTGCGCGGGAGTTTGATGTCGATAATTTCGTATTCTCTTCTTCCTGTTCGGTATACGGCAATGCCGAAACCCTGCCGGTTACGGAGCTGGAGCCGATGAAGGAAGCCCAGTCGCCCTATGCCCGTACCAAGCAAATGGGCGAGGAGATCTGTGCCGATTTTGTAAAAGCCAATCCGGGATTCAAGGTGATCCTGCTCCGGTACTTCAACCCGGTTGGGGCGCATCCGACGTCGCTGATCGGCGAGCTGAATGAAACGCCGGAAAACCTGGTGCCCGTAATTACACAAACTGCTATCGGCAAGCGCAACAGCATGACCGTATTCGGCAATAACTATGATACCCGCGATGGTTCCTGTATCCGGGATTATATTCATGTCATGGATGTCGCTCATGCCCATACCCTGGCGATGTCTGCGTCGTTTGCCGATATCCTGGCCTCCGACTGCGAGATCTTTAACCTGGGTACCGGCGCCGGCGTGAGCGTGCTGGAGCTGATCGCCGCTTTCGAGCGGGTTTCGGGCTGCAAGCTCAGCTATAAGATCGGCGCCCGCCGCGAAGGAGATGTTGTGGCTGTATATGCCGACAATGCAAAAGCGCGTGCAGCGTTGGGCTGGGATATCACCTACGATATGGATGCCATGATGGATACCGCCTGGAAATGGGAGCAGCAGCTGGCCAGGACGGCGCAGAAGATCATGTTCAACTAAAAGAAGGCATTCATGCAACAGCCGGGGAAAGCGATCGTGCTCTTTGACGGCGTCTGTAACCTTTGCAGCGCTGCTGTCCAGCTGATTATCCGTCATGACCCCGGCGCCATTTTTCGCTTTACATCTTTGCAATCGGAACAGGGGCAGGCGCTCCTGGAAGCATACGGCATTCCCATAAAGCAATCGCCGGAAAGCCTGGTGCTGATCATGGACGGGAAGGCCTGGCAATATTCATCGGCAGCTCTTCGCATTGCCGGTAAGCTGCGCGGCTGGTACCGCTTGCTTTATCCCCTCATCCTGCTGCCGGCGTGGCTGCGCGATCCTTTATACCGATGGATCGCCCGGAACCGTTACCGCTGGTGGGGGCGCAAGGAGGAATGCTGGTTGCCGGCGCCGGAGCTCAGAGATCGTTTTCTGTAGATTGGCCTCATGTTTTCCGCTTTTTTAAGAAAATGTTTTCTTCTTTTCCCGGCACTGCCATAGGGTTGTCAGTAAGAGATTGTTACTTTGTGGTATCATCAAAAGCCAATGATATGATCCCTGAACAATCCACTGCAGCCCTGCAGGAAAATGCGATCGCTTACGCGATGAAAAATTTTGCCGCCTATAATCTCTGGGCCAATACCACCCTGGTCAACTGGCTGAGAACAAAAGAGGCTTCTTTAATGGAAGCTGAAGTGCCTTCCAGCTTTCCTACCATCAGGCGGACATTAGTGCACATCCTGCAGACACAACAGTACTGGTTTTCGGTAATCAGCAAAACGGAGTTCCAGCCTTTTGCTGATGAATGCACCGCGGAAGAGGCATTCCAGGCCTTGCTGGATCATTCAGAAGCAATGGCCGGTTATGTGCGGGACATGAATGAAGAAGACCTGCAGGATAAGACCCTGGTGACCAGTCCCTGGTTTGAATGCAACTTCAACAACTTCGAGTACCTGATCCAATGCGTGAACCACGGTACTTATCACCGCGGGCAGGTGATCACCATAGGCCGGAACCTGGGCTTTACCGATGCGCCCATGACCGATTATAACTATTACAACATTTACGGAAAGGCCTGATGGCAGGCGGCTGCAGCCGCCAATGCTAAAGCTTTCGTAATGTCGCAAATCACCCCGCGATTTGACTGATACACCCCCTGTCGTTCCTGATAATGTCGGCTAACTTTACACTACCAATAAATGCCGGCATTACCGGCGCCGGTGGGTTCAATGATCATCTGCGTTGACGCCGGCCGATTGTTTAACCGAGCTCAACGACAGACTATGCTACAGAATACCGCTGCATTCAGCAGCTTCTCCACCGATGATATTGCTGCGGCAAAGGCATTTTATGCCGACCGCCTGAAGATTAAAGTAACGGAAGACCATGGGATGCTCCAGCTCCACCTGGACGGCGCCGGCAAAATACTGGTCTACCCTAAGCCCGACCATCAGCCGGCAACCTTTACCATACTCAATTTCGAGGTAAAAGACGTGCAGCAGGCTGTTGCCGGACTAAAGCAGGCCGGCGTCGTATTTGAAAGCTATCCTTACCTGAACACGGACGAGAACAATATTATGCGTTCTGAAGAGATGCAGGTGGCGCAGGCCTGGTTTAAGGATCCTGCAGGCAATATTCTTTCCGTGATTCAGACCTGGTAAATTTTTATTCTCTCACAATAAAACGATCAACAATGTCAATTACAACAGCCGTGAGCGCGGCCGTACAGGCTGCTTTGCTCCTTTACGACGCCCATACCCGCTACTTCCATAATGTGCTTGATGGTATTTCGGATGCCGATGCGCAAAAAAGAATGGATACGCCTGCCAATCACATGGCCTGGCTGGCCGGCAGCCTGGTACAGGAACGTTTCTTCCTGGCCCGGCTTATCGGTAACAGCGAGCTGGTACAAACCTCAGACGCCTTGTTCCGGGACCACCAGGGGATCAAAGACGGCGCAGCTTATCCTTCCCTGGACGAGCTCCGTAAAGATTGGAAGATCATTTCGCCGGTGCTGCGGGATATCCTTGCCGGATTGAGCGAAGAGCAGCTGAACGGACCCGATCCTTTTGAAATGCCGGGCGGACCGTATACCCTGCGGGACACTATGCTGTTCTGCACCGATCGGGAATCCTATTGCATAGGTCAGCTGGGGCTCTGGCGCCGGCTGCTGCATTATCCTCCTATGAAATACGATTAAGACAGCTCCATACAGTAAACGCTGTACAGGAAAGCGGTGAGGCTGTCGTTGCTGCCCTGCAAAGGCTGGTTGACGATACCATGCTGCGCAGGCTGCCGCTGATGCAGCATATTGCGGAAGCCGCGGTGTTCCTGGCTTCCGGCCGAGCTGCGGCATTGACGGGTACTACGGTCAACCTGACCTGCAGTACCACAAGGGATAAATACACTGACCGTTAAACGAAGACTATGGCATTGCCGCGCAATATCCATCTGCAGCGCATGCTTTGCTGAACGCCTTTGTCGGCCGCTGGCGTACCTCCGGCCGGGTGAAAGATTCTCATGGCGAAATGCTGGAACTCTCCGGCAGCGATGTTTATGAATGGCTGCCCGGGCGCCATTTCCTGGAACACAGGGTCAATGTGCGGATAGGAGACGAACCGGTGTATGCGCTCGAGATCATCGGCGTTGACAAAACAAGCGGACTTTACTTCATGCAGGCTTTCGATAACCAGGGCAATGTTGAAGAAATGCAGGCCAGCTGTGAATCAGGCATATGGCGCTTCCGGGGAGCCGCATTGCGCTTCCGCGGCAGCTTCAGCAACGAAGGCCGTACTTTATCCGGGGACTGGGAGCAGCGCACCGGCGACCATTGGCATCACCTGATGAGCATAGTGCTGGAAAAAGAATAACCTATAAACCCGATCTGTTATGAATACGAATGTTTACGATGACGTGCAGGTCCTTTCTGCGCTCAGGGATGCTGCAAGGGAATGGCAGCAGGTATTGCTGGCTTTTAGCGAAAAAGGTTTTAATACAAAGCCTTTCAAAGACAGCTGGACCGCGGGGCAGCTGGCCGATCACATTTTATTGTCGAACCAATCGGTGGCCGCTGCGCTGGAACAGCCGGGAGCGCCCGCCGGTCGCGATGCTGCGGCAAGGGTGCCGGAGCTGGCCGGCATCTTTCTTGATTTTTCCACGCGCTTACCCGCTGCGGAAGCCATACGGCCGCGCAGACAGAAATATGAGCAGGACAGCCTGATCGCAGCACTGGACCTTTCGTTTGCTGACCTGGCGGAAACTATGGCACAGCGCAGCTTTGAGGAAATTGTATCGCATCGTGCCTTTGGCGCGATCACCCGGCTCGAGCTGTTGCATTTTGTCTGCTTTCACTACCGGCGCCATCAACGGCAACTGCTGCATATCTATGGCATTGCCGAGCAGAAGCAATACCGGTTCCTTTCTTTCCTGTTTCACCCGCCGGTACTCTTCTGACAGGCGCCGGCATTCGGGGCGAACCGTTTACCGCAATAAAAAGAGCGTTCACCGTTCCGCCTGCGGTATCTGCCTAAAGAGCCTTTCCGCCGGATGGTAAGCGGGGTATTTTTGTATCGTCAAATCAAATAATTACAAAATGTCCCCCATTATGTCCTCTATATACGATCAGCCAACTATCAGAGGAACCCGGAACACCTTGTCCGGCCTTCCGGCGCCGGTAGCGCCATCCGCCGGCAGCCTGAAGCTGTTCGACAAGAATGCACGCGCTATGGGCGAAGCCTCTGCCAGCACCCCGGTACAGGTATATCAATCCCTGCTGCATCCCGGTGCGCCTGCGCATCCCGACTATACGATGATACAGGCGGTGATCAGGAAAGGCAGCGGCAGGCGGCTGCTCATCAGCGACCTGCTGAAGCAGGATACCGTGGTGGCGCTGGCCAACGAAAAAGGCATTGTTATTAAACGCCATGCCAACGGCGACCTCGTTTTTTATTGCATGATATTGCAGCTGCAGGACCGGATAAGGGTATCGGGCAGCGCGCCCGGCGGCCATGAAGCGATCCGCGGTTTTCTCAGGAGCTGCTTTGCCGGCTGGCATCATATTTACCATGAGCTGTTTGCTATGGCCACCGGATTCAATACCGTTGCGGTCTGCAATACCGCGATCGATGAGCTGTTGCGGCAGATACAGGTTCCCATGCGCTTTCCGGCTTGAGCCGTTCCTATATATGTTTTCATGGTAAAACAGCGTGTGTAGCCGGTGGTCTTTGGGCCGCCGGTTTTTTTAATATACAAAAAATAAGCAGTTGTCGCAAAAGGATAAACCGCCGGCGCGTTCTGGTAAGGCTGAAGCCTTTACCCCGGAGTAGTTTTGCACTGTTAATCATTTTTTTAGATCTTCAAAAACATAACAATGGAAAACGAAACACTTAAAGTAACCGGGGCTTTTCTGAATGCCGTGCAAACGATGAATATGGAACAGCTGGCAGCGCTCCTGCTGCCGGAAATGAAATGGTCGCAGCCGGGCAGTAATGCCGTATCGGGCCGCAGGCAATCGGCCGCTGAAGTATTCCAGATGGTGGGTAAAATGTTTGAGCTGTCGGGGGATACGCTGGCGCTGGCTGAGATAAAAGTGCTGGCCGTTAACGGCAACCAGGCCGCCTGTCATTTGCGCTGGACAGCCAGCAAAGCCAGCGGGGAAACGCTGAACGTGGACAACATCGATGTCTATACCATCGAAGGAGGCAAGATTACGGAAGCGGTGGTGTATACTGCGGATATCGGCCAGGAGAATGCCTTCTGGCGCTAGTATGGCGGAGGGTTAATAAATAAGGGCTGGACGGGAGGACCAGCCCTTATTATGGAATACATCTGCATGTGAAGGCTTATAGCTTTATCCGACTGGACAGGCGTCCGGAGACAGTATCAGCGGGCGTTTCAACGGGTTAAGGACGCTTCTTCTTCATGGATATAAGATCAGGTACCTTACCGATGAGCATCGTTTGCCGGTACCCGGGTTTGTCCCAGCTGAGGCCGATCATCTCTTGTTCCAGAGCTAAAGCTTGGTGCATGGCTGCTACCTGGCTATTCTTACCTGTAGCAGGAACCGGACGGATTCTCAATTCACCAGCTGGTGGGTCTGCTTGATAATGCCCATTACAAAAATGCTTTGCAGCCTGCCCATATTCTCTACCTGGCTCAGCTTGTTCACGTGGAAGTCGTAATAGGCATCCATGCTGCCGGCCACTACCTTCAGCATGAAGTCGAACTCCCCGCTGATGTTGTAGCACTCGATCACCTCGTGCAGGTTCTGGATGGTTTTAATAAAACGTGCGCCCGACTGCTTATTGTGCTCTTTCAGCGATACATAGCAAATCACCATCAATCCCTTGCCCACCTTGGTATGGTCGACCAGGGCAGCGTATTGTCGTATCACACCTTCTTCTTCCATTCTTTTGATCCGCTCGTGGACCGGGGTAGGGCTCAGGTGCACCCTGGCCGCAATTTCCCGAACTGTGCTCCTGGCATTTTGCTGCAGCAGGCGCAGGATGGCCAGGTCCTTGTCATCGAGGGCGGTGGGCATCTGCTCTTTTGATCCCGTCTTTTCCATTATAAAATACAGTTTTGTTCTGTAAAATTATTCATTTCTGTTTGTTTGTTCCAAAAATTTGCCTTTGTGCTGGTATTTTATTCTGATACACTACTTTTGCCGGATCAATTTTTAAAATAATTCATTTTATGTCAACCAGCTTGCAAAATATCGATCTGAGCCTGCCTTACAAAGTGGCAGATATCAGCCTGGCCGAATGGGGCCGCAAAGAGATCCGCCTGGCGGAAGCCGAGATGCCCGGCCTGATGAGTATCCGCGCCGAATATGCTGCCCAGCAGCCCCTTAAAGGCGCCCGTATCGCGGGTTGCCTGCATATGACCATCCAGACTGCCGTGCTGATCGAGACCTTGACCGCCCTGGGCGCTGAAGTACGCTGGAGCTCCTGCAATATCTTCTCTACACAGGACCACGCTGCTGCTGCGATCGCTGCTGCCGGTATTCCTGTATTTGCCTGGAAAGGAGAAACACTTGAAGAGGCCGACTGGTGCATCGAGCAGACCCTGTTCTTCGGTAGCGAAGACCGTCCGCTGAACATGATCCTCGATGATGGCGGCGACCTGACCAATATCGTTTTCGATAAATATCCCGAGCTGATCCAGGGTATCAAAGGCCTGTCTGAAGAAACCACTACCGGCGTACACCGCCTGTACGAGCGCATGGCTAAAGGCACCTTGCCCATGCCTGCGATCAATGTGAACGACAGCGTTACCAAATCCAAATTCGACAACAAATACGGCTGCCGCGAATCGCTGGTAGATGCGATCCGTCGCGCTACTGATGTGATGATGGCAGGTAAAGTGGCTGTGGTAGCTGGTTTCGGCGACGTAGGTAAAGGTTCTGCCGATTCCCTGCGCGGCGCCGGCGCCCGCGTGATCGTGACCGAGATCGATCCGATCTGCGCCCTGCAGGCTGCTATGGAAGGCTTCGAGGTGAAGAAGATGGTGGATGCTGTTAAGGAAGCCGATATCGTAGTCACCACTACGGGCTGCCGCGACATCATCGCCGGCGAGCACTTCAAAGCCATGAAGGATAAAGCGATTGTGTGCAACATCGGCCACTTCGATATCGAGATCGATATGGACTGGCTGAATAAAAATTACGGTCATACCAAAGACACCATCAAACCCCAGGTAGACTTATATAATATAGATGGTAAAGACGTGATCGTGCTGGCAGAAGGCCGCCTGGTGAATCTGGGCTGCGCTACCGGTCATCCCTCTTTCGTGATGTCCAATTCCTTTACCAACCAGGTGCTGGCCCAGCTGGAACTGTGGCTGCACAGCGATAAGTACGAGAACAAAGTATATGTGCTGCCCAAGCACCTGGATGAGAAAGTAGCCCGCCTGCACCTGGCTAAGATCGGTGTGGAGCTGGATGTGCTCACTGATGCACAGGCTGCTTACCTCGGCATTCCCCAGGAAGGTCCGTTCAAGCCGGAGCATTACCGTTATTAATGCTCACCTATATAGAAAAGTGCCGGCCCTTTGCAGGGCCGGCACTTTTTTTGTATAACGGCTTTTCGCAGATGCCGCTCCCGGAAATAACAATGCTGCCAGGCTGGAGCAAGGATCAGCCATTTTAAGATCGTGCGCTAAAATGTGGTTTCCTGCCCGACCGGTATCGGCCGGGCTTTTGCCGGTGGCAATATTCAGGTTTAAATATACATGCCGGTTCATGAAGAAAAACGGGGCTTTTGTGAAGAAGCCGTTTCCTCATTCGGCCAGGGGCAATACTTTTACGATGGCACCAGGTGTTGTTTTTGACCTATAGTTCGAAGCAGCCCTTTTTACATGGTTATCCGGAAGCAGCAGCAGCGCTCCCGGATACCTGGACATCTAACCAAGCTTTTTTTACCACCAAAACACGTTTTATGCTACAAACTTTAAAACAGTTTGCCTTAGCCGCATCTTTGCTTACTGCAAATGCGGCCTGTCTCCATGCGCAGGTTTTTATTGCGCCCAGCGCTGCCGAATATACTTTCGGCGATCCACACGTGGCCCCGGCGCAGAATACCTCCTGCTACGCGCTCAGGGCGGGTTACGCTTATTTTCCTGATATGACGCCTGCTATCGGATCGGCCTATGCCGACCTGTATGTTGCCGGCTGGAACAGCAAGGACATCGGCGGCAGGCATGAGGTGACTGTGCTGCTGACCGAGCCGGATAATCCAACCAATATCCTTTGGAAAACATCTATTCCCTATACCGGCATACAGGACCTGCAAGTCGGCAGCCTGCGGAACCCGGCAAGCAACAACACCGAGATCCAGGTCGCCTATTATGAGGTGGGGATCGGCCATATGCTGGATGTTTATAAGCTGGATCCCTCCGGCGCTTCCCTGGCCAGCCATACTACTTTGTCGCATTCGCCCACCTATGGCCGTATCAGCATGGATTTTCATGCGACCTATGACTGTGCCATTGCCTGGGTGAATACCGAAGCCGGGCCCAACAAAGGCATCCAGGCCAAGGTATATGTCAATAATGCCTGGAGTGGCATAAGCACCCTGAGCGGAACGGCGAATAAAACAGGTGTCGATATTGCGATTACCCAGATTAACGGACCGGGGGGAGGCTATCCATTGCATTTTGTTTACTCAGGCGGTGGATTTATCACGGAATCTTCTGTCGATATGAGCACGTTGGCCCTTACACCAGGAACGGTTACACCAACGGTGAATGATAACCACTATGCCGGCGCCGGCCTGGCCTCCCGGCTGGTGTTGGATTGCGCGGATTTCTCGACCTCGACTGTTGCTGCTAATCCCAGCGCCTGGGCCTATACCTACAGTGACGGCATTAATGTGATCGTACGCAACAGGAATGCAACACTGGGCGCGGTCAATATGGCGATTGTTACCAGCGGCATGCTGGGCAACAGTCCTCTGGACCCCGCGGGTGGCGTATACCAGGTGTTCAGCCCGGCGATCAATTACGGGCAGGGCTATCCCAACGGTTCGCCTGAGGAGATCATGGTGACCTGGTATGCTACAGACGGCGCAGGCGATAATGGTTATATGGCTTTGCGCATGAACGCAAACGGCACTGCAATCACCAGCACCTCCGATTACCTGAGGCTGCCCAATGCCAATACGCCAACGATGGCCCACGACTTCAGCAGCGGTATCGCGCTGAGCAAAACAGGCCCTAAATCGGTGGGTGAGTTCCTGTATGCTACTTACTACGACATTGACCCGGTTACCGGCCTGTATCAATTGCACCATGCTTTCCACAAATGGAGCGATGTTGTATTCAAGCCCGGAAACACAACTGGCGTATCTGCCGGTGCGGCGACGGAAATGACAACGATCACTACCTATCCCAATCCCTTCTCCGATGCGCTCCACACATTCGTTTCCCTGCCGCAGGATGGTATCCTGAGCCTGGAGCTGCATGATATGGCCGGCCGTCTCGCAGGAGAATACAAAGCGCCTTTAACTAAAGGCGGTCACCAGGTAAGCATGGAAAATGTGAAAAAGCTTGCTGCCGGCACCTACATGCTTACTGCTGCTTTGGACGGTAAGCAGATCGCCACGAAGATGGTTGTAAAACAATAACCCGCTGCATATACCTGAATTGATTTTAGACGTTGTAATAGCCCGACCGGGCGCCGGTCTATCCTGAAATGATCATTGCATTTTTCTCACACCAAAATACCTTCTATGCGAAAAACTTTAAAGCAGCTTGCCGTGGCTACGGCTCTATGTACTGCTAATGCAGCGGGCCTGCAGGCACAACCCTTCTTTGCTCCGCCCAATGCCTACGAATTTACCTTTGGCGATCCGAAGATGGAAAAGGCGGAGGTTACCTCTAATTATTCCCTTAGCGGTAGCTATACCCGTTTCGACAACCTGTCGCCTTTTATCGGGACAGGAACAGATCTCTACCTTGCTGCCTGGAACAGCAAGGATGTAGTTAACGGAAAGCATGAGGTGACGGTGCTGCTGACCGAATACAACAACCCGACCAATCTGCTGTGGAAGACCGCCATTCCCTATGACGAAGTACAAGATCTGCAGGTGGGCAGCCTGGTGAATCCGAATACCAACAACACCGATATCCTGGTAGCCTATTATAAACCGGGCACCGGGCACATGCTGGATGCATATGAGCTGACTGCTTCTGCTCCGGGCTACAACCTGGTGTATCATATGCAGCTGTCGAATGCACCTACTTACGGCCGTATTCGTATGGACTTCCAGGAGGTGTATAACGGCGCCATCGCCTGGGTCAATACAGAACCTGGCGCCAACAAAGGGATACAGGCAATGGTATATATGAACAATAGCGGCGCCTGGAGCGGCGTAAGTACCCTGAGCGGTACTGCCAATAAAACAGGTGTCGACATCGCTCTTACCCGGGTAATCGAACCCGTCAACAACAGCGGCATCGCCTATCCCCTGCATTTTGTCTACTCCGGTGGCGGATTTATCACGGAAACTTCCGTTGATATGAGCATACTGGCTGCCTCGTCCGGTATGGTAACACCGGTTGCTCCCGACAACAAGTATGTGGGCCCCGGGTTGAATTCCAGGCTGGTGCTCGATTGCCCCGCCTTTTCGGTATCGACCAATCCTGCCGGCAGCTCCTGGGCTTATACCTATAGCGATGGCATAAACGTGATCGTCCAGCATAAAAATGCCAGTATGGCCGCATCTCATGAAGTGGTAGCTACATCAGGCGTTCAGCTGGGCAACAGTCCCCTGGATCCCCTGGGAGTAGGCTACCAGGTATTCAGCCCCGCTGTCAGCTATGGAACAGACTATCCCAGCACGAATGTGGAGCAGATCATGATCACCTGGTATGCCACCGATGGCGCCGGCGCCAATGAATATATGGGTGTCCAGATGAATGCCAGCGGAACCGCTGTAACCAGCATGGCTGACTACCTGCAGCTGCCTCATGCCCAGACGCCAAGTATGCCCGCCGGTTTTACCAGCGGCATTGCTTTAAGCAAGACCGGTCTCAAAGGTGTAGGCATGTTCCTGTATGCTACTTATTATGATGTAGATCCTTCCAGCGGCGAGTACCAGCTGCACCATGCTTTCCATAAATGGGGTGATCCGCAGTTCAGGCCTGGTAACACAACCGGCATAGCTGTTGAAACAGCAAAAGAAACGACAACCATCACCACTTATCCCAATCCTTTCTCCGATGTGCTGCACACCTTCGTTTCCCTGAAGCAGGACGGTATCCTGAGCCTGGAGCTGCACGACATGGCCGGTCGCCTGGTAGGACAATACAAGGCGCCGCTAACTAAAGGCGGCCACCAGGTGAGCATGGAAAACGTGAAAAAGCTTACTGCTGGTACCTATATGCTTACCGTTTCTTTGAATGGCAAAAAGATCGACACGAAGATGGTTGTAAAAAAATAATGGCTTAAGCAAGCCACCCCCTCTCCTCATGAAGATATAGCCCGGCTGAATGCCGGGCTATTGTTTTGCGGCCTTTGGGAACCTGGAAGCTCAATGGCCGGCCGATATAATAAATGGCTTCGTACCTTCGGCAGAAATAATTGACTCATGTCGCCAGAACTGGAACAGCTGGCCTACCCGATAGGCCGCTTTGAAGCACCATTAACCTACGATGAAACCCTGTTGCAGCAATGGATCACTAAAATAGAGGCTACGCCCAAATGGTACGATTACGTGATCGAGAACCTGGATGAGGCGCAGCTGGAAACACCTTACCGGCCCGGCGGCTGGACCATGAACCAGGTCGTGCACCATATGGCCGACAGCCATATTAACGCCTATGTAAGACTGAAGCTGGCGCTGACCGAGCAAAGTCCCGAAATAAAACCCTACGCGGAAAAGCGCTGGGCGGAATTGCCCGATGTAGCGGCGCTGCCGGTGAATGTATCCATTACCTTGCTGCATGTCCTGCACCGCCGCTGGGTGGCGGTACTGCACCACCTGCAGCCGGAAGACTGGAAGCGAACCTATTTTCATCCCGAAACGCAGCGTAGCGTGCCGCTATGGGAGATGACGGCCATGTATGCCTGGCATGGGCGGCATCATTTCGAGCAACTGTTCCGCCTGCGGGAACGCATGGGCTGGTAGATCCAGCACGTAACAGGGCGTATTCATCACTGCGGGAAAATTATGGGATCGTGGAGTAGCCGCAGAACTTAAAACCTTCTTTGGTCTCGATAAACGCGAAGGCCTGTTGCGCCCCTTCAAAATCGGTGGAAGGATCGATGTAGGTCAGTAATACTTCCTTGCAATGCGGTTGCCACAGGCGAAGGGGCTTGGTCACACAGCTGGTCGCATAAAGTTCTGCATTATGGCCATTGTCGATGAAACGCAGCTTGGTATTGTCTTTCAGCCGTGCAAGGGTAGCGGCGCCGAAAATTTCCGGGACATGATCCCTGAAACGGGCAAAGGGAATGAATGTAGTGTCTCCCGGGCAGTTGTAGCACTGGAGATAAGGTGTGGATAAGGCTCTCAGGCTTGCCGTATCACCAAGGCGCAGGGCATCGGCAAACCGGTTCCATGTCTCCTGTAGCTTATCAGTCGCTGCTTGCTCAGCTACAGCATTGTTTTGTCTCACCTGCATGCCGGTTTGCGCGAGGGTGGGCATTGTACATAGGGCAAGCAGGAGCAAAGCGAGGCTGTTCTTCAGGTATTTCATCATCCGGGTGATTTGAATGAGCGGGGAAATAAGTCCGGCATTTGGGTGTACTGCAAATTAGTAAGAGTTACCGGGATTTCAAGAGAGGCCGGCTATTTTTGCCGGCACAAATTGCTATACAAATTTGATGTGCGGGATCCATCAGCCGCAGCTGAAAGCACCTTGGCGTTCCTGGCTGATATCGAAGCTTTGGTCAGGGGCTGGAAGTTTTGGCTGCAATTCGAAGGATGGCCGGGAGCTTAAGTATAACCGTAATCGAACCGGAAGCGGAATCCAGTATTATCGCAGATGTTGCAGGCGCTCCGGGCCCGCGGTGCCATAACAATGGCTTATACCCGAAGGAAACGGAAAGCGGCTGTATGGGCGCTGCATTATACGAAAGATCAGAAGTGAACAAAAACCGCCTGTTAGGACGGTCTTTCGTTTTTGCTACTCTTTTATGCCAAAGTCTTTATACTTGTCCTTGTTTTTCGATTCTACAATTCTAATCTTCTCAACTTCGGAAGCGTTAGGAGACTTATTCTCTATAACATACTCTTTAATTATATCACCATTCCCTTTCACTTGTTGATATTCTGTCATAGAGATTATCTGGTTGTAGTTGAGAATTATAATATAAGAAGGAACCGTCTGCCGGTACATGCCTTTGTGCTCTTTCATTAAATTATCTTCTGTCAATCGATGATCCGTGACCTGGCTTTTGTTTCTTAAGCTATCAATATTTTGAGCATTGAGTGTATTACCTAGCAGCAAAAAAACGGATAAAAAGACGAGTGATTTCATAGTTTCAAATTTAAACAATCAGGCTGCGTATTGTGCCCAGATTCTAAAATCATGCAATGTACTTTAACAGGATTCTGATAAGTGGAGTGTATGCAAGGTTATCCATGTCTATACCGCTCTCAATCGGCCATTTATCATTTCCTTCCTGTTCAAAACGTTGAAATCTGAAGAACTCCCATTTGCCATCTATTAGCCAAAATTTCCCCGGATACCATAATCCATCCCAACCAAGGGCATAGCCGTAATAAAATAGGTCTCCGGTAGTTGGGTCCGTGTAAATCCCCCAGTCCTGTACCTTGCTGTCGTTGCTATGGTCAGGTTCTAATATTACACCAATGCTTTCCATGCCTATACCCGGAAAAGTTGCATTTACCATAGTCATCTTTAAGTAAGGAGCAAGGGGCTCTGTAGGATTAAATACCTGCTGGAAAGCCACCAGCCGGGCGGGGTTTGTTGTCTTAACTGCGTTTGCTATCCAGTCCTTATAGGGGCCATCGGTAGGCATTTCGTCACTTCCTGATGAAGTTGCTGTCATCGTTTTTTTACCATAATCAATTGCTGACTGTTGTGTCTTGCTGATTTGCTCGTTTTTATGGCAACCTACAGCATAAACGATTACGAGCGCTGCAAAAAGAATTGTTACCTTTTTCATTTTTAATGTTTGGTTTTAAGTAAAAAAATCTTTATGATACTAAATTATGTGAAATTTATGCAAAAAATGGATTTTGCCAGCATTTTGTCGGGGTGGTTTTTATCTCACTTTCTTATAGCTAATCTGTCTCATTTCCTGCGAATACCTAATTCAAGATGACTTGGAGAGAGCAAGTAATAGGCGATTGTGTTTTAAGAAGAAATTGGAATGTTTGTCAAATGCATATTTTAATCAAGTAAGAATGAGCAAAGTAACCTAGGAAATGCTACCCGGAAACCTGTATTTATGCACGCTACCTAAGAGCCGGTTTATCGTACCCGTCTGTTCAGGTATAGGGTAATCAAGCCCTGAAATCGTACAGAACCATAAACCGGGAATATGTATCAAAGAATTTTTTCGATCGGGTTGCTCCTGACAATTTTTTGCCGTGCCGTATCGGCGCAGGTAGGCTGGTATGAGCTGGGCGCCGGCCTCAGTTCCTGGAATGCTGATTATTCGCTAATGGCGGTTACGACCTCTGCAGCGGGCAATGTATATGTTGCCGGCCCTTTGAACAGCAGCGCAAGCAGCTATGTTGCCTGGTGGAACGGCACGCAATGGGCCGAGCTGGGCGCCGGCGTGAATAGTTTAAATACCAACGATGTGGTAAGAGTGCTGGGCACCGATGCTTCCGGCAATGTGTATGCGGCGGGCGATTTTGTCAACGGCAACGGGAAGCCCCGCGTGGCCCGCTGGAATGGCAGCACCTGGACAGACCTGGATCCCAATGGATTGAACGCTGCTTTTGGCGAATCTATTATGGCGCTCCGCGCCAATACGCCGGCCGATGTCTATGCCGCCGGCGATCTGCGCAATAGCGCAGGAAAATATTATGTTGCCCACTGGAACGGAACGGCCTGGACGGAGCTGGGTGCGGATGCAGGTGCGCTGAATGCAGATAGCCCCATTATGGCCCTTGCGGCTGATGCGGCGGGTAATTTCTATGCTGCCGGTTACTTTGCCCATAGTGCGGGCAAGTATGTAGCCAAATGGGACGGGACCGCCTGGACTGCGCTTGGGGCTGGTACTTTGGGCGCCAATGCGGAGATACTTGCGTTGGCCTGTGACGCTGCCGGTAATGTATATGCCGCCGGCAATTTTACCAATAGCGCCTTTCATCCTTATGTGGCAAAATGGAACGGCACGGTATGGGCGGAGCTGGGCGCGCTGAATGCCAATGGCACTATAGAGCAGCTGGCGGTGGATGCAACCGGTAAAATATATGCTGCGGGAAACTTTACCAACACTGCCGGTCAGCCATATGTCGCCCGTTGGAGCGGAGGGACCTGGGAAGAGCTGGGCGCCGGCACCGGCGCGCTGGAAGCAAACGGCAGGATCCGCGCCATGCAGGTAACTCCCCTGGGCAAAGTCTATGCCGGCGGAGATTTTACTTATGCCGACAGAACGTTCGTTGCGGTGTATGATGGCAAGAAAGGGCCAGCGGTGGATAGCATCGATGTGCGTACCATAGGCGGCGTGCCGGCGCAAATTGCCGCTACAGGAAGTGTTCTGGATGTTGAAGCGATTGTCTACCCGCTTTCCATCAACGGCGATGTGACCTGGAGCATTGTGCCGGGCACGGGTAATGCCAGCATCGCCGCAACTGCTGCCGGGGCAAGGGTTACAGGCCTCAGCAACGGGACAGTCTGGGCAAAGGCCGTATCCCTGTTCGATGTGGCCAAAAAAGATTCGCTGCTGATCACGATCAGTGATATTCCGGCCGGCATAGACGATCTCCACATGACGATGGGCCTTATACTTTATCCCAACCCTGTGAAAGATGTGATCCATATCAGCGCGCGCGAAAACCATCCGGAGCTGTCCCTGGTCCTTACCGATGGGCTGGGGCGCCTGATCCGCAGCCGGAAGCTTCAGCCCAACGCTTTGAAACAAGGACTTTCGCTCAACCTGGAGCCACTTGCGCCTGGTGTTTACTACCTGGGCCTCTCCGGTTCCGGAGTGAGCTACACCCATAAAATAACGCGGAACTAGATCGACGCAATGGTTTACCATATACCATAAGCGCCCGGCTTTAGCGGGCGCTTATGGTGTTGTACGCTTTTATAAATAACTATCTGCGGCGGGAGCAGTATCCGAAACCAGTGCCGCTTAGCCTCCCGACCACCAGAGCCGCTCATTTGCAGTTGGCATCATCCCGTAGGAGCCAAACCGGGGAAGCGAAGAAATATCTGTATCCGGCCGCCATTCAGGCCGTTGCTCGTCCCCGACTAGCTTCCCTGGCTTTTCTGATTGATCCATTGATACCTCTCCGATATCTCCAGGGCATTGCAAAAAGAACGCCCGGCTCAGCCGGGCGTTCTTTTTGCAATGTTATCAGATTATATTTTACCCCAGGTAAGATTTCAGGGAGCCGCTGTAGCGTGCTTTCTGCAGGCGCTTGATCGCGCGCTCTTTGATCTGGCGGATACGTTCTTTAGTGAGGTCGTATTTCTGTCCGATCTCTTCAACAGAAGGGCCGCTGTCGCCTTCCAGCCCGAAATAAGCGGAGATGATCTCGGCCTCCCTTACGCTCAGGGATTTGAGGATACGCTGGATCTCGGCTTTCAGGGAGTCCTTCATCACGGTATCGTCGGTATCGTTGCTGCCTTCCAGCAGATCGCCCATCGCTACATCCTCTGCTTCATGCACGGGTGCATCGAGAGAAGTGTGGCGGGTATTGCTGCTGAAAATATTGGCGATCTCGGTCTCGCTCATTTCCAGGATGCTGGCCAGCTCTTCGGTAGAAGGCTCGCGCTCATGTTCCTGTTCAAAAGCAATGTAAGCTTTGTTGGCCTTATTGTAAGTGCCGATCTTGTTCTGGGGCAGACGTACCAGGCGACCCTGCTCGGCCAATGCCTGCAGGATAGACTGACGAATCCACCATACAGCATAAGAAATGAATTTAAAGCCCTTGGTCTCATCGAAACGCTGAGCCGCCTTGATCAGGCCGAGGTTGCCCTCGTTGATCAGGTCGCTCAGGGACAGGCCCTGGTGCTGGTATTGTTTGGCTACAGATACAACGAAACGAAGGTTAGCTTTTACTAATTTCTCCAGCGCACGTTGGTCTCCTACGTGAATCTTCTGCGCCAGCGTAGTTTCTTCTTCGGGAGTGATCATTGAAATACGGCTGATTTCCTGAAGGTACTTTTCTACAGCTTGCGAATCACGATTCGTAATCTGAGTAGCAATTTTTAGCTGCCTCATAATTGTGTGGTATTTATTTGAATGTAAATTTTACGCCTTTCTGATGGAAAAACCCCGCAAGGTAATCAATATATCTCTTTTCCGGAAAGACTAATTAAAAACGTAGCGTCGTTGGGTTTAGTTTAACGGTCCATGTTAAAAAAAACCTTTTACAGGGAAAACGTTTCTACGCTTTGACCGGGCTTTTCCACACCGGAATATGCCGCAAAATTCGTTCCATTTTTGATCTGTCTGCAGGTACTGGCCCTTATCCTGCAGGACCGGATGCAGGAGAAAAAATGAAAAGGCTTGCCAGGGCCGCTTTTGCAAAGATTAAAGTATAGTATATTTATACAGATATAATTATTCTTGATGACCACCGCAGGCCTGTCACTGACGCTATGGTTTTCTTTTCGGGCCGAAAGCTATCCTTTGTGCCAAATTGTTACCTTTGCGCCGGATTTAAATTATCATTTCATTTTATGGCTCAAGACCTATATCAACATCCCGACTACTACCTGCTGGATGAGCTGCTGACCGACGAACACAAGCTGATCCGTGATTCTGTACGGGCATATGTCAAGAAGGAGATTTCTCCCATTATCGAGGATTATGCGCAACGCGCAGAATTTCCCAGGCAGATCATTAAAGGTCTGGGCGAGCAGGGCTGCTTTGGCCCATTCGTACCGCAGAAGTACGGCGGTGCCGGTCTTGACTATATTTCCTATGGCATCATGATGCAGGAGCTGGAGCGCGGCGATTCCGGTATCCGTTCCACCGCATCGGTACAGGGCTCCCTGGTGATGTATCCTATTCTGACCTATGGTAGCGAAGAGCAGAAAATGAAATACCTGCCCAAGCTGGCCGGCGGCGAGCTGATGGGCTGCTTTGGCCTTACCGAACCTGATCATGGTTCCAACCCGGCCGGCATGCTGTCCAACTATACCGACGCAGGCGACCACGTGATCCTGAACGGCTCTAAAATGTGGATCTCCAACGCACCTTTCGCAGATATCGCTGTGGTATGGGCCCGCAACCCCGAAGGCAAGATCAAAGGTCTGATTGTAGAGCGCGGCATGGAAGGTTTTACCACACCCGAAACACATGGTAAATGGAGCTTGCGTGCTTCCGCTACCGGCGAGCTGGTATTTGACAATGTAAAAGTGCCTAAAGAAAATATACTGCCCAATGTTGAGGGACTGAAAGGTCCCCTAGGCTGTCTCAGCAGCGCCCGTTTCGGCATTGCCTGGGGAGCGCTCGGCTGTGCTATGGATTGCTACGACACAGCGCTGCGTTATTCCCAGCAGCGGATACAGTTTGGCAAGCCCATCGGCGCTTTCCAGCTGACCCAGAAGAAGCTGGCTGAAATGATCACCGAAATTACCAAAGGCCAGCTGCTGGTGTGGCGCCTGGGTGTACTGCGCAGCGAAGGCCGCGCCACGCCCGAGCAGATCTCTATGGCCAAGCGCAACAGCTGCCATACAGCGATCACTATTGCCCGCGAAGCCCGCCAGATACTGGGCGGTATGGGCATTACCGGCGAATACAGCATTATGCGCCACATGATGAACCTGGAATCCGTGATCACTTACGAGGGTACGCATGATATCCACCTGCTGATCACCGGCCAGGATGTGACCGGGTTCAATGCATTCAAATAAGCGAATCCGATTTTTAATTATTGAAGAGACCGTTCAACAGCAAGTTTGAACGGTCTCTTGTTTTTTCAGGACAATCCGGAATCTGATCGTTAAAGGAAAAAGCCGGATTTTATACGGGATAATTTATTGCCGCTACCTGCTGTAAATATAGAAGGGGACCGTAGATGTCGTATAATCGAGGGCTGCAGGACCTTTTTATTTTCCCCTTCCCTGGAACAGCACCTTGATGGTATACAGCATGATCTTAATGTCGAGCGCCAGGGAGCAGTTTTCGATATAAAGAAGGTCATATTTCATGCGTTCTGTCATCTGATCCACGTTTTCGGCATAGCCATATTGGACCATACCCCAGGAAGTGAGGCCGGGCTTTACGCGATGCAGGTATTTGTAATGCGGATGGGTAGCAATGATCTTATCGATGAAGAACTTCCGCTCGGGCCTGGGGCCTACCAGCGACATGTGTCCCTGCAGGATATTGACAAATTGCGGCAGCTCGTCGATACGCCATTTGCGCATCACTTTGCCCCAGGGGGTTATACGTTTGTCATCATCGCTGCTCAATGCCGGTCCGTCGGCTTCTGCATTGACGTACATGGAACGGAACTTATAGATATAAAAAGGCCTTCCGAATAAACCGATCCGTTCCTGCTTGTAAATAAGCGGCCCGGGAGACGAAAGCTTTACCTTAATGGCCGCGAGCAGGTAGAGCGGCGAAAGCACTATGAGCGCAAGGAGGGAACTGAAAATGTCGATCGCCCGCTTGCATACCTTCTGCCAGTCGGGCAGCAGCTCGGGGTGAATGCTGATCAGCACCGGCGCGAATACGTTATTGATCCTTACCGAACCGGAAATGATATCGTACAGGTCGGGCAGCACTTTAATGATCGTTGGGGTATAGCTGAGCTGGGTGAGGATATGCTCCAGCTTCTTGTGCTCGTGCGATTCTACGGCGATCACCACTTCTTCGATCCCGTGGGTTTCGATAATATGCTCCAGCTGGTCGATTGTTCCCAGCTCGGGCACGTTGCCGATATTGAGCGGCGCCACATTATGATCTGCGCTCACAAAGCCGATCACTTCGTTGCCCAGCACATGCGAATTGTTCTTGATCTCGTTGTAGACCTTGGTGGCTTTACCATTGCCGCCCACGATAAGGGTGTTGTAGCCGATCTTACCCTTGAGCAGGTCTCTCTTGATCTTATAGAGCCACAGCAGGCGTGCGCTCAGCAGGAAGAGGGTATGGGTAAGGAAATACCAGAGCGTGATCTCGAAAAAGTACTTGAAGCTGTCCGTATCGTTGGAGAAGGCGACCATGCCTACCAGCAGCGAGCCGATAAGGGCTACAATAAGGCTTCTGTAGATCTCTACAAGGCGCGACTTGCGGTACAGGTCGAAGTAAGCCCCCGACAGGAAATGCAGTATGGTCCAGAACGTGGGTACGATAAGGAAGGAAATAATATAGTCTCTCGGGCCCCAGTTGCGTTCGTTGGGGTAAACAGAAGGGAAAGCATTGTGCAGCAGATGCTGCCTGTACAGCCAAAAGACCAGCCAGGCAGCGATCGCTGTGAGGTAATCCAAAATTATCAAAATGACAATCGCACTTCTCTTTGCCGCAGACAAATTCATTCCGGTTCCTACGCTACTGTTTTACTATTCGTTAAAGGACGTTTCAATAAGGCATATATCCGGTTTACTCAGGCATTGTTCTTTTCGTTGGCCTCCGGGTTCATTTGTATAATCATTTTTTGCAGTATCTGGTGCGCGACGTCCATGGCATGCAATCCGTCGTATACCGAAACGCTTACCGGCTTATCCTGCAGCACCGAGAGGGCGAAATCTGCCAGTTCTTCCCTGATGGAGTTGACCGGTTTTATATTGGGCGTATCGATCGATATGATCTTCTGCCTGCCTTCACCGAGCTCGATGGGAAAATCAAAAAAGCCCCGGTCTTCCTCTTCTCCTTTCATCCGGATGATCTCCGTTTTTTTATCCAGGAAATCGATCCCGATATATGCGTCACGCTGGAAAAGCCTCATTTTCCGCATCTTCTTCAGCGATATCCTGCTGGCGGTCAGGTTGGCCACACAACCGTTGTCAAATTCGATCCGCGCATTGGCAATATCAGCCGTATCGCTGATCACTGCTACGCCACTGGCCGATATACGCCTTACCGGCGATTTGACCAGGTGCAGGATGATGTCGATATCGTGGATCATCAGGTCCAGGATCACCGCCACGTCCGTTCCCCTGGGGTTGAACTGCGCCAGGCGGTGGGTTTCGATGAACATGGGTTCCAGCTTCCTGTTCCGTAAGGCCAGCATAGCAGGGTTGTAGCGCTCCACGTGACCCACCTGGCACTTGACATTGGCCTCCGATACCAGCTTGACCAGCTCCCTGGCCTCCGCCATGGTATGGGTCATCGGCTTCTCAATAAATAAATGACGAGATTGCAGCAGGCAAGCTTTGGCTATTTCAAAGTGAGAAGTGGTATTTGTCACAATATCTAAAGCGTCGGCAGCTGCAATAAGGGCTTCTGGGTCGGTATAACGCTTTATCTGGTATTGGGTTATCGCGCTGGCGGCATGGTCATCGTTAGGGTCGTAAAAACCGACCAAAGTAACTCCCGGTATTTCCAGCCATTGCTGGATGTGAATTTTCCCGAGATGTCCTGCACCAAATACGCCAACTTTAAGCATGTGTGTGATCCTCTGAATGTTATTTTTATATTAGGTTTGCAAAATAAGATAATTACCCCAAAGCTCGCTAAGTTTGCAGGTCATTATTTTACCAAATACCAATTTGCGCAAGATGAATCAGGATGAGTACTTTATGGAACAGGCCGTGCTGCTGAGCCAGCGCCATATGGAAGAAGGTCAGGGTGGTCCGTTCGGCTGTGTCGTCGTAAAAGACGGGGTAGTCGTTGGCAGGGGTTGGAACAGTGTCCTGGCGGGCAACGACCCTACAGCACATGCCGAAGTGATGGCCATAAGAGATGCCTGCCGCAACCTGGAAACTTATCAGCTCAGCGGCTGTGCGATCTATACCTCCTGCGAACCCTGCCCCATGTGCATGGGTGCTATCTACTGGTCTCGACCCGAAAAAGTTTTTTATGCCAATACCAGGGAAGATGCTGCCCGTACGGGGTTTGACGATTCTTTTATCTATGACGAGCTGGTATTGCCGCTGGACCAGCGCAAGATCCCTATGATAGCCCTGGACAAAACGAAAGCGCTCGATGTTTTTCAGCAGTGGCTGAAGAAAGAAGACCGGGAACATTATTAAACGCGATCTGTGAACAGGTAAACAAAATGGACTATCTTTCTTTAGATAGTCCATTTTGTTTACCTGACCTATGGTAATGCTTACCACACATATTGTTTTTTGTTCATGAGCATGGCCTCGGCAGCAATAGTTTGATCGCCGCTGGCCACATCATACACCGCACACTCATACAAGACCCGGTTCTTCTCAGGGAAAATCTCTTTTACACGGATCATGGCTTCATATTCCTGGCCGGTAAACATAGGCTTCAGCCATTTGATGGTCTGGTTCAGGTAGACATGTCCGTCAGAATACCAGAGCGAGCCGAAGATTTTGGTAAATACGCTCGCGCCCAGGAAACCGTGGATGATATTGCGTCCAAACATGCTTTCTTTGCCGGCCTGGGGATCAATGTGCAAAGGATTGGTGTCGCCGCTGATACGGGCATAATCGTCTACGTCCTGCTGCTTATAGCTGAACTTGTGGCGGAATTCATCTCCGATTTTTAACATAGGCAAGTTTTTACAGGTAATGATTTAGTACCCCACTAAGTAAAGGAAAATAATCGGCATGAAAAAAAAGAATCAGGTATCAGGAATCAAGTACTAAGATTCCAAATTCCAAAGTCTAACCTCTAATACCTCCCAACGACAAGCGCCGCCGGAAGCATTCCGGCGGCGCTTGTCGTTGGGGCTATACCTTACCAGCGGTAATCGCCGCTGATAGACGGGACGGCAGCGCCACCCAGGGTATCGATAATGGGAGAGGTCGCCATCTGCCCATTGATGTTGAATACGAATTTCTGCGAACCGTCCATCGCATCGAGGCGATAAAGGTTCTTGTCAAAACTGCCGAAATAAACGTCACCGTTATAGATGGTGGGTGAAGATTTGATCAGGCCAAAGGTCTTCATCTGCCATTTCACATTACCATCGATGATGTCTACGCAATACATATTGCCATCAAAGCTGCCGAAATAGACATACTGGTTGAAGACAGAGGGCGATGACTGAACGCCGTCTCCGGTCAGCACCTTCCAGCGCGTCAGACCGGTAGCGGAATCGACCGAATACAGGTATCGGTCGTTGCTGCCCACCAGCACATTACCGCCGATCTGGATCGGGGAGCTGCGTACCTGGCCGCCGGTAGGAAATTTCCATTTATCGGTGCCGTCCTGGATCTTGAATGAATAGACGAAGCCGTTGTCGTTGCCTATATAAATGAAGCTGTCGTTGGCCACACAGGGAGAAGAATAGAACGCGCCGGCCTCGTCGGGAGTACGTTCCCATATAAGCGAAAGGTCGGGCTTAAGTGCAACGATCTTGTTGTTCATGCCCGCCACAAAGATAGCTTTGGGTTCCTGGCCCGGAATGTTGTGTGTAGTGGGTGAGGCCACGATAGTGCCGCCGATATCGTAAGGGGTGATGGTGGGAATATCGCTGAGCGAACCGGGATCGAGCGCGTAGATCTTGCTGCCCGCAGTTACATACAGGATGCCATCCCTTACAATGGGCGTTCCGGCAATAGGCTCGCCTGCACCGAAGGAGCGGTTGGTCTGAAGCTTGCCGTACTGGGCATCGACGCGGTACAAATTGCCGGCTAAGGTAGCGATATAGACGTTCTTGTTATACAGCAGCGGTGTTGCCTGCACTTCACCATCGACAGGGAATTTCCATTTCCATTTGTCGTTGGGATTTATCGGATCGATAGCATATACAATCTGGTTGTTGCTGGCGACAAACAAAGTTCGGGTATAAACATCCGGGAGCGGCTCATCGGGGCTGTAATCTTTGCAGGAACTAAGGCCTGCTACAGTAAAGATTGCTGATGTGGCCAATGCCCAATAACGTCTACGTAGATTCATCCTGTGATATTATATATAATTAGTTTGGCAAAAGAATTGCTCACAATAATAAGCATTCTATTCCTATTATGCAAAGACGGCAGGATTATTTTTTGTGTTGGGTAAGGCAGCCGCAATGCCGCTCCCTGCCTGCCCGCCGGCAGGTATAAAAAAAGCGGCCCGGTGAGGGGCCGCTTGTATCTTGTATCATTGGCAGCATCAGCGCAGAAGGGTCACATTGCCCGTGAACTGTTCGGTGCGGCCGTTTTCCAGCACGACATTGATCTGGTAGATATAAACGCCCGAGGGTTGCTCTTTATCATTGAAGCGGCCATCCCATCCCCTGCCGTTGCGGTTGCTGGTTTCATATACAACCTGTCCCCAGCGGTTGAATACCTTCATAGTAAAGGCTCCCAGGCTCCTGCTCAGCAATTGGCGGGGGAAGAAATAATCGTTCACGCCATCTCCGTTGGGCGTAAAGGAATTGGGAATGTCGATGTAGCAATCTTTTTTCACCACTACAGCATCCGTCGCATTACAATCGTACCTGTTGGTTACGGTGAGGCTGTAAGTGCCGTCGTGCGCTATGCGCAGCACGCTGCTGGTATCGCCGGTGTTCCAGCGATAGCCGTCGCCCGGGTTGGCCAGCGCAAGATTGCTGAGGAAGAAGGGGGCGCCGTCGAGGCATAGCGTTGTATCCGGTCCGAGATTTACCAGGGGCAGAGCGTGCACGTTCACGGAATCCTGCGCGTCCTTGTCTTCACACACACGGTAGCGTGCTTTCAGGTGAATGAAATAGGTGCCGGGCAGCTCATAAGCATGGGTAGCCGGGTTAACATCTGCAGCCGGGTTGCCGTCGCCGAAGGTCCATTCGAGACCTGTATTACCCGAAAGTGTATGCTGGGCCAGGATCGTAACGCTCTGGCCGGTACAGATATCATGATTGTCCAGCAGCAGGCGCAACTGCGGTGTGCTGTCCACCACCACTATCTGGTAAGCCGTATCATAGCAGGGCAGCGCATCTTTCACTGCAAGCATGATCCGGTAGGTCCCGGCAGCGGTATAGGTATGCGCCGGGCTGGTCGCCGTTGCGCTGGCGCCATCGCCGAAATCCCAGAAGTAGCCGGCAGGTTGCAGGCTTACCGTAGAGCTGTTGGTCAGATTAACGACCGATCCCTGGCACAGGGTATCGCGGTCGGCAGCAAAAGCTGCGGACAGGGGATGACGGGTATCGACGATCTTGATCACACTGTCTTTACAGAGGTAGTTGCTGGAGATCAGCTTTACCTGGTAATTGTCCTGGCTGGTATAGATGTGTTGCGGGTGCTGGGCGGTGTCTGTCTGACCATCGCCAAAGCTCCAGAAGCTTTTGGTGCCGCGCAAAGATTGGTTGGTGAAATGCACCGTGTCTTCAGTACAGCCCAGGTTGATGCTGAACTGGTAATCGGGTACCACAGACTCATCCACGACACTGATCCTGACAGAGTCGGAAATGGTGCATCCGCCCTGCTCTGCGCTGGTGGTGATCGTCAGCTTGTAGGTAGTGTCGGATACCGGCGCAATCACGGGATGGGCGGTATTGGCCCCGGAAGTAATCAGCCCTGCAGGTGTCCAGCTATAAGTGTAGTTGATCCAGGAAGTGCCGCCGGTCAGCACACCATTGAGCGTACCGGTGTACCGGGCGCAGCCGTACAGGGTATCATCCGGACCGGCATTGACAGTGGGTGCAGGAACAACCATAATAGTATCAAAAACGACAGGCGAACAGGAGGAGTTGCTGGTTGAGGTCAGCGCTATCGTAACCGGCTGATCGCTGGTCACACCGAAATTGGGGCCGGTGCCGGTAATGGTCCCGGTGCCGCTGATGATGGTGTGGGTAAAGGGCGCCGAGCCGGAAGCCGTAATGGTCTTGGCCGCACCCGGGATACAGCCGTAGACGGTGTCTTTGGTAGAAGGGACACCCGCGCCGCCGACAGGGCAGGAAGCAAAGTCGCCGGGACCGGGAAAGGGGCCGCTTACGGGTGAGCAGGTAACTGTAGTGGCGCCGATAACGCCTTGTTGCAGGCCATTATTGTGGTGGTACATCATGTCGCCGATAATGGCAAAACCGCCGCCGGAGCCGGTATTGGTCGCGCCGACCACTTCCCACTCCTGGAGCAGGGTGCCGGTAGGGCTGTATTTGCGCAGCCAGGCGGGTGCTTCAGTACGAAGGATATAGAAGTTACCGGCGCAGTCGCCAACGACATCGAAGGGGCCGCCGCCGTTGAAGCCGGGCACGGTCAGCACCAGGGTGGCGTTACCGGTGCCGTCGTACCGGTATACATTGCCGCCGCCGCCTTCAAGCGAATATAAATAATCGCCGCCGCCGCCAAGGTTTACCGCGTTAGCGGTATGGCCCGTATTGACCCATCCGCCGGGTCCGTTGTAATAATAGTAGTTGCCGCCAACATTGGTATAAAATGTAGGCGAGGGGCCTGTGGGATCGTTCAGGTTCTTGCTTACCGCAAGGCCCACAGCGCCGGGAGGTAGGGTAATAGTATTGATCGAAGGATTGGTGCCCGTAACCAGCGGCTGGGTAACATCCCAGTTCTCGATATTGGCTGTGTGCACATATACGGTATGGCCGCTGGGCGTACAATCGGGCAGCTGGGCCTGCAGCGACTGGGGAAAAAGGAAAAAACAAAGCAGTGAAAGAACCGTAACAAAAAAACGGGGTAGACGTAGGATCATATGTTCAGAAGTTTGGTTGAGGCCCGCTGCCGGGATCATCGGTTATACCAAAGGGATGGTGTTCCCGTTAGCAGACAGGTTAAATATAATAAGAAGTTTGTAAGGTTTTGAAGAAAAAAAACATTAATATGTGGGTTGTCGGGTAAACCGAAAAGGATTAATAGAGCAATGAGGCGCTGGCTACAGCAGCAAAAAAGCGGCTGCACCTGAAGATGCAGCCGCCTGAAAGCCGTTGTTTTAAGGCCAGCCAACCGATCCCGGCTGGCTTTATTCGTTTACATAGATCCGGTTTACCCTTTGGGAGATGCTTGTCATGATCTCATAGGGAATGGTTTTGGCCCAGGAAGCCAGGAGGCTTATCGGGAGCTCGTCACCGAACACGGTCACCTCGTCGCCTACTTTGGCCTGCTCAATACCCGTAATGTCGAGCATACACATGTCCATGCAAACCGAACCCAGCACTGGCGCCTGCTTGCCGTGCAGCAGCATATAGGCCTGTCCATTGCCGAAGTCGCGAAAATAGCCGTCTGCATAGCCGATGCTTACGGTCGCAATCCTGCTGTTCTTTTTCAGCTTGCCCTTGCGGCTGTAGCCAACTGTCTCGCCCGCCGGCAGGTCTTTGATCTGCGCAATGGTGGTCTTCAGCGTGCCGATATGCCGCAGCTGTGCCTGTATTTTGCCGCTGGCATCGTAGCCGTACATGCCTACGCCGAGCCGTACCATATCGAAGTAAAGCTCGGGATGCCTGGTAATGCCTGTGGAATTGCAAAGGTGCAGCAAAGGCTTATTGGGCAAAGCCGCGATAAGGCGGTTGCTCATCTGGGTAAAAGCAGCAGCCTGCTCTTTCGTGAAACCGTCAAAATCGGCGGCATCGCTGCCTGCCAGGTGGCTGAAGATACTCACTACTTTCGCCGCATCGTTCTCTTTCAGCTCTTCGATAAGGCCGTCCAGCTCCTGCGGCATAAAGCCGAGCCGGTGCATGCCGGTGTCGAGCTTGATATGTACCGGGTAATTGCGGGCGTTGAGCGTATGGGCGATCTCTGTAAACTTCCGGAGAGATTCGATGCTGAAGATCTCGGGTTCCAGCTTCCAGGAGATCATACGGTCAAAGGCGCCCGACTCCGGGCTCATAACCATGATCGGCGCAGTGATCCCCGCTTTTCTCAGCGCCACACCTTCATCGACATAAGCCACGGTGAGATAATCCACGCCTGCAAATTGCAGCAGGTTGGCAATCTCGTAGCTGCCGCTGCCATACGAATAGGCTTTCACCATGGCCATGGTCTTCACTTTGGGCGGCAGCAGGCTGCGGTATACACTCAGGTTGTGCTGTATCGCCGAGAGGTTGATCTCCAGCACTGTTTTGTGTATCTTTTGTTCGAGCAGCTTCTCGATCTTCTCAAAACGGAAGGCCCGTGCGCCTTTCAGCAGGATGGCCTCGTTCTCGAACGTGATCATATGCAGCTTCTTCAGCAGGTCTTCTGTAGACTTGAAAAAAATGCTGCGCAGCTTCTTATGCTGGCGGAATACCGCTTTGTGCTTGGTTAGCGCAGGTCCGATGCAGATGATGCGGGAAATGCTCTTCTGGCTGATCAGCTCGGCTACCTCCGTATATAAGTCGCCATCAGGCTTGCCGATCTGCAGCATGTCTGACAGGATCACGGTGCGCCGCGGATGCTGTTTCTGCTGCTCAAGGAAATCCAGTGCAATATTGAGGGATGTCAGATCCGAATTGTAGGTATCGTTAATAATGGTGCAGTTGTCCATGCCATGCAGCAATTCCAGCCGCATCGCCACCGGGTGCAATTTCTCCATCCGCTCGGCAATCGTTTCCGCGTCGATATGAAGCAGCAGCATCAGGCACCAGCAGTGGATTGCATTTTCGATCGACGCGTTATCGGTGAAGGGAATGCGGATCGACATTTCCTGCTCCCGGTATACGCCGCCGATCTGCGTGGCGCCCGAGCCCTTTTCTACCTGCGTGATCCGTAAAGTAGCTTCCGATTTCTGCGACCAGGTAAACAGCTGCAGGGGATTGTCCGGCGCATTGCGTACTTGGTGGCAGTATTGCACAATACATTCGTTCAGCTCGTGGTGGTCTTTGCAATAGATCAGGTCCTTCGAATGGCGGAAGAGCACCAGCTTTTCATTGATCTTCTGGCGCAGGTTGAGAAAGCCCTCGCTGTGGGCCTCGCCGATATTGGTAAAGATACCGATCTCGGGATGCAGTATTTTTTCCGAATGGCTCATCTCGCCGGGCTGGGAAATGCCCGCCTCGAAAATGCCCAGCGTATGATGCTCCTGCATGCGCCACACCGACAGGGGAACGCCGATCTGCGAATTATAGCTTTTGGGGCTGCGGATGATCTTATAGTTATCCGACAATAGCTGGAACAGCCACTCCTTAACGATGGTCTTGCCGTTGCTGCCGGTAATGCCGATTACGGGAAAATGGAATTGGTTGCGGTGCGCAGCGGCCAGCTGGTGCAATGCCGTGAGGGTATCCTGCACCTGCAGGAAAATAGCATCGGGATACATATCCTGGGTATCGCTGCTCACCAGGAAAGTACGCACGCCCTTTTTGTAGGCATCGGCAATGAACTCATGTCCGTCGCGATGCGACCCTTTAATGGCAATGAACATCGCCCTGGAAGGGTTGATGATCTTTCTGCTGTCGATCAGCAGCTCATTGATGACTCTGTCTTCTACGCCCGGTCTGACTTCCGCTTTAGTGGCCTTCTGTATCTCTGCTAAATTCATTGTTGTTGTTGATTCGGTTTATGGTGGCAGGGGCTGTCCCTGCAGGTATTGCTAAAAGAGAAATAGCTGGAGATGTTCAGATCTGCAGCTATTTTCAGGTTAGTAGGTAAAGGTGCCGAATTCGCTTTCTATCCGCAACCCGTTCGTTTCCGCTGCCTCCACATAGCCGCTGACCTGTGCTTCTATGTTAAAAGTGGCAGCCAGCCTGACGAGCGCTTTTGCCGTGTCCTCATCGGTAAAGATCTCCAGCCGCTGACCCATATTAAACACCTGGTACATTTCTTTCCATTCGGTACCGGCGGCTTCCTGTATCATCCTGAAGATGGGCGGCGCCGGTAGCAGGTTATTTTTGACCACCCGGAGCCCCTGCGGCAGGTAATGCAGGCATTTAGTCTGTCCACCGCCGCTGCAATGGATAATACCGTGCACCTGCTCGAAATGATGTTCCAGGACCTTCAGCACCAGCGGTGCGTAAGTGCGGGTAGGGGAGAGGATCAGCCTGCCGGCATCCAGCGGTGTGCCGGTAGCGTCGGTCACTTTATACTTGCCATTATAGACTACTTCTTTGGGCAGTGCCGGATCGATGCTTTCCGGGTAGCGGGTAGCATAGTCATGATGCAGCAGCTCATGACGTGCGCTGGTAAGGCCATTGCTGCCGATACCGCTGTTGTATTCTGTTTCGTAAACAGCTTGGCCGTAGGACGCGAAAGAAACAATAACGTCGCCGGGGCGGATATTATCTGTGGTAACGATCTTCTTCCTGGGCATACGGGCGGCCATGGTGCCGTCTACGATCACGGTGCGTACCACATCGCCCACATCGGCTGTTTCGCCGCCCATGAAATGGACATCTATGCCGTAGGTTTTCAGCGTATCGAAAAATTCCTGCGAACCGTTAATGATCGCACCGATCACCTCGCCGGGGATCAGGTGCTTGTTGCGGCCTATGGTGGAAGAGTAGGTGAAGGGCCCGGTAGCGCCTACACACAGCATGTCGTCTATATTCATCACTATGGAATCGATCGCAATACCTTTCCATACGCTCATATCGCCGGTCTCTTTCCAGTAGAGGTAAGCCAGAATGGATTTGGTGCCCGCGCCATCGGCATGCATGATGTTGCAATAGTCGTTGTCATTGGCCCAATAGTCAGGATAAATTTTGCAAAAGGCTTTTGGAAACAGTCCTTTGTCTAACTTTGCCACCGCCTGATGTACTTCTTCTTTTTGGGCAGATACCCCTCGCAGGGCGTAACGGTCTTGAGGATTCATGCAGAAAATATATTGGAGGGCAAAGGTACTATATAGTTATGACAATCGGGGCCCTTCCCCGCTGTGTAGCCTGCTGCAATAGAAGAAATGAATAGGCGTATTGCACAGTGCTGCCGCTGCATCCGGCAGAAACGATGCAGGTTAAAGTTTAAGATATGACACAGATATTCCCCCTCTCCGAGGGTACCTTTACGATAGGGCACGACAAGATATTCCAGCCTTTTAACGAGAGCAGCGATGAGCTTAACGACCGGCCCACCGGCTCTCTCCTGGTGGAAGTGCAGCCCTTCGCCGTGGTAAACGATAAAGATGTGATCCTGCTCGATACAGGTCTGGGCTTCAATAATCCCGATGGACAGGCCCACCTGCCCGGCAACCTGGCGCAGCATCATATCCATCCCGACGATGTGACTAAGGTCCTGCTGTCACACCTGCACAAGGACCATGCCGGCGGGCTCGACCTCAGCCTGTTTTCCAATGCGACTTTCTATGTTTATCGGGAAGAAATGGCCTATGCCCAACAGGTAGGTTTCCCTTCCTATTATGTCGACGACCTGCTGCCCCTGCTGGACAGCAACCGCGTCGAATGGCTGGAAGGAGAAAGCGGCCTTATCGACGGCTATATCGAGTATATTCATACCGACGGCCATTGCCCCCAGCATATCGTATTCAAAATACCATCCGAAGAAGGGATCATCTTTTACGGCGGCGATGAAGCGCCACAGTACAAGCAAATGAAGATGAAATATGTGGCCAAGTACGATTATGACGGGAAAAAAGCGATGGAGCTGAGAGCGCGATGGGCCGAACAGGGAGCTGCCGAAGGATGGCGCTTTCTCTTCTACCACGATGTAAAAACACCCATAGCCCGCTTGTAATATGGACGATTATTTATTGGGACGTCTCATAGCCAGCCTGCTGTTCATTGTTGTGGGCAGCGTTGTCCTCTTCTTTTACCTGAAGAATCTCAGCGATTTGCTGAAGGCCGTTAGGGAGCTCAATCGCCGTATGCCGCCGGCGCAGGTATGGCTGCTCCTGGTTGGCCTCCTGAACGTAGCGCTGACCATGATGCTACCCGTGCTTTACAGCAAGGGGATTTTTACTATCGGCTGGGTTTACTGGCTTTTTGTTTATGGTATTACCATCTTTGTGATCCTGTGGCAGTTCCGTATTGTGTACCGCATCGCCGATTCGATCGAAGCCGAGTACGACAGCCGGTCGATCCCCATCGAGCACCGTCCTACCTTTCAGACTGGGATGTTCATGTCGGCGGCCAAAGTGGCAACGCTTATCGGGATCATACCCGGCGCGGCACTATTCAGCTACCTCGCCAATATGGCTTATCTCATCGGCCTGGTCGCTTACTGGGTCAGGACCCATAAGTACAAAAAGGAGTTGCAGGCCATGGGCGCGTTTACCGGCGATACGGAGAGCGCGATCTTTAAAGACCTGTAGCCGCTTGCAGCGGTCTCTACGTGGCAGACACACACACAGCGTAAGTGCCGTTTGGGATTGATCAGCACCACCGGCAGTTTGGTCAGTAAAAACGGGGGCTTGGTCTAAAAGAGCACAGCAATGTCGTTCCTAATGCTCATTTTTGTCTGCCGGATCGTTCCGGGTGGATACTCTTATGTGGAAAAAGACCGGCAATTTTCTCCTGAGGCTGCTGACGCATCGTATTGCGCTGAATCTTTACGTGTGGTACTTCATGATCGATACGGTATGGAACAACAACCGCAGCAATCCTGCTGCGCCGCACAGTACCGGTTACTTTTTCAGCGTGGTATTGATGCACCTCATATGGGCGGTCATGATCTATGCCAATACCATGATCTACATTCCCCGCCTGCTCATCCGGAGGAGATACGGCTGGTACCTGTTGGTATTGCTGTTGCACGCCTGCCTGTTTACGGCGATCATCGGCTGGTATAGTGAATGGTTGATTCACTGCTATCCCGGCACCCGGAAATTCGATTATATCGTTATCAATACCGTACTCCGTTCCGGTGCCATATCTGATGGGTATTATTTTTTGGGCGTATTTACGGGCGCGGTAGGAGATACGCTCATTATCTTTACCATCGGCCGCCTTACCCAGTACTTTTTTATCGAACGCCGGCGCAATGAGCTGCTGGAGAAAAAGCAGCTGGAATCGGAGCTGATGCTGCTGCGCTCGCAGATCAACCCGCATTTTTTATTCAATGTGCTGAACAGCATTTATTCCCTTTCGCTCAAAAAATCGGATGACGCACCAGGTGTTATCCTTAAACTATCCGACATCCTGCGGTACATGCTCTACGAGTCGCGGCAGGACTTTGTTCCGCTGGATAAAGAGCTGCAGATGCTGCGCGATTATATCGCCATCGAGCACATCCGCATTGCGCGGAAAGAGGCGATCAGCCTCGATATAGCAGCGGATGCCAGGCAGGAAAAGATCGCTCCTGTCCTGCTGATCGCCTTTGTAGAGAATGCCGTGAAGCATGGGCTGGACTCCCGTATGGCTGATGCCTTTGTCCGTATCAGCATCAAAACGGAACCTGGCTGGCTGCTGCATTTCGAATGTGTCAACAATTACCTGCCCCGGAATGTCGGTACACATACCAATAAGGCCGGCGGTATAGGCCTGGAAAATGTCAGGAAACGGTTGGAGCTGCTTTATCCCGGTAAGCACCGCCTTACCATTGATAACCATAATGCCGTCTTCCAAGTGAAGCTCACCTTAAAATTAAACACAGAATGACCTGCCTCATCATCGACGACGAAATACTGGCCCAGGATGTGATCGAACATTATATATCGCGCACCGAAGGCCTGCAGCTGGTAGCCAAATGCAACAATGCGCTACAGGCCTTTGCCCTGCTGAGCAAGCAGGAGGTCGATCTTGTTTTCCTCGATATACAAATGCCCGAGATCAACGGGCTGGAGTTTATCAAAATACTGAAGCAACCGCCGAAGATCATCCTGACAACGGCCTACACGGAATACGCGCTGGACGGCTACGAGCTGAATGTAGTCGATTACCTGCTGAAGCCCGTATCCTTCGAACGTTTCCTGAAAGCCGTGGATAAAGCCAGGGCTGTCACCCCTGCCTTACCGGAGAAAATCGTTCCGGTGCAGCAGGATATTTTTGTGAAATGCGACGGGAAGCTGGTCAGGGTGCAGGCCCGGGATATCCGTTATGTGGAAGGCCTGAAGAACTACATGATCCTGCATACCACGGCGAGAAAGATGATTGTACATGGTACGATGAGCAATATGGAAGAGGAGCTGGGCGTTTTTGGCCATTTTGTACGGATACACAAATCCTACCTGGTCAACAAACAGTTCATTACAGAAATATCGGGCAACATGATCCGGCTGGACCAGGCCGAGCTGCCCATCGGTGGTGTGTACAAGCCGGAGCTGCTGAAATGGCTTAAAGTGATCTGAATCCTTTGTCTTCCGGCTTGTACGGCCGGAAAGGCCATTCCCGGCGCATCCTGGCCTGGATAAGGTAGACCGCTGTGCCCAGTGCGGCCACCCCGATGCCCGCCAGCATCAGCCGGGTACCGGTAGCGCAGTACAGCGCTGCCCACATTACAATTGCCAGGAAGGCGGGTAGGGGAAAGAAAGGCATTTTGTAAGGAAAGTCGGCGGCCCGGCGCTTGCGGCGCAGCAGCAGCAGCCCTATGGCCTGGCTGATGAACTGGATCAGGATGCGCATTGCGAGTATGGCACTGATCACCTCTTTCAGCTTGAACAACAGGCTGAAGACAAAGGCGACGCTGCCCAGCACCAGCAGCGATACGTAAGGGAATTTGCGGGTCGGGTGCAGGCGGGCAAATACTTTAAAGAAAGCCCCGTCTGCTGCAGCAGCATAGGGAATGCGGCTGTAGCCCAGTGTGGCGGAGAATACGGAAGCAAAAGCCACCCAAAGGATCAATACAGTGATCACCTTTGCCGCTGTGCTGCCCATCAGCCGCTGCATGAACAGGCTGAGCACAAAATCGTGCTCCCTTATCTCATGCCAGGGGATCACGCTCGTGACGCTGATGTTCATCAGCAGGTAAAGCACAGCGATACCGGCGATGGATAGAAACATACTCCGTGGTATGTTTTTGGCAGGGTTAATGATCTCTCCGCCGAGATGGCATACATTGTAGTAGCCCAGGTAGCTGTACACGGTTTTCACGCTGGAATAGCCGATAGCAGCGATAAAAGCATAGTTAAGCTTCAGCCCGTCGTTGATATGTTTTAACGGCTCCAGGAAACGGCCATGCGCCAACCCTCCGCCAATGATCCAGAGCAACGTTACCAGCACGCCGCCCCACAGCAGTACGCTGATCCTGCCTATGGTCTCTATGCGGCGGTACAGCAATATAATGATAAGGACAACGACAGTGCCGCTGGCAGCCTTGAACCACAATCCTGGCAAGGGTACCAGGTAAGACAGATAGGTGGCGAAGCCGATGGCCGCCGAGGCAATCACCAGCGGCGCCTGTATCATGGTCTGCCATACGAAGAGAAAGCTCATGAAACGTCCCATTCCTTTTTCCCCGTAAGCTTCTTTCAAAAAATTATAGGATCCGCCTGCTTTGGGAAAAGCAGCGCCCAACTCGCTCCATACCATGGCATCGACGAAGGACAGGATGGCGCCGGCTACCCAGGCGTAAAGAAAATAAGGCCCGTTCATCATCCCGATCACCATCGGCAGGGTAATAAAGGGTCCGATGCCCACCATATCGATCATATTGATCGCGGTGGCCTGGCGGAGGCTAAGCCTTCTTTCCAGATCATGTTCAGCCATGTAATGTGTGTAGATATCGATTCAGGCCCTAAAGATTGCCTTTAGTTTTTACAAAACCCATTGAAAAATCTTATCCGGCCTTTACGGTGCTTCAGGCGATCAGGTCTTCGATCTTTTCGAGTAGGTCGGTCATCTGGAAAGGCTTGGACAGGAAGTCGTCGGCGCCGGCCCGCCGGGCAGAATCTTCAATACCGCGGCTCGCAGAGAACAGGATCACGGGTATGTCGCGGGTGTACTCCTGCTTCTTCAGCTGCCGGCAAACCTCCCTTCCGTCCGTGCCGGCAATCCATACATCAAGCAGGAACAGATCGGGCAATTGCTGCGGGGTCAGCGCCATGGCGGCAGTAGGGCTATGGATTACTCTGTACCCGGCAAATTCCAGCATACTGCCCACTACTTCCAGTATGCTGGAATCATCGTCGGCAACCATGATCTGTTTAGGAGCGTTCATTATCCTAAAATACAAAATAAGCTGCGGATTTGTTGGGCATTTCCAGGTGTTCTTTCTGTTATTTTTCAGTGTATTTCCTCCTTGTTCAGCTTGCGGCACTCACCCCGGACTTTGGCTGAAAAAGTTCCCGGTTTCCTTGATTTTTGTAAAGAAAATGAAAATAGGAGGCTATTTGATGTAGAAATGAATTATTGTATGTACATTTGTGTTTTCATGGTGATAGGGTTTATAGGGGCTGACTCATTCTTGGGTCGGCTTTCTTTTTTTTAGTACGCTCCGTTTTGCCCCTTTCTTAACCGGTTTTCTTTCTTTTAACGTTATTTTTTATTCATCTAAATGAATAATTTTCAATTATTTGAATCCCGTATTTTCTTTATTTTATTTTAATTGGGAATCATGCTGGCGCAGATATAGCATTGTTTACTAACTTTGTGTCTTTCATGGTGATAGGATTTCTTGCCGGCCCAGTCTTGGGCTGGCATTTCTTTTTTGTCCTCCTTTTTCTGTTTATCTTTTTCCTCCTGTAATATTTTCGCTACAACACGACCTGGCAACAGGCGTGAAAAAGCCCGGTTGTCGCAGACAACCGGGCTTTCTTTTTTACCAGGATACGTTTAGCGGTTGATCTTGCTGATCTTTTCGAAACGGTCGCCTGACGCGCTGTGATAACGGATAATGTAGTTGCCGGCCGGCAGCTGCTGCAGGTCGATCATGGTTTGCGCGCCGGTGGCCTCCCTGGTCAGGCAGGCTTTGCCTGTTGCATCGAGCACCGTTACACTGGCGCCGGCATCGGCGCCAGGTGTGGCTATAGTAAGCTTGTTGATCACAGGGTTGGGGAACAGCTTCAGCTGCGATACCGCCTGCTGGTCGGCAAATACGGCAGCAACAGCTGAATACCTGCCCTGCGCCAGCTTCAGGCGATAGTAGTTGACGCCCCGGGCGGGCGCGAAGTCCCGGAATTCATTTTGAAAAGGACTGCCCTTCTGGTGTACATTGGCCAGGGACTGGAAATGCTGCCCGTCAACGCTGCGTTCAAGCCCGATCAGGCCATTGTCTTCGGCCGAACCCGCTGTCCAGGAAACGACATTACCCTGCTGGTCGCGGCGGGCTTCGATTACATTGGGCGTAGCAGGAGCCAGGTTATACTCTGCGTCAAAGTTCACATCATTGCTGATACCGGTATTCCATATAAAGGCAGCCTGGCCGTATTGTGGGTCGACAGCAATGCCTGCTGCCGGGTTATCCTGTACAGCAAAGTCGGCGTAATTGCTGCTGATCTCCTTCCAGGTACCGGCATGCTTGTAGCCTGCTCTCAGCAGGTGCAGGGCCTGCTTGTCCTTTTGATAATAGCTGACAGCGAATTGCTGGTGGACCGGATCGAAGGCGATCACGGGCTGTGCGCCCGCATCGGCTACTGTAGCGGTTTTCCAGAAAGCCGTAAAGTGGGCACGTGCATTGGTGAAGCCTGCAATGGCTGTAGCGCCGTTGCCGCGGTCATATTCGGCCAGGCATACAGCGGTACAGGAAGCGGAATCGTTGTCACGGGTGGTCGATACCGCGATCACGGGGCGGCGGACCTTGCCGGCCATTTGCGGGTCGGCAGCATCCAGCTGTACAGGGGCGGTGGTGCCTGAAGCAACACCGGAAGTATTGCGGGCGGTATATACCTTGCCCCATGCCGCTTTAGGATGGATGTATTCGTCCCAGGCCATAAAGTAGCGTCCGGCAGAAGCTCTGTCGCTGCGACCATAGCTGATCGCTATATTACGAAAATAGCCTTTGCTCAGGGTTACGGTATGCGGTGCGCTGAAGCTCATGCCGCCATCGGCGGAGCTTTGCTGCAGCAACTGGCGGCTGTCACCGGAAGAAAGGGCATAAAGCAAGGAAATGCTTTCCTGCAGGCCGGTCTCGCCAGGGATCTGTCCGCCTGCAAGGTCGCAGGCTATCAGCTCGCCGTTTACCGTGCGGTGCAGCGATTCGCCCAACAGGTCGCCGGTAGCAGCTTGATAGCGGCGTACAAATATGGTTTGCGTTTTGTCTTTATGATTACGGGCAATGCCGGCGACGAATATTCCGAGCGATTGCTCATCATGGCCGCTGGCGACGATAGCGGGCGAATCGAAGCTCAGGCCAGGCGTCGAAAGCTTGGCAAAGGGCTGCCAGCTCAGGCCGCGGTCTTTCGATACTTTAATGATAACAGCCTCGCCCGAACGGCAGGCGCTATAGATCCAGCCATTGAAGGCGATAGCCATATCGGTTGCGCTGCAGGTCTGCTGGCTTGCTATCCCTATTGGCCTGTCCAGTCCCAGGCTTTGGCCGGAGGCCGTACCGGTCACCAGGCAGGATAATACAATGCTGCTGAGAAGTACATTTTTCTTTGTCATCACTAAACGGTTTAAAAGTTACTTAATGATTTACCGGTCAAATTAGGATTTGTCCCGGCTTCATTGTTTATTCTGCGAAATAAGTAATTATTATTTTAATGGAAACAGGGAAAAGCCTGCATTTCTGAAAGAAAAGGGTATTAATAAAGAAAATTTATCTGTCTAAGTAAAACCATAAATAAATAATATTGTTCGTTTTGATCTGTCGAAACACCATTCCACACTACCTTTGGCATCAAATAATATCTGCTGTGAATATTTCACCGGTACCTTCGTTTCTGACTGCCTTTATTCTTTCCCGGTTCAACACTTCACCTCCCTGTCTTTAGGGCTCCGGTACCGGAACTTGTTACCCGGAACCTCCGCCGGCCAGGCGGCAGGGTCTCTTTAATTTTTTTACTGCATTCTGTTGAACGGCTATGGCCGCGGGCTGCATCCCTGGCGGGGCGGCAAGGCCATGTCTTATCTTTCATCTAATCTATCACTATCATGTCACAGTTTATCAATGAGCACCGTTTGCTCGTAATCCTCATTGTGCTTTTTGCCTTCTGCCTGCTTCTGTACAAAGTCATTTTGCGCGTATTGCTCGGAATGGTCATTGTGCCGGAAGACCGGCTGGGTCTTGTTACCAAGAAATTTGTGCTCTTCGGACCACACCGCGCACTGCCCGATGGTAAGATCATTGCTACCCGCGGCGAATCCGGCTTCCAGGCCCGTACCCTGGCTCCCGGCCTCTACTGGGGTATGTGGATATGGCAATACCGTATCGAAATGCATCCTTTTACGATCATTCCCGAAGGCAGGATAGGCCTGCTGCTGGCCAACGACGGCCTGGAGATACCGACTGGATCGATCCTGGCCCGGAAGGTAGACAGCGATAATTTCCAGGATGCCGAAAAATTCCTCAACAACGGCGGCCAGAAAGGCCGGCAGACGGCCTATATCACTGCCGGTACGTACCGTATCAATACCATGGCCTTTACGGTTACGATAGCCGATATGGTCATCATTCATGAGAACAGGGTAGGGGTAGTGACCACATTGGATGGCCTGCCCATTGGTAAAGACCAGATCGCCGGCATACATATAGAAGGGCACAATAACTTCCAGGATATTGATGCCTTCCTGCAGCAGGGCGGTAACCGCGGCCTGCAGCCGCAGATCATCCTGGCAGGTTCTTACAACATCAATCCCTGGGCCGTCCAGATCGAAGAGAGCCTGATGACCGATGTGCCTATCGGCTATGTCGGTGTAGTGATCTCCTATATAGGCGACGACGGGCAGGACGTGACCGGCGAATCCTTTAAGCATGGCAATATTGTTGCCAAAGGCTTCAGGGGCGTATGGCAGGAACCGCTGGGCCCGGGCAAGTATCCGCTGAACAAGTATACCATGAAAATGGAGCTGGTGCCTACCACCAACCTGGTGCTCAACTGGGCCAATGCCCGCAGCGAGGCGCATGCCCTGGACAAAAACCTGTCTACCATTACCGTGCGTTCCAAGGACGGCTTTCCCTTTAACCTCGACGTGTCGCAGATCATTCATATCCCTGCCAATGAAGCCCCCAAAGTGATCGCCCGCTTCGGCAGCATGACTAACCTGGTCAGCCAGGTGCTGGAGCCGACAATAGGAAACTACTTTCGTAATTCGGCCCAGGACAGCGATGTGATCAGCTTCCTCAGCACCCGCAAAGAGCGCCAGGAGAGCGCCAGGGAGCATATACGCACCGTGCTTGAAGAATACAATGTCAATGCTGTAGATACCCTTATCGGCGACATCACACCGCCCGAAGCCCTGATGAAGACATTGACCGACCGTAAGATCGCAGAGGAAGAGCAGAAGACCTACCAGACCCAGCGCATGGCGCAGGAACAGCGGCAGGGCATGGAAAAGGAAACGGCCATTGCCGATATGCAGAAAGAGATTGTAAAGGCCCAGCAAAGCGTCGAAATTTCGCAGCGCACTGCCGATGCCACCGTCAAGAAGGCAGAGGGTGATGCTGCAAGCCTCAAGCTCCAGGTAGAAGCGGAAGCCCAGGCTACCAGGATGCGTGCTGTGGCCGAGGCGGAAGCGACCAAGGCTCGTGCCGGCGCACAGGCTGAGGCCACCAAGCTCAATGCTGCAGCCGATGCCGAACGTATATCCCGCACCGGTCTGGCCGAAGCGGAAAAGATTATGGCCATTGGTAAAAGTACCGCCGAAGCTTATGAGCTGCAGGTAAAAGCCATGGGCGACGACAACTTCACCCGCTATAAGGTAACGGAAGAGATTGGTAAGAGTGGCATTAAGGTGATCCCCGATATGCTGATCGCCGGTAACGGCGGCAGCGAAGGCAGCCTGAGCGGCTTGCTGGGCCTGCAGTTGATGAAGATGATGGGTGCCGGAACGAAAGAGCAGGAAGGGAACAGCACCGCCAGCTAGCAGGAAAATACGTTCACAATCGGAACTGTCCAAAAGGGATGATTTTTGTCCTCTCAAGCCTGTTTGCATTTCGAATCGCTCAATGTGACAGACTTGAGCCCTTTTGGGACAATCTCGTTTGCATGCCGGCGCAAATACCGGATATTAAGTGGTTGCCGTGCCTGCAGCCTGCTGCTGCCGGTACAATGTCGGTGTAAGGCCGGTCCAGCGGCGGAAGGCTCTCACAAAGGCGCTCTGTTCGTTATAGCCCAGGATAGCGGCTACCTCCCTGACCTGGTAGGTCTCTTGCCTCAGGTAATGCATGGCCAGCGTTTTGCGCACTGACTCTACGATCTGCAGGTAGGTAATACCCTCCTCTTTCAGCCTGCGTTGCAGGTTGCGGGGACTGATGTTGAAGTTGGCAGCCACTGCCTCCTGCGACAGCGCGTACAGGTAAGAATTGGTGAGGAGGTAATTGTAGATGCGGGTGTGCAGCTGCTGTTGTCCATCTCCGGGACGGACAAACAGCTGGACCTGCTGCAGCAGGTAACGTTGCAGCTCCCGGTTGGCCGTGAGCACGGGCTCGTCCTTTACGCTGCGGGGCAGGCTGATGGTGAACACATTTTCACGGCGTCTTACCGGGCAACGGAACACGCGGCTGTATTCCGGCATCGAAAAGCCGGTATGCGGAAGGGTGATCTCAAGAGGAGCGATACGATGAAGCGTAAGGCCGTTCAGCTCGTGCAGGGTGAATACCAGCAAATAGTCCGACAATTGGCGAAAGGTATGCGGATAAGCCGCGGCCTGCGCCGGATCGTACAGCAGGTGGATGTCCATCTGCTGCGCTTCGTGGCTGATCTGCATGCTGAACAGATCTGTAATGAGGTGCAGCAGCGCCCCGGCATGGCTCAACGCTTCCCCGGCAGTACCGCTGCTGTGCAGGATCTGGCCGATGACGCCCAAGGCGGCCAGCTGCATCGATTCGCCGAAATGCAGGCCGAAAAAAGGATCATTCGCTTCAAGCGCGGCACAGTGCCATAGCCGTTCGGTCCGCAGCGCATCCGGGGCCGGAGTACCTGTTTGCTGCAGCGCAGCATAAGCAATCCCTGCCTGGCGGCAAAGCATCTGCGGCGAAAGCCCGCGCTGTACAGCATAGGCCAGCAGTGACAAGGTAAACTGTTTACGGAAGTCTTCCATAGGTTATTGGCAGGCATAAAGATAGGGCAGCAGGTGCAACCACGATGTGTTTTGTCGTTAAAAGGGAACTAAATGGCGTAAAATGCCAGGCCTGAAGATCCTTTTACTGCTTTTGACCTATAAAATACCGCTGCTCGCCGAACTGTACCCGTTTTTCTTGTTTGCAATGCAAACTATATTTAGGTTTGCATCATAAACGAAACAGTTATGAATACGACAGAGCATTGCCTGGAACCGGAAGAAGGCCTTCAGCTGATCGCCGACGTGATCTCCCGTACCCGGGAAGATATGAAGGGATACAGCTTTCTTTACCTGGTATGGGGCTGGATCATTAGCCTGTCCAGCCTGCTTTTCTTTGTATTACATACCTATACCACATCCCCGCTTTATTTCCTGCCTTTCCCGGCGCTGGTATCGGTGGGCATTGTCATCACGGTCGCCCGGCATGCGGCGCAGCGAAGGGCTACGCAAACCTATCTTGCTTTCTTCCTGAAAAACCTTTGGATCGTGCTGGGTATTGGATTTATAGCCACCGTATTCGTAAGTTCGTCGCTGCGATCCCAGCCCTTCAGCTATACCCTGCTGATCGGCGGTATCGGTACCTTGGTTTCGGGCCTCAGTCTGCGCTTCAGGCCGCTGGTCGCAGGTGGGTTGCTGTTCTTCGCTTTCGCGCTGGCCAGCGTCTTCGTTTCCCCGGACTACCGGGCCTTATTACAGGCAGTCGCAGTAATCACCGGCTACCTGGTACCCGGATACTTATTGAAACATGCAAAAGCAAAAAGAGCAACCGACTTATAGCGACCTGGACCCGGTCCTGGGCACGCCTGTCCGGCTGGCGATCGTGTCTGTGCTGATCAAAATGAAACAAGCCGATTTCGGCTACCTGATGGAAGTTACCCGTACCACGCAGGGCAACCTGAGCCACCAGATCAAAAAGCTCCATGAGGCGGAATATATAGAGGTGATCAAGACCTTCAAAGGCAATTATCCGAAGACCCTTTGCAAGCTTACCGCCAGGGGACGGAAAGCTTTTGAGCAATATGTAAAGCATATTAAGCAGTACCTTCACCTGTAACGAAATAGCGTATCTGCCGTTGGACCTTATTGTACAACGGCTTTTCAAAACAAAATATAGTTTGTAGTGCAGACTAAATTTATTAGTTAAAGTATATTCTTCCACGTAAAAGCTCATTTTATTCACTACAATTCAATTAAAATGGAAACAACACATCAGTCCCGTTTTACGGCAGGTCGTCACAGGGGGCCGCATCCCGGCATTATTGCCGTCGTTTACACCTGTTTGTTCATCGCCAGCATACTGGTATATTTTGTCCTGGCGCGGGGTAACGCATTTCCCCGTCCTTATGCGCCGGCCGCGGAGCTGCAGCATCTCTACCTTGAATTCGCGGCTGCAGTGAGGGCCAATGCCCTGTTGCAGTTCGGCGCCGCCATCCCGCTGGGTATTTTCACAGCAGCAGTCACCAGCCGGCTGCATTTTCTGGGCTTGCGGGTAACCGGCGTCCATATTGCCTTGTTCGGCGGCATTGCGGCTTCCCTGTTGGTCACGCTCTCTGCACTGTGCAACTGGGTGCTGTCGCAGCCGGGTATCGTGGAAGACCTGCCGCTGATGCAGGCGCTCCGGTTGCTGAGCTTTGTTACCGGCGGTGTTGGGCATACGGTAGCATTGGGTTTGCTGATGGCCGGTATTTCCGTACCCTGCCTATTGGGCGGCTTTGCTCCCCGCTGGATAGCCTGGCTCGGCCTTGTCCTGGCTGCCCTGGCTGTATTGTCTACGCTCAGCCTGGTACTGCCTTTACTGAATGTGCTGCTGCCTGTAGTCCGTTTTGGCTCCTATGTGTGGATGATCGGAACCGGTTTTACTTTAAGCAAAGGGTTGGCTGCAGAGCGTTCCTGAGCCATTCTTGTGCCTGTTCGGTGCGACGGTGTCCGATATTTTTTTTAAAGGAAGCAAGCCTTAGCTTTGTCATCCAAACCAATAGATATGAGTGAGGAAAAGCAAGCGCGGGGTGAACATGATTTTATCCGCTATAAAGGCTACACCTTTACGCAGGCGCAATATAAACGCTACCGGGCGGCCGGGGACGTGGACGAGTCCCAGGTACAGTACTTTGATCCTCATGAGGCGATAGAAAAAGCCCGTACAATTGTGCAGGAGCGGGTAAAGCAGGATGCGGAGTTGAGTGACCTGCTGAAGCGTCTCTTTGCCTTCGAAGATAAAGTGATCGATTATTATCGCCTCCTGCACCTGAAATAACGCTGTTTTAATATTGAAGCGAAACAAAACCGGTACAATCATTGTTATCCAGGTCTAAAAAACTGAAGATGAAGTACAAATTATTGTTCCTTTTCATGATGGCCTTCTCCGGGCAAGCGCTCGCCCAGTTGCAGCCCCTGAGCTACGTGGATGGCACGCAGCAGCTGAAAGGGCTGCTGGCGCGGCCTGTGCAGCCGCAGTCCGGCAAGGCGGGGATACTGATCCTGCCTGCCTGGATGGGCATCGACCAGCACAGCCGGGAAGTAGCGGAGCAATTGGCAGGTATGGGTTATTATGCTTTTGTAGCGGATATTTATGGTGAAGGACATTATCCCAAAAGTCCGCAGGAGGCCGGCGAACGTTCTTCTTATTATAAAAAGCATGTCGGCGAATATCAGAAGCGTATCCGGCTGGCCCTGGCGCAATTGCAGCAGGCCGGTGCAAAAGAAGTGGTGGTGATCGGCTATTGCTTCGGCGGAGCAGGTGCGCTGGAGGCCGCCAGGGCCAATCTTCCGGTGAAGGGTGTGGTGTCTTTCCACGGCGCTTATGGCCGGGACCCGGCGCGTAAGATCGAACCGATCGTGCCCAAAGTGCTGATCCTGCACGGCGCCGATGATCCTTACAGCTCCGCAGAAGAGATCAGCAACCTGCAAAAGGAATTGCGGACGGCAAAGGCCGACTGGCAAATGGTCTATTATTCCGGTGCAGTGCATGCGTTTACCGATCGGGATGCGGGCAACGACAATAGCAAAGGCGTAGCCTACAACCAGCAGGCTGACCGGCGTTCCTGGCAGGCCATGCTCCAGTTTCTGAAAGAGCTGTTGTAGCGTACACCAAAAAATTCGGAAGCGAAAAGGAGGCGTTTGTGCCTCCTTTCGTATAGTTGGTCGAAAAGAGTTGCAGCAGAAGGATAAAGCGCTTTCTTTTGTGCTACAATATGACCGCTATGAAAAAAAACCGCTCTACATTCCTTTCGTCCCGCCGGGGAGCGCTTTCCCTGTTTATGGGCCTGCTTATGGCCGGCTCTTCCGTTCTGGCGCAAAATGCCCTGCTGCCCCAGATCGACAGCATGTTCACCTCCCTGCAGGAGAAGAACCGCTTTAACGGCAATGTGCTGATCGCCGAGAACGGTAAACCGATTTTTGAAAAATGCTACGGCTTCGGGAATTTTGCTACGAAAGAATTGCTGACTCCCGAATCGGTATTCGAGCTGGCTTCCTGCTCCAAGCAGTTCACTGCCTTTGCCATCGCCCTTTTACAGCATCAGAAAAAATTATCGTATAACGACGACATTACACGCTTTATTCCTGAACTGAGCGCCTATAAGGGCGTGACTATAGACAACCTGGTACACCATACTTCAGGGCTGCCCGACTATATGGTGCTGTTCGATTCGCTTTGGGATAAAAGCAAGATCGCCAGCAATGCCGACCTGGTAAAGCTACTGGTAAAATATCATCCCAAACAGGAATTTGCACCGGGCGCCAAATACGAGTACAGCAATACCGGCTATGCCCTGCTGGCTACCATAATTGAGAAAGCATCCGGTAAGCGTTATGCGGATTACCTGCAGCAATCGATCTTCAAGCCTCTTAAAATGGAGCATTCCCTGGTCTACAACCGGCGCTACCGTCCGAAAAAGGTAAACCACTATGCTTACGATTTTGTCTACGATCCCGGCAAAGCAGATTATGTACAGATCGACAGCATTCCCGAAGCCAATATGGTCTATTGGCTGGATGGGATTTCGGGCGACGGGACCGTCAATACCACCGCACGCGACCTGCTGCTCTGGGACCAGGCCTTATACACCGACAAGCTGCTGCCGGCTGCAGAGCGGGCCGTGCTGTTCACACCCGGAAAGCTGAAGGACGGTACCGCTACAGACTATGCTTTCGGGTGGATGGTCGAGAACAATCCTGAAATAGGTAAGATGGCCCTGCATACCGGCGGCTGGGGCGCTTACCGGACCTTTATCGAAAGGGATATGGATAAGAACAAAACGGTTATTATCCTTCAGAATGCCGACCCGGCAACCATGCCGGGAAAGGCTGTCCGCAGCTTGCTTTATGGCAAGCCCCTGCCACCCCCGGTAGTGCGTAAAGAGATGGCGCTCGATAACCAGGTGCTGGATCAATACATCGGTGAATATGAGCTGGAGCCGGGTTTCAGCATTGTCGTTACCCGAGAGGGTAATCAACTGTACACCCAGGCGACAGGGCAGAGCAAGTTCCCTGTCTTCGCTGAAACGGAGCGGAAGTTCTTCCTGAAAGTGGCCGAGGCACAGCTGGAATTTATGAAGGACGATGCCGGTAAAGTAACTCATGCGCTCCTGTACCAGGGCGGAGCGACGATGAACGCTAAGAAGATAAAATAGCTGATAAGAGAAGTCTATTAAAACTTGACTTCTCTTATCCCATTCTTTCGTTCCTTTGCCGTTCGTTTGGTAACAATGCACCGGCTCCCCTTTAAAATAGTGATATGGATTGTCCTGATGTATACGGGCGCCGCTTCCGCACAGGTAGCCGGCGATGCTTTATCCGGAGAAATACCTTCCGCTACCGACACCTTTGCCTATGTACGCTACCTCAACAGGTTGAGCGCAGGCCTGATACAGCAGGGAGAAGCTGAACAAGCCGCGCAGTATGCGACGCAGGCCCTGTCGATGGCCAGGGCCACGGGTGATGGGGAAGGGGCATCGCTGTCCCTTCAGACCATAGGCGACAGCTATGCTTATAAAGGAAAACCGGAAAAAGCTTTATCCAGCTTTATCCGTTCCCTGAAGATCAGGAACAGTCAACGGAACCACAAGCTTACGGAAAAGCTGTACCGGAGCATGGCGGTCGCTTTTGCACGGCTGAAGCAATATCCCCTGGCCCTGAAATACTTTCATAAGTCGGCGCAGCAGCAGGAACGCCTGAAGCAGCGGCAACAGACCCTTGCGGGCTTGTCGCCGGACGAGCATATGCCGGAGGCGGACACTCTACCGGATACCGATATGACAGAAGACTTTGAGCTGTACGATAACCTGCTGGAGGTAACGGCCGATGACAGGCTGGTGGTCGACAGGGATACCATTATGATCCTCGCGGGGGACCGGCATGCCGGCGCTATGACGCTGAGCGAGATCACCGCGCCTTTCGATGATAATAAGAAAGCAATCGCTTATGGCGTATTGCTGCATTTCAAGCAACCGGTTGCCGGTATGCGCAAAGCATTCACCGGTGTCAATACAGTGGGGCATATGTTCATTACCCTCACCAAGTTCAATGCCGATTCCGGCTATGTATCCAGGACTTTCGGCTTCTATCCCGATAAGGATTACCTGTTGTCGGCCACACCTTTGCTCCCTTCTTCTTCATCGGTATTTAAGGACGATGCCGGTCGCGACTGGGATGAGCTGATGGCCACCTTTGTCAGCAAACGGAAATTCAACCGTATCCTGCGTATGGTCATGCGCTACAGCCGCCGGAAATATCACCTCAACAAGAACAACTGCACCGACTTCGGCCTGGTGATCGCCGGTATTGCTGGTATACAGATCAGGGATACTAAAGGCAGCTGGCCATTGGGCAGCGGCAACAACCCCGGCGATGCCGGCCAGAGCGTGCGGGAAGGAAAAATAGAGCAGCTGGATCAGGGCGCTTTGTTTGTCTATCCTGGACAGGAGGATATCAGGTGAACCCTGGGCGCCCCTCTGCTGTTATCTTCCTGTACTTTCTAAACCGGCTCGCTATGAAAAGGATCATTTTATTATGCGCGGGGGTAAGCATTGGTTTCGCTGCTTTTTCGCGGCAGGTAAAGGATACTGCAAAAATTCTGAAATATGCGCCGGTAGCACCTTTACATGGGGCAGATTCGGGGGCATACAACAACCGGATCTACCGGAACAGTCTCAAAAAGGCAGAATACCAGAACCGGGGCGCGGAGGATCGCAGGAACCCGAATTCCGCCGATCCCAATGCCATTCCCGATAGAAGAATGCCTTATAAGTCCCTGGATACGAATAGCGGGAAATAACTATTCTCCCCGAAATTTTTTAAAACGCACCAGGGAACATATCTTTGCAAATCAAAATCTGATCTTATGAATATATTGAGTAATATGCCAGTGCTGCTGTCTTTGCCCGGGGGCGGCGAATGGGTAGTGATCATCCTGGTAGTGATCCTCTTGTTCGGCGGAAGGAAGATCCCCGAGCTGGCCCGGGGCCTGGGTAAGGGTTTGCGCGACTTCAAGGAAGCAAAAGATGGTGTGAAGCAGGATGCGGAATCCGGCATTAAAAAAGATCCCGGCCAGGCTTAGAACGATATGGAATCCGGAAGATAAACAAACGGCGCTGCTCTCAGAACAGCGCTTTTTTGAGGCCCTTAGGGAAGCGGGCAAATCAGTCCGAAGCGATTTTCCGGAAGAAAAAGCGTATTTTAGGAAAGACAGGATACACAACGTTTGGCGGTTAGCTTAATGAACTGGTAATGTTGCCGCCGATGAAACTATTGTTATTCTTGTTGTTCCGTTGCCGCCGTTACTGACCGGCACTATACTGGTGATATTTAACAGATACCTATGAAAACCCTGAAAGGATTACTGATCGCTGGAAGCTGCGGCCTGCTGCTGCATACAGGCTGTGGCATGAATGAACAGAAAGAACGAACGGAAAGAACGGAACCGGTGACGGCAGACACGAAGAAGGACAGTACGAAGGAGAAAGAGCCGGCTCCGGCACCCCTGACGATCCGCTACCATGCATATCCTATCAAGGGTGTGGACAGCGCCGTAAAAACATTCCGCAAAAATTATACGGCAGAGCAACGCTGGATGATCCTTGCGCTGAACCGTGCGGATAACGGTACTTTCGGCCGCATCGATACCCTGATCATACCCGATACCATATTGCCCGACCTGAACGCCTACAGCCCTTTCCCGGCAGAAATACCAATGCTGAGGGATGTGAATAAGATCGCCATCTTTTCTTACCCGATACAAGCCTTTGCTGCCTACGAAAAAGGCAAGCGGGTATATTGGGGACCCACCAGCATGGGCAGTAAGATCCATCCTACGCCCACGGGCCTTCACTTTGCCAACTGGAAGGCGAAGGAGACGATCAGCACCGTCAATGATGAGTGGAAGCTGAAGTGGAACTTCAATATCGAAAATAAGGAGGGCGTAGGCTGGCATCAGTATTCTATGCCGGGCTATCCCGCATCTCATTCCTGTCTCCGTATGCTGGCCGAGCAGGCGCAATGGATGTACAGCTGGGCCGAGCAATGGATCTTACAGGACAATAATACCTTGTTGGCGCAAGGCACGCCTGTGATCGTGTACGGCGCTTATCCTTTTGGAAGCCGCCGCCCCTGGCGCAATATGCTGGAAGATCCCAAGGCCAACGAGATCAGCGTACAGGGCCTGGAGAAAGAGATAGAACCGCATCTGCAGCGCATTATGGAGCAGCAGCAACGCAGGGAAGGGGTGATCAGCCGCCGCCAGCAGCCCGATACAATGGCAAAGCCCGCCAGTTGAGCAACAAACTTCTTTACAAACAAAAGCCACGGCGGATATTGCCGTGGCTTTTGTTTTGTACGCGCATTTCTTTTTCTCTCAGCGACACAGCGGCGCTGCGATATACTTTTAGGTCTTTATGCCCTGGTGAGCATTAAGAAATCACTTCTTCTTTTTTCTTTTGGCCGCCTGCTCCGCCTTTTCCGCTTCTTCCAATAACAGCTGCCAGTTATCGTTAGGCGTATCTTCTGAAAAATTCAGCGTTTCGCTGTAGTCAGTTTTGTCGATCTTCATCACCCGTATCTCTTTGCCCATCCAGGCTTCGATCGCTTTAAGCAGGGGCTGCTCTTCAGGGCTGCAGAAAGATACTGCCTGTCCTTTCTTAACACCGCGGCCGGTACGACCCACGCGGTGCACATAATTTTCCGGTACATCGGGCAGGTCGTAGTTCACCACGAAATCAACATCGGGAATATCTATACCCCGGGCGCTGACGTCGGTAGCGATCAGCATCTTTATGGTTCCTTTCTTAAACTCGGCCATCACTTTCAGCCGGTCTTCCTGCTCTTTATCTCCATGCATCGTAATGCTGTCGATGCCTACTCGCTTCATGGCATTGTGCACTCTTTCGGCACGTACTTTGGTACGGACAAAGACCAGGATCTTATTGCCGGGCAGCTCGCGCACCAGGCGTTCCAGGAAGAAACGCTTATCGTCCATAGCCACAAAAGCCACGGAATGGCTTACATTTTTGGAAACGGGATCTTTGGGTGAGATCTGGATGCGTATCGGGTTACGCACAACCGAATAGGCCAGGTCCTTGATCTCTTTGTCAATAGTAGCGGAAAAAAACAGGGTCTGGTGCTTCTTCGGCAGGTGCCGCAGCACATCCTGGATGTCTTTAAGAAACCCCTTGGCCAGCATATGATCCGCTTCGTCCAGGACGAGTGTATGTACCCGGCTGAGGTCGATATAGCCCTGGCTCACCAGGTCGAACATACGGCCGGGCGTAGCCACCAGTATATCCACCCCCTTTTCCAGCTTGCGTATCTGATCGTCCTGCTCTACACCGCCATAAAGGCCCATGATGACCAGGCGCGTGTACTTGCCGATCTGGATGAAAGCTTCCGCGATCTGCGCCGCCAGCTCCCGCGTAGGCACCATCACCAGGCATTTGACTTCTTTCCTTTTTTTGATATCGTAACGTTGCTGCAGCAAATGCAGCAGGGGAATAGCGAAAGCCGCCGTCTTGCCGGTGCCGGTCTGTGCAATAGCCAGCACATCGTCGCCTTTTAAGATGGATGGGATCGCCTTGAATTGAATATCGGTAGGACGCCTGAAGTCAAGCTCTTCCAGGCTGCGCTTGATCTCCGGGGCAATATTGTATTGTTCAAATTTCATTGGTAGCGGTACGCTTAAGCTGCAAAGGTACTACATCGCGGGAAGATGGCGGCTGCTGGCTGCCTGCATTCGTTTGCCGGCCGGCAGACGTTGCATTGCAACGTCAAAGAGGCAAATGTAGGGCCTGCGTAAGAAAGGCCATTGCAATGTCTGTACAGCAGCTTATGCTGCAAGAAAGGAGAAGTCAAGTTTTTAAACTTGACTTCTCTTGTGTATCTTACCGTACGATCCGCTCCCACTCGGGATGGCGCTTAATATAGCTGAGCACGAAGGGGCAGAGCGGGATGATCTTTTGCTGGGCGGCTTCGATATAGCTCAGTGTTTTCTGTACCAGGGCCGATCCAACACCTTTTCCTTCCAGCGCCTCGGGCACCTCGGTGTGGGTAAGCGCCAGCGCATCGCGGTGCGGCTCATAGGCGATAAAGGCAATATGCCCGTCGACGTTCAGCTCGAATTGCTGTGCCTCCTTGTTGTCTTTCAAAGGAAGGTCTTTGATCTCTGTTGGCATGATCAATATTGTGCTTTTTTGTTCAGACAGTGAAGCTACGAAATATCGGCATTAAGCCAGGGTGCCGAATTTGCCGGACTGGAAATCCTGGATCGCCTCGACGATCTCCTGCTGGGTATTCATCACGAAGGGACCATAGCTGGCGATCGGCTCGTCGATGGGCATGCCGCTCATAAGCAGCACAACGCTGTTCTTTGCCGCTTCAATGGCGATATCTTCGCCTTCGTTCCTGAATAAAGTAAAGCTATGCTCGGCAGCAGTGGTACCATTGATGTTCACCTCCCCTTCGATCACAAGGGCAGCCGTATTGTGGGCCGCCGGTAGTGCGGTGCTCAGCTTGCCCCCGGCATTCAGCTTGATGTCGAACAGGTTTACGTCGGTGAAGGTACGGGCAGGCCCTTTGGCACCGTTAAAGCTGCCGGCGATCACATTCACGATCCCGGCCTCATCGGGCAGCTGCACTTTTGCAATATCGGCTGCAGTGAGCGATTGATAACCGGGCTGCGCTCCTTTGTCTTTGGCCGGCAGGTTTACCCACAGCTGCACCATTTCGAAAGGTCCGCCGTTACAGGCAAACTCCTGCTCATGGTATTCCTTGTGCAGGATACCAGACCCGGCTGTCATCCATTGTACATCGCCGGGATAGATAACACCGCTGTTGCCGGCACTGTCGTGGTGGGCCACGCTGCCTTTGTAGGCAATGGTTACCGTTTCGAAACCTTTATGCGGGTGAACATCTACGCCCCGCTGATGCTCCGATTTGCCAAAGTCATAAGCCGGGTTGAAGTCCAGCATCAGGAAAGGGCTGAGCCGCCGCTGCAGGTTATATTGGCCGGGAATGTAGTTGTACACCCGGAAGCCATCGCCGACCATGCCGAATTGCGGCGGGCGGCTGAATACTTTTTCTATGGACTTGTTCATGAAGAATCTCCTTTGTCTTTTAATAAAGCAAAGGTACGGCTGCCCTTATCCCTTGGGAAATGATCTAGGTTAAGTCCGGGCGCTAATAGCGTATAACCATAATCTATCCTTTAGCGGTGGCCGGCTGGTTAAGCATACGGCTCAGGAACTCGGGGGTAACGCCGATATAAGCCGCGACTTGCTTTTGCGGCAGCTCGCGGATCAGGCTGGGGTAGGCTTTGCAGAAGTTCTCATAACGCTCGCGCGCCGAAAGGCTGAGGTTGTCCAGCAAGCGATTCTGGTAGGTAACCACTGAACGCTCGAGCAGCAGCCGGAAGTGCCGCTCCAACCCCGGGAGCTCATCATAAAGCCGGTCCAGGTCGCTGCGGCTGATCTGCAGGAAGGTGCTGGCCTGTATGGCGTCGATAATGAGCTTGCCCGGCGCCTGGTCGAGCAGGCTTTGCATATCGGCGATCCACCAGCCAGCAGGCGCAAACTGAAGAATATGCTCAAAGCCATTATGGTCGATCGCATAGCTGCGCAGGCAACCCGAAGTCACAAAGACCTGGCTCTTCTGTACCTCCCCTTCATGATGCAGGAATTGCTTCGGCTTCAGCGAACGTTCCTGGAGCAGGCTGAGCAGCCGCTTTTCTTCCGCAGCGCTGAAGCTGAGATGACGGCCGATATGTTCCAGCAGCAAGTTATGAGCGGTAGACATAGTGCAGCGAAGATAGCAATTTCTATAGAGCCCAAATTGCCGGGCCGTGGTCGCCACGAATGAAAAAGGCGCTGCAAGCAGCGCCCGGTGATAGGACCTGGGGTTTTTATTGTTGCGGGCCGGGATTGTTATACCGCTTGTTCATTTCATATCCCAGCCGTTTTTGTTTGGCTACTCTTTTGCCGCGGAAGAACAGGTACAGGTTCAGGAACAGCATGATGCCCAGGTAGATGCTGAAACCGCCCACCTTGAAGCTGAGGGCTTCAATGGTCGTTTGGGTACTGCTCAGGGGTTCCCTGATCTTGAGGATATAGAGGGCGAAGCCGATATTGAGCAGGTAAAAGCCGATGCGGAACAGGGTGTTGGTGGCCAGCGCGATCTCTTCCCGGCCGTTGAAGATGTCTTTCATGAAGACGATGCTGTTGCGGAAGAGGCTGTGCGCTACGTACCAGGTAAGCCCCAACGCTATGGGCAGATAACAGAAATAGGCGATGACGATATACGCGATGTGCTCTGTGTTCATGACATGAAGAATTAAGAAGTGAAATGATGATGTCTTTTAGAAAGAAAATAGATCAGCCCTATATTAAAATAATGCGTTACGGCCAGTATCAGGATCAGCAAGCCGAGGTGATGGCTGAGCGAAGCGACCAGTTGTGCTACCGAAAGCACGTGTTCCCAATTCTTTAGCCGCAGCAGGGCATAGCCGGTATTGAACAGGTAATAGGCCAGCAGCAGGATGTTGTTGATGGTATCGGTCGATTCCGCATCGCCACGGTATAGCTTCAGGATAAAAATCCTTCCGTTGCGGTGGCACATCCGCCCTATCCAATAAATCAGGTAGAGGGTGATGGCGATGTAAATCGTATAGGCAAGCACATTGTTCATGATAGCCGTTTGAGTATGCTGTATCGTTTACTGGCTGCTGCGATACAAAGTTAATATTAATTTTTGGATTTTCAATAATTATTGAAAATAATGGAAAATAATATTTGCCGTTATGTCTCAAAAGCAATGGAAGGTACAACCATATAAATGCGATAACTTTGCTGGTTCATATCAATCGTGCGCAGGCCTTGGACCAGAAAGTTTTGCTGATTACACCACCGTTTACCCAACTCAATACGCCTTACCCGGCTACGGCTTACCTGAAAGGTTTCCTGAACACACAGGGCATACCCGCCTGTCAGGCAGACTTGGGTATGGAGGTGATCCTGGCCCTGTTTTCACCGGCCGGGCTGGAACGCCTGTTCGCTGCCGTAGCGAAAAGCCCGGTCCGGCTTTCGGCCAATGCCCGGCGTATGGTGCAGCTGAAGGAAGCTTACTGCAGTACAATAGGACCGGTGATCGGCTTTTTGCAGGATAAAAATCCAACGCTGGCGCATTCGATCTGTACGGGCAATTATCTTCCCGAGGCCTCTCGCTTCAACCAGCTGGCCGACCTGGAATGGGCTTTCGGTACCATGGGTATTCGAGACAAGGCCCGGCATCTTGCGACTTTATACCTGGAAGATCTTTCCGATCTTATTGTCGAAGCCGTGGACCCGCATTTCGGCTTCAGCCGTTATGCCGAAAGGCTGGGGCGCTCTGCCGCTTCCTTCGACGAGCTGAACGAAGCCCTGCAGGGGCCCGATTCTTTTATCGATATCTTATTGCTGGAGCGCCTTTCGGAACGTATCGCTATCGAAAGCCCTACATTGGTCGCCCTGTCGGTACCCTTCCCGGGCAACCTGTATAGCGCTTTTAAATGTGGCCAGTGGATCAAAAAGCATCGTCCCGGGATCAAAGTATGCCTGGGCGGCGGCTATGCCAATACCGAGCTGCGCAGCCTCAGCGATCCCAGGGTGTTTGATTATATCGATTACATTACCCTTGATGACGGCGAAACGCCTATACTGAACCTGATGGAGCACCTGGAAGGCAAGCGGCCCGTGGATTTCCTCAAGCGAACCTTTCTACGGCTGGATCATGAAGTGGTATATTGCAATGCTTCGCTTCAGGCCGACTATAAGCAGAAAGATGTAGGCACGCCCGATTATTCCGATCTGCGGCTGGACGAATACCTCTCGGTGATCGAGATAGCCAACCCCATGCACCGTCTCTGGAGCGACGGGCGCTGGAATAAGCTAACGCTTGCTCATGGCTGCTACTGGGGCAAGTGTACCTTCTGCGACATCTCGCTCGACTATATCCGCACCTATGAAGCCACCACGGCTAAAGTGCTGGTCGATCGTATCGAAACTATTATGCAGCAAACGGGGCAGAACGGTTTCCACTTTGTAGATGAAGCTGCACCGCCTGCACTAATGCGCGAGGTAGCCCTGGAGCTGCTGCGCCGTAAGCTGACGGTAACCTGGTGGACCAATATCCGTTTTGAAAAAAGCTTTACGGCCGACCTGTGCCGGCTCCTGGCCGCCTCGGGTTGTATCGCCGTTTCCGGCGGGCTGGAAGTTGCTTCCGACCGCCTGCTCGGGCTGATCAGAAAGGGGGTTACCGTAGCGCAGGTAGCTAAGGTGGCCGCCAGCTTTACCGATGCCGGCATTATGGTGCACGCTTATCTCATGTATGGCTTCCCCACGCAAACGGCCCAGGAAACGATCGATGCGCTGGAAGTGGTAAGGCAGCTGTTTGCGCTGGGCATTGTACAATCGGGCTTCTGGCATCAGTTTGCTATGACCGCCCACAGCCCTGTAGGTATGGACCCTGCCTTGTTCAAAGTAAAGAAGGTAACCGAAGCTATAGGCGCATTTGCGCATAACGATATTGAGCATACCGATCCCACTGGCGCCGATCACGAACGGTTCAGCGCGGGACTGCGCAAATCCCTGTTCAACTATATGCATGGGATCTGCTTCGATTTCCCCCTGCAGGAATGGTTCGATTTCAAAGTACCGCAAACGCGTATACCGGCCGATCATATCGAGCATGCGCTGCTGCATTACCCCGAAAGGGAGCTGAAGCCGGAAGCCAAGATCGTATGGCTCGGCGATAAGCCTGTATTGGAGCAGCAGCAACGGAAGAAAAAAGGGCGGAGCTTTACGGTAACGCAGCTGATCGTCTATACCCGGCGCGAGGAGCTGAAGATCGCAGTAAGTGAGCAGGACGGCGCCTGGCTGGAAAGCCGGTTGCCCTTATTGCAGCCGGCGTCGGATAAAGTGTGGACTTATGCGGCGCTCGCAGAAGACTATGCCACTGCTACAGGACAGGATTTTGAAGCACTGTGGCAGGGACCGGCCATGGACGAGCTGCGCGAGCTGGGACTGCTCGTTTTATAACCGGCTGTAAAAGCCATTGGCCTTCGCTGAACGAAGGCCAATGCCGGCTGGGAGCCCGGAAAGCAATTAAGCTTCTTTCTCGCTGTTCTTGAGTTCGGTCACCTGGTTGCGGATTTCCTGGGCCAGGGCTTTTATCTGCTGCATGCCGCCGCGCAGACGGGTACCGGCAACTTTGCTCCCTTTGTTATAGAATTTGTCGGCGTCGGCTTCGATGGTAGCGAGCAGCTCCTTCAATTGATTGAATTTCTCCATTTTTTATCGATTTAGTGCTGCAAATATAGAATTCTGCACGAAATGGCCCCGGAATTTAATTTTCCCTTAAGTCCGCTCCGGCTGAAGGCGGGACCGAAGCGTTAAAAGTAGGCGGCGCAGGCAACCTTTGAAGTTGCATTTTTGTTACCCTGCAAACACAATCGAACGCCACATGCTTTCCCTCAAAGAAATAGAGCACCTGATCTACAAAGATGCCGCGCACACCATCGAAAACCCCGGATGGGTGGAGCAGTTCTACGAGCTGTGGCTGGAGCGTTACCATGCGCTCAATATCGTCAAATCGCCGCAGCAGGTGATCCGGCCGGGCAGGGAGCTGCTGCTGGCGCTGCTGCGTGATTACCGTTTCGACGAGATACACCTGTTCAAGATCCACGACGGGGCCAATGTTTATGCACTGCTGCAGGATAAGGGAGAGGGTTATTGGGCTTACCAGTTTGTGATCATCTACCAGGACCAGCCCGATAAGGTGGTACAATGCTGCCAGACCGTCGAAGAGCTCAAAGCATTTTTTCATCATAAGGAGCCTATACTGGAAATACCCCTGCCGCATGACCGGAAATATGTAGAAGATTAAAAGGGTATCTTTGAGCGATGAAAGATATTTTCTCTTCAACGGCACCCGTTTACGCTTTAAACCGGCCCGGTTACCCTAAAGCTTTGTTTGATTACCTCGAATCGGCATGTTCCCGGCGGGAATGTGCCTGGGACTGTGCTACAGGCAACGGACAGATTGCAGGCGGTTTGTCCGCTTTTTTTAAGGAGGTAAGGGCTACGGATATCAGCGAGCAGCAGATGGCCCATGCATATAAAGCACCCAATATTATCTATAGTAAAGAGGCAGCGGAACAATCATCATTTGCCGATCATATTTTCGACCTGGTCATCGTTGCCCAGGCAATCCATTGGTTTCAATTCGATGCTTTTTATAAGGAGGTCAGGCGTACCTTGAGACCCGACGGACTTTTCGTGGTTGCCGGTTACAATATGGCCGTGATCACACCCGCAGTCGATAAAATACTCGCAGATTTCCAGGACCAGGTAGTAGGTCCTTACTGGGATCCGGAGCGTGTATATATTGATGAGCACTACCAGACCATTCCTTTTCCTTTCCGGGAGCAGGAAACGCCTTCGCTGGTCTATGAAGATCGCTGGAGCCTGGAGCGGCTGTGTGGCTATATTGAAAGCTGGTCGGCCACACAGCATTATATCAAGGCTATGGGAACCGATCCTGTGCCGCAACTGATGGAGACCCTGCGGCCGGTCTGGGGTGAAGCCCCGCTACCCTTGTTTTTCCCGGTGCTGCTACGGGCCGGCCGTAAATGATCCTTTTATTAAAAAAGGCCGAACCCCTTTCCCGGTACGTCCCGGGCAGATTATCTTTACTTGTCTCAATTTATTGTTCATTAAAAAAATAACGCCAAATGAAACGCAAAGCATCAGCGGTATGGAATGGCTCCGGTAAGGAAGGCCAGGGAGCGCTCACCACGCAAAGCACTGTATTGAATAATACACAATATTCTTTTAAGACCAGGTTTGAAGATGGTGTAGGCACCAACCCTGAGGAGCTGGTGGCAGCTGCGCATGCCGGTTGCTTCACCATGCAGCTGACCTTCAATATCGATGGAGCAGGCTTTACTGCCACTGATATCCATACCGACTGCGAGATCACTTTTGAAAACGGTACGATCACGCGCTCGCACCTGACAGTTCAGGCTCGTGTGGACGGGATCAGCCAGGAAAAATTTGATGAGCTGGTCGCTCATGCCGAGAAGAACTGTCCCATTTCCAAGCTGCTGAATACAGAAATATCCGTAACAGCGACCTTGAACTGATCTGACCATTTATTAGGAAAAGCCGGCTTATGCAGCCGGCTTTTTTATTTGCAAAATGAGAGAATTAAAAATGATTGTTTATTGCATTTTTTATGTTCTATTTCTAGAATTAGTTCTGTTTATTCCATTTTTGAACTTATTTTTGGCTTAATAGTCGCATTTTTTATGCTTTGGCATGCTTTTTGTTTTGATTTAATCGGTGCATCATTAGTTTGGTGTTGGTTTATTGGTTTGAGCCCTCTTGTTTAAGAGGGCTTTACCTTTAGCCTTGCTCTGGTGGTTTAGAGACTGTCCCGGAATTTGTTTCAGGTGGCGTCATATTATTATACTGGGGCGGAAGCACGGTCACCTCTTTTTCAATCTCTTTCTGCTCTATATGAACAGCATAGGACGCCGGTTCGATATGTCGTCCCTTATACTCGGCAAATACCCGGGTAAACTCGGCGCCGATATACAGAATGGCTGCTGTATAATACACCCATACCAGGATGACAATAAGCGAGCCGGCAGCGCCGAAAGTGGAACCGGTGCCGGTAGTAGCAATGTAAAGCCCGATAAGAAAGCGTCCCAGCATAAAGAGGCAGGCCGTGAAAAAGGCGCCGGTGCGTACATCACGCCATCGGATATGCACATCGGGGAGTACTTTAAAGATAGCGCCGAAGAGGATGGTGATCACCAGGAAGCTGACCAGGGTGTTGATCACATCGGCCAGGAACAGCGTGATCTGGGGCAGCACGCGGGCCAGCCGGTCGGTAAGGGCTACCAACGCGCCATTGATGATGAGCGAAACTGCCAGCAGGAAGCCCAGGCTCACAATAAGCGAAGAGGAAAGCAGGCGGTCTTTCAGTATCTTAAGCCAGCCCCTCTTTGGTTTGGCTTTAACCTTCCATATGATATTGATCGAATCCTGCACCTCGCCGAAAACACTGGTGGCGCCGATGAGCAGGGTGATCACACCGATGACAAAAGCCGGTTTGCTTTTACCCGAAAGCTCGATCGCTTTGATCATATCCTGGATCTGCCTGGCGGCATCGCTGCCGATGAGGCCGTGAAGCTCCTGGAATACGCGGCCCTGTATGGCATCCCTGCCGAGGAAAATGCCGGCCAGGGAGATAAGCAGCAACAGCAACGGCGCCAGTGCAAACACGGTATAATAAGCAAGGGCTGCACTTAGCTTTAATCCTTTATCGTTCAGGAAACCGTTAAAGGTGTTTTGTGCAATGAGAATAAAGGGCCGTTTCAGTAGTTTTTCCAGGAATGGCTTCATAGGCTGTTTGTCCTGTACAAAGGCTTTGTCTGACCGATACAACAACATGCCTCCCGATTTTGTTCTTTACAGCGGGCGGGATTGCCTTTTCAATGATCTCAAATCCATATTCAATGAATCACTTACGTACGTTGATAGCAGGACAGGTCCTGTTGTTCCTTACTGGCTGTTCCGGCGGTTCTTCCTCCGGGGGCGCCGGCGTCTCTTCCGCAGATTCGGCACAGGGCCGGGATAGCCTGCCCCAACCTTTTGCCACGGAGTCGGCCGTCAACCTGTCGAAGGTGATAGGCTGGCCCGACAGCCTGGCGCCCAAGGCTCCGGAAGGATTTACGGTAACGCGTTTTGCCAGCGGACTCAACAGCCCGCGCTGGATCTATGTTGCGCCCAACGGCGATATCCTGGTATCGGAAGCCCGCACCGGACGCCACCGCGGCATCGGCAGCAAAATGGTGTCTTCATCCCGGAATGTGAATGACGAAGATGGCGCCAACCGTATCCTGCTGTTCCGCGATACCGACAACGACGGCGTGCCCGATGTGACCAGCCATTTCCTTACGGAACTCAATCAGCCTTTCGGTATGCTCATCCTAGGCTCTTCTTTCTACGTGGCCAATACCGACGGTATATGGCAATACCCCTACAAAGAAGGCGATACGCGTATCAGCGGGCAGGGCAAAAAGATCGTCAGCCTGCCTGCAGGCGGCTATAACAACCACTGGACACGCAACATCATTACCAATGAAGCGAAAGACAGGCTTTATATATCGGTAGGGTCGGGCAGCAATGTGGCCGAACATGGCATGGATAACGAAGTGCGGCGTGCCAATATCCTGGTCACAGATCCCGATGGCGGCAATGAACGGATCTACGCTTCGGGGCTGCGCAACCCTGTGGGCATGGATTGGGCGCCGGGCACGCAAACCCTGTGGACAGCAGTGAATGAACGGGATGAGCTGGGCGATGAGCTGGTGCCCGATTACCTGACCAGCGTGAAGCCGGACGGCTTTTATGGATGGCCTTACGCTTACTGGGGCCAGCATCCCGACCCCCGTTTAAAGGGCGAGCATATGGAGCTGGTGCGCCGGACCTTAACACCTGATGTGAACCTGGGCGCACATACCGCATCGTTGGGCCTGGCATTCAATAAAGGAAAATCGTTCCCCGAAGCCTATACCGGCGGCGCCTTCATAGGGCAGCATGGCTCCTGGAACCGCTCCGAGCTGTCTGGCTATAAAGTAGTGTATGTGCCTTTTAAGAATGGTAAGCCCAACGGTAAGCCGCAGGATTTTCTCACCGGTTTTATTGTAAAGCCCGGGGAAAGTGAGGTATATGGCCGTCCTGTAGGCGTGGCCTTTACCCGGAACGGCTATATGCTGGTTGCCGACGATGGCGCCAACATCATCTGGTGTGTACGCGCTAATCCTGTACGTAAATGATCTTTTCCCGACTTGCATTCCTGTTGCCGGCTTGTATGCTGTATCTGTTGCCGGCATTGGCGCAGGACACGACGAAAGCGCTGGATGAAGTGACCATACAGGCTTACGGCCTTGCGACCCCGGGTCTGCGCGTAGCCGCACCCATTGAACGCATCCCTGCGGGGAGCGGAGGGCAGTTTGCTCCAGCCTCTGCAGTGCCGGTGGTGAACAGCCTGGCCGGGATACGCCTGGAAGAGCGATCGCCGGGGAGCTACCGGCTGAGCATAAGAGGCAGTTCCCTGCGTTCGCCTTTTGGTGTACGCAATGTAAAAGTATACCTGGGTGGCATTCCCTTCACCGACCCTGGCGGCGTAAGCTATCTTAACCAGCTGGGGCCGCTGCAATTTTCCGGCGCTACTTTTATCAAGGGGCCGGGAAGCAGCATGTATGGCGCCGGCACCGGCGGTGTGCTGCTGCTGGAGCCGCCTGCAGCCGACACTACGGGCATTGCGGCAGGCTATAGCTACGGTAGCTACCGGCAACATACACTGCTGGCCGACTTGCGCTGGCATAGCCGGCAGGCAGATCAGGCGCTCTCTTACCAGCAAATGACAGGACGGGGTTACCGAGAGCAGTCGGCGCTGGACCGCAAGCTCCTTCAATGGAACGGCAGGTACCGCATCGGCGGGCGACAGGAACTGTTTGCTATACTGTTGCTGGGAAAGCTGCATTATGAAACGCCGGGCGGATTGACGAAGGAAGAATATGATCGTGATCCTGCCGCTGCAAGGCCTGCAGGTAACGGCTTTCCCTCGGCGGTTGCCGCAGGGGCGGCCATCCGCCAGCAGATGGCCTGGTTGGGTGTCGGCTTGAAAACGGCTATGGGAAAGGGTTTCCGGAACCAGACCGGTGCGGGGCTGGCGTATACCGGCTTAACCAATCCTGCCATACGCAACTACGCGGTTACCACCCAGCCTCAGGCCGGTATCCGTTCGGTGCTCAGCTATGAGCGGGAAGCAGGCGCATGGCTGCTGAGGGCCAATGCCGGTGTTGAAGGGCAGAGCGGCTGGTCGGAGGTGCAGGTCTATGCCAACAAAGAAGGACAAAAAGGGCTGCAGCAGCGCCGGGAGCAGATCCGCGCGATGCAGGGCGCCGCCTTCATACAGTCGGCGCTGACTTCTGGCGATTGGGAGCTGGTGCTGGGACTGAGCCTGAATGCGGTGAAGATCCGCTATGCGCAATCACTCCCGCTGGCGACAGGCACTCTGGACCGTAGCTTTAAGCCGCAGCTGATACCAAGAGCCGTTCTTTCCAGGGCATTGGGCAAACGGGCCTTTTTATATGCTTCATTTTCCAGGGGCTTTTCACCACCCGTCACCGAGGAGCTGCTGCCCAGCGGTACAACCTTCAACAGCTTGCTGCAGCCCGAAACCGGGCAGAACTATGAGCTAGGCTTCCGGTACCGGCCTTTGCCGCGGCTTATGGCCGTACTCAATGCCTATTACTTCCGGTTGCAACATACTATTGTCCAGAGAAGGGATGCCGGCGGTGGCGATTACTATATCAACGCCGGGGGAACCCGTCAACCCGGTATAGAGGCCACACTAAGCTATGAAGCTGGCCGGCCTGAAGATTGCGCCTGGTCTTTGCGCGGCAGCTATGCTTTCCAGCCCTATCGCTATGCCGGTTTTGTGAGAGGGCAGGAGGATTATTCCGGGAAAGCCTTGCCCGGCCTGGCTAAGCACAATCTCTACACCGGAGCGGAGCTTAACTTTTTGCGGCACTTTGTGGTGGCCGCTCACTATTATTACAGCAGCGCCCTGCCACTGGATGATGCCAATACCGTTTATGGTGATCCGGTGCACCTGGTTTCGGCCAGGGCCGGCTATCGGCTGTCGAAGGGGCGCTTCCTCATCAGCGTTTTTACCGGCGCCGATAACCTGCTGGACCGCAGGTACAGCCTGGGCTATGATATCAATGCTGCGGGCGGACGCTATTATAATGCAGCACCCCGCCGTAATTATTACCTGCAGCTGCTGCTGTCGCGATAGTGCAGAAAAGACCGGCAATTACCGGTCTTTTTCAGAATGGGTGGCATCATTTCCGGCGCCGTTGGTCATCTCGTTCAAATGAAATATAGACCCACAATCAGGATCAGACCTGTAAAAGATAAAAGCAAGGTAGTGTACTTTAACGGGAACAACGCCATCAGCGTAATGCCCAGGGTAAGATCCAGCGTTTCGTGGATCTTACGGCCTATATAGCGGAGCAAGCCATGACGGTAGTCGGTAAAAATAGAATACAGTACAAGACCGGACCCTGCAACCATAATGACAGCAAGCATCCTTATATTGGCATCGCTGACAAAGAACCAGGGAAGCGTCACCAGCAGGAAGCCGGCAAAAAAATCAACTAAGCCATTCATTTGGTTTTCCCCGAAACCCAGGGGGGCAAGCAATTTAGTCACAATCGTTTTCATATGATGCATTGATTAAGGGGCTGGTTACGCGAATCCCTTTTAAAATTATCTAATGAAAATATTGTGCCAAAACCTTTTCACGATAGCAGCCGTCGCGGGGCGATCGTGGCTAATCCTTTGCTGTATTGGTTTTCGGGCTTTTGTAAACTTAATATTAATCATTTCTATGCAGCGGTGACGTCTTAAAGGATATGTTCATCTGGGGAAGGACAAAGAAAGCGGGGAGAGATTTCCCCGCTTTGTTACTGCTATATCCGAGGGAATATGGTTTATACTCCCGCGCTGCTGTGAATGCCTTCGGCAATTTCTTCGATCATTTTCCGGTTGAAGGCCGGCAAGTCGTCGGGTTTGCGGCTGGTGACCAAACCCCGGTCAACAACAACCTCGCGATCGGTCCAGTGCACACCGGCATTTTCCAGGTCGGTCTTTAACGAAGGGTAGGAGGTCATCTCCCTGCCTTTAAGCATGCCGGTCTCGATCAGGGTTTGCGGGCCGTGACAGATGGCGGCAATCGGCTTGCCCTGTTCAAAGAACCTGGCGGCAAAGTTTACTGCGTCCTTGTTCAGGCGCAGCTTGTCGGGATTCATTACGCCGCCGGGCAGCATCAGGGCATCGTAATCGTCTGCATTCACCTCTTTCAGCGTGCGGTCTACCGCAACATTGGTACCCCAGTCTTTTTCTTTCCAGGCGCGGATCTTGCCTGCTTCAGGAGCAATCACTTCTACTTTCGCGCCTGCTTCTTCGAGCGCCTTTTTCGGTTCGGTCAGCTCTACTTCCTCAAAGCCGTGGGTAGAGAGGATCGCCACTTTCTTATTGCTTAGCTTAGCCATGATTGTTTCGTTTTTGTACGGTTAAAAGAATGGATGGTTTAAGTCAACAAAAAGCCGCGGATGTAGTTTGTAAGAAAATGTTGAATTGGCCGTGCCCCTGAAGGGGAACAGCTGCAAAGGCTTCAGGCCCATACTTTAACCACAAACAGCTGCCGCGCCGGCATAAACATTATCTTAGCATCCTTATACACATTGACATGGCAAAGGAACACGCGACAGACTATATGCGATTGATGCAGAAGATGACGGATGTCATTGCGCACGATATCCGCAATCCCCTGAACAATATCCTGCTGTCGACGGCCCAGTTCAAGCTGGAACAGCTGCCTGATAAAGAGGACACGGCTTTTTATGTCGATATTATCGAACGCAATTGTGACCGTATCCATGCGCTGCTGGCCGAAATCGCCGGGGTGATCCACCAGCAGGGGCTTACACCGGACACTTTCGATATTACGGAAATGATCAAAGAGTTGATCGAAGAGCAGGCGGAACGCCTGTCGCTGAAGCAGGTGGTTTGCGAAACAGCAATCAATGAAGTGATCATATGCCGGTTTGACCGTGAAAAGATGAAGTCGGCGCTGGCCGGCCTGGTAGACAATGCGCTGGACGCCATGAGCAGCGGTGGCACCTTGCAGATCGAGGCGCGCGAGAAAGGCGAAGAGATCAGTATACTCGTAGGCGATTCCGGCGAAGGGATCAGTCCGGAAGTTTTACCGCATATCTTCGCGCCCTTTTTTACAACGCGTCAGCGACACCGGGGCCTGGGATTGAGCTGGGTGAAAAACGTAATGGATGCGCACCAGGGAAGGGTGGCAGTCGAAACGGGTAAAACAGGCTCGCGCTTCACTTTGCACTTTCCGCAGGCGCTGCCGGAATAGGCGCTTGCGGAAAATGCAGGCCTATGTAAGGACGGTCTTTATTTCTTGCTGGGCTGCTGCATCGAACGCAGCTTGTTGTACAGGGTCTTGCGGTCGATATTGAGGATCTCCGCTGCTTTGGTCTTATTGAATTTGACCTGCTGCAGCACTTCCATGATGCGCTTCTGCTCTCCCTGTATCGCTGCACTTTTCAGGCTGGACCCGTTCTCGGAAAGCTCATCCATGCCGTTGTCCGGATTGTGCTGTGGTGCGAACTGGCTCATGTTTTTGGAATTAAGCAGCTCCAGGGGCAGGGCCTTTTGTGAAATCTCCTTGCCTTCGGGTGTTAGCAGGCAAGCCCTGCGGATCACATTTTTCAGCTCCCGTATATTTCCCGGCCATTTATAGGCCAGCAATAATTCCCATACCGGCGATGAAATGCCTGCGATCGGCTTGTTCAGCTCTTTGCTGGCAGTAGCCAGGAAGGTATTGACAAACAGTGGAAGATCGGCTTCCCGGTCGCGCAGGGCGGGCACTTTCAAGGTAAATTCATTCAGCCGGTGGTAGAGGTCTTCGCGGAAAGTCTTGTTCAGCACGCTTTCATAAAGATTCTCATTGGAGGCAACGATAATGCGGATGTCGACCTTAATGGTCTTTACGCCGCCGACCTTGCGCACTGATTTTTCCTGCAGCGCACGCAGCAGGTACACCTGCACTTCGTAAGAAAGATTTCCAATTTCATCAAGGAAGATCGTACCGCCTTCGGCCTGTTCAAAAGCGCCTTCCTTGGTGTGCAGCGCGCCGGTAAAGGCGCCCTTCTCATGGCCGAAAAGCTCGCTGGCGGCCAGCTCTTTGGACAAGCTGCCGCAGTCGATGGCAATAAAAGGTCCGTTCCTGCGATTGCTTTTCTGGTGGATCAGGTGCGCGAGGGCTTCTTTTCCTGTTCCCGTTTCTCCGTGCAGGATCACGCTGTAATCGGTAAGCGCTACCAGGTTGACGTGCTCAAACAAATGGCGGGAGGCTTCGCTTTCACCGATCACATAACCATCCTCTGAGGCGGCAGGCAATGTTCCGGCGCCATTCTCCAGCGTTTTAACCTCTGCTGAATTGCGTGCAGAGGCCGGCGTATTACCATCTTCGATTGCATTGTGAATGATCTTGAGGATCTCGTCGGGATATAAAGGTTTGGATAAGTAGTGATAAGCGCCATTCTTGATCAGGTCTACCGCAACCCGTACATCGGCATAACCGGTAATAAAGATGACGATGATGCCCGGGTACAAAGGTTGTATCTTCTCAAAAAGTTCTTTCCCGGTAATATCCTGCAGGTGATAGTCGCAAAGCATGATGTCGTACGACTCGTTCTTAAGCATGCGCAACGCTTCAGCGCCCGAAGTGCTGCTTTGGGCGTGGTAGCCGTTTTTGCTCAGGAAGCGGGTCAGCAGTGTGCAAACAGACAGCTCATCATCTACAATCAGGATTTTCTTCATACAGGGCCGGGAGTTGTGTTTGTTGATTGGGATTTCAAATATACTGTAAAATTATGGAATTGCCTTCGTGAACTAATTATAAATGAAAGGGTTGCTTCGTTTGAATGCCCTTGCTGTAAAGGGTTTTAGCGGTTTGCCTCTAACTACTCTTCCGGCATTTTAACTCGGGAATGACATTTGTGCAACATTTATTTCTGAAGTGGTTGAGCAGCGCTTTGTCCGGCCCGGTTGTCCACCGCAAAATTGTAGATCATCATTTTCGCTTTTGGGTACACCGCCATAAGAGGAGACTTTGCCCGGCTCATTTAAACAAGCTTGCATCTGAATTTAAATTGAATCGGGGAAAAGAGGGAAAAGAAGGTGGCCTCTGTGCTTTGGCCCGGGCCACAGTCAGGATAAGGGTTCCAGTATCGCTGCGGTGGTACCGGCGATTTCTTCTGATTCCGGCATCAGCTTTTCTGCCAGGATACGGATCAGGCGCTGGGCGTATTCTACCGGTACTGCACTGGGCGCTTTGGCCCTGGGTAGCAGCTTTTCGGTATAGATCACCTTATTGAAACGGACGATCGCGGCATAGGAAGGCTCATAGAGATGCCCGGCATTGGCGGCGCAGCCGTTGATGGCCAGGCCGATATCGCTATTGAATTTCAAGGCCGCCTTCCTGGCCATTTCTATTGTGCGCGACAGGTTGATTTCATTCCTGCCGGCAGGATCGATAGGTGCCACACCAAGCTGTTCGCTTAGCTGCTCGTTGCCGAAAGTGGTTATGCCACCCTGGAAATATTCGCCGGCTTGTTCTATACTGCCCAGGAGCATCTGCAGGCAGCCGGAAGTAATGTTCTCGGCCACGGCAATACTTTCATAATGGTAAACGCAATAGTCTTTAATGGAGCGGATCAGCTGTTTCATGTCGGTCGTAATTGATTTGCGAGGTGCTTACAGGTATAATCCAAAAATGATTCCTAAATCGCTCGCTGGCGGCGTCGGTCGGCGGATATTTTTATGTTGTTGCCTATTGTGCTGACAAGCATTGTCTTACATGCCGCCGATATCCCTGTTTAATAATGGCGCAGTAAAGTATTGCCCCTGCTGGAATTTTGCGGCTTTCCCCGATCCGGGCAATTTATTGCCCATTTGTTACCGGCTTTCCCATCCGGGCATTTCTTGCCGGAGTCAATTGTTCAGATAAGTCGCGGGATACCGGTGCTGTTGAAGCAATGTAGCGCTGTTCCACAGACTGTGGCATCGTATAGTTTGTCGTGAGTAGCTTATAATCAAGGGCAAGCTGTTCCGGCATGATTTTCGGAACGCAATAAAAGTAGGGAAAGGCTTTTCAGAACGACCCTGGAGTCATGGCAATGTCTGATGCTGGCTTTGATCACCTTGAGCTATTGGGTGGAAATGGCGGAGGAATTAGAAACGGCAATAGCGTAGCCCGACTGGGTAGAAGCCTGCTGGTGCTGCTTAAGTTGCCGATGTATCCGAAATAAGCCCGCTTGCGCGGCTTTGTTCAGGAACCGCCATAGCCCGTAACGACCTGCTCAAATTCTTTAAGGTCAAATGGCTTTTTGATATAAGTATCGGCGCCGGCTTCCCTGGCCAAAGATTCCACATCCCTGTTTGCCGAAAAGTAAATGACTGGTATATGCCTGAGGTCGTCGGTAGCTTTAAGCTGCCGCGTAGCGATAATGCCGCCGTCTTCCGGTATCCAGTTGTCCATCAGGATCACATTGGGCTGCTCCTGGCGTACCCGGGCGACGATATTGTTACAGTGCGATGAGGAGCTGACTTCCCATCCCAGCCTTTTAAAGATAAAAGTGCAGATGGACAGGATATCCTTGTCATCGTCGAAGATCATCAGTTTATTGGGCATTGTTTGTCTTTTTCGTCTGATCAGGAAAGAGCGGAAGCGTAAACCGGAAGGTGCTGCCTTTAGTCAGCCCGCTTTCTGATGGGGTATCATGCGGCAGGCGTTTTCGATACATCGTATAAACCTGCCAGTATATCTGAGGCGGAAAACTGTCAGCCCGTGTAGCTGCTCATTTCTGCTTTCCTGTTTTCAGCAGCCGCTTTCCGTTCCCGTACTTGCCGGACGTGTATAGCTGTATCATCCTGTCGAAGCCCGATATGCTCTTTCATTGCTGATGACCCAAAGGATCTCCGGCGGCCAATAGCGGGCAAGATAGCATATTAATCTCAGCGGCAAAGTCTTCGTTGTTAAAATTGTGTGTGTCAATTTAAGAGCCTGGGCGTGTCATGGCCCGCCGATTTATTGTACCTTGCGTGTAAATATTCCATTAACCATATAAAGAGCGCTGTATTTCAGGTATAAAAGATAACCCGCTTGCTGCGCCTGCGTTCATCCGATGAAAAAAATACTGGTGGCGGACGATCATTCGGTTGTCCGGTTTGGATTGAAGATCATTATCAGGGAAAATTTCCCCGACAGGGAAGTGCTGGAGGCCTTTAGCGGGAAAACAGTAATGGAGCAGATGCAAAAGGAGAAATTTGAGCTCATCCTGCTGGACCTCGTGATGCCGGATACCGACTCCGGCGCCTTGATGCAATGGATCACCACCCGTTATCCTGAAACCAAGATCCTTATCGTTTCCATGAATCCCGAGAACCTGTATGGCAAACGCTACCTGCAGCTGGGCGCCCAGGGCTACCTGAAGAAAGTGGCGGAGCAGGAAGAAATGATCAGGGCAATAGGCACTGTGCTCAGCGGTAAAAAATATGTAAGCGAAGAGCTTACCGGCCTTATTCTTGAAGAAGCGTCGCAGGGAAAAAAGCTCAACCCCTTTGACGGGCTGACTTCAAGGGAATTCCAGGTAGCCATTCTGTTAAGTAAAAACCAGACCCTGACGCAGATCAGCGAGGGACTCAAAATACACTACACTACAGCCAGTACGCATAAACAACGGATCTACGAGAAGCTAAACATCGAGCATGCCTCGCAGCTGATCGAGCTGGCCGATATCTACCGCATTGCCGATTAAGTATCGCAGGTAAATCCCGAGATCGTTATCGTGGTGCCTTGTCCGAATATGCTGCTCACCGAGAGGCGCGCACCCAGGCGTGCGGCAAAATCGATAATCAGCTGAAAGCCCAGGCGGCCGTCTTTTTCTATGGCCGGTATCGACGGCGATTGTCGTATGCGGTAATTGATCTTCTCCAGCTGCTGCTCGGTCATGCCATTGCCGGTATCGGCGACCGAGAGCTCCATCGCATTTGCCTCGTCGCATTGTACGCTGATCAGTATCTTCCCGTTCTGCGTGTACTTGTTGGCATTGTCGATGATATTGCGCAGTATCGCTTTCAGCACATCCCTGTCTGTGTTCACCGAAGCTTCCCGTGTGTAACGGATCTCGATCTGGTTGTTCTTCAGCCTTAGCATTTCCTCGAAGAATTGTTTCAACTCTTCCAGCAGCGCTTTCACCGGGAAGCTGGTTTTGTTCAGCCGGTAATTTTCGTTCAGCGACATATTCCACAGGCTGAATTCTTTTACGAAAGAGTAGATCTTGGCCGTGGTATTCTTGATCTCTTCGCTTCCTTCCAGCACACTGTCGATATCATTGTTTTGTGCGGCACGGTGTACATGCCGGGCCAGTATGGTGAGGAAGTGCAGGGGCGATTGCAGGTCGTGTGCGATCAGCAGGGTCAGCTTTTCCTTCAGGCGGTTGTTGTATACGAGCTCGCGGGTGCGTTGCTGTACCTTGTGTTCGAGCCTACGCTGTTTTTTGATCAGGTAGAAGTACCGGAACCGGAAGAACAGCAGGATCATCAGGAGGATAAAGAGCGCGGCAAAAGCTTTGAAATACCATTCCTGGTAGAGAAAAGGCCTTACGGTAAGCTGCAGCTCGGCGGTAATATAATAGTCCGTAGCAAAGCCTGCTTTTTTACGGAGCTGCAGGGTATAGCTGCCATAAGGAAGCCGGTTGTAGCTAATGGCGTTATTGCTGCCCAGGGGATACCACCTATCCTCAAAATCCCGGAGTTTGTATTCGATCTGTTGGTTGGCCGGATTGTCGTAATAGGGTGAAGAGACCTGGATCTCCAGCCGGTTGAAAGAGGGAGGAAGCGAAAGCGCGCGTTTCAGCTGTACGGCCTTTCCGTCTACCAGCACTTCGTCGATCAGTATTTTGGAGGTAGGGTATGCCTCCTGCAGGCTGTCGGGATAGAACTGTACAAGGCCGTCCATCGATGGAAAGGATAGCTTGCCATCCTTCAGCTCCAGCGCGGCAGGCGTGCATCCGCCGTTGAACTCGTTTGTATTGAAGCCCTGCTCTTTGGTGTAATACTGGTAATATACCGCCCGGTCGGGGTTCCGGACATAGGCTTCCAGGTCGCTTTTCCGCGTACGTATAATGCCGTTGTTGGTCGTCATCCATACATTGCCGTTACGGTCCTCAAGAACGGTGTGTACAAAGGAAAGATAGCCCTTGTTGTCGACAGGCATTTTGATCAGCTTCCTGCCTGTGAGCATGAAGTAGCCCTTGCCATAGGTGCCGATCCAGAGCTGGTTGTGCCTGTCGAGGTACAGGCAGCGCACATCGCAATCTTTGAAATAGTTGTAATGGACCACCTGTCGCGTGCGGATGTTGATGGTAAACAGGTGCTGATTGCCGCCCACCCAGAAATATTCGTTGTCGACAGGCAACAACGTTCTCATGGCATCGGGATTCAGCTTCAGCGCCAGCCATTCTATTTTATCACCGGCAATGCGGCCAAACTTGTTCTTATTGGTCGAGAGCCAGATGCTGCCGTCAGGTGTCATTGCAAAACAATTGACATAAATATCCCGCTGACGGATTTCCTTCAGTACCCTGAAATCCGGCGCGATCCTGATCACGGCATCGGCGCCCCGGTTCATCCAGTAATTGCCTTCACGGTCCTTTATGATGGCCTGGCGCTTGATCTTATCTATGGGAAGCTTTTGGATATTACCGGGCGTCACCAGTCCGAAGTGTGTCAGGATCCCCGAGTCGCCGTAAGTGGCCTGTGCGTAAAAGATATTATCCGTTTCAGGAAAGGAAATCGTGGTGAACTGCTTTTTCTTCAACAGGAACAAGCCTTTGGTGCCCGATCCGATGATGATGGTATTGAGGTCGGCATAATGACCGAAACTGGTAATATTGGGTATATCACAGGCGTCTATGATAAAAGTAGCGCGCAATGTTCCGCTGTCGAGGAAGCTTAGCCGATAAATACGGTTGTCGTACAGGAGATAAAGCCGCTCCTCCTGCTGAAGCAGCGAATAGCGGCTGGGTCTGCTTGTCGTGACCAGAGACCGGGGCATCAGCCCCTGAACATGGACACTACGTGTGCGACCAGTGCTGTCCATCATGTTGATCCGGTAGTCCAGGTCCAGGAAATAGAAGCGTTGCTGCAAGGTTCCTGCGCTATGAAGCACATGCCGGTTCATTGTGCTTATGGAGTCTATCCAGCGTACATTTTTCCGGGAAACGAATGCAATTGTGCTTTTGTTGATTGCTATAAAGCCCGAGCAGGAATCGGTAGTGCTGTAGAAGGCAATAGTGTTGGTCCAGTCGCTGATGAGCTGGGAGTTGAGATAGTTATAACCCGCGATACCCAGATGACGCGAAGGATTGTAGAATCCTTCCGATGCATTGATGAGCAGTTCGCTGTTTACTTTCTGCTTCAGGCGTTCAAACCGGCCGGCCTTGTCCTGTGTGTATATGAATGAATTTTCATCAGTGAAATAAATGCGCTTGTCCGGCATAAGGCCAACATAACTTATGCGACTTGAATGAAGGGTATTCAGGTTCTCCCTGTTATAAACTCTGAAGTTTTTACCATCATAACGGGCCAGTCCCGATTCCGTCGCAATCCATAAATATTTGTCTTTATCCAATGCCAATGCCTTCACGCTGTTCTGCGGCAGACCATTGTCGTTTGTGAAATTGTAGACATTAAAATCCTTTACAGACTGGGCATTCAGGGCACTTGTATAAGATATAATGAAGAGTAAAAAAAGTCTTCGGAAGCAGTTCATTTATTGGCTCGATTAATGAGATCGGTATTCTTCGGCCGGTTTTTGGTTTAGCCGGGACGTGCAATCCCGGCACAGTAAAGATAATAGTACTATATTTTTCTATCATACTTGATTTATGCTTAATTATGTTCTTTTCTGGATTCTTTTATTTGGTGTTTTTCCTAAATAGGTTATAGTATATTATCGGAGCTGTTTAAGAAAGGGCTTCATTATAGGCTTAATAAAGATGTTTTTATCAATCAACTAAGCCATGCCGGGGCTATGCATGTCGTATGCTTCCGGAGAGAATAAAGCGCAGCGCTTTCTGTCGTTTCAGCCCCCGGGAGGGACCTTATATTCCCTCCCGGGAATGTTCAGGTGTGAATTTCCCCGGGAAGGCTCCCAGGCGGACGATGGCGTTCCAGGTTGGCTTCGTAAGTGAGGTCGAGCCGCAACGGTGTGATGGAGGTGTATTGGTTTTCGACTGCCCAGCGGTCTGTTCCCTCATCCGCCGGCTCAAGAGGAGCGACCGTGATCCAATAGTGCTTTCTTCCCATAGGATCGGTACCCGGTACCACATGACCGTCGTATAGTCTTACAGACTGGCTGGTCCACATGGCGCCAATGGGGTCGGGTGGAAAATTGACATTATACAGGCCGGTGCCTTCTTCCTGCAGCAGCAGGTCCAATACTTGCTCCACATGTGGCTTCAGCCGGTCGAAGTCCGGTTCGTTCTTGCCCACGGGGGTGCTGAGGGCGATCCCTTTTACGCCCAGCAGAACGGCCTGGCGGGCTGCGGCCAATGTTCCGGAATGCCACATCGAGTTGCCCAGGTTGGGACCCATATTGATCCCGGAAAGCACCACATCTGTCTTCGACCAAAGGTGGGTGCCCAGGGCAACACAGTCGGCCGGTGTGCCGTTGACGCGATAAGCATCGGCGTCTTCGAAGGTGATCGGCGAATTTTTGTATGAAAGCGGGCGGGAGTGGGTAATGGCATGCCCCATCGAAGACTGCTCTACGTCCGGCGCAACAATTCTTACCGAGCCGAAACGGCGTGCAATGCTCGCCAGAGCGGCTATCCCCGGACTGTAAATGCCATCGTCATTGGTGATCAATATATTCATAGCTGCCGATTTACGGGACAAGAACTTTTTACTTGTTGTAAATGTAATAACGTAACGACCGTAACAACGTTCATCTCTTGCGGCAAATATTATGAAATCTGTAAAGCTCTATTATAACCCTACTGCCGGTGAAGGCGAGAACTCGAAAGCTGAGCTGATACAGCATATCAGGAATGCCGGCTACACCTTTATCCATACATCCGGTAAAAAGGGTGGGATGGGCAAAGATGGGAAGGAAGCGGATATCCTGGCGGTTGCCGGTGGCGATGGCACGGTAAGAAAGGCCTGCCTTGACCTGCTGCGCATGCCGCTGATGCATAGCCGGCCCATAGGGTTGCTGGCGTTGGGGACAGCCAACAATATTGCGATGACGCTGAAGATAGGAAAAGATGTGCGGGAGGTGATCCGGTCCTGGGACCGGCATAAGCTGAAACGTTTTGATGTAGGGCGTATCGATGGACTGCCCTCGACGGCCTTCTTCGTGGAAGCTTTCGGGTTTGGCTTGTTTCCCCGGCTGATGCAGCAAATGGAACGCCTGCCGGAACAGGGGCCGCAGGATACGGAGCAGGAGCTGCAGCAGGCATTAAAACTGCTGGTCCCCATAGCTCAAAACTATGAAGCGGTTTCCTGCACGATCAGCCTCGATGATAAGACCTTTTCGGGCAGGTATATCCTGGCCGAAGTGATGAATATCCGGTCGCTGGGACCCAGGCTGGTACTGGCCCCCGACGCCGATCCCGGCGATGGCCGGTTTGATGTGCTGCTGATATCCGGGCGGCAGCGGAATAAGCTGGTGGCTTATATTGAGAAGATCGGGAAGGGGATCAAGGCCCGTTTCCCCTTCCGCCCTGTGAAAGCAAAGCATATTGTTATCCGGTGGGAAGGAAAGGACATGCATGTCGACGACAAGCTGATCCGGAAATATAAAGCGGGCCGGCTGCAGGTAAAGCTGCTCGACGGCATGCTGGATTTTCTGACGGCGGAATAAAAGAGCCGGCGCCGGTTGCTTATTCCTTTTGCTTCATGGCCCACATAAGCAGGGCATTCTTGCCGGGTGGGATATTCAGCTTCTTGATGATATGGCTGCGGTGTGTTTCCACGGTTTTCTCCGAAATGAACAGGATCGCGGCAATCTCCCTGGTAGACTTCTGCTGGCTCACCAGCTCCAGTATCTTTTTCTCTGCAAAAGTAAGCTGATCCAGCCCGGCCTGCGTATGGCCGGTTTGCCCGAAGGTCAGCCGCTGCGCCAGGTGCTTGCTGAAATAAGTATTGCCCGCCTGTATCTCCTGTAAACATTTCTCCAGCTCATCCATGGCAAAATCCTTCAGCAGGTAGCCTTTTACGTTGAGCTCTTTCGCACGGTTGAATAAAGACAGCTCGTTGTGCATGGTGAGCAGGATGATCTTTATCTTGCCGGTAAGGTGCTCCTGGTTGAGCTTTTGCAGGATATCCATACCGCTTAGCCCGGGCATATTCATATCCAGCAAGGCAATGTCGGGACGTAGGGTTACGATCTGGTTATAGGCCTCAAGGCCGTTGCCACACATGCCGACAACCTGGTAGCCTCTGGCGGTAAGGTAGGTCTGGGTACCCAGCAGCACTACAGGGTGGTCGTCGGCGATCAGTACTTTACACATAGGATCGGGGTATTTCAATTTTAATCAAAGTGCCGGCAGGAGAGGAGTTGATCTCGGTCCTGCCTTGCATGCTTTTGCTGCGTTCGGTCAGGCTCAGCAATCCGAAGGCTTTGCCGTTGCTGAGCGCAGCCGTTACATCAAAGCCTTTGCCATTGTCGATGATCTCGGTACAGGTGAAGCCGGGGCGCTCGCTTATGGTCACTTTGGCCGCCTGGGCTTCGGCGTACTTGATAATATTGTTCAGCGCTTCCTGTATCATGCGGAACAGCTGGAGCTCATGGCTGCTGCTCAGGCTGTTGGTATAGCTGATGTCGGTGGTAATGAACAGCAGGTTGCGTTCCATCATCTGGCTGCAGACATGCTCCACGCTTGGCTTCAGCCCGATCTTTTCCAGCATTACCGGGTGCAGGTCGCGCGAGATCATCCTGATCTCGGCGATGATCATATCGATCTTTTCCCTGCAGTCGGCCTGGCTTATGCCATGCTTAAGCAACATCAGCTCCTGGCTGATGCCATCGTGCAGGTCTCTTGCGATACGACCTCTTTCTTCTTCCGTATTGTGGAGCAGCTGCCGGGTAAACTGCTGCTGCAGGTCGGCATCTTTCTTTTTACGCTTCAGCTTGATCCGGGTTACCACGAAGGCCACACCCATGCCTCCGGCGAGCAATAAGGCCACCAGCAGGCCGTTGAGCACATTGCTCCTGTAGATTTCCTTCTGCTGCACCTGTATTCTCAGCTCCTTTTTCTGCGTCTCATATTTGGTCTCCATCTCTGCTACGTACTGTTTGTTCTCTTCACGGGCGATCAGGCTTTTAAGGGAGTCATATACCTGGTAGTTCTCCAGTGCCAAAGCGCTTTTCCCTTCAAGATAATAGGTGTGGAACAAGGTATAGTAGGCATCTTTGGCATTGGTGAGGTCGCTCTCTGCGCAGAAGCGCGGGATATAGCTTTTGATCAGCTCCAGCTCCTTGTCAACATTCCTCACAGCAGCAAAAGCCGGGGTGGAAGCCATGACATAGACCCTTTGCCTTTCCGTATCCCTGGCCAGGTCGATGGTCTCCGTGATCTTGCCATAATAGTATCTCGCCGTATCGTATTGGCTCGCTGCAAGACTGATCCCTGCTATGCTTATGTAGAGGTCAAATTCCGCATTGGGATTGCGGAAGCCCTGGTTGATAAGATCAAGCGCAAGGTTATAATAATGTTGTGCCGAATCGTACCGGCGGAGGCGGGCATATTCCACGCCGATGCCGATATAGCCGATGAGCAGGTGCGGATATTGCTTTTTGGCTTTGAAGAATACTGCCGCCTTTTCCTTCATGTCAATGGATTTCTGATATTCACCCATGCTGGAAAATACGGTGCCGTAATTGGCATAATTGGCGGCAAGGCTGGAGCTGTCTTTCAGCTTTTCACAAAGCGCGATCGTCTTCAGGTAATGATCCGCAGCCGCTTTGGGATTGGAGGTCTGTACCATGTACTGCCCCATCATGGAATGATAAGACTTAGCGAGAGTATCGTTCAAAGCAGGATAGCCCTTGCGTACAGTTTCCAGTACCTTGAAAGCCGAGTCGGTCTCCCGGCGGGCATAAATATAATACCCGGCAATGGCCAGAAGGGCCTTGCCTCTTTGGGTTGGGCTGATCTGCGCTGCAGCGGCGAGCTCGCGGAAAAAAGGAAGGATCAGCGGCTCGGTCTGATGATTGGCATAAGCAATGTTGAACAGGTCTTCGATAAGGGGAGTGGCAATCTGCTTCCGGCAGGCCTCCGGGCAGCTATTGTAAAAATCTTTGAGCTGCTGTGCCAATTGTTGCGGGTCCGTAATTTTTTGTTTCAGCTGCCGGTAAGCGTCCTGCAGGGTACTGTCGCAGGCTTGAGCAGCCTCCCGTGCACCTTCCCGCCGGCTTCCCCCGGGCTGGCATGCCGACAGCATCAGGATGCACAGCAGGCTGTACAGGCAGTATCTCCCCGGCTTCATATGGATTTTGCTTATTGGTTTAATGGTGCGCAAACATATTGCCAATTCCTGACAAAATCAAGGTTAACCCTTACTTTCTGTTAAAATTTTGTTCTTGGTTTGGAAATGCGTAGGGGACTATTTTATGAATACCGGCTTATACATTAAAATAGCCGTAATTGCTCTGTCGCCGTTATCGTTGCGGGCTGCGGCGGGTTGCCGGCTGCGATAGCATACAGCGGAAGCTCCTGGTAGCGGGAGGCGACTTCGATATGAGTATGGCCGCTCTGGCTGCGGAAAAGCGAGCGCACCAGGTCAGGGTCGTTGTTGTCGGCCGAAAGGTGGGAGAGGAACAGGTGGCTCAGGTAATCCGAACGGTGCGTAAGGAAGAGATCCAGAGCCTGTGTGTTGGACAGGTGGCCTTTGCCACCGCGTATCCTGTTTTTCAGGTGCCAGGGATAGCGGCCCTTTTGCAGCATATCCTCATCGTAATTGGCTTCCAGGAAAGCAGCATGGCATTGTCCGAAGAAGAAACGCAGCTGGTCGCATACCTGGCCGATATCGGTGAATACACCGACACGTATCTCTTTGCTTTCGATCAGGAAGCTATAGGGTTCGGCAGCATCGTGATGCTTGATGAATGGCGTGATAACGAAATTGCCCAGGCTTAGGGGCTGCCTGTCGGTGAAAGCGCAGATTAGCTGCTCGTCGAGGCGTAGCCGGGAATGGCGGAGTGTGTCGGGTGTAATGTATACCGGCAGGCGATAACGCGAAGACAATGTCTCCAGGCCCCTGATATGGTCGCCATGCTCATGCGAAATGAATATGGCCTTTACCTGGCCTATGTCCAGGCCCAGCCGCTGCATCCGCTTCACCGTTTCCCTGCAGGAAAGGCCTGCGTCGACCAATACAGCTTCCTTGCCGTCGCCGATATAATAACAGTTCCCGTTGCTGCCCGAATTCAATGAAGTAACCCACAAGCTCATCCGCTGCAAAATAACAAAATAATCCAGCGCCCTGCGAGAGGAATATCAGGGACGGCCGTGGTCGATGCGGTGTTCCTTATCCTGCTCATCGCGCAAGGTAACCTTTAGCGGGAATACGCCGGCTTCAACGGCTGTTGGGAACCAATGACGGTGACGGGCTACGAGGATCAGCAAACCATGATCATCTCCCATAACGGTAAAGTTGTCTTGCGGAGGCTGTTTGGTAAAAAGGGGAAGCCCATAGTCTCGGTTCAATTGCCCCGCCAGTGCAGGCACATCGTCGGTTACCAGGCCGGCTTCGCTGATGCAGCAGATACGGCTGCTGTCGAAAGGGAGAGCTTCCGCGTTGTCCAGGCTATGCCGTACGATGTATTCCAGTATATTGCCGTTGTTGTCATAAAAATAAAAGGCGCCGGCATTCCAATGTGCGAAATCGGCTATGGGATTACCATCAGGCAGGGTCAATATTTCTGTTTTTTCTTTAAGGCTGTCCAGTGCCTCGTAGAGCTTATTGGCCGGTATGGTAAAAGCAAAATGGTAGATAGGTCGCGTTATTGTTGTGTGTTTAAACGTAAGCAGCGTGCTGCCGGCTGCAAAAGTGACGAAGTCGTCGCCGCGGTCCTGTACGTCCAGGCCCGGTATGCTTTTGTAAAAAGCGTGGGTGGCCTCCAGGTCGTTCGTCAGCAATTCGAGGTGTGTTATGTGCATCATTCCCGGTTTTATGGTCCCTGCAAATGTGCACACTTTGATCTGCTGGCCGATTTTTTTTTATTGATAACAGTATCTTATTTCTTTTTTGTTTTATTTTGCAGCCGTATGTCAGCACGACAATCCATATCATTTACGTCTGAAGCGATGGCAACCGCTGCCGCATATTATTATACTTATTTCGCCCCTTACGGTTCGGAATAAGGAAGCTTTGTATATACCTCTGCGAAGCCCGGTTCCGGAAAGGAGCCGGGCTTTTTTTATTGCCTTTTTTCAACCTTCTTAAAGCAAAATAAACATGAGAAACAAACCCACCGTACAGGTGTACAGCCATTACACCGATGAAGATTTCGAAGTATGGGGCCTGCTGTTCAACCGGCAAATGAAACATCTGAAGCAGCACGCCGGCAGGCTGTATCTCGAGGCTGTAGACAACATTGGCTTCCGCGCGGATAAGATCCCCGACTTCGGAGCAACCAACCAGATGCTGCAGGCAGCAACAGGCTGGCAGCTGTGTGTGGCAAAGGAGCTGGTGCCCCAGGATGAATTTTTCCGGCTGCTGTCGCAAAAGATCTTTCCGGCAACCTGCTGGCTGAGAACTATGGCCGAGCTGGATTACCTCGAAGAGCCCGATATGTTCCATGATGTATTTGGCCATGCGCCCCTGCTGATGGAACCGGCTTATGCCGCATTTATGGAGGCCTTCGGAAAGTTGTCCCTGCAGTGGCTGGAGCATCCGGAAGCATTGAAGCAGCTTTCGGCCGTTTATTGGTTTACCATCGAGTTCGGATTGCTGCGCGAAAACGATGCACCGAAAGTGTTCGGTGCTGGCATACTCTCTTCAGTAGGAGAAACGCGGCATGCCCTTAGCGATGTGCCGGCCCGGTTGCCTTTCGATATAGAGCGCATGATGCAAACGGCTTACCGTACCGACATCCTGCAGGACAAATATTTTGTGATCGACTCCTTCCGGCAGCTGTGCGATGCTTTGCCCTTGCTGGAAGCAGCGCTTGCCCGCTTGCCCGAAAGCGCGGAGACATTTGCCGTATCCTGAGCTAGTTTTGCACATACACCGAAGTACCGGCTCTTGCAAGGAGGATTTGACGCATCTTTGCAGCTGAGGAAATTTCTGGAAGCATGATGAAAGTGTGCATTGCTGAAAAGCCCAGCGTAGCCCGTGATATCGCGGAAGTGCTGGGTGCAAGGCAACGTAAGGATGGCTATTATGAAGGTAACGGTTACCAGGTAACCTGGACCTTCGGCCATTTCTGTACCCTAAAGGAACCGCATGACTATTACGAGCAATGGCGCTACTGGCGGCTTGAAGACCTGCCGATGATCCCCTCCGGCTTCGGCATTAAGCTGATCGATAATTCCGGCGTAAAGAAGCAGTTTGCCGTTATCGAGCGATTGGTGCAGCAATGCGGGGAAGTGATCAATTGCGGGGATGCGGGGCAGGAAGGAGAGCTGATCCAGCGTTGGGTATTGCTGAAGGCAAAGTGCACGGCGCCGGTAAAGCGGCTGTGGATCTCCTCGCTTACTGAAGAGGCTATCCGGCAAGGTTTTCAGCAGCTGAAGGCAAGCGAGCAGTACAATAACCTGTACGCAGCAGGCAGCGCCAGGGCCATTGGCGACTGGCTGCTGGGGATGAATGCTACCCGGTTGTTTACGAAGAAATTTGCCCGTGATAAGACCGTGCTGTCCATCGGCCGTGTGCAGACGCCGACCTTAGCCATGATCGTGCAGCGGCAGAAGGAGATCAATGCCTTCGTTGCAGAGGAATACTGGGAGCTGAAAACAAGCTACCGTACGGTTGAATTCACGGCAACAATCGACCGGCTGCGCAGCGAAGAGAAAGCGGCCAAAGGATTGGCCTACCTGCAGCAGCACCTGTTTGAAATTACTTCATTCGAGATCAAGGAAGGAAAGGAGGGCAATCCGCGCCTGTTCGACCTGACCTCGCTGCAGGTGGAAGCCAATAAGAAATATGGCTATGCAGCTGAAGACACGCTGAAGTATATACAGAGCCTGTACGAGAAGAAGCTGGTGACCTATCCCAGGGTGGATACCACTTATCTCTCCGAAGACCTGCACCCCAAAATACCCGGCATCCTGCAAAGCATGATTCCCTATGCGCCGCTTACCGCGCCGCTGCTGGCCAAGCCTATTCTCAAGCTGAAATCGGTATTCGACGATAAGAAAGTAACGGACCACCACGCGATCATTCCGACAGAGATACCGCCTTCCGGCCTGAGCCTGATCGAGGAGAAAAGGGTATACGACCTGGTGGCCCGTCGCTTTATTGCAGCCTTTTATCCGGAATGTAAAGTGTCGAATACAACAGTGCTGGGAAAAGTAGGGCAGGTGCCCTTTAAGGCCACAGGCAAGCAGATACTCGAGCCGGGCTGGAAAGAAGTCTATGCTCACGATAAACAGAAGGAGGAAGGAGAAGAGGAAGAAAAAGTGATGCCGGTATTCACCGAAGGAGAGTCAGGACCACATGAGCCGCGTATCCATAAGGGAAAGACCACGGCGCCCAAACCCTATACGGAAGCGACTTTGCTCAGGGCAATGGAAACCGCCGGCAAGCAGGTGGAGGAAGAAGAAGTGCGCGAGTTGCTTAAGGATAATGGTATCGGGCGTCCTTCTACCAGGGCGAATATCATCGAGACTTTATTCCGCCGGAAATATATCGAGAAGAAAAAAAAGAACCTATATGCCACACAAACCGGCATCGACCTGATCGATACCATTCAGAACGAGCTGCTGAAAAGTCCTGAGCTGACCGGGGTATGGGAGCGTAAGCTGCGGCAGATAGAAAAAGGCGCTTACGACGCGGCGCTGTTCAAGCAGGAGCTGATAGAGATGGTTACCGGGCTCACGCAGGAAGTGAAGGCCAGCGGCGACCGGCTGATCACAACGGCAGAGCCGCAGCCGGCGCTTAAGGAGAAGAATGAGAAAGAAGCCAAACCCCGTGAGCCCAAACCGCCGAAAGAAGCGATTCCGCTTACAGAGCTGCCTTGTCCTAAATGTGGGCAGCATAAGATCGTTAAGGGGAAAACTGCCTATGGATGTCCCGATTTTAACGGCTGCGGCTTCAGGCTGCCGTTTGAAGTCTTCGGCAAAAAACTAAGCGGGAAGCAGATGACAGATTTGCTGACCAAGGGAAAGACGGCTAAAATCAAAGGGTTGAAGCCATCGCCGGAAATGCCGGAGCAGGAAGGAAGGCTTGGATTTGAAGAAGGGAACATTGTTTTCATTGTTTAAAAATAAATAATATTATAGCTGCAATAAGAAAATACTTGTTGCGTTTAAATAAGGTAGGCGAAATCGCCTGCCTTATTTGCGCTTATGCGTTGATACTTCTACAGAAGATCAATTCGGGAGCACTATACCTGAGGTCCTTCCTGATTTTTTTGAACATAGCTGATGAGCGCCGCAAATTGGCGTTCTTCCCGTCTACTTTTGCCTTTCAGTAATCATAGCAGTCACCCTTAAAACCCTATTCCATGAATCCCATACGATCTATTCCCACCTGGCCATTGACAACGTAGCCTAGTGGTACTGTTTCAGGAGTGATTGCGTTAAATGTTAGTATAAAATCAAGCAAAGCTTTTATTAACTCACTGACAAATGAAGCAAAAGATTTTGTTTATGATCCAACTACAGAGAAATTTGCTATGGCTGGTAAAAACGTAGAGGGAATTAACACTATGGGCTTCGTAAAGTAATTGGTGCAACTGAAGAAAATGTAGTTGGCGGAAGGATAAAGATGGTTAATGGTGAAATAAAGCATCTCAATGGAGTGGAACATATGGACAAAACTGGACGGCTAAAATTGCTGATCAATTTGAAGAATTTATGTGACTGGAAAAACGGCTGGTACCCATGGTGAGCCGGGACCATCGTTTTCTCGGTGCTGCTTGCCACGGATCGCTGTATTGGATCAAAGGGCTATATTTTCAGATCGATATTTTGTACAACGATGAGTACAATAGCCTGGAGGAGCGTCAGTTTCCGGATGGATTTCTTTTCTTCCGTTACTTGATAGAAGTTCATAGCAAGGAAGCGACAGCGGCATACTGTGTCGATATTGTCAGCAGAATATTGACCTGGCTTTGGCTGGAGCAGAAAATGCCCGCTGTTGCTGCTTGCGACTATGAAGAACAATTGCCTTTCAGCGGCGGCTACAAAAGTTCCGGATTGCCCTGGCCTGCAGCAGAAAGTGTGGGTCGGTAGCATTAAGGACTATGCCTTTCTGGTACCCCGCCAATAATAGTTATCTTTATAACGCAGACGCTTTGCTTCGCTTCACCAAACATCATTCACCTGTTAAAAAAACGAACAATGAAAATCAAGAAAATCCTGGGCTTGGCGCTGGCCCTCACCGCCTTACTCACCTTTACGGGCATCATCAAAGCGAAAGCGCAGTTCGGCGCTACCATTACCGTTACCTGGGATATCAATACCGCCGGCAGCGTATGCATGGGCGCGACGGGTAATTGCTGGCATTTCCCTATGATGGGCTCCATGCATACCTTCACCAATGTCGCTCCCGGCGCCAACTTTACCATTTCCGGCACACGCCTGGGCACACCTTTTAATGTTGTCATCTCCAAAGCCACAGTGGACGCCAATACGGTCGACGGCGTGCTGATCGCATCAGGAGTAGCGGTAGTAGTGCGTAAAACTGCCGAAGGACAATACCGCATTTATTACGAGTATTCCTGAGTACATACAAACTTAGCTTTCAGCGAAGCATAGCGTGCTGCAATTATCGCAACAGCCGGAACTTTTAAGTTCCGGCTGTTGGTTTATTAGGTTTATTTAATCCGCTTTACGGCTCAGAGTCTCGTCTCTCAGCGCCTTCACCCGGTCGTGGCTGTCGCTTTGTTCCCGGGCCTGCATCGCAATGATCTCCCTTTGTGCATCCGTAAGGCCGTTGTCTTCGTGCAGGGCCTCGCTATAAGCCTCTTTGCTGGCGTCTTCGCCCCGCTCACATTCGATCAGCAGGTGCTTGCGGTTGTGCCCGGTAAAGGTGGTTTTAAAGTCCATCCAGGCGCGGTGCAGCTTGCCCGACAAAGAGCCTTCTGTCTCGGGTTGAGAGCCGCTTTGCTGTACCAGGCTGGCCAATGCGGTATTAAACCCCTGGCTCTGCGCGATCATTTCCCTAAACAGGACATCCAGGTCGGCTTCCCGCGAACGATTGTCTTTCAGGGCCCTTTCATAGCCTTTTATGCGGTCGTTATTGATCAGGATCAGGTCGTTCAGTGTTTCTATCGCAGTTTGTTGCATGTGTCCGGATTTTTTGCAAGGTAGATCTGCTGCTTGTACCGCAACAGTTGCCCGGCCGCGTTATCTACCAGCCAAATTACAACAATTGTGTTGCCCTCCGGTTGACTGCTGCAGCAAATAATTTAAGTTGGCCCCCAAGCCCAGCCAGGTAAGCGCGAAAGCGGGAAGAATTGCAGACCTTTGCCTTATGGCTTACCCGATGATCGTTACCCTTGCGCTGGAAGAAACGGCCAGGAGCTATTTCAACAACCTGCGCCGGGTACACTTTCCTGCACACAGCAATTACCTGGAGGCTCACCTGACTTTATTTTACAGGCTGCCTTCTGATGAGCCCGCCATCGGGGATATCCTGCAAAGCCTGTGGCCCTCCGTACCGCTATGGCTCGATGTGACCGATGTGGTCTGCTTCGGTACCGGGGTTGCCTTTTCGCTGGCCTGCGAGCCGCTCCTGGCGTTGCACCGGCAGCTGCAGCAAGCCTTCGATCCCTGGCTCATCCGGCAGGACCGGCAACCGCTCAGACCGCACATTACTATACAAAATAAGGTAACGGCCTTTAAAGCACAGCGCCTGCAGCAGGAGCTGAAAGCCGCTTTTGTTCCTTTCCCGGTCAGGGCTGCCGGCTGGGCCACCTGGCTGTACTTGGGCGGGCCCTGGAAGCCGCTGGCTTCCTATCCCTTCCCCGGTGCTGCCGGAACAGAACCTGAGGCATTGCTTGTATGATGGCCGTTCCCTGAACTTAAAAAAAGCGTTGCCTTCCAATGAAGACAACGCTTTGCTATCGTTGTTTGCGCTTAAATGAGGTTCATCCTGGTACGCAGCGCCTGCGGTATCGCTTTCTTGTTGAGCAGGAAGGCGGTGGTCTTTAAGCGGACATAGGCCTTGGTCACGTAGAGGTAGCCTTTGTAATCGTTGGTAGTGCCCCAGGAATTCTTAACGATGTAGTATTCGCGGCCGTTCTGGTCTTTGGCAAGGCCTACGATATGCATACCATGATCGTCGGTGGTGCTGTAATTGTCAAAAGCCTGCTGGCGCATTTCAGCAGTAACCACACGTTCCGGCTTAGGTCCGTTGAACATTTCCTTTTTCTCCTCGTCGGTCATGTCGTCATATTCTTTTTCGGGAACATAAGCTACACCGTTCTTCCAGCTGAAGGATTTCTCGCTCACGTCGGTAGCCCAGGCTACGGTATAGCCTTTGTTCAGCGCATTATCGATAATGTCGGTAATGTCGTTGAAGGGCACATTGTATACCATATCCATGCTCCAGTTGTCGGGCACCATCAATATGGTCTTCTTGTAATAAGGTTTGTCGGTAAGAGAAGACAGCTCGACATAATCTTTAGGGTCGAGGCCTACCACTTGCTCGGCAAAGCTTTTGGGCGTATAGGTCCTGCCTTGCCAGGTAAAGGTTTCAGGTACCTTACCCAGGTAAGAATCCAGCACTGCATTAAAAGCCTCTTTCCAGTTGGGCGACAGCTTACCGTTGGGATTTTTGACCCAGGCATCGAGCATGGCTTTCAGCACCGATTGCATTTCTGCGAATTTATTCTTGCTGGTACCATAGTGCAGGCCGGTGTACAGCGACTGCGGCATGGCTCCGTATTTGGCGTACATATTGATCACATCGTGGCAGGCGCCGCCGTCGCCCCATTCCAGCGAGCCGTGCATGCGGATATAGCTTTCTGCTTTGTCGGCATAGACATTGCGGGCCGAGAAGAGCTGCGCCAGCTCTACCGGCTCTTTGCCGGCCTTATACATTTCGCTTTCGAGGAAGGAGTTGGTAGAATAGCTCCAGCAGGTGCCCGAGCTGGCCTGGTTCTTCACCGAAGTGTTCGCCAGCGCAATCACTTCTGTAAAACGGAATTTGGACCTGGAGCTATCGCTGCTGTTCTTATCCAGCGACTTTACCAGGTTGTCCTGTGCAGCTGCAAGCAGGGGGGCGCACAGGCATACGGTGGTCATGATCTTTTTCATAAAAAAACTTGAAAACTGAAGCGGCTAAAGTACAGCGAAAGCGCGGTTTTTGCCAGTAAAGACCGGGGGATAAAAAGGGGGAAATTCTATAAAGTGCGAATGCATGATATTCCGGCGATAGCAGATATTATAAAGACAACATAGAGACGGGCAGTCTGCTTATAATCAAAAACAATAATCTTTTGCAGCCGTGCTCAGGATATTTGCAGCCGCAATCCTCAATGCACAAGCCAATGAACCCTCCGGCGATCAGCAAACGCCAGTATGTTACCCTTATCCTGATCCTGGGCACGCTTACAGCCCTGGTACCTTTTTCTGTAGATATGTACCTGCCGGGTTTTCCCGCCATTGCCAGAGACCTGGATACCAACGATGCCCGTGTATCGCTGACGCTTACCGGTTTCTTCCTCGGCATTTCGGCAGGGCAGTTGCTCTACGGGCCGCTGCTGGACCGCTTCGGCCGCAAGCCGCCGCTTTACCTGGGCCTGCTGCTGTATGTGCTGGCTTCTATAGGCTGCTCGTTTGCCCGCAACATCGACACGCTCATCCTGCTGCGCCTCGTACAGGCTGTGGGTGGCTGCGCAGCCATGGTAACCTCCATGTCGCTGGTGCGCGACCTGTTCCCGGTAAAAGACAGCGCTAAAGTATTTTCCTTGCTGATCCTCATTCTGGGCGCTTCGCCTATGATCGCACCTACAGCCGGCGGCTACATCACCAGTGCCTGGGGCTGGCCTGTGGTTTTTGTTGTGCTGGCCCTTATCGGCGTATTGGTATTGCTGGCCTGCCTGCTGTGGCTGCCTAGTCCTTACCGGCCAGATACCACCATGTCGCTGAAGCCTGGCCCTATCCTGAAAGGCTTTTACCAGGTAGCCACTACACCGCAGTTCTATACCTATGCATTGACCGGCGCGCTGGCCTTCGCCGGTTTGTTTGCTTATGTCTCCGGCTCGCCCCTATTGTTTATGAAAGTATTCGGTCTCAGCGGTAAGGTCTATGGCTGGATATTTGCCGCTTTGTCGATAGGCTTTATCGGTATGAGCCAGATGAACAATGTGCTGCTGCGCTATTTCAGCAGTGAGCAGATCATTCGCGTGGCGCTCATTTGTTATGCGGTTACGGCTGTATCGCTTTTCGCGCTGGCAGCGCTGCATGCGCTCAGCCTGCCATTGATCATTACAGGCCTGTTTCTGATGCTGGGCTGCGTAGGCATTACCAATCCCAATGCTTCGGCCATGTGCCTGGCGCCTTTCAGCAGGAATGCGGGCAGCGCCTCAGCGCTGATGGGCGCGCTGCAAATGGGATTGGGCGCGCTGGCATCGGTGGTGATCAGTATGTTTGACAAACCTTCGGTATTACCGGTGGTCGTTTCGATACTAGTGTCGGCCTTGCTGTCGCTGTCCGCTTTTTACCTGGGTAAGCGGAAGATCGTGGCGCCTGTGCAGGCAGAAAAGGGCGCAGCAATACCGGCGCATTGAAAGATAACGCGTGTTTAACTAACTTTTCAGGCTTACTTAAAACTTTTTGAACAGGGAACAGTTTATTTACTAAAAAAGCAGCAATTATGTCATCCAAAGGAGTAATCGGGATATGGCTTACCTTGCTGGCCGTCAGGGGACTGATGGTATTCTGCTTGTACATGACGAACAGACCGATGGGACAGGGCATGCAACAGGAGCAATCAACGGAGCAGCCGGCTGTTTACAGCAGCCTGCAGCAGCATCACTACAAAGTTCACAAGGTACATACGGCAGGGATCAGCTTTTTTGTGCTGGATTAAGTCGCCCATTTCCGCGAAGAAAAAAGGAGCTGTCCGGCAGGGTGGCTCCTTTTTTGATGGTCGCCTGAAGGTATATGATATGAAGAGAAAAAGCAGGGTGAAAGAAGCATATATGAGTGGGAAGCCGGATTGTCCGCCCGACTCCCGGAATGGAAGGTTCTATGCTATGGATGAGTGCTAACCGCAACTGTACGGCCGGGCCGGTCGGGACGTGTAACGGCCTGAACGGTGGCTGTATCAAGATGTTTCCTTAGCTATCCAGGTTTTGCTCCTACAGAGCAAGGCGATGCTTAATCCTTTTGATGCTACAAACATTTGGCTCCTACGGAGCCTATAGCGAGAACGCAATCTTATGCATCTGGCCAAGTCTCCAACCTTCCCCTGAAAAAAAGACAAAAATACCACCGCTTGATTTTTGTCAAGCGCTTTTCTTATTAAATATCATTGGCAACCGCTCACCGGCCATAGTACTTTTGCCACCATTGAACACAATACTCATTTTTTTAAACGTAAAACAACCTTAATGAAAAAGATCGCAATCGTTGCTGCAACCGTATTATCGCTGTCGTACAGCTCCTCTGCACTGGCGCAGACCTGGAGCGTAGATAAAGCACATTCCCGTTTCGGATTCGGCGTTACACATCTTTCCATTTCACAGATCGACGGTAACTTTAAAAACTATGAAGCCACGATTAACGCTTCAAAGCCCGACTTCTCCGATGCTACTTTCGAGATCAGCGCAGAAATGGCCTCTATTAATACAGACATTGAACAGCGCGATGCACACCTGAAGTCTCCCGATTTTCTTGATGCGGAAAAATATCCGAAGCTTACTTTCAAAAGCACTTCTTTCAAAAAAGTAAGCGGCAAAAATTATAAGCTCAGCGGCAACCTCACCATGCACGGTGTGACCAAGCCCGTGACCATCGACGTGGTGATCAACGGTCCCATTACTCATCCGCAAAGCCAGAAACCAGTGGCCGGCTTTAAATTTACAGGAAAGATCAAACGCAGTGAATTCGGTATTGCTACGGCTATGCCCGCTTCAGCCCTGGGTGAAGACCTGCTCCTGATCGGCAATGCAGAATTTGCTAAAAACTAAACAATGAGATATAAAGCAATCCTGGCAGCGCTGCTCTTCATGATGGCCCTGCCTGCAATGGCCGCCAGCTGGCAGCCGACCAACAAATACAGTATCCGTTTTTCCAGCAATGATGCCAGCGGTATCTTTAAGACCTTTAGCAGCACATTGGTGTTCGACGAACAAAACCTGGGCACATCTAAATTCACGGCAACGGTGGAAGTGGCTTCGATCAACACTGGTAACGGCTTGCAGAACAAGCACGCCAAGGGCGCCGAATGGTTTGATGCGACCACTTATCCGCAGATCCGTTTTGTTTCCGATAAGATCGTGAAAGCCGGCAGCGGCTACCAGGCTACCGGTACACTGGAAATGCATGGCGTTAAAAAGCAAGTAACGATCCCCTTTACCTTTCAGCGGAAAGGTAATGCCGGTACCTTTGCCGGTAGCTTTTCCGTCAACCGCAACGATTATCATATAGGAAAAGCCGGGAATAAAGTGGAAGAAGTGATCAGGATCGATATCAGCGTTCCCGTTGTCCAAAAATAATCAGCTTATGTTACGGAAAATATTGCTTCACGGTTTCACCGCAGGTGTCCTGGCCGCTTTGGCCTCGCTGGTGTACCAGCAGATCTACTTCAAATCCCTTGGGGCCGATTTCAGCACGGTGATTTCTACCACCGGTATCATAGCGACGTGCGTCGGTGCTACCCTGTTGGCCTCGCTGGGTTATTTCCTGGTACAACGGCTGCTGAAGAGCAGGGCGCCTGCAGTATTCAACCTGTTGCTGCTGCTGCTTTCCTTTGCCAGCATTGTAGGCCCCTTTGCGATAAAGCTGCCCCTGGAGCTGGAAGCGCCGGAGCTGTTTCCCGGCCTTACGGTACCTATGCATTTCTTCCCGGCACTGGCCTGGCTGGCGCTGAGCCCGCTGTTCTACCCGATGCAGGTTCCCGCGGAAAAACGTGCCTGATCTATAAAACAGAAAACAAAGCAAACGGGCCGGTACATGCATATCGGCCCGTTGTCGTATCGGAACCTGTTAACGATGGGTGAGTACCACGTACAGGATCCACAGCAGCAGGCCGATAAAGGTCAGGCCGAATATGAGCAAGAATAACAATAATGCTTGTTTGGTCCCGGGCTTTTCGTACTGCGCCTGGCTTTCCCGCGTTTTCTTCAGCCGGATAATGCCGGCTTCATCCAGCTTGAATAACACTGCGCCGCCGGCAAGGAGAATGCCCAGGCCCAGCAGCAGCGGCGTGCGCCGGTGACGCCAGTCCTGCCAGTAAGCGCTACGGGCCGTGCTGTAGGCTTCATCGCCGATGTAAACCTTGCTGATATACCAGTTCCGTCCATCTATCGACCGTCCGAAATCAGCTGCCACACTGCTTTTCCCTTTAAGGGCAAAATACATCGTACGAGAACAATCCAGGAATAAAGTATCCCGTTCCAATACGGTTTTGACCCTTCCGCCATTGAAAGAGCCCTTATATTTCCGCTTGGTCACATCCAGCAAAGGGATTGTTGTATGCGTCGGTGTAGTACGCCAATAGCCGATCAGCAGGGGGACTTTGTTATAATTGAATGCAATAAGCGCCCAGAGGAAACAGGCGGGACCAAAGCTGGCAGCCAGCGACTTCAGCAGCTTCTGGTTGCGCTCTCGGAGATAACGGTGCATCAGGTAACAGGTAAACACGATACAAGCCACACCAAGGCTGATCAGCACGACGGGCTGGTGCTTATCGGTGTGCATGGCGAGCACGCTATCGCTGTAAAAGTATACAGACAGGAAAAAGCAAATAATTCCTGCCAGGATCAGGAGGTCTCTCCTGCCGCTTCGGGACATATCGGGATATTTCTTGACGTAAAAATAAGCAAAGCCCGACTTCGTCTTATCCAGCATCGATATTTGCCGGCTCAGGAGGAGGAAATAACCGGTCCGGCCTGAAATGCGTGGCATGCTTGATCATTTGTTGCTACATTTGTAACGGAATCGACCCTTATGCCTTACGAATCCCTGCGGACATATATCAACCAATATTCCGGAAGTGAGCTGACCGATGAAGAGTTTGCCCGCATCCTGGAAGCCTGTACCCCGCGTAAATATCGTAAAAAGCAATACCTGCTGCAGGCAGGAGAGGTGTGCAAATATGTCGCCTTTGTGATCAGCGGCGCCTTTCGCATGTATTCGGTCGACGATAAGGGCGTGGAGCATATTCTGCACCTGAGCATCGAGAACTGGTGGGTAGCCGACCGGGAAAGCGCCCTGATGCTAACCCCATCCCGCTACAATATCGATGCCGTGGAAGATTCGGAAGTCCTGCTTTTTACTTCTGAAAAAATGCAGGACCTGGTCGCCACTGTACCAGCTATGCCTAAGATGATGGCCCGTCTCGACCAGCGTAATTTCATCGCCAGCCAGAAGCGGCTGCATGCTTCGATCAGCCTCACCGCCGAAGAACGTTACCTGGAGCTGCTCAACAACAATCCCGTGTTCCTGCAGCGTTTTCCCCAGAATATGATCGCCTCCTACCTGGGCGTTACTCCCGAGACCCTGAGCCGTATCCGCAAAAAGGCTTTACAGAAATAAGAAGCACTTTGTGGTTTTATAATGTCGTTTGCAGTAGAGACCTAGCATGCCAGGTCTCTACTGGCAAACGAAGGTGCTACATGCAAGGGCCCTCAGGCAAACAAAGGCAACTCCGCTTGATATTAATCAACTCTTTTTCTTATTATATGTCATTGGAGAGGGTGCCGCTGAAGTTGCAACTTTGTACCTGAAAAGAAAGATATCATGCAAAAGCCCGTAGCCACACAATATGGAGGAACCAATGCCAGGGTAGGCGAGATGCTGGTAAACCGGATGATGCCCAACCGTTATATTGAAGCCGTTGGCCCCTTTGTTTTCCTGGATCATATTTATCCCTATACCCTTCCCGAGCAGGCTGCACGTCCCGATGGCTCTTTTGCGCACCCCCACCGCGGGATTGCAACCTTCAGCTATGTCTTCAGCGGTTCGCTGGAGCATTACGACAGCAGGGGGCATTATGGAAAGGTAACTGCCGGTGGCGCGCAATGGATGAAGGCCGGTAAAGGCATCATTCATGACGAATTCCCCGGCCGCGGTATACCGCAGGAAAACGGTATGTTCCATTCCCTTCAATTCTGGATCAACCTGCCGCCTGAAGCGAAGGAGGAAGTAGCGGAATACCTGAATATCGACAATGAAGCCTTTGTAAAGGTTGACCTGCCTTCCGATGCCGGTACCATGAAAGTGCTGATCGGTATGTGCGGCGACCATGCCTCACCGGTAAAGACCTTCAGCCCGCAATTCCTTTACCACTACCGTATCAATCCCAAGTCCAGCTATACCCTGGAAACGAGGACGGGCCTGGAATATGCAGCATTTGTGCCCACGCAGGAAGTCAGTATTAACGGTGTTACCGCAGGCAACAGCGAGATCCTGGCATTCGGTATGGAAGAAGGCGATATCGTGATCAGCAATCCACAAATCACTGCAGCCGATGTGCTGGTATTCGGCGGCGCGCCTTATACCGACCCTATTATTGCAGAAGGACCTTTCGTAATGACCAGTCGGGCGGGTATCGCCACCGCTTACCGGGATTTTTTCAACGGCGATTATGGAACGATCAATTATAACCAATAATCAGTAATTCATCTTATACAAATAAAAAAAGAATCAAATGGCAACAACCAACTGGGCATTTGACCCCGCACATTCCGAGCTTCAATTTAAGGTAAAGCACCTGCTCATTTCCACCGTTACCGGTAGCTTTAAAGAGCTCAACGGTTCTGTAGTCGCCGGCGACAACTTTGATGATGCCCGTATCGAGTTTCAGACCAGCATCGACTCTCTGTCTACCCATAACGAGCAGCGCGATCAGCACCTGAAGAGCGCCGACTTCTTTGAGGCGGAACAATATCCCAAGCTGACGTTCAGCTCTACCCGTTTTGAAAAGAAAGACGGCGATCATTACAACCTGGAGGGCAACCTCACTATCAAAGGCGTGACCAAGCCGGTGAGCCTGAATGTCGAGTACAACGGAACGGCGCAGGATCCCTATGGCAATACCAAGGCCGGCTTCGAGCTGAACGGCAAGATCAACCGCAGTGATTTTGGCCTTACCTGGAATGCCCTTACCGAAACCGGCGGCATGGTCGTAAGCGACGAAGTAAAGCTGCTGGGCAATATCCAGCTGATCAAGCAATAAAGACTGTTGTTGTTGAGTGTTGTGTTTTTAGGCCGCAATTGTTGCGGCCTTTTCTTTATGCAGAAATAACGGGAATACAGGCATGTGCGCTTTTCTTTATCGTTTATATTTGTGGGATTGCCCCAGTGCAGTGCTCGGCCAGTGATTGGCGGCGAGGCTTCGTAGTTTTGCCACTGCCGGATCAAGTTGCAGGCAGGCCCATAAGCTGCCGGCGCCGGCATTAAACCCAATACGATTTCTATGAGCACAACCGGTTTCAGGATCGAAGCTAACCTGATACACAACGCAGGTATGGACAGCCTGCAGGAATACCTGCCGGACGCCGATGTCACGGCCTACGCTGTAGGCGCACGGAGAGGCGGTTCTACAGCAACCACCGATACCATTACCATTGCGGATGATGAGCTGGTCATTGCCGAATTTGACAACGGGATACAATGGTGCTATGATAAAGCCGCCTTCGTCGCTGCAGTAAGGGAGCAGCAGGGGACCAGCCAGCCACCGGACGGGATGTTGCCGGAACTGCCGCTTACCTGGAATAAGGTTGCGGCGGGCGGGACGGCGATACTACGCCTGCTGGGCATCAATATCATCAGGATGACCGGCGCAGACCAGGTACAATCTGTAGCCGCCCGCCTGGAAGAACGGAATGCCAACCTGCTGTACCAATGCGACCGTGAATGTAACCTCATCCCTTTTCACGATATCCTGTCCCGCGATATCTCGCCCCGTTACTTGTTGCTGCTGCATGGCCCGGGCTCGGGTACAAGAGATACTTTCATGGGATTAATAAAGGAGCGGGAGGCTAAGGTGTACCATGCTTTGTACCAGCAATACAATGGTAATGTTATCGCTTACGAGCACCGGACCTTCACCCGTAATCCTATACAGAATACGATCGATCTGCTGCAGCAAATGCCCGACAATATAAGGATCGACCTGCTGAGCCACTCCGGCGGCGGGCTCATCGGTGAGGTGCTGGCGCGTATCGGCACGGCCGGTAATGGGGTAGCCTTTACAGAACAGGAGCTCAGCTTGTTGCGGCAGAACCCGGAGGCGAAAGGCTTGCTGGCCGATATCGAAGTGCTGCATCGCTTGCTGGAAAAGAAAAAAGTGAAGGTAGGGCGTTTTGTTCGCGTGGCCTGCCCGGCAGCAGGCACTGCGCTGGTATCGGAGCGGATGGACACCTTGCTGAATGTGCTGTTCAATATCCGGCGCAATACACCGGGCGAGACGACGCATCATGCCGATGGGTTGCGGGCATTGCTGCTGGCAGTGCTCCGGGAAAAAAGCAGCCCGGAAGTTTTGCCGGGTATCGGTTGCCTGCGGCCGGATGCTGACCTGATCAAAGTGCTGAATTTTAAAGAGACCCGGATCGACTCGCCGTTGATCGTTGTTGCCGGAGCCACGCAGGGAGAAGGTTTCGTCGGCCGTATGCAGCGCTTTCTGGCCGATGCTTTTTACGGAGAAGATAACGACCTGGTTGCAGATAACGCTTCGATGATGAGGGGTACACCGCGTCGCCAGGCGATAAGTATTTATGAAGAGCGGCGCCGGAACCTGCACCATCTCGGCTATTTTACCGATGCCTGGCTGCTGGACATCATCAGCGTTGTCTTCACCGCTGATAGCCGTGCAGCCGGAAGCCGCACCATGGTTACGGAAAGCACTGAAGCAGAGCCTCCTGCGGTGGAAGGCCCTGTATCGCGCGCCGGTAGAGGAATACAGGGCATGCCTGTATTGTATATCCTGCCCGGTATTATGGGTAGTCATTTACAGGATGGTGAAGACCGTATATGGCTCAATTACCTCAGCATAGCCACCGGCGGACTGCGGCGGCTGTACATCGGGTCGCCCTCCGTAAAGGCTTCAGGGATTAATGGCAGCGCTTACGGTGAGCTTGCCGCCTATTTCGGCGCTACACACTACGTGATTCCCCAGGCCTACGATTGGCGCAAATCCATATTCGATGCCGCAGCCCTGCTTGATACGTCGGTGCGGCAATCCTTAGAACAAACCGACCGGTCGGTTTGTTTTGTGGCCCATTCGATGGGCGGGCTGGTACTGCGGGCTTTCGCGGTACAGTATCCTGCTACCTGGAAGGCCTTGCAGCAGCGCAAAGACTTCCGTGTGCTGCTGCTGGGTACGCCTAATGATGGTTCTTACGAAATACCGCGCGTGCTGCTGGGTATGGGACGTAATATCAACCTGGTGGCTCTCCTGGACCTCACACAAAGCAAACGGATGCTTTTGCAGCAGTTTGTGCAGTATCCTGGCTTGCTGAACTTATTACCCACCACAGGCGATGTTGATTTCGGAGCAGCGGAAAGCTGGCGCCGGATAGAAGCAGCGTCAGCAACACCTCATCCGCTGCCCGATAGCACAGGGCTCAGCAGCTTTTTGGACATGACGAAACCGCCTTTCAGCGACTTTCAATGGGACCCGGCTTATGTGCGCTACATCGCCGGTAAAGACAAGCTTACGGCCGTGAAGATGGAGGTCGACACCACCTGCCGTAGTATAGACTTTTATGGAACGCCCCGTGGCGACGGCAGCGTGACCTGGGAAAGCATCCCGGCCTCGCTGAAAGGCGCGACCTATTACCTGGCTGCAAGGCATGGCGAACTGGCCAGTCATAAAACTGCTTTTACCGCTTACCGGGAGTTGCTGGAAACAGGCAGCACTGCATTATTGCCGACGGCTGCGCCTATGATCCGTGGAGAAGAGAATAAGCTGCAGCTGCTGCCACCCGTAGCGCCGGTATCGCCGGCGACAGCGGCCGAGCTGTCGAGGCAGATCATGGGCATGGATATCCCCTCAAGCCGTCCCGGCAACGGACCGGTGCGCCTGTCGATCACGCACGGCGATATGGGACATGCTTTGTATCCCGTTATGGCCGGCCACTTTGCCGGCGATGCCATTGTGCAGGCCGAAGGCGTGCTGAACCGCAAGCTGGGCGGCTACCTGGCCATTCGCCTGGCGTCGGGCAACTATCCCGGACGCATCGGCACGCATGAGGTGGTGTTTAAAGAGGACGCCAGACCCGGCGGCGGTATAGTCGTCGGCCTGGGTGATTTTGGCAGCCTTACTGAAAATACGCTTTATCTTACCTACAAACAGGCATTGATGACTTATGTGATCCAATGCCGGGAGCGGGAACCGGCCGGGAGCGCCACGGGTATCTCGTCTTTGCTGGTAGGCTCTGGTTTTGGCGGCCTTACGGTACACAGCTGTATCCGCGCCATGATCATGGCAGTGCAGGAGGTCAATGCCTTCTTTGATCCTTCTTTACGCCAGGGCTATCCTTTTATCGGGCACATTGAGTTCATTGAGCTGTACCAGTATAAGGCGGTGCAGGCGGCCCGGATCATCGGCAATCTGCTTGGCGATAGTAACCTGTTCTCCGGTTTCGTGTTCCAGCCCGACCTGATCAAAAGAGTTTCCGGCAGCCAGAGCCGCATCCCCGATGATGTGCAGGCTGACTGGTGGCACCGGCTTAAAGTATATGAGCCGGAGCAAAGCCCGGATGGCGGCCGCACCCGGCTGATCCGCTTCAGCTCGATCACCGATAAGGCCAGGAACGAAGAAGAGATACTGGCGGCCAATATTGAGATCGTCAACCAGCTGATCGCCCGCGCTGCGGTATACAGCAGGAGCGAGCCCGGCTTGTACAAAACCTTGTACGAAATGCTGATCCCATCAGGATTTAAAGGCTACGGTTCCGACCTGAGAAATATTGTGCTGATCGTGGACAAGGAGACGGCGCGCTATCCCTGGGAAATGCTGCATGATGCTTATGGCGGCAGCTCGGAGCCCATCGTTACCCGTACAGGCTTCATCCGACAGCTGAGCACGGCGACTTACCGGCGCAACACTGAGCTGTCCCGTGGCGACAATGCACTCGTTATCGGCAATCCCGTACTGCATTATCCCTATCCCGATCTTCCCGGCGCAGCCCTGGAAGCGGCGATGGTGGCGCAGCAGCTGGAAGGGCATGGCTTCGGGGTAACTTCCTTTATCGGGCAGCCGGGCGCCGATGCCATTGTGAGCCTGTATGGCGGGAACTTCAAAGTACTGCATATCGCGGCGCATGGCGTTGTGAAGGATAAAGCGACAGGGCAAACAGGCGTGGTTATGGGCAACGGGCTCATTATGGCGCCGGCCGATTTTAAGCAGATCCGTTATGTGCCCGAGCTGGTCTTTATCAACTGCTGTTCCCTGGGTAAGATCGATAAAGAAGAAGAGGAAAGGCTGCAGCGTAAATACGAAGTTGCGGCCGGGGTGGGCACGCAGCTTATTGAAATGGGCGCTAAGGCGGTGATCGTTGCCGGCTGGGAAGTCGACGATGCTGCAGCGAAATGTTTTTCGGAAAACCTGTACCGTGTGCTGCTGGAGGGCCGCCCTTTCGGCGAGGCCGTCCGTTTTGCACGCAAATTTACCTACGACAGTTTCCCGCAGGTGAGCACCTGGGGCGCCTATCAATGCTACGGCGATCCCTTTTATACGCTTCGCAGCAGCGGCAGCAGGCGGAAGGCGGGACAGGAGCGGTACTATGATATTGTGGAAGCGGTCAACCGGCTGGAAACCTTTATCAGCAAAGCAGAGGCTGCTACCGGAAGAACGGGCAGCGGCCGCCGGGAGAAACAAAAGGCCGAGCTGGAAGCGATCCTTGCCGGGATAGCGGCCCGTCCTGAATGGGAATACGATGCCTCGCTGCTGGCCCTGATTGCTACAGCCTGGCGGGAGACGGATCATATGGAAGAAGCGATCCGTTATTATGAGCAGCTACTGGCCCTGGAGGAATCGGACTACACTTTCCGTACCGTAGAGCAATATTGCGATACCCGGATCCGATATGTTGTAGAAACGGTGGATGAGCTGGCCCGGACGGGGCAACCTGTGGCCCCGCAAGCCATTGATGATGCCGCAGCTGTTGTAGAACGTATGATCGCGCAGCTGCAGGGCCTGGGCAGCCTTACTCCGGGGCGCCTCAGCGCGCTGGCCAGCAGCTATAAAGCCCTGGCTACGCTGGACCTGTACCGCGACCACGTCGGCTTTGACCACCTGGTAGCGGCGGCAGGCTATTACAGGCAAAGCTTTGAACAGCTGCGCAGGAACAAAGGGCAGATCGACCTGTATCCTTTATGCAACTGGCAGCAGCTGGCTGCTGTATTGGATCACCTGCTGCCGGCGGGTGCAAAGGCTGAGCACCAGGCTTCCGGCCTGCTGCAGCTTCCTGCCGGATGGGAACAGCTGCTGGCGACAGCGCAGGTACAGGAAAGCCCTTTCAACGGCTTCTGGCATAAAGTATCGGAAGGTATGGAAGGGCTGGTATCGCTGCTTTGGAGCAGGGACAGTCAGGTGGTACCGAAATATGCGCGATCTGTTTCGGAATGCTATCGCAATGCCTGGAAAATAGAAGGCTCTCAAAAGAAGATCCGGTCGGTGATCCGCTATCTGCGCCTGCTGGCCGACCTGCTGGCGCGAAGCGAAGACCTGATCGTCCCGGTAAAGATCAAAGCGCTGAAAGAAATTGTTGCAACACTGGAACAGGAATAGCGGTATGCGTTACCAATCTACCGGCAGCATTTTGCTGTATTCGGCCAGGGGCATATGCTCGGCTTTGGAAAAGGGAGCCAGGGTGTTTTTTACGCGGATAATGCTGGCTACTTTAAAGTCGCGGTAATCGGCGCGCAGATGGCACCAGGCAATGAGGTGCCATTTAAAGGCATAAAAAATAAGACCGATCGGTTCAAGCTGGCGATTGCTGATCTCCTCTTTGTTGTTCTTATACTCAATGGTAATGATCTGTTTGGCGGAAATGGCTTCCTGCAGCACCGACAGGTACTCGAAATCGTTGATGATACGCTGGGGTACCTGCAGCTTGATATTCTCGTGGAGGTAATCGACTTTTTCTTTCTGGGAATGGCGGAGCACCGCCTTTACTTTATTCAGTGCCGTCGAATAATGCTTTTTAATGGATTTATCGGCAAAGCCCGTTACCAGCGCTTCCATCAGCAGCAGGGCATTGGCTTCTTCATTGGTGAAGGATACCGGGGAGAGGAAATAGCCCTGCACGACAAAATAGCCCTTATGCTGCTCGAAGCTTACCGGTATACCCTGCTCGCATAGCGCCTTGATATCGCGATATACCGTACGGATGCTGATATCGAATTTCTCCGCGATCTTTTCTGCAGGAACGAATTTCCTGGATTGCAGCAGGGTCAGGATACCGAACAGGCGGTCGATGCGGTTCATATAGGGGATACGCTTTTAATCCGATCCCCGAAAATAGCACATATTTTCCGGACGTCTTAATCCCGTATCAGGATACGGTCGAAAAGGGTAGGATAGTGCGCCACAAGGCCATCGTCATCTACTACGATATCGGCGGTAAAGTCGCCTTCATTATTGGTAAAACGATAAGTATGGGCGTCCAGGCGGCTGTAGCGCTGGCGTTCCTGCGCAATCCGGAATTTGGGGATGTCGATATAGACGACGCTGATCTCCTGTGTCTCGCCTACGGCCATTTGCAGGCGATTGACCGGGAGCGTATTGGTAAAAGGAGAGACAGAAATATCAATATCGGTACAGCCGTCTAGGTGCTTCCATACTTTATTCTCGCTATACCAATGCCCCAGGCCGTCATATTGCAGCGCTATCCTCTGGTCCATATTGCAGAGGCTGCTCCTGATCTCCACAGATTTCATATTCCAGTCACGGTCCATTTCCACCTCGTAATCCACTTTAAAAGGCAGCTGCTCATAACGGCCTACTACAGCCGATCTTACCGAAAGCGCTTCTTTATAGTAAACGCTGCAATACTCAAGGCTTTCCGTGGCCAGGCCTTTCCAGAGGATATTTTTGATCATGATTGTGATTGGCGGAAAAAAACAAAAACAGGAATACTGTTCCGGGTCTATCGGATGTCGTTTACTCCATAACAAAAATGATACCAAAGTTGCAGAATGGCTTTGGGATTACGGTCAAAAATGAACCGATCTTTTTGATTTCCTGTGGAATATCAATTTTTCGATTCAGCTTTTTTGAAGAATAGCGCTATATAGAGCACTCAGGCGGGGAGCGCGGCTACCGGCTCAGCGTAATCGTATTGGAGGTCTTCGTGAAGTGTGCTCAACGCCTTATGCAATTTTTTTACCTGGTTCGCGTAGAGATTCCGGAGCGTGGCGCTTTGCCGGAAAGCAATGCCGGAGGCATTCAGCGACTGGCAGAAGTAGAGCAGCAGCGCAACTTCCGTTGGCTTCTGCCCGGAATATTTTATGTATTTGGTCGTGATGCGTAATATTCTCCGGATACTCTTTTTGGCCCAGTACAAATTGGACTTATTGATCGCGCTGAACCCTTCGTCTATCTCTTCCTTCACAGAACGGATAAACTGTTCTTCGTCGCCGGCCTCGAACAGCAGGTAGCTCAGCAGTTCCTTGTTCTCCTTTTTATAGGCGGCAAGGCGCAGGCAAAGCGCTTTAAGCGTTTTGGGCGGCAGGCGGCCCAGCTCTTTGCGGATGGCGGCAATGCCCGCAGTTTCTATCATAGAGATTAAAAGTCGAATTCGTGAATATCCGGATCTTTCAGCAGCTGCTGGATCACCTTTTCGTGGTTACGGTCGGGCCCCTGTACCTCCCAATTGCCCTCGATAAGTCCGCCCGACCTGCTTTGGCGGCCGCGCGAAGCTTTCAGCTTGTGTTTCCGGAAGAGCTCTTCATATTTGCTCAGCGATGAATTGCGGTAGGGGCACACGATACGGTAATGACGACTGCGGTTGAAACGTTCAAAAACGCTCTGGAGCGGCGCAAGGAAGGCCAGCACGATAAGCACGGCTACTGTGCCCACGAAGGCAGCCTGGTAGTGCCCCGAGCCGATAGCCATACCCAGTGCGGCAACCATCCATATTGTGGTGGCGGTAGTGATGCCGGTTACCCGGCTCTCATCTTTGAAGATGACGCCTGCACCCAGGAAGCCGATACCGGTAATGATATTGGCTGCAATACGGTCGGGACTGCTTGAATTGCCTATACGTATAGAAAGAATGGTGAACAGGCAGGCGCCCAGGCTCACCAGGATCATGGTGCGCAGGCCGGCCGACTTGGAGCGGTATTCCCGTTCGGCGCCTATCAGCGCTCCGATGAGCAGCGCCAGGAGAATATGCTTGATATCTTCGCTGAGGGTATAATGCATATCTGTAAAAATAGTAGGTCAGGTACAAGTTACAAAATCGCCGGCAATACAGGCCCGGCAATTCAGGGCAATAAGCGGAGCTGGCCTGTTCGGGAACTCATCAGCCTGCTTTCCCGGAAAACAGCAGAAACACGAAAGCATTTAACAAAAATGCTCCCTTACGGGAGCACATTTATTTTCCGGCAGCGCCTCTTTATTCGGCGCCCTGCATCATCAGATAGGCTTTGATGAAATCGTCGATCTCGCCATCCATTACGGGCTGTATATTGCCTACCTCGTAGTCGGTGCGGTGGTCTTTGATCATCTTATAAGGATGGAATACGTAAGAGCGGATCTGCGAGCCCCATTCAATCTTCTTCTTGGTGGCATTGGTCGCATTCTTGATCTCTTCGCGCCGGCGCAGCTCCTCTTCATACAAGCGGCTTTTCAGCATCTGCATGGCTTTCTCGCGGTTGCCCAGCTGGCTGCGTTCGGTCTGGCACACGACCACAATACCGGTGGGTATATGCGTCAGCATCACCTTGGTCTCTACCTTGTTCACGTTCTGTCCGCCGGCGCCGCCGCTTCGTGACGTTTCCATCCTGACATCGGCGTCTTTGACTTCGATATTGATCGAATCGTCGACCAGGGGGTAAACAAATACGGAGGCAAAGGAGGTATGGCGGCGGGCATTGCTGTCAAAGGGCGAGATACGCACCAGGCGGTGCACGCCGCTTTCGGCTTTGAGCAGGCCGTAGGCAAAGTCGCCGTCGAACTGGAAGGTACAGGTCTTGATACCGGCGCCGTCGCCGTATTGCCAGTCGAGCTCGGTTACGGTCCAGCCTTGCTTCTGACCGTACATGCGATACATGCGCGACAGTATTTCTGCCCAGTCCTGGCTTTCGGTACCGCCGGCGCCCGAGTTGATCACCATTACCGCCGGCATTTCATCTTCCGGCTGGTTGAGGGTCGACTTAAACTCCGCATCGTCCATAGCCTTTACCGCATTGTCGTACGCTTCTTTTACTTCTTCTTCCGTGGCTTCGCCTTCTTTCCAGAACTCGAACAGCGTGGCATAGTCGTCTACGGCACGGCTGGTATCTTCGTAAAGATCGATCCAGTACTTATTGGCATTCTGTTCCTTGACCACGGCGGTAGCCCGCTCGTTGTCGTCCCAGAAACCGGGAGATAAGGTAAGCAGGCGGTCGCTTTCAAATTTAGCTTTCCGCTCTTCTACTTTAAGGTATTTATTCAGGTTTACCACCCGCTCGCGCAGGTCTTTGAGTTGCTCGATGGTCATAATTCGCGCAAAGATACGACGAATACGGGATTAAGGGGAGAGGGGAACAATGATCAAATTCCAATAATCAATTTCCAATAATCAATTTCTAATTCAATTTCCAGTTTCTAAAAACTTACAAACGCTTACATTTCTAACATCTAACATCTAATATCTAACCCCTCACCAGCCGCTGGCGAGGACGTCGGCGATATGCATGGTCTTCATCTTCAGGCCCTGCTTCTGGATATAGCTGTCGATATGCATGAGACAGGAAAGGTCGGTGGAAATAATACAGTCGGCGCCGGTTTCGATAGCGCTCTTTACCTTGGTATAAGCCATGCCGGTGGAGATCGGTTCGTATTTTACGGCAAAGGTACCGCCAAAGCCGCAGCAGGTCTCGCATTCCTTCATCTCTACCAGCTCGAGGCCTTTGACCTCTTCGAGCAGCTGGCGGGGCTGGGTTTTGATGCCGCATTCGCGCAGGGTGCCGCAACCATCGTGATAGGTGGCCCTGGTGTGCAGTGTGGCGCCGGCGTCGGTAACATGCAGCACGTTGACGAGGAACTCGGTGAATTCAAAAAGATGTGTCTTTATTTTGCGTACGTCGTTATGCTCGGCCGAGTTCTCAAAAAGCTTCTGGTAATAGTTACGGACATAGCCGGTGCAGGAGCCGCTGGGAGCCACGATAAAGTGATCGTCGCCCGTGAAATCTTTCAGGAATTTTTTGCCGATAGAACGGGCCTCGTCCCAGTAGCCGCTGTTGAAGGCGGGTTGCCCGCAGCAGGTTTGCTGGGTATTGTACTGTACTTCGCAGTTAAATTTTTCCAGCACTTTTACCATATTGAATCCCGTTTCGGGAAACAGCTGATCGACAAAGCAAGGTATAAACAGATCGACTTTCATGTTAAAACGTTGAGACCGGCAATTGCGGTGTAGGGTTAATCCAGAAGACGCAACAGGCGGTTGTCCATCATCTGGAACAGGTGCTGCGGCTGGTGTGTGCGCCAGGCCACGTATTCCTGGAGGAATACATAACGGCTGATATGGGCTTGTCTGATCTCGTCGTGCGCATGTTCAGGCATATTCAGGAACACGATCCATCCGCCTTCTTCGCTGATGTCCTCGTTCCATTCTTCATAATAGCTTTCGTCGCTGCTGTGAAAGTTGAGCACATTTTCTGTAATGAGCAGGAACTTATAAATCCCCCTGGCGATCATGGGGTCGATAATGCTGCGCTTCAGCTGCATGATATCGTTTTCTACCGCGTCGTTCCATTCACCGATAAACTCGATGATCGCAAAGCTCTGTTCGTAATCGACGAAAAGTATTTTGAGGTACAGGGTGCGGGAGCCGAAGTCGTCCCATTGGGGATGAATATAGTAATTGTACACCGTATTGGAAAACTCAAACTCGCTATGCTCTTTCCCGTAAAGCGGCGATAGCTCGTCTTCCTCTGCTGTATACAAATGACGCCAGTTGTGGTATGGCTCTAAATCATGCATAATTTTCTGCTTCCGTGCTCAACCTTTAACAAACAACAGATCATTGCGTTTTGTGCAGCATCCGCTGCATCCAACTAATTGATCCTGGCATTGCCAAACTTCGCCTGCCAGTCCATAATGCCGCCGACTACATTAACGGTCTTTTCAAAGCCCATTGTTTCCAGCAGCATACAGGCTTCCATGCTGCGTTTGCCGCTGCGGCAGTGTACGATCACTTCATCGCTCTTCCAGCCATCGATACCTTCTGTATCCATCTGGCGCAGCTTGCTCAGCGGCAGCAGCAGGGCGCCGATATTGGCGGCGGCATATTCATCGGCTTCGCGTACATCAAGTATGTGCAGCTGCTCGCCGGCATCCAGGCGGGCTTTTAATTGCTCTGTGGTTATGTTTTCCATAGGTTGACCTCTTCTTTTTTATGAATGCAAAGGTAAAATTTCCGGCAATAGCAGCATAAAAATATCTCGTTCTTCAACTTTATGCGCCGAATGGTGTTGATGGGTAGTTGCAAGCCCGGATGCGCCGGGCCGGAGCATATCGGTACCGCGCAGGGCACAAACATTCTTCACTTAAAAGCGATCATGATGAGATTTTCAAAATTCACGGCGGGCCTGGTGTCCGGTTTCGTCCTCGGATTATTGCTGGCGCCAGAAAAAGGAGAGGAGACCCGTAAAAAGGTAAGGGAAACGGCCGGGGCCTGGAAGCACCGCCTTAATAACCTCTTTGGCAAAGGAGAAGGAGAATTGGACGAGCTGAAGGATATACTGGAAAACGAAGCCGAAAGCCTCAGTCATGAGGTAAGGCAAAAGCTGCTGCGCCTGGTTGAGGAAAACCGCAAGACCTACCAGGAGGCGCGGCAACAGTCTTTGTCTTAAGCGCTGTCCCGCTTTCAGAAAAATACAGGGGCCGGAAGAACCGGCCCCTGTATTGGCTTGCGATGGGCTTCCTGACAGGCTAATCAATGTGCCTGACTTCCCCGGCGCCGGAAATATCTTTTTTAATTGTTGTGGGATTGCCTTTATAGCTGACGTCTGCCGCGCCACTGATCTCAACCTTGAGCGTCTGCGCCGCCCATACTTCCGCTTCGCCCGCACCGGATATATCGATACTGGTATTGTCCGACACCAGGGGGAAGGCTTTTACAGTTGTGCTGCCCGAGCCTTCAACGGAGAGATAGGCTACTTTGCCCTTAAGGTTGATCTTGCTGTCGCCGCTGGCATCCACACCCAGCTTGTTGGCCTCCACGCCGATATCGGCATTGCTCGCGCCGCTTAACGATAAGGTAATTTCATTGCCTTTGATGTTGCCTTCCGATTGGAAGTTACAGGCGCCGGAACCTTCCAGGTGGCGGAATTCGGGGGCAGTAATATAGACCTCTATAGGCCGCGTTGGGTCGACGCTTACTTTCTCGCCAAAGCCGATCACCAATTGGTCTTTTTCATTATAGACCTTCATGATCTTCATCAGGTTCTCTTCTGCATCGATCTTTACGCTGTATCCGGGACCCTGCCGCACATGGATATTCATTTGCGAGCGGGCGTCTATGCCTTTGAAATCCTTGTGGGGAAAGGATTTGCTGACGACATGGCCGTCGCCCTCCACCGTATTGATGTTGCAGGAGGCCAGCGCTACGGATACCATAAGGCCGGCGATCAGGAGTGGTTTCATTGTATTGGTTTTAGAGGAAGTAGCGAAAGGTTCGGATCAGTATAGCTTCAGCTTGCTGAGACGGTCCATCTCCTTTTGCAGGATCTGGTCGAAGGCCTTCAGCTTCGCTTCGCGGTTGCGGTAAATGAGGCGATGATCCAGCACCGAACGGGCAATGGCCTGTACATCGTCTTCGATCACAAAGCTCCTGCCTTTAACCAGGGCAAAGGCTTTCAGGCAGCGCAGGAAGGCGATCCCTGCGCGGGTGCTGGCGCCCAGCGTGATTTCCTGATGCTCGCGGGTGCCCCGCACGATATTGGCTACCGCCTGTACGATCTCGTCGTGTACGAAGACGGCTTCGGCTTCCTGGCGCAGGGCCAGCACATCCTGCAGGCTCAATACCTGTTTCAGGTGTTCCAGGTTGTCCTGGATGCGGTCGTAGTTACGGTAAATATCCACTTCGGTTGCAGCATCCACATAGCCGAAATAAATCTTCATGAAAAAGCGGTCGAGCTGCGCTGCCGGCAGTGGATAGGTACCTTCCATTTCGATCGGGTTCTGCGTCGCTATAGTGAAGAAGAGGTCTTCGAGCTTAGTGGTAGTATCGCCCACGGTGATCTGGCCTTCGGCCATGCATTCCAGCAGGGCGCTTTGCACCTTGGGCGACGCCCTGTTGATCTCATCGGCCAGCAGCACATTACAGAACAGCGGTCCTTTCTTGAATACAAAATCGGCATTCCGCTCGTCGAAGAGGTGGGAGCCGATAAGGTCCATGGGCAGGAGGTCGGGGGTAAACTGTATTCTTTTGAAAATGATGTTGCCATCTTCACCATGGCCGCTCACCGAATGGGCCAGCGTACGGGCCAATACCGTTTTGCCCGTACCGGGATTGTCTTCCATCAATACATGTCCCTTTGCCAGGAGGCAGGTGATCACCATTTCTATCTGCAGCCGCTTTCCGCGGATCACGTTTTCCATATGCGCGATCAGCTTTGGAATGCGTTCCTGCGCAGTTTCTGTGCCGGCTTGCCCGGCGCTGTAGTCTTCCATTGAATCTATCCGGTTTACAGGTTACAATGTTAACGATTTATTTGTTCGGTATCTTGTCGCGCCGTAAAATTTTATGTGAAAACGGAGCGCTTAACTGCTGTGTAACCGGGCGATACCGTTCACGATTCCCATTGCACTTCGGAGTAGTCTACCTCGCCGCCCATAGGCGGATTCCGCTTCCTTACCGCGACTTTGATCCTGCTGCCGGGATAGACGGCCTCTACGCCGTTCACGATGCGCTGCAGCAAGGTTTCCAGCAGATGGGCAGGTTCCTGGGCCGCTGCTTTGGCGATGCCGTGCAGCACGGCGTAGTCGATGAGGGGAAGCTGGTCAATAGCCGCTTCCTGCGATACGGAAAGAGATAGCTCTATTTCATTGCCGAGGAAGGCCTCCTGCGGATAGAGCCCGACCGGCGCCTGGAAACGCACGCCGGATAAGGATACGGTTAGCATCGGATATCGGATATAAATGAAGGGCCAAAACTACTGGAAAATGTATTAACCGCTTCGTTTCCGCATTATAAAAAATGGCGGTCCGGAAGACCGCCATTTCTGCTTCGCTTATCGGAAAATCAATATCCGAATATTTCCTGGAGACTCAGTTTTTTGAAGTCGCCCAGCTTCTTCATATCCTCTTCTTTCAGCTTATCCTGTGAAGCGACAATGCAATAGGTAAAGGGCTTGTGGCTCATTTCCTGGTCATGGAAGCTTTTCAGGTCGGCAAAAGTGAACTTGGGTGCTGCATCATAAGTATTCTTACGGATATCGTAGTCGCGTCCCATGCGTTCGGCGCTCAGGTAGCTGAACAGGATGCCGTCCTGTGTAATGCGGTCGGTAGCCAGCGATTTGCGCAGGCCTTCTTTTGCATTCTCGATCGCCTTGTCCGACTGGGGCAGGGTGAGCAGCAGTTCGTTCATGCCGGCCACAGCTTCATTGAACTTGTCGGCTTGTGTACCTACGTAAGCCAGCACGCTGTTGCGGTACTCTTTACGTGAAGGCGTTGAAAATGCGGAGTAGGTAGAATAGGCCAGGGCCTTGGATTCGCGGATGGTCTGGAATACAATGGAGCCCATACCGCCACCGAAGTATTCGTTGAACATAGAGATCGTAGGCTGTTTGGCGCTGTTGTACTGCTCGGCATTGCGCAGCCAGAAGACTTCGGCCTGCACCATATCAAAGTGAGCGAACAGTACCTGGGACTTAGCCTGGTCCTGCTGCACGAAATGTTTAGCTGCAGGAAGCTCCTTGAGCGCAGCGGGAGCAGGGTGTACCTTCTGCATGTTGGCGGCCAGCTCGGTAGCAGTCTTGGGGCCGTAATAGAGAATGCGGTGCTTGTAATCGGCCAGATTGTGCAGCACGGCAACAAGATCTTCTGCTTTCAGGGCATCCAGCTCGGCATCGCTCAGCTCGTTGTTGAATGGGTTCTGTGCGCCGTACATAGCATAGCTCCTCAGGCCTGACATGATCGCGCCTTTGTTCTGCTTCTTGTTCAGGCGGGCTTTCTTCAGACGGGCTTTATAGGCATTCAGGGCTTCTGCATCAGGCTGGCAGTTGCGCAGCAGGTCTTCGAACATGGTCACCGCCTTGTCGAAATTGTCCTGCAGGCCATCGATGCTGATCGTGGTGGTCTCTCCGCCGGCCCCTACATTAAAGGAAGAGGCGATCTTATAGAAGTCGGTGCTCACCTGCTCTGCAGATTTGGTTTTGGTACCGACATAATTCAGGTATTCTGCAGCAATGGGCAACAGCTTATTGGCCCAGCTACCGGTCTCGAACTGGTAGTACAGGCGGAACAAAGCGTTGTCTTTGTTCTGTACGGCCAGCACTTCATAAGGCCCGGATCGGGCGCGTTGGATGTCTTTCTTATAATCGATCCATACGGGATCGATCTTGTTCTCCGGCATCGCATTCACTTTCTTCAGAAAGTCGGACTGGGCTTCGCGGTTCACCTCAACCGGGGTGATCGGCGGCTTTTCCACCTTCACAATGCTCTTGTCTTCTCCCTGGCGTTTGTAAATAGCCACATAATTATTGCCAAGATATTTGTTGGCAAAAGCAACGATATCGGCCTTGGTGATCTTGCTCAGGCCATTTACATAATCCACTTTCTCTTTCCAGTCGGTCTCATCGGTAAAGTTGCTCATCAGGTTGCTGGCCCTGCTGGAGTAGTTCTCATTCTCCTGTATGATGCGCTTACGCTCATTGTTAATAATGGAGGGAATCAGGTCGTCGGGGAAGTTGCCTTTCCTCAGGTTATCCAGCTCGGCCAGCAGCAGGTTCTTTACCTCGTCCAGCGACTGTCCTTCGGTAGGCCGTCCCTGCAGCAGCAGCACGCTGTAATCTTTGAGGATATAGGGGAAACCACCTGCGCTCAGCAGCTTTTGCTTCTGTACCAGGTTCAGGTCGATAAGGCCGGCAGCGCCGTTGGTCAGGATATTGCTGACCAGCTCTACCATCTGCGCATCTTTGGAGGCTGCTCCGGGGAAGCGGAAGCCCATCATAATGTTTTCGGGATCGGGACCGGTCACCTCGGCGGTAATGGGCGCGGTGATCGGCGCCTCGGGATCGAACTTATAAGCGGGTACCGGCTTGGTTTGCATATAGCCAAAGTCCTTGTCGATCTGTGCGATCACCTGGTCGGGATTGAAATCGCCTGACATAACAATACCCATATTGTTGGGTACATAGTATGTGTTGAAGTATTTGCGGATCTCGAGCAGGGAAGGGTTCTTCAGGTGCTCTACAGTACCGATGGTGGTTTGCTTGCCATAGTTATTGTTGGGGAAAATGGTTGCAAACATCTTCTCAAACACTTTACGGCCGTCGTTGTCCAGTCCGCGGTTCTTCTCTTCATACACGGCTTCCAGCTCGGTATGGAAAATACGCAGTACCGGAGCACGGAAACGTTCGGCCTGTACGGCCAGGTATTTGTTGATGGCATTGCTGGGTACGTCTTCGGTATACACCGTCTGCTCGAAAGAGGTAAATGCGTTGGTGCCCTTAGCGCCCATAGCGCCCATCATCTTATCGTATTCGTTGGCGATCGCAAACTTGGCTGCTTCGCCCGATACGCGGTCGATATCTTTATAGATGGCTTTACGCTGCTCGGGATCGGTCGTCTTATTGTACTTTTCATACAGGCCGTCGATCTGGTCGAGCAGTGGTTTCTCCTTGCTCCAGTCGAGCGAGCCATAACGGTCTGTACCCTTGAACAGCAAATGTTCCAGGTAGTGCGCCAGACCGGTATTGGTAGCCGGGTCGGTCTTACTGCCTGCTTTTACCGCGATATAGGTTTGTATCCTGGGTTCTTTCTTGCTGGGGCTCAGGATGACAGTAAGGCCATTTTTCAGGGTATAGAACCGGGATTGGGTAGGATCATTCGCTACATACTTGTAGGAATAGCCGCCGGAGCTGGCCTGCTTCCATTCTGTTTTCTGCTGCGCAAAAGATCCGTGAACCACGCCTGCGGTAAGCGCCGCTGCGATGGTGAAGGAGCGTAATAGCTTCATAATAAGGGAAAAATTATTTTGTTCAGAACCTCAAAAATAAGCGCTATTGTGCCTTCCCGCAAGTTCTGCGACAAGTTTTACCCCAATTCATCAAAAATCCCCCGGAAGGGGGGAAACGGGCAATAGGTAAGATCTACTATAAAACACGTATTTTCTGTGGAGTGCAGTGCTTATGCAGTCGCCATGTATATTTTTGTTGTTCACCAAACCCCTTATACAATGAAAAAGAAAGCCCTTCAGCTCAGCAAAAAGCTGGTCCTGTGCAAAGACAGTATTGCGCCGCTCAACCCGGAACAGCTTCCCGGAGTCATGGGAGGTGCCACCGACGCGCTTTGCGAACAATCCATTATTTGTCCCGTATCCCGGAATTATTGCAACTTGTCCCGGGCGCTCTCCTGTGTCTCGCAGTGCCCGGCGAATTGTCATACCATGGATATAAGGGAATGTGTTTCCTACCAGATCACGCCGGGATGTTAGCCTAAGACCGGTAAGGCGGACATCATCATGTGTCCGAAGGGATGCACGCTCTTGAGTGCATCCTTTTTGTAATGACCAGCTGCGGAAATCGCGTAGTATGAAAGACGTAATTTACTGGTAGGAAAGACGTAATTCGGCTTCTACTGCAGGTTTCGTGCAGTTGAAGACTATAGTTTTGCCTTTTCACTAAAACCCCGATACATATGAAAAAGCAAAAGATCGCGCTGGGCAAGCTGGCGCTGAACAAAGAGCGCATTACCAACCTGGATGCCGGTCAGCAAGGCAATGTCGTTGGCGGCGATGCGTCTATCACTGCCACTATTTGCCAGGTGTCCCTGCAGATCATCTGCCAGCAGACCATTGTCTGCGTTACCCGCACACCGCAATGCATCAAGGTGACCCGCACACCCCTCTGTGTTGTCGGTCCCATCACCTATGGCGGTTGTCCTATCGATTCCATCGCCTGTAACCCGACAGAGACCATCGGTGGTCCCTCGGAAGTAATCCATTAATTTCCACCGGGAAACGGGCTGTCTCTGCAGAGGCGGCCCGTTATGCATCCGTATCGAAAGCGCTTAAGCAATATTGCTCTTTTTATTTATCCTTTAAACCTGTTTTATGAAAAAGACCAGAATCGGATTGAACAAAAAACTCTTGCTGTCCAAAGAGAACATCAGCAGCCTCGATGGCAGCAGCCAGGAAACGATCAGGGGCGGCGCCTCGGCAAACATCTGTGCAGAGACAGTTGCCTGTCCCGTAATCAAAACAATGATTTGCCCGGTAATCCCGTCAGCCGGCTGTGTTACCCATCAGCATACCTGGTGCTGGGTGGCCGGTAGTTCCTGCCAGGGATAAACCCGGTGGAATGTTTGCTTATACCAAAGAGACCAGCCCGGGCTGGTCTCTTTGGTATAACGATTAGCATATCGGTGCATTTCAAAAAGTGCTATCCAGAATGCTGCAGTTCCTGGGGCGTAATAGCTGCTGTCGAATTGCAGTATCCAGAAGCAGTGTTTCTTACTGCCGTCTGTGAGCGGCTGCTGTGCTTGCTGTCGGGCCTACATCAGACCGGGAAGGTAATCGATGCAGGGATGCATAACCTGTGATGGATAGGAAGGAACATAAGGTTATTTGGATTGAGGCAGGAACATAAAGTACACTGCGCCGATAATAAAGAGAAAAGCCACCAGGTAATTCCAGCGGAATTCTTCTTTCAAAAAGAATAGTGCGAAGAAAAAGAAGACGGTCAGCGAAACGATCTCCTGTATGGTCTTCAGCTGGAAAGGGCTGAAGCCTTCCAGCTTACCGAAGCGGTTGTTGGCCGGTACCATAAAGACATATTCGAAAAAAGCAATGCCCCAGCTGATCAGGATCAGCTTGATAAGGGGCATATTGCTGGTGTCCTTTTTCAGGTGTCCGTACCAGGCATAGGTCATGAAGCAATTGGAGGCCAGAAGGCAAAAAATAGTACGCATAGTGGTTCGATAATAAGCAGCCGTTCCAACCGGCTTTTTAAAGGTCGCCGGAGACCGGCACAATTGTTCAGCGAATGCAAAATAATACACTCTCGGGGAGAATTAAATCATTTCGCTTACTTTTGAGCCTCTAAAATTGTAAAACTCATGCAAGTCTGGAAAGATTATCTTGAAACCAACAAAGACCGTTTCCTGGATGAATTGCTGGAACTGTTGCGGATCCCTTCCGTAAGTGCCGACAGCAAATATAAAGAAGATGTGGCGCGTTGCGCAGAGGCCGTTAAGCAGCACATGTTGGCCGCTGGCTGCGACAAAGCCGAAGTTTGTCCTACAGCCGGGCACCCGATCGTTTATGGTGAAAAAATAATTGATCCCAAGCTGCCTACCGTACTGGTGTACGGGCACTACGACGTGCAGCCGGCCGATCCGCTGGAGCTGTGGCACAGCGGTCCTTTCGAACCCGTGATCAAGGACGGTAAGATCTATGCCCGCGGCGCTTGTGATGACAAAGGGCAAATGTTCATGCACATCAAAGCTTTTGAGGTGATGAACAAGACCAATACCCTGGCCTGCAACGTGAAGATGATGATTGAAGGTGAGGAAGAAGTAGGCTCTGACAACCTGGGCAAATTTCTTGAAGCCAACGTGGAAAAGCTGAAAGCCGATATCGTGCTCATTTCCGATACGTCGATGATCAGCATGGAAAATCCTTCCATCGAAAGCGGCCTGCGCGGTCTTGCCTATATGGAAGTAGAAGTAACCGGCCCCAACCGCGACCTGCACAGCGGTGTGTATGGCGGCGCAGTAGCCAACCCGATCAACCAGCTCTGCAAAATGATCGCTTCCCTGCACGACGAAAACAATCATATCACCATCCCCGGCTTCTACGACAAAGTGCTTGACCTGAAGGCTGAAGAGCGTAACGACCTCAACAAAGCGCCCTTCGACCTGGAAGAATATAAAAAAGAGCTGGACGTTAAAGAAGTATGGGGCGAGCTGGGCTATACCACCCTGGAGCGTACCGGTACCCGTCCTACGCTGGATGTAAACGGTATCTGGGGCGGCTATACCGGCGAAGGCGCCAAAACTGTGCTGCCTTCCAAGGCTTATGCCAAGATCTCCATGCGCCTGGTGCCGAACCAGATCAGCAAAGAGATATCCAACCTCTTCAGCGACCATTTCAAAAAGATCGCGCCTCCCGGTGTTACCGTAAAAGTAACCCCTCACCATGGTGGTGAGCCGGTAGTGACGCCTACCGATTCTCCTGCCTACCAGGCGGCGGCCCGTGCGATCAAGGCTACCTTCGGTAAAGATCCTATTCCTACCCGCGGCGGCGGCAGCATTCCTATCGTCGCTTTATTTGAAAGCGTGCTGGGACTGAAAACCGTATTGCTGGGCTTCGGGCTGGATAACGACAACATCCATTCTCCCAACGAAAAATACGATGTCTTCAATTACTATAAAGGCATCGAGACCATACCTTTCTTCCATAAATATTTTGCGGAGACCAAAGCATAAGCTTTGTGTATAGATCAATGGAACAGGCCACCCGGAAGGTGGCCTGTTTTTTGCGAAATATAATATTGGAGAAGCCTGTACAGGCCTGTAGCGCTATTACTTCACCACCACATCCGTTACCACCTTCTCTCCGAAATATTCGTTGATATTATTGATGACCTGCTGCTTGCCGAACTGTAGCTCCTGCTTCAGCGGGGCGACGTCGGTAGCGATCACCAACACACCTTCTCTCAGCTGTACGTTGCGGGTGTACCGGGCAATGGTAGCGCCCATGATCTTGCCCCATTCGCGCTGGATACGGATCTCGTTGATGCGGCTTTGCCAGCGGGCGCTTTTGAGAAAGCTGCTGAGCGCTTCACCTATACTTACAGTGGCCATGAGGGAAATTTTTAGGGTGTAGGGCAAAGGTAAGCATCATCAGGATTGCGCAGCACATTTATTGCAATAGCCTTTGATCTGCACATCGATTGTTTTCTTGCTGAAGCCTTTGGGTACTTTCACTTCTTCCAGCGGGAATTCTTCGTCAAGACAAAAGACCTGCCCGCATTCCAGGCAGATAAAGTGGGCATGGCAATGCTTGCCCGTAACGGGCTTAGCTGTGTAGGCATATTTGGCAATGCCATGCGGGTCCATGATCTTGTGCAGGATGCCCGATTCTTCGAAAACATGCAGGGTACGAAAAAGCGTGACACGGTCAAAATCGACCTCCAGGGACCTGGACAGGTCCTGGTGCGAAAGCCCCTTGTCTGAACGCATCAATACCGATAACACGGCCTTACGTAACTTTGTATTCTTCAGGCTATGTTGTTGCAATATTTCTTCTACACCTTTCATAAATGCAAAGATAAGGAATTTAAATGCAACTCTGTTGCGTTGTGTTGTGAAATGATGTAGTTTTGCCGTCCATTTGATCTCCGATGTTTTATTTATACAGCTTTGTCCTGTTCCTGATCACCCTGGCCGGCGGCAGCATGCCTCTGTGGAACCGCGGCTGGAACGAGCAGCGGATGAAGTACCTGCTCGCCTTTTCCGGAGCTTTTCTGCTCAGCATTACCCTGCTGCACCTGGTGCCGGAAACCCTGGAACATTCGGGGCATGGGCGCAGCGGCGGCTTGCTTATCCTTGCGGGCTTCTTTCTGCAGCAGGTAGTGCAGCGCATTACGCATGGGGTAGAGCACGGGCATATTCATTCGGGCGGCGACCACCATCATCATGTGCCGGTATTACCGGTGTTTGCCGGTCTTGCCGTCCATGCCTTCAGCGAGGGCTTGCCCCTGGGTATTACTTATGGCGATGCCGCTACATTACCTTCCCTGTTCCTGGCAATCGCTTTCCATAAGCTGCCGGAGGCGATGCTCATCACGTCCCTGGTCTATTTCAGTACGCATAATCGGGCGAAAGCAGGTAGCGCTTTGGTGATCTTTGCCATGATCACGCCCCTGGCGGCCCTGCTCACAGCCTTGCTGGGAGAGCGCTTCCAGGCCATTGACACTTTTGTGGAAAGGTGCATTCCCGTTATCGCCGGCGCCTTTATCCATATTTCAACCACCATATTATTTGAAAGCGGCACCCGTTCTCACGACATGAACTGGAAGAAATGGACCGCACTGCTGGCCGGCATCGGCTTAGCGGTATTGACACTGGCTGACGGGCATCCGGGATAATGTTTAATTTTACCGCAAACCGACTTTATGCATAAAAACCTGATCCTGCTCTGCTGCACCCTGTTCCTCGGCGTGACCTTTGTTTATGCGCAGAAGGCTAAAACAAAACCTGCGACCGGCAATCAATCGCTGCTGTGGAAGATCAGCGGTAAGGACCTGAAGCAGGCTTCCTATCTTTTCGGAACGCTGCATATTATCTGTCCTTCCGATTATTTGTGGACGCCGGCGATGCAGAAAGCTTTTAGCGCCAGTAAAAAGGCTGTATTCGAAATGGACATGGACGATCCTTCCCTGCAAAGCAGTGTAACGGCCGGCCTGATGCTGAAGGACGGCAGGACGCTTAAAGACTTTTATACCGAAGAGGAGTACAAGCAGCTGACCGATATTGCTGCACAGAACCAGATACCCATCCAGATGATGCAGGGCTTCAGTCCTTTTGCCCTGGTGAGCTTCCTGTACCTGAAGGCGATTACCTGTACCGTACCAGATTCGTATGAGGGCAATATCACCAAGCTGGCATTGGCGCAGAAGAAAGAAGTTGTCGGGCTGGAGACTGCCGATGAGCAGATAAAAGTAATTGAAGCGATGAATGTGGATACCATTGCCAAGGCGGTATTGCGTATTGCCAGCGACCTGGACTCGTTCCGTGCGACTTATGCGCAGATGCTGTCGGTCTATAAAAAGCAGGACTTGCCCAGCTTGTACCAACTGATTATCGAATCACCCGACTATAGAGATGATCTGAACGCCCTTTTATTCGACCGGAATGAGAAATGGGCGCCGGCTATTGCGCAGATGGCCAAAACACAGTCTGTATTCGTAGCGGTGGGCGCAGCGCACCTCTGGGGAGACAAGGGCGTGATTGCGTTGCTGCGCCGGCAGGGTTATACCGTAGAGCCCATACAGTAGCTTGCTCATCGTCCATTATCCCTAAGTTACCTTAAAAGAAACAAGACTGAATATGTACCGTAGCCTGGAGCAATGCCTGAACGACCTGGAGAAAAACGGCCACCTGGTCAGGATAGAGGAAGAAGTTGATCCCTACCTGGAAATGGCGGCATTGCACCTGAGGATGCATGCGCTCAAAGGACCTGCCTTGCTGTTCAATAAAGTAAAAGGCTCCCGCTTCCGGGCGGCGTCCAATCTATTTGGCACGGTGGAGCGCAGCCGCTTTATCTTCAGGGATACCTGGAAAGCGGTCGAGCAGGTCATTGCTCTGCGCAATGATCCTATGGCCGCGTTGAAGAAGCCGTTTAAAAATATCGGTACCGGCCTGGCCGCACTGAAAGCCCTGCCGGCAAAGAAAGCCTTTCCCGGCAGTACTTTCGAAGAGATCAGCATCGATGAGCTGCCGCTGATCCACCACTGGCCTATGGATGGCGGTGCTTTTGTAACGCTGCCGCAGGTCTATACCGAAGATGTGGACAAACCGGGCATCATGAATGCCAACCTGGGTATGTACCGTATCCAGCTGAATGGCAACGACTATATTCCCAACCAGGAAATAGGCTTGCACTACCAGATCCATCGCGGCATCGGTGTGCACCAGGCCAAAGCCAACGCCAAAGGCGTGCCGCTGAAAGTGAGCTGTTTTGTGGGCGGCCATCCGGCCCATACGCTGGCTGCGGTAATGCCGCTACCGGAAGGCCTGAGTGAGCTGACCTTTGCCGGAATGCTGGCGGGACGCCGCTTTCGCTATAGCTACGAGCAGGGCTTTGCTATCAGCAACGATGCCGACTTCGTGATCACCGGAGAAGTACATCCCGGGGAAAATAAGCCGGAGGGGCCTTTCGGCGATCACCTCGGCTATTACAGCCTGAAGCATCCTTTTCCGCTGATGCGGGTGCATAAAGTGTATGCCCGCAAAAATGCGATCTGGAATTTTACCGTAGTGGGCCGTCCGCCTCAGGAGGATACCGCTTTCGGTGCCTTGATCCATGAGCTGACAGGAGACGCCATAAAACAGGAGATACCGGGCGTACAGGAGGTGCATGCGGTTGATGCAGCGGGTGTGCATCCCCTGTTGTTTGCCATCGGCAGCGAGCGCTATACGCCTTACCTGCAGCAGAAGCGGCCGGCGGAGATACTCACCCTGGCCAACCGCATACTGGGCACAGGCCAGCTGAGCCTGGCCAAATTCCTTTTCATCACGGCAGAAGACGGACAGGCGCTCGATACACATGATGAGGCCGCCTTCCTGAAGCATATGCTGGAAAGGATAGACCTGAAGCGCGATATTCATTTTCATACCCATACCACCATCGATACCCTCGACTATTCCGGTACGGGGCTTAATAGCGGCAGCAAGGTGGTCTTCGCCGCTTATGGCGACCGCCGGCGCACGCTTGCAGCAGAAATACCAGCCGCCTTTCATCAGCTTGACGGCTTTTCGGAAGCCCGGATCGTATTGCCCGGCGTGCTGGCTTTGAAGACAGCGCCGTTTACTACTTATGAGCAGGCAGCAGCTGAAATGGCCCGGCTGAACGACCGTTTGCTGCAGCAAACCACCGTAGAGGCACTGCCGTCGCTGCCCCTGATCGTGATCGCCGACGAGCCGGCTTTCCTGGCGCAGCAGCTGAATAATTTTCTCTGGGCCACTTTTACCCGTTGTAATCCTTCGCATGATCTGTACGGTATCGATAGCTTCATCGAATACAAGCATTGGGGCTGCCATGGCCCCCTGGTGATCGATGCGCGTATCAAACCGCATCACGCGCCGCCCCTGGTCCCTGATCCGGCAGTGGAAGCGCGGGTCGACCGCCTGATGGAACGGATATTTAAGTAAATAGAAGCCTTCGCCCTATCTTTGCCCGATGAAAACATTGCTTTTTTTAGCCCTGATTGTGTGGGTCATGCCTGTTTCAGCACAATCCGGTAAAGACTTCGCCTGGCAAACGGGCGACCTCATCTTCCAGGATCTCGACTGCGGCGAAATGTGCGATGCGATAGAAGCCGTGACGCAGGGATACGAAGGCAAAGCCTTTTCCCACGTCGGCCTGGTAAGCAGGGAAGGGGATAGTGTGATGGTGATCGAAGCCCTCGGCCAGGGGGTACAAACGATCCCGCTGGAAGCTTTTACCCGCAGAACGAAGCATAAAATGTACGTGGGCCGGGTGAAACCGGCTTACAAAAAGCTGGCGGGAAAAGCGGTGGTGTTCGCCAAAAAACAAATGGGCAAACCTTACGACGACGCTTTTTTATACAATAATGGCAAATATTATTGCTCCGAATTGATCTACGACGCGTTTAAATATGCCAATAAAAGCAAGCCCTTTTTCCGGCTGGAACCGATGACTTTCAAGCAGCCCGGCTCGGGTGACTATTTCCCTGTATGGATAAAATATTACCATCAGCTGAAGGTGGAAATACCGGAAGGTAAGCCCGGATGCAATCCCGGCGGGCTTTCCCGTTCGGATAAAATAACGATCGCAGGGACGATCTGAGCTTGTTCGGCAGGCTTGCGGTTGATCCGGGGGTGATTCCAAAGGTTCAGCGTATATTTGCCGCATGGCGAAAATTTTTCTGAGAAAGAAGATCAGTTCCCGCATTGCAGACGGACATCCCTGGATTTTTGGTAATGAGATCGGCGACGAGGAAGGACAGTACGAACCAGGCGATATTGTCGACGTGTTTTCTTCAAACGGCTCCTTTGTGGGCCGCGGCTATATCAATCCTGCTTCACAGATCAAGGTGCGGCTGCTGACCCGCAACCAGCAGGAAGAGATCAACGATGCTTTTTTCCTGAACCGGATACAAAAGGCCTGGGATTACCGCAAGAAGCTGGGCTATACTGAGAATTGCCGGCTTATTTTCGGCGAAGCCGATGAGCTGCCGGCTCTTATCATCGATAAATTCAACGACTATATCGTGATCCAGACCCTGGCGCTCGGCATCGAACGCTGGAAAGGAGCTATAGTTGCGGCTTTACAGGCGATCTTCAAGCCTAAAGGGATTTACGAACGGAACGACGTGCCCGTGCGCGAGCTGGAAGGTATGCAGCAGCAGAAAGGCTTCCTGACTGATCCTTTCGATACTAATATTATCATTAATGAGAATGGCCTGAAATTTCACGTAGATATAGAGAACGGTCAGAAGACAGGCTATTTCCTGGATCAGCAGGATAACCGCCGCGCAATAGGACAGGTGGTGGCCGGCGGCGATGTGCTCGAGGCCTTCTGCTATACCGGCACTTTCTCCATGCATGCCGCGAAATATGGCGCCAAAAGCGTGCTGGGACTGGATATTTCCGACACGGCAATCAGCACGGCACGCCGCAATGCGGAGCTCAACGGCTTCCAGGATATCTGTAAATTCGAGAACGTAAATGCTTTCGATGTGCTGAAGCAATGGGTAAAGGACGGGCGTCGATACGACACCGTGATCCTTGACCCGCCGGCCTTTACCAAGAGCCGGGAAAACATACAGAAAGCAGTGACCGGGTACAAGGAGATCAACCTTAGGGGCATGAAATTGTTGAAGCCCGGCGGCTTCCTGGTAACCGCTTCCTGTACCAACCTGGTACCTCCGGAGCTGTTCCTGAAAACGGTGGACATGGCCGCCAAAGATGCCCGCAAAACCATACGCCAGGTAAGCTGGCAAACCCAGGCGGCCGATCATCCCATTCTCTGGAATGTACCCAATACACAATACCTGAAGTTCCTTATCGTTGAAGTGAGCTGAGGGTAGGCCTTATTCTTTTATCATCATCTATGCCCAATAGCCCTAAGAAGATCCTGCTGATCGAAGACGAAGCCGCTGTGGTTAACCTGCTGAAGCGTGGCCTCGAAGAGGAAGGTCATGAGATTTCGGTTGCCATGGACGGCCGCTCGGGCTTTGAAATGGCAACCAGACATTATTTTGACGCCCTCATAGTAGATATCATGCTGCCGGGTATGAACGGCATTGAGATCTGCAGGAATCTCAGGGAACAGAATTTTGTTGCGCCCATATTGATGCTTACCGCGCTGGGGTCCACAGAAAATATCGTTACCGGCCTCGATAGCGGTGCCGACGACTACCTGGTCAAACCCTTCAACTTTGCCGAGCTGCTGGCCCGTTTGCGTACGCTGTTCCGGCGCAAAATGGGGCTTATCGAGGATGGAGCCGTGAATGATAAGGTGATCTCGCTGAGCGACCTGGAGCTCAATACCGATACCAAGATCGTGACCCGCGCGGGAAAAGAGCTGCAGCTCACCGCTACAGAGTTCCGGCTGGCCGAGTACCTGCTGCGCAACCGTAACCGCGTGCTGAGCCGCATGGATATCCTGGAATATGTATGGGGCGTAGATTTCAATATGAACACTAATGTGGTCGACGTATACATCAACTATCTGCGCAAGAAAATCGATAAGGATTTTGAACCCAAGCTCATTCACACGGTAGTGGGGATGGGCTATGTGCTGAAGATTCAGTAAAGCTATGCATTGGCCGGGTATAAAGACACAGCTGAAGATTACGCTCCTGTACACCATGCTTACCGGGGCCATTATCCTGCTGCTCAGCGTGCTGGTATATTATTTTGCGCAGCGTCTCTCGGCAGAGGATTTCTATAAGCGGCTGGATATACGGGCGGTAATGGTGGCCCAGGCCAATTTCCCGCAGAATGCCGGCACCAGCGACCTCATCAACGACCTGCGTAACGAATACCTGGAGAAGCTGCCCCATGAAAAGGAATATTTCCGTGAGATCGGCAAAGATTCCGGAAATGTAGCGATCCCCGGGCTTTCCCTGCCCGGCTATTTTTACGATAACCTGCTCCAGGACGACAAGGCCGAATATAAGAAGGAGCATGTCTATTATGCCGGTATCCTGCACCGGCAAAACGGCAAGCGGATCGTTGTTGTCGTATCGGCCCAGAATGAATACATCCGGAACCAGCTTACCAACCTGCGCCGTATCCTGCTGACCGGCTTTGTCCTGTCGACCATGCTCATCTTTGCCCTGGGATGGTTCTTCTCCAAGCGGATCTTCCTGCCCATCCGGAAAATGACCCGCAGCGTACAGGACATCAATACCGAAAACCTGCACCTGAGGCTCAATGTAGGCCGCGACAACGATGAAGTAAGCGATCTGGCACGTACATTCAACAATATGCTGGACCGCCTCGAAACCTCTTTCGAGTCACAGAATAATTTTGTCAGCAATGCTTCCCACGAGCTCAGCACACCGCTCACTTCGATCATCGGCGAGGCGGAGCTGGCCCTGCAAAAGGAACGCAGCCCCGAGCGGTACCGCGAGGCGATGGCGATCATTCTCAAAGAGGCAGAACGGCTGAAGGCCATCATCCAAAGCCTGCTGAGCCTTGCCCAGACCGGCTTCGACGGCAAGAAGCAAAGCCTGGAGAGCCTGCGTGCCGATGAAGTGGTGCTGACGGCCAAAAATGCCGTAGCCCGCATCTATCCCGAAAGCCGCGTTAAGATAGATTATACGCTGATGCCGGAGAACGAGGAGCAGCTGCAGATCAAAGGGAATGAAAACCTGCTGGTGCTGGCGCTCACCAATATCATGCTCAATGCCTGTAAATATTCTGGCAACAAAGAAGTGACGGTGGCCATTGCTTCGGGCAGCGCCAGGCTGTATATTATCGTTAAAGACCAGGGTATCGGCATCCCCGCCGACGAGCTGCGTTATATATATGATCCCTTCTTCAGGGCCTCGAATACCGGCGTGGTCAAAGGCTATGGTATCGGTCTGCCGCTGGCGCGGAACATCATCCGCCTGCATAGCGGAGAGCTCCAGGTAACTTCAGAGGTCGATCATGGCACCGAAGTACAGGTGATGCTTCCTGTTGATAAAAGTCAACGTCATTAATGCCATTCTAATCTTCTAATGGCATTCTAATTCTTTTTTTAAGGTATTCTTACGGCATTGTTAGCCCCTGCTAATATGGCCGTCGCATCTTTGCCCTGAACATTAAGTATTTGCTGTCCGCTAAACTTTTTGAACATGAAGAATATCCTGATTCCCACCGATTTTTCCATAAAATCCCTGAAGTTGGTCAAAGCAGCCGTTGAACGTTTTCCCGGTGAGCCGCTGCAGGTGATACTGGTACATGCCCTGAAGCCGGATAATTCGATCTCGGGATTGCTGATGCTGAACAAGCGCCTTGCCGTACACCAGCTGTACACGCAGGAGTTTACTGAAGCTTGTGAAGTGCTGCAGAATAAATATGCCTCCGTGCTGAAAAAGGTGCGCATAGAGTTTTATTACGGCGGCACCAAAAGCTACCTGAAGCACTTCCTGGAAGCCCGTAATATAGATGCTATCCTGCTGGCGAAAGATTATACCCTGCAGCCGCCATCGAAAGCCGGCCGCGACCTTTACCCCGAGCTAAGGAACAGCGGCTGTCCTGTGTTTGAAGAATCTCTGCAGACCGCCGCACAGAGAACACTGGCCGGCGAAGCATCGCTTTCGGAGCTGCTGCCTGCCTGAGCCTGAATGAACGACAAAAAAGACTGAATCATGTTACTGAAAGACAATATTCCCTTCCGCTATATATTCAGCGGCATCCGGAGAGAGGTGTTTATGATCACGTTGTATGTAACGATCATCTGCCTGCTGCAATATGCCTTGCACCTCAATGTTTCCATACCCGTATCCGTACCGATGATCCTGGGTACTATTATTTCCCTGCTGCTGGCCTTCAGGGCCAACCAGGCTTATGACCGCTGGTGGGAAGCCCGTATCGTTTGGGGGGGCATCGTGAACGATTCCCGTTCCTGGTCCCGCCAGGTGGTTTCCTATATCGACAACGGCTACGATGATGATGAGAAGGCGGAGCTGGAACAGCGGCTCATCAACCGGCAGATCGCCTGGGCGCACTGTCTGGGCAGGGCCTTGCGCAATCAGCCCGATGAGAAGCAGCTCGGGAAATGGCTGCATCAGAATGACCTGGATTTTATCGCCCGTTACAGCAGCACGCCCATGGCCCTGCTGGAGCTGCAGGCCCGTGATATCAAATATGCGCTCGACAACGGCTGGATCAATGCGTACCAGCATGTGGAGCTCGATCGTACGTTGACTGCTTTTTCCGATCATATGGGTAAATGCGAACGGATCAAGAAGACCGTATTTCCTTCTACCTACGGGCTTTACCTGCACCTGTCGATGAACCTGTTCATCATGTTGCTGCCCTTTGCCCTGATCGAATATTTTGGCTGGCTGATGATACCGCTGGTCACGGCGATCGCTTCCGCCTTCTGGCTGATCGAAAAGATGTCCGTACACCTGCAGGATCCTTTCGAGAACAGGCCTACGGATACCCCGGTAACCACAATCGCCCAGACCATAGAACGGGACCTGGGCCAGGTGCTGCGCCAGCATAACCTGAGCCATGCCGTTGAGAACAGGGCCGAGCAGTTTTACGTTTTATAAGTAGTATGTTTTGTAATGGCGTTGGCAAGCGCCAGCATGGGTGGCCGGTTTGTGTCTACAAACCGGTTTTTCTTTTTCACAAATTATGCTGGAAAATATTCAATGATTTTTTCGGATATTGAGCCGAAATAAACCATAGATGGCTGAACAAACCACTCCGACCGGACCTGCTGAACAGGGCCATTTTAAACGCTCCCTGAGCCTGATCGACGGTGTGCTGCTGGTAGCAGGCTCCATGATCGGATCAGGGATCTTTATTGTTAGCGCCGATATTACCCGCAATGTGGGCGGCGCTGGTTGGCTGATCGCCGTATGGCTGATCACGGGCCTGATGACCATGACCGCTGCCATCAGCTACGGCGAGCTGAGCGGCATGTATCCAAGGGCGGGCGGACAATATGTCTATCTTAAAGAAGCGTACAACAAGCTCATCGCTTTTTTATACGGCTGGAGCTTCTTTGCCGTGATCCAGACGGGGACTATTGCCGCGGTAGGGGTGGCCTTCTCTAAATTTGCTGCCTATCTTATTCCCCAGCTGAGCGAGGATATTAAGCTGCTACAGCTGCAAACCGGCACCGACAGCTGCGGGCAGCCTACCTATTTTTCCGTCAGCACGGCACAGCTGGTGTCCATAGCCGTGATCGCGCTGCTTACCTATACCAACACCAAAGGCGTGAAGGGCGGTAAATGGATCCAGAATATCTTTACCTCCACCAAGCTGCTGTCGCTCTTCGGTCTCATCATCGCCGGCTTTATTATGTTCCGGCCCGAAATATGGCATGCCAACTGGAGCGCGGCCTGGACGGCAACCAAGGCCAGCCTGATCGATAGCTGCAATCCTTCAGCGGGCTTTACCGTAACGCCTATATCAGGCGCGGCCCTGCTGGGCGGTATTGCTGCGGCCATGGTGGGTTCGGTGTTCAGCAGCGATGCCTGGAACAATGTAACCTTTATTGCGGGCGAGATGAAGAATCCCCAGCGCAATATCGGTTTGAGCCTATTCCTGGGCACGCTCATCGTTACCGTGATCTATGTATCGGCCAACCTGGTGTACCTGGCGGTGTTGCCTATGGACCAGATCGCCCATGCCACAAAGGACAGGGTGGCGGTAGCGGCCTCGACGGAGATCTTCGGCGGCTTGGGCACGGCCATTATCGCGATCATGATCATGGTATCGACCTTCGGCTGTGATAACGGCCTTATCCTGGCCGGTTCCAGGGTGTATTATACCATGGCCCAGGATGGGCTGTTCTTTAAAAAAGCGGGCCGGCTGAACAGGCATGGCGTGCCGGAATGGGCGCTTTGGGCGCAATGCGTCGTGGCCGCCATTCTTTGCCTGAGCGGAAAGTACGGCGACCTGCTCGATATGATCTCTTTCGTTGTCGTGATTTTCTACGTGCTCACCATTGCCGGTGTCTTTATCCTGCGGAAGCGGTTGCCCGGTGCGGAGCGGCCATACAGGGCTTTCGGCTATCCCTTGCTACCGGCACTATACATACTATTGGGCATCAGCTTCTGCCTGCTGCTCATTTGGTTCAAGCCGCAGTTTACCTGGCCCGGTCTTATTATTGTGCTCATCGGTATACCCATCTATTTCCTGCTCAGGCGGCAGCATAGCGGGCAGGCGGCTTCCTGAAACAATTTTTATTCCCAGCTGTTCTTACCACTGTTATGCATATCGCACAGAATATCCGGCTCAGCAGAATACTGAAAAACACCTGGCAGGTCGATCTGCTGATGATCATTTCCAGCACGACTGCCTACCTGGTCCACGATCGCCTCATCCGGTATCATCTCGAGATACCGACGCTGGTGCCTACAGTGTTGGGTACGGCGATCGCTTTCTTTATCGGTTTCAACAACAACCAGGCTTACGATCGCTGGTGGGAGGGCCGGAAAATATGGGGCGCTTTAGTCAACGATTCCCGCTCCTGGGCAAGGAACGTGATCAGCTATATACAGCTCAATAACCTGTCGGAGCAGGAAAAGCTGGCGATACATGGCCGCATGATTACCCGGCACATCGGCTTCCTGTACGCGCTGAAAGCCGCGTTGCGCGGCATAGATGATCCTACCTATAAAAATTACCTGAACGGGGAGGAAGTGGCGGAGGTTTCTAAGCACAGTAATATCCACAATGCTATACTGGTGCTTCAATCGCGGGAACTGAATGAATTGATGGACAAAGGGCATATTGATGGCTACCGTTACCTGCAGCTGGATAGCCTGCTGATAAAGCTTACCGACTCGATGGGCATGGCCGAGCGGATCAAGCACACCGTATTCCCTACCACTTATAATTATTTTACCAAAGTGTTCATCTGGCTGTTCGTGGTGTCGGTAGCGCTGGTGCTGAGCGCGCCGATGGGCATATGGGCTATTTTCATGAGCTGGCTCATCGGCTTTGTCTTTATCTCGACCCAGATCAACGGTATGACTTTGCTCAATCCCTTTACCAACAATTCTGCTTCGGTGCCACTAAACCAGATCACACGCACCATCGAGATCAACCTGCTGCAGATGCTGAAGGAAGTGAATATACCGGAGCCGGTAAAGCCCGTGAATGATGAGTATATCCTTTAATAGATGTGTCAATGTGTTGAATGAAGACGAGAAACTTCCCTCCGCATGCTGCGCAAGCTTTGGTTCAGGATGAAAGGGAAATTTACGGATGGAGCGATGCTTAACTATAAACATACCGTTGTCATGCTGAGGTCTGCGCAGCAACCGAAGCATCTCAATTGAACATGACAATAAAGATGAGATCCTTCTCTTCGCATGGCTGCGTAAGCTGCGATCAGGATGACAATAGGGAGTCTACCGTTAGCGCAAGGCTATAAGCATCCCATGGTCATGCTGACATCTGCGAAGCAATGGAAGCATCTCTATTGCTTTATGCACCTGGGATCCTTCTCTTCGCATGCTGCGCAAGCTGCGATCAGGATGACAATAGGGAGTCTACCGTTAGCACAAAGCTAAAAACATTCCATTGTCATGCTGAGGTCTGCGCAGCAACCGAAGCATCTCTTTATTTTCACGAAGATGCCAAGCGCCACACGCAATATTTGCTACTTCATCAGCACCAGGGAAAAGCCGATGGTAAACTCATCGTCGATGGCTTTATCGCCTATCGAGGCTTTAAGTGATCTGGAAGCAAAGACCACGCCGAATTTCGTCCGGTCGACCTTGATGTTTTTAGCATTGATGTCCAGCCGGCCCTTAGCGGCGCTCATGGTGATGGGGAAGCTGATTTCCCGCGTGGTCTCCTTAATCGTCAGCATACCGGTGGCCCAGGCTTGGTCGCCGGTACGGCGTTCGACCTTTTTGATCTTAAAGGTGGTCAAAGGATATTTGCCGGCGTCGAAAAAGTCGGGCGACATCAGGTGGTGTTCCAGCTTCGTCTTTTTCTCCCCTTCGAGGTCCAGGCTTTTAATAGTGCTCATATCGATGGTAAAGGTACCGGAAGTGATCGTGTAGCCGTTGTAGTTAACGGAGCCTTCTTTGATCTGTATCGTGCCGTTGTGGCCGCCGATCACTTTTTTGCCCTCCCAGGTCACGCCCGATTTGCTTTGGTCGATCTTATATAAACCGCTGTCTTTGATCTCGTCTCTCCGGAAAGCCATGAAGAAGAAGCCGGCCAGCAATATTGCAGTTAGGTAAAGTGCTTTTTTCATCGGATAAATTGTTTAGCAGGATGAATGTTATGTATGCAATGAACAATACAAAATAAGCTTTGTTCGGGCAATAATTTAACGCTGCAGATGGAAGCGTAGCTTTATTTTTGTCTTATGGAGCCTTTATACCTGCATATGGCGATCTTAGGCTGTACACCGCCCGGCCGCTTTACCGAACAGCATGATGTTTTTTTCGGCATTGGCACAAACATGAGCGCCCTGGTACCGGAGCTGCTCCGGTTCTGGCCCGAAGCGGAAGGCCGGCTGCATATCGATGCCTGGCGCAGAGTGACCCATGTCGACGGACACCACATAACGATCGTGCCAGCCAACGGCATTACCGAAGCATTGGAACCTGCTGCTTTGAAGCTATTCTTCCTCAACCTGGGCGGCTACCGGCCGGGAGAGTTCGAAGAGTACCATTATAAAATGTTGGTTGTTGCAGCGGACCAGGGCAAGGCGATACAGCAGGCAAAGAAAACGGCGTTTTACAAACATTCCGGGTTTAAGGGCGCCGAGTCGCATGTCGATGATAAATATGGTGTGGATGTCGACGACGTACACCTGGTAAAGGATATCCTGGACGCCCGGTATAAAGAAATGTTCCGGGTGGTAGCAGGACCAAAGGAGGATAAGCTGCCTGCAGATACCTTGCAGATCGGGTATTTCAAGCTGGATAAGCTTTAGGCGCTCCGGGCGGGAGGGCTTGATATGAGCAGATAAATTATGTCAAAAAAGCCGTTGCTTTTCGCGGTTTTACGGCCTTTAATCAGGACCTTTGCAGTGGTGATTGAACGTCCTGTTCCACCACATTTCTTAATACGCTAATCCTCCGGCGTTATGAATGACTTCTTCGCGGCACGGTCCCAGATGGCATTGTCCCTTGGGTTCCATATTATTTTCTCTTGTATAGGCATGGTGATGCCTTTTTTTATGGCCATAAGTCACTACTATTGGCTGCGTACCGGCGATGTGGTCTTCCGCAATGTGACCCGTGCCTGGAGCAAAGGCGTAGCCATCTTTTTCGCTACAGGAGCGGTTTCCGGCACGGTGCTCTCCTTTGAGCTGGGCCTGCTCTGGCCCGAATTTATGAAGCATGCCGGCCCTATTTTCGGGATGCCTTTTTCGTTGGAAGGCACCGCCTTTTTTATCGAAGCCATTGCGCTCGGGTTCTTTCTCTATGGCTGGGATAAGTTCAATAAATGGTTCCATTGGTTTACCGGTGTTGTGGTGGGTATCAGCGGGCTGGCCTCGGGTATCCTGGTGGTGGCGGCCAATGCCTGGATGAACAGCCCCGCAGGCTTTACCTACCGAAACGGGCAATACAGCGATATCGATCCGATAAAAGCCATGTTCAACGATGCCTGGTTTTCGCAGGCCCTGCACATGATGGTGGCCGCTTTTGTCGCGACTGGCTTTGCCGTCGCCGGTGTGCATGCCTTTATGATCTTAAAAGGAAAGAATGTGCGTTTCCATTCCGCTTCGTTCCGCATTGCGGCTGCATTTGCTACCATTGCTGCGCTGCTGCAGCCGCTCAGCGGCGATATTTCCGCGCGGGATGTGGCCAGCAGGCAGCCTGCCAAGCTGGCCGCGATGGAAGCCCATTTCCATACCGGAAGCCGCGCTCCGCTGATCATTGGCGGCATACCCGATGAGGAGCGCAAAGAAGTGCGCTATGCCCTGAAGCTGCCGGCTTTGCTGAGCCTGATGATCGATCACGATCCCGATGCCGTAGTCAAAGGGCTTGACCAGATCCCGGAGGCCGACCATCCTCCCGTGGCCGTTACCCACTATGCTTTCCAGGTCATGGTCGGGCTGGGCGTGTTTATGGCCGCGATCTCGGTTTTTTATTACTTTATTATCTGGAAAAGGAAGCGCTGGCGCGACAAGCGCTGGCTGCTGAAGCTCTTTGTGTTGGCCACGCCTATGGGTTTTATGGCCGTGGAGGCCGGCTGGACGGTAACTGAAGTGGGGCGGCAGCCCTGGATCATCTACGGGGTGATGCGTACCCGCGATGCGGTAACGCCCATGCCGGGTATCGGCTATTCTTTCCTGCTGTTTACGCTCATCTACCTCTCTTTGTCGGTGATCGTGGTCTTTATGCTTTACCGCCAGATAAAGATGGTCGATAAGCTCTATGATGTTCCTTTACCCGTTCCAAAATCCTGAGGCATGATCTATATCGTTATTGCTTTCCTGTGGACTTCCATATTGCTGTATCTCCTGCTGGGCGGGGCCGATTTCGGCGCCGGCATTATCGAGCTGTTCACTTCTGAAAAGAATAAGGAAAAAACGCAGCATACCGCTTACAAAGCCATAGGGCCGCTATGGGAAGCCAATCATATGTGGCTCATCATCGCCATCGTAATCCTCTTCGTCGGCTTCCCGGCCATCTATACTACCATGTCGGTACACTTGCATATCCCGCTGCTGCTGATGCTGCTGGGCATTATCGCCAGGGGCACGGCGCTTACTTTCCGCCACTACGATGCCGTGGTCGACGACTGGCAGGTGCTGTACCGCCGCATCTTTACCTACTCCAGCTTCGTTACACCTTTATTCCTGGGCATCATTGCGGGCAGCACGGTATCGGGGCAGATCGATACCGAAGCTGCCAGTTTTGCCGGCGCTTATCTTTCCGGCTGGCTACAGCTGTTTCCTGTTAGTGTGGGTTTCTTTACCGTGACGATCTGTGGTTTTCTTGCAGCGGTTTACCTTATTGGCGAGGCAACCGATGAGGGCGATAAAACACGATACCGGATCAAATCAAAGGTCTTTCAGAACCTGTCTATCCTCTGCGGTATCCTGGTATTTGCAGCCGCGGCTTATGAGCATATTCCGCTCTGGAGCTGGGTTTTCGGGCAGCCGGTGGGTGTCGCTGCGGTAGTGCTGGCCTCCTTGTCTGTGGTCTTGTTCCGTATTCTGCTCCGCAGGCCCGGCAGGCAGCCTTTACGCATGCTGGCCGCTTTCCAGGTCTGTATGATTCTGTTGGTGACCACGTATCATCACTATCCCGATATTGTTTTGCTGAAAAATGGCCGCCATCTTTCTTTGCTCGAAGAGCAGGGGCAGCAGAAGACCATCGAAGCGCTGGGCTGGGCTTTGATCCTGGGCAGTGTGTTCATCCTGCCGGCCTTGTTTTACCTGATGTATGCCTTTCAGAAGAAAAACCATAAGCAGGTATTGGAATAAAGCGCAGCAATGCACCCGACGCTTTCGATTCTTCAGAACCCTTAAATTGCTATAAGATAGAATCTTTGATGCCTTCGCGGTGCTGCTGAATGGCTTCTTTCTTGTAGCCGATGACCAGGTACAGGAACAATACCCTGGAAAAGCGCATCAGCCAGGGCTGCAGGATCAGCGACAATATCGTAGCGGTACCCAGGTAATAAAAGACGCTGTTGTCCTTGTAGGAAATGCCGAACACAGGCCAGTAAACACAGAGGGTAAGGATGAAGATGATGAAGATGAATACGAAGTTCATGCCCTGGCCGTAGTTCTGCTCTACCTTAATCTTCTGGCCGCAGCACGAGCAATGTTCCTGCATGCGCAGGCAGGTCTTCAACGGCAAGATGTGTGTCTGGGTAAACAGCTCACCCTGGCGGCAGCGGGGGCACTTACTGCCCAGCAAGCCCTTAAGCATGGAAACGGAACGGGATGACATAAGCGGTGCAAAGGTACACATTAGTGTCAAAAGTCAGGACAGCGTCAAGAACCAGGAATCAAATTCCAAATTCCAAAAGCCAAAGATCAAAACCAAAATAAATACTTACAATTATTTACATCTCGGCTCTTGTATCTTGACTCTTGGTTCTTATATCTTGACTCTTGGCTCTTGTATCTCATATCTTGTATCTTGGCTCCTGGTTCTAATATCTGACATCTAACATCTAACATCTAACATCTAAACTTGACGGAAAAAATATCCTCCCGCAGGCTGAAAGCCATATTCGGCGGTTCTATCGGTAACCTGGTGGAATGGTACGACTGGTATGCTTATTCGGCTTTCTCCATTTATTTCTCTGCCGCCTTCTTTCCCGATGGGAATCCCACAGCGCAGCTGCTCAATACAGCGGGCATTTTTGCCTTAGGCTTCCTGATGCGGCCGTTGGGCGGCTGGCTTTTCGGTCGTATTGCCGACAGGGTGGGGCGCAAGCAGTCGATGCTGCAGTCGGTGATCCTTATGTCGCTGGGCTCTTTGCTCATCGCCTGCACACCGGCCTATGACACCATCGGTATCCTGGCGCCGGTATTGCTGCTGACTGCCCGGCTGCTGCAGGGCCTGAGCGTAGGCGGTGAGTACGGTGTTTCGGCCACTTACCTTAGCGAAATGGCTTCCCGTAACCGGCGGGGCTTTTATTCCAGCTTCCAGTATGTTACACTCATTGGCGGACAGCTGATCGCATTGGGCCTGCAGCTCCTGCTCCAGAAGGTTTTGCTGACGCCTGAGCAGCTGTCGTCCTGGGGATGGCGCATTCCTTTTGCCTTTGGCGCCTTGCTTTCAGTGATTGCACTATATCTTCGCCGTAACCTGGACGAGACGCATGCCTTCGAGCGGCAGCAAAAACAAGAGGAGAAGAAAGGGACGATCGGGGAGCTGATGAAACATCCAAGGGCTTTGCTTACGGTAGTCGGCCTGACTTTAGGCGGCACGCTGGCTTTCTATACCTATACCACTTACATGCAGAAGTTTCTGGTCAATACCGTACAACTGAGCAAGGAGCAATCTACCCTCATTTCCTTTTTGTCCCTGTTTATTTTTGCCTGCCTGCAGCCGCTTTTCGGCCTGCTTTCTGATAAGATCGGGCGCAAGCCTTTACTGATCGGCTTTGGTGTGCTGGGAACACTGTGCACGGTACCCTTGCTCACCGCGCTAAGCCATACGACGGGTCAATGGAACGCTTTTGCCCTGCTGCTGGCAGCTTTGGTGATTGTCAGCGGCTACACCAGCATCAATGCCGTGGTAAAGGCCGAGCTGTTCCCGGCGGAGGTACGGGCCCTGGGTGTAGGTTTGCCTTATGCCTTAACGGTCGCCTTGTTTGGCGGCTCTGCCGAATATATAGCGCTATGGATGAAGAAGGCCGGCCACGAGACACTGTACTATTGGTACATCACCGCCTGCATCTTTGTCTCGCTTATGGTCTACCTTTTTATGAGCGATACCAGGCAGCGGTCGAAGATAGAGGACGATTAGGTCAGGCCTTGCGCAGCTTGCGGTACAACCTGATCGCCAGCATCAGCAGGATCACGAGCAGGATAAGGCCGGCCAGGCCCCAGAGCCAGCTCATGGCCGATTTTACCGTTGCCAGCATCACGATGGCAACAAGAAAGATGGTGGCAACTTCATTCCAGATGCGCAATTGCTTTGAGTTATGACGGAAGATGCCCTGCTGCTGTTGCCGGAAAATACGGTGCAGGCTCAGGAAGTAGGCGTAGAGCAGCAGTACGAACAATAATTTAATATGGAGCCAGGTATGCGCTCCGAAGTCGTCGAGATAATTGCCTTTCCACAGTACCAGCGGTCCGAAGATGAGCGTGAGGATGGCCGAAGGTATGGTGATGCCGTACCAGAGCCGTTTGCTCATCAGGGAAAGCTGCTTTTGCAGCACGATTCTTTCAGGCACTTCCTTGTCCTGCGCTTCACGGTTATAGATGAACAGCCGCACGATATAAAACATGCCGCTAAACCAGGTCACGATGAAGATGATATGCAGGGCTTTGAGATAAAGGAAGCTCATAGCAGGATGGCGTTTGGTCGTATAAAGTTAGTATTCATTTTTCTACCCAGCGAACGATCGTATCTACCCACTGGGGGCTGTCGTTGAGGCAGGGAATATAAGTGAGCTCGGTTCCGCCGGCGTTTTCAAAAGCATGTTTGCCTTCCATGGCGATTTCTTCCAGGGTCTCCAGGCAATCGTTGATAAATGCCGGGCAGACGACGAGCAGGCGCTGTACACCCTCTTTAGGCAGCTCTTCCAGCCTTACGGCTGTATAAGGCTTTATCCATTCGTTGCCTGCCTGGGTCAGCCGCGACTGGAAGGATGTTTCGAACGTACCTTCCTGCAGACCCAGGTATTCGACCACCATGCGGGTAGTCTCATGGCATTGCTTCTGGTAATTAATAGGCGGCATGGTGAAACCGGTTGCTGCCTTATTTCCTGCAGACAGCGTTGACATGATCATCTGGTCATCTTTACGCATGTGCCGCTCGGGCAGCCCGTGATAGCTGAACAATATCTTGTCGTAGGGACGATCCAGGTAAGGCCTGATCTTCTCCGACAAAGCAGCAATATACTCCGGCTCATTGTAGAAAGGACTGATGAAGCGCAGGGTAAAAGGATAGCGATGCTGCTTGTATATTTTTTTGATATGATCCACCGCCGTCCGGTAGCTCGACATGGTATAGTGCGGGTACAAGGGAAATACGATCAGCTCCTTAACACCCGGATGTGCTTCCAGCAATTGATCCAGCGTTGTTTTAGGATCGGGATAGCCATAGCGCATGGCCAGGGCGACCGGGAAATCCAGCTTTTGCTGTACGGCATCGCCGAGCTGGCGGCTGAGCGCGATCAAAGGAGAGCCGTCGGGGCGCCATACCCGGCTGTAGGCTTCCGCTGATTTAGGTGCGCGAAAGGGAGTGATGATCCAATGGACAAGAGGATAACGGAACAGGAAAGGAAAATCCAGCACATTACTGTCCATCAGGAATTCGTTCAGGTAACGCTGCACATCTTTGGGGTCGGTAGAATCCGGCGAACCCAGGTTGATCAGCAGAAGCGCTTTTGCGGAGGCCATAAAGCAGGAGAAATTGTAATATGGTCGCGAAGGTAACGCTCATGCCGGCCACACAGGGCAGGGATACTTCTAAATTTGGTTAAATCCTCCTGAAATGACATTTCTATGACAAACGAGCTTGCCAACCATTGACCTTCTGTGGTACTTTTGCAATGGAAAAAAACGACAAAAGGGACTTTACTTGGAAGGCTTAACATCAGCGGCGGACTTTTGGGTGATCGGCATCAACTATCGTAAAGCAGACACTGCGCTGCGCGGGAGCTACGCCATTAACGAGCGCCGCTACGAAGCAATTTTAACGGACGCGGAACACTTCGGTGTTTCCGCTCTTTTTGTTTTATCTACCTGTAACCGTACAGAAGTCTATGGCTTTGCAGCGCAGCCGGGTCAATTGATCGATCTGCTTTGCCGCCATACCGAAGGCGGGGCAGACACCTTTAAAGAGCAGGCTTATATCCGCAACGGGAACGAAGCCCTCAATCATATCTTCAATGTGGCGGCAGGTCTGGATTCGCAGATACTGGGCGATTACGAGATCGTGGGCCAGATGAAGCAGGCTTATGCTTTTGCCAGGGACCGCGGCTGTACCAACAGCTTTCTTGACCGCTTGTTTAACACGGTATTGCAATCCAGCCGCTCGATCCGGAGCGGTACCCAGCTGAGCGGTGGTACCGTATCTGTGGCTTTCGCTGCGGTGCAGTTTATCCGCAACCATATCAAAAGCTTCGATCATAAGCAGATCCTTATTTTGGGTTCGGGAGAGATAGGGCAGACCGCTTGCCGCAACCTGGCAGCACTGGCCGGCAAAGACCAGATCACGCTGATTAACCGGACGGAAGAAAAAGCAAGGCTGCTGGCGGAAGAGCTGGGCCTGCGTGCCGCACCTCTTGAAGCCTTGTCCGGGTATATCCGCAAGAGCGATATCATTATTGTGGCTACAGCAGCAGCTACGCCATTGATCACTGTCGCCGACCTGCAGGAAGGCGATGAGAAGATATTGATCGATCTGTCCATTCCCAATAATATCAACGCTGATGTGCAGCAGTATAAGGGCATTGTGCTGGCCAATGTGGACGACCTTTCCCGCATCAGCGACGAGACCCTGCGTAAGCGCCAGGCAGAAGTGCCGAAGGCCAAAGAGCTGATTACCTGCCATATTCATGAATTTGCCGAGTGGTACCTGATGCAGCAGCATGTGCCGGTGCTGAAGGCCGTGAAGGAAAAGCTGCATGCATTGAATACACAGCTCGCAGATGCCCGCCTGCAGGATGATGACAAGCAGGCCGTGCAGAAAGCGCTGAACACGATGGCCAAAAAAATGCGCACGGAAGAGCAACGCCCGGGCTGCAATTATATCGAAACCATTCACCACTACCTGAAGCAAACGGTGGCTTAGCCAAAGCTTAGCCATCCGGCCTCTGAACAATATGAATTCTTCCTCTTCGATCCGTATCGGGACCCGCGACAGCAAGCTCGCCCTGTGGCAGGCGGCGCAGGTAAAAACGCAGCTGGAGCAGCAGGGCATAGCCTGTATCCTCGTTCCCGTAAAGAGCGAAGGCGACCTTGACCTGGTCACACCGCTTTATGCCATGGGCGTCGAAGGGGTATTTACCAAAACCCTGGATGCTTACCTGCTGAGCGATCGTATCGATATTGCGGTGCATTCGATGAAGGATGTACCCACGCAGCTGGCTGCCGGTATCGTGCAGGCTGCGGTGCTGCAAAGGGGCAGCTATAAAGATATCCTGGTCGCAAAAGACGAGCAGGCGAAGCTGCAGCTGATGAGCGGTGTCTCTTTTCCCGCGGTGATCGCAACAGGATCCATACGCCGCAAAGCCCAATGGCTGCATCGCTATCCCGGGCACCGTATAGAAAGCCTGAGAGGCAATGTGCAGACCCGCATGCAGAAGCTGCAGGATAATCCCTGGGACGGCGCGATCTTCGCGGCGGCCGGCCTGGAGCGCATGAAGATGGTGCTCCCGAACAGGATAGACCTGGACTGGATGCTGCCTGCACCGGCACAAGGAGCGATCATGGTGGTTTGCAGGGAAAAAGATGAAATGATCAACGCGCAATGCGCGGTGCTGAATGATGAAGCGACAGCAAGCTGTGTCAGGGCGGAGCGGGACTTCCTGGCGGCGCTGATGGGTGGCTGCTCTACGCCGATAAGCGCCCTGGCGCAGTGGCAGGGCAACCAGCTTCAGTTTAAAGGAAACATACTCTCGCCCGACGGCAAAGATTGCCTGGAATATAGTGCCGGCTATACCGGGGAAAGCGCGGCGGAAGCAGGTCTGTTCGCTGCGGAAGCCATAAAGGCGCTAGGCGCTTCGCGGATCGTAGAAGCGATCAGAGCAGATAAATCATAAACAAGCAAAGCCATTCCTGCAGCGATCTCCATATTGAGCACAAGGGCCCTCCCGGCCAGTCTGACAGACAAAGTACGGCAGCTGGGATGGACGATCGATGAGCTCCCTTTTATTGCAGTCCGCCTATGTGAAAGCCCGGGCCTGGAGCAGCAGATCAGAGATAGGGCGGCACAGCCTTTGCTTGCTGTATTTACCAGCCGTTATGCCGTGGAAGCGGTGAGTCGCTGGTGCCCGGAGCTGCCGTCCTGGCGGATAGCCTGTCTTAACGGCGCTACACAGGAAGCGGTGCTGAAGCATTGGCCCGGTGCTTCACTTGCAGCTGTTGCCGGCGATGCTCATACCCTTGCGGAAGCGATCGCCGCGACAGGAGAAGACAGAACACTCGTTTTCTTTTGTGGCAACCAACGCCTGGAGCATCTGCCGCATGCGCTACGGGAGGCTGGCTACACTTTAGAGGAGCTGGTCGTATATGAGACCAGCGAAACGGCACATAAGGTATCCAAGCCTTATGATGCGATCCTGTTTTTCAGTCCCAGCGCAGTGCGGAGCTACTTTTCGCTGAACATGCCGCCGGAACGGGCGGTGCTGTTCGCTATCGGGAAAACGACTGCTGCAAGTATCAGAAACGAAACAAAAAATAAGGTCATACCGGTATTGCAACCCACCGCAGAAGCGATGATCGATGCCGTGACCGACTACTGGAAATATGAAGAACGACCTCCTGCTGAAAGCGCTTAAAGGAGAACCTGTTGACCGGGTTCCGGTCTGGATGATGCGCCAGGCGGGCCGCTACCTGCCCGAATATATTGCGCTCCGCAATCGTTATGGTTTTTTTGAACGGTGCCAGACGCCCGAGCTGGCCTGCGCCATTACTTTGCAGCCCGTGGATATTATCGGTGTAGATGCAGCGATCCTGTTTTCCGATATCCTGGTAGTGCCCCAGGCCATGGGCCTGGAAGTGCAGCTGATCGAAAACAAAGGACCGGTATTGCCCGATCCCATCCGGAACGAAGGCGACCTGCAGCGGATAACCGTTCCCGACGTGCAGGACCGTCTGCATTATGTATTCGATGCGATAAGCCTCATCAAGCAGGAGCTGAACGACAGGGTGCCGTTGATCGGCTTTGCCGGTGCACCCTGGACCCTGCTCTGCTACATGGTACAGGGCAAAGGCAGCAAAACTTTCGACGAAGCGAAAGCCTTCTGCTATACACAGCCTGAGCTGGCGCATCGCTTGCTGCAGATGATCACGGACACAACGATTGCATACCTGAAAGCACAGATCCGGGCTGGCGCCGATGCCGTGCAGCTGTTCGACAGCTGGGGCGGTCTGCTGGGCCCTGCCGATTTTGAACATTTATCTTTGCAATACATGCGGCAGATTGTTGCTGCGGTGAAAGACGAAGCGCCTGTGGTTGTCTTTGCCAAAGGCGCCTGGCATGCGCTGGGTGCTATGGCCGCTACCGGGGCGCAGGGCCTGGGCCTCGACTGGTGCGTGCCTGCAGCTACAGCGCGGCAGCTGGCTGGTCCTGCTGTTACGCTGCAAGGCAATTTTGACCCCGCCAAATTATTGTCGCCGGTCCCGGTAATAGAGAAAGAGGTGCGACAGATGCTGCGCGATTTTGGACCGCAACGGTACATCGCCAACCTGGGACACGGCATTCTGCCCAATGTGCCGGTGGATCATGCCCGTGCCTTTGTCGATACGGTAAAGAATTTTGACTTTAAAGCACATGGATAATCCTGTAATGTTTCCCGACAGCAGCCGGCGCGACCGCTGGGTGGCTTATATCCACGATTTGCAGGATGAGATCTGCGCAGCGGTAGAAGAAACCGATGGCCTTGCCCGTTTCCGGGAAGACCGCTGGCAACGTGCCGAAGGAACCGGCGGCGGCGGGAAGACCCGCGTCATCGCCGGGGGGAAGGTGTTTGAAAAAGGCGGTGTCAACACATCTGTTGTGTTCGGCGCTGTTACCGATACCATGCGCAAAGCCCTGCATATGGAAGGGCATACCTGGTTTGCCTGCGGGCTTAGCCTGGTGCTGCATCCGCTCAACCCTTTTGTACCCACGGTGCATGCCAACTGGCGTTATTTCGAGATTTATACGGAAGACGGTCAGCTGTCCGACAGCTGGTTTGGCGGGGGCTGCGATCTTACGCCCTATTATTTGTTTGAAGAAGATGCCCGTCACTTCCACCGCATGCTTAAAGCGGCGATGGATTCCTTCGGCGCCGGGTTGTATGCTCAATATAAAAAAGAATGTGACCGTTATTTTGTGAACAAGCATCGCGGCGATGAATGCCGGGGCATCGGCGGTGTTTTTTATGAGCACCTGCGGCCTGCTGACGATGCGGATTGGGAACGCTTGTTTGCCTTTCAGCAGGCCAACGGCAACCAGTTTATCCCGGCTTATATCCCTATAGCGGCAAAAAGAAAAGACACTGCCTGGTTGCCGGAACATAAGTACTGGCAGGAGATCCGTCGGGGGCGCTATGTGGAATTTAACCTGGTTCACGACCGGGGCACGCTGTTCGGATTGAAGACGGATGGTCGCACAGAAAGTATACTGATGAGCCTGCCGCCTACGGTCCGTTTTGAATACGATCACCGGCCGGCGCCGGGCAGCCCTGAAGAACAATTGTTGACTGTGTGCCGCCACCCGGTGGATTGGGTGTAGCACGAAAAAAATAAAGCATGTACCTGCAAAGAAGAAACCGCATATTGCGCAGCCATGCTGCACTACGCAGCATCGTCGCTGAAACCGTATTGACGCCAGCCGACTTTATCGCGCCTTTGTTTATAGACGAAGGCAGCGGCTACAGCCAAGAGATACCCTCCATGCAGGGCTATTATCGTCGCTCCATAGATCTTACGATCGAAGAAGCGAAAGTGCTCTGGAGCCTGGGCGTTAAATGCGTGCTGCTGTTCATCAAGTGCGAAGACGAACTGAAGGATAACACGGGTAAAGAAGCCTGGAATAAGGACGGGCTGATGCAGCGCGCCGTTAAAGCCCTGAAGGACGCGCTTCCGGAAATGATCGTGATGACCGATGTTGCCCTGGATCCCTATTCGGAATACGGGCATGACGGTATTGTGCAGGACGGGCAGATCGTGAATGATGAAACGGTCGAAGCGTTGGTGAAGATGAGCCTGAGCCATGCAGAGGCCGGCGCCGACTTTGTAGCGCCCAGCGATATGATGGATGGCCGCATCGGTGCAATACGGCAAGGCCTGGAGCAGCATACTTATACCCGTACCGGTATTATGAGCTATAGCGCCAAGTATGCTTCCTGCTTTTACGGACCCTTCCGCGATGCGCTGGACAGCGCGCCCGGCTTCGGCGATAAGAAGACTTACCAGATGGATTATGCCAACCGCAGAGAGGCTGTTAAGGAAACCCTGATGGATATCGAGGAAGGCGCAGATATTGTGATGATTAAGCCTGCAATGGCTTACCTGGATATCATCAGGGAAGTACGCGATGCCGTTACGGTGCCGGTAAGCGCCTATCATGTGAGCGGTGAATATGCCATGATCAAGGCTGCGGCGCAAATGGGTTGGCTGCAGGAAGATAAAGCCATACTGGAAAGTCTCACCTCGATTAAACGGGCGGGAGCCGACCTCATCGCCACTTATTTTGCCAAAGATGCAGCCATGCTGCTCAATGCCTGACCTATGTTTATTGTAGACCTGCATTATACGGCGCCGCTGGATGCCATAGATGCCGTCATGGAGGAGCATGCTGCTTTTCTTGACGAAGGCTATGCGCTCGGCTACTTTATCGCATCGGGAAGAAAGGTGCCGCGTACCGGCGGTATTATCCTGGCGCAGACGGCGGATAAGGCAGGCCTGGAGATTTTTCTGCAGAGAGATCCCTTTCAGCAGGCCGGTCTGGCACAATACACCATTACAGAATTTACAGCAAGCAGGAAAGCCGCTGATGCCGGCGATCGTCTTGCTTAAATGAATAACCACTAAAACGGGGGCTTGCAACAGCACCTTCGCAACAACTATGTACGAATCCAGCAGAGCGCTTTTCGAACGGGCGCAGCAAAGCATACCGGGAGGCGTAAACTCGCCGGTGAGGGCTTTTAAAAGTGTAGGCGGCGATCCTGTCTTCATCCGCGGCGCCAAAGGCGCATGGCTGTACGATGTCGATGGGAATCAGTATATCGACTATATCAACTCCTGGGGCCCCATGATCCTGGGGCATGCCTGGGAACCCGTAGTAAAAGCCATACAGGAAAAGGTAAAAGACTCCACTTCGTTCGGCGCACCCACGGCACTGGAGATCGATATGGCCGAACTGATCAAAAGCATGGCCCCCAATATAGACCTGGTGCGGATGGTGAACAGCGGTACCGAGGCTTGTATGAGCGCTTTGCGCCTGGCACGTGGCTATACTGGTCGCAACAAGTTCATCAAGTTTGAAGGCTGCTATCACGGCCATGCCGACAGCTTCCTGGTCAAGGCCGGCAGCGGGCTGGCCACGTTCAACATACAGAAGGTACCTGGTGTTACCGCCGGTGTGGCCAACGATACCCTGACCTGCGCCTATAACGACCTCGGCGCAGTACAGGAGCTGGTAACCCATCATAAAGACCAGGTCGCAGCGATCATTATCGAGCCTGTGGCCGGCAATATGGGTTGTATACCGCCAGCAGAAGGCTTCCTGGAAGGTTTGCGCCGCATCTGTACCGAAGAAGGTATCGTATTGATCTTTGATGAGGTAATGACGGGCTTTCGCCTGGCGCCTGGAGGTGCGCAGGAGCGCCTGTCTGTTGATGCCGACCTCGTAACCTATGGGAAAGTGATCGGAGCGGGTATGCCGGTAGGCGCATTCGGCGGAAAAAAAGAGATCATGCAGCATATCGCACCGCTGGGAAAGGTGTACCAAGCCGGTACCCTGAGCGGCAATCCCATTGCGATGATCGCAGGATACACTTTATTGAAAGCGCTGCAGGAGCGGAACGAGATCTACAGCGAGCTTGAGGAGAAGACGCTTTACCTGAAGCAAGGATTGGACGAAGCCTTAAGCTTGTCGGGCAAGCCCTACCGGATCAACCAGTTGGGCAGTATGATCAGCATTCACTTCAGCGACCAGCCGGTAACTGATTTTGCATCGGCGGCAGCATCAGATAATGCTTTCTTCAACCGCTTGTTCCATGCTATGTTGCGCCGCGGCATCTACCTGCCGCCATCTGCTTTCGAAACCTGGTTTATCAGCAATGCGCTGGAAAAAGCCGAGCTGGACCAGACGATTGCCGCGCTGAAAGAAGCCATGGCTGAGCTGTTAAGCGCTTAATCTTTTTTGTATAGGTGTTTTATTCTGCGCCTTCGTTATATTGGGAAAAGATCTGCATCAGGTCGACCAACTGGGTCACTTTGAGCTTGTCGTAGAGCCTCGACTTATAAGTGCTTACCGTAGAAAGCTGGATGTGCAGCATGGCGGCGATCTCGCTCAGGCTCATACCCTGCAGCAAGAGGTTGGCGATCTCCAGTTCCCGATGGGACAGCTGGTTCAGGGGATTGACCACATTGGTCTTCCGCTGCGAAAGCACATCGTCGACAAGCAGATCCGAAAGCGCTCTGCTCAGGTATCTTCCTTTTTGCATCACCTCATGGATCGCAGTGAGCAGTTCCTGCTCATTGCGGTCTTTTTGTATATAGCCATTGGCGCCAACGGAAAGGTAGCGCAGGGCGTAGTTCTCCTCTTTCAATGCGGAGAAAATAAGAATCCGGATATCGGGATTGTAGAAGCGGATCACTTCGATAATCTTAAAATTATTGCCTCCGGGCATTTTTACATCGCAAAGCAGCAGGTCCGCTTTTTCCTTTTTCAGCAGGGCGATCAGGCTATCAAAATCCGCGCATTCGCTGATCACAGCTTCGGGTATGGCTTCCTGGATGAGCATCCTCGTGCCGTACCGGATGATGTTATGATCATCGGCGATGACAATTTTCATCGTATCTATTGGTTTTATCGGTTATGCTTTAAATGGCAAAATTTGTGCCACAATATACATTGTAGCCGTTTTACTACAGCGGAGTTCGGGAAATGTTCTAAAATTTGTGAAAGATGCCCGCCCTTAACAAGGGGCGTCCGATCTTTAATATGACCTCAATCTTTCCCGGAGCTGCTTCCGATACTGCTTACGAGCCGCTAAGGCGACTGCTGGCCACTTATGAGAGCCGTACGGAAATGGTTGTCAATACCTGTGATTGCTGCTACCTGGAATTCCGGTTTGCCAACCAGTCCTGTTTCTTTGCCGCGGTGGAACGACGGAAAGAGGGCGCTGTGCTGCGGGTGCAGGGCCTGCTGAAAAACCCCGGTATCGTTCATATTCTTTCTCCTGTATTACGGCAATGCTGGGACGGCCGTTTCTCTTTTGTAGTTCCGGAGGTGACGCCAGATGTATTGCGGGAGCTGGATAAGCTGCTGGAACTATCTTTGGAACAGGGTTACAATTATATCAGGAATGCAGAAGCTTAGCTGCGCCTGTCTACAAGGTGATAGGTAGCAGGATATCGATCCGCGTTCCTTTGCCTTCATTGCTGCTCACGCTGATACGTCCTTTCAGCAATGCCATGGTATCGGCTATGGTGAAATAGCCCAGGCCTATTGCGGCGCCCCCGGGACCTGCCTCCTTTTCATTCAGAAAGCGGTTCAGCAGGCTTACCTGCCCGGCAGACATACCCTTGCCTGTATCTTCCACCGACAAAGCAATGTGATCGGGCTGCTGCTGCGCCGATAGCGTAACGGTACCGGAATAGCTATGCTTGATCGCATTGTCGATAAGGTTGTGCAGGATAAGATCGATCAGCGCGGCATGGGTGACCAGCTGCAGCGTTTCGGGGATATGATTGTTCAATGTAATATGCGCTTTCGCTGCGGCGTCAGAGAACATAACGATCTTTTGTGCGGCAATATCGTGCAGCACGGCCTTGTCCGGCTCGCCGATCCCCAACCTTACTTTAATGTAGCCGGTAAGCGAATGGGTGAAATGGGAGATATGGGCTGAGGCCTCGTAGATGTCCCGGATATCCGGTGCATCGGGATCTTCCTGGCGCATTTTTTTCTGTGCGAGGTATTTGAGCGAAAGCGTGAGGTATTGTATCGGGGTTTTGATGTCGTGTGTGATGCTGGCATTCAGCCTTTGCTGGAACTTTACTTCCTTGCTGAGGTCTTCCTGTGTAGTTTGCAGCAGGCCTATAGCATCGCGCAGCTCTTTTGTTCTTAAGGAGATCGTATGTTCCAGTTCCTTGTTCTGTTTTTCGAGCCAGGATACCCTCGCTTTGATGAGGGCCAGTATCGCTGCGACCGTACCCAGGATCAGCAGCAGAATAAACCACCATGTTTCCCAGAATGCCTTAGGCACTACGATCAGCACCTGCTTATAAGTATAATTATCCTTACCGAAGCCGCTTTGCTTGCGTATCGTGATCAGGAACAAGCCCGAACGGGGACTGTTGAAGGAGATGAAATCATTGATCAGGGGATTCCATATCTTCTGCTTTGTATCCGGCCCTTCGATCAGGTATTCCATGCTGAGGTTATCGGCATTCCCTTCGAATGCTGTCGCGAGCCAAAGATTGATACGGCTGGACGTATTGCCGGGGTACAGGGTATCTGCAATGGGCTGGTCTGTGCCATCGATCTGCACCCCGTCAACAATAATCGGGTTCGAGGGCAACACCGGCTTTACCTTTTCGGGGCGGAACCATACCAGGCCGTTCAGCGAGGGGAAAGAGAAGCTGCCGCCTCCCTCGAAGCGCAGGGCGCAGGGAATACATCCACCGCCGTTAAACTCATTCGTATTAAAGCCCTGCTCTTTGGTATAATGATGGTAATAGACCGTTGCCTGCTGGTTGTCCGCATAGCGGAGCAGGTCTGCCTTGGCTACCTGGAAAAGCCCGTTATTGGTAGAGATCCAGAAAAAATGTTTCGGGTCTTCCATAATGCAATGAGCGTTCTTCAGATAGTTGTTACGGTCCATAGGCATATGCAGCACTTTCCCTTTCCGCCAGAGGAAAAGCCCATCTTCGTAGGTGGTGATCCAAAGCGTCGCCGGGTCTGAAAAGTAAAGGCTTCGGATCGATTTATACCTGAGAGGCATTACCGTATCCCAGGCTTTCGTTTTCAGGTTGAGCTGGTAGAGGTTGAACGTGGTGCCCACCCATAACGTGTCCTCATTGGTTTGCTGGATACAGGTGATAAATTCGTTGAGCGGCGCTACCTGCCGGGGTGCGGCGTTGCTGCTGTCGGGGTAGAGGCTGTAGATACCGCCCCCCGCGGTGCCCAGCCAAAGGACACCGCCGAGCCCCTGGTAAATAAGGAAAGGAGAGACCATAGGCCAGCTGGAAAGCAGCTTTTGCCCGTCTGCGCTTAGCCGGAAGAGGTTGCGGATATCGCCGGTGAATATCGTACCGTCGCGGTACCGCTGGATGGCAGAGCCGAACTGATCGGCATGCTGTCCTATGTGCTCGACATATTGCACGGGCTTGTGATGGAAGAAGATATAGCCTTTGCCGGTAACGATGCTGGTGTCGTCCCAGAGCATCTGGCCATAAAAAACGTTTTTCATCTGATTATCGACCGGTGCAACCTTTGCCGTAAACTGCCGGTGCTGGAAGATATACAGGCCCGAGATGGCCGTCCCAATATAAATACGATCTGCTTTTTCGTTATAGTAAAGAGAACGTACGCCGGTTTCCTGCAGCAGCGGTTCCTGTAGCAACAGCCGGAAATGAAGCGCCTTGCCTTGCCCCGGCTCAATGAGATAAAGGCGGCTGCCATTCAGCAGGAAGGCCTGGCGGGTAACATCGTTCAGGTACAGCCTGACCGGCAGGCGATTGTTTATACCGCCGTCGCTGGTCCAGCTGCCCGGGCTTATTCCTTCGGGAGCAAGTACCAGAAGGCCGTTTGCGGAGAGGTCTTTGAGGTAATAGAAGCGGTTGTTGCAGATGAAAAAGCGGGTGGGGACGGCAGCGAATCCGAGCGGGTAGCGCGGCCCGCCGGCCCGGTCCCATTGAAGGCTGTTATCCTGGTACAGCACGGCCTTCTGCCGGTTATTGATAAAGAACTGTATGGAATCGTCGCCGGCCTCGTGTTCCTGGTGATAAAAGGCAAAGTCTTCGACCTTGCCGCGCGTGAATCTGTTCCTGGGCCAGAAGGGCTGTCGTATGGCCGATATGGGAACGGCGCTGGGTCTGACCTGGCTGTTGCGGATCTCTGCTACCTGCCACAGATCGGTTATCGCATACAACAAACCGGGCTGCGCACTCCCCATGATAAACACAAAGCGGCTGGACCAGAGGTTGATGTTGCCTTTATTGTAGACTTTGACCTTACGGCCGTCGTAGCGTACGAGCGCACTTTCCGTAGCCAGCCAGATGAAGCCGTTGGCGTCCGGCGCTATGCTTTTGATGCTGTTCTGAGGTAGCCCGTTGTCGCCGTTAAGGTGGCGGATGATATAATAATCCCGGCCATCTCCTGCAAAGGATAAAGTACAAGCGACCAGCGACCATAAGGGGAGCAGGAAAAGAATAAGGCGACGGTTCATTGGTAATGCAAATATGGTGAAAGAAATCCAATGCGGCAGCAGGAGGCGAAAAAGATATAAAGGGCCTCGGGTATCGTACCTTTATGTCAACATAACTTATATGAAGCAAAGCGCAGGAATATTGCTTTACCGATATGCGCAGGGCCGGCTGCACCTTTTCCTGGTACACCCCGGCGGTCCTTATTTTACGCGTAAGGATGCCGGCTGGTGGACGATACCGAAGGGTGAACCCATGCCCGGAGAAAGTTTGCGGGAAGCAGCATTCCGGGAGTTTGAGGAGGAAACAGGGCACAAGCCGGCAGGCGAAGCGCTTGCGCTGAGCCCGGTAGTGCAGAGGGGTGGGAAGACCGTGCATTGCTGGGCCGTGGAAGGCATGCTCGATCCTGCAACGATCGTGAGCAACCTTTTCGAAATAGAATGGCCTCCCCGTTCGGGTAAGAAGAAAGCCTGGCCCGAGATCGATAAGGCAGGCTGGTTTACGGAAGCGGAGGCCCGTGCCAGGATCAATGAGCGGCAGCAGGCTTTTATTGATGAGCTGATCCTGCTGACCGCCGGGCAAAAAAGGCATAACCGGGACTAAATGCCGACTGCAGGTAAAATGCAGTGCTGCCTGCTACCTTTGGGTAAACCAAAAATCCATTATTTATGAAAAAAGCACATTTGAACTTTAGCCGTAAATTAAAGCTCAATAAAGAGACTATTGCCCTGTTGAGCGCACGGCAAGCGCAGTTCATCGGCGGTGCGCCCATTACGGTCGGTTGTCCTCCCGCTACCGTTAATTGTCCACCGGCTACGCTGAATTGTCCGATATTAACGGACGGTTGTCAAACCATCTCTATCTGCAACGACCAGTGCGCGGTTACCTGGGGATGCCCGCCCGAAACGAGTAATTGTCCTATAAGTGACTCCTGCAATTGTCCAACCGGTTAAATGAACAGCTATGAAAAAGAAAACACTTCACCTGGGGCCTAAGCTCCTGCTGCGCAAGGAGCCAATAGCCGCGCTGGTAAGGCCGCAGCTGGCAGCATTGGCCGGAGGGCAGGCTACCGAAAGCTGCCAATGTCCCACTCCTCCCATAACGATGGCTTACAATTGCCCGGCTTCGCAGCCGGCGGAGAACAGCTGCGTTAACTGTATCCGCACCCTCTTGAATGAGAAAACGGAAAACCTTTGCTACTAACCTGCAGCATACAGACAAGAAGCCGTTCCTGAAGAACGGCTTCTTTATTGCAGGCATCTTTGATCGTTTAAGCAGGTTTTTAAAAAAAACTCAGGGCCGGCGGAGGCTGCGCCATGTTTTGGCGTATCCATGCTTGAATTTTGTGCCTGTTCAAATCAAAAAGGCTATGCAAACAAGATCCGCTTTCCGCGTTTATGGCAATTTTATCCGGAATAAAGGCGTTCCTACTGTCGCCTTACCGGAAACCTGCGTTCAGATGATCGCTTCCTGGGAGCCGCACCAGATCAAGGATACCTTCTATGAGTACACCGCCGACCTGCTGAAAAAACACCTTCAGGGCTGGCAGCAGAGCGGTAAGGTCAACGTCTGCCGCGCGATCTACGAGCTGATCGTGGAAAAGGAAGCCTGAGCCGCCGGGCTTAATGAAAAGTTCATCCGGAATAAGCCGGGTTTCTATAAGGGAAATGTACATTTGAATAGGCAACGCGTAAAGCATTCCCGCATTGCCGCTTTTCCCCGATACGTACTTTACAGATGAATGCTGTATACCTAACTGCCGGTCTCTCCTGGATCCAGGAAACCGGTTCAACCTCCCGGTTATCCGTAACCGGATATATACAAGGAGAGACCCCGTAAGGTCTCTCTTTTTTGGATAAGGGCGTCCCTCTGTAGCTTTAATGTACTGTTGCAGAAAATGAATAGCAGTTGGCGTGGCGCAATGCTGAGCCCGCCTTAGTTACATGCTGGTGTACCCGAGCCGGGAACGCAGCAGACCGGCGCGGATATGGTTCCCTGGCAGTTCGTATTGGCAGGATCGTTGGTGACCGGGCAATTCCTTTCCGTAGGACAGCCGATCGTTTCGATACAATCGCAGGGGGCGCTGTTTACCGGACAGGTCAGTGTGCCGCAGCAAAAAAGGGTAATGGTGGCACCGCCGGCAATAAGTCCTTGCTGCTCCTGGTTCAGGGATGCAATTTTTTCTTTGTGCAGCATTAATTTTCTTTCAAGATTCAGGTGCTTCTTTTTCATAGCTTGTCGCTTGTTTAACGTTGAAAAATGAGAATAACCGGTGCGTAATCATACCGGCTGTTTAACGAAGAAAAAGATTTCAGGGCAGTGCAGAAAGCAGCAATACATAACCCTGCGGCATTGCTTCATGAATGGCGTAATAGCAGCATAACCCTGTTCCGGGTTGCTGGTATTAATGGTTACTAATCCCTTGCAACGTTTGGAAAAAAGAGCCGGATTGGCGTTATGTCTATCAGGACAAATACGTTGATAGGCCCAAATGACTAGTGATGAGCTTGTTATGGATCAAGCGGAAAATCTGGGGATTACAAGAGGTGTACGGGAAGGAGACTATGAGGGCTTCAATCATTACAAAAGGACAAGATAGCGCAGTCCGGCCCATACTGCTTATACTCAAACTTTCCCGGTCCCATAGAATCGGGAAGGTTTACAGGTGATCCTATAGCTATCCGCGATATAGGGCTCCGTAGGAGCCGAACGTTTGTAGCGCCAATAGGAACAAACATAAATTGCTCCGTAGGAGCAAAACCAGGGTTGCTAAGAATATACATCCAGCCGCCGTTCAGGTCGCTACGCGTCCCGACCGGCCTGGCCGTACAGCTGCAGTACAAGCTCACCCATAAGCACTGAAGCGTTCCATCCTCTGGGTTCTGAACTGATGCTCCGGATTTTCATCAGGAACACACCTATATTGTATCCCCCAACTTTCACGCTTGATTCTTTTTCCCAGTCCACCAACTTTTCCGCTTGATCCCTTGTTATCATGTAGCCGTATGGAGCACCGGCTGCCTGAATGGTGACTGAGCGTAAGGTGTTAACTATAAAAGAAAAGGATCGCTCATTGCTGAACAATCCTTTTTGTGTGCGGCAGAGGAGATTCGAACTCCCACGCCCATGACAGGCGCTACCACCTCAAAGTAGTGCGTCTACCAGTTTCGCCACCGCCGCATGAGGGCTGCAAAGGTGCAGCTTTTTTTATCATTTCCCAATTATTTTTCTCTTTTTTTGAAGAAAAATAAAATCGCCTCACCGGGACCTTATCCGCCCCTGCAATATACTATTCGGGGGCCGGCTGCGTTAATACTCCATTGTCTGATTGTCAAAATAAATACGTACTTTTGCGTTTCTTATGCGGAAATTTTCGTTCCTGTTTATTCCATTGATCACGCTTTTGCTGAGTTCTTCCTGCAAAAGCGCCCATGAAAAGCTGCTGTCCAGCAAAGATGTGAATTACAAGCTCACTGTGGCCAACCAGTATTATGATCAAAAGAAATACTTTAAGGCAAACGAGCTTTACGAGTCGCTGATGCCGGCTTTCAGGGGAACCAAGAACTATGAAGAGCTGTACTACCGTTATTGCTATTCGTTCTATTACCAGGAAGATTACCTGAGCGCATCCTACCAGTTCAAGAACTTTGTTGAAGCTTTCCCTAAGAGCACCAGGGCCGATGAGTGCGAGTTTATGTATGCGACCTGCATGTATAAGCTTTCACCCAAATTTTCCCTGGACCAGGGCAGCACTTATAAAGCGATCGATGCGCTGCAAACTTATATCAATACCCATCCCGGCTCCAAAAATCTTACGGAGGCCAACAATTACATCGATATCTGCCGGGCCAAGATCGAGAAAAAGGATGCCAATGCTGCTAAGCTTTATTACAACATTGGCCAGTATAAAGCTGCTTCGGTAGCCTATAAATCGCTGATACAGACCTACCCGGAGTCGAAAGCCCTGGATTTTTACCAGCTGATGGTGATCAAATCGTTTTATGAATACGCGCGTTCCAGCTACAAGGAAAAGCAGGAAGAACGTTTTGCCGAAGCGGTGAACGCTTACAACGAGCTGAAAGAGTACACGCCCAATTCCGGCTACCTCAAGGAAGCGGAAAAATATTATACTTTGTCCCAGAATAATATTAAACAATTACGTAATGAGCACAAATAAAAAACTGGTTTCTTCGCTGAACCCGCTGATTGAAACACGCGATATCGCCGCTATCAAAGCGAAGACCGGTAATATCTATGAGAGCATTGTGGTGGCTTCCAAGCGTGCCAACCAGATCAATATCAACCTGAAGGAAGAGCTGCACCGCAAGCTCGACGATTTTGCCAATCATACCGATACGCTGGAAGAAGTGCACGAGAACAAAGAGCAGATCGAGATCTCCAGGTTCTATGAGCGCATGGCCAATCCTTCCCTGCAGGCGCTGGGCGAATTTATGACCGATAAGATCTACTATCGCAAAAAAGAGGAGGAGGAATAAATAGCTGAAAGCCGGACCCGGGTGGTTTCGTTATTCGCTGATGTATCAATCCTTTTACCGATGTCTTTACAAGGCAAGAAAATCATTTTAGCCATTACAGGTAGCATTGCGGCGTATAAAACGCCGCAATTAGTGCGTTTATTGGTTAAGGCCGGCGCTGAAGTGCAGGTGGTGCTTACCGCTGCAGCCGCCGACTTCGTCAGTCCGCTGGCCCTGGCTACCGTTTCCCGTAAGGAGGTTTTCACCTCGGTGAGCAACGGCGCCCATTGGAATAATCACGTCCATCTGGGGCGCTGGGCCGATGTATTGCTGGTAGCGCCCTGCAGCGCCAATTCTCTGGCCAGGATGGCGCACGGGATCTGCGACAATATGGTTATGGCTGTATACCTGTCCGCGGCCTGTCCTGTACTGCTGGCGCCCGCTATGGATGAGGATATGTGGCTGCATCCCGCAACCAAGGCCAACCTGGTCGCGCTGGAGTCTTATGGCCACCAGATACTCCCGGTAGAACATGGCGAGCTGGCGAGCGGTATTGTAGGCGCCGGGCGTATGGCCGAGCCGGAAGCGATACTGCAATACCTGGAAAATTTCTTTGAAGCGCAGCACGCCGATCCGGCCTATGCCCAGCTGAAAGCGCTGGTCACCGCCGGTCCCACATACGAAGCGCTCGATCCCGTACGTTTTATTGGTAACTTCTCTACCGGCAAAATGGGCATTGCCGTTTCCCGTGCGCTGGCGGCCAAGGGTATTGCCGTCGACCTGGTGCTGGGCCCCAGCTCGGAGCAGGTTTCGCATCCGCTCATTAACGTGCATCGCGTGGTGAGCGCACAGGAAATGTACGACGCCTGCAACGGCATTTTCCCCTCGGTGGATATTGCCGTGCTGTCTGCGGCGGTAGCTGATTTCCGGCCGAAGGAAAAGGCCGGGGAAAAAATAAAGAAAGGGCAGGAGGAGAGCCTGGAGCTTACCCTGGTGAAGAATCCGGATATCCTGGCACACCTGGGCCGGCAGAAAACCAAACGGCAAATTGTGGTAGGCTTTGCGCTGGAAACCCAGAACGAGCTGGAGCATGCCCTGCAGAAGCTGGAACGTAAGAATGTAGATATGATCGTGCTGAATTCCCTAAGGGAAGAGGGTGCGGGTTTCGGGCACGATACGAATAAGGTGCAGATATTGCGGCGCAACGGCGATACGCTGGCCCTTCCCCTGCAGTCCAAAGACGGAATTGCCAAAAGTATTGTAGATTGCATATTGTCTTCTATAAAGAAAAAGGATGCGTAGCTTAATTTGTATTTTTATTTTAATGGTATCGGCCGGCCGCCTGTTTGCGCAGGAGCTGAACTGTAAGCTGGATGTTTCCTTCGAAAGGGTGCAGAACGTCGATCCTAAAGTTTTTCAAACGCTGAAACGCTCGCTGAACGAGTTTATCAACAACCGTAAATGGACGAATGATAATTTCAGGCCCGCAGAAAAGATCGATTGCAGTTTCCTGCTGAACGTTACGGAAAAGGCGCCAGGCGACAATACTTACAAAGCAACCCTCAACATACAATCTTCAAGGCCGGTATTCAACTCGGGATACAATTCACCGCTGGTAAACTATATCGACCGCGACGTTGTGTTCCGTTTCGATGAAAGCCAGAACCTGCAGTTTGATGACAATCGTGTAGCCGGCAACGATGCGCTGGGCTCCAACCTTACCGCGATCTTCGCTTACTATGTTTACCTGATGCTGGGCTTCGATTACGATTCCTTTGCGCCCAGGGGTGGAAGCGATTACTTTAAAAAGGCACAGAACGTAGTGAACAACGCTCCTGAAGATAAGCTGATCAAAGGCTGGAAGGCGGCGGAGAACAACCGCAACCGCTATTGGCTGATTGACCAGATCCTTAATCCCCGCTTCGACGCCTTTCGCCCGCTTTATTATAGCTATCACCGCAAGGGGCTCGACCTGCTGAGCAGCAAGCCGGAGGAAGGCCGCAAAACTATCCTGGAAAGCATTCCCGTGCTGACCAAAATCAACAACGACAATCCCACTTCTGTGCTGATGCAGTTTTTCTTCAACGCCAAATCGAATGAATTTGCCAATACGCTGATGCAGACGCCTGTGGCCGACCGGAAGGATTATATCGACCAGCTGAGCAAGATGGATGTCCCCAATACTGCCCGTTACCGCGGAATAAAATAAGATCCCTTACCCATTTTCTCCCGTTCAAACCTGTTCCTGTTGAATTACCGTAGTGCCTTCTTCTTATTGTGTTTGTTGTTTGCCGCCTTGCTGCCTGCCTGCCGGCAGGGAAAGGAGCGGCCGCCGGTGCCCGAAGATAAGATGAAGCAGGTGCTTGCGGATATACACCTGGCCGAGGCGTACAGCCAGGGACTGGGCGACAGCACCCGCAACAGGTTCGATAAGAACTACGACAGCCTGGCCGGCTTCTACAGCTCCATCCTGAAACATTACGACCTGAGTTTTGAAGACTTCAACGAAGCGATCGCCTGGTACAAGAAAAGACCGGTAATGATGGATTCGCTGTATGCGAAAGTATTGACCCAGCTGATGGAGATCAAGAGCCGCGCGGGGCTGAAGGATATCGAAACGCTGCCCGCGCAGGGACCGCCGCCCTCCGCAGGAGCGGGCGGGCATACAGGCGATACCCTTACCCAGGGCAATAAAAACCAGTTGTTGTCTAAGCTGCCCGATTCATTGTTACAGCTTAAGAACGAAGAGCGGAGAAAGCAGGAAAAGGAAAAAAAGGAACAATCCAAAATCAAGGAAGAACCATGACCAAACTGAAAGCAGGATTAGGTATTGCTATGCTGCTGCTGACTATGTCGGCCTGTAGGCCTTCTGTGCCGGTGCCCAAGCCGAGAGGATATTACCGTATAGAGCTGCCCGAGCACGCGTACCGGACTTTTGACAGCGCCGGTTTCCCTTTCCGGCTGGAATATCCTGTATATGGACATATCGGTCAGGATGCCAATCTCAACAAGGAAGAGCATGCCCCTTACTGGATCAATATTGAATTCCCGGAGATGAATGCGACAATCTATCTGAGCTATAAGCCGGTAACTACAGCGGAGCCGCTGGCCAAACTGGTTGAGGAATCTTATAAGCTGTCGTATGCCCACGATATCCGGGCCGATTATATCAATACCCCACGGTTCAGAACGCGCAACGGCTTGTCGGGTGTCGCGTACAATGTAGGTGGGGATGCCGCTTCGGCCTACCAGTTTTATGTTACCGACGAGCAACGTCATTTTATCAGGGGGGCTTTGTACTTCAATGTGTCCCCCAATGCCGATTCGCTGAAGCCGGCCGCCGATTTTCTGAAAAAAGATATGGATCATTTAATTCAGACCATACAGTTCAAATAATCGGGGAATTGCTTACCTTTGCGCCCTGTCCGTTATGGCCCTGTAGTTCAATGGATAGAATAGAAGTTTCCTAAACTTTAGATACAAGTTCGATTCTTGTCGGGGCTACTCAAAGCACACTATATAGTGTGCTTTTTTTATTGCTTCAGCAAAGGCTGCTATTGATGCAACAAAAGTAGTTATCTGCCCATGGCTACTTTGGGTGAGTATAATTTTTCGGTTTCCACTTTTTCGGTTTTCAATTGTGGTGCGTTACAGGAGTAGCACAGATATATGTACGGGGCTTGGTCACACTCGGTGTATCAGCGACTTCTTCACCAGCTTTAATTTGATTGATATCATTGGCTGATAGAATATGAAGGCTTTCTTTTTTGAGATTCAGTTTTAGAGTTATTCTTCGTTTCATAGATCTATTTTTCGTAAATATAATAAAAAGTATCCCTGAAAACGAACCAACTATTCCTTAGGCTACTCTGAAACAGCGTCTCATACGAGGCGCTGTTTTTATTCCCGGAACGTTCAATACGCTATTTGCGGATCGAATCCCTGACACGATACCTGACTAAGGTGACGCCGGACGGATATTTTTCCATTTCCAGCAGGTCGAGCTTGTGTCGATCCTCAATATTCCGGAACAGCGGTTTGCCTTTTCCCAATATTACCGGATGTACCGCCAGTCTTAATTCATCTATCAGACCCAGATTAAAAAAGGTGGTGGCAATTTTTGCTCCTCCGTAAAGCCAGATATGCTTTCCCGGCTGCTGCTTGATTTTTTGTACCTCCTGCTTTATTCCTGTATTGATAAATATGGCATCAGTACCATCATCGCTTACCGTTTTAGAAAAAACGTATTTGGTTTTGCTATTCATTTGCCGATACGCGTTCTTAAGCTTTTCACTTGCCTCTTTTCCGGGCTGTGTGTTTCCCCACTTTTCATAGGCTACCCGTCCGTAAAAGATAATGTCTTTATCGGCCAGTATATCGGTTAAAATATCACCGAAATCAACGGTGCTGTCTTTTACCAGCCAATCCAATTCTCCGTTAGGCCCCTCGATGAAGCCGTCGAACGTTATAGCGAGATTTAGAATAACCTTTCTCATTTCCGCGCTGCATAGGATTAAGAAATGACAGGCGCCTGAGGCTTATAAGTATTGGGTGGTCTTAGTCCAGGCGGTCCAGGACGATCTTCCCTTTTTCGGTTAAATGAACTTCTCTTTTTTCGCCGGAGACCGTTTTTATGTCTACCGAATAGGTCACTTTCCCTTTCTCGCTCAGCTTCTCAGCTTCTGTTGCCGAGTAATTAGGATATTTTGCATTCAGGCTCCCGGAAATATCAGCGGGGAGATCGGCTGTAGCCATATCTTCTTTATGATAGCGTTCAACGCCGTCTTTATTATACAGGATTTTGTGGTCCTGCGCACCCTCTTTATATTCCACTTCGAAGCTTGCTCCTTTCTTTTCCCAATCCACAGCTGTCGCTTCTTTGTGTTTGGACCGGAAAGCATCCAGCACTTGCTGCGGAATATCTTTGGGCGGCAGGTCCTGTGCAGAGACAAGAGATAAAGTAAGGAAGAATAGCATTGTGGCCAACAGACTTTTCATAGCGTTAAATTTAAAATCAGATAATAACAGGTAAAAGAATTACCAGGGATCGCTTATCCGATTAACAGAATCGGGTAGCTTATAGTTTATTTTTTTTGTAAACGTTCAGCCAATATTTGTTGGCGATCGTGGGCGAAACCTTATCATTGTTGCAGGCAGGAGCGTATGTCCCCCTGTTGAGCAGGCATGACTGTATCTTCCTTTCATAGTTATGCTGCCAAAAGTACCGATCATGAAAGGAAACGACAGGACTGTATATTGTATCTTTTCACTTTCCCGTTAAATTCTTTCCTTCGTTTGCGATCGTATCCTGATATACAATTGCATTTTATTTTTCCATCATCAAACAAGCATCTATGAAAAAGAAAAGATTGAATCTCGAAAGAAAGCTTCAGCTGAGCAAGGATGTTATTTCGGCTTTGGCGACAGGGCAACAAGCGGGGATCGCCGGCGGAGGCGCTACCCAGGGAGATGTGACCTGCGGTCTGACCTGCACCTGTCCCACAGTTGGCGGCAATCCCTGCCCCAATACCATGGCTTGCCCTACTGTGATCGGTTGTCCTTCCGACAGGATCTGCCCCGTAACAGTTGCAGCGACCAATTGCCAGGGAACCTCTGTAAGCGTACCCGAATGTTGTGCAGCCAATACTGTCGCTTGCGGATAGGCCTGTGCGGTTTGAGAGCGTTGCACCTTCCTGTGCGCTTTCGTCTCGAAACATTGCAGCTGAACATAAAAGTAATGCGTGGTTTGTGTTTTCTTATAACGATTAAACAATGATCCGATGAAAAAGAAGCAAATAAATTTGCGCAAGCTGTCTTTCGAAAAGCAGGTGATCCTTGCGCTGAACACGAAAGAGATGGCGCAGGCGGCCGGTGGAGGCACACTGGGCGAAACCAATTGTCAGCAGTGTGTTTATTCTATCCAGCTCAGCAACTGTCCGCCATGCCAAGGTTCCGCACCGCAGCAATCTCATTGCCCCATTTCGGTAGAGCCCTGCGGCATTTGCTTGTGACAGGTCAATGAATCCCGTACGGGTAGATTTTTTTAATCATTAAGCACTTTGTACTATGAAAAAGAAAAGCCTGGAGCTGAAAAAGCTCATACTGAAAAAAGGAACGATAGCTTCCTTAAGCCAGCAGGCCAGGATTGTCGGCGGGGCCACCTTTGCCGATACCGCCTGCTGCCTGACCAATACTTGTCCCAGCAGCCCCTGTGATTGCCAGCCGACAGAAGCGCCCAACTGTACCGTGACCTTGCGGAATTGTACAGCGGAAACCTGTATCGTCAATTGTACCGCACCATCGGTCGGTATGGTTTGCCGCTAAGCAACCGGGCTGAATGCTGTTTGGCGAAGCCACTCCATACCGGAGTGGCTTTTTGCTGCGGGTATCCGGAAAAGCCTGAAGGTACTATTGCCGTTCCTATGGGTATTTTAACGGGGTAATTTTTTCTCGTAAAAACACGTGCGTAAAATTGAGGCACAATAATCAACTTTACAACCGAAAGGCCGGCAATACAGCGTTTTGACACTGCAAGCTTTAGGGGCTTTTTGAAAACCATTCTTCAGACACTAAAAACTTTTTTTATGGCAACACTATTCATCTTAATCCCATTCCCACAAAACCAATTGGACATGCACAAAGATCTGCCCCCGCAAGCAGATCAGTTTGAGCAGGAATTCGCGGGGCTGACCAACAAAAAGATCGGGGAGAACATCGGGGCTGAAATCAAAGACGGTATTTCAGTCGTTTATGTGGATACGGATTTCACCGTAAGCGATGAGGATTATATTATCGTCTTTGCCCATGGCGCCAAAGACGTGCCGTCAAAATTGTACTCTAACGATCCCTCTTTGTCGGTAACCGTTTCCAATGTGATCAGCAAGCTGGAGCAAGCAGACGCGCAGGAGGCACAGAAGATATTGTTTATGTGCTGCTTCAGCTCGCTGACCGGACACATCGCTGCGACCTGGAAAAAGAAGCACAAAAGCCAGGTCGTGTACGGCGGCAATGCGGCGATCTCCAACCTGTATTCGGCAACCCGTACGCAGATCAGGGCCTGTTGTGCGGCACTCAGCATACAATCTTAAAGCGAGGCCTGCAAGGTGCAGCCGGTGCGGGTTTCAGGGTTTAGTGGCAACTATGGTTAGTGCTGCTAACTAAATTATTAATGTTAACAGCTAGTTTATTAATCATCCTGTAACCTGGATTATACGCGAATGCACTGAAAATTTTTTTCACTGCTCAGTGCGAACTTTGTCTTTCACCAAACATCAAATGCTTTTTATGAAAAAGAAAAAAGTTGCGCTGAACAAAAAGCTCGGCATGAGCAAGGAAGTGATCTCTGAATTGCAGGGGAATCGCCACAAAGTTTTAGGCGGAGCGACAATCGCCAATACGGTGGTTACCGATCCCAATCCTAATTGTATCTGCTGCGCACCGCAAACATTACCCACCTGCGGCGTCGGCTGATACCCGAATTATCAACAGGCTTTAATGCCGTTTCTCTTTTTATTGGCCTGCGACAGCCTAAGGTTGCCGCAGGCTTTAAATGCGGTACGGGCAGTTATACCTATAGGCAGGAAGCGTGCGCTCATAGCCGCTATCATTACCGCCAGCCGCCGCCCAGCGATTTATACAGGTTGATGAAAGCATAGATCTCGTCGCGCTTTACGCCGATCAGCTGAAGCTCCGCTTCCATCTTGCTTTTCTGGGCGGCCACGATCTCGATGTAAGAAGCATAGCCGGTAAGATAGAGCTCCTCGGAAATGCCGATGCCATTGCTGAGGGCATCCACTTCCAGCTGCTTCAGGGAATCTGTTTGCGCCAGGTTCCTGATCCCGCTCATCTGGTTGATCACCTCTTTGTAAGCATTCAGCACGCTACGCTCGTATTGATAGTAGCTTTCCTGCTGCTGCGCCGTCGCGAGCCTATGCTGTGCACGCAGCTGATTTTTCTGAAACACCGGTGCTGTAAGGCCGCCCAGCAATTGATAACCCAGGGAGGCGCCGGAGAGCAGCAGGCTGCCTTTGAAGGCATTGAGCGCAGTATACGCCGAGATATTGACTGAAGGGAAAAAGGCAGCACGGGCAGCGGCGAGGTCGGCATGAGCGGCCAGCAGCTGCGATTCCGCCTGCCTGATATCCGGCCGTTGCCGCAGCAGGCCTGCCGGTACGCCACTGCCCGGCTGCGGATGGAAAAGCTGATCCAGCGGCTGCAAGGCGTCCCTGGTAATACTGCCGTCGTAGCGGCCGGCCAGCGCATTGAGCTCGTTGGTGGCTTCGGCTATACGCTGCTTAATAGCCCGTAGCGCTGCTTTCGTACTGTAGCCCTGCGCTTTGAACTGCTGAACCGCCAGCTCCGTGGCTCTTCCGGCCTCCTTCTGCACGGTCACAATTTCCAAAGCTCGTTCCTGGAGGCCGAGGTTCTCTTCCAGCACGGCTTGTTCCCGGTCCAGCATCACCAGCTCATAATACAAGGTGGCCGTTTGCGCTACCAGCATGGACCGTACCATATCGGCGCCCTGTACCGAGGCCAGGAAGCGGCGCCGGGCGCCTTCTTTCTGCGCCCGCAGCTTACCCCATAGATCGGCCTCCCAGCTGGCATTGATCCCCAGCCAGAAATCGGGTGTGGGGCTGGTACCTATCTTTTGATCATCGTCGATATTCGGTGAGAGGTTAGTGTCAAAGTTGCCGACCCCTTCCATCGTGTACTTTCCAAAATGGGTGGCGCTGGCATTGGCGCCCAGGCTTATGGCCGGAAGCAGCGCGCCCCTGCTGCTCATTAGCCAGGCGCCGGCCGTTGCTATCCGTTGCAATGCAATATGCATGTCAGGGTTATGATCCAGCACATTATTCAGCAATTGCTTCAGGTGCGGGTCTTTGAAGAAAGAATCGCGGGAGAGCAATGGCGCCTGTACGCGGCTGCTGTCATATGCGAAATGATCAGGCAACGGCTTCAGCTCCGGCAGGGCCGCTCGTTTGGGCACGACGCAGGAGAATGTAAGCGTGCAGCATACGGTAAGGGTAGCTATTTTCAGAATGTTCATTATCTGGTTCATGACTGAATTATTTTTTCAGGAACTTTTGTTGTTCTTTTCTTTTCGGCAAAGGAGGCAAACAACACATAAAGGCCGGGGATGATGAGCACGCCGAATATGGTGCCGATCAGCATGCCCCCGGCTGCTGCTGTGCCTATGGAGCGGTTACCCATGGCGCCTGCGCCGGAAGCCACGCACAGCGGCACCAGGCCGGCAATAAAGGCGAAGGAGGTCATCAGGATGGGGCGTAGCCGCTGGGTGGCGCCTTCTATCGCAGCTTGCAGCACACCGGCGCCCTCGCGGCGGCGCTGGATAGCGAATTCAACGATCAGGATCGCGTTCTTACCCAGCAAGCCGATCAGCATCACCAGGGCCACCTGGGCATAGATATTGTTTTCAAGGCCGGCCAGCTTCAGGGAGAGGAAGGCTCCGAAGATACCTGCAGGCAAGCTCAGGATCACCGGGAGCGGCAGGAGGAAGCTTTCGTATTGCGCGGCCAGCAGCAGGTATACGAATACGAGGCAGACAAGAAAGATTACTACCGTCTGGTTGCCTGAAAGGATTTCTTCGCGGGTCATGCCGCTCCACTCGTAGCTGTAGCCCCTGGGCAGCACTTCTGCTGCAACCCTTTGTACGGCCGCGATAGCATCGCCGCTGCTGTAGCCTTCTGCAGCATTACCGTTGATCATTGCCGAGAGATACATGTTGTAGCGGGTCAGCTGTTCGGCGCCATAGATGCGTTCAAGGGTGACGAAGGTGGAGAAGGGGACCATCTCGCCATGAGCATTCTTCACATAAAGCTTCAGCACATCTTCCGGTGCGGTGCGGTATTCGGGGGCTGCCTGCACCATCACTTTGTACATCTGGTTGAAGCGGATAAAATTGGTGGCATAATAGCTGCCCAGCAAGGTTTGCAGCGTATTCATCGCGTTGTCGGCCGTAACTCCTTTTTTTGCGGCCATATCGGGATTGATATGAATCAGGTATTGCGGAAAGGAAGCGTCGAAGCTGGTGAAAGCATTGCTGACCTCCGGTGCCTTATTGATCGCGTCGATAAATTTTTGCGTCACCTCGGCAGTCTGCCGCACATCGCCCCGCCCGGTCTTATCCAGCAGGCGCAGCTCGAAGCCGCCGGTATTGCCGAATCCCGGAACAGTGGGCGGCGCGAAGACCTCTATCCTGGCGTCTTTAATATGCTGTACCTCCGCTTCGATGGCCTTTATCGTGGCATTGACATCCTGCTTTCTTTCTTCCCATGGCTTAAGGTTGATCATGGCCATGCCATAGGAGGCTCCGGCAATTTCATTGACGAGGCTGTAGCCTGCCAGCGAAGTGGTATTCTCTACGCCTTCTATTTTTTGTACGCTGCGGGTGATCTGGTCCAGCGCTGTCTCCGTACGTTCCATGGTAGCACCGGGAGGGGTAGTGACATTGACATAGATCATACCCTGGTCTTCTGTAGGAATAAAGCCTCCTGGCAATATGGCTGCCGCGCCCCAGGTCAGCGCAAAGAATAAGGTAAGGAGGCCTATGGTCAGGCCACGCCTGCCGGCGATCTTCCCCAGCAATTTTTGATAGCCACCGTTAGTGGCATCGAAGCCCCGGTTGAAGCCCTGGAAAAAGCGGTTGAGCAAACCTTTACCACTGGGCTGTGTATGCTTCAGCATTAGCGCGCAGAGCGCCGGTGTAAGGGTCAGCGCATTGATGCCGGAAATAAAAATGGCAATGGCCAGCGTAAGCGAGAACTGCCGGTAGAAGATCCCTACCGGGCCGCTGAGAAAAGCTACGGGTATGAATACGGCCGACATGACCAGCGTGATGGCGACAATGGCCCCGCTGATCTCTTTCATCGCCTCCAGCGTGGCCTCCATAGGCGACAGGTGCTGCGTCGTGATCTTCAGGTGTATGGCTTCCACGACTACGATCGCATTGTCCACCACGATACCGATGGCCAGCACCAGGGCGAAGAGGGTGAGCAGATTGATCGAGAAGCCCATGGCCAGCATAAAGCCAAGGGTGCCGATAAGCGCTACAGGAACGGCCAGCACGGGGATGAGTGTCGAGCGGAAGTCCTGCAGGAAAATAAAGACAACCAGCGCGACGAGCAGGAAGGCCTCAATGAGCGTACGTACGACTTCGCTGATGGAAGCGTCGAGAAAGCGCGATACATCATAGGCCATATTGTATTCCATGCCCGGCGGGAAAGAAGATGTTTTCAGCTCCGCCATGCGCGTCTTGATGTTATGGATCACATCGCGGGCGTTGGAGCCGGGCCGCTGCTTGATCATGATAGATGCGGAAGGCCTTCCGTCGGTCTTGGAGACCATGCTGTAGCTCATGGAGCCGAATTCCACCGTGGCAATATCTTTCAGACGCAGCAACGCGCCGTCCTTATCGGCCCGCAACACCATCTGCTCATATTGCTGCGGCTCGAAGAGCTTGCCTGTATAGCGCAGCACGTACTGAAGGACCTGCGGCGTTTTGCCCGAGCTTTCGCCGGTCTTGCCGGGAGCGGCTTCCACGTTCTGCGCTCTTAAAGCCTGTATCACTTCATCGGTAGCAATATTGTAGGCCAGCATGCGTTCGGGTTTCAGCCATATGCGCATGGCATATTCCTGCTGTCCCATGATCTCGGCGCGACCCACGCCCTCGATGCGCTTCAGCTCCTGGAGTATGTTGATATCGGTAAAGTTGAAAATAAATTGCTCGTCAGCCGCGGAATCGGTGCTGGTAATGTTCAGGTACATCAGCATGCTGTTGACCTCCTTCTCCGTAGTAACGCCGGCCTTGATCACTTCTTCAGGCAGCTCGTCGAGCACGGTGGTTACCCGGTTCTGTACATTTACAGCCGCCTGGTCGGGATCGGTACCCACCTTAAAGAAGACCTGGATCATCGTGATCCCGTCGTTGCTGGTTACGGTCGACATATAGGTCATGCCCGGTACACCATTAATGGCCCTTTCGATGGGCATCGCCACCGCCCTGGCCGATACATCGGCATTGGCCCCGGTATATTTTGCAGTCACCATTACCGAAGGCGGCACGATGTCGGGAAATTGGGTTACAGGGAGCTGCGTCAGCGCCATGACGCCGATCAGTGTTATGATGAGCGAGATCACCAGCGACAGCACCGGTCGCCGGATAAATACTGAAGTCATAGAAAAAAGAGATGCTGCACAGGCGGCGCCTGCGCGGGTTGACATTAGAATGCGTACCTGTTCAGCTGTGGGATGCGGCTACCGGGCGGATCTGTTCTCCGTTGCTGATCGTCTGGATACCTTCAAGCACGATCTTGTCCTGGGGCGAAAGGCCGCTTTCTATGATATAGTAATCGCCGATACGGCCCGCAGGCTGAAAGCTCTTCATCCTTACCTTATTCTCCTTGTCGAGCACATAGACATAGTTCTTGTCCTGTATCTCCAGCACAGATTGCTGCGGTACCATCAGCACCGAAGCCGCAGGGCTGCTGATCAGCACGGTGCCGGAAGCGCCATGCTTCAGCACCTTGTCCGGGTTGGGAAAATCGGCTCTGAAGGCGATGGAGCCGGTATTGTCGTCTATTTCGCTGCCGTTGGCTTCTATCTTTCCTTTGATGGGATAGAGGGAGCCATCGGCCAGCAGCAACCGAACTTCGGCATGGGGCAGCCCCTCTTTGTTCTCGCGGGCCAGCCGCAGGTATTCATTTTCGGAAACATTGAAATAGGCGAGCACCGAGCGTATATCGGAAATGGTGGTGAGCGAGGAATGCTCGGATAAGTAGCTGCCTTCCTTCAGCGGCAGGCGGTCGATCACGCCGTCGAAGGGGGAGGTGATGCGTGTATAGGAGATCCTTTTTTGCACCGCTTCCTTTTCCGAACGGGCCTCTTCGATCTTTGCCCGGAAGGCATTCAATCGGGCTTCGGCAAGCTCCAGCTCGCTTTTGGCGACGATCTTTTTATCGACCAGGCGCTGCACGCGCTGCAGCTCCACCTCGGCCACCCGGGCGTCTGCTTTAGCATTATTCAATGCGGCATTGGTTTTGCTCAGCGCGATCTGCAGCTCGTCGTCATTGATTGTGAACAGCAGCTGCCCTTTGCGTACAGCATCGCCTTCATCGACATAGATATGCTCCAGTATGCCGGACACTCGGGCCAGTATCTCGATGTTTTTCCTGGCTTGTATATCGGCTACGTATTGTACATGGAATGAAGTGTCCTTTTGCAGGACCTGGCTTACCGGGTAGGCCTTTAAAGGGTTGCCGGCCTGCTTTGATGCGCTGCTGCTCGAGCAGGCGTATATAAAAAGAAGTGGGATCAAGAACGCATAACGGTCTTTCATAGCAAGCAATATGGGGTGATCCGGGAACGGTGCCGGAAAGTTGAAAAATGCCACGCCGTTCAGTCACGCAGGTTGTGCATGCTGTTGCCGGAAGGGAAGAGATCAATAATGCTGCTTGCAGATCAGAAAAGAGAAAGCCGGAAAATATAATCGTAGCAGGTGGAAAGACAACGGCTGCTGTAAACCGCATTCTGCTGTGTATGGGTTTCGGTAAAGGCGATGGTCCGGGTAACGTCGGTATGCCCGGGAGCGGGTGAAGTAAATAAAGCCTGCAGCCGCTCGTAATAACGCTGGTAAATACAGGCAGCCTTCAGCCGTTTGTGCTCCCCCGGTGTGCTTACATGCCTGGACAGCGAATTGAGCTCACTGTTATCTTCATATACAGAAGCCGGAGCGTGAAGAAAGGAACCAGCCGACCAACCCGCGTCCACCGCTTGCGTCGAGCCGTAAAGCAACGCAATAAGAGAAAAGAGATAGAGCGATATGGTTCTTAAAGATTGTTTCACGCTAAGCATCCGGGATCGCTGCAAAAATAGGACAAGAAGCTTAAGCGACCTGTCAATAGTGCAACAATAACGCTTTTTTAAAATTTGGCCTGCAGGAAATATCATTGCAGAAGAGGGCTCAACGCAGCTTTCAGCGGACGTTACATCAAAAAGCCTCATGATATAATGTTTGCTATCATGAGGCTTTTGCTATAGCCGTCATTCCGGCTGTTATGGATACTTATTGTGGCATACCGGCGGAAACGTTGAACATCCAGCGAATGCCGAAGCGGTCCTGGCAGGTGCCCCAATAGCCCCAGAATTCGTCGTGCGGAGCGATGCAATCTTTGCCACCCTGGGACAGCGCGTTGTACAGCCTGTCGGCCTCTTCCTTGGTATCGGGCTCCAGGCTGATGGTAACGTTATTGCCTTCGATCAGCTTGTGGCCCATGCTTTCCAGCATGTCGGTGCCCATAAGCAGAGTGCCGCCGAGTATCGGCAGCGATACGTGCATTACCTTGCCTTTGTCCGAATCAGACATTTGCGGTGCACCCTCGGGTGCAGGAACATCGCCCATGCGCATCAACGGAACGGCGAAATCGGTTTGGAATACTTCTTTGTAGGCGTTGAACGCCTCTTCGGTGTTACCCATGAAGTTGAGGTAGATGGATACTTTTGCCATGATTGTAAATTGCTAGAGGTTAATTATAGCATTCAAATATATGCCTTTTTTAAACATGATCATGGGCAGGTTTGTTACCGTATTTTAAAGAATAGGGCTCGGACCACATGAAAATGTCTGGAGCTATTTGCAGTAATTAACACTACTTAACGCCGAATGTGCAGGAGCATCTGGATCTTTGTACAGATGGATTGAATTGGCTTCTTTGCCTGTTCGGTTATTGGTTATTTGGTTAAAACAGTTGCTCAATCCTGGGCAGCTTTTTTTATGCTCTGCCCTTGCCGGCGCAGAGCTCCTCATGGGGCGGCTTCACACCTGCTTAGCCGGCCATTGCCTTCTGCTTATTGGGCAGGCTGACCATTACCTTCCTGAACAGGCTCTTGATGAGCGCGACCTCTTTGGGATAGCTGGTGTTTTTTCGGCAGCCGAAATAAAGCGTGTTGACCAGCTTCGGATGGCCTTCCCATACCAGCTTGATCTGCCCGCTCTTCACTTCTTTACGGCAAAGAAAATCGGGTATTACTGCCAGGCCCTGTCCGCCGGCCAGACACCGGACGATCGAATTGAGATTGGGCACAATATAGTTAGGCCGGAAATCGGGCTGGTGGCCGAAGTTGAGCTTCCAGAAGCGCAGCAGGTGCTCCATATCGCCGGTAGTGCCGTACCACTTCTGGCTTTTGAGCCACAACTCAGCTGCCACTATATCCTTCTTCTTTATGATTTGCCTGAAGGCTTGCTCGTCGGTCTGGTTACCACCTACCAGCACGATCGTTTCGGAAGAGAAGGCTTCGTGCACTATCGAAGGGGAGGAGCCCTTTTGCGGGGTAATGATAAGATCGAGTATGCCTTTATCCAGCTGGTCCAGCATTTCGGGATATTCGCCGAAGCTGATGATGACATTGAAAGGCAGGGAAGAGATGTATTGCTCCAACGTGATCTGGAAAGTCTCGAAGCACATGCCTACGCTTAGTGTCGGCGTATCCCGCTCGGTGCAGCGCTGGAAATTCATCTCGGCCTCTTCCAGCCTGGCCAGGCCGTCGGCAATCACATTGTACAGTATTTTGCCCCGCTCCGTCGGCACCATTTTCCTGCCTGTACGGTCAAACAGCTTGTAGCCCACATAGCTTTCCAGGGAGCTGAGATGCAGGCTCACGCCGGGCTGCGAAATGAACAGCGCTTCTGCAGCGCCGGTAAGGGTTCCCGTCTTATAGATCGCTTTAAAGGTGCGGTACCATTCCAGGTTTACCATAATTATTGCTATTATTTTTCTGATGCAAAGGTATAAATTATATTGTTTCTATGATAGGATAAGGCATCCTAATTTTGCCTTGTAAAAATGAAAAGCAATGAAAAATATACTCATCATTAACGGTGGTCAAAGGTTTGAGCATTCCGGCGGCCTGTTCAACAACACCGTAGCCGCTGCTACATCTGATTTTCTGCATCGTGCCGGTGGCTATGCAGTCCAGACCACGACAATCGGAGAGGGTTATGATGCCGATGAAGAAGTACGGAAGTTCGTCTGGGCCGACATTATTATCTATCATACCCCTATCTGGTGGTTCCAGCTGCCTTATGGCTTTAAGCAATACCTGGACGAGGTGTTTACCGCCGGGCACCAGAAAGGGATCTACCGCAGCGATGGCCGCAGCATGGATAATCCCGCGATCAATTACGGTACCGGCGGCATGCTGCATGGCCGGCAGTATATGCTGACCACCAGCTGGAATGCGCCGGCCACCGCTTTTACCTTGCCCGGCGAATTTTTCCTGGAGAAGAGTGTGGATGAAGGTCCTCTTTTTGGCTTTCATCGCATGAATGCCTTTACCGGTATGACACCCCTGGAAAGCTTCCATTTTCATGATGTGGAAAAGAATGCGGATGTACCGCGTGATATGGCACATTACCGCAGGCACCTGGAATCCGTTTTTGCAGGCGTAGCGGCAGAAAGCAGGGAAAAGCTTTGCGCTTAATATTTTTTAAACGACGACAATATGAAGATCTATCTGACAGCGATCATCCGGAGCAAGCCGGAATACAGGGAAGAAGTAAAGACCCTGCTGGAAAATATGGTACGCCATTCGCGGCAGGAGGCTGCCTGCCTGCAATACGACCTGCATCGGGGCATCGACGATCCGGAGCTGTTCACCTTTTACGAGATATGGGAAAGCGCGGAAGCATTGGACCGGCACAATGCACAGCCTTATATACAAGCCTTCGCCAGGATCGCAGACGTACAATTGCAGGAAGCGCCGGCTATTTATAAAACAACCATCATTCAACAATAGAAGATATGGAATACAGGACATTGGGTAATTCGGGCCTGCGGCTCTCTGCCATTAGCTACGGCGCTTTTGCCATTGGTGGCAACATGTGGGGCGGCAACGAGCGTAAAGATTCTATCGCCTCGGTACAAGCATCGCTCGATCATGGGATGACCACATTGGACACAGCGCCTTTCTACGGCTTCGGGCTCAGCGAGGAAATGATCGGGGCGGCAATCAGAGGCCGCGACCGCAGCGGCATACAGCTGCTGACAAAATTCGGCCTGGTATGGGACGGTAGCAATGAAGGTAAAGGCGAATTCTTTTTCGATGCTGACGATCAGGGGCGGAAAAGGCCTGTATACCGCTACGCCGGCAAGCAAAGCCTGATGAGGGAAGTTGAAGCCAGCCTGAAACGCCTGGGTACAGACTATATCGACCTGCTGCAATTGCATTGGCCCGATGCCACCACACCCATAGACGAGACCATGGAAGCCCTGGCATTGCTGTAGCAGCAAGGTAAAATAAGAGCGGCGGGCGTAAGCAATTACGACTTGTCACAGGTGCAGGAGGCCCGCCGGACTTTTGCAATCGCAAGCAACCAGGTGCCTTACAGTATGCTCAACAGGGGTATAGAAGAAACGCTGGTGCCTTATGCGCTGAGCAATGCATTGGGCATTATTGCCTACAGCCCCATGGAACGCGGGCTGCTGACGGGTAAGTACCTGAATGATGAGGGACTGAAAGCGAGCGATCACCGCAGTGGTTACTTCGGGCAGTTCGACAGGGAAAAAGTACAGGCGTTGCTGGACACTATACGTCCCGTAGCGGAAAACAAAAAGGCAACCCTGGCCCAGCTGGTGCTGCGCTGGACCACGCTGCAGCCGGGCATAACGGTAGTGCTGGCCGGCGCCCGTAATGCGGAACAGGCCGCAGCTAATGCACAGGCGATGGCCATTCAGCTTTCGGAGGAGGACAGGAATATTATCGACAGTGCGCTGGCCGTTATGCACCCGCCGCAAGCCGCGCTGAAGGATAACATTCTATTGCGTAGCGGCAGCATGAAAAAGCGCGATATTTGCAGGATATCGGCAGTGGAACCTCCACCCGGCATCCTGCAAATTTTACCAGACCGATCTTATATTATGTCTTTTACACTGGAAACACCCCGGCTGATCATCCGTTCCTTTGCTGCCGGAGATGAACCGCTTTATGTAAGTACCCATCAGGATCCTCTTGTGAACAAATACCTCCCTGTCCGCAGCGAAGAGCAATACCGGGAAGTCTTTCAGCAGGCGCTGGTGCAGCCCGATGCATCTCTCAATCGATGGGCCATTACCGCAAGAGAAGACGGCGCCTATATCGGTTCCTGCCTGCTGCGTGAATTCAATCCCGGAGAGGAGCATGTGATCGAGCTGGGCTATAGCCTGGCAGCTGAGCATTGGGGAAAGGGCTATGCCCGTGAAATGATCGCGGGAATGATTGCGTATGCCTTCAGCTTGAAGCAGACGTATAAGCTGGTTGCCGTGACGCATCCCGAAAATAAAGGATCGCAGGCTGTTTTGCAGAAAAATGGTTTTGTATGCCGGGGAGAAGTGGTCCGCTACGATAACCTGAAGCTTACTTATTTTGAATACGCGCCCGGCGCTGCCTGACGCCTGAATTATGCCGGTTCGGTCAATCCCTGGAGAAAAGTATTCAGATCTTCCTCTTTACTGAGGCCCAGCTTTTGCTTGATCCGGTACCGGCTCATCCGCACGCTTTTTACTTCGACATGCATCATACGGGCGATGTGGCGGGTATCCATTTTCAGGTAAAGGTAGGCGCATAGCTTCAGATCGAGCAGGGTGAGCTTTCGCTGCGCCCTGGCGCTCAATTGCTGAAAGAAGCCCGGGTGTATCTGCAGGATCTGCATCCTGGCTTTTTCAAAATCGTCGTCCAGCACTTCTTCCTCCTTCAGCAGCTTCTGTATGTCGACAGCATCGTCCTCGCTCAGCTTATCCTTAAGCTGGTGCAGCATTTTATTTTTGTGTTCCAGCAATAGCATATTGGCCATGGCCTCTGTTTTTAGCTGCTCCTGGCGGACCTCCAGCAGCAGCTGCTCGGCTTTCAGCCTGGCCTGCTCTTCCTTTTCCAGCTTCACCTGCATTTCCGATTCCTGCTTCTCCAGCTTCAGCTGCTTTTCCCGTTGCAGGGAATAGCGCAGCCGGAAATGATAAGACCGGAACATGAACACCAGGCCGAGCAGGGAAGCCAGCGCTATGCCGCCATAAAGATAATTTTGTCTTTTTCGGCTTTGCTCCTGCTCCCGGAGCGCCTGCAGGGCCCTTTCCTGCTTCGCTGTTTCATATTGTGCCTCCAGCTTTTGCATGTTCCGGGCCTGCTGCTGCTTGAAGTATTTGCTGTTGTAGGTCGTCACTTCCTTCTGGTAAGCCAGCGCCTGCTGAAAGTTGTATTGTTGCTTGTAGAAGTCAGCCAGCGATTGCGTTACATTGATCAGGGTGGGGTAGTAAGGCGGCTGTGCACTCTGCATCACCTGGTAGGCATCCAGCAGGTATTGCTCCGTAGCGCGGTAATCGCCTTCCCTTTGGGCATAAGCGCTCAGGATACCCAGGCTGCTGGCGACCACTTCCTGGCTGTTGGGCGCCGTACGAAGCAAGGCCCCGGCCGTACGGGCATAGTAAAGTGCTGTGTCCCTGGCCAGCTTGTCGTTTGCCGGGAAATGTCTCATGTAGGCATCAGCAATATTAATACAGATAATGCCATAGGTATAAGGCGCTACCTGTCCGGGATATTGGTAGTAAAGTTGTACGGCCCGGCGGAGGTTGAGCAGGATACTGTCCCGGTATATCGGATCTTTTGTGGCATTGTACTGGTATTCATAAGCAGTAGCCATTGCTGCATAGCAGTTGCTGGTTACATTGTAGTCATCTGTGCTCAGTACACTTTCCAGTGCCTCGCGGGCATATTGGTTTACTTTCTGCTCATTGTCCCAGTTGGCATTGATGGCATACAGCTGGTAATAGACCTTTGATTCCAGGTAGGGATCGGCTTCCCGTTCCAGCTGTTTCAGGCTCAGGAGGCAGAAGCGGACCATATTGTCGGCGCTATCGAAGGCTTTGGAAAAAAGTGCCCTGGCATAACAGGCGTAAGCCTCGGCCCTCGGTCTCCTGGCCTTGCCCGCCATCCCGGAAACGGAGTCGCATACCGTTTTCATAGCGCCAAAGGACTGTGTGTTCACCAGCACGTTCAGTAATATGGTGTAGGCTTTGGCTGCTTCTGTATAGTTGCCCAGGCTTATAGCAGCGGCAGCACTTTGACGGGCGTATTGTTCCGCCTCACCGTAGCGTTTCTCTGTACGGTTGAATTCCGCCAGGCGGCTGAGCAGCAACGGCCGTTCTCCTGCAGCAGCCGTACCTGCTGCTTTGCGCAGGCTGTCGGCAAAGCGTTGCTGTGCCAGGCAATCCCGGCTGAAGAGGCCGGCAGCACTTAAGGTCAACAGCAAATAGTACAAAAGCTTCATGCCGGCAAATTACTATATAAATAGATCGCCGGCATTAGAAAAAAATACCTGCAGATGTTTGGGCTGTTTATAAGCTGTTGAAAAATAGCGCACTAAAAAAGATGTAGACATATTGTAGTAGGGGTGAAGACAGGAGGGTAGTTCTTCTGTAGGATGCCTGTTTTTGGAATCTACCCCTCCCATCACGGAAATTCGCCTTGTTCTCTTACTCCTTAAAAAACGAAGATCATATGAACAACAAAACACTAGCGATCGTTTCTTACCTCACCTTACTAGGCTGGCTGATCGCCTACCTGGCCGGTGGGAAAAATGCCGATGCTTTACTGAAGTATCATTTACGTCAGTCGCTTGGCCTTGCCCTGGTCAGCATTCTGCTCAGCGTCGTGCTCAATGTACTGGGCTGGCTGGTTCCTGCTTTGTCTTTCCTTGGCCTTTTGGGATTGGTATTACTCATCTTTTGGGTGCTGGGTATTATTAATGCGGCCAATGGTGCGCTGCGGCCGGTGCCGGTTTTCGGAAAGACCTTCGAGCACAAATTTTCTTTTATCGGCTAACCGCCTTTCAAATTTCAAAATCACTGCCATTATGCATCAGGAATGGAATTACTTTGTTAAAGAAGGTAATGTGTACCGCTGGAAAGGACAGAAGTTTTTTTACTACGGATTGGCCCTGTTCCTTTTCCTCATTATGATCGCCTGCCTGGTCTATGGCGCCAATAAAGGTGTTCGTATCATGGGCGTGTTTGTCGGTCTGCTGGGGCTGGCGGGTGTTTTGCGCAGCACGGCATTTATCGGCATCGATGTCGCCAACCGGCGCATCATCAGCCGGAGTTTCTTTTTCAGCCCCGAACGCAGCTACGACTTCGACGCCTTCAGCCATTTCCGCATCGTCAAGAGCCGTTACCTCATTATGACCATTAATGTATCGGCCTTCATGATCTTTAACCAGAATGGGAAAGAAAAAAGCTTCCTGCTGCAGCAGGGATTATTCAGTGCCCGTCCTTTGCAGCGGCTGACAGAGGAGATGGAAGGGATTATGGCTACCGCTACAAAAACGACCGTAATATGAAGCTGCCCCGGAAAGCCGGCCATCGTTTCCTGGTTTCCGGGAGCAGGCTGTATCTGCAGCCCTTCGGGGTATACAAGTACAAGATCTTCTTTTGTGCGGTGCTCACCTTATCAGCTTTCGTTGTGGCGGCAGCAAAGCTCGTCAATCATGACTGGCAGCAGGTTCTTATCATCGTCGGTTGCTTAAGTGCTGTGTATGCTGTGTTTGATGTCCTGTTCCGGATCAACCTGACCTATATTTTCGATGGCGAACGGCAAGGGGTTTATCGTAAATTTCCCGGTTTGTTTACACAAAAGCTCATGTCCTTCGATGAAGCTTGTGTCTTACCGGAAACGGAATATGGATCTTTACGGTATACCCTATCCCGGGAAAAAAATAAATATGGTAAAAGTTTTCCGCTCAGTGATTTCTTTTCCGATAGCAGGAAAGGGAACAAGCGGCAAGCGCAATTTGAAGAGGAGATACTGGCCATCATCATAACCTTTGTAGAAGATAAAAGCCCCTATATACACCCTTAACCTATCCCTATGAAACAACCGGTAATCGGCTTCTGGACCATTTATACGCTGGGCTTCACCGTAGCCTTACCGGTTTTCCTTTATTACAATGCCGAAGACCTGCCCAATGCAGGGCCCATGCCGGGGCAGAGCGCTATGCTTAGCTTTATCTACCTCGGCGTGGGGGCCTTGCTGTGGCTGATCGCGATAGTGCTGTATTGTCGTCTTTTCCTGGTGCAGGTTTTTTTGAGCAGGCGAAGGTTGCTGTGTACGGTGAGCGAAGGCACGGCCATCCCGGCGAAGATATTGGAGAAGACGATTAAGAAAGTTCGCGGCGGTATGGAAATGCTGGATCTGAAATTGTCTTTCACCAATCTTTCCGGCACACCGGTCACCGCCGTTTACGAGCTGAACGATGCACGGCCCGCCGAAAGGCGCTTTGAGCCGGGGAATAGCCTGGATATGCGCGCCTACGACGATGGGAAAGAAATACACCTGCTACCGGCCACAGCTCAGGTATCTGTCAAAAAACGGGTAGTAGCGGTTTATCTCTTTATCTTCCTGCTGATCCTGTCGTTTGCTGTCGGCTATCTTATACTATCTTACCATTGGGAAAGCCAGGGCTATGGCTGGCGTTTTCTGAAGCCCTGGCATCCCTGGCTGCTGGTGCCGGCGATTAACCTGGGCCTAATGTTTTTTGGAGGGTTATTATTCCGGTTCATCGGGAAGGCGACTCGTGGCGGTTCCCACCTGAGATGGGTGCTGTACGGGATACGGGCCAAAGCGACGATAACCGGCTACCGGCAAACGGGGCTTACCATTAACGATCAGCCGCAGATAGAATTTGAAGTACTATTTACCGATAAATGGGGCGCCCGGCAGCAGGTGGCGCATAAGGAGATTGTAAGCCTCATCGATCTGCACCGGCTGCAGGCGGGAGAGAAGGAGATCATTTACCTGCCTGATAAACCCCGCGAATTTCTGTTTTATGAAAATCTTTCCTTATCCTGAAGGCCGCCGGCTCCGGCGTATCGCGGGGCTGTTGCTGCTTTGCTTGTTGCCTGCCTGTCAGCAGCTGTCCGATAGCTTTGAAGAGACCCGGAACCCGCGTCCGGGGCAGCCCGTACGACCAGAACCCAGACAAAGTACGACCAGCACGCATCGCGGGAGTCATAGCTCAAGTACGGTTAGCATCAGCACACAGTCAACTACCACTACCACCGGGACAGAAGCGGTCAGTAAAAATATTTTCGAGACCAGTGCTGCGGGCTGGGACAGCATCCAGGCGAAGCTGTACGCGCTACCCGGCCTGAAAGGCAAAAAGCTGTTCTTCTACCAGGGCTTTTATGTTTACGATTTCCAGGGCGGCATTATCAGCATCAGCCTGCAGGATCCCGATAACCGGGAGCATATCGATGCCTATGTCTACCGTAAAGGCGAATGGCAACGGGAAGCGCCGGTAAAGATCACAGGGAATATACCGGTAGCGGAGCTGCTGATGCCGCTGGACGAAGTTCGGTTCCGTACCATTAGCCGCATATGGGCAAAGGCGCAGGAAAAATCGGCGACAATAGAGGACGCTGAGCGGGTTACTCATATCTACTTCAATTTTGTGAAGCGGGTCCGTCTTAAAGAATGGTACCTGTCTATCCGCAGCCCCCGGCACGACTATTACCTGGAATTTGATGTGCAGGGCAACCTGAAGAAAGTGCGCTGATCCCCGCTAACGCTGGATTTGTTACCTTTGCAGCACTTATTTTTGCCTTTATATGAAAAAGCTAATCGCAATCACCCTTTTGTCCTGCGCTGTACTGGCCGCACAAGCCCAGGATCGTAAGCCTGCCAAGCCCGGACAGACCTATGGTGAGGTCATCACGACTAAAGACGCTATCGATATTGCCGGCTTGCCTGCCCTGCTGGAAAAGAACGCAGACAAGAAGGTGAAGACCAAGATCAAAGCAAAAGTTGTGGACGTTTGTCCCAAGAAAGGTTGCTGGATGAACCTGTACATCAACGATACGACCACCGCCTTTGTAAAGATGAAGGATTATGGTTTCTTCGTCCCCATGGACATGATCGGTAAAACCGTAGTGCTGGAAGGCGAAGCTTTTGAAAAGGTGACTTCAGTAAATGAGCTGCGCCACTATGCAGAAGATGCGAAGAAGCCACAATCGGAGATCGATGCGATCACAGCGCCGCAGAAGAGCATCCGCTTTATGGCCAATGGTATTATTGTTCCCGAATAATTAAGACCTGAGGAATAAAAGATCAGGCCGGCTGCATGCCGGCCTGATCTTTTTTAATGTGTAAGGTTCCAGCCTAGCGCAGCGGCGCCCAGTATCGCTGCATCCCGTTCCGATAAGCCGGAAGGTATGATATCGATCTTGTCGCGGTACACCGAAAGCAGGTTCAGCTCCATATACTTTTTGGTCGGCTTCAGGATAAAGTCGCCCGCCTTAGCCAGTCCGCCGAAAAGAATGATGGCTTCAGGGCTGGTGATGGCTACGGCATTGGCCAGCGTTTCGCCCAGTATCTTCCCTGTGAATTCGAATATCTCTATCGCCAGCGGGTCGCCGGTCACAGCTGCCTTATAGATACCGCTGGAGCTGATTTCATCGCCCCGGCTGAAGACATTGAGCAGCCAGTCCTCATGCTCCGGTATCGGATCGCGCTCATGCAACGCGATCAATTCCATCGCCGTACGTACAATGCCTGTTGCCGAAGCGTAAGTTTCCATGCAGCCCTTGCGGCCGCAGCCGCAAAGCCGCCCGTCGCGCACCACGATGGTATGGCCCAGCTCGCCGGCAAAGCCGTCGTGGCCGTAAATCAGCTGCCCGTTGGCCACAAAACCGCTGCCCACGCCGGTTCCGAGCGTGATAATGATAAAGTCCTTCATGCCTTTTGCTGCGCCATAAGTCATTTCGCCTATGGCCGTGGCATTCGCATCATTGGTAATGGTCGCCGGAAGGCCGAAGGTATCGCTGAGCAATCGTTGCAGGGGAATGGCGCCTTTCCACAGGAGATTGGCCGACATCAGTATCTCCCCCGTATAATGGTTGGCGATGGGCGCGCCGGCCCCGATGCCGTTAATCTGGCTTTTGCCATACTGTTCGATATACGGTTTCAGGTTGTCATAAATGGCTTGTACAAACAGCTCGGGGTTGGCATAGTCCTGGGTGTGCAGCCGGTCCTGCACCAGTATGTCGCCACGCCGGTTGACCAGTCCGAATGCAGTATTGGTGCCACCGATGTCGATACCTATTGAAAAACTTTTGAGTTGCATGCGGGTATATTGAAAAAAGGCTTTAAGTTTATCACCTAATTAAATTTTTGAATGGGGTACAATAATACAAAGAATAAAAGTTACGGCTTCGCTCTTTTCCTTATCGGTTGCCTGTTCTTCGTCTTCGGCTTTATTACCTGGAGCAACAGCCAGCTGATCCCTTATCTCAAGATCGCTTGTGAATTGAGCGATGCGCAATCATACCTCGTGGCGACAGCCTTCTTTGCCGCTTATTTTGTAATGGCGATCCCTTCTTCCCTGGTGCTGAGGTTTACGGGTTTTAAGAGCGGTATGTCGCTGGGCCTGCTGGTGATGGCGCTGGGTGCCCTGCTCTTTATTCCTGCCGCCAATGCCCGTAGCTATCCCTTATTCCTCACCGGTCTGTTCATTATCGGGACAGGGCTGGCTTTGCTGCAAACCGCTTCCAACCCTTACGTTACAGTATTGGGACCTATTGAGAGCGCTGCCAGCCGCATCAGCATCATGGGTATCTGTAACAAGATCGCAGGAATACTTGCCGTGTATATACTGGGCCGCATTACCCTGAATAATGTTGACGAGCTGAAGGCCAGGTTGCTTACCCTTGACCCGGCAACCAAGGCCGCAGAGCTGGATCAGCTGGCTGCCAAGGTAGTGATGCCTTATACCGTTATCGCTATTGCGCTGGCCGCTTTGGCTGCGATACTTTACTTTATCCATCTGCCGGAAATCAAAGAGGAAGAAGAGAACACCGCAGCGACAACAAAGATGATGCCTTCCTCTTCTGCCGATACGATCTGGGCTTATCCGCACATGCTCCTGGGCGCTGTGGCTATCTTTTTTTACGTGGGCGTAGAGGTGATGAGCTACGATACCTTTGCCGGCTTCGGTGAGGCGCTCGGTTACAAGCTGGAGACAGCCAAGCACTTTGCCTCCTACACCGGCTACGGCTTGCTGGTCGGCTATGTGCTCAGCATCTTTGCAATACCTGCCGTGATCAGCCAGCGTAAAGCGCTCATTATTGCCACCCTGCTCAGCATGGCTATGGTTATCCTGGCTATGTTTACCAAAGGATCTGTAGCGGTATGGTGCTTTGCGGTGCTGGGCTTTTCCAATTCGGTGATGTGGCCCGCGATATGGCCGCTGGCATTGACGGGGGTAGGGCGCTTTACCAAGCTGGGCGGTGCTTTGCTGGTGATGGGTATTGTAGGTGGCGCCGTGCTGCCGCCCGTGTACGGCAAGTTGGCCGAATGGATGCACTCCCGCCAGATGGCCTATGTGCTCATGATCCCCTGCTATTTATACATCCTGTATTATGCATTGAAAGGCTATCGTCCGCGAGCAGGGAAAGTATAAACAGGAAACAATAAATGTTTTCATCACCAGCAGGACTGCGTACCAGCTACGCAGTCCTGCTGGCGTTTGGGAAAGGGGCGGGACGCTTCTTCGCTTAGCCCGATCATATATGTCAGAAAGGGTAGCAAATATGAATTGATAAGGAGTGCCACTGCTATTTTAAAGACTTTTACGCAAAATAGGACAGTAATGAAAAAACAACTTCTGCTTATGGGCGCCCTATTACTGAGCGGTATGTCTTTCGGGCAAAATCAACAACCGGCAAATATCATTGATGCCGACAACTTATCAGAGGCAGAGCTGCAGCATCTCAACACGATCGCTCCCAAAGACGGCTGGGTGTTGGTTAAATATAAGGGCGAAAAATACCTCCGGAATTTTTCCAACAAGGATTACATGCTGTCCCTGTTTATCCAATGTGCAGATGCCACACAAAAGCCCGGCTACCTGGTAGAATATTCAGATGAGTATGGAGATAAGGAGATGGGCGGACTGGACTTCCTGAGCTCTTCAGACAATAGTTTCAGCAAAGTGATCTTTTATCTCGATGGTAAAAGCTTCAATGATCCCTTCTCGGATATCAGGAGCAAAAACTTCGGTGATTTTTACCAGGCCATGAAGACCGCCAAAGTATTGAAGATCGAAGCGTTTAACGAAGAAATGAACCCAGAGACAGGCAAACAGGAATTAAAGCTGAACCGGGGTATCGATTTCAAATTAGCGAATGGAACGCTTTTGGATCAGCCCGTGACTTGCAGGTAGAATGATCCTGCGCTTTCATTTCTGAGCCAAACGTTTGTAGCATCACCATAAAAATAATCTTGCTCCGTAGGCGCAAAACCACAGCAGCGAAGCAATATCCGCATCCGGCCGCCGTTCAGACCGCTGCATGTTCCGACCGGTATGGCCGTACTGAATGTAAAAAGAAAAGCTATCCATAAGGACAGCTTTTCTTTTTATAAGATCAGGTAAGGATTAAGCTACCGCTTCTTTTTTCAGCACTTCAGCCATAGTCTTGCCGATGTCGGCAGGGCTGGCCACTACGTGGATACCACATTCGCCCATGATCTTCATCTTGGCAGCAGCAGTATCATCTGCACCGCCTACGATGGCTCCTGCATGGCCCATACGACGGCCGGGAGGAGCGGTTTGGCCGGCTATGAAACCGACAACGGGTTTGCGCATATTTTCTTTCAGCCACATAGCCGCTTCCGCTTCCATGTTACCGCCGATCTCACCGATCATAATGATACCATCAGTCTCAGGATCGTTCATCAGCATTTCAACCGCTTCTTTGGTTGTGGTGCCGATAATGGGATCGCCGCCGATACCGATCGCAGTAGAAATGCCGAGACCTGCTTTTACGCTCTGGTCAGCAGCTTCATAGGTCAGTGTACCGGATTTGGACACGATGCCGATACGGCCGGGTTTGAAGACGAAGCCGGGCATAATGCCTACTTTAGCCTCACCTGCAGTGATCACACCGGGGCAGTTGGGGCCGATCAGGCGGCATTCGCGGCCTTTGATATATTCGCGGGCTTTCACCATATCCTGTACGGGAATGCCTTCGGTAATACAGATAATCACTTTAATGCCTGCATCGGCTGCTTCCATAATCGCATCGGCTGCGAAAGCCGGGGGAACGAAAATGATGGAGGTGTCGGCGCCGGCCTGCTCCACGGCATCCTTTACGGTATTGAATACAGGGCGCTCCAGGTGAGTGGCGCCACCTTTGCCGGGCGTTACACCGCCTACGACATTGGTTCCGTATTCGATCATCTGGCTGGCATGGAAAGTGCCTTCAGTACCGGTAAAGCCCTGTACGATTACTTTGGAATTTTTATTGACTAATACAGCCATTGCTAGAAATTTGAGATTTACATGATTGTCACCGGCCTGCGATCTGCCGGAAAAGTGCCGCAAATATACGATAAGATGGGAAAAAGGCAAATCATTAATCCCGGTTGAAGACCTTGATCTTTATCAGTAAAAGAAGGCCTTCCGGGGCAGAATAACATATTTATCCTTATTTTAGGAGGTATGAAAACGCTGCCGTATCTGCTTTTCCTGCTCCCTATGCTCTTGTTGTCTATGATCCGGGTATCGGGACAAACCGGCTTTGCCGGTAAAGTCGTGGATAAAACAACCGGTGAGCCGCTGGCCGGGGCTGCTGTCTTCATCAACAATTCTACTTATGCGCAGGTATGCGATGTCGAGGGACATTTTGACCTGTCTTCTTTCCCGTCGCCGCCTTTCGAGCTGACGATAGCAGTGGTCGGCTATAAAACGGCCACCTTGCAGGTCACGGCTTCAACTGCCCGTCCGCTGGAGATCGCATTGGAAGCCCGGCCGGTCGACCTCCGGGAGGCCACGGTGCTGAGCGCCGAAAAAGATGGCTGGCGGAAATACGGCAAGCAGTTTACCGACGATTTTATCGGCTATTCACCTTTTGCCGCCCAATGCACGATACTGAATAAAGATGTGCTGCAATTCCGGTATCATGCGCAGGACAATACGCTTACGGTATGGGCGGATCAACCGCTGCGGATCCGCAACGGGGCCACCGGTTACCAGATCACCTACTGGCTCGAAGACTATGTAAAGTACTACACGAGCCGGCGCCTGTTCTTCAGAGGATACACGCAGTTTGCCGATCTCAATTCCCGAAAGAAACGGAAAATGAAAAGCTGGACCCAAAACCGGGGAACGGCTTACCATGGCTCGCTGAATCATTTCATGAGAAGCCTTTACCAGGGCTGCACAGCAAGCGAAGGTTTCGCAATCCGCCGGATGAAGCGCATTGCCGGTAGCGACTACGGCAAGTATGTTCCTGTGTGGACCGATACCATTCCCTTCGCCGATAGCTCGCGGTTACGGACATTGATAGCGCATATCGGTAACGATACGGCCGGGAGGCCCTGGGAAGAAGCAGCTTTCCGCACCCTGATGCTATGGAAGGATACCGGAACGCTTCCCACGCGCTTTATTGCCCCGGCGCTGGAACAGGTAGAAGACGCTCCGCAGCAATATCTTTTTGCCCGCGATGCAGCCGATTCCGGCAGGATGATCGTGAAGTATTATGATCTTAACCGGCTTTCTCCTCAGGACAGTCTCATGACTGCCAGGCTATCCGGTATACGCGTTGAAAGCAAGATGGGCACACCGGCGCCCGCATTCCGCAGCCGGAGTACCTTCGATATGGTTAACCCGGCCATCATCAGCGCCGACTCTTTTATCCGGGACCGGAGCGCCTCATCAGTGCGCTTCAGCTTTGCAGAATATCTGTTTGTGACCTATACGCCGGAGCTGGAGGAAAGAGCCTACCTGGACCGGCGTCCGGGCGGCAGCAAGCTGAGCCCCGGCGCCCAGGCCAGCATCATCAGCCTGGCATCGGAAAAAGGAATTACGGTATATCCCGATGGTAATTTTGCGCCGGCCTACGACCTGATGGCGGAAGATTACTGGGCCTACGAAAAGCTGGATAAGCTGCTGCCGCTCGATTACCGGCCTTGAGCTTCAGTCAATTATTTAACATAGGGATCGGGCTGGTCTGGTAAACATAATCCCGGTAATCTTCGTACCTTTGCGCCCCGGAAAAGCGGGAATGCCCGCTTATATTTTCCCACAATCAATTTTTATAGAGACAAAATGATCAACGTATCTAATTTATCGCTCCGTTATGGAAAGAGGATCCTTTTTGAGGACGTCAATCTCCGCTTTACCGAAGGCAACTGCTACGGTGTGATAGGGGCCAACGGCGCCGGCAAGTCCACCTTTATCAAGATATTGTCGGGCGATATAGAACCCACTACCGGAAAGGTAGAGATACCCAAAGGACAGCGAATGAGCGTGCTGAAGCAGGATCATCATAAATACGACGATGTACAGGTGCTGCAGGCCGTGATCATGGGCAACGAGGTGCTGTACAATATCATGCAGGAAAAGGATGCGATATACGCCAAGGAAGACTTTACTGAAGAAGATGGTATGCGTGCCGGTGAGCTGGAAGCGACCTTTGGCGAAATGGACGGCTGGAACGCAGAGAGCGATGCCGCTACATTGCTAAGCAGCCTCGGCGTGAAAGAAGATAAGCATTACATGCACGTGAAAGACCTGGATGGTAATGAAAAGGTAAGGGTGCTGCTGGCCCAGGCGTTGTTTGGCAATCCCGATATCCTTCTGTTGGACGAACCGACCAACGACCTGGATCTGCAAACCATCGGCTGGCTCGAAAACTTCCTGGCTGATTATGATAAGGTGGTGCTGGTAGTATCGCACGACCGTCACTTCCTGGATACCGTATGTACGCATGTTGCCGATATCGATTTCGGTAAGATCAACATCTTTACCGGTAACTATTCCTTCTGGTACGAATCCAGCCAGCTGTTGCTGAGACAGCGTTCGGAGCAGAACCGTAAAGCGGAAGAGAAAATCGCCGAGCTGAAGGAGTTCATTGCACGCTTCTCGGCCAATGCTTCCAAGTCCAAACAGGCAACCAGCCGAAAGAAGGCGCTGGACAAGATCAAGCTGGAAGATATGCAGCCTTCTAACCGTAAATACCCGGCGATCCTGTTCAACAACCAGGTACGTGAGGCCGGCGACCAGATACTTGAGGTTAAAGGCCTGAGCAAAACACTGAACGGTCAATTACTTTTCAAAGACATCAGCTTCGATCTGAAGCGCGGTCAGAAGGTAACGGTGATCTCCGACAACAGTCTTGCGACCACAGCCTTTTACAAGATCATCAATGGAGAAGATGCCGACTTTGGCGGCGAATACAAATGGGGCGTTACTACGGTAAGCACTTACCTGCCTGCCGACAATACCAGCTATTTTGAAGGCAAGGACCTGAACCTGGTAGACTGGCTGCGCCAATACTCGGAAGAAAAAGATGAAACCTTTATCCGTGGCTTCCTGGGACGTATGCTGTTCAGCGGCGAGGAAACACAGAAAAAATGTACCGTATTGAGCGGTGGTGAAAAAGTGCGTTGCATGCTGAGCCGCATGATGATGCAAAAAGGCAACGTGTTGACCTTCGACGAGCCGACCAACCACCTCGACCTGGAATCCATTACTGCCCTGAACAACGGTATGAAAGATTTCAAAGGCACAATCATCTTCACCTCGCGAGATCATGAGCTGACCCAAACGGTATGCGACCGTATCCTGGAAATCACACCGGGCGGCCTTATCGATCGTGAAATGTCCTTCGACGAATACATTACCGACGAGCGGGTAAAACAATTGCGCGCCGAAATGTACGGTGTGAATGTGTAAACGATAGCTAACAATAAGCATAAGGGAGCCCCGATCAGCGGCTCCCTTATTTGTTTACTTCTGTCGAAATGTATTATGCTTCGCTGCGCTTGACCAGCCGTTCATCAAAGCGGATCTTACTTTTGACCAGTGTTCTCAGCTTTCTGAAGTCGGGATGCTGGGGATTGAGCAGGTAGTTCGACTCGTCGGGAACCAATACCGACGGTACTTTGAGCATTACATATTTGCCTTCCATGATAAAGCGGTTGCCATAAGTTTTCAGCACGTCGGGCGCCGGGTTTTCCCGCCAGTGATCTGGCAGGTCTTCGATGCGCAATTCCTGTATGTTCTCTTCCGGTATTTCCAATGCGACCTGGCAGTAATCGCCCACCACCCGTCCGCCGAAATGGACCAGGCATTCGAGCATGGCCAGCGAAGGGCTGCCGGCTGTGTACAGGATGTATACACCCTCACTGTTCCATCTGCCGCCATATAGCGCAGCCCCCGTGCCCGACAGGTCGTCGATATACCGGCAGCTGCTGATGCGGTATAAAACCATAGTTATATTGTTGTTTGGATTTGATTTGCCGTTGCGGTGTTATCAGGCGAATACGCCATGCTCGATACGGCCGAGGGTTTTCATAAGGAGATCGATACCCAGTGAAGTATCCAGGAATTCTTTGGGTTTTTTATCGCCCAGGGGGATGAGCTTGGTGTTCATCCACTCTTTGAAATAGTCCAGCCCCCCCAGCACTTCACTGCCCCGGCTGTACAGGCGGGCCAGTTCGATCACTCTTTCCGACTGTTCCTGGGGCAGCAGGTCTTCATCTTCATAGCGGCGCAAAGTGCGGTCGGAGGTATGGGTGATGCTGGCCATTTCAGTATTGGTAATGCCGGTTTTGTGCATCAGGTTGTTCATAGCCTCTTTGGGTACTCCTTCCCTGATCAGCTCAATAAAGTCATTGTCGCTGGCAACCGACCGGAACTGGGCATTCTGCTGCATGCCCAGCATAGCCACGGTATGGGCGGCAGGCTGGGTAAGGTAAGCTTCGCTGTGTTCTTCCACGACAGGCGGCGTGGCTTCCTTTTCCTCGTATTTCCTGGGTGTCTTTGCTCTTGCCTTTTTCATGTCTTCAGCATTTTGTCCCAAAGTTACGGACATTTTTCCGGTTTTTCAACTTTTTTCCACCATTCATTTTTTATAGCTATTTACTAACTTTGCGCACCCATCCGGAACGGTACAGGCAAACGGGTGGTTTTTGATATCTATGGAAAGAATTTACTTTGATAATGCGGCGACAACAGCGCTGGACCCCCAGGTGCTGGAAGTAATGATGCCCTACCTGACGGAAAAATTCGGCAATCCCTCTTCCATCTATTCGTACGGAAGGGAAACGAAGCTGGCGATAGAAAATGCACGTAAGTCGGTGGCTAAGCTGCTGAATGCACATCCGGGAGAGATCTTTTTTACCTCCGGCGGTACGGAAAGCAGCAATACCGCCATCGCAGCGGCGATCCGCGACCTGGGCTGCAGGCACATTATCAGCTCGCCCATCGAGCACCATGCCACCCTGCACTCCGTTGAGTTCTGGGGGCGGCAGCCAGGCAACCAGTTAAGCTTTGTGGAGCTGGATGAAAAAGGACATGTATCGCTGGAAAGCCTGAGATCGCTGCTGGCCGGCTCCAAAGAGCGCAGCCTGGTCACCCTGATGCATGCCAACAACGAGATCGGCAACCTGCTGGATATACACGCTGTAGGCAACCTGTGCAAAGAATACGACGCGATCTTTCATTGCGATACCGTACAGACCGTAGGCCATTATCCCATCAGCCTTCGCGATACACCGGTACACTTTATCAGCGGCGCCGGGCATAAGTTCCACGGTCCCAAAGGCGTGGGCATCCTGTATATTAATGAGAACGTCAGCATCAAGCCGATGATCAACGGGGGCGGGCAGGAACGCAACATGCGCGCCGGCACCGAGAACCTGTATGGGATTATCGGTTTTGCCAAAGCTCTGGAAATGGCCATGGAGCGCTATGAGGAGGACAGCGCCTATATTACCGATCTGAAGCAATATATGATCGGGCAGCTGAAAGCGCATGTGCCCGGTGTTGGCTTCAACGGCGATTACGATGGCCGTTGCCTGTATACGGTGCTGAACGCTTCATTCCCCAAAACAGAAAAGTCGGAGATGATCCTCTTTAACCTGGATATGGCCGGTATTTGTGTATCGGGAGGCAGCGCCTGCAGCAGCGGCGCCAACGCCGGCAGCCATGTGATCAATACGATCAGCAATGATCCCAACAAGGTACCCGTACGCTTTTCCTTCAGCCGTCATAACACGAAGGCGGAAGTGGATGCTGTAGTAGCTAAAGTAAAAGAATCCATCTGACTGGCACAGTAATAGAAGAAATGAAATAGCAAAAGACCCGGCGCATATGCGCCGGGTCTTTTGCTATGCTGCAGATAAACCTTGTTTACAGGATATTGAATCCCACATGGATCTGGAAGTGGCTGGTACGCCAGGATTCTGAAACATTGGTGTTATTACGGTCGGAGATGCCGAAAATATAACGCACACCGGCATTCAGGCTGAATGGCAGCTCCAGCTCGGCGCCGACAACGCCGGAGAGGTAACCGCTTTTGAACACATCCTTAGTGGCTTTCACCAATCCGTCCACATCTTTAACAGAAGCCACAGCCGTGTACTGGGGACCGGCATGCACCCACAGCAGCTTGGGCAGCAGGTTGAAGCCCACAGTTACCGGGATGGAAAGCTCATTCATTTTAAATGTACCTTCCTTGGCGCTGCTCACGCCATCTTTGAGGTATTGCTTGAAGGCGTCGCCGAAATTGTCGCCGGTAGTCACTTTCCCCTGGGAAAACAGCAGCTCTCCCTGGATTTTGATCTTGGTCATTTTTACACCCACAAAGGCGCCGCCGAGAAAGCTGCCTGCAAACTTGCCGTCAAGGTGGTCGCCGCCGGTACGGTCCAGGTTCACGCCGGCTTTAATGCCCAGCAGTAATTTTTGAGCATGCGTTTGCGTCGCGGGTAACAGGGCGCAAAACAACAGCGCTCCGGCTAAAGTAGATTTCAGAAATTTCATACGAGCTTATTTTTTGGGTATAGAATCGGCCGGAAAATTACATTACTCCGGCCATATAATCTAAAGCTTTGACGGACTTTAATATTTATGTAGCAATATCGGCGCATGGTGTTGCCCGGGGTTCCTATACCAGCTCGATCACGGTCAGCTCCGGTAAAATACCCAGTCGGCCGGGATAACCCAGGAAGCCATAGCCCACATTGACATTGATATACTGGCTGCCTTCCTGGTACAGGCCGGCCCATTGCTTGTACACGTATTGCACCGGGCTCCACTTCATCCAGGGCAGGCGCAGGCCAAACTGCATGCCGTGAGTATGACCCGCCAGGGTAATGTCGATATCGCCGAAGAGCGGCCTGATCTGTGCATCCCAATGCGTAGGGTCGTGGCTCATCAGTATCTTTACGGGTATATGCTCCGTGCCTTTGTAGGCTTTGGCCAGGTCGCCGTGCTTGGGGAAGCGGGCCATATTGCTCCAGTTCTCCACCCCGATGAGAGCGATCTGCTGGCCTTCGCGCTCCAGCAGCACATGTTCGTTCATCATCAGCTTCCAGCCCATTTCGGCATGGTGACGCTTAAGGGTTTCCAGGTTCTCCGCCTTGGCCGCAGGCGAAGGCCATTCCACATAGTCGCCGTAGTCGTGGTTACCCAGGGTGGAGTAGATGCCCATAGGCGCATGCAACTTGCTGAAAATAGACATATAGGGTTCTATTTCCGAAGCCTTGTTGTTGACCAGGTCGCCGGTAAACAGGATCAGGTCGGGCTTTTCGCGCAGGATCATGTCGACGCCATGTGCAACCGCTTCAGGATTGTCGAAGCTCCCCGAGTGTATATCGGAGATCTGTACGATCTTCAGGCCCTTAAAAGCGGGGGGGAGCTTGGCCAGCGGTATCTTATAGCGTTTGATGATATAGCGGTACCGGTTTTTGGGACCATAGAGAAAGCCGCTGAAGAGCAGGCCCCCGGCCAGGATCGCCATGCGTGCGATAAAGGTGGAGCGCGAGATACCCTGGGGAATTTCCACAGGTTCTTTAGGGGTTTGGGGAAAAAAGCCGCTGAGCCGCTGTATGGCCCAGGTTACCAGGCGGCGCAGATCGTCGATGAGCATAAAGGCAGCTACCAATACTTTGGACGCGATAAAGCCCAGCACAAAAGAGATCAGCAATATCCGGAAAGAAGGATTCCAATCGGAAAGGCTCCAGCTGCGGAAGGTGAACAGGCTGATCCATACCGCCAGGGTCGCTAAAATATACAGCACGAAAACGATGGTCCTGAAGAGCGAGTTGTAGTGACGCATGGATACGTTCACGGCAACAAAACTATAATACTCGAGCACTGCAAAGATGGCCAGGGAAAGAAGAATTCCGTATTGACTGCGCATTCCGTACGATTAAAGGATCTTAAGTGTTTAACAACCAAAAATAAGCAGAATAGTTTTCCGAAAAATTGTTTGGATAATTGGCTGCATATTCCTTACCTTTGCAGTCCTTTCAAACACGGAGGTAGTAGCTCAGTAGGTTAGAGCGTCGGATTGTGGTTCCGAAGGTCGAGGGTTCGAGACCCTTTTACCTCCCCCTAAAAAGCGAAAACGGCGTAAAGCAGTTTTCGCTTTTTTTTATGCCTCTTAATTAACCCGCAGCCCTTCCCGATCCTTTGTTTTTCATAAATGCCATATGGTGATACAGGATCAAGCGTGGGGATTACAAATGCGGTATGATATTATAAGGACTTCATTACAAAATGTCAAGACAGCACAGTCCGGATCTGCACTGCTTATACTCAAATCTACCCGATCTCACAGGATTTGGGAGATTGGCAGATGATCCCGTAGCTATTCGCGCTACAGGGCTCCGTAGGAGCCAGACGTTTGTAGCATCAGTATAAACAAACATAAATTGCTCCGTAGGAGCAAAACCAGGGTTGCTGAGAAGAATAGGCATCCAGCCGCCGTTCAGGCCATTGCATGTCCCGATCGGCTTGGCCGTGCAGTTGCGGTGCTAGCTCACCCATAGTGCTGATGCATTCCACCCTTTGGGTTTCAGGCCGGATAAGTAAACGGCTGTCATAAAGCAGCGGCAGGAGACAGCAGCTTCAGGTCTAAAATATAGGAGTCAAGCGCATCGTTAATTTGAAGGGTATGCTTGTTTTTATAGCAGGCATCAAGATTGCTTCTCAGGTACTTGAGGCCCACACCGTTGGACGGGTACTGCTCGCCGGTTCTTTTATTGTTGGAAGTTACAAAATGGAGCGTGTCATCGTGAATGGCGATCTTTATTCTGACCGGGTTGCCCGGGTCGTGCAGGTCGCCATACTTCAAGGTATTCTCCACCAACGTAAATAAAATTTTGGGCGGGAGCCGGTAGGAGCCCAGCGGGAAATCCTTTTCAAGAGATACATGGATGTTATTGCCGTACTGCTGCTCATATACGTAGAGCAATTGTTCGATATTATGGACCTCATCTTCTATAAATATCATCCCGTCCTGCTCAGGAGCGTCAAGCGAATACCGGAGCAGATCGTTAAGCGCGACAATACCCGCCGATACCTGCGGCAAGGCTGCTTTGGTTTCGGCCTGGAAGTGCGTTAAGGTATTGTAGAGAAAATGCGGATTTACCTGGGCCTTCAGCATGGCATGCTCCAGGATTGTTTTTTCCTTATCCCTCGCTTCCTGCTGGCGCTTAATGTGTTTAGTGAAGAACCAATAGCCGGTGGAATACAAACAGAATTGAAAGAAGTACCAATTGAACTTGATAATGAGATTGGGCGTGGAATAGTAGATCAGGGACGACGGCCTGTTCCAGAGCGCAGGGTCTACAATATAGCCGAAGAATAACCTTATGCCCAGGTTATAAGTCCAGAGCAATACAATAAACAGGGTATACAGCGCATAGCGTTTACCCCCTATAAATCGCGGAAGCAATACGTAGGCATTGATGTAGAAAACGCTTGCGGAAATCAGGAAATTCACCGTGGTTTCATACACAATTCCGCGCACATCCTCTCCTTCGTAAGCATAAGCAAAAATCGCATTGCTAATATAAAGCACCCAAATGATAATATGGATAGCTGCTATCTGCAGACGTCTAGGGGACGACATAAAATTGGATTTGGTTAAAATCAAATGTAAAGAATTTGATTTTAACCAAACGCTGTTTTGCAAAAAAAAAGGAATTATTCTATGCTTCTAGCTCCGGATACACAGGGCCGTAGTAATAGGGCGGCGCATTGAATGGTGCAACGCAAGCGTAGGTCCTTGGCCGGGTAGCGCTTGCATCATCCGCAGTTTCCTCTCCTGCCTTTATCTGATCGAGGTCTTTGTCGGATAGGAGGTGCAGCCGCTCTTTACTGAGCTTCAATTTTGGTGTTACTTTTCTTTTCATAGCGCATTTTCCAGTGAAGATACAAAAGCATCTCTACAATATTTAGCTGTTCCGGGGAATTTGTCGTTTGTAATCAGCTGTTTAATCATCGCTATCGATTGAGCGCCTATCGCGGAGACTGAAGTGCAAACGGTACTCTTCCTGTGCTGTGTTTGCCATGTGCTTTTTTATGCGGCGAAAGCTTTCTGTCCATGCCTGCCTTTCAGGCGCTGCTCATTTGCTCCTTGCCTGAGTACAAAAAAACCACTACAGACTTTGCCGCCGGGCCGATCCGATAAGGCTATCGCCCCGCTTCTTCAGGTCGCTACGCGGGAGCAGGAAATTCCGGGAAGCCCTGGCCGTGCAGCCGTAAATGCAAAACTTTTTTTACACAATTTTAGGGAGCCGGTCACCCCGGGGCCTTGTACATTTGTGCCCGTAAAAAGAATTTGCTTCTTATCCGGGAGTCAAGCCTAAGCCAGATGTCAACGCATATTTATTTCAGCAGGACAAAGAGAAAACGAATGTTGCTTATCGCCATGCTCTTTTTGGCATGCTCTGTAGCCGCTGCTATTTTCTTCTTTTTCTTTGCCGGCTACGATGCGGCAAGCGGGCTTAAGTATAAAACGACGGCAGCCTGCCTGGTCCTGATCAGCTTATTTATTGTCGTTAAGCTTGCTGCTGCACTCGGTAGCAAAGATCAGGCCGCGGTATTGCTGAGCGAGCAGGGCATTACAGCCTTTACCACACCCGTGAGTAAGGCCGTGGGGCTGGTTGCCTGGACAGACATTGCAGACATCCGGTTGAGGCAGGGACTTGTATCGCCATCTTCCCCCGGGAGCAGGAGAAATTTGAGAAGCGTATCCGCAACCGGATCGTCAGGGATGCCTTTAAAGCGACCCGGGCGGTAATTAAGATCGGCGCCGGAGAGGTAGAAGATATCGAAGACGTCATGCGCGAGATCCTTGATTATAAAAACAAATACACATAGGCCGGCAAGGCTGTCTTCCTTAACGGAAAAAGCAGGAAAATATGAAACGATACGCGGTGATGCTGTTAAGCCTCTTCATAGCCAGCTGTAACGGCGGCTGCCATTTCAGCAAGGGTTATAAAAAGGATGTCCGTACCGGCTTAACCTCCCGGTATAACGGACTTAGCGTATCGGAAGTGTACCTGGCCAACGGTGAGGTACAGCTATACAGCAATAAAGTTCCGATGGAAAGTAAAGTGCTGGTAGTTGCCAAAGGACTGAGCAACTTTACCCTTAGGGAGGGAAAGGTATTTCCGGGCTGCCGCATGGTCGTAACAGACAAGGCCGGTAATAAGGTATTGAACATCCCCGATCTTTTTGAAGCATATACCGACAAAGGGGTAGCTCCGGAAGATGCCCGAACGGTTTCGACCAGCCTAACGGTCGGAAGGCCTATGACGCAGGGCAATACCTATCACCTGGCCGTGGACATTTTTGACAAGCTGGACAAAAGCCAGCACCTCGAGGCAGACGTAGACCTCGTTATCGAATAGTAAGACCTTTACTAAACATACAATGCTCAGATAAAAAAGCATAACAGCACTATGAAAAAAACACTGTATAGCATAGGCATCCTGGTATGGTTGGCCTTCTTCAGCGCCTGCAATATGGCAACCCCCGAAAATTACTTTGACCGCGTGGTGCTCAATGCCAACGGCTTTGCTTACTTCGGAGGCGAGGGCGCGATGCGTATTTTATCGATGCCACCGGCAAAGCTGAAGGAAGGCTCGACCACAGAGACGGTACAGATGACCCGCAAAGAGATGGTCGAAATGTCCATTACCCAGATGGAGCAGAACCTGGAAAAAATTAAAAAGCTTCCGGACGACAACGAAGCCAGGGAAATGGTGCAAACCTCGCTGCGACTTTACGATATCGTATTGCCGGCCTATAAGAATGAATACCGGGAAATGGCAAAGCTGTTTGATGCAGGTGCCCCGAAGGAACAAATAGAAGCGCTGGCACAGCGGATCGACGAGAAGTATTATAAAGATTACGAGCAGGTATTTACCAAGCTGACTGAGCTCGGTAAAGTCTATGCCGGCAAGCACGATATCAAAGTCAATTGGGGCCGGTAAACAGAACCGGTACCCTCCTTCGCGTGTGACTAACTGAAGTGAAAAAACGAAAACAGAAAGCTTGCAATATGCAGGCTTTCTGTTTTTATCTCTGTTATGTGCAGCTTCGCCCGATGCTGCTGAAGTTCAGATTGAGGGTCAAGCGGAAAGTTACGGTGGCGTAACATTCAACTGGCGCACATACCTTCACTGTGCCGCACTAAATACACAACAAAAAAGCCTGCAATATGCAGGCTTTTGTCGTACAGAGGCTGGGAAATTCTTTGAACACCTTTTTGATTTCGCACAGGCCATAAATCGCATTTTTTTGGAATAATCGTGATACAAATTTTACGCTTGAATTTGGAAAATCAAAAATGGTGATTCAGTATAAAGAATGGGAATCGAACACCTTTATAAAGAAATATCCACTCAAATTTGAGTGGATATTTGTGATTCCCCGCTGGGACTCCGTTTCGTATAAAAAAAGCGCGTTTTTAGCACTGTAATAGTCTATCGGACCGGATTAATCTAGGAGCTAATGGCGTACGTAACAAAATATATACCGATAGTCCGATAAAAACGAAAGTCCAATTTTTGAAGGTTATGCCGGGAATAGCTCTATTCAGAACTGTCGTTGTTAGGTATATAGGTGAGAATTCAAATGGTAGAGACTTCGAATTTAAGAATGTCACAGTTAAGTGGGAATAGGTGTTATTGTAATCTTTAGCAGAAGAATATATATCAAACAAAAATTATATAAATTTCCCATCCGTGTAAACCAACTGTGGACGAAAAAGCTTTCTGATCAATGAATGCTTATTGGCTAATGTAGCCATTTCAAAAACATCTCTCATTGTATTTGTCTTAAACAGGATTTTCTCTAACTCAAGCCATTTTTGGCTCATGTTTACCGATTCATGATAGCTATTATCCAACACGTGTATATCTTCATGGAGCCTGGACTTAAGTCTGTCAAATGTTGCGCCGTCAATTTGCTTCTCCAATAAAAGCTCATCTAAATTATTGAGTTTTCGTTCTATGTCTGCTCGTTGTTTTAGCCTGGCTTCAATGATGGATTTCTGATCCTGCAGTGTTTTACCAAGCAAGAATTCTGCTTTAGCGGCGATCGCTTCTTTTTGATTATTGGAAAGCTTAAATGTGTGCAACAATTCCTTGAATTCAGCGTGAAGCTTATCAGCAGGGATGTTTGTTCCCGTATGTTCTATACAACGGTAATAGGGATAATACTTCTTTTTCCCTTTTGAATAGCCGGCGGTCATGCTTTTACCACACCAACATTTTAGAACCCCACGTAAAGGGAATAGCTCTCCCGGTTGTGATTTAGATGGCTTGTGGGAGCCTTTCTTTTCTTGTGCCAACCAAAAATCAGATTCCCTGATTATAGGTTGATGAATACCTCTTACATACTTTGCAGGTCCTGATTGGGAAGATATCTTAATCAGGCCAGCATAGGTACAGTTTGATAGTATTCTCTGGATCGTGCTATGCCCGGAGTTTTTCAGGCCATTTCGTCTTGCATAGTATTGTATTTCCTTTATTGACCAGCCTTCTAAAAACCATTTGTAAATAATACGGATTACTTCAGCTTTTTCTTCATCCACAATTAAAATTCCTTTATTGTGCCTGTCGCGTCCGTTTATATAACCAAAAGGAGCATTGTTCACATAACGGCCGGAAAGCCGTGCATAATGGATGCTTTCTTTTGCCCTTTTCCGTATCTGTAAAAGTTCCTGATTGGCCATCAGGTATGAAAAGGCCCTTTGCACAAATACAAGAGGATCGTAAACATCAATATTGATATCTTCATTGGTAGCCAAAACCTTGATCTGGAAACTGCTTTGTAAATCTTCTATCTTCATTAAAGCTTCTGCAAGATTTCGACTAAACCGATCATGACTCATTACAATAAGATACTGTACCTTACCTGTGTGCTTCTTCATAAAGCGCTCCAAAGCTTTATAATTAGGTCGATCGAAGGTGCCGCTGCTTTCTCCGTTATCGGTAAAAATTGCCGATAGCAGTAATCCATTTTGATTGCAGTAGTTCCTGATTGCTTCTTCCTGATGCGCTAAGGAGTACTTAGATTGATCTTTACCGCTAATTCTTCGGTAACCGATAGCAATGTTGAGGAGCTTTTTCATACATCTTCATTTGAAGCCTATAATCTCTAGGGAATGGGGTCTCGAATAAAGAGTAGAAGATGGGTAAAAAAGGATGGGCTTTTATGGAAAGTTAATACTGCATGTACATTCACGATAAAATAAACATTTCTTGACCTCCACATCATGGCCAATTAGTAGTTTTCTTCTTCAAAAATACAGCTCAAGATGGAAGAAGAACTGCAGGAATCAAGTAGGAGTGAGGAAGAATTAATGGCATTGATCGCCATCATCATAGTGGAGTATGTGCTCAAAATAAATCCTTGGGATCAACAAAAATCAACGTAAAAAATAGACAGCGGGGTTCAAACCTAATCCCATACATGGGGATCATGGGAATCGAAATTCTTGCAATGCTTATTCTTAAAGACCGGCAAGCACCTTCTCGGAATAAACCAAAGGACCGACTCGAACTGACTTGTCTTTATATGTCCTTACTGGGGTCATAAATATTACAAGAAAAAATGTTCGTTATTAAATAGCTTTTTTGTGTATTCTCTTTAGTTAATAATGTTAGTTAGCATAGATTGACAGGGCCTGATCTATTGCAGTAAGTAACAAATATATTTCAATCAGCGAGGCAGTCAGGATTATTAAGAATAGAGAAATGACCGTATTCACATTTTCATCCTCCGGAGTGAGTTTTTTTACCATAGTTCATAACGCAAATGTGTTGGTTCTTGATAAATTTATAATCATTAACAAAGAAAATCCAACTTTTTAAAGAAAAAATATGAAATCGCCGCAACTGTATGCATACCCGCAGATCATGTTGCATAGGGATTTTGATATCTGCGGAAACCCATTTCATGATATCATTCAGCATGTATGAATGAGATTTTGATCTTTCCCGGTAGAAGTCTTTTGTGAAATAGGATGTTGTGACCAATAGGCCTTTGTTGACATTTAGTTGTGCAGGCACCTGCATGAAACTTCTCAATAACGGAACCCTAAAAAGCCTGTGCGTACACCACCACACATACTCTAATAAACTGTAGATGAGGACTTAAAGAAAAAGAAGGGGCCTCAAACTACTAGAGTTCAATTTAGCGAAGACTTTTAATTATGCCTCACCAGACTAAAATTTCACAGCCTACTTGGTGTAACAGCTTTCTACCTCATCACGTTCAAACCATACTATATTATTCAAGTCTAAACCAATTTTTGCCATAACCTCCGGATTATTATTATTACTTATCTGCATGTAAAATTCAATTATGTTCCCTCTGGAATCCTTTGATGCTTTTAACGGTTTATGACTTAAGTGCTTATATTCAGACAGTGATAGCCCCAAAAGATGAGCTAGCGCGTGATCTGGCAATCGTATTTTTTGTTCTGCAAATTCTTGCTTTGTTCGCATGCTGCGGGTTAAATTAAGTTGAGTCGTATTTGTTTCTTCAATCATTTCTTTCGTGGCTATAAACTTTTAAATTTGCTCTCGGGCATTATGCCTATTGCGATGTATACTTCAACTACATGTTCCCTACTGTCATCCGTAAGCGTGATTGTATCTCCGGTACCATCTGTTTCATCAAGGCGCCAATGTGAAGCAGCACCTTCCGAAATCTGAAAAAGAGTAATCGCGTATACGGACTCTTTATAACGATAATGTATAGACACAGAAGGCCAGGCCAGTGGAAAGCAAGGGCTGAACTTCAATTTGTCTCCAAGGCGCTCCATACCTAAAAAAGAACCGGTTATAAACTGGTAGAACCATCCTGCTGCACCCGTATACCAGGTCCAGCCCCCTCTTCCGCTATGGGAACCGGCTGCATAAACATCCGCAGCTACCACATAAGGTTCTACCTTGTAAACGTCCTTACGTACAGCATCAGAGGCCTTGTTAACCGGATTGATCATACTCACTAATTCCCAGACTTTTTCCCGTTGCTGCAAGGCTGAAAATGCCATTAAAGCCCACATCGCAGCATGGGTATACTGCCCGCCATTTTCTCTTACTCCAGGAACATACCCTTTTATATATCCGGGGTCGAGTCCCTTCTGATCGAAAGGAGGATCTAACAACTTGATCAGGCCGATTTCTCTTTTTACCAGGTATTCATCGAGTGCGGCCATGGCCTTTTGGCTACGCTCCCTGCTTGCAGCCCCGGAGAGCACCGACCAGCTCTGGGCGATCGCATCAATCCTGCATTCTTTATTTTCCTTAGAACCTAAGGGTGTGCCATCATCAAACCAGGCCCTCAAATACCAATCGCCGTCCCAGCCTGATAGCTCAATATTAGTTTGCAGTGCCGCCGCTTCTTTTTTGCAAATACCGGCGAATAAAGGGTCTTCAAACATTTCCGAAATAGCAGCAAACCGGATGAGGATATCATAAAGAAAAAAGCCGAGCCAGACACTTTCTCCCTGTCCTTCGTTGCCGACCCTGTCCATACCATCGTTCCAATCGCCGGAGCCCATAAGGGGTAACCCATGTAACCCGAAGTGAAGGCTATGTTGAATGGCTCTGATGCAATGTTCGTAGAGCGTACCACTAAGGTGGGCGCTTACCGGCAAGTCATATAGTACATCTTCGCCCGGATGGAGCAATCTGCTTGTCAGGAATGACACCGGCGCAGACAAAATTCCATAATCACCTGTGGCTTTAATGTAAGTAGAAACGCTGAAAGGTAGCCAAAGCAGATCGTCTGAGCAACGTGTTCTGACGCCTCTTCCTTCTGGTGGATGCCACCAATGCTGGACATCACCTTCTTCAAATTGCCTGGATGCACATAATAGTATTTGTTCCCGCGCAAGCCCGGGACGGGTGTGGAGCAGTGCCAGCACATCCTGCAACTGGTCCCTGAATCCGAACGCTCCCCCCGATTGATAAAAGCCGCTACGCGCAAATAACCTGCTGGAAAGGGTCTGGTAGTTAAGCCAGCCATTGGCTATGAGATTAAGTGCAGTATCCGGTGTTTCGATCTGCACCCCACCCAGTACGTCCGTCCAATAAGCCGCCACCTCTTTAAAAGCCAGTTCTGTGGCATCATGATTTCTAAACTTCCGGATCAGCTCTGCCATTACTGATGCATTTTCCGCATTACCCAATTGGAATACTATTTCCTTTTCCGCACCGTCCTGCAGGTCTATTGTGACCTGTAAACCAGCACAGGTATCTGTGCCCGCAGTGCAATTTCCGGAAAGCATACTTCGTTGCATAGCCTGCGGGTTTTCCAGTGTCCTGTTCCTGCCTATAAACTCTGACCTATCTGTAGAATAGCTATGTACAACGCTATTTGTCCGAAAAAAAGTGACGCGGTCGGCGAAGACAGTATTGTACTTATTTCTGAATATCAATGTTCCGTTTTCAATATCCCGTTCCGGAAGGATATGCGTATTCGTATTGGAACGAACATCGCCCAGTATCATTTCCATAAAAGCGGTTACAGATAGCTGTCGTTCTCTTCCAGATTCATTTTTGATTCTGAGCACCACAAGTTTTACCGGTAAGGCTACATCCACGAATACGGTCAATTCCGTGCGTATATTGTCTTCCAGATGCTGAAACCGGCTATAGCCGAAACCATGTGTCGTGATATAATTGCCGGAACCTCTTGCAGGGAAAGGGGTCGGAGACCAGAACCTGCCTGTCTCCTCATCCCGGAGATAAAAGGCCTCCCCACCTATGTCGCTTACCGGGTCGTTATTCCAGGGGGTAAGGCGGTATTCATGGGCATTAAGGGCCCAGGTGTAAGCTGAGCCGCTTTCCGAAACTATCGTTCCGAAATCAGGGTTGGCGATAACATTCACCCATGGAGCCGGAGTAGTTGCAGATGCTGTGGTGGTGATCATATATGATTTACCATCTACTGCAAAGCCACCTGTTCCGTTAAAAAACAACAGATCCTCCGGCAAAGTCAAGATTTGTTCCCTTACATGTTGGATAGAGGTCCGAGGCTCCAGGAGCGGCGGCAGCCCTCTTTCTATAGGAATATTACTCAACTGCTCCGACAACTTTTTATCATTATCGTGAATAATAACCCGCGCCACACTTTCAAATAATACCCTGTCTTCAGCCGATAGCTGGTCGACTGTTTTTACAAAGATATTACCCGGCTTATTGAAGGTTACCGTACTGTCTGAAACAGCAGTAATCATTCCCAATATCTGCTCCTGCAGTTGTTGCCGGTAAGAACTATAATCCTCGTTCCAGATCACCAGATCGACAGCGAGGCCTTTTAATCGCCAGTATGCATGCGCCTGTACCATTTGCCGGAGCAATTCCGTAGGCTCTGAAGAATGAATATGCAGTAAGACGATAGGTAGGTCGCCCGAAACGGAGTGACTCCATAGACCGGACTGTCCACGGGAATTGGTCTGTATTACAGATGCCGCTACACGTAATAGCGGATGCGCGTAAATTATAGATGCAGCAATACGGTTATATAACTGGGCATCTGCTTCTGTGGCGTTGATTTGCCGCAGGAGGACCTGACTATGGGTCCAGGAGAGTTCCAGGGCTCTTGACTTAAGGTGTTGGTCCCGGTATTTATGCATCAGCAATTCGCAGCTTTTTCGCGTTATGCTAATGCCATAGATCAGATCTAATGTTATGGTTTGATTCGGCTTTACGGCAATCCGGTATCGAATGGCCATTATAGGATCGAGTACGGAACCTTGTTTGCCGGATAGCGTTGCTTCATCCATAGCCTGTGGATGTTGTAAATTTTTAGCCCTGCCTATAAACTGCATGCGGTCCGTTTCATAAGATATGGCTTCCGCTATGCCACCATGTACTTCCATATTGTGAAATATCCAGGGTGGTACTTCCTGATCAGAGCGGGGTCTGCGTGTACAGAAAATAGTGTTGTATTCGGGCGCGATTTCTGTATGTACAAACAGGTTGCTGAAAGCGGGATGTGCCTCGTCGGAAGCTTGGCTTGCCACAACCACTTCTGTATAACTGGTTACTTCCAATGTCCGTATAGCCGAGGTTTTGTTGGTAATCCTTACCCTGCGCATTTCTACGTCATCTTCGGGAGAAACAACAATTTCCGTTTTTGTGATCAGGCCATCATCCTGCCGTTCAAACTCGACATGGCCCTGCGAAAATATGACGGAATAACCTTTCGCCTGCTTTAACGTAGGTTGATGTGTATTGGACCAGAAGTTACCGCTGTCCATGTCTTTTATATAACAAAAAATACCGTAATTGTCTTTGGTGGTGTCTTCGCGCCAACGGCTTATTGCCAAATCGTTCCAGCGGCTGTAACCACCACCTGAATTGGTAATCATAACCTGGTAGCGACCATTACTCAGCAGTTGGATTTCAGGGATTGTGGTTTGAGCGGTTGGGATGTTCCTGTTCAGGGCACTTATACCGGTATGGTAGTTTTCGACAATATCGGCAGTATGTGCATAAAACGGTACGCTTCTTGGAATACGTTCTTGAAGCAGGAGCAGTGTAGCCTGAAAACGCAGCTCTGATTTAAATCTTCGCTGCATCGGTTTATCAAGTAAGAGGTAAGCCAGGGAAAGAAAAGCCATACCCTGGTGATGAACCATGAAAGACTGTATAATGGCGTGCGGCTTGGCACGCGGTAACCGGCTTGCTGTATAATCAATTGCTTCGTAAAAGCCATATGCGCCTTCAAATCCCTCCTGCGCGAGAATCTGTAGATTGGCGCATGCCTTTTCCGGCGCTACCATGAGCGCGAGCATTGTGGCATACGGAGCAATGACCATATCTTCGTCCAGACCACGCTTAAGCCCCAGCCCTGGCACTCCGAATGCCCGGTACTGGTAATTCAGATTGGCATCAACGGTGTTATAAGCCGATTCAGATATACCCCATGGTTTATCGCGTTGCCCGGCATATTCTATTTGTCTTTTTACAGATGCTTTACTGGTCTGGTCCAATAAAGTGTTATCATATACCGGCATAACAAGCTGCGGCATCAGGTATTCAAACATAGAACCGCTCCAGGATAGCAGGATTGACTCTCCGGAAGCATGTGTCAACAGGCGCCCTAAGGCAAACCAGCTTTCCTGAGGCAGCTTATTTTGTGCAATAGCTACGAATATTCCTAACCTGACTTCTGAAGCGAGCAGGTCATAAAAACTGTCATCTCTTTTCTGTGCATCTACATTATAACCGATGGAGCAGAGGTTGGTCTGCTTATCCAGGAGAAAATCATATTCACCATCGCTCAAAGTCTCACATTGTCCGGCCAGCGATTTAATTTGCACTATTTGTTCCCCTGCATTCCGGCTGCATTGTTCCGATAAAGAAGCCATCGAAGACAGCCACAGCTCCTGCTCATCGCTGATTTCACCCAGCCTGTATTTTTCTATTACAGCTCTCTGCCAAACTGCCATTTCCTTCAGCGCATTTAAAGAAGGGATGCCATCAGTATCCAAATCAAGAAATGAAGATGGAAAAGGTAAAGAGGTTATCCAGGGGATTAACTGCACCAGGTCTTCCCTGATTTGAAAGGCTTGTTGTGTCAGCTTGCCGGACCAGTTATAGGGGCCAGGTGCAGTGGGTTCAAATTCCGCTGTCACCAAACAAATTTCATCGAGGTATTTCCTTATCTGGTACAAGGAGCCGCATTGTTGCATCGCAGCATCCAATATTATCATGATCTGGGTTGCAACCTCGGTATCATCCCCCTTTGCAAAGTCAAGTACAAGATGTGTTGTAGTCTTCAATGCTTCGAAAATGCGTTTATCAAAAACCGGTTGATCAGGCAAAGCAATCAGGCCCTGGCGCAGGGTAAGCAAATGACCGGCGAGATTACCGCTATCTACGGTCGATATATAGCGCGGCGCAAGGGGCAATAAGGATAAAGTGTCATACCAGTTATAGAAATGTCCTCTGAACCGTTCAAGCTGGAACATAGACTGCAACGTCTGATCACATTTAAGCACGAGCGAAGAAGCGGAAATATATCCAAAATCATAGGCTGTAATATTCGCCAGCAAGCATAAACCCATATTGGTCGGGGAAGTGCGGTGGGCGATTTTTGGTGTGGGTTCATCCTGAAAATTATCGGGTGGCAACCAATGCTCTTCAGCCGTTACGAATTGTTCGAAGAAGGACCAGGTTTTACGGGCCGTTTTGTGTAGAAATAAAATTTGATTTTCTGTTAGTACAGGCTGCTCTTCTGACACGGGCCGGCTCAGGTATCCCGCCAGGACGGGCGCCAGAAACCATAAAGTTAATAGGGGAGCTGCGATCCAGATCGCTGCAGGGTAAGCAGTGCCGAGCAGTATGGAGCACAAAACAGCCAGCAGCGGTGCAACAAACATCGTTTTATAAGCAGAGCCTATATCATTATGTACAGTCTGGGCTACCGTTGCTGAAGGTGCCCATTCCAAAAGATTTCGCCTGCTTACGATCATGCGCCAATTGGTTCGTATAATCGCATCGCAGTATTTATAAGCTTCGAAAGGCAGGAACGCAAGGTCTGTAACAAAGCGGAATAAAATTCCACGGAGATAGGTACCCGCTTCCATTAGATGTGTGCTGAAACGTAACCCCGTCGGCTTATGGATCAGTTGCCACACTACTATTGCAACCGGTTGCAATAACATGAAAATGACAACGGTGAGCGTCCAGAACCAGGGACGGTTCAGGACGGTCCAGCCTGACAACAATAGTAGCAACAGGGATAAGGGCAGCAGACTGCGACGCAGGTTATCCGCTATTTTCCACCGTGATAACGCCGATAGTTTATTACTGTTTATCCGCCCATTCCCTCCAGTGACAAAAGGTAACATCCAGGCCCCGATTTGCCAGTCGCCCCGAATCCACCGATGACGCCGCTTTACATCGGCAAAGTATTGCGTCGGATGTTCTTCATATAACAGTACGTCACTGAGTAAGCCGGAGCGCACATAACAGCCCTCAAGAAGATCATGGCTAAGAATACGGTTTTCTTCAAAAACACCCTGTAAAGCTTGTTCAAATACGGCTACATCGTATATGCCCTTGCCGGTGAAAGATCCTTCCCCGAATAGATCCTGGTATACATCGGAGGATACCCGGGTATAAGGATCTATCCCATCTACATTACCGGTTAGCCGCAAATAACGCGAGGGCACCGTCTTGGGTATACTTGACGACAACCTGGGCTGCAGGATTCCGTATCCTTCCGTTACCCGCCTCTTTACCGGATCATAAAAAGGTTGGTTCAGTGGATGCGCCATGGTGGCTACAAATTTCCAAACCGCCTCCCTCGGTAATTGCGTGTCAGAATCAAGGGTAATAACATACTTCACCTGTGCCAGGACGCTATAGTCACCAGTGATTACAGAAAACTGCTCCTTACCATGACCCAGCAGCAATGCATTCAGTGCTGAGAGTTTGCCTCTTTTCCGTTCATATCCCATCCACTTGGACTCCCGTTCATTCCATATCCTGGGGCGATGAAAAAGAAAAAAAATGGGGTCTGCTCCCTGCTGATATTTACTATTCAAGTTTTTAATCCTGATTTCAGCCATTTTGAGCAATGCTTGATCTCCTGGCAATTGCTGCATATCCGCATCCGGAAAATCGGTTAATAAGCTAAAGTACAGATTATGCTCTTTGTTTGCCAGATAATGCATTTCCAATGCCTCTGACAACTCATCGAGGTAGGCCGCATTAGAAAGCATGGTCGGTATTACAATTAAAGTGCTAGAACTCGCGGGTATGCCCTCCGAATAGTCCATACGCGGCAACAATGCCGGCTTTATTGCCAGAGTAGCAACCCAGTTGGTTAGTGCTATGGCAACTTGTGCTGCTGCTGATACACATAAGCCTACCAGAGCCAGTAACAGATACCAACTGTGATGGCTATATTGGTACGTTGCGTAAAATAAGAAAGCTGTAATCGCTATAGTTAGCAGGATTATGATCCCTAGGTAGCATGCCAGCCTGGCCTGTTGAATGAGGCGCAGTATTTTCTGCTTTAAATTGTACCGCATCCCGGCAACCCGTTCTGCCTGGCCTCTGCCGCTGCCAATAAGATAATATCCAATATGGGCATATTTAAGGATGTGTACTTCATCTTCCTGTCGCCTTGTTAATTCGAGAATGCGACGGGCTACCTCAGTTTCTGATAAAGGACTGTTTTTGGCAATACTTTCCACAACATGCCTGTACCGGTCCCTTGTTGCAAAATCCATAAGGGGATAGATGCCCGTAATGTCTTGTTTTAGTACTTCTTCTACCGTGCTCAGTGTTTCTACAAATTTACGCCAGTCAGTAGCCACAAGAAAGCGTAATGTGCCGATGCTGTTGCGTACAGAAACCTGGAGGGCTGCCTGTTTTTGATTTTCTGTTCGGACGATCTCCTCGCTGTTGAAACCTTGCGTAACCAATTGTTGCTCCAGCCAGTTCAGCGATAGCGCAAACGCGGCACCCTTTCCCTGCAACTTCCTGGTAAATGCCGCTACAAATGCACCGCCCAGCGAAGGCTTTGACCGCGCCATATCTGCTATGACCAAAATAAGGTCACCCGGATTTTCAGCTACGCTTGTAATCATTTTATCTGCCCAGTAATCTGCAAGATCATGGTCAATCAGATCCAATGCGATTTTTTCAGAAACCCTGCGCAGGTTTTCGATAACCGCAAGCCGTAGCATAATGGGTAAGGCCCACAGTTCACCGAGGGTAAGGGTATATACAGTCTGGTATGCGTTTACAAAACTTATCAGGCTATCCATGTCCACCCGGCCATCACTATGCGATATGATTTCAAGTACAATATCGTATACCCTTGGCATACCTGCTGATATACCTTCAGAAAGGCAGGGCAAACCTTCACTGTATCCTTTGGGCAGATGCTCTCTGGCAATAATAATTTGTTCTTCCAGAAGATAGAAATTATCGAGCAGCCATTCTGCAGCAGGGGAAGCAACCTCCCCGGTTCGGATGCTTTCCACCAGCAGGTTACGGACTTCCAGCAGTATCGTCTCGTTATCGTCAAGCCGTTTAAGGAGCCGGTCGGGCATGCGACCTTTCGTCAGTTTATGAGCACCCGCCACCGCTATACCGTGGCGGTCCATCTGGTCTGAACTGTAAAGCTCAGAGCGGAAAGGTTCCTGATTACCGCTAATATTATTTTTACGGAAATTGACACGCAGCCGTAACAGCATATCTAACACTGTGCTTGTAGTAACTTTTATCATAAATGAAATGCCCGCTGGCTTTGGATTTTAAACGGGCTGGTAGAATATGCGGGAATCGGGATATCTGGTACCCTGATCAGATAAGTTTGTATTATTTCCCGTTTCAGATAAGGAGACGGGCTTTCATCCGGGACATTGGCAACACCATACATCACTTTTTGTCTATGGTAAGTTTAGCACAGCGCCGGTAATTCTTACTGGTGGGTTTTGTTTTAGATTAGGAAATGGGAACCTTTAACCAGCAACCTTTGCTTACACTGCAAGTGTTCAAAGCAAATTTCAGCTGATATTACTGAACCCTTTGGGCAATAATTCATATTGAGTACAGACATCGACGTGGCGCCATATCTGACATTCATTTGCTTCGTTCCACGAAATACATACTTTTCGTGATTTAATGCCCGTGCATATTTTTTCAAATGCTTCAGATTCTATGCCTATTGTTCTGTAATAGAAATGGCCTTTCGAACCTGCAATTTCGGCAACGATATTATGAGCTCTATCAAGCAGATGTTGCTTGTCTTTACTTAAAAAAAGCATTTGTTGCAGTTGTTCATGGAGCATAAAAATAAAATTAAAGGTTTAGCGTATGCAATGTCAGCCACCAGTTACCTTCTATCAGCAGATCACTGGATCGGATAAACATTCTGTTTAAATGGCCAGGAGAGAACAGGATAATAAATGGATCTTCAACTCCGATCAACTCTATCATCTGGTTGGTGGCATTTATCTTGTTGATCCGATATGCAATACTATTATCTTTATCAAATACATCCGGCGATGTTCCAATGACGCCATAATATTTTGTGATGAGATTTCCGTCACGGAGTTGTGCCAGCTGTTCTTCTGTGTTAATTAAAGTGTACATTGGCTGCGGTTAAAACGATGAAGGCGTTGAAGATAAGTCATCATTAGGTTTATAGAAGTAATATAGCCTCGCTTACACCGATTGTTTTTTCCATAAATATGCTGTGGTCAAGATTTCTGATTGCATTTTCTGCATCTGCTCGATTGTCAATTACAACCCAGCAAGAAGTATCAGTCTTTTTAGAAAAGTATCCTCTTATAACAATAATAGACCTGACTTTACCGAATTCTGAGAAAAGGTTTTTAAGATGACTTTTATGGGCAGACACACTCAGGTTACTCACAAAAATGTTCATAGGACTGGAATAAGAAAGTGATTGAAGATGGCAAGAATGCTAGGACTGAAGAGAGAGAATAACCAGACCGGTCAGAGAATGCAGCAGAACCATTGTGATATGCAGTGAAGGTACATCGATTTATCGTTAAATGCTAATTTATCTGAAGGTTGCCCCTTAATTTTGGAAAGCCTTTTTTTTGCCCATTTTAATTGTCTTAAAATAGATAAAAACGCTTTTCCCTTTTATACCTAAAGGATAATGTACTGTTTGGAATTTTACAACTACCTTAACAGAGAATAAGTTAACTTTAGTCAAATCAGAATTCAGCAATCCTTTCTTCTAGCTACCACTTCGCCAATAGTATTACTGCTTAAGTGGCTTCTTCTAAAATCAATTTCTGCATTCATTTTCTTCAATTCAAAATTGATTTTATGTTGATTATACTCTTTTTTGTCGGCGTCTGGTACCTGTCGCTTTTTTCGCAGACTTTTTTTCAGCATAGGTATGCTGCACACCAAGCTTTTACTATGAGTAAACGATGGGAACGTTTCTTCTTCGTATTCGCCTATATCACACAAGGTTCTTCCTATATGAGCGCAAGTGCATATGCTATCATGCACCGAATGCATCATGCCTACACGGATAGGGAAAAGGATCCGCACTCACCAAATTTCTCTTCTAATATATTCAGTATGATGTGGCGCACAAAAAATATTTATGCGCGTATATTAAATGGGAAGATTGATATAGAAGATCGGTTTACCCGGAACCTTCCGCAATGGCCAAAGTTTGACAGGTGGGCAAATTCCAAAGCTTCCAAAGTACTTTGGGGACTAGGCTACAGCTTGTTCTTTGCTTTTTTTGCATCATCGCCATGGCTATATATTTTCTTGCCGGTACTTATTTTTATGGGTCCGTTTCATGGGGCAATTATAAACTGGTTTGCTCATAAATATGGCTATATCAATTTCAAATTAAAAAACACATCCCATAACCTTTTATTTGTCGATGTGTTCATGTTGGGAGAATCTTATCATAATAATCATCACAAGCATCCCACTGCTGTAAATTTCGGTAGCCGTTGGCATGAGTTGGATCCTGTTTACCCGGTCTTACTATTCATGAAATGGCTGAAGATCATAAAATTCATTAAACCGCTACATACAAGCAAACCATTAAATCACTTATCATGCCAACAAAGTTAACAACAGCGGAGCAGTTGGACCATTTAACAGAAGGGGATCTCATAACCAGGTTCCCTGTCAATGGTGCACCTGAAGATGCATTTGATACCCTCAGAGAAAGTGAGGTTTACGAGATAGTCAGGATTAACAGAAAAGAGCAGGTTATAAAATTAATACTCGCTCACAAAGCTATCAAAATTTTCACCTGGCCCCAGGATATTGAGCGGTTGAGTGTCGGGTTGTCAAAAATCTTATCTGAAAAGACATGGTGGATAGCTTAAGAAGCTAGGTGAAAAAAAATACGCGTTAAGTCTTATCAAATGGATATAGGAATACAGCATCCATTAAAAAGCGATCTTATTTAAAAGTGAAAGAGTTGCTGTTCTAGGATGAAATGAACCTTGTAAAAATTGATGAAAGCTCATTTAAAGCCGCCTTGCTCATTTATCTGCACAGTTTAGGGAAGTTACAGGGCTTACTCCATTCTGTTGTAAAAACGGAGGGACAAAAAGCGTATGATGCTGAAAAATGTACAAATTCTGTAAGGTTTACATATTGGTGTATAACAATTTTCATTTTTGATTAGTGACCTTTGTCCAGTAAAAATTCTTTCACATTTAATAATTTCTATGAAAAAAAAATACTTGAGAAAGGCAAAGAAAATGCAAGTTTCTCTATTTCGAGTAATTGGAATGCGCAATCTAAATTGCTTTAAAATGTTTCCCCAACTAGCCAGTGATGATCTTGTGTTTGAAAGCGGAAAAGAAGATGATATCGTAGACAAGGTTGCAATAAGGATCAATAAAAAACTAAGAAGCAGTAATCAATATTATAAAAAAGCGAACAGCCTGCGTAAACATTGTGCTTCTAGTTCACTCGGATCCCATTTAAAACAACAAAAGTAACGGCAGGCATTAGAACCTATGTTTGTTCATTCGATTTAAGATAATAAAAGCGTCGTCGGTCTTAATATGGGAGGTATAATAAAGGCTCGAAAAATACGATGAAATTAAGAAAGCCATACCGCATCAAGATTACTTCAATTGAATCGATCAATTGTGATCGGCACGGTTGTGCCGGTATTGTAACAATGACGTTGAAAGCCTTTAACGACAGCTATGAGGTCAATCTGAATATATCTAACATAAAACAATTGCATCTTTCCTATTATATTGCCGGAAATACCTTGAATATAGTAAGTCAGAAAAAGTATATGGCTGCTCCGGATGGAAGGGCTCGGCTATTATTCCGGCTACTATTACCTCTTGATATTTTATCTGAAAGAATAATAGTTAAACGGCAGGATTTTGGGATTTGTATCTCTCTTTATAGGAAAAAAATAATTACAAGAAGATAAGTTGGGGGGCGTAAAGAATTATCATTTATCTACTCAGCGAAGCCGACGAAATAACATAAGAAGAAATGCCAATCCAAACGCTTACTGACGCACCACTCTGGCCAAAGAGAAGATGATCAACGAACGTAAAAAATATTCAGCAGAGTTCAAACCTAATCCCAAGCATGGGGATCATAGGAATCGAACACTTAACAGCCTATTATGTAAAACATTAGAATATTATTTATTTGATTCAAAATTTCAAATTTCTAAAATTCCAAACACGAAAAAAGCTAACAGTCAGACTGTTAGCTTGTATTTTTTATCATTCTGGTACAGAGGACGGGAGATTCTTTGAACTCTTTTTTGACTTCGCACAGGCCTTAAATCGCATTTTTTTGGAAAAACCGTGATACAATTTTTTGTACTTGAATTCCGGAAATCAAAAACGTGATTCAGTATAAAGCCTGGGACTTTTAAACGAAAAAAGCCACTAAGGAGTGGCTTTTGTGATTCCGCTGGGATCATTTTTATCTACTTACCAATAACACTACTTTCCTTTCCTTCCTTTATTAGTTCTCTTATTGTTAATCATCTCAAGCTTTTGCGAAAATTTATGCAGGCCATAACTGGTAAGGTTTACGATTAGGAAACGATTATCCTTATCCCTGAAAATGAGTTTTTTCATGTATTCTTCTAAAGGTTCAAGATAAATAGTGTTCCTGATGCTATCTGTTGTTTTAGGGTCTATTGTTTGGTGCGCGGAAGTTTCTTGCTCAACATTGTATAGTGCCTTAGACATGGAGGCAGTGCTAAAATTCGTTTTATAAATAGATCCGGACATTCCAGGCAATATCCTCTGATCTATTAATTCAGCATAATCGTCAGGGGGAAACTCACCATTAAGTACTGCATTTAATGCCAAAGTATCTAATATTGTTACTTGAGGTCTACTGTGCCACCATATGTAATAAAACGATCCAGGCGATTCCAGAAACCTCATCGTATCGTAAAAACCGGTTCGTTCAAAACTTGGGAACCCCTCTTTCTCAATAAATGCCGCTATAACGCTCCTGTTTTCTGCATCAGCAATGGATGCACTGTTGCCGGCGGTACCATTTCTTCTTACTTTTTGGTCATGTGCATAAAAGGATTTCAACTGCTGGCTGTATATTGGCTTAACGCTACGGCTGCCGACTAACAAACAAGAATCGTAACTTCTGGATATGTATTTATAGAAGGAACTGTCTTTTATAGTACGGCCCCAATTATTGCCTTCAAAATTCTTTTTCTTCAGTCCGTTAATAGCAAGTCTGTTCAAGTACTCAATTGCTGCTGTAGTGTCCTTGGAAAGATAGGCAACAATCCCGGCATTGTACAAATCCTCACAATTGAATTGTTTATATTGCTCTGCTTTCTTGTAACAATCTAATGCAAGCTTATAGTTAGAATCAACAATAGCCATTTCGGCTTTATGGACCATATCATAATAAACCCTTACGCTATCTCTATGGGCTGACATAGTACGCGGTTGCTGAGCGCTCCATGATAACGAAGACACCAAGATAAGTACACTTATACTTACATGAAGCAGTAGTTTATTTGCCATAATTGTATGAAGAAAATGAAGTCCGGATACAATTTTTGCGTTTGATTCTGAAAAACAAAATGGTGAATTCAGCTTGATCCGAATTCAGCATAAAGAACGGGATTTTTAAACGAAAAAAGCCACTCTAAGGAGTGGCTTTCGTGATTCCGCTGGGACTCGAACCTATCCCTTGGAAAGCGCCACTGGCGCGGCATTCAGAAATGTCCAATATCTAGGTAACCGGATAAGGTAACCGAATCACCTGGAAGTTATTTGAAAGACTTTGAAAGAGCTTAGGCATTTGGCTCAAATTGCCGGAGCAATTCAAACTATTACAAAATTAATCAAACTGTATCATCATAGCAAATTTATGGCAAAATACCACACCGGCTCTTTACTGAAGCTGCCCGGCCAGGCCATGTCGAAGCGTATGAGATAGCCTGCCAGCAAGGTGCGGGTGCTGAAGCCATAGGCGTACCGCTGCCTAGTAACAGCCGGCAGTCCTGTGGCCTGCCCTGCCACAGCAATATCTGCAAACAGTCCCAGCTGAAAGTTGTACACCATGCTGATACCGGTACGCAGCGGGGTCAGCTCGTGGAACAGCGGGAAGTAAGGGTCGGCGTTCAGCAGAGCCATCCAGGAGAGTTAATGCAAATATTTTTTTGATTTAATGGGGAGACCGTTCATTAAAAAAAAATATTTTCAGTGCCCTCCGGCTGCTGCAGGTTTGCTGCCCTTTTTACCGGTTTGGTTTGGAAAATGATCAATCACAATTCAACTTTTACCACCCGAAAACAATGACTATCAAAAAAATACTGAATGAAGATCCCTGGGTGCCCTAAAGCACCCAGCAGTTATAGAATTAATGGCGGGAAAACAAAAAAACGGCAGCCGTTTGGCAGCCGTTAGAAATAGAAGGCTATTCAAAAGCGCTTCAGCAATGTATTATTACAAAAACGATGATTCAAGCAGTGTACTAAATACACGGCATTACTCCTTTGGGCAAAAAGCTCGTAAAACTGATTTGAGTACAGATTAGCGATTTCGCGCTACAGGATCAATGGTTTTAATAAAGCATACTATAGCAAAAAATATCAATAAAGAAACGACAGAAAAGTATAAATTATAATCAAATATGTTGCGTGACTATTTAAAATGAGATTAGTTTCGTTTTACTGAAAGCGTCAACAGGAAATCGCTTATTGGACCTAATGGAGAAGGTTAAAGTATCAGACCTGGCATAATTTGACCTGATGCGATTATGGCTTAAGGATCAATTGGGATTCATGCCGGAATGCAAAAAGAGCACAGCCGGTTAATATGTTAAGCACTGCAATACAAATTCTTATTTTGTCTGATGCCAAGATCAATAAGCAATAGCCATTCCACAAACTTAAATTAAATCAAAATGCCAGCGACCACTTTACATGAAGAGCTTTTTGCAAAGATGAGACGTTTGCCCCGGCCATCGTATCCATGGCCCGACTTCATTCATCCAGGTTTTCGTGAAGAACGAGAAGCATATTATGCCTGGATAGATCGTGATTATCAGTTTCAAAGCGCAGCCGCGCGCGAAAAACACAAAAGTCATCATTTGACTGATCTTGCAGCTCGCGGATTACCATTTCTACGTTCCTTGGATGAGCTACATCCAATAGCCAGTTATGCAGCTAATGGTGCAATGATGGATGATTATTTTGATCGGTGCACTCGACAGGAAATGCTTGACATTATTAAACGCATCAAGGCACTATTGATGGGTGAAGACGCCAAAGAGCCGGTGACTAATGGATTTTTGAGGCAATGGTGGGTATTAAGACAGGATGCGTTACGGTGTAAGATTCCCGACCGGATATACCAACGGTTTGTCGATTCTATTATACATACCTTCAATGGTTATGCGGAAGAGAAGGCCTATAACGCCGCTAACATACCTCCGCCACTGGCTGTGTACACTTTGATTAGGGAAGCTACCAGTGGTGTTATCCCTTTCTGTAAATATGTTTACCTACAAAAGGATTATCGCCAATTACCCGACGACATAATGGATCATCCACATATTCTACGAATGGAGGTTATCTGTGCCCTACTAATCGGAATGCACAACGATTTCATTTCATTGCCCAAAGAACTTATAAGGCCGGGCGATACGATGAATATTGTAAAGGTATTTCAGCATGAACATAAAATGCCGCTGGAGGAAGCCTATATGGCTGCGCTGGAACATCATGACAGATATTTGCAAGAGTTCTTGGTGTTACAGCAACATCTTCCGCATTTCGACAGCAATTGGAACGATTTGGTAGCCGGGTATGTAGGGGACCTTGGCATTATGGTTTCGGGTGTTTATGCCTGGCATACAAATGACAAAACGCGATATATACCAGGAGGCTATGTAGAAGGAGAGTTCGAGCGTTAATACCGCAACGAGACCTGTGTCAATCATATCAGATGCTCAATCATTCTAAAAAAGTAGCACTTAAGGGCATTTAAAAAAAAATCAGTTAATAATTAATTATTAACTGTAAATATGTTATAGGTTCAATATGACAGTATATGAATAGAAATTCAGTGATTCTCGTTGACGAAGAAGATAATACCATCGGTTGGGTTGAAAAATTGCAAGTACACCAGCGTGGTTATATGCCAGCGCTACTTTGTTCCCGGAACGATAAGCATCCGAGGAAACCATGGTCACCGGCAGCACTGTAGCCACCGGCTGGTGGAAGACAGGTACACGAAGCTGGAGAAATGAGCGACATTGCTGAACTTGACATAAGCAATACCATCTTCAACATCGCTTGCTGATGGTGTCAGTTGGGAAGCCATACCGGTATTGAATACGCCGTCGGTATTGACATCGGTAAAAAGTAGGCCATTTTTTAGGCCTGAGATAAAATAGAGTGAATATATTTAGCCGATCAGCCAAAAAATAGGCCGGTCGGCTGATACGTTTCATAATGTGAGGGAAGATGGTTCCCCTGATTGCATTACTATGCGGTCGCTAATTGCGAAGTGGCTAAACCTTAATTAAGGTGATTTATTGTATTATCTGAAATATTGTATAGTACAACCTGAGTTGTCCCGATCGCTGCTTTAGGGCTTACCGGTTTTTGTGGACGAAAAGTGGTAGAAAATGCTGAAAAATTTCTGGTATTTACTAGCGGTAGTGAGTATCGATATACACTATTTTTGTCCAGCCTTCCTGATGAATCCGGGGCGGTGCCAATAAAACAGCATTTAAAGTTTCTCACCAAACCAACCATACCGTTATGCACCCGAAAATTGGCATCTCCATTTCCCACTATCCTTAATGTACGGCCCATCCTTTCCCGGCCTGTAAGAGCGATGATCAAACCGCCATTCACGCATTTTCTAAGATAAGGAAGATGTGGCTATGCATGGCCGGATCAATGTCCTGCTCTTAACGGTGAAGGCCTTTCGGCTGAAAGCACCGGGCATTATGCTCCTGGAATAGTCTATACTCCAGGACCTGGTGTTATGTCCGGTAAGCATTGCAAACGCCATGCCTGGTACTGCTATGTACCAAAGCACCATGTCAAGACATAGCCATGCTATGTCTGCAGGCCTCTCTTATCTTTTTTGGAAGACCTATTTACTATTCTTCAACGGTTACCTATGCATTCTTTTCCGGAAGCTTACCAGCTCTATCGGGACCAGCAAGGTGCAATCACCTTTCCGGCAGCTCCCGAAAGCCTTTATGGCGCCATTACTTATTTTACCGGATACTCCGGAAAGCAGATAAGACCTGTCTTATGCCTGATGGCCAACGAGGTTTTTAGCGATATCGGTACCGATGCCTATACCGTAGCCAATGCCCTGGAGTCCTTTCACAACTTTACGCTCATTCATGATGATATCATGGACCGCTCAGCGCTTCGCAGAGGTCAGCCTGCTTTGCATGTAAAGTACGGGGAAAGCACGGCCATACTGGCCGGTGACAGGTTGCTGATCCATGCTTATGCACAATTGAACCAGACTGCCCTGTCGTACCGGGGGCTGATCACAGCTTTGTTTTCCGATATGGCTTGCAAAGTATGCGAAGGACAGCAGATGGACATTGACTTTGAGCAGATGGAAGTTGAAACGGTAAGCTATGCCGGCTACCTGACTATGATTACCTATAAAACATCGGTATTGCTTGGCGCTGCCGCTCAGATGGGCGCTGTTATTGGCGCCGCCAGCGACCAGGAACAAATGCAGATGTATGCGTTCGGAAAAAACATCGGTATCGCTTTTCAGATACAGGACGACTTCCTGGATGCTTTCGGGAATACCGCTCAAATGGGAAAGCAGGCAGGGAGCGATATTGTAGCCGGCAAGAAAACGGCGCTTTTGCTCAAAGCCTTTGAGCGCGCGGACCCGCAGCAAAAAAGACAGCTGAAAGAGACCCTGAAATATGCCGGCGATGCTAAGGTACATGCTGTGATAGCGTGGTACAAGGAGCTGGGCATTGATCAGTGGGCCAGCGAGGAAATAGCCCGTTATACCGAGACCGCATTCAGTAACCTGGACAAGATCAATGTTCCCGTTCATAGAAAAGAAAAGCTGGCGGAGCTGGCCAGCGCTTTACTTGTCCGTCAATCCTGAATCAGCGCAGATCAACATTCAGCAAGGTTAGCAGCAATAAATTCACCCTATTAAATGTACAGCTATGAAAGAGCTTAAAACGCCGTTACTGGATCAGATATTGCTTCCTGCCGACCTGAGAGAATTACATCCCTCGCAGCTTCCCCGGGTATGCGAGGAATTAAGATCGTTCATCATTGAAACGGTAAGCAGGAACGGTGGCCATTTCGGTGCAAGTCTGGGAACCGTAGAATTAACCACCGCGCTGCATTACGCCATGGATACGCCTTATGATCAATTGGTCTGGGACGTAGGCCACCAGGCTTATGGACATAAAATACTTACCGGCAGGAGAGCTCTTTTTGAAACTAACCGCAAGTACAAAGGGATAAGCGGTTTTCCCAGAAGGGCGGAAAGCATATACGATACTTTCGGCACCGGGCATTCTTCTACGTCCATATCCGCAGCGTTGGGCATGGCTATTGCCGCCCGTCAGAAGGGCGAGCTTAACAAGCAGCATATAGCCGTAATAGGCGATGGCGCCCTGACCGCGGGAATGGCCTTTGAGGCGCTGAATCATGCAGGCGTATCCGATACGAACCTGATCATCATCCTCAACGATAACCGCATGTCGATAGATTCCAATGTCGGCGCCTTAACGACATACCTTACCAGGCTCACGCTATCGAAGACGTACAACAAATTGCGAACGCAAGTATCCCGGGCGCTGGATCAGCTGCCCTTCTTTGAAGCGTCGTCAAGGGACATATTGAGCCGCGCAAAGTCCAGGGTGAAAAACCTGATGTCGGAGCAGGCCAACTTCTTCGAAGCCTTAAACCTAAGGTATTTCGGGCCCGTCGACGGACATGATGTGCTCACCTTGACGGACCTTTTGCAAAGCATGAGGTCTATTCCCGGGCCCAAGCTGCTTCATGTGGTTACCACGAAAGGGAAGGGGTACCAGCCTGCTGAACAGGAGCAAACGTTATGGCATTTTCCTGGGATCTTCGACAAGGAAACCAGCAAGATACATAAGCCGGCCGTTGTTTCGGCCCAGCCACCCAAGTACCAGGATGTTTTTGGCCACACGATCGTAGAGCTTGCCGGATCCAACGAAAAGATAGTAGGCGTTACGCCGGCTATGTTATCCGGCTCGTCGTTAAAGCTCATGATGGAGCAAATGCCGGACCGCACGTTCGATGTCGGTATCTGCGAGCAGCATGCAGTAACGCTATCGGCAGGAATGGCCACGCAGGGCATGAAGGTATTTTGCAACATCTACTCCTCCTTTATGCAAAGAGGCTACGACCAGCTCATTCATGATGTTGTCCTGCAGAAATTGCCGGTGATCTTTTGCCTGGACAGAGGCGGCCTGGTTGGCGAAGATGGCGCCACGCATCATGGTGTTTTTGATATCGCCTATTCCCGTTGCCTGCCCGGTATTATTATCAGCGCCCCGATGAATGAAGCTGAATTGCGGAATCTGATGTACACGGCCCAGCTCCCTCATATAGACCAGCCTTTCATTATCCGCTATCCGAGGGGGCAAGGTGTGCTTCCCGATTGGAGGAGGCCTATGGAGCAAGTAGAGATAGGAACGGGGCGGATAATAAGGGAAGGAGTTGATATTGCGATCCTTTCCTTCGGGCATCCCGGAAATTTTGCAAGCGATGCCTGCGACCTGCTGGAAAAAGAAGGCATTTATCCCGCGCATTTCGATATGAGGTTTGTTAAGCCCATCGATGAGCAGCTGCTGCACCACGTTTTTAAAAGATACCGTAAGATCATCACTATTGAGGATGGCAGCAAGATCGGGGGATTGGGTACGGCTGTACTTGAATTCATGGCAGAGTACAAATACAATGCACAGGTCCGTATCCTGGGTGTTCCCGATCGTATTATAGAGCATGGAAAGCCCCAGGAGTTATTCCAGGAGTGCGCTTACGATGTTGCGGCAATAGTGGCGACGGTCAACTCGATGTTATCTCCCAAAGCAGTAATCTCAAAAAGCTTAAAACATGAGAGCATTTAATGTTCCCGGGATCTATAAAAGCGGTTTCATTGCTGCCGTTAAAAGTAGGCGGCAGGAGAGGGACCGCTTAAAGAAGGATATGATGCCGACAATGCTCGATTTCGGTAAGATTAAAATTTACCTGGCCCGCCATTTCGGCTTTTGCTTCGGCGTAGAAAATGCTATTGAAACCGCCTATGCAGCCCTTAATGATAACCCCGGTAAAAGGATCTATCTGCTGAGCGAGATCATTCACAATGCGCATGTCAATTCGGCTCTGAGCGAAAAGGGGATGCAATTTATTATGGATACGGCCGGCAACCAGCTCATTCCCTGGGAGGAGATAAAAAAGGAAGATGTGATCATTGTTCCTGCCTTTGGCATTACGCTGGAGACAGAGCGTATCTTAAGAGATAAGGGAATACAGCAGGTCTATTATAAAAGCAAATGCCCCTTTGTAGAGAAGGTATGGAACAGGGTTTCCCAGATCGCCGGTAAGGGCTATACGGTAATCGTGCACGGGAACCCGGATCATGAAGAAACAAAAGCCACGTTCTCTCATAGCCGGAGCGTGGCGCCTTCCCTGGTCATCAGGGATATGAAGGAAGCGATATTGCTGGCCGGTTTTATCAGGGGCAAAAGGCAGGCTGATGATTTCTATACCTTGTTCCGCGGGCGGTATTCAGAAGGCTTTGACGCTGCCCGCGACCTGGCCAGGATCGGGGTCGTCAACCAGACTACATTGCTGGCCGGCGACACCCAGCAGATAGCCGATTTCCTGCTGCAAACCATGAAGGAACATTATAGGTTCATTGGCGATAAAATAGCAAATCATTTCGCGTCTACGAGAGATACGCTTTGCTATGCAACGAACGACAACCAACAAGCAGTGATCGCTATGTTGTCGCTGGATGCCGACCTGGCTATCGTGGTCGGGGGACATAATAGCTCCAATACCAGCCACCTGGTTGAGCTGTGCGAAGCAAAGCTTCCCACTTATTTTATTTCTTCCGGTGAGCGCATTATTTCGGCAGAGAAGATCGAGCACTGGGATATTCATTCCCGGCAGCTAAGAACGACGCTTTCCTATTTGCCTGCAAAGGAGCCGGTCGTGATCCACCTGACCAGCGGCGCTTCCTGTCCTGATATTCTGATTGAAAACGTGCTGCAGCGGCTGCTTTCCTTTTATGGTTTATCGTTGGCTGCATTGAAGGCCGAAGATGCCGTAACTGACTATTCATAAGAAACATTTCATCTTGTTACACCCGGATTCTCCAGGGCTTGATAGTTCCATGCAATAACCATTTCAAGGTAATTATATCATGTTCATAAAAAAACGTACCCATGAACACACATGAGCTGCTTTGCACCCAATTCAAGTATCCGTTTCCAACGCTGAAAAACCCTTATGCGGACGAGCTGCAGGAAATTACCGAAACGCAGTGGATCGATGGGGAATACCGCTGGTTGTATGAGCATAACCCGGAGCTCCGTAAAAAGTACAAGAAGACAAAAACAGCGCATATTGCTGCACAATGGTTTCCTACAGCTTCAGCTGAACGTTTCAAGCCTATCTGCAGGCTGATGCTATGGACATTGTACAATGACGACCTGTATGAGGAAAGTGAATCTGATGACATCGATTATATACATGCGCAATCGATCGGCATACTTAATGGCGAGATTAATGCGGAACAATCAGTGATCCCTTTAGGCGCTATGCTGGCTTCATTAAGAGCGGAGCTGCTGCAGTTCATTCCACAGGAATCCATCTTCCGTTTCACCCAAATGATCAGCAGGTATTTTAACGGGCTGAAAGCAGAATTGAAGTATAAAAAAAATAAGGTATTCCCAACCATATCAGAATGCATTGCCCTGAGAGAAGATTCTATCTGCCTGTATCCCTTTCTTCAGCTGACGGAAGTGGAAACCGGGATTGTTCTGCCTCCTAAGATCCATGAGCACCCGGTAATCCGCCGTCTGCAGGCGTTGGCCTGTCGCCTGGTCACTTTTTTCAACGAAGTGCAGTCGGTAGTGAAAGACGAAGCTACAGGAAGTATTTATTACAATATCGTGAAAGTAATTCAGCATGAGCGCCAGATCTCATTAGAGGAAGCCTGTTTGGAAGATCTGCGTCTCCACAACGAAGATCTGAAAGAGTTTATTACGCTGCAGGCTTCACTTCCCGACTTTGGTATCTGGCAGGATGCGGTGGTCAATTGGGTGCACTATATGAGCATGGTGCTCAGCGGCTGGAAAAATATTTCGACCAAGCTGGATCGCTATAATGGGATTGAGTTTCCCAGTGCAGCTGAGCTTCGCGATAAGCTGACTAAAGTGTAGTAAAGGTTAAGACCTGTAGCAATTGGAGTTGAAATATGATGAGGCATGGCCTTAAATAATGGCATTATTGCCCACCTGAAACAATATAAATATCATCCACATGAATCCTTCGCACATTATACTGGTTGATGAACAAGATAACGAAATCGGTACTGTAGAAAAGCTGGCTGCTCATCAGCGCGGTTATCTACACCGCGCATTTTCTGTATTTATTGTAGACCGTAAAGGCAATATGTTATTGCAGCAGAGAGCCTTTGATAAGTATCACTCCGGCGGACTGTGGACCAATGCCTGCTGCAGCCATCCCAACCCAGGTGAAGCTATCGAAGCAGCCGCCCATCGCCGGCTCCGGGAAGAAATGGGGTTTCAGTGTCCCCTGGATAAGCTCTTTGAATTTACTTATCATAGCCATCTTGAAAATGGCCTGATCGAGCATGAATACGATCATGTTTTTATCGGTATTCATGAAGGAACGATCGAGCCCGATCCGGCTGAAGTTCATAGCTACAGGTATAGTCCGATAGGAGAAATATCATCCTTGGTTGCCAGCACGCCACAAGTTTTTACTTCCTGGTTTTTATTGGCCTTCCCTAATGTAGCACGATGCTTGACGGATATAACGAAAGTCTGTTAAGGCATCTGTATATATGGTAGAGAGCTGCAAAAGCATTTGATAGGGTTTATAGCCGGAATAGTTCGTGTTTAAACAGACAACATTGAAACCAAAACATAAATTTTAAAAAAAAAATGACATGACAATACAAGAATTCAATCCGACAGACTATTTACCACAAAGTTATTATCCATGGCCAGATCTTATTAATCCACATACAGAAAAAATGGGGATAGATCAGATTCGCTGGATAGAAGAAGACTATACCTATTTGACGGAAAAGCAACAAAAGAAATATAAAAAAATGAAGCTTCATTGCTGCATAGCACGCATGCTTCCTTATGCAAGCCTCGAACGTATTACACCATGCCATAGATTCATCCTTTTTCAGTCTGTTTTTGATGATCAGCTGGAATATAAGACTGCCGAAGAAATAGATGCAATGCGGCTTAGGCTGGTCGAAGTATTCAATGGAAGCCAACCAGAATCTAATGAAAATGGGCTCTTCCGACAGGCCTATAAGATTGGTGCGGAATTTCGCGCTTTTATGCCGGCTGTATGGGTAGCACGATTTGTCGATGCCTTCCATCGGGTTACAAGATATGGTGTCGTAGATGAAGCGCCTTATAAGGAAAATAAGACAGCAATGTCACTGATCTATTACCTGATAAATCGTGAATATTCAATTCTCATGTATCCATACCTATATATGATAGATATTGAAACAGATTTCGTTTTTCCCGATTTACTCGACAAACATCCGGTAATACAGAGGTTAAGAACTTTAGCATCAAGGATTATTGGATGGCAGAACGACATTCAGGGTCTTAGCAAAGAACTTAGACTGGAGACAGAAGTTACTAACCTTATTGTTGTTTTACAACATCAATATAATCTCTCTTTGAAAGATGCGCTAGCAGAAGCTATGAAAATCCATAATGCAGACCTGGCCGAATTTACTGAGTTAGCAAAAGTTCTTCCGGACTTCGGGATATATCAGTCGCATGTTGATAGATTTATACTCGGTTTGGGTCTTCAAATACAGGGCGTAAATAGTTTTTACATAAATGACACTACACGTTATTTACCGGATGGATCGGGGTTTGCCTGGCCTGAAGAAAAATCATTAGAATTAAAGGATGAGTGATAAGTGAAACAGGCAACAATGGAAACCAAAACATAATCCGAAAAAACAATGACTCCAGAGCAGTACCACAGTGCAGATTATCTGCCACAAGGATTTTACCCCTGGCCCGACCTTATCAATCCTCATGCAGAGCAAATGGGAAAGGATATGGATGGCTGGATCGATAATGATTATACTTTTTTGACGGAAAAGCAACGTGTCACTTACAAGAAAATGAGGCTGCATATGTGTACTGCACGCATGTGGCCCGACTTAACCTATGAGCAGGCCATTCCATGCAACAGGTTCATGCTGCAATATGTAGCTCTGGACGATCAGATGGAAGATTTGCCCCTTGAAGAAATTCAGCAGCTACGGATCCGCTGTACCGACATTCTCAGAGGCGCTCAGCCAAGGCCGGAGGAGAACGCGCTCTATCATCATATGGCGCTGATCAGGGATGAATTTCGCGCCTTGATGCCCGATATATGGGTCGAGCGTTTTATTTTTTATTTCTATCAATCCTTCAGGTACGGGATTGAATTGGAGTATCCTTATAAAATAGCGCAGCGCCCGCCGTCGCTAACTCTTTTCAAAACCATCCGGGAATATTCGGTACTGATGCGCCCCTACCTGATCTTTGGTGAGATTGAATCCGGCCTTGTGCTGCCGGAACATATTTTTGAGCATATTGTTGTTCAAAAAATGATATCTCATATGACCTTAGTTGTTGCCTGGCAAAACGATATTCATTCCCTGCCCAAAGAAATGGCGAAGGGGACAGAGGTGTTTAATCTGATTTTTGTGTTGCAGCAAGAGTATAATCTTTCCCTGCAGGACGCTTGCGCGGAGGCATTACACATCCATAATGAAGAGCTGGCCAATGCGGTTGCTTTACATAGTGAATATCGTGAGTTTGGTGAATATCAGGAACACGTCGATAAATTCGTTCATTACGCAGGCGTTGGGCTTCAGGGTGTGAATTCTTTTTATCTGGAAACGGAAAGGTACAGGCATGGTGGAGCAGGTTTCGCCTGGCCGGAACAAACACCGCAGACCATTTAAAAAATAACATGAACCTCATTCTCTGATCTACCTGGCGTAATGAGACATCATTGTATTGGCCTGAAATGATCAAGTTTAAAAACATGTGGTTAAATACTACCTAATCCGGTGGTCCATTATTTCTCAGGTGGACTCTTTGCCTGTTCTTTTATAGAAACGGGGAGGAACGAAAAAGTACTATCCACCTGAGATTTTTTATCCTTTTATGGCATAATGTGACAAGAAAGAGTACTATAGCGCAATTAAAATAGGAATACTGCCGCGTTATTTCCAAAATAGAGAATGGGATCAAGACCTTTGTTTACCCAACCCATAAGAATAAGTTTGTAAGATGAGAGAAATGGAAAACTATTCATTGTAAAGTAGGCTGGTATTTGCACTTTGAGGTTGCAAATGAAGTTCAATATTTATAATAACGCCAGATTGTTGGTCCCTCTTCAAAAACTCTATTGTTCCATTCAAATAAGCCACTCTTCTTTTCACGTTATGTATCCCAATACCGTGATTGGAGGCTATTTCATCTACTACGAAGCCTCTACCATCATCTTCTATCGTAATCAGGAAAATATCTTTGTCCTGGCTGCATTGTACCATGATGTTCCTGGCGTCTGAATGTTTGACCGCGTTCGACAGCAATTCCTGTACTATTCTATATATGACCAGTTGTATATTTATAGGAATTGTTTTGCTAATATTCAGACACTGTAAGTCAATTGATATAGTTTTAGGTATCAGAAGGGCGCACAAATCCCTTAACGATACTTCCAAACCGTATCGTAACAGCATTGTAGGCATCATATTGTGTGCTATACGACGCAGCTCACTTGTCGAATTATCCAGTTGTTGCATTACATTACGGAGCCCTTGATTATATCTATTCCCTTCGGATGAAACTATATCGGACAAATTTATCTTAACACCAGCCAACATGCTCCCCAATCCGTCGTGAAGCTCCTGTGCTAAACGCTGTCTTTCTTGTTCTTCTCCTTGAAGTAACGCCTGTGTGAGTTTAAGTTCCTGCTCTTGTTGTACCTTCTTTAACCGTTGTTTGGATCGTTTTTTATTTTTCAGGTATAATTGCAGTATGGCAATTACTATTACTAACAATACGAAGCAGGAAAGAGCAAGCAATACACTATACAGGTAAGCTGTTCTGCTTTTTAGCGTTGCCTGTGCTTTATCTAACTGTAATTTGGTGATCATCCTTTCTTTCTCCACTGTTTGGTATTTCAGTTCCATCTCGTCTATAGCAGATCGCTCATGAGAAAAATAAACGCTGTCTCGCATTTGCAGTGTTTTATCTGACCATTCATATGCATTTTTATAATCACCCAACCTGGCAAAGGTCAATGCCAATTCGTAATAATATCCTAACTTATTTCCTTTGTAAGCGATGACTGGGTGATCAATAATATGAAGCAACAGAGTTTTGGCTTTTTTGTACTGACCTTGTGCAGAATAAATATGGTACCGGTAAATACTTAATGCTTCGATTTCATAAAGCTGGTTGAAAGCCCTTGCTATGGCCATCCCGCTGTCCAAGCTCTTATGTGCTTCATCATATTGTTTATTTATTCTGAAATATTTTCCTTTGAATCTAAAATATTCAATCGCTGAAGGAGAATGAATAGCCCCGCCTAATAGACTTCTTGCACTATCAAGCAATGCCCTAATCAGAGGTAGCCGTTTTCTAAGTATCTCCATTTGAATCTTATCTTCAATAAGTTTGCTGTCGTAAATCATGTACGCATTTGCAGCTCTTGAATACATTGTCACAAGGAATGCCTTGTATGGTGATTTTCTTAAGTAATTTATCGCCTTCTTATAGTACTCTTCAGCTTCTTCAAGACGGGCATTATTAACAAAAATAATAGCCATACTTCCGTAGCAAATTCCGACCAATCCACTGTCACCACTTTGTTGAGCCAAAGGAAGCGCTTTATTTATGATGATATTCATACGACTCTGGTCGTTATCCTCTTTGTCGATTAGCTTACTATAGGCGTGCCATGTCCAAAAACGAAAAGCGTATGCTTTTTGTGTCTTATACCTGCTGAGTAGACTATCTGTCCGTAAGTACATAGATTTGGCAAGGGCTTTATTATATCTCTGATAATACAAGGCTTCATAGTATGGGGTAATCGCTTGCAGGGCATTGTTACTTCTACTCAAATGCATAGCCTTTTGAAGGTATTCCATGGACCTCAACGTATCCATATCTGTCCAATAATAGGATAATAGAAAGCTTGCCTGGGCTTTTATACTATCAGGTTTTCCAGACTCTAAAACAATTTGAAGACTATCAGTGAACCGCCTCGTATCAATGGGTAAGTATTGCGCCTGGAGGACATTATTCCATATGCACAAAATGAAAATGAAATAAATTGAGCGATTCATTATGGCAGGTAAGTCCTTTTTTATTAATTGAAATTATCAATAAAAAATAAATTAAAGAAACAGAAAAGGAGATTCTGTATAGGTATCCAAATTTCGTTTGTGCTGTGATACAGATGTCTTTGTGATTAGAATGGCCTCCTAAATGGCTGACATGAGAACTATATTGAGCTCGCGTAAAGCCCGTTTCTTAGCCAAAGCAGAATTGTTAGAATCCAGCTATCTTCACTACTTTCCTGGATACCGTTTCGCCTGCTGCCGAAAAAATGTGTACCTGGTATACGCCTGCTGCCATTGCGGTGCAATCGATCGTCAGCGCATGATTCCCCGGCAGCGATCGTCTTCACTTTTCTTCCGGTAGCATCATAGACACTGATGGTCTCATTGCCGGCAAGGCCGCCGATCGTCAGGCAATCTTTTACAGGGTTGGGATAAATATCGATAGCCCATCCCTGCTGATCCTTACCTGGCGGATCTGGCTATAGGTATACTTACCATCGATATCCGCCTGCTTTAAGCGATAGTAATTCAAACCATCGAAAGGCGTTTCATCATAGCTCTGGTAGCTCAGCTCTTTGCAGCTATTGCCATCAGGCGCTTTCGATTGGACAAAGCCTATGGTATTCCATCGTTGTCCGTCGGCGCTGCGTTCAATACCGAAGCCTTTATTCCTTTGCTCGGTAGTGTATCAAATTTGCGGATGCCAGCAAATCTGAGATTTGCGCTGAAATTGGACCTTATGTTTACCCCCAAAAATATATTCTCAAACATGCGGATAAAAAAGTGGTGCTTTTGGAAAAGCAGATAGTCCTTCTCGAAAGCCGCTTTAGATGCGTCCGAAGTGTTAGGTTTTTACGTTCGATATGATTGGTACCTTTTTTCTTTGTACTGTGGATTTTACTTGGTAACAAGGTTCCATAGTGTTTCAGCTTATCCGTGTAAACCTTTTTTGCGTTGGACAGAATTAATGTGTTCGTAATAGGTCTAAGCGTATTATTTGTTCTGCGACCAATATTAAAATCAATAACCTCTTTGGTGTCCTTTCTAATGGCGTATGCCACCCATATCTGATTCTCCCTGTATCGGACATAGGTGCAAAGTTCATCAAGTTCATACTCCTTCCCCATCGCAATCATAGGACGGGATGCTTTTTTTGCTAGCAGCAATATTCTTTTTAAAACCGTTGTCACTGAAACTTTTAGCAAGCGGGAAATACTACGTATGCCGCATCCTTCCTTAAGATACTCCTTAATTCTTTGATCTGTATTAACCTGACAGGCATTATAGTTATATGAATCTACAAAACTCCGTTTACATGATTTGCATAAATAGCGTTGCTTGTTGTAGGAAGAACCATTTTTCACGCATCTATTATTACAATATATGCACATTTTTTGCCCATCAACATATCTGGAGCACTTAGAGGTAATTTTCTGCATTAGGGGCGCGAAGTTAGTTTAAAAGAAAAGCAGGCAGTGTAAATACTGCCTGCTTTTCTTATGTTTTTCCGAAGAATTTGTTGATTTTACTGGTATTTCAGCGCTCATCAACATATCTGGTACACTACCCAAAATTGAACAGCCCAATAATTTTAGGACATCAGTCCCGGCTTGTACCACGTACGGGAATCGAACCCGTGATTCCTCCGTGAAAGGGAGGCGTCTTAACCCCTTGACCAACGCGGCGTTTTTGAATGGGCTGCAAAAGTAAGTATAATTTTGACTTTAGCAAATTTTGATCTTCCTTTTTCACACCTTTTGCCATATTTTTTCTTCTGCAATCATTTCAGGTAAAAAACGGCGTCGGCTTCAGGCCCGTTTTCAGACAGGGTTAATTTATGCAACTATTCCTGAAACCCTTTGCCAGTGGCCTTTCCAGTGCATCTATTTATAATATATTTTCATTTTATTAATAAATAGTAAAAATGACTACTAAAACATCATTATTAATATTATATGATTATGCTGTTTTAAACTAGAATCTAATTTTGTTTGTATCCTATCCATTCTCTAACCAACCCCAAAACGATTTTATGAAAAAATTTACCAGCTTACTCATGGTGGCTTGTTTGCTTAGCCTTAGCCTGCTGGCCCAGCAGGCGCCTCAACGGATCAATTACCAGGCGGTAGTACGCAGCGCGGCCGGCGCACCGGTCGTCAACCAGAACGTATCCCTGCGTTTCAGCATTCTCGAAGGCTCGGCTGGGGGCGCCGTCCAGTATTCGGAAACCCAATCGGTGACCACCAATGCCTTCGGTCTGGCCAATGTTCAGATCGGCGCAGGGACGGTTGTCAGCGGCACCTTCAACACCATCGCCTGGAATTCGGCCACCAAATTTCTGAAAGTGGAAGCCGATATTACCGGCGGTACCACCTATTCCGACCTGGCCACCGTGGAAATGATCTCCGTACCTTATGCTTTGAATGCCGAGACAAGCAACGATAACCGCTGGAACCTCAGTACCGCGGATATTACCAGCAACAACACGGGCAATGTCGGTATCGGTGGTACTCCCAACACCAATGCCAAGCTCGACATCGCTGCTACCAATAAGGGTATCCTGATCCCCAGGATCACCCTGGCCAACCGCCCAGCCGCGCCTGTGGATGGCCTGCTGATCTACCAGACCGACAACACGCCCGGCTTCTATTACTACAACGGCGGCAGCTGGCAGCGCGTGGCCAACAGCAACGATGTGGTCAGCGGCGGCACCATCATCCCATTCTCCTCCGGCCTCCCGGTAACGGTTACCACTATCGCCGGCGGCCTTGTGGGTACTTCGGCCCTGCTGGGTTTTGGTAGCTCGGTAAGCGGGGTCTCATTGGTAGGCACCAATATCGACCTCACCGGCGCCGGCGGAACCCTGCTCAATTTCGGCTTTGTAGCGCCCAGGGCAGGCACTATTACCGCCATGTCGGCGCAGTTCAGCACCACGCTGGCTTTGTCGTTGCTGGGATCGAATATTACCATTACAGGACAGTTGTATACTGCTCCTGCAGGCAGCAATACCTTCGCGCCGGTACCGGGCGCTGTAGTAACGATGGCTCCGGCGCTCACCGGGGTATTGGCTATAGGCGCGACTTCCAGCGGTACCGCCACCGGCCTGTCTATACCCGTAGTTGCGGGTAACCGGTACCTGATGGTTTGTTCTGCTACTGCTACGGGCATCACGCTGCTCAACACCATTACCGGCTATGCCAGCGCGGGCGTGAACATCAACTAAGCCGCTATAAAAAATAATGCTTATGCTAAAAATATTTCAAACATGAAACGACAATTGATCCCATCGCTTCTCGTAACGGCCCTGTTGCTCTTGCTGCAGTTCCGGGTAGAGGGGCAAGCGGTGCTGCCCTACGTGCTGGCCAGCGCCGGAGGCAGCGCTGTAGCAACCAGTGGCGCTATCGTGAACTACACCCTTGGTGAACCGTTCACCGCTACGATCGGCAGCAACCCCCAGTTCACCCAGGGTTTCCAGCAACCCAGCACTTCAGGTACGCCGCTGCCTGTGCAGCTGCTCGATTTCAGCGGCCTTGCCAAAGAGGGCTATAACCTGCTGCAATGGCAAACCGCCCAGGAAAAGAACAATGATTATTTCAGCCTGGAACGCAGTACCGACGGCATTCACTTTCAGGCCATAGGCCAGGTGTACAGCAAGGCGACAGGTGGCAACAGCAGCAGCAAGCTGGCTTATAGCTATACCGACAGGACCATGCCGGCAGGCAGGAACTACTATCGCCTGCGCCAGGTCGACAGGGATAAACAGTTCAGCTATTCCGGAGTGATCGATCTGACCAACGCCGGTATGGCCTACCAGTCCAGCGTGTCGCCCAACCCGACCAAGGGTCGCGTTTTCCTTTCTGTCAATACATTGTCCGACCAGTCGGCGCTGACCATCTGCGATATCTACGGACGCGAGCTGAAGACAATGACGCTGAAGGCAACCGTGACTGAGATCGACCTTTCGTCATGGACCGCCGGTACTTATCTACTGCGTTATACCGCCGGACCGTACAAGGAATCGGTAAAGATCGTCAAGGAATAACCGGAATATGGTAACCGGAAAGTAAAGGATCGTTCATAAGAACGGTCCTTTTGCTTTCGGGTATGTTGCTTGCACCGGTCTCATCGCAGCTGGTATTCCCCGGCCCAAACGTTGCACCTTTTGTGGAAAGCTTTATCCATTTATTAAGGGAAGGCTAACAAGCACCGCCACAGGATATTGAATATCAGTAAGGTTGTTTTTTGGCATAGTAGCTGCTATAGTAAAAGAAGCCGCTGCCCAACCATGGGTACATGATGCGGCTGTTCTATTCCTAACCAGATATGTTTTACGCTTATGGAACCGATGGAAATATTATTACCGAAGGAAAGCCCCGCCATAACTAGTGAAGAAGACACCTGGACGGGCATTATCGAAGAAGATATTTTTTCCTGCTATAACGAAAGGCAGGACTAACCGGTGCATTGCAGACCTGTGCCCGGCCGGTAAAGCGTGTAGGGATGCTATGCCTAAAAAAACAGTTATGGACAGGAAGAAAACAGCAATACCTGGTAAAAAGGCGAAGGATAAAGCCGGCAGGGGACAAAGTGATGAGGAGAAGGGTATTGCTTCCGGGGAGGAGCGGCGTAAGAAGCAGGAAAAGCTGCTACGTGAGAATAAGGCCCGGCGAAGACCCCAGTTTAACGGGCAGCCCAACGACGGAACCGGTGAGGAAAACCTGGTGCAGCCCGATCCGGATACCTGAACACAGCCAGGTATCTGGATGATGGCTTCCGGGGCTTATGCCGGAGGCTGATCATATTGATAGATGTTCAGCTCATCCAATGCCAGGGTGCCGTCGCCACAAAGCCCTTCCAGGGCCAGCTCTATGTTTTCCTTGTTGTAGCCCAGCTGCAGCAGGGCAGACAGCATTTCTGTTCTCGGTAATTTTACCTGGTAAGCTTCATTGGCAGCCGTTGTCCCTTTTTCGGAAAGGATGCGCAAAATGTGGTCTTTCAATTGTTCCATATCCTCTTTTTTATATTCGCTTAGTACAAACATTGTTCCTATGGGGGCGGCTACAGCAAACACCTTTATTGCTTATTGTTGTTCAGGTTTTTAAGTACTATGTTATTGCCGGGGGATTAGCCGGAATGTTTACAGCTGTGGCAGTTCTTCCCCGGCATCCGCATTTTTTTACAGCATGAAGTAAAAAAGCAAATGGCAGGATAGCTTACCTTTCACTACGTTTAGGTTTCAGAATAAAGCTCAGCCGGCCGTTATTCTCGATATAGATCTTATCCACCTCCTCTAGGGTTTCCTGGTTCAGCTCCAGCCGGAGACTTTCCAATACATCATCCCGGCAAAGATTGCTTCGCTGCATACTCCTTTCATCAAAATGTCCATCGTGAAAAAGGAGCAGGGGATGGCCTTTGATCCACACCGCCCAACGTTTGCTTTTGCGGCTGCTATAAGCGAGCAGCCAGTTGGTAAGGACGAGTATGGTGCCGGCGACGACAGTAGAGAAGAACGGTGACGCGCCGACGATACCGCGGGCCATTACTGCGCCGAGCATGATCACGATGATATGGTCGAGCGCCGATTTTTTGCCGAATATCCGCATGCCGCCGAGCCTGATCAGCACAAGGGCCAGCAGGAACATGACCAGCGCCCGGATACCCATTTGATATGGAAGCAGGTGCTCTCCGCTTCCCCAAAGTGTTTCAAGAGCCATTATAACAGATTTAAAATAGGGACCATCGGGAAGTTCCGGGGAAGCAAACTGTTAGCCGTTCACTACCTCTCCGCCGTTGACATGGATCACCTGCCCGGTAATAAAGGAAGCTTCTTCAGAAGCCAGGAAAACATAAGCAGGGCCCAGCTCCGAAGGCTGGCCGGCTCTTTTCATAGCGGTCTGCTCCCCGAACGATTTTATCTTTTCCTCATCGAATGTTGCCACGATAAGCGGTGTCCACACCGGACCCGGGGCTATGGCATTGACCCTTATATTCTTCCCGGCCAGGTTGGTAGCCAGGGAGCGAGTAAAGGTGGTAATGGCGCCCTTTGTAGCGGAATAGTCGATAAGGCCGGGAGAGGAGCGGTAAGCGGTAACAGATGTGGTATTGATGATGCAGTCGCCTGCCTGCATATGCCTCAGCGCTGCCTCAGCAAAATAGAACTGGGCAAAAATATTCGTCCGGAACGTGATGTCCAATTGTTCATCAGTGATGTCCTGCACATCTTCCTGCGGAAATTGCATACCGGCATTGTTGACGAGAATATTCAGTTTCCCGAATTGCTGTACCGTTTTTTCTACGGCCTTTTTGCAGAAGGTCCCCTTCTTGATATCGCCTTTGATGAGCAGGCATTGCCGCCCTGCTTCTTCGACAAGCCGTTTCGTCTCCCGGGCGTCGGTATCCTCGTCCAGGTAAACGATGGCAACGTCGGCTCCTTCCTGTGCGAAATGTACGCTTACCGAACGGCCGATGCCGCTGTCGCCACCGGTGATCAGCGCTACTTTGTTTTTTAGTTTACCGGCAGGCAGGTAGCCTGCTTTAATGTATTCCGGCGCCGGTTTCATTTTCGCCTCGATGCCCGGTTGCCGATGCTGTTTCCGGGGACGGTTCGTTTTCGTGATCTTAGCCATAACCCATCATTGTAAAAGTTGCTGATATTCTTTACCCGGATCTTGTCCGGGATAATCAATAAACATTAGCGGGACGCGATTGTTGGTAAAGACAGTCAATTATCCTCATATTCCTCACAACAAACCATTCAGCAATGAAGCAGACATCCGGTCATTTGGTGCAGGTCGTTATAGAAACGATAAAAGGCAGCAGGGAAAAATATGCTTACGACCAGGAAAGCGGTTTTTTTAAGCTGAAGAAGATACTGCCCGCCGGGATGGTCTTCCCATACGATTTCGGCTTTATACCGGGAACAAAGGGCGCAGACGGCGATCCGCTCGATATCCTGGTGCTGTCTGAATTGTACAGCTTCCCAGGTTGCCTGATGCCCTGCCGGCTGCTGGGCGCCTTCAAGGCAAAGCAGGGTAAAAAGAAAGGTAAGATGGTGCGCAACGACCGTTACCTGGCGGTACCTGTAGCTTCTATGGCCTATAACGATATTGCAGCAGTGAACCTCCTGCCCAAGGAAATGATCCGGGCATTGGAAGATTTTTTTATCCGTTACAACCAGGAAGAAGGAAAACGCTTTGAACCCTCAGGCTACATCGATGCGGGGCAGGCCATGGCGCAGATAAAGGCCAGCGCTGCCCTGGTGCAGCAATAGCTTGTCCGGCGCGGTTTTCAGAAGTCATAGCTCAGCACAACAGGCAGCGCAAGGTTCAGGTCAGTGGCTTTAGTTGAAAAATTGAGCTTCAGCTCCAGACCCAGGTTAAGACCTTTCTTAAGATGCCTGCGGTAGCCGACGCAAAAGCTGCCATCGGCCAGGGAAAACACTTTATTCAGCACATGATTTTCCAGTGTCTCGCTGGAAGCGGCATTCAGCAGTAACGAAGGGCCAAAGCTGAAATGGGTATAGACCGACTTGGTGATACGCATGCCGATCACGAGGTGCAGCGGGATAGCGGCAAGCGAAGCCCTGATCGCGTCGTTCTCGTAGCCGTTGACACGGTAGAATTTATTATAGCCTGTCTCTATGCCCAGCGATACCAGGTAACGCGAATTCCACATGATACGGCCGAAAAAGCTGTAGTTAAAAGGTTTTACATGATCTCCGAACGTTTTGATGTTGTTGAAATAAAAGTTGGGACCTGCCGATAAAGACCCTGTAAAATGGGCGTCGAGCGGATAGTCCTTGCTATTGTTCTGCGCCGGCAAAACAACAGGATACAGCGCGGGCAGCAGGAGGAAAAGCAATGTACGGTAATTGGGCATAAGCGTATGGATTGATTTGGATAATTATTCCTGGCTGTAAAATGCATAAGCGAGCATGGAAGGATAATTGGTCAGGATACCATCGTAGCGGCTTTTTGTGATCACTTCATTCATGCCGCCCGGATCGTCCAGGGTCCAGGTAACGACTCTTATATTTTGTGCATGAGCTTCCGTCGTTTCTGCTTCCAGGATACCCAGGGTCCAGCGTGGTGCAAATACCCGCGATCCCGCATGCTTAGCCTGCTCCAGGCCCAGCTCGCAGAGTGATGGCAGTTGCTGATGCCCGGGGAAAGCGATAAAAGCATCGTAAGCCTCCTCAGAGGGCAGGCCCAGCAAAAGAGAAACGTTCCTGTTGCGGGTCTGCGCATAGCCCATTGCTTTCTGAAGCACAGGCACTACATGATCAAAGAAGCCGCTCTCGCCACCGTCCTTGCAATCGAGCCATACGTTTTGAATCGTAGTAGAATCGATAAGTGTCGTTAGCATCTCGTCGAGTGTGGGAATGCGCTGTCCGTCGACCAGCCGTATATAGGCGCTCAGGAAGTCGGCATTGAATTGATGAATATCGCCTACCAGCGGGCTTTTCAGCGTGAGGCGGGTATTGATATCCGGATCATGATAAATGATCGGTACTTTATCTTTGGTCAGCCTTATATCGATCTCTATGCCGGTAGCGCCGAATTGCGCCACATGCTTCACCAGGTCCAGGGAATTCTCTGCATAAGGCAGGTTGTCTGAATTCCGGCCGCCACCACGATGCGCCGCGATCACGAAAGCCCGGTTCAGCACGGCGGCAGAGAAGGGACGCTTGAACCGGAGCACGATCGTTTTGCCGGGATCATTTTCAAGATAGCCCCGCAGCACAATGCCCCGGCCATTGTGTCCCCAAACGGAATCCACACCTTCGGTCTTCGCGATCGTCAGCTGTACCTGTCCTTGCTGCGGTTGTATGGGATCGCGCCAGAAGCCCGCCATACGGATGCTACTGTCCGAGGTACGAAAGCCTACCTGTACATTGATAAAGCGGCCGTCCTTTGCACCGAACAGGCAGAGATAGCCATTGGCCCATTTGCAGGCAAACTGCTCACCGAAACTGTTATCACCTTCCGATAATTCATAAATACCTTCAAACGATGACCTGTAGACAGTATCCAAAGGTACCGTGCCTTCGAGGTTGCTGGTATCGAAAGCCGGCAAGGGATCGAAGCGGTCTTTGATACAGGCAGCCAGGAGCAAGGCCCAAAGAAAGGGGAACAAAAGATAGCGCTGGTTCATAGTTTAAAGCCGATATTGATCTCCGGGATAAAATACTGATGGTCGACGATCATCAGGGCTGGCCACCCGAGAATGTGAAACTTATTGAAGCCGGCAATGAAGCCGAAGCAGATCGAATTGCGGCGGGTAAGCCTTTGCTCTATAAATAGGGCAAAGGAATAGCCATTGAACATCGAGCCGGTAATATTGCTGGTTGCATAATCCTGCAGGCCCAGCCGGGTATTCATCATCCAGTCTATCTTTCCCTGCAGGGTGAAGGCCACCTTGCTGAAATTATAGCCCAGCCGCAGCATGGGATGATGCTCCCATACCTTTACCGTATTGTTGTAGCCGAACGACCGCAGGATACCGAAAGAGAAGCCCAGCTGGTAACCCAGGCCCAGGTGTAATCGATCGGTGAGGGAATAGTTCCAGGAAGGTCCAAGGCGTATGTCATTTGCAATAAAAAGTGTCTTTACATTACCGTTGAGAGCAAAGCCTGCAGGCAAAGCATAATTGGCTTTATAGTCCAGCATAGGCCCGCTGATAGGCTGTTCCAGCCATTGGTCGGGAAGATAGATCTGGGCCAGTGTAATGGAATGGTCGTATTTTCCGGCTTGCTGCGGGGCAGGCAAATACATCGATCGCTGCCGGATATCGAATTCCGGAAGCTGTGCCTGCACGCTGCAGGTGAGCAACCCCAGCCAGGTCGTGAACCATTTTCGCATGAGATAAGCAGTACGGACGGCGGTATTCAGCGCGCCCTATGCAGCAATCAACAGGCCAGCGCAGGAATCGTTCATTTGGGCAGGTAGAATTGTTGCCGGTATTGGCCGGGAGGTAGGCCAGCATGGAGGTAGCCTACCTGGATGCCGCATGGGCGCCGTTGATCGTCAGAGAAAGTACATTTTCAAAAGCGCTGAGATCATCCTTCAGCGCCCGGCAGGTAATCTGCAGGGCGGCGACCTGGCGTTTGACCATCAGGTAGTGAAAGGCCGGATGGCAGCCATCGTTCTCGCATTCGATGCGGTCGGCGCCGGTATTCAGATGCTGGCGGATGCCGCCACCGCCGCCGATCACGAGAAATGTTTTGCCTCCGATCCTGAAGTGCTCGAAGTTGTGCGAGTGGCCGCTCAGGAAAAGCAATCCCTTCTTCGTTTGCAGGAAGGGCACCGCAAACTGCTCGCGGACCTTCAGGTTGCTGCCTACCACCTTGCTGTTGGAATAAGGCGCATGGTGGCAGGCGACGATGATGACGCGCACCGAATCGTTGCGGTCCAGCGTGCTCAGGGCCTCCTGATAAAACGCTTCCTGCCGGCGCTGCTCTTCGGTCGTTAAACGGGAGAGATTGGAGTTCAGCAGCACTACAGCAACGGAATCCCGGATGATATAATAACCTGTCTTGCTGTGTCCGGGAAAACGTTTCTGGAAAGCGCTGACACCTGCTTTGGCGCTGTACAGATATTCATGATTGCCCAGGCAGGCCCATACCGCTCCTTTATCCTTCCTGATGCTGTCCAGGAACCGGTCTACGCGAGTCCAGCGCGCGGGCTTTGAACCCGCAGCGACCACATCGCCCAGCAGGAATACCTGCTGCGGCCGCTTCCCGAGGATGTCGTCAAAGATCAGCCCGGTGGCCGTCCGGTTGAACGGTGTCCGGTGGATCAGTCGTTCGACAAACAAAGGGGCTTGTGTATCGCTGACGAAGATCATCGTATCGTTGCCATTTTGATCAGTATCCTTAAAGGCCAGCGCAGGCAGGCCCTGAAGAAGCCATACGACAAGGAGGATACGCTTCAATGCGGTATACAGGACAGAAAAACGGGGCTGCAGGACAATCGTATCGGGCATGGATCGCGGTAAATGCTGTTACACCAATAACAAAAAGTCATGGGAAAAGATCAATAGGAGCAAAGTAAAGACCCTGCTCATTTATAAAGACCGGGTCGCAAATTAACATAGAGTATAGAGATCGTCAGCGTATCCTTTGTGCCCCGTTCAGCCGCCTGTGCAGCAAGAACAAGGCCGCCTTCAGGGAAGAAGCCGGCCTTGTATTACGAAATACCCTGCTGAAGCGCCTTAGCGGATCAGGGTAACATTACCCTGGTAGCGTTCCTGTCGCCGGCCGTCGATCTCGGCTTCGACCTGGTAAATATAAACGCCCTGAGGCTGGTCCTTATCATTGAAGCGGCCGTCCCAGCCCCTGCCATGGATATTTTGGGTTTCAAATACTACCTGCCCCCAGCGGTTGAACAGCTGCATGCTGAACCGGGTTACCCGCCGGGATAGCAGTTGCCTGGGAAAGAAATAATCATTGACCCCGTCGCCGTTGGGCGTAAAAGCATTGGGAATATCGATGTAGCAATCCTTATTAATCACTACACTTTCGGTTGTGCTGCAGCCCAATGGGGGTAAGCTGAGCGTTAAGCTGTAGCGGCCTGGGTGCACTACCTTAAGCGAAGCGGATGTATCGCCGGTATTCCAACGGCTTTGATAAGGTCCACCTGGCGTAGGACCCAGCGGTTGCAGGTACAGCGGATTGCCGTCGAGACAGAGTGTGGAATCGGGACCCAGGTCGACCTTCGGCAAAGGGTAGATGGAGACCTGCCGGGTAAAGGAATGATCGGGGCATGCCCGGAAATGGAAGGTTACAGCTACCTGTTGCCGGCCGTCCTGCTCAAAGGCATGCTGTACAGCTTCATTGCCGGTGAACATCCGGTCTTCTCCAAACTGCCAGGAAAGGTTCAGGGCTGTGCTGTCGATCATAGGTGTAAAGAGAATGGCTTCACCTGTACAGGCACTATCCCTGCTGGTAATAAAGCTGCCGGATAACAAAGAGTCGACAATAACGGTAGCAAACGCAGTATCGAAGCAAGGATAATCTGTGCCGGCAATCAGCTGCACGGAGTAAACGCCATGATTCGGATAAGTGTGCGTAGGGTCTTTCACTGCTGCGTCCAGCCCGTCGCCGAACTGCCAGGACCATGAGCGCATGTCGCCGGATGAAGTATTGGCAAAGCTGATGTTCTGCCCCATACAGATCACCGTATCCGATAGCTGGAACGCGGCGCGGTAAGGGGAGGGAGGCGGCACTACAATGTTTATTGTTGTGCTGCAGCCGCTGAGGGTTTCCAGCTTCAGCCGGTATTGACCTTCCGCTATCGGTTGCAGTGTGTCGCCATGGTTGGTCATCAGCGAGCCGCGTACGATCAGGCTGCCGCTGCCGTTATACCAGGTATAGGTATATGTAGCCGTGTCGCCCGGAGCAGGCACAGCCCAGGCCATGGCATTGGTATCGTTACGGCAACCAGCCAAGGCATGCAGCTGGGGGCTTTGCCCGTCAAAGTTTACCCTGAAAGTATCGGTGTGAAAAACACAGGGGGGCGTATGGTAGCTTACCCAATAAGTACCGGGATCGCTTACTGCAGCTGAAGGGCCGGCCGGTCCATGGCTCCATTGATAATCCCAGCCGGTTACGTCGGCCGCATGGAGGGTATGGCTGGTGCTGAAGCAGGGCGCCTTGCTTGCCAGGCTCTGGTACACTGTATCCCGCTTCAGTTCCGGCACTATATTCGGCAGTCCGAAGATGAGGGATGTATTGGGTTGTAGTGGTAGGGCATCGGTGACCAGTGTGCTGGCGGTGCCTGCGAGGTTGGGATGCTGCACCACGCTGAGCGCATTGTTGCCGCCGCAATAGATCTTTCCGTCAGGCCCCCTCCTGATCGCCCCGCCCCCGGCCGCGCCGATATTGGTCCTGGAGCTGATGATAGCAGCCAAGCTCCCGGCATTCAGGTCGTATTGCACGATTGAAGCCGTTGTAACGGCATTGGTGTACAGCTTGGAATTATCCGGTGAAAAGCAGGCGCTGTACCTGCCGGCGGAATCCAGTATGCGTTGATCCGAAGCCTGCCCGGTGGCCGGATCGAAGGCAAACAATTCAAGCGCGCCGCCGAAAGAAGAAAAGGGTACCGCACGGCTAAGGGTCAACATTTTCCGGTTGGGCGATACGTCCATCTGGCCGTAATTACTGCCTGTCGTCGTCGGAATGCTGAAGGTAGAAACGACAGGAACAGTTTGTACACCGGCATCGTTTACTTCGAAAGCCTTGATGTGTTCCGTGTTGGCATTGCTGACGGACAAGGTCAGCACCCATATATTGCAATGGTCGCCCACCACACCAGTCATGTGCTCGGTGTTCATTGAATCCAGCAAAGTACCCTTGCCTGCAGCCACCACATCACCCATGCCGCCATTAAGGCTCATGTCCACCACGCTGTAATACAAACGGCCGCGGTTAGCGCCCAGCTCGATGCAGGTGAGAGAAAAAATATAATAACGGAACGGCTGGCCGGGTACAGGAACAATAAGCGCGCCCTGCGCGGTGCTGGAGGTAGGGCCGAAAGGACCAAAGGGCACATCATTAATCAGCGAAGCCCCGTTGGGCATCACCAGGTGGCTGCGGTCCCATACAATATTACCGTCGGTGTAGAACAGCAGCTGCCCGCCGGGCTCGGATACGCTGGCGCAGGCCTCATTGGAATGTATCTTTGTCTTGAGCGCGAGGGGCGGCATATTGTTAAAGCTTACGCCGGCGCTGTCGCCGAAGGCCCATACCTGCTCGCGCTGCGCATGGGCAGCGCCGCAAAGCAGGAGGCCGATCAGCTGTAAGAAAATATAGTGTTTCATCAGGGAATATTTTGATCGTTGCAGGATACAGGTTTCCGGGAAAGGTTAGCGCAGCAGCGTTACATCTCCTTTCTTCTGGTACCTGACCTCTTTTGCGCCGCCGAGGAAAGTCAGCTCATACATATAGGTGCCCGCATCGGCCAGTTGTCCGCCAGAATAGTTGCCGTCCCAGCTGCCCGAAGGGTCGGCGCTGCTGTAGACCCTGCTGCCGTAGCGATTGTAGATATTGAATATGTATTGCCGTACAGGGCATCCGCTGGCGATCACGGGGCGCAGCACATCGTTGAGGCCGTCGCCATTTGGAGAAAAAGCATTGGGCATATTCACCACACAGGTGCAGATCTGCTCCGTGATCTTCAGCGTATCGGAGCCGGAGCAGGTATTGTCGGTAACCTGCACCCAATAGACGCCGGTATCTGCAACCGGTAGCTGAGGCGCATGGCTGCCGTCCGACCATAGTATCTGCGCCCCGGCCGGCGCATTGGCCTGCAGTGTAATGGTCGCATGGACCGCCTCTTCCTGGCAGAGCACAATATCGTCCCCCAGGGCTTGCCTGACATCTACCATATCCACGGTAACCGTATCGTTGGCCTGGCAGCCCTGGGCGGTTACGGCTACCCAGTACCGGCCGCCTTCCGATACGGTATAGCTTTCTCCCGTACTGCCGTCCTGCCAGCGGTAGTTCCCGCCGGGAACAGTAGCCTTCAGCTCCAGCGCATCGCCTTTACAGATCAGTGTATCGCTGCCGAGCGTAAAAGAAATGTCGGCGCCCGGCTTTACAATAAAGGTATCGATAAGAGGATGGCAGCTGTCGCGGCACAGCACCCAATAGGTGCCCGGTGCATCGACATCCAGGCTGACGCCGGTGCTGCCATCGTTCCAGGTATAAGCGATGTAGCCTGTAGGCGCAGTGAGCGTGGCTGTTTCCAGGTTGCCATTATGACGGCACACCGTTGTGTCTTCCCGCATACGCGTTGTGTCGGGTGGGTAAGCATACACCACTTCGGAGGGCAGGGAGGAAACCGGGGCGCCGTAAGCAAAGCCGGAGTAATGAAAGTCGCAGGCAGTGCCCGCAAGGTCGGGCTGGCCGATCACCCAAAGCGAATCGGACATAAAGAAGGGGGTGATCGCATAGATCTTATTATCGTACAAGCGCAGGCAGGCCCATGGTGGTGATGCCGGGCTGACGAGCGTCTGTGTCCCCATGATGGTGGCTGAATCATGTACCGAGATGTCGTATTGGAGCAGGGACGCAGGGCCGAATATATCCAGGGGATCAGGCACCACGGTATATAGCCGGTTACTGTTCTGGGAAAAAGCCGCGGTATAGGCATCCAGCGACCGGCCTACCTGTACGGCATCGCTTACCTGCCCGGTTTCCGGATCGAAACGGGACAGCAATACGCCGGTGGTTGGACCGGAGCCCATACCGGATGAGCAGCTGGTGATGACGAGTTTTTTCCGGTCGGGCGAAACTGTCATAGCGCCCACACGATAAGCTCCCTGACCCGAAGGGCCCTGTATCTGCGCTCCGGTTGTAGAAATTACAGGATTAGGATCCACGCCATTGCGGGTAATATGAAAGGCCTTGAATACAGGATTAAGAAAATCGTGCACCATCAGCCATATGTCGCAATTATCCCCCGGAATAGCGATCATGCTTTCGCTGAGCGGCCCCGTGCCGCCCAGAGGTATATTCTTCTGGCCCGGCACGATACCGCCCAGGCCGCCGTCGAGGGACATGTCGATCACGGAATAGAAAAGGAAGGTTGTTGGCGGCGGCGGATTACCGGTGAGCCAGGAGGTGGGGCCGCACAAGGAAAAGAGATAGTATTTGCCCGGCTGATCGATAAAAGGAACAATGCAGACACCCTGCGTTGTGCTGCCAAAGCCGCCGCTCTCTTCCCAGCTGCTCATCCATTGTGTATTGCCGAAAAGCGTATCCCCATTGAGCATAATGTTGAAGCTGGCATTCCAGCAGGTGCGGCCATTAGAATAAAACAGCAGCGCGCCGGTCGCGGGGTCGGCGACAGAAGCCATGCCCTCGTCAAAAGAGTACATGCTTGCCGGTGTCATCGCCAGGGGAGGCGTATTGAAGTTAAGAGCACAGGGCGGGTTGTCCGGGGTAAGCGTCCAGACGCTGTTGGCCTTAAGGAATTCGGGACGTTGGTTATAGCTCTGCCCGCTGCTCAGCATGGGCAGAAAGCAACAGAGCAACGCCGGCAGCAACCAGCGTAACAAAGAGCGGGACAATCGTGCGGTATAGCTTCGCGCATACAGGCCCGGCGGACGGGAGGAAGTGTGGTAGTATTGCATAGAGTCTCGATATTGCCGCTAAGGGCATTATATAATGCTTAAATTGCTTACGCTTCGGTTCCGGGCCGGGTGGTGGTGTTTGGGCAGGAGGTACTACAAATCTAATTGAAGAGACAGGATAATGCTACATACGGTATAGGGATGAAAGCATCCATTTCCCGGAAAATGAATGAAAACATCTATGCCGCCGGCGCACTTCCTGGCGGAGGATCGTCGTACTTTTGAAAAAAATGAAAAAGCGCTTTGGCAGGCTATGGGCCGGTAAGCCGGTAGCGATCCTATGGGTCGTGGTGCTGTGCTTTGCCTGCAGGCAAAAGCTCCATGCCCAGCAGGAATACCGGAAGGCTAGCGATTCGGCAACGATCGCATCATTGATCCGGACTTCTATGGATATCCAGTTCCATTTTCCCGACAGCGCTCTGGCGTTGTCCAGGGAAGCATTATCGCTCAGCAGGCAGTCGCAGAACAAAGACTTTGTCATGCGGTCGCTGATCTCGTTGGGCGCCTGCCTGCACAATGTCAAAGCCGATTATCCTGCAGCCAAGGCCTGTTTTCTTGAGGCGCTTACCTATGTGGGAAAGGTACCGGTGAGCGATAGGGTGCTGACCCGCTTATACAACAACCTGGGTAATGCTTATATAGCCGAAAACAAGCATGATACCGCCGTTCAGTATTATTTTAAATCGCTGGATGTACAGAAAAGGCAAAAGAAGACCGATACACAATCCCTGATGCTCAGCTACGGTGGTATCGGCGGAGCCTTTGCCGAGATGGGAAAGCTGAAGCTGGCCCTGCATTACCTCAGCCTGCTGGAGCAGCTGGCGCAAAGAGCAGGCGATACAGGTCTGGTGGCCGCGGCCTATACCAGCATCGGCAATGCTTACGGCAACCAGAAAACCAGTGATGGTATCGACTCGGCTGTGAAGTATTTCCGAAAGTCCCTGCCGCTGTACTTATCGTTAGGAAGAAAAGGCTACGCTTTCACGACCTATCTCAGCCTGGGCCAGTCCAGCGTGGATAAGGGACGGCTGGAAGAGGCAAGACGCTACTACGATTCGGCGCTGGTGCTGGATCGGGATCAGGCCTTCACCACGCCCGACTTCTTCAAAGGAGTTGGAGGGCTCGAGTATATGTCGGGGCACTACAGGGAGGCCATCCCTTATCTTAAAAAAGCCCTTTTGCTCAGCAAAGAAACCGGTTCGCGCCAAAACCGCCTGGACATACTGGATTACCTCACGGGTGTTTACCGGCAATTGGGCGATTATCAGCAGGCATTTGCTTACCAGAGCGACTATGTACGGCTGCGTGACAGTACAATGAATGAAGAGATGGTCCATGCGATCAGCCAGATGGAAGTACGGTACCGTACTGCTGAAAAAGACAGGGAGCTGGTGGAAAGCAAGCTCCAGCTGGCGCTCGCGCAGGCAAGGCTAAGCCATAACCAGAGTCTGTTTATCGGTATCGTTGCGGCAGTGTTGCTGATCATCATCTTGATGGTGATCGTATTCCAGAAACAAAGATTGCAGCTGCAGAAAGCGAAAGTTTCTGAGCAGGAACAAAAGGTGGAGCAGCTGAAAGCAGTGATCGAAGGGGAAGAAAGAGAACGCAGCAGGATCGGACGACAGCTGCACGATGATATCATGGTAGAGCTTTCTATCGTCAAAATGGGGCTCAATGCGCTGCCGATCCAATATCCCGATATCAAACATTCGGGAAGCTATGCCAACCTGGTCCATCAGCTCGATCATACCAGCCGGAAGCTAAGATTGTCGGCACATAACCTGATGCCGGATGCTTTGCTCACAGAGGGGCTTATTCCGGCGATCAGCTATTTCTGCAACAACATTACCCGCATGACGGGGCTGCGCATACACTTTCAGCATTACGGCGATATTCCCCGGTTGTCGGCAGATATGGAGATCAGCATTTACCGCATCGTACAGGAGCTGGTGCAGAATACGATCAAGCATGCCAAGGCAACCAATACACTGGTGCAACTGAACTGCAGGGAAGACATTATCAGCATTACGGTAGAGGATGATGGCGTCGGCTTTAGCAATGAACAGGATGCCCTGGAAAATAAAATGGGCCTGAAAAGTATCCAGATGCGTCTGAAAGCGCTTAACGGTATCATTGATATCCATACCCGCAATCCGCAGGGGACTTCGGTCAATGTTTCCTTTACCCTTGTGTCAGACGATAAAAAATAAGCTTATGAGAAATATACATATTGCTATTGCCGACGACCATCCTATGGTGATCAGCGGCCTGATTGCCCTGCTGCAACCCTACAAGCATATATTGGTCCTCACTACGCATACCAATGCCGCCCAGCTGCTGGAAGGCCTGGACTATTACCGGCCGGATGTATTGCTGCTGGACATTCTCCTGCCCGACCGTACGGGCAAGGACCTGGTGCCTGAGCTGCGGGAAAAGTACCCGGACATGAAGATACTGGTGCTGACCAGCCTGGACGCGCCTTCTATGGTGACCACGATGATGCGGCGCGGCTGCAAAGGATACCTGCTGAAGGGAGCGGAGCCGGAAACCTTGCTGGAAGCAATAGAGGCCGTAGCAGAAGATAAGGAATATATCGATACCTCTCTTAAGGAGCAGCTGATGCAGAATATGCTGCATTTTAAGTATCAATCGCAGAGCAAAGGCGTTGTTCCCGAGCTCACGCAAAGGGAGAAAGAAGTGCTTGAACTCATTGCTGCAGAATACACAACCCGTGAGATCGCCGAGAAGCTCTTTGTCAGCTATCATACCGCTGAGAATCATCGCAACAACCTGATACAGAAGCTGGACGTGAAGAACACGGTAGGCCTTATCCGCGTGGCTATACAGCTGGGCCTGGTGAAATAAACGATGCGGTTAAGAAACCAGCTTTCCCCTAAGAGAAGTCAAGTTTTAAAACTTGACTTCTCTTAGGGAACGGATGTGTTCGAACAAACACACATAAAAAAAAGCCCCTAAAGATATAGGGGCTTGCTGCATCTTGGTATTGTTGGGTTGGTATTGTGCTTTTGTTCAAACAAATGCCTGGGGAGCAGAAGACCGGGATAGCCCTGCAGGCGAAGCTGCTGCTTAAAAGCTTCCACAGCTGCCTCCACATCCGTCATGATCTGCGCGGGGATGGACAACGTCAGCGAACGCTTATGCCACTCAAGCGTACATTCATAATGCATGCCGCCCTGCCTGGGACGGTAACGCCAAGTGAAACGAATGAAATCCAGCGCGATCCAGGACTTGAATAGAATCCTGATTTTTTCTGCCAGCTCATTTTGTTTCATATTTTATAACAAACAAAAATCGTGCCAGTTTTTTAACCTGGAGAAAAGTAGCATAAGGCCGGCTTTCAAAGCGGAATGCTGTGAAAGCGCAGCCCGGTGGCTCTTGCCTCGTTTATTGTACCAGGCCCGGGCTTCAAAGTTGGTGTGCACAAGCACTTTGATACCGGATACTTTTTGAGCACGTGGAGAAGCAAGCTTAGTGCAGCTTTGCAGAAAGGTCGCTGATGCTCCGGATACCCAGCTGCAGGGCCTGTTCCCGGCGCATCATTAAGGCATAGGCGTTGTTGAAGCCGATCGGCGACAGCCAGCGGATCCCGTAGCGCTGCTGAAAAGCTTTCCTTACATATTGGTACAAGGTATCCTTGTTCGCCGTCATTCTTTCGACAGTTGCGGCATCCGGCTGCAGCATCACCAGGAAGCCGGTGCCCGTGTATTCGGGGTAGAGGTCCAGCTCGCCGTTGGTCAGGGCATCGAAGCAAATCTTGGTACCGCCCAGGCCCGTTTTGGTGGCTACGTCGAGATCAGTATAACCTTTGATCAGTATACTATACATACTGACCAGTATGTATTGCTCGGCAAAGATCTTGGAGCCAATGCGGATGATCCCTTTATGGCCTTCACGGGAGGGGCGCCACAGACCACGGGACCGGAGGAAATCGGCAGCAATCTTTTCCGGCGGCTCGTGCCGGTAGTCGGCGCAGTAATTCAATTCTGTCATCACGGAGTCATTGATCTGGCCCGCCAGCTTTTCCAGGGTGCTTTCCAGCTCGGGGTACTGGTCGAGCACAGCCTGCCGTACAATCGGCGCCGCATAGTAGGGTGGAAAAATGCCTTTATCGTCATCAAGGGTAACCAGGTCAAAAGCTTTGATGCGTCCGTCGGTGCTGTAGCCGCTGATCACGTCGAGCTGCTTTTCGTAGGCGGCCTGGTACATCACGGCATCGCTGATCACTACCGTACGGATATTAAGCCCGTAGCACTGTTTGAGCCCGGGATAACCATCCTGCCTGCCCATGAACTCGGGAGTAAAGCCGGCCAGCAGCCCTTTATGATACATGGCCGGCAGCATATAAAAAGAGGACAGCGTGAGCAGGCATACCAAAGGCAGCAATACCGCCCTGGTCTTCTTCAGCCGCAGCCGCTGCAGCCGCGATAGCAGGAAGTCGAAGAGCAGCGCCAGCAGCGCGGCCGGTATCGCTCCGGCCAGGATCATTTTCGTATTGTTGAGGGAGATTCCCCCAAAGATAAATTCACCCAATCCGCCGGCAGCGATATAAGCTGCCAGCGTCGCTACGCCGACGTTGATCACGGTAGCGGTACGGATACCTGCCAGGATCACGGGCATGGCCAGGGGCAGCTCCACTTTAAACAGTGATTGACGACTGCTCATACCCAGTCCCCGCGCGGCTTCCCTGATATTGGGGTCAACACCCCTGATGCCCGTATAGGTATTGCGGATCACGGGAAGCAGGGCATAGAGGAACAGTGCGATGATCGCCGGCTTGGGACCAATACCGAACAGGGGGATCATAAAGCCCAGCAAGGCAATGCTGGGAATAGTCTGTAAAATACCGGCAAAGCCAAGCACAAGACCCGAGAGCTTCTCTTTGCGGGCAATAGCAATACCGAGCGGCAAGCCTATCAGCACAGCAATCAGCAAGGAGATAAAGGTAAGCCCGATATGCTGCAACGTCTGGTCCAGCAGCTTGTCGCTCTGCTGTTGCATAAAGGCCCATAGTGTCGGTTGTTCCTGCATTAACGGTGCTTTTGGTAATGGTTCAATGCGGTCAGTAATCCTTCCAGCGATACGCTTTTTTCTGCGGCTTCGTGCCGGATACGCAGTCGTAAGGTGTGGTCATTCTTATCCGGAACAGCCGTAATGGCATCCCATAGTGTATTTTTTCCAGAGAAGACGTTGTCGCTATCCTGTCCGTCGCTGTTCTGCTCCAACCAGGGCCAGAGGTCCGACAGGTGCACCACGGTATAGATGAGCTGTGTATACGCGCCCGATAAAAAATCCCTTACAAAGTTATTCGCCGGCCGGAACAGCAGCTCCGCCGGGCTGCCGGTCTGCATCACGCGTCCGCTGTCCATAAGGCATATGGTATCGCCCAGCTCAAAGGCCTCCTGTACATCATGCGTGACCATCATGATCGTTTTGGATTTCAGCTCGTCGAGATCCAGGAATTCCCTGCGGATCGCTGCACGTGTGATCGTATCCAGCGCGCCGAAGGGTTCGTCCATCAGGAGCAGGGGCGGATCGGCGGCCAGCGCCCTGGCCAGGTTCACGCGTTGGGCTTCGCCGCCGCTCAGGCGCCCCGGATAGCTGTGCAGGCAGGATTCGGGCAGTCGCAGCTTTGCCGCCAGCTGCCGGCAGCGTCCGTCGATCTTCGGTTTGTTCCAGCCCAGCAGGCGCGGCACTACCGCAATGTTCTCGGCAACGGTATAATGAGGAAAGAGACTGCTGTGCTGCAATACGTAGCCGATGCGCCGGCGCAGCTGCTCGACGGGCAGCCCGCCGATGTCTTCCCCATCGAGTCGTACGATACCCGTATCGGGGCTCACCAGCCGGTTGATCATCTTCAGCGTGGTGGTCTTGCCGCAGCCGCTGGTGCCCAGCAAGATGAAGTTCTCACCTTCCTTTACCGTAAAGCTCAGGTCGTCGATCACTTTGCGCTGATGATAGGATTTGCTTACCCGGTTGAACTCAATCATGCTAAGTTGCTTTTCGCTGCCGGCCGAGAAAGGCTTTCAACGCGACAGCCTGGTTATGCTCCTCGTCTTTCGCGCCATACAGCAGAGTCACTGTTTTGTGTTTTTTGAGCAGCGCTTTAAGCTCCTTTAGTTCTTCTGAGCCTTCCAGCTCGCCGCGGTATTTTTCCTTAAAGACCTGCCACCGTTCCGGGTCGTGGTTGAACCATTGACGCAGCGCTGTGGAAGGCGCAATGGCTTTAAGCCAGTTGTCGATCGCTGCATCTTCTTTTTTCAGCCCACGGGGCCATAAGCGATCCACCAGTATGCGAAAGCCATCCTCCGGCGAAGGATCTTCATATACTCTTTTCAGCCTGATACTCATAACATGTTGTTTTCGGTCACGCTGGTCCTTTCAGAGCCTGCACGTATTTTTCGATATACATTCCTTTGGATGGATTTTTATATTGCATGATGTAACGGGGATGTTCCAGCGCAACGATCTTTCCGAAGAAGCGATGCTGTGCATTCAGGCGGTTAAGGTGCTGTTCGTTCTTGCCGGCGCCGAGGCAGAAGCAGACATCTGTTTGCACATTCATCGCGACGAGCTGCCGCAGGCTGTCCAGCATAAAGCGCTCCGTGGCTTCCAGCAAGGCTTTGCTGTCGTAGTAATTGTAATTCTTCTCTTTTCCTGCCGCATCGGTTGTCGTGAACCCGAGCGGGCAGGGTGAGCTGATATAATAGTCTTTGTAAAAAGCCACAGGTCCCCCGTAAGCGGCGATCATATCATAAATAAAGACCGATGATGGTTCGTGCGTCACTTTGCCCTGGTAAGGAATACCGCATACCTGCACCAGTCTTTTGGGATCGGTAAAGGGGATACCCGTAAGCCCGCCACCGAAGCGGCCCGGGTTGATGCCGAGGATAAGCCGCCGCGGCTGGTTATCCTCGTAATATTGATGATAAAAAGTCTTGACAAGCTTCATCACTGCGGGCTCGGTAAAAGGGTTCATGACCCTGATCCCTTCCGGGAGCGGGCCGCCGGTATAATGCAGCTGCTGGTTGAAACGAATGGCTTGCTCTGCGAAGGTCATCAGGCTTAAAGGTAAGGGTTTTAGAGATATGTTATGTTTCGGTCGGCCATGGTTCCTGCATGAACAAATGAAAGCAGTAATGGTTGGATAAATTAAACCGCGACTGTTATGGAATCTATTATTATCAGGCACGCGCACAGCAATAACCTGAAAAATGTCTCTCTTAAAATACCCAAGAACAGGATCACGGTATTTACGGGAGTATCCGGTTCCGGTAAGTCTTCGCTGGTCTTCGATACGATAGGTGCAGAAGCACAGCGTGAGCTGAATGAAACCTATGACAGCTATATCCGCAACCGTCTGCCGCACATGGGAAGGCCGGAGGTAGACAGCATTCAGCACCTGAATGTAGCGATCCTTATTAACCAGAAAAAGATCGGCGGTAATGCCCGTTCTACCCTGGGTACCGCTACCGATATCTATGCTCTGCTGCGCTTGCTTTTTTCAAGGGCAGGTAAACCTTTCGTGGGCTATTCAAATGTCTTTTCTTTCAATAACCCCCAGGGCATGTGTCCGGAATGCGAAGGGTTGGGTAAAGTAACCCGTATTGATATCGATCGTATGCTGGATAAAGAACGCTCCCTCAACGAAGGCGCGATCCGTTTTCCTACCTTCAGTCCGGGCGCCTTTCGCTGGCTGCGCTATGTGCATTCCGGGTATTTTGACAATGATAAAAAGCTGAAGGATTATACCAATGAGGAATGGGAAATGCTGTTGTATGCCCGGCCGCACAAGCCGCCGCATCCAGCGCGGGAGTGGGGTAAGACGGTTAAATATGAAGGACTGATCCCGCGTATCGAACGGAGCTTCCTGAAGCGGGATGCAAAGGAGGTTATACGGAACGAGGAGATGATCAGGGAAGTTGTCGTCAGGAAAGACTGCCCGGCCTGCAAGGGCAGCCGTTTGAATAAAAAAGTGCTGCAATGCCGGATCGACGGCAAAAATATCGCAGAATGCGCCGCCATGCAGATCGATGCGCTTACCGCATTTATCCGTTCGATTAAAGAAAAGACGCTTAGCTCTTTACTGGATGAACTATTGAAAAAGCTGGGCTATATGAGCGATATCGGCTTGTCTTACCTGAGTCTCGACCGGGAGACCAGTACCTTGTCGGGAGGAGAGTCGCAGCGGATTAAAATGGTCAAGCACCTGGGCAGCAGCCTTACAGGGCTGGTCTATATCTTCGACGAGCCCAGCACCGGCCTGCATCCCGGCGATGTCGACCGGCTGAACCGGCAGGTCATCCAGCTGAGGGATAAAGGCAATACCGTACTGATTGTAGAGCATGATCCTGATGTGATCGCCATTGCTGATCATATCGTCGATATGGGCCCCGGAGCCGGCAAGCTGGGCGGCGAAATTGTTTTTGAAGGTACCCTGGCGGGTTTGAAACGGTCGAAAGGGCTCACCGGGGCTTTCTTCCGGCAGGACAGGGCACTGAATCTCCGTCCCCGTATTGCGCAAAGTTATGTTGACATCAAAGAGGCAAATGTGCACAACCTGAAAGAGGTCTCTGTACGCATACCCGAAGGTATCATGACGGTGGTAACCGGAGTCGCCGGCTCAGGCAAGAGCAGCCTGATCAACTATGTGTTGCCGCAATATGTGCCGGATGTGCGGATCATAGATCAAAAGCCGCTGAACGGGTCTCGCCGGTCGCACCTCGCCTCTTATTCCGGTATCTTCGACGAGATCAGGGGCTTGTTCAGTAAAGCAAATAAGGTAAGCGCTTCGCTCTTTAGTTCCAATGCGGAAGGCGCCTGTCCCGAATGCCGCGGCCTGGGGCAGATCACGCTCGATCTGGCTTTCATGGATGATGTCGTGGAAACCTGTGAGCGGTGTAAAGGGACCGGCTACCGGCAACAAGCATTGGGCTATACCTACAAGGGAAAGAATATCAGCGAAGTGCTGCATATGGATGTATCGGAAGCAATCGCTTTTTTTGCGCACAGCGATGTGGCTGCCGTGCTGCGGCAGATCGAACGCACCGGTTTAGGCTATATGAACCTGGGGCAGTCGCTGGATACCTTTTCGGGTGGGGAGCGGCAAAGGCTTAAGCTGGCAACCGAAATGGAGCAGCAAGGATCTTTCTTCATTTTTGATGAGCCGACCAGCGGGCTGCATCCTTCAGACGTCGAAAAGCTGATAATTATTTTTGAAACCCTGATCGCAGCAAACAATTCGGTGGTGATCATTGAGCACAACCTTGATGTGATCCGTCAGGCCGACTGGATTATCGATATGGGGCCGGGAGCAGGGATCGAAGGGGGAGAAGTCGTTTTCGAAGGCACACCGCAGCAGATCGTGCAGCACAAAGGATCGCTTACCGGCAGGTACCTGAAAAAGTATATCGAAGCCGTATCATACCACGTTTAATACAACTGTAGCTGCGTTACAATGCAACGCAGCTACGTAAATATAGTTTATTCAAAGACTGGAAGAATGTTTTCCAGGTGACATAGAACGAGACTATGCTGTGTTATGAATGAGAGCACTGCAACACATCTGCCTATCCATAGTCTATTTAAAGACAGAAAGGATGTTTCCCGGCAAACGTAGTGATTGAAAAAAACGGTTACACTATGTTGTGGCGATGAGCTGTGCTGCGTAGCAATAATATTATCGCACAATCCCTTCGGCCCAAGCCCCTTCTGCAGCGGCTTTCCGCGCAAAGTCGGTAAAGTCGGTGGGCTTACGACCCAACGCTCTTTCTACGCCGTCGCCGATCTTTTCGTTACGGCCATCGAGCACTTCAGTAAACAAATAGGTAATGAGCCAGATAAGGTCGGCAGGTAGCTCGTAAGCGGCCAGCTCCGTTGCGTAAGCCTCCATAGAGATACGTTGATAATGGATGATTTTGCCTGTAGCCCTGGCGATCTCTGCTACCGCTTCTCGGAAGGTCAGCAGGCGCGGACCGGTGACTTCGTAAATCTCGCGCTCATGACCGGTTTCCGTGATTGCAGCAACGACGACAGCAGCAATATCGTCGGCATCAATAAAGGGCTCGCCAACATTACCCGCCGGTAGCGCAACCTGGCCTGCCATTACAGGTTCGTAGAAGCTGCCTTCGCTGAAGTTCTGGCAAAACCAGCTGGCGCGTACAATCGTCCAGTCAAGGCCGGTATTCATAACAATCGTTTCGCATTCCTGAGCCTCTTGCTCACCCCTTCCCGAAAGCAGCACGAGCTTCTTTACGCCGGCAGCTACAGCCACTTCTGCCAGGCTGCTGATGGCTTCAGTGGCGCCGGCTACGGCCAGGTCGGGCTGATAAGTAATATATACCGACTGCATGCCTTGCAATGCACCGGCCCAGCTGCGCGTGTCATGCCAGTCGAAGTGGATCTCGCCCGAACGGGAGGCATTTTTGACGGACCAGCTCATAGCTTCCAGCCGCTTGACGACCTTGCGGCCGGTTTTACCATTACCCCCGATGACCAGTACGGGGTGTTTTTCTTTTTCGGATTTGATGCGGCCGTTTGCCAGGCGCGCTGTTGTGGTTGCTTCCATTTCTTTTTTTATTCAAAGGTATTTCCGGAGGCAGGGGGAAAATAGAACAAAACCAACAAGCTGTATTGGCCCTCGTTTCTTTCAGGCGGTAGTACGCAACAGAGCTGACCAGCGAATCTTTGGCCGGGAGCTCATTCAGGCCATCGGCAATGCTTATTGTCTGTATAAAATGCTGTGAGGCCGGCAAAACGCTTTGAGAGCGCGGATCAGCTGCGACGGACCGCGAGTTCATTAATGCTGTAATGAGGAGGCAGCGCTCCTGCAGGGGTATTTCATGCGGAATGTGCTTGTTATAGCATAGGCGCTCTTTAGCAACCGAACGTTTGTTGCCCGTCGTTTATTTTTAAGAATGGCGCCTACAGGCCCAGGGCTTTCAATACCTGGTTTTTGTATTGCCGGCCGATCGGCAGCTCCGTATCGCCTACTTCAATGGCCGTCATGTTGAATGCGCTGATCTTATCGATCGCCACGATAAAGGAGCGATGGATGCGCAAGAACATTGTTGCCGGTAATTGCGCTTCAAGCGTGGAGATGCGCTGATAGGTAATGATCACTTTATCGGCCGTCCTGACCCGCACATAATCCTTCAGGCTCTCTATATAGCTGATATCTTTCAGGAATACCTTGATCATTTTTTTATCCGCCTTGAGGTAGAGAAAAGCGTGCTCCTGTGCGGCTCCGGGCGGCGGCATCGTTGCCGGAAGCCGGGTAGGCGGTCGATACAGGGCATAAAAACGATTGACTGCTGCCAGGAAACGTTCAAAAGGAACTGGTTTCACCAGGTAATCCAGCACCTGCAGCTCGAAACCTTCTATCGCATATTCACGGTAAGCAGTCGTCAGAACTACAGCCGGTGGGCGGGACAAGGCTTTCAGCAGGCCGATGCCGGTAAGCCCGGGCAGCTGAATGTCGAGGAACATCAGGTCGATCGGTTCCCGTTGCAGCAGGGACATGGCCTCGAAGGCATCGCCGCAGGTAGCGACCAGCTCGAGGTCTTCCAGCTGCCCGATGTATTTGCGCAGGATACCTGCGGCGAGCGGCTCATCGTCTACGACCAGGCAGCGGGTCTTTTGAGATTTCAGCGTCATGCAGTAGTATTGTTGAGGGTTAAATGAACGTTGTACCGGCCAGGCTCCTGTACAATGTCCAAGGTATGCTCTCTGTCGTATAAAAGGGCCAGCCGGCGGCGTACATTCTGCAGCCCGATGCCACTGTGTGCCACCGAAGGTTGTGTTGTTTCCGGGCAGCTGTTTTCCACCCTTACCGACAGCAGCGAGGCATCCACGCTGATCTCAATGCTGATCCAGGCATCGCCGGTAGCATTGGCGGCGCCATGCTTAAAGGCATTCTCAACAAAGGGCAGCAACAGCAGGGGGGCAACAGGAAAGTGTTCCGTTGCCCCCGATACCTTGAGGGACAGCGCCAGCCTGGAGCCATAGCGTAGCTTTTCCAGCGCAATATAATTCCGGATATGTGCGATCTCTTTATCCAGCGCTAAAGTTTCCGAACGGGAATCATAAAGCATATAGCTCATCAGGTCCGAAAGCTTCAACACAACTTCCGGCGCCCGGGCAGAAGCTTCAAGCGTCAGGGCGTACAGGTTGTTGAGCGTATTGAACAGGAAATGCGGGTGCACCTGGGCTTTCAGCAGGTTGAGCTCTGCCTGCAGCTTCTCGCTGTCGGCTTGTTGTTTCAGCTGCTCGGTACGGAAGCCCTGTTCCGTTACCCTTATTACCATTGTGAACAGCAGTACGGGACCCAGGTACCACAGCATGCTCTTCAGCAACATATACCATACCCATATCGATTCGGGTGTAGTAGTGTCGGGTAGGAATACCGGCTCCACTACACGCTCCTGGAGGAAACGGTTCAGTACCGAGCCCGCAAAAAGCAGGAGGATTGCTGAAAAGGTAAACGCAGCATAGCGTTTCCGGAAAAAGAATAGAGGATAGAGGACATTCAGGTTGACATAGGCCACCAGAATAGCGCCAGGCAGGGTAAAGGTCTCATACAAAAGATACTCCAGCATGGGATCGCCGGCATCGATATGCACACCGGTATGCACCAGCACATAGCCGATCCAGAAGAGAATATGGGTCAGCAGGCGGTTCCCGGCCAGGTAGTATCGTTTTGATGCGGCTGCAGTCATAACAGGAAATCAAAAATACCATTTAACCCAGGGATCACCACGTTTTAGCAGATATAACCGGTTCCGGAGCGTAAACGACCATTTTGAAGCCGTAAACGGCTTTAGAGACCCATGCCGGGGTATATGCCGGCATGGGCTTGCGGTTCGCCTAAAATAAAAATGAGAAAGCTATAGGCATCGTTAATTGCAGCAACCTTATGTAAAAGCATTATGTTATTCCAATCCATCAGAAGCCGGATGATCGGGTACCTTTGTCTGCTTCCCGGTACCCTGCTCGCCCGGCAAAAAATGATCCGTGGTACGATAGCCGATGAGAACAACCTGCCCCTTCCCGGAGCGGCCATCAAACTGTACCAGCTGCCCGATTCCCAGCTGCGCGGAAGCACTTTAAGCACTGCCGACGGGACTTTTGCGTTGCCTGCCCCGCAGGAGGGCGCCTGGAGTATACAGGTTACGGCTTTAGGCTACGGGATATACCGCTCGGAGCGTCTGCTGCTGTTGCCTTCCGATACGTCGGGCCCGTCTTTGCAGGTGCAGATGTCTGCTACAGCAACTGCGCTGCAGGCCGTTACCATCAGCGCCAGGCAGGAGGCTATCGAGCGGGAGCCTGGTCGCGTTGTATTACATCCTGGCCGTATGCTGACGGCCGGTAATGCCTGGGAGGCCCTGGAGCAGGCGCCGGGTGTGCAAACCGGGAATGACCGGCTGAGCATTAAAGGAAAAGATCATGTTGCCATATGGATCGACGACAGGCCGGTAACCATGGATGAAACCGCATTGGCCGATTACCTTAAGAATTTACCTTCCGGCCTGCTTGACCGCATCGAGATCATAGCACAGCCGCCGGCGCAATACGACGCCACCGGCAATGGCGGCCTCATCCGCATCTACCTGAAGAAGGGCAAGGCAAAGGGGTTGAACGGCACCTTGCAGTCGGAAAATATACAAGGCCGCTGTACCCGCCTGCTTCAGAATGCAACGGCCAACTTCAGCACGGGGCGGCTCAATATTTATGCCAACGGATCCAACTATAACGGCGATGGTATCGCCGACATCACCACTGAGCGCCGTTACGGAAAAAATGAGGCACAGCAGCTGCATCAGCAAACCACTGCACGTACGCATATGGACCGTGTAATGGGTACGCTTGGCGCCGAGTGGATACCTTCGAAGCGCGACCGCTGGAGTGCAACGGCAAGCTATATGTACCGTAAGCTACGGCAAAATACGACTGGGGAAGGGCTCCAGCAGGGGACTGTTTCAGATACTTTGACGCAGGTACAGAACGGGAACAATAGCCGTACAGTGAACCAGGACTATGGGTTCAGCTACAGCCACAGCTGGGATACAAGTGGAAGGGTAGTACAGCTGCGTGCCGATTATACTGCTTACGACCAGGAGCAATCTCCCCTAAATGAAACCCGCTTCAGGCCGCAGGGCTATGAAGCGACCAGCAGGGAAGCCTTGTCTGGTAATACAAATGCCGAGATAAAGGTGTATGCGCTGAAAGCGGATATGGCATGGCCTTTCGCCGGCAGGCACCGGCTGGAAGGCGGCGTGAAGGCAGGCTGGAGCCGGAACCGTTATACAGCCGCTTACCTTATGGATAACGATGGCAATACCTTACGCACTTCGGGCAGCTTCCGGTATAACGAATCCATTATGGCAGCTTACCTGGATTACAGGACGATACTTAACAAATGGTCGCTGCAACTGGGGCTGCGCCTGGAACATACAGCGACGACAGGGAGTGCCGATAGCAGCGCAACAGCGACCAGCCGCCGCTACCTCAATGCCTTTCCTGCAGTTTTCCTGGGCTATGCGATCGACAACAGCTCCCGGCACTGCCTGCAGCTTTCTTATAACCGGCGCATCGATCGCCCCGATTATACCGATCTCAATCCTTTCGCATGGCCACAGGATCGCTATACTTACCGTGCGGGCGATGCCGGACTGTTGCCTTGCCTTTCAGATAACCTGGAGCTGGCCTACCTGCTCAAAGACGGTTGCTCTGTTACGCTTTCCTATAGCCGTATACAAAATGATATCGGTACGGTAGTGGTCCCTGTTGCAGATCGTGTGTACCTGCAGGCCGCTAATACCGGGATTGTTGACCGCTGGGGATGCCTGCTGGAAGGGACGCTGAAGCTCAGGCCCTGGTGGCAGCTGCGACCTTCTTTGATGCTGCAGTATATCAGCAGCCACAATGCGCCGGAATGGGGCGGCGGAGCATGGTATGGCGGCTATGCGGTGCTGAATGCTACACAGCAATTCTTCCTGGGTACCTGGACTGCAGAGCTGTTTACCGAATACAATACCCGGCAGCCCTATGCGCAGTATGAAGATGCCCCGGTATGGTATATGCATGCCGGCATTAGCAAAAAGCTTTGGAAAGATAAGGTGAACATCAGGCTGAATATGCGGGACCTCTGGCATACCCGCATTGACCGGCAGGACTACCGGCGTACGCCAGGTGTAGAAGGTTATACCAGCCGCACCTGGGATACTCGGAGCGTGACCTTACTGCTGAGCTATAAGTTCAGCAGCGGCCGTAAGAAGGAGAATGCTTCAACTACGATGCCCGGACATGAAGCGCAGCAGCGAATAAAGGAGGAGTAATAGCGGTAGCGATGCAAAGAAAGAACAAGCCGCGCTTTATAAGTCATGAAGTATGCAGCCGAACGAAAAGCCCTGCAATGCTTGCCGGCAGGTGTTTTCACGGGGTACTCCAGAAAAAAAATACAGCGCTTAGGGTACAAGCGCAGCCGGATACTGATTATTTTCAGGGCCGGAAACCAAAATTGTATAACCAAAACAGAAACCATGCGCAACACTACAAAAGCCGTTTTAGGCATTCTTTTTTCAGGTGCGGTCTTATGGGGCTGCGGCAATGAGCCGCAAAGCAGCAAAGAGGCCGTAAGTCCCCCAGGTACCAGCGGGCTGCCGCAGGATGTTATGCCTTCCTGCGTAGTGACTGCCGATTCGTTCAATGACTGGTTTGCTTCAGGCAAAGCGACGCAGAATGGCCTGGTAACTCCGGCCAACAGCGTTACCTTTCCCCATGAGGATAACTGCGATTTTTACCAGTGGGCTAACCGGATGTTTCTCTGGATCACTTCCCCGTCATCCGGTATTTACGGTCAGGCCAATACCGTGCTGGAATCACCGACTTTTTTCAGCGTTTCACCTCCCGGCGCAGGTGAGCAAAGGGTGCTGATCCCACATACAGCCAATACGCCTTTGCGCATGAGCAGCGGCTTGCAGAAGAACGGTCCCAACCGCCTGCCGGTGATCAGGAGCAAGGCCGGTGGTTTATATGAAATAGAGAACACAAAACCGATGCCCGGAAAACTGCTGGTGAAGAGTGTTGCCGGCGGACCGGTGGAAGTGGATCATGTTGAAAAAGATGCTGCCGGCAAAGTACTCTTCCTGGATAAGGCAGGGAAACCCATCGAGCATCCGAAAGCGATCATTCAGCATAAGGCCAACAGGGATCATATCGTGCACCGTTTCGCTACAGGCAAGGGATTTGTATTCCTCGACGAAGCCGGTAACATCATAGAATCGGAAGAAGGTCAGGCCACTGGCGATGCGTTGATGGCGAAGAACGGATCGCTGGTCTATTATCTCAGCTTCGTTAACGATGTCTATGCATGGTACCTGAGCGGTGTGAGCGCCGGTAAGCTGAACGGTACGCAGTTTCCGACCACGGCCGGCGCCCGCGACAGCATCTGCGCCTTTGCCAGGGCCAATAATGTAACACTGCCCGACAGCAATGCGCTGGCTATAGAGCTGAAAACCTCCTGGGTAGAAGCCGCCGGCCTGGCCGATGCTGATCAATACATCACCGTAATGGCCACCATCCCGGTGTACGATACCAGCAATCCCGGCCAGTGGATACCTAAGGGGGAGAAGACAACAAAGATGGCGCTTGTCGGTATGCATATCGTAGGCAGCGTAGCCGGCCATCCGGAAATGGTATGGGCAACCTTTGAACATAAGAACAATGCACCTAACGCTGCTTATAGCTATATCGACAGTACGGGTAATACCAAAACGGTACCCCAGGACCAGGGCAACCACTGGCTCTTCAATGCCAACGCTGCTGATACACCCTATAACGTCTCTCATATGACGGCCTCCGGCGATACGATACTGGCCTATGATACTTTTCATATCAGTCCCAGCAACACTTTACGGTCTATGCCATGGGGTAGCGCCATGGATTCGCTCACCAACCAGCAGGACCGCAGTTCGGCAGCCTCCAACAGCGAGATTCTGTCGATCAACAATATCATGCAACGTCTGCTGGTAGGTAGTGACATACGGAAGAACTACCTGTTCATCGGTGCGACCTGGACCTTCGGCGGTACTGCGCCTACCGGTGGCACTTTCGGTGCCGATACTACCGCAGGTGTATCCATCGGTACCAATGTGCTCGCCAACAGTACCATGGAAACGTACCTGCAAACCAGCGCGTCGTCCTGCTTCAGCTGCCACAGGGGCTTCAGCGGACCGTCGCTGAGCCCGGGTAACCTGAGCCATATCTACAGTCACCTGAAGCCATTGATCAATGCCTATGACAGCCGCCGGAAAGCGCCTGGCGGGAAATAATCTTTTATAAGCCAACACACAAAGAGCCGGGCCGCCCTTTCCAGGGCGGCCCCGGATTTTGCTGCCGCCTGATCCCGGCATAGGCCTGAAGCAGAATACGTTATTCATCTTCATTCTACCAGGTGTTTCTACCTGTTTTTGAAAAGGGAGTTTTGTACGCTGGTTTAAGCCCTCTTTTTTCAGTCATTTTACAGCGTAAAACCAAACCACCGGAAACTACCGGCTGCAAGCATTTAACAGAAGAAAGAGTCCCGTAGCCCGTAAAGCCTTTGCCCGACCGGCACCGGCTGTAGCCTGGTTTTACATATATGGATAGCAGCATGCGTGTGAAATGTATGCTGTGCCTATTGCAAACCGAAACAAAACGCTGGGTTATGACGACCACAACTATAGGCCCCAATGCGATCAACCCGATAGCAATGCAGATCGGGACACTGATCGGGTTATTCATCAAGGAGAAAGACAGCTATAGCTTCAACAGCAGCTGGTTCAGCGATCCCTGGTCCTATATCAGCGCTATTCCCTCCAATCCTGAGCTGTTTGAACTGCTGGCTACCCTGATGGGCAGCGCCGGCGGTGATGCTCTCGGCACACCACGGGAAGCCATGAACCGTACCTGGTACCCGATACTGAATCCTATTACCCGGAACGGCGAACCGCCTAAACCCACCGGCGTTTATATTGTAGCGAGCAAGCCGGTCGATGGTATTCCTACGGAGCTGGGCCTGGGCGGCCTTTATGATTGGCAGTACGATAACTTTTCCATTCTTCCTTTTGCCTATTTCCCTGTGCTCAGCCTGCCTGCTAAAGCCGGCGGGAGCTTTGCATTTATTCTCGGTCAGAAAGATCATCCCGTTGAGACGGGGATCAACATTACCGGGGCCGATGGCGTGTTCAATACGGGCAACGGCCTGGCCAGCCTGTCTTTCGACGGCTTTATGGCTGCGAGTAAGATCTTCTTCGCCGAAGGCCTGTATCCTTCGCTAGACTTGTGCTTCCTTAACCTGAAGCTGCCGGGGGAAAAGCAAGGAAGTAACCGCTCCCTGTTTGATCTTATCCATAACGCTTCGGTGCAGCAGAGCATTACGGTAGCGCTTTCTGTGCTGGGCAGCCAGCTGTCGCAGCTGGAAGGCGTGGCGCAAACTGCCGGTAAGATGATCCATTCGCTGATGGAGCTGCTGGGCCTGCTGGGACCCGTGCCTGGTATCGATTGGGATGCGCTGGTCAAAGATCCCTCGAAGGTGGTGTCGATCTTTACCACCTGGTTACAGAACATCAGCAGCGATCAGGCGATATTGAAATCCTGGCTCAATGACTGGTATTGTCTCTTCAAAGGACTGGAAGCTACCGAAGATAAAAATTATGTAACCGGTACGGGTACGCGTATCGATCCGCTGACGGCCAACCTGCTTACCTTCGATTTCGGGAAAGACCTTTCCGTGCTGTTCAACTTAAGCTTTGCTACGGTAAAAACCCCGGAAGGCGAGCTGCAGCTTTATCCCGGCTTCAGCATCAGCACTTCGCCCATTACACCGGTGAGCAGCCTGCCGGAATTCGGCGTCCAGGTGCTGGCCGCGGCCGAAGTGCTTTGCTACAAGATACGTGGCGAGGGAAAATCCAATACGATCAGTTTCTTCCCGCAATACAGCATCATGGCTTCTGCGGCCAATACCGTCGCCGGCAAACCTTTGTTTGCCGTTGCCGATGCCCTGGACGATGAGACGCAGGGCGACAATCCAGCAGGCTTCAGCATCGGCCGGATGGAAGTCGGTTTTGTGTATGATGCCGTGGTTGCTACGAGCAAAGTTCCCAGCCCTAATTTCCGGCTGGTGGAGGTACAGACCGGAATAGGCGCCTGGCCGCTGATCGATCTTTCCAACTTTAACGTGGATACCTTACAAAAGGCCATCGGACCGGTTGTAAGCAGCGCGATCAAGACTTTCTTCGGCGAAGACAACGCTTATGCTGAAGCGCTTACTGCCGTACTGGGCATCGACCCGCCGAAAAGCTATGAGGGCGAATGGCCGCTCAAGGATAAAATGTTGCTGTCGCCGCTGGAGCTGTCGCTGCTGATAAAAAATCCCTTTGCGGCCCTGGGCGCTTATTACTCCCGCTGCCTCAGCACGGACGATGCGGAAGGCCGACCTTTATTCCAATACCTTGTCCCCGGCTTCTCTACCTTGCTGGGTAGCGACAATACGGAGGTAGCCGGTGATGGGACAGAACTGGATCCCTGGCGTATTCCTTTGTTCGAGATCGGTACAGCAACCATCAATCTCGCCATATGGAAGCCCGGCGAAGAGCAATTGGGTATCGCTTTCGACTTCACTGTGCCCTTGCCTATCGATGCAGTGGCAGCCACCTTTAAGCTCAATGCCGCGATGATGGTATTGCAGCTGCCCGGCGATGACGGTTCGGGTACCTGGAATGCCGCCTGGATGCAGGCACTTACCGGCAGGTTGCAGATCAAGGATAAAACGCTGGAACGGTTGCAGACGCCCGAAATCGGTGGTGTGTCCATTGCTGTTGCTGATGTCTATGTCGAAGGCGGCTGGAAGAATACGCAAAGCTTCTTTGTAAAAGCCGGTATCGATGGCCTGGAGCTGGTTTCCAGCGCGACCACTATCGACCTGGGCAATATTGAGTTCAGTACGGCAGGCTGGAGCGTTGATCAGCTGAAGCAATTCGCACCTGCCATTGTCAACGGCCTGGGATTGCTGCTGTTAGAGAACGGGGGAACCGTGGGTGTATGCCTTACTATAGCCCTGGGCCTGCTGCCCAACCTGCCCGAGGTGTTCGATGGCTACAAGCATGAAGGGTATAATTTCCCCGTGCCGGAGTACCTGGTCCTGCCTGAAGGCTGGCCGGTGCTGGAGATCAAAAATTTCAGCAATCCCTGGAAGGATATTGTTACGCAGCTGAGCAAGCTTTATGACAGCCAGGAATTCATGATCGCACTGATGCAGGTGATCGGCTGGGGCATTACCGGCATAACGCCGGGAGCGCCGGATGTGCAGCCTATAGGGACTTTGGCCGATCCCTGGATCGTCAGCTTGCCCAATGTATTCGATATCGATCTGCTGACCTGGAAAGAGCACAACCAGACGGGTGTGGGCGTTCAGAAACAATTTGCTGTAGATGCCGCCGAAGGCGTGCAGATCGCGACCATTCTCCGGGCCGATGTGCCGGGCGTTACCCTGGATGGCATTGCCGGGCCGGTGAAGACCTATCCCGGTGTCGCGCTGGTGACCAATATACAGAATCCGGATGTGACCCTGCCGCTGGTCGATATCAACGACGAGCTGATCATTAATAAAGTGCAGCTGGGCGTTTTCCTGCAGCTGCAGGAAAACGAGCTGAAGCTGATCCCGGTATTCCGCTTCCAGGGCAGCCGCCTGAGGAAGGATGAAATATTCAGGGATATAGAGCTGATCCCGGTAGATGGCAAGCCGCAGTTCACGAGCAGCGATACCATGGCCGTATTCAATACCTTGCTGAACGCCCTGATGAACGAATTGTCGGTAGCGGCGCAGCAAAAGGGTTTTGTTCAATTGCAGGCCCTGCTGGATATCCTGGGGCTGCTGGGCGTGCTGGATGTAAGCCTGGACGCCACTAATCAAAAGGAATATGCTTTCAATCCCGGCGCCTGGGCTTCGATCCTGGCCAACCCAGGCGGCTACCTGATGACAAAGGTGGAGGCGGTGCTGAACAGCGATCAGCTGTGCGCGGCGCTGATCCAATCGCTGGCGCAGCTGATGGGCTACAATAATTTTGATCTGCCGCTGGCCTGGCAGGGCGTTCAGTTCCTGCTACAGTCGCTGAATCTCGCTAAGGACTATAACAACTATTTTGTACCGGTATGTAACAATTGGCTGGCGTTGTTCAAAGACCCGGTAAGCTATTTGCAGCAAAGTGTTAGCAGCCTGTTCAACAGCCCCGCGCTGATCCAGCAATTGGTGACCAGTGTGAGCAAGCTGGTCACTTTACCCGGCGCGGGACTGGAGAAATATTTCAGCGTCGATACCAGCGGTAAGATTCTGACCGTACAGATCCCTACCGATACGATATTTAAGATCGGCGATGAGCTGCGGCTGTATGCCAGCGTGGCGGTTGATGTGAACTCTTATACGTTGACCAATAGTGTGGCCCTGGGCTCCCGTACCCTGGATTCTGCTTTGACCTTCCGCTATGCACCCAGCTATAAAGACGGCCAGTTGAGCCATGATTATGGTATTTATCTGACCGGCATCCCGGGTATGCCGCAGGCCTTCGCCCCGCTGCCGCTGTGGCCTTTCCCTGCCGATACCCAAAAGTACCTGGCCCAGATCGGCTACCAGGTGCCGATGACCCTGCTCAGCTCTTTTGCGGTCAAATACCTGAACGAATATGTAGTGCCGTCTAACCCTGCCGTAAACAATATCTTCAAAGTGTTGGGATTGACCACTACGGTAGAAGGTGCTGAGCAGATCGTACCCCTCACCGGTATTTTCATGAATCCCGCAGACTGGCTGCTGGGACCGGAAGTACTGGGTGACGGACAAGGCAATGTCGACCTTACCCGGCTGGGCAACCTGCTGTATGCGATCACAGATGCGGCAGGCATTAAGGTGGGCGATGTAACACTGAAGGCGTACAGCCATGATGGTAAGAACGATGGGGTTGAGCTGACCGGCCTGCCTTGGGGCGTTACCTTTACTTTGTTTGCCAACAGGGAGGAAGGCGCCAATCTGAAAGGCAGCTTCAGGCCGGCATTGCCCTCGCCTGCGCCGGATATTATCCTGGGTGCGGGTGTGGCGTTCGGCACAGCTAACGGTGTCAACGTGGACGGTAGCATTGCAATGAGCTATAAGCTCGGCGATAGCAATACCCTGGGTATTATCGCCGCCTATGAGAAGCGTAAATTCAGCCTTACCGCGAAAGCCAACCAATCCGAGTTTCTGTTGCTGCCCTTCGGCGGCCTCAACCAGTTCCTGAACGAAGGTACTGCCGGTGTACTGCTGACCATCATTGGCGATAAGCTGTTCAGTACTTACGATGTTTATACGAAGGCGCACCCTGACTCGGCCCTGATCCCCTTTGTACAAAGTATTGAGACGTTGACCGGCATCAAGAGCGGCTCCGATCTCTTCAATTTCTTCAATGCGATTTATCAAGACCCGCTGGGGCAGTTCACAGAAGCGAACATTGCGCAGGCGCTATCCAATATCAACGATTTCCTTACGGATATCCTCACCCTGGAAGGCTTTAGCTTAAGTACAGACAAGCAAATACTGCAATACGAGCACCTCTTGGGATCTGCCAAAGTACTGATCGATATCGGTATCCGTGATATAGAAGGCACAAAGGTCTTCGGCCTGTGGCTTAATCCTATAGCCGCTTTCAGCTGGATGTCCCTGGGTTTGAACCATACCGGTGTCGGTATTGCCTTGCCCTTCGACTACAAAAATCCTGATCTCCGTTATGAAGTGAACATTGCGGTGGGAACCGATTTCAGCGCGTTTAAAATACCCAATGCGCCCCAACCGACCTTGCTGTTTGGCCTCAGGGGCAACCTGCAGGGCATGCAGGGGCCTTTCCTGGATTGCTATCCGGTTAAAGTGTCTGATGCGGAAGGAACCCTGCGCATTGGCTTACTGCCTGCACCGGCGCTCCTGATTACAGGACGAACAAATGTGACGCTGAGCCAATGGATGGTCAATTTCGGTACGGAGTTCCTTATTCCCTTTATGGCCAATACGGCATTGGGTGTTGCGGCCGTAAAGAACTGGCTTAATGAGACGACCATAGGCAACGTTAAAGGCGCTCCGGGCATTATCCTTACCGACTGGGGCCTGTTGCAGCAACAGGACGGTAATTACTACCTATGCAACCTGAGAACCGCCTTCGACGTCAACGATCCCGTCGGCATTGTGACCAAGCTGATCTTCTCAGCCCTTAACCTGCTGGATGGTCAGCGTGTGGTGCCGATTAAAGACCACGGCATTTATGTTCAAAGCTCGACAGAGGGCGATCTGAAGCGCTACGGCCTGCGGATACAGATCACGGATATAGAGGTGACCAGCTCTTTGAACAGTGAGGGGGCGAAGCTGCTGCTCCAGATCGGCAAATACTATGGCAGCCAGACGAAGGACGATAACTGGACCGGGCTGACAAGCGATCCCGGTTTCGTAGTCTACTTCATCAGCCGCAACAGTAAGGATGATGAGCTCAGCTTCCAGCCTAAATTTGACCTTATCAGTGTGGGCCTTGATTTTGCAGGCGCCAACGACCAGAGCCCGTTGATCAATACCAAAGGGGTAACCATACAATCAATAGAACCCCGGGCTTACGTTTCGCTTGATTTCAACGGTGAGCTGCGTACCGACTTCGGCGCCGGCATGATGTTGTATAACCTGGGCGTACCCCTGGGACCCGGTTTCGATAACCAGGGTAGCAAAACGAACCCGGTGGCCCAGAACCTGCTGACCTCCGGTGGTAATCCCGGTAAGACGGATGCGATTAATCCCTCCTTCTCCATATCGGCGGCTTATGTCTACAATGCACAATCCTTCGACCTGCAGCTGTATGATGCCAATGGACTGGCTACCGATAAGGTATGGATATCCGTGATGCGTGCCTTCGGCCCGCTGCAATGCCGCAAGGTGGGCATCGGCTGGAAAGGAGATAAAAATCCCAAACGGCTTGACTTCCTCTTCGACGGACAAGTATCGCTGGCCGGGCTCATGGCCAACCTGGTCGAGCTCGATATCGGTATTCCCATAACCGATCCGACCAACTATAAAGAATACTCGCTCGATCTTGCCGGGCTTGACGTCTCGTATAATGCAGGGGCCGTCACCATCGGCGGCGGTTTCCTTAAAGATGATTCGCTGGGCTATATACAGTACACGGGCCAGGCAATGATACAGACCGCAAGCTTCGGTATCGGCGCTTTCGGCGCCTATGCGCTGATCGACGGTCATCCTTCCCTATTCATTTTTGCCTACCTGAATGCACCCCTTGGCGGCCCGCCCTGCTTCTTTATCAAAGGGCTGTCGGGAGGCTTCGGATACAACCGTACTATTAATATTCCGCCCGCCAACCAGATCGAGAATTTCCCCTTCGTGGCCGGTATACAAAATCCTGCGGCCCTGGGCGGCGTTGGCGGTAAGGCACCGACCAATGAACAGGCCCTGCAGGCGCTGGGTACCAAGATCGTTCCGCCCAAGCTGGGTTCCTATTGGGTAGCGGCGGGAATCATGTTCTCTTCCTTTGAGCTGATCGATTCTAAGGCCGTGCTGATGGTGATCTTCGGCAACGACTTTGAGATCGCCCTGCTGGGCATCTCCGGACTGTTGCTGCCCAAGACGGGACGGACCTATGTGGGTGCGCAGATTGCTTTTAAAGTAACGTATAAGGTATCTACCGGCTTGCTGGCCATGGAAGCCGTGCTTACCTCCAATTCCTATGTGATCGATCCCAATTGCCGGCTTACGGGAGGCCTCGCCTTCTATGTCTGGTTCAAGGATCAGCCCGATACCGGCGCCAGGGCAGGGGATTTCGTCTTTACGCTGGGTGGCTATCACCCTGCCTTTAAAAAGCCGGCTTATTATCCCGACGAGCCCCGCCTGGGCTTCAGTTGGGCTGTAGGCGGCAATGTGAGCATCAAGGGTGGCGCTTATTTTGCACTGACGCCTTCCGCAGTAATGGCGGGTGGCTCCCTGGAAGCGGTTTATCAAAGCGGTAACCTCAAAGCCTGGTTCACGGCCTATGCTGATTTCCTCATTATGTGGAATCCCTTCTATTATGATATCAGGGTAGGGGTCAGCGTGGGCGCATCTTATACGGTGCATTTCATCTGGACCACGACCTTCAAAGTGGAGCTGGGCGCGGATGTGCACATCTGGGGACCGCCGATGGCCGGCAGCGTAACCGTGCATTGGTGGGTGATCTCCTTTACCGTCAACTTCGGCGCAACGGAGACGAAGCCCAACGATACACGTATTATCGACTGGAAAGAATTCAAGCCTTACTTCCTGCCTTCCGATAAAGCACCGGCCACCGCGCCACAGCAGCAGCCTACAGAAGAAGAGGAGAAGGGAGCATTGCTTAAAGCGAATGATATACAAACAGTACCGGTACAGCAGGTCACTAATATCAAACAGGTTACGGGCCTCATTAAAGAGTTCCCCAACCCGGACAGCAAGGTGAATGCCACCAGCCCTGTGCTGTGGCAGGTGGGCGCAGATGGTTTTTCTTTTACGGTAAGCACCGCTATTCCGCTTAATGAAATATCGATCACCGGTATGGAGATACCCATCAGCAGTGATGTCAAATTCGGCATGCGGCCCATGGGATCGGTGGTGTTTGGCAAAGATGGCCAGAAATCTACTCTTGGCATAGCGTTTAAATATTACGATACACCTCTTGACAAGCTGGCAGGCTGGGATATCAGCGGTGATACCAATGGTATACCCGAATCGCTGTGGGGCACGGTGAACAATGGTAAGACGGAGATCAGTGCCAAGATCATTCCCGGCGCGCTGGTGGGCTTCACGGCCCGGATCGCCGCATCCGGCGGCAATCTGCCGCAGGACGGGCCGCCGATGTTCCCTCTGTCTAATCTCGGCTATGCTGCCTGGGCCTGGCGCAAGCTTACGCTCGCCAGCAATCCCCGGCTGCATCCCGCACAACCGGCGACACCGTCCGATCAATCGTTGGTAGTGATCGAAGATACCATTATGACAACCCCCGTTGTTGCTATGCGTACGGCTATTCTTGAAGCGGTGGTGGGCGCAGGTATCAATGTGGGCATTGACGGCCGCCTGGACCAGATGGCTGCGTATGCCAGCGATACTTTCCAATCGTACCCGATGCTGGGTGCGCTGGGTAGCCTGGGTTACCAGCAGGCGCCGCAAAGGCTGCAGGCCAGGACGCTGAACCGTTCTGTTGCTGCACCGGCTGTACAAACGCGTGCTGCCGCTCTTGCTACCGATCCGGTCAAGATCAGGGCTGTGATGACCCAGTATTCCCGTCCCGACCTGCCTTCGCCGGTGTTTATGGCAGCTTCGCCCGGCGAGGTAAAAATGATCCACCCGGTAAAAGGCAAAATGTACAGCGCCGAGAATACGCCGCAGTGGCAAACGGAAGCTGTAGTTCAGGGTCGCAGCCTGAGGGCCGCCGGAAATGCAGATCAACCCGGGCTGGAGCTCTTTCCTGGTGTTGCCGTGCTGCTCGATCTTGATCCCGAAGCCACAGCGCCCTATCTCGGCCTCAGCGGCGAAACGCCCGTGTTTGCGGCCTGGTTTGATATCGACAACCAGCTTATGGGCAGTCGTGTGCTGACAGAAAGCATTGCCCTGCCTCAAGGTGTAGCGGAGCTTTATGTGAGCGGCATCAGCATGGCTTCTCTGGAAATGCCTTATGCCTTCGGCTGGCATGTAACAGCGCAGCTGACCCTGGTCAATCCGAATGCTTTAACCGGTATCGGTGCGATCGTGATCCCCGACAGCCCGGTACGCGTGAAATACATGCGTTACTCCAGCGCTTTCGGTCTCCTTTCGGGACAGACAATGGTAGCTGACAACCTGGTTACTGCAGATGGCCGCAGCGTACCGGCTGGTATCAGAACTATATTGCCGCAGCAGGTGAACACCCTGGCGGTGCTGGCTAAGAAGCCATCGAAAAATACACCGCTCAACCCGGCCTCGCTGAAGGCACGCATTAAGATCATCAGGCCGGATGGCCCTGCCTACCAGGATCTTGTACCGGTGCAGGTGATCGACGGCGCTTATGAAGCAGCGGTATTGTTCAGCCTCCCGGCCGATACCGGTTATGATGCGCGTATTGTTTATACCACCTCTGACGAGGATACTTACATTTCCGGTGTGATGGGCCTGTCGCAGAATCTGTCTTATGTCGCCGAGAACTGGCAGCAGGTCGTGCTGCAGCCGGCCTTGCCTTATCCTTATACGGCGACGCCCGGTTCCGGTACCAAAGTTTCCATAGGACCCCGTTAACCCGATTCCAAACGAACCAGCGATCATGAGAAATTCAGAATTTATCTTGAAGACAGCGGCGGATGATCCGCAGGAACAGGAGCAGATGCGCCTGTATGATTTCTGCGCGCCGCCTTTAAGTTCCGGCACCTATACGATCGAGACCAAACAGAAATTGGTATGGGTCGACAAAGGCCTGAACCAGGAGTTCGATAAGGTGCAGCAGTTCCGGGTCGAAGGTCCGCGGTTTACGCTGGATCCCTCTACCGTCTATTCTATTTTCCCGCCGGCCAATAAGCAAGGCCATTATGAGCTGTATGTACCCAATATTGTGCTCAGCCGCCGGACCCTGCCCTGGGAGCGGACGATAGACGATAAGCCGCCGGTCGATCCGCCGGAACCCTGGGTAGCGCTGATGATCTTTACAGAAGAAGAGGTGGCTAAGGTGAGGAACGGGACTGTAGCTGAAGTAGTCAATCCTGCCGATGCGAAGATCATGGGCCCGCAGGGATTGACCGTAAGCGATGAAGAAAAAGCCGTGCAATGTCTCATCGTGGATGTTCCCAAAGCCACTTTCAGCGCAGTAGTACCGGCAAGGGCCGAACTACGCGACCTCGCGCATTGCCGGGAGGTGGATATGGCCAATAAAGAGCTGCGGGCGGATGTGGCGGACGGATGGTTTTCCGTTGTAGTGGCTAACCGTTTCCCTACGGCAGGAAAGATCAATTATGCCTGTCTGGTATCGCTGGAAGGTTTTGCCCCATATCTCTATGGCGGTACGGCTATCCCGGCACAATACGATACCGTACGCATGGCCGTGTTGGCCAGCTGGACCTTTACCGCGCTGCCCCGGCAAGGCGAAACCTTTAAAGACCTGGTACAACACATCAATACCTGTTCTCTGCATCTTCCCAATAAGCCGGTACAGACCAGTACCGAGGCGGAGCAGCTGGTCGCTGCGGCATTCCACGACGGCTATGTGGCGATGAATTACCAGACCCGGCAAGGCGAACGTACTGCAGCCTGGTATCGCGGACCGCTTACACCCGTGCAGCTGAATGCGGTAAAGCTGGAGCCTTTCTTCAGCGCGGAAGCAGGTATGATCTATGACGGCAAGACCGGGCTCTTCGATATGTCCTATGCGGTGGCCTGGCAGATCGGACGCTTGCTGGCGCTTTCCGATTCGGAGTTTGCTGTAGGGCTGATGAAATGGCGCAAAGAGCAGAAGGCAGCGCAGAACCTGAAGCTGGAACAGCACAATACACTGAACCGCATGCAGGGCTTGTTTGCCGACGCTGGTCCGCACCTGCTGGAAGCGGGCGATAAGCTGGTGATCTCCGATCTCATTCATCAATTCCTTTCCATGGACTTTGCGGCACGCGTCAGTCCGGCACAGGCTGGCGCCGAACCCCTGATCCGTACCGGTGATCCGGCCGGAACCAGGGGTAAGACCGATGGTATGCCGGGTCTGCTCTCGGAAACGCAGGTAGCCGACCTGCTGCGTTATGGCCCGATGATGAAGGACCGTTTACAACAATTAATCATGGCCTCTGCGGGAGGCGATAAAGCCGAGTAATATGAAAAAGAATTTGCCCGGGGCCGGCCAGTATATCGCGGCGCTGAAAGGAACTACGCAGGTAAAGCAATTACGGCTTTCACTGAATTTCCGGGAAAGTGTCTTGCCACCGGCGCTGGAGAACTGGCTGAGCAGTCTCTCACTGCTCTACGGTGTGCCCTTTGAGCACCTGGTGCCCAATGCGGGGATGTTACCACTGGAATCGCTCCGTTTCTTCTATGTCGACCCCAACTGGACGAGCTGCCTGGTGGACGGTGCTTTGAGCGTAGGCGCACAATCCTCAAGGGACACCGCATTGATCCAATCGGTGTATGAAGAAGTACAGCATAGCCTCCGGGCTTCGATGCAGCTGGTGCGCCGCAGGCTCGCTCATGCCGAGCTGCCTGAGGCGCTGAATACAGGCCTTGCTGTTTCGGGATTGCTGATGCGCTCGCAGCTGGTGTCGGGCTGGCCGGGATTGGAGATTGCCGCTTACGAAGACTATACGATCGATTCCCATCAGAACATCGTACCCGTAGGCAAGATCGAGAACCTGCGTATCCAGCGCCTGGCGCCCGATGTGATGCTTTGCCTCTATGGCAGGATGCCGAAGCTGGTGCAGCTTAACGAACCGAAAGAAGGCCTGGCCTTCGGCGTACGCAGCGACGGCAAGCTGGTGCCGCGCTTTATGGGTTATCATACCGATCAGCCGGTCGGTACTTTCGTTACCGGCAATCCTAAGCCGGAGGATGAAGCGGAGGTGGTTCGGCGAAGCGGCGGAAAGAATGTGATCGACGTAGCAGCAACGAAAGCAGCGCTGGTCAAAGTGCTTAACCGTTACAACGCCATGGGCCCTTCCGGAACACTTTCGCCCGCCGACTTCGGCATACAGCTTATTAAATCGGCAGAGCAGCAATCTTTCCTGAGCGGTGCGGAAACGCAACCCAATCCCAATGATTGCACCGACTATTAAATCACTTTCAACGGTAAAAACAAGATCATGGCAAAAGCGGCAAAGAATACAGCAGACCCTTTACTCTGGAACGGCCCCTCCCTGCTGGTCCCTGTGGATGTAGAGGCACTGGTGGTGTCGAAGCTCTCGCTGAATTATCCCTGGGCCTACAACAGGATGAAATACAACAATGCCGGAAAATTTGAGAATGTACGGCCTTCAATGTTCCAGGATGCCGACCGGCCGGGTGTGGGCATTACGCTACACTGGGCGCTTCCCGACGGCATTACTCATGGCCGTCAGGAAGGCGAGCAGATCCGGTATCCTTATGCGCCCAACCGCTGGCTCATTATCCGTTACTATGAAGGGAAATCGAAATCCTGGATACTGCAGAGCGATTATCTCGATCCGAAAGACGGCGCCAATCTCTTTCTTAAGCCGGATGCCGCAACGCCGACAGTGACCCGTATCGGTAAGGTGTGGCCGGCTGCGCAATGGCCCGGAGAAGCAGGGGTAAGCCAGCAGCAGTTCCTGATGGCGCTGGGCCCGGGCAATCCGGCATTTGCTGCCTATACCGCCAATATCAATAATGTATTTTCTTTCTACGATGATATGAGCGATATCGTGGACAAGGCAGTCCCGGTGACCTATACCGTAATGGGTTGGTACGGGAATGCAGCAGACGATCCGCTCAATAACTTTACTACGCTGGATGAATGGCTGGCCCTGATGGACAGCCTGCTCTGGACCGTAGGCGACAACAACGACCTGCAAAAGGCCGTGAACGATTGGCTGGCCTGGGCTAAAGCCAACAACATTACGGTGAATCCCGACCAGGCCCGCGACCTCTACCCTTCACGCACGCTGTGCCAGGGCATGGTCTACAAAGTGAACTGGCTGGGACAGAACGGTGTTCCGCAAAGCGGCGTACCGCAATACGATCCTTCCATGCCCGCTGAAAAGCAGCCCCGCATTGCCGTGGCCAATACGGCTATTGATGCGCTGGCCGCATTGGTAGCTTTCGAGCTGGACATTGAAGGGCAGAATGGGGAAGCCGCTGCAGAGCTGCTGGAAGCTTTCAACTATAACCTGCTGACCAAATACCAGGAGCAGGGCGGACAGTACCAGCTGTACCGCGAAATTTTCAAGGCCTGGTTCGGCAATCATGATGCCGAATATTATTACTATATCGATGATAAGGACAAGCCCGAAGATCCTTTCATCAAGCCGGAGCGCCTCGCCGACCTCGTATCGCTGAACCGGAAGGCGGCTGAACGTGACCTTAACCTGCACCTGATGCAATCGGCCCAATCGGACCTGTATGGCAACTGGTGGAAGACCGGTAAATCGGGGACTTACTGGGGTAAGCCGCCGGCGGGCATTTCGGCCGCGGAATGGAAAGTGATCCAGGACAACCTGAAGAATGCGATCCCGGGCAATAAGCAGCTGGTATCGGATCTCCAGGACGCTAATCGGAAGCTCGATACGGAAATCGCCGCCCTGATCGAAAAGGTGAAAGAAGGTCTGCCTTCTACAGAGGAGCTCAAGGAGAACATGGGCAACCGCTATCACCAGGCTAACGATCCGGTAGTCCTGATCTATGGCGCGCACAGGGCTTACCGCCACGGAGAAGACGGCCGCTTTGATGATGATGATCACCTGTTTACCCGTTTTACGGGACAAACGATCACCGGTTTGCAGGTAATGTTGCCCAACCAGCCAGTACAGCCGGTGATGAGCGATAATGTTACGCTTCCGCCCGTCAGCCTGCCCGCATACGGCCTGGTACCCAAAGAGACAAACAGCATCTGTATCGACAATTACTTTTTCGATACCTCGAATGCTCCTGCTATAGCGCAGGCGGCCTGCAACCTATTGAAGATACCCTACGATGCTGCCTATGCCAATAATGTAGCGGCACAGCAGACTGCTGCATGGAATGCAGATATCTACAATATAGACCGGCAGCTGGTGACCGATGCCTCAGGCTTCATCGGTACCATTCCTTCAAAGGTGGCGGTACAGCTATGGGCTGCTCCCTGGGCGCCGCTCTATATGGCCTGGGAGATCAACTGGTTCCCTTCTTACGACGAGCCTTCGAAGGCATTGGAGAAGTGGCAGTTTGATGCGGAAGCCCTGGAATATGTATGGGACGAGCGCTACAACGTAACCGGCAACAGCGTTACGATCAGCGGCAGCAGCCTCATTACGCCCAACAGCGCTTTCGTAATGCAAGCCCAGCTGGAGAAGTATTTTGAAGATACCGGTAAGTTTCCCGATCTGCGGGAGTTCCTTAATACCGTCAGCCAATGGGACTTCCTGACCCAGAGCATGAGCGGCCTGAATGAATTGCTGCTGGCCTTGAACCCGGATCAGCTGAACCAGGCGCCTGCCGATGTGAACAGCCTGGTGGGCGATATGACGCAGCTATCGCCTGTGCCAGACATGAGCGTGAAAAATTATCCTGTGCGCGCCGGGCATTTCCAGCTGAACAAATTATGGGTCGTGGATGACTTCGGGCAGGTGTTCGATCCCATTTCGGCGGTAGGACAGCAGCCGGCAGGTTACAAGCCGGTGGTCGGTACAGGTATGGTGACGCCCAATAATCCCAATCTCGTACAACTGCCACCCAGGGTTACGCAGAACGCCCGTTTCGAATTTAACTTCCTTTCCGGAGATGGTAAAACCAACGACAGTGGTCAGATCAACCAAATGACCGATCCCATATGCGGCTGGTTGCTGCCCAATCACCTCGATAAGGGCCTCTCGCTCTACACGCCGGACGGACATCTGCTGGGCGAGCTGATCCTTACCGGAACATTCAGCCGGATGCAGCTGCGCTGGGACAACGCGCCTGGTAAGAATGTCCCTGTGGGCGCACCGCTGGAAGAAGTGATTCCCAATCCTTACCTGCGCAGCTTTGTAGCGAACCTGCTGGCAAGAGAAGATAGCGCTGCAGCTTTCGGCAGCCTGTTATCCATCATTGACGAAACCCTGTGGACTGTAGAGCCCCTGGGAGGGCGCAACAATGAGCTCATTTCCGTCTTTATCGGCAGACCGCTGGCCCTGGTGCGCTCGGCGATGAACTATAACCTGATGGGCGCGCCGGTGTACAGCCAGAACTGGAAAGATTCGACACTGAAGGTTACCGGGGGCTATGAAGATATCGCCTTTCCGGTACAGACCGGTTGCCTGCAGGATCCTCAGGATGGTACCATCGGCTATTTCCTGGAAGACTTCCTCACCTTTAACAGTATCCTGGCCGACAAGATCGATAAGACTTCGGGCTACATTACCAATGAACCGGTGGCGCTCAGCTTTAAAGAGCCTGCCAAGGAAGTATTCCTGCTGGTCGATCCCCGTGGTGATGTCAATGTGATTCCCGGTATCCTCCCCGTGCAGCTCAATGTATTGCCCGGCACGTTGGTAGAGAATGCCATGAGCAATATGAACGTGACCTTCCGTACCGGTCCGCTGATCACCGATCCCGACCAGCTGTCCATGCCCCTGCCTTCGGAAATGAGCGGTAAATGGTCCTGGATACAGCATACCGGCGTAACTACCTGGGAAGAGCTGACTACCATTGCGCAGGCCAATGAGAAAGCGCGTATCGGCGTCGGCTATGAGCTGAAGGATGGCTGGCTGAAATTATCCAATGCCCTCAACGATTCAAAATAATTCAAACGATGAGCGACACCAAACTCAATTATACCGTGCTGCCGGGCAGTGTGTACTACACACGCGATGCGCTGAATCCTTCCCGCGTGCTGCTGACCATCGGGGCCAGCAATACTACCGAAGAGGCGATCGCCATTCTCGGTTTCCAGATCAAGCTGCCCGTTAGCAATAAAGTCGATGATAAAAATGCGTTGACAGCAAACCCTTCTTCCATCGTTCCCATATCGCTGCAACCGCTGACCTGGGACTTTCAGCAGGTGGATGACGGGCTGTACCGGGCCACGCCAATAGATGCTGATACGACCATAGGACCCGGGGAGAGCCTTACGTTCCAGCTGCAGAACATTATCGTGAACGAGGCGGATGGTACGGTTTTCCTGCCCATCACCGAGAACAGCGGTGATGGCTCTTTCCCGGTAGACAACAAGCAGGTGGTCAAGATCAAAAGTAAGCTGGATGTCAGCAGCTTCAATGCCAGTCCGGCTTATGTAGCCTCCGGCGCAGCCAGCGTCTTATCCTGGACCACGGAAGCGGCGGCTAGGGTAACCCTTATTCCCGGCGACTTTACCGATATCAAGCCGAACGACCAGGTCACCGTCAATCCGGGCCTGAGCACGGTGTACACACTTACGGCTTACGGAGAGGGCCCCAATGTTTCGAAGCAGATCACAGTATCGGTCAATTCGCCCGAGATCAAAAGCTTTGATGTTTCTTCGGGCAAAGTGGATGCCGGCAGCAAAGTGAAGCTGACATGGCAGGTGAATTACGCCGATAAGATCACCATATCTCCCGGCGATCATAAAGACCTGCCGGCACAGGGCGAGCTGGAGGTGCAGGTATGGAACGAGACTACGTTTATTCTTACTGCGGCCAACAAAGGCAATGAGTATGCCAACAAAACGGCGCCGGTAAGCATTAATCCGGTCGTGATCAATTCCTTTACCGCTACTCCGGGCTACGGCGCCCGCCTCGGCGAACCGATCGCTTTGTCCTGGGATGTACGCTCGGCAGTGACCGCTACCGTACAATACGGTACAATCAACGGCATCGATCAAAGCCAGCTGAGCAATGGTGCCCTGAGCATTATTCCCAACTCCGGCGTGGCTTACACATTGATGGCGCAAAACAGCCTGGGCATGGCCATGCGCAGCGTAGAGCTGCTGCCAATGCCCCTGGGCTGGAACCAGTTTACTTCCAGTGCACCTTTCGGCTTTCCTGAACTGCCGGTAGTACTCAACTTCAATACGGCGATATGGGTGATGGCCAGCAATTATATGAACAGTGTGTACCGTTCTTTCGATGGCTACAACTGGATCCCCGTAACCAATAGTATACCCTGGCAGACACGCAGCTATGCTGCCGGCATTGTATTCAAGGATAAAATGTGGCTCATGGGCGGCCAAGGTACCGATGCCAGCTACCTGAACGATGTGTGGAGCAGCAGCGACGGCAAAACCTGGACGCAGGAAACAGGGCAGGCGCAGTGGTCTGCCCGCAGAAGCTTCGGCTGCTTTGTGCTAAATGAAAAAATGTATATCGTTGGCGGTATCAACAGCAGCAATCAATGCCTGGCCGACGTGTGGAGCAGCGCCGATGGCAAAACCTGGACCCAGGTAACCGGCCAGGCCTTCCAGAACGGAAGATGCGCTTTCGCTGTGGTTACCTATAACAGCAAGGCCTGGATTCTGGGCGGCCTCATCAACGGCAACGAAACGACGGGCAAGCCGGTCAACGAAGTATGGTCCTCATCCGATGGCGCCAGCTGGATCAACCAAAGCAATATACGCTGGGCGCCCCGTTATTACCCGGTGGCCGGTACGCTTAGTAACGGTATCTATATGGGTAGCGGCCTGGGCGCGGATAGGAAAGGCTTATATGATATGAACCGCATGGGCTCCGACAGCAAATGGACCACTCAGCGGGGCTTTCAGTGGAAGGATATCCTGAATACCGCGGGCGTGGAATACCAGGATGCACTCTGGTTCCTGGGCGGCGCTCTGCTGAATAGTGTCGCTGCCAACCAGAATGTATGGGCCTATACACCTTCCATTTAAGAACTTATCTACAGTAATACTATAGCAATTATTTCATCAATTAAAATTCACCATTATGGCAACTTACAATGGCATCTTTTTACGGTCCACGCTTGGCCAGATCAACACCATTCCCAAACCGGGTGCGCTGAGCTCCTCACCCGATCTTATTCCTTATGGCCTGTCTCCGGTGTCCAACCCACAAGTCTTTTTCAGGGATAACTATAACAGCGACCCGGGCAAGGCGCTCGACGCAGGAGCACCGAATTATATTTACCTGAGAGGCAAGAATTTTTCGGACAAAAAGATCGAAGACAATACCGATGGCAACCGTCCCCGCCTGTTCTGGTCCAAAGCTTCCCTGCTTACTTATCCCGCTAACTGGAACGAGATCACAACTACACCTACGCACAACCCCGTATCCATGGTTGCCGATCCGGGTGGTATTGGCGTGGCCTCGGAGCCCTTTATCTGGAAGCCCGATAACATTAGCAATGATCACTACTGTATGATCGCAAAGGTGCCTTCTCCTGGATACGATAATGAAATTCCCAATACTTTGCAGATTTCTGATTTTGCCGGCTGGGTGGCCAAGAACGGTGGTATTGCCTGGCGCAATGTGATCGTCAACAATGCGACCACAGTAAAGCTTACCGGCGTTCAGCAGTTTTATGAGCAGGGTACTGAAGGGGGTAAGATCCAATTCACGATTATTTGTACCAACGTGCCTAAAGGAACTAAAGTGTCCTTTTCGGCTGGCGCGCCGGGGCCCAATCCACCTATCTACCTGGAACCTACCCAGGTTTCCACCTTCCCGAGCTTTACTACCGGCGTAGTGTGTGATGTGCCCGCAGGATATGTCAGCGATATTTATTTCAACCTGGAAGCGCCTCCGGGCGTTACCGATCTCAGCGAGGCTGTCATCGATATCCAGACCGCTTATCCCACCAATCCCGGCACCGAGCTGTTTCAGTATGCACATGCTCCCTCTGAGTTTGGTATTCCCACTGTTGATGAGGCCTACGCCCGTATCAAAAGAGAGCTGGAACGTTCGGGGGATTCTTCCAGGCTGCTGTCCCATCATGATCAATACCTGGAACAGCTGATCGCACTTGGAGGGCCTAAACGCCTGATCGTAGTTGGTGCAATGAATTATATCTGGAAACACTAATCTTTAAATTTTTCGTTCAAAAACAATAAAACTATGAGCACTGAAAATATAGATATCCTGATCCGGGCTTCGCTTACTGATGATGGTACTTTGCCCCGTACCGGCGACGTTTCTGCTTCGCCGGATGTGATCTCCAACGGTACGACAATGGTGAAAAATCCCTTGAAGTATTTTATGGACAGCTATGAAAAGGATGTAAACCAGAACCTCAAAGCAGAGCAGCTGAACTACATCTATGTAAGGGGAAAAAGCATGGTCTCCGGGCTTCAGCAAGGCGATATTTATGTGTATTATGCCAAGGATACGGAGTTGAACAATCCGGCACTATGGGAAAAGAATGCACTGCAAACGAGAGATGGTAAACCATTCGTCAGCGTGAGCGCACAGAGCAGGGGCACTGTAGTGGTAACGGAGCTTCCTTTTGTATGGACGCCACCCAATCCGCTGGATGGCGCTACCTACAGCCTGATCGGTGTTATCGTGCCAGAAGGGACACAACCCGATTTTAGCGGGATCACAGACTTTGAACGATATGTAGCCGACAACAATACGATCGGATGGAGAAAAGTGGTCATTGACAAGCCCACACCGCCGCCGACACCTACACTACGCTGGAAGACCACCTTTGCCTATAACCAGGGCGATACCGCAAGGCAGATGAGCTTCTCCATGAAGTGCAATAATATTCCATCGGGCACTACCGTATCTTTTGATTCGGACAATGCTACCGGCCCCAATCCGCCGATCAAGCTCGACAAAACTACAGTTACTGATGGCAACGGATCTTACGGTATTGTAACGCAGGTTCCGGCCGGTTATAAGGGTAATATCTCTTTCTGCTTTTATACCAAGGATACGCCGCCTGCCAACAGCAGCATCGTATTTACCGCTTCTTATCTTGAAGGCAGCGGTAGCGGGCCGAAAAAGCAGATCACCGTGGCGTCGGTAACCACAACTAACTAATGTTCGGGGCGGCTGTCTATGGCCACAGCCGCCCTCTTCCTTTATACGATAAATCAAAAACAACAATGGAAAACGAAAGAATCATCAAAAGCGAAAGGTGCATCCTCGGAGAGGGTGAAAACAAGATAACCAGGGCTATGCTCTACGAACAAGGGCCGGTGGGCTCCGAAATTCTTTTTATGCTGAAATGCCACAATATCCCCGTGGGCTCCGAAGTATCCTTTGAATGCCCTGAGCTGGGTCCCCAGCCGCCGATCGTAGTCCAGCCGACGCCGGTTACCGGTCCTGATTTCTCTGTCGGCATGCATAGCTATGTCCCGGCCAATTTCGCCGGTACGATCTATTACTCCGTAGTGCCGAAAGGTACGCTGCCGCCGGATGCCTGGATGCAGATGATGGCCATGTTTCCCGCAGAGATGGGCGCATAGCCGGACCGGATCCGCATTTCATTCACTATGATAATGCCGCGACATTATCTAAATACCATTATTGATGGGACCTGAAGGATTAACTGTGCTGAACTCGATCATGATGCGGGGCAACGGCACCAACAAGCTCAATGGCATTATGCTGTATGAGCAAGGCCCGGAGGCCGGCGAGATCCGGTTTGTCATACAATACCAGAACCTGCCGAAGGGCGCAACGGTGGCCCCGGAATGTGGCATTCCAGGACCTCAGCCGCCTATCGTGCTTACACCTACGATTGTCAGTACCTTCCCTGCATTTACAACAGGCCTTGTGTCTTCCATTCCTGCTCGCTACGCCGGTACGATCTATTTTACCGCGGTGGCAGGACAAGGTATTTTTTTGATGCATCGATGACCATTACTGTGCAGGCGGCGCAAGCAATGCATTTCGGCTAATCTTAACGGGAAGGGCCGGTCAATAGCGTCCGGCCCTTTCTTTCCTTTCTAAAAACAAAGATCATGACGTTAACCTACGATCAATATGCTACTTATCTCATCAACTGGTGCGGTATAAGGGGCAACGACTTCAAGTTGTATTTTCCGTTGAAAGGCGGCTGGGAAGCCTGGGTTCAGGCCGATTATGCCGCTTATGTGCTGGCGCAGAACAATACGTACGATATCCTGCGCGAGGTAGGCATTTATACCAATAATTACAAGCGTGTCGATTGGCTCTTCAATAATGACGACGTAAATGTCAAGGAAAAAATCGCGATAGAGCTCAAATGCCAGTCCTTTGAAAACCGGGATGCCTTTATCGCGGGCGTGCAGGCAGACATCGCCAAGCTGGCCCAGGACGAGCTTAAGGCGCAGTTTCGTAATTGCCAGACCGGCGTAATGGGTATTTACTTTGAAGAGGTAGCCCGCACCTGGATGCTGGCTAACCAATTTGTCGAAGTATTCCAGAACGGCGAGATCGGCTGTGCTATACGTAAGCTCAATTAGGCTTTTCCGCTTTTAAGATTGCGCTATCCAGCGCATAACGGCCGCTGCCATTGACCAGTGTGGCTATGGAAAGCCCGATGATCAGCAAATGGTACTCGAAGCCTTCACCTTTCTGATGGCCAAACCAGTTCATGAAAAAGCCGTAGTCTTTATGCGCGACCAGGATAATCCCGGTGAACAAACCGATAAAGGCCGCAGCCCAGATGCGGGATGCCAGGCCGGTAATAAGGGAAAGCGAGCCGAAAAATTCGATAAAGATCACCAGCACGGCGACAAGCGATGGCAACTGTGCCACGCCGGTAAGATGATGCATTTCTCCAGCAAAGCCCGGTCCGCCGAACCAACCCAGCATTTTTTGTGCGCCGTGCGGGAAGAGGACCAGGCCGGTGGTCAGCCGTATAATCAGTCCGGTCCAGTCATGGTTGGTACGAAAAAGTAAATATTTCATTTCCTGTTTATTTATGCTGCAAAGCAACAACAGGTCCGGCGCATGGAAATTAAAGTAGTTGAAGATTTATTTCCCGCTCAGCTTGCGGCGCAGCATGCTCAGGAATACCGGCGTAATGCCCAGGTAGGCGGCGATGTGCTTCTGGGCGATCCTTTGTTCCAGGCCGGGATATTTCCGTACAAACTCCAGGTAGCGCTCTCCTGCCGTAAAGGACAGGCTCTGGTTGATCCTTTGCTGGTGCGCCACAAAGGCATTCTGGAGGATCAGCCGGAAATAGCGCTCAAATTTCGGCACCTTTTCATATAGCTTTTCCAGGTTGGGTTTGGAGAGCTGCAGCAGCGAGGTGTCTTCCAGCGCATCGATAAAGCAGCTAGCCGGCATTTGCGTGAGGAAGCTGTACAGATCGCTTATCCACCAACCTTCTATCCCGAACATCAGCACATGGTCCTGGCCGTTATCGTCTACGGTATAAGTCCTGAGGCAACCCTTTACGATAAAGCTTTCATGCCTCGATACATTGCCCTGCAGCAGCAAATGATCTTTGCGCCGGATCGTTGCCGGATGCAGGAGGGAGTTGAAGAATGTTTGCTCTGCTTCGTCCAGGCGAATATGCTGCGCCACATGCTGTAAAATAAGATCGGTGTCCATCGCTGCGAAGATAATCAAGCTACCGGTTTGAGCGCGATCAGCTGTGTTTCTTTCTCCTTGCCCCGCAGCTTGATAGAGCCCAGCACCTGCGATACATAATCGCTGAGCGTACCCAAAGCCGCCAGCAGCTCGGCCGACGCGATCACTTCCTCATTGAATTGCTTGCACATGCTCTGTATCCTTGCAGTGGTGTTCAGCACATCGCCCGAGTAGGTAATGTCCCTTTTGATAATGCCTACTTCACCGGCAACAACCTCGCCGCAATGAATGCCCGCTTTGAAGGCCGGGACAAACCCGTACAGCTGCAGGTATTTCCGGCTCAGATTTTGTATATGCTCCTTAATATCGAAAAAGCAGCGTATGCACTGGCTGTTCTCTTCCGCTGCACCGTAGCGCCAGGCGATTACTACTTCATCGCCGACATACTGGTAGATCTCTCCCTTATTGTTGAGGATGGGATTGGTAATATCGCTGAAGAAATCCTTGAGGAAGGCGTGGTACCGCCGGTCGCCCAGCTGTTCTGCTATAGTAGTTGAAGCATTGATGTCGAGGAACATGAAAATACGACGCTCCTGTCTGGGAGTATTGTATTTGCCGCGGATGAGGTCCCAGAAGATACCGTAACCGAACTTGCTGTTGACCTGCAGCATCATTTGCGTAATCGCGACCACGGCGGCCCATACCACGCCGTTCTTGATCAGCCGGTGCAGATCGCCCATGCCCAGAGTGGCAAGGATAATGCTGATGAGCAGGATGATGAGCAGGAAGCAGATGGTAACTGAAGCTACGGTATAGCCATAGGAGCGGTCCCTGAATTTTACATTAACATAGAAGACGAGCAGGCTGCCGCCGATAAGCGCACCAAAGAGGCCGATGCCCACGTTCAGGGCGATCGAGGCGCCAAGGGTATAGCCGGGTGCGGTGCCCAGGGCATTGCGGGTATGCAGAACCTGGTGGTCGTACAGCGCAACCAGCATCCCGATTAGGATCCAGGAGATTATGATCGCTGCTAGTTGCCGGAATTGGAGCCGGGCTCTTCTGCTTAAGATAGGCATGGTCTATGGTCAGGAGAATACAAGCCTCCCTATCCCAAATGTAATTAATGCCGTTGTGCCATCATAGCAATCTGGCTTATACTTCTGCTAAATCTTTAATGCCTTGTGGAAAAGCCTTGTTCAGCGCCGGCTGTGGCCAGCTGCAGCACTTTCTGCGGGTTTTGTTCGGCGTGGCTGTAGATCAGCTGCATCATATAGGCATTGCCGGTATAGGGCGTCAGCAGCGGCTTGATGTCTTCGGGTGTTTGCAGATCAGAATATTTGTCAATATAGCCCATGCCATAAAAGCTGCCTTGCTCGACCCAGATACAGCTTTGCTCTTCTTCGTTACGTCCGGCGCCCATCACCAGGAAGCTGGGCAGGTGGCGGTTCAGGTGCTCCAGGGCTTCGCGCACCAGGTGATTATAAATGTCTGCAGGTCCGCAGGCGAGGCAGGTTTCACCATGGCAACGGCCATCGCAGGCATCGAGCTGGCATAGGGCAGGGCACAAGCCGAAATGGCGCACCAGCTTATGCAGCAGGTTACGGGCATCGTATTCCCGGCTGAATACATGCAGGCCGGGCTGGTATTTATTATGCCTGCCCACAACGAGCCTCAGGTAGCCGTTCAGGTCCTCATACAGGTACAGGCCGAATTTGGCTTCATGGTGTTTTTGCGCCCGGTTAAATGCCGGCCAGAGTCTTTTGATCTCTACCGCCTCCAGCAAGAGCGCAAACAGCTCGGTGCCGCAGCGCTCGTAACGGATAGAATAGATATTGCGCAAAAAATGCTGCCGCTGCGGATTGGGATTATGCCCTGTAAAATGGGAAGATACCCGTTTGCGGATATTCGTGGCCTTCCCTACATAGATCACCTTACCCGTCCTATCCCGGAAGTAATAGACGCCGGGGCATTGGGGCAGGGCTTCAAAGTCTTCCTTCGGCAGGTTAGGTGGTAAGGTTTGCTCTTTGGATTGTTTTTTTAGCATCGCCTGCAGATGCCCTTCCGTATCCCAGGCGCAAAGCCTGGAGAAGAGGATAGCGGTAGCATCGGCATCGCCTCCGGCCCTGTGCCGGTTGGATAAAGGAATATCAAGTGTATCGCAGAGCCTGCCCAGGCTATAGGAAGGCAAGCCTGGTCTTACTTTGCGGCTGAGCCGGACGGTGCATAGCTTGCTGGCGCTGAAAGTAAAGCCTGCCGCCTCGAGCTGGTGCCGGATAAAAGAGTAATCGAAATTGACACTATGGGCGACAAAAATGCGGCCATTAAGCAGCTCGTAGACTTTGCCGGCGATCTCGTCAAAAGCCGGGCTATGTGCCAGCATGGCATCATCGATACCCGTCAGCAGCTGTATGGACAGCGGAACAGGGCGTTGCGGGTTGACCAGCGTTTCGTAGCGGTCGCAAACTTTTTTGCCGTCATGGATCAGTATAGCGATCTCTGTTATGCTGCTGCCTGCCGCGTAACCTCCCGTCGTTTCAATGTCTACAATCGCAAATTCCATCTTTATTAAGGCAAAAACCCTTTTCAACCCTCTGGATTCCGTTTTTGCGCTTTATTGCAAAAATAAAGTAAATAAAGTACTGTATTTTTAGATCCTTCCGGCTGGCATTGTTAACGCCCCGTGAAGCAACATTTTACCCTTTGGGTTGTAATGTAAAATGTAGAACTTAAGCGCTAAAGACGCCTTCATGCAGCATACACCAGTACTCATTGTCGGAGGGGGCCTTGCGGGGCTCACGGCGGCCATTCACCTGTCGCGGCAGCAGATACCGGTGGTTTTGGTGGAAAAAGAAGCTTATCCGCATCATAAAGTATGCGGGGAGTATATATCCAACGAGGTGCTCCCTTACCTGCGCTGGCTGGAAGCCGATCCCGCCCCGCTGGGGCCAATATCCCTGACCCACCTGGAATTCAGCCTGGTGTCGGGTAAAAGGCTGTACGCCGCATTGCCCCTGGGTGGATTCGGTCTCAGCCGTTACGCCTTCGATCACTTCCTGTATCATAAAGCTTTGCAAAATGGTGTTGCCGTGATTCGGGACGAGGTAACGGGAATAGGTTTTAACGGGCAGCATTTTGAGATCGCGACCCGGTCGGGCGAAGGCTTTACGGCCGATGTGACGATCGGGGCCTTCGGCAAACGATCGGGGTTGGACAAAAAGCTGGGTCGCAGCTTTGTGCAGAAGAGATCGCCATGGCTGGCGGTAAAAGGACATTACCAGGGAGCACATCCTGATCATGTGGTGGGCCTGCATCATTTTGACGGCGGCTATTGCGGGGTGTCGAAGGTGGAAGGGGGACGGCTCAATATCTGCTACCTGGTACAATACGATTCTTTCAAATGTTATCGCAATATTGAAGAGCACCAGGAGCAGGTGCTCTTCCGGAATCCCGTGCTGAAGGCAGTGCTGCAGCAGGCGACGCCGCTGTTCGACCGCCCGCTGACCATAAGCCAGGTCTCTTTTGATCCCAAGCTTGCTGTGGAGCAGGGCATCCTCATGGCCGGTGACAGCGCCGGTCTCATTCATCCGCTTTGCGGCAATGGCATGGCGATGGCGATCCATGCCGGTAAGATCGCTGCCGAAGCTTCGCTGGCCTTCCTGAGACAGGCGCTGAGCCGGGAGGCTATGGAAGAAAGCTACAGCAGGCAATGGCAGCAATGGTTCCGGCACCGGCTAACAACAGGGCGGCGCATCGCGTCCTTATTGCAGCACCGGCATTTATCCGGGATGTTGGTACAGGCTTTCGGCCTGTTTCCCGGTATGCTCCCGGTGCTCATCCGGAAAACGCACGGTGACCCTATTCAAATACCTGTATATGCCGGTGGATACGAAATATAGAAGCGAGACTACGGAACTGATGGACGACTTCGGCATGCAGGGCGCAGAGCTTACCGATGCCCTGGAAAAGATCGCCTGGATCAATCGCGTATTGGGCGGCAACAAGCTGTCTGTAACCGCCGTAAAGAAGATCGCGCAAGCCCATAAGGAGCGCAGGCTGCATGTGCTTGACCTTGGCTGCGGCAATGGCGACATGCTGAGGGCAATAGCGGACAGGGCTAAAGAGGAAAACCTTGACTTCCGGATGACCGGCATCGACGCCAATCCTTTTACCGTGCTGCATGCGGTGAACCGCTCGGAAGGATATACCCACCTGGAATACCTGTGCCGGGATATGCTGGAGATGGATTTCAGGGAGGTATCCTGCGACATCGTTCTGCTGACGCTGACGCTGCATCATTTTACCGATGAGCAGATCGTAACCCTCCTGACACAACTGTTACAGCATACGCGCCTGGCTATTGTGATCAATGACCTGCACCGCAGCCGGCTGGCCTATGGCCTGTTTGTCTTGCTGAGCAAGGTTTTCCGCCTGGGCAGGGTCAACAGTATCGACGGACGGCTCAGCATCCTGCGGGGATTTAAACGGTTGGAGCTGGAGCAGCTCGCCCGGAAACTAAAACTTAACAAGAATCAATATTCCATCCGCTGGAAATGGGCTTTCCGTTACCAGTGGATCATTACAACTTATGAGCGTAACGATCAAGACAGTAAGCAAGGCCCTGCCGGCCTATTCGCGGACAACAGCTGAGATCCTGCCTTTTGTGGATCTGTGGCTGGCCGGCGAAGAAGAACGTTTTATCCGGAAGGTGAAGAAGATATTCGACAATGCCGGTGTGGACAGGCGGTATTCCGTTATGTCGCCGCAGGAGGTGTTTACCCAGACTTCGTTTGAAGACAAGAACCGGATCTATGTCCGGGAAGCCGTAAAGCTGGGAAAGGCCTGCCTGGAGCAGGCTTTACAGCAAGCCGGATGGTCGCCGGACCAATTGGATTATATCATCACGGTAAGCTGTACCGGTATCATGATCCCTTCGCTGGATGCCTACCTGATCAACCTGTTGCAATTGCGCCAGGATATCGTACGGCTGCCGGTTACCGAAATGGGTTGCGCCGCCGGGGTGTCCGGCATGTTGTATGCCCATCAGTTTCTCAAAGCCAATCCCGGTAAGCGTGCCGCAGTAGTGGCTGTAGAATCGCCTACCTGCACCTTTCAGCTGGAAGACCATTCGATGACCAATGTCGTGAGCGCGGCGATTTTTGGTGATGGCGCGGCCTGTGTGTTGCTGTCGTCCGATGAAGCAGACCAGGGGCCGGAGCTGATCGACGGTGCTATGTACCATTTCTATGATGCGGAAAGAATGATGGGATTCGACCTGACCAACGACGGGTTGAAAATGGTACTGGATATAGAAGTGCCGGAGACAATCGCAGCGCATTTTGAGCAGATCGTTTACCCTTTCCTGGAAAAGAACGGCCTGGCTATTGAGCAGCTGGACCACCTGATCTTTCATCCCGGCGGTAAAAAGATCATGGAGACTGTAGACGAGCTATTCGGCGCTGCCGGTAAGCAGATTGATGTTACGCGGAAAGTGATGCGCGAGTATGGCAATATGTCCAGCGCTACCGTGCTGTACGTGCTGGAACATTTTATGAATAAGCCGCAGGCGCCGGGCACTACAGGATTGATGCTGAGCTTCGGTCCTGGTTTCTCTGCACAAAGAATATTGCTACGATGGTAAAAGAATTTGAAGCCGGTGGATATATGGCCCTTATCCTGGGCGGCAGCAGCGGCCTCGGATGGGCAGCGGCTGAAAAGCTGGCCGCGCATGGGATGGGGTTGTGTATCCTGCACCGCAATACCCGCAGCGAGATGCACGCCGTAACGCAGTCCTTCGAACGGATCAAAGCTTGTGGTGTGCCTTTTGTGGCCTTCAATGCTGATGTGATCAGTCCGGAGAAGAGGGATGAAATAGTAGCTGCCTTGCAGGCATATAAGGGTCGATTTCGTTGTATCCTGCACAGCATTGCCAGGGGCAGCCTTAAGGCGATGGATGCTACGGCACAGCCGCCTTTAAGTACGGAGGATTTTAAGTTGACTCTCGACTATATGACCTACAGCCTTTACGATTGGGTGGTGGCTTTCCGCGATGCCGGATTGCTGGCTGCCGATGCTCGGGTGCTGGCCTTTACCAGCGAAGGCAGCCATAAGGCCTGGAGACATTATGCCGCAGTTGCAGCCGCGAAAGCCGCGCTGGAAGCCCTGGTACGCAATATGGCGCTGGAGCTGGCGCCCTACGGTGTACGGACCAATTGCATCCAGGCGGGGATCACGCCAACGGCATCTATGAAACGAATCCCGGGTAGCGAATTGCTGGAAGCAGCCGCGCCCGGGCGTAATCCTTTTGGCCGTATGACAAGGCCTGAGGATGTAGCCAATGTCGTGTACCTGCTGTGTAAAGATGAGGCAGCCTGGATTAATGGCAGCATTATACCGGTCGACGGCGGAGAGCATATCTGCTGAGATCATTTATTAAAAACCTATCTTTCCATGACTGCTGACCGTATTATAGCCCGTTTACCGTATCGTGCTCCCTTCCTCTTCGTGGACCGGATCGATGCCGTAGATGAACAGCATATAGAGGGCAGCTTTTACCTTGACCCGGAGCTGGATTTTTATAAAGGCCATTTTCCGAAGCAGGCAGTAACACCTGGTGTGATCCTTACGGAGATCATGGCCCAGATCGGGCTTGTTTGTCTGGGTATATACCTGACCGGCGACGACCCTTCGGCAACTGGCTTTCCTTTTGCCCTTACGGCGACGAACATCGAATTCTACCGCCCGGTTTACCCCGGAGAACGGGTAAAAGTCAATAGTGTAAAAACATACTTCAGATTTGGTAAGCTTAAGTGCACCGTGCAGCTCTACAACGGCGAAGGCATACTGGCTTGTGAAGGGACCTTGTCGGGCATGCACATCAATAAAGCCTTATGGAAAGAAGAGTAGTGATCACCGGCATGGGTGTGGTAGCGCCGACGGCCTGCAGCCTGGAAGGCTTTGAACAGGCGCTCAGGGCCGGCCGTTCGGGTATCCGTTACCAGCCCGAGCTGGAAGCCTTGCAGTTCTCCTGCTGTATCGCAGGCAAGCCCGGGCTGGATGAAGGATTGATCGCCCGGTATTTTGACCCCCTGGAGCTGCGTGGCTTCAACAGCAGCGGCATCACTTATGGCATGATCGCAGGAATGCAGGCCTGGGAAGATGCAGGCCTGCCTGTAAATCTGGATGGTCCGGATTGGGACAGCGGAACGATCTTCGGGATCGGCAGCACCAGCGTGGAGAAATTCAGGGAGGCGATCTATAAGATAGACGAAGGCCAGGTGCGTCGCCTGGGCAGCAATTCGGTTCCGCAGGTAATGGCCAGCGGTATCAGCGCTTACCTGGGCGGCAAGCTGGGCCTGGGCAACCAGGTATCCACCAATGCGTCAGCCTGCACAACGGGGACGGAAAGCCTGCTGCTTTGTTACGAGCGGATCAAAAGCGGCCGGGCCGAACGCATGTTGTCGGGCAGCACCAGCGACAGCGGCCCTTATATCTGGGCTGGATTCGACGCTATGAAAGTTTGCACCTACCGGCACAATGATCAGCCGGAGCGGGGCTCAAGGCCGATGAGCGCAACAGCGAGCGGTTTTGTGCCTGGTAGCGGTGCGGGGGCGTTGGTGCTGGAATCGATGGAATCGGCACAGCGCCGGGGAGCGAGAATCTATGCTGAGGTCTGCGGCGGCAACATCAATTCCGGCGGGCAACGAGGGGAGGGCAGCATGACCGCCCCCAATCCGGAAGCGGTGCAGCGCTGCATCACACAGGCGCTGGCAGATGCCGCAATCTCTCCCGGCGTTGTAGATGCTATCAACGGGCACCTGACGGCAACCACAAAGGATGCGCTGGAGATACAGAACTGGTGCATCGCCCTGGGTCGGAAAGGCAGCGACTTTCCTTATATCGGTGCCTTAAAGTCGCATATCGGGCATTGTCTCAGCGCATCAGGCAGCATTGAATGTGTTGCGGCCGTGCTGCAGCTGCAAAAGGGCTTCCTGTTTCCCAATCTCAATTGCGAAGACCTGCACCCCGGTATCACAGAATGGATCGATGCCTCGCGTGTGCCGCAGCAGCTAATGGAAAAAGAGCTGAACATATTGGCTAAGGCCAGCTTCGGCTTCGGCGATGTAAACGCCTGTGTGCTGCTGCGCCGCTATGCTGCATAAAAAAATCTTTCGGATATAAGGACAGGCGAAGAAAGAGCGTACGCCCGTCAACGAATACCGGTGTTTGACTGTAATATAAAACAATACACCTTTTACTAAACGAAACCTTATGGAACAGCAAGCTTATATTGAAAAGCTGAAGCCGATACTGGCGCCCTATGCCAAAGACCAGGAGGCCTTGCAGCACCTTACCCGGGAAACCTCTTTTATTCGCGACCTGAAGATCAATTCGGCCAACCTGGTCGATGTGGTGCTGGACGTGGAAGAGGCATTTGATGTCGAGATCGACAACGAATCGATGGAGCAAATGCTCACGGTCGGCGCTGCTATAGATATTGTTGAAGCTAAGCTATCGTCGCGATGATCGGCAATGATATCGTTGACCTGGCCTGTGCTGCAGAAGAAAGCGACTGGCAGCGGAAAGGTTGGCTGCAAAAGCTCTTTACTGCTGCGGAAGAGCAACTGATCTTTGCTGCACAGCAGCCCCGGCTTATGGTCTGGCTGCTGTGGAGTATGAAGGAGGCGGCTTATAAGATATGGAACCGGGAATCGGGGCTGAGCCGGCTGATGCCGCTGCGGTTCATTTGTACCGATGTGCGGCTGGAAGATAATGCTGCTTATGGTACGGTGGTGTTTGAAGACCAGGTTTATCCGACACAAAGCCGGATTACTGTGGATTTTGTCCATACGCTTGCCCTGGAGCAAAACAATTTCGGGGGCATGGCTGTATATATAAACGATACAGCGGAAACGATGGCAGTGCCGGGATATGCTTTGTTCAGGGATGCAAAGGGATTACCTTTTTTACAGGACAAGCTTACCGGTGGAATCCGGGTCGTTTCTTTAAGCCACCATGGCCGCTTCAAGGCTATGGTCTTTCCGGAATAAAAGGTTTCCCCATGCAGCAGCAGTTCGCCCGTCGCCAGGAACAGGGTTTTGATTGGATCGATATTACCGGCCCTTCCAGAGAAGAGCTGGAACAATTAGCCCGGCAGTACCATCTTCATCCTGCCCTGGTAAAAGATTGCCTGCAGCCTGATCATTTGCCTAAATACGAAAGGATGGAAGATTATGCTTTCATCATCTTCCGCATCCGTATCGACAACGATCGCCCGGAGGCCGACACGGTGCAGGAGCTGACCGATAAGATCGCGATCTTCCATTCGCCGGAGTTCATCGTTACCCTGCATCAGCAGGAACACGGCCTGTTACAGGGCTTGCAGGAGCTAACAGGTACAGAGCGCTGCAATACCACAGCCGAGCTGCTGAACAGGATGATCTATGCCTGCCTGGGCACCTATGAAGCCTCCCTTGCCAAGCTTTCCCGCCTGGTAGATTATTACGAGGAGGTCGTCTTTCTCCGGCCTAAAAAAGTACCCTTGCTTAAGGGGCTGTATTACCTGAAGCGTAAGATCGACCTGTTCAAACGCACGCTGATCCTTTCTTCCGAGATCATCGATGTCATCGACAATCAGGACGGCAATGTGATGACCCGGGATACCCGGGACGAATATGAAAAGCTGGTGCACATGTTTGAAGTGCTGTCCGAGAATATTCACCAATTGCTGAATGTGTATTTCTCTGCCTCTTCGCAAAAAACGAATGACATCATCCGCGTGCTGACCATCTTCTCCGTTTTTTTCATGCCGCTTACCTTCATCGTCGGTATTTATGGCATGAACTTCAAGTATATGCCCGAGCTGAGCTGGATGGCCGGTTACCCCTTTGCCATGGCGCTGATGGCAGTAGTAACGTTGATCATCTACGCCTGGTTCCGGCGGAAAAAGTGGTTGTAGGTACTAGACGTTAGATATTGGAATTTGGAATTTAAAAATTGGCGTCTGGAATTTTGATTTTTGTTTTGCATAAAAATTGTAATATCGCATTCGTATTTTCATAAAATATGAATGAACTGTTGCTGCAATACCTGTGGAAAAATGCCTTATTCAATCCGGCCGATCTCCGGACGAACGAGCGGGAACCAGTGGTAGTGGTGCATCCCGGTATCTGGAATACGAATTCCGGGCCGGACTTTGCGGAGGCGCGTATTAAGATCGGGTCAGAGGTATGGGTTGGTAGTGTAGAGCTGCACCTGCGTACTTCCGACTGGCACCGGCACCGTCATGGTACTGATCCCAGCTATCAGAACATTATCCTGCATGTGGTGTACGAAGACGATGAACCCCTGGCCGGGACCACCTTTCCCACGCTTGAGCTGAAACCACACCTGGACCCTTCCATTCTTGACCGCTATTACAAGCTGATGAACCTGGGGCAGACCATTCCCTGTGCTGCGCAGCTGAAAGATATACCCGATATCCTCTGGATTACGTGGATGGACCGGCTGCTTGCCGAACGCTGGGAAAACCGGCTCGACGAATGGGAGCTGCTGTGGATACAGGCGGGAAAGGACTGGAGGACGCTGCTGTATTACCGGCTGGCCGCAAATTTCGGCTTCCACGTCAACCGGGTGGCCTTTCTTGATCTGGCTTTATCGCTGCCTTTATCCATTTTGAGCCGTCACAGGAACAACCTGCTGCAAACGGAAGCGCTGCTTTTCGGGCAGGCAGGAATGCTCGATGGCAAGACTTCCGACGCCTATATGCTGGAACTGGAAAAGGAATATCATTTTCTCCGGAGGAAGTACCAGCTGGTCCCGGTAAACGCGCATCGCTGGAAATTCATGCGGCTGCGGCCGCCTAATTTTCCCACACTGCGTATCGCCCAGTTTGCGATGCTGGTGCACAAGAGCCTGGACCTTTTTGCCCGTATGATGGAGGTTAAAGACGCGGCCTCCGTTCTGCCCCTGCTGGATGTACAGGCCAGCAGCTACTGGGATGACCATTATCGTTTTGGCGAGAAGACAAAAGAATCCCAGGTCAAGCACCTCGGGCAAGAGGCAGCAGTGAACATCATCATTAATACGGTGGCGCCCATGCAATATCTATACTCCCGCCTGCAGGGCAGGGCCTCATTGCATGAAGAAAGCCTGAACCTGCTTCAATCGCTGAGGCCGGAACGGAATGCCATCATCAGGGAGTGGAAATCGCTGGGCGTAGCCGTAGACAATGCGGCTCATTCCCAGGCGTTGATCCAGCTGTTCAATCATTATTGCACGCCGAAGAGCTGCCTGAATTGCAGCATCGGTAACCGGCTCATCCGTAAGGGTGGGGCTACCAGTGAAAAGTAACTGTCTTTTTCAGGTCGGGATGAAGGCTGAGGTATACCGGGCAGGTGAGCGCTACATGCTCCAGTATGGCTTTTTCCTTATCGCTGAAGCTTTCCTGGCCCTTCATGTACAGGTGAACAACGATCTCGCCGATCTTCCGGGGTTGCGGCACCATGATCTTTTCAATCGTACACTCAGAATCCTCGATGCGGATATGATGGGTACGGGCAGCGATGCCCATGATCGACATCATGCAGCTGCCCAGGGCGGTAGCGACAAGATCGGTAGGAGAGAACCGCTCGCCCATACCATGATTATCCTTGGGGGCATCCGTCTCGATCACCGTGCCGGATTGCAGATGAGTAGCGGTGGTCCTGAGCTCGCCGTTGTAAATTATTTTTGAGGTCATTAGCTTAAATTTCAGTAAATTTACCTTGCTAATTTCTGACTAATGAGAATAAGGGCCAAATATATTTTGATAGGCTTAGCTATACTGTTGCCGGCTATTTCGCATGCGCAGCAGCCGAAGATAAAGTACCGCGACCGGCTGGGCGATTCGACAAAGCTCGTAAACACTGCCGTGAAGCCGCCGAAAGTAAAAGGCCCTAAGCCATTGAGAGGCGAATTGAGCGGAGGTATCCGCCTGAGCACCGATGGGTACGGTATTTTTGTTGACAAGGGCTGGTTCAAAGGTGGTGAGGATTTTGGTCAGAGCAACCGCGATCGCTTTTATCATGTACGCCTGTTGCAGTTTGAGCTGCTGGAAAGAAAACATCCTAAAGAGATTCGTTCCAATGGTGCGCTGCCGGGGCTGTCCTTTCAGCCCAGCTCTTATATCCTGGGTAAGATCAATAGCTTTTATGCCTTCAAGATCGGTTATGGCCGCCGCCAGCTGATCGCCGGCAAACCGGACCCGGGCACCATATCCATTCATTGGACTTACCTGGGCGGTCTTTCCGCCGGTTTGCTTAAACCTTACTACCTCAACCTGCGTAGCTCAGGCGATACCAAATACGCCGACAGCCTTATGCGACAATTCATCTCTCCCGAGAACATTGCGGGGAAATCCAGCTTCAGCAAGGGGCTTAACGAGATCAAAGTGGTTCCGGGTGTTTATGTCAAGACCGGCCTGCACTTCGATTTTGCCACCGGGCGTAAGTCGGTTATGGCCCTGGAAACCGGTATCAATCTTGAATATTACACCAGCAAGATCCACCAGATGGTAGGGCAGGATCCCAACGCGCTTTTCTTCGCCTTCTATGCCTCCCTGCAATTCGGCAAACGCTGGTAGCGCTTTATAAAGAATCTCTATTCCCTCCTGTGGTAACCGGAATAGTACAGATCAAGGCCATGTCGGGAATTGGTTGTAATATTGCGGAACTATTTGTCTTAACCATCCATAGCCGGAGTAGCCGCCACGCGGTGCATCCGGATGTCTGATAGAATTATGATCGAATTACCGGTAATATCCGCCGCCCAGGCCGAAGTCGCTCCTGCCGGCAGTGCTGTAAAGAAACCGAATTGGCTGAGGGTAAAATTGCCGACAGGCGAAGGTTACCGCCATGTGAGAGGCCTGGTCGATACCCATAAGCTCCATACAATATGCGAAAGCGGTAATTGCCCGAATATGGGCGAATGCTGGGGGGCCGGCACCGCTACTTTTATGATATTGGGTAATATTTGCACCCGTTCCTGTGGTTTCTGCGCCGTAGCTACCGGCCGACCCGAGCCTGTAGACTGGGACGAGCCGCAGCGGGTAGCCGAAGCCATCCATTTGATGAAGGTGAAGCATGCGGTCATTACCTCGGTAGACCGCGACGAGCTGAAAGATGGCGGTTCTATTATCTGGGCCAATACGATCAAAGCCGTAAAGGCGCTGAACCCCGATACAACACTGGAAACACTGATCCCCGACTTCCGTGGCCAGTGGGAAAACCTGGAGCGCCTGATCGAGGTAGCGCCTGAAGTGATCTCCCATAACCTGGAAACGGTAGAGCGGCTGACCCGTAAAGTCCGTATCCAGGCCAAATACCACCGCAGCCTTGAAGTGATCCGCCGGCTTAAAGAAGGTGGTGTGCGCACCAAGAGCGGCATTATGCTCGGCCTTGGCGAAGAGAAGGAAGAAGTGTTGCAGGCCATGCAGGACCTTAAAGATAACGGCTGCGACGTAATTACGCTGGGCCAGTACCTGCAGCCTACCGCCAAGCACTTGCCTGTAGTCCGTTTCGTGCATCCCGACGAATTTGCTTTCTATCGCGAAGAAGGTTACAAAATGGGACTGGACTATGTAGAGAGTGGCCCGCTGGTGCGTTCTTCCTACCATAGCGAAAAGCATGTGATCCCAGGTTACGGGATACAAAAATGGCAGGAAGAGAAAATGCAGAACGCCTGATCCCGGAAACGATGAAGTTCCTGTTGAGCCGGAAGTTTGTCTTCTTCTTTATACCTTACCTGATCCTTTACCTGCTTAGCGCACACAATGCGTTATTCTGGGATACCCTGCAATTTGCCGGCGATCATCCTACCTGGTACTACGATACCGGGTTCCGGTACCTGTTACTACCCGACGCCTGCGATAGCGGCCATCCGCCGGCTTTTGGCATGTACCTGGCTTTCCTGTGGAAGCTCGCCGGCCGCAGCCTGTGGGTGAGTCATACTGCCCTGCTGCCCTTCATAGTGCTGCTGGTGGTACAGGCAATCAGAACGGGCGAGCTGCTGTTCCCCCAACAGAAACGATATGCCTTCTGGGCAACCCTTATTGTCCTCTCAGAAAGTGTGCTGCTGACGCAATGCACGCTGGTGTCGCCCGATATTTGCCTTATGGCCTTTTTCCTGCTGGCGCTGAACGCTGTCCTGAGCCGGTCCCGTGGTCAGCTGGCGGTGGCGGTGTTGCTGATGGCCATACTCAGCAACCGTGCTATTATGGTAGCCTTCGTGCTTTATCTCTTCCGGCTGAGTTATGATCGGCAATTTGTGCCGGCCTATGGCGGCCGGCTGCGCTACCTGCTGAAGCAGGTCTTGCCTTTTCTGCCCGGTGCATTGGTCGCGATCGCCTATTTCAGCTATCATTACTATGTCAAAGGATGGATCGGCGCACCTAAAGATTCCCGCTGGTCTGCTGGTTTTGAGATCGTTGCCCCGGGACGCATGGCCCTCAATTTCCTGGTGCTGGGCTGGCGCCTGGTCGACCTGGGTAAGGTTGCTACCTTCCTGGTGAGTGCGTACCTGCTGGTTCAATGGTTGCGGAAAAAGATTATTGTTCCTGATGACCGGCGTGTGCTGGTCATATCCTTTGCCTGGCTGCTGGCCGGCTTGCTGGTGTTTACGGCGCTGCCGCTTGCCTTGTACCAGGGTTTGCTTACCCATCGTTACTTTTTGCCGGTAACCACTGTAATCGCTTTGCTGGCAGTATTGCTGCTTGCGGTGGCCCCCCTGAAGCATAAGGGGCCGATTTTCAGGCTGATGGTGCTGGTGCAGCTGAGCGGGCACTTCTGGACTTATCCGCGCAGCGTTTCGCAGGGCTGGGAGGGCACCCTGGGGCATCTTTATTTTTACGGCATGCGGAAAGACTTCCTGGCTTATATGCAGCAGCGGGGGATCAGCAAGGGCCAGGTGGCCTCGTCCTCCACGCTGATGCAGTCCGGTAAAAAGATCGACCTGACCAACGATACGACCGCCTTCCGCGATTTTGAAAAAGATACCGTTCAGTATGTTTGGTACTGCAATGTGAGCAATGCCATGAACCGGACGGTCGGTTACTATTTCAAGCATTACGAGATCGTAAAAAGAGAAAAGAAAGGGCATGTGGAAATGATTCTCTTCCGCAACCCTGCTTATCCTCAACGCTTACCTTAACTTTACAGGCAAAGGCCGGAAATGCCGGTAAAAAATAACGATAAAATGAATATAGCACTGATCGGGTATGGAAAGATGGGCAAAGCCATCGAGCAGGTAGCCTTGCAGCGCGGGCATCAGGTAACGTTGCGAATCGGAAGACAGAACCGGGATGAGTTTAGCCGGGAGAACCTGGTGATGGCCGACGTCGCCATTGAATTTACCAACCCGGAATCTGCGCTGGACAATGTACTGCATTGTCTCGATGCCGGTGTGCCGGTGATCTGCGGCAGTACGGGCTGGAACGAACGTTTGTACCTGGCCAAGGAGAAATGTGCCATAAGCAACGGCGCTTTCCTGCAGACCTCCAATTTCAGCATCGGGGTCAACATTTTCTTCGAGATCAACAAGCGGTTGGCCGAGCTGATGAATGACTGGCCGGAGTATGAAGTGTCGATCGAAGAGATCCATCACATCGCCAAGAAAGATGCGCCCAGCGGTACCGCTATTTCTCTGGCCGAGCAGGTAATTGACAACCTGAAGCGGAAGCAGTATTGGCAGCTCGACGCGCCACAGCAGGATGAGCTGGTACCCATAAAAGCGATCCGTGAAGAAGAGGTGCCGGGTACGCATCGGGTACACTATCATTCGGCCATCGATGATATCGAGATCACGCACACGGCACATTCCCGTGAAGGCTTTGCCCTCGGCGCTGTGCTGGCAGCAGAGTTTATCCGGCACCGCAAAGGTATTTTCACTATGAGCGATGTGCTGGCGGCAAGCGATCGCTAGAGCACGACAGCAGTGCCGGAAGCAACTACCATCATCATGCCGTTGCCGGTGCCTACGGTTTCGTAGTCTACTTTAACGGCGAGAATAGCGGAGGCGCCCAGCTGTTCGGCGCGTTCCCGCATTTCACGGAGAGAAGTTTCGCGTGCTTCCATCATCACTCTTTCGTAAGCGCCGCTGCGGCCGCCGATAATATCGCGGATACCGGCGAGAATGTCCTTGAAGATATTGGCTCCGATGATGGTCTCGCCAAAAACAATGCCTTTGTACTCTTTAACTGGCCTGCCCTCGATGGTACCTGTAGTCGTAATGATCATATAAAACGCATGAATAGTACTCCGTAAAATTATAGATTAACTTTGACAGCGCAATCAAATACATTTAAATACATACCTTCTATGTCAGCATTAACGCTAGTAGAATGCCCCAGGGACGCTATGCAGGGCTGGGCACATTTCATTCCTACGGAAAAGAAGATCAGCTATCTCAATCAATTGCTGAAGGTAGGCTTCGATGTGCTCGACTTCGGCTCTTTTGTGAGCGCAAAGGCCATACCACAGCTGGCCGATACCAAAGATGTGGTGCGCCGGTTGGATATGTCGGACACGCATACAAAGCTGTTGGCGATCATTGCCAATACACGTGGAGCAGAGGAAGCTGTACAATACGATGAGATCAGCTATTTAGGTTTTCCTTTTTCTATTTCGGAGACCTTTCAGCTGCGCAACACCAATAAGACCATTGCGGAATCGCTGAAGCAGGTGGAAGAGATTCAGCAGCTTTGTGTTGCCCGAGGCAAAAAGCTGGTGATCTACATTTCCATGGGCTTCGGTAATCCCTATGGCGATGCCTACAACGCAGAAACAGCCATCAATTGGTTCCGGAAGCTGAACAATATGGGCATCGATATCATTGCTATGGCCGACACGGTAGGTGTGGCCAACCCGGAAACGATCAGCTATATCTACCGCAACCTCATTCCGGAATTTCCTGGCGTGGAAATAGGCGCGCACTTTCATTCTACCCCCGCTACCTGGGAGGAAAAAGTACAGGCAGCTTACGATGCCGGCTGCATCCGGTTCGACAGCTCGCTGAAAGGTATCGGCGGTTGCCCTATGGCGGAGGATGAGCTGGTAGGTAATATTGCTACCGAGAATATCCTGCAATGGGCTGAAAGAAAAAATATTCCGCTGTCGCTCGACAAGGAAGCTTTCGCACAAGCCATGCTGATGAGCAGCGAGGTGTTTATCTGATAGACGTTATAATCTTTGCGTAGGAACCTTGCCCATGCTAGGCCCTACGCAACAGATCTTTATGTAGCATCGTTGCATGCAACGATGCTACATAAAGATCTCCCCAATAGCCACAAGGTCGTAGCGGATAACGGACTGCAGGTAGCCGACTGGCTGCATGCCGGTATTCTGTTCGCAGGTGCGTTGCATGCAACGCACCTGCCTGGATTGCTCCTGTTTCGCTCCTGCAGAAATGCCTGATATTACGCCGCAACAAAAGGAGTCAGCAATCAGCATACTAAAAACAGAGCGGCCGTCTTTTTAAAGACGGCCGCTCTGTTGTATTAATGTCTTAAAAGATCAAGGTACAAGCTTGGTTTCCTGTACCTGCACAATACGCCTGTCGTTGGGGTCCAGCTTGCTGGCAAAGGCAGTTATTTTCATATTGGCCGGATTCCACAGCTTTTGTCTCTCGTCGGTCTTGTCGATTTTGAAGGATGTTTTATACCAGTATACCTGGCCCGGTTGTTTGGTGGCTACGCCGGGAAGAATAGGCTTACCAGTAGCCGGTGGTGTAATCGCCTTGCGAAGCACGTGATTGAATTCGTAGTCTTCCTTAACATTGGTGGAAGACAGTTCCTGCGCGTCGATGATCTTATCTTCGCTCAGGAAGATATTCAGGGTATATTGGTCCGTTACCGCGGAAGTATACTTCACCGTAACTTCGACGGTATACTCATCTTTGGCATCATCGTATGCGGAGGTTACCGCAATATTGATTGGGGTAGTGGGGTGCTGATCCAACGCATTGGTCACTTTGGTAGGCCAATCCAGGTAGCCGTTCACAAAATACTTGTATCCCATATTGCCCAGGGGCAGACGGTCAAATACTGCGGTTGGCTTGGAGCCCTGTTCGCCGCCCCAGGCTTGCTTCAGCAGGTTGTCGCCGTCTTCGCTTCGGAAATCCTGGTGGCTTTCTTCCAGCGGTGTGGTCAGTGCGCCGGCGTGAATGGTTACAATGCTTAGTCGCCCTGGGTACTGCGTCAGCATTTCCTCCAGCTTTTCTGCACCTTGCGGGCAGTTAACACAACGCACGCCGCTCAGCTCTTCGATCATCACTCTCTTTTTTTCAGGTTCTTCTACGGTACCCATGTAAGAGGAGTCCCTCGAGTTATCTTCAGTGAGATTTATAGGCACACCATGTTCCTTACAGGAGGCAGCAAACAATAGCAGGGCGGAAGCGGCACCAATAAGTGTCTTTTTCATTTCTATAAAAGGGAAAATTAATATTCCCTTCAAAATTAAGTAAATAATCCTTTATGCGGTTTTTTTCTTTCACTGCATAATGATGTAAGCAAGGGAAATAAAGAAAGCGCAGTTGGTATTGGCCGGCTGTACTTTCTGCTTCAGTAAATTTTAAATTTTAGGGAACCAGCTTGGTTTCCTGTACCTGTATGACCCTTTTGTTATTGGGGTCCATAATGCTGGCAAAGGCCGTCACTTTCATGTTGGCGGGGTTCCACAGCCTTTGTTTTTCGTCAGTCTTGTCGATCTTGAAAGTAGTGCGGCACCAGTATATACGACCTGCTTCCTTCGTGTCCATATCCGGAAGGATAGGTTTACCGGTAACCACCGGTGTAATGGACTTGCGGAAAACATGATTGAACTCGTAATCCTCCTGGATATTGGTGGACGAAAACTCCTGCGCATCAATAATCTTGTCTTCAGTAAGGAAGAGATTAAGCGCATACTGTTCGTTCACGGCTTTGGTATATTTTACCGTTACTTCGATCACATATTCCTCTTTGGCATCATCGTACACCGAGGTCAGGGCAATATTGACAGGTGTGGTAGGATTCATATCCAGCGCCTTGGACAAGCGGTCGGGCCAATCCATATAACCGTTCACCAGATACTTATATCCCTGATTGCCGAAAGGCAGACGATCGAATACGGAGGAAGGTTTTGAACCGCTTTTTTCGCCCAGGGTCTGCTTTAACAGATTCTCGCCGTCTTCAGTACGAAAGTCCTGGTGGCTTTCGCTCAACGGAGTGGTCAGGTCGCCGGCATGAAGCGAAACGATGCTCACCCGTCCGGGATGCTGGGTTTCCAATTCCTTCAGCTTCTCTGCGCCCTTCGGACATACTACGCAACGTACGCCGCTCAGCTCCTCGATCAGCACTCTTTTCTTTTGTGGTTCTTCCACCGCGCCCACGGAAGTCGAGTCTTTTGAAAGGTCTTCCGTGATATTTATGGGTACGCCATGTTCTTTACAGGAAGCCGCAAATAAAAGCCCGGCGGACGCAGCGCCAATCAGTATCTTTCTCATTGATGTATAGGAAATTTTAAATATTGCTTTCGAAATTAAGTAAATAATCCTTCAGGCAATCTTTTTCTTTCATTGTATAATGATGTAATTTTAGGGTTTCAAATCAGTTAAGCAACAAGACGATGGAAATCAGTAAACGCCAGAAACAGGTAGCGCGGTTGATACAGGAGGAAATGACCGGTATTTTTCAGAGAGAGGGCCTGAATATGGTGATGGGTGGCATGGTATCGATCTCCCAGGTAACAGTAACACCCGATCTGCTCGAAGCCAGGATCCACCTGAGCTTATTCAAAATAGAGAATCATAAAGCGCTGATGCAGCTGATCCGTGAGAAAACGGGCGAGCTACGCGGCATCCTGGGGGGAAAGCTGCGCCATCAGCTGCGCCGCATTCCCGAGCTGCAATTCTTTGAAGACGACACCCTCGAGCATGTATCCAAAATAGAAGAGCTGCTGAACCAGATCAAGAAGGAGGGTTAAGGCGAATGGCTGCTGTTACCCGCTTTCTGCACAAAAAGCTTACCGATCTTAATGGCCCCTGCATTTAAAATAGCCTGGCGCTACTTCCGCGGAAAGAAGTCGGCTCAGGCCATCAACATTATTTCCTGGATCAGCATTGGTGCAATCGCCGTTTCATCAGCAGCGATGATCGTACTGTTTTCCGTGTTCAATGGCCTTGAAGATACGGTGAAAGGCATGTATTCTGCTTTTAATCCCGGTCTGAAAGTAAGGCCTTCAAAAGGTAAGTTTTTTACAGTTACTGATGAGCAGCTGCAGGCGGTACGGCAGCTGCCCGGTATAGCTGTCGCCAGTCTTTCGCTGGAAGATATGGTATTGCTGACAGGTGATGAGGAGCAACGTGTGGGCACGCTAAAAGGTGTGGACGACAGCTGGTTCAAAGTAAGCCATATCGATAGCTTTATGACCGACGGCCAGGCTTCCTGGCCACAGCGCCACGATTATACCCCTGCCATTATGGGACTGGGCGTTTCCATAGCGCTGGGTATCGATGTCAATAATGCCTTTGCCGGCCTGCGCATCTATTATCCCAAGCCAGGTATCCCCAGCTCGGAAGACCCCGAGGCCGGATTGAACAGTATTGTGGTCAAGCCGCAAGGCAATTTCCGGATACAGGATGAATTCGACGGACAATATGTGCTGGTGCCCCTGGAGGCCGCCCGGCGGCTCTTTGGCGCCGGGAACCGTGCGTCTTCGGTAGAAATTGCCTTGAAGCCCGGAACAGGGGAGGGCCGCCTCAGGTATGAGCTGAAGGAGATTTTGGGCGAAGGAATCATTATCGAAAACCGCTTTGAGCAGAACAAGACATTCTATATGATCATGCGTAGCGAGAAATGGGCGGTATATGCTATCCTGCTCATGGTCTTGCTTATTGCCTCTTTCAATATGATCGGCTCGTTGTCGATGGTGGTGCTGGAAAAGAAGAAGGATATTGCCATATTGAAATCCATGGGTGCACGGAGAACGCTGATCCACTCCGTGTTCCTTACGGAAGGCGGTCTGCTGGCCTTGTTCGGTGCGCTCATCGGCGTATTGGCCGGGCTCTTGCTGTGCCTGGGCCAGCACTACTACGGCTGGATCTCCCTGCCCGAAGGATTTATTATCGACGCTTATCCCGTGCTGCTCCAGGCGCAGGATTTCCTGCTGGTTGTGGCCACGGCCCTGGCTGTGGGCCTGCTGGCCGCCTGGTACCCTGCTTATAAAGCCTCGCGGCAGGCGATCTATGTACGTGAAGAATAAACTTAAATAACCGGCTTTGTTATCTCTGCAGCTTCCTTTTTCCATACCCGCGCCGACTGTGTGCTTAAGACACAGCGATAAGGTTATGCTTACCGGCTCTTGCTTTACCGAGCACATCGGCGGTCATATGGCCATGGCCAAGATGCAGGTATACAGCAATCCCCACGGCATCCTGTTTAATCCCAACAGCATCGCCGGTGGACTGCAGGCCTGTATAAAGGGGAGACGTTACTGTGATGAAGATCTTTTTTGTCATAATGAAACCTGGAACAGCTGGGACTTCCATTCCCGTTTTTCCCATACAAGCAAAGAAGTAGCCTTAAGCAGTATGAATGATGCCATCGCCCGTGCATCGGCCTTCCTGGCGGAAGCCCGCTGGCTGATCATTACTTTCGGTTCGGCTTACCAGTATTTTACTACCAGTCAGGCGGGGAAAGCCGGCTATGGCGTGGCCAACTGTCATAAAGCGCCTGGGCAATGGTTTGAAAAGAAATTGCTGGACATCGGCCACATGCAGGAAACATGGGAGCAGCTTATTGCCTCGCTGCTGGCCTTCAACCCTGCTTTGCAGCTGATCTTTACCTTAAGCCCCGTGCGTCATGTACGCGACGGTCTTATAGAGAACAACCGCAGCAAGGCCAGGCTCCATGAGCTGATCCATACACTGGCCGACCGCCATGCGCATTGCCATTACTTTCCTGCCTACGAGCTGGTAATCGACGTCTTGCGTGATTACCGTTTTTTTGAGCAGGACATGGTACATCCCAATCCGCTTGCTGCACAATATGTGTGGGAGCAGTTCGTTGATGTTTATATGACCGCGCCGGACCGCGATCTGCTGCGCCGTATAGGCGAGCTTGCTGCTGGAGCGAAGCATCGCCACCGCTTCCCGGAAACCGGCGCTGCAGTGGTTTTCAGGAACGCGATGCTGCTTAAAGCAAGGCAATTGCAGAAGGCTTTTCCTTACCTGGACCTATCGGAAGAGCTGAAAGTCTTTGGTGGCAAGGGCGGCAGGGCGGCGCTTTAACTGCCGTTTAACGCGCAGGTTGTAATTTTAAAATTTAGTTTGCACAAACTAATTTGATATTTGTAAATCCGTTTTTATCCACAGAGATATTCCTTATTTTTACTCGCTTTTTACTGGCAATTATTCATTCGGCGGAGCCCGGAAGGCTTCGTGTCCCTGATTAATATTAAAAAGAAACATGGATCAAAAATTGGAGCAAACAGGTTCTTCATCAGTTGACGTTCATGAACTGAACGACAGAATTCATCAGCAGAGTGCCTTCATCGATCTGCTGACTATGGAATTGAACAAGGCGCTGGTAGGCCAGAAGCACATGGTAGAGCGCTTGCTCATCGGCTTGCTGACCCAGGGCCACGTGCTGCTGGAAGGCGTTCCCGGCCTTGCAAAAACATTGGCGATCAAATCGCTGGCTTCCGCGATCAACGCGCGTTTCAGCAGGATACAGTTTACACCCGACCTGTTGCCGGCCGACGTGATCGGTACCATGATCTACAATCCGCAGGAACACCAGTTCCAGGTACGTCGCGGGCCTATCTTCGCCAATTTTATTCTGGCCGATGAGATCAACCGTGCGCCTGCCAAGGTGCAAAGCGCCCTGCTTGAAGCGATGCAGGAAAAGCAGGTGACCATAGGCGACAGCACGCATAAGCTGGAAGAGCCTTTCCTGGTGCTGGCGACGCAGAATCCTATCGAACAGGAAGGTACTTATTCGCTGCCGGAAGCGCAGGTCGACCGCTTTTTGCTGAAAGTCGTGATCTCTTATCCGAAGAAAGAGGAAGAAATGCTTATCATACGGCAAAATCTGAACCCCGCCGGTTATCCCAAGATCAATCCTGTCGTTTCAACGAAAGACATTCTGAACGGCCGACAATTGGTGCGGGAAGTGTATATGGACGAAAAGATCGAGAAGTATATCCTGGATATCGTATTTGCTACCCGTTTCCCTGAAGAATACCGCCTGGCCAAACTTAAGCCCTTGATCGCTTACGGCGGCTCGCCCAGGGCCAGCATCAGCCTGGCCCATGCAGCCAAAGCTTACGCCTTCATCAAGCGCCGGGGCTATGTGATCCCCGAGGATATACGGGCGGTGTGCCACGATGTGCTGCGCCATCGTATCGGCCTTACCTATGAAGCCGAAGCAGAGAATGTAACCGCCGAGCAGATCATCAACGAAATACTGAATGTGGTCGAAGTGCCTTAGTCGGAACGATGGAAAAGGGTGCGCCGCTTTTCAGAGCCCGCCCATCTTTAACCAAAGACGCAAATCTGACATTCATCTATGACCACAGCTGAAATACTAAAGCGGGTACGCCGTATTGAGATCAAGACCAGGGGGCTGAGCAACCACATTTTTTCGGGAGAGTATCATTCCGCATTCAAAGGACGCGGTATGTCCTTCAGCGAGGTGCGGGAATACAGTCCCGGCGACGATGTGCGGGCGATCGACTGGAATGTGACCGCCCGTTTCTCTACGCCCTTTGTAAAGATATTTGAAGAAGAGCGGGAGCTTACGGTAATGTTGCTGATCGATGTGAGCAGCAGCTCGCTGTTCGGTACCTCGAAGCAGCTGAAAAGGGACCTGATCACCGAGATCGCCGCCGTGCTTTCCTTTTCGGCAACGACCAATAACGATAAGGTCGGGGTGATCTTCTTCAGCGATAAGATCGAGCAATATATTCCACCCAAAAAAGGTAAATCGCATATTCTCCGCATTATCCGCGAAATGATTACCCTGGCGCCGGCGCAACGCAAAGGCACCGACATCGGGGCCTGCCTTCGTTTTTTCAACAATGCTTCCAAGAAAAGGGCCATCGCTTTCCTGCTGAGCGATTTTATCAGTGCGCCCTACGAAGAGCCGCTGAAGCTTACCGCCCGCAGGCACGACCTGGTAGGCGTGCAGGTCTACGACAAGGCCGACCGCGAGCTGCCCGAAGTAGGACTGATACAGGTGCAGGATAGCGAAACGCAGCGGCTACAATGGCTGGATACCAGCAGCAGACAGGTGCGTAACGACTATGCCAGATCCTTTGAAGAGCACCGCAAATACAGTACTAATGCCTTCAGGAAGAGTGGCGCGGAGCTGATCTCGGTCCGTACCGATGAAGACTATGTGAAGATATTGCAGGGCTTTTTTATCAACCGGTAGCCGCTACAGAAAGTTTGTGGCTTACTATTCTAGATTGCCGAAGTTTAAATGAACGGGAACAACAAAACTATTTTACTTTTTCTTGCTTGCCTTACCCTTTTCATAGGTTGCGCTACAGGAGCCTATGCTCAGGCAGGCGCCAGAGCTTACACCGACAGCCGAAAGATTGTGATCGGCGACCAGGTAAGGCTGTGGCTGGAGGTAAGGCCCGCCGGCCCCGGCGACCAGGTACAGTGGGCGGCTATGTCCGATAGTATGAACGGCCTGGAGATCGTAGAGAAGGGTAAGATCGATACCCTGCGCAGTGCGGACACCCTGCTGCTGCGCCAGCGTTTGCTGATCACTGGATTTGATTCAGGGCGTTATTACATTCCTTCATTTACATTCAACGTAGTCGCCAACGGTCAGCAGCAAGTCTTGCATACTGATTCCATACCCGTTGAAATAACGACCGTTGCCGTAGACACGACAAAGGCTTTTAAGCCGATCAAGGAGATCGTTGATGTAAAGTGGTCGATATGGGATTACTGGAAGATCATCCTTGCCGCTATATTGCTGCTGGGTATCCTGCTGTTTGTGATCATCTATTTTATCAGGTACCGGAAGACCAGGATGCCGGCGCAAGCCAAGATACCGCCGGAAAAAGCGCATGAAAAAGCATTACGTCTGCTGCAGGAGCTTAAGGACCGGAAGCTGGAAGAACAGGGTCGCAGCAAGGAATACTTCTCCGAGCTGAGCGATATTGTCCGCAGCTACCTGGAAGAGCGTTTTGGCATTACCGCAATGGAGCAGACCACCGACGAGCTGCTGGCCTTGCTCAAAAAGCAGAGCGATGCCCGGAATGAGCTGCGGAAGCTGCGTCCCGAGCTCAAGACCATCCTGCGCACAGCCGATTTGGCCAAATTTGCCAAGGCCAATCCTTTACCGCATGAATACAGTGCCTGCATGGCCGCCGCAATTGAGGTGGTGCAGCGGACGCAGGTAAGACCTGAGGAGGGGGCGGCATCATGAGCTTTTTAAATCGTTATCACATCCTGTTCGCCCATCCCTGGTTCCTGCTGCTGCTGTTGCTGCTGCCTCTTTTGGTCTGGTATTTCTTTTACCAGGAAAAGCGCCGCGCTGTGGTATTCCGTATCTCTACCACCGAGGGGTTGCGGCATATAAAGCCTTCGTGGAAGGTGCGTTGGCGGCCGCTGTTACAGGTGCTCCGCAGCATTGCCTTTATTGCCTTTGTGATTGCGCTGGCACGGCCACAGAAAACCAATGTAAGCGAGACGATAGACAGCGAGGGGATCGACATCGTGCTGAGTATGGACATCTCGGGCAGCATGCTGGCCGAAGACTTTAAGCCCGACCGGCTGGAGGCTGCCAAGGCGAATGCGCTTAAATTCATTGATGCGCGTCCTACCGACCGCATCGGCCTGGTGATCTTCTCGGGAGAGAGCTTTACCCAATGCCCCATCACGATCGATCATAGTGTGCTGAAAGAGCAGCTGAGCCAGATTAAAAGCGGTATGCTGCAGGATGGTACGGCTATCGGCGACGGACTGGCTACAGCCGTAGACCGCCTGCGCGATGCCAAAGGCAAAAGCAGGGTAGTGATCCTGATGACCGACGGTGTGAACAATGTCGGTAAAATAGGCCCCGAACTGGCGCTGGAGATCGCTAAAGCTTATAAAGTAAGGGTATACACGATAGGCGTGGGTACTGAAGGCGAAGCTTTGTCGCCGGTACAAACACCTTTCGGTATCCGTAAGCAGATGGTGCCCGTGCAGATCGACGAGGAACTACTGAAGAAGATCGCCAAACAGACCGGAGGCAATTACTATCGCGCGACCAGCAACAGTAAGCTGGAAAGCATTTACAAGGAAATTGACAAGCTGGAGAAAACAAGCGTTGAAGTGAATGCCTATAAACATTATGGCGAGCTGTTCTTCTGGTTTGCCTTTACAGGTGTTGCTGCGCTGGTGGTGGAGCTGGCGTTGAGCTTTACGCTTTTCAGAAGATTACCCTGATTTCTCTCTAATTCGCTAATCAGGTAACGGGTAAATAATAAAAGGGTGTTGATCTTAAGTCAACACCCTTTGTCGTTATATGCTTTACGCCTGATCAGAAATTGATCACCTGCTTCGTGATGAAATTTTTATTGTCGATCATGTTCATGGTAACTGGAGTATTAAAATAGGTCTGACCGTTCCAGAGATACGACAGCTTACCGATATTAATGGCGTCTGCGCCGCCTCCCGTGATCACGATCTTGAATTCAAGATTCAACACCTTAGAGCGATCGGGCGTATTGAGATAGTAGTTCTGTGTATAATTATTGCTGGAAATATTGAAGGAATCAGAGATGCGTATCGTATCCATAGGCAGGGAGCCATCCGCCTTTTCGGCAATGTACTCAAGTTTGGTGTAGCCGGTCAGCCGCATATTGCCCGTGCTGATGAGATTGGTTGTTACGATCTTATCCAGTGTCAGGTTGCTGTTTTTGTCTGTCGGCGGATCTATTTTTGGATTCTTGGAGCAAGCGGCCAATAATACCAGTGCTGATAACGCGCTTACTTTAATTGTATTGATCTTGTTCATAATCGGTTCGTTAAGGCTGTTTAGTGCTCATCAGGAAAATAACGTTCAGGAAGCTGTTTTATTGCCAAAAGACAGCACAGTGCCGGGTGATAGCTCATAAGGCTCTCTGCCTTGCTCAAATATGCGGGAGTCCCGACTGCCTTCGGTAGTGATCCGGTCGCTTTCAACCCTGATCCAGCTACCTTCGCGCAGGCCCACTACAGGAACGGCGTTCTGGGTAAGGAATTCGCGGATACGGGTCTCTCTTGTTTCTCCGTTATGCGTGGAATGCGGATCGGGATCGAGATAATGGGGATTGAGGTTGAAAGGGACCAGGCCCATTGTCTCAAAAGAGGGAGGGTACACGATCGGCATATCGTTGGTCGTCTGCATATTGATCCCGCCGATATTGCTGCCGGCGCTGGCACCGAGGTAAGGTTTGCCTGCTTCTACAGCTGCTTTCAGTGCCTGCATCAGGCCGCGCTCGTGCAGTTGTTTGACCAGCAGGAAGGTGTTGCCACCGCCGGTGAAGAAACCCTGCGCTTTACGGATCGCTTCAGCAGGATAGGGAAAAGTATGCAAGCCTTTCAGCGCAATACCCAGCGCACTGAAAGCCGCTGCCGCCTTTGCCGTGTACTCATCGTGGGAAATGCCGCCGGGCCGGGCATAAGGAATAAACACAATTTCGCTTACATTGCTGAAAAGCGCAGGGAGCACCGGCTGTAAGTAAGCCAGATAATCCTCTCCGAATAAGGTTGAGGTGCTGGCAAGGATAATATTTTTCATTGCAAAGCTACTGTCAAATAAAAAAGTGCTTACCATTATGGATAAGCACTGAAGAATCAAAGTTACAACTTATAACGTATAAGTGGTGTTTTTGCACCTGTGTTAACAACGCCCCGGATCAATAGCGTCAGGCAGTTTGATTGGTCCAGCAGCTTTTCCAACGTCCGCTTGTCCTGGCTGCTCCTGCTTTTTCTTCCAGAAGGCTATTCCCGCTTTGATCTCTCCAAAGGAATAATGATCGCCAAGCTTCTCGCGTACCGTGCCGGAAGTCGCGCCGGGATCGGCCTGCAGCTGCCGCAAAATGGCGTCCAGCTTGGCTTGTTGCACCAAATCAGTGACCTCAACCTCGCCTGTGGGAATAAATTCGACAAGATGCCCTTCAATCGTGCCTTTCACCAGGCCCCGCAGGCTGGCGATCTCCTCTATGCTTTTGCCCTCTTTAAACAGCTGCAGGCTGATCTTTTTGCTTTCGCCCGCCGCCGGTCTCCCCGTTTTTTCTTCCGCTTTGACCTCGATAGGGCTGTGTAGCCGCGATACCCTGTCCATCAGCTGCTGCCGGTCGAGGGCCTGGGCCAGCCCTTCGGTAATGGCTGCCGCCTGCTGTATCTGCAGCTTTTTGCGTTCAAAGATCAGGAGCAGCTCCCTAAGCTCTTTCACGTATTTCTTGGTGCGGGTCTTTACTTTCTCCGCATCGATATGTGTCTTTAAAGGACTTATCGCTTTTTCTTCCAGATCCTTCACAAACCAGGCGCTGGCCGCCGCCGTACGTTCGTGCATGCGGGCATAAGCCGCCTTCCCTTCTTTGAAAAGGTCCTGCAGCAGCTGTGCAAACTTTCCGGCGGTCTTTTGCTGCTGCAGCAAGCCGTTGAAGATCTGATGTGACAGCTGTACCGCTTCATGCTGGTCGGGGAGAGAGCGGTGGTTGAATTCTTCCAAGTGCAGCTGCCAGGCATCGTTCAGCTTATCCCAGGAAAAGGCCTGCAACAGCGATTGTTCGGTGAAGATTTCCTGTGAGTCCTCCAGGATGCGCTGCAGGCGGTCTTCCGATTCTTCTTGTTCGGCGAAGGTGAGAATACGTTCATCGGTCATGATGCTGGCTGCTGTTATCCTGGATTTCAGCACCAGGCCTTCCAGTCCCGTCAGACGGCTGAGCGCCACATAGACTTGCCCCGGCGCAAAGGATTGCCCAGCATCCACAATCGCTTTTTCAAAGGTAAGGCCCTGGCTTTTATGAATGGTCACTGCCCAGGCCAGCCGTATGGGGTACTGAGAAAAAGTACCCAGCTCCTCTTCTTTGATCTCGTCCTGCTCGTTGTCGTATTGGTACCGGATGTTGCGCCAGGTTTCCATCTCCAGCTGCAGCAGGTCTTTTTCGCCCGGGAAGGAAACGAAGATCAGCTTATCGTATTCATCGATGCGCTCTATTGTTCCGATCTTGCCGTTATAGTACTTTCTTTGCTCACCTTTGTCATTCTTGATGAACATGATTTGGGCGCCTTCTTTCAGGTGCAGCTCTTTTTCAACCGGGTAGGCATGTTCAGGAAAGTCGTTCAGCACCTTTGCGGCCAGCGTATGTATTTTTCCCGGCAGACGCTCCAGCTCCTGCTGGTTGATGGCATCGGCTTTATTGTTGTGCGAGGTCAGTGTGATGAAGCCTTCGTGCCGGTCGGGGATGAAGTGCGGATGATAATGCTGCTGCAGGTATTCCAGGTCTTCTTCGGTGCAGGAATTGTTCCGCACATGGTTCAGGATGGAAATGAAGGCGCTGTCGCTCTGGCGGTAGATCTTTTTCAGCTCGATGTACAACGGCGAAGCTTCCTTCACCCCATGGGCATCGAAGAAAAAAGGGCTGTTATAGTACTCGCTCATCAGCTCCCATTCGTTGTCCCTTACTACAGGAGGCAGCTGGAACATATCGCCGATGAAGAGAAGCTGTACGCCGCCGAAGGGTTCGTGCAGTCGCCTGCGCACCGAACGGAGCACGGCATCGATGGCATCCATCACGTCGGCCCTTACCATGGAGATCTCGTCAATGATCAGCAGGTCCAGTTCGCGGATCAGGTCACGTTTAGCGCTGTTGAACCGCAGTTTGGCCAGGAGCTGGTTCTTGTTGTGGACATTTTGGAACTCACCGCCCCAGACGGTTTTTTGTGTGGGCAGGTAAGTGCCGAAAGGCAGCTGGAAAAAAGAGTGGATCGTTACGCCGCCGGCATTGATCGCCGCGACACCCGTGGGCGCTACCACGGCCATCTTTTTATAACAATGTTCCCTGATATACTTCAGGAAAGTGGTTTTGCCCGTACCGGCTTTACCGGTGAGGAACAAATGCTGGTTCGTCTGATTAACGAATGCGACTGCCTGCTGAAAACGAATATTGGAAGTGTCAGTATTTTGCATCTGGGCACGAAATTATCATAGAAAAGTTAGTAACTTGCAATAGAATTTTGACTAAAGAATTAGTTGTATATGAGAAAAATAATTTTTATTTTAAACTTATTTGTCTTTGCAGCACTTTCAGTTGCTGCCAAGGACAACCTGTTTACAGATAAAGCAAAGATCAAAGCTTATTTGGAACAGGATCGTTTCGCTATCGATACGACTGCCGGCGCTGTATACCTGGCCACGGAGGGGAAAGTAGTTGCAAGTTACAGCGAAAGAAAATTCTATTACGACTATAAAGTCCAGAAAATGGCCAGGATCATCAGGGAGCAGGGCAAGGACGTTGCCGTGGTTACCATCGACCTGCTGCCGGGACAACGATTGTCCGATGTCACTACAAAGGTATACCGACTTACCGGTAAAACCGTTTCAGAAAGGGAGAACAGCGAACCCATAGTTGTGCGCGATCTTGAGCGCGGACAGAGAGCGGTGCTGAAATTCGGGAACCTGAAAGCCGGCGATATTATTTATTACAGCTATACCATCAAATCATACGACCTGCTGCTGATCCCGGCATGGTATATGCAGGAAGATTATCCCAATCTTCATTCGGAGCTCATCCTGTCGCAAGAAACCGGCCTGGATTTTTTCATCTATAGCAATACCGGCAGAGATTACAAGGTAAGCACCTATGAAGAGCTGGATCAATGTGCCGCCTGCCGCTTTGGCGATGTTGGCCGTGAAATTGAAGGCCAGTTCCGTACCATCATATGGGCGCGTAACAATATCCCGGCCGGAGGCGCTCTGGCAGGATATGCTATCACGCAGAAGGACCTGCTCCAGGTGCAGCTCCGTTTCCTGCAAAGCCAGCGCCATACCGCCAGCACGTCGGGTAGGGCAGGATATATGATGACAGATGAGCGTAACGGATTCATCCAGGATATCAGCCTCAATAGCTGGGAGAATGTTAATGATCTGTTGCTTTACGGCGGCAGCGATTTCGGTGGGCAGCTCGGTCTTAAAAATAATGAGATCAATGTGCGCTCGGCTGCCCTGGTACAGGGTGCAGGCAGCGATGCTGAGAAAGCAAGCCGGATATTCACTTTTGTAAGGGATAGCATCAGTTTGCTTAACGATAAAGTATTTGCATCACATAACAACCTGGAAACCGCTTTCGATGCCAGGAGCGGTAGCCTGGGCGAGAAAAACCTGTTGCTGGTAAAGATGATGCGCCATGCAGGTCTTAATGCAGAGCCTGTAGTCTTGTGCAAGGGGAATGACGACGACGTGAGAACGGATTTCGTCAATTTTGCTTCTCTTAATTATTGCCTGACGCAGCTTACTGTGGGCAGCGATAAAATATACCTCGATCCTGCCGCAGCTATGCCTTTTGGGCAGACGTTGCCGGACTGTGCCGGAAAGCTTGGATTTATTGCCAGCAAAAAGGGCGGCTTTACTTTAATGCCCCGGACAGCTTCCAAAAGCAGGGTGGTCGTGAATGCAAGCCTGGAACCCATCGACGGAGGTGCCGCATACGAGAGTACTGTCAATATCAACTTACCGCTACCGATGGCGATGCAGTTCCGGTCGTCATTTTTAAGCTCGGCAAAACGTAAAGACGATGCCGCTTTGAACCAGTTTGCCGCCACTTACTTCCGGCTTAATTTTGATACCCTGTTGTCCTGCAGTGTCCGGGGTTTTGCTGCGGCAGACAGTCCCTTGGTATTTACTTACAAAGGCAGGGTATCGGGAGCACAGCAGGGAATCGATCCTTACCTTTTCCCGGTAGCCGACCAGCCATTCCGCGACCAGGGAGCGGGTATTTTTGAGGTGATTTATATGCTCGATATGCCGCTGAGAAGCGGTTATGAGATAAAGCCAATGCCCGTTGCTCGAAACCTGCGCTTCCGCGATAACCATATTGCCTATAATAGCAATAACAGTGTTGGCGAAGGCAGGTTCCGGCTCCTGTATACATTGCAATACAATAAGCCGCTCACGGAAGGCGTTCCTGACGATCTGCCGGTATTTATTAATGATATCCGCAAGCACCAGGAGCAAACGATAAAAGTGGTTAAATCCGGTTTGTAGCCATGGACAATGAGAGCATTGTACAAGCATAAGGCCCGGCCTGAGGCCGGGCCTTATGCTTGTACAGATATCTTTATTGCGGGGAGCACCTCTCTTCTTTATTTTTTTCTGAAGAAGATCTTGATCGGTACGCCTGAAAAATTGAAATGGCTGCGGAGCTTGTTGTCCAGGAAATTGCGGTATGGCGTCTTGATATCGTCCGGGTGATTGGAGTAAAAAGCAAAAGCAGGCGTATGCGTAGGAATCTGCATCACGAATTTGATCTTGACCATATAGCCCCTTACCACCGGCGGGCTGAAGCGCTCGATCTCCTTTTGCATGATCTCGTTCAGCAGGGAGGTGGGTATGCGGCGCAGGCGGTTATCAAATACTTCAAGCGCTTTTTCGATCGCCTGGAAGATCCTTTGCTTTTCTGTGGCTGAAGTAAAGATCACTGGAACGTCGGTAAACGGCGCTATTCGTTCTTTCAGGTTCTTCTCATAATCCCTTGCGGTGTTGGTCTCCTTGCCTTCCACCTTATCCCATTTATTGACCAGGATTACGATACCCTTCCCTTTGCGGGCGGCGAGACCGAAAATATTGACATCCTGTGCAGTCATGCCTTTTTCCGCATCGACCAGCAGCAGGCATACATCGGCTTCATCCATGGCCTTAATGGCGCGGATCACCGAATAAAATTCGAGGTCTTCTGTAACGCTTTTTTTCTTACGCAGACCGGCAGTGTCGATCAGGATAAATTCTTTGCCGAACTGATTGTAGTGCGTATGGATAGGGTCGCGCGTAGTACCGGCGATATCGGATACGATGGATCTTTCCTGGCCGATGAGCGCATTCAGCAGGGTAGACTTACCAGCGTTAGGCTGCCCGATAATGGCGATCTTCGGAACGGGGTTCTTTTCCCGTTCCATACGGATGATATTGCCGTCCTCGTCCTCAATTTCTTCCACCACCATTTCAACGTCTTTGGGTTTTTCCGTGTCCGGGATGCGGCTGCTGATCTCATCCAGCAGCTCGCCGGTGCCGCTGCCCGAGATGGATGAAATGAAAAAGGTGGGATCGAAGCCCAGGATATAGAATTCGGTGGCATCCAGCTGGCGATCGGAGTTATCCACTTTATTGACCACCAGGAAAACCGGCTTGTTCGATTTGCGGAGCACCTGGGCCATTTCGTCGTCCAGGTCGGTAATGCCGGCGGTAACGTCAGTGATGAAGAGCAGGATGTCTGCTTCGTCGATGGCAATATGCACCTGCTTCCGGATCTCTTTTTCGAAAACATCTTCCGAGCGGGAGACAAAGCCTCCTGTGTCGATCACGTTAAATGCCTTGCCATTCCAGTCGGAAAGGCCGTATTGCCGGTCACGGGTCACCCCGCTGAAGTCGTCGACGATCGACCTCCGCTGTTCCAGCAAACGATTGAAAAGAGTTGATTTTCCTACATTCGGTCTTCCTACGATAGCTACAGTAAATCCGGACATCAATTATTGCGTTTATGGCGCAAAGGTACGATTTAGGTTTTTAGTAACAGGCTTAAGATGCAAAACGTGCATAATGCAATGAAGAAGGTTATCTGTTATCGATCCTCAGGCTTGCCTACCGTCAGTACGATAAAATCCCGCTCCATCAAAGGACCGGCATTGCTGTAGATCGTTTCCCGTTCTTCCCTCATGCCGCTGTAGAAAAAACCGGCTTCCTCAAGCAAGGTCCTGGCTTTGCCGGGCGTGTAAAGATTGAAATTATATTGGGTAAAAGGCAGCCCCTGCATAAAAGCCTCAGTAGCAAAACAGGTCAGGAATATGCCTCCCGGCTTCAGCACCCTGTAGAGCTCCAGCGCCTGCGCGGCAGCATTATCCCAGAAATAGATTGTATTGACCGTAAAAATACTGTCAAAGCTATTGTCTGCAAAAGGCAGGCGTGCATATCCATCCTGTATGGTCAATTGAGAGAAGCTGGCGAGACCCTTGCCGATAAGCGCTTTGTTGGCTTCAGTAGCCATGTGGATCATCGTTTCCGATATATCGGCGCCAGTATAATGCAATGCTCTGGTTTTTTCTATAAGGTAGGGCAGGTGGGCGCCGCCCCCCGGGCCGATCTCCAGTACCTTGTCGCCGGGCTGCAGGGGCAGCTGATCGATGCAGCTGCGGATCATACCGGCGTTATTTTCAGCCATACGTAGAGCCGTCTCCAGGCCGGCCTCGCCCTGCGGATGGCGCAGCTGGCCGGCAATCGCTTTAAAATCTGGTGTTTCCATTCATATGGGAATTGGTTCCTGCAAAGAAAAAGTTTTTGCCGGTAATTACGGTCATAGTAATTTCAGCAAAAGGACTGCATGGAAACTTTCAGGAGCGACTTGTCGGGTAAAGAATACCCCTTGCCCGAACGCATCTACGGCGATATCATCCACGGAGCATTGCTGCAAAAGATACAGGAGCAGAAGCCCGGCTTCTCGGCCGACAGTTGCCTGGCCGTAAGTGAGCTTAATGCTTATAAATTACAATACCTATCTGATCACCTGACGCGGGAGATCGGCGACCTGGGCGACCTGGAAAAAACTGTACTCGACTCCATAGGTAACCGGACAACCTTGTCGGCCAGGGCGGATGAAGAAGACCGGCCCGTAACCGTAGGACAAAGGGTTGCAGATAAGGTGGCCGCTTTCGGCGGCAGCTGGAAATTCATTATTACGTTTACTGCTGTGCTGCTGCTGTGGATAGCAGTCAACGGTATTGTGCTGGCCAATAAAGGCTTCGATCCTTATCCCTTTATTCTCCTTAACCTTATTCTTTCCTGCCTGGCGGCATTCCAGGCGCCGGTGATCATGATGAGCCAGAACCGACAGGAAGAGAAGGACCGGGAACGGGCCAAGAGTGATTATATGATCAACCTGAAATCCGAACTGGAGATCAGGATGCTGCATGAAAAGCTTGATCACCTGATGCTCCGGCAGCAGCAGGATATTATCGAAATACAACGCGACCAGATTGAGCAGATGAACCAGCTGATCCAAAGACTGGAGCAAAATCATAAAAACACCGGCAATGCCGGGTAAAGCAAGCTTATGGGCATCTTATCTGTAAGAGAAATAAGGGAAAGCGATATCCCGCTCATCACCGACTACTGGCTGCTTTCAGACCCGGAGCTGATGAAGGGTATGGGCGTACAGCCGGATAAGCTTCCTTCCCGGGAACAATGGGGCGAAATGCTGAGCACACAGCTGCGGCAATCTTATGAAGAAAAGCAATCTTACTGTCTCATCTGGGAGATCGACGGGAACCCTGCAGGACATTCCAATGTCAATAAGATCCGCTTCGGTGAAGAGGCTTATATGCATCTGCACCTGTGGCAAGGAGACCATCGGCGCAAAGGAGCTGGTCCGGCCCTGGTTCATATGAGCTTGCCTTATTTTTTCAACAACCTGAAGCTAAAGGTGCTCTATTGCGAGCCTTATGCCCTCAATGCCGCGCCCAACAAGGTATTGGCGGGGCTCGGTTTTCGCATGCTTCGCGAGTATATCACTACGCCGGGCTTTATTTGCTTCGAGCAGCCGGTACGGCTATGGGCGCTGACGGAAGCTGAATTCAGGAACCGGCCCTGACAGCCGGCGGGGATATTTTTTATCCGGTAAGCCAAATCTGTTATTTTTGCTCCCTCGGCATTGAAAAATCCGATCAATATATTATGAGCACTACTGCAAGAGTCATCAAGTCGCCCGTGGGCACACAATTGCATTGTAAAGACTGGGTAACGGAAGCTGCCTTCCGCATGATCCAGAATAACCTGGACCCTGAAGTGGCCGAAAGACCTGAAGACCTGGTCGTATATGGCGGTATCGGTAAAGCTGCCCGCAACTGGGAAAGCTTTGACAAGATACTGGAATGCCTGAAGAACCTGAATGAAGACGAGACCCTCATGGTACAGAGCGGCAAGCCTGTCGGCATATTGCGCTCCCATAAGAATGCGCCCCGCGTGCTGATCGCCAACTCGAACCTGGTGGGCCGCTGGGCTACCTGGGAGCACTTCCGGGAGCTGGAAGCCAAAGGACTGATGATGTATGGGCAGATGACGGCTGGCAGCTGGATCTATATCGGTTCTCAGGGTATTGTACAAGGCACTTATGAAACCTACCTTTCCCTGGCCAGCAAACATTACAACGGCTCGCTTAAAGGGACGCTGAATGTGACTGCCGGACTAGGCGGTATGGGCGGCGCTCAGCCGCTGGCCATCACAATGAACGAAGGTGTTTGCCTGGCTGCCGAAATGGAAGAATGGCGCATACAGAAGCGGATCGAAACCCGCTACCTGGATGAATATTATACTGATATTGATGAGGCGATCGACCGTTCGTTAAAAGCTAAAGAAAATAAGGAAGCCGTATCGATAGGTGTGTGCTGCAATGTGGTGGATCTGCTGCAAAGGCTGATTGACCGCAACATTACACCGGATACACTAACCGACCAGACTTCAGCGCATGACGAGCTGATCGGTTATTTCCCCGAAGGGCTTTCCGTAAGCGAGGCCAATGCCTTACGCGACAGCGACCCTGAAGCATACAAGCACCGTTCGCTGGATACTATGGCCCACCATGTGCGCCAGATGCTGGAGCTGCAAAAGCGGGGCGCCATCACCTTCGACTATGGCAACAACCTGCGGGGCCAGGCCAAAGACAAGCGGGGCGTGGAGAATGCCTTTGACTTCCCTGGCTTTGTACCTGCTTATATCCGTCCGTTGTTCTGCGAGGGTAAAGGGCCCTTCCGCTGGGTAGCGCTGAGCGGCGACCCCGAAGATATTTATACTACGGATAAGGCGCTGGCCGAGCTGTTTCCGGAGAACAAGGGGCTGCAACGCTGGCTGGCTATGGCCAAAGACAGGATCGCATTCCAGGGCCTGCCTGCCCGCATCTGCTGGCTGGGCATGGGCGAAAGGGAAAAAGCAGGCCTGCTGTTCAATGAGCTTGTACGCACCGGTAAAGTAAAAGCGCCGATCGTGATCGGCCGCGATCACCTGGATTGTGGTTCTGTCGCGTCTCCCAACCGGGAAACCGAAGCGATGAAGGACGGCAGCGATGCCGTGGCAGATTGGCCTATTCTCAATGCGCTGATCAATACTGCTGGGGGCGCCAGCTGGGTAAGCTTCCACCATGGCGGTGGGGTAGGCATGGGCTATTCTCTGCATGCCGGTATGGTGATTGTTGCCGACGGCTCGCAGGATGCGGAAGAACGTCTGAAACGAGTGCTGCACAACGATCCTGCTATGGGTATCCTGAGACATACCGATGCTGGTTACGAAGACGCCAAGGCCAATGCGGACGCCTTCGGCCTGAACATCTGGTAATAGCCGAAAGCTGAATAGAACAAACGTCCGGTGCGGGTTACAGCGCCGGACGTTTTGCTGCCGGCAGGCGCCGGTATACTTATATTATGAAAAAGATAGTTGGCCCCGTTTGGTATTTTTAAGCAAATCTGAGCGCAATGGATCCTTATACCCATATTAAAGTGATACTTGGTATTTTGCTGGGCCTTAGTATCCGCCACTTACTTAATGGTGCGGTGAAGCTGGTGCAGCATCCGGGGCGCAACCAGGCGTATTGGATACATCTTTCCTGGACCATTTATCTTTTTCTGCTGCTGATCCATTTCTGGTGGTGGGAGTTTCATCTCGTAGAAATAAAACACTGGCTGTTTACCGACTATTTTCTGGTGATCCTGTACATCATCGTTTACTACGTGCTTTGCGCCTTGTTGTATCCCGATGATCTGAAGGACTACAGCGGGTTCCGGCAATATTTTTATTCCAGGAGGCAATGGTTCTTTGGTTTGCTGGGCGCGAGCTATGTACTGGATACTGTAGATACCCTGATCAAAGGGCGTGCATACTTTTTACATTTCGGCCCGGAGTATCCCTTGCGCAATGTGTTGCATTTCATCCTGTGTATAGTGGCAATGAAGGTCAGCAGTCCCCGTTTTCATGCGGTATTGGTATCGCTGTTTATCTTGTATGAAGTTTCCTATATCCTCAGGCTGTTTCTTGCCGAATAGCCGGTACCTGTGCCTGCAACGCACTCCGGGGTGATCTTTGAAAACCGTGTGCGCCTATATTTGCAGACGAAAAAACAAAATCCTGAACATTAAATCACATCTTATGAACGTTTTAAATACAGCCAATGCGCCCGCAGCCGTGGGCCCTTATTGCCAGGGTATTGTTCCGACAGCACCCGGTGTGCCCGTTTTCCTTTCCGGACAGGTAGGCATCGATCCGGCCACCGGCGCGCTTGTTGAAGGACTGGAAGCCCAGACCCGCCAGGTGTTTAAGAACATCGAAGCCGTACTGGCCGAGACTGGTCTTACCCTGAAAGATATAACCTATGCCAATGTGCTGCTTACCGACATCGGCGACTTCAAGGAAGTGAACGGCTACTATGCGGAGATCTTCGGAGAGCATCGGCCCACACGCGCTGCTTATGCAGTGAGCGCATTGCCCCTGGGTGCATTGATCGAAGTAGTGGTGATCGCCTGGAAGTCTTTATAGGTCTAAATTGGCAATAGACAGTTCTTTCAGCTGGCAGTTTATAGTTTACAGTGGCAATTAGCAATTGTAAACTATAAACTGCCAGCTCCTTTATGCCTACTGCCCATTCTCTATCACCTCAAATTTCAATACAGTAAAAGCCTATATGGGGCTATACTCATACTATCAATTCCTATATTGCTTACTACTGATACTCCAACACTGCCCGCTGCAACTCATAAATAGCCGATTGCCCATCTTCCATTGCCAACTGATACATTAATGCCCCACTACTCAATACTCAATACTCAATACTCAATACTCAATACTCAATACTCAATACTCAATACTCAATACTCAATACTCAATACTCAATACTCAATACTCAATACTCAATACTCAATACTCAATACTCAATAC
>NZ_QUZZ01000005.1 GCF_003545695.1 Taibaiella helva | reverse complement strand
CGCGATACGCGATACTCACTACCCATTACCCACTACCCAAAAATAAATATGATCGTTGTAACCGGCCATGGTGGCGATATGGGTGAGATGTAGTGGTGCAGGAACAATGAAAATTTTGGTAGAATGAAAAAGGACCCCTACTTTTGCGTCCCGTTGGCGGAAAAGGGTTAACGGAAAGATCATTGAAAGATAGCAGGTTGGTAACGGAGAAGGGATAAAAAATCTTTAAAAAAGATTTGGCAGAAAGAAAAAGTTACTTACCTTTGCACCCCGCTTCGAAAGGGCCGCAGGGCCGGAAGCGTGAAGCTCTTGATAAAACGGCGGAAAGCAAGACGGGACGCGGGTTTGAAGAAAAAAATCTTTATAAAAGATTTGGTGGAAAAGAAAAGGTTTTATACCTTTGCACCCCGGTTCGCAGGGAGGGAGAGCAATGTTAGCGTCCCGGGAGAAGAGCGGCGCGATGTTGATGATGAAGAGCGGCAACGCTTGCGTGTCAGGAATAAAGAAGAGATGAACGGTTAAAGGCCGGCCAAGGGGTTCAAGTCCCTGGCATCGACAAAGGCACAGAGGTGTCGGAAGATTTTTGAAATAATGGAAACAGCAGTAATGTTAGATGTAATATCGAAACATGAAGGTAAGAAAAGCGTAAAATACATTTAAACGATCCGATGATTTTCGAGAGAAAATAGTTAGGTCAAATCTCATTTACCAAGGAGAGTTTGATTCTGGCTCAGGATGAACGCTAGCGGCAGGCTTAACACATGCAAGTCGAGGGGTATATAGGAGCTTGCTCTTATAGAGACCGGCAAACGGGTGCGGAACACGTACGCAATCTACCCTTATCTCGGGGATAGCCCATAGAAATGTGGATTAATACCCGATAGTATATTTTAGTGGCATCACTGGGATATTAAAGAATTTCGGATAGGGATGAGCGTGCGTAAGATTAGCTAGTTGGTGAGGTAACGGCTCACCAAGGCGACGATCTTTAGCTGATGTGAGAGCATGATCAGCCACACGGGCACTGAGACACGGGCCCGACTCCTACGGGAGGCAGCAGTGAGGAATATTGGGCAATGGACGGAAGTCTGACCCAGCCATGCCGCGTGAAGGATGAAGGCGTTCTGCGTTGTAAACTTCTTTTATCAGGGAAGAAACCACTGATTTCTATTAGTGTTGACGGTACCTGAGGAATAAGCACCGGCTAACTCCGTGCCAGCAGCCGCGGTAATACGGAGGGTGCAAGCGTTATCCGGATTCACTGGGTTTAAAGGGTGTGTAGGCGGGCATTTAAGTCTGGGGTGAAATCTCCGAGCTCAACTCGGAAACTGCCTTGGATACTATTTGTCTTGAATTATGTTGAGGTAGGCGGAATATAACATGTAGCGGTGAAATGCATAGATATGTTATAGAACACCGATTGCGAAGGCAGCTTACTAAGCATATATTGACGCTGAGGCACGAAAGCGTGGGGATCAAACAGGATTAGATACCCTGGTAGTCCACGCCCTAAACGATGATTACTCGTCATTTGTGATACACTATAAGTGACCAAGCGAAAGCGTTAAGTAATCCACCTGGGAAGTACGTCCGCAAG
>NZ_QUZZ01000004.1 GCF_003545695.1 Taibaiella helva | reverse complement strand
TATAAAGGAATGATCAAAAAGCGGGAATTGAAAGCGAAGATGCGTTGCCCTTCGCAGTGCCCGAGACTGGAGCTGCTGGAGCATGTCAAACGTGATGAAGGCGGTGTGTATTAACAGCATTCCGGGCTACCGGCATGAAGTGCTCCCTGCAGCAGCTTCTTTTATAAAACAAGAGGCTGTCCTGAAAGGTTTCAGGCCTGTCACATTGAACGGAGTCGAAATGTAAACAGGCTGAGCCATAATTTTTGTTCTATTCCGACTACGCTCAATAGGACAAAAATTACTCCTTTTTAGACAGCCTCTGTTTTTTTGTAAGCTAAAGAATACCTTAGCTTGCTAGTTCTTCTTCACCTTAACGATAATAGCCGTGATGGTGGTGGTGATAATGCGGGCGGTGCGGGCGACGCGGCCCGTAGCCGCCGTAATAGCAGGAACTCATACCGATCGATACGATCAAAGCCAGGGCAATAAACGAAAGCCAATTCTTCTTTTTCATTGTTCTGCATTTTTTGTTGTTATCTCTTTGACTCGGAAAGATTCGGGGAGTTTATCGTCCGCTGGTCTATGGATAGAAAAGACGCAGGGAGAGGCGTACAGCACGAAGCCGTTCCCCGGCAAGGGAACGGCTTCGTGTATATTATGGGATTAAATGATCAGGGGATCAGGCAACAGCCTTGGCCTTAAGACCTTCCCGGATCTTGTTCTCGATCTCTGTTGCAAATTCAGGATTGTCCAGGAGGAAATTCTTCACAGCATCGCGGCCCTGTCCGATCTTGTTTTCGCCATAGCTGAACCAGGAACCGCTTTTGTTGAGGATACCCATATCTACACCCATGTCGATGATCTCTCCGATCTTGCTGATGCCTTCCCCAAAGACGATATCGAATTCTACCTGGCGGAAAGGAGGCGCTACCTTGTTCTTCACTACCTTAACGCGGGTACGGTTACCGGTAGCGGTATCACCGTCTTTGATCTGGGATATACGACGGATATCGAGACGGATGGAAGCGTAGAATTTAAGAGCATTACCACCGGTAGTTGTCTCAGGGTTGCCAAACATGACGCCGATCTTTTCACGCAGCTGGTTGATGAAGATACAGGTACAGTTGGTACGCGCGATAGTAGCCGTAAGCTTACGCATGGCCTGGCTCATCAGGCGGGCCTGCAGGCCCATCTTGCTGTCGCCCATTTCACCCTCCAGCTCGCTCTTGGGTACCAGGGCTGCCACAGAGTCGATTACCACGATATCCAGCGCGCCGGAAAGGATCAGCCTTTCTGCGATCTCCAGCGCCTGCTCGCCGTAGTCGGGCTGGGAGATGAGCAGGTTGTCTACATCGACACCCAACTTGCGGGCATAAGCAGCATCGAAAGCGTGCTCGGCATCCACAATGGCGCATATCCCGCCTTTCTTCTGCGCTTCAGCAATGGTATGGATCGCGATAGTCGTTTTACCGGAAGATTCCGGTCCGTAGATCTCGATAATCCTTCCCTTGGGAAAGCCGCCTACGCCGAGCGCCATATCCAGGCCCAGTGAACCGGTCGAAGTCACTTCGATCTCATTCTGCTGCTTATCGCCCAGCTTCATTACGGAGCCTTTGCCAAAATCTTTATCTATCTTATCCAGCGTCATCCTGAGCGCTTTCAGTTTTTCTTCCGACATGTTTTGTTGATTTAAATATGATGTGAAATTGTTTACAGCTTTATTTCCGGGAACGTGCGGATATCTTAATAATGGGCAGGCGATATCCCGGCCCCTGTTGATTCCACAATGCCCGCTTGTTTCATTCTTTACCCGGTGTGGGATAATTGGTTTTTATTTGCCAAACCAGTCCATCACATCGCTCAGCTTACGCTTCAGGTCCTTCCGGTTGATCACGAAATCCAGGAAGCCTTTTTCCACGAGGAATTCGCTGCGCTGGAAGCCGGGAGGAAGATCTTTCTTGATGGTTTCTTTAATGATACGGGGACCGGCAAATCCGATCAGCGCTTTAGGCTCGGCTATATTGATGTCGCCCAGCATGGCAAAGGAAGCGGTTACGCCACCGGTAGTAGGGTCGGTCATCAAAGATATATAAGGCAGCTTTGCATGCGCCAGCTGCGTAAGCTTGGCCGATGTTTTGGCCATTTGCATCAGGGAGAATGCGCTTTCCATCATGCGGGCCCCGCCCGATTTGGAAATGATCATGAAGGGCAGCTTATGCTTGATGCAGTGGTCGATGCCACGTGCGATCTTTTCGCCCACCACGGAGCCCATAGAGCCGCCGATAAAGTTGAAGTTCATGCAGGCGACCACCAGCTTCTTGCCTTCCACCTCGCCTACGCCTACCGTCATGGCATCGAGCAGGCCGGTTTGCTTTTGTGCGCTTTTCAGCCGGGCGGCGTAGGGCTTCACATCTACGAAGTGAAGCTCGTCTTTAGGGGCGATGTTATCAAAGAGCTCTTTATATTCTCCTTTGTCGAAAAGGATGTCGAAATACTCTATGGCATTGATCCGGTTGTGGTAGTTACAGTTGGGGCAGAGGTACAGATTCTCTTTCAGCGCAGTTTGCGTAACCGTAGTCCGGCACTCCGGGCATTTGTGCCAGAGACCGTCGGGTGCTTCTTTCTTTTCCTTCGTTTCGGTAGAAATACCTTTTTTGATACGCCTGAACCAGGTTGATGACATTCCTTAAATTTTGAAGTTTTGACAATCAGCAGGGAATCCAATTGATTATGCTAATTTATAATAAGAATTGGCAAAAGGGCTGACAAAAATAGAGAATCCTCACTTATTAACGGCATGTTTAGAGAAATCCCAGTTCCAGCTTAGCCTCTTCGCTCATCATATCCTTGCTCCAGGGCGGGTCGAAGGTCAGCTGGACGTGCACGTCGTTAACCCCTTCCAGCGCTTCCAGCTTGGATTGTACGTCAAAAATAATTTCACCGGCAGCAGGGCAGGCCGGCGCAGTCAGCGTCATTACAATGCCCACTTTGCCGCCTTCCTCGATCTTGATTTCGTATACCAGGCCCAGCTCATAAATATTTACCGGTATTTCGGGATCGTGCACGGTATGCAGCACAGCTACTATTTCATCATATAGATTCATTGCATTCTTTTTTATGCCCGCGTCAGGAGGCTTGTGTGGCGCTAAAGGCTACGGCGTACAATTTCATCTGCTTCAGCATAGCCAGCAGGCCGTTGCTGCGCGTGGGAGAAAGGTGGCTTTTCAGGCCTATCCGGTCGATAAAATAAATATCGGCGGCAGCGATGTCCTTGGCCGGTTGTCCCGACAGCACACTGATCATCAGCCCTACCAGCCCTTTGGTGATAATGGCATCGCTGTCGGCAGTAAACTGTACCTTGCCGTCTTTGATCTCTGCATGCAGCCATACCCTCGATTGGCAACCCCTGATGAGGTGATCATCCGTTTTGTATTGTTCGTCGATCAGTGGAAGCGCTTTACCCAACTGTATAATATGTTCGTACTTCTCCATCCAGTCATCATAGTAGGAAAAATCTTCAATGATCTGGTCCTGGATCTCATTAATTGTCATGAAAGGGAAAATTTCAGACAGCAAAGTTACGAAATCTGTACCGGCGGCAAGGTGGTATTCCTGATGCTGCTATAAGTACTTATTTTCGTTTCAGGGCTTGCCGGTCACCATTTACAGGGCAAAAGTAGAACGGGACTACGCCAAAACGTGGCGTAGATAAAACAAAAAGGGGAGGTCATTGAGGTGACCTCCCCGAAGGGTTGTTAAAAGCCGTATTAAGCAAAATTGTAGACCAGGTTTTCAATCGGAATGACTTCGATTTGATCGCTGGCTGTCGATCCGGTAAACGTAAGGGTGAATTTACGTTGTTCAGCTGTCAGTTCCGGAGTATTGGGGTTGAAAGGCAATATTGAAAAATCTTCGAGTGTGGTAGCGTTGTTGTAAATAACGCCGTGTTTCCAGGCGGCTTCGATATTGAAGCTGCCATTAACAAATGTCGCATTGGAAGAGCCCGCTTTATTAAATAGTTCTTTTTGCTCGAAGAACCAGCCCTGCAGATTCCCATATAATGCACCGTTGGCTTTCAGAATGCCGACGTACCCGCCACTGTATATGCCGGATCCCTGGATCAGGGGATTGCCAGAGTAACGTACCAGCAGTACGGAATTGGATATATCCGAAGGGTATTCGAAGGTGTACGCGATGCCATACTGTGCATTGTTTGCATCCCGCAGTACATTAGTCTCTAATACCGGAAGCGCGCCGGCGCGGCTGGGCCATAAGGTTGCTTTGTCCCTTACAAAATCAAGCAAGGGAGTAGGTACCTGCGAACCGTTGTCATGAGGGATGCCCCTGATGTTGTTGACGACTTCCACCAGGACATTTATCTTAAACACGGCACTGCCATTGCTTGCGCCGTTGTATACGATATATTGCCGCGCATAATCGTTAAAGCTGAGCGTGCTCCCGGGATTGGCTGCAAGAAAATCATCATATTTCTTTTTGGAAAAATTCATAATGCGGCCATCGATGATGCCCCTGTTGTTCTTGATTACGGTCATATTGGGAACAGCCTCTACATACCTTACTATGGTCGGTCTCAGGGCGCTATTTTCAAAGGCATAACATTGGCTCTCCTTGACGATGATGGCATTGGGATTGTAGTTGCTTATGGTAGGCCTTGATTTGGCGAAATTGTTGATCAACGTCATGCCTCCCTCGACCTCAGAACCCTGCCGGACCCTGTTGCAGGTAATGCTGCCATTATGATTGTTGATCCAGGCTGGTTCCGATACCTTACCCGGCGACTCTGCAGGTACCAGTATGGTAGATTCTATAAGGACATAGGCTGCCTGCCGGTTCTCGATCTGGGCGGGCCAGTTAACCACGGTCTGGCTGCCCCCGTCCATAGCAGCGGCATGTATCCAGCAGTCCCGGATTTCCAGCTGATCACCGCCATTCATGTCCACGGCGACGCGATTGTAAAAGAATTTACATTTTTCTACAGTGGTCTGTGTAGAGCCTGTTTGGATAAATAAACCGGTGTCGTTCTTGTAAAATTCACAGTCTTCTACGGTTAGCCTTGCTGTGTCAGAATTTCCATTGACCAAGGATACTGCTGTTCCGGGAAAACCTACAAAGGTCATCTTCTGCAGGCTTACCCCCGAGGCGGCATTGAACAAAAAGGCGTTTGTGCCGCTGAATCCGGGGCCTGTTCCGGAAGGCTCCAAAGGTAAGATAATCGCATTTTCGCCGATCACCTTGATCTGGCCGTGAGCATGATTCGTACCTGAACGATTAAAGATGATCGGCTCACTGATCCTGTATCTGCCATGAGGAAAGAACAAGGTCGGCGTCGACGCTGTGCCAAGGCTCCCCACGATCAATTGGCTCTGTACATAGTTGGTATTAATGTCGTCGAGCGCATTTAAAATCGCAGCAGTGTCGTCCTGGACACCATTGCCAAGAGCGCCATAGTCTTTTACGTTGACTACGTTGATAGGATTGAGCTGAATGGGCATAGGGTTTAATTTTTTAGGGTAAATGATAATCGAAACAGATAAAATCATGCGGCACGATCCATTGGCGATGGTATTGTTGCGCTGTTATCTTTTGATTCAGTCAGCAAACGCTTATTTTTGTGTCGTTGCTGCTCTACCTGTTTGCTTTCTCAACAAAGATCACGGCTGCCTGCGCCAGGGTGGGGCGGAGCGACTGCTAAACACAATTAATCTTTATGATGCGTTTATTCTTCCTTATTGCTTTGAGTCTCTTTAGCCTGTTTACCGGCGCCGTTTATGGCCAGGAAAAGAGTGCTAAACCTGTTCTGCCGGGTGCTTATAGCACTGCATCCTATCTGCCTGCGCTGAAGGGGAAAAGAGTAGCCCTGCTGGTCAACCAAACCTCGGAGATCAATGGCGTGCTGCTGCCCGATACGTTGTTGAAGCTGGGCGTTAAAGTCGTGAAGATCTTTTCGCCCGAGCATGGCTTCAGGGGTAATGCCGATGCCGGCGCCCATGTAAAGAGCGGTGTGGATAGCCGTACCGGCTTACAGGTGATCTCCCTTTACGGCAGCAATAAAAAACCTTCTGCCGAACAGTTGAAAGACGTGGACGTGCTGGTGTACGACCTCCAGGATGTAGGCGCGAGGTTCTATACGTATATCTCTACCCTGCAATACGCCATGGAAGCCTGCAGCGAGCAGAAGAAAGCATTGATGATCCTGGACCGGCCCGATCCGCTGGGGCATATCGTAGACGGCCCGGTGCTGGAACCGGCCAACAGCTCCTTTGTCGGTATGCAGCCCATCCCGGTGGTATACGGCATGACACCCGGCGAATATGCCGGAATGCTGGTCGGGGAAAAATGGATGAAGGGAGCAGCTCCCGGGCTGAAGGTAATCCCCTGTTCGGGCTATACCCATCGCAGCGTGTACGAGCTGCCGGTATCGCCCTCTCCCAACCTGAAAAATATGGCGGCCATTTATCTCTATCCCTCGCTGTGCTTCTTTGAGGGAACGACAATCAGCCTGGGCCGCGGTACCAGCAAGCCTTTCCAGCAGTTCGGCAGCCCGCTGCTGAAAGGGTACACCTATTCTTTTACCCCGGTCAGCATGCCCGGAGCAAGCGATCCGCCGCTGAAAAACCAAAAGTGCTACGGCCTGCTGCTGGCCGATAATGCGGCTGCAGCCCGGGAGCTGACGGCGGGCAGGCTGCAGATCAAATGGCTGCTGGAAGCCTATGGGAAATACTCTGAAAAAAGTAAGTTCTTTATTCCCTTCTTTGAAAAGCTGGCCGGCACGGCCTCGCTGCGCCGGCAGATCGAGCAGGGCTTGAGCGAAGAAGCGATACGAAAGAGCTGGGAGCCGGGGCTGGTAAAATTCAGGGCGATACGGGCCAAATACTTGCTGTATGCCGAATAGCTCCGGCCTGTAAACACTACGGGTAAGGCGTTGCTTAAAATTGACCGGTGCTCAGCAGCACCAGGGTGCAGGCCTCCATGGTCCTGATCCCTTTGGATTCGGCCAGCTGCTCCAGCTCGGGGTTCTCCGTGCCGGGATTAAAGATGATGCGCTGCGGATGCAGGGAAACAATATAGTCGTAATAATCCGGCTGCCGCGTAGGATTGATATATAAGGTAACCGTATCGATGCCTTCAAAGGGTTCTTTATCCTTGCCGAAGGCAACATCGGCAACCTTGCCGGGACGATTGCCGATCGCCACTACATCATGTCCTTTTTTACGAAGGTTATTTATGGCCAGGTAGCTGTAGCGTGCGGGATCTTCCGAAGCGCCGATGACCAGTGTTTTTTTGTTTGCCATTGTTGTATAATTTTAGTCTTCTTCTTCAACCGTTTCTTCATCCTCTTTACGGATCTCACTCATGTCCTTGCCGGTATGGGTATGGATCGAGCGCTCGTGAATGTCGTTCTGGATCAGGGTTTCCAGCTCTTCGATACGGTTGCGCATGGCGTTGATGTATTTCTTTTTGTCGTGCCGTGCCGCAGCCATTTTCTTCAGCGATTTTTCATCATGCTGCAGGAACAGGTCGTGCGCCCGTTGCGCGGTATAAGCCCGCACGCCCATGATCTTGAGCGCTTCGGTACCGGCACGTAAGGAAGTGTCGATTGTCTCGCGGAATACATGCAGCACACCGGCATCCATCAATTCGTAAGTGTCGTCGAGGCCATGTGCCCTGGCAATGATATGCATGTTGGGAAAATGTTTCTTTACGGTATTGACCAGCTGCAGCACCTGGGCGCTGTCGTCGAGGGCGACAATAATCAGCTTCGCCCGGTCGGCGCCGGCGGCCTTCAGCAGGTCGATCCGGAGGGCGTCGCCGTAGTATACCTTGATGCCGATCTTACGCAGCGATTCCACGCGGTCGCTGTTGGCATCCAGTACTGTAGTATTAATGCCATTGGCCTTCAGGAAACGACCAGTGACGCTGCCGAAACGGCCGTAGCCGGCAATGATAACCGGGTTGCTTTCCTCGAAGGCATCGGCTTCGGGACCGTTGCGGTGTGGTATTTTCTTAACGACTAGCGGCATCAGCACTTTTTCCATCACCAGCATGAATATAGGGGATAAAGCCATGCTGGCTGCCACTACCACCATCAGCAGGTTAAACAGCTCGGTAGAAAAAATATGCTGGTCTTTGGCAAAGGAGAACAGGACAAAGGCAAATTCGCCCACCTGCGCCAGGGCAAAGGCAAACAGCAGGAACTGGTCGACGCGCATGCGGAACATACGGCTCAGGAAGGCCAGGATACCCAGCTTGATCAGCATCACACCCAGCACCAGGATCGCAATCAGCCCGGGCCGCTGTGCAATGAGCTCAAAGTCGATAGACGCACCTACGGCAATGAAGAAGAGACCCAGCAGCAAGCCTTTGAAAGGCTCGATGTCGCTTTCCAGCTCATGCCGGTATTCGCTATTGGCCAGCACAACGCCCGCAAGGAAAGCGCCAAGCGCCGGGCTGAGGCCTACCAGCGACATCAGTACCGTAATGGCCACAACAAGCAGCAGAGCCGTCGCGCTGAACAGCTCACGCAGGTTGGTGGAAGCCACCATCTGGAAAATAGGCCGGGTCAGGTATTTGCCGCCGATAACGATAGCGCCTACTGCGCCCAGCACTACCAGGGTCCTGGCCCAGGGCTCCAGGTGCTGCGTGATCGTTACATGATTTTGTGCCGCGCTCCCTGCGGCCTCATCGGGGCTCAGCAGGGGCAGCAATGCGAGTATAGGGATTACGGCGATATCCTGGAACAGCAATACGGAAAAGGCATTGCGCCCTGCGACAGTTTGCATCCAGTTGTTCTCGGTCATGGTCTGCAGCACGATCGCCGTTGAAGACATGGCGAAAATAAGGCCGATAGACAAGGATTGGTTGAAGCTGAGCCCCACGATCATGTGCGCAATGAAACCGATGATGAGCGTAGTAAGCAATACCTGTAAACCGCCCAGACCCAGTATGGCGGTACGCCATCGCCACAGCAGCTGAGGTTCTACTTCCAGCCCGATAAGGAAGAGCATCATCACCACACCAAACTCCGCAAAATGCATGATATCGGCGCCGTCGTTGCCGATCCATCCCAGCACCGAAGGGCCGATAAGGATGCCGGCGAGCAGGTAGCCCAGCACCGATCCCAGTCCCAGCTTCTTGGAAAGAGGGACCAGCAGTACTGCCGAGCCCAGGTATATCAATGCTTGTACGAAGAAAGAATGATCCATAGTTCCGCTTAAAAAAGGTAATCGTTTTTACAATACGTTTTCTACCTCATAATCGTTGAGGTATTCCAGCTCCTTGAATTGGGCCAGGTCCGGCTGCCCGGAGGCAAAAAGCTTCAGCAGCTGTTTGAACTGTTTGGCATGCCGGGCCGAAGCGCTGGCATCTGCTTTGCCCGATTCATGCAGCACAAAGGGCGGCAGGTAATGCATGCGGCACACATAGGCCAGCTGGTTATAGGGTATCAGGTAAGCCGATACGGGAAAGCGGTTATGGGCATCCGGGGCATAGCTCTCCCTGGTTCCGCTGGTCGTGAGCGCGTTGAACAATATTTTGCCTTCCAGCTTGTCGCCTTCTTTGCCATAGGCCCAGCCATGGGTAAAGACCATGTCGAGGTATTGTTTCATCAATGCGGGAATGCTGTACCAATAAAAGGGATGCAGCAGGATAATGACATCGCTCTGCTCCAGCAGGCTCTGCTCTTTTGCCATATTGATGGAAAACCGTGGGTAAAGCTCGTACAGGTCCCTGACAATAACATTTTCTACGTTGCCGGCAGCTTTGATCAACCTGATATTATTCCGGGATTTTTCCAGGGCGGGATGGGCCACAACCAGTAATATCTTATTCATAATCAGAAGGATTTAGCCGGTTAACAGGAACTCAAAAATAGCGCAGTTCAGGCACAAATCCCAATAGTCATGTCTTATCAACGTATTAAGGACAAAAAATCCCCGCAGTTGTTGTGCGGGGATAGAAGAGCGGTAAGGTATATCAGGCCTACAGCGTAGCGGCATATTGTTTCAGCGCGGTTACAACACCGGCTTTAGCGGTAGCAGAATTGTCTCTGGACTGACGTATCACATCGTTGTAGGCGGCAACTTTTTTCTGGTATTGTTCCGAAGCCTGCTGCGCTGCGGTATTGCCGGAAGCCTGGGCGATCTTAAGCTTTGCAGCAGCGATACCATCATTCATCTGCTGTTTCAGGCCTTCGAGCAAAGTGCTTTGCTGCGCTGCGGAAGCCTTTTCATACTCCGATATTTTTGCGTTGAACGATTGGGCAGTTACGACAGTTTTTGTGGCGGCCTGTTGTTGCGCGTCGGATACATAGGCGCCCCCGGTAAGGAGTATTGCTGCGGCCAGTGCAATTTTTAAATTCATAACTATGACTATGTTTTTACAGATGAATGTTCATCGAAGTTAAAAAAATAATGTTGTCTTCAGGGAATTAGACAGTTAAAAATCCTAAATAGTTTGGTAAAAACGGTAGAGTTTGATGCATTCGACGGCTTCTTTTACATCATGCACCCTCAGCAGCGACGCGCCCTGCTGTAAGGCGAGCATGTGTAGGGCCGTGGTGCCGTTAAGCGCTGCTTCGGCCGAAGATTCCAGCAGGCGGTACACCATCGATTTGCGGGAAAGCCCTGCCAGCAAGGGCAGCCCGGTGATCGAAAAGATGTGCATGCCTTTCAGCAGCTGGTAATTATGCGCCTGGGTCTTGCCGAAACCGAAACCCGGATCGAGGATGATGTCGGCGATGCCGGCTTCCCGGCACTGCTGTATTTTTCCGAGAAAGAAATCCAGGATATCGGCGGTCACATCGTTATATACCGGGGCGTGCTGCATATCGGCGGGTGTTCCCTGCATGTGCATCAGGATATAGGGTACCCTCATGGCTGCAACAGCAGACAGCATTTCCGGGTCGAGCTTGCCCGCGCTGATGTCGTTGATCATATCGGCGCCGGCTTCAACAGCTGCACGGGCTACAGCCGCTCTGTAGGTGTCGATCGAAATAAAGGCTTCAGGGAAGTGCTGCCGGATCAATGCGATCACGGGCACTACGCGGTCTGTTTCTTCGGCCGCCGATATGACTTGTGCGCCTGGGCGCGTGCTCATGCCGCCTATGTCAAGTATAGCAGCGCCTTCCTCCAGCATTTTTCCGGCCTTAAGCAAATGATCCCCCGGGTTGTTTTCTCTTCCTTTAGTATAGAAAGAGTCGGGTGTTACATTCAGGATACCCATAACTAAGGGTTGCGTAGCCGCAAGCAATCGTCCTTTACAATTCAGCTGGAAGTTCATAAGGAGAAGAGATGAGCGGTGAGCGATAATTTCCGGGCAAGGGCATGCAGCTCCTCCTTTACCGATGCGGCAACCGGTACGCCTTCGACCTTCCTGATGGCTTCGGTTTCCCGTTCAGGGTCGCCGGGGATCAGCACTTTTTGTCCGGCATGGGCAGGTGTGGCTTCCCGGAAGCGGCCGATCCATTGGTCCATATGCTTCTTAAAGGTTTCGGCCGTGCGGAAGGCATCGATACGCATCGCACCGAAGAAATGCCCGAGCCCTTTTCCCGGCATGTTTTCAGAGATGGGCACATAGGCAGGGAAAGGCGGTGCCCAGGGACCGTAGGAAGCGCCGCTCAGCACTGCCGAGAAAATATCGACAATGCTGCCCAGGGCATATCCTTTATGGCTGCCGTGATCGCGGTCGCTGCCCAGCGGTAAGAGGCTGCCGCCCTGTTTCAGCTCATGGGCGTTGACGGAAGCGTTGCCCTCTTTATCCTGCACCCATCCGTAAGGCGCATCTTCCGACTTGCGCTGTAGCAGCTCCAGCTTGCCGTTGGCCGCAGTAGTGGTGGCCATGTCGGCGACAAAGGGCGGCTGGCTGCCGGCCGGAATGGCGACCGCTATGGGGTTGGTGCCCAGCATACGCTCTATAGAAAAGGTTGGCGCCACCAGGGCACTGGCATTGGTCATAGCGATGCCGATCATGTCCTCTTCCAGGGCAAGCATGGCATGATAGCCGGCGATGCCGAAATGATTGCTGTTGCTGACGCTGACCCAGCCTGTGCCCACCTGCCGCGCTTTCTCCATGGCGATGCGCATGGCTGCCGGCGCGACAACAAGCCCCAGGCCCGCATCGCCGTCGATGACCGCTGTCGAAGGGGTTTCATGCACGACGTCGATATGTGGTTGCGGATTGACCCGGCCGGCCTCCCACAGTCTTACATAACCGCTGAGCCGTGCAATGCCATGACTGTCTATGCCACGGAGATCGGCAGAGAGCAATACCTGCGCAGCGGTATGCGCGTGGGTTTCAGGGCAGCCCATCCTGCTGAATACAGCTACTGTAAAATCATACAGTTGTTCATAAGCGTACTGCACTTCTTTCATGGCCGCAAAATAACGCATTATCCCCCGGTTAGCAGCAAGGGTATATACAACTATTTACGCACACTAAAAATACCCGCCGACGGGTATTTTCCTGCCAGCCGAATCGGGGTAGATTTGCCTCCCGGGTAAGGTATGAACGGTTATCGTTACAGATAACCTTGTCTCTTGTTTTTACCTGCAGCCATTAACCACAGATTAACCTATCGGGTAATCTATTTTAGCATTCATTTATATTCGAAGGCATAAAATAATAGTAGTTTTGCGTTTAACGTTTTCGGCTTTTCATGAAAAATAACTACCACTATATCATAGGTTTATTTGCATTGCTCAGTTTTGCATCCTGTAGCAGCGAAGAGCATTTTTTCAATTTGCAGGGCTCGGTAAAAGGCATGCCGCCGCAAAGCGTGGTGCTGGAAGAGCTTGGCTTCAATGAAACCAAGCTGATCGACTCCACTACCTCTGATAAAGATGGTAAGTTCAGCTTGAAGGGTATCTATGGCGAGCCGGGCTTGTACCGGCTGAAAATGGGACCGCAGGAAATACTGGTGGTCATTGATGGAGAGAAGATCAACCTGAAATCGGATTGGGCGCATGTGGCAGATTATACAGCCGATGGTTCACCGGGCTCCGGCAGCCTGGTCGCTTTTATGAAACAATATATTAATGCCAATGAAGAGATGCTGGCGCTGGAGATGGTGGCCGACAGCCTGAACGCAACATCGGCTCCCGACAGCGTGATCGCTATGGTTCAGGCCGATCTCGACAGCCGTTCCAAAGCATTCAGGGCTTATGTACGGCAGGTGTCCGATACGACCAAAAGCCTGCCTGTAGCCATCTATGCCGTGAGCAAGCTGCTGAGCGATAACTCGGAGCTGGAGTATATGAAAACCTTTGCAGCCGGCCTTTCCAAGCGTTTCGCCGATAACCAGCTGTCTACCGAGTTCAAAGACAAGGTTCGTGAATTGGCTTCCCAGGAAAAAACCTCCGGTCCCCGCATCGGTACTACAGCGCCGGACTTCACGCTGGCTTCGCTTGATGGTAAGCAGATCGCCTTAAGCACCTTCCGTGGAAAATTTGTGCTTATTGATTTCTGGGCTTCCTGGTGTCCGCCCTGCCGCGCTGAAAACCCGAATGTCGTGGCAGCTTATGAAAAGTTCAGGGCCAAGAACTTTACCATCCTGGGCGTGTCGCTCGACAAGGATAAAGATAAATGGCAGGAAGCGGTGACCAAAGATAAGCTTGCCTGGAACCAGGTCAGCGATCTGCAGGGCTGGGAGTCTACAGTAGCGGCCCTGTACGGTGTGCAATCCATCCCCGCCAATTTCCTGCTTGATCCCGCCGGTAAGATCATTGCGACCGATCTGCGTGGCGACGAGCTGGAGCGGGTGTTGGCAGCTAAGCTGAATGCCGAAAACCTGGTGCAGAAATAAAACGAAATACAACATTATTATAAACGTATAAGGCTGTTCTCGGACGGCCTTATATGTTTATTTGATTACCAGGAGGCCGTTGGCTCCTGCAGCGGTCTTCTTTTGAAAAGGATATGCAGCTTATGCCGGTGTAATTACCGGAAGGGCTGAAGGGATCATCTCTATGGAAACTTCGTGACTGCAGGGATGAACATCGCCATCCATTTGCAGCAAGCTCAGCTTAGGATGACGGATCACGATCTTACGGCCTTTAAGGTGCCGCACATATTTGCTTTTGAGAATGCTGCCGTTAAAAGCCCTGATGGCAATAGCAGAACCCAGTATTTTGGGATACTTCCTGATGATGACGATATCAAAAAGACCATCCTGGAGATCGGCTGCGGGAGCGATGCGGAAGTTGTAGCCGAACTGCTCGGCATTGGCAACGGTCAGGATAAATGCTTTCTCATTCAGGCGCTGGCCATCGACCTCGATCTCCCATTCCCACTCCTTATAAGTCCACAGGTGCTTGGTTACGATCCAGCTGTACATCGCCATGCCCCGGCGTTTGCTCTTGGCGAATTTGCGTGCCACCAGCGCATCGAAGCCTACACCGGCGTTGCTGACAAAGATGCGGCCGTCGGCCATACCCAGGTCTATTGTGTTCTTATGTCCTTTATTGATCAGCTGGATGGCCTTTACCGGATCGAGCGGGATGCGGAGGCTGCGCGCCAGGCCGTTGCCCGAGCCTTTGGGGATGATCGCCAGTGTGGCATCGGAGCCGTAAATGCCCGCAATGATATCATTGACGGAGCCGTCGCCGCCAACCGCTACAATTGTTTTGAACCCCTTCCGCGTCGCTTCCCGGGCCAACGCTGTGCCATGCTTCGCATATTGTGTATAGGCAATGTCAGGCGTAAACTTTGTGTGATCCAGGTGCTTTTCAATAAGCCCCTGCAGCGCTTTAACCCGGTCTACTCCCGACTTGGGATTGATGATGAATAAGATCTTCTCCATAGATACGATACCGGAATTAAAGGACAGCTTTGAGGCTGAGATCGAGACTGACCGCATGATGCGTCAGCGCCCCAATGGAAATGAAGTCCACACCGGTGGCGGCATAGGAAACGATATTGCCGAGATGAATGCCTCCGGAAGCTTCGGTCTCAAAGCGACCGCCGATCAGCTGAACGGCTTCGGTAATGAGCCCGGGAGCGAAATTGTCGAGCATGATCCGGTGCACCTGGCCTGTGGCCAGCACCTTGCGTACATCGTCCAGGTTGCGGGTCTCCACCTCGATCTTAAGGTCCAGTCCCTGTGTGCGCAGGTATTCATTGGTCTTGATGATCGCAGCTTCGATGCCACCGCAGTAGTCGATATGATTGTCTTTCAGCATGACCATATCGTACAAGCCCATACGGTGATTGTAGCCGCCCCCGATACGTACGGCTTCCTTCTCGAAGCGCCGGAACAGCGGGGTCGTTTTCCGGGTATCCAGGATGCGGGCCTTATATTCTCTTATCGCGTCGGCGTAGCTCCGCGTCAATGTGGCGATACCGCTCATACGCTGCATGCAGTTCAGCACCAGCCGTTCTGCTTTCAGTATCGTATGTACCCGCGCAACCACATCAAATGCGATCTCACCTTTTGTGATCGTATCGCCATCCTCTTTGTGGGCAACGAATGCCGTCCCGGGTTCCAGGTAATCGAAAATAGCTTTGGCTACTGCCATGCCGGCCAGTATGCCATCTTCTTTTATTTTTAAAGTAGCCTTACCCTGAGTGTCTTCGGGGATGCAAGCCAGGGTGGAATAGTCGCCCGTCGCTACATCTTCTTCCAGGGCCAGCCTGATGAAATCCTGAATATCCATGTCTGAAAAATAACGCAAAGATAAGGTTATTTGAATGGGCCGGCCTGCGGAAATATCTCTTACGGGTTAAAGATAGAATGGTCTTTTGCTTTCCTTTAGGGCCGCTTTGCGCCGAAATGATTATTTTTGAGCACCGGCAGGCCGCAGAGCCACGACCGGCGGCATAAATCGGGTATTCATGACATTTGAACAACAGAAAAATACAAAGGCACTCGTTTGGACTATCGGTATTCACCTGCTGCTGTTGCTGGCCTTCCTGCTGCTGAGGTATACGCTTCCGCCGGTAACGCCACCGGTGCTGGATGCCGGTATGGAAGTGAACCTGGGTACTTCGGACAACGGCTCGGGTGACGACCAGCCTGAAATAGCTGAGGACCCGGCAGCGGCTCTGGCGACCTTGCCGGCCGATGCTTCCTCTGCCGCTGATGAGCATACTGAAAAAGAAGTGGAGACCTCAGAGGATGCCGATGCGCCTGTTGTGAATACTCCGAAAACACCACCTAATAAAAAGCGCAACCCGCAGCCGGCGGCTCAGCCCGAGCGTAACCGCAGCAGGATGTCACAACAGCAGCCTACGGCCAGCAGCAATAAGCCTGCCCAGGCCCCGCGCTATGTCTATCCCGGAGCCAGTGGCAAAGGGGGCAACAGTGCAAGGGATAACCGGCCCGGCAGCAATGAAGGCATAGGGCAGGGTAATGGTGATATGGGTGTGCCCGGCGGTACGCCCGGCGCCAGCAATTACACCGGTGTGCCCGGTGGCGGCGGTACCGCTATCGGGCACTCGATCGCAGGCCGCAATATCGTCAGCCGTCCCGATCCCAAAGCCGAATTCCGGGAGGGGGGTAAAGTGGTGATCCGGGTTACGGTCAACCGGGATGGTGCGATCGTTGATTCGCGTGTGGTGTCGGCGGCCAATGCTACTATCAGGGCGCTGGCGCTGAAAAAGCTGCAAAGCGTACGGTTCAACAAATCTCCTTCGGCGCCGGCCGAACAATTCGGTAATATTACTTTCGACTTCAAGGCTACCCGGAAATAGCAAAAGCGCATTGCGACCGGTGATGTTCCCGCCAGATAAGAATAAATTCAAAGCAAGAGGCTGTTCCCCACATTTCGGGAGACAGCCTCTTTTGTTCTGCCTGTTGCAAGGCAGCAGGCTTACTTGCCTTTTTCTATATCGTATTTATAAGCCTGGATCGCTTTGTACAGACACATTGCTATATTTTGCTGTCCTTCCTGCGTATTGAGGTATTCCTCTTCGTCGGGGTTGTTGATAAAGCCGATCTCGGTAAGCACACCCGGCATTGTACTGTTGGCCAGCACCTGCAGGCTCATCTGTTTTACACCAAGGTTGTTGCGTCCGTTGGAAGCATAGTTGGCCTGCACCTTTCCTGCAAAGTTCACGCTGCGTCCCAGAAAGGCCTGTGAGTACTGCGCGATCAGCACTGCGGTCATGGGATCATTCTTGTCCAGCAGACCCGGTTCTTCTGCCACGTTTTCCCCGTATTCGCCTATGGCCCGTTCTTTTTCGCTGTTGCGGGTAAGTCCCAGCACATAGGTCTCGGTGCCGCTTGTAGCGGTTTCCCGGTGAATGATCGTTTTATAAACCGGCACTTTCCGTTTTCTTCTGCCTTTGCCTACCGTGCGCGTACCGGTCTGGATCCTTTCGCGGCGCCCGGCAGTAGAGTTGACGTGCACAGAGAGGAAGAAATCGCCGGAAGCGCGGTTGCCGATGGGACCGCGTTCTTTAAGGTCAATAAAAACATCTGTATTCCTGGTGTAGACCACTTTAAGCTGTGGCATGCTGTCGCGGAGAAGCCGGCCCAGCTTGAGCACCACTGCAAGCGTAATGTCTTTTTCATTGGAGAATTTACCGCGGGCGCCGGGATCTTTGCCCCCATGACCGGCATCGAGTACTATTGTCTTGAATGATTTGCCTGATTGGGCGTAAGTAACAGCGGTGAAAGAGAGCAGGAGTAGGGTAAGAAAGCAACTGAAAGCAAGCCCGGAAGGACGGTAGCTGCGGTTATTTTTCATCATCGTTTTCTACAGAATTACTTACAGGATATCAATAAAATTATAACTGCCGTGAGCAAAATAAATTGCGCAGTTATCTGTTTAATTGAGGAAAGAGTGCAAAATAGAAATTTTATCAAAATTAACCTTAAAAAATAGCCGGCATAGTCAAAAAACTATAGCTTATTTTTGCGCATCGATGAGTATCCCGCTCTATTCCTGTTGCTCAGCTATCCTTACAAGCTGCCGCTTTGCCGTGGTAGCTGTTTTTGTATTGCTGTGCACCATAGGCGCATCGGCACAGAATAGCCGGCGCACGCTTCAGGCAGGGGATACGCTGAAGGCCGGCAATGCCGATACCCTGGCGGCAACAGCAGATAGCATAAGGGCGGGCAGCGCCGATAGTGATAGTCTCGCTGCGAAGACAGACAGCACCTTAAGCGACAGCGCCAAGGTGGCAAACAAAGAGCGGGAGCTGGGCATAAGGATATCGAAAGATGCCCTGCCCGCTACCGTGACCACTACCGCTAAAGACTCTGCCCTGCTGGATATGAAGGAAAGCATGTTCTACCTGTATGGCGATGCCAAGGCTACCTACCAGGACGTGAGCGTCCAGTCGGGGGTATTGATGTTCAACCAGAAGAACAATGTGCTTTCTGCTGTCCCTATACTGGATACCGGTGGCAAGAAGATCTCGGTGCAGGAATTCAAACAAGGCGAAGAGGCGTTCACTTACGATACGCTGAAGTATAATTTCAAAAGTAAAAGGGCCATTGTACGTAATGCCCATTCGAAATACGGCGACGGCTTTGTGATCAGCGAGCAGGTGAAGCGTAATCCCGATGAAAGTATTTACGGCTATAAAAGTATTTATACTACCTGTAACCTCGACCATCCGCACTTTGGTATCCGGGCAAGCAAGATCAAGGTCATACCGGGACGGGTTATTGCTGCCGGGCCGGCCAACCTGGAGATTATGGATATTCCTACGCCCTTGTTCCTGCCATTCGGTATGTTCCCTATCAAGCAGGGACAACGATCGGGCTTTATCCTGCCTACCTATAATATATCGGATGCCCTGGGTGTGGGTCTGCAGCGCGGCGGCTACTATTTTGCTGTAAGCGATCATCTCGGGGTTATTTCCCAGTTTGATCTTTACTCCAAGGGCAGCTGGGCTGCTTTCATCACCGGGCAGTATGCCACACGATACCGTTACAGCGGAAGCGTTTCGCTGGAGTACAGCTATCAGAAAATAGGAGAGGACTACGAGATCAACCCTAACAGTCAGCTTTCAAACAGTAAGGACTTCAAGTTCAGCTGGACGCATCAGGTAGATCCCAAGGCGCATCCCGGCACTTCATTCAGCGCTTCCGTCAATTTCGGTACCCGCAGTTTCAACCTGCGGAACAGCATGAACATTACCAACTCGCTCAATAACCAGTACAGCTCTTCCATCTCTTATGGCAAGACCTGGATAGGCAAGCCTTATTCGCTTACCGTAGGCCTTCGGCACAGCCAAAGCACTGAGGGTGGCGCTATGTCCATCACCCTGCCCGAGATCAATTTCAACCTGGGCCAGTTCTCGCCTTTCCAGCGTAAGCTGGTCAACGGGATACCCAGGTGGTATGAAAAGATCACGGTGACCTATTCTGTGAGCGCCATTAACCAGCTGAATACTTACGATTCCCTTTTCAGCCTGCGTAACATCGCTTTCAACGATATGACGAATGCGATCAAGCATACGGCTTCAGTACAGGCGACCTACAACCTTTTCCGCTATTTCAACTGGAACGTGAGCGTGCCTTACAATGAATACTGGAATACCCGCCAGCTATTCCTGAACTATAACCCGGCAACCAAGCGCAACGACTCCCTGACGCGTACCGGCTTCTTTGCCACCCGCGACTTCAGTGTGAATACTTCAATCAGCACGCGTATCTACGGTATGGCTTTGTTCAAGAAAGGAAAGATCGCCGGCCTGCGCCATGTGATCAACCCCAGCCTCGGCTTCTCTTATCAACCGGGCTTTGCGCACTCTCCCTTTGGCTATATGTATGAAATGATAGACTATACCGGCAGAAGTGTCTATGCTTCTCCTTATAGTACGGCTCCTTACGGCGGCCCTACCAATGGGGAAAACAATGGCTCTGTCAATTTTTCCGTGGGCAATACCCTGCAGATGAAAGTCAGGAGCAAGGACTCCACGGGTAAGGCCGCTACCTCCAATGTCAGCCTTATCGATGGCTTTAATATCAACGCAAGCTATAACCTGTTCGCCGATTCTTTTAATATGTCGAACATCAACATGAATTTCAGGACATCGATATTGAAGGTATTCAATCTGCAGGCCTCAGCTGTTTTTGATCCGTATCGCTACAACGACCAAGGGGTTAGAACACCCGAATACCTGGTCAATACCGGGGGAGGACTGGCGGCGCTGAGGGGCGCCAATGTCGGTCTGGGCATGTCGTTCCAGGGAGAGAAGAAGAACGAAAAGGAGCAGGAGGAAGCCATGGCTAAGAACGACGATGTGAAGCGGCTGCTGCAAAAAGGCGGATATGATGACTACTACGACTTCAACATTCCCTGGAACCTCAGCGTCGACGCGAGCCTGGGCGTACAGCGGCGTACGAGGGCAAATGCCCCGGATACTACAGTATTTACGCCTAACCTTACTTTCAGGGGCGGTTTCAATCTTACGGAACGCTGGAAGGTCGATGTCAACAGCGGGTTGCAGTTTATCGGCTTTAAGAAGGTGGATATTGCCCTGACGCAGTTCACCATTTCCAGGGACCTGCACTGTTGGCAAATGAGCCTTAGCCTCATTCCCTTCGGCTACCTGAGAAGCTTTAACTTTACGCTCCAGGTCAAATCTTCCGTACTGCAGGATCTCAAGCTGACCCGGCGAAAGAATTACCAGGACGCTAATTATTAATCATTCTGTGTGGAAGAGGCAGGGATCATTCCATCTTCACATCTGCATCCGGATCGGCGCCTGTGCTGTCTTTCAGGCCCTTCTTCAGCGGATCCCAGGCAATATTGACCTTGCCGTCGTCTCCGTCCGTTGCCCTCAGGTAGATCACAATGCCTTTATCCTTTTTCGGCTTCTTGCCCCGGGCAATCAGATCGCGGTCCTTCTGCGGGTTGCGCAGGGGAATCGCTACGCTGATATCGGTACCCTTGTCGAAAGCATATACGCCAGCAACGTTGATGGTGAGCGCGCTCGATTCGATGCTCATCGGATTGATTTTGATCTTGCCATTGGTAACGTCCAGGTCATTCTTCAGCGTGTTGAAGGTGATGTGCGACAGGTTACGCTTTTTGAACACAAATTTCTTTATCGATTCAAATGGAGGGAAATTATTCAGCTCGCCGTTATTCAGCACAAAGGATATTTTCCCGTTCATGGAATTTTTCACCAGCCCGCCCGACTGCGTAAGCGCTCCTCTGATGTTGATGCCCGCCGACAGCGCTCCTCGCAGGTTCTTTGAGCTGAGTGTGCTCTGCCCGAAGTTGTCGAAAGCATAGAATAGCTGATCGATCTTTACATTGTCCACTTTAGCATCGACATCAAAAGGAGTATTGCTCCCGGCCGTGTTCAGGTGTACGTTGGCGGCAACGGCGCCACCTGCGTGCTGCAGCCGTGCGTTCTTCAGGTCTATGGCCTGGTTGGTGAGCGCTACCTCAGCATTGATGCGCTGTGCGGTAAAATGATTGTACAGCAGCTTGCTGATGTCGACATGGAGGTACATGCTGCTCTTGTCCAGCAGCAGGGACAGGCGGTTGGATATTTTGGCCAGCTTATAGTTCTGCTTCCTGCGTGAAGCCATTTTTCGCGTCTGCCTCGGCGCCAGGAAGGTCTTGTACTCGTTAAGGTCGATCTGGTTGCTGCTGATGTTCCAGTCGAAGATGACCTTACCCGGATCGAGAAAGTAAACATTCATAAAGTTGCGCGCAGTGCCGTCGATCTTAACATTGCTCCTGGCCGAAGAGAGCGTGGTATTGCGCAGCAAGAGGTCGTTGCCGATGAACTCGATATTGACATTGCACTTGCTGAACGAGAGCGAGCGGGGAATATAGGTGAGCGCGGCATCCCTGATACGGATATGGCCGTACATCGAATGGCGGAAAGTGTCTTTCGATAATACAGGGCCGGTATAGTTAAGGCTGATATCCGCTTCGCCGCCCTTGAAATCAAAAGTGTTGCCGATAACCGCATCCAGCCGCTCTACCGGGAAACGGGATGCCAGCTTCAGCTTCATGAGCGGATTAATGAGTCCATAGACGACAATGGAATCGGCTTTGAAGGGAATGTCGGCATAGGTGCCGGTAAGGGTAGTGATCGTGATCGCCGAGTTGTCGTCGCCCCGTCCTCTTTCCGGCACATAGTTGTTGTAAAATTCACCTTTAAGGTTAGCTTTATCCACTTCACCGAAAGAAGACATCAGCACGTTATTGGCGGCCTGCCAGCGTGCGTGGATCAGCGGAGTGTCGGGATACTGGAACGAGCCGTTGATTAGCACTTGTACCGCAAGCTTTTTCTTCAGGTCGAAGCTGTCCAGCTTGGATGCGATATGGCGCGACAGGTAAGAAGTGCCTTCCCTGAACCCGATTGCGGGCGCATCAATGTCGATCGTATAGTTGACCGGTTTATTGCCAAAGTTGAACTCGCAGCCGAAATTGATATCGGTGCCATCTACTTCGATCTCCTGTTTGGGCAATTTGACCTGCTTTGTCTTTTTGTTGAAGAGAATATGCAGATCAGCATCCAGGTCCTTGTTCTTTACAAAGCCGCCTTTGTCCAGGTTAAAGCCCAGCTGGTGAAAATGCGCCCTGGTATCGGCGATTATATCCATCACGTCGCCGTTATTCCGGATACGGCCATCCATATCCTTTACCGTGATCTTGAATTGCTTGTTCCTTTCGAAATGATCAAAAGTAAAGGTTACATTCTCGATGCCGAAATTGTTGATCTCAATTTCTTTCCCTTTCTTCTTCTTTTGCACCGGCGGCTGCTTCGGCTTGAACAGGTAGGTATTGGAGTAGCCGTTCTTATCGGTGAATAAATAAATGGTCCCATCTGCTATAGTCACCTTCATCACCTGCGGATGTTTGGACAGCAGCGACAGCGCATTGATCTTTATATAAACGGATTGCATCTCCAGCAGGTTCTTGTGGTGTACCCGGTACATGCTGTCGCTGAGCGACACACCCTTAAGCCGTACGGAAATATTGGGAAAACCCTTGAGCAGCGCGGGTTCCATGTCCTCTATATGAAAATTGCCATCGATCTTCCCGCTTACTTCGGTGGTGATCTTCGCCAGCAGCTCTTTCTTATGGCTGCTGATGTACCAGGCCATCACAAACCAGGCAATAATGAGGATCAGCAGCAGGATCAAAAAGGTAATGATAATGATCTTCGCCCACCTGGGCAGCATCTTGTATTTTTTTCGGCTTCTTGCGATCAGATGCTCTTTCCCGTTTGCTGGCATTAAAGTCGGTTTAAGGGAGTAAAGTATATGTTTATTCTCATAATAACGCTGGCGGGCCGTAAAAAGTTTCCCTTTCCTGCTTTTTTTATGCAGGTGGTTTTGGAGCCCTGGCGAGCACTTTTGCCAGTATCTTTGCGGCCATGATACCCAATATACACGAGGCCAGCCCTCTTGAAATAGAAGTGATCCGTTCGCTGATCGGGAATATATGGAAGCCCACCTACCGGGAGATATTGTCGGAGGACCAGATGGATTATATGCTTGAGCGGATGTACGATACCAGTACTTTACAGCGCCAGATGCAGCAGGGCCATGTATTCCTGATCCTGAGCGCCGGCCAGGCACCGCTGGGCTTCGCCGGCTTTGAATACGACTATCCTGAAACCGGTACCTGCAAGCTGCACAAGATCTACCTGCTGCCGGAAACGCAGGGTAAGGGTATGGGGAAAATGTTGCTGAATGCTGTTGCGGAAAAGGCTGCGGCCAGGGGACAGCGCCGGTTGCTGCTGAATGTGAACCGTTACAATAAGGCTCTGGATTTTTACCGCCACTATGGTTTTGAGATCGTGGGGGAAGAAGACATCGATATCGGCAATGGTTATTTCATGAACGACTACCAGATGGCGCTGCCACTGAAAGACCGTTTCCCGGCCCATAGCGATAAGGAAAAACACAAGAGCCTGTCGTCCTGAAAGCGTGGTGAGCCTTATTTTTCGAGGGAAACTTCTGCAGTGCCGGCAAATGAATTGCGCAGAATCTCGGTAAAGTTGGAGGACACCAGCTTGATCGCGCTTTCAATCATAGAGCGGAAGGCACGGGCATTGGAGATACCATGTCCGATCAGCACCGGCGCGTTTACACCCAGGATCGGTGTGCCGCCGTAGATCTCGTAGTTGAACTGATCCAGGAAATCGTCGTTGATCTTACGGTTCTCGGTAAAGATATTGTAGATCGATTCGGCCATCTTCAGGGCCACATTGCCGGTGAAACCTTCGCACACGATCACATCGCAATTGTTGAGGAAAAGGTCGCGGCCTTCTACGTTGCCAATGAAATGTATGCCGGAGTGCTGTTTGAGCAGAGGATAAGTAGCCTGGGCCAGTATGTTGCCTTTGCCTTCCTCTTCGCCCAGGTTGAGCAGGCCCACACGGGGATTGTCCAGGTTGAGGATATGCTTTGCATAAAGCGAGCCCATCAATGCAAACTGTACCAGGTGCTCCGGCTTGCAATCGGCATTGGCACCTACGTCGAGCAGGAAGTTGTACTTGCCATCCAGCTTGGGAATAGGCGAGGCGATGGTGGGCCTTAGCACGCCGGGTATGGCCTTAACGGTATACATGGCGCCAACAAGCATAGCGCCGGTATTACCAGCGCTGAAAAAAGCATCGATCCTGCCTGCCTGCAGCAGACCGAAACCAATGGCGATACTGGAATCCTGTTTTTCCTTAAGGGCTTTGGTGGGATGCTCATGCATACCGATCACCGTGGCTGAGGGAACAAGCGTATAGTGGCTTTGCCAGGCATCGAGCAATGAGAGATAGGGAGCAGCGAGGTCAGGATTGCCAATCAGCATGAAATGCACATCGGCTCCTGTGCCCGCATTCGCTGTGAGATAAGAAATAACGCCTTTGATTGCTTCTTCGGGGGCGTAGTCGCCGCCCATGATATCAATCCCTATTTTCATTGATCAGATACGCTCTCCGGTTAAGGAATTGGAGGAAAAAGGAAATTGCCGGCAAGTTATATTAAAATACAATTTACCGGCGATTAAGTTTACATTATTCTGCTGCTCCGGTCTCGGTGGCAGGAGTATTGTCGATAACAACTTTACCTTTGTATACTAATTTTCCTTCGCTCCAATGCGCGCGGTGACGTAAGTGAGCTTCTCCGGTTACTGCGTCTGTGCTGATGGTACCAGCTACTGCTTTGTAGTGAGTACGACGTTTAGCGCCTCTTTGCGCCGAATGGCGGCGTTTAGGATTAGGCATAATTTAAAATTATGAATGATGAAAAAAAAATAAAAATCAATTTATACTTCTGCTACCAGGGTAGCGATACTCAGTTCTTCTCGGGTTCGTCCAGGTCCTTGAATTGATCAAGACCCGACCACAGCCTTTTCTTGGCCTCATCGGCGCCGCTCATTTTATCCAGCAGCTTCAGGGCTTCCGGATTACAGCCCGGAGTGCCGTCTTCCTTGTCCGGATGAATGTGCTGCAACGGCATGCTCAGCATGATGAATTCATATACCCATTCCGAAACATCCAGTATCGTCTCACTGCGGGGAACAAATACGATGTCGGCTTCTTCTTCCTCGTCCTCTTCACCTTCCTCATTCTCTCCCGTGAACTTGACGATCAGGTCAAACTCGTCCCAGAGCCGCATCCTGAAAGTATCGCCGCAACGATCGCAGGGCACATCCACATGACCATCTATATCGAAATGAAGCTGCAGGAACCCATTGTGCTTGTCCAGCTTCAGGAGCACCGCAGTATCCAGATGATCAAAATCGGGATGCTCATAGCCCAATTCTTCGATCACCTTATCGGTTACCTGGAAGCGGTATTCATGCATACCATCCTTCAGTCCAAACCAGGGAATCTCAAATTCACGATGATGCTTCATTTCAAAAAGGCGGTTATCGCCATATTTAGCTTCCGGGAAAGACCGTAACGCACAGCTTTCGCCAAAATATTAAATTCGGGCTGCAAAGGTAAACGATTTTCTTCAATTTACATCATTTTATTTCGTTTGAGCAGATAGCGGTGGAGCACCGCTTCGACCGGCTCGCGCATATCGCAGGTTACCAGGTCGATACGGTATTGGAGACAATGCGCTTCCAGCGTCTTCCGGTAAGCATTCAGTCGTGAAAGATATTCTTCCTTTATATCTGAAGGATTGATTTTCAAAGTTTCATTGGTTTCCATATCGACAAACTCATAGGGGCGATTGTCATAATTGAATTCCAGCTCCTGGTGGCCGTCGATCACATGGAAAAGGATTACCTCATGTTTGCTGTGCCGCAGATGCTGCAATGCGGAGAACAACTCCGCCCCTTTTTCCGGTGAGCCCGGCATGTCGCTGAAAACGATCACGAGCGATCGCTGGTGCAGGCGCTCGGCAATCTGGTGCAGGGCGGCTGGCGCATTGGTCTTCCTGCCCCGGTTGGGCTGGTGGAGCAGCTGCTCCAGCTCGGTGATCAGCATCCGGTAATGCCGGCTGCCTGAACGGGCCTGGGTGAGGCTGTAGAGCTCCTCGTCAAAAAAAGCCAGCGCCCCAGCGTCCAGCTGTTTTTTGAATAAATAAAGCAGGCAGGCAGCCGCTACGCCCGAATACTGAAGCTTGGTAGCGCCGGTTTCGGGAAAGAACATAGAGGCGGAGGTATCGATGGCGATGCAGCAGCGCAGGTTGGTCTCTTCCTCAAACTTTTTGACGAACATCTTATCATTGCGGCCATAAACCTTCCAGTCTACATACTTCAGGTTGTCTCCCTGGTTATATAAACGATGCTCTGCAAATTCTACGGAAAAGCCATGGAACGGGCTTTTGTGCAGGCCAATAATAAAACCTTCCACTACCTGGCGGGCGATCAGCTCCAGGTTCTCTATGGCAGACTGCTGGGGAATGGTGGTCATGGCGTAAAGATAGGGAAATGTTGCCGGGAAAAGGGACCCGCAAGAACAATAGTGGCCTTAGCGCTAATAAAAGAGCGCTGCCTTTTTAAAAGCAGCGCTCTTCCGAAAAACGGTCCCGTTTATTTTTTGATCACTTTATAACTCAGTCGTTCCTGCTTGTCGGTAAGAATCACCAGATGGTAGATGCCGGAGGTATAGGGACCAAGGTCCAGCTCGGCTTTTTCCCCTTTGGCTTTTTCCCGGATCACCAGGCGGCCGCTGCCGTCGAAGATCATCAGCGTTTCCCCTTCCCTTACACCGGTCACCTGTATTTTATCCAGGGTAGGTGTAGGGAACACATTGATCTGACGCGCCGGATCGCAGGACACGCTTACCGGTACTACCTTGCTGTACACATAACTATTGTCCTGGTCCACGATCTTCAACCGGAAATAGTTGGCGCCGTCAGGTGCTTCGGTCCAGGTGTATGCGTACCTGCTGCCGGAGCCAGTGGCTTCGAGGCGCGCGATACGTGCAAACTGCTGGCCGTCGGTGCCGGCTTCCAGCTCAAAGTGCCGGAATTGTGTTTCCACACCCGTAACCCACTCCAGCTGTATACGGCACTTGTCGACCGCCTTACCTTCAAAGGCAAGCAGGTTGACCGGCAAGGGATTGCCGCTGATGTCGAGGAATACGAACGCGGTATCGCACTCACCATCGCCATCGCAGAGGCTGTAGGTAAAGGTGTCGGCGCCGTTGTAACCTGCTGCAGGCATATAGCTGAAGGTTCCATCCGGGTTGAAGGTCAGGGTCCCGCTGCTGGCATTGGTAACCACAGCAAAGGACAGACCGCCGTCGCCTTTACCTGTGTCGTTGTTACCGACATTACCCGTGGCCGGGTTGCCGCCTGTGGAAACAGCCGTATCGTTTACCGCTACCGGTATGTCATTCACTGAGGCAATATTTAATACTACTGTAGCCGTATCACAATCGCCATCGGCATCACATACGCGGTATTGGAAGCTATCCGCACCATTGTAGTTAGCATTAGGTGTGTAGGTGAACGTGCCGTCTGCATTCATGACCAGGGTACCGTTGACTGGCGCGGTGTTGAGTACATAGCTGCAATTGCCATCGCCGCAGGTATCGTTGGTGCTCACATTGCTGCTCAGCGGTGTGTCCTCGTTGGTGCTGAGGGTATCGTTTACCGCTACCGGGATATCATTTACGGGCGTTACCGTAACGATGATACGGGCAATGCTGCAATCGTTATCGGCATCGCAAAGCTGATACATAATCATGTCGGGTCCGTTATAGTCGAGGTCCGGTGTGTAGGTGTAAATGCCGTCGGGGTTCATCACCACCTGACCATGCGCTGCGCCGCCATTGACGCCGGAAAGCGACCATATATTACCACCATCGCCGCTGGGGTGGTCGCTTAGCGCTGCATTGCCCGCCAGTATATTGTCTTCTGCTACCGTCACGGTATCATTCACCGCAACGGGGAAGTCGTCTACAGGCGTAATGATCAGGTATACGGTTGCCGTATCACAGTCTCCATCCCCATCGCAGAGGCGATAACTGAAGCTATCTGTTCCGTTGTAATTGGGATTGGGTATATAGGTGAAGGTACCATCGGTATTGACGACCGCGGTGCCATTCACAGGAAGGGTAACGGTGCTGAAGGTGTTGCCACCGTCACCACTTAAGGTATCATTCAGTCCCATATTTCCCGCTACAAGCCCGTCTTCCGCTACGATTGCTGTATCCGGACGGGCGACGGGCAGATCATTTACCGGTGTGATGTTCAGGAAGACTTGTGCCGTATCACAATCGCCGTCGATATCGCAGAGCTGGTAGGTAAAGGTGTCTGCGCCGTTAAAGTCGGTATCGGGTATATAGGTAAAGGTGCCGCTTGTATCGATGGTAACCATGCCGTGTGCCGGACCGGCGGCCAGGCTGAAGGTATTGCCGCCGTCCCCGCTCAAGGTGTCATTGGCCGAGAGGTTGCCTGTCAGCGGAGCATCTTCGGGGCCGGCAAATGTATCGGTAACCGCCAGGGGCAGGTCATTGACCGGGATAATGTTGAGTGTTACATCAGCAGTGTCTGTTAATGCCGGGCCGCCGGTATTACCGTTGTCATTGATCGCGACGATAAGAGGAACATTGCCGTTGGCGTTGGGCGCTGTTGTATAGCTGAGCCCGCCTGCAGCAATAAAGGCGTTGATGCTGTCGATATTACCTGAGAGGACCAGGTTGCCTGTTCCGTTTCCGCTCACAACCGTAACAGCGCCGCTTCCCGCCGCGTTGAGTGTACCCGCAGGTACACTGAAGTAAATGTTAACTGCCGCATTGCCCGCATCAGCATCTGCGAAGCTGATACCGGTCAGTGGGCTGGCAACATCCTCTGTTACGGGAATGCCGGCCGGCGCTGTAGCTACCGGCGCTATGTTGTAATCTTCGCGCCAGTCGCGCTCCGGTGTGCCCGGTGTATCCAGGTTGGGAAAAGAAGCCGGAGTCTGGGCGTTGGTCGGATTGATGGCCGTATCATCATTGTCATAAACATCGTCCAGTCCGTCGTTGTCCGCATCGGTTCCTGCGGGCAACACATTCGCAATGCCGTCATTGTCGGTATCGTGTGCTTCCAGGGCATCGCTGTCGTTGTCGTTGTCCGAATCAAGATCAAGGTAATCCGGATTGTCGGCACCATCCGTATTGACCGGCACGATGGCAGTACCTCCTGAATTGTCGTCGTAGGCATTATCCAGGCCGTCATTGTCGCTATCGGCGCCGGAAGGTGCTGTATAGCCGGCTGTGGACTGCCCCTCTATATTGTCGGGGATGCCGTCGTTATCCGCATCAATGTCGATAAAATTGCCTTTGCCGTCATTGTCGGTATCTAGTGCGCCTTCTGTGCTATCGGGAATACCATCATTATCAGAATCGAGATCGAGGTAATTGGGCTGGCTATCGCCATCCGTATTCTGAACGACAACCGGGATGCCGGTAGGAATACCGCTTGTGGTACCCAGCAGGTTATTATAATCATCCACGATATCCGATATACCATCGTTGTCGACATCGTTGACCACACCACTGCCGGCAATACCATTGTTGTCGGGATCGGGACCGCCATTCTCGGTTACATCAAAAATGTTATCGCCGTCAGAATCCAGGTCGAGATAATTGGGGCTGCCGTCATTGTCCTTATCGGAAGGGGTATAGCCGCCGCCGGCTACCAGGGGAATACCGGTGGCGCTGACATCGGCATTGGTAATCAGGCCGGTGCCGGGCAAGCCATTGTTATCAGGATCGGAGCCGCCGGCTTCGATCACATCAGGTACGCCGTCACCATCCGAATCCAGGTCGAGATAATTAGGGTGACCGTCTCCGTCGGCATCGGCAGTGCCTTCCACGCTATCCAGGATGCCGTCGTTGTCGTTATCCAGGTCTATGCCGTCGGGTATACCGTCCTTGTCATAATCAGAGCTGCTGCGCCAATCCCTGTCACCGCCTGCCAGCTGGTTGTCCGGCATGGTGAAAGGGGTTTGGTTGCCGTTGGTCGCATAAGTAACCGGGTTGGTATTGCCATTGTCGATGTCATAAATATCGGCCAGGCCGTCGTGATCGGCATCGGGAAGCAGGTCCATAATACCGTCGGCTCCGGGCGCATTGGTCCTGTTATTTACATTGTCTACTTCAAGCGCACTGACCACGTTGTTTTCCTGCCAGTCTCTGAACCCATCGTTGTCGGAATCGGTATCGATATAATCCGGACCGCTGCCACCGTCGGCATTGGAATAGCCACTCGCTACACCGCCATTGTTCACATCGTAGGCGTTGTCAATACCATCGCCATCGGTATCCAGGCCGCTGGGCGCTACATACTGGTTGGTCGGCAGGCCTTCGATGTTATCGGTGATGCCGTCGTTATCGTTGTCGATATCCAGGTAATTAGACAAGCCGTCGAAATCACGATCCTGGTTAAATGCGGGATTGGTGCTTATGGTCACGAAATCAGGATCGTTCAGGTCGGACAGGCCGTCTTTATCGGCGTCAACAATAGGACCCGTACCGATCACACCGTCGTTTTCACCGTCAGGAATATAGAACGCCGCTTCGTAGGTATCAGGAATACCATCGGCATCGGAGTCCAGGTCTAAATAGTTAGGGATGCCATCGCCATCCTTATCCTGTATCACTAATGGTGTGCCGCCATTGTTGGGATCCACGGCGTCGGCCAGGCCGTCGCCATCGGTGTCGGCAAAGAGACCGTTGCCGAAGCGACCGTTGAAATCAGGATCATTGGCAGGGTTCCCGTTGGATTCGATAGCATCTGTAATGCCGTCGTTGTCGGCATCGATGTCGAGGTAGTTGGGTATGCCGTCCCCATCTTTGTCGCTCGTTCCTTCGACACTATCCGGAATGCCGTCGTTGTCGTCGTCAGGATCATTACTGTCAGAAATGCCGTCCCCATCAGTATCCACTATTAACCGTGCAGCGCCGGACAGTACGCTGGTGCAGGCACTGTCCGATTGGGTCAGCTTCACCTGGTAGCGATAGCCGTCCATGGGGCTTTGTATGCCGGTAAGCCTTAAGGTGTCGGTTGTTGCCCCGGAGTAAATACCACCGTTGGCCACGTCGTTCCATGTGTTGCCGTTGTCGGTGCTGAGCTGCCACTGGTAGCTGGTATTGCCCGTACCGCCTGAAGCGGCTATCGTAAATAAAGTATCCCGCCCGTTGCGTACGGTGCGGTCCGAGGGCTGTGCAGTGATCGTAGCCGTGGTACCTATACGGATGGTGACGGTATCAGATGCCGTAGAAGTACAGCCGATGCTGTTTGTAGTCGAAACAGTGAACCGCCTGAATTGTGTCAGCTGGCTGAGGGTTCCGGGAGCATAACCAGCGGTTGTTGCGCTGGCAATCGTATTCCAGGTAACGCTGTCGGTGCTGCTTTCCCAGCGATAACTGATCGTTCCGGAGCCTGTACCATCGCTCAGGGAGGTGAGCGGAGCTGGCGCGGTATTGCCACATATCAATTGGTTGGCACCGATCTGGCCGGCGGTTAACGCGCTTTGTACCGTTACATCGAAGACCACCGGCGTACCGGTGCAGCCGTTAAGTGTGGGTGTAAGTGTATACCGTACGACTCCTGTCGCGGTACCGTTGTTGATCAGCGTTTGGCTCAGCGGTGCGGCAAGCGGTGCGGTCTGATCGCTGAACCCGCTGACATTGCTGCCGCTGTTCAGGCTGGCGGTCCAGGTGTATTGCAGGCCCGCGACGCTGGTCGCCGGTGTGACGCTGAAGGTACCGCCAGTGCAGAGTACGGCGGGATTGCCTGCGGTGGCCGAAAGGGTGGGGGTTACGGTAACGGTGATCGTGAACGGATTGCCCGTACATCCGGCATTGGTTGGTGTTACCGTATAGGTGGCCGTTCCTGTTGCCGTTCCGGAGTTGGTCAGTGTCTGGTTTACGGAAGCCTGGTTGCTGCCCGCAGTGGCACCGGTTACACTGCCGCTGATCGCAGGTGCGCTCCAGGTAAAGGTTGTTCCGGTGGGTACGCCGACAGGCGCAAAGCTGAAGCTTCCTGAAGCGCAGATGGTATAAGCCTGGTTGGCGACGACCGGTCTCTGTGTTACGATAATAGTGAGCGGTGAAGACATCGCTTCCGTACATCCGCCGCCGCTGACCACCGCCCGGAATGACGTTGTTATCATCAGGTTGGTATAGTTAAGCGTGGTTGTGGTCACATTGGGGGTAACCGTGCTCCAGGTAGCACCGTTGTCTGTTGATGATTCCCAGCGAACGACCGATGCTGTAGTGCCGGAGAGGGTCAGCGTGCCATTCGACCCGCTGCACACGGGCACTGTGCCGCTGACCGTGCCGCTGGACGTAATGGTGATGGTATGTGTGGCCGTTTTAGGCGTACAGCCGGCTGCGGTTGCCGTAACCACCGCGGTGCCGCTAAACAGGGCAGAGAAAGTGACTTCACCTGTATTAGGATTGATCACCGCTTGCGATCCTGTGGTATTGATGCTGTAGGTAATACCTGTAGTATTGGCAGCCGTAGCGGTGTACGTTTGGGTTCCGGCGCCCTGGCAGCGGGAAGAAGCGCTGCCCAGCGCAAACACCGGTGTACCTGCCAAACCGTTGACCGCGATGCTGCCGGTGGCGAATACATTGGGACTGCCGCCGGTAGTGGTTACGGTATAAGTCTGTGCGCCTGCCGTTGTTACCGTAGGTGTACCCGATATCGTGATCACCTTGGTCGATGGGTTATAGCTCGCGGTAACCCCTGCCGGCAGGCCCGTAACACCAGCACCTGTAGCGGTTCCGCCTATGGCATAGGTGATGTTGGTTATGGCGGTATTGATACAAACGGATTGGGCATCGCTGGGTGGAGCTGTAGGAGACGTCAGCGTAATGGCCGTAACCGGTGTTGTAGATACAGAGCTTGCATCGTTGGTAGCATTGGCATCGGTTTGCGTGCCCGATATCGTTGCCGTATTGGTATAGACACCGGAAGCATTTACCTTGGCGGTAATAACCAGTGTGGCGTTGCTGTTGGGCGCCATAGTGCCGATGGACCAGAGACCTGTGCTGCTGTTGTAGGAAGTCCCTGCCGAAGCGTTGTGACTGATGTAGGTATAACCTGATGGCAGCTGATCGGTCACCGATACGCCGAGGGCGCTACCCGCACCGGTATTGGTCGCAGTAAGGGTAAAGTTGACAGAGCCGTTGACAGGAGGATTGGGGTCATCTACTGTTTTGGTAATGCTGCGGTCGACATTGCAGAGGGCCACGGTTACAGGCAGGCATTGGGCGCTGATGCCGCAGCTCAGGCCGGAGGTAAGTGTATAAGTCCCCGATTGGCTCACCGTATAAGTACTGGCTGTAGCGCCGGCGATAGGGTTACCGTCCAGGTACCACTGGTAAGGTGCGCTGCTGCCGGCATCGGCAGACAGCTGTGCGGCCGCACAGTTAGACTGTGTGAGTATGGGTTTGAGAGCCTTTTGAGGGAAAGGGGAGATAAAGTTCGACATGGAGAAACCACCGCCGGTCTGCACCATAGCCGTTGTGATGCGCGAGGTGCTGGTCAGGGTTATCGTTGAAGGCGAATTGATATTGGCATTGGTAAAGTCGATCACATAATCGCCGGAGCTGCCGAGCTGCCGGCGGATGCCTACTCCCGCAATGGTCTCAACATCCGTATTGTTGTAATTGGCGGTAGTGCTGCCGGTCGTGGTCAGGTACACCTTGTCTGTTGCATTCCCGATCACGATGTAGGCAAAATAGGACAGGTCGCCGCCGGTAAAAGTCCTGAACTTATAAGTCTGCACTTTCTGACTGCCGCCGCAGGCGGCGATAGGCGCCAGGGTAGCCATATCTACTTCGCAGTTGTTGGCTGTTCCGGCATAGGCTACAATATTCTTGTTGGCGACAATGCGGGAGGCAGAATAAACCGTTCCGGTTTGTCCCGATCCGGTACCCGTACCGGCGAGGCCATTGGGAAAAGTCGTAAAGCTACCCGCCGCAACGAGCGTATAGCTGTTAGTGCTCTGCAATACCCCTTGAGCATTGAAGTTCGATACCGTTACCGTGGTATTCGGTTCCGTAGCGACTACGGTAGTCTGTTCCGCAGTGTTGTTACCTTGGCCTCTTACAACCACATATTCTTTATCCAGAGCCGACACCGGCGGTACGGGATTGTACACACCATCCCCACAAGCCACAGGGGCGTCAAGATTGCTGCCGGAATTCATGACAGCAGGCCCGGAAGTCTCGACGAGGCTGCCGATCGCGCCCTGGAATAAATAGCTTTGGCCGGCATTCAGTGTAGTCGTGGCTGTACCGTTGATCTTAACGGTGGTGTTGTTCTCGACGGCCATTACGCTATACACGGGCTTACCCGCCGTACCGGAAATAACGCCGTCACGATAATAGCCCACGCGGAAGGCAGTACCGACGGCAGCATCGCCGAAGCTGAACAGGGCGGCATTTCCTTTGATATTCGCATCCGTTAGCTGATCCGAAGCGACATTGCGCAGGTTGGCATTGATAGGATAATTGCTTTCCAGGATCAGCCCCCTGTCAGAGAGTACTGTATTCAGCGCATTTTGCGGCAAGGTGTTCGCGTTCCCAACAAAGCGGTACACCACCGGCGTATCGACGCCTACATTCAGCGTGGTGATCAGGCTGCCGTTGCTTTTTTTGACGAGCACTATGGTGCCGGCAGTATTGGTCGATAAGACCAGCTCATTGGCGCTGCTCCAGTATTGCCAGGGAGCCGGTGCAATGTAATGGGTTTTGTAACCCTGGCCGTTAGCATGGAGGTGAAAGAAGAGAAGAAGAATGAGTAGACGTAGAAGCGACTTCATTGGCAGTAGGTGTTTTGTTGGTTTGTTAAGAGTTCTTATGATCCGGTGGGTCTTTGAAAAGAATGCAATACTGGAAGAGTATCTTCCCAAATTTTTGTTCGCTAATAATGCAATTATTATTGTTGAAAATGCTTATTGTATGCGAAAATAATGAAATGCACGTTGTTCGCAACTTTATTATTATGAGCTCAGGAGAAGTAAGGGGGAGCGAGAGAAGTGGCCATAGTGGCGATTATACAAATAAAAAAAGCCTGCATAATGATATGCAGGCTTTTAGATAGATAATGAATTATTAAATGATATGCATGTCGCAGAATTATACTTTATTACAAAAAGATGTGAGTCTATGCGTTTCTCCGCAGGAATTGTATGCTGAAATACTCGCGATCAGATTCTCCGGATATCAGCGCCCAGCGCATTCAGGCGGCCGTCGATATTCTGGTAGCCCCGGTCGATCTGGTCAATGTTTTCAATAATGCTTTTGCCTTCGGCCGAAAGGGCGGCGATTAACAGCGCTACGCCGGCGCGTATATCGGGAGAGGCCATACGGATACCCCTCAACGAAGCCTGCCGGTTCAGTCCCATCACTACCGCCCTGTGCGGATCGCACAGCACGATCTGCGCACCCATCTCAATCAGCTTATCCACAAAAAACAGGCGGCTCTCAAACATCTTCTGGTGAATGAGCACATTGCCTTTGGCCTGGGTGGCCATTACCAGGATCACGCTCAGCAGGTCGGGCGATACGCCGGGCCAGGGATGATCGTAAACCGTGAGGATAGAGCCGTCGATAAAAGTATGAATGCGGTAATGGTCCTGGCGCGGAATGTAAATGTCATTGCCGTTTATTTCCATCTGTATGCCGAAGCGGCTGAAGGTTTCGGGCATCAGGCCCAGGTCGTTTACATCGGCATTTCTAATGGTCAGCTCGCTTTGGGTCATCGCCGCCAGCGCAATAAAGGAGCCGGTCTCGATCATATCGGCCAGCAGCCTGTGGGTGCAGCCCCCCAATGAAGCAACACCTTCGATTACCAGCAGGTTGGACCCGATACCGCTGATCTTTGCACCCATCTGGTTCAGCATCTTGCACAACTGCTGTACATAGGGTTCGCAGGCTGCGTTGTAAATAGTCGTGGTCCCCTGGGCCAGCACGGCAGCCATCACGATATTGGCCGTACCGGTTACCGAAGGCTCTTCCATCAGCAGGTAAGCGCCTTTCAGCTTGTCGGTGCTCATGATGAATTCCTTGTGCTCCGGATCGTACTTGAATTCAACACCCATCTTCTCAAAGCCACGGATGTGGGTATCGAGACGACGGCGGCCGATCTTGTCCCCGCCGGGCTGCGGCAGGTAGGTGCGGCCGAAGCGGGCCAGCAGCGGGCCAGCCAGCATAACTGCGCCCCGGAGCTTGCCCGATTTTTTTTTGTACAGGTCCGATTGCAGGAATTCAATGTCGACCGTACGGGCCTGCAGGATGCAGGTATCGCGGCTGGGCCGTTCTATGCTGACGCCCAGGTCGCCCAGCAGCTCGATCAGCATGTTAACGTCCAGGATATCGGGAATATTGGTTATGGTTACTTTTTCCTCGGTAAGGAGTACGGCGCAGAGTACCTGCAGGGCCTCGTTCTTGGCGCCCTGCGGCTGGATCTCCCCTTGCAGGGGCTTGCCGCCGCGTATTTCAAATGCACTCATGTGTTGTTTTTATTTTGGGGAAATGATGCTTAAAGATAAGCGTAAAAAGAGAAGTCAAGTTTCAAAAAACTTGACTTCTCTTTTACAATGTATAATAGCTGGAGTTCAGGTTACTGTTGGCCTTCTCCGCTTTTTCGATAGGACCATAGTTGGAAAGGATATCAGGCTTACCTTTCTTAACACAAACATCATGCTCGAAATGTACCGAGGGCAGGCCGTCTTCTGTAACAATGGTCCAGCCGTCGTCGGCGGTATAGATATGGCGTGTGCCCAGGTTGATCATTGGCTCGATCGCCAGTACCTGGTTTTCCTGTAAGCGTTTTCCCGAACCTCTTTTGCCATAATTGGGCACCTGCGGATCCTCGTGCATCTCACGGCCAACGCCATGTCCTACCAGCTCGCGCACCACTCCGTAGCCGTGTTTGCGGTTGGTATGGTTTTCGATGGCAAAAGCAATATCGCCCGTACGGTTGCCGGTGATCGCCTGCTCGATGCCCAGGTAAAGCGATTCTTTCGTTACCCTGATGAGGTCCAGCACTTCCTGCTTTACCTCGCCGATAGCAAATGTATACGCATGATCGCCATGGAAGCCGTTCTTGTAAAAGCCGCAGTCAATGGAAACGATATCGCCTTCCTTCAGCTCATATTCGCTGGGAAAGCCATGCACTACCGCCTCATTTACCGAAATGCAAAGCGAATAGGGATAGGGATTGCGGGGATCACCATAATTCTTGAAAGACGGGATACCGCCATTGTCGCGGATAAAGGTTTCGGCCATTTTATCGATATCGATCGTGCGGATGCCGGCTTTTAATATTTTGGCCACCTCTGTCAGCGTCGCACTCACCATCAGTGCGCTGTGTCTCTGGATTTCTACTTCTTCGTTGGTTCTGTAATTCACTTATTGTACTGTTTATACCAGCCTAGGGCCAGTTCTTGTTTTCTATATATTCTTCTTTTACTTTGAGCTGTACTGTTTCTACGGAGTTGCGGTACATTTTTACGATCACCGCTTCGTATTTGTCAATGTCTATTCGTTCCCCTTCCTGCAGCTCTTTATCTTCATTCACTTCGTTAAGCAGCCCTGCAAGGGTTTCGAAGTGCTCGCCTTCCTCAAGGCGGAACGGGATATATTTGTTGATGTCGGAGAGGGTATAGTGCGCATTGATCAGGTAAGTATGCTCACCTGTTTTTTCCACGATAGGTTTTTCATTGTCGTACTCATCCTGTATCTCGCCTACGAGCTCTTCCAGGATGTCTTCCATGGAAACGATACCGGTCAGCTCGCCGATCTCGTTGGTAACGATGGCCATCTGGATATGCTTTTGCTGAAATTCCTTCAGCACATTCTTGATCTTGGCGCTTTCCGAAATAAAGTTGGCTTTCCGCAGCAGGGGCTCAATGCTTTTCTCTTCAGGCTTGTTGAAGAGGTGCTTGATCATGTCCTTGGTGTACAGCACACCTTTGATATTATCCAGCGAATCGTCGTACACAGGGTACCGGCTGTAGCCTTCCTGTATGGCAAAGTCGATGGCTTCCTTCATATTCAGGCTGATCTCGATCGCTGAGATATTCTTGCGAAGCGTCTGGATATTGCTTACCCGGCGGTCGTCGAATTCAAAAACGTTCTGGATCAGCGCCCGCTCTGTCTCTTCGATAGCGCCACCTTCATGGCTTTCCGAAATGATCACCTTCAGCTCTTCCTCGGAGTGGATCTCGGAGCCATGGATGGGTTTAATGCCCAGCACACGCAGGATCAGGTTGGCCAGGCCATTGAGGACCCAGATAAAGGGCCGCCCGACGAAATAAAAGACCTTGAGGGGCAGGGCAACAAAAAAGGTGGTCTTGGTAGGGTAGCGTATGGCCAGCGATTTGGGCGCCAGCTCGCCAAAGACAATGTGCAGAATCGTAATGATGCCGAAGGCTACAGGAATGGAAATGCTTTGTGCCGTCTTTTCCGTTATGTTCAGGTTGAATACATTGAAAGAACGGCGGATCATATGCGTCATTACTTCTTCGCCCACCCAGCCCAGCCCGAGACTTGCCAGGGTAATACCCAGCTGTGTGGCGGCCAGGTAAGCGTCGAGGTTGCTGACAATGGATTTGGCTGCTGCAGAAAGGCTTTTGTTCAGCCCGGTGCGCACTTCGATCTGCGAAGAACGGACCTTGACAATGGCAAATTCTGCCGCAACGAAGAAGCCGTTTAAAAGAACAAGGAATAAGGTAAAGAGTATTTTCAGTATCGAGACGGGTTCTGTGTCCATTTCTTGGATAAATTAGTCAGGAAATGCCGCTCTGTGGTAGTGATGTGCAGGTTGGCTTTTCTAGAGGTAAAAAGCAGCGATCCACTTGTTTTATTTCGCTGCTTTACACCCAAATTATCACAAAAATAAGGATTATTGGTAAAGTAAACACATAGCCGATGGAAATACACCCTGGCTATATAGACAGACATGCCGGGAAAAGGAATGGAATACAAGTATTTGTAGCTATCAAAGCCGGATAAGATGCTGGTTCGGACCGATAGCGCAGCTTTTTGAAGCTAGCCGGAAGCCGATAAAGCATCTATAACAAAAGCGCTCCTGAAAGGGAGCGCTTTTGTTTATTCATTCCTGCAAATGACTGATTCATTCCTGCAAATTACTGTTTGTTATTTGATGTTTTTCTTTTTTTGAATTTTTACGATCGGTATTTTATCGCTGTTGTGGCATGGGAATCCCGGAGCTGAGCGCCGTCAGCGTTTGTTCCCATTTTTTAGCCGATTCCGCATCATTGCCCTGGCCGGCAGAGCTTACCAGGAAGGCCAGCGCCTGCAGGTTTTGCTGTACGGTATACAAGTCGGTACCGGCTTGCATATTCTCGTTCAACGAATGGAAGTATTTCACTTCATCGCTGATGTTCTGCACCATTTTACCGGCCACCTTGCGGGCCTTTTCAGTAGCGCCGGCACGGTAATAAGCATCGACCAGGTAAATAATGCTGCGGTCGTAAAGCAATACATCATACGGCATAGATGTTTCGGATACCTTCTTCATATAGCTGTCCAGCACCTTTACCGCATCCGCTTTACGGTTTTGGGCAATGAGGGCCAGGGCCAGCTCTGCGGCGTTCTGGCGGTACACCAGGAAGATCAGGCGGTTCTTCTCGTCATAGTACACATTGTTCTTGCCGGCATTGCCCATCTGGAAGACCTCCGTTTGCAGCTTAATGTTTTTGTCCAGGTCAGTAAAGGGTGCAATCCCGCCTACCGGGCTTTGCTTCACCACCGGAACCAGCTTACGCAAGCCGCCTTCGGACTGGAAGTAAGCATCGAGGCCAAGGTTGGGGGTGCCGTCGGTCATATAGAGTGAACGGGTCCAGCCTGTTTTGGCCTGGCCGGCGATAATGTTCATCAGCGCCAGGTCAGAGCGGCGTGCCGCGTTGTCATTCAGGGTAAAGCGCATTTCAGCCGGGATGTTCGCCGAATCGGCTGCTGCTACCAGCCCGCTTTTGATCAGCGCATTTTTGTCAAGCTTTACAGACAGGTTCTTCGTAGGCAGGTAGCTTACCTCGGGATTTCCGGGAAGCATGTTCTTGCCGGAAGTGAAGAAATGGATGACTTCCTCAAGATCGAAGTAGCGGTCGGCAGGGATACGCTTATCCTCATAGTAAGGAATATAGTTCAGCTTGCCGCCACGATAGTCTTCCGGTTTCCAGATCACCGGCAGGGCATCGGCATCATTGACCTTAAAGGTCAGCTGCTCGTTCTGCCAGTCGGTACCCAGCAGGTTATAATTGATGATACGGACATCAGTGCGGATACCTTCCACCTCCTGCAGGTACCACAGGGGGTAAGTATCGTTGTCGCCGTAAGTAATCAGGATCGCGTTTTTGTCACAGCTCATGAGCATGTTATAGGCATGGTCGCGGGCGATGGTCTTCTGCGAACGGTCATGGTCGTCCCATTCCTGGGCAGCCATCAGTACAGGCACCGCCAGCAGGCATATAGCCGTAGCTGCCAGCGAGGGTGCGCTGCCTTTAAGGAATTTGCGGAACCATTCCGTAACCATAAGGACGCCCAGGCCGATCCATATGGCAAAGGCATAGGTAGAGCCGGCATAAGTATAATCCCTTTCCCTGGGCTGCATTGGTGTATTGTTCAGGTAGATCACGATGGCCAGGCCGGTAAAGAAGAAGAGCAGCGCAACAATAGTGCCTTCTTTCTTGTCGCGGTTGAACTGGTACACCAGCCCGATAATGCCCAGGGCCAGGGGCAGGAGGTACAGCTGGTTCCGGGCTTTGCTGTTGCGCAGCGAATCGGGCATCAGGTCGATATTGCCACGGCCGGCCATCTTATCAATGAACTTGATCCCCGATATCCAGTTGCCGCTATGGGCTTCGCCCTGGCCTTCCATATCATTCTGCCGGCCGGCATAGTTCCACATAATGTAGCGCCAGTACATCCAGTTGACCTGGTAGCCCCAGAAGAATTTCTGGTTATCCAGTGACGAAGGTACATCTTCGGGGCCCAGCCCCAGGTAACCCCTGTAAAAGCTCACGTGACCCTGGTCAAGGCAATCGTGTATCCTGGGGAAAAGGCGGGTATGATCGTATTCGTAAACCGGTTTATGGTCGACCAGCTCATAGCTGCGTTTGCCGTTCTTTTCCACAGGCGCGTAGATGGCGCGGCCTTCGCCCACATTCACTACACGGGAATCGAAGTCAGGTCCTGAAACCAGGGGCATTTCTCCATACTGATCACGCTGCAGGTAAGGGATCAGGGTCATTACATTGTCGGGATTACCCATATCGATGGGCACATCCGCTTTGGAACGTACGATAATGCTGATATAGCTCGAATAGCCGATAATGGTGAAGGCGGCGCAAAGCACACCAAGATGCAGGAGGTAATGTCCTTTTCTCTTTGACCATACAATCAGCCAGCCGATCAGGGCGGCGATAACAACGAGGAAAATAATCGCGCCGGAGTTGAACGGCATGCCAAACGAGTTGACAAACAGCAGCTCGAACCAGGAGGCGAAAATAGGCACGTACTGGATGATGCCGAACTGCACAAAGCCCAGTATGGCGCAGCCGATCACGAAAGCCAGGATACTGCCCGGAATGCTGGATTTGTACCGTTTAAAGTAGTATACCATCACGATCGCGGGCAGCGTAAGCAGGTTCAGCAGATGGACACCTATAGATAAGCCGGTCAGGTAAAAGATAAGGACCAGCCAGCGGTCGGCATGCGGCGAATCGGCCGAGTCCTCCCACTTCAGCACCGCCCAGAAAACAATAGCTGTAAAGAAGGATGAAGTGGCATATACTTCCGCCTCCACAGCGGAGAACCAGAAAGTATCGGAAAAAGTGTAGGCCAGCGCACCGACAATACCGGCGCCCATTATGGCGATAAGATTGCCCTGGCTGAGCTGCTCATCCTGTTTGGTAACCAGCTTCCGCGCAAAGTGCGTGATGGTCCAGAACAGGAACAATATGGTGAACGCGCTCATGAGCGCGCTCATGGAGTTGATAAAGATCGCGACTTTATCGGGGCTGGGCGCCACGATGCCGAAAAGACGGCCCAGCATCATGAACAAAGGAGCACCGGGAGAGTGGCCCACCTGCAGCCTGTAGGCAGTGGACAGGAACTCGCCGCAATCCCAGAGACTGGCGGTTGCCTCCATCGTAAGCAAATAAGTGACGTAGGCGATGATAAAAACCACCCAGCCAGTGATGTTGTTGACTTTCCTGAAGTTCATGAGCGAGGAAAAATTGTTTTAAGCGCGACAAAAATAACAAAATAGCTGAAAGGACAAAGACGATAACAAAGCGTTTCATGTCTGCCTGAATTTTGGATGGGCGTCGGCAGTATCTTTGTAAGAACCTAAATCCGTACATGCATGCTGCCTGCCGAAAACGAATACGCCCCTTATTATAGCCGGTATATTAAAATGGTGACCGGCGATATTTTCGATGAATTGAAAGAACAACCCGCTTCCTTCGCTGCTTTCGTCAATAGCATACCCAAAGAAAAAGGCGACTATGCTTATGCACCCGGGAAATGGACGGTAAAGGAAGTGCTGGGCCACCTGCTCGATACGGAGCGCATTATGGCTTACCGTGCGCTACGCATTGCCCGGATGGACGATACACCCCTGCCAGGCTTCGATGAAAATGCTTTTGTCGTACACGCGCATTTCGGCGACAGGGATATCCCTTCACTTCTGGAGGAGCTGGAGCTGATCCGGCGCAGCAACCTCTTTCTGTTTGAAACCTTTACGGAAGAAGAATTGCGGAGAACCGGCACGGCTTCGGGACATACTGTGAGCGTGAATGCTTTGCTGTATATTATTGTCGGCCATATAAAACATCACCGGCTTATCCTGGAGGAACGCTATCTCCAGACACCTCATCAATCCTGACAAAGCAGCTTTCGCCGGTTATTTGTTCATGTATTTCTTGTAATATTTGAACAGTATAGGCGGCGTAAGGGCCGATACCAGCTGGATCATTTTATTGTATTGCTTCATGTGCCGGCTATCCATGCCTTCCCGGCCGCGGAAATCCGTGGCCAATCGTGGTATTCCTACTTCGTTAGCCGGCCGGCCGTTTGTGTAATAATATAAAGCAAGTGATTTCCGGCTACGGTCTTCAGGGCAGGTTAGCGGATCGGGATGGCCATGATAGGAATCGTCAGTCGTGTTGAAGATCACCAGGCGGTTGAATAACGGCAGCAGCTTTACCCGGCAACCTGTCATCTTGTTATCCCAAAGCTCAAAATGCCCGCCGTAGCTTTCATCCCAGTCTTCATTGAGGTATACCAGGAGATTCAGTCTCCGGTCGAGGTTCAGGTAAGGATGCCGGTTGAAGTCGGCGTGGATCTTCAGAAAACCGCCCCGCTTGATCTGGTGAAAGCCGCCGCCCCAGAAATAGGGGTCGGGCAACAGGCCTTCGATGCCGGTGAGGCAGGTGAGATATGCCAGGAAAGGTTGGGAGTTAAGAAAATGTACATACCTGCGCGTAACCTCGCCAAACCTGGATTCGCTACGCGAAGCAAACTTATCTTCATTCACGTTTTTGTACCGGATATCGTTATCCTTATTCATGTCGGGAAACTCCTGCAGCACCTGCTTCAACAGCTTCGGTTTAAAAAAATTGTCAACACAGATATAGGGAAAAGGCTCGGCCTTTGTGTATAACGCATGCGCGCTCTTTGCCGATTCGTATAGTTCATGAAAGGGCGTCTCTAAAAACTCGGATTGAAACATCGTATCAGTTGTTTAAGCATAAAGCTGCCTTTACCGGAAAAGGATCGGCCGTAAAATGAATTCGTCTGCAGATAGTATAAAGACAAAATGCCTGCTGCTGAAACCATTACCGGCTTTTTATTATTAACCAGTAAATAACATTTGTCTCCTGGCCGCTTTTCTTCGGCGTAAGAAAAAGGGGGGGCTGCCTGCACAAAGTAGCGGGCTCTCCGAATAAAAAACACCTTCCGGCTATTCAGGTATGCCACCCGCTGCATTCTTGTTGCAAATATGCATTTCAGCTCGCTAAACTTGCTACGGCCTATTAAAATGATGCAACTGCAGGATAAGCCACGGTGGCTTAAAAGACGAAAGCCTGCCCCGGAAAGGAGCAGGCTTTCTTATGGAAAGATAGCTTATTTCTCTTTGTTCACTGCCATGACGGCTTTTACCTTAAGCGCCTGTGTGGCACGCAGTACGGCCGCCAGGTTATAGATGGCGCCGGTGCTGTCGGCATTGATCACCACTGTCTTTTCTGCGTCCGGCGATTTGGCCAGCATCTCTGCTATCGCACTTTGCAGGGCTTCGGGCGCTACTTGTTTGGTGCCGACGAAATACTGGTTCTTCGCATCAATAGAGACCACTACGTTTTGCTTGGCTTTGGTATCTTTATTGGCCTTGGGTATAGCCATCCGGATCACATTGGGATTGGCCAGCGTGGCAATGATGAGGAAGAAGAACAGCAGAATGAACAGGATATCGTTCAATGCTGAAGTATGCGGCTCGCTTTTCTCGCGCAGGGTCGGGCGTAAATTCATGCAGTATCAGTTTGGGCCTTCGGGCAAAAATAGTTTTTTTGGACAGAACGGTCAGGCCTTTTTCCGTTCCTTCCAGAGCTGGTTAAAGGATTTGGGGGCAAACACCACTTTGTCCCTGCGGTCGCCCCAGGCGCTGCGCAGCGCTTTCTCGAATACAAAATTCTTCATTCTGCCGCTGGCGCCGTTCATCAGGCCGCGATGCAGCACGCCTCTCTTGAAGAGCCGCCAGGCGAATCTTTCGGCGAAGCCATCGTATTTTTCCTCAGTATAGATATGCCGGTTTTCCAGCAGCATTTCATGAATGTTGATTTTTATCGGGCAGGCATCGGTGCAGCTGCCGCAAAGGCTGGAAGCATAGCTGAGGTGCCCGAATTCAGCCATGCCATTCAGGTGCGGGGTAATCACGGAACCGATAGGACCGCTGTAAGTGCTTCCATAAGTGTGTCCGCCAATATTCCTGTATACCGGGCAGGCATTGAGGCATGAGCCGCAACGGATGCAGTACATGGATTCCCGTACTTCCTTACGCAGCAGATTCGTGCGTCCGTTGTCCAGCAGGATCACATACATTTCGCGGGGCCCATCGGTTTCGCCTGCCTGCCGGGGACCACAGAAGATAGAATTGTAGACCGTAAGCGTTTGTCCTGTACCATAGGTAGCCAGCAAAGGCCAGAACAGGGGCAGGTCCTGCAGGGAAGGCAATATTTTTTCAATGCCGACAATAGCGATATGGGTTTGGGGAAAGGCGGTCGACAGCCTTCCGTTACCTTCATTTTCGGTAATGCATACGGCACCGGTATCGGCGATCAGGAAATTGCCGCCGGTAATGCCTACTTCCGCTTCGGTGTATTTGTGGCGCAGCTTGTCGCGGGCTATGAGGGTCAGCTCCGAAGGGCTTAGTCCCGGGGGCACGCCCAGCTTGTCGTGGAAAAGCTGGGCAATATCCTCTTTGCTTTTGTGCATGGCCGGCGTAACGATATGGTAAGGCGGCTCGCCGTCCAGCTGCTGAATGTATTCGCCCAGGTCGGTCTCCAGCGATTCGATCTCATGTTCGGCCAGGAAGTCGTTCAGGTGCAGCTCTTCCGTAACCATGGACTTGGATTTGACCACCGTTCGGGTATTCTTGTCCCGGCAGATAGCCAGTACTGCATTCAGCGCGTCTTCTTTGTCTTCAGCCCAGATCACTTTGCCGCCACGTTCAGTAAAGTTCTTTTCAAACAGCTCGAGGTATTTGTCCAGCTGCTCTACGGCGCGCCACTTAATATTTTTAGCTTGCCTGCGCGCGGTATCCAGCGCGGCAAACTGCCCTTTGCCTTTCACAACAGCGGCGTTATAGCGATCGATATTGAAATTGATCTTCCGCTTGTGATCCAGGTCATGCGCTTTCACATCGCTTTTAGCGATAAATATGTCTTTGGGTTGTTCCGGAGAATTCATTGCAATGTTTCAATGGTAAAGATATTGAATAATCAATCATCCGGGTGGAGCTGCCTGTTGTTCTTTTGATAAAATGCTGCTAATGCCCGGAGGCTTTGTCCAGCTGCTGCAACACTTTCCTGGCGCGGCTTTTAAAGCTGGGTGCGGCTTCGTGCTGCAGGTTGTCTTCAATAATGAGCCGCAGCTCCTGGCCGATCTCGGGATAAATGCCGGCAAGCCGGGCCAGGATGCTCATTGCAAAAGCCCTTACAGCAAGGGCTTCACGCGGATCGGCCAGGGAAGCGAAGCAGCTGTTCATCAACGGTGCATGCACTGCTTCGGGCAGCTCGAGGTATTGCATCAGCCGGTAAACATTCCGCTTGACGGCAATATGCGTGCCTTTGTCTTCCAGCCGCTGCACCAGGCCGGGAATATGTGGCTGCATCAGCTCGGGATGCAGCCGCCCGACATCGCTTACGATCCAGGCGGCGCGCTGTACCACCCGGTATTCATCCCGTATGAAAATATCGATCAGGGCGGCGATCCTGCCGGTATCCCTGCCGATCCACTGTACGATCCTGGTTACTTGTTCCCTGGAATGCTCTTCCAGTATGGCTGCTCTTAAATGCATACTTCGTGAAGATGAGGCTGTGCCCCAAAAGTACCTGCTTTCATTTTCCCTTCGTCGATTTTTGCATGACGTTCGTCGATTTTTTTTGGAAAAAGGAACGTCCTGCCCGCATCTTTGGATCGTGAAAAGAAATTAACCCGGCTGGCTATGAAAGCGAACAGTCCCGTCCTTATCCGGTTCCGCTTCCTTTACATGTCCGATGCCCGTTTTCTTTAACTGTCTTCCTGCGCAGGGTAGCCCGGTATCACATGAACCTATATACTAAACCCCTCAAATTTAACCCATGAACATGCAGCCCTCCTTCATGCCCTGTATCGGCGCTGAGAAAGCGGCCGGTCTCCTTTCCCGCCGCGAGAGAGAAATTTTAGGATTGATCATCAATGGCTACACCAACAGCGAAATCGCAGGCCTGCTCTACGTTAGCTGCCGTACGGTGGATACGCACCGGCAGAATATGCTGGCCAAGCTCGGCGCTCGCAATACTGCGGTGCTGGTACGCTTTGCTGTTGAAAATATTCAGCACCTCGGACTTAACTGATCCGTACTTTTTTTAAACCCGTCAATCCTTTACAGCTATGAATTCCCGAGCCCGCACGGGTATGGCCCTTATGCTGGCCGCCCTCCTGTATGCTCCTCTGGTACCTTATGCGCAGCGGTCTGCTGTGCGCAACGGGATCGAGAAACGCATGGAAAAGAAATATGGTGATCCGCAACGCAAAAAAGGAAAAGAGGAGATCGAAAAGATCACCTATGAAAACGACAAGCGGTATAAAGATCCCAGCAATAAAGTTCAGGCGACGATCGTCTTTGAGAGCAAGCAATTCAATAAAAAAGGCGAGGTAAAGAATACCTCCAGGGATAAGATCGTCTTTGGTAAGACCGGCGAATGCATGGTCATGCGGGAAGGCGAAAAGGATGAAATGTGGATGATCTTCAACTATGCCGACAAAGCCAATTATATGGTAATGCTGCGCGACCGTTCCGCCATGAAAATGCCCCTGGTCAATATGCAGAAGATGATCGAAAAGGCCGCGCAGAAAGAAGCCGAACGCAGCGGCAGCGACGATAAGGCTTCCTGGAAGGCCACTGACGAGCAGCAGATGATCAACGGTTACAACTGTCGTAAGTTTATCTATACCTATCCCGACAATGCTCATTTTACCACTATGGACGCCTGGGTTTCGCGTGAAGTGAAGCTCGACCTGAGCGGAAACTATATGTTGGGCGCCCGTCTCGGCAGCTATAAATTTCCCGGGCATCCGAAATACAAGGACATGATCAATGGCTTTATGGTCCGTTCCGTTCTTTACGACAAAAAGGGTAAGCCCGAAATGCAGCGCGACCTCATCGAATTCAGCCCCTCGGCCGATGAGAAATACTTTGATATGAGCGCATTCAGGATCAATGATGTGCTGAGCGGGCTGTAACTCACACTTCATACATTAACGCCTCATCATACAAAGGGCCCGGTGGAGAACCAGGTCTAATTGCCTAAGAATGAGGATTAAGGGGTTCAACTTTAGCTTTTCCTTTATAGAATATCTTAAACTTTACAGTGACCTTTGCCGTTGGATACAAAATGAACCATTTATGAAAAAGAAGATCTTAACCCTGACCCTGGCGTTTTCGGCCGGCTTGCTTGCCGTTACCGAAGCACAGGCGCAAAATGGCAAAGCTTTTTACAAAACGCCGTATAAAAGCCGTAACAGCGGCTCTTTCGACCGCAGTGCCAGTCTGCTGTCCTTTGGCATTGGCTTTCCGAACAACTCGGGTACCGGTTTCGATTATTGGGGGGGAAATGAGAAACGCCTGGGCATTGGTCCCGGCTATATCAAATATGAGCATGGCATTACCGATGAGATCGGTATCGGCGGCTATGTGGCCGGTGCGGCAGCCCGCTATAAATATGGCCCCGACAGGCGCTACACCGATCACATCTTCTCGGTTAGCATCGGCGCTATGGGCTATTATCACTTTAACAAGCTGATCCCTGTGCGCAAGCTCGATGTGTATGCCGGCGCCGGCGTGGGTTTCCGCAACATCAGCTATAGCTATGATGATGATTACAACGGCAAATTCAGCGACGACCGTTCCGATTTTGATGTGATGCCGCTGTTCAAGGTAGGCGCCCGATATTATTTTACCCGCATGTTCGGTGTGTATGCTGAAGGCGGTTACGATAATATGAGCGATGTGAACCTGGGCATTACGCTGCGGTTCTGAATATCCTGTACATCAAGTCGGGCAAAATAGCCGGCCGGAAATCCCGGCCGGCTATTTTGCTCTGCTATGGTGTAATATCCGGTCAGTGCTGACTTTGGATATGACATAAAGTGGCATACATCTTCACTATATTCACCAATAAGATCAAGTTGGGATCAAGCGGCAAATCCGGGGAATTACAGAGACATATAGAGTGATGTTATGAGAACTTCCATCAGGAAATGGGAAGCACAGTCGGAGGCAGCATCACTTGTACGCAAGCTTTCCTGGTCAGACAGTGACCGGGAAGGTTGCAGATTCCCATAGCTATCCGCGCTACAGGGCTCCGTAGGAGTCGAACGTTTGTAGGACCCACCAGAGAACAAACAGAACTTTGCTCCGTAGGAGCAAAACGCAATTCTCTGGGTGCCGGGCCGATGCTTCACCAGAACACACATAATTGCGTCCCCAACTTTACCGCTTGACCAAAGTCTATTAGTGGCTGGCAATGAAAAAGAGCGACCCCTGGCGGCCGCTCTTTATAGGAAACGCATAGCGTTTAGATGCTGGGGAAAGTCGTCTGTGCTTTTTCTCCGATCAGTGGTATCGGCTTCTTCTGGCCGTTAATGGCTCCGATCAGGCCGATCAGCCAGAGAATAAAGAATGCGAGGTTGACCAGGCCGCTAACATAGAACATCGCGCCAATGGCCATAGAATAGTATAGGATATTCAGTATAATGCCAATAACAAAAGAGCTGATATGCAGAAGCAGGGTTTGCCTGAGCTGGTAACTGCCGATGTCGGTCTTTTTGTCTTTGTGCATGGCAAAATAAGCGACCAGCCAGCCGATAATGGTCAGGTAACTGACGATGCCAGCCGTCTTACCTTCCGCTTCGGAAGCCGTTTGTTGTACAGGGTTGTAGTTTTCCATAAGATGAACGTTTTGAAAGAGGTTTGTTGATATTTCAAAAATAACAATTATTGGGAAATAAGCACCTCTTCAGCCGCGAATTACGTTTTTTATCGTAAACTTAACGTTCCCCGAAATGCCTCCTTTACAGGCTCTTCTTCGTACACGTGGATCTCGTTGTACAGCGTATCCCGCTCTACGGGCAGCCTTTTTACAGAACGGATCAGCTCGCACAGTTGCTCCGTGCTCATAGAGGGAACCTGCTCTTCGCTGCCGGCCATCGAGTAGATCTTGGTCGTGTCGTCGATGGTACCATCCAGGTCGTTTACGCCATAATCCAGCGTCAGCTGAGCCGTTTGGCGACCCAGCATAGGCCAGTAAGCTTTAAGGTTGGCGATATTGTCCATGAAGATACGGGCTACGGCATACAGCTTGAGGTCCTCTACAATGGAGGACTCGGGCAGGTGAGCCATATCATTATCCTTGTTGCGGAATTTGAGCGGGATGAAGCAGTTGAAGCCGCCGGTCTTGTCCTGCAGGGTACGCAGGCGGCTCATATGGTCGATGCGCTGTGCATAGTTCTCTATATGGCCATACAGCATGGTAGCATTGCTGTGCATGCCCAGGTTGTGAGCCGTTTCATGTATGTGCAGCCAGCCATCGGCATCTACTTTATCGGGGCATATTTCATCACGTATCGCTTGGTCGAAAATCTCGGCGCCACCACCGGGCAGCGACTGCAGGCCGGCCTCTTTCAGTTTGGCCATGCCTTCTTCTATGCTCAGCTTTGCTTTCCTGATCATATAATCCAGCTCTACGGCGGTAAAGCCTTTCCGGTGCAGCTCGGGACGATGGGCTTTGATGCGTTCCAGCAGGTCGCAGAAGAACTGCAGGTTCATTTTGGGATGCACACCCCCTACGATATGGACTTCGGTAACCGGTTCCCCATCATACTTCCGCACGATATCCATCATCTGTTCCAGGCTTAGTTCCCAGCCGTCCTCTTTGTTCTTGTACGTGCGGGAATAAGAGCAAAAGCCGCAGGTAAAGATGCAGACGTTGGTGGGCTCGATATGGAAATTACGGTTGAAATAGGTTTTGTTGCCGTGCAGACGCTCTCTTACAAAATTAGCCAGGGCGCCCAGGAAATTCAGCTCTCCGCGTTCAAACAAGGCCAGGCCTTCTGCTTCTGTGATGCGTTCCCTGCGGATCACTTTTTCTGCTATCTGCTGTAGTTCCGGGTCGTGCTTTACCTGTGCGATAAGGCTTTCCGGGAATTGCTGGTTGGATTCCATATGGGTATCGTTTTTGGAGTATCGCCCGGCGGCAATACCGTTGGCAAATGTACACCTGTTTGGGCTAAACCCGCAGGGAAGACTATAGTTTTTTCCTATCCGACGAAGACCTTGCAGCGAAGCCGGAATTGCATTAAAAAATAAAGCCCGCTGAGAACAGCGGGCTCTTTCCTCTAAAACTTACAGCCATGAAAAAGCTATTTTTGAACGGCCTTCAGGTTGATGTCCAGTTCAAAATCTTTGCTGATGAGCCAATTGGCAGGATCGCCCTCAGCTTTATAGTTTAAGCCCCATGAAGTCCTGTCTACAGTGAATTTGGCTTCAACGGTAACACCGTTGTCAGCAACAGTGATCTTAGCGGGGAATTTAATGTTCAGAGTGCTGTCTTTGAGTGTCAGGTTGCCGCTAACGATATTGGTAGCGCCTTCCAGCAGGCTCTTGTCTTTTGCAGCGTCGAAAGCCTCTACGCCGGTAATGGCAAATTTAGCAGTAGGATACTTGGCAGCATCGAAGAAGTCGGGACTCTTCAGATGGCCTTCCAGATCGGCAGGTTTTTTGCCCTCGCCGGAGCCTACAGACGCACTGTCTACTTTAAGCGTGTTCAGGTCCACTACAAAAGAACCGCCGGTTACTTTGCCGTTGTCTACGGAAACAGTGCCGTTGGTAATGTTGAGGGTACCGTAGCGGGGATTCATACCGCCTTTGTGTACGCCGCGCCATTTGATCACGGTGGCAGCAACATCGGCAGTATATTCTTTACCGGTGGCTACAGCCTCCGTTTTCGCGGTATCCGTCTGAGCCGTGTCAGAGGAAGAAGAGTTGTTGCAGGACGTAGCTGCAAATAACAAGGCAGCGGCTGCTGCGGTCAAAGTCAATTTTCTCATGTTTCGATGATGCTTTGATTTTTTTGCAAAGTTAGAAAATAAATGTAGATACAATAATTGGATATTAAATCTATTCATAAGAAAAACCAATCAGCGTCTCTTATACTTGCACCAGGCCTGCTTTGGGGCTGAGGTTTACCTTGTTGTCCGATACTTCCAGCACATACCGCGTGCCCAGCGCCAGGCTGTAATTAACATCCTGGTGACCTGCCGGAAAATCGAAGCATACCGGGTAATCATATTCGGCTACTTTCTCCTTTATGATCTCATAAATGTCTTGTCCGAAAGGTCTTTCTGTATCCTTCATGTCGGTAAAACCGCCGCAGATCAGCCCTTTGAGCCCGGCCAGCAGCCCGGCCCGTTTCAGGTTGAGCAGCATGCGGTCTATATTGTACAGGTATTCGCCAATGTCTTCGATAAACAGGATCTTGCCCTGGGTGTCCATTTGCGAGACAGAGCCCGAGAGATGCGCCAGTATCGCCAGGTTGCCGCCCACCACAATGCCTTCGGCTGTTCCGCTGCGGTTGTGCTCGTTGGGCGCTACCGGGTAGCTGAAAGGCTGGCCCGTCCAGGAACGCAGTACAGAAAGGATATCCGGGCTGCCGGCATTGTCTTCCTTAAAGGCGCCGCACATAGGACCATGCAGGGTGGCGATCCCGTAACGGGCCTGTATATGGCTGTGCAGCACGGTGATGTCGCTGAAACCGCAGATCCATTTAGGCTGCCGGCAGAAGGCGGTAAAATCGACCTGGTCGATAATGCGGCTGAGGCCATAGCCGCCGCGCCCCATCAATATGGCCTTAATGTCCGGGTTGTCCAGCATGCTTTGCAAATCGAAGAGCCTGCGGTCGTCGTTGTCGGAAAAATAATAATGGCCGCTGCCCACGGTGCTGCCCACAATCACCTTAAAGCCCCAGGCCTCGAGGGTCTTGCGGGCAAATACAGTACGTGCCGCCGGAAGGTATCCCGAAGGGCAGGTGATGCCGATTGTGTCGCCGGGCTGAAGATAGGGCGGAATGATCTCCTGGTTCATATCAATGTAAAAGGTAGCGCTTTTTGGTACGGTAAAAATAATTTTCTTTTGCAGAATAATCCGCGTTTGCCTTTTATGAGCTATCGTACCTTCCTGTTTTGCTGTCTGCTATCGCTGGCAGCTTGTTCCGGCACTGCAACTGATCCCGCTTCACCAAAGACAACTATGGCCACGGCTCCCTGGCAGCCACCCGCTGCGGGAGCTGAGGTCGCCCGCTACAAAGAACGCGTGAAGGAGGATCAGCTGAACGAAAAATATTTCCGCGTTACGGTGATCGCTACGGAAGCCAGCGCAGAAGGGCTTTTTCGCGTCAAACTGGAATATGGCTTTAATATTAACGAAACGGACGTTCAGCTGCCCGAATGGACGCCGGGCGTAGTGCTGAAACCAGTGTTGCAGAAGGCTGCCGGCGATTACCACTGCCTGCTGGGCTTCGATGCCGGCGATGGCATTTTCCACGAGCTTTACGAGATCCGGGCAGAGAATGGCAATGTGCGCCTGAAGCAGACCAAAGGCTACTTCAAAGCCCGATAGCCGAAACCGGTAAGATCATCATTAGCTGATACGGGTGATGATCAATTCGATGGGGATCACCGGCGTTTCCAGGTAGGCGTACTGCAGCCAGGTGCTATCGTGGCACAGCAGGGAATCCAGGTTTGTTTCTTTTACCTTGCGGCTTTGCAGCACCTTCTTTTTATCGTTCAGGCTCCACGTTTTGATCTTACTGAGATCGACATCGTACCGGTCCCCGTTCAGGCCCGGGTCCAGTGTCGTATCGATGCAAAACCCGATCAGCTGTTGTATGCTCTGGTCCCGGGCAGACTGCTGATCAGCCGGAACCTGCACATTGCAAGCCCCGGCGACCAAGAAGCTTATCGTTAACATCAGCAGCCTCATAACATAAGGTATTGCGCCGTCGTTTATTTTCCTGTGAACACCGGCTGGCGCTTTTCCAGGAAAGCGGCGATGCCTTCGTTGAAATCGGCGGTAGCGCCGCAGATAGCCTGGTATTCTTCTTCCTGCTGCAACTGCTCCGTAAGGGAATGGCTGAAGCTGAGGTTCAGGGCGGCCTTGGTATAAGCCAGGGCTTTGGTCGGCATCTTCGCAAGGCTCTCTGCTATCTTTTGGCTCTCCGTTTCAAAGCTGTCGTCGGCAAAAGCTTTATAGATCATGCCCAGGCGCTCGGCCTCGGCGGCGCTTACCTTATCGCCCAGCATCATCAGCGCAGAGGCCTTCTGGAAGCCGACCAGGCGGGGCAGGAACCAGGTGCCGCCGCTATCGGGAATAAGACCGATTTTGCTGAAGGCCTGGATGAAAGCGGCGCTTTCTTTGGCCAACACGATATCGCAGGCCAGGGCAATATTGGCGCCGGCGCCGGCAGCTACGCCGTTTACAGCAGCAACCACAGGCTTTTCAATATTGCGGATGCGTTCGATGATGGGGTTATAATGATCGCGTACGATTGCACGCAGCTCGGGGCCGGCGGGATCTACTGCTTCGCCCAGGTCCTGGCCGGCGCAGAAAGCTTTGCCTTCGCCGCTGAGATGAATGGCGCGCACCGAATCATCGTCGGCGCAGCGGTCCAGCTCTTGTTGCAGGGCCAGCGCCATTTCGCGGTTAAAGCTGTTGAATTTATCCGGCCGGTTCATGACGATATAGGCAACGCCGTTTTCTGTGCGGGCAGTGATTGTGCTCATCTATTCTTTTTTTTGAGGGGGTAAAAGTACAAATTTAGCAGTAGGTAAAAGCGGCTGTCCTGAAAGGTCTCAAGCCTGTCACATTGAGCATAGTCGAAATGTAAACAGGCTGAGATGTTGTTCCTGTTGTATTCGGACTCGCTGCCGACGACAACAATATAGGAACAGTTTTTCGCGGCCTGACAAAAATTTTGATCACAATCCTAAATGGACGACCCTACAAACCAGGAGCTTTATGACCGGCGTCACCCTGAGCATAGTCGAAGGGTGGAAAGCCTGGTCTATCTCATGACCGCTTCTTCTGCTTTACAGACTGGCAATAAAAGGTGCAGTCCTCAGGTATTGTTCCTGTTCCAATAGCCCGGCCAGGAAGCCGGCCAGGTCGCAGGCATGCACCTGTTGTCCCGGGCAATCGTTGAGGCTTACCTTGATATCCTTTCGCTCATGGGTGAGGACAATGCGCGGAAGGCGTACCAGGGTCCAGTGCAGCGGCGAACTTTGCAATAGCTCATACTCTGCTTGCTTATCCGCTGTGGTCGCGGGATAATGGGCATGCATCCAGCCGCTGGCTTCCTGCACCCAGGGGCTTTTATGGTCCTGGGGACTGTCGACACTAAGGCCTGTAGCCACGATATAGCGGCTGAGCCCCTGCAGGTTCATGGCCCGGAGTACATGGCCTGTGGCTGTACTGAAGATCGGCGGTTCGCCGGCCGGTTGGCCCAGTGTGCTGATCACTGCGCTGCAGCCTTCCAGCAATTGAAGTATCGCGGCCTCATCGCGGGCGTCGCCTTTGATCACCCTTACGGCGGGTGGAAAATGGAGAAGGTTTTCCGGGTGACGATGCAGCAGGCGCAGGGAATAGCCGCGCTGTAATAAAGCCTGCACGAGGTATTGCCCGGACTTGCCGGTGCCGCCGATAATGGCAATAAGATTGTTGTTCATTATAAATGCTCTTTCAGAGAATGGAAAATAAAATAACCTGCCGGGCAAATAGGCCGGCTTTGAAGGGCAGGGGAGCGCTTCGTTTAAGGATCACTGTTATTTAATCAGGAGCGTTTAATGCTACGAAAATAGCTAATTTTAGCCGATGCAAGTGGATAAAAAAGAAGCAGAGCTGATTGAAAAGGCCATCGCACATTGGCAAGAGCAGGGTATCGTGGACGAGTCCACGGCTTCAAAAATGAAGAACAGCTATAACCTTGAAGATACAGATACCGGAATCTTGTCGACCTACGCCCTCATCGCTTGCGTGTCCTGTGGCCTGCTCGCATTTGGCGCCCTGGTAATGGATGAGAAATGGATCGAGCTGATGCGCCGGCGTTTCGGCTTTTCGGAGATCGTGGTAGGTATCGGTTTTATCCTGCTCAGTGCGGGTCTTGTTTATCTCAGCTACCGGCGCAAGCGGCGCACACCAGGCTTGTATGCAGCCAACGAAGCCTTTAATATTACCATTGTGCTGGGCCTGGCAGTAGGGATGGCCTATATCGGCCGCAGCATCGGCTACCAGAACGGCAATTACGCTCCTGTTCTTTTTATAGCGGCGGTGCTGTACGGCACTATAGCGGTATTCCTGCGCTCTCAATTATTATGGGTAACCCAGCTGCTCGCGCTGGCCGGCTGGTGGGGAGCGCAGACCTATTACTGGAGCCATGGCAATGATTATTTTCTGCATATGAATTACGCCATGAGGATGTCCTTGTTCGGGGTGCTCATATTGCTGTTGCAGCAACTTACGCTGAGAGTAGCTGTACTGGCGACCTTTGCCCGTATTACACGCATTATGGGCTGGGTCTTTTTCCTGGTAGCGGCATGGAGCCTGTCGATCCTGGGCAACAGCAGTAATTTTGATGTCTGGCTGCAGATACGGCAGGGCCGGCTCTGGTTCTGGGCGCTGGCCTTTTCGCTGATGCTGCTCGGGCTTATCGTTTATGCTTTCCGTAAGAAAGATGCTTTTCTCCGGGATATCTGCCTGGTCTTCTTCCTGATCAATATTTATACGCGCTATTTCGAATACTTCTGGGACAAGACGAACAAAGGATTGTTCTTCGTGATCCTGGCCTTCTCTTTCTGGTGGATTGGCCGGGCGGCCGAGCGCTGGCGGAAGAAACGGGCGTTGCAGGGGAAGGAATAGAGAATCCTGCGCCGGTGCATTGGAAATATAAGCTGCGTTAATTATCTTTGGAAAATCTCTTGTAAACTTTACAGCAATGAAGCAACGTTTTACTTCTTTTTTATTGGCATCGGCAGTGTTGGTATTATTGGCCGGAACAACTTCCTGTACCCGGAAGTACACCTGCCAGTGCAAAATGACCTATACCGGCGTTCCGGGCCTGCCCCAAGGCCAGACACGGGAATACCCGATTACCGATACGAAGAAAAATGCGGAGAATACCTGCAGGGCTGCTTCCGGTACCTACGACAACGGCGGTATCCATACTGTAGAGACCTGCGACCTGTTTTAGACCCTTTTCCTCTCTTAATATAAAAGCTTTTATCGAAGCGTGGACCTCCTGGTGCACGCTTCTTTTTATGCTGCTGCTTTAGCGGAACAGATCGGAGGCGATACGGTCGGCAAAGAGCTTACCTGCAGTTGTCAGGATCATTTTCCCCTCTTCGATCTGCATCCAGCCTTTGTCTGTAAAGGTTTCGCTTTCGGCCAGCAGCCGAGTCCGCGCATCAGCGCCGAAAACGGAGGCGATATGATCCAGATCGGCGCCCCACATGGTGCGCAGCGATGTCATCAGATACTCATTGAACTGGTCTTCTGGCGTAAGCACTTCTTTTTCAAAGGGCACTTTGCCTTCGGTCAGGATGCTTTTGAGATAGGTAGTATTGTTGGCAATATTCCACTGGCGGCTTCCCGTATTGAAGGAATGCGCCGATGGGCCCAGGCCAAGGTAATGTCTGCCCTTCCAGTAATTGGTATTGTGTACTGCGTATTTGCCCGGCAGGGCAAAATTGGAAATCTCGTAATGTTCGTAGCCGGCCGCACCGAGTCGTTCCACCAGCTGCTCAAACTGCGCCGCGGTCTGGCTGTTATCGGGTTCCCTGCTGCTGCCTTTGGCAATGGCATGTGCCAGGGCCGTACGGGGTTCTACGGTAAGCGCATAGGAGGAAATGTGGTACACCTGCAAAGTCACGGCAGCCGCTATATTTTCCAGCCATTCTTTGTCCGTCATGGTAGGTGTGCCGTAGATCAGGTCGATGCTGATGTTATCCAGCCCTGTATCCTGGGCCGCTTTGACCGCGTAGTCGGCTTCAGCGGCATTATGCGCCCGGTTCATATAGCGCAGGTCCTTATCGTGGAAAGACTGGATGCCGATGCTGAGGCGATTGACCGGCGTGTTTTTCAACGCGCGCAGGTAGGCCGGGCTCAGGTCGTCGGGATTGGCTTCCAGCGTAATTTCCTTCAGGTCCTGCTGCGGGAAATAATTTTCCAGCTTTTCCCAGAGCTGCATCAATTCCGTAGCGGAGAGCAGGGACGGGGTGCCGCCACCGAAATAAATGGTCTCGATCGTCTGTCCTTCCAGGTAATGCCGCTGCAATGCGATCTCCTTACCCAGGGCATCGATCATTTCCGCCTTCAGCCGCAGGGAGGTGGAAAAGTGAAAATTGCAGTAATTACAAGCTTGCTTGCAGAATGGGATGTGAAGGTAGATACCCGCCATGCTGCAAAGGTATTTGATCCCGCTCATTTTAACAGGATGACCTATACCCCTGAGAGGGGTAAATATAGTTATAGCACAGCGTGTTCTTCATTTTTTCCTTACTTTGCCGCTTATTCACAACGAATTTTATGAAGTACGAGCCCATTAATCCCGATTTATACCGGCACAACCGCGAACGGTTTGCCAAGCATATGAAATCCAACGCCATCGCTATCTTCCAGGCTAATCCTGTGGTGGCTGAAAATGGTGATGCCGTCTACACCTATAAAGCCAATTCCGATGTGGTATGGCTTTGCGGCGTGGTGCAGGAAAAGACCATGGTGATCCTGTATCCCGATAATCCCGATCCGAAAGCGAAGGAAGTGCTGGTGATCCAGCGGCCCAATGAGCTGCTGGAAAAATGGAACGGCCACCTGCTGCGTAAAGAAGAAGCGACTGCCATCAGCGGTATCGCCAATGTACAATATGTGGACAGCATCGAGGACCAGATCCAGCTGTGGATGCACCATGCAGATACCGTTTATCTTGACACCAACGAGAACGACCGCCGGGGCGCGGTATTGCGCACCGATCTGCTGTTTGTGCACGACTTCATGCGCCAGTTCCCCCTGCACCGTTACGAGCGTGCTGCACGCATTATTAAGGAAGTAAGAGCGATCAAGACTAAAGAGGAAGTAGCAGTATTGCAGCAGGCGGTGGACATTACCCACAAAGCTTTCCTGAGGGTATGCCGGTTTGTGCAGCCAGGTGTAATGGAATACGAGATCGAAGCGGAGATCACGCATGAGTTCCTGCGCAACAGGGCCACCCGTCATGCTTATGGCGCCATTATCGCCAGTGGCGACCGTGCGCGCACCCTGCACTACGTCGACAATAACCAGGAGTGCAAAAGCGGCGAGCTGCTGCTGATGGACTTCGGCGCGGAGTATGGCAATTATAATGCCGATCTTACCCGCACCATACCGGTGAACGGTAAATTTACCAAGCGCCAGAAAGAGGTGTACAATGCCTGCCTGAACGTGCACAATTTCTGCAAGGCGATCCTGAAGCCGGGCATGAACTATGCCGAATATATCGATAAGGTAAATAAGGAAATGGAAAAGCAGCTGGTAGACATCGGCCTGATCTCCAAATCGGATCTGAAGAACCAGGACCCGGCCAATCCCGCTTACCGTAAGTATTTTTATCATGGCATCGGCCACCACCTGGGACTTGACGTGCACGATGTAGGCACACGCAACCAGCCGGTAAAAGAAGGCATGCTCTTTACCATTGAGCCGGGCATCTATATTGAAGAAGAGCAGATCGGTATCCGCATCGAGAACAATTACTGGCTGACGAAAAACGGCAATAAGGACCTGTTCAAGGGTATACCCATCACCGTGGAAGAGATCGAGAAAGCCATGAAACCATAAGCCGAAGCCGCTTATCTGTAAATGAAATCAATCTTATGAGTCTATCCCCTAATCCCCATACCGGCTCACGGCCCTATAAAAAGAAAATAGGTCCCGACGCCGCGGCTTTCGGCCTGGTCATTGGCCTGCTGTTCCCTGCACTGGGGCTTATTGTGCTTTATTTCCTGTGGTCCCGCGACATCAGCTTCGGAAAATACCTGCAGATGTTCACCATGCTCAACAGCCCGATCATGATGAGCACGGCATCCAAGGCCTTGTCATTGTCGATGATTGCCAACCTAATCCCGTTTTATTTCTTCCTTAACCGGAAGCAATACCTTACTGTAAGAGGCATCCTGATCGCCATGGTGCTGATCGGCTTGATGGTGGTTTTGTACAAGTTTGTATGGCAGTAAAATTCTTCGATTTTTTACGGCAAAATTTTTTGCAGTTAAAAATTATTGATTACTTTTGCACCCCGCAAGGGAGTTAGTTCTATGGTGTAAAGGTAGCACAACTGATTTTGGTTCAGTTAGTCTAGGTTCGAATCCTGGTAGAACTACAAAGCAAAGTCCGCTCTCAGAGCGGGCTTTGTTGTTTTTACTCCCTCGGATAAGAGATCTGCATCCGGCCGCTGTTCAGGCCGTTGCACATTCCGCTCCATAAGTACTGATCCATCCTATAGCTATCCGCGCTATAGGGCTCCGTAGGAGCCTAACGTTTGTAGCACCAATAGGAACAAACACAAATTGCTCCGTAGGAGCAAAACCTGGGTTGCTAAGAAAGATACGGATTCAGCCCGCCGTTTAGGCCGGTGCATGTCCCGATCGGCCTGCCTGTGCAGCTGCGGTACAAACTCACCCATAAGTACTGAAGCATTCCATCCTCTGGAGGGCTGAACCGGTGTCCCGGATTTTCAACAGGGCATACCTAAATTGTACCCTCCAGCTTCTACGCTTGATCCTTAAATATTGCTGTTGGTGAAAACACCAACAGTGGCGGGAGAACCACTTTGAAAAGCTCTTCAGGCTGCTTTTAGCGGCATTTTCATACCTATGCTGTGCGTTAGCAGCAGGAACGGCAGCTGAAGTACCTTAATAAATCAAGCTAAAATAAATGCAATCATGAGGTCTAAGAAGTAAACGGGAACGCACGTCTGAATAGGCATACACCTCTTATTTACCATCCAAGCCGAATTGTATTTATGAAACGTAGACTCCTGCTCCTGCTTTCCTTCCCTGCACTTATTCATGCGCAGCCTGTATCTTTAGACCCCGGCTTTGGTCATAACGGCGCCGCCGTCAGCCAAACGGAAGGATGGGGTAAAGAAGCCTCTAATATCATACGTCAGCCCGACGGCAAGCTCGTAGTAGCAGGAGTAGAATGGAAAAAGGGTGACATGATCATCCAGCAGTCGATCATTACCCGCTTCCTGCCCGACGGACAGCTCGACAACAGCTTCGGCGCCCAGGGTACAGCAAAGCTCATTACCGGCAATAAAAACGGCGCGCAGGCGATCAGCCTGCAAACCGATGGGAAGATCGTGGTCGCGGCTAACGAGACCATTATTCAGCAGCAAGGCAATTCCGTCACCCTACTTTCCCGGCCTTTCATAGCCCGGCTCAATGCCGACGGCAGCCCCGACGCTGGCTTCGGCACTAACGGTATCCTTAGCCTGGAACTGCTGGATGCCCATTTTATGGATAAAGACCTGGCGGCTATTGCTGTGTTACCCAACGGGAAGATCCTTGCAGGCGGCAGCGGCCTTACAGCCGCAGGATCAAAAATGATCGTGCTCCGCCTGAATGCCGACGGCAGCTACGACAATAGCTTTGGGGTATCGGGCCTGGGTCAGTATACAATTGAAAATGGCATGAATGCCGGGTTGTGGGATATGGCAGTGCAGGATGACGGTAAGGTAATACTGGCCGGAACTTCCGGCAGCAGCAGCCTGCCCACACACGACGACCTGAGCTTTGCCCTGGCCCGGATCCATGCGGATGGAACGCCCGACGTTACTTTCGGCACGCAGGGTATGGTGACCACCCGGCTATCCGGGCCCTTCGGCCTTGAGATCCTTGATATTGCCCATAGGGTGCTTGTACAGGCAGATGGCAGGATTTACCTGGCCGGCGCCGCCGGCAGGGTATTGGGCCTGGCCCGCTACCTGCCCGACGGTTCACCTGATCCCACCTTTGGTCAGAACGGCAAAATAGTGCATCCTGCGCATCCTGCGGCTACTGGTATCGCCTTGCGCAATGGCAAGCTGTATGCCTGCGGAATGCTGCCTGTAGCAGATTACGTGCTCGACATCAGCCTTTCGGCATTCAATGCCGATGGCAGCGCCGACAATACATTTGCGCCTGATGGCCTGCTTACTACTCATATTTACGATGAGAACTATGCTCACGCCTTACTCATCCAGCCGGATGGCAAGCTGGTAACGGCAGGCGCGTTAAGTCATGGCCCCGGAAGCGGGGAAGGCGGCCTGTTGCTTACCCGTCTCATGTCAGGCGCCACTACCGGTATCGTCTCCCAGACAGGTAAGCAGGCGTCCATAACGCTATATCCCAATCCGGCCGATGAAGAGCTGACGCTTGCCTTCAATACTTCATCGGGCATGCCGCAGTGTGATATTATAATCACCAGTGCTACGGGCCAGATCGTATATACCGGCAGCTTCACGGCAGCTAAGATAAAGATACCGGTAGATCACCTGGCTGCCGGCATTTATGCCGTACGCGTCAATACCGGCACCGGCGTACAAACGCTGCGCTTTACCAAAAAATAAGCGCTGACCGAACTTGATAAAGCAGAGACGGAAAAGTCAGGTTTTTAAAAACTTGACTTTTCCGTCTCTGTCGTCTTGTTCACATCAGCCGGGATAGCACTCAGGGTAAGTCAGCGGGCAGCAATGCGTATTCTTCGCTACCACAGTGGCATTACAGCAAATGGGCGTCGTGTAAGGTGCAGTGATGCAAGCTGAAGGGTCAGCTGTAGGGCCGGCGCCACCGGCAAGCTGTTGCTGTGCGCCGCCGTCAAGCAAGCTCACCTGCTGCTTGGCAAGCAGCAATTTCTTTTTCAATGCCAGGTTCTTCTTTTTCATACGAATTGGTTTTAAAAAGAAAGTTTACCCTCAAATTTAAGCGCTCCCACTGCAGCAGTGGTGCAGTGGGAGCGTCTTTTGCATTAAATAAAAAGGGAACCTGGAAAGGCTCCCTCCAAAAACATGATTGCGGAAGAAACATCCGGCGCCACGGCAGGGGCTATAGCTCCTGCCCGAAAGGCTTGATGCCGATGAAGCTTGCTCTTCGAAGTTAATCAGGATACCGGTGCGGTTTCCGGCTTTTATACCAAGGGCCGCAGCCATTATATCAGCTCCGGGTTTCCTTCTACAGGAAAGAAAGGTCATCCGAAGCGTTGGCTAACGGGCGCCGGTGTCGGCAGGAACCGGTTGCGTATCGGCGATCGGCGGCTGAACAGGGACAGACTGTGTATCGGCGCCGCTCATCGGGATGCCCTCAGGGTTGCCTTCCTTACCTTCACAGGAATAGAGCGCTACCGAGGCGAGGAGTATCGTTGTATACAATAGCTTGGTCATACTATCGGGCTTTAAGGACCACAACAGCAGGAATGTGATAAAGTTCACCGGCAGCGGGATGAAATAGTAGAAAAAATTGCCCGGGTGTGGCCACACCCTTGACCGTCAATAGCGCTGTTCGAATGAATACCAGGCATTTCTTAAGATGCCTTCAGGAGTTGCGGTCGAACCAACAGGTATTGTTGCGGCGGCAATCGTATATAGAGAAACGGGCCTCATTTGTTACACAAAGATAGAAGAGCGCTACGCCGGCAGGAGGCGTAGGCATAAAACAGTTCTTTTCAGAAAAACTTCACTCATAGCTTCACCTGGCGGATAACCCGCTTCAGGTTCAGCTCGAGGATATCGGCCATATTGCGGCAGCGGAGATAATGCGGGTCTTTGTAGTGCGCTGCGAGGCCTTCGCGCAGCTCGGCGGTCTTTTCGGGAGAAGAGATGTTATCCCGCTGCAGCACATCGCGCAGATCGGTAATGCGATGGCGTTCGCTGCGCAGGCGATGTACTATGGAAGAAGACTCTTCCTGCTGGTATTGGGTAAAGGTCTTTTCGGTAAGATAAGCAATGCCCAGCTTGACAAAGGGATAGTTCTCCTTGAAAAACTGCGGCAGGTAAACCTTTTTGTTGCCTTCGTAAAACTGCTGATCGAAGTCGATACAACGGATGCGGAACTGGAAGTCGTCAAAGTCGGGCGTGATCTGCATCACGAAGTTATAGGCCCGCATATCGCCCAGGAGGGTAATAAAGCAACGTTCGTTGAACTTGACAAATTCTTTTGCTATGCGTTTGGGGTTATATTCAGGATGGTCCAGGTAATGCTGAACAAATACATCGCCCGGGATACCGGGGATATGCTCTTCCACCAGGGTTGTATTGTCGACCAGGTAGTTGAGCTGGTTGGGAGAAAGCAGGTGCTCCACCTCCATACCATAGACACGTGAAGCGTCTGCAATTTTAATATAGAAGTAATCGTAGACATCGTTAAGCCGGTTGACGATCCTTATCCTGAAGGGATGTGTATTTCCGAAAGTGCAATAGTCAACGCGGTCGATGTATTTATGCTCGACAATACGCAGGTTGCCTGACGCCTTCAGCATGGCGTAGACTTTTTTCAACCCGGTATGCAGCCTTTCGATCTCGTTCGGCGGATAAATAGGGCATTCCCAAAGGGTGTCCCTGCCTTTCTTATCCATAAGCGGAACTGCTTCCCTGAACTGGCGCAGGTCGGCATACGAGACCGGCAGCCGGGCTTCCCGCTGGTAATGCTTCAGGTACTTATACAAGGGGTCGCTGATAGGATAAACAGGCTTCTTGCGCGATATTTTTACATCTTCTGCCATAATACGGATACAGGACATAAAAATAAGAAAAGGAGGATTGTCCATCCTCCTTTTTTAAAAATCGTAATGATAGCTTACAGATCCTGGTTGTACAAGGTTTCGTCAGTGCTACGCTTGATACCATAGTACTGGAATGTCTTCCGGCGGTAGCCTTTTTTGTAGTAGGCATCGGTTTCTCCTTCTTCCGGAACGGTAACCCAGTCGCGGGTTTTAGGCACATACCAACGGTATACCGCCACACGGTTTTCACCACGACGGATGGGCGCATAGAACTGGATGTGCTTTTCCTTGTAGCCCATTTTCAGCAGCGCATCATCGGTATACTCATCTTCAGCTACGCTGATAATATCTTTTGTTGTGGGATTGAACCAGCGATACACCGCGATACGGTTTGGTCCGGGTTCACGAAATGCGTAAAAGATCAGGGTCTTATTATTGTATTTCCAATTAAGCAGCTGACCTTCCTGGTATTCACCTTCGGCCACTGTTACGTAATTTCTATCAACCTGGCTGAACCAGCGATAAACGGGGACCATTTCATCGCTATCTTGTGCCTGTGCAGTGGTTTGGTTTCCCAGGAACATGCCCGCTACAATTGCAGACACAAATAATAATTTTTTGTTCATAGTTAAATGCTATTTTTACGAAATCGCTTCCAAAATACATAAAAATTTTTCGGACTTGCAACAGTTTGGAAATATTTTTTTTGAAGGCCGTTTTCCATGCCCGCCGGCTCATTTTTTCGTGCCGGCTTCTTTTTTATCTTCGCAAATAATATTTTAGCTAAAAATCAGTTATTCAATTATAATATTGTGCCTAAAGGAAAGGAAAATTTGAAACGGGTTAATAATTTTTTATCAGGGTTATTTGTATTATTAATAATATTAGTAAGTCACCTGCCGGCCTTCTCCCAAACCAGGGCCGACAGCCTGAAGGCCGCGCAAAAAAGACAAACAGACAGCATACAAGCCGAACGCAGGCACAGGGCCGACAGCCTTAACTTTATGCGCAACTACCGGCAAAGCAAACATTACCTTGACAGCGTTGAAAATGCCCGGCAGGAAAGGATGACCCGGCAGAAAGAAGAGCAAAAAGCGGCAGCTGCCGCCCAGATCGCCGAGCGAAAACGTATTGCAGATAGTGTGATGAGCTATCGCCGCCGGCACAGCGACAGCATCCGGCTTTACAACGACAGCATCCGACAGGCCCAGCAAAGGGAGCTGGAAAGAGTTAAGCTGGAACGCAAACGGGTTAGCGACAGCCTGGCGGCCCTGCGTGCCTATAAAGAAAGCAAGCATTATAAAGACAGTGTTATCAATGCCAGGGAAACCCGGAAAACGGCACAGATCGCGGCGCGCAAACGCACCACGGACAGTCTCAGGGCTATTACCAAAGCCCGGACAGACAGCCTGACGGCCATCAGGAAGGCTTACTCCGATAGCATGAAGACAGCTTTGGCTGAAGCAAAGGCCATACGAATGCAGCTGATGGATAGCCTGAAAACGGTAAGAGCTGCAAGAGCCGATAGCCTGGCCAAGGTACGCGAGGCCAGGGCTGCCCTGCGAAAACAGAAGGCAGAAGAGAAAGAAAAGGCTAAGGAAGACAAGAAAAAGCTTGCCCTGGAGATCAAGATCAAGAAGAAGCAGGATAAGTATACCAACGAGGACATGCGGAAAAAGAAATGGACCCTGCCCAGGAAAGTTGTCCAGAATACCTTTACGCGATACAACTACTATTTTAACGCGAACAAGAAGATGGAAGAGGCCATTGGCAATATGGTCCGATCGCATACCGACAACTTCGACAGCCTCATTACCCTGTTCCCTTTCAATCCCGACAAAGATTCGACGAAGCTGCTTTCGGATATGGACACCATTATCCGCAAAGCCTCCGTAGGCATACAGATCCACGATCCGCGCGCCAAATGGCAGGATGACCTCTACCTGCTTGTCGGAGAAGCTTACTATTATAAAGGCGATTACCAGAATGCCGGTGCGGCCTTCAAGCAGATCGTCAGCCAGGCCGAGATCGCCAAGAAGGATGAAGCCAAGAAAAAAGGAACAACCAAACAGGATAAAAATAAACCGACCACTTACAGTGAGCCGGAAAAGACCGGCCTGGCCGGCGCTTTAGAGCACAAGTCGGCCAAGAACGACGCCATGCTCTGGCTTTCCCGCACACTCGCACAATCGGGTAAGGAAGGCCATGCCCAGACCCTGCTCGACATGCTGCGTAATGACGCGCTCTTTCCCGAACGGCTGAAAGGCAAGCTGGCCCTGGAGCAGGCTTTTATCGATCTTAACCGGAACGATGAAAGCAAAGCGGCGCAATCCCTTACCGTGGTATCGGCTGATAAAGAACTTCCGAAATGGCTGCGCCTGCGCGCCAATTACCTGAACGGGCAGATCATGCAGCAGCAGCTGCACTATATTGAATCGGACCAGTATTTCAAAGAAGTGCTGCGCCTGAATCCCGACCTGGAAATGGAATTTTATGCCCGGAAAAATATCGTGTCCAACAGCATCAATTATGGAAGCAATACCCTGAACGCTTCGGATATGCTGGACAAAATGGCGACAGATGGTAAGTTCAGGCCCTACTACGACCAGATCTATTACGCCATGGGCAAAACGGCCTTAAAGAACAAACAGAATGACAAAGCCCTGGAACATTTCCGCAAGAGCGTGAGCGTGAGCCAGAGCAATAAAAAGCAAAAAGGACTATCCTTTGCCGCGCTGGGTGATGAATACTACGCCCGCAGCGATTATAACAATGCCAAGCGTTCTTACGACAGCGCGTCGATGTTCCTTACTGCAGCGCAGGACCCGGTATACAGCCTGGCGCGGCAGCGCGCCGCAGCGCTCGACCGTGTGGCCATACCCGGCGTCGAGGTGAAAGAGCAGGATAGCCTGATCCGGCTGGCTGCGATGAGTGAGAAAGAGCAGCGCAATGTGATCCGCGATTATGTCCGCGACCTCGAGCGCAAAATGCGTGATAGCGCCTTCCGTGCAGAGAACGGCAATACGGCATCGATGGCCAATACCAATATGTCGAATAACCAGGGCAACCAGGCCTGGTACTTTGCCAACCCCAACCTGATGCGGCAGGGCGAGAATGACTTCAAGCAAAAATGGGGTAACCGTACCCTGAAGGACAACTGGCGCCGCAGCAGCGCCTCCAGCGATTTCGCCTCCGGTGATAACGACCAGCAGGAAACCCAGGCCGGTGACAATCTTCCTGATGAAGACAGCCTGTATGCCGCTATTCCGCATAGTCCCGAAGCCCTGAAGAAAACGAACGACCGGCTGAAAGAGGGCCTCTTTAACCTCGGCAAAGCTTACTACACTCACCTTGAAGACTATGGTAAAGCTACTGCCACCTTCGATACCCTCGACCGTCGCTTCCCCGGCCATGACCACCAGGCCGAAGTGCTGTATACCCGCTACCTCATGAGCCTGCGCCAGAACCAGCCTTCGGTAGCGGCGCAATACAATGCGCAGCTGCAAAGCAAATATCCAGATTCGGAATGGGCCAGGCTGCTGAAAGGCGCCGCAGCTGCCTCGAACGACGTCGATCCTTTTGCCCACGTGAGCAACCTGCCGAAAGAAAACCTGTCCAATTTTTACGATGAAACTTATGGTCTGCTGATCCAGCGCCAGTATACCGATGTGTTGCAACGTGTGAGGGAAGCGGATGAGACCTTTAAGAACCAGGGCGGCTTCCGTAAAAAATTTGACCTCATGAAAGCCATTGCCACTGCGGGTAACGGCAACTATCCTGAAGCGGACACGCTGCTGAAACAGTTCGTTTCGGCCAATCCGCTCGATTCGCTCACCAGCTGGGCCAATGCCGTGCTCGAATACATCCACAAGAACCCTCAGCCCGGCGGCATGAGCAACCTGCAGGCCGGCAACAGCAGCAAACCCGATACCAGCACGCTTAGCGGCGGCAACCTGCAGTACGACTATAAGCCGGCAACTCCGCACTATGTTATCTTCTCGGCGCAGCAGGATGCCAAATTCTCGGGCTTCCGCTCGGGCTTGTCCGATTACAACCTGATGAAGCAAGGCAATGAGCACATAACCGTAACCATGTCTACCCTCGATGCCGGCAGGAGCCTGATCGTATGCAAAGAGTTTCCCAATGCGGCGGCAGCGAAGAAGTATATGAACGAGATCAGGGGTATCAATATCCTGTTCCGCGAGTTTAAGCCGGGAGAGTACGATCTGCTGCTGATCTCGGCCGACAATTTCCCCAAGCTTTTCCTGAAAAAGGATTACGCTGCTTATAAAGCATTTTACAATAAAAATTATAAATAAGATAACGCTTCCGCTTCCTGCGATAAAGTAAGCGGAAACGTTATCCGATTATCCTGCAGGTTCGCCCTGCAGGATTTTTTTGCCCGGTATACAGGAAGGGTGGAGCGGTTCGGTCTGTCCTTGATCTCTCGCCCGGCTTCCGCCCTATCCGTACATACTTTTTTTTATTTATCTTCAACCCGCTTTTTATATTACGGCGCCATGATGGAGACTCCCCGATACCTGCAACTGAAAGAGAAATACAACCAGGCCACCACCGAAAAGGAAAAGATCGACCTGCTGGTCGACATGACGCTGGAAGTGCGTAACGACAACCCTGAAGAAGCCATGCTGATGGCCGAGGATATCATAGAGCGTTCCGAAGCGATCCACTACGCCGCTGGTATCGGCAACGGCCTCAACCACAAAGGCGCCTGCTACTGGCTGATGGGCGAATATGAAGACGGGCTTGACGAGCTTACCGAAGCCTACATCATTGCCCGTGAGATCAAAGACAAGACCCTAGAGGCCAAGGTGCTCAACAACTTCGGCCGCATCTACCGTAACCTCGGCGATCTTGACAGCGCCCTCAGGGACTTCGAGGCCGCGCTGGATATTAATGAAAGGCTGGGCAATGAGCTCAACCTTACCATTAACCTGACCAATATCTCCAACCTGTATTATGACCTGGGCGATTACGACACAGCATTGGAGTATGCTTTGAAATGCCAGCCTATATTCGAAAAATACAACGACAACAGCCGGCTGGTCAGCATTTACAATACCCTGGGCGATATTTATTTTAAAAAAGAATACTTCGCCGAAGCGCTGAAATATTTTCAGAAATGCCAGGAGCTCACGGAAGAGGAGACCCAGGGCCGTTCGCTGGCCGACAGCGGCGTCGGAAAGGTGTACTATCGTCTGAACGACTTTGATAACGCCAAGAAATACCTAGACCGCGCGCTGGTCCAGGCCAAGGAGTTGAACAACCCCGAAGCCGAGATCGTGGCCGAATTCTATAAAGGCCGGCTATACCTGCACCAGGGCAATTTCAGAAAGGCGCTGGAATTCCTGGAGCATGCCTATGACCTTGCTAAAGATTCGTTGCGCCGCCACGACCTGATGAGCATTCATGAGTTTCTCAGCGACCTGTACGATAAGATGGGCAATATCCCTAAAGCCTTCTACCATCTTAAAGCCTATGAAAAGCTGAAGGAAGAGATTTTCCAGCAAGCGACGCTGAACAAACTGCGCAACCTGCAGATCAAAAACCAGATAGAGGTAGCCAAGAAAGAAAAAGAGGTAGCCGAACGCACCGCGGAGCTGAAGCAGCAATTCATGGCCAATATGAGCCACGAGATCCGTACGCCGATGAACGCCATCGTGGGCATTACCCGCCTCCTGCTGGAAAAGGACCCGCGGCCGGAGCAGCTGAAATACCTGAACGTAATCAGGCAATCGGCCGACAACCTCCTGGTCATCATCAACGACATTCTTGATCTTTCCAAGATCGAGGCGGGCAAGATCATGATCGAAAAGATCGACTTTTCGATCAGGGATATGCTCCAGAGCATACAGGAAATTATGCAGCTGAAGGCTGAACAGAAAGGCCTTGAGCTGCGCATCAAAGTAGACGACAATATCCCCGACCGGCTGATCGGTGATCCTACCCGCCTCAACCAGATACTGATCAACCTGGTAGGCAATGCCGTGAAATTTACCGACAAAGGCTATATCGCGCTCCAGTGCGAAGCAAAGCAACAGTGGGAGAAAGAAGTGGTTATCCAGTTCCGGATCGCCGATACGGGCATCGGCATTTCCAGGGATTATGTTGATAAGATATTTGAGAGCTTCACGCAGGCGGGTACCGATACCGCGCGTAAATTCGGCGGCACGGGCCTGGGGCTCACCATCTCCAAGCAGCTGGTGGAGCTGATGCAGGGCACGATAACGGTCGAAAGCGAAGAAGGCCAGGGTACTGTATTTACCGTAACCATTACGCTGCAGGTGGCCAGCGAGCAGGTAGCGAAGATCAAGCCCAGCCAGGTAACGGAAGAGGTATATGACCGCCTGAAGCACCTGTCGCTGCTGCTGGTGGAAGACAATGAGTTTAACCGGCTGGTGGCTGAGGATACCCTCAAGGAGCTGCTGCCCGATGTCCATATCGCCATTGCCGATAACGGAGCCATTGCGGTAGATAAAGTACGCAACAACGACTACGACCTCGTTCTGATGGACATACAGATGCCGGTAATGAACGGTCTCGACGCTACAAGGACCATCCGCAGCGAGCTTTCTGAAGACAAGCGGCACATTCCTATTATTGCCATGACGGCCAATGTGCTGCAGGAAGATGTGCAACGCTACCTGGGAGCAGGCATGAATGCTTATATCAGCAAACCTTTTCAAACGGATGATCTTTTACTGAAGATGTCTTCGGTGCTGGGCCCCAAAAACCGTCAGGCCGCTACTGTAGAAACAGCTTCGCCGTCGGGTGTGGGTAACCTTCAGGCCCTGCCCGAAAAAGTGACCGACATGAGTTTTCTCAACCAGTTTACCGGTGGCAACCCTGAGAAAAAGAAGAAGTACATCGGCATGTTCCTCGACAATGGTCCCAAGCTGCTGGAAAAGATCAGACAGGCCCTGCAGGAGCAGGATTACGAAGGCCTGAAAGTGGCCGCGCATTCAATGAAACCCCAGCTTTCCTATATGGGTGTTAAAGAGGAGGTCAGCAATATTTTCCTTATCGAGCAATCGGCCGGCCAGACAGCCCACAGGGAGAATCTGCCCCAGCTGGTCGACCACCTGGAACGCCTTTGTCTTAAAGCATTTGAAGAATTGGGACAAGTAATTGTTTAGCCCGGCTTTGACGAATCGAAAACAATCATTATCTTTCGCCATCCATACTAAAATCTTATTCTTTCTATGGCAAATGCTACCAAACGCTATCTGTTCCTCGTTGACGACGAGCCCATTCAGAACGAAATGTTGAAAGACTACCTGAATGAGCGCTTCCTGTATGAGATCAAAATCTTTGATAACGGAGAAGAAGCGTTACAGAATATGCATCTGAACCCCGAGATTGTGATCCTCGACTATCACCTGAATGCCCACAATGCTACAGCCAGGAATGGTGTTGAGATCCTGAAAGCCATGAAAGACCAGTATCCTGCCGCCCAGATCATCGTGCTTTCGGGCCAGGATAAAATAGATGTGGCGATCGATACCATGAAATATGGCGCCTACGACTACGTGGTAAAAGGGGAAAGCGCCTTTTCCCGCATCGAGAATGTGATCAACAATGCCAGCGAGCTGCATAAGATGCGGGCTATCAACAAAGGTTACCGCAATACCATCACTATGCTGAGTGTGGTGATCGGCCTTATTATCCTGGGCGCCATTTACTTCCTGGTGATCAAGCCCCGTATGTAACCGCTGCTTATCTTTTTATGATCCCGGCTGCTCCTGTAAAGAGCAGCTTTTTTTATCTCATAGTATAGCCTCCTGTTTTGAAACTGTACTGGTATAAATAAACGAAATTGTATCTGTATTGGTATTGGTTTTCTGCTCAACTTTGTTGTCAGCTGCGCCGGAACAGCTGCATCAGCAATCTCCGCAAAAGCGCAGCGCTATGGACATATGCCTACAGTAACAACCATACCGGTTACCCGTACCAGGAACAGCCGGCTCCCGGATTTCGATCCCGACCATATCGTTTTCGGCAACAATCCCACCGATCATATGTTTATCGCCAGCTACCGGGATGGCAGCTGGAACGATGCGCGTGTAGAACCGTTGCAGCAGCTTACGCTAAGCCCCCTGGCGCTATGCCTGCACTATGGCCAAACGGTATTCGAAGGCCTGAAAGCTTACCGGCTGGAAAATGGCGATATCAGCATTTTCCGTCCTTACAAGCACCACAGCAGGCTGAACAGATCGCTGGAGCGCCTTTGCATGCCGGAAGTGCCCGAGGAATTGTTTATGGAAGCGCTGCATACCCTGGTATCGCTCGACAGGGACTGGATACCGGCCCGTGCCGACAGCTCACTGTACCTGCGCCCCTTTGTCATTGCTACCGAACCCAGGATAGGCGTTAAGGTTTCTGACGACTATCTTTTTATCATCCTGGCCCTGCCCATGTCCAGCTACTATGCCGGTAACCTGAAAGTGAAAGTGGAAACGGAATTTGTACGGGCTGTGGAAGGCGGCACCGGCGCGGCCAAGTGCGGTGGTAACTATGGCGCGGCTTTTTATCCCACACAAAAAGCCAAGGAGCAGGGCTACGACCAGATCCTGTGGACCGATGGCAAGCACAATGAGTTCCTTGAAGAATCGGGTACGATGAACCTGATGTTCCTTATCGACGATGTGCTCATCACGCCACCCCTGGCGGGCTCCATTCTTGACGGTGTTACCCGCGACTCACTGATCGCGATTGCCCGCGAGATGGGTATCGTGGTGGCAGAAAGGTCTTTCAGCTATCATGAGCTCGAAGCTGCCCTCCTGACCGGCAAAAAGGTAGAAGCTTTCGGGGTGGGTACCGCCGCGGTGATCTCTCCTATTGAGCTGATCGGCATCGGCGCCAATCAATACAAGCTGCCGGTTACGGACAATGCTGTTTTATTCCAATTGAAAAAAAGGCTGCAGGATATCCGCCTGGGCAAGGTACCCGATACCTTCGGCTGGAACGATATTATCCAGTCGGAAGCATAGTCTAAACAAGTTTCCGATAAATAAAAAGCAAATCCCCGGCCATTCCGCCGGGGGATTTGCTTTTTAACGCGACACACACTGCAGCTTTCTTTGAGCGCAGAGTCAGGTGTGTGTCTTAAAATTCAGCTATTGTACAATGCACTTCGGGCGAAGTAGGACACATATTGCTGGTTGTCGGACAACCATCCGTATTCTTGATGAAACAGATGCCCAGCGTGCATTGTGGCTGAAAAGTAGGACTCGTGGTGGCGCATCCTACCGCAATGGACTCGCAGGTGGCTGATCCTCCTTTAATGTTACCGGCGCTGTCCGCAACCAGGGAGGTAATAATCTTTTTCTTCAGGTGCAGTTTTGCTGAAAGGTTTTTCTTCTTCATATAAAGCGTGTTTTAATGAATGAAGTTATCGTTTCCCGGCAGCACAAAGAATAGATGTAAACCATGATTGTTGCCTGTGCCGCCTCTCAATCCCGGAAGGGATATCGGGCAGGAGCAGCACCGGCATGCCATAGCAAAGCATGAAAAAAGCCGCTAAGAGCGGTTTGAAGAGACTTCCCGCCGCTGTTGGTGTTTTCACCAACAGCAAAATGATGAATCCCCCAACATTATTGCTCGATCCTTGATCCCGTGCAAGGGCTCGGGCCGATCACAAAAAGCAAAACGCCCGGAAAACCGGGCGTTTTTGTAGCGAGGCTAGGGATCGAACCTAGGACCTTCGGGTTATGAGCCCGACGAGCTACCGCTGCTCTACCTCGCGATGAGGGTGCGAAATTATAACCTTTATTTCAACTGGCAAAATTTTTTTCAAAAAAAATGAAAGCCCCCGATTGTTTACCTTTGTTGCCCTATGGAAACAGCGCATAAAGCCGGTTTTGTCAATATTTTCGGCCCGCCCAATGCGGGTAAGTCTACTTTAATGAATGCCTTGCTGGGCGAGCGCCTGGCTATTGTTTCACCGAAAGTGCAAACGACAAGGCACCGTATATTGGGTATTCTTACGGAAGAGAACTACCAGATCATTTTTTCGGATACGCCGGGTATTATCGATCCGCAATATAAGCTGCACAGCCGCATGATGCAGCAGGTGCGCAGCGCGGTCGAAGATGCCGATGTTGCCCTGCTGATGACGGATATTACAGATGATCCTGCTGAATTTGCTACGCTGATTGGCGCCCTGGACCTGAAGACACCGAAGATACTCCTGCTCAATAAGGTCGACCTGGTGACCGATAAAGAGCGGCAGGCAGAGCTGGTCAAAGGTTTTGAAGAAAAGATCAGGCCAGAAAAAACCATGCTGATCTCCGCGCTGAAAAAGATCAATACGAAGAAGATCGTTCCCGCCATATTAAAGCTTTTGCCCGAGGCGCCTGCCTTTTACCCCGATGAAGATATTTCGGACAGGCCTATGCGCTTCTTTGTTTCCGAAATGATCCGCGAAAAGATCTATGCGCTCTACGAGCAGGAGATTCCCTACCATACCGCTGTGCTGGTGCAAACTTACGAAGAGCTGCCGCATGTAACCAGGATCCGGGCCGACATCATCGCCACCCGTGAAACCCAGAAAATGATCCTCCTGGGGCAGGGCGGCAGCATGATCAAAAAGCTGGGCATGCAGGCCCGGGAAAGCATTGAGACCTTCCTGGGTAAAAAGGTATACCTGGAACTTTTTATCAAGGTTCGGCCCAAATGGCGCGAAAACGATAATTACCTTAAGGAGTATGGCTATTGAGCTGCGGGAGCAGCTGCGTATAGATTACCTGGAGGATGAACGGCTCCGGCAGGCCGGAGTTGCTTTAGGCATACTGCGCCTGGATGAGTTGCATCCCCTGGTATCGGGCAATAAATGGTTCAAGCTGAAAGAGAACCTGAAAGCTGCCAGGGACGCAGGTTGCAATCGCTTGCTGACTTTTGGCGGGGCTTATTCCAATCACTTGCTGGCTACGGCTGCTGCAGCAAAATATTTTTCCTTTGCGGCAACGGGTATCGTGCGGGGCCTGCATGCCCAGGCATTGCTTAGCGATACTTTACAGGAATGCATGACGTTGGGCATGGACCTGGTTTTCGTTAGCCGTGAAGTATACAGCCGAAAGGGAGATGACGTATACCTGGATGCTTTGCAGCAGCGCTATCCCGACGCCTGGATCGTCCCGGAAGGAGGGAGCAACGCAGCAGGGCTTAGCGGGGCCGCGGGTATTGCTGCCTATATACCATCCGATAGCAGCCACGTGGCCCTGGCCCTGGGTACCGGCACAACCTTTGCAGGCATACGCACTGCGCTGGACAATCGTATTGCTATGACCGGTTTTCCTGTGATGAAAGGCGGCGCTTACCTGGAAACCCCGCTGGGCGTGCTGATCCCACCGGCGCAGAACAATTGGCTTTTAAGCAACGATTATCATTTTGGCGGCTTCGGGCGGCATACGGACACGTTGATTACCTTTATGAATGATTTTTACGAGCAGCATAGTATCCCGCTGGATTTTGTCTATACCGGTAAGATGATGTATGGTATCTTCGACAGGATACGTACAGGCCAGATCCCTGCCGGCAGCCGCGTGATCTGCGTTCATACCGGGGGCTTGCAGGGCAATCGTTCCATCGCGCAACGATTGTGCTACGGGCCTTCCTATAGCTAAATTTTCACATCCGGGTGCTCCCGGATTTTCGCATTATTAACGTAAGTTTGAGGCATGAATGTTATGAAAAGAATCGTTGCTGTTATTTTCCTTTTGTGTTCCTTCAATGCTTACCTCCGGGCCCAGCCCGAATTGCCCGCGATCGCGGTGGCGACACAAGGCGGCATTAGTGTTATCAGCTGGACAAATCCTTACGAAAGCGGTTTGAAGTCCATTGCAGTGCAACGTTCGGCCGACAGCAATTATAATTTTGCAACCCTGGGTTATGTTACCAATCTGAAGAAAGGTGTACAAAGCTTTGTCGATGCGCATCCCGCAGTAGGCAAAAACTGGTATCGGCTTGTTATCCTGTTCAGCTCCGATATGGAATGGAAAAGCAGCCTGGGCAAAGTGATCGTGGACAGCTCAGCCATTGCCAACCGTAAGCCGTTGCCGCCCAGTGATTCCCTGCAGAAGCTGATCAGCCAGTCGGGTAATGCTGCGGCCCTCAATAGCGTCAATACGGTTTCTTACCCCAAATCGCAATATGTATTTACCAATCCCTTTACGGGGAACATCAATATTGAAATACAGGATGCGCTGAAGGAAAACTATTCGCTCATCTTTTACGACCAGCAGGACCGTGTAGTGCTGCAGGTACCCCGGATCAACGATAAGGTGGTGATCCTGGATAAACGCAACTTCCAGGCTACCGGCCTTTTCAAGTTCAAGCTCCTCAAGAATAAAGAAGAATTTGACAAGGGTTATGTTACGATCTATTAGCGGCCCGGTGGCTGACAACTTATCTCATAATAAAAAATATCCGCGCCTTATAAGCGCGGATATTTTTTATAGCCGAAGCTGCCGTATACTATAATGGTATATTATCATGCTTCTTCCTGGGCATACGTGCAACCTTGTTCTCCAGCATGCGGAAGCCGCGGATCAGCTTCTCTCTTGTGGTGTCGGGTACGATGACCTCGTCAATAAAGCCACGGGCAGCGGCTCCGTAAGGATTGGCAAACTTTTCGGTGTACTCCAGCTCTTTTTCTTTCCATTTGGCATCATGGTCTTCGGCTTCGGCGATCTCTTTCTTGAAGATGATCTCCGCCGCACCTTTTGCACCCATAACGGCAATTTCAGCTGTAGGCCAGGCGTAGTTAAGGTCGGCGCCGATATGCTTGGAGTTCATGACGTCGTAAGCACCGCCGTAAGCTTTGCGGGTAATTACCGTTACTTTGGGTACTGTAGCTTCGCTCAGGGCAAACAACAGTTTTGCACCATTGGTAATGATACCGTTCCATTCCTGGTCGGTTCCCGGCAGGAACCCCGGAACGTCTACCAGCACCAGTAAGGGGATATTGAAGGCATCGCAGAAGCGCACGAAACGAGCGCCTTTTTTGGAGGAATTAATGTCCAGCACACCGGCCATAGCGGCGGGTTGGTTGGCTACGATGCCAATGCTGCGGCCAGCCAGGCGGGCAAAGCCGACCACGATATTTTCGGCATAATCCTTATGCACTTCGAGGAAGCTGTCGCTGTCGGCCACTGCTTCGATCACTTCTTTGATATCGTAAGGCTGGTTGGGATTTTCAGGGATGATATCATTCAGGCCCGGGCGGCTTTCGTTGCCCACCTCGTAAGGATATACCGGCGCATCTTCTTCGCAGTTCTGCGGCATATAGCTCAGCAGCTGCTTCAGGTGCTCGATGCAGGCGACTTCGTTCTCGCAGGAAAAATGAGTAACCCCCGATTTCTGGGCATGGGTCTGCGCACCGCCCAGTTCTTCGCTGGTAACGGTTTCGTGGGTCACGGTCTTCACTACATTGGGCCCCGTAACGAACATATAGGAGCTATGCTCGACCATCAGAATGAAATCGGTAATGGCAGGAGAATATACGGCGCCGCCGGCGCAGGGGCCCATAACGGCGCTCAGCTGAGGGATCACGCCGCTGGCCTGTACGTTGCGGTAAAAGATGTCGGCATAGCCGCCCAACGATACCACGCCCTCCTGTATACGGGCGCCGCCGCTGTCATTAAGGCCGATCACCGGCGCCCCGTTCTGCATCGCCAGGTCCATGATCTTGCAGATTTTTTCGGCATGCGTTTCAGAAAGGCTGCCACCGAATACCGTGAAATCCTGTGAAAAAACATAGACCAGCCGGCCGTTTACCGTGCCATAGCCCGTAACGACGCCGTCACCCGGGTATTGCTCCTTTTCCATGCCGAAATCGCGGCTGCGGTGCGTGACCAGCATCCCGATCTCTTCAAAGGAACCTTCGTCCATCAGCAGCTGTATCCTTTCCCTGGCGGTAAGCTTGCCTTTGCTGTGCTGGCTGTCGATCCGTTTCTGTCCGCCGCCCAGCTGGGCCTGCGCCATTTTTTCCTTAAGTATATGCAGTTTGTCCATTGTATTGTTTTGCGTCAAAAACGGGGCAAGATACAAAATGAACAGGAATTAAGCCTGCTGGATGAATGGGATGGAATAAGGAAGAAGGAAAAAGCGCTGTTTGATCTTTCAAACAGCGCTTTGGATGATAAAGGTCCCAGTCCTACTTTTTCAGAAAAGTTTGTCGCCAGGCAGGGCCGACCTCTGTGCTGCAATTAAGGATGTAGGTCCCCGGCGCCAGTAAGGACAAGTCGATCTCTTCCCGGAAGGGCATTGCAGCGATTTGCCTTCCCCGGATATCGTAGAGTGTTGATCGCGCGAAGACCGCATTGGTCTTTATCCGTAGCCGATCGGCTACTGGGTTGGGATAAAGGGTGGCCTGGAAGCCTTGTTTCCCTGTCGATGGAATATTTGTGCCGGTATTGCTGCTGATCCGGATGTTGTCAAACCGCACATCGAGCCAGTTCGCCATGGTCCTGTACTGGAGGGCAATATAGCAGGTGCCGCTTGTGGCAGGTATATTGATATCGGTAAGGTTGCTCCAGACATTGTCATTACTGTAGTTGGGACCCCTAAAGTCGTACAGCAAGGTACGGGAAGTGGCCGCAGCCGGGTCGGGGCCGCCTTTTAATAAATACACTGCAATAGTATCGCCCGCGCCAGGCACACCGAAGCCGGTAAAGGCATAGCGAAGCGAGTCCAGCTTACCGCCGGCGCTCAGGTTAAATGGCGGAGAGACAAACCAATCATTGGTGGTGTCGGTTCCGCCGACAGGGTAGCCGTGGGCGAGACAACCTGGTGCTGAAAAAGCGTCTGTCATGGCATAGCTCCATTGGGAAGGAGAAGAAACCCCTTTGCGGAACTGTTGCCAGCCATTCTTCTGGGCATCGTTATCGAATCCGCTGAAATAAGGCAAGGTGGTCTGGGCCTTGCTCTGCGCGGCAAGCAGGAGGAAAACGCTGCATAGTGCAGCTGCAGGTAGCTTTTTGTGCATATGGTATCGTTTTATTGGTTACGGACGTGTTGCTTCGCCCGGCACGGGAAATGGAGATGCCCTGCCGGCGCTGGAAAAGAGGTCTTCGCTACTCATGCATGCCATGGAAGACCAATCTGTATTGATCATTGTAGCCGATATCCAGCACCTGGCTGAAAGAAGGTCCATCGGTAATCCTGATCTCGGATTGCGGCGGGTAGGTTTCAATGCCATTGTAGTGCAAAACACTGGCCCCAAAGCCACATTGGCTGCTCAACCGGCCGGCCAGCACATGAAGGTTGTCCTGCTGCCCGATCTGATCGGCGGTCGTGGGCGAGGGGGCCAGGTCAGCGGCCAGGCTGTTGATTTCCTGGGCTACTATACTGTGGTCCTGTGCCTGTAAGCCGCTGCGCAGCAGTACACAATCGCAGGCTGAGGCCTGCTCTTTCTTTTGACAGCCGGTAGTAAGAATGCCCAGTGTCAGGCAGGTAGTGAGTATGCTTGTAATGCAGTACCCGCGCGCTTTTGCGGGGGTGAATGTTTTTCTCATGGTCATCTTGTCGATTAGTCCTTTTCTATATCAGACGTTGCCCGGCTGGCAGTTCTTAGAGGAAAATACGAGGCGCTAAACTTAATTTTCATTGCCGGGAAAAATACCCGACTTTTGCGCAAAATTTAAATATTTACCAGCAAATACAGACTGCTCCTCTATTATGGAAAGGAATATCGAAACCATTATCGAAGAAACCGAACTGCTGATCGGGCGTAATGACGATCAGGCGCTCCACGATCTCCTGGAGGAGCTGAACATTTCGGAAGTTAAGGACCTGATCGACGAATTGCCCGAGTATGGTCCGAAGTTCATCGAATTGCTGTCGCTCAGCCGATCGGTCCATGTGTTTCGTATATTGGATTTCCCCGTACAGGAGCGGATCATAAAAAAGCTGTCGGGTGTTAAGATCACCGAGCTGATCAATGAGCTGCCTCCCGATGACCGTACCTCTTTCTTCAGCGAGCTGCATGGCGACGTGGTGAAGAAGCTGATCATACTGTTGCCTGCCGAAGACCGTAAAGAAGCGCTGGCCCTGCTGGGCTATAAAGAAGATAGCGTAGGCCGCCTGATGACCCCGGATTATGTTGCGGTGAAGAAGCATTGGAATGTTGCCCGCGTACTGGAGCATATCCGTCGCTATGGGGTCAACTCGGAGACGATCGATGTGATCTACGTGATCGACGATAAGGGGGCGCTGCTCGATGACCTTCGTATCCGGAAGGTGCTCCTGGCTTCGCCCGAGGCTATGGTAAGCGACCTTACCGACGACCGGCTGATCTCGCTCAATGCCTATGATCCCCAGGAAGAAGCTATCGAAGTATTCCGTATGAACAACCGCGTGGCCTTGCCGGTGGTCGATCATGACAATATCCTTTTAGGTATTGTTACGGTCGATGATATCCTGTGGCTGGCGAAAGAAGAGTACACCGAGGATATCCAGAAGATCGGTGGTACGGAAGCCCTGGACGAGCCTTATCTTGATACTTCCATTTTTGAGCTGGTCAAGAAGAGGGTGGGCTGGCTGGCCGTCCTGATGGTAGGCGAAATGCTGACGGCCACAGCCATGGGCTTTTTTGAAGATCAGATCCACAAAGCTACCGTGCTGGCGTTGTTTATTCCGCTCATTATTTCCTGTGGTGGCAACAGCGGTTCCCAGGCTTCAACGCTCATTATCCAGGCCATGGCCCTGGGTGAGGTAACAATACGTGACTGGTGGCGGGTTATGCGCCGCGAGATCATTTCCGGTTTTATGCTGGGAGTTTGCCTGGCCGTGGTGGGTTTTCTGCGCATCTTTATCTGGCACCTGATCGCACCGAATATTTATGGCGAGCATTGGTTGCTGATCGCCGGCACCATCAGCGTTTCGCTGATCTTTGTTGTGCTGTGGGGATCCCTGAGCGGGTCTATGCTACCGATCCTGCTGAAGCGGCTGGGGGCCGACCCTGCCACGTCTTCGGCACCCTTCGTGGCTACCCTGGTGGATGTGACCGGCCTGCTGATCTACTTCATCTGTGCGGTACTTTTCCTTAGTGGTACTTTGCTTTAAGTGCCGAGCTTTTTCAGCACCTTCTCAATACGCTTTCTTTTACTTTCTTGTTCCATATCGTCCAGGCGGGTGTGTAGCACCTGCCTGAATTTTTCTTTATCTGCAGGTCCGATAACCGGCAAAGCCTGCTCGGCATAAGAAGGCGCCTGGTTCGCCGGCGCCTGCAATAGCTGCTCCAGCAATAAGGGAACGGCATCGGCGGCATAGGCAGTCTTGCCTGCAAGGCTGACCAGGATCCGCACCAGGTGATCGCGCGTGATCACCGAGCCGGCATCAGCTACAGCAACGAGGCGGGGTAAGGCTTCATATAATAAGGGCAGTACCAGTGGTGCGATAGCCGAAAGGACCGTCATGGCCCCCCATTGCAGGCGATTGTCCTTATTGTCCAGCAGCTGCAGGAACTGTTGCGTATAGGGGCTGATGAGCTCCGGTGCGAGCGCGGCAGTTTCATAGAGCGTTTTGATACAGTCGTGGCGCAGCGCTTTGGTCTTGTGCTCCAGGCCTTCGATCAACGTTTTCACTGCTTTTTTATCCTTTGCTGCAGCGATCTGCTGCGCCATTGCTATATTCCTGTCCTGCTCTCTTTGGCCGGAAGCGGCAGCCAGCTGTTCCAGTATATTGCTCATATCATCGCTTTGTTTAGATGGCCAAAGATAAATATTTGCCGGTGCAGCCCGTTTGCGCCGGCCGATTATTCACCGAAAGCGCCCGGACAATAGCGAAATGGGTAGTACCTTTGCCTCAATTTTTGAGCTTATGGATAACAGATTGCTGAATCGTTTCTGCTTTATCGCCTTGCTGGAGGGTATATCTTACCTGCTGCTGCTGGGTGTGGCGATGCCCCTGAAGTATGGATTGAAGCTGTCTTGGGCGGTGGAGTTCAGTCTTTATGCCGGTTGGGCGCATGGCCTGCTGTTTGTGCTGTACGGCGTTTTCCTCGTGGCTTGCTGGGCTAAGTATAAATGGAGCTTTGGCCGCGCTGCGCTGGTATTCTTTGCCTCCCTTCTGCCCTTCGCTCCTTTTTTTGTTGAAAGGAAGCTGAAGCGTGAAGCGGCTGCTAAAGCGGCCTTAGCCTGATTTCTCTGCTCTTTAAACCTGTTTCATGCGTTATTTCCTGGAAGTAAGCTACGAAGGCACGGCTTTTCATGGTTCACAGGTACAGGGCGATCTGCTTACCGTTCAGGGTACGCTCAATAAAGCCTTGTCTACCTTGCTGCGCCGGCCGGTGGAGACCTTCGGGGCCAGCCGCACCGATGAAGGGGTGCATGCCCATTGTAATTTTTATCATTTCGACGAAGCGGAGCCCTTGCATCCGCAGTTCCGTTATAAGCTCAACGCTATCCTGCCTTTCAGCATGGCGGTGCGGGCCATTTATACCAGCAGCAAGTCCGGGGCCAATGCCCGCTTTGACGCGGTCAGCAGGCTTTACCGCTACCGCATTTATACCCGTAAAGATCCGTTCCGTCACCAACGTGCGCTTTATTATCCTTTTACCCTCAATCGGGAATTGCTGGAACGTACGGCCCCGATGCTGATGGAATACCGCAATTTTGAGACCTTTTCAAAGCGCAATACACAATCGCATACTTTCCTCTGCACGATCTTTCAATCCCGCTGGGAGACGGTAGGAGAGGAGCTGCATTACGTGGTCGAGGCCAATCGCTTTCTGAGGGGTATGGTGCGCGGCCTGGTAGGCACCCAGCTACAGGTTGCCCGCGGCAGGCACAGCCTGGAAAATTTCCGCCGTATTATCGAAGCGCAGGATTGTACCCTGGCTGATTTCAGCGTGGCCGGCCACGGACTGTACCTCGAAGCCGTCAACTATCCCGAAGGTTATTTGCAGGAGCTGTCTTTAAGGTAGCTGGTGATACATAGTGTTCCGGGACAGATAAGCTGGGAAGTGCCGGTCAGCGGCATGCTACCTTTTCCACGCGGAGGATACGCCTCTGTCTGTCACTGATAATAAGGATCGCCATAGCGACCCTTGGCAGCCTGACGGTCATCTCCTTTTGTGTTAAACTTTGTGCGCCTAATGTCCTGCCGGTATAATCCGTTATTTTTAGCTGCAGACCATCTGTAGGGTCAATATTTTCGATCCGGATCTCCTGGTTCATCGCCGGGTTGGGATATATCCTGAACCGGCTGAGGCTTATGGGTGAGATCGCGTTGGGCTGGGCAGGCCGGCCTTCGCAATTCTCGTAAAGAGGATTGAGATAAAGCATGTTCCCGTTTTGCCTGAAGCAAACGGCGCGCATCTGTTGCGAGACGCATTCGACCGTGGGCGTAAGGTTTAAGAGAGAGATCAGGCCGGTACCCATGCTGCCGATACCCTCTATCCAATCATCTGTAGTATTGAGCGGGGAGCTTACGCGGATTCTTTTCCTGTAGCTGCCGCCTATTAGTACCGTGTCTGTACTGGTAACCTGCGATGAAGTAACACCGGGCCAGGAAGCGGAAGTATCATGATAGACGATCTGGCCGGCCCCGCTAACACCGAAATCATACAGCAGAAATTCTTTCTCCGGAGCCAGCCTCGGGCCCAGGGGGTGGGTATTAGGCGTATACCGGTAATAGATCTTTTTACCGTCTTCCCGCAGGCCACCGATAAACACCGGAGGCAGGGCAGGGCCTTCTTGTACGGTCAGCTTGTGGTAGGTATTCCCGGCCAGGGTGGTGTCGCCATCCAGCCGGTATTGGTATCGAAAAGTATCTACCGGGGCATTGTCGCAAGGGAAATAATAATAAGCTACGGTCCATTCGGCGCCGGTCGAAGGAAAAGGGAAATAAGTCTGGGCCTGCGAAGAGCATGCGGCGAACAGGAGTAATGTGCGGAGAAAAGCTTTTTTCATAGCAGGGAACATTATACCGTCTAATACAAAAAGACGGTATAACGCGCTCCGGCATTTGGTAGCGTAGTATACAAACTCTTATTGCTAATAAAAGCTATTCAGGTAAGGGTAGCGTTCTTCATACAGGCGCTTCACCCTTTCCAGTATGGTTTCGCGCAGCAGGTCGATATTGGAGCGTTCGGTAGCAGAAACAAAAATGGCATTGCCATGTGTTTCGTTGTCCCAGCGGCGGTGCAATTGCTTCAGCAGGTCCTGCTTCACACTTTCTTCGAGCCACTCATCAAAAGTGCGCTGTTCGTACTGGTCCATTTTATTGAAGATCATCAGGATGGGCTTTTCGAAAGCGCCGATATCCTGCAGGGTGCTGTTCACGACAGCGATCTGGTCTTCATATTGCGGATGCGACACGTCGATCACATGGAGCAGGATGTCGGCCTCGCGCACCTCGTCCAGCGTGGATTTGAAGCTTTCTACCAGGTGGTGGGGCAGCTTTCGGATGAACCCGACCGTGTCGCTCAGCAGGAAGGGCGTACGTTCGAACACCACTTTGCGCGTGGTGGTTTCCAGTGTGGCAAAGAGCTTGTTCTCCGCAAATACATCCGACTTGCTCAGCACCTGCATCAGCGTGCTTTTGCCCACATTGGTATAGCCCACCAGCGCCACACGGATAAAGGTGCCGCGTTCTTTTCTTTGTGTGGAGGATTGCTTGTCTATCTCGCTCAGCCGTTTGCGCAGCAAGGTGATCTTGTCCTTGACGATACGCCTGTCGGTCTCGATCTCGGTTTCACCGGGACCGCGCGAGCCGATGCCGCCTCCCTGCCGTTCCAGGTGGCTCCACATGCCTTTCAGGCGGGGCAGGATGTATTGGTATTGTGCCAGCTCTACCTGGGTTTTGGCCTGCGCGGTCTTGGCCCTGCGGGCAAAGATGTCCAGGATCAGGTCAGAGCGGTCGATGGTCTTTATACCCACCTCTTTTTCAATATTGCTGATCTGCGAACCGGTCAGCTCATCGTCGAAAATGATGAGCGTGGCATTGTGCCGGATCGCATATTGCTTAATCTCCTCCAGCTTGCCTTTGCCTACGAAAGTGCGGCTGTCGGGATGCGGTAATTTTTGAAAAAAACTTTTGATGGCTGTAGCTCCGGCCGTCTCGGCCAGGAATGCCAGCTCATCCAGATACTCCAATACCTGCGCCTCGGTGGTGGTCTTCTGGATCAGGCCTACCAGCACTGCACGTTCCTCGTTGGAGATAATATTCTTGTTATCGATCATATGGTTACTGCACAAAAACCTGCAAATATACCAATGTGTTGCCGAATAAACGCCGAATGCCTGTAACCGGCTGTAAGACAATAAACCAGGGCTTTTCGGATTTATTTTGTTTCTTTTGCAGAAGAAACCCGCGACCTGATCTGCCCTACGGATGATAAGAAAGATAAAACTTACGGATTTTGTACGTAATGTGCTCACATTGACTACAGGAACCACTGTTGCGCAGGCCATTCCGGTATTGATCACGCCTATACTGACCCGGCTCTATACACCGGATGATTTCGGGTTGCTGACCCTCTTCGTTTCCCTGTGCTCCTTGTTGACCCTTATCGCTACGGGCCAATACGAAATGTCGGTCGTGCTGCCCGGCGCCGACAGGGACGCCCGCAAGCTGGTGCGCTTTGCCCTGATGCTGACGCTAGGCGTCTCGGTACTGCTGCTGCTGCTCATCCTGACGCTGCATGGACCGCTTGTAAGCCTGCTCAAAGACGGGCGCATCGGCTTCTGGCTGTACCTGCTGCCCCTGGCCGTATTGTTTTCCGGAGCTTTTGAGATATTGCGTTATTACAGTGTGCGGCAGAAGGCTTACAGGGGCATAGCTGCGGCTTCTGTAATACGGTCGGGTATTGCAGGCGGTGTACAAGTAGGTGCGGGCGCAGCGGGCGGACAAGCCGCCGGTTTATTATGGGGCAACCTGGTTTCCTTGCTGGGCGGCAACCTGGGCGTGATCAGCGTTTACCTGAAAAACAGGCAGGAGGGAGAGACTTTCCGGCTTACACCCGGTATGAAACGTATGGCCTGGCGCTATCGTAATTTTCCCCGCTTTACTTTGCCTTCGCTCTTGCTGAATACGGCTTCCCAGCAATTGCCCGTTTATATTTTCGCTACCTTCTTTTCCAATACCATCGTCGGTTTCTATGCCATGTCCCAGCGGGTGCTGAACGCACCCATGGCGCTGGTGGGTGCTGCGATAGGGCAAGTGTATTTTCAAAAAGCTGCGGCTGCAAAGGGAGATCAGCAGCAAATAAAACAGCTCACCTGGGCATTGTACCGCCACCTGCTGCTGCTGGGCGTTTTCCCTATAGCGGCTTTGCTGTTCTGGGGCGACAAGCTCTTCGCCTGGTTCTTCGGCAGCGGCTGGATCGTGGCCGGTCAGTATGCACAGTCGCTGAGCCTTTGGTTCCTGTTTGTATTTATTTCTTCGCCTTTATCCAATTTATTCTTTGTGCAGGGTAAGCAGAAGCAGGGATTGCTGCTGCAGATCATTATCTTTTCGTCCCGGGCGCTGGTTATGCTGCTCTGTCTGTGGTTGCGCTATGATGCCGCTGTTACGGTCATGTGGTTTGGTGCGGTGGGCGCCCTGATCTTTTTCTGCTTTATCTTTTACCTGCTGTCTTCGGCCGGCATATCAAAATGGCAGATCCTGGGCTATACGCTGGCGGTGCTGGCTGCCGCTATTGTTCCTTTTTTCTTGATCGATCAATGGCTTTTATGAAAGTAGATATTACGCTCGGATACAATTATGGTTATTCCTGGTATACCGAAAAGGGTATCTCCGTAAAGGGCTTTATCTATGACCCTGGTGGTACGCCAATGCGCCGGACCGCACTGGCAGCCTATTTCAGGGATGCGGATACCGAAACCGCATTGCTGGCCCGCCTGCAGCAGGCCAACGGAATTTTTGCGGTGGTGATCCACCGGGAAGATATTGTTTATTGCGCCACCGACCGTACCAGGACTTTTCCGCTTTTTTACTCCCTGGATCAGGACGTGCTCCGGATCAGCGATGTTGTGGAGCTGGCTGCACCGGGAACATTGCAGCTGGATCAGGAAGCAAAGGAGGAATTTTTATATACCGGTTATGTAACCGGCGCCCGAACCTTGCTGCAAGGGGTGCGCCAGGTGCAGGCCGGCGCCTGCCTGGTTGCAGCGCAGGGACAGCTGAACGAACATTCCTATCACTATTATATCGCAGAAGTGGCGCTTGAAGGGTCCTTCGATACACTGTCGGTGCAATTGGCCGGATTGCTCGACGAAGTGGGGCAGCGCCTGGTGAAAGCGCTGGACGGCCGCACGGCCGTATTGCCTTTGAGCGGTGGCTACGACTCCCGCCTGATTGCAGTATTGCTGAAGAAGCAGGGCTATACTAAAGTGATCTGCTTTACCTACGGGATACCTTCCAGTCCCGATGTGCGGATGTCGGCCAGGGTAGCGGCGCAGCTGCAGTTCCCCTGGCATTTTATCGCCTATACGCCGCAGCTGGTGGGCGATTTCCTGCATACGCCGGAGTTCGGCGCCTATCTGCCTTTTGTGGTTAACGGAACTTCAGCTTTGTTCACGCAGGATTATTTCGCCGTAAGACACCTGGTAAAAGAAAGCCTTATCCCGCAGGATGCGGTGATCGTTCCGGGCCATACAGGTGATTTTATTGCAGGAGGCCATCTGGAGGCAGGTCTTACAGAAGACAATGTGGCGCCGCGTTTGCTGCAGCGACACTACGCTTTCCGCGCTGGTAATAAGCAATCCTTTTTGCCGCGGATCCACCTGCCGGTTGTACCGGCTCAACCTTATGAATATTTTGAGAACTGGAACCTGAAAGAGCGGCAATCCAAGTTTATCATTAATTCCAACCGGATATACGAGTTCTGGGGCAAGGAGCACCTGATCCCTTTATGGGACAAGGAATTGATCCTGTTCTTTCAGAACCTGTCCTGGGAGCATAAATGGGGAAGAAAGCTCTTCGACCATATAGTATTTCGCCATTTTTTCGAGCCTTTCGGAGTCGCTTTCCCCAAAAAGCATTATCCTTTCCTGCTGCAGAAAATGGCGGGAGCACGCAACCGGATGCGCAGGGTGGTCTTTTCGGACCCGGTCAACTTCAAGCTGATCGCCCGCAGCTTTTTAAAGGACCGGAGGCTGGCCCTGGGCTGGAGCAATAAAGAGGTAAACATCAACAGCATTCAAACTGCCTGGTATATTGCCTGGCTGGAAGAGCAGCTCGGTCGCCAGGATTGAATCAAGATTTGGTTGCTGCAAAAGCCGCACAGGTTTCGCGGTCGAGGGTCCGGATCACCTTTGCAGGGTTGCCGGCCAGCACACAATAACCTTCTTCCGCGCTTTTGGTAACGATGGCCCCGGCGCCGACCATGGTGAAATCGCCGAGCTTTACCCCGGGCAGGATTACTGCCCCGGCGCCTATCCAGCAATATTTGCCGATCTCGATGGGGGATGCCGCTACATGTATTTCGTTGTTGATGAAATCGTGGTTGGCCGATATGACCGCCACATTGGGACCGATATTGGTATAGTCGCCGATAATGATCCCGTTGAGGGCATTGATATAAACGCCGGGAGAATCGCCGGGCCAGGTGTGCCGGCCGCGCACCAGCTTCCCGGGGCTGTGGATGGTGCTGGTATGATGGATGGCCCATTTCACATCGGCATTCTGTCGCAGAAGCTTGCGGAAGACAAAATCAGCCATGTAGAAGTTGAAGCCCATTTCGGGCCTGAGCTTCAGCTTCCTTTTAATGGCTTGGATCATGGGCAGGCTTGCTGTTTACTTATTCTTGAGCACGGACAAGCCGCCGCAAGCTTCCTGTTGTCCTTTTACTTTCTGCGATACGATGACCATATAAGTTCCTGTATAGGGAGCGGCAAAGCTTTCCGAGAGCTGCCGGTTGCCGCCTTGCCTGATCTTTTTATCGACCAGTTTATTGCGATCCTTGTCCATTACAGTAAGGTGGTATTGCTGGAAATTTTTGCTGGCAATGAAATTGATCTGGTACATTTTGCCTTCCTGCATATTGACCGTTACCGGTACATAAGAGCCGGAGGGCATATTCATCATCTTAAATTGTTCGAGGCCGAATCCGCGTTCTTCCAGCGATTTGTCGAGAGAAACCAGTTCGGAGTGCATCGCTTTATCAGAGCATACCGATACATTTTGCTGTTGCTGTGCTTGAGCGGCGAAAGAAAAGGCAGAAGCAACGAAAGCCATTACTATCTTGTTGCGCATAAAATTGTAAAATGGATTAGATGTTGCGAAAATAACCTTAAAAAACTATTTATAACACTAATTAATTTGCCTTATATCTTTCCTGGAAAAGGCGTTTCCCATTGCTTTTCCTCCTTGTGCTTGTCCACTATCTTCTGGCCGTCGGGACCGTTTGCTGACTAAAATAAGGGTATATTTTAAAATTCGGAAAAAAATCTGTTTATTGCATCGCCTCAATAAACAACGATAGTTTTCCCTGATGCGTTACCTGGCTTTATTTTTGGTTCTTTGCTGCAGTACAATAATGCTGAATGCGCAGGGGATCGTAACGCCAAAAGGACAGCGGCTGTACAGCCGCGCCCAGGAACAGATCCGGCTTCACCGCAATGAGGAAGCAGCCGGTCTGCTTGAGAAATGTATCCGGGAAGCGCCCCATTTTACAGATGCTTATCTGGCGCTGGGCATGTTATATTGCGATACCCGACAATTCAGCAGGGCCGCAGATGTATTCCGGCAGGCTTCGACCGCCTGCCCTGCCTGCACACAAGCTTTCGCGCTGCCGCTGGCCCGTACGCTATGCCAGGCACAACAATACGAGCACGCTTCTTCGGTGTTGGATCAATGGGCGAAGCCCGCTGTACTGCATCCTGCGATGAAAGCGGAATATGAGCGCATCAGGCAAAATATACAGTTTGGGAAATATGCGGTTAATGCCCGACGGACCGATACGCTCGTCAATATGGGACCACGGATCAACTCGCAATATGACGAGTACTTTCCTTCCATCAGCCACGACGATAGCACCCTCGTTTTTACGCGCCGTACCAATGGTGTGGATGAGGATTTTTATATAGCGCAGCGGGACTCTTGTGGTGGATGGTTCATTGCCCGGGATATGGGCAGCCCGCCCAATTCGGGCATGCAGGAAGGGGCGCAAATGCTCTCTGCCGACGGACACTATCTTTTCTTCATGCGCTGCGGCAATCGCAGCGAGAACGGGTGGGAAGCCGGGGGCTGCGATCTCTATTTCTCTTTTACCAAGGACGGCGGCTGGTCGCAGCCGGTGCCTTTTGGCGCCACGATCAATACCCCTGCCTATGAAGGCATGCCTTCCCTCTCCAGCGATAATAAAGAATTGTATTTCGTAAGCGACCGGCCGGGAGGTTATGGCGGCAAGGATTTATGGATGTCCCGCTTTGAAGATGGCTTATGGCAGGTACCTGTTAACCTTGGGCCGGAAGTCAACACACCTTTTGATGAAACCGCTCCTTTCATTGCTTCCGACAACCAGACGCTTTACTTTGCTTCAGACGGACACCCGGGTTTAGGCGGCAACGATGTCTTCTACAGCCGGAAAAAACAGGGTAAATGGCAGCGCCCTGAAAATATGGGCTATCCCTTCAATAGTGTTTTCGACGACGTGAGCCTTTGCCTGAGTGCCGATGGCCGGAAGGGTTACCTGGCGTCCAACAGGAATGGCGGGCTTGGCAATATGGATCTCTATGAAGCGAAGATACCGGAAGCAGCACGGCCGGAGCCTTATACTTATGTTTTTGGCATTGCCTACGACAGCCTGGATAAAAGAAGGTTGAACTATGCGCAGATCGAATGGCGCGACGCGGAGACCGGCGAAAAGTTATACCATTACCAGAGCAACCGGGGTGATGCCAGCTATATGGCCTCTGTATCGCTGAACCGCAAGTACAGCCTGCATGTTTATCGTGTGGGCTACGCCGATTACAACGATACGGTCTCCTTTACCACAACACATGTCCAGCCGCCCGATACGCTTAATTTTCCTTTGCTGGACTTTAACTACAGTCCGCCGCTGCACGATACGCTGCTGGCACGGTTTTATTTCCTGCGCAGCAATGTGCTGCTCAACGACAGCGACCAGGTACAGCTGAAAGCGATGATTGCTCCGTACCTGGACCAGCCACATACCGAATTTTTTGTGAATGGCTATACCGACGATTCCGGTACACCTGCGATCAATGAAGAGTTGTCCTATGCCCGGGCCCGGACGGTGACCGATCTGCTAGGCAGCCTGGGGGTGAGCGACGATAAGATCCATACGCAAGGCTGGGCCGATGCCAATCCCATCGCACCCAACGATACAGAAGAGCACCGCCAGCAGAACCGGAGGGTAGAACTGGTGCTGCGCAAGCCCTGAGCCTAGCCCTTGGTTTGGCTATAGCCCCACTCCTTAAGCCAGGCGATCACTTTGTCCTTGTAATCGCCTTGTATCAGTATTTCACCATCTTTGGCGCTGCCGCCTGCGCCGCATTTGGTTTTCAGTTTTTTGCCCAGTCCAGCCAGGTCCTCCTCGCTGCCGGAGAAGCCATCCACGAGCGTGACCGTTTTACCGGCCCTGTGCTTCTTCTCGATCCGTACCCGCAGTTTCTGGGCTTTGGGCTCCGGTGTTTCGGTCAGCTCCGGCGCTTCCTCCCTCATCATATCCGGGTTGGTAGAAAACACCAGCCCGCTGAAACTGTTCAGCTTTTTCTTCGTCATCGTATTATTGTTTGATCAGCCCAGGAGCTTCTTCTTTACTTTCCACAACAGAGAGCGGTTCCTGGAAGCACAAAGGTAAGTTTTTTGGCTGCCGCCGAAGCGGCGGAAGAAGGCGGCGATGCCCGGATCCATGCTGCCTTCGAAGTCGAAGACAGAAAGTCCCTTTTGCCGGGCGGCTTTGATCGCATGCCAGATCAGCAGCCGCACGGCGCCGGGATGCGCAGCCTCCGGATCGGTGGCGCTGAGCAGCAGGTACATTTTTTGCCGGTCCCATACCGTAAAGATCGCTGCGGTGATTCGTCCTTGTGCATCCTGCAGGTGCCATAAGCTGCCGCTGTCCTGTTCGTGGCTGCATTGTACGAGGCGGTCGATCATCGCCGGCACGAAAGGGTAAGGTTTGTTTTTCCTGCTGAAGGTTTCCCGGTGCAGCTGAAGCAGGCGGGTGGTCTGCCCCGGATTTTCGATTATGGTATGGCTGGCCTCCGCCTGGCGGATCAGGTTGCGGTGATTGCTGCTCATGGCGCGCCAGAGAGCATCTTCCCCGGGTGCAAGCGCGATTTCAAAAGTGATCTTTTCGGATACCCCGATCTCCTTCTGCTGCAGCAGATCGGCCCGGTCAAAAGAGACGGTGGTTTCCATATCGAAGCTATCCCAGCGGGGAAACTGCTGCCAGAGGGTCTCGAACACTCTTGCCTGCTGTTCTGTCGTAAGGGATTGCAGGAAGAATGGCCCGAGATAGGGTGTAAGAAGGGGATTGCGGATTATAGACAGGCCCAGCTTGCTTTCCAGGGCCACCGGCCATACGCCGGCGATCGTACCGGCAGGGCCGGGCGCCATGGTGATATGCCAGTTGTCGCTGACAATATCCAGCCACCAGGGCTGGAAAAATACCGGCAGCTGCAGCAGCAGCTGCGACGACTTTAAATATTGTTCTTTATTCATAAAGAAGGCGCAGGAAAGGCGCCTGTCCGGTTTCCGGCAATAATACGAAAATCTGAACAAGCGCCCTGTAATATCCTATATACGGTCACAGCAGGAAGGCTTCTATGGCCCGCACCACCTGGGCAGCATTGTCGCCGTAGAGCATCGTCTGGTGATTGCCGTCCACAGCAACGTAATGACAACTGGCCATCAGCCCGACCGTTTCCTTTGCCTTGAAGTCGGGCAGCAGGGGCTCATCCATTGTGTAGTTATCTTGTCCGTTGATGAGCACTGCAGGTTGGGTGACGCACTCAAAGGTTTGCGTCCAGGGCTGCTGCGCCACGCCGGTAGCCACTTCTATGATATTGGAAAGGTTGGGGTAGGGGTTTGCGGTACCATCTTCCCTTACATGGGCATCCGCTTTGTAATAGCTTTCCATATCCTTATCCCAGAAAGTGTTCTGGGGTGCGGCTTTCATCTCTTCAAGGAAAGAAGCATAAGAAGGGAAGGTCTTGTCCAGGCGGCTGAGCGTAGGACCCAGCATCGCAGGCGCATTGGGATTCATTTCTGCAGCAGCATCCAGTATCACCAGCTTCTCTACCCGTTCGGGATAGTTGGCCGCTATGTAGACACTGAGCAATGCGCCGTAGGAATGGCCGCCCAGCAATGCTTTCTCAATGCCCAGGTGGTCCAGCAGGCCGAGAATGTCCCGGGCATGGTCTTCCAGCCCATAGTGAAAAGCCGGCTTGCTGCTGAGACCGCGGCCGCGAAGGTCGGGCGAAATGAGCCGGAAGTGCTTAGTCAGCCCGTGGCTTACCAGGCCGTCGAAAGCATGTGCATTGGCGGTCAGCCCATGCATCAATACGAGAGTCGGCTTTCCTTTCGGATGATATTCGACATAATGAAGCTCAATATTGTTGGTGGCAATGGTGTAATCAGTCACTATAGGATCGTTTTGATGAACAATAAGCTTAATGCGCGGTCCATCCGGCGTCCAGCGGCATGGCAATACCCGTAATGGTCGCCGCAGCCTCGCTGTCGGCCAGGTAAAGGATCGTCTGTGCGATGGTGTCGAGCGAAATAAAATCCTTAATGGCATGCTCGGCCAGGAATACTTTTTCGATCACTTCTTCGCGGGTCATGTCGTGTGCTTTCATCTGGTCGGGGATCTGCTTGTCCACGATAGGGGTATGCACATAACCGGGGCAGATGGCGTTGGCAGTAATACCGAATTCACCGCCTTCCAGGGCCAGCACTTTGGTAAAGCCGATGATGCCGTGCTTGGCAGCTACATAGGCACTTTTGAAAGGGGAGGCAATGAGCCCATGTGCCGACGAGATATTGATCACGCGGCCGTATTTACGGGCCTTCATCGAAGGCAGTATTGCCTTGGTAAGGTGGAAAGCCGCGCTGAGATTGATGGCGATGATCGCATCCCATTTGTCTTCGGGGAAATCTTCGATTGGAGAAACGAACTGTATGCCGGCGTTATTGATCAGCACTTCGACTGATCCGAACTTATCCAGCGCTTCTTTTGCAAGGCCCCTGATGGCTTCCGGCTGCATCATATTGGCCGGGGAAAAGAGGTAGCCCACGCCGTATTCCTGCGCCACATCGGCAGCGATCTCTGCGCCGTTCTCTTCCAGGCCGTTGAAGACAATGTTGTATCCTTTTGCTGCAAAGGCTTTGGCGGTGGCGAGGCCTATGCCGCTGGTGCTGCCGGTAATCAATGCTGTTTTTGCCATAAAAATATTTTTATTGTTTACCCGGTAAATTTCAGGGAATAAAACAGTTTATACTGTAAAACAATTGTTATGCACCGTGGCTACTGCAAAAAGGGACTGTCGAATGTGTCCAGGCGGGGAAAAGAAAGATCCCGTTCGGAAAGCACCGGCCGGTTGCAGGCCCAGTCAAAGCCGAAGGAATCGTAGCGGATGCCGGTATCGTGTTCCTTGCTATGCTCCGACGAAACGAGGTAGCAGGTCATCGCGCCCTCGCTCAGTGATTTGAAGCCATGGGCAAAGCCTTTGGGTATATAATAAGCCAGGTGATTGGCAGCAGACAGCTCTGTCGCATAATGCTGCCCGTAGGTAGCACTGTCCTTTCTCAGGTCGACCAGCACATCCAGGATAGCGCCCGAAGGGCAATAAACGATCTTGGCATGGTCGTATGGCGGCAGCTGGAAATGCATGCCGCGGATCACCTCTTTGCCCGACAGGGAAAAATAGCTCTCCTGCAGGTCGAAGGTGATCTCTTCCCGCGCAAAAATACTGTGCTGAAAGGCTTTGATAAAGCTGCCGCGATTGTCGGTAAAGGCGGGCAGCGTAATGAGAAAGGCGCCTTGCAGGGGCAAAGGATTGAAATGGAACATTGTTTTAACGTATAACCGGTAGGGATTCAAAAGTACGACTTCTGTTAACACATTTTTGTATTTCCAGAACAATGTTGTCGATAAACCTTTCTTTCCCGTCTCCGTCTTACTAGCGCATCCTGATTACAGGCGGCCATTAATAAAAACGACACGATCTCTGCGCAGGAACGTAAGCATCATTAACCGAATAAAAGCCATTTTATGAAAAAGTATCTTTTGACAGCAGTCCTTTTCGCGTTCTTCGGATTATTCATGAGTTATGACGCCGGCGCGCAAGGCTGGCACAAGGGGCATTACAAACATCGCTATAAAGAGCAACGGAGAGTCGAAAGAGCTTACCGTCATGGCTATGACCAGGGTGCAAGGCAGGCCTATCGTTACGACAGGCGCTATGTACCGCACTATTACAGCTATGACAGGCCCTACCGCAGGCATTATCGCCGTCCTTATTATCGTCCGGCCTACTATGCGCCGCCCAGGCCTTATGTGAGCGGCGGTGTAAGCATCAACATTCCTTTACCTCCTCATCCACCCCTGCCACCGCACCCGCCGCTGCCCTGGTAAACGAGGAGCACCTCATTGCTGAAAACAAAATGTTCTGATGTGGCTACAGGTCAGAACATTTTTGTTTTCAGCTTGTCATCATTGCAGCGCCGGGAAAGAACTCGTATCTTTCTGCGGTGATAAAACGGAACGACATGAGAAAATTCATCTGGTACATCATTCTGGTGCTGACGCTGGCGCTCTTTACTGCGCCGGAAAGCAGCTATGCGCAGCGGCATCATCGTCCGCATCGCGGCTATTACAAGCACCATAAGAAAAAAGGGTACCGCGGGTACCATCCCCGCCGCCATCGCTATTACCGGCAGCATCCGCGGCCTCATGTAAGGCATGCGCCGCCGCGTCCGCCACTGCCCCAGCATCATCCGCCTTTGCCGCCGCGTCCACCTTTGCCACCGCACCCGCCTTTGCCCGGCAAGTAAAGCGATAAGCAAAAACGTTCCGATCCTTTGGCCGGAACGTTTTTCTTTATATGTCTATCAGGGCGGCACATTTGCTCATTTTATTAATTTCGGCTTAACTTTGCGTCCTCATGTCAGATGCTTTAAAACACGAATGCGGGCTTGCCTACATTCGGCTGCTCAAGCCCATTTCTTACTACCACCGTAAATACGGTACTTCCTTCTACGCATTGAATAAGCTTTATCTCCTGATGGAGAAGCAGCATAACCGGGGCCAGGATGGCGCGGGCATCGCTACGCTTAAGCTTAATGTGGAGCCTGGCTACCAGTTCATGCACCGCCTGCGCATTGCCGGTCCGGGAGCGATCAAGGAGATCTTCACCTCCGTACAGAACGAAGTGACGGAGCTGGAACGTATGTATCCCAACCTGCGCGACTATCCCGGCCTTATGAAGGGCTATCTGCGTTTTATGGGAGAAGTGATGCTGGGTCATCTACGCTACGGAACACAGGGTAAGAACAGTGTGAAATTCTGCCATCCCTTCGTGAAGTCGGATATCAACCCGGCCCGCAACCTGACCATGGCCGGCAACTTCAACCTGGTGAACACAGATGAGCTGTTTGCCTTGCTGAAAGAGAATCCCGACGAGACCATGCGGGCCAGCGACCTGGGCGCTATGATCGATACGGTACACCATTTTCTCTGTGAAGAGGAGGTCAAGTCTCCCGAGAACCCTGATGTAGAGGCCATGCTGCGGCAGGCCGCCAGCCGTTTCGACGGCGGTTATGTCTGCGGCGGGCTGATCGGTAACGGCGACAGCTTTGTGCTGCGCGATAAGCATGGTATCCGCCCGGCTTATTATTACCACGACGATGAGATCGTAATCGTGGCCTCAGAACGGCCTGCGATACAAACCAGCTTCAATGTGCAGCAGCATGAGATCAAGGAGCTGCCGCCGGGCTGCGCCGTGATCGTAAAGGCAGATGGTACCTTGAGCGTACCGCAGATACTGGAGCCGGCAGAGAAAAAGGCCTGCAGTTTCGAACGGATCTATTTCAGCCGGGGCAGCGATGCCGATATCTACCGTGAGCGGATCCGCCTGGGCACCAACCTTGCGCCGAAAGTGCTTGAAGCGCTGGATAACGATCTTAAGAATGCGATCATTTCCTTTATCCCCAATACCGCTGAAACAGCCTTCTATGGCCTCATTAAAGGCCTGGAGGACTACCTGAAGGACCTGAAAGTGCAGCGTATTATCCGTAACAGGAATACCATGACCGACGCGGAGATCAGCGAATTGATCCATCGTCGCGTGCGTATCGAGAAGATCGCGATCAAGGATGTTAAGCTGCGTACTTTTATTACCGCCGATTCAGCGCGCGATGAAATGGTGCAGCACGTGTACGATATTACTTACGGAACCGTTAACCCGCACCAGGATACACTCGTCGTTATCGACGACAGTATCGTAAGGGGGACCACGTTGCGCCAGAGCATCATCAAAATGCTCGACCGGCTGAAGCCTAAAAAGATCATTGTCGTTTCTTCCGCGCCACAGATCCGCTACCCTGACTGCTACGGTATCGATATGAGCCGGATGGCAGATTTCATTGCCTTCCAGGCTGCTGTTGAGCTGCTGAAAGAGCGCGACATGAACCACGTGCTTACCGAGGCCTATATCAAATGCAATACGGCCAGGGAACACAACCGGCTGGATGAAGAGAACTTTGTAAAAGAAGTATACGCACCGTTCACGCCTGACGAGATCAGCGATAAGATCGGTCAGCTGCTGCGTCCCGACGATGTACAGGCCGATGTGCAGATCATTTATCAGTCTATTGAAGGCCTGCACGAAGCCTGCCCTCACAATAAGGGCGACTGGTACTTTACCGGTAATTATCCCACGCCGGGCGGCAACAAGGTGGCCAACCGGGCGTTCATGAATTATATGGAAAATAAAGCGGGCCGTGGTTATTAAGCCGCGATGATTCCGTACGATCTGATAAGGCAGGGCCATTCCGCAAGGACGGCCCTGTTCCTGTATTGTCAGTACGTGTTATCGCTGGGTATCGTTGGCCGGTGTTCTGACCTGGAGCTGCAGCTGATGGACTGTATCGGGGAGCGCAGGCTTACCTTCGTCGCCGGGAAAAACCGGTACGGGGCCTATGTCGTGCGTGACCTTCAGGATAGAATCGATTTTCGGTTTGAGCTCGATGGGCAGCCGGCGTTCGAGGTCTTCTTTGGCCTGTTTGCGTAGTTTATTCATCCGGCTGTTGACAATACTGTCCGCAATGGCATTGATCCGGGCAGGGCTGAGCTCCTTTTCTTTTTTGCCGCAGGCTGCCAGCATCAGCAGCGAAAGCAGCAGCGGCATTATATTTTTTACAGATACCTTCATAGAGAAGCCAATCGGGCAAAGTTAAGCAATGCGGCTTGCATTGTTGTACCTTTGCGGCGGTTTTCACATTTGGAAAACAACGGCGGGCCGTGGTTTTTCCGAATTTCGGTTTCAAATCCAATAAGCTTTGCGGCATCTTTCTGTACTGAATAAATATTTCCTCCGGTATAAATGGCACCTGCTGCTGGGGACCATCTTTATCATCATCTCCAATATTTTTGCGGTACTCTCGCCGCAGATCGTACGCAATACGCTGGACGATGTATACCGGAATGTAGACCGGTATCACCTGCTGGGCAGCAGCCCTGAGGCGCAGACCCTTCGCGGGCACCTGATGCACCTGGTAATGACAGCCGGGTTATGGCTGCTGGCCTATGCCTTGCTGCGCGGCGTTTTTATGTTTCTGATGCGCCAGACGATCATTGTAATGTCGCGGCATGTGGAATATGATCAGAAGAATGAAGTGTTTGCACATTACCAGAAGCTGAGCACGGCTTTTTATAAAAGCAATGCTACGGGAGACCTGATGAGCCGCATCTCTGAAGATGTGTCGCGGGTGAGGATGTATACCGGACCCGCGCTGATGTACGTGATCAACCTGGTGATCCTGATCGCGCTTTGCTTCTGGAAAATGATCACGGTGAGCCCTTCGCTTACCCTTTACGTGGTGGCCCCATTGCCTTTCCTGGCCTTTTCTATTTTTTATGTAAATAAGATCGTTAACCGCAAGAGCGAGCAGATACAGGCCGAGCTTTCTTCGCTGACTTCCCAGGCCCAGGAATCCTATTCGGGTATCAGGGTCATCAAGTCGTTTGTGCAGGAACATAGCGCCATCAGCACTTTTGCACGCATCTCGAAAGCTTACCGGAAAAGCACCATCAACCTTTCGCTTACAGAATCGATCTATTTTCCGGCAATGAACCTGTTCATCGGGCTCAGCATGCTGCTTACCGTGCTGGTCGGTGGCTGGCAGGCGATAGAGGGAAAAGTAACACCTGGTAATATTGCCGAATTCGTGTTCTATATCAACCTGCTTATGTTCCCTATATCTGCTATCGGCTGGACGGCCAATATGATCCAGCGGGCGGCAGTATCGCAGCGGCGCATCAATGAGTTCCTCTTGTCGGAGCCCGATATTTTCGATGAGCCGGATGCTGTAGCACAATCGCTGAAGGGCAAGATAACCCTCCGGGACGTCACTTTCGTTTATCCGCACACAGGGATCAAAGCGTTGGAGCATTTCAACCTGGAGATACTGCCCGGCGAAAAGATTGCAGTGATTGGCAAGACAGGCTCGGGAAAGTCGACGCTGGTGCATTTGCTGCTCCGTATGTATGACGTTACTGAGGGCGAGATCCTGATCGATGATGTGCCTATACGGCAATGGCAGCTCGAAAACCTGCGCGGGCAGATAAGCTATGTGCCGCAGGATGTCTTCCTCTTTTCAGATACGGTAGCCAACAATATCGGGCTGGGCCAGGAAGTGAAAGATATGTCCGCGATACAAGAGGCAGCGGTTATGGCTGCTGTCGACGCAGACATCAGGCAGCTGGCCGATGGCTATGAAACGATCACAGGAGAGAGAGGCGTTATGCTTTCCGGTGGGCAGAAGCAACGGATATCCCTGGCCCGCGCCCTGGTCAAAGAGCCATCAGTGCTGATCCTGGACGAAAGCCTGTCGGCAGTTGATACCCGCACGGAACAAACGATACAGCGTAACCTGGGGCAATACCTGGAAGGTAGGACAGCGATCGTGATCACGCACCGCATTTTTAAAGGCTGGAATTTTGACAAGATCATTGTGCTGGAAGATGGCCATATTGCCGAGGCCGGAAACCATGAAGCGTTGATGAAGCAGGAAGGTCAATATGCTAAATTATACCTATATCAAACTCAAGTAGAGGAATAGGCTAATATATTCATTTGCAATTAAATAGCCCTTAATTAACCTTAAGGGTTTTTTTTATCGCCCATGCGTAATGAATATTTGTTAACATAATTTTTGGTATTAATGCATATGACTGAAATATGGTTCGCAAATAGATGATCTTCTGTTGTTTAGAAATACCGCAAATGTGCTTTATCACTCTTTTGTTAATAAATTATTACGGGGGGATGTCATAATGCTTTGATTTATCATACTGTGCGAGTATATTTGGTTAACAAAATATACTCGTGTATGAAAAAACTACTACTCATGCTTGCAGTCTTTTTATGGTCAGGATTGCAGCTAGCCATGGCACAGGGGCGGCCTGTCAAAGGACAGGTTTTAGACGACAAAGGGGAGGGTATCCCCGGTGCAAGCGTCCAGGTAAAAGGGACGAGCACCGGTACGATAACCGATATTGACGGGAACTTTGCGTTGGAAGTACCGGATGAATCCAATACTCTGGTCATCAATGCAGTTGGATTTGCCCCGCAGGAGGTGAAAGCCGGCGATGGCGACCAAACGATTACGATTAAAATGTCGGCTTCCAATACAACACTGGATGAAACGGTAGTGACGGGTAACGCGATCAGGCGTGAGAAGAGAGCCCTGGGTTATTCGACGACGACTATCGGCGCCGATGAGCTGGGCAAAGGTGGAAGCACCAGTCCTATCAACTCACTGGCGGGTAAAGTAGCCGGTGTGAATATCACAACGACTTCCAATTCTCCGGGCTCTTCTTCCCGTATCGTATTGCGCGGCGGTTCTTCTATCCTCGGTAACAACCAGGCGCTGATCGTAGTAGATGGTATTCCCATCAGCAACGGTAACTTCGGCACCGGCGGTAATATCGGCAATCTGAGCAACCAGGTAGATTTCGGTAACCGTGGCAATGATATCAATCCCGACGATATTGAATCAGTAACTGTGCTGAAAGGTCCTGCTGCTACCGTTATCTACGGTTCTGCTGCTTCCAACGGCGCGCTCATGATCACCACCAAGAAAGGTCGCAGAAGGCCCGATGGCGCCAAGAAAACAGAAGTGGAAGTCAACACCGGTGTCAGCTTTTCCAGCATTCTGAAATATCCCGACTTCCAGAATACCTACGGACAGGGCAACCTGCACGATATTGCCGATGACCGCAGGGAGAACTTCTCCTGGGGTCTGCCTTTTGATAATCAACCCAGACCCTGGGGACAGATCATCGATGGCAAGCAAAAAGTAAAGCCCTATTCAGCTCTGCCCAACAACGTAAGGGATTTCTTCGACCTGGGTAAGATCTATACCAACAGCGTTTCTGTAAACTCCGGTAATGAAGACATGGCCTTCCGCCTGGGCTTCAATACACTGAACAGTAATTCTATTTTCCCCGGAAAAGGATATGACAAGTACAATGTTACCTTCAACGGTAATGCTAACCTGACAAACAAATTCTACGCCAGCATTTCCCTGAACTACACCAAATCGATCGCCGACCTGGTGGGTGGCGGACAGGGTGCTGCCTCTCTGATGGACAACCTGTACCAGATGCCGCGGGATATTCCCCTGCGCGATCTGCGTAACCTGGACGACCGTTTTAATTCTATGGATTACATCGATGAGGATGGCGTTCACCGCTATGGCTACTATGGCGCTTATGCCATTAACCCCTATTACACCCTCGAAAAATTCAAGAATGAGAACAGGGTGGACCGTGTGCTGGGAAGCTTCACCATCGGCTACAAACCTTTCAGCTGGCTGAAAATAGAGAACCGCCTCGGTACCGATGTGTATTCCGACCGCCGTTACCAGAGCGCCCCGCTGTATAACTCTCAGCCGGCCGACCAGGCTACCGGAAGGGGTGATGGTTATGATCTTGCCGGCCCCCAGGCGGGTGTTGGCCGTTATGCAGAAGATATCTATAACCTTGCCAATATCTACAACGACCTGATGGTTACTTTCAGCAAAGAAGTAGCCAAGGACATTAATCTGAATGTGCTGCTGGGTCACAGCATGATCCAGCAAAGGCTGAACAACAGTTTCTCCAGCACAAACGAGGATGGCGGCCTGATTGTTCCCGATTATTATAACCTGACCAACTCCAATGGTAAGGTCCTGGCGACCAATACACTCACCCTGGTACGCAGGGTAGGTCTGTATGGCAACGCTGACATCAGCTATAAGAATATGCTGTTTGCCGGTATCACTGCCCGTAACGACTGGTCTTCCACAGTACCTAAGTCCTACTTTTACTACGGTGGTAACGCTTCATTCGTATTCACTGAACTGTTTGACGAATCATTGAAGCGGATATGGAACTATGGTAAGCTGCGTATTTCTTACGGTAAAGTGGGTAACGATGCGCCGGCTTACAGCTCCACCACGGTATACGGTGCGACCACTGTTGCCGGTGATTTTGGCAGCACGGTTTTCCCGCTGAATAATGTACCCGGATTTACTTATGGTAATATCATCGGTAATCCCAACCTGACGCCTGAGTTCTCCAGCGAGTTTGAGATCGGTACAGAGCAATCCTTCCTGGACAGCCGCATTACTGTAGACTTCTCTTATTACAACAAGCGTTCCACTAACCAGATCGTTAACGTAAGTCTTCCGGCTTCTTCCGGCTTCCTTGCCGGTACCATCAACACCGGTTTGCTTACCAATAACGGTATTGAGATTGCTGCTAAATTTACACCTGTGCTTACCCGTACCGGCTTCCGCTGGGATCTGTTCGGTACCTTTACCAAGAATAACAGCATGGTGAAAGAGATCTATCCAGGAACCGACCAGATCAATACCGGTAACGGTATTAACGGTATGACCGTGGTAGCAGCAGTAGGTAAACCTTACGGTACCTTCTACACCAATGCTTACCAGAGAGATCCCAATGGAAATATCGTGGTCAATGCTCGCACTGGTCTGCCGGTTATCGATCCTACAGGCAGCAAGTTCTTCGGCAGCTACCAGCCTAAGTTCCAGGCTTCTTGGGGTACCACAGTGAGCTACAAGGGCATCTCCCTATATGTGATGTTCGATATGAAGCACGGTGGTCAGTTCTTCTCCCGCACCAGGGACATCCTGGCCTTCACCGGCACTTCTGCGGAGACAGAAAAGCGAGATCCTTATATCTGGCCAAATTCTGTGATCCAGAACGCCGATGGTTCTTATTCGCCAAACACCACTCCGTTTGATCCCTATCGCTTTTACACCTCACAAACAGGACGCCCCAATGAATTCCTGCTGGTGGATGCTTCTTACGTGAAGTTGAGAGAAGCCCGTATTTCTTATACACTGCCTTCAAAATGGGTAAACAAAACACCTTTCGGAAGCGCTACAGTAAGCGTGTTCGGTAATAACCTGTTTATCTGGACGCCCAAAGAGAACCAGTTTGCTGATCCTGAGCTGAGCTCCAACGGTGCTGCCAATGCGCAGGGCTTTGAATTCAGCGCAGCGCCCTCTTTAAGAAACTACGGATTCAACCTCAGGTTTACTTTCTAATCTCCTTAAATTCGCAATTCATGAAATCGTTATATAAAATTTTCCTGGGCGTATCCGCAGTGTCGCTGCTGATCTTCACGGGATGTAAAAAATGGCGGGACGTCAACAAGAACCCCAACAATCCCGAACAGGTATCCATACCCTTACTGTTACCTTCAGCCCAGGCGGGTATAGCCCAGCAGCTGGGTGGTAAGTTCCAGATCGCCGGCGGCTTCTGGTCCCAGTACTGGACACAGTTTCCTTCCGCTTCCCAATACCAGTCCTTCGATCAGTATATACCGGATGGCACCGATATCGACAATGCCTGGACGGGCCTCTATAGCGATGCCCTCACCGACCTGGAACAGATCATCAGGAAAGGTGGCAATGAAAAGAACTATATTGCCATTGCCAAAATTCTGAAAGGTTATACCTATCAGCTGCTCACCGACCAGTTTGATGATATCCCGTTCACAGAAGCCCTGCAGGGTGAGTCCGGCGGCATTACCAGTCCCCACTACGACAAGCAGGAAGTAGTATACAACGGTATTATTGCTATGGTAAAAGAGGGTATGAGCGAAATTGACCCTGCTGCTGCCCATCCCGGTAAAGACGACCTGATCTACGGCGGGGATATGGATGCCTGGATGAAATTTGGCAATACGCTGCTGCTGCGAGTGTACATGCGTCTTTCTGAACGTGCGCCTGCAATGGCCCAGGCCGGCATTGCCGAACTGTATGCCAATGGCGTCGGCTTTATTGAAGAAGGTGGTACTGCCAAAATCGCTTATTCCAGCGATCCCGGCAACTATAACCCCATGTATTCCGAGATCAACAATGCGGTGATCGCGAACCGGCTGAACATTATCGCCAGCTCTACAGCTATGGATAGCTTCCTGGCCAACAACGATCCCAGGGTAGCTGCCTTCTATTTTGCCAATGGCGCCTTTAAAGGCAACAAGCAGGGCGCTTATGAAGGCGCTTCCGGTACTTTCTCTATGCCCGGTTCTGCTGTAGGTGGTAATATTACAGACGTAGACGGATCAGCGGCAGCCCCTGTGATCTTCCTGTCCGACTATGAAAGCCTGTTCCTCCAGGCTGAGGCTGCAGTAAGGGGTTGGGGTACCGGTAATGATGCCGAACTGTTCCAGCGTGCTGTTGCGGCTAACTTTACTGCGTATGGTGCAGCCATAATGGACGCCGTGGGATCTGTATTTTCGCCGGTAATAGCGGACTCCGTATCTACACCCACCGGCGGCTTCCCCGTCAATATTCCCTTTTCGCTGAACTATGCCATCACCACTTATCTTGAAGGCGATGGTTCTATCCTCAACGAGGGTGATTATTTCCTGGAGGGCGAGCCTGTTTCCATTACGCCGCCATCCAACTGGGGTAGCTATCCCACAGGTGGTTCTAACGCTGATAAACTGAAGTATATCAGCACTCAGAAATGGTTCTCTATGTGTGGTAACCAAAGCATAGAAGCCTGGACAGAGTGGAGAAGAACTGGTTATCCTAATTTCTTCGTCGTTTCTGTAGCCTCCAGGATTGCACCTGGCGCTTTCCCCCGCCGGTTCCTTTACCCTGACAGAGAAGCGACAAACAACCTGAATTTCCCGGGACAGTCGGCGATCACCAAATCCGTATGGTGGGATATGCATTAACAACCGGTATTAAATCCAAAACGTAACTAATTATGAAACGAATAATTCTGTTTTCAATAGCTCTGGCAGCGCTTCTCACCGGCTGTAAAAAGAGAGACTCCTATGATGTCTCTACGGTTGAAACCGTTTCCTACCCATCATTTACCTTTACGGGGAGCAGGTTTGTCAGTATCCCGACAGGTGGCACAGTTCCCCCGATCTCTGTTACTGCCTACGACTCTTTCTACAATGAGTCCTGTACTGTTACTGTTGGCGAAAGCACAGTAGACAATACAACGCCCGGTTTGTATACTCAGGAGTTTGTGGCGAAAAACAGCCGGGGCTTCAAGGCTTCTACTATCGCTTATGTAGCTGTTACCGATATCGATGCCAGCCAGGATCTGTCCGGCGTCTACAAATGCGTGGGCCGTAATGGTCTTGCCCATGTAACCGAGCTGGCTAACGGCCTTTACGAAACTGATAATGTAGGTGGTAACCCCACTGGTCCTGTTGCGGTTTATTTTGTTCAGGTAGACGATACAACGCTTATCTTCCCCTCGCAGCCCACTACTGCCGGTGATATGAGCTTTGATAACGTAGCGTTTGATCCTACTCCGCCGGCTACCTACCAGTACAGTGTAATTAATCCTACCTACGGTGCCGCGCCCCGCGTGTTCGTAAAGCAGGAGTAAGGATTTTCTTATCTGAGTAAAATACTTTTAAGCTATAGGGTTGTCCAACACATGGACAACCCTATTTATTGTTAGTGTAGAGTGTTTTTTATGATTAAAATGCATATTTTTTGTATTTCGAACAATAAAATGCATTCAAAAGCTTAGTTAGGTAGCAGTATCTTTTACACATTATGGCGTCGCAGTTATAGCGGCGCCATTTTTTTTGTGAATTATTGCATTTTTATGCAAAAGATGTTGTTTTGAATTTTTAATGCTTTATATTACATTTAATATCCTAAAATATTCATTTTTTATTTCAAACTGATCATTAAAGTTCAACGCTTATGAACAAAAAGTTGCTGCTTACTTTGAGCTTGCTGTTGATTTCAGGTTTGCATTTTGCTATGGCGCAGGGTATTTCCGTAAAAGGGCAGGTACTCGATGAGCACAGTGAAGGTATTCCTGGGGCAAGCGTACAAGTAAAAGGAGAAAAAACAGGCACCATCACGGATGCAGATGGAAATTTTGAAATTGAAGTTTCAGCTGATAATGCGATGCTGATCATTAATGCCCTCGGCTTCACGCAGCAGGAAGTGCCTGCCGGCAATGGAGGGGCTGTAAAAGTAAACATGAAGGCAGGGGGTGAGCAGGCCTTAGAGGAAACTGTAGTCGTCGGCTACGGATCAGAAACACGCAAAACGCTCATTGGCGGCAGTTCGATAATTAAGGAGAAAGCATTTAAAGATATCCCTATGGGTAACTTTACGAACATGCTTCAGGGTAAAGCAACCGGTGTGCAGATTACCGGGCAAAACGGTGCGCCCGGCGCACCTGCCTACATCCGTATACGTGGTGTCGGTTCTATTACGGCAGGGCAGGAGCCGTTGATCGTTATTGATGGCGTACCGGCTACACTGGAGGCCTATTCCGCTTTGAACCCCAACGATATTGCCGATGTTTCTGTGCTGAAGGACGCTTCGACCACGGCTATCTACGGCTCCAGGGGCAGCAACGGTGTTATTATGGTTTCCACTAAAAAAGGAGGGCGGAAAAACGCTCCTCCGCAGATTGCCTATGGCTTTCAGTATGGCTTCAGAAGCAAGACACCGGACAACTATAAGATGATGAATTTTGGGGAGAAGCTGGGATATGAGCGGGCACTTGGCTATACAAACAATTACCTGAAGCCGCTGCTTACCGCCGATGGTCTGACGAGCATTGAAGAGGCACCCGATCCCGGTAAATACTGGAATCAGCTCAAGCCTTATGAGACCAACTGGCTGGATAAGATATTGCGTACCGGGCGGCTGTCTCAGCACGACCTGAGCGTTTCGGGCAGCTCGGAAAGAATCGATTATTTTCTTTCGCTGCAAAGTTATAGCGATGATGGTATCAGCCTGGCTTCAAGTTTCAAAAGGAAGACGGGATACATGAGTGTGGATTATAAGGCTACCGACTGGTTGAAAATAGGGCAAAGCATAAGGATAACCAATACGGCAACGAATAACCTGAGGGATATCTATAATGCTCAGAATCCCTTCTCGGCCATGTATCTGTACAATCCCTATGAATCACCCTACGACTTTACGGCCGGGGGCAACAATAAGAACGGGTACAATCTCACATCCCAGGGGTTTAATGTAATAGAGGCCCTGATGAACAATCCGGCTTCCGCCAACACTATCTATGGCTTGTCGGCTACTTATCTGGAGCTTACACCAGTGAAATGCCTTACCGTGAGAACTCAATTGGGCCTGCAATATTCGGCGCTAAGCAGCGAGTCCTTTGTCAGGCCGGGTTCTATACTCGATATGTATACCGGTTCTGCTGCGACACCAGGTACCAAAACGGATGCAGGTAACTCCCGTTTTAATTACGTATGGACCAATACGGCGGAGTACAAAAGAACTTTCGCTCAGGTGCATACGATGAAAATACTGGTGGGTACAGAATTTACGAAAGAAAAGCTCAAGACCTACAGCCTGCGCTCAGTAGGCTATCCTTTTAACCCGGATCTGAACACACAGGATAACGGTGCTACGCCCAACGGCACAACGACCAGCAAAGCTGGCTGGACTTTGTTCTCCATGTTTGCCCGCGCCGAATATAACTACGCCGGTAAGTATCTTGCCAATGTTTCCATTCGCAGAGACGGCTCTTCCCGCTTCGGTAAAGACAGCCGCTACGGTAATTTCGTTTCCGGAGGTCTGGCATGGAACCTTACCGAAGAGGATTTTCTTAAAGAATATTCCCGCGCAGTGAATAATCTGAAACTCTGGGGATCTGTGGGTACTTCCGGTAATTATCAGATCGGTAACTATGATGCCTTGCCGCTATACCGTTCCGGCGGCTACAACGGGCAGGTCAGTTTCTTTCCCAACCCTGCCGGGCCCGGCAATGCCAATCTGACCTGGGAGAAAAATACGGTCTATTCAGTAGGTCTGGATTTCGGGTTCTTTGGCAATCGTATCAGCGGCAGTGTGGACTATTACAACCGGTACACCCATGCCCTGCTGCTGGACCGTCCGCTCTCCGCTACCACCGGTTATACCTCCCAGCTCTCCAATATAGGGAGCATGCGTAACAGTGGCGTGGAGCTGTCGCTGAATCTCGATGTGGTGCGGTTGGCGGATGTTACCTGGTCTGTTGGTGGTAATATTACCTTGAATAAAAACCGGATCGTGAAGCTGGTGGATGGTAAAGATATTCCCAACGGCAATACCGGTAATACCTACTTTTCTGTGGATAAACCCCTGGATGTCTATTATATGCAGCGGTATGCCGGCGTCGATCCCGAGAATGGCAATGAGCTGTGGTATAAGTCGGACGGTGTAACAACAACCAGTAACTACAGCGAGGCAGGCCGGTTTATCCTGGATAACAAATCGCCCGATCCTAAATATTACGGCGGATTCAACACCGCTTTAGCTTATAAAGGAATACAACTGAGCGTCGACTTCTATTATTCAGGAGGCAATTATGTTTATAATGGCGTATGGCGGCAGGCAATGTCTCCTGAAAATGTCGCAGCCAACATGGCGTCCGATGCGCTGGATTATTGGACGCCTCAAAATAAAGGAGCATCGAATCCCCGTCCCGATTACAACATACCCTCTTACGCCAGCGACCGCTGGCTGCAAAAGGGCAATTTTATCCGGTTGCGGAATGTAACCTTGTCTTATAACCTTCCCTCTTCGCTGATCAGTAAAGTGAAGATGCAGTCGCTAAAGATCTATGTACAGGGTCAGAACCTGTGGTATTCAGCGCCCGGTTTCAAGGGCGATCCGGAAGTCGGTATTGGCAGCACAGAATCTATACCGGCCGGGGCAGTCGTAAGGCCGGGTGCTTTGTCGCTGTATAGCTATCCTACCTCACGGACGATAACTTTTGGTGTTAATGTCGTTTTTTAAAATGAAACTGATTATGAAAACAAGCATAAAAATAGTCGGCGCCTTTATCGCGATTGGCATGCTGGCATGCTCCTGCAACAAGCAGTTTGAGCAGAATCCTTCCAATGCCGTACCTGGTGGTGGGGCATTCAATACCGTTAAGGATTTCAACGTAGCCTGCCTCGGTATGTATTATGAGATGACCCATACAGAATACTATCTTGCCGGGAGCGATGACCCTGTATCCTGGATATCGACTATGGACCTTATGGCGGATAACCTCATCTCACAACAGACCGGCCGCGGCTCTCAGCGCAGTTTCGGCAACTGGCAGTATAATGCATCCAACACAACTGGAATGTTTGCCGATGCGTACAGCATTATCAGGGCAGCCAACAGTATATTGGAAAATATCGGAAACGTCGGCGACGCACCCGAGCGCGCCAATTTTGAAGGCGAGGCGCTTACTGTAAGAGCAATGGTCCATTTCGACCTGCTGCGGATCTATTCCAGGCCGGTAAGTGGCCCGCAGGCGGCTCCCAACGGGTTAGGCGTTCCTTATGTAACCACCACCGATATCAATGATGCTCCAGGCCGCGGTACCGTTAAGGATGCCTATGATAAGGTTGTAGCGGATCTGGTCAGGGCTGTCGATCTGATCAACGCCAGCAATGGAAGCGGCCGGTTGAATAAAGCTGCTACCTATGCGCTGCTTTCAAGAGTATATCTTTATGGCGGAGAATGGCAGAAATGTGTTGATGCCTCTTCAGCTTGCCTGGCTATAAAAAATGATCCCGGCTCTATAACCACCTTCCCGGGCATATGGACCGACCAGTCTGAAGCAGGCGTTATTTTTAAGCTGATGATCAAAACCCAGGACAGGTTAGGTGGTCAACCGATCCTTATAGGAAATGGTTACAGCCAGTCTATTTCAGGCTCGATCAAATCGGAGTGGGTGGCCGCACATTCCCTGGCCCTGATGTATGACACCCTCAAAGACGTTCGGGCCAAAGCTTATCTTGTCAACGCCACTTTCGGCGGACAGAAATATAGAGCCATTGCCAAACATCTCGGCCGTCCCGGTGGTACGCCGCGCATGGTGGACCTAAAATACCTCAGGGTTGCCGAAGTGATCCTGAACCGGGCAGAAGCCTACACACAGCTCAACAGCGATGCAACTGCCCTGGAGGACCTGGACCTGTTGCGGAAAAACCGTTATACACCATTCACCGCCGGGGCGGAGACCGGTGAAGCACTGAAAAAGGCAATCGCAAAAGAGCGCAGGCTGGAAATGGCTTTCGAAGGAGACCGTTGGTTTGATCTGAAAAGAAAAGGGCTGCCTGTAGCAAGAGACCAATTCGGCGACTATGCCGACGGAACAGGTACTCCTTATTTTGTAAAAGACCTTCCAGCGGGAGACCCGCGGTGGCAGCTGCCGCTAGGGCAGAGGTATATCAATGCCAATGCGAACCTGGAGCAAAACCCCGGCTATTAATACTTAAAACGAATTATTATGAACAGAACATCATTATTGGTATTATGCTGCTTGCTGGGAATATTACTGGTTTCTTCCTGCAAAAAGGACTATACCTGTACCTGTACCGTTGAGCGTACCAAGTATATATATGAATATCCCAACCAAATGAAAAGTGAAGCCAAAGAATCCTGCGATCAGCAGGACGCTGCCGCAAGAATGACCGATCCGAACGGCAATTGTACCTTGGCGAAGGACTAGGCCGCCGCTCCCGGATTTTTCCCGGACTTTGGCGCTTTCCGCCGGCTTTAAAAAAACTGCAGGAACCATACCTGCAGTTTTTTATTTACAGCAAAGCGTTACAGTATATCTTTGCACCTTATTCACCTGCAATGCTACAGTCCTACAGTCAGTTCCGAGCCTTTGCCGCCATTGTTAAAGCGGCACTGCGGTCCATCGCCAAAAGCCCCTCTTCAGTTGTGTTCACTATTGCCTTCCCGCTGGTGTTCATCCTGGTTTTCGGCTTCCTGGGCGAAGGCAGCAAATACAACATTAAGGTAGGCATAGCGCCGGCTTCCGATACGCTGAATCCCTTTTATATGGGACTGAAGCATTTGGATATGGTCAGGATCGCCGCTTCGCGGAATGAGCAGGATTTACGGAAGCAGCTGGAGAAAGGAGATATCAGCGTATTGCTGCATATGGGCAAAGCGCCTCAGGAGGCTCGTTATAAGATTGCGATGGAAGTCAATGCTGCCGACCAGGATAAAGCCCGCCAGCTGCGGTCTGCGCTGGAACGCATTGCGATGGCTGCCGATCCGCAAACCGTGGCGCGGCTGAGCAGCCTCTTACAGGTTGAAGAAACCGTAGTACGCAGCCGCAAGTTCAGGACCATAGATTTTATACTGCCGGGCCAACTGGGTTTCTCACTACTGGCCGCCAGTGTTTTCGGCACGGCATTTGTTTTTTTTAATCTCAGGCAGGCGCTGGTATTGAAGCGCTTTTTCGCCACGCCGATAAGGCGTGAATTCATCATCCTGGGCGAGGGTGTGGCACGTATGATCTTTCAGCTGGCAGGAGCTTTGTTCATTATCCTGGTCGGGCATTTCGCCTTTGGCTATACCCTGGTGCAAGGTGTGCTTACGGTGATCAATATGCTTGCAGTCTGTGCGATCGGCTTATTGGTATTCATGAGCTTCGGCTTTATCATCAGCGGGCTGGCGCGCAGCGAAGCAACGATCCCGCCTTTATCCAATATCATTACCTTGCCCCAGTTCCTGCTCGCCGGAACTTTCTTTTCTATCGAAGCTTTCCCGGCCTGGATGCAGCCCGTTTCCCGCGCCCTGCCACTGACTTATCTTAATGATGCCTTGCGGCAGGTCGCCTTTGAAGGCGCCTCCTTATGGGCGGTAAAAGCAGATATCGGTATACTGCTGCTGTGGGGCGTCATCGGCTATTTCGTTGCTGCAAGAGTATTTAAATGGGAATAGCTGTTCAGTTAGTAGTTTGCAATTCGCAGTTTTTGCAATTATCAATACCCAATACTCAATAAAAAAAACGCCGCTCCTTCCGGAACAGCGCTTTCTTGTAGAAAGTAATATAATTACACTACCAGCATGGCATCGCCGTAGCTGAAGAAATGATATTTTTCTTTGATCGCCGTCTGGTAAGCTTCCATAGCCAGGTCGTAGCCGGCGAAGGCTGCCACCATGATCAGCAGGCTGGTCTTGGGCAGATGCAGGTTCGTGATCAGTGAGTTGGCAATGGAAAAGTTGAACGGCGGATGGATGAAGAGATTGGTCCAGCCGGCTTCAGGCTTCAGCAGACCCCTCGCGGTTACAGAGCTTTCCAGCGCCCGCAATGTTGTGGTACCCACAGAGCAGATCTTTCTTTTTTCCTGTATGCCTTTATTCACAATATCGCAGGCATATTCGTCGACATTGAAATATTCCGCGTCCATTTTGTGCTTGCTCAGGTCTTCTACCTCTATAGGCCGGAAAGTACCCAGGCCGGTATGTAAGGTCACCTCCGCAAATTTCACGCCCTTGATCTCCATGCGCTTGATCAGCTCACGGCTGAAGTGCAGGCCGGCAGTAGGTGCAGCCACAGCGCCTTCATACTTGGCATACACTGTCTGATAGCGCTCTCGATCCTCTTCATCAGGCTTGCGCTTGATGTATTTCGGCAGCGGCGTTTCGCCCATGCTGTCCAGCACTGTTTTAAACTCCTGTTCGTTGCCGTCGAAAAGAAAGCGGATAGTACGGCCGCGGGAGGTCGTGTTGTCGATCACTTCTGCTACCAGCTCATCGTTGTCGCCGAAGTAAAGCTTATTGCCCACCCTTATCTTTCTGGCAGGATCTACGATTACGTCCCAGAGGCGATTGGGCTTGCTCAGCTCGCGCAGCAGGAACACCTCGATGCGTGCGCCGGTCTTTTCCTTACGTCCGTACAGGCGCGCAGGAAACACCTTCGTGTTGTTCACGATGATCACATCCTTATCGTCGAAATAGGTCATCACGTCCTTAAAGATCTTGTGCTCTATTTTTCCGGTATCTTTGTGTACCACCATCAGGCGGCTTTCATCACGTTGTTTGGAGGGGTGCTGGGCGATCAGGTTAATCGGAAGATCAAACTTAAATTGGGATAATTTCATATCTTACAGGATATGGATAGTTTAATTTATGAGAAAAAAAGTGTGCAAAGATACGGAAAAGATATAAACCCCGATTTATTTTTTATTTAAGCCTTACCAGCCAGCGATGTAACGACATTCAGGTGATGATTTTGTTGGGACAAAGACAAAAAATATTTAGGCTTTTTGCCAAATTCTATTACTTTTGTGACCTTATTCGCAATGCAGTTTTAAATGGAAAATCAAAACAACCAATTTATTGAGGACGATCTGGACATCAAAACATCCAAAACCTCTACTTCCCGGTTTTTCTTCCTTTTGAGCTTTTTCGGTTTCTTCATCTTTGCATGGGCCGGATGCTACAGTCTGTGGACACACTCCTTTAAGCCTGCCGACGATGTACCTGTGAACAAAAGCTCACTGTACAATCCTGAATATCAGACTAATCCGTAAGTATCTCCTAAGGAATACCATGATCGTTGCCCTGCAGGATACTGCCGTTGTCATTCTGAGCTACAACAGCCGAAAATGGCATGAATTGTTCCTGCCCGGGATTGTGGCGCAAGCGAAGCAGGGCTACGATGTGTTTGTGGTCGACCACGCCTCTCCCGACGATACTTCCGAATATATACGACATCATTTTCCCTATGTACAGCTGATCCGGCTGGACGAGAACCATGGCTTTGCCTGGGGCTATGCCGAAGCGCTGAAGCAGATACAGGCAAAATACTATATCCTGCTCAGTTCCGACTTCGAGGTTACCGACAACTGGTTTGCTCCTATCCACCGCGCTATGGAAGCCGATGGGAATATGGCAGCCTGCCAGCCCAAGATCCGCTATTACCGCGACCGCGACTATTTTGAATATGCCGGCGCCGCAGGAGGCTTCAAAGATAAATGGGGTTATCTTTTTTGCCGCGGCCGTATTTTTTCCACGCTTGAAAAGGATGATGGGCAGTATGATACACCGGCCGAGCTGTTTTGGGCTTCGGGCGGCTGCTTTGTGGTGCGCGCTGAAGTGTATCACCATCTGGGCGGTCTCGACCCTGATCTGTTTGCCCATATGGAAGAAGTAGATGTCTGCTGGCGTATGAAGAATGCCGGTTATAAGATCGGTTACGTACCCGAAAGCACGGTATTTCATGTCGGCGGCAGCATTATCTCTTACGGCAGCCCGCAAAAGACTTATTACAACTTCCGCAACAACCTGGTGTTGCTGCTGAAGAATGAAAAAGGTAGCAAGCTGCTCTGGCTGCTACCTTTGCGGCTGCTGCTTGACGGGCTGGCTGCCCTGCAATTGCTGGCCGCCGGTCAGCTGAAGAACATCCTGGCTATCATCAAAGCGCATTGGAGCTTTTTCTTTTCTTTCGGCAAATGGTACCGGAAACGGCTTGCTGTAAAAAACCTGGTAACCACCCGGAATGAAAAAGGCATTTACCGCAAGAGCATTATTCTGCAATATTTTGCCAGGGGGAAAAAGAAATTTTCCCAGCTCGACCCCGCCGATTTTCAATAGATGCTTACAGATAAGTATTTTGAATGGGGGCATAAAGCCACCTTCTTTCGCATTTTCGTACCTTTGCCATCGTTTTTTATAAAAGATAAGTTATGAGCCGTAACGGAAAAGTTTTGGTCGCGATGAGCGGTGGTATCGACAGTACGGTTACCGCCCTGATGCTGCATCAGCAAGGCTATGAAGTAGTGGGCATCACGATGAAAACCTGGGATTATGCCACGGCAGGCGGTAGCCGCAAGGAAACCGGCTGCTGCAACCTGGACTCCTTCAACGATGCACGGCAGGCAGCCGTGCAGCACGGGTTTCCCCATTATGTGCTGGATATCCGGGAAGAATTCGGCGGCGCCGTAATCGAGAATTTTATCGATGAGTACATTGCCGGTCGCACGCCCAATCCCTGCGTGCTGTGCAATACCCATATCAAATGGTCGGCCCTGCTGAAACGTGCCGACGCGCTGGATTGCGACTTTATCGCTACCGGGCATTATGTGAAAGTACGGGAAGAGAACAGCCGCTTTGTACTGTCTAAGGCGAAAGACCTGACCAAAGACCAAAGCTATGTGCTGTGGGGATTGGGACAGGATTGCCTCAGCAGGAGCATCTACCCCCTGGGCGACTATCTCAAAACAGAAGTGCGCCAGATCGCCCTGGATATGGGCTATCCCGAGCTGTCGAAAAAGGCGGAGAGCTATGAGATCTGCTTTGTACCCGATAACGATTACCGCGGCTTCCTGAAACGCAATGTGGAAGGGCTCGAAGAAAGAGTCGACGGCGGCAATTTTGTGCTGGCCGACGGCAGTATTGTTGGCAAGCATAAGGGCTACCCTTTCTATACGATCGGCCAGCGCAAAGGCCTGGACATTGCTCTGGGCCGCCCGGTCTTCGTAACGCGTATCATTCCCGAGACCAATACGGTGGTACTGGGCGACGCGCATGAACTGGAGCAGAATATTATGGCCGTCGGCGGTCTCAATATGGTGAAATACGACAGCATTCCGGAAGGCATGGAAGCCATCGCCAAGATCCGCTACAAAGACCCCGGAACGCTGAGCCACCTGCATCCCTCAGGTGATACCGTAGGTGTACACTTTTATGAAGACGTTAAAGGGATTGCACCCGGTCAGTCGGCAGTATTCTACGAAGGCGACGATGTGATCGCAGGCGGTATTATCCGCTCCGGCCAGCGCAGCATCGACCTTTGACACAAGCTTTTATTTTCCCGCGGACGTAGGACAAAAAATGTTTTTGAATGAAAAAATATTTTTTATCTTACGTCCGTTTTCGTTGTGTCGCTTGTCGTTAGCAGCATCTTAATTCTGAACTCAGCTATGCGTAAAATTTTATTACCACTCCTCTTGCTCTCCGTAGGCTTATATTCCTGTAAAAAAGAAAATGAGGACCTTTCCGAGATTGCGAAAGGCAATAAATTCTTCCCTACCGAGATCGGTAAATACATCGTTTACGATTACGATTCCACCGTTTGGAACGACCAGCTGGGTACCGCTCTTCCCTTTACCGGGCAGTTGCGCTATACGGTAGTCGATACTTTCCGCGACGCCGCCGGAAGGCTCAGCTATCGCATCAATGTAGAACGCCGTAAAAACGATACCGATCCCTACGTACCCAATGATGTGCTGTCGGTAACCCCTACAGAGGACAGGGTGGAGCTGATGCAGCGCGGCCTTACCTTTATCAAGATGGTTTTCCCGGTGAGCAACAACAAAAGCTGGAACGGAAATGCGCTGATCGCATTAGGCGATAAGGATAACGCCGAGTACGACAATGATAAGTGGAAATACACTTACGCTAATTTCGATACGGAATTCGATCCCGGTAATAACCTTTATGAGCATACAGTGACTGTGAACCAGATCGACGACCAGCTTAATGATCCCGATGTGGATTCCACGGCTTATGCTTACCGCAATTACAGCCAGGAGATCTATGCCTACAATGTGGGGATGGTGTATCGCCAGCGGATTTATTGGGAGTTTCAACCTAAAGTTGGTGGCAGTGGCGGTAGTGGCTACCGCAAGGGATACAGCGTGATCCTGCGTGCTGTGGAAAATAACTAATCGCTGAAAAATAATCAGCGGGCTGTCCGGATTCCGGGCAGCCCGCTTCTTTTATAAGGCCAGGTAGTAAGGTCGCAGCAATTCACGGAAAGAAGCGCTGTAGCTTCCTTTGCTTTCATAGGTCACCAGCGTATTTGTAGCGCTGGTTTTCGCTTCCCCGCTAAACAGGCCGATCATGCGATTGGCCGCTGCACCGGCTCCGGGCTGCACCATCAATACCCTCGCCGGATATAAGCCATGCCGGTCCGCGGTTTTCAGCCAATCGTTCCATTCGCTTAAAGGATACATGATGCAGCAATAGCCTTCCTTGTCCAATAGTGCGCTTATCGCCTGCGCCAGGGTCTCCTTGTCCAGCGCTGTGCTGTGCCGGGCATCGTGGCGGGCCTGCTGCTCCGAGCCCAGCTGGTTGTGAAAGAAAGGAGGATTGCAGATAATGAAGTCATAAGTGCCTCCCTGGCCGGTATGAGCCGACAGGGATATATGCCGTGCTGTGAGCCGGCTGCTCCAGGAGCTGGCATGGAAATTTTCTGCAGCCTGCAGCGCAGCCTCTTCGTTCAGCTCAATCGCATCGATAAACACATTGTCTTTTTCCTGTGCCAGCATCAGGCTCAGCAGCCCTGTGCCCGTACCGATGTCCAGCAGGCGCACCGGAGCATCGCCGGGAAAAAGGTGCTGCATTTGCCGGGCAGCCCATGCGCCCTGGATGCAGGCATCGGTCGATACCTTCATGGCGCAGCGATCCTGCTCGATACGGAATTGCTTGAACTGGAACCAGGAATTGGGCATTTATATCCATTGGGCCCTGGCCGAAGGCACGGCGCTCAGGTCGGTGAACTGTTGCTGCTGCAGCTTGTACCATGCGGCGATGCCGATCATGGCGGCATTATCGGTGCAGTATTCAAATTTAGGCAGGTAAACCTTCCAGCCATTGCGGCGGCCATAGTCTTCCAGGGCCTGGCGCAGCCCGCTGTTGGCCGATACGCCGCCGGCGATGCCGATCTCTTTGATGCCCCGTTGCCGGGCGGCCTTTTCCAGCTTCTGCAGCAGCGCTTTGACAATCGTATGCTGAACGGAAGCGCAAATATCGTCGAGATGGTTGGCTACGAAGCCAGGATCGTCCTTTTGCTGTTTTTGCAGGAAATACAGCACGGCAGTCTTGATCCCGCTGAAGCTGAAATCGAGGCCTTTGATCTCGGGTATGGGAAAGGAGAACCGATCCGGATCGCCTTTTTGCGCATGCTTGTCTACCAGCGGCCCGCCGGGATAGGGGAGCTGCAGCATTTTAGCCACCTTGTCGAAAGCTTCGCCTGCTGCATCGTCCAGGGTTTCGCCCAGCACTTCCATTTCCAGGTGGGAACGACAAAGCACAATCTGGGTATGGCCGCCGGATACGGTAAGGCAGAGGAACGGAAAAGACGGCTTCGGCTCGTCGATAAAATGGGCGAGCACATGGGCCTGCATATGGTGTACCGCGATGAGAGGAATATTCAGCGCCTGGGCAAAGCCTTTGGCAAAGCAGGCCCCCACCAGCAGGGAGCCGATCAGGCCCGGGGCCTGGGTAAAGGCAACGGCTGTAATGTCGCTTTTGACAATGCCCGCCTGTCTTATCGCGGTGTCGACGACCGGAACAATCTGCTGCAGATGTGCCCTGGAGGCCAGTTCGGGTACCACGCCACCATATTGCTCGTGTACTTTTTGTGTGGCTATTATATTGCTCGCTACCTTGCCGTCAACCAGGATAGCAGCAGCCGTTTCGTCACAGGAAGATTCTATCGCCAGGATTACGGATGCGGAACGTTGCATAAGGAAACTGCAAAATTATAGGAAAATCCACAGCTGATTTGTTGAATTTAAAAAATATATTTACCTTTGCTGTCCCAAAGGAAAAAAAGGGGGTATATTACTATGCTTATTTTAGATGCTAAAGATTGCGAAAACATAGACAAGGCGCTCAAAAAATACAAAAAGAAGTTTGAGAAGTCCCGCACACTGAACCAACTGCGTACCCGCCAGGCTTTCACCAAGCCTTCCGTGCAACGTCGAAAAGAGATTCTGAAGGCGGCTTACCGTCAGCAGATTCTTTCCGGTAAAGTGGAGCTGTAAGCTTTTGCATGAATATCCATAAACCGGCTGTTGCCTTCCTCTATACAGGGGCGGATGCCGGGTTATAATAATTTTTTTGGCGGACTGTAAATGTGTATATTTACAGTCCGCTTTATTTTTTTCGGGCGGCAAAGATCCTAAATATTTGCTCTTGCTTACTGAAGCTGCAATACCCGAATTCCTCCGCTATATACGCTTCGAAAAGCGCATGTCGGAACATACATTTACGGCTTACCGTAATGATCTCAATCAATTCCTTCATTTCCTGGATACGCAGTTCGGCCTCGCGGAGGTGGGACAGATCCGTCATATCCATATCCGCTCCTGGCTGGCGCAGCTCAAAGAAGAGGATAAGGGAGAGCGGACCCTGCAGCGCAAAATGTCGGCAGTAAAATCTTTTTTTAAATATTTATTGCGCCTGGGACTGGTGGACCAGAATCCTACACGACAGGTGAGCACGCCCAAAGCGCCAAAGCGCCTGCCCTCCTTCCTGGAAGAGCAGCAAACCAGCCTGATCGATGAGGTAGCGCAATATCCTGAAGGCTTTGAAGGCGATACCGAAAGGCTGATTATAGAGCTGCTGTACCAGACCGGTATGCGCCGGGCCGAGCTGGTAGGGCTTAAGGAGTCGGACATTGAATTTGCCCGTCAGCAGGTCAGAGTGCTGGGCAAGCGCAACAAAGAACGATTGATCCCTGTAAGCGAAACCTTACTGATCGATCTGCAACAATATATGGCCGAAAAGCGGAAGCTGTTCAACCAAGCCGGTCCGGCTTTGTTATGTCTTAAGGACGGAAAGCCGGTTTATCCTCAGTATGTGTACCGCGTCGTCCGCAAGCATCTTCAATCGGTAACGACCTTGAACAAGAAGAGCCCACACGTACTAAGGCACACTTTTGCCACACAGCTTTCCAATAAAGGGGCAGAGCTGAATGCCATTAAGGAGCTGCTGGGGCACAGCAGCCTGGCAGCGACGCAGATCTACACGCACAGCAACATCGAGCGGCTGAAAGAGGTGTACCGCAAGTCACATCCTAAAAGTTAGATAAAGGCTCTCCTGAAGTTAATCCGTCATTATATTTTTTATACCTTTCCGTTATGAAGCACACCTACCCGATTTTTTTTATTGTTTAACTTTAAAATGAAGAACTATGAATGTACAAATTCAGACCGTTCATTTTGACGCAGACCAGAAGCTGCTGGAACATGTGCAAAAAAGGCTTGATAAACTGAAAACCTTCCATGATAAAATAACGGGTGTCGAAGTCTATCTTCGCCTCGAAAATCTCTCTCAGAAAGTAAGGGATAAGGTGGCGGAAATTAAAGTGTCGGTGCCCCGGCGCTCGCTCTTTGCCAAGCATGAGTCTAAAGTGTTTGAAGAGTCCTTCGACCAAGCCTATGATTCGCTGGTCGCCCAAATCAAAAAAACCAAGGAGAAGATGTACGCTTAGCGTAGCTCCCCGATCATATTCAGGGCCGTACGATTTTGTACGGCCTTTTTTCATGCTTACCTTTACCGCTATGGCACAAGCTGAAACGAAAGAAAGCGCGGGTACAGGTGGTAAGCTGTATATGCTCCCGGTACCCCTGGCCGAAAACGCCCTGCATACGATACCCGAATCCGTAAAGCTGCTGAGCTGCAGGCTTAAGTTTTATTTCGTCGAGAACATCCGTACGGCGCGACGTTATCTCAAAAGCATCGATCGTGAAGTAGACATTGATGCCATTCACTTTGTCGAGATCAATAACCAGACGGAGCCCGACCTGGCTTTGCTGAGGCAATGGCTGAAGGCCGGTCATGAAGTGGGTATGATGAGCGAAGCCGGTTGCCCCGGCATGGCCGATCCCGGCAGTGTGCTGGCAGCGCTGGCCCAGGAAATGGGCGTGCTGGTTATTCCCCAGACGGGTCCCAGCTCGGTATTGCTGGCGCTTATGGCTTCGGGGTTTAATGGCCAGGGTTTTCGATTTACAGGCTACCTTCCGGTGAAGGACCCACAGAGAGGTAAAGCAATCAAGGAGCTGGAGCAGCTTTCAGTGCAGCGCAACGAGACGCAGATCTTTATCGAAACGCCTTACCGCAACAACCAGCTGCTGCAGGAGCTGCTGCGCCTGTGCAAGCATAGTACAAGGCTGTGCATCGCCGCCGATATTACTGGTGAAGGGGAATGGATCCGTACGCAGACAATCGGTGCCTGGACACAAGCGCCGCCCGACCTGCATAAACGTCCCGTAGTCTTTCTCCTGATGGGATAATAGCCGACTGGTGTTATTTGCTTATTCGTATTCCAGTTCAATATCGCCGCCGATGGGAAAGCCCTGGCAGGTGAGCACCAGGCCTTCGTCCAGCTCTTTATCGGTGAGCACCTCGTTATAGGCGATCCATACCCTTCCGCGGGTGCAGCGTGCAGCACAGCTGCCGCATTGTCCCGATTCGCAGCTGTAGGGCAAGGCAATGCCTTCTTTTTGCGCCTGGTGCAGGATCGATACCGGGAACTGTACCGTGAAGGCGGCCGTATGGTCTTTGAGCTTAATGCTGACCCTATGCGGTTCCGTATCGGGTGGCAGCTCGGTCAGCTCAGGCACATAGCTCACGAAGCTTTCCTTCTTAATGTTGCTCCTTGGTATGCCTTCGGTGAGTAAGGTAATGCTGACCGTATCCATATAATCCACCGGCCCGCAGGTATAGCAGAGTATCTCTTCGGGCCGGGCCTGTCCATATTCGCTCAGAAGCGCCGCCAGCAAGCTGTTGTTGAGCCGTGATTTAAGAATGTTGTTGGAAGAGCTGAAGAGGAAATCTATGATCAGCCTTCCCTGGCTGTGCTGTGCCAGCTCGATTAGCGCGTCGTAAAAGATAGTGTCCTGTGCACTGCGGTTGCTGTAGAGCAGCACAATCGACAAATGGACATGCTTGTGAAGGATCGTTTTGATCAGCGAAAAGGCAGGTGTGATGCCGCTGCCGGCTATGATAAAGAAAAGCTGCCGGTAAGCGGCGATGTCTTCGGGCAGGACAAAAAGCCCGCCAATGCCAGCGCTCAGCAGCCGGTCGCCCTCCCGGGCATGATCGATAAAGTAACGCGAGAACTCGCCATTCTCTATTCGCTTCACGGTAATCGCGAGGGCGTCGTCGAGGCCGGGAGCCGAGGAAAGCGAGTAGGAACGACGTTGCTCACCGGTAGGCCGTGGGAACACAAGGGTCAGGAACTGACCGGCTTTGTAGGTATAAGGTATGCCCGAAACCTGTTGCAATACAAAGGTTCTGGCATCGGGTGTTTCGGTAATGATTTTTTGGATGATCAGCTGTTCGTATGGCAATTCCTGTTCCGGCATCTGGCATGTAAGTAAGGGTCAAACTTACGAAAATTCAGGGCAAGCGTTGCCGCAAAGCAAAAGCGCTGCGGGTAACCTACCTTAGCTTCTTTGTCTTATTTTTACTGCATGAAAAGATTAGCCGCTTTTGTCGGGCTGCTGGCTACAGCTATGACTTCTTTTGCACAAAATGCCGACTCTCTTGCCTTGCGTCGCCTCTCTGATGATATTATGTGGAACAGCACCTGCTACGATAACCTGAGGGTGCTGACCAAAACGATAGGCCATCGGCTTAGCGGATCGCCGGAAGCAGATAAAGCGGTGGCCTGGGGCAAAGCAGCCATGGAAGCTGCCGGCGCCGACCGCGTGTGGCTGCAGCCGGTGGATGTACCGCTTTGGGTGAGAGGGAAAGAAACGCTTAAAGTACAGCTGGATGGCCGTTTTCAGCAAATACCCATGTTGTCGCTGGGCAATACGGAAGGTACGGGGGGCAAACTGCTGGAGCGTGAGCTGGTCTGCGTAGCCGACCTTGCTGCTTTTGAACAATTGTCAGCGGAGCAGGTAAAAGACAAGATCATTTTCTTTAATTATAAGTTCCGGCAAGACCTGGTCAATACTTTCGAAGGTTATGGCGATGCGGTAAAGTACCGTTGGGTTGCCTTGAATAAAGCAGCGGAGAAGCTGGCCGCTGGCGTGATCATCCGTTCGGTAGGTACCGGCGCCGACGATGCGCCGCATACCGGCGCCAGCCGTTACTACGATGGCTTGCCGCATATTCCCGCCGTAGCTATCGGCAACATTTCGGCCGACAGGCTGGCTGCCGCCTGCAGCCGGAGCAAGTGTAAAGCGCAGCTGGTCTCCAATTGCTCCATGAAGGGGGTAAAGCGGTCCTATAATGTGATCGGCGAGCTGAAAGGCGCCGAACGTCCCGATGAATTTATTGTCGTGGGCGGACACCTTGACTCCTGGGATGTGGGCGAGGGCGCTCACGACGACGGCGCAGGTTGTGTGCAATCGATAGAAGTGCTTCGCGCCCTGAAGGCTTCGGGTGAAAAGCCCCGCCGTAGTATAAGAGCCGTTCTGTTTATGAATGAAGAGAATGGTGTGAAAGGTGGCTACGCCTATGCCGATTCTGTAAAAGCAACCGGCGAAAAACATATATGGGCTATGGAAAGCGACGCAGGTGGTTTTTCTCCGCGCGGAGTAGGCCTGGAAATGACTGCAACGCTGAAGCAGAAAGTGCGGTCCTGGGCCCCCTTGCTCGAACCTTATGGCGTTTACGACTTCAGCCAGGAAGAAGGCGGTACCGATATTGGTCCGTTAAAAAAGCTGGGTGTGCCGCTGGCCGGGCTTTTACCCGATTCTCAACGGTATTTCGATCTGCACCATAGCGCTAATGATGTGTTTGAGACAGTAAGCCACAGGGAGCTCAAGCTGGGCGCCTTTACCCTTACCGCTATGGTCTGGCTTGCCGATCAATACCTGTAACCTCCGGCCCTTTACTGATCGAAGAAACGAATCCTGTAGATCAGGCTGAGCTGTATACCCAGCCATATCTTGGTATTAGACGTACTGTTGGCCGAATAGCTGTTGCCCAGCAGGTAGGGCGGGTCGATCGTTCTGTATTTCTTGTCGGCATCGATACCCACAGGCAAGATATCCCTGAGGGCTATGGCATTACCATTGCTGGAATAAGTGGTGTGCAGCCGGTTAAGGATCAGGGCGCCGCCTAAATAAAAGTTCCCTGTCACATTCCATTCTGCGCCCAGCACGAATCGTGTCAGCCTGGATTGAACCAGCAACGGCGTGTTGCGCTCATTGATCACCAGTTGAACCTGCCCCGAGTCGATGGGTATCCTGGTGGTATCAAAAACCCGGATGTTATAGGGTGATTGCAGCGGTCCGCCCGAATTGACCTCCAGGCGCAGGTTCCAGCGGTCGCCGATATTCAGAGCGCTGCCGAGGCCATAGCGCCAGTGGGCGAAAGAGCCTGTACTATAAGCTATCGTTCCATGCAGAAAGCTGAATCCTATTCTTAGGGTCGGGTTGATATAATACAGATCATCGGCCGAAAGGCCTCCGGATACCAGGACACTCTGTTTGATAAAACGTACTGTGGCACTTTGGCCGAGTGGCGTGTAGAAGCCACCCTTGCCTTGCTGCCGGCGGGTTTTACGATCTGTTCCATACATTGCCTCCTCATCATCGTCCTCTTCTTCGGCCTGCGTTGTTTCAGGATATTTAGGCGCTATATTTCCGCCGTAAGCGCCACCGCTGCCACTGCCCCCCGAGAGATAGTAGCTCATGGCCAGCGAAGAATCGCCTACAATAACCAGCGATTGCAACGCTTCCGGTTCCGGTACAGCCGGTGGTTGTACCCCGGCTCTGGAGGCCGGCGCAGGTTTTTGCGACTGTGCTACTCCCATCCTTTTCCCGGTGTGGTCTTTTTTTGCCTTAGGCTTTCTTCCGGCTGTCGCCGGCGTGTAGATAATATGTGATTGGTTAACGATCTTATAGCCGACGCCGGTCTTTTTGCCCAGCAGCCCCAGCAGCTCTTTCACCGTGATCCTGTCCAGCCGTTTGCTGATCCCTACTTTTTGTGCAGGATTGATGCGTGCCGCATTGTAGGAAAACGTAATGCCGCTCTGCCGCTGGATCTCCCGCGTGAGCGAATGTAGGGTATAAGGCTTATGCAGCAGTAATATCTCCTTATAAAACATTGGATTTGTCTTCTGGGCAAAGAGAGGAAAGGCAGAAAACAAAAGGAGGATAAGAGACAGGCATAACCTTGAGCGTTTATTTGCAGGCTGCGCCATTAATGTCGATATAAGGTTTTTTAACAGAATAGCTAAGGCCGAAGGTTTCGGTAATGTCTTTCAGGATATCTTCCAGGGTCTGCTGGTCAAATCCGGCGCTCAGCGTACAATGGTTTAAGCGGGCATTTGTCAGGCGTATCTGCACGCCGAAATGCCTGCTTAAAGTGGTCACTACCTCGCTCAGCGGTGTATTGTTGAAGTGGAAAGTGCCTGTGAGGGGTGGTTCCGGAGCTTCCAGCGAGAATCTTTTCCCTTTCCAGGTGTACCTGCCGGTAGCGCCGGTAGCGATCCGCAGCGTGTCTTTCTTGTTGTAGAACGTTACCTCGCCTCCTCCCGTAACCTGTACACTCAGGTACTTGTCTTCCCTGTTTACAGCAAAGGAGGTGCCGGCTGTGCTGACATGGAGCTCACCCAGGTGAACGATGAAAGGCTGCTGCGGCCGTGGCGCTACGTTGAAAACGCCGCTGCCGACAAGGGTTACTTCCCTGCTGTCTTTTCTGAAACGGACCGGGTAGACCAGCTCTCCGCCGGGGTTCACGGTCATGCGGCTGCCATCGGTCAGCCGCACCTCTTCAGGCTTGTTCTTAGCGACGGCGATCAGTGTGGGCTCGTTCTGGTTCTTGCTGTTGAAGAGGTAAAATCCTGCGGCGCCCACTGCTACAATGGCCACTGCCGCGGCTGCCCTTCCCAGCCACAAACGAGTGGGGGATTGCGGCTTTATGGGTTGCACCGCGGGGCGGGTCTTTTCCCTGAAGGCCTCCCATTCCCGTTGGACATCGGGCACCTGGTAGGTTTCGGGCCCCTGTTCCAGCCAGCTTTGATGCAGGGAGTGGAAGAATGCACGATGCTCTTCTGAAGCCGATACCCATTCTTCAACGTGCATCGCTTCTTCCGGCGCCGCTTTACCGGCCATATACTTTATGACTACATCAAAATCGATCATAATCGTGGCAGATCATTGTAAAGACAAAACAGCAGGATAAAAACCCTTAGTACCTGCCGGATTAATTTAAGGGCTTTGCTCATATGTGCTTCCACTGTTTTAACGGCGATGCCCAGCTCGCTGGCGATTTCGCTGTATTTCTTCTGTTCGGCCCTGCTTTTCACAAATACCTCGCGGCATTGCGGCGGCAGCTCCTGCAGCACTTTATCAATTTTTTCCCGGATAAAAAGCGCTTCCTCCGATGCGAAGGGCTGCTGCTGGCTGTCTTCCTGGCCGGCAACGGCATGCGCATGGTGTTTCTTCAGCACGTCCTGCTTCCGTATATAGTTCAGGCTCTCGTGGTAAACGCTGCGGAACAGGTAGGCTTTGGGCGAAGTGTTGATCTGTATGTGCTCCCTTTTCTCCCAAAGGTTCAGGAATACGCTCTGGACCGCATCTTTGGCCTCATCCTCATCCCTTAGCAGGGTAAAGGCATAGCGGTGCAGCGACTCGTAATAGTCGGAAAACAATTGCGCTATTTCGGCCTCGTTGATCACCAGCAGCAAATATGCGTTAAAATTACAGAAAAGAAAAAAGCGGTTCTGAAAGTGGCATTCCGTCGCCAAATATAACAGGAAGGAAGACTGCAGCAGAGGCTTATGCAAAAGGGGCTGCCCGGTTTGTAGGACAACCCCTTCTGTATATAGCTAAACGGCTTCAGGACTTCCTGAGCCTTTTGATGCTGCAGCCTACTGATTTGGTTTCGGCAGGGTCGATCGCTTTGCCAGCTATCATATTGTCGATGGCATTCTTCAGATACATCACTTTCGCACTGCCGGGATCAGAAGGGTTGTCGTCCATAGCGCCTTTGTAGACGAGCTTATCTGTTTTGCCGTCAAAAAGGAATACTTCGGGCGTATGAGAAGCGCCGAAACTGTTGGCCAGCTCGGAATTCTTATCCACAAAGTAATTGGTATAGCCTTCTTTCTTGCCGTAGGCCATCATTTGCTCCGGTGAATCGGCATCGCTCCTTTGTGCTTCATTGGAGTTGATAAGCGCTACGGCCAGTCCCCTGGCTTTGGCCAGCGCAAGAATGTCTTTGGTGCGCGCCGCATTTTTCAGAACAAAGGGGCAGGTATTGCAGGTAAAAATGACCAGGAGGCCTTTGCTGCTTTTCAGGTCTTTAAGCGAAGAAGGTGTTTGCCCCGAAAAAATATCGGACAGGTGTGTGGGCTGGGCAGGATAGCTGCTGCCGATTGCCAGGGAGCCCGATTGGGCAAATGAAGTGCTCATAAGGGCGGTGCCCAGAAGCAAGCCAAATAACTTTTTCATAGTATACGTGTGTTATGTGTTATTGTTCAAAAAGGAAAGTTACGGAATTATCGCCATGCAGTCATGCATAAAGCTTACTGCTTGCTTCTTTTGGCGCCTTCAGGTAGCGCTTCAGGCGATATTTTCCCGGTATGCAGCAAAATCGCGAGGTTGATCTCGTAGCCGATGAGGATCACGAGGCCCGTAATGAACATCCAGGCCATAAACATCAGCAGGGTGCCGATAGAGCCATAAACCTTATTGTAATTGATGAAATGGTTGGCGATAAAAAAGAAACCGTAAGTAATGACGATAAACAGTACAGTAGCGATAAATGCCCCTGTTGAAAAAAAACGGAAGCGGTGCTCCAGCGAAGGGCCGTATTTGTACAGGATGCAGATGGTAATGTAAATGATGCCTACCAGTGTGATCCAGCTGAAAAGCTTAATGATCATCGTGCTGCCTACGAGATCGACAAGATAACGGTCGAGCAGGCTCGTCTGAATAATGATCAGCGCAATGGAAATAAGGAAGACCAGCATAAGGCCGAGCGTGAGCCGGATGGCTTTCCAGCGGCGTACCATGCCTGTGCGCCGGATATGGCCGGGCGAGTCGCGGTCGAAGCTGCGCAGGATGCCCATTACCCCATTGGAGGAAAGGAAAATAGTGAACAGGAACCCGAACGAGAGCAGCTCCCTGCGCTTGTTATTCATGAAGTCGGTAATGATGCTCTCTACGGTAGCAAACAGGCGCGGATTGGGCGACAGCAGGCGGATGGAGCTGAGTATAGTATCCTGTGCCGTTTCCAGCGGTAGGAAGGGGACGAGCGATACCAGGAAGATGAGCGAAGGCGGTATGGCCATCAGGAAGTTGAACGATATGGCTGCCGCCCTTTCGGCAAGCCGTATATTCTTGATGCTCCTGAAAAAGGCCGCACCGATGTCGTATACATTAGCGCCCTGCGCTCCGGGGATACGCACTCTTTTCAGCCGGGAGAAAACGGCCACCGGCGCCCGCTTGACAATTTTTTTGGTGCTGCTCAATAGTAATGCAGTGTTTTTATGTAAATCGGGGGTAAGATCAGGCTTTATTCTCTTACGGTACGGCCGGTATAATACAGGAATACATCCTCCAGGTTGTCGCAGCCCGCCGCGCCGGCGATCAGCTGCCGCGGTGTATCCTGCGCGATCAGTTTCCCCGAATCGATGATTGCTACCTCATGACATATCCTTTCGGCCTCTTCCAGCAAATGCGAAGTATAGATGATCGTTTTTCCTTCCTCGTTATAGTGCTTCAGGAAATCCAGGATCATATTCCGCGACTGTACATCCACACCCGCGGTCGGCTCGTCGAGGATCAGGATCTCCGGTTCGTGCAGCAGGCCGGCGATAATATTGGTACGCCGCTTCATGCCGCCGCTGTATTGGTGAATGCGCTTGTGGGAATGGCTGTCGAGTCCGAAACGCTCCAGCATAAAGGCAATTTTATCCTTCAGTATGCGGGAAGGAATATGGTACAGCCTGCCGATATATTCAAGGTTCTCCTGCGCCGACAGCTGCGGGTACAGGGCAATCTGCTGCGGCACCACGCCGATCTTGCTCTTGATGGCCACGATGTCATGACGGCTGTCGAGCCCCAGCACTTGGGCGCTGCCCGAATCGGGGTGCACCAGGCCGCAGATAATGGAGATCGTCGTTGTCTTACCTGCTCCGTTAGGGCCCAGCAACCCGGCAATAATCCCTTTCCGGAAGTTCAGGCTCAGCCCCTGCAGCGCTACATTTTCGGCGCCGGGATAATGTTTGCGCAGCGCTTCTATCTGTATGGAATAAGGCATATACTTAAGAAATGGTCATGGCACATCGCGCACCCTCTGCGAATGAAAACGGAAGCGGCTTAAGACCGGCTTCCGCAAAATGTCTTCAAAAGTAGCAAATTTTGAGAAATGGCCGGTGAATGAAGAAAGGACAAACAAAGACAGCAGCCCGGAGGCTGCATCTTATGCTATAAAAAAAATAAGAGGATTAGCGGACGAGGGTTACGTAGCCTGTTGTTGTTTTCTCCTTCCCATCGGTGTCGAATACCTGCAGGTGGTAAGAGTAGGTCGCGGACGGAGCAGGCTGGCCCTGAATGGTACCATCCCAGCCATCAGTGCCCTTACCTGCGCTGAAGACTTCCTGTCCCGAGCGGCTGAATACCTTGAAGCTGCCGAGCGTATATTGTTTCTTGCCGGATAAAACCGGGACCAGCTTGTCGTTCAGACCGTCGCCGTTGGGACTGAAAGCGTTCGGAACAAGCAGTTCGGTATCTGTAGCAGCCGGATCGGCGGTGATGCCGGTGCTGATCGATTGTGCATGGCAACTGCCGCCAACCGATAAGGTGATGGCCAGGGCCGCAGTCACAGATAAGGCTAATTTCTTCATGTCTAAAATGGATTCCGGCACATGGCCTCTGTTTGAAGGCAAGACACCATCGTTGTAAAGAGGTACTAAGATAACTTTTCTTTACAGAAGAAAAAATAGCGGGCCGAAATTTATTTCCCGGCCCATACCACATACTTGTCGGCGAAATGCGGCTCGGGAAAGATCTGGTCTACAGGCCACAGCGAAGGCCGCAGACCTGATTCGCTGATCTCCTGGGCCAGGTCGCCGCCCTTCAGGCAGATAAGACCATTGGCCAGCTCAGTAGATTTTCTTTTCTTAATATAGGGACGACACCAGCGCCAGAGATCCTTCAGGGGCGCAACAGCACGCGATACGGCAAAGTCAAATTCCTGCTGCGGCAGCTCTTCCATGCGCGAATGCAGCACCTTCACATTCCTGAGGCCTATGCTTTCGGCCACGCCCTGTACCACTTTCAGCTTTTTACCAATGGAATCGACCAGGAGGAAATCGACCCCGGGATAGAAGATCGCCAGCGGTATGCCGGGAAAGCCGCCACCGGTGCCGATATCCACAATGCGCATACCCGGGTTGAACGGGCATACGGCCGCAATGCTGAGCGAATGCAGCACGTGACGCACATACAGCTCGTCGATATCTTTCCGGGAGATCACATTGATCTGCTCGTTCCAGTGTTGGTATAGCTCCGGCAGCTGCTTCAGCTGATCAATCTGCTGTGCGCTGAAGTCGTCGAAATAATTAAGGATTACTTCCAGGCCTGCTTGTTTTTCCATAAGATATAAGGCGACAAAATTACATTATACAGCGCCCATCCCAAGTCGCCGAAGGGGTAGAACAGGAATATTTTTTTTTCGTTCAGTTGCCGGTACCAGCATGCCGCATTGATCCAGTACAGTGCAAGGCGCAGCACGAAGGCTATCCAGGCGATTATCATCATCGGGTCCGGTACCGCAAGGCAGCCGTCCAGCCGCCAAAGCGAAAAAGATGCACCGGGCGGCCTGCACAAGCTTAAAGGCAGTACCGGCAGCGCCAGCAGCCAGAACAAGCCATGACTAAGCCCATAAAGGCTGAGCAGCCGTTTCGCCGCCGGGGGATAGAATTTACCGGTGCTGACATGCCTCGTTTTCTGCCGCCACCACGCCTTCCAGCTGCTTTGCGGCAGGGAAACCGTATGGGCAGAGGGTTCCAGGCAGATAGCCGGTTTGTTATGGGTAGCTATGGCGGATATCAGCAGATCGTCGTCACCGGAAGGAGTATGCCGGTAAACTTCCTGGAAAGCAGCGTCCTGTTCCAGCAGAGCCAGCAAAGACTTGTTGTAGCACAGGTTGCGGCCGACACCCATATAAGCTTTACCAGCTAAGGCATAGGCTGCATATTGCATACAGGTATGTGCTGTTTCCCAGCGGATAAAGCGGTTGAGCAGGCCAGGCTGCTGCTCATAGGCGCCGTATCCGAGTACGATAGTGGCTTCCGGGGCGGTCATGTCGCGTAGCCAGGTAGCGGAGGCCGGGCGGCAGTCGGCATCGGTCAGCAGCAGGCGCTCATGCTGTGCCGCAGCAATACCGGCGCGCAGCGCATACTTTTTGCCCGGCAGATCTTTTACGGTATCTGCAGGCAGGGTGATCACCTTAAGGTATGGATATTGCTGCTGTAAGGCGGCCAGCAGGATAGCGCTGCCATCCGTAGAGCCGTCGTTGACGACGATCACTTCGAACAGGCCGGCGGGATAATCCTGTTGCAGCACCTGGGGCAAAAAGCGTTCCAGGTTGGCAGCCTCATTGCGTGCGCAAATGATGACCGAAACGGGGGGTAAATTGTTTACGCTTGAAGGTGCAACTTGGCGCCACCGAAGTAAAAAAAGAAAGCCCAGTTGGATTACTGTGGCAAAAAGAAAAAGTGATATAAATGGGAAAAACATCAAATGATAACAGGTCGGAATTTTTTATGAGAATGAAGAACAGCAGTATTAAGGGATCTTTATGCAGCATCAAGAAAATCTGATTTTAGGAAGAAACGGGAAAAAGCCTTATCTCGTTCATCGAGCTGTTTGCTCCATTCTATAGTTTCCAATATTTTCTCTGCCCCATAATAATGGAATATGGCTCTCCATTCTTCCAGGTTACCCCGCTCCAGAACCCTTTCAATGACAATTTTATACGATTTGTCGAAGTTGAAAGTGGTGAGATCATACTCCGATAATAAGTGTTGTGGTATATGAGGTGCCTTTTCCATTTTTAATACTCATCAGCAAATTTACGAAAAAAGCCCGGCAAGTATTTGCCGGGCCTTTGGATAGCGTGCTCTATAGTTTAGTGACCTGTGCGGGCTGTTACTTCCTCCTGCACGGCGCGGGCAAAATCGGCGATAGATTGTGTGCCGAGATCGCCTTTGCCGTGGCGGCGTACCGCCACAGCACGGTCGTTCATTTCCTTTTCGCCGATGATGAGCATGTAAGGTACTTTTTCCAGCTCGGTATCGCGGATCAGCTTGCCGATCTTTTCGTTGCGCTCATCCACCTCGGCGCGGATCTGCTGCGCTTTCAGCTCGCGGGCTACTTCCTGTGCATAAGGCAGGAACTTTTCGGAGATCGGCAATACTTTTACCTGGGTCGGCGCCAGCCACAGCGGCAGGTTGCCGGCGCAGTGCTCCAGCAGCACGGCGATGAAACGTTCCATGGAGCCGAAAGGTGCGCGGTGGATCATTACCGGGCGTTTGCGGGTATTGTCGCTGTCTACATATTCCAGCTCGAAACGTTCGGGCAGGTTATAGTCCACCTGGATGGTACCCAGCTGCCAGCTACGGCCCAGGGCATCCTTCACCATGAAGTCCAGCTTAGGGCCATAGAAGGCCGCCTCGCCGTATTCTTCAATAGTGGGCAAACCTTTCTCTGCCGCAGCCTCGCGGATAGCGTTCTCGGCAATCTCCCAGTTTTCATCAGAACCGATGTATTTGCTGCGATCCTCTTTATCCCGGAGCGACACCTGTGCGGTGAAGTCGTGGAAGTCGAGGGAGGTGAATACATACATCACCAGGTCGATCACTTTCTTGAACTCTTCCTTCACCTGGTCGGGGCGACAAAACAAGTGCGCATCGTCCTGGGTAAAGCCACGCACGCGGGTAAGGCCGTGCAGTTCGCCGCTTTGCTCATAACGATACACGGTTCCGAACTCGGCCAGGCGCAGAGGCAGGTCGCGGTACGAACGGGGCGACGATTTATAGATCTCGCAATGGTGCGGGCAGTTCATGGGCTTCAGCATGAACTCCTCACCTTCCTGGGGCGTGGTGATGGGGCGGAACGAATCCTTGCCATACTTCTCCCAGTGGCCGGAAGTTACGTACAGCTGCTTGGAACCGATATGCGGCGTAATCACCGGCAGGTAGCCGGTTTCCAGCTGTGCCGCTTGCAGGAAGTCCTGCAGGCGTTGGCGCAGCATAGCTCCTTTGGGCAGCCATAAGGGCAGGCCGCTGCCTACTTTTTCGGAGAAGGCGAACAGCTCCAGCTCTTTGCCCAGCTTGCGGTGGTCGCGTTTCTTGGCTTCTTCCAGCAGGGCCAGGTACTCGTCCAGCTCTTTCTGCGCCGGGAAGGTAACACCGTAGATGCGGGTCAGCATTTTGTTCTTCTCATTGCCCCGCCAGTAAGCGCCGGCAATATTGGTCAGCTTCACCGCTTTGATAAAGCCGGTGTTGGGAATATGTGGTCCGCGGCAGAGATCGGTAAAGTTACCCTGCTGGTAAAAGCTGATCTTTCCGTCTTCCAGCCCGTCGATCAGCTCCAGCTTGTACTGGTCGCCCTTCTCGGTGAAATATTGTATGGCGTCGGCTTTAGATACCTCGCTGCGTTTGTATTGTTCTTTTTTTGAAGCCAGCTCCTTGAATTTCTTCTCGATCTTGAGCAGGTCCTCCTCTTCGATCTTACGGTCGCCCAGGTCGATGTCGTAATAAAAACCCGTTTCAATAGCCGGACCGATACCGAATTTGGTGCCGGGGAATATATCTTCTATCGCTTCGGCCATCAGGTGGGCCGAGCTGTGCCAAAACGTCGATTTGCCGCCTTTGTCGTCCCAGGTCAGCAGCTTCAGAGAAGCATCCTGGTTAATGGGGCGGAAGGCATCCACCACTTCGCCGTTGATCTCGGCGGCGAGCACCTTGCGTGCCAATCCTTCGCTGATGGATTTTGCTACATCCAGCGCGGACACGCCGGCTTCGTAATCGCGTACGGAGCCATCGGGTAGGGTAATGTGTATCATCGGGTTAAAAAATTACTTTTTTTAAGGAACGCAAAGTTAGGATATTTATCGATGCCGGATGGTCGTGCTTGGAAGCCGTTCGAAGCAAGAGAAATTTCGTGTTTGTATGCTGTAGGTTATCCCGTAAACCCTCATTATTTTTGCCGGATGTATCTTTTCCTTTTCCCTGTTGTGGGAGCGTTGCTGGGCTGGCTGGCCAATCTTCTTTTTGTCAATTACCTGTTCCGTAAGCTGATTCCGGCCAAAGCGCCGGCCCTGGCTGCCGCTGCCGGCCGTTATGCTTCTGCGCAGGTGCTGCATGTCGATACACTGGCCGCCCGCCTTGCCGATCCGGAGAAGCTTAAAGTGCTCAGCCCCATAATTGAAGCCCATATCGATGTTTTTCTCAAAGAGAAGCTGAAGGAAAAAATGCCGGCAATCGCTATGTTTATCGGTGATAAGACCATCGACATGATGAAGAAAAGCCTGATGGACGAGATCGACCTGCTGCTGCCGAACCTGCTGGGGCGTTATGTAGGCGGGCTAACGGAGCAGCTCGATATTGAAAAAGCCCTGGTAGCCAGGCTGGAAGCCCTGCCAGAAGGGAAAATCGAGGCGCTGCTGCATGAGCATCTGGGGCGCGAAAAGCAAAAGTTCCAGATGCTGGGCGCGTTAAGCGGCCTGGTCATCGGCCTGGTGCTGATGGTGCTGGCGCTGCTGGCCGGCCAATAGCGCTGCCGGAGATGCTTTGGTAGCAGTTCTAAACACAATCATGGTATTTGTCCGTCATTCTGTAATTTTGCCGCTTAATTTAAACAATCACTGCTTCATATTATGTTACAACTGCCTCATCAAACCGCATTCTACAAAGGAAAAGTACGCGATGTCTATACCATCGGCGACAAGCACCTGGCCATGGTGGTCAGCGATCGTATTTCTGCTTTCGACGTGGTTTTACCCCGGCCCATTCCTTTCAAGGGCCAGGTATTGAACCAGATCGCAGCCTACTTCCTGGATGCGACCAAAGATATCGTACCGAACTGGGTGCTGGATGGCACAAGCCTGCCCAATGCTACCATTGGTCTGAAATGTGAGACTTTCCCCGTGGAAATGGTGATCCGCGGCAACCTTACAGGCCATGCCTGGCGTACGTACAAGACCGGCGCCCGTGAGCTGTGTGGCGTTCTCCTGCCCGAAGGCCTGAAGGAGAACGATTATTTCCCTGAGCCGATCATCACCCCTACAACCAAAGCGCATGAAGGTCATGACGAGGATATTTCCCGTGAAGAGATCATCAAGCAAGGCCTGGTATCGGAAAAAGATTACGAGCAGCTGGAAAAGTATACCCGCGCCCTCTTTGAGCGCGGCCGCCAGATGGCCAACGAACGCGGCCTGATCCTGGTAGATACCAAATACGAATTCGGTAAGATCGGCGATACCATTTACCTTATCGACGAGATCCATACGCCCGACTCTTCCCGCTATTTCTACAAAGACGGGTTTGAGGACCGCCAGGCGAAAGGTGAAGACCAGCGTCAGCTGTCCAAGGAATTTGTACGGGAATGGCTGATGGCCAACGGCTTCCAGGGCAAAGAAGGGCAGCAGGTCCCCGAAATGACCGACGAATTCGTGAACAGTGTTACCGACCGTTACGCCGAACTGTACAATTATATTACCGGTAAGGAATTCGTGAAACAACCCATCACCGAAGCGGAGCTGCAGCAAGGCATCACCGCAGTGCTGGAGAAATTGTGAGGAGAATTCGTAATTTGAAATTGTTATATTTGAAATTACGATGTCATACATACCGGTGTATCAGTTGAATATTTATTGCCTGGCAGAAGACCTTTCTGATATTGTCTGGAAGGCATATGATCAATGGAATAATAAAGCGAGACTCACGTTGGGGATTCAATTGATTAGGGCGGCGAATAGTATTGCTGCAAATCTGGCAGAAGGCTATGGAAGGTTTTCGGCAGCAGACAGAAAACGATTCTATATCATTGCCAGAGGTTCATTGGAGGAAACCAAAGCGCGGTTAAGGAAGGCATAAAAAGAAATATTCTGTCGGAAGAACAAACGCAGGAGATCACAACGATCATTAATAAGTTAGGCCCTAAGTTGAACTTGTTCATCAAAAAACAAAATGTAGCATAAGGAAGCCGGAAATAGGAAGATCTGTTCCTGTTTTCGGCTTTCAATTTCAAAAATCCAAATTCTAATTTCCAAAGTCAGAATACTAATTTCAAAATCTACGCATCAATTTCTAATTTCCAATTCCCACACCATACCCATCTAATATCTAATATCTAACGTTTAACACATGTCCATACGCATACTGATTACCGGCGGTACTTTCGACAAGGAGTACGATATGATCAACGGCAAGCTCGACTTTGAGGAAACGCATGTACCCGAAATGCTGAAGCTGGGCCGCTGTACAGTAGAGGCCGAGATCCGTACGCTGATGATGGTGGACAGCCTTGAGATGACGGATAATGACCGGGAGCTGATCCTGCATAATTGCCGGTCGGCGCCGGAGGAGCGCATCCTCCTTACTCATGGCACGGATACCATGCAGGTAACAGCCGAGTACCTGGCAAAGGCCGGCCTGGACAAAACCATTGTGATCACCGGGGCCATGATCCCTTACAAGTTTGGCAGCTCCGACGGCTTCTTCAACCTGGGGGCAGCGCTGGCCTTCCTGCAAACCCTGCCGCATGGCGTCTATGTGGCTATGAACGGGCGTTACTACAACTGGGATAATGTAAGGAAGAACAAAAAGACCGGCTATTTTGAAGAGATAAAAGGCTCGTTCGCCTCGTAGCGAAGCCATTCCCGAAAAGGAGGCATGAATTATGAAGAAGGATATGGGAACGGTCAACCTGGACCAATACACACAAACTGCGAAGGAGCACGCGAAAGCCTACAAGGATTTCCTGAAGCGCGCACCTAAGAATAAAGTGCTGGAACAGCTGCCGGAGCTACATGAAGAAGCCTTCAGCAAGATCGATTGCCTCAGCTGCGCCAATTGCTGCCGTAACTATTCTCCGCGTTTCAAGATGCCCGATATTAAACGCATCGCACGGCGGTTGCGCATGAAGGAATCTGCTTTTATCGCCACTTATCTGCGTATGGATGAAGACGGCGATTATGTCGTTACCAGTCCGCCCTGCCCTTTCCTTGGCGCCGACAACTATTGCGGCATTTATGAAGACCGGCCCCGGGATTGCGCCCGGTATCCGTATACCGGCGAAGATGTGCTGATCAAACAGCCGGGCCTTACCCTGAAGAACTCGGAATCCTGTCCTGCCGTCTTCTATGTGATGGAACGGCTGCTCCAATCCAGGTAAGGCCAGCCCTATTCCTGAAATAACGATTAAATAGGATAAGCACCACCGCCGACCCGCGCAAATGCGGGTTTTTGTATTACATTTGCGCGTATCCCGTGGCCATGGGGCGACAGCTTATAGCCTCAGCTGCTGAAGGAAAACGATTATTTCTAAGCTTAAGCACAATACTTGGGTGTTTGGCTGTCCCTGAAAGACAGATGATAACTCCCGGATCGATATGAACAATATTACAGACGTATTACCTTTACTGCAGGAGCCGAAAAAGATATGGATCACCACCCATCACAAGCCGGATGGCGATGCCCTGGGCTCTACGCTCGGCCTGTATCATTACCTGCGGCAAAAGGGGCATGAGCCGGTAGTGGTTTCCCCTTCCGAAGTGCCCGATTTCCTGCTCTGGCTGCCGGGTATTGACACCGTGCTGAATTTTGAATCGGAGCCGAAAGCTTGCCTGAAACAGTTGCAGGAGGCCGATCTTATCTTTTGCCTGGATTTCAGCAGGCTCGATCGCATCAAAACAATGGAAGAGCCTTTGCGGCAGGCCACCCAGCCTAAAGTGCTGATCGACCATCACCTGAATCCGGATGTCGCTGCTTTTGACTACCGCATGAGCGAACCCGAAAAAAGTTCGACCTGCGAAATGGTGTACGATTTTATCCGGCTTGCGGGAGACGACACGCTTATCAATAACGACGTGGCCCAATGCCTGTACACCGGGGTCATGACCGATACCGGCTCTTTCCGCTTTCCCATTACCACGGCGGCCGTACATGAAATGCTGGCCGATCTGAAACGCCGCGGCCTCGACCATGCGGTCATCCACCAGCATATCTACGACAGCTGGAGTGCTGAGCGGATGCGCTTCCTGGGCTATGTCCTGTACCAGAAAATGGAGATTTATCCCCGGCAGCATGTCGGTATCATTGCTCTCTCGCAGAGCGACCAGCAGCAGTTCCGGATTGCAACGGGCGATACCGAAGGCGTGGTCAACTACCCGCTCAGCATCGAAGCTGTAAATATGGCCGTGCTGCTTACGGAAAAGAAGGACGAGATCAGGATGTCTTTCCGCAGCAAAGGCGATATCGATGTCAGCACCTTTGCCGCACAGCACTTCAATGGCGGCGGGCATTTTAATGCTGCCGGCGGACGCTCTCAGCTCTCTCTTGAAGAGACCGTAAAGAAACTGAAAACCTTATTGAATATACTGCCGGCAACCAGCAAGGAAGTTCCGGTAAGCAAATAACCTGAAAATTATATTAACGCTTAAGAAAATGAAGTACTCATCGCTTATCATCGCCGGCTGTGCATTGGTTATTTCCACTAACAGCTGTAGTGCCAAGAAAACGGATGCGGGTTCTGCCAAAGCCACAGCTCAGCAGGCCGTTGCCCAGGAAACACAGCAGCCACGGCCCTCTATCGCAGACGACAAAGACTTTATCAAGGACCCCGATGGGCTGGATTATAAAATTGTTACCCGGGGTAATGGTACCGTAGTGCCCAAGCCCGGCGATCTCGGCGAGATGCATGTACGGTTCCGGATCGGCGATACTATCATGATCAATACTATGGAGATGAACCAGGGACAGCCTGTACCGCAGCCTTTCGCCGCGCCCACGATGAAAGGTGATCTGATGGGCGGCCTGCTGAAGATGAAGGCCGGTGATAGTGTTGTATTCCGTATGCTGATGGATACACTGGCCGTCAGGGCGCATCAGCCCAAGCCAGCCTGGGTAAGATCGGGCGACTATGCCGTATGGGAGATCAAAATGGTGAGCATTAAAACCAAGGAGCAGGTAGCTGCAGAGACTGCTGCAAAGGAAAGCAAGCAGAAAAGCATCGATGATAAGCTGATCCAGGATTATCTTAAAGCTAAGGGTATCAAAAATGCGAAAAAAGGCCCTTCAGGATTTTACTATGTGATCCACACACCGGGTACAGGTCCCAGCCCCAAAGCCGGCCAGACGGTAAGCGTCAGCTACACCGGGCAGAATCTTAAAGGAGAGAAATTCGATTCCAATGTAGATCCTGCCTTTCACCATGTAGAGCCGTTCAGCTTTCAGCTGGGCAAGCATGGCGTGATCCAGGGCTGGGACGATGGCGTAGCCATTATGAAGAAAGGAACCAAGGCCACTTTCTATCTGCCTTCGAATCTGGGTTATGGCGATCATGGCGCGGGCGACAAAATACCACCGAATGCGGTGCTGATCTTTGACATTGAGCTGCTGAGCTTCAAATAAGGACCGGCCAACACTTCCCGCAGGAAAGCTGTCTGACAAGCATACACAATTAACTTTAAATACCCAAAGCAAAACAGAAGTACATGAAATACACCTCATTATTACTGGCTGCAGGCGCGCTGTTCTGTGCGACGGCCACAAATGCCCAGGTAAAAAAGAAGCCCGTGGCAAAAAAAACTGCTACTACAGGCGCGAGAAAATCATTTAAAGCCGTACCGATTACCGGTGGGTTCACTATGGGACCCGATAACCTGGAATACAAAACAATTACCCGCGGGAAAGGCCTCCTGAACCCCAAAGAAGGTGATGTGGTCGAGTTGACCATTAAGCAACGGATCGACGATAGCCTGATGGTAAACAGCGATATGGCCAATATGGGCAAGCCGGTGCCGATCCCGGTTCAGCAATCGGCCGTCAAAGGCGATCTTATGAGCGGTATCCGCCTGATGAAGGAAGGCGACAGCACTGTATTCAGGATCCGCCTCGATACCATTGCCGCCAGGGCGCATCAGCCTAAGCCGGAATGGACTGCCAAGAATGCCTATGTGTACTGGGAGGTAAAGATGGTGAAGATCAAGAGCAAAGCTGAAGTGCAGGCCGAAAACGCCAAAGCCCAGGAAATGCAGGCTGCAAAAGTAGCGGAGCAGGCGGCAACCGATGATAAGCTGATCCGGGAATACCTGACAAAGAAGGGTGTAACCAATGCAAAGAAAACCTCCTCAGGGCTATACTACGTGATCCATAAAGAAGGCACCGGTCCGCTGGCTGCTGCAGGCAAGACTGTGGCCGTTAACTATACCGGTGTGAATATGGACGGGGAGACGTTTGATTCAAGCGTCGATTCCGCTTTCAACCACGTAGCGCCCATCGAATTCCCGCTGGGACAGCACAATGTGATCGCCGGCTGGGACGAAGGTATCGCTTTATTGAACAAAGGAGGAAAAGCGACGTTATATATTCCGTCGGGTCTCGCTTATGGCCCGCAGGCCAGGGGGCCGAAGATACCGGCAAATGCGATCCTCATTTTTGACGTGGAGCTGGTGGATATAAAAGATGCCCAATAATTAATGTACTCCGGACTGTAATTTCGTTACCTTTATTCTTTTTTTCTCTTGTAAAATACCCTTTCGATGAAAAAAAATAAAGTACAACCAAGATTGACATTAAAGAAAAATGTGATCATCACGCTGGATAAAGAAAGCAGAGATGCTGTAAATGGAGGAGAGTCGAATATGACGCCGTGCATGACAAGCCGCACGCGCCCGGAAGATACCACCGGTCCTATTACACAAATGAAGTGCCTGTCCTACTATTACATATGTGGTTACCAGACCTGGATTAATTGCGACAATGTGATTGACATAGACGTGAACTAAGAATGTGTCAGGGAATATGAGCAAGGGCTGCCTGGTTTTCCGGGCAGCCCTTGCTGTTTCTGCTGCAACCGCATCGTCGAAGCCGTATTATTGCGCTCCTGGCTGGGCTGAGACCGATAAGGAAACGGGGAATGTTGTCTGTCATGCGCCGGCTGCAACATTCCCCGTTCGGTAAAATGATGATTGCAATTTTCTTTGGCGGTATCACTGACGGAACAGCTCAGCTTTTCAGCGCTGCGGCCACAGCCGGCGCCAATTTCAGCGCCCAGTCATGGTATTCTTTGCCGGAGTAATGCAGCTTATCCGGTGTAAGGTATTGTTCATCTGTTCCGTGCTGGCGGGTGCCGGCCGTGATGTCGATGTAATGGCATTTATAGGCCAGCGCAATAGAGCGGTTGGCAATATTAAACGCATTGATCTCGTCTGCAATTGCTTTGCGGTCGCGGCCTTCAGCGAAGGGGGTTACGCCCCAGTCGGGAATGGACAGGACAAATACTCTGCCCGTGCGGCCATTGGCAAAGAGAATGGCTTTGTTGAGCAGCTGTGCAAATTCCTTTTTATAATTCTCGATATCGCGACCCCGGTATTGGTTATTCACACCGATCAACAAGGTGACCACATCGAAGGTCTCCCGTAAGCCCGCTTCCTTGATCGCTGCAGCCAGCTCGTCGGTCGTCCAGCCGGTTACAGCAATAATATGAGGATCGGCTATCTGCGTTACATATTCTCTCCGGAGCAGCATGGCCGTCTGGTTGGGAAAATTATCTGTAGCCGGCACCTGTTCACCAATCGTATAAGAATCTCCCAGCGCGAGGTAAGTAAACATAGCTTATGTGGTTTGAATAAGGCCTAAAGTTACAGAGTAATTGCTTTATAAACCGGGACTAGCGTACAAAAATCGACTTGATATTGACGAATTCACGGAGGCCGTAATAGCTGAGTTCACGGCCATAGCCGCTTTGCTTGATACCTCCGAAGGGCATGCGGGCGTCGGAGCGCACAAAATCGTTGACAAATACACTGCCGGCCTGGAGCTCTTCTTCCGCAATTCTTTCCGCTCTTTTGATGTCCCTGGAAAATACTGCTCCGCCGAGGCCGAAGATGGAATCGTTGCCGATGCGGATCGCCTCTTCTTCGTCCTTTGCCGCGATAATGGCGGCCACAGGGCCGAAAAGCTCTTCGTCATAGGCAGGCATCCCTTTCTTTACCCCGGTCAGTACCGTTGGCGGGTAAAAGGCGCCGGGCTCATCGGGAATAAAGCCGCCGCAGAGAATCTTAGCGCCTTTCTCCACGCTGTCCAGCACCTGCTTGTGCAATTGGTCGCGGAGGTCGTGGCGGGCCATAGGACCCAGCTGCATGGAGGTATTCATTGGGTCGCCGTATTTCTTTTCCTGCATCAGCGCCACCATCTGGCTTTCAAAGGTTGCCCGCACTTTTTCGTGCACCACGAACCGTTTGGCGGAGATACAGCTTTGGCCGGTATTGTTCAGCCTGGAAGTAACGCATACCTCTACAGCTCTTTTCAGGTCGGCATCTTCCAGTACCAGGTAAGCGTCGCTTCCGCCCAGCTCCAGCACCTGCTTTTTCAGGTACTTGCCGGCGATCTCCGCTATTTTGCTGCCGCCACCGTTGCTGCCGGTAAAGGTTACCGCATTAATGTATTTATGCGCGATCACGGGTTCCATTTCGGAAGAAGAAAGAATCAGCGTCTGGAAAAGATATTCAGGAAGGCCCGCTTCCTGCAGCGCTTTTTCGATAGCCAGCGCACAACCGGTCACATTGGAGGCATGTTTCAGCACCATAGCATTGCCGGCCATCAGTATTGGCCCCATGGCCCGGAAAACCTGCCAGTACGGAAAGTTCCAAGGCATAATGGCCAGCACGGTACCCAGCGGCTGGAAGCTTACATAGCTGGTTTGGGCATCGGTCTCTACCGGTTCCGGCTCGAGGAAGCGGGGACCGTTGTCAGAATAATAAGTAAGGGTCGTAGCACTTTTTTCAATCTCGGTAACGCTTTGCACATAAGGCTTGCCCATCTCCAGCGTAGCCAGCTCGGCCATGCTCTTTTTATTCTTTTGCAGATAGTCGGCCAGTGCTTTCAGGTACGCTGCGCGCTGCCTTACGGAAACCTTGCTCCATTTCCCGAAGGCCTTATGCGATTGCTCCAGCTTATGTTTGATGATTGTAGGGGTATCGGTATTGTAGTGAGTGATCTCTTTGCCCGTAAACGGATTGACGGAAACCAGCTTGTTGCTCATCAGTAAATTGATTTTTAAATGGTAGGGTAAAGATACAACAGCCGTTCAGTATAAAGGTTGGCGTTAGCATTGCCTTTGCAATAAGCCTATCAATAAAGCCGATTGTCAGGTAGCCGTCATTTTACGAGCAGGCAGCAAAGGTTTTCCCGATTTTGAAAGCAATGGCAAGCCGCTTTAGATATTTTTGTCCTATGTGTAATACCCAAACGCTTGCCCGGTCAGCCGATGGCTATATTATCCGCTGTACGGAATGCAGCCGTATCCAACTGGCTTTTGGTGTAGTGGCCGTAACGCTCAGACCCCACCAGTTTCAACGGTTGAAGGAATATGCAGATATGGAGCAGGAGTATCGTTCAGAGGTATTTCCAGGCCCCGGCCAGAAATGTGTTTCCCTGCCAGTCAATCGTACCCTGACGCTGTGCCTTACCCTGGCAGAGCTGCAGTCGCTTACCGATCTGCTCGACCAGGCAGCCGGCCTGATCGCTGTGTATGAGCTGTTGGCCTGATGCTCTTGTCAAATGAGGTTTCACTTTTTTGCAAGGTGGGAACTTCTTACATTTGACTATTATGCGTATCCAGAGAGCAACCCCGGTCAATGAACTGCTGGCGAAGGCCATTTTTTTACTCTTGCCCACGCTGCTGGTCTGCTATTTCCTGTTATGGAATGCCAACCAGTACTATGTTGTGCTCAACAATCAGACCTGGCAGCAGACCTTATATGTAGCTGCAGGTATGGGCAGCGCAGCGCTGCTGTATTCGTTCCGTTTCCGCTTCCTGCCGCCCTTTCTCATCCTGGCTGTCGTCTTGTATCTCGTTTACAAAGGGATTGACGCGACCGCGATAGGAGAGTTCGACACCTTCTTCCTGTCCATCCGTTTTCGTGTCTTTTCCATCACTTTCCTTGCCGGCTGGCTGATCGGCTGGGGCTTTATCCGGCTGCGTTTTTTTTCGATCGTCATTTCGGCTTTGTTCCTCAGCACCTGTATCCTGCTTATCGCCAAGCGGAGCGAGCTGTTCTTCAACGACAGGGGTTATGATGTTTTGCTGCAATACGGCCTCATTATCGGGCCGGTCATTATTTACTCCCTGTACATTGTGTTTACGGCAGAGCTGATCCGTAACTATAAAGACAAAGGGCAAAAATTCTGGTGGTTCATTACCCGGCGCCTGGTGCTGTTTGCCGGTCTGGCGGTGCTGCTGCTCTCCGGAGTGATCTACTTTAACCGCGGAGAGATCAAGGAGACCATTGCCGAATTCGGCGGTGGCGGCGAAGAGGGAAAGAACAGCATGCTGAAAAAGAATAAGGACAACACCTTCGACCTGCAACGCTATACCCAGCTGAGGGGAAGCCTGGGCCGCAGCAACGAGCTGCTTTTTGCCGCGCATATTGATAATTTTTTTCCCAACTCGGAAATTCCCAACCCGCTATACCTGACTGCCTTTTATTATTCCCGTTTCGATACGCTGACCGAGACCTTCGAGCAGGATTCCTTGCTGCCGGCAAGCGATCTCTTCGAGCCGGATCCTTCGAAGCTGCCGCTGTTCTTTCCCAAGCACGATTCATCGGTGCTGGCCTATGCACTGACAGAGAAGCTGCGTCGCACCGTCGACATAGAAGTGTATAAAAAGCAATTGTCCGCTTCGACCTTTATTGCGCCCAGCACCTCTTTCTTTGTACAGCCGATCACGATTGAAAAAGATTTTCAAGGCGAATTCAAATCGGCTTACCGGGCCAAGAGCATGATCTCCGAGCTCAATAGCGCCTACTTTGTATACAATGCACCCGATCCCCAGATACAACGGTTCCAGGAACAGCGCTTCGAAATACTACGCAAGGTAAAAGGCTATGAAGGAGTAGATCCCAGGCTGATGAAATATTATACTTTCATGCCCTCGGATGCGAAGTTTAACCGCATCCGTCAGCTGGCGGTTGAGGTGACCAAAGGAAAGACCACACCGGTAGATAAAATGCTGGCGATCCGGGACTACTTCTTATCCAAAGATGAGAACGGCGAACCGCTGTTCAGCTATACCGACAATCCCGGCGTGCCGGATATCCCGGATGCTTCCAAGCTGCAATACTTCCTGTTTGAGAATCATAAGGGCTACTGTGCTTACTATGCCGGGGCCACTTTGTTCATGCTGCGATCGCTCGGTATTCCTTCGCGCATTACCGTAGGGTTTATGACGGTGGACCGTAGCAATAAGAATAAAGGCTGGTATTGGTATTACGCCGATCAGGCGCATGCCTGGGTGCAGCTTTATTTCCCGGGCTACGGCTGGCTGGACTTTGACACTACGGTGGGCAATGAGGAGGCGCAGCAAAGCCCTGCGCCCGATGGCACGCCGCCGATGCAGCCGCCCAAGGCTTACCTTGCCGGCGATGGCACGGTAGAAACGGTCGATACGGCCAATAGGATCATTAGCCTGAACCTGCTGCGCATGGTGTATCATGACCGGGAATACAAGCTGTCGACGCCGGTTAAAGTCAAACTCGATATGGGTATTGCCGTTATTACCAGGGACAGTATCGATGTGTCGATCGGTGATGTCCGCCCCGGCGATAGTGCAACAGCGGTCTCCTACGCAGAGGCTTTCAAAAACCTGATGCCGCAAAACAATGAGCAAGCAGAGGCATTGATCAAGCGTTTCCCTGATCCCGAGCCGATCGACGAGCTGCACCTGAAGCTGACGACCAAAGCCAAACAGCAGCAGCAAGCCCAGAAGGAAGAGCGGGAGAAGCCAACCAACTGGAAGGCGATCCTTATCGGAGCCGGTATCAGCATCGGCTTCACCCTGTTGGTGTTCCTCTTCCTGCCGCGTTTGATCTATGCTTATTTCCGTATGCGTTATCGTTCGGCTGGCAGCACCGGGCAGAAAGCTTACTGGTCGTACAGAGCTTCGGGTTTCTACCTGCACCAGCTGGGCTATTTCAAAGGCAGCCGTACAGCGCTGCAGCAGGCGCAGTGGGTGGATGAGCAATTGCACACCAACTATACCGCATTCATTTTACCTTACCTGAAATTGAAATATGCGAAGCAGGAACTGAACGCATCCGAAGCTGCAATGGTAAGCCGGTTCCTGACAGGGTTTATACAGAAGGTGAAAGCAGCGATACCGGCCGGACGCAGAACGAAAGATTTCTTCAGGGTGTTTCGGGCGATTGCCTTTTTTGGGACTGCCGAGGAATAGCGGAGCTGCTGTGCATATGCTACTTATACAAGCGTGAACCGGTCAGGGCATTGTAAACCCCTGGCCGGTTTTGTTTCTTCTGCCTGCCGGTAGGGGGACGTGCAGCGGTTCCTGCGGCTTGCGCCGCTTTGCCGTTGTGAGCAAGAAATTCATGTGTGAAAATCAATAGTAGCTACTGCATCATTGCATCATCGCGTCGATAACCGCTGTGCGCAAATCATAAAAGGTTGGCCTGAGGCGGCTATCGCCATCAGTGCCATAGTTGACGATCAACACCATTACCTGGTCTTTCTCCGGGAAATAGAACAGGTCGGCGCTATAGGCCAGGTCCCTGCCACGGTGCCCGTAGGCGTATTCATTATTGCTGCGGTGGATGAAATCCTTCATGACTCCAGGCCCCAGCAGGCGGTCGCTGTCTTCCTCCTCTTTAGGATTAAAGGTAAGCATCTGCTGCAGTGAAGCAGGGCTCACCAGCGTTTTGCTGATGAGCAGGGCGTCAATAAAAGTGAGCAGGTCGAATACATTGGAATAAAGACCGGTGTAGCCATTGCCGCTGCCTGTATTGTAGCTGGACAGGTTCTCGATATTGCCGTTATTGTAGAGATCGTAATAACCCTGGGCTACTTTGTCTTCCGGTAAAGCATCGTGGTAATAATAGTAAGTGTTTTTCAGCTGCAGCCGGTCGATCACTTCATCGTGCAGGAGCTGCTGGTGCGGCTTGCCGCCTATTTTGTCGATGATCATGCTCAGCAGCAGGGTATTGGTGTTGGAGTATCCAGGTCCTTCTCCCGGCGCAAAAGCGGCTTCCTTGCCCCTAACAAACCTGAGGATATCTTCCTGGTTACGATGTCGCGGCGGATTGTTCAGCACATCAAGATAAAAGCTATTATCCTCGATCACATCGTAAATGCCGGTAGTGTGGTTCAGCAATTGCCGTACAGTCACCTGGTCGGCGTTGGCAATGTTCTTCAGCTGATCTGCATCCAGATAGCTTTTTACCGGGGCGTCGATATCCAGCTTACCTTGTTCGGCCAGGCGGAAAGCCAGTGTCGCTATAAAGATCTTGGTGATGCTGGCTACTTTGGAAATATGGCAGGGCTGCATCAGTATTCCCTTTTCGATGTCGGCCATACCCGAAGCACCTGCCCAGGTGCCTTGCCCGTCCCTTACCAGCAGCGCAATGCCTGGCAAACCCTTTTGGGTATAGGTATCGAGCACGTCCTGGAACCGGCTGGCTTTGGGATGCGCAGGGTAGGCCGGTGCAGTACAGACCTGGGTTGCTTCGATCTTTTTTTTACTACAAGAAGAAAGCAGTATGGCCAGGAGGCCGAAGAGGATATAATTATATTTCATGATCCGGTAGTGCTGTTTGTTTATGCCACCTTAAAGAATAGATCGCGCCAAGATGCAAAGCAGTATTGGGCAGCAGCGGTACATATTTGTTCACAAAGGGTGTTTGCAGCCAGAACTGGTATTGCAGGAAGAACTTCAGGGGCAAGCCGCAATGAGGCTTAAGGTCATAGCCCAGGGCCAGCGAGAGGGTAGCCATCAGCTGCGGCCGGCCCCAGTTCTTTTTCTTTACATACCGGCCGTTTTCCAGGCGGAATTGCTGCACATCGGCAAAAGAATGCAGGTAGCCGGCGCCTAGCAGACCTTCACCATAGAAGCCGCTGCCCGTAAGGTAGCGGTAGCCTAGCTCGGAATACAGCTGCAGGCCATGCTGGTTGTATTGATGGTAGAAATAGCCCAGCTTAAGCGTCTGGAAGAGTTCGGAGTGTATCCCTTTACGATACAGGTGTGCAGTGCCCAGGCTGATACCGGGATGTATCGTCTTGCTGAAGACGCCGGCATAGCCGCGGCCCGGCAGCGAAGTGCCATTATTGAAAATGCTTAACGAGAGCGGCAGGTCTTTGTTCTGTGCTGCAGCCGATACCGTGGCGAACAAAAGGAGGAAGGTGTATTTCAAACGCATAGGCGACGCCGGTTTCAAGCTTCAATATAAGCTAATATCCCGGTTTACGGCAGTACAAGGGGCGCGATCGTGTCAAGACATTGACAAAACTTTTACACATCATCGCTCCGGTCAATTGCTTCGAGTATCTTTGCAGTATGTTACACCGATTGGAGAAAGAGGAGAGTTTTATGCATAAAGGCTTGCGTAAGCAACTGATAGCAGAGCTGCGTGAAAAGGGGATCAAAGATGAAAAAGTGCTGGAAGCTATGGGGCGTATTCCCCGCCATTATTTCCTGGATCCGGCTTTTGAACGGATCGCCTACGAAGACCGCGCCTTCCCCATCCTGGCCGGACAAACTATTTCCCAACCGTATACTGTCGCCTATCAGAGCCAGTTCCTGGAGGTGAAACGTTTTGATAAAATACTGGAGATCGGTACCGGCAGCGCTTACCAGGCTTGTGTGCTGGCCGAAATGGGCGCCTGGGTCTATACGATCGAGCGCCAAAGGCAATTATTTGAGCACAACAACGATTTCTTTTACCTGAAGCGATACCCGCACCTGAAGCGCTTTTACGGCGATGGCTTTGAAGGGCTGCCTTCCTTTGCACCTTTCGATAAAGTGATCATTACCGCCGCCGCGCCTTTTGTACCACCGAAGCTGATCGAGCAAATGAAAACGGGCGGTATCATGATCATTCCGGTGGATGCAGACGATGAGGGCAGTGTGCAGCTGATGAAGCGGATTACGAAAACAGCCTCCGGCTACGAAGAAGAAACCCTCGATCATTTCAGCTTTGTACCCATGCTGGGCGGGAAAGGCCGTAACTAGAGCGCTTATGAATAAATTTCTTTTTTACGCCGGGTATATTCTGCTTTTCGTGCTTGCAGGGCATGAAGCTGCAGGCCAGCAGAAGAAGCTGTCCTGGAACGATCAGTTTATCCTGGATAAATCGGGGAAGGCATTTCCGGTGCAGGAGTCATTTGCCACGCTGAACGGCAAGGCGTATGATTTTAAAGCGGCCCGGCGGCCGGCTTTTGTCTATATCAGCTCCGAATCCTGCCTGCCCTGCAAGTTTGAGCTGCCTTTGTACCTCGAAGCCTGCGACCGCTATAAAGATTTTGATTTTGTCTACTTCACTACCGACCCCGATACCGCGGCGGTGAGACATAAATTTGACGGCCACATGGACCGTCCTAACCTGTACATCATTCTGAGACCTTACGATTATTTTTACGAGCACCAGCTTTTCCTGGGCTTCCCGACGAAGTATTATGTCGGAAGCGATCATAAGGTGGAAACTGTTCAGCTGGGCGGCTGGATGGACAAGAAAAAAGTATGGGGCGAATGGTTGCCTGCGTTAACTCATCTTCAATAGCTGCCGATGCAATTACAGATCAACAGCCTTGTGCCCGAGCCTTTGAAAAGCCGTTTGGGACAACAGCATTCCGATATCTGGGGACAGGTCCAGACGATACAGCCGGGTGAGAAAGTGTTTTTCCGCGCGCCTTCGGGTAAAGGAAAGTCTACCTTCATGCATATCCTCTACGGCTTGCGCGACGACTATACCGGCACAGCAGCCTGGGAAGGAAAAGATATTCGCCGGCAGGATGACAACCAGCTGGCGGCCTTGCGCAGCGGGGCGATCAGCATCGTCTTCCAGGACCTGAGGCTTTTTGGCGATCTTACTGTAGCCGAAAACATTAATATCAAGAGAAGCCTTACGAATGCTGTGAGCGAAGATGAAGCGCGGGAATGGCTCCAACAGCTGGGCCTTGAAGGGAAATGGGAGCAAAAAGCCGAAACCCTTTCCTATGGTGAGCGGCAGCGGGTGGCTATTGTCAGGAGCTTGCTACAGCCGTTTCAGTGGCTGCTGCTTGACGAGCCCTTCAGCCATCTGGATGACGGCAATACGGGAAAGGCCGCGAAGCTCATTTACAGCAGGGTAGAAGCCAATAAGGCAGGGATGCTGGTGGTCGACCTGGAAGACAACGACTGGTTCCCGTACACGCGGAAGCTGCTGCTATAGCTTCCGGAACGATAGAGAAGTCAAGTTTTTCAAAACTTGACTTCTCTATCGTTTGCTTAAATGCCGAGCACCGTCTTTAATTTAGCGTAGCCGCTGCGGCTCACCGGTATTTTCGCATTGTTGCGCAGGATCACGCAATAATTTTCCTTTTCATAAAGTTCCACTTTATGGATGTGCTGTACATTCACGATGTAGGAACGGTGCACCCTTACGAACTGATGTGCCGGTAGCTGCGCCTCAAAATGCGCCATGCGCTGGTGCTTCAGGTAGTATTTGTCGGTCGTGGTTACCTTCACGTAATCATCTGCCGCTTCGATGTACAGCACTTCGGGCAATGGGATGATCTTGATATGGCCGCCGTCTTTCACTACGATCCGCTGCGACTGCTCGGGCAGCTGCAGGGCGCTCATGTCTTTGGGTGTATCTGTCTCCGGTTGCCTGATCTGGGTCCGTACCTTTTCCAATGCCTTCTGCAACCGGTCGATGCTCACCGGCTTGAGCAGGTAGTCGAGCGCATTCACTTCAAAAGCCTTAAGCGCATACTCGTCGTAAGCGGTGGTAAAGATCACCTTGGGCGGGTTATCGAGCAGCTCCAGCAGCTCGAAGCCGGTGATCTTGGGCATCTGGATATCCAGGAAAATAAGATCCGGCTGGTGCTCCTGGATGGCCTTCATGCCTTCAAAGCCATCGTTGCAGGACGCGACGATCTCGATATCTTTTTCATCTTCCAGCAGTTCGGCGAGCAGGGACCTTGCCAGGGGCTCGTCATCAATCAGTATCGTTTTCATAATGCTTGTTCGTTGGGAAGCGTTGCAGGTTGTTCTTTATCCGGCAGCATAACCGGTATGCTGATGGTCGCTGTAAAGGAATGGTGGGCATTGTCGGGGTCGCTGCCGGGCGCCGGGGGACGGCTGTCCACAGTGAGCAGGTCGTTCCGGGCAAAGAGCAGGTACAGCCTGCGCCGTACCGATTCGAGGCCGAAGCCCGTCCCTTTTGTCGTAACCGCATCAGGGTCATAAGGATTGACAATGCTGAACAGGAACTGCTCCTGGGTCAGCGTTCCTTTAAGGTATATGGTTACCGGGCCGGTAGTACCGTACAGGCCGTATTTGATCGCATTTTCGACCAGGGGCTGCAGCAGGAAAGGCGGTATACGCGCTTCCATGCAATCGGTGTGAATATGTTCTTCTATAGTGAGCCTGTGGCCGAAGCGCACCTGCTCAATGCTGAGGTAGATGCGGAGGTCGTCCAGCTCTTCCTGTATGGTGATCAGATCATTGTCTTCTTTTTTAAGTGTGTGTCTCAGGAATTCCGACAGCTGCTGTACCATGGTACGTGCATGCTTGGGCTCTTTGCCGATGAGGGCGTTGATCGAATTGAGGCTGTTGAAGAGGAAGTGCGGATGCAGCTGCTGGCGCAGCTTGAAGAGCTCGGCTTCCTTACGCAGCTGCAGGCTGTGCTGCTCCTGCTCGCTCACCGACTCCTGGTTGGACAGGTGACGAACGAAATAATTAATAAGATTATAGTCGCAGATCAGGATCCAGCCGATAAGTCCGCGTATATAAAAGGTCTCTTTCCAGAAATCGGCATAGGCTTTATTGTCGAACGAATTTTTCAGCGTCCACTGGCAAAGGAACAGCCAGGCAGCGCTGAAGCCGAAGCTTTGTGCAGCGATAATGCCATAGCGGGCAATAGGTGGTACATAATGGCTGAAGCCATATTCAAGAAAGAGGAAGATACCGTACAGCAGCAGGTTGCTGCCCAGGGCGTCGGCCAGGGCCACGTCGACCGGGAAACCCTTGAAAGCGCAAAGCCAGTAGAACTGGGCCGTGCTGATGGTCAGCAGGATGATGGCTGCACTGAGCTTTACGTTTAGGGTGTTGAAGTATGAAGGCATTCCTGTTTATTTTGAATGGGTGTTGGTAAGCCCTGGCATGTCGGTGCTGTCTCCTTAGAAGCTCTTGATCTCCACCCCGCCGAAGGTGATATTGCCTTTCAGGATCAGGGTCTTGCCCGATTCGTGCGCTGTGCTGGACATCACCCTGCGGTCTTCGATGCCGCCGAAGATCACGGAAAGCTCGTTCTTCAGGTTCCAGTTGGCCGGGATAATGATGTCCACACCGCCGAACATCACCGATACATCTACTACCGCACTGCCCTGGAAATCGGCCTGGGTAAAATTGACCTGGCAGCCACCGAACACACTGGATATATTGCCCCCTCTGAAATTCTTGGAAAAGACATTACGTTCCACATTGCCGAAAGTCGAGTTGATGCTGACCACGTCGTCAGAAATATCGTTGGCCTGATCAGTGTCGCCGGCTTCCGGTGCCCAGGGATGTTTGCCGAAACGTCCGTGCCGGTGGCGATGGCAGCGGTCATAATGATGCTTGTGAAAGCGATTCTTTTTTACCAGTACGATTATACCCAATAAGATAAGGCCGGCCGGTAAGGCGTAGGGGCGCAGGTTGAGGGAAATGAGATTGTTTTCGTAGAGCAGAAAATAACAGCCGATGGCAATAAAAATAAGCCAGGCAATATGGCGGAATCCATTCTTAACGCCAGTAAAGATACCGATGGCGATCAGGATCATAGGCCAGGTAAAGAACCAGTGGGGAAAAAGGCCCGCGGTTTGCGGGATCCTGTTGAGCAGGAATAATATACCAACCGCTATCAGGACCAATCCCCCCAATTTATGATTAGGCTCAGGGCGCTTACGTACGTAAGGCTTTGTCGCTTCGTTTTCCATTTTAAGATCAATTAATATACCACAAAAGTATATGTACGCTGAGGTCTTTTAAACACCGTTTCGATAAACGTGGACAAATTTTCGGTAAATGGAGGTTTCGACGGTACAGAAACGTCAAAATACCTGAAATACTATAAAATTGCCCGCCAGTATGCGATCATATCGGTTAAGGTCTGCTCGAGAGGAATACGTTGCTGCCAGCCGGTAGCGCTGATTATCCTGCCAGAATCACCATAGATTACCGGTTCATCGGTGCTCCGGATGAGGGTCGGATCAACGCGGTGGGGTAGCGGCCGGCCGATGATCTTTTCGATCATGGTCAGTACGTCGGCTATCCGGTAGCTTTTGCTGCCGCACACATTGTATACCTCACCCGCTACTCCTTTTTCAGCCAGGAGCACCAGAGCCTGTACCAGGTCCCTGACATCGGTAATGGCCCGCTCCGTAGTGAGCGTACCAGTGGCTATAGAATCGATCGCTCCTTTCTCAAACAGCACCGCTCGTTTGGTGAAATCAGAAGCGACATCATTTGTTTTCCGTGGGCCTGTTGTATTGAATATCCGTACCCTGATGCTACGGATATGATCGTTGGCAAAATACTGGAAACCCAGCAGGTCCTGAGCTACCTTGCTTACGCCGTAGGGATGCAGGGGGAGCAAGGCTGTATCTTCTGTCACCGGGACATTTTCGGGTTTCAGGCTGGCTCCGTATTCTGCGCTGGAGCAGGCGATCAGGATCACCGGGTCGTAAGCAGGGTCTTTCTTTCTCAGGCTTTTTACCGCTTCAAATACGTTAATGGTTCCGCCCGAATTGATATCCATTGTTTCAGAAGGCTTCTCCCACGAAACAGTCGGGTAGCTTTGCGCGGCCAGGTGATAAATAATCAAGGGTTTATATTGCGTAATGATATCGGTCACCATTTTGCTGTCCCTTACATCGCAGGGAACATAATTGGCTTTGTCCAGCACTTCTTCCAGTCGTATCGTCGGATGTGTATAATAGGTAGCAACAACACGCTGCCCCTGTTCCGCATAATAATCAGCGAGGTGAGAGCCTACCATGCCGCATCCTCCCGTGATTAATATCGGAGCATCTTTCAGATTATTCATAGTTTTGCACAATTTCTTGAAATAGATGACAAAGAAAGCAAAAATAATCATAATAGGGCCAGGAAGTCCTTACCGGAACGGGCAATCCATCTTCCTGGCACATTTGTGTAATAAGCTGGAGCAGGACTTCGAAGTTGAGCTGATCAATTTTACAATGCTCTATCCCGGATTCCTTTTCCCGGGCAAAACGCAATATGATACCAGCAGCGATAAAAAGCTTTCTTACCCCAATAAAAGGATGGTGCATAGCCTCAACCCGTTTAACTGGATGAAGGTAGCGCGCTATATCAACCGCCGGCAGCCCGATCTGATCGCCATCGACTGGTGGCATCCTTTTTTCGGACCCTGTATGCGCGGCATTACCGGCGGGCTAAGCCGGAAGCTCAGGCAAAAGGTAATGTTCATCACTGAGAATGTCATCTCTCATGAAGCCAACGGCATTGATAAGATGCTGACCCGCTACGGTCTCAGGCATGCACGCTGCTTTCTGGCCCTTTCCAGATCAGTAGAGGAGTACCTGGAGCAGATGTTTCATCGGAAGATATTTCGTTCAGCGCTACCGATCTATGATTTTTATAGAGCTGATACCGGCGTTCCTGATCTGTCCCTGAGAAAAGAATTTGGCTTTGAAGCAGAAGATACTGTGCTGCTGTTCTTCGGGCTGGTACGTAAATACAAAGGATTGGATCTGCTGCTGGAAGCCTTTGCGGATTTGCTGAAGCGCAATGGCCGGCTAAAGCTGTTGGTCGTCGGCGAATTCTACGAAGACGACAAACCCTATTTCGATCTTGTACAGCAATTAAACATCGGGGAGCAGGTACATATGGAAAACCGGTATGTACCGAATGAAGAGGTCGATCGCTATTTTACGGCATCGGACTGTGTGGTGCTGCCTTACCGTTCAGCCACGCAAAGCGGTATCCTCAGCATGGCTTACGGCTTCCGCAAGCCGGTGGTGGTGGCACCTGTAGGCGGGCTAGGCGCCCTCGTGCGCGAAGGAAAGACCGGCTATGTTGCTGCTGGCACCGGGCAGGCGGATATCGGGCAAAGCATACAGCAATACCTCGACCACAAGGATACGATACCCTTTGCCCGAAACATTGAAGACTACCTGCGCGAAGGTGATCTGTTTGAGCAGATCAATACCGTATTCGATGAGGCCCTGGCCTACGTATCCGCTAAAGCATAGCGACTACAGCATCTGCTTCAATTGACTCAGGCAATCGATCTCGTAAGTCGGCTTTTCTGAATGAGGCGCCCGGGCAGGATTATAATAAACCTGGTCCATGCCGTAGCCTTGAGCGCCCAGGATATCGGCCTCCAGCGCATCGCCGATCATCAGGCTCTCGCCAACCGAGGCGCCTGCAGCTTCGACCGCATAGGCAAATATGGCCGGCATGGGCTTCATGCTGTTGCTGCTTTCGGAGGTGATTACCTTGTTGAAATAATGATCGATGCCCGAAGTGCGCATCTTTTCCCATTGGGTCAATTCAAAGCCGTTTGTGATCATGTGCAGCTGGTAGTTCCCGGCCACGCAGTAGTCCAGCACTTCAAGGGCATAAGGCATCAGCTTGCCTTGCCGTGGCAGTTGTTCCAGGTATACTTCGCTCAGGCGGTGCGCCAGGTTGTTGTCAGCGATCTTGAAATCGAGCAGCGTATGCCACATCCTTTTCCAGCGCAGCTCATCGCGGTGGATATGCCCTTTGCGAAAGCGTTCCCAGAACCGTTCATTGTGCCGTTCATAGGTGGCCCTGAAATCCTCGAATACCGTAATGCCACGTTCTTCCAGCCTGAACTCGCTGTACAGCTGCTCCAACGTAGCTCCCGAATTGCGTTCAAAATCCCAGAGGGTATGGTCGAGGTCAAAAAATAAATGTTTGTACTCTGGCATTGTCGTAAAATCTAATTAATCACTTCCATTACCGTACGGAATGCCGCAAAATGGTTGCCGAACTTATCTAAGGTCTTTTTGCGCATACGCGGCGCATGTTCCTGCAAATAGGTCTGGTAGTTCTCTATGCTGTCGCAGTGGTATTGGATCACGAAGGTCACGCCTTCGCTTTCATCCTGCTCCATAAGGCGGCAGAGGCGGTAATCGCTGAACAGACCGGTATTCATCATCTCGTCCAGGTGCTCTTCTTTCAGCCAGCGCATCCATTTGTCGGCGACGCCCGCATCCACTTTAGCGGTTATATTGTATATGATCATCTTTTGTCTGATAAGATTAGCTTGGTTATTTCCTGCTAATACGCGCATCCAGGCTGTATTTGCCGGGACCGAACAGCAGCAGCGCCAGGTAAATGGCCGCGAACGCCGGCACCACCTCATGCTTCATCACATCCCAGCCGTTTACCTTCAGGATCATAAAAACGGTGACCAGGAGGGGGATCGTTGCCAGGCGGGTAAACAAACCCAGGATCAGCAGCGCCGAGCAAAAAAACTCTGCAAAGGTAGCCAAGCCCAGCGAAACAGAAGGGCTTAATCCCATAAACGAAATGAATTTGCTTTTATAGTCGGCAAAATGGGAAAGCTTATCCCAGCCATGGGTGATCATCAGGCCGCCGGAAACAAGACGCAATACAAGGGCGCCCAGGTTGAAGGCCGCCGGCGAATAGCTGTGGTAGAATAATTTTTTCAAAGGCCTGTTATTTTTTTTAAACTGATGAAAGGAGCTTCACTTTTTGCTGCTCCGGTAAAAGAACAAAAATATTACTTTTGACTACAATCATTCGCTCAAACCCTTTTTATGATCGCACAAACGACCCTGCAGTTCCTGAAGCAGCTGAAGCAAAACAACAATAAAGAATGGATGGATGCGCACCGGAAGGAATACGAGGCTGCAAAGGCCGACTACGAGCGCTTTGTAGCCGATATTCTCGAAGGTCTCAGCGCGTTTGAGCCGCTGTTCCGGGATATCCCGGCAAAGCAATGTATGTTCCGTATCAACCGGGATATCCGTTTTTCTGAAGATAAGTCGCCCTATAAAACCAATTTCGGCGCCCACTTTACCATCGGCGGGAAAAAATCGCCGCATGCCGGTTTTTATTTTCATCTGGAGCCGGGATCGGCTTTCGTTGGCGGCGGATCCTGGATGCCGCCGGCCGATATGCTGAAAAACATAAGGCAGGAGATTGACTATGACTTAGCGGCTTTTGAAAAGATCATTCATCAAAAGGATTTCAAAAAGCTGTATCCCCGGATTGACGGTGAGCAGCTGAAAAAGGCGCCCCAGGGCTACGATCCGGATAATCCGGCCATAGAATACCTGCGGTACAAGAGCTTTACGGTGGGGCATCCGCTAAGCGATAAAGAGCTCTCGGACAAGAACCTGGCCAGGCAAACGATCCAGTCGTTCAGGACCATGAAGCCCTTTATCGATTTCCTGAACCGTGCAGTGCCGCAATAAATACGTACTAAGCAAAAGCGCTGTCTCCGCCCGGAGACAGCGCTTTTGCTTAGTGTAATCCTGCTCAGTTTTTGGGCCGGAAAGGAATGTCAATGCCCGCCGTCAGCAGGAGAAGGCGCACATCGTGATCGCTGTAAGGAAAGCCCAGCCGGCCCCCTACAGTTGTGCCGAAGCCATCATTCATAAAGTTAAGCGGGTAATATTGCAGCTTAAAGCTGAGCAGGGGACGCAGGTGAACACCCACAAATATATAAGGCATGGCTTTTGGTGTCCGGTCGCTGAACCACTCATTGAACTTGGTCTTGTCTCCACGACGTACAAATCCCTTTTCACGATAATTGAAGGGGAAATCGACGCCTCCGCCAACAAGCAGGTAGCTGCCGTACTTCACATTGCCCAGCTTAAGCCCCAGCGGTACGCCGAGAGTATAGACACGGCGCTTAACAGTGGAGTCGGGATTACTGTATTTCTCTATGAAGCCGATATTTTTTATGTTTAAGCCCGTGTACAAACCGGCATGGGGGCTGAAATCGTAATTGACATGGACGCCCATATTGACAAAGCCGGTAAAACGAGGCGTGGACAGGCCGATATCGTCATTTTGCCGTTGCTTTAGCGTCGTGCTCAGGATATAGCCTTCCATGCCTGAGCTTAAATAGCATTTTTTCGAAGGGCGGCCCATCCGGGATTGAGCTTCCAGGGTGAAGGGAAGCGCAAGCAAAAACAATAGGGTTATTTTATAAGTAGATTTCCAAATCATAGTGCTGGTTTTACCGTCAAAAGTAAGGTAAGGCAGCGGATTTCCCGTGAAGATCCGGTAAAAGATGGTCTCCAATGCCCGGGCAGGAAGACTGCTATTATTTCCGAATTGCGTCTTTGGCATGTTAATTGAACAAAGATAATGCACAGTCGACCTTCCTCTGCGAGCAGGACGGTTGCCAAAATGTCTTATACCAACATGAATTTTAGAGAGATTATTTTTAATAATATGAATGAGAACGATATGGAATTCATGCCTATCGTTCCTTTAGGTGAGGTGGAAATGGAAGAGCAGGAGAAAAGTGAATTGCCTACTGATATTCCCGTTATTGCCTTGCGTAATACCGTTCTTTTTCCCAATGTAGTGCTGCCGATCACCGTTTCGCGCGACAAATCGGTAAAGGCCATTGCTGATGGTACCAAAAATGGCGGATTGATCGGCGTTTTGGCACAAAAAGATCAGGGTAATGACGACCCTGAGACCCAGGATATTCACAGGGTAGGTACTATCGCCAAGATCGTAAAGCAGATCAAAATGCCCGATGGCAATACTACCATATTCATTATGGGCCGTATGCGGTTTGCGATCGAAGAATATACCCAGGAGGCGCCTTACCTTAGAGCCCGGGTGAAATACCTCGACGATAAATTTCCAAAGGAAGATAAAGAGTTCGATGCAATGATTTCCTCGGTGAAAGATATGGCCGAGCGCATCATTGCCCTTTCGCCCAATATACCGGTTGAGACCGGTATGATGCTGCGCAATATTGAGAACTACTCTTTCCTGGTGCACTTTATTGCCTCTAATCTGGAAACCAAGCTGCTGGAAAAGCAGGCCCTGCTGGAACAGGACGATATCAAAGCCCGTACCCACCGCCTGATTGAGCTGTTGCAGACCGACTTGCAGATGGCCGAGCTGAAAAATGAGATCACCACTAAGACCCGGGGAGAGATCGACAAGCAGCAGCGCGAATATTTCCTGCAGCAGCAGCTCAAGAGCATCAATGAAGAGCTGGGCGGCGAAGGCAACGAAAGGGAGATCAAGGATCTGCAAAAACGTGCGGAGAGCAAAAAGTGGAGCGAGGCTGCTAAAGAAACTTTCAAAAAGGGACTGGGCAAGCTGGAAAGGATGCATCCCAATTCGCCTGACTATTCCGTGGTCTACAACCACCTGGACCTGATGCTGGACCTGCCCTGGGGCGAGTATACCGAAGATAAGTACGATCTGAAAAAGGCGCTGAAGGTGCTGGATGCCGATCATTACAGCATGGAAAAGATCAAGGACCGTATCCTGGAGTACCTCGCCGTGCTGAAGCTGAAGGGCGACATGAAATCGCCGATCCTCTGCTTTGTAGGGCCTCCGGGTATCGGTAAAACCTCGCTTGGTCAAAGCATTGCCAATGCCGTGAACCGGAAATATGTACGGTTGAGCCTTGGCGGCCTGCACGATGAAAGCGAGCTGCGCGGTCACCGTAAAACTTATATCGGCGCGATGCCGGGCCGTATTATCCAGTCGCTGCGCAAAGCGAAGACCTCCAACCCCGTCTTTATTCTCGATGAGATCGACAAGATCGGAAAGGACTTCAGAGGCGATCCCAGTTCTGCGCTGCTGGAGATCCTGGACCCGGAGCAGAATCACACTTTTTACGACAACTACCTCGAAATGGAGTACGATCTGTCCAAGATCCTCTTCATCGCTACAGCCAATAGCCTGAACGATATTCAGCCTGCCCTGCGCGACCGCCTGGAAATCATCCAGCTCTCGGGTTACAGCGTGGAGGAGAAAATGGAGATCGCCAAACGCCACCTGCTGCCCAAACAGAAGAAAGCGCATGGCCTGGACCAGATCAATGTTAAGTATACACCCAAGATCATCCAGCAGGTAATCAGGGATTATACCCGCGAGTCGGGTGTGCGTGAGCTGGACCGCCAGCTGGCCGCCATTATGCGTTCGATTGCCCGACAGGTGGCTATGGAAGATACGAAAACCGCCAGCATCGATACCGGGCTGATTGAAAAAGCGCTGGGTAAGCCCAAATACTCCAATGAGCTGTACCAGAAAGCCAATCCTCCCGGTGTGGCCGTAGGCCTGGCGTGGACTTATGTGGGCGGAGAGATCCTCTTTATCGAGACCAGCCTCAGCAAAGGCAAAGGTGGCCTTACCCTTACCGGTAACCTGGGTAACGTGATGAAAGAATCGGCCTCTACGGCGCTTTCTTACCTTAAAGCACATGCTGAATCGCTGAGGATCGATATTGCCCGTTTCGATGAAACGAATATCCATATTCACGTACCGGAGGGCGCCGTGCCTAAAGACGGTCCCAGCGCAGGCGTGACCATGCTGAGCGCCCTGGCATCGGCTTTTACCGGCCGTAAAGTGAAGCCTTTCCTGGCCATGACCGGTGAGATCACCCTCCGGGGGCAGGTATTGCCCGTTGGCGGTATTAAAGAAAAAGTACTGGCCGCCAAGCGCGCCGGTCTTAAGGAAATCCTGATGTGCGAGCAAAACCGTAAAGATGTGGAAGAGATCTCCCCTGAATTTATCAAGGGTATGAAATTTATCTATGTCAGTGAAATGGGAGAGGTGCTGGAAAAAGCATTGCTGAAACGCTAACGAAATTTGTTTGTAGAAAAGAACGGCCCGTCTTTGACGGCCGTTCTTTTTTGTTTCTCTGTGTAGTAGAGACGTTGCATGCAACGTCTCTACCGTGGTAGGGTAAAATGTACAAGACGTGTTTTTATGTATATAAGAACACGAGATCAGTCTAAGCCGTATTTTTGCGGCCGAAATGAACCGGTCCCTTAGTTTGCCCACCCAGCGGTATTACCGCATCGCCGTCAGCGTTTTCTATTTTATCCAGGGCATCGTTTTCGCGTCCTGGGCCAGCCGCATTCCCGATATACAGGCCCGTTTGCAGCTGAATGATGCGGCATTGGGCGGTGTGCTGTTTGCGATGCCCACCGGGCAATTAATGGCTATGATGCTGTCGGGATACCTGGTCAGCCGCTATGGCAGCAAGCCTATGCTTACGGCTGGCGCACTGCTGTATCCAGCGACTCTGGTGCTGCTGGGCTTAGCCGGGACAGTTGTTCAACTGTCGGGTGCTTTATTTCTTTTCGGCATTACCGGCAACCTTAGTAATATCTCCGTCAATACACAGGGTGTGCAGGTCGAAAGATTGTACCGGCGCAGCATTATGGCCTCTTTCCATGGTCTGTGGAGCCTGGCAGGTTTTGCCGGCGGGTTAACGGCCACAGCCATGGTGGCCGCTGAAGTGAAACCCTGGCGGCATTTCGTGGTGATCTGCCTTTTGAGCTGGTTGCTGGTCGTCGCATTCCGGCCCTGCCTGGTACCCAGGGATGCGCGGCCCGAAGGCGAGCTGAAGGCAAAAAGACGATGGGTGCGCCCCGACGCCTTCATCTTTACCCTGGGGCTTATCGCCTTCGCCTGTATGATCTGCGAAGGCACCATGTTTGACTGGACCGGCATTTATTTCGAAAAAATAGTACAAACGCCCAAAGCACTCAGCAGGGTAGGGTATATTGCCTTTACCTTCACCATGGCCGGCGGGCGTTTTGTATCCGATACCTTCGTGGCGCGCTACGGTGTAAAGCGGATTCTCCAGTTCAGCGGTATTACTATTGTTGGCGGTATGCTGCTGGCCGTGCTGTGGCCGTCGCTGGTACCTGCCACGATCGGGTTTCTGCTCGTCGGCATCGGCACCTCGTCTGTAGTACCCCTGGTTTATAGCCTGGCAGGACGGTCGAAGAAAATACCCGCGGGTCTGGCGCTGGCCCTGGTTTCCTCTATTGGCTTCCTGGGTTTCCTGCTGGGGCCTCCCCTGATCGGTTTCCTGTCGCAGGCGACGAATCTTCGTGTGGCTTTCGCCTTTATTGCCTTGCTGGGACTGGGCACTACGTTGCTTGCCCGCCGGCTGAATCGCCTGAGCCGCTAGGCTTTCGGGGAGAGCATTGTTTCTGCTGATGGCATCATAGTATTTTATTTCCGGTAGAAATTTGCAGATGTGATCCGGATGATCTTACCTTTGTACTGTAATAATAAAGATTACAGAATTATGATCAACGGACGCTTTGCCATTGCGATTCACATACTGACACTCCTGAGCATGGAGGATGGTTTGTCGTCGGAATACATCGCCTCCAGCATCAACATTAACCCTGTACTGGTGCGTAAGGAACTGAGCCGCTTGCGCAAAGCCAACCTTATTGAGACCAGGGAAGGTAAGAACGGCGGCAGCTCGCTGGCTTGCTCGCCTCGTAAGATCACCCTGGCTGATGTCTATAAAGCAACTTATGAGCAACCCCTGTTCAATCATTCCAGGAGTAAGCCTAACCCCAGCTGTCCCGTGGGTATCCGCATCGGTAAGATGATGGACGAGGTGAACGACGAGGCGGAAGCCGCATTGCTGAAAAAGCTAAAAAGCATTTCCATTGAAAAATTGGTGAAACAGGCCGGCTGAATTTTTTTCAGAAAACGGTAATAAAGGAAATTACAATTAATCCCTGAAACGGCAGCAATATTATAATTACGTTTATAAAGCTGTAATAATAATTATTACAATAAAAACAAAATAGAACAAACATGAACATTGCAATCATCGGAGCCTCTGGATTTGTAGGCTCGGCCCTGGTAAAAGAAGCCCTGCAAAGAGGGCATACCGTAACTGCTATTGCACGCGATATCTCCAAAATCAAAGAAGAGAACAGCAACCTGCATAAGAAAGCTGTGGATGTGGCTGACAACGCGGCTTTGCTGCAAGCACTTAAAGGCAGCGATCTCGTCATCAGTGCTTACAACGCAGGTTGGACCAATCCCAACCTTTACCACGATTTCCTGGAAGGTTCAAAGGCTATACAAACAGCAGTGAAGGCCTCAGCTGTCAAACGATTCATTGCGATCGGAGGGGCCGGCAGCCTTTACATTGCACCCGGCACACAGCTTGTCGATTCCCCCGATTTTCCCGAGGCCTTTAAAGCCGGCGCTACGGCCGCCCGGGATTACCTCAACTATCTTAAAGAAGAGCAGGATATAGACTGGACTTTCTTCAGCCCGGCCATCGAAATGCACCATGGTATCAATACCGGCCGTACCGGCCAATACCGCACCGGTCTGGAGCACCCTGTCTTCGATAGCAATAACCGGAGCGTGCTTTCTGTAGAAGACCTTGCCGTAGCCGTTTTGGATGAAGCGGAGCAGGGCAGGCATATCCGCCAGCGTTTTACAGCGGCTTACTAGTGTGAAGTATCAGGTACAAAGTATCAGAAATCAGGAGCCAGGGAATCAGAGCCAGGAATCAAGAGTCAGGTCTCGGGAATCGGGAGTCAGGTACCAAGTGTCTTTTACCTGATACATAAGCTTTGCCCTGCAAAAGCGGGTGGTAAGCTGATCCTGGTGTACAATCATCCAAGCGGCGAGCTGAGGCCCTCTCCCGGCGATATCGACATAACCGAACGGATGCCTGCCATAGGCAAGTTTATCCAGGTGCCGGTGATCGACCACCTGATCACTTCCGAAAAAGGCTTCTTCAGCTTCAAAGACGAAGAGCAGATAGACAAAATCGAAACCGAAAAGCGCTACGACCTCACCTTCTCCGGATGACAAAGTGAATGCAGCCAGCTAAAGAAGATGGAGAAAGAAAAAGCAGCAGCCGAAAAGAAAGTGGTTACTGCTGAGAAAAAGAGGTCCGTAGATCAAGGCATTTCCGTTGATGTTATTATAAAGGCATCGGGCTTGACGAAACGGGAAGTGGAGAAGCAGCAGGGATGAACCCCACGCTGGCACGCGCCTCGCGTGTGCCAGCTTACGACTTGTGGGCAATGACACTTCATGGATGATTCTTTTTCTATAAATCCTTGCCCCTACGGTATTTTCAAACATTTTTACAAAACCTTCGCCATCCAAACCGCTATCGCGTTCCGGCCGCCGGCCTGTATCTTTTTTAGGACCTTTAAAGATTTCAAATTAGATTTACCCTTTAATGGCAGTCGCGGGGCAATGCTGCTGTATCTTTAATGTTCAGATGCCCTGCTGCAGATACTTACAAAAAAGAAGCCAGTACAGAAATGAATCCTTTAAGTCCTCTTTTTGCCCTCGGGATATTGCTTATCGCGCTGGCAACAGCCTACCTGATCAACTTAAAGTATACCATTACGAATGCTTACCCGGCAAGGAACGAAAACATTGATGGCTTAAGAGGATTCCTGGCTATTGGTGTCTTTATGCACCATTCGGCCATCTGGTACCAGTATGTGCACCTCAAAAGCTGGGAATCTGTTCCGTCCAATTTTTATACGCACCTTGGCGAGACAAGCGTAGCCTTCTTTTTCATGATCACCGCTTTTTTATTTGTCACCAAACTATTAAATGCGGAACAGAAAAGGATCAGCTGGAACCTGCTGTATCTCTCGAGGATATTCAGGCTGGTGCCCATGTACCTGATATCGGTATTGATCCTGGTGCTCATTGTGATGCAGCTGAGCAACTGGCAGCTCAAAGAGACGGCGACCCGTTTCCTTTCGGAGCTATTCTGCTGGGCCACATTTACGCTTGCCGGTGGACCTCTGATCAACCAATCCTCCTATACCAACATTATCAATGCGGGCGTTGTGTGGTCGCTCCCCTACGAATGGCTGTTCTATTTCAGCTTGCCGGTCCTGGCCCTTTTCCTTTCCAGGAAAAGCATATCGCTGTTCTACGTGGTGATTGGTATTCTTTTTCTTACCGCCTTCTTTACTTTCAAACATTTCTTCTGGCATCACCTGGCCTCATTTGCCGGAGGCGCCATGGCGCCATTCCTTATTAAATACAATCCCTGGAAAGTAAACTATAAATCGCCGCTCTTCAGCATTATCATCATCGCCTGCCTGCTGGCCATACCGTTTTTTGAAACTTCAGCCGATCCGGCCTGTAAACTTTTAATCATTGTGATATTCAATTTAATCGCATTGGGGAATAACGTCTTCGGTATTCTGAAGAGTGCTGCACTGCGGTTTTTAGGCGACATCAGCTATAGCACCTATCTCATTCACGGGATCGTCCTTTTCGTCTTCATGTACTTTATTTATGGTTTAGATCGGGCAGCAAGCCTGTCTCCTGCGCAATTCTGCTTTATAATATTTGGTATAACGCCAGTGCTGGTGCTGATATGCTTCCTGTTTTATACCGGTGTAGAGAAACCTTGTATGGATTATGCAAAAAAGATAAGGATAGGCAAGATCGGCTCAGGCCCGCAAAAGCATTAATCCTTTTGTCGCTCATACGCTTCGCGTTTCGCCCGGCAGGGTACAACGCCGCGGAAAAGATAAACAGCATACGGCTCCCTGTTTTTGCCCCCGCTCCATCATAGCAATGTGAATCCGCTCGCAACGTCTGCCGGCCGCGGACAATAACCGGCTGAAATTGTATATTTGTCCTTGTATCCTAAATAACGACATGACCACTTTACAGACCATCCTGGAAATACTGAAGTACACCATTCCTGCTATTGTAGTGCTGATCACCGCTTCCCTTATCGTAAAAAAATTCCTGGTCAGCGAGACGGAACGCAAGCGGATGTCTATCTTTCGCGAAGGCATGGACACTACCCTGCGCCTGCGTCTGCAAGCCTACGAGCGCCTGGCCCTGTATATGGAGCGCATTCATCCCAGGGTATTGATCCCACGCGTATACCAGACAGGCATGACGACGCGCGACCTGCAAACGGAGTTGCTGCAGGCCATCCGTATGGAATACGAGCACAACCTGAGCCAGCAGATTTATGTATCGGCCCAGGTATGGAAAACGGTGCAGAGTGTAAAAGAACAGGAAATGGCGATGATCAACCAGGTTGCAGGCCTGCTGCCGCCTGAAAGCTCAGCAAAAGAGCTGCATCAGAAAATGATCGACTTTATTGTATCCAACGAGAATGACCTGCCTGTAGAAGTAGCGCTTGAGGTGATCAACAACGAGGCCAAGATCGTGCTGTCGCATCAGAGCTAAGCAAAGTTCCGACTATTTTTAAAAAATGGCTGTTCACTCCGGGGCAGCCATTTTGCTGTGAACGAAAGGCCGGGTTTCTTTTTACAAGTTAGGGAAAGACGAACTGTAAACCCAGATGACACAATTATCGGGAAATATGGCCCGGTTATGAATTAGCCCTTGCCCGGCAATGGAACAACAGGCATCTTTGTTCCAGATAATAGTGGAAAGAAGACCATAAAGGTCCGGATCATATCCATCGTTTCACCATGAGAAAACGAAAGCTGCCGGTAGGGCAGCTTTTCTGTATTAAAGCACATGCTAGAAAGGATAGCCGATAGCAATATTGAGGTTCACATTCTTCTGCCGCCAATCGGGATCGCCCAGGTCGATATCTTTCAGCACCCAGCCGGAATTACTGTTGATATAGGGCTTTTTAAGCGGTATGGCCCAGTCGAAGCGGACGACCAGGAAGCCGCCCAGATCGAGGCGGACGCCGGCGCCGGAGCTGACGGCAATGTCCTGGTAAAGGTTTTTAAACTCAAAGTTGGCGCCGGGCAGCTTGTCATCTTTACGGGCCAGCCAGATATTGCCCATATCGGTAAACACCGCGCCATTGAGGCTTATAGCGCCGGAAAAAAGCTTGATCATGGCAAAGCGGTACTCGGCATTGAACTCCAGCTTGATATCGCCGGCCTGATCGATAAACAGGTTATCGGAAGAGTTCTGGCGGAGGGAATCGTAATAGCTGCCGGGACCCAGCACTCTTGGACGCCAGCCCCTGATACTGTAGGCGCCCCCCACGAAGTATTGCTTGATATAGGGCAGGATGGTAGACCCGCCATAGGGAATACCCACCCCGCCATAAAACCGCATGGCGAGGGAAGAATTGCGCCGCAGCAGGTATTGCCTGGCGTCGAAGTCGAGTCGGAAATAACGGGCATGGGAAAAGCTGAAAGGACTGTTTAAGGCTTCGGCAATACCTTTGACACCGCTCAGCAAGGCTCCGGCCTCTTCTCCTCCCAGCTTGACATAGGCATAACGCCAGCGGTGCTGCCCTTCGGTATTAATCATGAATTCCACGCTTTCCCCTTCCACAAAGGTTTCCTGGTAACTGTTGCGGATGGCGGGTATATTGTCGATGCGTGACTGGAAGGTATCGGAAATATTACGCAGGTGCAGGGTATTGACAAAGATCGGCTTCACCGACCAGGTCTTGATGGCGCTTTCTTTCCAGATATAGCCGTAGCTCGCATTTACACTCACCAGGTTGAAATACTGGTAACGGTCCAGCGAGTTGATACCCGCCGCCAGCACGGTACGCGGCACCGAACTCTGGCTGAATTTGTTCTGGTTGACCGGCAGGATGAACTTGGGAAAGGTAAGCCGGAAATTGATCCCGATATTCTGGGAGAACAGGTAGAATTGCTTGGGATAAGGCACATCGGCGTTTTTATTTTGCCCCAGCTCAATACCGTAAGATACCGTAGTGGTCAGCTCGTTGGCGCCCTTGAGAAAATTTTTGTCCGTAACCGAAACATTGGCTGCGGTGCCGATGGCGTAGAGATCGCCGCCCGACACCTCCACATTGGTACCAAAATCGTACTTCTTGTTTTTGTTCATCAGGATATAGCAGTTCAACGTGCGGTTAAGGCTGTCCTGCCGGTTGGCGAAGATGAACATGCGGACATATTGAAAAATGCCGAGATCGTTGAGCTGGCGAAGGGTCTGGTTGTAGTCGGCCTGTGAATACAGGTTGCCCGGCCGTATAAAGATCTTTTTATCCAGGATGCCGGTACGGACATACTGCTCACGATAGCGGAAGGTAAGCCCGTTCACCTCTTTTTCCGTAAGCGTGGTGCTGCGCAGGTCATTTGTATCAACATAGTCGGGAATCACGATCACATTTTTGAATGTAAACGGCTTGAACTCGAGGCTATCGTCGGTGGGATGGATAATGACCTTTACGTTGAGGGTAGGCTTTTTCTTTTTCTTTTTCAGCGTGATAAAGTTGATCGCGCTTTCAAAGGGATTTTCCAGGTTGCGGAAATACGATTTATCCAGCGTATCCAGCTCGAAGTCTATGTTGTCGGCGCTGAAACGGTAATAGCCATAGTTCCTGATCACATTGGTGAGCCGGTTCCGTTCAGCCCCGGCCAAGGTATTGGAATAGGCCTTGTTCTTGATCAGCAGGCTTCCTTCATTCAGCTTGTTCGTCAGCCTGGCGATGCCCTCATCTGCAATATCATAGCTCACTTCGTCGATCAGGTACTCGCTGCCGGTAGCTACTTTATAGGTAACATAAGCCTTTTTCCCTTTAATCTTTATGGTATCGCTTACACTGGCATAGAAGTAGCCGGAGTTGCGCAGGAAATCCTTCATGTTGCGGCGGGCCCTCATGATCATCGACGTATCCAGCAATGACGGCTTTTCCACTACTTTCGACGTCAATTGAAAGTTGGCCGTATCCTGCTGGTATTTTTTATAGCGGAAGTTGTACAGCCACAGCTTTACCGGGAACATACCGAAAAGATAGGAATTGGGCCGTTGGGGCATAAGGCTGTACAGCTGGTCGTTCAGCGCTCCTTTTTCGGACAGCGTGCGATCTGTGCTCAGTTTAATATTCACCTTCCTCAGAAGATACTGATCCTCTTTCAGGTATTTGGTGCTGGAACAAGCCGACAGTAGCGCTATAGCCGCAAGAAGAAAAAAAGCATAGAGTAATTTCATGAGCAGCTGCTTATGTGCGGTACCGGTACGGCAATTTATAAAAATGAGGCCAGGATTGGTTAGTTTTGCGTGTTTAAATTTTGCAAATGACCAAAGCCCAGATCAAATTCCTTCAATCTTTAGGCCGGCAAAAATACAGAAAAGAGCACAATGCCTACCTGGTAGAAGGTGATAAAAATGCCAGGGAATGGCTGCTATCGGGAGCGGAGATCCTGTACATTGCAGCAACGGAGGCCTGGCTAGGCATGCACGTTTCGCTTGCAGAAAGGCACCCTGAAGCCGAACGGATAACGGCTGCAGGCTTCGAGCTGGAAAAGGTGACCAGCATGCAGCATGCACAGGAGGTAGTGCTGGCGGTAAAGCAACCTGCACCCGCACTGTACACTATGCAAAAGGACCGCTGGTACTTGTACCTGGACAAAATTCAGGATCCGGGCAATATGGGAACCATCATCCGCGTCGCCGACTGGTTTGGCCTGGCACAGCTCATTTGCTCTCCCGACTGCGTGGAATGGTACAATCCCAAGGTAGTGCAGGCTTCGATGGGCAGCCTGCTTCGTGTAGGCCTGGCAGAAATGACGCCTGAGGCTTTCCTATCGGCCAATACGCTGCCTCTTTACGCTACCTCTCTGGAAGGCAGAGATATGCGACAGCTCAAAGCCGCGCCGGGCGGCGTGATCGCAATGGGCAACGAATCAAAAGGGCTGTCCCCGCTGCTACAGGAAGCCGCCGATCATCGCCTGCTGATCCCGGGCAAAGGCGGCGCCGAATCACTGAACGTCGCGGTAGCGACCGGTATCGTTTGCGCGGCGCTTACCCTCTCCTGATTATAGAAAGGCATCCGTCCTGTCCCCTTACGCCAATCATTCGTTCTCCATACTGCAAAGCAGCGCAGAAACATGTTCCCTATCGCGATTGAGCGATCATGTCCGGTGCCGGTATCAATGCTTTAAATTACCCGTTTCCGGGGATTGGCCGGCGTCCGGGACGCACCTACCTTTGCTTTAACCTTATTAAATGATACGCATATGAAAAAGAAATCGCTTCGGCTCGAAAAGCTTTCTTTGCAGAAGTCCACTATCGTCCACCTGGGCAATAAGGCGGCTGCCATAGTAAAGGGAGGTCAATCGGGCCTGCTGGACCCACGCTGTAACCAACTCAGCTATACAGATGGGCCTTTAAGCTGTATTGGTCACAGCTGCGAATCCTGGATAACGGAAGACCCTACTTGTCGCGGCTGCGCCGAGATGTAACCTTAAGATTGGTTCTGTTTTTTTAAAAGTAGAATGGCAACCCAAAAGGTTGCCATTTTCATTATTTATTGTTTGTCCCTGTACTAGAATACGGTCAGCTTTTGCACATAGCCCTTAGCATTGTTGTTGTACCGGATCATATACACGCCTTTGGCCAACTTTGAAATATCAACGGGGTTCAGGCCCTTGGTTACCGTAAGGTTCATCACAGGTACGCCCACTACATTCATCACCTGCGCTTCCAGCGGCTCTTTCAGCGAAGAGGCGATGGTTATCCTGTTGCTGGCAGGATTGGGATAAAGCACCAGGTCGTTCGCGCCTATCGCAATTTCACCAATACCGGTAGTAGAGTCTTTTGTTCCTATACCGACGGCATACCAGGCATCTTTCACCGCTTTATATTCCGCACCCGTGGTATCATAAAGATCACCCGCAGCTTTCAGCGAATAGCGGTAAGCATCCATATAAACAGAGCTGGGCTGTATGTAAGTGGTCAGGCTGCGATAAGCGATCTTCTCCGCTTTCTCCCTGCCGATACCGTTCACAGTATAGCTATTCCCCTTATCATTGGTTCCGCTGCCTCCTTCTACCAAGAGATAATACCATTTATTTTGTACACCGCTATTGGTATGCACGCCGCCGTTATCTTCGGGGTCGGTAGGATCGACCCAGAAGGTGCCTTCATAGGTATCGGGGTTCTGCTTAAGCTTGGGGTTAGCCATAGAGCGGAAAAACGAAGCGCCGCTACCCAGCAGAATACCTTCCCCTATGGTCCAGTTCGCATCCGCGCCTTTCGCATAAAATTCGATATTAGCGCCGAAGATATCAGAGAAGGATTCATTCAATGCGCCGGATTCCCCTTCGTAATCAAGGCCGCCGTTACCATTGTGCTCGGTAACCATGTGCGTAAATTCGTGTCCCATCACATCGAGGCCTACCACCGGATCCATGATCTCGCCATCTCCCAGGCCATAGAACATGACATTGTAAGGTTCGGGTGCAGCCGAAGCATTGTACGGATCGCCTGAATTGACATAATTCTTCACCACGCTGCCATTATTATCATAGCTGTTCCTGCTGAAAACGGATGAATAGTAGTCGTGTGTCTTTTCCATGCCCCAATGCGCGTCCAGGCCCGGATTTTTCTTCCTGGCAATGGTATAGGTACCGCTATTGCCGTTGCCATCGTTCCAGTTGTAGGTACCGGGTGTAATATTGGTCACGGGGTAAACAGCTGTATCTTCAAGGGTACCGTTGAAGAAATCCAGCTTCAGGTAAGCACCCTTATAATCGTGACCGGGAGACAGGATAGAATAAAATCCGCCATTGGCGGCAGGCAGGCTGGAAGCGCCGCTTACGTTGACAAAGCGGGGCGATTCGATCAGGGTATCGCTGCCCATACCCAGGGTAAACAGCAGGATATTGCCATTACCGGGGCCCAGGTTGGAAAGCATCGAGCTTGACGCAGCCTGCAGCTCAGTAGCGCTGAAGGCATCAAAGAGATCCCAGTTGGTGCTGGTGTTCCAGTAGTCGCGTTCGCCGATAAAATTACCGCTCATATCCTGGTCCAGCGAACCCGCATCGTAAGTCTCGATCTTCCTGCCGGCATCGCGCAGGCGATAGCTGCCCACAGCCACACTGTCGGCGATAATGGGACGGCTGCCGCTATAGTAGGTATTGGCTGTTGCGTTAACGTCGGTATGCGCAATAAGGTTGACCTTTTTCAGTATCTTACCGCTCTGCGCATCTATGAAATAATTTTTCATCAGCAGGCTCCTGTCCTTCATTTTACCATCGACGCGCAGCTTGTATGCGAGCACATACTCTTTCATTTTGCCGGTATTCAATCCTACGATAACCAGCTGCGGCGCATACTCCTTAATTGTCCGGGCCACATCAGCGTCCTGCTTTACCAGGCGTGCGGCTTCAGCTGCGCTCAGAGAAGGGGTAACGGAAAGGTTACCCAACGGAGCTACTTTACCGTTGATATAGTCGGGCTCGTCTTTCTTAAAATGCACCATTACAATAGCATTATCGATAAGCACACCCTGGTAGTATTGCTGAAAAGAAAGGTGAGCATAGCCGAGCTTATCTGTGGTCTCGCGTACCTGGCTGAAGGTGTGCTGCGCCGACAACCCGAGTAATGCAGGAAGCTGTGCTGTAATACCGGCTCTCTGCAGCGGCTTTCCCTTCAGGCTCATTGCAATATCACCATTGCTCACCGGGATCACAAAAGCCGGAGCCGCTGCGGGCTTGCCTTGCTGCGCCCCGGCTTCGGTAGCCAGGGTCATAAGGCCGGCTGCAACAAACACGGCATGAATAATTCTTCTGTTCATATATGGTTCTTTTGTTTTTAACTGAGGACAAATATAAGCTATTGTGCTGCCGTTTGGCAAGATCATCGTCAAAACGAGGTCAAAACGGGAAAAAAGCCGGTCAAAACCGGCATTTCCCTATTTTGAGTCTTCCGGAGCGCTTTGTATTATCCGTTCATTGCTGTTCTCAGGTAAAAAAGATCCGGCTGATGCAGCCGGATCGCAGATCAGAAAATGATCCCGGTTTATTTTTTAGGAATGCTTTTTCGTTCATAAGCATCGGGAATGGAAAACTTGGTCTCAACAGGGACATCAAGCTCGGCTTTGCTGAATTCCATGTCCAGCCTGACCTGCTGCCCTTTGTTGTTGATGGTGATGTAACGGTTAAAGGCAAAAGGCTGCTGGCCGGTGATCGGGCCATATTTCTCATAACGTATGGTACAGGTAAAGTCCCGCTGTGTCGAATTCAGCTGCAGCTCCTGCAGGGTACCTGTGCGTTTATTGTACTGCAGCAGCTCGGTAAAGTCGTCTTTCTCCAATGTGATCAGCATCAGGCTGTCTTTTGTTTCTGATTTTTTTACGGCCACATCACTGATCAGCGGATTACCGATAAAGAGGTTTTGCAGCACCGGGAATTCTACCTGCGCCTGTATCAGCTCCAGGCCTTCCTTATACGACAGCGCATACGCCTTTTTGCCGATCTTGATAATGGCCCTTAAGCTGTCGGGCGTAATGGAAGCCCGTGCCACTTCAGCAATGCCCAGCGCAATAATGGAAGCCCAGATATCTTTTCCTTTGTTCATACGCAGGTTGCCGGTAAAATCCTGGCTCTGGTCCCTATTCTCAAAATGCATATCGGCCTTACCGCTGAAAGTATTCCAGCTAATGGTCTGCGCCAGGTATTCTTCGGGCTTACGTTCCTGGCTCACCGGCTTTACCGGCGCTACAGTCGTTGTTTTCTTGGCCGTATTACAGGCTTGCGTACCCAGCAGCAGCAAAGCAAAGGCGGCCAGGGCCATCGTATACAGCGCCCTGCGTCCTGGTTGGTGATAACGGTTTCTCTGTAGCTTAATCATGTAGTTTCTTTTCATTTATTTTTTTCTGAAGACTTTCCGAGCGCTCTCCTTTAGACAAAGCGGTATTCCAGTATTCCAACGCGCTATCGATATTGCCCAGCTTATATTCTATATCGCCCAGGTGTTCCCAAAGCGTGGGATCGGCATTGTCTTTGTTGAGCTCTATCGCCCGCTGAATATATGTTTTGGCTTCTGTGTACTTCCCCTTCCGGTACAGTATCCAACCATAAGTATCCAGGAAAGTAGATTCATCGGGACGCAATTTCAATGATTTTGCCGACATTTTCTCCGCCTCATCCAGATTTTCGCCTCTTACAGATAAGTAATAGCTGAAATTATTCAGCGCCATGGCATTGTTAGGCTGCAGCTTCAATGCAGACCGGTAACAACTGTCGGAAGCGCTGAAACGCCCTTCTGTATTGTAAACATCACCCAGGGAGATCAGCACGTCGGATAGCAGATCATCATTATTTTTTGTTTGCGCGATCGCTTTCCGGAAAGAAAGGATCGCCCTGTCATTTTTCTTTTCCTGCATATACCCGATACCACCCAGGTAAAAGACCATAGGTTCTTTGGGAAAAATTTGCGCCGCCCGTTCGCTGAGCGCGATCAGGGAATCATTCTCCTGCCGCATGGAATAAAGATACATGACCTGCTGCCAGGAGGTGTAGTTGAGCGAATCGTGCGCAATCACTCTTTTATATTGCTTCAGCGCCTCTTCAAACTGTCCGTCGGTCACCAGCAGATCGCCGTAAAGGGCCACTGCCTGTGGCTGCACGGGTTCCTGCTCTGCCAGCTTACGGGTAAGGTCGAACACGATTTTACGCGAGGCGGAATCGGCGCCCCGGTACTGGATAAAGGGTACCAGCAGACCGATACGGTCTTCTGTGCTTACATTGTTGTTCATTACCGCCTTTTCCAGGTAGGTTTCCATGCGGGAGAGGTCTTTCTTTTTGAGGTAGTACCGTACCAGGGCCAGCTGCACATAGGCATCTGCAGGAAATTTCCCTTCGGCATCCAGGTAAGCTGCTTCTGCCTTTTCAGGCATATTGTTGTTGTCGTAGAGCTCTGCCAGCAACAAGCGGTAACGCGATTCATTGGGGTAATAGGCGATCAGCTTCCGGCCTTCGGCAGCGGCGCCTTCCACATTGTTCATGGTGAGGTAGATCTGCTGGCGCTGCAGCAAAAGGGTCTCATCGTCTTCCCCCACATATTGCGCCAGCTTATCCAGGGTGCCCAGCGCAGCTTCGTAGTGCCTGGCTTTCTGGTACAGCATCGACTGGTGGATCAGGTATTCTTCCGGCGCACGGTCGCGGGCGGCAATCTTGCCGTAAACATCGGCAGCGGCGACATATTGCTCATCAAAAGCCAGCAGATCGGCGTATTGCTTCAGTATCCATTTATTGGTCGAGTCGCCCTGCAAGGCGATACGGACTTCCGTCAGGGCACGGGTAATATTGTTCCGTTCCAGCCACAGACGCGACAGCTCATAGTGAGCTGTCGCATTGGCCGGCTGCGCTGCCGCAAACAGCGAGTATTTCCGGAAGGCTTCTTCCTTATTGTCCAGCATTTTGGCTTTTACCGCATCCATGAAGATCTGGTCTGCCGAATCCTTTGATACTTTTATAGCCAAAGGTATAGCCAACGCCCTGGTATTGGCTTTAGGCAGAGATCCTGTCACTTTGCTTGAAGAGCTGCAGGACACAGCCAGTACAGACAGGCAGCACAGGGCCAAAATAAAAAACCTGGCGGATTGCAAGAATCTGCCAGGCTTGGAAATTATAATAGGATTCAACATCAGATCGTTCATAAAACCACAGAAAAATCGCCCAGGCTGAGCTCATCAGCTTTGCTGCTGTAAGTTACATTTTTTCCCAGCATAGAGTTGGCGATACAAGCATTTTTAACAGTTGCTTGCTCCTGAATAATACTATTGTTAATCAAAGCGTTCTCGATAGTTACACCGGCTTCCAGCGATACATGCGGTCCCACTACGGCATTCCTGATAACGACACCTTCCCCGATAAAGCAGGGGGCAATCACAGTTGCATTTTCCAGCACGGCAGAAGGGGATACCAATTGTTCTTTATCCTTTTTGATCTCCAGGATACGCTGGTTGGTATACACTGTTGCATCCTTATTGCCACAGTCCAGCCACTCTTCTACCTGGTCGCTGTAAAATGCCAGTCCCTTGTTCTTCATATTCTCCATAGCGGTCGTGAGCTGGTACTCTCCTTTCTCAGTAACGCTATTATCGATAAGGTATTGCATTTCCCGGCGCAGATTTTCCCCGTCTTTGAAGTAATAAACGCCTATAATGGCCAGATCGGAGACGAACTGAACCGGCTTTTCCACAAATTCCATGATCCTTCCGTCGGCTGCCAGCTTTACTACACCAAAGGCGGAAGGGTCGGCTACCTTCTGTGTCCAGATAATGGCGTCTTTGCTGGTATCGATTTTAAAATCGGCTTTGAATAAGGTATCTGCAAAGGCAATGAATACATTTCCCTTAAGGCTGTCGGCTGCGCAAAGAATAGCATGGGCTGTACCCAGCGCCTGCTCCTGGTAACATATCTTTCCTTTGGCGCCCAGGCTTTCAGCTACTTTCACCAACATATCTTCTACTGCTTTTCCAAAGTGCGGCGCGATGATAAAGGCAATCTCCTCCACTTTTTCGTTGGCAGTAGCCATGATATCTTCTACCAGGCGCTGCACTACAGGCTTTCCTGCAATAGGGATAAGGGGTTTGGCAGTAGTCAGGGTGTGCGGGCGCATGCGTTTGCCCATTCCGGCCATAGGGATAATGATGTTCATATCTGGACTTAGAATATTGTTTTATTAGCAATAATAACCGGCCTCCGGTCAGAAACGGCGCGAAGGTATTCCATTTTCCCCTTATAAATATCAGGATTAATTAATCTATAACAAAAGCCTACGGGAAAGGAATAATCGCTTATACTTGCACCGGCATTGCTGTAATTAATAAATTGATCTGTTATGAATATTGAGATTATTGCGGGCAGTCCGCGCCATCCCAGCCTTAACGCAAGGGTAGCCCGTTATGTTCACCATTACCTGCAATCGATCTGCAACCACCAGGTGGGCCTTATCGAGATGAACCAGCAAACGCTGCCTTTTATTGAAAAGGTGTGGTCATCGGCAGACAAGGCGCCCGAGGAATACCGTGGGCTTGCCGAAAGGATGTTTGCCGCCGATGCTTTCATTATTTCTTCCCCCGAGTACAACGGTGGCTACTCGCCGGCAATGAAAAATCTTTTTGACCATTTTCCCAAGCAGACCCGCAAGCCTTTCGGGATCATCACTTCTTCGGATGGGGCCATGGGTGGCATGCGTGCGGCACAGCAATTGCTGCAGCTGGTTCCGGCGCTCTTCGGCATCGCTTCTCCCTTTATGCTGATCGTGCCGCAGGCCGATAAAAAATTCGATGAGCATGCGCAGCTGCTGGCGCCCGAATTCCATAAAAACATCGAGGATTTCTGCAGGGAATTCCTCTGGCTGGCAGAGAAGATCAGGGGCCAGGTTCAGGCATGACGATCATTTCCGGTTCGTTTTGTAATTTGCGATTCAGATCAAAGCTTTTCGGCTACATGGATAAACGTTTACTCAGTCTTGGATTATCGTTGTGTATCTGGACGACGGCAAGGGCGCAGGAAACCTTTCTGCAGCAGGGAAGCGATGAATATCATTTGCTTGAAAGACTGGAGACACGCTCGGGAGCGTTATCCGACGAACTTTTCCTGAGCACGCAACCCGTGTCCAGGAGAGATGCCGTACACTTTTTGCAGGAAGAGAAATCGGCCAGCTACGATGGTGCAGCCAGCGCGATTGATGTGTACAATATGAATCGTGCCCTGTCCATCAGCGGCGAATGGGTAGCGCCCAACGGCGACGGCGCCGCCGATTCCCGCTATAGCCTGTGGCATACCATCTACAGGAAGCAACCCGACTTTATCCATGTCAACCGCGAGGGCTTCTTCCTGGTCGCCAACCCAGTGCTCAGTTTCCAGGCCGGCTTCGACCGCGACAAGCCACGGCAGTTTGTATACAACAGCACCCAGGGTGTCGAACTGCGCGGCCACATCAAAGACTGGGCAGGCTTTTACTTCTATATTGCGAACAACTACGATGAGCCGCCGACCTATGTCGCCGACTGGATTGAAAAATGGGGCGCTATTCCCGGGGTCGGCCATTTCAACCGTTCGGGTAACGGATACCAATACCTGCAGATCAGGGGTTATGTCAATGTACCGCTCATCAGGGACCATGTGAGCCTTAGCCTGGGTTATGACCGGCATTTCATCGGAGACGGCATCCGTTCGCTGTTCCTCTCCGATTTTTCGGAAGGCGCGGCTTTTGCCCGGATCAATACCCGTATCTGGAAGCTGAATTACCAGAACCTGTACCTCATGCTGAAGCCGCAATCGCGTGCCGGAGAGCCGGCCACGACCGGTCACAAATATGCCACGGCGCATTACCTGAGTCTGAATGTTACCCGATGGCTCAATATCGGCTTGTTCGAGACCGTTACTTTTTCCCGGGGCGACCACTTCGAGTTCGGCTATCTTAATCCCATCATCTTTTACCGGGCCGTGGAGCGAGGCATGGGCAGCCCTGACAAGGTGGCCCTGGGCTTTAATACCAAAGCCATTGTGCTGAAGCACCTGAGCCTTTACGGTCAGCTGCTGATCAATGAATTCACCACCGGTGAACTCTTTTCAGGCAAAGGTTACTGGGCCAACAAATGGGGCATACAGGCCGGCGCTAAATATTTCGATGCGTTCACCATCAGCAACCTCGATCTGCAGGGCGAAGTAAATGTTGTAAGACCCTATACTTACCAGCACTATTCCAGCATCGAGGGCAACAGCATTGCCAATGCCACCCACTACAACCAGCCGCTGGCGCACCCGCTGGGCGCCGGTTTTGCCGAGGTGATCGGCAATGTATATTACCAGCCTATGCCCCGGCTATCGATCAATGCCCGCGCTATGTATTACCAGCAGGGCGTCGATATGAATGGCAGCAACAATGGCAGCAATATTTTCCTGGATTATAATACCCGGCCGGCCGATTATGGTGTAAAGCTGATCAACGGCCCCAAAGCCGATTGTATGCTCTTTTCCCTTAATGCTTCCTATGAGTTCAGGCCGCGCCTGTATATCGACATCGGCGGCACTTATCGCAAATACAAAGTGGAAAACAATATACTTCCCGGGCAAAGCAGCCTGTTCCTTACCGCCGGCGTACGGCTTAACCTCGCCAGGAAGGATTACACACAATTCTGATTGTCCTGCATAATAACAACAAAGCGGGCGAAGCTATATTGCTTCACCCGCTTTGTTGTTATTCCAGGTACATTCGTGCCATTAATCCCGGCCGATGCGGAACGAGGTCATCGTCAATGAACCCATCACGGCTTTATCGTTGAAAAACTGCAGTTCGTCTTTGTCTTCCTGCAAGGCCAGGGCATACAACATGGGGAAGTAGTGATCGGGAGTCGGTATGGCCAGGTCGAAAGCCTTACCCTGCCTGGTAAAATCGATCAGCGGGCGATGATCCCTGGAAGTGATCCAGCGCTTCATCTGCTCATTGGCTTCTGTTGCCCAGTCGAAGGCAAAGCCAGGTTGATCCATTTTGTCCCAGGCGACCATGCGCAGGTTGTGCACCATGTTCCCGCTGCCGATGATCAGTATGCCTTTGCGCCGCAGCACGGCCAGCCTTCGGGCCAGATCGTAATGATACTGCCCCGGCTGATGATAGTCGATGCTCATTTGTATTACGGGAACATCCGCGTCGGGATATAGGTGTTTGACTACACTCCAGCAACCATGATCCAGCCCCCACGCTTCGTCCAGGCCGGCGCCGGGCAGCAGTGCCGCAGCGTCTTTCGCCAGCTGAGGGCTGCCGGGCGCCGGATATTGCACAGCAAACAACTCATCGGGAAAACCGCCGAAATCGTGGATGGTAGGCGGCTTTTCCATTGCCGTTACCAAGGTACCGCGTGTAAGCCAATGTGCCGAAATGCAAAGAATAGCATTGGGCCTGGGCAGTGTCTGTCCTATCCGCTCCCATTCCTTTGAGAATTCATTCAGCTCAATGGCATTCATCGGGCTGCCATGCCCGAAAAAGAATACAGGCATCGGATCAGTACCCAACAGGGGATCGGCATACTGCTCCAGGGCGCGAAGCCCGGCAGCGCTTCCGGCTAAAGGCATAAGCGAAATCGTTTTTAAAAAATCAAACCTGTTCATGCATTGATGGATTGTACAAATTTCGGCATTTATTATGGGGAAAGCACATGCTCGCCGGAGGGCAACGCACATAGCCATATTGACAAATACAATCAGGAGCAGGTTTATTACTTTTGCAAAGCCTGAGCCGGTGCATGCTACCGACGCAGGCAGACAAATACGATACATGGCACACTTACATTTTGCCGGCCGCTGGGTAATGGTCACCGGGGCCTCATCGGGGCTGGGCTATGAAATGGCCTTACAGCTGGCTACCCTGCACAAAGCACACCTGATACTGGTCGCCCGCCGCGCCGATAAGCTGGAAGCATTGAAGCAAACCATTGCCCAGGCAGCTCCTGACAGCCAAGTAAAAACGGTTACGGCCGACCTTTCCCGGCTTGAAGATATAGACCGTTGTGTCGCTGTAGCCCTGGAGGAGGATAATCTTTATGGCGCTATACTGAATGCAGGGATCACTTACTTCGGCGAGCACCTTGAGCTGGACTGGCTGCAGTTTGAACAAATGCTGCAGACCAATGTGAGCGGTATGGTGCGCATGACCCAGCAACTGGCGACCTATTTTGAACGGAATAAAAAAGAAGGCGGGCTGATGATCGTGTCCAGCATGGCCGCAGTGCTGCCTACGCCCTACCAGGCAGCCTATTCAGGCACCAAAGGTTTTATGCTCAATTTTATTACGGCCTTATCCCACGAGCTGCAGAACAAGCGGTTTTCGATGACGGTGTACCTGCCAGGAGGCATGGTCACCGAAATGACGGATAACGATAAATTCTCCCCGCTGAAACGCTGGCTGATGCCGGTGGCCGAGGCCGCACGGCAAGGCCTCAGCGCCTTTCGCAGAAGGAAAAGGACCCATGTGCCCGGCGCCACCAACCGGCTGGGGGCCTACCTCTCCGGTATCATTCCCAAACGGATCATCATCGGAGGCATGGCCCGTACCTATGGCAAGGCACTGAAAGGATGATGACTGGCCTGTAGAGACGTTGCATGCAACGTCTCTACAGCTATAGGGTATCCAAACACAATGCAACCTTTCCACAGGTATAGGCGACAAAAGCATTCCAATCCCGCAAATCAGCGCCAGGCGCTGGCTTCATTCAGGAGCGTGATAGCGTCTGCATCCAGTTTCAGGTTCGCTGCGGCAACCAGATCTTGCAATTGCGCGGTGGAGGTTGCGCTGGCGATGGGCGCCGTTACCGATGGACGGGCAATCAGCCACGCAATGGCGACGCTTGCCGGTTGGGTGTGGTAGCGGGCAGCGATCTCATCCAGTGCAGCCAGTATCTTAAAGCCTCTTTCATCAAGGTAATTGGCTACACCACCACCTCTTGCGCTTTTCGAAAGATCTTCTTTACTCCTGTACTTGCCCGTTAAGAAACCGCTGGCCAGGGAATAGTAGTTGATCACACCCAGGTGCTGGTCGATGCAGATCTGTTCCAGCTCCCGTTCAAACTGGTCGCGCACGTACAGGTTATAATGCGGCTGAAAGGTTTGGTAGCGGGGCAAACCCTGCTGTTCGCTGGCTTCAAGGGAAGCGGTTAGGCGGGCAGGGCTAAGGTTGGAAGCGCCGATCCAGCGCACCTTACCTTCCTTGATCAGCTGCTGGTAGGCATCGAGCGTTTCTTCAACAGGTGTCGTGTCATCGTCCCAATGCGTCTGGTACAGATCGATATGATCTGTTTGCAGGCGACGCAGGGAATCTTCAGCCGCTTTTAGAATGTAGCTGCGGGAAAGATCTTTTTTGCCCTGTCCCATATCCCCACCAACTTTAGTCGCAATGATCACCTTCTCTCGGTTGCCTCTTGCTTTCATCCAGTTGCCGATGATGGTTTCCGACTCACCGCCGGTATTGCCGGGCGCCCAGCGGCTGTAGACATCAGCCGTATCGATGAGGTTAAAACCTGCGGCCACAAAGCCGTCCAGCACTTCGAAGGAACGCGCTTCGTCAATAGTCCAGCCGAAAACATTGCCACCGAGCGTCAGCGGCGCAACTTTAAGATCAGATTGTCCTAATTGTCTTTTTTCCATAATTATAACAGGTATTGCGGTTATTCATTCAGGATTCCAGGAAAGAAAACAAGGCCTTTCTGAACTGCCGGTAGTCGGACAGATGCGGCGCATGACCGGCGTCATCAATTTCCTTCAGCCGGCAATGTTTGATCTTCTTTGCTGTTTCACGGCCCAGCCGGGGATAGTTGCCCAGGGATTCCCCGACCGACCGTGGCGCTTTATTCTTACCTATGGCGGTCCTGTCTTTTTGCCCGATGATGAGCAAGGTAGGAGCCTGTATCTCTTCCCATTCATAGCATACCGGCTGGGTAAAGATCATATCGTACAGCAAAGCTGAGTTCCAGGCAATACGCGGGTAATCGGGATTGCGCGTCCAGCCGGCAGGTATGTCGATCCACCGGTCGTATTCCGACTTCCATTCATTATTGTAGTAAAAGGTCATCTGGTATTGCTTCAGGCTTTCATAAGTCTGCTTCAGCTCTGTGGCATACCAGTCCTCAACAGTCTGATAAGGCACTACCCGCTTCCAGTCTTCGAGGCCGATAGGGTTTTCCAGCACCAGCTGCGTCACAAGCTCCGGGAACATGAGCGCAAAGCGGGCTGCCAGCATGCCGCCCATCGAATGGCCTACAACGATCACTTTCCCGATATGTAAGCGATCCAGGATCGCTTTGGTATTGAGCGCCAGCAGCTGGAAGCTGTATTGTATGCGGGAAGGTTTGGATGATTTGCCAAACCCGATCTGGTCGGGGACCACGACACGATAGCCTTCTTTCAGCAGGTCTTTCGCCGTCTGCTCCCAATAAGCGCCGCAAAAATTCTTGCCATGCAGCAGCAGCACCGTCTTTCCATTGGGCTTGCGGGGCTGCACATCCATAAAAGCCATTTGCAGCTGTTCTCCCTGTATGTCCAGATGAATACGGTCTACAGGGAAAGGATAGTCAATATTCTCCAGGTTGGTACCGGTTACCGCGCCACATCCCTCCTGGGCGCGGGTCGACAGGAAAGAAAACAGTACAACAAAGAGCAGCAGTCCTTTTTTCATAAGTATTGTGTTTTCCAAGAAAGACAACTCTGCTTTACTTTCCCCTTCCCGGCTTCGCTCTTTCGTATTGCGGCAGATATGCCGGCTCATCTTCCAGCTGCACAGCAGCATGCAAGGGGAAATAAGGATTGCGCAGCAGCTCCCGGGCCATCAGGATCAGATCGGCCTGCTCCTCTTCCAAAATCTGCTCGGCTTGCTGCGCGCTGCTGATCAGGCCTACGGCGCCGGTCAGTATTCCCGTTTCTTTTCTTATTCTTTCTGCAAACGGCACCTGGTAGCCAGGCTCCAGCGGAATGCGCACACCGGTAACCAGTCCCCCGGTAGAAACATCAACGAGGTCCACGCCTTTGTCCGCCAGCAATGCCACCAGCTGCACCGATTGATCGATGTCCCATCCGCCATCTACCCAATCTGTAGCAGAAATGCGTACGAACAAAGGCATATGCGCCGCCATTTCTGATTGTACTGCTGCTACCACTTCAAGCAATAGCCTTATTCTGTTCTCAAAGCTGCCGCCATATTCGTCCGTCCGTTGATTGCTCAGGGGAGACAGGAACTGGTGCAGCAGGTAGCCATGTGCGGCATGCAGCTCGATCACATCGTAGCCTGCGCTTACAGCCCGGCCTGCTGCCGCTGCAAAATCGGCAACTACTTTCCGGATCCCTGCTTTATCCAGCATCTCCGGCGCCTCATCGGCCTCACGGAAGGGAACCGGCGAAGGCGCTACGGTTTGCCAGCCACCTTCTGCCCTGCGGATCCGCGCATTGCCTTTCCAGGGCGACAGCGTGCTCGCTTTGCGGCCGGCATGCGCCAATTGAATACCGGCATAGGCATGCTGCCGGTGAATAAAATCCGTGATCCGCTTCAGCATGGAGATATGCTCGTCCTTCCATATCCCCTGATCATCGGGCGATATCCGACCTTCAGGCGATACCGCCGTCGCTTCCGCGATGATAAGCGCGGCGCCGCCCACAGCGCGGCTTCCCAGGTGTACCAAGTGCCAGTCGTTGGCAAAACCATCTTCGGCCGAATACTGACACATCGGGGAGACGACAATACGGTTTTTCAGCACCAGCCCTTTAACGGGCAACGGAGAAAATAATAGTGACATGTTTAACGCTTTTCGTTTTATCCGGCTTCTCCTGGGGTGATCGCCTCCCGGTCCGGGAACAACAATCTTCCGCTGTGAAAGTTGCCTTAGTTGATTTTTACTCTGGGCGCTGCGCTGCTGTCGCGCAATTCCTCGCTGGCTTGTTTAACCAGCACATCATTGATCGCGATATTACCAAATATTTCGGTACGGTTGTCGGCAGTACGGCCAGCAGTTACCGGCACCCAAAAGGCCTTACCATTCACAACCCTGATCACATATACACCTTTGGTGGAATTCAGGACTGCAGAAGAGGGCACGACAAAAGTGCTGGCAGTGCTGTTCATAGGGATTTCCACTTCAGCTACCATACCCGGCAGCAGCAGCTTGCTTTCATTGATCACGTCCATCTCCGTACGTTGCGACCGCAAACGATTGTCCAGAGCGCCGGCCAGCCTTGAGACCGAAGCCTTGAACTTTTGGTTGGCGACAGAACGCACGGTAAAGCTTACTTCGCTTTTGTCTTTCAGGTAGCTGGTATAGGCTTCCGGTACGCTGACGACCAGCCTCAGCTTCTTTTGTTCCTGCAAGGTAAAGATCGGCATGTCAGAACCCTTCCCTGCCGGTCCTACATAAGCGCCGGTGCTTACATTACGTGCGCTGATCACCCCACTGAATGGTGCTCGTATCTCCAGATAACCCCGGTTATCGGTAACTTCCTTTTGCGCCGCACGGGCGGCGTCCAGCTGGGCCATATCCGATTTCTGTTTGGCATAGGCCAGGTCCAGGTCATTCTGGGAAACCGTACCGGGTGTCTTGCTGGTTTCCAGCAAACGGTCGTAGGTTGCTTTGCTGGCGAGGAAGATAGCCTCCTGTGACTTCAGCCGGGACTGCGCGCCCGACAGCTGCGCATTCAGCTCGGGGGCTTCCATAACCGCCAGCAGCTGGCCGGCCTGCACTTCGGAGCCCACGTCTACATACAGCTTCCGTACAAAGCTGCTGACCTTGGCATACAGGTCTACCTGCTGAAAGGCTACCAGCTCGCCGGGTATTCTCATCGATGTGCTCAGCTGTCCTTCCTGCAGGCGGAAAGCTTCCAGCTCCGGCTCTGTGGCCAGCGTACCATGTTTGCTTTCATCGGCGGATGAGGTGCTGCATCCGGAGAATATCCAGATGGCCAGGAACGGGATCATCAGGCCCAGCGACAGTTTTAGTATTTGTTTCATTGTCTGTTGTTTTTATTAGTAGCTAGTATTTATTTCAGAGGAACATAGAATTTACTTTCTTCATCTTCGGGATCGAGCGATACGCTCTGCGTGGTGGCTTTGCCTTGCCCCCAGGCGAAGGTGAGCGGCAGGATAAACAAAGCGGCAAAGGTTGAGGCGACCAGGCCGCCGATCACGGCTCTTCCCAGCGGGGACGACTGATCGCCGGCCTCACCCAGGCCGCTGGCCATCGGGATCATGCCCACAACCATCGCCAGGGCAGTCATCAGGATGGGACGCAAACGCAGGGCTGCGGCCTCTTTTGCCGACAGCAGTGCGTCGCCATTGTGCTTACGCAGTTGTTCCGCATTGGTGATGAGCAGCACGGCATTCGAGATCGACACCCCAACCGACATGATCATCCCCATATAAGATTGCAGGTTAAGCGTAGAGCCGCAGAGCATCAGCAAGGCCAGCGAACCGAACAAAACTGCAGGCACAGTGGCCAGCACCACTGCCGATACTTTAAACGACTGGAAGTTGGCTGCCAGCATCAGGAAGATCACGACGATAGCCACCAGCAGGCCACTTTGCAGGCTGTCCAATGTTTCCTTCAAGGTACTGCTCAAACCAATCAGCTCTACGTTCAATCCGCGGGGCAGCTCACCCAGGGAACCGATCGCTTTCTGTACGGCAGCAGAAGCCTTGCCCAGATCGACATTATTGAGGTTGGCCGTTACCGTCAGGATCGGCATAGCCCCCAGGTTATCGTTTTCCCCATAGGTAGTCGAAGGGGTGATTGTGGCCACATCGCTCAATACCGGTCGTGCCGCATTCTTCTGCAAGGGTATCTCACCAATATCATTGACTGTAGTCATTTTATTTTCGGGAACCTGCACCTGTACGCTGTAGCTTAGCCCTGCTTTCTGATCTACCCATATGTTCTTCTCTGTAAGGCGGGAGGAGGAGGTCGATGCGATCAGCGAACGAGTCACATCGCTGATGTCCACTCCCAGCTGGGCGGCGCGCAGACGGTCGATGTTGACATTCAGCGCCGGGTATTTGGTCGACTGTCCCAACTGCACATCCCGCAGGTAGGGTATCTGCTGCAGCTTTTCAATCATTATCCGCGCATATTTTTCATTCAGCTTCTTATCCCTGCCGGCAAAGCGCACTTCAATAGGTGTAGGCGAGCCCTGGCTCAGAATCTTATCGGTAAGCTCTATCGGTTCGAAAGAAAGCTGCAGACGGCTATCCAGCTGTTTGGCCCTTGCCCTGATCTTGTCCTTCAGCGCATCCAGGTTGATCTTATAATCTTCCTTCAGCGCCACCTGCAATACAGCTTCATGCGGGCCGGCCATCCACAGGAAGATGGGCGCGGTAGAGAACAGCTGCGGGTGCATGCCCACAAAAGCGGATGTGATCGACACATGTTCCTTGCCCACGATATCGTTGATCGCATTGGTCAGCTTCACGGTCTGTAGCTCAGTCTCTTCGATACGGGTACCTTCGGGTGCACGTAACCGCACCTGGAACTGGCCACCGTTAACTTTAGGCAATACATCGCGGCCGATGCTGTTGATCATTAGCACGACCAGACCACATACCACCAGCAGGTAAGTGCCGACAACGATTTTTCGATAAGGCATCATGCGATCGATGAACCGCAGGTAGCGATTCCGCAAACGTTCAAAACGGCTGATCTTGCCATCGCGATTGCTATCCGTACGTTCAACTAAGGCTGCCTTCTGTTCCCAGGTATCCTTTTCACCAGAAGCGGAAAGCCCTGCGGCGGCAAACGCTTCCGCATCGCTCATCTCCGTACCATCTGCCTTTTTATGATGCTTGATCTTCATGATCCAGTTAGCCATCACCGGCACGAAGGTCTGTGCAAGGAAATAAGATACGATCATACTGAAACCGATCGCCAGCGCCAGCGGCAGGAACAAAGAGCCGGGAATGCCGCCCATGGTAAAGGCCGGTGCAAACACCGCCAGGATACAGAACAGGATCAGCAGCTTGGGAAAGGCGATTTCCTTACAGGCGTCCCATATCGCCAGGGCTTTAGGTTTGCCCATATCCAGGTGCTGGTGTATGTTCTCAATCGTGACCGTACTTTCGTCGACCAGGATGCCGATCGCCAGGGCCAGGCCGCTAAGCGTCATGATGTTGATGGTCTGGCCAAAAAGGTTCAGGAACAATACCGCCGATATGATTGAGGTGGGAATGGTCAGGATCACGATCAAAGCCCCGCGCAGGTCGCCTAGGAACAGCAGCACCATCAGTCCTGTCAATACGGCGCCGATAGCGCCTTCGCTCAGCAGGCTTTTCACCGAGTTGATCACATAAGTGGACTGATCAAACTCGTAGCTCAGCTTCACATCGTCGGGTAGCTGGGCCTGCATTTTAGGCATCGCTTTCTTCAGGTTCTGAACCACTTCCCAGGTGGAGGCATCGGCGCTCTTGGCGATGCTGATGTACACCGAACGTTTACCGTTGATGAGCGCGTAGCTGGTGGTCACGTCAGCGCCATCTTCTACTGTGGCCACATCGCGGAGGTAAAGGTTTTGCACACCATTCTTGAACAGGGGAATATTTTCAAAGTCTTTGATCTTATCGATGGTCGTATTCGTGGGCGTAATGTAATTCTTATCTCCTATCCTCACGTTACCCGAAGGCGCTACCTGGTTATTGAGCCGCATGGCCTCTACCAGCTGATCGGGTGTCATATTGTGTGCACGCAGCAGCTCCGGATCAGCTTTGATCACTACGGTACGGATATTGCCGCCGAAGGGCGTAGAGCCCACCAGGCCGGGCACAGAGGTAAAGGCGGAGCGCACATATACGTTGGCCATATCCAGCAGCTCATTGTTGCTGCGCGTCTTACTGCTCAATACCAGCTGGCCCACGGGAAGCGTCGAAGCATCGAAGCGGATAATAAAAGGCGGGTTGGACCCTGGCGGGAAAATGGCCTGGGCCCTGTTGGAAAAGGCGCTCACCTCGGCCGCTGCCTGTGCCATATTGGTACCGGGATAGAAATTGATCTTGATGAGGGTAAGGCCCGAAATATTTTTGGTCTCGATGCTCTTCACCCCATTCACGAAGAGCAGGATATTGATATATTGCTTGCCGAAGAAGGCTTCCATCTGCGAGGAGGTATAGCCGCCGAAAGGATGCGACAGGTAGATCACCGGCATATCCAGCTTGGGAAAAATGTCGATCTTGATACTGGTAACAGCCTTAACGCCGAAGAAAAACAGGCCGGCGACGAGTACCAGTATCGTAATAGGCTTACGTAAGGCGAAGCGGATTAAGTTCATAAAGATTGGCTTAAAGTATTTTGCTTAAGGGTTTTGGAATGATTATGGTCAGAGCTGACTCTCGAAAAGGCTGAAATCGCCTGCTGCGGCGGCTTTCAGCAGCAGGGCCTGCCATACGTTATTATTAGCAATATCCCTGTCCGTCTCGGCCCTGATGAGCACATAGAGCGCCTGTGTCACATCGATAAGATTGGTGAGGCCGTTCTTATACAATACCGATTTCTGCAGGTAAGCATTGGACGCAGCCCTCACCTGCACCGGCACCTCCCTGTAGCTGGCCAGTGCATTCTGTATCTTGGTGTCCGAAAGCTGCAGCTGCGCATTGACCTGCTGTTCGGCCAGCGTATATTCATCTTCCAGTCCTTTGCTGATAAAGCGTTGCGCCTTTACCTGCCTGGCGATGCGCAGCGGTTGTGTAATGTTCCAGGTCACACCAAGGCCAAACAGGTAATTGGTCCGGGTAGGATGAGTGCCATCCCAATAACCCTGGCTGTAGTCGTTCTGATTAGTGGTATATCCTGAGTTGAAGCCGGAACCGCGGGTCTGCAGTACACCCACCAGGCTGAATGCCGGATAATAGAGCGTTTTATAATACCGGGTCTGCTCATCGCTGAGGGCAATGCGGCTCTTATACCATTGCAGCACCGGATGGTTGCTTGTCTCCTGGCTGTCTGCGGGCAGGGCAGGGACACGGGAAACGAAAAAGGTATCCAGGATAAATTCGCGGGGAGCAATACCGATCAGCTGAGCCAATTGGTTGCTTTGCTCCTGTTCAACATCCCGTGCTTTGATCAGCGCGATACGGGCATTGGACAGTTCGGCATTGGCCTGCGCCGAATCGACGCCTGCGATAAGTCCGTTGAGCGCGCGCACGGTAACGACACGTTTAAAAGTATCGGCACGCTCCAGGTTCTTTTGGTAAGAACGTCTCAGCTGTTGCGCGGCCAGCAGGTTCAGGTAAGCGCCGGCCACCCGTACTTCGTGCCTGAACACTTCCTGCTGCCAGTCTTTGGTATCTCTCGCTGCTGTAGCTTCCGCCGTACGGATCTTCTCTTTTGCCCTGCCGAAGGCAAAGAAGTCCCAGTTGATATTGGTCAGGTATAAAGCGCCGAAGGCTGCAGTCCAGCTCTGATGATCCAGCGGGATGCCCGACGAAGAAGCGCTCAGTCCGCCAAAGCCATACAGCGGGCCGTTCTGGCCGTTGATGGTACCGTAGTCCTGCTGGGCGGATAAATTTAGGTTGGGTAGGTATTCGCGTTTGGCCTGGCTTACCTGCTCAAGGGAAGCGGCAGCATAATTGCTTTTGGCCTTCACCGTGCCATAATTTTCAATAGCCATGGCCACGGCTTTTTTTAACGATAAAGTATCCTGGGCAGAGGCGATCTTCGCTGAAAAAAGAAGCAGTGCAATACAATAATTTCTGATCTGCATGGCGTGTGTCTTGTTTTACATAGAAACCGGGAGCGTGGTTTCAGATGCAAAGAGACTGCAGCATTTTGAAGCAATTTTGAAGATGGATGCCGGGAACGCAAAGCAATTGTTAAGCCGGCATAGAAATCTGCTGTAAACGGGCAAAACGTTCGGCAGCGCTGACCATCTTACCCTTGCCTTCAAAGCAAACACCGATCATATGCCAGCCATTGCTGTACTCATAGTTGACGGCAAAACGGTTCACTTCACAGATCTGCTTCACAATCGCCAGGCCCAGGCCTATGCTATCGGCGCTTTGATTGCTCTTCTTAAACCGTTGGAACAGCTCTTCCGTAGGGATTTCAGGGGGAAGGCCCGTATTGCTGACCACCAGTCCTTTGGCGCTCAGCTCTACTTCAATATGTCCCCCGGGAATATTGTGCCGGATGGCGTTGCTGAGCAGGTTAGTCATCAGCATTTCGGCAAGCGTGGGATGGATCGTCAGGGGTACATTCTTATCGAGGCTGCGGGTAAGAGTAAGCTGCTTCATTTGTATCCAGTCTTCGAAGGAAGCGATCACCTGCTTGGTCACGGTGCAGAACTTAATATTGGAAGAGGTCTCAAATTCCTGGTTCTCCAGCTTGGTGAGCAGGGTAAGCGAACGGTTGATGCTCGACAGCTTTTCTATCGCATTCTGCACGTCTTCGATCAATGCAGCCTGAGTAGCATCGATATCGGTCTCCGCCATCAGCTCGATCTTGCTGCGGATTACGGCCAGCGGCGTCTGTAATTCGTGTGAGGCATTCTCGCTAAACTCCTTTACCGAGGCATAATCTTCAATAGCTTTGTCCGTCATTTTCTGCAGGAAGCGGTTCAGTTCTTTGAATTCCTGCGTAGAGGTTTCAGGCAGCTTTATCTTTTCCTTCTGCTTCACACGGAAATTATTGATGGTGACCATCGTCTGCCGGAAAGGCGACAACACATAGCGGGATATGATACGGGCGGTAATGATCACACCGAACACCAGCAGCACTACTTTCCAGATAACGGCGGCCATCATTCCCTTAAAGATCTGCTCCGATTTGGTCACGAAGTTGTAGGAAGAAACTTTATAGTACTCCCCATTGATGGTATAGAAAGAATTTACGGTAAGCAGGCATTCTTTCCGGTTCAGCGCATTGTTGAATTCCTGGGTTTCGATAACCTGTACTTTTTGTTCTGGAAGCGCAGTGATCTTAGTGATGGCGATCGGATGGCTTTGTGTATATTCCTGGCTGGCATGTCCTGCCCGCAGCTTATTGGCCACATTGTCGTTCATTTCAGCCAGCCGGATACCTTCTGCTTTATCCAGCTGCCTTTTGATGCTGCGGTAGGAAATGGTCATCGTAACCGGCGTAAGAATCAGTACGATCGCAACAAAAGACCAGGTAAACTTATTGACCAGCTTCATACCTTCGACGAATTAAACTTATAGCCCAGCCCGTAAACCGTTTCGATATAATCGGCGCCGTTGGCAGCACTGATCTTCTTTCTCAGGTTCTTCACGTGCTGATATACGAAATCAAAGTTAGCTAAATTGTCGGTATAGTCGCCCCAGAGATGGGCTGCGATCGACTGCCGCGACAGCACACGGTTCTTGTTTACCAGGAAATACAGGAGCAGGTCAAACTCCTTGCGGGTAATATCCAGGAGCGTGGCATTGATATGGGCTTCCAGCGTATCGGTATTAAGATTGATCTCGTTAAAGCTGATCAGGTTGCTGCCATCCAGCTTTTTCCTGCGATAGATCGCTCTCAGCCGCGCGTGGAGCTCAGGCAGGTGGAAAGGCTTGGTCACATAATCGTCGGCGCCGCCTTCCAAGCCATTTACTTTATCGTCCAGGGCGTTCTTGGCCGAAATAATGAGGATACCGCTGGCGATATGCTCCTGCTGTATCCAGCGCAGCAGCTCCAGGCCATTGCCATCGGGCAGCATAATATCCAGCAGGATGCAATCGTAGCTGAACAGGCTCAGCTTTTCCCGGGCATCTTTAAAGCCATAAGCCACTTCGCATATATATCCCTCACCGGCCAGGTAATCGTGTATGCTGCTGGCCAGCTCCTTATTGTCTTCTACGGCTAATACTTTCATACGGGGCAAAACTATCGGCGAATTCTGTATCAATTTTGAAGTTGGCTACCCCACTTTGTACATACGCGAAGCTGAATTAATATAATCCAGCGGGTCAAAGGCTTTATCGAAGGTCTCTTTCAGGGTATTCAGCCGGCTTTCCAGGTTGGTGATCCTGGCGCCGATCTGGTCGTCGTTACGGTATTTGTCGAAAAGATCGGCATAACGAACAATGTGCTCGCTGATGCGGAAGGTCAGCTGCCCGAAGCGGATCTTCAGCGACTGCACATCCATCATACGGTAATAGATGTCGGCCTTCCAGTCTTTGGGATTGGCGGCTTTGACTGCGGCCACATAATCACCGGCCCGGCGGCGCAGGTCGCTCAGGTACTGGTAACGTTTTTCCGCATCGCTTTCCCGTGAGAATTGCTGATCGAAATCGGCCGTACTGATCTTAACGGCTGCAAGATCGCCGCCGAGCGCCTTCTGGTACACCTGCTGCAGGCTCTGCAGCTCGGCGGTGATCAGCTTCCATTCCTGCTCCACGGCGCCTTTGTCGTAGGCAAACTGGCTTACCTTCATCGTCAGGCTCATCATCTTCTCGCTCTGTTCCCGCAGGGCTTTGTTCTTTTTACCAATAGAGGTGAGGTAGGTAGACATACTGGCAAACAGCACTGAAGATATAGGCCCCACCACGGGCACATATTGGGTGGTCGCTCCCGAAAACAACAGCAGGTTGCTGCTCATGGCTAGTGTCGATTCCTGGTTCTTGTTCTTTTTGACATAATCATGAAAGCCGGTAAACCAGTCGCGGAAACCCGCATAGTTCATGGGATTAGCCGCTTCGTTCAATTGGTTGTAGAATTCATGGGTTGTATTGAACAGCACCAGGGGCTTGATCTCCCGCTCCATCGAGGCCAGGTTTACCACAGCCGATTGGAAATTGGCCTGGTAAATGTTCAGCTCATTCTCCTCGACCGCTTTTTGTTTGTCTTCCAGCGCCTGCACGCGTTGGAACAGCTTATCGGCCTTTTCCTTGGCGTCTTTGCTTTCGTTAATAGATTGATCCAGGGCACTTACACGGGCGTCCAGCTTATTGATATTGGCATCCAGCACCTTGCTGCGCTCGTCGAGGTTGGTGCGGATCTCTTCCAGCACCCTTTCCTTCAGCTCCTTGTCGTTACCGGCTTCGCTTTGGGCCCATACGGCATTAGCGCCTGCGAAGGCCAGAAGGCTTGTCAAGATGATTTTCTTCATACGAATGTTGTTCAGGGAACAAGATTGTCGAAAGGCTACGCCTGCTCCCGGTAAAGCACGAAGGTAAAATCTGCATCCCTAAACCGGTAAGGCTTAATGTATAAATAGATTGAATTTAATGTTAATGATCCAATAAAGAAACAGGTAGCAAACGCAAAGAGCTGCTGGTTTTCCCGGCAGCTCCTGCAAATAGATGTTAGATGTTAAATGTATTAGGTATGGACATCCAAGGGCTCTGCAATAGTCGTTTTTACCGAGCCCAGGCTGATGAGCTCGATCATAAGGGTGCGGTTGTTCTACGCCAGGCATGCCAGCCAAAAATGTTATTGCGGTCGATCCGGTTCTCGTGCAACAATACTTGCTTCCGACGGGTAATGGCTACTATAATCCTGTATGCCCGGTGTAGCATGATCTCTTTCCCTCTTTAATGAGCGTTGCTTATCCTGTTGTTTGCTTATCGTTATTTACCGCTCATCTTTCAAAATTTTAGCATTTGTAACGCCCCCAAACAGCTATCTTTGCTGCATAATCGTTGTGGCCGCTGAAGCGTTTTCTTAAAATATTACGGAATACTTTATTGACTTTGACTGGTATTATCCTTATCCTGGTAATCCTGGTCAATTTTACGCCTGTGCAAAACTTTATTGCACAGAAGGCGGTGGGCTACCTGTCGGATAAATTGGGCACTAAAGTAACGCTGAAGCACGTGCGTATCGATCTGCTCAATGCCGCGACGCTGGAAGGGTTGTATATCCAGGACAAACAAGGCGATACCCTGCTGTATGCCGGCGAAGCCCGGCTGCGGATCACCGACTGGTTCTTCCTGAAGGATAAGCCCGTGATCAGCTATGTAGGCCTGAAGCAGGCTTATGCCAACCTGCACCGCGGGCGCAACAGCGATCAATGGAATTACCAGTTTATTATCGACGCTTTTGTTTCCAAAGAAGATAAGTCTTCAAAAAAGAAAAAAGAAGGCAAGCTTAACCTCGATCTCCGGGATGTGGAGCTGCAGCAGGTACGCTTTCATATGGTCGATGAATGGAGCGGCAGCGATATGATCGGCGAGCTGGGCTCTTTTGCCATTCATGCCCGGCAGATCGATTTTACCAAAAAGATCATCGATGTGCGGTCTATAGAAGGCAATAAATTGCTGTTCGGCCTCCGCGACTACAAAGGTGGTCGGCCGCCGGTACCCAAAAGCAAGGCAGTGCCGGCAATCGATACCACTCCTTTTAACCCCGGGCTCTGGAAGCTATCGCTGAGCCGGTTGAAGCTGGCCGACAGCCGGTTCTTCCTGGACGACCCTGATACGAAGGCTGAAGCCGGCTATTTCGATGCGACGCACATGGATGTAAGGGGCCTCGAGCTGGACGCGCAGGACATAGTGATCCGGGGCGATACCCTTACCGCTGAGCTGGCGATGCTGAAAGGCCGTGACCGCAGCGGTCTTGAAATTAAAAAAATGAAGGCACAGGTGACCGTGTCCCCCAATCTTTCGGAGTGTAAGGACCTGGACCTGCAAACAGGCTACAGCCACCTGCAGCATTATTATGCCATGCGCTACGAACGCTTCCCAGATTTTGAGGATTACCTGACCAATGTGGTCATGGTTGCCGACCTGGAACAATCGGAAGTGGGTATACAGGATATCGCTTACTTCGCGCCGGCGATGTCGCGGTACAGCAATCTTTCTGTTGCCATCAGCGGTAAAGGCAATGGTACGGTTGAAAAGCTGAGAGTAAAAGACCTGGCGCTTGACGATGGTTTTACCCGCCTTAAAGGTGAGCTGTATATGAATGGCCTTCCCGATATTGAAAGCACCTTTATCGACTTTCAGCATGCCGAGGTAGTTTCCAATGGCGCTGCTGCCTTCGTATATGTGCCTGAGCTGCGGCGCCAGGAAGCCATCGATCTCTCTGCGCTCAGCAGCTTGAACTTTACTGGAAGCTTCACCGGCTTTATTAACGACTTTGTCGCTTACGGATCGCTGAGGTCCAACCTTGGCAATGCTAAAGCAGATATCAACCTGAAGTTCCCGCATAAGGCACAACCCGTGTACTCGGGCAACCTGGCTACAGAAGCTTTCGACCTGGGGCGCCTGCTGCATGTGGGCTTTATAGGCAAAACCAGCCTGGATGCCGCGGTGAAAGGCAAAGGATTCGATGCGGCTACCGCTTCTGTCGATATCAAAGGCACGATAAAAGCGGCTGAGCTTAACGGCTATAATTACCAGAACATAACCGTAGACGGTACCCTGGCGGCTAAGAAGTTTGATGGTAAGCTTACCGCAAAAGATCCTAACCTTGCCATGGATTTTGATGGCAAGATCGATTTTTCCGGAGAACGCCCGCTGTTCCAGGTGGAAGCCAATATCGCTCATGTCAATGCGACGGCATTAAAGCTGACGCAGGACAGCATCATCGCGGAAGGCCGGATGCGCCTGAATTTCAGCGGTAGCAATATCGACAACTTCGTCGGCGATGCTTCGATCTATCATATCAATATCCTGCGCGACAGCACACGCCTCAATATCGACTCTTTGCAGCTGGTCTCGCACGAAAGCGAAGACGGAACCAAGACGCTCACGCTGGCAACCAACGACCTGAATGCGGTGGTCAGCGGCCGCTTTTCCCTGCTCGACCTGCCGGGATCGGCAAAGATGTTCCTCTCTTATTATCTGCCGCAATATGTTACCCGGCCCCAAAAAGTAAATGAACACCAGGATATCCGGTTTGATATTACGGCCAGCAATACTGATGATATCCTTTCCCTGTTCAGCCCTTCGATAAGGGTAGGGGCGGGGCTGCATCTTACAGGCTCTATGAACATGGCCAACCAGGAGCTCTTGTTCAAAGGGATCGTTCCTTATTTTACTTATGGCAATTTCCGGTTCAATAACATCCAGATCGACAGCCGCGGCAACTACTCTGGATTCAGCCTGCAAGCCATGGCCAACGGTATTAAAGCGGGCGCAACGGATATAGCCTCCTCCGTTCAGCTGCAGACCAATGTTTTCCAGGACTCGGCCCGCTTTCAGGTGCTGACGACTACGCCTACCAGTATCGGCAGCGCGGCGCTCAACGGCATTGCTTATGCCAATAACGACAGTTTTTCCGTTCACATACTGCCCTCTGAATTTTACCTGAACCAAGCGCGCTGGGAAATCGCGGAAGGCAACCGGATCGTGCTGGCTAAAGATTATCTGTCCCTTACCAACCTGCGCATTCAGTCGGGCCTGCAGAAAATACTGATCAATACCGATGGCAAAGACCGCCCCGGTGATGCGGAAGTACATATCGAGAATTTCGACGTCAATCCTTTAAATACGCTTCTGGGTGTGGAAGATGTCAACCTCGATGGCCGCATCAATGGACGGGTAACGGTGGCCTCCCTGCTGAAAGATCAGAAGATCGACTTTGACCTGTCGGCCAACGATCTACGGATCAATACCGATACCCTTGGCGAAGCCAGGGCGGTAGGTACCTACGATGTCAGCAAATCGCTGATCTCGCTCGGCAGGGAAAGCGGTCTCAGCTACAAGGATTCCAGGGCGAGCCTTACGGGTACCTACAGCTTCGATCCCAGGTCGACGGAAAACATCGATGGAGAGATCAACCTGGAAAAAGCCAATGTCAACTGGGCGCAGCCTTTCCTGGTCGGTTATGTGCACAATCTTACAGGTAGCATCAGCGGCTCGATATCGGTAAAAGGTGCTGCATCAGACCCGGTAACGACCGGTTCGATCCGCATGGAGCAGGTCGGCTTTGTGCCCGATATCACTGGCGTGCACTACACGATAGAAGATGCAACGATAGGTGTAAGCGACACACGGTTTGATTTTGGTTCCGTAACCGTAACCGATGACGACGGCCGGGAAGGCGTGCTGGGCGGGAGCATACAGCACGACAGGCTGAGCAAAATGAACTTCAGGCTGAACCTGCGCAGCGATAACATCAAAGTTGTAGACCTCAAGGACTACCAGAATCCCAATTTTTATGGCGATGTAAAAGCCTCTGTACAGCTCCGTTTATCGGGGCCTGCCAATAATCTCAATCTCAATATATTTGCCACACCACAGAAAAACTCGCACCTCTACATTCCCATCGGCTATGGCAGTGATGTAAGCGAATACGAATATATCCGTTTCAGGCAATACGGTGAGGTGAAGGAGGTAAAGGAGGTGAGCAAGAACAAGCTCAACATCCGTATCGATGCCATTGCGACACCCGACCTGGAAGCGACGATCATCCTGGATCCGAATACCGGCGACCAGATATGGGCTAAAGGCAGCGGCAACATCATCCTGGAAATACCTTCATCGGGGGAGATGAAGATGAATGGCAACTATATTATCGACGAAGGCAAATACAACTTTTCCTTTAAGCAGCTGCAGGTGCTGAACTACAAAAGACAGTTCACTATTAACTCCAACAGTGTGATCAAATGGAACGGCGATATTGCCGACGCCGATCTTGATGTAACAGCTTATGCCCAGATCAAGGCCCGTCTGTACGATCTGATCATAAACGAAGTCGACCGGGTAGGCTTATCCCAGTCAGAGATCAGGGATGCCCAGATCATGCAGATGGTGAATGTGCAGATGAATATGCGTGGCTCGCTGAAGGAGCCGGAGTTCGGCTTTAAGCTTGAGCTGGCCGAAAACCGCTCTGTAGGTACTTATGCTTACCAGAAGCTGCAGCGTATTAATTCGGACGACAAAGAGCTGCTGAACCAGGTGGCCTCCCTCCTGTTGCTGGAGCAGTTTGTGCCGCCTGAGGGCATCAGCAATTCCAATGCTGTTGCCAGTGGCACCATCAATAATATGAGCGAGCTGATCTCTTCGGCGGCATCCTCGCAGATCACCAATTTTGCCAATAAGATATTGGGCATGGAAGACCTGTATATCGGCCTTAGGTATAAAAACTATAACCTGGCCGATAACAGCCAGCCGCTTAATGGCATCAGCTACCTCAACCGGAATGAAGCCGGTGTAAACCTGCGTAAGAACTTTTTCAACAATCGCCTCATTGTCGAGGTAGGTGGTGTGTACGACTGGGGCCGGAATAATGCCCAGAGTGATTTTACAACTAATTTCGCGGGCGATTTCCGTGTGCAGTACCTGTTGTCGGAAGATGGCAGGGTGCGCTTCAACGTATTCCGCACCAGCAATTACGATGCGCTTTTCTCCCAGATGATCGGCCGCCAGGGTGTAGGCCTCAGCTATCGTAAATCGTTTAATGGCTTGCTCGACCTTTTCCGGAGCGAAGAGAAAATGCGTAAGGAAAGGGAAGAAAAGCTAAAGCAGCAACGGCAGCAAACGCTGCGCCAGGAAAACAAGATCATAGATACTTCGGGTCAGTCCTTTACCCAGACTAGCCGCCGTCAGGCATCGCGCTAATCCGGAAATTTCCTATGTATATCTTTTTTTCTAATGCGCAATTTTTTTATAGTATCGCCGTTATTTTTCCTATTATTGCCTCAGTATACACCCAAACCACCTGTACAGAATGAGATACTTGACCCTTCTCCTTCTAGCTGCCCTATTCCTGGTGCCAGGAATAGCTGGCGCACAAACGGCTTTTTCGCTAAAGGAGAGTCTGAATGATCAGGCTAAAGAAGAACGGTTTACCATTACCGGCTCCTTAAGGGACACCATCAATCTGACAACCACCGGCTATACCTCTGTTTCGCTTATCGGCTCCCGCGATTCTGTGCTGCGAGCTTTCGTCAGGGCAGATGAACAGGGCGACTTCAGCATTGCGGTCCCCGATACCGGTAAGTATCTGCTGCTGATCTCGCACCCTTCCTTTGCTATTTTCATTGACGAGGTCGTCGTGGACAAGCCGCGTACTCAATTGGGCACTATTGTGCTGACCTCCAAAAAGCAGATGCTGGAGGAAGTAGTGATCACCGATGCACGGGCCATCGTGATTAAAGGCGATACAATCGAATACGCAGCCGACAGCTTTAAAGTGCGCGCTTACGATAATGTGGATGAGCTGCTGAAAAAGCTGCCGGGGATAGAGGTCGGCCGCAATGGTAAGATAAAGGCCTATGGTAAGGAAGTACAGAAAATGACCGTGGACGGTGAAGAATTTTTCAGTGATGACCCAGCTGTCGTGGCGCAGACATTAAGAGCCAGTGCGGTGGATAAAGTGCAGGTGTTTGATAAGAAGAGCGACCAGGCTGCTTTTACGGGCGTAGATGATGGCGAGCTGACCAAGACCATCAACCTCAAATTGAAAGAAGAGGCCAAACAAGGATATTTCGGTAAGATCGGCGCCGGGGGGGGATTGCCTTCCTATTGGGAAAACCAGGCAATGATCAATGCCTTCAAAAAAAAGCGGAAGCTTTCGGCCTATGCCCTGATGTCGAATACCAATACTAACGGCCTGGATTGGGAAGATCGTAGCCGCTATTCGGGTTCCGGCGGCTCTTTCAGCATGGATGACGATGGCAACTACAACTTCGATGATATGAGTTTCGGCGGATCATGGGATGGACAGTTCGGCGGGCAGGGCCTGCCGAAAACCTGGACAGGCGGCGCGCATTACAGCAACAAATGGATGGGCGATACGCTAAGCTTCAGTTCTAGCTACAACTACAGCAAGAACGCAATGGAAGGGCTGAATAATTCGCGTACCCAGTATATACTTCCCGATACACAATACACCAATACCAACAACAGCACCAGTACCAGCATCGGCCAGCAGCACAACCTTAATGTTGTGACAGAGTTCCTTCCCGATACTGCTTCGTCGATCAAGCTCACCCTTGGCGGGCACTACAATACAAATGATGGCACGACAACCACGACAAGCGCTGCTGTAGACGGTGGAGGCAACCTGATGAACGATATGAACACCCTGCAGCAAAACCGCAGTGAAAATAAATCGTTCAATGCAAGTGTCTTTTACCGCAGGCGCTTCCGTAAAAAAGGCCGCTCAATTTCTGTTTCCCTGAACGGTACCTGGACCGATAACGAAAGCAATGGGTTGCTGAACTCGCATTACAATCTCTATGCCATCGACAGCGCCTATTCGATCAATCAGCGGAAAGCCGGTAACAACAAGACCTTATCGGGAAGTGGTAAAGTGTCGTACACCGAACCGCTTTCGAAGGTAGCTAACCTGGAGATCAACTACGGGTTGAGCATTAACAACAATGACGCCGATAACCGCTCCTATGACCGGTTGGGCGCCGGCGGGGAAACGGACCTGTTCAACCCCCTGTTCAGCAGTCACTATATCTTTAATGCTACGCAGCAGCAAGGAGGAGCTAACCTGCGTTTGAAATTCAAAACCCTCAACCTTGCTTTTGGCGGCAATATATCCGATACCCGCTTCCGCCAGGAGGATAAGCTGAATGATACAACCTATTCTTATTCCTATGTCAACTTTTTCCCAAGGGCCAGCCTGGTGTTCAACCAATCGCAAACCACCAGCTTCAGCCTGAGGTACAATGGCAGCACCCGGCAGCCAACAATGAATCAGCTGCAACCGCTGCGTAACAATACCGACCCCCTGAATGTGGCTGTGGGCAATCCCGATCTGAAGCAGGAATTCCGGCATAACCTGAATTTCAGCTTCAGCAACTATAAAGTGCTTTCCGAACAAAGCCTGTATGTCTTTGGCAGCTTATCCCTGGTGCAGAATGCTATCAGCCAGCAGCAAAATGTAGACGAAAGCGGCCGGCGAACTTATCAGTATGTCAACGTCAACGGCAATTATAACACCTGGCTTTACCTGGGCTACGGACGGAAAATAATCGAGAACCTGAGCGCCCGTTTAGGTATTGACGGTAACTATTCACATGCCAACAATTTTGTGAACGGTTTCAGCAATACCAACAACCAGGTCTCGGCAAGTCCCAATCTCAACCTGAGATACGATAAGGATACTACCCTGGACATCAGCTATTCTTTCCGGCCGACCTATAACCTGAACCGGTCGTCCATACGTACCGATGTGAAAACGCAATACTGGTCTTTTGAGCAGCAGCTCGAGGGTAGCATCAACCTGCCGTTGGACTTCAGATTGGGTACCTCCATTGATTGGAACATCCGTCAGCGCCTGGATCAGCAGGATAAGAACAATAATGTATTCCGGTGGAATGCTTATATCAGCAAGTCCTTCCTGAAAAATCGTTCGCTTGTGGCGAAGTTATACGCATATGATCTGCTGGATCAGAATGTCGGCTACACCCGTACCAACAATGCTGACTATATTGCTGAAAGCACCTATAATACCATCCGCAGATACTTTCTCTTCAGCCTTACCTGGAATTTCACCCAAACCGGTGGTAAAGTACCGGATGCGGAGGGCATCATGATCGGAGAATAACAATAACAATGACAACTACACCCAGTAAACGAATATTACACATGAAAAAAGCAGTCCTTTTCCTGGCGTTTTGCGCAGCTGCCTTTTCTGTAAAGGCGCAGTTTGTTTCCGCCGGGAAGATCGATTACGAACGGAAGGTAAGCCTGAAGCGGCAGCTGCAAACCGAGGACGACAATGAATGGGTAAAATCCATGATCAACAAAGTCGCGCAATTCACCATTTCCGATTTTACGATGACCTTTAATAAGGATGCATCCGAATACGAGTTCGTGAAAGAGCAGGAGGTGAAGGGGATGACCTTTTCCTGGGGGCCGCAGCCGGGCAGGGAGAATAAGGTGTATGCAGACTTTAAAAACCGTACCCTGCGCAGCCAGAAGCAGGTGTACGAGAACGATTACCTGGTTGAAGAACCACTTCCTGCATTCCGGTGGAAAATAGAGAGCGATATGCGTATGATTGCCGGCTATCCTTGTCGCAAAGCCGTAACGCTGATCTGTGACAGCGTAGTCGTGGTCGCTTTCTATACCGACCAGATCATGGTGAGCGGAGGCCCTGAAGGTTTTAACGGACTGCCCGGCATGATTCTGGGGCTGGCCGTACCGCGCCTGTATACTACCTGGTTTGCTACCAATGTGTCGCTGGACGCAGCAGATGTAAAGCCCTTTACGCCGGCAAAGAAGAGCAAGAAAACGACCACATCCGAAATGCTGCAGACAGTGCAGAAGTCGACGAAAGACTGGGGAAAATACGGGTCTAACCTGGTATGGTGGCTGTCGCTATAGCGTTAAAGAAAAAGAGGCTGTCCCAAAAATTGTAGCTCAGGCCTGTCACATGGAGCTAAGTCAAATGGGACAGGCTTGAGACCTTTGAGAACAGCCTCTTTTATTTTTAACGGGCCAGGCTCAGGTCATCATCAGCTGCGCAGCCGGCAGCGGTGCAGATCACGATGCCGCAGGTATCCATCAGGCAGCCGCAGCCGGTGCCGGAGAGGGGAGGGCAGGCCTTGCCGCTGATACCACCTTCAATAGCCCGCTGGGCTTGCTGGTTCAGCGTCGTGATCAGGTCCTTGTTCAGGAGCAGTTTCTTTGAGATGTGCAGGGTTTTCTTTTTCATAATGCATCGTTTTTAAGTGCAGGGCAAAAGTAGAAACCTGTACTGCAGCAATCATGCAGTGCCCTGTAATTGGGGCATTTTCCCCTTCCTGCAACAGGATAATTCCAGCTATCCGGCGGTTTTATTGCATAGCCTGCTGGCAAAACTTTAGGGAACAGGCAGACGGAAACACTGATTTCTGCGTTAAATTCGCAAGTCCGGCAGCCATCCGGCGAAATATATGCGATTTACACTTCTCTTAATAACACTGTGCTTTTTTTTCTTTATAACCTCTTCTGCCCAGGACTACGATCTGCAGACCGTACAAAAGGACCGTTCCGCACAGGGATTTAAAGGCGCTGTAATGCAGGTAACCGAACGGCAATGGGTTCCCGCTGCAGGCGCAATGCCGTCTTCTGCGCAGGCTCCCGACAGCAGCTACAGCCTGGAGCATAGCATTACATGGGTATTCGACTCTTCGGGCCGTGCATTATCGGTGCAGCGTCGCGATCCGGACGAACGCAGGCGGAAAGCCCTTACCGATACAGGCGCCGTTTTTTATTATAACAAAGGAAAGTTGGTCGCGCTAAGCACCAGTAAAGAAAATAAGCGGGCAGATTCCGTATCCTATCGCTACCTGCGGAACGGTTTGCCGGATCAATGCCTGGTATTTGACAGCAAAGATGCATTGCGGTATAAGATCACTTATGCCTACAGGAACGGACAGGTATCCATGCTGCGCCGGAAAGACAAAGATAATATGGTGATCGCGATGATCCGTTACCAGTACAACAGCAGCGGGCATCTCGTGGAGAGCAGGCATTTCGATCAGCAGCTTCGCCTGACGGAAATCCGCCGCTACAGTGTACGGCAGGACAGCAAAGGAGAGCAGGGGAGCTATTCGGTAACCGGCGCAGACGGGAAAATGAAAGGCGGTGCTTCCTGGGTAAAAGATGCAGCAGGCAGGACGCTGGAGGAAAACCAGGTGAACGGCGATCGGGAAGTAACGGAATTTCGAAATTATACCTACGGTGTTGAGGCTGATCCTGTGAGTGAAAAGACCTTCAACGCTTTCGTGGAAAACGATATCACCTATCGTTATACTTATGATGAGCAACAAAACTGGATACGGAAAGAAGCCTATAATGATGTCGGGCTGCTCAGGTCGGTGACGCTGAGAACAATCCGCTATGGGCATTAAAAACGTTTGTAGTCCTCGATGGATATCGTGGCTGAAACGCCTTCGTATTCCCGTTCGTCGTTGGACGCAACGATTACCAGGCGGTCTTTTCCATAAGTCTGAAGCCACTGCTGGTACATGTCCACCCCTTTTGTATCAAGGTTGCTGCAGGGCTCATCGAGCAGCAGCACCGGGCTGTCGCTGAAGAAAGCCTGCGCCAGCTTTACCCGCTGTTTCATGCCGGAGGAATATTCGTGCAGCTGTTTGTGCGCTGCCGCCTGCAGGTCCATATGTTCAATCACTGCACTGACGCTGAAAGAGGGTAGCAGACGCTTAAAGGTAAAGTGGAAATGCAGGAACTCCGTAAGATCCATTTCTTCAACCAGGTCCATGCCCGGCGCGCAATAGCTGACCGAGGTATATATCTTTTCCGGCGCCAGGGCCTGCCCGTTAACGGTGTAGCTGATCTGTCCTTTGCTGGCATGCTGCATGCCGCCGATAATCCGCAGCAAGGTAGATTTGCCCGAGCCATTGGCGCCCAGCAGAGCATATTGCCGGCCCGGCTCAAAGTCGTAGTTCACACCTTTGAATACCCAGTGGCTCTGGTACCGTTTGCTTATCTGGTTAAGCGAGATCGTCATTGTTGTTCCGGCGGGTATAGCCGCGCATAATGCCCCGGCCCGATTCCCGGATAAAAGAAAGGATTTCGTCACGTTCGTCCGAAACGGGGATTTCGGCCTCGATAATACGCATCGCCTTGGCTACATTATAGCCGCGCACGTAGAGGATACGGAAGATGTCGAGAATTTCATTTACTTTCTCGATGCTGTAGCCGCGTCGTTTCAGGCCTACTGAATTGACGCCGACATAAGAAAGCGGCTCGCGTGCCGCTTTTACATAAGGCGGCACATCTTTACGTACCAGCGAGCCGCCGGTAACATAAGCATGAGAGCCGATGCGTACAAATTGCTGTACTGCAACCAGTCCCGCCAGGGTTACATAATCGCCGATCACGATATGGCCTGCCAGTGTAGTGTCGTTGGAAAAAATACAGTTGTTGCCTACGATACAATCGTGCGCGATATGCGAATAGGCCATGATGAGACAATTGTTGCCGATCCTGGTCACTTCCTTATCGCTGGTGCCCCGGTTAATGGTCACGCACTCGCGTATGGTGCAATTGTCGCCAATGATCACTTTTGTATGTTCACCCTTGTATTTCAGATCCTGGGGAATGGCGGCGACAACAGCGCCGGGAAATATCCTGCAGTTTTTGCCGATACGGGCGCCTTCCATAATGGTGACATGTGAGGCGATGTAAGAACCCTCGCCTATTTCCACATCTTTATGGATTACCGCGAAGGCGTCGATCTGTACATTATCCGCTATTTTAGCTTCAGGATGAACGTAGGTTAATGGATGAATCATTGGCTATTCTTAGATGCTTATATTAGCGTTCCGGATTAAAGCTGTGTCGCTGATAAGGTCAGGTTTTTTTTGTAGGACAACAGAAATGCCGGATACCCTCTTTTTTATTTTTGTTTAGGCAGTATCTGGGCAACCAGCTCTGCTTCTGTGGCTACCTTGTTCCCTACATAAGCCGTTCCTCTCATCTCACAAATACCCCGGCGGATGGGGTTGATCAGCTCCAGCTTGAGGATCAGCGTATCGCCGGGCACTACTCTCTGCTTGAACCGCACCTTGTCGATCTTAAGAAAATAAGTGTCGTAGTTCTGCGGATCGGAATAATTATTGAGCGCCAGCAGGCCGCCTACCTGGGCCATGGCCTCGATTTGCAGCACGCCGGGCATTACCGGGTTGCCGGGAAAATGCCCCTGAAAAAAATGCTCGTTAAAGGTCACATTCTTGATACCTACCACTTCATTGTCCGACATGTCGATGATCTTATCGACCAGCAGGAAGGGATATTTATGGGGCAGCGACTTTTCGATATGCACGATATCGTACACCGGCGGGCGGTTCGGATCGTATGTCGGTATGTCGGAAAGATGCTTGTTTTTCTTGATGTATTGCTTCAGCTTGCGGGCAAACTCCACGTTGGTGGCATGGCCCGGGCGGTTGGCAATAATATGGGCCTTGATGTTGTAGCCGGTAAGGGCGAGGTCGCCCACGATATCCAGCAGCTTGTGCCGGGCCGGTTCGTTGGGATGATGCAGCTGAAGGTTGTTGAGGATGCCTTCGCTTTTCACTTCGACCTTGGGCTGGTTAAACACTTTGGCCAGCTTGTCCAGCTCAGCGTCGCTCACGACCTTGTCCACCACTACGATGGCATTGTTCAGCTGTCCGCCTTTGATCAGGTTGTTTTCCAGCAGGAATTCCAGCTCGTGGAGGAAACAGAAGGTGCGGCTTTTGGATATCTCTTTCTTAAAATCACCGATCTGCCTCAGGGTCGCATGCTGTGTACCCAGCACCGGCGAGTTAAAGTCGATCATGGTGGTGATCTGGTATTCGTTGGCCGGGATGGCCAGCATATCTACATTTTTTACAGGGTCGTAAAAATGAATATTCTGATCAATGGCGTAATAAATTTTCTTGGCATCCTGCTCTTGTATCCCGATGTGTTCGATCGCCTCGATAAACTCGCGGGCGCTGCCATCCATAATGGGCACTTCGGGCGCATTCAGTTCCAGCAGCACATTATCCACGCTTATACCTACCAGGGCCGCCAGCACATGCTCTATTGTGTTAACCCTGGCCCCGTTGTGTTCCAGGGTGGTACCTCTTGAAGTATCTACCACATAATCTACATCCGCTTTTACAATAGGTTGATCCGGCAGGTCCACCCGCTGAAAACGGATACCATACCCGGGATTGGCCGGTTTCATGGTCAGCGTCACTTCTTTACCGGTATGCAGTCCAACGCCGCTGATCGACACTTCTCCCTTCAAGGTCTGTTGGTATTCTTTCATCATTACCTTTTGTTCGGATTTCGTTTTTTCGGTTTTACCCTTGGCAGTTATCTCCATCACATTGAATAATTTGGCAGTAGGCACCGCTTCCAGCCGGTATAGCTGCGCCTTACCTGCTGGTCATTGGTATAGCCCCCGGCTATTATGGGCGGCAAAGATAACCCAAATGCTAATATTATTAAAGTATTAACCTTCTTTAACCAAACCGGCATCGAGGCGATCCTCCAGTTGCTGGATCCTTTGTACCCAATCGGGCAAATTTCTGAAAATTGCCTGACTTTTCAAGCAACTTTTATAGTCGAAGGCGGGGGTGCCGTTCACGGCCGTGCCTGGCTGCGTAATGGATTTGGAAAGGCCGCTTTGTGCGTTAATACGCGTGTTGTCAGCAATTTGTATATGTCCTACAATGCCCACCTGTCCGCCGATCATGCATTGGCGACCGATCCTGGTGCTGCCCGAGATACCGGTTTGCGCAGCGATCACCGTATGCTCGCCGATTTCCACATTGTGGGCGACCTGGATCAGGTTATCGAGCTTCACACCGCGACGGATGAGGGTAGAGCCCATGGTAGCGCGGTCGATGGTGGTATTGGCGCCGATCTCCACCTGGTCTTCGATCTCGACATTGCCCAGCTGAGGTACCTTTTTGTACGTGCCGTCGGCCTGCGGAGCGAAGCCGAAGCCATCGGCGCCGATCACCGTGCCGGCATGTATGATCACCTGCCGGCCCAGGCGACATTGATGATAGATCTTGACTCCGGCATGGATCACCGTATCGTCGCCAATGGTAACCCCGTCGCCGATATAGGCGCCCGGATAGACCTTCACGCGGTCGCCCAGGGTTACTTTGTTCCCGATGTAGGCGAAAGCGCCTACATATACATCGGCGCCCAGCCGTGCCGATTCGCTGATGAAAGAAGGTTGCTCTATGCCTTTCTTAGCCGTACCGGCAGTCAGGAACTCGTTGTATTTTTCCAGCAGAACGGCAAAGGCTGCGTAGGCATCGGGTACGCGCAGCAGCGTAGCCGTCACGGGCTTCTCCAGCTGCAGCGCATCGTTAACGATAACGATGGACGCTTTTGTTTCGTATAAATAAGGTTCGTACTTAGGATTGGCAACGAAGCTGAGCGCTCCCTGCCTGCCCTCCTCTATTTTGGCAATATCGGAAATGGAAACGTTGGCATCGCCCTCGACCTTTGCTCCGATCAGTGCGGCAATCTGTGCAGCGGTAAATTGCATGTGTGTTGTTTGTTATAGGGTAATTCCTTTTTTTACTTGTATGGCGGAGCCCTCTGCCAGGAATACGGACAGCGGTTGCTCCTCTTTTAAAAAGTCAAATTTAGCGCCGTAGAGCTCCCCGAAATTCACCTCGATAAGGTGATCTTTGGTATCGTACACCTGCCAGCGCGGATGGGCGACTTCATACTCTGCTGTTTTGTGTGCTGCCAGGCGGGTATAGCCCCAGTAATGCTCGGCAATGAATTCTTCTTCGCTGCCGGCGGCAATATCGCGGGGGGTATTGCCCGTAACCACCTGCAGGCGATGGCGCAGGCCCTTGCCCCATTGGTAAGCTACGGTCCATTGTGTTTCGTTGTGCAGCCAGGTATGGCTCATAGGCAGGGTCACATAAGGCTCGCCGTATACCGCCCGGGCCACGAAGCTTAATGCGCGGCGCGGCACGATCTCCTTTAAAAAAACAACGCCTCTTTTCCAGCTCTCCCCCTGTTGCCGCCTTACATAAAAGCGTAGGTTCACTTCTTCAAAATCGACATGAAACGGTATCTTCCATCCGCGCACCCTTGTATCCTGGAACATAAAGCCGACCAGGCTGAGATAGCAGGTGCCCTGGTACCGGTCCAGCGCTGTGCCGTAAGGCAGGTGCGGGGCGAGCAGCGCCGGATCGACCGCGTAATTGGCCATGATCAGCTTGCGCCACGCGGCATCGAGAAAGGTCGTGGTCATATCCGGGGTATACAGGTTAGGTTCAAAGCGTGCTTTCCGGTGGAACACTGCAAATATAGAATTTCTCTACGGGTACCGTAAGGTCGGAGCCGATAAGGGCATTGTCGACCTGCGAAATATTGACCACATCGCCTTTTTTCATCAGGATGTTGATCCGCTCGTCGTTCTGGTTGTAGGTGCTGTTGCTGGTACTGCCTTCAAATAAATAAAACGGCAATTCGTTCTTGTTTATTTTTCCCGAAGCCGCAACATGCTGCTGCATCTGCAGGAACTCTTCTGTAAGCGGCTGGGTGCTCAGCTTTACCTTATAGAGCCGGCGGTCCAGCATCATGGTGCACAGACGGGACAGCACCGGATCGGGATGGGCTGCCCATACTTTAATGGAGGCTGCAATATCGGCATCATCAAGCAGGCAGAATTTGTCGAGCACCGAGGGATCGGCCGCAAAATCGCTGCCGGTTATTTTTTCATACAGGAAAAAATGCAGGGCAGGCGTGGCGAACAGCTGCGTGCCGGATTGTGCCAGCTGCCTGGCCCGCCGCAGAATATTAATGATGAGCTGCTCGGCACCCAGCACCGTCTTGTGCAGGTACACCTGCCAGTACATAAGCCGGCGGGCGATAATGAATTTTTCTACCGAATGAATACCTTTTTCCTCTACGACCAGGTTGCCGTCCTTTACCGTAAGCATCTGCAGGATGCGGTCGTAGCCGATCACACCCTCCGAAACACCTGTATAGAAGCTGTCGCGGTTGAGGTAATCCATGCGGTCCATATCCAGCTGGCTCGATACCAGCTGGTGAAGGAAGGTTTTGGGATGGGTATTTTCAAAAATGGATATGGCTTCAGTGAGCAGGCCGTCGAAACGCTCATTCAGCCGCTGCATGATCATTTTGGATATGCCCTCGTGCGATATGCCATGAACGATGGTATGCTCGAGGCCGTGGGAGAAAGGACCGTGCCCGATATCGTGCATCAGTATGGCCAGCCGTGCTGCGATACATTCCTCCCTGCTGATATCGATCCCTTTGCTGTTCAGCTCGGCAAGCGCAATATTCATCAGGTGTGCAGCGCCCAGCGAGTGATGAAAGCGGGTATGCACCGCACCGGGATAAACCAGGTGTGCCATGCCCATCTGCTTGATCCGGCGCAGCCGCTGGAACCAGGGATGCTCGATTACCTGCATCAGTTCTTTTTCGGGAAACCGGATAAAGCCATATACCGGGTCATTGATGATTTTGCCACGCATAGGCTGCAAAAGTAACAGAGATGTTTTACATCGCGGTAAATTATAAGCGGCCTCTTTGAAATGCAGAAATGAAATATATAAAGGGGAAAATGAAGAATAAGCGGTCCTTCCTGAAAAAGCAGCACAGTGACCGGCGCAGATACCGCATTTTTACCGGATTCTGTATTTAACTGCCAAACTAAAACATCAACTATGCTGAAATCGTTAAAGACCCTGGCGCTGGGAGGCGCCCTGCTCACCGCTAATGCTACCTGGACACAGGCACAACCGGCATTTTCCGCTCCTGCAGCTCAGGAGTTTACCTATGGAAGCCCTTCTGTCATCAGGCCCATGAATGTATCTAACTATTCCATTCAGCTGAGTGGCCTTGATGTCTACCTTTCCGGCTGGGGACTGCCGCTCAATGGCGTACCCAGCGAATTTATATGGCAGTATACTGCTATCGGGAACCCTACTGCGATCGCAGGTCAGGGTTCCTTTGCCTACACCGGTATCGCCGATCTCGGAACCGGCATCATTTATAATTCTACTACCGGCCGGTTTAACTACCTGGTGGTGTACTACAAGCTCGGTGTGGGACACTTCCTGGATATATACGAAGTGCCGGTGCCCATTGTCCCCACAGCGGCTCCCGTACTGATCTCAAGCGTTCAATTGTCCAATTCGACCAACTATGGCCGTATCCGCATGGACAGCTACAGCCAGTATGCTGCGGCTATCGTATGGGAATATCCCGGCGTCGGTATACAGACCCAGGCCTGCCACAACGGTACCTGGGGTAATGTGCTTACGCTGAGCGGTACCGCAAATGCGACCGGACCCGATATCGCGCTGCTTCCCAGGAATGGTACCGTGTATGTAAATTATGCCTATTACGATGCCGGTGCCGGTACCATTACCGAATCCACTATCGACCGGAATGTGCTGCTGTCCAGTACCGGCACGGTAAGCCCGTTGGTCGAAGATGTCTATTCGGCCGGAACCATAGCCTCTCATATCGTGCTGGATTGCCCGGACTATAACAACAATACGCCGAACTGGGCCTATACCTTCACCGATGGTCAGAAAGTGATGGTACGGTACCGCGATTATGCCACTTCGTTCTCCGCCAATACCGTTTGTGTCAACGATGGTGCGACCTTCGGTAACCAGTCTACTATGCCCTGGTACGAAGCTTATTCCCCCTCCCTGCACTACGGCTCCGGTTCTTTCGGCGGTTCTACGGGCCAGATCACGGTAGCCTGGTATGCCTCCGATAACATGGCTACTCATGGCTATATCGCTATGGAAATGTCGGCGGACGGAACGACTTTGCTCAGCGCACCCGATTATATGGCTTTGCCCAATGCTTTTACGCCCAATAAATATCCCTTCTTTAACATCTGGTATCGCAATACCACCGGCATTGCCCTGAGCAAGACCAGCGATTTCAATTTTTCGCCGGGCTTCCTGTACGCTTCCTATTTCGATTATAACAATGTCACCGGCAATTATCAGCTGCACCATGCCTTCCATCAATGGAACAATCCTGTATTCAAAGGCGGTGCCCCGGCTGCGGGAATTGAAAAAAGCATTGCTGCTGCCAGCATTGCGACCTATCCCAATCCTTTCCGCGATGATATGACCGCTACGGTGACGCTTCCCGGCAGCGGTGCGCTGGACCTGCAGCTGTTTGATATGACCGGCCACAAGGTATGGCAATACCAGGCAACGCTGGATAAAGGTACGCACCAGGTGAAGGTTGGCGAAGTGAGCAGCCTGGCTCCCGGTATCTACCTGCTGAACAGCTCGTTCAACAACAAAAAGATCGGGGCGCAAATGGTTACGAAACAATAAGGGCTCATATAAGTGCCGGGTATGTAGATCGCTCGCATGCAAGTATCTGCTCACCCGCGGCCGCCGCCGGAATTTCCGGCGGCGTTTGTATTGTATACCACCAGAGCCATTTAAGCCGGAATAAGGCTGCAGTATTCCCGAACCAGTTCAGGGCCGTGTTATTTCACCCTGCATAAGTGGTATTTGCATAAATTCTCCGCATTTCGGAACTTTGCGCCTTCATTCTTAAATTTTCATTATTTTCCTGATGTCACAAAAGCAAATCAAATCTGCGCTGATCTCCGTATTCTACAAAGACGGACTGGAGCCCATTGTGAAAGAACTGGACCGCCTGGGCGTGACCATTTACTCCACCGGAGGTACCCAAAAGTTTGTCGAAGACCTCGGCGTCCGTTGCGTGCCCGTGGAAGAGGTGACCACTTATCCCTCTATACTGGGCGGAAGGGTAAAAACCCTGCACCCTTCCGTATTCGGTGGTATACTGGGGCGCCGTGAGCTGGCACAGGACCTGGAAGAAATGAAGCAATACAAGATCCCGGAGATCGACCTCGTGATCGTAGACCTATATCCTTTTGAAGAAACAGTAAAAAATACCGGCGAAGAGCAGCAGATCATCGAGAAGATCGATATCGGCGGTCCTTCCATGATCCGTGCCGCGGCCAAGAACCATAAGGACCTGACCGTGATCGCCGCCAAGGAAGACTATGCCGCGCTGGAAGCGCTGCTGAAAGAGCAGAACGGCAGCACCACGTTGGAACAGCGCCGGGCCTTTGCTGCAAAAGCTTTCTACGTGGTGATGAATTACGACATCGCCATCAATAACTATTTTAATGGGACCATCGTTCCTCCCTTCCATGGTCGCCAGGTACTGCGCTACGGCGAAAACCCGCACCAGCAGGGTGTTTTCTACGGTCGCCTGGAAGAATTGTTTGATCAGCTGAACGGTAAGGAGCTTTCCTACAACAACCTGGTCGATGTGGATGCAGCCGCCCAGCTGATGGCTGAGTTTGAAACCGGCGCTGAGCCGGTATTTGCTATCATCAAGCATACCAATGTTTGCGGCGTAGCCCAGCGTAGCAGCCTGAGCGAAGCCTGGGATGCAGCCCTGGCGGGAGATCCCGAGAGCGCCTTCGGTGGCGTGCTGGCTACCAACAAAGAGATCGACGCAACAGCGGCACAGAAGATCAATGAGCTGTTCTTCGAGATCCTGCTGGCGCCCGGCTTTACCACAGAAGCGCTGGATATTCTGAAGACGAAAAAGAACCGTATCCTGCTGCAGCAGAAAGCCCCGCTGAATACGAAGACCATTTTTAAGAATGTATTGGGCGGTACCCTTACCCAGGATGCTGACCAGGGCAATTACAGCGAGTGGAAAGAGGAAGGTGCACAGCCCGCTACCGAAGCGCAAAAGAAGGATCTCATCTTCGCCAACATCATTTGCAAGCACCTGAAGTCAAATGCCATCGCCCTGGTGAAAGACCGCCAGCTGCTTGGTAAAGGCTGCGGCCAGACCAGCCGCGTCGATGCGCTGCGTCACGCGCTGGAAAAGGCCTCCAGCTTTGGCTTCGATCTTAAAGGCGCTGTAATGGCTTCCGATGCTTTCTTCCCTTTCGACGACTGCGTGAAGATGGCCCGGGAAGCCGGTGTCGACGCTGTAATACAGCCTGGTGGCTCTATCCGCGACAAGGATACTGTGGCCTTCTGCCAGGCCAACGGCATGGCCCTGGTCATTACCGGCATGCGTCACTTCAGGCATTGATCAAATAACGAAACTACAACAGCAAAAGAGAGCAACGATTCCCGTTGCTCTCTTTTGCTTTATGGAATATCTTTTTACAAGCTCTTTCATACAGCAAATATATTGCCGATACCTGTGGCATTGCCTTTGGGTAAGCGCATATTCCCTGACCTATTGAGGATACGGGATAGCATAGCCACGCCTTGCTCGATAAAAGCATCAGGTCTGTAGCGGAGCCTCCCGACTTGAGGTCGCAATTTGTGACCTCGGGGTTTTCCATTCTTTATCGCTGAACGTAAATATATGGCAGGGGACAGCTCCCCGCTTATTGTGGGTTTAAAATCCTGAAAAGCCGGTATTCCCCGGCAGTGCAGACAGCCGCTGATTTCCAGCTGACGATCGACAAAATATATGAACCCGACGAAAGCTATCCGGGTGTGGATTATATCCGTGTCGATTACACGATTAAGAACGTTTCCGGCAAAACGGTGCCGCCCTACGGCCTTAAGGTGCATTGGCGGGTAAAGGCTGCCGACGGTGCTTACTGCCTTCAATCCCCTGAATGCCAGCGCTTCTGTACAGTCTGCAGCAGCCATTGAGCTGGGTAAGCCGAATAATATACCATAAACCCCTGATTGTAGTAGCTGCTGCTAGATAGCGACCCGCAGACGGGCATCCCGCCTGCGGGTATTTTTGGGATGTCAGTGCAAGCTAAAGGAGCGCTTTATTTGATCTTTCCGCCTTTTACAAAGTGTTCTTCCCAATAGTCGTCGTCGAGATTGCTGATCATAACCCCACGACCGGTGCTGGCATGTACAAAATAATGATTGCGCAGGTACACGCCTACATGCGTGATCTTGCGGCCCCCTTCGTTGAAGAATACCAGGTCGCCTTCCTTCAGCTTTCCTTTCCTGATCTTCTTGCTGGAATCGTACTGCAGCTGTGCCGTGCGTGGGATATTGGTGCTGTAGACAGCTGTATAGAGTTTGGTGGAAAAGGCCGAGCAGTCGATGCCGTTGCGGCCGGTACCGCCATAGCGGTAAGGCACGCCATACCAGTCATCGATAAAGCGGTACAGGCTGATGTTGTCGATATCGCCGGGCGAGGCGGCTACACGGCTGGCATATTTCTGGCGCAGCTCCTTTTCTGTTAAGGGCGTCCGTCTGCCTTCGGTTGTATTGCCGGAGGCCAGCTTGCGGGAATGAGAGCAGCTGGTAAAAACGATCGCAGCGAAAAAAATAAAGGGAAGCAGGTAGCGGGCCATAACGTTCCTGGTTTTTGCAAAATTATTATAAATCCCCTTAACTCCTCAGCGCTGTATGGGTTTGAAACCCTTGCAGCGTTGAGGAGGATGGTATGAAAAGATGCTCCCCCGGGTCTTTGGGAGAGCATCTTGCTATAAATATAAAACACGTTTTTGCAGGATAGCAGCGCTACTTTGCTGCATCGGCCGGCTTGGCGCTGTCTTCAGCATTCATACCTTTGATCACCTCTTCGGTAATGTCCAGCGCTTTATTGGCAAACAGGATATTGCCGCCCTTTACATAAGACAGGATAAAGTCGTAACCCTTATCGGCATTGTATTTGACCAGGTAGTTGTCGAGGCGCTGCTGTAGTTCTTTATTGAAGGCATCCTGCTCTTTCATCAATTGTCCGCCCAGCGACTGGCGCCGGCTTTCGATGTTCTGCTGCATGGCGGCCAGCTTTTTCTGACCGGCTTCGCCTTCGGCTTGTGTCAGGGTGCCGGCCTGTGCTTTCTTCTGAAAAGCAGCATATTCATTCTGCAGGCCCTGGGCCATCTTCTCTACCTCGGCTTCCATAGCCGCTGTTTTCTTTTCAAACTCTGCTTTTCTCAGCTTGAAATATTCATAGCGTACTTCAAGCGTATCCAGGTTCACATAAGCGATCTTGCCGCTGGGCGTAGTGGCCGGGGCCTCGGCAGCTTTGGTTTCGGGTGTTTTTGCAGTAGTGGTTCCTTTCTTGTCGCCGCAGGATGCCAGGAGCAGGCCTGCAGAGAGCCCGAGGGCGATAAAGCTATGGAAGCGATTGAATGAGATCATATTAATGTTTAGATGAAAAATGAATGGAGGCAAATTTAACGGATTCCGCCGGGGGAAGCAAAAGAAAAACCGCTCCTGTTCGGGAGCGGTTTTTCTTTAACATATTTGCAATGATTATTCCTGCAGCTTGAAGGACACCGGCAGGGTATAGTATACTCTTACCGGCTGGCCATTCTGTTTACCGGGTTTCCATTTCGGCATGCTCCTTACTACACGTTCCGCTTCTTTACCACAACCGCCACCGATGTCACGCTGGATCACGATATTGGTTACGCTACCGTCGCGGTCTACTACGAACTGAAGAACCACCCTTCCCTGGATACCATCTTCCTTGGCTGCTGCCGGGTAACGGATATTTTGTGCCAGGTACTTTTGCACGTCAAACGGCGGCTGGGGCATCTGTTCTACTGAAGTAAAGATCTTGTCGGGCGGAGGACCGGCCTCTACGGCTTTGCCGGTACCGGTACCCGGGGTAGACAAGCCCGGATCGATCGCATCAGGGTTATCGGAGCCCTTGATGTTTGTCGGACCTACTACTTTGTTCTCTTCCGGCTTGGGCGGTTCGGGCTTATCCTCTTCTTTTACTTCCTCGTTCTTCTTGATCACAGGAGGGGTAAACTTAACCGTAGGCTTTACCGGGGGAGGGGGTTGAACCGGTGGCGGCGGCGGGGGCTTTTTCGGATCCACCGGCGGCGGTTCGGCCAGGTTTACATCCTTGATTACAGGCGGTGGTGGTGCAGGCGGCTCCTTGGGTTTGATCATAGTCGACGCAAATACGCCGCCGATCACCAGTACAGAGATGAGACCGGCAATCGCGGCGCGTCTCTGATACTTTTTGCGGAGCTCATACCCACCATACTGCTTGTTCCTTCCCTCAAAAAGGATATCAAGGTAATCCGCGTTTAAAATTTTATTAATATCCATGTTGAATGTTACTTTAATTTAAGATGCGAAATCTCCGGGATTCCATAAAGACAGGGTCTTTACTGGGGATTGGCAGCTTCAGTTGCTTTAATAAAATCTTTGTCCACCGGTGTAATGTCTACCACCGCATATACGGGAATAGCATTGATGGTCATTTCATCCAGGATATCGATCAGGTCTGCGGTAGTGCTGTTATCATCCGGTTTAATGAGGACGATCGCTTTATCTTTCGCGCCCAGCACGCCCTGGCTGATGAGGTTCTGTACTGTTTTTTTCTTCTGGATCAGCACATCGCGGATACCGTCTTTATCTTTGAAATAAGTCACCTGAACCTGGGGAGGATTAGCCGGGTCGTCGCCGATACCGTTGTAGTAATAGATACGGTGATCTTTACTGAGCAGCAGGGTAAGGGCTTCGTCGTTTTTGATCTTGTTCTTATCCTCGTCCTTCAGCTTCTCGTCCTTATAAGGCATCTGAATTTCCATCGCTTTCGGCTTCGACATGGTCGTGGTGAACATGAAGAAGGTGATCAGCAGGAATCCCAAATCCACCATTGGTGTAAGGTCAATTCGGGGGGTACCTTTTTTCCCGCCTTTTACCTCTATTTCTGCCATGGTTGTATTTGTTTAATTGAGTTAAAATTGAATGTACTCAGGCTATTCTGCAGGAGCAGGCTGGCCGGCTCTTTCCGCAGCGAGGGCGGTACCCGGAGGTACGCCTTTCATATCGGTAATGAAGCTGAACCGGAAAACCTTTTGCTTGCCCAGCGTGCTGATCACCTTGCTGATATTGGGATAGGAAGCTTTACCATCCGCTTTGATCGCGATACGGCCTTTGCCGTTGTCCACGTGGTAGCGGGCGGTTTGCACCCAATAAGCCAGCTCGTTGGTAGTAAAGTCGCCGGTAGTATCGGTAGGGATACCGGGCGCTTTCTTATCATATTCCGCACGCTGGTTAGGTGCCAGGGCGAGGTAAGACTTCAGCTGGGAAAAAGGAACGCCCACACCGGAGCCGTTCACGAAATTCTGCTTTTCAATATCAGAAAGGCCCAGTTTTTTATCATCATTGATCTGGTTGATGATATCTCTTTTGGCATTGACATTGTCTACAGCAAAGAATACGCGTCCGTCCTTATCCAGTGTGATCTGCATAAAGCCCTCGGGAATCTGCTTGGTGGATGTGGACGCAGGCGTCGTCACCACTACAGGCTCGTCGGGTTTGAATTTGGTAGCCAGCATAAAGAACGTCAGCAGCAGGAACGCAACGTCGCACATCGCGGTCATGTCTATATGCGTGCTTTTACGCGGCAGTTTAATCTTAGGCATCTTCTGGTAAATTTAATGTTAGACGAAGAAGGAAATCATTTCCACAAAATTTTTCCGCTCTTATTTATAAGAGGCAGCAAAGCTTTGTGTTAATGTAAATCCGCTTTCATCAATGCTATAGTTCACACCATCGATCAGGGTGGTGTAGAAGTTATAGGCCAACATTGCGCAGAAGGAAGTACCGATACCCAGTGCGGTATTGTACAGAGCTTCGGAGATACCGGCAGCCAGACCACCTGTATCAGGAGCACCGGCATCAGCCATAGAAGAGAATGCCGTGATCATACCTACAACCGTACCCAGCAGACCCAGCAGGGTTGCAGCGGAAGTAATGGTAGACAGAAACACCAGGTTTTTCTCCAGCATCGGCAGCTCCAGTGCGGTAGCTTCTTCGATCTCGTTCTGGATGCTCAGGATCTTCTGATCGGTAGTGAGCTCGGTGTTGGTGATCATTTCTTTGTACTTATGCAGGCCGGCTTTCATTACGTTACCTACAGAACCGCTTTGCTTGTCGCACTCGGCCAGGGCAGCATCGATATTTTTGTTGGCCAGGTGATATTGTACTTTACGTACGAACTCACCGCCGTTGATCTTGCCTTTAGCTTTTATTACTGTAATTCCTCTTTCGATAACGAAGGAGAGCATAACCAGGAACATGGCAATCAGGAAGGGAACGATGTAACCACCCATGTACATGTTACCCAGGAAGTTTTTCGGGTGATGCTTTTCTGCATCCGAGAAGTTGTCGGGATTGCCCAAAACAAATATCCGGATACACCAACCAACGATAACGCACACCAGTACTATCACTAGATTGATCCAAAAGTTGTTTGAATTTTTGGGTTTACCCGCTGCACGAGGAGGAGTACCTGATGGTCTTGCTGTGGCTGTTTTTACGTCTGCCATAATCTGATTTTTTACAATTGTTGTTTTTAAAAAATTGATACTTAAAATAGTCGCGGCAAATTTATGTTTTTGAACAAAAAAAACAAATGTCAACCTGAAAATTTACCACTAAGTTAATTTAACGTCAAATGTAAGGGTATATACGTCTATCCCCAAATTGAATCTAAATGAATTATTCATAATAAATTTTCCAGTCCTTCCCGTGGCAGCACGGTAAATACACGCGCCCCGTCGGGTGCGTATTGTGGCTGGTTGCAGGCAAACAGCTCGTCTATCAGCGCCCCGGCCGCCTCTGCCGATAGCAGGCCGGGTTGGGCCATGCGCCGGGCCACCGTGCGCAGCAGGCGTTCCTGCTGCTGATCCTTAAGCTGGGCCTCATGCTTCAGCTGTTCCAGTATTTCCTCCAGCAAGGTCTGCTCCCTGCCGGCCGGCACATCGGGCGGCGCTCCCTGTACTGCGTAGGTATGACTCCCGAAGGGCGAAATGTCATAACCCAGCTTGCGGAGAAATGGAAGCAGCTCTTCCAGCAGCGCTGCGTCGGCAGGGCTCAGCTGCAGGGTAGCAGGGAACAGCAATTGCTGGGTGACCGTATGTTCGTGGTTGATCCTTTCCAGTAGACGTTCATATTGTATCCGCTCCAGGGCACGCTTCTGGTGCATGATCAGCAGTCCCGATTTCATGGTGCTGATCAGGTAGTCGCGCCATTGCAGCACCGGCTGCTGATGGTTAATGCCCTCGTCAAATGACAACTCACTTTGCATTTTCCCTGCTTCGGTATCCGCGCCGGGAGGCATTTCCGGCAGATCGGGCAGCGAAGGCAAAGGACTGAACAGCTTCTCCCGCTGTTCCTGCCACTGCCGGCGGTCATCGCTTTTCTCCAGGAAATGCGCCTTGCCGCCCTGGCTGAAGGACTGGTAAAGATAGCCCTCTCGGGTATTGTCCTTTTGCGCGGGGCTTTGCGGCAGGCGCAAGGCTTCCAGGTTCTGGATCTCGGTATTGAGCGTAAAGTCCAGCGATGGTGCGATATTGAACCGCGCCAGGGCATGCTTTACTGTCGATTGTAAATAGGCATAGATGAGCCGGTCGTCGTCAAATTTGACCTCCTGCTTGGTGGGATGCACATTGACATCCACGCGCTCGGGATTCAGCTCCAGGAACAGCACATAGAAGGGAAAGGCCTCTTTGTCGATCAGCCCTTCAAAAGCGGTGGCTACAGCATGATGCAGGTAGGCATTGCGGATAAAGCGCCCGTTGATAAAGAAGAACTGGTTGCCGCGGGTGCGCGCCGCCGATTCGGGCTTGCCGATAAAGCCATGTATGCGCAGCAGCTCCGTATCTTCTTCTACCGGGACCAGCATCTTTTCTACCTTACTGCCCAGCAGCTCTACAATGCGGGTCTTCTGGTTGCCGGCCGACAGGCGGAACTGTTCGGCATTGTTGTGGAACAGCCGGAAGGCGATATGGGGAAAGGCCATTGCTACCCGCGTAAACTCATCGATGATGTGCTTGTATTCCGAGGTATTTGACTTCAGGAATTTCCGCCGGGCAGGCACATTGTAGAACAGGTTGCGGATGGAAAAGCTGGTGCCGGGCGGGCAGGCTGCCGGTTCCTGCTTCAGCACCTCCGAGGCTTCGATCACCAGGTGGGTGCCCACCTCATCCAGTTGCGGCCTGGTTTTGAGGTCTACCTGCGCTACAGCCGCAATAGAAGCCAGGGCTTCGCCGCGGAAGCCCATAGTACGTATGGAGAACAGGTCGTCGATATGCCGGATCTTTGAAGTAGCATGCCGTTCAAAGCTCATGCGGGCATCCATAGGGCTCATGCCTTTGCCGTTGTCCACAACCTGGATCAGCTCTTTGCCGGCATCCTTGATGATCAGCTGGATCTCTGTTGCCCCGGCATCTATAGCGTTTTCCAGCAGCTCTTTTACGGCGGAGGCCGGCCGCTGGATCACTTCTCCTGCCGCGATCTGGTTGGCCAGGTGGTCGGGCAGCAATTGAATAATATCGGGCACTGATCAGAATTTAAAAAAAGGATAAATAAGATTCCGCTTTCTTCTTCGGGAATGCGGAAAGCGAAATTAAGAAAAGCCGCACAAAGCGCTCAATAAACCAGCCCTAATCTTCTGCCGGCGGGCGGTTGCTGATATTGACTTCGTTTATCGTCCCGCTCTGTACAATTTCCTGCTGTACTACCGTAGCGCCTTCGGCTTCGCCGGGCGACGAAGAGAACTCGAGACGATACACTTTAATGAGCAGGATGAAATAGGCCAGCAGCAACGGCCCGAAAATAAGGCCCATAATGCCGAACAGCTGCAGACCTACGATTACACCAAATACGGTGATCAGCGGATGCACATCACCAATCCTTTTGAGGATCGTAAAGCGCAGCACGTTATCGATATTGGATACAACGACGGCACAATACAAAGCCAGGCCGATACCCATGCCCACTTTGCCGCCGGCGATCACCACGATACATATCGGCACCCATACGATCATCGTACCCACCATAGGAATAATAGAGGCCACGCCGGTGAGCACACCCCATATCAAAGGCTGCTTCACCCCGAATATCCAGTAGCCGATCACGGCAATAAGGCATTGGCACAGCATCAGCACCGGTATGCCGATCGCGTTGGAGATAACCATGTTCCGGGTCTCGGACCAAAGCGAATTGATGTTGGCATCTTTAAGCGGCAGCAGGCGCACCATACGGCGTTCCATTTCCCTGCCGCTCAGCAGCATGAAATAGAGAATGAAGAAGGCTGTCAGTACATTGATCATCACGCTGGTGGTCGCATTAAGTGTAGCGGAAAGAAAGGTGGGGACGACCATCGCCGCGCGCTGAATGCCTTGCTGGATCTGCTGATCGTCGATCTTAAGCCGGGGGAGGTATTCTTTTACCAGCGACAGGAGGCGGTTGCCCTCCGCTACCAGCTCACCGGAATGCTGGAAGGCGTAAGTGAACTGGGGAATCAGTAGTTCGACCAGCAGCCATATCGGCAGCACAAAAACGATCGCGCAGGTAAAGATGAGGGTCACGGCAGCTACCCATTTTTTCCAGCGCCGCTTGATGGTAAGCCGGAAATAATACTGCCGCAGCAGGATGTACAGGGTGATCGCTCCCAGGAAGCCCGGGATAAAATATTGCAATTGCCATATCAGCACAATGCCGATAAAGGCGATAAGCAGCAACAGGGTTACCTGTTTCAACCCATTTGTCTTTAAGATATCCATAAGCCGGTCGGAAAATTGTTTGCTATAACCATGAAGTGCTGCAAAAGTTGTACGGTTGCCAGCGATGTCTCTAAGATAAGAAGAATATTTATTAGCCGGATTATCCTATCTTTACTTGCCGGCGGCAGTTAATATTTTGTTCCGTACAGACTGCGGTCTACACTGGTTAAAGTGAATGATCCGTATGCAAAAGGCTGGAGGCGGCGATATCCCGGCGATCCCTTGTGACGGCAAGGCATTGACATGATAAGCGGTTGCCAGCTAAGGGGTTATGAATTTTGTCGCAAAATGATAAGGTTTTATTAAAAGATACGGGCTTCCGAACAATCTTGTTTGAAGATTGTAGTTTTGTCTGTAGTCCAATTCAAAAATTTCACAATTAAAATCAATTAGTTATGGCAAACAATGCAGGAAAAACAGTAGCGACTTTGTTAATCGGCGCGGCCGTTGGCGCTGCCGTAGGCTATGTTCTGGGTACCGACAAGGACAAACGCCAGGAGCAGGTCGACCGCCTGAAGAACAGCATCGACAGGCTCAAAGCGAAGCTGGGCCGCAAAGCATCTGATATTGAAGACGAAATTTTCAGCGCTTAAGTCATATAAAACAAAAGCATTTTGAAGAATCCTATCAGTTCGCTTAAGGAGAAAATAACCCAATACATACAGTTGCGTTTCGAGCTTGCCCGTTTGGAAGTTATCGAGCGCCTCGTGAATGTAATGGGTTATTTCGCCTTTATGATCATTGCCATTTTCCTGGTTTTCCTGATCATCTTCTTTGTCTTCCTGGCTCTGGCTGAGCTTTTCAATCAATGGTTCAACAGTTATGCGCTGGGGTACTTCTGTACCGCCATTGTGATACTGATCTGCTCTGTGTTCGTCTTTATGGCCAGCAAGTCTATTATCCGGTTCTTCGCCGGTAAGCTGGCCTGGTTGCTGACCAAGCAAAAGGATGAAAAACGGATGAGAGACGATGCGGATGGCAGCAACGCTTAACGGCTGCGGCTTCCGGTGTTTTGCAACGACAATGATCCCCCTACAACTATGGCTAGAAAATATACGCGGAAACATGTGAACAGTCTGAAGGATCTGGACCTGGAGCAGGAACGTATTAAGTTGAAGATGCGGCGCCTGGAAGACGATGTGCTGGGCATTGTTAACCCGCAGCAGCTGGCCATTTCGTTGATTGGAAGCTGGCTGAAGCGTCGGGGTAAACGGTCATCTACCGAACCCGCTTACCTGGCGGGAGATGTAAAAAGGAAAAAGCTGAAAAAGACGAAGAGTGGCGTAAGCCGTTTGCTGGCAAAGCCAGCAGTCAAAAATACCGCGAAAAAGATCGGCATATCCTTCCTCCGCTGGCAGGCCTTTAACCTGGCCTGGTTCCTGGGAAAGAAGCTATATACAACACTGAAACATAGAAAAAGAGCCCCGGCCCGTCTACCTGGATAGGCTAAAATGACGCAATACTTATCTGCCGGCTGAATAGCCGGTTTTTTTATGCCGATCAGCCGGGCGAAGACAAGATTTTTCTGGGATCAAGCGTAAAAATTGGAGAGGATACAATATAAGTATGCTCTGAGGAAGTCCGGAGCATCGGTTCAGAACCCAGAGGATGGAATGCTTCAGTACTTATGGGTGAGTTTGTACCGCAGCTGCACGGCCAGGTCGGTCGGGGACGTGCAACGGCCTGAACGGCGGCTGGATGCATATCCTTTTCAGCAACCCTCGTTTTGCTCCTACGGAGCAAAGCTATGTTTGTTCCTGCTGGCGCTACAAACCTTTGGCTCCTACGGAGCCTATAGCGCGGGTAGCTATAGGATCTTCTGCAGGCCTTCCCGATCCTGTGGGGCCGGGAAAGTTTGAGTATAAGCAGTACAGGCCCGGACTGCGCTGTCTTGTCCTATCGTATGATTGAAGCTCTCATAGCTCATTCCGTACACCTCCTGTAATCCCCCATATTTTCCACTTGATCCACAATTTTCTGAAGATAGCTACGGCTGCATTGTACGTTCTTCGCTCCTCCGCCCTGCGTTCCCTCCCAAATGCACGATTAAAATCTCATCACCGGGCCGCTGCATAGATAGTGCAGTGGTGGCCGCTATATTTGCATTTAACTAAATCCCAAACGCAAAAGCATGAAAAAAAGAAACATTAATCTCAGAAAATTAGCCCTGAACAAAGAGAACCTGGGTAGCCTGGATGCCGGTCAGCAAACCAAGGTAGCTGGCGGCGCCCGTACCGATGTTCCCCAGGATTCCATCTGTGTTTTCTGCACACCGACATTCACGCAGCAACCTGTGGATTCGCTATGCGTTTTTTGTACACCCACTTCTACGCAACCTGGCTATACCGTGTGCTAAAGTCGCGGCAGCTAAGCAGAAAAAGAGACCGCCTTCTAACTATGAGGCGGTCTCTTCTCTTTGTGCACAAACTTCCTTCGCTGGCGTACGTCCTTGCGTGTGCCTATTGATATTATTGCGCATAACGCGACGCAGGTTTTGCCCCTACAGGGCAGTTTCATAAATTGTCATTTATTTACCTACAAACCTTTTGCCTCTACAGGATAAAGCGACTACGGAATAGTTATAAAACACCACTTCGCGTCTTTGAGCCTCTGTGAGTAAGCCTGTCACTGTTCAGATCGCTATCGCGCTCCAACCGATCCGCTGCGTCGCTGCTGGAAGGACAAAAAAAGTCCTTCCGCCGGAAAGCAGAAGGACAAAGATATCTTAAGCCGGTAATGCCGGCTTTTGCTGTGCCAGGCGGCAGGCGCTAGCGTACGTGATGCTTCACAAAGTCGCGTATCTTGCGGGTATAATCGAAATACCCGGCTTCCATACGCAGCCAGAAGATAACGAAGATCAGCAGCCCTACTCCGATCATGGCCAGGGAAGGCCAGTAGCTTTCCGAAGGGTTCATAACATAGAAGAGGCTGGCGCCAAGAATGCAGAACAGGCAGAAGATGATGATGAGGTAGGGGCCGCCTACATCGATCTTCCTGGGCTTGGAGGTAACAATTACCTTAGTGCCGGAAGTGCCCATGCCCTGCATTTCCACATGTGTAATCGGTAAGGTCTTAATGCCGTTGGCATCCTCGGCGTGAGGGATGATCTTCAGCATTTGTTCCCTTTCCAGTATCTCAAAATCTAAATGATGAACTTGTATATGCTTTCCTAAAAGACGCTGCCTGATGTCTTCCGCAGAAAGCGGAGTATTGTAACGGTAAGTACGTTGAAAGAGCATAGTACATTTTGTTTAAGAGTGAGTAATGTGTACTGCAATTAAAGAACAAGATAAAATTTAATATTTTTAAAAACAAAGAATATCTGTTGTTTTTTTCTAAATTGTACTTACCACTATCCTCCTATTAAAAAGACCTGTCTTTTCAGGCGGGGGTTGGGGTCGAGATAGTTAATAACAGTTAATATTAATTAACGCCTGAATTTGTATTTTTAGTACTCAAATCCTTACTGGCCAAGGTTTAACTACGATTTATGAGAAAGATTTTTACGCTGGGTTTAACATTATGTTTTTCACTCTCCGGCTTATGGGCCCAAACCCTTGCGCCAAGGGAGCTCAGGTTGCAGCTGCCGGGACGAAATATCCCGCTAGCGAAAGACAAGGTGATGCTCCGCCAGGAATTGCAGGATGGACTGAAGGAAAAGGGGAGTGTACAGCTTTACCTGCACTTTGACCGGCCGCCTGACCGGAAGCTGCTGACGGCGGTGGGCATAAGTCTTGAATGGCCAGTGCAGGCTAATGTCTACCTTGCGGTCTGCACCAGCGCCATTCTACCCGAAACCACGGGCATCGACGGCTGGGCTGTTGTTGCGCCAACCGATAAAATTCATCCGATGCTGCAGCCCCGCGGGAATTACGGCGCCGGCCTGCAAACCGTTCTGATCTCTGTCTTGAAAGGTACAAGTGAGGCTGAGCTGAGGGAAAAGCTTTCCGCCTATGGCTTACATCCCGATGCTCAGCAAAGCTGGCGTGCGCAGGACCTGTGGCAGGTATCGCTCGCTGCAGATCAGCTGGCGGCGTTGGCGACGGAACCTTTTGTCCGCTTCATCAACCCTTTATTTACCCCCCAGACACTCAATAACCAGGCCATAGGCTTTACCAATGCGCAGCTGATGCATCAGCCTGTGGCGCTTGGCGGGCGCGACCTGCACGGCGAAGGCGTTACCATAGGTGTAGGCGATAATTCTGACCCCGATCATATCGACTATATCGACCGGATCAGAAGCTTTAATCCTATTATTACCACGACGCATGCTTTTCACACGACCGGTACCACGGCAGGTAATGGCATCAGGGATGAGCGGTATAAAGGCTTTGCCCCTCGCGCCGACCTGGTGGAAGATTTCTTCAGCCAGATCATTGCCAACGGCGCTACCTATAACCAGGATTTTGGTATGGTCACCTCCAACAACTCCTACGGTAATATCCTGGGCGATTGCAGCTATGCCGGCACCTACGATGTGTACACGCAATACTGCGACCAGCAGATGCGCGATATGCCCGAGCTGCTCACCATCTTTGCCGCAGGCAATGACGGTAAAATGACCTGTAGCCCTTACCCTACGGGCTATGCAACCGTGGCCGGCTCATACCAGGTTTCGAAGAACGTGCTGACTGTAGGCGATATCGGCAAAACGCCGCTCCTGGAGCACCTCACCAGCGCGCGCGGACCGGTAAAGGACGGGAGGCTGAAGCCCGAGATCACGGCAGTAGGGCTCAATGTGATCTCCACGATCGACAACAACAACTACCAGACCAACTCGGGTACCAGCATTGCCTGTCCCAATGTCACCGGCGCCGCAGCGCTCCTGTACCAGCGGTACCGTCAGCTGCACAGCGGCACCAATCCTAAAAGCGCCCTGGTCAAAGCCCTGTTGATGAACGGCGCCACCGATCTTGATATCCCCGGTCCCGACTTCCGCTATGGCTTCGGCCTGATGAATGTGGGCCATTCGCTGACCATGATGGAAGGCAATCAATATTTCTCAGGTACCATCAATACCACCCAGGAGCAGAGCTTCACCGTCAATATCCCTGCAGGCATCAGCAAAGCGAGGATCATGCTGTACTGGAATGATCCCGCAGCAGCCCCGCTCAGCGCCAGCAACCTGATCAATGACCTGGACCTCACGGTAACCACGCCCTCGTCGGCCACAGTACTCCCGCTGGTGCTGAATTCCGCACCCGGACAGGTAACAGTACCTGCTGCACCCGGGGTAGATCGGCGGAATAACGTAGAGCAGGTAACGCTCGATAACCCTGCTGCCGGCGCTTATACGGTCAAGGTAAAAGGCTTCAACGTGCCGGAGATCAACCAGGAATTTTTTGTAGCTTACGACTTTATTCCCGACGGCGTCACTTTACAATATCCCTTTGGCGGAGAAGCCATCGATGCCGCCGATTCCATGCGCATTTACTGGGAAGCTTCCGCTGGCGCTGATCCTTTTACCTTGTCCTACTCGACCGACAATGGCGGCAGCTGGAATACGATCGCCAATAATATCGGCGCCGGTATCCGGAACTACGTCTGGTATCCGCCTGCCGGTATCGCCTCCAGCCAATGCCTGGTAAAGGTACAGCGCAGCAATACAGCGCAGCAATCGCAGAGCAGGGCCTTTACTATGGCCGGGAGGCCGGTAGCCACGCTAAATCCGCAGAGCGAGCAATGCCCGGGTGCGATTAAGATCAGCTGGAACGCCATTGTCGGAGCCGGTGGCTATCGTATCTATAAAAAATCGGGCGTGGACATGATACCGTTAACTACGGTGACCGCCACGAGCTATACCTACACGGGCCTGGATCCCGATAGCGTCTATTGGGTGGCCGTAGCCCCGCTGATCAATGGCAGCACGGGTATCCGCTCCGTAGCAATCAACCGCAGGCCATCCGACGGGCAATGCACCGGAACGACAATCCACGGCGACCTGCGGCTGGCGCGCATACAAGCGCCGGGCAGCGGAAGGCAATTCACCGCAAGCAGCCTGGGCGCCGCGCAGCCCCTGGTGGTGCTGATCAGTAATCTTGACGATCAAATGGCTAACCAATATCGCGTAGCTTACCAGTTGAACGGCGGCGCCTGGCAAAGCCAGGTGTATACCGACCCCATAAGCCCTGCCGGGAACCGGCAGATTACCCTGGGCAATATCGATCTGTCTGCCGTAGGAAGCTACCAGCTCCGTGTCGCGGTAAGCAACCTGGCCCTGGCCGATCCGGTGGCGGTTAACGACACTGCGGTCATCTCCATTAAACAGATCGCCAACCCGGTAATGAACCTCAGCAACGGCTATGACGAAGGGTTTGAAGCAACCGGCAGCCAGTCCGTTACCGGCCGCAGTATCATGGGCATCGACGGCGCCGACAAGTGGGACTTCACGCAAAGCAAGCCCAAGGGCCGTCTGCAGACCTTTGTGAACAGCGCCGTTACCATATCGGGTAACCGCTCGGTCAGCATGGACAATGCCGGCAACCAGATGTACGATATTGCCGGCAGCAGCTACAACACCCTGACCGGCACTTTTAACCTGAGCCAGTACACTACGAGCAACTGGGAAGTGCGCTGCGAGTTTGACTACCTGCTGCATGGCGTACCTAAATTCGATACCGGTAACAAGGTATGGGTACGGGGCAGCGAAAACGATCCCTGGCTGCCTTTGCTCGACTACCAGATCGATACCAATAACCTGGGTATGGTATACCATTCGGGATCGCTTTCCCTCACAGATGTGCTGTCTGCCGGCGGGCAGAATTTTTCATCCGGCACGCAGATCCGCTTTACCCAATATGATACCTCCCGTATCGCCGCTACCTATTTTGGCAATGGCTTTACCATGGATAATTTCAAGCTCTACCTCGTAACGGATGATGTGCAGCTGCTGGCAATAGATTCCCTGTATCATTACAACTGTGCCTTAGGCGACCAGGTGCCCATGAAGATCAGGGTGCGTAATGGGGTCAACAATACGGTATACAATGTTGCCGTATTTTACCAGGTGGATGGCCAGCCTGTAGCTTCCGGTCTTATTGATTCGATAAGAGGAAAAGATACGGCCAGCTACACCTTCAGCCAGCCGATGAATCTGTCGGCTACAGGCACCCGTTATAACCTTTCTGCGTGGATCTATGTGGCCACCGATACCTATCGTCTCAACGACAGCATTATGAATTTTGGCGTTCGCAATCAACCTGTGATCGCGGCTTTTCCTTACCTGCAGACCTTTGAAGACAATGACGGCAACTTCTACGCTGAGGGCCGGAACAGCAGCTGGGCCTACGGTACCCCTTCATCGCCGCTGATCAACCATGCAGCGAGTGGCGCCAAAGCCTGGAAAACCAACCTGAGCGGCAGCTATAGCCGGTTGGAGAACGCCTATCTGTACAGTCCCTGCTTCGACATCTCGGGTATGGCACAGCCGATGCTGAGCTTTAACCTGGCTACGGATATAGAGGATCCCGATGGAAACAATATTTTTGATGAGGCTTATGTAGAATACAGCAATGATGGACAGACCTGGAAAAGGCTGGGCGCTTCGGGGCTGGGCACCAACTGGTACGACAACGAAGTGGCGCAGGCCTGGGCCCGTTCCCGCCAGGACTACTGGCATGTCGCCACCATACCGCTGCCAAAAGACGGGCCGGTGATCTCTATCCGCTTTGTGCTGCAATCCGACCAGGGCACCGAACGGGAAGGCATAGCGGTCGACGACATTCATATCTACGATCTGCAGCACCCGATCTTTGACCAGCAACAATTTCCCGTCGCTATCAGCAAGGACATTGCTGCGGGCCAGCAGGCCGATTGGATCAGCGGCACCGCTATAGGGTTAGGGCTCGTCAACGGCACCTCAGCTTTGGGCAGCACAACCGTGCAGGATTATAAGCATACGCAATTCATCAACGACGACAGCACACAGTATTACCTGCCCAGAAATTTTGTGGTACAAACCGCACAGGCGCCAGGAGACAGTGTACTGCTGCGCTTCTATATACCTGACGAAGCCATGGGTATCATTCGTGATGATGAGCAATGCTACTCCTGCAGTAAACCACGGGAGGTGCAGGCGCTGGGAATCACCAAGTACGATGATCCGGATAAAACGGTTGAGAACAATACCCTGACCGATAACCAGAACGGAAGCTATACTTTTATTGCCAAAGAAAAGATCAGGTGGGTTCCTTACGATATCGGCTATTATGCGGAGGTCAAGGTGAAATCCTTTTCTGAGTTCTGGTTCAATGACGGAGGTCCTACCGGCGATCAGCTCCTGCCGGCCAACCTGTTCGATTTTGTTGCCCAACACTACGGCGCCCGCCAGGCGCTGCTCAGCTGGACCTCCTATATCGATGTACAAACAGTACGCTACGAAGTGCAGCGCGCCGATGCTACGCTTGCGTTCGAAACCGTCGCTACCGTTAATGCGGTAGGCCAGAACGGTCAGGGCTACAGCTATATCGACACCCCGGTGCTCAACGGTCCGGCGGCATACTACCGCATCCGCTACACTATGCAGAATGGCAGGCAATATGTAAGTCTTATCCGCAGGGTGGACTGGAGCGATGCCGATGGTTCCGTGATCGTATATCCTAACCCTGTACGCAACGGTATTCTGAACCTGGACTGGTTCAAAGGTACCGGCGATGGTCTGCAATGGTCGCTCTTTACATCCGTAGGGCAAAAAGTATACTCGGGCTATGCCAACGACAATAACTACAGCGGCAAGTACAGCTTCGATCTGTCGAAGATACCGCTGACACCGGGGTTGTATATATTGCGTGTAGTGAGCGGTAAGGACAAATGGGAGTTTAAGGTAGTCTTCCAGTAGCCTGAAGGATACGCATAGCGAAGGGCCCGCTTAGCCGGGCCCTTCGTCGTAAAGAAGGCAATAAACGAGGTAATGGCGCGTTAATAAATCAAAATCCCCTCGTCCATGAATCCTAAAATGCTTATAGCATTTGTGGCCGCTTTCGGCTGTCTGTATGTTTCCTGCAAGCGGAACAATCCTGCCCCTGAAGAGACCTATGAAAGTTATGCGGCGCTGAAAGCGGGCAACTATTGGATCTACCAGATCTTTGATGTCGACAGTTCCGGTAACGGCAACCCCACAGCCGAATACGACAGCTGCTATGTCGGCGACGATACGGTAGTAAGGGGGCAGACGTATCATTACCTGGGATCTGTAATGGGGCCAACTGGTGGTTATACCTGTGGAAAATGGCTACGGGACTCGCTCAGTTTTATCATCGATATAGAAGGACGTATCTGGTTCTCTTCAGAAGAAAATCAATCTCCTTTTGCCTCTTACCCCATACAGCTGGGCGGAAGCCCGGATACGGTGGCCTGGGTCACCGACCAGATGGACAGCGCTTATCGTACGACAGCGGTGCCTGCAGGGCTTTTCCTTACCCTCGATTGCAAAAGAACAGTGGAAATATGGCCCCTTGTTAATGGCACTGGAAAAAAGCTTTATGCGCACCGGCGTTACAGTCTGCATGTCGGTATCGTTTCCGAAACCCTGCCGGTTTATCTTATCGCGACGAGCACTTTCCGGGAAAAGCGCCTGGTGCGGTTTCACCTCAATTAAGACTGCAACAGCATTTCAAATATCTTGCTTTCCTTGATCTCTTCAAAGCCGAGCCTCCGGTAGAACCGGTGGGCCTCAATCCTGCGTACATTGCTCCGTAGGCAAACCTTATGGCAACGCCGGTCGCGGCACCATTGCAACGCGGCGTTCACCAGGCTTTCGCCGGCCCGTTTGCCGCGTTGCTGTTCATCTACCACCAGCCCTGCTATCTCTGTGAAGGTGCCGGCTTCGAGCCAGGTGATCTCCAGCGCATGCAGCCAGCCGATCACGGTATCCCTATCGGTGGCTACCAGCAGGCAATGTGTTTGCTGCGGCAACAGCCGGGCGATATGTTGTTCCGTTGCTTCGATAGTATCCGGATAGCCCAGCTGCGCTGCCAGCCGGTTAACGGCGGCAGCATCAGACATTTGCATGGGTCTTATCTCGATGCTCATGAGTGGGATAGTTGAAACTGCTGTAGTTTACGGAGCGCTTGTCGTCTTACTTTATTTTTCAGGAAGGGCGACCATCCCAGCAGCCATCCGGGCAGTCCCAGCGCCTGCTGCGACCAACGGTAGAAATTGAAATGATCGGTATGCCTGATGATCTTGCCCTCACGAAATACAAAGGACGCCTCGACCCGGTTCACAACCGTTCTGCCCGTTTGGCTGAAGCGGTAATGTGCTTCCCAGCGTGCGCCGCCTTTATCACCTTCGGCCCACACATGGTCAAAAACAAGCTGCAGCCCCGGATTGACCAGCATGCGCCACATATCGCCGGCAGCTGCTCCTTCGAGCCGGCCGAAAGCCGGATCCTGGAAAACGATATCCGGTGCATAGCAGGCCACCATGCCTGCTGCATCGGCCCGGGCAAAGGCCGAATAGAATTGTTCAATCAGTGTCTTGTGGTCCATAGGAAAAGATAAAGCGGAAAGCATTGTCTATGCGCTATTGCAAAGTATACTTATTGCCATGGTATGAAGTTAAGAGAAACCCGGATAATGTGATAAGGCTGCAGCAGCATAATTTACCGGATTCCGGGTATAGTTCATTCTGGCGTGGCGTCCTAATTTTACCCTGTAAAGCATAGGCGTGTCAGCCTGGTGCAAGCTGAGCAAAGCATTGCAACGAAGCAGGAGGTATGTGTACAGAGGGCAACTGTTTGGTTTTAGGAAAATGCATTTTGTACAATGCCTGTTGCAATGCAAGCTATGCCTTTACAATGTGCAGTTGATTTGTGTATATTTCCCTGAAGTGCTGAGCAGGAGCGCTTCGGGGAAATTTGTTTTTGGTGGGATCCATCGGAACATTTGGGGAATTGCATTGTTTACGCCGGTGATAACACCGGCAGTAGCGGATAGGGTTTTGAGGGCGGAGGTATATAGCATTTACAAAACATAAGCTTGCTCCGCAGGAGCAAAACCAGGAAGGCTAAATAATAGCTGCAGCCAGCCGATGTTCAGGTCTTTGGAAACTTTATTGCCGGAGGCAGCTTAAGTATCTTCCGGGGAAAAAATCTTCCTTAACTTCCCTTGTCAAGAGATAATGCCCAGAAATAAATTTCATGAAAAAATATCATTTAGTACGCGCAGCTTTAAGCCTGGCCTTAATCACCCAATACGCCTGTGTACATCGTCCGGCCAGGGTAGCTTCGCAGGCGACGACAGTGGCGGGCGCAGAAGAACGGCTTAATATTCAGACCACTTCATTCGAGGAGATCGGCCACAGCGGAATACTGATGTTCCACCTGGGTATGGGCGAGCACGTGCGCAAAGGCGGCAGTGCTTCTTACAAAGAGATGCCTTATGCTACAGACTGGAACCTGCTCTTCCTGGATACCCGGACGAATACGCATCATCTGCTCGGCGATCACAAAATGCTGATCCACGGCGTATATACCGGTGAGGGAAATGGTACAGCAGATAGCGCAGTTCCGCCCTATATCTTCTACCGGATCACGGCCGAAGATCACGATACAGATAAGTTGTTTACGGATAAGGACCCGGTATCCCTTTTCTTTACCGACAGGGAAGGTTATCATATGCGCCGGGCTTCTCCGGCCGGAGGCCATGTGATCGGCTGGACATATATCGCAGCTTCCGGTAAGGTCTTCATGACGGTGCAGCAGGATAGTAATCACGATCTTGTTTTCGACGAGGATGATGAGGTCGCAACCTATGCCATCCGGCCGGAAACGGATAGTATTCCCTATGAAGTGTTTCCCGCAGCTGTAAAAGACTCCCTTAAAACGCGCTATGCCCGCGATTGGCGGCGCTTAAAGAAGTGATGCGCCGGCGGGTATGCTGCCCTGCCGTTAATTACTGCAAATGGCAGTTCTCCGGTGTGAAGCAGCAACAGCAGCGGTGCCGGGCTTTACCTGGTCCGTATACAGCAACCATGAAAACCCTTGAAAACGCAGGATTAATATCGTAATTTTGCCACCCGGACAAGTCATTTCTTGGTCAGTTTTTGTTTTTATGTCATATACGCCTCAAAATAAGATTCGTATTGTTACCGCCGCGTCGCTGTTCGATGGCCACGATGCTGCCATCAATATCATGCGCCGCATTATGCAGGCCAATGGCGCCGAAGTGATCCATCTGGGACACGATCGCAGCGTGCAGGAAGTAGTGGATTGCGCCATACAGGAAGATGCCAATGCAATCGCCATGACCAGCTACCAGGGCGGTCACGTAGAGTATCTTAAGTACATGTACGACCTGCTGAAAGAGAAAGGTTGCAGCCATATCCGCATCTTTGCCGGTGGTGGCGGCGTCATCCTGCCTACCGAGATCGAGGAGCTGCATGCGTATGGTATTACGAAGATCTACTCGCCTGATGACGGCCGTGCTATGGGCCTGGAAGGCATGATCATCGACCTGCTGCAGAAGAGCGACTTCCCTACAGGCAACCGTCTGAACGGCGAGGTGGGGCATATCTACGATAAGAATCCCCGCGATATCGGTAAGCTGATCTCTGCCGCCGAGAACTTTTCGGAGCTGCCCGAGACACAGGCTATGCTGAAAAAGATCGATGAGCAAGCCAAAGAAAGCAAAACACCGATACTGGGTATTACCGGTACCGGCGGATCGGGCAAAAGCTCGCTGGTCGACGAGATCGTACGCCGTTACCTGCTCGACTTTAAAGACAAGACCATCGGTATTATCTCTGTCGATCCTTCCAAGCGGAAGACCGGCGGCGCCTTGCTGGGCGACCGCATCCGCATGAATGCCATCCGCAATGAGCGCGTATACATGCGTTCCATGGCGACCCGTCAAAGCAACCTGGCAGTATCTAAATATATTCACGATGCGGTGAATATCTTAAAGGCCGCTCAGTACGATCTCATCATCCTGGAAACCTCGGGTATCGGTCAGAGCGATACGCAGATCACCGACTATTGCGACCTGAGCATGTATGTAATGACGCCTGAATACGGCGCTGCCACCCAGCTGGAGAAGATCGACATGCTTGACTTTGCTGACATCGTAGCCGTAAATAAGTTTGACAAGCGCGGTGCTATGGATGCCCTGCGCGATGTGAAAAAGCAATACCAGCGCAACCATAAGCTATTTGATAAAGATGCTGACAGCATGCCGGTGTACGGCTCCATCGCTTCCCAGTTCAACGACCCGGGCACCAATACCCTGTACCGTGCGCTGATGGATGTGATCGTAGCCAAGACCGGCGCCGATCTGAAATCCGACTTTCATCCCAGCGAAGAGCTGAGCGAGAAAATCTTCATCATTCCGCCGGCGCGCACCCGCTACCTGAGCGAGATCGCGGAGAACAACCGTGGTTACGATAAAAAGGCACAGGAGCAGGCCGATATCGCGCAGAAGCTGTTTGGCATCCGCAAGACTATTGACACCCTGCAAGCTGCGCAGATCGAGGATAAGGACCGCCTGGTGAAAGAGCTGGAAGAGCTCTATACCAAAATAACCCTGGAGATAGATCCTAAAAACCTGCAGCTGCTGCAGAACTGGGAGGCCAAGAAGCGCCACTACCAGGATGAGTTCTACGTCTTCAAAGTAAGGGATAAGGAGCTGCGCATCAAAACACATAGCGAATCCCTGTCGCATACGCAAGTGCCCAAAGTGGCCGTACCCAAGTTTGAAGCCTGGGGTGAAATATTGAAATGGGCGCTGACTGAAAATTTCCCCGGCGAGTTTCCTTATGCCGCCGGTATCTATCCTTTCAAGCGCGAAGGTGAAGATCCTACCCGGATGTTTGCCGGCGAAGGTGGCCCCGAGCGTACCAACAAACGATTTCATTATGTGAGCAAAGGTTTGCCCGCCGCCCGTCTCAGCACAGCCTTCGATAGTGTGACCCTCTACGGTCAGGATCCCGACCATCGTCCCGACATTTACGGTAAGATCGGCAACTCAGGCGTAAGCGTCCCCACACTGGACGATGCCAAGAAGCTGTATAGCGGCTTCAACCTGGCCGATCCGAAAACGTCAGTATCGATGACGATCAACGGTCCTGCACCTACAATCACCGCCTTCTTTATGAATGCGGCCATTGATCAGCAGTGTGAGCTGTACATCAAAGCCAATGGCCTGGAAGAGGAAGTGAATGCGAAGATCGATGCGATCTATAAAGAGAAAGGCGTGCCCCGTCCTTATTACAGCGCCAATGTAGGCGCCGGTAAGCCGGCCGAAGGTCAGGCGGGCACATTGCCCGAGGGCAACAATGGCCTGGGCCTGATGCTGCTGGGTGTTACCGGCGACCAGGTATTGCCTGCCGACATTTATGCAAAGATCAAGACCGATACCCTGAAAGCCGTACGGGGTACGGTTCAGGCCGATATCCTCAAAGAAGACCAGGCACAGAACACCTGCATTTTCTCTACGGAATTCTCGCTGCGGGTAATGGGCGATGTGCAGCAATACTTCATCGACAAAGGCGTACGCAATTTCTATTCGGTATCCATCTCCGGCTATCACATTGCTGAAGCCGGCGCCAACCCGATATCGCAGCTGGCCTTTACGATCTCCAACGGGTTTACTTTTGTAGAGTACTACCTGAGCCGCGGTATGCATATCGACGACTTTGCTCCTAACCTGTCTTTCTTCTTCAGCAATGGTATTGACCCTGAGTACAGCGTGATCGGCCGTGTGGCCCGCCGTATCTGGTCCAAGGCAATGAAGCTGAAGTATGGCGGCAATGAGCGCTCGCAGATGCTGAAATACCATATTCAGACTTCGGGCCGTTCCCTGCATGCGCAGGAGATCGACTTCAACGATATCCGTACCACACTGCAGGCCCTGTATGCGATCTATGACAACTGTAATTCCCTGCATACAAACGCCTACGATGAGGCGATTACTACACCTACTGAAGAAAGTGTGCGCCGGGCTATGGCCATACAGCTCATCATCAACAAAGAGCTGGGCCTGGCCAAGAATGAGAACCCGCTGCAGGGCTCTTTTATCATTGAAGAGCTGACGGACCTGGTGGAAGAAGCGGTATATGCCGAATTCGACCGTATTACCGAGCGCGGCGGTGTGCTGGGGGCTATGGAAACCATGTACCAGCGCGGCAAGATACAGGAAGAAAGCCTGTACTACGAAATGCTGAAGCATACCGGTGAGTTCCCTATCATCGGTGTGAATACCTTCCTGAGCGCCAAAGGCTCACCTACGGTGATCCCTTCGGAAGTCATCCGTTCGACCACGGAAGAAAAGGAATTCCAGATACAGAGCGTACAAAGCCTGTGGACCCGCAGCGGCGACCAGGGCGCGGAAATGCTCCGTAAGCTGCAGCAGAAAGCGGTACACAATGAGAATATCTTCGAAGAGCTGATGGAGACGGTGAAGTACTGTTCCCTGGGACAGATCACCAAAGCCTTGTTCGAAGTCGGTGGTCAGTACAGGAGGAATATGTAAGATGAAATCTTGAAGTTGAGTAAAGCTACCCGGCCAATGGCCGGGTAGCTTTTTTTGTGTCTTTCCGTAATTGCTCCGATAATTTCGGACTTTCAAAAAATATGCTCCATTTTTATGTAGTATTTTTATTTTTATTTCTAAGCAAGTTGTAATTAGCTATTTGTTAATAATTTAATTACATAAAATATGTTCACGCTTTAAGGCGCCCCGCTATTTTTGCCCCGATATTTTTTTCAAACACTTAAAACTTTTACAAAATGAAAATCAAACAATGGTTAATTACCGGCGCATTGCTGACCGGCGGCAGTATGGCGGCACAGGCGCAAAACCCTGCATTAAACTGGAATACAGGTGGCACCGAAGGACCATGGACGTCAATATACTCTGCTAATGGCCGGAATCGTCCGGTTGCTATTCCGGCGGAGTTGTATTTATACCACTATTCTCAGAACCCATGGGTCAGCACAGTTGATCCTACGTTAGCTAATTATCGGTATGTGTTTAAATACGACGGTTTTTATTCGCAAAAACCGATCTATGCAAGTGGCGTTATAATATCAGATAGTCTAAGGTCAAAATATACAGCTGTTGCACAGTACTTTATGGGCGATAGTCTTAAGATTACAGGTAAGATAACTGGTAAAAGTCTGGTTGCTGATAGCATTTCAATTCAGAAATTTAACTTAACTGGTAATCTTGGTTTGGGTATGCCGGCAGATCTGTCCGGAGCCACAACCAATACGCCTGATGCCGATATCGATCGTCTGGCCGTCAGAGGCAGCCTGATCGCCTACCTGGGTACTACTGACGCGGCAACAAGCTCTTCCTACAAGATGCTGAAGCTGCATAATGCCAAATCGGGCACTACAGATTCCTGGCACATTGGCTTTTCGGCTAATACCAATAATACCAACGGTACCGGCTATCAGGAGCTGGTCCAGCTGCGTACAAAAAAGACGGCCACAGGTACTGTATTTGCTATCGCCTCCGATGCGTCCGGTACTATGACCGATCGCCTGCGCGTGCTGCAGAACGGCAATATAGCCATCGGCCTGGATACCGCTGTAGAAAAGCTGGCCGTAAACGGCAGAGTAAAAGCAACCGGCTTTGTGACCGACGCCTCCTCTTTCCCCGATTATGTGTTTGCTCCTTCCTATAAGCTTCGCTCCATCGATGCCCTGGCGGGCTTCGTGCAGGAACATCACAAGCTGCCCGGTATGCCTTCAGAAAAGGAAGTGCTGAGCAAAGGATTGAACCTGGCTGAAGTGAGCGTATCGACCTTGGAAAAGGTGGAAGAGCTGAGCCTATATATCATCCAGCTCAATGATCGGATCAAGCAACTGGAAGCGAAACTGGCTGCTGCCGCACAATAATCCTCACCTTCTTAAAAATAAGATCATATGAACTATTTTGTATATCGCGTCAGCCTCCTGCTGATGCCGGTATGGCTATGCCTGTTCGTGCTTCCGTCGGCCAGTGCACAGACCGTACCAGATATTAAGTTTCCGGAACTATATCCCGGCCAGCAGATCAAAGGCCTGGTCATTATACATAGGAATGTTGCGAAAAGTGCCAGAGCGCCATTTGTTGGTGATGAAGTTTTAACCAATGAGCATTTTGATGAAAGTACCCATCATTACATAATGTTCAGAAAGCAAAATGCCAGTTACATCCCCCTGCAATACCAGCTTTGGTTCCTGGTCCAGGATTATAACCAGGGGGCTTTTGCATTAGTTAGCGCGGCGGATAAAAATTGGATAGGTTTTGCCGATGATAATCAGAATGGCCTTCCGCACAATGCCAGACTTTACGAAGCTCCTGAATTGGACCAGAATGGCTATGAGACCAATCCGGGGGTGGCCCATTATCTGAACTTTTTGATACCCCGTTACAACATGGTACACAATATCGGGCCGGCAGCCAGCGATTCCGCTTCGGTCGATTGGACCATTCCGGGACGAAAATTGTGCGCTTTTTCCATCGCATCCAAGCCCGGTCATTATCTCAAAACAGCAGATCAGATGCCTCTCGTATGGTGCTATGATTGTGATCTTACCGACTTTGCGGCAGGAAGTCAGCAGGAAGCAACTTATAGAGTAGAATCCTATAGTTATCCCGGTGGCATCAGCCCTTTTCAGTCAGTGCCCTTCCAGCCCTCAGCTTATCATAATATTGTGCTTAGTTTAAATGCAGGGGAGAAGCTTACCCGGATCAGCCGGAATACACAAGCCGGTAATAAGGCTAAGGATGTGCTGCTTTCTTATCATGCCTTCGTGCGGGACCTGAAGAACGATACCCTGCTGAAGGTGGACCTGTCGGGAGCCGATAATGCCTATATCGGCTGGCTGTCGTACGAAAAGGTGACCTATAGCCAAAGCACGCTGCAAAACAATATAGGCGACCGGGCGGCTTTGCCCCGTTTCGGTATCGGGGTAGCCAATAACAAAGTCTATGCTATAAAAGACGGCTTTACCGATACGCTGAGCACAGCCGGTACTTTCCTGAAAAACTATCCCCTGGTCGTATCTGTAGAGGGCGGTAAGATGAAGGTGAGCCAGTCGGTCAGCGGGACCACCTCCTCTACGGTCTTCTACGATGTGCCGGTGCACAGCATCATGTCGGAAGGCCTGGGCAGCAAAGCCGGCCTGGTAGCTCGCTTGCAGATTCAGGATACGATACTGGTCGGCTATAAACCTGGTAACTGGCTGTTCTCCAATAGCACGGCGGGTACCCAGGCGCCCTTCATTACCGCTACCAATCCCGATCTGCCGCTGTCGCCTGATGCCGGAGGCATGATCAATAACTTCGACTGGCGGTCGCAGACCTATAAGCTGCGTTACAAAGCGAATGGTACTGCGGTAGCCGAAACGGTGAACAGTCCTTTCTTCAATAATTACCCCGAATTCAAAGGTATATCGGCTCAGTACAATGCCTCCGGTAAACACCTGGGCGGTGAAGGCAATAATCCCTATTCCGGCTGGGAGCTTATCAAGGCCGACCTGGGCTATAAGAACGACGGTTCGGAGATCGCAGTCAACAACCTGAGGGCAGAGCCGTATATGATCCTGTATAACCGCTACCGGGGTACATTGCGGGTATTCGTCTACCTGAACAATAACTCCATTGCCAACAATTACAAGCTCACGCTTTCGGTAGCGAACCTGGGCATGTACGGCGACAATGGTAACGGAACCAATGGTAAATATAAACCCCCTTTCCTCTGGAGCAGCTACCTGCAGGGCAAGCCGCTTGATGATATAGCGTTGACTGCACCAGACTATTATAAGGCCCAGCAATTGAATTCTACTTCGTCGGGCCGTTTCTATTATACCGATTTCCAGATGAACTACGATCCCTGTGTGGCCTTCTTCGAATCGGCCATACAGGTAAAGGTCGATAAGCTGACGCAGGGCACGATGTCGATTGTAGGCCGTTCGCTGGGTGGCAGCATTCCCGGTAGCGCTGCCATCAATGACTGGATGTCGAAGAACGGTAATTTCCTCGCGGGAGCGCTCAATGGCACTTACGGCAACCTGAGCCAGTCCATGGGCGATCTTACGTTCAACAATTACCGGCAATGGGGTATTGACAGTATGAAAAACTATGCGCGGTTTACCCTGCCCGGTAAGAAGGTATCGCCCTGGGAGCGGGAAGAGGCTTATCTGAAATGGACCAGCGAGTCGGTTAAGGCTACCGGTACTTTTATCGTGGCCAGCGGTACGCTCATCGGCGGCCTTGGCGAAATGGCGGATGCGAGTATGGGACCCTTCTCCCTGTTGACCGGAGGCAGTCCCGGAAAAGCGATGAAGGCTGCCGGAAAGTTAGTGGAAGCTGCCGGAAAATATACGGAGGCCAGTGGTACGGCGATGTCGGCCCGATCATTACAGCTGCGTTATGAGAACCTGAAGGATCAACCGGACCAAAACATCCGGGTCAGTATGCCCGATCCCCAGCCAAGCCTGGTCTATTCGGATCTGGCGCTCCAGGGTACACTCAGCATCCAGAGTCCTGTCTTCAACAATGTATTCTTTACTACACCAGGATCTAAAAATGCGAAGTTTGCGCCAGAGTTCCGGCCGGGCAGCGGGGCTAAAGGCGACTTCCCTATGTACAACGAACCCATGGGCCTGTATAACCTGCTGACGACACCTGTGGCAGGTCTTGCTGTGTCAGGACATACCGCACAGGTAGCGCTGAAAGAATACCCTGTAATTGCAGCCAATAGCCGGATTGCCGGGGCCTTACAGATGATGCCCGGCGTACAGCTGGCGGTTACTACCTACGATACCGGCGGTGTGGCCCGGAATAGCGGCGCCACGCGTGCCTATGTGCTCAGCAACAGCGAATCGGCCCTGGATAGTTATGATCGCCTGCCCGCAATATCGGATGTGAGTACCCTGGTAGACTGGGAAACCATCGACAGCAATATCGTAAAAAGCGGCGGCAACCTGAGCGACGCACAATACACGGCCAGGCTGTCTAACTGGATTAAGGTAGCGTTGGTCGTAAACTTCAGCCTGCTTGCAGGCAAATCGCCCGACGGCAATTATGAAGGCTCCGCTACGACCATGAGCTTTCCGGCGCAAATCACGATCAGGGCCAGCCTGAATGGCGCGACACCGGTGGAAACGCTGGCGGCACAGTTTAATTACAGCCGTGTTAATAATACGTTTTTCGGCAGTAATCACGTACTCAACGGCAGCGATACGGCAGCGGCTATCAGAAGCCTGATGAATACCTATTGTAATACCCACCAGCCTGGTCAAATCAGTTCGGTCGCGAATACGTCGGGCCGGCCTGCCGCTCCCGCCGACAGCAGCGAAACTGTGTCCGGCAAGGTAACGGGCATCAGTGTTGCCGAAGGGATGAAGTTGTATCCCAATCCTACGCAGGATGAATGTAAGATGGTTTACCATGCCAAAAGCAAAGGCCTTATCCTGATCGAGCTGTTTGACCTCAACGGCCGAAGCCTGGTACGGCACCGCGATAGCGCTGCACAGGACGGCGAACTTAAAGCGGCCACGATACACCTGGGACCCTTGCCTCCCGGAGTGTATGCTGTGAAAGTTCTTTTCAGCAATAATACCTACTATACGGGTAAGATCGTAAAGCGGTAATGACCCTTGGGCAGAGACATACTTCAACGGCAGCGCATCGTTGCTGCCGTTTTAGCTGGTACCTGCCGCCGATGTAAAGCGATGCAATGTATACCGCAGACTGTGTTTTGTATTCCTGCAAAAGAATGGCTATTTTATCCCGAAACGGGATGCTTCGCGTGAAGGAACATCCTGACTGTTCTATAAATATTTCCAGGTAAGAAATAAAGAAGCGCTCCATGTTGGAGCGCTTCTTTATTTCTATAGTCTAAAATCTGATATCCAGCTGTTAAAAAAACTAGCCCCTCCCCATGTCCCGCAGGAAATTGACATGTGCCAGCACGGCTTTGCGCATGGTGGGATATTCGATGTATTCCAGCTTGTATTCCTGGCATACTTTCTTCACGATCTTGCTGATCGCAGGGTAGTGAATATGAGAAATCTTGGGAAACAAATGGTGCTCGATCTGGAAGTTGAGGCCACCCACAAACCAGTTGATGATCTTATCCTTGGTGGCAAAATTGGCTGTGGTCTTGATCTGATGCGCGGCAAACTCATCGGGCATCTTATGGGTCTCCTGGTCAGCTACGGGAAAATGCGCATCTTCCACGGTATGCGCCAACTGAAAAACGATGCTGAGGATAAAGCCCCCCACCAGGCTCAGTGTGAGGAAACCGATCAGCCATTCGAGCCAGCCCAGCACGATGATCGGGATCACCACGAATACCGCGGCATGCCACAGCTTCACGATCCAGAACCGCAGGTGATCAGCTGCGGACATCTTTTTTAAAGGCATATCGCCGATCTTACGGGAAAAATATTTGTTGTAATCGCTGAAGAACACCCAGAAGATATACATCCACATGTACAGGATTACAAAGTAGATATGCTGGAAACGGTGCAGCTTATAGTGCTTCTGCGTAGGCGCCATGCGCATCAGCGCACCGATCTCGATATCATCGTCCACACCATCGATATTGGTGTAGGTATGATGGATCATGTTGTGCTTCATGTTCCACATGAACTGGCTGGCGCCCAGCATGCTGCTCGACCAGGAAGCGATCTTGTTGATCGTCTTGCTCTCGCTGAAGCTGCCGTGTCCGCCGTCGTGCATCACGTTAAAGCCGATAGAGGCAATAATGCAGCCCAGCACAGCACATTCGAGGATGCCCCAGTACCAGGCCGGCTGGAAAATGAGCAGGTGCAGGTACAGCGCCACAAAGCCCAGCACCAGCACGATCGCTTTATGCCATAGCGCGAAATTTCCGGTCTGCTTCAGGTTGTTCTCCGTAAAGTACTGCTGTACACGGTGTTTCAGTTCCTGATGCAGGGAATGCTTTGTGCCTGGAAATTTAGGAAGCGCGTTTGTTGTGCTCATGAATACGGTTAACCTGGAATTAATTTTGCGGCACGAATGTCGGAAAAATTTCCCGTAGTTCCTCATTTACATGCATCGAATATTCATATAGCCCAACGGTAATCCCTGTTATTGATGGCGGGCATCAGCTATCCCCTGCCACTACCGTAATGGTCAGCGAACTGGATAGGGCTGGACAATAATGGTCTTTGTGCTGTCGCTGCTCCTGTAAAAAAGAGTATCGCTTTTCATGGTAATGTATTTGCCTTCGTAATACGAATAACCCCGGCCTGTGCTGTCGTAAATAACCGACCTGCAACGATGGATGCGGCAAAGGGAATCGCGCATACGGCTTTCATCCAGCTTATCGGGCTCAGTAAGCCGGCATTCGGCAATCAGGGCTTCGACATAGCTGTCGGTAGAAAGGTCACCTGCCTGGCAGGCCTGCTGTACCAGGGGCAGACAAGCCTTCAGGTACTCCGGCTTGTCGAGATTCAGGATCATCGACATTTGCTTTTCTGCTGCCGGGCCGATCGCAGATCTGGTGAACAGCTTTTGATTGTCCTGCAGCAGCGCCATAAACTGGCCGGACCATTCGTTCATGGCTTCATGGTAGCGTTCTTCAGCCTGCGGCAGCTGTTCTTTAGGCAAATGCTTTTTCTCGTAGGCATACTGGTCGCGGCATCGCTGCAGCTGCTCATCCAGCAGCATCAGCTTCAGGCCGGTGCTGCGTTCGGGATAGTAATCCAGGGACCGGTAGTAATCCGATAGCCGCATTGTGATCAACCGGTTCAGGAAAGTATCACCGGCCAGCGCCGGCCCGAAAGTATAATCGCGGAGCATGTGGAAGGGATCGCCTCCGCCGCCGCTGAGCTTCATGATGTAGTCCGCGCTGTTCTGTACATAGAGGTAAGCAGTAGAGCGGTCGTTCTTGTACCAGCAGGCAGTAGCCAGCGCCAGCTCCAGCGTGCTGTAATCCAGAAGGCTCTCTTTCCGCGCCCGGTTGCAGAACCGAATGGCCGAATCGTATTGGTGAGCGGAGAACAAGGCATTCAGCTGCGCGATGGCCTCGTTCTCTTTTTTGTAGCGGGCTTCATCCCGCGACACCACGTAGCGTTTGCCCTGGAACGCCAGGCACATACTTGCAACGATCAGCAGACCGCATAGCGACAGGCTTTTTGTCATGGATAGGTGTGATATTGCCAGTCCAATTTAGGAAAATCCGGTAAGCAAATAAAAACTACTTTTGGATTTCGTCGTGATGGCGCTCATGAACCGGTATCTGTTATTTTTCCTCCTGGCAGTCTGTCTGCATTGGCCCTCCGGCGCATCTGCCCAGTCTGTGAAGCTGGTGCTGGAAGCCGTGGATACACCCGTGCTGTCGCTGGATAAAAAGCCGGTACCAGCGCAGCAGTATTTTGACAATGCTGCCGAGGCTTATGCTTATCTCAGAGCACTGGTGCCCCGCATCCGGGAACAAGGTTACCTGGCCGCTTCGGCCGACAGCATCATTTATTCCGATAGCGCAGCTCATGTACGGCTATACCGGGGGCCTTTGTACCGCTGGGCCCGGCTCTCCTTCGATAAAATACCGGCTGCTTTGCTGACCGATATGGGCATTGCGGCCAGGGACTGGGAAGGGCGGGCTATAGGGCCCGGACGCCTGACTGCGCTCAGCGAGCGCATGCTGAAATACTGCGAAGACAATGGATACCCTTTTGCCTATACGACCTTCACCGATATAGAAGGCCGGCCGGGAGAGCTGAAAGCCTCGATGCTGCTGGAGCGGGGGGAGCCGGTGCGCTACGATACGCTCATCATCGAAGGCGATGTGGATGTGTCGCGCGAATTCCTGCAACAATACCTGGGTGTGCGGCAGGGTGACCTGTACAACGAAAGCCAGCTGCGCCTGCTGAGCAAGCGCTTGAGTGAGCTGCCTTACCTGCAGGAGTTGCGTCCCTGGCAAATGGAATTCAGTGTGGTCGGAAATAAGCTGTATCTCTACCTGAAAGAAAAAAAGGCCAACCAGCTGAACGGCCTCATCGGCCTGCAGCCCAATACGGTAGAGACCGGTAAATTCCTGCTGACTGCCGATGTGCTGCTTGCGCTGAAAAATGTGCTGGGCTATGGTGAAAGCATTGCGGCGACTTACCAGAACCTGCAATATAAATCGCCGCGCTTTCATGCCGATGCCGGCGTGCCTTACCTGCTGGGCACGCCTTTCGGGCTGGAGGGAAGCTTCGACCTGTTCAAAAGAGATACGACATTCCGACGCACTTCCTTCGACATCGGTATCCGGTACCAGTTCAATGCGACGGATTACGTCAAGGTGGGTTACCAGACGTTCAGCAACCGGCTCATTACGGCCGATACCAATTATGTACGGCTGAATAAGAAATTGCCGGAGAACCTGGATGTGACCACCAAAGGTGCCATCGTGGAGTTCAATATGGATCGTACCGATTACCGGCTCAATCCCAGCAAAGGATGGCAGGCCAGGGTTTCCGGATCTGGTCTCGTACGCTCCGTATTGTCCAATGATGCCATAACCGGTATCAGCGACGGTTCGGGATTTAACTATGAAGGGCTCTATGATACGGCCAATACGGATAAATACCAGTACCGGGTTTCGGGTTCGGGGAGCTACTATTTCGCGCTCTTCCGGAATGTGAGCCTGAAGCTGGGCTATAGCGGCGGTTACATCAGCGGCAAAAAACTTTTCCTCAACGAGCTGTACCAGCTGGGCGGCTTTAAGCTGTTGCGCGGTTTTGACGAGCAAAGCATTTATGCCAGCCAATACCATGTAGGTACCCTGGAGCTGCGGTTGCTGCTGGGGCGCAATTCCTGCTTCTACCTGTTCAGTGACAATGCTTATATCCAGGCCATTTATAATGATCTCCGGCGCGACGATTACCCGGTGAGCTTCGGCGCGGGGCTTACTCTTGAGAACAAATCGGGCATCTTCAATATAGCGATAGGCCTGGGCAAACGCAGCGGCGAGGATTTCCAATTCCGGCAGACGCGGCTGCATTTTGGCTATACCGCCTTTTTTTAGCCGGAAAAAGGAAAGAGGTTGTATTGACATAAAGGGCTGCCGGGAAGCCCCGGCAGCCCTTTATGTAGCGGGATGCAGCAGTCTTTAATTGATGCCCAGCAGTTCTACGTCAAAGACCAGTACCGAGTTGGGGCCGATATCGCTGCCCATCTGGCGGGCGCCGTAGCCCAGCGCTGCCGGTATGAAGAAGCGGTATTTGCTGCCGAGGCTCATGAGCTGCACCCCTTCCGTCCAGCCGGCGATCACCTGGTTAAGCGGGAAAGTCGCGGGCTGGCCACGCTGTACGGAGCTGTCAAATATCCTGCCGTCGATCAGGGTTCCGTGGTAGTGGCAGGTAACCCGGTTGCTGGCGCCGGGCTTCGGGCCTTCACCTTCCTTCAGCACCAAGTATTGAAGACCGCTGGGGAGCGTTACCACACCCTCTTTGCTTTTGTTCTCTTCGAGGAAAGCCTCTCCGGCTTTCAGATTGGCTTCCGCTTTTTCCTTGTTTTTGGATGCCAGTATATCTGCTATACCCATATAGATGTTTTGCAGCGAAAATAAGCAAAATGCAGCATCGGCGGGCATGTCAACCAGTACCTATGTGTTCCCGTGGCGATCCGGTTAACATTATCACAGCTTTAACCAACATCTTTGCTCCTGAGCTGTTGTATATAAGTATTCAGTGCGACAACGCAACCTGGTTGAAAGATACTGGCAGCACCGTAATCCAGTAGAGTTGTTTTGTGATGCGTTTTTTTTAGCGGTGCTGTTAGTGTTTTGATTGTGAAAGCCCTCGTTTCTTTTCAGGAACGGGGGCATTTTTGACTGTTTGACAGAATTGCCGGCAGCCTGTATCTCCTGTAAAAGCAGTAAGGATCGCCTTTGGCGATCCTTACTGCTTAATATGCGCGATGAAATTAATCTTCGCTCTTGTCTTCTTTGCTATCTTGCTCCATTTCCTCTTTCTCCATGCGGCTGCCATGATTCATTTTCATGTGGTGGCCTTTGTGGCGGCGACCGCAGGCGAAGTTCTTGGATACGCCGATGTTCATCTGGTTGCCGAAGGTCAGCCCGAAATGAGTGCTGGTGCCTTTAACACCGGAAACCTTCATGGTCTCAAACTCTGCTCCACCGAAGGAGAAGTTGAGGGCAAAGCCTTTATGTACCATGATCGCGATAGCGGGTACTACATTTGCTTTAAAGCCATTGCTCTTGATCGATTTGCTGCCGGAAGCAGTGCTGCCGTCGCTTTGTCCCTGGTACAGGGCTTCTGCCTGGCTGTAGAAGGCGAAGATCTTGCTGATGGGCATAGTGTAACGGCCAAAAACGCCGGCAGTGTAGGTATTGCTGAAACCCCATTCCTTAGCGCCTTTGGGCTTGGACCTGTTGGTGCCGAAAGAGCCGGTAACGCCTAATGTCCAATGGTCGTCGAACTGGTAGCCGACACCGGGATGGATGTTAAAGCCGAAAGATTTATTGTCGTTGGCATCTTTGGCGGTATTAATGCCCAGGTCGCCGAAAACGAGTACACTGTTGGCTTGCGCCTGCGCAGCCACTGCTGCGCCTCCGATCAGTAATGCAGAAAGGATAATTTTCTTCATAAAATTGAGGGTTGTTAAATGTATTACGCCGTAATATTGGAATTACGGCGTAATACTACTACGAAGATTTGGATTTTAATAGCAAGGTGCATGTTTTTTTCTCGTTAATGCCCTCGTATTCATAGTTTTGCTTAAGTTATTAGCTTAATTCATTTTCTATAGCAGTGTCATATTGCACTTTCCATTCAGGTATAGTGCCCCATCCGGCGCCGTCTATCAGGATATCGCCGGCGGTTACCGTGCCCAGGTGCTCCATGGGATGATCGCCCACGACAGCCTCGAACGCCTTCTGCTGATCGGGGCGTACGCTTACCACTACGCGGCTCTGCGCTTCACCGAAGAGAAAGGCATCTTTACGCAGGTCTTTATGGAGCGCAATGGAGAATCCTTTGCCGTTTACAGCCGCACTTTCCAGCAGGGTAGGGAACAGGCCGCCTTCGCTTACATCATGCGCCGAACGGATCAGCTTGTTCTTAATGAGTTCGGCCACCTTGTTTTGCAGCGCTGCTTCTTCCTGCAGGTCGAAGTGCGGTGCGGGGCTGTGCGTAACGTTGTGCAGCTTGAACAAGTATTCCGACCCATTGATATCGTTGCGGCTGCGACCCAGCAGGTAAATATGATCGCCTTCATTTTTGAAATCCAGCGTCATGGCGTCGGCGATATTATCCAGCACGCCTACCATGCCGATTGTCGGTGTAGGATATACCGGGCCGTCTTCCGATTGGTTGTAGAAGCTCACATTACCGCCGGTAACCGGTGCGTCGAACTGGATGCAGGCGTCGCTCATGCCGCGAAGGGCATGTACAAACTGGTAATAAACTTCAGGATTATAAGGATTACCGAAATTGAGGCAGTTGGTTACGCCCACAGGCTGGCCGCCGCTGCAGACGATATTGCGGGCCGCTTCGCTCACGGCGATCATACCACCCACATAAGGATTGAGGAACACATAGCGGCTGTTGCAGTCTACGGTTACTGCAAGCGCTTTTTCTGTACCGTGGATCCGCACGATAGCCGCATCAGAAGGATTATTGGTAGAAGCGTTGGCAGTACCTACCATTGAATCGTATTGCTCGTATACCCAGCGCTTGGACGCGATATTGGGCAGGCGGATGATCTGCTCGGCAACCGCTTTAAGATCTTGCGCCTCGGGAATGCTGTCCTGGTCAAAAGCATTGACCTGCGCAAAATAGGCGGGTTCTTTATACTCCCGCTCGTATACCGGGGCGCCGCCGCCCAGCACCAGGCTTTCTCCGGGCACATCGGCCATCAGTTCGCCGTTGAGGTAGTATTTCAGACGCTCTTCCTTGGTCACCTCGCCGATCTGCTCGCAGTGGATATCCCATTTGTCGAATATTGCCTGCACTTCTGCTTCCTTACCTTTTTCGATCACGATCAGCATGCGCTCCTGGCTTTCGCTTAGCAGCATTTCCCATGCTTTCATATTTTCCTGCCGGGTAGGCACCTTGCTCAAGTCGATCTTCATGCCGTGCTGGCCTTTGGCGCTCATCTCGGAAGTAGAGCAGCTGATACCGGCCGCACCCATATCCTGCATGCCGATCACCAGGTTTTTGCCCACCAGCTCCATACAGGCTTCCAGCAGCTTCTTTTCTTCGAAAGGATCGCCTACCTGCACTGCAGGCAATTGCTCGGCGCTGTCCTCCGTAATATCGGCAGAAGCAAAAGAAGCGCCGCCGATACCGTCCTTACCGGTAGCAGCGCCCACGATGAATACCGGGTTACCTTCGCCATAGGAAGTTGCGGAAAAGGTTTGTCCCACCTTTACGATGCCCACACTCATGGCATTCACCAGGGGGTTGGTCTGATAGCAATCCTCAAAATAAACCTCGCCACCTACGGTCGGTACGCCGAAGCAGTTGCCGTAGTGGCTGATGCCTTTCACGATGCCTTTCAGCAGGTGCTGGGTTTTGGGATGCTTCAGGTTGCCGAAGCGAAGGGAATTGAGCGCTGCAACGGGACGTGCGCCCATGGTGAAAATATCGCGGTGGATGCCGCCTACACCTGTAGCCGCGCCCTGGAAGGGTTCGATGGCCGAGGGGTGGTTATGAGATTCGATTTTGAACACTACGGCCAGGCCATCGCCGATGTCGACCAGGCCCGCGTTTTCTTCACCGGCCTTTACCAGCAGCCGGCTGCCTTCGCGGGGAAGCTTCTTCAGGTATTTGATGGAATTCTTGTAGCTGCAATGCTCGCTCCACATCACGGAGTACATCGCGGTTTCGTTGAAATTGGGCGTGCGGCCCAGGATCTTCTTTATTTCTTCAAATTCTGCTTCCTGCAGTCCCAGCTGCCTGGCTTGTTCGAGTGTTGCTTCCATTATGGAATGTGCGGATTGCGATTAAAGAATTACGGTAGCCCGTACCGTATTTTTTGGAATTGCAAAAGTAGGTTAAGAAACGAAGAATTTAAAATGCAAAAGTAAAAAGCGGAGTGTTCCGGCCGTGATTTTCCCTTCAGCAGTGTCAAAAGCGGGAAGGCCCGTAGCAGGCTCTGCCGGGAAGTGCCGGGGGCTGCTGCGCCAGTACTTATCCTATCCGGGGTCAAAAAGAATCAGGCATAAGCTTCAGGAGCGCAGACGCTGCTCGATACGCCGCGCCTCCTGCTCCAGCGCGCCATCGGGGTAGCCCACGGTAAGGCATTCCTTGAGGTACTGTTCCAGGAAAGCTTCGAAGCTGCCGAGGCGTTCGTATTGCATGGTATGAACGAGCTCATGTATGAGCAGGCCACGGTCGTGGCGCCGGTCGTTCCTGATGAAGATGCCGTAGCGGAAAGTAGTGCCCGCCGTGCCCGACCACAGCAGGCCCGAGCGCTCCGTGGCTGCTTTCAGCTCAGGTAAGGCCGGTTCCGGAGCCTGGTCGGCATACCAGAGCCGCACTTTTGTGATCTCTTTTACGCCGGCCAGGTAAGCGTCGATCTGCTGGTCCTCGTTCAGGGGCGTACCCTTATCGAGTATCCAGCTCTCCTGCTGCTTTGCCCAGGCGCAGGCCATCGGGAATATCCTGATGAATTCTTCATTCGTCATAAAGCGCAGATGTTCTGTTGCTACCGGTATAATAAATAAATGAAGGCAGGTAAAGGTTCATGAACGAACATTATAAGCTGATAACCAGGGAGGTCAGGTCTTTCTAAAGCACCAGGGCTGCCCAAAAGGCAGCCCTGGTAAAGATACAGCGATACACTTTAGCCGGCCAGCTCATTCACGATCTCCAGCACATTGGTCGTAATGTAATTCAGCTCATCGTCGCTCAGCTCGGTATGGATTGGCAGGGAGAGCACGCGTTTGTTCAGGTAGTCGGTGATCTCCAGGTTATAATCTGCTCCACCCAGGTCAGCAAACATCTTCTGCTTGTGGCTGGGTACGGGATAGTAGATCATCGAAGGAATACCTTTTTCGGCCAGGCGGCGCTGCACTTCGTCGCGGTCTACCTGGTCCAGCTGGATCGTGTACTGGTGAAAGACATGATGGCTGTAATCGGCACGATAGGGTGTGGTGACCAGCTCATGCCCGGCAAAAGCGCGATCGTAATAATCGGCGGCGATACGGCGGGCATCGCAATATTGGTCCAGCTCGCTCAGCTTAACGCGCAATACGGCAGCCTGTATCGAATCCAGGCGGCTGTTGCAGCCCACCAGCTCATGATAATACCGCACCTTCTGGCCATGGTTGGCGATCATCTGCATTTTTTCATACAGGGCGCTGTCATTGGTGAAGATCGCGCCGCCGTCGCCGTAGCAGCCCAGGTTTTTCGAAGGGAAAAAAGACGTGGTAGCGATCGTGCCCATGGTGCCGTTGGCTTTACGCTGGCCGTCGGGGAAAGTATAATGGCCACCGATGGCCTGCGCATTATCTTCGATCACCGGGATCTTATACTCAGCCGCGATGTCGAGTATCTCTTTCATATCAGCGCTCTGGCCATAAAGATGAACCGGGATGATGGCTTTGGTCTGAGGCGTTATGGCCGCCCTTATGGCCACAGGGTCGATCGTGAATGTACGGGGATCTACTTCTACAAAAACGGGTTTGAGGCCCAGCAGGGCTACTACTTCCACAGTAGCAATAAAGGTGAAGGAAGGGGTGATCACTTCATCGCCGGGCTTCAGGTCGAGGGCCATCAGCGCGATCTGGAGAGCGTCGGTACCATTGGCGCAAGGGATCACATGCTTTACGTCGAGATATTGCTCCAGCTCCTGTGCAAACAGCTTGACATCTTCACCATTGATAAAGGCGGTGCTGTCGATCACGCCTGCGATCGCTTCGTCGATCCTGGGCTTTATTTTCTGGTACTGGCGTTTCAGATCCACCATTTGTAAGGGTTCCATATACTGCGTTGAATTAGAAGGTAAGCGGTTATTTTTTTGTGTTGCAGCGGCTGCAGGATAGAAAACGGCTTTTTCGCGGGAATAGTATGGCGGTTGCGGATTTAGCTCAGCGCTTCTTCCTTTTTCCCGGCAAGCAGGTACAAAACGGCCATTCTTACAGCTACGCCGTTCTGGACCTGGTCCAGGATAATGGATTGTTTGCTGTCGGCCACGTCGCTGTTCAGCTCCACGCCGCGGTTAATGGGGCCGGGGTGCATGATCACGATCTCTTTGTTGAGCGAATCGAGCAGCGCTTTATTGACGCCGTAATACAACGAGTATTCCCGGAGCGTGGAGAACAGGGGCTTGTTCTGGCGTTCGAGCTGTATCCGCAGCACATTGGCTACATCGCACCAGGCAAGGGTTTCGCGTACATTGTACGATACCCTTACCCCCAGCTTCTCAATATGCTTGGGGATCAGTGTGGGCGGGCCGCAAACGGTAACCTCGGCGCCCATTTTGGTCAGCAGGTAAATATTGCTGAGCGCTACCCTCGAGTGCATGATGTCGCCCAGGAGGGCTACTTTTTTTCCTTCAAGGCCGCCCAGCCGCTCTCTTATGGAAAAAGCGTCGAGCAAGGCCTGGGTGGGATGCTCGTTGATCCCATCGCCTGCATTAACGATGCTGGCATTGATGTGCCGGGACAGGAAATGCGGTGCACCGCTGGCCGAATGCCGCATCACCACCATATCCACCTTCATGGAAAGGATATTGTGTACCGTATCGATAAGCGTTTCTCCCTTAGACACAGAGCTGCCCGAAGCTGCGAAATTGATTGTGTCGGCGCTGAGTCTTTTTTCTGCCAGCTCGAAAGATATGCGGGTGCGGGTAGAATTTTCGTAAAATAAATTAACTATGGTAGTGTCGCGGAGGGTAGGGACCTTCTTGATGGGGCGTTGCAGCACGTCTTTGAACTGATCTGCCGTACGGAGTATCAGGTCTATATCTCCCGGCGTCAGATCTTTGATGCCTAACAGGTGTTTTACGGATAATGACACTATACTGTTCTGTTTTTATTGAGCTTTAATGATGGGTGATCGCTAATCCAGCATCACCACTTCGTCCTTTTCATCTTTTTCTTTCCACAGCACTCTTACTTTCTGCGTCGCTACTGAATCTACCGTCATGCCCACATAGTCGGGCTGTATGGGCAGCTCGCGGCTGAAACGGCGGTCGATGAGCACCAACAGCTCTACCGACTCCGGCCTGCCGAAATCAAGCAGGGCGTCCAGGCCTGAGCGGATCGTGCGGCCGGTGTACAGCACATCGTCGATCAGCACTACCTTCTTATTTTCCAGGCTGAAGCTGATATCCGTTTCCTGGGCGACATGCAGCTCACTGGAGGTATTGAAATCGTCGCGGTAAAAAGTAATGTCCAGCTTGCCATAGGGGATATGCGCCCCGGGCAGCAGGGCATTCAGCTTCCGGTGAATGCGGTCGGAAAGATAAATACCCCTTGGCTGAAGACCGATCAGCACGGTGTCGGAAAAGTCAAGGTGATTTTCCAGCAACTGGTGGGCCAGACGCTCTATCGTGATCTGTAGCTGCTGCTGGTTGAAAAGCGATTTCATAATATCGGTTATGCAGCGCTGCCGGTTTTGATGGCAGGTTGCAGGTAATAATAGGGTTTAGGGTGCAATACGGAATTTTTCCCAGGGGCCATAGCCGGGCAGGGTATCTTCGCCATTGTCGGTCTCCGGCTCTCGGAAAAATACGATACGGTCGTGAAGACGGTTTTTGCGGCCCTGCCAGAATTCGATCTTCTCCGGGATCACTTTATAGCCACCCCAGTGTTCCGGGCGAGGTATTTCGCTTTCGGCATATTGTGCTTCCAGCTCCTTCACCCTGCGCTCGAGCTCTTCCCGGCCGTCGATCACCTGGCTTTGCGGCGATACAGCTGCGCTGACCTGGCTGCCTTTAGGACGGGAATGAAAATAGGCGTCTGAATCGGCGGCCGGAATTTTACGGGCTACCCCTTCGATCCGCACCTGGCGCTCCAGCTCTTTCCAGAAGAACAATAAGGCTACGGAATCTTCCTCGGCGATCTGCCGGCCTTTATCGCTTTCATAATTGGTAAAGAAGGTGAAGCCTTCCTCGTCGAGACCCTTTAGCAGCACAATGCGTGCTGAAGGAAGGCCCCATACATTGGCCGTAGCCAGGGTCATCGCATTGACTTCTGTAATGCCTGCCGCTTCGGCTTCGGTAAACCACTTTTGAAAAAACAGAAGCGGATTGTCGCCCACTTCTGTTTCATTCAGCATTGCCTTCTGGTAGTCGGCACGTATTTGTGCAATATGTCCGGAGATATCAGTCATTCAGATCGGAAGTATTCAGGTATTTGAACATTACCCAGATCCATACGATCGCCATCACAATAACAAGGGTGTAAGTTGCGATCTCTCCGATCTTATTACCGGCATCATAAACGTTGAGCAGTACAGCGGTCATATAACAGTATTTGTTTTTTCAGACTTTGATTTAATGTTGGCAAAGGTATTACAAAACCGGTTACGATCAAAGCCGGCTTCCGAAAACAGCTGCCGGATAATGGAAATCCGTGATGTGCCAAAATCCGTGAATTCCCTTAGCAGCCGGAGCGGTCTTCTTGCTACCTTGTGGTCTAAATCAAACCAGCAATGAAAAAGAAAAACCAAAGCCCCAAGCTCGATCTGGCAAAAAAGAGCCTGTTACCCTTAACCGCCCGCGGCCTTATCGGCGGCGCGGGTTCAGCAGCCTGTAATAAGTACACTGCCGTTAATTGTTTGACGGTAATCGAGATCGCCTGCGGCATCACCTTTATGTGTATTGAGACCCGCAATCCCAAATGTTAAGCCTGGCTATGCAATAAGCATAGTGTACGGTGCCGGATCACAAACGGTCCTGTCAAGGCATCTGTTTGTGATTTTTTGCATATCCAATTCTTAATTAATGCAAATGTTGGATTAAGTGATGTGTAGCCGTATTATATTTGTTTTTAGTTTCAACATTGGCTTTGATACGGCCAGAGTTCTTCTGTTTTCTGTTTCGCTCCGGTAGTTCTACCGGAGCTTTTTTATATGATTACCCTGCGTGTAAGCAAAAGCATTATATCCGCTTTGGAAAAGGATACGATCAGGGCGGGCGCGGCGACCAAATCCACCAGGCGGTCCTTCCCAGCCTTGCGGTCCTTGTGAGCTGTCGCAGGTAAATCTTACGCTGTGCCTGCAGAACAGTTTTCCCGATTGGTGCGTCCAGACAACACAAGGAGCAATGCCCTTAAATCGGCATGGGCGATTGTCAGCAATGAAGATATTACCGTGTACTACCTTGTAAAGAAAGTAATACCGGAAAAGGTTCTTCAATTTTTTAATGGTTGCTATAATGCTTATAGCTTTAGTGTCAATTTCATGTTCTTCATCAGTAGTGAGAGTGTTTTTCCTGAATAGAAAGGAGAGCTCAATTATGGTATTAGAAGTGAGCTCCAGAATGTGTTTTTTGTATTGCCACCAAAATCTAAATCCATTAAATGAACTGAAGTTTTCTTTAGCCTTGTATTCTATAGCAGGGAGGTTGTCAGGAGCATTAACAAGCTTTATCTTACCTGATTTATCTATATCTATAAAAGGTCCAGGCGCGCTTTCCCATTTGACTTCATGAATCTCATAGATTACATCTGCTTTTTGTAGTTCTTGCGCCCAGGCATCAAAATGTTTCAATTCCATTTAGCTTTCACTTTGTAGCAAATTAAATTCTTTTATTCAAAATACCTTACCTACCTTACCCAATAAGGTGTATATAGATAAGGTAGGTAGGCTTTTGTATAACAGTGAAAATGTTGTATCTTTTATGAGAAAATTTTGCAGAATGCAATCAGATTTTGAAAGTCAACTAAGTTTATTTGAAGTAGCATCTCATTCTCTTTTATAATGCAGCTGAATTCACTAAAGGGAAAGAGAATTAGATGATTTTCATAATAGTTTGAATGTTTTTGTTTCCACTCTTTTATTGCATTAATACATAAATGCTCAACTTGAGAATATTCATGCATAGCCACTTTACAGTATACTTCATGCTGGTAATATTCAACCAACCTTCTAAAAGATAAAATAAGGTTGTAAAAAGCTACTTTTTCGGCTGGATGACTCAGCCCATAAACCTTTATAGGAAATCCTTCATTCTTTGCTAAAAGGTACTGCCAGTAATATGTGTACTTATCTAGCCAGCTTTCAATAAAAGAGATTGGAATTGGTAACCTGTGTTGTTGTAGTTCCTGAATGGCTATTTTGTAAATGGGAGGCATTGTTGAACTTCCTTATTTAATATAAAAACTTATTGGGTTTTGAATTTACATTCTAATTGATGATTCTTTTTATATTCATCAATCACCTCTCTAAAGAATGCAAGTGGAATACTTTCTCCAAATTCATATTGTTCAAATCTCTTTTCCCAATGTGAGAAATGATTTATATTTTTTTGTATCCACTTTACCACATCTGGATACCCAATGTAAAACCAATCTGGATTTCCTGGGGCTCTAAAATCTTCTTCTGAGAAATACTTTTTAAAGGTTGGTGATGGTCTGATTGGAATTATACTTTCTAGGTCACTATCATGTTCATACCCTGAATGTGGTCTCCATAGGGACATAAGTTTGTTATTAGCCCTGTTGTTTTCCATATACAGCTCAAAATCAATATTATCCTTAATGAAAAATCCATCTATAACCCTCTTCATATAAGCTGATGATTCTTCTCCCCATTGTATCATCCATTGTCTTTTGTTGCGATTAAATAAAGTGCTGAAAAGTCCCATAATGAATATTTTAGAGGTCACCTGCCATTGCTTTAGCAAGCTGGGTTTTGAGTTGCTTAATATTGTCCTTGAATATTTGATCACTATCTGCATACTTGCTTCTTTCAATAAATTCTTCTAAGGGAAAGCTTAATATCCTAGCACTGCTATTGGGGGCTGTGGCAGAATTGATATGCCTTTTTGCTATAGGTTCTCCTGCGCCAACAAACTCTTTGACAACAAAATCTGTAAATACATATCTGTATTCCTGGTCTTTTACATAAATCTTATAAGAGAAGGTAACAACAAACCTTTGTTTTCCTCGATATTCGAAATCAAAAAAACCATTACCAAAAATCTTGCCTTGTTCCTCATCCTGATATGTTATGGGAGTGGTTATTACAATGGTTGTATAAAATACTTTTCTCATTTTGGTTTTAGTAGCAACTTCTCGATTAAAATTCTGGCTAGCGACAAATTGTAATCCATATTTAAAAAGGTTGTGTTGTGTGCCTGCTACTGTTTTTGTTTTTTCATAGGTTATCTTTCCTGTTTCTTTATCTACAGGGTAATTGTACTCATTGTCTTGGGCTGATGCTATTACTGCCCCACATAAAAGAGCAATAAGAAGCTTTAAGGTTTTCATTATAGGTTTAGTTTTTGTAAGCAAATGTATTGAGTAAATCAAAATATAGCAAATTTGCTATGGTTTTAGGCCTGCTAAAGTATTCATTTTGGCAGGTGAGTTACTATAAAGACATAAAAGGTATGAAAGCTGTGGGAGAGAGGCTAAGGGAACTTAGAAAGGCTAAGAATCTTTCCCAGGAAGAACTAGCTAATCTTTGTGATTTGCCTCCCTCCCAAATCAGCAGGATTGAAACTGGCACTATAAATACCAGTATAAGTCATATTTTTCTTTTGGCTGAAAAGCTAAAAGTGCATCCTAAAGAGTTTTTTGGTTTTATTTTCCCTTTTGAAACTTAGCTAATGAAATTTAGTCAGCGAACTGGTTTTATCCCTGTAGGAAAAGATATTCAAATTGAATCGATTGATAGTGATCTTAAGAATACACTATGGAATGTTTTTGACATTTTTGTTGTTGGTAGGCTAAAATTGGAAAAAAATATCACAGTTTTTTACAGAGACTATTTGTGGTCTGAGTATTTTAAGAACACTATTGATACTGCCCCTAGGACCCTTTCTCAGTTAATAAATCACATAAGAAACTATTTTTTTTCTTGTCAATGGTATGAACTTTATGACTTTATAGAATTCACTGTTTTTCAGCTTGGGAGTGAGCACTTTGATAACTTCTTCGAAGTTAAGGGTATGGTTAGTATGTTTAATAGAGCTTTAAAGAAAGAAGCTTCAGGTTATAGATTTGTAAATAATAAAATAGCTCCTATTGCTAATACAGAAGAGATAAGCGAATATGAATTGGCAGTGGGACAGACTATTAGCTATACAGCTTTGAAGGGTGCCAATATTCATTTAAGAGATGCAATGCAAAAATTGTCAGATAGGAAAAATCCAGACTATAGAAACTCCATCAAGGAATCTATTTCAGCAGTGGAATCTTTAGCTAAGGTCATATCCAATGGTGCAAAAGATTCACTTGGTGGAGCTTTAGATAAGATCAAAGGAAAGATTAAACTTCACCAGTCTTTGGAAAGAGGATTTAAGCAGATATATGGTTATACTAGTGATGGTGATGGTATAAGGCATAGCCTAAGTGATGAACCTAATTGTGACTTTGATGATGCAAAATTTATGCTAGTATCATGTAGCGCATTTATTAACTATTTAATTTCAAAATCAATTAGAGTGGGGGTTGACTTTGCTAGAGCAGACACTTGATATAAGTTGTTGATTAAAGTTTTCTATAGTAGTCTTCTTTTAATTTTATACCACATTGAATTTCTCTGATTTTAGGATGATTCAGTACATAATTATCGAAACCAATCCACTTTAAAATTAACATATTTAGGAGAGTATAAAATCTCATTGAGGCATAGTATAGGTCTTGATTTATTCTATCTAAAGATCTTGTTGCACCTTCGTTGGTGAAGTCAGGGACTCTTCCATGCAAGAAATCATTTCTACTTTCTAAGACTTTTATATCTTCTGGTAAAAGAGATATTCCTAGTTTTTTAAATGGAGCTCTAAGCCTTTCCTTATTTGTTGTTTGGTTTATTTGCTCTATTCTACCTAGCAAAACTTTTAAATCTTCGCTTGAAATTGATGCACTGTACTTTTGAACTACGTCAGTACATTCTTTTCTAATTGTTTTGCTAAGATTTTTATCTTTTATTGGTGCTAATTTAAGTTTATCATCAGCCATAATAATGTCTGATAGATTTTCCAAAACAATTGCAAACCCTCCAGGCATGAATAGGAGAGTTGCAAGGCAAGACTCTAACATTAATAAAATTGCTGATGAAAATTCTAAAGAATCATAAAGCCTTTGGCACAGAATGCTAAATTGATGAAAAGAAACAGGCTGTAGGGTCTTATTTTTGTAATATTTTTCAGCTAGGTTCTTCTTTTTATCTAAATATCCATAAGGGTTTGTATGCAGAGGAGTGTAAATGCTTCTGATAGGTGGCCTTATATCATGGTAGCCATAGTATTTTGGTATTTCCATCTTTTGTTTTGAATATACAAAGAAGTAACCTTCTCCTCCTGCTAGATGTCCACATAAATAACCAATCCCCTTTTGAACAGCAAAAGCTTTATCACTGAATTCTTCAAATGTCTGTTTCAGCTGAGATTCAATAGATAGATAATATCTCTTGGGGCTGCCTTGATGAATTACATTTGCGTATATAGTCTCACTATTAATTAGTGCTTTAACCCCAGTTCTAGAAACATATCCTAAGTCTGTGTTGAATGTGCAGTCCTCTAGATTAAAGTGAAAAGCTATTTCCTTTTCTAGAGGGATAATTAGTCTATGGTAGTAAGCTTGCTTCACTGTAAATCCTTTGGAGTAAAAGGCATTAATTGCCCCTTCATAATCCCCATCAAGATTCGTACTATTTAGAAAAAGACTATCAATTATAAAAGTGTCTTTCTTTTCTATAAATTCAACCTTTTTAATTACTTCACCAACAAGATTGGAAGTAATTGGCCTGTTTAAACTGAATGTTAATTTGTAGCCTTTATTATTATGGATAAGCTTAGAATTTAGGTCAGTTGCTAAAAGACTTTTTTTGTTGATTTTGCCATTCACGTTCTTTCTGAAATACTCAACTATCTCTAGTGGTTTCTTGTGGAATAGCAGAGGTTTCAGATAAGTTGGTATGTGCTCTTTCTTTTTCATTCATAGTGATTTAATAGGGTTATAGATTGCCTCTGTCAGTTTAAGACAAATTTAAAATAGTATTTACTTTATCCATTTCATTTCCCAACTTTTTCAATTCGACTTGTGCATAATGCTGCTCTGTAATTAGTACAGAACTATGTCCCATAAGCTTGCTTACTACCTTCATGGGTACATCATGAAATAATAGGAAGGAACCAAATGTTTTCCTGGCTACTTTATGGGATAAAGGGCTTATTGATGCTTACAATTTCTGCAATCTCTTTTAAATAGCTATTGATTTTCTGGTTGCTGAACCTGGGAACAATTTCATCTGTTGTGCTATATTTCTGCTTAAAAAGCAAGATCAGCTTTTGAGTCCTTTCTAGTATTGGAATGTGAATTTCAACATCTGTTTTTTGTCTTGTATAACAAATCCAAAATTTCCCATCTACCCCTTTAATGATATTGCTGTTTCTAAGGCTCATGGCATCCATATAGTGCAGTCCTGTATATACAGAGAACAGGAATATATCCCTAACTAAAGTAAGTCTGTCTTGGGCAAATTTGTAGTGCTCCAGTACAGCCAGTTCATCCATAGTAAGAAATATTACTTTAGGCTTTTCATGCTTGAATCTGTGGTTAGGGAATGCAGGCCTTTGAATTGTCCCATAATCAAAAGCAAGCTTCATCATTGCCTTAAGTTTCTGTATAGTCTTATTATAAGATGCTACAGCCATATTCCTGTCTGACTTTAGATAAAGCTCAAATTCATTAAGAAATTTAGTGTCTACCTTGGTTACTGGAATATCATTAATGCCTTTTACCTTTTTCAGAAAATTTCTTACTGAATTTTGCATTTGGACACATTTTATTATAGTAGATGTCTTGTATGCCTTTCCTTCAAGTTCTTTCATCTGCTTATACTTGTAGTCATATACCTCCATTAAAGTTCTGAAAGGAGTGTTATTCCTGTTGAACAGCCTGTTTAATATATCATCAATGGAGTATTCTTCTTGATCTTTTATAAGTTGTGTTTCTATGGTTTGAATTTTGTTGGTTAGCTCCTGAATTTTGGCATTGACAGAAAGGGATAAGGGAGATTTGCCAGATACCTTTTGTTTATCCTGATGCCATATATGTTTGGGGATTGTAATTCCTACAGAAAACCTTTTCTGTTGTTTATTGAGGGTTAACCTGCAATGCAATGGTACTTCTCTTTCTTTAGTTGCTCTTGAACTAAGTACCATAAATAGTATTTTTAAATTTTGTGTTGAATGCATTAGTTGCTGATTTTTAGCAACTTAAAAGGTTAAAAATGGCACCTCTTGATTTTATGTCATGGCACCTGAAAAAGCACCTGTGAGGATTATTAGAGTAGATAAAAGTTTTTATAGTAAATTTTGAGGAAATTGGCTCAAATGCAGCAACATCAACTGTTTCAACAATAAAAAAACACCTGCATTACTGCAAGTGTTTACATTGTTGTGTCCTCGTAGGGACTCGAACCCTAGACCCGCTGATTAAGAGTCAGCTGCTCTACCAACTGAGCTACGAAGACAGGGACGCAAAGGTAAGAAAACCTGTAATTAATCAAATAGTAATTATTGAATCACGGATAATTTATTTGCGACCAGCGTTGTCAACGATCCGATAACTTTTGGGCCTTAAATGCATCGAACTGCCTGCGGAAATCGGCGAGGGTATCACAGACGATAATGCGGTAACCGCTGGAGTTGAACATATTCGAATTCTTCCTGCCTTTATTCTGACCGATGACCACGGCAAAGCGCTCGCCGAGAAACAGGGCTTCAATATTGATCACGGGTTGTTTACCTGAAAGGAAGTAATATATTCTCGCCGGCAGGCCAAACTCCTTCTTCCATTTAATATAGCCGCCGATACTGGTAATCACCTTGCAGATATCCCGCTGAAGTGCTGCTGTATCCATAATGACTGATGATTAAAAAGCGTTGCAGGCCGGTCTGTGTATGCCTGTGGCTTCTAAACGCCTAATGTACAACCTTTGTTCGTAATAGAGGTGTAAGAGAAAAGATAAAGCTGGCCGAGGGTAAAAGCAAAATTCAAATTCCGGGAATCAAGTTCCAAATTCCAGAAAACCAAAATCCAATTTCTAATATCTAATGTCTAACATCTAATGTCTAACATCTCAATCACTCCTTCCACAAGAAGGGGAACAGCACGGCTGCGAGACTGACAATGAGGGCGTCCAGTCCGAACATGACCCAAACCATGCTCCACCAGCCTTCCTGCTGCACCGAGGCGACAGCGCCCAGCGCCAGGTTGCTCAGGACCATCAGCAGGGGAATGGCAATAGGAAACCCCAGGATCGCCATCAGCGCCGCATTTTGCCTCGCCTGTGCGGCAATAGCCGACAGGAAGGTAAACAGGAGCGACAGGCTGGTAGCGCCCAGGCAGGCCACACCGATAAAGGTACCCATCCTGATTACAGGGCTGCCGAGCAGCAAGTGGAACAGCAGCAGGGAGATGAACATCATCGCGGTCATCAGCACGAGACTGTAGACCATTTTGGCCAGAATATACTGCACCGGTGCGACCAGTGTGAAGTAATAGCGCATGCGGGCCTCGCCTTCCTGCAGGAAACTCTTGGCCACGGTATTTACCGTGACGAACAATTGTGCCACCCAGAACAAGGCGTTCCAGATGCGGCTTTCCGGCTGTCCGGCCATCATGTACAGCACAAACACCGTGCAGCCCACATAAAGGATGACGCCGAAAAAGGTATGCTTCTGGCGCCATTCCAGCAGGAAATCTTTACGGATGAGGGTCAGTATCTGTTTCAGGTACATGTGCAATGGTTTCGGAACTGCCCCGGAAGAGGACAGTTCCGTTCAGGGCTCAGGCCCAGACAATTTTTTCAGTAAGGGGGATATTACGCACCGCCTCTTTGCGGGGCTGATCGCTGTAACCCAGGTACAGGAAGCCGACCACCTGGTCTTCTTCCTGTAGCTTCAGGTAGGTTTTCATAGCCGGCTTCAGCGCCATGCCGCCCGTATTCCATATGGCGGCCATACCACTGGCTTCAACCGCCAGCAATACATTCTGTATCGCAGCTGCCGTCGCAGCATATTCCTCCATAAGGGGGATCTTGGTCTCCGGTGTTCGGCGCATCACGGCGACCACCAGGTGCGAGACCATATCCCCTGCATGAGCCAGGTTCTCAAAGGTCTGCTCTTTGCGGTTTTCTTCGGCCGTATGATCCCAGTAAAGCTGTGCATGATCCTGGCAAAACTGCTTCAGGCCGGCGCCGGTGAATACAAAAAAGCGCCAGGGCTCGGTGCGGCCGTGTGTGGGCGCATAATCGGCCAGCTGTAAAAGTTGTTCTATTGCTGTATCCGGAATGACCTGCCCGTTCATGGCAGCAGCCTTGGTGGTACGCCTGTCTTTGATGATCCGGGCTATGGTTTCGAAATCCTGGTTCATTGATCCTGTGGTTTTAAGCTTTTGAGAATAACGGCGCAAAAGTACTAAAGATTGAGCGGGTTTCTGATTAATTGCTATTTTTGACCATTCGCAAACATTCCGATAAATATGAATCAAAGAATCGCTGATATCATCGAGCAATCCATAAAAGTGAAGCAGCAGGTATTGGCCGACGAGCAGCTGATCGCCACCGTGAACGAAGTAACTGAGAAAATAATTACGGCGTTTTCTTCCGGGAATAAAGTATTGTTCTGTGGCAACGGCGGCAGCGCTGCCGATGCGCAGCATCTGGCGGCCGAGTTTTCGGGCCGCTTCTATACCGACAGGAATCCTTTACCCTCCGAAGCCCTGCATTGCAACACTTCTTACCTTACTGCAGTGGCCAATGATTATGGCTACGAGCTGGTCTACAGTCGCCTGCTGAAAGGTATGGGCAAAGCAGGAGATATCCTGGTAGGGCTCAGCACTTCTGGCAATTCAGCCAATATCCTTAAAGCATTTGAGCTGGCAAAGGAAATGGGTGTGATCACGGTTGGCTTTACCGGCGAAAGCGGTGGTAAGATGAAGCCGCTTTGCGATTATCTCATTAATATTCCCAGCAACGATACGCCCAGGATACAGGAATGCCATATCACCATCGGTCATATTATTTGCCAGCTGACGGAAGAACGTTTGTTCCTCGTTTCCTGAAGCGCTTTTCTCCCTTATTTTCAGCGAAACAATGGAGTGTATTATTCTGGCCGGCGGGCTTGGTACGCGGTTGAGCGGTGTGGTAAACGATGTGCCCAAGTGCATGGCGCCGGTGGCCGGAGTGCCATTCCTGTCGCATGTATTGCAATACCTGGAGCAGCAATTTGCCGATCACGTTATTTTCTCGCTCGGTTACAGATCCGAAGCGGTAATCGAATACCTGCGGCAGAAAGCATACACCTTCAAAACCAGCTGGGTGCTGGAGCCCGAACCTTTGGGCACAGGAGGTGGTATCCGCAGGGCATTGATGAAATCCAAAGAGCGTGAGGTCTTTATCCTGAACGGCGATACGATGTTTGCTGTAGACCTGCGGGCGATGAATCAGGCCTTCGATCCCCGGCACAAAGCGATGCTGGCCCTGAAGCCCATGCGGGATTTTGAACGCTACGGCGCGGTGCAGCTCGATGCGGCTGAAGAAATTACCGCCTTCGAAGAAAAGCAATTCCGGGAAGCAGGCCTGATCAACGGGGGCGTTTACCTGCTGAACAAGGGGCAGGCTAACCTGGCCGCCTTTCCTGAAAAGTTTTCTTTTGAAAAAGAATTCCTGGAACCGGAAGCGGGCAAGGGAACTTTGCAGGGCTTTGTAAGCGACACCTATTTCATCGATATCGGCGTGCCCGAAGATTATTATAAGGCACAGGAAGATTTTAAACAGTAAAGACATTATGGCATCGGCATTATTCCTGGACCGCGACGGGGTCATTAACGAAGAGAAAGACGGCAGCTATATTTTTCACAAAGACGAGTTTGTTTTCTATAACGGTGCAGTACCAGCGCTGGTGCAGCTTTCAGCCGCTTTTGATTATGTTTTCATCGTAACCAACCAGCGCGGAGTAGGTCGCGGCTATATGACCGAAGCTGCCTTGCTGGAAATCCACGATCACCTGACAGAAGCAGTGGTGCAGGCCGGCGGAAAAATCGATCGCATCTATTTTGCCCCCTCGGTCGACAGCAACCATTCTCACCGCAAACCCAATACGGGTATGGGGCTCGATGCACAAAAGGATTTCCCGGATATCGATTTTAAGCAGAGCGTGATGGTGGGCAATAACCTCAGCGATATGCAATTTGGCAGAACACTGGGCATGAAAACCATTTTTCTGCATACGACGCAGCCTGCCTTCGATCTGCCGCATCCCCTTATCGACGAGCAATACGACTCTTTATCCTCCTGGAGCCACAGCTTCAGGAGTTAAGCGCAACCTTATAAAATAGTAGGCTTGCAGCATACCTCAACCTTATACCGGGTTATCTTTTCCGGGATTTGTATCCTGCTTACTGCGACGACCTTAAGCATCTACGCCGGCTATCTGCAGGGCTATCTTACATTACATTATTCCTTCTGGCTGGAGCTGGGTATGGTCTGCGGACAGCTGCTCTTTCAGGCCCTGTGGCTGCTGAAGTCGTCCTGGCAGCGCATCGTTCAATACTGGGGTCAGCTGCTGACGGTGTCGTTGATCGGCTCTGTGCTGCTATGGCCCTATATCGGGCTGCGGCAATGGCTGCAGCTGCCGGCGCTATCCGCCCTGTGCTGGTTCTTTGCCGTGGTCGCCATTATGTTCCTGGAACACCGGCGCAGGGTTGCCCGTTTGTCGCTGCCGGCTTACCTTAGCTATACCTGGATCGGCTATCGTTTACTAATCCTGGCATTTATCATATGAAAAGAGAGAAAGTTGTCCTGGCGGGTGGCACCGGCTTTATCGGGCGGTACCTGGCCGCCCGCTTTGAAAGCGAAGGATATACAGTGGTTATTGTCTCACGGACTGAAGGTCTGTCCTGGAACGATGCCGCCGGTGTCCGCAATGCCCTGGAAGGTGCAGCCCTGCTGATCAACCTGGCCGGTAAATCGGTCGACTGCCGGTACACACCCGCCAACAAGGAGGCGATCATGCGGTCGCGGACGGAAACCACGCAGACCCTGGGGGAAGCCCTGCTTCGCTGCGAACAACCACCGCCCTTATGGCTCAACTCCAGCACGGCTACCATTTACCGGCATGCAGAAGACCGCCCGATGACAGAAGCTGGCGGTGAGTTGGGCAGCGGGTTCTCGGTCTCTGTAGCGACTGCCTGGGAAGATACTTTTTTTGCTTTCGCCTGCCCGCAAACGCGGCAGGTAGCCTTGCGCATCGCTATTGTGCTGGGTGAAGGAGGCGGTGCGATGCGCCCTTACCGGAACCTGGTGCGCTGGGGTCTTGGCGGCAGGCAGGGAAGCGGCCACCAGCGCTTTAGCTGGATCCATATAGAGGACTTGTATCGTGCGATCCGTTTCATTGCGCAGGAAGCGCACTTGCAAGGACCAGTCAATTGTTCCGCGCCTTTCCCAGTCACAAACAGGCAGCTGATGGCATCGCTGCGGCGGCAGCTGTATATGCCTTTTGGTATGCCTGCGCCGGCGTGGTTGCTTAAAGCCGGAGCGCGGCTTATTCATACCGAAACGGAACTGGTATTGAAAAGTCGCTGGGTGCTGCCGGAAAAGCTTCTGGCAAGCGGGTTCCGCTTCCGGTATCCCCGCCTGGACGCAGCATTGGCACAGATCATCAATGGCTGGCCGGCGACGTCATTGCCGGAATTGTCGTAAATTTCTGCTGCAAATGCCGAACATGCAGCCCAAGGCACGACAGGGCTGCTTTTACCAAACACCTGAAACAAATGAAAAAAGCTAAAATGAACAGGGGCCGGCTGCAGCTGGCCCGGCAAAAGATCGCCAACCTGACGTAACTCAGCGGCGGCAATGATACCGTAGGCCACAGCTTTACGATCACCCGCGAATGCGAACTCCAGAGCGGCCATCCCTGTGTCGTGGTAACCGGTACCTGTGCCCGGAGCATCGGCGCCTGCACGCTCAACCCGGCCTACTCCGGCTGCTAAGCTGCACTGGATTTAGGAAAGTCAAAAGAGCAAAGCCGAGTCTGGCTTTGCTCTTTTGTTATATGGCTGTACCGGTCAGGCCTTTAGGGGCGACAACAGGTAGTGCTGCGATACGGTCATCGCATCGCGCCATACCTTATTCAGCTCCGTATCGGAATCGAGTATGCTCATGCCGCAAAGCGGGTATAGGGCGTTGATCAGGTCACGGGCGCTTCCGGCAGCGCCTTTGGCGATGTTGTCAAAAGTGTTCTGCACTTCCGGAGCGGCTTCCCTGCCCGCTTCATAAAGCCGCCATATTTCCCCTAGAGCAGCATACATCTCAGCACGTGCGGCCAGGAAGGCCTTGCCCCGGCATTCGTATACTGAGCGGGCTGCGGGATTATTCCATAGCAGCTGGTCGCTGTGCAGCGGCTTTTTTCCAATGGCCAGCGCTTCGTACAGCTCCATAAAGCGCAAGGCAATACCGGTAAGCATGCAGGCCATGTCGATCACGGCCAGCCGGGCAAAAGGAAAACGGTACAAGGGCCCGCCGGCGAAAGCCGAAGCCTGCTGCAGGTTGAATACCTGCGCATCGGGGACGAATACATCCTTGATCTCGAAATCGTTGCTGGACGTGCCCCGCAGGCCTATGGCGTTCCAGTTGCGGTGATTCAGCGCCTGGCCCGCAGGTACGATAAAGGAGCGGAACGCTGGCTGTCCTTCCTGTTCTATAGTCTTTCCCCCCTCATCGAGCAGCCAGGCGTTGGCCGTAAAATGCGTGGCGTGATTGGCACCGCTGGCATACTTCCAGCGACCGCTGAGGCGGTAGCCGCCTTCGGCGCGTGTGGCCCTGCCCGACACAGCGCCGCTGCCGGCGCAGCAGGTATGCGGATCGCTGAAAATGCTTGTTGCTGTAGCGGCATCGAAATAGCCGGCAAACATATTGGCGCCGGCGCCCAGGTTGACGCACCAGCCGGTATTGGCTTCGGCCCAGGCCAGCGCTTCGAACAACTGCACGGCTTCCGGGAGGCTCGTCTCCAGCCCGCCACAGGCACGGGGAACCATCAGCTGAAACCAGCGACGCGCATAAATAAGATCCAGCACCGCAGGCGGCAGGCTGCGGTTATGCTCGGCCTCAAAGGCGAGCGACCTCATCAGGCGCAGGCTCCCGGTATCGATCAGGCCGGCCGGGTGCGCCATAGCCTGCTCTGAGAGAAAGGAAGAGCTTGTCATGCTAAAAGCGGATATTAAGCGCTAGCAGGAAATTGGTGCCAGCTTGCGGGAAGTAATAATTTTCGGTGGTCAGCGTACCATCGGCTTTATAGCTGAAGGTATAGCCGCTGCTTTCATATTTTTTGTTCAGTACATTGTTGAGGGCCAGCGAAAGACCGATCTCTTTTACAAAAGAAGGCTGTATCGTATAGCGCAGGCGCAGGTCGCAAAGGCCATAGGGATCGATGCTGCGGTCTTTATTGGTCGTGTTGTCGAGGTACTGGCGGCCTACATATTTACCGATCACATCGATGTAGAGCTGCTGCTTTTGCAGCAGCTTGCGCAATGGCTCGAAGGTGGCTGTGCCGCCTGCGATCACCGAAGGCGCGAAGGCAATATCGGTCTCTTTGTAGCTGTTTTTGATCTGGATATTGGTATCGTAGTCATCGATGTATTCTTCAAAATCCAGGATGCGGTTGCGGGAGAAGGTGGCGTTGGCTTGTATTTGCAGCCAGCCGGCCGGTGTAGCGGCAGCCATCAGCTCGATGCCGGCGCGATAGCTTTTGGGCGTATTGGTGCGGGTAGCAGTACCCACATCGTTGATCTTGCCGGTAGGTATCAGCTGGTTGTGGTAGTACATATAATACAGGTTGGCGCCAGCCTCCCATTTCTTGCCCTGGTACTGGTAGCCCAGCTCGCCGTCGTACAAGGTTTCCTGCCTGGGCGCCTGGGCAGGTGAGGCTTCGAAGTCGTCGCGGTTGGGCTCTTTGTTGGCTATGGCAAAGGAACCGTAGATCTTGCTTTCGGCATTATTGGCATGGTTGAGGATATAGCTGAGCCCTGCTTTTGGGTTAATAAAGTTGAAGTCCGTACGAGGCATCAGGTCCGGGTTTTTGCGGAAGCCGTTGATCTCGTAGCGCACGCAGCGGTATTGCAGATCGCCAAAGACATAGAGATGCTCGCCGACCTGCTGTTGCAGCTTGGCATAAATATTGAAATCGCCTTTGAAGGAAGTAAGGTTGTACCAGCGGTAATCTACCGGTACACCGTAATCGGCCCAGGTCACGAAGCCGTAATGCTTGCCGTCGTAACGGGTGTAAGCGCCGCCCAGTATGAATTGTGTCTTTGCTGTTTTATAGCTTAGCGAATAAATGCCGCCGTAGTAATAGTTGTCCAGCCATAGCCTGCGGGTCAGGTCTGTGGTGCCGAAGGTGTCGCCTTTCGGCGTAATGAATGGCGGGCGATTGTATTCCGAAAGCTTGTCCTGGAGCCGGTATTCATTGTAAAAGCCTTTTCCGCGGGTAAGGAACAGGCCGGCATGAATGCTCCAATGCTCGTCGAAGCGATGATCGAAGAACAGCTGGTAATAATCCTGCTGATAATTGTCCGTTTGGTCATTATAATAGCTGCCGTCCGCCATCAGTCCCAGGCCATTGAAGCGACGATTGGTCTTCAGCGAATCCTTCGGGATCCCGTTCCAGGCCTGCTGTGTACGCTCGGTGCCGGTAAACAGGTTGAACTTAAGCGCCGTCCGTTCATCTTTGGATGTCCATCCGGCAATGAACTGCAGCGCCTTCAGGTCGGAAGCTGAACGGTCCACATAGCCATCCGAGCCAATCTTCGAAGCCCGAACATCAAATTGGAAGCCGCCTTTCAGCAGGCCGCTCCCGGCCCGTACCGTATGTTTCCAGGTGTTGTAGGAGCCATAGCTGTTGTTGACTTCTGCATAGGCTTTCTTTTCCTGCAGCAGGTTGCTCAGGTTTACCGATGCCCCGAAAGCCCCGGCGCCATTGGTTGAAGAGCCCACACCGCGCTGTATCTGAATGGAGTTGGTCGAGGAAAGCAGGTCGGGAAAATCAACGAAGATCGCGGCCTGCGACTCCGCATCGTTTACCGGTATGCCGTTAATGGTGAAATTGATCCGGGAGTCATCAGTGCCCCTGATGCGCATGCTGGTATAGCCAATGCCCGCACCGGCATTGGAGCTGATCACTACCGAGGGCGTCAGGTTCAGCAGGTAAGGGATGTCCTGGCCCAGGTTGGCGATACGGATATCTTTTTCTTTCAGGTTGGCTACGGCAAATGGCGCTTTATCGCCTACTCTCACCGCGCTTACTTCCACCGGGATCAGCTCCTGGACACGGTTCAGGGAAGAGGCGCTGTCGGTTTCCTGCGCGCCGGCTGTAAAAGCGGTGCAGAAGCAGCTCAGCAGGCAAAGGTTTCTGGATCGGATGTTCATTATGGTCACAAATTGATATACTTGTTCTCCCTTCCGGCAGCCGGAACGGTACTCACAGCCCATAGTGCATGGTGCAGCAAGGGCGGGATACAATAAGGTAAGTTGTGGGAAAAACCTTCGGCTTACCTTTCCTAACCGGCATTATCCGGTCCAGGTTCTACGGGTATAATCTCAGCCTGGTTAGTAAGGCACCCCGAGGTTGCTCAAGAGCAAGTAGAAAGAACAGGTATCCTGTTCCGCTGCAAAAATAGTATTTCCCGGCCGGGAATTCAAATCAACAGGCACAACAGCCGGATAGGAAACAAGTACACTCCCGTAGGGTTATTTATTGAATGAATGGCAATGGTGCTTGCCCCGAAAAGACTTCCGTAAGTATCAGGCTGCGTTCCGGCCCATAGCAATGCGTTTGCCGATACGGTAGGCCAGGTAAGAGAGCGGAATTGCAGCCACGACGTCGACGGTGTAATGAACGTGCTGTACCAGCACCAGGGAGCCGACAATGATGGTAGAGGCCAGGGCCAGCTTCTTGTCCAGCGGTTTCAGCAGGCAGAGGAAATAAAGGAACTGCGATGAAACATGACCTGAAAAGAAAAGATCCTTGGTCACGAACGAGCTTTTGTTACCGTAAAAGAAATTGGACAAAGGATCGACCAGTGGAATAAGGCCGTGAGGCGGGTTGAGCGGAATAAGCGATATGGTCAGCATCCGCATCAGGGTGAGCACGATAAAGCCGTAGAGGCCTACCAGGAACAGCATCGGGTTGCGGATGCAGCGGAAGATCATGAGGAAGGTAATGCCCCAGATACAGACGAAGATCGGTACGGATACGTCTGCCGGTTTCACATGATCGACAATAAAATCCTTCAGCAGATAGCCATCCCTTTGTTCGATATGCTGGAAGAAGAACGGGAAAAAAAACAGTATGGCGGCGAAAACAAGGGAGATCACGATCAGCCTGGTCTTAAAGCGGTCTTCTTTAACCGCTTCTTTCCAGGTTAGGGCCGGTAGGGTATTTCCTTTAAACGATAACATGCGACACACAGGATGCTTCACTTACGGACAGCTAATATTATGTCCGTATTAAATTTTAGCATGCAAAGATGCAACTAGTTTTTCAATGTTGACTGATAATATTTGCAGGCCTGCTGCAAACCGCATTGGCTGCACTTGGGATTGCGGGCGACACAAATGTATCTGCCATGCAGGATAAGCCAGTGGTGGGCCTTGTGTATTAATTCTTTAGGGAAAAAACGGATCAGCTGCTGCTCGGCCTGAAGGGGTGTTTTGGCATTGAGCGTAAGGCCGATACGCGCCGAAACGCGGAAAACATGAGTGTCTACCGCCATATTGGGTTGCTGATCAATAACCGAGGTGATCACATTGGCCGTTTTGCGGCCCACACCGGGCAGCCGTATCAGTTCGGCAACGGTAAGCGGCACCTCGCCATGATAATCGCTCATCAGCATTTGCGCCATGCCGATGAGGTGTTTGGTCTTGTTGTTGGGATAGCTGATGCTGCGGATGAGGGGAAAAAGCTCGTCGAAGGTGGCTTCCGCCAGGCTTGCGGCGTCGGGGTAGCGGGCAAAAATAGCCGGTGTGGTCATATTGACCCTTTTGTCGGTGCATTGCGCCGACAGGATCACGGCAACGAGCAGCTGGAAAGGGTTGTCGTACAACAATTCGGTCTCCGCTTCCGGAGCAAACTCCGAAAAGTAATCGATCACAAACTGGTAGCGCTCTTTCCTGGTCATTATCGAAGCGGGTTGAGGTAGCGGTCGCTGTCGAAGCGACCTGTGTTCCGGTTCGTCCTTCAGGCAAGCTCAGCGACCAGTTGGTTGCGGCTGCTGAGCTTGCAGGGGGCGACGATTTATCTTACAAGCGTACCTACATTTTTGCCGGTCACCACATCAGACAGGTTGCCGGTCTTGTTCATATCGAATACAATGATGGGCAGGTTATTTTCCTGGCACAAGGTGAACGCGGTCATGTCCATTACCTTCAGCTCTTTGGCGATCACCTCGCTGAAGCTGATGGTTTCGTAACGGGTGGCATCGGGGTTCTTTTCCGGGTCGGCAGTGTAGATACCATCTACCCTTGTGCCTTTAAGGATCACATCGGCATTGATCTCGATGGCGCGCAGTGAGCCTGCCGTATCGGTAGTGAAATAAGGATTGCCTGTACCGGCGCCGAAGATCACCACGCGACCTTTTTCCAGGTGGCGTATGGCACGGCGGCGGATATATGGCTCAGCGACCTGTTCCATTTTGATCGCGCTTTGCAGCCGTGTCTTTACACCCACTTTTTCCAGCGAAGCCTGCAGGGCCATACCGTTGATTACGGTGGCCAGCATGCCCATATAATCGCCCTGGGCCCGCTCGATGCCGGTCTCGGCTTCATTCATACCCCTGTAAATGTTACCACCCCCGATTACTACGGCTACCTGCACGCCAAGGTCGGCTACCGCCTTGATATCGATCGCGTACTGGGTCAGCATCACCGGATCAAGTCCGAAGCTGCGGTCGCCCATTAAAGATTCTCCTGAGAGCTTAAGTAGTATTCTGTTGTACTTTGGTAACATGTGCGTAAAAAAGTCTGAATCGATTAGGTTAAGAAAGATATACGTTATAAAAATTTGTCGCCTTTGTTGCGTTTGACCTCGGCCAGGTAGTCTTTGATCTGCTGCTCTTTGCTGCGCTCGCAGATCAGCAGCACTTCCGGGGTGTCGATTACGATGTATTGCTCCAGTCCCTGCAGGATCACCAGCTTGTGATCGGGTGCTTTGACCATGCTGCCCGAAGCATCTATGATCATGACGTTTTTGCCGTAAACTGCATTGCCCAGGTAGTCTTTTTCAGAATGCTCGTAGGCCGATTCCCAGGTGCCCAGGTCGCTCCACCCGAATCTGGAAGCCAGGACATACACCGTACGTACTTTTTCCATGATCGCATAATCAATGGAAATATTGGTGCATTGGGCATACAGCATTTCCATGGCCTTAGCCTCCTTGGGGGTATTGAGCACATCGCGGGCCTGGATGAACACATCGTTCAGCTCGGGCAGGTGCTCGTCCAGCACTTCCAGGAAGGTCTTGATATTCCAGGCAAAGATGCCCGAATTCCAGAGGAAATCGCCGGAGCGAAGGAAAGTGCGTGCGATCTCGAGGTTAGGCTTTTCGATAAAGGTCTTTACCTTATGAAAAAGCTCCTCGCCATCGCCGGCCTCATACTGGATATAGCCATAAGTGGTATCGGGCCGGGTGGGGCGGATACCGATAGAAGCAATATGATTGTTCCTGGAAACGAAATCCAGGGTTTCGAATACCTGGCGTTCAAAGGTGCGCTCGTCGGTGATCAGGTGATCGGCAGGTGTCAGGATAAGATTGGCCTGCGGGTTCAGCGCATAGATCTTATGGGAAATATAAGCTGCGCTGGGCGCGGTATTCTTCCGTGATGGCTCCGCTACGATATTGGCAGCGGGAACTTCGGGTAGCTGCTGCTTTACCAGGTCGGTGTAAGACTCAAATGTAACCACGTAAATATTTTCCCTGGGGCATATATCCTTAAACCGGTTATAGGCGTTCTGTAAAAGTGTTTGCCCCGTACCCAACAGATCCAGGAACTGTTTGGGTAGCTTTTGCCGGCTTTCGGGCCAGAAGCGGCTGCCTACACCTCCTGCCAGTATGGCAACATAGTTGTTGTGAATACTCATTAGCCGATATTAGTAATGCTGGCCGCAAAAGTAACAAGATTTTTCGTAACAGCCGGAAGCCCACCGGTAAAGGTGGCCGGCGGCGCCATACCCGGGCGATTTAATTTGGCATCGCCGCCGGAGCGCCGTATTTTTGCATCGCTTTTTTTAAATGTATGCTGTACCGTTTATCTGATCTTAAGTCCGGCTCCAGTGGGGTGATCCAGCAGTTTGACGACAACGAAGCCAAAGTAAAGCTGATGGAAATGGGATGTATTCCCGGCGAGCCTGTGTCGATCGAGGCCATAGCGCCGCTCGGCGACCCCATTGCCATACAGGTTTCCGGCTATTGCCTCAGCCTGCGCAAGAATGAAGCCCGGCACATCTGGGTGGAGATCGCCTGAGCCCTGAACCGTATTTGCATATTTCCCGTAACTGTTCCCGATACATGAACATAGGCCTATACTTCGGAAGCTTCAATCCCATACATACCGGTCACCTGATTATCGCCAACCATGTGCTGGAGCATGCCGATCTCGATAAGATATGGTTTGTCGTATCGCCCCACAATCCGCTTAAAGAAAGCCATAGCCTGCTGAATGAGTACGACCGGCTGCACCTGGCCGAGCTCGCGATACAGCACAACAATAAATTCCGGGTAAGCAATGTGGAGTTTCACCTGCCCAAGCCTTCCTATACCATCGATACGCTGACCTACCTGAGCGAAAAATTCCCGCTGGAGCGCTTTACGGTGATCATGGGCAGCGACAGCTACCAGAACCTTCCCCGCTGGAAAAATTATACCAAAATACTGGAATACTACCGGATCGTCATTTTCGAGCGCCCGGGTTTTCCTGTAGCGTCGGAAACCCTGCATGCTAACGCATCGTTATTGAAGGCGCCCCTGCTCGAGATATCCTCTACACACATCCGTACCCAGGTCAGGGAAAACAGGTCGATACGTTACCTGGTACCCGATGCGGTGATGGAATGTATTGCTGAGAACCGCTATTACCTCAAATAATTGCTGTCGGTGGAGAACACATCTTCATCGCGCCCCCGCCCGGTAGCTGCTGTTTGGTACAGCAGCATTATAGGGAGTATTGTGTTGTAGATACGTTGCATTGCAACGTATCTACAACACAATATCTGGCGTAATAACACATTGCAGTGCATCGTTCTTCCATCTTGTGTCCTTTTCATAGTTTTGCGGTAATATAGGATCTATGTCGCCGGATAAAACAAACATACTCATCATTAATGGTTCGTTGAGGGGCGATAAAGGCAATTCGCAGGCCCTGGCGGAGCAGGCCCGGTCTCTGATCGCTGCCCGACCCGGTGCTGCCGCAGAAATACTGCCGCTTGCCGGTCTGCAAGCACGTGTGGAAGTAGTATACAGGCAGCTATGCGGCTACGATGGCTTCTTAGTGATCAGCGGTGTCTATTGGAACAGCTGGAGCTCGCCGCTGCAACGCTTTCTGGAGGTGGCCACCGCCTTCGAGCTTTCCCCGGCCTTCTGGGGAAAGCCAGTCGCCTGCGCTGTCAGCATGGACTCTGTAGGTGGCAGCGATGTTGCTGCGCGCCTGCATGCTGCTTTTTCGGGGCTTGGCTGCTGGTGCCCGCCCTGCGCTACGCTGGTATTGTCGCGCGTTGGCCAGGAGGCAATAAAAGCTTCTGAAGGGAAGGCAAACAATCCCAATGATGATGTATGGCGGCCCGACGACCTGGAGATCATCGTTGCCAACCTGGTTACAGCAGCCGCAAAAGACAGATCGGTTTGGCAGCAATGGCCGCATCTGGGACTGAAAAGTGCTAAGGGCGATTGGCCGTCACAGGGGCCGCTGGATCTGGGGGCGCCCGTGTTCCTCCCATAAACGGAATGGAGTTGATCAGTAGCCGTACTTTTCTTTCCAGCATTGGCGCAGGTATTCTCTTTGGCGCTGCTCTGCCGCATTATTGCCTGGTTCATACAAGGTGGTGCCGGTAATCTGTTCGGGCAGGAATTCCTGGTTCACAAAATTGCCCGGAAAGTCGTGCGCGTACTGGTAGTTGTCGCCATAGCCCGCTTCCTTCATCAGCTTTGTAGGCGCATTCCGGATGTGCAGTGGTATAGACAGATCGCCGGTCTGCCGTACCAGGGCCTGGGCATTGTTGATGGCCATATAAGCGGCATTGCTTTTTACAGAAGAAGCCAGGTAGGTTACGGCTTGCGAGAGGATAATACGGCACTCGGGGTAGCCGATCAGCTCAACCGCCTGGAAGCAGGAGGTTGCCAGCAGCAGGGCATTGGGATTGGCATTGCCGATATCTTCGCTGGCCAGGATCACCAGCCGGCGGGCAATAAACTTAGGATCCTCACCGCCCTCGATCATACGGGCGAGATAATACACGGCTGCATTCGGATCGCTGCCCCGTATCGATTTAATAAAAGCAGAAATGATATCGTAATGCTGCTCCCCGCTTTTGTCGTACAGGGCCATTTTCTGCTGCACGATCTGCTGCACCCTTTCGTTCGTGATCTCTTTTTGTCCCTCCGGCAAGCTCTGTACCACCAGCTCCAGGAGGTTTAGTATCCTGCGGCCGTCGCCGCCGCTCAGCTGCAGCAGGGCGCCCCATTCCGTTATCGTTACCTGCTGCTCCTTTAGCCATGCGTCCTTTTCCAGCGCCTGTCGGATAATCTGCTTCAGCTCTTCTTCACTGAAAGCTTCCAGAATATATACCTGGCAACGGCTCAGTAAGGCGCTGATCACTTCGAAAGAAGGATTCTCCGTAGTAGCGCCGATTAAAGTGATAATACCCTTCTCTACCGCCCCCAGCAGGCTGTCCTGCTGGGCCTTATTGAAACGGTGTATCTCATCAATAAACAAAATAGCCTTACCCGCTTTCCTTGCCAGATCGATCACGCCGCGTACTTCCTTTACGCCGCTTTCGATCGCGCTCAGCTGAAAAAACTGCATGTCCATCTGGTTGGCAATGATCTGCGCCAGCGTGGTCTTGCCTACGCCGGGAGGCCCCCAGAAAATAATAGACTGCAATTGCCGGCCTTCGATCATCTGGCGCAATACTTTGCCTTCGCCTACCAGGTGCTGCTGGCCGATAAAATCGTCCAGGCTGCGGGGGCGCAGCCGCTCGGCTAAGGGGATGTTATTCTTTGAAGAAGACGGCATCGAATCGCTTGTTTTACTGTACATTTGGAACCGTAAAGTTCGAAAAGCTCTGTTTAAATAACCATTCCCGATGAAAAAAATATTCTTTGCCGCAGTCTTATTGCTGACCACGGGTGCCTTTGCCCAGGAGCAGGATGCTCAATCGGCCTATCGCAATGTGGGTTCGGCTATACCGGCATTGAAAATTGTCGATACTACAGGAAAGATCTACACCGACGAAACGTTCCGGAATAATAACCATTTTTTTATGTTCCTGTTCAATCCGACCTGCGGTCATTGTATAGAGATGGCCAAGCTGGTCGGAAAAAATATCAGCCTATTTAAAAAGAACGCTGTGCTTTTTATGGCCGGTCCGGCTATGCTGCCCTATATGGGTAGCTTCTACCAGGCCAGCGGTATCGGGCACCATCCCGAAATAAAAGTGGGCGTCGACAGCGCGGGCGCTGTCGATAAGCTGTATACCTACAGCACCTTACCGCAGATCAATATCTACGACAAGGATCGTAAGCTGGTCAAGATATTTCATGGTGATACTCCCCTGGACTCTTTAAAGAAATACATACCTTAAACCAGTATCGCATAAAAAGGCCCGCAGCATTGCGGGCCTTTTTATGCGTGGTGATGCGATGGCGTAAAACCGCTATTGCTCGTAAAGGAATTGCAGCAACGTTTGCCCTACTGCTTTCAGCGTTGCCTTGTCGATCACGTTCATGTTGTCGTTATGGGTATGCCAGTGCGGCGGAAAGCCGGTGGCCGACCCGGCAGGCAGGTGGATAATATCGATGGTCGGTATCTTAATGATCTCGTTAACCGGCACGTGGTCGTCGGTAATAGTGCCGCCATTTTCATAAACAAAGTAGGACGAGTAACCGGCCTGGCTGGCAGCCGTCCACACTTCTTTCTGCAGGCCCGCGGCAAATTTCTGGGAGTTGCCTTCGAGCGGGAAACGGGCATTGCGGCCGCCGACCATATCGAGCAATATACCGCCTTCGGCCTTATAGCCCGGTACATGCGGATGCTGCGCCCAGTATTGCGTACCTAAAGCATAGGAGTTATCGCCCCATTCCGATTTGCCATAGTCTTCCACATCGGTCAGCAGGATGTCTACACCAAGATCGGGATTGCCGGGTGGCTGGCTCTTCAGCACATTGGCCAGCTCGATCAGCACACCTACACCGCTGGCGCCGTCGTCGGCGGCATCTACAGGCTTGTCTTTATCCGTAACATCCTGGTCGGCCCAGGGGCGGCTGTCCCAGTGCGCCAGGAAAAGGATGCGCCTTTTTGCCTGCGGCCTTATCGAACCGATAATATTGATGCAGCGCAGCTTTGTCTTCTTATCGCCCGCCGTTACCTGTGTTTCCTGGCGGTAAACCGTATCGCAATATTGTTTTAGCTGTTCCTGCATCCAGGCAGCGCACTTCAGCTGCGATTCGCTGCCCGGGGTACGCGGGCCCATGGCTACCTGGGTGGCCACATGGTTATACGCGTTGTCCGCACTGAAGGACGGGACCTTTACCTGGGGCTCCTCCGTAGTGGCAGCGGTTTCCTGTGTTTGTTCGGTAGTATCGGAATGGCAGCTGTAGGTCAATGCCATTAAGCTGAGCGAGCAGATGCCGAGGGCAATTTTTTTCATTGTAGTCAGGATACAGTCTTTGCAAATAAAAGGTGTACAGGAGCGCCTTGCGCAGCTCCCGCTTTATGCAAAGTAATAGAATTGTTGGCTAAAAAAAACATGCTGCCCAAGAACGGCTGAAAGCGTACCGGTTTAAGCAAAAAAGCGAAATAAAAAAAAGGAATTTCTTGTTTTTAAGCCACGACCTTTTTTTATTTTTGCCTTTTCGCATTAAAATTTCAACATGGTTGACGTATTAATTGGTTTGCAGTGGGGCGATGAGGGTAAAGGAAAAATAGTAGACTACCTCGCTGCAAATTATGATATTATTGCCCGTTTCCAGGGCGGCCCCAATGCCGGGCATACTTTGTATGTAAATGGCCAGAAGGTAGTGCTGCGCACGATTCCCTCAGGTGTGTTCCAGGAGCAGACCCTGAATCTTATCGGCAACGGTGTTGTTATAGACCCGGTTACCCTTAAGGAAGAAATCGAGGGGCTGAAGCGCCTCGGTGTACAATTGGAGGGGAACCTGTTCATTTCTCATAAGGCACATCTGATCCTGCCTTCGCATCGTGCATTGGACGCGGCTTCTGAGCATGCCAAAGGAAAAGAGAAGATCGGTTCCACGCTTAAAGGCATCGGTCCTGCTTATATGGACAAAACGGGCCGGAACGGATTGCGGGTAGGCGACATTATGGCGCCCAACTGGGACGAACGTTACCTGCGCCTGAAAAGCAAGCACATGGATATGTTGCGGCTCTACGAGGAAGTGCCGGAATGGGAAGCCTGGGAGGCCGATTTCTTTGAAGCGATCAACTACCTGCGTTCTTTGAATATTGTCAATGGAGAATACTGGCTCAACGATCAGCTGAAGCAAGGCAAAAAAGTGCTGGCCGAGGGTGCGCAGGGCAGCATGCTGGATGTGGATTATGGTACTTATCCGTTTGTGACCTCATCTAACACTATTGTCGCCGGTGTGTGCACAGGGCTGGGCGTAGCGCCTTCCAGAATCGGTGAGGTATATGGTATTACCAAAGCTTATTGTACCCGTGTGGGTAGCGGTCCTTTTCCCACAGAGCTACACGACGAGACCGGCGAACGCCTGAGGGCCGCAGGACACGAATTCGGCGCTGTAACCAAGCGCCCGCGCCGCTGCGGCTGGATAGACCTTGTTGCTTTGCGTTATGTTTGTATGCTGAGTGGTGTTACACGCCTGATCATGACCAAGGCGGATGTGCTTGATGATTTTGAGGAAATCAAAGCCGCCACTGCCTATGAGATCGACGGACAGCAAACCGAAGAGTTTCCTTTCGATATCTGCGACCGGAATGTAGTGCCGGTATACAGCACGTTCAAAGGATGGGACACTCCGATCAGCAGCTGTGCCAGCACAGAGGCGCTTCCCGAAACTTTTAAGAAGTATTACAGCTTTGTCGAAGATTATCTACAAACAAGAATTCAATTTATCTCAAACGGAACAGGTAGGGATCAATTGCTGACTTTGTTTTAAATTGCGTCGGCTTGACCAACCGACGAGGCAGAATAATTTTTTCAGAAAAATTTTGCCAAACCAAAAAACTGATAAAAATTTACACTACTAAATTATAGAACCTGTTAACAGTTCGTGTGTTATGAAATCTAATTCAGAAAAAAAAACAGCGGCGAAAAAGGCCGCTCCTGCGAAAAAAGAAGCTGCGCCTAAAAAAAGCGCCAAGGTAAAGAAGGAAGAGGACGAATTGGAAGATGGAGAAGAGGGTGAGCTTTTTGAGGATGAGGCCCCCAAGAAGAAAGCGGGCGCCAAAGCAGCCAAGGCTGCACCCAAAAAAGCCAAGCGCGATGACGATGAGGATGACGACGACGATGATGAAGATGATGATGACGGAGATGATTTTGAAGATGATGACGATTTCAATAAAGATGAGTTTGCTGATGAAGATCCGGATTTCGAAGAGTTTGATATTCCCAAGTCAAAGAAGAGCAGTGGCAGCACAGGCGCCAAGAAGAAAAGCGGGGATGACTTCGATGACGATTTCAGCGACCTCGGCTTTGACGATTTCGGCGGCGGTGGTGGTGGCTTTGACGATGACGACGATGACGATTTTTAATTTTTTTGCTTTAAGATAATGACTGCACGCACTTCCGTTACTTATTCTTTTGCGGAAGAGGACCTGCCGCTACTCAAGAATAAAATGCTGAACTGGCTTCGCCCGTTCAGCATTTTTACTTATCTGGATAACAATGGCTATAAGCATGCGCCGGTGCGCTACGAATTGCTGGCCGGCGCGGGAACAGCCGCTGTCTGCGACCATGTGCCGGAAAGTACGGCAGATTGGTATTTCGGCCATTTGTGCTACGATTACAAGAACAAGGTGGAGCCGCATTTATCCAGCAATCATCCCGACCGTACCGGTTTTGATACCGTCTTTTTCTTTTGTCCCGAGACTGTAGTTTATATCCTCTGCGATAGCTTTACGCTGCATATAGAAACGCTGCATGCTGATGCCGCGTCCATACTGGCGCAGATACTGGCCATGCCGGCAATGATCGCCGCTGAAGCAGCTACTTTGTCGCCGGTGCGCTGGCAATACCGTTTTAGCCGGGAAGACTATCTCGGCAGCATCGGGCGCATCAAGCAACATATTGAAGAAGGGGATTGCTATGAGCTGAACTTTTGTACAGAGGCTTATGCCGAAGTGCCACAGCTTGATCCCGTCTATACCTTCTCCTGCCTCAATGCCGTGAATCCCGCGCCCTTTGCGGCCTTGTACCGTAACGATGCTTCCTGGCTGCTGTGCACCAGTCCGGAACGTTTTTTGCACCGGGAGAAAGAGCAGCTGCTCTCGCAGCCCATCAAAGGAACAACACGCAGGGACGCAGATCAGGGTGCTGATGAATCCCTGAAGCAAGCCCTGAAGGCCGACAGGAAAGAACGTGCTGAGAATGTAATGATCGTAGACCTGGTACGCAACGATCTGGCCCGCAGCTGCAAGCCTGGCACGGTCACTGTACCCGAGCTTTTTGGCGTCTATACTTTTCCGCAGGTGCATCAGCTCATCTCTACCGTAAGCGGGGAATGTCTGCCTGGTAGCACCAACAGGAAGATCATTGACGGCGCTTTCCCTATGGGTAGCATGACCGGCGCGCCCAAGGTGATCGTCATGGAACTGATCGAGCGGTACGAACGTTCGCGGAGAGGCCTGTACGCCGGCACGGTAGGCTATATCAGGCCGGGAGGGGATTTCGATTTCAATGTTGTGATCCGCAGCCTGCTCTATCATGCGGCCGACGGTTACCTGTCTTACCAGACCGGCGGAGCGATCACTTATGAAAGCTATGCGCCGGCCGAATGGGAGGAGACCCGGCTGAAGGCAAAGGCCATGGAACAAATTTTTTTATAACAGTTTCGGGTTACCTTTGTACCCTGCATCCAATCACAAAAAACCAAATTGATGAACGCACAGGTCAAGACCATCCTGCTTACCATCCTTACCCTGTCTCTTTTTACCATCGCCATTATCGAGCTTACCGGTGTCAGCTCCCGTGCTTTGTTCAATAAGTATGGCATAGGTACGTCGCCTGCACATGCAACAGAGCTTGAAGAGCGGAATGCCCGGAGCGAAGAAGTGAAGAAAATGCCCGAGACCACCATGTCCTTTGCCGAAGCGCACTACGATTTCGGTAAGGTCAAAGAGGGCGGAAAAATAAAGCATGCCTTTAAATTTAAAAATACAGGGAAGCAGCCGCTGATGATATCAGACGTGATCACCTCCTGCGGCTGTACCGTACCTTCCTTCTCCAAAGAGCCGGTGCTGCCCGGGCAGGAAGGAGAGGTGATTGCGGAATTCAATACCAAAAAACGTGTGGGTAAGAATCATAAGAACCTGATCGTAGTATCAAACGCAAACCCCAATAGGGTTTCCTTGTCTTTCGAAGCTGAAGTGACTGAATAAACAGCCAGTCTTAATAAAGAAAGTATCATGAGCAATACACAAGCTATGCCGCGGCAAGCCTCTCTTATTGGCAAGTATCTTTCGCTGGTTAAGTTTAGCCATACCGTATTTGCCCTGCCCTTTGCGCTGATCGGGTTTACCCTCGCGGTTGCCTATGAGCGGCAGACTTTTCATTGGCATTTGCTGGGGCTGATGCTGCTGTGCATGGTCTTTGCCAGAAGCGCTGCGATGGCCTTCAACCGTTATCTCGACCGTCGTTTCGATGCGTTGAACCCGCGTACCGCGATCAGGGAGATCCCGGCGGGTGTGATCGCACCGCGTCATGCGCTGATCTTCACTATCGTCAACTGTGTCCTGTTCGTGGCGGCTACTTACTGGATTAATATGATCTGTTTTATGCTGTCGCCGGTGGCGCTGTTCGTTATTCTTTTTTACAGCTATACCAAGCGGTTTACAGCCCTATGCCACCTGGTGCTGGGTGCAGGGCTGGCGCTGGCGCCCATTGGCGCCTACCTGGCCGTGACCGGCTATTTCAGCCTGCTGCCCCTGCTGTTTTCCTTCACGGTTTTTACCTGGGTGTCCGGTTTTGATATTATCTATGCCCTGCAGGATGAAGAGTTTGACCGTGGACAGAAGCTGCATTCCATACCTGCAGCCCTGGGCAGGCGTAAAGCCTTATGGGTATCTAACCTGCTGCATGTCTGCTCTGCCTGTTTCGTTATTGCCGCCGGCGCGCTCGGGCAGTTCGGTATCCTGTACTGGATCGGAGTCGCCGTGTTCTGCGGGTTACTTATCTACCAGCACCTGCTCGTTAAGCCTGATGACCTGAGCAAAGTGAATATGGCCTTTGCCAATACCAACGGCATTGCCAGCATTGCCTTTGCTGTTTTTACCATACTTGAGCTATTGCTCTGATGCGGCGGCTAGGAAACGGCAAACTACAATGCTTTTATCATACGGAGGAAACAAAGTTTCCTCCGTATTTTTGTCCGCTCCGGCTGAAGAAATAACGAGATGAACCCGATCAAAGACCTTTTACAGCAATACTGGAACTACAGCAGCTTCCGTCCTTTGCAGGAGGAGGTGATCGGGACCGTGATCAACGGCGGCGATGCCTTTGCTTTGCTGCCGACCGGCGGCGGTAAGTCCCTGTGCTATCAGCTGTCCGCGCTGGCACAGCCGGGTTTCTGCCTGGTGGTAAGCCCGCTGATCGCGTTGATGCAGGACCAGGTGATGCAGCTGGACCGGCGGGGTATTCCTGCTGCTTTCCTGCATTCGGGTATGTCGGTCCGGCAAATGGATACGGTGCTGCAACAAGCCGCGGCAGGCGAGCTGAAGCTGCTGTACGTTTCGCCCGAACGCTTGCAAACAAAAGCCTTCGGGCAATACCTTGGCGATTTTGAGCTGAACCTTATCGCTGTGGACGAAGCCCACTGTATCTCTCAGTGGGGACACGACTTCCGGCCGGCCTATCGCCGTATAGGCCTGTTGCGGACAAGCTTTCCCAAAGTGCCGGTACTGGCGCTCACGGCTTCGGCCAACGAGGAAGTGCAGCTGGATATCATGCGGCAGCTGCAGCTTAAGGAGCCTGCGGTATTCCGGCAGAGCGTTGTGCGCGATAACCTGTTTTATCATATCCGCTATACCGAGAATAAACCCGGCGATACGGAAGCCTGGCTGCATAAGGTGACCGGCAGCAGCATCCTGTATTGCAGGAGCCGCAAGCGTTGTACGGAGACCGCGATCAGGTTGCGGCAGGAGGGATTTGACGCAGGCGTTTACCATGCCGGCATGTCACGGGAAGAACGGGAGCAGGCGCAAAAACAATGGATGGCGAGCGGACAACGCATCATGTGCGCCACAACGGCCTTTGGTATGGGTATCGATAAGCCTGATGTACGTACAGTGGTCCACTACGATGCTCCCGAGCATATAGAGGCTTATTACCAGGAGGCCGGGCGAGCGGGACGCGACGGGCAGAAGGCGCATGCGGTCTTGCTGTATGATCATAAAGACATCAGCCGCCTGCAGGAGTCGACGGAGATCAGCTATCCGCCTGAAGCGTATATCCGCAAGGTGTACCAGCTGGTGGGCGATTACCTGAAAATGCCTGTGGGCGAGGGAATGGAGCAGCTGCAGGCTTTCGATGCCGTGGCCTTTGCCCATGCCTTCGGACTGGAAACGTTGAAAACGCTGAGCGCTATCCGCCTGCTCGACCGGGAAGGCTTCTGGCAGTGGCATGAAAATGCCAATATGCAAACCCTGGTCCAGTTTACAACGGACCGGAGGACCCTCAATTATCTTGAGCGCAGCGAGCCTAAGCTGGCTTACGTAGCCACAAGCCTGCTGCGGCTGTATGGCAGCATCTTCCACTATCCTACCGTGATCCGGGAGTTTGAGGTCAGTAAGCTGTTGCGTATCGAAAAAGAGCAGCTGGACCGTGCACTGCAACGGTTGTCGGCACTGGGTATTATTGCTTATCAGCCCGCTGTTGCCGGCGGTACCCTGTACTGGATGCATCATCGTTTCGCACCGGCGCAGCTGCGCCTGGATACCCGCCATATCGACCAGCTGAGGCAGGCGCATGAACGGCGGGTAGAGCACATGATTGCCTATGTACAGGAAGAAGAGGTGTGCCGCAATATACTGCTGGCGCGCTATTTCGGCGAAGCGGAGCCGCAAGCTTGCGGCGGCTGCGATGTATGCCGGCGTAAAGCACAGCAGCCGGGTACGAAGGATGTACGTGACGCCATACTTGAATTGATACGCCGGCAGCAGCAGATCAGCGTTGCAGACCTTACTGCTGCTTTCCCCGGTGTGGCGGCGGCGCATGTGATAGAATATGTGCGGCTGCTGCACGATGAAAGTTTGTGCCGCGTTTATCCTACAGGAATTATATTTGCTACTTGATTACCTTTGCCTGTAAGCCTGTTTGTTATGATTATTGGTGTAGCCGGTCCATATTCAGCGGACACTGAAGCGCAGCGGCAGGCCAACCTGGACCGGATGACTGCTGCAGCAGTGCAGTTGCTGAAAAAGGGGCACACGCCTGTGATCGGCGTACATGCCGCACTGGCTATTGCCGATCAGGCCGGGCCGGACATCGACCGTTACCGGGCCATCATGGATATTTCCCTGGCAGTGATCGGTAGCTGCGAAGCCTTGCTGCTGCTGGCGGAAAGCCCGGGCGCCAACAGGGAGCGCGACCTGGTTGCAGGCAAAGGATTGCCGGTCTATACTCATATCGATGAGATAGCGCCGGCCTGAATTGTTTAAACCGCCCCCAAGGGGCAAACCGGAATAAAACCGAATGATAAAATTTGCCATAGTAGGATATGGGCATATCGGTAAGCGACATGCCGAACATATACTTAATAATACAGAATGTAAGCTGGTCGCCATTTGTGATGCAGATACCGCTACCGTAGACCAGCTGCCGGATAAGGAAATTTCTTATTACCCCAAAATAGAAGATCTTCTTTCGGCTACTACAGCCGATGTGGTGTGCATCTGCACGCCCAATTACCTGCACTGCGCTCATGCCGTAGCGGCGTTGAATGCGGGGAAACACGTAGTGGTAGAAAAACCGATGGCCCTTAGCGAAGCGGAATGCGACGAAATGATCGATGCGGCCAACAGGAACCGCAGGATCGTCTTTGCCGTCAAGCAAAACCGCTATAATCCGCCGGTAGTGGCTGTCAAGGAGCTGATCACTTCGGGCAGGCTGGGTAAAATATTTATGATGCAGGTGAACTGCTTCTGGAACCGTAGCGACAACTATTATGCGCAAAGCGACTGGCGGGGAAAGAAAGATAAGGATGGTGGCTGCCTGTTCACCCAGTTCAGCCATTTCATCGATATCCTTTATTACCTGAATGGGAATATAGCAACGGCTTCGGGCACACTCGCCAACTTTGCCCATCACCACAATACGGAATTTGAGGACAGTGGCAGCTTCATCCTCAAAGCGACGAACGGGGCGGTGATCAACTTTAATTTCTCGACCTGCGCTTACGAGAAGAATATGGAAGGGTCGATCACGATCCTGGCCGAGAACGGAACGCTCAAAATTGGCGGACAATACCTCAATACGCTGGAATACCAATGCATACAGGGAGAAGAGCTGCCGCAGATCAATATTGTAGCCAAGGAAAATGATTACGGGCTGTACAAAGGGTCGATGAGCAACCATGATAAGGTGATCCAGAACGTAGCCGATGTGCTCAACCACAACCACCCGGTAATGACCGGCGCCGAAGAGGGCAGGGAAGTGATCCGCATTATTGAAATGATGTACGCTGCTGCCCGCTAATGCTTACATTCGTATCATGAACATTCAATATGTTTTTGAGCTGGTCGGTACCGGCTTCTTCGCGGTATCCGGTGCGCTGGCTGCCAACGAGAAATCCAACCCTGATTGGTTCGGCGTGACTTTTATCGGCTTTATTACTGCGATCGGCGGCGGTAGCATCCGGGATATGCTGCTGGGCAGCTATCCCCTGGTATGGATCGGCAATGTGCAGTTCCTGTATGCAATACTGATCGGCGTGGTGCTGGCGAGCCTGTTGTACACACAGCTCAGGAAGCTGCGCAAGACCTTGTTCATCTTTGATACTTTTGGTATCGCCCTCTTTACGATATTGGGTACGGAAAAAGCGCTGATCCTGGGCGTGCATCCACTCATAGCGGCCATTATGGGCATGTTCTCGGCGATTATGGGCGGCGTGATCCGCGATGTGCTGACCAACCAGACGCCCATCCTCTTTCATAGGGAGATCTATGCTACAGCCTGCCTGGCCGGTGCATTTGCCTACCTGCTGCTGGATCATTTCGGGCTGGACCGCAACCTTAACTTTCTGCTATCGGGTCTGTTGATCCTCGTTGTGCGCGTGCTGGCTGTAAAATACCGACTGAGCTTGCCTAAGTTCAGGGAAGAATAATATACACCAGGGCAAAACAAATCAGCCGGGTCCATATGGCCCGGCTGATTTGCTGCTATCGTTTTGTATCGCGTCTTATATTTTCATTGCATCCATGATACGCTCCAGGTCTTCATCATTGTAGAAGTCGATCACGATGGTTCCTTTGCCATTCTTCTTCCTGTCAAGGGATACTTTCGTGGCGAAATGGGAAGCCATGCTGTCCTCGATACGCTTGTAGGCCGGAGGTAGCTTATTGGCTGCCGGAGCGCTTTTGTCCAGGGGTTTCTTTTCCTGCAGCATGTTTTTCACCAGCTGCTCCACCTGCCTTACCGATAAGCCTTTCTGCGTGGCTTCGCGGTAGGCGTAAAGCTGCTCTTCCACATTTTCCAGGCCAATGATGGCGCGCGCATGGCCCATGCTCAGCACGCCGTCGCGTACTGCTTTCTGGATATCGGGGGGAAGCTTGAGCAGGCGCAGATAATTGGTCACTGTGCTGCGCTCTTTCTTCATTCTTTCAGCTACCTGCTCCTGAGTGAGAGCGCATTCGTCCATTAGCCTTTTATAGCTCAGCGAGATTTCGATCGCGTTGAGATTTTCCCGCTGCAGGTTTTCCAGCAGCGCCATTTCCAGCAGCTCCTGGTCGTTGGCCGTGCGTACATAGGCCGGGATATCTTTAAGGCCGGCCATTTTGGAGGCCCTGAACCGGCGTTCGCCGGAAATCAGCCGGTATTTGCCGTTCGCCATTTTGGAAACGGTGATCGGCTGGATAATGTCGTGCAATAAAATACTTTCCGAAAGCTCTTTCAACGCCTGCTCATCGAAGTCGTGGCGGGGCTGCTTGGGATTTACCTCGATCTGGTCGATCGGGATGCGGCCGCCCACTGCTGCTGCCGTCTTGCCCGACGCGCTGGGTATGGCTTCCGCTGTGGCTTTCAGCTCCTCATCAATGTTGTTGAGCAAGGCTTTGATACCCATGCCCAATGCCTTCTTCTTATTGTTGGAATTTGTCATGTTCGCGTTTTCTTTCCCCTTGTCAACAGTACTAGTTGTTTGTTCCATGCTCGTCCGCTTCGAATATTTTGTCTTCGTTCTTGATCTTGGTCAGGTTGTTCTTTTGCAGTATTTCCTTGGCCAGGTTGAGGTAATTGATAGCACCTGTGCTTTCCGTATCGTACATCAGTGCCGGCTTGCCAAAGCTGGGCGCTTCACCCAGCTTGGTATTACGGTGAATGATCGTATTGAATACCAGCTCTTCGAAGTGGTTCTTGATCTCTTCTACTACCTGGTTGCTGAGGCGCAGGCGTCCGTCGTACATTGTCATCAGGATGCCTTCGATCTGCAGTTCGGTATTGATGCGGGTCTGCACGATCTTGATCGTGTTCAGCAGCTTGCCCAGACCCTCGAGGGCAAAGTACTCGCATTGTACCGGGATCACCACCGAGTTGGCGGCTGTGAGCGCATTCACGGTGATCAGGCCCAGGGAAGGAGAGCAATCGATAATGATAAAATCGAATTCCTTGCCTTCTTTTTCCAGGGCATGCCGCAGGATATGCTCGCGGTTGGGATGGTTGATCAGCTCGATCTCGGCGCCCACCAGGTCGAGGTGTGATGGGAGCAGATACAGGTTAGGCGTTTCTGTTTCCAGCATGGCCTGGGATACGGGCATCTCGTTCACGATGCAGTCGTATAGGCTCACCTGGATATTCTTCAGGTCGAAGCCGTTGCCCGTAGTGCTGTTGGCCTGCGGATCCGCGTCGATCAGCAGGGTCTTATATTCCAGTACAGCCAGGCTGGCCGCGAGGTTGATCGCCGTGGTCGTCTTTCCCACACCGCCTTTCTGGTTTGCTATTGCTATTATCTTTGCCATCTACTCAACTCCTTTCAGAGTATATTTAAATATTAAACTATAAACATGTTGCGGCCAGGGTCAGTATACCTGCCAGCAATCAAAAAAAGACAATACCTCTAAGAACACTTCCTGCATAAGCTTTCCGGTTCAAGGCCCACAGAAGAAGGGGCAACAGAACGGATGCTATGACCATACCGGCCTTTAAAGCGCTGGTCAGCGCCTGATGTTCTTCCGGTAGCCTGGTCGGACCGAGGGCGATGATAATGCATCCGCGCCTTTGAAGCATAGCCAGGTAATACCTGCAAGCAATAATACAAAAAAGGATAAGCCGCATCCTGCGCTGCGGGTCGTTCCATTTTTGTGGTATCGTTCAATTTACAAGGTTATGGTTTTCCCGATCTCCGGCAGGATCAGCTCCTTGCCAGCCGCGGCGAATGTCGCTTTGGCCTTGTCATGATCGATCACAATATAACCAAAAGTATCGAAGTGGACACCCACTACTTTATTGCATTGTACAAAGTCGGCCGCGATCACGGCTTCTTCCGCATCCATGGTAAAATTACCGCCGACGGGCATGATCGCTACATCCAGCTTCGCATAACGGGGTATGAGCTGCATGTCCATCGTGAGGCAGGTGTCGCCTGAAAAATAGAAGCTGATCTCGCTGGTACGGATCACAAAACCGCCCGGATTGCCGCCGTAGCTGCCATCGGGCAGGCCGCTGCTGTGCTGTGCCGGCACGTAATGTACCTTGCCGAAGTCGAATTCGCGTGCGCCGAAATTCATCGGATGTACCTTCTCATATCCTTGCTGCGCTACCCAGGTAGTAATTTCTGCATTGGAAATTACGGTTGCACCGGTATTTTTCGCAATGGCGAGCAGGTCGCCCACATGATCGCCGTGACCATGGGAAACCAGGATATAATCGGCTTCTATCTTATTGATATCGATATTTTTAGCCAGCTCGTTTCCCGTAATGAACGGATCGAAGAGCAGCTTCTTGCCGGAAACTTCCACAGCAAAACAAGCATGGCCATAAAATGTGAATTTCATCTTTCTTCCTGGGAATTTTTTGTTTTCCCGTCTCATCGGGGGAGGCGGGCCGTTAAGGGTTACAAAAATACGTTCAAAGAATGAATTTTGTGGTGTTTGTGGATAAATTACAAATTTTCAGAAGGCAAAAGAGGGCAAATTTTTGCGGAATTGCCCTGAAACTGTATCATTGCAGTCCCGTTCACGATCTATAGTAAATAATGGTCATTTGTGCGGGCTTAATCTGAAAAAGAGCTTATGAAACACGCCTACATTTTTCCCGGACAGGGAGCGCAGTTCCCGGGTATGGGCAAACATCTGTATGATAACAACGAGGAGGCGAAAGCCCTGTTTGAGCAAGCCAACGATATTCTGGGCTTTCGCATCTCCGATATTATGTTCTCCGGTACCGAAGAAGAGCTGAAGCAGACCAGGGTAACGCAGCCCGCAGTATTCCTGCATTCCGTGATCGCCTACCTGGTAACGCCTGAACTGAAGCCGGACATGACTGCCGGGCATTCCCTGGGCGAATTTTCGGCCCTGGTTGCCGCGGGAGCGCTGAGTTTTGAGGATGGTTTGAAGCTCGTTGCCCAGCGTGCGGCTGCCATGCAGAAGGCCTGTGAGCTGACGCCATCTACCATGGCGGCTATCCTGGGCCTGGAAGATGCGAAGGTAGAAGAGATTTGTGCCGGTATTACTGATGAGGTTGTCGTACCTGCCAATTACAATTGCCCGGGCCAGCTTGTGATCAGCGGCAGTATAGAAGGCGTCAACAAAGCCTGCGAGGCGATGAAGGCAGCCGGCGCCAAGCGCGCCCTGGTGCTGCAGGTAGGAGGCGCTTTTCACTCACCCCTGATGGAGCCGGCCCGGCAGGAGCTGAAGGCCGCAATTGAACAGACAAACTTCAAAGTGCCGGTATGCCCTGTGTACCAGAACGTGGATGCCCGTCCTTATACCGATCCGGATCAGATCAAAGTCAACCTGATCAACCAGTTGACCGCGCCGGTACGCTGGACACAGACCGTAGAGCATATGGTAGCCGATGGCGCCACCGAGTTTACTGAATGCGGTCCCGGCAATGTGCTGCAGGGCCTGGTGAAAAAGATTCATCGCGAGTCTGTTACCTCCGGTATCAATTAAGCATATAACGACCTGGATGCCCGGTCGTCGATAGGATATAACAAAACCGCCTGCTGCGAACTGCTCGGGCGGTTTTGTTATAGGGCGTATAGTAATATGAATTGTTATAGACGTTGCTTTGCAACGTCTGTACAATGGAGAACACAAGGCTGCGCAACCTAAATCAGCGTTTTAAAGCTTCATAAAGTAATGCTATATGGCCTGAGGATGTCAATACAAGGATTGTAATGTAAAATCGTTACAGACGTTGCATGCAACGTCTGTAACGCGGGGATAATAATGGTGTCTCTACAATGTCTGTGCAATGCAGCGCATTTTCTGCGCCGGAATTCCAGGGGTGTACGAAAAATATTTATTTGCCTCTGGTCAGGTCACGGAAGGCTTCTTCCAGCGACTGGCTGCTGTTTTGCAAGGAGAGGATAGCAATATCTTTTTGCAGCGACCAGGCCATCAGCTCTTTGCGCAGCGCTTCGGGCTGGGTGGTTTCCAGCAGCCAGCGTTGCTGCCCGACTTGCTTTAATTGCCGTACCTGTTTCAACGCGCGGAGATCAGCTTCGGTAACATCCTGGTCAAATTCGACCAGCAGACCGGTGGCAGCTTTTTCAGCCGACTGGATATTACCGATAGCATCGTCAGCCACGATAGTTCCGTTATTGATGATGATCACGCGGCTGCACATAGCCTGCACTTCCTGCATGATGTGTGTGGACAGCAATACGGTCTTGTCTTTGCCCAGGGTAATGATCAGGTCGCGGATATCCATGATCTGGTTAGGGTCAAGACCGCTGGTCGGCTCATCGAGGATGAGCACCTTCGGATCGTGGATCATCGCCTGGGCCAGTCCTACTCTTTGCTTATATCCTTTTGATAAAGCACCGATCTTCTTTTTGATCTCCTTTTGCAGACCGGTCATCGCGATCATTTCGTCGATGCGGCTTTTTTTTCGGGCGCCCAGCTGATGAATGCCTGCAGCAAATTCGAGGTATTCCCTTACATACATGTCATAGTACAGGGGATTGCTTTCGGGCAGGTAGCCAACCTGGCGCCGTACTTCCATCGACTGCCGCTCCACATCATACCCGCATACCAGGGCTTTGCCCGAGCTGGGATGGATGTAGGTGCTCAGCATCTTCATGGTGGTAGACTTGCCTGCACCGTTGGGTCCGAGGAAGCCGACTACGCCATGGTCGATGGTAAAAGAAATATGATTGACGGCTTTTTGCTCGCCGAATACTTTGGTTAAATGCTCTGCTTGAATAGACATTTTTTCTGCTTTAATATGCCGGCCTTGCCTGCTAGCGGATATCCTGGAAACGGCCCAGGTTCAGGTTGCCGCTTTCAAACCCTTTTTTAAACCAGTACATCCGCTGCTGGGAGGTACCGTGCGTAAACGCGTCGGGTACCACGTAGCCCTGCGCTTCTTTCTGGAGCTTGTCGTCGCCGATGGCATTGGCCGCGGTGAGCGCCGATTCCAGGTCGCCGGGTTCCAGGATGCCGCGCATCTGGTTGGCATGGTAAGCCCAGACACCGGCCAGGAAATCGGCCTGCAGCTCCAGCTTCACAGACAGCTTATTGTAATCGGCTTCGCTCAGCCGGCTGCGCTGGCGCTGTACCTGCTCCGAAATACCCATCAGGTTTTGCACATGATGGCCCACCTCGTGAGCGACAACGTAAGCAATGGCAAAATTGCCCGGCGCGCGGAAACGTTCTTTCAGCTCATTGCAAAAGGAAAGATCAATATATACTTTCTGATCGGCAGGGCAGTAAAACGGCCCCATAGCTGCCGAAGCATTGCCACAAGCGCTTTGTACGGCATCGTCGAACATGCGCAGCTTGGGCTGCTGGTACTGCATATTGTTGTCCCGGTAGATCTTGTTCCAGACATCTTCAGTGCTGGCCAGCACTACGCTCACAAACTGGGCTGTCGAATCGTCGGCCCTTGGTGCGCGCGGTCCGTTGTTTGCAGATTGGGTAACCGAAGGGTCCTGGGTGGTGCTCAGCAGGCTGGAAAAGTCTTTGCCGGTAAGCAGGCCGATGACCAGCACGATAATGGCGCCGATACCGCCGCCGATAGCCACTTTACCGCCGTTGCCCATACCGCGGCTGTCTTCGATGTTGTCGCTTTCGCGTTCGCCTCTCCAGCGCATAGAAAATAGGTTTTAGAATGTGCGTTGCTTAAACTATGAACAAATGTACAATACTAACGCATTAATTTCTCATACTCTTTCCTGCTGATGATGCGATAGCCTTCAGGCACCTGGAATACCGAATTGGCTACCGGCTCAAGGCTGAGGGCCTTCAGCTCAAAATGGGTAGTAAAGCCATTGCTCCCCGGGATATCAAACTGTGCCGGGATACCTTTCAGCTCCGGGCTGCGTTCAAACACCTCGGGATGAGCCAGGGTATACTGATCGACATAATACAGCGGAAAGGAGCTGCCGTTCTTGTATTTCAGCGTGGCTTCCTGCGCCTCAAGCTCGCCGATCTTTTTACGGTTCCGGCCTGCTTCAAGGGTCGCATCCATAAAAGACATGTTCTTTTTCCGTTCGTCTTTCATGCCCACTTCGATCGCATAACGCGTCGTGTTGATCGTTTGCAGGATAATGTCTTTATCGGTGGTATAATTGCTGATGCGGGAGTAGGTGTAGCCGTCTTCCAGCTTAATATCCTGCCGCACATAGTTATCTTTTACATAGATCAGGAGCGTGCCTGATTTGGTTTCTGTCAGGGCCGGCTCGTTTGCCGGCGTAGGCACTTTTCCGCTGATGGTGAGGGCATAGGTCAGCACGCCCTCGCTGAGCTTTTCCTGACCATAGGTACCTGCGACTAGTGAGCACAGGCACAGGGACAAGAGGATTTTTCGAAGCAACATTTACGCAGATAATGATTTAAGGGCCTAAAAATACGAAAAGGAAGCAACATGGCTCCGGGAACAGCACTTTGACCGGAATTCCTTTTGCTGGAAATATGCATATCTCTGTGGTAATTGATTAGCTTTGCACCTGTTTTATCCACTAAAAAAATATTCAAAAATAACCAGGAGCACATATGTCCAGCAAATCATTCTACACCCGCATTCAGGGCGAAATCGACGAGATCAAAGCCGCAGGTCTTTTTAAGAGCGAACGCCGTATCGATTCCGAGCAAGGCGCCGAGATCATGGTGAACGGCAAAAAAGTGCTCAACTTCTGTGCCAATAACTACCTGGGTCTCTCTTCTCACCCTAAGGTGCTGGAAGCAGCCAAGAAGACGATTGATGAGAGGGGCTATGGTATGAGCTCGGTAAGGTTTATCTGTGGTACGCAGGACATTCATAAGCAACTGGAGCAAAAGCTGGCTACCTTTCTGGGTACGGAAGATACGATCCTGTATGTCGCCTGCTTCGATGCCAACGGCGGTGTATTTGAACCCTTGCTGGGAGAAGAGGATGTGATCATCTCCGACGAGCTCAACCACGCCTCTATTATCGATGGTGTAAGACTGTGCAAGGCTAAAAGAGCCCGTTACAAAAACTGCGACCTGGCTGAGCTGGAGCAAAGGCTGATCGAGCATAAAGATGCGCGCACCCGCTTTATCGTTACCGATTCGGTATTCTCAATGGACGGCACCATTGCCCCGCTGGACAAGATCTGCGATCTGGCCGATCAGTACGATGCGATCGTGATGATCGACGAAAGTCACTCTTCCGGCTTCATGGGCAAAACCGGCCGTGGCGTTCACGAGCTGTGCGGCGTTATGGGGCGTGTAGATATCATTACCGGAACTTTGGGTAAAGCGCTGGGCGGCGCTTCCGGCGGTTTTACCAGCGGTAAGAAAGAAGTGGTTGAGATGCTGCGCCAGCGTAGCCGACCCTATCTATTCAGCAATACGGTAGCACCTTCCGTAGTCGGCGCCTCCATAGCAGTGCTGGATATGCTGAGCGAAACCACCGAGCTGCGCGATAAGCTGGAAGCCAACACCCGCTACTTCCGCAGCAGAATGACCGAAGCCGGCTTTGACATTAAGCCCGGTACGCATCCCATTACGCCCATCATGCTGTACGATGCCGTATTGGCGCAAAAAATGGCCGCCCGCCTGCTGGAAGAAGGCGTGTATGTGATCGGGTTCTTCTTCCCCGTAGTACCGAAAGGCCAGGCCCGTATCCGTGTGCAGATATCTGCCGGGCACGAGCAGCATCACCTCGACGCAGCCATTGCCGCCTTTACCAAAGTGGGCAAGGAATTGGGCGTGATCAAATAAATCTTAATCCATATCCGATAAAACAATAAATCCCGGAACATGAAAAAAGTAGGATTGGTCGTATTGTCCCTGTTGCTTGCCGCACCTGTGCTGCAGGCTAAAGACAAGGAAGAAGACTATAAAGTGGTGGTCGTGCAGGGCGAGAACGGCAATTACCAGTACGAGCAAGTGGTGAATGTAGAAGGTGTGAGCAAAGAAGAAATGTTCAAAAGAGCCAAGAGCTGGATCATCGCGAATATGAAGACGGAGGATAACAATATCCGCTTCGACGAAGCTGACCTGAGCATTACCAATACCGCTACCGTAGTGATGAAAGCGGCTTCCGGCTTTAACTGGGCCATAACCCACGGTCTCGTGAACTTCAAGCTGAACCTGATGTTCAAGGAGGGCCGCTATAAGATCATTATCGACAACATCGCCGTCCAGGCGGCTTACGCCGACGGTATCATCGAAACGCTGGGCTACGATCAGCTGCAGCGCAACAATAAGCCTGCCAAACACATCCGCAAGGAAGTGAACGAAAAGCTGCTGAGTGTGGCTACCCAGCTGGAGAATGCTATTAAAAGCGGTAATAAGGCTAAGGACAACTGGTAGTAAGTATCTGGCTCATGAGACCTGATCGCAAATTGCCGAAGTTCGACGTCTAATATCTAATATCTAAAGTCTAACATCTAGTACCTGATGTCTAATAACGTATATGTAATTGACGCTGTCCGTACGCCGATAGGCAAGTATGGCGGCACTTTAAGCACCGTGCGTCCCGACGATATGCTGGCGCATGTAATCAAGGCCCTGGTGGCCCGCAATCCTTCAGTAGATGTCAATGCGATTGAAGATGTGATTGCCGGTGCAGCCAACCAGGCCGGTGAAGATAACCGTGATGTCGCCCGCATGTCAGCGCTGCTGGCCGGTCTGCCGATCTCTGTTGGCGGCAATACCGTGAACCGGCTTTGCGCCTCGGGGTTGCAGGCCATTATGGATGCCAGCCGCGCCATCCAGTGCGGCGAAGGTGAGCTGTTTATCGCCGGTGGGGTGGAAAGCATGACCCGTGCACCTTTCGTAATGGGCAAGGCAGAAGGCGCCTACGGTCGCAACCAGCAGCTGTTCGATACCACCATGGGCTGGCGTTTTGTCAATCCCAGGTTATCGGCCCTGCATCATCCCTACACGATGGGAGAGACTGCCGAGAATGTAGCGAAGCAATGGAACATCAGCCGGGAAGAGCAGGATCGCTTTGCTTTCGAAAGCCAGGATAAATACCAGAAGGCGCATGATGCCGGAGCCTTTGCCGATGAGCTGGCACCGGTAACCGTCGAGCTGGGTAAAGGTAAAACGATCTCCTTTGAAAAAGACGAGCACCCGCGTTTATCGCCGGTGGAAAAGCTTGCCGAGCTGAAGCCCGCGTTCATTAAAGACGGAACGGTAACGGCCGGCAACAGCAGCGGTATCAACGATGGCGCGGCAGCATTGCTGCTGGCCTCTGAACATGCCGTGAAGCAATATAACCTTAAGCCGCTGGCCCGCATCGTGAGCCGTGCGATCGCCGGTGTAGATCCGGCCATCATGGGCATAGGCCCTGTACCGGCTACGGAGAAGGCCTTGAAGCGCGCAGGGCTTACCATTAACGACCTGGGGCTGGCCGAGCTGAACGAGGCCTTTGCTTCGCAGTCGCTGGCGGTGATCCGCGACCTGAAGATCGATCCGGCGATCGTAAACGTCAATGGCGGCGCCATCGCGCTGGGCCACCCTCTGGGCTGCAGCGGCGCCCGTATTTCTGCTACCTTGCTGCACGAGATGAAGCGCCGCCAGGTGCGTTATGGCCTGGCTACGATGTGCATCGGGGTAGGACAGGGCGCTGCGATCATCTACGAGCGGGTATAAATGAGTTATCCCTGTGAAATGGAAGCCGCCGGCAAAGGTGCCGGCGGCTTTTTCATTTTTTATTATCTGCCCTGATAGAACCAGTTATGGAAACTTTCTCTTTATTTTCTTGTTTTTCCTGTTGGCAGAGGATCAGGATACAGATTGCAGTCAGGGAGCGGGAGAAGCCAGCATTACTCCTTACACTGTACTGCTCAACGGGAGTAATTATGTTCCATTTACACCTGCAGTCAATAATTATTTTTCATTTTTCTCTCCAGTTAAAATGCCCTGAGATCTTCTTTCCTAAAGGCCCATTCCGGCGTATAGATATCACCTTCGGCCCGCATCGAATACCAGGGCGAAAGCTTCGGATCCATGGGATTGCGCAGGATATGAATGTCCTGCGCCGGCATATAGCTCTGCGACAGCAGGAAGATCGTATCACCTGTGCCGGGATGATGGGCCATATCCATTACCGTCACGGCATGCCCGTAAGGCTCACCGGTCTGTATCAGCACCTGCCCGGAAGTGAGAGATGCAAAAGGAACCGGTTTTAGCTGGCTGTACAGCGACCGGGTGCCGGCATAGCTGTAGACCAGGTCGAGGTACCGGCGGAAGCCTTGATAGGAGCGATCTGCAGGCTGCTGCTTTACCCAGGCGCATCGATTATCTTTGACCGACAGGCGATAACCTTCGGCATAATGCTGGTAATCGCAAAGGAAGCCATTGCTGAAGCGGAAAGCGATAGCGCCAGGCTGCTGCTGTTCCAACAAATATTCCGCGCGCAGGCGCATGACGGCATCGGCACATTGCTGCAGGTCCTTGTCGCCTACGTCAAGGGCCAGCACAGCGTATTGTGCCCGTTGGTTGTGCTTCCTGTGGCCATTGTACAGGTACACGGTCCTGTCCTTCTTCAGGAGAAGCATGCGAAGGAAAGCTGCATAGCTATGCGGCCCTGCCTTTATCCTGACATAACCGGAAGGTAGTGGGATATCGCCTACCCTGGCAGGAACTACGGGTGCCGGCGGAGCGGGGGATACCGGCGATTGCGGATCGGATAGGGTATTGCAGGCGCCCAGCCAGAGCGCCAGAAATAAACACAAAGCCGGCATACGCATCTCATTTCAATAAAGACGTATGACCAGCTTTTTTCCATAAAATCCTCATCAGGAGGTTTTATTCAGCAGTACGATATTGAGGTTTTCTTTTTCTGCGTTGATGGTGCGGTACATCTCCTGGTATTGCTCAAAGTCCGCAGCATCATATACGCCTTCGTTTTGCTCATATTCCCTGATGAGCGACATTTTATTGCCCGTCTTTTCCAGTTTGATCCGGTATTCGGCAAAAGCAGGCTTCGCAGGTTTCCTGCTCTTTGTTCTTTTACGCTTCAAACATTCCTACATTTACCCGCTCCAGCACATTATAAATGATGAAGCCGGGCATAGCCCTTCGTATTCCGTACACAGCTTAGGATAGTTGCCCTGAAAATTCCATTCCGGTATAGTAATCGTGTTCGCGGATGTAGGTATATAGCTGCTGCCTTTCTCGTACAATACTACCGCCTGTGCCCCCGTGTCGATGGAGAATTGGGACTGTTCCAGGTACTGACGTAGCAATTGCTCATTGTCAATCACACTGCGGTTATTGGCCATACCCGACATTGCGGAAAAAAGCGCCAGCAGGATAATAGTGTAGGGTTTCATTGTATGTTTTATTTCAAAATAGGTTAAAGGTGTGCAAAAATAGCGGAATTAAAAGTGAAAAACACTTCCTGGGAGAAAAAAATCTATATAAAAAAAGTAGTTTTATAGTTGAGAAATAGCCAGGGTTGTGGTCCTGTGCTGTGGATTTTTTTCCTCAATCAAGCGTTAAAGTAAGAGAATAAGGGATGGCAGTTAGGCAAAAAAAACTATCTTTGCTTTATTGCTTCATTTAATAAATTCTTTTTAATGGCTATTTCATCAATGAACTTCCCGATGTTATTGTCTATGCCCAGTGGTATGGAGTGGTTGTGGATTGTACTGGTTGTGATCATATTATTTGGCGGCAAGAAAATACCTGAACTGGCGAAGGGCATTGGTAAAGGCATCCGCGAATTCAATGATGCCAAAGATGGTATCAAAAAAGAGATTGAAAGCGGTATGAAAGAAACTCCTTCTTCCAACAGCACCAACATTCCTGCTAACCAGCAGCAAACCAACGCTTAACCAGCACCATCAGAAATTTTCTGTTTTTAGCTATAGCAAAATAAAATTATTATTATTATTTTGTGAAGCCTACCTGTCGGAATTATTTCCGATTTAAGATGTAAACAGCCGGTTTTTTCAAGAAAGATCCGGTTGCATGTGTAACCGCTAAAACAATAACGATTAGCCCATGCAATGGAAATCACTTTTGTGTGCAGTATGGATATTGTCACCATTGAGCCTTATCGCTCAGGTATCCCGCAAGGGAAATACGGACGGTAAGAAGATCGCGATGAGAGAAGCCGGAGAAACCAGGTTGGTTGGCCGGCCGGGCGCAGCAGATAGCATTAAGCCGATGCCATTTACCATGAACGGTAATGGTAAAGTGATCAGCATTAACCAGGACGCCAGGACTAAAATTGCCCGGGGAAAAGATGACGAGAACAGCGGTGTGAAAACAGACCTGCCCAAGGCGCCCAAGCTGGCGTTGGCTCCTGCCGCCGCCCGCCCTCTTGACAGGATAATGGAGGTAAACGATAAATTCAAATCAGTTCCCCTCGCCGGCGAAACAGATTACTTCGGCAACATGAACGGCTATATGGTCGACTATGTAAAGAAGTATATGACCAACTTCGGCGACCGCCTGAACCACGTAAGCGGCAGAGGCGCCTCCACTTTTGAAGTGATCGACCGGGTGCTGAGATCACACTCTATTCCCAAAGAGCTGAAATACCTCGCCGTGATCGAATCGGCGCTGAATAAGAACGCCCGATCCCCTGTAGGCGCTGTAGGCTACTGGCAGTTTATGGAGTCCACCGCCCGGTTGATGGGGCTTTCTGTCAATGGCCGCCGCGATGAACGTACCGATCTTTCCAAATCAACACATGCCGCTGCCAAATACCTCAGCTATCTTTATGATCAGTTGGATGACTGGCTGCTGGTGGTTGCCGCCTATAACAGTGGCCCGCGCCCGGTGATCAATGCTATGAAGCGTACCGGCAAAGAAGACTTTTGGTCGATCAAATCTTATCTGCCCAAAGAAACACAGAACCACGTGCTGGCCTTTGTTGCCACGGCTACGATTATGGAGCGCCTGAATCATTTTCTGCTGCCGGGCATACCCAGCAATTTCGACTGGAGCTCGCTGAATGTAAGCGGATCCGGAGCTAAGGTGAAAAAAGCCGCCAATCCCCTGTTGTCCAAGTTTACCGAAGATGAAGTGAAAAGAATGGCTATTGTGCGTATCAAAGCGCCGCTGGATCTGGAGGTGGTATCCCAGATGCTGGAAACTGATCGTCGCCAGCTGGGCCGCTGGAACTACGACTATTTTGATTACCTGGAAACTTACAAAACTGGTAATGTCTACAACTTCCGTATTCCCAAGGACAGGCTGGATGTTTTCCTCGAAAAGCTGGACGCTATGGAAAAAGCTTCCGCAAAAGTTCAGTACTAAAAAAAAGTTTTAGAATTAATAATCTTTTCATACCTTTGCAGTCCTTAAATAAAGAACACAAAAGATAATTAGTAAAAATGGCAAATCATAAAGCTACAAAAAAGGATGCTCGTCAAAGTTTGAAGCGCCGTGACCGTAACCGTTACTATGGTAAAACAACCCGTAACGCGATCCGTGAAATGTTGAAAATTACAGAGAAAGGCGCAGCTGAGGAGCAGCTTCCTAAAGTAATTTCTATGATTGACAAATTGGCTAAGCGCAATGTTATCCACAAGAACAAAGCGAGCAATTTGAAATCCCAGCTGGCAAAGAAAGTAGCAACCCTGGCTTAAGGCCTTGGTGCAAATAACCATATTGAAAAGACAGCAGCCTCAAAGGTTGCTGTCTTTTTGTGTTGTTGCTTATTTCGCCTTCCTCCGCAGCGCAATGTGGCAGAGTTGCGTAAGCGGCCGAAAACTGCTGGTATCAACAGCGTGCCGACGTCATTAAAGAAATATCTTTCTTTTAAGGCAGGCGAGCAATATCCCTTAATAGGAATTATTGTTCACATTGCGCGACCTACGGGGAGGGTAAACAAGGAGGGGCAGGCTTGGCCGGTTAGGGCATGCAACGGCCTGAACAGCGGCTGGATCTGTATTTTCTTAGCAGCCCTGATTTTGCTCCTGCGGAGCAATTTATGTTGATTCTGGGCGGTGCTATAAAGGTTCGGCTCTTACGGAGTTCCATTGCGGAAAGCTACAAATCTTCCGGTCGCACAGGACCGGAAAGAGCTGAGTATAAATGGTGCGCTGGCCCGGACACTATTATCTTGTTACTCTGCTGATACGGTTTACTACATGAAGCCTTGCCAGCCCCAAAAGCTAAAGCCCCGCAGGAATTGCTGCGGGGCTCCGGGCATAAAGTTAATGCCGTTGAGATAAAATTATTTAGCTGTGGCTTGCTTTTTCTCCTTGATACGGGCAGATTTACCAAAGCGTTCACGCTGATAGTAAAGCTTGGCACGACGTACACGGCCACGTTTATTAACAACGATTGACTCGATATTGGGAGAATAAAGGGGGAACAAACGTTCTACGCCTACGCCGTCGGATATCTTACGGACAGTGAACGTTTGGGTACCACCCTGGCCCTGGCGCTTAATTACGTCACCTTTGAACGACTGGATACGCTCTTTGGCACCTTCTACAATCTTGTAGTTTACGGTGATATTGTCACCAGCTTTAAAAGACGGGAATTCTTTTTTTGTATTGAATTGCTCGTGTACAAATGCAATAGCTTCCATCGGAAATGATTTTTCTAATATGATATAATTGCTGTCCAAAGGACAGTAGCGGCGCTAAGCTATTTTACTTCAGCAACCAGTTTTTTAAAGCTTTCCGGCTCATTCATCGCCAGATCGGCCAGTACTTTGCGGTTCAGCGCAATGCCTTTCTGATTCAGCTTATTCATAAATACGGAATAGCTCAGGCCTTCTTCGCGAACAGCAGCGTTGATACGGGCGATCCACAGTGTGCGGTATTCGCGTTTCTTTAATTTCCGGCCTACATATTTGTAACCAAGGCCTTTTTCTAATACGTTTTTGGCAACCGTATAGACGTTTTTGCGTTTGCCATAGAATCCTTTCGCTTGCTTAAGAATCTTTTTTCTTCTCGCGCGTGAGGCTACGGCGTTTACTGAACGTGGCATAATTTATTGTTTTTAAATGAAATAACTACTTGCTTCTACAGGAGCATTGCTGCTTAGCGCATGTTCAGCATACGCTTAACCAGCTTCAGGTTTGCACTGTGTACAAACACGGAACCGTCAAGGCTACGCCTGCGTTTGGCCGATTTCTTTGTCAAAAGGTGCTTACGGAACGCTTTACGGCGGGTAATTTTACCTGTACCGGTAACTTTAAACGTTTTTTTAGCCCTTGAGTGTGTTTTTACTTTTGGCATGATATCTAATTTGGGAGTGCAAAGGTAAATAAAAAAACAAATCAGAGGTGAAAAATGGAAAAATATTTGAAATATTTATTTCCTGATCAATCTCCCCACAAACATCAGCGGGGTATTTCAGAGAAATACCCCGCTGGTATAAAATGAAATAGCAATTCTTTTCTTACTCTACGGTGACCGATTTGGCCAGGTTGCGGGGCTGGTCTACATTGGTGCCGCGCATCAGCGCAATATGGTACGAAAGCAGCTGCAGGGGAACTACCGTAAGCAAGGGGCTCAGTATTTCTTCAGTCACTGGTATTTCTATCGTGTAATCGGCCAGGGAAGCGATCTCCAGGTCGCCTTCGTTGACCACTGCGATCACTTTACCGTTGCGGGCCTTTACTTCCTGGATATTGGATACGATTTTATCGTGGGCGCTGGCATTGGTCGCAAGCACCACTACCGGCATCTGGTCGTCAATAAGGGCAATGGGACCATGCTTCATTTCGGCCGCAGGATAGCCTTCGGCGTGGATATACGAGATCTCTTTCAGCTTCAGAGCACCTTCGAGGGCAACAGGGAAGTTGACGCCGCGGCCCAGGTAGAGAAAATTGCTGGCATCTTTGAACTTAGCGGCGATCTCCTGTATCTGCTTATCCAGCTTCAATGTTTGCTTAATCTTTTCTGGTATGTTTTTCAGCTCATACAGCACCTGGCGCAGGTAAGAAGTAGAGATTGTGCCTTTATGCTGCGCGATCTGCAGCGACAGCAGGGTCAGGATGACCACCTGCGTTGAAAAAGCCTTGGTGGAAGCGACGCCGATCTCGGGGCCGGCATGCGTATAGGAGCCGGCATGGGTAGCGCGGGCTATAGAGGAGCCGATCACATTGCAAATGCCGTAGATCAATGCCTGGCGCTCCTTGGCGAGCTCGATTGCGGCCAGGGTATCGGCGGTTTCGCCCGATTGGGAGATCGCCAGCACCACGTCATTTTCTGTAATGATAGGATTGCGGTACCGGAACTCGGAGGCATATTCAACCTCTACCGGTACCCGGCTCAGCTCTTCGAGCAGGTATTCGCCCAGCAAGCCGGCATGGTAAGAAGTGCCGCAGGCCGTAATAATAAAACGTTTGGCCTGATTGATCCTGTTGATGTATTCCGATACGCCGCCCAGCCTGATCCAGCCTTCTTCTGCGCTCATACGGCCTCTTACCGCATCAGCGATCACTTTGGGCTGCTCATAGATCTCCTTGAGCATAAAATGGTCGAAGCCTCCTTTTTCAATGGCTTCAAGATCCATTTCCAGCTCTTCAATGAACGGTGTTTTTTCAATATTGCCCAGGGTCCTGATCTGCATTCTCCCATTGCGGTTCACCACCACATACTCCTGGTCGTCGAGGTACACCACATTTTTCGTGTACTCGATAATGGGGGAAGCATCTGAAGCGATAAAGAACTCATCTTTACCAACGCCTACGACCAGGGGGCTGCCTTTGCGTGCTGCGATAAGGCAGTCGCTGTCTTCGCGGTCGATGATCACAATAGCGTAGGCGCCTACCACTTCATTCAGCGCGATTCGTACAGCATCTTCAAGCGCTACCTGTTCCTGCTTCTGCACCTCTTCAATAAGGTTGATGAGCACCTCGGTATCGGTATCCGAATGGAAGGTGTAACCCCTTTTCTTCAGCTGCTCTTTGAGCGAAGCATAGTTCTCGATGATACCGTTGTGGATGATGGCAAAGCGGCCTGAATTAGAAACATGGGGATGTGCATTGGTATCGTTGGGGACACCATGTGTAGCCCAGCGGGTGTGCCCGATGCCGATATTGCCCAGGATATCATGCTCCTCGGCATACTGTTGCAGGTTCTTTACCTTACCTGCTTTTTTATACAGGTTGAAGTCGCCGGATTGCAGCATGATAACACCGGCGCTGTCGTAGCCGCGGTATTCCAGTCTTTGTAATCCTTTTATCAGAATAGGGTAGGCTTCTCTGGGGCCTACATAGCCAACGATACCACACATAGTATAATGGTCTTAATTGAGTTTAGTATAAATAACATTAAAGCTGAGCCGGGTATCAGTATTGGCGCTCCGCGGGCCGTCAGCTACAAGGCGGTAAGCACCCTGGTAAGCTGTCGGTACGATCAGGCGCAGCTTTAGCTGTGTCTGGCCGGCAGAAACGGCTTTCTGGAACTCCCGGGGTATGTTGAATGTATAGCGTAAATAGGTGCTTCCGCCGATCAGCACCGGGAAAGCAGTAGCACCTACGAAGGCTGCGCCGGATGTATTGGTCGTGGAATCATCGCCGTTGAGCAGGTCGGCAATAGGTCTTTCCTGGCCATTGTCGTTTACCCCCCGGATAATGAGCTGCGGCGGAGCGCTGAAGCGGGCATCGTCGCCCACCTTAAGCACCGTCATCGTAAGGGTGGCTTTGTTGATGATGGAGGGCGGAATTGCAGCTGGGTCGATAGGAACAGTAATATCGGAACGGAAGCCGGGATAGCCCTGCAGGACCACAGAGTCCCGCGATGCCTGCTGGTTGGATAGGTAAGCTTGCACCGGGGCGCCGGTATAATTGTGATAAATACCGTTAAAGAAGGAGCACAGCAGACTATTGTACGGGAACAGCGCCCGCTTCACCGTATCGTTGGTTGATGTGTGATAAAAGAATTCCATCTGTGCGCCCGAGTATAAAAGATTGGTACTGGCGCCGGCAAGGGCAAATGAAGCTATCGTATTTTGCTGCACAGTAGAATCCGGGCCCAGGTAAATGCCCCTGAAGAAATCCAGGAAACTGGCGTTGGTTGCTGTGGCGGAGGCCGGCATGCTGCGGAATTGCTCGCAGAAGGCGTCGCTCAGCCGCATGCGCAGCAGGCCGCCTATAGTATCCGTCCTGAATACGGGAACAGTATCCCTCAGCGATTTCAGGGTAAAGGTCTTGGCGCCGATTGCCGTCGGCTTGTAGCTTACCCTGTTGAAAGCATAGTACTTGCGGGTGCCGTCGCCCAGGGCAAAAGGATCGGTAATCTCATAGGCTTTCAGGCTGAGTGTGCTGTTGCTTGCGGTATCAGCATACTTGAAATTATTGAACGGCAGCGATACGAGGGCAGAGTCGATAATAGTGCCCGTAGGAAAGGCAAAGCCTTCGGAGGGCGGAAGAAACTGGATATAAAGGCCTGCCTGCGTCTTGCCAAAGAACGGATCGTTGCTGAGGGCGCCGATGCTGACAATCCGGTAGTCCTTGTCGTTCGTCCAGATGGAGTCGTAATACAGATTATTCACGGTCATGTTAAAATCCTTGACCTCGAAAGTGTGTATGTTATCCACGGGCGGAATAAGGTCGGGTTTTACGATACTTTTTTCCTTACAGGCCGCCAATGAAAAAAAGCCTGCACAGAGCGTAAAGGCTTTTAAATTTTTATAGAATGTGGTCTTCAACGATTTCTGTTTCTGTTGTGATCAATAATTTAGTCCTGGGATAGATTCTGGTAAAGCTCGAAAAGCGGTTCGGTATTCTCCATCCAGTCCGGGTTGTAAGGGATTACCTTTTTTCCTTTCCCGGGTTTGAATTCAGAAACGATCTCTTTGTTCAGCCCTTCTTCGCCGTGGATAATCACATCGGCATATTTACAGGCTCCATAAATTAACGCTTCGTTGTTGCTTTTATTATAGGGCTCCACATCTTTGTCTTTCAATGCGGCGCTGTTCATGACCATTTTGAGGAAATCGGCGCCCAGCGACTCGGGAAATTGCTCTTTCTGAGCAGTGTAGATCGACTTCGAATGGGCAAAAACGGGTTCCTTTTTATAAGAGGTCTTCAGGAACATCGGGATCAGGGAAGTCATCCAGCCGTGGCAGTGGATCACGTCGGGAGGCCAGCCGAATTTTTTAACGATCTCCAGCGCGCTTTTGCAGAAAAAGATCAGCCGTTCGGTATTGTCGTCGAAGAAATGCTCATGCTCATCGCGAAAAACAGCTTTCCGCTTAAAGAAGTCTTCGTTGTCCATGAAATATACCTGCAGACGGGCATTGGGCAGCGACGCTACTTTAATCAGGAGCGGATGGTCGTCCTTATCTACTACCACGTTGATGCCCGAAAGCCTTACCACCTCATGCAAGCGATGCCTGCGCTCATTGATAATGCCAAAGCGGGGCATAATCACCCTGATCTCCATACCGGAGTCAAAGGTTTTTACAGAAAGCTTATTAAGGATATGGGCAAAATCGGTAATTTCAAGATAAGGGGATAGCTCGTTGGTGATAATGAGTATGCGCTTCTTACTTTGTACTGACATGAACAAGTTGATTGTTTCCTGAAGAAAGTTTAGTTGTCTTTGCTTGAATAAAAAAATCCTGCGCGCGTCGGGAAAACACGGCTTTTTCCTGAAAAATCTTTCCTGTGAAAACAGAAAAATCCCGTCATTTTCCCGTAGGTTTGGCGGCAAAGGTACGTAATTATTATAAAATAACGGAAACCTTGTCGCAAAGAGGCCTTTCATGGCCTTGCCGCTGTACGATTTTATTTATTTCATTATGTTCATTTTCAAAACAGTAAAAGATATTGCAGCCTACCTGGATGCTCAGCGGGCCCAGGGAAAGATCATTGCCTTCGTGCCGACTATGGGTGCGCTGCACAAAGGGCATCTTTCCCTGCTGAAAGCAGCGCAGCAGGTACCTGCCCTTACGGTATGCAGCATCTTTGTCAATCCCACCCAGTTCAACAACGCCGCTGACCTGGAAAAATATCCCCGTACCACCGAGCAGGATATCGCCCTGCTCACAGAAGCCGCCTGTGATGTGTTGTTCCTGCCAGATGTAGCGGAAGTATATCCCGATGGCCGCGATATCCAAGAGCCCTACGACCTGGGCTACCTGGAAAGTGTGCTGGAAGGTGCTTACCGGCCAGGCCATTTTCAGGGTGTGGCGCAGGTGGTAGAACGGCTGCTGCGCATCGTAAAGCCGCATAAGCTTTACCTGGGACAAAAAGATTTTCAGCAGGTGGCTGTGCTGCGGCGCCTCATCGATATACGCCACCTGGACGTAACCCTGGAAAGCGTGCCCACCACCCGGGAGCCCGATGGCCTGGCCATGAGCTCCCGCAACCGCAGGCTTACCGAAACGCAGCGTAGCCTGGCCGGACTCATCTACCAATGCCTGGTATCCATCCAGTCCAAAAAAGGAATGCAATCCTTCTCCGTTGTGCAGAAGGAATGCCGTGAACTGCTGATCCATAAAGGCTTCCGGCCCGACTATATCGAGCTGGCCGATGCTGCTACCCTCGAGCTGCTGCCCGATTACGACCCTTCGAGGAAAATGGTAGCCCTTATCGCCGCTTATATCGGTGAAATAAGACTGATCGATAACCTGGTCTTGTAAAAGGAAGGGGCTTATCGTTAAAAAATGTTAAGGACGCAGGAATTATTTCGCTTTCACAAACTCATTTTCAAAAAAATAGAGTTAACTTCGCAATCCAAAATTTATTTTTTTACTCAAAAACAATTTCCATTTCTATGGCGGTTAAACTCAGAATGCAACGCCACGGGTCCAAAAAACGCCCGTTCTATTTCATTGTAGCAGCAAACAGCACCTCTCCCCGCGATGGTAAATTCATCGAGAAGCTGGGTACTTACAACCCGCTTACTGTTCCGGCTACAATCCGTATCAACAACGAAAGAGCACTGGATTGGCTGCATAAAGGTGCACAACCGACCAATACCGTTCGCCGCATCCTTTCTTTCAAAGGCGTGCTGTATATGAAGCACCTCATGCGTGGCGTGTCTCTTGGTCTGTTTGATGAAAAGACAGCAAACGAAAAATTTGAAAAGTGGAATGCTGAGCACGAGCAGCTGGTTGCCAAGCGTGAAGAAGCGCACCGCAAGCACAAGCAGGAAAAACGTCACAGCGTTGCCCAGGAATCTGTACGTCGCGTAGAAGAGAAGAATGCTGCTAAAGCCGCCGCAACTGCTGCTGCACAAGCTGAAGCGCCTGCCGAAGGTAATGACGAAGCAGCTCCTGCCGAAGAAGCAAACCAGGAAGGTTAATCTCCTTGAAGGTAAATCAAAAAGAGAGCGGAACTACAGCTGTAGTTCCGCTTTTATATTGGCTATGGGTTGGAGGCCCTGTTGTTTCTTTTCTTAAGAATTACCGGCCCCAGGCGGCAGGCGACAGGCGCCACTGCGCCAGCTTATCCAGATCGGCAGCCTGAACGATGCCCTGGGTCTCGGCTACTTCAATGAGCGCATTGTAATTGCTGAGCGTAATCAGCTTTACCCCCGCTTTTTCGAAGGCTTCTGCAGCCTGGGGGAAGCCATAAGTAAACAACGCGCACATACCGATCACTTCGGCGCCGGCATGGCGCAGCGCTTCCACTGCTTCCAGGCTGCTCATACCGGTCGATACCAGGTCTTCGATCACCACCACTTTCTGACCTGCCGTCAGGACACCCTCGATCTGGTTGCTGAGACCATGTTCTTTGGGCTTGCTGCGCACATAAACAAAAGGAAGGCGTAGCAGGTCGGCAGCCAGGGCGCCGTGGGGAATACCCGCAGTAGCCACACCGGCCAGCGCCTCAGCATCAGGAAAGTGTTCCATGATGGTATTGGCCAATTCACTCTTGACATAATCCCTCACATGAGGATAGCTAAGGATCTTACGGTTGTCGCAATATACCGGCGACTTCCAGCCGGAAGCCCAGGTAAAGGGCTGGTCGGGCATTATTTTTAATGCCTTGATGTGGAGCAGTTTTTCTGCAAAAAGGGAAGCTGTACTCATGAGGCGCAAACTTACAGCTTTATCCGGCAGGGTTGCGATTATTTATTATTTTTTTTAGCTGCTTCATTTGCTACCTTCGCGGGAGGCGATCCATCGCCTTCTATCCAGATACCGACCGTAATCCATGCACTTCTCCCGTAAAATATATATCAACAACCGGCCCTTGATCCTTACCAATTCAGCCGGTCAATACATTGCCGATCATCCCATTGCCGCAGGCTATCTTTTGCTCACCGGCGCCTTTCCCCGTAATTTCAGGCAGGCCAAAAAACACCTGGCCGGCCTGGTCAGCCTGGGCGTTATTATCGAAGATATATCGGTAGACGCGCTGATCCGGGAGCTGAACAGTACTTATGAGCCTATTGAAGCTGCAGGTGGTGTGGTTAGCAATCCCGAAGGTGGCGTGCTCATGATCTACCGCAGAGGTAAGTGGGACCTGCCCAAAGGAAAACGCGACGACGGCGAGGCCATTGAAGACTGTGCCGTAAGGGAAGTGATCGAAGAAACAGGTCTGCCTAAGCTCAATCTCGGCGACAAGATCTGCGAGACCTACCATGTCTACGACCAGGGGGGCACCGAATTGCTGAAGACCACGCATTGGTACCATATGAAGACCGACAAGGCCTTTGAACTGTATCCGCAAAAAGAGGAGAATATCCTGGAAGCCCGCTGGGTAGCCGAAAAGAAGCTCGGCAGCTATGTGCATCATTCTTACGAAGCCATCAAGGAAATCCTTTTTGAATCGGGTAAGCGCTGGCAGTAAGCCGCCGCATTACCTCGTCCCTTCATACCCGGTGCGCCTTTTGCGTGTCAGGACCGAAACCAGCAGCAGCGCTATCAAAAAGGCTGCAATAAAAGAAACGATGACATGACCTGCCGCTAGATTCCCCTGCGCTGCGAGGAGGCGCATAGTTACAATAGCTATCGTCAAAAGGCCTATGCCCGGCCAGTAATATATGGCGGTATCCCCATCCCATTGTGGCGTAAGAACAGGAAGATGCAGCAAACACCAGGCGATCACGAGCAAACCGGCAACGCTGCTTCCATGCTGTAGTAGCTTATATGCTGGTAGGGCTACATTCCCAAAGTTCACGATTACACCAAGCCACGGCCAGTGTTGCACAAAATACCCGCCGGCATGCGTAAACCCATCCCATGCCAGATGAGAAATAGCGCCCGGCAGGGTCGAAAGAATAACGATATACCAGCGTATGCAGAAATACCGGGCCCAGTCAAAAGATAGATATGCCTTGAGCCTTCGACGCAGCAAAGGCGGCAGGTGATGGATCAGCGGATCCCGGACGATAAGATGGAACAGGAAAGCGCACAACAGGGCCAACGGCAGATCGAACCAGAATACCCCTGCCAGGCTATGGCTGTAAATGCTGAGCACCCGGAAGCGGATAAAATATTCTGCATCGGGCACCATACTCCCGGCTATTAATCCTGTGAGTGATACATATTTCGGCGGGAAGCGACCCAAAGGCAATACGATCGCCGGATGTGCAAAGGTGAAGGGCACGAGACTACCATTTCACTGCCTCGGGAATAAACATATCGACCTTGCCGTGGTTACGGATCACATCCCGCACCAGCGTGGACGATACTGTTGAGAATTCCGGGGAGCTGGTCAGGAAGACCGTTTCCAGCCCGGGTTCCAGCATACGGTTCATATCGGCGATCGCTTTTTCATATTCGAAATCGCTTACATAACGGACTCCGCGAAGAATAAAATTGGCGCCTACGCTTTTGCAAAAGTTGACGGTAAGGCCTTCGTAGGCAGACACTTCAATGCGGGGATCTTCCTTAAATATCTCGCGTATCCAGCCTACTCTTTGTTCAGCGCTGAACATGGGTTGTTTGTTGGAGTTGATACCTACGCCGATCACTATTTTGTCGAACAGGGCTATGGAACGTTGGATAATATCGATATGTCCCTTGGTAACGGGATCGAAAGAGCCTGGAAACACGCAGATACGTTGCATGAAGGTTGGGTTTGAAGTCTGCAAGGTAAGAATTCCTTTTTTATCCGGCACGATGCTCCGCCAAAGCATGTCGATTTCCTTTTGTAATTTGGCACACAAAATTTTTGAGGTATGGCAACGATGATCAAATGCCCCAGCTGCGGCTCCGAATTCCCGCTGGAAGAAGCATTGAACGATGAGCTGAAGGAAAATATTGAAAAAGAGAAGCAGGTGCTGCGCAAGCAGATGCTCGATTATAAAAAGCAGAAGGAAGAGGAGGCGCAGCGGAAGGACGATGAATTCCGCAAAATGCAGGAACAGCAGGAAACGCTCTTCCGGCAGCAGCTGGACAACGAGCTGAAAATGCAGCAGGTGCAGCTGGAAGAGCAGGTGCGCAAAAAATTGTCGTCGGATTATGAAACACAATTGAAGGTGCTGCAGCAGTCGGCCGAGGAGAATGAAGAAAAGTTGAAGGAAGCCCGCAAAAAAGAGCTTGAATACCTGCAGCGGGAAAAGGCGCTGAAAGATAAGGAAGAAGAGCTGGAACTGCAGCTGCAGCGTCAGCTGATCCAGGAACGCGAACGCCTGAAAGAGCAGCTGCAGGCCGAGCAGGCCGAGCGTATGCAGGTGAAGGACCAGGAATACCAGCTCCGTACCCGTGAGCTGGAAAAGCAGATCGAAGACCAGAAAAAGCTGGTGGACGAAATGAAGCGTAAAGCCGAGCAGGGCAGCATGCAGCTGCAGGGCGAAGTGCAGGAGCTGTTACTGGAAGAGCTGCTGCAATCGACCTTTCCCTTCGACCAGGTAAGCGAGGTGGGCAAAGGCGTGCGTGGCGCCGATTGTATCCAGGTGGTGCGCAATCACTACGGACAGGAAGCCGGTAAGATTATTTACGAGAGCAAACGGACGAAGGAATTCGCCATCGACTGGATCGAAAAGCTGAAAGCCGATATGCGCCAGCTGGGCGCCGATATAGCCGTGATCGTGACGCAAGCCTTTCCCCGCGATATGGACCGCTTCGGCGAAAAGGACGGTGTGTATATCTGCTCTTTTGCCGAGGTGCGCAGCGTGGCCCTGCTGTTGCGCAACGGTTTGCTGAAAGTAGCGGAAACAAGGAAAAGCGGTGAGAACAAGGGAGACAAAATGGTGATGCTGTACGACTATCTCACAGGCCACGAATTCGGAGAGCAATGGAAAGCTATACGTGAAGGCTTCCTCAATATGAAGCTGAGCATACAAAAAGAGCGCGATGCGATGGAGCGCCTCTGGAAAGCGAGGGAAAAGCAGCTGGAGAAAGTGCTGCTGAATGCCGCCCACATCAGAGGAAGCGTAGAAGGTATTGCCGGCGCCGATTCGGTAAACCTGAACCTGCTCGATGAAGGCGATGCGGAGCTGCTTGAATAATCTTTCCCTAAAGAAAGGGGAATAATGGCTCTATGTTGACAGTGTCTCATTGGGCTGCATCTTGCACGCTTTGATGCTTTTCTGGCTGGTCTGAAAACAATTCTGGCAAGGCCGGAAAGACACCATAAGAATAAAGCAAAAAAATGTCCCGGAAAGCAGGTGCTTGTTGTCACTATAAGCGGTAACCTTATTATTTCAAAAAAGTAAAGCAACGACAATGAAAGAATTTCTGATGCTGATCCGGGAAGACCTGGACAACTATGGCAAAATGACCCCGCAACAGATGCAGGAAGATATCGAACGCCATGTCAAATGGGTGGAAACGCTGGTACAGCAAGGGCATTTTAAAGGCGGTAACCCGCTTACACCCGCAGGGAAGTACATAAAGAGCAGTGAACGCATGATTACCGACGGCCCTTACATCGAGGCCAAAGAAGGCGTAAGCGGCTTTTATTTCCTGCTGGCGCCCTCGCTGGAGGAGGCCACGCGTATTGCCCGCGGCTGTCCTTCCCTCGATTATGGCGGTATGGTCGAAATAAGAGAAGTGATCCTGACCGAATAAAAGCTGACTATGCCACACACAGATCCTATACCACAGCTGGCAGCTCATCTTTTCCGGGAACACTCGGGAAAGATGGTTGCCGTATTGTCGCGCCTGTTTGGTCTGCAGGATATTGACAAGGTTATGGATATCGTACAGGATACCTTTGAGGCCGCGTTGACGAGCTGGCGTTTCTCCGGCATGCCCGATCACCCCCCGGCCTGGCTCATGCAGGTAGCCAAGCATAAGGCGATCAATTACCTGAAGCAGGAGCAAAGACGATCGTCGGCGCATGCGTCGCTGCCGGCAATTCAAGGTATTGAACAAGAGATAGAACCTTTTTTTGCCCCGGGTGAAATACGGGACAGTCAGCTAAAGCTTTTGCTCCTGTGCTGCCATCCGGTGCTCTCTCCCCGCAACCAGATCGCGCTTACGCTGTATGTCCTCTGCGGCTTCGGCGTACCGGAGATCGCCAATGCCTTACTCATACAGCCGGAAGCTGCCAAGAAGATCCTGACGAGAAGCAAGGCCCTCCTTCGCAGAGAAGCACTTCCTGCTCCCTTCAGTTTGCCTGTCTTGTCGCCGGAACGGCTGCATACGACGCTCATGGTGCTATACCTCATGTTCAATGAAGGATACAAAAGCACGAGAAAAAAAGCAACTATAGACAATGACCTGTGCTACGAAGCGTTGCGGTTGGCAAAGCTGGTTGCGGAACAAGCCGGTACCGGCGGTGAAGCTGAAGCCCTGATCGCGCTGATGTTCTTTAACCTGTCCCGTTTTCCTGCCCGGTTCAGCCTTACCGGCACGCAGCTTAGCCTGGAAGAACAGGACCGCAGCCGTTGGAACAAGGTCTTTATAGAAGAAGCTTATTACTATCTCGGAAGGGCTATGCCGCAGCAGCCCAATCGCTTTTACCTGGAGGCGCTTATCGCATCGCAGCACTGCCGGGCTGCCTGCTTTGCCGATACCGATTGGCCCGGGATCGCGGCGCTGTACCGGCAACTGGAACGCCTGTATCCTTCTTCGATGGTAACGCTCAACCGTATCCTGGCCGAAAGCTATCTACCTGGCTCCCGGAGCCTTGATGATCTGCGTGGGCTCCGGAGCAGTGATCTGGAAGCTAATTTCATGCTGCCCGCGGCTGAAGGCGATATTTGCCGGCGTATGGGGTTGATGGCTGATGCTTGTGATGCTTATACCCGTGCCCTGGCGCTCGCGGCCACGCCCGCCGATAAGGAGTTCCTGGCACAGCGTATAGCGCAATGCCGGATGCTTTTTTCATAAGGCTATTCAGCCACTGCTCCGCGTTATGTGTCCCGATCAACGGACCGCTTTACCCATAGGAGCAAGAGGTTTGTAGGGAAACACAATCACCCATGAAATTGCCCCGTAGGAGCAAGAGGTTTGTAGGGAAACACAATCATCCATGAAATTGCTCCGTAGGAGCAAGAGGTTTGTAGGGAAACACAATCATCCATGAAATTGCTCCGTAGGAGCAAGAGATTTGTAGGGAAACACAATCATCCATGAAATTGCCCCGTAGGGGCAAAAGGTTTGTAGGAAACACAATCATCCATGAAATTGCCCCGTAGGAGCAAGAGGTTTGTAGGGAAACACAATCATCCATGAAATTGCTCCGTAGGAGCAAAAGGTTTGTAGGGAAACACAATCATCCATGAAATTGCTCCGTAGGAGCAAAAGGTTTGTAGGGAAACACAATCATCCATGAAATTGCTCCGTAGGAGCAAGAGGTTTGTAGGGAAACACAATCATCCATGAAATTGCTCCGTAGGAGCAAAAGGTTTGTAGCAAACACAATCACCCATGAAATTGCTCCGTAGGAGCAAAAGGTTTGTAGCAAACACAATCATCCATGAAATTGCTCCGTAGGAGCAAAAGGTTTGTAGCGAGTGCATGCGCCGGCAAGGGCGATGTTACAAAAGAAAGATCAGACATGCTCCTCTTCCTCGTAACCGAAGAAAGAGAACAGGGTGGTGCCGTAATTTTTTACCTTAAGGAAATGCGCATGCTCTTCGTAATTGTTGCGGGGCGTATGTTCCAGGATAAACAGGCCATCGGACCGTAGTAATTTCCGTTCGAAAATGATGTCCGGGATGCTATCGATCTCTACCAGGGCATAAGGTGGGCCGGCAAAAATGAAATCGTAGTGGTCGGTACAGGATTTCAGGAACTTGAATACCTCGGTCTGCAATAGGTGTATCTGGTTGAAACCAAATTCAGCCGCGCTTTTGCGGATAAAAGCAGCCATGTGCTTGTCCCGTTCGATAATGGTAAGATCGGCTGCACCCCTTGAAGCCAGCTCGTAGCTGATGCTGCCGGTACCGCCGAAGATATCCAGCGTTTTAATGCCCTCAAAATCGATCTGGTTCTGTAAGATATTGAACAGCCCTTCCTTGGCCACATCTGTTGTGGGCCGTGTGTGAGGCATATTGGTGGGAGGATGGAGCTTCCTGCCGCCGTGTGTGCCGCCTATGATGCGCATGATATCAGCTTGCTTAATAGAGTAAAAGAGGCAAATTGTTCCGAGCCGGGCACCGTGATCCTGGGAAAGAACTGCCTTAGTTCTTCCAGCACCGTATCGGAAAGGCAAAGCCCGGAAACCGTTACCCTCAGCTCTTCTTGCTGCAGGCTATGCTCCTGGCAGATGAGGGCCAGGCGATAGAGCAGGTTATGTACATCGCTCATCTCCATTACCTGGTGCAGCAGCAGCTTGTCCTTGCTGCCGGCGCTGAGCAGCACTACGGTGTCGAGGAAAACAAGGTCGGCATAATCCTGTGGCGTGGGCTCCTGGCACAGGATCGCCCCCGAAAGGGCTTCTATATGCCCCTCGGCAAAATATTTCTGTACCAGCTGTGCCAGCTTTTCCTGCACCGGGTAGCTGACAACAGCTGCCAGTACCTGGGCCACGGGTGTGGCGTGCACGTGCTCGCCCGCCTCAATAAAATGAAAGCGGCGCAGCCAGGAGGCAGCAGCTTCTTTTTCGTACAGCGGACGGGGAATAACTATGGTTCTTTCGTCAGCGATCCAGATATGGGTAACCGGCTGGGGGCCTGCTACCAGCGGCTCATTAATGAAGATAGATTCGATGGCGGCCATATTCCATGGCGCATAATGGTATACTTTAGCCGTGAGCACATTGCTGTTTGCATCGTAGCCCGCAATACACAAGCCTTTATCCCATACGATCAGGTGCAGGGTTTCTATATTGGTCAACGGGTCGTCGTGCATGTTGAAATGCCTGACGGGTTGCAGTATCTCTTGCTTGATGAGGGACATTGGCTGGGATATTGAAATATTTTCAGTGCAAAAATGTGCTGCGCAAAATTAATAGAATAATTTTGTCCGCGGTTCAACCGACAACTGCAGCCCCGGATTAATGCAATTCACCGCCTCTAGACGACAAATATTGAAGCTGGCAGCACCCATTTCACTGTCCCTGCTCATTCCGCAGATCAGTTTTATGGCCAATGCCGTATTCCTCGGGCGGCTGGGCCAGCTGGAGCTGGTAGTCAACGGCCTCACCAGCATTTACTACCTCCTGCTCACTTATATCGGCTTCGGCCTTTCCAACGGGATCATGGTGCTCCTGTCGCGACGGGCGGGTGAGAATGATATGCAGGGATTGAGCCGGACCTTTACCAATGGTCTTTTCCTTTCCGCCATGGGCTCGCTGCTGCTCATGATGCTTTCGTTCTGGTTTACGCCTTTGCTATTCGGCTACAGTCTGAAGGATGAGAACATTTTCTTTGCCACGATCGATTTCCTGTACCTGCGTATATGGGGCTTGCCTTTCCTGATGCTCACACAGCTGGTCAATGCCTTTTACATTGCCACCAATCGTTCGCGCCTGCTGATTTATGGCGCCCTGCTGGCCAACCTGGTCAATGTTGCCCTCGACTATGGCCTGATCTTCGGCAACTGGGGCCTGCCCCGCATGGGGCTCAAAGGCGCTGCCGCAGCTTCTATCGCGGCAGAGGTTATTTATTGCCTTGTGATGTACAGCCTCTTTTTTCTTAAGGGACTGCATCGCCGCTATCCCGTTACCCGTTACCTGCGGCCCGACAGCCGTATTTCGATACAAACCCTCAAAGTTGCCGCACCACTGATCCTGCAATACGTTTTCAGCATAGGCGGCTGGCAGATCTTCTATATCTACGTTGAGCACCTGGGTGTAACCCAGCTGGCCACCTCGCATATCCTGCGCAGTGTGCTGGGCATTGTCAGCATCGGTACCTGGGCCCTTGCTTCTACCTGCAATACAATGGTCAGCAATATTATAGGGCAGGGGCAAACAGAGCGTGTGGTACCGCTGGTCAAAAAGATCATCACCATCAGCTTCACCTATACGATCTGTATTTCGCTTTTCCTCTTTCTCTTTCCCAAAACCTTCCTCGGCGCCTATACCAGCGATACGGCAGTGATCGCTATGGGTGTCAACAGCCTGCGGGTGCTGGCGATCTCCTCGCTCATTATGTGCATGGCCACCATCTGTTTCAATGCCGTGATCGGTACCGGCAATACCCTTATTAACCTCTGTATTGAAGTCTTCTGCGTTTGCGTCTATATCGTGTATATCACTATCGCTGTAGAGCGGCTGCGGGCTTCCCTGCATGTAGCCTGGGCCTCTGAATTTGTTTACTGGGGCTGCCTGCTGCTTACTGCCGGCGGTTACCTGCTCAGCGGTCGCTGGAAAGGCAAAATGATCTGATGTATAAGCAAGAAGTCAAGTTTTTAAACTTGACTTCTTGCTTATACACGCTGTCGTATATGAATCATTGTTGTTGTTCGGCCTTCAGTGCGCTTCTGCGTTCTTTGCGCATTTCTTCCAGCTCTTCTTCCCGCTCGTTTTCTTTGTCGTAAGCGGCAATTACTGCTTTAACCAGCCTGTGGCGGACCACATCGCTGCCGCTAAGCTCGATATGAGCAATGCCGGGGATATTTTTGAGTATTCTTACAGCCTTGCCCAGGCCCGATTTCTGGTTCTTGGGCAGATCGACCTGGCTCAGGTCGCCGGTAATGATCGCCTTGGCTGAAGGCCCGATACGGGTCAGGAACATTTTCAGCTGCAGGTCGGTGGCATTCTGGGCCTCGTCAAGAATAATGAAAGCATTGTCGAGGGTGCGTCCGCGCATATAAGCCAGCGGGGCGATCTCGATCACGCGGTTGGCCATAAAATAGCTCAGCTTGTCGCTGGGGATCATGTCGTCCAGCGCATCGTACAAAGGCCTCAGGTAAGGGTCGATCTTTTCTTTCAGGTCGCCGGGCAGAAAACCGAGGCTTTCGCCAGCTTCCACCGCGGGACGGGTCAGGATGATCTTTTTGATCGCCTTATTCTTAAGCGCCCGTACAGCAAGGGCTACAGCAGTATAGGTTTTGCCCGTACCCGCCGGTCCTATGGCAAAGATGATGTCATTTTTTTCCGATACGGCAGCCATTTTCTTCTGGTTCTGCGTTTTGGCGCGGATCACCTTGCCGTTAGGACCGAAAACCAGGATATCGTTGCCGTCGATGATATTGGCATTGTCGCCGGTACCGTCACCGTCGTCTTCGGCATCGCCGAGTATTTGTGCAAAGTAATTTTCGGAGAGATTACCGTTGCGCTCCAGGTATTTAACGATAAGGTCGATCTTTTCACGTGCGGCTTCTACTTCTTCCGGTTTGCCCGCAAGTTTTAATTGCGTACCGCGCGATAATATTTTTAAGAGGGGAAATTTTTTCTTCAGGATGTCAAATTTGCTGTTGTTTACACCGAAGAATTCAATCGGGTTTACGGTCTCGAGATTGATGATGATTTCTGTCAAAGTCTGTCAGTTTAATGTACGTAATAGTGGAACTGGTCATTCATAGGCCACGGGAGGCGCTATCCGGGTGGCGCGTTGCTTAAAGTTATGTATAAATCAGTTTTTTCAAGCCATTATTTTATTGTTAGCCATAGTTATCAACTTTCATTGATGGATATGTGGAAAAATAATTTAATCTTCGCACCTGGTTGTTTTTGGATTCTTAGCAGTGGCAATTTACGATGTCGTGATCATTGGCTCCGGGTTGGGCGGTTTGCTCAGCGCAGTTTTCCTGGCGAAGGAAGGTCTGCACGTTGCTGTAATAGAACAAAACAAACAGGTCGGTGGTTGTCTTCAGACCTTCTCTTTTGAAAAAAAACTTTTCGACTCCTGCGTGCACTACGTAGGGGCGCTGGACGAAGGACAAAGTCAGCACCGCTTATTCCGCTATGCCGGTATCCTCGGCGATCTCGGACTGAACAAGCTCGATGAGAACGGCTTTGACCAGGTTATCTTCGGCGACGATCAGCAGGCCTACCCCCATGCCCAGGGGCTGAACCATTTTGCCGAGGTGCTCAAACCCTATTTCAGGGGTTCGGACGGCGCCCTCGACGACTACGTTCAGATCCTGCAGCAGGTAAGCGACAGCTTCCCGCTGTACAATCTCCGGAACGGCGACGCTTCCGAAAAGGAAGCAGTGAGCCATTGGACCATGCAGGATATGATGCAGCGCATTTCCGATGAGAAGCTGCAGCATGTGCTGATGGGCAACAACCTGCTCTATGCCGGTTCCCGCGACAAGACTCCTTTCTACGTCCATGCCCTCGTGACCAAAAGCTATATCGACAGCGCCTATAAGATCAGGGGCGGCAGCTCGCAGATATCAAAGCTGCTGTGGCGCCGGCTGCAGGAGCATGGCGGTGTTATTTTCCGCAATGAAAAAGTCACACGCCTTACCGAAAAAGACGGCCTGATCCATAGCGCCGTTACGGCCACAGGTGCGGCGTACCGGGCAAAGCATTTTATCGCTAATGTACATCCTGCTATGGCGCTGTCCTGGATCGATTGCAATCTCATCAAGCCGGTATACCGCAAGCGTATCCTGGCTGCTGAGAACTCGATATCGGCCTTTATGGTCAATATCGTATTGCAGCCGGGCAAGATCCCGTACCGCAATCACAATATCTACTGGAACCGCAGCGCTGATGTATTTGCAGCGGTTGCTTATCGGCCCGGTGAATGGCCGGCCAACTATGCGCTCTATTTCGGCGCCGATGATCAAAACCCCGGCTATGCCGATACCGTAGCGATACTGACCTATATGCATGCTGCAGAGCTGGATGCCTGGAGCCATACCCGAAACATTACGGCAGAACCTTCAGCGCGCGACACGGCATATCATGCCTTCAAAGAGAAAAAGGCGGCCTTGCTTATCGACACGGTGGCGCAGCGTTATCCTGAGCTGAAGCAGCATATACAGGCTTTCAAAGTAGCGACACCACTTACCTTCCGTGATTATATGGGTACCTCCGACGGCAGCATTTACGGTGTGATGGCCGATGTGCAGAATCCTGCCGGTACCCGTATTCCCATCAGGACCAAGATCCCTAACCTGCTCTTTACCGGGCAGAATATAGGCATTCATGGCGTGCTGGGTGTCAGCATCAATGCTGTCGCAGCCAGCGCGGAGCTGCTGGGGCTCGATTACCTTTTAGAAAAGATCCATAAAGCCTGAAACCGATGAACGCAGAGTCCATAAGAAGCTATTGTCTTGCCAAAGAAGACGCCGAAGAAGGCTTCCCCTTCGGCGAAGGTGCGCTGGTATTTAAGGTCGCCGGGAAAATGTTCCTGCTGCTGAGCCTCGATGCGATGCCCGTGTCTTTTAATGCCAAATGCGACCCGGACCGGGCGCTGGAGCTGCGCGAAGAACACGAGAGCATCATTCCCGGCTACCATATGAACAAAAAGCACTGGAATACGGTGATCGTCGACGGTAGCCTGGGCGATAAGCTGATCAAAGAGCTGATCGATCACTCCTACGACCTGGTGAAGCCCAAAACAAAAAAGAAATAAGGTTAAGCGGCGTATAGTCAGGTAAGGTTATAAAGGCCGGTTAGCAAAGTGATTGCCATACCGCTTCAGAAAAGGCTTCCAGGGTAGGCAGCTTTACATCGGCCAGGCCGAAGCGCGCATCATCATACCTTGCGGGTTCAGGCACCACGATCACCTTCATACGCGCGGCTTTGGCCGAGATCATCCCGTTCACCGAATCTTCCAGCGCCACGCAATTCCAGGGCGATTCCGTAAGCGCATGCGCACATTGAAGATAGACTTCGGGATGCGGCTTGCCGAACAATGCCGTATCTGCAGAAGTGAGCACCGCGAAATATTCGTTGAGCTTAAAATGGCCGATCAGCTCATTGAGCATACGGGTGGGGGAGGAGGTGGCCAGCCCCGTTTTGACATCATGCTGCTGCAGCCATTGCAGGCAGGCTTCCGCGCCGGGCATCACGCCGCCTTCCGCTTTGGACAAGGCTATAATATCGTCCAGGATATCCTCGGCCAGCTGCTTGGCGGTGGTATTACCCGGCCAGCCGAATTTTTCCTTCCAGAATTCGGTAACCTCGTATATTCTTAAGCCGGTAGTAAACTTGAAAAAATCGGGGCCGACGGGCACCTGGTAATGTGTGGCTACTTTGAGCATGCTTATGCCCCATAACGGTTCTGTGTCGAGCAACAGGCCGTCCATATCGAAGATCGCTGCCATTAAAATAGTACTGGATTGAATTTGCGCCGCAAAGATACGCTTAATCCGGCTGCCACAAGCCTTCCAGATGCGAAGGACATTTGTAGGTCTTCAGCTGGAAAGAAAAGGAGAGCTGCACCATCAGGTACTGGTCCTTGCTGGCATTGTCGCCCCTTTGCTTGCCCGCACGGCCCAGCTTTTGCCCGTCAACCGAGAGGGAGCGGTCCTGGAGCTGGGATGCCACGCTTGGGTTCATAGGGTTGGAGATGAAGCGATCGGCGCCCACATAAGTATGGCTTACATCATCTATATAATCGGTAAACGTAAAGCGGTTCACGATCTCGAAGCTGCAATTGAAGCCCGGTCCCAGCCAGTATTTGATCCCTGCGCCTACCGGCAGGCAAATGCTGTAAGGCTTGTATTTGCGGTCTTTGAACTCTGCGGTATTCTGGCCTTCGGTGCCCAGGGGGCGCAGGTTGTAACGAAGTCCGTTAAAGGTCGTGTACGGTTCATAGTAGAACGCGCCGATACCGCCGGTAAGATAAGGCGTAAAACGATGCTGCGGATCGCCGGTAGAGAACCAGAAAAAGTTGAACTCAGCCATCAGATTAGCCTCAACGATATCGGAACGGAAGCTAAGGTTGCGCTGCTGCTGGTAAGGGTTGGAGGTGAATTTGTCGTCGTAGCCTACCTTAGTATAATTGACAGCGCCACGCACGGCGATATAGGGATTCAGGTGGTAGCGAAGGAAAAGCCCGCCGGCCGGCCGGATGTATTTTAAGCCGTAGTTGGGATTAATATCGCCGAAATAAGTGGATGCCCCTAACAATACGCCGTATTCCGTCGACTGGTAAAACTCCTGCGCCGGAGCTTTGATCATCCCGGAGAGGAATAAGGCCGGCAGGAAGATTTTCTTTAAGGGTAAAAACATGTCTTTTTTCACTGCGATTCAGTGGTTAAACGCTAAAATAAGCTATTTTATTATAGCGCCGGTAATCGCTAAAACAAATTTGACAAACCGCTTGGTTTGTCAAATTTGTTTTAGCATTTGCGCTGTTATTTTTTAAGATACATCACCTCTTTAACCAGGTTCACCGTGCGCGGCACATCGGGCAGGTAAGCCGCCACCAGGTTGGGTGCATAGTGCATATTGGTATCGGCCGAGCAGATGCGGCGTATTGGTGCATCCAGGTAATCAAAAGCATCCTTCTGCACCCTGTAGCTGATCTCGGAAGAAACCGAAGCGAAGGGCCATTGCTCTTCCACGATCACGAGACGGTTCGTCTTCTTTACCGAGTTGATAATGGTTTCGCTGTCCAGCGGACGAATCGTACGCAGGTCGATCACCTCGGCGCTGATACCTTCTTTGGCCAGCTCCTCAGCGGTGCCCAGGGCCACTTTCATCATCTTATTGAACGAAACGATCGTTACATCGGTGCCTTCTCTTTTCACAGCGGCCTTACCCAGGGGGATCAGGTACTCGCCGTCGGGCACTTCGCCCATATCGCCGTACATCAGCTCCGACTCCAGGAACACTACCGGATCATCGTCGCGGATAGCCGATTTCAGCAAGCCTTTGGCATCATAAGGGTTCGAAACCGATACGACTTTAAGGCCGGGGATGTTGGCATACCAGCTTTCAAAAGCCGAAGAGTGCTGCGCGCCCAGCTGTCCGGCCGAGCCATTGGGACCCCTGAATACGATAGGGCATCCAAACTGGCCGGCACTCATGGAAAGCATTTTGGACGCATGGTTCATGATCTGGTCAAGGGCCAGTACGGCGAAGTTCCAGGTCATAAACTCTACCACAGGCCGGAGACCATTGCTGGCAGCGCCCACGGCAATAGCGGTAAAGCCGAGCTCGGCAATGGGCGTGTCGATCACCCTGCGGGGCCCAAACTCATCGAGCATACCCTGGCTCACTTTGTAGGCGCCATTGTATTGAGCCACTTCCTCACCCATTAAGAACACCCTTTCATCCCTGCGCATCTCTTCGCTGAGCGCTTCGCGCAAGGCCTGCCGGAAAGCTATTTCTGCCATAAAATTATTGATCTGTTTTTAGCGGGGGTAAAAATAGTTTATTCTCCTGAATTAGAAAACAAAACTACGCCTTCCTGTAGCGGGAAGGCGTAGCCAGTTATGAATCTTGACAAAAGTTATTTTTTCTCTTCGGCTTTCTTTTCAGCAACCTTGTTTTCGCCGGCAGCTTTCAGGTTGATGTACATGATCTGCTTTTCTTTGCCCACCTTAAAGCGCATTTCAGAAGCGCTGATCTTTTCGATATTGATGGTATCCGGCTTGTTGGGCATACCTGCTGGAACGTTTATCGGCGTTACCACCAGTTTTTTGTCATCCGTCAGGGTATATTTCAGGGAATCCTTACGGCCACTGCCTTCTTCATTGATCATAAAGCCGTCTTTGGTGAAAGTAAGGGTGCTTTCTTTTGCGGCTTTTTCATATTCTTCCTTCTGTTGCTTGATCTGCTTCTTGAGCAGCATCTTGAAGCTATCTACATTAAAGGTGCCCACATACATAGCCATATTGCTGTCTACGACAGTAATGGTGTCTATGGAATGTTCCTGCACCTTCGCCATAGAATCCCTGAAGGGGCTTTCGAAGCTATCTATCTGCCATTTGCGCACGATCTGATCTTTGGGAGATTGGCAAGCTGCCAGTAAAAGCAGGCAGCTGCCTGCAACGAATAAGCGGTTTTTTCGTGTCATGGGCGCAAAGTTATTATTTTCGATAACAACTCGCAATTTTTGTCATTTCTTTCTTTTATATGCTTCCTCATGTATGCAAGAGGATACACATAGCTGCCATTTTCATGCAGGCCATTATTAAAAAAAGGTTACCTTTAGGCGTTTTTTAAAAAAATTAATTATTAATCATGTCTGAAGTTAAAGAAAAAACAACAGCAGTGAACACAGAAACACTTGGATTAGATGCGGCGGCCAAAGCCCGCCTGGAGCAGATAAAAACAGTAATCGTGATTGGCGCCGGCACCATGGGTAACGGTATTTCCCATGTATTTGCCCAGTATGGCTGCAAAGTGCATATGGTTGATATTTCAAGGGAAGCCCTGGAAAAAGCCGTGGCTAAGATTGGTACCAATATGGATCGCCAGGTGGCTAAGAACCTGCTTACTGCTGAAGATAAAACACAGGCACTCTCCCGTATCGAACTATTTACCGATATGGCCGATGCTGTAAAAGACGCTGACCTGGTTGTGGAAGCCGCTTCCGAGAACATCGACCTTAAGATCAAGATCTTCCAGGAGCTCGATCGCCTCTGCCCCGAAAAGACCATCCTGGCCAGCAATACCTCTTCCATCTCCATTACCCGCATCGGTTCTTTCACCAAGCGCCCCGGTAAGGTGATCGGTATGCACTTCATGAATCCTGTACCGGTAATGCGCCTGGTAGAGATTATCAACGGCTATGCTACAGATAAAGAAGTTACCCAGACTGTATTCGATCTGACCAAGATGCTGAATAAAGTTCCCTGCGTGGTGAACGATTATCCTGGCTTTATCTCCAACCGTATCCTGATGCCGCTGATCAACGAAGCGATCCTGGCCCTGCAGGAAGGTGTTGCCGGTGTGGAAGAGATCGATACCATCATGAAGCTGGGTATGGCGCACCCGATGGGCCCGCTGCAGCTGGCCGATTTCATTGGTCTCGACACCTGCTACTCTATTATGAATGTGCTGCACATGGGCTTCGGCAACCAGAAGTATGCACCGGCAACCCTGCTGTGCAATATGGTACAGGCAGGCTTCCTGGGCGCCAAAAGCGGCGAGGGCTTCTACAAGTACACACCCGGCAGCAAAGAGCTGGTTGTAAGCGAACGCTTCGCCGGCAAGCAATGGAAGATGTAACGGAGCTGAATCTTCAATAAGATACGAAATATTGATAAAAAATGGCATTGATCTCGAAGGATTAATGCCATTTTCTTTTCCGTAAAATGCATGGCTATTCTTGCCTTAGCCACACTGCCGCATATGGGCCTTCGCAAAACAGCAGGTCGAGTATAGAACAATCGCTCTGGAAACCGGTCCGGTCGGCAAATACCTGGTAGTATTCCGGTACGGCAGCAGGCTGCTGTGGCCTGAGGCCGTGGCGCAGATCGGTAATATCGTCCGGGTACCGTTCGATAAATTGCCTTGTCTCATCGAAGATCAGGGGCAGCTTCAGCAGCTGCGTCACCAGAATTATGCCTGCTTTATTAAAGTCATGCAGCAGCGCGAACGGCTGCCGGAACAAAGGTTCCAGCTGATGGGAAAAATGTTCGAAAAAAGGAGCGCGGCCATAAAGCGATACGATCGTCTTCCAATGGTTGTCCTGCCAGACATCGCGCTCCGATAGCCTTACTTCCTGCACCGGTATCCGTTGGTTGCGCCCTTTTTCCAGGGGCAGGCTCATCAGCATTTTGCCCGCAGGCGCGGCCAGATAGTACCGGTTTCGGTAGCTCATTTTCTGGTAATGCTCTGCCAGGTCAAAGGTGATGTGCTGCGCGCTACTGGCCTGTCGCCACCAGCTTACCGGCGGGAAAGGCATAGAGGAAGAGATCATTCGTTATCGGGAGAAGAAATAAACATTGTGGTTGCAATGGCAAAGATACTATTCGCCACTGGCTTCGATTCGTTCTACCTTGGTAATACCTTTGATATTGCCTAGTCTGCGGCACAGCTCATCCAGCTCCTCGCGGTCGTGCACAAATACCATGATAGTGCCCTCGAACACGCCGTCTTTCGAGTCGATGCTGATCGAGCGCATGTTCATATGCAGCTCGCCGGTAATGACATTGGTAATGCCCTGGATAATGCCCACATCGTCGAGGCCCGTAAGCTTGACGCCGGTGAGGAAAGAGATCTCCTTGTTCTTGGCCCATTTGGTCTTCACGATACGGTGCGCATAGTTAGCCATCAGCTGCGCCGCATTGGGACAGTCGGTGCGGTGCACTTTCAGCCCTTCACCCGAAGTGATAAAGCCAAATACGTCGTCGCCGGGAATAGGCTGGCAGCATTGCGCCAGCTTGTACAGGATCTTGTCCGAGCTTTCGCCGAAGATGATCAGCTCCGCACCCTTGGCCGTCATTTCCTTTTCGTGCTCATGGTGCGGTACCGGCTTGGCTTCAGGTTTGGTCTCCTTCTGCGGCTGGAACAGCCTGTCGCCCGTAACGGTAAAGGATTTCAACGGTTTCAGATCAATGGAGCCCACTGCAATACCATAATACAGGTCCAGCGGCGAGGGCAGCTTGAAATAAGCGCAGAGCTCATTCAGATTCTGTACCGAAGGCGTAACATGCATATGATCCAGCTTGCGGTACAGGATCTCTTTGCCGTCTTCGGCAATGTTCCTTTTTTCTTCTCTTAAATAGTACTTGATCCGGGATTTGCCTTTTGCAGTCACCACGAAATTGAGCCAGTCTTCCGAAGGCTTTTGCTTGGAAGAAGTAATGATCTCTACCTGGTCGCCGCTTTTCAGCTCCTGGCTGATGGGCATCAGCCGGTAATTGATCTTGGCGCCGATACAACGGGCGCCCAGCTCGGAGTGGATATCGAAGGCCAGGTCAAGCGCGGTGGCGCCTTTGGGCAGCACGCGCATGTCGCCTTTGGGCGTGTAGACATAGATCTCTTCGGTAAAGAGATCCAGTTTGAAGTCCTGCACAAAGTCCAGGGTATCGGTATCCGGGTTGTTCAGCACTTCGCCGATGTGCTTGAGCCAGGCATCCAGCTTGCTTTCATTATGGGCGCCTTCCTTATATTTCCAGTGTGCAGCCAGGCCTTTTTCGGCGATCTCATTCATGCGCTGGGTGCGGATCTGCACCTCCACCCAGCGGCCGCCGGGGCCCATCACCGTGGTATGCAGCGCTTCGTAGCCATTGCCCTTGGGCATACTGAGCCAGTCGCGCAGCCGCTCGGGGCTGGGCTGGTAATAATTGGTGATAATGGAATAGACCTTCCAGCAATCCTCCTTTTCCCTTTCCCTGGGCGAATTCAGGATCACCCTGATGGCAAACAGGTCGTACACTTCGTTAAAGCTGACATGCTTGGTACGCATCTTGTTCCATATGGAATGGATGGACTTGGGTCGTCCGTAAATTTCGAACTCGATGTCCTGCTTGCCCAGCTCTTCCTTCACCGGTTTGATGAACTCATTGATATAGCGGGTACGGTCCCGTTTGGTCTCCTTCAGCTTGCGTACGATGTCGAGGTAGACATCGGGCTGCGTAAACTTCAGCGCAAGGTCTTCCAGCTCGGTTTTGATCTCGTACAAGCCCAGGCGATGCGCCAGCGGGGTGAAGATATAAGTGGTTTCGGAGGCGATCTTCAGCTGCTTTTCCCGGCTCATGCTGTTGAGCGTACGCATATTGTGCAGGCGGTCGGCCAGCTTGATCAGGATCACACGGGGATCTTCGGCCAGGGTCAGCAGGATCTTACGGAAATTTTCGGCCTGCATCGAAGCCGAGGCTTTGATATCAACTACATTGGATATCTTGGTCAGGCCGTCGATAATACGGGCAAAATTGGTGCCGAATTCGGCGGCAATGTCTTCCAGCGAGATCTCTGTATCTTCCACCACATCATGCATCAGGGCACAGCAGGCCGAGGTAACGCCGAGACCGATCTCTTCCACCACGATGCGGGCCACGGCCAATGGGTGCAGGATATAGGGCTCGCCCGACTTGCGCCGGGTCTCTTTATGCGCATCGGCCGCCAGCTCAAAAGCGCGGCGCACGATCTTACGGTCGCCTTTTTTGAGCCTTTGTTTCAGGGCGCGCAGCAAGGCGCGGTATTCTCTGAGGATCAGTTTCTTTTCCTGCTCTTCATCTATAGCTTTGGTATATAAAAGCGGTGTACTCATAAAGAGGGGTATCTATAATTCTAATATACAAATAAAAACGGAAACCTGAATCGGCTTCCGTTCTAAAAATACGTTATTATGATCTTGTGTATGCCCGGAGGCATGCGTATTAGCGGTTAATGATCATTTTAGCTGACTGAATGATCTTGCCACCTTTATCCCGGGCAACAACCATGTAAATACCCTGGGGCATTTCGCTCAGGTTGTTGAAGGTGATGTCGGTGGTGCTTTTATCAATAATCGTCTGCTCGGTCAGCTTACGGCCGATCAGGTTAATGATCTCTACTTTCTCAACATCAGTCTTCAGGGAAGCGGAGAGGCGTACATTCACGCTCGTGTTGGCGGGAATGGGATATACGGTGATCGTCCTGTCCTGGTTGGTGATGATTGTCTTTTCATTTCCTTGTGCTGCAGCATCTGTAGCATGCAGGCCAACAAAGGCGATCAGGGTGAGTAAAAAAGACAGCTTGTATACAAATTTCATAGTAATAACTATTGATAATGTTTAGGGTTCAGATGGATTTTTGGCAATCAAAACATCGATCTTATTTGCAAATATAATATACCGTTTTAAAATTTCAGCATTTTCACCGGAAAAATTATAAAAAACCCTCATAGAGGTAATCTATATCTGTAAACCGGCGCTATTGTCAAAGATGATCTCCTTTACCAGATATAGACAAAAGCCGTGCCAAAGTGTTTAAACCGATATTGTGTCAGGAAGGTGAAAAAGCGTTAAACTGCTATTTTCACCTTCCTGTCCCATCTATAAGATGATCATAAGCGCTTTTACCCCTAGTTCCCGGACTAAAAAGTGGTTGTCGGCGCTGCTATTTTTACAGCTTGCTGCGCATTCTGCCAATCGCGGTGTTATAAACCGGATTTTCTTTCAGGGATTTTGCCTGCTGGTACTGGCGCAACGCCTCGGCATACTTGCCCCGCTCTTCATAAATGCGACCGATATTGTAATAGGAACCTGCCTTTACGGTGTTGGCTGTGGCGCCGCTGGCCAGTGCAATTGCTTTCCGGTTGGCCCATATGGCCTCCGCATTACGGCCCATTTTTTTGTAAGCCAACCCTAGGTTACCGTAGGCCTGGCCATAGCCAGGATCTTCCTGGATGGCTGCCGTGTAGTAGCTTACCGCCGATTCGTAGTTTCGGCTGTGGTAAGCCATTTCACCGCTGGCATTGAGCGATTCGGCGGCAGATGCATCGTAATTGCCGTTGATGTTGACCGCATCGCGGGGATGGAACATGATCCTGTTGACATCTTCCGAGGAGCAATTGACCCGGCTCAGGGTATTGACGTCCTGCATCTCGCCATCACCGTTTATTTTGAATACTGTCCATAAATTGCCGGCCTGGCCGTTGGCGGGTAAATAATAGGTCCGCACCAGCGACTGGCCGATATAGACGAATACCTTGGCCTGGCTGCCGCTCAAACGGGTAGTGTTGGGGTTGTCCCGGTCGGAATAGTCGTGTATCGCGTACACATATTCTTCCCCATTGTTGCGCTGGTTAATGGTAATGGTCTCGGGGCCGTAGCTGTCCGTATCGTCCACATCCAGGTCGGCATTGCTGCCCTGCTTATGGTTGTAGAAAATATGGTTGCTGCCATAGGCCAGGTGGGCGTCCAGGTCAGAAGGCGTAGCGCCCCAGCTCAGTACGATGCGCATCCCGTCCAGGTTTTCCATCACCGGGCTAATGGCATAGGTCAGCTTATCGCAGGCGCAGCGGGCCACCAGGGTAGAATAGCCTTCCTTCTTGATGATAACCGAAGTGCCGGGATCGTCGGCAAAGCCTGCATTGACGGTAACATTACCTTGCGCATCGGTGCGGCCGCTCACCGAGCGTTCGCCGTTTTTTTGAAAGATAACTTCAGCACCTTCTATCTTTTTGTCTTTTATGGTCGCGCTCAATACCTGTACGGTGCGTTGTTGGGCGACAATATTCCCGGTAACAGCAATAAGCAGCGCGGCTGTAAGCGTAATCGTCTTCATATTCAGGTTGATGGTTTTGCAGATCAACGACGCCGAAATTAAAGGAATAAAAAACAGCTTGTTCCGGTAATTAAAATTTGTTCTGCCCGCTCCAACATCTGTATGTTCCGGAGCGGTATTCGCAATGCAGGGAACGGATATAAAGACAGCAGGCTGCCCCGATCGGGGCAGCCTGCTGTCTTTATATTATCGTCTTAATAAATCTCCGGAACAAAGGGCATCATCATCCACACATGGTTCTTTTGCTGCTGCATGGTGCGCAGGATACGGAACCAGCGGTATTCTTTACCCATCTCCTGCTCCAGGAGCTGCTCGGCCATTGCTTTCCCGCTAACGCTGCCCTGGGAGAACATACGCATCAGGCGTTCCATCTTGTCTTCCGGCGCGGGATAAGTAACCGTACGGTAGTCTTTCAGCCTGGCAATGGCGGCGGCGCTCCGGATGGCGCGATCCAGGTTGCCCAATGCATCTACCAAGCCGTTCTTCAGGCCGGCAGTACCGGTCCACACGCGGCCCTGGCCGATGCTGTCGACATAAGCGATATCCATTTTGCGCCCGGCCGCTACGCGGCTTTTGAAGGTCATATAGATCGTGTCTACACCGTTCTGGATAAATTTCTTTTCCTGTTCGGTCATAGGGCGGTTCATATTGGGGAAATCGGCGTAAGGGGCGTTCTTTTCGCCATCGAAGGTTACGCCCAGCTTCTGGTTAAAGAAGGCCTGGGTATTGAACATCATGCCAAAGACACCGATGCTGCCGGTAATGGTATTGGGCAGCGCAAAGATGCTATCGGCCTGGCAGGAAATATAATAGCCGCCACTGGCTGCTAAATCGCCCATCGATACCACCAGCGGTTTTTTCTTTTTGAGCAATTGCAGCTCGCGCAGGATCACTTCGGAAGCCAGGGCGCTGCCGCCGGGCGAGTTGACCCGCATCACCACAGCTTTTACCTTTTCATTGTCCCTCACTTTCCTGATCTCTTTGATAAAGGTTTCGGACGCGATCTGGTAAGAAGAGCCTTGCTTTTCACCGTCGACGATCTCGCCTTCGGCTACCAGTATGGCGACCTGGTCGTCGCCGGTGCCACCCTTCACATTGCTGACATAATCGTTGATGGTAATAAAGCTGATCTTGTCTTTCTCGTTTTTACCGGTCTTGCGGCGGAGCAGGGTTTCCACTTCGTCTTTATAGCGGGTGCCATCGGCCAGCTTGTAATTGACCGCATCATTTGCTGTTTGTATCGCGCCGGTCCTGGCCCAGGTATTGATCGAAGCCGTATCGGCATGTGTATGCTCGCTGACGGCATTCAGCATCTCTTTCCAGATATCGCTTTGCAAAGCTGCGATCTGCTTGCGGTTGGGCTCGCTCATCTTGTCCATACGGAAGGGCTCGGTAGCGCTCTTGAACTGGCCGCAGTAAAAGATCTCGGGCTGAACGTTCAGCTTGTCCAGCGCGCCTTTGAAAAAGACCAGGTTGGAGGCCAGCCCTTTCAGCTCTACCGATCCCAGAGGATTGATGAAGATGCTGTCGGCAACAGAGGCAATGAAGTAATCGGACTGCGGGATGAAGTCGCCGTAGGCATAGATAAATTTACCGCTTTGCTTGAAATCCTTCAGCGCCTCGCGGATCTGCTGGGCAGTGGCCTGGCCGTTGGGCGAGCCGCCGGTCTTGAGGTAAATACCTTTGATCTTTTCATCGGTCTTGGCATAGGCCACGCTTTTCATCAGGTCGTGCAGGCCGGCAGTTTGCGAGGAGCCGCCGGTAAACAGGGCCAGGGTATTGCTTTCACCCAGCTCGTGGTAGTCGTCTGTAAGGTCGATATAAAGGATGGAATTGTCTTTTACCAGCGATTCGGCTTCTTTGGCTGCGGCGCCGGATACTGAGCGCGATATGGAGCCGATCACGATAAAGAAAACGGCAAAAAAGAGGATCCCGGCGACAACCAGCGCCAGAAAGGAGGCAAAGAAGAACTTAAAGAATTGTTTCATCTCGGGGATTCATTTTGGGCAAAGATAAAACTATGGTGCATATATTTTTTACCCCCCTTGAAGGTGGTTTATGGAAGGCTTGTCTTAATTTGCGTTATTTAAACAATGGACTCTTCTTTCTCTTTTTCCTATCATAAGTTCGCAAAGCCCGGCGATCTGGCGCCTGAAGATGCAGCACTGCTGGAAGCCGCGCAGGAAGCCACACAGCTTGCCTATGCCCCTTATTCCGGCTTTGAAGTGGGTGCGGCGCTGCTGCTGGACAACGGTGTCATTGTCAGGGGCGGTAACCAGGAAAATGCTTCTTACCCGGCCGGTATCTGCGCCGAAAGGGCGGCCTTGGCTACGCTGTCGTCCCTTTATCCCCGCATGGGCATAAAGGCCGTCGCTATTGCCTATCGCAACAGAAAGCAGCCCGGTCGCAATGAGCTGATCCTTTCTCCCTGCGGCATCTGCCGGCAAAGCCTGCTGGAAGTGTCCGGGCTGCAGGATCATCCCATAAAGCTGATCATGAGCAATCCGGCGGGGGAGGGTATCATTGTTGACAGTATTACCAATATGTTGCCTTTTGCTTTTTCCGGCGACCACCTGCACCCGGAAGGCTAATGATGCAAAAGGCTGTGGCGGCCGGCTTTCGTGTATATTTCTTTTCATTAAGCATAGGGGATAATCGATCGTTAATTGTCACAATATTGCAAGGAATCGGCATTTAATTGATAGTGTCATCAATTTATAGTTTATCTTTACCGCGATGAGGGTCTTTCCCAAGTAAAAACGATTCAATTATTATTTTATAAAAGCTCTTTAATGGCATTATTTGATTATGTGTTGGAGCCGCCCAGTTACGGATGGCGCGATGAACAAGGCAACCTGGTAAAACCTGCTCCGAAAGAGATCTTTAAAGAATTTTTTTCAAGGTTGAATATTTTTAAGTCGAGAAAGAATTGGATGACCTTCACCAGCTGGGTGCAGCTGTTCTGCCTGCTTCCCTTCCTGCTCTATTTCTTTTTCTTCGCCTTCAACTGGTGGTTTGTGCTGGCCGGCTTTGTCTACAGCATGATCTTTATGGGTACGCATGGCACCATCTGGTACCACCGCTATTGCACACACGGCGCTTATACCTTCAAGAATAAATTCTGGCGCTTTGTCACGCAGCACCTGGTGATCAAGACCGTATTTGAAGAGATCTATGCCGTGTCGCACCATGTGCACCATGCTAAATCCGATGAACCCGGCGATCCCTACAATGCCAGCGCAGGCTTCCTGTACTGCTTCCTGGCCGATGCTAATCATCAGCCCATCAACCGCAACCTTTCTGAAGAAGATTATCAGCGTGTTGTGCACCTGATGCGCCATACCGGTGTGAAGCCCAATACTTATGAGCAATATCGCAAATGGGGCAGCATCGACAGTCCCGGCCGGGTGCTGCTGAGCTGGGCGCTCAATTGGGGTTTCTGGTTTGCTGTTCTTTACCTTATCGGCCAGTACCTGCTGGGTGGGCAGGGGCTTGGCTTCGCTTCTGCAATCTTCGGCTCTGCTTTCGTATGGACCGCCGGTGTGCGTACCTTCAACTATGAGGGACATGGCAAAGGAAAGGACAAGCGGGTCGACGGTATCGACTTTAACCGTAAAGATCTTTCTATTAACCAGATATGGCCGGGCTATGTAGCCGGCGAATGGCACAACAATCACCACCTTTACCCCGCCAGCGCCCGCTCCGGGTTTCTGAATTACCAGGTAGACATGGCTTATGTCTATGTCCGCTTCCTGAGCCTGATCGGTGGGGTGGATACCTATCGCGATTCGAAGAAGCAATTCCTGGAACAATACCACTATCCTTACGTAGCCCAGAAGAAGGCCATGGCAGAAGCCAAAAAGCTGAAGCTGGAAGAGCGGAATGCCTGATCAGCAATGCACACATGTTTCTTCCTTCAGGAGTGTCAAAAGATACACATCAAAAGAAATCCCGGCGAACTCAGTCGCCGGGATTTCTTTTGTATCAACGCCCGAAGCGGAAAGCATATTAATTATTACTGCTGCTCTACCACATAGCCGCCATTCTGGTAGTGGAGAATGTAGAGCTTATTGTTTTCCAGGTAAAGGAAATCATTTTCTTTGGACCAGGCAGGTTCAATTTCGTAACGGGTAAAGGGTGCAGCGCTCACATCGCCGATATCTTTATTGAACACCACGCCATGCTGCTCGAGCAGGCTGCTCAGCCAGTACAGGGATTCATAGCCCCGGTACACCATTTCGGAGGGTGTGCCGCCATAGGTGGCTGTATACTGTGTGGATACATACCGGCCTGCAGCTGTCGTAGGGTCATAATAAAAGGGCGTCGTGTAGTGAATGCTTAACCCCATATACGCGCTCGATTGGCTCAGGCCCCTCAGCGATTTCCAGGAAGGCATGCCGAATATCTGGAAACGATAGCTGTGCGGCATGGCCGCAAGAGTATTCAGGATCTGCTCGGCATTACCGATATCGAGCACACTGACGAACACCACATTGACCTTGTTGCTGTCGAAGAGCCGCGATAAGGTGTCCGTGGTCAGCTTCAGGCGCGAGCAGTCGATAATGCTGAGGTCCTTTTCTTCGATCAGGGCGTCGCGCAGCTGGTTGTAGGCCTCTTTCTCACCGCTGGTATTGTTGGTGTGAAAAATGTATTTGGGATTCCTGCCGTACTTTTTATCCGCATAGGCAATCAGCTTGTTGATATGGGTCTTCAATGTAGGCTGGATCAGGATAAAATAAGGATTGTCTTTCGTGTTGGCATCGGCAGGGGAGAGGGCAGAAACGAAATTGATCTTCTTCTTCTGGGCATAAGCAGCCAGCGCCGGGATATCGCTCGACTGTACGCAGCCGATGACCAGGTCGGTGCCTTCCATCTTTTTGCCGGTGGTCAGCTGTGTTATGTTATCGGCAGGGTCGGTAATGTCGTGCACATACCATTCCAGCTTCACATCCTTATTTTGCAGCGCCTGCGCCGCAATGCTGAGCCCTTCATAAAAGTTGATCGCAGCCTGCAGGTGGTCCGGGGTCTTTTTATAAATGGGCTTGCCGTTCTGCACCAGGGCATTGAGGTTTAGCGGTAGCAGCACATCTACACGGTACACCGCTTTCTTTGCCGAAGAAGGATATTCGGGAGGCACCCTTTTTTTCAGCTTGGGCTCTTCTTTTTTGGTGACCGGCTTATTTTTCTCCGGTGTTTTCTTTACCGGCTTTTTGGTCTCCTTTTTAAAAATCTTTTTCCAGAATTGCGCAGGGGAAACAACAGGTGTCAGCAAGCAGCAGGCCACCACAAGAAAAAGGATCTTATAGCATTTCTTCATAGGCAAACGAAACAAAAACATGCGATATGGTTAGGATATCTTCCCGGAAAGGATATTGTATGTGCGTGATCGTGAATTGCAAATCTAATTAAATCTGAAGGAAGGACTTCCTTTTAGCATTTTTTTAAACTTGTCACACTGTGGTTATCTGTGGTTAACACTATGTTCCCAAACCCACACTTTATGATGATTGTCCTGTTACGGATGGAATAGCAGCAGCGCCTCTTTTGGATATGCCTGCGATTCTTGGTACTTTCGCCCTATGCCCGAATTCAGCTTTACAGAGGAGAACTACCTTAAAGCCATCTACTACCTGCAGCAGGATAGCCCCAGCAAAGATGTATCGGTAAACGATATTGCGGAAAAGATGAATACCCGCCCGGCTACGGTAACCGATATGCTGCGCAAGCTCTCCGATAAAAAGCTGATCCACTACGAAAAATACAAGAAAACACAGCTGAGCAAAACGGGGATGGCCGTTGCCCTGCAAATTGTACGCAAGCACCGCCTCTGGGAAGTATTTCTTCATGAGAAGCTGCATTTTTCCTGGGATGAGGTGCATGAGGTGGCCGAAGAGCTGGAGCATATCCGCTCGGCAAAGCTGATCGAGCGGCTGGACGAATTCCTGGATTTCCCGCGTTTCGATCCGCACGGCGATCCTATTCCCAACGCTGCCGGGGAAGTGAAGCCGGCTTCCAACACCACCCTGTCGCAAACCGAGCCGGGCCGCAAGCTGAAGCTGGTGGCGGTTAAAGATACTTCCTCAGCTTTTTTGCAGCACCTGGAACGATTCGGGCTGCACATAGGCGTGCTGCTGACGGTCGACGAGTTCCTGCCCTTCGATCACAGCGTGATGGTAAGCGTCGATAAAGCGCCGCCTGTGATGCTTTCCGATAAGATCGCCGCCAACCTGCTGGTGGTCGATACCGGGAAAAAATAATCAAAAAGAATCTATAGTAATGATCACAGCAGAAGCTTTCCGGCAGCTGACCCTTAGCCTGCAGGGGACCCAAACCACGCTGATCGCCGTATCCAAGCTCAAGCCCGCTTCGGATATTGAAGCCTTATACCACCTCGGTCAAAGAGACTTCGGCGAGAACTATGTACAGGAGCTGGTGGAAAAACAGGCGCAGCTGCCCGCCGATATCCGCTGGCATTTTATCGGGCATTTGCAGTCCAATAAAGTAAAATACCTTGCCCCTTTTGTGCACCTGATCTACGGTGTAGATAGCTTCAGGCTGCTGAGCGAGATCAGCAAGCAAGGCGAGAAATGCGGAAGGCAGATCCCCTGCCTGCTGCAGCTGCATATCGCATCGGAAGAGACTAAATTTGGCATGGATGAGAAGGAGATGATCGAATTGCTCGAGCATTACGAGGCGCAGCGTGCGCAGCTGGGCCATGTACGCATTGACGGATTGATGGGCATGGCTTCCTTTACAGCCGACGAGGAGCAGATTGCCGCCGAATTCCGGAATCTCAGGGCCATGTTTGAGCTGGCGCGCCAAAGCTATTTTCTCGGGCAGGAACATTTTCGTGTATTGTCTATGGGTATGAGCGGCGATTATAAGATCGCTATCGCGGAGGGAAGCACACATGTACGCATCGGCAGCCTGCTTTTCGGGCAGCGCCGATAAAATATTTTACCGGCTTTTAAACCAAGCGGCATTTTAGCAGTCCTAATCCGCCAATAACCGGCGTTCACCCTCATTCTATATGCAGCAAACATCAGTACCGGGCCGGCCGGCCAGCTTACTCCGGGGCATCCTGAATAAGAGACTAAAGCCATTGCTTCCTGTAGTGTTCCTGCTAACGGCCGCAGGCTGTCACTCTGCCAAGGACAAAAAACCGAAGCAGGACAAAGGGCCTATGGGGCTTAGGGCGGAAGCAATAGTCGTAAAGCCTGCGGAGCTCAACGCCATATATGAAAGCAGCGGCAACCTGCTGGCCAACGAAGCGATCAATGTTTATCCGGAAGTTTCGGGCCGGATTACTGCTATTCATTTTAGAGAGGGCGTCCCTGTGCGCAAAGGCGATCTGCTGATACAGCTTTTCGACGGCGATATCAGGGCGCAGATACAGAAGCTGAAGGTGCAGCGCCAGCTCCTGGTCATTACCAGGGAGCGCCAGGACGAGCTGCTCGCGATCAACGGGATCAGTAAGCAGGAATACGACAATACGGTAGCGCAGATCGCTTCGATCGATGCCGATGTGGAATATAACGAAGCGCAATTGCGCCGCCTGCAGATCAGGGCCTCATTCGATGGCGTTATCGGCCTGCGCAATGTCAGTGTGGGTGCGGTAGTGACACCGACCACGCTCATAACGATCATACAGCAGGTCAATCCCCTCAAGCTTGACTTTCCCATCCCGGAACAATACAAAGGTGTGATCCGTAATGGTGATGCTGTACGCTTCACCGTTACAGGCAGCCGCGATACCATGAGCGGGCAGATCGCCGCGATCCAGCCGGGGGCCGATGCGACCACCCGTACCATTATGATGCGGGCACTGGTGCCCAATCCTGCAAATAAGCTGGTGCCCGGCGCATTTGCCAATGTGTACCTGACGCTCAATCGCAACAGCAATGCTATCATGATCCCTTCTCAAAGCATTATCCCCACCACCAGGGACAAGAAGGTAGCCGTATTGCGCAATGGTAAGGCAGAGCTGGTTACCGTCGCCACCGGTCTGCGGGAAGTGGAAGATGTAGAGATCCTGCATGGGCTGCAGCCCGGCGATACGGTGCTCACTACCGGCATCATGCAGGTGAAGCCAGGCGTAGAGGTTAAGGTAACCAAAATAAGAGCGTACCCAATCAGGTAGACCTGGAGTGATAATAAAAGCGGGCGCTGCAAACTTTGCAGCGCCCGCTTTTATTAGATGGCGATTATTTTTATTGAAAAGCTACCCAGCCCTGGGCGATCAGCTCATGCTTGTTACCCTTGCGGGTGATAAGGTTCTTGCCTTCTTCGGGAGGGGTCATATAGCCGATCACGCTGATGAGCTCCTGCATACGCAGCTTATCGTAATCTTCCTGGCTGATGGTGAACAACAGCTCATAATCCTCACCGCCGCTCAAGGCACAGGCGGTAGGATCGAGATCGAATTTATAGGCTACTTCCTTTGTCTCGTCGTGGAAGGGGATCTTGTCTTCGTAGAGCACGCAGCCGGTGTGGCTTTGCTTGCAGAGATGCAGTATCTCGGAGCTGAGGCCGTCGCTTACATCCATCATGGCTGTAGGCCTGATATCATGCTCTGCCAGCCATTCGACGATATCCAGGCGGGCCTCGGGTTTCAACAGCCTGCCGGTTACATAGGCACGCCCCTCCAGATCGGGCTTTATGCCGGGATTTTCCAGGAAGATTTTCTTCTCTCTTTCCAGCAGCTGCAGGCCCAGGTAGGCAGCGCCGAGATCGCCGGTAACGCAGAGCAGGTCGTTGGGGCGGGCGCCGCTGCGGGTCACGAATTTATCGGGCGTTACTTCGCCAATAGCGGTAATGCTGATGATCAGCCCCTTTTGTGCGCTTACGGTATCGCCGCCGATCAGGTCTACATTGTAGTGCCGGCAGGCAGCATAGACCCCTTCATAGAACTCTTCCAGCGCTTCTACCGAAAAGCGGTTGCTGATGCCGATATTCAGGGTAATGTGCGTAGGGATGGCATTCATGGCGCAAATGTCGGAGAGGTTGACCACTACCGATTTATACCCGAGGTGCTTCAGCGGTGTGTACATGAGGTCGAAGTGGATTCCTTCTACCAGCATATCGCTGGAAATAACGGTTTGCTTGCCAAACTGGTCGATCACCGCAGCATCGTCGCCGATGCTCAATATGGTGCTGGCCTGCCGGGTCTCATTGTTGCGGGTCAGGTGGTCGATAAGGCCAAACTCTCCCAGGCTGGCTATTTCCGTGCGTTCTTCACTCATGTTGTTGATTTTGATCAGGGCAGCGTATTAGAAAAGAAAGGTCAGGTTTATTACATTTGCGTATTAAAGCAACCTTAATGCGCCTACGATCTCTATTGCCACTGCTCTTTTGCTGCGTCTTATTTGCCTGCAAAGAAAAGCAAAATTCCGCTTCCGCTGAAGAAAAAGCGACCGCAACCAGCCAGGAGCCGCAGAAGACAGGCGATACCACGGCGACTTATTTTTCTGTGATCGATTATTTTAACGACCAGTGGAAAAACAGGAATGCCGACGCCTACACGCTGCTGAAGATCGAAGAGATAAATGGCCGGCGCGACAGTGCTTACCTGCCGCTCGACAGTGCGCTGTGGGCAAGGATGCGCGCTCCTTTTGATGCAACGGACATCGGGGATAAAAAATTCCTGGGCTGGTACAGCTTCAATATGTTCACCGACGAGACCACCGAGACCACGCACCTGCACTATGAAGCGGTTGCCGACAACCTGTTTACACGTAAGCTGGATATCGCTGCGGATATGGTGACCAACCGGGTCAAGTCGGTCTATATAGAGACCCGGAGGAAGCAGGATGGCCGCGTGGTGACCCAAAAGCTGCAGTACATGCCCGATCGCATCTTCCAGGTACAAAGCCAGGAAAGCGGCGGCAGCGGGGCCGCGAAAAATACCTTGCTGGAGTACCGTTTCAAATATTGATCCCATGCTTCCTTACTTCTATCATGAAATCCTCTCCGACGGGCAGGGCACTTTTATCCTGGACGAAGCCACTTCGAAGCATTGCATCCAGGTGCTGCGTATGCAGGAAGGAGAACCGATGCTGCTCACCAATGGCAAAGGATTGCGTGCGCAGGTAAAGATTGTCGCAGCCGACCGCAAGCGTTGCGGCGTACAGGCACAAACGATAGAGACACTTAAGTCCGGACCCTATGCCTTCTCACTGGGCATCGCTTTCACCAAGAACAATAACCGTAATGAATGGCTGCTTGAAAAAGCTACAGAGACCGGTATCGGGCATATCTATCCCCTGCTGACGCAGCGCAGCGAAAAGGAGAAGTTCAATGCCGAAAGGCTGAAGGCTATACTGGTATCGGCGATGCTGCAATCGCAGCAATGTTTCCTGCCGCAATTGCACGAGCCCATGCCTTTAAAGAAGATCGCGGCAATAGCGACGGAACAAAAGCTGATCGCGCACTGCCTCGGTGGCGAACCCCGTCGTTCCCTGCTGGAGGCCATGCAGCCGCAGAAAAGCACGATGGTGCTCATCGGGCCGGAAGGCGATTTTACGAAGGATGAAGTATCTTTATGTCTCGGGCAGGGATTTCTTCCGGTTTCACTGGGCGCCAACCGCCTGCGTACCGAAACAGCCGGGCTGTACGCCTGCACCGTTTTTAATGCCTTGAACTATGCGTAAATTGCTTTGCAGCCTGTTGCTGGTATTGGCAACGATAAGTATTCATGCCCAGCAAATGAAGCTGGCCCTGCTGGTATACGGCGGTGGCGGAGACTGGTATGCCAATCCTACAGCTTTGAAAAACCTGGCACAGTTCTGCAACCAGAACCTGCATACTGCATTTGCAGCGGCCGAAGCGCAGGTGGAAGCCGGAAGCGCCGATCTGTTCAACTATCCTTTTGTGCATGCTACCGGCCATGGCCGGCTTACCTTCAGCGATGCGGAAGCCAAAAACCTGCGGCTGTACCTGGAAAGCGGAGGCTTCCTGCATATCGACGATAACTTCGGGATCGATCCTTATGTGCGTCCTGAAATGAAAAAGGTATTTCCTGAGCTGGACTTTGTCGAGCTACCTTTTACGCATCCTATCTATCATCAGCAATACAATTTTCCCAACGGCCTGCCCAAGATTCATGAGCATGACGGCAAGCAGCCCCATGGCTATGGATTGATCTATAAAGGCCGCCTGGTCTGCTTTTACACCTACGATTGCGATATCGGTGATGGCTGGGAAGATCCTGAAGTGCACAACGATAGCCCGGAAAAACGGCAGCAGGCGCTTCAGATGGGCGCCAACATCATCCGCTATGTATTCTCCGGCGGCGCAAAATCATAGAAGGCTTTATCGTATCACGCTGCTTAAAAGGAAATCCATGAGCAAGCATCTTGAGCTGGGCAAAGCAGGCGAGGAAAAGGCACATGCCTTCCTGCGTGAAAAGGGGCATCATCTGTTAGAGATCAATTACCGCTTCGGGCACAAAGAAGTAGATGTGATCTCGTTGGCTGGCGATGTGCTGATCTTTACCGAGATCAAGACACGTAGCAGCTACACGCTGGGCTTTCCTGAAGAGGCTGTGCACAGCCGGAAGCGGCAATGGCTGAAAGCCGCCGCGGAGCATTATTGCCTGCAATACCCGGTGTATGAAAAGCTACGCTTCGATGTGATCAGCATCCTGCTGCAGCAGGGACGCGTTATTGAGCTGCTTCATTTTGAAGATGCTTTTTATTGACCGCTGCAGGATCCCGGAAGGGATTGATAACAGCAAAGGAAACAAGGCAGCACAAAGTGCCTACGATGCTGCCCACATACACATCGGCATAGAAGTGCTGCGAAAGATACATGCGCGAATAGACCACCGACAAGGCGAGGATGAAGAACACTGCGCCCAGGTAACGGTAACGGCCGGGCAGCAACAGCGACAGGAAGCAGAGGAAGGCGAAGGAGCCTTCGCTATGACCCGAAGGGAAGCTAAAGTCGTAGTTGAGCGGCTGGCCGGGCACCCTGTGGATCCAGGGGGCTTCTGCAAAATATTTCAATGGCCGGGGGGCATTCACCAATCCCTTTATCGCCTGGGTAAGCAGGAATGGGCTCAGGTTACATACCGCAAGCGCAAGGGCAAATTTCCAGCTGCGCAGGCGCGGGATCAATAACAGGAGCAGCAGCGCCGTAATGATCACGGCGCCTTCCCCGATATGCGTGATCCAGGGAAAGAGCATATCGCCCAGCGGGCTGTTCCGCTGGTTGATGGTCCGGTAGACCCAGCGATCCTGCTCCCAGAGCAGCAGCAGGCCGCCTGCCAGCAGCCATAGGATAAACAGCAGGATAAAGTAGCGGGCGCCTTCCAGCGGCCGCAGGTATCTTGACTGGTACATATTGTTGAAACGTGTCATCGGCTTAATCCTTCCTTATCTTTTGTTGTCTGCCGGTCAGCTTGTTCACGAAAGCCGTCAGTTTCGTCCATCCCCTCTGGTACCACTCCTTGTTGAACAGCCCCGAATCGTTCCGTGCTGCGGCCATGATCACGAAGGCTATAGGCAGCAGCACGCCGGTTGCCAGCCACATACCATACCAGGGCGCTACGGCGCTTTGCTGGGCCAGCTTTTCGCCCGTGCTCGAAATAATGAAATAAATAATGAAAAATGCAATGGCGATGATCACAGGCATACCCAGTCCGCCTTTGCGTATGATAGCGCCCAGTGGCGCGCCGATAAGGAACAGCAGCATACAGGCAAAAGAAAGGGTGTATTTCTTATGCCAGGCGATCTGGAATTGGTTGATGTTGTCCTTGCGGAGCTTCACATCACTGGAAACGATAGCAATCAGGCGTTGCGCGCTCCTGACGTTGGACTCTGCCGTTTGCATCACTTTCCTGCGCGATGAGTCGGGAACGAGGTCGAAGAAGTTGCGCTGGTACCGGCTGATCTTACCGCTACCCTTCGCCACTCTGCGGTAGGTAAGCGAATCTTCCTTGCGTTTCTGGTAAAGGGAGAAAAAAGGATCGAGGTAACGGTTCAGGTCTTTGGCCGAAAGTTCCAGCTTCTTGTTCATGCTGTCGATATTATTGTTCAGCTGGCTTACGTTCATCATCTCGTTATTGCCTTTGAACAGCTCTTCTTTGGTACGGCTGAAAGCAAATTTGGACAGGTCGAATACCTTGTACCATTTGCCGAACTCCATGCGGGTTTGCGAATGGTTGTTCTTGGTATTGTCCTCTTCATAGCGGCAGCCGTCGTTCAGCTCAAAGATCAGGTAACGTTTATCTTTGGAAGGATACATACGGCCGTTCTTGGCCAGTATTGTTCTGTCATTGCCCCTGCCCGAAGTGTGGTCGTAGATCACGATATCGCGTATGGTTTGCCCGTCCTTTTCTTTCTTGCCCACCCTTATAGCAAAGCCGTCGATGTCCTTATTGAAGAACCCTTCCCGTATGTTCATGGCCGGCTTCTGATTGCGCATATCGTACAGGAGAGAATACGATTTAAGGTTGGTAACGGGGATGACATAGTTGTTGAAGAAGAACGCCAGTACGGAAATGACAGCGATGAAAATGATCAGCGGCCGCATGAAACGGTATAGCGATATGCCGGCCGATTTAATAGCCACCAGCTCAAAGTTTTCGCCCAGAGATCCGAAGGTCATGATAGAAGCCAGCAGGATACCCAGCGGCAAGGCGATAGGGAACAGGGTAGTAGACATATACAGCATCAGCTGCAGGGTCATCAGCACACCGAAGCCTTTCCCGATCAGCTCGTCCATATAGAGCCAGTAAAACTGCATGGCCAGCGTGAACAGGACGATAAAGAAAGTTACCACGAAGGGGCCCATAAAGCTGCGCAGTATCAGGAAGTCCAGTTTTTTCAGGCGTACATTCATCAGGAACAGAATAGCCGGCAATACATTGTCCGGCGCTGCAAAAATAAAGAAGCTGCTTTAAAGGGCGCAGGAAAAGTATCCGGCGCTGAAAATCCGGTGGCCGGATATAAAAAGAAGCTGTCCAGTTGCGGACAGCCTCTCTATCTTTTAACGTGGCCGAAGCGTTTTTAGTATCTGGTGCCTTATCAGCTGCCTATCCTGTGTTTCAGATCGTTGATCTGTGTATTCCAAAGCTGCTGCTGATCTTTGATCTCGCCTTTGTCCGCAAAATCGGTGATCTGTAGTATGGTTTCGTTGGTTACCGGGCTTTGCGCAATCCGGAATTCAAAGAATTCTTCGTCATCGTAATATTCCCAGCGATAACGCACAAATTCATTTTCTTCAAAACTAACACGGTCCGCTTCATCGGTAGCATTGTTCCAGCTGAAATAGAAAGTATCTTCCCGCTGATCTACTTTATCTGCAAACCACTCCTGTAAGCCGTTAGGGGTAGAAAGAAATTCATAGAGTATATTGGGGGAGCATCTGATAGGGAACTCAACCGTAAACATTGATTTTTTACTCTTCATAAATAAAGCGGTCTTAATGATTCATTGTCTTGCAATAATAGAAAAAGCCCGGAATAATCAAAGCTTTTTCCTCCTTTTATTTTATTTTCATTTGTAATGCCCTTGAAACCCTTGTTCAGTGCGTGTTAATGTTTGTTTAATTTTTTTTGGATTCATAGTGCCGAATCCTTAGCTTTGTTTACATGTTGCCTAATTGTTAATCGAAAAAAATTATCTCATTTGTAACCAAAAATTTACACACACTCATGTCAATGCGTCAATTGAAAATCACAAAGTCAATTACCAACCGGGAGAGCCAATCGTTGGAAAAATACCTCCAGGAAATCGGTAAGGTTGACCTTATTACTCCGGAAGAGGAGGTACAACTTGCGATCAGAATCAAGCAGGGTGATCAGAAAGCATTGGAGAAATTGACGAATGCCAATTTACGTTTCGTAGTCTCTGTGGCAAAGCAATACCAGAACCAGGGCCTCTCTTTGAGCGACCTGATCAACGAGGGAAATCTGGGGCTGATCAAAGCAGCGCAACGCTTTGACGAGACACGTGGTTTTAAATTTATTTCGTACGCCGTATGGTGGATCCGCCAGTCGATATTACAGGCGCTGGCCGAGCAAAGCCGTATCGTACGTTTGCCGCTCAATAAGGTAGGATTGACAAACAAGATCAGCAAGGCGTACTCTATGCTGGAGCAGGAGTACGAACGCGAGCCTTCTTCCGAAGAGCTGGCCAGCCTGCTGGAGATCGGACTGGAAGAAGTAGAAACAACATTAGGCGTGGCGGCCCGCCACGTAAGCATGGACGCCCCCTTTATCGATGGCGAAGACAACACTTTGCTGGATGTGCTGGAAAATGCCAATGCATTGAAAGCCGACCGGGAGATCGAGCACAGCGATTCGCTGCGCATGGAAGTAGCCCGCTCGCTCAGCACGCTCACCGATCGCCAGCGCGATGTGCTGACCCTCTATTTCGGCATCGGTGTAGAGCATCCTGTTTCTCTAGAAGACATAGGAGAACGTTTCGGATTAACCCGCGAAAGAGTACGCCAGATCAAGGATAAGGCGATCACCAAACTACGCACAACCAACCGTTGCAAACTGCTGAAATCCTATCTCGGGTAGAAGCATTCCCTCAAAACAAACAGACAACATAGGAAATTAAAAAAGCGTCCGGCAACGGGCGCTTTTTTATTAGTGGGCAGGAGGTGAGTTGGCTGATAGTATCAGGTATCAGGTCTTACATCCCGAATCTAATATCTAATATCTAATATCTAGCATCTAATACCTAATCTCTATCCCACAGCGATCAATATCCTGTTCTGCTCTTTTTCGATCACATCTACATTGCTGAAAATGCTTTTGACATTGCTCAGGTATTGATACAGCTCCACTTCATCGTTGACGATATAATTCATGATCCAGATACCACCGGGCTTCAGCAGGCGCTTGCTGTTGACCAGGAACTCCCGCTCCGTGAAGAGGGACGGTACCTCGCGGCCATTGAAGATATCAACGCATACCATATCGTAACGGCGCTTGTCTTTTTTGACAAATTCTGCTGCGTTGATACATTGCGGATCGAGATTATGTACGCCTAAGGCAGAAAGATTTTCAAGCGCCCATTTCAATATCTGCTCATCATATTCTACCAGGGTGAAGCGCGGCATAAGCTTGTACTTTTCTTTCAGTATCTGCACAATACTGCCCAGGCCGGTGCCCAGTATAAGACAGTCGGAAACCGCCAGCAGCTTGCTTTTGGGCAGGTTCTTAAAGGCAATGCGGAAGGGCTGATAGCGATTGCCGTCGGAATAAAGCGCCTCTTCCGTAGCCAGCTGCCACTGGTTGCGGTAAAGGATGAACTCCAGGAATTTGGTCCGGCTACCCGGGGTGCTGGCAATAGTTACGGGTATCAGGTAGCTTAAAGCTCTTTTTACAGGTGAAACTTTGAAAAAAGGGTGCACGAGGTTATGGTTTTTTATAGTACTGCATCGCTTTCGGTATCTGGCTTTTAATGTTGTTGATGCGGGTCTGGTCGCTGGGGTGGGTGCTCAGCAGCTCGGGCGGCTTGGAGCCTCCCTGGGCCGCCATGCGCTGCCAGAAGCTTACAGCTTCATTGGGATCGTACCCGGCCATGGCCATAAAGATAAGGCCCATTTCATCGGCTTCGCTTTCATGCTTCCGGGAGAAAGGCAGAATGCCGCCCACATTGGATGCCACGCCGTATGCAGAATTGTAGAGCGCCTGGGTTTCGGCAGGTTTGCTGGAAACAGCGACAGCTACGGCAACACCGCCGAGCTGCTGCACCAGCCCCTGGCTCATGCGCTCGGCCCCGTGCTTGGCAATGGCATGGGCGATCTCATGACCCATGACTACAGCCAATCCTGCTTCGGTTCTGGTAATAGGTAAGATGCCCGAATAGACGACCACTTTACCGCCAGGCATACACCAGGCATTGGCCTCTTTGGAATTGACGAGGTTAAACTCCCATTTATAGCCTGCCAGCACATTGCTTTGTCCTTTGCCTGCAAAGTATTGATTGATGGCCGCGGCGAGCCTGTTGCCCACCCGTTTTACCATTTCCGCATCATTGCCGGCTATAGGCTTGTTCTGCGACAGGAAGGTGGTGTATTGTTGTGCGGAAAGGCTATTGATGGTACCATCGTCGACCAGGTTGAGGGAAGAACGGCCGGTAACCGGGTTTTTATAGCAGCCTTGCAGCGCAGGCAGGAACAAAAGGCCGGACAGGGCCACAGCGGAAAAAAAAGAATTAGGCTTCATTTTGACATGTTTTGCTGGAGTGTGAACATTTAGAGCAGTATATAGGTTCAAAATAAAGGGATAGGACAGAGCCAAAGTAATGAAAATAAATGAAACCAGTATGTAAACGTTACATAGCCGGGGATAAGTATCCGGAAAAATAGCTGGATTGGGGGACCCATTGCCGCCAGTTGTCGGTTTCTGGCTATCTTAGCAAAAAAGGATGAGCTTATTATGAAAAAAATATTCTTCCTGTTGACCGGTATCCTGGGCATAGCTTTTTCTGTGCAGGCGGGGAACAAGATCACCCGGATCAAAGTGAAAGCATCAATCTACTGCGACCATTGCCAGAAGTGCGAAAGCTGCGGCAAGCGCCTGGAGACCGCTGTATACGGGGTTAAAGGCGTGAAGCGGATGGATATTGACGCCGGCAGTAAAACCATTGGAGTGATCTACAACGCCGATAAAGCCACACCGGACCAGATCAGGGAAGCCATTGCTGCTGCGGGCTTCGATGCTGATGGGCTTAAAGGCAATGCCAAAGTTTACGAGCAATGGGATGACTGCTGCAAGCGGGACTAAAGGAGACAATCTTCCAGACAGAATAAAAAAAGCTTTCCCGGGGAAAGCTTTTTTTATTCTGTCTGATCTGATCAGGAACAGGACTGCGTTATTTGTTGCGTTTGGTTAGCTTTACCTTACTTTCATTGCCGGCAAGGAGCCTGCTGATGTTCTTATGATGCGTGAGCACGACCATACAGGCCGTTGCAATAGCAAAAAGCTTGTAGGACATTTCGGGCGCCTGATCTTTAAAAATAAAAAGGATCAGTACAGGGAAAGCCACGCTGGCGGCCATAGAGCTGAGCGACACGTAGCGGGTCAGGAACAGCATTACCAGGAACACAGCCACCAGGCTGACGGCGACGATAGGATGTATAGCAAGGATCATTCCGAACAAGGTAGCAATGCCTTTACCGCCCCTGAAGCCGGCCCATATCGGGAAAATATGACCAACTACTGCGCAGAGACCCAGACCTACCTGGAGATTGGTCATTTGCTCGGAACCGGGACTATGGACAGAAAGATAAGAGAGGTATACTGCTGCAAAGCCTTTGAGCATATCGACCAGCATAACGCCGATGCCTGCTTTTTTGCCGAGCACCCTGAACGTATTGGTCGCGCCGGCATTCCCGCTGCCATGATCTCTGATGTCCAGTCCGTAAATCCGTTTACTCACCCAAACTGCGGTAGGAATTGACCCGATCAAATATGCAAGCGTTAAAAGGAATATGATATTCATTTACCGTTAAGTCGTTATTGGAAGCGGCAAATATAAGAAACTATTTCAGCAATTCCTCGTAATCTCAAAATCATTACCTTAGGATTACAATTCAGCATATGTCATCCATTAACCGGCTAAGTGCCCCCAAAAAGCTGATCGTCAGCCTGATCACCGGCGTAGCCTGCTATGCCTTGCTCCTGCTTTGGCCCCATAAGGTCCTCCTGCATTTCCTGGCATCCTGGGACACTTTCTGTGCCTGTTTCCTGGCCTTGAACTGGATCACGTTCTTCACCATAGCGCCTAAGGAAATACGCAAAGAGGCACGCAGCCAGGACGAAGGCCGTGTGGTGGTCTTCATCATTGCCCTGGTCGCCACGCTGGCGGCTTTCCTGGCCGTTATCCTGCTCGTGCTGAACCGGAAAGCAGGTGGGGAGACGGCTGTATTACCGCTGGCAATTGCTTTTGCGGGCATGATCCTGTCCTGGGGATTGGTACATACCGTATTTGCCGGTCGTTATGCGCATATCTATTACGCCGATCATAAGGAGGATAAAAACAAGCATGCCGGCGGGCTCATTTTCCCGGGCGATCAGCCGCCTGATTTCCTCGATTTTGCCTACTTCTCTTTTGTGCTGGGCATGACCTTCCAGGTGTCGGATGTTGCCATCAGCACACGGCGCCTGCGCCGGCTGGCTTTGCTGCACAGCCTTATCGCTTTTGCTTTCAATACGGTTATTGTGGCGCTCACGATCAATGTGATCGCCGGTCTCTCCGGCTAAGCCATAAACAGCTGCAGGCCGTGCGTGGCAAGGCCCGCAGCTGTTTCACAGAAAGGCCTTCTGCCTTAATACTTTTTGAAAAAGTAAATGGCCTGGTGCTCATCTTCGAGCAGGAGCTCGAACGGGGTTTGTCTCAGCACCTTAAAGCCCAGGGGCTGGTTAAGTGTAGTAAGGACTTTAATCTCCGGCCCTTTGATCTCTTTTACTTTATACTCCAGGTTGGCGGCAGTAAGCATGGCGCCCCTGGTCCCTTTCACCGGCTTGCTGTAGAAATGGATCTTCTTGGGATACTGGATCTTGCTGATGTCGGCTTCAGCGCCTTCGCGCAATACTTTTTTGTACAGGCGCCATATGCCGGGCAATTGCTTTCCGTTGATCTTGTATACCGGTTCAGCAGGAATGGCATTTTCGGCAGTAAAGGCATCAGCATCAGCGCCGGTCATGTCTTTCGGCGCCCTTGTGAAAATATGGGTCAGCTTGCCGAACTGCAGCCGTATTTCTTCCGGCTCATTTTTTGCGACATGAAAAGTCCGTTTTTTAACGTCGATCGAATCGCCGGCCACGGTGCCACGGTAGGCATAGCCGCCGATCACCACATCGATCACCTGGCGGTCAGTGGTATTAAGCCATACGGTATCGGTGTACCGGACTTCCTGCTGGTCCTGGTTCAGCCGGGAGCTTTCTTTCCAGCGGTTGGGGGAGTACTCTTGCGCGGTTAAGGGTTGGACATAAAGCAATGCGCCCAGGAGGGCGGCAGGGAGAAAGGGTTGCATAGATAAAAGGGTAGGTTTGGGTTTAAAATAGTCGCAAATATAAAGGATGATTGCGGATAGGCTTAAGGAAAATGAGGAATTGATGCAAAGGTAAAATGCTGTCTTTATAAGGCTTATCCCCGTATCCGGGGATAAGCGGCCGCGGCAAAGATAAAGGCGGGACAGCAGTAGCCGGCGGCGTTTTAAGATGTGCAGCAGCGCCGTATAAATCCGTACAGCACCCGGGTATATCCGTAGCGCTATGGCCTGTCTGTCAAAAGGAAAAGCTGCCCCGGGGCAGCTTTTCCTTTTGAATATTGCAGCGCGATTATAACCTTTCGATCACAACGGCGCTGGCGCCGCCGCCGCCGTTGCAGATACCTGCAGCGCCGATCTTGGCATTCTTTTGTTCCAGTACATTCAGCAGGGTAACGATGATGCGGGCTCCGCTGGCGCCCAGGGGGTGACCCAGGGAAACGGCCCCGCCGTTCACATTGACCTGCTCCGGCTTCAGCTTCATCAGCTCACAGTTGGCCAGGCCGACCACGCTGAAGGCTTCGTTCAGCTCAAAGTATTCTATGTTTTCCATCTTCAGACCGGCTTTGGCTACCGCTTTGGGAACGGCTTTGGCGGGTGAGGTGGTGAACCATTCAGGAGCCTGTTCAGCATCGGCATAACCGCGGATCACAGCGAGGGGCTTCAGGCCCAGCGCTTCCGCTTTTTCGCGGCTCATCAGCACTACGGCGGCGGCACCGTCGTTCATGGTTGAAGCATTGGCGGCCGTTACCGAACCACCTTTTACGAAGGCGGAATTGAGTGTCGGGATCTTGTCAAACTTTACATTGAAGGGCTCTTCATCTTTGGCAAATACTACCGGATCGCCTTTGCGCTGCGGTATCTCTACCGGTACGATCTCGTTGGCAAAACGACCTTCGTTTACAGAAGCCTGGCTGCGCTGGTAGCTCTGGATTGCAAAGGCATCCTGCTCTTCACGGCTGATCTTCATCTCTGCCGCTGTATTTTCTGCAGCATTGCCCATAGCATAGTTGTGGTATACATCGGTAAGGCCGTCTTTGGCCAGGCCGTCGATCAGCTTTACATCGCCATATTTGCTGCCCCAGCGCAGGTTAGGGCTGTAGAAAGGTACATTGCTCATGCTTTCCATGCCACCGGCAACCACGACTTCCGCATCGCCCAGCATAATGGCCTGCGCGCCCTGGGTAATGGCTTTCATGCCGCTGGCGCACACTTTATTCACTGTAGTGCAATTCACTTCGTCGGGCAGGCCGGCAAATTTAGCCGCCTGGCGTGCGGGCGCCTGTCCCAGGTTGGCCTGCATTACCGCACCCATCAATACGTCGTCAACTTCCTTTGGGTCCAGCTTGATCCTTTCCAGGGCGCCTTTGATCGCAAAAGCACCCAGCTGCGTGGCCGAAAAATCTTTCAGTGAACCGCCCCAGCTGCCTATAGGCGTCCGTACTGCGGATACGATAACTACTTCTTTCATTATTGGAATTTTTTTGAAACGGAGCAAATGTAGGCAATTTGCTGAACTGTCGTTCACTAAATAATGCAACAGTTATATTGATAAAATCTCTACGTGGAAGCGGCAGTCCCGCCGGGGCTGCCGCTTTTCATCAATTTACTCATAAATACTGTTTTTCTATGGTTTCACTATTTTCATGATGCTGGACCCATCTTCTGTAACGATCTCCACCAGATAGTTACCCGCGGGAAGAGTGCTTATATCGATAGACGCGCCATCTGCATTCAATGTGCCGGTTTGTACAGAGCGGCCATCCCAGGTGCGGATCCTGTAAGCTGTGGCTGCGCTGATACCTTTGATGCTAAGGCGGTTGGCGGCAGGATTGGGATACAGGGACAGGCCTTCCTGTACTGAGGCCGTACGCACAAGAACGACAGGAGACAAACGGAAAGAACCATCCTGGTCGATCATACGTAAACGATAGAGTATATTGCCGGCCTGCCCATTTATAGGATCGTTAAGCTCATATTGATATTGTCCGTTGTAGGGGATCGTGGCTACTTTTCCAAATGCGCCGCCCACGCTGCGTTCCAGTTCGAAATGTGAAAACCGTACGGCGTTGCCGGTTTGCCAGCTAAGGCGGGCGGTACGATGGTCAGCCAGGGAGCCTTTAAAGGAAATAAGCTCGACAGGAACGGGGTTTGCGGGTGTCACAGTAATATTTCCGACAGCATTATCATTGGCCACATTAGTATTGCCGGTGGGAGGATTGCTTTCGGCAAGCAACTGGAGCGGCGCCTGGCCAGCATTGGCGCCGGTAACCTGTACCGTTATGGTGACAGGCATTCCAGGAGGCAACATTTGTGCAGTTTCCAGTAGCAGGGATGTCATCACGCCTGGAGTTACATTCCAGACAGGGGTGAACAACATGTTTACTCCATTGAGCGAAGCCTGGTTTACGGTAAGCATTCCGGGGAAAATTATATTCCAGGTAGCTCCGCCGGGTGGTATAGGATCCGTCCCCATATTTTGGAGAGTGAAGGAGACAGTTGCCGTAGCACCTACTGCTATGGTATCGGGACTGGCAATAATATTGATTGCAGCAGGATCGGCATTGGCATTCTGAGCCCTGGTTACTAATGATGCCGAAAGAATGGCGAGTAACAGTAGTGCTTTTTTCATTTTGAAGATGTGTTTTAAATGTTACAGAATAGCATCATTATAGGATGGGTAAATGCAAAACAGCCCCGATGGGGCTTCTTTTGCATAACCAGCTTTTAATAAAAATCGGGAATTGACGACCGGGCATAATTTTTTCTAAAAAAATTATGCATCAATCAGTGGGTGGTTTTTGGAGCGGCCGGTAAAGGCTCGTATGAATATTCTTTATATCAAAAACTATGCCAGAACCGGGCGCCATTTTATATTTTCCAGGCCGAGATCACTGCATGAAAAGGGCGCCGGCAATTAGAAACGCAGGTAGTGAATCGTGCGCATCCAAAAGGAGAAGCGCAAAAAAAACGGGAGGTTATCCATTGGACAACTTCCCGTTCAACAGGTATTACAGCTTGTTGTTATCGTTTGCCAAACATATTGGGCATACCCATTCCCGGCATACCCATGCCCATCCCTTTGAACTTGTTCATTTGCTTCATCATATTACGCATCTGCTCAAACTGCTTCATGAATGCATTCATCTCTGAAATATCCTTACCGGCGCCGGTAGCGATACGTTTGCGGCGCGCAGGAGTAATGATATCGGGGTTGCGGCGTTCGGCAGGGGTCATGGAATCGATCATCGCTTCAATGCCTTTGAAGGCGTCGTCGCTGATGTCGATATCCTTGATGGCTTTGCCCACACCAGGGATCATGGCCAGCAGGTCTTTGATGTTGCCCATCTTTTTGATCTGGCCCAGCTGGGTCTTGAAATCTTCGAAATCGAATTTGTTGGCCCGGATCTTTTTCTCGATCTTCTTGGCTTCTTCTTCGTCAAACTGGTCCTGGGCGCGCTCTACCAGCGATATGATGTCGCCCATGCCCAGTATACGCTGGGCCATACGCTCGGGGTAGAACACATCGAGCGTATCGAGCTTCTCGCCCATGCTTACAAACTTGATGGGCTTGTCTACCGTGTATTTGATCGACAGGGCCGCACCGCCGCGGGTATCGCCGTCGAGCTTGGTGAGCACCACGCCGGTAAAGTCGAGACGGTCGTTGAAGGCCTTGGCTGTATTTACGGCATCCTGGCCCGTCATGGAATCCACAACAAAGAGGATCTCAGAAGGATTCACGGCAGCTTTAATATTGGCCACCTCGGTCATCATCGCTTCGTCTACCGCCAGGCGGCCCGCCGTATCGATGATCACCACGCCATTGCCGTCCTGCTTGGCTTTGGCGATCGCATTCAGGGCAATCTGTACCACATCTTTATTCTCCGGCTCGCTGTAAACGGGCACTTTGATCTGCTCACCCAGCACATGCAGCTGGTTGATCGCGGCAGGACGGTACACGTCGCCGGCCACCAGCAGCGGTTTTTTATGCTTTTTGCTATGGAGATAATTGGCCAGCTTGCCCGAGAAGGTTGTTTTACCCGAACCCTGAAGACCGGCGATGAGGATAATCGTGGGTTTGGAAGAGAGATCCAGCTCCACTTCTGTGCCACCCATCAGCTCGGCCAGCTCGTCTTTGACGATCTTGACCATGAGCTGGCCGGGCGATACAGCGGTCAGCACCTTTTCGCCCAGGGCTTTGTCTTTTACCTTGTCGGTAAATTCCTTGGCAATCTTATAGTTCACGTCGGCATCAACCAATGCGCGGCGTATTTCTTTTACGGTAGTGGCTACATTGATCTCGGATATACGTCCTTCGCCCTTGAGGAGCTTAAACGCCGAGTCGAGCCGTTCACTGAGGTTATCAAACATTTGCGGTAATCCTTTTTGAAGGCTGCAAAGGTAGTTAAATTGTTGTATTGTTTAATAAGGTGGTCCGGTTAGGCAGCGCCGGCGCCGGGATATTTCCGGAGATCAGCGCCGGGCTTGCAGGATATAGCACTCGCTCACCCAATAGTTGGGAGAGCTCCGGTAATTCTTTGTGAAATTGAATAGGAAGCGCTTGCTGGCTTTGCTGAAATAAAGATAAGCTAAAATAGACTCGTAGCCTGAAGGACTTACCTTGAAAATAAGGCTGTCGGGTGTATCCCGCACCAGATTGAGATTGATGGTGGCTTCCTGATGGTTACCCCCGGTCCAGGTTGCCTTGATCTTTCCTGGCATGATGCGGTCAATGGTTATGGCTCCCTCATAATCGATCACCGTCGAGTCCACATCATGTGAACTGCTTGCGCCGTAATACCGGTAATGAGTGAGGGCGGTATAGTTGCCGCCAATACCGCTGTAGGGACCATCGCTCTTGCTGCAGGCTGCCAGCAGCAAGAAGGGTAAAAAGAAAAGTAATTTTTTCATGGCACTTGTGTCTGTATCACAGGAGCAATAGCTCTCAGGGCTGCCCTTGTATCGTATAGGTGATGGTGTTCCAGGAGGTAACCCGGTACTTTTTTTCATGGCTGAAGGTAAAATGTTTGATCGCTTTACCGAAACGTAGTCGGGCATTGTCACTATCGAACTGACCATAGCTGCTGCTATTGCTGTAGATGAGGCTGTCGGCCGTATTCTGGTCCAGGTGCAGTATTACATTTGTGCTGCCTCCACTAGGATCGGGGTAGGCTACTGTTATCGAGCCGGAGCCGGCATTGGTAATTTGCACAGAGGCCGTATAATCGGTATTCGATTCGCCATGCTCGCTAATATTGCGCACCCAATAGGAATGACAGTGTATCTGTGCCTGGTAGCTTCCGGAGACCTCTTTTGCGGCCTTGTTTTCGCTTTTGCTGCAGGCTGCCAGCAAAAGCAGCAGCGGCAAGCAGTAGATTAATTTTTTCATGGTCAGGTATAGGAATACAAATATAACGAAATCGCTACAAGATAAATTGCGGGCAGATTAAGGCGGGTATAGGTTAAATCAGGATCTCTTCATCCACCAGCTCTTCGGGAATATCTTCTACCGGCCGTTTCTCGATAAGGGCCATAGCGGTGGGTGTATCTACTGCATAGCAACGGAGCCTGCCGTTGTAGTACAGCACGTAATATCCCGGCGCTACCGGCACTTCCGGCTGGGGCAGCGCCGGATTGTAAGTGACCATGGTCTCTACCAGCGCGGTAGCATCATAGGTAAGATGAACGATCCTGGCGAGCGGGTGTAGCGTGAAGAATTCGTCGTTGACATAGCTCTGCTCCCCGGTATCGAAACGGATATCGTTGAGCGCATCATCGATGCAAAGCACGTCTTCCAGGTAGGGTAGGTCTAGTGTACCATCTGCTATTTTTTGCCTGAGGAAGGCGCTGAAGAAGCCGACCTCGTCCCTGAACTGGAAGGAGGTGCGGGGATAGGTTTTCCAGAACTCATGCAGCAGGGGCATCAGCTGCGGACTGATGATCTTGAGGGTGTAGGCCATCAGCATGGAAAGCGGTGTGAGGCGGTTCATCTGGTACAGCATGTAGTTGGCCTTCATTCCTTTCTGCCGTATCATGTCCAGCAGCCGCTCCCGTTCCCGTTCCGTCAGGTTATATTTCTGTTCCAGCAGCAGCGGGTCTTTATGATAGGCCTGGCCGGTCAGGGGGCTGGTGATGATCTCGGCCAGGGCTTCCTGGAACGACTTAAGCGACATGTTGCGGTGTTTTATGTTTATTCCAGATGTTTCTTGCTTTATTGAGCTGGCTGGCCACGCTTTCGAATCCGACTTCCGGAATATAGGATTCATCAACCTCGAAGGTGATGCCGCGGATCTGCGTGCAGCGGGGCAACACATAGTCCAGCAGCTGCCATACTTCTTCGGGACAGGGGCCTGAATGGGAATCGAGATATATACCTGCTGCCTCATTGCCCCCGGCAATATGGATCTCCTGTACAGTGCCCAGGTCGAGGGCATCGACAAAGTCGTAGGGGTTGAAGCCGAAGTTGCGGCTGTTGACGTATACATTGTGCAGGTCGAGCAGGAGGCCACAGCCGGACTCGCGACACAGGTTCTTCAGGAACTCGGGTTCCGTAAGCTCTTCGTCCGGGATCTCTGTAAAATAAACATTGTTCTCGATGAAGAAAGGCGTTCCTACTGCTTCACGGATGAGCCGTATCTTGGCGGCGATCATTTCGAGCGATTCGTTGTCGTAAGGTACCGGCAGCGCCAGGCAGGTATTGTATTCCGGCGTTTCGCCCTGTATCAGCTTTGAATAAGAGAGATGGTCGCTGTGCCAGTGAAACCCGAACTCTTCGTGCAGGCGCAAAACATTATCCAGGTATTCCTGGTCGAAATAATCAGCCGAACCCAGCGAAAAGCCGATATGGTGGGCCACCATGGGCCAGCGTTGGGCCAGGCTCCGGATCATTTCCCATTCTTTGGCTACTTGTATAAAGCGTCCCGGCTGGCCGGGGCCTTTGTCCTGGAGCAGGATATCGGGCGTGAGCTCTATATAATTGAGGGTATCGGGGTGCAGGTCGAAATAAGGATTCAGCGCGATATTGTAAATCATGCCTATCCCGGTAGGGGTATTCATAGTTATGGGTTTTGTTTGGAAGACTAATATACCAAAAATATAACTCAGACAAGTTGCCCCCGTTGCGGCGGCGGATAAAAAAGGAGCCTGACGCTTGTCGCAGTCAGGCTCCGGTAACAGATATTGCTTAGCCTACGGGACCAATAGGTTGTGCCGGCTCCAGCTGGCAGTCTACGGTCTGGGCGATAACGGTACAGTATTTCTGACCTACTGAATTATTGACGCCCGAAAGGCAGGCCGGGCAGCAAGGCATCACGGTACCCTGCGTATCGCATGCAGCTAGGCTTTTGGGGCAATCGATGGTTTGTGCCACCACCGGACCGGTGTCGCCTATCTGTGCTCCGCCTTTAACGGCTGACATATTCATTACGGTGTCTTTTGCGAGCTTCAGCTGTTTCAGCTCGAGATGCTTTTTTTTCATAGAAAAAATTTTGGGGTTTACGTTTGGTTGATGAATGCATTTGTTTTTACACCTGGCTTATCCTGAGGGATCAGCCGTTTTGCAGTGTACAGTCCAGGGTTTCAGCAATGATGACACAATATTGCTTTACCACGGTATTGTTGGCGCCGGAACGGCAACCGGGGCAGCAAGGCATTACAGTGCCCTGGGTGTCTGCACAGGCCAGTTCCATTGTCCGGGCACAATCGGTGGTTTGGGCAATGATGCTGCCGGTATCGTTAATGGGTGCACCGCCTTTAACAGACGACATGTTCAATACCGTTTCCTTGTTCAGCTTCAGTTGCTGGAGTTGCAGATGTTTTTTCTTCATTACAGAAAGATAGTTTAGGGTGGTTTACAATGGTCTTACTCTTTTCATGGATTTTCAGTGCCTCCGTTCCTGTAGAATGCGCATAAAACAAGATAAACAAATGTAATATTTCCCCCTTAAATGTAGCGGCATTCCTGCTACTATTTTATACATTTTGTTAAATTGGTATGTTTCTCCGCGGATGGCGCTGCTCTTCGTCAAAAAACGGGGCTTAAAAGTGCATGTTTTATGTGTGACAATGATGCCTGGCAGTAAAAAAAGAATACCTGCCTTGCTATCCATGAGGATAGTAAGCAGGTAATTACCGAAAAAATGATGGTTTATAGCCTGTAGGAAATTCCCAGGTTTAATGGAAAAGCCAGGGCATCGGTACGATTGAAAATGTAACGGGGGGAGAGATTGGCGAATACGCCGAGATGTTTGTGAAAATAATGCGTTACACCTGCATCTATGCCGATGCTGAAGCCCGGGTTACTGTTGCTGCTGAGCATCATGGTCTGGCTGACACCGGTCACAATACCTGCGTTCATGCCAATGGAGACCTCCAGGATCCTGTGGTGAAATACTTTAGCGACAAAGGCCGAAAAGGAAAGCGCCGGATCATAATAGGCGAACCGTTCCTTGTATTCGTTGCCCCTGGCATCGGTATAGGTCAGCTGACCCTTAACCTGGAAGAGATCGGCCCTGACGCCGGCTTTTAGCGATCTTAAGCCGATCGCCGCGGAAAGCATACCGGAAGGGGCGGCCATAGGATCATAGGAATAGCCGTTACCCGATAGTCCGGCAAAGGTGATACCACCGCCGCCGGAGAAGGTTAATTCGCGGGCCTGGCACAGGGCAGGGAGCAGGCAGATAAGAAGAAGGAGCTTTTTCATGCCTGTAAAAATAAGCAAAGCCTTTTTGGGATGGACTTTAAAACATAATAAAATACCGGATTCCCGGTAGGCTGACCTAAGGCCAGGGTTAAGGCTGGCTGCACTTATGGCAAATTCCTTTTACCGTAAGGCTCATTTCTTCTGCTGTATAGCCGCCTGGTAGCTGGAGGGCGGGTATGGCTGTCCGGGGCAGGCAGGTGGTCTCTTCGCATTGGCGGCAGTAAAAATGGATGTGCAGGTCGTGATGATGCGTCCCGGGCCGGCAGTCATCGGCGCATAAGGCATATTTGGTGGCGCCGGTGCCGTCTTCGATGCTGTGGATAAGGTGGTGTTCCTCGAAGGTCTTCAGGGTACGGTATACCGTTATCCTGTCGGTATGGGCCAGTCCTTTTTCCACATCGGCCAGGCTCACTGCGGCTTCCCGGCTCACAAGGTATTCCAGCACCCGCAGCCGCATAGCGGTGGGGCTGATCCGTTTTGCTGTTAGTGTCCTTTCCAGGGTGGCGTTTTGCATAGCTGAAGCAATTGTACAAGCGGTACAAATTTTCCTAATTTGCACCGGTTATGCAAATTTCTTACACTTTATCCAATATACAAGCTGCGGCAGATCAATTCTGGCAATATGCGCATCCGTTCCGCGTGATCACTTTCAATGGCGGGCTAGGCGCTGGTAAAACTACTTTTATCCGGGCGCTGTGCGCGTTCCTGGGTGTAGGCGATATGGTGAGCAGTCCTACCTTTTCACTCATCAATGAATACCATTTTAAAGACCAGGAAGGGAACGACCGCCTTATTTATCATTCCGACTGGTACCGGCTGCGCGACGAGGAAGAAGCGATACAGGCCGGCATGGAAGACATGCTGGCCAGGGAAGAGGCCTGGTGCTTTATCGAATGGGCCGAACGGGCGCCGGGCCTGCTGCCCCGGCATTATCTGGAAGTCCGCTTTGAGACGGGGGAGGGCGATTCCCGGACGTTGGTCTTAGAAAAACGCTAGTTTGTCGAAAGGGTGGGTTCTTTTGCCGTTGCATCGGCTACTTTTACCCTCAATACCAAAAGCCAATCAATCAAGTATTCAAATCAACAAAGGAGGTAAACCTGTTATGCTGCTTTCTGTAAAAAACTTAAAAAAGTATTATGCTACCCAAAAGGCTGTAGACGATATCAGCTTCAATATCGCGCAGGGCAGCATCTTCGGTTTGCTGGGGCCTAATGGTGCCGGTAAAAGCACCCTGCTGCGCATGATCACCGGCATCTTCTATCCCGATTCGGGGCAGATCCTGTTCGATGGCCAGGACTTCGACATGCTGAAGCATGTGGGTGAAATGGGCTATATGCCCGAAGAACGGGGGCTGTATAAAAAAATGAAGATCGGCGAGCAGGCAGTCTACCTGGCGCAGCTGCGCGGCCTTAGTCGCGCTGAAGCGGAAAAACGCAGCCGTAGCTGGTTCGAGCGCCTCGACATGAATACCTGGTGGGATAAAAAGGTGGAAGACCTGAGCAAGGGTATGAGCCAGAAGCTGCAGTTCGTGACCACCGTGATTCATAATCCCAGGCTGCTGATCCTCGACGAGCCTTTCAGTGGCCTGGACCCGGTTAATGCCAATGTGCTTAAAGACGAGATCTTCCGGTTGGCCAAAGAGGGTACTACCGTTATCTTCAGCACGCACCGCATGGAGCAGGTGGAGGAGATTTGCGATCACATTATCCTGGTCAACCAGGGTAAAAAGATACTGGACGGTACGGTAAAGCAGGTAAAGCAGGATTTTAAGGAAAACATCTTCAGTATTACGCTTGACCAGGTACCTCCGGTTTTACCGCAGGGTGTCGAGGTGCTGAAGCAGCAGGAAAATACACTGACCTTCCATCTGCAAGAAGGACAAAATGCCAACGGCGTGCTGCAGCACTTTATCGGCCAGGGCTGCACCATCAGCACCTTTGCCGAGCTGCTGCCTTCGCTGAACGATATTTTTATCCGCCTGGTGCAGGACACTTCTGCAGCGCGGGCTTTTGTTGAAGTATAAGCCTATTCTTCCCGACCAATTAACCAACAAATTTTCTGATCTATGAATAAAACTTTGATCATTATAAAAAGAGAGTACCTGACCCGCGTCCGGAAACGCTCTTTTATTGTGCTGACCTTATTGATCCCCTTCCTGTTTATCGGCCTGGCCGCGCTTACGGGGCTCATTGCCGTAGGTGGCTCTACCGGTGATAAGAAGATCGTTGTGCTGGACAAGAGCGGCATTTTTGAGAAAAATCTGAAGAACTCCAAGCATGTGCATTACGAATTCGTGCAGGGATCTCTGGACTCGCTGAAGCATAATCTGGATAAGAAAAAATACGATGCGCTGCTGTATGTGCCAGGCATTGACAAGCAGCTGAATTTTCAGCTGCTGTACAACGAGCAGATCGGCATCACTACCGAGGCCCGTATTACCGACGACCTGAACGATATCGTACGCAACGAACGTATGAAAGCTGCCGGTATCAGCAGCGACCAGCTGAAGGTGATCGAAGCCGAAAGCGTCAGTCTTAAGGTTGCCAATATCCAGGATGGTAAAGAGTCAAGCAATGCAACAGCCATGATCATCGGCTACGCTTGCGGCTTCCTGTTGTATATGTTCATGCTGTTCTACGGTATGAGCGTGATGCGGAGCGTGATGGAAGAGAAGACCAATCGTATCGCTGAGATCATCGTGAGCTCGGTGCGGCCCTTCCAGCTGATGCTGGGCAAGATCATCGGTGTGGCTCTTGTGGGCCTCACCCAGGTGCTCATCTGGATCGTACTGTTCGGCCTGTTTGCGGCGATCGGCATCCCGATGATGACAGGTAGTATGGCGATGCAGGTCGACCCGGCGGCAATGAGTGAAGCGACCAGTCAGGCTGCGGATAACGCCAAGTGGATGCAGGTGCTGCATGCACTGCAGGGTACGAACTGGTGGCTGATCGCAATATGCTTTCTCTTCTATTTCCTGGGGGGCTATTTTCTGTATGCCGCGCTGTTCGCCGCTGTCGGTAGCCTGGTGAACGAAGATCCGCAGGAGTCGGGACAATATACCTTGCCCATTACCATTCCTATTATTCTAGGCTTTGTGATGATGTCTTCGGCCATTGGTAATCCCAACAGCGGTATCGCCATTTTCGGCAGCATTTTCCCGCTCACCTCTCCCATCGTGATGATGGCCCGGCTACCTTTCGGCGTAGCGGCCGATCATCCCGAGCAGCTGATCGCCTCGATGCTGTGCCTTGTGGGCGGCTTCTTTGCCACCACCTGGATGGCCGGGAAGATCTACCGTACTGGAATACTGATGTATGGTAAAAAGATCAGTCTTAAAGAAGCCGGCAAATGGCTGATGCGTAAATAAAATGAATTGACTAAGGTGATATAGGAAACAAATCACCTTGAAGCCTGTCGGAAGGGCAGCTATGGTGCTTCGGTCGGGCTTGTATAGGCATAGTCGCAGGCAGGCCTGCGGAGAAACAGCAGATCAAATGAGTAGGGGCGCAGCATGCTGCGCCCCTACTCATTTGATCTGTCTTGGATAGCCATTATATTGAGGGAATATATTGTATGTTAACGGTTGCGGTCTTGATTGCCGGAATGGGATAATATTTACCTTTGCGGCGTTTTAACTACGTGCAATCCATGTACAGGCGCATACTCAACCGCTCTTTTTTACTATTAATCTTTACCGGTCTGGCCTTGCAGCTCCAGGCGCAGGAGAAAAAGAAGAAAAGCTACCTGGGCTTTGTCGGCAACGGCAGCCTATATTTTAGCTGGGGCTACAATACCGAATGGTATACCGGTTCCACCGTGCATGTCAACCAGCCTTCGCTGAACAACGATTACAAGCTGGTAGGGGTAAGGGCCCATGATCGCAGGGGCTGGGACGATAATTTTTTTCATACCGCGCTCACCGTGCCGCAATACAATTACCGGCTGGGCTATTTCTTTAATGAAAAGCAGGACTTTGCTATCGAGATCAATTTCGATCATACCAAATACATCATTACCGACGGGCAGCAGGCACACCTGAAAGGAAAGCTGAACGGCGAGCAAACGGACCGTCACATTGACTATTCCAGCAGCAACGGTTTTTATTACTTCCTGAACAACGGCGCCAATTTTCTGTTGTTCAACCTGGTGAAGCGCTTCCAGGTATACCATACCGACGATAAGAAGTTTAAGGTCGACCTGCTGGCGAAGGCCGGGGTAGGGCCGGTGATCCCACATGTGGAGAATGCCTTTTTCGGAAAGGACAACGACCCCGGCTTTCAGCTGGGCGGCTGGAATATGGGCGTGGAAACCGCATTGCGCGTAACCGGCATGAAATATGTGTACCTGGAGTTTGCACAGAAAGTAGACTATGCCCGTTATAGCAACCTTAAGATTTATGAAGGCACAGCACGTCAGTCATTCGGTACCTATGAGCTGATCCTGAGCCTGGGGATCAACCTGCCTACCGGTAAAAACAATCCGCAATACAAGTCCAGGGCCTATATGCAATCGTTGCAGGAGGTCCGGCAATAGCTTATTGTCCAAACTAAACTATACAGCGAAACTTTTTCCCCGATATGAAACTCGTAACATACAAGCACAACAACTGGGAGCAGGTAGCTTTCTACATCAACGGCGACCTGTACAATATGGATGAAGCCGATGCCCGGCTGCCCAAGACCATGATGTCCCTGCTCGAAGATTGGGAGCGGCTTTCGGCGATCGCCCGCGAGGTGGAAGCCAATATTAAGAATGGAAGCCTTAAGGTCAACTCCAGGGAATTCAATAGCGTGGAGGTGCTGGCGCCTTTGCCCAGGCCTACCTCCTGCCGCGACGGCTACGCTTTCCGGCAGCACGTCGCTGCAGCACGCCGCAACCGCAAGGTCGATATGATCCCTGAGTTTGATCAATACCCGATCTTTTATTTTACAAACCACAATGCGATACAAGGCCCCGGCAATATCGACTGCATGCCCGATCACTTCGAAAAGCTGGACTTCGAGCTGGAAGCAGCCGTGATCATCGGTAAAAAAGGCCGGAACATCAGGGCCGCCGAAGCGGATAGCTATATTGCAGGCTATTGCATCATGAACGATATGAGCGCCCGCCGCCTTCAAATGGAGGAAATGCTGCTCAACCTGGGCCCTGCCAAGGGAAAGGATTTCTCTACCGTGATCGGTCCCTGGATGATCACCCCCGACGAGCTGGATGCCTTCCGCATTCCGGCGAAGGACAACCATACCGGCGCCAGCTTCAACCTGAAGATGACCTGTAAGGTGAATGGCGTACAAGTGAGCGAAGGCAATATGGGCGATATGGACTGGACCTTTGCCGAGATCGTCGAACGCTGCGCTTATGGCGCCGATATCCTGCCCGGCGACGTGATCGGCAGCGGTACAGTGGGCACCGGATGCTTCCTGGAGCTGAACGGCACTGGTAAGCTGAACGATCCCAATTATCCCGAGCAATGGCTGCAGCCCGGCGATGTGGTGGAGATGGAGATCGAAGGCATGGGCCGGCTCACCAATACTATAAGAAAGGTCGACACCGATTTCTCGCTACTGGCTCTGAAGAAATAAAGCTTAAGAAACCGCGCAATACAGCGCGGTTTCTTAATATTGTACTTTATCTGTCGCTAATACCCCAAGTTGCTTGCGTCGTTTCTTCGTCCAAAATATCTTTTTCCTTATCCTGGTCAATCTTATCGTAAAGCCCCTGTGGATTTTCGGTATCGATCGTAATGTGCAGCTGGCGGTAGGGCACCAGGTATACGGACAGTACCAGGCGCTGCTTAATTTCAGCATTATTTTCCAGGTGCTGCTCGACTTCGGCTTGCAGAGCTACAACAACCGTGCCGTAGCCCAAGCGCCGCATACCCTCCGTACCTTATTCCCCAATATCCTGGTAGCCAAGGGAATTTTGTCTGTTGGTTACATGGCGCTTATCGCTATGCTCGGTTTGGTATTGGGCTACCGTGGACAGGCATTTTACCTGCTCATCATCCTGGGCCTGGTGCAGGTGCTCAATTCGCTGGTACTATACCTGCGCAGCAATGTATCGGCCATGCACCGCTTCAAGACCGATGGCCTGCTCTCGGTGCTGGACCGCCTGGTCATGATCCTTATCTGTTCGGTGCTGCTCTTCCGGGATAGCCTGGCGGCGCATTTCCGTATCGAATGGTTTATTTACGCCCAGATCGTATCCTACGCAATTACCTCCCTGGCGGCCTTTTTCATCTGTTCGCGCTTCGACCGCATCGACTGGAAGCATTACGAGCTGCGTAAGGTATGGGTGATCTGCCGCAACAGCGTGCCTTATGCCGTGCTCGTGTTCCTGATGGCCATCTATATGCGTTCCGATGTATCGCTGATGGAAAGGTTGCTGCCCAACGGACAATATGAAGCCGGTGTGTATGCCGCGGCTTATCGCCTGCTCGATGTCGCCAATAATATTACCGGTGTATTGTTTGCAGGCATGCTGCTGCCCATGTTTGGCAGTATGCTGGTGCGCGGAGAGCCGGTACAGCCCCTTATCCGGCTTAGTGTGGACCTTATTGTACCCGTGGCGATCACAGCCCTGATTACGACGGCTTTCCTGGGGCACGAGATCATGATGCTGCAGCTGAAAGGAAAGGCCAATGTTTATGATGGTCATGTCTTCTCTGTACTGATGCTTGCTTTTCCTGCTTTTTGCATCAACTATATCTACGCGACCTTACTGACCGCTAACGGCAGCCTGAAGCCGCTTATCGGCGTGGCCTCGGCGGCTGTGGCCATCAATCTCGGGGTCAACCTGATGCTGATGCCGCACTACGGTGCGCTTGGCGCTGCAATCACCTGCTGCATCACCATGTATTTTGTAGCGGTTACCAATATCCTGCTATCGCAAAAGATCATACAGCTGAAGACTGACGGCCGCTGGCTGCTTCGCTACCTGGTATTTATAGTATTGATCGCCTTATCGGTAAAGGCAATGCTGCTGCTGCCGGCGGGCCTTATCGCCCGCCTTGCCGGCATAGGTCTGGCTGCGGGTGTCGCGATGCTGCTTTGCGGTTTTGTTCCTTTCCGCAGGATTGCGGAAACTTTCAGGAACAAATGATATTTTTCCGCGATAAAACATTTTTCCAAATAAAAACGTAATCTTGCAGCGCTCCGGGTCAAAAATCGCGATTTTCCGGAGCATAACCTGTTTTGAAAAAATAAAATGCCGGGCCCGTCTGGCGGCCCGTGAAGAGCAAAAAATGGCTAAAAACCTTTTAATAGTGGAGTCGCCTGCAAAGGCAAAGACGATCGAAAAGATCCTGGGAAAAGATTTTGAGGTCAAATCAAGTTTCGGACACATCCGCGACCTGGAGAAGGAAGGAATGGGTATCGATGTGGACAATGGATTCCTGCCCAATTACATTGTTTCCGACGATAAGAAGAAAGTCGTTGCAGAGCTGAGAGCAAAAGCGAAAAGCGCCCAGGAAGTATGGCTGGCAACGGATGAGGACCGGGAAGGAGAATCGATCAGCTGGCACCTGTGCGAGGTGTTGGGACTGAACCCGGCCGATACCAAGCGCATTGTTTTCCACGAGATCACCAAACCCGCTATACAGAAAGCGGTGGCCCAGCCCAGGCTGGTCGATATGAACCTTGTCAATGCCCAGCAGGCGCGCCGGGTACTGGACCGCCTTGTAGGCTTTGAGATCTCGCCTGTACTCTGGCGCAAGCTGAGCGGCCGCGGCCTTTCGGCAGGCCGGGTACAATCGGTGGCCGTAAAGCTGATCACCGAAAGGGAACGCGAGATCAATAATTTTAGAGCGGAAAGCAGCTACCGTACCGAAGGTATCTTTGAAGCCAAAGATATCAGCGGACGCAATGTCCATTTCAAGGCTGAAGGACGTAAATTCGAGACCAGCCAGAGCGCAAGAACCTTCCTGGACCAATGTGTGAACGCTACCTTCAAGGTGGACGATGTGCAGGTAAGGCCAGGCAAACGCTCACCAGCTGCACCTTTCACCACTTCAACGCTGCAGCAGGAAGCCAGCCGCAAGCTGGGTTATTCCGTATCGCGGACCATGCGCCTGGCGCAGCAGCTATACGAAAACGGTCATATTACCTATATGCGTACCGATTCGGTGAACCTCTCCGAAACGGCGCTTGAAAATGCCGAAGCTACCATCCTGAACCAATACGGCAAGGAATATCATCAGCGTCGGCAATACCAGACCAAGAACCAGTCGGCGCAGGAAGCGCACGAGGCCATACGGCCTACGGAAATGGGCATCAGCCACATCGGCGATGCTGAAGGTCAGAAGCTCTACGACCTCATCTGGAAACGCACCCTGGCCTCCCAGATGGCAGATGCACGCCTGGAAAAGACTACTGCCAAGATCGGTATCTCTACCGTGCCCGATCAGCTGACTGCTACAGGTGAAGTATTGAAATTCGACGGCTTCCTGAAAGTATATATCGAAGGCAAGGACGATGAAGATGAAGAAGAGAACGAAGGTATGCTGCCGCCGCTCACTGCCGGTCAGCAGCTGCCGCTGGTCGAGCTGAAAGCCACTGAACGCTACAGCCGTCCCGCGCCCCGCTATACGGAGGCTTCTTTAGTAAAAAAGCTGGAAGAGCTGGGCATCGGCCGCCCATCTACCTATGCGCCCACCATCAGTACCGTGCAGCAGCGCGGCTACGTGGAGAAGCGCGATAAAGAAGGCATACAGCGCGAGTACCACATCCTGAAGCTGAAGAACAATACCATTACCGAGCAAAAGGCGCAGGAAAATACCGGCGCTGAAAAAGGAAAGCTGTTTCCCACAGATCTGGGCATGGTCGTTACCGACTTCCTGAACGAGCACTTTACCCAGGTCATGGACTATAGCTTTACGGCCAATATCGAGAACGAGTTTGACCAGATCGCAGCAGGAAAGAAGATATGGAACCAGATGATCGGCAGCTTCTACGGTCCTTTCCACAAAACAGTGGAAGATACTATGGAGCATGCCGAGCGGGCCAAAGGAGAGCGGGTGCTGGGTACCGATCCGGAAAGCGGAAAGCCGGTAGTGGCGCGCCTGGGTCGCTTTGGTCCTATGGTGCAGATCGGCAGTGTCGAAGATGAGGAGAAGCCGAAATTTGCTACCGTAAAGTCCAACCAGAGTATAGAGACCATTACGCTGGAAGAAGCCCTGGACCTGTTCAAGCTGCCCTTTACGTTGGGCGATCATGAAGGCAAGGAAGTGAGCGTGGGCGCCGGCCGCTTCGGCCCTTATGTCAAATGGGGTGAGCAGTTTATTTCTATTCCCCGTGGCGAAGATCCGCTGACGGTCGATATGGAGCGCGCCCTGGCGATCATCAGGGAAAAGCAGGAAGCCGATGCACCTATCGGGTACTACGAAGGCAAGCCTGTGAGCAAAGGCAAAGGGCGCTTCGGTCCCTTTATCAAATGGGAGGACCTTTTCATTAATGTACCCAGAGCCTACGACTTCGACAACCTGAAGCAAAGCGATATCGACGAGCTGGTGAGCAAGAAGCTGGACAAGGAAGCTAACCGTTATATACAGCAATGGCCCGAAGAAAAGATCGCAATCGAGAATGGCCGGTGGGGGCCCTTTATCCGTTTTGGCAAGCAAATGCTGAAGCTGGGAAGGAAGGCCGACGGTGAAAAATATACCGCCGAAGACCTGACCGGTATCTCCCTGGATGAAGTGAAAAAAATGATCGAAGCCATCGATCCGACTGCCTTCGAAAAGAAGACGAAAAAAGCCGCAACCAAAAAGGCAGCCGCTAAAAAATCTACAGCGCTTAAAAAGACAACGGTAAAGAAGGCCGCAGCCAAAAAAGCGACGCCAAAGAAAGAGGCGGCGAAGAAAAAATAAGGTCGGATAAATAAACGCAGAAAAGCATCTCCCCCGGAGATGCTTTTCTGCGTTACGCTACATTGCGATCTTATCTTGCCCGGGCCGTTTACAAACAAAACACTACCGCTTGTGGAAAAGGTCACCGGTAAAGGTAGGGTAACTGGTCCCGGTTATTATCTTGCAAATATCAAGCTGCAATCGGCAGCATCTCCGGAGATTTTTAACCCTTTTAAAACTAATGATGATGAAAAAGAAAACGCTTTTGTCGAACAAAAAGCTGACACTGAACAAACATGTTATTACAGATCTGAGCAGCCTTTCTATGCGTCTGGGTGGCGGTGATCCGCCGTATCAGTCGCTCCAGTGTCCCTCCATGAACTGTACTGCGGCCGTTTGTGACCCCAATGGATCTGTTGGCTGTCAAAGTGTGTTCCAGTGCCCCGGCGGCACTACTCCCGGCGTTAATGGCTGCGTATTGGAGGAGAAGCCCAGCCTCCGCATTGTATGCCCACCAACGCCGGTAACAACCAATTGTACGCTGGACGGTTGCCATGTGAGTCAATAAGGAATAAAATACGCCGGCCGGTAAGAAAAGCATCTCCCCGGAGATGCTTTTGCTTTTATCTGCTCTTCAACTCTATCAGGTTTTAAACCCTGATAGAGTTGACCCCGAAAGGTTTTAAAACCTGATAGAGTTGAAAGGGCAGCCTCACACCTTTACGATCCCGTTCTTGATCGCGTACATTACCAGCCCCACACGGGTCTTCAGCTGCAGTTTCTCGCACATTTTTTCGCGATGCCCTTCGATCGTTTTCGGGCTCAGGAACATCTTGTCGGCGATCTCCTTATAAGTCAGCTCGCTGGCCATATATTGCAGCAGTTCCGTTTCCCTTTCGGTGAGGCCGGGGGTGGCTTTCTTATCGCTTTCGTTGTCGTTGATCAGGGAGGCGATATGGCGGGTGACCATGGGAGTATAATAGAACCCGTTCTGATGCGTTTCCTGTATGGCGCGGGCCAGTTCGGCAGGTTCAGTATCCTTGAGCAGGTAGCCCCTTGCGCCGCTGCGCAGCATGCGGATAATGCATTCTTCGCCATCGTACATCGAGAGCGCGATCACCTTAACCTGGGGGTGATGGATATGCAGCCAGCGCGTAGCCTCGTAACCGTCCATCAGGGGCATATTGATATCCATCAGGATCACGTTGGGCGCTTTGCCGGCTTTTATCTTTTCCTGCAGGTCAAGTCCGTTATCGGCTTCGAAAAGGACCTGGAATCCCGGGTCGGTCTTGATAAAATTGCTCAGGCCGCTGCGCAGCAATTTGTGATCGTCTACCAGTGCTACTGAAATCATAAGTCAATGTTGGTGGTTTTATGGCCGTTCACTTCCCAGGCGATCTACTTTAATGGTTACGGAAGTACCCGATTCGACAATGCTGCTGATCGTTACGGTGCTGTTGATCATGGCGGCCCTGTGGTTAATGTTGAGCAGTCCCACGCCTTTGGGCGTAAGCGCGGTATCGAAGCCGTGGCCGTTGTCGGTAATGGTAATCGTGAGCGCATCCGGCTCATAATCCAGCATCACGCTGATCTGTGTGGCGCCGGCGTGCTTTACAATATTATTGAGGCTTTCCTGTATGATACGATAGAGGATGAGCCGCCGCTCAGCCGCCAGGAAGAAAGGATTGCCTTTCACTTCCATACTGGCTTCAAATTTGCGTGTTCTGCGCAGCATACCCAGCTCCCGTTCTATCGATTCAGCCAGGTCTTTTTCTTTTACATAATCGGTATTGAGCGTCTTGGAAATATCGCGCAGGTCGTTGATAGCCGTATTGAGCAGGCTTTTGGTTTGCGAGATGCTTTCGTTGGAAGGCCCTTTGCTGTTAAGCTCGATCACCGACATATTCAGCTTGGCGAGGCTGAGCACCTGGCCTATGTTGTCGTGCAGTTCCTGTGAAAGACTGTGGAAGGTCTGTTCCTGGGTTTCCAGCTGAGCCTGCATCAGCTCCTTTTTGAAATTCTCTTCCAATAAGGTTCTTTGCTGGAAAAACTCCTGCTGCTTCTTACGGTAAACGATAATGAGAAAGATAAGGGTAAAGCCGAGGAACAGCAGGATGGCTGATCCGCCCAGTATAGTTATTAAGATATCACTGGCTTGCTGCGACACGGGGAGCACTGGTTTTTGCTATAGAACAGCCCGCCTCAAGCGCCGATATACACGCGCGGGTTTATCGGAACAGATTGCTTCCGATCCCTGCAAAAGGCGACAAGATATAGGGCATAAAGGGTCAAATTTAAGGCATAGTTGATCGATTTCAAACTTTGCCATAGCTCAGGATTAATGTGCTCCATATAGTTGCCCAATCCGAAGAGCAGCATGGTGCCGGGATAGAAAAGAATATTGCCGCAGTTGGCCCAGAAGTTCCCGTCCGACTTAAGGCTGTACTGAAGCGGCTTCTGGATCAGCTCATAGAAGAAAAGGCCGCACCATAAGGTCATGCATACGCCCAGGTACACTCCGTCGAGATAGTTGCGTTCCCGGAAAAAGTTGGGATTGACCTGCCAGGTAACAAAGAGCGCCGTGCCAAAGACCGTAAGCCCGGCATATAGGAAGCTGCGTTTTTTCTTTTCCAGCAGCAGGTAGTAATACGCAAACTGGAATAGCAGCTCTACGTTAAGGTTAATATGCGTCAGCACTCCGGCTGTGCCTTTGTCAGCGTGCTGGCGGAAGAGTTCTATCGTAAAGCCCCAGCACAGCAGCAGGGACAGCACTTTCATCGGCGGGCTCAGGAAGCGCCATCGCAGGAATGCCGCGACCAGGTTACAGCCGATCAGGGCAATATAAAGGTACCATAGTTGTGTCACGGTGTTGTGGCTTGGGATTAACGGAGCAGGGTATCCAGATCGCACATCATCGTACGGTTACCCCAGGATTGTTCTCCATGTACGTTGCCGGAGATATGGCCCGGAAGAATATTCAGATTCTTGTCGGCCGCCAGCAGGGAGATGGTAAGCTGGTCTTTACCGCTGTCGGAGGTGTGTATGCCGGGAAAAGCAGCGACATAGCCATCTTCCGGTACAGCATTGAACAGCCTTCCCACCTTATTGCGGTCCATATACACCGTAAGCATCTCATCCTTGGGATCGTCGGTTACGATACCTCTGCCTGTGGCAACGAGCTTGTCGCGAAGGCGCTGACAGTACTCCTTGATGTTCGTGTACGACTCTCCTGCAGGGAGGTTCTGGTTGTTCTGAACCTGGAGCTCCAGAATGTTTTTTACGGTTTGATAAACGATAGGATCGACCCGGCCGGTGAGCAGGGCCAGTACCTGGGCGGCATCAGAGGAGGTAAGTGCCATAAGTAAATTGTTTTATCGGTTTCAGAAAATACAAAATTAAACCTTTGGCATGGAGTTGAACCGAGGGAATTTCACCTGAATTAAAAAGGGGAAATTTCCCCATGCAGATTCCGGTCATATCCTTTGCCTATGGCTAACGGCCATTCTATCTTTGCATCATCAAACCAACCAAACCAATATCCCTGAAAAGAAAAATAATGAAGCCCGAACCAAATCCTCTATAACTCCTTCAAGAACCCAGCCCCAACAGCCCCTATGCTTTGTAACCGTGATTAAGCCCCTATAAACCACTTATTGCCGGAGCCCCAGCCCCATCCCTACCCAAGTGTACCGGTCAATAAGGCGCCCAATAGCCATGAAAACGTAAATTGGTTGCATCTACAACGGTTTATTTCGGTTAAATGTAAAGAGCCCGCCTCCCCGGCAGGCTCTTTTGCCGTTATTCCGCCATGCCGGTCGGAACGCGATAGCGATCTGAACGGCAACGTATGAACGGAATACGCATTAGCAGTCTGAATGGCAAAAGGTTGCTTACAAAGCGGCTTTGGCACCCTTGCTGCTCCGGCGCATGAGCAGCGCCACCTGCAGCATCAGCGAGGTGAAGATAAGACCCATGCCCAGGTAGAAGCCCGCGCCCAGCTGATCGTTTTCCCTGAAGATAAGAAAGGCGAGTATGATGCCATATACGGGCTCCAGGTTAACGGAAAGTGTGATGGTAAAAGCGGAAAGACGTTTGAGCGCGCTCATGGCCAGCGATTGCCCCCATACTGTGCAGCAATAGCTCAGCAGAAAGATCCAGAGATAGTCCAGTCCGTGGGGTAGCAGCGCTTCGTCCGGCTGCTGCAGGATATAGAAGGGGGCCAGGAGGCAAAGGAAAAGCAGGCCGGTACTCATTTCATAGAAGACCAATGTCCGCGGCGGATATTTTTCTGCCAGGGGCTTATTCAATACAGTAAAGATGGCGCTGATGACAGACGCGACTACACCCAGCAGTACGCCCAGCTCAAAATTGGCCATTGGGTGGGCTGTGTCCTGATGCCTGGGCTGAAGGGCGTAGATGCAGTATACACCGCCCACGGCCATAAAGCTGAGCAGTATTTCCACCTTATTGAACCGGCCTTTGTTGAGCAGGGGATCCAGCAAGGCGGTGAATACGCTTGCCGTAGCCAGGCACACCATGGCTATAGAGGCGTTGGCATATTTAATGGAAGCGTAGAAAGCCACCCAGTGCACGGCATACATCATGCCGATGCCGACAATGCGGCGCAGGTCGGGCCGGGTGAATTTTACCCATTCTTTTCTCTGGCTGACGATAAAGGCCAGGATTGCCGCGGTAATGATCATGCGGTACCATACCAGCACCGGTGCGGAAAGAGAAATGGCTTTTCCCAGCACCCCGGTAAATCCCCACAATAAGACAGCAAGATGGATCTGGGCGAAGGCACGTTTCATAAAAAAGAAGACCGGTGGCGGGATGAGGTGCGAAATTAACCGCTTTTTTCGGGGCGACGGAGAATTTATTTTACAGCTGAGACCAGGCGGATTATAAAGTATGACTCCGACGGATACTGCCGCCGGCTGCTCAACCGGGTAGAAATGGCATGATTTTTGGTATTGGTTAAAGAAAACTAAAAGGCCAACCAATGAAAAATGCACTTCTCCTGATCTGGATAGCAGTCCTGACCCTGTCCGTTTCGTCTTGCAGCAAAACAAAAAAGCTCGCCCGCCAGCATCACGAGCTGGAAGATACCTACCAGACCCTGAAGCGGGAAATGTCGGAAGCTGAAGTTACCCTCGAAGGGGAAAAAGTGAAGGTAGTGCTTCCCGAAGCGGTCCTGTTCAATGTGAATTCGGCTGATTTGAATACGGAATACCTGCCCATTCTGGGCCGCATGGCCACCATTCTCAATAAATACGATAAAACCAGCGTGCTGATCACCGGGTTTACCGATGTGACCGGGACAGAAAATTATAACCTTGAGCTGTCTAAAAAGAGGGCAGAAAGCGCCAAGGCGGTGCTGGTGAAAAATAAGGTGAACAGCGGCCGTATTTTTACCTGGGGGCTGGGCGATAAAAACCCGGTGGCCGACAACAGTACCCTTAGCGGCCGTAAACAGAACCGCAGGGTAGAATATGTCATCCTCTACGATTATAAGCCGGAAAAAGAATAAACAGTGCCTATCCGCGCTCAGCCCCTGCCATCCTGTGGCAGGGGCTTTTTTGTTAACACGGCAGCAGGGAAAATTTACGGACATTTATCCCAAAGTACTTGTACATTTGCAACGCATTTTTTTTTAGCAATATTTATCTTTTCAAATTCTTTTACTGCTGCCGTAAATGAACAATACCTACAGCGATCTGGTCGACCAGACCTTTCACTTTCCCCAGGAGGGGTTCAATGTGGAAAATAACTATCTCCGCTTTAACGGCGTGGATATCAAAAGGCTTATCGATAAGTATGGCACGCCCTTCAAGCTGACCTATCTGCCTAAGATCGGGCAGCAGGTAGCGAAGGCGAAAAAGATGTTTAATGATGCGATCAAAAAGCATCGCTACGATGGCAGCTACTATTATTGCTATTGCACCAAAAGCTCGCATTTCTCCTTTATCGTGGAAGAAACGCTGAAGCAAAATGTACATCTCGAAACTTCGTTTGCTTACGATATCGAGATCATCAAGCAGCTGTACAAGCGCCGCAAGATCACCAAGGACACGTTTATCATCTGCAACGGCTTCAAGACCAAGCCTTATACCCGCAATATTGCCCGGCTGATCAACGACGGCTTCAAAAATGTGATTCCCATCCTGGATAACAAAAATGAATTCGACGATTATAAGAAGCTGATCCGGGCAAAAGAACCTGTGAAGATCGGTATCCGTATCGCCGCGGAAGAAGAGCCTGCTTTCGACTTTTATACCTCCAGGCTGGGTATCCGCAGCAGGGATATCCTGGAATTTTATGTCGACAAAATCAAAGGCAACAACAAGTTCCAGCTGAAGATGCTGCATTTCTTCATGAACAAAGGCATCAAGGATGACGTGTATTACTGGAGCGAGCTCAATAAAGTAGTTAACCTGTATTGCCAGCTGAAGAAGATCTGCCCCGAGCTGGACAGCGTCAACATTGGCGGCGGCTTTCCCATTAAGCACTCGCTGGGATTTGAATACGATTATCAATACATGGCCAATGAGATCGTAGCGACCATTAAAAAAGTATGCAAGCAGCATAAGGTGCCGGTGCCCGATATCTACACCGAATTCGGTTCCTTTACCGTAGGCGAGGCCGGGGCTGTAGTGTACAGCGTGCTCGACGAAAAAATGCAGAACGACCGCGAGATATGGTATATGATCGACAGCTCTTTCATCACCACTTTGCCTGATACCTGGGGTATAGGCGAAAAATTCCTGATGCTGCCCATTAACCGTTGGGACGAGGAGTACCAGGAGGTGCACCTGGGCGGCCTTACTTGCGACAGCCACGATTTTTATACCTCCGAAGAGCATATCAACGCCGTATTCCTGCCCAAGGCCGGCAAAGAGAAGAATGACGAACCGCTTTATATCGGTTTCTTTCATACCGGGGCCTACCAGGATCAGCTGGCGGGCTACGGCGGCATTAAGCATTGCATGATCCCTTCGCCCAAGCACGTGGTAGTGGAGTACAACAAAGAAGGCGAGCTGGAAGACTGGCTGTACGCCAAAGAGCAATCCCCTCAAAGCATGCTGAAGCTGCTGGGATATATCAGGTAAGCTACTTTTTATTCATCATACGACAAGGCCGGCGAAACACTCGCCGGCCTTGTCGTATATGCGAATTGCATTAATTTACATTTTTTGACATGAGTTAACATTCCTGGATTATATGTTTGGTAGGATTAAAAAGCCAACCTGACATGATAAATAAAATACACATCGGGCTATTGTGCTGTCTTTTTCAGGCGGTGACCGCTTTTGCACAGCCGGCTCATCAGCTGGCGGCAAATAAGAAATGGGTCTTTGGCAACCATGCCGGTATGGACTTCACACCGGCGACGCCTGCCGGCTTCCCGGCCAATATACTGACAGCCGAAGGTTCCTCCTCCATAGCCGATGGCAACGGGCAGCTGCTGATGTATGCCACGCTGGATACCATCTGGGATCGTAACGGCGCCATCATGCCCAATGGTGGCGGCCTGCTGCCGGCGGTGCCGCTTACAGGGCTGGGTGCTCCCGGCAGCTGTGATGCCCAATCGCTGATTGTTCCTTTTCTTAAGGATGCTAAGAAGTATTACGTTTTTTCCCTGACCAGCTACAGCACTTCCGCCAACTCCGTGCTAGCCGGCAATGATCCTGCAGCCGGCCGCCTGTATTATTCTGTCGTCGATATGGGGCTTAACGGCAGCTTCGGCGATGTGGTGGCCGGGCAAAAGGGAATACAGATCGACTCTATGCTGTGCGATCGTCTGGTGGCAGTAAAGGGCGGCGCCTGTAATATCTGGGTGGTCGCTATGCGTAATGACGGCAGCGCAATCCATGCCTTCGAGATCACTACTGCCGGCATCAACCCTAATCCAGTAGTGTCGCCCTGCAGCAATACGGTCGGCACATTGGACATCAGTCCTTTGTTTCAGATGAACAGCGGGAGTATGCGGGCTTCGTCCGATAACAAGACCCTTGCAGTAAGCCTTAGCGGTGTCGCCTTGGAGCTGGTCCTTTCTCCTTTTGCACTCAATTTTTACGGCGGCAGTTTCCAGCTTTACGATTTCGACAATGTAACCGGCGCCGCTTCCAATCAACGTACCATTCTCCCGCCGCCCAGCACGCTGTTTTCCTTTGATCAGCAAGTCTACAACATTTGCTTTTCGCCTGACGACACTAAGTTGTACCTGACACACGGCGTGCTCGTAGGCCTGGGGCTAAGTCAATACGACATTACTTCGGGTGTGCCGGCTACTATTGCTGCATCGGCAGTAGCGCTCAACAGCGCAACGATCGGCTGGGGGAGTGGCCTGCGTCTTGGCTCCGATGATAAAATATATGTCTCCGGAACCGACATGTCCCAGCTGGGCCTTATTCCCTCCCCATCGCTGCACCGTATCGAATCACCCAACTTGGCCGGTGCAGCCGCCAACCTTGTATTGAATGCGGTGAATCTTGCTCCCGGTTCCTTTGCCGGCCTGGGATTGGGCAATCCTACGGTAGGGCTGCCGCCGGTAGACACCACCTTCAATGTCCACAATATAACCGTATGTGCTCCGGAAAATACTACCAACCTTTCTGTGCCTTCCGATCCGGCATATACATACCTGTGGGACGATGGCAGTACGGCCAATACTCGTACGGTGCCGGCTTCCGGCACTTATTGGGTGATGTACGGTCCTGTCTGTCCCAAAATTTTCGATACCTTCAAAGTAGAAGCGGTCGATGTCCGCTTCAGCCTTGGGCCTGATACGACCATGTGTACCAAGGATTTTGCTTACCTGCTGGATCCGGGGGTGGACGGCGCCAGCTATCTCTGGCAGGATGGCAGCACTAACCGGGAATACACCGTTACAAAGGAAGGGCAGTATTTCGTCAATGTCAGCCGCTCCGGTTGCACTGCTTCGGATACAACAAATGTAAGCATTGTGGATCTGAAGCAGGACCTGGGCGAAGATACGGTCGTCTGTAAAAAGCAGCCCTTTGCGATAACGCTCAACGCTTACGCCCCTCCCGGCGCCACCGTTCAATGGAGTACAGGGAGTACCGATCTTTCTATTGTGGTTAACAGCACCGGTAAATACAATGTAAGGGTAAGCAAAGACGGATGCGAAGGCCAGGACGACTATGTGGTCAGCGATGAGCTGTGCGATTGTATCGTTGGGATGCCCAATGCTTTTTCACCCAATGGAGACGGGCTGAACGATATATTTGCCCCGGTCATCGAAGCGCAATGCAAAGTGGCCGGTTATTTGTTCAATGTGTTCAACCGCTGGGGACAGTTGGTGTTCAGCACTACCAAACCCGGCGCCGGCTGGGATGGTATGCATAACGGACAGCCCGCAGAGTCGGGTAATTACATGTTTACGATCGAATATGAGAAGGGAACCAAACACAATCGCTATACCCTGAAAGGCGACGTTACCCTTATCCGGTAGTAACTCCTGTAGTCCCCGCCTGGCTTCGCTTGCGGAAGTCGGGCCACCTTTGGCAAAACTTTTGCAAGGCTGGCCGGAATAGCTATATTTACGGCATGAAGCACCTGTACACCACCCTTATCTGTTGCCTTTTGGCCACCCTGGCCTGTGCTCAGAAAACCGAACCCCTCTACGAAGCTTATTTCTCTCATCCCGACGAGATGATACAGGATGAGAATGGCGGCTATCATTTTAAAGTCGGCTCGCAGATCGTCGCTATGAGCGACGATGGCTATTACAAGCTGATGAATGCCGAAGGCGTTGTGCTGGAGGAAGGCGATACCGACGAAGGCGACAGCGATTTTCAGCGTCATGGCAAATGGATTGAGTATTACCCTTCCGGGAAAACGAAGGCCAGTGGCAGCTATTACCACAACCAGCCCTATGGACACTGGCAGCTGTTCGATGAGCAGGGTAACTTGTCATCGGAATATGATATTATGGTCATTGCCGCCGATGACGGCACAACCGGTTATTGCAAAGCCGGAACCGAATTGGTGTACCACAGCAACGGGAAGATAAAGGAGGAACACTTCTTCAAGGCTGAGCCTTATAACGGCGAAGACAGGATATTGGTGGAAGACCCTGAAACCGGCAAAAAAGCATGGAAGAAGATCGCCGTGAAAGCTTATCGCCCCAGGCCTTTCGGCACCTGGAATTATTACAGCCCGGAAGGCACGGTGGAAAAGCGGGAAGATAAATAAGGCAGCATGCCTGGAATGCTTAAGCAAGGACAATAAAAGATAAGTTAGTTTCTCTGGACGCATAATAATAACAAGGTCCGGAAAGGCACATAAACCAAGAGACCGCAGCCATGCTGCGGTCTCTTGGTTTGTATTATATCTGTAATCGCTTATTCGGTATCTACGGCTTCGCCAACGACCAGTTTTTTCAGGTATTCGGTAGTCACCGACTTCGGACGCTCCAGGGGGAAGCCCAGCGCCCTGTCCCAGCAGAGGCTGGCCAGCACACCCAGCGCACGGCTCACACCGAACAGCACGGTGTAAAAATCTTCTTCCACCAGGCCGTAGTGCTTCAGCAGCGCACCGCTATGGGCATCCACGTTGGGCCAGGGGTTTTTGATCTTACCAGTGCTTTCGAGAATGGCGGGAGCCACTTCGTATACGTTCCATACGGTTTGCACCAGCGGATCGTCGGGGCAATGTGTTTTGCCGAATTCCATTTGCGCAGTAAAGCGGGGATCGGTTTTGCGCAGTACAGCATGTCCGTAGCCGGGCACCACCTTGCCTTCGCTCAGGGTCTTTTTGATATACTCGGCGATCTGCTCTTTACTAGGTGATTGGGTATTCAGCGCCTCCTGCATTTCTTCGATCCAGCGGATCACCTCCTGGTTGGCGAGGCCGTGCAGGGGGCCGGCCAGGCCATTGAGGCCGGCAGCGAAAGATAGGTAAGGATCGCTGAGGGCAGAGCCCACCAGGTGGGTCGTATGCGCCGAAACGTTGCCGCCTTCATGGTCGGCATGGATCGTCATGTACAGGCGCATCAGTGCCCAGAAGCCTTTGTCCTCGAAACCCAGCATGTGGGCGAAGTTGCCGGCCCAGTCGAGCATGCCGTTGGGCTGGATGTGATCGCCATCCTTATACTTACGGCGATAGATATAAGCAGCCACGCGGGGCAGGCGGGCGATCAGGTTCATGGTGTCTTCGTAAACGAAGTTCCAGTGGTCTTTTTTATTAATGCCTTTGGCATATTCCTTGGCAAAAATAGACTCACGCTGCAGCGCCATCACACCAATGCTGAATTGGGTCATGGGATGCGTATTTACAGGAAGGGCTTCAATAACATCAAAAACATAGTTGGGCACATGTGAGCGGCGGGCCCATACTGCAGACAAATGGTCAACATCCTCTTTGGTCGGCAACTCTCCCAACAGCATCAGGTGGAAAAGGCCTTCGGGCAGAGGTTCGGTACCGCCTTCGGCTTTGGGCAGCTTTTCACGCAGCTCAGGAATAGAATAGCCCCTGAAACGGATACCTTCGTTGGAATCCAGCAGCGAGGTCTCGGTAATAAGGCCGGTCATACCACGCATACCCTGATACACCTGGGCAATGGTAATTTCTCCTATCTTGTAATCACCGTGCTCTGCGATCATCTTCTTAATATCAGCATTCAGCGCATCGGCTTTCTCCTTGAATAGGTCCTTAATATAACCCATAATATAAACGGAAATTTTGAGTAAGAAAAAATTTGAACGAGCACAAAGATAACAATTTGGCCTGAACGAAGGGGAAGCGGCAGCCGATAATTTGGTTTATTTTACTATTAATTATTGATAATTGTCATTGCAGGATGCAAAATATTCTTTATACCGGTAGTTTGCTCCGGTATCGGCATTACATTTGTGTATGACAACGCCGGACGATTTTCTTTTCGATGAATTTTCCTTTGGTGATTACCGCTTCTCCGCCGATAAAAGCAGGATCGATATCGCCGCGGTCCACGCTTTCCTCGATAAGGAAAGCTACTGGGCAAAAGGTATACCTTACGAAACCGTGCAGCGGGCTGTTGAAGGTGCTATCTGCATTGGTATCTACGATGCTGCAGGGCGGCTGGCTGGCTTTGGCCGCATGATCACCGACCGCGCTACCTTTGCTTACCTCGCCGATATTTTTGTGATGCGCGCCGATCGCGGGAAAGGCCTGTCCAAAGAATTGATGAAAACCTTTTGCGCCCTCGCCGATACCTTTCAGCTCCGCCGCTTCCTGCTCACGACACAGGACGCGCACGATCTTTACCGGCAGTCGGGCTTTGAGTTGTTCCCTTATCCCGAACGCCTGATGAGTCGTCCGGGAATGGTCTATCAGCAAGCTTAATAACAACCAGTCATGAGTCAGCAGCATCATTATCAAACGACGATCGAATGGACCGGCAACAAAGGCGCCGGCACTACCGGCTATACAGGCTACGAACGCAGCCACACGATACAGGTGCCCGGTAAAGTAAGCATAGCAGCTTCTTCAGACAAGGCTTTCAGGGGTGATGCTGCGCGGCACAATCCCGAAGACCTTTTCCTGTCTTCACTGGCCTCCTGCCATATGCTCTGGTACCTGCACCTTTGCGCCGATAGCAAAGTAGTGGTGGAAAGCTATACCGACGAGGCCTCCGGCACGATGACAACGGAAGCCGACGGCAGCGGCCGCTTTACAGAAGTGACCTTGTCGCCACGGATTACCGTAAGCCACGCCGATATGCTGGACCAGGCCTACCGGCTGCACCATAAAGCCCATGAAATGTGCTTCCTGGCCAACTCCGTTAACTTCGATATCACTATTCAACCCAAGATCAAAACCCAATAGCAAATGAATGCATCAGAAAATTTCCTGGCGATCAGCAGCAAGATGTTCGGCTACTACAAAGGCCTGGCCGATAAAGCTATGGCTACGCTCAATGAAGAGGAGATCCATTGGCGCGCCAATGATACTTCCAACAGTATCGCGATCATCGTGCATCATATGTCGGGCAATATGCTTTCCCGCTTTACCGATTTCCTGACTTCCGATGGAGAGAAGGAATGGCGCAACCGCGATGCAGAATTTACCGATGTCTATACTTCAAAAGAAGAAATGCTGGCGGCATGGGAAAAAGGCTGGAGCTGCCTGCTCTCAACGCTGGAAGGCCTGAAGCCCGATGATATGATGTCGATTGTCTACATCCGCAACGAAGGGCATACCGTGCTGGAAGCGATCACCCGCCAGGTAGCGCATTACGCCTACCATTCGGGGCAGATCGTGTACCTGGCCAAAATGATCCGCGATAAAGACTGGCAGTCGCTGTCCATCGCCAGGGGACAGTCGGCTGCTTACAATCAGGAGAAATTCGACCAGGAAAAAGACCGCCGTTTCTTTACCGACGGTAAGACCGCTTCCTCTTGATTACCGCGGACGCCAGCTGTAAAAATAGACGCCGTTGAGGCTATCGATGGGCTGCAGTTGGTTTCTTTCAACGAGCTGGTTGGCACGCCAATAGGCTTCGTTCTTTGCCGGTTCGGCCTCCGCGTTGGGAATGGTGCGTTGCGTGGAATCCCTGAGCAGCGCCCTATGCACCACTACGAGGATCGGCTTGCTGTTCAGCTTCGATCGCATGGCGGGGCTGCAGCTGTCCCCGCTGACCAGCGCGTAGAATGCTTTCGAAAAGGCCGGCGGCGTACGGCTCATCTTGCAGCTCATCAGCGGCAGGTGGCTGTACAGGCCCAGCTGGAAGCTGAACCGGCTGACTTCATGAATGTCGTCGAAAGTTACCGAATAGTCCTCCGAGCCTGCATTATAGTAAGGAATAGGCAATATGGCCTGGTACTGGTCGAAGGGAATACGCAGCGACCGGAACCCGGCCATTTCTTTTTCCCCGAAAACCGAAAGCCGGTTGACAGAGCCGTATAGCTTAATGCCGTAATCCAGCGTTTCGATACCGCCCAGCAGTACGATGCTGCTGATAATAAACAAGCGTGCGTAGCGGTTCACCTTCAGGTAAACCCGGGCCAGGGTATAGATTATCCAGATATAGAACGTCCAGTAGAAAGGCCATGCAAAGCGCGTCAGGCTACGGAACTGCTCCACTACGCGGGTAGCCTTATGTACGTAATAGAAAGGATTGAGATAGTTGTGCAACGGCGGAATATCATAATGGCCGAGCATCATATACAGCACCAGCGCGCTGATCACATAAAAGGTTGCTATCCGGTAGATCTTAATCCCCTTCGTTTCTACGGGCGGCGCATGCAGTGGCGCGCCGCCGCGCTGCAGCAGCATACGCAGGCCGGAATAGCCTGCCAGGAAAGCCAGCGCCAGCGCGGGGATCAGCTCGATAACGGAAAATTCGACCGGTCTGCGGAAGGGAAAGGTCAGCTTCAAGCGGTCCATCAGCGGGTAGTACTTTTCACCGAAGGACATGATCAGCAGCAGGATGCCGGAAAAGAAAATGCCGAAAGTAAGCGGATTCCTGAAAAAATCTTTCTGGATCTCCATGATCATCAGCCGGAACGGTCTGTAAACAACGCTGAAAAAAAATAAGGCGGCCAGGGCATAGAGCCCGGTATTGCCCAGGTAGGCCATCAGCTCGACACCGTCTGCATTCTTTTCGATCCATATGGGAAAGAACAGGCGATGAAAGGAGTAATGTGTGAACAGTAGGGAGAAATTGGTCTTCTGCTCCATCCAGTCGTAGCCCATGGCATAGGGCTGGCGCTGGCTGAAGTAGCCATCTGTCGCCAGCAGGATACCGAAGGCCAGCGCCGCGCTGATAACCGGCACGGCAACCGAAGCGAGGAGCGCTACCCGCCCATTGCGGCTCCGCAGCTTCCGTATGCCCGAAAAGAAAAGCATGCCGGCCATGAACACAGGAATGATCGCCAGGTAATAGCCATGGGCCATAAAGCAGCAAAAGCCGAAGAGGCCCATAAGCAATGCGATCAGCGCTTGCCTGCCATAACGGCCTTCAGCGCGTTGCCACCAGAGGAACAGGGCGATGGCGATGAGGCAGAAGGAGGTGAGCGAAAGATTGTAATGATGGCTGAAGATACGGCCCAGCTGGAAATTGGTCCAGGGCAGGATAAGCGCCATAAGCAAGGCCAGGAGCGGGCTCTCGGTCAGCCTTCTGAAAATAAAGAGCACCAATAGCCCGCACGCCAGGATATTGGACAGGATAAAATAGTTGAAGAAGGCCAGCGTATGATCAGAGAGATCCCAGATATGGTGGCAGAACCAGCGAAAAGGAATGGTAAATAAGGGTGTGTTGTCTGTAGCATAGACATAATCGCCGAAAGGATAGCTGAAGCTATTATACTTGAACAAGCCTTCAGGTCCTATCGGTTCCTTTACATAGCTCAGCAAGGTGAAATTATTCTTCAGCCCGTCGCCCCACATCGTCAGCATGTTCTCATCGGGATGAAACATATGGCCGGGAAAGACCAGGCAAAGCAAGAGCAGGTGAAACAAGGCAACGAGGCTATAGGCCGTCGTTCTCCGTTGCCATAAGCTGCTGGGCATTTTTTTCATTCAGGACAGGTTTATTCCGGCTCCTTTCCGGCTGACGAAGATGCAACGCTTTTGCGGTATAAAAAAACATAGCCGGCAATTCCCGATACCGCCGAGGCAATAAGGATACCCAGCTTGGCTGTTGTTTGCACAGGACCTTCGCTGAAAGCCAGCAGGGCGATAAAAATGGACATGGTAAAGCCGATCCCGGCCAGCAGGCCCATCCCCAGGACATGGCGCCAGTCGAGGCCGCCCGGAAGGCCCGCCAGGCGCAGCTTTACAGCCAGGTAGCTGAATAGCGTGATCCCCAGCGGCTTGCCCAGGATAAGGCCGGCCAGGATACCGTAATTGACCGGAGATTGCAATGCTGCAGCCGGATCGGCGGGCAAAACGATCGCCGTATTGGCAAGAGCGAATAAGGGGAGCACGATAAAGTTAACCGGGATATGCAGGCGGTGTTCCAGGTGTGCGATCCGGTCGAGTGGCAGGGCAAAGGCCAGCAATACGCCCGCCAGGGTAGCATGTACGCCCGAGTTGAACAGGCAATACCAGAGCAGGATGCCGAGCAGGAAATAAGGAAGCAGGGGCTTCAGCTTAAGCCGGTTCAAGGCCAGCAGCAGGATAAAAATGCCCGCAGCGCCCAGCAGGTAACCCATATGGATCGTATCGGTATAAAAGAGCGCAATGGCTACAATGGCGCCCAGGTCGTCGATAATGGCCAGGGCGGTTAGTAATACCCTGAGCTGCAAGGGCGCCCTGCGTCCCAGCAAAGAAAGGATGCCTAGGGAGAAGGCGATATCGGTAGCCATAGGCACGCCCCATCCGCCGGCATAGCCCGAGCCTGTATTGCACAAAAAATAAAAGCAAGCCGGCAACAACATGCCGCCCAGCGCTGCAAAGGCCGGCAGGCCTGCCTTGCGCCGGTCGTTCAGCTCGCCCTGCAGCAGTTCCCGCCGGATCTCCATACCAACCAGGAGAAAGAATAAGGCCATGGCGCCGTCGTTGATCATATGCAGCAGGCTGTGCGGCAGATGCAGCATGCCGGAGGAGAGCGGTAACGCGGTTTCCCAGAAGCCGGTATAGAAATGGCCCCAGCGGGTATTGCTCCACAACATAGAAATGAACGTGCAGCCCAGCAAAGTAATACCGATAGCCCGGCTGTCCTGTATAAAGGTATGGAGCGGGGAAAGCAGGCGTCGCCTGATCGCATGGGTCAGTTTGTTCATGTCGGGAGGAAGTGTTGGTCCGTCCGGCAAATTTCGGAATTTTATTCCGGCTGGCCTGCCTTTACCTTTATGGGATATCAGGGCGGAACATCTGTGCATCATACAGCGCGTGTACCTCCGTAGCTGCGTAGCGCCTGTGTCAGGTAGCCGGAGGTATAAGGCTCCTGGTAGGCCATATCCCGGCTGTTGTAGTCATGGGCCTGCGCGTCGCAGAGGCTCAGCATCAGCAGGGCCGACGCTCTTTTCCCCTTATTGCGGCTCAGGGACAATACTTTTTTATACTGTTCTATAGCTGCTTTACATTCATAATAATCGCCGCGATAGCGTTGGTGAGCGCAGGGCTCATATCAACTTCGGAATGGTTCTTCCAGAAATAAAAAGAATGTTCGGCTGTCTGCTGGCGGCAGGGCTGGAAGGGCAACAAGCATAATACCGGGAGCGCAGGTATCATGAGATGGGGCGGTAGCAGCCTGCTACGGCCGCTGCTTCTATAAATTAGCAAGAACGCCGGTTTTGCCGACGTTCTTGCTAAATATATTTCTTTCCTATTGCTATACGAGCATGGTTACCGGGTTTTCCAGGTAGGCCTTCAGCGTTTGCATGAATGCCGCGCCCACAGCGCCGTCTACCACGCGGTGGTCACAGCTCAGGGTCAGCTTCAGCAAATTGCGTACCACTACCTGGCCGTCTTCCACCACCGGTGTTGCTTCGATCTTACCAATGGCCAGGATGCAGGCATCGGGCGGGTTGATGATGGCGGTAAATTCGTCAATATCCATCATACCCAGGTTGGATACGGTAAACGTATTGCCGGTAAATTCATGCGGCTGCAGCTTGCGGTTGCGGGCTTTCTTGATCAGCTCGGCGGCTTCGGCCGATATCTGGGACAGGGACTTCTGATCGGCAAATTTGATCACCGGTACAATAAGCCCGTCTTCAATGGCTACAGCAGTACCCACGCTGATGTGGTGGTTCTCGCGGATGAAATCACCCATCCAGCTGCTGTTCACGGCAGGATGCTTGCGCAGCGCCATTGCACAGGCCTTGATGATATAGTCGTTGAAGGAGATCTTCACCGGGGATACTTCGTTCATGGCCTTGCGCGCTTCTATGGCATTGTCCATCTTGATGGTCATACGCAGGTAAAAGTGCGGTGCGCTGAATTTGCTTTCGCTCAGGCGGCGGGCCACTACGCTGCGCATCTGCGACAACGGTTTGTCGGTATGGCTTTCCTGGCCGAGCGGCGCAGCTGTAGTACCTGCGGCTGCGGCAGCCGGCGTTTGTGCCGCAGGCTTGGGCTTGTAGCTGTCGATGTCGCGCTTAATGATGCGGCCGCCTTCGCCGGTACCTTCCAGCTCGCTGAGCGCTATGCCCTTTTCTTCGGCCATTTTGCGGGCCAGGGGCGATATTTTCAGCCGGTCGTCGCCGGAAGCTTGTTCAAAGCCGCCTGTGGCATGGCTTGCAGCGCTTTCCTGCTTTTCTGCGGGGGCTGCAGTGCCGGCTTTTTCCTTATTTGCTCCGGGTGCTGCTTCTGCTGCGCCGCCTTCATCTTCCAGGTAAGGTGCAATATCGGTGCCTTCCTTGCCTACGATGGCAATGATATCATTAACTTTGGCAGCCTGTCCGGCTTCTACGCCGATATACAGCAGGGTGCCGTCTGCATAGCCCATCACTTCCATGGTCGCCTTATCGGTCTCCACTTCGGCCAGCACGTCGTCTCCTTTTACCTTATCGCCTTTATTCTTCAGCCAGCTGACGATTTTGCCTTCGGTCATGGTATCGCTCAGCAAGGGCATGCGGATCACCGTAGCGTCGCCCGATTTGGGCTTGGCAGCCTTCTTCGTTTCGGCTTTGGGCGCCTCGGCTGCTTCTTTTTGAAGCTCTTCTTTCGGCGCCTCTTTTTTGCTTTCCTTTTGTTCGGGAGCAGCGCCGCCTTTGCTCTCTTGCTCCAGCAAGGCTTTATAATCTTCGCCCTCTTTGCCTACGATGGCGATAATACCGTTTACCGGGGCGGCTTTTCCTTTCTCTACGCCGATATAAAGCAGAGTGCCTTCTACATAAGGCATCACTTCCATGGTGGCTTTGTCGGTCTCCACCTCGGCAATAACATCATCGGATTTTACCTTGTCGCCCACTTTCTTATGCCACTCAGCGATCACGCCTTCTTTCATCGTGTCGCTCAGGAGCGGCATCCGGATTACTTCAGCCATAGTTTGTTTATTGTCAGTTTTTTTGAACGCTCAAAAATAGTTATTTTGAACTGAAAAAAAGAAGGAAAGGGAAAATGATGACCAATGTTAACGCGGCTTAAGGCCGGGTAGCAGAGCATCCTGCGGGAAGCGGCCTTCAACGTTAAAACAATATGAAATTCGGTAAACTGTCGGGACAGGCTGCAAAAATTTGAAGAACTTTAAGGATAAAATATAAAGCATATGAGTGTAGGCGCGAAACATATTGCCACCTTCCTGCTGGGCGCCGCTGCCGGAGCCGCGGCCCTGAAGTATGCCTCGATGAGCGAGGAAGAACGCGAAAAGCTAATGGCCAGCCTGAAAGAAAAGGCCGAGAAAGTGAAAGGAGAGGCAGAGGATACCTTTGAAAAGGCCAAGGATTATTTTTCCGAGCTGACCACCAAAGGCGGCGAATCGCTGAAGGAGCACTGGGCCGATGCCGAGAGCTTCCTGAAGGATCTTTTCAGGGGCAAAGAAGAGCAGGGTGGCGGGGAAAAAGCGAACCCGGCCTGATCCTGCTATAGCCTGGTCTATAAAAAAACCTGCAAGCAAAGCTCGCAGGTTTTTTTCCAAAAAAAGTATAAGGTTATACCCGGAAGTGAGCAAATGCTTTGTTCGCATCAGCCATACGGTGTGTATCTTCTTTCTTCTTGAAAGCACCACCTTCACCTTTGCTTGCTGCTACGATCTCGTTAGCCAGCTTGTCGGCCATGGTCTTGCCATTGCGCTCGCGGCTGTAACGGATCAGCCATTTCATGCTGAGGGAGATCTTACGATCGGCACGTACTTCGGAAGGGATCTGGAAGGTAGCACCACCGATGCGGCGGCTGCGTACTTCTACAGAAGGGGTAACGTTTTGTAACGCTTTTTTCCAGATCTCGTAGCCATCTTCAGAAGTCATCTGGCTTACTTTATCTACAGCATCATAGAAGATGTTGAAAGCAGTTGTTTTTTTACCGGCCCACATCATCGTGTTCACGAAACGGGTAACTTGTTTGTCATTGAACTTTGGATCCGGAGCCAAAGGGTGTTTTTTAGCTTGCGCCTTTCTCATCGATTTTTAATTTTTAATTCGCAGGCTGAATTTCTTCAAGTATTAAAACTTTACTCAGCCTATAGGTAGATAAACTATTGCTTATTTTTTCGCTTTTTCCTTCTTGGTACCGTACTTGGAGCGGCTTTGCTTACGGTCTTTTACACCGGCAGTATCCAAAGCGCCGCGTACGATGTGGTAACGCACACCTGGCAGATCCTTCACACGACCACCGCGGATCAGCACGATGGAGTGTTCCTGCAGGTTGTGACCTTCACCGGGAATATAGGCGATCACCTCAATTTTGTTGGTCAGACGTACTTTCGCCACTTTACGCAGCGCCGAGTTCGGCTTCTTGGGAGTTGTAGTGTACACACGGGTACATACACCGCGACGCTGAGGGCAATCATCCAATGCGGGTGATTTTGATTTGGCTTTGATCTGAGTACGTCCCTTACGAACTAATTGTTGTATAGTAGGCATTCCTGTTAATTAAATATTTTTTTGGACTGCAAAGGTAAGTCCTTTTATTATTTATCCAAAATTTTTTTACTTTTAATTTGTGGCTTTAACATTGGCGCCTTACCTTATTACCGGTTGGCGCGCCTTTTTTGCCTTTCGGCCTGTATCTTCAGGGCAAAGTCCTGTTCGGCCTGCTGCAGGCGCAGCAATTCGGTAGGGCTCAGCACTTTCAGAAATTCTTTTTTGTACTGCTCTTTGAGCGCCAGCATCTTTTTCGCACGATCCAGCTTGTCGTCCATTAGCTGATCCGCTTCTTCATCGTTCAGGGAAGGCTTGTCTTTAAGCTGCTGCTGCAGGCTGCCGCGCGCAATGTCTCTTTTGGCGGCCTGATAGGCCTCGTAAACCGGTAACAGCCTGCCGGCTCTTTGCTCATCGAGCTGCAGCCGGTCGATAATAAAGGCCCAGCGGGCCTCTTTTACCCTTTGCATGGCCTTGCCCTTTGTCGGCGGCGGTGCGGCGACGGATTGTGCATGGATAGCCGGCGCTGCCCAAAGTATGCCACAGATAAGGACGATGCTGAATAAATACTTCATAACCGTTAGTTTTCAGAGGATTCGCCGGCTTCGGCCAGCTCTTCTTCATTCAATTGATGGATCCAGCTCAGCTCGGCATCGCTGAGGCTGCTGATAGCCTTATCCAGCTGTTGCTCGGGGCTTAGCTGCCTGGCAGGTGTCGCCGTGTGTGGGCCATTCTGCTGTTGTACTACATATATAGATAAGATAAGCGCTATGCCTGAAGCCATTCCGGCGGCCAGGCGTGGCATCAGCCGTTTGCTGCGGGGGGGCGCCTGTTGTGCCCGGTCGGCCAGAACACCGGCCTTCAGCCTTTGCTGCATGGCTTCCCATTGCTCCCCGTTCACCTGGTACGGGCTATGGCGCTTCAGGTAGTCTTCCCGCTCTTCCATATTATCCTTCATGACTCAGCTGTTTTTTAAGACGCTCAAAAGCATAATGATAATTGGTTTTCAGGCTGGAAACCGAGGAACCGGTAATGCTGCTGATCTCTTCGTAGCTCAGTTCATCAAAATACCGCATATTGAAGACCAGGCGTTGCTTTTCGGGCAGCAGCAATATCGCTTCATGGAATTTCAGCAATATGGTTTCCGCCTTCATGCTGTTTTCGGCATATAAAGTTTGTGCCAGCCACTGACCTTCATCGTCGAATCCTTTCAGCACCAGCTTCTTTTGCCGGTAAAATTTGAGACACTGCCGCGTAGCAATGGTATGCAGCCAGGTATACAGCCGGCTATCGCCCCGGAAGCTGTCTATGGCCCTGAATACATCGATCAGCGTATCCTGCAGCACATCTTCCGCATCCTGCTCGCCCACCACCAGTCGCCGGATGTATTGGTACAGCCGGCGGCCATAGGTCTTCATCAGCAGATCAAATCCCTTGTCCACATCACCTTCCCGGCTACATAGCTGTATGATCTGCTCATCGATATCGTTAACGGCCATAAATTAAGGACACTGTTTATGAGAGTCGCAGGGAAGCCAAAGGTTAAAAAAGGAGAAGTCAAGTTTTTGAAAACTTGACTTCTCCTTTTTATCATTGATGCTTCGCAATTATTTCAGGATAGTACGGCTGATCACGATCTTTTGTACCTCGCTGGTGCCTTCGTAGATCTGGGTGATCTTCGCATCGCGCATCAGGCGCTCTACGTGGAATTCTTTTACATAGCCATAGCCGCCGTGAATCTGTACCGCTTCGTTGGTCACACTCTGGGCAATCTCGGAGGCGTATAGCTTAGCCATAGAACCCGCCAGGGTATAGTCCTGGCCCTGGTCTTTCAGCCAGGCCGCTTTAAGGCAAAGCAGGCGGGCCGTTTCGATCTGGGTAGCCATGTCGGCCAGCTTGAAAGCGACGGCCTGGTGGTTCATGATCTCGGTTCCGAAAGCTTTACGCTCTTTGGAATATTTAAGCGCCAGCTCATAAGCGCCGCTGGCAATACCGAGGGCCTGGGAGGCGATGCCGATACGGCCGCCACCGAGGGTTTTCATGGCAAAGTTGAAGCCGAAGCCATCCTCGCCGATACGGTTTTCCTTGGGCACTTTCACATCCTGGAAAGAAATGCTGTGGGTGTCGCTGCCGCGGATACCCAGCTTGTTTTCCTTGGCGCCCACTGTAACACCAGGTGTATTTTTATCTACGATAAAGGCATTGATCCCTTTATGCTTTTTAGCGATATCCGTCTGGGCAATGACCAGGTAGGTAGAAGCGGAGTTACCGTTGGTGATCCAATTCTTAATGCCATTGAGCACATAATGATCGCCTTTGTCTTCGGCAGTGGTCCTTTGAGAGGTTGCATCGGAACCAGCTTCAGGCTCGCTCAGCAGGAACGCGCCGATCTGCTGACCGGAAGCCAGGGGTACCAGGTATTTTTGCTTTTGCTCTTCAGTACCATAGGTTTCCAGGCCCCAGCATACCAGGGAATTGTTCACGCTCATCACTACCGAAGCGGAAGCATCCACTTTGGAGATCTCTTCCATAGCCAGCACATAGGATATCGCATCCATTCCGGAACCACCGTATTTAGGGTCTACCATCATACCCAGGAAACCCAGCTCACCCAGCTTCTTGATCTGTTCAGCAGGAAATTTCTGATGCTCGTCGCGCTCGATCACACCGGGCAGCAGCTCATTTTGGGCGAAATCACGGGCAGCCTTCTGTACGGCCAGTTGTTCTTCGGAAAGTTGAAAGTTCATAAACAGGTTAAGTTTTGGGACAAATAGTCAAACAGGCTGCAAAAATAATTTTTTACCCCGTATCCGCAAATTGTCTTTCCTGCCCCTTTCTTAAAAAGTGTGAACCGGAATATGGAATCCTGCCGGTAAAGGCATCTTGTTCTAAAACGATCCCTATGAAAGTATCCCAAACCTTATTGCAGGCCCTGAGCCTTGCCCTGGTGGCGGGCTCCTGCGGTACCGCCAGCACCGGGCAAGAAGCCTCCCGGCAGCAATCCCGCCCTGAAGCCCGGACGAAGGCCCCAAAACAAACCGACACGCTGTACCGCGTCGACAGCCTGGGACCAGCAAAATCCAAAAGCTGCGGCAAGCATTATTGCCCCGCCTGTGGCATGGGATAAAAAAAATCCGGGGTGCTCTAAGATATACCTTTACGGTCGCGTCTATATAGGAAAGAACGGTATCATTCATCATTAAAGACAAGACCATGAAGATCTCAAAAGCATTGTTGGGCGCTATCCTGGTAGGGATTGCCGTACAAACGACGGCGACTTCCTGCAGCAAGAAAGAAGTAAGCCCTGTCAAAACGGACACCGGCGCTCCGGGCGAGCAGGTACAGCCGCCGCACTCCGATCCGCCACCAACCCCGCCGCCGGGCGGAGACTGTCCCGCATGTGGTATGGGATAAAAGAAGCATATACAGGACAGCTATCGACTAACAGACTGGATTATGGACAAGATCAGATCAACTATTGCGTGTAACCTGGATGCCGGCATTTTGTCGGCATCTTTACCTTTATTGGAGGAAGCCCGCGTAGAGGCCATTGAATGGTCGTTCGATACTTTATTCAAGCTGGAAACGGTGCCTCAATGGTTTGAAGCGCTGCTGGAAGCCTTCAGCAAAGAAGGCCACCTTATCGGTCACGGTGTCTTCTTTTCCCTGTTCTCGGGACGATGGCTGCCCGAACAGCAGGCCTGGCTCGATCACCTGCGACGGCTTTGCCGGCAATACCATTTCGATCACATCACCGAACATTTCGGGTTCATGACGGGCGCCGATTTTCACCATGGCGCACCGCTCAGCATTCCCTTTACGGCCGAAACCCTGGCCATAGGCCGCGACCGCCTGGCCCGTATTTATGAGGCCTGCGGCTGCCCGGTAGGCCTGGAGAACCTGGCTTTTTCCTATTCCCTCGATGAAGTGAAGCGGCACGGCGCCTTCCTGGAAGCCCTGTTGGAGCCCCTGAATGGCTTCATTATACTGGATCTGCACAACCTGTATTGCCAGCTCCATAATTTTTCCCTCGATTTTGACACCCTTATCCGCTTGTATCCGCTGCACAGGGTCCGCGAGATCCATATCTCGGGCGGCAGCTGGGAGCCCTCGGACCTGTTCGGCGGGCAGCCGGTACGCCGGGATACTCACGACGATGCTGTGCCTGAAACGGTATTTACCCTCCTGGAAAAAACGATACCGATGTGCCCCCTCCTGAAATACGTGGTAATGGAGCAATTGGGTGCAGGGCTGGAAACAGAGGCGAGCCGGCAGGCTTTCCGCAACGATTTTCTCCGCATGGACGGGATCGTTTCGGCGGCAGCCAGCGATCCGCAGGCTTTCCGACCGGAAGCCTTTTTACCGCAGGTTCCGGTAATACCCGGTCCTGTAACCGAGTCGATGGCGCTCCACACGCAGCAGCTCGAATTGTCAGCGATCCTGGAAGCCAGCGCCGGCTATGAGGAAGCGTACCACAGGCTGCAGCATTCCTCTCTCGCCGCTACCGGCTGGCAGGTGGAGACCTGGCAACCGCATATGCTCGAAACGGCCATTCATATTGCGCAGAAGTGGCGTAAGAAAAGTACCTAAAAGAAACGTTCGGCCACCAGGCCATATGTAAAGAGGATATTTTCCCGCCGGGTGCGGCTTACATTGTTGTAGGTAAAGGTGGTGGTAAAGCTCAGCCATTTCCATACTTTGATGCCCAGGCTGGCATTGGCCGTAATGATGAAATCGCCGCCGTAGTTGAGCGAAGGCTGGTAAAAGCCGGCGCTGTTAAAAGTGAGCAGCTCCTTATATTTAAGCCGGTACTGCAGCCTTAAGGAATTCCGGAAAGTATGATAGCTGAGCTCCGACTGGTCTTCCTGGATAATGTTGCTGCGTTCGTAGAGGAAGCCATCGCTGATGCTGAACATCATCTGCTCCCTGTCGATAAGCCGGTAAGCCACGCCCAGCCCGCTTTGAAGCTGCTCCTTGATCTTCAGCGAAAAGCTGGACGTGAAATTGACCAGGCCCCAGTAATAAAAATGCGGGAAGGTCGCATACAGGTTAAAGTCCAGCGTCGTATTGAAATCATTGTTGGTCAGTTTATCGGGGGTATTGCCATAGATCCAGGCGGTGGTCGAATTCATCACGAAGCTTTTCTTCCGCACACTATACTTCACACCATTGTTCAGCAGGTAAGTCAGCCCGTCGGCGGTGCGGTTAAAAGTGCCCGATGAAGAAACATTGATCATATGGTGCACCGAATCGCTGAATTGCGCGCGGACGCCAAAAGGGAACAGGAGAAGAAAAAGCAGGTAAAGGTATCGGGCCATCGGCAAAACATGCAGTGCCGGCGCAGCCGCCGGCGTTTATTGGCCTGTAAAGATAGTCCCGCCCGCCAAGACGGCGAAACGCTTATTATTGTTTTAACAGTTGCGCCGCCTGTGTATAATACTTCAGGGCAGCTGTATCACATGGGTTTTTTGATAAAATTGCAATAGGGACCCGATATGCCGTTCCTGTTGCACCGACGGTTGAGAGAACAATGGCTGGATCGGGATATTTTCTTAGCTGTTCTTGTTTTGCTCCTACGGAGCAAGGCTATAATGGATGATGCTACTACAAACGTTCGGCTCCGTAGGAGCCATACAGCAGGGATGAATGATATGACCATCTGCAAAAGCGTTGTCTTGCGGTACTGAGTATGAGTTGCCCTCAGCATGCGTCCTGTTGTCTTGTAATCCTATAAAAAAATACCGCTCCTGTACAAGGAGCGGTATGCTATCTGAAAAATGTATTTGACCATTATCCGGCTTACAGGTGGATCGCTTCGCCCAGGGCCACTTCAATCGCGTCTTTTACCGCTTCGCTCATGGTCGGATGGGGGAAGATGGTATCCAGCTGCTCGTGCCAGGTAGTTTCGAGCTTGCGGGCGGTTACCGTCTCGGAAATGATCTCGGTCACATTGGCGCCGATCATGTGCGTACCCAGCCATTCGCCGTATTTGGCGTCGAATACCACTTTAACGAAGCCTTCGTTGGCGCCGGCTGCAGTAGCCTTACCGCTGGCAGAGAAGGGAAATTTACCCACCTTGATCTCGTAGCCGGCTTCTTTGGCCTGTTTTTCGGTCATGCCTACCGATGCGATCTCGGGTGTGCAATAGGTACAGCCCGGTACATTGCCGTAATCGAGCGGCTCGGGCTGATGCGCGAATTTGCCTTCCTGCTTACCAATAGCTTCGATACAGATCACGGCTTCCTTCATGGCTACGTGTGCCAGGGCCTGGCCGGGAACGATATCGCCGATGGCGTAGATGCCTTCAACATTGGTCTTGTAGTAAGGATCGACAGTTACTTTACCCTTATCTGTTGCGATGTTCAGGGTTTCAATGCCGATGTTTTCCAGGTTGGTCGCTACGCCTACAGCGCTCAGCAGCACGTCGGCTTCGAGGGTTACTTCTCCGCTGGCTGTTTTTACGGTGGCTTTTACGCCATTGCCGCTGATGTCTACTTTTTCTACAGAAGAATTGGTCATCACATCGATGCCTTTCTTCTTGAATGATTTTTCCAGCTCTTTGGAGATATCTTCATCTTCTACCGGTACGATACGCGGCATGAATTCAACGATGGTTACCTTGGTGCCGATACTGTGGTAGAAGTAGCCGAACTCAACGCCGATAGCGCCGCTGCCCACTACGATCATGGACTTGGGCTGCTGGGGCAGTATCATCGCTTCGCGATAGCCGATCACCTTCTTGCCATCGATAGGCAGATTGGGCAGCTCGCGGCTGCGGCCGCCGGTAGCCAGCACGATGTGCCTGGCCTGGTGGGTGGTTACATTACCATCGGCGCCGGTTACTTCCACTTCTTTTTTGGCGTTGAGCTTACCATGTCCTACCAGCACATCGATCTTGTTCTTCTTCATCAGGAACTGGATACCCTTGCTCATTTTATCGGCAACACCACGGCTACGCTGGATCACTTTTCCGAAGTCCACTTTAGCGCCCTCTACCATCATGCCGTAGTCCTGCGCGTGGCTGATATATTCAAATACCTGCGCTGATTTCAGCAGGGCTTTTGTAGGGATACATCCCCAGTTGAGGCAGATACCGCCCAGGCTTTCTTTTTCAACGATTGCTGTTTTGAAACCCAATTGGGAAGCGCGGATAGCGGCAACATACCCGCCGGGACCACTGCCGATTACGATCACATCGTATGCCATAAGAAGAAATTGATTTGTTTTCTACAATTTATAAAACAGGGCAAATGTAGGTAATAAAATGTAAAAATACAGGGTAGAAGCTGCGGCATTACCGGGGCATAATGTTTTGATAAATGTCAGGATGAGGCTGGCCCGGCAACCTTTACAGTACAGCTTTATTGATAAATGTCAGGGAGGTCTGGATCTGTAAAACCATGGTCGTTTTTATAATGAGCAGAGCAGGGTTGTGGCGCTGCCTGAATTTTACGCTTGCTTCCCTGCAAGCATCCGCACATAACCATAGAAGGAAGGTAGCAGCACCAGCAGGAAAAAGATGCAGATGGCCAGCGCCCACATCGGCATATCCGGCTTGTCGCCCCTGAAATAGGCAATAACGGCATAACCCAGGCCGGCAATAAAGCCCAGCATGGCCAGGGGAATGATGACGAAAAGTAAAATATTGATGCCTAACCGGCTCAGGCCCTGCATGCGGGCGCCGCTGGCATAGGCGATACCGGCTACCGAAAAATAAGCGAGGATCAGGAGCATCACAAAGCCGCCACCGACAAGGATATATTTGCTTGTGGAAAATGCCTCAACGCGGTTCATACCGGGTTTATAGCCTACGGTCAGCACTGCGCCTATGGTCTCGGGACTGGAAGAGGATACGTCCGATTTCAGCTGATGCTCCTGGCCATTCCCATCCCGGAAGACGACGATCGGCCGGTACATGGTTGTACGACGGGTGTAGTCTTTATCGCGGCTTTCACTGACATAGGACTCATGATCGACCACCCGGGCCTCGTAGCGGGGCAAGGTAAAAGCATTGTATACAAAGCCACCCAGCATGCCGGTGAGGCCCGTGGTAAGGCTGAGCACAACAAATACCACAAGGCCCACATAGCCTATACCCATGCAGCCGGGCTTGCGGCCGCCGCGGCGGAGGATGCCTGCAGTGATGATGATGGACACGAGCAGTACGCCCAGGGCTGTCCAGCCAAAAACCGTGATCTGTAGGAGGATCGGATGCATAGCGCAAATTAAGTGCTTCCCTGTCTGAATGCTGCTGCCGGATTTTTATTCGCCGGCATACCGTACAAAAGCGGGCATCCCGGATCGGCTTGCGTCGGTAAGGTGTCCCTCGCAAACAGGAGAAGGGCTGCCGCATGGGCAACCCTTCTGTGCAATCGATACACAAGTATCAGACAGCGTCCGGACTAGTGTTTGACGAACTTCATATTGTTCATTGCCTGCGTGTCGCCGCCGGCGATCCGGACAAAATAAGTGCCGTTGGCCAGGCTTTGTACGTTGATCAGGGCTTTGCCATTGGCGATGCTACCTTCCGATACTTTTTTGCCGTACAGGTCGAAAACAAAATAGCGGTATTGCGCATCGGAGCGGGGGGCGTTCAGGGTCAGGAAATCCGTAGCAGGATTGGGTGACAGGGTAAACCCGGCGATGGTTTCCGCTATGCCTTGCTGCTCGGGCTGACCGGGCCGCCAATGGACCATGCCGAGGTTCTGTATGGTCCACACCTGCTCTGCAACGGATTGCTTGCCCACATTGTAATGCTCGAAGGCCGCGCTCTTTCCCCATATGGTATAACGTCCTGAGATGGCTATAGCGGAAGGCGCGTTGAAGTCGGGCGTGTCGCAGATGTCCAGGTATTGGCTGGGCGTAGTCGGTACAAAGCTGCCATCCTGCAGGTCAAGCCCTACAAAAGTGCTGTTCTGGGCAGAAGGAGGTCCGGGCAGGTTGGCCGTGTGCCAGCCTACGACGATCTTATCGCTGACAAAGGAGAGGGCCGGCAGGCGGTTCACGTTCGAAGCGATGGAGGGCGGGAAGCCCGGCATGCCGGTATTCAGAACCCTTGAAGCGATTGGTGTTGTACCGTTGTAGGCGTCGAACAGGATCTGGTAAGTCGAGGTGCCGGGATTGTTTTGCATCATGGTAACGGCAAAGCGTGTTGACGCATCCAGGGGAGAAGCGATCCTCGGGTTGTTCAGGCTGAAAGCGGGGTAAGAAGAGGACGTGATTGTCGGACCTGTTGTGGGGGTAAGCATCCTGTTGGCTACTTTGTAGCCTGCACGATTCTGCCGGAGGCCTACAATTTTTACCTTCATATTCGGTGTCGAAAGGGAATGCTGCAGGCTTACATCCGGTTGTATCCAGTCGTTAAGGACCGTTGTGTTGCCGGGTACCGAAGCCACAGGCGTTGCGCCGGGCGTCAGTACGCCTGTTTTGCAGTAAGTCTGGTTACCGACCTGGTAGGCGATCGCATAATTGCCATCATTGTCGGCATCGATATTGATGCAGGTGAGGGTGTCGTTAGGAGAAGTATAGGAATGGACCAGCACAGGAGCGGCCAGGGGACCGAAATTGGGCGTGCCACCGGTATTGAACAGGCTCCAGGTCATGCAGTAGCCACCGCCGGAGGCGCTGTAATAAACGATCAGCGCGGCGATGGCGACATTGTTCTCAATCAGCACCACATCGGGGTCATAAGCGTCCGCCGGCAAGGTCAGGCTGCCGAAGGTACCTACCGCATGAGATCCGTGCCAGTAAAACCTGGGCGTGCTGGACCCGGGATGGTCGGTCACGGTTACATTCAGGAAGTTGGCAAACCATACGCTGGTCGAACCGTAAGGATTAGAAAACTCGGCCCGGGTGTCGGTGCCTACGTTCCAGACTTTTTTCAACCCGTTAAGCGAACCGTAAAAGGTTTCGGGAGCGGTGGACGGCTGGTACTGGGCCGATGCCGGCAAGGCAAACGCTGCCGCCAGGCCGATAGTAATGAGTGTTTTCATAAATGGTTTTTTATAAATGGAAAATGGTAGGAAAGGAATACTGGGCGCCGGTTAACTTTTCCTGATACCTGTTCTACAAAAATGGAATTATATACCGGAAGGAAAAGCTTTAATACATGATCCTGTCAATTTATTTCATAAACCTGTTATCCGCTGCATATTCTTGCAGGAGCGCCGCCGGACCTGCACGAACAGCTATGGAGGCGCCTATATCCGAAGGGCGGAAGAATCCCCGTAAAATAGATTAATTTTGTTCCCTCAAATTGTAAACCGGCCGCCTTCACGGCGGAAAATGATATGTTATTAGCGTTAAACAATGTTTCCTTTTCTTTCGGCGCCAGGCCTATGCTCACGGAGGCCAACTGGCAGATCGGCGAGGGGGAACGTATAGGCCTTATCGGTCCCAACGGGGCGGGAAAATCTACGTTGCTGCGCCTGATCATGGGAGAATATTCGATCGACAGTGGCAATATACAGCGAGCCAACGATACCTCTATAGGCTTCTTTAACCAGGACCTGCTGAGCTTTTCCTCCTCCGATTCCATCCTTTCGGTAGGCATGACGGCCTTTGAAAAGGCCGTGGCCATCGAGAAGACGATGGAAAGCATCATGAAGGATCTTGAGACCAACGGTGACGATGAAGAGCTGTTGCTGCAATACAGCGAGGCGCTGCACGACTTTGAAATGGCCGGCGGCTACGAGATGGAGCACCGCACAGCCGAGGTGCTGGAAGGCCTGGGCTTTTCGACGGCCGATCTGCAGCGCCCTTATAATGAGTTCAGCGGCGGATGGCGTATGCGTGTGCTGCTGGCAAAGCTGATGCTGCAGCAGCCCGATATCCTGATGCTGGATGAACCGACCAACCACCTGGATCTGCCTTCGATCGAATGGTTGGAACGTTACCTGCAAAGCTATCCCGGTACAGTGATCATCGTATCGCATGACCGCTATTTCCTCGACCGCATGGTGACCCGCATTGTAGAGCTGTTTCAGCAGGACCTGATCAGCTACAGCGGCAACTATTCGTTCTACGAAGTGGAAAAGGCCACCCGCATGGAATTCCTGGAAAGGGAGTTTGAGAACCAGCAGAAATTTATTGAGCAGCAGGAGCGTTTTATCGAACGCTTCAAAGCGAAAGCCAGCAAGGCCAAGCAGGCGCAAAGCCTGATGAAAAAGCTGGACAAGATAGAGCGGATCGAGCTGCCCGGGAATAATGCCCCGAGAATGAACATCAGCTTTGATGTGGAGAAGCAGCCGGGTAAGATCATCTGCGACCTGAAGCATGCCTCGAAGAGCTATGGTACGGTTGAGATACTGAAGAATACCAATGCGGAGATCGATCGCGGCGACAAGATCGCGCTGGTAGGCGCCAATGGTAAGGGTAAATCCACCCTGATGCGCATCGTCGCCGGTACCGAACCGTTCGAAGGCGAACGGAGCGGCTGGCACAATGTAAAAGCGAGCTTTTATGCGCAGCACCAGCTGGAGTCACTTCACCTCGATCATACGATACTGGAAGAGATGAAGAACTGTGGCAGCGGAAAAACAGAGCTGGAGCTAAGGCAGCTTCTGGGTTGCTTTCTGTTCAGTGGCGACGATGTGTTTAAAAAGATCAAGGTATTGTCCGGCGGTGAGAAGGCGAGAGTAGCCCTGGCCAAGGTAATCGCCAGCAAGGCCAATTTCCTGCTGCTTGACGAACCGACCAACCACCTGGATATGCAATCGGTGGAGCTGCTGATCGAAGCCCTGAACAAGTACGAAGGCACTTATGTGCTGATCTCGCACGATCGTTACTTTGTCAGCCGTACGGCTAATAAATACTGGGAGATCGAAGACGGCAAGGTAAATGCTTTCCCCGGCACCTATGAAGAATGGGCTACCTGGAAGGAAGATCGGGCCGAACGCCAGAAACAGGCTGCTGTACAGGCGCCCGAGCCCCGTAAGCAGGAAGTGAAAAAGGAAGCGAAGCCCATAGATACCCGGGAGCAGAACGATCGCAAAAAGGAGCTGCAGAAGCATCAGAAGGAGTTTCAGAAAGTAGAGCAGCAGGTAAGCGAAGCTGAAGCGATAAAAGTTCGCCTGGAGCAGGCTATGGCCGACCCCCAGGTTTATGCCGACAATAAAAAATTTAAAGAGATCGAACAGCAGTACCAGGTATGCCTGGCGTCGCTCAGCGATGTACAGCAGCGCTATGACAGCCTCTTTGAGAAGATCATGGAGCTGGAAGGTTAGGCATGGTGTGCCTGTATGCAGGAAAAAACAAAAAAGCGGAATGGAGAATCCATTCCGCTTTTTTGTTTTGAACGGCCAGCTTAGGCCGGCAGATGAGCTAAGGTTAAGGGGCCTTTACGGGGTAAAGGTAGACAGAAGTTTTTGGGCGCTATATACCCGTTAACAGGTATATTTGTGTTATCCTTAACCATGACCATGACACCGCAGATATCACCCGGTCTTCAGCTACGCATAGATAAAAAAATAACCCAGCTGCACGGCATCGCCGCGCAGCTGCCTGGTGTGATCATTGTCCATTCGATTCCCGGATTCTGCGTGGAATATATGTCGCAGCCTGGCCTGGATAGCCTGGGTACCACAGTCAGCAAGCTGAAGGCCATGGGTATGGACTATTATGCCTATTATTTCAATGAAGAAGATGCCGCCGACTATATTCCCAAAGTAGCGGCGATGATCGGACGGAATAATTTTGACGAGCAGGTCTCTTTCTTCCAGCAGGTAAGGCGCTTTCCGGGTGATGCCTGGAGCTGGTATTTCAGCACCACACGCTTGTTTCTGCAGGATGAAGCCGGGCAGCCCCTGCTCACCATTACAACCGCTTTGCCTATCGATCCCCTGCAACATGTAACGCCCAAGGTGAGCAGGCTGCTCGATGAGACCAATTTTGTACGCACCCATCAGCAGCTGTTTGAAAGCCTCACCGACCGTGAGCGCGAAGTGCTGCGGCTGCTGGCCATGTCTTACTCCGCTGCAGAAATCGCCGGCCAGCTGGTAATCTCGGTACATACCGTAGAGACGCACCGTAAAAACCTGCGGAAGAAGCTGCAGGCCACCACCGCTTACGAGATCAACCGCTTCGCTTCGGCCTTCAACCTGATTTAAGGATGCCGATATTTTCTCGCAACGCCGCTGCATTGCTGGAGAAGATAAAACACTACAGTAACTTAGTGCCTCTGCGGCTTTGTGAGCAAAGAACCGCCGCGAGAAAATTGAACATATTAATGCCACCTCGGCGCTTCTGCAAAAAAGCAAAGGCGTATCCGGTACGGGTACGCCTTTGCTATAGCAATATAATAGCTATACAGTAAGGGTAGGCTCGGCCAGCGTGATGGGCTGAAACCGCCTGGGCGCCACTCCCAGCAATACTTTCGCGATCTGTTCCGAGATCTGTCCCTGGATCAGCCGGTCGAGCCAGAAGTATTCGCCCGCCGAGTTGATCTCCAGGAAATAGTATTCCCCTTCGGGATTAACGATAATATCTATTGCGCCGTAATTGATCTGGTAAACGTCCATCAGGCGTAGCAGCTTGTCTTTAATGTCTTCGGGCAGCTCGTAAGGATCCCATTGCTCCAGCAGCTCGAGGCCCTCCCTGCGCCAGTCTACTTTGGCATTCTCCAGCTTCTGCGAGTCTACGGAGAAGCAGTAAACGGCATCGCCTACGATGGTGATGCGCAGCTCTCTCGCTTTTTCGATCTTTTCCTGGAACTGCATGGGGCAGTACTGCAGGGTGTCGACAGTGTCGAGGTTGTCTTCGGTGATCACGTTGGTAAAAACGACATGCTCTATACCCTCACGGTAGATGGCAAAGGAGCTCTGCATCTTCACGATAGCGCCGGCAAGATGTTCTTTTACAAAGCGGCGGGCTTCTTCCGGGCTGTTGGTAATGCAGGTATCAGGTACATTAAGGCCCAGGCCCGAAGCGATCTTCATTTGTTCCTCCTTGCTGTCGAGGCGGCGATACTGGCTGAAACGGCCGATCTGGAAGCAATGCAGGCCTTCGAGCATACCGAAAAGGGTTTGCCGTACCTCGCCGTGAACGCTGCTCAGGTATTCGGGTTCCAGCACTTTGTTGAGCCCGTCGCCAAGGTTGTGGCTGCGGCGGTACCATACCGCATCAACATCATGAATAGTTTCCCGTTTGCCATCGCGGTCGAGGAAGATTTGCCATTGCCCTTGCTGGTAGCAGGTACTGAGGGCATATTCGAGCGGGTACAGGTCCACATTGAAGCGGATCACCTCGGCGCCCATCCGGCGCAGGTTTTCCGATACGGTCTCGATACATTCATTGTCGCGGGTATGGGTAATGATAAGTACTTTTTTCATCAGGTCTTTTTTTGCGTTGGCAATATGTTTAGTTCATTAAGGGCTGTGTTGTGGGTATGCGTGCCGATAGTTTGGAAGCAATCGTTTGCCCTATGGCGTAGCCCAGGTCGCGCTGCAGCATGCCCCATTCTCCCTGTGGATTGACCTCAAGGAAAATATAGCGGCCATCGGTATGGCGTATCACATCGATGGCCCCGAAGAGCAGGCCCATTTCCTTCATCATGCGGTCCAGCGCGCCGGCAATGTCTTCGGGCAAAGTATAGGCTTGCCATACCAATGGGATATCGGAGGCGATCCGCCAGTCGGTGCGGCCGCGGGCAGAGCTGCTGGCATCGATCTTGCCGGCAAAGAATTCGCCGTCTACATAAACGATCCTTAGTTCATAGGCTTTAGGAACCAGTTCCTGGAAGATCATAGGGCAGTAGGGCAATCCTGTCAGCTGCTCCAGGTCTTGCTCTGCAACCTGTGTTGTTGGGAAGAAAGGGGTATCACCCGACATGCTGCGCGATAAAGTGCCGTGCAGCTTGGTGATCATTTGCCCTTTACAGGTCTCATAAAAGAAATGGCGTACCTGTTCCGGGTCGTTGGTGAAAAGGCTTTCGGGTATCTCCAATCCGTTCCTGCGGGCCAGCTCGAGCTGCAGGGCTTTGTTGCCTCCGATCCAGTGATCCTGCGCAATAGGATTCATCCAGGGCACATGGCGCAAGGCGTCGAAGAAGAGATCGCGCATGGTAGTGTACTCCTGGTAGAAAATGGATTGAAACTGTGGATCCAGTTCTGGTGGCGGTTTTACGCCCCATAGCTTGCGGTACCAGACCCCGCTTACGTCGCTGCTGCTGAAGCTGCGGTCGCGGGTATGCAGGGTAAAGGAGAGTGAGCGGTCGGGCTGCGAAGCATAGCTGAAGGTCAGCTCCTGCGAGAAGTCGTCAGTGTTAAGCCGGTATACATCGTGGCCCAGTTCCCGGAACGCGTTTTGTACGATGTCGATCGTATAGAAGTCCTGGGTATGGGAAAGGCAAAGGATCATAGCATGTCCGGGGTTTAAGGAAAGCCGGTGGGAGCGGTGCCAGGGAAGCATCAGCACCGGCCGCGGATACAAATGGAGCTGTCCGTTCCCGGGCAGCTCCATCCGGATAAAATCAGGATCGGTAATTACAGATCGATAAAGATCGGATCATCGTCACCATCAGACGGATACTTTTGCGTCTGTGCCATGTCCGACAGGGGCTTTGTAGAACCGTCTTCGTCAGAGTCGGAGGGATACTTTTTCGTCTCGGGCGAATCGGCCAGGCTCATCGTATGGATCGGCGAGTCATCGCCACCTTGTACATTGTTTTCCGTTTTTTTGTCCATTTGATTCTCCAGGAAATTGGAGAAGAAGGGTTTTTTCAGGTTTTGCTTCTTCATAAAAAAGAATGGGTTTGGTGATTAAAAAAGCAGTTGGACAGTCCTTGGACTGGCTATTGTCAGGCATCTTCCCAATCGGAAGGATACTTCTTGGAATAATCGTCGTCCTTCTCTTTATCTGTAGGATTGTCTTCCTGGTCGGAGGGGTATTTCTGGGTCTGGGCCTGATCTGTGATCACATCGGTGGGTGAAGGATCGCCACCGCCCTGGATGCCCAGGGAAGAATCTTTCCCCATTTGATTTTCGAGGAAAGCAGCGAAGAAGGGCCTTTGCAGGCCGGTGCTCTTTTTCATAACGGTTGTGTTTGGTGTTTGGTGAGATAAGCAATGCTACTTACATCCATTCGTCGTTATCGGAAGGCGCCTTCATGGTTTGTACAGAATCTTTGATCACGCTGGTCGGGCTGGGATTGTCTTCCTGGTCGGAAGGATATTTCATGGTTTGCGGCTGATCCGCCAGCACGCTTGTCGGCGAAGGATCATCGCCACCCTGAATAGATTGCCGGGCCTGGCTTTCAAGGAAAGAGGCAAAAAAAGGCTGGTGCAAACTGTTCGTCTTCTTTTTCATTTGGGTTTGATTTGGTGGATGAGAAAAGAGGAAACATTAAAGCTTATAGGGCAGGCTTAGATACCGTCTTCATCGCCGTCTGAAGGATATTTGTCGGTATGACGAATATCTGCAGCCGGTTTGGTTGTCGTGGCATCTTCCTGATCGCTGGGATATTTGTTGGTCTGGGCTTCCTCCAGGTCGGAAGGGAACTTAAGTGTTTGTCCGCCCTGGATGGCGGTTTCGGTTGTCCTCTTCAGCTGGTTTTCGAGAAATCCGGCAAAGAAAGGTTTTGCGAGGCCTTGTTCTTTTTTCATATTGTTTTGGTTTGGACGTTAGAAAAATACCACCCGTTACCGGCCTGGTATTACCGGTAACCGATTTTACTAAAACGTTACCGAAGTTAAAATCATTTTTTCTGAATAAAAAAATATTGGCTGAACTTTAGACGATAAACCACTGGTGCAAGAAGATAGAATTTATTTAAAAATAGTTATGTAAAATGGTGACAGATAATTGTCTGTATGTGAATTGGTTTTTAACCTGGGAAAAAGGCCAGGTGGAGCAGGTGCCGGTAAAGCCCTCTTTACCGCTGGTTATATCTGTTTGAAAGCGCGGCCCGGCCGGCTTGCAGGTGTCATGGAAATGTGCCCGAATTGGTTAAATTTGCTTCTTATGAACAATCGTAAAATCAACCCGCAGGATGCGCTGGATTACCACAGCCAGGGGCGTCCGGGAAAAATAAAAGTCGTTCCCACAAAGAATACCAAAACCCAGAGAGACCTTTCCTTAGCTTATTCCCCCGGTGTAGCCGAGCCTTGCCTGGCGATTAAAGACAATCCCGAAGATGTTTATAAATATACGGCCAAGGGTAACCTGGTTGCGGTGATCAGCAATGGTACCGCGGTGCTGGGCCTGGGCGATATAGGCCCCGAAGCCGGCAAGCCGGTGATGGAAGGAAAAGGGGTCCTGTTCAAAATATTTGCCGATATCGATGTATTCGACATCGAGCTGAATGCAAAAGGCGTTGAAGAATTCATCCAGGTCGTAAAAGCGCTGGAGCCTACTTTCGGCGGCATCAACCTGGAAGACATCAAAGCGCCGGAATGTTTTGAGATCGAGCGCCGACTGAAAGAAGAGCTGAACATACCGGTGATGCACGACGACCAGCACGGTACGGCGATCATATCGGCCGCGGCCCTGCTGAATGCGCTGGAGCTGGTGAACAAGAAGATCGAAGAGGTAACCTTCGTCGTGAACGGGGCCGGCGCGGCGGCTATTGCCTGTGCCAAGCTTTATGTCGCCCTGGGCGCCCGCCAGGAAAATATACTGATGCTCGACAGCAAGGGAGTACTTAATACTACACGCACGGGCCTCGATGCGTTGAAGCAGGAATTTGTACGCGATACGCCCATCAATACACTGGAAGAAGCCATGAAAGGCGCCGATGTCTTCATCGGGCTCAGCAAGGCCGGCGTATTGACGCAGGATATGGTGCGTTCCATGGCTACCCAGCCCCTGGTGTTTGCTATGGCCAATCCCGATCCCGAAATTACCTGGGAAGATGCGGTAGGCGCCCGTCCCGACGTGATCATGGCTACGGGGCGCAGCGACTATCCCAACCAGGTGAACAACGTGCTGGGCTTTCCTTTTATCTTCCGTGGCGCGTTGGACGTACGTTCCCGGCAGATCAATGAAGAAATGAAGCTGGCCGCCGTAAGGTCCCTGGCGGCGCTTACCCGCGAGCCTGTGCCCGATATGGTTACTATGGCTTATGGCGAGAAGAACCTTTCCTTCGGTCCGCAATATATTATTCCCAAGCCTCTCGATCCTCGTCTGCTCACAAGAGTAGCGCCTGCAGTGGCCAGGGCCGCTATCGAAAGTGGTGTGGCCCGCCAGCCCATCGAAGACTGGGAGAAGTATGAGCAGGAGCTGGCGGCACGCCTGGGTCTCGATAATTATGTCATACGGGTGCTCAACAATAAGGCCCGTAAAGATCCGCGCCGTGTGGTCTTTGCCGAAGCTGATAATGTAAAGGTGCTGAAGGCCGCGCAGATCGTGAAGGACGAAGGCATTGCGATGCCGATACTGCTGGGCAATGAGAAAAGGATCGAGCAACTGTTGTTTGAAAATAATATCGAGCTGAAAGGCGTACAGGTGATCGATCCCCGCAGCGATGAGATGATCGAGAAACGGAATCGCTTCGGCGAGCTTTTCTTTGAAAAGCGGCAGCGCAGGGGCTTCAATATCTACGAGGCCAAAAAGATCATGAAGGAGCGGAACTATTTTGGCTGCATGATGGTGGAGACGGGCGAAGCTGATGCGCTGATCAGCGGCCTTACCCGCAATTACCCCGATACGATAAGACCTGCGCTGGAAATCATCGGTATGGAAGAGGGTGTGAAAAAAGTAGCAGGCATGTACATCATCCTTCGCCCGCAGGGCCCGCTGTTCCTGGCAGATACGACGGTGAACCTGAACCCTACAGCCGAAGAGCTGGCCGATATCACGATGCTTACTGCTAAAGAAGTACGGCAGTTTAATATCGAGCCACGTGTGGCGATGCTGTCCTATTCCAATTTCGGCAGCAGCCGCACACCCGAGGCGATCATGGTGCGCGAGGCTTTGCAGCTGGTAAAGCAGGCCGATCCGGGGCTGGTAGTAGACGGCGAGATACAGGCTTCCATGGCCTTCAACAAGGAAGTGCTGAAAGACAGCTATCCCTTCTCCCCGCTGATCGACGGCGAGGTGAATACCCTCATCTTCCCCAATCTTTCAGCTGGTAATATTGCTTATAATCTGCTGATGGAAGTAGGCGGTTTTGAAGTGATCGGTCCTGTATTGCTGGGCCTCAGGAAGCCGGTGCACATCCTGCAGCTGGGCAGCAGCGTGCGGCAGATCTGCAGCATGGTGGCCATGGCCGTTATGGATGCGCAGGTGAAATGCACAAAATAAAGATTCAACAGGCAGTTGCCGCAGGCCTTAGCGTCTGCGGCGCTTCCACGAACAAGCAGCTACATGGCTTTATTTACGGTAACGACCCCTTTCAATATCGACCTGGAGTTCTCCCTGGCCGCTTTCCACAAGCGCATGTTCGCCTGGCTCATCGACCTGCTGGTGATCTTTATCTATTGCTATATCATGCTGTTCTTTATTTATGCCAACCTGATAACGGACTTCTCCTGGCGGGAGCAGACCCGCGACAATGTCCAGTCGGTGCTGGTGCTGTGTAGCGTGTCGATACCGGTGATGCTGTACCATCTGCTGTTTGAAGTATTCATGAATGGCAGAAGCCCTGGCAAATGGATGCTGGGCATCAAGGTCATGAATCGTGAAGGGGCTTCGGCTACTTTGTCGCAGCTGCTGCTGCGCTGGGTCCTGTGCCTGCCCAACTATTTCCTGATCATGGTGATATGGGCCTATAATCCCTTTTTTCTGCTGGTGATTGCTATGCTGCTGGGCGTTACTGCGCTGCCTGATATTATCTGCATTGCCGTATCGTCCAAGTCGCAGCGTCTGGGCGACCTGGCTGCAGGAACGGTGGTGGTGGACACGCGTTACCGCATGGATATCGCCGAAACCATTTATGTCGCGGTAGAGGCCGAAGGCTATGAGCCGCAGTACCCGCAGGTGCTTAAGCTTTCCGACCGCGATATCAATGGTATCCGAAACCTGCTGACGGATAAGCTGAGCAAGGAGTCGGAAAATTATATCTATCGCGTAGCCTACCGTATTGAAGAGGTGCTGCAGATCAAGATGAACAGCGAGCCTGTTGATTTTCTCCGTACTCTGCTCAAAGATTACAATTACCTCACGCAGCACCAGGGCGAGGCCGACAGGCATTGATGTCAATGATCTTTAAAACGAAACTATTTTGAACTACCTCGGACACGCCTTGCTATCTTTCAAGCATCCCGAAATCCTGGCCGGCAATATGATCGGCGATTTCGTGAAAGGATCGAAGGCGCTGGACAATTTTCCCGAAGGCATCAGGCAGGGCCTGCTGCTGCACCGCAAGATCGATAGCTTTGCCGATGCACATCCTGCTACCTTGAAGGCAAAGAACCTGTTCCGTCCCGACTACAGGCTTTATTCAGGCGCTTTTGTCGACAGTCTTTACGATCACTTCCTGGCCAACGATCCACATTACTTCGCCAGGGAAAAGGACCTCTTCGATTTTGCCCGCGAAGTATATGAAACCCTGCAACAATACGGGGAGCTGCTGCCCGAAGGCTTCAGACGGATGCTCCCATACATGGTCAGCGACAACTGGCTGTACAGCTACCGTACCCTGAAGGGCATGCAAAATGCCTTCAGAGGACTTGCCCGCAGGGCGCAATATATCGAGAGCAGCGATAAAGCTTACGAGATACTGGTCGGCCATTATTACGAGCTCAACCAATACTACTTCGACTTTATGGATGACGTTTCCGTATATGTCAAAAATGAGTTAAACGGGATATCCCCAGGGTTATAGCTTGTACCTTTGCCGCTTCGGCGTTACATTTACGGGTTATTTTTTGCTTATCATGATCAGAGCTTTTTTCAGGGTACCCTTTTTTCTATTATCCTTTTGTTTCTTTTTTGTTGCCTGTCAGACGGTTTCCGAGCAGAATGCCCAGGCCAGCCCCGCGCTCAGCCCGCCGGATAACGCATTTTCAACCATAAAGCTTGGCTTTGCCGACACCAGCTCGGAGGAAGGGCAGACCCTGATCCGCCGCCTGGATTCTTTCTACCGCCGGGAAGTAGGGGCGGGCTTCAATGGCAGCGTGCTGGTGGGCTACAAAGGCAAGATCCTTTACGAACGCTACTTCGGTTATTGCAACCGTGCAGAAGGTACCCAGCTATGCGCGCAGAATCCCAGCCAGCTGGCCTCTACTTCAAAGCCTTTTACCGCTACTGCTGTACTGTGGCTGCACCAGAACCGCTACCTCGATATCAACCAGCCGGTGCAGAAATACCTGAAAGACTTTCCCTATCCCGACATTACCATCGCTATGCTGCTGTGCCAGCGCAGCGGCCTGCCCGATTATACCAAAATGGGTAACCGTTACTGGAAAAGCGATGCACCGATGTACAACGAAGACCTGCTGCAGATCTTTGCCAAATACCAACCCCGCCTCAATGCCCGGCCCAATACGCGCTTTGAATACAGCAACACCAATTTCGCCATGCTGGCGCGGGTTATCGAAGAGGTAGCCAAAATGCCCTACAAGCAGTTCATGAAAGAGTTCATTTTCGAGCCCCTGGGGATGAAGCATACTTTTGTATATGATCCTGCTGAGCGTGGGCGTTACAATGATATGATTACCCAAAGCTACCAGTACAACTGGTCGGTGTATAAAGAAACCAACGAAGACGGTGTGTATGGCGACAAGGGTATTTACAGTACGGTGGAGGATATGTACCGCTGGGACCAGTCATTTTACAACCATACGCTGCTGAACGAAAAAACATTGCGTATGGCTTATACCGGCTATTCCAATGAAAGGCCGGGCATCAAGAACTATGGCTACGGCTGGCGCATGCTCAACTTTCCCGACGGCTACAAGATCATTTATCACAACGGCTGGTGGCACGGCAACAATACCGTATTCTACCGCTTCGTGAAAGATAATTTTACCATTATTGTGCTGGGCAATAAATACAACAGCAAGATATACGGGCATGCCAAATCGATCTACAGCATTGTTAAGAATACCAGCGAGCATTCCGGTATCGAATGGGAAGAGAGCGGTAGTCCGAAGGAAGAATAAGACCAGCAATGGACAAAATATAGCTGAAGCCAGGCCATGAGCCTGGCTTCCTTTTTGTGCTCTGGTTGCCGCTCGTATTGCGCATTAAGATCACAGCGAGGGTGATGTGTATCTTTCTCTCGGCGAGTGAAAATTTAAAGTCTTGACTTCCTGATGAGGAAAAAATAGTGATCCTTCGGTTCCTTCGGAGACCTCGGGATGACAGTCGCTTTTGTATTCTGGTTTTATCCCTCCGGGAAACTTTTTAGAAAAAAAGCAAGAAAAATTTTGTCATTACGAAAAGTGTCGTACATTTGCTACGAATATATTCGTAATTGAAATCAAAAGTGATGAAGAACATTAAGCCTACAGAAAGCGAGCTGGAGATCCTCAATGTGATCTGGGACAAGGGACAGGCTACCGTAAGGGACGTGCACGAAGTTCTGGAAACCCAGAAACAATCGGGCTATACGACTACATTGAAACTGATGCAGATCATGTACGAAAAAGGATTGCTTGAACGTGAAGCATCCGGGAAGTCGCATGTGTACACGGCGACAATCGAACGTGAGGAAGCTCAGGGTCAGATGCTGCAGCGTATGATCGACAATGTATTCAGCGGCTCGGCCTCCCAGCTGGTGATGCAAGCTTTAGGTCATCACAAATCTTCGCCCGAGGAGATCGAAGCGATCAGGGAATACCTGAAGACGCTGGAATAGCTCCGGGGCAAGTCCGAACCTTGAATTTCATTATCCTCAAACCAATAGATCATGAATGGAATTGCCGGATTTCAACAACCGTTGATGCAGGCGTTGGGCCTGGCTGTGCTGCATTCGATATGGCAGGGTATGCTCTTGTTCTGTCTGCTGAAGCCTGCCCTGGGTATGATTTCGGAGCGCCGCGCGGTGCTGCGCTACCGGATCACTTACTGTGCCCTCGTGTTGCTCTTCGGTCTTTTCCTTTATGATTTTGTTTCTGAATGGCGGCTGTCTATGGCCTTACAGGAGCTGTCGATGCAAATGTATCACACACCTGAGCCGCCGGCCACAGTTACCGCCGTATCCTGGCAGGATAGCCTGCTGATCAGCTATGTCACCTTGTTTCGCCGGTACACGCCGGTGCTGGCGCTGCTCTATGCTTCGGGCCTGCTGCTCCTGAGCTTTAAGCTCATCCGCGAGCTGTTGCAGGTGCGCTACCTGCGCCGCCAGGTGATGCTTCCCGAAAGCTTGCTGCAGGAGCGTTTCCTTGAATTGAAAGAACAGACGGGTATCCGCAGGACGGTTACGCTCGGCTTGTCGCAGCAGGTGCAGGTACCGCTGATGCTGGGGCACCTGAAGCCCATGATCCTGCTGCCCCTGTCGCTGGTCACCCGGCTGGACGCACAGCAGCTCGAGGCTATATTGCTGCACGAGCTGGCGCACATCCGCCGCCACGATTATCTCTGGAATATCCTGCAGATGGTCATGGAGACCCTGCTCTTCTTCAATCCCGTGACCTGGTGGCTCAGTTCCGTGATCCGCGAAGAACGTGAACACTGCTGTGACGACTATGTTTTAAAAAGCACGCAGAAATCATTGCCCTATGCCCGGGCCTTGCTGGCCCTGGAAGAATACCGCCTTGCCCGCTACACAGCTGTGATGCAGGCTACCGGTAACAAGAAAAACTCATTACTGAACCGTATAAAGAGAATGACAGCTATGAAACAGCCTAAAGAAAAATCACAGAAAATACTGGCAACTGTTACGATCGTCGTTTTGCTGGCCGCTATGGCTTGCTTCGCTACCGCGTTCGGCCAGGACAACAAAGAAAAGAAGTCTAAAAAATCGTTGACCAAGGCATACTCAAAAAACAAAATAACCGTTGTTGACGAGGATGGGAAGGTCAATACCTATCATGCCGGTGACAGCACCGAAGTGGCGGAAGCGCTGAAGGCTGTGCCCAGCGCCATGGCCCTGGCTGAAGATGCAATGAAAGCAGTGGATTGGAAGCAGATCGGCGAAACCGTCAACCAGTCGGTAAGCCAGGCCATGGAGCAGGTCAATGCCTCGGTGGACTGGGACGCTATCCAGAAGAATACAGATGAAAGCATCCGCAAGGCAACCGAATCGGTGAACTGGAACGATATTCAGCAGAAAGTGGACGATGCGATGAAACAGGTAGACTGGGATGCTATACAGGCCAGCGTGGATCAGGCTATGAAAAAAGCTGGTGCATCGGCTAAAGATGTCGACTGGGCGGAGATACGCAAGGATATGGACGAGGCCAAGGCAGAAGTGGCCCAGGCCATGAGCGAAGCGAAGGCTGAAATGAGCCAGGTCGACCGTAACGAAATACGCGAGGCGCTGAAGGAAGCCCGGAGAGAGACCCGCAAGGCTTTGAGAGAGGCCAGGGAAGAAACTAGGAAGGCAATGAGGGAAGCGCAGGAGGAGACCCGCAAGGCGATGGAGGAGGCGCAGGCAGAAATGCAGGATGGCAAAGACACTGAGTAAAAGGATTTAACCAAAAACATTAAGCCGGTGTTTGCCCCCAATACAGACGCCGGTTCCATAGAGCCAATAAAACAATAACCCGCAGGTAATTAATTCATGGAATTAGTTACAGGCCTTTTATTACCATCATGGAATGCCCGAAATGTCATTCAGATAAAAAAATAAAGGCAGGTATCGTCAACAAGCGTCAGCGGTACAAATGCAAATCCTGCTCTTTCTATTACACCGTAGCGTTCAAAGCCGGGATCACGCCGAAGCTGAAGCGGCTCGCCCTGGTGATGTACCTGCAAGGATTGGGGCCCAACCATATCAGCAAAGCGCTTGGCGTCAGCAGCGCTACTGTACTGAACTGGATCAAGGCTTTTGGCCTGAACGCCGGTGAGCTGCCCAGCGTACGACAGGACGTAAAGCAGGTAGCGCCGGACGAGATGCATACCTACATCAGCTCCCGGCGGAGCAAGGGTGGCGCGGGCATGATGCTCATTAGCTGGGAGGAGGGCGGCTACAAAGTATTGCTGACCACGGGCGCTTCCACAGACGAGGAATGCAAAGCTGCTCCCTGCTGATCATTACCCTTTGCTGGTTTCATTGGCCGGCTTCCCGGTAGTTCGGGGAATCAGTGCTACGGTAATGTTGAATAGGATCAGCCAGGAGTATAACCATAAGGCAATAGTGTTTAAAATCCCGTCCGGTAAACCAAAACCTGTTGACTGAAATGAGCAACGATCTCTTGTAACGTTTCCTGAACGGGGATGCGGTACCCCCCAGTACCTTTATGCGTTCGTCCGTTCTTCTTAATTGTAATCTTTACTGAAGCAACCGATGCATAGCCGGTGCACATCCGTGTGCCGCTAAGCATAGGTCTGTTCTATAACGAAACCCAACCAGCAATGAGAGAGCACCACCCCTTGTTTGACTTTCCCCGCAACCTAAAAAGACAGCTACGGATCTTTCCGGTATGCCTGATCCTGTTGCTGTTGCACAGCGCCTTTGCCCGGCTGAATGCGCAGGAGGCGGAGAACGCAGGTTTGTATACGCTTGAAGGCTGGCTGACGGACAGCAGCAATCATGAAGCCGTTGGCTTTGCCACGGTCACTTTATACGATACTGTGCGCCGGCAAATCGCAGCGGAGATCGCAGACAGTGGCGGCCATTTTCTCATGAAAGACTTACCTGCAGGCCCTTACAGCCTGGAAGCTACTTTCCTTGGTTATGAGACGACCAGGATAGCGCCGGTGCACATCAGCAATGCCTCGCTTAACCTGGGCAGCATAGGGATGAAGCCCGAAAAGCAGAACCTCGGAACCGTAACCATTACTGCCACCAAAGCGCTGATACAGGATAAGGGCGACAGGATCGTTTATAATACGGAGAATGATATTACCAACTCGGGAGGAGTGGCCTCGGATGTGCTGCGGAAGGTACCCGGTGTCTCCGTCGATCCCGGCGGGCAGGTAGCGCTTCGTGGCAGCTCGAATATCAAAGTGCTGATCAACGGCAAGCCCTCCAGCATTATGGCCCGTAACCTGGGCGATGCGCTGAAGATGATCCCTGCCAATACCATCAAGTCCATCGAGATCATGACCACGCCCTCCGCTCGTTTCGATGCCGAAGGCGCCGGTGGTGTGATCAATATCATTACCAAAAAAGGACTGAAGGGTACTACCGGAAATGTCAATATCACCGGCGGCAACTTTGAGCAGGGCATAGGTGGTATGCTGGGCTTTAAAACGGATAAGCTGGAGACGAATTTTTCCTTCAACCTGAAGCGGGAACGGGAAAAGAGCAAGGCGGAACGTAGCCGTTCCATGCTTTATGAAGGCACCCGGGTCAATACGCTTTTCCAAACAGAAGACAAGGATAACACGTCAACCACGGGCTTTGCGGAGCTGAACATGAACTATACACCGGACACGCTTAACACGATTGGTTTCGCGGCCAATATATGGGGCGGTGAATGGCCCAGCAACCGTACAGGTTACTCAAAGCTGACCAACGATACGCTGAACAGGGTGATGGAAGAGTATACCCAGGCGACCCGCTTCAAGAACCCCTACTATAACGTCGAGCTGAACCTGAGCTATAACCGTAAGATGAAACGGCCGGGCCGTGAATTTTCCCTGCTGGGACAATACAGCTATATGATCGATAACTATCCTTACACTACCGATCAGCTCAATATGGCCAACCAGCTTACCTACCGGGAGCACAATACCAATAAAAGCCACAATGGCGAATGGACCCTGCAGGGCGATTACACACATCCTATAGGCAAGCATGTGCTGGAGTTAGGAGCCAAGGGCATTATCCGTACAGCCAGCAGCGACTACCGCGTGGAAAGCTCGGAGGCCGGAGGAGATCCCGCCCAGCTGCTGCCCAACCCTGCGAGGACCAATGTCTTTGATTATACACAAGGGGTTGGCAGCGCCTATGCCTCGCTCAAGCTGAATTTTAGTAAGGATTGGATGCTGGTGGCCGGCGGGCGTGTTGAGTATACTTATGTCAAAGGCGACTTCAAAACGAACAACACATCCTTCGACACACGCTATACCAATTGGATACCCAGCATTATACTTTCCAGAAAATTCGGCGGGATGCATACCATCAAGGCCAGCTATACCCAGCGTATCTTCAGGCCGCAGGTATGGTCGCTCAATCCCTTTATCGATGCCAGCGATCCTAAAAACCAGTTTACCGGCAATCCCAATCTCAAACCCGAGCTGAATCATGTTGTTGAGTTTTCCTACAACCTGACTACCAAGGGCGGCGCCAATATCAATACGACACTGTATGGACGCAGGCTGAACAATTCCATAGAAGAGGTGGCCACACCGCTGAGCGATGGGGCCTGGCTGACCCGCAAAGAGAATATAGGCAATATGACCCGCTATGGTATTTCAGAATCCGCTTCGGTCGATATTACGAAGCAGTGGTCGGTGAACGGCGACCTTGACCTGGAACATGTGAGCTTCAAAAGCCCGGCCTGGGAGAACACCGGCTGGATATTCAGGACCAATCTCAATATGACCTACCGGCTTCCCAAAGACTATACCCTGCAGGCCTCGGGTGGCTGGAATACCGGCTGGATCTGGTTCCAGGGGCGCAATTATGGCTGGCACTATTATATGATAGGCGCAAAGAAAGAATTCTGGAACAAGAATGCCAGCATCACCGTTAATATCGCCAATCCGTTTGAGACCAACCTGAGGGTAAGAGTGAAGGAAGAGCGCCCCAACTCGGTAGCCTCAACCCATATCGATTTCGTCCGTCCTTCGTTCCGGCTCACCTTCGCCTGGAAATTCGGGCAGCTCTCCGATGGCGGAAGCAAGAAGGTGAAAAAGGTGGAGAATGATGACAAGACACGCTAGGATGACGAGTTACTGCCGGTAACCTTATTTCTTTTCTGCCGATCCTTTACGGCCGATGTTGAACAGGCGGTAAGCCAGCAGCACACCGGCTTCTTCCGGCTTGGTATAAGTGTAGGTGTCGCGCGGTACAATTTCTTTCCCATTGCGGTCGAGCACATAATAGGTGACCGTTTTCTTGGTACCGCTGCTGCCGAACTTCAGGGTAACTTCCGGCGCCAGCACATTGCCGGCTACCCAGTTGATGTTGCAGCGCTTGAGCCGGTCTATCAGCTTGGCATCGGCTCCGCCCAGGACTTTTAGCCGCAGGTTGGGCTGCAGGTCCGAATAGGGAAGCAGCTGCGGGAAATTAGTATAAAAGGAATACAGGCTTTCATTATACTCGCTGATGCTTTTCCTTTTCTGTGCGCATTCGGCCAGCGCTTCGTAAGTACGGGCCACGAACAGCTTCTCATACTCCATATCCGTGCGCTCGTGGTTAAGGATATCGTAGAGCACCTGCTGGGCTTCTTTATAATTTCCCTTTTTCATCTGCAGCCGGGCAATATAGAGCTTGAAATATTTTTTGATCAGCTTGCGCTGATCGTCTTTCAGCTCATCCTGGAAACGCTGTGTAAAAAAGTTGGTGCTGAAGTCGCGCATCAGGTACCAGATCTCGTCCCAGGTAACCGTGCTCTCCGTGGAGAACAGCCGGTAGATCACCAGGTCGCGCTCGGGGTTCATGGCAAACTGGTTGACGATAAGATATTGCAGCAGGTATTTGCTGCTCGACTCCTCCGCTACTTTGGTCAGGGCCGAGGGCGTGTACCACCAGCCTTTATTTTCAAACTTGATCTGCTGCAGCCGGCCGATATTGTTCATCAGCTTTACCAGGTTAATGCTGAAGTCGTAATGGCTTTGGCCCAGCGTCGTTCCGATATGGACCTCCTTAAACGCCTCTGCTTTCTTTATGTAACGCTCGCTTTCGGCAATGTCGCCGTAATAAGCGCAGCAACGCGCCAGGGCGATGTTGTACCAGCCGAATCCCGGCGTTGAGCCCACCGCCTTGATCATATCCTTCATATCCTGGATGCCCTTTTTGGGATTGGCTTTGTAGATATTGAGGATCGAGCTGTAGTAAGCCCATTCCTGCAGCCGCTTGTCGCCTACGTCCTGGGTACTGGCGATCTCATATTCCTTTTCGGCCTGCCTGAAATTGCCGCAGATGGCCAGGAACGTCGCATAGTTATTATGCGAAAAGACCGGCGTCTCTTTCATCAGGTTGTAATAACGTGTTGCCGAATCGATATTGAGGGCGTAGCTGTACAGGATCGCCTTGTAGTGATAGACGCCTTGCCTTGCCGCCGTTTCATAGCCGGGAAAGAAGGCTTCATTCAATTGCTTGTCGAGCCGGATCTTCCGGAAGGCCGAATCCAGGTAACGGTTGGCCAGCTGCTCGTTCTGGCTGATGCTGTTTTTCAGGAAAGAATATTTGGCAGTGGTATAGAAGCGGTTGCGGTGTACCGTCCAGGCCAGGTAATCGTATGCCTGCAGGAAGCCCTCGTTTTGAAAGTTCCATTTCAGCGCTTTGCGCAGTACGTTGAAGGCATCCTGGGGCTGCTCTACATTGTTGTAGCAATCCACAAGGTTATAGGCAATGATGGAATAATCCATCTGGAAACGGTATGCCGGGTAATAGGTCATCAGGTCTGCGCTACGCGTTCGCAGCATACGTGCATAGTCGCGTTCCAGCTGGCCGAGCGCTTTCTTCAGGGGAACTATAGCATTTTTGTAGCCCAGGAAATCGGCAGCATGATTCACCTTGTACATACCCTCGTACATCCAGCCGACATAGTAGCTGCTGTCGGTACGGATAAATTCCCGGGAGCGGGGCAGGGCATCGTTGCTGTTGAAATCGGTGCCCATTCTTTTGGCGTCGATCTCGTATCGTTTCTGCTGATTGCGGGGATGGTTTACCGGAATCAGCTGGGCCTGGGCCTGTTCCGCATAAACCAGGATGAAGAATAAGAAAAAAGCAAAATACCGGGCGATCTGTTGTAACATTAATTTTTCCTGGATATTGATACAGTCCAATAACCAAAAATACCGAAATTCAACAGCGGAAGAAAATTTTCTTGGCGCTGCGGCAAAGGCAACGGGCAGGTCTGCCGGCGGCGACCGCAATATTGACAGCGCTCCGCTGCCCGATATTTAGCTACCTTCGCGGAGAGATGATTGCACCCGAGTCCATACAACAGGTCATTAACCGAAGCGATATCGTAGAGGTGATCGGCCAGTTCCTGAAGTTGCGGAAGAGAGGAACCAATTATATTGCGAACTGTCCTTTTCACAACGAAAAATCACCGTCCTTTAATGTCAACCCGGCCAAAGGGATCTATAAATGCTTTGGTTGCGGGAAAGGCGGCGACGTGGTGTCCTTTGTGGAGGAGTATGAAAAATTTTCCTTTGTAGAGGCGATCCGCTGGCTGGCCAACTATTACCAGATAACCCTCAACGAGACCGAAGCGCCGGAAGAGTATAAGCACCACCAGCAGATCGAAGAGAGCCTGCGCATTATCAACGAATTTGCCGCGCAGTATTTCCAGGATATCCTGGCCAACAACGAAGAAGGCCAGCTTATCGGCGGCAGCTATTTCCGCGAGCGGGGTTTCCGGCAGCATATTATCGACCAGTTCCGGCTGGGCTACTGCCTCGACAAATGGGACGGTTTTGTCACAGAGGCCTTATCCAAAGGCTACAGCCAGGAATTGCTGGAAAAAGCCGGGCTGATCAAAGCACGGGATGGCCGCCCTTACGACAACTATAAGGGCCGTGTCATCTTTCCCATCTTCAGCGCTACCGGCCGTATCCTCGGCTTCGGCGCCCGTATCCTCAAAAAGACGGATCATGCGCCTAAATACGTCAATTCTCCCGAGAACGAGCTGTATGTAAAGAACAAGGTGCTTTATGGCCTATACCAGTCGCGGCAAAGCATCAGCAAGCAGGATGAATGTTTCCTGGTAGAAGGCTACACTGATGTGATCTCCCTGCACCAGGCCGGCGTTACCAATGTGGTAGCCTCCAGCGGTACCTCGCTTACCGAAGGTCAGCTGAAGCTCATCAGCAACCTGACCAAAAATCTGACAATCCTCTACGACGGCGATGCGGCGGGTATCAAAGCTGCTATGCGCGGCCTGGACATGGCTCTCGCCGAAAGCTTTAATGTAAAGCTGGTATTGCTCCCCGACGGTGAAGACCCCGATAGCTTTGTGCAGCAATCGGGCGCCGAAGCGTTCAATGCCTATGTCGCGGAGCACAAGCGCGACGTTATCGGTTTCCGGCTCGAAGTGGGCATGAAGGAAGCCGGCAACGATCCGATGAAAAAGTCGCAGCTGGTCAACGAGATCGCCGAGACGATATCCAGGATCAACAAGACAGAAGACTTTACCCTGCAGCAGCACTATATACGCGAAAGCGCTACCCAGCTGCAGATCGACGAGCAGGGACTTATCAACCTGGTCAATAAATTCATACGGGAACGCCTGCAGCAGGAGCAGCGCCAGCAGGAGCGCAGGCAATCGCAGGAAGCGGCTCTGCCCGATGAGCCTTTAGTCTATGTGGACGAAGCCACCGGCGAGTCGATGGTGATCGACGTGGTGCAGAAGGATCACCGCGAAGAGTGGCAGCTATTGCGCATCCTGCTCGAGTATGGCGATAAACCCTATAAAGACGCCGGCACGGTAGCGCAGCTCTTCTTTGAGACCATTGATCTGGACCTGATCGAGAACACGCTGGCCCGGCAAATGGTGACCGAATACCATGAATACTGGGCCCAGAATCACCTGCTCCCCGATCAGAAATATTTTACCAGTCATACTGATCGCAATATCCGCCAGAAGGCTGCCGACCTGCTCCATACGAATTATGCTCCCAGCCTTAACTGGCAGGAGAAGCACCGTATAGAGGTGCTGCATGGCGACCAGATCTATGAAGAGGAGATCGAAAGCACCTTTGCCTACTTCGAGCTGAAGCTGCTGCGCCGCCTGCTCAACGAGAATATGAAGCAGATGCAGCACGAAAAGGACGTACAGAAGATCATGACCCTGATGAAGGCCCATCAAAGCCTGAAGCAGCGGGAGAAAGAGCTGATGGCTATCGTGATCATCCGGTAAACAGGTAGGGCCTTGCATGCAAGGCCCTACCTGTTTACCGGATACAATGTCCTGTATTCTCTTATTTTACTCCTGTCCGCTCCTGACCAGGCGCAGCGTGGTGACACCTCCCTGGAAATAAAGCTTCACGTAATAAAGCCCCTGGGGCACAGCGCTGAGGTCTAGACTTATGGTATTGCCTGTTGAGAGCGGTTTTTTCCGGTATACCTGTCTGCCCGCAATGTCATATAGTGCAGCTGCCGAGGGCATTTCGGGCACCAGGATATTGCAGCGGTCGCCGGCCGCCGGGTTGGGATAGATATACGCTCCGGGCCGCCCGTTGCGGATGGGCACGATCACGGAGTAATGTTTTTTGCCGTCCCTGTCTTCCTGTTCCAGCCGGTAAAAGGAGGCGCCGGGCAGCGGCGCGGCGTCGGTATACCGATAGGTTCTTTTCTCCTGGCTGGAAGGGCTGCCGGGAACAGTTCCGATAGCCGTCCAGCTTTTCTGATCGCTGCTCCGCTGGATGGTAAAGCGAAGGTTATCTGTTTCCGACGCAGTAGACCATTCCAGGTTTACCTCTCCCGCTGCAAGCGCGCCTTTGAAGTAGAGCAGGGTTACCGGCAATATTTGCTGGCAGGGTACATCTGTTCCCAGCAAGCTGTATTGGAATAGCCCGGCGCGGATATTGTTGATGAGCGCAATGTTATCGGTCGTATTACCATTGCCGGGTGTTTCGCTGGCAGATGCGGCGTTGAGAAAATGGCTGCTGAAATAATAGCTGCCGCAATCGAAATAGACCACCGTATTGGCTGCTGTTCCCGCATAGCCGTTGAAGGAGGACAGGCTTACCTCGGCGAAGGTGGGAAACACCGTAAACACATTGCCCACCGTAGGCGTGCTGAAACCGAAGCCATGAAAGAAGGTGCCATCAGGACGACGTACCTGGATCGCATCTCCGTTATTGGCCAGCCCGATCTGACCGGTCCAGTTGGCTCCCAGGGGCGGGATGGTGCCGGCAGTGCAGGTGTAGCTCGTAGACGTGGCATTAGGGCTGCCGCTGCAGGCTCGTAATAAGCTGCTGGTCCCGGGTATATAATAAGTAAATCCACCGTTTTCAATATGCGCTACGTCCTGTCCGTTGATGTCCAATTGCCGGAAGGTCCATGCCGGATTGACATCGGCAGCATTGTAGATCACGATGAGGGCGCCGATAGGTACCGCAGCAAGGGTGTCGCTGGGTGCGAAACGGAAATGGCCGTTGGCAATACCGGGAGCCACACCACCGGTCAGCTGGAAGTCCCCGTTGTTATCGTCGATGATCCAGTCGCGCAGATCCACAGTGCCGGAAGCCTGTGTGGCGCTGCCTACAACAAGCAATTCGATGAACTCCTGTGCGCCTGCGGGCCCTTGTGAAATTTCGTTAACGATGATACCCTGTGCCGGTAACGTCCCGGTGAAAATGGTAGCCGTCAGGACGGTTAACACGACTGGCAGTACAACTCTTTTCATAAAGGTTTGGTTTGGTTACCTATAAATTACAATCCTTCTGCGTTTTGGCTGACCCTGACCTGCTACCGGCCATTCCTAATTGCCGGCTTTTAGCTGCCGTACCCCTTACGGAACAATAAGGTAAGGAGACATTCGCCTGGCAATCTGTTGGTTAGCGCAATATCTGTCGCCGATGTTCACGTGTTGTTAAATTTTCAGGATTAAACAGGGTTTGTTTTCCGCTAAATAGCCTGTAAACAATGGGTTTTCTATGAAAAATGAATACATATTTTTTGTTTTTTTGAGCATAATTGTTTCTTTGGAAATAATGATCCATGCGTTTGTACAGATCGTCTTTGGTTCAGGATTCAGGGCTGTGCAGGTGAATTAATTTGTAATCCTTTCGTATTCCTTTTATTTTTGCCGCCTTGCCTGGATCGATTCATTGACGCTTAAATCTTCCATTTTAAAACCTAATTTCCCCGTCGCATACATGAACAGAAAGCAAAGCATAGCGGATAGCGCCCTTACCTTATTTGCCAGCAGGGGCTATGATAACACTTCCACGCAGCTGATCGCAAAAGAAGCCGGGGTTTCAGAAGCCCTTATCTTCAAGCATTTCGGCAATAAGGAGAAGCTGCTTTCCTTTATCATTAAAGAGGGGTATAAGCGCATCGTTGAGAGCAACCGTGGTATTTTCCAGGACAAGCAACCGCTGGATTTCGTCTATACGGTGATCGAATTGCCGTATAAGCTGGTATGGGAAGAGCCGCAATTCTGGGAATTGCAGTATCGTCTCCTGGACCTGGAGATATCGATGAAGCAGCACGAACGTTTCATGCAGCCGCTGAATGCTATGCTGGTAAAGGCTTTTAAAGAGCTGGGCTATGAACAACCGGAAAAAGAAACTGAGCTGATGCTCGTATTTGTAGAAGCCTTCTGGAAATACCTGATCGCGCACCGGGAAGAGAACAAGACCAAGTTCCTGGAGCTGCAGCGTTTTTTTAAAACAAAATATGCGCAACATCGCTGATCTTTGGAAGAGGCCCTGAATGCCTCTTTTTTTATGTCGCTTTACTAAGTATGAAATATACCATGGAAACACACATCCTTAGCGGACAATACGTAGATCTGTTCCAAAGGAAGATATTCCCCGCAGAGCTACGTATTTCCGGAAGCAAAATTGCAGCCATTATCCCCTTGGAAACAGCGCCTCAGCACTACCTGCTGCCTGGCTTTGTCGACGCGCATATTCATATCGAAAGCGCGATGCTGGTGCCTTCGGAATTTGCGCGTATGGCGGTAGTGCATGGCACGGTCGCTACGGTAAGCGATCCGCACGAGATCGCTAATGTATGCGGTGTGGCCGGTGTAGATTATATGATCCGCAATGCTGCCGGCGTTCCCCTGAAATTCAATTTTGGTGCACCCAGCTGTGTGCCGGCTACACCTTTTGAATCCGCAGGAGCTACTATAGATGTTACCGGCATTGAGGCTTTGCTGGAACGAAAAGAGATCCGCTACCTGGCGGAAATGATGAACTTTCCGGGTGTGCTGAATAAGGACGTCTCCGTAATGGCCAAGATCGCGGCAGCGCAGCGAAACGGAAAGCCTGTCGACGGCCACGCCCCGGGCCTGCAGGGTGATGCGGCCCGCAGGTACGCTTCGGCGGGCATCAGCACCGATCACGAATGCGTAGCGCTGGAAGAAGCCCTCGATAAGATTGAAGCGGGTATGCTGATCCTGATCAGGGAGGGAAGCGCAGCCCGCAACTATGCAGCCCTGGCGCCGCTGCTGCGCAGCCATCCAGGCAAAGTCATGTTCTGCAGTGATGATAAACATCCCGATGAGCTGGTGAAAGGACATATCAACGAGCTGGTGGTAAGAGCTGTGGCGGAGGGATACCCGGTCTTTGACGTGCTGCATGCCGCCTGCGTGCTGCCGGTGCTGCACTATGGGCTGGATGTGGGATTGCTGCGTGCAGGAGATCCCGCCGACCTGATCGTGGTCGATAACCTGGAGCAGTTTACCATCCTGGAAACGTATATCGACGGTCGTAAAGTGGCGGAGCAGGGCAAGAGCCTTGTTGCGTCTATACCTGTGGAGCCGATCAATCACTTTAATGCTTCCGCGCTTGTTCCCGAAGCCTTTCGCCTGGCAGCGCCGGCAAAATCGGCTGCTGCAATTGGCTGCCGTGTGATCGATGCGCTCGACGGGCAATTGATTACCGGTACTTCGGAGGCCTTGCTCCCGGTAGCCGATGGTGCCGTTATGACCGATGCCCGCCAGGATGTGCTGAAGATCGTTGTCGTGAACCGCTACCGGGATGCCGCACCGTCAATTGGCTTTATCCGCAATTTCGGCCTGAAGCGTGGCGCCCTGGCTTCCAGTGTGGCACATGACAGCCATAACATTGTCGTGGTCGGCGTAGACGATGAAAGCATCTGCCGGGCGGTAAACGCCATCATTGCGCACAAAGGTGGCATCAGCCTTGACGACGGAGCAGCTTCGGAAATCATGCCGCTGCCGGTGGCCGGCCTTATGACCGATGGCGATGCAGCCTCGGCCGGCCTGCAATATGAAAAATTGACGTTAAAAGCGAAGACGCTGGGCACCAAGCTGGCAGCACCTTTTATGACCTTGTCCTTTATGGCCTTACCTGTGATCCCTTATTTAAAGATGACGGACAAAGGCCTGTTCGATGTGAGCCGTTTTGCGTTTACCGACGTCTTTAGCACTGCCGCAAACGGTGCTGAAGGTGCCTGAATTGGCAAATATTCTTTATTTTTGGCTTTTGTTTAGCCAGTGGGGCAGCTATGAAGTACCTTATCCTGATTATGTCGTTTTGGGTGATGTCGCCGGAACTTTATGCCCGGCAGAAGGTAGGCGCTACACCTGTTACGTCGCTTTCTGAAAAAGAAAGACCGAAATATCCCGGCGGCGATGCCGCATTGAAAAAATACCTCTGCCTTAACCTGCGTTATCCCTCTAAGGCGATCGATGAAAAGGTGCAGGGCGAGGTCGTGGTCTCCTTCCTTATCGATGAACAAGGCCGTATCTCCGATATAGCCGCAACCAAAGGCATCGGCTATGGCTGCGATGAGGAGGCGATACGCGTGGTGAAGGCCATGCCCAGGTGGCAGCCGGGACGGTTGGAAGGGCAGCCGGTAAAGGTAACCTATAACCTGCCTGTCGTTTTTGAATTACAGGACGACTCCGGAAAATAAACGCATGAATCATACAAACATGAAAAAGCTTGGTATACTGCTTGTGTTCCTGCTCTTCGGCGCAGGAATTTCTTTTGCCCAGGAAAAAGGGGGCATTCCCCGGCAGATATTGACGGTGGCCGAACAAATGCCCGAGTTTCCCGGTGGTGTGGAAGCTTTGAAAACTTACCTGGCCAAAACACTACATTATCCCAAAAGCGCTTATAAAAAAGAGATACAAGGCCGCGTGCTGGCCCGCTTTATCGTAGAGCCGGATGGCAGCATCAGCGATCCGGAAATACTCAACAGCCTCAGCGAAGACTGCGACAAGGAGACCCTGCGCGTGATCCGGAAGATGCCCCGCTGGCACCCCGCAAGGCAAAATAATGCCTTTGTCGCGGTGTATTACACTTTACCCATTACCTTTAGCCTCGATTAATCATAACACATGAGAAAAAGCATTGGCATATTGCTGTCTTTGTTACCGCTTGGCACTATGGCACAGCAGGTAAAGGATAAGCCAGGGAAGACTGAGAACATAACTGCTCCTAAACCGCCGCAGGAACGTATATTCCGTACCGTAGAGCAATTGCCCGAGTTTCCCGGCGGTAGCCAGGCGCTACAGGCTTACTTCAAACAACGGCTGCATTATCCGCCCGCTGCCTTAAAGATGAATATAGAAGGCCAGGTCGTGCTGCAGTTTGTCGTCGATCAGGCGGGGAAGATCAGCGATATCCGGATAATGAAAGATATCGGCGGCGGCTGTGGCCGGGAAGCAGTACGGCTGGTGGAAGCTATGCCCCAATGGCGGCCGGCCAAACAAAGCGGCCACCCGGTAAGCTGCATCTATAGCCTCCCCGTTGCTTTTCACAAAGACAAAGTGGATACCGCGGGGATAAAACGATAGCGCCTATGTTGTACAAAACAGGAATAATCCTGCTCTTGAGCGGGCTTAGCTATGCGGCCAGCGGCCAGCAAGCCGATACGGCCGGTAAGCCGATACCGTCCTATGATCCGAAGGACATCCTTATCGATGCTCCGCCTTCGGCTCCGGTGGATGCCCGGCAGGAGGTAGAGCAGATGCCTGAATTTCCCGGCGGGCAACGCGCGCTGATGTCCTACCTTTCCAGGACCCTGGAGTATCCCCATAAAGCCGTCGTCGACGGCGTGGAGGGCAAAGTGCTGGTTGAGTTTGTCGTTTGTGAGAACGGCGCCCTGTGCGAAGAAAAAATAATCAAAAGCCTTGGCAGCGGCTGTGATGAAGAAGTGCTCCGCGTAGTGAAGAAGATGCCAAAGTGGAAGCCGGCCCTTAAGGACGGAAAGCCGGTGAAAACGAGCTACAGGTTACCCGTACAATTTAAGTTTGCGGAAGAAGCACCCAAAGAAAAGAAATAACCAATTGATGCCAGAAAAGATATTTGAAGATTTTTCAAAGCTGCATGTCATCGTAGCCGGCGATGTCATGCTGGACAATTACCGCTGGGGCGATGTAGAACGTATCTCCCCCGAAGCACCGGTACCGGTGGTTTCGATACGCCGGTCGGAAAGCCGCCTGGGTGGCGCTGCGAACGTAGCGCTCAACTGCAAAGCCCTGGGGGCAAAAGTAACAGTCGCCAGCGTGATCGGCGACGATGAAGAAGGTCGCAGGCTGCTGCAATTGCTGGAAGAGCAGGGCGTAGGTACCACACTGATCCATAAGAGCGATGCGCGCATCACCACGACCAAGACCCGCATCCTGAGCCGTAACCAGCAAATGGTACGCCTCGATACCGAAATGAAGGAGGAGCTGAATACCCGCGACGAGCATGCTTTTATTGATGCGACGCTGCGTTTTCTCCAGATACAAAAACCCGATGTGCTCATCTTTGAAGATTATAACAAAGGCGTGCTTAAAGAGAATGTGATCGACAGGATCATCGCGCATTGCAAAGCCCTCAATATACTGGTGGCCGTGGACCCCAAGCTGGATCATTTCTTTGCCTACCGCCAGGTAGATATTTTCAAGCCCAACCTTAAAGAGATCAGGGAAGGTCTGCATTTGCCGCTGGTGAATATCGACAGGACTGCGATGGATGAAGCGCACCGTCTGCTGCAGGAACGGCTGCAGCACCGTATTTCCTTTATTACGCTTTCGGAAAGAGGCGTTTATTACCACGATGAGAACGGCGGAAAGATAGTACCTTCGCACCTGCGGCAGATTGCGGATGTAAGCGGCGCCGGCGACACCGTGATCGCTGTAGCAGCTATGGTCTATGCGCTCACCCGCGATACACAGCTGATGGCCGAATGGTCCAACATTGCCGGCGGGCTGGTTTGTGAAACGGTGGGTGTGGTGCCGGTCGATAAGCAAAAGCTGATGAACGAGATCAGGCGCCTGAAAGGGGACCTGTGATATTCCTTTATTATTTCACTTTTCAAATACGGGACCACGATCCCTTAAACACAACAATGTCTTTAATCACAGTAGGCACGATGGCCTTCGACGCCCTGGAAACACCTTTCGGAAAAGTAGACCGCATTATCGGCGGATCTGCAACTTATGTGGCCTGGGCTGCTTCCAATTTTTATCAGCCCATTAAACAGGTTTCTATTGTCGGCGGCGATTTTCCCCAGGAAGAATTTGACCAGCTGGCTGCCAGGGGTGTAGTGTTCGACGGTGTAGAAGTGGTAAAGGAAGGAAAATCGTTTTTCTGGAGCGGGCGTTATCACCTGGACATGAATACCCGAGACAGCCTGGTTACCGAGCTGAACGTGCTGGAGCAGTTCAATCCCCAGCTGCCTGAAAGCTACCAGGACTGTGAATACCTGATGCTGGGCAACCTGGTGCCTGCTGTACAGCAGAGTGTCATCAGGCAGCTGCGCAACCGTCCCAAGCTCATCGTTATGGATACCATGAACTTCTGGATGGATGTTGCCCTGGCCGATCTGAAAGAAACCCTGAAGCTGGTGGATGTGCTGGTAGTGAATGATGCAGAAGCCCGTCAGCTTTCCGAGGAGTTTTCCCTGGTAAAAGCTGCTAAGAAGATCATGGCCATGGGGCCACGATTCCTGGTCGTGAAAAAAGGTGAGCACGGTGCGCTGCTGTTCCACGAAGACCGCGTTTTTTCGGCGCCGGCAATGCCCCTGGAAGTGGTGTTCGATCCCACCGGTGCGGGGGATACCTTTGCGGGCGGCTTCATCGGTCACCTGGCGCGTACCGGCGATATCTCGTTCGATAATATGAAAACGGCGATCATCGTGGGTTCCGCTATGGCTTCTTTCTGCGTGGAAAAGTTCGGTCCCGAAAGGATGAAAGAAATTTCACATAATGATATTGCCCGGCGTATGCAACAGTTTTCGGAGCTGGTTAATTTTGAGACCGCGACGGTCTGATCCGGCAAAAACATGCTGTGCCGTTATGTATTCCCGCAGTCTTTTTTCTGTGAATGAATGCTGCCGGAAATACTTCATTTCTATAATCGCGTATTATAATGTTGCACAAAACGAAGATCATCGCAACCGTAGGGCCTGCTTGCGATACCTATGAAAAGTTACTGGCCCTGGTCCATGCCGGTGTGAATGTATTCCGGCTCAACTTCTCGCATGGTTCTCATGAGAAACATGCAGAAGTGATCGGGAATATCAGGAAGATCAACGGCGAATTTCCGTTCAACATAGCCATCCTGGCCGATCTCCAGGGACCGAAGCTGCGCGTGGGTGAGATTGAGGATAATTCCCTGCTGCTGCTCCAGGACGATATTATCACCTTTACCAATGTGCCCTGTACCGGTACCAAGGATGCTATTTATATTTCTTATCCCAACTTCCATAAGGATGCCAAAGTAGGAGAAAGCATATTGCTTGACGATGGCAAGATCGAGACCCGCGTAACGGAGATCACTGCCGATGGCCTGGTAAAGGCCAGGGTGATCAACGGCGGCGTACTGCTGCCACGGAAAGGCGTAAACCTTCCCGATACACAGATATCCATTCCATCCCTTACGGAAAAAGATCTGCGCGACCTGGACTTCATCATCAACCAGAAGATCGATTGGATCGGCCTTTCCTTTGTACGCCGTCCTAACGATATCCTGGATCTGAAGCTGAAGCTGAAAGATAAGAACAGCCCCGCCAAGATCATTGCCAAGATCGAAAAACCCGAGGCCCTGCAGCACTTGCGGGAGATCATCCTGGCTTCAGACGCGGTAATGGTGGCCCGTGGCGATCTGGGTGTGGAAATGCCCGTGGAGAAGATTCCCATGATCCAGAAAGAGATCGTGCGCAAATGTATCCACCGCGCCAAGCCCGTGATCATTGCCACACAGATGATGGAAAGCATGATCGATCGTACGCGGCCCAACCGAAGCGAGATCACCGATGTAGCCAACGCTGTAATGGAAGGCGCCGATGCTGTAATGCTCAGCGGCGAAACCGCTATGGGCGCGCATCCGGCGCTGGTGGTGCAAACAATGGTCAGCATTGTGCGGGAGGTGGAAAAGGAAGAGACGGTATACAACCGCAACCTGGTGCCGCAGCCGCATTCGCCTTCTTTCCTCAGCGATGCCCTGTGCTACAATGCCTGTAAAATTGCAGAAGATGTGCATGCCGACGCGCTGATCGGCATGACCCAGAGCGGCTACACCGGCTTTATGCTTTCCAGCTTCCGGCCGCATTCCCCGCTGTTCGTTTTTACTAAAACACAGACGCTCATCAACCAGCTCAGCCTGAGCTGGGGCGTACAGGCTTTTTTCTACGATAAGGAAGAAGGTATGGACAGCATCATCGCCGACCAGATCGCCATTCTGAAAGAGAAAGGCCTGATCAAAGCGGGTAATGTGGTGGTCAATACCGGCAGCACACCGGTGAACGAGCATCTGCCTACGAATATGCTGAAGGTGACAAAAGTAAGTTAACCTGGTACGGACTTAATCCTGATAAACGTGTATCGCCGGCTTTCAGCCGGCGATACACGTTTATAGCAGCTATCGATAGCTGTTAATTCGGAGTCCGGCTGATCACCGGGGCATAGCGGGCGTAACGGTAGGCCGGCGGCAAACCGGCTGCATCTTTTTTTCTTGTGGTCACCTTTCCTGTAGCCCGGTTCCCGGTCTCAGACACACAGAGCAATTGGTCGCCCTCGCTCCGGATGTCGACTGCTATTGTTTCAAGGGTATCAAGCATCATGCCTTTCCATTGCGGGGTAAATGCATAGCCGCCACCCAGCCCGATATAATAAGCTGTTATGATTTGCTGCTCCCGATAAAAGGTAGGGTTGGGGAGGTTGATCGCAACAGTGCTGAACCGCCCGTTCCTGCTGTTGAATAAATAGATCGATGCAGCATGCTTAAAGCCCGTTCCGGAGGAACCATAATATTCGATCAGCAAATCTTTGCAGCCATCGCCGTTAATGTTAATCAGGTTGTCGGTGCCATGCAGGCTGCATCATCAGATCGGCTTTTCTGCTCTTCTATCAGTCCTGCGGCCTTCCGGCCCAGGGGAGTGGTGTCTTGTGGCGGGGCAGCAGCCTTTACGAGTGTCTCCTTTTAGGTTATCGTATCCTGTAAAGCCGTTGCGGGTGGCGCCGTTTCCGATCTGCAGGAGAAATAAATCACCGGCACACTCCATAAAAGACGAAGCCATTGGCTGGCCTGCCTTATTGCTTTTGCGCCGCCCATTCTTTTATGTGCTGTTCCAGTATGTCGAGCGGCATGCTGCCATTCTTCAATACCTCATCGTGGAAGGTGGCAATATTGAACCCGGCGCCGAGCTGTTTGGCGCATGCTTCCCTCAGCCTGCGGATCGTGAGCGAACCCACCTTATAGCCAAGCGCTTGTCCGGGCCAGGCCATGTACCGCTCGATTTCTATCGTTGCCGCCTCTGTAGAGATCTGCTCGTTGTCGGTCATGTATTGAATGGCTTCTTCGCGGGTCATGCGGCGGGCATGCAGCCCTGCATCTACCACCAGCCGGATGGCCCTGTGCATCTCGGCGCCCAGCGCGCCCATGTATTGATAAGGATCGGTATACAGGCCCAGCTCCTTACCCAGGCTTTCGCAGTACAGCGCCCAGCCCTCTATGTAAGCATTGTCGCCGGTCGAGAATCTGCGGAAGGCGGGCAGCGTGGTATCTTCCTGCTGCAGGGAGATCTGGTAGTGATGACCGGGGATCGCTTCATGCAGGAACAGGCTTTCCATCTGCTCTTCCACTACATTATATTTTTCCGGATCGAGGATCAGCACATAGAAGACGCCCGGCCTTTTCCCATCGGGACTACCCTGGAAGTATTGCGAGGAGCCGCTCTTGGCCCGGAAGGCTTCGATCTGCCTGATCTCAAAAGGCGTGCGGGGCTCGTGCAGGAAAAGCTTGCGCAGCTGTGGCTTCATGCGTGTGTGAATGTGCTCATAAGCAGCAAGGATCTCTTCAGCACTGTGGAAAGGCATGAAGCGTTTATCGCCAGCCAGGTAGGCGAAGAACGCTTTCAGGTCGCCGGAGAAGCCGGTGGCCGTTTTGATGCTGTCCATCAGCGTACGGATACGCTTCACTTCGGAAAGGCCCAGGTTATAGACCTCGTCAGCCTTCATGCCGGTAGAAGTGCTGCTGCGTATAGCATAGTCGTAATAGGCCTGCCCATCAGGTACGTCCCAGATGCCGGAGCTGGTACGTGCAGCCGGCAGGTATTCCTCCTGCAGGAAGGCGCCCAGCTTTTTGTAGGCCGGGTTGATCACCGATGCGATCATTTCCCGGTAAGCATTACTCAGGCGTGCCTGTTCGGGCCCGGTAATCTCCCTGGGCAGCTTCAGGATCGGCTGGTAGAACACGGAAAGCTTGGGATCGATAGCCACCATGTTCTGCATCTGGGGAATCATTTTTACCACCAGCGCTTTGGGCAATACATACCGGACGGCGATCCCTTTACGGAAATAAGCGATGGCGCTGTCGACATAAGGGCCGAAAGCTTTCATACGTTGCAGCCAGTTGTCATAATCCTTTACCGTATTGAAAGGCTGGATCAATGCGCCGCTGCCCATCTGGGCAAAGGTGAGGTGGAAACCGCCGATCTGCTCGAGCGGTATGTAGTTGCTGTGAAAGGCCAGCCCGTCAAGCTTCCGTTTCAGCTCATAGTTCAGGCAATCGTAATTGATGCGGTCCTTGTCGTTCAGCTTTTCACGGCTGAAGCCTGATAGCTCCTTCTGTATTTTTTTCAGACTGGTTCTGACCTTGGCGCGATAGCTGTCGGTAAAATCGGCATAGAGCTTGTCGTTGTAGCGGTCGTCGCCGTTGGCCGTTGCTTCCAGGGGATACAGCGCGATGTTTTCCTGGTAATAACGTTCGAAAAGCGCTGCCAGTGCAGGGTTCTGTGTACGGGCCCCCGAGGTGGCCGGGGTATCGGAACAGGAAGTCAGGTAAAGAAAGCAACAGAGCAAAAAGACGATCGGCTTATTCATGGAATGGTTGGCTTTTAGTCAGCAGAATGAAGGTAAAACATTCCCTGTGAAAAAAAGACAGCGCATCTTGCGTGAGGCCGGAGCCGGTATAAAGATCAGGTCAGGTCGCTACCATGCTTTTTATTGCGCAGCACATTTTCCAGGTCCCAGGGCACCTGGCATGTAAACGGATGCTGGCGCACCGGGCAGGAGTCAAGGGCACAGATAGGACAGGAGAACGATTCGCAGCCGTCGACATGGACAAACAGCTCTATGGCATTGCCAAACTTGAGCCGGATAAGCCGGTCCAGCGCCTCAATCTCTTCATGAGCTTCCCGCACATTATAATACCAGGGCAGGGTGAGGTGCCCGTCCAGGTGCAGCACATTGCCGTACTGGATCATGCGCAGGTTGTGCAGGTCGGTCCACTGCGGGCGGCGATGCTCCTGCAGGTAAGCGATCAGCTCTTCGAGCAAGGCCAGGTCGGCCTCGTCCATGATCCCCGCCAGGGACTTACGCATCACACGGTAGCCGGCAACAAGGATAACGACCGCGAAGATCATCGCCACTACGGCATCGAGCCACAGCCAGCCGGTAATCTTCATCAGGAAGAGCCCGGCAATAATACCTATAGTGGAATAAGTATCGGTACGCAGGTGCCTGCCTCCAGCCTGCAGCGCTGCAGACTTGACCTTTATGCCACGCTGAATGGCATAAGTACCGGCCGCATAGTTGATCACCGCTGTAGCTGCCAGCAGGGCAAGACCCCAATCCAGCTGCTGCACCCGGCCCGGATGCAGCAGGCTTTCGATCGCCTCGTAAATGATGGCAACGCCCGCGATAATGATAAGCGTACCTTCTATAGCCGAGGAAATAAATTCGGCTTTGCCGTGTCCATAAGGATGGTTCTGGTCTCTGGGCTTGCCAGCCAGCCATATGCTGTACCAGCCGATAAGGCCCGTGGCTACATTGACCGTGCTTTCCATGGCATCGGTAAACACGGCTACGGAGCGGGTCCACCACCAGGCGATGATCTTGATAAGGAACAAAGCGATGGCCAAGAAGGCAATATTGCGTTGAAGGCGGACCTGGCTGGCCATTTCCGGATAGTTATTGAATGAAAGACAAAGTTACGCAGCGGGTTGATCCTCCACGAATGCGGGTTCTTTTAATTTATCGTTACGGAAAAGCCGGCGAAGGGCGGCAGCGGTCCAGCTGCCCAGGCCTGCGGTAACAAAGCCCGTCAGGGCGGTAACGACAATCATAAAGAGATAAGAAGGCAGGTGAAACAGCATTGCCATTTTCCCGCTGAGGATATGTTCATTGGCCTGGTCGGCCATAAGGCACAGCAATATAGTACAAGAAGCAGCACCCAGACCTGCTGCAAGGAAGGCTTGCCAGTGGCGGCGCAGGGGTAGCACAAGCGTAATGCATCCGCCGATAAGGGCCGGTATCCACCAGGGCATTACCATCAATGCAAAGTAGCAGGCGACGGCGTTGAGCAGCAAGACAAATAGAAAGCGCAAGGTGACCTTCGATTAATTGATAAGGCAAGTTAACCCATTTTTACTTTCTTTGTGCCAATTTTGCTCACATGAAACCTGCGACTGCTTTTTTTCAGCTGATCAGATGGCGTAATCTGCTTATTGTGCTGCTGACCCAGTGGTTTATATGGCAGTGTGTGATCAGGCCTATGGTGTCCTGGAGCAGGGTGCCGGTCTTTCTCAATACGCCCCGTTTCCTGCTGCTCAGCCTGTCTACGGTATTGATTGCAGCCGCAGGTTATATCATCAACGACTATTTCGATGTAAAGATCGACCTCATCAACCGGCCGCAAAAAGTGATCATCGAAAAGACGATCAGCCGCAGGGCTGCTATACTCTGGCACAGCCTGTTCAATGTGATCGGCTTCTTGCTGGCCTTATACCTGGCGCGTGCGCTAGGCAATTACTTCGTGGTCAGCATACAGCTGGCCTGCACCGTGCTGCTATGGTTCTATTCCACTACCTTCAAGCGTCAATTCATCACCGGGAATGTAGTGGTCGCCCTGCTTACCGGTCTCACCGTGATGATCCTTGCCGTGTACGAACCGGCTTTGTATCCGCATATTAACTTCCGGTATTTCCTTACGGAAGGCGGCAGGCTGCTGGTCAATCCTTTTGGGGTCATTGCTGTGTATACCTACTTTGCCTTTATGCTGACCTGGATGCGGGAGATTGTGAAAGATATGGAAGATTTCAAAGGGGATGCGGAAGACGGTTGCGTTACGATGCCGATACGTATAGGCCTGCAACGTTCTACCTGGTTTGTGATCGGCTTCGGTATCCTGGCGATCGCTCCCTTGTGCGTCGCAGCGGTGAAGCTGTTCTCCGGCAGCTGGGCGATTCTCGGGGTCTATATCTTTATTGCCCTGGTGATACCCCTGATCGCCTGGCTCCTCTTCCTGCCGCGAAAAGCTACGGCAAAGCATTATGGCGATGCCAGCCGCTGGCTGAAGATCATTATGCTGGCAGGTATTGCATCCCTCTTGCTGTACTTCTGGCTGCAGTACTACCTGTAATTTTTTTAAATAATGTGATGAAAAAGATACTACTCGCTTCCCAATCGCCGCGCCGCAAGCAATTGCTGGAGCAGGCCGAACTATCGTTTGAGATCAGGACGGCGCATGCCAATGAAGACTTTCCCGGCACAATGGCCGCAGAGCAGGTGCCGTTGTTCATTGCCGGTAATAAAGCTAAAGCCGTACAGGATACTTTGCCCGACGGAGAAAGAGCGGATACGGTTATTATTGCAGCCGATACGGTAGTGGTGCTCGACAACCGTATCATCGGTAAGCCCGTTGATGAGGCCGATGCTCATGCGATCCTCCGTAGTCTTTCGGGACGGACGCACAGCGTGATCACCGGTGTTGTGATCCTGTCGGGCAGCTATAAAGAAACGCTGCAGGAAATTACTGAAGTGGATTTTCTGCCACTGACCGATGAGCAGATTGCACATTATGTAGGCCGCTACCAGCCTATGGACAAGGCGGGGGCTTATGCCATACAGGAATGGATAGGCCTGGTGGGTATCCGCCGTATCAATGGTGACTTCTACAATGTAATGGGTTTGCCTGTCAATCGCGTATTGCAGGCCCTGGACCGGCTGTCCTGACCGACTTTGCAAAATGGATGTTAATAAAATAGGCGTCATGCATCATAATTTTTGCATAACGCCTATGCTGCTATCAACCCGATTAATCGATCAGTACCTCGCCGGTCATCTCTTTGGGAATATCCAGGCCCATATAACGCAGTATTGTGGGGGCAAGGTCGCCCAGCTTACCCGGGCGCAGCTTGCCTTTATAGTCGTTGGAAATTAGAAAGAGCGGTACCGGGTTCAAAGTATGCGCTGTGTTAGGGCTGCCATCTTCGTTAACCAGGTAGTCCGAATTGCCGTGATCCGCCGTGAGGAAGATGCCGTAACCCTTTTCCAGCGCCAGGGGCACGATACGTGATACGCAGTGGTCGACCGTCTGCGTGGCCTTGATCGCTGCTTCCCACACACCGGTATGACCGACCATGTCGGTATTGGCGAAATTGAGGCAGATGAAATCTACGCTTTGCTTATCGATCTCGGGAAGGATCGCATCGGTGATCTCGTTGGCGCTCATCTCCGGCTTCAGGTCATAGGTCGGCACATCCTTCGGTGAAGGCAGCAATATGCGCCGCTCGCCTTCGAACGGCTCTTCCCGCCCGCCGGAGAAGAAGAACGTAACGTGCGGGTACTTCTCCGTTTCCGCGATCCTTATCTGTTTCATATGATCGCGGGCCAGCACTTCGCCCAGGGTATTGTTCAGGTTGTCGTTGTGAAAGAGCACGCCGACATTGCGGAAGCTGTGGTCGTATTCGGTCATGGTTACGTAACGCAGCTTCAATGGATGCATATCCTGCTCAGGAAAGGCTTGCTGGGTAAGGACTTCCGTAATTTCGCGGCAACGATCGGTCCTGAAATTGAAGCAGATCACCGCATCGTCCTCCCTGATCTCGGCAAGCGGATTGCCCGCACTATCCGTAGCAATGATCGGCTTAATGAATTCATCGGTAATGCCCGTAACATATGAAGTCTTTACGGCTTCCAGCGGATGCTGTGTACGCTCGCCCTTGCCTTTTGTCAGCGCGTCGTAGGCCAGCTTTACCCGCTCCCAGCGTTTATCGCGGTCCATGGCATAATAGCGGCCGGTAACGGATGCAAGTATACCTCTTGTGCCTGAAAGGCGCTGCTGTAGCTCCTCCAGGAATCCCAGGCCGCTTTTGGGATCGGTATCCCGGCCATCGGTAAACGCGTGAACAGCATAGCGTGGCACGCCCGCTTCTTCGGCATAGCTGCACAGGGCCTCGAGATGGCGGATATGGGAATGCACGCCGCCGTCGCTCAGGAGCCCGATAAAGTGAAGCGTCTTCTGCTTTTGCTTGCAATAGTCCAGCGTTTCCGCCAGCATTGTATTTTGCTTCAGCTCGCCATCTCTTACCGCGATATTGATCCGCTGCAGCTCCTGGTATACAATACGGCCCGCACCTATATTCAGATGACCGACCTCCGAGTTGCCCATCTGGCCTTCGGGCAGGCCCACCGCTTCGCCGCAGGTGATCAGCTCGGTATGAGGATAGGTTTGATAGAGCGAGGATACGAAAGCCGGGTGTGCATTGACGATGGCATCTGCCTTCGGTACTTTACCATGGCCCCAGCCATCCATGATAATCAGCATCGCGCGTTTATGATTCATGCGCGCAAAGATAGGAAAGGATCGGTCGCATAAAACATGTTCCCTGTTGTATATCGACGTTTGGCTTCCATCCGATTTTTCATGATTTTTGCGTGCCTCAGGGTAAGCGTTGTAAAGGAATGTTTCCTATTTGTAAAGAAAAGTGCAAAAAAATGAATTTGTGGCATAATTATTGATCATAAAAATTATTAAAACGTATACCCTAGACCCCAATCCCCGTATGTAAGTATTCCTAGCGAAACATGAAAAAATATTTGGCTATATTTATTGCTGCAATATTTGTATTTGGTAGTGTTTTTGCACAGCCTCAAATCGATGATGTATCCAATTCATTGAACAAGGGCGAGGTATCTAATGTTGTCAAGTACTTTGACCGGATTGTAGATATTACCATCAACAGCGACCAATCTACGTACAGCAAGTCGCAGGCAGAAATGGTGGTAAAAAGCTTTTTCTCCAAAAATCAGGCGCGCTCCTTCCTGGTCAGGCACAAAGGTGTTGCTGCCAGCGATAACTCCGTATTCGTAATCGGGGAACTGAAAACTGCAAATGGCCCTTACAGGGTCTATATTTTTTTCAAACAGAGAGATAAAAACTATTGGCTGCAGCAGATAAAGTTTGAGCAATAAGCTCCTTCGGCCCGCCCTTCGCTATTTTTACTATTTTTGCCTCCTCTAAAACATAAAAGTCAATTCTTTGCATGGCAAAAATTATCCCTTTTAAAGGCCTGCGGCCGCCCCGGGCGCTGGCATCTCAGGTTGCTACCCTGCCTTATGATGTTTGCAGCGTGGAAGAGGCACGGCAATTCAAAGACAATCCTTATCACTTCTATCATGTTACCCGTTCGGAGATCGACCTTAGCCCTACAGTAGATGTACACAGCCCCGAGGTGTATGAAAGAGCTGCCGAGAACCTGAACGATATGATTGAAAAGGGTGTTTTGGTACAGGATAAAGAGCCCTGCTATTATCTCTACGAGCTCGTAATGAACGGGAGATCCCAGACCGGCCTGGTGTGCGGCTCTTCCCTGGATGACTATAACAACGGGATCATTAAGAAGCATGAATATACGCGGCCTGAAAAAGAGCTGGACCGCATCAATCATATCAAGACCACACACGCGCAAACCGGCATCGTTTTCCTGGCCTACAACAATGTGGAAGCCATGGATCGCTTTGTCGCCGACTGGAAGCAGGAGCATGAGCCGGACTACGACTTCACTGCTGAAGATGGCATCCGCCACATCTTCTGGGTGATCAGCGATTACAGTAAGGTAAGCCTCATCACCGACCTGTTTGCCGATGATGTGCCGGCAACTTATATTGCAGACGGCCATCACCGCGCGGCCTCTGCTGCAAAGGTGGCCGAAGAATTCCGCGAGCAGGAGCTCCGTATCTCCGGCGATGAATCTTTCAATTACTTTCTTACCTGCATCTTCCCCGCCAGCCAACTGCAGATACTCGATTATAACCGCGTGGTAAAAGACCTGAACGGGATGAGCATCGACGTATTTCTGGCAGCCCTCGAAAAAGACTTTACTGTTACCCTTAAAGGCAAAGAACAGTTCAAACCGCAGCAGGCGCATGAGTTCGGACTATATACCGGCGGTAGCTGGTACCAGCTGACTGCCCGCGAAGGCACCTTCAGCACCGACCCCATTGGGGTGCTGGATGTGAGCATTTTGCAGCAGAATGTATTGAGCAAGCTGCTGGAAATACACGATCCGCGTACCGATAAACGCGTGGAATTTGTAGGTGGCATCCGTGGCCTGGGCGAACTGGAAAAACGTGTGAACAGCGGTGAAATGGTGGCCGCCTTCTCCTGCTACCCGGTAAGCATCCGCCAGCTGTTCGAGGTGGCCGATAGCGGTAACGTCATGCCGCCCAAGAGCACCTGGTTTGAGCCGAAGACCCGCGACGGGCTGGTCGTTTACATGATCTGATCGCTGAGATGATATATTGCAGACAGCGCCCGGAACCTATTCCGGGCGCTGTTTTTGCTGCCATGCTTGTAGCGGCGTAGCATGCTACGTTAGTACCCAACCAATATATCTCTGTATGCACGGTTTTTATCGGTACCTGGTGTAGAGACGTAGCACATGCTACGTCTCTACACCAGGTACACAGGGTTACATCTCCACTCTACACACAGGTTATATTTCTATCCAGGGTACGTTTAACCGCTTCTGCTGTATTTCAGCCGGGCTCCGTTTTCGTTTGCAACAGCATTTCGATATGCGGAATACCATCTTCAAGGTAGGATTCGCCTACAGGCAAAAATCCCAGCGATTCATAAAAGCGTTGCAGGTATAGCTGCGCGCTGATGCGTACAGGAACATTGTTCCAGCGCATCCGGATACAAGCAAGAGCCTCCTGCATCAACTGCCGGCCGATGCCCTGGCCCCTGGCCGCGCTATCGCTGGCAACACGGCCGATAGAGGATTCGGGATAAGATAAGCCAGCCGGCAAGATGCGGCAACAGGCCAGCATGCGGGCCTGTCCGTCGCTGCACCACAGGTGCAATGCATCCTGGTCTTTATCATCCTGGTCCAGGTAAGGGCAGTTTTGCTCTACAACAAAAACACGGCTGCGCAGCTGCAACAAAGCATAAAGCTCGGCAGTGCTGAGCTCGTCAAAAGATTTGCAATGCCAGTTCATACGACAAAGATAGCGCTATGCCGCTGCCGGAGCGGTAACAACTTATTCACTTCCTTTTTCAGGGCATTCCTTATTTTTACGGCTCACTAAACGGCAAACCTCATGACCCAACTCAACCCAGCAGGTCCGGCGGGAACAACAGGCGGCAAGCCGGCACGCAACGCCGGGTTTTACCTGTTGCAGGCTATCCGCATTCTCGTCGGATTGTTATTCATCTTCTCGGGGCTCATCAAAGCCAACGACCCCTCGGGGCTGGCCTACAAGATGGAAGAGTTCTTTGAGCTGTGGCACATGACGTTCTTTTCACCTTATGCGCTCGCCTTCTCGATCACCATTATCGTTTTTGAGATTGTGGCCGGCGTAGGACTATTGCTGGGCTATGCTTTCCGGCAGTTCTCTTTTCTGCTGCTGCTGCTCATGATCTTTTTTACCTTCCTCACGGGGTATGCGATCTGGTACGAGCATGTCAACCACCGCGAGCTGAAATGTGGCTGCTTCGGTGATTGCATCCCGCTTACGGCGATGCAGAGCTTTATGAAAGATATTGTGCTGCTGGCTCTCGTTATTATCCTTTTCCTTGCCCGGAAACATGTACCCGCCCTGTTCCGCCGTCCCATTAATACCTCGCTGATGATCCTGGCGCTGTTCGGTTCGCTCCTGGTGCAGTGGTATGCGCTGGAGCATTTACCTTATGTCGATTGCCTGCCCTTTAAAGTAGGAAACAATATATGGCAGAAAATGCAGCCGCCTCCCGGTTCCACACCCGATGTGGTCGAATACCGTTATACCATGAAGAACCTGAAGACCGGTGAAACCAAAGAGATGTCGCTGGAAGACTATACCAATTCCAATATCTGGCAGGATTCGCTGACCTGGAAAACAGAAGGCGAGCCCAGGGAGAAAATCATTAAGAAGGGCAACAATACGCCCGAGATCAAGGAATTTAACGTAAGCGACTACGATGGGAACGATTATACCGAAACCCTGCTGAAAGAGCCCGGGTACAACTTTATCTTTTTCCTGAAGGATGTACGGAAAGCCTCGACGCGCAACATGGACAAGCTGCGCCGCCTGTTTGCCAAGTGTGAGAAGAATAATGTAGGCTTCTACTTGCTTTCTGCCAATTCAAAAGAAGAGACAGAAAAGTTTATCAGGGACAACAAGCTGAATATTTACTACTTCGCCATTGATGCAACAGTATGCAAAACGGCTATGCGCAGTAATCCCGGTTTGATGCTGATCAAGGCCGGTACCGTTCTGGGTAAATGGAGCTATAACGATTATCCCGATGGCTTTGAGCTGAATGGAGAAAAGCTGCTGATAAAGTAAGTCTTATTGGCATTTCTTTATGAGTCGGTTACCAACCAAAATATTGCCCGGACGTTAATAATGCATAAATCAAAACTGCATACTATGTCTGGTCTATTGTATCTTATTGCCGTCATCCTGGTTATCGGATGGGTATTTGGTTTCTTCGTTTTCCATGTAGGAGGTGGCCTTATTCATATCCTGCTGGTAATCGCCGTCATAGCCGTATTGCTACGGATCATCAGGGGGGAAAGAATTTAACGGTTTTGCCCGCTGTTACAGGAGCTGTCTCTAAAAGATGGCTCCTGTTGTTTTAATGGCTGCACCGTAGGACAAAAGAATGCCCGGGCTCAGCCCGGGCATTCTTTATTGCGACAAAGATAATCTTCAGGATATGTGATGCTTTAGGTCGCACGGGTAAGCTTGATCACCATAGACTTGTACTCCTTGCCATTTGCGGTGTTGAACATTTCCATTTCCTGCGTATTGGCATCAACCCAACGAAGCGTTTGCCTTACCGGCATGGCTTTGCCCGTAACCGGATCGGTAGTGGTGCCTTTAAGCTCAAGCATTTTCTTTGCCGCATCGTATTTGCCTTCCATATACATAATACCGGTACCCATATTGTCGATCCAGGTGCTGAAGAAGACCCTGCGGCCATTATCGTAGCCGGTAGTGCTGATGCCTTCGAAGGGCATGCCCATCATATCGCCGGTATGTACGCTGCGCTGGTAGCGGCCGCCGAGGATCATTTCATTATTGCAGGAGGCCTTGGCGGTAGAGGGCGGTGCGTCGGGCGCCATGTAGAACGTGATCTCCTCATTCCATTTGCCATTTTCCTTGGCCATGGCCTGGTGCTGTTCGCCCGGGGTCATAAAGGCCATCCAGGCTTTTTCTTCCGCCGTTTGCGCGACGGCAGAGAGGCTGATCAGTGTTGCGGAGAGTAATAGAAGCTTTTTCATAGAACGTAGTTTTGTGCAAATATATTCTATTAATCTTTATATCGTCTTCGCTTTAATGGAATTTTCATATAGCAAAAAGGGAGCTGTTCCCTATGGAAGCAGCTCCCTGACAGATGAAACCCGGTGGGCAAAAACCGCTTACTGGATATCGATCACTTTGTTGGTTGCAATAACGGCTTCTTTCTTCGGCAGGGTCAGCAATAAGATACCGTTGTTATAGGCAGCAGTGATCTTTTCGGTGTCTACCTGTTCGCCGAGCGTAAAGCTGCGTTTGAAAGAGCGATGCTTAAACTCCCTGCGCAGCCATTTGCCTTCTTCTTTTTGTTCGCCTTCTTTTAGCTCGAAAGAGAGGGTCAGCACTTTGTCGTTCACCTGGAGCTTGAGGTCTTCCTTGGCCACGCCGGGTGCAACCACTTCAAGGGTATAGCCCGATTCGTTTTCTTTTACGTTTACAGGCACCTGGTAGCTATGGCGTACCCATTCATCATGTCCCGCATCATCGCGGAAAAAACGGGCCGCATTACCGTTAAAGATATCTTCAACCAGGCCATTGAATGTACGGGGCAGGAAATGATTTGTTCTTACCATTTTCATTAGATTTAAGTTTGAATTAAAATTTTTAAAGGATTACCTTTTGTTTGAAAGCTGTAGAGCAAAACCTGTACCAGTGAAAATTTTATGACTTATTGTCATTTGCAAATGAGATTTAATGACGAAATGTCATTTTTGATTTTTTCAGAATGAAGATCAGGCATGAATGCTGAATTTTAAGCAGAAATGGGTGATATTACAAAAAAAACATTTCATTTTACCGTTCTTTTTTTTGAAATTTGCCTTACTTACGATGGGTTAGTAAGTAAAGCTCTACCGCTCCGGACTTCTTCGCCGGGGCGGTTTTTTTATATCGCTGCGAACAAGATAAAGCATGGCTTTATTGCTTCGGAAAGCATTTGCCATGCTTATACCTGTTTATCCTTACCTGCAAGCGTTCAATACCTGAAAACATTTGCAGGTACTCGTTTCAGGGTAAAGGCAAGACAGCAATCTGTTATTACAGGACACATAAAAAAAGAGAAGCCTTTATGCTTCTCTTCTTCTTTTATAGAACGACGTTGTAGTGCTTACCTAAAACTTGGCCGCCAGCTTTACGTTGATCAGCCTGGCTGTAAGCCTGTTGGGTACAGCATAAAGGCGGTTGCTGGTGTAGTCCTGTATCCATTGGTAAGAAAGCGTATTCTGTATGCCCAGCAGATTGAAGACTTCTGCACTAAGCCATACCGATTTAAAGGCGCTGAAGAAACTGAAGGCCGGACGGTTTTTCTTAGTGCCGTCGATCAGCAATGCCGAGAAGCCGATATCTACACGCTTGTAGTCGGGGATGCGTAGCTGGTAAGCCGGATCAAGCCCTTTATCCGGAGGGCTGAAGGGCAGGCCGGTCGCATACATAAGGTTAAGGAACATTTTGAAGTTCTTGTTGCGGGGCAGATAGTCGGAAAAGAACATACCGAAGTTGACGCGCTGGTCGGTTGGCCTGGGGAAATATTGCGAATAGGTGCCTGTAGCCGGATCAAGAATCGCATTGTCCGTTTTAAGATAGCCTACGCTCACCCATGATTCCGCATCTTTCACCAGGTCGCCAAACAGGCGCACTTCACCGCCATAGGCATAGCCCTTGCCGTTGTTGTTGGCATAATAGCGGATGCGCACATTATCGTATTCGTAGGGTACCAGGTCCCATAGCTGCTTATAATAAACTTCTGCGGTAACCTTAAACGGACGGTTACCCCACATCTTGAAATTGTAATCCAGCCCCGCTGCGGCATGATACGACTTCTGGGCTTTCAGCTCTGTATTCAGGTTGCCCTCCATATCGCGCATCTCCCTGTAGAAAGGCGGCTGCGCATACAGGCCCGTCGATAGCCGGAACACCACATCTCTGTTCCACTTGGGCTTGAGGGAATATTGGACGCGGGGGCTGATGATCAGCTCTTTGTTCAGGGCGGTATAGTTGGCACGCACCCCTACAGTCAGCGTCATGATATCGCTGAGCAGGATATTATCCTGAAGAAAAGCGGAGAACCGGGTATAATCAAGATCGTTGTTGGCTCTGTACGTCTTGGCCATGCGTATCGCGCTGGTGTCAAAAGGCTGGCTAAAGCCCGCAGAGTCGCGGCGCTGCCACTCAAGCAACTTATCTTCTACATTGACATAAGTCGCATCTAGTCCCCATAGCAGGTAATGCTTGTCGAGATCATGCGTGCCGCGGAGCGCCACAGTGCCTACATTGGCCGTAAGATAGTTGCGGGCAAAATCGTGGATCACACCGGTGCCCAGGCTGTATTTTTCCTGGCCGAAGTCGGGCTTGCCCAGGTCGGCTTCCAGGGCATAGAAAGCATATTCGCCATAAATATCGTAAGTCTCGTGCTCATTGGTTTGGAAGCCAGAAGCCAGAAGCTTGATCTTGCTTTTCTTCGTCGGGCGGAAAGACAAGGAAAGACCGGCGAAGCGGGAGTCGAACTGGTCGCGCTCATTACCCTGGAAAACAGTACGCAGCTTGTAGGCTTCGTTCACAAAACCAAACGCAGCGACGCTTTCTTCCGGCTGAAAGCTGAAGCGGTTGCGGGCATAGTTGCCGATCAGTTCCAATTCCCAGCGATCGCTGAAGCGGTAATTGATCAGGCCCTGTATATCGGTAAAGGAAGGATTGTATTGTCCTTTGGTCGGCTGCGACTGCAGCAGGTACTGGTTGGATTTTTGCCTTACACCAAGCAGGTAGGTCAGTTTTTTGTTGCGGGTGGCGCCTTCCACATGGGCCTGCAGGCCCAGCAGGCTCAGCATGACCGAGCCGGCAAATTTTTTGGGACGCTTATAAGTCACATCCAGCACCGACGACATCTTATCGCCATATTTGGATTGGAAGCCGCCAACAGAAAAGTTAACACCCGCTGTGAGGTCGGAGTTGACAAAGCTTAAGCCTTCCTGCTGGCCGCTGCGTACCAGGAACGGACGATAGATCTCGAAGTCGTTCACATAAACCAGGTTCTCATCGAAGTTGCCGCCGCGCACGGTGTATTGCGATGTCAGCTCATTGTTGGAGCCGACCAAGGTCTTCAGCAAGCCTTCCACCCCGCCTACAGGCCCGGGATTCAGGTCTACATTCTCCAGGTTCACCACCACATTACCCGCTTCATGACGGGTCTGGTTATCTTTCACCTCGACCTCACCCAGCATATTGTTGTAATAGCGTTTCATCACGATGTCGCGTGTGAGCGCGGCGCCCTCTGTGGCTTTTACGGAAAAAGCTTCCGGCTCGAAGCCCAGGAAGGCAATGCGGAAGCTGATCTTTTTACCTGCAGGAATGGAAATGCTGTATTGGCCGCTGCTATCGGTGAAGGCAACGTTATCGGTGCCGGTTTCTTCGACCGGTATCTTGAACAAGGGAACATTATCTTCGTCAGTGATCCTGCCGGTAAGCGTAGCGTTCTGCGCCCAGCTGCCGAAGGCGCAGCCGATACAGCAAAGCAGGAGGAGTAGAGATTTTTTCAAAGGCATATCAATGCCAAAGAAAACGAAAAAAAACGAATTTTATTGCGGAAATCTATACGCTGAAAGCGAGCCGGAGGCCCTGGCCACGCTATGTTGATCAAAATCTCAGTTCTTGTTCACAGGGAAAAGAAAGAGCTGGTCTTTTTCGGCCAGCATGCGGCTGACCATGTGCTTCTTCCGGATGATCCGGTACCGCTGAAGATCGATGATCTCCGTCAGGCCCAGATGACATTTGGTAATGCGGACATAGGACAGGTAATGAAGCAGGTAAAGTGCTTCTTTATTGTTGACCGCAGTGATGTTCTGCGGGTATTGCTTCCATATTTTCTCACTACGTCCGTACATAACGACCCGTTAAGGCCGGCAAAGCCGTATGCCTTACCTAATAAACATTTCTTTTATGGCTTTTGGGAGCTTTAATCCTGCTGAGATCATTGCAGCCGCAATTGCGGGAGCTGGCGCAGCTTTCCAATAACAATCCTAATCCCAGCGCGATCACTAAAAAATATCCTGCTTTCGAAATACGCTTCATAAGAATACGGGTATATTTGATCCCTTACTTTTGTAAAGTTAATCAAAAATTGAATTGGCTGCGTCATTGAAAATATTAATAGCGCCACTGGATTGGGGACTGGGACATACCACCCGTTGCATCCCGGTTATCCGGTATTTGCTTGATCAGGGCCATAAGGTAACAGCCGCTGCAGAAGGCGCCGCGGCTATCCTTTTGAGGGAAAATTTTCCCCGTCTGCCCTTGCTGCCGCTTAAAGGTTATGGTATCCGCTATAGCAAAAGTAAGACATGGTTCACGATGCGTATCCTGATTCAGGTACCTCGCATCTTATCGGCTATCCGGAGGGAGCATCGCTGGCTGAAGGACCAGCAGGCGCAGCATCATTTCGACCTGGTCATTTCCGACAACCGTTACGGCTTGTATCACGCGCAGCTGCCTTGTGTGATCCTTACTCATCAGCTCCAGGTACAAAGCGGCCTGGGCGATATTACCGATGCGGGCCTGCGCCGGCTGCATTATCACCTGCTGGAACGCTTCGATGCCTGCTGGGTAGTCGATGCGGAGCGCGACGGCGGCTTGTCTGGCAAGCTTGCCCACCCGGGGTTGTTGCCCCGCCAGGCTACATATATCGGCATCCTCTCGCAATTCATGGGTTGCCATCAGCCGGCTGCTGCAGGCGCCTCGATCCTCGTGCTGCTCTCGGGGCCCGAGCCCATGCGCGGCCAGTTGGAGCGGCTGATACTGGAGCAGGCTGCGCTGCTCACGCAGTATACATTTGTAGTTGTGGCGGGCAAGCCAGGCGCTGTAGTACCGCAGGCTTTGCCGGCACACATTACTTACCATACGCACCTCAGCGGAGAAGCCCTGCTGGAGCAAATCACAGCAGCCGCCTTGCTGGTTTGCCGCAGCGGCTATTCCACCGTAATGGATCTGGCCGTCCTGGGTAAGAAAGCGTTGCTGATACCGACGCCGGGACAAAGCGAACAGGAATACCTGGCACGCTACCTCGCAAAGAAGCATTACTTCAGCGCCGTGTCCCAGCGGCAGCTGCAGCTGGGACAGGATATACCAAAGGCCTTAGCGGCGGCATATACACCACTAAGGCCTTTGGGGACAAATGAAAATATGGTAAGCGTAATAGCGCCTTTTCTTGCGCTTATTGCGCAGCCTCCGCTTTAACGTCGGACGCCTCTTTCACCAGGTAAATAATCGTAGGAAAGTGATCGCTGTAGCCGTCGATCCAATTGTTGTCGGAGAAAGAACGATGCGGATAGCCTTTGTACTGGCCGAATTGTGTCTTCAGGAATTTACGGTTGAAGATCTCCGCCTGGTAGTAACGCCATTTGCTGGCCTGTGGTTTGATAAAGCCGTAGGAAATAATGATCTGGTCAAAGAGATTCCAGCTGTCGTTATAGCCCAGGGTACCGATACCCCGCTGGTAATAATCCACCCAGGGGTTGAACAGGCCGCCCGGCTTTACTTTGCTCTTGTCGCCCGTAGCGCCTAAAGTCTTGGCCACGCTGGGATCTACGGGGTCGTCGTTAAGGTCGCCCATAATGATGAACTTGGCATCGGGATTGGTGGCAGCGATACTGTTGATCACATCTTTGCTCACCTGTGCGGCTTTGGCACGCTTCCACACGGTAGCCGCTTCTCCGCCGCGGCGGGAAGGCCAGTGGTTCACGAAAACATGGAAAGTATCATCGCCCAGCTTGCCGGTCACGTACAGCACATCGCGGGTATATTCCTTCCTGCCATTCTCCTCGATATCGACGGGCAGCGCTTTTGCGTTGAGCACTTTAAAATATTTGGGATTATACAGCATGCCCACATCGATACCCCTTGAATCGGGCGATTCGAAATGAACGATCCGCAGGTTGCGGCTTTTCAGCTCGGGCTGCGCGACAAGGTCGCGCAGCACCTTATCGTTTTCAATTTCCGCTACACCGATAAAGGCCGGGCCGTCAGGATTTTTTTCCGTTGCCAGCTGCGACAGCACGGTAGCCATGTTGTGCAGCTTTTTGCGGTAGATCTCCTCCGTGTAGTGGTAAGCGCCGGTAGGCGTAAATTCTTCATCGAATTTCTTCGGATCATCTTCTGTGTCGAAAAGATTTTCCAGGTTATAGAAAGCGACCGCGCTGATCTGGTAGGTCTTCTTTTGGGCAAAAGCGGGTAGGGCGGAGATAAAAAAAGTGGCCGGCAACAGCCATTTTAAAGAAGGTAAACGCATCAATGATATAATGTTTTGTTCGAATTCAAGTGCAAAACAAGCAAAAAGATACGGGATTGAGAAGATTGGCAGGGAAATAATGATTCCTTAATATGCCGCGGCTGCAGGAAGCATTGCAATAGTGTTGCATAGGCCGCAGGCGTACCTTTGCTTTATCAAAAAAGAATGCTGAGCGATGGAGCAGACATTTCGTTGTAAGGTAGGTGGTATGACTTGCGGCAACTGTGCATTGACGATATCCCGTTACCTGGAAAAGCAGGGCGTAAGCCATATACAAGCCAATGCCGCTTCGGGCGAGCTGCAGTTTACAGCTGCCGGAACGGTGGATGTAGAACGCATTTATAAAGGCATCGGCCAGCTGGGCTACCAGGTGATCCAACCTGACGCCGCTGGTCATGAGCACGATCATCATCACGGGCATCAGCATGTGGGGCTGGGGCGCCTGCTCCTCATCAGCGCCTTGTTTACCGCGCCGCTGCTGCTGCATATGTTTCTGGGGCACGATAGCCTGCTGAACCGCCCGTGGCTGCAGCTCCTGCTGGTGCTCCCGGTATACGGCATAGGCCTGCTGCATTTCGGCCGAAGCGCTTTCCGCGCACTGCGCAACGGCATTCCCAATATGGATGTGCTCATCATTCTGGGTGCTTCCGCAGCTTTCTTTTACTCCCTTGCAGGCATGTTGTTCTTCCCGGGAGCAGCGCATCAATACTTGTTTTTTGAGACCACAGCGACTATCATCACCTTTGTGCTGGTCGGCAACTGGCTGGAAGAACGCACGGTGAAGACCACCACCTCCTCCATCAAAGCCCTTGCAGCGCTGCAGCCTTCCACCGCAAGGGTAGTGATGACCGACAGCATAGGGAAAGAAATGGTGATGACCGTGGAAAGCAAACTGCTGAAGCTGGGTGATGTGGTACTGGTAAATGATGGCGACAGTATTCCTTCCGACGGTATCGTGATCAATGGTACGGCCATGGTGAATGAAAGCATGCTGAGCGGCGAAAGCCTGCCCGTGCAGAAAGCAACGGGCATGACGGTCACCGGCGGTGCGGTTGTGGCTGCCGGTAATATGCGGATCAGGACGACGGCTGTAGGAGAGGCTACAGCCCTGGCGGAAATCATCAGGCTGGTGCAGCAGGCGCAGGCAGCCAAGCCGCCGATGCAGAAGCTGGCCGACAAGATCAGCGCCGTATTCGTACCGCTGGTGCTGGGCATTGCCATAGCAGCTTTCCTGGTCAATTACTTTGCTGCTGGTGTACCGATGGCGCAAAGCATGATGCGTAGCATTGCAGTGCTGGTGATCGCGTGTCCCTGCGCTATGGGCCTGGCTACACCAGCTGCCATTGCTGTAGGCCTGGGGCGTGCCGCGCGTAAGGGTATCCTGGTCAAAGGTGGGGATACGCTCGAGCGTTTTAAAGAGATCAAGCAGGTCGTATTCGACAAAACGGGAACCCTCACAACCGGTGTTTTGCAGATCAGCGCTTTTCATACGGAAGGCATGCCGGAGGAGGAGTTCCGGTCGGTGATCGTAAGCCTGGAGCATTATTCGGCGCATCCCATCGCCCGCTCAATCCTGGAAGCCTGGAAAGATGTGCCCCTGGTAACCTTGCGGGACATACATGAGCAAAAAGGCGAAGGTATACAGGGTACTGATGAAGCCGGCAACCACTGGCAGCTTGGATCGCTGCAACTGTTGAACGGATCTTCTAAGGATAAGGAGCGTTATGATGTTCACCTGCTGCGGAACGGGCTGTGGGTAGGCGGTCTGTGCCTGGATGATGAGCTGAGGCCGGATGCGGCCGAAACGATCCGCCAGCTGCACGTCGATGGCTATACAACGGTGCTGTTGAGCGGCGACCGGGAGGAGAAGGTTGCCGCGCTGGGAAAGATGCTGGGCATCGGTCGCATCTTTGCCGGGCAGCGTCCCGCAGAAAAAATGGCCCGTCTTGATGAGCTGCGTGCAGCAGGTCCGCTGGCTATGGTCGGCGATGGTATCAATGATGCGCCGGCGCTGGCTAAAGCGACGGTCGGTATTTCACTTAGCGATGCTACCAAAGTGGCCATGCAGTCGGCCAATGTGATCCTGTCTGGCAACCGGCTGAGCAGCCTGCCTGCGGCGATCCGCCTGGGCCGATATACTTACCAGACCATTAAGCAAAATCTCTTCTGGGCCTTTTTCTACAATGTGCTGGCCATTCCGCTGGCAGCCATGGGTTATTTGTCGCCGGTATGGGCGGCCATTGTTATGGCCTTCAGCGACGTGATCCTGGTGCTCAACTCTCTGCGGCTCAACTATCGTAAGATCGACCAGCGCTGACAACAAAAAGCAGGCTATATTGTCTTTAGCGTATATCTTTAAGCTATGAATGCACAGCAAAGAAGCGCTGATAAGATAAAACAGCTACGTTATCACAAAAGACTGGCTACAGGATTGTTCCTGCTGATGGTGGTCGTGTATGCCCTCATGACCTGGCTTTCCCGTACGGACACTTCACATTGGATCGGCTATGTGAAAGCCTTTTCAGAAGCGGCTATGGTCGGCGCGCTTGCCGATTGGTTTGCTGTAACGGCCTTATTCCATCACCCCCTCGGCCTGCCGATACCGCATACTAACCTGATCGAAAAAAGCAAGAAAAGCATAGGTGATAATCTTGGCAATTTCGTCGTCCAGAATTTCCTGACACCGCAAAATATAAGACCCTACATACAGCAGCTAACGGTATCGGCTTATGCCGCCGAATGGCTGTCGGGCGCCAGGAACAAGGCCCTGCTGGTGAGCGAAACGGCAAAGGTGCTGAAAGATATTGTGCAGAAAATGGATGATGCCGCCGTGGCGGGTTTTATCGCACGTAAAGGCGCCGAGCTGATCGGCAGCGTTCAGCTGAACCAGGTCGTGGCGGGCGCTCTGCAGTATTTTCTCGATAAGAAAGAGCATGAGCAGCTCATTACCACGCTGGCCGCGCGCATACGGCAATTCATCGGGGAGAATGAAGAGATGATCCAGGATAAGGTAAAAGAGGAAAGCTATTTCTTTGTGCCCAGGTTTGTCGAGAATAAGTTGGCTGCTAAAATATCTTCCGGACTGTCGCGCTACTTCGAAGAGGTGGAAACAGATAAGGAGCACAAGATCCGTAAAGAGATCGGACAGCAGCTCGAACAGTTTGTATCCGACCTGCGCGCCGGTGAGAAATGGGTGCAGGAATTTGAACAATTGAAAGAAAGGCTGGTCTCGGGCGAGCATCTCAATAAGTATGCAACGGATATATGGCAATCGTTGAAGCAGACACTTATCAGCGAACTGTCGGATAACGATTCCGCTATGCTGCGCTACTTCAGCCGTACAGCCGATGAGCTGGCCGGAAGCCTGAAGCAGGACGCAGCCCTCAGGGCGCGTATCGATAACTGGGTAAGGCTTACAGCCTATAAGTATATTTTGCGGAATACGGAAAATGTCGGCTTGCTCATCAGCAATACGGTAGGCAACTGGCAGGGCCGGGAGCTGAGCCAGAAGCTGGAAATGGAAGTAGGAAAAGATCTGCAGTTTATCCGGATCAACGGTACGCTGGTCGGTGGATTGGTCGGCCTGCTGATCTATGCCATTACGCATTTACTGAGCTAGCGCTTCCTATAAAACAAAGGTGCTGCTTCCGGAAAGAAGCAGCACCCTGTTGCGACTATTGTCGTTTACTAACGCTTTATTGTATTGTTTTTCCTTCTTTATCCAGCTCTACCAGCTCGTAGCCTTTTGCTTTCAGCTGATCGGCGAAGTTGGCCTTATCGCCTACCAGGAGTACGATGAGGTGGTCTTTAGCCGGCAGATGTTGTGCTGCAAGCGATTTCATATCCGCTACAGTGAGCCCTTTCAGTATGGCATTTTGCTGCTCGGTATAATTGGCAGGAAGATCGTAGGTAAGGATATTGCCCAGGAAGCCGGCTTTCTGAATGCCGGTTTCATACTTGCGGGCCTCGCTTTGCGTGATGCTGTTCTGTGTGAAGGACAGCTCTTCAGCAGTAGCGCCATTGGCTTTATACTCCGACAGGATGCGTAGCACATCATTGAAGGCGCTGTCGGTTGCCGCGGCCTTGATGCCGGCGCTGAAGGTATAATCGCCGTCGTACTTGTCGCCGTTGAAATTGGAGCGCGCGCCATAGGTCCAGCCCTTGTCTTCGCGCAGGTACAGGTTAAGGCGGCTGTTGAAAGCGCCGCCCAGCGGGTAGTTCATCACGGTTGACCGGTAAAAGGGGCCGGTCGCGTCATAACGCATATCGCTGGCAGTTCCCACGCGGAACTCGGTCTGCGCCGCTCCGGGGATATGCACAAAATAGACTTTGGTCTTTTCTATCGCAGGCGCCTGGGGCAGCATCGACGGCATCACTTCGACATTGGAAAGCTGCTTCAGGAAAGCCAGCTTACCCAGTATGGCCTGCTGCGTGACGTCGCCTACTGCCACAACCTCAGCGCCGATCCTGGTAAACCGGTTATCGTAGTAGTTCTTTATATCTTCCAGCGTAATGTTGGCGATGGTGGCTTCGGTACCGGTTGTTGGCCTGCCCAGCGGGTTGTCGGGGCCGGTCAGCAAACGGTTGTAAACAGTAGTGGCAACATAAGTAGGTTGGTTCAGCATGTTTTTCACGCTTTCCGTCAGCCTTTTCTTATTGCGGCTGAAGTCTTCTTCCGTGAACTGCGGCCCCAGCAGTCTTTCTTCCAGCAGTGCCATCGTCTTATCCAGGTTACGGGAAAGGCAGCGCATTTGCACCACGATCTCATCGTCGCCGGCAAATACCTGTATGCTGCTGCCCAGCTGTTCCAGCGCCTGGCTGAAGGCTTCTGCGCTGTAGTTTTTAGTATCCTCGTTCATCATCGTTGCAAACAGGTTGGCGGTACCGTTCTTGTCGGCGAGGTCTGTCATTTTACCGCCCTTGAAGCGAAGGACAAGGTTAACAACAGGCACTTCGCTGGTCTGTGCGCCGATTGCCTTGATGGATGGATCAATGGCGCCCTGCCAGAAAGCCGGCGCTTTCACGACCACAGCCTGGGTAGCGCCCGGCATCTGCCTCCGGTCGAAGTTGTCTTTGGCTTTATTGTATTTCAGCTTTTCATAACCGTAAGCGGGGGCTTTATAGCCGGTATGGGAAACGGTATAATTATCTTCGCCGGCTTTATTGCTTTCATTGCCTTTGGTCAGCACGCTGAGGATAACGGCATGTTTTCCCTTGATATATTGGTTGTACACCCGCATCACATCTTCTTTGGTAACCGAGGTATAGGCCCTCAGCTCCTTGCCGATATAGTTAGGGTTGCCGGTAAACGTATAATAGGCTGCAAGCTGGGATACTTTCCCCGCAACGCTTTCCAGGCCATAGATCAGACCGGCCTCGGAGCTGTTCCTGAACTTGGCGATATCCTCATCCGATGGACCCTTCTTCTCAAATTCGGCAAACGTTTCCCGCACCAGCTTTTCCATATCGGCCAGTTTCTGGCCGGGATAGGGGGTAACGCTGACGATAAACTCCCCTGACAGCTCGATGCCGTGATCATTGTTGTTTACAGAAGCATTGACAGCCTTTCCGGTCTTGATCATGTTCTTGTAGAAGAGCGAGCTTTTGCCATCGCCAAGGATCCGGGCCAGACAGTCCAGCGCAGGCTGATCCTTATGAAAAGCAGGCGGTACTGGGTAAGTCATGCGGAGCATCGGCAGCTTGGCATAATTATCCGTCATAGAGACGTAACGGTTCTTGTCCAATACCGGTAAGGGAATTGCTGCCGGCTTCACTTCAGGACCCTTGGGTATGGAGCCGAAATATTTTTCCACCCAGGCGATTACCTGCCTGGGCTGCACATCACCGCCTACCGTAAGCACGGCATTGTTAGGACCATACCAGCGCAGGAAAAAGTTTTTAAGGTCCTGGGCATTGACGCGGTTCAGGTCTTCAATATAGCCGATCGTCAGCCAGGAGTAAGGATGTCCGTAGGGATACAGGTTACGGGCCGTTACTTCGCCTACAAGGCCATAGGGCTGGTTGTCGTAGCGCTGGCCGCGTTCATTTTTTACAGTAGCGCGCTGCACTTCAAATTTCTGCTGCGTCACCGCGTCCAGCAAAAAGCCCATGCGGTCGGCTTCCAGCCACAGCATCTTTTCCAACTGGTTGGCGGGTACGGTTTCGAAGTAATTGGTCCGGTCGCGGTTGGTGGTGCCGTTGAGCGTACCGCCAGCTTCGGTGATCACCTTGAAATGCTGCTCGTCGGCTACATTATCTGAGCCCTGGAACATCATGTGCTCAAAGAAATGCGCAAAGCCCGACTTGCCGATCTCCTCGCGTGCCGAACCCACGTGATAGGTAACATCTACATGCACGAGGGGGTCGCTGTGGTCCTCGTGGATCAGCAGGGTAAGCCCGTTGGGAAGCACATAGCGCTCATAGGGAATGACCAGCTCTTTGCCTTTTTGAGTAACTTTCTCTACCAGCCTGGCCTGCCCGTGAAGGATGGCGGGGCCCAGCAGCAGTGCTGCAGCAGCAATAGAAAGAATCGTTTTCTTCATTTGTTTTGGATTTGATTGTGTGTGCACCGGCGGAAAGGTATTCTTGCCTGCCGGGGTCGTGAAGTTCCGAAAAATATTGGTTGGGAGCACAGCAGCACGATCGCCTGTCCGCTGCTTTTTTAATGTTCCGGGCAACTTTAGGTGCCGTCGCTGCATTTAAGCAAAGTATAAGGGAGTTTGGTTATGCCAGGGCTGCTATTGTAAAACTTTTATGAAAGGACTGTTGGGAAAAGCAGGAAGCCTTACTTATTTCACCGTAAACCTTACTTTTGAATTCTAAAAAAAATATTATGGCATTACAAGCAGGGCAGCAGGCCCCCGATTTTAACCTGCGCGATAGCGATAAGCAGGAAGTGAAGCTGAGCGATTTCAAAGGAAAGAATGTGGTGATCCTTTTCTTCCCCCTGGCTTTTACCGGGGTATGCACCGCCGAGCTTTGCTCGCTCAGGGACAATATGACGGCGTACAATAACCTCAATGCGCAGGTATTGGCGATCTCTGTCGATTCCCTTTTTACACTGGATAAATTCAAGAAGGAGCAGGGCTATAATTTTCCTTTGCTCAGCGACTTTAACAAAGATGTTTCTGCGGCATACGGCTCGCTGTACGACGACTTTGTGTTGGGTATGAAAGGTGTATCCAAGCGCTCGGCATTCGTGATCGATAAAGAAGGTGTGGTGCAGTATGCAGAAGTGCTGGAAGATGCCGGCAAGCTGCCCGATTTCGATGCGGTGCAACGTACCCTGAGCCAGCTGAACTAAGTGACCGGCCGGAGCCGGTAAACGCCGGTCCGGCCTTGTATTCATCCCATATTGCCCAATAAAACCTATAAAACGATAGCAATGAAGAAAACATTACTTATGGCGGCCTGCCTTACCGCCGCAACCTTAAGCAGCCAGGCGCAAACCTTTACCAATGCAGGTTTTGAGGCCTGGACGGGGCCCAGCGGCCTGCTGCAGCTGGAACATCCTGACGGCTGGACAGGATCAGATGCCACCATCAACGAGCTGGGGCCACTCTTGTTGCTGGTGGATATTACTCCCAAAAAACAATTGTCGAAAAGCACGGAAGCGCATTCCGGCTCTTTTGCGGCCCAGGTAACAACCAAGTTCCTCGGCGATACAGTAGGCAATGTGCCTGGCCTGCTGCTGAACGCCAAAATTAATATTGACCTGGGCGCTATCGGCGGCAATCCTGATCTGTCCAACTTCCTGAGTTATGTGAAGTATACCGGCGGCACACCTGTGCTGGGTAAGAAAGTAGAAAACGTAAAAGCCTGGGTAAGGCTCGACGGCAGCAACCAGGACAGGGCTTCCATAATCGTTTTAGCAATGAAGAAAGCGAAGACCGCAGGGGGCCAGGATACTATGGTCGCTATCGGTAACGCTGCGGTCATGATCAATCCCAATGCGGCAAATAGCTATGTAGAGGCGACAGCCAATGTAATTTATACCGATCCTGCTGTAACAGCTACCGACACCCTGATCGTTGCTTTTTCCAGTTCGGCTATAATTGACGAGAACACCGTGCGTACTGCCGGGAACACTTTGCTGGTGGACGATGTGAGCATGACGACCAGCGATGTGGTGTCGATCCGCCAGCCGGTATTCCGCGGTGATGTGGTGCTGGTATATCCCAATCCCGCTTCCCGTTCGATCTATTTCAACCTGAATACCGCCGAGCGCGCCGAAGATTATACGCTGACCATCTGCGATATCGCCGGCAGGACAGTGCATCAGCAGCAGCTGAAGCAATTGGTGAACGAGCAATCGCTGAGCGGATGGGCCAAAGGCAGCTATTTCTATACGTTGCACAACACCCGCAGCCAGCAATCGGTTAAAGGCCAGTTTGCGGTACAATAACAACGTTTCCTTAAAAGCAAAGAGAAGTCAAGTTTTTAAAAACTTGACTTCTCTTTCTTTTATTGCGGACGGAAATAATCTTACAGTTCCAGTTTCTTTTTCAGGTTAGCCAGCATGTCAACGGTCATTTTATCGATGTCGAACTCATGCCGCCAGCCCCAGTCGGCGCGGGCCTCGCTGTCGTCGATGCTCTGCGGCCAGCTGGCGGCGATCTGCTGGCGATAGTCGGGCGCGTAGTCAATGGTGAACCCGGGAATGTGCTTGCTGATCGTAGCAGCGATCTCTTTGGGCGAAAAGCTCATAGCCGACAGGTTGTAAGCCATGCGGTTTTTGATCTGATCTGCGGGGGCCTCCATCAGCTCTATGGTTCCCCTGATGGCGTCATTCATATACATCATGGGGAGATAGGTGTCTTCAGAAAGGAAGCAGGTAAATTGTTTTTTCTTTAAGGCTTCGATGTAAATATCGATCGCATAATCGGTAGTGCCCCCGCCCGGCGCCGATTTCCAGCTGATAAGGCCGGGGTAGCGCAGGCTGCGGATATCCAGCCCGTAACGCTGGAAGTAATAACGGCACCAGAGCTCGCCGGCATACTTGCTGATGCCATAGACCGTTACCGGCTCGATAATCGTATGTTGCGGTGTGTTTCCTTTAGGCGTATTGGGGCCAAAGGCAGCAATGGAGCTGGGCCAATAAAATTTCTTCACTTTGTTTTCGCGGCAGATCTCCAGCACGTTCAGCAGGCTTTGCATATTGATGTCCCAGGCCCATACCGGCTTAGATTCGCCGGTAGCCGACAAGATCGCGGCCAGCAGATATACCTGTGTAATGTTCTCCTGCGCGACCACTTTCGCCACTTCTTTAAAGTCCATCACATCCAGTTGCATGAAGGGGCCGTTGTCCTCTTTCAGCAGAGGATGTTCTTCCCTGATATCCGTTGCAATAACATTGTTGCGGCCATAGACCTGGCGCAGCGCCAGGGTAAGCTCCACACCGATCTGCCCGCCGGCGCCAATAATCAAGATTTTATCCATAAGCGTTGCCGAGTCCTCCGATTGAGGTTTGTAAAACAGTAGGTTTGATTGATGAAAAAGCCGGCACTATATGCCGGACAAAAACGGGCACTAAGGTAGTCAATAAGCGTTACTTTATTGCAGACTGCTCGCAGATCATATCAATAAACTGGTCGAACAGGTAACGGGAATCGTAAGGCCCTGGTGTGCTCTCGGGGTGATACTGTACCGAGAAGGCAGGCTTGTTCTTCATCCTTATCCCTTCAATCGATCCGTCGTTGAGGTTCACATGCGTTACTTCGATCGCTTCCGACTGCTGCGCTGCTTCGGGATCTACACCGAAACCATGGTTCTGTGTGGTGATCTCGCACTTACCTGTAATCAGGTTCTTTACCGGGTGATTCAGTCCGCGGTGACCATGGTGCATCTTGAACGTAGGGATGCCATTGGCCTGAGCGAGCAACTGGTGCCCGAGGCAGATGCCGAACATCGGCTTGCCTTCATTCAGGATATCTTTTACCGTATTCACAGCATAGTCCATTGATGCCGGATCGCCGGGGCCATTGGAAATAAAGTAGCCATGCGGCTCAAAGGCTTTCAGCTCAGCGATCGGGGTCTTGGCCGGGAATACCTTTACGTAAGCGTCGCGCTGGGTAAAGTTGTGCAGGATATGTTTTTTGATGCCGAAATCCAGCACCGCAATCCGGATCGAAGCGTCGGGATCGCCAGCGGTATAAGGCTCTTTGGTCGTAATGTTGGAAGAGATCTCCAGGCCTTTCATCGAAGGCACGGCGCGCAGTTTTTCTTTCAGCGCTTCGATATTATCGGTCTCGGAAGAAATGATGCAATTCATGGCGCCTTTGGTGCGTACATGCTGTACCAGCGCGCGGGTATCGACATCCTGTATGCCTACGATATTGTGCTGCAGCAGGTAATCTTCCAGCGAGCCGCTGGCGATCATCCTGGAATAGCGGGTAGCAATATTCTTGCAGATAAGCCCGGCAATCGTTACACCGTCAGATTCCACATCGGCCGTGTTCACACCATAGTTGCCCACATAGCAGGTACTCATGATCAGCATTTGTCCTGTATAGCTCGGATCGGTAAAGATTTCCTGGTAGCCGGTCATACCGGTAGTGAAGCAAAGCTCACCGCCTGTAGTGCCTTTTTTGCCAAATGATTTTCCTTTGAAAAGCGTTCCGTCTTCGAGCAGCAGAAAGGCCGGGTGGCTGATTGTGTCCTGGGGCATTGTGTGAAAGCAGTATTATTGAAATGACAGAAGATGAAAATTGCGCAAAGATACAGATCGGGCGCCAAAAAAATAAGAAATGTCCTGCAGCATATTCGCTGAAGATGATTTAAGCTATTGCATAGGTTGAATTATGAGCTACCAACATAAATGTGTAGCTGTATGTCGTCTGCAATGATTTACAGATACCCTGAAAAGTGAAACCAATTTAGCAAGAATTCAAGTGAAAAAGAGTTTGTGTTTTTAGAAATACCAGCTACATGTTTATCGTAAAAAAGAGGATAAAAAGAAAATTTCTAAATTAAAATTTTGAAAATCAAATACTTTGCTTATTTTAGCCTGGCTGAAGTAATTTTTATCCTTGAAAAAGAGCAAAGTGTTCATATTTAATGTAATTTTACAATCAGTACCATTCAATCTTTAGGCAACCAAATACCAATCGTCAACCAAAGAAGCACATGAAAAAGATAGGACAAAACATCCGCAAACTGCGGGAGTTGCGCAATTTCACGCAACAGTACATGGCTGAAAAGCTCGAAATGACCCAGGGTAACTATGCCCGTATCGAGAACGAGGAGATCCACCTTTCTGAAGAAAGGCTGCAAAAGATTTCCGGTTTGCTGGGTTACAGTACGGAATTCATCGTTCAGTTTGATGTAGAGAAGATCTACGATATCGTCAACGAGCGTCGTGAAAATGCCAACAAAGAGGTGTATCAGTTCCAGATCAGTCCTGAGCTGAAGCAGCTTTATGAAAGCCGTATCAAGTCGCTCGAAACTTATGTCGACGAGCTGAAAAGCGAGATCCGGCAGCTGAAGGAGCAATCCCTGAAGCAAAGCGTATAAAAGCGTAATCTCTCTTATTATCCCGATGGGGCGCGCAAATTCGTTTTCCGAAATTTGCTGCGCCCCATTATCTTTGCCGTAATGTATTCGCTAATTAAATTCTTTCTCTTTCGTAAAGACCCCGAAGTCATCCATTATTGGGTTATGAACCAGCTGAAAAAATGGTATGGCAACCCTGTAGTTCGCAGTTTTCTCAAAAAGAACTTTACGGTCAGCAAGCCCTCGCTGGAGCGCAAGCTCTGGGGCCTGAACTTCAAAAACCCTGTTGGCCTGGCCGCCGGCTTCGACAAGGACGCCCGGTTCACCGACGAACTGGCCTGCCTGGGGTTCGGCTTTATCGAGATCGGTACCTTAACGCCCCTGGCGCAGGATGGCAACGATAAGCCCCGCCTGTTCCGCCTGCCGAAAGACAAAGCCCTCATCAACCGTATGGGTTTCAACAACGGTGGTGTAAAGGCTGCCGCCGAACGCCTGCGCCAGCGCCGGTCGGATATTATTATCGGCGGCAACATCGGCAAGAACAAAGTGACCGCTAATGAAGATGCGACCAAAGATTATGAGATTTGTTTCCGCGAGCTTTACGATGTGGTGGACTACTTCACTGTCAATGTAAGCAGTCCGAATACACCCAACCTCCGGGCCTTGCAGGAGAAAGAACCGCTGCAAAGATTGCTGGGCCGCCTGCAGATCATTAACTCCGAGCTGGGCAAAGCGAAGCCCATACTGCTCAAGATCGCGCCCGATCTTACCCTGGAGCAGCTCGACGACATTATCGATATCGTACACAATACCGGCATACAAGGCATCGTAGCCACCAATACCACCATCAGCCGCGCAGGATTACAAACTGCAGACAAGGAAGTGGAAGCCATGGGTGCAGGCGGTGTGAGCGGCCTGCCTGTAAAAGATAAAGCCACCGATGTGATCCGCTATATTCATCAGCGCAGCAACGGTGCGATCCCGATCATAGCCGCCGGCGGTATTTTTACCGCCCGTGATGCGCAGGAAAAGCTGGATGCCGGCGCTTCCCTGGTGCAGGTCTACACCGGTTTTATTTATGAAGGCCCGCGTATTGTCCGCAATATCTGCGAAGGCCTGGCTTAATCTCTTTAGTTCAACTTAACCGTCAATCGCTACAGGAATGGAATCCATGGCTCATTTATTTACCGTTGATAACCTGATCAGCTTCGTGGTACTGGTTGTGCTGGAGATCGTGCTGGGGATCGACAACGTTATTTTCGTCAGCATTATATTGAACCGGCTGCCTGAGTCGTTGCGAAAGAAAGGGCGCTTCATCTGGATGTTTACCGGTATCGCGGTGCGTTCGCTGCTGCTCTTTGCCCTCAAATGGCTGCTGGAGCAAAAAGGCAAGCCTGTCTTCAGCATTGGCGACAAAGGTTTCGACCTGGCCAGCCTCGTGATGCTTGGCGGCGGTATTTTCCTGATCTATAAAACCGTAATGGAGATCCACCATAAGCTGGAAGGAGAAGAAGAGCATACCAAAGGTAGAGGCGCCCAGCTGACCCTGGGCAAAGCCGTAGTGCAGATCATTCTCATAGATATGGTGTTCAGCTTCGACAGCATCATTACGGCCGGGGGTACTGCCAAGCATATCGAGATCATGATCGCGGCGGTAGTGATCGCGATGGTTGTGATGTTCCTGTTCAGCGGCAATATCGCCACCTTTATCCAGAAGCATCCTACAATCAAAATGCTGGCCCTGTCTTTCCTGGTCATGATCGGCTTCATCCTGTTGGTCGAAGGCTGGGACAGCGAAAGAGCGCACGATCTGCACCTGAAGAATTATGCTTACTTTGCCATGGCCTTCTCCTTCCTGGTCGAGCTGCTGAATATGAAGCTGCGCAAAAAGACAGAAGCGCCGGTGCGGCTGAAGGATTCAGGCACTGAAGAGGAAGCGAAATAGATACCACAACAGCCATAAAAAGCATGCCGGCCCGCGATGTGGGCCGGCATACTTTTTATGGGTCGTCTGCTGTTAATGGAAAAGCAATTCCAGCACCACTTCTGGCGTCTGGAGCAGTACGCTGAACGCCATTAGACCGCCTTTATCTTTCCTTGTTTCTCTATGCATTTTTATTTCGCTTTGGCCAGGTATTTCAGGGTACTGCTGTTGGTTGGCGCAAAGATGGTGTCGATGGCCGCCTGTACATCCTGCTGTGTTACGGCCAGGTATTTGCCCAGCTCCGTATTCATCATGTTGGCGTCGCCCAGCAATTCGTAGAAGGCAAAGTTATTGGCCCTGGCCAACAGGTTCATGTCTTCGAAGGTGATCATAGATTCGATCTTATTACGTGCTTTGGCCAGCTCTTCTTCCGTTACACCATGATCCCGCATCAGCTGCAGCTCGGCTTCTACGGCAGCATCGGCTGTTTCTATAGGCACGCCTTTGATCAGTTTGCCTTCGATCACCAGCAGGCCGGGATCCACGCTGCCGGTGTGGTAGCAGGAGATATTGCTGAACAGCTGCAGCTCTTTCACCAGGCGCTGGTACAGGCGCGACGATTGCCCGCTGCCCAGCACTTCGGTAATAATATCGGCGGCATAGTATTGCGGATCGGTGCGTCCTGCGATATGCCAGGCTTTATACAGGGCGTCATAAGGGACATCGGCTTCTACTGTTAGCTCGCGGGCGGCGTCCTGCCGGGGTTCCCTGGGCAGCGACCGGACATAGGTATCGCCGGGAGTAATATCACCGAACCATTTTTCGGCAAGAGTCTTTACCTCTTCCAGGTTGGTATTGCCGGCTACGCACAGCACGGCATGCTGCGGGCGGTAATGCTTAAAGAAGAAATCCTTGACGTCCTGCAGCTGCGCCTCTTCAATATGCTTCAGCTCTTTGCCTATGGTCATCCATCGGTAGGGATGCTGCTTGTAAGCCAACCGGCGCAGGTGGTTCCATACATCACCGTAAGGCTTATTGATGTAATGCTCTTTAAATTCCTCGCTCACAACCTTGCGCTGCACATCCAGGCTCTTTTCGCTGAAAGCCAGCGACAGCATGCGATCGCTTTCAAGCCAGAACGCGGTCTCTATATTCTCTTTCGGAAGCTGGATATAATAATTGGTAATGTCGTTGGTTGTATAAGCGTTATTCTCGCCGCCTGCCATTTGCAGCGGTTCGTCATACTCGGGTATATTGACAGAGCCGCCGAACATGAGGTGCTCAAACAGATGTGCGAAGCCGGTGCGCCCGGGATCTTCATCCCTGGCGCCCACATCGTACAGGATATTGAAGGCGACCATAGGCGTAGAAAGATCCTGGTGGACGATCACGCGGAGGCCATTGTTCAGTACAAAACGATCGAAAGATATCATATGCTAATCAGGTTGCTTTAATGGTTGTAATGGAGAATACAGATGTTTGTTACACCCGTTCCGGTTTTGCAATGTTACTCATTTTCTGCGTTGGGAAGGGTTTGTCCTATTGTTTTAAGGAAAATAGAAAGGCTGCCTGGTTAAAGAATCGTCGGCGGCGATCACCAAAAATGGACTACATACCCAGCCACTCCTGCATCTTGCGGATATCGGGCATCAGCGAAGGCTTTACTTTCAATCCTTTCATCTGCGTAAAATAAGCTACTGCCTGCCTTTTGTTGTTTTTGACCATTTCCATATCGGTAAGGGCCAGCAGCGCCATGGCAATATCGTTCTGGTTGCGGATGCCCTCATTCAGCGATTCTTCCAGCAGTATACGTGCTTCCTCGTAATGATCTTTTTCCCTTGCGATGAAGCCTTTGACGAAGAGATAATAAGCCTTTTGCTTCTTGTCCAGCTTTTCGGGACGGGTCGTCTGTTCGATAATGGCTTCAGCCTCCTTATATTCCTCATTGCGCAGGCGGGCCAGCGCCAGGCTCACCGAACCTTTGCGGAAATAGCCCCAGAGGAGGAATGCCGACGCCAGGCAGGCGATGATGAGCAGGGAATAAATATTGAAGACAGCTGCAACCACCGAAAGGGCGGCACAAACAAGCAGCAGTATGATCCGGGAAAGTGGTGTAAACATTCAGCTAAAATACTGTGGAATGCAAAATTACCTATTCTTGACGGGAAATGTACGATCTAGATAAATGTCCTGTGTGGAGACGTTGCAACCAAATTAAATTTATCGCAGAGGGGTTGCACTGCAACGTCTCTCCACACATTGCAAACATCTCCACATATTGCAGTGCAACGTCTCTACACAGGACAACGTCCCAAATAAAAACGGGCTGACCAGAAAATAATGGTCAGCCCTGATAGCAACTATCTGCAATTGCAGGATTAATTATGCGATAAATTCTTCTCGTAATTAGCCTCTTCCTTCTTGGTTTCCTGCCTTTGCTTGGCGGCTTTTACAAAAGCGACAAAGAGTGGATGGGGATTCTCTACAGTGCTTTTGTATTCAGGGTGGAACTGCGTGCCGATAAAGAAAGGATGGCCGGTCAGCTCGATCACCTCTACCAGTCCTGAAGAAGGATTTTTACCCACAGGCAGCATGCCGGATTTTTCAAAAGCGTCGAGGTAGTCGTTGTTGAATTCATAGCGGTGGCGGTGACGTTCCTGGATCAGGGTCTTACCATAAATACCGGCCATGCGGGAAGCAGGATCCAGCGTGCATTCATAAGCACCCAGGCGCATGGTGCCGCCTTTGTGCAGGATGTCTTTTTGCTCATCCATCAGGTGGATCACAGGATGCTGCGTGTCGGCATTCATTTCGGTAGAATGTGCGTCCTTATGGCCCAGCACATTGCGTGCAAACTCTACTGCAGCCATCTGCATTCCGAGGCAGATACCGAAGAAGGGAATGTTTTCTTCACGGGCATAGCGGATAGCATCGATCTTGCCTTCTATGCCCCTGCTGCCGAAGCCTGGAGCGACCAGCACCGCATCGAGGTTTTGCAGCTTTTCCGCCGCATTCTCCGGGGTCAGGTACTCGGAGTGTATATTTCTTACTTCTACTTTGCATTCATTCACCGCACCGGCGTGGATCAGCGATTCCAGAATGGACTTATAAGCATCCTGCAGCTCTACATATTTACCGATAAGGCCTACAGTCACTTTGGTTTTGGGATAGCGCAGCTTTGTCAGGAACTCTTTCCATTTGATCAGCTCAGGCTCATTGCCCAGCGGCAGCTCCAGCAGCTTCAGGGCGATAATATCCAGCTTTTCCACCATCATCTCGATGGGCACGCCATAGATCGTATCGGCATCCCGGGCCTCGATCACCGCTTCGGGGCGAACATTACAAAAGAGCGCGATCTTTTTCTTCAGGTCATTGTACAGCGGCTCTTCGGTACGGCATACGATAATGTCGGGATGTACACCGTTCTCGCTCAGCATTTTTACCGAGTGCTGCGTCGGCTTGGTCTTCAGCTCTTTGGCGGCTTTCAGGTAAGGGATAAGGGTAAGGTGCACTACGAGGCAGTTCTCGTTGCCCAGCTCCCATTTCAATTGCCTTACGGCTTCTATATAAGGAAGCGACTCGATATCGCCTACAGTGCCACCCAGCTCGGTGATCACTACATCATATTTGTTCTCGTTGCCCAGCAGGCGGATGCGGCGTTTGATCTCATCGGTAATGTGTGGGATCACCTGTACGGTCTTGCCGAGGAAAGCGCCTTCCCTTTCCCTGTTGATCACATATTGGTACACGCGGCCGGTGGTCACATTATTGGCCTGTGAAGTGGGCGTATTCAGGAAACGTTCGTAGTGGCCCAGGTCCAGGTCGGTTTCGGCGCCGTCGTCTGTTACATAACATTCACCGTGCTCGTAAGGATTGAGCGTACCCGGATCCACGTTAATGTAAGGGTCGAATTTCTGGATCGTGGCGCTGTAACCACGGGCCTGTAATAATTTTGCGAGGGAAGCGGCAATGATACCTTTACCCAATGAAGATGTAACCCCGCCGGTTACAAAAATGTACTTAGTCATAATGTTTCCTGTTTGCGACCGGTGGAATAGATGCGTAACTCCAGTAAAATCTATCGGTCATGCAAAGGTAAAGAAATTTTTTCTTGCCGTAAAACCGAAATGCCGTAAAGACGGAACCTGAGACCGGAACCGGCGCCCCGATCTTAATATAAGCCTATTGAGAAAACAATGCTTCAGGAGCGGCCCTGAATTGCCCGGAAGCGGGTACCTTTGCTGCCAAAACTGCTTTTCTGAAAAATATACGGCACATTATCCTCGACCTCGGCGGGGTGATCCTCAACATCGATTATAATAAGACCGAGCAGGCATTTACAGATCTGGGTATCGCCGATTTTGCGCAAAAGTATTCGCAGCTGAAGCAGACCGAGCTATTCGATCTGCTGGAAACGGGCAAAATAGGGCGGGCGGAATTTCTCTCCGGCATTCGCGGCATGACCGGTCCGCAGATCAGCGATGAGCAGATTGTCTCGGCCTGGAACGCCATGCTGCTCGACCTGCCGCTACGCCGGCTGCAGATCCTGCAGCAATTACAGCTGCATTTCGACCTGTTCCTGCTCAGCAATACCAACGAGATCCATGAGGAGGCTTTCCTGAAAACGCTGAAAAGCCTGACCGGCTTCGATTCCCTGGGCGTGTTTTTCGATAAAGTATATTATTCCCACAGGGTAGGACTGCGTAAGCCGGATGCGGCTATCTTCCGCCTTATCATGGAACAGAACGGCCTGAACCCGGAAAAGACTTTGTTTGTCGACGACAGCCCTCAGCATATTGAAGGGGCAAAGGTCCTGGGCATCCAGACCATATTGCTGGAGCCGGGCATGACCATCGAAGAGCATATTTTTAAGCCGAAAAACTAACGCCCGCATTTGCTGCTGTTTTAAAAGGCGAGTTGAAATAACTAATTTACTTCTATGCCGGTATCCGCACAAATACAACAATGGCAGCAAAAGCTGGATGAGCTTACTCGGGAGTTCCGGGAGCGCTTTGCCGACCTGCCCGAAGACGAACTGAAACGCAAGCCCAATGCTCAAACCTGGTCTATTGCCGATAACATGAAGCACCTGATCACGGTCAATGAAAGCTATTTTCCCATGCTTGAGCAATTGCAGGCCGGTAGCTATAAGCCGCCTTTCCTGGGTAAGGTACCCTTCTTCGTGAAATTTATGGGCAATACGCTGCTGAAAAGCGTCGATCCTGCCCGCCGGAAGAAGATGAAGACCTTTCCGATGTGGGAGCCGGAAACGGCCGACATCCACGGCGATATTGTTGCCGATCTTGAACGGCACCAGGCCGCGCTGAAAAATGTCATCGGCAGTGCTGGTCCCCTGCTGGAGAAGCACACCGTGATCGCCTCACCGGTGAACCGCAATATCGTCTATACGTTGGAAAAAGCTTTTGAAATATTGGTGGCGCATGAAGAACGGCACCTGAACCAGGCTATAGAGGCTTTCGAGGTGATCTATCAAAATCAATACAAGTATGACCTCTGAGCTGATCGGGATCATTCGCCGCGAAGTGGCGGTGACTGATGAAGAGGCGGCCTACATCCTTGATCATTTCAGGGAGCGGGAATACAAGCGCCATGCCGTGCTGCTGCGTGCAGGCGAGGTGGCGCATGAGGTTTTCTTTGTATTGAAAGGCGCCCTGCACCAGTTTTACCTCGACGAAGCGGGTAATGAACGCACCTGCAATTTTGTCTTCGAGCGGGAATTTGTGACCGACCTTGAAAGCTTTTCCTACCAGACGCTATCGCCTTCTTCGATCAAAGCGCTTACCGCTACATCCTGCCTGGTGATCCGCTGTGTAGACTTGGTCGACCTGATGAGATCTCTACCCTGCATGTCCGAATTTTTCCGCATATTGGTGGAGCGCATTGCTGCCAAAAGCATTAAACGCACCAAAGCCCTGCTGTCCTTTTCACCCGAAAAGCAGTTCCGGGAATTGCTGGAGGAGTCGCCAGAGGTCTTCCAGCGGGTGCCGCAACGCTATATTGCCCAATACCTGGGCATAGCGCCGGAAAGCCTCAGCCGTATTAAAAAACGGATGATGGCGCCGGCAAAATCTTAACCCGGATCATTGTTTGTGGCCTTCCTGCGGAGCTACCTTTGCTGAAAGCAATCAAAGATGCAAACGATACTCGGATCCGGCGGCGCCATCGGTACACCGCTTGCCAAAGTCCTCAAAGCCTATACTTCAAATATAAGACTGGTAGCCCGCAATCCCAGGCAGGTAAACGGCGACGATGAGCTCTTTCCAGCCGATCTTACCAACCGTATACAAGTTGATCAGGCTGTGGCCGGTTCGGAAGTGGTCTACCTGACGGTAGGGTTGGAATACAACATTAAAGTATGGCAGCGCGACTGGCCGCTGATCATGGGCCATGTAATCGCGGCTTGCGTAAAGCATGGCGCCCGCCTTGTGTTCCTCGATAATGTGTATATGTATGCGCCCGGCGCTATTCCGCACATGACGGAGTCCTCTCCTGTAGCGCCTTCCAGCCGGAAGGGCCGGGTGCGCGCTGCATTGCAGGATATGGTCTTTCGTGCCGTGAAGGAGCAGGGGCTGCAAGCACTGATCGCGCGCAGCGCTGATTTCTACGGACCGGATGTGCAGAACAGTCCGCTTGAGGTTACCGTGTTCGAAAAATTCAGGAAAGGAAAGAAAGCCTTCTGGGAAGCGGATGCAGGCAAAATACATTCCTTCACCTTCACCCCCGATGCCGCAAAGGCAACGGCCCTCCTGGGCAATACGCCCGATGCCTTCGGAGAAGTATGGCATCTGCCCACTTCCCGCGAAAAGCTGACCGGGAAAGATTTTATCGAAAGAATCGCCGGCGCCATGAATGTAGCGCCCCGGTACTATATCCTTTCCAAATTCATGATGAGCCTGGCCGGGTTGTTTGTGCCCCTGGTCAAAGAGCTGCGGGAAATGGCTTACCAGTATGACCGGGACTATTTCTTTGACAGCAGCAAGTTTGAGCAGCGCTTCTCCTGGCAGCCCACAAGCTATGCCGAGGGCTTACGCTTATGCCTGCAAAATGATGGCCGGGCTTCTTAATGCCTGTTGAGCGTGATCCATTTCCTGCCCCTGATCATCATCCGGATCCGCTGCTGCCTGAGCGATAGATTCGCCGCCGCTTCCTCATGCTCCCGGCGCCGGATACGGTAGGCCGACAGGATGTCTTTATAGTGCAATACACCGGTCACCTTGCGGCTGTCCGATGCTGCGCAAACCGGCAGCAGATCGGTATTCTGCTCCGACATTACCGCCAGCGCCCTGGTCAGGCTGTCGTTGCTTTTTACAGAAGCTGTATAGCTGCGCATCAGCGCGGATAAGCGCGTTTGCGGATCGGGCCGGAGGCGGAAGAGATCCATAGCGTCGATATAGCCTTTCAGCATGCCTTCCTGGTCGACCACCAGGAAATGCTGGCCGTTGGACGTTTCTTTTTCGAGAAATTCCTGCAGCTCGCCAATGGTCTGGTCTTCAGTCAGCACCAAGGCTTCGTCCTGCAGCACCTGCTCTACAGTAAGCTTGCTCAATATGTCAGGTTCGTAGGCATCGGGTGTGCTGATGCCACGCCGTGCTATCTTTTCAGTCATGATGGTATTTTCCATCAGGAAGAAGGAGACCAGGTAGGCCGCTGTGCAGGCGCCCAGCAACGGCAGCAGCGCATGGGACTGCATGGTGGCCTCGAGCGCAAAGGCTACGCTGGTGAGGTAAGCGCGGGAAGCGCCGGCAAACATCGAAGCCATGCCCACCAGCGCTGCCAGGGCAATGCTGATACCGCATCCGGGGAAAAGATAAAGGATGAGACTGCCCAGCGCTGCACCGCAGGCGCCGCCGATCGTGAGCAGGGGCGCCAGGGTTCCACCCGAGGTGCCGCTGCCTAAAGCAATAGACCAGGACAGGAATTTAAGGAGCATCAGGCTGAGCACCAACGACAGCGGGGCCGTGCCGGACAGCACGCTGGTGATATTGTCGTAACCTACGCCCAGCGTATGCGGTGCGAAATAGCCAACCACACCTACCGCTAAGCCGCCGATAGCGGGCCACCACATCCAGTGTATGGGCAAGTGCTCAAAAAGGTCTTCGATCCAATAGAGGATACGGGTAATGCCCAACGCCACAAAACCCACCAGCAAACCGATAAGGCTGTATATACCCAGCGCGGTATTGCTTGAAGGCAGCACCTGCGGCATAGGGAATACCGGACCGCTCTCGAAAAGCAGGTGATGGCCGGCTGCACCGGTAATACAGGCCAATGCTACGGGGAGTATGGCCCGGGGCGAAAATTCAAACAATAATAATTCAATCGCCAGGAAAATGGCCGCGATCGGTGTGCCGAAGATAGCCGACATGCCTGCTGTAGCGCCTGCTGCCAGGATGATCTTGCGTTCGTTGGAAGTGATGCGGAAAAATTGTCCGAGCGTGGAGCCCAATGCCCCGCCGGTAGCGATGATCGGCCCTTCGGCGCCGAAAGGGCCGCCTGTGCCGATAGCAATAGCCGAAGACAAGGGCTTCAGGAAGGTGATGACCGGCTTGATCCTGCTTTGGTTCACCAGGATCTGTTCCATGGCTTCAGGAATGCCGTGTCCCCGGATGGCTTTGGAGCCGTACAGTGCCATAAGCCCCACAATAAGCCCGCCGATGACGGGGATCACGATGACCCACCAGCCGAGATGATTGTCCGCCGGGCTATGCGCCGCAAGGCTGACGTTACCGAAGAAAGCAATATTGGTCACCAGGTTGATCAGGTAGATCAGCACTTTAGCAATCAGGCTAACGAATACGGCCACAATAACGGCGGCCAGCGACAGCTGGAGCAATCTTTTCTTTTGAAAGAACCGTTTATCGGTGTCGGCGCTGTCGGGAAGGTTAAGCGACAAGGATACGGGAATGCCTTTCTGCAAAGCGATTTTGCTGCGGGCAGGGTCGGATGCGGACATGGGATTTTTTTGAAAAAAAAAAGTAATACGCAATATTTTTTGCGATGCAAAGGTATGAAATGAATGAAATAATATTGTTTATTTTAGATTTATTGTATGGTTATTGCTTTTTGTGTCAAAAAATATTGCCTAAACCATATTTTTTGATCATTTTTCTTTCGATCTTATTGTTTTACATTTACTTTGTAAGCCTATGAAAGAGCATAAAGAGGGCTGCGACCTGGAAAGCTGTTTTCTCTGTCGCAGGTGCCTGAAGGATTGGTTGCCGGCAGTCGCCGTGCACAAAAGGAACTACCGCATCCGGAAAGGGCAGCCGGTCTTTACTGAAGGCGACCCGGTTACGGGGATCTACTTTATCTATGAAGGCAAGGTAAAGGTGCATAAACGCTGGGACGATGAGAAGGAGCTCATTATCCGCTTTGCCCGGAAAGGCGATATCGTGGGGCACCTGGGCCTGGGCGACGATCCTTATTTTCCGGTGTCAGCTACCGCCCTGGAGCCGGTAACGGTATGCTATATCGATATGCCTTTCTTCCGCTCCACGCTGGCTGTGAATTCGGAGATGGTCAATGCCTTGCTTCGCTTTTTTGCCAACGAGCTGCAGGAATCGGAGCGGAGGATGCGCAACCTGGTGCATATGCCGGTAAAGGCCCGCATCGCACAGGCCCTGCTGCAGCTGCAGCAGCAGTTCGGCGCCGATGCTGAGGGCTACATCGATATCGAGCTTTCCCGGCAAGACCTGGCTTCCTTTTCGGGCTCATCTTACGAAACACTGTTCAAGGTGATCAATGAGCTCAGCGCGCAAAAGATCATGACGGCCAACGGCCGACGGTTCAGGATACTCAACCACAGGAAGATGGATGCGTTGGTGGTCAGAAGCTAAACCCTAGGCCATATAGCCCTGGTTGCGCCGGAGCAGGGCGCGGTATTTGTTGAGAATGCCGGTACGGGATACAAAGCCTTTGTACTGCATATCATTGTCGACTACCGGGAAGATGTCGATATGTTCCTGGTCCATTTTTTGCATCACTTCAAACATATTGGCGCCCACATTGATGAAATAAAGCGTATTGTCCTGCAGCTGGCTGACGGTCGCCTGCCTGTCGCCCGAGACCAGGAGCTCCAGCAGCTTTTCCCCATAGACAATACCTTGCAATCTTCCATCCGGATCGACCACCGGGAAAATGTTCTTTTCGGTATGGATGATATCCTGGGCGCGGCTTTGCAAAGTGTCGTCCGGCTTCAGGATCACGAAATTGGTTTCCAGCACATACTTCAGCTTTATGCGTTGCAGAATGCTCCGCTCCCTGCCGGCATCCGTTTCCAGTTCGCCTTTTTCCGCCAGGCTTTTGGTGTAGATGGAATGTTTGAGCGCCGCTTTGTTGATGAAATAGCTAATTGCTGAAACGAGCATCAGCGGCACCATCAGCTCGTATCCGCCGGTAATTTCTGCAATAAGGAAGATGGCCGTTAGCGGGGCATGCATGATGCCGCTGAGCGCTGCAGCCATGCCGGCTACGATAAAATTGGTCGTATTGAGCTGTATACCGCCCAATTGGTTGATGGTATATGCGAAAATGAAGCCGGTGAAGCCTCCCATAACGAGGCTGGGCCCGAAGATACCGCCATTACCGCCGCTGTTTAGAGTGATGAGCGAGGCCAGCGATTTGCCGAATAAGGTAAGCACGGCGAAACCGATCAGGATCCAGGCATTGTGCTGATAGGCAGAAAAGAAACTGTTGGCCAGCAAAGAATGATAATTGCCATTCAGCAGGTGCTGTATCGTAATGTAGCCTTCCCCGTACAAGGCCGGAAAGAGGGCGATGAAGAGGCCGATGATCAATCCGCCTATCCAGATTTTGTGGTAAGTACCTTTGATCTTATGGAACAGCTTGTGTATCCTGAAATTCAGCTTTACGAAAAAGATGGAGAAGGCGCCGATGGCGATGGCCATAAGGATATAAAAGCCCAATGCAGACATGACCCAGCCCTCAGTGACGAGGACAAAAAGCGGCTTGCTGTAAAAGATACGGGCGACTACCGAAGCTGTGGCAACAGAGATAAGCAAGGGAATAAATACAGGAATGGAAAAGGCCGGGAGCAATACTTCCAGGGCAAAGACCATGCCGGCTATGGGACTATTGAAAGCGCCGGCAATACCGGCTCCTGCACCACAGGCCAGCAATAAGGTGACCTCGCGGTAATTGAGCCCGAAGAAACGCCCTATGTTGGAACCTATTGCCGATCCGCTGCTGGCGATGGGCGCTTCCAGGCCCACCGAGCCGCCAAAGCCTACTGTAATGGCGCTTGAGATGATCTGCGAATAAATGTTGTGGAAGTCAAGACGGCTGGAATTGTGGGTGATGTTGTAGATGATCGGCGTAAGACCGTGCTGGAATCTGGACCGCCGGATAAAGGTCTTTATATAGATCACGGTAAAAAAGATGCCGATCAGCGGGAAGACCAGGTATAGGTAATACTTGTATTGCCAGTGCAGCCCGTTCTGAAGAAAATCTTCGATAAGATGCGTCAGCTGTTTCAGCATAGATGCTGCCAGCCCACCCAGCACGCCCACCACCGCCGCCGCGATAATGAGGAAAGTCTCGTTGGATATCCGTTGTTTTCTCCATTGGTTAAGCCGGGTAATGAGGGCGAGGACTTTTTCATTCATGCCAAAATAAAATTGTTTGCAGACCGTTAAAACAACAGGAAATGGTTTGTAAAGGTAAACACAAAAAAGCCCCTGAATAGAAATCTGTTAAGGTGCTTAACATTTTTTAAAGTAACTTGCAGCATTAAAATATGAACCGTCGATTATTATGGATGTAGTTATTGAGTTTATTAAGCATTTGATCGATCCGAACTGGATTATGGCGCATGGCGGACTTTTTCTCGTTGCCTTTATCATTTTTGCAGAAACCGGTTTGTTTATCGGCTTTTTTCTTCCCGGCGACTCGCTGCTTTTCATTACCGGTATGATTATTGCATCGGCCGATGCTGCTAATGCTGTACCTTTTGCCAGCCACCCGGTCAATCTTGTCTTCTGGATCATTGCCTTCAGCGTATGTGCTGTGCTCGGTAATATAGTCGGTTATTGGTTTGGCCGCAAGTCAGGCCCCTTGTTGTTTGAACGGAGGGAAACCTGGCTGTTCAAGCGGAAGCACCTACATGCTGCCCGGGAGTTTTATGAAAAGCGTGGCGGCGGCGCGATCATTATCGCCCGTTTCCTGCCTATCGTGCGCACTTTTGCTCCTATCGTAGCAGGTATTGTGCACATGGATTTCAAGAAATTCTTCCTGTACAATATCATCGGCGCCCTGGCATGGATCATCAGCATTACTACCCTGGGCTTTGTGCTGGGTGAGAATGTATGGGTGCGGGAACACCTGGAATATATCATTATCGGGCTGGTAGTGGTCACCACAGCTCCTGTATTGTTCAAGATGTTCTTCGGTCGCAAGAAGCCGGCAGGAGAGAAGGTGAATGAGCCCGATGAAATGACCACAGCATAAAATAATGTCAGATAATAAAGCCCCGGTGAATCGCAATTCCCGGGGCTTTTTTGTAAGTTAGCTTTCAAATTCCAAGTATATGCCGACAACAGATCCCCGGATCGATGCGTATATTGAAAAGGCAGCACCTTTTGCACAGCCGATACTGAACCACATCCGGGCGCTGATCCATGAGCATTGCCCCGATATACAGGAGAACATCAAGTGGGGATTCCCGCATTTCGATTATAAGGGAAAAAGCCATTTCAGCCTGGCCTCCTTTAAGCAGCATTGCGCTTTCGGCTTCTGGCTGGCCGGCGCTATGAAAGACCCCAAAGGTATATTGCAGCTGGAAGAAAAATCGGCAATGGGTTCTTTAGGCAAGATCACCGCACTGAAGGACCTGCCCTCAGATAAAATATTTGCTACTTATCTTAAAGAGAGCATCCGCCTGGCCGATGAAGGCATCAAAGCGCCCAAAGCACCGAAAAAGGCGGAAGCACTACCTATGGAGGTCCCCGAAGCCTTCCGGAAGGCCCTGGCGAAGAATAAAAAGGCGCAGGCTGTGTTCGAACAGTTTGCACCTTCCCATCGTAAAGAGTACCTGGAATGGATATCTGAAGCAAAGCGCGAAGAGACCAGGACGAAGCGCATTGAGCAGGCCATCGCCTGGATGGCTGAAGGTAAGCCCCGGCATTGGAAATACCAGTGATGATTTGCGGGAGTTCCCGGGTATTTGTCGAATTGCTTTACTTTGCGGCGTGAACCGCTACTTTACTGTTTTTATCTTTTGCTGCTGCAGCCTGTCACTCACTGCTAAACTGTGCGCCCAATCCCTGCAGGATACGCTGAAGGAAGTCCGGATCCTGGAACAGCACCGCGACTCGGCAGATGTACGCAAACTGTTTACTGCGGGGCAGCAAACACAAACGATCGAAAAAGTTTACAAGGACCTCTACAGCACGCAAAGCCTGGCTAACCTGCTGTCCCAGCAAACGCCTGTTTTCGTAAAATCTTATGGTATTAACGGCATCGCGACCCTGTCATTGCGTGGTGCTTCAGCAGCGCAATCCACTGTATTGTGGAATGGTGTGCCCATTCTGAACCCTGCCCTGGGCGTAGCCGATATCTCGATCTTATCTACCGGGCTTTTCGACAGGATCAGCCTGCAATACGGCAGCTCTGCGGCTTTGTTTGGCAGCGGCAATGTAGGTGGCGCTTTATTGCTGGAGCAATACGCGGCTACATTTACCAAAGATAAGCTGGTCGATCTCACACTTGGCGGCGGCAGCTATGGCCGCAGGGATATCGGTGCGAAGGCAGTCTGGCAGAACAACCGCTGGCGGGTGAGCCTGCGCGGCTTTTACCAGCATACGGCCAATGATTTCCCTTATGCCAATGATCAGGGAGAAGAACGAAAGCTGTCTAATGCACGGCTGAATGCCGGCGGAGGGCTCTTTACTGCTGATTATAAGCTGGGCCGGCAAGATGCCGAACAGGTGCTCAGCCTACAGGTATGGTACCAGCAATACCGCAGGGAGATCCCGCCTGCGCTCTTTGAACAATACTCTGTAAAGAAACAGACCGATGCTTCCTTACGCAGCCTGCTGGGCTGGCATAAGCAGACCCGGCGCAGCTACTTCTATGCCAAGGCTTCACTGAACAGAGAGTACCTGCATTACCAGGATAGCGTGGTGTTGCCGGATAACCGGAACAACATTACCCAGTATTACCAGGAACTGGGCTGGAAGTTCCGGCTCGATGCATCGGTGCCGGAGAAGACATTTGAGCATTATGTGCTGCTGTTCTCCCCGCTGCAATATGCCGTGGCCAAGGGTAATAATATCAGCAATAAAGAAGAGCAGTTCCGGCCGGCTATTGTAGCGACTTACAGCCTGAGTGCCTGGAAAGGGCGGCTGAAGGCCAATGCGGCGCTGCGGCAGGAGTGGGTGAATGGTAAAGCGGCGCCGCTGTTACCCGGCGCCGGCGCCGATTTCAGCTTGCTGCAGCTGGATCGTCAAAGGACAGCGATTGATTTGCGGTTGCAGGGAAATGTCCAGCGCAGCTATCGTATACCTACACTTAATGAGCTGTATTATTTCCCCGGAGGGAATATCAACCTGAAGCCGGAACAGGGCTGGAATATCGACGGCGGCTACGCTTTCGTCTTTTTACTTCATAACAAACGCGCGGAATCGCTGCTCCGCGTCGATCACCAGCTGCATGCTTTTAACCGCAACATCCATGATTGGGTGTACTGGCTGGGTGGCGCTATATGGACGCCTTACAATATCGCTGAAGTGCATAGCCGCGGTATGGAAACCGACAATACCATCCGGCTGACGACAGGACCGGTACAATGGCATGTAGGGATGAAGTACGCCTATGTGCTGTCTACGACGGTATCCTCGTACCAGCCCAATGATGGCAGCGCCGGGAAGCAGATCCCTTATGCGCCGAGGTATAACGGACAGGTCAACGCAGGCTGCACGATCGCAAGATTATTCCTCAACTACAACCATACCTATACCGGCTATCGCTTTGTGACGGTGGATGAATCGCAATACCTGGAACCTTACCAGACAGGTAACCTGCAATTGCTGTACAACTGGACGCCAGGCAATTATCGCCTGGGCCTTTCGGCGCAAATCCAGAACCTTTGGAACACCCGCTATGAAGTGGTGAATGCCCGGCCTATGCCCGGTCGTTATTTTATCGTGAGTCTGCAGCTGGGCTGGCGACAATCCTGATTAGCATAGTCTTTAAACAGAAACCGTGAACAGCCCGCTGAGCTTAAATATCGCTTCGCCGTTCCTTTTGAAATCGGCCGTGCAGGGATACTGGCCATCTTCTTCTTTCCAGGCAAGGTTCACTTCTATCTCGTCCGCAGCTGCGGGTATGAGCAATTGCAGAAACTTTAGCTGGTGCCCTTTACGGAACAGCAGCCTCCGGCCTGTTTGCTGCTCCAGCAGCTCTTTAACGATCTGAACCATGCATACGCCTGGCACCACCGGCTGACCAGGAAAATGACCCCGGAAAATATCGTGTTCCGGGTCAATATGAATACCCGCTTTAAGCTGCATTGGTGAGCCGGTTTGTGTGTTGATCGTATAAAAGCTATTCCGGAGTATCATCAGGTGTTATCTTTTTAAGGTCGATAGTAAAATGGGCGCGCAGGTGCCTGATGTTGATGGTTTCGGGCAATTGCTGCAGCGGGGAAGGCGGCGTAAAGCGCATGGTTACTACCTTGCGTTTCTCGTCTGCATTATCAATGCCGGTAAGCATGCTGCTGCTATTGGTGATGTAGTAAGTAAAGCCCTTTGCGAGGTTGAAACGAGTATAGGTAGCTCTGTCTTTTGCTGACTGGTAGACCCCTTCCGGTTGTCCGCCAAGTCCTTTCACCAGGAGTAATTCAAAATCTTTACGGAGCGTTTTGATCAGCGCCGGCTTATTCATCTGATCGATGATGTTGTATACCCGGAAGGAATCTTTGTTGTTCCAGCCAAAATCAAAAAAGGTATTGCCCATCTCGCTTTGGAATACCACGCGGTCGCCTTCCGCTCCCAGGTGTTTCAGGTAGAGGATGCCGCTGAGGTGGAATTTTTTGAAAACGAACTTGCCGTCGACGACGCAGCGGTAAAGCGCTTTGTCCAGGCGGGGTTTTAATGCAGCGCTGCTGAGCGGCTGCGCTGGCTGTATCTTTTCCAGATCACGGTAGGCTTGCCGGTTGCAGGAAAGCAGCAGCAGCAGCAGCAGCAGGCTAGCGGACAGAAAACAACGCATCGCTGAGGGGAGTATTGGTCTTTTTATTGCTGAAAGTCATCTCGGTAAAATCGCCGCCCTGCTCGCTCATTACCAGCTTGCTGACGCTGTTGTCTGCTTTGTCCAGGTAGACTTCAATACGGGCAAAGAGTCCCTTCATCGCATTGTTGACCGGGCTAAGCTGCAACAGGTATTGCCCCTTGCTGTCGTAGGCTTTTACATTGAAGTCCTTGTTGGTGAATACTGTGCCACGCATGCAATCCATCATTACCCGGTTGACGCTTTGCATGGTCTTGCTGTTGCGGGTATTGACCTTATTGCTTTTCTGCTCGTCCTTCACCATGATCTGCCCTCCATTCATCACCAGCAGGTACTGGAAGGGGCTCTGGTATTCGATGCGGATCTTGTCTTCTTTCCGGAAGTAAAATTTTCCCCTTGAGCTTACCTTGTCGTTCATCATTTTCATGTGCTTGACCTGGGTGAAATCGCTGGAGATAGATTGGGTACTCCTGGCTGTGGCTGCCAGGCTGGTTTGCAGTGCTGCCGTGCTGGCCAGGGTCTTAAAGCCTGCCGGGGTCTGCGCCTGAGCAGAGGTAATAGTCGCCAGAGAAAATGCCGCCGTGAGCCATAGCTTTTGTATCCGCATGATCATGATTTGCGGGCAAAGATATTGATATTTACCATGCTCCTTTGTTTTGAGGGGTTAAAAGAGTTCCAGCTGGTTGCCTTTGATACGCCTGAAGGCCGTAAGATCGTATTCAAAAAAGGTCTCGTTGAGGTGAAACTTACGACAGTAAAGCTTGAATTGCTGCCGGATCATCTCGGCAAATTTTCCTTCTCCGCGCATGCGGGTGCTGAAACGGCTGTCGTTGACCTGTCCGCCATGGCAGGCCTCGATCTGTCCCCATACTTTATCGGCACGGTCGGGAAAGGTCTTGTACAGCCAGTCTTTGAAAATATCACCTATAGCGCCGTTCAGCCTTACAATAGTATAGCCTGCCCATAGCGCGCCGGCTTCTGAGGCGGCTTTCAGGGTATCGTGCATGTGCATGTCGTTGAGGCCGGGGATGAGCGGGGCATTCATGATGCCTGTGGGTATGCCCTTCCGGCTCAGGGTTTGCACCACGTTCAGGCGGCCTTTGTAGGTAGCGGTGCGGGGCTCCAGCAGGGAGCGCAGCTTTTCGTCCACCGAGGTAACGGATACATAAACGCAGACCAGATTCCGGATGGCCAGCTCCTGCAACAGATCCAGGTCGCGAAGGACCAACGCATTTTTGGTAATGATGCCCACCGGGTTGCGGAATTCGAGGCAGATTTCCAGCAATTGCCGGGTCAGCTTCATTTTGCGCTCGATGGGCTGGTAGCAATCGGTATTGCCTGATAAGGAGACCGGGGCCGGCTGCCAGTTCCTGTTCTCGAAAAATTTGCGCAGCAGCTTTGGTGCATTGTGCTTGACGACTATGCGGCTTTCAAAGTCAAGACCGGCGCTGTAACCCCAGTATTCATGCGTGTTCCGGGCATAGCAATAAATACAGCCATGCTCACAGCCCTGGTAGGGATTCAGCGAAAAGGACATGCCCACATCGGGGCTTTTTACTTCGTTGACGATGGTCTTGCTTTCGTCGAGTATGTATTCTGTTTTGCGTTCTTCCTGCTCCCAATCGTCGATACCTTCGCTATGTTCCTGTACATATTCGCCTTTCAGAAAGCGGTTTTTGGGATTGAACTGGGCGCCTCTTCCTTTGGTAAATTCGTTATGGCTGTGTTGGACGATCATGCTGCACACTCCTTCTTTTGCTAGCTTATGCTGTGAGGAAAATAAAAAAACCTCCGGTCCTGCTCCGAAGGTTTTAAAGTTACGAAATCCGCTGCGTCAATTTTCGGCGGAGCGTGGTGGCAGCGTCAATAATTTTTTCTGAAAATCTTCAATACAGGGCTGAAGGTCGTTCCTGAATTCAGATAAGGTCGTATCGCCACTTTTGTTGAATGTTCGCCATTGGTCAGCATCCATCTTTGCATTGAGCTTATCGCCCATGCAATTGCAGTAGCTTTCCACGAGCTTGCGCCCTTCTGTGCTGGCTACTGTTGAATCTTTGGCATAACGGTTCACGCAGCCTTTTACAAAATCCCTGCGATAGTCTTCCCGGCTGGGTTTGCAGCCTGCTGAGACCAGGAGAGAGATCAGGCCTGTCCATAATGCATATTTCCTCATGCGCTGTACATTAAGCCGCGAAAATACTATATAAAAAGACACAGGGCAGAACGCCTTGTGTCTTTTTATATATTCCCTTGCCGGAGCGTAGCGAATGCTGACCCGGTCGGGTAGTGTTATACATCAAATTTGATACCCTGTGCCAAGGGCAGCTGTGTGCCGTAGTTGATAGTATTGGTCTGGCGACGCATATAAGCTTTCCAGGCATCTGAACCGCTTTCTCGGCCGCCGCCGGTTTCTTTTTCGCCACCGAAGGCGCCGCCGATCTCTGCTCCGGAGGTGCCTATGTTGACATTGGCGATGCCGCAATCGCTGCCGGATGCCGACAGGAACAGTTCGGCCTCGCGCAGGTTGCCGGTGAAGATAGAAGAGGAGAGACCCTGGGGCACACCATTCTGCATTTCGATGGCTTCCTCAATGGTGCTGTATTTAAGCACATAAAGGATAGGTGCAAAGGTTTCTTCCTGTACGATCTCGTATTCATTTTTAGCTTCTATAATGCAAGGCTTTACATAGCAGCCGCTTTCGTATCCTTTGCCGGTCAATACGCCGCCGGGAACTACTACCTTACCGCCTTCCTGCTTCGCCTTTTCGATGGCTTTCAGGTAATCCTCAGTAGCTTTCTTGTCGATCAGGGGACCTACGTGGTTGGCTGCATCGAGCGGGTTGCCGATTTTCAGCTGTCCGTAAGCTTTTTTCAGCACGCTGATGGTCTTGTCATAAACGCTTTCGTGCACGATCAGGCGGCGGGTAGAAGTACAGCGTTGACCGGCTGTGCCTACTGCGCCGAATACGGTGCCCATCAGCACCATGTTCAGGTTGGCATGTTCGGAAACGATAACGGCGTTGTTGCCGCCCAGCTCCAGGATAGACTTGCCGAAACGGCCGGCAACCACTTGTGATACGTGGCGCCCGATGCGGGTGGAGCCGGTGAAGGACACCAGGGGGATGCGTTTGTCGTTATTGATGAGATCGCCGGAGGCATTGCCGATCACCAGGCAGCTTACGCCTTCCGGTACGTTATTGCGTTTTAATACATCGGCGATGATATTCTGGCAGGCAATAGCGCAAAGCGGTGTTTTCGAGCTGGGCTTCCAGATGCAGACATCGCCGCATACCCAGGCAATGGCAGCGTTCCAGCTCCATACTGCTACAGGGAAGTTAAATGCGCTGATAATGCCTACAATACCCAGGGGATGCCACTGCTCATACATGCGATGCTGGGGACGTTCGCTGTGCATGGTAAGGCCATACAGCTGGCGGGACAGGCCTACGGCGAAGTCGCAGATATCGATCATCTCCTGAACCTCTCCGAGGCCTTCCTGGAGGCTTTTACCCATTTCATAAGATACGAGCGCGCCCAGTGCGTTCTTCTTTTTGCGGAGCTCTTCGCCTATCTGGCGAACAACTTCACCTCTTTTCGGTGCGGGCCAGCTGCGCCATTCTTTAAACGCGGCTTCGGCCTTGTCCATTACTTTCTGAAAGGTCTTTTCGGTAGCCTCATCGGTAGAAGCGATCAGCTTGCCGTCTACGGGCGAATAGGAATCAAGCTGCGTGCCGCCGCCTTTCAGCCATTTGGTGCCGGTAGAAGCGCCGGCGTTCATTTTTTCAATACCTAAGTCAGACAGAATCTTTTTAGTATTCATATGATTGTTTGTATTTTTTCAAATTGCCGGGCAAAGGTAAGCATATTGGCAGGATATATGATCTTTTCGGCCTCCTGCAAGCTGCTTATGCTTTGAGAATAGCCGGGCTGGTTAAAAAGAGGGGCCGCCCGTCCAGGCAGCCCCTCTTTTATTTTTTAAGGAAATTGTCGAAGTAGTCTGTGATCTTCTGCATCAGGTGCACCCTGTCTTTACCGAGGACATTGTGCTCGTGGCCCGGATAGACAAAGTAATCGAGCTGTACGCCGTTATCGACGCAGGCTTTGAGGAAGCGCATGGAATGCTGCCATACAACAACATTGTCCTGTGCGCCATGGATCATCAGCAATTTGCCTTTCAGGTTCTGCGTTTTCGTCAGCAGGTTGTTGTCCTCGTATCCTTTGGGGTTTTCCTGGGGCGTATCCATGTAGCGCTCGGTATACATGATCTCGTACATGCTCCAATCAATTACCGGGCCACCGGCTACGGCACATTTGAACACATCGGGATGCCGCAGCATAAGGGAAGTTGTCATGAAGCCGCCAAAGCTCCATCCATGCACACCCATGCGGCCGGCATCGACAAAAGACAGGGATTTAAGATAGTCTACACCCTTGAGCTGATCGTCCATCTCTACGGTGCCCAGGCGACGGAAAGTTGCCTGTTCGAACTGCAGCCCGCGATTGGCGCTTCCACGGCCGTCCATGGTAAATATGATATAGCCCTGCTGGGCCATGTATTCGTACCAGAGATTGCCGCTGGCAGGGAAATTGTTGGTAACCAGCTGTACATGCGGTCCATTGTAGAGATATACGATCACCGGGTATTTGCGGGTGGGGTCGAAATGGGTGGGGTAGATCAGCTTGCCGTATAAAGGTGTGCCATCATCGGCTTTCAGGGTAACCGATTCCACCTTGGGGCGCTCGTAGGCAGCCAGCGGGTCGGCTGCTGTCAGGATGTTCTTTCTCCACTTTTTGGTTGTTGCGCTTACATCAATGTTGCGGGGAATATCTTTGCTTTGATAGCGATCGATTATGTAATCACCTTCCGAGCTTACATCGACAAGATGGAATCCCGGTGCTTCATCCAGGCGGGTTATTTTTCCTGATGTCCAGTTTGCGGCATAGATATGCTTTTCCAAGGGCGATTCCTTGGTCGCAGTAAGGATAAGCTCTTTGCTTCTGGCATTGACGCCGGCAATAGCATTGACAAGCCAGGCTCCTTGTGTAACCTGGTTTAATAATTTGCCTTCAGTATTGTAACGGTAGAGGTGCATGTACCCGTCGCGCTGGCTCCACCAGATGAACTCGGTATTGCTGCCGGGCAAAAAGGTAAGCGGGTGCTGAGGTTCGACATACTTTTGGTCTGTTTCTTCCAGCAGCGTTTTAACGAAGTCGCCGGTGATGGCGTTGTATTGATTGAGCCAGAGATGGTTTTGCGCCCTGTTCAATATGGTAATGTAGATAAAGCGCTCGTCGGGGCTCCAGGTAATTCCTGTCAGGTACTGGTCTTTGGGCGTTCCTGTTTTTACATAAACTGTCTGACGCGTTATCGGATTGTAAATGCCCAGGGTAACTTCGTGTGACCGGTTGCCGGCCATGGGATATTTGATATTTGTATTCCTGGCGGGTGAGGCGCTCCAATCGATGATAGGATAATCATTGACCATACGCTGATCCATGTGGTAAAAGGCGAGCAGGTTTCCTTTGGGTGAAAAGAAGATGCCTCCTTCAATACCAAACTCATTCCGGTGTACGGCCTGCCCGCTGATTATATTTGGATCCGCGTCTGCAGTTACCTGGAGCGTGTTGCCATGATTGTCGTTCAGGTAGAGGTTATTGCCCATCGTATAGGCCATCTGTCTGGCCTGGTAATCCGGCTTTATGTTATTAGCGCTGTCTGGTAATGTTTTCCAGGCATTGAACTGCCACGTGCCGTTCAGCAACTGTCCCCGGTAATATTTATTGCCGGATGCAAAATAACATTTATCCTTTTCCTGCCATTGTATTTCAGGAAGCTCCTGCAGCGCAGGTGCGGAAGCAATTTGCTTGTTTATATCAGTCACCCTGAAGATGGTATCCGATTTCATGGCAGGTACATTGACTTTGACCAGCGCACCATCGAGCGCTTGTCCGGCCAGGTATACGTAGGCACTTTCCCCGGGGATCCAATTGAGCTGCTTCAGGTTCTTAGGTGCAAGGGTTGATTTTAAGCCCAGGACAGCTTCCTGCATAGTAAACTGTTTTTGCTGGGCAACACTTGTGAAGCTGATGGCCGACAATAAGAGTAAAAGTAGACTTTTGTTCATTCGTCAAAAATAAAAGGATGTCTTCTAATAACAGAGGGGGAATTTATGGGGGATGAAGCGCAGAAAGTAAATTTGATAATAAAATATGAATTTTGTAGCTTTGGAGATGAGAATAACCGCAAAAGAAGAGAAACACTTCTACGACATCGCCTTAACCCGGGCAGAGCGTATAGGCGATAGAACCGCCCGGCACCTCCTAAGCCATTTTGAAACCGCTAAAAACATATTTAATGCATCTTCCAGACGCATAGCTACCCTCGACGGCCTCAATCACAAAAAAATCGAAGCGCTTAGAAAGGCCGTAGATGAAAAGGCTATCCGAAAGGAGCTGGCATTTATTGATAAATATGATATTAAGCCGTTATTGATTACCGACGAGCAATACCCACGGCACTTAAAGGCCTGCCCCGATGCTCCGGTGCTTTTGTATTATAAAGGGAATGTACCATTGAATAACGTGCGGCTGGTCGCCGTTATCGGTACCCGTAAAAATACAGACTATGGTGTGCAGCTTACCCATGCTTTGCTGGAAGGGCTCCAGGGACAGAATGTCGCTATCGTGAGCGGACTGGCTTACGGTATCGATGTAATCGCCCATCGTAAAGCTTTGCAACTAGGTATTCCAACCCTCGGTGTGCTCGCTCATGGCATGGATACGATCTATCCCGCACAGCATAGACATGTTGCAAGGGAAATGATCCTGAACGGCGGATTGCTTACAGAATACTCATCCGGTACCGGGCCTGACCGTTTTCATTTCCCGATGCGCAATCGTATCGTGGCCGGTATGTGCGATGTCACTGTAGTCATCGAAACAGAGCGAAAGGGTGGCGCCATGATCACTGCAAAGCTGGCTTCAAGCTACAACCGTGAAGTAGCGGCTTTCCCCGGAAGGACTATCGACAGAAAATCCGATGGCTGTAACTACCTGCTGAAGACGAATATCGCTCAATTGATTACCGGCCCGGAAGAGCTGATCGAAATGATGAACTGGGACCAGCAGGTATCCAAGCCGGCAATACAGCAGCGCCTGTTTGCGCATTTAAGCGATGAGGAGCGCGTACTCATTCATGCGCTTGAATCTTCGGAAGGTATGCACGTTGATGAGCTAAGCCTTAAGACCGGCATGACAACATCTGTATTAAATCATATGCTCCTGGCTCTGGAGCTGAATAACGTAGTAAGAACATTACCCGGTAAGCGATACCGATTGCCCTGAACCTGAATAATGAATACTGCTTATGAAGCGTACCGATCCGGCAAAGCCTAACCGTATCAAGTATTGGGCTGAAGACGACCGTCCCAGAGAAAAAATGAAAACCAAGGGTAATGAGGCGCTAACGGATTCAGAGCTTATCGCCATCCTGATCCAGAGCGGCAATAAAGAAAAGTCGGCGCTTGACCTGGCGCGGGATATGCTGCTGTTAGGCAATGATAACCTTTCAAGGCTGGGAAAACTGCATATATCCGATTTTCAGCAGATCAAAGGTATCGGGGAAGCGCGTGCCATCACCCTGGCAGCGGCTCTTGAACTGGGCCGCAGAAGACAAATTGCCGAAGGGGTAGAGCTTAAGGAGGTAAGTAACAGCAGAACTGCGGCGGAGATTCTTGTTCCCCTGCTGGGCGATCTTCATCATGAACGCTTTTGCCTCATTTGCCTCAGCGCCAGCAATAAATTACTACATTACGAGGTGATCAGCTCCGGCGGGCTTACCAGCACTATTGTCGATACCAAGCTGATCTACAAAATAGCACTGCAGCATCTCGCAACTAAATTGATCCTCGCACACAATCACCCTTCAGGCAATCTCAAACCCAGTATTTCGGATAAGAATATTACCGAAAAAATAAGGCAGGGTGCCCGTTTGCTGGATCTTTATCTGATGGATCACCTCATTATCGCCGATAAAAAATACTTCAGCTTTGCCGACGAAGGGCTGCTGTAGTCATAAGCCCAGCTCTTCCTGTATAAACAGCCGTATCATATCCAGGGCAGTGTTGGTCGCCTGTTCTTTATTACGCAGCCTGTCATAAAAGAAGTGACATTTGCGGCTTACAGTTCGCCGCTTGCCAGCAATGGCCATCCATACTGTTCCCACCGGTTTCTCTGCTGACCCTCCTCCCGGCCCTAATATGCCCGATATGGAGAGTGCAATATCGGTGCGCATGATGCTGCGGACTTCTTCGGCCATTTGGGTTACGGTCTCTTCGCTTACTGCACCGACTGTCTCAAGGATTGCTTTGGGTACTTTGAGCAGTGTTTCTTTTACTTCGTTGTCGTAGCTTACTATCGAGCCCTTAAAAAAGGAGGAGCTTCCTGGTATATTGGTAATGCGATTGGCCAGATAGCCTCCTGTACAGCTTTCGGCGAGGCTTAAGCTCAACCTGTGCTCTTCCATTAGCCGTGCCAGGATCTCTTCGGGAAGCAGGTCTTCTGCTGCGGCCACGATATTGCCCAGGCGCTGGCTGATCAGTTCGGCGCGAATATCTACTTCGGCTTGCAATGCGGCTTTATCTTCCCCTTCTGTAGTCAGCCGTAGCTTTACATAGCCGGGAGTAGGCAGGTAGGCCAGGTGGATATGTGGCGGCAAGGCTGTTTCAATGTCCTCGATCTTGTCTGCTATAAAGCTTTCTCCTACGCCTGCAACGATTAATGTTTTGTGTATGATATGGTTGCCTGCCAATCGCTCTTTTAACCTTGGGAGGGCCTCTTCGGTCATAATCGTCTGCATCTCGAAGGGGACGCCGGGCAGGGAAATAATTATGCAGCCGTCCTTTTCGAACCACATGCCGGGGGCTGTACCCAGGCGGTTAAACAGTACCTTGCAGCTTTCAGGCACTTCCGCCTGCTTCAGGTTGCGCTCCAGGAAGGGCCGGTTGCGTTTGGTGAAGATTTGCTTTACATGCTGCAATACCGTTTCATTGACGACGAGCCTGCTGTCGAAATATTCACTGAGCAAAGGTTTGGTAATATCATCAGCAGTAGGACCGAGGCCCCCGGTAAGCAGGATCAAAGCGGCCTGGGGAATGGATTCATCAAGGGCCGTGACGATTGCCGAACGTTCGTCGGCTACTGCTATGCGTCGCTTTACGTTGATGCCGATATGATTCAGCTGCTGTGCGATCCACGCGGAGTTGGTATCTATGGTCTGTCCGATCAGCAGCTCGTCGCCGATGGTTATTATAATGGATTGATGAGACAAGGGGTGTGCTATTTTTCAGCAAATATAGCGGCTGCCCGGCGAATCTGCCGATGTATAAAATCAATAGTCGAATTTTGCGGTAAAGCTCACTTTTTCCCTTCCCTTGGTGAAGGCGTACCAGTTGCCCCTGTAGCTGATATATACAGGCAGCAGCAGATCGCCTTTCTGCTGCAGATCCACGTGGATCGTAACATCAAAGTCATAGGCCAGGGTGCTGTAGGACAAAGCGTAATCCCTGGAAACAATGGAATAATCCGACTGGCGGAACCAGGTTCTGAATTGTTTGTACACCACTTCGCTGGTGTATTCTTTTTTTGGTGTGGCCTCAAACAGGTAGCAGGGAACGCCGTTCTTGTCTTCCACAGCTAAACGGAAGTTGTACATCCTCGCTATATCGGCATCAAAAATGGCTGATTTGTTGCCCATAAAGGGTATGCCTTGTATCCGGCTACCGGGATTGAACATGAGCTGCTTCAACCTGGCTTTGTTTTTTTCCAGACTGCCTTTGCCATTCACTGATTTTTCCAGCTGCCCTTTGACAATGTTGTCTTCGCCGCAGATTTTGCCTTTGGTAAAGAACAGCGAAGCATACAGTTCGGCTGTATAATAGTTGTATTCCTTCTTCCGGTTATAAAAATCACCGGTTACTTTTTCTTCCAGCACATTCATGGTGCGGCATCCGTTTCTCGCGATTTGCTTGGTTTCGCTGGTAAGGGACGCTTTCACCTTATTCCCTTTTTTTTCAAAAATCCTGATGTCATTTTCTGCATTGTAGGTGACCAGGTGCATGCTGCGAAATGCTTTGTAAAAGGTAGTGTCGTTCTTGATCCGTTCGATGAAGTCTTTTATGTCGAAACCTTTATCAGACGATTTAATGATGACTTCGTCTATAAGGATCGGCGCAAAGTAAGAATTGGTATCCAGCACCTGCGCGGCTGCCGGTCCGCTGTTCCAGCTCCATACAAACAGGAGCAGGATCAAACGGTATGAAATCATATAGGGCCGGCGGCGAAATAGGGAAGGCATACTCAAGGTGAGTTGTTTTCAGGGTATATACAGGTAACAAAGGCAAGCGGTTTATGTTGCCTGCATCAGTACTTCTGCGATCTGCAGGTCTTCGGTAGTGGTGATCTTAATGTTCTTCTTCAGTCCTTCCGTCAGGAATACGGGGAGCTTCATGTGTTCCAGCACCGTGGCTTCGTCTGTAAATGCGTCCTGGTATTCCTGCTCAAATGCGCGCAGGATCAGGTCTGCCCTGAAGGTTTGCGGTGTTTGGATAATTCTTAGCATGTCCCTGTCTACCGCTTCAAAGGCGGCTTCTTTCCACTGCCGTATGCTGTCTGTAACCGGTATGGCAGGTATGGCATTGCCTTTTTCAGCGGCCAGATCATAGCAGCGTATCAGCAGGTCACGGTCGATCAGCGGACGAACGGCATCGTGAATAAATACGATGCTGCCGGGAAGCGCTTCAGCCAGGCCGTTCTTCACACTGTGAAAACGGGTCGGTCCTCCTTTCACAATCGTCAGGTCTATTCTTTCCGCGAAGGCCTGTAGCAGGATATTGCTGTAGCTGATGTGTTCTTCCGGAAGCACCAACACAATCTTAATACCGGGAAAGGTATCCAGAAAGGTTTTTGCAGCGTAATACAGAATTGGTTTGCCGCATAAGGGTAAAAATTGCTTGGGTATGGCAGAACCCATACGGAGGCCTTTGCCGCCGGCAACAAGCACAAGTGTAGTCGGTAAATTTCTCAATGATTCCATTGTGGATGCTAAGGGCGCAAAGATAACAACCAAAGACAAGCGCCGGAAATCCTCCGGCGCCCGACATAAATAATCTTTCGTATTACTGCTTTTGGACCGCTCCGGGCGCTGCTTTCTGCTGAAGGTCGGTTTGCTGCCGGCGCTGCATCATTATCTGCTTTCTTTCGGCCTTGGCAGCTTCATATTTCTGAACCTGATCGGGAGTCAGGATCGCTTTTACCTGGTTCTCGGTTTCTTTCCGCTGAATCGCTCTGCCGTTATTCGCCTGTGCGTCCTTTACAAATAATTCATTCAGCTTCTGTTTCTGGTCGGCAGATAAGGTCAATTCCTTATCCAGCCTTTCCACACGGTGCTGCGCTATGCGCTCCGGCGATTTCCGGACTACGCCGTCAACGTTCCTGCTTTGCCTGGTTACTGCAACCTTCTGATCCTGTTTCATTTCCTGTGCAAAGGCTACGGAAAGGCCGGTCAAAGTAATACCAGCCACGAAAAGTATCTTTTTCATATTGTTCTGATTTGTTTCTTTTGACAACCCTTGTTGAAAATAGTTTAATAGCTGCAGGGCTATTCGAGGTGCGCCCCTGTTAATTTACCACCTTCATAATTAACAATAATATGCTCCTGCAGTGTGGTGGCTACAGAATGGCCGATAATGTCCGGTGTTACCGGGAAATTCTTATGTTTCCGGTCGACAAGCACAGCGACCTGGATCTTTTTAGGTTCAAAGGCCAGCAGGGGCTTCAATGCATAAAGCAGCGTCTTGCCTGAGTTCGCAACATCATCGACCAGGATAACGGATTTGCCGTTCAAAGCACCAGCAGTGAGCACCGGCTCCTTTTCAAGGGGATTTTTTTTGTTGATCTCAAGGCTGGACAGTTGTATTTTGAGCGGGCTGATCTCCTGCAATATCTCGGCAATCTTGGTGGCAACAGCAGCGCCGACCTCCCGGATGCCAATCATAAATATCTCTTCTTCTTCACTGTTCTGTTCCCATATCTCAAAGGCCATGCGCCTTAATTTTTGCGCTATCTGTGCAGCCGTCAGGATCGCGATTTGATTCATGCCGTTCTTATTGTAATGGATGATAATGATATGATGAAAAGACCTCGCCTATGCCGAGCGAATGGCAACCACCGGATCAAGCCTCGATGCAGCCCGGGCAGGGATATAGCCTGCCAACACGCCCACAAACGAAGAAATAGAAATGCCGGTAATAATATTCTTAAAAGATAAGGAGACCGGAAAGTTCATGCCATAGGTCAATACCAGGGAAAGCAACAAAACGATCAGGATACCGATGAGACCACCTATAAGACAAAGTGTGATCGCCTCGATCAGGAATTCGGTAAGGATGGCCGGCCGCCGGGCGCCGATGGCTTTTTTCAGACCTATGATCTTGGTCCGTTCTTTTACCGATACAAACATGATATTGGCAATACCAAAACCACCGACGAGCAGCGAAAAGAAAGCGACAATGATACCTACGATATCGATCATGGCAAACATCTGGTCCAGCTGCGCGGTGATCTGGCTGAGCTTATTGATGGAAAAGTTGTTCTTGGCTCCGGGTTGTATTTTACGGTTTGCTCTTAAGATACCTTCTGTTTCATAGCTGATCTCATCACTGGTCATCCCGCTTTTCGCCTTGACCATCATTGTAATGTCCGCGTCGAGATCGGTAACGTCTTTCACTGCGGCAGCTGCAAAAAAAGGGAAAATAAGCCCCCGGTCGAAGTTGAAGCCAGCTACGTTATCGCCCAGCTTCTTCAGGGTTCCGATAACCGTGAATTTCCGCCCGAGGAAGGTGACGGACTTGCCCGTGGGATTGGCAATGCCGGGGAAAAGGGAGCGGGTCACATCATAGCCCAGCACAACCCTGTTGTTACCACCGGATAATTCGGTACTGTTGAAATAGCGTCCTTCCGCTATTTCAAAGTTTTGCATTTTTTCAAAATGATCGGTTACGGCGTAGCCGGTAATGCCGGTCAGCTCATATTGGTTCTGCTTGGCGGTGATATTGCCTTCCGAATAGCTCAACGTAGCATACCGTACCGTTTGCGCCTGCTGCTCCACAGCCCTCAGGTCCCTGTATCGCAGTACGGGACGGCGCCAGTATTCCCACCATTTGTATTCACCGCCTTCGTCGGTCCAGGGCCATTTGCTGATATAAATAACATCATTGCCCAGGCTGGCCACACTGCTGCGGATATTCTTTTCCAGGCTGTCCAGCACCGTCGATACGGCTACGATACAGAAAATACCAATGGTTACGCCCAGGAGGGACAGAAAGGTCCGCAGCTTATTCACCTTCAGCTCCTGAAGGGCCATTTTGAAACTGGTAACGGATATTCTGATAAACTGGCGCATAGGGAGGCCCGGAAGCAAAACTAAAGTTCAATATTAGGGTTTAAAAACCATCCGGCAAAAATATAAAAAAAGCACCGGGGTTTCCGGCGCTTTTACTTACTTGTCTTTCCTTTTATTATTTCTTGCTGAATTTCCGGGTGGTCACTACTGCGCCATTAGCATCGGTCACTTTTACCAGGTACATACCAGCAGCGAGCGAGCCCAGGCTGATCTGTGTTTTTTCTGCTCCTTTAGCAACCGGCTGAGCCAGCTGTTGCGCACCGGTGATATTAAGGATTTCGATACGGGAAGCATTCAGCTCTTTATCTGTAAAGATAGTGAGGTCGTTATTGGCAGGATTGGGATAGATGGTTACCCGCTTATCGTTTAAAGAAATAGAAGCGACGCTGGTAGTGGCTTTGGTAATGATAAATGTAGCAGTATCGGTAGTGCTGGCCGTCATTATTTTTACTCTAACCACACCCAGGGTTCCGGTGCTGGCGGCAGGAACCATGATGCGGGCTTCCATCAGGGAGCTATCGCCTACGTTAATGGGATTCGTATTTTGTTCCTGGAAAGCTGTAAGCGCAGGGCTGTTTTCGTCACGACACAATACGTTGTCACAAACGCCGCAAAGTTTCCAATCCAAAGGGATATTCTTTGACAACAATACCCAGTTTACGGTAAGCGGAGCGTTGGTCTTGTTCAAAATATAATTCTCCATCAACTGGGCATTCACATCGCAATCGGTTCCGGCTGTTCCGGCAAAATTGTCAATTCTGATTGTATCGGCCTTGAGGGTAAAATCCTGAGCTGTAGCCTTTGTCATGGCAAATGACATGCACAGGCCTAAGAATAAAAATTTACGTACCATTTGTTTCTGATTTTAAAAGAAAATGACTTAAAAGTTAAGTGCCTATCAATATGTATAGATCATGTAAAGATAGGTTTTTACCTGGAAAGATGATCGTTTTCTGCAATTTTAACAAATAAAATCTAACGGGGCGTACGGTTATTTTTATCTCTCTGCAGACCTGCTAGTGGCCATGTTGTCAAACGGCAAAGGGCTGCCGGAGGCAGCCCTTTGCTAGAAGAAAGACGGACCGGAAACCTCCTTATTTCTTAACGAACTTTTGCTGGATGCTTCCTTTATTTGTAGCGATGCTCAGCACATATACACCCGGAGCGAGGGCAGCCGTATTCAAGGTTACTTTATTCTGGCCATTGCCTAGCGCTTTCTCAACAGGGGCGCCGATTTGCTGACCCAGCAGGTTCACAAAAGTGAAGCTTACTTTGGTCGACTTAACCAGGTTCATTTCAATGTTCAGCTGATCGGTAACGGGGTTGGGATAAGTTTTCAGCTCGCCCTGAACGATCACTTCTTCAATACCTACGCCCTGGTCTCCTGACTTAACAATAGCTGCTTTGCCTTTGCCAAAACCACCGCCGAAGTTGTAGAGCAGGCCGACGCCATCTTTCAGCTGGATATATCCGGTGTCAGCCGCTGCGCTTACACCATTGAGGCCGTCTCCGTAAGCATCGGCAACTTCTACAGTATAGCACTCGTTAGCATTCAGGCTCAGGTTGTGGGTAAACAGCTTCATAGCATCAGGGCCGCCTTTGCCGTTCTGACCGGTTCCGGCTGTATAGGTGTGCTGCTGCACTACAGTACCTGCGCTGTTCTTCACTTTCCAGGAAGTTTCGCCGGGGTAGTTGTCGGTTTTCACGGTCAATACCCAGGTTTTGTAAGTTGAAGTTTTGGTAGTGGTTGCCTGTGTTTTGGCATTGTCAGAAACCAGTGCATCGCTCGGTGCTGTGATTTCATAAGAGACGTCAGTGCTGGGCTGTGTGAAGGTGTAATCACCGATTTCTACAAGTGCAGATTCGTACTTAGCCAGGTTTCCGGTCCAGTTTTTAGTCGCTACGGCGCTGCCGTTTACTTTAGCAACCACGGTTGCAGCAGTCAGCGGAGCAGTACCCATGTTCTGGATCTCAGCAGTCAGCTTGGTTTGGCCGCCGTTACAGACCATAGCAGGTGTTTTTACCAGCGCAGTGGCGCCGTTCACGCCGCTAACCGCTGAAGGGCATTGACCGATGAAGGGTGTCCAGAAGGCAGTTGTCAGCATGGGCGCGCTGGCACCTGCTTGGAAGAAGGCTACGCGCCTGTTGGGGCAAATCACCGTAAAGGTGGGGAAACCGCCATCCAGGTAGTTGGTGTTCTGGGATGCATTGTCGATGATCGGGAACGGTTCGCCGGTTACCCAGTCGCCCTGAGTATTGGATCCCGTACCGTGAAGAGCGGCTGAAGTAGTTGCATTGTCCCCTTCAATAAAAAGGACCATGATCTTACCGGGTGTTACGGTTCCGGTGGGGCCGTACTGGTTGTAAAGATCTTTCAATACATGGCTGTTATGCACATTCCAGCAGGGGCCGCACCAGGTAGCGGATACGTCGATAATGACGGTATAGCCCTGATCGGTATATTCGTACAGGTGCCGGCTCACGCCGTTGATGTCCGTAAGGGTGAAATCCGGTGCAATAGTACCAACCTCCACCTTAGCCTGTGCCGATCCCCAAGCCAATCCGGCAACTGCTAATGAAAATAGTGTTTTTTTCATGCTCTGTCTTTTTTAATAATTTATGCTTGAAAATGAAATTCAGATGCTGAAGGTGGTAAAATTTTTACTGTCATCAAAAGAAATATCGCCTACATAAATGTGTAGATTCTTATTTTATAACTAAATAACACATTGTAGTGAGCTGAAAAATAAGAGATATTGTATGCGTGGTATAGACAAAAAAAGAGGCCGTCCCTGAATTTTGGGACGGCCTCCTGGAAGAAGCGAAAATGATTAAAACATTTATTTCTTCACGAACTTCTGCTGGATGCTTCCTTTGTCTGTAATGATGTTCAGCACATATACACCCGGAGCGAGGGCAGCCGTATTCAAGGTTACTTTATTCTGGCCGTTGCTCAGCGCTTTCTCAACAGGGGCGCCGATTTGCTGACCCAGCAGGTTCACAAAAGTGAAGCTTACTTTGGTCGACTTAACCAGGTTCATTTCAATGTTCAGCTGATCGGTAACGGGGTTGGGATAAGTTTTCAGCTCGCCCTGAGCGATCACTTCTTCAATACCTACGCCCTGGTCTCCTGACTTAACAATAGTTGCTGCGCCTTCGCCAAAGCCACCGCCGAAGTTGTAGATCATGCCACCAGCGCCATCTTTCAGCAGAACGTATCCGGTATCAGCCGCTGAGCTTACACCATAGAGGCCGTCTCCGTAAGCATCGGCAACCTCTACAGTATAGCACTCATTGGCATTCAGGCTCAGGTTGTGGGTAAACAGCTTCATAGCATCAGGGCCGCCTGCGCCGTTCTGACCGGTTCCGGCTGTGTAGGTGTGCTGCTGCACTACAGTACCTGCGCTGTTCTTCACTTTCCAGGAAGTTTCGCCGGGGTAGTTGTCGGTTTTCACGGTCAATACCCAGGTTTTGTAAGTTGAAGTTTTGGTAGTGGTTGCCTGTGTTTTGGCATTGTCAGAAGCCAGTGCATCGCTCGGTACTGTGATTTCATAAGAAACGTCGGTGCTGGGCTGTGTGAAGGTGTAGTCACCGATTTCTACAAGTGCAGATTCGTACTTAGCCAGGTTTCCGGTCCAGTTTTTAGTCGCTACGGCGCTGCCGTTTACTTTAGCAACCACGGTTGCAGTAGTCAGCGGAGCAGTACCCATGTTCTGGATCTCAGCAGTCAGCTTGGTTTGGCCGCCGTTACAGGCCAGTGTAGGTGTTTTTACCAGCGCAGTAGCGCCGTTCACGCCGCTAACCGCTGAAGGGCATTGACCGATGAAGGGTGTCCAGAAGGCAGTTGTCAGCATGGGCGCATTGTAGCCTGCTGTAGAGAAAGCTACACGCCTGTTGGGGCACACCACAGTAAAGGTAGGGAAGCCGCCGATCTGATAAGTGGAGTTGAGTGTAGAGTTATCGATGAAGGGATAAGGCTCTCCGCTTACCCAGTCACCCTGAGTGCCGGTGGCATAGTCGGCAGGAGGGGTAGTTCCTGTACCGTGCAATTGAGCTGTAGTATTGGTTGATTCACCTTCCACAAAAAGCACCATGATCTTGCCGGGTGTTACGGTTCCGGTAGGACCATATTGATTGTAAAGATCTTTCAATACATGGCTGTTGTGCACCGCCCAGCATGGACCACACCATGCCGCTGAGATATCGATAATAACCGTATAGCCTTGGTCGGTATACTCATAAAGGTGGCGGCTAACACCATTGATATCCGTCAATGTAAAGTCGGGGGCTGTGGTACCCACTGGCAATTGGGCTTGTGCCGATCCGAAAGCAAATCCAGCCAGCGCTAATGAAAGTAGCGTTTTTTTCATGTTCTGTTTTTTTTAAAAAGGTAATTTAAACTTAATTCTGGGGTAAAATTGGAATAATCTCTAGATAAAGAGAGATGAAATTCTAGATAAAAATAGATTAAATTCTAGATATTGTCAAAAAAAAAAGTCTCCTACATAAATGGGTAGGGGGGGCTTGATCGCTTCCGATCCTTTTGATTTTAACAACACGCGGAATTGCAATATTTTCGCAGTCTGTATTCATTATCATCAAATTGACGCCTGATGCCTACCTACCGGGAAACCGTTGCCCTGCTCACCGAAAGATTGCCTATGTTCTCAAGAATCGGGCAGCAAGCGATCAAGAGCGGGCTGGATAATATTATTGAGTTATGTGCTGCGCTGGATCAGCCCCAGCAAAAATTTCCGGCTATCCATATCGCCGGCACCAACGGCAAAGGCAGCACCAGCCATATGATCGCAGCAGCGCTGCAGCAAGCGGGGTACCGGACCGGCTTGTATACTTCGCCACACCTGGTCGACCTCAGAGAACGGATACGTATCAACGGCATTCCTGTATCGGAATCCTTTGTGATTTCTTTTGTGGAAAAAATGCGCCCCTTGTTCGATAGCATCGAGCCTTCCTATTTCGAGCTGAACGTAGCGATGGCCTTTGCTGCTTTTGCAGAAGAGAAAGTAGATGTAGCCGTGGTGGAAACGGGGCTTGGCGGCAGGCTCGATAGCACCAATATTCTCGATCCTGTACTGTCGGTGATCACCAATATCGGGCTGGATCATACCCAGATACTGGGAGATACCTTACCCCAGATCGCCAGGGAGAAAGCCGGGATCATTAAGGAAAAAGTACCCGTGGTGGTGGGTGAAACACAGGCGGAAACGGAGCAGGTATTTTTCCTGGCAGCATTGAATAAGCATACCAGCGTTGTATATGCCGACAGCCTGTGGGATTTGGTAAGGGTAAAGCAGGACGCAGATTATCAATATTATAAGGCGATCCATAAAGGAGAGCAAAAAATGTACGATCTCAAAACCGATCTCCTGGGCAGCTACCAGGCGCATAATATCAAGACGGTGCTCGCTTCATGTGATCTGCTGCAGCAGATGGGCTGGCGGCTGGACCGGGACCAGGTGCTGAAAAGCATGGAGCAGGTAAAGACCACTACGGGGCTGCGTGGCCGCTGGGAACGTTTGCGGCAGCAGCCTGAGATTGTGCTCGATGTAGCGCATAATGCAGAAGGTATGTCTTTCCTGGCCGCTAACCTGGCAGCTCTGAGAGCATCGGGAGCGGCCGTGGCCGGTCTGCGCATCGTTTGCGGTTTTGTGCGGGACAAAGATGTTGCCCAGGCCCTGGCGCTCTTTCCCACCGATGCGGTCTATTATTTTACCCAGGCTAATGTGCCCCGTGCTATGCCTTTCGATGAGCTGGCTAGCATAGCTGAGCAAGGCCAGCTGCAAGGTAAGGCCTATCCCACTGTTGCTGACGCGCTGGCTGCCGCCCGTGACGATGCCGGTGCAGAAGATGTGATCCTGATTACCGGCAGCTTTTTTATCGTCGGCGAAGCCATCGCGATCCTGGAGCAGCGTGTATTATCTTAGATAAAGGAGACATTCCGTAGCAATGACCGGTCGGTTTCCTTTTCTCTTGCCTCCGCTTCCCAGCGGTTATTATAATAGCCGCGACGCATGCTTTCCCATAAGTAGCGGAGCAAGAAGCCGGTAAAGCCATATCGCCGGTACTGCAGCACATGCGCCAGCTCGTGGCATACCCAGGAGGGGTTACCCAGGAAATCGGCCCGCGAGGTATTGTGCAGGTGAATGGTGCTGCCCAGGGTAATGGCCATGGTGCTCGTGCCGAGCTTCCAGGCGGCAATCCTGGCGATCCTGCTGTTTTCTTTTATCCTGACCTTCATGAATTTTTTATTGCCGCAGTAGCCGCTTGCCTGGTCACTTGCCTTATTTTTGTGCAGCGGTAGCCAATAGCCGCATTTGAAGAGACTATGCAAATTAAAGATATCCTGGCCGAAATCGAACGTTTCGCGCCGCTGCCTTACCAGGAAAGCTACGACAATTGCGGGGTGCAGGTAGGCGATGCCGGCATCGAAGCTACCGGCGCTTTACTTACGCTGGATGTAACGGAAGCGGTGCTGGACGAGGCTATAGCCAGGGGCTGCAACCTGGTCGTCGCACACCACCCGCTTATTTTTTCAGGACTGAAGAGCATTACCGGCCGCAACTATGTTGAACGGACAATACTCAAAGCCATCCGGCATGATATCGTGATCTATGCGGCGCATACCAACCTGGATAACGTGCAGGCCGGTGTCAACAGGAAGATCGCCGAACGGCTGGGACTGCAGCAGGCCCGTATCCTGGCGCCGGTTAAAGAAAGTCTTTATAAATTATATACCTATGTCCCCGAAAGCCAGGCCACCGCTTTGCTGGCTGCGCTCTTCACCGCAGGCGCGGGCAGCATAGGGGAATACAGCGAATGCAGCTTTGCGACACCTGGAGCGGGCACTTTCCGGCCTTCGGCCCATAGTAAGCCGGTCATTGGCGCAGCAGGAGGGCCCAGGGAGATCGTAGCCGAGCAAAAGCTGGAGGTGATCGTGCCCAAGCACCTGAAAGCGGCAGTGCTGAAGACTTTGAAGGAAAACCATCCTTATGAGGAGGTCGCATATGAGCTGATCGCCCTGGAAAATGAAAACCAGACTATCGGAGCAGGCATGGTCGGCCGGCTGGAAAACCCCATGGCTCCTGAAGATTTTCTGCGGTTCCTGAAAGAAAAGATGAAAACTGCCTGTGTACGGTATACTGCGCCACCTGCAGGGAAGATCCGCACGGTAGCGCTTTGTGGCGGAGCGGGCAGCTTCCTTTTGAAGCAGGCCCGGGCTGCCGGCGCCGATGTATTTGTGACCGGCGATTACAAATACCACCAGTTTTTTGACGCGGAAGACCAGATCATGATCGCGGATATCGGCCATTACGAAAGTGAGCAATTTACCATAGAAATTTTTTCTGAAATTGTAAAGGAAAAATTTCCTAATTTTGCGCTTCTTTTTACGAAGACAAATACAAATCCTGTAAATTATTATTTCTAATATATGGCTACTGTAGCAAAAGATTTTTCGATTGAGGAAAAACTTACCGCCGTTCTGACTCTGCAAAAGATTGATTCCAAAAGGGATGAGATCAAAACGCTTAAGGGAGAGCTGCCGATGGAAGTGAACGATCTGGAAGATGAGGTGGAAGGCTTGCAGACGCGCGTAAACAATATTGACTCGGAAATTGCCAGCATAGGCGAATACATCGAAAGCCGCAAAGCCGCCAAGAAGGAAGCCGAAGCTTTGATCAAAAAATATGAGAAGCAGCAGGATAATGTGAAGAACAGCCGTGAGTTTGAAGCGATCACCAAAGAAATGGAGATGCAGGAGCTGGAAATGAAGCTGTGCGACAAGCATGTTAAAGATGCCGGTGTACGTATGCAGGAAACACAGCACAGCAAGCTGCAATCGCAAAGCCTGCTGGAAGCCAAGCAGGAAGCCCTGGCTGCCAAAAAGGAAGAGCTGGACAAGATTATCAAAGAGACTGAAAAGGAAGAAAATGAACTGACCAAGAATTCAGAAAAAGCTAAAGAAAAAGTTGAAGAGCGTTTATTGACCGCTTACGAGCGTATCCGCGCCAGCTACCGCAACGGACTGGCTGTAGTACCCGTACTACGCGACTCCTGCGGCGGATGTTTCAATATCATTCCCCCCCAGCGCCAGGCCGAGATACACCAGCGCAAGAAGATCATCGTTTGCGAACATTGCGGCCGTATCCTGGTCGACAATGATCTGAACGAGTCGGTGAAAGCCTGATCCGGGAAGGACGCTCAGGACAATGAAGGGTATTTCCGGCCGGACCGGAACCTCGTTTTCCTGTACAATTTTTTAACCTGTTTCTTTAGCGGCGTTTATATAAACGTCGCTTTTTTTATGAACCCGGGACAGCATGACAGCTGTCTCTAATACTGACCCCAAGAGCAAGACCCCGGTCCTGCTGCTTTATACGATTATCAACATGCTACAAACTTATCCGGCGCAAGCACAGGATCAGCTTGAATTCAATAAAATAAGACAGCTGCTGTCGCTGAAATGCCGTACTGATGCCGCCCGCAAGAGGGTGGACAACCTGAAATTCCATAGTCGATTTGACTATATCGCCATGGCACTGCAACAAACCCAGGAATATAAGCTGACCCTGGAAAGCCATGACCATTTCCCCAACGACTTTACCCGTAACGTAGAGCGGGAGCTAAAATACCTGTCCCTGTCCGGCGCCATACTCAAAGGAGAAGAGCTGCTTGCATTCCGCAGCCTGGCTCTCAATGTCAAAGAGATGCTCCAGTGGCTGAAGAACCATGATCCGCTTTATCCGCAGCTGCGGGCGCTGGCCGAAAAGATCGTTTATGAAAAAGAGATCAGCCAGATCATTTCTGCTGTAATCGACGATAGCGGCCAGGTAAAAGACAATGCTTCGCGCGAGCTGATGAGCATTCGCATGGAGCTGGATAAAGCGCGGCAGCTATTGCGCAAAACTTTTGAAGGTATTCTCCGGAGGCTGAGCAAGCAAGGCTACCTGGCCGAAATATCCGAGAGCTTTCTCAGTGGGCGGCGTACCGTAGCTGTTTTTGCCGAACACAAGCGCATTGTAAAAGGAATACTTCACGGCGAGAGCGATACTGCCAAAACGGTATTCATTGAGCCGGAAGAAACGATTGAGCTGAACAACGAAGTATCGGCGCTGGAACGGGCCGAGCATAAGGAGATCCAGCGTATTCTGGCACAGACCACGGCGCATCTTTCGGGCTACCAGCCCCAGCTCGACAGCTATTATCACCTTTGCGGTCTCTACGATTTCATCAGGGCAAAGGCCCTGCTGGCTGCAGAGCTGAATGCCACGCTGCCCCGCCTGAGCCCGCATCCCTCCGTACAGCTCATCAAAGCTGTACATCCCCTGCTTTTCCTGCACAACCAAAAAAACGGTAAACCCGTTGTCCCTTTAAATATTACCCTGGACCGCGACCAGCGGATACTGATGATCAGCGGACCAAATGCCGGCGGCAAAACAGTATCGATGAAGACTGTCGGGCTGCTACAGATGATGCTCCAGGCCGGCTTGCTGGTCCCCGTAGACGAGCAATCGGAAATGGGGGTGTTCAAGCAGATCTTTGTGCACATCGGCGATACGCAATCGATCGAGAATGAGCTGAGCACGTACAGCGCCCACCTGCGCGATATGAAATACTTCCTCGACTTTGCCAATGGAAAGACCTTGTTCTTTATCGATGAGCTGGGTAGCGGATCGGATCCCAACCTGGGCGGCGCTTTTGCTGAAGCCATTGTAGAGGAGCTTGCCGGGAAAAGAGCCTTGGGTATTATTACCACGCACTACCTGAATCTCAAGGTAATGGCCGGGAAGGTGCAGGGCATTTACAACGGCGCTATGACCTTCGATGAAGAAAGACTGGAGCCGCTTTACCAGCTGGCCATAGGAAAGCCGGGCAGCTCGTACACCTTTGCTATAGCCCAGCGCAGCGAGCTCTCCAAGAAGGTGATCGACCGTGCACGGCAGCTTACCGAGCGGGGGCATTTCAAGCTGGATAAGATGCTGCTGCAGACCGAGCAGCAATCGGTACGGCTGGGTGATAAGGAAAAGTATCTCGACCAGCTGCTCGACAAGAATGAGGCGCTGAAAGAGCAATATGAAGAGCTGATCGACAAAGAACGCCTGCGGCAGCATTTCGAAACGCTGAAGCTGCAGAACAAGATCAAAAAAGAAGAGCTGGAATACCTGCGCGACACCGAAAGGAAATTCAAGCAGATCATCCACGACTGGAAGAAAGCGGAGAACAAGCAGGAGGTGCTCGAATCGGCAGAGAAAATATTGTTTCGCCGGAAACAGATACAGCAGAATGAAGCTGCGGCGAAGAAGGCGGACAAGAAGTTCCGCTTGTCGGGGAGAGTGCCGCAGGAAGGCGACCTGGTACGGCATACGCTGAATCACCAGGTGGGTCGCCTTACCGAGATCAAAGGGAAGAAGGCTGTTGTGCGTATTGGCCAGATGCCCTTTACGATCAACCTGGCCGAATGGGTAACGGTGGAGGAGAAAAGAGAAACCAGGAAGAAGAAATAAAGCTATACTTCAGGGATGGAGGGGATTTATTTTCCCTTCCACCTGATCGCATAGCTGAGGTAAAAGTTAAAGTCGAAATTGGTGGACTTATCCCCCTTCCCGTAACCGGCGATGTAGTTAGGGGCTATTTCTTTAAAAATACCGCTGTTGAACATAAACTTCCCGCGTATGTTCCAGCCGACAAAAAAGCCTTTCCAGAACTCCACTTTAATGCCGCCGGTCACTTCGCCCCAATGAACAACATAGTTCTGGCTTTCCACGGAGCCGGCCACAGGCGGGCCAAAAGGATTGGCTATTTCATAGTCGACCGCGCTGCGCTTACCGGCTGCCACACCATAACGGAGGCCGATGAAGCCGATGTCGAAATCCCTGATGCTGATCACATCCAGGAATTGCTGATCCATGCCCAGGCGCAGGAAGTAGGACGAGCTGTTGTACTGCAGAAAAGAGTAATCTATTTTTCCTTTCCCGAAGCCGGCTTCCGCCACTACATAAGTCTTCTGGGTGATAGAATAGTCAATTTGCGCTTCATAGCCCTGCCGGCTGGGCCACATCAGGTTGTAGGCGATACGGTACAGATCGAAGCCAAGCCGGAGCTGATGCGTGCGGGGTGTACGGGGAAGCTTTGCGACAGTATCCGTCGCAATCTTCTGAATGCTGTCGGTAGCCGGTCGTCCGGCGCTATCCGCCGGCATTTGTGCAAGGACTAGGCCGGACAGGAACAAGGACAAAAGAACAAGTACAGCTGCTTTCATTAAAAGTTTCTTTTAAAGTACAATTGTACATGCCTGACTGTAATGTCGGTGGTAACGTTAGCCTGGGGCACAGCGGCCGAGTCGAGGATATGCTTCGTGGTTTTTACACCATTCAGGGTGTAATAAAAGGTATAGCCGCAGCTATTGGACACAAAATGGGATACCGGTGTGTAGTAATAGGTAATCGTATCCCATATTGATGATGCGGTATCTGCACGGAAAGCATAGCGCGTGCTGTCTCTCAGGGGATTGAGCGCGATGTGCATCAGGTTGCCACTTTGCTCGGTACCGGTAACGATATAGGCCGGCGTGTCGATCAGTATTTTCATCTCGGCGTTCCGCATAACGCTGTCGCTGTATACATAAATCAGGCTATCTCTTTGTGGCATGGTATCCACTTGTATGTATTGCGTATCGGTTATGATAAAGGCATTGCCAGTCCTTACCAGCAGGGGGACATAGCATTCCGGTCCGTCTTTTTCACAGGACAGTATTCCGGCGAGGCAAAGCAGCAATACCAGTATACCTGTCCGTTTTTGGGTTGGGGTTGAAAGCATGTGCAGGTTACAGCAGTTCTATGTTTTTTTCGATTTCCCTGATGACCCGTTCAAGATGGGTCTTCAGCTTTTGTTTATTCTCGCCGGCATGGGTCCCTGTAGTGGAAAGCGCTACGGCTTTCAGCTGCAGCTCGGTTTCCAGGGCGGCGATCTTATTTTGCTGGTCCGAAATGGTCCCGGTATGGCGGTTGCAGAGCTCCTCTAGGCGTTCTTTCTCGCTCAGTACGGCTGCATAGCGCTTCAGGAGCAGCTCCAGCTTTTGCTGTAATAATTCCAGTTCTTTCATAGGCCGGTTTTATTCTCTTACCAGCGCCTGCAGGTCCTTCTGGTAGGAAGCGATCAGCTGCTTCATCATACCATCTACTTCCTCGTCGGTAAGGGTACGCTCGTTCAGCTGGAACGTGAAGCTCAGGGCCAGCGACTTTTTACCGGCGCCGATCTTCTCGCTCTCAAAGACATCGAAAAGCTCGTATCCTTTCAGGGCTTCCCACTTCTGGGCCTGCGCAATGGCGGCTACTTTGCTGTAAGGTACGTTTTTATCCAGTACCAGGGCCAGGTCGCGGCGCATGGACGGGTATTTGGGCAGACCTGTATATTTTACTTTCACACCCTCAGCTGCTTCAACAAAAGCCTTTACATCAAGTTCGGCATAGAATACTTCCTGCTTCAGGTCGAACAGCTTCAGCCGGTCGCGGGATACGGCGCCGGCTTTGGCAATGATCTGCCTGCCGCGTTTCCATTCGATACCGCTATCGGTTACGGCCTCCTGTATTTTGGCAATGCCGCAGCTGCGGAAAATATTGTCAACAATGCCTTTGAGCTCATAAATATCAGCAGGCCTGGAGGGATGCTGCCAGTGCTGCTCCTCGCTGTTGCCCGTGATCCATATCGCCAGCTGGGCAGTCTGCTCGTACTGACCAACGGCTTCCTGCCGGTAAATATTGCCAAACTCATACAAACGCAGGTCCTGCGCCTTGCGGTTAACATTCCATGCGATAACCTCCAGGCCGCTTTCCAGCAGGGAAGGCCGCATCACGTCCAGCTCGCTCGACAGGCTGTTGATCATCTTTACCAGGGGCGCGGCCTGATCGTAATATTTGCTGTTGGTGATCGAGTTGGTTACAATCTCGCTAAGGCCTGCCGCACTGAGGTAGGTCGCCACCCGCTCCTTCCAGCGGCGGCTTACCGGGTCGGGACGGCGATGTAAAGAAATATTCAGCCGCGAGGGAATGGCTACATTGTCCAGGCCGTCGATACGCAATACCTCTTCGGCAATATCGGCCGGCTGGCGTACATCAGGTTTGTCGGACGGCACTTCAACCTCGATAAAATCTGCTGTTTTATTCAGTATGCGGAAACCCAGCGCGCTGAGGATCGTTTCGATCGCTTGCGGCGCATAGTCTTTGCCGCAAAGCTTCCGGATGTACTGGTATTGTACGGTAATGATATGCGCGGGTAGAGGAACGGGATAGATGTCGGTAAGCGCAGAGGCGACCTGGCCGTCTGCGAGCTCCTGTATCAGCTGTACAGCCCGTTTCAGGGCCGGCAATACCATTTGCACATCCACACCTTTTTCAAAATGGGTAGCGGCATCGGTGCGCAGGCCGTAATGCATCGAGGTCCTGCGGATGGCGCGGGGATCAAAGTAGGCGCTTTCCAGGAAAATGCTGGTTGTCTGCCCGCTCACGCCTGAATGGGCGCCGCCGAATACGCCGGCGATGCACATGCCTTTCTCCGCATCGGCGATCATCAGGTCTGCTGCGCGCATGCTGTGCTCCTTACCATCGAGGGTGACAAATCTTTCGCCATCCTGTGCCATACGGACCTCTATTTTCTGCCCGCCTATTTTATCATAATCGAAGGCGTGCAGCGGCTGGCCATACTCGTGCAGAACGTAATTGGTGATATCTACTACATTGTTGATCGGGCGCAGGCCTATGGTTTGCAGGCGCCGTACCAGCCAGTCGGGAGAGGCCTGCACTTTGATGCCGTTCAGCACAATGCCGCTATAGCGCGGGCAGGCTTCGCCGGCAGTGACCGTTACTTCCACCGGAACGCTTGCAGCGGCAAGCAACGGTTCCGGAGCTGCCGGGTATTTTACCGCCCAGGGTGTTCCCTTGTGATGCGTCATATAAGCGCATACATCCCTGGCGACGCCGATGTGGCTGTTGCCATCGCTGCGGTTAGGTGTCAGACCTATATGTATAGTAAAGTCCGGAGGAGCAATATTGAAATAAGCGGCGGCCGGTGTACCGGTTATGGCTGTTTCCGGCAGCACCATGATCCCGGCATGACTTTCACCCAGGCCGATCTCATCTTCTGCGCAGATCATCCCTTCGCTCACTTCTCCGCGGATCTTGGCTTTTTTGATCTCAAATGGTGTCCCGTTCAATGGGTGTACCGTGGTACCCACGGTAGCTACGATCACCTTCTGGCCCGCAGCGACATTAGGCGCGCCGCATACAATGGGTAGCAGTGCGCCTGTGCCTACATCGACGGTAGTACACTTCAGCTTGTCGGCATTGGGGTGGGGGATACAAGTCATCACTTCACCCACAACAAGGCCTTCCAGCCCTCCGGGAATCGCTTCAGAACGTTCCACTGCTTCCACTTCCAGCCCGATGCTTGTTAATATATGACTGAGTTCTTCAACCGGAACCGGCTGCGGCAGGTAATCCAGCAACCAACTATAGGCAATCTGCATAAACGAGTAATTCTGTATTTTTTGAGGGCGTAAAGTTACTTGATAATGTTGAAGTATGAAAAGGCTGTATAATGTTAATTCACCTGTACCTACATTGTTTTTCCCTTTAATTCGATATATTCGCTTCATGTTGCTTCGCTCCGCAATAACGGGAATGCTGCTGGCTGTCAGCTTACCCTATCCGGCAAAAGTATCCGCTCAACAACAGGTATCCGCTAAGGGGGCTGTCTGCAGCGTTAAAGAAGAAGGTCTTACCCTTACCTGGAACCAGGTAAAGACCCCGGCTATACTCCGGCTTCCTGCCCGTTACGGTTCTGTAACGTTACCCAAAACCTTTTCCGTATACATTGTAAATGAAAAAAGCCTGCAGCGCTACCTGGCTATGGCCGGGAAGCGGGGCAATACACCTACCACTATTCACCTGCCCTCGCTCTCCGACCAGGAATGCATACGCTTCAAAGTGATCTCCTCCGGCACGCTTTCTCCTGAGCTGGCTGCAAAGTTTCCCGGGCTGGTGTCGCTTAAAGGACTGGGTATTGATGATATCAGCGCTTCAGTGCGGATCGATTATGATGGTAAGGTGATGAATGCTGAGATCAGGCAACAGGATCGTTACTATATTATTGCTCCCTGGAAGAAAGGGAATAAGACTTATTACGTGGTGTACCGGAAAGAAGACGCCACGACAAAAAGAAGCACCCCCGCCGGAAGATAAATCCCGAAATTGTATCTCATTAATTTGTATCCGGAATCAATTTAAAAACATGATCAAAATCAACCGAAACTGGCTTACCGGCTGCTTGTCGCTGATAGCTCTGTCGCAGGCTCAGGCAACCGGCTTTTTCCATTCCTTCGACGGGAACACTGCACCCTCGAAGGGCCGGCAGGTACTTCAGCCGCTGGCATATCGCCTGGAGATGGCCGAACAGCCTGCGCTGAAAGATTTTCTGTTCTCACTCAGCAATGATCCAGCCAAAGCACAACGTATCAGCCTACCCACACCTGATGGTAGCTCCCGCGATTTCTATGTATGGAATACCCCTATGATGGAAGAGCCGCTGCGGTCCCGCTTTAGTGAAATACAAACATTCACGGCACGTGCAGCCGACAATCCGTCGGTAACGGCCAAGCTTGATTTTACCGTCAATGGCTTTCATGCAATGGTATTCGATGGGACCAATACTTTCTTTATCGATCCATACAGCGATATTGCCGACGGCTATTATACGATATATTATAAAAGGAATTACCAGCGTCCGGAGCAACAATACATGACCTGCAGCCTGGGTGGCGAAGCGTTGCCCGATGCAGAGGGCAACCTCCCCGAAACCATAGACGGTCAGCTGCCTTCGCTGGGAATGAAGCAGAGTGGCGGCACACGCAAAACCTACCGGCTGGCTTTGTCCTGTACCGGGGAATATGCTGCAGCTGTGGGCGGCTCTGTGCCGACTACTGCCAGTGTGCTGAGCGCTATGACCACTTCCATGAACCGGGTAAACGGCATCTATGAACGTGAAGTCGCCGTGACGATGGTTATGGTCGGTAACAATGACCAGCTGGTCTATCTCGATGCTTCTTCAGACCCTTTTACTGCCAATAACGACGGTAACACGCTGCTGGGACAAAACCAAAGCAATACTACCTCGGTGATCGGATCGGCCAATTACGATATCGGTCACATTTTCAGCACCGGCGGCGGCGGCGTTGCCTTCCTGGGCTGTGTATGCCGCAATTTTTCCAAGGCCAGGGGCGTGACCGGCTCCGCCAACCCGGTCGGCGATCCTTATGATGTCGATTACGTTGCACATGAAATGGGTCATCAGTTCGGCGCCAACCATACCTTTAACCGCTGCAGCGGTACCGAGAACAGCTTTACTGCCTATGAGCCGGGAAGCGGCAGCACCATAATGGCCTATGCCGGTATCTGCGGGCCAATCAATAACCTGCAGGCCCACAGCGATGATTACTTTCATACAGCCAGCCTGGATGAAATATCCGACTATATTACTACCCAGTCGGGGGCCGACTGTCCGGTGACGGATGTGGGGACGACGCCACCTACTTTACCTTCTATCACTGCCAGCTATTCCGTTCCCTATAAAACGCCCTTTGAGCTGATGGCTCCGGATGCAACGCCCGGTTCTCCTGAAGACGCCTTAACCTACTGTTGGGAAGAATGGGACCTGGGCAACCTCAGGGCAGATGAGGATACCAGTGCCAGATTTACTATGGGTCCTGTTTTCCGCAGCTTTGCGCCTGTTGCCGGTAAGCTGAGGGTATTTCCCCGTATCGACTCGCTGGTGCGAAATATCACCGCTTATAAAGGGGAGCGGCTGCCCGCAGTAGCCCGCACCCTCAGGTTCAAGCTGGCAGCCCGCAGCCTGGCTAATGGTTTCGGCGCTTTCGATTTTTCGGATAACGTGGTGACCCTGAATGTGATCAATACCGGCCAGCCTTTTAAGGTGACTTCGCCCAACCTCAGCACTGACACCGCTTATGCCAACGCCTCTGAGACGATCACCTGGGACGTGTCGCAAACTGATGCTGCACCCATCAGCGCAGCCAATGTAGACATTTTCCTTTCTGTAGACGGCGGCTTTACCTATCCCTTCACGCTGGCCACCGGCGTACCCAATACCGGTTCCGCAACATTAATGATGCCCGATACCTATTCTTTCAGGGCCAGGGTAAAGGTAAAGGGCGCCGGCAATGTATTCTTTGATATTTCGGATGTTAACTTCAAGCTCATCGATACCAACAAGGTTATGTCGGTTGCCGACGCGCAGCTCCGCAACGATCTGCTGATCTACCCCAATCCGGCTGTGAATGAGATCAACGTAACCAATAAAGGTATGGGGCAGCTGGACCTGGTTTTGTTCAATGCCCTTGGGCAGAAACTATGGAGCGGTACGGTGCAGAAGAGCGTCGTAATACCTGTGGGTGCTTTCTCACGGGGCATCTACTATCTCAAAGTAACAAATCCGCGACAGGGGAGCAAGGCTGTGCGCAGCATTTCCCTGCGGTAACCTAATTTTAAGGAAGAGAAGCGTCGCCCGTATCGCGGGCGGCGCTTCTCTTTTGGACCAGGCAAGGTGCGCCACGCATATGCCGCTAAAGCTTCTTTCGTCGTACCTTTGCTGTCGTTCTTTACCGATGAATCAAGAGATCAATAAAGCCCTGGAAGTGCTGCAACAAGGCGGCCTTATTCTTTATCCCACCGATACGATATGGGGTATCGGCTGCGACGCCACCAATGCCGCAGCCATAAGCCGTATCTACAGCCTTAAAAAAAGGGACGATACAAAAAGCCTGATCATCCTGCTCGCAGAACCCAAGTCTATTTTTCAATATATAGCGAACCCGCATCCCGACATTGTGGGTATGATACAAGAGTTTGAGCGGCCCACTACTGTGATCTATGACCAGGCGATCGGGCTACCCGACAACCTCGTCAATGCCGATGGCAGCATAGCCATCCGTATTACAAAAGATTCCTTTTGTAAAAGTCTTATCAAAAGACTGAAGCGACCGCTGGTCTCTACTTCTGCCAACACAAGCGGGAAGCCCTCTCCGAAAGGCTTTGCAGATATAGAAACCATCATAAAAGAAGGTGTCGACTATGTAGTGGATCACCGCCAGGACGAGCAAAACGAAACGCCACCTTCGCGCATCCTCCGCATTAGCGCCGATGGAAAAGTGCAGGTGATACGGGAATAGCCTGGCAGCTTCTTTTTCGTTACCTTCGCCATCCTTTATTTTTTTGAACAAGAACAGACATGATTGCATTCTCAGCGCCTGTAGCCGGTAAGCTTGCCTTGCCCGAAAAGCAGGTTATTGCCGTATTGGAATTACTATCGGAAGGGGCGACCATTCCTTTTATTGCGCGTTACCGTAAAGACCGGACCGGTGCGCTGGACGAGGTACAGATCCAGCAAATACAGGAGGAAGCCCGCTTCCAGCAGGAATTTACCGACCGCAAAGCGTTTATTGAAAAAACCATTAACGAGCAGGGTAAGATGACGGAGCTGCTGCAGGATAAACTGGACCAGGCGACCACACTCAACGAGCTCGAAGATATTTACCTGCCTTATAAACCCAAGAGGAAGACCAAAGCGCAAACAGCCCGTGAAAACGGCCTGGAGCCATTGGCTTTGCTGCTGCTGGAGCAAGGCGATATCCTGCCCGCAGCCGAAGCGGCAGCTTATATCAACGATAAGGTAAGCGACGGAGACAGCGCACTGCAAGGCGCCCGGGACATTATTGCTGAAATGGTGAATGAAGATGCCGAGGTGCGTGCCGGTATGCGTAAGCTGTTTGAAACGCAGGCTACCGTACAGGGTAAAATACTGAGCGGTAAAGAGGAAGAAGGGATCAAATACAAAGATTACTTCGACTTCTCGGAGCCGGTGTCTAAGATACCTTCCCATCGTATGCTGGCGATCATGCGCGGCTTTATGGAAGGCTTCTTACGGATGAGCATTGCGCCTGATGAAGAAGCTGCATTGCCGAAGATCGAGAAGCAGTTTATTAAAGCCAATAACGAGGCAGCCGACCAGGTAAAGAAAGCGATCAGGGATGCTTACCGCCGCCTGTTGCAGCCCAGCCTCGAAAGCGAGTTCCGTATGGCCCTGAAAACAAAGGCCGACGAGGAAGCGATCGCTGTATTTGCCGAAAACCTGCGCCAGCTGCTGCTTTCCTCACCTTTAGGCACCAAGAGAATACTGGCTATCGATCCGGGTTATCGTACCGGCTGCAAGGTGGTGATCCTGGATGAAAAAGGTGAGCTGCAAAAGAACGATCTTATCTATGTGCATGAGCAGAACAACCGATTGCTTGACGCAGAGCATAAGATCCGTACCTATATAAAGGAATTTGGAATAGAGGCTTTCGCCATCGGCGATGGTACAGCTGGTCGTGAGACCGAGCAGTTCATCAAGAAGCTGAATACCGGCTTACCGGTATTCCTGGTGAACGAGGACGGGGCTTCAATTTATTCTGCTTCAGAGATCGCAAGGGAAGAGTTCCCCGATCATGATATTACCGTGCGGGGTGCAGTGAGCATCGGTCGCAGGCTGATGGACCCCCTAGCCGAGCTGGTGAAGATCGATCCTAAAAGCATAGGCGTAGGGCAATACCAGCACGATGTGAACCAGGTGCGCCTGAAAGAAAAGCTGGACCAGACCGTGGTCAGCTGCGTGAATGCTGTAGGCGTCAACCTCAATACCGCAGGCAAGCACCTGCTGAGCTATGTGAGCGGGATAGGGCCGTCTATCGCCGAAAACATCGTCAGCTACCGGAAAGAGAAAGGCCGCTTTACCAATCGTAAGCAGCTGCTGGAGGTGCCCCGGCTGGGCAACAAAGCTTTTGAGCAATGCGCAGGCTTCTTGAGGATCAAGGGCGGCGATAATCCCCTCGATGAAAGCGGTGTGCATCCCGAAGCATATAAAGTAGTGGCGCAAATGGCGGCCGACAATGGTATCGGGCTGAAGGAAATGGTGGGCAACGAAGCCGTCGTTAACCATATCGTTCCCCAGAAATATGTGTCGGATACGGTTGGCCTGCATACCCTGCAGGATATCCTGAAAGAACTGAAAAAGCCCGGATTGGACCCCCGAAGCGAAGCGCAGGCTTTTGAATTTGCCGGTATTTATGCTATCGAAGATGTGCATGCCGGTATGATCGTTCCGGGCATCGTTACCAACCTTACCCGCTTCGGCGCTTTTGTCGATATCGGTGTGAAGCAGGACGGCCTGGTGCATGTTTCGGAGATCGCGCACAAATACATTACCGATCCGGCCGAGGTGCTGAAGCTGAACGATAAAGTCATGGTCAAAGTAACCGAGGTCGACATCCCCCGTAAACGGATCGCCTTATCCATCAAGCAGACACAGGACCCACCGGCACAGCAGCCCCGCGCCAAGCGTGCTGCGGAAATACGGCAGAAAGATGCTAGCCGGCCCAGCGATAATATTCATGATGCCTTGAGCCAATTGAAGAAAAAATTTGGGAAATAAAAAAGGAGAGGTCAGGTTTTATAACTTGACTTCTCCTTTTTTACATCAGTATATTGTTGACCGGAGCAAGTGCAGGAGGAAGGTCCTGCTCGCCCAGCATTTCGCGCAGATCGATCTCTATGGTACGGCTCATCGCGGTAACCGGTACATCGTTGGCGCTGCCCTCAAAGGGATTTTCGGTACTCTCCCCGATCTTTTCCATAGCCATAAACACCCAGGAAATGATGACAGAGAAAGGTATGGCCAGCCATATGATCCAGCTGCCCAGCTTATCGCTCAGCTTGCTGAACTCGCCCAAGGTGCCGAAAGGGATCAGGCATACGAAAAGCCGGATGAACATCTGGTTGATGGTAGCAAACTGCCGGGGATAGGGGAAATTCTTCAGGCGCTCGCATTTGCCTTGCTGCTCATAAAGGTTGACCAATAGCTGCTCCAGCTCGACATAATCCAGCGGGTCGATATGTCCCTGGGATTTCAACGCCTTCAGCTGCGCCGATTGTAGCCCGATAATATGTGTGGCCCGATTCTTCCGGCTCAGCACATAGTGCAGGTCTTCTTCCGAAAGGAAAGGCTTCAATGCCTCATCCAACCTGGTTTCCCATTCTTCGACACGGTACAGCCGGCCATATTCGATATACGAAGGCTTGCTGCGCGCGTTTTCCCAAGCCCTGTTTTCCCTCAACTGATAGCGGAGCGCAGTAAGCCAGGCAATGTGCCGGTAGATCATCTGCTGGTGTATGCCAGGCTGGGGATCTGTGCCAGGGATACCGATATTGTCTTTGACCAGCATGCCCCAGGCGCGGCTGGTATTGACGATCGCGCCATAGATCTGCCGTGCCTCCCACAGGCGGTTATAAGTCTGCGTATTCCTGAAGCCGACAATGAAAGCGGCCGCCGTTCCGACCAGCGCGATCGGTACCCAGGGTATAGCCAGCCATTGCCAGTGGAAAAAGAAAAGCAGGGCTGTAGGAAGCGTAGCGAATGCGATCAGGATGTAAATGTCTCTCCGTGTCCAGAGCAGGAATTCTTTAAGCGTGTAACGTTGACCGGCATGCATAGGCGCGTATATTAAAGATTAAGGGTTTCAGTGTTGCAGCAAAGCGCTGTACAGTTTGCCGCTCCGGTAAACGGAAGGACGTTCCTGCAGCTTACTTATCCGGGCAAAGCCCTGCCCCCGGAAGAGCTTGCTTAAAGATGCGAAGCTGATGGGATAGGGCACCCAGGTCTGTACGGGTTTATCTGTGTCGTATTCCACCATGAGAAAAGCGCCATCAGGCGCCAGGTGCTGCCTGATCCTGGCCAGGAAAGCGTCCTGCCGGCGTACGTAATGCAGGGCATTCGCCATCAGGATACCATCCAGCGGTGGCAGATCCAGGCTGGCCGTTTCAAAGTCTTCCAGCAGGAAATGAATGGTTACCGGCAAGTCGCCGGGGTCGGACCAGGATGCTGCTCTGTCGACAGCATAAATGCTGCTGCCGGGAGGAAGCAGCATAGCCAGGGCCCTGGTAAACACACCGCTGCCGCAACCAAGATCGGCCCAGCGCACGGGCGCGCCGTATTGTTCCAGCAACGGGCATCGCAGCATCGCAGCGGCTTCGGTAATCTGCATAGGGGGCATTTTTTATCCCGGATTTTTTAACTGGTATTCCGGCAAGAGCATTATTCAGGTACAATAATAATAAAGCTCTGCCGGTATCTCAGGGTGCCAGGTAAGGCAGATCATAAAAATAATACAATTACCTTATGGAAGTGTAAGTTCGGGACGAGCGTTGCATGAGCATCTGTCGTGTCAAAGGTCGAGCTGGTAATACACATTGGCCGCTATGACGCCGTCTGGCCATTGCATCATTTCTTCATGCGTGAACCGGAAGCCGAAGTGTTGATTCGCCCGCCGGGAGGCTTCATTGCCCCCGCGATGGGAGACGATGATCTGCTTCAGCCCTATATCCCTGGCCCAGGCGATCCGTTCCCGGTACAGCAGCGCAGATAGTCCTTTGCCACGGTGGTGCTTCCGGATGTAAGAGGCGACAAGCGTCGCTTCGCATTTGCCGGGATCAGTAATGACAATGCCGGTGATACCTACCAGCTCCTGGTCGTGGAACAGACCGAAAGAAGCCGATTGCGGGTTGTTCAGCCTTTGTTCCCAATCACCGGTTGCAAAGGCAGCCTCCCGTTCGTAAGTACTGCTGAACACGGAGGACTCCTGCTCCAAGGCTTCGAGGCGAAGCCGCTTATAAGCTTCCAGGTCGGTAAGGTCCAGCTTCCTGATGCTGTAATGGAATATATGGTTCATATTGTTTTGATTGAAAAAGAGCCGCAGGTTTGTCTGCGGCTCTTTAGCTGCGGCAGCCCGTTAACGGGCTGCCGGTAAGCCGTCTATTCTTCTTCTTCAGCCTCCGAAAGCCTTTCCTGTATACGATCTTCATTCCAGAAGGTATCGTACAGGCGGGGGAACAGCTTGCGGTATTCCTCCTTGGTCTCGGGCCAGCGCTGCTCGATCACCTTTTCTTCCGGATGGTCGATCAGCTCATAAAACTCATCTTCATTGTCTTTGTCCAGCTTTTCCAGCCAGGCATTGGCCGCAACGAATAGCATGTACTCACCGCCCAGGTCGCGTGCTTCTTTGGGCAAAAGGATATCGCAGATCACGTTGGGATCTGCGAGTATCTTATAGAAATGCTCTTTGCCCTGTCCGACCATCCAGGCACGGAAGTCTTCGTAAGTATCGTCGGAAATAAAGCTGCAGACCACGAAGGTTGCCGCCATGATAGGCCAGGTAGAAGCTTCCTCGATCTTTTCGCGCAGGATGTGCTCAAAGGCAATAATGTCCTCGGCGGAATAGGGGATCAGCAGCTCCGTAAGGGTAACACATTGGGTCTCAAAATTGCTGTTGCGGGCAGCACGGGCTTTATCGATCAGCTGCCAGAAAATTTGTTCGTTCATACCGTCGGGCTGAAAATATTATTGAATATAACGGAAATCATGACCATCCTTAATGTTGAGCAGGCTGTTGTAGATCAGGTGGATCACATTATCAACATCTTCCTTGTGCACCATTTCCACGGTCGTGTGCATATAGCGCAGCGGCAGGGAAATAAGCGCCGAGGGCACGCCTGCATTGGAATAGGCAAAGGCATCAGTGTCGGTGCCGGTAGAGCGCGAAGAGGCCGACCGCTGGAAGGGGATCTTATTGTCCTCCGCTGTTTTGATGATGAGGCGGTTCAGGTTGTTCTGCACGGCCGGTGCATAGGTTACTACAGGGCCTTTGCCACAAGCGAGATCCCCTTCGCTTACCTTGCTGATCATAGGCGTAGATGTATCGTGGGTTACGTCGGTAACGATAGCGACATTGGGCTGTATGTACTCTGCGATCATCTCTGCGCCCCGAAGGCCAATTTCTTCCTGTACGGAGTTGACGATGTATAAGCCGAAAGGAAGCTTCTTTTTGTTTTCATGCAGCAGGCGGGCAACTTCTGCGATCATAAAGCCGCCGGCGCGGTTGTCGAGCGCACGGCCTACATAATAGCGGTCGTTCAGCACCATGAACTCATCTTCATAAGTGATCACACAGCCGACATGAATACCCAGCGCTTCTACTTCCTCCTTGGAAGTGCAGCCGCAATCGAGAAAGATATTCTTCACTTTGGGGGTTTCCTCTTTCTCTCCGCTGCGGGTATGGATCGCCGGCCAGCCGAATACGGCTTTGACAATGCCTTTATCGGTATGGATATTCACCCTTTTGGAAGGGGCTATCATATGGTCGGAGCCGCCATTGCGGATCACATAGATAAGGCCATCGCTGGTAATATAATTCACAAACCAGGAAATCTCATCGGCGTGAGCTTCGATCACTACCTTGTATTTTGCCTTGGGATTGATGATGCCCACAGCAGTACCATAATTGTCGACATAGTGCTCGTCGATATAAGGGCGGATATAATCCAGCCACAGCTTCTGCCCTTCGGCTTCAAAGCCTGTCGGCGCCGCGTTGTTGATGTATCTTTCAAAAAAAGCCAGCGACTTTTTATTGACTACAGGAATATGTTTTCTTTCCTTCTGCTCTTTTTTAGCCATATCGGTTTTCTTTTTTATCCGGGCAAGTTAAATCATTCTCAGGAGCCGGCAAGGGGCATCCGCATTTCATATTGGTCCAGGAAGTTTTCCAGGCCGGCAGCGTTAAGGGCTTCAAGCAGCGTTTTGCGGCTGCCATCTACATTGTTGATCCTGACTTCCGGCGCGATTGTCGCAATGCCGGTCAATAGCGGCTGCCAGTCGTCCGGGTTGCCGGTAGTTGCTTCAAACTGGATCAGGTGCCCTGTTTCCGGGTTATGAATACAATAGCCGATCGTTTTTTCTTCCTGTTCCAAGGTATAGCAATGGTACCTGTCGCCAGCCGCCTGCACGGCCGCTGCGGTATTGTCCCAGGAATAAAAAGCGTCGCAGGGGAGTGCTGCATCTGCTATAGCGGCAAAAGGCACGCGGCTGGCCTGTACACCTGTAGCGCCAACTTGCAGCCGGCCCCTGAAACAGTGCAGCTTCTTGTGTATGCTAAACCCGATGCGTTCGTACACATGAATGGCTCTTTCGTTCCGATCGATCACTTCCAGGCTGCACAAGGTAATGCCGCTCTCGCGCAATAGCGGAAGCGCATAGGCATACAGCTGGTCTACGACTTTATGTCCGCGTGCTGCTGCCAGCACACCGGTGCCGGTATTGAATGCCGTTAGTTGTCCCTGCAGCATATCGATGCCATTGAGGATAAAGCCCGCCAGCCGGTCCTTGTCAAACAGGCCGTAGGACCTGGAAAAGTCAACTCTGGCGGCTTCCAGCCGTTTTTGCCAATAAGTAACATTGGCAGAAATAGGAACAAAATAATCAGCGAATGCCTCGGCAATGCTCGCTACGATATCGGCGAGCGCTGTATCTTTTAAATTGCGGATCTCCATCAAAGAGGTTTTTTTATTGTCCCCATCGGAAGCCCCCGGCTTGCAGGCCGGCCAGGTTGATCAGCCTGTCGACAACGGTTTGGGTCGCTTCTTCCAGGGATTGGGGTTTGTGATAAAAAGAGGGTGAAGCAGGACAAATGATACCGCCGGCTTCGGTTACGGTTTTCATATTGTTGATGTGGACCAGGCTGTAGGGCATCTCGCGGATCATGCAGATCAGCTTTCTCCTTTCCTTCAGCATCACATCTGCAGCGCGGGTAATGAGGTTGTCGCTGATGCCGCCGGCGATCCGGCCCAGGGTACCCATACTGCAGGGACAAATGATCAGCGCCTGGTAGTCGGCGCTGCCGGAAGCAAAGGGGGCATAGAAATCATTTTTAGCCCATACTTTAAAAGGAAACTGATCATAATCTTTATTGCCCAGCTCTTCTTCCCATACTGTTTTGGCATTGTCGCTCCACACGATCCCTACTTCGGTGATCTGGTCCTTCAGGAGGTCCAGCTTATGTAGCAGCTGCTGCACATAGATCGAGCCGCTCGCGCCGGTAATGGCTACCGCTATTTTCATCTTCGCTTTTATATTGTTAAGATGGCAAAACTAAGCCTTCTAATCAGTAAATTGCATACTTATTGGCCGGGATACCGGACGCCGGTGCTAACTTTAATTGAAAAGCACCTGTCTTAAAAGATATCCCTATTTTAATCATCCAAAGAAGAGTTCATGAAAAAGATACTTTCGCTGCTGGGCATCCTGTTCGCTTTTTCCCAGGCTGCCTGCGCTACAGATAAAACGGACGGCGCCGATAACAGCAAAGACGCCAAAGAGATCCATTGGATCAGCTTTGAAGAGGCGGAAGCCAAAATGAAGCAGCATCCGAAAAAAGTGCTGATCGATGTGTATACCGGCTGGTGCGGCTGGTGTAAGGTGATGGACAAAAAGACCTACAGCAACGATTCGTTGATCCGTTACGTGAACGAGCATTACTACGCAGTTAAGTTCGATGCCGAGCAGCGCAATGCCGTAACCTTCCAGGGTAAGAAATGGGAATACTCCGCTCAGAAAAGAGTGAATGAGCTGGCCGTGCAGTTGCTGCAGGGCCGTCTCTCTTATCCCACTACCGTCTTTATGGATGAGAACTTTGAGAATGCGCAGCCGATGCCTGGTTACCTGGAGATCTTCCAGATGGAAAGCATCCTGAAATACCTGGGCGGCAACAACCACAAGTCAACCCCCTGGCAGGACTGGCAGCACAGCTTTAAGCCGGCATGGCCTACTGTAAATGTCAATAAGTAATTTCCCGATCCTACTTGTACCGTGGCCCTGTCTGAAAGATGGGGCCACACTTATGTTCAGCGCTCCAGGCAATGGACGCTGTAGTGCTGTCCCCAGCCGCTCAGTATCCAGCAGCGCCGGGTGGTTGCGGTTTTCAGCAGCGCAATGCCGAATGCCAGGCCAAAGGAAGATGCCGTAGGATAAGCGCCACAGTATTGGTTGTAGGTTATCGTTTCCAGGTCCCGGAAAGGGCCGCCGGAACGGTCGGACCCCGGCGCATTCAGTAGCAGGAGATCGTTGTCTGCGACAGGAAGCTCATGTTGTTGCAGGAACTGTTCCAATGATGCAGCAACGGTCTTTTCATCAGCAGCGGAGAACATGTCGAATGCTCTGAGCTGTGCCAGCGTGTCTTGTGTCCTGCGGGCAGATAAAGAAAAAAAGGCAGCGCCTTCGCCGGCAATATCGGCAGCGGTGTATTTGCCAAAGCGTTCGAGTATCGCGTAGCTGGTATCCGTGCATTCGTCTACAGCGCCGGCCAGCACTGTAGCTTCCGGCCGCTCGGCCAGCATCAGCGCCGCATCGAGCAAGGCACTCTCAAAGGAATGCGCTTTGTGCACATAGGTCATGTTGTGGGCAGTACAGGCCAGCGATAAAGCGATCTGCCCGGATACTGTATTGTGCGTCGATTGGATAAAGGCTGTGGGGTTAAGGGTCTGCTCTTCCTGCACGATCATCTTTTGCAGGAAATTTTCCGAATCCTGCAGCATGCCGTAGGCCGTGCCCACGTGGATCGCATCCGGCAATACCTCACCCAGGCAAAGCTTTGCGGCTGCCACACCTGTGCGCACCGGTTTGGTCATGCGGCGCAGCTGCATGGGGGCGATCAACTCCTTGTAATCGGGCTCGATGCAGGCGGCTTTGCCCCGCGCCGGTTGCTGAAGTGCCGCTACCGGGGTGTCCTGTGTAAGGATGCCCGCAGGGCTGATGCTGCAAAATCGGTTGATGTACATTTTCATTGAAATAGGCGTCAAAAATACTTTTTTTGCCTTACTTTAGGCTGGCAAAATTACGATGCCCCGAGCTGCCTATACATACCTGGAGCCGATGAACGACTCGGAGCTTTCTTACCTCAAAGAAAAAGAAGCCAGGGAAAAACACGCCTTTTTAAAAACCACCCGGATGCTGGCCGTGCTGTTCGTGATCGTGCCCTGCTGCATGGGTATCATTATGGAAAGCATCAAGCGCAGCCGGGATACACCGGCCATGGCGCAGCTGCGTGAAGAGCAGGAGCCACGGGTATACCTCTACTATGTGCTGGGTATGATTGTTCTATTGCTGATCGTCGCTGTGGGTAGCTATATCGTCTATGCCCGCAGCCTGAAGCCGCTGCGAAAAGACATCCGTTTGGGTAACAAAACCATTGAGAGTACCGAGATCAGCCGCAAGCAATACGTCAATAGCAACGATACCTGTCATTTTTTTCTGCGTTCCACTTTCCGGCTCAGCATAGAAGTGAGCAAGGAAGACTTTGAGCTCTACGAAGAAGGCGACGAGATCAATATTGAATACAGCACTTTCTCCAGAGTTTACTTCGGCTATTTTTAACGACTTACCATGTATGCTGCAGCTGCTTCAGGTAAGCGGCAGTATGCAGCAGGCGGCTGCCGTACCAGCTGAATAGCTCACCATCGACCAGCTGTATGGTTGCTGCAGGCAGCAGGGCCTGTAATTCCTGTATATGCTGTTGTTTGAACGGATAGGGCTCCGATGAAAGCAGCACCAGCGAGGGATTACGGGCGATGATGTCTTCATTGCTGATGGTAGGATAGCGTTCCCCGTCTGCGTAGCTGTTGGTCAGCCCGGCGCGCTGAAGGATATCGTGGATAAAGGTATCGCGACCCACAGTCATCCAGGGCTTACGCCAGATCAGGTATAGCGCGGAACGAGCAGGGGAGAAGGCTTCCAACCCGCCGAAGTCTGCTGCGATACGCCCGGCGATGGTGTCTGCTTTATCCTTCTTATCCGTAAGTGCACCCACGGTACGGATCATCTCGAGGGCATCGTCCAGGGTATGGATATCGCTGATCCATACCGGTGCTATATCCTGCAGGCGCTCTACCTGCTCTTTTACATTCTCCTCCTTATTGGCAAGTATCAGGTCGGGCTGCAGTGCAGCAATACGATCGCGGTGCAGCGCTTTGGTGCCGCCTACTCTTGTCTTGCTCCGGAACCAGGAATCGGGATGCACGCAGAATTTGGTGATACCTACTGTCTCTTCCTCCAGGCCCAGGTCGTACAGGAGCTCGGTTTGGGAGGGGACCAGCGATACGATACGTTTCGGAGGACTATTGGGTTTGCTATCGCCATTAAGAAAGAACATAGCTTAATCTTCAGTAGGATGTTCGGGTTTGGGTAACAACAGTTGCATAAAGACCAGGTCCAGCCATTGACCGAATTTGTAGCCTACTTCCCTGAAACGGCCCACCTCTTCAAAGCCGAAATGCCGGTGCAGCTTCAGGCTGGCCTCGTTGGTAGCGTCGATGCCGGCAACCAGCGCATGCAGCTGCTGTTGCTGCGCCGATGCCAGCAGCTGCGGATACAGCAGCTTGGCTATCCCTCTGCCCCGGTGTGCGGGATCGATGTAGGCCGATATCTCGGCAGTGTATTTGTAAGCGGCCCAGGGGCGAAAAGGGCCATAGGTGCCGAAGCCGATGGCCTGCCCGTCCAGGTCAGCTACCCAAACCGGGAAGCCGTCCTGCTGCTTCTGGCGGAACCATTCGTGGCGCATAGCCAGTGTGTGCGGCTTGTAATTATACACCGAAGTGGTGTTTAATATCGCATCGTTGTAGATGTCCAGTATCTGCTGCAGGTCGCGTTCCTGCGCTTCCCTGATCTTTATCTCCATAAGCTAGTAGAGCAGATGCATCTTCTTCCTGCTTTTCCAGCCGGCATCGCTTTTTGATTCGGTGAAATAGACGATAAGGTCGGCATCGCTTTTCCAATCGGTAAAATAGATCTGTTTTTTGGCATCGCTTTTCCATTCGGTGAAATACCATACGCCTTCGTTCTTGCCTTCGGCATCGCTTTTGCTTTTGGTTTTATACACTACGATGTCGGCGTCGCTTTTGGAATCGGTCACATAGACGATCACCTGGGCATCGCTTTTCCAATCTGTAGAAAATACGACCTGTGCTCTGGCCGGGCGGACACCGCAAAGCATCAGCAACAGGCAGGCCAAACAAAGAATATTTTTCATGAGCGGGCAGGTTTTGACGCGCCTGCGCTACCTCCTGAATACGATGCGGAAAGTAGTGCCTTTGCCGGGTTCCGACGATTTTACAAAGATACTGCCATTATGGTATTTCTGGATAATACGCTTGGCCAGCGACAGGCCCAGGCCCCAGCCGCGCTGCTTGGTAGAGTAGCCGGGGGCAAACACCTTCTTAAAATTATTTTTGGGAATGCCTTTGCCCGTATCGCTGAGATCGATGGTGACCAGGCGGGGCTGATTGGTCAAGGTGATCAGTATCCGGCCTTCGCCCTCCATGGCGTCGAGTGCGTTGCGCATCAGGTTCTCGATCACCCAGTCGAACAGTGGCCCGCTGAGCAGTACCTGTACATCGTCTTCTTCATGCTCAAAATCGATCGTTACTTTCTGCGGCTTACGCATACGCATGTATTCCACCATACCCTGCAGGCGGTCAACGAGATTCTCTTCCTTCAGCTGGGGCACACTACCGATCTTGGAAAAACGATCGGCGATCAGCTGCAGCCGTGATACATCTTTTTCCATTTCCGATATCCATTCGCGGTTGCTTTCGTTATCCTTCAGCAATTCCATCCAGGCCACAATAGAGGATAAGGGGGTCCCCAGCTGGTGAGCGGTCTCTTTGGACATGCCCACCCATACCTGGTTTTGTATGCTGCGCTGTGCATTGGAAATGGCAATGATCACGATGAGCAGGAAAAAAACAATGATCGCAAGGATAAGGAGGGGATAATAACGAAGCCGGTTCAGCAGTATAGAGTCGCCATAGACGACGTAGCCCTTGCCCGGTAGGCCGGGTGTGCTGTAATCGTAGGGCAAGGGCTCGTGCAGTCGCTTGAACTCCTCATATTTACGAGCCAGGTATTCCGGATCGTTGATCAGGCGGCTGCTGTCCAGGTTCTGCGTGCTGGTGATCTCTCCCTTGTCCGTAGTAAGGAACAGCGGTATGGTTGTATTCTCTGTAATGACTTTCGATGCAAAAGTAACATCGGACTGTGCCTGCGGTGATCCTATGGCTATCGTGCGGAAGGCTTCCACCAGCATGACTACTCTTTTCTCCTCTTCCACAGCCATATCCTTGGCTACCTGGTTGAAGTAGTACAAGGCAAAGCCGACGATCGTAAGGGCAAAGACAACCAGGTATGTTTTCCAGTGCAGGTACTTGCGCATGGGCCAAAAGTAAGTAAAAAACATAAGGACGAAAGCCTTTCCCCACGGGCTTCCGGCTTTATCTTTTTTCTGTTTATTTGCGCCGAACTCGCTATTTTTGAAGCTATGGGCTTTCTTTTTCCCCTGTTTCTTCTGGCCGGCCTGGCGCTGGTGATCCCGGTGCTGATCCACCTGTTCAACCTGCGGCGCTACAAACGTGTTGCCTTCCCTGATACCCGCTTCCTGAGGAATATCCAGCTGTCGACCAAAAGGCAGGCGAAAGTACATAACTGGCGCCTGCTGCTGATGCGGATGATTTTTCTGCTGGCCCTGGTGCTGGCTTTTGCACAGCCTTTCCTGGGCCGCAGGGGTACCGAAGGAAAAGCTGCGGTATCGGCGATCTATATCGATAATTCGTATAGCATGACGATAGGGGAAGGACAGGAAAGCCTGCTGCAGCAGGCAAAGAAGAAAGTCCGGCAGCTGATTGCCGCTTCCGGCAATACGGCGCGGTTCCTCCTGCTGAGCAATGATAAGCTGGCTGCCACGCGGCCTATGCTGCGCAGCGAAGCGCTTGAGGCGCTGAATGCCATCCGGCCGGTAGCGCGGGTAGCTTCCCTGCGGCAGGTAATGAACAGCATTGTTGCCGCACAGGCGAACGAAGGGAAAGAGCCCTGGAATATCTACCTGTTCAGCGATCTGCAGCAAAGCACGCTGGATGCAGACGAAAAGCTGCCGCAGCCGGTAAACGCCACGGTGTACTGCTATCCGCTTACTGCCGATAAAGTGTCTAACCTGTATATCGATACGGCTTACTTCCTTTCCCTAAACCTCGATACCCGCCAGTCCAATCCGCTGGTAGTGCGGATAAAGCAAAGCGGTGCAGCGCAGGAACAGGGCAGCAACCTGAGCGTGGCTGTGGGCGGGCAGGTAAGGGCGGTGAGCGCGATCTCCCCTGAAGCGGGTAAGGATTGGACAGATACCCTGCCATTGCAGCTGAATGGCGCCGGCTGGCAGCAGATCAGCATCAGCCTGGAGGATCATCCGTTGAGCTTCGACGATACCTTCCGCATTGCGGCGCGCACCACGCCCAACCTTTCCGTGCTGATCGTTAGTGACGAAACCATTAATCCTTACCTGCAAGCTGCCTTCCGCACCTATCAGGGCTTCCGCGTGCAGCAGGAGCATGCCGGCTCGGTGAATAAGGCGCAGTGGCCGCAATACAGCCTGGTGATCCTGCAAAATCTTTCCCGGATCACGCCCGATGTGCAGGAAGCCGTCAAAGAAGCCCTGCAGCGCGGGCAGAACATATTGCTTTTTCCCGGTAACATTACCGACGCCGATGCATTTAATCAGGCCCTGAAAAGCTGGGGCGATATCAGCCTTGGGAAAGTAGATACAAGTAGACAGCAGGTGGTATCCCTGCAGCAGGCACATCCTTTGCTGCAGGATGTGTTTGAAAAAGTGCCGGACAACATACAGCTGCCGGTGGCCGTAAAGCGATACCCTGTCGATGCTTCGGTAGCCGCCAACCAGCAGGCGCTGATGAGCTTTCGCGATGGCAAGCCTTTCCTGGCGCAATATTCGCTGATGCAGGGCAAGCTCTATCTCTGCGCTTCTTCGCTGGATGACCGCAGCTCCAATTTTGTGTTAAGCTACTTCTTCGTTCCGGTCCTGTATAAGATGGCAGTGCAGGGGAGCGGTGGCAATATCTATGCGCGGGCTGTGGGCAGCAGCGCGCCCTTGTGGCTGCCGGTATCAGGTACGGACGACCGGAAGGTATGGCATCTCGCCAGGCCCGGCTTCGATGCAATCCCTTCGCAGCGGCCCGCCGGCATCGGTGTAGAGCTTTACCTGAACAATACCGCCAGGGACGCCGGCTTTTACCAGCTGTACAGCGAGGCCTCGAAAGATACGGTGCTGGTGGGGCTGAATGCGCTCCGCAAGGAGTCTTTGCTGGGCAGCATTTCCCGTACTTCACTGGAACGGGTGATGGCGCCGGCGAAGCTGCATTGGCTGGATGAGCAGACCGTAGGCCGCCAGGGCTGGAACCAGGCACATGATCCATTCCCCTTGTGGAAGATCTGCGTGATCGTGGCCTTATGCTGCCTGGCGGGAGAAACCTTCCTGCTGCTGCGGAAAAGAAAGGCACCGGAACCGGTGGCTGCCGTTTCCTGAAACTATTGTTTATAGCTTGATATGCTCCCGGGAACTATGCCCTTTGTCAGGCCTTCCTGCGGATACCCAGAAGCAGGAACAGCCAGCCGGCGATGAAGAACAATCCACCAATAGGCGTCAGGATGCCCAGCCCGCCTAAGCCAACGGAAGCCGTTGCTTTCAGGTACACCAGGCAATAGATGGAACCGGAAAAAAGCAGGATGCCGCCAAGAAAGGCCCAGGTGGCCCGGCGTATCCATGCCGAAGGAAAAGCCTGATGCAGGATACCGGCAATGGCCAGCGCAAAGCTGTGGTAGAACTGGTACTTCACTGCGGTTTCATAGGAAGCCAGCAGCTCGTCGGTAAGGTGGGGACGCAGCGCATGAGCGCCCATGGCGCCGGTGATCACGCCGATAAGCGCGAACAGGAATGCAGCAGTAAGAGCGGGTCTGTACATTGTTCAGAGCGAAAGATTGTTATCGGAAAGGTATTGCTCGAGAGCTGCTGCAAAGGTACTCAGGTTGGCCGTTCCGGTGTCTATCTTCAGGTGTGCCTGCTCGTATATTTCTTTTCTTTGCCTGTACAGCCGGGACAATTTTTCGGCCAGCTCCTGCCGGTTGCCATTGACCAGCAGGGGGCGTTCGAGCCCTTGTTCCTCAATATTGGCCAGGAGAGCTTCAAGCTCCGTTTCCAGGTAGATCACGCAGCCCGCTGCTTTCATCAGCCGCAGGTTGTCTTTATAGCAGGGCGCGCCGCCGCCGGTTGCGACTACAACCTTGTCGGCAAACTGCTCCAGGACAGCGAGCAGGGCTTCCCGCTCCTTTTCCCTGAAATAGGTTTCACCGGCCTGGAAGAGCTGTGGAATGCTGCTGCCTTCCCGGGCTTCGATCACATGGTCCATGTCCACCTGCCGGTAATGCAGCAGCTCGCCCACCTGGCGGGCCCAATAGCTTTTGCCGCTTCCCGGCATGCCGATAAGGAATATGCGCATCGTTTTTCAGGATAAAGATTTGCAGATGTCCGGCAGCTGCTCTGCTCCGAGCAGGTTATGACCGGTGTCCAGCACATGCAGCCTGGCTTGCTTCAGGTTCCGGATAAACCGTTCGCCCTGCGCCGGAGGAAAAATACGGTCGTGCCGTCCCATGAAAAGATGGGTCTCCACTTTGTACTTGTTCAGGTTCCACTTCACTGCCGCTATATTGACCACAAGTCTGCTGGTGACCGGCCATACATAAGACAGCTGATGCCTTACGTTTTCGTCGGTCAGGTTCCGTTGGGCAAATTTAAACCGGGATTCGTCGATGATCTTAAACTTCCTAAGGAAACCGACACGGCTTATCCATTTGTCGGGATCCCGCATCATGCTTTTGAAGCCCAGCTTGCCTACCGGATTCCTGGTGGCGAAATGATACCAGAAATTCTTTTCCAGTCCGTCCGGCGCCAGCAATATCATTTTATCGATCCAGTTGGGCTGCTGCTCGATTACGTTCAGGCATATCCTGCCGCCCAGGCTGTACCCCAGCAGGGAAAGCCGTTCGGCACCGAAATCGTTCCGTATGCCCTGGACAATAGCCATCAGGTCTTTCTTGCGGAAGTAAGGGTCCTTCCAGCGGGTAAGGCCATGCCCCGGCAGGTCTATCGATACTATGGTATATTCCTGCTCCAGCAGGGCGGCAAGCGGAGCAAAGATCGCGGCGTCGTTGCCGAAGCCGTGAAAGGCGATCAGCAGCTTGCTGCCCCGGCCCATCCGGAGGCAGTGGATCTCGTTGTCGTTATATTTTAAAATGCCGGCGTGCGGTAACATATCTTAATGATCTCGGGAACAATCCAACAAACAGGTAAGGGCTATAGGACGAGGTTAAAAAAAAGCTGTCACCACAGGCGACAGCTTTGAACTTATTTCTGAAGGGAGCCTACGCCGCGTAGCAGGCGCCCCCACCGGATACCTTTTTTCGTATAGGCATCAACCTGGTTTTCCGGGTTGCTGCCATAGCTGAGCCAGACGAAGGATGCTTTACCTACGATATGGTCTTCCGGGACAAAGCCCCAGAAACGGGAGTCGGCAGAGTTGTGCCGGTTGTCGCCCATCATCCAGTAATAGTCCATTTTAAAGGTATACCGGGCCGCTTCCTGGCCATTGATGAAGCACCTGCCTTCCTTTATCTCAAATTTGTTCTTTTCATAAGTCTCGATGGCCCTGCGGTACAATACGGCATTGGCCGGCGTCATGTCGATGGCCATCCCTTTTTTCGGGATCAGGATCGGGCCGTAGTTGTCCTGGTTCCAGGGGAACAGGGCAGGGTTCTGGGGATATACGGCTTGCCCGCTGGGGCCGGTTACATTGCCTTTCGGCTCTACAGCCGTTGTAATGCTGGTCACGCCCGGCAGCTTGCTGTAGGCCTGCATGGTCTCATATTCCATCTCCATCACCATACCGGTGGTATTGTTGCCGCCGCGGAACAGGATATGATGCTCTTCGCCGTAATCGTTATCGTAGCGGAACTGCGGTCCGACCTGTACCAGGTAATCCATGCGCTGGTGGGGAAACAGCTCACCCCTGGCGCCGTTGACGTAGACCACGCCATCGATGACCTCTATCTTGTCGCCCGGTATGCCCACGCAGCGCTTGATATAGTTCTCTTTCTTGTCGACGGGACGGGTAATGATCTCGGTACGGCTCAGCACGGCATCCCTGCCCATCATACGCACCGCGGCATAATAATCCTGCGCAGGGTCGATCAGCATAGCTGTATCGTTGTTGGGAAAATTGAATACCACTACATCGTAACGTTTTACTTTGCCAAAGCCGGGCAGCCTGCGGTATTTCCATTGAACCGCGTCGGTATAGGACTTCCCGCCGAAGATAGGCATGGTATTGTGTACGAGTGGAACAGCCAGCGGGGTCATGGGCATACGGGGTCCATAGGCCACTTTGCTCACGAAGAGATAGTCGTTGATCAGCATAGTGCCTTCCATGGAGCCGGAGGGAATGGTATAGGCTTCTATAAAGAAGGTACGGATAAGGGTGGCTGCAACGATCGCAAACAAGGCGGCGTCAAGCCATTCCCGCCATACGGGTTTCTTTTTCTTATTGGGATCCTGTTTTTTCTTTTTCCAGAAAGCTAGGCGCATATTCTTTTCAGGGGATTGATCATCATTATTGCGGCAGGAATGCCTGCCTGGCTATAAGCGTCAAAAATAGTAACTTATTGCCAATAAGCCGCTTTTCATTTATGCTCTGATGCGGGAAGGATAAAGGCCCCGCACACCAAGGGTAGCGGGGCCTTTATACAACATGTGCAAAAAAACTTATGTGGCCGGCACTGCGGCGCTGTCGGCAGCTTCTGCCGGTACGGCATCTTCAGTACTGTCGGGAATTACTTCTTCTACATCATCTGAGGGTCTTCTTTCTGCCTCGGCTACTTTCTGGCCAAAACGGATCAGCTGCAGCAGGCTGTTCTCATCTTTCTTCTGGAAGGTAGCTTCGAAATGCATGTCGGTATGGTCGCCTTCCAGCTTACCGCCATGTGCCGTGATGGATTCCAGCAATTGCTTGCCATCGTGGAATACCGAGCTATCTTCTTTGCCGTACAGCAGATCGAGCGGTACAGAGCTGATCGAATTTTTAATATCCATAAAGAAGCCGGAGGGACTGCTCTTTGCCTCGGACGGAACCTTAAGCGCCGTATTGCCGGAAGTTTGCAGGAAGCTGGCGGCTACGGCAGGCTCGTTGGCGGCTACGACATAGCTGCCATCGGTAGCCAGGGTGAACGATCCGCCGATCATATAAGTATTGGGTGCAGCGCCGGGCGACAGCATGCCGTTGCTGAGGGCCAGCTGCAACAGTTTGTCAAAGGAAGCCTTATCCTTGATCTTCATCGAAAAGGTACCCTTGAATGTGGGCACCGGTTTGGTGTAGTTCACAGAAGAGCCGGCCAGGGTGTACGACTGGCTTTCGGTGGTTACTTTAAAGTCAGTAAAGGCGAGCAGGAAATCACCGGTAAAGGCGTTCAGGATATCGTCGAGGCTCAGGCTCACTTCTTTGAGGGCGGCGCTGGCCAGGGGAGCCATACCGATAGTATCGATCAGTGCTTTGATGCCCTGGGGATTGATATGATGGCTCAGCATCAGGTTCATCTGGCTGCCGGGAACCTTATTCAGCAGGTCGTTGTTCACCGATTTTACTTCGAGCGCCGATGCAATGCCTTTTACGCTGGGATTAAAATAGTAGCGGGCATCGCCGGTGATCTTGCCTTTCTCAAAGTCGATACCGCCGGCGAGGCAGGCATCTTTGATCAGCTTTTTCTGTGAGGCCATGATGGTACCGGCCTGGCCCAGCTCTTCCTGGGGCATAACGTTCATCAGGGATTCATAGTTCATCCATACGCTGATATCGTGCCCGGCTTTCATCAGCTCGGTAAATTTTGCATTGGTGGCTATCGATTGGTCTTTCTGCATTGAGAAGGTTTTCTCGATCTCCTCGGTCAGCAGCGTAGTGTTATCGGCCGCCGGCTTCAGGCTGCCGTCGTCGGCCCATTCCCGCTGGGGCATGGTAGCGGCAACTATGGCTGTCTGCTTGTTCCAGCCTACACAGATGTTCGGATTCAGCACGGCAAAAGACAGCTTATCCTTAGTGGTCAGCTTCGCTTCTTTAAATTTATCTTTCAGAAAAGCGCTGAATTTTTCGGCGTCTTTCAAAGGAAGCAGTACCTGGTAGCGGGATTTGCTCTGCGTGCGCAGGTCGGGTACGGCATAAGCGTACACGATCGACAGGAATTCAATACCTGTTTTTTCTATGTCGAAATGTGAGGTGTCGCCGCCGGCGCCGCGGGTCATTTCCTTCAGCATAGGACTGCCCGAGATGGCGCTTAAGCCCACTTTTTGCACCAGCAGCTGCCCGGCATTAATGCCGATCACGCCGATAGCGTCTTTGGGAATATAGCGGAGATTGTCATCTTTCTTGCTGCAGCCAGCCAGGACAAGGAGCAGGCACAGCACAAGGGGCACTAAGCGAAGGGATTTTTTCATCGATAAAGTTTTAGCTGGCAAAAATAAATAAGCCTTGTCATATAACAAGGCTTACCGTGAATATTGAACATTCTCTTATCAGAACGGCAGATCGTCGGGCTGGTTGCCGGCATTGCCGAAGTTATTGTTCTGCTGCGGCTGAAATTGCTGCTGCGGCTGCTGTGCATATTGCTGCTGGGGCTGGGGAGCGCCTGCTGCAGGTGCAGCGGAAGCCCTTTCTACCCTCCAGGCGTTGAGGTTGGTAATATACCGCACCTGCCCGTCGCGTTCCCAGCGGTTACCCCTTATATTGAAGTTCACTTTAAGCACCTCGCCTTCCTGGAACTGATCGATCACTGCGCAGCTCTGGTTCACCAACTGGAAAGAAGCATAGTTGGTAAATACCATACCGGTAGGGCTTTCATCCGTGAGCTCCAGCACGAACTCTCTTTTAGAAAAATTGTCTTTGATCTGTTGCGTAGGGAATTTGGCATGCAATCTGCCGGACACTTCTAAACTCATATTAGCTGTATTTATAAAATTAGTTGACGAAGTTAAGCTATTTTTTTAAGGTATGTTCTATCTTTTATGCTAAAGTAAAGGCGGCATAGCCGGCCTCTGTCATTTTAGGTTCTGTTCCAGGCTGTTGATTGTACAATGTGATGGTTATCATACACTTGTTGTCTTTTTAAGGATGGCCCATTTCCTGAAAACAGCATAAGCAAAATATTAAAAGGCTGCTTTGATGATGCCTTCAAAATCATCGGCGTTCAGCGAAGCGCCGCCGATAAGGCCGCCGTCCACATCGGGGCAGGCAAACAGCTCGGGCGCATTGGAAGGCTTGGCGCTGCCACCGTACAGGATCGGTGTCAGGTCTGCCACCTCAGTGCCATATCGGGCAGCGATCAGGCTGCGGATATAAGCATGCATGTCCTGCGCCTGTGCGGCAGTGGCGGTACGGCCGGTGCCGATGGCCCATACCGGTTCATAAGCGATCACGATATTGCCGAATTGGCCGGCATCAAGATGGAACAGGGCGCCTTCGATCTGGCGGCGTACGAGGTCGTTCTGCGTACCGGCATCCCTGATCTCCAGGGGCTCGCCTACACAAAAGATCACTTTCAGGCCCTGGCTCAGGGCAGCATCGGTCTTTTTGCTCAGCAAGGCTTCATCTTCGCCGAAGTACTGGCGGCGCTCGCTGTGTCCGAGGATCACATAGGCTACGCCTACGCTTTTCAGCATACCGGCAGATACTTCGCCGGTGTAAGCGCCGGAGGCTTCCTGGTGGCAGTTTTGAGCAGCAAGGAAATGGCCGGGCACCTCTTTCAGCTGTGTAGCGGCCAGCTCAAGCTGCGTGAACGGCGGAGCGATCACCACTTCCAGGTTTTCGGGAAGCTCAAGCGCTGCGGTCCTTTTCAGGATGTCGGTCACCAGTTGTTTCCCTTCAAAAAGATTCTGGTTCATTTTCCAGTTGCCGGCTACAATTTTCTTTCTTGACATGTAAAAATTTAAGAGGTTTGAATGTATGTAAGGTTTGAAATGTTATGTTTTGTGGTTAGCGTCGTTGCGTCACGTTCATCAGGTCTCTCTGTTTGGCCGTGCGCTCAAATACATGCTGCAGGATACTCTTTTCATCTGCACTCAGCTGGCGGTTGCGCCGGATCATCATGCGGTTGGCGGTATCCAGGGCTTTATCCAGGGTGTAAGTGGTCATGCCTTCGCTGCCGCCCCAGCTGAAAGAGGGAATGAATTTTTCGGGAAAGCCGCCGCCGTAGATATTGCAGCTGACGCCCGCCACAGTGCCGGTATTGAACATGGTATTGATGCCGCATTTGGAATGATCGCCCATCAGCAGGCCGCAGAACTGGAGGCCGGTCTTCACCGACCGGTGCTCATATTCATCCCATATTTTCACCTCATCATAGTTGTTCTTCAGGTTGGAGCAATTGGTATCGGCGCCCAGGTTGCACCATTCCCCGATCACGGCATTGCCCAGGAAACCATCGTGCCCCTTATTACTGTTGGCGAAAAAGACGGCGTTGCTGATCTCCCCGCCGGCTTTGCAACCGGGTCCGATGGTTGTGGCGCCATATACTTTAGCACCCATTTTAAGCACTGCGTGCTCACCCAGGGCAAAAGATCCCCTGATGATAACGCCATCCATGATCTCGGCATCTTTACCGATATAGATAGGGCCGCTGCCGGCGTTCAGGATGCAGGGATAGACTTTCGCACCGGGTTCGATAAATATCTGGCCGGGATTGAGCGCCGTTACATGAGCCGGCAGCTCCTGCGATTGCCGCCCTGCCGTAAGGAGGGCAAAATCGTCCCTGATGGATTGGTCGTTTGCAGCGAAAATATCCCATACCTGTTCCAGCTTCCGGAAAAAGCTGGTGTAGCTGATCGTTTTTGCCATCTGCTGCGCCGTCTCCAGCTCTTGGCCCTGTACCTGTGGCTGGCTGGTACGGAATGCGATCAGCACATCGTCCTGGATCAAAGCTTCTTCCGGCTGTAGTTTTTTTATGGCTTCAGCCATATCTGCTGTAGCAAATACGGCACTGTTGATATAGGTATGCACGGTCTCATCCGTATCCTGGCGCCCCGGGCTGAAAGCTGCCCCGGGTTTTTGCTCAAACAACCTTTTGAGGTGATCGGTGAGGGTATGTCCATCGTTGTGCAGGGGAAAGGCGCCCTGCAGGTAGCTTTCGGTAAGGGTCCCCGTCGCCGCTTCCAGCAGTAGCTCCCAGCGTTCCCGCATGGTCAGGATGCCGCAGCGGACATCGGCCATCGGACGGGTATGGGTAAAGGGAAGAAAGCGGTAACGGGCCGGGCCGTCGAACAAAATAAAGGACATAGGTCAGGAAAATTGCGCTGCGAAGTTCGGGATTTTTTGAAAAGATAAGACGCTGTGAAAGGGCTGCCTGCCAATGGGAGGCCATTCCGTCAGGATATCGATGGCGGTATTCCCCCGCGGACAGGGCTATAAACAAGCGGATAATGCTTACCTTTGCACTCTTTTTAATTCATAGAAACAGGAGAACCCAAAGATGATTTTACCTATTGTGGCCTATGGACATCCCGTGCTGCGTAAGGAATGCGAGGATATAGCACCCGATTATGCCGGCCTGCCGCAGCTGATCGCAGATATGTGGGAGACCATGTACCACACCAATGGCGTAGGACTGGCTGCCCCGCAGATCAACCGCCCGGTCCGCATTTTTGTTGTCGATACCGAGCAGATCGTGGAAGGCTTTGACGAAGAAGACCATAAGCAGTATCCCAATGAAAAGCCGGTGAAACGTACCTTCATTAACGCGCATATCGTGGAAACAACAGGCGAGCCCTGGGCCTATAATGAAGGCTGTCTCAGCATTCCAAAAATCCGGGAAGACATCAAGCGCCCCGAACATGTGCGGCTGCGTTATGTGGACGAGCAATTTGTTGCGCACGAAGAAGATTTTCATGGTATTACGGCACGTGTAATCCTGCACGAATACGATCATATCGAAGGCAAGCTCTTTATCGATTACCTGCCCCAGCTGAAGAAGCGCCTGCTGAAGAAGCGCCTGGAAGATATTTCCAAGGGAAAAGTACGCGTGGATTATCGTATGATGCTGCCTAAATAAGCGATGGAAAAACAAGAAACAATAGCTTCCGAAGGCCCGAAGGGCAATGTGCTGGTGCGGTACTTCAGGACCATGCCAGTATTTTTCCCGCTGATCGGCCTGTTCCTCCTTGTCCTGACGGTTTACGAGGCGTTGAACTACCTGGGCGACGATTCGGTATCGCGCCTGTATTGGCTACGTCCGCTGGTGCTGGCACTGTATTTCCTTTGCTGGGCAGGAGCCTGCCTGGCACGGAAGCTGCCGGCTATAGGATTTGTAGGGCTCACCATTATTAATGTGGCATTTTACCTGTTCGGTCCCGATAGCATACTTAAGCGGGCATTGGGCGACCTGCTGTTCCTGCCCATACCGGTGAACCTGCTGTTTGCTTTCCTGCTGCTGTTCTTTTTCAGGAAGATGAAATAGAGCGACCCGTTTGGGGATAAACCTTAACCCGGTTCCTGTGCCGAAATGAATAACCGGATGGGAACCGGGAATTTTTTTGTTGATTTGTGGTAATCGTTGCCGACCGGCAATCATTTTCAATCATGAGCTACGCACAATCTTTTGAAAGATTACAGAACATACTGGCCGAACTGAGGGAGAAATGCCCCTGGGATAAAAAGCAAACAATCCACTCGCTGCGGATACAAACCATCGAAGAGCTGTACGAGCTGGCCGATGCGATCACCGATGAGGACTGGAAAGGAATCAGGGAAGAGCTGGGCGACCTGCTGCTGCATATCGTGTTTTATAGCAGGATAGGGCAGGAGCAGGGCCAATTCGCTATCGGCGACGTGATCGAATCGGTATGCAATAAGCTGGTGGCCCGGCACCCGCACATCTATGCCCAGGTAAAAGTGGAAGATGAAGCCCAGGTAAAGCAAAACTGGGAGCAGCTGAAGCTGAAGGAAGGCCGTAAATCGGTATTGAGCGGGGTGCCCACAGCGCTGCCGGCGATGGTCAAGGCGTTGCGGTTACAGGATAAAGCCCGGCAGGTCGGATTTGAATGGGATAACAAAGAACAGGTATTTGAAAAAATAGAAGAAGAGCTGCTGGAGCTGAAAGAGGCTATCGAGGTCAAAACACAAAATGATATCGAAGAAGAATTCGGCGACCTGATGTTCTCGATGGTCAATTATGCCCGCTTCATCCATGTCGATCCGGAGAATGCGCTTGAACGGACCAATAAGAAATTTAAGTCCCGTTTTGAGCAGATGGAACTGCTGGCCGAAGCCGGCGGCCGGTCGCTGCACCAGATGACCCTGGCTGAAATGGATGCGCTCTGGAACGAGGTGAAGCGAAAGCCTGCCTGACCGATCCCTAACCTAAAAACACTACACATTGAATAAGTGGCTGAAAAATGTGCCACATCTGGGCTGGCTTACGGTATTTGCGATCTCGCTGGTCGCCTGTACCATCCTGTACCATTGGGAAAAGCAGCAATACAGCCCCCGCCGGCTGGTGCACTATGTCCAGCGGGATTTCAGCATAAAGGAAAATGCTACCGTAAAAGACAGCCGCAGCGGCGCGTTCGGACGGTTTTTTAAATCCCGTGGTAAAAGCACCCTCAGCACGGATTATTTTCTGTTCCTTGCTACATCGAAGGAAACCCTGCTGTGGAATACCTCTCAGGTAGATCTGCCGGTAATGGTACGCCGTCATCCCGATGCCTATCTCGGGGGCAAGCTGCAACGGCTTACTGCGGGCTTTTTTTACATACGCACATGGCCGCTGGCCCGCTATGCCGCTGAAGCCGACAGCAATGCGGTGTTTGCCTACACCCTGGTTCCGGTCGTTTACAATTATCCGCTGGAAAACCAGTACTTCCAGTCCCGTTTCGTAGCCGATCCGCGGATACCTGTATCCACAGGCGTTTCCGATACGGCAGGGCCCGGCAGCTATCCCGTATGGCGCGACAAGGGGAATGCAGCCTTCTATCTCAGTTTTCGTGAAACGGCGGAAGAAACCTATACGGCAGGGCTGGCCGTATGGCTGTTTACGATCGTTACCTTGTTCAGCTTCGCGTTCTGGCTGCACGAGGTATGTCTCGATATCGGTCCGCGCGCCGGGAAGCCATTCCGGGGCTGGCTCGTGCTGCTCGTCATACTGGCAGGATTTTATTTCGGACGGAGCTGGATCACCTATCCTTCAGGTTATCTCAATTCGGAGCTCTGTTCTCCCGAGCTGTTTTCTTCGGGAGAACGGGTAAGGTCGCTGGGCGATTTCATTGTTTCTACGGCGATCATTTTCTGGCTGCTGCTTTATTTTATCGCTTATGTGCCGGTCGCGACACAACCTTTGCTTCGGCACCAGGTGGTCGACCGGATATTGCGTTTCCTGCTCGCGACGGGCCTCATCCTGTTCCTGTACCAGGACATTGCTCCCGATATGCGAAAGCTGGTGATCGATAGTAAGATCTCGTTCCAGGTAGGCGACTTTTCCAGCCTCACGCCCTATACTTTCGTTGGTATCTTTACGCTTTCCGTCATTACCATCAATTTCCTTATTGTGCTGGGCATCATCAATGCCTTGCTGGCCCGCGCGACGCGGCATAGCTGGCTCAAGTACGGCTTTGTGCTGCTGGTAAGCCTGCTTATTGTGTACCGGCTTTCGGGCACGGAGCTTAATGTGTTCAATATGGCCATTATGTTCATGTCCTTTGCCGGCCTGCTGCTGATCGATGCTTTCGGCTTGCCTATGCAGCGGCGCACCCGCCTGTACGACTTGTCCATTGCGCCGACCTCCTATCTCTGGTTTGCCATATTGTGCTCCTGGATCACCCTGGAGATCTTTTATTTCAATTATATCAAGGAGAAAGAGCTGCGGACCGTATTTGCCCAGAAGCAGCAGCAGGTCGATGATGCCTATGTGCTGCTCTATACTTTTATGGACTTCGCCCCTTCGTTCCAGAAAGATACGGTGATCCAATCCTTTTTCCGGGATCCTGGCCAGCATAGCCAATTGCTTGCGGAAAAGTACATTTTTTACAATTACCTGTCGGAGTATGCCCGCAAATACAGTGTCTCCATTTATTGTTATGACCGCCGGCGCAAACCCCAGGGAGGCAGAGATTCGACCGATGCGCAGTTGTCACGCCTAACCGACACGGTGACCACACAGGGATTCGTATATGCGATGGGACGGGCAGCCGGTAACGGGCACCTGTTCTGGTTGCGTTGCCCTATTCCGGCGCCCGGCGGCTCCGGCGATACGCTGGGTTATATCGATTTCGATGTCGCTGTCGATAAGACACCGAAAATGATCAGCCGGCGGTCGTTCCTGGGAAAGAAATACAACCCTACCGACCAGCTCTATTTTGATAAATATGCTTATGGTATCTACAGGAACAATACCCTGTGGACGCAGTATGGCAACCACGTTTTTCCTTATATCAACGCTGGCAGCACCGATACCCTGGAGACCCGCTTTTACGAGTCCTGGAACAGCTCCCGCCTGGTTTACCGCTCATCGAAAGAAGAGCAGATCGAGGTGATCTATGATCGTAACCTGCTCATCAGTGTCATTTCGCTGTTCAGCTATGTGCTGGCGGTGCTGCTGGTGCTTACGGGTCTCACCTTTATTGTCCGGCAGCTTTTCTTCTATCCGGCGCGTACCCGCTTCTTTCTGCGGAATTTCAATTTTACTATCCGTACCAAGATCAACCTGACTATCCTGGTTACGGTATTCGCTTCGCTGCTGGTGGTCGGTGTGATCACCCTTTCTTTCCTCAGCAGCAAGTACAAGGAGAACCAGCGGAAAAGCCTGCAGAACCTGCTGCTGTATTATGCCCAGAACATCAACCAGTTTGTAGAGGAACATCATCTTGATCTCAATGCCGGGCCTGCCGGGCCGATCGACAATTACTCCGATCTCAGCTACCGCCTCAATGCCCTGGCCGAAGACCAGGGAGCCGATATTAACCTGTACAACGGTTCGGGCAAGCTGATCGCCACTTCCCAGCCCGAACTGGTGAAGAACGGCCTGTTGTCGCGGCATATCCAGCCCGAAGTATTCAGGGCGCTGCGCAACGGCGATCAGACGGAGCTGCTCATCAGCGAACAGATCGGCGACCTGAAGTACCAGAGTATATACACACCGCTCAGGAGCCGTAACGACAGGATACTGGCTTATGTCAACCTGCCTTATTATGCCTCGCAGCGGGAGCTGAACGACGAGATATCCAATGTGCTGGTATCGCTGATCAATGTATATGCGCTTATCTTTTTCCTGTCGGGTATCTTTGCGATCATTATTTCCAACAGCATTATCCGTTCTTTCCGCCTGCTCATCGACCAGTTCAGGAATATACGGCTACGGCATAATGAATATATCGAATGGCCTTATAAAGATGAAATAGGAGTGCTGGTAAAAGAATACAATACAATGATGCAGAAAGTGGAAATGATGGCTTCGCGGCTGGCCCGTACCGAGCGTGAGGCGGCCTGGCGGGAAATTGCGAGGCAGGTGGCGCACGAGATCAAGAACCCGCTTACGCCCATGAAGCTCAACATCCAGTACCTGCAGCAGGCAATCAAAAATGATCGCCCCGATATCCATGCGCTGGCGTCAAGGGTCTCCGATACGCTGATCGAACAGATCGAAAACCTGAACCTGATCGCATCCGAGTTCTCCAGCTTTGCCAAAATGCCCGAGGCCGATCCTGAAGTTTTGCAGCTGGAGCAGGCCCTGCATTCATTGGTGCAGCTGTTCCAGAAGGATAATAAAGTAGCGGTTGTGCTGGAGCCCGGCGATAAGAACCTTTGCATCTATATGGACAAGAGCTATTTTATCCGCGTGTTCACCAACCTGATTCAGAATGCGATCCAGGCTATCGAGGAGCATAAGGCCGGCTTGGTCCGCATCAGCTATGAACAAAAGGATAATGACGTTGTTATTGCAGTCGAGGATAACGGAAGTGGTTTTCCCGAAGAGCTCCAGGAAAAGCTTTTTGTGCCGTATTTTACAACCAAGTCGTCGGGTACAGGATTGGGCTTATCGATGACCCGCAATATGGTGGAACATTCCAACGGCCGCATATGGTTTGAAACGATGCTGCATGAAGGCTCCACTTTCTTTGTCTGCTTACCTTTGGTGGAAAGCGCGCATAGCAGCGTGGCAAAAGATCATTAAGGCATTATCGCCCTTAGCTGGGAAGCCGGAATTTTCCGGCTTTTGTTTTATTTTTATTTGCTAATGCCTTATAAATTGCAGAATTTCATCGCGACTTTTTTGACAATCACCGAGGAATGCGCAGGTTTTTCAGAATAATATTGTACATCATAGGCAGTATCCTGCTTCTGGTTATACTCGTCATTGTGTTCCTGCAAACACCGTGGGGTAAAAACTTTGTACGGCAGCAGGCGGTTAAATACTTGCGCAACAAGCTGAAGACAGAGCTGGTAATCGCGAAGCTGGACTATTCCATTCCCGATAAGCTCCTGCTGGAAGGTGTGCTGCTGAAAGACCAGAGAAAAGATACCCTGCTTGCCGTGGAGCGCCTGCGGATCAATATGGATATGTTTGCCCTGCTCAAAGGCAAGCTCGCTGTAGACGATATCCTGCTCGAAGGTGTCAATACGCATGTGTATCGCCCGCTGCCCGATACGGTATTCAACTACAATTTTATTATCGAAGCCTTTGCCGGTAACGACACCACAGCCGCGCAGCCGGAAGGTGCAAAGGATACCGCGGCATCCAAGCCGATGGATATCGATATTGCCAAGGTGGTGCTGAAAAATATACGGTTGCGTTACGACGATGCGACCGGCGGTACCTATTTCTCTATGAATCTCGGCAACCTGACCCTGCGCCCAGGGAAGATCGACCTGGAGCGAATGAAGTTTGAGGTGAAGGAATTCAGTGTAGGCGGATTGCAATCCTACTTTGCCACAGATACCTCGTACCTGCCGCCGCCGCCAAAAGATACCACACCTGCCGCAGATTTTCAGCTGGCTGTTGAGAAGCTGCACCTGGACAACATTAAATTTGCCTTTCTCGGGAAACAGGATTCCATGTATTTCGGCATACAGGTAGGCTTGCTGGAAACGAAGATCAACCATTTCGGACTGCAGGAGCAGCTGGTCGATATCGATAAGCTTCAGCTGGAGAATGTAGCCTCTTCGGTGGCTATGGGCAAGCCGAAGACAGCTGCGAAGGTGGCGAAGGACCTGGATAAAGCCACAGAAGACTCGCTGGGCAACAATAACTGGAGGGTGCTGGCCGGCAGCCTGATGCTGAAAGAGATCGGTTTTGTCCTGGATAACAATGCCGAACGGCGGCAACCCATCGGTATGGACTATGCGCACCTGAACTTCCAGCATCTTTCTTTCAATGGTGAAGATATTCTTTACAGTCCCGACACCATTTCGGGCAACCTGAAGCACCTGGCGCTCAATGAGCAGAGCGGGCTCAGCATTATCGAGCTGCGTACCCGCTTCCTCTATTGCAATAAAGGCGCACAGCTGAAGGAGCTTTACCTGCAGACGCCCGGTACCACCTTGCAGGACCGGCTCGAAGTGAGCTATCCCTCACTGGCTTCCCTGGAGAAGGAGATGAACAAGATGCGGCTGGATATTGCCATCAGCAAAAGCAAGGTGAGCATGAAGGATGTGCTGCTGTTCATGCAGCCCGAGCAGCGCAAAATGCTTGCGCCTTATGCCAGCCAGCAGTTCCAGGTGGCAGCGCAGATCAAAGGATTCCTTAATGCCCTGGTCATTAATGATTTCAACGCTTCGGGTCTGCAGGGCACCGTTGTGGCGCTGAAAGGCCGGCTGAACGGGCTTCCCGATGCCGATAAGCTGAATTACGATCTGAACATTGCTACCCTGCGCAGCACTTACCAGGATATTGCGCCTTTCATCCCTGATAGCCTTAAGCAGCAGGTACGGATCCCCGAATGGTTTTCGATGTCGGGCCTGTTGTCCGGTACTACCAAAGATTACCGGCCCGATCTCGATATCCGCACGGCCGACGGCGATGCCACGGTGAAGGGAAGCTTGCTGATGTCGCCGGGTGAAGGCAAAGAGCAATACGATCTGGCCCTGACGACCAATAACCTTAACCTCGGACGCATACTGAGGCAGGATACCCTTATGGGAAAAATCACGATGCGCGCCAATGCCAGGGGCGCCAGCTTCGATGTCAATAAAATGAACACGACGTTCGACGCCGATATCGCTTCGGCCTGGGTGATGCAATACAATTACAACAGTATTCATCTTGGAGGAACGCTGGCCAATAAGATTGCTGATATCAAAGGCAATTCGGCTGATCCCAATATTAATTTCACCCTGACGGCCCTGGCCGATCTCAGCAATAAATACCCGGCGCTGAAAGCGGATCTCAGCATCGGCAATTTTGATCCGCAGGCACTGAACCTGTACAGCGATACCTTGAGGATCAAGGGTGATATCCATGCCGATTTTGAGAGTCTGAATCCCGATTATCCCAGCGGTACCCTGACCTATGCCGCACCACAGCTGCATATGCCGGGCTACGATCTGCACCTTGATAGTATTGTTTTCCGTTCAAAGCCTGATGCCGACAGTGTGCAGAATATTTACCTGAATGCGTCGAATGTACTTTATGCCAACCTGACGGGACATATCCCGCTGACGCAGATCGGCAATGCCGCGCTGAGCCATATCAACAATCACTACCGGATCACCGATACGGTCATTAATGTGCCGGGGCAGTACGATATGACGCTCAACGCTCATGCTGTATACCGCCCGCTGCTCAGGACCTGGCTGCCCGATCTGAAGCCTTTCGATAGCGTTAAGCTGGCTGCAGTGCTCAATCCCGGCGCCTTCAATATAGACGCTTACGTACCTAAGGTGATCTACGGCAAGAACCGTGTCGACAGCGGCGTGGTGAAGGTTTATGAAGCAGGGGATACGCTTCGTTACAGCGCTTCGCTCAAACGCTTTACCCAGGACCAGTTTGCCCTCTGGTATCCTTCTGTATCCGGTTCTTTGCGCCGGGACAGCATTTATGCCCGGGCCCGTATTGCCGATTCGGTGAAAAAAGAGCAGTTTGCGCTTGGCGCTGCTATGTATCACGACCTGAGCAGCGACTCGGGCCTGACCTATATCCGTATGTTCCGGGGCATTGTGCTCGATTATGACCGCTGGGCGGTCAATCCGCAAAACCGCATTGTGCTGGGGTCTGCCGGGTTTTATGTCCGGGATTTTGTGATGAGCAAAGATAACCAGTCGATACAGGTCAACAGCGAGCAGCCCGAATTCAAAGCGCCCTTTACCGTGTCGGTCCGGAATTTCCTGTTGTCCAATGTTACCCGTATGATCAGCAGGGATACGCTTGTGGCCGACGGCTATCTCAATGTCAACGCCAAAATCGATCTGAGGGACTCCTTCCCCAAAATCAATGCCGATGCGAATATCAACCAGCTTGTCGCTTTTAACCAGCCGGTGGGCGACCTGAAGCTGACTGCGCAGAATGAAACGGAAAACACCTACGATGCGCACCTGCAGCTGACCGGGAACGAGAATGATGTGGTACTGGATGGCCGTTATTTCCTCGAGCCGGTAGACAGCAACCAGTTTAAGTTCGATCTCGTGGTCAATGCGCTCAGCCTGAAAAGCTTGCAGGGCTTCAGCTTCGGCTCGATCCGCAACAGTTCCGGTTTTCTTCGGGGTAATCTTAATATAGCCGGGACTACCGACCGTCCAAAGCTGCTAGGCGAATTGCATACCGATAAGCTGACAACAACCGTAAGCATGCTGAACGCGCCGTTCACCATGCCTTCCGAGACGATACGTTTTGCCAGGGAAGGCATGTTGTTTGATCATTTTACGATCAGGGACCGGAACGGTAACGCTGCAACGATCGACGGTCGTGTCCGTACCCGGAACTATACCCGCTACAACCTTAACCTGAATGTAAAAGCCGACCACTGGGAGGCCGTTAACTCCACGCAAAAAGACAATGAGCTGTTTTACGGCAAGCTGATCCTGAGCACAGACCTCAATATAAAGGGACAGGCCACGGCGCCGAAGATCGATGGGGAGCTGACGATACACGACAGCACCCGCCTTACCTATGCGATGATAGACAATGGTCCTGGTATCCAGGAGTCCGAAGGTATTGTACGCTTCGTCGACAGCCGCGATACGACCTGGGTAGATTCCACCCAGATCATTACCGCGCGTAATATGCGCCTTTCCCGCGCGACGCAAATGAATGTGAATGTCGGCATCGAGGAAAATGCCATCTTTAATGTGGTGATCGATCCCGTTACCGGCGATAACCTGCAAGCGAAAGGCGAAGCAAACCTCAATACCTTCATCGGTCCCGATGGAGCTGTGGGGCTTACCGGTACCTATGAGCTGAAGGATGGGTATTATGAATTGAATTATAATTTCGTCAGGAAGAAATTTGCGATACAACCGGGCAGCGTGATCACCCTGGCCGGAGACCCCCTTGACGCAGAGGTAGACATTACCGCTGCTTATGCCGCCAATATAGCGCCCTATGAGCTGGTAGAAAAGCAGGTGGACCAAACCGATCTGAACTATTACAAGCAGCGGCTTCCGTTCCAGGTGCTGCTGAAGCTCAAGGGCAAAGTGATGAAGCCCGAGATCACTTTCGATATCGTGTTGCCTGAGGATAAGGAAAACGTGGTCAGCACTTCGGTTGCGGAGCAGGTGCAGCGGAAGCTGATTGAGATCCGTAACGATCCCTCTATCCTGAACAAGCAGGTATTCGCCGCCCTTATCCTGGGCCGTTTCATTACCGACGATCCCTTTGCTTCAGGCGCAGGCGGCGGCGTGGAATATGCCGCCCGGCAAAGCGCCAGCCGTTTCCTCAGCGACCAGCTGAATGCCCTCGCAGGCCAGCTGGTGCAGGGCTTTGAGCTGAACGTAGGGCTGGAATCCTCGGAAGACTATTCTACCGGTGACCGGTCTACCCGCACCGATCTGAACATTACGGCGTCGAAGAGGCTGTTCAACGACCGGCTGAAAGTAACGGTAGGCAACGATTTCCAGCTGGAAGGCCAGCAGGCGCAAACACAGCAGAGCAGCCTTATTCCCGGTAACCTGTCGCTGGATTATATGCTCACCAAGGATGGCCGTTACCAGGTAAGGGGCTATCGTGTTAACCAGCTGCAGAACCTGGTCGACGGCTATGTGGTGGAAACCGGGCTGAGCTTCCGCCTGAATATTGAATACAACAAATTCAAGTACATCTTCCGCAACTGGGATAAATACCGTAAGAAAAGGGAGGCAGAACGCGCCAGGCAGGCCCAGAAGAACGGCGGCGCAGCACAGTAATGTTCATGCAAAAGGTTATAACTTATAGCGCATAATGTACCGTTTTCGCAGATATATCTATAGTTTTTTATTGGTCGGTTATGTATTGCAGGCATTGTCCTGCAGCAATTCCCGTTACCTGAGCGATAATGAATCCCTGTACCTGGGCAATAAGGTAAAGATCATGGATACCTTCGTAGCGAAGAAGGACAAAAGTGCTTTGGAAACGGAGCTGTCGGAGGCGGTGCGCCCTAAACCCAATTCTTCTTTCCTTACCGTCCGCCTGAAGCTGACCCTGTATAACATTGCCGGTGTGCCCAAAAAAGAAAAAGGCTTTCGCAACTGGCTGCGGAACAAGATAGGCGAGCCGCCTGTACTGGGCAGCAGTGTGAGCATCGACGGAAACAATAAAGTGCTGAACAATATCCTGGTCAACTACGGCTACTTTAGCGCAGAGACTGCAGGGCGAAAGGAAACCAAAAAGAAAAAAACACATGCTTTTTTCGAAGTGAAGACCGGTCCGCGTACCTATATCCGCGATGTTTACTATCAAAAGAGCGATACTTCCCAGCTGGCAAAGGACATTGTCGACAATGAGAGCAAGTCTTTGCTGAAGCCGGGCGATCCTTACAACCTGCAGATGATTAAAGATGAACGCCTCCGGATCGACAATATTCTGAAGAATAAAGGCTATTATTATTTCTCTCCCGAATTTATACTGGTCGATGCCGACACCGGTGCGGGACCTAACCTGGTTGATCTCATCGTTAAGATGAAGTACAGCGAAATGCCCCGGAACGCTTACCGGCAGTACCGGATCAATTCCGTAACCGTGTTTCCCAATTACCGTCTCAGCAGCAACAGCAACCGAAATGCCCGTACCGCCAGCGATACGCTCAACCGCCCGCGCCGGATACCTAAGGGAGAAGATACCCTGGTTTTCGATAACTTTAAGGTGATCGACCGTCAGCACCTGTACCGGCCCTATGTCTTTTACCAGGCCATGCAGTTTGAGCCGGGCGAGCTATACAATAAAAAAGACCAGAACATTGCGCTGAACCGCCTGGTAACGCTGGGCGCCTTTAAGTTTGTAAAGAATGAATTCACCCCGCTGAAGGACAGCAGCCGCAACCTGCTCGATGTATCTTACCTGCTGACCCCATATGCCCGTAAGTCTATCGGAGGTGAGCTGGGCGGCTATACGCAGAACGATACCCGTGGCGGTATCAGGGGGTCGGTCAGCTGGCGCAACAAGAACCTGTTCCGGGGAGCTGAGATCTTTACAGTAAAGCTGACAGGAAGTATGGAAGCACAGTTTGGCGGCGGATCAAATGTAAGGCGACCAAACGCCTACAATGCAGGCCTGGAGACCAACCTGAATATTCCCCGTTTCCTGATCCCCTTTGTGAACATCAAGCCCTCGGGTATGTATATCCCCCGAACGATCATTTCGGCAGCCTATAACTACTCCCTTCGGGCGGGCTTTTACCGGATCAGCTCGCTCAGCTTCGGCTATGGCTTCAACTGGAAAGAAGACATCCGCAAAGACCATAAGCTGTACCCCTTCAATATTACTTATGTAAGAACCGATACGATCGACAATAGCAAGAGCGGGCAATTTAACTTAAGCAACCTGTTGTTCAACGGGATCATCTTCGGGCCTACCTATGAATATACGTTCAACTCGCAGCTGGATGGTGTACGGCGAAGAGGCAATTTCTATTTCAATGGTCTGATCGATCTGTCCGGTAATATCGTTGGCCTGGCACAGGGCGCTTCCCAGGAGAAGCCCAAAAAGATCTTCAACTCCAACTACGCGCAGTACCTCAAGACGCAGATCGACTTCCGGTATTACTATAACCTGACCCCCAAAACGGTGCTGGCAGCAAGGGCGCTTTTCGGCTATGGCTATGCCTATGGCAATTCAAGCCGGTTGCCTAATGTCAAACAGTTCTTCAGCGGCGGTAGCAGCAGCTTGCGCGGCTTCCCCTCAAGGCTTCTGGGACCGGGTACCTTTAATGAAAGATACCTGCGGGGTACCGATTCGCTTATTGAAATACTGGGCGATATCAAGGCTGAATTCAGTGTAGAATACCGGGCCAAGCTGTACAAATTCATCGAAGGCGGCGCCTTTGTCGATGCCGGCAACGTATGGCTGTTGAATGATAACCCGACTTTCCCCGGGGGTAAATTTACCGGAAGCTTTTATAAGGAGCTTGCCGCAGACGCCGGCCTGGGCCTGCGTTTCGATTTCTCGATCCTGCTGCTGCGGCTGGACTTCGCCTTTCCCATCCGCAAGCCCTGGTTCCCGGAAGGGCAGCGCTGGCGCTTCAACGATATCCATTTCGGCGATCCCGACTGGCGCAAGGAAAACCTGTTCTTCAACCTGGCTATCGGCTATCCCTTCTAGGCGCTTTGTCGCGTTTTGCCTGGGGGATATGTCTGACCGGTCTCGCTTTCTATACCCAAAGGACTTTGGCTTATATGCATAGCGGCGCTGCATCGCTGCGTGATAAAAATACGCTTTCTAAAAAAGATCCGGCCGGTGTTTAGCCGGCCGGATCTGCTGTCTGTAACCAGGGATATTAAAACACACATTACTCTACTTCTCCCATGATCACATTTCTTAGCTTGACCGCAAACTGCATATTTAAAATGCCGTAGATAATGGAGAAAATACCGACGAGCACAAAGGAGGCGACAGGACTGAATACCTGTGCGATAAGGCCCACGGCGATCACCGTACCCACCAGCACGCTTACAAAACGCATAATCATATTCTGAGGCCGGAAACGTTCCATCAGCAATAGGGTAAACCCATAAATAAACTGCAACGTGACGACGAAAATAATACCGTAGCTCATATACAGGATAAAATGGGCGACATCAGGCACGAAAAACAGGAACACGATACCCGCAGCCAATTCTACCATTCCTTCCAGCAGGAGCCATTGATGGGCGATACGCAGATGCCTGTTGTTGTAGGCATACATGAACGTCAGTAGAGCCGCAGCCAGGTTGAGTATACCGAAGGAAACAATAAGGGCCATGGTATCGATGAGCGCGCAGAACAGCGCTGCGATGCCCCAGGCGATGGCCAGGGTGCCCTTTGCGACCAGCAGGTTGTTCTGTTTGGCCGTTCCGGTTCTTTGAAGGGAATAGTCCATAACAGCAGATTTTAGTTGTTTATGGTAACAGTTCTGCTTTTTTATTGTTGAAGAAAGAATTGCGGCCGTTTGCCCTAAATCGTCGAATTTTGCATACCGGATTCATTGTCAGTGAGCTGGTGTGCTATCTTTTTTCTCTATAAAAACGATCATTTTTCTCTATAGATGTCTTTTTTCCTGGATCATATCCAACGCATCATCCGGCAATATGAAGGTAACACGCCCCTGGCAGCCTTTCTGAAGCATTACTTCCGGCAATATCCCAAGCTGGGCTCCCGCGACCGCAAGGCGCTGAGCGAGGCGGTGTATATTTATTATCGCTGCCGGCGTTTTTTCAACAATGAGGTGGCTGTAGAAACGGTGATCGCGCAAGGGATTACACGTTGCAGCAGTCAGAATGCCTTTTTACAAAAGATGATCCCGCCGCAACCGGCGACGCCGGACATGCTACCGGATCAGCTGCACGATTTTGATGAGCACATTTCTCCGGGTTTGCCTGTAAGCAAATGGCTCAGGTCCCTGTGGCAGCAGCCGCAATTGTTCCTGCGCCTGCGCCGCGATCCGCAGCAAATAAAGAGGTTGCTGCAGGAGAACGGAATCCCGTTCGCGGCAGAACCCTTGCCAGGCAATATGGCAAACGATTGCCTGAAGCTGCCGAATGGCTCGGCTGTAGACGGAATACTGCCTGCGGATGCTTATGTCGTCCAGGACTGGGCATCGCAGGCCAGCATGCACCTGCTGTTGCAGGAAACGGGCGTCAAGCCGGCTTCCGCCTGGGATGTTTGTTCGGGTGCAGGCGGAAAGTCTTTGTTGCTGAAGGACAGGACCGGTGTCCGAAGCCTGCTGGCTACGGATATCAGGGAAAGCATCCTGCACAACCTGCGGCAGCGCTTCCGGCTGTATAGCCTGGGACAGGTCGATACGCTGGTGCTGAACAGCGCCGATGAACAAGCTGTAAAGAAGGCAATGGGTTCAAGGCAGTTTGATCTTGTGCTTTGCGATGTACCCTGCAGCGGCAGCGGTACCTGGGCGCGTACGCCTGAACAATTCCATTTTTTCAGACCGGAAAGAGACTTGCAGAAATTCCGGCAGCTGCAATATCCCATTGCGGCCAATGCCGCGTCTTATGTAGCTCCGGGAGGTATCCTGGCTTACATTACCTGCAGCGTATTCCACGAAGAGAACGAAGATGTGGTAGCCCGCCTGGAGCAAAATACCTCACTGCAGCTGCTGTACAAGGAGCTGATCGACGGCATCGGCCGGCAGGCCGATTGCCTGTACCTTGCCGTGTTCCGTAAGAGAATGCCATAGGCTGAAGCGGTCTTAGCGGATGCTGAGCTTGGTCACCTGGTAACCCTCTTCGTTGTCCAGGCGCAGCAGGTAAAGCCCGCTGTTCAGCATACCGACAGGGATCGCTTCGCCGCTGTTGCTCGTCCCTTCGATCAGCTTCCTGCCCTGCAGGTCGCTGATCCGGTACTGGAGCTTGCCAGGGGCTTTTGCAGTGCTGATGAATACCTGGTCTGTAGCAGGGTTGGGATAGATTTTGAAAAGGTCGTTACGCGTCTTTGGTGTGCCGTAAATCCCAGTGGTTTCATAGGCCCTCCTGAAATCGGGCACGCCGTTGCCGACGATATTGTTGGGATGAGCGAATGAATCGGATACGGATTCGATCAGCGAACGGATCTTCAGCGGAGGCCAGGAGGGCAACGATTGCATCAGGCAGGCGGTGAGGCCGGCGATCACGGGCGTCGCAAAGGACGTGCCCGATGCCAGGGAAACTAAACCGGAAGGGTTGATGACGAAATCCTGCACCCCTTGACCGCATACATTGGGCTTAAGCATGCCGGCAGCATTGGGCCCTCTGCCTGAGCTGGAGGCTGGTACTTTCTGGTTGTCTACCGAACCTATGGTCATTGCGCTGTCGGCATCGCCCGGTGTCAGGATATGCTGCCAGGACGAGGTGCCTTCATTGCCGGCAGAGGCGATCATTAAAATACCTTTTCTTACCGCGATGTTAGCGGTGCGTGCCGGAATAGTCGTTTTGCCATCCAGCTCGCTATAGGTGTGGGAATCGGCGGGATCGTCAAACGTGTTATAGCCCAGTGAAGTCGTGACGAGATCGGCGCCGAGGCTGTCGGCACGTTCCACAGCAGCGGCAAAGTTATCTTCTTCGATGGCCTGCTCCGTACCGGCATCATCCGACAGATAAAGGGCATAGCTAGCCCTGGGCGCCGTGCCGACATGGGTTTCCGGCATATAGCTGGCCATGCACGACAGCACCTGGCTGCCATGGCTGCTGTAATCGAATACGTAAGTCGTATCATAAATGAAGTTCCAGGTATCGGCGAGCCTGTTTTGTTGGAACATACTGTCGTAAGCTGCTGCTGTGTTGACGCCGCTAAAGCCTACGTCGACTACTGCGATCAATTTCCCTTCGCCCATATAGCCCTGCTCATGCAGGTACTCGCCATTGCAAAGGTGGATCTGCGACCAGGCGTTACTATAGAAGGGCAGATCGAAACCGGTGGGCTTTCCTGCAGGCTCTCCTTCCGTACCTGGGGGAGCAGGCTTGTGGTGCAGCCCACCGGGATAGTAGGCTACCCGTTTTATGCCGCTTACAAAAGCAATAGGCTGAAGCGCTAAGATGGCAGCAGAATCTTCCAGCAGCAGCACACAGGAGTTGAACCAGCGGGAGCGGCTGTGGAGCACACCGCCTGTGGTATGCAGCACACTGTCGATATATTGCGGAACCACCGGAAGGTCGGTGCTGTCGATGGCGATACTGAAGCCTGACCTGCGCGCCAGTGCTCTCGGCGATAAATAATCAGAAGGGGCAGATAAAGAATAGGGAGTAGCCCGTTTGTCCGTAAATGTTACACGGAAGGCGTATTGCGGGCTCTGGGCTTCCGCGGAAAGGAAAGTAAGACTCAGGAACAGGAATGCCAGGCTAATAGAGACGATACCCCTCATAAATAGTGATTATCGTCTAAAGTTACGAATAAATCATAGTGTTCCACTATCGGTGAAGGTGTCTGCTTCATGCTCGGAGAGCGAGTTCAGCTCAAGGAAGATGCAATCGGTTACGGCAATCACTTCATGCCATATATAAGGTGGGATTTCTATCCTTGCCGGGCCTTCTACCCATTGGGTTTCGGTCTTCGGCTGATGCACAGGGCGCCAGTTCAGATGCAGATTGCCATGCGCCAGGATAAGGATCTCAGGGTTCTTGCTCAGGGAAATTCCTTTGTGATAATGCCGCCCGCTTACAGTACCGGCTTTACGGAAGCAAAGCAGGTGCCGGCCCATGCGCTCATGAAAGTATTCATGTGTGGTGCCGCGTTCGTCGTTGCCGATGGGGTCGAGGGGCGTTATCGTGATCATGATGCTTTCTTATTATTCAGTGGGTGTGTCCGTCGCTTCATCCGCAGTAGTTTGTTCCTTCAGCTTTACGTCCCCTTTGCTGAGCTCGATCTGGCCGGAGGCAGCCATCTCACGCAGCCGCCAGTGGAGAAACAGATCGCCGGTGGGCAGCTTATGCTTGCTCATGGCCTGGTTGATCACTTTCGTTGCTTTCTGGTTCTGGTTGCTGATAAAAGTAAGCAGCAGGATATCGTAATGGTCGATGCTTTGCGGCGCCAGCTTTTTGCCCCCCTGGTGTATCCGCAGGCCTGCGTTTTCTTCGATGAGCCGGGACCATTCGTCGCCATCGGTCTCCCACTCGGATGCCGTCGTTACCCGGGCCAGTTTTTTGGCTTTTGCAATTTCCTTTACGGGAATATGACCTATGCTTTCGGGGTAAAAGAGCTTGCCGTTGGCGTCGAGGAAGGGCAGGCCGTTAATATTGATGACAGAAAATCTTCCCTGGTGTTTTTTGAGGAAATGCAGCAGCCAGAAATAAGCCATTACATCGGCAGGCGCGGGCGCCATCCAAAACCATATTTTAAGGTCCGGATCATTGGAAAGCCTGCTGGAAACCGCCATCAGCCGTTCAAGGTCGTCAACCTCCGCAGCAGGCTGCCCTTCGGGCGCAACTTGCGTCCAAAATGCGCTGCGGCCTTCACTGAAGGTCATCCCCTCCGTTTTTAAGGGGCCTACATGTAAAATATCTTTCAGGACCACTACTTCGCCTTCCAGCAATTCCTGGACTATAGCTTCAACAACGGGTGTGGCGGTCAGATCGCCTACGATAAGATGGATCACACTCATAGCCTGCAAAATAAAGTGTAATTTATGGAACGGCAAAGCAAAGGCCGCGGTCGAAAATTCCTATATTCGTTCTCTTTTCATACGCTTATGTTTTCAATTGCCATTCACGGAGGCGCGGGCACTATTGCCCGCCATTTGCTCGACAAGGAAAAGCAGGCGGCTTATGAAGCTGGGCTGAATGCTGCGCTGAACGCGGGGTTTGCCTTGCTGGAAGCCGGGGGCACTGCGCTGGATGCGGTTACGGCCGCTGTCGTGTCGCTGGAAGACTGCCAGCTGTTCAATGCCGGCAAAGGCTCTGTGTTCAACCACGAAGGACGGCAGGAGATGGATGCTTCGGTGATGCGGGGCGACAACAGGGCGGCCGGTGCAGTGGCCGGTGTGCATGGGGTAAAAAATCCCATACACCTGGCCCGGGCGGTCATGGAGCAGTCGGAGCATGTGCTGCTGTCGGGTGCGGGAGCTGAAGCCTTCGCCCGCCTGCAGGGTCTGGCATTTGAGCCGGATGAATATTTTTTTGACGCCTTTCGTTACCGGCAATACCAGGAAGCATTGGCTGCCGACCGTATCCAGCTGGACCATAGCGCTTCCGGCGACCGGAAGTTCAGCACTGTAGGGGCTGTTGCGCGCGATAGCCAGGGTAACCTTTGCGCAGCGACCAGCACCGGTGGCATGACCAATAAAAAATACGGCAGGATAGGGGACACCCCGGTGATCGGTGCGGGTACTTATGCGCACAATGCCACTTGCGCGGTGTCCTGTACCGGGCATGGCGAGCTGTTCCTGAGACAGGTAGCCGCGCACCAGGTACATTGCCTGATGGCTTATAAAGCCTGTTCCCTGGAGGAGGCCTGCCGGCAGGTGGTAATGACCGACCTGGTTGCTATCGGCGGTGAAGGCGGCCTCATTGCTGTCGATGCGCAGGGAAATGTGGCCATGCCCTTCAATTCCGAAGGGATGTACCGGGGCTACCGGAGCAGTAACGGAAAGCATGGCGTATTTATCCATGCGGAATAGTATCCGGCGTTTTAATAGCCTGCTTCGATAAATAAAAAAATATTATCTTTAAGGCCCAAAATTAGAAAGAGCAGACCAGAACGGTTTATAATAAAACAGAACTATGAGATTTAAAGCTTTACTATTTGCGGCAGTTATACCTGCTGCTGTACTGACCGGTTGTTCGAAAGACTCAAAAAACGAACCTGTAGCAGAACCGGGACCCGCAGGGAAAGCCGCTTTCCACTTTGAGCATTATGCAGGCAACACACCGCTGAGCCTGGGCAATAGCCAGGGATATGTCTATAATACACCCCAGGGTGATCAGTTCAATGTGACGATGTATAAGTATTATGTCAGCAATATTAAGCTGGTAAAAGCCGACGGTTCCGAATATGCCGAGCCCGAAAGCTATCACCTGGTCAACCAGGCAGAAGCCTCATCGCTTAGCTTCGATGTGGCCGGTATTCCTGCGGGAAGCTATACTGCCGTAAAGCTGCTGCTGGGGGTGGACAGCACAAGGAATGTATCGGGTGCGCAGACCGGTGCGCTGGATCCGGCCTTAGGCATGTTCTGGGCCTGGAGCACAGGTTATATTATGGCCAAGGTCGAAGGCGATTTTTTAAAGACCTCGACCAATGCTAATGCTGTATTCTCTTTCCATCTGGGCGGCTTTACCGGTAAGAACAGTGTGCTGAATGAAATAACATTGCCCCTGCCACAGGAGCTGGCTGTAGGTGATAACACCAGCTCAAGCCTGACCCTTAAATCCGATCTGCTGAAATGGTTTAATGGCTTCGCGCCTATCGATCTCCAGACGCTGAACCAGGTTGGTTCGGCCGGGGTTGAGGCCTTTGATCTTGCACGCAACTTCAGCTATTCCTTCTCGGTAACCAAAGTGCAGAACTGATTATTTGTATATCCTTTATTCTTTTCCGTGTGAAGATCAGAAGTTCCGTATTGCGCAGCCTGCTGGTGCTGACAGCGGGAGGCATGCTTGCCTTCTACAGCTGTAAAAAAGATAATGTCACCGACCCGGGAACACCCGAAGATCCTTCGCTGGCCGATATCGAGTTCCGTATCCCTGCCAGCTGGCCCCTGCCGGTGTATAATTACAGTAACAATCCGCTGACGAAAGCCGGCTTCCGCCTGGGGCGGCAGCTGTTCTTCGATCCTATATTGTCCAGCGACAATACGGTTTCCTGCGGTACCTGCCATCAGCCTTTCGCGGCTTTCTCCCAGCTTGATCACAAAGTGAGCCACGGGGTAAAGGAGCGTGTCGGCACCCGCAATTCCCCGTCTTTGTTCAACCTCAACTGGCACAGCAGCTTTTTCTGGGATGGCGGCGTCAACCATATTGAAATGCAGCCTTTTGCTCCCATTACCAATCCCCTGGAAATGGACGAGACCCTGGTCAATGTGGTGGCCAAGCTTCAGGCACAGGATAAGTACAAGCAAATGTTCAAAGAAGCTTTCGGTACAGAGGAGATCACAACACAGAAAATGTCCAGGGCTTTAGCGCAGTTTATGGGTATGATGGTCTCGGCCAATGCACCTTACGATAAATATATGCGCCAGGAAGGCACACTGAATACCGATGAGCTGGCGGGCCTGACTGTTTTTCGCAGCAAATGCGCGACCTGTCATACCGAGCCGTTGTTCTCCGACTTCAGCTTCCGCAACAATGGCCTGGCCCTGGTGAATAACGAAAAAGGTGTGGTCGACAGCGGCCGCGGTATCATCACCCCCAACGACCCTGCTTCGCTCTATAAATTCAAAGTGCCCTCGCTGCGCAACCTGAAATACACAGCGCCTTATATGCATGACGGCCGCCTGGCGACTATCGATGCCGTTCTGGATCACTATACCAATGATGTACAGCAGACGCCCAACCTTGATCCGCTGCTGGCGGGCGGCATCAGCCTCAGCGCGCAGGAGCGGCAGCAACTGAAGGCCTTCCTCAATACCCTGAACGACGAGACCTTTGTAAAAGATATCCGCTTCCAGGAGCCTAAGCAATAAGGTGAGCTATCCTGCAAGCTCCCTGTAGTGCTGCATCAGCCGGGTAGCATGCGCCTCCTCTGTAAAAGCAGCGGCAAACTGTTTGCCGGTAGCGATCATGGCCTGTCTCAGCGATTCATTGTCCCTGACCTTCCTTATCGCTTCTGCAAGCCCTGTCGCGTCACCGGGCGGTACGTACAAGCTGCCGGGACCGCCGGCTTCTTCCAGGCAGGAGCCCGTTGCGCCGATGGCCGGCACACCGGAATACAAGGCCTCCAGTAGCGGGATGCCAAAGCCTTCAAATTCGGATGGATAAATAAACACCGAAGCCAGCTGGTACAACGCCGGCAGGTCGGCGAAGGGCACGTTTTCCAGGAAGATGACCTGCTCTTCCAGGTGCTGCGCTTTCAGGTAGGCCTTCACCTTTTCTGCATAAGCGGCAGGCTTGCCCACCACAACCAGGCGCTCCACCGGAAGCGCCTTCAGCGCCCGGGCGATCAGCATCAGGTTTTTGCGTTCCTCTATGGTGCCTACGTTCAGCAGGTACCGGTCGGGCAGCCCGTATCGCTGCTGTACTTGCTGCAGGACTTCCGGGCTGCAGGCTTTGCCGAACACAGGGTCGCAGGTCTGGTAGACCACATGAATGCGGTCGGCTTCTGTGCCGAAGTAATGTATGATATCTCTTTTTGTCTGCTCACTTACCGCGATGATCCGGTCGGCGTGGCGGCAGGCATACCTGAATTTCAGCTCGTAGATCTTACGGTCGGCGGCCTTGTAATATTGCGGATACCGCAGAAAGATCAGGTCATGTATGGTGACCAGGGTTTTGATGCCGGTATGTTGTATCCCTGCCGGCAGTTCGTGGCTGAGCCCGTGATAAATATCGAGCCGGTCGCGCTTCAGCTGCGGTACCACAAATCGGCTGCGCCAGGCAGAGGTCAGTATGGGGAACCGCGGGCTTCTCAACGTAACAGCAGGCTGCAGCAACGGCCGGGTGCGGTCGTCCTGGACGATCCTGGGGGTGTATAGAAAATATTCTTCTGCCGGAAAAAAACGGGCGAGCGCACTGATTACCGAACGGCTGTAATTGCCCAGGCCGGTATGGTTCAGAAAGGCTCTCTTGGCATCGAAGCCGATTCGTAGCATAGCCGCAAAGATGGGAATAATTATGGAAAACAAATGGCCGGCGTCGAAGACGCCGGCCGGAACACGCAGTGTATCAGCAAAGTCTTTATCGCACCAGGGTTACATTGCCGGTGTATTTCAGCATCCGTAAGGATCAGCGGCGCTGCATCAAGGCATATGGTGGTATCGGCGTCCAGGTCGATGTGCGGCATGGGTTCAGGAGTATGTATGCCTTCGAACAGCAGGTAATACTGGTAACGACCGGCGCTTCCATTGGTGGGCAAAGCTGGTTATACCATCCCGGGACTGCAATGCTGTTAATACACACCGCCTTCATCACGTTTGACATGCTCCAGCAGCTCCAGTCTCGGGCACTGCGAAGGGCAACGCATCTTCGCTTTCAATTCCCGCTTTTTGATCATTCCTTTATA
>NZ_QUZZ01000003.1 GCF_003545695.1 Taibaiella helva | reverse complement strand
AAGGTATAGGTACCGGTAGCGGTATTGCTTACTGTAGCCGGGCTCCAGGTGCCGGTAATGCCGTTATTGGATGTTGCAGGCAGCACGGGAGCGGTAGCGCCGGAACAGATCGGGGCTATGGCCGCAAAGGCGGGTGTTACCTGGGGGCTCACCGTGAAGGTCAGGGTAACGATACTGTCACAGCCTACTGCATTCGGCTGGGTATGGGTATAGGTGCCGGAGGCGGTGAGGCTCTGCCCGTTCCAGGGGTAAGGCAGCTGCGTCTCGCAGACCGTAACCGTTTGCGTGGTATGGATCGTAGGATTTACGGTAAACGTCAGGGTTACGGTGCTGTCGCAGCCATTCACATTAGCCTGGGTATGGGTATAGGTGCCCGCTGCTGTAAGGCTCTGCCCGTTCCAGGGATAAGGCAGCTGCGTCTCGCAGACCGTAATCGTTTGCGTGGTATTGATCGTGGGATTTACCGTTACCGTTAATGTTGCGGTTGTGGCACACTGGCCGGCATTGGGGGTAAAGGTATAGGTACCGGTGACTGTATTGCTTACTGTAGCCGGGCTCCAGGTACCGGTAATGCCATTGGTCGAGGTCGCGGGCAGCACGGGAGCGGTAGCGCCGGAACAGATCGGGGCTATGGTCGCAAAAGCGGGTGTTACCTGGGGGCTCACCGTGAAGGTCAGGGTAACGATACTGTCACAGCCTACTGCATTCGGCTGGGTATGGGTATAGGTGCAGGAGGCGGTGAGGCTCTGCCCGTTCCAGGGGTAAGGCAGCTGCGTCTCGCAGACCGTAACCGTTTGCGTGGTATGGATCGTAGGATTTACGGTAAACGTCAGGGTTACGGTGCTGTCGCAGCCATTCACATTAGCCTGGGTATGGGTATAGGTGCCCGCTGCTGTAAGGCTTTGCCCGTTCCAGGGATAAGGCAGCTGCGTCTCGCAGACCGTAATCGTTTGCGTGGTATTGATCGTGGGATTTACCGTTACCGTCAATGTCGTTATTGTGGCGCACTGGCCGGCATTAGGGGTAAAGGTATAGGTACCGGTGACTGTATTGCTTACTGTAGCCGGGCTCCAGGTACCGGTAATGCCATTGGTCGAGGTCGCGGGCAGCACGGGAGCGGTAGCGCCGGAACAGATCGGGGCTATGGCCGCAAAGGCGGGTGTTACCTGCGGGCTCACGGTAAGATTCAGCGTCGTCGTGGAATCACAACCACCTGAAGAGGTCGTGGTGAAACTATAGCTTCCGCTGGCAGAATAGGTGGTCCCGTTGAAGGTAACGTTTCCTCCCTGGCATATTGCCTGATCTATATTGACCTGTATCGTAGTACCGACCGTCATCGTCAGGGTCACTACCGAGTCGCAGCCGTTGGCAGCTGTAAAGGTCTCCGCATAGGTGCCGGCAGCAGTGATCGTTTGGCTACCGAAGGGATAAGTGCCACCGGGACAGATCTGTGCTGTCGTCGTATTATGCTGCACAGCATTTACCTCGACGACGATGGGTGTACGCGGACTTTCGCAACCATTAGCTGTCTGGCTTACATACCAGGTAGTATTACCGGGCGCGGTGGTAGAAGGCGTGGGTGCTGCTGCGCTACCGGTACCGCCGGCAGCTGCAGTATACCATAGGAGGCCGGTACCGGCAGCGGTAAGGGCTGTCGCTGCTGCACCCTGGCAATACGTTACGGGACTGACTACAGCGGGGGCAGTTGGCGGTAGCGTTCTTACCAGCAGCACCGAATCCGTATTGCTCAGCGCAATTCCTGAGCAAGCGGTATAGTTGGCTCTGATATAATACTGTGCGGATGTTCCACCAACGCAAATATTATTAAAGGAGGTGGTAAGCACACCGGCAGAAGCTGCAGAAGACACACCTGTGGCAATCACGGCCTGGCTCGAATCCAGCAACTGTACGCTGTTGAGCAAAGAAGGGCCGTTGGGGATAAAGCGCCACGCTTCGCTGCTGGCGGTAGTTGTGGTCCACACTGTTGCATTACGTCCCGGCGCGGCAATTGCCTGGTTACAGGCCAGGTTCTGGACGCCTATGGTCGCCACACCGCAGTTCCAACCGGAGCAAACCGGCTTCTTCTGTATGTACATTTCGATCACATTCGTGTTCTCGTACAGCACGCATTGAAAAGTCGAGCTGGTGCTGATACAGGAAAACTGCGGGATATTACGCCAGTTCACCACCAGCCTGCGGCAAGGCGCCGTACCGATGAGCGCAAATTCGATCCCTTTATCCGCCGGACCTACCACCGTCGGATCAATATCATGAAAACAGGCGAAGATGGCGTTGCGTGGAAAAGGGCTTTGCGTGGTCGGAATTGTATAGGGTGTTGCCCACCATGAGCACATCGAATAACCGCTGGCATTGCCCGCATAGCTTACATCGAAGCTGATCGTACCATTGGCACCTACAACAACCTGGTTATATTGCCCGCCATAAAAGCAAAAGGTGAACGGCAGGTTGATCACACCTGAATACACATCATCCTGATTCACGAGAATGGGCGTGGCTCCGGGTACCTGGAACTGCTCATGACCGGCATAGGGAATGGAATTGACCAGGTAAGCATTAGGTGCATCGACTGTCTGCCGGATGTCGGGATAGGTAGCCGTCAGGGTTGTACATTCTGTGCTATCAGAACAGGGAAAAGTAATCTGCGGAGCACCCGATATCTCTACATCAGGACACTGAGCCGACTGCCCCCACAGTAGCACCGGCAAAACACTCCATAAAAACAAACAGGATAAAGCTTTTGACATAGGCATTCAATTTTAGCATATTTTATGAATATGTTATCTGAATAGACAGCTCCCCTATATCCGGCAAATCGCTTGCGGGATACGCACTAAAACAGGATCGATACATCAGGAGAAAGGATTAGGAACAGCAAGCACGCGTAACAGCCGACGGAGGCTATACGGGCTCATTTGTAATCCGGCATTGGTTGGTGGTTTTGGAATGATCTTTGCCCTGGTTAATGAACCCGGGAAAGACCGGCATTCGACGATCCCATTTGGAAAAATCTATATGCCATACAATTTTACTCATTTTATATACGTAAGCAACGTTAATTAATGCAAACACTAAAATCGCCATGGGTAATTCATGAAAAATCAATTTCGTATATACAAACAAGAAAAGAAAGCCCCCATATAAGCTCATTTTATCAAATAATCGCCGGCGGGGAATACATATCCCACCCTTTTCGTATTTTTGACACCCTTAAAAAAATAGCTTTGCGCTTAAAATCTCTGGAAATAAAAGGATTCAAATCCTTCGCCGACAAGACACAGGTATTGCTCGACAACCCGATAACCGGTATTGTAGGTCCCAATGGTTGCGGCAAGTCCAATATTATCGATGCCATCCGCTGGGTGATCGGCGAGCACAAGATCAAATCCCTGCGCTCCGACAACCTCGAAGACCTGGTGTTCAACGGCTCCCGGAGCCGCTCCGCTTCAGGTATGGCCGAAGTGTCGCTGACCTTTGAAAATACACGCAATCTCCTGCCTACAGAATTTACTACGGTAACCATTACCCGTAAATTCTATAAAAGCGGGGAAAGCGAATACCGGCTTAACGATGTGACCTGCCGCCTTAAGGATATTCACAACCTCTTCCTCGACACCGGTGTCAGCAACGACTCTTACGCCATCATCGAGCTGGGTATGGTCGACGATATCATCAAGGATAAGGAAGGCAGCCGTCGTCGTATGCTGGAACAGGCCGCTGGTATTTCTATTTACAAAACCAGGAAGAAGGAAGCCAAGCAGAAGCTGGATGCTACGCTGCAGGATATTGCCCGTATCGACGACCTGCTGTTTGAGATCGGCAACAACCTGAGAACCCTGGAAAGCCAGGCCCGCAAAGCGGAACGTTATTTCCAGATCAAAGGCGAGTACAAAGAGGTGAGCATTGAGCTGGCCAAAGCCTCGCTGGAAGAGTTTAATGGGAAATACCAGGATCTGAACACGCAGCACGATATCGAGCACGATAAAAAGCTGAAGATAGAGACTGAGATTGCCGGCGATGAAGCCGAGATCGAAGCCAACAAGGTGAAGCTGGTACAAAAAGAGCAGGAGCTGAACGGACTGCAAAAGCAGTTCAATGAGCTGGTGAACCGCATCCGTTCGCTCGAAAGTGAAAAGAAGCTCGCTGCACAAAGGCTCGACCATCTCCAGGACCGGGAAAAGAACCTCAACCAATTCCTGCTGAACGCCGACCAGCAAGGCAAGCAGCTGAACGAATCGATTGCCTTCGCAGGGAAACAGATCGCGCTCGAACAGGAAGCCATCGAAGAGCTGAAAGAGCAGCTGGAAAATCTGAAAGATACACTGGAAGATAAGCGCGAACATTTTGACCGTAAACGGCAGGAGCTGGAGCAGCAGCGCAATCACCTGCAGCAATTCCAGCGCCGGCAGTTTGATGCGGAAAAGAAGGTGGCTGTAGCCGACACTTCGGTAATGAACCTGCAACGCTCTATTCACCAGGTGCAGGAAGAGAAGGCGCAACGCAACGCCCAGGTCGACCAGCTGCGCCGTGAAAAGGAAGATACAGAAGAGCAGGCACAGCAGAAGCAGGACGAGCTGCAGGCGCTGCTTACGCGCCATGAAGAAATCAAGAACAAGATATTACAGGGACAGGAACAGCTGGAAAACCTGCGCGCCCAATCGGTAGAGCAGAACCGGAAGCTGGATGCCCGCCGCAATGAGCATGACCTGCTGAAGTCGCTGGTCGACAGCCTCGAAGGTTATCCCGACAGTATCAAATTCCTGAAGAAGAATAAAGATTGGGACAGCGATGCTCCGCTGCTCTCCGATGTATTCGTGGTAAAAGATGAATACCGTACTGCCCTGGAAAATGTACTGGACAGCTATCTCAACTATTACGTGGTAGAAGATGTAGCTGAAGCCGCCCGGGCTGTACAGCTACTCGACACCCATAAAAAGGGAAAGGCCAATTTCTTTCTCCTGAACCAGTTCAATGGTAAGTCCGGGAAAGAGACACAGCCACAGGAAGGGCTTACCCCGGCGCTGAGCGTGGTGACCGTAGATCCGCAATACCAGGCGCTCGCCGACCATCTGCTCGGGCATGTTTATATAGCAGAGCAGGAGGCCGCGCTGACAGGGGCTGACGTGCACAACGGTAATGTGCTGATCGAAAAAAGCGGCAGGACCTTAAGAGGGAAGTATACCCTGGGCGGCGGCAGCATAGGCCTGTTTGAAGGCAACAAGATCGGACGCGCCAAGAACCTGGAACGCCTGGCCACCGAAATCGAAGAGCTGAGCCAATCGACCGCCTCGCTGAAGCAGCAGATCAGCGAAACGCAGGTGATGATCACAGGCTTCAACCAGGAGCTGAACGATAAAGCGATCGAGCAGAGCCGCAACGAGATCAACCGTCTCAACAACCAGTCCATCAACCTTACGCACCGGATCGAGCATCTCGAGCACCTCAACGGCTCAGGTGAGAAACGCCTGCAGGACCTGGAAGAGCAGCTGGCCGATACCCAGGACAATATCAGCGGTACCAGGGGCGAGCTCGACGAGATCACAGGTCAGCTGGAAAGCCTGCAGGACGCCATCCGCAAGGCTTCGGAAGAATTTGCTATGGTGGAGCAGGATTTCAATATGGCGCAGCAGCAGCACAACAACCAGAACCTTCAATATACCCGGCAGCAAAGCAAGATCGAGAACCTGAAGCAGGAGCTGAACTTCCGCAACAACCAGCTGAGCGACCTGGAAAAGCAGATCGACAGCAATAAGGAGCAGCTGAAAGAAACTGCCTTGCTCATCAGCGAAACCAGCGGCAAGCTGCACTTTGGCGACAACGAGCTTTATGAGCTGCTGCAGAAAAAAGAGACGGATGAAAAAGCGCTGAGCGAAAAGGACCGTACCTACTATGAAATGCGCAACGCCATCAGCGAGCACGAAAGCAAGATCAGCCGACAACGCAGGGAAAAAGAGCAGGCCGAGACCCTGCTCAACGGTATCCGCGAAAAGCTGAACGAAATGAAGCTGCAGGTAGCCGGCATGAAAGAACGGCTGAGCGTGGAATTCAAAGTAGACCTCGAAGCCATTCTGGAAGAGCCCCGCAAGAATGACATGACCGTGGAGGAACTGAACAGCGAAGCCGAGCGCATGAAGAAACGGCTCGAAAACATGGGCGAGGTCAATCCCACCGCGATAGAAGCGTACAGCGAGATCAAGGTGCGTCACGATTTTATCGTCGACCAGAAATCCGACCTGATGGAAGCACACGATACACTGCTGGCCACCATCGAAGAAGTGGAGAACACGGCCAACAGCAAGTTCCGGGAAACCTTTGACGCTGTGCGCACCAATTTCCAGCAGGTATTCAAGGCCCTGTTTACTGAAGAAGATACAGCCGACCTGAAGCTTACCGATCCCGACAATATTGCCGACAGTGGCATCGAAATCTATGCCCAGCCCAAGGGCAAACGGCCCAGCACTTTGACGCAGCTTTCAGGTGGGGAGAAGACGCTGACCTCAACAGCATTTCTTTTTGCTATTTATCTCATCAAGCCGGCGCCCTTCTGTATCCTCGATGAGGTGGACGCCCCGCTGGACGATGCCAACGTAGGCAAGTTCACGCAGATGATCCGCCGCTTCAGCGACAATTCGCAGTTCATCATCGTTACGCATAACAAGCAAACGATGGCTGCTGTCGACGTGATCTATGGCGTCACCATGCAGGAAGCTGGTGTGAGCAAGCTGGTACCCGTCGATTTCAGGAGCCTGAATTAGACAGAAAATATAATGGTACTGCTGCAGAGAGAGGCTACTCCCGAAGAGTAGCCTCTTGCTTTTTCCCCAAGCATGCAATGGGGATCTCCTTGCGTCGCCATGAAGAAGGACCGCTTATAGCTATCCGCGTTATAAGGCTCCATAGGAGCCGAACGTTTGTAGCGCCAGCATGAACAAACATAAATTGCTCCGTGGAGCAAAACCAGGGTTGCTAAGAAGAAGATCTGCATCCAGCCGCCGTTCAGGCCGTTGCACGTCCCGACCGGCCTGGCCGTGCCGGTGCGGTACAAACTCACCCATAAGTACTGAAGCGTTCCATCCTCCGGGTTCTGAACCGATGCTTCGCATTTCATCAGGACATACCTATATTGTATCCTCAACTTTTATGTTTGACCCATGATTACTTTGCGGCGTTAAGTGTCCTCCATTCTTCCACGATGGCTTCAAGCTCGGACAGGATCATAGCGGTAGCGCCCCATATGAATTGTACATCGTCCATCATATAAGCGATCGTATGAATGACGATATTGAGCCCGGAGGCTTTTACATCGACCATTTCTTTCCTGGAGAAGAGCGAGGATAGCGGCAGGCGCAGGATGCGCGCAACTTCTGCTTCAGAAGCGATCAGCTTGGGCTCCTCTTCCATGAAAGCAAGCACAGGCGTGACCTCAAAATTGCTGACCGGGATATACAGGCAGGACAGCTGCCCCATCACCGTTACCTTATTGGCATTGAGCGCTACCTCTTCGGCTGCTTCCCGCAAGGCCGTATCGATAATGGTGGCATCGGTATCTTCCTTGCGACCGCCGGGCAAGGCAATCTGGCCGCTATGTACGCCGCCATCGGCGCTGCGCTCGATCAATACTAGGCGCAGATCGCTCCCATCGGGATAGAGCAGCAACAGCACGCCGCTCTTACGCGCATGCGACGGTGCTTCATGTCCATCGGGACGGTTGACATTCATCATTCTCTTCTGCGCCTCATAACCGGGCAAAGGCCAGGCCAGGCGCTCCTGCAGCCATGGGATAAATCCTTTCCATTGATCCATATACTGCGAAGATAAAGGCAATTGGAACAACATATCCATGTTTAAGGCGTTTGATGGATTACGTTTTTTCGATAAATCTTATATTTGTCGTATGAGCACAAATCCAAACGAGAAACATATACATCAGGGACGAAACATCAAACGCTTTCGCGAAATACTGGGCATCAAGCAGGAGGCTATCGCTATGGAGCTGGGCGATGACTGGACGCAGAAGAAGGTATTGCAGTTAGAGGCTAAAGAAACGATAGAGCCCGCCCTGCTGCAACAGATGGCCGCTATATTGAAGATCCCTGTAGCGGCTATTGAAAATATGGACGATGAAGGTGCGATCAATATTATCTCCAGCACATTCAATGCTGATAATTCTTCCGTTGGCTTTTCTGTCCATACCGAAATTAATACTGCGGAAAAGTGGCTGGAAACCTTGGAAGAAAATAAAAAGCTTTATGAGCGCTTATTGCAATCAGAGCGGGAAAAAGTAGAGATGCTGGAAAAATTGATAAGGGAGAAGTAAAATTGCAATAAGTTTCCTTCTGCGTAGATATGTTGCATGCAACGTATCTACACACAACCAGGATATCAACGACAAAGCCAGCTCTTGAAAAGCTGGCTTTGTCGTTATGCGTATATCTGTTCTTTAATTTCCGTACTCGCTCAAAAACTTAATGCGCATCAGCTGCAATTGCTCTATGCTCACGTCGCGGTCGCGGAACTCTTCAAAAGCTTCCTCCAGGTCGTCGTCCGTCGCAGCGCGGAAATAGTCAAAGATATCTTCCTGCTCATGCTCGTCCAGTTCTTCATCCAGGCAATAACCCAGGTTGAGCTTGGTACCGCTGGCTACGATGCCTTCCATAGCTGCCAGCAGGTCGGCAACAGAGATATCTTTGTTACGCGCAATCGCTTCGAGCGGTATTTTCTTATCGATGTTCTGGATGATGTACACCTTCAGCGCGCCTTTGTTGGCCACGGTTTTCATTACAAAATCATCCGGCTTTTCGATGTCGTTCTCCTCAACATATTTGGCGATCAGGTCGACAAACTTGCGTCCGAATTTCAGCGCCTTGCCCTTGCTCACACCTTGTATCTTCTCCAGCTCTTCCATTGTTGTAGGATAGCTGAGGGCCATATCTTCCAGCGAGTTTTCCAGGAAGATCACAAAGGGCGGCAGGTTCTTTTCCCTGGCCACCTGCTTGCGCAGCTCGACCAGCATTTCCAGCAGGGCCGGATCAGCGGCCGCTGTGCCGCCGGCGTTGGTTTCCTCATCATCTTCTCCCGTATCCAGGTCTCGGTACTGATGGTTTAGCGCCACTTTGATAGAGAAGGGCTTTTTGAGGAATTTACGGCCGTTGTCGGTGATCTTCAGCAGGCCGTATTCTTCAATATCCTTGCGGATAAAGTCTTCCAGCATCATCTGCCGGATGAGCGACTGCCAGAAGGTGTCGTCCATTTCCATGATAAGACCCGCGCCGAAGGACTTCAGCTTATCGTGCTTGAAAGTCTTGATCTGGGGATTGTTCTTGCCCAGCACCAGGTCGACAATATAATTGATGCCGAAACGTTCGTCCAGCTCGTTGATGGCGTCCAGCACGATCTTCACGCTGTCTTTCACGTCCAGCTTCTCTTTGGGGTGGCAGCAGTTGTCGCAGTTGCCACAGTTCTCGATACGGTCGATCTCTCCGAAGTAATGCAGCAGCTGGCGGCGGCGGCAGGCGCCGCTTTCCACGTAGGCTACTGTTTCGGTGATCAGCTGGGCGCCCATTTCCCGTTCGCTCAGCGGCTTGTCGCGCATGAGGTGCTCCAGCTTTTGTACATCTTTGTAAGAATAATACAGGATACACTTGCTGTTACCGCCGTCGCGACCGGCACGGCCCGTCTCCTGGTAATAATTTTCCAGCGATTTCGGAATGTTGTAGTGCATGACGAAACGCACATCGGGCTTGTCGATGCCCATGCCGAAGGCGATGGTCGCCACGATCACCTCTACATCGTCTTTCAGGAACTGGTCCTGGCGTTGCGCGCGGGTAGTGGCATCCAGGCCGGCATGGTAAGCCACCGCCTTGATACCGTTGGCGCCCAGCATTCCGGCCAGCTCTTCAGTCGTTTTGCGGTTCAGGGTATAGATAATACCGCTCTTGCCTTTTACCTGGGAGATGTAGCGTACCATATGCTTCAGCACCTGTGCCTTCGAAGTCTTGGGTACTACTTCATAATACAGGTTGGGCCGGTTGAAGGAAGCTACAAAAGTAGCGGGCTCTTTCAGCTCCAGGTTCTTGACTATGTCATCCTGGACCTTGGGCGTAGCCGTAGCCGTCAATGCAATGATCGGCAGGTTGGGATTGATCTCACTGATCATATCGCGCAGCTTGCGGTACTCGGGCCGGAAATCGTGCCCCCATTCCGAGATACAGTGCGCTTCATCTACGGCAACAAAGGAAATATTAATATCGGAGAAGAAGTCGATATTCTCTTTTTTGGTCAGCGTTTCGGGCGCTACGTACAGCATCTTGGTCTTACCCTCGCTGAGATCGGCCTTTACTTTACGCTGTTGTACGCGGCTGAGGCTGGAATTGAGAAAATGAGCCACATTATCATCGTCGCTATAGCCCCTGATAAGGTCTACCTGGTTTTTCATCAGCGCGATGAGCGGCGAAACGATCAGCGCCACCCCTTCGCTGATGAGGGCCGGCAGTTGGTAACACAGGGACTTACCTCCCCCTGTAGGCATAATGACAAAAGTATCTTTTCCGTTCAGAATACTCTTAATGATCTGTTCCTGCTCTCCTTTAAAACCGTCAAAGCCAAAATACTTTTGCAATTCTTTCTTGAGATTCGGGCCTCCCTTGGTCTTTGTTTTTGCTACGGTTGTTTCCATAAATGGATCATTATTTCAATATAATCAAAGAAATTTCGCATCGCACCTGCTGTTTCAGAGGGACATTTTCAAAAATGGATGCGAATTTACGAAGGTTAAAGTAAATAACACGGCCGAGATATGCAAGTTTTCATTATTTTTCCTATAACCGGCACCGGATACAGCCTATCTTTATAAAGATAACGGTTTCCGGCTATACGCCGGAAACCGTTACATAATTTATCCTGCAAAATCCCCCGCTAATTCACCCTCAGGGCTTCGGGAAAGCTATCTTACTTCAGGAAAGGCATTTTCACCACAACAGCCTTCAGCGCCTTATCTCTTACAGACACCCATACTTCGGAGCCTTCACCGGCAAAAGCCTTCTCCACGTAAGCCATAGCGATAGCCTTGCCCAGGCTGGGCGCCTGCGTACCCGAGGTCACATAGCCGATCTCGCGGCCTTCTGCATCCTGCAGCTTATAGCCATGGCGGGGAATACCTTTATCTTCCATTTCGATACCCACCAGCTTGCGTTGAACACCTTCCGCCTTCTGTTTTTCCAGGATGTCTTTGGCCGTAAAGTCTTTGGTGAACTTGGTGATCCAGCCGAGACCTGCTTCCAGGGGAGAAGTCGCATCGTCGATATCGTTGCCGTACAGGCAGAAACCCTTTTCCAGGCGCAGGGTATCCCTGGCGCCCAGGCCGATAGGCTTCAGCCCTTTCGGTCCGCCAATACGAAAGACCTCTTCCCATACCTTTTGCGCATTGCCGTCTTTGTCTTCAAAGTAGATCTCGATACCACCGCTGCCGGTATAGCCCGTAGCGCTGATGATCACGTTATCCACGCCGGCAAAAGTGCCTTTGGCAAAGGTGTAGTATTTCAGGTTGACCAGGTCGACGTCGGTCAGCTCCTGCATGTATTCTACCGCCTTGGGTCCCTGTATGGCCAGCAGGGCTGTTTTGTCCGAAATGTTGTGCATCTCCACGCCTTCGGTATTGTGGCTGCTGATCCAGTTCCAGTCCTTTTCGATATTGGACGCATTGACCACCAGCATATAGCTGGCATTTTCTTCCAGGCAATAAACGATCAGGTCGTCCACGATGCCGCCTTCTTCATTGGGCAGGCAGGAGTACTGCGCTTTCCCGGCGGTAAGCTTGGCAGCATCATTGCTGGTTACCCGCTGGATCAGGTCCAGGGCTTTGGGTCCCTTCAATATAAATTCACCCATATGGCTCACATCGAACACCCCGGCATTATTGCGTACCGTAGCGTGTTCATCATTGATGCCTGTATAGGAAATAGGCATGTTGTAGCCGGCAAACTCGGCCATCTTTGCGCCCAGCGCAATGTGTTGCTGTGTAAATGGTGTATTTTTCATTATTGTTTTTTTCTGGTTCCGCCGCTGCGGAAAAGCGCCCAAAAATAGGATTAAGTGCGCATATTATGGCCGGTGTTAAAAAAATCCACAATAACTTTTTGTTCAAATTCGTTTATTTGCAGAGCTTTATTTTTGTCTGTAACCTGTTGTTCAGTGCTCTGTTGCAGCGCTGGCATACCTGAGAGACCGATATGTTCCGTTTTCAGCACATAGAAGCCCTATGGGCTCTTTTATTGATTCCCCTGGCTATTGCCCTCTATATTGCTTACCTGCAGTGGCGCGTCAGCCGCCTGCGCAAGCTGGGCGACCCCGCGCTTACCCGCAATCTGCTGGCCGGAAGGATCAATGGCCGCAGCACCACTAAGTTTGTACTGCTGACTGCTGCCCTTGGCCTGGCAGTCGTGGGCCTGGCCAACCTGCAGCGTGGCGCGCAAACAGAGAAAGCCCAGCGCAAAGGCGTCGATGTTTTCTTCGCGCTGGATGTGAGCCGTTCCATGCTGGCCAAAGATGTTCAGCCCGACCGGCTTACCCGCGCCAAGCAGCTCATCAGCCGCATGATGGATAAGATGACCAACGACCGTGTAGGCCTGGTCGTTTTCGCCGGCAAATCTTACCTGCAGGTACCACTTACTATCGATTACAGCGCTGCCAAGATGCTGCTGGAGACCGTAACACCCGACGTGGTACCCACCCAGGGCACAGTGCTGTCGGAAGCCATCTCACTGGCTGATGAATCGTTTAGCCAGAAAGAGAAAAAATACAAGACCATCGTCCTGATCTCCGATGGAGAAGACCACGACGAGAAAGCGCTGGATGCCGCAAAGAAGGCCGCCGAGCAAGGCGCGGTGATCCACGCGATCGGTATCGGTTCGCCACAGGGCGCGCCGATCATCGATGCAGCTACAGGCCAGCAAAAGCTGGACGAGAACGGGCAACCCGTGATCACCAAGCTGAATGAAGAAGAGCTGAAGTCGCTGGCCGGGGCCACAGGAGGTTCCTATACCCTGCTCAGCAATACCAATAAGACGGCCGATGAGCTGGTAGGTATTATCGACGAAATGGAAGGAAAAAATTATGGCAGCGTGCTGTTTACCGATTATTTCAGCTACTTCCAGTATTTCATTGGAGCAGCCCTGCTGCTGCTGATCGCCGAATGGCTGCTCCCGGCGGCAGCTGCTTTAAGAAAACAATTTGAGACCAGGAAAGCATGAGGAAATTATTGATCATTTTATTGCTCACTGCAAGCTGCGGCCTTAAGGCGCAGGCCCAGGCACCTGTGAAGCGGCAGAATGTACGGCCCGAGCTGCGTAAGGGCAACCAGCTGTACCGCGAGCAAAAATACAAAGAAGCGCAAGGGGCTTATCTGTCCGCATTACAGAAAGATCCGACTTCTTATACCGGCATGTTCAATATCGGCGATGCGCTGTACAAGTCAAAGCAATATGAGAACGCCCGCCAGGCCATGACCGCCAGCGCAAAAGCCACTACGGACAAGAAAGAACAGGCCAGGGCCTACCATAATGTGGGCAACACTTTTATGGAAGAAAAAAAATGGGAAGATGCCATCAACGCCTATAAGCAATCGCTCCGGCTCGACCCCACCGACGCCGATACCAAGTATAACCTTGCCTATGCCAATGCTATGCTGAAAAAGAACGGCGGCAAGGATAACAAGGACAATAAAGACAAGAATAAAGACAACAAAGACAATAAGGATAACAAAGACAATAAGGATCAAAACAAGGACAATAAAGACAACAAAGATCAGAATAAGGATAAGCAGGATAAAAAAGACCAGGATAAAAAAGAGGGGGATGATAAGGATAAGCAGGACCAGGGCGACAAAGACAAGCAGGAGCAGCAGCGTCCCCAGGGCCAGCCCAGCAAGCTGAGCCAGCAACAGGCGGAAAACCTGCTGAACGCGCTTCGCCAGGAAGAAAAGAAGCTGCAGGACAAAAAAGAGAAAGGCAAAGGTGTGCCGGTCAAGCTGGATAAAGACTGGTAGCTTTTATGCGCGATATACCGGAGCGCCGTCCCTGGCAGGGACGGCGTTTTTTTGTGATACCGCCGGGCCACCGTTAATGTAAGCCAGTCGTTATTGACGGGAGTTTAGCAAAACCCGGCCTCACCTCTCCGGGCCTGCTTTTGTCTTTCTGAGTAACCAATAATCCACTGATGAAATCAATCTTACTCCGGACCTTGCTGCTTTCCTGCCTGGCCGGCCACACATTTACCCTCAACGCCGGACAACCCGGGTTCCTTATTGCAAAAGGCCTGCGCGGAATTCCCGACAGCAATGCCAGGGAACTGCTGTATCGCTCGCTCGACGGTTTCCTGCAGCAGAAAGAAGGAGACAATGCCCGCAATACCTATATATGGCAGCCCGAGTTGGCAGCCACTTCCCTGCTGCTCGACGAAATGAAAGGCATCGGCTACCACAACAGCCTTAAAGTGCAGGACTTCTACAAAGCAAAGCTGACGAATGTCGTTGCCCTGAACGATCATGAATACCTGCTGCAGCTTGCTTACGAGGCGGTCGTCGATGACCAGGCCGTACAAAGGGCAGCCTTCCGGCTCATCGCCAGGAAACAGCGGGACGGCTACCTTTTCTATGCCCCGCTCCGTCGCCATACCCTGGGCTGGAAACAGCACAGGGAACAAGGTGTGCTCTTTTATTATAAGGATACGATCAACCTGGCTAAGGCCCGCGCATACAGCGATTACAATGACCGCTACCTGGGAAAGCTGAGCAAGCCGCAGCAAACGACGCTGTATTGCTGCGATGATTTCCCCGAAGCCCTGCAGCTTTGCGGAGTCGACTACAAGGCCGCCTATAACGGCTACAGGCGGAATACCCTTTCCACATTTGAACAGGGGCAGAACCTTATGCTCAACGGAACGCTGACCAGCGATTTCAACACATTTGATCCGCACGATATGTGGCACGACAAGCTGCGTACGGTACTGCCGGCGGCAAAGATCAACCGTGCCGTGGATGAGGGCTGTGCTTACCTATACGGCGGCAGCTGGGGGCTAAGCTGGGATTCGGTAAAATACCTGTTTAAAGCCTATGTCCGGGCGCATCCTCAGGCCGATTGGCTGCAGCTGTATCTTAACAGCAGCGACTTCCGGAGCGGCAATGAACCGCTGAAAGTCGCGTACTTCATCAATGCGCTCATCGTACAGCAGATAGAACAAGAGCGGGGCTTTCCCGCAGTGATGAAGCTATTGTCCTGCGGCAAGAGGGAGGACGACGACAATTATTTTGCGGCGCTGGAGCCGCTTACCGGGATCAGCAAACGCAACTTCAACAGCCGTATCGGGGAGCTGATCCGACGGCTGTAACAGAAACCGGCAAAAGGTGATATAAAAACAATCGCCTCCACTGGCCGTGGAGGCGATTGACAATAAGGTTTTAGAAGGGATCAGCTGGATTGTGATGCCGTTTCAAAAGTGCTGTAGAAGTAAGGCGTTCTGGCTTCAAACTCCGCGCTGCAGGTATCCACCATTTTGAAAACGCGGGTGATGCCTGCCGCCTTCCTTTTCTCATATACTTCTTCTGCGGTGCAGTCTTTGACCAGCTCTGCGATCTGCTCGTCGCTGAAGCCCATTTGCTTGGCCTCTTTCAGCAGGTCTACCGGCAGCTTGTCCAGGTGCTGGTAAGCTTGTATCTTTTGTTCCAGGGCGACAAGGTCCTGTATCTGGTAAAGGAACCAGCGGTCGATCTGTGTCAGCTCTCTTATGGTTTTAATGGAAATACCAGCCTGCAGCGCCTCCTTGATACGGAAAATACGGTCCCAGGTAGGGCGCTTCAGGTAGTCTATCAGCTCTTCGGGACGCATCTGGCTACGGCTGATGGAGGTCAGACCTGTGGCGTTGTTTTCGAGGCTCTGGCAGGCCTTCTGCAAAGCTTCGGGGAACGTACGGCCGATGGCCATCACCTCTCCTACCGATTTCATCTGGAGGCCGAGCGTGTCGTCGGCGCCTTTGAACTTGTCGAAATTCCAGCGCGGCATTTTAACGATCACGTAGTCCAGCGCCGGTTCAAAATAAGCGGAAGTCGTTTGCGTGATCTGGTTTTTCAGCTCATCAAGCGTATAGCCGATCGCCAGCTTGGCGGCCACTTTGGCAATGGGGTACCCCGTCGCTTTGGAAGCCAGGGCCGAAGAACGGCTTACCCTCGGATTGATCTCGATCGCGATGATCTCTTCGGTTTCGGGATTCAGCGCAAACTGGACATTACAGCCACCTGCGAAATTACCGAGATTGCGCATCATGTCGATAGCCGTATTGCGCATCAGCTGGAATGCCGTATCGCTCAGGGTCATTGCCGGCGCCACCGTGATGCTGTCGCCCGTATGAATGCCCATGGGATCAAAATTTTCTACTGTGCAGATAATGACCACGTTGTCGTTGACATCGCGCAGCAGCTCCAGTTCAAATTCCTTCCAGCCCAGAACAGCCTTTTCCACCAGCACCTCGTGAATGGGAGAAGCCTTTAAGCCTGCTTCCAGAGCGGGCTCCAGCTCTTCTTTGGATTTAACGAAGCCACCGCCGGTACCTCCCAGCGTAAACGAAGGCCGTATCACCAGCGGGATGCCGATCTCCTGGGCATACTCCTTGCCTTCCAGCATAGAATTGGCTACGCGGGCCGGAGCCACCGGGATATTCATTTCCAGCATCCAGTTGCGGAACAGGTCGCGGTCTTCCGCCTTATCGATGGCCTTGATGTCGACTCCGATCAGGCGCACTTTATATTTTTCCCACAAGCCCAGCTCTTCCACTTCCTTGGCCAGGTTAAGCGCTGTCTGGCCGCCCATTGTCGGCAATACAGCGTCGATCTCGTTCTCCTCCAGTATCTGCTCTATGCTTTCAGCTGTAAGGGGCAGCAGGTATACGCGATCGGCAACCAGCGGATCTGTCATAATAGTCGCCGGGTTGGAGTTGATCAGGGTCACCTTGATCCCTTCTTCCCGGAGGCTGCGGGCTGCCTGGGAACCGGAGTAATCAAATTCACAGGCCTGGCCGATAACGATGGGGCCGGAGCCGATGATCAGTACAGATTTGATGGAAGTATCTAATGGCATTGCGTTGCGGTAAATTGTGGATAGACAATCAGGCGGCAGGGCGCCTGTACGGCCCGCAAAAGTAACTAAAATTTCTGAGAGCTGAAGGCGGATACGGAAGCGGCGGACAGAATTCTCCGGACGACCATTCCCGCCTGTATCAGAAGAAAACGCCCCGGAAACGGGGCGCTCTCTTCTTCTTTTGGGTTCGATATGCAAAAGGATTAACGTTTTATCATTTTAGTGCTCCAGGATTTACCTGCAGCATCCTGGATCAGCAGCACATAGCTGCCGTCGGCTACAACAGGAATGTCCAGCTTATTCTGTCCGGATTTCAGGACCATTTTACCGTGGAAAACTTTCTGCCCCATTATATTGACGAGGCGTACCGTTGCATCGCTCTGCTGACGGCCCTTCCAGTCAATATTGATCGTATTGGCAAAAGGATTGGGATATACCGTAAAGTCCTGGTTAGCCGACAGAGGCTTTACAGACGAAGTCTGATCGTCATACGTTTCATAGTAGAAACGGTAAGCCACGATTTCCACAGGCATATCGACGGGAGCAGCGAAGAGCGTTTCCGGATTACCATAGCTGTTGTAGGCGAACCGCAGTTTTCCTTCCTGAACCCAGGGCGAAGTATTACCCGACAGGGAATAGAAATGCACAGAATCGACCAGGCCTGCTGCATTGCGGAATAGCACCTGGCGATCTCCGTAGCTCAGTACATCTTCTTCATATTGGGTTGTTTCATAAAAGGTGAAATCTGCTACTCCGGGAGTATAGCCCAGACTATCTATGCTGTAAAGGGAAGCCACTCCGTTAATTTCATCAAAATCGTAATTCTTGATTGTAACTATCTTACCGCCGCTGTTGTAGGCAATATAGTAGCCTTGCCTTCTTACCGGAGCTGCTCCCTGAAGGTCCCAGTTAATAAAAGAATCCAGCTGGTTCGCTGCATTGTAATAGTATACATTCGCTTCCCGGGGAACGAGGTCGGTAAAGCCAAACCAGAAACTGTCCCGGGTTACCTGGGTAAAGGCACTGTTGTAGCTGAAACGCTGAAGCGACATAGTATCCCAGTCTGTCCCTACTTGCCGCATAGCATAAGTCGCAGTGATATGCCCCTGGGGATTATACACATTTACGGTTTTCGAAGCGGAAGTGCTTCCGGTGCTTCTGTATATTACGGAGTCTATCTTTTTATCTGCCCGGTAGAAGGCTTTCTCTGCACTAGTCATACCTGAATTGTCATACAGGATAATGCTGTCGGCAAGCACATCCATGCTGCCGGGAATACCCGGCAGCTGGAACATTGGAGCATAAACGCTGGTAAACCCTTCGCTATAGTTCAGCTCCTCCATGTTATAGCTATACCGCGAGCCATTAATGCCAGAGTAAGCATAACGGGTAGAGTCGATATGATTATTGTTAATTTCGGGATTAAGCGCCTGTGCAATCACTCTTTGCTTGATTGCTGTGGGCTTCTGTACGGCACTGGTTGCCGGTTGAGATTGTAACAGGCGGGCGGTCATACCGGCATTTCTGCGTTCGGACCTGTGACGGCCTAAAAGGACATCCAGCGAATGCTGCGCGCTGGCTTCTGCAATGCTCAACGCCGCTATTGACGCCAGTAATAAGGCTTTTTTCATCGTGGGATTCTTGTTTTTGTCTATTAAAGGATAATGGTTATTCAGGTTAAAAGCTTTGCTGCATACGCTATAGCGGCAGGAGAGCGATGGTAAATCTTTTCATGGTTATTCCCGGCGATGGGCTAACAATAAGCAAGACGATGCCGCAATTTCTTTTAATCGATAGCTAAGGCCAGGGTCGCTACACTGATCAGCACTTCGCCGGCTTTCTTCAGCTCCAGCGCACAGGCTTCAAGCGTGGCGCCGGTAGTCAGTACATCGTCGACCAGCAGAACGTGTTTGCCTGCAAGCAGCTCTGGTCGCTTCAGCCGGAAGGCCTCCTGTACATTCGTGATCCTTTCGGTCCGGCTCTTTCGCGTCTGTGTTGCCGTAGCCTGCTTCCTGACCAGCAACCTGTCCCATACCGGCATTCCCGATGCTTTCGCAATGCCTTCAGCAAAGAGGCCAGCCTGGTTATAGCCACGCTGGCGTACTTTTGACCAGTGTAAAGGAACGGGCACTATGGCATCGATAGTATCCAGCCAACCGGTTTTTTTCAGCTCTTCTCCCATCAGGCTCCCCAGGTATACGCCGATACTAGGACGGTTGCTGTATTTGAGTCGATGCAGCAAATGCTGCATCATGCCTTGTTTTGTAAAGTAGACGAAGGAAGTGGCCCGCTCAATGGGTGCCCTGCCCTTAAAATTTTGATAGGCCCGGTTCTCGGCTATGTGGTGGAATGCTGTGCGGGGCAATGCCAGGGCACAACTCAGGCATAATATGGCTTCATCGCCTTTGAGCTCGCTGCTGCAGTTTTCGCAGCACTGGGGGAAAAACAGCCGGTCAAGCCCCCACAGGCCTTGCTTTAGCCATGCTTTCATAAAATACGATTGAAAGGGTGAATGATAACATGAGCTACCCGAAAACAGGTAGCGGCAGGCATCAGCGGGTATGGATTGGCTTGGCCGGGATAAGCTATCCCCGATCAAAATTAAATAAATATAACAGGCTCTTGTGCATTCCCATCCGGAACAGCATCCTTATTTTGCTTTAATTTGCAATCATTCAAACAACATATAACACTATGTGGCAACGTGTTTCTATTGCATTCCTTATCCTTTGCTGTATCCCTGCAGCATTGTTCGCACAATCCCGCACGATGAAACAGCCCTATCAGAAAGAATGGGAAAAGGCCGACTCCCTGATGGACAAAGGCCTGCCGCAATCCGCGGCCGAAGTGATCAACAGGATACTGAAAGATGCCGAAAGCCGGCACGACGGTCCCAATACGATCAAAGCGCAACTCTACCTGATGAATACCAACCAGGATGACAATGCGGAAGCGACCAACATCAAAAAGGCGGAAGCTTACATCCAGGCGACAACTGGTCCGGAAAAGGCCCTCTGGCAAAGCATTACCGCCTCGCTTTACTGGCGCTATTTCCAGCGCAACCGCTGGCGTTTTTACCAACGCACGGCATTGGCAGAAACCCAGTCAGGCGACATCGACACCTGGGATGCCCCGGCTTTCTTCCGTAAGATTTCCGGCTTGTACCAGGAATCCATAGCCGGCAGGACCGCGCTGCAGGAGATACCTGTCGAAAAATATGCGCCCCTGCTGGTCGAAGGTGTCAACACCCGCAAGCTACGTCCCACCCTGTACGATCTGCTGATCTTCCGTGCCATCGCTTTTTTTGAAAATGACGAAAAAGAAGTGATCAATCCTGCCGGCCAGTTCCAGATCGAGGGACCGCTGTGGTTTGAAGATGCGGCGCGGTTTAGCGAAGTAAAAGTAAAGGTAAAAAATCCGGAATCGCTGCATTTCCAGGCCCTGCGCCTGTACCAGGAGGTTATCGCCTTCCATCTGAAAGATGCGCAGCCCGACGGCCTTATCGACGCCGACCTGCAGCGCCTGCGCTTTGTATACAGCAATTCGGCAAATGCCGATAAGGACAGCCTTTACCTGGCTGCCCTGCAGCGCCTGCGCCAGCGATACGAGGGCCGGCCGGCAGTGGCACAGGTAGCTTACCTGATCGCAGAGCGGCAAATGGGCGAACAGCCCGCCAGGCCTTATTACGGGAAAAGGATACCTGCGCCGGCAAAAAACAAACGCCCCGAACGCGATCTGCGCCGTATCAAGGCCGACCTGGAGCAGATTGTAGCGAAATACCCGAGCACAGAAGGAGCAATCAATGCCAGGAACCTGATCAATACCCTCGATGCCGTAAGCTTTTCCCTCAACATGGAGGAAGTCAGCCTGCCCGGCGAAGCCATGAGAGCCCTGATCCATTACAAGAACAGGAACAAGGTATACCTTAGTGTTTTTCGCGTGCCCAATGCCATCGAGAACCAGAATTATGAGCAGGAAGCCGTGCTGCTAAAACGGCTTGCAGGACTGAGTCCTGTAAAAAAATGGGAGCAGGCCTTGCCGGCATCCGAAGATATGGAGGAGCATAGTGCAGAGATCAGGGTCGATGAGCTGCCTGCCGGCGCCTATCTGCTGGTGGCCTCTTCGGAACCCGGCCTGAGCGGCGGCATTGTCAACGCGACACCGTTCAAAGTATCTGGGTTAAGCTTTATCCGGAAAGCAGACAAAGGCTATGTGCTGGATCGCAAAACCGGCTACCCCGTAGCCGGAGCAACCATCCGCTTCTGGGGCCAGCAATACAACAACAAGGCCAACCGCTATGAGGCGCGCGCCCTGGGTACAGCCAGGTCAACGGCCGACGGCAGTGTAGATCTCCCTGCAGAAGAAGGGAACTATGAACACTATGTCCGTGCGCTTACGCTGATCAAGGACAAAGACTCGCTCCAGCTGGGCGGCTACCTCAATGGAAGGGATCCTGATGACTTTACCCGGAATGCGGCGACCACAAGAAGCTTCTTCTTTACAGACCGGTCGATCTATCGCCCGGGTCAGACGATCTATTTCAAAGGCATATTGCTCGATGTCGGTCCCGGTGGACGTAAGGCTGGCGTAAGAAGCAAAACGCCTTCCGTAGTAACGCTCTATGATGCCAATGGACAGGTTGTGCAGTCGCTCAACCTGGTCAGTAACGAGTTTGGATCAGTTACCGGGAAATTTACAGTGCCCGAAGGGGGGCTGGCCGGCGAAATGCGCCTCGGCGATGGTAGCGGCAACGCTTCTTTCTCAGTGGAAGAATACAAGCGACCCAAGTTCCACGTCGATTTTGATACGCTCAAAGGAAGCTATGCGCTCAACCAGGAGGTTAAAGTAAAAGGCTATGCCAAAGCTTATGCGGGCAACAATATTGACGGCGCCACTGTAAAATACCGCATCGTGCGTGCTGCCCGGTTCCCGTATTTCTGGTGCTATTATATCTGGGGCAGGCCTTCCTCTCCTGAAATGGAAATTGCCAATGGCACTGCTGTCACAGATGCTGATGGTGCTTTCGAGCTTTCGTTCCAAACGATTCCCGATAAAATGGTCGATCCGCAATCCCTGCCGGTATTCACCTACCAGGTTTATGCAGACGTAACGGATGTGAACGGGGAGACAAGAAGCGGCTCAGTGGGTGTCAACGCCGGCTACCGTTCCCTGCAGGTCAGCGCTGTACTGGGCGAGGACAGCCGTCCGGCCGATCTCAAAAAAATAATGGTGCGTACCGAAAACCTGAACGGCATATTCGTTCCGGCCACAGTTAAGCTTTCCGTTGCGCAGCTGAAGTTCCCCGGCTTTTACCGCAAGCGGCTCTGGGACATGCCCGACCAGTTTGTAATGACCGAGCAGGAATTCAAAGCGGCCTTCCCGCAGGACGAATACAAGGAAGAAAGCAATTACCTGAACTGGGAAAAAGGCAAGGTATTGCATGAACAAACCTTTACCAGCACGGAAAAAGGAGAAGTGGCTTTGCCCGAAGAGACCTGGTATCAGAATGGCTGGTATGTGATCGAGCTCAGCACCAGGGATGCCCAGGGTAACGAGATCGTGGAAAAGAAATACACCCATGTATGGGCGCCCGGCAAGAAAGAGCCGGTGCAGAAGCCGCTGGTGATCTACACAGGAAAGAACAGCTACCAGCCGGGCGACGAGCTGGAGCTTTGGCATGCGACCGCAGCCGACAACCCTTACCTGATGGTGATCTCGGCCCGCGCCGGCGAACGCCTTACAGTCGACCCGGCGATGAATCCCTGGAGGCTGAAGCTGACGGAAGCCGATCGTGGCGGCCTGGCCTTCGCCTGGATCTATGTGTGCAACAACCGGGTTTACACTTCCGAAAGGACCGTAGATGTACCCTGGAGCAACAAAGAGCTGCAACTGGAATGGGCTACCCACAGGGACAAGCTGCAGCCGGGCGCTACCGAAGAATGGTCGCTGACCATTAAAGGACCAGGCAAAGAAAAAGTAGCAGCGGAGATGGTAGCGGGTCTGTATGATGCTTCGCTAGACGCTTTCAGGCCCCATGGCTGGGAACGCGGTGGCATCTTCCCCAATGCTTATCTGCCCGACAGCTGGCAAAGCAATTTCGGCTTTGCGCTCAGCGGTTCGCGCCAGCTGCGCTATCCCCAGGGTAATAGCTACCAATCCTACGAAAAAAGATACGACCAGCTTATCGGGGATCAGATGCGGCCAGGCGGTTATGGCAATTTATACTACGACACGAGAACATTAAGCAGGAACATGACGATGGAGGACCGTGCAGCGGAGCCTGTTGCCGAAATGGCGGCCGGTGCGCCGGCACCTGGTGCCACAGATAAAGTAGCTACCCGCATGAGAAAAACGGAAGAAGCAAAAGCGTCTTCCGCAGAGCAGCAAAACGCGAAGGCGCCTGGCGATGCCCCGGTGCCGGTACGTTCCAACCTGCAGGAAACGGCTTTCTTTTTCCCGCAGCTGGCTACAGATGCGGAAGGCAATGTAAAGATCAAGTTTACGCTGCCCGAAGCGCTTACCGAATGGAAGCTGATGGCCCTGGCCCATACCAAAGAATGGCAGACCGGCTACCTGGAAGGTAAAGTGAAAACCCAGAAGGACCTGATGGTAATGCCCAACCTGCCCCGCTTCCTGCGCCAGAACGACGAGCTGGTGATCAGCACCAAGATCAGCAACCTGAGCAGCAATGCGCTGAACGGGGAGGCCCGCCTGGAGATCCTGGATGCCGCCACGCTGCAGCCGCTCGACCTGCCCTTCCGCCTGAAAGAGCAAAAGCAAAGCTTTTCAGCAGCAACAGGGCAAAGCACTACAGCAAGCTGGACCGTACACATACCAGAGAGCCGCTATACGCCTGTGGTGCTGCGCATCACAGCCAGAGCCGGCAACTTTACCGATGGTGAAGAAAATACGCTGCCGGTGATCACCAACCGTACGTTGGTTACCGAGACTCTGCCGCTGCCGGTACGGGGCAACCAGGAAAAGACCTTCACCCTGGACAAGCTGCTGAACCAGAACAGCAGCACCCTGGCCAACCACGCGCTTACCGTTGAATTTACCGGCAATCCGGCATGGTACGCCGTACAGGCATTACCCTACCTGATGGAATATCCCTACGAGTGCGCCGAGCAGACTTTCAACCGGTATTATGCCAATGCCCTGGCGGGTCATATTGCAGGCCAATCGCCTAAGGTGGCGCAGATCTTTGAAAGCTGGAGAACAAAAGATACTGCGGCTTTGCTTTCCAACCTGAATAAAAACCAGGAGCTGAAATCGGCCCTGCTGGAGGAAACCCCCTGGGTACTGGAAGCCAATAACGAAACGGAGCAGAAACACCGCATTGCGCTGCTGTTCCAGACCCATCAGCTGGCCAAAGAGCTCCGCCGCAACCTGGATAAGCTGAAGCAGATGCAGCTGGGCGATGGCGGCTTCCCCTGGTTTAAGGGTATGCCCAACGACCGGTACATTACACAATACATCGTTACCGGCCTGGCCCGGCTGAAGCACCTGGGAGTGGGATCAGCAGCGGATAAGGATGCCTCGGACATCGTTGAAAAAGCGCTGCCTTACCTGGACCGCAGGCTGAAGGAAGATTACGATGAGCTGGTCCGCAACAAGGCTAAACTGAGCGAGCAGCAGATCGGCTATACCCAGGTACAATACCTGTATATGCGTAGCTTCTATGGCAATAAGAATATACCGGCTGGTTCGCAAAAGGCATTTGATTACTACAGGAAACAAGCAGCGCAGTACTGGAACCGTTTCAATCCTTACCTGAAAGGGCAGATCGCGCTGGCGCTGCACCGCTTCGACGAGAAGCAGACCGCTGCGCAGGTGATGGCCTCCCTGAAGGAAACATCGACCAATAAGGAAGAGATGGGCATGTACTGGGCATCTATGCCATCCGGCTACTGGTGGTACGAAGCGCCGGTAGAAAGCCAGTCCCTGCTGATCGAAGCCTTTGCAGAAGTGAGCAAAGACCCGGTATCTGTAGACGCGATGAAAGTATGGCTGCTGAAGCAAAAGCAGACCCAGAACTGGAAAACCACCAAGGCCACTGCCGACGCCTGCTATGCCCTGCTGCTGGAAGGCAGCGACTGGCTTAGCGCCGAGCCCGTGGTCACCATTAACCTGGGCAGTGAAACCATACGCTCTGCCGAAATCAAGACGGAAGCGGGTACCGGCTATTTCAAGAAGCGGTATCCCGGCCAGGAAGTGAAGAACAATATGGGGACCATTAAAGTAAAAGTGGACAACCAGCAGGGTACCAACACCGGTGTCAGCTGGGGCGCCGTATACTGGCAGTACTTTGAAGACCTGGACAAGATCAGCGCTGCGGCTACACCGCTCAGCATCAAAAAGCAGCTGTTTATCGAACGCAATACCGATCGTGGTCCGGTGCTCACCGAGATCAAAGCCGGCAATGAGCTGCAGGTGGGCGACAAGGTAAAGGTGCGCATCGAGCTGAGGGCCGACCGCGATATGGAGTATGTACATATGAAAGACATGCGCGCCGCCTGCATGGAACCCGTCAATGTATTGAGCAGCTACAAGTACCAGGGTGGCCTGGGCTATTATGAAAGTACCCGTGATGTAGCAACGAATTTCTTCTTCGACTACCTGCGCAAAGGCACCTATGTCTTCGAATACCCTGTATTCGTATCGGCCAAAGGTGATTTCAGCAATGGCATCACTACGATACAATGTATGTATGCTCCCGAATTCAGCAGCCACAGCGAAGGGATCAGGGTGAAAGTGAAATAAGGACGGCTTACCTCCGAAGACAATATTTCTTAGGACAGAGAGCGGCTTCGACAATGAGGCCGCTCTTTTGGTTGTCTATCGTCGTATAATGATTGTCAATGTCTTCATTGTCACTTTTAATTTAAAATTCCTGTTACTTTAACCCTCACTTACGATTTCGTAACCTTCATTACCCTATCTTTGCCATAGTCATGAGAAAGGCGCTCGCCATATTGTTCCTAACAATTTTTACCATACAGATCCTCCCCATCAGAGCGATCGGTAAAATGCTTTGGAACAGCCAGATGACCGAAGAGGTCCACGAGCATGGCCCCTGCCACAAGAAAATGACCAACGATACCCACGATAAATTCTGGTATCTTCACTTCATTACTCCTCCCAATGCTGAACAGGAAACCCAAACCTGTTTCAAGCATGCCTTCCGCGACGAGACGCTGATCAAGTGTCCTCACCTGGAAGTGCCCTTACAGCCTCCCAACCTGGCATAATATGTTTGCTTCCTGTTTCCGGCCCGGCGGCTTGCATCGCTGTGCCCGGTAGCTGGTGTATCCCTATTATTTTATTGCTTAACACCCATGTTATGTCCACGGAAAAATCCTTTTTCGCGAATGCGAAGAATGACTTGACGGCAGGCCTCATTGTATTCCTTATTGCGCTGCCGCTCTGCCTGGGTATTGCCCAGGCCTCTAATGCCCCTTTGTTCTCAGGTATCGTTTCCGGTGTTATCGGTGGTATCGTGATCGGTTTTTTCAGCAAATCCAGCCTTAGTGTCAGCGGTCCGGCCGCTGGCCTGGTGGCGATCGTTATCGGGGCTTTAGCCTCGCTCAGCCCTGTCGTGAACGGCAAGCCGGACACAGCGGCCGGCTTCAGCTTCTTCCTGTGTGCAGTGATGATCGCCGGCTTCATCCAGCTGATCCTGGGCTTTATCCGCGCAGGCAGCATCGCCAATTATTTTCCCACCAGTGTGATCGAAGGAATGCTTGCCGGTATAGGCCTGACCATCATCTTTAAGCAATTACCCGACGCCTTCGGCTATATTAAGACGGCTGCTCATAATGCCGGCATTGAAGATGGCGAGGCCGGTGTAGCGCTCGATCCTATCCGCAGGCTGATCGACCATATTGAGCCTGGCGCTGTCATCATTGCGCTGATCGGCATCGCTATACTGGCGCTCTGGTCGACCAGGGCCATGAGTCGTTTCAAGATGATACCGGCAGGCCTGCTCGTTGTCATATTGGGTACATTGCTCAACGAGCTGTTCAAACATGCGCTGCCCGCTCTTTATGTGAGCGGTACACACCTGGTAAGCCTGCCTGTACCGAAAAGCGCCGGCGACTTTTTCAACCAGTTCCGCATGCCTGACTTCAGCGGCTTTGCCAATCCGCTGGTGTGGCAGACAGGCGCTACCATTGCTATCGTGGCTTCTATAGAGACCTTGTTGTGCATCGAGGCGACCGATAAGCTCGATCCGATGAAACGCTATACCTCAGGTGACGCTGAACTGAAGGCACAGGGTATCGGTAATTTGCTGAGCGGATTGGTCGGCGGCCTGCCGATCACTTCGGTTATCGTAAGATCATCGGCCAATATTAATGCCGGCGCACGCTCCAAGCTCTCGGCCATTACACACGGTGTGCTGCTGCTGGTTTGCGTCGCTACCATTCCCATGATACTTAACCTGATCCCGAAAGCAACGTTGGCCGCAATCCTGATCTTTACCGGGTACCGGCTGTGCCGCCCTGCAGTATTCAGGCATATGTGGCATGCAGGCTTGTCTCAGTTCATCCCCTTTGTGGTAACGGCCGTATGTGTGGCGCTTCCTTTCCTCGGCCTACTGAAAGGCGTGGGCATCGGTATGATCATCAGCATTTTCTATATCCTACGCAATAACCTTCGCATTCCTTTCTTCTATCACCGTACGGTGTACGAATCCGGGGAAGTCGTACGGCTGGACCTCGCGCAGGAAGTGTCTTTTCTCAACAAGGCCAGCATTAAGAAAACCCTGGAGAGCATACCGGAGAAGAGCACGATTATCCTGGATGCCTCCGGCACCGAGTATATTGACTACGATGTGCTGGAGCTGATCCGCGAATTCCAGATCACCAAAGCGCCGGACAAGGATATCAAGATGTCGCTCGTAGGCTTTAAGAACACTTACAAGCTGGCCGGCGATGAGGATGAGGTTCCGGAGAATGAAGAGCGGGAAACGGCGCATGGGCAAGCACCTATCAAACGCACTGCCGGCAGGTACAAAAAGCTTCTGAAGCAACTGACCTCCTCCTGAGGCCTGTAATACATACCCGTAACATACACGTACAGGGCGATACCCTGTACATAAGCATCACTGATCCTTAAAAACTAATTACATGACCTTTTATCAGAATGATTCCAACGATATGGCGCCCGACCTGGCTTTACAATTGCTGCAGAGCGGCAACGAACGTTTCATCAACGGCCTGAGCGCCAACCGCGACCTGCTGCGGAAAGTAGCAGAGACCAAAGACGGGCAGAAGCCCTTCGCTGCTATCCTCAGCTGTATGGACTCCCGCGCTCCGGCCGAGCTGATCTTCGATCAGGGCATAGGCGACATCTTCAATATCCGCATTGCCGGCAACGTTGTTTCTCCTTACGTGCTGGGCTCGCTGGAATACGCCGTAGCAATAGCGGGTTCCAAGCTCATCATGGTCATGGGCCATAGCGGCTGCGGGGCTGTAGCCGGAGCCTGCGACGACGTTAAGCTGGGCAACCTTTCCGGCCTGCTCGACGAAGTGAAGGTCTGCCTGCCTCAGGAAACCACGGAGACGGAAGATCGCAGCAGTAAGAACAAATCGTTCGTCAATAAAGTAGCGCTGCTGAATGTACACCATTCCGTACAGCAGATACTGGCACAAAGCGAGATCATCAGGGAACATGTAGCCACCGGCAAGATCCGCATCGTTCCGGCCATGTATGATATCGCTACAGGCATCGTATCCTTTCACCATGAAATGGTCCCCGCCTAAGTCATATAAATAGTCTCAGTAACAAGGCGCTGCTCCACCCAGGCGGCGCCTTGTTGTTTTCAGCACGTAAAGGCAGGACTTCCGCAGCCGTTTGGCACATCCATTATTCATTAAAAAATACAGGAGCGGATCAGGGTTTTGCCTTTGTGCCCGTGTCTAAACAGGAGAACCGATAATACAATACTGAACATGAACGCCGTGAAGATTAACCGGCTGCTGTCGCAGGCGGCCCTTACTTTTATTTCCGTCGCTATCCTGTTTATCTTCAGCCACGCAGGAAAGAACAAAGAATGGTTTCAAAAAATAACGAGCTATTGGGAAGACTACAAAGAGCAAAGGGCCAGCACGGCTTCAACAGAGGAAATCAGGGAAGAGCGCTGGGGCCTTACTTACCAGATCTGCAAGTCGATCAGGAAGAATATAGCGGACAGGCACATCAAAAATCCCCTGATCCTGCTTGAGCCCAATAGCTATGTCGAGAAAACGATAGGTATAAAAATGCCGGAGCCGGTGGTCTTCTATTATTTTACCGGGCTGCGGGCTGTATGGACCAATGCAAGCAACGTAAACGAGGCCACACATATCCTCCGTTTCCAGAAAGGCGGAACGATGCGGATAGACAGCATCGCATCGCCTGAACAGCTTCAGCAATTTCTTAATTTCTACAAACCCTACCCGCAAGCATTATGAAGTACCTGCTGATACTGGCCGGGCTGGCAACACTGCATTTTATCACAGGCTATGGCATCCTGAACCTGTTCAGGATCAGGCTAAAGCTCTTTCCCCGTATAGGATTGGCCGTTATCCTGGGCATACTTGTCGCCTCGATGGTACCTTTCCTGCTCCAGCTTATTTATATCCCCATTACCGCCGGCAACGTTTTCGGTACATTGATCGCGCTTACAGGCTTGCTGAATATCCGGTCGGTAACCGATCTGAAGAAGCATCCACCCCAATGGACTTTTAAGTTCAGGCTGAGGCTCTATGAGCTCCCCGCCATGTTACTGATCAGCTTCATGCTCTTTGTAAGCGCATGGCGCTGCTTTTATTATCCACAATATACAAGAGATGGCATGTCGGGACCGGAACCTATTGCAGCTTATGCTGTCCGGGAACATTCGCTGATCAACTCTGTATTCAGGACCAATCTTGAATCGACCAACAACCAGTTTAAGTCGCCCTTCCTGGTCGACCTGCAGGTTATTTATACTTATGCAGGGTTCCCGTTTGCATCGATGTGGCTGCCCCTCCTGGTCATCGGCTTTTATATCTTTTTGTACCATGCCCTGTCGGAGCGCCTGCATCCGGTCATTTCCGGCCTGCTCCTTGCATGCTTTATCTTTACACCCGAAGCCTACGCCTATACCTTTCTGTGCCTCTTCGATTATACCAATATGGCACTCTTATTCCTGGGCTTTTATTACCTTTTCCGCTTTTTCAGAACAAGACAACTAAATGAGTTCTATTTCTCAGCCTTACTGATGTTCTTTGCAGTTTTCGTACGCTCGGAAACATTAGTACTGATCGCTATGGCGTCCCCGGCGATGCTCTATTCTGCCTGGCGTACGAAAGAGAACATGGCAAAAGCTGTGCTGCATATTGCCGCTTTCCTGCTCATCTGTGCGATCGGCTACCTGCTACCCGCGGAGATATACAACAACCTGTATCTTCCCAAAGGCCTGACCACAGAAAGTATGATGAACAGTGACCTGGGTAACCTGCAACCTTTCTTTCAACGCCTGTCAGACATGACTACCCTCCTTATGTTCGGAGGAAGCGGTAAAACGCTATGGGCCTACTTTATGCAGCTCTTTATACTCTTTCTTGCAGCCGAGCTGATCTTCAAACGCAAGCTGGACAAAGTTGCCCGTAACTGGCTGATCGCAGTACTGATCGTTTATATAGGCCTTCCTTTCCTTGGCTACCTGTTTCCGCTGATCACTCTATATGACACAACCAAACGTGGTCTTCTAAAAATTTTACCCTTAATGCTGTTTTTTATGGCCAATACCCAGCTCCTTATCCGGTTGTCGGAAAAGATCAGGAAATGGGAAGAGGCCTGAGCCTACCAGGCAAGAATAAAGCGCTGCACAGAGGTGCAGCGCTTTATATTCGTTTTATGTTGGGACTATCGGGATAAGCAGAAGGATCAGGCGGTAGGTACAGCTACCCAGCTTTCAACAAGCGCTTTTAAGATCGCACGGCCATCGGTGTTATTCAATGTATCGCTGCAAGCTCTCTCAGGATGCGGCATCATACCGTATACGTTCCGGCCTTCGTTGCAGATACCCGCAATATCGTTGATCGCACCATTGGGATTGAATTTACGGTCTACGGTACCGTTCTCGTCGCAATACTGGAATACGATCTGGTTATTCTGCTCCAGATGGGCCAGTGTGGCTTCATCGGCAAAATAGCGTCCTTCGCCGTGGGCAACGGGTATTTTCAGCGCTTTATCTTCCACGGCCTTGCCCATAAGATTCTGCTCGCTGGTTTTACGGATGTAGACATTCCGGCAAATAAACTTCTGGTTGTCGTTCTGCAACAGCACCCCTGGCAGCAATCCCGCTTCGCAAAGGATCTGGAAACCATTACACACACCCAGCACCTTACCGCCACGACGGGCAAAGCCGATCACCTGCTCCATCATTGGGCTGAACCGGGCCAGGGCGCCGCAGCGCAGGTAGTCGCCATAGGAAAATCCTCCCGGCAGCACAATGCAGTCGTCTGTAGAGAACATGCTCAGGTCCTTGTCCTTATGCCATAACATCACGACTTCCTGCTGCAGCTCGTCCTGCAGCGCATGCTGCATATCTCTGTCACAATTGGATCCCGGGAAAACGACAATTCCGAATTTCATAATATTTATATTGTATGTATACGATTACAGTTGATGATCAAGCTTGTCTTATGTGGTGTTATTGGTGCAGGTTTTTTCCCGGATGCAGGAGCGGACGCCCGTTCGGGCATTCCCGGGTACCATTGTGCAAAAATAACAACTGCTGCAAACAAATAAAAGAAAATCGTTGTGATCCACTTTTTCCGTTCTTCAAACCAAAGGTTGGCGACAATGAAGGATACCGGCACCAGCATAGCCATCCACTGGTGATAGCCGCGCGCTACAGTAAAGGCTCCGGCCAGCAGGCTGATGAGGAAAGACGCCACTACTACCCACCACCATTTTTTGTTCTGGAACAGCATGCGGCTCATAAAGTGATTCAGATACCAGGTACCAACAAGCAATAAGAGCAGCAGGAAACCGGCCGCCGTACCCACAATTTCGGGATGCTGCAGGCGCCCCGGAAGCTTAAAGCCGATAACGATCATTTGCCGTAGCAGCCCCAGGTTGTCGGTAAGGTATAAGATCCCGGTAAGGAAATAAAATGGAGTGATAATGCCGAGCAGGCCCACCATCCATTCCGACGCCTTGAAGGGACGCAGCACACCCAGAGCTACAAGCAAGAGCAATACAAAAAGGATATTGGGAAATACCAGCATCGCCGTCAGGGAAATAAAGCAGCCGATATTGAAGATCTGTTTCCGCACATCGGTAGGGGAATACAGCTGCAGCATAGCCGACAGCATAGCCAGCACCAGCCAGTTGGCGATCAGCTCAGCCGACAAGTAGTTCCAGTCTTTAAATAAAGAAGTGACCAGGATATAGGTCAGGGCAGGCAGGTACGTTGCTTTGGGATAAAGGTGATGCCGGTTGGCAATCCGGTTCAGAAAGATAGCCTGCCCGAAGAGATTTACCAATGCAAAAAAGGTGATCAGGAAAGCGGAGCCGCCCAGGAAGGACTCCAGGAAGCCGGCCAGCTTCAGCCATACTACCTGGCTATGTCCAGCCGCAAAAGCCATTTCGGGATGGATCAGGATGGCCAGTTTCAGGAAAATGGCCACAAGAAACAGTACGATTACCGAATAGGGATTATAACTCCTGAATAAATTAAGCACCTGGGATCAGATCAAATGTTTTTATCTGCTGAATGTAAAGCCGCGAAGTTCGTGAAAAGATTTGGTTATACGAAGCCGGTCCCTGGTTTAAGCTAAAATTAAGCATCCGCTATGGCATTCATTGATCCGGCTTCCGTTTCGTACCTTTGCAGCCCTTTACCGTCCAGAAACATCCATTTATGATCATTACTCCCGGTGAGATCAGCACCAAACAATTACATGCCTACCTGCTGGGCAGCGTGGCCCCGCGACCGATCTGCTTCGCCAGCACCATCGACAAAGAGGGCAACCCCAACCTGTCCCCGTTCAGCTTTTTCAACGTCTTCGGCAGCAAGCCGCCGATCGCCGTTTTCTCTCCCGCCCGCCGGGTAAGGGACAATACGATCAAACATACGCTTGAAAACATTTACGAAACCAGGGAAGTAGTGATCAATGTGGTTACTTACGACATGGTACAGCAGATGAGCCTGGCCAGCTGTGAGTATCCGAAGGGTGTCAACGAGTTCACGAAGTCAGGCTTTACTCCTGTCGCTTCAGAGCTGGTAAAGCCGTTCAGGGTGAAGGAATCGCCGGTGAGCATGGAATGCAAGCTGCTGCAGGTGATCGAAACCGGCACGGAAGGCGGTGCAGCCAACCTGATCATTTGCGAGATCATTAAAATGCACATCGATGACCGCATCCTGGGCGACGATCAGCAGATCGACCCGCACAAGATCGACCTTGTAGCCCGCATGGGCAAGGATTTTTACTGCAGAGCCTCAGGCGATGCCGTATTCGAGGTGCCCAAGCCCAACCTGGAGCTGGGCATAGGCATGGACGCACTGCCCCCGGCTATCCGCAACAGCAATATTCTTTCCGGCAACGACCTGGGCCTGCTCGCCAACAGCACAGAGATTCCCGTGGTATCAGGACTACAGGACGATGAAAGGCTGCGACAGATCATACAGGACTATATCCAGGACCGGCCATTGCTGCAAAAGGCGCAGCACCAGTATGCCAAAGAGCTGCTCGCACGCCATGAAGTAGACCGGGCCTGGCAGGTGCTCCTGGCCGAGCTCTAAATACTGCGCAACCTATCGTATAAAGATCCGGCCCTGTATGGCCGGATCTTTTTGTTTCCGGAGAGTATACCACGCATTGCGTTTATTTTTTAATTGTTATTTTTAATGCGTCTTTGTTTTCCCAAGTCCCGGTTTCGTTGATACCGCGTCCTGCTCTCCGGTCATTTTTTTTGCTATGGCTGCTGCTTTACGGGCAGCTGTCAGCTTCGCCTTGTTTGCCCGCTCTTACAAGATTATTCACTTTCAACGCAGCAACGGCTTCTCCGCCAACTACGTGCACCAGGTATTCCAGGATAGCCGCAACTATATCTGGATGGCGACGGATAATGGCCTGGTCTGTTACAATGGATATGCGTTCAAGTCATTTACGACCAAGGACGGCCTGCCCGACAATGAAGTGTTCGGCATCTGCGAAGATATCCGCCACCGGCTTTGGCTGACGCCCTTTGCAAAGGAAGTCTGCTATTTATGGAAAGGCAAGGTCTATAACCGGCATAATGATCCTGTATTGAGACAGGTAGAGCTCCGGAACATCGCGCTCCACCTGGGAACAGATCGCTGGAGCAATATCTTCACTCAAAGGAAGGGGTGGCTACATTACGCTCGACGATGATTCTTCGATACCTGTGGCGCGCTCCAAGAAGGAAGAATTCTTACGGCTCTTCCATGAAAAAACAGGATAGCAATAACGCATTATCGACAGGTCTGGCACACAGTAACCTTTTTATTGGGAAAAGCGGCTAACCGTATAAGCTATGCCAGCGTACGCTATCTTACTTTGCATTGGTCTATAAAATATTTATTTTAATAATGTACATTTTTTAAAGAAAAAAGGATCATTTTTGCACACGAAAGAAGAAATAATACAACATTATATTTTATTTTAATTTCAAATTCAGATTCTCTTTTTATTCATTCTTAACCCCATTTTATGTCCTCATTCCGTTTTGAGTCGATCGAAAATGTTGATGCGCACAGCAAGATGCAGATCAACAGCTACAATGGCAGGAAAGTGACCGCCATTTTTGGTTCCAACGTTTTTACCGGCGCCGCATTGCGACAGTACCTCACCGATGAAGCCTATAAAAGCCTGACCAAATCCATACAGGGTGGCACCAAGATCGAACGAAAAATGGCCGAGCAGATTGCGGCCGGGATGAAGACCTGGGCCGAAGAGCGCGGCGCAACGCACTTTTCGCATTGGTTCCAGCCACTTACCGGCACCACGGCAGAGAAGCATGATTCCTTCTTTACCCTGAAATCGGATGGCACGGCGATCGAAACCTTCGAAGGCGACGCGCTGATCCAGCAGGAGCCCGATGCTTCCAGCTTCCCCAACGGCGGCATACGCGCTACGTTCGAGGCCCGTGGTTATACCGCCTGGGATCCGGCTTCACCCGCTTTCATTATCGAAACGGCCCAGGGAAAAACGCTGTGCATCCCCACCATCTTCATCGCCTATAATGGTGAATCGCTGGACTACAAAGCGCCCCTGCTCAAATCCATCGAGGTGCTGGATAAAGCAGCAGTGGATGTGTGTCACTATTTTGACAAGAATGTATCTAAAGTAACCGCCACGCTGGGCTGGGAGCAGGAATATTTCGTGATCGACGAATCGATCGCTAATGCCCGCCCCGACATCGTGATGTGCGGCCGCACTCTTATCGGTCATACGCCGGCCAAAGGACAGCAGCTGGAAGACCATTACTTCGGCTCTATCCCCGAACGCGTGTTCGCCTTCATGCAGGATTTTGAGCAGGAGTCGTACAAGCTGGGCATTCCCCTCCGTACCCGCCACAACGAAGTAGCGCCGGCACAATTTGAATGCGCCCCTATATTTGAAGAAGTGAACATCGCAGTGGATCACAACACCCTGCTGATGGATGTAATGAATAAAGTGGCCAAGCGGCACAAGCTGAAAGTGCTGTTCCACGAAAAACCTTTTGCCGGTGTGAACGGCAGCGGCAAGCACAACAACTGGAGCCTGGCCACCGACACCGGCATCAACCTGCTGGGCCCCGGCAAAACGCCTCGTACCAACCTGCTGTTCCTTACCTTCTTCGTCAATGCCATCAAAGCCGTGCACGATCATGCCGACCTGTTGAGGGCAGCCATTGCATCGGCCAGCAACGACCATCGCCTGGGCGCTAACGAAGCGCCGCCTGCAATCATGTCCGTATTCATCGGCACTTACCTGACCAGCGTGCTGGACGAGATCGAAGAAAGAGTGAACGGTAAGTTCAGCGAGCAGGACGAAGTTATCCTGAAGCTCGATATCCACAAGCATATCCCCGAGCTGATGATGGACAATACTGACCGTAACCGTACCAGCCCCTTTGCCTTTACCGGTAACAAATTTGAGTTCCGCGCGGTAGGTTCCTCTGCCAACTGCGCCTCTTCCATGTCGACCCTGAATACTATTATGGCCGCTACCCTGAAGCAATTCAAAGTGGAGGTGGACGCCAAGATCGAGAAAGGAGAGAAGAAAGAGATCGCGATCCTGCAGATCCTGCGCGACTACATCAAGGCTTCCCGGAACATCCTGTTCGAAGGCGACAATTACAGCGAAGCCTGGGCCAAAGAGGCTGAAAAACGCGGCTTGAGCAATTTCAAAACCACGCCTGAAGCCCTGGAAGTGCTGATCAAGAAAGATACCCTCAAGCTGTTTACCGATCTCGGCATCTACAGCGAACGGGAACTCCACGCCCGTTACGAGATCGTAATGGAAGAGTATGTGAAGAAGGTACAGATCGAAGCCCGTATCCTCGGCTATCTCTGCACCAACCATGTATTACCGGTTGCGATCCAGTATCAGAATACGCTGATCGAAAACGTTCGCGGCCTTAAAGAAGTAGGGCTCAAGCCCTCCTCCTACAAAGCGCAGCTGAACCTGCTGGAAGTCGTGTCGGGCCATATACAGGAGATCAACGACAATGTTGAAGCCATGATCGGGGAGCGCAAGAAAGCCAACAAGATCGAGCATGCCCGCGATCGCGCCTTCGCCTATTGCAACAATGTCAAAACCTTGTTTGACAAGATCCGCTACCATGCCGACAAGCTGGAGCTTATCATCGATGATAAGCTATGGCCGATGCCCAAATACAGGGAACTGCTGTTCTTACGCTAAAGCATACCATCCATACGATAAAAAAGACAGCGCGGCTAGCCGCGCTGTCTTTTTTGTTACAGTCCCGTAAATTTTTGCCCGCTAACAAGCAGGCCCGGTGGTAATACAATACAGGCCCGTGCAGGGGCCGGTTTGTGTCGCCGGGCACTGGATCTCGTACGACAAGCGGAAAATTTCGATCGTGCAGCGCTGCCGGTCGCGGGTAGTCGTCGGCTGCGGCGCTGTTACTAGGTCCCCGCCAGCCAGTTGCTGCTGGCCGGCCACATCCAGGTTGGCAATGGTGCTTTTGTTCAGCCAGAGTTTACGGCTTAGGGCCATTTGCTTCTTTTTCATACGTCTTGGTGTTTATGTGTTTGGATAAAAAACCAAGTTAAATCAAAACCGGGGCGGCGACAGCCTTAACCTGCAAAGCGGCCGTTTTCTTCGGCAGAACGCCTGGCTTTCTCTTTTATCCGCAAAAGGAGCACTACTATTGCCTGTTCCCTGCATCGCGTCCTCGCCGCTGACGCCGTGCCTCCCGTAATGCTTTCAACGTGGGCATCGTTGTGCCCTCCTCCCATAGCAATCCCTTAGCGCCGGCAACACGCTGCGCACCGTAAATACCGTTGTGCCCACTGAAGTAGTAGGCCGTAAAGCAGGCGATGGCATAATACAGCGCATGATCGCCACCAAACAATTCTACCGCCATCAGGGTACAGGCCAGCGGCGTATTGGTAGCGCCGGCAAATACCGCGACGAAACCCAGACCGGCCATCAGGTCGACGGGCGCGCCGGTCAGCCCGGCCAGCATATTGCCCAATGCAGCGCCGATAAAAAACAGGGGCGTTACTTCTCCACCTTTGAAGCCTGTCCCCAGCGTGATCGCGGTGAACAGGATTTTCCAGAACCAGCTGAAGGCATCGGCCCCATCTTCACGAAAACAGCTGAGGATGGTTACGGCGCCGGGGTCGGGACTGCTGACACCCAGGCCGAGGTAATCCCTGCCCAGCAAAAAGGTCAATACAATAACCGCCAGGCCGCCGCCAACGGGGATGAGCCAGGGAACAGGCAACAACCGTTGCCCCAGCTCCTTTACCCTATGCGTGGCCTCCGCAAAAAAGGCGCCCACCAATCCGAAACAGGCGCCGGCAAAGATTACCTTCAGCAACAGCAGCAGATCAAAATGCAGGAAAGGAATATTGCCGCGGAATTGCTCCCGGAACGAAATAGCATAGACAGTATGATGAATGCCCCACATTCCGCAAACCTTATCGGCCAGCACAGCGGCAATCAGGGAAGGCAGCAGGGCTTTGTAATGCATACGGCCGATGTACACCACCTCCAGCGCAAATACGGCGCCTGCCAATGGCGTACCGAATACCGCCCCGAAACCTGCCGCAATACCGGCATAGAGAATGATACGGGTATCTTCCCGGTTTAGCCGGAACTGCTTACCCAGCCAGCCGGACAAGCTTCCGCCGATCTGGACAGCGGTCCCTTCACGACCTGCAGAGCCTCCGAAAAGGTGCGTAAGTATCGTTGAAAGCAATACCAGCGGCGCCATACGGAGGGGGACGCCGCCACCCGGCTCATGGATCTCGTCCAGGATAAGGTTGTTGCCGCTATCGGCCTGCTTACCTGCCAGCCGGTACAACCACCAGATGAGCACGCCTGCTGCAGGCAACACGTACAGCAGCCAGCCGTGCCCGTAACGCAACGAAGTTACCGTATCGAGCAGCCAGAGGAACAGCGCGACGACAGAGCCGGTGAAACCGGCGACCGGCAAGGCGATCAGGCTCCAGCGCAGCAAATGCAGCGTAATATTATAGTGGGAATAAAAGGGATGACCGGGCTTCATATACCTGCAAGCATTTAGCGGGACTTTAAGCCCCGTGTTAACATTTTGCAGGCGTCATCATCCCTGGGCGGGCGGTTCAAATAGGTGGAGCACCATCACCTTGAACGGCAAAGGTAATATGATAGGGCTTATCAACAAAATATCGCGTTCGGCCTGGGTCCTAAATGCATTATCTTTGCGCCTCACTTTGAGAGCATTCATTTTGACAAAGATTGAGCTTACGGCATTTGAGCAGCAACTGTTGGAAAAGGTATCGCATGCGGCGCAGCGTCTGAAGGTGCCGGCCTATGCCATTGGCGGGGTAGTACGGGATAAAATACTTGGCCGCCCTGTTAAAGATATCGACATCGTATGCGTAGGCGATGGCATTGCCCTGGCACATGAAACGGCGACCGCCTTCAAGCCGAAACCCAAAGTCAACTTTTTTAAAACGTACGGAACGGCGCAGATCAAGCTGCCTTCGATAGAGCTGGAATTCGTAGGCGCCCGCCAGGAATCCTACGAAAGAGGCTCGCGTAATCCGAAGGTGAGCACCGGCACCCTGGAAGATGACCAGAACCGCCGCGACTTCACCATCAATGCCATGGCCATTAGCCTGAACCAGGAAGATTTTGGCCGGCTGATCGACCCCTTCGACGGATTGCAGGACATCAAGGACAAGATCATCCGCACTCCTTTAACGCCCGATCAGACCTTCAGCGACGACCCGCTGCGGATGATGCGGGCCATCCGTTTTGCCACCCAGCTGCAGTTTCACATCGAGACCCATTGCTTTGACAGTATCAAACGGCAATCGGAACGGATCAATATCATCTCCAAAGAACGGATCGCCGATGAGCTGAACAAGATCATGATGAGCGGCAAGCCGTCGATAGGCCTCGACCTGCTGTTCCGCAGCGGGCTGCTGGCCCATATTCTGCCCCAGCTTACCGCGCTGGCCGGTACCGAATACGTAGACAACAAAGGCCATAAGGATAATTTTTACCATACCATCCAGGTGGTCGACAATATCGCCCGGCATACCGATAACCTTTGGCTGCGCTGGGCGGCTTTGCTGCACGATATCGGCAAGGCGCCGACCAAAAAATTCGAACCCGGCCATGGCTGGACTTTTCACGGCCACGAGGTGGTGAGCGGCCGCCTGGTGCCCAAAATATTCAACAACCTGCGCCTGCCGCTCAATGACCGGATGCAGTATGTCAAAAAGCTGATTGAGCTCCACCACCGGCCGGTATCCCTGACGAAAGAGAACATTACTGATTCGGCTATCCGCCGCCTGCTCTTCGATGCCGGCGACGATATCGACGACCTGATGACCCTTTGCGAGGCGGACATTACCTCCAAGAACAGGGAAAAAGTAGTGCGCTATCTTGAAAACTTCGAGCTGGTAAGGGTTCGGCTTAAGGAAGTTGAGGAAAAAGATAAGATCAGGAACTGGCAGCCCCCGGTGTCGGGCGAAGAGATCATGGAGACTTTCGGCCTGTCCCCTTCAAGAGAGGTCGGCACCATCAAGACTGCGATCCGTGAAGCGATACTCGACGGCATCATCCCTAACGAACATGAAGCCGCCAGGCAATTCATGCTGGAATTTGCTGCGACGCTGAACATCAAACCTGTGGCCTGAGTCCGGGACATCGATCCGTAAAGCGCTCAGACCTCTTTTCCCTGGTAGGTTTATAGCCGGCCTATGATACGTATAGCAGTTCAGTGTCCCGCCAGCAATATTTTTATGTAAACGATGTTCCAGCCCCTTTTTCCAACCGGAAACAAAGCTATTTTTCCAGCAACATAAAAAGGAAAGCTTATTTTTGCTTCCCTGAAAAAATTGAATTTAATTCCAAAAACAATGCGAACAAAGATCAAAGCAATTCTGCTCAACGAACAAACAGATTACGAGGTAACCATTAAAGGCTGGGTGCGATCCTTCCGCAATAACCAGTTTATTGCGCTCAACGATGGCTCTACCTTGAATAATCTGCAGATCGTTATTGACTTTGCGCATGCGGACGAAAGCCTGCTGAAGCGTATTACCACCGGTGCAGCGCTCGAAATAAAAGGCACAGTGATCGCCTCCCAGGGCAAAGGCCAGCGCGTGGAAGTAAAAGCAGCCTCAGTAACCGTGCTCGGCGATTGCAGTGGTGAGGAATACCCCCTGCAGCTGAAAAACCGTCCCTCGCTGGAATACCTCCGGGAAATCGCACACCTGCGTTTCCGCACCAATACTTTCGGCGCGGTATTCCGTGTGCGGCACAGCCTAGCTTATGCCATTCACCGCTTCTTCAACGAAAAGGGTTTCGTCTACCTGCATACCCCTATCATCACGGCTTCCGATGCGGAAGGCGCCGGCGAAATGTTTCGCGTAAGCACCTTGTCTCCCGAGAACCCGCCCCGGACCGAAGAAGGAGCGATCGACTATAAAGAAGATTTCTTCGGCAGGGCGACAAACCTTACGGTGAGCGGTCAGCTGGAGGCCGAGCTGGGCGCTATGTCCCTGGGCGAAGTCTACACCTTCGGACCTACCTTCCGCGCCGAGAATTCCAACACGGCGAGGCACCTGGCGGAGTTCTGGATGGTAGAACCCGAAGTAGCCTTCAATGATCTGAAAGACAACATGGACCTCGCAGAAGAATTCATCCAGTACATCATCGGCTATGCCCTGGAGCACAACCGCGAAGACCTCGAATTCCTGACGCAGCGACTGGCCGAAGAGGAAAAAGCCAAGCCCCAGGCGGAGCGCAGCGAAATGAGCCTGATCGAGAAGCTTGAATTCGTGCTGAACAATAAATTTGAACGCATCACTTATACAGAAGCCATCGACATCCTGCTGCAATCCAAACCGTACAAGAAAAAGCAATTCCAGTACGAGGTCCAGTGGGGCGCCGACCTGCAAAGCGAGCATGAGCGCTACCTGGTGGAAAAGCACTTCAAGAAGCCGGTAATCGTTACCGACTATCCCAAAGAATTCAAGTCGTTCTACATGCGTTTGAACGACGATGGCAAAACCGTTGCCGCCATGGATATCCTTGCGCCGGGCATCGGCGAGATCGTAGGCGGCTCGCAGAGGGAAGAAAGGCTGGATAAGCTGCAGCAGCGCATGGAAGACATGCATATCCCGGCAGAGGAAATGTACTGGTACCTCGACAGCCGGCGCTTCGGTACCGCGCCCCATGCGGGTTTCGGGCTGGGCTTTGAACGCATGGTGCTGTTCGTTACCGGCATGACCAACATCCGCGATGTGATCCCCTTCCCCCGCACACCCAAGAATGCCGACTTCTAGTCATTAGTACTACGAATCAATTATTTACCGGGCAGGTCTTCTGTAAGGCCTGCCCGGTGTCGTTTATGACTACATTACATCAAACGGAATCCTTTACCCTGCAGCACCGAGATATTGATCTCCAGCAGCACCCCATGCCGTCCGTAGCCCGGGAACAAGTCTTTATCGCGCAGCAGGAAATTGTGCAGATAATAGATACGCAGCAGGCCTGTAGCGAGTGAGAAACCGGCTTTGGGCGTGAGCATGACCGAGGTCTGCTTAAAATCGGTAAGCAGACCGGCATCCAGTCCGAGGTTGAAGCAAAGCAGCTCCTCACGGTCGATGGGAAAGACAGCAGCCTGCAGATCCAGCTTCGGCATAATCATCATATGTCGCCCGATATAGGTCATGATGCTGATATTGGCATCGTAATACCGGAACTTCGACTTATCGGGAATATAGCTGTAGCCGATCAGCCCGAGGTCGACGAGGAAATTGCGGGACATGCCCAGGCCCAGCTTGGGCAACACCTGGAAACCGGCGCTGGACGCTGGCTTTCGATCTGTAGTAGTAATAGCCGCCGCTTTCAGGCTGTCCTGCCGGGAAGCGGCCGGGAAGCAAAGCAACAGGCCGGCCAGGACCGGTATTCCGAACAAAAGACGCATAACATGCATTATATGTGCTGATGACAAACAAAGAGAGGAAAAGTTGCCCGCAAACGGAAACGAATGAGGTGCCCTATATTTGCTTACCAAACGCTATCCACATGCCCCTGCTGAACTATAATGGTGTGATCTGTTCCGACGAAGAGCCTTTGAGCGATGCCCGGAACCGGGCGCTTCGCTACGGAGAAGGCCTTATTGAAACCATGCTCTGGCAGCAAGGCCGGATAAGGTTCCAGGGCCTGCACGAACGAAGAGCGCAGGAAAGCCTTGCCTGTCTTGGCTTTCCGCACGCCGACCTGGAGGCCTGGCGAAAGGCGTTGCTGCGGACCGTCTCCGTCAACCCGGCAACCACTGCAGGCATTCTCAGAACACAGTTCTTCAGGGATGATCGCATGGACCTGTTGCAATACATGGTCGAGCTGCAGCCCCTGCCCGATACGCATGGCGCCTGGCCCGAAAGCGGTCTGCATACCGGTGTATGCAGGCAGGTAGTCAAAAGCCAGGATCACATTTCCCATTTAAAAACTACATCCCGGCTCAATTATATACTCGCAGCCAGAACGGCTGCGCAGCAGGGCTGGGACGATGCACTGCTGCTCAACCCGGCAGGCCGCATAGCAGAGAGCACCATATCCAATGTCTGGATCATCAGGGATAGCACTATGATCACGCCGCCATTAAGCGAGGGTTGCATTGCTGGTATTTTCCGTAGCTACCTGCTGGAATGTAGAACTGTGGCTGGCCTGGCAGTACGGGAAGCGCCGCTGGGTGAACCGGATCTGGAGGATGCCGATGAACTTTTCCTGACCAATGCCATAAGAGGAATCCAACCGGTGCACCGCTTCGGGGAACGGATCTATACTTCCGATCTGACCCGGGCCATTTTTGAAGACCTTAGCACCCGGCTATGAAAATCGCAGCATTCTGGTTCCGGCGCGACCTGCGCCTCGAAGACAACGCCGGGCTTTACCATGCCCTGAAAGGAGAACACCCCGTATTGCCGGTGTTTATATTCGACACCAATATTCTCGAAGAGCTGGAAGAAAAAGCGGACCGGAGGGTACAATTTATCCATCAGCATATCGTCGCGCTCGATAAGCAATTGCAGCAATGGGGTTCAGCCCTGGAGGTACACCACGGCACACCGGGCGAGGCCTTCGCCCAGCTCACCGCCAAGTATGACATTGCCTGCGTATACACCAATCGCGACTACGAGCCTTATGCCAGCCGGCGTGACGAAGAGATCGCCCGCTTCCTGAAGCAGCACGACATCGCTTTCCGCACCTTCAAGGACCAGGTTGTCTTCGACTACTCTGAAGTGGTTAAAGACGATGGCAAACCTTATACCGTATTTACGCCCTACAGTAAAAAATGGCTTTCCCTACTGACGGATGATCATTTGAGATCGTATTCTACCCTGAAGTACAAAGACCATTTTCACAAGGTTAATCATAAGGCCATACCCTCGCTGCAAAGCCTTGGCTTTACTGCAGGCAGGCAGGCATTTCCTCCCGAAGCGATAGACGAGGCCCTGATACGGCACTACAGCAAGACCCGCGATATTCCTGCCATAGAAGGCACCTCAAGGCTGGGCGTTCACCTGCGTTTTGGCACGATCAGCATCAGAACGTTGGCGCGCCGGGCGGGAGCCTTGAGTGAGACCTTCCTCTCAGAGCTCATCTGGCGCGAGTTCTTTATGATGATCCTCTGGCATTTTCCACGGGTGATCAACACTTCTTTCCGCGAGGAATACGACCGGATCAAATGGCGCAACCACGAAAAAGAATTTGAACGCTGGTGCACCGGGCAAACCGGCTACCCCATCGTCGATGCCGGCATGCGTCAGCTGAACGCTACCGGTTTTATGCATAACCGCGTGCGCATGATCGCTGCCAGCTTCCTTACGAAGCACCTGCTGATCGACTGGCGCTGGGGAGAAGCTTACTTTGCCAAAAAGCTGCTCGACTACGACCTTGCCGCCAACAACGGCAACTGGCAGTGGGCCGCAGGCTGCGGCTGCGACGCTGCCCCTTATTTTCGTATCTTCAGCCCGCAAAGGCAGACCGAAAAGTTTGATCCCGGTGGTCAGTACCTGAAGGCATGGCTCCCCGACCTGGGCAGCGAAGACTACCCGGAACCTATGGTAGACCATACGGTAGCCCGCGAGCGCTGCCTGGCTGCTTATAAGAAAGCCTTGCAACGATAAACGTTACACTGATATGAAAGACCTTATCTTGCTTCATGGCGCGCTGGGCCATACACAGCACTTCGATCCCTGTATGAGCTGGCTGCAGCAGCATTTCAAGGTACACACTTTCCTGTTTGCAGGGCATGGCGGCACAGCACTGCCGGGGAACGACTTAAAGATAGACGACTATGTGCGGCAGCTGGAACAATATTGCGCACAGCAACAGCTGCAGCAGTTCGACGTCTTTGGCTACAGCATGGGTGGCTATGTGGCGCTGTGCTATGCACTGCGGCATCCGGGCACTATCGGTTCGCTGCTGACCTTAGCCACCAAGCTCAGCTGGACGGTCGAAGGCGCAGCGAAAGAAACACAGATGCTGCAGCCCGACAAGATCGCGGAAAAGATACCCAAATACGCGGCGCAGCTGGCCACTTTGCATGGCGAGCAGGAATGGCGCATGCTGCTACCCGCGATAGCCGGTATGATGAACGACCTCGGCGCGCATCCCTTGCTGGATGCTGCGGGCTACGCGAACATATCCGCCAGGATACAGCTGATGGTAGGCGATAAGGATAACATGGTGAGCCTTGATGAAACCCTTGCCGCAGCCCGGCTGATCCCCGGCGCCCGCCTGGCAGTGCTGCCTGAGACCAGGCATCCTTTGGAACAAGTACGCCCTGAGCTGCTGATGAGCCTGATGAAAGATTTCTGGAACCATTCTATTCAAAGAGCGCCCCGGCTTATAAGCCGGGGCGCTCTTTGAATAGAATGGTTATCGCTTAAGCACACTGTTATTGCTATGAGAGGATCATCAGCTTGGCATAAGCCAGCATGATCTTCTTGTCGCCGCCGCCGGTGGGAAAGCTGATCGTTGCAATACGGTTATGCGCGCCACCTTCCAGCTTTTTGATAGTACCGATACCGAACTTCTGGTGCTCTACGCGCATGCCTTCTTCCATATCTTCCGGATCGCTGGCCGTAAAGTTAGCCGAAGGCACATGAGTAGTTATCTGCGCCTGGGCCTGCTTCTGGGCCATCACCCGCGCTACATCGCTGGTACCGCCGGACGCTGCCGGACGCGCCTGCTGGGGCGCCTTTTCCCTGGGGGTGAAAGTCCTTTGCTGCGCAGCCGCATTACGCGCCACAGCGCCGGTACGGGCGCCGGCCAGGCCGGCAAAGCTGCGGTCGATGTACTCCTGCGGCACCTCGTCGATGAAACGGCTGGGCTCGTTCTGCACCAGCGAGCCAAAGCGGTAGCGGCTGTTGGCAAAGCTGAGCCACAAGCGGTGCTTGGCCCTGGTGATCACCACGTAAAACAGGCGACGTTCTTCTTCCAGGTCTTCCCGGTCGTAAAGGCTCATTGCCGAAGGGAAGATATTTTCTTCCAGGCCCACGGCAAATACACAGGGAAACTCCAGGCCCTTCGCCGCATGAATAGTCATCAGCTTTACTACATCCTGGTCTTCATCACCATTTTTGTCCGCATCCGTCAGCAAGGTAATGTTCTGCAGGTAGGTGCCGAGACTTTTATCGGTCAGCTCGCCTTCTTCATCAGGCGTTTCGGTGTACTCCTTGATGGCGTTCAGCAATTCCTGCACGTTCTCGTAGCGGGCAAGGCCTTCCACCGACTTATCGTTATACAGCTCTTTGACCAGGTTGGTATGCTTGCCTACAGTGAAAGCGACTTCATAGGCATCCGACTTGGTCAGCATAGCCTGGAAGCTTCTGATCATGATGACAAACTGTTCGATCGCGGCTGCTGCCGCACCTTTGAGACCCGCCAGCTGCGGTTGCTGCAAGGCATCCCAGAAGGTGATGTTCTGTTCATTGGCGACGATAATAACCCGCTCCATGCTGGTTTTACCGATACCCCTCACGGGATAGTTGATGATCCGCTTCAATGCTTCTTCATCCTGGGGGTTGACCACCACGCGGAGATAAGCGACGAAGTCTTTGATCTCCTTACGCTGATAAAACGACAGGCCGCCGAAAATACGGTAAGGAATATTGAGCCGGCGCAGGCTTTCCTCGAAGGAGCGGCTTTGCGCATTGGTCCGGTACAGGATCGCAAAATCTTTATTGTGATAATGATTGCGCAACTTCTGCTCGGCTATGGCATCGGCCACGAAGCGGCCTTCGTCGTTGTCAGTAAGCGTGCGCACCAGCTTCAGCTTTTCGCCTTCGCCATTATCGGTCCACAGGTTTTTGGGGATCTGGTTCTTATTCAGCCCGATTACCTTATTGGCCACGTTGAGTATGTTCTGAGTGCTGCGATAGTTCTGCTCCAGCTTCACCACTTTAGCGCCTTCATAGTCCTTCTGGAATTTCAGGATGTTCTCGATGGTGGCGCCGCGGAAGGAGTAAATGCTTTGCGCATCGTCGCCCACCACGCAAATGTTCTCGTGTACAGCACCCAGCATTTTAATGATCTGGTACTGCGCAATATTGGTATCCTGGTACTCATCAATAAGAATGTAGCGGAACTTATGCTGGTACTTGGCCAGCACATCGGGATGCTTCACCAATAGCTCATACATCTTGAACAGCAGGTCGTCAAAATCCATAGCGCCGTTGCGGAAACAGCGGGCTGCATACTGGGCATACAGCTGGCCCAGCAAGGGGCGTCCGCTGCGGGCATCCTCCTGCTGGATAAAATGGTCCTGCATATATTCAATGGGACCCATCAGGTTGTTTTTGGCAGCAGAGATACGTCCGTATACATACTGCGGCTTGTACAGCTTGTCGTCCAGGTTATTTTCATTGATCACGCTCTTCAGCAGGCTCTTGGCATCGTCTGAATCGTAGATCGTAAAGCTGTTGGGATAACCGATCTTATGCGCTTCCGCACGCAGGATACGGGCGAATACGGAGTGGAAGGTACCGATATACAGGTTCCGGGCCTCGTTGTTACCCAGTATCTTTTCAATACGCTCCTTCATTTCGGCGGCAGCCTTATTGGTAAAGGTGAGCGCCAGTATATTGAACGCATCGATACCCTGTTTCATCAGGTGGGCGATACGCGTAGTGAGCACTTTTGTTTTACCGCTGCCGGCGCCCGCTACGATCATCAGCGGCCCGTCCATATGCGCAGCAGCCTCTCTTTGCTTCTCATTCAGTTCTTTTAAATAATCCTGCATAGAGCGCGAAGTTACGGAGGAAATTCTGCATCGGCAGGAGCAGGTTATCCCCATATAGAGAGAACACATGCCAATTGAATCCCATACGATTATCCTGACCCCGGCGTGCTTAACTTTGGGGTAAACTCGGAAATAAACGGCTCTTACTATCCCAATATAGGAAATGGACCGAAGCTTATTTGTTTCTGATATCGGGATAATCAGCTAAACGGAAATATTATGCATGAAAACAAAACACCCCGGCAATTGATCGAACAATGGGTAGCCGCCTTCAACCGCGGCGATGCCGACACCCTGGAAAGCCTTTATGCGGAACAGGCGGTCAACCACCAGATGCCCAATGAGCCTGTGAACGGCAAAGCCGCTATTGGCCGTATGTTCCGCGGAGAGTTTGCCGCCGCACCGGAAATGCATTGTATCCCTGTACAGATCATCGCAGAAGGTAGCTGGGCCGTACTGGAATGGCACGATCCGAAAGGCTTTGGCGGCTGCGGATTCTTCGAGATCAAAGAAGGATTGATCCATACCCAGCGGGGCTACTGGGACAAGCTGACCTTTATGAAGCTTTATGAGCTGTAAATGCAAAAAAAGACCGCCCGGCAGGCGGCCCCGGTCACTTCAATGACAGTTTAAGATAGCTCTCCATTGTCGTGATCGCTGTCGGAAGGATAAGCCATGGTTACCTCATCGGAATCCGTAGGATATTTCCCGGTTGTAAATTCATCGTTATCCGAGGGATGCTTCAGGGTTACATAAGGATTGTCTCCGCCTTGCAGTGTTTCCTGCTTTACCTGGCTTTCCAGGAAAAGGGAAAAGAAGGGCTTGCCGCTTTGTTGCTTCTTCATAATGGATCGATTTAATAAGATTAAGGAATACAAATTTACCGGGCTTCACTGCAGGAATGGTGCAGTGCGCTTAGTGGTGAACCGGCTTTTTCCTGACAGAAATTGCGCTTACTTTTGGGGCTGCGCTACCGGCGTCGCCGGAGTCTTCACCAATCGACCTTTAAATGAATAAGCTACTGTTTTTTTTGCTGCTCTTTGCCGCCGGACAGGGATTTGCCCAGCAGGCGCCTTCTACCAGGCCTTTTGCTATAGGAGTGATCGACTCGCTTCGCTCGGGCATCCTGGGTGAGACACGCCCGCTGAATATTTATCTCCCGGCCAGCTACGGGCAAGACCTCAAGGCAACTTATCCCGTTATTTACCTGCTCGATGGCTCAGCCGATGAAGATTTCATTCATATCGCCGGGCTGGTGCAATACTATAATTTTCCCTGGATCAACCGCTTTCCCGAATCCATCGTGGTTGGTATCGCCAATACCAACCGCAAGCGCGATTTCACCTTTGCCGTTCCAAACCTCGATTTCCTGAAGGCGATGAACTTCGATAAATCGTTGTTCCCTGCCTATGGTGGCTCCGCCGCATTCATGGACTTTATCCAAAAAGAGCTGCAACCCTATGTTGCCGCACACTATCGCACAACATCCGGCAAAACGCTGATCGGTCAATCGCTTGGCGGCCTGCTGGCTACGGAGATCCTGCTGAAAAGGACCAGCCTGTTCGATACCTATATCCTGATCAGCCCCAGCCTGTGGTGGGGCGCCGAAGCCCTGCTGCAGCAGAAGCCGGCCCCCGGCAAGCCCAGGGTTTACCTGGCTATCGGTAACGAGGGAACGATTATGGTCTCCGATGCCAGGAGGCTGTCGTCATGGCTGAAGCAAAACGGTATTCCCGTCCTCTTCGACTACATGGGCGACGAAGACCACGCCACGATAGGCCACCAGGCAGTCATGAATGCCTTCAAGCGGCTTTATCCTGCACCGAAACACTAAACACACCCTATCCCACAACACCATGCAGCTTACATTATTCTGCTGAGCCTGATAGCAGCCTGTATATACTTTCCCCGCCTTGGGGGGACTGTCCACAAATGACCTTATATTGTCGCAATCACACCGCAAACGACGAGGGACAGGGTATTACTTTTGCAGGATCAGCTCATTTTTGAAACCTGCTAAAACAAAATAACATGAACACCCTGGGAAACAACACACAAAAAATTGTCACCTTTTTATGGTTCAACGATCAGGCCGAAGAGGCCATGAACCTGTACACCAACCTTTTCAATGATTCGAAGATCCTATCGGTCAACCGTATGGGAGAAAAGGTGCTGACCGCTACCTTTGAGCTGGCCGGACAACAATTCATTGCGCTCAACGGCGGGCCGCAGTTCCCCTTCACAGAGGCGGTATCGTTGTTCATCAAATGCGACAGCCAGGAAGAAGTAGATTTTTTCTGGAACAAGCTCACTGCCGACGGTGGCCAGGAAGGCCGCTGCGGATGGCTGAAGGATAAATTCGGCCTTTCCTGGCAGGTAGTGCCTACCCGGATGGGCGAGCTGCTGGGCGATCCCGATCCGGCAAGGGCAGGCCGGGCCATGCAGGCCATGATGCAGATGAACAAGCTCGATATCGCCGCATTGGAAAAAGCAGCGAACGGAGCATAGATTTTTTCCGCATATAAAAACGGGATGCCTGGCTTTGCTTTTCAGCACTGCAGCATCCCGTTTTTTTTGCTTGACCAGATTTTTCTATTTTTATTCCAAATTCAATTTATATGGCTATCGGTTCCTGGATCATTTTCGGCCTGCTGGCCGGCATTATTGCCAAACTGATCATGCCCGGCAAAAATCCCCAGGGTTGTATCATTACTATTGTACTGGGCATCCTGGGCGCTATGGTAGGCGGCTTTATCGGCACGCGCATCGGCTGGGGCACTGTAAAAGGCTTCGACCTGCGTAGCTTCGGCCTGGCCGTAGGCGGCGCGTTACTGCTGCTCTTTGTCTACCAGGGCTTCCGGGGCAAATAGGCCGCTATACCCTTATCAGGAGAACCGTTTCCTTTTTGCTCAAAAAGGATTAATTTTGCTGCATAATTGTCTTAAAGATGAAAGAAAAGAACAATCTCCGTATTATCTTCCTTTGCGCTGCGCTAATCCTGGTTGCGGCTATTTCCCGTATCGTCAATGCGGAAACTCATTGGTATAACTTCGGACCCCTGGTTGCTATCAGCCTGTTCAGCGGCGCTATCCTGAAAAACAAGACAGCAGCTTACCTGATGCCCCTGGCAGCCTATTTCCTTTCAGACCTTTATCTTCAGTTGGTGCACCACAACGGATTTTATGGTGTGAGCCAGTTCTTCGTCTACGGAGGTATGGTGCTGGTCGTATTCCTCGGCACCCTGATGCGTAAGGTCAATGCACTTAAAGTGCTGGGCTTTACTATTGGCGGCTCACTACTGTTCTGGCTCATATCCAATTTCGGTGTATTTGTGAGCGGCTATTACGGTCCCGGTCTGAGCGGTTTATCTGCGACCTACCTGGCCGCCATTCCTTTTTACAATCAGGACGGCGTAGGTACAGAGCTGTTTTTTAATGCAATCATCGGCGACCTGATCTTCAGTGGTGTTTTGTTCGGCGCCTACGCTTTGCTGAAGAACAAAGTAACAGCATCAAGGGCTATTGCCAGATAATTTGTCTATTCGTATTTCTCATTATAACAACGCAGATTATTTTTCCCGGAAAAGTAATCTGCGTTATGCTTAAAAGGCCTGTCGTGGCCGATAAACGATCAACAGTGAAATCAGTAGCGTTCCATACCTTAGGCTGCAAGCTGAACTTCTCCGAAACCTCCACGTTGAGCAGAACGCTGGAGGCGGAAGGTTTCTTGAAGAAAGAATTTGAAGAGGAGGCCGATGTGTACGTGATCAATACCTGCTCGGTAACCGAAAACGCCGATAAGGAGTGCCGGCAGCTGGTGCGTCGCATCCAGCGCCGCGCCCCCGAATCCCTGGTAGTGATCACAGGCTGCTACGCCCAGCTGAAGCCGCAGGAGATCGCTTCCATTCCCGGTGTAGACCTGGTGCTGGGCGCGGCGGAAAAATTCAATATTGCCGAGCACCTGCGCGAGCTGTCAAAAGGGGACAGCGCCAAAATATGCAGCTGCGAGATCGAGGATGTGGAAGGCTTTCACGCGTCCTATTCCGTCAACGACCGCACCCGCACGTTCCTCAAAGTGCAGGACGGCTGCGATTACAACTGCAGCTTCTGCACCATCCCGCTGGCTCGCGGCCACAGCCGCAGCGACAGCATCGAAGGTGTATTGGAAAATGTGAAAGCGCTATCGCAATCAGGCACCCGCGAGATCGTGCTTACCGGCATCAACCTCGGCGATTTCGGCAAAGGCACTCATGGCGGCAAAAAACGTGAGGAGACTTTCTTTGAGCTGATACAGGAGCTGGATGCTACCGATGGTATCGATCGCTACCGCATCTCTTCCATTGAACCCAACCTGCTCAGCAACGAGATCATCGATTTTGTAGCGCAAAGCCGGCGGTTCATGCCTCATTTCCATATTCCGCTGCAGAGCGGTAGCAATGAAGTGCTGGGCCAGATGCGCCGCCGTTACCGCCGGGAGCTCTACGCCGATCGCGTGGCCCGCATCAAGGAGCTGATGCCGCATTGCTGCATCGGTGTCGATGTGATCGTAGGCTTCCCCGGAGAGACCGAAGAGCTGTTCCGTGAAACGTTCGATTTCCTGCACCAGCTCGATGTTTCCTACTTCCACGTATTTACCTACTCCGAAAGGGCCAATACACTGGCTGTAGATATGCCCGGCGCAGTACCCATGCACATCCGCCAGGAGCGGAACAAAGTGCTGCGCAACCTTTCCTACCAGAAGATGCAATACTTCACGCAGCAGCAGATGGGCGCCAAACGCGCTGTGCTGTTTGAAAGCGCTGAAAAAAGCGGCATGATGGAAGGCTTTACCGACAACTATATCAAAGTAAGAACACCTTACCGGGAAGAATGGGTAAATGAGATCGTAGACTGGGAGCTGCGGTAGGTGGTTTTTTCGGCCGGGACGCACAGCCAACACCTTCCCGATAAGAAACCGTTACTTAAAGACCTGGTACACCAGCAGGGCCGCGAGATAAGCCAGGCCGGTCATATAGGCCAGCTGGACCAGGGGCCATTTCCAGCTGCGGGTCTCTCTTTTTACAATCGCGATGGTGCTCATGCATTGCATGGCAAAGGCATAAAAGATCATCAGCGAAAGCCCGGTGGCTAAGGTATAGACCTTCGTTCCATCGGCACGGCGGGCGTTGGCCATTTTCTGCCGCAGCGGCATACTGGTTTCATCTGCGCCGCCGACGCTGTACAAAGTAGCCATTGTACCCACAAATACTTCCCTGGCGGCGAATGAAGAAATGAGGGCTATCCCCATTTTCCAATCATAGCCCAGCGGCCTGATCACCGGCTCTATTGTCTTACCCAGGATACCGGCATAGGATTGCTCCAGCTTGTCTGAAGCTTTCTGCTCCTCCTGCTCTATCGTCAGCTTACCGCCATTGCTTGTGTTGAGCGCTGTATAATGTTCTTCAACGGCTTTCATTTTGCCGGGCGGTCCGTAAGTGGCCAGGGCCCAGAGCACCAATGCGATGACCAGGATCACCTTACCGGCATCGGTTACGAAGATGCGGGCCTTTTCATACATGGTGATCAGGGCGTTCTTCCAGCGCGGAGCGCGGTACACGGGCAGCTCCATCAAAAAGATGCTGTGCTCGCGGCTTTTCATGACCCAGCTCATGACCTTGGCAACGACCAGCGCCATAAAAAAGCCGAGCAGGTACAAGCCCATCATCACCAGGGCCTGTAGCTTAAATACGCCCAGCAGCATCGTATCGGGTATGACCAGCGCAATGAGGATCACATAGATGGGCAAGCGCGCAGAGCAGCTCATCAGAGGGGTCACTAATATGGTAATCAGGCGTTCTTTCCGGTTTTCGATCGTACGTGCCGCCATTACCGCGGGAATGGCGCAGGCCATGCCGCTGATCAGGGGCATTACGGAGCGGCCGTTGAGCCCGGCCGAGCGCATCAGGCGGTCAGTCAGGAAGCTGATACGGGCCATGTAGCCGCTGTCTTCCAATAAGGTGATGATCCCGAACAGCAAGGCAATCTGCGGCACAAATACGGCTATCCCTCCGATCCCGGCTACGAGGCCATTGACCAGCAGGTCGCTCCACCAGGCTTCGGGCAACCCCCGCGACAAACTACCCTGCAGCCAGGCAAAACCGCCTTCAATCCAACCCATGGGAAATTCAGCCAGCCAGAAGACACACTGGAACATGAGGAACAGCACCACCAGCAGGATTACATTGCCCCATACACGATGCAGCAGCACTTTATCCAGCCGCTCGGTAAAGAGCTGCTTCTTTAAAGGGCTTTCCTCTACTACAGTGCGCTGCATGATGCGGCTGATGCGCTCGTAACGCAACATCACTTCTTCGGCCTGTACTTTTCCTTTATGGAAGGCATGATGGCTGAGCGCCGACTGGATCTGCGCCTGCTGCCCGTTGCTGAGGAAGTCTATTTTATCCACACCCGAAGCCAGGTGCAGGGCGCCGTAATCGCTTTCCACACCCGACAATTCTTTCACAGCCTTTATCGCATGCGCCGCCAGCATTCCCACCGGCACGAAATCGTTCTGTGGCTGAAAAGTGCTCTGCTGCACCTGGACGATCACCTTTTTAAGATGGTTGAGCCCTTTATTCTTCCTGGGATTGACGACGACTACGGGCACGCCCATTTCCCGCTCCAGTCCTTTCACATCGATGGTGATGCCCTTTTGACGGGCAATGTCCATCATGGTCAGTACGATGATGACCGGGAGCTTGAGGTCGATGATCTGGGAACAGAAAAGAAGATTGCGTTTCAGGTTGGAAGCGTCGGCTACAACGAGGGTAAGGTCGGGACGGTCTTTACCGGCGGGGTTCAGCAGCACTTCATAGGCCACGTATTCATCTGCGCTTTTGGGATACAAACTGTAAGTGCCCGGCAGGTCGATGATACGGGCCTGAAGCTCCGGCGTCAGCACAGCACGGCCTGTCTTTTTATCTACCGTGACGCCGGGAAAGTTGCCCACTTTCTGATTCAGACCGGTAAGGGCATTGAATAAGGAGCTTTTCCCGCTGTTCGGATTTCCGGCTAATGCTATCTTGTACGTTCCTGTCATGAAGCTGTGGCGCGCAAAGGTACTAAATAGATGAGGCCAAAATCCAGCCGCAGCAGAGAAATGACAATTGTATGATAAAGTTGCATACCACTGAGAACAAGGCTGCTATACCGTTACCGACCAGGCAAAATCGGCTTCTATACCCCCATGCAGGTGAATATGCACAGCCGGCTCTTCGCGCAGGAATTCCATTTTAATCGTCGCCATTGTCCCATCGACCTGCATTTCACGGATGGGCATATGCCGGATGAAGTCGACTGCGCCCAGGCCGTAACGCTTGAAGGCGGCCTCTTTCGCCGCCCAGGCCAGGGTAATGCGCGCGGTATGGTTATCGCAAAGCGCCTGCTCTTCGGGCGACAGGAATTTATACTGGATCTTCACGATCTTTTCCTGCAGGGTTTGCACATCGATGCCCACGTCGCTGCCCGATACCGCTACGCCGACAAAGGGAAAAGAATGAGATATGGAAAAACAGGGGCCGTTGCCCCGAAAAAAAGGCTTTCCCAGGTGACTGACTTCAATCTGGTTCAGGGAAGCGCCCGGCAAAAGGTACCGGAGCAGGAAACGCCCCGCCAGGTGCTCCAGCCGGCGCACAGCACTTTTTTTATCGGATTGCAATCCCGTTCCCTCTTCAAAAAAGGACTCCGGCTCTTCGATCTTCCAGATAGCAACGCGAATATCCTTTCCCGGCTGCCATTCCTGATACATGGGCATGGCGCAAAGATAGCACATTACAACGCAAGGGCGGAGCCGGTCAGATGGCATCATAGATCACCACCCGCTCAAAGCTGGGACTGAAGCGGGCCAGGAAGGCCTTATGTACCGGATCGACCTGGTAAGCATCGTGCGCAGCCAAATCTTCAAAAAAGATCAGCAGGGAGAAAGTATAGCTGCGATCGACCACGGCACGGTCAATGGCCGAAGGCGTACCGATGTGAAAGCTCTTTACCGAACCGATGTCCTCCAGGGACTGCAAACCTTCACGAAAGGCCTGCTTTTCAGCGTCTGAAGTATCGGGCTTCAGCCAGAACAGAACATGATGTGCCAGCATTTTTCTTTTTTACGCCAAAAATAGCCGATTACAGGACTAAGAACGCGGACTGCTATCAATTTCTTCTTTTATACTATCACGATTGTTTCGCTTGCCGGATGATTGTATTCCGTACCTTTGCCGTACAAATGCTATAATTATGTTGAAAACCGGAAGCACTATCGTAAGCATATATACCGAGATGACTCCTAACCCGGAGACCATGAAGTTTGTCGCCAACAAGCTGTTGTACCCCGGCAAAAGCATCGACTTCCCCGAGGAAAAGGATGCCGCTCCTTCGCCCCTGGCCCAGGAGCTCTTCGGCTTTCCCTTTGTACGTGGTGTCTTTATCGCCAGCAATTTCGTCACCCTCACCAAAACGCCCGAAACCCTTTGGGAAGAGGTGATCCCTTCCATCCGCCAGTTCCTGAAGAACTACCTGGAAGAAGGAAAAGCAGTGATCAATGAAGAGCTGGTGCCGGCGAAAGAACCGGATTACGTGGTAAATGCCGACGACAAAGATGTGGTGGAACGCATTAAGGAAATGCTGGAAAACTATGTGAAGCCTGCAGTAGAAATGGATGGTGGTGCGATCAGCTTCCGCGGTTATGATGATGGTGTGGTGAAGCTGATGCTGCAAGGCAGCTGCTCCGGCTGTCCTTCATCTATGATCACCCTGAAATCGGGCATCGAAGGCATGATGAAGAGAATGATCCCCGAAGTGAAAGAAGTAGTAGCAGAAGCAGAGTAATATATTCCAATAAAAAAAACGAGAAGTCAAGTTTTGATCAAAACTTGACTTCTCGTTTTTTTTATCCCTATTCCGCGTCCCGCTTAGCCGCCCACATCATGTCAAACACTTTCTGCTTCAGGCCGGCAATATCATCGACAGCAAAATTGTCTACGGCAACTTCAGGCAGAAAGATCGCCCGGTTGACGCCCGGCGACCAGCTCCAGAAGCTGCGGTAGTGCCAGCGTTTCACCGCATCGGGGAACACCACCGGCAAAATAGGCGTCCGTGTACGCAGCGCCAGCCGGAAAGCCCCGTCATAAAAGAACTTCAGCGGATCGGCCGTTTCATTAAAGGTCCCTTCGGGAAAAATAAAAATGCTGCCTTCGCGCTGCAGGGTACGGCGCAGCATGTGCACGCTCCTGTATTTGCTTTTAGCATCATTGCGGTCGACCAGCACGGCCATTTGCCGGTACAGGAAACCAAAAAGCGGGATGCTTGCCAGCTCCTTTTTGGCCAGCGGCCGCACAAAGAAAGGGATCGCGCGAAAGATCAGCGGCGTGTCAATATAGGAGGCATGATTGGCAACCACGATATAAGGCTTTCCTTTTACCGGTCTTTGCTGATAGATACGCCTGACCGGCATGCCGATCAGGAAGAACCATACATAGCTCCAGCCCCGGATCAGCTGCCATATGGCTTTCCTGCCCCAGCTTTTAAAGAGGCTGAGCAGCAGGAAAAAAGGAAAAAGCAAAAGGAAAAGGGCCACAAACCACACCATGGCCCAGATCACATACAGGTAACGCATGCAAGACTCGTTCGTTAAGCACCAGGCATCCATCCGCGGCCCAGCGCCTCGCGGAAGGGCCAGGGTATAGTAACCAGGATCAGTATCAGCGCAATAAGGAAGCACCAGAAAGCTTTATTGAACTTCTTCTGGTCGCTGACAGCTTTCTTAGTGGCGGAGTAGCCGATATGCACCAGGATCACGCTGATGAGCATCCCCAGCAGGTGTTCTACTGCGAAGAAACGCAGGGCTTTATCGTGCATCACCACACCCATATCGTTGTTCTTCAGGCTGGCAAATCCCCATACCGGGCTGCTGAAATACAGGTACAGGCCGATCAGCAGCTGAAGGTCCATAACGATGAGAAAGAACAGCGCCGGGCGCTTATCGGAAGGGGAGAAGGCTTTGCCGCCTTTCCTGCCCGAGGCCATTTTAATGATCGCCCAAAGGGCCACAATCAATACGATCCAGCGTAGGATGGCGTGCAGGTGCAACATTCCGGTATGCATAAGCCAATGCGTTTTAAAAGCGTTTGAAGAAAAGGGTATTTACAAAATCAGCATAAAAAGCATGCTGGTACATCCTCTTTATGCTGAAAAGATATTGCGTTGAGAAAGCAGGTGCTATCCTACCAGGGCTTCATAAGCTTTGGCATCCAGCAATGTTTCCACATCTGCGGGATTGCTTACCTGCATTTTGATCATCCATCCGCTGCCATAGGGATCCTGGTTCACCGACTCGGGCGCACCGCTCAGACCGCTGTTCACCTCAGTAATCTTACCGCCAACCGGCAGATACAGGTCAGATACTGTTTTTACCGCTTCTACAGAACCGAATACATCGCCGGCATTGAGGGCCTGGCCTACCGTTTCGATCTCTACATAAACGATATCGCCCAGCTCGCGCTGTGCAAATTCAGTGATGCCTACAGTGGCGGTATCTCCTTCGAGCAACACCCATTCGTGTTCTTTGGTGTATTTCAGATTTTCAGGAAAATTCATTTCTGTTCAATTTTTTATGGGGCGAAAATAAGCGAAAAAAATCACAAAGCGACAAAATCATTCCCTCAACGGATCAGGTGTCTACACTCCTGCGCAGCTCACGGGTGGAAGTAAGCCTGCTGATCGTAAGACCCTGGACGAGGATAGAAAACAGTACGATAAAATAGGTGATCGCCAGGAAGAGGTTCTTGTTCAGACCATCATCGATCGACAGCGCCAGGGCTATAGATACCCCGCCCCGCAAGCCGCCCCATACGAGGATAGTGATGGTCTTTCGGTCAAATTTATTGCTTCGGAAAGGAATGATCTTGGAAGGGATCCATATAGAAAAGAAACGTGCTGCCAGCACAATGCCGATGCAAAGCATACCGATCTTCCAGTACAGAGTCAGATCGGGAATGACCAGCAACTCGAAGCCGATAATAAGGAACAGCAGGGCGTTCAGTATTTCATCGATCAGCTCCCAGAACTTATCCAGGTAATCTTTCGACACTTCGCTCATGGCTTTGGTACGACCATAGTTGCCCACTACCAGGCCTGCCGCCACCATAGCCAGCGGACCCGACATGTGCAGGCTGTGTACGATAAGATAACCGCCCATAACAATGGCCAGGGTAATAAGCACATCGACTTTATAATTGTCGATCCGCTTCATCATGCGCGAGCCCAGGAAGCCCAGCAGCAAACCGATAGCCAGCCCGCCCAGGGCCTCCTTGGCCAATAGCAGCGATACGCTGCCGAAAGACAGGTCCACCTCTTTACCTTGCGCCACCTGCAGCAAGGTAACAAATACCACGACAGCTACACCATCGTTGAACAGGGATTCGCCGGCCACTTTCGTCTCCAGCGATTTGGGCACACCGGCCTGCTTCAGGATGCCCAGCACAGCCACAGGATCGGTAGGCGAAATAAGCGCGCCGAAGACGAGACACTGGATCATCGGCACATCGAAACCCAGCCAATGCAAAGCGTAATAGCTCAGTATGCCGACAAAGAAGGTAGAGATGATCACGCTTACTGTAGAGAAGACCACAACGGGTATGCGTTGTTCTTTCAGGTCGCTCATATTGATGTGGATAGCGCCGGCAAAAAGCAGGAAGTTGAGCATAGCGCCCATCAGGATATCGGCGAAATCAAAATCGTTAAGCAGGCGGGACAGCCGGTCGAAGGTATGCGGGAAAATATTATTGGTAGCGAAAAGGCCTATAGACACCATTAAAGCAATAAGCATAATGCCGATAGTAGCGGGCAGCTTCAGGAAGCGGGCGTTGATATAGGCGAAAATTGCAGAAAGGACGATGAGGATAGAGAAAGAGTAGTACAGTTCCATAAGTCAAAAAGCCGTTAATAAACAATGCGATCCGGCCGAAGATACGAAATCTATATCTTTGTTTTCTATGAGCGAAACAGCGGCCGTACCGGCCATCGAGATCATCAATGTCTCCAAAAGCTACGACAGGCCTGTATTACACAATATCAACCTGACGATCCCGCAAGGGCAGGTCATCGGTTATATCGGCGCCAACGGCGCCGGGAAATCCACTACTGTAAAGATTCTTACCGGCCTTATCACCGAATACCTGGGACAAGTCAACATTATGGGCAAAGACTTCCGGCAGCATATGCAGGAGCAGAAAGCCCTGATCGGCTACATCCCGGAAAACGCTATGCTGTACGAGATGCTGACGCCGATGGAATACCTTCACTTCATCGGCGGCTTGTACAATATGGACGAAGCGGTAGTCGAAGAACGTGGTCACCGCATGCTGGATATGTTCGGCCTTACGGAAGCGCTGCACCAGCGCATGGATGGCTTTTCCAAAGGCATGAAGCAAAAGGTCCTCATCACTTCGGCCTTACTGCACGACCCTCAGATCGTGCTGATGGACGAACCGCTTTCAGGGCTGGATGCCAATGCAGTCATCCTGCTGAAAGAGATCATCGGCGGTTTGAAGAAAGCCGGGAAGACTATCCTTTACTGCTCGCATATTATGGATGTGGTCGAAAAAGTATCCGACCGGATCGTGCTTATCCGCGACGGCCGCATTATGGCCAACGGTACCATGAGCGAGCTGCGGGCGCAGGCAGGTACTGAAAGCCTGGAAGATATTTTCGCGCTGCTCACCGGACGCGACCGCAGCCACGATCATGGCGGCGATTTTATTTCGATCTTTAACCGGGAAGGAGGAGCAGTATAATGGACCGGATATTTTTAGCGCTGGTAAAGCTGCTTAGCCCTTTCTGGACGTTGTCCGGCGCCGACAGCCGCCAGCTCCTGCTCATCCTGAAGCTAAAGACAACGCTCTCCAACAGGGAGCCTATATCCTGGCGGGCGGGCGGCAGTAAAAAGCAATACAATCTTCATCCTGTGCTGCGATCTTTGCTGCACATGCTGCTCCCTGCGCTGCTGGGCCTTACCTATGTACCCTTGCTGCTGATCATCCCCGACAAGGAGATCGGCCTGCTGCTGGTCACCTTTTCCTATTTCCTGTTCGCGGCGCTGATGCTGGTGATGACTTTCTCCAGCCAGCTTACCGACACCAGCGACAACAGCATTCTGCTGCCCCGGCCGGTCAACAGCAGAACGATGATCCTGTACCGCCTGCTGTTTATGGGCTACAAATTCCTGACCAGCGCCATTCCCTTATCCTTTGCAATGATTATCGCGCTGAGCATCAGGGATGGCTGGCTCCGTGGCCTGCATTACCTGGCGCTGCTGCTGCCGGGGCTTACGATCCTGTTTGCAGCGGTACAATTGCTGCTGATCTTGGTGCTGCGCTTCGTTTCAGGGCAGCGGTTCAAGAAGATAGTTTACTGGCTGCAAGCCATTTTCATCGGCTGGATCTACCTCAGCATGCAGCATTCCTTTATGGATAAGCTGGAAAGCGCGAACCTCTCGGTGGTGCTCCGGTATTCGCGCCTGCTCTCCTGGATGCCCCAGTACTGGATCACTGAAGCCTGGATGCATAAAGCAACCTGGCGGATGCACCTTGCACTATGGGGGAGCCCGGTCATAAGCCTGCTGTTCATTGTGCGGGTATTGGCGCCTAAATTTTCGGAACGCCTGAGCGAGATGGGATCTGGCTTTGAAACGGCAGCGAAAGGTCGGACCAGGGAAGCCCGCAGCACAAGAGCAAAGCAGAAGCATTACCTGCTGCTCAGGCACCCCGCCGCTCAAGCGGGCTTCCTGTTCGCACGCAGGTTCGCCAGCCGCACTACCGAGTACAAAATGATGGTGCTTCCCGCTTATGCCTATGTCATTTTCACCGCCTTTCCCCTGCTGTCGGATATCTGGAAAGTGATCAGTACCGGCGAAGGCAGCATCAAGGCCGCCAAATGTCTCCTTCCGGTGTATATGCTGATGTACCCGGTTACCGCAGCGCTGATGAGCATCAAAGCATCGGCGCAGTATAAAGCAGCCTGGGTTTATGAAACCGCACCGGGATCGTTCAGGGGACATGTACGGCTGGGTACCGGCTGGGCATTGTTCACCCGGTATTATTTCCCGGCCTTCCTGGCCTGGTCGGTTGTCCTGCTCATCGCTACCAGGGGCGCGCTGTGGAGCAATCTTATCCTTATGGCCTGCAATTGCATCGCCGTTTATTTTGTACAGGTGCTGGTGCTCTTTAAAGAGATGCCGGCTTCTGTATCGGCCGAAAGCCTGAAAGAAGAAAAAAGCCAACGTTTCTTTACGACCATTCTTGTGCTGGCGCTGACGGCGCTCGTGGGCGTCCTGCATGCCTTCCTGCTGCTGCCGCTGTACTGGTGGGTGCACCTGCTGGTTGCGTCCTTGAGCCTTATCGCGGCCTGGCTGCTGTGGGACAAAATTGCCAGAACGCAATAAAATTCATAACAGGTACGCATTCAAAAGCTTGCTATAAAAGATAAACATCGTCAATAGTTTTATAACTGCCCCTGAAGGGGCATGTTATATATTCTTTGTAGCTTTGCGGCGCAAAACTGAGCATATGCAAATACAGGTAATGAAGTCGAAGTTGCACCGGGTGGTGGTGACAGAAGCCGATCTGAACTATATCGGCAGCGTGACCATTGATGAAGACCTGATGGATGCCGCCAACTTTATCGAGCATGAAAAGGTACAGATCGTAAACCTCAATAACGGCGAACGGCTGGAAACTTATATCATCAAAGGTATAAGGGGTAGCGGCAAGATATGCCTGAACGGACCGGCAGCCCGGAAAGTGAGCCCCGGCGACCTGGTGATCATCATTTCCTATGCGCTGATGGACTTTGAAGAAGCCAGGTCTTTCAAGCCTACGGTGATCTTTCCCAAGGAAGGTAACAAATTGTAATCTTGATTTTTCTCAGTGGAAATCAGAAATTGAAAATTTATTTTTGATTTTTGGTTTCCATCTTTTATTACGGCCAACCGGTACCTTTACGCCTAATCCCTGTTAAACAACAATGACCAAAAAGACTATATCCACGATACTGCAGCTGATCATTTTCCTGGGACTGGGTATCGGATTGATCGCCTGGCGCTATAACGCGATGAACGACGTGGAGAAGGAGGCGATGTTTGCCGCCTTTCGCCATGTACGCTGGTGGTACGCGCTGCCCATCTTTACCATCGGCTTCCTGTCGCATTTTTTCCGGGCGCTCCGATGGAAGCTTATCCTGCAGCCGCTTGACATTTACCCTTCCACTGCCAATACTACCTTCTCGGTGCTGATCGGCTACCTGGCCAACACGCTGGTTCCCCGCCTCGGAGAGGTCGCCAAATGCACGGTGTTGGCCAAGTATGAGAAGGTGCCGGCCGATAAGCTGGTGGGTACCATTATTGCGGAGCGGGCCTTCGATATGGTATGCCTCCTGGCTATTGTGTTCCTTACCCTGGGCCTGCAATATGATGTGATCTACCCGATCGCCCGCGATCTTTACCTGAAATTATTCACCGATGCCGGCGGCCAATTCATATGGGCCAGGATACTGATCGCGCTCGGCGTTGTACTGGCGGGTATCGCAGCCATCGTGCTCCTTTACCGGAAGATCAAAAATTCTAAAGTAGGACACATTATCAAGGGTATTGGCGAAGGGCTCAAAGCTATCGCCTTAGTGAGAAAGAAAGGCCTGTTTCTGCTGTACACCCTGCTCATCTGGACCTGTTATACCGGCGCCATTATTGTCGGCTACCAGGCCCTGCCCGAAACCGAACACCTGCCGGCATTATCCGGGCTGGCGGTGATCTCTTTCGGCAGCGTGGGCATGATCGCGACTCCGGGCGGTATAGGCGCCTACCCGGTCATTGTTGCACAGGTGCTTATTCTATATGGCCTCAGCGAAGGCGTGGGTCTGGCCTACGGCTGGGTCAGCTGGGCGGCGCAAACCGCCATTGTGCTGGTGCTGGGCCTCTTCGCTTTAATCGCGCTACCTTTATACAATCGTAAACAACATGAAGCTTACCAAGAAGGAATCCGTACAAGCTAAGATCGTGAACCGGGAAGCCCTTGCGCATCTTTGTGCCGGCTGGCGGATAAAAGGTTATAAGATCGTGTTCACCAACGGCTGCTTCGATGTGCTGCACCAGGGCCATGTACAGCTGCTGCTGGCTGCTGCGGAAGAAGGCAGCAAGCTGGTGCTGGGGCTCAATACCGATGCGTCGGTAAAGAAGCTCAAAGGCGAAGGCCGCCCCGTCAATGACGAACATTCAAGGGCATTGGTGATAGCGGCGCAGCTGTTTGTAGATGCCGTTTGCCTCTTCGACGAAGACACCCCACTTGAGCTGATCCGGACGATCCGTCCCGACGTGATCGTAAAAGGAGGCGATTATACACCTGAAACCGTAGTAGGCAATGATTTTGTAAGCAGCTACGGAGGCCGTACGGTGATCGTACCTACGCTGGAAGGCTTTTCCACCACCGCCATCATCGACAGGATGAAGCAATAAGCAGATCGGCTATTTCAATGTGACCATAGCGGCATTAGCCTTAAATTTGTAAGCGCATGACTACCGAAAAGCTATCCATCCCGCAACTTTATGCCTGGCTGTCCGAGATCTCCGATCCCGAAATACCGGCTGTGTCCATTATAGACCTGGGTATTGTGCGCGACGTGATCCTGGTAGACGACGGCCGCGAAGTATCGGTAACCATCACCCCCACCTATAGCGGCTGTCCGGCTATGGATATCATCAGCATGCAGATCCGGATGGCTCTGATGGGACGAGGTATTCCTAAGGTAAATATCGAGCTTCAGCTGGCCCCGGCCTGGACCACGGACTGGATCACAGAAGAGGGCAAGGCCAAAATGAAAGCTTATGGCATTGCTCCCCCCATACGTCGCGCACAGCAGGCGCTGGATCTTTTTGAAGAAGAAGAGATCGAATGCCCCCGCTGCCACTCGCTTCATACGGAGATGATCAGCCAGTTCGGTGCAACGAGCTGTAAATCGATGTACCGCTGCCTCGACTGCAAAGAGCCCTTCGAGCATTTCAAATGTCATTAGTTTTCCGGACATTTTTCCATTTTTTTGAGAAATCCTGCGATAACAGCCCCTTTACGGGAAATTAATATGCAGTGTTTTGCAATTTATTTTTCCTTTATTACGTTTGTGGTCCAAATAATGTTCTATGCGTCCGCGCCGTTGGCTGCTTACCCTTTTCGCCCTTTCCCTGCTCTTCCCTGTTTTTGCTCAAAATAAAGTCGCTATTTATGTGGTCGCGCATCCCGACGACTGGCAGCTGTTCATGGGTAATGACGCCTATACCGATATCCAGGATACCAGCAACCGGGTGATTTTTATACTGACCACATCCGGTGATGCTACGGGCAACCGGCCCGGGCCCAACCTCCGTTTTGCGCGTTCCAGGGAAAGAGGCGTGCTCAATTCGGTCCGCTTCAGCGCAGATATGAAAACCGTAGTGGACTCAGCTTGCAAGACACGCCATGTCGCCATCAACGGCCATGAGCTGCTCTGCTATCCTTATAAGCATGTACGCACTTATTTCCTGCGGCTGCCCGACGGCTGCTTCAGCTCGGGCTATAGGGGACAAAGCCTGGAATACCTGCATGACGGCCGCATCGACCGTATTACTGCACTTGACAGCTCCACCACTTACGAGGGATGGAAAGACCTGGTGCAAACCATAAGGGCCATTATGCAGAAAGAAACCACCGGCTACACCAATGTGACCCTGAACTACCAGGATCATGATAGGCAGGTAAACACAGCCGATCATCCCGATCATCTCTTCAGCGGCCTGGCCGCGGCACAGGCGGGCTCGGCACTTGCCGTGCTGCAGCATACCGGTTATCAGGATTATTGCATTGCTGACAAGCCGGCCAACATCAGCGCCGAAGAGGTGGCCTTCAAAGCCGGTGTATTTGCCCTGGCTGACTTCGGCATTACCGAGCAGGGCGATGGCAGCTCCTTTAACCGGTCGCATCTTGCCTTCCTTACCCGTACCTATTCCCGCAAATTACCGCTTGTCGATTCTGCCGGGAATCCCCATTTCAGTTCCCATATTACGGTATATCCCAACCCCGCTGCAGGCAGCTCGGTACAGGTGAGCTATACGCTCAGTGCCGCAAAAATGGTGCAGCTGGCATTGACGACTGTGAACGGCACAACCGTCTGGCAGTCCGGGAATATTCCATCGATCAACGGCAATAACGAATATACGGTGCCACTCAACGGCATCGCCCCGGGCGTTTACTTCCTGTCGCTCCTCACCGCCTCCGGTGCAGAACAGGTGAAGCTGATCCGGCTCTGATGCGGTTTTAATGATTTTACCACAACAATCGGGAGCTGCTCCTGTTTTCCAGGGCAGCCGCTTCTTTATTGTCGCAAGCGCCCCCTTATTTTGTCAGGTTACCACGCTATTTTACCAGACAGAACGAAGCACCTTTGTATCGTAAACATAGGGTGCGCGACACGGCCGCTCATTATTCATTCTTTAAACAGCAACAAAATGGAAGCGCTACTGCAGCAATCGATCAGGAAAACGTTCAATGAGCTTACCGGCATGCTGGACAGCCTCAGCCAGGATCAGATCGACCGTAAGCCCGCACAGGGCTGGTCGGCCGGCCAGGCAGCCGAGCACATCATCAAAGCCTCTTCAGGCATGACGGGCTTGTTCCGCGGCCCTGCGGAGCCGGCACAGCGCCCGCCCGACGCACAGATCCAGCCCCTGCGCGAGCTTTTCCTGGACCGCAGCATTAAGATGCAATCGCCCGACTTTATCCTGCCTACCGAAGAGGCGCATCCCAAGACAGAAATGCTCGGCACCCTGAGAGGCATCAGTACAGAGCTTGAAGGCCTGGCAGACACGATGGATCTCGACCTGGTCTGCAGCGCGTCGGAATTCCCTGGTTTCGGTACCCTTAGCCGCAGGGAGTGGCTGAACTTCGTGCTCTTCCATACCCAGCGGCATACAGAGCAGATCAGGGATATCATTAACCAACAGGCCTGACATGAGCCCGCAGCAAGGAACGAAGCGTGTTTGCCCGCAGGGACACGTTTACTACAAAAGCAGCGACTGCCCTACCTGCCCTCTATGCGAGCAGCTACGCAAGCCTGAAAACGGCTTCCTGGCTTTCCTGAGCGCACCGGCACGACGGGCCCTGGAGCATGCCGGTATCAACACTCCGGAAAAGCTTGCGACCTATACACAAAAGGAGATCCTGAAGCTGCACGGCATGGGCCCGGCCAGCATACCTGCGCTGAAGAAAGCATTACAGGAAGCCGGACTGGATTTTAAAGCAGCGGAATAACCTGCCAGGAATAATGCCTGTAGCATTGGCTAATCAAAAATTTAAAACGCAAACATTATGACACCAAAAATGATATGGGCCAACCTGACCGTAAGCGACCTGGAGCGAACTAGCCGGTTTTATACAGAGCTCGGGTTTAAATCCAACGGCGCCTCTAAAGAGCTGACCAGCTTTTTCTTCGCCGAAAATAATTTCATCATTCACTTTTTCCTGAAAGAAGTGCTCCAGGCCAATATGAAGATCGACATCGCCGACGCGCAGAAAGCAAGCGAAGTGATGTTCTCCCTTTCCGCTGAAAGCCGGGACGAAGCGGATGGCTGGGCGAAAGCTGTAGAAAGTGCCGGCGGCCAGATCATCGCCCCGCCGGAAGCTTTCGGGGAAAACTATTATGGCTTCACCTTTGCCGATCCGGACGGCCATAAATTCAATGTCCTGTGCAGGTGAGGTCCTGCAGCGGATAGCCAAGAATCCCTTTACGCTTGTGCATAAACGACCGGCATGCTGTCCGGCAAAGTGTGACATCCTGAAAGATACAAAATGCTCCGGCGCGATCGCGCCGGAGCATTTATAATTTAACACGGTAACCTTAAAGCTCGATACAAACATTCTTGGGCTCGGTAAAGAAGCGCAGCGCTTCCCAGCCGCCTTCACGCCCTACACCGCTGTTCTTAAAACCACCGAAAGGTGTACGCAGATCGCGCAGGAGCCAGCAGTTTACCCATATAATACCGCTGTGCACCATGGCAGCCATGCGATGAGCGCGGGTTACGTTTTCCGTCCAGATGGTTGCCGCAAGGCCATAATCGCTGGCATTGGCCAGGCGCAACGCCTCTTCTTCCGTTTTAAAGGTCTGGAGGCTCACTACCGGGCCAAAGATCTCTTCCATATTGGTCCTGCTGTCAGGACCAATACCTTCGATAACGGTCGGCTCAATAAAATATCCGTTGGCACAGCGCCCTTCGGGATGAACGGTATTGCCGCCCAGCAATATCGTTCCGCCTTCCTGCCGTGCCAGCGCTATGCAGCCCAGCACTTTGTCGTAATGCAGCTTGCTGACCACGGCGCCCTGCTTCGATTCCGGGTTAAGCGGATCTGCGGGACGCAGCGCCTTTACCTTTTCGATAAATTCCGCTTTGAATTTTTCATAAATGCTTTCCTCCACCAGGATACGGCTACCGCAAAGGCATATCTGGCCCTGGTTGGCGAAGGAAGATTGCAGGGTGGTCCGCATCATCTTATCCCAGTCGCAATCGGCAAAGATGATATTGGGATTCTTGCCGCCCAGCTCCAGCGAGAGCTTCTTGAACATAGGCGCTGCGGTAGCGGCAATGTCTTTACCCGCGCGGGTGCTTCCGGTAAAAGAGATCGCTTTGATATCCGGGTGGGCGACAATGGCCGATCCGCAGCGGGGACCACCACCATGTACTATGTTGAGCACGCCCGCGGGCAGGCCGGCCTGCTGCGCGATCTCGCAAAGCAGGTAAGCTGTCATGGGTGTTACTTCCGAGGGCTTGGCGACAACGCAGTTACCCGCAGCCAGCGCCGGCGCTATTTTCCAGGTAAATAAGTATAAAGGAAGATTCCAGGGAGAGATGCATCCGACCACACCGATAGGATTGCGCAAAGTATAGTTGATCGCTTTGCCCTGCATGCTGTGACTTTCAGAAGCAAAATGCATCAGTCCTGTAGCGAAGAAGCGAAAATTGTCAGAAGCCCGGGGAATATCCACTTTTTTACTTAGCCAGAGCGGCTTGCCGTTATCGTTGGTTTCAGCAAGAGCAAAATCTTCAAGATTTTCTTCGATCAGCTCGGCAATGCGGTTCAGTATTTTAAAGCGGAATTCGGGCGTAGAAGTGCTCCAGGCGGGAAAGGCCTTTTGCGCAGCATCGACGGCTAATTGTACGTCTTCTTCATCGCTGTCGGGTGTTTGGCTGTAGACCTCGCCGGTAGCGGGGTTGACGTTGTCCATGAACTGCCCTTTTTCAGGATCGCAAAATTCGCCGCCGATATAGTTCAGTATCTGCTTGGGTGCTGCTATTTTCATCATACAAAGATAAAATACAAAAGGGAGGAAACACCATCCCTTTTGCATTTGTCTTCAGGGCAGGGCATATAGGGGCCGCTGTGCCACAACAGCAGCCGGCAACGGGGAAAACCGGGCTGGCCGTCAGTTCAGTGCTGGCTTGGAGAAATGAGGTGTATTGAAAAACAAGCAGGAACGGACCGGCGCGTTGGCCGCGTCGTACGGGTGCAGTGAGTGCGGCACTGCCCCGGCTGTCCAACGAATTCAGGCTATGGTGCATCCAAGTCTGGCCGGTTCCGTCAGCTGCGGTTTTCTGTTTATGGTTTAGCAGGCAGGCGGCGGTGTCAGCAATGACGCCTCTGCCGGTAACGCGTTTCAGGATCGGACAAGGCCGGCAGATCAGCGGAATGCTGCCGCAGGCAGTTGCCGTACCGGGATTCAGTCAATTGGTCGTGTTGGAAGGGATCGGCTACCGGCATCAAAACGGTAGTATTCCGTTGTATTTCTCGTTTCATGTTGCAGGTATGGGGTTTAATAAGGTAATACAAAGTTGATAAGAAAGACAATGTAGCGCAATAGGGATTCCTGCTTTAATCTATGGGTATATATACCTATTCCGGGCTGTTTTTCCTGCCCGGCCTCATTCGATCCCGTTCCTGATGGCAAACTTCACCAGTCCGATGGTTGATTTACAGTTTGTCTTTTCCAGCAGATGCGCCCTGTGATTGTCCACAGTCTTCTTGCTGATGAACAATTGCGCGGCGATCTCCTCGCTGGTATACTCCCTGACGATAAGCGACAATATTTCCCGCTCCCGCTGCGACAGCATCGCCAGCGCTTCCTCCTGCAGCTTTTCCTTTTGGTATTGTCCGTAAATGATCGACAGGATATCCTGGGTAAAGTAGGTACCGCCATCGGAGATACGATGCAGCGCCGTGAGGAGCTCAGTCTTACCAGTATTTTTCAGGATGTAGCCGTCGGCCTCAGCAGCAACCGCTTCTTTCACCACCGACACACTGTTGTACATCGATAAGATCAGCACCTTGATATCGGGATAGCATTGCTTTACTTTACGGCAAAGCGCCACACCCGAAAGCAGGGGCATGCTGATATCGGTGATCAGCAGGCGAAAACGGTCCGGCCCGGCCGATATCGTGGTCCAGGCCTGGCCGCCATCGTTGGCCTCCGCTTCAATACGATACTGAGGTTCGGAGGCCAGCATGCTTTTAAGCCCGTCGATGACCAGCTGATGATCGTCAGCGATCAGTATGGGTATTGTCTCCATTTCATTATGCATAGGGTATCGCGATCGTTACCTGGGTTCCGTTTATTTTTTCCGATTGAACGGTCATTTTCCCGTTCAGCAGCTGCACCCGGGCACAGATGTTCTTCCAGCCCAGGCCGCCTGTGCTATCCAGCATACAGGTGTCGAAGCCGATGCCATCGTCGGCTACAACCAATGTCAGACCGTCCTCCCGCGGTTGCAGCTGTACTTGTATTTGCTTTGCCCTGGCGTGTTTCAGCATATTGGTCAGCAGCTCCTGCACGATCCGGTAAAGGGAAAGGGCGAAGGCTTTTTCCCATTCCTGCCTGCTCATCTCCTCCGGTATATCCAGCTGCACATGGGTATCGCCGGCATCATTGATCTTTCGGCACAGTTCCCCGAGCGCGTTCACAATGCCGAAGTCAAGCTCTTCAGGAATCAGGTTATGCGAGATATGCCTGACCTCCTGTATCGTTCGGTCCACAATAGCCAGGGTATTGGCCGTGGGCTCCTGTTCGCCGGGCGGGGTATGATGATGGATGTTGGACACATTCATCTTGACGACCGATAGCATTTGTCCTATGCTGTCGTGCAGATCACGGGCAATGCGCATACGCTCCTTCTGCTCCGCCTCCAGCATCGACCGGAAACGCTCTTTCTGCTGGTTGGCCTTGCTGCGCTGGAAAAAGATAACACTACCGGCGCTAATGAGCACCATGAAGCCGGCAAGGCTGAACAAGGCTACTTTGGCCCTGTCCTGCTGATGCAATATCACAAGCTTCTGGCGACCGATCTCTCTTTCCTTTTTGTCGGTCTCATAACGGGCCTCCCTATCGGCCAGTTCTTCCTCCAGGTTTTTCCGGTACACGGAGTCCTTTATCGCCATGTGCTCCTGGTAAGTTCTTGCCAGGCTTTTGTAATCTTTTCTGCGGGCATAATTGGCTTCAAAAGCTGTATAGATCATCGGCAGCTTAGCCTGTATGCGATATTGCCGGGCCATAGCCATCGCCTCGCCGGCTGCAGCCAAACCATCCTCCGTGCGGCCCATGCTGGCATAGATATTAGAAAGGATACAGAGATCGGAGAGGAAGTAATAAGGGTCCTTCAGCATTTTCCGCAGCACAATTGTCTGCTTCATCAACGCCGTTGCTTCGGGATAGCGCCCTTCTGCAAGAACGATATTGGCTTTGATCACAAGAGAATTGGCTTCGGAAGTAAAGTCTTCATATTGCCGGGAGAAAGCCAGTGCCTTTTCGATATAGTAATGCGCCGAATCCTTTATCTTCAGGGCGCCATAGCAGGAGCCCAGGTTGCTGTACACCGGGCAGAAATTATTCTCCCGTAGCAAACGTCCCGGCACATCCAGCGCTTTACGGAACCATTTGATCGCTTCTTCGTACTGCACCATTTCCATATATACCCAGCCGATCCCGTTGAGCGCCCTGATCTGCAGGGCCGCGTCATGGCTCTTTTCCGCCAGGCTAAGTACCGTAAAAAAATCATCGAGGGCCAGCTTGTGATCATTCTTGCGCAGATAAATCCCGCCTTGCAGCAGCAGGTAGTACCGTCGCCATTGGGCTATGCTTTTGTCCCGGAGACCGGCTACAGCCTTCAGCCGCTGCGCCACAACCACCTGCGCCGAATCGGTCTTACCCATACGCAGGTAATAATATGCTCTTGCCTGGTCGATGGCCAGGGCGGCTTCCGCAGTAAAAGGAGGAAGCGCAGCAGCCTGAACAATGTAGCGATGCAAACTGTCCAGGTTGAGCGAACGCTGCAGCTGCAGGGCATCCAGCAACAGCTGTTTTTCCCGGGCAGGATCTGCAGCGCTGCAGATCTCCCGGCGTATGCTGTCGATCGCCCTGGTCTGAGAAAAAGCAGCCGCTACCGGCAGGAAAAACAATATGGCGAGCAGGCGTCTTTTCATACGGGCTGCGGCACAGGTTTAATGGCTTCGATATAAAAGTATAAAAACAAAGCGCAATTCAAAATACCCGTTCACGGTGATTCCGGAAGAAGAATCTACCCGAAACAGGAATATCATATACCTGAAAAAAGCCGGTGAGACCACCGGCTGCGGCAAAAGCCGGTATGCGGCTGCTGCCTGGGACTACTACCCTCTTCAGGAATTGCCGCTGGCGGCCCTGTTCTTTTCTTCTTCCGCACCACCACTGCGCTTGCGGATGGGCGAAACCGTATTTTTCCCGAAACGGTAAATGAAAGCAATGTTCGCTACCCGGATTTCCCTTTCCGCCACAAAATCCTCGCGGTACCCGGTATAGGTCGAAGTCGCCCTGGGATAGCCGGTAAAGAAGATATCCTGGATATTCAGCTTTATCGTCGCCCTTTTATCCAGCAAATGTTTTTGTATGCCGGCATTCAGCATCCAGAGCGGCTGTACATCCATGTAACCATATACCTGACGTGCCTGGTAAAACAATCCCAGCTCGGCTGAGCAATCACCCGGCAGCAGGAAGGTATTGCTGGTATTCAGATCGAAGGTGGGACTGCCGTTACGCAAAGGTGTATTGGCTATATTGCCTTCGTACAAAGCATAGTAAATATTGACATTGGTGACATTGCTCCACCAGCGTGTGAACTGGAAAGGATAAGCTCCGCTCAACCCCACAAAGGTCATCCGCTTCAGGTTCTTATTGGTCTGCACCGTAACAGAATCTTTGTTCTCGCTGGGCTGGATCACTTCCGTGATGATCCCTTTATTGACACCGAAGGTAAAGGTGGTTATGAAACGCTGATTAAAGGTATGCGCCAGCTCGACCGAATAAAAGGAAGCAGGTTGCAGATAGGGATAACCTTCACGGTAAGTTGTTTTATCGATGAAGTATTTGAACGGATTCAGCTGCTGGTAATTGGGTCTTTCGATCCTGCGGCTGAAAGTGACACCCAGGTCATGTTTGGGATGGAGATGATACTGCAGCGCTAGGCTGGGAAACAGCTGAACATAGCTGGTATCGTATTGCTGACCGGTGGCGCGCTGCTCCCATTGCGCATTGGTATTTTCCATTCTCAGGCCCAGCTGCATGTTCCATTTGGACCAGTCTTTACCGGCATTGACATAAGCGGCATTGATGTTCTCCTTATACAGGAAATGATTGCTCCTTTTCGTATCGAGCGTATAGTCGCCATCGATCTTTTCGTAGAACATCGGCTTATTATCAGCCTGGGCAAAGCTGGCTTTCAGACCACCTTCCAGCCGCAGCGTCTTATCCAGGGGATGAACATAGTCGGCTTTCAACGACTGTATCCGGGTAACGCCATCCAGGTTGCTTTTCAGGTAATAGTCGGGCTGGTAAACACTACCGTCAGGATTACGGTAAGCAGTTACAAAAAATTGCTTGCTCCTGGTGTCAAAAGCCGCATAGTCGGCATCTATGCTCAATGCTCTTCCGCTGCTGTCGAAGCTGTGACGCAGATTGAGGTTCGCTGCATAGTTATAGTAGAAACTGCTGTGCCGGCCGGCCGTATTAAAATCATACAATACCTTATTGTTGCCGTCAAGTGCCTGCGAAGCATTATCAGCTTTAGGATCGAAGCTATTGCTGCTGAAGCTCAGCGAGGTCCCGATGGTCGTGCGTGGCCCTATACTATAGTCCAGGCCAGTACCGGCAATGTGGTTGCTGAAATTGAACAGCGCATAATTGTCCTGGTTATAACGAAAGAGCTGGCGGCTGTCACCTGCTGTGTCCAGGAATTTCCGGTCCAGCAAAAGGTGGTTGAACCAGTAGCGATAAGCATAGTTATAGTTGGCATATACGTTCAGCTTCTTATTGCGGTAATTAAGGTTAAGCCCTGTCCCGTATTTAGGATACTTGCCCTGTCCGTAGCTCAGTGTGACCATGCCATTCGTGCCCAACCGCTTATCCTTCCGGGTTTTGATATTAATAATTCCTCCGTTTCCGGCGGCATCAAAACGAGCGCCGGGGTTGGCGATGATCTCTATCTTATCCACCGAGCCGGCAGGCATAGCCCTTAGCACCGTCGCCAGGTCGGCGCCCTGCATGGGCGAGGGCTTACCGTCGATCCAGATGGCGACGCCGTTCTTCCCCTTCAGGGAGATGTTATCGTTGTTGTCTACCTTGACACCCGGCGAACGCTGCAGCACGTCCATCACAGAAGAGCCGGCGCTGACAATGCTGCTCTCCACATTAACCACAATCTTATCGGCTTTCACTTCAATGAAGGGCTTCTGTTCCTGTATCGTGACCTCCTGCAGCTGGCCGCTTTGCGCTTCCAGGATAATATCGGGCAGCATAAGGTCTGTACGAAGCGCAATGACTTCCGAAATATACGGGGCAAAGCCAATCGAAGAGGCTTTTAGTATATAAGTATCTTCGGGTACCTCCTCAAGCATGAATTTACCATCGGCATCGGAGAGCGTCGTCCTCAGCAGAACCGTATCCCGGCAGAGCATCAGGGATGCACCGGCTAAGGGCTCCTGCTTGTCATCCATGAGCCGGCCTGAAAGAGAATGGCCGGTCTGCGCCAGGGCGATGCTACCGGAATAGAAACAAAGGAAGGATAACAGTAGCGGTAATTTCATAGGAAAGGTTTAGGGCTTAAAGGTAAGCCCGGCCTTTACCCGAAACCATAACCCCAACCGGGTGAAATGCTTTACCATAGCGCATTTCAGCATCACCCGGAAAGGGTGATTTTTCATTTCCCACATAAAAAGATCCCGGCCTGCAGGCCGGGATCGACTTCTTTTTGCCTTTATATCTTTACAGCTGAACTTCTTTTACCTGGTCGGAGATCACCAGGCGACCGGCCGTTTTGGCTTTGATCTCATCGATCGTAACACCAGGAGCATACTCTGTACAAAGGAAGCCTTCGGGTGTGATCTCAAACACACCCAGGTCGGTCACCACCTTCTTCACGCATTTCAGACCGGTGATGGGCAAAGTACATTCCGGCAGCAGCTTGGAGTTCCCGGCTTTATCGGTGTGCTGCATCGCAACGATGATGTTCTTGGCCGAAGCCACCAGGTCCATAGCGCCGCCCATGCCCTTTACCATCTTGCCCGGCACTTTCCAGTTGGCGATGTCGCCATTGTCCGCTACTTCCATTGCACCCAGCACGGTGATGTCCACCTTGCCGGCACGGATCATGCCGAAGCTTAAGGCGCTATCGAAATAGCTGCCGCCGGTGCGCAGGGTTACGGTTTGCTTGCCGGCATTGATCAGGTCAGCGTCCACTTCCTCTTCCGTCGGGAAAGGACCGATGCCCAGCATGCCATTCTCGCTTTGCAGCTCGATCTCGATATCTTCCGGTACAAAATTGGCGACCAGCGTGGGAATACCGATGCCCAGGTTCACATACATACCATCCTTCAGCTCCCTGGATATCCTTTTTGCAATCTGATTTTTATCTAAAGCCATATGATTTTTTTACAGCGTAATCATTTTTTATGCCGCACAAAGTAAGGGAATTTCCCCCAATTGCATTTCATCGCAACAATTTAATATTGAAAGAAGCAGCTCAAAAAAATTTGCTTTCCCTGTTCAAATGCTTATATTGTGTTTTCAATTGCTCATCACTTAAAATCGTTCCACTTCATGCTGGTAATAGGTGTATTGAAAGAGCCTGAACACGACACGCGCGTATCGCTGGTACCGGATATAGCAGCAGCCTTTATAAAGAACAAGCTTACCGTACTGGTAGAAAAAGGCGCCGGGAGCAGGGCCTTCCACTCCGACCAGCAATATGAACAAGCAGGCGCTGCTGCTGCCGGCAGGGATGAGCTTCTTTCGCGCGCCGATATCCTGCTTTCCATCAATGCTCCCACAGATGAAGAAATCGCTGCGCTGCTCCCCGGCCGTATCGTACTGGGTGTTTACCAACCCCTGTTCCATGCGGATAAGATGAAGCATTGGGCGGGTAAAGCGATCACCACCTTCAGTATGGATACCCTGCCCCGGACCACCAGGGCGCAGGCCATGGATGTATTGAGCTCGCAAGCCAATATTGCCGGCTATAAAGCTGTGCTGCTGGCGGCCAGTGTATACCCGCGCTATTTTCCAATGTTCATGACCGCGGCGGGTAGTATCCCGCCGGCCAAAGTGCTGATACTCGGCGCCGGTGTTGCCGGCCTGCAGGCTATCGCCACGGCGCGCAGGCTCGGCGCGGTAGTGGAAGTATTCGATACCCGGCCTGCGGTAAAAGAAGAGGTGATGAGCCTCGGCGCCAAATTCATTGAAGTGGAAGGTGCGGCCGATGCCAGCAAGGCGGGCGGCTATGCGGTAGAGCAATCGGAAGACTTCCAGCAAAAGCAAAAAGCAAAGATCGCCGAACATGCTGCTAAAGCAGATGTGATCATCACTACCGCGCAAATCCCAGGGAAAAAGGCCCCGGTGCTCATCACCGCAGAAATGATCGCTGCGATGAAAGCCGGCTCGGTCATTATCGACCTGGCAGCAGTTACCGGCGGCAATACGGCTTATACAAAGAACAATGAGACCGTAACCGAGCATGGCGTTACGATCATCGGCAACTCTGCCTTGCACACCACGGCGCCTGCCGACGCCAGCAAATTATACAGCAAGAACATCCAGAATTTCATGAAGCTGATCCTCGACAATGAAGGACAGCTGAACCTGAACTTCCGGGACGACCTGGTACAGGGCTGCTGCATTACCCACGACGGAAAGATCGTGAACGAACGCGTGGCGCAGCTGGTTGCAGGTTAAAATTTATCAAGCCATTATCCTTCTGCCGGAGGTTTTAAAATAGCACATTTGTTATGGAGCAGATCATTGCCTTCTTTACCGAACATTATGACAAGATCACCATCGTGATCCTTTCCATTTTCCTGGGCGTGGAGATCATCGGCCGGGTACCTTCCGTGCTGCATACACCGCTGATGAGCGGCGCCAATGCTATACATGGTGTGGTGGTAATCGGCGCGATCATCATTATGGGGCAGGCCGAAGCCGACAATTACCTCGCGCTGATCCTGGGCTTCCTTGCCGTAGTGCTGGGCACATTGAATGTGGTCGGCGGCTTCGTGGTTACCGACAGGATGCTGGAGATGTTCAAAAAGAAGAAAAGTGCAAATTCGAAATAACAAATTCCAAAATCCAAATTCCAAACTAAGTGTCGGATAACAACCAATACCATATGAGACCAAAAGAGCATTGATTATTGGATCAAACTTCATCTATGTCTTACAACCTGGAACAACGGTGCCTGGATTTTGCTATGGCGGTAAGAGGCTTCTGTCGTAGCCTAAAGAAAGACACTATAAAACCTGATATACATTAAACAGCTAATCCGTTCGTCGTCTTCAATTGGAGCGAACTATATCGAAGCCAATGAAAATCTGGGCAAACAGGATATTAAAATGCACATGCGCATTGCCAGGAAAGAAGCAAAAGAGACCCAGTACTGGCTGCAACTGATCTTTACCGATGATGAGCAGACAAGATTGCGCCTCTACCAGGAAGCAGAAGAATTGAGAAAAATACTTCCCTCGATCATCAATAAGCTGCCGTGAGGCATTATTTTGGATTTTGATTTTTTGTTATTTGGAATTTGATACTTGGAATTTGGATTTTGGAATTTGGTACCTGGAATTTGCTTATTGGAATTTGAACTGTAATAAAACCTTGTATTAAAAATATGAATGCCATCCTTCTGCTTTCCTACCTCATCGGTTCTATTACGTTTATCGTAGGCCTTAAAATGCTGTCGCATCCCGATTCTGCCCGGAAAGGTAACCTGGTAGCGGCTTTCGGCATGACCCTGGCAATCATCGCCACGATCTTCCTCTATGGCAGGGACAGCGGCGCTCCTTTGCACAATTACGGATGGATCTTCGGCGGGCTGGCTATAGGAGCCGTAGTCGGTACGCTAGCAGCAAAGAGGGTAAAGATGACGGCCATGCCCGAAATGGTAAGCCTGTTCAATGGTATGGGCGGCGCCTGCGCTATGCTCATTTCTATTGTCGAGTTCAATCACCTGCTGCATGCCGGTACGGAAAACATTGGGAAAGGTATCCTGCTCATCATTATCCTGGGACTGATCATCGGCACGGTATCCTTTGCCGGCAGCATTATTGCCTGGGGTAAGCTCAACGGCAGCATCAGGGATCGCCGTATCCCCGGCGGGCAAATGCTGAATTTCATTTTGCTGGCCGGTATTGTGGTGCTGGCCGTGCTGTTGTTGGCTGGTAGCGGCATCAACCCTGACGTGCTGTTCTATGCCACGCTGGCGCTGGCGGCTTTATATGGTATTCTTTTCGTGATGCCGATCGGTGGCGCCGATATGCCGGTGGTGATCTCCCTGCTGAATTCCTTTACCGGTGTAGCTGCAGCCTGCGGCGGCTTCCTGTACGACAACCCCGTTATGCTCACCGGCGGTATCCTGGTCGGCTCCGCAGGTACGATACTTACCATTATGATGTGCAAAGCGATGAACCGCTCGCTGAAGAACGTGCTGATCGGCGCGCTGGGAGGCAATAAGACGGCAAGCGCGGGTGGCAGCAAGGAACAAGGCAATTACAAAGAGATTTCCATTAACGACTCGGCAGTACTGATGGCGTATGCCCGTAAGGTGTTCATCATCCCGGGCTATGGCCTGGCGGTCGCCCAGGCGCAGCACGTATGCCACGAGCTGGAAAAGCTGCTGGAAGAAAAGGGTGTAGAGGTCAAATATGGCATTCACCCGGTGGCCGGCCGCATGCCGGGACACATGAATGTGTTGCTGGCCGAGGCCGATGTACCTTATGAAAAGCTGCTGGAAATGGAAGAGGCCAACCAGGAATTTTCCACTACTAATGTAGTGCTGATACTGGGCGCAAACGACGTGGTGAACCCTGCAGCCAAAGAAGACCCTTCAAGTCCTATTTACGGTATGCCTATCCTGGAGGTAGAGCTGGCCGAGCACATTATCGTGAACAAACGCAGCATGAAGCCAGGCTATGCCGGCATTGAGAACGACCTCTTCTTCAAACCCAAAACATCTATGCTGTTCGGCGATGCCAAAAAGGTGCTGCAGGAGCTGGTCAGCGAGCTGAAAAATCTGTAATAGCCTTGCCTGGGATGACAGTAAATTGCAAGGTCATACCAAGCCCGGGCTAAAGGTTTTCCACCACCAGCTTGAAGCCGAAGCCCCGGATATTTACGATCGACAAAGCGGGATCATGCTTGAGGTATTTGCGCAGCTTGGCAATGTACACATCCATGGTACGGCTGTGAAAAAAGCTGTCGTCGCCCCAGAGCTGCAGCAGTATCTCTTTACGGGGCATCAGCGTATTCTTGTAGGCGATGAGCGCATTGAGCAGCTCCGACTCCTTGAAGGAGAGCTTGAACGTCTCCTCTTCAGACCGCAATATCTGGGTCACCGGGCTGAACTGGTATTTACCGATCTGGTGCTGCTCGGACGGAGCCGTATCGGGAACCGGCTGGCTGTTGCGGCGCAGCAGCTCTTTAATGCGCAGCGTCAGCTCTTCCAGGCTGAAGGGTTTTTTCAGATAGTCGTTGCCGCCTACCTCAAAGCCCTTGACCACATCATCAGTTTCCGAGCGGGCTGTCAGGAAGAGCAAAGGAATATCTTTGGTCAGGGATCGTATCATTTCCGCCAGCACAAAGCCGTTGATCGCCGGCATCATGACATCCAGGATGCACAGGTCGGGCTGATTGCTGCAAAACAGGTCGTAGGCCTCCTGCCCGTCCTTCGCCCAGAGCACCTCGAAGGATTTTCTTTCCAGGGCTTCCTTAACCAGCTTGCCCAATACGATTTCATCTTCTGCCAGCAGTATTGTTGCCATATGCTTAATCTTTTTCCGGTAGGGTAATTGTAAAGGTCGTGCCTCTTTTCACTTCGCTGTCCATCACGATATCGCCATGATGCAGCCGGACAATAGCATAGGCGTAGCTGAGACCCAGGCCGTAGCCCTTGATCTCGTGCTGATCGCCGGTAGGTACCCTGAAGAATTTATCGAAGATCCGGTCCTGGTATTGTTCGGGGATACCTTTCCCGTTGTCTTTTACCTGCAGGTACATTTTACCGTTGCGCCGGCCGGCGATGACCTCTATGTTGAGCCGTGGCTTATTCTTGTCGGCATATTTGATCGCATTTTCCAGGAGATTCTGCAGTACGCTGCTCAGCTGCTGCCTGTCCGCGTCAAACTGCAGCGTTTCGGGATATATGGCAATCCGGAAATGTGCCTGGTTAGCCTCGGCAAGGGGTCTTACCGAATGCATCACTGTATCGATCCATTCCCTGACATCGAAGGTCTGGGGATTGATCTTGATCTGCGTCCTTTCGAAAGCCGACATGCGCAGCACTTTATCGATCAGTCCTGACAGGCGTCCCAGCTCATTGCCGGCAATTTGAAAGTATTCGTCCTTCACCTCATCAGAAACGGTAACGGAATGGTCCTGGAGCAACTCCAGCGCTACTGAGATCGAGGCAATAGGCGTTTTGAGCTCATGCGTCATGTTGTTCATGAAATCGGTACGGACCTCGGCTTCCCGTTTTTGCTTATAGAACAAGGCCACCATGTAAGAGAAGGAAAAAGCACAAACCCCGATGAGGCAAAGCGACAGCACCAGCACCACCCACATACCTTTGAGCAAGTAAAAGCCGGCGCCCGGAAAAGCCAGTTGCATACGTCCTTCCAGATCCGGGCCCAGGGTAACAGGAATCGAGCTGTTGAGGTCCGTTTTCAATCCCGCCTTTTCAAAGGATCCTTGCAGCCCGCTGGTGGCGATGATACCACCGTTGCCATCGACAAGGGCCAGCTCGAAGGGCGCATCGAGGCCTATCTGGTGCAGGGTCTGCTCCAGCTGCTCCTTATAGCCGGAAAGCGTATAATGCTGACGTTGGGCACTGTCCACCTTCAAAGCTTTCATCAGGCGCTGCTTGATCTCGGCCCTTCCCGCGATCAGCGTTTCCGGCTGAATATTGCCTACAGAATATTGTTCGATCCCGTTCAGCACAATGGTATCCTTATCGGTCCCTTTAGGATCCAGCTTGTCCAGCATATCGGTCGCCAGCGATTGTACCGAACGGTTGAGATTAGCATTGACTCCTGTTCTGATATGCGTTTGCAGCAAGACGGCACTTGCAGCATTCAGCAGCTTCTCTTCCTGTTCCTGGTAGGCCTTGAACAACCAGAACACCTGCAGCGCAACGATACCGAGCAACGCAATACAGGTGATCCAAACCAGCCGGGTGAGTTTCAAACGCATCTAATACAGTTTTCAACCAAACAAAGATATTTGAATGTCAAGCGCTTTTCTATGCAGTTCGCACTATTTAACACAAATAAACGGTTTTTAACCCGGAATGCTCTGCGATTAAAGCGGACTCGTTGTGTCAACAGCAACAAGTGACCTGTTGCAACGTTTCAGAAAGGCCCGTAATTCCTTGTTTGTTTTTTTGTTTTCCGGACGCCCCTTACAGCTGCTCTATTCCCCCGGCGCCTTTCTTTGCACCGCTCAAAACAGGTTGCTAAAGGCCGGAGCCCTGTACGGTATTGAACAAAAAGACCTTCCGGTTGTTAAAACGGATATGAAAAAGCTATATAGTTTATTTTTCATGATCTTTGCTGCCGTGTATGTTTGCCCGGCGCAGCAGCGGCAGCAAGTAACGCTTACTGCCGAAGATTCGGTACGTAACCTTATAGAAGCCTTGCCAGAAGTAAAAGAAAAAGATCACGTGTATGATTCCCTGACCAACAGAAAGCAAAACATTATCATTAAGATCACCCCACCCGATTCGGCGGTGCCCATGTACCATGTCGAAGCCGGCTACCAGGGCAACAACCGCTTCCAGCCTCATTTTTACTTCTACGTGGACCTTGCCGGCAACATGATCTATATCGAAGATCTGGAGCGCGGAGACCGTACTACCCTCGATGAATGGCGCGCCCGCCGCAACCAGGCAAAGGACAAAAAATAGTTTTCCACGTTATGCACACCTTGTGTAAATCTTCGGTCTGCTTTTTATTTTTTCAGAACCATCTTTGTATTGCATTAGGTTGATTTGTTTTCAAATTCTGCTGAAAACGTCTCATCAAAAGGGAAGTCCGGTTCAGAGCCGGCGCTGTCCCCGCAGCTGTAAGTAGCTCCTGAATGGGATGATCGTTTTGCACAGGCCACTGATACCATAGAAACGGGAAGGCGCAAAAGGAAACGACTACAAGCCAGAAGACCTGCCTCAATGCTTACAATCATTTTTGCTTTCGGAGGAAAAGCGGTGCTTTATCATCTTCCTGTCTTTGATCAACAGAAACAGGAACGTTTTGCTGACCCCGCCATTTTCTCCCGGAGCATATCGCTGGAAAAAATAAATGCAATATGCAGATCGAACCTATACTTGAAGACAATAAAGACCGCTTTGTCATTTTCCCCATCAAGCACGATGACATCTGGCAATTTTACAAAAAAGCGGAAGCCAGCTTCTGGACTGCGGAAGAGGTGGACCTCTCTCCCGACCTCAACGACTGGAACAATAAGCTGAATGCCGATGAACGCTATTTCATCTCGCATATCCTGGCCTTTTTCGCAGCCAGCGACGGTATCGTGAACGAGAACCTGGCCATCAACTTCCTGCAGGAAGTACAGTATCCCGAAGCTCGCTGTTTTTATGGCTTCCAGATCATGATCGAGAACATCCACTCGGAAATGTACTCCCTGCTGATCGACACCTATATCAAAGACAACCAGGAAAAGGACCGTCTGCTGCGCGCCGTCGATACCATTCCCTGCGTTCAGAAAAAAGCGGAATGGGCTTTGCGCTGGATCCAGCAAGGAACTTTTGCCGAGCGCCTGATCGCCTTCGCCGCAGTGGAGGGTATCTTCTTCTCCGGCAGCTTCTGCTCTATCTTCTGGCTGAAAAAACGCGGTCTGATGCCCGGCCTTACTTTCTCCAACGAGCTGATCAGCCGTGATGAAGGCCTGCATTGCGATTTCGCCTGCCTGCTGTACCAAAGCCATATCATCAACCCGCTGCCGGAAGCTACGGTAAAAGATATTATCAGCAATGCTGTGGAGATCGAGAAAGAATTTGTCCGCGATGCGCTCCCGGTAAGGCTCATTGGCATGAATGCCGACCTGATGTGCCAGTATATTGAGTTTGTCGCCGACCGCCTGCTCGTGGCCCTCGGCTGCTCCAAGATATGGCATGCCACCAATCCTTTCGATTTCATGGAGCTGATCTCCCTGCAAGGCAAGACCAACTTCTTTGAAAGACGTGTGGGCGAATACCAGAAGAGCGGCGTAGCAAATAAAGATAAAGGCTCATCTTCTTTCTCGCTGGACGAAGATTTTTAGAAATTGTGTTGAGTTGTGAGTAATGAGTAGTAAGAACCCCAATACCCAATACCCAATACCCACACTATAAACCCCATTACATAACCCCCATCGACTAAAATACCTCCACATATGTTTGTAATTAAACGCAGCGGCAAGCCGGAAGCCGTACACTTCGACAAGATCACCTCCCGTATCATGAAACTGAGCTATGGCCTCCAGGTGAGCTCGGACGACATCATCGAGATCGCAAAAAAGGTGATCCAGGGTATTTACAACAACGTTACGACTACGGAGCTGGACAACCTGGCTGCAGAAACCTCTGCTTCCTTTACCACCCAGCATCCCGACTTTGCCGTGCTTGCGGCGCGCATTGCCGTTAGCAACCTGCACAAGAATACCCGCAAATCCTTTTCCGAGGTGGCGGAGATCCTGTACAACTATATCGACCCGAAAACGAACGAGAAGGCGCCGCTGTATTCCGACGAGGTATATGACATCGTGCAAGAGAATGCTGACCGTATCGATTCGGCTATTATCTACGAAAGGGATTATCACTTCGACTATTTCGGATTCAAGACCCTGGAGCGTTCCTACCTGCTGCGTACCGACGGGCAGATCACCGAACGCCCCCAGCATATGTTCATGCGCGTGGCCATCGGCATTCACAAGAACGATATCGACGCAGCCATCGAGACCTACAACCTGATGAGCGAAAAGTGGTTTGTGCATGCCACACCCACCCTGTTCAACGCCGGTACGCCCAAAGCGCAGATGTCTTCCTGCTTCCTGCTGAGCATGAAAGAGGACAGCATCGACGGTATCTTCGAGACCCTGAAGCGCTGCGCCGTGATCTCGCAGAGCGCAGGCGGCATAGGCCTAAACATCCACAACATCCGCGCCACTGGAAGCTATATCAAGGGCACCAACGGCGTGAGCAACGGCATTATTCCCATGCTGCGGGTATTCAACGATACCGCACGTTATGTAGACCAGGGCGGCGGCAAGCGTAAAGGCGCTTTTGCCATTTACCTGGAGACCTGGCATGCCGATATCCTCGACTTCCTGGAGCTGCGCAAGAACCACGGTAAAGAAGAAATGAGAGCCAGGGACCTGTTCCCCGCACTCTGGGTTTCAGACCTGTTCATGAAACGTGTGGAAGAGAATGGTGACTGGGCACTGTTTTGCCCCAACGAAGCACAAGGCCTGGAAGAGCTGTATGGCGCTGCATTTGAAGAACGCTTTATCCAATACGAACGGGAAGGCCGGGCGCGGAAAACGATGCCCGCCCGTGAGCTGTGGAACGCTATCCTGGAAGCGCAGATCGAGACCGGAACCCCTTATATCCTGTACAAGGATTCGGCCAACGAAAAGTCCAACCAGAAGAACCTGGGTACTATCAAGTGCTCCAATCTCTGCACCGAGATCATCGAATACACTGCTCCCGATGAAGTAGCGGTATGCAACCTGGCTTCGATCTCCCTGCCCCGTTTTGTTGACGGCAAGGCTTTCGACTTCAAAAAGCTGTACGAGATATCCAAGATTGTGACCCGCAACCTCAACAAGGTGATCGACGGTAACTACTACCCGCTGCCTGAGGCCGAAAACTCCAACAGGCGCCATCGTCCCATCGGCATCGGCGTACAGGGCCTGGCCGATGCATTCATGCTGCTGCGCCTGCCTTTTGAAAGCGAAGAGGCCGCGCTGCTGAACCGCGATATTTTTGAGACCATTTACTTCGGTGCCATGGAAGCGTCCATGGAGCTGGCTAAGGAACATGGCGCTTACGAAACGTTCAAAGGTTCGCCGCTGAGCGAAGGACAATTCCAGTTCGACCTGTGGAATGTAACGCCTACCGATCGCTGGGATTGGGATAGCCTGCGCAAGGAGGTCATGCAATACGGCGTGCGCAATTCCCTGCTGCTCGCACCCATGCCCACCGCTTCCACTTCACAAATCCTGGGTAACAACGAATGCTTTGAGCCTTATACCAGCAATGTGTACAATCGCCGCGTACTCTCCGGTGAGTTTGCGGTAGTAAACAAGCACCTGCTGAAAGACCTGATCGGGCTGGGGCTCTGGAACGACAGCATGAAGAACAGGCTGATCGCCGAGAACGGCTCTGTACAGAATATTGCGGAGATTCCCCAGGAGCTGAAAGACATCTATAAAACCGTATGGGAGATCAAGCAGCGTACCATTATTGACCTGGCAGCCGACAGGGGCGCCTACATCTGCCAGTCGCAATCCCTGAACCTGTTTGTGGATCAGCCCAACTTTGCCAAGCTGACCTCCATGCATTTCCACGCCTGGCGCAAGGGTCTGAAGACCGGTATGTATTATCTGCGTACCAAAGCGGCTGCCGATGCCATCAAATTCACGGTTGACGTTGCTGCGCTTAACCGCCCGCAGGTGGAAGCACAGGCTCAGCAGCAGAGCGAGATCGCCTGCTCGCTCGATAACCGCGACGAGTGCCTGGCTTGCGGAAGCTAAGTTTTTTTGAATAGTTATAAAGGCCCCTGGCCTTAACCCGAAAGTCCCCGGCATTGCCGGGGACTTTTTTGTTCGGACAAACCGATACAGCAGAGCGCTATACGCGCGGCGCTTCCTTCTTAAAAGCGGCCACTACGGCTTTCAGGCGGAGATCGTAGCCCGCGCTGACGTTCACATCATCAACAGCGATCGACTGTGCAAAGGCCATAAATTCTGCGGGATGCTCCTGCCGCTTGCCGGACTGGATGTTCACCGGGATAAATTTTGTCCAGAGCAGCGCCTTCAGCTGCGTCTGTGCTTCGTTCGTCATCTGCATCTCTACCAATAGACTCTCCGTGTCTGCGCCGATCAGCATGCTGCTGATGATTACCTGTTCCCGATAAGCTGCTGGTTTCAGGTAGGTGATCTGGTGCCCGCCCACCAGCCAGCTGAGCCCTTGCTGGTAATAATCGGCCAGGCTGAGCTGGTAAGCCTGCAGCAGGTGATCTTCCCGCGCCTGCAGGAAATAATCGAGGTACCGCGCATTATTCAAATGACCGAAGGGGTCACAATCGGCAAAACGGATACCGTAGCCGGAAGAAGGAATCTTATGCATAGTTAATTAATTTAAAGACCGATCGGTCTGTTTTTATTAAAAAAAACAGGATTGCCGTACGGAAACCCTTTGCTTAAGCGGATTGCGGCTGAAAAATCAAACGACAAAACGCTGTTCTACTTCTTTCTTTAAATGCCTCAGCAGCTTGTTCAGGATACCGGGCTGATCGGAGAGCTTGCTCATCATAATGCCTCCCTCTATGATGCTGTAGATGAGCATTGCTTCCTGCCGGGCATCCAGCTCCGGGTCGAACTCCCCGGTATCGATGCCCCTCCGGATAATGTACTGCAGCGATCCCAGCATTTCCTGCATGGCAGCCGCCGCTTTCTGCTTGAGAAAAGGTAGCTGATCATCCGTTTCCACGGCGGTATTCAGCACAGGGCATCCGCCGGGGAACAGTGGATTTACGGTATAATTATGATAAAATTTAAAGATCGCCTGCAGCTTGTCCTGCGCCGATCTTTTGCTCAGCACCCTGGCCCTGATCGCCGCCAGCACCGCCCGGTAGGCATAATCGAACACTGCCGCTGCCAGCTCATCCTTGTTCTGAAAATTGCCGTAAATGCCCCCTTTCGCCAGACCGGTCGCATCCAGTATGTCCTGCATCGAGGTACCGGCATAGCCTTTCCGGTTGAATACCGGCGCCGCCCGTTCCACAATCATTTGTCTCGTTCTTTCTGCTTTGGATAACATCAATACAAATATAGACCAATCAGTCTTATTTTCAAAATAATTCAGAGATCAGATGTTAGACATTAGGTGTTAGATACCAGAAGTTGGAAGTTTTGGGTTGGGGATACTTCGCACTTAATACCAGAGATACTTGATTCTTACCGTCTTGATTAATACCTGTTTCCCCGGGCGCTCAGATCTGGAAACCGGAAATTAGATTTTCGAAATTGGCAATTGTACTGTAAACTTTGATTTGGAATTTATTGCTTAGGCTCCTTATATTTGCCCCGTTGCTCCGCCAACATTGTTCTTTATCATATTTTCTCATAGCCTGGCGCCCTTTGGTAAAACCGTTACCGGAAGGGATTAAAAAGGAACCGTGTGCAATTCACGGGCTGTCGCGCAACTGTGATCCCGCAAGGGAGAGTCAGATACTTGCCTGCTATGTTTGGTTCATGCTTTCGCGATCTGAAGCTATGGCGCCGACGAAAAAGAGCAGACCCACCTGTCCATAAGGCAACCTACAGGTTGTTCCTGTCTCTTCGTCTTTCCCCTATCTTACTCTTCGCAAGCATATCGCAACCCTGTTTATTCATCTTTAAAAGCGATAACGCATGTTACTCAACAACCTGGGCTACCCGCGCATTGGTGCCCGACGCGAACTAAAAAAAGCCTGCGAACAATATTGGGCAGGCGAGATTAACCGGGATCAGCTGTACGATACAGCGCGCGAGCTGAGCCGCAGGCACTGGCAGATCCAGGCTGACAGCGGCATTGACCTGGTACCCTGCAACGATTTCAGCTTTTACGATCATGTGCTCGACATGAGCCTTACCCTGGGCGTTATCCCCGAGCGCTATACACCGGTTCTGACCAATGTGAAAGGCAATACGGAGCTCGATCTTTGTTTTGCTATGGCCAGGGGCTATCAGAAAGACGGCTTTGACATCACTGCCATGGAAATGACCAAATGGTTCGACACCAATTACCATTATATCGTGCCCGAATTCCAGGCGGAGCAAACCTTTCAGCTCTTTTCCCAGCGGGTGTTCGAAGCATTCAACGGCGCCAGGGAAACATTGGGCCGTGTGCCTAAACCCGTTTTGATCGGCCCGGTGTCTTTCCTGCTGCTGGGCAAGGAGAAGGGAGCGGGCTTTGACCGAATCGATCTGTTGCCCCGGCTGCTGCCGGTATATATCAGCCTGCTTAGCCGGCTGGCCGACTATGGTGCGGACTGGGTGCAGCTCGATGAGCCGATGCTGGGCCTGGATCTGCGGGAACAGGATAAAAAAGCTTTCGTAAGCGCCTACCAGGCCATCAAAAGAGCATGCCCGCAGATCAGGATCTTACTGACCACCTATTTCGAAGGACTAGAAGAGAACATGCCACTGGCGCTCAGCCTGCCGGTCTGTGCACTGCACCTGGACCTGGTGAGAGCGCCGCAGCAGCTGGAAGCCGCGCTTGCGGCCATCCCCGAAGAACGCATACTTTCGCTCGGCCTGATCGACGGGCGTAATATCTGGAAGAATGATTATGAGCAATCGCTGCAGCTGCTGCAAACCGCACTGGAACACATTGGAGCGGACCGCATCATGATCGCGCCTTCCTGCTCCCTGCTGCATAGCCCCGTGGACCTTAGCCTTGAAACCAGGTTGCCCGAAGAGATCAAAGACTGGATGGCCTTTGCACAGCAGAAGCTGCAGGAGCTGAAAGCGCTGAAAGACATTGTCAACGGGGATACCGCTTTGCTGGAAGCGCGCTGCCAGAGCATTGCCCGGCGCCGTGCTTCACCCCTGATCCATAAGGAGGCCGTACAGCAAAAGACCGCGGCGATCACTGATGCCGATGCCCGACGGCAACAAGCCTTTCCCGGCAGACAGGTATTGCAGCAGCAGGCCTTCGGGTTGCCGCTGTTTCCCACCACAACCATAGGCTCCTTTCCCCAGACGGCAGCTATACGGCAATGGCGGCAGCAATGGAAGAAAGGTCAGCTGAGCACAGCACAGTATGAAGCGCTGCTACAGGAAGAAACGGAACGCACCGTACGCCTGCAGGAGGACATTGGCCTGGATGTGCTGGTGCATGGGGAGTTTGAGCGCAACGATATGGTCGAATACTTCGGCGAGCAGCTCGAAGGGTTTACCTTCACTCAAAACGGATGGGTGCAGAGCTATGGCAGCCGTTGTGTGAAGCCGCCGGTGATCTACGGCGATATCAACCGTCCGGGCGACATGACCGTTGCCTGGAGCCGCTACGCCCAATCCTTGACCGATAAGCCTATGAAGGGCATGCTTACCGGACCGGTAACTATATTGCAATGGTCCTTTGTAAGGGATGATCAGCCGCGTGAAGCGACGGCCAACCAGATCGCGCTGGCGATAAGGGAAGAAGTGCTGGCCCTGGAAACGGCCGGCATCCGTATGATACAGATCGATGAGCCGGCTATAAGAGAAGGGCTCCCTTTACGCCGCCACAAGCAGGACCATTACCTGCAATGGGCAGTAAAGGCTTTCCGCATTGCCGCGGGCGGTGTGCAGGACAGCACGCAGATCCATACCCACATGTGCTATTCCGAATTCAACGACATCATCGCGCACATCGCTGCAATGGATGCCGACGTGATCACCATCGAGACCTCCCGTTCCCAGATGGAACTGCTGGAAGCCTTTGCCACATTCAGGTATCCCAATGAAATAGGGCCGGGTGTGTACGATATTCATTCACCCAGGGTACCTTCGATAGCAGAGATGAGCGAGCTGCTGCAGAAGGCTGCGGCTTTGCTGCCGGCAAAGAACCTGTGGGTAAATCCCGACTGCGGGCTGAAGACCCGCAACTGGCCCGAGACCGAGACGGCGTTGCGGCATATGGTCGCCGCAGCGACGAAAGCCCGCGAGATGGTGCCGACCGCCTGACAACACGGCTCCGGCACTTTCCTGACGGAAAGCGCCGGAGCTATACTCCTCTTAATTTCCAACCGCTTAACTTTGCCGGTATGCCCTGTCATGAAACCAAATATTGCCCGCGCTGCAATGCCCCCTTTGAATGCAAAGTGGGCAATGTGACCGAGTGCCAATGCAGCGGCATCAGCTTCAAGGATACCGAGAAGGACTATATCGCCCGCCGCTATGCCGATTGCCTGTGCCGCAAATGCCTGCTGGAAATCCGCCATGAGATGCGCGTCGAGACCTTCAATGAGAAACTAAACCAGATTTTTCCTCCCACACAAAAGCAATGACCTTAGAACAAAGAATCCTGGATTCGGAAACCCGTATTTTTAAAGCCGTTTTTCCCAACAATACCAACCATTACGATACCCTATTCGGCGGCACGGCCATGCAGCTGATGGATGAAGTCGCCTTTATTGCCGCTACGCGTTTCACCCGCAAAAAGGTAGTGACAGTATCCTCCGACAAGATCGACTTTAAAATGCCTATCCCGGGCGGCACCATTATCGAGCTGATCGGCAGGGTAACTTATATCGGCACCACCAGCCTTAAGGTGAAGGTGGATATCTACATTGAGGAAATGTATTCGGTAATGCGTGAAAAAGCGATCACCGGCACTTTCACTTTCGTCGCGATCGATGAAAACAAAAGGCCGGTGAAGATTGCCTGATCAGGCGAATCGCTTTTCTAGAAATCGAAGTTGATCCTGGCCCGGACACCCAGGTCGGAAATATAAGGATGATCCAGGTAGGAGAGGCGTTTCACCAGGTCGACCCGGAACAGGTTAAGAATATTCTCCACGCCTACGCTCACTTCCATATAAGGCTCCTTTTCGAGCGAATAGGTAGTTGTGCGTCCGTACTGGTCGACGGGGAAGCGGAACAGGCCCGGGTCGTTCTGAGGCCGGTTCTCAGCCCGTACGCCGCCATACAGCAGCTTGAAGGTGGCCACCTCACGCAGCTTCAGCTTTTTGAACAGGGGTATTTTGTTAAAGATAAAGCCATACATGTGGTAATCGATATTCAGGTTGACATAACGGTCGCTCACAAATTCCAGGAAGTTCATCAGCGAGTAGGCCTGCAGTTGGTAGGCATAGGTCTGGTTGGCTTTGGCGATATCCAGCAAAGGATAAGGTACTTTTCCGAAAATATAGCCGCCGCCGATAATCACGTCGGCCAGGCCCAGCTGCGATAAATAAAAACGCTTATAAATATTGCCCCTGATGGCCTGGTAGTTGTATTGCCCGCCAAACAAGCCTTTCACGCCGGCGTTAAAGCGCACGGTAATGATGGGATAAGCATTGGGAATGGGTGTGCGGTATAGCTTGCGCTGGAAGAACTGCTCGTGGGGCGCCCAACGCCATTCCAGCCCGACTTCGGAGTTGCGGTACGATTGCACGGTATCTTTCAGGCTGCCGTCGGCATAGATAAAGTCGAGGCCGCCGGCTGCTTCCTGCTTCTGGTTCTTGTACTGCGCCCTTACGCTCATATGGTCGCCGAATTCGTATACATACTCCAGTTTTAAGATGTCGTTATACATCCACTTATCATTGATGCCCCGCTTGAAGGAAAGCAGCAGGTTGTCCTCTTGTACAAACTGCAGATCCTGGCCGGGAATGCTCGTTTCCCGCTGGAAGCTGGCCCTGAAATAATTCAGGGGGTAGGTGTAGATGCTCTTATTGTTGATCGAATAAGTACCGCCGAGGTAGAACTTCCAGCGCTCATCCTTGAAACCGTAAGCGCCGTATGCCTCGGTATAGAAACGCTTGCTGAACTGGGTAGTGGTACGGCCACCGAAACGCAGGCGGAAGCCTTCGACCGGGTTGAAGCTGTAGAAAGTGCTCAGGGGGCCTATTTCTACGGGACCGTTTACATTATAACCGGCGAGGAAGGTAGTACCGATCCACATCAGCGTCTTGAACGACTTCATGTTGTTGAGGCTGTCCATGTTGCGGTAGGTATTCGCCTCCACGGCAGAGAGCGAGTCCGGGCGGTTTTGCAGCCAGTAATCGTTGCTGTGGTTGAGCGAGCTGTCGGCCCTTACGGTCTCCTGCCCTTTGAATATACTGTCGGCGATACGATCGGTCATGTTGAAGTTACGGATCGTTACCGAACGCTCTCCGAAGAGTCCTTTCTTACCCTGGAACAAGCCAAAGTTCACCAACAGATTGCTTTTGGAAGGATGGTAGCGGCCGTCAGCGCTGCGTTCGAAGTCCAGTGTAAGGTCCAGGCTGGTCACCCAGTTCAGGTTCACATCTTTGTTTACACCCAGCACCGCTTTCTGTACGGCGTAATTGCCGTCGAGCGTGACATACAGCTTACCCTGGAAAAGCAGGTCGTTCTTATTGCGCGGAAACAAAGACAGCTCCACCAGCTTGATCCCATCGGCAGATACGGTATCGGTAATATAGAATTTGTAAAAAGTGGGCGACATATCGGCAATAGGACTCAGGAAGGAGTTCGTCACTACGTAGACATTATTTTCATAAAGATCTACATCCTGGTACAGGTGCTTGAGATAAGTCGTAATGCTTTCGTTGTTGATATAGCGCTCGTCGAAATTGATGCGCTTGGTCGCCGTTATGATCACCTTTTTCTTTTCCGGGCTCTTACGGAAGTACTTCTGGGAAATATTTTCTTCAAGGTAAACCGGCAGCAGCGCCTTACCGGCGATCTTGGTAGTATCTACATTGTCCAGCACAAACTTATACTTCCGGAACAGGAAATTCTTCTTGATGGCTTCGGGCGTATTGTTGATGGCCACCTGCATCTTTTCGTATTCCTGGTAGGAAACATAGTCATAATGTTCCATCCGGTTCTGCTTCTTATGCTCGATCACCCTGCGGATGAGCTCTACGGCAGGATTATTCTTGTTACGGTATTTTTCTTTCTTGGGCTTGATCACTACTTCGTCCAGGGTCTTGTTGCTTTCCTTCAGTGATATATTGATCGTCTGTGTCTGCCCGATCACGAGGTCGCGGGTCTCGGTAATATATCCCAGGAAGGTGAATTGTATTTTAGCGGCCTGCTCAGAGGTCTGCAGCTCGTAATTACCCTGCACATCGGTAGTGGTGCCAGAAGTTGTTCCTTTGATGGCCACGCTCACAAAGGGCATAGGATCGCCCGAAGTCGCATCCTTTACAGTGCCGCGAACAATGGTCTGCGCCCATCCCTGCACCTGTCCGGCAATAAGCAGCAGCAATACCAGCGCCAGCCATTTGCCGGTCTTAAGCCCTTTGCTGTCGCTGCTTTCTGAAAACAAAAAATTTCTGAAGTACATAATTATAACCTATGCCTACGAGCAATGATATCGCGATCTTGGATATCCAATCCTCTAGTTTGATGATTTCGGTGAACACATACACTCCGCCGGCATTAAGCAGGAGATTACCGGCCCACACGATGATATATTTTAATGCCTGCCAACCTGCCCCGTTCTCCTTAGACGAAAAAACCCAGTTCCTGCCCAGCAAGAAATTGGTAATTCCGCCGGAGATATTGCCGACCACACTGGCTGCAAAAAACCACTCGAGCAGTTGCTTGCCAATAAAAGTGACCCCAAAGTCAACCCCGGTCGAGATCAGCGACGAGGCCTGGGCTTTTAAGAAAGTTCGCATTACCGTGATGAGCGGTTGTCCCGGCAGTTTAAAAAAACAATTATTTAAAAAGAACGACAATGATCTGCAAAAGGATGTTGGCATATATACCTGCCAGCACATCGTCCAGCATCACGCCCCAGCCGCCTTTGAACGCTTCCATCCTGCGGATGTAAAGCGGCTTGGCGATATCGAAAAAGCGGAACAGCACAAAGCCGGTGAGCAGCCACTGCCAGTCAATAGGAATGAACAGCACACTGATGAACATACCGGCCACCTCGTCGATCACGACCCGGTAGCTATCCTTGCCCCAGTCTTTCTCCACCACATTGCCGGCCCATACGCCCAGCAGGGTGATAGCCAGGGTAAGCACTACCTGCCATACAAATAATGTGCCATAGTTATGGAACAGGAGCCACCATACAAATGCAGCAAAGGCGGCAGCAACCGTACCACCGCCTTTGCGTATATATCCTATTCCGAAAATAGAAGCGATCCATTTCATTAATGAAGCTGCTTAATGCTTGCGCCGGTTTAGAGGGCCTCTACCAGGTCCTGGTAGTAATCGAGGCCCAGGTGCGTAATGAGGTCTTCGCCCATAATGTGGCGCAGCGTATTCTGCAGTTTGATCAATTGCTTGAAGATGTCGTGCTCGGGCTTCAGGCCTTCGGCAGTTTGCGGCGACTTGAAGTAGAACGACAGCCACTCCTGGATACCGCTCATATTGGCGCGCTGGGCCAGGTCCATGAACAGGGCCAGATCGAGTACGATAGGCGCTGCCAGGATAGAGTCGCGGCACAGGAAATTGATCTTGATCTGCATAGGATAGCCCATCCATCCGAAGATGTCGATGTTGTCCCAGCTTTCTTTGTTATCGCCGTGAGGCGGGTAGTAGTTGATCCGTACTTTGTGGTACAGCTCGCCGTACAGCTCAGGATTATGCTCGGGCTGGAAGATCTCCTCCAGCACGCTCAGCTTGGATACTTCCTTGGTCTTGAAGTTTTCGGGATCGTCCAGCACCAGGCCGTCGCGGTTGCCCAGGATATTGCTGGAGAACCAGCCGTTCACGCCCAGGGCACGTGCAGCCAGGCCGGGGGCTACGATGGTTTTCATCAGGGTCTGACCGGTTTTGAAATCTTTACCGGCAATGGCCACGTTCAACTCTTTGGACAGCTCTACCAGGGCGGGGATATCGCAGGAGAGATTGGGTGCGCCATTGGCAAAGGGAACGCCCATCTTGATCGCGGCATAAGCATAGACCATGCTGGGCGCGATACGGGGGTCGTCGTTCTTCATCGCTTCTTCAAACAGGGCGATATCGTTGTGGATATCGGCCGGCTCGATATATTTTTCTGTAGAAGCGCACCACACCATTACCAGGCGCTCGCAATTGTTCTGCTCTTTAAAGTTGCGGATATCTTCCATCAAAGCCAGGGCCCAGTTATATTTGGTATCCTTTGCCTTGATATGGGTACCGTCGAGGTTCTTCACATATTCGTGGTCGAATACAGCCTTCATCGGCTTGATCTGCTCGAGCTCGGTTTTGATCGCATCCAGCTGGTGCTGCTGCAGCACTTTGGCATTCGAAGCGGCTTCGTACACGTTGTCGCTGTACACATCCCAACCGCCGAAAACGATATCTTCCAGTGTAGCCAGGGGCACAAAATCCTTGATCTTGGGGTAACGGTTCTCGGTACGCTTACCCAGGCGGATATTGCCGAGCTGGGTCAGGGAGCCGATCGGCTTGGCAATACCTTTTTTTGTCGCTTCCACACCGGCAATGAAGGTAGTGGCTACGGCGCCCATACCGGGTATCAGCACACCCAGCTTACCTTTTGCTGCTTCGATTTGATAATCCATTGTATTCTGTTTTGTATGTAAATTGTATAAAGGCTAAAATGAAAAGCGTCAATTAATGCCGCAAAGATAATAACAATTACCTAATTTAAACAAACGTTTAATTAATTTTTTCAATTGGCTTATTCCTTTTCGTTGTATTCCCCAACGATTGTACTTTACAACCACTTCTGCTCCCGGTACCAGGCCAGGCTTTTCGCCATTCCTTCTTCCAGGAAATGACGCGGTTCATAATCCAGTTCCGTCCTCGCTTTTTCGATGCCCACGTTCCAGTTGGGCGCAGTGATCTCACCCACTCTTTCGGGGTACAGCAAAGGCAGCTTAGCGCTGTTACGATATATCCGCTCCAGAAGGACAGCCAAAGCCCTGACCACCCCTACCGGTATATAAAAGCGGAAAGTCTTCCTTCCCAATATCTTTTTGATGATCTGCGCTACTTCCTCCCGGGCATAGACCTTGCCGTCGCTGATATTGCAGGCAACACCAGCCGTCGTATTCTTCAGCAACACGTCGAGGCAAAGGTTTACCAGGTCTGCCACATAAACAAAGCTCAGCCATTGGCTCTGCCGCCCGATATAAGGCTCCCAGCCCTTCGACAGGCTGCGCAGCATTACAAACAGGTCTTTTTCCCCGGGGCCATATACCACTGTAGGCCGCAGCGTCACCAGAGGCAGGGCTTCCAGCCCGGACAGGTACTGCTCGGCCAGCAGCTTGCTGCGACCGTAAGCCGTGATCGGCTCAGCTGTTTTCGCTTCCGTGATGGGTGTTGGGCTATCGTAGGTCACGGGCCCCATCACGGCGAGGCTGCTCAGGAACACGAACTTCTTTAAAGGAATATTTGCCTGTAAGGCAGCCTGGGCCAGGTTCCGGGTCAACCCGGCATTGACCTGGTTGAAAGCCTCCTGGTTTTTGGCGCGGATAGCGCCGGCCATATGGATGATGTAATCGAACCGCCCGGCAGCCAGCACTTGCTGCAAGGAGGCTATATCGTAAAAATCGGGATAGACATATTGTACCGGGAAATCCTTTAGCTGATCGAGCCGGCTGCTTTTGCGCACCGCTGCTACGACCTCGAAGCCCCGCGCTACTGCCTCGGCTACCAGGTGATAGCCGATGAAGCCGGAAGCCCCGGTAAGAAAGATTTTACCCTGCGTCGCCACTCGTTTTCGTTTGGTTTTCTTTTCTCATTAACCTCCGGCAGCGCCGGAAGCTATCATCAGGACAATTGTTTTTCAAAAATCCGGTAGGTTTTATACCGCACACCATGCATATGCTCTATCGCTTTATTCATCAGATCATTATGCTCCAGCATCCAGGAAGCTTCAGCCATTTTGAAGCCCTTCTCCCTGCCCTTTTTCATAATGGTGGCATAGAAGCAGGCTTCAATCCCCATTTTGCGGTAAGGTTCCAGCACGCCCAATGCCAGTATCCGCAAGGCGTTGATCTTTTTGCGGCCAAACAGGAATTTGAACACACCGGCAGGAAACAGCCGGCCTCTTTTGATCTTTTTCAGTACCTGGTTGATATCGGGCAGGCATAAGGCGATACCCACCACTTCGCCGTTGTGCTCGGCGGCCAGGCAAAAGTCGGTATCGGCGATCATTTTCATATCCTTGCCCATAAAGTCAAACTCCTCTTTGGTCATGGGTACGAAGCCCATATTCTTATCCCACGCTGCATTGTACACTTTGCCGAACTGCTCCAGCTCTCTTTTGAAATTATGCTTGAGGTCGAAAGGGCGTACCACAATTCCCTTTGAGGCAAGGCGCTCGGTAAGCGCTTCCTGAAGACGTATTGGTTTATCGCCCAAATCGTTATCGTACAAAGCATAGGCCACAAGATCCACCTGCTTGGTCAGGCCGTAGCGCTCCAGCAAGGTTTTATAGTAAAGCGGATTGTAGGGCATCAGGATCATGGGCGAACTGTCGAAGCCATCGACCAGCAGGCCGCAGGGCTCGTTGGTAGAGGGGTTCACCGGTCCGATCATCGTGGACAGGCCCTGATCGCGCAGCCAGCCTTCCGCAGTCTGCAGCAGGGCATTAGCCACTTCCTGGTCGTCGATGCAATCGAAGAAGCCGAAAAAACCGTCGTTACCTTTATTAAAGGTGTTGTGGTTGCCGTTGAAGATCGCCGCCACACGGCCGGCAAGCTTCCCGTCCTTATGCGCCAGGAACAGCTGCATGCGGCCGTGCTTGAAAAAAGGATGCTTGTCGGGGTTCAGCAGGTCGCGCTGGGCCATGAAAAGCTCCGGTACGTAATAGGGATCGTCGCGGTGCAGATCGTGCGGAAAATCGATAAAGGTCCTCAGGTCTTTTCCTTTGGAGGGGATGGCAGCTACTTTGATCATTGCATGGTATGATTAAGTGCGTAAATCAATGGGTGGTTAATGGTCATTGGTGCAGGCGCTAAGGCCCTAAAAAAACAGAACGCCGATCATTGATCCGTTCAGCGTTCTGTTTTTATTATCGTTCATTTGCAGGGGGCAAATTATACTCTTTCTTTTACAGTGGCAATGTTCAGCTCTTTGGCCAGCTTGGTCAGCTTACCCAGGGCTTCTTCGATCTGGGCGAAGGTATGGGTGGCCATCAGCGAGAAGCGGATCAGGGTGCTGTCGGGCGGCACGGCGGGCGATACTACGGGGTTGACAAATACACCCTGCTCCTGCAGACCGCAGGTCAGGTTAAAGGTTTTAATGTTGTCCCGTACGTAGATCGGGATAATGGGGGTTTCCGTAGGGCCGAGGTCGAAGCCTTCATCAAGCAGCAGCTTGGTCGCATAGCGGGTATTGGCCCACAGCTGCTCGATGCGTTCGGGTTCGGATTCAATAATATCCAGAGCTGCCAGTACGCTGGCGGCGGAAGCCGGTGTCATGCTCGCGCTGAAGATGAGGGAGCGGGCATGATGCTTCAGGAATTCGATCACGGCTTTATCTGCTGCCAGGAAGCCGCCGAGAGAAGCCAGGGATTTGCTGAAGGTACCGGAAATGATGTCTACTCTGTCGGTCAGGCCGAAGTGGGAAGCGGTACCTGCGCCTTTTTCGCCGATCACACCGAAGCTGTGGGCATCGTCCAGCATAATACTGGCGCCGAACTCATCGGCGATGTCGACCATTTCGGGCAGCTTGACAATATCGCCTTCCATGCTGAAAATCCCATCCACCACGATCAGCTTTACTGCGTCTTCAGGAAGCTGGCTCAGCTTCTTGCGCAGATCGGCCATATCGTTGTGAGCATATTTAATGACTTTGGAGAAGGAAAGGCGGCTGCCGTCGATAATGGAAGCGTGATCGTATTCGTCAAGGATCAGGTAGTCGTTACGGCCGGTAAGGCAAGACAGGGCGCCCAGGTTAACCTGGAAGCCCGTGCTGAATATTACGGCAGCCTCTTTGCCTACATAGGCGGCCAGACGGCGCTCCAGTTCTTCGTGTATGTCGAGTGTTCCGTTGAGAAAGCGGGAACCAGCGCAGCCAGTACCATATTTGCGGGTAGCTTCTATTGCTGCTTCTGTGATTTTGGGGTGATTGGTCAAACCCAGATAAGAGTTGGAGCCGAACATTAACACCCTTTTCCCGTTAATATAAACTTCTGTGTCCTGTCCTGAGGATATTGGTCTGAAATAAGGGTAGATACCTTGTTCACGGGCTTGCGCCGGTGCGGTATACTTTGCTGCTTTCTGTTGTAACCGTTTCTGCATGTAAGGCCAATTGAAGGTGCTAAATTAATATAAATTTAATTTAGTGCTCCCTTTTTGTTTTGGGGATATAAGGCCGGCGTTCCTTCCTCATTTCCGCGCAAAGCACGACGCCGGGTTCCCAAAGCTAATTAAAAAATTAAGTACAAAAATAAATTAAACACTTGTTTAAAGGCAAAAAAGCGCATTAATAATTTACTAAGGAGAAGTTAATGAAATAAATTTAATACTAAAAAGCCCCGTTTCTTTCCTATACTTTTTGCCTTCTTTTCTTCAAAATTACCAATCTTTTCTCCTGTGTAACTTCTTCTCTGACAACCGCTTCTTCATATTCAACCGTTTTTCTACCACAGCTTTTGAGGGCTTCGACGCCAACCGCTTCCTGGGCTTCAGGACGCTCTGATTGACAAGGAGCAACATTTTTTCCACAGCCTTTTTCTTATTGCCCAATTGGGTGCGCGCCTCGCTTGATCTGACCTGCAGCCAACCTTCGCTGCTGATTCTGCCGGCCAGCTTTTCGCGGATCATCGCCTGTTGTTCCGCATTAAAGAAACCTGTGTTACTGATGTCCCAGAGCGCCTCGGCCAGCGTCTCTACCTTGTTCACGTTCTGACCGCCTTTTCCGCCGCTGCGGGCCGTGCGGAATGTTATTTCCTTCGAAAAATCGATCATGACCCTCTCTATTAATAAGGCAAAAGCCACCAGACCCCGGCAGCTTTTGCGTTGTTTTGTTCTCTTTTATAGTGGGAGCAGAACGATTGGCTACTACCTTAATAGTTTATTATCAATCTATTAAGCCTTCATCGTCTTGGCGTACTTGTTCCGCTCGTTTTCATCCAGCAAGATCTTACGCAGCCTGATGCTTTGCGGCGTACACTCGATGCATTCGTCCTGCTGGATGTACTCCATACATTCTTCCAGCGACATCTGGATCTTGGGGGCAATGCTGGTAGCTGCATCGCTGCCGCTGGCCCGCATATTGGTCAGCTTCTTCCCTTCTACCACATTAACGTTCAGATCGCCTGGTTTGATATGTTCCGCCACGATCTGGCCGGTATAGACTTCCTCACCCGGATCGATGAAGAAGGAACCGCGATCCTGCAGCTTGTCGATAGAGTAGCCGGTAGCGCTGCCGCCCTGCTTGGCGATCAGCACACCGTTGTTACGGCCGGGGATTACACCCTTCCAGGGCTTGTAAGCGGCAAAGTTGTGCGCCATTACAGCCTCTCCGGCAGTAGCGGTCAGCATCTGCGAACGCAGACCGATCAGGCCGCGGGAAGGCATATCGAATTCCAGGTGCTGCATTTCTCCTTTGGACTCCATGATCAGCAGCTCTCCTTTGCGGATGGTAACCAGGTTGATCACCTTGCTGGCAAATTCTTCGGGCACATCCACCACCAGGGTTTCAAAGGGCTCGCATTTCTGGCCATCGATCTCCTTGGTAATTACCTGGGGCTGACCTACTGTAAGCTCGTAGCCTTCGCGGCGCATAGTCTCCACCAATACGGACAAGTGCAGGATACCACGGCCATAGACCAGGAATTTATCAGCATCATCGGTATCTTTTACACGCAGCGCCAGGTTCTTTTCAAGCTCTTTGGTCAGGCGGTCGCGCAGATTACGGCTGGTAACGAATTTACCTTCGCGGCCGAAGAAAGGCGAGTTGTTAATGCTGAACTGCATGTTCATCGTCGGCTCGTCGATATGGATCACAGGCAGCGGCTCGGGGTTTTCGAAATCGGCAATGGTCTCACCGATCTGGAAATCGTCGATACCCACGACGGCGCAGATATCACCGGCTGCTACTTCAGATACCTTCTTTTTGCCCATACCCTCAAAGGTGTACAGTTCTTTCACTTTATTGCGCACCATGCTGCCGTCCAGCTTGCACAGCTGTATATTTTGTCCTTCTTTGATCGTTCCGCGGGCAACACGGCCTACGGCGATACGGCCCAGGAAGGAAGAATAATCCAGGGAGGTGATCTGCATCTGCAGGTTACCTTCAGACACTACCGGCTCGGGCACTTTTTCCAGCACGGCATCCAGCACAGCATTGATATTGTCTGTAGGCGTGAGGGAAGTATTGTACCAGCCTTGTTTAGCCGAGCCGTACAGCGTGGGGAAGTCGAGCTGCTCTTCGGTAGCATCGAGCTGGAAGAACAGGTCAAATACCTTATCGTGCACTTCATCGGGACGGCAATTGGGCTTGTCCACCTTATTGATCACCACGATCGGACGCAGGCCCAGACCCAGCGCCTTTTGCAGTACGAAACGGGTTTGCGGCATAGGGCCTTCGAAAGCGTCGACCAGCAGCAGCACACCATCCGCCATCTTGAGCACGCGTTCTACCTCGCCACCGAAGTCGGCGTGGCCAGGAGTATCGATCACATTGATCTTTACACCTTTGTAAGTCACAGAAATGTTCTTGCTCAGGATAGTAATGCCCCGTTCTCGCTCCAGGTCATTGTTGTCCATGATCAGCTCGCCGGTTTCCTGGTTGTCGCGGAATACCTGCGTAGCGTGGATGATCTTATCCACCAATGATGTTTTGCCGTGGTCAACGTGAGCGATGATGGCAATGTTACGAATGTTCATATGTGCAAAATAAAACAGAGAAAAGGTTTTACCGGCGATACCGGGTGTTAAGATGTCTTTACCATTTCCCCCAGATAGTTTCTAAAAAGTGCGCAAAGGTAAGGAAAATATGACAAAAAACCACAGGATACGGAGACCGGCTACGTGGCCTGTGGGCAACACCAGGAACCGCAGAAAGATTCAGCGGGTAAAAGCGCCCGGGTTCATCCCGCGGTATTTACGGAACAGCTTATTGAAATGGCTGGCGTCGTTGAAGCCCAGGCGTTCGGCGATCTCGCTGATGTTGAGCCGGCTTTGCTTCAGCAGCAATTCAGCGGCTTTGATCCGGGTCTGCATAATGTGCTGCTGCAGAGAAAGCCCGGTATGTTTTCTTACATAGATGCCGATATAATTGGGCGACAAATGAAACTGAGCCGCCAGGGCCTCCCGCGTTACTTTTTCCCGGTCGCCTACATGCAGGCGGATATAGCCCAGTATATCGCCGGTCCTGTCTTTTTCCCGGTTGAGCGGCGCAGGGTTATCATTACGTGCGATAAAGATCATCAGCGCACCGAACAGCTCCAGCACCGCTTCCCGGCTGTAAAGGCAGGATTTTCCGAATTCTGCGAGCAACAACCGGGCCAGCAGGAATACAGGACGGCGGTCTTCTGCCCGCCGCACGATACTGCCCGTAGTAGCATAACGCGGCCGCAGCAGCCCCCGCACAGCATCAGCCCACTTTCCTTTCCTGTTCCCGTCCAGCTTTTCAAACAGGATCTGTTCGGTAAATTTCACGAAAAGGAAACGGGTCTTCCGTGCCACAACAAAATAATGCGCGTCGTCGGGCCCCATCAGGAATACGTCGCCTTTGCGGTAGGGTATCTCGATATCATTCAGCAAATGCTTTCCCGAACCGCTTTCGATCAGGATCAGCTCGTAAAAGTTATGCCGGTGACGGGGATATTCCCAGGTATCCCTTTCCAGCACAAACACATTAAGCGCGTAAAAGCTATTAAAGCGTTCCATCCGGCAAAGATCGTTTTTTACAAAAATACCTTTGCTTTTTACCTGGTTTGCTATAGCCTTGTCCGGTACTTTTGCTCCCGTAAAAAGTAAAAAAAATGAGAACATACTACTTCATCCTGGTCCTGCTGCTCGGCACCCTATTTCCGGGCGCTGTGCCGGCACAGCAACGCAATCGCCCGGCAGGCGCCGATAAGCAGGCAAAGACCTATTGGCCGAACGGCGCCCGCCTGGTCATTTCCTTTTCCATGCAATTTGAAACAGGTGGCCAGCCCGAAGGCGCGGAAAGCCCCTTCTCGGGCAATCCCCTGCCCAAAGGGCGCCCTGACCTGCCTGCGGAAAGCTGGTTCCGCTACGGTGCTACGGAGGGTATCTACCGGATGCTGGCATTATGGAAGAAATACGACATCAAAGTGACCTCGCATGTGGTGGGCGTTGCAGCCGCACGTTACCCGGAGGTAGCCCGTGCTATAGCTGCCGGCGGACATGAGATCGCAGGCCATGGCCTGGCCTGGGATAACCAGTGGAACATGAGCTATGAACAGGAGCTGGACTTCGTCAGGAAAGGAACAGATACGGTAGCGGCCATTACCGGTCAGCGTCCGGCCGGTTACAACTGCAACTGGCTCCGCCGCAGTCCCAATACGCTCAAAGTGTTGCAGGACCTGGGTTATATATATCATATCGACGACCTGAGCCACGACGAGCCATTCATTACCAAAGTGCGCGGCAAAAACTTTGTGATCATCCCCTATACCTTGCGCAATAATGACATCGTCAATATCGAAGGCCGGCACTGGAGCCCCGATCAATTCCTGGCGCAGCTGAAGATGGAATTTGACCAGCTCTATGCCGAGGGGGCAACACAGCGCCGTATGATGAGCGTAAGCCTCCACGACAGGATCGGCGGCAGCCCGGCTATGGTACAGGCGGTCGAAGCGTTTATCCGTTATGCCAGGGCTAAACAAGGTGTAATCTTCCTGCGTAAAGTGGATATTGCCCGCATGGTACAGAACGATCCGGCAACTCCGGTCGATAATGCCGAACTTGAGTACAACCAATAACGCTGCAGGAAAGGCGAGGAGCGGGCTAACGATTTAATCACATGTTCCGTCAAGCCCATGCGGATACGGTTACGCTGCCGGTATTTTATTAACCTGGTAGGTGATCAACTTGCTGATCCTGCCTCCGCGCATTTCAAATACGTCGCAGAACAAGGCGTCCAGCACAAAGCCGCTCTTCATCGTGCACTGCACCGCGCCTTCGGCAATTACCACATCGCCTTCTTCTGTCATGCGGAAAATGGCTATCGCCGGGCTGCCGGTAAAGGCGTCGTTCTCGATCTCTTTGTCGAAGGCATCGATCCCTTTGTGATGAAAATAGCCCGGCATATACCATTCGACATCATCAGTAAGGCAGGCGAGAATACGGGCATGGTCCGTTTCGCGGAAGCCCTGCATGTATTCGGCTACAACTTCTTTATTGGTCATGGTTAGTGATTTTTAAAACAAGGTACCCTTATTATTGATCGCCTTCTTTCTTAATGCCTTTAAACAGGGCGAATAACGCCATCGCATGGCCATGCCCCAGCGCATAGTCGTCTTTGAGCCATTGCACGATCTCGCCGGCTTTAACGTCTGCTGCCAGCTTTCCCGCTTTCAGAAAGCCCTTTTGTTCGGCCAGCTGTTTAAAATCAGAAGGACTTTTACCGGTCTTGGCCCGGATATTGTCGAGATAAGCCTGGAAGGACATCGTATATCAGTTTTAAAGGTTCTGGAAACTTGTACAGGCAAAGATACCGGGACCGCACGGGCTCCGGCACGGGTTACACCGACAAATAAGGGGTAAAATCCGTCAATTTTGAAGAAAGACCTGTTTTCAGCAAAGACGGTGAAAAACTCGATACCTTTGCGCCCATGTTACCCAACCCGGAAAAGATACGCGAATACGCTATTCATACGATACAAAGTGAGATCGCTGCTTTGCAGCGCATGAACGAGTTTGTCGACGACAATTTTGTGCAGGCGGTGATGCTGATGCATGAGGCCAAAGGCCGTGTGGTGATCACCGGTATCGGCAAAAGCGCCATCATTGCCCAAAAGATCGTGGCGACCATGAACTCGACCGGCACGCCCGCCTTGTTCATGCATGCCGCCGACGCGATACATGGCGACCTGGGCATGATACAGCCCGACGATGTAGTGGTGGTGATCTCCAAAAGCGGCGAAAGCCCTGAGATCAAAGCGCTGCTACCCTTTGTAAAGAACTTCGGCAACAAAGTGATCGCTATCTGCGGCAATAAGGACGCTTACCTGGCTACTCATGCCGACTATTTCATCAACACGACCATCGATGCGGAGGCTTGTCCCAACAACCTCGCGCCGACCACCAGCACCACGGCCCAGCTGGTCATGGGCGACGCCCTGGCAGTAAGCCTGCTGCAGCTGAAGGGCTTCAGCGATCGCGACTTTGCGCGCTTTCATCCCGGCGGCGCCCTGGGCAAACGGCTTTACCTCACCGTTCAGGAGCTCAGCAGCCGGAATGCCCGTCCTAAAGTTGATGCCGGCGCTTTGCTGCGGGAGATCATTATCGAGATATCGGGCAAATTCCTCGGGGCTACCGCGGTAATGGAAGACGGGCTGCTGATCGGGGTGATCACCGACGGCGATCTTCGCCGCATGCTGGAAAACAATACCGACACTTCGCTGCTTACCGCGAAAGACATTTGCACCCGCAATCCCAAAAGCATCGAGGATAGCGAGCTGGCTGTCCAGGCGCTTGAGCTGATGCGGCAACACGACATTACCCAGCTCATCGTCACCCATGAGGGCGAGTATGCTGGTATGGTGCACCTGCACGACCTGGTACGCGAAGGATTGATCTGAAGACCGGCAGCAAATAGAACGAACATTTCCAGATATTCAACCGGCAAAGGGATACGACCAAACAGGAGGACAATATTTATATATTTTCTTTTCGCAAGGCGATTAAACTTTTGCTCCTGTAACTATTCTAATAGCCAGGTTCGATTATGCAAATTGGTTCAAATGAAGGGCCCGGCAAGCTTTTGCCGGGTTTCTTTTTGACCCTTAGCTTCGGATCGCACCACGGGCTTATTCCAAAAACGCCACCAGCCGGATCACTTTTCTGCCTGCCCCATACTTCTTATTTTTGCGCGAACAGAATTGATCGCCGTTGCCAAACGAAACCGTCTTAGATACACCCGTCGAATTTCTGAAAGGGGTGGGCCCGCTCAGGGGTGAGCTCCTGCGCAAAGAGCTGGATATTCATACCTTCGGCGACCTGTTGCAGCATTTCCCCCTACGCTACCTCGACAGCGCGCAGGTCCAGCATATCGGCGCTTTATCCCCGGAGCAGGATTATGTACAGCTCCAGGGCACTATTGTCAACCTGAGCGAAGAGGGCAAATCTTTCAAAAAAAGGCTCACCGCTACTTTATACGATAAGACCGGCCGGGTAGAGCTGATCTGGTTCCAGGGCATCAGCTATGTCCAGAAGAGCATACAGCCCAATGCCACGTACAGCGTGTTCGGCAAGCTGACCTATTTCAACGGGCTACCAACCATCAGCCATCCGGAAATAGAGCTGTTCCAGCCCAATGCGCAAAAGATCGGCGGTATGCAGCCTGTATATTCCACCACCGAAAAGCTGAAGGCCAAAGGCCTGAGCAACCGTGCTTTTGCCAAAGTGCTGCAGGCCCTGTGGGAACGACTACAGCCCAACGATATCCCCGAGATCCTGCCGGAAGCGCTGCGACAGCATTACAGGCTGGCCCCACGTTTCGAAGCTTACCGGCAGATCCATTTTCCTGCGGGTGAAGACCACCGCAAGGCAGCGGAACGGCGGCTCAAATGGGAGGAACTATTGATTACCCAGCTGCGCATTCAGCGCCTGAAGCTGAACCACCACCAGCAAGCGGGCTTTGTATTCCCCACAGTAGGCGCCTATTTCAACAGCTTCTTCGAAAAACACCTGCCCTTCGCGCTTACGGGTGCGCAGAAAAGAGTGCTGCGGGAGATCAGGCAGGATACTTTTTCCGGCAAGCAAATGAACCGCCTGGTGCAGGGAGACGTCGGCAGCGGCAAAACGATCGTGGCCCTCATGGCCATGCTCCTGGCCCTCGACAACGGCTTCCAGGCCAGCCTGATGGCGCCTACCGAAATACTGGCCCAGCAACACTATCACGGCATTAAAGAGCTGCTGGAGCCACTGCAGATCCCGGTTGCCCTGCTTACCGGATCCGTAAAAGGCAAAGAACGCAAACAAGTGCTGGAAGGCCTGGCCAAGGGATTGATCCCGGTGGTGATCGGTACGCATGCGCTGGTGGAAGATTCGGTAAAGTTCCGCAACCTGGGCCTCGCGGTGATCGACGAGCAGCACCGCTTCGGCGTTACCCAGCGGGCCAAGCTCTGGGCCAAGAATGAGCGTCCGCCGCATGTGCTGGTGATGACGGCCACACCTATACCCCGCACGCTCGCCATGACAGTGTACGGCGACCTGGATGTATCGGTGATCGACGAGCTGCCACCAGGACGTAAGCCTATCGAAACGATCCACCGCAGCGAGAATTTCAGGCCCAAAGTGATGCAGTTCATGAAGCACGAGATCGAAAAGGGCCGCCAGATCTATATTGTGTATCCCTTGATCGAAGAATCGGAAAAGCTGGATTACGAAAGCCTGAAGGCCGGCTACGAACAAGTGCGGGCCTGGTTTCCCGATCCCCAATACCGCGTGGCCATGGTGCACGGCAGGCAAGCCCTGGACGAGCGGGAGCGCAATATGGAGCGCTTTGTCGGCGGCGATGCCCATATATTGGTGGCCACCACGGTGATCGAGGTGGGCGTGAATGTGCCCAATGCCTCGGTAATGGTGATCGAAAGCGCCGAACGCTTCGGCTTGTCCCAGCTGCACCAGCTGCGGGGCCGTGTAGGACGCGGCAGCGAAAAAAGCTATTGCATCCTCCTTACCGGCTACGAACTGAGCAAAGAAAGCCGCCAGCGCATGCACATCATGACACAGACTAACGACGGTTTCCTGATTGCAGAAGAAGACCTGAAGATGCGCGGTCCCGGCGATATCTATGGCACCCGCCAGAGCGGTGCGCTGGATTTCAAGATCGCCGACATCATTCACGATGTCGATATTATGGAAGAAACAAAGATCGCCGCTCAGGAAATCCTGTCGGCCGATCCCTACCTGGAACAGCACCAGCGTCTGAAAACGGATATCCACCGGAGCCGCAACCAACAGATGCAATGGAGCAAGATCAGCTGAAATAGGGATGAAGAAGTCAAAAATATTTTTGACCCGATAGTTGTTTGTTAAAAAAATATCGACTTACTTTGTTTTTCAAAGTGCTTTTATGAACACGGAAGAAAAAGACAATTCGCTGGAAACCCTGCAACAGATCCGCAGTATTATGGAACGTTCGGCACGCTTTCTCTCGCTTAGCGGCTGGAGCGGCGTATGGGCGGGCACAGTGGCTCTTGCCGGCGCCGCAATAGCCTTTGGGTGGCTAGAAAAATCCCATGGTTTTACTTACTATTATGGCTCATTTGAGGCTGAGCTTTCTGCTGCTGGCGCTATTGAAAATTATCTTGAAGATTTCAGAAGCTATATGCTGCAGTTCCTCGTTCTTGCTATCAGCACCTTTACTGTAGCCTTTATCGGTGGCTTCTATTTCACCTACAGAAAGAATAAGCAGACCGAGGTAAAAATGTGGAATGCAGTTTCCCGTAAAATGGTGATCAACCTGGCTATTCCGCTAGTCGCCGGAGCTATTGTTACTTTAGCTTTTGCTTATCGTGGCGATTGGATCTACATTTCACCCGCCTGCCTGATCTTCTATGGTCTGGCGCTTATCAATGGCAGCAAGTATACCGTTTCGGATATTAAATACCTGGGTTTAACGGAAGTGATCCTGGGCTGCATCGGATTATTTCTTTCACCGGGATATGGGCTTTATCTTTGGGCTCTCGGCTTTGGCGTGCTGCACATTGTCTATGGCATTATCATGTGGCGCAAATATGATCAGTAAATGAGGAAAGAACTCGAACAGCTCAACAAGGTTTTCGACAGCCGTATCCGGATCGGCATCATGAGCGCCCTAATGGTGAATGAAGACATCAACTTCAACGACCTCAAGGCGCTGATCGATGCTACCGACGGTAACCTGGCTACCCACCTGAAAACCCTGGAGGAGCACAAGTATATTAAAGTGGAAAAAGGATTTATCGGGCGTAAGACCAATACCGTCTATTCCATTACCCGCGCCGGCGAGAAGGCTTTCCGCCAGCACCTCGACGCGCTCGAAAAGATCATCAAAAGCGTTAACTAAAGGCTGCGCAAGCCGGGCGCTCAACGCCGCCGGCAAAAAGCGCAGCTCTTATTTTATCTATTTACTTTGAAAAACAAAGTACTTTTAATGAAACAAGAATGGGCATACCCGATCATTGTCGCTGCAGCCTGCTACCTGCAGTTTGTGCTTGCCGGCATCAACCTGCTGAACCAAAGTATGGGCGGTAAAGGTGCTTGGGTGTTATTGACAGGCATACCGGTCAGCGCAAGTTGCGGCCTGCTGTTCCGGCTGCTGCAAAAAGGACGGCGATGGATGCGGCAGCACCGGCCGGGCGATTGGGCTGTCCTTTCTGCAGTAGGAACTGTCTTAGCGATCTTCTTCGGCATTGCTGCTTGTATCATTACACTGATCGTATTGGCAGCCGGTTCAGCAATGGGAGACCTTAAGTTCTAACAGGCCCACAGGCCAGCTCTTTTATACTATGATCTACAAAACATTCCTGATAAAAGCAAGATGGACAACAGCTACGATGATTGCTATCGGCTGCTTCCTCCTGTTTACAGTTGCGGTCATTACAGCTTGCCTGCGGTAGCTGGATGTACGCTGAGCAACCGGCAATACAAGCATTCCGAAGCCCTGACTATTCATTTCTCTCCCTCAAAAAAATGTCACTATTATGAAAATACAACTCAGTTCCCTGCGCAAACGGCTCCTGGTCTACCTTGCACATGAGGTCGCCCTGCCCTATTTCAAGCTTGTCCGTAGGGGCTACCGCTTTCCCTATTCGCTAAAGCAATTGCAAAAGCTACCTGATGGCACGGTAGGCAAAGCGCTGTATTCCTTTTTTGAAGACAATGATCTTCACCTGCTGCCTCATTACGAGAAGCACGACATCAAGCATGTGGTGCTGGGTTATCCGCCTACGGAAGAAGGAGAGGTATGCCTGCAATGCTTTATGCTGGCTAACGGTCGTATTACCGCCCCTGTGCTGTTCAGCGTAGCGGTGGGCCTGCTCCTTATGCCCGAGAAATGGGGTGTTTTCCGGCGGGCCTGGATCAGGGGCCGCAGCACGCCCTCGCTGAACCGGCTGAACTGGTTCAGCTTAGTACAGCAACCCATTGAGGCGGTACGTAACCGGATCCGGCTGGCCGCCTGAGCTTAGTATTACACCTGTTCTTTTTTCTACCCAAGCCCCTGCCCTATGCCGGTTGCCCTGCAGCTTATGCGTTGCGGGGCCAACCTTTTGGCAGCAGAATTGTCGCCTTTTGTAAAGGAAATTGCTTATGAGAAAGGAACTATCGCGGCTGGGGAAAAGCTTTCGTTACGCTTTTCAAGGCTTGTATACCTTAATCCGTTCGGAGCGCAATATGCAGCTGCATGCTCTGGCGACCGTGGTGGTGCTGTGCGCCGGCAGCATACGCGGCTTAAGCCCGCTTCGCTGGGCCTTGCTCCTGTTAGCTATAGGTGTTGTGTGGCTCACCGAAGCGCTTAACACCGCACTGGAACGGCTGGCTAATGCGGTGAGCAAAGCGCATCATCCGCTGATCGGGCAGGCTAAAGATATCGGTGCTGCAGCGGTACTGATCGCAGCGGTGCTGGCTGCAGCGATCGGCATCCTGGTATTCCTTTGCTGATATGCCTCAGGCTACCTGCTGGTAATAACCGTCCATAAATTTCTTAAAGCCGCGGGTTCTCAACAGTACACTGCGGAAAAGGGTGATCCCTATGATCGCGCACAGGATACCGACCAGCACATCCAGCAGGTAATGGTGATCGGTATAGAGGGCCGCAAACCAGGTACCCAGGCAAACGATGGTAAGGAATATTTTCCAGCCCAGGGCTACATTCTTCCTGAACGCATAATAAACCGAGAGCAATGCATAGGCGGTATGCAGGGAAGGCATCGCCGCAAATACATTGGAGCTTTTGGCGTAGAGACCGTGGAAGATCTGCACGCCAAAGAAATGATCGAAGCCTGCCAGTCCGGCAATATTACCGGGTGTGGCCGGATTGAAGGCGAGGCCATGCTCGTGGATATACCATGGCGGCGCCGCCGGGTAGCCATAATAGCCGATAAAGCCTACGAAATTGGTAAGCAGGAAAGTGAGACAGAATTCGATAGCTGCCCGCCGGTTCTTAAAAAACAGGTAGCCGGCAAAAGAAATGGGTACCGGCATCCAGCAAAGGTAGAAGAAGCCGTTGAGCACATCGAGAAAGGTGTTGCGGTTCTGGGTCCAGAATTCGTTAATGGTGTGCAGGCTACCCTGGTAGCTGAAGCCAAAGTACTTTTTTTCCAGGGCATACAGATCCCCGATATGCACTGTATTGAACCGGTAATTGGGAAAGGCCTTCATATAATCGAAGATCACCCAGAAAACGATAAAAGGCATCAGGGTAAGGACGAAGTTGCGTGTCTTCTTGGAAAGCGTATACAGGAGGAAGAACACACCCGATATAAAGATCTGCTCGGGACGGAAACCGATCAGGAAAAAGGAAAGGATCAGATACGCGACGCTGATACCTCCCGCAAGCAGCAGCCGCCGGTGCACGGGCATGGGACTGATACGGGAAACATTCGTTATGGTTGTTGAACTCATTAGTTTTTCTTCTTCGGGAAGCCGGAATTCAGCACTTTATCCCACAGTTCTGAACTCACGCCAAAGCCTTTGCTCGCGTCGGAGTAGTGATGCAGCATATGGTGCTTCTTGATCTTTTTCCAGAATTCACCTTTAAAATTGAAATGGTGCAGCGCGTAGTGCATAGTATCGTAAATGATGTAGCCTACCACAAACGCGGAAAAGAAGGGATAGAGGTATACAGGCGGCATCAGCGCGCGTAAAGCAAAATACACGCCAAATGCCAGGGGAATGCTTACGGAAGGCGGCATAACCAGCCTTTTCATGTCGTTGGGGTAGTCGTGGTGTACGCCATGGAATATAAAGTGCAGGCGCAGCGCCCATTTGGCCTTGGGTACATAATGGAAGATCCAGCGGTGCAGCACATATTCGAACAGGGTCCAGGAAAGCAGGCCGGCAGCAAACATACCCAGGAAAGTCAGCACAGGGGTATGCGCTACAAACAACCCCAGGTAGGCAAATACCAGCACCACCGGTACATACAGGATCATGGGCACCGTCCAGTGAACCTTTGAAAAGGTTTCCAGGAAGTTGCTTTTGAACATGCGTATGGATTCGGTAGAGTTGGAAACGTAATTCTTTTTCATTGTCTTTTTTTTTCTGATCAGGCCTTTGCCGGTATGCCGCTACTGCTTCGGGGGCTTCCACTTCGGGTTGATCCTTTTGATCACTTCCTTTCCGCTCGCGACTTCCGTCCCTTTGAACTCCACGTATTTTACATTGGGCGCCCAAAAGGTGCCACCCGGATCGATACGGATATACAACCTTTTCAGCACAACCATTTTGCCGTCCAGCTCCACGTAAGTGTGGTAGATACCGGCAGTGGATTTCATCAGGTAAAAAGGAATTTTGTCGTAAGCGGCGAAGAGGAGCTTGAATTTTTCATCCGCGATCTTCACCGTTTTAACACCATAGGCAAATTTACGCTGAATATATGATAATTCCTTTGTGCCGCCACCCTCCGTATATCTTATCCAGTACACATGAATGGGATTGTCTTCGTTCAGCTCGCCGTTCTTCATGTTCAGCTCGTACATGATTGTATTGGTATTGGGGGTACGCTGTACGTAGAACTGGGTCTTGGCATTGAACTTAGGTACCGGAAAAGTATCGACCGCTTCGGTAAAGGTTGCACGGCCGTCGTCGATACGCGGGGGATGCGCCATCGCCGGCGCGGCAAATAAAGTAGCACCCAGCAGGAGCACGGCGGCTATATTGGTGGTGGAAACTTTTTTCGCTTTTTCTGCATCGATCTTATCCAGTGCTTTTTTGGCATCGATAAGACGCTTGAACGCAGTGATATTGGTTAAAACAGCCATTATTGCTATGGGGATTGTAAAGATGCTCATTAATTCAAACACATGAAAACGGATACCAGGAATAAATACTTTGCCGTCGCCCTCTACAAATGCGGCTGCGACACCGGTGGTGATCGCCGACAGGGCGATCAGGATCACGCGCTCGGGCCTTTGCATCAACCCGCCCTTGTTCTCAATACCGAGCCCTTCGCTGCGGGCCCTGGTATAGCTCACCATCATCGAGCCGATCATGGCGATAAAGGCAAACAAAGAGCTTAAAAAATAGTGATGGGAGATAAGATAGTAACAGATACCGAGGAACAGGATCAGCTCGCTGTAACGGTCCAGCACCGAATCGTACAGGGCGCCGAAAGTAGAGGACATCTTGCCCAAACGCGCCACCTGGCCATCCAGCATGTCGAAAAGGCCTGCAAACAGGATCAGACCACCGGCCCAGCCGACATAACCCAGCTCGCCGCGGTTCCCCTTTTCTGCGCCGATGATGAAGATCACCGCCACCCCTATGTTCAGCAACAACCCTATTGTTGTTACCGCATTGGGCGTCAGCCCCAGCCGGATCAGAAAACGCACAAAAGGATTAATAATCTTATAAATGCCCTTTTGCGCCCTTTCCCTGAAAGAAACATCACTCATACACCAGATAATTGTCACTGTTTTCAGATGCAAAATTAACCAATTTCAGAAATTAAACAAACGTTTAATTAAACTTTCTTTGGCCGCATTCGCCGGTTGCGGTTGGGCTTAAGCCCGAAACGCGGGCAAAGGTCGTAATTGTTGGCGTAAATCCCGACCAAAAATATTATTGAGAATATTTATACCTCTACAAAAAGAGCTGTATAGGGGAAAGGGTATCTGTACACAGCGCATTTTTGCCGCCACGGAGCGGCAAGAAATGAGTGTGGGGGCTATTCATTTAATCCGTAACTTTCCCGGCAAATGATACAGTGGAAAAACCTCAGGACGCGTCTGCGTTATTATGGGCAATATTTTCCGTTAACCCTTAATGCCTTCGTTGTCGCAATAGCCTTGTGGCTATGCTTTAAGATCGTGAAGCCTGCAGAACCGGTAAAAGGCGAGGATATTTCCTCCTTCAAGCCGTTGATCCTCCTGATGGGTAAAACGGCGCTATGGTTCGTGGTAGCGCTCATCGGCTTTTCCGTCCTCACTACATTTCTCTGCTGGCTGCATTACCTGTGGCTACGCCGTCGTCACCGTTACCAGCTGGAATTTGAATTCAGACCTGCGGAAAAGAACAAGGGTCTGTGGATAGAAACCCTGTTGCGCAAAGCCCGGCGTCCCTTCCTGGGCTTTATTAAAGGCCGGCTTTTTTATGATGACCGCCACATGACCGATAAGTTCCCTCTGGCTTCCAACAAACGTAAGGCGCAGCAATTCTGGCGCGAAGGTGTGGCCGGCAAAAGCAGGATACTGCTGCCCGACATTAAAGAATATGCCATCAATGGCGGCGCGGTGTACTTTGAAGATATGCTGCAGCTCTTTTCCCTTCCCGTCATCCAGAAGGTCAAAGGACATTTTTACCAGGCGCCCGACCAGGTACAGCTGCATGAGAAAGAAGCCTTGCCCCGCAAAACCGAGCAGACCGATACCCGTATCGACCAGCTGAGGAAGGTCGAGGGAGAATACCTGAATTATAAAGGCTTTGAAGGCGGCGATGATGTGCGCCGCATTGTGTGGAAAGTATATGCCAAGAGCCGGGAGCTGGTGGTTAGGGTGCCTGAGATCTTTGATCCTTACGCCTCTCATGTTTATTTCTATGCCAGCTTCCATACCTCTATCAGAAGCGGGCAACGTCACAACGACTTTGCTGCCGAGATGCTGAACTATTATAAGGAGCGGGTATGGACTGCCTATGAGACCCTTACCGGCAGGGAATGGGAAGTCAGATTCATTCCCGATCAGCAATTGCAGGTGCCTGAGCAGCTCAATGGCGCTGCCTTCGTGCAAAGAGTGATCAGTAACAGCGCCTGGCACAGGGACCGCGAGCTCACCGGCTACTTCGAGCCGCGCTATGGCTCTGTCCTCTGTATTTCTTCCTTCAACGACCCTGCGGAAGTGGCACAGCTGCTGGATCAATGCAGCGCCGAAACGGTTGTGTATTACGTCAAGCTCTCCGACACCTTCCGCACTTTCCTTCCCTGGACCTGGCTTAAACGATTGTTCCTACTGACACCCGAAGACCGGCTGAAGCGTATCCGGGGGCGCTGGCTGCTCAGCCCGCTCCGCGTGCAGCTGATCCGCCGGGAAAAGGAGATCGAGCGGGCCTTGCAAAACAGCAACGTTACGGTAGGTAATATCTAAGCCCTGTCCTTTTAGCGGAGTTCCGGCTGCTTAATGCTCCAACCCGTCCCATCGCCCCGGATATAAATGTTCCGGCGCCTGCAGAAAGAGGCAGTGTAAATTAAATTATGATTTTTCATTAGGTAATTGTATCTTGGGAAATGGCCTTTCTTCAGCCATGATGCCCCATAAACCAATTCCGGTTTTTTAGTAACCAAAAAAACGTGAAAGATGATGACCAAACCATTTACACTGAACACTCCTATCAACCATTTATCCAGGAAAACTTTATTCAGGAAAACCTCCGGCAGTATAGGCCATGCCCTTCAGGCCTTGCTCATCCTGGCTATCCTGCTGAATCTTCCGCGCAGTGCTTCAGCCCAAACCTATTGCGCCGCTACGAGCAATACCAATACCGGCATCTATTATATCGCCAGCGTAACCACTACCGGCGGCTCAACGAACATCAATAACACCGGCACCACTGCTTCGGTGAACGGCTATGCCGACTACACCGCTATGGTGGTTACGGCAATTGCCGGCAACAGCTTCACGCTGACATCCAACTCCGATGCCCTGTTTACCTACAAATGGGCAGTATGGATCGACTGGAACCACGATGGCGACTTCGACGATCCCGGGGAGACGGTATATACGCTTTTATCGAGCACCGGTGTGTCGACCATTACCACATCGGTTACGATTCCGGCCACGGCCACTACCGGCAATACCAGGATGAGAATACGCATACTGAGAGACTGGGCTACCGATCCCTTGCTGCCCTGCACCAACGGCCTTTATGGCGAAATAGAAGATTATACTGTCAATGTGATGTCGGCTTCCTGCAGCGGCACCCCGACACCTGGCACAACCAATGCGGCCGCAACTTCCGTTGCCTGCAACGCCACCACTACCCTCAGCCTCACCGGCAATTCCGGCGGGCCCACCATCAGCTACCAATGGCAATACAATACCAGCGGCACCTGGGTCAATTTCGGTACCAACGCCGCCACCCAGACCACACCACCCATTACCCAGACCACCCAGTTCCGTTGCCGGCTTACCTGTACCAATCCCGGCGGCAGCAACAGCAATTCGGCACCGGTAACGGTAGGCATAAATGCTATCGGGGTCAACCTGGGCAACGATACAACCATTTGCCCCGGCATTAGCTATACCTTTAATGCCGGTAATCCCGGCGCTACCTATGCCTGGAACACCGGCGCCACCACACAGACGATCAATGTCGCCACCCCGGGTACCTACTCTGTGGCCGTGACCCTGCCCAGCGGCTGCAGCGGCTCCGATGCCATTACCATCACGCCGGGTATCGTTCCCGTCAACGTGCTCCCGGCCACCACCAATCTCTGCAGCGGTGAAACCGCCACGCTGAATGCCGGCAATGCCGGCAGCGCCTTCAGCTGGACACCGGGCAGCGCCACTACGCAAAGTATCAACGTTACCACTGCCGGCACCTATACCGCACAGATCAAAAGCGTAAACGGCTGTGTGATCAGTAGCAGCACCAATGTGGTGATCCGCCCGCTGCCCGTACCTTCCCTCGGCAACGATACGGCGATCTGCAAAGGCGATGCCATTACCCTCGATGCCGCCAATCCCGGCTACAGCTACGACTGGAGTACCGGTGCGACTACCCAAACCATTTCGGCCGCCGACTCCGGCGCCTATACAGTTACCATAACCACACCGTATGCCTGCGTGGCTGCCGACAGTATGCATATCGCCTACCTGCCCTCCCCTGTGGTAGAAGGATTCAACTTCGTTCCTCTCTTCTATGAAGACCTGGGCAAGGTGAGATTTGCCCCCCTGAACCCAACTAATGTATATGCCTATGAATGGGATTTCGGCGATGGTAGCGAGCATAGCACAGACACGATGCCATTACATATTTATGCAGCCACCGGCTTTTACAATGTTACACTTAAAGTATTCAACGGCTGCGGCGACTTCTCCATCAGCCAGACCATCAATGTCGACCTTGCCACGGGTATCGCCACCCTTAATGCCGGCCGGGCCGATGTAATGCTTTATCCGAATCCTTCAAAAAGCCGGGTGACGATCGACAACAGGAGCAGCAATATCCGTATGGAGCGCGTAGCAGTGTTCAACACGCTGGGCGCAATGGTCTGTGATCAAAAGGCCGACGGAGATCGGCAACATCAGCTGACCGTATCCGGACTGGCAGCCGGCATCTATACCGTCCGTATCCTTACGGACAAGGGCTTTGTTGTCCGTAAACTGGAAAAGATCAGGTAATTTTTTAATAGCGGCTTACGCCAAAAGCGGCCCCTTAAGGGGTCGCTTTTTTGTTTCGTCAAATAAATACTACATAATAATGTAGGTCAAAAATTTAATTGTATATTTACAGTTCACCTATTCCTTCGCAATGAAAAAATCTTTATCATTCCAGTTTTCACCGCATCTTTTACTCCTGCTTCTGTTCTTAGCGGCCTCCGCTCCGGGCCGTGCGCAATATTGTGTCCCTACGGGCGCCATCGACTGCACCGATGATGACCGCGCCACCAATGTTACCTTTGCCGGCATAAATCACAATCCCAGCTGTAATGCCACCACAGGCTACAATGACTACACCGCCAGCGTAACACCGGGCGATGTGGTCCAGGGCAGCAGCTACCCCATATCGGTAAGTGTGGGTACCACGAGCGATTATGCTGCGGTATGGATCGACTACAACCAGAACAATACTTTTGATGCCAGCGAATTCACCATACTGAACGGCGGCAGTTCTTCCACGACAGCGGGGCAGGCCATGACCGGCACCATTTCCATACCGGCCGGCGCGCTCTCGGGCACCACCCGCATGCGTGTAAGGGTCCGTTTTTCTACGGCGATCACCGGCGCCGATGCCTGCTTCATGTCAGGGCTCTACGGCGAAGTCACCGATTACAACGTCATTATCGGATCCCTGACCTGTAGCGGTACGCCAACACCGGGCACTACCAACGCTGCCGCCACTGCTGTGGCCTGCAATGCCACCACTACTCTCAGCCTCACCGGCAATACTTCGGGTCCCACCATCAGCTACCAATGGCAATACAATACCAGCGGCACCTGGGTCAACTTCGGTACCAACGCCGCCACCCAGACCACACCACCCATTACCCAGAGCACCCAGTTCCGTTGCCGTGTGACCTGCACCAGCACAGGCGGCGGAACGGCAGACGCTACCCCCGTAAGTGTGAGCGTCAATTCCATAGCGGTTAACCTGGGCAACGACACGACCATTTGCCCAGGTGTCACCTATACACTGGATGCCGGTAATCCCGGCGCTACCTACGCCTGGAACACCGGGGCAGCAACCAAAACGATCAATGTCAATGCTGCAGGTACCTACTCTGTGGCCGTGACCCTGCCCAGCGGCTGCAGCGGCTCCGATGCCATTACCATCACGCCGGGTATCGTTCCCGTCAACGTGCTCCCGGCCACCACCAATCTCTGCAGCGGTGAAACCGCCACGCTGAATGCCGGCAATGCCGGCAGCGCCTTCAGCTGGACACCGGGCAGCGCCACTACGCAAAGTATCAACGTTACCACTGCCGGCACCTATACCGCACAGATCAAAAGCGTGAACGGTTGCGTGATCAGCAGCAGCACCAATGTGGTGATCCGCCCGCTGCCCGTACCTTCCCTCGGCAACGATACGGCGATCTGCAGGGGCGATGCCATTACCCTCGACGCCGCCAACCCCGGCTACAGCTACGACTGGAGTACCGGTGCGACCACCCAAACCATTTCGGCCGCCGACTCCGGCACCTATACAGTTACCATAACCACACCGTATGCCTGCGTGGCTGCCGACAGTATGCATATCGCCTACCTGCCCTCTCCTCTCGTGGAAGGCTTCAATTTCATTCCTTTATTTTACGAAGACCTGGGCAAGGTAAGGTTCTCGCCCCTGAACCCGACTAATGTATATGCGTACGAATGGGATTTCGGCGACAACAGTCCGGGGAGCACAGACGTCAACCCGCTGCATGTGTACGCGGCCAGCGGTTACTACAATGTTACGCTTAAAGTATTCAACGGCTGCGGCGACTTCTCCATCAGCCAGACCATCAATGTCGATCTGACCACGGGGATCGTTCTCCTCAATACCAGCCAGGCCGATATGATACTGTATCCCAATCCTTCGAGAGACCAGGTAACAATCGGCAACAGGAGCCAAGACCTCCGTATGGAACAGGTAACGGTATTCAATGTGCTGGGCGCGGTGGTGTACGATCGCAAGGCCGATGGCGGCGGGCAGCACAAGCTGGCCGTATCCGGGCTGGCTGCCGGCGTATACACGGTGCGGGTCCGCACGGATAAAGGCTTCGTCGTCCGGAAGTTTGAAGTGCTGCATTAAATAATTAACAAGCCCCTCTCTACCCATAGCAGCCCTGTAGCATCTACCCTGTCAACGGGCTGCACACCACAAAACCGGAAACAACTCCAATTCTGTACCAAACAAAAAAGCGTTGCTCCTACCGGGGCAACGCTTCATGCTTATAAATCGTGTTCAACGCAGTGTTACAGTTCCAGCAAAGCTTTTACGGGATCTTTCCCGATGAGCAACAGCTCGGGGCTTTCCAGCAGCTCCTTCACCCTTACCAGGAACCCTACGGATTCGCGGCCATCAATAATACGGTGGTCGTAGCTGAGGGCCACATACATCATAGGGCGGATCTCTACTTTACCATTGATCGCCATAGGACGGTCCTGGATCTTGTGCATGCCCAGGATAGCCGACTGTGGGATATTGATGATAGGCGTGCTCATGAGGGAGCCGAACACGCCGCCGTTGGTGATGGTAAAGGTACCGCCGGTCATCTCTTCGATGGTCAGCTTGTTATCGCGGGCTTTGCCGGCCAGCTCCATCACTTTTTGCTCAATCTCGAACATGCCCAGGCTCTCGGCATTACGGATCACCGGCACCACAAGGCCTTTGGGGGCCGATACGGCGATAGAGATATCGCAGTATTCGTGGTAGATAATGGATTCACCGTCGATATAGGCATTCACGGCAGGCCATTCCTGCAGGGCGATGCAGCAGGCCTTGGTAAAGAAGGACATAAAGCCCAGGTTGACGCCGTGTGTTTCTTTGAATTTATCTTTATATACCTTCCTGATCTCCATGATGCGGGTCATATCAATCTCGTTGAAGGTGGTCAGCATTGCCGTTGTGTTCTTCGCTTCCACCAGGCGGCGGGAAACTGTCTTACGCAGATTGCTCATCTTCTCGGGACGGTTCTCGCGGCTGAACAGCGGCTTGCCCGGAGTTCGGCCGGGATTTTCCAGCGCGGCCAGCACGTCATGCTTCATGATACGGCCATTAGCGCCTGTTCCTTTCACGGTATCGGGCTTCACTTGTTTGTCGGCCATGATCGCATTCGCTACAGGAGAAGCCTTTACAGAAGGATCGGCAGCAGGCTGGGCTGCGGCGGCAGGCGCTTCCTGCCTGGGGGCTTCTGCTTTCTTTTCTTCCGCTTTGGGAGCGGCAGCTGCTGCGGGCCTTTCGGCAGTTTCATCGATCTTGCAGGCAATGTCGCCGATATTGAGGGTATCTCCTTCTTTGGCAACGGTTTGCAGTATGCCTGCCTGCTCAGCGTTCAGCTCGAACGTAGCTTTCTCTGATTCCAGCTCGCAGATGATCTCATCGCGCTCTACCCAATCGCCGTCATTTTTGATCCATTTTACAAGGGTTACTTCGCTGATGGATTCGCCAACGGGGGGCACTTTTATTTCAATCATGGAATGAAAAATATGATTAGCTAATTTTGTATCTCTCCAGAAAAAGAGCATTTTCTATCGGGCTGCTAAATTAGGAAACCACCTTCACTTCACAAAAGTTATTGCAAAATAGCTGCTCGGGACCAGGAATCTATTGAGCTTTGTCATGATACCGGCGGTTAAGTATTCCCATTGCCCTGCAATCACAGATCAAAAATTTTTTTCCCGTTTTGAAAAAGTTCTTTATCTTTGCGGACCAATTGCAAAAGTCAAAAGGCACTCTTTTGACTTTTTGTTTTGAGTTCTTTCCAATACACGGGTATGGTGCAACGGTAGCATACGGGTCTCCAAAACCTTTGATCTGGGTTCGAATCCTAGTACCCGTGCAAATTTTTTGATGCAAAAATTGATTTTAATTGTTAAATTTGATTTTTGCATTTTTAATTTACAACATTTTATGAGCAAATTCGGAACCTATATACAGGAATCTTACGACGAGCTGGTCCATAAGGTAAGCTGGCCTTCCTGGAGTGAATTGCAGCAAACCACCCTTATTGTTCTGGTTTCCCTGGCGATCATCACCCTGCTGGTGCTGGGTATGGACGCTGCCTCCAAATTCGTATTGAAAGACCTGATCTACAACATGGCGGGCAAATAAGCCGCCGGTAGCTATTCCAACCGGACCTAAGCAATTAAATTACAAAAATGAGTGACCTAAATACGCCTCAGACTGTCGAGCAGGAAACCAAATGGTACGTGCTCCGCATTGTGAGCGGAAAAGAAAGAAAGGTAAAAGAGCACCTGGACAAAGAGGTGAAGATTAACGGATGGGGTAACGTCATCCTGCAAATCCTTTGCCCTGTGGAAAAGGTATTCAAAGTGCAGAACGGCAAAAAGGTGCTGCGTGAAAAGACCCTGTTTCCCGGCTACATTATGCTGGAAGCAGTAGAAGGGAAACTGAACGATACCATGATCCAGGGCATCACCGGCGTTACCAGCGTGATCCACTTCCTGGGCAAGGAGCATCCCATCGCACTGCGCAAAAGCGAAGTGAACAAGATGTTCGGCAAGCTGGATGAAGTATCTGAGCAGGGTATCGGCTATGCAGAGCCTTACATCGTAGGCGAGACCATCAAAATCATCGACGGTCCGTTCAACGATTTCAACGGCACTATTGAAGAGGTGAATGAAGAGAAAAAGAAGCTGAAGATTGTGGTAAAGATCTTCGGACGCGCTACTCCGGTAGAGCTGAATTACTCGCAGGTAGAAAAGATCGCTTAATTTATTCTTACAAATAGAAAGCCAGGTTGTTATTTCAACCTGGCTTTTTTGTGTTCCCTGGTTTCTCAAAACGGACATTGGATCTGCAAGCCCTTCCCGATCCTATAGGAAAGGCTTGCAGATGATTCTATAGCTATCCACGCTATAGGGCTCCGTAGGAGCCGAATGTTTGTAGTACCAGCATGAACAAACATAAACTTGCTCCGTAGGAGCAAAACCAGGGTTGCATGTATCCAGCCGCCGTTCAGGCCGTTGCACGTCCCGACCGACCTGGCCGTGCAGGAGAGCACAAGCTCACCCATAAGTGCAGAAGCGTTCCATCCTCTGGGTAGTGTTCCGGATTTCATCAGGGCATACTTAAATTGCATCTCCCAACTTTTTCGCTTGATCCGACATGGCCTCCAATGCGCCCTGCTTCCGCTTAAAACAATCGCAGCGCTGAGCATGGATGCCGTAGGCTTTCAGCAGCCTGCTCGTACCGGGTATCTATGTGCGCATCACTTATACCGATCAGTCAACCGAAGCACGGAAAGTCAGCATCCATTAGCATGAAGACAACCGGAACGATCGCTTCATTTAGTTAAACAGGAAAGAGCCAGGCGTTGCCCGGCTCTTCTTTATTGATGAGCATCATACTATCGCTGGCCTAAAGCTTGTAGCGTAATCCCGCATAGATGCTCCGGCCCATGCCCGGCCCCCAGATAACGGAGCCGTCGAAGTTATGCCCGAAAGGATTATCAGCACCGGTGATCAGGTCGTGCTGCATGTAACCGGTCAGGTTCTCCCCGCCCAGGTACACTTCTATATTTCCCTCCTTCCAGCTTTTGCTGACCTGCGCATTCATTTGCACAAAGGAAGGAGAATCGCCGCCGGCCACTACGCCATGATCGTCGCTATACCGCTGTGGCAGGCGTTTCGGACCGATCCACTGTATCGTGTAGTCAAACTTCCAGCTGTTCTTCGTTTCATAGCCCAGGTTGAGAAAAGCCCTGTGCGCGGCAACCAGGGGCTTCAGCTTCTGTTCGCCGCTGTATGTGCTGCGTACATTGTAATAGCGGTAGGCCAACCGTACATCCAGCTTACGGAGCGGTTCGTAATCGAGCTGCGCCTGAAAGCTGTGGGCAAAAGAGCGCCCGTCCAGGTTGTAGAAGCGCACCTCACCCGGCTTTTCAATATCCACCACAACCTGGTTGGTAAAGTCGGTGTAGTAATAGTCCGTGCTGAAAGAGCCGTCGCGGTAGTTGAGCATGAACTTCTGCGTAAAGTTGACGCCCATGTTCCAGGCGACTTCAGGGTTCAGTCCATAAGGCTTGTCCGTAGCATTGCCCGATAGAACATAGTTTCTGCTGCTGGCCATATAGCCCAGGTTCTCGGCAAAGATATTGGCTGTACGCTGCGCGCGGCCTACCGATGCACGGAACACGCTATTGTCGGCCGGTGCATAGCGCACATGCAGCCGGGGTGTCACGAAAGCGCCGAAAAGATTGTGATAATCGGCGCGCAGCCCGGCCACCAGGTTGAACCGGGTGAGGTAGCTGTAGCTGTATTCCACAAAAGCGCCCGGCACATATTCCCGGCGGCTGTAGGGCGTTCCGGCAAAGTTTTCTTTATAGTTGTCGGCCACAAAGCTGGCGCCGCCTTTGATAATATGGTTCGTATTGCTAATGATCGTCTGGTAGATGTAGTTGGCATAAAAGCTCTCCTGGCGGCCCTTATAGCTCCTGCCGCCATAGGTGCTCTGCTGATCGTGGTAGACACCGGACAGCTGCAGCCCCATACTTTTCCATACTTTTTCGGAAAATACCTTCCCGATCTTCGCCCAGCCTTCGACCCGTTGGATCTTTTGCCGGTAGCCCCAGGGATTACCTTCTACCTGTTCCATCCCTTTTTCATAGCGCTCCTGCCCTCCGGTGTTATCGAGGTAGACGCCTTTGACGCCGCCCTGGATCTCGAAGCCCGATTTATCGAAGAAGAACCAGCGGTTGGAGCCCACGAAGGTCTGGCCCAGGGGCTGATCCAGAAAACCGTCGCCGTTCTGATCTACCTTGGCCCAGTCGCTGCGGCCATGCAGCAGCAGGTTGGTGCTCAGACTTTCGCCCAGGCGCTTGCTCAGCACCAGGTTACCTTCGGTGCGGCCCTGAGAGTTCTGGTAACCATTCAGGTATAAAGTCGGCTCTTTATCGGCAAAAGGCTTGCGCCACTCCACGTTGATCTGTCCCGTGGTTCCCTCGTAACCATTCACGACGCTGCCGGCGCCTTTGCTCAGCTGCATGCTTTCCACCCAGGCGCCGGGAGTAAAGGTAAGGCCGGTGATTGCCGCCAATCCCCGGATATCCGGTATATTCTCACGGGTAAAGGAAGTGTAGCTGCCCGCCAGGCCCAGCATCTGGATCTGCTTATAGCCGCTCACTGCATCGGTAAAACCGACATCGACCGAAGGCGTTGTCTCAAAGCTTTCGCTCAGGTTACAGCAGGCCGCTTTCATCAGCTCGCGCGAGCCGATCTTCTCCACTTTCGCCGTGCTCAGCAGGCTGATCTCCGTACTTTTTTTCCGGCTTTCGATCTTCACTTCGCCCAGGGTTTTTGCCGGCACCAGCCGCAAAGCGCCTCCCGCAGCCAGCCCGGCAGCAGGTAAGGTATCATTTTCAAAACCGACATAGCTGACCACGATCCGGCTTACAGTATCGGGCAGCTCCAGCTCGAAATGCCCTCCTGCATCAGATACGGTAGCATGAGTAGTATATAAAGCACGGATCGCCGCGCCGGGTAAGGCTTCCTTACCCTGTTCGTCGTATACTGTTCCGGACAATTGCCTGAAGGAAGCATCCTGCGCCGATGCATCCGAAGGCATAAGCCATAGTCCGGAAAGAACGCTGCATAATGCCTGGCGCAAAGTCCTGTGCCAGGCCCTTATCGTTATACCTGCCTTCATTAATGATCGGCAGCAGTTTCTTCTTTATAGGCGCAGCATTCAGGAAGATTGTTGTAATCCTTTTCGGAGGCTTTCACTTCCCCGGCATCATGGCCGGCCTTGGCGATGCTCTCCTCGATCTGGTGCAGAGAGGTTTTGGAAGCGCGGTAAGTGATGGTAAGCTCTTTGGTATTTTTATCCCATTCGGCGCGCTTAACGCCGGGAATATAGGCTGCGTTTTCAATGCGCTTTTTGCATTGGCCGCAGGTGCCGCTTACTTTGATCTTTTCGGTGGTTATATCTTTTTTCTCCTGGGCAGCAGCAAAGCTGAAGGAGGCGATAAGAAGGGCAAAAATGCCGAGGATACGTTTCATTTTTTTTGAAATTACGGGTTGAATAATAGTTGCTGTAAAAAAGAAGGGGAATGCCTTGTCTCAGGACAGGCACAGCAACTCAGCCGTAATAAGTGAAACGGGAATGCAGCTTATACAGGGGAATATCCTGCCATCGGCCGGGCGGGGCTTTGGCGCGGTAGGCGATTACAGGCCTTACCAGCGGCCGATCTTCAAAAACCTGCGCCGGCCATCCGGGCAGCAGAGCCACCTGCAAAGCAGATAGTTGCAGGAAGACACCCTGGGTCGTATTCTGGTCCTGGGCAATCTTTAAGGTAACCGTCTTGTCCTTGCAGCAATCATCATCGTCCGCCACCACAGCTTTACCGGGCCGGGCCGATGCTTTGGGACCACAACAGCAGGAAGCTTCTTTCGCTTCATTAACCGAGAACGAAGCCAATTCCTGTCCGCAGAAATGGAACTGCACCATCGCGCCGGACACGGCAACGAGATACAGGATCAGCAGCGGTATGGCAATCAGCTTCTTCATCGGATGCAGCAAAGCTACGGATTATCTTCATACTGCATGTTAACGGGCCGCAAAAGCAGAATTTTACAGCATTGATACCTTATTCCCGGCAGCTGGTGTAAAAAATGCCGGTGATCATCACAGCAGGGCAGCGGGTCTTCGTGCCGTTCTCTATCTTTATGGCATGAAGAAGACCCACAGACCAATAATCGCCATCGCAGCCACGCTGTTGCTGCATTCCCTATCTTATGCGCAATCCTTCAACCAGGCTAAAATGGACAGTCTTTTCAGTGCGCTGGAAAGCAAGGATAAAGCTATGGGCAGCATCTGCATCCGCCAGAACGGAAAAGAAATTTACCGGCGCAGCATGGGCTATAGCTTCGCAGATCTGCAGAAGAAAGCCGGAGCCAGCACCAAATACCGCATCGGCTCCATTACCAAAATGTTTACGGCAACCATGGTATTGCAGCTGGCCGAAGAGAAAAAAATCGACCTTGCTGCGCCACTCGCGCGCTACTTCTCCCGGGTACCCAATGCTGCAAAGATCACGATACGCCAGATGCTGCAGCACCACAGCGGCATTCACAATTTTACCGACGATGAAGCGTACCAGGGCTATATGCAGCAGACAAAGTCTGAAGCGGAAATGCTGGACATCATCGTCAAGGGCGGCAGCGACTTCGAACCTGGCACCAAAGGAGCATACAGCAATGCCAATTATGTGCTCCTGGGTTATATCGTAGAAAAAGTAACGAAGAAACCTTATGCCAAGGCGTTACAGGAGAGGGTATGCAGCAAAGCCGGCCTGAAAAACACTTATATGGGCGGCAAGGCTGAGGCTGCTAAAGACGAAAGCCGTTCATATGAATACAGGAATGGCTGGCAGCTGATGCCGGAAACGGACATGAGCATCCCGGGCGGCGCCGGTGGCATCGTATCCACGCCCGGCGATCTCGGCCTGTTTATCGAGGCTTTGTTTGCAGGCAAGCTGATTTCCATCGCCAGCCTGGAGCTGATGAAAACGATGCAGGATGATTACGGCCTGGGTATGTTCGTCTTTCCCTTCGATGATAAGAGAGCATATGGCCACAACGGAGGTATCGACGGCTTCAGCTCCCTGCTCGGCTATATCCCGGCAGACAAGCTGGCTTTTGCCTATTGCGGCAATGGCAGCAGTAGCTTCAGCACCAACGACATTGCAATAGGCGCGCTCAGCATTCTTTACAATAAACCTTACGTCATTCCGGCCTTCAATACCATAACGGTTAGCACCGAACAGCTGGACCGCTATACCGGCACCTATTCCAGCAAGCAGCTTCCGCTCAAGATCACGATCAGCAAAGAAGGCGCTACCCTGGTTGCGCAGGCTACCGGGCAAAGCGCTTTCCCGCTGGAAGCTACTGCAACAGATCAATTCCGGTTTGACGCTGCCGGCATTGTGCTGGAATTCAAACCCGATCAGAAAGAAATGACCCTCAAGCAGGGCGGTGGGACCTTTTTGTTTACCCGGGAGTAAGGGAAGTCAAGTTTTAAAACTTGACTTCTCTTAGGGAGAAGGCTGGCCATCAGCCTACCGGTCACCCGCTACCCAATAAGTAATCGGTATAACCGGCGTTTTTACATCTATAAAAAAGAAGTCGAGTTTTTAGAAACTTGACTTCTTCGCCGTCATCCGCAAAAAGCGCAGCGACAGGAAAAGTGCTGACAGTGTAAGACCGGTGATAAAGCCCAGCCATATGCCGGAAGCACCCATCTTAAAAGTGAAGGCCAGCAGGCAGCCGACCGGGATACCCACTACCCAATAGGCTACAGCGATCAGTATCGTAGGTGTTTTCACATCCTTAATGCCCCGCAGCAGGCCGGCAGCTATCGCCTGGGTGCTGTCGGATATCTGGAAGATGGCGGCAAACAGCAACAGCATAGCGGCCATTTCCACCACTACCTGCTCGTCATTAAAGGCAAAGGGCAATACATTCCGTAAAGAAATAAAGCTGATTGCGCAGAAAAGACCATACAGCAAAGCCATGATAAGGGTGCTCTTGCCGATGGCATTGATGTGTACCCAGCTGTTACGGCCGAAGGCATTGCTGGTACGGATAGAACCGCCCTGCGCCAGGCCCATCGATACCATAAAGGTAAAGGAAGCGCATACCAGCGCAATCTGGTGCGCAGCCTGCGCTACCGGGCTGATGGTACCGATAAGGATGCCCGATACCGCGAAGGCGCCGGCTTCCATACCGACCTGCAGGCTGCTGGGAATACCGATATGCAGCAGCTCCCGGATGGTTTTCCATTTCAGCTTCCACTGGTTGCCCCTTACGGCGATATAGCGACGAAACGTTTTATGCGTCAGGATAACGGCGCCCATAACGAGGAAGATCAGCGTACGGGTAATAAGCGTGCCCCAGCCCGCGCCGACCAGCTCCAGCCGGGGCGCGCCCAGGTTGCCGAAGATGAGCAGCCAGTTGATAAATACATTGACCGGCAGCGCCAGTACGGAGAGCAGCATCGCCGTGCGGGTAAATTCCAGGCCGTCGGTAAATTGTTTCAGGGCCATGAAAAGGATCATGGGAATTACCGACCAGCCCATCAGCTGCAGGAAAGGCACAGCCAGCCGGGCTACCTCCTCGTCCTGTCCCAGGTGAAAAAGCACATTTTTACCCAGCTCCAGCCCCAGGGAAATGAGCAGCGCAGACGCCGCGCACAGCCAGAAGCCGTTGTACAGGTAATGGGAAACCTGCTGACTATCCCGACGCCCATGGGCCATAGACACCATCTGCGATACGGCTATCGTAATACCGATACCGATCACGAAAGGAATATTGAGCACGCTCATCACCAGGGCAGCTGCGGCCAGCTCTTTATAGCCGACACGGCCCACCATAGCACTGTCGATAATGTGGAGCGCCATTTGCGCCAGCTCACCGAATATGATGGGCAGCGCCAGTCTGATCGTTTTACCTGCTTCTTCGCGTAACATAACCTATTGCTATAATTAAGGGCCAAATAATGCGGGGGAGGAAAGCCAAACCGCGGCAAAGCTGCCGGTCGGTTACCTTTTGAAAAAAGGGCTGCAAATATAGTAAAGCGTGGCGGCACTACCTTCTATTGCGATCAAAGGCGGCTTACTTTTTGTTTTATTTATCAATAGTTTATTCCTATTTGTCGTGAAAAGGAAAATTAAGTAGCTGTTTACATACGAATAACGAAAATTCGCCGCAATTATCTCTTCGTAAAGCTTAAACTAACTGATATTTGCCAAGTCAAAAAGCCTTCAAAACACAACTCATGCATTGCCGCCCCTTACTGCTTATTCTCCTTCTGGCGCTTTTTGCCGCACCCGCACAGGCACAGAACGGACACACGATCTCCGGGATCGTCAAGGACAATGTAAACGAGACGCTCATCGGCGCTTCTGTATCGCTTAAAAACAGTAAAGATTCTACGGTAGCCGGGACCTCGGTAGACCTCGACGGGCATTTTGCTATCAGCGATATTCCTGCAGGTCCTTACCGGCTGACGGTCTCCTACCTGGGTTACGAGGATTATAATAAAGAAGTAAATGTGCTGGATGCTGAAGTGAATCTCGGCATTATTAAAATGTCGGTATCCCAATCGACAAAGCTCAACGAGGTCAAGATTGTAGAGCGGGTACCGCCGGTGCAGCAAAAGGAAGACACGACGCAGTTCAATGCCGGCTCTTATAAAGTCAATCCCGATGCCACGGCAGAAGACCTGGTCCGTAAAATGCCGGGTATGGACCTGAGCAGCGGTAAACCACAGGCTCAAGGCGAACAGGTAGCCAAAGTGCTGGTCGATGGCAAGCCTTTCTTCGGCGACGACCCCACCTCTTCGCTCAAGAACCTGCCGGCCGAGGTGATCGATAAAATACAGGTGTACGACGAAAAAAGCGACCAGTCGCAGTTTACCGGCTTCGACGATGGCAATACCTCCAAAACGATCAATATCATTACCAAATCCAACCGCCGCCAGGGCGTTTTTGGCAAGGTATATGCCGGTGGCGGCAGCGATGGCGTGACCGATAACGATGCCAGCCGGGACTTCAAGTATAACGCGGGCGGTAACATCAACTTCTTCGAAGGTAACCGCAGGATCAGCCTGATCGGGCAGACCAATAATGTCAACATCCAGAACTTCTCCTCCCAGGACCTGCTGGGCATTTCAGGAGGCAGCGGCGGACGTGGCTTCGGCGGCGGCGGTGGTATGGGCCGCGGTGGCAGCGGCGGTGGCGGCATGATGGGCGGCGGCAACAACGCTTTCAGCGTAGGCACCCAGAACGGCATTTCCAAAACCAATGCTATCGGTCTCAACTATTCCGACAAATGGGGCAAGAAGATCGATGTGACCGCCAGCTATTTCTTCAACAACAGCAACAACACTACCACCCAAGACATTGAACGCAGCAATTATGTGCTGCCCGAAATGCAGGGCCTCACCTATCATGAGAACAACACCTCGAATACGATAAACAACAACCACCGCTTCAATATGCGGTTCAACTATACAATAGATTCTTCCAACTCCATACTCTTTGTTCCGTCTTTATCCTTCCAGAGCAACAACAGCAATTCGTTCCAGGACATCAGGACACTCAACAGCAACTCCGATGTGCTCAATTCATCCAACAATACTTATAACAGCGATCTTTCCGGCTATAACATGAATGGCTTGTTCCTGTACCGGCATAAATTCAAAAAGAGAGGACGGACCCTCTCGCTCTTTGCCAACGGAGGATACAACCGCAGCGACGGCAACAGTTCTTTATATGCACCCGTGACCAGCAGCGATTCCAGCTATGTGCTCAATCAAAACGCGAACTTCCTGAAAAACGGCTGGAACATCAACTCCAACGTAAACTATACCGAACCCCTGTCCCGCAAGAGCTTCCTGCAAGTACAGTATGGTTTAAATTATCAGCAAAGCAAATCGGATAAACGCACCTATAATTTCTCCGATATTACCCAGGCCTATACTGATCCGGATACCCTGCTGAGCAATACCTTCAATACCGATTACCTGACCCACAGGGGCGGCCTCACCTATCGCTACTCCGACTCCTCGTTTAATTTCAATGTTGGTGTCGATTTCCAGAATGCCAACCTGGACAACGAACGGATATTGCCCTACAGTAACAATTTACAGCGCAGCTTCAATACCATCATGCCTTCGGCCCGGTTTCAATACAATTTCGACAAGAAAAAGAACTTGCGCCTGTTTTACCGCACCTCGACCACAGCTCCCTCCGTCGACCAGCTGCAGGATGTAATCAACAACAGCAATCCGCTGCAGCAATCTTCCGGTAATCCCGACCTGGTGCAGAGCTACCAGCATACGCTAATGGCGCGCTACAGCGCGACCAACACCAAAGCCGGCAGCACGTTCTTTGCTATGCTTGCCGGTACGGCCACACAAAATTATATCGCCAACAGCACTACCATCGCCAGCACTCCCATGCAGCTGGACAACGGGGTAGTACTACGTGTAGGCGATCAGTTTACCCGCCCGGTTAACATGAGCGGCTATTATAACCTGCGCAGCTTCGTTACCTATGGCTTGCCCGTAACCGCGCTGAAATCCAACCTGAACGTGAATGCCAGCGCCACCTACACCCGTACGCCCGGCCTCGTGAATGAGCAAAAGAACTACGCCAACAATACCGGCCTGGGACTGGGACTGGTGATCAGCAGCAACATCAGCGAGAAAATAGACTTTACCCTGTCGAGCAACAGCAATTACAATATCGTCAACAATACCCTGCTTACCGCTTCGAACAACCGCTTCTTCAACCAGGCCAGCCGGCTCTCCATCAACTATATCTTCTGGAAAGGGATCGTGTTCAACACCGAGCTGAACCACCAGTACTATACCGGGCTGTCACAGGGCTTCAACCAGAACTTCCTGCTGTGGAACATGAGCCTGGCCAAAAAGCTGTTCAGGAAACAGCAGGGCGAGATCAAGCTGTCGGTATATGATCTGCTGAAGCAGAATAACAGCATTGTACCCACCGTAACGGAAACCTATACACAATATACCCAGACCAATGTGCTGCGCCAGTATTTCATGCTGACCTTCACCTACAACCTGCGTTTCTTTAAAGGCGGCGCCTCTATGAAGGACGTAGAGAACAGCAATCGTGGCCGCCGCGGCGACTTCCAGGGGCCAGGCCCCGGCATGATGGACGGACCGCCCCCGGGCGTCCCCATGATGCCCCCTCCGGGCGGTATGCACTAAGTGCTGAAAACATCTGCGAACATAAAAAGAGGCTGTCTCCTGTTTGTAGTGCACCCCAAAAGTTAGACAAAAAACTTTTGGGGTGTATTATTTATGGCAAGACACACATTTGAAGAGAAACCAGCTATACTACCACCTGTAAAAAGTACCACAAAACGCAGATTCGCTACCACTGCATCACCGGGACGCATCGTATCTTTGCTTCATGAAAAAGGACAACAGGATACCGGTCTACGATCTCTGCTCGCTACAGGAGCAGCAGCGGCAGGACGACTTCCTGATCGAGCCTTTTGCAGCCTATCTCAGGCGGCACCCCAACCTGTTCATCCCGCACCGGCACAGCTTCTACCACCTGGTACTTTTTACTGCCGGCAGCGGCGCCCATACCATCGACTTCGAACAGTTTGAAGTAAATAAGGGACAACTCTATTTCATGATTCCCGGCCAGGTACACAGCTGGCAGTTCCGCGACGATATCGACGGCTATGTGATCAATTTCTCAGAGGCCTTTTTCCCGTTGCAACAGGAGCAAGCTTCCCTACTGGAACGTTTTTCTTTTCTTGAGGGCATTGCAGCCCAGTCAGTGATACAGCTGGGTACAGAGGCCTGCAGGAGGGCAATACAATTGATGAAAGAAATGCTGCAGGAGCGAAAGACCACAGACCGGTGGCAGACCGACCGGCTGCAGCTCCTGCTGATGGAACTGTTCATCCTCACGGCACGGAACAGCCCTGCAGCCACAAACCCTGCGGGATCGGGCAGCGATATGACCTTAAGGCAATTCCGCAAGCTGGTCGAGCAGCACTATACCCGTTTGCATCTGCCCAAGGATTACGCTGCGCTGCTGTACATCACGCCCAATTACCTCAATGGCCTGTGTAATGAGCTCCTGGGGAAACCGGCGGGCGAAGTGATCCGCGACAGGATATTGCTGGAGGCCAAACGTCTCCTGGTCAACGCCTCGCTGCACATCAACGAGATCGCCTGGCAGCTTCACTTCGCCGACAACTCTTACTTTACCAAATTCTTTAAAAAGCAAACAGGGATCACGCCGGAAGCCTTCCGCAAATCGCTGGCGGCATCCCTGCCTAAAGCATCCTCTGTATGAATACTCCCGCTCCCGCCCGCAAGCCCGGGCTCCTGCTCAGCGTGCTGGGCAACAAATGTCCGCGCTGCCGCAAAGGCCACCTGTTTACCAGCGCCAATCCCTACCGCCTGAGCAAGATCACCGAAATGCCGGAAAAATGCCCTGTATGCGGGCAAGCCACCGAAGTTGAGATCGGCTTCTATTATGGCACCGGCTACGTGAGCTATGGCCTGTCCCTGCTCTTCAGCATTGTTTCCTTCCTGATCTGGATCGCCACAGTAGGTATCTCTCTGCATGACAACCGCATCTTCTGGTGGCTGGGCATCAATATTGCCGTGACGATATTGATACAACCCATCCTCATGCGGCTTTCCCGTTCGATATGGATCGCGTTCTTTGTCAAGTATGAAGGCGCACCAGGGCAACAGACCAAAGTACAAACAGCATAAGCGTTACAGGTTAAACGCTATAGCTCTTTCCGGTAAATGCCATTAATTTTTGCAGGTAATTATTATTCGCCCTTGCAAATAACTGACTATAAAAAATAAACAGTTCTTTACTTTTTGTGTTCCGAAAAAGAGCAGGATGTCACTGATCCCGGCTTTACGCAAATGGGATATCTTCACAGCAATACTTTATTTAAAACCAAACTAAAACCAAACAAAATGCGCAAAGCCACCTTCCTGTCTCTCCTCCTCCTGGCCCTGGTTTCCTTTAGCGGCTTCAAAGCTGCAGCTCAGAATTCTGCATGCGACCTTTGGGTTGAGAACAACACGGCGTCAACCCTGACGAACATCAGTTTTACTTCTCCTATCGACATGGTGACTTTCAGCAATATCGCTGCGGGCGGTACCCGGGCCGGCGTATTACAATACGCCATCCAGGATGATGCTACGGTAACCCTGTTTTTCAGCAACCCGCCGGTGGGCGCCAAAGCCAGCATTTACAACAGCAGCTCCAGCACACCCGATGGCGTGATCAGCATACAACCGGGTCTGAATATTTTCCAGCTGAACGGCCCCATTGCCTCCGGCGCCATATGGGTACGCATCAACTAGCGAACTGCCGCCGCTTATAATTCATAGAGAAAGGATATCTCCTGCAAATACCGGAGATATCCTTTCTCTTTTTAGTTCAGGGCGAAAGAGACGGGCAACATGAAATACACCTTTACCGGATGACCGCCTTGCCGGCCGGGCTTCCAGCGCGGCATAGCATTGACCACGCGTAAGGCTTCCTTATCGCAGCCGCCGCCAATACCCCTGAGCACCGTTGCACTTTCTATATTCCCGTCAACATCTACCACAAAGCGGATGATGACTTTTCCTTCGATGCCATCGCTGCGCGCGGCCACCGGGTAAGAGAGGTTCTGTTTCAGATAGGCCATCAGCGCTTTCCTGCCACCGGGAAACTCCGGCATCTCCTCTACGAAATCGTGTGGCTGCTCCTTGCCCGGTCCGCTGCCGGTTACCGATCCCGTCCGGTCGCCGCTGCCGGCGGGCCCTTCCGGCTTATCCGCAGTGGTCGCAGGGTGATCACCGCCATTACCGGGGTTGCTCACCGGCCCCGAAACCGCGTCGATCAGCTCGTCGCGTGTTGGCGGCTTGAGATCGGGCTTCACATCATTAGTGGGTACGATCTCCGGTTCTGTATTCCGTATGGTATTCGCTACCGATGGCGCGTCGGCAGCTTTGTGTTCCGGTGGCTTCGGCGCTTCGGGCGGCTCCGGCATATCGATGCTGTGGATCTCCACCTCGCGTACTACCGTGGACGCAGCTGCGGGCAAGGGTTTGGTATTCCCCAGCAGCGCCGGGATACCGATGCCCAGCAGCAGCAATGCACAGGTAAGAAGGAGCGCCTTCAACGCACGGCTGTTGTAATGCTTGCGCAGCTCATAGCCGCCATACTGTTTATTGCGGTGTGCAAAGATCAGGTCGAGATAGTCGGCCCTGAGAATGTTTTCGCTTTCCATAAGATAGTTATTTTATCTTACAGAAGCAGCTGGATCAAATTTCCATAAAACAGCGATGGAGCCTTCCGGTAAGGATAGCTCCGTCGCATGCTTTGTTTTTATAGTTGCTTATATGTAATTCAATGCAACAGATCAGAAATAGCGGGCTTGTTCGAGATAACGGACGAGGTAATCGCTGATGCCCTGCTCCAGTGTAAAGAAGGGTTTGTCGTAACCCGCCGCCCTCAGCTTGCTCATATCCGCTTCGGTATAATACTGGTAGTTGGCCCGTATATCTTCGGGCGTGTCGATGTATTCGATCTTGCCGGGGATATTCAATACCGAGAAGAGGGTATGTGCCAGGTCATTAAAGGTACGCGCCTTACCAGTACCCAGGTTATAGATACCACTGGCAGGATGTTGCTCCATCAGCCAGCTCATCACCGACAGCAGGTCTTTCACATAAATGAAATCGCGCAGCTGCTCTCCGTCCTTGTATTGCGGGTTATGAGATCGGAACAGGCGGATATAGCCTCTTTCCTTGATCTGCTGGTAAGCATGAAACACCACCGAAGCCATCCGGCCCTTATGGTATTCATTTGGCCCGTATACATTGAAGAACTTGAGACCGGCCCAGAAAGGCGGCCGGCGTTTCTGTTCCAGCGCCCATATATCAAATTCGTTTTTGGAAATACCGTAGGCGTTGAGAGGCTTCAGCTCAGGGATCAGCGTTTCATCGTCTGTATATCCCAGCTCACCATTGCCGTAGGTCGCCGCAGAGGAGGCGTAGACCAGGGGTACATTGTGCTCTACACAATACTCCCATACGCTTTTGGAATACTCCAGGTTAAGGCTGCGGAACACCTCATAATCAGGTTCGGTAGTATCGGTACGGGCGCCCAGGTGATAGATCACTGCGATCTTATCCGGGTGGGTCTTCAGCCATTCAGAGAATTGCTCGCGATGGACCTTATACAGGTATTTGCTGCCTTTGAGGTTATATACTTTTTTCTCGTCCGAGAAATCGTCTACCAGCACCAGCTGTTCAAAGCCGAGATGGTTGAGATGCGCCACCATGCAGCTGCCAATAAAGCCGGCGGCGCCGGTAATGGCAATGACATCTTCTTTTCCCATAGTATTATGGATAGATGAAATTAGTGATGCGCCTCTTCGTGAGCAGGCTTTTCCGCAGGCGCTTCATGAGCTTGCCCGGCAGCGCTGTCATGACCGGCAGCAGCGGGTGCAGCATGCTCGCCAGCCTCGTGGCCAGGTTGCTGTGCTTCATGGCCGGCCTCATCATGACCTTCGCCATGCGTAGCGGCGCCATCATGCTGCTCCGTAGCCGCACCATGGCCGCCATGGCCTTCGCTCTTGCTTTCGGCCTGCACGAAGTTAATAGCGGCAATAAGAAGGCCGACAAATATCAGCGTTGCCCACAATGCGGAAGCGCTCGAGATATTGGGTTTTTCAGCTTGTACTGGATGCGACATATGCTTTAAAAAGTCTTTTATAAAAGAGGTAGCAAAAGTAGCCCTTTTTAGGTAATGTAGTAGCGGAGCGCGGCTATTTTATTTGCCTGGAGAATAAATAAATAGCCACAATACCGAAAATAACATTGGGTATCCACATGGCGATCAGCGGATTTAGCCCTGCATTGGTGGAGAAGGTTTGGGAAAACTGCATGAACAGCATATATAAGGCACTCATTACAATACCCATGGCCAGGTGAAAGCCGCTACCGCCCCTTACTTTCCGGGAAGCGATGCAGGCGCCGATGATAGTGAGGATGAAACCGGCAAAGGGCTGGGCCGTACGCTTATGTAATTCGATCAGGTAAAAGTTAACGCTCTCGCGGCCGCGTTGCCGTTCCCGCTCGATATAGCGGATCAGCTCGGGAGTGGTGAGCGCTTCTTTATTGCGGTCGTCGTCGTCCAGGTCCTGGGGAGAGAAGGGGAATTTGCGCCGCAGCTCGGGCTGCACCACAAGCGTTTCCTTTAACCCATTGTTGGTGCGTACCTGCACATTGGTCAGCCGCCATTCTTTTTTGGCGCTGTCGTAATACGCGCGGTCGGCCATAATCTTCTCCTTCAGCACAGTTCCGTCCACGGTTTCAACGGAAAGACGGCGGCCATAGCCGTCGTTGAAGTTGTATCCTTCGATGTACACATAAGTGTGCGCATTGAGCCTCAGGTGCACATTGTTATCCGTGGCTACTTTTTTCGGCCAGATGTATTTGATGTGGAATTCGGTAATGTTCTTATTGGCCTCGGGCACCACCCAGTGATTGGCCAGCAAAGAAACGATGCCCAGCAGGAAGCTGCCGATGACATAGGGACGCAGGAAGCGCTGGAAAGAAACCCCTGCGGCCAGGGTAGCGATGACCTCTGTTTTATAAGCCATTTTCGACGTAAAGAAAATGGTGGCGATAAAAATAAACAAGGGGAACAGCAGCGCCGTAATGTGCGGAACGAAATTGACGAAGTAAAAAATAACCTCCCCGGTGGGCGCCTTATTTTCTACAAAATAGTCGATCTTTTGCGAATAGTCGATCACACAGGCGATCACCGCCAGTATCAGGATGGCGAAGAAGAAGGTCGACAGGAACTTCTTCAGGATGAACAGGTCGAGTATTTTAAAGTATCGCTTCAGCAAAGGGGAACAGTTTCGTGCCGGCAGCCGCCGGGATTATAATCTTCTCTTCACGATCTCCAGCATTTCCCTGCGCCAGGCGCCGAAGTCGCCGGCAATAATGTGCCGGCGCGCTTCCTTCACCAGGTGCAGGTAAAATGAGAGGTTCTGCAGGCTGGCCAGCTGCAGCCCCAGTATCTCGCTGGCAGCAAACAGGTGGCGCAGGTAAGCTCTTGTATATACAGTGCTGGGACCATCTTCCAGTCCGGGATCGATGGGAGAAAAATCATCTGCCCAGCGCTTGTTCTTGATATTGACCACACCTTCTGTCGTAAACAGCATCCCGTTGCGGCCATTGCGCGTCGGCATCACACAATCGAACATATCCACGCCGAGGCCAATACACTCCAGTATATTCCAGGGTGTGCCCACGCCCATAAGATAACGCGGCTTTTCCCGTGGCAGTATGTCGCAGACCAGCGCACACATTTCGTACATGTCCTGCTCGGGCTCGCCTACCGATAGCCCGCCGATCGCATTGCCGTCTGCCTCCATCCCGGCGGCAAACTCGGCCGATTGCGTTCTCAGATCTTTATAAGTGCTGCCCTGCACGATGGGGAACAGGCTTTGGCTGTAGCCGTATTTCGGTTCGGTCTCGCTGAACCGTTTCATACAGCGTGCCAGCCAGCGGTGGGTCAGCTCCATCGACTGCTGGGCATAGCGGTAATCGCAGGGATAGGGAGTGCATTCATCAAAGGCCATAACAATATCGGCCCCGATGCTGCGCTGTATATCCATTACATTTTCGGGTGTGAACAAATGCCGGGAACCATCGATATGCGATTGAAAAAGGGCGCCTTCTTCCTTCAGCTTGCGGTTGGAGGAAAGGGAAAAGACCTGGTAGCCGCCGCTATCCGTAAGAATAGGCTTGTCCCAGCCATTGAAACGGTGAAGGCCTCCGGCCTGCTCCAGGATATCGGTTCCGGGCCGCAGATACAGGTGATAGGTATTACCCAGGATGATCTGGGCTTTTACGGTATCCACCAGCTGCTCCTGCATTACCGCTTTTACGCTGCCCACAGTACCTACCGGCATAAAGATGGGCGTTTCGATAGTACCATGGTCGGTATGCAGCAGACCAGCCCGCGCCCCGGTTTCAGGGTCCCGGGCAATAAGTTCAAATTCCATGCGGCTGCGAAATTAAGCATATTCTTCAAGACCGGGCAGACCCGGCGCACAACATCTCCTTTACATCTTGCTTACAGCGCGTAAATAATTTAAACTTATCTTTGCTTCATCCCGAAAGCGCTGGCAAAGGCCGGCCGATTGCAGATCGTATTTAAATTGCTTAATGAAAGATCAACTTCAGAAGATAAAACTGCGCGACTGGACCGAACCCCAGGCACACTCCAGCTGGCAGCTTTTTAAAATAATGGCCGAATTTGTAGAAGGTTTTGAGAAGCTGGCCAAAATAGGACCTTGTATTTCCATTTTCGGATCGGCCCGCACACAGCCCGGACACCACTATTACGAGCTGGCGGTGGAAGTAGCCCAGAAACTCTCCAAGGAAGGATTCGGTATCATCAGCGGCGGCGGCCCGGGCATTATGGAGGCAGCCAATAAAGGCGCCAACCTTGCAGGCGGCAAATCCGTAGGCCTGAATATCGACCTCCCTTTCGAGCAGCATTTCAACCCTTATATCGACAACGACAAAAACCTAAACTTCGATTACTTCTTTGTGCGCAAGGTCATGTTCACCAAATACGCGCAGGGCTTCGTGATGATGCCCGGCGGCTGGGGCACTATGGACGAGTTCTTCGAAGTAGCTACGCTGATCCAGACCCGTAAATTTACCCAGACGCCGCTGGTCTGCATGGGTACAAGCTACTGGGGGGGCCTTTTCGACTGGATGAAAAAGGTGATGCTGGAAGAAGAAAGCAATATCAGCCCCGGCGATCTCGATCTGGTGAAGATATACGATACTGCCGACGAGGTGGTCAACTACATTGGCGAGTTCTATACCCACAATAAGCTGAAACCGAATTTTTAAACCGTTCTCCCTGCCCGCACCCGGAAACCAGCCTAAAGCCAACTGCATAACGATAACCCATAAATTACCCAGCTATGCAACACATCATTACACCCGACCCGATCAATTTCTACGCGGAACAATATACAACACCCGAAGATACCGTGCAGGCTTCGCTTAACCGTGAGACACATGCTCACGTAAAAGGTGCGCAAATGATCTCGGGCCACCTGCAGGGAGTAGTGCTGCAAATGCTCAGCCAGATGATCGCCCCTATCCAGGCGCTGGAGCTGGGCACTTATACCGGCTATTCCGCCATATCGCTGGCCAGGGGTTTGAAAGCAGGTGGCAAGCTGCATACCGTCGATATTGACCCATACCTGCAGGAGATGCGCGACAAATACTGGAAAGAAGCTGGCGTGCAGGACCGCATCGTACAGCATATCGGCGAAGCCGCTACGGTAATCCCGAAGATCAAAGGGGATTTCAACCTGGTGTTCATCGATGCCGACAAGAAGAATTACGGTCATTACTTCGACTTGCTGATCGACCGTATTCCCGGCGGCGGCTTTATGATCGCCGACAATGTACTGTTCCATGGCGAAGTGATCCTGCCCAAAGATCAGCAGAGCAATACCGCTGCCTATATTCATGAGTTCAATAAAAAGATCGCAGCAGACGATCGCGTAGAGCAGGTTATCATGCCGGTTCGCGACGGTCTCATGCTGATCCGTAAAAAATAACCGATATCCAAGCCTTTAACCAGCTTTAGCAAAGCGCCTCATGGCCATTTTTCCAAAACAGAAAAATCTTATGATCCGCAAGTACTTTTTTTTACTCACCTTAAGCGCCTGTACCTTCAAAGGCTTTGCGCAGAAGTCGTACAACGAGCAGGTGCAGGACTATATCGCCCAGTTCAAAGAGCTGGCTATGGAAGAGCAGCGTCGCACCGGCATCCCTGCTTCCATTACCCTTGCACAGGGTATTTTTGAAACCGCAGCAGGCAGCAGCGAGCTTTGCCAGAATGCCCGGAACCACTTCGGCATCAAATGCAAGAATACCTGGGCAGGGGAAACCTATGCCTACACAGACGACGCCAAGGATGAGTGCTTCCGCAAGTATGCCTCCGCTACACATTCCTACAAGGATCACTCCGATTTCCTGAAGAACAATAAACGCTACAGCTCGCTTTTCGCCTTGTCGCCTACCGACTATGCCGCCTGGGCCTACGGGCTGAAGCGCTGCGGCTATGCAACCAACCCGCAATACGCCAAAAAGCTGATCAAAACGATAGAAGACTTCCGGCTGCAGGAATATACTTATGCTGCAGCGGAGCATACTAACGACGGCGACATTCTGCTGGCCTCGGCCAAGGCGATGCCCCTGCCCCGGAAAACAATGGCGGCGGGAGAGCATATCCCGTCAAATGACGGCTACAGCTCCGGCGATGCCGCTCCGGCCGAAGAACAAACCGACGAGCTGTATGTAGACAGAGCTGGCTACCAGGAGCAGACCTCAGGTAATGTAACCGATTATTATCGGGTAACCACTAAAAATAACATCAAAGGTTTTTATGGTAAAAAAGGCGACATGCTGCTGGAATACGCAATCAAGAACAAGATACGCTATGCCAAGCTGCTCGAGCTGAACGACCTGCCCGATGCGCCGCTCGAGGCCGATATGTTCATCTACCTTGAACGCAAAGCCAAAACCGGCCAGAACCCGACCCATTCCGTTGAAGACGGAGAAAGCCTGATCCAGGTCGCCCAGCAGGAAGGGATCCAGCTGCAGCAGCTTCGCCTGCTCAATCACCTGGAAAAAGGAGAGGAGCCGGTTGCGGGTACGGTACTTAACCTGCAGACCAGCGCCGACAGTAAACCGGAACTGTATGCTGCCGGAACCACACCAGGGAAAAATACTTATGCTCCGAAGACCAAACCCCGACTCAGCAACGACAGTGGTTTTGTGCCTGCCGGCAAAAAGACCGACTCTGTCCCGGAAAGGAACATCGGCGATGATCCGGAACCGAGCACAGCCGAAGCACAGGCCAGCGCAGCCAATGACAGGGTAAACATTGCCAACGAGCGCCCTGTTGAGGAAACCATGGCCGAAGAACGCCGCAGCCAGGTCCCGTCAAAAGATGAAAGTAAGATGACCGCGCTGGAGAAACTGAAGGCACATATGGACAAGACCGTTTATGCCAACCGGGATTTTGAGCCGAAAGCTTCGGGTCATTACGATGAGAACAGCAATACGGAAAGCGATGTTACTGTGCCTGCACGCAGCAACACGGCACCGCTGGCAGCAACAAGCCGCCGCGCGAAAGAAGAAGTAAAGGTTACGAGCAGGAAAGAGGCGGAGCGTCAGAAGAAAGAGACCGTAAAATCCAAAGCACGCGCCAAAGCCAAAAGCCATACGGTGCGCAAAGGAGAAACCCTGTTTGAGATCGCCCAGAAATACGACCTCAGCGTTGCTGAGCTGCAAAAGATGAACAAGCAATTGCACGGCGCCAAAAAGATCCAGCCGGGCATGAAGCTCAAAGTGGCTAAATAAGCACACTAACCGAATTACATGCATAAGCTGCTCAGGGGAAACCGGGCAGCTTTTCTTTTAATAATACCTACATCTGCGCAGCCACCAGGCCTATACCCGCCAGCAACAATACGCCAGCCCTTATGGCCAGCCACAGGTAGAAGGAAGAGGGCTGCAGCATGTGCTTTGCCAGGGCGAGCGCGCCTACAGGCACAGTAAAGAACATACCCAGGCACCAGAAAAAAGAAGCCAGCCGCCAGTAATTCAGCACGAACAGGATACCTGTCAGGGCGATGCAAAAGATAATACCGGCAGCCACAGCAAGAATCCTGCGAAAAGCCGGCTCCCTTTGTAACGACAGGGAGGCAGCGCCATTCGCAGGCAAGGAAGCGGGATCAAACCTTCGCCGGGCAAATACAAGATAGTACAAGGCCAGCAGGGCAAAGGCTGCTGTGGCTATCCATTCGCTTCCCGGCACGGAAGAGACACGCAGCACCAGGCTGAGCAGGGCCAGCAATACAAGCGCTAATTCTGTTTTCTTGATCATTCCCGATGAGACAACGGAGGTGCTATTCCTTCCGGCCCTTAAAATTACGGCATTCGGATTGATGTTAAGCGCGATAAAATACATTGATATTTTTTCCGAACGAGGAAGCAAGACATAGCGCTTAAGGCACGATCGTGACATCGCCCTTAACCGTCTCTTTAGTCCCATCAATAAACTCGACGCGAATGAAGTAGAAATAAGTTCCGGGCTCCGCGCGCTTGTCCTTATTGTAGTAATAGCCATTCCAGCTAGCTTTGCGTGTACCCTCGGCCAGGTACACCAGCTGTCCCCAGCGGTTGAAGACTTTAAAAGATTTGACCACATAGCCGCTCTTGTTCACAAACTTCGGCTCGAACACATCGTTAAGCCCGTCGCCATTGGGCGAAAAAGCATTGGGCATGATAAATACTGGGATCAGTGAATCGGCCTTGATATAGAGCACAGCGGTATCCACGCAACCGAGCGCGCTGGTCCCGATCACTTTTACCGTATCCGATTCCTGGATCAGGATGCTGTGGTCTTTCCCGAACTGGCGGGGAAACACATGCCGGGGATACCAGGCATTAATACTGTAGTCAGGCACATTGGCTGAGGTCGTGAACAGCACATAGTCGCCCTTCACCGGCTCGGGAGGGTCGGCCGTTACCGTAAGCTCGAAATGCTCTACGTAAATATTGTAGATATGCAGGAAGCTGTCGCAACCCTGCCGGCTACGGAAGGTGTCCGTCACCGTAGCATTCTCCAGGTACATCTTTCCGCGGAAGATCACAGTATCGCAATCGCCTACGGTCTCTTCAAAACGCTCCGGCTCACTATATACTTTAATATTGGTCACATTGTAAATGCTGTCGCAGCCACCCTGTCCGCGTATGGTATCGCGCAGCACAGTGCTTTGTGTGTAGGTCACACCCTTATAGATCACGGATGTGCAGCCGGCTGTATCTATCGTATGCGTTACGCTGTTGTTGGAAAACACATTCAGCACAAGAGAAGCCGGCAGCGCCAACGGATTATCGCAGAGGTCCAGCAAGGTATTGCCATCACTGCCGGTCCTGGCCTGGAGGCTATAGACACCGCCGCTGAGCGGTGGGCTGAAGGTCAGCTGTATCTTATCAGTATAGCCCTGGTTGCTGGCATTGCAATTGATGCCGGCAGCGCCGCTGATGGTTGCGCCGGGTATTGCGAAATCGCTGCCGTTAGCAGCAATGGACGAGCATTTTATGGGTTCAGATAACTGGACTGTAGCGTCTGTCGCAGTGAAGCAGGAAGAAGTGACGCTGACCATGCGGGGTGGGATCTGGTCGTTGAAGACCGCTGTGGAGCCCGAAAAGTCGATACGGAACCCTGAGCTCAGAGAACCATTGGCGCCGAAATTATTGATCATGATCAGGAACACTTCGCCGGCGACGGCATCTACCCGGCGGCAATAGGGGTTTCCAGAAAAGCCGGCAGGTACTGAAGTAATGGTAGAAGTATTGTTTAGCCCCGTAACCCCATTATTGGGTGGCGTGCCGCCTATAGGGATATTGTTGTTGAAATTGCATCGGATCACATTAGCCGAAGACACAGCGCTGCAGGGTGTATTGCCTAAAGACAGCATGGCCCAGTCATAATCATCAAAATTATCGACAGGTGTTATAGTGAATACGATCGTTCCAGAGGCGGTTACCCGCAGCTTCAGCCACATCGCATTATCTTCGCCCGCTCCCGGAGGCGATCCTCCCGGTGAAGTGCAGGGCGTTGATGTAAGGTCGAAAACAACACCATGGCCCTGATAGCTGTAAGGACTGTAAAAGCCATTCCCGCAAATTTCCAAAGCGCCACAGGCATCCTGCTCCGGCCGGTTGGGCGGCAGCAGCTGCGCCCCCGCGTGCATAACGCCGAGCACAGAGATCATCAGTAAAACGAACCTATACCAATATTTCATAAATGAATACAGCCAACACACTGTAACGGACAAGGACATAATTATAGTATGCATAAGGGAAACGCCCCCTGCAGAAAAGATCATATTGCCAGCAGCTGGCCGGCAACCACTTTGTCGATCGGCAGGCTCAACAGACCGGGCAGGTCATCGGTAAGGGGAAGAAAATAAAAATGCTCCTGCCCGTTCCTGTATGGTAAAGATACGGCATTCAGCGGCTCCACCAGGTAGTAAATACTGATCACCTGCGACTGATCCCATGCCGAGGGCTGAAAAAAATCGGTCGTATAGAAATGGCTGCGGATATGAATAGCCTGGCCCATTTCCTCCATCCATTCCCGTTTCAGGCCATCCAGGGTACCTTCGCCCCACTCCAGGCCTCCACCAGGAAACTTAATGATCTGCTGCCCGTGGATCAGCTCCTCGCTGACCAGCACCTGTCCCTGCTCCCGCCATATTCCATATACCCTGACATTGAAACGTTTCATAAGATTCGTGATCTGAAAAAACAAAGGCCCCTTCCTGGATGGAAGGGGTCTTTAAACTTATATGTTGCTAACATTATCCTCTGCGTTTGCGCTTGCCGAAGTGATTGCCACCAGCATCGTTGTTGAACCCGGGGCTGCCCAGACGGTCCATCACACAGCGGAAACCTACTTTGCTGCTGGTATGGTTAGCCTGCATGAAACGGCGGGTACCAGGAGAGAGCCAGTAAGCGCGGTCGTTCCAGGAAGCACCTTTAATTACGCGGCTATCATTATTGATCAGGGTAGTTCTGCCATAATCGTAAACAAAGCCGGACAAGGTATCACCATCTTCAACGGCACGGGCATCATAACCAACGTAAGCACGATCATAGCGGCCGATCAGGTTAGTAGAATCGATGGGGACTTTAGTGAGGTTACCCAGGCTGTCTTTTTCGGTCAGGGTACCATCAGCCTCATAAGTATTTTTGTAGAACTCGTTACCACGGAAAGGATTGAGATCGTTTACGTCCTGGTGCGAGGTAGGACGATATACATCCAGCACCCATTCGCTCACGTTACCAGCCATGTTATACAGACCGAAGGCGTTGGCGCCGTAAGAGTACACGGGAGCAGGCCTGTCGGCATTATCGTTCAAGCCGCCGGCTACACCCATCGCGTCGCCACTGCTGCGCTTGTAGTTGGCCAGGTATTCGCCGCGATAGCTGCCACGGTTCTGGTAGCGGGTGCTGCGTACGTCACCCCAGGGATATACTTTACGATCGGTGATCGCTTCTTCACCACGACGACGCTTGGTGCGGGGAGCAGGGTTTTTATCGATCAGGCCGTAGGCTGCATATTCCCATTCTGCTTCTGTAGGCAGGCGGTAGTTGGGCAGCATATAACCATCAGCATAACTGGCGTTCCTTTTACCGGCGCCATTGGGATCCAGGTCGCGCTTCTGATTGCGGCCGGGTGTACCCAGGTATTGTCCGCTGACATAAGCTTCAGAATTGAACACGTCCTCATTTACCTGGTTCTGGTTCTTTTTCAGCATGCCATTTTTGATGAGGATCATTTCGTTCACCCTGTCTGAACGCCATTTGCAATAAGCGTTGGCCTGGTACCAGTTCACACCCACTACAGGATAGTTATTATAGGCAGCATGACGGAAATAATTCGTAACTAAAGGCTCGTTGAAAGCCAGGGCTTCGCGCCAGGCGGTCGTATCGGGCAGCGCTTTGCTGATTTCTTCAGGATAGTCCGCTCCGTAAGACCGCTGCAGCCAGTAAATATATTCACGGTAGTGCACATTGGCTACCTCCGTTTCATCCATATAGAAAGAAGAAACTGTTACATCGCGCGGGATGTTATTACGCTCATAAGTAATGTCCTCTTCGGTCTGCCCCATAGTAAAGCGTCCACCCTCAACAGGTACCAGACCTGGCCCTGTCTGTTGGCCGGGGTAGTTGGCTACATCGAATCCACCCAGGCGGGGGTCGTTGTAGTTCCATCCGGTCTTATCCGAAACGCCCTTCGTTTTGGACGAACAGGCCGGAAAGATGGTCGCTGTTCCGACACACAACATACTCAAGCCTAATAGTGTTCTTTTCATAATAAAAAAACAGTTTGTTTTTGCTGAACAAAACAATTGCAATGTAAAATTCCCTGCAATGATAAATGTTAACTTGTATAAAATGAGTTACAATGATAGAATATTCTTTTTGAAAAGCAAAGCCATTTCAAAAATTTCTTTGATTTTTTTTTGAACAAAAGGGAAAAGCGCCCTGGCAGGCGCTTTCCTTAAAAACAACTGGGAAATTCAAAATATTTAACGGCCACGGGGAGCTGCTCTTTCTACCCGCTGCGGCTGGGCCCGTTCCACACTCCGTTGCTGCTGTTGTTGCTGCGACCGTTGCATTTGCTGCTGTTGTGCCCGCTGCTGCTGCATTTGTTGTTGTTGCTGTGTCCGTTGCATTTGCATCTGCTGTTGCTGCGCCCGCTGCTGCTGCATTTGTTGCTGCTGCTGCGCCCGTTGCATCTGCATCTGCTGATCGCGCTGGGCCTGTTGTTGCTGCGCCCGCTGCATCTGCATTTGCTGATCCCTTTGAATCCTTTGCTGCTGTTGCTGCTCGCGTTGCATTTGCATTTGTTGATCGCGTTGCGCCTGCTGCTGGACTCTTTGCTGCTGCATCTGCTGATCGCGCTGAATCCGTTGCTGTTGTTGCTGGTCACGCTGTACCTGCTGTTGTGCACGTTGCTGCTGCATTTGCTGATCGCGCTGAATCCTTTGCTGTTGTTGCTGATCACGCTGTACCTGCTGTTGTGCACGTTGCTGCTGCATCTGCGGATCGCGCTGAACCCGTTGCTGCGCCTGCGGATCGCGTTGAGCACGCTGCTGGCCATTCTGCATCTGCTGGCGTGCCGCCGGAGTTGCTACTCTGGCTGGCGGACGTCCGCCGCCGGCATTGGTGATTACAGAGCGTTCCACATTCTTCACCTGCCGGGGCGCCGGCATTTCCCTGCTGCTGCTCACCGCACGGATAGTGGGACGATACACGTTTACCTGCCGGCCGCTTACTTGTACCGCCCCGGCGCGGGTACGGTTGCTGACGTTATAAACCGGCACCCTCTGGCGGGTATAAGCCTCTACTTCACTACGGCGCGGACCGGAAATATAAGTGGACCGGCTACGGTTATCGACATAAGTGTTATTAATGATCGTCGTATTGTTGATAATATTGACCGTACGGCGCGGAGAATAATACCGGGAATAGTTACCGGAGTAGATGTTGCCACAGGGGATAAAGGTCCACCAGGGTGTAGGTATGTTATACCCGGAACCAAAAGAAATATTGATGCTGATGCCGGGTCCCATAGGCGCCCATCCGTAATAGCCGCCCCCCTGGCGCCAGTTTACCCACGCGGGGCCCCATTGCCGGCCCGGTATCCAGATCCAGCCGTAGATGCCGCTCTGAGCCCAGCGTCCGTAGTGGAAAGGCGCCCATCCCCAGGGATAATCGGACACCCACATATTACCATATTCGGTCATTACCCAGTGACCATTGGTATAATAAGGCCTGAAGCCGGCATCGACGCCGGGCGCCCATACATAACCATACTGGGGGTCGTTCAGCCACTGACCGTAAGGCGAAAGATCGTCGTAGAACTCCTGGTAATCGCCGTAATCACTATAGTTGTCATCGTAATAGTCCTGAGCATTAACTTTCGAAACCGTCAATCCTGTCGTTGTTATCATCAGAACAGCAAAAATGAGAGCAGGAATCCATCCGCCTGTCCGGTTGCTGAGCATTTTCATAGCTGTGTAATTTTTAAATAATTGGAACATTCTGCTTATATAGACCTTGACCAGAAGTATTCGTTTAGTAAAGGACGGTAAATTTTCCCCAAAAAATTGTTATTGCCAATCGCAATTATGCTGCAACACATTGATCCAGCGCCGCCAACAAAATAGTGCAAGCCTGTTTTATTTCCGCCTCAGAAATGGTGAGCGGCGGTACCAGGCGGATACAATTGGGCGCGAACAGGAACCAATCGGTAAAGACGCCAGTTGTTTCGCCCGGCGTATTCAGGCAATAGTTGATCGCCTTTTTTACCTGTTCGTAGCTGTCCAGCTCCAGGGCCAGCATCAGTCCGCGGCTGCGCAATGCCTTTATCGTTTTATGCTGCAGCAGGTCTCTGAACAATCGTTCTTTTGCCGGTACCGCTCTGACCATCTGCTCGTCCAGCAGCGCTTCCAGCGCCGCTTTACCCGCGGCGCAGCTTACCGGGTGTCCGCCGAAGGTAGTAATATGGCCCAGCACCGGCTTATCGGCCAGGACCTGCATGCGCACGCCGGAGGCAATAAAGGCGCCAAGCGGCATACCACCGCCAAGCGCTTTACCTAATAACAGGATATCGGGAATAATATTGTATTGTTCAAAGGCCCAGAGAGAGCCGGTACGGCCAAAGCCGGCTTGTATCTCGTCAAGGACCAGCAGGGCGCCGGTATCGCTGCAGCGTTGTCTCAGGGCCTGCATCCAGGCGGGATCGGGGGCAATAACGCCGGCTTCTGCCTGCACCGTTTCCAGCACAATGCATGCTGTATGCACGTCGATATGCGCCAGATCCTCCTGGTTGTTGTAGCGGATATGCCGGATGCCTGGCAGCAGTGGCCGGTAGGCGCTGCGCCAGTATTCGTCGCCCAGCAGGCTGAGCGCGCCTTGCGTCGAGCCGTGATAGCTGTTGTGGCAGGCAATAATCTCTGTCCGTCCGGTAAGCCGCTTGGCCAGCTTCATTGCGCCTTCGACGGCCTCGGCTCCCGAATTGGTAAAGTACACGCAATCGAGCGTATCGGGCAGATGCTTTGCCAGTAGCGCCGCATACTGCACCTGGGGGCTTTGCACCGCCTCGCCGTACACCATTACATGCAGGTATTCGGCAGCCTGGGCCCGGATAGCCGCCACTACCCTGGGATGGCAATGCCCTACATTGCATACGCTGATGCCCCCGATGAGATCAATAAAGGTCTTACCGGTATCGTTGTACAGCAAAGCACCTTTTGCGCGGCTGACAGGAAAGGCCATAGGCTCTGTGGAAGTGGGCGCCAGATGTTGCTGGAATAATTGTCTTTCGGTCATTGAGATAAGAAAAGCCGCTAAATTAAAAAGGAATATCAGCAAACAAAGCGCCCGCTTTTTCCAGGCTCTCCGGCTTACCGACATCGATGAGCAGGTCGCCGGTATGCTCCCAGCCCCTGATCTGTCCCGAGGCACAAAGATCGAGATAAACATCCACCAGCGAGAATTTACCTCGCTGCCGGATCTGCTGCAGCAATACCGGGCTGATGACATGGATACCGGAAAAAGCATAGGAAGACCAGGAGGGTATACGCTTGCCGGAGGGAATACGTTCTTCTCCGGTCTGCACATTTTCCCAGCCTTTCAGCACCAGCTGATCGTCGAATATAAAGTAGCGGGACGACTTGCGCTGCTGTATCGCCAGGGTAGCCCAGCAGGGATGTGCCTTATGCCGGGCGATCAGTTTACTGATATCTGTATTGGTAAGGATATCCACATTCATTACCAGGAACTCCGGTTCCTGCGCCAGGAAATGGGCCGCCTTTACCAGGCCGCCGCCGGTCTCCAGCACAGCATCGCTTTCATCGGATATCTCGATGCGGCTGCCAAAGCCGTTTTCGGCTTCGAGTATATCGATGATCTGCTGTGCGAAATGATGCACGTTGACCACGATATCGTAAATACCGAAACGCTGCAGGTTGCGGATGTTCCATTCCAGCAGGCTGCGGCCGTTGACCGGCGCCAGCGCCTTGGGATGATGATCGGTAAACGGCTTCAGCCGTGTACCCAGGCCGGCAGACAGAAGTAAAGCTTTCATGCGTTATGACTCAGTGGCTGCAAAATAAGCAATGATTTTCCGAACAACAATGCATAGCGGCCCGACCGAACAATTCGGGAACACGCCTGTTGTAATCCGTTTTTCTTAATTTTGAATTCTTTAGAAGAGCTAAAAGGCTTTCCGTACCCAATCAAGCGCTTATGAGTGAATATCGCCTTGGAGGATTCCAGATCCTTCCGCCGGTTATCAAAAACCTGATCATTATTAATGTTCTTGTTTTTGCCGCTACTTATGTTTTCAAAAAAGCCGGGATCATCGACCTGGATTATTACCTGGCGCTTTTTCACTGGCGTTCCCCTTTGTTCAAGCCCTGGCAGGTGGTGACGCATTTGTTCATGCACGCCAACCTAACACACCTTCTCTTCAATATGTTCGCCCTGTGGATGTTTGGGAATCTCATTGAAAACACACTTGGCCCCAAACGCTTTCTTATCTTTTACTTTGTATGCGGTCTCGGCGCAGCGTTATGCCATATGCTTGTATTCAGTTGGGAAAATGCGCAGGAGATTGGCTTTTATGCCAACCTGACCAACGTAGACAAACAGGCTATTATGACCCAGTTTCTCAACTCTAACAAGGAGTATGTGTACGCTCAGGTAGCTCCATTGTTTGTGCCTATGGTCGGTGCTTCCGGCGCCATTTTCGGCGTCCTTTTCGCTTTCGGGTACTTATTCCCGAATATGATGATCTATATCTATTTCTTTATTCCGCTACGTGCTAAATATTTTGTAGCAATCTATGCTATTATTGAACTCTTCTCAGGATTCCGCAATAACCCTGCAGACCAGGTAGCCCACTTTGCGCACCTGGGCGGCATGCTCTTTGCCTTCCTGCTGCTGCGGGCCTGGAAATTATCCAGCCGCAATATGTGGCGATACTAAGAGGACAAAGCGATCGTTAAATTGGTTGTGAGGCAACCGTTTTCATCGAATTATTGTTAATTTGCTATAGAATCGCCTCGGTGCTTTATGAAAACAGTGTTTACCAGACAGCGGAGCAATCTGATGTCCAATTACGGGCAGAATGCATTGATACAGCTTATTATCGCCAATGCCGTCACCTTCATATTGGCTTATGCCATGTATGTGATTATACTGGTGCTGAGCCCTAACCAAATGATCGAGATCAACCATGTAGCGCAAAAGGTGACCTTTCATAATGTGATCAGCCCTAATATCGGCTTGCAGCCCTTTCAGCTTTTCCTGCACAAGCCATGGATACTGCTGACTTACGTTTGGGCGCATGCCGGATTTTTTACCCTGCTCAGCAATATGCTGTGGCTGTACTGCTTCGGTTCTGTGATCCAGTCGCTGGTGGGCTACCGTGAAATTATACCGCTGTTCCTCTTCAGCTATATCCTTGGCGGATGCCTTTACCTGGCTGCTACGGCAATATGGCCCGGTCTCATTTACACAGGTCCCGCGCTGGGCGCTACGCCCGCTATTATGGGCTTTGCCATAGGGGCCATTACGCTGGCGCCCAAATTCCGCTTCTACCTTGGCGACCGCTTCTCCGTGCCCCTGTGGGTAATGCTCTGCATTTACCTCGTGCTGAGCCTGATGAACTATGCACCCAACCGCTATGATATGATGATCCTGGCAGGGGCAGGCGGTCTTACAGGATTTGCTTATATCCGCCTGCTGCGTACCGGCAGCAAGCCCGGCGCCTGGTTTTACCATCTTGGCGGCCGCATCCAGGGCTGGTTCACACCCGATGAATTCAACGCGGAAAAGCATCAGAAAAAAAGGCTGGAAACCTTTCGCCAGTTGCAGCAAAAGACCCGTAGCCGCGAAGAATCGATCGACCTGCTGCTGGATAAGATCAACCAGAAAGGTTATGATTCGCTGACACCTGAAGAAAAAGAGCAACTGATGAAAGCCAGCAAAGAAAACTGATGCTGCGTACGCCTGGTTCTGGCCTGTCCGTTTTTTTATCTTTCCTCATCCGACTGTTTTGAAAAAACCTTCCCTTCTTTCCCGCATCATCAGAAGCACACTCCTGATCTTGAATATCGGTGCAGCAGTATGGCTGCTGCTGTGCAAATGGGTTTCTATAGCGGATGTTGCAGGCAAGCCCACTGTACTGAGCTTGCTGAGCTTTACCTGCTCCTTCGCCGTGATGGCCAATCTTTTCTTTATCCTGGCCTGGCTGTTTACCCGTAAGAAGATCCGTATCCTGCTGTCCCTTGTTCCGCTGCTGCTTTGCTGGAGCCTTATACGGCCATTGTTCGGACTGAATTACTTTGGCGCCAACCATATTTCTCCTACCAGCACCGAAGGACTTAAGGTTATGAGTTGGAATGTACACCTGTTTGACCTGGGCGAATGGACCAAAGACAAGACAGCCAAAGCCAGAATACTGAAGCTGATCAAGGAGGAAAATCCCGATATCCTTTGCCTGCAGGAATTTTACTGGGACGACCAGGACAATACACAGCCTTATACGGAAATACTGCAGCAGCTCGGCTATCCCTTTGTCGCTTTTGCTGAAGAGGACAAGATGCGCAAGCGCGTGATCACCAGCGCCGCGGGAAAGGATGAGCTGATCAATATCGGCCATGCCATATTTTCAAAATATCCCCTGCGCAACCAGCAGCGCTACCCTCTGTTCCGGCAAACCTATAATATGCTGGGCGTGGAGGTCGTGGTCGACAGCAGCAATATTTTCAACCTGAATGTCGTACACCTTACTTCCGTAGGATTTGGCCGGAAGGAAATGGAGTATATATCGGATGTAAAGGCCAAAGGCATTGATGCCCAGGACGAAAGCCGCTCCAAATCCCTGATGCGCAAGCTGCGCGATGCAGCGGCCAGCAGGGCTATGCTGGCCAACAGGATCGATTCGCTGAAACGCCGCATGGATTATCCCCAGATCATCTGCGGCGACTTCAACGATGTACCCGGCTCCTATACCTACACCACCGTTAAAGGAAAGCTTTCGGATGCTTTTGCAACAAAGGGCACCGGCCTGGGTCGTACCTACCGGCATATCTTCCCCACCCTGCGTATCGATTATATTTTCTACGATCCGGCCATGCTGAAGATCGAGGGCTATAAAAGGCCAGACGTCGATCTTTCAGACCATTATCCCATCATTGCCAACTTCTCTCTCCGGAAAGTCAAAAAAGTCTAATCCTTGCAATGTCATAGTCAAACTTTTTTGATTAACAAAAATATATATTCAAAAAGCACCCAACGAGCCTTCCTGGCGCTTCGTCTATACAATTAACAAAAGGAAAAATTAAATTTTCGCAGGCGGAGATCTTGATTTTCTTTTGTGGAAATAACTATATTTGCCACCTTCTTATCGACAACGCTTATAGGCATATTATCTACACTTTTCATTTTAATCAATCCCAAGGCGTAAGCACACACGCTGTTATTGTTTAAATCTTTGTAGACAAACTATATGAATAGCCTGAAGCAGCACTCAGACCAGGACCTGGTACATTTATTCCGTAACGGAAGCGAAACAGCAATAACAGAGTTGGTTTACCGGTATCAAAGCAATGTCTATACCTCCATTTACCTGATGGTAAAGGATAAGTATATCGCTGAGGACCTGTTTCAGGATACCTTCCTGAAGATCGTGAACAATATCCGGAACAACAAGTATTCGGAGCAAGGCAAATTCCTGCCCTGGGCCTTGCGTATTGCGCACAACCTGTGTATCGACCATTTTCGGAAGGTCAAGCAGCAGGTGAAGATCACCTTATCAGACGGTTCCGACTTTTTTGCCCTGCTCCCGCTGAAGGAAGAACATGTAGAAGAGCGGATCATCCGCCGCCAGTCGGAACATAGCGTGCAGCAGATTATCGACCGCCTGCCCGAAGAGCAGAAGGAAGTCGTGATCATGCGTGTGTACGGCGATATGAGCTTCAAGGAGATCTCCGACATTACCGGCGTGAGCATTAATACCGCCCTGGGCCGTATGCGCTATGCGCTCATTAACCTGCGCAAAATGATCAATGAATATAAAATGGTGCTGCGCTAAGCGCACCTGGCTATCCTATAAAAAAGCAAACAGCCCGCAAATAGATTGCAGGCTGTTTTTTTACCGTCGAACTTAATTTTCCGGCTTTATTTTACTTCTTCGTAATCGATATAATCGCCGTCTACTCTTTTGGACGGCCGGCTGCCTTGTCCCTGCTGCATTTCCTCCATTTTTTTCCGCATATCATTCATATGCTGGTGTGTCATGCGGGTCATCTTCATAATAGGAAGAACAAAGCGCATGAGAAAACGGAGCAGCAGGAAAACAACGACCAGGAAAAGAACAATTCTGAAAATCATAACCCAAAGTTACGGCAATCGGAAGGGAAATGGCTGCGACGCAGGCCTTTTAACATAAACCTTATAAGAAGCTGTAGCTGGCCCTGATGCCGAAGCTGAACAGGCTCATTTCCACTTTTTCCCTCGTGATCACTTCATAGGCGTAATTCTTGTACTCCAATGAGGAATACCCCACCTGCTGCACATACATGGGCAACACGGCCTGGATGCCTATGGCAAAGTGGTTCAGGAAATCGGAAGTAGTCTTGTACCAGCGCAGACCTACATAAATATTACCGGTAACGCTTCCCCAGGTATTGGGCTGGCCAAAGGAAGCCTGCTCGGTATTATAATATTGATAGGTATAGCGGTTTTTGGCATCAGTAACTTTGCCTTCTCCTTTGGCAATTGAATCTTTGCTTTGCGCCAGGTAAGCATGCAAACCTACGCCGCCGCGCAACTCCACCAGGTACACTTTTTTAAACGGGCCAAAAAGATAGCCCAGGTCGATCTGGGGCATTACAAAGGCCGAACCATGCTTGACCGTAGTATATTTATCGAATTTCTTGCTGATCATCGGCGTAAAATTATCGGTAAGGCTGTCGAAGGTCTTGGCATATTTATAGGCATAGGAGCTATAACCGAAGGCAAGAGAACCCCTGATGGAAAGCCGTTGCCCCAGGCCTATCTGTATAAAACCGCCAAGGCTGGGCACGGTACTCAGCGCGCCTTTGGCCGTATGTGAATAACCATCGCCTTTTTTAACCATAGGAGCGGTGGAATTGAGGGAAAGCGATGCAAGGATACCTGCTTTGACGCCGTTGGCTGCCACATCGTCGTAGTCAAATATACTTTGTGCCCGGCCGGCAAAACAAAGAAGCCCTCCCAGCAGGGCAAGCAAAATAGTCTTTTTCATCCAAGAGGTGTGTTACTCAAATATAAGACCGCCGGGAGGATAAAAAGTACTACTATATTACATATACTTTATGCCCATTTAAAAAACAGCATGCTGCTTAGGCCAGCTGCTGCTCGGAAGCCATAGCCGTAGTGTACATTTTGTGGTAAACGCCTTTAAGGTCGAGCAGCTGCTCGTGATCGCCCTGCTCGATGATCTGTCCTTTGTCCAGCACGATGATCTGGTCGGCCTTGCGTATGGTAGACAGGCGATGGGCGATGACAATTGCCGTGCGGCCGGAGATCAGCTTGTCGATCGCCTGCTGGATCAGTATTTCAGACTCGGTATCGACCGATGCGGTCGCTTCATCGAGAATAAGGATAGCCGGATCATATAAAAGCGCTCTGGCAAAGGAAAGCAGCTGGCGCTGGCCCTGGGATAGCATATTTCCCCTTTCCCGCACGTTGAAATGATAATCGCCGGGCAGGCGCATGATAAAGTCGTGTATGCCGAGCAGCCGGCAGGTTTCCTTTACCTGCTCCAGCGATATGCTGTCGTTCCGCAGCGTAATATTCTCGTAGATGGAACCGGAAAAAAGGAATACATCCTGCAGCACGATACCGATGCGGCTGCGCAGCGATTCGATATCATATTCCTTCAGATCGTGGCCATCGATCATTATTTTTCCTTCCTTGATCTCGTACAGGCGGTTCAGGATACTGATGATCGACGTTTTGCCGGCGCCGGTATGGCCCACCAGGGCAACCGTGTCGCCCGGAGCCGCGTCAAAGGAAATACCGCGCAGTACCGGCACATCTTTCTTGTATTCAAAATGCACATGGTCGAAGCTTACGCTGCCCCGGATCTCTTTGGGTGCATAAGTGCCGTTGCCATGCAGGTACTCCTCGCTGTCCAGCACACCCAGCACGCGCTCACCCGCCACCATACCCATCTGCAGCGTGTTGAACTTATCGGCCAGCATACGCAGCGGGCGGAAAAGCAGGTTGAGGTACATGATAAAGGCAATGATCACGCCCTGGGTCACATGGTAGTCCAGCATACGCGAAGCCCCCGACCACACCAGCATACCCATCGAGATCGCCAGGATGATCTCGACTATGGGGAAGAAAACGGAGTAAGCAAAAATGGCTTTGATATTCGCGTTGCGGTGATCCTTATTGATCTCTGTAAACTTTTTCACTTCCCTGTCTTCCGCGGCAAACACCTGCACCACATACATCCCGGCGATATGCTCCTGTACAAAGGCATTCAGCCGGGCCACGGCATTGCGCACCTGGTGAAAAGATTTGTTGACGCTTTCCTTGAAGAAATAAGTGGCCAGGATGAGCAGGGGAAAGACTGCCAGGCTGACGAGCGTCAGCTTCCAGTCGGTGTAGAACATGATGCCGATAATGGCGATAATAGTGAGCACATCAGCTATGATAGAGATAAGCCCTTCGGAAAAGATATCGTTGATCGCTTCGATATCGTTGACCGTACGCGTGGTGAGCGTACCGATAGGGGTGTTATCAAAGTAGGAAAGGTTCTGGTAGATAATCTTCCGGAACACCTGCTGCCGCATATCGTTCACCACCGTCTGCCCCAGCCAGTTGGTAATATACATAAAGATGAAGCGGAGCAAGGTCTCGATCAGCAGGATACCCAGCTGGATCACGGTGATCCAGATAAGGCTCTGCAGCAGGCCGTTGATGATATAGTGGTCAACGGAAAGCTGGATCAGGTAGGGCCGTACCGGCGCCAGGGTCGCCAGCACAATGGCAAGGGTAATGCTGCTGACCAGCCGTACCTTGTAAGGACGTGTAAAAGAAAAAATCCGTTTTAAAGTATTGAGGCCGCCGCTCTTCTTAGAATCCAAGATTATTTTTTTAAATTGCTATCAGGTAATCGCTAAACGTTTGCCAATATTGGAAGGCCGTTTTTAGGACAAGCCGGCATTTGATATTTTCGCAAAATTCCCGGCAAAGTTACGTGGATTTCAGGCACGGAACAGGGCCGCAATAGCGGGATTAATTCAATCTATAATCAAAGGAATTAGGGTTAATTTTGCCGGGGCATTATTCCCCCTGTATAAAATAGTTCCCGGCATATTTTTTAAAATGGCAGCTCCAAAAACAAAGAAAAACAATACTTCAGGCTCAAAAAAAGCGGCTCCGGCGGGTAAAGACCCCAAAGCGGCGGCAGCCCAGAAAAGGAACCTCCGGCTGGCCGCAGGCTTTATCTGTCTGCTTATCGGCTGCTTTTTCACCTTATCTATCATCAGCTATTGTCTCACCTGGCAGCAGGATCAGAACCACCTGATCTCTTCGCGGGGCTTATTCAACTTCCTGTTCCACGACAAATCGCCGGTAGAGAACTGGTGCGGCCGCCTGGGCGCTGCTGCTGCGCACCTGCTGGTGTATCGCGGCGTGGGCATTGCCGCGCTGCTGTTCACGGTATGGCTCAGCGCCTGGGGCATCAACCTGGTGTATGGCCGCAAGGTGATCCCTACGTTGAAATGGGTACGCTGGATGGCCCTCGGCTTCCTGTTCATTTGCCCGCTGCTCTCCTTTGTTTTTCCCAACAGCGCTTTCCCCCTGGGCGGCGCGCTGGGCAATGGCCTTGTCGACTGGAGCAATGGTTTCCTCGGCAAAGCGGGCAGCCTGTTCCTGCTGATCACGGTGTTTTGCTTCTTTGCCTTTATCGTATTCCAGTGGGACATCAAGCCCTTGCTGCAAAGAGCCCGCGACCTTATTCCCGCCCGCCGTGTGGATGTAACCGATGTTCCGTTTACCGGAAACCTCCAGCCGGCAACTACGACGCCACAACAAACCGTACCGGCAGCAGCGTTCGAGCCGGAAACAGAAGAGGAGACGCCGGAACCCTCCAGCCAGGCCGCCAGCAGCAATAAGCTCAAAGCCGGCATCGCTGAAGAGCCCCTGTTTGAAGAAGAGGAAGAGGATGACGTTCCTTTTGAAATGACGATCATTGAAAAGCAGGAAGAACGACCCTCTGCTCGTGAAAATAGCAAGGAGAAGAACGGCATCCACCTGGAGCTACCACAGGAAGAAGCCTTGCTGAACGAGCCGGGAACGGATGATGCTATGGAAAGCTACGAGGAAGAAAGCTATGAAGAAGAGGAAGAGCTGCCGGAAGAAGAGGCCGTAGCCGATATGGACTTCGAGATCCGTACGGTTGAAGAGCCTGCAGCTGTTCCCGCGCATGGCGCGCATATCACGGTGCAAAGCGGCGAACCTTACGACCCGGCGCTGGACCTCCCCAGCTTTAAATTCCCCACACTGGACCTGCTGGAAGACATAGAGCAGGGCGCTATCTCCCTCGACAGGGAAGAGCTGGAAAAGAATAAGAACCAGATCATCAATACCCTGCGCAGCTTTGGCATCGAGATCCAGCGGATTACGGCTACGGTAGGTCCTACGGTAACCCTGTACGAGATCGTTCCGGCCGAAGGTGTGCGTATTTCCAAGATCCGCAACCTGGAAGACGATATCGCGCTCAACCTCGCAGCCCTGGGCATCCGCATTATTGCACCGATACCGGGCAAAGGCACCATCGGCATCGAAGTACCCAATACCAATAAGCAGATCGTATCGATGCGTACCCTGCTGGCCAGCGACAAGTTTGTCAACAATAAGATGAGTCTGCCTATTGCCTTGGGTAAGAAGATCGACAACGAGAACTATATTGTAGACCTGGCGACCATGCCGCACCTGCTGATGGCGGGCGCTACCGGCCAGGGTAAATCGGTGGGTATTAATGCCATCCTGGTATCGCTGCTGTACAAGAAGCATCCTTCGCAGCTGAAGTTTGTGATGGTCGATCCCAAAAAGGTAGAGCTTTCTATTTATCGCCTGATCGAAAAGCATTACCTGGCCATGCTCCCCAACGAGGAAGAGCCCATCATTACCGATACCAAGAAAGTGATCAATACGGTGAATGCGCTCTGCATCGAGATGGACAACCGCTACGAGCTGCTGAAAGATGCCGGGGCCAGGAACATTAAAGAATACAACGACAAATTCATCCGCCGCAGGCTTAACCCCAACAACGGGCACAAGTACCTTCCCTTCATTGTGCTGGTGATCGACGAGTTTGCGGATCTCATTATGACGGCAGGCAAAGAGGTGGAAATGCCGATTGCCCGCCTGGCGCAGCTGGCGCGCGCTGTAGGCATTCACATCATCATTGCCACGCAGCGTCCTTCGGTGAATGTGATCACCGGTATCATCAAAGCCAACTTCCCGGCCCGTATGGCCTTCAAGGTATCGGCTAAGGTGGACAGCCGCACCATCCTGGATGCCGGCGGCGCCGAGCAGCTGATCGGCCGCGGCGACATGCTGGTATCGCATGGTAGCGAGCTCCTGCGCCTCCAGTGCGCTTTTGTGGATACACCCGAAGTGGAGCGCATTGTAGAGTTCATCGGCAGCCAGGCCGGCTACCCTTCCGCCTTTGAGCTGCCCGAATACGAAGGCGCCGAAGAAGAGCAAAGGGAAAGGGAAGCAGTAGATCTCAGCAAGCGCGACAAGATGTTTGAAGAATGCGCCCGCCTCGTTGTCAATTCTCAAAGCGGCTCTACGTCGATGCTGCAACGGAAATTCAACCTGGGCTACAACCGCGCCGGCCGTATCATGGACCAGCTGGAAGCCGCCGGTATCGTAGGCGCCGCTTCGGGCAGCAAGCCCCGCGATGTGCTCATCACTACGGAATACGAGCTGGAGAAGCACCTGGAAGAACTGTTTTAGCACCCGGCAATACTTACCTGTGGTAAGCTCCTGTTGCGTATCTTTATCTTCAGAACCTGTTACCATGGCCGGAATCCTCCACAGCTTAGCCGGGCTCATCTTCCTGGCAGGCATTGCCCGTTGCTCCTGGCGCCGGGCAGCATCGCTATCCCATTTGTACCTAAAATAAGTTATCTTGCAGATCATCATTTGCCCTTCCCGGTCGCAATGCCGGAAGGGCAACAGATTTGAGCATGAAATGTTACTTAGCATTATTTTTCCTGAGCCTAGGCTTGTCCCATTCCCTGTGGGCGCAGCAAGACTATCCCCAGGGTTATTTCCGTAACCCGCTGGACATACCTATCCTGCTGGCAGGCAATTTCGGCGAATGCCGTCCCAATCACTTCCATACCGGTCTCGACCTGAAGACCATGGAGAAGGAGAACCTGAAGGTTTACGCTGCAGCGGAAGGCTACATCTCCCGTATGTCTATCTCCCATTCCGGCTATGGCAATGCCCTTTACATTACACATCCCAATGGCTACACTACACTTTACGGCCACCTCAACGACTTCTTCCCCGAGCTGCAGCGCTATTTACAGCAGCAGCAATATGAGCGGGAAAGCTGGAACGGCGATTTTTATCTCCAGCCGGGCCAGTTCCCGGTAAAGAAAGGACAACTGATCGCCTATTCCGGCACCACCGGCGGCAGCACCGGCCCGCACCTGCATTTCGAGATCAGGGATACCCGTACCGAGCATGTGCTGAACGCTGCTTTGTTCGGCCTGCCCATCAACGACACCAAAGCCCCGGTGCCTAAAGGCGTGGCCGTGTACAGCAGTGGTAGCATTTATGAGCAGCAGCCTGTGCTTTACCCGATATTAAAAGTGGATGGAAACTATATGATACCCGGTATCACGGCAATGGATACCCACGTACGCCTGGGTGTGCTGGCCGACGATTTTATGGAAGGTAGCCCCAATCCGCTGGGCGTGTACAGTATGAAGCTTTACCTCGATGATGTATTGCAGGCTTCCTGGGCGCTGAACGATATTAATTTTGACGAGAACCGTTATGTCAATGCCTTTGCAGACTACCGGCTGAAGGAAGATAAGAAGGGCTGGTACCAGACCCTGTTCCGGGTTCCCGGCAACCGTATCGCCAACTATACTTTCCTGAATGATGCCGACGGTGCACTCGACATCAGCGATGGCCTTACCCATATGCTTCATATCGAGCTCAGCGATGCGGCGGGCAATACGGCACACATCAGGGGACGCATTACCGCAGGGAAGAGCAAGCCAGGCACGGCCTGCAAAAACTGGAAAGCAGGCCAACCCTATGAGCTGAAGACCCATACGCTTTCCTTCAACGCCGGCGAAGATGCGCTGTACGACGATCTTTGCTTCCGGTACAGCGAGCAGGCTTCACCGAAATATTACTCGGCGGTGGTGCAGCTGCAGGATACCCGCATTCCCCTGCACAGCAATGCCCGCCTGGCCATCAAACTGAACCGGATGCTGCCGTTCGACCTGAGCAGCAAGCTGGTATTCATACACCGGATAAAAGCCGCGGCGCTGCCGGGCAATAACCCGCAGGATGCAGCAGCGGTCAGCTTCGAGCATGGCTGGGCCAAAGGCAACATACGTACCTTCGGCAACTATTACGTAGCCCTGGATACTATAGCTCCGTTGATCGTACCGTTACAGAAAAACACCGTGCTGACCAAAGCTAAACAAATCAGGTTCAAGGTAACCGACAATCTGACCTCAGTACAACAATTCAGGGCAGAGCTGGATGGCCGCTGGCTGCGCTTCGTCAGGGCAGGCAATACTTATACTTATATCTTCGACGAGCATTGCCCTCCGGGAAAACACAGACTGGTCGTTACTGCCGCCGACGAAAACGGTAATTCCCGGGAGTATAGCCTTATCTTTACCCGCTAAGCTTAAGCCACTTCCCCATTCCTGACAAAAGATTATCCGCGTGCAGCAGAACAAGATCATCCTCAAATTACTAAGACCCGGCCAGCAGAAAGGACGCATGTACGGCTCCTGGGCCGCCCTGTGCATCGGTATGCTGCTGCTGTTCGCTGCGGCGCTGGCCTGGTTCGACTTCAGGGCCATCCTATCCCGCAAAGGCAAAGAAGATACTATGGCGGCTTACCTGGTGATCGGCAAACAGGTGACCAATGAGCGCATGACGCAGGACCCGGCAAAGAACCTGTTTTCCGGCACAGAGATCGGCGAGCTCAAAAAGATAAAAGGCGTGAACGAGGTAGGTGCGCTCACATCGAACAGCTTCCCGGTATCGGCCAGTATGGGCGGCAATCTCCATTTTTATACAGAAATGTTTCTCGGCGCCGTCGAAGACAAGTACCTGGATGTGCTACCGGAAGACTGGGCCTGGCAACCCGGACAACCGTCGCTGCCAATCATTATGTCCAGCGACTTCCTTAACCTGTACAACTACGGGTTTGCCTTAAGCCAGGGCCTGCCCCAGCTATCACAAACCTCGATCAAGGCACTGCCTTTCGAGATCGAAGTCGCCAGGGGAAAAGAAAAATACCGTGCCCGGGTAGTGGGCTTTACCGACCGGATCAGCTCGGTGCTGGTCCCCCGCAGCTTTATGGAAGAAATGAACCGGAAGTACGGCAACAGCGCTACGCCCGACCCTTCCCGCCTGGTCGTTAAGGTGCAGGACCCTTCAGATAAAACCTTCGTTGATTTTCTCAAATCCAGAAGCTATACGACCAACGAAGAGCAGCTGCGCTGGAACCGGATACGCACCGTAGTGCAGGCCATCGTCAGCTCAGTGGGTGGGGTAGCTCTTATTGTGGTGGGCATGGCGCTGCTTTCTTTCATCCTTTTTGTCGAGATCACAATACAGCGTGCGGCAGGCCATATCCGGCTGATGAAGCAGCTGGGCTATGCGCCGCGCACCCTGCGCCGTATCCTGAACCGTTTCTTCCTTCCCTGGATCAGCTCTGCTGTAGTAGCAGCCGCGCTCATCACCTTTGGCATTCATTGCGTTATGATACAATGGCTGAATACAATGGACCTGCATATCCACCTGGAAGATGCCTGGATCATCGGCGCCCTGATGGTACTGATGCTGCTGGTATTGACTTTGCTGCTGCTGCGCTCGTCCAGGAATATGCTGCGCCGGATATAGCGACAGACTTCTTTTGTCTTGATGGCCGGTCCCTTTCGTTAATAACAATTCCCTACCCCACGATACCGGAGTCTGAATCTGTCTTTTTTCGTGTAATTTTGGTAGCCTTTTCGCTATACTACAGCTTGGTATTTTACGTTATATAGTACCCGGGAGCGGGATTACTATCCTAAAATTTTCAGAATGAAGAAATTTTTCTTGTGTGTTTGGTTGCTTGGCGCAGTTCCCTTTTGCCTCTCGGCACAACAAAAAGTAGTGGTATCCCATCATACCGTTAATAGCTACAATACCAATAAGGGCGTCGTATCGGAGAAGATCCAACTGAAATACAACAGCACTCCTATTGTAAAATTGATTAACGTAAAGACAGAGCCTGTAGCTGCTGTACCTGCCGGCGTCAGGAAGACCGGTGGCTTTGAGCCGGACATCTTTACGGGTATAGAGCGCAAACAAATGATGGCTTTTGTGCAGATACCTGCCTACCGTATCGTTGACGGTCGCGCGGAACGCCTGGTCTCCTTCGACCTGGAGGTAACCGAAACGGACGACGGTTCAGGCAACATTGTTCAAAAGCCGACGGATGTGCCGCATTCGGTGCTGGCATCGGGCACCTGGTACAAGATCGCGGTGCCTTCCCGGGGCATTTACAAGATCGATTACAATTTCCTGCAAAGCATGGGCATCAACCCGGCTGGCATCGACCCGGCCAATATCCGTGTTTATGGCAACGGCGGTACGGTATTGCCCGAAAAAGTAACCAACGATCAGCCCGAGGACCTGATCGAAAATGCCATCCTGGTACAGAGCTCCGGCAGCAGCTTCGCTCCCGGCGATTATGTACTGTTCTATGCCAATGGCCCCACCTTATGGAGCAAGGATTCTGTGAATCAAAGCTTCAATCACACCAGCAACTATTACGAGAACCAGAGCTATTATTTCCTGAACTTTGATCTCGGACCGGGCAAGCGCATTACCAGCGAAGCTGCCACAGCGCCGGCAACGCTCAATGTTTCCACCTTCGACGACTACTACCTGATCGACAGCGACAGCTTTAACCTTGGCTCTATAGGAAAGATGTGGTGGGGCTATAAAATGAACTCTATCGGAACCAGCAATCCTTCGCAAACCATGAATGTGAACCTGGGGCCTGCTGTTGGCAAGATCAGGATCAGGTCCAATGTAGGCAATATCAACACCAACAGTGGCAACAGCCTGAGGATGAGCTTTAATAATGTAACGGTAGCCACATCAATCCTGGGGCAGGCGCCAAATGAAGATCTGCTCATTTTTCCCAGCACCAGGCTTGATTCCGTCGACGCTCCGGGAGGCAGCGGCCCGGTTCCCTTAAGGTTCCAGTACTTCCCCTCCGGTACAGGAGCGGCTTATGTTGACTATGTCTGCTTCAACTATAAGCGGCAGCCGGTATTTTCCGGCCCCCAGCTTGCCTTCCGTTCCTGGCAGAGCACCACTATTCCGGCAGGCGAAAACGCTTCTTATACGCTGCAGAATGCACCAGGCAGCCTGAAAGTATGGGATATTACCAACCCCTTTTCGCCGGTCAACCTGGAGGGCAGCCCGGGCAGCGGCAGCTATACTTTTTCCAGGGCTGGTAAAAGCCTCAAGGAATTTATCGCATACGACGGCAGCCAGTACGGCACTCCTGTTGCTATAGGCAATGTGGCCAACCAGGACCTGCACGGCATGAGTCAGGTCGACTTCCTGATCGTAACGCCGGAAGCGTTCAGGGCAGCATCTGAAGACCTGGCCAACTTTCACCGCCAGAAAGACGGGATAACCGTAGCCGTGGTGCCCCTGGGCCAGATCTACAATGAGTTTTCTTCCGGCGGGCAGGACATCGGCGGTATCCGCAACTTTGTCCGCATGTTCTACAACCGCGCACAGAGCAGCGGAGCCGGTATGATCCGGAACGTATTGTTTATGGGAGCAGCTTCCTACGACTATAAAAACCGCATCGGCTTCAACACCAATTTTGTCCCCACCTACGAGACGTATAACAGCACGATGAGCACTTCGGCCTTTTCTTCAGACGACTTCTTTGCGCTGCTGGATGAAAATGATGATATCAATGCCGATCCTTTACTGTACCCGACACTTCATATCGTAGATGTAGGCACCGGGAGGATACCGGCCTATACTGCCCAGGAAGCTCAGGATTATGTCAACAAGGTAAAGCACTATGTCAGCCCGGCCTCCTTCGGCCCCTGGAAAAATGTGGTCACCTATATTGCCGACGACCATGACAACATGGCTACCGAGAAGAATAATTCGATGAACCACCTTGATGACTGCGAAACAGTAAACCGTTTTTTCTACGATTCGGCTAATGTGTATAATGTGTACAAGATCTATTGTGATGCCATGAGCGAGGTCAGCACACCTGCGGGACCCCGTTATCCTACGGCTAATAAAGCAACAGATGACCAGATTGCCGCCGGCACCGTGCTCGCCAGCTATACCGGCCATGGTAGTCCCGAGCGCTGGGCCCACGAAGCTATCCTTACCTCTGAAGACTATAATGCCTGGAAAAATAAGGATAAGCTGCCCGTAATGGTTACAGCCACCTGCGACTTCGGCCGCTTCGACGACCCCGGGCAGCGTTCAGCCGGCGCCAAGCTCACCATAAGCCCCGAATATGGCGCTATCGCCATGATCACGACCACGCAGGTGGTTTATCCCGGTCCCAATAAAAGCCTCAATACTGCCTACACGCATGCGCAGTTTGGTAAAGACGCACAAGGGAAATGGCGCAACCTGGGCGAAGCGCTGCGTACAGGAAAAACTACTTTTATCAACGACCCCATGAACAACCACAAATATGCCGTGCTGGGCGACCCTGCCCTCTATATCGCTATGCCCGTGCACAAAGTGGTTACCGAAAAGCTCCAGATGGAACAGGACGGCAGCGCATTTGATACGGATACCATCAAAGCATTGGGCCGGTATGTGCTCAGCGGCTTTGTGAAAGACCAGAACGATAATGTGCTGAACGACTTCAATGGTGTTGTATATGTGACTATCTATGATAAAATGCGCAAAGTCCAGACGGTAAACCCCGATCCAAACACTACTGCCAGCTTTCCTCTGCAGACCACTGTTGTCGCCAATGTACAGGGCACCGTGACCGGCGGCCACTTTTCAGCCAGTTTTATTGCGCCCAAGGATATCAATTACAGCTATGGCAAGGGCAAGATCAGCTATTATGCCAATAGCGACGTAACTGATGCATCGGGCATCGACAGCAGCTACACGGTAGGGGGCTACAACGATAAAGCCGGTGAAGACAATGATGCGCCCATCGTGCAGCCTTTCATAGACAACGACAAGTTCAGGAATGGCGGCGTAACCGGACCCAACCCGACGCTCTTTGTGAAGATGTACGATGACAACGGCTTCAACATTTCCGGAAGCTCTATCGGCCATGATATGGTTGCGATACTGGACGACGATGTTCAGAATCCCATGCCCATCAGCAGCTATTTCAGCACCGAGCCCAACGATTACAGGAAGGGTTATATCCGCAATTTTCAGCTGCGGAACCTCCCCGACGGGATGCATACCATCCGTGTAAAAGCATGGGATGTTTATAACAACTCCGGCGAAGGCACCGTAGTGTTTGAGGTAAAGAACCAGGACAAGGGCTTTATCAGCGACCTCTACAACTACCCCAACCCCATGACCAACATCACCCATTTTGTATTCCAGCATAACCTGGAAAATGAGGATATGGATGTAAGCCTGGCTATTTATTCCGCATCCGGCCAGCTGGTTAAAGTGATCAGGCAGAACCTGACCACAACCGGCAACCGTACGGAAATAACCTGGGATGGCCTGGGCGAAGGCGGCGTACCCCTGGTTAAAGGCGTATACTTTTACCGCCTGGATGTAAAAACCGCTAAAGGAATCAAGGCAAAAGCATACCAAAAACTGGTGTTGCTCCGTTAATAGATACATTGCCCGGTGACCGGGCAGAAACCCTGCCCGGTCATTATTATAATATTAATCCGCGATCTGGATATTTTTACCTTATCTTTGCCACCTGTTATTAACAAAACAAGATTGGTCAAATCCAAAACCTCTTCTGATAAAGCCTATTGTAGCAACACTTCTACATTAAACTTATATTATTAACTAACAAGAAGACGAATGGCTAAACGCTTTGCTATTGTCGGGCTGACTATGCTGACCGGCTTAATAGGTACCCAAACTTACGCACAACGAACCGGAGTAGATGGAAGGGTTGGTGCAATTACTACCGCAGTACCCTTTTTACGCATTTCACCCGATGCCCGCAGCGGCGCTATGGGTGATGTCGGCATCGCCTTATCTCCTGACGCAAATGCCCAATACTGGAATGTTGCCAAGCTGGCTATGAGCCCCAAGGATATGGGCATTTCCGTAACTTATACTCCCTGGCTGAAAGACCTTGTTCCCGATGTTTTCATGGGTTATCTTTCTGCCTACAAGAAATTCGGGAAGGAAAGCAACCAGGCTATCAGCGCCTCTCTGCGTTATTTCAACCTGGGTAATATCGACTATACGACTTTCGATGCCCAACCCGCCGGTAGCGGTAAGCCCAGGGAGTTCTCCTTCGACCTTGGTTATTCTATCCGTCTTTCCAACCAGCTTTCGGTAGGCGCGACAATGCGTTACATCAGTTCCAACATTGCAGCAGGCGCACCCAACGAGGCCGGCGCTTATAGCCCGGGTAAAGCCTTTGCTGTAGACGCAGGCGTCTTTTACACCTCGACCAAAGAAATGGCAGAAGACCGCAGCGGTACCTTCAGCGCCGGCGCCGTATTGTCCAATGTGGGCTCAAAGATCAGCTATTCGCAAAACCAGCGCGACTTCCTGCCGATCAACCTTGGCCTGGGTGCAGCATATACCTATAAGATCGATGCTTACAATAAAGTGACGGCCGCACTGGATCTGAATAAGGCCCTCGTTCCGGCTCCCCGTTACTATAAAGATGTGAACGGCGTGGATTCGGGTGGTTATATTCCCAATGACGGCGTGGTATCCGGCATGCTGGGCTCTTTCACCAAAGCACCTCCCGGCTACGGCACTACCATCTCTATAGGTGGTGAGTACTGGTACCAGGATCAGTTTGCGGTACGTGCCGGTTATTTTTATGAAAACAAGAATAACGGTGATCGTCAGTACTTTACCTGCGGTTTGGGTGTACGCTACAGCGTATTCGGCCTGAACTTCTCTTACCTGGTTCCCTCCGGATCCGGCGTAGCGCGTAACCCGCTGTCCAACACCCTCCGCTTCTCTTTACTTTTCGATTTCGATAAGTCCTTCTTCCAGAAAAAAGAAGGCTAAGCAGACTAAGGTGATAGGCTTGGGACAAAATTCAATTGGCTGTTTTCGTACCGGATAGTCTATCACCTTACCAAATTCTCTTCCTGAAGGAAGATACCCTTAAATAAAAAAGCCGTTTTTACATTTGCCCGGTAAAAACGGCTTTTTTATTTTTGCCATGCATACACCATAACATATTTTATCCACGGAATATTTATCATCATGCAATTACGTATTGGAAACGGAATCGATTTTCACCGTCTGCAGGAAGGAATACCCTTCTGGCTGGGCGGCATACAGCTGGAGCATCATAAAGGCGCTGTGGGTCATTCGGATGCCGATGTATTGCTACATGCCATCTGCGACGCCCTGCTGGGCGCGGTAGGCCTGGGAGACATCGGCACGCATTTCCCGGATACAGATGTCCGCTACAAGGGGATTGACAGTAAAGTATTGCTGCGCAGGAGCTACAATATGGTAAAGGAAAAGGGATACTGGCTTGTCAATATCGACAGTACGGTGTGCCTGCAGGAGCCGAAGATCAAGCCGCATATCCCCAAAATGATCGATGCCATTGCGACTACCCTGGGCATTCCACGCACCGACGTGTCTATTAAGGCTACTACTACGGAACAGCTGGGGTTTGTAGGCCGGGAAGAAGGGGTAATGGCCTATGCCAGCGTGCTGCTCAACAAACATTGATCTTATCATCCGTAATGCGCGAAGGGCGGCGCCTGCAGGCCTGAAACCCTGCTTGCACCGCGCTTGCCTGTAAAGAAAGCTATGCCTTGGTCTCTTCGTGATGATGCTCGTGCACATGCAAGCCGGCAATACCGCCGCTTACCGCGAATTTCATCGCTTCAGCGGCATTCATTCCTTCAACCGGCTTAATTGTATCGCTGTCCACAATGATCACCCAACCGGAGATCGCATAGGAATGCGGCAGGTATACGGCCACTTTGTCTCCCATACCCAACTCGCCCAGGTCCTGGCGGGTAAGAAAGCCGATACGCCATATTTCGGGCTGCTCGCTGGTACGTACCCACACGGGACTGTTGAATTTCTTCTTATCGCCGACAAAGGAATCGATCACATCTTTGACTGACGAGTAGATATGCTTGATCCCCGGCGTATGCTCGAGCAGGTAGCTGAACCCTTCTACGATCCAGCGCCCGAAAAAGAAGCGCGTACCCGTGTAGCCGACCAACGTGATAAAAACCACCACGATCATAAAGCCCACGCCCGGAGCCCATTCCGACACGTAGGGCACCATCCGGTCCAGGCTGGTGAATACAAAATAGATCGCATAAGCAGTAACGCCAATTGGCCCCAGGATAACTAAGCCCTGCAGGAACGAACGAAACAAGAATCCGGCGATACGGCGCATGGTGTACGATAGTTTAATATATAAGGATAGGAAATTGCTAAGCCAGATTTCTTAAGTATTCATTACTTTTGCCCATTATTTCTAGCTAGAATACTGAGATGGCAAAATTAACTTCTTTTCGCTGGTCGGACAACCCTGAACCACATAAAGCACGTACCAAGGAGATCATTCAGAAACATCCCGAGATCAGGACCCTTATCGGAAGGAATCCCTATACTTTACTGGTTATCCTGCTGTGCGTAGGCATACAGGTAGTCCTCTCTTATTTTACCAAAGACATGCCCTGGTGGGCGATTTTCGTAGTGGCTTACCTGGTAGGCGCCTTCGCTTGCCATACCCTCTATGTATGCGTTCACGAGTGCTCTCACAACCTGCTGTTCAAGAACCGCACCCTGAACACCATTGCGAGCCTTATCGCCAATCTGCCGCAGGTATTTCCCAGTTCGATCTCTTTTACCAAATACCACCTCAAGCATCACTCTTTCCAGGGCGTGGAAGCCGTCGACGCCGACATGCCTTTCCGCTGGGAAGCCAAGCTGATCAATAATGCCCCAGTAGGCAAAGCCTTGTGGCTGCTCTTCTATCCGGTGTTTCAGGCCCTGCGTCCCCTGCGCCTGACCAAAGAGATCAAGATCTTCGACGCCTGGACTGTAGTCAACTGGATCATCCAGATCGCGTTCATGGCGGCTGTCGTGTATTTCTTCGGTGCAAAGGGTACCGTTTACCTCGTGGCCAGCTTCTTTTTTTCCATCGGCCTGCACCCGCTGGGTGCGCGCTGGGTACAGGAACACTTCCTCACTCATGGCGACCAGGAAACCAAAAGCTATTATGGCCCGCTCAATACCGTTAACCTCAATGTAGGCTATCACAACGAGCACCATGATTTCCCTTCCGTTCCCTGGAATAAGCTGCCCAAGATCCGCAAATTTGCCGGACAATACTACAACACCTTGGGTTATCACACTTCTTATACCGTATTGCTGTTCCAGTTCCTTTTCGACAAGAAGATCTCGGTGTATTCACGCATGGCCCGCGACAACAGGGGCAAGAAAAAGGCAGAGAAAGCAACAGGAACCACGGAGACGGTGAGCGAACAGGAATAAAGCTGATCTCTTTCTAAAATAACTGCAGGGCTGCCCGGATCACCGGACAGCCCTTTTTCTTTTCTCCTCCTTTCGTGCCACAAAGCGGAACAGGCCTGCGACAAAGTATTCCCCACACGACACCAAACGGCAGTCCGGGCTGCAAAGCGATTATCATAGATTTGGAAATACTGTTGCTTTAACAACGCATCACCAACAACAGTAACGCTGAAAACTCCTTATGGCGGATAAGACAAGGGAGATGACCTAAAAACATCAAAACTTATGAAAAAGAAGGCCATGCAGCTCAAAAAGCTCGATCTGAACAAGCGTTCCATTACTGCATTAGACAACCCGGAACAAAACCAGCTGGCTGGAGGAGCCTCACAGTTCTGCTATACAGCAGGCATTTCTTACTGCGGCCCCTGTATTACCCAGAACCCGGTAACCGTATGCGGCAACTGCCCGACAGGAGCCCAGAACTGCCCGACCAGCGGCTGCGCCTGATAAGACGCCTGCTAATGATAGTCAGGAAATTACTTAAGCCCGAAAGCATCCCTGGCACCTTTTCCTTGCAGCAACATTGAGATGCTTTCCCTAAGACAAAAAGAAAAGCGGCCGGATAAACCGGCCGCTTTCTTATGATCGCAATATCTGCGCTTTAAAACGTGTACCTCAAGCCCAGCTGCATACCCCAGGTGCTGCCGGTAGAGAACAGGTTGCGGAAGGGATCGGAAGGCAGTATGGTTTTACCTGCCTCATCCTTCACCGTGATCATCTGGAAGGAAGGCTTGCTGGAGGGCGTGTAATCCTTATCGGAAGTCGGCCTTCCGTTGGCATCCACTACGTTAAGCAGGGGGAAGTTGTAATCGGAACCACCGCTCAGCTGCTTGTAGAGCCCCCATTTCTTATTCAGCAGGTTGCCTACATTGATCATATCGAGGCTTACCTGCAGGGTGTGCCTGCGGTTATTTTTACCTGTGGAAACAAATACATCCTGGAGCAAACGGAAGTCGAAACGATTGATCCAGGGCATCAGGCCGTTGTTGCGTTCTACATAGCCGCCTTTGCTGTTAGAAAGCGCTTTGCTGCTGGCCACAAACTGCTCGTAAGCCTGCCTTTGCTGCTCGGCGCTGAAAGTGGTATTACCATTCTTATCCTTGATCGGCACGAAGTTCAGATCGGCGGCATTGCTGGGAATGTACAGCAGGTCGAGGCTCACACCATCGGCATTGATATCGCCATTGTAAGTGTAAGCAAAGCGACCCTGGTTAGATCCCTGGTAAAACAGGGAGAATGTAGTGGCCAGGTGATTCAGGTATTCGATGCGGTAAGAGAGGGTTCCTACAATGCGATGCGGTACGGCATATTGCGACCAGCCCATCAGCAGCTCATTGGGATCGTTGACCGCATAGTTGTTGCTCCAGGCCGAACCCGCTGCTGAACCCGGGTTACCGGAAATGTCCTTGGCATTGGTATAAGTATAGAACAGGCTACCGGCAAAACCATGGAAAGGATTGAGCGTTACGCCTATCGAAGAGGTAAAGGAATAGCCCTTACCAGTATTGCTCAGCACTGGAATAACGGTTCCTGTAGCGGGGTTATAGGTAGCATTCCTGCTGCCGCCCCAGTAGTCGCGGTGATCGCCGGAATAATCCAGCTGCTGGGGCGCATCTTTGCGGTTGGCATTGAACTGGTAGACGGCGTTGATATCTTTACTGTAGATCACATCGAGGGTGGCAACCAGGGGCAGACCTGGCAGCTTGTAATCGGCGCCGATATTAGAGCGCCATATCTGGGGCATTTTGAAATCGGGATCGATAAGGGCTACGCTACCCGGCGCTTTGGCACCCGGCGACTTCGGAAAGCGCTCGGGCAGGTGATCTACCCAGTAGCGCGGATCCTTTTCCAGGTGGGTAATCTGGCTCAGCGTCGTGTTATCTACCGGCTCAAAGGTATTCTGCAGCACACCGGCATTGGTAGGCATATTGGTTAACCACACGAAAGGAATATTACCAGTAAAGATACCCGTACCGCCCCTCAGCTGCAAGGTCTTATCGCCCAGCACGTCAAAGTTCACGCCAACCCTGGGAGAGAACAGGGGTTTTGATTTGGGCCAGGAAGCGGTAGTATAGTGTGTCGGCTGCCCGTCTTTGTTCAGCAGGGACAGTGTGTCTACAACAGGATTTGCCGGCGGCTTATCCAGGTAGATGGGCAGGTCGGCGCGAACACCCAGGGTAATGTTAAGTCTTTCATTAGCAGCAATCTTATCCTGTATATAAGCGCCTGCCAGACCGAACTTCACTTTGGCATAGCCATCGCTTCCGGCGAAAGGATAAGTAACTGCATAGCTGGAAGGACGGCCGCCGCTAAGGAACTGTGAGAGTGAGTCGTAGCGGTAATAAGAAGTGCCTTCACGCAGGTAGCTGTTTGCGTAGCTCATGGTTTGGAAGCTCGCACCGGCAGTGAAGGTGTGCCGGCCTGTGATATAAGTAATGTTATCGGTAAAGTTGAAGTTGTGGTTGATCACATCATTATTGTACGAAAACAGCTCGGTGCCAAAGCTGATGTAGTTCCGTCCTTCCTGCCAGATATCAACAAAGGGAAAGATACTTCCAGGGGTTTCGCGGGTATCCTGGATACGGCTGTAGGTAGCCAGAAACTGGTTGCTGATGCGGGAACCAAAGGTGCTGTTCAACTCAGCCGCAACAGAATATACGGTATTTTTGAACGAGTAGTTGGCGTTTTCAAAGGAGATCGACTCGCTGCTGATACGGTTAGCCGAAGAACGGGGATTGGGACCGGAGTTGTTATTGGTACCCTGATCGTTGGTACCGTTCATCTGGTTGTACCGTATAGAAAGCTTGTGCTTATCGTTGATGTTCCAATCGAGGCGCAGCAGGGCCTTGGTGTTCTTGTTGGTATAATTGTTGGCATATCCTTCATAGGCCCCGGGATCGTAGCCGTAATTGGACTTCAGATAGGAACTAACGGCATCGAGATCGGCAGCCGACACGCGGGTAACATTACCACCTTGCGGAAGACCGGGACGCGTAGCCAGCCAGGTATTTCCCGAGGCCTGGCGGTTTTCATATTCGAAATTGGCGAAGAAGAAGAGCTTATCCTTGATGATAGGTCCGCCCAGGCGTGCACCGATAATTTTATTGGAGATACGGGCATCCTCTTTCAGCTTCTGGTTACCTACATTTAAGCCGGTAAAGCTCTTTGGCCTGAGAAACCCGTAGGCCGATCCGCTCAGCTCGTTGGTACCGCTGCGGGTAACCGCATTGATACCGGCGCCGGTAAAGCCGCTCTGGCGCACATCGTAGGGCGCCACATTCACCTGCACTTCATCGATCGCATCCAGCGAGATCGGCTGGTTGCCCCCTCCGGGCAGCGGATCGGAGCTGAGACCGAAACCGTTGTTGAAGTTGGCGCCGTCGATCTGGATATTGTTGTAGCGGCCGTCCCTTCCGGCAAAACCGCCGCTGCTGCTGGCAGGGCTGATGTTACCGCTGGATTGCGGCGTGAGGCGGGTAAGGTCGGTAAGGCTCCTGTTCACATTGGGCAGGCGGCTGATAGACCGGGAGTTGATATTGGTCGCCGCGCCGGTACGGTCGCTGTTCAGGATCGCACTCTTATTACCTACGATCTGCACCTCTTTAATTTCTTCGCCTTCCGTTTCTTTCAGGCTGCGGTTCAGCGTATAGCTTTCGCCCAGGCTCAGCTCGATACCTTCTACTTTTTGCGGGGTCATCCCGATATAAGTAATTTCCACTGTGTAGGGACCACCGGGACGCATACCCTGGATAACGAAGTTACCGTCGGTTTGCGTCATTGTTCCGTAGGTGGTACCTGAGGGCGTATGAACGGCCTTGATAGTAGCGCCGGGAAGCCCTTTATTTTCACTATCCTTAATAAAGCCGTGAAGACCAGCTGTTGTTACCTGCGCCCGGGTTATCCAGGCGCCGCAGAGGAACAGCAGGGTAAGCAATGAACGTAAAGTAAGTCGCATAATGGATTTTGTTGATTATGCTGCAAAATTCTCCCGTTCATATTAAGGCTATATTATCGCCCGTATTAAGATATTGTTTAACTATTGTGAAAGAAACGTGTAATTTTCTTTTAAAAACCGGTTTTTTACCTGAAAATGCGTATTGAAGAAATGCCAATCCAAGGCAATCGTTAGCTGTGCACAAGAGGCGCCTGCAAAGGCAGTAGGGGCAGCGCTGTACCACAATGACTGTTCAGCCGTTCGACCAGGTACCGGATCAGCTTCGGGGCATGCCGTTCGTCACGCTGGTGCACCAGGAAATAGCATTTTTCCAGGCCGGCATCCATCCATTGCTTTATCCGTTCCACCCAATTGTCGATACGGCGGTAATCAGTAGCATGCAAAGCGTTGCCGATAAAGCGGATATAGCATTCCGGCCGGCTCAGCTGCATATGCAGGGCTTCGGGGCTGACGGCCGAATCGGTGATCACCGTTCCTCTTTTTTTCTGCTTCAGGAATTGAAAAAGCTTTGCATCATAGTTTCCCGAGGGATACCAGGCTTTATTGTGCAATTCCAGGAACAAGTCGACGGATGAGGGAACGCTCTCAATAAAGGCTTCCAGCGTATCCCTTTCCTGTGGCTGCATCTGCGGATGCGGCATCAGGAAAACCGGCCCCAGGTTCCTGCCGAAAACGGAAACCAGGTCTACGAATTCGGCTACCTGGCGCTGCACGTCTTTCAGACGCCGCACATGGGTGATGTATTGGGGCAGCTTGGGACAGAAGAGGAATCCCGGTGGGACGGCCTTTTTCCATTTCAGGATCTGCTCCCTGCTGTGGAGGTTGTAGTAAAAGCCGCTGAACTCAATGGTATTAAAGAGCCGGGAATAGTAATGGAGCAGGTCCTGCTCGCCTATCCCGGGAGGATAAATGGCGCCCGCCCAATCCTTTTTTCCCCATTTCGCACAGCCGATATAAAAACGTGTTTTCCCTTTCCCTTTGGCCAGGATCGGCCGGTTGGTCTCAGGATCCGGGGGTAAGCAAAAATCAATCTGATCCAATTCTTGTTGGGTAACCTTTCCAAATTCCATCGCCGGGGGTGTTTTGTTTGGTAACGACAGATCCTATTCTCTGCAAAAAGAAAACCGCTATACAATTTCTGTGGCTGGCAAAACTTTGTCAAGGTACAAAAATTGCCGCGCCTAATAGCAAGACAAAGATAACCCGCCAGGGTACTAACGCGCCGGAGTAGAAAATAGTGTTGGCCGGAAGCATATTTTCTGCTTCCGGCCAATACATACCTTTCATAATCCGGTCATTAAAAATTAATCCTGTCCATCAACAGAAGATCCGGCCACGGGCCGGATCTGGTCATACAGTGGTGTCTGGATGATTATTTTAGTGCTGCCACCAGGCCCATTTCAGGCCCAGGGTTACCCAGCGGCCGGGCATTGGTACAGCGCCTGTTTCAATGTACTGCACATTAGTCAGGTTGGTTACGTCAGCATAAATGCTGAAACGGCGATGCACATAAGCAATGCGGGCATCGAGAAGGCCGTAGTCCTTATAGCTTACCCGCTGCTGGTAACGGGCAGCGACAGTTACTGTAAGCATATGGAAAAACTCCGCGTTGATGTTGGCGCACAGCTGGTGACGCAAATGCTCCAGCGCATACTGTGATAAAACCGGCTTCGCATCTCCTGCTGCCGCATCGGCGCTGATAGAAGCATCAAGATAGGTATAGGAAAGGCCGGTGATCAGCGCTACCGGAGCCTGAGATTCATCGGGGCTGCGCCAGCGGTAATCGGCCGACAAGGTAATTCCCCGCGTGTTGATCTGGCTGAAGTTGCGCGGCTGCCAGGGCGCCGTCACGGTATCTTTCACCCAATCAATAAACCCGTCGGTATGCCGGGTAAAGTAGCTCAGCGAAGCATTGAGCCTGCGGTCGTTGTATTTGACACCGCCTTCCACATTGTAGGCATACTCGGGCCGCAGCTGGTCGTTCCCGATATTTTGCGGTCCCTTATAATACCAATCGGTATAGGTAGGCAGGCGTTGTCCCGCCCCGGCATTGGCAAAGATCCGCCAGCCTCCGTAAATACGGTAACCGGCATCGATGCCCGGCAATACCCGCCAGCCAAACTCGGAATTATAATTGGCGTAGGCGCCCAGGTTCACGAGCAGGTTCTTCACTTTATTAAAGCTGTACTCTCCGAAAAAACCGTAGTTGCTGCGTTGCCAGTTGCCCAGGCTGCTGCTGTTGATCCGCTCGTTGCGCAGCTCCAGCCCCAGGCCAAACATGCCCAGGTCTGTCTCGAAAGTATTGTTCAGTTCGGCATCGATCACATGCGTCTCATGACGGTTATGATAGACCTCTGGCTTCTGCCTTATGTAAATGTAATCGTCGTGGTTGTACCGGTAGCTCACCCTGGGCTTAATGGTCCAGTAAGGATTGGCCTTTACGGTAGCGCTCACGCCCAGTAAACCGGTCTCTACTTTCTCTTTCGACTCCTTATCGCCGGGAGCGGAATAAAAGCTGTTGGCCCCGAAATCGTTACCGGTATAGCCGCCCAGGAATTGCAGGGCGCTGCCTTGTCCCAGCTCAATATTGTTCTGGTAAAAGACCTTGTTGTTGTAGAAAGCCGTGTTGTACCGGTAGCCGGAAGCCTGCTCCCGGCTCAGCGCGATATAGTGCTGCACCTTTTCTCCGGCCAGGCTGGCGGTCATCTGTACGCCATAGCCACCATACAGCTTGTTGTCGCTGCTATCGCGGTTAAAGCTGCTGCCGGCATATACATTGGTTGTAACGCCGGTGCGCTCCGGCTTTTTGGTGATGATATTGATAGCGCCATTAAGCGCATTGACACCATAGATACGGGCCGCGGGGCCGCGCAACACCTCGATGCGATCGATCGCTTCCAGCGGTACCGGGATATTCATCATGTTGTGACCGGTTTGGGGGTCGCTGATCTTGATCCCGTTGATGAGCACCAGTGTCTGGTCGAAAGTGCCGCCGTCGATACCGATATCGCTCTGAACGCCCCAGGGGCCACGCTGGCGTACGTCAACACCAGAAACATAGCTCAACAGCTCATTTACTGATTTCACCGGCAATGTACGGATCAGGTTCTGGTCCAGGATACGGATATTGCGGTTCTGCTCTGCAAAAGGGATCTGCAGGCGGTTTTCCTGGATGGTGATCTCGTTCAGAGGTTGGATATAGTATTTACGGTCGCCGCCGGTATCGGCTGAACCCGTAGTGTACAGCTCGTCGTCTTCACCCATCAGCGGGTTGATATACTGTGGTTCTTCTTCGGTATTTACCGGCGTTTGGGCAAAGGCCGGCGTTACAGCCAGCAACGCCAGGGCAAGCGGAAAGGTAAATTGTAATCGCATAGCGGACATTTGCGGGCAAAGGTAATACGCTACGCCTGTTCTCAAAATGGCCAGCAGCAAGGCCTGGCGGAGCAGCCCGGCATACATGAATATTTTCCGGTACATGCCCTCTTTTCATTAGTACTACTAACATTATTTGCCAGAGCCGGAAACACGGACTGTTTCCAAAACCCTTATCTATTCCATTTCGTTAGTATTACTAACTTTGTCCCGATATTACATCATTTACAAATCATTAACATCATGTCCCGATCGGTATTTGCTGCAAACGATGCTACAGCCCGCATTGTTACAGGACTGGAACGTATCAGCCATCTCATGGAGCAGCTGCTTAAAGCCCAGGCCATAGAGCATGGCCTCAGCCCGCTGCAGGTCAATATTCTTATTCATATTCATTTCAGGGAAAGAAACTGCCAGCTGAACCAATTGGCCTCCTCCTTCCGTTTGAGCAAGGCTACGCTGAGCGTTGCTCTGAAATCAATGGAACAAAAAAAATTGATCCAACGGAAAGCAATGCCAGGCGACAAGCGCAGCCACCAGATCAGCCTTACAGAATGGGGACGTCGCCTGGCACATGTCGCCGGCTTTTATCCCGAGCCGCTACGTCGCATTGTAGCACCTATGGCAGTCGCCGACAAAGACCATCTGTTGCACTATATCGAAGGGCTGCTGCAGCGCATGGAGCCATATGAAGATCCGATGCCGGAATAAGCGGCCAGGCCGTACAAAAAAAGGGCTGTCCGGACACTCCCGGACAGCCCCTGGCATCCCCATCGCCTGTATTACCAGATCTTATTTCTCGTATTCCTGAATTCCTTCGGCCTTACGATGGTGAATATCCTGGAGATATTGAACCCGAAATGGATGTCGCCCTTTTCCCATCTTCCCGTCGTTTGCCCGATCACTGTTCTTTCGGTAATACCGGTCGAATTGGTGAACATCAGCTGAAATACGTGTCCGCCAGTCTCGATATCGAATCCAAGCGTCAGCGAATTGCGGGTATTCCGCATCTTATCGCCCAGCAGCATATAGTATTCACCGGTAAAGGCAATCCGGTTGGTGAGCTTGATCCGTCCGCCTACGCCCATGGCAAACACATCGTTGGGCTCGTCGCGGAACTGCACGAAGTTATAATGAACATGGGTAGGCATCAGCTGCAGCGAAAGCCAGTTTGAAAACTTGCGCGCGATCAGTAGCTGGTTCACATAAGCCACGCGGTTGCTGAAAGGATAATCGGCGCCTTCAGGCTGCTCCAGCAGCTTGACATCCTGCGCCGACACTGCGCCCATATAGCTTACGCTCACCGGCATGCCATTGTTCTCGGTTTGCCGCAGCAGCTTCACTTTTACAAAGCCGTCGACATCTTTCATAAAGGTGCTGCGGCCGATGCCGACCATCAGCCAATCGGTGATGCCGTAATCCAGGCCGATACGCGTGGTGGCATTATCCAGGCCAAAGAACTCCTTAACACCCGCATTCAGCTGACCGAACCGGTGGTTGATCCTCAGGTCCAGGATGCCTTTGCCCACGTTCTCAATGCTGTGCCCATTGGCAATACGGGTGGTTTTAAAGGTAGCAATTGTGTATTCCTTTTTGGCTGCGCCCGGTTCATCGGCCAGCATGGCCATCAGGTCGTCGCCATCGTGTGCCGTAGTATCTTTTTCCTGCGCCTGTACCACTTGCGGGAACAGCTGGAGCAGCAATAAAAGAGAGAAAAGCGTAGTGGTTCGTTTCATATGCGGTCAAATGATTGTTTGCTGGGGGGAGTGAAGCAGCTCATTGCTGCGCGGGACAATGAACTACGGGAATTATTTGGCTTCTTTCAGCACGCTGTCTACCGTGATCTCGATTTTAGAAGCGATCTTGGAAGCGCTTACCGCCGGTATCCTGATACCGAAATCAGCGGGCGCCACCATAAACCTGGACTTCACCGTGGCCATACCCGACTTTACGACAATCGTGCCGCTGGCAGGCACTTCTTTAGTGACGCCATGCATGGTCAGCTTGCCTGTGGTCTTCACGTTGTAAGTACCGTCCTTGCTGAAGTTCACGTCGGAAAGATTAGTGATCCGGCCTTTGTATTCTGCTTTGGGATACTTGCTGCTTTCCATATAGTTTTCGTTGAAGTGCTCCTGCATCAGCGCCTTATCGAACCGGAAGCTTTTGATGGGCACAATAAAGGCGACATCACCGCTCCTGGCATCGATCACGCTGGCTGCTTCATTGTTAAAGGCCTCAATATTTTCAACCGAAGTGGCGGAAAAGAAGGAAACCTTACCGGTGCGGGTCATCCATTTCTGTGCATGCGTAAAGGATGCCTGAAGGCACAACATCGCTACGATTACTGCTGCTTTATTCATCTTGTATGATTTTATGTTTTCTGTGAGGACAAAAGCAAAGGTTAATTATTGGGTGCGCCGCTGTTTACCCACTTTACGATCTTGGCTATGCTGCAATCGTCGAGCTTGGGCAAGCCTTTGGGCATAAAGGAAGCCTGCCCGTCGTGCGTAATGGCTGAGACCAGCTTTCCCGAGTTAGCCACAGCAGCCACACCGCTATAGTGGAACAGGTCAATACCGGTAACGCTGGCATCGAAGTGACAACCTGAGGTAGCGCAATTGGCATCGATAATCGGCTTGACGGTACCGCTGAAGGTAACATTGGCGGTATCGCAGGTACCACCGCTGTTGCCACCGGAAGGGTACATATCTTCGGCATTGTCTTTGTAGCAGGCGGTTGCCCCTGTCAGGATCACGAGTGCGGCGAGTATCCGTTTTTTCATATGCTATCTTGTTTGCTTAAGAGAATCAGTTGTTGGGCGCTCCGTTCCTGATCCAGTTGCGGATCAGGGTAATGCGTTCTGCCGACAGGCGCGGGTTGGGCGTCCTGGGCATGCGATCTTCTTCATCATCGTCGGTAATCGCTTCGTAGAGTTTGGTATTTCCCGGGTCGCCGGGAGTAAATTTCTTAGCGGTAATGGTTTCGTAGCTCACGAATATAAAGCCTTCGTTATTGGTGGTCTGGTTGTGACAGCCGCTGCAATAGGTAAGGAATATCGGCAGTATATCCGTTTTAAAGCTGGGGTGCTCCGGATCGCTTGCAGGACCGGGACCTGCGGGCGGCTGCTCGGGGTCGGGGTCCGAGGGCCGGGGCGAAGGGCTATGCGTACATCCCAGTGCTATGGCCATTGCCAGGCAGGCAAAGCTAGTCGTGCGTTTTCTATTCATTACATTGAAGACTTTAGGGAACAATACAGTCGCTGAGCAGCACTACCAGGGTATAGCCGTTGCAGAATCCTTTTATCGTCATCTTGTCGCCGGCTGCAGCCTTTACACCATCCTCTCTCATGGTGCACTGCACGCCGGACAGGGGATCGCTGCCGGCCAGCACAATCACCGTCTTGCCATCCTGGTTTTTGCTGACCTCGCTCACCGTGCCGCTCACGGCCAGCACCTGGTTGAGGTAAATGCTGTTTGCCTTTTGCTCACTCTCCGTAAAGGCACCGGATAGCGTCATTGCGGTTACGACCATGGCTTTACGGTCTTCTGCCTTCTCATGCGGCTTATTCCACAGGTACAGGCCGGCGCCCGCACAGGCAGCCACAAGGATAAGCAGAATGATAAGGATCTTCTTCATAGGCAAATGATCAGGAAACAAATGTATCCCATCAGCCTGCCGCATAAAAGCCTAATGCTATGAAGCGGGAAAATGCAACAACGAAACGGGAATAGGACCCCTGATCAGCGCTCACCGGCCAGCCATTGCTTGAAATGGGCCGAACGCTCGGAGCTCACTACCGGCTGCTCGGTTGCCTGGGGCTTCAGGGTAACGATCACCCTGGCTTTGGAATAGGTTCTCATCTCGGAGATGGCCTCAAGGCTGATGAGAAACTGTCGGTTGATGCGGAAAAAGAGAGCAGGATCGAGCATAGCCTCCAGCGCGTCCAGGTTGTAGTCGACAGGAAGATTGCGGCCATCGTGGTTGCGAGCAAAGGTGGCCCTGTTCTCGCTGAAGAAGTAAGCGATCTCTTCCACGTTCAGGGTTTTGATATGCTCCCCGAAGCGGATCAGGAAACGTTTCTTGTATTCCTGCCGGCTATCGGCTGCGCTTGCCGGCACTGCATTAACTTTGAACATATCCCGGAACTGCTTCAGCTTGGCGAAAGCCCGCTGCAGGTCATCCCGCTTAACCGGCTTCAGCAGGTAATCGACACTGGATACTTTGAAGGCGTCGATCGCGTACTGATCGTAAGCCGTAGTGAAGATGATGGGACAATCCAGCTTTACCCGTTCCATCAGGTCAAATGCGGAGCCGTCGGCCAGGTGTATATCCATAAAGACAACATCGGGCAGGGTATTGGCAGCCAGCCAGCTGCTGGCAGCAGCAACACTGTCCAGCTGCCCGGTAATATCGGCCAGCGGGGCCATTTCCTGGATCAGCTTGCTGAGCCGGTTATAGGCCGGTACTTCGTCCTCTATGATCAATACTTTCATATCCTGTGCTCTAAAATACAGCTTTTTTACAGCAACGGCAACCTGACGATCCAGTGATCACCCTCCTTTCCGTAATATACCTTTTTCTGGGTAAGCAAAGCATAGCGGTTGCTGATATTGGCTAAGCCTATACCCGACTGCGGCTCCGTTTTGATCTTAGGATGGATCTCATTCTTTACGATCAATTCCTCTTCTGTAGCGCTGACATGGATGACCAGCGGAAGCGACGATGACACGACATTGTGCTTGATCGCATTTTCCACCAGCAATTGCAGGGCCATTGGCGGTATCCGTCGCCGGATCTTCAAGGTTTCGGGAATCTCCTGCCGGAACTGCAAGGCTGCGCCAAAACGGCTTTGCTGTATATAAAGATAGGCGGACAGCAGCTTTAGCTCTTCATCCAGGAAGATTAGCTCTTTGTTGTGATAGGTAAGCATATTGCGGTACAGGTCGGACAGCTGCTCGGTATACTGTACAGCGCTTTCGGGATTTTCTTCAATAAGATTGGTAAGCGTATTCAGGCTGTTGAACAGGAAATGGGGATTGACCTGCCCTTTCAGATGCTCGTAGTCAAACAAGATCCTTTCCTGCTCAAGCAAGGCCAGGCGCTGCATCTTGCGATCGCGAAAACGGATCAGCGCATAAACGACAGCGACAAACGCTAGCCCGGCTATAACCAGGAACCAGGGGCGCCGCCACATAGGTGCGGCGATGCTGAAAGTATAAACTGCTTCACTGGCATTGTCGAAGCCGCCATTCAGCGAGGCCTGTACCCTGAAGGTAAAGGTGCCGGCAGGCAGTTTAGGAAAGGTCGCCACCGGATCATTGGTATAGACCCAGTTGTCACTATAGCCTTCCAGGCGGAAACGATAGTTGAGCCGCTCAGGATTGGTATAGCTGATACCGTCGAAGTAAAAGCTCAGGTAATTCTCATCGGGCGCAAATGCGGTGTGCCCTGTGGCAACCTCTTTCGAGTTGTTGCTGACGCGCAGAATATAAATACCCGGCCGGATATCATATACCGCGTTTTGGTTTTTGAAGATGAGTATCCCTTTTTCAAAAGGAACATAAACATTGCCGGCCGTATCTCTCGCACTGCAATTCAGCACACGGGAGGTGCTGTCCATACCCATACTGTGACGGCTGTTGAAATGACGGAAGAAGCGGCTGCCGGGGTACCACAGGTCGATACAGCGCTGGTACACGGCGACGACCTGCCCGGTGGCATTCGCATTGACTGTCGACAGGTTCACATCAATATCCTGCACTTCTTTTCTCCGGATATTTTCCCACTGATCGCCGGCATACCGGAAAAGATCTTTGTACAAAGTGCCCGCCCAGATAGCTCCTCCCGCATCTTCGGTAAGGGTATAGGCCACGGTGCTGTTGGCACTCTTAAAGGTATTCCAGTGCTGGTATTGCCCGTTATGGAGCAGGCAAACGCCGGCGCCGTCGGTGGCCATCCACAGGCGTTGCCGGCTATCGGCATAGAGCTGATAGATGTAATCGCTGCCGATCCCGGCCATCTTATCATGTGTCCGCAAAGCGCGCAGACCTTCGGGCCGTATTCCAAATTCCTGTACGCCGTTCAGTCCCGATACCCAAAGTGTTTGTCCCGATATCGCAATGCTGAGGATATTCTCGGTGCCGGCTACCGCTTTTACTTTTTCAAAGGTTGTTTTATTGCCCTCTTTGCGCCAGAGACCGTCGCCCGAAGTGCCCAGCCATAAAGTATTGGCCTGGTCGCAGAAAAGCGCGCTCACCGGCTCTGCGGCATGAAAGACTTTCTGCAGCATTTTGATCCCGTCGGCAAGATCGATGTGATACAGGTCGTTCTTCAATGCCAGCCACAGGCGGTTGTCCCGGTCGCAGCACATGGCGGTAACCCCGGTAAGGCTGTAAGGTGTGCTCAATGAAAAATAGTCCAGGAACTCGGCGGTGACCAGGCTGATCCCCTTTGTGGTCGCACACCAGATATTCCCCGATTGATCGAGCGCCAGGTCATTGATTTTTTTATCGGGATGGGCAAAAGAATTGACCCTGGCCGAATCGCGTCCCACAAGAATCAGCTCCAGCAGGTAGCCGTCCTCCGTTGCCACCCACATGCGGTTACCCGGCACCGGGAGAATATCGTTGACCTGTCCCCATTGCCAGCCGCCGGAGACGTTCAGCTTCCGGCATTGTCCTGCCCTGCTATCAAACAAGGACAAGCCTCCCTGCTGTGCGCCGATCCAGTATTGCCCCGCAGCTCCTGTGCTCACCACCACCCTTGCAATATTATCCTGCAGGCCTTCGCCGGAAGAGTAGGCGGTAATTTCCCTGCCGTCCTTCGTTAAGCGGATAGCATTGATCCCCTGGTCGGTGCCCGCCATCAGGTAATGGTCGTCGCGGAATACCAGCTGGTAGATAAAATCGTCGCTGAGACCGGCATCCCTGCCAATAATAGTAACGTGCCCCTGCCGGATCTGTACGATACCAGCCTCCGTACCCAGCCAGAGGCTGCCGTCGGGACGGGGACAGATCGCGGTAACGGCAGCTTCGGGCTTATACTGCTTCGGAACATACTCTGCTATGGAATCGGGTGTCGCCAGGTAACCGATACGCCCGTCTTTATAGCCCAGCCACACGATCTCTTTATCATGCGCCAGGGCCGTTACGGGGGCTTTTATAGCACTCCGTGGCGATTTGAAGGTCGCACCGTTGTAACGGAACAAGCCCTGGTCGGTGCCAACCAGCAGGTAGCCTTTGCTATCGAGCAGCAATACATTCGCTTTGAGCGGGGTCCGATTCTCATTCAGCCATATATCCTGCATAAAAGGACGCTGCGCCGCTACAGCCAGGGGCGCGTAGCAGGCGATCACGATCAGCAGGAATCGGGTAAGGATCATTTGACTTGAGGTTGCAGGCTGGCCTCTACGGTAACTTTTATTTCCGGAGATAATTTGTCGGTCACCACCCTTGGAATTTTGATATTGTGATCGGTAAGCAATACCGTAAAATCGCTTTTTGCTGTAAGCTTACCCCTTTTTATGGTCAGGATCACTTTGATAATACGCTCCTGCTCCACACCATGAATGTTTAGTTTCCCTTTGGCCCTGAGCTCGTAGCTGCCCTCTTTTCCGAAGTCGGCATCCTCGATGATCTTGCCTTTAAAAGTAGCCGTGGGATAGGTCCCGCTTTCCATATAGTTTTCGTTGAAATGCCCCCGCTGCAGGGGATTATTAAAGCCTACGAAGGAAGGTATATCGATCTTGAAGGCAAAGGTCTTGCGACCGGCATCCACAAACCCTTTCAGTTTTTTGGACGAAGCGCTGATCAGCTCCTTGGGGGCTTCCGAAAAAAAATGAACCGCTCCCGATTTCACTTCATAAATACCGGTTTGGGTATAGCCGGCCAGCGGCAGAAACAGGAAGAGGCAAAGCAGCACACGTAGCATAAGCCGGTCGGTTGACAGAAGATTTGGTGCTTAAATATAAGAAAGCCATCCGACATAGATGGCTTTTCTTCCCTAAACAAACAAATCAACGTACAACTTCTTATCGTGCAATAGTAAACTTGCTGATATAGTGCTTGCCATCCTGGCTGATGTTCAGAAAATACATGCCGGCTACCAGGGTACTCACATCGAGCCTCATGTTGCCGTTCGTGATCGCCGATTGCAGCAGCTGGCGGCCGTTTACGTCCATAACGCTTGCTGCTGCGGGCTTAGCCATACCTTTCTGGGTCACCTGCAGCACATTCTTCGCCGGGTTGGGGTAAATATTAAACAAGGTGCTGACGATCTCTTTATCTGAAATACCCACAGGTACATTTACGGTAAAAGTACCCACCATACCAAGGGACTCATGTGGCTTACAAACGTAAGCATAAGTGCCGGCTACTGTGGGCACATAGACAAATGTAGTGCTGCTGGCGGTCAACGGCGCATCCCAGGCCGCTGCGCCTGAAGGGATCGTCTTGCTGGTAGTCGTATGGTCCATGCCGCTTACGTATACAAACTTAACAGTATCGCCCAGCGTGATCGTTACACTTGCCGGATTGAAAACAAGGCCCGCCGCGTTGATCGTTGTAGTGGTCGCCTTTACTGCTCCCGCGGTAAGAAGCATTGCGGCCAGTAAGAATAATTTTTGCTTCATAACATTGTGGTTATTGGATTGAGGTTTTATAAGATGCAAGATAACGCTATAGCCACCATGCCCCTCACCATTGAAGCTTATACAGGAATATCGGCTGCTGAAACGGGAATATTCCGGATCGAAGGAAAGGGGCTGTGCCGGCGGCATACAGAACAAAAAGGCGCTGCATGCTGCAGCGCCTTTCGGTCAATGATTTCTCTTTATCGCTTTATCGCAGGGCAATCTTCTGTGTCATGCGGGCGCCCGTGCTTTCGTCCAGCACCTGGATAAGGTAGCTACCCCGGGCAAAGCCAGTAGTTTGAATATCTGTACTGCCTGATAGCGTTCCGTCCCATACTCTTTGGCCTACGGCATTGTACATTACCGCTTTCAGGGTATTGCCGTTCTGCTTTTTCAGCTGCACATGGATCCGGTCTGTTGCGGGATTGGGGTAGAACGAGAGGCTTTCAGCCAGCTGCTGCTCCCGGATACCGTTGGGGTTGCCGTTAATTGTAATAGCCCCCTGGCCGATATCGAAGAAAACGTTGCCGGCGCCTTTTACTTTGATCCTGCCGGTGGTCGTGACCACATCGGGTACTTTCACTTTGTAGCTGCCATTATTGGGCACATTGGAAGCCAGCTGGTAGGGAAAGGTCATGCCGTTATCGAGCGACAGGTAGATATTCACCTGCTTGCAATTTACCGGCGCGCCGTCTGTACCTGCTACCGACCAGGTCACATCTTCCTTTTCATTTACATCCCAGGTCACATCGGTGTTCGGACCAGTAACCCTGAAATCGCCTGAATTTTCAGTAACCTTAAGCCGCAGCACGCTATCAATAAAGTTGAAGCTGCCCCATCCCTGGAATACGTTGCGGGCAGTAAGCTTAAAGCGCACAGTCCTTTCTTTTTGCGGCAGACGCTCGCCGGGTGCGGTATAGGCAGCAGACAGGATATTGGCGACCGCAGGATAAGTCCTTGTCCTGGAAAGATCAGGAGGATAAGAGCGCACAATAGGGCCATCCGCAGCATTGCCATTCGAAGCTTCGACACCTTCAAAATTGCCCAGGTCGTACTGCTCCCAGGAATAGCGGATCGGCTCGGATGAATAAGTCGCTGTCGCTATCGGCGCCAGCAGCTCAAAGGGTGTATTTCTGGGAATATTGTACGTATCGACAATGGCAGGCAGCGACACGACCGAAACCAGCGCGTTCTCTCTTTCACCGCAGCTGGAACCCTGTGCGGCAAGGAAAGTGCTGATCTGGCTGAAGCTGCTGACATGGAAGTAATCAGCTCCGGGACCGGTATTGTTGGGCGTACAGCCGCCGGAGTAAGACATTACGGAGTTACCGGCGCCGGGTTCATAGGCGGTCAGCGCATTACCGTTGCCGGAGCAAGCGCCCGTACCTGCGCTGAAGGTATGGTCAGAACCGTACTGGTGGCCCATCTCGTGCAGGATCACATGGATATCGTCGGGACCTGAGGAAGTGCTGGTACCGCTGGCCTTGCCGCCACCGCATACGGCTGCCAGCTGGGCCAGGCCGCCGCCTGCTGTACACAGAATGTGACCAATATCGAAGTTGGCTGCGCCGATCACTGCCGTGATATTGTTTTGCGCTTCGCCGATAAGACAGTTTAACGCCGTATTACAGTTATAGGGATCTGTCGAGGGATTTACGTAAAGCACCTGGTCGGTAGTACCGATGAGCTTCATCGATACCGACAATTCTCTTTCGTAAAAACCATTTACACGATTGACAGTGGTAATGATCTTGCTGAGCACCTGCGGCACCGTAGCCGTAGGGCCTACGGCATTCAGCGCATATTCGCCGGTACAGGACATGGCCAGGCGGTAGTAGCGTTTCACACTTCCATTTGTCTTTGCTGCCGTTTTACCCTGTTCCTGGCTGCCTACGTTAACCGGGGCGCCGTGATCGGAGGGGCCAAAGGCCTGACCGACGCCACAGGGGGCGCTGGGCACGCCTGTAGGGGTAAAATCTTTCTGAAGGAAAACGATATAGTAGCCATCCGCTGCATTGCTGTACGGATCGATCATATAGGTCTTATCGCCGTCGAATACATAGCCGGTAAACCCGAAGAGGGTCCACTCCAGCTTGGCGGTCACACCGGGATCGTCCGTTGCTTCGGCTGTAAAGGTTTGCATTTCCGGATAACGCGCCGCAAGCGCCGGCTCCATGGCAGGCGTTTTCCATACACGGAAGCTGCGCCAGGTATTGCCGGGGCCGGGTAGCTGGATCTGCCTGGCCTGCTCATAACTCGAACCCAGGCCGAACAGGAACTGGCGCATGCCCTCCTGGTTGAGCGTAAAGAGGCTGTACTCTTTGGGTGTAACTGCCATCGGCAGGCGTGAAGGAGCGATTTTGCCGTCGAATTTGCTCCAGTACTGATCACTTCCGTAGCTGTGGGTGACGGCCAGCATCATTAGTCCCGCTGTCAGTCCCGTGAATAAATTTCTCTTCATGTTTATTGTGCTTATACCACCGTTTTTCACTGATTATCGCGGCAGGTTCATCCACCAAGATAGTGTTTTATTGAGAAAAAGTTGGGATATGAATCCTTTTTTTGTTGTTGGAAAAGAGGTTAATTAATTATCAAGGAACTGGTCAAGATCCCGGCGCTGCAATTTGGTTGGCCGTCCCACTTTGCTCAGGCGCTTGCCTGTGTAGAAGCTGGAAGCCTGGCTGCCGCCCGCCTCGAGCTCTTCCGGGGGAGTAAGGTCTTTGTAATATTGGATTGCTTCGGCGTAAGCTTTCCGCGTGTGCAGCAAACCGGTTACCTCGATCACCCATTTACGGTCGGGGGTCCGTATGTCGTACTGTTCTCCTACATGAACATGTTTGGAGGCCTTTACCGCATTACCATTCCATTTCACCCGGCCATTGTCGCAGGCGTCGGCTGCCTGCGCTCTTGTCTTGAACAACCGGATCGACCAGAGATACTTATCAATTCTCAGCTTTTCGTTTTCCATAGATCATCTGCATGTTTAATACACTCCCGTCCATAAGTACCAGGAAAAGATTTAAGGGGTGAGCCGCCAATCTATCGGCTGCTTACCCTGCTGCTCCAGCAGCTTATTGGTTTTGCTGAAAGGCCTTGAGCCGAAAAAGCCCGCTGTGGCAGAGAATGGCGAGGGATGCGCGGCTTTCAGCACAAAGTGCTTGCCGGTATCGATCAGCGCTTCCTTCTGCTGGGCAAATTTACCCCAGAGCAGAAAAACCACGCCTTCCTTTTCTTCCGATACTTTCCGGATCACCGCATCGGTAAACTGCTCCCAGCCGATCTTGCTATGCGACATCGGCTTACCGGCTTCTACCGTAAGCGAGGCGTTCAGCATCAGCAAGCCCTGCTGCGCCCATTCTTCCAGGAAGCCATGCCCGGGAGAATCGATGTCCAGGTCGGCTTTCAGCTCTTTATACATATTCACCAGCGAAGGTGGTATGGTGACACCTTTGCGTACCGAGAAGCAAAGGCCGTGGGCCTGCCCGGGGCCGTGGTAAGGGTCCTGCCCCAGCAGCACGGCTTTGACATTACCGAAGGGCGTCAGGCTAAAGGCGCTGAATATCTCGGGGCCGGGAGGGTAGATAACCTTTCCGGCGGCCTTTTCTGCCTTCAGGAATTCGGCAATGCCTTTGAAATAATCTTTCTCAAATTCTGCGGCCAGCACTTTGGCCCAGCTGGGTTCTATTTTTACACTCATTGGTATTTGCGCTATTGTTCGGAAGGCCTGATGTCGATGACCTTCATTTGTATGCTTTTATTCCCGTTCCATTCGTTCTCATCCACGGTATATATAATATCGAAAGGCCGGCCCGATGACAGTATCCCGAATTTGTCGGCCATACCGAAACCGATGCCGGAAAGCACGCAGTCGGGTCCCTGGCAAACGACAAAACGGATATGCATCTCCTTTACAATACGGCTGTAGCCTTTATGATCCGTAACGCCACGGCTGATGAATACAGGACGCAGGTTGGTTGGCCCGAAAGGCTCGAACTGTCGTATGATATTGTAAAAACCGGGTGTAATATCTCTCAGCCGCGTTTCCACATCGATCTCGATCCCTGGCTTCAAAGAGGCCGGCAATATGGTTTCGCTGACCACCTGCTCAAACCTCCGGCTGAAGGCTTCCAGATTTTCGCGCTCCAGCGTCATGCCTGCCGCAAAATAATGGCCGCCATAATTTTCCAGCAGGTCACCGCACTGGTGGATAGCTTCGTAAATATTAAAGCCGGTTACAGAGCGGGCTGAGCCCGTTACTTTGCCATTCGATTCGGTCAGCACAATGGTGGGGCGGTAATAATGATCGATCAGCCGCGATGCTACGATGCCGACAACGCCTTTGTGCCAGTGCGGGCGGAACAGCACAGTAGACCGGTTGCCGGCTGCTGCGACATCCTGCTGCAGGATGTCCAGCGCCTCATCCGTCATGCTTTTGTCCACTTCCTTCCGGTCGAAGTTATCGGCATGAAGGATCTCTGCCAGCTCGCGGGAGCGCTGCGGATCTTCCTCGATAAAGAGCTCTATCGCTTTGCGCGCATCGTCCATACGTCCCGCGGCATTGATCCTCGGCGCTACGATGAACACCAGGTCGGAAATGGTGAACGAGCGGCTCATGCCTGCGATCTCCTTAATGGTCTGCAGCGCCAGGCAGGGCTTTTCGTTGGCTCGCCGCATACCATAATACGCCAGCACCCGGTTTTCGCCATCCATAGGCACAATATCGGCGGCAATGCTGGTGGCCACCAGGTCCAGATAGCATTCCGTGGCTTCGCCGGGAAGCCCCGCGCGGCCGGCCAGGGCGCAGATCAGCTTATAGCCGATGCCGCATCCGCTAAGCTCTTTATAAGGATAGGCGCAATCCGATTGTTTGGGATTGAGGATCGCCACGGCCTCTGGCAGCTGGGCTTCATCGGGCGTATGGTGATCGCAAATAATGATCTCTATGCCTTTCGAAGCGGCATAGGCGATCTTGTCGGCCGACTTGATCCCGCAATCCAGTGTGATCATCAGCTGGATACCTTCTGCGGCGGCAAAATCGATCCCTGCCGCTGAGATACCATAGCCTTCGCGGTAACGGTGCGGCACATAGTAGCTGATGTCAATTCCGGGATTGTTTTTTTTCAGGAAAGAATAGACTACTGCTACTGCCGTAGTGCCGTCTACATCATAGTCGCCATAGATCATGATCTTTTCGCCCTGCTCAATGGCTTGTTCAATGCGCCGCACAGCCGTTTGCATTCCTTTCATCAGGAAAGGATCGGCAAGGTGTGCAAGCGACGGTCTGAAGAATGCCTTTGCACTGTCGTAATCCCGGATCCCTCTTAAAGCCAGCAACCGGCATAGGGCAGGATGGATCCGCAGGTCTTTCTCTATACGGGCAACGGCTGTTTCATCGACCTGCTTTAATTTCCATATTTTCGTCATAGCGTTTTTGTCAGTCCTGCCGGGTTAGAGATCGGGGAGATGTTTCAGGAGAATAGGGAAGTGGGATGGACGCCGGCTCAGCCGCCGCTCATTACGCCATCGATAGGCGCCTGGCCATCCTGCAGTTTCAGCACGGGTACCGCATCTTTCACGAAACGGTAAACATCGCTTTCCTGCTTCAGCCCATCGATCTGCCCCGTAGGGATATAGGTGCTTTTGCGGTTGGGATCGGCAATTTCAGAAGTGATGCGGCTGTACAATATCATTTTCTTGCTGTCGTCGTAATTGAGATAGATCTGGGCGTCTTTCTTGTATTCCAGTATAAACCGGCTGACCTGTGTCATGCGTTCCCCGCGATCGTCGGGCACTACAAATACCGGCGCGCCGAACATCGGTCCCTGCGGATCAAAGCTCAGCACATCGATCAGCTTTTTATTGCTGCCCATAGCTGCCGAATTGAAACCGAAGAGCAGGTACACTTTCTGCCCCCCGATGGTTTGGCTAAGTATTTTGTAGTACTCGCAGCCATACCAATGGTCGGCATTCAGGGTAGTGGTTGCCGCATCCTTCTCCAGGTTGCTGGAAAAATCTTTCAGCGGATAAAAGCGCGGCTCTTCGCCGGCCATCTGGATAGCGCCGTAATAGCGGCGTATATTTTCCGAAGGTGCAATCAGCCAGTTGAAGATGCGGAAGCTTTTATCATCGGCATTGAGAATATGTATCTTACCGGCCAGGCGGGAAAAGGGATAATCAAATGAACCGGCAATCTCAAAAGCCGAGCGCAGCTTTTTGGTAAACCGGACGCAAAAGTCAATCCGGTCGTCGGGCACCGGCGCCTGGATCATGGAATCGGCCAGCGCGACCAGGGAATCTTCGAGCTGTCCCAGCGTTTCCTGGCTTTCCTTACTCAACGAAGAAGTACCTTTTTGCGCAAAGACGGCCGGTCCGGCAAGTATAACCGTCAAACTTAAAAGAACATAAAAAAACTTTCCTTTCTGCATCACCGCTAAGGATTTAAATCAACAATGGTAAGAAGGGTAAAGTTAAGGTAAATATCTTATCTTTGTTAAGCAACCGGCCCAGCGGCCGGTTGCTTTGTTTAATCCCGTTATCTACCGGGAGATTTATTGCTTAAAATACGATCGATGTTACCGACCGCGGCCGCCGGAAAGGTTTTTACCACCCGCCTGCTACAATGGCATTTTGAGGCGAATAACAGGGATCTCCCCTGGAAAAATGAAAAGGACGCCTATAAGATCTGGCTCTCCGAGGTTATTTTGCAGCAAACCAGGGCCGACCAGGCCCTACCCTACTACGAACGCTTTACCACACAGTATCCCGATGTACACCTGCTCGCAGCTGCGCCGGAGGATGAAGTATTCCGGCTGTGGCAGGGGTTGGGCTATTATAACCGCTGCCGCAACCTGCTGCATACGGCCCGTATCCTGAGCAGGGAATATGGCGGGCGGTTTCCCGGCACATACGAAGAGATCCTGGCCCTGAAAGGTATCGGCAGCTATACTGCGGCAGCGATCGCCTCTTTCGCCTTCGGACTTCCTTATGCGGTGCTGGATGGTAATGTGTACCGCGTACTTTCCCGCTATTTCGGTATCAGCACGCCTATCGACAGCCCGGCCGGCAAGCAGGAATTCCAGGAGCTGGCCACCCGCCTGCTGCCTCAGGGGCAAGCTGCTGCCTTTAACCAGGCTATTATGGACTTCGGGTCTTCGGTATGCAAGCCTAAATCACCTGCCTGTACCGCCTGCCCCTTGTCGGCGGGCTGCTTTGCCCAGAAGAAGGGAATGGTCGCACAGCTGCCGGTCAAAGCCAAGAAGCTGAAGGTAAAGGAACGGCACCTGCACTATTTCGTGCTGCATACCGAACAGGAGGTTTACCTGCAGCAACGTACGGCAAAGGACATCTGGCAAAACCTGTACGAATTCCTGCTGATCGAGCCCGTCGGACCTTATACCGGGACGGATACCTGGAAGGCCCTGCAACGTTATCATCCGGATGCGGCAGAAAGTGTATTCCGGAACAGGCAGCGCCTTACGCACCAGCTGGTTGTGAGCGATTTTTACCTTATTCCCCTTGATACGAAACCAGGGCACCTCACCACAGGAATATGGGTACCGAAAGACCAGCTCAAAAATTATGCATTCCCCAAAACAATTCTTTCTTTTTTTAACAGAAAAAAGTATTTTTAGATTCCCATCCTGAAAACGAGGGTCATTGATAACAGATAAATTGATTTAACATGAGAGGTGTCAACAAAGTTACATTAGTGGGGAACCTGGGGCGCGACCCCGACATTCAATACATCGAGGGAGAGATACCGGTTGCTAAATTCCCACTGGCCACTACAGAGATGCGGAAGGAAAGAAATGGCAATGTCGTATCGGAAACGGAATGGCACACAGTGGTTTTATGGAGGGGGCTGGCTGAACTGGCGGGAAAATACCTGCACAAGGGCAGCCTGGTGTACATTGAAGGACGACTGAGAACAAGGACCTGGGAAGACAAGGAGAAGAACCGGCGCTTTCAGACGGAAATCGTGGGAGAGAACCTGGTGATGCTGGAAAAACGCAGGGACGGAGAGCACGACAATACACAACAGGAGGCAGTCAAATCTTCCTCAACTTCAGACAATATTGATTTTGGTTTTTCAAAAGATGATAACGATATCGGAGAAAACGCTACACTTCCCTTTTAAGTTGTCGCCATTATAACGGGACAATCTTATATATTTGCTGCGCTATTGCACCAAGCTACCGCAACGATCATATGCACGAATCCTTTTCAGCAATTTTCCTGGATCCGGTAATTTTGCCTGCGACCCATGTTACGGGATTTGTTATCCTGATACTGGTACTGCTGTTCCTGGCGGCCATTGCCGCAGGGGCAGAAGTGGCATTCTTTACGCTTACGGTAAAAGACATCAACTACCTGAAGACCCGGGAGCAGCCCGGCTCCAGGCAGGCCATCCAGCTGCTGGACGATCCCGATGTGCTGCTGTCGACCCTGAGGGCATCCAAGTATACCCTGGCTATCGCGATCATTATCGCGGCCAATTATATGACCCATATTTTCCTGCCCCCGCTGGAAAACCCTTATTTGTCCTTTGTGGTCAACCTGGTCGGCATTACCTTCCTCCTGCTGCTCTTCGGCGAGATACTGCCCAAGGTTTATGCCCGGCAGAACAATGTGCGGCTGGCGTTGTTCTCGGCGCCTATTGTCAAGGTCATGTTCAGCATTTTCCGCCCGGCGGCCAGCATACTTACCGACTCCAACGAATACAGCGACAAGAAAAAGGCGCGCAAGAAGCTGCTGGATATGGACAGCCGTGAATTTGAGGAAACAGTGGAGCTAAGCATGGGTCATACTGCCACCAAAGAAGAAGTTGATATTTTCAGGGGTATCATGAAATTCGGCAGCATTACCGTAAAGCAGATCATGCACCCGCGTCTGGATATCAGCGCGATACGTGAAAGCTGGACCTTTCCCAAGGTAAGGGAGAAAATGCTGGCGGCCGGCTATTCCCGCATGCCGGTGTACAAATCCAATATCGACGAGATCGTGGGCATGGTCTATACTAAAGATTTTCTTCCTTACACAGAGATTGACGATTTCGACTGGCATTCCCTTATACGGCCGGCCTACTTTATCCACCAGCAAAAGCTGATCGAGGATCTGCTGCACGAATTCCAGCAGAAGCGTAACCACTTCGCTATCGTAGTCGACGAGTTCGGCGGCACTTCCGGTATCGTTACCCTGGAAGATATTATGGAAGAGATCATCGGCGATATCCGCGATGAGTTCGACGAGGAGGAAATGAATTACCGTAAGATCGACGATGACAATTATATTTTTGAAGGCAAAATGCTGATCAACGATATGTGCCGGGTGATGGGGCTGTCCTTCGATACCTTCGACGAGGTACGCGGCGAAAGCGATTCCCTGGCGGGTCTGGTGCTCGAGATCTCGGGCAAATTCCCTACCGTGAACGAAAGGATCAGCTACAACAATTTTGACTTTACAATTTTATCCATCGACAAGCTCCGTATCGGCAGAGTAAAGGTGGAACGCTCGGCGTAACCTGGTATACCTTAATTAAAGAGGGCTGTCCAACCAGTTGGGACAGCCCTCTTTGTTTTCCGGAGCCGGCAATGCCTGCCCAATTCACTACTGTATTATTTCAGTTTGCAGTTATCGCCCCAGGTAAAGCGTTCGCAGGTCAGCTTGGCCTCCGGCTTACGGGCATCGCTGACCTCGAATTCATAGGTTTTATTGTTGGAGGAATCGGTGCAGACGCAGGTCCAGTCTTTTTTGCATGAAGGCAAAACGATAGCAGCTGCACCAGCAATGATAATAAGGCCCAGTATTTTCTTCATATGATCTGTTTTACCGGACAAAGATATACTATTTGAAAAATCAGTTCATACAGGGGAAGCATTAAAAAATAAGCGCAGGTGTTTAAAAGAAAAGCTCCGGATCCCGGACCGGAGCTTTCTGCTATATAGTATCGGGACTATTTACTGTTTGTGCAAAGTCTGATCACCGTTAGTGCCGTTCTTTTTCTTTTTGGCCTTATCCATCCACAGCAGCAATGCGGGCTGCAGGGTGAGGTTAAAGATCATCGCCAGGAAAAGGGTGAGCGAGGTAAGGTAGCCCAGCGATTTGGTACCGTCAAACTCGGAAACGGCAAACACCGCGAAGCCGGCCATCAGGATCAACGAAGTGAAGATGATGCTCAGCCCTGTATCGTGGATACTGCGCCTGACGGTCATTTCTATATCTTCATTATGCGTGGCCAGCTCCTGCTTGAAGTTAACCAGAAAGCGGATCGTGACATCGACCGTGATGCCCAGCGCTACGCTGAACACCAGCACGGTAGAGGGTTTCAGCGGTACCTTCAGCCAGCCCATGATACCGGCAGTGATGAGCAGCGGTACGATATTGGTGACCACGGCGATAAGCACGATACGCCAGTTGCGGAACAATACGATCATGCACACCAGGATCATACCGAAAGCCCAGATCAGGCTGTCGCGGAGACTGTTGATGATAAACTTGCTGCCCTCGAGGAAGGTAATGCTGGTACCGGTGAAAGTAAGCTTGTAATCGGCCGTATCGAAAAGCTGCTCGGCCTGCGGGCGGATCTGGTCCAGCAGCTTCGGCATCTCAACCGAGCCGATATCGGCGACGTTCACACTGATACGAACGTTCTGGATATTGGTATCCACGAAAGAGTTCAGCAGTTTGCTCATCGGGTTGGGATTATTGTTGTCGCGCTTGCGCAGCATGCTGACCAGGTAAGGCTTCAGTGCGCCGAACTCGAACTGGTCGGGCAGGCGGTAGTCTTCTACCGCGCCGCCGGAAAAGCCCTGGCGGGCGAATTTGATGCCTTTGATCAGGGTAAGCCCGCCGCCGATCTCAGGACGGCTTTCCAGCAAATTGGTCAGCGAATCCATTTTCTCCCAGGTCTCCAGGGAACCCAATGCACCAAATTTTTTCTTTGTATCGACAATAATTTCCAGCGGCATAACACCTTTGAAATTCTTTTCGAAAAACTTAAGGTCGGTATAGATCTTATCGGAATGCGGCAGATCGTCGACGATATGCCCCACAGCCTTTAGCCGCAGCATACCCACGACCGATACCGCGCAAACCGCGATCGTGAGCAGGTACAGGACCTTCCGGTTATGGAACACCAGCGTGCTTAAAGAGTCCAGCAGCTTGTTCATCCATTTGCTTTCCAGGTAGCTGGTATGACGAGTATGAGGCGCCGGCAGGAAGCTGTACACTGCGGGAATAAACACCAGGGAGATGAAGAACAGCCCCAGGATATTGATACCCGATACGAGGCCGAATTCTTTCAGGATCACACTTTTGGTAAAGAAGAATACGCCAAAGCCAATCGCAGCGGTAAGATTGGTAAACAGGGTGACAATACCCATTTTACCCACCATGTTGCGTAGCGATGAGATCTTGCTGTTCAGCTGCGCATATTCGGTATGATATTTATTAAGGAAATAGACACAGTTGGGGATACCAATCACCACCACCAGCGGCGGGATTACGCCGGTAAGGATGGTGATCTTGTAGCCCAGCAGGGCCAGCGTACCGAAGGACCAGATCACACCGATCGCTACCACGATCATGGAGGTGAGCACCGCGAGCACCGAACGGAAGAAGATCAGCAGGATCACTGCAGTAAGGGCAAAAGACAGCATCAGGAATACCCTCAGTTCATGCTGCACCTTATTGGCCATCTGCGTACGGATGTGGGGCAAACCGGAATAGTGGACCTCGAAGCGGTGCTTTTTACCGAAGGCATCGCCCAGGGCAATAATATCGTTGATCACGCGGGTCCTGTCTTTGGAGGCCAGGGTCTGCTTGTTGATCCTGATCGCCATCACATAGGCATTGGTCTTCTCATTGTACAAAAGCCCCTTGTAAAAGGGAAGATTCTTAAATATGCCTTCCAGGCTATCGATAGCGCCCGGATTGAGGTTATCGGGAAATATCCGTTGTACATTCAGCTTTTTGACGCTGTCCTGGACGATGGAGACGGCAGCGGGAATACCCAGCACATTCTCAACCGATCTCACTTTGCCGATGTTGTTGGCGAGGGCAACATAATCCATGAATACCCCGGGCTTGAACAGGTCGGGCGTTTGTATGCCCACCATCATTGTATTGCCGTCTTCACCGAACATGGCTCTGAACTTCTGATAATCCTGGTATTTAGGGTTATCGGTAGGAATAGCGCTGGTAAAATCGTAGCTCAGTTCTACCTTGGAGGCATAATAGCCCATGACTCCAGTAACAGCAAACAATAAAACCAGCAAAAGAATGCGGAAGCGTAATACAAAATCAGCGATGCGATGCCACATAGAGGGAAGATGAATATGAACGACAAAAGATCATTTTGTCATTGCAAAATATTGATAAATAAATAATTAACAATTCAATTGATGACAATCTATGATTAAAAAAGTTCAAATAGGTGCGCAAAAGTACGCAATGAAATGCTTTTTAACGGCATTAGATTTGTTAGCGCGCCGATAATATGTAGCTAAGACCCTGGAGATGATATACAAAATACCGGCTGTATAAAGACCGCCGGTATTAGACTGTTAAAATTTCAATCGTTTAATGCTGCGGCCACTACATTCAGGGAATACTTGCAGCATTCCTATCCGGCAGCCGCCATAAGGCAAGGTGCAGCGAACGCAGAAGGTGACCTGGTTGGTCTGCAGACAGGGTGAAGAGACAGAAGGCAGGCATCAGCCCAGCACGCCTCAGCTGCGCAAAGGCTTCAGCAGATATTCCAGCCCGTTCAGCTTTATCTCGTACATTGTTTGCAGCAGCATACCAAGTTTTCCTTTGGGAAAACCTTTCTGCGAAAACCAAACGAGATAGGGTTCCGGGAGGTCGGCAATGAGCCGGTCTTTGTATTTGCCGAAAGGCATCTTAAAAGAGACCAGTTCGGTCAGGAGCTCGGGATTCAATATAAAATATAAGAGGAGTTAAACAGCAAAAATAAGAGAAAAAAGGCACTGGCTATAGATAAGCTTGGCTGTTGGTAAAAACACCGACAGCGGCGGAAGCATTTCAAATCGCCATCTCCTGATCCGTGAATTTTGTTCACAAGCTTCGCCGTCCTTCGGTCATCCCGAGCGGAGTAGAAGGAGACCGGAAGGAACGGGGCATCCCTGTCATGGTTTGACTTCGCTCACCATGACAGTCACGTTATAAGGTTAGCGGTCGCTACCGCCTTTGCGCCGCAGCGAGATCTCTATCTCTACAGAAACGGGCGATCTCATTGAGATCACCCGTTTTGAATTTTTAATTTTGAATTTTGGATTAGAACCAGCTGCCGATAAAGGCTTCGTTCACATCGTTGCGCTTGGCCAGCCTTGCCTTCCTGCGACGTACATCTTTGCGATGCTTGAAAGCAGAGTAGATCATCATCGGGATGAAAAGGAAGATCAGCGGAGGAATGCCCATAAAGGACACCCACTTACCACCAAAGTGACGGCGCATCGGGCGCTTCAGCCTTTCATAGATGAGGTACATGCTCGGCACCATGATCAGCGTCATGAAGAACGCGAAGGTAAGACCGAAGATGATCGTCCAGGACAAAGGCTTCCAGAACATTACATTGTCGCCGCCGAAGAAGATCCGGGGATTCAGCTCGGAGAACAGGGTAATGAAGTTGATGTTGAAGCCTACTGCCAGCGGGATGAGCGCCAGGATAGCCGCCAGGGCAGTCAGCATTACGGGTATGATCCTCGTTTTACCCGCCTGGATCACCGCTTCCCTGGTCTTGAGGCCGCGTGCTCTCAGCTCATCGGCAAACTCGATTACCAGGATACCGTTCTTAATTACGATACCGGCAAGACCCAGGATACCTACACCCGTCATTACGATCGACACCTGCATGCCTGTGAAAGCAAAGCCCAGCAATACACCGATCACGCTGAACACGATCTCTGTGAGGATGATCACCGATTTACCTACGGAGTTGAACTGGATCACCAGGATCAGCAGGATCATCATCAGGGCAATCACCAGGGCCTTTCCAAGGAAAGCGCCGGTCTCAGCCTGCTGCTCGCCTTCGCCCGTCTGGGTGATGTTTACGCCTTCTGTTTTACCAAAGGCTTTGATGTCTTTGGCCAGCTCCAGGTTGACCTCGGTAGGCGTATAGCCCTGCAGCACATTGGACCTCAAAGTAATTACCCTTTTCTGGTTCTTACGCTTTACGCTACCCAGCGTGCTGGTATAATCTATCTTCACCAGGGAGCTGATGGGCACGCTCTTTACCGCACCGCCGGCAGCCATGTCCTGGAAAGTAATATTCATATTCAGCAGGTCGACAAGGTTCTTTCTTTGCATGAACTCATTGCGCAGCTGTATCTTGTACTCGTCTTCACCTTCTTTTACCTTGGATATCTCCTTACCGAAGAGGGCCGTGCGCAGCTGGGCGCCTACCTGGGCCGAAGACACACCTTCGATCAGGGCACGCTCACGATCCACGGTAACAGAGATCTCGGGATTGTTGAGATCAATATCCATTTTCAGTTCTTCCACGCCGGGTACTTTCAGGGAATCGAGGTAATTCTTCAGACCTACAGCCGTCTTGATCATATTGTCAATATCCTCGCTCGCCACTTCAATATTTACAGGAGGATCTGTGGGCGGACCATTCTGCTCCTTGTCTACCGAAAGCTCGGCGCCGGGAATACCTTTGACCGCTTCACGGATCTTCTGCAGGTAAGGAGCGGTTTTGCCGCCATGCCTTTTTTCATATTCCACGAAGGACACCTGGATACGTCCCAGTTCAGGACGGGTACTACGGTCGCCGCTGGCCGGATCGGAAGCGCCGATGGCTACGTTGGCGATCACACTTTCCACCATAGGGTTCTTCTTGCCGTTCTCCATACCCAGCACTTTATTCACCTTGGCTTCCAGTGTACGGGTCATCGAGTCGGTGTATTCTACGGCAGTACCTACAGGCAGCTTAAGGTATACATAGATTTGATTAGGCTCGCCTTCAGGGAAGAACACCGGCGATTTGCCTATTGCCCCGAAAATGAAGAAGGACAGGAAGAACAGGCCTACGGCGCCCAGCAGCAGGTGAACCGGCCTCCAGCCTTTCAGCGCCCAGCGCAGCAGGCTTTCATAGTGGCCCATGATCCAGGGCAGCACCCTGTTCTGGAAGCTATGAATGGCATCGTCCAGTACATATTTGTTCAGCACCACCAGCATCGCAAAGAACAACAGCAGGTTGCCGGTGAAGAAGTAGAAGGCATAAGGCTTGCCGGGTTCTGCTTCCAGTGAGTTGGCTACATAATGTACCTCGGGAGTAGCTGCTTTGATGAGGAAACCGAATATCAGCATCAGCACACCGATGATCACAGGTATCAGGAAAGCCCTCTTCTTAAAGATCGCAGACTTGCGCGGCTTTTCATGCTCCCCTTCAGGATGGTTCATGAAGTCCACTGCAAATACCGGGTTCATGATAAAGGCCACGATGAGCGATGCCGCAAGGGTAAAGATCAGCATGGTCGGCAGGTAAATCATGAACTTACCAATGATGCCGGGCCAGAACAACAACGGGAAGAAGGGCGCCAGGGTGGTGAGCGTACCGGCCAGCACAGGCACAAATACTTCGCCTGCCGCCGCCATAGCCGACTTCTCAGAGTTGACCTTGCCCTTCCCTTCCGTAAAGATACGGTGGGTATTCTCGATCACCACGATCGCATCATCCACAATGATACCCAACCCGAACAACAGTGCGAACAGCACCATGAAGTTGAGGGTTACATGCGTCCCGATGATCATATCGGCTCCGGGAAGACAAACGAAGGCCACAAACATACTCAGCGGTACCGACAGCGCCACGAAGAAGGCATTGGTCACCCCCATAAAGAACATGAGGATAAGCAGCACCAGCAGGAAGCCGATCACGATAGAGTTCACCAGGTCGTTGAACGAGGTCCTGGTCGATTTACTCATGTCGCCGGTAACCACTACATGCAGGTCGGGCGGGAACTGGCTCGCCTTCATCTCCAATACGGTCTTCTTTACCGCATCAGAAGTTTCGATCAGGTTCTCACCGGAACGTTTGATGATGTTCAGGGTAACCACGTTCTTGCCATCCAGACGGGCAAAGCTCTCATGTTCCTTAATGGTATCTTTGATCTGGGCTATGTCTTTCAGGTATATGGCAGCGCCCTTGGTATTACGCACCACTACCTTTTCGAGATCAGCTGCCGTCTTCACCTGGCCTTTCAGCTGCAGGGTCCTTTTCATATTGCCTACCTGCAGCAGACCACCAGTAATATCCATGTTCTCGCGGGCTACCGCGCTTTCGATATTGTCGAAAGTAATGCCCGCCGCCAGCATGCGCTGGTTGTCTACGTTGATCTGAAATTCCCGTTCAGGGGCGCCAACGATGTCGACGCGGTTGATCTGCGACAGCGATTCCAGGCGATCCTGGATATCGTCGGCATACTTTTTCAATCGCACCATGTCATAGTCGCCGCTCACGTTCACATACATGATCGGCTGATCGGAGAAGCTCACCTCCTGTACGGTCGGCTCCTGGGTAAGATCGGTAGGCAGATCCTGTTTGGCTTTATCTACCGCATCTTTTACCTTCTGCAGCGCGACGTCCACTTTCACATTGGCATCAAACTCCACCATGATCGCCGAGAAGTCCTGCAGTGAAGTACTGGTCGTCTTGGTGATCTTGGCGCCGGTAATACCCTTGATCTGCTTCTCGATCGGCTGGGTAATCAGGTTCTCCATATCCTTAGGAGAGTTGCCCACATTGATCGTTTGTATATAGATGGTCGGAATAACAATATCCGGGAATTGCTCTTTGGGCAGCGTCATGAACTGGAATATCCCCATGACCGTGATGATGACCATCAGCAGGTAAATGGACGATTTATTCTTGACGGACCAGCTCGTAGGTTTAAACTCCTTAAACTTTCCTGTGAAGTTTTCTAAAGCACTCATATTTGTTTATGATTTAGCTACGCCCGCACAGACCTTTTGGCGCTGCGGAAGGATAGCGGTAGAGTAATGAGAGGTATAAAGCATGCCGCCTGCTATTGCTGCGCAGCAGCCTTTTCCTGGCTGCCGACACTCTGCGCGTTTTCAGTGATCCGCTGACCGTCGTAAACACTCTGAAATCCCTGGGTGATCAGCCGGTCGCCTACATTCAGGCCACTCCTGATCTCCAGCTTGTCGCCATACAGCTCGCCTATCTCGACCTGTTTCTTCCTGGCGATCAGCTTGCCGCCCTCTTCGGTAGCCACCAGCACAAACTTTCCTTTATCATCCGTCTGCAGGGTGTTCATTGGTATCGTGATCGCATCAGGCTTGCTGTAGTCCATAATCCGGATCATCGCCAGCTGGTTGGCGCGCAGCTTCTTATCCGAAGGTATCTTGCCTTCTACGTAGAAAGAGCGGGTGATGGGGTCGATTACTTTACCCGCAACATTTACTTTGGTGGTGATCGTTTCATTATCCGATTCGGGCAGGGTTGCAACCAGGGTGCTGCCCAGCTTTACGCGATCGGCATAGTTCTCGGGCACGTTAACCGTAAGCTTCAGGTCGCTGTTGTTCACTACCTGTATCTGCTGCCCGCCGCTGAAGAATTCACCGACTTTAACATTCAATATATTGACGGTACCATCGATCTCGGAAACGACATTGGTGGTGTTCAGCTGTTCCTGTGCCAGGCGGATGTTTGCCTGCGCAGCATTGTACTGGCTTTGCAGCGCCTCCATATTTGTCTTGGCGTTCAGTACCTGGATCTCGGTACCGATGTTTTGCTTCCACAAGTTCTGCTGGCGTTCGTAGATGCTCTTTGATTGGTCCAGCTGGGCTTTTACACCGCTCAACTGCTGTTGCGCAGCGGCCAGGCTCTGGCTCAGCACGGCAGCATCCAGCTTCAGTATAGTCTGCCCTTTACGCACATAGTCGCCCTGCTTTACATAAATGGCCTTTACAAAACCACCCTGTCCGCGGGGAGCGATATAAGCCACATTATAGGCATCTACCTTACCCTGCAGGTCGATATAGTGATCAAACGCACCCTGCCCAACCGGTGTTGTCGACACCAGCTTGGCATTGGCATTTGCAGCAGCCGGATCAAGCTTGTCGATCTCGTCCTGCAGTTTGGATATTTTATCAGCAAGTTTTTTCTGGTCCGCTTTCAGCTTTTCCAGGTCTGCTTTCTTTTGACCCAATGCGCCTTTGTCTTGCTTGCCACCGCCGCAAGCCGCAAGCGTCAATAGGAAAGATGCGGCGAAAGCCAGTTTCAGAATCTGTCGCATATATTTTGTTTTGTTGTTCAAAGACTGTTTTAAAGGATTATAATTTACCAACTGCTTTCAGGTAATCGACCTTGGCAACGACGGCGTCATACAGCGCGCTGATATAGTTGGATTGGGCTGTCTTCAGGTCCGTTTGCGCGGTATTGATCTCGGTCTGCGAACCGGTACCCACCTCGTATTTCTTTTTGGTCTGGTTGTACACGGTTTCTGCCAGGGCCATATTCTTCTTCTGGTAGTCCATGATCGAAATAGAGCTCCTGAAAGTATTCTTAGCTGTCTCTACTTCATTGTCGATCGTGTTCCTCAGGTTTTCCAGCTGGTTGTCCGTTTGCTTTACGGCCAGCTGCGCCTGCCTGATCTTGGCATTGGTACCAAAACCCTTGAAGATGGGAATGGATAAACGGAGGCCGACATAGGAGGCTTCAAACCATTGGCCGTTGAAACGGAAATCATTCTCCATGTTCATCCTGTTATAGTTAAAAAAAGCGCTCAATGTGGGGATCTTGCTATACTGATAGCGTTTTACATTAAACTCATTCAGCTTCTGGGACAGCTTAAGGTATTGGTAGTCCCTGCGGTCCTCATAGCTGTAGCCGGCATTTTCGAGCACCTCGGAGCGGATCTGCTCATCGTTCATGCTGTCGGTAAGCACCAGCTGATCCTTTACCGGTATGCCCAGCAGTATCTTAAGGCCATTGTAACCGTTGGCTACCGACACCAGCACCTTTTCCTTTTCGGTATGCAGGTTGGTCAGCTGCACATCGTTCTTGTCCACATCCAGCTTTTCTGCAAAACCATTCTCATACATGATCTGGGCATCGTGCTTCAGCTTTTCAATGAGGGCGATATTGGCATCCAGCAGTGCAACCTGCGTTTTGCTCAGCACCAGCTGGTAATATACTTTATAAACATTGGCCCTTATGGTTTCGTCGGTGATCTCCGCATTTTTCTGCTTCCACTGAATGGAAGTCTTGCGGGCCTGCAGCCCGACGAATACCTGTCCGTCGAACAGAATCTGGGATACATCTACCGCACCGGTAGTCACGTACTTGGTACCGAAGGTAATAGGTACGAAAGTACCCGCCGGCTGACCAAAGAATTCACCTGGCAGCAGTTGGGTCTGCAGCTTCAGGTTATCGGTAAAATTTCCGGTAGCCGATACCTGAGGATAAGCTGCGGAAGTGACCTCCCGGTTGACCTGCTGCTGGATCTGCACATCGATCAGCGCATTCTTTACCTGGACGTTATTCCGGGCGGCGTATTCCAGCGCCTGCTTTACCGAGAGCTCGTGCCGGACCGGTGCAGCCGGTTGCGATTGGGCCTGGGCGCCGGCAAGCGGCCAGCTTAGGCCAAAGGCAGCGATCAATACTTTTAAGGGTTCTTTCATCATTGTATTTCAAAATAAAGGCTGAAAATTGATTCGGTTGACACTTCAACTATACCTTCAGAAGCTCCAGCTTATCGGCTGTTTCCTTGATGGTATTGATCGTGTTCAGTTTGTCTTCCGATTTAAAGGCGGAGAAAATCTCCTCTTCCACTTTCTTGACGATATCTTTGATCTGCTGCGCTACAAAAGTTCCGGTTTCCGTAGTACGCAATATATTCTTCCGCTTGTCGGCCTTGTCCTGGCTTACCGATATCAATCCTTTCTTTTCCAGTGTCACCACCGTGCGCTGAACCGATGACTTATCGCGGTGTACAATATCCGCAACCTCTTGCTGGGACACGCTTCCACAGTTGTAGATACACATCAGTATCGGTAGCTGCTCCATCTTAACCGGCACCGAAGCTTCGTGTATCAGCCCGTTGGCTACCCTGAACATCACACTGTGTATCCGGTGCATCTGAAAGATCAGAGTGTCGTGCATCTCCGCAAAGAAATTGTCCCAGTGCATCGATTCCATCTCACATTTCTTTTTCATTTGCATGATTCCTGCATAACTAGATTTATAGTAAAGTAAATTTTTCATCAGCATTGTAGACAGGACAACTAACTATAGAAATACCCTTACTTGATCATTCACAATCTACAAGCCTGCTGTTAAGGCGCAAAGGTAAAATCCAGTTGATATATCAACCAAAAGTAAATTTTGGCATTTGGATTTATTTAACGTAGCAAAAATAGATTCAATCAAAACAAACGGGAAACATTATTATGCCAAACAGCGCCATTCTTCGATGAATGATCATTTTTTTTCGGTGAATGACGACCGGATCTGGGGGAATTATATCCGGTGATACTTCATCATTCTCCTAATTTTTCTCTTTTTTCACTTGCTCGTATACTCTCGGGTATTCCTTTTCCAATGTCTTAAAAAAGGTGATCGTGCGGGTCAGCGACTCGGAAAACTCATCCTTTTTCTTACGCAGCTTACGGATATCTTCCAGGATCAGCCGGGTCTCCCTGTATTTCTTGACAGCCGTTTCCGGGGCAAAAAGACGCTCCAGCGTTGCTTTGAAATAACGCTTACGGGCGCCGGCTTTAGTCTTCTCCGTAATCACTTCCATAGCCGACAATATTTTAATGGCCCCGGATATCGCACTTTTGCTTACCGCAAAATACTGCACCAGCTCGTCAAAGGTGGCTTCTCCGTCGGGATGCAGGAACAGGTAGCTCATTACTCTTGAAGCTACCGGCGAAAATCCCTGCCGCTCATAGTAGTGACCATATTCCTCAATTTTCTCCCGATACTGTTCCATAAACCGGCGCAAAGCTAAAGTAACTTTTTGGTTCAAAACCAAAAGAACTAAAATATTTTTTAATAAGAAAGAACGACCCAAAACCGCCGTCGAAATTTTGAAAAACAGATTTCCCTTTCTATCTTCGCCGTCCGACCGACGTATGACAAGGCATAAGGTATATAAGAATATGAAACGTTTTACCACTACCAGGTAATCCCGGCATTGTATTGTGTACCCAAAACAAGATACAGGAGGCTTACCAGAATGGTGAGCCTTTTTTTAATTGTAAATAGCTACCCGATGAGCAAACTGAGCAAGCTTGCAGAATCACTAATTGGTTCTGAGATCGTGAAACTCGGCAACGAGATCAACAACAGGATTCGCAATGGCGAAAAAATTTACAACTACACCATCGGTGATTTTGCTCCTGCTATTTTCCCCATTCCCGAAGCGCTGGAAGACGGCATCGTAGAAGCATACCGTGCAGGCATGACCAATTATCCCCCGGCCGACGGCATACTGGCTCTCAGGGAAGCGGTATGCGATTTTATCGATCATTATGAAGGTGTCCGCTATGAACCCGGCGAGATCCAGATCGCCAGCGGCGGCCGTCCGCTGATCTACTCCCTGTTCAGTACAATTGTCGATCCGGGCGATAAGGTGATCTATGCCGTACCCTCCTGGAACAACAACCACTATACACACCTGAACCATGGCACACCTTGCGAGATCACGGCGCTGCCGGAGAACGACTTCATGCCTACGGCCGAGGAGATCGCACCACATATAAAGGGCGCCGCATTGCTTTGCCTTTGCACGCCGCAGAACCCGACCGGCACTACTTTGAGCAAGGAAGCGCTGGAAAAAATATGCGACCTGGTGCTGGCCGAAAACCGCAGCCGTGGCGAGGATGAAAAGAAATTATACGTATTGTTTGACCAGATGTATTTTACGCTTACCTATGGCGATACCCGCCATTATCATCCGGTGGCTTTACGGCCTGAGATGAAAGCTTATACGATCACCATCGATGGCATCTCCAAAGCTTTTGCCGCGACCGGCGTGCGTGTGGGATGGGCCATGGGACCGGCCCCTGTTATGGCCAAGATGAAAGCGCTGCTGAGCCACATCGGCGCCTGGGCGCCTATTGCAGAGCAAAAGGCCACTGCCGATTTCCTGGCCAATACCGAAGATGTGGATGAGTTCCTGGAATTCTTCAAGGAAGAGCTGGAAGTGAGGCTCTGGAAAATATTCAGGGGCTTTGAAACCCTCAAACAAAGAGGCCATGCCGTCGATGCTATCGCCCCCCAAGCCGCTATCTACCTCACCGTTAAGCTCGACCTTAAAGGAAAAACAGCCAAGGGCAAAGTCCTGGATACACAGGAAGCGGTAACACAATATATCTTAAGCGAAGCCGGCCTGGCGATAGTACCCTTCCATTGTTTTGGAGCAGACCGGGAGTCGCCCTGGTACCGCATCAGCGTTGGCACCTGCCGTATGGAAGAGCTCGACGATGTATTTGAAAAGCTGGAACAGGCGCTCCTGGCACTGCAATAAAACCGGCAGCTTTTATCTTTATTCCGGGGCAGGCGCCCCGGCCAACAACCGTTTATTCATCACTGTCTATACAAAAAAAGAACATGCAGGTTTACAAATTCGGTGGCGCATCAATAGCCAACCCGGAACGGATGCAGGCGCTGTTACCGATCATCGCTTACGGCGGCACGCCGTTGGTGGTCGTTGTTTCAGCCTATGGAAAAACAACCAATGCGCTCGAGGCCATTGTTAAGGAAGCGCTGGAGGACCGGCGGGAAGCCGCTTTGGAAAAGCTCGCCACGCTGGAGGCCGCCCATAACGATTATGCCAAGGCCTTGCTGAGCGCTCCAGGTTACGAAGCCATGATGCACCGGCTCAACGAATACTACACCGAAATGCATTGGGCCATCGACGATGCGGGCGTGCAGCATCCGGATTATGTGTACGACCAGATCGTGTGCATCGGTGAGATCCTGTCCACCACCATCTTCAGCGCCTACCTCAAAGAGCAGGGGTACACTAACCAGTGGATCGACGCCAGGGACCTCATCCGCACCGATGATACCTACCGCGACCCGGTGGTCGATTTTGAATTTACAAGGAACCAGGTACAGAAAAACGTGGTGCCTGCGCTGGAGAAAAGCGGCATCGTGATCACCCAGGGCTTCATCGGCAGCACCGCCGACAATAATTCCACCACGCTGGGAAGAGAGGGATCGGACTACACCGCAGCGCTGCTGGCCGCGATGCTTCCGGCACAATCGGTAAGCATATGGAAGGATGTAGAAGGCCTGCTGAATGCCGACCCCAAGCTTTTTCCCAATACCGTAAAGATCGAGGAGATCACCTACCATGAAGTGATCGAAATGGCCTACTATGGCGCCCAGGTCATCCACCCCAAGACCATCAAGCCCCTGCAGAACGCCAATATCCCCCTGTATGTAAAATGCTTCCTGGATACCCGCCTGAAGGGAACCGTGATCCAGAATACCACCGATACATTCGTTTACCCGCCGTTGATCGTGCTCAAGAAGGACCAGATCCTGCTTCAGGTCACCAGCCGCGATTTTTCTTTTATTACGGAAGAAAACCTGCGCAACCTGTACGACATCTTCCATGCCCAGCATGTCAAGATCAACCTTATTCAGAATGCCGCCATCAGCCTTGTGGTCTGCGTCGACAATCGGGAAGACAAGATCCGTTCACTGGTAGAAGCCCTGGAAAAAGACTATAAAGTGCTGAAGAACGACGATGTGCAATTGCTTACCATCCGTCATTATACACCCTCTATACTGGAAGAGCTGACCAAAGGCCGTGTGCTGCTGCTGGAGCAGAAAACCCGGAACACGGTGCAGGTCGTGGTAAAATAAGGTTTTTCCTCTCTTATAGGGTTTCAAACCCTATAAGAGGGGAAAACCAACAAGTGTCTGCCGGAATACTTAACTTAGCTTTATTCAAAAACCTTAAATCTTAATGTTATGAACGAAGAGCAAAAGAAAGAGGAGGGATTCTTCGACAAGCTGAAGGATACCCTGAACGACCTGAAAGACAAAGCAGGCGAAACCTGGGAAAAGGTGGAAGATAAAGCCGAGCAGGTATGGGATAAAGTTGAAGACGCTGCCGGAGATGCCTGGAGCGCCACGAAAGAAAAGGCATCGGAGCTGAAAGAGAAGCTCACCGACAAATTCGACGAGCTGACGGATAAAGATAAGAAAGACCCGCCGAATGCGTAACTCCTCATAACGCTTATAGGGTTTGAAACCCTATAAGCGTTATGAGTTAAAACGTTAAATACGTTGCAGTAGCCTCCCCCACCCGCTCCCCGTCCATCGCCGCAGAAATGATCCCACCGGCGTAACCCGCGCCTTCCGCACAGGGGAATAATCCTTTAACCTGCACATGCTGCAGGCTATCCTTATCCCTTGGAATACGCACCGGCGAAGAGGTACGGGATTCCGTCGCCGTTACGATGGCAGCATTGGTATAATATCCTTTCATTTTTTTACCGAAAGAAACGAATCCCTTGCTCAATGACTGGTAAACCTCGCCGGGCAATACTTCGTGCAGCAAAGCGCTGGTCACACCCGGCAGGTAAGAACAATCGGGCAAGGTCGCTGAGCGTTTTAGGCTGACCATATCCGTCATCCTTTGGGCCGGCGCTTTAAGCAAGCCACCTCCCGCCGTCCAGGCTCTGCGCTCGACCATCTGCTGAAAATGCATGGCGGCCAGCGGTCCCGTAAATCCATAACGTGCAAAATCTTTTTCATCGACCGCGACCACCATACCGGAATTAGCGTAGGGATTATCTCTTTTTGAGGGCGACCATCCATTCACCACCAGCGCTCCTTCTTCGGTAGAGGCCGGCGCGATGATGCCCCCAGGGCACATGCAGAAAGAAAATACACCGCGGCCCAGCTCCTGACTTACCAGAGAATAGGAAGCCGGTCCTACCATATCGCCGAATGCCGAAGGATCGCAGCCATATTGGATGTCATTGATCAGCTCCTGCGGATGTTCGATACGCACACCCAGAGCAAAGGGTTTCGCTTCGATATGGATATTACGACGATGCAGCAGCTCAAAAATATCCCGTGCCGAATGCCCTGTCGCGAGGATCAGCGCCCGGGCTTCGATCCGCTGCCCACAGTTGACCACAGCGCCTTTCAGCGTGTCCCCCTCCAGGATGAAGTCTGTAAGCCTGGTATCGAACAGCACCTGCCCGCCGCAAGCCTCGATCGCTTCGCGCATGGCTACGATGATACCCGGCAGCTTATTGGTACCGATATGCGGATGCGCCTCGTACAATATCTTTTCTTCCGCACCGAAATTGCGGAACCATTGCAGGCTGCGCAGCACGCTACCCCGCTTGGTCGACCGGGTGTACAGCTTACCATCGCTGTAGGTTCCGGCGCCACCTTCGCCGAAGCAGTAATTCGATTCCGGGTTCACGATACCCTGTTTGTTCATGGCCGCCAGGTCGCGGCGCCGGTTGCGGACATCCTTGCCCCGTTCCAGTATGACGGGACGCAGTCCGCTTTCGATCAGCTTCAGCGCAGCAAACAAGCCGGCCGGGCCTGCGCCCGCCACGATCACCGGCTCTTTTCCGCTGACGTTCTGCAGCCGGTGTGAAAAAGCAAACGCATCTTTAAAAGGCTCCTCAACGAATACATTGACCAGCAGCTGCATCATGATCTGGCTGCCGCGGGCATCTACCGAGCGGCGCAGCACCTGCACGGCATTAATTCTTTCGGGCTTTATCTGCAGCTTTTGCGCGGCGTAGCGCCGCAAAAGAGGCTCCTGCGCAGCTTCGGCAGGACTGAGGCGAAGGGTGATTTCCTGTGGCATTCTATTTAGGAATGAAGAACGATCAATACGGCGGCAAAAATACGGCTATTCCGGCACTATAGTCCGTACGGCAATTCCTATTACGGCATTCCCAACTATCCCTTATTTTTGCGGTTCACCTTTTGGAATATGTCGACCTTACATTTATACAACTCCTATACCCGCCAGAAAGAAGCATTTGTCCCCATTACCCCGGGCCATGTAGGCCTCTATGTCTGCGGACCTACGGTAAGCGGCGAGTCTCACCTGGGGCATGCGCGCCCCTACATTACTTTCGATGTGGTGAACCGCTACCTGCAGCACCTGGGCTATAAAGTGCGTTATGTGCGCAACATTACCGATGCCGGGCATTTTGAAGAGGAGGGACGCGAAGCGGAAGACAAGGTCGCCAAGAAGGCCTTGCTGGAAATGCTGGAGCCTATGGAGCTGGTGCATAAATACACCAGCCTTTACCACTGGGGCATGCGCAAGTTCAACAACCTGGAACCCTCTATAGAGCCTACGGCGACCGGCCATATCATCGAGCAGATCAACATGATCGAAGATATTATCGCCAAGGGCTTTGCTTATGAGGTGAACGGTTCGGTATATTTCGATGTCAAAAAATATGCTGCGGAATATCCTTACGGCAAATTGTCGGGACGCGTGATCGAAGACCTGCTGGAAACCACGCGCGAGCTGGAAGGCCAGGAAGAAAAAAGGGACCGTGCCGATTTCGCCCTATGGAAAAAAGCGCCGCCCGAACATATCATGCGCTGGAAAAGCCCCTGGGGAGAAGGTTTTCCCGGCTGGCACATCGAGTGCTCGGCCATGAGCAGCAAGTACCTGGGCCAGCGCTTCGACATACACGGCGGCGGCATGGACCTGCAGTTCCCTCATCATGAAAGCGAGATCGCACAAAGCACCATCGCGCACGGCTGCGCGCCTGTAAACTACTGGATGCACAACAATATGATCACCATCAATGGCCGTAAGATGGGGAAGAGCTATAACAATGTGATCAAGCTTACCGAGCTCTTCAGCGGAGACCACCCCATGCTCGAGCAGGCTTACCATCCTATGGTGATCCGTTTCTACATCTTGCAGACGCATTACCGCAGCACGCTGGACTTTTCCAATGAAGCCCTCCAGGCATCCGAAAAGGCGCTGCGCCGGCTATGGGAAGCCTATGAGGTCTTGCAGAAGCTGCCCCTGACGGGTAGTACGACAGCAGGAGATCCAGAACTGGAAAAGAAAGTACTGGACTACTGCCATGCCTGCGCCGACGATATGAATGACGACTTCAACACGGCCAAAGTGATCGCTAATCTGTTTGAGCTCGCCCCGGTGATCAATGGCATTAAGGGCGGCCAGATCAAGGCCAATGCTATCAGCCAGGATGCGCAACAGCTGATGCTGGATACCTTCCACACCTACCTGGAAAATATCCTGGGCCTGCAGCCGTTGCAGCAGAACGATGACAGCAAGCTGGACAGCGTGCTGCAGCTGGTGATTGAAATGCGCCGTGAAGCCCGTGCCCGCAAAGATTATGCCGCCTCCGACAAGATCAGGGATATGCTGGCGGCTGCAGGTATACAGCTTAAAGACGAAAAAGATGGCGCAGTAAGCTATTCTATAGATTAAAAAGAGAAAAGTTGAGATCCGGTCTCAACTTTTCTCTTTTGCCCCTTGCGATGCAGTAAGTTGTCCTGCAAACATCGCCTTCTTTCAATCTGCGCTCTACTGCAGGTAGGGCAGCTTCAGGCATTGCGTTCCAGCACCCCCTTAACGAAGGCCTGTACCAGGTAGCTCAGGAGCTTGCCCGTAAATACATCCTGCTGCCCGTCGGCTCTTTCCACCACACCTTCTGGCAGGTGCAGGTAAACGGCGTTGACCGCAAGGCCGCAATGGTACAGGTATTGAAGGGCATGATGCGTAGTCATACCCACCGGAGTGGCAGCACTGCTCAGCGCCTGCTGTATGCAATCCACATCGAGCTCAACACCAAAGGCATTGCCCTTTACAAAGTCCAGCGCCTGCTGCAGGCTTTCCTTCCAGCGCATTTTTCCCCTTACAAATATATCGTCCCAGAACAGGGGTAGCAGATCGGGATTGGCTTTCAGCTCAGCAGCTACGGGCTGGCTGTTGTACGCTTCATGCAGGCCCAGCATGGCATAGCGGGTCAGGAAATGCTCCTGGTGCGCGTAACGGAAACCGTTGCCGCTATGTCTTCCCTCCATCACCCTGTAGTCAGAATGCGCATCCAGGTTGATGACGTTAAGTGATTTTCCCAGCGCCAGCGCCGTTCCTTTAAGCAGGGGATAAGCATTGTTGTGACCACCGCCGATCACGAGCGGTATCTTACCGGCAGTAACAATCTTATGGATCAACGGGTGCACTTCGGCGTCGATATGCGCAGTATAGCTTCGCAGCTGCTCAATCCCCGCATCGCTGCAATTCAGCAACCAATCGTTAAAGTTGTATTCGCCCAGCAGCAGGAAATCTTCTCCCCGGAAAGCAGCCGTTTGCTGGATATGCAGAAAGCTTTTGAGGAATCCCGGCCAGGCGGTATGTGCCCCGCCGATCCCGCCGTTGGCCCTTACGCCGATATCCTCGGGCAGCCCCAGGATCACGAAGCGGGCGGGCGAGCCGGCCAACGCCTCATCGGCATTGCCTGCAACAGCGGCCAACCCAATCGTTTCTCCCAGCCGGGTTTCCCCTTCCCGCCGGGCAACCAGCGTCTGCCGTTCCTCTTCATGATAAATGCGGAGTTGTACCATCGGAAATTAGTTGCTGTTTAAGGCACAAACTTAGCAAGCCTGTGCGAAAATTTTATTCTGCTATAGAAAAACCTGAACCGCTGCTTTCGCCAATGCCGGGGAAAAGGACTAATTTTGCTGCAGAATCATATTAAAAATATAGAATATTATGTATCCCGCAGAACTCGTTAACCCCATGAAAGCCCAGCTGACGCAAAGCGGCTTTCAGGAACTGCTGACTCCCGAGCAAGTAGACAGTACTTTACCCCAACAAGGCACCACCCTGCTGGTGATCAACTCCGTATGCGGATGCAGCGCAGGCACTGCCCGTCCCGGCGTATTGGAATCCCTGCAAGGCGATGGCAAGAAGCCGGATCGTACCGTAACTTCTTTTGCCGGTTTCGATCTTGACGCCGTCAAGCAGGCCCGTACCTATCTGCTGCCTTACCCTCCGTCTTCACCGGCTATTGCCCTGTTCAAAGACGGCCAGCTGGTGCATATGATCGAGCGCCATATGATCGAAGGCCGCTCTGCTGCCATGATCTCGGCCAACCTGAAACAAGCTTACGACGAATATTGCTAAGCCATAAATAAATTTTTCTCAAAGAGCTGCCTTCCGGCAGCTCTTTTTTTGTACCTGTCACAGCCGGGAGGAATTTTATTTTTGCCAAACCTTACAGAAAATTAATCGTTAATATTTTTTGTGGCATGTATTTTGATTAAAACACTTGTGTATTTTGCTGACGTACTCTTTTGTTTCTTTTAAACACTTACTCCAAAAAAAGAACGCTTATGAATTGGAAACACACCGCAATGACCCTTACCCTCGTAGCCGGACTGGCTGCTGGTATGACTTCCTGCAAATCCCAGGAAAAGAAGGACGCCGAAGCTAAGGCTAAGATCGAAGCCGCAGCGCCCGGCGTAGTCGTAGACGTTAAAGATGGCGTCGCCACCCTGAGCGGCGAAGTAACCGACGAGGCCGCCAAAGCAGCGGCTGAAGAGGCCGCTAAGAAAGTAGAAGGCGTAAAATCCGTAGTGAACCAGACTACCGTAGCACCGCCCCCCGCACCGGCACCCGCGCCTGTAGTCGTAAATCCTGATGACGCCCTGACTACTGCCGCTACCGCTGCTATCCAGGAATATCCCGGTGTAACCGTTACCGTAAAAGAAGGTGTTGTGACCCTGAACGGCGAGATCAAAAAAGCCGACCTGCCCAAGCTGATGCAGAAAGTGAACGAGATCAAACCTAAAAAGGTTGAGAACAAAATGACCGTTAAATAATCCTTCCTTCTTTAAATTCAAAACAGACAATCATGGCATTGCAAGATAAATACGCAGAGCTGATCAATACAGCCAATGCAAGCGGCGCAACCAACCTGCAGGTACGCGAGCAGGACAATGTTCTTTATATCGACGGCGAAGTACCCACCGGCGAGGTCAAAGACAAGCTGTGGAATGTTTACGACAAGATCGATCCCGATTTCCGTTCAGGCGACGTGGTGATGAATATTAATGTATCGCCCTCCGCTGCTGCCACACAGCTGAAAGTAACGACCCAGAGCTCCAACCTGAACATCAGGAAAGGCCCAGGCACCGACCAGCCTATACTGGGCAAGGCCGCACACGAATCGATTGTGACCCTGCTGAGCAAGTACAACGATGCCTGGTACCTCATCCGTACCAATGATGGCGTCGAGGGCTATTCTTCAGCAGAATACCTGACAGCGATCTAAATTTTCGCTTTCCAATAGAACAAGCCGCCCCTTAAAACGGGACGGCTTGTTTGCATTTTCAGAACCGGAGAATGATGTCGGGGAAAGATTGCGTACTATTTTTTCCCTTCATATAGTATGACCGGCGGGGCCGTGTGTCTCATTCATACCATGCATTTCAGCTGCATTGTTTTCTGTTTATAACGGGCGCCTTTCCAGGCAGCCCGTTTTTTAATGCAACGGGGATCAGAATATCGACCCTTCTTTTTCCTTGGCTTCCCGCACCTGGTCCAGCGCATCGGGGATCACATCGCTGATGATCGTAATAAAAGAATCTTTACGGGCATTAGCGAGCGCGAATTCGATCGCTTCCCGCTCTTTGGGAATGACATGAATCGGCAGATCTGTATTGATGTTGCGAATCCCTTTTTCAATAAGCCCGATGATTTCCTGCTCGGTACGGCCACGAAGGTTCTTGTCCTGGCGAATGATGATCTCGTCAAACATTTTAGCGGCCTCTTCGCCCAGCTCGATGGTATCCTCGTCGCGCCGGTCGCCTACACCGGCCACAATGCCTACTTTATGGGAAGCGTTGACCTGCGAAACAAATTTGCCAATTGCTTGCATACCATGGGTATTGTGGGCATAGTCGAGCATCACGGTAAAATCGTTGAACTTAAATATGTTCATGCGGCCGGGCGTCAATGCCGGAGAAGGCACAAAGGTTTGCAGCGCCAGCCGTATGTTCTCGATCGATACGTCCGATACATAGGCCGCCAGGATCGCACCCAGCGCGTTGGCGATATTGAACTCCGCCGTACCGGCAAAGGTAATGGGTACATTGCCGGCCTTTTCCACCCTTATCTTCCACCCGCCTTTGATAATGGTCAGGAAGCCATCTTCGTATACCGCACCCAGGCCGCCTTTCCTGCAATGGTCCAGCACACGGTTGCTCTTTTCATTGAGGGAAAATAAAGCGATATGGCAGTCCAGCTCTTTGCGCATAGCATACACCAGGTCATCGTCGGCATTTAAGATCACATGGCCCGAAGGAAAAACGGTTTTGGGCACCACGGCCTTCACCCGCGCCAGCTTCTCGATCGTGTCGATACCGCCCAGGCCCAGGTGGTCGCCGGCCACATTGGTTACAACAGCCACATTACAGTTATGAAAGCCCAGACCCGCCCGTAGAATACCGCCCCTGGCGCATTCCAGCACAGCTACCTCTACCGTGGGATCTTTGAGAATGAATTCGGCAGAAACCGGGCCGGTACAATCCCCGGCCTGCATCAGCTGGTTCTGGATATAAATACCGTCGGTGGTAGTGAAGCCTACCGTAGCGCCGGTCTGCTTCATGATGTGCGCGATGAGACGGGTTGTCGTGGTCTTGCCATTGGTACCCGAGATCGCGATGATAGGAATACGCGCCGATTTACCGGGAGGGAACAGCATATCGATCACGGGTTCGGCCACATTACGGGGCAGGCCTTCCGAGGGATCAAGGTGCATACGGAAGCCCGGCGCTGCATTGACCTCCAGCACCGCGCCGCCGTTCTCGGTCAGCGGAGTGGTGAGGTCGGGTGCCATTACATCCACGCCGCAGATATCCAGGCCTATGATGCGGGCAATGCGTTCAAACAGGATAATGTTGCTGGGATGCACCTGGTCGGTAAGATCGGTGCTCGTACCGCCTGTGCTCAGGTTGGCCGTAGGCTTCAGCCACAGATTTTCTCCTTTGGGCAATATGCTCTCCAGGGTCAGCTCCTTATCCTTTAGTATATTTTCCGTTTGCCCGTCGACCACGATATGGGTCAGCACCTTTTCATGGCCGAAGCCGCGGCGGGGGTCGCTGTTCACGATGTCGATCAGCTGCTGTATCGTGCTTTTTCCATCGCCCGTAATGGCAGCGGGTGTGCGGCGGGCGGCGGCCACGAACTTATAATTGATCACCAATGCTCGGTGGTCGAAACCGGTGATGAACTTTTCACAGATCACAGCCCTCGAATATTTCTGTGCGATGGCCATGCCTTCCTTCAGCTCCTCCCAGGTTTTCAGGTTGGTGGTGGCGCCTTTGCCATGGTTGCCGTTCAGCGGCTTGGTCACCAGGGGATAGCCGATACGCTTCACTGCTTTTTCCAGGTCTTCCTCATCGTATACGATCAATCCTTTGGGCACCGGTACCTGCGCGGCCTCGAGCAGGTTCTTGGTATCTTCCTTATCGCAGGCCAGCTCTACGGCAATGGAGCTGGTGGTCCCGGCTACCGTTGCCTGTATGCGCTGCTGGTTCTTGCCATAGCCAAGCTGCACCAGCGAATGACGGTTAAGACGTATCCAGGGTATCTTACGGCGGCTGGCTTCTTCCACGATAGAACCGGTGCTGGGCCCCAGGCGCTCTTCTTCCCGCAGCTCGCGCAGCTTCTGGATATCGCTGTCCAGGTCGTAAGGCTTACCGTCGATCAATGCCTGTGCCATCGCCACCGAAGCTTTGGCGGCATAGATGCCGGCTTTGGCCTCATAATAAGAGAACACGACATGATACACCCCGCGTTTATCGCTTTGGCGCGTGCGGCCGAAGCCCACATCCATACCGGCCAGGGTCTGTATCTCCAGGGCAATGTGCTCGATCACATGCCCCATCCAGGTCCCTTCCTTTACCCTCATGAAAAAGCCGCCTTCGACACCTTCGCTGCAACGATGCGAATACAGGGAGGGCATCAGCGCCTGCAAGCGCTCCAGGAAACCATCAATGGTATTGGTGGGCCTTTCTTCCAGCGATTCCAGGTCGAGCAGCATTACAATCAGGTGATGGCGCTTCGTCGACCAGTAATTAGGCCCCTTCATTACTTTTATATCCAGTATTTCCATGAGAACAGTCCGGGTTTAGTTTTTTACATAAAATAAGATTAGCTCAGTTAAAGTATGATTTTATTTTTTCAATTAAAAAATTTCTGTTCGTAAAAAGAGAAAAATCGGGAAACTTAAGCGAGGGCAACAACCAAAGCCTGGGAAAAAAGTTGAAAAATGCTTAAATTTAATAGAGCCGGCAGCGAAAGGGAAAGCAATGGGAATAGCTTTACTTTTGCCCGGAAAAACCAACAGAAATACAAGCGACATACATGATCCGGAACGAAAAACTGTTTCTTGAACGATACCAGCAATTGAACAGGCAGCAGAAAGAGGCGGTAGATACCATAGAGGGACCGGTAATGGTCATAGCAGGGCCGGGTACCGGCAAAACGGAGATCCTGGCCATGCGCATCGCCAACCTGCTGAGAAGCGATGCACAAGTAAAACCCTACGAAATCCTTTGTCTTACTTATACCGACGAAGGCAGCGTTGCCATGCGCAAGCGGCTGCTGCAGATCATCGGCGAGGATGCGCACCGCGTACATATTTTTACTTTTCACGCCTTCTGCAATAACCTGATCCAAAGCAATGCCGAGTATTTCGGCATCCGCGACCTGCAGCCCATCAGCGAGCTGGAGCGCATCGCCTTGCTGCATGCGCTGCTTGAAGACTTGCCCGAGGGGCACGCGCTGCGCCGCCTGAAAGGCAATATCTATTACGATGCCCGCAACCTGCAAGCCCTCTTCGACCTGATGAAGTCGGAAAGCTGGACACCGGAAATGGTGACGGAGGCTGCTGAAGAATACCTGGCTAGCCTGCCAGAACGGGAAGGCTTTGTCTATAAAAGAGCCAATGCCAAGCAAGGTATTAAGGTAGGCGATCTTAAGCTGAAAGAGATCGCCAAAGAAACAGCCCGTATGGAGCGTACCATCGCCTCTGCAAAATTGTTTGACCAGTACCAGGCCCGCATGCAGGCCATGGGGCGTTACGATTTCAGCGATATGATCCTGTGGGTGCTGAGGGCTTTTAAAGAGAATGAAAATTTCCTGCGCAATTACCAGGAACGCTTTCAATACGTGCTGGTCGATGAGTTCCAGGATACGAGCGGCGCCCAGAGCGAGCTGCTGACCCTGCTTATGGATTTCTGGAACAGCCCCAATCTCTTTATCGTAGGAGACGACGACCAAAGCATTTTTGAATTCCAGGGCGCGCGTCTCCAAAACATTGTTGACTTCTATGACCGCTACGAGGCAGAGATCAAAGTGATCGTTCTGAAGGAGAACTACCGCTCCACACAAGCCATCCTGGATAAGTCCGGCCGCCTGATCAACTACAATAAGGAACGCCTGATCGTGAAGCTGCAGCAGCTGCAGCTGGACAAAAATATTATTGCGGCCAATGCCCGCTTCAGCAAAGAAGAGCGGGTAGAACCGGTGATCCGCGCTTACCACAATATACTCCACGAAGAAGCCGACATCGTAGAGCAGATCGGGCAGCTGCAGCGCGACGGCGTCGACCTCAGCCAGGTGGCTATCCTCTACTCCCAGCACAAACAGGCCGGCAACATTATCGACCTGATGGAACGCAAAGGCATTCCTTATTGGGTCAAGCGACCGGTGAATGTGCTCGACCTGCCGCTGATACAGCACCTCATCGGCATTTTGCGCTATATCGATACCGAACAGCGTAAGCCGTTCAGCGGCGAGCAATTCCTGTTTGAGACCCTACATATCCCCCAGCTGGGCATTTCGTCCATCGACCTGGCCCACCTGAGCCTGTACAAGCAGGGAAAAGAGAGCAAGCACAAGCACTGGCGTCTGCTGCTGCTCGATACCTTCCTGCTGCATTCCCTGGAGCTCCGCACCGCCGAAGAGCTGGTGCGCACCGGAACGGCCCTGGAAGCCTGGATACAGCAATCGAAGAACCTGACCATTGCCATGCTGCTGGAGAAGATCCTGTACGAGACCGGCATTATGGCACAGGTGCTGCAGAGCGAACAGCAGATATGGGAAATGCAGGTGCTGCATACCTTCTTCAATTTTGTAAAAGAAGAATGCACACGGCAACCCAGGCTGACGATCGCCGGCTTCCTGCAAATGATCGACCAGATGCAGCTGGAAGACATCAGCGTGCCGGTACAGAAAGTGGTCCGCCAGGAGAACGGTGTCCGCTTCTACACGGCCTTCAGCGCCAAGGGGCATGAATTTGAATACGTGTTCCTGATCGGCTGCACCAAGAATTTCTGGGAAAAGAAAAAGGGCGGCAGCCGGGGCTTTAACCTGCCTGATACGCTCACGCATACCAATGACAGCGAAGAAGGCAGCAGCGCTGAGGAAGTGATGCGCCGCGTATTTTTCGTCGCGCTTACCCGCGCACGCAAATACCTCCAGGTATCCTATGCCGTAAAAGATAATGCCGGCAAAGACCTCGAAGCCTCACAGTTTGTTGATGAGCTGGGCCCGGAAGAAAGGCAGGCTGCAGAAAAGCAATTATCCTACCTCGACGACGGGCAGGTGATCGCTCACCTGCAATGGGCCTTTGTGCCGCCGCCGCCGGTACGCATCGAGCTGGCCCGGAAAGAGCTGCTGGACCGCCGTCTTGAACGTTTCGAGCTGAGCGCCTCGGCCCTCAACAAGTACCTGCGCTGCCCGGTAGCTTTTTATTACGAGACCATCCTGCAGGTGCCTGTGGCTAAAAATGACGCCATGGCTTTCGGTACCGCGATACACTACGCGCTGGAAAAGTTGTTCAAAAAAATGCAGGCGGCGCCCGACAAAAGCTTCCCGCCCAGGGAAGAGCTGATCACCGACTTTGAACGCATGCTGTGGCGCAACGAGGACGCCTTTACCGAAGTGCAGTATAAACGCCGGAAAGAGTTGGGACAGCAGCTGCTCAATGACTACTACGACAAATATATTCACACCTTCAACAAGGTTGTAGCGATTGAAATGATGCTGGGCAATATGGAAGTGGCGGGCGTTCCCGTAAAGGGCAAGCTGGATAAGATCGAGTTCAACGGCAACGCCTGCACTGTAGTCGATTACAAGACCGGCAACCCCGAATACAGCAAGAAGAAGGAGCTGCTGCCGCCCAATGAAGGCAATCCGAATGGCGGCGACTATTGGCGGCAGATGGTCTTTTACAAGCTATTGCTCGACAATTATCCTATGGCCCGCAACAGCGGCTGGCATATGGAAGCAGGCCTGTTCGACTATGTGGAGAAGAATGATGCCGGCGAATATGTGCGCTATATCGTTCCTATTGCCGATACCGACCTGACCACGGTGCGACAGCAGATCAAAACAGCCTACACGCAGATCATGAACCATGAATTTGACCGGGGCTGCGAGCAGGAAGATTGCCCCTGGTGCACGTTTGTCAAAACGCATAAGCTGATCAGGCCTGCAATAGACGAAGAAGTGCTTTAATGCAAAGGGACGCCTGCGGCGTCCCTTTGCATCGAATAACATTACTCAGATCAACCCTCACCGTGCAGGCGCACTTTCAGGTTATGCATCTTATTGTTGAGCTTCAGCTGGCAGGCCAGGCGCGAGTTGGGCAGCAGATCGGGAAGGGTGTCCAGCATCGCGTATTCATCATCGCTCATCGCTTCCAGAGTTTCTTCACCTTCCAGCACATCCACACAGCAGGTAGCGCACAGCGCCATGCCGCCACAGGTGGCCAACACATCGTATTCATTGGCCACCAGGAGCTCCATAAGGCTAAGGCTCATATCGGTGGGCGCTTCAAGCGGATTGACCGTGCCATTACGGTCTTCTACAAAAACAGTGATCGTATTTTCCATAAAACAAAGCCGGAACCGGCTAACTGAGCCGTATTCCAGGCTGCAAAGCTATACAATTTTACGGTTAAGCCCTATGGCAAGGCGCTATGAAGGGATAATCGGCGCCTGCATATTTCATCGGTACCTGCTGCGGTAATTATTAATCCAGGGTTCATGCAGATTGCCTTATTTTTACTTCAGCTAAATCAAACCAATGAAAAGCATAACCGTCTTCTGCGCTTCCAGCCCGGGCTTCGACGCCATTTATCATACTACAGCCTTTGCCCTGGGCCAGCTGCTGGCCGAGAAAGGCATTACCGTCGTTTATGGGGGCGCCAGGGTCGGCCTTATGGGCGCAGTAGCCAATGGAGCGCTGCATGGCAGCGGAAAGGTGATCGGCGTGCTGCCACATTTCCTCCGCACCAAAGAGATCGCGCATAATGAGCTGACCGAGATGATCCTGGTAGAAAGCATGCACGAGCGCAAAACGAAGATGAACGAGCTCTGCGATGGCGTAATTGCTCTGCCCGGCGGCTTCGGTACCATGGAAGAGCTTTTCGAAATGCTGACCTGGGCGCAGCTGGGCCTGCACCGCAAGCCTATAGGTCTGCTGAATATAAACGGCTTTTATGACAGCCTGCTCGCGCTGCTGGAACACATGACGGAAAGCGGCCTGCTGAAAGAGACCAACCGCCGCATGCTGCTCGTCAGCGATAAAGCAGAAGACCTGCTGCAGCAGATGGCCAACTATAAAGCGCCCGAAGTAGGCAAATGGCTTTCGGAAGAGACGACCTGAACAAAGGCTTTTATGTAAATAAAAAGCCCGCTTTTTTTGAAGCGGGCTTTGTCTTATAACCATTTCGTACTTAGAACTCGCTGATACCATTTACCGTAGTGTACTTCATCGTATATTTCACACCGGGATTGATATACTTGTACACGCTGTGGCTCATGAGCGCCGCTTCGTGGAAGCCGCAGAGGATCAGCTTCAGCTTGTTCTTGTAAGTATTGATATCGCCGATGGCCCAGATACCAGGGATATTGGTGGAGTAATCTTCGGTATTGACCTCGATGGCGTTCTTATCGATATTGAGATTCCAGCCTTCGATAGGACCCAGCTTGGGGCTGAGGCCGAAGAGCGGGATCAGGTAATCGGTTTCGATGGTCTTCTGCTCTTTGGTCTTGCTGTCTTCCATCGATACGCTGTGCAGGCTTCCGTTGCCATGTACCTGGGTCAGGTTGGTGTTCAGGATCAGATCGATCTTTCCTTCCTCGGCCAGCTGCATTACCTTATTGACGGAGTCGGGCGCGCCACGGAAGCTTTCGCTGCGGTGCACCAGAGTTACCTTTTTGGCGATATTGGCCAGGTGGATGGTCCAGTCGAGCGCGCTGTCGCCGCCGCCGGCCAGCACCATATGCTTGTCGCGGTATGCTTCCGGCTCCAGGATCATGTAGTTTACCCCTTTACCGTTCTCAAAGGCTTCCAGGCCTTCCACAGCAGGCTTACGGGGCTCAAAGCAGCCCAGGCCGCCGGCAATCACCACCGCTTTGGCTTCGATCTGCGTACCCATATTGGTTGTCAGCACAAAATCCGCTTCTCCGCGCTTTTCCAGGCCCTCTACACGCTCACCCAGGGTATAGGAGGGATGGAAGGGGGCGATCTGCTCCTTCAGATTATCGATCAGCTCCTGTGCCAGCACAGAAGGGTAACCGGGAATATCATAAATCGGTTTCTTAGGATAAATCTCAGAAAGCTGGCCACCGATCTGCGGCAGGTAATCGATCAGGTGGCAACGCATCTTCAGCAACCCCGCCTCAAACACGGCAAATAAACCCACAGGGCCGGCGCCAATAATGGCTATATCAGTCTGTATCATTTTTCCAATTTGGCGGCAAAATTAAGCAATCATTGCGATATAGCAGCAATATCGATATAAGGCTTTCCGATCGGGAGCCCAGCAGCGCCAAATAATTACAAATCCGTGACAGTACGCCGGGCCAGAGCCGGGTCAGGCCGGATGAGCCCTCCCGACGCAGCTTGGCCTTCACCAGCAGGACATACAGCACCCGGCGCATAGCTTTCAGCAGCAGGGAAGGCAGCGCCGTGGTCAGCATTGGCTTGAGTCGTTCATGGAAAATGTTCTCCTTTCCTGCACATTTATCCTTCAGACAAGCATGGCACTTCAGAACCCAGGTTAAAATGGGCAGAGCATATAGAAATATAGCTTCCGGCGTAATCCAAAAGCGCGGCCAGATTCAAGGCGATTTTTTAAAGGTATGCCATCAAAAATCAAGCGGCGCCCGGTGAAAAAAAATTTACCGGAAGAGGCCGGCACCAGGCTTTTGCTGCAACGGGAAAAATGGAAGCGCAGACAGGACATATATCCCGTTCATAATTATACTTTTTTTAGGAAAACTCTTGGCAAAACCGGTTTATTTTTCGCACTTTTGCATGATATTTTACAGACAAGTAAGTTTTCACCTCTTTTTATAATATCGAGTTCCGATCAATAATGGGATTGTTTAATTTTTTAACGCAAGAAATTGCGATAGATCTTGGCACCGCCAATACTTTAATTATTCATAATGACCAGGTTGTAGTAGACGAACCCTCCATCGTTGCTAAAAACAGGACCAGCAATAAAATCGTGGCCGTAGGCAAAAAGGCCATGATGATGCACGAAAAAACACACGACGATCTGAAGACCATCCGCCCGCTGAAAGACGGGGTGATCGCCGACTTCGATGCAGCCGAAGGTATGCTGCGCGAAATGATCAAAATGGTTTATCCCAAGAAGCCTTTGTTTCCTCCCAGCTGGCGTATGGTGATCTGCATTCCTTCCAGCATTACCGAAGTGGAAAAACGTGCCGTGCGCGACAGCGCCGAACAGGCCGGCGCCAAGGAAGTGTATATGATACACGAGCCTATGGCGGCTGCACTGGGTATCGGCATCGATGTTGAGGAACCCACCGGCAATATGATCATCGACATCGGCGGCGGTACTACCGGTATCTCTGTTATTTCCCTGGCCGGTATTGTATGCGACCAGAGCATCCGCATCGCGGGCGACGAGTTCACTACCGACATTATGGAAGCAATGCGCCGTTACCACAGCCTCAACATCGGCGAACGTACGGCCGAGCAGATCAAGATCCACGTTGGCTCTGCACTGAAGGAGCTGGACAATGCCCCTGATGACATTGCCGTTAACGGACGCGACCTTGTAACCGGTATTCCCAAGCAGATACAGGTATCTTACCAGGAAGTAGCCGAAGCCCTGGACAAATCTATTTTCAAAATTGAAGAAGCTATTCTGAAGGCGCTGGAAAGCACACCGCCGGAGCTGGCTTCTGACATCTACCGCCGCGGTCTTTACCTCACCGGCGGCGGCGCCCTGCTGCGCGGGCTGGACAAGCGTATCTCCCAAAAGATCAAGCTGCCGGTGCATGTGGCCGAAGATCCGCTGCGCGCTGTGGTGAGGGGTACGGGGATGTCGCTCAAGAACATTAACCGTTTTACTTTCTTAATGAAATAATCTGCAAAGCCCGCTATCAACGGGCTTTGCGTTTTGATCCCCGTTTGCCGGCGCCCTCATGCGTAACTTTATCCTTCTCATACGCCGATTCTGGAACGTTATCCTCTTCCTGATCCTGGAAGCAGTCAGCTTTTCCATGATCTCCAAGAGCCGCAACATGCAGGGTATGGACATCGTGAGCTCTTCCAACGCTGTAGTCGGCTATGTGTACAAAAAGCAGAACGATGTTGTTTACTATTTCCAGCTGAAACGACTTAACGATAGCCTGCTGGATGAGAACACACGCCTGCGCAACCAGCTGGCACAGTATAAAGCAGATACCTTCAGGGATATGATCGCCCGTATTCCCGTTACGGTCAGGGACACTACCCGCCGCGACAGCAGCGGCGTTACCCTGGCGCCGACCGGCGCCGTAAAAGTGATCCGCTATGCCAACTACCGGTATATCCCGGCCCGCGTGATCAACAATTCGATCTCAGGCGACCGCACCAATTATATCACGATCAATCGCGGCGCTGCCGACGGCGTGCGCAAGGAAATGGCCGTTGTAACAGGCAATGGAATTGTAGGCAGGATCAACAATGTATCGGAACACCTGGCTACCGTGGTTTCCGTGCTGAGCGACCGGAAGGTAAGCACCAAGCTGAGCGATGGCACGGCTGGGCTTTTCACGATATGGAATCCCGGCTCGCCGGAATATGTGGTTACAGAAAAGGTACCGATCTATGCGAAAGTAAAAAAGGGCGACAGCGTATTTACTACCGGCTACTCCTTTTTTCCGGAAAATATATTGATCGGCACAGTGGCAAAAGTGGACACCATGAAAGCCACCAACGCGAAGAACCTGAAAGTAAAGCTATCGACCAATTTCAGGAATCTCCAGTATGTATATATAGTGGAAGACAAGATCAGCGCCGAGCGTAAGGAGCTGGAAGCAAAAAACAAACAGAATTAAGTATCCATAAGGGCATATGAGCATTTACCTTCGCAACGTCATCCGGTTTATCTTACTTGTGCTGATTCAGGTCTTATTGCTGAATAAGATACCGCTGCGCTGGTGGTCCAACCCCGGTGGCCTGCCGCCTTATACGCCTTATATCTACCCGCTTTTCATCTTACTGCTGCCTTTATCCACGCCCATCCCCTTCCTGCTGATCGCCAGCTTTACCATGGGCATTACGATCGATGCTTTTATGGATACCGGTGGTATACATGCCGCCGCCTGCGTGCTGATGGCTTTCCTGCGTACCAATGTATTGACGCTGCTGCTGCCCAAGCGGATCTCTGAGTATCAGAATATGTCGCCCAATACCAAGTCCATGGGCTGGACCCCGTTCATGACCTATGCCGCTATCCTGCTGGCGCTGCATCATGTGGTCTTTTATGTGATCGAGATATGGAGCTTCCACAGCATCGGCTATATGCTGATGAAGGTCTTTATCTCCCTGCTCACCAGCCTCGTGTTCGTGGCTTTGTATTCGTTGTTCTTCTCCAGCTCGATCAGCACTGTTTACTACGACAAATAGACCGGCCGACCCTCGGCCCCGGCATTAAATCATAACTGTAAGGGCAAACAATCTGCTGTTAAAGGTAACGCAAGGGCAAAAAAATAACGGAACAAAGGTTGTTGCCTCTGTTCCGTTAGCTGAGCTGAGCCCCTCTTTAGTATTCATCTTCGTTAAAGAAGAAATCTTCCTGAGTAGGGTAATCGGGCCATATATCTTCTACGCCTTCGTACATCTCGCCTTCATCTTCCAGTTCCTGCAGGTTCTCCACTACTTCCAGCGGTGCACCTGAACGGATAGCATAGTCGATCAGTTCATCTTTAGTTGCAGGCCAGGGCGCATCTTCAAGGTGTGAGGCCAATTCAAGTGTCCAAAACATATCTTAAATAATTTTATTCAAAATTCAATTTGTGCAAATGTAAGGTTTCCGTTTCAATTATGAACAAGGAGGAAAATATTGAATCGTTTTATTTTTGTTATCTGTTTTCTTCCCGCTCATCCTCAAAACGCAAGTTAGGATCGAATAGTTTTCCAAAGGTTTAATTTCTTTGAAAAAATAAATCCGGCGCGGCTTTCGGCCGTCATCAGCAGCTGCCCGATTGGATTTAATGTGGTACATTTGGGCTCTTTGTCTGATACGGCTTTCATGAAAATAAGTGGTTTTACCTACGTACGCAATGGTTTCCGGTACGGTTATCCCTTCATTCCTTCCATCCGCTCCCTGCTGCCCCTGGTGGATGAGCTGATCGTGGTTGTAGGCGATTCGGAAGATGGTACGCGGGAAGCGATCACAGCGCTGAATGAACCAAAGATCCGGATCATCGATACCGTATGGGACGACGCTCTGCGGGAAAACGGCAAGATCTTTGCGCAGCAGTCCAACCTCGGGCTCGACCAGGTAAGCGGCGACTGGGCCATACACCTCCAGGTAGATGAAGTGCTGCACGAGCAGGATCATGCCCGCCTGCTGCAGCAGCTAAAGGAAGCCGACAAGGATCCTGCGGTAGAAGGCTTATTGTTCCCTTTCTATCATTTCTGGGGCGACTTTAACCATATCCGCCATACCCGAAAGACACATCCTTTCGAGATCAGGGCGTTTAAGAACACCGGCAATATCCGCTCCTACAAAGACTCCCAGGGATTCCGCAAATACCCTTCCCGCACTGCTTATGAAGAAGGCGCTGAAGGCAGCAAGCTCAGGGTCATCAATTGCGGTGTGCCGGTATATCATTACTCTTACTCCCGCAACCCGGCATTGATGAAGAAAAAGGCAGAGTACTTCAATCGTTTCTGGCACGACGATGCCTGGGTAGCCCGGAACAGCAAAGATGTGCCCTTCGACTTCAACGAGGTCGACCGGCTCGACTATTTCGACAAGCCGCACCCGGCCTATATGAAAGAGGTGATTGCGGCGAAGGACTGGGAATTTACTTACGATCCGTCCCGTTCTAATATGAGCTTTAAAGACCGTATGATGTATCTGCTGAACCGGCTGACCGGTAAGCGCCTGTTTGAATTTGAGAATTATAAACTGATCCGAAAATAACCGCTATGCTCAGCGCCCGGCAACTTTCAAAGAAATACGGACAACTTACCGTACTGAATCATGTAACGCTGGACATCCATAAAGGAGAGTTCGTCGCCATTGCCGGCCCTTCGGGCGCCGGCAAAAGCACTTTGCTGCATTTGCTGGGCGCGCTGGATTTTCCCGACAAGGGACAGGTAAAGCTTATGGACCAGGAGCTCTTCCGGCTTTCCCGCAAGAAGCAGGCGGCCTTCCGCAACAAGCACATGGGCTTTGTTTTCCAGTTCCACCACCTCCTCCCCGAGTTTACAGCGCTGGAAAACGTATGTATGCCGCTATGGATCGGCAAGCAGCCAAAGGATGAAGCCATTGCAGCAGCGAAAGAAATACTGAAGACCGTAGGCCTGGGCCATCGGATGGAGCATAAGCCCTCAGAGCTCTCGGGCGGAGAGCAGCAAAGGGTAGCCATTGCCCGGGCCATCGTGCACCGGCCCTCCGTCATCTTTGCCGATGAGCCTACAGGCAACCTCGATACGGCCAATGCCCAGGCTGTGCACGAACTGTTCTTCCAGCTAAGGGCTCTGTACCAGCAAACCTTTGTTATCGTTACGCACAACGAGCAGCTGGCGGCCATGGCCGACCGTACCCTGATGATGAAGGATGGAAAGATCGTAGCAGAGCGGCTTCGCGAAGACCGATAAAGCCCGGCCGGTAATTTATCCAGGGAAACCTGTAGGTCCAAAAACAATATTTCCCCTTATTGCCCCGGAAAAAGGGGGCATGTATCTTGCAGGTATTAAAACACCTGATTATGAAAAAGAAGCACCTCAGCGGCAGACTGTCTTTAAACAAGAAGACCATTTCCTTACTTACGTCCGGCATACAAAGCGCTGTTATCGGCGGCGATGTCGAAGATCCCACCCGTATTACCCTCGTTTCTGTGTATAACCCCTGTGCCGTATCTTATGACTGCGGAAAGGAGACTTGCGATAAAACAGGATGTCCCGAGCTTACGGTGTTGACCATACGCAACCCGGGCTGCAATGTGGGCGCATGAGTAATGGACCAGGACCGGATACAAGTACAAAGGCGGCTGCTTTCGCATCCGCCTTTGTACTAAATTAAATTTTCCTGTCTGAAGTATGTTATCCGATCTTACAGTTCATTCTGTGGTTGATCTTCTCCGGCTCGCTGGGCAAGAATCTGTTTTTTACCCTCCGCCGCGGATACCGCTTCTATTTTCACTTTCGTGGTTCCTCTGCGGATAAATTTCAGATCCTGTGCGGCAACTTCTGCCAGATCAATCATTCGGCCCTGGTGGCCCATACGGTCGTTTACCTTTACATATACCACTTTACCATTAACCTGATTGGTTACCTTTACATAGGTACCCAGCTTAAAGTGATTGCTGGCTGCGGTATATTTGTCGTTATCGAAAACCTCGCCGGTAGCAGTCTTTCTTCCTTCAAACTTGTTGTGGTAGAAACTGGCTACGCCGGTTTTCTGTTCTGTCTTTATTTCCTTTTTCTCGGCAACCGGCTGCGCGGGCAGCTTCTGTTGCTGAATTGGCAAAGCAAAGGTAAGCCAGGACCAAAGTACGAAATCAAAACCCATTACACATAAACATTTGGTACGGGGGCAAAAGTAGCACAATACGGGAAAAATCCGCCCCAAAAAATGTTAATATTTATTCTGAGGCTTCCGTGCCCGGGTAAATTTGTGGGGCTCGGATCCGTAGTCTTTTTTCTCATAACCGCCCTTACGGTAGCTGTCACGGGGCTTTCCGTAGCCTGAGCCGCCTCCGAAACCGGGTTTGTTATCGGCTTCTTCGATCCGGATTTTTCTATTGTTAAATTTACGTTGTGTCAAAGACTCAGCAATAAATTCTGCAGCGTCGGCGGGCACGTTAAAGAAGCTGCTCAACTCCCTTACCGTCACGCGGCTTACCATACGCGGTTCAATATCAGTCATTTCCGCGATAAACCGGATCAGGGAATCGGTAGAAGCGCCATCTTTGGTACCGATATTGATAAAGAGGCGTACCGAGCCGCTGCGCGTGCCTGAAGCCTCGCGCTCGGCACGACGGTCAACATAGCCGGCATTCAGATCCGGTGCATTTTCATAATCTTTAATGGTATCTTTCAGCTGCAGCCACAGCAAACGGTTGATCAGCTCATCTTTGTCCATGGCCTCAAACTTCTCGTGGATGCTCTTCTTGTATATCTCACCGAAACCGTGCTCCGGCTGGGCCTCTTCGATCTTATCGAGGAAATGGAACAAGCGCTTGCGTACCACTTCGGCGCCATCCGGAATGTCGCTTTTGTGGAAACGGGTCTTGGCCATGCGCTCTACCTGGCGGATGCGGCCGATCTCCTTAGAGGTCACCAGCGACATACATACGCCTGACTTACCGGCACGGCCGGTACGGCCGCTGCGGTGGGTATACACTTCCGGATCTTCCGGCAACTCGTAGTTGATCACATGGGTAATGTCGTTCACATCGATACCACGGGCAGCCACATCGGTAGCCACGATGGCCTGGAACTGGCGGCGCTTGAAGCGGTCCATTACCTTGGTCCGCATCTTCTGGTCCATATCGCCATGCAAGGGACTTACATGATAACCTTCGCGCATCAGCTTCTCCGACACATCCTGGGCATCCTGCTTGGTACGGGTAAAAATGATACCATAGATATCCGGTGCAAAGTCGAGGATACGACGCAGCGCATCGAAACGCTGGTGGGCATGCGTTACAAAGTATTGGTGGTCGATATTTTCGTTGCCCACGTTCTCACGGGCAACAGCGACTTCCTTGGGCGACTTCATATAGCGCTTGGAAATACGGCGCACATCGGCGTTCATCGTTGCAGAGAACAACCATGTGCTTTCCCGGACCGGCGTATTTTTCAGGATAAAGTCAATGTCGTCGCGGAAACCCATGTTCAGCATTTCGTCGGCTTCATCCAGCACGATCATCTTCACTTCTTCCAGGTTGATGGCATTGCGCTCCAACAGATCGATCAAACGGCCGGGGGTAGCCACGATAACCTGTGTGTGGCCTCTTTTCAGCTCCCTGATCTGGGACCCGATAGGGGTACCACCATAGACAGCCAGTGTGTGAATGCCGCGGCTGAACTTGCTGTATTTTACAAATTCTTCCTGGATCTGCATACACAGCTCACGGGTGGGGCTCAGCACCAGCGCCTGAACACCATGGTCATTGGGATCTATTTTATGCAGCAAAGGCAGGCCGAAGGCAGCGGTCTTACCGGTGCCGGTCTGTGCCAATGCAATAATGTCGGTGGTTTCCTGTACGAGCAGAGGTATAGCTTGCTGCTGGATGGGGCTCGGAGTGGTAAACCCTAAAGCCTGCACCGCCTGCACAAGCTCGTCTTTCAATCCAAATTCTTGGAATGTTGTCATACTCTTCAAATGTCCTTTTTAAAAAACAAGGCGCGAAGGTACGATTATATTATGGGAAACGGACAATTAATATAGATACAATCATTAATTTAACAATGCTTCCTGTTCGTCACTGCCGGCTAATCAGGAAAAAGAAAGACGGGTCTGCAGGTTTTGCCGGAGCCCGTCTTCCTAAATCATGTACGGTAACCTGATCAGCCTCTCACGCTCACCGAAACGTGCCTGTCCTTTACACGATCCGTTTCCGGGGCATCGGCCGGGAACTGTGCAAACTGCGAGCCATATCCTTCGGCGCCATCGATCTGGGCGCCCACGCCCGCTGCGTCCAACGCCTTTTTCACGGCTGTTGCGCGCGCTCCGGATAGTTTCACATTACCCGGTTCATTGCCGGTTTTGTCGGTATAGCCGCCAATCTTCAGCCTGGCCTGGGGAAAGGCCTTCAATATGGCAGCAAGGTTGTTGATCTGCACCTGGCTTTCGGGGGTAATGTCCGCGTTGCCGGTTCCGAAGTTGAGGTTGTCGAAATCGAACCAGATCTTCTTCAGCGAATCGGTGCCAAGCGCTTTATAATCGGTCTTCAGAAAAGCGACGAGGCGGTCTTCGATCCCGCCTTTAAAGGCATTCAGCTCGGTGCCGTCGGGCAATTGTACTTTCATCGATTCCCTGGCACCCGCAGCAGGAACTGTGGCCATACCGGTATCGGCCGGAGCCATCATGGTCGTGTCGGCCGGGGTTGTATCGGGATGGTCCTTACCGCAGCCTTTTTGTCCCAGCAGGTACCATAGCACCAACGCCAGCAGCGCCAGCAGCAGGATCCAGAGCCATCCGCCACCACCTTTCTTTCGTGGTGCCGAACTATTTGCCGTGTATGCCGGTCCGGAAGCAGCGGCTACACTACCGGCGCCCAGGAGCCCGGCAAGGGAGAACCCGGCGGGGAAGCTGTTCCATATCTGGTCTTTAAGGCTTATGAGGTAGGCCCACAAGCCATGGTCACCGCTTTTGTTCTCGGCACGGGCTTCATCCGCTGTAAGGCTCAGCACGGCAGGCGTTGCCGCACCCAGCAGGGATTCGGCCGAGCTCGCCTTCAGGCCCGAGTAAGCAGAGATCAGCCCCACGGTTTCCCTGGTCTTACCGTCAAACAAACGATCCATCAGTGCCGCATTCTTGTAGCGCCAGGATTCCTCGCCGGTACCGGCAGACTGATCCAGCAAGCCTGAGATATCGTGCTGAGCGGATAAGCTGCCGGCTTCGTTTAGCAGATCGCTCAAACCGGCGCCGTGACTGGCTTGTCCTTTGGAGAAAAGCGCTGCCAGGATAGTGGGGACCAGGGCCTCGATTGCTTTACGAATACCTGTTTCGCCTTCGCCCAGCAAGGCGCCGGCCCTGCCGATGAGATTGGAGTTGAAAAGGCTCTTCGCCGATTCGATAAGATTGACTGCCATAGAGTAGGTGGTTTTAGAAGTGAAAACATGTATGGGATATACGGAAACGCTAAAAAAATTCGACCTGATTCAGTGCAGCTATTGGTAGCGCAATATTAACTGTTTATTTTTAATATGAGTGTTATTTTTTTGTATATCCTTGATCCGAAGCCGATGGAAGGCCCGGATGTTCCAGTCCGGGACTATAATTTAATAGTACATTTGATCTTGTGCCGCGTCGACGGCCTGCAGCCATCTGTTATGATACCACTACTCGAATGCGTACCCAATTTCAGCGAGGGCAAGGACTTCCGCATCCTTAACCAGATACGGGATGCTATTGTCTCCGTACCGGGGCAAAAACTCCTCCATATGGACCCAAGCCCATCGGCCAACCGTACGGTGTTCACCTTTGCCGGGCAACCGGAGGCGGTTGTGGAAGCGGCTTTCCGGGCCATAGCTACCGCAGGCCGGCTGATCGACATGCGCACCCAGCAAGGTACGCATCCCCGCATCGGCAGCACGGATGTATGTCCCCTGATCCCGCTTGGTGGCCTACCGTTGGAGATTGCGGCCGGGCTGTCGGAGCAGCTGGGGCAGCGCGTAGGCAAGGAGCTGGGCATACCCGTGTACCTGTATGAGCATTCGGCAAAGGAGGATTACCGCCGGGCCCTGCCCGATATCCGGAAAGGGCAATATGAAGGACTGAAGGCTAAAATGCAGCGGGCCGGGTGGCAGCCCGATTACGGCCCTTCGGTGCAGGCCTGGGAACGCATTGCGGCAACAGGCGCCACGGTGATCGGCGCCCGCGACATTCTTGTGGCCTTCAATATTTCACTGAATACCCGCGATGCGGGTATCGCTGCGGATATTGCCCGGCAAATACGTAGCCGCAACGACGGGCTGCTGCCGATGTTGCGTGCGATCGGCTGGTACATGGCCGATTTTGACTGTGCCCAGGTATCGATGAACCTGCTCGATTACCGTGTTACCTCACCGTTAAAAGTATGGGATACCTGTACTGCGCTGGCCGCCGCTTACGGCGTAGCGCCTACAGGCTGCGAGGTGGTAGGCCTTATTCCGGAAGCTTGTGTGGTGGAAGCCGGGGCGGCAGCACTTGGAAGCTCCTTCGCCGAAACCCGCACTGAAGAGGCGGTTGCTGCGGGCATACACTACCTCAGGCTCGATCGTGTCAAGCCGTTTATCCCCCGCAAAAAGATACTGGAATATGTGCTAAAGGATGCCGGCCTCCTTTAGCGGACAGCGGCGTCCTTAGCGATCTGCTCGATCGTACCGGCGGCATAATAATGCACGCCGGGAACTCCTGCCAGCGCCTGTGCGATCATCGCGGCGGCTACTTTTTTTGCCTCTATACTGCGATATTGGCGCAGGCTCCCGGTCATAAGCGGACGTACCAGGCGAAGAAGCGCCACGCCTATCCGTTCCAGCAGACGCCGTTCTTCGCGCGGGCCATCGAGGAACGAAGGCCGGTAGATGTGCACCGATTGAAAAGGCAACGCAGCGATATCCCGATCGGTCTCGCCTTTCATCTTCAGGTAAAAATTAGAAGACCGGACATTAGCACCTACCGCCGAGATAATATGGAATTGCGGCATGCCATTGGCCGAAGCGATGCGGGCCATAGATAGCGGATAATCGTGGTCGATCTGGTAATAATGCCGCTTATCGGGTGTTTTTTTACGGGTGCTGCCCAGGCAGGAAAAGAAAACGTCGCCGCTGATCGCGGCGGCATATTGCTCCATATGATCGAAGTCTACGATCACTTCTTTTACTTTGGCATGGATAAAACCCGAAGGACGGCGCACCAGCAGGGTAACCTGGTGAAAGGCTTTACTGGCGCAAAGCTGATGCAGCAGCTCCCCTCCTACCAGACCCGAGCTTCCTGCAATGACGGCTGCTTTTGACATGATAATGCTCCTCTTCTTTCAAAATTAACCCATTGGGGGCAAGGATGTTGTTAACCGGGAAGCTATTAACATGCATTTATTCCCCGGCGAGAAGGAGATGGACAGAAACGCTTACCAGGAGCGGCGCAGCAGGCGACGGTAATGCACAGCGGCTTTCTGCCCGATATAAATAGCACCGTGCAGAACGGACAGGAGCAATGAGAAGGCCAGGAATTTCATGCCGGTTATTTTGCACAAAAGAACAAACTGCATATTAACGGCCGGTTAAGGAATGCGGTGTTTGCACAAAATTAATACGGGCTTATCCTTACTTTCACGGCACCTTCATGTAATGCTAACGGACGCATCATCAATTGTTGGCAATTGTCTCCCATCTTTGTACTGCCATTCCGCCTTGCCCAAATGAGATAATGCCCACCAAACACAAAAGCATAAGGCGACCCCACTTCCTTTATCCCATTGAAACTACTGTGGAGCTGTTTCCGAGCAGGAGACGGCTCTGCTATTTGTTCCGGACGAGTGGTAAAGCCAGGCGCTGCTGCTGCCTCCTTTACTGCGCTTTTCCTTTACCTTCGTTCCTTATTCGCATAACCATGAATCCCCTGATGCTCCTGATCCGCCTGCTCAAACCCCTGCTCTACCCTCTTTCCCTGCTTTACGGAGCCATTATGTGGCTACGCAACAAGCTCTATGATGCCGGGCTGATCTCGTCAATACAATTCAGCGTGCCGGTGATCTCAGTAGGCAATCTTTCAACAGGAGGTACCGGCAAAACGCCGCATATCGAATACCTGATCCGACTGCTGCAATACGAATACAAGGTGGCAACCATGAGCCGCGGCTACAAACGCAATACCACCGGCTTCTTCCTGGCGGGCCCGCAAACCGATGCCCGCAGTATCGGCGATGAGCCCATGCAATTTCACCGCAAATTTCCGGAAGTCGTGGTCAGCGTATGTGAAGACCGTATGACAGGTATTCCCCGCCTGCTGGGCGAGCGCCCCGACGTGGACGTCGTGCTGCTGGACGATGCTTTCCAGCACCGTTCCGTTAAGCCGGGCCTCAACATCCTTATCATCGACTTTGCCAAACCTTTCTACAAAGATTTCATCCTGCCCTTCGGCAGCCTGCGGGAAAGCCGCAAAGCTTATCGCCGCGCCGACATGATTGTTGTGTCCAAATGCCCCCCGGAGCTGGACCGCAGCGCACAGCAGGAAATGATACGGCGCATCAGGCCCCGGCCGCACCAGCAGGTCTTTTTCTCAGCAATCGTCTACGACACGCCTGTCGATTTCTTCACCGGCGAACCGATGTCCTTAACTGCAGCGGATCATGTGGTGATGGTCAGCGGTATTGCCAAACCTGAGCCTATGCTGGCGCACCTGAGGCTATCGGCCGCTGAGGTACATCTGCTCCGCTACCCCGATCATCATTATTTTACGACCAATAACCTTGAGGAAATCCGCCAGACCTACAGCAACTGGGATGTAGCCGGGAAGCTCATTATGACCACGGAAAAGGATGCTACCCGACTGGCGATGCACCGCGACATCCTGGAGCAATGGCAGGCCCGCATCGCGGTGCTGCCCATTAAAGTGCAGCTGCTGCAGGATGCGCCGGTATTCGATCTGCGGGTAAAGGACTATATCATTAAAGAAAAAGAGGACATGTTGTACAGCTAAAATTTCATTTTTGAAAAATGAACTTACTGTTTATCTTTGCACCGTTCAATTTTTAAAAGAGATCACGTATGCCCAAGAAATTACCCGCAACCGGCAAGCAAGTAGGCGGTTGGTTCCTACACTTAGTCGTATTCGCCATCGTTAATATCATACTGTGGTATATTTGCTATGCAGGTGCTACCGGCTGGGTATATCCCTGGCCTATCTGGATCACTTCTGCCTGGGGGCTGCTGATTATCGGCCATGCCTGCATGGTATGGGCCAATTACGAAGACAAAGGCCTCGACGAGTGGAAACGCCAGGCCGCCAACGGTTAATTATTATTCCGGAATTTATAGAGAAAGCAGCTGCACTTGTGTGGCTGCTTTTTTTATTGCGCTTACACAAGATTACCTTCAGCACAATATAGATTTTTTTATATTCGAGCGACAATTTTTTGCACGCTCATGACCCTATCCAGATCCATACACCCCGACTTCCGGGTCCTGCTGGACCTTAAAAGCAAAGCAGTCATCGACCTGTTCACCGACCTGCGGCAATATATACTGGAACTCTGCCCGGATGCCAACGAGCTGCTGTACCATACCCATGCGCTGACCGCGGTTTTCTCTCTTTCTGAAAAGCTTTCGGATGCCTTCTGCATGCTGACCATCTACACCGGCCATCTCAACCTGGGCTTTAACAAAGGCACGCTGCTCCATGATCCGCATGGCTTGCTGACCGGTACCGGCAACCTTATCCGGCATATAGATGTGGCCCAAAGCAGCGACTATCGGAATGCCAGCGTAAAAGCCCTGGTTCAGGAGGCCATACAGCAGGCCCGGAAGGATATGGAAAAACCGTCGAAGTCAACCGGAAAAACGATCTCAAAGATCAGGAAATCCTGATCCTTATTATTCTGTACTATTCATTGGTGGTACTGCGCAACACAAAACGGGCCATACGTTCAGGGGCTATCATGGCAACCTATTCGGCACCACAAATAATACACGATGCGAAAAATAATAGCAAAGAGGCTGACCTTTTGGGACAGCCTCTTTGGCGATGAGCAGCCTGGATATCCTGAGCCGTCAATGTATTATTTCACGATTACGATTTTCTGCGCCGGCAGCACATCGAGTGCGGTATTGCCCGATCGCAGCCTCAGATAATACATTCCGGCCGGCATACCTTTTAGCTGGATGATGGTTTCATTCCGGCCTTCCTGTACGGCTATCTTTGAAGTATAAACCTGTCTGCCGGATTGGTCGGTCACCGATACCATTGCATTCGCCTGCATGCTGCTATTGATCGCCAGCTTAACCCGCTTATCTGCACCTAATGGATTGGGAGAGACTGACAGCTGATCGGCCGGAGCTACATCTACCTGGATTGTCCTGATCATACTGTACGCGACGGAGCCATCAAGATCCGTTGTCTTGATCCGGTAATAGTTAAGTCCTCTCCGGGGTGTGGTATGGATATATTCGTAGCTTTTCAATCCTGTAGCATCCCTGCGCCCGATGAAAGCAAATTCTTTGCCATCGTCAGACCATTCCACCGCGTAATGGCTTACCTTATTTTCTGTTCCTACATGCCATAGCAGCCGCACACCTTCCTGCACCTTTGCTGCGTTGAAGTCGGATATCAAAACCGGTAAGGGCACGCTTGCGCCATAATCTTCCACCTCACCGACAGCGAATATATTGTCATAATCGGCAAAGGAGAGAGGAACATCGGATACGATCAGCCTTGTCTTATAAGCAGGCAAGGCTCCGCCGGGTATCAACACATCGACATTTTGGGAAGATGGGGTACCGGCAACGGTAACGATACCATTACCCGAATAAAAGGCCCTGTTACCTCCGGGCGTCTCATAATCGTCCGTGAAATCGCCATTATTATTCCAGTCGAACCATAAGCCATAATAAACCGTTTTACCCGCAGTATTGCTGTTCAGCAAAACGCTGAAGGTTGATGTGTCGCCTCTTGTTAATGAAGTGCTGGCATTACTTAAGCCATCATCATAGCTATCTTCCTCTACGAAGGTACCATGGGCCCACTCTACACTGATGGCGTTGCCTGCCCAAACGGCATGGGCAGCCAGAGGCGCCCCTCCGGCTGTAGTGCACCCGGCAGTACCGGCCTGTGCCGCAGGCCAGGGAGAAGGCAGATCGGAATAATCATAGCTTACCGCTTTTTCGACCTGGTAAAATTTAAAAGATGCGCATCCGTTATCGGCTACCAGGCGATACGCCCCCGGCGTGGTTACGGACAGGCTGGCGCCGGTGCCTACGGTATCGCCCGTAGTCTCATTGATCCATAAATAGCTCAGTCCTGCCGGCGCTGTACCGCCCGGCATGAATAATACCGATGCCGGCAGGGGCGCTTTGGCAATGGCAGGGCCCTGCCAGGACACCGTGAGCGCCGCCGCAGCAGCAGCGGACCCTGTAAAATAGTTTGTCTCTATGGCATGGTAGCCTCTGCTCAGCGTTACATTACCCGATACCTCCGCCAGCGCATGGGTGCCGTCGTTGGAAACGACCTGGGCTCCATCGATATAAAGGTTGCTGCCATCATAGCTGTTGAGGTAAAAGGTATAAGCGCCGGCAGTGTCGATATGGATAAAGCCTTTATATTTTATGCCAAAATTATTGCTGGCGGCAGTGATGCCGGTCAGGCCGGAAAGGTTTGGCTGCGATACGGCGCCCCGTGTTGCCGGCAGCTGGCTGTAAAAGCCGGTGGTAACGGCATCGAAATTATTGCTTGCCAGCAATGATGGCGCTGTATAGCCGGTAAAGGTCCGGTAGGCCAGTCCCGGAATATAGCCCGCCACGCTTAGGGTAGTGGCGGTATCATCGCAGCTCAGCAGATCATTTCCATTAATGGTAAATTCCGGAATCGATGAAGCCGCGTTTACAGTAAGCGAGGTGCTGTCTTCCACATAGCAGCCGTAAGCATCATAATACCTGCAGATATAGGTGCCGGAATTGGCAGCCGTTGCGTTCAGCAAATTGAATCCTGCCGTGTTGCTGGTAAAACCATTGGGACCTGTCCAGCTGATACCCGTTATCGCAGCACCCGGCGTAACCCGGGAATTAAAGAGCACCGATGAGCCTTCGCATGCCGACGATGGATTGCGAACGATAGTGACACTATCCACCGGCAGGCTTACATGCATGCTGTCGACGATGGAGCAGCCATTATCGCCATAGATACGGACATGGTACCAACCGGTGTCGGAAGCGGCGACACCGGCCAATGTAATGGCAGAGAGGGTGTTCCCCAGGGCTAAGGTATCTCCATCCGGTGCTGTCCACACATGGTTAGTGATAGTGGCATTGTAGGCCACGCTGCGGCTGTCTAAAGTTATTATCCCTGTGCCGCAGTCGCGGGTTACTTTGGGATAGGCCAGCAGGTTACCGAAATCGGAAAAGTTGCTGAAGTCTCCGCCACCGCCGCCGGCTGCTGAATACAAATTCTGATAGAAGAAAAATTTGCTGCCGGTATTTTTGATAATTATCGTTTGACCTGCGGTAAAAGTGCTGGTTACATTTTTCCTGCAATATTTCCACCCTGCATAGCCGGGCACATCCAGGAAGTCGGCTGCGGTGACAATGGTCGCACTACCATTAAGCAAAAAATTACTTTCATAGCCGGCGGGTACGATTATATTGAAAAAAGTAGTGCTGGCGCTGGCGGGGCGCTGAAAGGCAACAATGTCCGTACCCTTGCAGTCAACGACCGGGGTCAGTATACCTGATCCCAGCTCGCCGCCCGATCCGCCCAGCTGATAAGCGCTAATGGATTTGGTCGAATGGATATAGGCGGCATTGATCCCTGCAGGCAGGGCGTAAGATTTCAGCTCTCCCTTATCGAGTATCAGAGTGGTAGTGCTGGTGCCGTTATTGATAGTTACTTCGGTTCCGTTGTAAATACCGGTAAGGAATACTCTTTCGGGAATCGTTAAGCTGGTCCGGATATGTACATAATCCGTGCCCAGCCCGGTAACAGGGATGAGCTGGTCGCCGCCGTTATCGGCAGGGCCGCCTGTGGCAATCAAGTCGTCTACATAAGAAACCACGACCAGGTTGTTGGCGCTGATGGTAGAGCCTGCCAGGTGCACACCGGTTTTCACTGTGTTGGCAGCCTGGTAGCTTTGTCCCCGGTTCAGGGTAATGGTAAAGGGTACATTGGCGCCATGGCCTATAATGGGTTGCGTGGGTACAATCGTCACCACCGTATTGTCTTCCGTAGCCGTAACGACAAATGAGCTCACGCCTGGCGTATAGGTCGCGCCGTTGGCATAGACGTTTTGCCCGGGAACGATAAAATCGGTTCCCAGCGCGTTAGGACCTCTTAAGGGCAGCGTGCCATAGTTATTGCCCGTCTCATTGGCATAATAGGCGCCCATTTTCCCCCATATCCGGATACGCAGCCCCCGGTTGACTACCGCATCGGCCGGTACCGTCTCGATCTGGCTGATAAAGCTGGTCATATTTACGATGCCGGAGGAACCTGGCGGTACAGCGCCTGCAATAGGTGCAAACGAGGCCTCTGCCGGCATATCAATCTCGTAATAGGAGGTATCGGTCCCGGAACCTGTAAAATGTATTTGCTGCGGGCTTTTGTAGCCGGTGCCCCATTGCGGCACGCCAAACCAGAATTCGAAATCGTGAGGACCAGTTTGAGCGAAGGTGAAAAACGACGTATGCAGGAAGCATACTGCTAATAGGAAACGTCGCCGGAAGAGATTGGTGTTTTGGAAAGGTTGGTTCATTGGAGTTGGAAATTATGGGTTACTAATATCGGCATCATCAACGAATTGATATGATCGGGCCTGTGTAAAGAAACTGATTTGCATGTAAAGGACTATAGCTTTACGGTGATAATTAATGAAAGAGCAAACAATACCTTAAACAGGCTTATGTATGGCTGTCAGCACCTGGTGCAGGAATGCCGGTATATGAATATTGGTTTCAGCAAACCGGCAGTAAGGAATTACAATGGGCATTCTGAAAACAAAACATTTTCCCGGTTGTTACTCATAAATGAAATACCCGGATATGATTTGGAATGGATTTCAGGAGGTAGCTGCGCTGGCCTCCAGGTGGAAGCTTCCCAAAGCTTGCATCAGGGAACTAACCGCATTGATGCATCTGGAATATAACGCCGGGGCCAATGATCATTGGAAATACTTACAGCAAAAAGAAGCTACAGAAGGCAAGCCTTCGCTGGTAATGCCGATCCATAAAAAGACAGCCATAGTTGCCCGTTGATTCTTGTTTGCTTATACATGACCTGCTTATGCTGATGTCCGTAACCGGCATAAAGGTATACAAGGTAAAACCAGGGTATTTATACTGCCTTATTCATTGCGGTACGAGCTAATTTTAGATTGTCGGGCCATAGCTACCTGATAAGGGTTACATCACCTTTGAACGACCGGGTTCTGCCGCCGGGATACTGCAGCTGAATAAAGTAGAAATAAGTGCCCAGCGGCATCGGGCTTCCGTTAAAGGTGCCGTCCCAGCCATTCTGGTTAAGCCCGGCGCGATAGACCTCTTTCCCCCAGCGATCGTAGATCATAAAGGCATCGACCTTCTGAAACTGCAGGTGCTCCACCCTGAAGATGTCGTTAACTCCATCCCCATTGGGACTGAACGCCGAAGGAATTAATATCTTCCCATCCCGATCTACATTTACCCATACCGAATCTTTTACGGCACATCCTCCGGGAGCAAAGCCAGTAACAACATACAAGGTATTTTCACGGGGACTTGCCAGGGGCGAGCCCGACCGTGGATTATCGACAGTATTGCCAGGGTCCCATAAATAATAAGAAGCACCTTCTGCAAATAGCCGGATACTGGAACCATAGGTAATGGTCGTATCAGCGTTGCGTATTTTGGTCGCAGGGATCGGGTTTACGTTTACAGAAGCATCCAGAGTATCGCTGCAGCCATAGCCATCGGCTATCACTACCTTATAGGGATGAACCCCTAATGGCAAGCTGACGTCGGGATCGGGGCATGTAGTGCAGCTGAATCCTTGTGGCGCCTGGAACAGCGTATCGGTCCAGCTGAAGGAAGCGCCGCCTGTTGCTTCCAGCTTCAGTACTTCGCCTATACAAATTTCAGCATGGGGAGGAATGACGGCAAATGCCTTATCAGCTACATACACGAGGATCGAGTCTTTTAGGGTACAGCCGTATTTGCTTTGGGTGCTTACCGTATACCATGAAGTATGATCGGCCATAAGGCCTGTGCCGGCCGCCCCGGGATTATCCATTCCGGTCTCCGGACTCCAGCTGTACTGAAAGCCGGCTTCGGGTGGGGGAGTATAGTAGAACCTGGTATCCGGCTTCCTGTGGGAAGTTACGACAGTTCCCAGGTTGTTCACGCAGCTGTTGCCTGTGCCCTGCTGTCCGGCGCAGATTGAGGCATTGTAGGTATTCGTGATGTAGTAGACAGGCAGCATGTTGGAATTGATATGCAGTGAGACCGGAGCTGTACCGCTGTAGCAGAATTGAACCACCAGGTTCTTGGAAGTGTCATAGTCGTACGGAACATTGAAGGTAAATTCGTTCCAGCCCGGGTGCAGGGTTACTGAAGGCGCAGAGAACACCTCTATAAGGCCGGTTTCGAATTCGCTATGGTTGGCCGCCACAAATTCGAACTTATCGGTACAGCGCAAGGCTATCTTTACATTCTGGAAAGTTGGATTGGCGCCGTTGAAGCTGCCGTAATGAAGCGCTATTTTCCGCAGGGAGCCTGCCCTGGAGCCACCGGCCTGCAATTCCTCCTTGCGATAGAGCATCTGCATTTTCTGGGTCCGGAAATAAGCGTAGAATGGCCCCCAGTACCTGCCCAGCCCATGCCAGTCTACCATATTGCTGTTGCCGCTTTCTTCTGCATAATCGAACGAATCGATAGCGCCGCTGCCCGCTGTTCCGTTAGCGCCGCATGCCATTATTTTTAAAGGCTGCGGTCCTGTTGTGGTTGCATTAAGCTGTACATAAGTGCCGCCATTGCACAGCACTATCGTGTCGGGCGAGGCTTTAAGCACGTTAGCCCGATCTATAGCAATGCGTATGGTGTCGGCTGACGGGCATCCGTTGTTCAAGTTTGAATTGACAATATATTTAGTGGAATCGGTAGGTGTTACTATTGTTGTATCGCAGGTCGTGCAGGAGAAGGCAGAGGGGGGATAGCCGGGCATCACCGACCAGCTGTAAGAACTTGCTCCACCTGTAGTGGTCAGCCTGACGGAGGCGCCGGGACAAATAAGCGTGTCGCCGGCCAGGATCTGCATACCTGTACGAACGACAACCGGAATACGGAATGCCTGTACTACCGGGTAGCTGCCGGGCGTACAGGCGCTGTCCCTGGCGTAGATGATCAGCTGCTTAAAGCCGGTATCGTTGCCGGCGGGTTTCCAGTTGATGCAACCGGCAACCTGGCTGCTGCCTTGATCCTGGTAGCTGACGGAAGCGCCATCCAGCACTATGGCACTATTGTCGCTTACCACCATCGATGTTCCGCCGGATTGCATAGTGAAGCAAAAATTAAGATCGTTGTTGCCGCAAACCACGATCGTATCGTTGACAAGCGTTCCTCCGGTAATGCTTGACGGATCAATATCCAGCTGCGGCTGAAAAGAGATATCGGCATTCCGTATTTCTATCCGGGCATCCCGCATAACAGAACCGATAAACTGTCCGTTCCTGTATTTCTCCACGGCATAAGCAAGATAAGCTACCTGTCCGGGCAACGGTGTAAAATCAAAGTTCCCCGTTTGCGGATCCAGAGCGAATGTATTGTTGGTCAGCAGCGGATTATTGCTGAGGTTGTACTGAGGTCCGGTAAAGTTCATGTTATAAGGCGGATAGCCGGCGCAGATCACAAACATGTCTGTATATGCGGCACGAGGCTGGATCATCTTATACACCAACGAGTCGCCGTCGGGGTCCATAACGCCGTTGTTATAATGGAAAGGTGTATTGGCACAGGCAAATACGGGTACCGGCGAAGTAAAATAAGGCGACGACTGCTGCGGTGCATTCAGGTTATCCAAAGTGGCTTCTACATACAAATTATGTTCAAAAGGAGGCAGTATGGTCAAATTGGTAATCGAATCCCGGTCACGCTCATCAATATTTACCGAGAATATCCAATGATTACAAGGCTGGCGTATGGTTACTACAGCAGTATACCACCAGTCGCGGTACATTTCAGATGTGCCTGCCGGATCGGAGCAGGCGCTGGGGTTGCTGGCGCAGCTCTTCAATACCTCCTGGCCGTTCGGTGTGTTCCAGGGCGTAAACGTTGCCCGGTCCATAATAGCAGTGCTCCAGATAAAATTGCAGGTATTCCGGTAGCAAAGGCTTACTTTATCAGGTTCAGGTATACCCGTACAGGTGCGCTGGTAACGAAAATAAAAACGGTATGTGGTATCGTTGATGTACTGGTATATGATCTCGCCGCCTGCTGCCGGCCCCACGGCTGCGGCCTTATGCGTCGCAAAAAGCTGGAATAAAACGACGGTCGTCAGGAAAAAAGAAAAAAAGGATTTCATTGGTTGGTATTTAAGAGGAATCCGGATACGGCATGACAGCGCCGCATCCGGAATATCAGGTATTGATAAGAATGCGCTACGCTATTGCAAAACAACCTTTGCCATATGGCTTCCTTTGCCCGATGTTATTTTGATGAAATAGATGCCTTTACTGTAGCTATGAAGGTCAAGCGTTACGACCTGCCCGCGTTTCAGGCTTCCGAGGTGCTGCACCTGTATCGTCTGGCCGGTAACTGTCTGAACCAGCAGATCGGCGTTTTCAAGCGTAGCCCCGTTGTAGGCTACAGCGACCGTGCCTCCGGATGGATTCGGAAACAGCGTAAGGTTATCCCTAAGATCGGGGGCCTGGTTTATTCCTACCATATTCGATTGAAATTTCACCAGGTAGTCCTCGGTCTCGCCCGATACAAAGGTCCCGCATCCTTCGTCGGAAGGCGCATTGGCAGCAGTATCGTTATTAATTATCATACGCAGGCCGGTCACTGTATTCAATACAGCAGCTGCAGGAATGGTGATCGTAGCTGTTTTATGCCAGGTGGTTGCGGTGGTTTTTCCTGTATAAATACGCTCTTCCGGTATATCATAGACGCCGTTGCAATTAAAGTCGGCAAACATGGTGATCCTGGCGTCGGCATGGGTATTGCGCAACAGGATATGATCCAGGCTGAAATTATAAGTGCTGTCAACATAAAGCGATATTATGCCTTCTCTGCTAAAGTCAGTATTCCTGCGAATAGCCAGAGCATTATTCAAATGTCCTCCGGATAAAGGATGATCAACAGTGCTCAGGGCAAAGCCGCCGATATCGCTGCTGTCGGCCTTTGCGGAGAACCCGCCGTCGGCATAGCTGGTGCAATAGCAAAGTGTGCTGGCCGTTAGGGCTATTGCATTGGAGAAGGCTTGGGTACCCGATGCCCTGCACGTTGCTTTTATCCTGTACCAGGCTGCAGCAGCAAAGGTGCCCGATAGCTGAGCCGTATTTTCTGTTCCGGGTACATCGTTCCACAGCGTACCATTCGTCGAAGCTTGCCATATCCTGCTTGTCAGGCCCGGTATCGTATCGAACCCGCTATGGACGAGATTAAACAGGTACCCGGGACAAAGCAGGGTATCCGAAGCATTTACTATACCTGCATTGATATTGCCGGTACAGGGAGCATTATGGATATGTACCAGGTAGTCTTCCGTTTCACCACCATAATACGGGCCGCAGGGCTCTACTACAGTGGGATCGTAGTACCCGTCAGTATTGGTGACGATACGCATACGGGTAATGCCGGTCATAACGGTACCCGGTACCGTATAGCTACCGGTAATATTGTAAGTATCTTCTGGCTTGGAGCCTTCCCAGGCAATTTCATCCGTATCAAATATGCTGTTGTGGTTGTAGTCGATATAGATTTTGGTATAGGAACCCGACATTACCGGCCATGCCCAGGGGCCATTGCTCGTTATGTAGCTCAGGTCGAAGATGTAAGTGCTGTCTTTGATCATATCGGCAATGCCTGTATTCGTATAGTCGGTATAGTGTTGTTTGGCATTCAGGTTATTGCTTTGGGGTAAAGGATTACCATTATTGATCAGGGTATCGATGCCCGACGCGGTTATTAGTTTTACATTGCCCATATTCACCCATGCGCTTGGCGCGGTAGACGCGGAGTTGCAATAGCAGTTGTAGAACGGTTGCAGGTGCAGCAGCCTGGGCGCGGATGTATCGATCGCTCCCGAATTAGCACAAGTAACGATAGCGCGGAACCAGGTATCCTGGTTCAGAGGCGTCGTAGATACTTCCTGCGTTCCGCCGATCACGTCGTCCCAGGTGATACCATTGGTAGACTGCTGCCACTGCCAGGTAAGTCCCCCGGCCGCTGTGGTTCCGGTAAGCGAAAGTGCCACGCCCGATCCCAGGCAAGCTGTAGCGGAATCCACGGTGCCAGCTAACGGCGTTCCGGTACAGGCCGGCAGGATGCGGAGATTGTCTATACCCATATCGAAATCGCCCCACTGAGGTTCGCCATGCCCGGTGAACTTGATAATCGTAGTTACCGAACCCGATGTGATATCAAACGTTTGAGCTTCCCATCCGGCGCTGACGCCCATACTGTTCAATACGGCCAGCTGCGTAAACGTAGCGCCGGCATCGGTCGAAACCAGTATTTCCATATTGGCGTTGCTGCCAGCGGTGGCCTTGTTCATATAGTCAAAGCGCAATGTTTTGACACCCGCTCCGCTGCAATCGGCATATACGCTCAAGCTGCCCGAAGAAGCCGTCTCCGTAGTATGAAAGCGGGCCGAATGTGCATTGGCGCTGCTCACCGGCATATAGTAAGTGGGCACCACGGAACCTGTCCATGAGGCGGAGTCGCCCTGGTCTTCTCTTCTCCACGAGGCATTGCCGGTGGCAGGAAACGCGGCCCAGTTTGAATCGGGCAATTCCAGGTTGCTGCACCTGCTTTGCCACTGTTCGAAATCCTGGCTGTAAGGAAGCGGCCTGTATATTAGTCCGCTGGTGTTCGGATTGACCTGAACGGGAAGGCTGGTTGCAGTTTGATTGGTATTGCTGCAGGTAAGCTGCACGCGGAACTGTGTGGTATCTGTACCTACGGCGAAGGTAGCCATGCTACCGGAGACGCCTGTAATATTTTGCCATGTAGCACCGTTGTCCACAGATTGCTGCCATGTATACGATAGTCCGCTGCCTGTTGCAGAAGAGACGGCATTTAAAGTAACCGGCTCCGATGGACATATATTGAACGGACCGCCGGGAAGAAGATTGGGCGTAGCCGGGGTACCGGTACAGGCCGGCGCGGACCGCATGCTCAGCTTAATATTAGTCCTGTTGTTGAACGGTTCTGCATCATTGTAGTCATTGCAGGCCGAAGCAACAGACCTGAACACAGCGGTGCCCCCGGTCAGGCTTTCCGAATAGCGCAGCTTGCCTGTAAACCCTGCAGGGGTAGCCACAGTAGTGTCAAAGCAGAAATCGATGATCAGGTTGCTGCTGCCATCCCAAAAAAACGGGTTCTGGAAATGCAGCCAGTTCCACTGACCGGCAACAGGCGTAAAAGTAGCTGCCGTATATACCTGGCTGAGCGCCAGACCATCAAAGGCGGCTATCGATGCGGCCGCCGTATTTTTGATCTTGACCGCGTATCCCGGCAAAGGCAGCTGTGGTGCCTGGTATACATTTATAGCCAGCGAGTCGATGATTGACGCACCCGTTACGCCCAGCGTATTGAGCTCCGCAGCGGTGTACAATTGCTGAAAGTGCGTATTCTTTCCCCAGGGAGAAATAGAGATAGGGGAATAGATATTGTCGTAAGTGGTATCGGTACCCAGCTGCACGATTTGCTGGGCGGAAGATTTCCAATAGCTGCCTGCCAGCAGGCCAATGGTAAAAAGGACTCCGGTTAAAAGGTTTTGTAATGATTTCATCATCCGGGATTCATTTAGCATTTAGGATTATTGTTTCTATTAGTAGCCTGAAGCAGATGTTTGGAATAAGCGACTATAAAAACAAAATTAGCCGGGAGGAAACTGCAGCAATAGAGTATTACTACTCCTTTTATTTTTGCCGGTATTTTTTCCGGATAAGCATAAAATGCGCTACTTTGGTATCCGCAGGTCGCTCCTCAGGGCCTGGAATCTTCGCTGTTTAATTCAATTTGAGATCAGTCTTGATAGGGAGCCGGTATCCATATATTCAGCTGCTGCTGCTCTTGCTGGCGGGAAGCTTGGCGTCCTGGAAAGGCTATAGCCAGCAGGCAGCCTGGCCTGCGTTTTTGTTTGTTCCAGAAGAAAATCAATTACCGCCCGACTGGCCCCTTTCCCCGACGACCACTTACGATTATGGCATACTGGGTCCCGCCAAAGAAACCGCGATCACGCCAGCGCAAAAGAGCAGGATAAGCCGGCTAAAAAAAACAGGAGAAGCTTTGCAGTGGGTGCATACCGACAGCGCTATGCACTACTTCGATTCGGCTTATGCCGAAAGTATCAGGATAGGATATTATACCGGGGTGGCGCAGGCGCTCAACAGCAGGGGAATGACCCTGCTGGGTCAGGGCCGGTTCGCCGACTCCCGTCTAGCCTTTAAAAGAGCTTACTACTACGCGCTTATATCTGCCGAAAAGCAAAGCCTGCTGTCGGCCTTATATATTAATCTGGGCGCCTCTTACAGTTACCAGGCCAATTTTGAGAAAGCCTTTGAATACTACTATGCCGGCCTGCAGTACATGCAGCAGCATAAGGCCGACGATTACAATCTTATCATGACCTACAACAATATATCTGATGTCCTGATACACATGGCGCAATTCGAAAAAGCAGCTTACTACCTCAACCTGGGCGAAAGGCTGATGCTGGACAGGAAAATGGAAGAGATATATGGTTACATATGGTCCAACAAAGCCGATCTGGCGCTTGCAGGCAAGGACTATAAGCTGTCGGCGATGTACCGGGAAAAAGCGTTCCTGGTTGCCCGCAAGTATAAGCTGATAGAAGTGCAGCAGGCGGTTTACCTGGTAGAAGCGAAATATTACCTCGCTACCGACCAGCTACATGAAGCTATTGTGGCGCTAAAAAAGATCATCGAAATATCGGATGCTACCTTTCCCCTTTACTCGCTGATCATGCCCTATTATACCTTAGGTCTTACCTATTACAGAACAGGGGACTACAAGAATGCGGAGAAAGTGCTAGTGCTGGCCCTGGCAACAGCCCACAAGACAGGCATCTTAACAGATAAACTGGAGGCACTATCCACGCTCACCAAGGTGTACACGGAAACCGGCCGGTACAAAGAAGCGGCTGAGCAGCAGAAAAATTATATTGCGCTGCAGGATAGCCTGAACAACAAGGAAAAACTCAAAATTGCCAATGAGCTGGAGGCCAAATTCAGGACAGCGGAGAAAGACAAGAACATCGCAGAGAAAGAGTTGCTGATCGAAAAGCAGAAACGGGATCTGGAGCATAAAAACTTTTTAATATCGGCTGCAGCTGTCGGTGCTATTATCTTTATTGTGCTTTGCTTAGGGTTTTACTGGAGCCTTAAAGCCAAGAACAGGATACTGGCCATGAAAGCGCATATGGAGGGCGAGGAAAATGAACGTATGAGGATAGCCAGGGAGCTGCACGATGGCATCGGCGGACAACTGGCCGTGATCAAAATGATATTAAGCTCCTGGCCCGAAGACAGGAAAATGCAGGTAGTAGCTTTGCTTAATGAGACATCGGAGCAGGTACGCCAGACGGCCCATAATCTTATGCCCGATTTTATCAAGGGCACCGAGCTGGCAGAGGCCCTTACTTTATATGTCGAAACGCTGAACCATACTTTTCCGCAATTGAAAATAGACCTTCAGATATATTGCAAATTTGATGTACAGGATAATACCGTAAAGCTTTCCATCTATCGCATGCTGCAAGAGGTTCTGCAAAACATCATACACCATTCGCAGGCAACGGAGGCCGTAGTGCAGGTATTCGGACAGCAAGGGAAATTGCAGCTGCTGATAGAGGACAATGGCATAGGGTTCGATCGTTCCAAAGTAAAGGCAGGCCTGGGTATCGTCAACCTGGAAGCCCGTGTCAGGATGCTGAAGGGAAAAATGGAGCTGAATTCAGCGCCAGGCAGGGGTACAACTGTAAATATTGAAATAAACAAGTGACCTGTTCTTGTTGCGCCGGGTTACGCGCTGATAAAATTCACATTAATATCGTCCAGATGATTACTGTATTTATAACCGATGACCATCCGCTGGTATCCAAAGGGATCAGGGATATGCTTTCACCCTATCCATCTATCCAGATCATTGGTACGTTTCTGAGTGGTGCAGCATTGCTTGCCGGCATCAAAGTGCAGCAGCCCGATGTGCTATTGCTCGATATACAGCTGCCGGATATGAGAGGCGAAGAAATTACGCTGATGCTCAGGAAAAATTTTCCGGATGTAAAGGTATTAGCGCTTACCAATTTTAACAATACCCTCTATGCGAGCAACATGCTGAAGAGCGGCGCGTTCGGCTACCTGCTGAAAAATACAGATGAAGAAACGCTGGTCGATGCCATCGAAACAGTATACCGCGGGGAGACGTACCTTTCACCGGATATGAAGATCAGGGTCGAAGATTTCCGAAAGAAGATACAGCGTAAAACATCGTCGAAAGCATCGCTTACGATCCGTGAAATCGAAATACTGACCTTGCTCACCAAAGGTTTCAGCAATCAGCAAATTGCGGATGAACTTTTCTTAAGCAAACGTACCGTTGAGAATTACAGGTTGAACCTCACTTTAAAGCTTGAAGTCAAAAATACCGCAGGTCTTGTGAAATATGCCGTAGAGTTGGGATTAGATAAGTAGCATTCCACAGCAAACCACGCCTGGTGGTGTGGCTGCGCCGCTTTTGTTTTGGCCTGTTCTGTTCGCAAGCAAGCTTGTGCTGTCGGGATGACTGGACACATTTCGAACCATTTTATAGGCGATTTAAATGAAATTCACCAGTTCATAGTAACCTATAAATAGCTGCCTTATTTTGTGTGCAGTCAATATTAAATGTAGCATTTTGTAGCATACTTCTTATTTTTTGAAAAGCCATAATATTTATGATTTAATCCGGTTAGTTGTTTTTAGTTATGACCTTGCAAAGTTTATTAGAGGTTGAATATCTCCTTTATCTGCTTCTTTAATGGCGCTGAGGTAAACATTGCGTTGATCACCTTGTTCTGCTAAATTACCTGCCCCCCATGTATAATGGGGCCGCTTGTAAATTTTCTCAATCACAATATCAGCCATCAGACGGCTATGCCTGCCGTTGCCATTAGGGAAGCAATGTATGCTTACCAAACGGTGCTTAAAACGTATAGTAGTTTCATCAGGACTGTAAATGCCGTTAGCATACCAAAACTTTACATCATCCAGCAGGTATCTCAATTCGGTTGGTATCTGGTATTTATCTACTCCGATATTTTTATTGGTTTTGCGAAACTCGCCTGCCCATGCCCATACATTGCTGTACATACGCTTATGTACTGCTTTTAAAAATTCTTCGGTAAAAACATTTTCAACTTTAAAAGAACGATTGAGAGACCACAATACTGCCTGTTCAATATTTTGCTGTTCAAACTCGTCCAGTTCTCCACGGGTGGCAATGGTAGGAATGAGCAACCCTTCTTTCTCGCCTTCATCCAGTGGTGTTTGCCCGTCTATGTAATCTAAATCTAATCCCATAAGGTTTTAGGCATTTCGTTTTTAATAGCTATTGCCCTTTCCTGAATTGCTTTTTCAATACGTTGCTTTGTGTTTTCCTGGTCTTCCAGTTTCATATTATTACTGGTACGCATCACAATTTGCATAGCAAGCTCTTTTGCTTTTCGGTCTATCAATTCTTCCAAACTACCATCTATCGGGACAAAACCGTACACTAACTGCATATCCAAAGCCTTCGCTGCTTCCCGAAGGGATTTTATGGTAATGGAACCGTCTTTTTCTCTGCGCTCAATATCCTGCACACTTTGTTTGGTAATAGAAAGTCGGTTGCCCAACTGCTGCATACTCATACCAATAGCGGTACGGATGGCTTTTATCCATCCAGTAGGTGGTGAGGCTACCTGTTGCAGGCTGGCGTAAGCCAGCATTTTGCTGTTAAGCTGCTGTATTTGTAACGACTTTTTACCCATGGCAGTAAAGGTATATTTTGACTAAATAATAGCAAATGTATGGCTATAATATGACAAACAAAAGAAAAAGTAAGCCTTTAGACTGACTTATTAACATGAATCAGGATAAATATATAACATTCATTCGCATATACTGCAAAAATATATCTTCAAACTTGCCTTAAGCACTCCCTGGCTTTTGCTGAAGCAAACGGTTATATGGTTTAGGACGTTTGTGTCTCGAAGTGCCATATATTTATATTATTTTTAAATCCTTCCGTTCTTCTTCCAGGGGTGTAAGAGACATCCCTTTCTTCCTCTTCAGGCTCGTAAATATCTATGCTTAATTATCTTCTCCCCCCAACTTTTACGATTGATCCGCAATAAGGCCTAAACTTAAAAATGCCTGAAAACAAAAATCCCCGCTTGAAGCGGGGATCTGTCTCGTGGTGCCCAGGACTGGATTCGAACCAGCACATCCTTGCGAACGCTGCGACCTGAACACAGTGCGTCTACCAATTTCGCCACCTGGGCAATCCGTTCAGGAATTTTGAGGTTGCAAAGGTAAGGGAAGTTTTGAGAAAAAGAACAAAAAGGGAAGATTTTTTTAAAAATTTATTGTTTTCCAACTCATTACTAAAATTGCGTGTCTGTACACTTACGCACCTGTCCTTAAACCGCTCAAACATATCGCCTGCCACCATGAAAAGATGGATATACTTCTGCCTCTTTGGCCTTCTTTCCTTTACCTTGACGGCCAAAGACGGGAATATCGATTTCATCAGGAACAACAACCAATTCCCCGACCCTGTACGTTATAAAGCCTTCCTTCCCGGCGGCGCCGTATTCCTGAGGAACGACGGCTTTACCTACAATTACTACCAACCGGAAGACCTCCGGCGCATTCATGAGATGAAGCACGAGGGTAAAGATATCCTGTCGGCGCAGGTACACTTCCATGCTTACCAGGTTACCTTCAGCAATGCCAGCCCCAATACGATCATTAAAGAAGACGGGCTGCTGCCTTATTATCACAATTATTTTATCGGCAACGATCCCTCCCGGTGGGCAACGAAGGTACCTTTGTACAAAAGGGTTACCTGGCAAAATATTTACCCCGGCATCGATGCTATCGTATACAGCCGTGAACAGTCGCTCAAATACGACTTCCGGGTAGCTCCCGGCTCCAACCCTTCCGCTATTCTGTTGGCTTTCGAAGGGGTAACGCCAAAGCTGATGAAGGACGGCAGCCTCAGGATCAGCACCACGGTCAACACCGTAACCGAACAGGCGCCTTATGCGTACCAGCTGATCGATGGTAAAGAAAGGACAGTTTCCTGTCACTACCGGCTGCTGCCGGGCAACCGAGTGGGCTTCAGCCTTCCGCAGGGGTATGATCGAAGCCAGCCGCTGATCATCGACCCGGTGCTTGTATTCAGCACCTTCAGCGGCAGCACTGCCAATACCTATGGATTCAGCGCCACTTACGACCTGGCCGGCAATCTCTATGCCGGTGGCGAATGTTTCGACGTAGGATGGCCTTCCAGCCCTGGCGCTTTCCAGGGCGCATTCTCCGCCACAGTCGACGCCGGTATCAATAAATACAGCAGCAACGGCAACACACTTGTCTATTCGACTTATTATGGCGGCACAGGACGCGACCTGCCCAACAATATGATGGCGACAACCGCCCAGGAGCTGGTGATCTGCGGTACCACTACCTCCTCCAACCTGGCGACAACCACAGGCTGCTACGACAATACCTACAATGGCAATACGGATATTTATATCGCCCGCTTCAGCCAGGACGGCGCCATACTGAAAGCCGCAACTTACCTGGGCGGCAGCGGCACCGACGGCCTGAACAACGGCCTTAGTCCCAATTACGGCGACAACAACCGGGGCGAGGTACTGACTGCGCCTGACGGTCATATCTATATTGCGGGCAGCACCAGCTCGCCCAACTTCCCCGTTACTGCGGGCGCGCTGCAGCCTGCACACGGCGGCGGGCAGGACGGCATTGTCTGCCGCTTCGACTCCAGCCTCACAACGCTGCAATACAGCACCTTTATCGGTGGCAACGGCGATGATGCTGCTTTTTCGCTGGTGCTGAACAGCAATAACAATGTCGCTATCTGCGGCGGCACGCAAAGCAGCAATTTCCCTACCACAGCCGGTGCATTGCACACCACAAGCCAGGGCGGCACCGACGGCTTTGTAAGCATCATCAGCCTCAGCACTGGGCTGGTACGTTCTTCCTACCTGGGCACCGCTGCCTACGATCATGCTTTTAAGATACAGAACGACGCTTCTGACAATATCTATGTCATGGGACAAACCGATGGGGCTTATCCTACGACTCCCGGGGTGTTTTCGGTAACCGACGGCGACATCTTTATCACCAAGCTGAGCCCGACCTTATCCGGCATTTTGTTGTCCACCCGTATGGGCAATCTTATCAACAACGTCCGTTTTGTCCCCACAGCTTTTATGCACGACATCTGTGGCAATACCTACCTCAGCGGGTTTGGCGCCAACAGCAACCAGCCGCTCTCGCCGGGGGCTTACCAGACTACACCCGGAAGCTTCTGGCTGGGCGCATTGAGCCCTGATTTTACCAGTCTGCTGTATGGTACTTATTTTGGCCCCCTGGGCACACACGTCGACGGGGGCACCAGCCGTTTTGATCCGCAGGGGATCATCTATCATTCGGCCTGCACCAATAACGCCAGTTTCCCGACAACACCCGGTGTTGTCTTTCCAACCAAGCTGACCAGCTTCGGCGATTATGATATCGCCAGCTACAAGTTCAACATGGAAGTCGGCGCAGTCGTCGCCGATTTTGTGCTGGGCAATAATGCGAAAGACACCGGCTGTGCCGATTATGAGGTAATGTTCGACAACCATTCCGTAGGCGCCAACGACTATCTCTGGGATTTCGGCGATGGCACTACCAGCACTGCAACTTCGCCCACACATACCTTTCCTGAGGGTAGCTATACCATTACGCTCGTGGCTTCACGGGCAACCGGATGCAACCTGCATGACACTGCCACACACAATATCGTGGTCAGGCATACCGACAAACCTTTGCTTGCCTTCAGGGATACCTTTCTCTGTGATCCGCACCCCATCACGCTCTCCGCAAATGTCAGCAACCTGAACAGCCATATGAGCTTCCGCTGGGAGCCTGCCGGCGCCGTTACTTCAGGCGGCAACCAGCAGCGGGCTACTGTGGATCCTTCAGTCAGCACAACCTTTATCGTACATGTAGGTAACAGCTCGACGGCATCCTGTGTCGATAGCGCTACAGACACGATCCATATTTCCCTGTTTGACTACAGCCGCATGTACGCCCTTCCCCTGGATACAACCATCTGTCCCGGCGACAGCCTGCAGCTGCGGGCGTATGGCGGTACCAGCTACCTGTGGACGCCCGATGAGACTATCGACCAGACGGATGCAGCGCTGGCCCGGGTGTGGCCTTCGCGGAATATCGACTACAAAGTGCATATCGTAAACGACACGGGCTGCGCCATCGACCGTACGGTAATGATCAAAATGCAACCTCCTGTAACGGTCGACGCCGGCCTGGACCAGGACATTAAGCGCGGCGAATCGACTCAGCTCGACGGCCGGGCATCGGGTTCCTTCATCTGGCTGCCTGCCGGCAGCGTATCGCCCGATAATATGCTGAATCCACCCGTAGCACCGGAAAAGACAACTACTTATTATCTCAGGAGCATATCATCCGAAGGCTGCAGCGCTATAGATTCGGTAACCATACATGTGACCAATGCCCTGCTGCCCAATGCCTTCAGTCCTAACGGCGATGGCAGGAACGATGTATTCAAGCTGGTTCCCCAGGACGAGCGTGTACGGCTCAAAGATTTCAGCGTCTATAACCGCTTCGGTCAAAGGGTATTTTTCACCAGGGACGTGAATCAAGGCTGGGATGGCTTTTTCAACGGCAAGCCTGCCGATCTTGGCACTTATTTTTACCTGGTGCACTACATCATCGGCGAGCATACCTATAAGCTTAAAGGTGACGTGACCCTGATACGGTAATTGTCTTTTCGGGCTAAGGCGCGTATCTTTGTGCTATGCATTTCAGCGAGGTTACCGGCCAGGCGCTGGCCAAGCAGGGATTACTCAATCTCTGGCATTCGGGCAAGCTGCCTCATGCCCTGATGATCACGGGCAAAGAAGGCACCGGCGGCCTGGCGCTGGCGCTGGCACTCACACAGTACATCTTTTGCGAACAGAAGGGTGACCAGGATTCCTGTGGCCATTGCGCCGGCTGCACCAAGGTGCAGAAGCTGGCCCACCCCGATCTGCATATCAGCTTTCCTTCCATACCGCCCAAACCAGGCGTCAAAGCATCGAGCAAAGTTTATATGGGCGAGTTCCGGGAATTTGTACAGCAATCGCCCTACGGATCGACCTTCGACTGGCTGCAGTTCATCAATGCCGAAAACAAGCAGGGTAATATCACAGCTGAAGAGTGCCGCGACATTATCGAAACACTGAACATGACGGCCTTTGAAGGCGGCTATAAAGTACAGCTGATCTGGCGGCCAGAATACCTGGGCAAGGAGGGGAATATTTTGCTGAAGCTGATTGAGGAACCGCCGCAGCAGACCCTTATCTTCATGATCGCGGAAGAGACCGAAGATGTGCTCAACACCATTCTCTCCCGTACTCAGCAGGTGAACCTGCTGCCGCTTACCGTAGCGGAGATCACCGATGCGCTCGTCACCCGTAATCAGGCCGATCCGCGGCGGGCCGCGCAGGCGGCGCAGCTGGCCGAAGGCAGCTACAGCAATGCCCTGCAGTTGCTGAACTATACCGGCAGCGATCTGCTGTTGCCCCTGCGGGAGTGGTTCAACGGCGTCTTTACCCATAATGGCATTACCGTCAACAAATGGGTGGAGGATATGGGTAAGACCGGGCGTGAGCAGCAAAAGAACTTTCTCCTGTTCACGCAGCAATTACTGGGCCATGCCCTGCGTATGACGCTGATACCCGGCTATGTGCCCTCATTGCCTGAGGATGAAGCAGCCTTTGCCGGGAAGCTGGCCCAGCGCAACTTTGCACCGGAGATCTACGAAAAGATCGATGAAGCGATCAATAAAACGATCTATCATATCGAACGCAATGCACACTCCAGGACTCAGCTGCTGTACTTGTCCCTACAAGTGCAATACCTCATCCAGGGGCAGGAGCTGAAGGTATTCGCCTGATCTTTTTCTTCCTCTCTCGCGCGGCGTCAATGAGCTACGGAACAAGAAAAGACATTTCTCATACCTATTTGGTCTCCGGAGAAAAAAACAAGATCGATCCTTCATGTCGCATGCTATCTGGATGACAAAGGGCGTCTACAATTAAACTACTTCGAATCAAAAACATCCCATTGTCACGCTGAGGTCTGCGTAGCAACCGAAGTGTCTCCTTATGCTGTCCACAAAGTGCTAAATTTATTATTGCTCGCGACGGCGCAGTGGCGCTGCGAAATAAATAAACCGGGACAACTTCGGCGAGCGGCTTTTATAAGCTATTGCATAATTGGAAACTGCTTTAGCGATCCTATTTTTCTCACAAAGACACCAAGACGTTGTATATTGCCCGCCGTGACCTGCGAGATAAGTACAAATCTTACGGAAAGTTTTACCAGCTCACCTTCTTCAGGTCTTTAAAGAACTGTTTCTCTTTGTCGCCGATATCGTGCAGCAGCTTGCTGAGCTCCGTATAAGACACCAGGTCGCTGTTGCGGGCCTTGCAGATACGGGCAGCGCTGTAGGCGAAATGGCGCCACTGATCGCCGATGGCGGTATAGCGCTCGGAAAGGGTGCCTAACTCGTTGTTGCCGGTATGTTGCGCGGCCTCCTGGAGGAAAGCCGCATAGAGAAAGCGGAAGCCGCCACCGCCGGTACCGATCTCTTCCTGCATCCGGATTATGTTACCGAGGTACAGCGTGCATTGCCGGGGTGTAAGCTTCTTCGGGTATTGTTCGATCTTCTTTGCCAGGAGGTGTATCGCGTTTACGCCGAACCAGGGTACGGGCGGCGAAGACATAAAGAAGCAGGTTTGTTTAATACCGTCTTTGATGCCCTTGGCCAGGTCGATCGATCCGGGTACTTCTTTGATATAATACATCTTACCTTTAGGCTCGGGCATTCCCCTGGCGAAACGGGCGCGCACCAGGGCTTCGGGACCTATAGTGGCCGTGGCTTCCAGCACCGGGTCGCTGACCAGGTAACGGTCGTTTTCCTTGCCATAGATCACCAGGTTATGCGCATTGAAATGAAAGCGAAAAGCCTCGGGCAGGTAATCGAGATAATACACGCCGGTGATCATACCCACGGGTATATTCTGCGAGAGCGCCGTATCCAGCGCTTCCATAGCTTTGGCCTCGCTGTCAAACTTTTCGGTATGGATCTTAATGCCCAGCCGCTGCGTGACACGCTTGAAGATATAACCCGGCCATATACGGAAGGTAGTACCAGGAATACCGCTCACTTTGACAAAAGGCAGGTGCCCGAAGAAAATGCCGGCGCCGATACCAAAAGCCATTGGTTCGGAAAGCTGAATCCCGTTATGCTGTAATAGGTTGGCCGTAACACCGCTTTCGCAGTGCGCATGCTGATGATGTTGAAACGGAGTGGTCAATGGGCGGCAAAAAATTAAAGGTCTTGTGCAAGCCGGCGGTTATCGGCCGAAATCCTGCAGCTCGGATAGGGTGATGCCGAATATGCGGCAATATTTAGCGAGGGTCTTGTCGTCCAGCTTACGGAATACTTCGGGTTTGAAATGCCTTTTGATCTGCCATTTCCACTTACCCATATACCGGGCCAGCACAGACAGCTCCATCAGGTTTTTTTGCATAAAATAGGCAATGGGACTCAGCTCACCGCGCTTTACTTTAGCTTCGGTTTCCTTCAGCTCCTCCAGCACCGCCTCCCAGGCCTGGGTCGTGGCAAGGTTCTCGGCCTCCCAACCTTCCGAATTGACAGAGGTATAGCTTCCGTCGTCGCCGGTGGCGTACAACAGCTTGTGGACATTGCTTTTCCCTTTAAATTCTTCCTTATCCTGGGGGACTTCGTTCAGTTTCATAGGACGGCTGTTTGGATAGCCAGATAAAAATACTCCCGTGCCTGCGCGGGCAGACCATGGCCCAAAAATAACAATTCCCGGTCAAAGAGCATGCTGCCGGTTAAGGCTACCAGCAAAAAGCGCTTCACCCGGTCAGGGATGAAGCGCTTCCGGTATTGTTCGGGACAAGATTTATTTATTCATTACCTTTTTGGCTTCGATGCTCAACGTAGCATGTGGTACGGCACGCAGGCGGGCTTTGTCGATCAGCTTGCCGGTAACGCGGCAAATGCCATAAGTTTTGTTCTCGATACGGATCATAGCCTTTTCCAGGTGGTTAATGAACTGGATCTGGCGACCGGCCAGCTGAGACAGCTGCTCGCGCTCCATGGCGCCGCTGCCGTCTTCCATATGGTTAAAGCGGTTGTCGGTATCGTCGGTACCCGCTTCATCCTTACGGGTGATCAATCCCTGCAGATAGGCCAGCTCTTTACGCGCATTGTCCAGTCTTTTGGTGATCAGCTCTTTAAATTCATTCAGCTCTTCATCACTATAGCGATAAACAGGCCCGGAGCTTTGTTCCGGTTCGTCCAATAAGGATCGTACAGAAGGATTGTATTCTTTCATAGTTAGTCCTGGTTCTTCCTGGGTTACTTTTTTTTCAATTTTACGATGAGCAATCACTACACCCGGTTTGGAGGGCGTTTTTCTGGGTAGCTGGCGCACCGCATCGATGATCTCGGAACGTGCCGAGGGCACAGCGGGAACCACAGGCTTATTCTGAATTATTTTTCTGGCAGTTTCGGCCGGTTTGCCTGCTGTGGGAGCAGCTGTTTTGGCCGGGGCCTTAGGCGTTGCTTTTACAGGAGCAACGGGCTTGGGTGCTGGTGTAACCTTAGCAACAGTTTTTGGGGCAGAAGGTTTAGCAGCCGCCTTCACCGGGACCGGATTTTTTTTCAGGACCGGCTTTACCGGAGCAGCTTTCTTGGCAGCAGCCTTAGCCGGAGCCGGTTTTGCTACCGGTTTAGTTACTTTTTTTACAGGAACGACTTTTGCAGGAGCTGCTTTTTTAGGCGCTACCTTTGCAACCGCTTTCTTGGGCGCCGGAGCGGCCTTTTTGGCCGGCACAGCTTTTTTCACCGGTTTCGGAGCTGCTTTTACCTTAACAGGAGCGCTTTTCTTAGCAGGTGCGGTCTTTTTGGCGGCAGGTTTGGGCGCTACTTTCTTTGCAGGAGCCGGCGTCGCTTTTTTCGTAGCCACAGTCTTCTTTGCGGGCGCCGCCTTTTTTACAGGAGCAGCCTTTTTTGCTGTTTTGGAAGCTGTTGTTTTTTTTGTGGCCATGATTATGAGTTTTTAGTAATTAATACTTTTAGGGTTACATCGTTCACTTCGATTGCGATGGCGTTGCCGTTCAGGGCAGGCACCAGCTCTATCGTATCGGCCAGTATTTCCGCACGAATATAATCATTAAAGTTTACGATGGCCGGTTTGAGGCTTTCAAATTCTTCAATACTTACTGCTATCCTGTCTGTAAGCTCCAGGCCGCTATCCTTCCGTATCTTTTGTATCCTGTTGATCAATTCTCTTGCATTGCCTTCATCCTGCAGCTCGGGGGTTACGGTAATATCCAGGGCTACGGTGAGGTTGTCTTTATTGGCTACCGACCAGCCGGGGATATCTTCAGCGATGATCTCCACGTCATCGACCTGGATCAACACTTTGTGTCCGTCTAGGTTGAGCTCCAGCTGTTTTTCCTGTTCCAGTTGCGCGATGCTGTGCTGGTCCAGGAGACCGATAGCGGCAGCGGCGGCTTTCATCTGCCCGCCCAGGCGCTTGCCCAGGGCCTTGAAATCGGGCTTGATCTTTTTCTTGATAAAGCCTTCGGTATCGACCAGGTATTCGATCGATTTCACATTCACTTCGGAAAGGATGATGTCCTCAACCTTTTCGATCTGGTGGCGGATGTGCTCGCTGAGCACCGGTACCAGTATTTTCTGCAAAGGCTGACGCACTTTGATATTGACTTTCTTGCGCAGCGACAGCACCAGGGATGATATATCCTGGGCCAGCTGCATGCGTTCTTCCAGGTCGCGGTCGATCGCTGCGGCGTCGCTTACCGGGAAATCGGCATGGTGTACCGAGGCCACAGGCACCCTTCCGGCAACGGCGTTCAGGTTGTTGAACAGCCAGTCGGCAAAATAAGGCGCTATGGGCGCGATCAGCTGCGACAGCTTTTCCAGGCACTCAAACAGGGTCTGGTAGGCGCTGATCTTATCCTGCTCGTATTCTCCTTTCCAGAAACGGCGGCGGCAAAGGCGTACATACCAGTTGCTCAGGTGCTCGTCGAGGAAAGTCTCGATAGCCCTGCCGGCCTGGGTAGGCTCGTAGTCGTCAAACGATTTTGTAACTGTATCCACCAGGGTATTGAGCGAGGAGAGGATCCAGCGATCGATCTCGGGACGCTCCGCCAGGGGTATATAGCTTTCTTCGAAGGCAAAGCCGTCGACATTGGCATATAAGGCGAAGAACTGGTAGGTATTATATAAGGTACCAAAGAATTTGCGCTGAACTTCGCGGATCCCTTCGATATCGAAACGAAGGCTGTCCCAGGGCGAAGCATTGGTAATGAGGTACCAGCGGGTGGCATCGGCGCTGTATTGCTCGATGGTTGCAAAGGGGTCCACTACGTTGCCTTTGCTCTTACTCATTTTATTGCCATCCTTATCGAGCACCAGTCCGTTGGATACCACCGTTTTGTAAGCCACGCCGGGATATTGCTCTTCACTTACCGGCAAACCGGCTTTCTTCAGCTCTTCCTGTACCGATTCTTTCAGCAGGGAACCCAGGGCATGCAGGGTATAGAACCAGCCGCGGGTCTGATCCACACCTTCGGCGATAAAATCGGCCGGGTAGTTTTGTGCAAAAACCTCTTTGTTTTCAAAGGGGAAATGCCATTGCGCATAAGGCATGGCGCCGCTGTCAAACCAGACATCGATCAGGTCGGGCTCACGGTACATGGTTTCTCCGGAATCGGATACCAATTTGATATTATCAACAAAAGGCTTGTGCAGATCGGAGGTCAGCGTTTCGACGTCACTGCCGGTCGGCATTATGCCTGCAGCAATCGCTTTTTGCAACTCTTCCTTTAATTCGGCAACAGAACCGATGCATTTACGCTGTGAACCGTCTTCGGTGGCCCACACCGGCAGGGGGGTGCCCCAGAAGCGGCTGCGGCTCAGGTTCCAGTCCACCATATTTTCCAGCCAGTTGCCAAAGCGGCCTTCGCCGGTAGCCCTAGGCTTCCAGTTGATGGTCTTGTTCAGCGCTACCATCCGGTCTTTCAAGGCGGTAGTACGGATAAACCAGGCATCCAGGGGATAGTACAGCACAGGTTTATCGGTACGCCAGCAATGGGGATAGCTGTGCTCATATTTTTCTACTTTGAAGGCGCGGCCCTCCAGCTTCAGCCTTACGGCGATATCGACGTCGACATCAGCATAGTTCGGATCGTCTTTGTAATTCTTGACATAGCGGCCCGACAGCTCACCGCTGCCTTCGACAAATTTGCCCTGCTTATCTACCAGGATAAAAATGCCGATATTGTTCTTCATGCCTACCTTATAGTCATCGGCGCCGAAGGCCGGTGCCGTGTGCACGATGCCCGTACCATCTTCCGTGGTCACGAAATCGCCGGTGATCACCCTGAAGGGGTCGCCGCCGCTCAGTTCGGCTTTATTACTGTCAAAAGGCAGCAATTGCTCGTAACGGATGCCTTCCAGTTCCCTTCCCTTATATTCCGCCATCACTTTGTAGGGCAATTGCTTTTTCTTCAGCAGCTGGTCGAAGGCTGTCTTCAGCTCAGGGTTGCCTTCAATCAGGCTTTCGTCGCTGCCGCGCTCCAGCCAGTTGGTGATGGCATCGAAGAGGCCATTGTTCCCCCCCTCGGTCCATTCGTCCAGGTGCTCGGGAAAATATTTGTGCATCAGGGCTCTGGCCAGTATTACCGCACAGGGACGACCGCTGTAGGGATTGAAGGTCTTTACCAGCACATAATCGATATCGGGTCCTACGGTAAGACCCGCATTCGAAGGCAGGGTCCAGGGTGTTGTAGTCCAGGCCATGAAGAACACTTCATGGCTGTGCTCCACTTTTACCACATCGTTGGCCACCATTTTGAACATGGCTACCGCCGTAGTGTCTTTCACATCTTTATAGGTGCCTGGCTGGTTGAGCTCGTGCGAGCTTAAACCGGTACCGGCTGCGGGTGAGTAAGGCTGGATGCTCACGCTCTTATAAAGGAGGTCCTTTTTATACAATTCTTTCAAAGCCCACCAGAGGCTTTCGATATAGTCGTTCTTAAAGGTGATATAGGGATCGCTGAGGTCAACCCAATACCCCATTTTCTCCGTCAGCTCGTCCCAACGGTCTTTATATTTCATCACCTCGCGGCGACAGGCAGCGTTGTACTCTTCAACAGAGATCTTCTTACCGATATCTTCCTTAGTAATACCCAGCAGCTTTTCCACGCCGAGCTCAACAGGCAGGCCATGGGTATCCCAACCTGCCTTCCTTTTCACCTGAAAGCCCTTCATGGTCTTATAACGACAAACGAGATCTTTAAGGGTACGGGAAATAACATGGTGAATACCGGGCATACCATTGGCGCTGGGCGGTCCTTCATAGAACACAAAGGGGGCTTTACCTTCCCGGATCTCGATGCTCTTTTCGAAAAAACGTCCTTCTTTCCACTTTTTAAGCCATTCCTGCTCGATTGCAGGCATATTTAATTGCTTAGATTCCAGATATTTCGCTGCCATGTATAGTACTCCCTAAACTAAAAATTAGGCGCAAAGGTATGAAGAATTATCTTATAAATAAAATGCTAAAACGCTCATTCGTTCTGCTGAACCGCAGAAAAGCCGAAAGAAAATGTTAATTACCGGAATCCATTAAGGCATGATCCTTAATTCATAATATAAAGGCAACAACAATAGCGATTTACAGAAAGAGGACGCGCTATATGGAAAAGAAAACGGTGCATAAATGTTTATTATATTGCTGTTATGTTTCCGGAGTATTCCAGGTATCAAGTATCAAATTTCAATTTTCAAAATCCAATTCCAGGTATCTTGTATTAAGCAACCAATCTCCCGATCTCAATTTCCAATTTGTATTTTCAATCTTCCAATACAATACTTACAACTGCTTACATTTCCAACTCGACACCAATCTAACATCTAATAACTAACATCTAATAACCAGAAAGTCCGGGGCGACGCCCGGACCCTAAAACAATTCAATCAGCATTTCTGTCAGGCTTGTGACAGGACTGCGATCAATTCGTTGATCTCCAGTTTGCGCTGCTCGCCGCTTTGCATATCTTTAAGGTTAATCCGGCCTTCTTCCAGTTCGGAAGCGCCGACGATACCCACATAGGGGATATTACGTTTATCAGCATACTTCATCTGCTTGTCAAATTTGACCCTGTCGGCGTACAGCTCGGCAGGAATACCGGCGGCCCGCAGCTGGTTCAGGTAGCCGAACAGCACCGGCTCGGCCTGCGGCTCGATGTTGACAAAAATGATGCGGGTACCGGAAGCCAGCTGCGCGGGAAACAGGCCCAGCTCTTCCAGCACATCGTAGATACGGTCGACGCCGAAAGAAATACCCACACCGGAGAGCCCTTTGAGTCCAAACAGGCCGGTAAGGTCGTCGTAGCGGCCGCCGCCGCCAATGCTGCCCATTTTTACCGCCGAGGTGGTGACTTCAGCAATCAGGCCTGTATAATAATTAAGGCCGCGGGCCAGGGTAAAGTCGACAACGATCCTGCTGGTCCAGGCATCATTCTGCAGTTGCTTGTGATAGGCCAGCGTTTGCCTCAGCTCGGCAATACCCGTTTGTGCGGTTTCGCTTTGGCTCAACAACCCGGCCATAGCTTCCAGCCGGCTTTCGTGATCGGTGGCTCCGTATTCCGACTGGATCGACAGGAAGCGGGTGATGTAGCTGATATTTTCTTCATCCAGACCACGTTGTACCAGCTCTTTCTGCACACCGTCGAGCCCTATTTTATCGATCTTGTCGATGGCTACGGTAATATCGGTGAGCGCTTCGGCCGCGCCGCAGCATTCGGCCAGGCCAGCCAGCACTTTACGGCTGTTGATCCTTACCTCGATGCCCGGCACCTGAAGGCGATGAAAGGCTTCACGGTAAATGCCCAGCAATTCTGCCTCGTTAACCAGCGAGGTGCTGCCCACTACATCGGCGTCGCATTGCCAGAATTCGCGATAACGCCCTTTTTGCGGCCGGTCGGCGCGCCAAACCGGCTGCATCTGGTACCGCCTGAAGGGAAAGGCCAGCTCATTCTGGTGCATAACCACATAACGGGCAAAGGGAATGGTCAGGTCGTAGCGCAGCGCCCTTTCGGTCAGGCCGGGATCATTTTTCCCTTCCAGCACGCGTTCAAATGCTGTTTTGGCCTTTGCTGCGTTCTTCGGATCATTAAGGCCGTTATTGAGTATCTTAAAGATCAGGCGGTCGCCCTCCTCTCCGTATTTTCCCATCAGCGTGCTCAGGTTTTCCATGGAGGGCGTTTCCAGGGGTTGATAACCATACAATTCGAACACACCGCGTATCGTTTGCAAAATGTATTGCCGGCGTCGTACATCGGCAGGGGAAAAATCTCGCGTTCCCTGGGGTATAGAAGGTTTCATGTTTGCTTATTATAATAAAAGGTCTGCGGAAGTCCTGGTCCTGTATTTTTCCAGGATAACCGAGCAGGTATGGTGGATCATGTCGAATACTTCGCTATAACCTGCTTCGGGCCCGTACCAGGGATCGGGTACGGAACGGCCGCTACCGGGGTGGCTTTCTTCCAGGAAGAGGATCACTTTGCGGGCGTCGAAGGCAGATCCGGCAATATGCTTCACCGATTCCATCACATCGCGGGCCATAACATAAATAAGATCAAAATTTTCCAGATCAGCCGCAACAAATTTCCGGGCTTTTTGTTGAGAAATGTCTATCCCGTTTTTCTGGCATATTTTTTGAGAGTAGCTATGCGGCGGCTCGCCGATATGGTAACTTTCTGTACCAGCCGAATCAACCCTCCAATCCAGGTTGCTCCGGTTAACCAGGGTACGCATCACCCCTTCGGCTATAGGCGACCGGCAGATGTTACCAAGGCAAACCATGAGTATACGCATGAGAAAATTATTTTTTAACAAAAATTCTTAATTGAAGTACCAAGGCAATTCGCTTTTTTTGCGTCTAAAAGCTGCAAACCAGATTACCTGCCTGCAAAACTAGTGCAACAGGACAAATTTTTCTCGAAGCCAATAAAAATATTCTCAGAGGCGTTAAGGAAGTATAAATCAAAAATTTAAATTATCGTAATTTATTTGGTATTTAATCAGATTTTATTTATACTTTTGCAATAGCCTCTATAAACCCCCGGACTGATTCCTTATGGCCACTCAAAGAATACGTCTCGCGCCCAGATGGATTATATTTCTTTTGGATTTATGCTGTTGTGTTGTTGCCATGTCCATGGCCTTCCTGCTGCGGATGAATTTCAACCTGAAAGAAATTGACCATTATCCTCTTTTTAAAATCCTGAGTATCACCATTGCTGTTAACGCCTGCCTGCTGGTTGCCTTCAAAACCTACGCCGGTATCGTGCGCTATACTTCGGTAGAAGACACCGGCCGTATTCTCTCGGTAAACACTATCGTATGTCTTATTTTTCTCTTGATCGAGAATATTTACCCCAAGACAGAGGGCGTACCGGCGGCAGCACTGTTCCCCACTTCGGTATTATTCATTTATTACCTCAGCATCAACTTCCTGCTGATTATCTACCGGCTTTTTGTCAAGCGGATATTCCATTACCTTTTCTCGGTCAGGAAGAAAACGATTAAAGCAGCGCTTTTCAGTGCCGGCTACGAGGGCTTGCTGGCCAAAAAAATGATCTCCGACAACCAACGTTCCGAGATCAAGATCATGGCGTTCCTGGAAGATAACGAGCGCCTTATCGGCAAGATCATTGAAACAACTTCAGTGGTAAGGGCCAATAAAGCCAGTCTTGAGCGCCTGAAAAGAGAAGGCCTTGAGCTGCTCATTATTGCCGATCCCTATATCCGCAAGCAGCGTCTTAACGATCTGGTGGATATTTGCCTTGAGCTGAACCTCAGGATACAGCAGGTGCCTTCCAGCGAAAAGTGGATCAACAATACGCTTCAGGCAGACCAGCTTAAAGATGTGAATATCGAGCAATTGCTGGAAAGGGATGTGATCAAGATCAAGAATGAGCAGGTCGGTACAGAAATCCGCAACAAAAAGGTGCTGGTGACCGGCGCTGCGGGTTCTATCGGCAGCGAGATTGTACGGCAGCTATTGCAATACAATCCGGCCATTATCATCGCCTGCGACATGGCAGAGACGCCCCTGCACGAGCTGCGTCTGTCGCTGCCCGAAGATGCGCGGGTAAAAACGTTTATCGGCGACATCTGTGACCGTGTGCGTATGGAGCAGATTTTTGAAATTTATGCACCCGATATTGTTTACCACGCCGCTGCATACAAGCATGTGCCGCTGATGGAAGAGCATCCTTCCGCTGCGATTGTAAACAATGTGCTGGGAACCAAAATACTCGCTGAGCTGTCTGTCAGCTATAGCGTGGAGAAGTTCGTTATGGTCTCTACAGACAAGGCTGTGAATCCTACCAATGTGATGGGCGCTTCCAAACGTATCTCGGAGATCTTTATCCAATCCTATTATAAATACATTTCCCGCTCGGGTAAGTCGTCGCTCAACCCGGGCAACGGCAACCTGCCCATGCGCAATACCAAATTTATTACCACGCGTTTCGGCAATGTGCTGGGTTCCAACGGTTCTGTAATCCCGCGATTTAAAAAGCAGCTGGAAGAAGGCGGCCCGATTACAGTAACCCATCCCGAGATCACCCGCTACTTCATGACCATACCCGAAGCCTGCCAGCTGGTGCTGGAAGCAGGCGCCATGGGTAAAGGCGGCGAAATTTTCGTATTCGACATGGGCAGCCCTGTGAAGATCGTGGACCTGGCCAGGAAGATGATACGACTGGCCGGCAAAGAGCCTGACCGTGACATCCACATCAGCTACAGCGGCCTGCGCCCTGGTGAAAAGCTGTATGAAGAGCTGCTCAACAATGCGGAAAACACTATGCCCACCTATCACGAAAAGATCATGATCGCTACTGTAAGGGAATATGATTTTGCTTCGGTGTATACACAGGTGGACGACCTGATCGATCTCGCACAGAAGCATTTCCTGATGGAGACGGTAAGCAAAATGAAAGAGATCGTTCCTGAATTCATCAGCAACAATTCCATTTACCAGAAACTGGATGCCAATGGCAATAAGTCCTGATACGATCCTGCCTGAAGAATAATATTACAGCGGCTGCCTGAGGCAGCCGCTGTTCTTTTTCCGGCTCCCGCGCAGGAAGTTATCAATCTCTTCTCCGGCAGCCACGGCATCACGGATCAAGCGGAAAAGTTAGGGGATACAATATTGGTGTGTCCTGAGGAAAATCGGGGGCATGGTTCTGAACCCAGAGAATGAAACGCTTCAGGCTTATGGATGAGCTTGTACCGCAACCGCACAGCCGGACCGGTCGGGACGGGCAATGGCCTGAACCGCGGCTGGATGCATATTCATCTTAGCTACCTGGTTTTGCTCCTACGGAGCAATTTATGTTTGTTTATATTGGCGCTACAAACATTCGGCTCCTACGAAGCCCTATAGCGCGGATAGCTACAGGATCATCTGCAAACCTTTCTTGTCTTATAGGATCAGGATGGGAGTATAAGCGGTCCCGCCTGTCGGGCCCGTGGTATCTTGTCCTTTCGTAATGATTGAAGGCCTCATAACCTCGTTCCGTACACCTCCTGTAATCCCCCGGATTTTCTGCTTGATCCGGCATCACCGCAGGAAGGAGGGAATTCCCGCACCGTCAATGCTTATGGCTGAGCATGCTCCACACCTGCACAGCAGGCTGACGGGACATAACGGCTTACTGGGCTTATTCAAAAAAGTAAGCCACCGGTAGACACCGGTGGCCGTAGTATAGAACCAATAAAACAATACTTAGTTAAAGATCAACCGTGCCATACCGCCGACACCGGGAGCTGGCACCCAGGTAGCCGTGATGTTACCGCAGGGAGCGCAGTTGGGTGTGGTAGAGGCATAAGGTCCCCAGCCAGACAGCATACCGGTGCAGGCTTCACCTACGCGGCCTATAGCAAAACCGCTGCAGCTGGCTGGACTGTTGTTCAACCCAGCGCCCAGGATAAAGGGAACGCCACCAGGGAAACCGGGAACCATAGAAGGGCTGGTATAAGTAACGGTGGCGCCGGGAGCTATGGACACCACTGTACCAAATACGGAAAGGCTGCAACCAGGGCCGCCCATGACAAAATAGTGTGCCCAGCAACCGGAATTGTTCCTTACCTGGAGAGATCCGGCCTGAGCCATGGCGCCGAAGCTGAGGCAACTCAGCAACAAAAGGGAGAATAAGTACTTCATTGTTAGGTGTTTGGTTTTTGGTTAACAATAGACCCAAAAGTAGGCTGCGCCCGGGAGAAAGAAAAAGGAGAAAATCAGTAAAAGTTTCAGGGTATTACCTGTATGCAATAAACCGGCAATGCGGCCCATCAGCGCCTTCACGGAAAATACCGGGAATAAACCGCTTTATGCATTCCTTTAACCGAAACACGCTAGACAATATATGATTATCTGCCTATATTTGAGCCAAACCAAGTAACGATTAACCACAAGTATGAAAAATCTGTCGATGGACCTTTCGGATGGCAGATCGAAAGAGCTGAAGATGGACACGGCCATTTCCTTCATGCCTTTTATCCGCTTCCTGGAACAACGCATCAGGGAAGAGCGTACGCTGAAGACCTCTTTTTACCAAACCATCCTGGATTATTTTTATGCAAAAGAAATACCTCAGGGTGATATTCCCGTTGCAGAAGCGCATCGCTACAGCGATTTCTGCGAGTATATTTATGCCAGCCTTTCGCCAGCACTATTTTCGGAGCAGAACCTCGCCTGGGGCCTGAGCGCTCCGCTGCGGCCGGAGATATTTTACGGCACCGACCTGCTATATTCCGTGCTGAATCACAGGCCGTCCGACGCCACTGTTTATGCCTTGCCCAAAGCGCCCGAGCAATACCATAAGGAGCGCATGCATGTGATCTATGCGCTTATCCTGCAGCGGTTGTATAATTTCCAGATCCCGGTTAAGATCGAGCAATACCAGGCATGGACCCACCCCGATACCGGCCTGCTCCGCTACAACCAGGTGCATGTCAATGTCGACTTTATAGAAGTGAGCGCGCTGGGGCCTTTGCCCGTCCTCAGCTTCCGCGAGCTCTATACCTATTTTACCGAAGCGGGCGGACATGAGCAGCTGGAACAGGTGCTCCCCCTTTCCCTTTTCCGGCTGCGGGGGTTTGCCGTGGTGACGATCAGCGATGTTACCGCACAAATGGCAGTGGAAAACATACAGCGGATCCGCTTCCAGCGTAGCGACGGCAACACGACCGATCATTACCAGGATGTGATCCGCTCGCTGAAGACCCTGGTGCAGAACAACCGTATGGAGTTTGATCTCTTTCCCTTTGTAAGGGTGAACAACCAGGCCGTATATGGCTACGAGAAAGCCGGCAACGGTATCCTGTTTTCCGTATGGGGCGAGCACACCTTGTCCCCTGATGCTTTCCGCAAGCAGGCGGAAGGCTATGCTGCCAACCCGATCTCTTTTTTCTCGCCCGATATCCATGGGGAAAGCGAAATGCAGATCGGCTTCCTGGACGCCTTCCGTCGCGCAGGTGTACGCTCGCTGGTGCTGATACCTTTGTTCTACAACAAAACGCTGGTAGGCGTACTGGGCATGCATACCTGGATGGACGAGCAATTCGATGAGAAAATGCTGGCGATGCTGGATCCTGTGCTGCCTCCCCTGGCCCAGCTGCTCCAGATCTATATCGATGAATTCAATTCGGAGCTGGACCAGATCATTAAAGAGAAGTTCACTTCGATACAACCGGCAGTACAATGGAAATTTAACGAAGCCGCCTGGCATTACCTGCATCAGAAAAAAAAGCACCTGCCTGCGACAATGGAGAATATCCATTTCAAGGAGGTCTATCCCCTGTACGGTGCGATCGATATCCGCAACTCCACGTTGGAAAGGAATGCCGCTATTAGGGCCGACCTGGATCATCACCTGCTGCTGCTGCAGGATACTCTGGCTGCGCTAAAGCCTTTCGACCAGTCGTCGCTGATGCAGGAGATCAGCTACCATTGCCAGAAATGGCAGGAAACCTTGCAGAGCGGCACGTTCAGCAGCAACGAAGAAAACAGCCTGAGCTATTTTCTCAACGAGCAGACCCGCGATTACCTTATGCACCTTTTCCGGCAAAGGCCGGAGACCGGCGCTATCATAGGTGACTATCTCCAGGCTATGGACCCTGAAGAAGGTGCAGTACACCAGCACCAGCAGGAGCTGGAACGTTCGATGCAGCTGATCACGCACACGGTCAACAATTATTTTGAGGCCGGTAAAGAACAGCTGCAGCAATCTTATCCCTGCTATTTTGAAAAGTTCAGGACCGACGGCATCGAATACGATATCTACATCGGCCAGAGCATTGCGCCGGAAAAACCTTTCGATCATTTTCACCTGAAAAACCTGCGCCTGTGGCAGCTCTCTTCTATGGCTGAGGTGGCGCGGCTGAGCCACAGCCTGCTGCAGGAAATGAAGAAACCGCTGCAAACCACCCAGCTGATCTTTGTGCACAACCAGCCGATCGACATCAGCTTCCGCGCCGATGAACGTAAGTTTGATGTAGAAGGCGCCTACAACATACGCTACCAGATGATCAAAAAGCGCATCGACAAAGTACACATAAGACATACCAGGGAGCGGCTTACACAACCGGGGACCATTGCGCTGATCTATTTTCATGAAAAGGATGTGGCCGACTATCGGCCCTACATCGGGTACCTCCAGGACACCGGCATGCTGGCGCCGCAGCTGGAAGAGCTTGAGCTCGAAGACCTGCAGGGGCTTAGCGGCCTTAAGGCGCTGCGCATAGGTGTTGTTTGCCACGAGCCTGCTGCAGGATAAGCAGCATCTGTTTCCTGTATATTCTTACGAGGGCTGTCCCAGTGAGACAGCCCTCATCTTTTCCCCTACAGAGATTTAATGGTATCATAATCCTGCCTTCATTAACGCATAATAAGGCCGCTCGTTTTTGTGACCAGTAAACGTTCACCAAAACCAGCTATATGCACCAACGCTACAAAGGGCTCCTCGCAGCCCTGACCCTGAGCGGCATGACGCCGCTTGCCGCCCAGACCAATCCTGCGGCCGTAAACCTTCCCTTCAGCCTTAGCAGCCAAAGCAGCGCTACTTTGCCGGCCGGCGTGGCAGTACACCGCTTTAATACGATACCTTCATCCCGTACCACATTGCCTGCAGTAGGCGACCTGGCTACAGCGGGCAATTCTCCTACCGGCGTCACCGGCGGCTGGTACTACCTGGGTAATGATGGTATCGGCATCCTGTCGACGGGTACCGTATCGGCCGGTGCGCTGGTGGTAGCGATCAACACCACAGGGCTCAACCACGTCAATGTTTCCTGGCTCTGTAAGACCATTAACAACCAGGCTTCCCGCAGCAACAGCATTGCCCTCCAGTACCGTATCGGCACTACCGGCAACTTCACCAATCTCGGCACGACCACCACTTATACCAGCAATGGCAAAGTGAACGGGGATGTGTCTCCTTTACTTAGCGAAACCCTGCCGGTAACCGCCGAGAATCAGCCCGTGGTTCAGCTGCGCTGGATCTATTGGGAATCCAGCAGCCTGAGCGGCAACAGGGACAATATTTCTGTCGACGATATATCGATCACCAGCACGGCAAACACCTGCGCCCGGCCGGTTGTAAGCTCAGGCAGCATTACTGATACATCGGCTGCATTCAGCTGGGCTACTGTAGACTCTGCCGGCAGCTACGATTACGCGATCAATACCGATCCCGGCAATCCCGCCAGCGGCGCCGCAACCAGCAGCACCAGCTATACCGCCAATGGCCTTATGCCCGGCACAACCTATTATTTCCACCTGCGCAGCGACTGCGGCAATGGCAATATCTCCAATTGGATAACCGATACCATTACCACAACCGGCAGCAGCCCTGAGTTTACGGTAATGACCTACAACCTGCTGAATTATCCCGGAAGCACTGCAGCGCTGAGAGAGCCGGCTTACCGGACGATCGTACAGGCCGCCCAGCCGGATATCCTTGTCGTACAGGAATTATCCAACAGCTCAGGCATCACCAGCTTCCTCAACAATGTGCTCAACTTCTCCGGAACCGCCTATAGTGCCGGTGCTTTTGCCGATGGCCCCGACAGCGACAACGGCATCTTCTACAGGACCTCCCGTTTCCAGTTCATCAGCAATACGCCTATCCATACTTCGCTGCGCGACATTAACCAATTTATGCTGAAGCACCTGGCTTCGGGCGATACCCTCATCATCTATTCGGCTCACCTGAAAGCCAGTAATACCGCTGCGGACATCGCACAGCGCGATGCGGAAACCCAGACCCTGCGTGCCGTAACCAACGCTATGTCTCCCGGCAAATACTTCCTGGTATGCGGCGATTTTAATATCTATACAGCCAATGAAGCTGCGTACCAGAACCTGGTGCAGGACGGCAGCAATGCCACGGGCAAGTTCAACGATGTGCTGAACATGACCGGCACCTGGAACAACGCGGTTTACGCGCCTTACCATACGCAATCACCGCGTACCACGGCTTTCGGCGGCGGCGCTACCGGTGGTATGGACGACCGCTTCGACATGCTGCTGTTCTCCAGTGCCATTGTGCAGCCCGGCGGCTTCGATGTGGTGAGCAATTCCTACAAGGCATTTGGCAATGATGGCCTGCACTTCAACCAGGCGCTTAATATCCCGCCTTATGGCATGTATGACTCGGTGCTGGTGTCGGCGTTGCACGACGCTTCGGATCATATTCCGGTAGTAGTGAAGCTACGTAACAACGGCACAGGCCTGAAACCCGCAGCAGCTAACGGCATCGCGGCAGCACAGGCTGAAGAGATCAGCAATCTGCTTACGGTTTATCCCAATCCGACACACCATAGCCTGACGATAAGGCTCAACAAAGATTGCCATCAGGCGGCCAGCCTCCAGCTGTACCAGATGAACGGCAGCCTGCTGCGTGAGCTGACCCTCCCCGATGGTAGGGCCGGAGCAATTGTCGAAACGGACCTATCGGGCATACCGGCGGGTATCTATTACCTCAGATCATCAATTACCGGCGGCGTATTTAAGATCGTTAAATACTAAGCGCTGCATCCTTTGTACTAAAATAACCACTGCATATTGCGGTGGTTATTTTATTTTGCAGCAGGAATACAAAATTTTTATGCATCCTGTTTATATCATTACCACGGAACATCCTTTGTATGCTCAGGTGATCGGCTTAAGGCAGAAAGTGCTGCGCGAGCCCCTGGGCATGGACATTCACAACGACGATCTTGCTACAGAGGTCGATCAGATCATCTTTATATATGAAGAGGGCCAGGTGGTAAAGGGCTGTGTGCTGCTGCAGCAGCGCGATGCGGAAACCTTCAAGCTGAGGCAGATGGCCGTGGATCCGGCGCAGCAGGGAAAGGGTATAGGCTCCCAGCTCATTCATGCCGCCGATCTGTACGCGGTACAGGTGGGCAAGCACCGTATTGTGCTGCATGCCAGGGAAACCGCTGTACCCTTTTACCAGGGCCTGGGCTATGAAATAACGGGCGAACCGTTTACGGAGATAGGTCTTCCCCACCGGAAAATGGAAAAGCTGCTGGTATAATTCCTAAAGCACATTCACTACAGCAATCGCCTGCTGCAGCCGCTGCTCCGGGTTGCCGCTGATAATGGTAAAAGGTGTACCGGAACGCTGTACCAGGTCCAGGTAGATGTTGAAGAAATATTGCCGCATTTCCGGCGCACCATGCTCCCGCAGCGGATCGTCAACCCAGAGCATATCAATATCGGTAAGCAGGTAAAGGTCGTACCGGCGGCGGGCGATCTGCTCCAGCACGGCAGGATCGCATACACCGTATTTGTTCTCACTCCATACTTTAATTACATACAGATCCGTATCCAGGAATGTAAGTCCATGTTTTGCCCTGGCCACTGCCTGCTCTTCCAGCTGCAGCTGGCCTGCGGCAATGAGCGGCAGATCGGCCTGTACATAAGGCCTGCCAAGGGTTTCAAGGTAGACACGGGCATATTCGTCGGCAAAAGAGGTATGGAAATGTGCTGCAAGCTGTTGCGTGAGCGTGCTTTTACCGGTCGACTCCGGGCCGATGATCACAACTTTCCTGGTGTTTGTCTGCTGCAAAAGGTCAAGCATTAATTGGCGCAAAATTCGGTAATCTATTCGCTATTTCCAGCCGGAAATTGCCTTTAAAATGCGGCTTTTCATAAAATACCCTTTCCTGAAGAAGGAAAGCGCTGTCTTTGTATAGTATGTTTCCATGCCAGGTTTGTCTTTTGTTAAGAGCGCCCTATCCAGGCGGCGTACAAAAGGGAATTGCCCAAAAATCGCTAATTTGCTAGTCTATCAAGCTAAACTAGTATGAAATACATGACAAGACATTCAGGGAAATGGAGCGCCGCCATTGGCGCAGCTTTAGGCTTGCTCCAGCTGAATGCCGCCGCGCAGGGAAATGACCAGACGGACAAATATTTTGAGATATCCAAGAACCTGGAAATCTATTCCAATGTGTTCAAGGAACTAAACCAGTACTATGTCGATCCTATCGAGCCGGGAAAGATGGTAAAAACGGGTGTGGATGCCATGCTGAACGATCTCGATCCTTATACCAACTTGATCACGGAGGCCGAAGCTGAAGATTATGAGCTGCAGACGACCGGCAAGTACAGCGGTATCGGGGTAGCTACCCGTGTGATCGGCGACAATATCGTGATCGCTGAGCTGTACGAGAACGGGCCGGTAGCCAAGGCGGGTATCAAGGCCGGCGACATCATCGTGTCGATCGACGGGCAGAAAGTAAAAGGCAAAGACTCGGATGATATTGGCCTGCTGATGCGCGGCGCTCCGGGCAGCAAGCTCAGCATTGTTGTCCGTGACCCGTTTACGCAGAAAGAGGAAAGCAAATCTATTATCAGGGAAGAGATCAAAATATCGAGTGTGCCTTATTCCAGCCTGCTGGGCGCTAACAATGATGTCGCTTATGTATGCCTGTCGCAGTTTACACCCAATTGCGGCCGCGATGTGCGCAATGCGCTGGATAGCCTGAAGAAGGCCCAGCCGGCTTTGAAAGGTGTGGTATTGGACCTCAGGGGCAACCCTGGCGGCCTCCTCGATGAAGCGATTAATGTATGCAATCTTTTTATCGACAAGGACCAGCTGGTTGTTAGCACCAAAGGCAAGAATAATGAATGGAACAAGCAATTTAAGACCAGCAATATGCCCTGGGACCTGAATATACCGCTGGCAATATTGATGAATCATGGCTCCGCGTCGGCATCGGAGATTGTTGCCGGCACCACGCAGGATCTTGACCGGGGCGTCATTATCGGCACGCGCTCTTTCGGTAAAGGATTGGTGCAAAACGTACGCTCTCTTGGCTACAACACACGCCTTAAAGTGACTACAGCCAAATACTACACGCCTTCCGGCCGCTGTATCCAGGCCCTGGATTACTCACACCGCAACGATGACGGCAGCGTTTCCTCTGTACCCGACTCGCTGAAAAAGATGTTCAAGACCAGGATGGGCCGTACGGTTTATGATGGTGGCGGCATAGAGCCGGATGTAAAGATGGAAGATGAGAACCTGAGCCCCTTGACCATTACGCTGCTCACCAAAAATTACATTTTCGACTATGCCACCAAATATTACCATAGTCATCCCACAATTGCGCCTGCTGCCGATTTTGCATTGAGCGAAAGCGATTTCAATGATTTTGAAAAATGGTTGAGCGACAAGGACTATTCCTATAAGACAGAAAGCGAACAATTGCTGACCAGCCTTAAGGAAACTGCCGAAAAGGAAAAGTACTTTGACAATGTAAAGAATGAATACAGCGCACTGGCCGTGAAGCTGTCACACGACAAAAAGCAGGACCTGGTCAAAAACCGGCAGGAAGTAATGCAGGTACTGGCCAATGAGATCGTAAGCCGTTACTATTATCAGCGCGGACGCGTGATCAACAAGCTGAAAAGAGATGACAAAGACCTGAAAAAGGCGCTGCAGCTACTTTCCAACAGCAAGGAATACCAATCGGTGCTTAAAGTATAGCCCGCTGCCTATGACCCATACCATTTGAAACACAGAAGAGAACCCGTTCGATGAAAGTGATTTTTCGTTTTTTTGTTTCCCTGTTACTATTGGCCTTGTCTCTTAAGGTCTCGGCTAATCACTTGTTGGGCGGGGAGCTCCGCTACAGCCTGGCTTCTGTCAGCGGCCAGATCCAGACCTATAAGGTAACCCTGGTGCTTATCGGCGACTGCTCTTCCAACACGGGCAATAATGTTGCCTTCAGCGCCTTGCCCGGCGCCAATCCCCTGGTGAAGCTGTTTAAAGGAACGACACAGACCGACCAGCTCAGGCTGAGCTATAATGCGGCAGAGAGCAATATCGAGATCACACCGGTTTGTCCCGATGAGGCCGGCAATACAGCCTGCAGCAATATCAACAACCCGCTGCCGGGGATCAAGAAATTTGTGTACAATGGTAATTTTACCCTGGACAGTCCCTTCGACAACTGGCGCTTTGTATTTGATGGTTCTATTACCGATGGCACTTTCCAGACGTCGGCCGGCAGAAGCTTTATTATCCAGAATGCGGTGATCGTGGATCCTACCACCAGCGGCGCATCGATCATGTACCTGGAAGCCATGCTGAACAATGTTCCCGGCCCCAATAATTCCACGATCTTCACCTCGTTGCCTACACCTTTCTTTTGCCTTGACAAAGCCTCTACCTATAGTCTGGGTGCGGCCGATGCTGATAATGATCAGCTGCAGTTCAGCCTGATACCGGCAAAGACATCGGCATTTACCGATATCGATTACATCGCACCCTTTACCGCTATAAGGCCTTTGCCTACCGCTCCGGGCGCCTTCAATTTTAACGGGACCAACGGGCAAATGAACTTCACGCCCAACGAAGTCAAAAATTGCCTGGTCACCAACCTGGTGGAAGAATACCGGAACGGGATAAAGGTCGGCAGCACCATGCGGGAAATGACCTTCATTATCCTGAATAACTGCAATAACGATGCGCCGCTGACCCCGGTATCCGGTATTACCAATGCCGACGTTGCCTTTGACTCAGCCAATAACCTGCTGCTGAGCGTATGCGAAGGACAGACAGCCGATATTGCATTTGATATTAAAGCAACCGACCCCAACGGCGACAATACTACCATTACCTACAGCAACCTGCCGGCCGGCGCTACCCTCAGCGTATCCGACAATGGCACACAAACGCCTGTCGCCCACTTTGTATGGAACGTGATCGACGCTGCGCCGGGCAATTATATCTTCTATGTCACCTATACCGACGATGGCTGCCCGCTGGTGACGACTAAAACAGTAGCCTATACCATTACGATCATACCCCATATCAATAAGTTCGCCGGCGGCGCCGATTCGGCCTGCAGCGATGGCAAGAATGGACTGGCCTGGGCTATTCCTCAAAGTAATGTAGTGCTCGATTACAATTACAGATGGGTGGATAGCAATGGGAATACCTTGCGCAGCGTCAACAGCACCGATGGCGATACGCTGGGTAATATTCCTGCAGGGACCTATAAGGTCTACATCCGCAATGCAGAAGGCTGCGGTACCAATTTGATCGTCCATGTAGGCGCCGTACCGCTGCCCGAAGTCACGCTCAGGGGAGACACTACTCTGTGTTTGGGTATGCCCATCACACTGGAAACAACGCAGCAAAGCGATGTCCGGTATCTCTGGAATACAGGCGATACAAGCTGCTGCATCAAGGTAAGCCAACCGGGCAGGTATAGCGTACAGGCCATTAATAAATGTGGCGCCAAAGAAGCGTCGGTACAGATCAACTACATTAAGTGCAATTACTGCTTCTTTGTTCCCAATGCTTTTTCGCCCAACGGCGACGGCCGGAACGACCAGTTCAACATTAAGCAGACCTGCCCTGCCGACAAGTACAAGCTACAGATATTTAACCGCTGGGGAGAGCTGGTATTTACGACGCTATCCGTAAGCAACAGCTGGGATGGCACCTATAACGGCAGGCCGGCAGAAAGCGGCACTTATTTTTATATGCTCCAGGCCTGGCCTGAAGACCGTTCGCAGGAAGAGATCAGGATGAAAGGCGATCTTACGCTTATCCGGTAAACAGCAATACGCTATAAACAGGTACAGAAAGAGGGGCTCCGGCGGAACCCCTCTTTTCTTATGGAATCAGCTCTTATTCAAACCGCGCATTAAGCGCCGGCAGGAGCATTCAGCACATCGTTCATGCTGCGTACGGCTTCAGCAGACTTATTGAATAATGCCTGCTCTTCTTCACTCAGCTTGTAGTCTACGATCTTTTCCCAACCGTTGCGGCCGATCACTACAGGAACACCCAGGCAGATATCGGACTGGCCATATTCGCCTTCCAGGAATACGCAGGAAGGGATCAGCTTTTTCTGATCGCGTACGATTGCCTCAACCACCGCGGCTCCGGCAGCGCCGGGAGCATACCAGGCAGAAGTACCCAGCAGCTTGGTCAGCGTAGCGCCGCCTACCATCGTATCGGCAACCACTTGCTTTTGCTCCTCTTCGCTCAGGAAGTTGGTTACAGGAACACTGTTCCAGGTGGCAAATTTGATCAGTGGGATCATGGTGGTATCGCCGTGGCCGCCAATCACGACGGCATTCAGATCGGAAGGGCTGGCGCCGAGGCGCTGGCTCAGCTGATACTTGAAGCGTGCACTATCCAGCGCACCACCCATACCGATAATGCGGTTCTTGGGCAGGCCGCTGCTCTTCAGCGCCAGGTAGGTCATGGTATCCATAGGATTGGAGATCACGACAATGATGGCGTTGGGAGAATGCTGCAGTATATTTTTGGTTACATCTTCAACGATACGGGCATTGGTTCCGATCAGCTCTTCGCGGGTCATGCCGGGTTTGCGGGGCAGGCCGGAAGTAATCACGACAACATCAGAATCGGCAGTTTTGCTGTAATCGGCAGTGGAGCCGGAGATCTTGGTATCAAAACCCAGCAGTGCAGCGGTCTGCATCATATCCTGGGCCTTGCCTTCAGCAAATCCTTCTTTAATATCCAGCAATACCAGCTCTTCAGCCAGCTCCCTGCGTGCGATATTGTCGGCACAGGTAGCGCCCACGGCACCGGCACCTACTACAGTTACTTTCATTGTTTAATCGGGTATTTTAAGTGAATAAATCTGGAATGTAGCGCGAAGTTACTATGTAATGAGCAAAAATGAACAGTTAACACTGCTATAATGCCTTTATTCATAACCCATATACGCCCTAAAGCGGCGGGAACCGGCGCGGGCGGTTTTTCGGAAGCGGCACTTTGCTGCCGGCCGTACCACCCAGCCGCTGTCTGAAGCTCTCCCGCTTTGTAATGGAGATAAAGCCGGGCTTGTAGGCCGGGGCCGGATCGATCACCGGTTCAGGCATAGGTTCGGCATCCAGCATCGCCTCATAAATAGGGAATATCTTTATATAGGTACCAAACCGCCGGTGGGCAAACCCTTTCAGCAGGATGGCCTGCTCATACTCGGTAGCCAGCGCTATGGACTTGAATCCCAGCTTGCGTGCGAGCTCGTAGGAAAAATAAACATTTTCGGTGCTGTGCTCGGCCAGGGTATCGTAATAGATATGATCTGCCGGTATGCCCAGCTGCTGCGCATAGAGTCCCATGATCTTCGCTTCGTAGTAAGGCGAATAAACGGCCGCACCGGAGTAGATGATATTTTTTACGCTGCCGTTGCGGTACAGGAGCCAACTCCAGAGCACCCGGGCCCGCATGGTATTGCTCCAGGTAATACTGTCGAAAGGCACGCCCGGCACGATCAGCGCATCATAAACTTTCTGTTGTGCTACCGCCTTGCGATATGCCCTGCGCGGGCTTTCCAGCGTAAAGCAGCCCCACTGGGTCCACAGGAGGAAAACGATCATAACCACCACGCAAGCCTTCACGATCAGCCCTTTGGTCCTCATACAGGATCTTTATTTGAAGTTGTGGGTACGCCCTTATTATATATTATATACGTTTAAAGGCAGCCGATTGTTTTCCCTTGATACCGGCGCGCAGCAAAAAGATAAAGCCCAGCAGGAAGAATATGGTCAGTGCGAAGATAGAATTGCGCATATTTCCCGTCATATGCTCGATGAAGCCGAAGGAGAACATACCAATGACAATGGCGATCTTTTCAGTTACATCATAAAAGCTGAAAAAGGAAGCAGTATCTTTTGTTTCCGGCATCAGCTTGGAATAGGTGGAACGGCTGATCGATTGTATACCGCCCATCACCAATCCCACCAACACAGCCAGCAGGTAGAACTGCATCGCCGTGCGGGTATAGTAGGCAATGACGCAGATCGCGATCCACAGGAGTACCGTAAGCATCAGCACTTTTATATTACCAATGGCCTTGCTCAGACGGGCCATCAGCATAGCGCCGCCAATCGCCACCAGCTGTATCAGCAGGATGGTCACGATCAGGTCGCTCGTAGCCATGGGCACCTTTACCCCGTTTTCTATCTTATAGATCTCCTTCTTTCCAAACTCTGCTGCAGCCAGCATTACAGTCTGCACGCCCATACTGTAAAAGAAAAAGGCTGCCAGGAAGGTTTTCAGCAAAGGCATGGTTTTGATCTGTTCCCATACCTTGCGCAGCTCGTGAAACCCGTTGGACAGCAAACTATGATCAGGCCGTTTTTCTACACCGCCCTGGCGTACCGGTAAGGTGCGGAAAGTGATCTGTGAAAAGCCGATCCACCATAGTCCCACCAGTAAGAAAGAAATACGCGCCGACAAGCCGCCATCGGATAGTGTAAAGACGAAGGCCAGGCAGATGATCTGCAGCAGCACGCTGCCGATGTACCCGTAGGAGAATCCCTGGGCGCTCACACGGTCCTGGTCTTCAGGCGCCGCGATCTCGGGCAGGTAGGCATTGTAAAAGACAAGGCTGCCGCAATAACCTACGGCTGCCAGTATTGACAGGATAATACCCAGCTCTATATTTCCCTTCTCAAAGAAGAAGAGACCACAGCAGGCCGCTGCGCCCAGGTAGCAAAACAGCTGCATGAATTTCTTCTTATTGCCTTTATAGTCGGCGATGGAAGACAGCACCGGCGACAGGAAAGCAATAATCAGGTAAGCGAGGGCCAGGGCGTAGTTCAGCAGGGAGCTGTTAATAACCCGCCAGCCGAAAAAGGAAACATAATCCTGCTCTTTGCCGCCCGAAGTGGTGATGGCAATATAATAGGCCGGGAATATCGTAGAGGTAATGACGAGGTTATAGGCCGAGTTGGCCCAGTCGTACATGCTCCAGGCGCGGTGCAGCTTCTTTGCAGAAGGCTGCTGCTCGGTAGAAAGGTTGGTCATGGCGGTTATGGGAGATGGTTGGATCAGTTATTCGGGAAGATATACATATCCACTTCCTTTTCTGTAATGGCTTTGTCTGAAAGTATGATCAGCCTTTCGATCACATTGCGCAGCTCGCGTATGTTGCCTGTCCAGTGATGCGCCTGCAGCTTTTTGATCGCCGAGGTGTCGATCGTTTTATCGATCATACCATACTCGCTGCAGATCTGTTTCAGGAAGTGCTCCGACAGTGTCTGTATATCTTCAATGCGATCATTCAGGGAAGGCACATGGATCAGGATCACACTAAGCCTGTGGTAGAGATCTTCGCGGAAACGCCCGGCTTCAATCTCCTTTTTCAGGTCTTTATTGGTAGCGGCCAGCACCCTTACATTCACGCTGATCTCCTTGTCGCCGCCTACCCTGGTGATCTTTCCTTCCTGGAGGGCGCGCAATACTTTTGCCTGCGCCGAAAGGCTCATATCACCGATCTCGTCGAGGAAAAGCGTACCGCCGTCGGCCTGCTCAAACTTACCGATGCGTTGCTTGATGGCGGAAGTAAAGGATCCTTTCTCATGTCCGAACAGTTCGCTTTCGATCAGCTCGGAGGGGATGGCTGCGCAATTGAGCTCTACCAGCGGCGACCGGTTGCGGTGGCTGAGATCATGGATGCGCCGGGCTACCAGCTCCTTCCCGGAACCGTTGCCACCGGTAATGAGCACGCGGGCATCGGTAGGCGCTACTTTATCGATCATGTCCAGTATTCCTTTCAGCGCCGGCGCTTCGCCGATGATCTCGTATCCTTTGGATATTTTTTTCTTCAGGGTGCGGGTTTCCGTTACCAGAGTCTTTTTCTCCATGGCATTGCGGATGGTGATCAGCAGCCGGTTCAGATCGGGTGGCTTGGAAATATAGTCAAAGGCTCCTTTTTTAACCGCCTCCACCGCTGTATCGATATTGCCGTGTCCCGAGATCACGATGAAGGGTGTATCGGGCGCCATGATCTTCGCCTTTTCCAGCACCTCTATACCATCGGCCTTAGGCATTTTGATATCGCAAAGGATACAATCGTAAGTCCCGTCACCGATCTTCTTGATCGCATCCTGTCCGTCTACCGCTTCAGAGACGGTATATCCTTCGAATCCCAGTATTTCTGAAAGTGTGCTGCGGATGCTGCGTTCATCATCTATAATAAGGATATGTCCTGCCATTGTAATTACTGATAACTTTAGCCGCAAAGATAATAGTATGAAAATTATTTATGGTATTCTGTTCGTTAACGTTGCTGTGGTCCTGACATTAATTCGCTACAGGTTCGTATATTATCCTTACCTTAAGGGTACAAAAGCTAATGGCCGGCTATGAGGGCGCGTCTGCAACCGTTTTTCCGTTTTCTTCCCGTGCAGCTGTTCCTGCTGCATTTCCGCAAGTACCAGATGATCCTTATCTTCTGGTTCCTGCTGTTTGCTGTAGTCGGGGCGAAAGCGGCCACGCATTTCGGGGCGGTATCGTTGTTCCTCTCGCCCGAGTACCTGGGCAAGATCAGCGTGCTCAGCTTTTCTTTGCTCGGCGGTGCCACCGCTATCTTTGCCATGAGCTGGCATATCACCACGTTTATCATCCACAGCAAAAGGGTTCCTTTTCTCGGCGCCACCCGACACTCTTTCCTGAAGTACTGCATCAACAACTCGGTCATCCCGCTGTCGTACCTCATTACCTACGGTATACTGGCTGCCCGTTACCTGATGATCGATGAAGGCGCACATACCTGGACGATCATTTTCCTGCTTAGCGGATTTTACCTGGGCTATATTTTTGTACTGCTGCTGTCTTTTCTTTACTTCTTCCGGGCCGACCGTAATATCCTCAAGGTGGTGCTGGGCACGATCGCCAACCCTTCTGTCATCCGGGAGCTGATCCCTTACGACACCCTTGATACCGAATTCGAGCTGGTCAAGGCAGATAGCTACCTCACCCATATTTTTAAGGTGGAAAAGATCAAAACACCTTATGAGTACAATACCCGCTTCCTGAATACGGTATTGCGGCGGCACCATCGCAATGCGATCTTTGCCATCTTCTTTGCTGCGGCCATGCTGCTGATCCTCGGCATTTTCATGGATGAGCCTGTGCTCAGGATTCCCGCTGCAGCCGGCTTCCTCATCCTGTTCAGCATTCTATTGGCAGCTGTAGGCGCCTTCAAGTATTTTCTACGCAGCTGGGAGATCATTGGCTGGCTGTTCATTTTTACGCTGGCCGGCTTTATGGCCAAGCACAGGGTATTTGACCTTCGCAGCATCGCCTATGGTATGAAGTATGATCGCGCAACGGCGCCAGTGTATGATTATGTCAATCTGAAAAATACATTCAATGACTCGGCATACCAGCAGGACAAAAGAATGGAAGAAGCCCGGCTGAACCGCTGGAAGCAGCGCCTCAACACAGACACGGAAGAGAAGCCGAAGATGGTTCTTATTACCACCAGCGGCGGCGGCTCGCGGGCAAGCTACTGGACCTTTCGCTGCCTTCAGTATGCCGACAGTCTTACCGGTGGCAAGCTGTTCCGGCAGAACGTGATGATCAGCGGCGCCTCCGGCGGTATGATCGGCGCCGCCTACTGGCGCTCCGTTCACACACAGTATTTATTGGGCAAGATCCGTACGCCTTACAACCCTTACTACCAGGACCTCGTGGGTAAAGACCTGCTCAATGCCGTGATCTTCTCACTTGCCTGTGTCGACCTGGTTTCGCCATTCAATAAGATCACCGTGGCCGGCCGCCGCTACAGCAAAGACCGCGGCTATGCCTTCGACAAGGAGCTGGCGTCTAATTCGGAAGGCCTCCTTCATTACCGGCTGAAGGATTACCAGTCCTACGAAGCGCAAGCCCTTGCGCCCTTGCTGCTCATCAACGGAACCATCATTAACGATGGTCGCCGGCTGCTGATCTCCCCGCAGCCGATCAGCTACCTTACCCGGTCGGAAAGCAGCCTGGGCAAGCCCAACCCGATTATCGACGCCGTCGACTATACCCGTTTCTTTTCCCGGCAGGATCCGCTGAACCTGCAGATCATGTCGGCGTTGCGGATGAGCGCTACCTTTCCGATCGTACTACCGGTAGTCAAAATGCCATCGGCACCGGAAATGGATATTATGGACGCCGGTCTCAGGGACAACTTCGGCATGGAAAGCGCTGTACGTTACCTCAGCACCTTCCGTGACTGGATCAATGAAAACACCAGCGAAGTAATCCTGCTACAGATAAGGGATACCCGTGAGTATGAACCTTCGGAGGGTGAGACAGAAAACTCAATGTCCGGCATGCTGTTTGATCCCATGTTTGCGATCCAGAAACGCTGGGGCGCCTTTCAAACCTATCACCAGTCCTACGTCGAAGATTTCATGAACGAGGATTTTCCGCCGGGAAAATTCAGGAAGATCACCCTGCAATATATTCCGGCCAATAAGGATAAAACAGCGGCGCTCAATTTCCACCTTACCAGCCGCGAGAAAAACGACCTTATCCTGTCAGTCTTCAATGCCGACAATCAGCAAGGTTTTATGGAGCTGGTGAAAATATTGAAATAAGCGGCGGTGCATACCCGCGGTATGTTTGTAGCTACGTAACACTGCTACGTATCTACAAACACCAGCCTTTCGGCAAAGGGCATAAAAAATCCCGGCTCTTTACGAACCGGGAGCTCAACAAATTTCTATGCTTATTTTAGTAAAGCTTTCACCTGCGCGATCGCTTCTTTCAGCTGGCCGGCATCCTGTCCGCCGGCAGTTGCCAGCGTCTTCTGTCCGCCACCACCGCCTTTGATCAGCGGGGCAATGGTATTCTTAATGATCTTACCAGCATCCAGTGTGGTAGCATTGGTTACTGTTTCGCTAATGCCGACCGCTACCTGGGGCTTGCCGCCGATGTTGGCACAAAGCACGACCACATGATCACGAAGGTGATTCTTAAAATCAAAGCAAAGCTTCTTCAAGGCATCAGGGCTGCTCACTTCCACAATATCACCGATGAAGTTGATGGCAAATTCCTGGCCGGCCTCCGTACGGATGGTGATCAGCTCGTCTTTCTGCATCAGCTCGTTGCGGATACCCACCAGCTGACGTGCTTCCAGGCTTTCGATACGCTTTTCCAGGGCAGCTTTATCTTCGATCAGCTTCTCTATCGCCTTCAGCGGATCTTTCGCTTTCAGCAATTCGGTGATCTGTTTGCTCTGTGCTACCTTATCGGCAAAATACTGTATCGCTGCAGGGCCGGTCAGCGCTTCGATACGGCGAACGCCCGCTGCTACGGCGCTTTCAGCTGTAATGGTAAACACACCGATCATGCCGGTATGCCCCACGTGGGTGCCGCCGCACAGCTCGATGCTGTATTCCGGATCGATGATCACTGCGCGGACCACATCGCCATATTTCTCGCCGAACAAGGCCATAGCGCCCATAGCAATAGCCTCTTCTTTCGGCATTTCCTTAATAATCACCGGTATATTGGCCCTGATCTTCGCATTGACGATCTCCTCTACCCTGCGGATCTCCTCATCGGTCATTTTTGCAAAATGCGAGAAGTCAAAACGCAGCACCTGGCTCGACACCAGCGATCCTTTCTGTGCCACATGTGTGCCCAGCACTTCACGCAGAGCAGCATGCATCAGGTGCGTCGCAGTATGGTTATAGCTGGTCAGGATACGGTTTTCCCAATTCACCTTGGCCCATACGGCTTGTTCCGGCTGCGTAGGAAGTCCCTCCGTAAAATGAATGATCAGGTTGTTTTCTTTCTTGGTGTCCGTAACGGCTATCTCTTCTTCTCCAAACAGCAGCACACCGGTATCCCCTACTTGGCCACCGCTTTCGGCATAGAAGGGCGTAGTTTCCAGCACCAGCTGGTATTGCTCTCTACCTTTTGCCTTTACCTTACGGTAACGGGCCAGGCGGGTTTCAACGACCAGGTCATCGTAGCCGACAAATACCGATTTGGGTGTATCGTGTACAACCACCCAATCGCCGGCATCGATAGCCGTTGCTGCTCGGCTCCTTTCCTTCTGTTGCTTCATCTCAGCTTCAAAGCCTTTCATATCTACCGACCAGCCAAGCTCCTGAGCAATTAAACTAGTGAGGTCTATAGGAAACCCAAATGTATCATTTAATTCAAAAGCAAATTTTCCGTCAAAAACGGCTACCTTATTGATCGCTTCTTCAAAATTTTGCACAAAGTCGTCAGAAGACATTCTTTGGCTGGCAACTTGACGGTTGAAGGCATCTACATTACCTTTGATCGCATTTTCATAATATTCACCAATACGCTCCAGCCCTTCTATCTTAAATGTAGGATGTTCATTAATAAAATCCCTGAGCCTAACAAAGTCTTCAAACTCCTCATTTGTCAAATTGCCTTTCAAAGATTTTTCGAAATACTTTCTGAATTTTGTCCAGCTCTCATGATATTCCTTCACCTTATCAAGCCCTTTTTGAAGCGTTTTTAGAAACGACTCCTCCTCTTCCCTGATCACTCGGGTTACAAAGTCTCTCTGCATATGCAGCTCGGGGAAGACTTGTTCGAATTGTTCCGCGATCAGCGGCAGCAATTGATGCAGCAGTGGCGATTTATAATCCAGGTAAGAATAATAATACCGTACCGCACGACGCAGGATACGGCGGATCACATAACCGGCGCCGGTATTGGAAGGCAGCTGGCCATCGGCGATCGTGAAGGCAATCGCCCTGATATGATCGGCCAGCACGCGGAAAGCCACATCTTCGCGGCTGTCGTTGTAGCCATACTGCCTGCCGGTGATCTGCTCGGTAAGCCTGATGGTACCGGCAAAAACATCGGTGTCGTAGTTTGAAGTCTTGCCTTGCAGTACCCTTACGAGGCGCTCGAAGCCCATACCGGTGTCCACATGCGTAGCCGGTAAAGGCTGCAGGCTGCCGTCCTTCAGGCGGTTAAACTGCATGAATACATTGTTCCATATCTCGATCACCTGCGGATGGTCGGCATTTACCAGGCTGGCGCCGTTCACCGCTGCTCTTTCCTCCTCGCTGCGGCAATCCACGTGGATCTCGCTGCAGGGACCACAGGGGCCGGTATCGCCCATTTCCCAGAAATTATCTTTCTTATTGCCTTTCAGGATGCGTTCTTCGGGTATCCATTTTTTCCATTCGTCGTAGGCTTCCTGGTCGAAGGGAAGGTTTTCTTTCGCATCGCCTTCGAATACGGTCACATAGAGACGGCTCTTATCCATACCATACACTTCGGTAAGCAGCTCCCAGCTCCAGGCGATGGCTTCTTTTTTGAAATAATCGCCGAAGCTCCAGTTGCCCAGCATTTCAAACATGGTATGGTGATAAGTATCCACGCCTACCTCTTCCAGGTCATTGTGCTTACCGCTGACCCGGAGACATTTTTGCGTATCCGCGACCCTTGTAGCTTCCGGTGTTTTATTGCCCAGGAAATAATCCTTGAACTGGTTCATCCCTGCGTTGGTAAACAGGAGGGTAGGATCGTTCTTGACCACTATAGGAGCTGAAGCTACTATAGTATGTCCCTTGGAACGGAAGAAATTCAAAAATTGCTGACGGATCTCAGAAGCAGTCATTGTGATGCGTATTGTTGCGGGTGTCTTTACCCCTTTAAATATAAAAGAGTGCAAATATCCATATTCCTTGCCAATATTCACAAAGCGGGAAAACAAGGACGGATTTTTTTTGCGGATTTAGCCCTTACATTTGCAGCGTCATCACAACGGGGTACATGCGGTATTTCTATTGCTTCTTATTGTTGCTCATGTTCAGCCTGCCGGCGCCGCAGGCCAATGCCCGTATGCTGTATGGCTTCAATATCCCGGAAAATGTGCTGGCTGCACGCACGCAGGAAAGAGTAAAGCAGGAAATGGCCCAACATCCGATGCTCCGGCCCAAAGAGCGGATCGATGCACGCATTAAGCTGCATCCCTTCAGGGACCGCTCCTCCGATTTCCTGATGATCCTGGTCCTTATTGCTTTTATCGGCATCTTCCGGCTGGCCAACCCGTCTTACATGCGCAACCTGTTCCGGGCCTTTCGCAACCCGACGCTCAGCACGCGGCAGCTCAAAGAGCAGCTGCGGCAGGACAGTGCCGCCAGCCTTACCATGGATCTTATTTTCTGCATTTCCATGGGGCTGTACCTTTATTTTACGCTCAACCATATTCATAACAAAAACATCATCCTGGAATACCCTACGATCATTATCCTGCTGGGTTTCATGCTGTTATTTGTCGTTATCTATGTAGTGCGGTTCCTGTTCCTCAAGTTTACCGGCTGGGTGTTCAATATTTCCGAGATCACGGACAATTACACGTTCAATGTTTTTTTGATCAATAAGATACTAGGCCTTTCCCTGATCCCGTTTACCATTATATTGGCTTTCGGGCAGGGACAATGGGTCCAGGCAAGCCTTTTTCTTTCCTTTTTAGTGATCGCAATACTGTTTCTCAACCGCTATTTGCGATCAGGCGTCGTATTCGGATATTTTATTAAGTTTAGCAAATTCCATTTTTTTATGTACCTTTGCGCCTCCGAATTATTGCCTCTTGCTGTACTGATGAAATTGGTAAATCAATGGCTGATTTCCTGAGTACGGAGCCGGGCAGATGAGCATGATAATATTTTTTGAATATTTCCTTTGCAAACACAATGGCTAAAGCAGCAAAATCATCGTCGCAGATCGTAGAAAAGAAGAGGATTGAGCACATTCTGATCACCCAGCCCAAACCGGAGAGCGACAAATCCCCCTATTTTGATCTGGCCAGGAAATACAACGTGCAATTGGAATTTTTTCCTTTCATTCGTGTGGAGGGACTGAATGCCAAAGAATTCAGGAAGCAAAAACTGGACCTTGCCGATTTTACCGCTGTGATCCTGGTCAGCAGGAATGCTGTAGATCACTTTTTCCGCATCTGCGAGGAAATGAAATTCAAGGTATCGCAGGACATGAAGTACTTCTGCGTTACCGAAGCCGTAGCGCTTTACCTGCAGAAATTCATCCTGTACCGTAAGCGGAAAGTATTTTTCTCTCCCGACGGCACTTCAGAAGGGCTTATGGATGTGCTGAGCAAATACAAAGACCGCGAACGCTTTATGCTGCCGGTATCGGAAAACACCAAGAACGACCTCTCCCCCCTGCTTATCAATAAAGGATTCAACTTTTCTGAAGCGGTGCTGTACCGTACGGTAAGCAACGAAGTGGATACCATACTTAAAAAAGGCTATGATGTCATCGTCTTCTTCAGCCCCTTCAGCGTGGACACCCTGTTCCAGAGTGACCCCAAATACAAGCAGAACGGCACGCTGATCGGCGCCTTCGGCAACACGACCTCCAAAGCGGTGGAAGATGCCGGCCTGAAGCTCACCATCAAAGCCCCGGCGCCCAATACGCCTTCCATGGTGGCTGCGCTGGAGCAGTTCCTGGGAGAAACCAATAAAGTAAAATAAACCATAGCCTGGAAGCTATGACTGAACATACGGAAGGGCTGTAATGAAATATTACGGCCCTTTATTTTTGTTTTTTTACGTATACCATGCGGCTGAATCGGTATCTTGCAGGCCAAAGCCCGGAAACCGTTCCCCGTTCCTGATTCATGACACTTGCTTATGCTGTTTGCGCCGTATCTGTGATGCCCTTGCGGGCAGAGCCCGCTCATCGGGCCGAACAGGTGTCGCAGCTGCTGTTCGGCGAGCGTATGGAGGTGCTGGCGGAAGAAAAGAATGGCTGGCTGCAGGTACGTTGCGAGTGGGATGACTATGAGGGCTGGGTCAAAAAGGGACAGGTAGCCATCATCACCTACAAGGAGTACCGCAAGCCGCTCCACTACTACAATACGGGCATTAGCGACCTGGTCGGAGTAGAGCAGGGACAATTCCTGCTGAGCCCCGGCAGCAGCCTCTTCCTGATGAAGCGGCGCGATATCCAATGGGGCAGCAAAGCTTTTCAATTTAAGGGAAGGAAGATCGCGCTGAAGCAAATAGAAGCGTCACCCGAGGGCATAAAAGCTTACAGCAAGCTTTTTATGGGCAGCCCTTACCAATGGGGCGGCCGTTCGCTGATGGGGATCGATTGCTCTGGACTCACACAGGTAGTGTACAAGCTGATGAACAGCCGTATTCCCCGCGATGCCTCCCAGCAGGCGCTGATCGGCGAGACGGTCGACTTCCTCCAGGAAGCCCGTTGCGGCGACCTCGCTTTTTTTGATAATGAAGAAGGGCGCATCACTCATGTAGGCATTCTGCTCAATGATCACACTATTATCCATGCCACGGAGACCAGCGGCTGTGTGGTGATCGATCCGATCGACAACGGCGGCATCATCAGCAAGCAGCTGCGGATGCGCACCCATAAGCTACGCCTGATCAAGCGTATTTTTTAAATGGTAAGTACCGGAACAACCGGGAAAAGATTATTTTTAGCATCGTCCTTTTACCGATCGTCTTGCAACCCACTTCAGCTCATAACAACAATTTTGATTTTCTGCGCCTGCTGTTCGCTTCCTTCGTGATCCTGACGCATGCTTACGCTTTGCTGGGGCATATTGAAGGCGATCCTTTGTATGCACATTCGGGCAGGGTGTTTTCAGAGATCGGGGTCTGCGGCTTTTTCGTCATCAGCGGCTACCTGATCCATCAAAGCCTGGGGCGCAGCCGTACGCTATTCTCCTTTGCCCGGAAACGGTTGCGACGCCTCTTCCCCGGCCTGCTGATTGCCGTGCTGTTCACTACGCTTGTCCTGGGACCTGCTGTGAGCTCACTGCCTCCCATAGCTTATTTCAGTCAAAAGGATACCTGGTTGTATGCACTCGACAACAGCCTGCTCTTACCACGCCACCAGACGCTTCCAGGCGTGTTCAGCAATCATGTGGAAACGGCTGTCAATGGCTCGCTTTGGACATTACGCTACGAGATCCTGTGCTACGGCCTGCTTTCCCTGTTGTTCCGCGCCAGCGTCCCGGCGCAAAAACGTATCCTTCCTGTCGTATTCCTGCTGCTGCTGTGCAGCTATTATGTATTACATCATGGCCTGCTCCCGCTTTCCGGCGGCTGGTCCAAGTTTCTCTTATATGTCGCCAGCCTGGGCAGCTATTTTACTGCCGGCGCGCTGCTGTCCCTGTTCCCCGCTTTTCTGCAGCGGTACAAGAGCCGGCTGCTCCTGTTCAGCGGCCTGCTGTTCCTGCTCACCTTATTTGTACGGCAGCCGGGAATGGAGATCGTAACGATACCTGCCTTTGCCGTCGCTGTGATCGCCTTCGGGCTGCATTATATGCCGGCGCTGCAGTTCAGCCGTTTTACCGGCGACATTTCCTACGGCACCTATATTTATGCTTACCCGCTGCAACAGGCCCTGATCGTGTGGCTGCAGCCGCAGCAGCCGCTCATGCTGCTGCTGGCCTCCCTGCCCTTGTGTTGGCTGGCCGGGCTGTTGTCCTGGCACCTGGTCGAAAAGCGCTTTCTCCGGAGTCCGTCAGCCCCTACCCGCGAAGGCATTGGGCTTAGCCGGTAATTGTTCTACCTTTGCCACAATAAAACAAGCATCTATCCGATAAAGAAACAGGGCCGCCCTAAAAGAGCAGCTTTTGTTATCGGAACAGCACACAATGAAAAACATTCCCAAACTGCTCAGGTATCTCAGCCCTTATAAGAGCAAGATCTTCCTATATTTTTTTACCAGCCTTTTATCCGTTGTCTTTGCATTGTTCTCTTTCACGATGCTGGTACCAGTGTTGCAGGTCCTCTTCAACGGCGAGCAGCAAAGCGGGATGACCGGCACAAACCTGGTCGCCACCATAACGCACTACATTAACGGTATCGCACAGGAGCACAATAAGCTCACGGCCCTCACCTATGCCGTGTTGCTGCTCATTCTCGCAACGATCCTGAAAAACTTTTTCATCTATTGCTCCCAGCTGATCCTGAATCCCCTGCGGCACACTGTAATGCGGCAGCTGCGTGATGATCTCTTTGCCAAAACGCTGGCGCTGCCCATCGGCTTCTTTACCGAGGAACGCAAAGGCGACCTGATCTCCCGCATGACCAATGACGTGAATGAAGTAGAAGTATCGGTCATGAGCGTAATCGAGACAATCATCCGTGAACCGCTGACCATACTGATCACCCTGGCAACAATGGTGGTCATCAGTCCGGTGCTGACACTGTCCTTGCTGCTTTTTCTACCTCTCGCCGGTTTCGTGATCGGCAAGGTGGGTAAATCGCTGAAACGGCCATCCAACGAGGCCCAGGAGCAATTAGGCGAAATGCTGTCTAATGTCGACGAAACCCTTTCGGGTATGCGTGTGATCAAGGCCTTCAATGCCGAAAGACAGCAGCAGCTGCGGTTCCGGCATATCAACAACACCCTGCTGCGTATCCGTAACAAGATATCCGCGCGCCGGGACGCCGGGTCGCCAATGTCCGAAACCCTGGGCATTATGGTGGTTTCGGCGATCCTATGGTATGGCGGCTATCTTATCTTTTCCGGCAAAACCACGCTTACCGGTCCCTTCTTCATTCTTTTCCTGACCTTATTTTACCAAATCATCAATCCGTTGAAAGCCTTATCCTCGGCCTTTTACAACATGCAGAAAGGTGCTGCGGCCCTCGATCGCATCCAGGAATTGATGAGCGTGGAAAACACCATTACCGAGCGCCCCGATGCCAAACCGGTCAAAACCTTCAGCAGCAGCATCGAATTCAGGAATGTAGGCTTTTCTTATGGCGCCAAAGAGATCCTGCGCAACATCAACCTCACCATAGAGAAAGGGAAAACGGTAGCTCTTGTAGGCGCTTCCGGTGCGGGAAAGAGCACGATGGCCGATCTGATACCGCGCTTTCATGATGTGAGCTCTGGCTCGATATTACTTGACGGCGTCGATCTGAGGGAGTATAAAATATATGATCTGCGCAAGCTTATCGGCATGGTATCCCAGGAACCGATCCTGTTCAACGACACCATCGCCAATAACATTACCCTGGGTACAGGCGGCGCAACGCAGGAGCAGATCGAGGAGGCAGCCAGAGTAGCCAATGCCCACAGCTTTATCCAGAAAAAGAAAGAAGGCTATGAAACCATAGCAGGCGACCGCGGCTCAAGGCTCAGCGGCGGCGAGCGCCAGCGCATTACCATTGCCCGGGCCGTATTGAAAAATCCGCCGGTGCTGATCCTGGACGAAGCTACCTCTTCGCTCGATACCGAATCGGAACGGATCGTGCAGGACGCAATCAACCAGCTGATGCAAAACCGTACCTGTATCGTGATCGCGCACAGGCTGTCTACAGTGCAGCATGCCGACGAGATCATCGTGCTCAACCAGGGCGAGATCGTAGAACGCGGCACGCATCAGCAATTGATGGCGATCGACGGCACTTATAAAAAGCTGGTCGCGCTGCAACAGCTGAAATAAGCTACCACTTCACGAAGCGCTTATAGGCCATCTCATTCTTTTCATTCCACATCTTCAGGAAATAAACCCCGGGGTATAAGGCGCCCACATGGAGCGTGCTGTATTCCAGCCGGTCTTCCTGGAATACCTGCCCCTGCATGTTGGTTACTACATATTGCCATTGCTGCCCCACACGCTTACCATCGTAGAAAGCAATACTGAGCAGATCGGTAGCCGGGTTGGGATAAACCATCATCATATCGCTTTCCGGATGCGTGCTGAAAATGGCCGTCATTCCCGGATCGGAGAGTTCAATGATCTTATCGGCAGGGGCTCCTGTACCGGAGGCATCGGAATTGCTGGTAGAAAGGAATACCCGGCCATCCGGCGCTACTGCTATTGCCCGTAGCCGGCCGAAGTCGACGGCATCGACCATGCTCACCGAGACGATCGAGTCGCCATCGGGGGTAAGGCTCAGCCGGTATAGCTTGCTGTCCTTCAGTGTCGTCAGCAACAGGGAATTGGCCCAGCCGGGGAACATAGGATGATTGTAATAGGCCATACCGGAAACCGCCAGCGTAGGAGTCCAGGCATACAAAGGCTCCACGATATTCGAATCGGCGCAGTACTGCATTTCACCAGGCTGGTCACAAAATCCCTGCACCTGCGGCCAGCCGTAATTGCGTCCTTTAAGAATGATATTTACTTCATCATCATTGTTAGGTCCGTGCTCCGAGCTATACAGGAGGCCATTGTAGGCCGCCAGGCCCTGTGCATTGCGATGACCCCAGCTCCACACCGGGCTGCCGGGCAATGGGTTGTCGGCAGGAATGCTGCCGTCAAGATTGATGCGCAGTATCTTGCCATTGATCGCTGTGGTATTTTGCGCCAGCGCCGTATTGGCTGCATCGCCGGTAGAGATAAACAACTTATCGCCTACAATGGCGAGGCGGCAACCGTTGTGGATCGAGGCGCCGGTAATATCGTCCAGCAGCACCTGGGGCGACAGCAGCGTGCTGTTGGCATAAGTATACTTTACCACCCTTTCTTTGTAATCGCCGCTTTCTTCATACTCATAAGCAACATAAACGTAGGGATTATCGGCAAAAGCGGGATCCAGGGCCATACCCAACATCCCTCCTTCCCCCCTGATTACCGTCTGCCCTTCGTGGTAGACCGTGTCGGTTTGCCCTGTCGCAGGATCGAGGCGGCAGATATAGCCATTCTTTTGGGTAAACCAGAGGTAATCGTCAGGGCCGTAAACCATTTCCCAGGGGATGAACAGGCTATCCTTAACCACCCTTGACGTAAGCCCGGTCTGTGCCTGCAGGCCGGTAAGCGGTCCCAGCAGGGCAAGCGATATAGCGTAAAGCAAGCGTTTCATGATCTGATCTTTGAAATTTCCGGCGACGATGCCCGAGTTCTCCAGGGCATGTTTATCTTTATATACGATCTTAACAAATAAGGGGAAAGTATTGTTTTGTAAATATGTGGGAACAGATTCTTAAACATTATCCAACGGTGTCCCTGGTGTTCGTAGTGCTGCTCTCTGTATTCACCATCATCCGCATCATTATGGATACCAGCAATTCGGCCAAGACGATGGCCTATATACTGCTGGTCTTCCTGGTCCCGGTAGGAGGCGCAGTGATCTACTTTATCTTCGGCGTCAATTATCGCCGCAGGAAGCTATTCTCCAAAAAGGTCATAGCCGATGAAGCGCTGTTTATCAAAATACAGGACCGCCTGGAAGCGGCTTCGCTGAAGATATTGGAAGAGCGGCCATCCAATATCGCCGGCAATGAGGACCTGATCCGGCTGTTGCTGAAGGATTCCCGGGCGCCGCTCTCCTACAATAAAGTGAAGTTACTGATCAACGGGGAGCAAAAATTTGAGGCAGTGTTCAAGGCTATTGAAAAAGCGACCCGCTTTATCCACCTGGAGTACTATATTTTTGATGATGACGAGATTGGCAAACGGCTGCTGGACCTGCTGGCAAGCAAAGCCAGGGAAGGCGTGACGGTACGCCTGATCTACGATGATTTCGGCAGCCACGGAATGAGTAACGACGCCATCGCTGCGCTGCGGGCAGCGAATGGATTGGCTTTCCCCTTTTACGAGGTTAAATTTTACCTGCTGGCCAACCGCCTTAATTACCGCGACCACCGCAAGATCATTATCGTAGACGGGGAGGTCGCCTTCACCGGCGGCATCAATGTCTCGGACAAATATATCAACGATGGCAACCCTGAAAAGCTTTACTGGCGCGACACCCATGTGATGATAGAAGGACCGGCCGTGAACAACCTGCAATACCATTTCATTGCCAACTGGAATTTCTGCGCAGACGAGCCCCTGGAGGTAGACCGGCAATTTTTCCCCGCGCTGTTTGAACGGCAGGAGGGGTACGATGACCTCATCCAGATCGTCGCCGGCGGCCCCGATTATCCCAGTTCTGCGATCATGCTGAGCTTCTTTACGGCAATCGTCTCGGCCAGGGAACGGGTCTATATTACCTCGCCTTATTTTATCCCCAACGAAAGCATTTATGATGCGCTGAAAAAGGCGGCCCTGAGCGGAAAAGACGTACGGCTGCTGCTGCCGGGCATTTCCGACTCACGAATCGTGAACGCTGCGGCTCGGTCTTATTTTGCCGAACTGATGACCTGCGGTGTACGGATCTTCCTTTACCAGAAGGGATTTGTGCATGCCAAGACCGTTGCTATCGACGACAACCTCTCCATCGTAGGCAGCGCGAATATGGACGGGCGCAGCTTCGAAATGAATTTCGAGATCAATGCTGTTATCTACAGCAAGCGGATCTGCGCCGAGCTGATCAGCAATTTCCATACCGATATTGGCTTCAGCGTGGAGCTGTCGCCGGAACAATGGGCCAAACGCCCCTGGTGGAAGGAACTGATCGACGACGTCGCCCGCTTGCTATCGCCGATCCTGTAAAAGGGATATTTCATTTGCCAGGATGTTTTCTGTAGATATTATATAGTATCGTTACATGAAAACAGGTATCTGCAACGATCACCGGAGACGTTGCATGCAACGTCTATACACAATAAAATCGAATAGGGCCGCAGCGTTGCTACGGCCCTATTCATTACAGACACAAAAAAGTATTCGCCTTATTTTTTGTCCCCGAACATGTCGTTCAGCTTATCGAGCGGGCTATCGCCGGCAGCGCTGCCGCCGCCAAAGCCGCCAAACATTGACCCAAGGTCGAATTTTCCGGCAATCAGGTCTTCTACCTTATCCGACAAAAAGGGAGGTAATTTGGATTTAACGAAATTGATAGTGGTCTCCACGGCTTTGGCCGCAGCTTCCGGGCTCAGGTTGGCTTTTTCAACCAGCTCATTGATCAGTTCCTGCATGTTAACGCGGTATTTTTAGGATAAATGTTTTTGTTTCGGTCAGGCGGCCTTCATGTATTCCAGCTTGGCCCTTTCCAGCTTTTGCATAGCATAGTCGAGGCTGAGGTGGAACACGTCGGAATGCTCTTCGGAGGGCAATTCGAACATGGCATCAGTCAGGATCATCTCGCAGATGGTCCTCAGGCCACGGCCGCCCAACTTATAGGTAAAGGCCTTGTCGACCATATAGTCTAATGCGGCATCGTCTACCTCCAGCCGGATGTTCTCATATTCGAACAGGCGCTTGTACTGGCGGATCAGGGCATTCTTCGGCTCGGTAAGGATGCGTTTCAGCGTTTCCTTGTCCAGCGGGTTCAGATAGGTGACTACCGGCAAACGGCCCAGCAACTCGGGAATAAGGCCGAAGGTGCGCAGGTCCTGGGGATTGACATATTGCAACAGGTTGGTACGGTCCAGCTTATCTTTCTGGTCAACGTTCTTAAAGCCGATAGTCGAAGCTTCCATACGGCGTGCGATCATTTTGTCGATACCTTCAAAGGCGCCGCCGCAGATAAAGAGGATATTCTGTGTATTGACCTTGATCAGCTTTTGTTCCGGGTGCTTGCGGCCGCCTTGCGGAGGCACCAGCACTTCCGAGCCTTCCAGCAGCTTCAGCAGCGCCTGCTGTACGCCTTCGCCGCTCACATCGCGGGTAATAGAAGGGTTATCGCTTTTACGGCCTATTTTATCGATCTCATCGATATAAACGATACCTTTTTCGGCAGCGGCCACATCGTAATCGCAGGCCTGAAGCAGGCGGGACAGGATGCTCTCTACATCTTCGCCTACATAGCCGGCCTGGGTAAACACCGTAGCATCGGCGATAGCGAAAGGCACCTGCAGGATACGGGCCACGGTTTTGGCCAGGAGCGTTTTACCGGTACCAGTCTCTCCTACCATAATGATGTTGGACTTTTCGATCTCGACATCTTCAGTGGCAGGATGCATCAGCCGCTTGTAATGGTTGTACATGGCCACAGCCATAACCTTCTTGGCATCGTCCTGTCCAATGATGTATTGGTCGAGGAACGATTTGATCTCTTTGGGTTTATAAACCTTATGCTTTTTGACGTCGTATTTGGAGGAGCTGCTTTTCTGCTTCACGTTTGCATCTGTAACCATCAGATGCGCCTGCTCCGCACATTCGTCGCAGATGTTCCCTTCTATGCCGGTGATCAGCAGGGCTGCCTGACTTTCCGGTTTACCGCAGAAGGAACACTTCCTCGCATTATTTTGTTTTGCCATGAATCTTGATTCCTGTTTAATTTACAAAGGTACGAATTATACCCCAATAGCCGGGCAGGGCATCTGTCAGACCGTCATAGGGTTTTAGCGCTGTAACCGGTATTTTTGCAGCATGGATTGGAGCTTGATTGCACAATATATCACACAGGAATGGCAGACCATTTCTACCCTGGAGATCGTAGCCGTTATGTTCAGCGTTATGGAAGTGCTCCTGTCCTACAGGAATAACGTTCTGCTTTACCCTTCTGGTATCATAGCCTGCAGTTTATCTATCTGGCTGATGGGCCGGTCGGGGCTATATGCCGAGGCTGTCCTGAGCCTGTATTATCTCGTCATGAGCTTTTACGGCTGGTACAAATGGGTACAGCGGAATAAAAAAGCGGAGCAGCTGGCTATTTCAGCCTGCACGTCTTCCGACTGGCGGATCGTCGCCGGTATCTGCGTGGTGTCTTTCGTGCTGCTCCTGTTTACGCTCAAGACATTTACCGATTCTACCGTCCCGATTATGGATGCCTTCGTGTCAGCCACGGCCTGGGCGGGCATGTGGCTGCTGGCCCGGCGCAAAGTCGAGAACTGGATATTGCTCAATATTTCCAATATCGTCGCTATACCGCTGCTGTTTTACAAGCACCTGCCGCTGATGTCGCTGCTGACCGTCTTCCTTTTCATCGTTGCGGTCCTGGGCTATTTCCGCTGGAAACGGATCATGAAGGAAACGGCGTTGCACCAGGACAGTTCACTGCCGGACCTGGCGCCTTCCGGCCGTTACCCCGATCAGCCTTAGTCCAGGGCGGCAACGAGCTGCTGCTGTACCGCTTTGAACTCTTCCTCGCTTAATTGCAGCTTGGGCCGGGAAAAATTCATATCGCCTACGCCTTTGATCGGGATCAGGTGAATATGAGCATGCGGCACTTCCAGGCCCACAACGCTGATGCCGCAACGGTTGCATTCAAAAGCTTTCTCTATCGCCTTGCCTATTTTTTTGGCAAAAAGAATGCCTTCGGCCAGCAGGTCGTCGTCGAGGTCAAATATTTTATCCACCTCTATCTTGGGCACCACGAGGGTATGCCCCTTGGCTAAGGGGAAAATATCGAGGAAAGCGAAGAAACGATCGTTCTCGGCGATCTTGTAAGAAGGGATTTCCCCGGCTATAATTTTGGAAAAGATGGTCATTGTCCTTTGTTTGTATGAAGCGGCCACAACAGGCCGCCCATGCAATTTAAGGAATTACCCGACCACAGCGCATACAGAGGTAGATTGGGGCATCAACAGCCACAAAAAAAAGAAAGAGACTACATAGCCTCTTTCCTCCTGTTGCTATGTTCCGGTTGATCAGATGCTGATAGCTTCGATCTTGAATTTCATCTTTCCTGATGGTGCATCCACCTCTGCCGTTTCTCCTACCGTCTTGCCCAGCAGACCTTTAGCAATAGGAGATCCTATGGATATCTTACCCGATTTCAGATCGGCTTCCGTTTCGGATACGATCTGGTATTCGAATGTTTTTTTGGTCTTGGTATTGGTGATCTTCACCTTGCTCAGGATCGAGACTTTACTGGTATCAATATCTTTTATGTCAATTACCCTGGAATTGATCACCGCGGCTTCCAGCTGGGCGATTTTTGCCTCGTGGTAGCCCTGGGCCTCTTTGGCAGCATCATACTCTGCATTTTCCTTAAGATCTCCTTTTTCTCTTGCGTCAGCGATAGCCCTGGCAATTTCTGCACGACCTGCGGTTTTCAGTTGGGTCAGCTCATCTTTCATTTGCTCCAGGGTCTCTTTCGTAACATAATTTACTTCTGCCATATCAAACAATAATTTAGTGGATAGTAAAAGAAAACATGCAACGCATCCGGGCAGGATGCGTTGCATGTGCTTTCCAAAGGTAAGCAATTAATTTTAATTTCCAAAAGCCGGATTTCCGGTTGCGACAGCTATTTTCTGCGCCAGGAACCAGCTCATTTTGTACAAGGCCTGTACCGTATAGCCGGCAATATGCGGTGTACCGATAAAATTGGGCATCGCGATCAGCTCGTCGAAAACAGCCCTTTCTGCACCAACCATTTTGGCCACAGGTTCCTGTTCCCACACATCCAGCGCGGCTGCTTTGATTTGCCCGCCCTTCAGCCCGCGATAAAGGCTCTGCTGGGATACGATGCTGCCCCGCGACAGGTTCAACAGCACAAAGGGCCGCTGCATCCGTTCGAGAAAGGTATCGTCGAAATAGTGGCGGGTCTCGTTGTTGAGCGGCAAATGAAAGCTGAGGATATCCGCTTTGGTGGTTATCTGTGTGATGTCCCCGCACTCTTCTATACCCGGTTCGGCAAAACCGGTCTTGTATTTGTCCAGCGCCAGCACGCGCACATCCATAGCACGCAGCTTGCGGGCAAAAGCGCTCCCGTTGTGCCCATAGCCGATAATACCGGCCGTAAGGCCTTCGATCTCCAGCCCCCTGTTCTCTTCACGCAGCCATAGTCCCTGCTGCATCTCCACATGAGCGCTGAAGATCCGGTGCTGCAGGGCCAGCAGCATGCCCAGGGCCTGCTCGGCCACTGCATTGGCATTGCCTTCAGGGCTGCTGAAGCATTGTATACCTTTTTCCAGGGCATAGGGCAGGTCGATCACTTCCATGCCGGAACCCATGCGGCCCACCCATTTCAGCTGCTCAGCCCTGTCTATAAATTCCCGGTCTACTTGCAGGCGCGTCGAGGTGACCAGTCCTTCATAGCTGCCGATAGTACCCAGCGCGACTTCCCGGCTGATATCTTCCTGCAGCACGCAGCTATAACCCAGCCTTTCCAACTCCCGGACCAGGACTTCATGCACGGGCGCCACGATCAATACCTTCCTGTTCATACCTTCAGTTTTATATAGTCACGGTATAAGCCTACGAAGTCGGCTACAGAAAGCTGCTCCGCTCTTTTGGCAAAGAGCTCCTGCTCCAGGTGTTCCGGCGGGAACAAGCCCTTCAAGGCATTGCGCAGCATCTTGCGCCGCTGGTTGAAGGCTGCCTTCACGATCTGCACAAAAGCCTTCTTGTTTTCAATGCCATAGGGATTGTGGCTATTGGTTAATTTCAATATGCCCGACATCACTTTGGGCGGCGGGGTAAAGCAGCCGGGAGGCACATCAAAGAGGTATTCCGTTGTAAAAAAGGCCTGGATCAGCACGCTGAGAATGCCGTACGTTTTGCTGCCTTCACGCGCAGCTACCCTTTGCGCGACTTCCTTCTGGAACATACCGGTCACTTCATCCACCTGGTCTTCCCAATCCAATATACGGAACAGGATCTGTGAGGAAATGTTGTAGGGAAAATTACCGATGATGGAAAAATCGCCTTCAAAAGGTACCGGCGCTTTCAGGAAATCCATATGGATCAGTTTGCCGGCGAAGGCCGGGAAGGCTTTGGGCAGGTATTCCACTTTTTCATCATCGACCTCAATAGCTTTGTAATCGGTATCGTCCCAGGTCAGCAGGTATTTGCTGATCGCGCCGCCACCAGGGCCTATTTCCAGCAGCTTCAGGCCGGGATATCGCGTTACCTGCGCCACGATCCGCCTGCACATATTTTCATCGTGCAAAAAGTGCTGCCCAAGGCTTTTCTTCAAGGTTAGTGCCATATCGGTTCTTTGTCACAGATCAGGCGCCGGCGCCGATCGATCGTTTTATTTTATCTGATGCGCAAGCATCGCTATGCTTCAATGACCGCAATTACAAGGCCGCTTTTACTGCCTGTACCAGCTTTTCCGCCCGCTCTTTCACTTCTTCTTCGCTCCAGGAAAGGTTGATGGGCGTACAGATGCAACGGCTGATCAATGCATCGGAAACCGGGAACTCCCGCGTAGCATATCCTGCCATGGCGGCCTCCAGCTGCGGATGGAAGCGGTTCAGGGTCTTGCCTTCCTTAAAATGGTCCCATTTGCGGATGTAATGCCAGTTATTATCGAAGTAATAAAAGTTTACGATGCCTGCTGCCTTCAGGTTAGCTGACGCCCGCTGCGCCTGCGCAGCTTCGGGCAGGAAGAAGCCCAGGAAAGTGGCGCTGTCGCCTTCCGGATCGGGCAAGCGGCGGAAAGAGACTTCAGGCAAAGTTGCCAGGGCATCTTTCAGTATTTTTTTGGTCTGACGTTGAATAGCCAGGAACTGGTCCAGCTTGCGCAGCTGCGCCAGGCCCACTGCGGCATGCAGCTCGGAGATACGGAAGTTGTACCCGAAGTGCGGATGCAGGTCGGCGCCGCGGTCAACGCCCAGGTGGTCGTGCCCGTGATCGCTGTAGGCATCCGATTTGGTGTACACGTCCCTGCTATGGGTCACAATGCCGCCGCCTTCAGCGCAGGTGATCGTCTTCACGAAATCGAAAGAGAAGGTCCCCGCGTGGCCGATAGTGCCCAGGGCCTTTCCTTTATAGCTGCCGCCGAAAGACTGGCAGGCATCTTCGAGAAGGATAAGGTTATGCTTGTCGCAGATTGCCTTCAGCGCATCCAGGTCGGCCATGGCCCCGCACATATGTACGGGCATTACCGCTTTGGTCCTGGGCGTGATGGCGGCTTCTACTGCGGCCGGGTCGAGGGTCAGCGTATCGTCGATATCGACCAGCACCGGTATGGCGCCTACAGAAAATACGGATTCAAAGCTGGCGACAAAGGTGAAGGTGGGCATGATGACCTCATCGCCCGCACCCAGGCCCAGCGCTGCCATCACGGTGGTCAGCGCCGTGGTACCGGAAGAGGTCAGCTGGGCATAGGGCACCTGCAGCTTGTCGCAGAGCGCCTGTTCCAGCTCCTTCGCTTTCCATTTACCTTTGCGTTGCGCGTCGAAGCCGTAGCGCATCAGGATTCCTGTTTCCAGGACTTCGTTCACCTCTTTCCTTTCCTCCTCGCCGAAAAATTCAAAACCGGGCATACTTGTTTATTGTTTTATTTTTGTGTTCGCAAAAGTACGGCAAATATGATTGCCGCTTGATGATCCCTATTCATTAGACATCCTCTTAACGGCTTATGTCCAGGAAATATTTGCAGGTGCTGGCTTTAATTTTATACCTGGTAGCATGTGGCTTACCTGTGGCCGCACAATACAAACAAGGCCGGACAAAGAGCATCTCCGATCCCCCTATCGTATCTGCCGACTTAAGAGATTACGAATGTGTAAGGCGGCCGGTTTCCCTGCAGGAACAGCGGAAAAAATATCCGTTCAACAGAGCCCGCCGCGTAGTACTGGCTTCCTTCTTTACGCCGGACACACCTTTATTTCCGGTCGATTCCCTGGATATGCGTAACTACGATTATGATTATGTCCATTTGCCTTTTGATAAAGACGAAGGCACGAAAGGCGTTATCGATGAAACGGTGACGCTGGAAAAAGATCAGATCGATAGCCTCACAGCTATTCTTTATGGCTATGGCTACCGGGATTGCAACCTGCACCCGCCCAGGGCGATCAGCGCTTGCTATGCACCGCATAACGCGATTCTGTTTTACAATGAGCGAAATGAATGCTTCGCTTTTATCGAGCTTTGCTTCAGCTGTAAGGGCATGCGGGAAAGCAATTGTAAGATAGACGCCGGTAATTTTTGCATAGAAAAATACGAGATACTCCGTTCATTCTTTCAAAAAAATCAGGTCCGGGTCGGTGTTACACAGGTTCCACTGGTCAAACTTTGCTGCGACGCACTTAAATAAACCTTATGAAACGAATATTCCTTTGGGCTTTTGCCCTTCTTACAGGCACTGCTGCCTTGCTGCTGGAGCAGATCGTAATCGCCTGCGGTGGCGGCGAAGACCCCTACGACTACTACACAACCTTCTTCCACAACAACCTTGCCGGCAGCCCGGCTTACATGCCGTTCTACTTCGTTACGGGCTACCAGTACTACGATGACTGGAACTACGGCTATACGCCGGATATGGAAACAGATGAGAACCTGAAAGAATGGATGGCCTATGGGAACAATCAGTTTACGGCAAAGGATGCTCATGCTTTCATTTATGCTTATCCCTACGCTCAGCTGAGCAATCTCTATTACCATATTGAAAAGGGCAATCCGCTGCAGCTTCCCGATTCGGTGCAACGCAACACCATGACCAGGTGGTTCCTGGCCGGTAAAGATCTTGAGGCGCTGGGCTACCTGATGTATGCCAAGAAATGCGAGGTGCATGCGACCCGTGGCTCGGATTGGGATGCTTCTCCCAAAAATGTTGCGGCCATGAACAACAGCATCAAGGGCGGCCAGCAGCTCTGGAAAGCGGCGAAAAAGGATTTCTTCCAATGGCGCTATGCTTACCAGGTGCTGCGGATGACCTTTTACAGCGGCGACTATGCCCGCACCACAAGTCTTTACCAGGAGCTGGTGGGCGAAAAAACAGCGGCGAACATCATGTATTACCGCTGCCTGAGCCTGAAGGCGGGCGCCGCTTATAAGACGGGAGACTATAATATGGCTGCTTACCTTTATTCCCTGGCCTTCAATGGCACCGACGACGATAAACCCTCCAATTATGTCAGCTACGACTGGTGCTTCCGACCGCATGGCGAAAACGATAAAGGTCCCCGCGCCGATCGCAACCGTGTGCTGGCGCTGACCAGGAACGCCGGCGAAAAAGCAGTGATCGCGGTAATGGATGCGCTGCATGAATACGAAGACGGACTGCCATTGATGGAAGAGGCTTACCAGCTCGACCCGAAAGTAAATGGCCTCGATGTGGTGATGACGCGCGAGATCAACAAGCTCGAGCTGTTCCTGCTCGATCCCAAACTGAGGCGCCAGAGCGGCTTTCAGAACTACTATTACACTTATACCAATTACTACTACAATACACCGGCTTACGAAAGCGAACGTTCTGCCCGGCAAAGCGAAGTATTCAAAGGCTATGAACGGCAGCTGCAGCAGCTGATCCGTTTCGGTACGCGGCTCCATACCGAAAAGAAGGTGGCCAATGCCGCTTTCTGGCCCTTATCGGTAGCTTATCTTTACTTTATACAGCAAGACTGGAAAAGCTGCGAAGACTGGATCGCCAAAGCGACACAGCTGAATCCTGAAGGAAGGTTGAAGAATATGCTGGAAGTGGAACGCCTGTTGCTGACGATCAATAAAAATGCAAAGCTCGATGCCGCGACCGAAGCGCAGATATTGCCTTCGCTGCAATGGCTGGAGCAAATGTCGACCAAGGATTTCCGCTTCTGGAGCAGCTATCGCAACCTGATGACGACCGTGCTGCCCAACGTTTATATGCGTCAGCAGGATACCGTGAAGGCCTTGCTGTGCATTGCCAAAGGTACTACAGGCCCTGATGGGAAAGGCGGCTACTACAGCCCCTGGGGAGAGCAGGAGCGTGGCACGCAGCCTGTTTACGTCGACCCCGGTTTTTCGGTTGAGCTTGAACAGGTGACCACTGCCAAAGTGATCGAGCTGAAACAATGGATCAAAGAAGGCCGGAAGACGGCATACGAAACCTTCCTGGTGAAATATGCGCCCTACGAGCAAGGCGCGCTGGAGCTGTATATCGGTACGCGTTACCTGCGCCAGCTGGACTTTGCCCAGGCAGCCGACATGATGAAGCAGGTTCCGGCGGGCGTTATGAGCCACTACCGCTTTCCCGATCCCTTCACCGAACGCTGGATCGACACCCAGGAGCCTGTCGACACCACCTCAGTTTCCGACAAATATCGCTTTGCCCGGGATATGCAACAATTAAAGGAACAGGCAGACAAGGGCAGCGCCGATGCTGCTCAACTTTATCGCTACGCGAATGGCCTCTACAGCATGACCTATTACGGCCTGGGCTGGAAGGCGGCTATGTATTACCGCAGCGGTACTGACCTGCTGGCCTATTATGCCGATACGACCCGCAAGCACCTGCTGCCCGAATACCGCAACTATTATACCGCCGAAAAAGCCGCCTACTACTATCAGCAGGCTTTCGACCGTTCAAGCGACAAGGAGCTGAAGGCAAAATGCCTCTTTATGCTCTCAAAATGCTGGCAGAAAAATGCGGATATTACTAATAGGAATATCTGGGACCCGGCGGCTAACGACGAGTACTATTTGTACACCTTAAAAAGCCCGTTTTTTAGCCAACTCACACAGAATTACGCGCAAACGAATGCGTTTAAATCTTTGCACGAAGAATGCAGTTATTTAAGGCTTTATGTCCGGAAGACACATAAAAAATAAGTTAAGCTAAATTAAAATAATTCTTAAACCAAACCAATAATTGCCTCTTTAACAAAAGTTTGCACCACAAAATCATGGTTTTGGCGTTTATGTATTGTATGTTTGGTGTACAGGAAAATCAGCACTTGTTTTCCCATGATTCAGAAGCAAATATTTGAACAATACCACACCTAATAACGATTCAAAAAAACACATTCCAAGTTTATGAGAAAGGCAGACATGGTTGCCCGCATCGCCGATAAAACCGGCATTCCAAAAGTTGACGTTCTGGTCACCCTGGAAACCTTTTTTAAAGAAGTAAAGACTTCGCTCACAGAAGGAGAAGCGGTATATGTTAGAGGATTCGGAAGTTTTATTGTAAAGAAGAGAGCAGCTAAAATAGGCCGTAACATCAAAAAGAATGTTGCCGTAGAAATTCCGGAACATTTTATTCCGGCATTCAAGCCTGCGAAGGAATTTATGCAAACCGTAAAAGAACATGCTACGGGGGTTACGGAATCTTCTTCCGACGAAGATTAGTTCCTGTATATATCAGTTATTACTAGAGGTATAAAGAGACTGCAATCTGAGCGCATCCCGCGTGAAGGTTGCAGTTTTTTTAGGCTCCCGGATTGAAGATGGAGCAATGCATGAGGGGGAGCAATACCCTACCCGGCGTGAGGTTCCGGGAAAAGGGGAAGTAAAGGAAAGGATAGACCACTTATTAGTTGATCACCTTGTCGGCGCAGCTGCTGCTGGCAAAGGCTTCCGGCTTGGCTTTAAAAGCGAAACCCATACCCAGGATATAGCCTGTGGCTTCCCTGAGCGCCTCATTGCTCTTGAATTGCGGATTGGTGTTGATATCGGCATGAACTTCCATATCGACATCGTAAGTGTTGAACAGGTCGCAGAGCTCGTAAGCGATCTCGATGCTCCTGGCCACTTCCACCAGCATGCGTTCTTTAAGCGAGTAAGGATGCGAAGTACGGTCGTTCTGAATAAACATGAACCCGCCATGCTTTTCCCGCAGGAAAACGATCACGGTAGCAAAATCGGTATGCGCTCCGTGCACCTGCGAATCGGTGCCGATACATACCTTCAGCTTGTAGCCGGCCTTGGTTTCCCTTATAATAGCTTGTTCGACAGCTGATTTGATCGGGAGGGTGATCGTGTCGCCTTTAAATGTTCTCCATCGCATAAAATGCTGTTTTATGTAAAAAATGTTTATTAAAGTTAACCATAATTATCTTACGTAATTTTTATCCTAACATTATAATATAGTAAAATGCACAGGTTATAAACATTATCGATTGTACCGGAGCCGCTGGAGCTGTTACAACCTTTATAACCAGCATGTTGAACTCCGGCTTCAGCAACAATTTGTCCACACCTGTGCATTTCTTTTTACGCAGAGATAACAAGGCAGTAGTATTTTCGGGGAAGAATTATCGCATAGCATATGGAAATGGAACAATTAATGCCGCATGTGGAGGCCCTGATTTTTGCCAGCGAGCGCCCCCTGCCGCAGATGGAGATGATCGAGCTGCTGGGTAATGTAATGGAAGAACAGCTGGAAAGTGAGAAAGTCGCCATTTGCCTCGAAGCAGTGAAGGAAAAATATGATACGGACTACTATCCTTTTGAACTGAGGGAAACCGGTGGCGGCTACCAGTTCCTGACCAAGAAAACCTATCATCAGACCGTGCTGCAGCTCAATGGGGACAAGTACATTAAGAAGCTGTCCTCCGCCGCTATGGAAACGCTGGCCATCATCTCCTACAAGCAGCCGATCACTAAATCGGAAATTGAATTCATCAGGGGCGTAAGCTCTGACTATTCGATCCAGAAGCTCCTGGAAAAAGAGCTGATCGTGATTGCCGGTCGCAATGAAGAAGCTGTGGGCAAGCCCCTGCTGTATGCAACCACCAAAAACTTTATGGACTATCTCGGCGTTAATTCGCCGGCCGACCTTCCCCAGCTGAAAGAGATCGGCAATACCGATATCGTGCTGCCTACCAGCGGGGAAGAAGCCTTGCCCGATGAGCAGCCTAACCGCCAGATGATTGTCGACAATAATGGTGAGCTGAAGATCGAAGCCACAGAAGCGGAGGAAGGAGAAGAAAGCGCTGTAACAAACACAGCCGACGCAGATATAGAACCCGCCGGTCAATCGGATGCAGAGGAACAGGAAGAGAAGAGAGACGGCACAGAAGAAGGAACAGACGCTGACGGCGACCAGGAAGAAGGAGAGGAAGAAATCAACTGATCATCAATATAACTTTAAGACGAAAGCAGCCGCCGTGGGTGGCTGCTTTTTTTATCTTCCTTGCTCCTGCTCTTGCGCCCACACAATGTAGCCAATGCGGCAAAGGCCGCGCCCTTTCGTCCTTACAGTTCCTGTTCTCTTCTCATCCCTTAAAGCCAACTAGAAGCGATTTACAGGAGGCTTTAGGCAAAGCCTGAAAAGTGGAGGGCATAAAGCTTGCATTAATGAAAGCTGAAAATACCAGCTCCGGACCAGGGGCTTAATTTCCCAGCTTTTTGTCACTTGAATAAGGACAGGGAGCCATGCATGCCATATAGCCACAACCTTGGTTTTATAGCCACAGCGGAGCATACGATACGGGAATAAAATAAGGAATAAAAAAGAGAAGCCCCGGATCTCCGGGGCTTCTCATTATAATCATTGCCGAAGCAACATCTTATTTTTTAGTTCCGAGCTGCGGGTGGGGAGGAGGCAGGTTAGAGGGGCCTTCTTCACCAGGCATTGCAGAGCGATACATTACACAGTTTACATCACCAGTACCACCTTGATATTGGAAGATGAACTGATCGCGGCTGATCTGCTGAGTTTCGCTCATGTATTCGATTACAGCATTTACGCGATCCCATGAACGTTGCTGCTGAACTTTGCTGTTACCAGCGTTGCCCATTACAACTACTTTACAAGTGGGAGCAGCTTTCATCTGAGCAGCCAGGTTAGCCAGTTGGTTTTGTGCTTCAGAGCTCAGCTTAGCAGAGTTGGATTTGAAGCAGATAGAACCGGCACCCAGGTTGCAACCAGCAGCAGTCATGTTTTTGCAGCACTCAGGATCAGGGCATTTGCCTACACCGTCAGCGTCAACAGGTTGACATTCAGTCGGAGTGATCAGTTGCTTGTCTTTGTAGTCAGGAACACCATCACCGTCAGTATCCAGCGGGCAACCGTGAGCGTCAACAGCTACACCAGCAGGAGTATCAGGGCATTTGTCGAACTGATCAGTTACACCGTCGCCATCAGCGTCAGGCAGTACCGGATCAGGCAGTTTCATGTGACGAGGATCGGCCAGCTCGTTGTAGATGTGATCCATCGGGTTAACCCACCACAGAGGCAGTACGCTGCGCTTTTTGTTGCCGATGTTGAAAGACAGGCCAACAGAAGCATAGTTGATGAAGTCTTTGTCAGAAGACAGACCGCCACCGACAACAGGATCCATAGTAACACCGTCCAGATTGTCCAGACCGGCATAGGTGATCTTGTCTTCGAAGTTCAGAGAAACACGGTTACCGAGTTTGAACTGGATACCCAAACCACCTACCAGAACAGGCGTTACAGAATTGTCGCCGATAGACATACCAGCCTGGCCTGAACCAGTGTAGTCAGATTTAGTTACCAGGTAGTTGTAGTTATCAGCGTCTTTCAGCCATTGCTTGTACAGGTCGTTCTTGGCTTTAGCAGTAGTCTGCCTGTCCAGGGTAGCGAAGTCGTAGTTCTGGCCTTGTGCATTTTTGGTAGACACTTTGGTCTGCCAGATCAAAGCACCACCACCGATGAAGCCGTAGAGGCTTACTACGTTCTTGGCTTTGTGGAACTTGATGTTGTTGATAGAACCTACCAGTTGCAGGGTAGCTTCGTGACCGTTGAACTTGTAGTTGTTATACACTTTTCCGCTGTAAGTGCTGCCAGGCAGGTTCCAGGGAGCTTCGTTTCCTGCATCACGGCCGCGGTAGTCGAAACCGGTAGCGCCCATGTAGTTATACTGCAGACGTACTGAAGTTGCATAACCCAAAGCTTTACGGATAGTAGCACCGAAACCAATGGAATTCAGGAATTTAGGAGCATTCCAGGGACCTTTGCTGGGCACGTCGCCAATGATGTTTACCAGACCGGCATTGATACCGATTTCCCACATGTTGCGGGGCTTTGCGGGGAATGCATATTGGTGGTTCAGGTATTGGCGCTGCTGCTCCATCCTTGAAGCGGGAATGTAGGCAGTGTCCAACGCATCATAGCTCTGACCGCGGTAAGTCATATCTCTACCGCTCCAGGAAGCCTGGGTTGATTCTTGTGCGAATGCGGGCTGTACAGCTAGAGCTGAACACACGCCGGCAAGCAAGATGTACTTTTTGTTGACCATAACGAGAGTTGTTTATTTAAAAAAAGTTTACGCGTTTACTTGCTAAAGTTCGGGACAAAGGTAAAACACGCTTTTCAAAAAAAAAAAAAAATGTATTATAGGCAATCTTTAAATTCTTGTCAAAATAATCTAAACAATATACAAATACAATGCATTAATAAAAATTATGGGTGTTTTCTTTCAATAATAATTAATGCTAATTGCAAGGTAACCTTTGCCTGTCTGAATACGATTAATTCATTTAACAAGAATCATGCCAAAGAATATCGGTCCTTAAATTATTTCCGGGCGCCGATTCAATTTCCTTGTCTATTTTAGCTGCCCGAATGTAAAGACGAGAAAACCGCCAAAAACCGGGGCAAAATAGAAATAATTTTAAAAAAAGTATTCTTTGCCGTATTAATAATATATCTGTGTGAAAAATGTAAAAAAACCGATAGCCGAAGAGCTGGACCTGTTTGAAAAGAAGTTTGCTGAAAACGTGCGCAGCCGCAACCCCATGCTCGACCGGATCATGCGTTTCATTATCCGGCGCAAAGGCAAGCAAATGCGCCCGATGTTTGTGTTCCTGGCGGCAAAGATCAGCGGCACGGTTACTGAAGCGACTTACCGCGCCTCATCCCTCATCGAGCTGCTCCATACTGCCACCCTGGTGCACGACGATGTGGTCGATGACGCCAACCTGCGCCGGAACTTCTTTTCCATTAACGCCCTTTGGAAGAATAAAGTGGCTGTGCTCGTAGGCGATTACCTGCTGTCCAAAGGCCTTTTGCTTTCGCTGGACAACGATGATTTCCGTATTCTCAAAATCGTCTCTACAGCGGTCAAGGAAATGAGCGAGGGAGAATTGCTGCAAATGGAAAAAACACGCAAGCTGGACATCAAGGAAGAAGTGTATTTTGAGATCATCCGCAGCAAAACGGCCTCGCTGCTGGCCTCGGCCTGTGCGGCCGGCGCATGGTCGGCCACCGGCGACGAAGAAAAAACCCGGCTCTTTCACAGCTTCGGCGAAAAAATAGGGATCAGCTTCCAGATCAAGGATGATCTTTTCGACTACGGACATGATAATATAGGTAAGCCTACCGGCATCGATATCAAAGAGAAAAAGATGACCTTGCCCCTGATCTACACTTTGCAGCAGGCAGATGATTCCACAAAACGTAGAATAATTTACATAGTCAAAAACCACAATAAGGACAAACAAAAAGTAAACGAGGTGATCGAGCTGGTAAAGCAAAGTGGTGGTATCGCCTATGCACGCGAAAAAATGCTGGCCTACCAGCAGGAAGCGATGGCGCTGCTGCACCAGTTTCCCGAGTCGGAAGCCCGTACGGCCATGGAAGAGCTGGTACAGTACGTCACCGAACGGCGCTATTGATCGCCTTACCGCCCTTTGCAACACCATTATTAAGCTATTCTGATCTTTGGCAGTATATTTTTTTCATCTGGTCTTTTTTCTCTAATTTGATCAAAAAAAATATACGCTTATGGAGAAGCAAAAATATATTGCTCTGGTAACCGGCGCTACCGGGGGACTGGGAACTCATATTTGCAAAAGGCTTTCTGATGATGGCTATGTTGTATGTGCCAATTACCGCAGCAGGGATAAGGCAGAAGCCTGGCAGGCCCAGATGCGGTCGGAAGGTTACGAATTCCATCTTTACCAGGCCGACGTATCCGATTACGATGCCGTAGGCGCTATGGTAGAAGCGATCCATAACGACCATGGCGCGGTAGATGTGCTGGTCAACAATGCCGGCATTACCCGCGACGGTGCGTTTAAGAAAATGAGCCGTGACAACTGGGATGCGGTGATCGGCGCCAACCTCACCAGTGTATTCAATTGCTGCCGCCACGTGATCAACCCTATGCTTGACCGCTCTTATGGCAGGATCATCAACATTTCTTCCGTAAACGGCCAGAGGGCCCAGTTTGGACAGGTAAATTATGCAGCCGCCAAGGCAGGCATGCATGGCATTACCAAGACCCTGGCTATCGAAACCGCATCAAAAGGAATAACCGTCAATACGATCTCGCCCGGCTATGTGGCTACAGATATGGTCATGGCCGTTGCACCTGAAGTGCGGAACAAAATTATCGAAGGCATTCCCGTAGGGCGTATGGGCGGTACGGAAGAGATTGCCCACCTGGTGTCTTTCCTGACTTCGCCGCATTCCGCATTCATTACCGGCGCCAATTATGCCATTAACGGCGGACAGCACGTATATTAAAACAGGGAACATCCTGCACTAAATTATTAATACTCACAGTTTGCACTTCCTCGCAGAAAATTTATTTTTGTGGCACGGAGGTGCTTTTTGTTCCCTTTACTTTTGAGATGATCAAAGAGCTCAGGGCTGTACAATTCCCGGGGCCCCGGAATATGCTATGCTACAAAAGAAGGTTTCGGTTATTATTGTCAGCTACAATGTGCAGTATTTTCTTGAATTGTGCCTGCATTCCGTTATCCGGGCTACTGCGCCGGTAGATGCCGAGATCATCGTGATCGACAACCAGTCTTCCGATGACAGCTGCAACCTGGTAGCCGAAAAATTTCCCGGGGTAATGCTCATTGCCAATAAAGAGAATGTCGGCTTCTCGAGGGCCAACAACCAGGGTATTGCCGTGGCAAACGGAACCTATATTCACTTCCTGAATCCCGACACGGTTGTTCCTGAGGATTTCTATACCCGGACCCTGGACTACCTGGACAGGCATCCGCAAACAGGCGGCCTGGGTCCAAGACTGATCGACGGCAGAGGCGTTTACGCACCCGATTCCAAAAAATCCTTCCCAACCTTCTGGACTTCCATTTATAAGCTGACCGGACTGTCAAAGCTGTTTCCCCGTTCGACAGTCTTCAACCGCTACTATGCTGCACAGGTAAATGAAAGCGAAACAGCGGGGGTGGATATTCTTTCCGGATGCTGCCTGCTGGTGCGGCGCAGTGCGCTGGAACAGGCCGGCGGCCGTTTCGACGAAAGCTACTTCATGTATTGCGAAGATGTGGACCTGTGCCATCGCATCAGGCTGGCCGGTTTTCAGAATATTTATTTCCACGAAGTTTCGGTAATCCATTATAAAGGAGAAAGCACCCGTAAGCTCAGCTACCGGTACATGAAGGTCTTTTACGAGGCGCATGCCTTGTTTGTCAGAAAATATTATCCCAGGCGGCTTGCCGCCATCTATATCGCCGGGCTGAAAATGGTGCTTGGCCTCCGGAACGCCATGAAATGGGGCGAACATCTTTTCTCTTTGTTCAAAATGTTCCTGCTCGATGCCATTTTACTGACCCTGGTCACTTTGCTGATCAAGAATTTCTGGTTCGATACCATATTGCAGGTTTCGCCGGCAAGCACCCAGGCCCACATCCTCATCCGGACCACACCCCTATTCATCGTGCTCTGGCTGCTGAGCCTGTTCCTCAACGGCGCTTACGACAAGCCTTTCAGCTTATTCAAGGCCGGCAGAGGCATGGTATTGGGAACTATATTGGTATTGGCCGGATATGGGCTTATGCCGCTGGAATACCGTTACTCCCGCGGAATTGTTCTCTTCAGCGGCATGACCGGCACCGTAGTGCTGCTCCTTAGCCGCTGGCTGCTGTCGCTGCTGCATTGGATACGGCTGGTGCCCAGGGGCAAGGTCGACTACAAAACGGCCATTGTAGGCAATCCCGATGATTATGCAGAGACTTTGTTCCTGATGGAGCGTATGCAATACAACCTGGAAGTGATCGGCAGGATCACGCCGGCGGGAGAGCCTGCCCAACGGGTATTGGGGCCGGTTACCGACCTTCCCGGCATCCAGCGCCTGTACCGCATCAACGAGATCATCTTCAACAGCGGTTCCGTTACCTATAAAGAGATCATGGAGCAGATGGAAGCTTGCGCCCCTGCTCCTTTTTACAAAATACACGTTCCGGGCGGCGAAGTATTGCTGGGCAGCAACAGCTCCCGTCATCATGCCGAGGAGTTTTCCCTGGATAAAAAATACCGCATTGCCACAGTAGCCGCACGCAGGAACAAACGGATCGCCGATATTTCCAGCGCGCTGGTATTTCTGGCCGGTTTTCCGTTGTGGGCGCTGAAAGTAAAGAGCAGCAAGGTTTTCTTCCGGCAGATCATACAGGTGCTTGGTGGGAAAAAAACCTGGATCGGCTATACCGATGCCGTGTCTGCCTCGGCCAAGCTTCCCTTCCTGAAGCCGCCTGTGCTTCCACCCTATGCCCTTAAAGGTACCCGGCCTCCCGATACCTTTAATGAAGAGCAGCTGGCCGAGCTGTATGCTGTGAACTACAATGCGCTGGACGACCTGCGCATCCTGTGGATCAATCTCTCTTTCCTGGGAGAAAAAAACTGATTTTTGATCAAAAAAATTCCTTCTTTTTTTTGGCCGTTTAAAATTAATATTTACCTTTGCACTCCTTTCAACAAGGAACACACATTCTTCCTTAGCTCAGTTGGTTAGAGCATCTGACTGTTAATCAGAGGGTCGCTGGTTCAAGTCCAGCAGGGAGAGCAAGACAGATAAGGGTTTCAAGCGATAACGTTTGAAACCCTTTTTTATTTGCACGCCATTTGCGCACATTAATTGGTTTATATTGACGCACATTCTTATGCTACCATTACTAAATCGCACATAATATCTAATAGTTTTTCTTCCTCATATGTCTGTCAATAATATGCCTTCCTATTATAGGATTAATAGAAACTAAAGTCGTTCTACCCGACCTTACTTTTATTTTTTTACTATCACCATCTATTTTAATCGTCACAATTTCGTTTTCATACGCACCCCTACTCTCTTGTATCAATCTAACCTCAGCAGGCAGTATGTATACAGTTTCTCTATTAGTAACACTAAAAGTATCGCTGTAGTCATCGATAAGCTTCTCATATGCTGCGCTACAGTAGGTTCCCAGTTCAATGGCACTACTTTGTTTCCTGAAAAAGTCGAGCAATACTTCTCTATTTTTTTCGCTTGTATCTACGCTCGTTTCAAAGAAAAGCAGCGAAAATTTATTTTCTAAATTGGCCAATCTATTTAAATAAATGTCGTCGGAATAACTTGTATCCATTGTCCTTCTTTCTAACAATAAATACCCTTTATATTTATGAACAAAGCTATCTTCACTTACAAAAAGATGTAGCCGTGAGCAAGAAGAACCTATAAAAGCCAAGACTAATAATATTCCTGCAATTTGTTGAATCTTCATTATTTAGTTGATCGTGATTTAACGTCAATGTAATCAGCACAAGGTTGAAAGTAGTAATCATAGCCTAGATCAATTACATACCCTTTAGCGCAATTGTACTATTTTCTTTTTGACGAGTGGAAAAACTTGTGCAGCAAACTAAGGCATAAATAAAAAAGCTACTACTCTTATCATTAGATATTTAAAAATAAAAGAATTGCTACTTGAAAATTATTTCATTGGCACAAAATCTATGCACTCTTGTACGAATCCGCTGAATATAGGATACAAGTATGTTTTATCTTGGTTTAACAACAAGTAGTGTTCCCCTATGTTATAATTCTCTGCGGGCAGATAAGCAAGTCCCTCTAAGGATAGCTTTAGTGTTATACGCGCTTTAAAATAGGGAACCGATCTTTGCTGGCGAACATTGCCCTCGTATATTTCACACTCTTTAATAACTTTCACATAGTCTGGAAAAGTGTCTTCTAACATCATTTTCTTCAATTGATCGCTGTTTATATAGGAGAAGCGAACGTATTGGTTATCTTTAATGCATGTCTTTAAGTCAACGGCGTTTGAACTAATAAAACTATATATATGATGAAGACCAGAAAGAACGATAAAGCCAGTATCACAATAATATACACTTTTTCTGCTACCAAAAGTTAAGGAAAGTGAATCCTGCTGCCTATTCGCCAGTTCCATTAACTTCAGGGCCGAATCCGGCAATAGCTTCTTAAATTCTTCTTCTCTCTTTGTTGTGATAATACTTGATTGTTGAGCATTTCCGTTACCGGCGCTTATATGGACAACAACTAATACTAAGGCAAAAACAATAACCCGTTTCATAAACCAAATTATTTTACACTGTTTTGAATATTTGAAGGAGCATTATTAATATTGACTTTTACATTCTCGTTTACCAGACCGGAGGCTTGTTTTTGTGGTGTATCAATATCGCCCTGGATTACAAAGTCACTTTTTTGTCCATTTGCTTCATATTCTTCCAAGGCCTTTCCTGCCATAATATCAATTGTGCCTTGCGTATATTTTTTAGCTCCTTTCTCTATAGATATAGAGCCATCACCATTAAATCTATAATCTCCACCTAATATATCTCCTTCAAAACCTGGCTCGGATACACTTGCTCCATCATAAGGAGTATTAACTCTAAAGCCCTTATCGTCTATAAATCTCATATTATCGTAACGATCATGAAGCCCAAAATTATGTGTCCCCTCATGCATGTAATATTCAACATTTTGAGAAGCCGCGCCAGCCATATCAATTCTATTCCCACCAATATCTCCTCTAGAATAATTGTTTCCTCCTGTTTTAATCGACACTAAACTCTCTGCCAGGGTAGCATTGGCACTAACAGCATTATTAATTCTTGCTACATCCTGAGCGGTTGCCAATTTGAAATCCATTTTGTACTGCACATTCCAGGTCTTGCCATCCTTATCTGTGTATTGTCCGCCTAATTTACCTTTATAAATTGCATCATACTGGCTTTGAATTGTCGCCAAAGTTAAATTGCTTGCACCATCCAAATAAAAAGTGTTAGTAAACGTGATAACATTGCCTGCAATCGACACTCCAACATCTCTTCCTTGCTGGTCCTTTAAATAAATTGGTGAATTCAAAGAAAAGCTATAAGGGCTAAAGGTTGGATACTTCGCCGCCAAAGGATCAATATTCAGAGCGCAAACAACAGGATCAAAATCGTAATCTTTGTATAGCTTCTGCTCTGCTTCAAAAGCTATGATCTTTTTCGCTTTGGTATCAAAGACTGTATTCCCATAGCGTTCTGTCGGTTTGTTCTGGTGCCGTTCATCAAAAAGCCCCCAAGACACGGTTGCATTCTTGATCATGTTCCCGTCTTTGTCCATTGCTAATGCTGTATCAAAAGGCACAGCCTTTTCCTTACTGTAAAGCCTTAGCAGATTATTCTTCATGTCCAGCGGCATTTCACGATAGCCCCAATCATAAAGTTGTGTCAGCAGATTTTGATAGCTTACGAAGTCTGGTAGTGCTTGCAATTGGGCGAAAGGTTTATTTTGTGCTGCAAGTTTTGTTTCCAGATACTCTCCTTTTAATAAAAGTGCATTCAAATTCCTGGGATCGAATTTTAATGCTACAGCCGCACATTGCTCTATAAATTCATCTGTACTGGTATTGAATTTATGCTCATAGCCTTTGGCAAGGTAAACCAAAGCTAAAGCTATTTCCTGATTGGCGTTAAGCGTTCTTTGTGCAATCCCATTCTGGATAGCCTGATCCGTGCTATAGGTAATGGCATTAATTGTACCCGTTCCCGGGAAGTATTCAGAGCCTAATTCGACATTGTACTTTACCCCTTTTTCATCGGCATGGCTGATATAGATGTGGGAAGGGGCTGTACACAATCGTGCATCTGATTGCAACCTGTCTGCCAATATTTTAAACAAAGAAGCCAGTGCAAAGCAATTGCCCTGGTGCGTATTGTTTAAATGAACGACCTGTGCATTCTCCCAATTGCTTGTCGCCATAGGATCGCCATAGGAGTAACAATAAGCATTGTGACGGGAGATACCCGAATCATGTAAAAACGCCAAGGATTGCGTCATATAGGTGTAGATCGCCCAATTGCTTAATACTTTTTTATATTGCTGTACCAACTGTTCTTTTGTATGCAACAAATCTGGCTTTTGCTTAATGGCGGACTCATCATAATGCTCTGAAATGAGCTGTTGAATATGCTGTACATGAAAAGCAATGGCGCTGTCAAAATCTGACCGCCTTATGTTGTTGCCATACCAGGCATTTTCGATCAGGAATATTGCGTCCTCAAAGTTTGCTTTCTTCTTGCCGTTCAGCATATCTTCCAATGATGCTTGGGCTTCGTAGTAATACTGTTTCTGATTATTTTGTGCCTTTGCAGCATATGCGCATAGCGTCATAGCAAATACAAGCAAAATATGTTTCATAATAGGGTATGTTTATAGATCATGTTTACTGAATACTGCTAAAAAGATCGCGCTTTTCTTTGCCGGATAAATGGATTTGTTTTTGCATTTCATTTCTTGCCCTGCCTTCCCGTACAACGGCCTCATACACCCCTTCGGGCAGATCACGATATCCTAACTCTTGTATATAGGCTTCATTCTGCTGATACTCTTTCTGAAGATCGTACGCCCAACGGTCTTGTTTGATCTTCTCCAGATCGGTAATATTACGCAGCGCAATGTATTTGGAAAGCCATCCTTTAAGCAGGCTGCTGTATATGAAATAGGCATAAATATTATTGTTCCTGGGGAAATAGAAGTGAGATTCCCAAAGACAATCCTGGATAAATTTGCCATTATCATTAGGCATTTTGCGGATGTATTCATTGGCAAGGTCTAACATGCAATTGGCTACGATCTTTTGCTTATTGAAGGTATCCAGGAATATACCTGAACGTACAGCATCAGCACTGATAAACAAATTTTCCTCGTACCAGGAATTATTGATGTGCCAGTTCGTTGTTGCCTCATAGTTGACAACCTCCCCATTGTTCTTCACGTACTTTACCAAAGCATGTTGCGGCGCAAAGCTTAGATAGGCAGGAACATTCAGCTTCTCGGCCAACAGCAGATAAACCATCGGCATACTGTTACATTGCCCACCTCCCGTAGCGAGGCACTTGGTGACAAAGAAATTTCGATGATCGCTTTTCCCCTCGAAGTCATCAAAATCATAAAAGAAAGGCAAATGCTCCGATTGCTTTACTGCTTTTGTCCCGTCTTTGCTGGTATAGGCTTCGGTAACCGTCAGTCTTTCCGACATAAACTTCTGTATGGCCAAATGCTTGTCATCATTATTATTTAGGTCGTATTTATTTTGCTGCATCCAGGTTTCAATAAATGCCGCCGATCTATTCAGTAGATTATCGTATTCTTTCCGGGTTAGGTAGGGATCACCATAGGCGCTTTCCGTGATATAAAACGCATCTGCCAATGATGGATTGGACTGATCATAGGCCAGTAATTTTTTTAGTTGTCCTAATGCCATTTGAAAAACAGCGAGGTCTTTGCCGTATTGGCTAGTATCAATATATCGTTTTATAGAATTAGGTTGTAGAGCCGATCGCTTGTACTTTTCTACTTCTGAGGTAACCAGATCAACTTCTTTTTTCTTCTGCTTTTGTTCTTCCTGGCTGCGTATATAAACCGAAGTGCTTTGACGCGGCACATCAAGACGATCAACCTTACTTGTAGCGTTAGTTTGGGAATTTATATTTACAGGGTTAAAGGTTTCCGATTTTGGCGGTGGGGGTGGGACAATTCCTGTTGTGCTGCCAGGCGCAGTTTGTGCCTGGCAGTTCAGTAACGTAAAAAGGCAAAAAATCGACAAAAGGAGTTTTTGCATGATTCGGGTTTGGCAGGGTAAAATAGGAAGAATAAATAAAGATTGAAAAATTATATTATAAAGCACATAAGGACATGCAACATCTCATGACTCAATGAATAAACAAAGAGCTCTGCGATTTGCAGGCTCTTTTGCTATCAGGCAAACCGGAAAAATTCAAAAATTACCTGTTACCAGCGCCAACGTCGAAAACAAGATCGTAAATGCCTTTCCCACCCTGCATTTCAAGATTTTTTGTTACCTGAATACCAAGGTATCTAGGTGAACAAACCGCCGCTAATCTTTTCCGAGTTCTCAAATATCTAATCCTTTGATCCTTGCCTCTGGCAAGGATTCCGGCTATTTTCATCTTGTTGAAAACAACAGATCAAGCGGAAAACCTGGGGATACAATACTGGTATGTCCTGATGCTTATACCGGATCTGCACGGCCAGGCCGGTCGGGATCTGCAACGGCCGGAACAACGGCCGGATACCAAAACACCCCGCTACGAAGCGGGGTGTTACTGATTCGGGTCTTTCTTGCAATTTAGTTCATACGCAGGTTTTTCCTCCGAAGTTGGGGCCGGACCTGCGCCGGAATATGGCGGAGTTGCTAACGACAACCACTTAATGCAGGACCAGACGCTGGGCGCTTAGCCGAGACAAGGTTGCACCAGCGAGCAATTGGGTGGCCAGGTAGGGCAAGTATAGGTATTGCAATTAAGCTGGGTGTCGCAGTTCTGCTGTGTCTTAAGGCAGTCGGTTGCAGTGCAGGCAATACCGCAGGTAGCTTCCCCGGTACAGCTGTAGTACTGGCAGATGGTAACCGTACCACCTTTTTCTCCGCCTATCATGGTTTCGGCCTGGAGGGGTACAATATTTTTTTTCTTCAAAGAAAGCTTTGCGGCGAGGTGCTTCTTTTTCATTGTGCTGCTGTTTGGTGAGCTGTAAAATTGCATTGCAGAGCTGCATCTTCTCTGCAGTGCAAAACATTTTAAGGCAGCTTTAGCAACAGCATGCACGGCAAAATAGATATTTGTTTTTTTGTGTATCGCCTGCATTTTTTTCCCGATCGACGCATTTACAGAACCAATCCGTAAAACGACTAAAAAAAATGTTATCTTGGGGAAAAGCTATTTGTTTATGTGGAAGAGTATGAGGCGGAATATATGGGTTATCGCCGAGCTGGCCGTGGTGAACATCGCCATAATGAAGTATAACGATATCCGTTACCAAAGCAGGGAAAAGGTAAGCGCCTGGATTGCAGCCGATGCAACAAAACCTGTCACCGACAGTTTGCCCAGACCGTGACAGGACCAGGCAGTTATTGGCAGCTATACACTAACAAGGTATTGTATCAGCACAGGACATCGGAAATTGCGTTGGTCATACAGGTCTGATAAAGACCATGGCAAGAAGCCGTTGTAAAGCTGGCCCTTCTTCGCTCCTGTCCTATGCTATTGCAGCCCCGGCGTGACAATGAAGACATCCGCCATCCTAAAAAAACAGGAGCCGCCCTTTGCTGGGCGGCTCCTTATCTATCAGGGGCTTTGCGATTAATTATGAGAAGCCTTGAATTTATTTACGGCTTCGGTAAGCCTGGGCAGCACTTCAAAGGCATCGCCTACAACGCCATAGTCGGCAGCCTTGAAGAAAGGCGCTTCGGGATCTTTGTTGATCACAACGATCGTCTTGGAGCTGTTCACACCGGCCAGGTGCTGTATCGCGCCGGAGATACCTACCGCTATATACAGGTTGGGACGGATGGTACCGCCGGTTTGTCCTACGTGCTCGTGGTGCGGGCGCCAGTGCGCGTCAGCTACAGGACGGCTGCAGGCCAGGGTAGCGCCCAGCGCTTTACCCAGGTCTTCCAGGATACCCCAGTTCTCGGGGCCTTTCAGACCGCGGCCACCGGATACCACCAGCTCTGCTTCGCTCAACGGTATCTCTCCTTTCACTACATCTTCTGATATTTTCTTAACGCCGAAATCGGCATCGCTCAGGCTTACATTCAGCGCTTCCACGCTAACGCTGCCTTCCCCCTTGGTAACACTAAAGGTATTGGGCACCAGCGCAATTACTTTGATGTCCGAATTGATCTTCACAAAAGCGAAGGCCTTACCGGAAAATACGGTTTTCTTCACCACGAAGCCATTGTCGGTAGTGGGATAATCGATGGCTCCTGATACCAGGCCGGCCTTCAGCTGAGCCGCTACCATACCGGCTACCGCTTTACCGCTGACATTATAGGAAACCACGGTCACCTTGGCGCTGCTTTGTTGTGCCGCAGCAGTGATCGCCTTGGCATAAGCCCTGGCATTGAAGTTGTCGAAACGCGCATCGTTGCCATGCAACACTTTGGTAGCGCCGTACTGGCCCAGCTGGTTCAGCTCTTCATTGCTTACGGTACCCAGCACCACTGCTACGACATCACCACCGCCGATGCGTTTGGCTGTTTCCGCAGCATAGTTCACGGTTTCAAAGGCTTTCTTTTTGAACGAGCCCTGTGTATGATCGACAAATACGATTACTGACATATCTTTTTGAGATTGGAAATTTGAAATGTGGTTTGATGATTAGATCACTTTGGCCTGGCTGTGGAGGGCTTCCACCAGCTCATCCATCTGGTCTACGGTGAACAGCTTCACTCCGGTTTTGGCCGGGGGCATCTCATAGGATACGATCTCCGTCAAAGCATTGGCAGCAGCGGGCTCTACCACGTTCAGCGGTTTGGTACGGGCAGCCATAATACCGCGCATGTTGGGGATACGGGCTTCAGCCATACCTTTCTGACAGGATACCACCAGGGGCAGAGCCGCTGTATCGGTTTCTTCGCCGCCTTCGATCTCCCGCTTCACAGTTACAGCGCCGCCTTCCACGTTCAGGCTGGTAGCAAAGCCGATATAGTTGTAGTCCAGCACGCCGGCAATGGTCGCGCCGACAGAAGCATTGTTGTAATCGATCGACTCTTTCCCGGTCAGGATCAGGTCGTAGCCTTTATCGCTGGCAAAAGCAGCAATCTGGTCGGCTACCATATACGTATCGTGACTTTCAGCATTGATACGGAAGGCCTGATCGCCACCCAGGGCCAGGGCTTTACGCATCACGGCCTCAGCGCCGGCATTACCGACAGTGACCAGGTGCACTTCTGCAGCCGCGCCCGATTCTTTCAGCTCCAATGCACGCACCAGCGCATACCATTCATCATAAGGGTTGATGATATAGGTAACACCTTGCTCATTGAACCTGGTATTGTTATCGGTAAAAGCGATTTTGGCCGTAGTGTCCGGAGCCTGGGCAATACAAACAAGTATTTTCATTGAACAGAATATTTTTGCTTAAAATAGTAGTGAAATGTGCGCAAAGATAACTAAGAATTATGATTGGCCGGTAATTTAACTGTCAAAAAAATGAACGTTTGTTCATTTTTTTGACCAGCTGCCACAATAAAAAAGAGGCTGCTGCGCAGCCTCTTTTTTATGCTAAACGGGTATAAGATGATTACCTGCGGCCGAATATACGGGGACAGGTTGTTTGAATGTATTTCTTTACATTACCGAAGGCGTCAAAGTAGATCGTAACAGAAAGGCCGGCAGTCCAGTACCAGTCGTTACGCTTATAGTCGCCGCGCTGGAACTCGTAGTTGGGGTAATTGCCATCCCACTGACGGGTAGTATTGCCGCGGTAAGACATGTCCACCGACTTTTGTCCTTTATACGCCAACAGGGTATCCATATTCACATAGGAGCGGCTTACATCATCAAGGTAGTCGGTCGAGGTATAGCGAAGCCCTACCTCGGCGGAGATCACCAAAGTATTGCCCACAAAGCATTTTACACCACCTCCGAAGGGGAATGCAGCATTCACCAGTGGGTACACCTTGCGGTCGGGGTATTGCGGCAATCCCTGCCCCTCGGTGCTGAGATTGCGCAGTACTACCTTATCTCCGTTGGCATCTTTGGTATAAGGACTTCCGTAAAAAGCACCGATACCTGCGAACACATAAGGCGTGAAATGGAATTTCTCCATATCGATCGGCAGCAGGTTCAGCTCGATGCCACCATATACTTCTACCAGGTTATTCGAAAAATCGAGGTTGCGTCGCTTGTTCACCGCTATTTCGGAAAGGCTGTCGGCTGCAGTAACCCTGATGTAGGAGGCACCGAAACGGAAACCTACACTGGGATTGATGAAGTACTTATATATAATGCCGCCGCTTGGCTTATAAGTCCTGCTGTTAGCTGTCCCTGTAGGGATCCACTTGGATTGTAGGTCGCCGTAATAGTTGGCCACCCCTCCCCAAATACCGATCTCATGATGCTTTTGAGCGGAAGCAAATAGTGGAAGGGCAATAAGACAAGAAAGTAATAGTCTTTTCAAGGGAACAATTTTAGTATTTAAAAAACACTGTGGCATGTCCTTTCGGACAAGCCAATTTAATACGCGATTAACAAAAGACGTTACAAATATAATTTTTAGAATCGAAAAACAAAAGCCGGGCTGATATTTTTTTAAACCGTCATTGAGCGCGGCCTCCGGGGCAGAATTAGCGCTACAGGACGGCTAATACCCGGAATCTTCCTGCTCCTGCTTGTTTTCCGTAGCCGTTAGCCCACGTTTGGAAGCTGTAGCCATAAACACAATGCCCGTGATCAAACCCAGCAGCACAAAACCCAGTATCCATACTACTTTCTCTCCTCCTTCCAGCAGCGGGTTCCGGGCAATAAATACGATGCCCAATATACGGTAAAGCAAACTGCCGATGCCCAGCAGGATACCGGAAATAATAATGCCCGGCGAAAACAGCTCCCGGAATACGGCTTCCGGCTCCCGGGGTGTACTGGTCGCCATTACCAGGTGAGTGATCATATGTACATAGTAATACAGGAAAACAGCCAGCGCCAGCGCCGACACAATAAAGGCAATGACGAAAATGCGATACAGGCTCATCGTTCCGGGTTTTGAATGCTAATATACAAAAGGAATACCAGCAATGGAAAAAGAGCTTACACCTCTGCATTTTCTTTTACCTTTGCGCCAAATTTTTGGAATCTATGCAGTTTTCCCGCGAAGGAATATCGGATGATATGCTGAGGGCGCTTTACACCGCTATTGTAAAGCCCCGTATGATCGAAGAAAAAATGCTGATCCTGCTGCGGCAGGGACGGGTGAGCAAATGGTTCAGCGGTATCGGCCAGGAAGCCATTGCTGTGGGCGCCACGATGGCGCTGGACGAGGACGAGTATGTAATGCCCCTGCACCGCAACCTTGGTGTATTCACCGTACGCAATATGCCTTTCTCCAAATTGTTCCTGCAGTGGCAGGGCCGCAAAGAGGGATACAGCAAGGGCCGCGAGCGGTCCTTTCATTTCGGCAGCAACGAGCATCATATCTGTGGCATGATCTCTCACCTGGGTCCGCAGCTGGCCATTGCCGACGGCGTAGCGCTGGCACATAAGCTGCGCAGGGAAAATAAGGTATCGCTGGCCTTTTCGGGTGATGGCGGCACCAGCGAAGGCGACTTTCACGAGGCGCTGAACACCGCAGCCGTATGGGGCCTGCCGGTGATCTTTCTTATCGAAAACAATGGCTATGGCCTCAGCACGCCCGTCAACGAGCAGTTCGTATGCAGGCAGCTGGCCGATAAAGCGGTCGGCTACGGCATGAAAGGGATCACCATCGACGGCAACAACCTGCTCGAGGTATACCGCACCATAAAAGAAGCCCGGGAATACTGCATCAACGAGCAGAAGCCCATCCTGATCGAGGCCATGACCTTCCGTATGCGGGGACACGAGGAAGCCAGCGGCACCAAATATGTACCCAAAGAGCTGTTTGAAGAATGGGGCAAAAAAGACCCGGTAAAGAACTTCGAAGATTTCCTGCTGAAGGAAAAGGTGCTGGACGCCGGCAGGATCGAAAAAATAAGAGAAGCCATCCAGCAGGAAATAGAAGAAGGCCTTGAGATCGGCTTTGCGGCAGCGCCCATCGTTCCGGATACGAACGAGGAGCTGGGCGATGTGTACAAGCCTTACAGGGCCGCATCGACCGACACTTCGGCCATGCCCTCAAGTGAGAAAAAGATGATACAGGCGCTGAGCGACGGCCTGCGCATGGCTATGGAGCGACACGACAACCTGGTGCTGATGGGACAGGATATTGCCGAATACGGCGGCGCCTTTAAAGTGACCGAAGGCTTTGCCGAAACCTTTGGCAAAGAACGGGTACGCAATACGCCACTGTGCGAAAGCGCCATTGTGGGCACAGCTCTGGGCCTGTCGATCAAGGGTTTTAAATCGATGATGGAAATGCAGTTCGCCGACTTTGTAACGGTGGGCTTCAACCAGATCATCAACAACCTGGCGAAGATCTATTATCGCTGGGGACAGCATGCCGACGTGGTGGTACGGATGCCTACCGGCGGCGGTGTAGGCGCCGGGCCCTTCCACTCTCAAAGCAACGAAGCCTGGTTTACCCACACCCCGGGCCTGAAGGTGGTCTACCCCGCTACGCCCGAAGACGCGAAAGGCTTGCTGCTGGCTGCGTTTGAAGATCCCAATCCTGTTATGTTCTTTGAGCACAAGGCCCTGTACCGCAGCATCAGCGGCAAGGTACCCGATGGCTATTACACCATCGAGATCGGCAAGGCCAGGGTAGTGCAGGAAGGCGATGACATAAGCATTATTACTTACGGAAGCGGCGTACACTGGGCTATGGACTATGCCCGCCAGCACCCCGAACGTTCTATATATATACTGGACCTGCGCACGCTGCTGCCCCTGGACTACGAGGCCGTACGCAAAGCTGTTGAAGCGACCGGCAAAGTGCTGCTGCTGCATGAGGATACCCTTACCGGCGGTATCGGCGGAGAGCTGAGCGCCTGGATTGCCGAACATTGCTTCGAGCATCTGGATGCGCCGGTAGTACGCTGCGCCAGCCTGGACACGCCCGTGCCTTTCGCGATAGAGCTGGAACAAGCTTTCCTGGCCAAGCAACGGCTTGATGAGGCAGTAGGCAAACTGGTCCAATATTAAGGACGATCAACCTATAACTAATGAAGCAGCCAGATAATACCCGGCTGCTTCATTAGTTATAAAACCTTTCATAAGCGCACCTTACCGGCGTTCCTGGCCGGAGCTGACTAGCTTCGTATCCTTCGGCTCCGGGACAAAGCGTAAATATTTCATCAGGCTTACCTTCATAACCGGAAGCATGATTTTCCTGCTATAAAATAATCTCCAATGCTTAATTTCGCAAACCGGGATTAAAATCAGATAAAAAATCTTTTTGCCATTCTGAAAAATACATATACCTTTGCAGTCCTTTTGGAAAATGAGCCCAGCAAGCTCAGGACCGCCGGAAATTTGCATCATTTAAGAATTAGCATATTATGAAACGTACTTATCAACCTTCGCGTCGTCGTCGTAAATCAGTTCACGGATTCCGTAAGCGCATGGAAACAGCTAATGGCCGCAAAGTATTGGCTGCGCGCCGTAAGAAAGGACGCAAAAAACTGACTGTTTCCGACGAGCTGCGTCTGAAATAAATCATTGACTTAATCATCCGTTCGTTTTGAGTACCAATAGTATTCATCAACGGTTCACGCTGCAGGCGATCGAGAGATTGAAGCTGCGTAAACAGATTGAGACGCTTTTCCGGTCCGGAGAGGCGTTTTCTGTTTTTCCCCTGCGCCTGGTCTGCCGGCTGACATCTGCCGGCGAAGCTGAAGCGCCGGTACGGGTAGGCTTCAGCATACCCAAAAAGAGAATACGCAAAGCCACAGGCCGCAACCGTATCCGGCGCCTGCTCCGGGAAGCCTGGCGCTTGCAGAAGCATGCCCTGTACCAGCAGGTGCCCGAAGGCAGCCAGCTGCACCTGTTCTTTATCTACAGCGGCGCCGAAAAGTTCAGCTTCGAAGAAGCAAGCGTGGCTGTGAAGAAAGCGATCGGCAAGCTGATAACCCGCCTGGGTACCCCGGCAGATAATCCAGGCGTATGATCAGCAGGTTCTTTATATTCCTCATCAGGCTTTACCAGAAGTTCCTTTCTCCCTTGCTGGGTGCCCAGTGCCGTTATACACCTACCTGTTCCCAGTATGCAGTGGAGGCGCTCAGGAAATACGGCATTTTCAAGGGCGGGTGGCTGGCATTCAGGCGTATCCTTTCCTGCAATCCCTGGGGCGGCCATGGCCACGATCCCGTGCCCTGATCTGTTGCCGTGATCCGTTAATTTCACATCATATTTCCAAAAGTTCCGGGGCCTAATTTGTACTTTTGCGGCACATGTCTGTCGATCTCTTTTCACTCATCACGTTTATTGGTTCCTTTGCTGCAGGCTTGCTGGGCGCGCTTACCGGCCTGGGTGGCGGCATTGTCATTATTCCGCTGCTCACCTTGCTGCTTGGGGTAGACCTTCATTATGCCATAGGGGCATCGCTGATCTCCGTCATCGCCACTTCTTCCGGCGCCGCGGCGGCTTATGTTAAGGAAGGCATTACCAATATGCGTATCGGGATGTTCCTGGAAATCGCCACGACGCTGGGCGCGGTCATTGCCGGCGCCTACCTCACCAACTATCTGCCAAAAAGCATGCTGGGTATTATTTTCGGCGCCATCCTGCTGTTTTCGGCTTTTATGTCGATACGTAAAAAGATCAGCCATGAAGATCATGGTCCTTCGGGATATTGGGCTTCGCTGTTCAAGCTGAACGGCAGCTATCCTACTGCTCAGGGGCTGAGCTTCTATACGGTGCGCAATGTGGTCGGCGGGTGGTTCATGATGTTGTTTGCCGGGATCATGTCGGGGTTGCTGGGTATCGGCTCCGGTGCGCTCAAGGTAATTGCCATGGACAATATTATGCGCGTCCCCTTCAAGGTATCTACCACCACCAGCAATTTCATGATCGGCGTTACGGCAGCCGCCAGCGCGGTGATCTATTTTCAGAAAGGCTACATTATCCCCGGCATAGCCGCCCCTGTAATGCTGGGCGTGCTTCTCGGCGCCATGCTGGGCGCCCGGGTACTGGTAAAGGCCCAAACGAAATGGCTCCGCTGGGGCTTTGCTGTTGTCGTTACCTTCCTGGCTATCCAGATGATCTACCGAAGCGTCAACGGAAGCGTATAACGGCGGCGCAAATTTTACTTATATTTACAGTATCGGCGCGTGCCGCGCCCGACACGACTCATCTTTACACTCGAAAAACACAGCACTATGTTATCAAAAACGATGCAGGAGGCGCTCAACAAGCAGGTTGCCATGGAGGCCGAATCTTCGCAGGCATACCTTGCCATGGCATCCTGGGCCGAAATTCAACCGGGCCTCGACGGGATCACCGACTTCTTTTACAAGCAATCCGACGAAGAGCGTATTCATATGCTGAAGCTGATCCGCTTCATCAACGAAAGGGGCGGCTTTGCCGTAGTACCGCCGCTGCCCCAGCCCAACATCACGTTCCAGTCGCTGAAACGTGTATTTGAAGAGCTGCTCAAGCACGAGCTGAAAGTATCGGAAAGCATCAACGATATTGTCGACCTGGCGCTTAAGGAAAAAGATTTCTCCACCCACAACTTCCTGCAGTGGTATGTCTCCGAACAGCTGGAAGAGGAAAGGCTGGCCCGCACGCTTAATGACAAGCTGGAGCTGGTAGGCGACGATAAGGGCGGGATCTACCTGTTCGACCGGGATATCATGCTGTTCCGCACAGCGGCAGCCAAAGATAAAACAACCAGCAACTGATCTGATCAGCTGCCGACCTTATAGATACTGTTGGCCTGCTGGGTGCAGGTGATCGTAAGGTCGTTGATACAGACGTGCGGGGGAAGTGTAGCGCAATAATACACAGTATCGGCTATATCCTCCGCACGTAAAGCTTCAAACCCGTTATATACCTGTCCGGCACGTGCTGCATCTCCTTTGAAACGCACCAGCGAAAACTCTGTTTCTGCCATACCCGGGTTGATCGAGGTCACTTTAATGCGGTAAGGCAGCAGATCGATACGCGCACTCTGGCTTATTGCATCCACAGCAAATTTGGTGGCGCAATACACATTGCCATTCTGATAAACAACTTTGCCGGCTGTAGAGCCGATGTTGATGATGTGTCCCGATTGTTGCTGCCGCATCATAGGCGCAATAGCGCGGGTTACATACAGAAGCCCTTTTACATTGGTGTCGATCATATCATCCCAGTCAGCGGTATCTCCCTCATCAATGCTGCTCACCCCCAGGGCCAGTCCGGCATTATTGACCAATATATCCACGCCGCCCCATTCTTTACCGACGGCATCGGCCAGGGTATTTACCATTTGTTTGTCCCGCACATCAAGCCCGGAAGTTCTGACGGTGATACCTTTTTGTTCCAGCCCCTGCTGCAGGAGATCGAGACGTTCGGTACGCCTGCCGGTGATCCATAGCTCATTTCCGGGCAGGGCAAACCGTTCTGCAATCGCTTTTCCAAATCCGGAGGTAGCTCCGGTGATCAGTATTTTCATCTGTTGTTTATGTCTTGTTATTCGGCGGCGTCACCGGATCAGCGTAACATCTCCTTTCTTGGTCACCTTCGTGCCATCGGCCGCTGTGGCATTAAGCACCCAGAAGTAAGTGCCGACATCGGCCACTTTACCATTCTGACGCCCATCCCAGGCAGGATAATTATCATTTACCGTACCATATACCTGCTGACCATAGCGGTTAAAAATGCGGAAGTAATTGATACGGGAGTACCCCACAATGCGCGGAACAAGGAGATCGTTAACCCCGTCGCCATTGGGCGAAAATGCGTTTGGAACAAAGATCTGGCCATAGGTCACCACCCATATGGTTATGGTATCATTGGCCAAACAGCCTTCTTCGCTGGTACCGTGCAAAACATAAGTATAATGGCCGGTATCGGGGAAAGCAACAGATGGATTGGCAATATTGGGATTGCTGAGGTAATCGGAGGGTATCCATTGGTAGAACTGGCTTCCGGTCCCGTTGAGGGTATAGGGATAGCCCAGCACGACAATAGTATCATTACCGGCAAAAGGATCGAAATAAGGCATGGGCAATGTCTTGGTCACTACATCGCGGCAGCCGAGTCGGCTTTTTGAAGAAAGGGTGACCTGCTGCGGGCCTCCGGGCTTGGCATAAATATGCACCGGGTTCTGATCGGTAGAAGTACCGCCGTCACCGAAGCTCCAGTCCCACTTCACGATCGGGGGATAGGTGGCAGTGGAACGATCATTGAACTGTATGGGTGAACCGGGGCACAGTTTCCCGGACCAGTCGAAATCGGTGTGAAACTCAGGATATATCTTTACCAGGCGGCTGATGCTGTCGGGACAGGTGCTTCCCGCGTTTACAGTAAGCCGCACCACATAGGTTCCGGTATCGGGATAGGTAAAGGTGGGCTCAAATTCGGTAGAAGTAGCGCCCGGGACACCGAATTCCCACAAGTAGCTGAAACCTCCGGTACTCTGGTTGACAAAGTGGACAGTATGGCTTTTACACTCTACGGTATAAGTATTGGGCTCATCGGCAAGCTCGGGTATATTGGCTACCACGGCCTTGGAACAATTGGTCACCACAAATTGCACATCACGGGAGATCGTATTGATCACGACGCCGTTACGCCACTCATCCACACATACAGTCACCACGAAACGACCTATAGTGTTGGGCGTACCGGTCATGAGCCCCGTAACGGGATTGATCTGCAGCGGCGGCACACCTGACATGGGGGTTGCTGCGCTGTATGGCGGCAGATAGTTTACGGAATTATTGCCCGGCGTCGGATCCATAGCCCCGCCATAAGGCTTGGCATCGGTTGTAGAGCCGCCGGGACGTGCAGAGCATAAGCGATAGCTGAGCGAATCGTTATCCGGGTCGGTAGCGGAAAAATCGTATACCAGGGGATTAAGAGCACAGATGATCTGCGGTGGAAAATTTTTAAAAACGGCGCTGTTATTGGGGCAGGTACCAGATGTAAACGGAGGAATAGTAGCAAAATAAGTTACTCCTACGTTGCCCGGCGTAATAATATTGTTGATAGACGCATTGCGGCAGCAGCGTTCGTAAACAATGGTATAGCCGGTATTGGTTGGGGGAAGGGTCTGGTTAAAGCGGAACACCTGCTTACGCATACAGGTGTTGGGATAATTGTTAATGCAGGCATTGCTGAAATTGGGATCGACGATCTCGGTCGAGAGCGCATAGACGCTGTCGGCTCTTACCAGGTTGGTCCCGGAAAAAATAGAATAGAAGGCCGGGTTATCCTGGGACAGGGCCCCGGGCTCGCCATAAAGACAATCCTGGAACAAGGTAATGGTGATCTCAAAACTATTGCCGCCAAGACATTTGTAGGTGATATCTCCCCCGATCATATGCGAAGCACGGGTCAGGAGCGGAAAACATGCGGCCATGAATAGCATAAAGGGCCGGAACCATCTGCTTAAATGCTTGCTCATCGTATCGTTTGTCTTTTCTGGTAAGCCTTTGAATATCTATGTCTATGCAAAAGTAAGACACTAACAACAATAAAACCGGTTGGTTCTATAAAGTTAAGGTATCAGCGTAACAAAAGCATATTATCCGGACAGCAGCGGCAACAAGTCCCGGCTTCCATTGCGAAAATTTGCTAATACCTCACCCAACCTTTCTTTTTTTTCGCAGGTCATTTCATAGACTGTGGCGCTGCTGTTCCGTAAATGAACAAAACAATACCACCACATTAACCGGATGTTACGTTTATTTCCGCTATCTTGTAACCTCCAATATCTAAAAACGTCAGATTAAGGCCAAATATCATTCATCGTTTTATGAAAAAGCTTTTACTTTTTTCTTTTGTCGCGCTGTCCTGCTTCAGTGCCCGCGCACAGATCACTGTAGCAGACGGACACACCGCCCAGCAGTTGGCTGAAATGCTGGTGGGCCAAGGGGTCAATATCTCCAATCCTACCCTGAACGGCACCTGCCCCACTACGGCAAGGGGCAAATTCGACTTTACCGGGCCCAGCGTTATCGGCATCGATAGCGGCATCGTGCTCACCTGTGGCCGGGCCGTAACGGCCGGTACCGATTTCGGGGTAAACGGGACCTACAACGACTTTGCCACCAATGCCTTTCCCCCGGGCTTCCCTATGGCTCCCGGCGATCCGGACCTGACTGCGCTGATCAACCAGTTTACCAATGCCGGCACACCCACCAATGACGCTTGTGTGCTGGAGTTCGACTTTATCCCTTCGGGCGATACCGTAAAATTTGATTACGTTTTTGCTTCTGAAGAGTACAATTGCCCCGGCTGCAACGGTTTCGGCTGGAATTACAATTGCAGTAACTTCAATGACATTTTCGGCTTTTTTATCTCCGGGCCCGGGTATACCGCGCCTACCAATATTGCCCTGATCCCCGGCACCAACGTGATGGTAGGTGTAACTACCGTTAATGACGGTGTGCCCGGATTCCCAGCAGTACCCGATCCCTGCTTCGCCAATACCCTCGGCGCAGGTCCTTACACAGGATTCTACAACAGCAATGCGGGGGGCACTGCTATTACCTATACCGGCTATACCGATGTATTTACGGCCGTTGCCAGGGTGAAGCCCTGCGAAACCTACCACCTGAAGCTGGCCATCGCCGATGGTAGCGATAACTCCTACGATTCCGGTGTATTTATCAAAGCCGGCAGCCTGATGACTACGAGCGTGAAGCTGACCCCGGCTACAGGCGGCGGTCAGAACAACGATAAAGCCCACTCGGTAAGGGGTTGTAAGCCCGCCAAAGTCGCTTTCGGCCGCAGCACCTGCGATTCCACTGTGTCACTCACCTACCAGCTGGAGATCGGCGGTACAGCCGTGAACGGCGTTGACTACACCTTCCTGCCCAATACCTTTACGATCCCGGCCAACACCAATACCGATACCCTGATCGTACAGGCCAGGAATGTGCAATATCCTCCCGGCAATCCCATGTATGTTACCATTGGCGTATACAACCCCGATTCAGTTGCAGCCGGTGTTCCCAATCCGCCTATCGTATCCCGCGATACCGTATGGATCTATGACTCTCTGTATGTAGCCCTGCTCACAGATCCGATGGTGAAATGCCCGAGAGATACTTTTTACATCAACAGCGAAATAGCGCCGGGACTTAATTTCAGCTGGTCGCCTGCTGCCCTGATCCTGAACCCGAGCCAGCAGAACATAAAAGTAGTACCTTCGGTAACCACCCCTTATAAGATTACGGTAACCCAGCCAGGCGCTCCCGCTACCTGCCCGCCGGTAAGCCGTACCTATATGGCTGTAGTGGAACCCATACCGCAGATATCCCTGATCAAAGAGCGTACCGAATGCCTACCCGATTCGCTCAATATTAACCTGTATGCGGAACCGGGTGATGTTAACTATACCTGGAGCTGGACGCCTTCCGACTACCTGAGGGATAATTTCTCTCCCAACAATAAGTTCTATGCACCTCCCGGCGACTATAAATATGTAGTGACCGCGACCACACCCATTGCGCATTGCAGCAACAAGGATAGCATGCTGATCCATGTGGTGCCGCCTTTCGAATTTGAATCGGTGACCCCGACTGATACGACGATCCGCTATGGCGACCCGATCAAGCTCAGCTCAAGGAGCGAAGCCATTTACTGGCGCTGGGATCCCGGAACTTATCTGAACGATCCGCTGCTGAGGGAGCCTACGGCTACACCGCTTGAGGATATCCAATATACGCTGGTAGGTATGAACCAATATGGCTGTACCGATACCGCCCTGGTAAACATCAAAGTACAGTATGACACCCGCAGCGGTATGCCCAACGCCTTCTCACCCAATGGCGACGGCCTCAATGATGTGTTCCGTATCGAAAACCTCCGTTTCGATAAAATGACCGAATTCAGGATATTCAACCGCTGGGGCCGCCAGGTATTCGAGACCAATATCCCGACCAAAGGCTGGGATGGCAATATCAACGGGAAACCCGCGGCACCGGATGTTTATTATTATTTGATTAAGCTCACGCTGCCCGATGGCACGCCCAAAGTGCTGAAAGGCGATGTGACGCTCGTGAGGTAAGTCCCGCAAACATCAGAATGAAACCCAGGCGGCCGGAAATATCCGGCCGCTTTTTTCATGGTAAAAAAAATTTTTTCTCATTACAAAAAATCATTACCTTTGCAGGCCAAAATTTCTTATAAAAAGGAGGACTTTAACTTGGAAGAAAACCAAATTGTTAACAATCAAACCAGCGCGCATGACGATTTCGACTGGAACGTCGATAAGCGCAACGTAGCTTCTTACCCTAAAGAAGTACGCGAACAGCTTGAACAAAGCTACGAAGGGACTTTTAAGACCATCCAGGAATCAGAGCTGATCCAGGGTACAGTAGTAGGTCTTACCAAAACCGATGCTATCGTAAACATTGGTTTTAAATCAGACGGTCTGGTATCACTGAACGAATTCCGTGATATCCCCAACCTGAAAATCGGTGATGAAATCGAAGTTCTGGTTCTGGAAAAAGAAGACCGCGATGGTCAGCTGAGCCTCAGCCGCCGCCAGGCGCGCCAGGTCCGCAGCTGGCAGAACGTTGTGGATTATTTCAAATCCGGTGAAGTGGTTACCGGTACTATTACTTCCAAAACCAAAGGCGGTCTTATCGTGGACGTTAATGGTCTGGAAACCTTCCTGCCGGGCTCTCAGATCGACGTGAAGCCGGTTACCGACTACGATCAATACGTGGGTAAGACCATGGATTTCAAAGTGGTAAAAATCAACGAGCAGATCCGAAACGCAGTAGTATCGCACAAGGCGCTTATCGAAAGCGACCTGGAGCAGCAACGCGGCGAGATCATGTCCAAGCTCGAAAAAGGCCAGGTGCTGGAAGGTACCATCAAGAATGTTACCGATTTCGGCGCATTCGTGGATCTGGGCGGCGTAGACGGCCTGCTGTATATCACTGATATCAGCTGGGGTCGTATCTCTCACCCGAACGAAGTACTGAGCAACGGTCAGAAACTGAACGTTGTGGTGCTGGATTTCGATGATGAGAAAAAACGTATCAGCCTCGGCCTCAAACAACTGACTCCTCACCCCTGGGACAACCTGCCTGAAGAGATTCAGGAAGGCGCTACCGTAAAGGGTAAAGTAGTGAATATCGAAGATTATGGCGCCTTCCTGGAAGTGCTGCCCGGCGTAGAAGGCCTGGTGCACGTTTCAGAGATCACCTGGAGCAGCCAGCCCATCAATGCCAAGGAATTCTTCAAGATGGCTGATGAGTACAGCGCCAAAGTAGTGACCCTCGACAAAGAGGAACGCAAAATGAGCCTGTCCATCAAGCAGCTGACCGATGATCCCTGGGGCGCTATCGAGGAGAAATTCCCGATCGACAGCCGCCACAAAGGCATCGTGAAGAACATTACTCCCTATGGCGTATTCGTAGAGCTGGAAACCGGTATCGGCGGTATGATCCACATCAGCGATCTGAGCTGGACCAAACGCTACAACCATCCCAGCGAATTCACTAAAGTAGGCGACGAGATCGAAGTAAGCATCCTGAGCATCGACAAAGAGAACCGCAAGCTGTCCCTCGGACACAAGCAGCTCGAAGACGATCCCTGGAACACATTTGAAAGCGTATTCCCCATCGGCTCTCACCACGAGGGCACTGTGATCCGCAAAGATGAAAAAGGCGCTGTAGTTCAGCTGCAATACGGCCTGGAAGCTTTTGCTCCCGCCCGTCACCTGCGTAAGGAGAACGAGACCACAGTAAGCGTGGACGAGACCCTGCCTTTCGTTATCATTGAATTTGATCGCAACGACAAACGCATCATGGTATCCCACAGCAAAGTATGGGAACAATCCAGGGCCGATGAAAGGGAAGCTGAGCACAAAGCCAACCAGGCTGATGCTGAGAACACCAAGAAAGCCGTGAAGAACATCCAGTCCAAAGTAGAAAAAGCTACACTGGGCGACCTGGGTGCACTGGCCGACCTGAAAAACAAAATGAAGAACGAAGAAGAAGGAAAATAAGCCTTTCTTTTAAGTCTTAATGGTATAACAGCCCGCTCCCGGAGCGGGCTGTTCCTTTTTAGTAGAAGCAGTAAGCAGGCAGCCCTTTGCGGCATGACTACCGGCAAAGGCTACCAGAATACCGGTAGTTTTCGATCTAAACCCGGGAAGCATAGACAATTTTCATCATAAAAATGGGGAACAAACCGGCCAAACGCAATATCTTGCAACGTCTTTGCACCCGGCCATTACAACCTATGAAACGTTACAAAAACCTGCTTTTTTATGTGATTACTGTAGCCGCTGCCATAGTGCTGATCTGGATGACCATCGACCGGGGCAGCCAGCTCCAATCGAACAAGGCCATCCCTTCGCTTATCGAGAGCAAACGACCGACCGGCCAGCCTTTTACTGCCGTGCTGAAGGCCAATATACAGGCCCCGCTGACGGTGCTGCTGCTGCAGATCACTACAATACTCGTGGCCGGCCGCTTTATGGGCTACGTGTGCCGCAAGCTGAAGCAACCCGCCGTTATCGGTGAAATGATCGCGGGGATCCTGCTCGGCGCTTCCTTCCTGGGGCATTATTTACCCGGTGTATCCCACTTCCTGTTTCCCCCGCAATCGCTCGGCACCCTCAACCTTCTCAGCCAGGTAGGCCTGGTGCTCTTCATGTTCATTGTGGGTCTGGAGCTTGACCTGGGTATGCTCAGGGGCAAGACCAATACAGCCGTTGTCATCAGCCATGCCAGCATCGTTGCGCCCTTTACCATGGGTGTGGGCCTGGCGTACTTCACCTACCGCGATCATGCGCCGCAAGGGGTGCAATTTTTGTCTTATGCTCTTTTTGTCGGTATTTCTATGAGCATTACCGCCTTTCCCGTGCTCGCCAGGATCATCCAGGAACGAAAGCTGGCCAGAACCAACCTGGGCACGATTGCCATTACCTGCGCTGCCGCCGACGATGTTACCGCCTGGTGCATCCTGGCTTTGGTGATCGCGGTGGTAAAAGCCGGCAGCATCTGGAGCGCCACCTACACTATACTGTTGTCCATTGCCTATGTGCTGCTGATGCTGAAAGTAGTGAAACCCCTACTGGGCAAGCCGCTGAAGCAGAACGAAGAAGCAAAGTTACCCGCCGGTGTGCTGGCCATATACCTCATTGTGCTCATTGCTTCCGCTTACCTTACCGATGCTATAGGGATCCATGCGCTATTCGGCGCCTTTATGGCAGGCATTGTGATGCCCGCCGATATGCGCTTCCGCAACTTCATTATCGAAAAGATCGAAAGCGTTGCCTTGTTCCTGCTGCTTCCCTTGTTCTTCGTTTCCACCGGCCTACGGACCGAGATCGGCCTGCTCAACAGCCCCGGCTTATGGCTGCTGTGCCTGGTAGTGATCGTGATCGCCGTGGTGGCCAAATTCGGCGTCAGCACCCTGGCCGCCCGTTTTACCGGCCAGAGCTGGAGCGAAAGCCTTAAGCTGGGCGCCTTAATGAATACACGCGGGCTTACCGAGCTGGTAGTGCTCAATATCGGCTACGACCTGGGCGTTATCACACCGCAGGTCTTCACCATATTGGTGATCATGGCCCTGGTCACTACCGTGATGACCGGTCCCCTGCTGGACCTGATCCATAAAATCTTTAAAAAAGAAACAGCCGGTCACCCTGCCGGCTCAGCTGTCTGACGACTATGCGGGCATTGTTTACCTCCTTATATGACTACCTGGCAAAGCACAAAACACTATATTGGCTTTGCTTCATTTCCCTGTTCGCCCTTTGCATCCTTGGCGCTGCCCGCATCCGTTTTGTCGATGACATCAATAAGATGATCCCGCACGATCCCTCTATAGAAGCTATGAACGAGGTGCTGAGCAAGACCAAAACGGGAGAACAGATCATTTTCAGCTTATCCTTTACCGACACTGCAATCAGCAATCCCGACAGCCTGATCCTCGCCAGCCAGGCCCTGGAACAGGCGCTTACCCAAACCGGCAAGGGCTACATCAAAGCGATACAATCGCAGATCGATGAGGAAAAGGAGCAACAGTTCTCTGCCCTCGCCCTGCAATACCTGCCCCTGCTGCTGGAAGAACAGGATTACCGTACCATCGATTCGCTGATACAGCCGGGGCTGGTGAAAGCCACTTTAGCCAAAGAGCATAAGATACTGCTCTCTCCCGCGGGCATGGTCGCCAAACAATGGATCGCCCGCGATCCGGTTGGAATCGTGCCGCTGGCCTTTCGCAAGCTGCAGGCTCTACAGTTCGATCCCGGCTACGAGCTCTACAACGGCTATATTTTCAGCCAGGACGGCAAGCGGCTGACCCTTTTGCTCGATCTCGTACACCCGGCCTCAGAGACCGGCAGGAATGCTGCTTTTTTCAAAAAGGTCGATATGCTGCTGGCACAATGGCAAAAAAACCAGCCGGGACTGCATATCAGCTACTTTGGCGGGCCGGTCGTGGCCGCGGGCAATGCCGTTCAGATGCGGGCAGATACAATACTTACACTCAGCATTACCGTTGTGTTGCTGCTGGCGCTCACCTTCTATGTGTTCCGGCGCAAGCGCGCGCCCCTGCTGCTGATGATTCCGGTGGTGTTCGGAGCGGTGTTCGGCCTCGCAGTTACTGCGCTGGTGCAAGGCAGCGTTTCTGTCATCGCGCTGGGCGCGGGAGCGATCATTCTCGGCATCGCCATCGACTTTTCTGTGCATTTTATGAGCCATGCCCGCAGCCATCCCGATATGCGGGAGAATGTGCGCACGCTCGTCTTCCCGCTGACGCTTGGCGCCATTACCACTATTGGCGCCTTCCTGGCGCTTCGTTTCGCCAATGCACCGCTGCTGCAGGATCTCGGCCTGTTTGCCGCAGCCAGTCTTGCCGGCGCGTCTTTCTTTACCTTAGTCTTCCTGCCTCACCTGCTCAAAGGACAAACAGACAATACCCACATCCCTTCCGGGCCTAACCTGATCGACAAGCTGGCCACGCTGCGGCCTGAAGGGAACAAATGGTTGCTGGCCCTGGTGCTTTGCGCCACTCCTGTGCTTTGGTACTTTGCCGGGAAAGTGCAGTTCGACAGCGACCTGATGCACCTGAATTATATGTCGCCGGAGCTGAAAGCCGCACAGGATGAGCTTAACCACAACAATGCCTATGCGCTCAGCTCGGTGTTCGTGGTAGCGAAAGATGCCAGCGCAGAAGGCGCTGCTCAGAAGCTGGAAACCGCTACCGCAACCATAGGCGCGCTCCATACAAAAGGCCTGGTCCGCAGCAGCCTCAACCCTATGCTGCTGCTACCTTCCGAACAGGAGCAGCGCACCAGGATACAGCGCTGGCAGCGCTTCTGGAATGAAGACCGGAAAACCACAACCCTGGCTGCGGTAGCCGCTGCCGCAAGGGCTGAAGGTTTCAGCGCCGATGCTTTCGACGGCTTCAGAGAAACGCTGCAGCAGCAGTATACGCCATTCGACACAGCGGCAAGAAACTTCATGCTGCAGCTATTCCCCAACAACATCAACGAAAAGGGCGGGCTGCATTATGCAATAGCTGCCTTAAAAGTAACACCGGGCGCCCGTAAAGCCGTACTGCAGGCCTTTACAGACAGCGAGGCCATAACGGCCACCGACAAGCAGGCCGTATCGGAGCGGCTGCTGGCTCTGCTGCAGCAGGATTTCAATAAGCTGCTGCTCTATTCGGGGCTCCTGGTTTTCCTGGCGCTGCTCATTGCTTACGGCCGCATCGAGCTGGCGCTGATCTCCTTCCTGCCCATGGCTCTCACATGGGTATGGATACTGGGCATTATGCGCTTGCTGGGCCTGCAATTCAACATCGTCAACATTATCATCTCGACCTTGATCTTTGGCCTGGGCGACGACTACAGCATTTTTATGATGGACAGCCTCATGGAAAAATACCGTACGGGCGAGAGCAAGATCAACCATGCCCGCTCGGCTGTATACCTATCTGTACTCACGACCCTCATTGGTCTCGGCACACTTATTTTTGCCAAGCACCCGGCGCTGCATTCCATTGCCGTGATCGCCATGCTGGGCCTGCTCAGCGTCGTATTCGTATCGCAGGTGCTGCAGCCCTTCCTGTTCAATTTCATGATACAGCGCAGAGCCGACAAGGGGTTTATGCCCTTCACTTTATGGAGCCTTTCCAAATCGGTATTTTCCTTCATCTACTTCTTCACAGGCTGCATGCTGGTGACCCTGTCGGGCTTGATTCTCGTAGGACTGAAGCCTTTCGGCAAAGCCAGGAGCAAATATCTCTTCCATTACTTCCTCAGCAAGTACACCGGCAGCGTGATGTATATCATGACCAATGTGACCAAGAAGGTATTCCGTAACGGAGAGACTTTCAGCAAACCGGCGGTGTATATCGCCAATCATTCTTCCTTCCTGGATATCCTGCTTACGACCATGCTGCATCCCCGGCTGGTCTTGCTGACCAATCGCTGGGTATGGCGTTCGCCGGTATTCGGCAAGATCGTCCGCATGGCAGAGTATTACCCGGTTGCCGACGGCGCGGAAGACAGCATAGAACCTTTACGGGACCTGGTAGCACGCGGCTATGGGATCATCGTCTTTCCCGAAGGCACGCGTTCTTATGACGACACGATCCATCGCTTTCACAAAGGGGCATTCTATATTGCCGAGCAATTGCAGCTGGATGTGATCCCGCTGGTGCTTCACGGTGTACATTATACCATGCAGAAAGGCGACTTCCTGCTGAAAGATGGCACGACGAGATTAACGCTCCATCCGCATATCCGTTCCGGTGATCCCGCTTTCGGAGAAGGCTACAGCCAGCGTACGAAAATGATCAGCCGTCATTTCCGCCAGCTGTTCGCCGCAGAAAAAGAAGCCAACGAGACGCCGGGATATTTCCGCGAGCAGATCATTAAAGGCAACATTTACAAAGGCCCGGTATTGGAATGGTACTGCCGCATCAAAACAAAGCTGGAAGACAATTACGAACCGTTCCATAAGCTGCTGCCCCGCGCAGGCCGGTTCTACGACCTGGGCTGCGGCTATGGCTTCATGACCTATATGCTGCACTGGGCTTCGGAAGAGCGACACTTCATCGGTGTCGATTACGATGAAGGTAAGATCACTACCGCGCAGCATCACTACTTGCGGGAGAAAGTCAGGAAGCTGCAATACCGCAAGTACAAAAAACAGCAGATACCCGCATCTGCTACTGGAGATGCAGCACCTCTCATTCGCTTTGAACAGGCCGATATTACGCAATACGAGCTGGAAAGCTGCCAGGGTATCATCATCAGCGATGTGCTGCATTACCTTCTTCCGGAGCAGCAACAGTCAGTGCTGGATAAATGCTACGCAGCGCTGGCACCCGGAGGCGTGCTCATCCTGCGCGACGGCATAAAGGAGCTGAAGGAGCGGCACGAAGGCACCAAACGGACAGAAGTATGGTCGACCCGGATACTGGGCTTTAATAAAACGCAGAATGCGCTGCACTTCCTGAGCAGGGCCTTTATAGAACAGTGGGCTGCGGAGAAAAACATGAGCGTTGCCACCCTGGACCTGACCCGGAAAACCAGCAACCTGATCTTCGTGCTGCATAAGCGGGAGGTTTAATGCGGAACTATTGGAAGAAATGTATTCCAACTTAATTACCGGGACCTTTCCGGATAAGCCGAAGGCAGACCATTCAGTCTGCCTTCGATATAATACAAATAGAATGATTATTAGCGCACAATAAACACCTTACCACCAGGATTGAACTGCCTTCTCAATGAGTCGATCAGGCGGGTTGTATCAGCGGTTGCCGTTACAGGCATCACCACATAATAATTGGTCGAATCCATTGCATAGAGCTCAACATTGTTGCCATACGATTTCAGTTTGGCAACCCTGCTTTCCGCTTTATCTCTTGTGGGATATTGTTGCAATACGACCTTATAACTACCATCGGTGCTTGCAGATGGGGCTGGTGAAGACGCAGTGTTGGCAGCGGTATCCGGAGATACAGGCGCTGTTCCGGCCCGCTGTTCTCCGCCAGTGCTGGCTTCAGCAGGCTGTACTGCTTCCTGCTGCTGTTTTTCAGCAGTCTTGTCTTTATTCAGGTACATGAACAGGTAGACAATACCGCCGATCACGATCAGCAGGATTACGATCAAAGCAATGATCTTACCCCAATTCACCGAGGGCGCTTTGTATTCGATCTCTTCATCGGCTTTCGGTTCGCGTATGTTTGTTCTTTCAATAATATTGCTGATCGCTTCTTCCTTTTTCTGGTTCACGGCAGGGCTGTTCCTGAAGAAGGGAATAGGCTTACCTTCGATTTGCAGTTGCGGATCGGTAACGAACTGGATACTTTCATTGGCGCCGCCCGTAAACTTGCCGATACCGGGTATGATCACTTCACGCCCTTCGCGGAGATCCATGCGCGCCCGGGCGCAAAAATCCTTCAGATGATTGGCAGCATGGGCAATACTGATCCGCTCATTGTTGGCAATGAAATTGGCAAAGGAATCGTCGATTGAGCCTCCTGCCTGTCGGTATTTCACCTCGTAGACCGGCGCAGTCATCTTCTGTGCTTCTTTATCATAGACAGAAGGCCGCTTCTCTACCTGGAGGCTCCCGATACCCGGCATGAAACAGTATTCATTTTTCAGGAGAAACAATCCTACATAGTTGGCTATATCCATTTCAATTACGATGTTGTATGCTGTAATGTGTTTTTGCTAAATGCTTTTGATGGCTGCAAGGCTTTAAAATTTAAAGCGCAGGCCGCCGATGATGTTGAATCCGTAGGTTTGGTATTGGTTCCAGCGCTCGTATTTCGTGCCCAGGATATTATTCAATTGTAAAAATATAGATAAACGGGGAATAATATTGTATTCCGCGCCGGCGCTCAGATCAAAGAAAGCCTTCAGCTTATGGCTGTCGCCGTTGCGCTCCATAGCATAGATACCATCCCAGAAGTCGCCGTTGATATTAATGTGCAGCTGCTGTAGAGGATGAATGTACATGCTGCCACCCAATCGCAGCATCGGCTCGTGAAAAGCCTTATCGAAAGTAGTGGTCTTATAAAAATTATACCAGGTACCGCTGGCGCTGAGTCCGAATACATTACCCACCTGGTAGCGGATAAAAGCATCCAGGCTGATGGCTTGCACCTTGCTGTCATATACCACGGCAAACTGCTTACCGTCAGTGCTCAGCCCGTAGTCGTTCACAAACAAAGCCAGGTCTTTCCACTGCCGCCAGCTCAGGGTACCGCCGAAAGATACGTGCTGCGCCAGGGCACTCTCAAAGCCGCCGTATACCTGGTCGGTCTTGGATTGCTTTACATCGTAGATGTTGTACAGGAAAGGGTTCTTGGTGCTGAGCTGCTGGTAGGTATTTTGTACCAGGTCGCCTTTCCAGCCGCCTACCAGGGCCAGCCCGCTGTTGAAGAGATTGGCTTTCAGGCGCAGGTCGGGCAACAGGTAGCAGGTATTGTCCCTGCCCCAGGTGGGGCTGATGCCGATATGAATGCTGGTATTGCTGAAATGCACATCCAACGCGGGATTGACTTGTATCAGGTTATTCCCGATATTGGAGGAATCGTTCTTGAACTGGGTAAAATTACCCCTCACACCCAACGAAAAGCTCAACGTAGAATCGATAGCGATGCTGGCGGGCACATCGAAGGCAAAAACCCTTTCCCTGGCATTATACTTATCACTGTACATACCGAATTCCAGCATGGGCTTATACCAGATATTCCAGCGGTTGGCTTCGGTATTTTCCATGCCTACTTTTACATTGGCCCCGGTAAACACCTGCTTGATGCCGTTCTTCGCAAAATCAAAGGTATCATGATCATAACCGTAGAAGGTATTGCCCCGACGCAGCACATTCAGCTCCGCGCTTAAGGCATGCCCTCCGGTATAATACTTACCGGTCGCATCGAAGCCCGTACGGGACGATTGCTGGTTGGTCAGCGGCCCTTTCTGCGACAGGTGGGAAAAATGGAAACTGGTTTCATATTCTTCCGAGCGCAGGCTGCCCACACCGGCATCCACATAGATGGAGCTCAGGTTGCCGAAACCGGCCTTAATATAATTCTGAAAAGGCATTATCCGGTCCTGCCGGCCCAGCGCCAGCGGCCGTATCGGTACCGAGTGATAGGTATAGCTAAGGGTCTGCTGTGGCACTTCGTACTGGAAGCGCGGACGCGTGGTATCGATATTGGGCAGGGTGGGTGTGATCACCGGCTTCACCGGCCTGGCGATCTCCGGCTTGTACGACTGCGTAATCTCGATCGTTTGTCCCGCGATCGTGGTATCGGATCTCCGTTGCTGGCCATGGGCCGCCGTGGCGGTCAGCGCAAGCGCTCCGGCAAGGAAGGGAATATATTTACAGATCAGGTTCATTAATAAATGGGATTAAGCGCGTCAAGGATTATTCTTCAGTCAGTTTGGATTTCTCTTTCTCCAGCGCCTTCACTTTTTCCAGCTTCTGGTTGGCTTCGTCCTTTACTTCTTTATCCTTGTTGTTCTTGATAATACTTTGCAGGGTGGCCTTCGCATTGAAATAATCCTTTTGCTCGGTGAGGATGTCGGCGATCAACAGGAACGAACGAACGACCCAGTAGTCCGAGCCGCCTGCCGCCTGTGCAGCGTAGCTGGCCTGGGTTTCGGCTTCTTTCAGCTGCTTCTGCGCCAGCAGGATCTCGGCCACACGGTAACGCGCTTCGGCGCTGGCCTCTCCTATGTTTTTCTTATCGATCACCTGGTACAGTGCCCTGGCCTCCTCCAGCTTATTGTTCCGCTGCAGTGCCTTGGCCTTATACAGCTGTGCTTCGTTCAGCACAGCGCTGTTCACGCCGGGAAGACTGATGAGGGTATCGGCATAGGCGTCTGCAGCTGCGTAAGCCTGCTGCTCAAACGACGACCTCAGCAAGCCGGCATAGGCTTTCTGCAGGCTGGTATTATCCATTGTCGCATTACGCAGGGCGGTATAATATTTTTGCGCAGCAGCATAATCCTTGTTCCGGAACGTAATATCTGCGGCCCTCGCAGCGGCCTCGTCGGTAAAGTCGCTCCAGCCGCCGTTCACCACCGCTTCAAAATCAGCAAGAGCATTGGCCTGGTCCTTCATCTGGTAGTAGGATTCACCACGATAATAATGCGCCTTCGTCGCCATACCGCCATTGGGGAACTGGCCGAGGTATTTGGAAAAGGCTTGGGTGGCCTTGCTCCAATTGCTGTTACCATATTCCGTTTCCGCAACCGCATAGAAAGTACGTTCTACACCGGCATCATCCTGGGCTGGCATGTTGTTCTCTTTCAGGAAGGCGGCATAGGCCTCCGGCTGGCTGGTGGCGATGTACAGGTTCCGTAGCGCCTCCAGGGCAACGTTCCGGTCGGTAGCCGACGGGTAATCGGCTATATAGCGCTTCAGAGTAGCAATGGCTTCATCATTGCGGTTGGCCTCCTGGTAAGCGTAAGCCAGCTTGAGCAAGGCTTTGGCTTTCAGGTTGTCGTTGATGGCGCCATTTCCCGAAACGGTTTGCAGCAGGGTGATCGCCTCGGCAGGCCGGTCCAGCTCCAGGTAAGATACCGCCAGCTCGTATTGCGCATCATTCTTGTATTCCGAAGGCGGCGTCTTGCTCACGATACCCTGCAGCAGGGTCACTTTTTCTTCCTGCTTATTCTGCAAGCCCAGGATCAGGGCCTTCTGGTAGCGGGCGTAATCGGGATTTCCGGCATTGCCGGCAATTGCTTTATCGTACAGCTGTGCTGCTTTATCAAAATCTTTCTGCATGAACATAGCATCTGCTTCACGCACAACCGCGTCGGATACCATCTGGCTGTTGCTACCGTCATTGTTCTTTTGCGCCTGTGCAAAAGCGTCTCGGGCATTACCATAATTCTCTGTTTCCAGCTCGGCATAACCGATATTCAGGTTCGCATTCGGAACGGTAGCCTGCGGGCTGATCCGGCGGATGCTTTCCTCCTGCCCGGCTGCTTTAGCAAGGAAGGATTTGCTGTATTGCACCGCCTGCGGGTAGCGCTTTTCACGATAGGCGATGTCGCCTTTCCAAAAATAGGCGATCGCTTCATATGCAGGATTGATCGGCTGCTGGAGGGTCAGGTTCAGCACACTGTCGGCCGTATAATACTGGTTGTTCTGCATCAGCTGCAGCGCCCGGCCCAGTCCTACCTGCTGGTACACCGCCCAGGTTGCATTGTCCTTCACCGCCATATCGCTCATAATGGCAAAGGCTTCGCTGTAATTGCTGCTTTTGGCCAGCAGGCCGGTCAGCAGCTTCTGCGCTTCACCTGTGAAAGTAGAATTGGGATACTGTTTCAGGAAATCATACAGCTTGCGGGTGGCAATACTTTCGCTACCCAGCTCATAAGAAAGTTTGGCATACAGGAAAGAAGCCGCTTCTTTCTGTGTAGCGCTGAAATCCATATCGGCGCAAATGCCGAATGCATTGCGGGCCCCTTTCTTGTCTCCGGTCTTCAGGTAGCAATCGCCCAGCAGGTACATGGCCGTTTGTCCCAGCGAATCCTGCGCATTGCTCAGGGGCTGGAACTTTTCGATCGCCTGGGGCCATTTTTCCAGCCGGTAGTAAGCATAGGCCAGCTCATAGAGCTCCTCCTTCCTGATCTTTTCCGAGTTATCGTAATAGTACTCAAAATAAGGCAGCGCCTCCTTGAATTTTTTCTGCTCAAATAAGGTCTGTCCCGTCAGCAGGCGCATTTCCTTATCGTAAAACAGCTTGTCCTTCTTACGCAGGTAGCGGTTGGACAAAGTAAGCACCTCATCGTACTTACCCTGGAAATAAAGAATCTCGGCTTCGTAATACGGAACAATGTCTTTGTAAGCATCCTGGTTATGAATGCGCTCAAAGCTTTTCAACGCTTCCCCGTAGTTTTTGTCATTATAAGCCAGCAAGCCGTAATAGTAATTGCCGGCATCGTAGTATTTGTTGTCTGGCAGCTCCTTGATCACGGCAAACAGCGGCTTGGCTTTATCAAAATCGCGCTCGTTGAAATAGCAGTAAGCCAGCTCAAACTTGGCATCGGCGATCTCGCTGTTGCTGAGGTTATCGATACCCGCCAGCTCATAGTTACGGATCGCTGCCGGCAGGTTGTTCTGCTGGAAATAGTATTGGGCCAGGGCAAAGGCAGCCCGCTGGCGGTATACGGGATTTACCGTTTCATCGATATAACGGGTAATCTCCTCTACAGCGCCGCGCGCATTGCTCTTCAGGTTGCTCAGCGCGAGTATATACTTTGCCTGCTGCACCGCCAGCAGCAGAGTCTCTTTGTTCAGGCTTTCAGTAGGTTGGAAGGGTTGTTTGAGAAAATCAGTTACGGAAGCTGCAGCCAGCACATAGTGCCCCTGCTGGAATTGCTCCACGCCATGTTTCAGCTGGGCGTATTCGCCGCGGTTGCTTACCGGTACCTGGGCCAGAGCATCGGGAGCGAGCGAGGTGAAGGAGACGGCCGAAAGGATGCCGGAATATAAAAAAAGGCGTTTCAAAGATGCGCTCATTCAAAGCTCGTATTTAACGTAAAACAGTGTATCTTACTGAATATTAGATTTTAATCTTTTTTGAAATGCAGCAAAGATAAAGAAATGGCCCCTGTATTTTGTGTAACCAAAATATAAAGATTTGTTAGCCAGGAAAGAGACCGGATGTGCCTGCTATTGCCTAACACGAGGACGAAAAAAGAGACCAGCCGGCCTCCTTTTAGCCCATTCATCAGTATATTTACACCACATTCAAAAACCACGTCACTATGCGTTTACGTTCCCTGCCGCTGTTCCTGGCGACCCCCTTGTTTTTGTTTTCCTGCAAAAGCGGCTTTGAACATAACCGCGCGGGCATGGAAAAGCTCAATAAGGAGCTGAAAGAAGAATTCAATGCCGAGGCCTGGTACACCAGCGTTGAGCTGGCCAACAGCGGCGGCTCGGATGATGTCGTAACGATAGATATGACCAAGGATCCCAATTCGCTGAAGCAGGAGCAATGGTCGCAGTTTCATGGTTTCTGGGACAAAAAGGCGGATATTACCCTATCGATACAAGGCGCGGAACCCAAATCGTTCATGTTCCAGCTCGACAAGGAAGTGAGCCTGGGCAAGCTGGGCGACTTGATGGAGGCCTCGCGCAAACAGCTGGCGGCGAAGGGCGCCGACGATGCGCAGGTGATCCTGGCGCAGATCAAGGCCAGCACCCAGATGAACACAAAAGAAGAAGGGATCTACTATTCCATATCCTTCGAGAGTAAAAAGCAGAACAAGAGCTACAATTTTGTCTACAATCTCGACGGCAGCCTCAGGAAGCTGAACGAGTAAAGCGGAATGATGCTATAAAGCGGCATACCGGTCCAGCAGCGCCGCGATCAGCCGCTTACGATCGTATTGTTCCTCCATCAGCTTGCGCGCTGCGGCACCCAGCTCCTGTATTTTTTCCGGCTGCGCCACTACTTCGAGAATCCGGCGGGCAAATTCTTCCGGCGTCCGGGCGAGGAGCACGTGTACGCCGTCTTCCGCATCTATACCTTCCAGGCCCACAGGTGTGGTAATGACGGTCTTGCCCATGGCCATGCCCTGGAATATCTTGATCCGTACCCCACCACCCGAAAGCAGCGGCACGACAAGGATGCTTTTGTCCCGCTCGAAGGCCAGCGCATCGGACACTTCTCCCAACACCTCGACCAGCGGCGCTTTCAGCCGCAGGTAGCGCTCGGGCATGTTACGTCCCGCCAGGTAGAGCTTTGTTTCCTGCAGCCGCTCGCGCACCAGGGGCATTACTTTTTCGAGCAGCCAGTCCATGCTTTCCTGGTTGGGCAGCCAGTCCATGGCACCGATATGGTACAGGCTCAGCGGCTGATGATCCGAAGGGCAATAAGGCACTTTGTCCACATCGATGCCGAAGGGATGCAGGAACATAGGTTGCTGTGCGCCCAGGGCTTTATACAGACGGGCATCTTCACGGGAAATAGGCAGAATCAGATCGTAGTCCTGCAGATGCTGCAGCTCAAACTGCTTCAGCCGGCGCGCCAGCAGCCCGAGATAAGCTTTCTTCAATGGATTGCGGGCCTGCGCGGCCAGTCGTTCCCAGATGCGGTATTCGATATTGTGCTGGCGGATGCTGACCTTTGCTTTGCTGTATCGCCTGATGACCGGAATATAAGGCGCCAGGTACAAGCCTTCCAGCTGGATCACATCAAAAGTTTCGCGCTGCAGTAGCCGTACCAGAGCCTGCTCATATTCCGGAGTAATAAAACGGTCAATATTGTAAGAAGTGCCTTTGAACAGGTTCAAAAAGGCGTAGAGAGGCTTAATGCGGTTATCTACCTTTATCGCCTCAAAATGTGCCAGCTGCTTGTACAGCGACGGCAGCTGCGCCACATCGACCCAGTGCCGGGTCGTATTCATGGCCAGCATGCTGAGCGACACGCCTGCCTGCAGGAAGCCTTCCGTATAGTAGTGAATACCGATGCTGCCCCCATCGTTGAGGGGGTAGGGAACCCGGTTAACCAGCTGCAGGATCTTCATAGGCAAATAGAGAAACGATATGAGATTTGGCGCTGCAAGATAACGATTCCCTTTCCCTTTTGCCTAACTTTGCAGGCCATGCTGCCCGCCTGCATAATTCAGCGGCGGTACAAGGGCATCATTCATAAAACAAAACGATATGTCTGCTACGACAAAGCTCGATATAGCCAAAATAAGAACGGATTTTCCCATCCTGAATACACAGGTATACGGCCGCCCGGTCGTGTACTTCGACAACGGTGCTACGACCCAGAAACCCGTACAGGTGCTGAAGGCGCTGGAAGACTATTACAGCAGCTACAACAGTAATGTGCATCGCGGCGTGCACTTCCTTAGCCAGAAAGCGACAGATGCACAGGAAGCGGCCCGGCGGAAGGTAGCACAGTTCATCAATGCCAGGCACGAGCACGAGATCATTTTTACCCGTGGCACCACGGAAAGCATTAACCTGGTCGCTTATTCCTTTGGTAAAAGATTCCTGCAGCCCGGCGATGAAATTATCATCTCGGCCATGGAGCACCATTCCAACATCGTTCCCTGGCAGCTGGCCTGTGAAGACCGCGGCGCGGTGCTGAAGGTTGTTCCGATGGACAGCAACGGCGACCTCGTGCTGGATGAGTACGAAAAGCTGTTTACGGAAAAGACAAGGATCGTAGCCCTCACCTGGGTGTCCAATTCACTGGGTACGGTAAATCCTGTGCAGAAGCTGATCGACCGCGCCCACGCGCGCCAGGTGCCCGTGCTGCTCGACGCCGCCCAGGCCATACAACATACGCATGTGGATGTGCAGACGCTGGACGTGGACTTCCTAGTCTTCAGCGGCCACAAGATCTATGCGCCCACCGGCATCGGCGTGCTCTACGGCAAGGAAAACCTGCTGAATGAAATGCCTCCCTACCAGGGCGGCGGCTCGATGATCAAGCAGGTGACTTTTGCCAAAACGACCTGGGCCGATCTTCCGTTTAAGTTTGAGGCCGGAACCCCCGACGTATCCGGCATTATCGGCCTCGGCGCAGCGCTGGATTACGTGAACGAGACCGGTCTCGATGCCATCATCGAAGCCGAGCACGAGCTGATGCAATACGCTACGGAGCAGCTGCAAACCGTTCCGGGGCTGCGCATCATCGGGCATCCCAAAGAGCGGGCCGCTACCCTCTCCTTCCTCGTAGACGGCATCCACCCTTTCGATCTCGGCGAATTGCTCGACAAGCAAAGCATTGCCGTGCGCACCGGTCACCATTGCTGCCAGCCCGTAATGGAATTCTTCGGCATACCGGGTACCGTGAGGGCTTCCTTCTCTTTCTACAATACCAAAGCAGAAGTGGACCGCCTGGTGGAAGGTATCCGCAAAGGCATAGCTATGCTACAATAGTACCAATATAACTGATAATATTTACCGGCCCGGTGAGCGATGCTCACCGGGCTTTGCACTGGTGTTGACCGCAAACAATTATCTTTACAGCTTATATCGACGACCCACATGTACCAACCCGAAGATGAACAACGCCTGTCCCTCTGGGCGAAAGAGTTGCTGGGCCAGACCGACAAGGAAAGCCCGGCAGAGAAATTAGACCGCCTTCGGGCTGTAATCAATTACAACGACTGGAAGTATTATGTACAGGACAACCCGGTGCTGGCCGACGTGGAATACGATGCGCTGTTCCGGCAGCTGAAAGACATAGAGGCCGCCAATCCTGACCTGGTCACGGCCGATTCGCCTACACAGCGTATTGCGCTGGGCCTCAGCGAGCAGTTCAATGCGGTGGCCCACCTGGTACCGATGCTCAGCCTGGAAAATTCCTATAATGCAGATGATCTGCGGGAATGGGACCGCCGCTGCCGGGAGAGCGCCAAAACAGGGCACATCGAATACACAGTAGAGCCTAAGTACGACGGGGCGGGCATTTCGCTGTATTACGAAGATGACAAGCTGGTACGGGGCGCTACCCGCGGCGACGGCATTATGGGCGAAGATATTACACCCAACATCCGACAGATCAAATCGATCCCGCTATCGGCGCCCTTGTCGAAGCAGCACGTTCAGTCGCTGGAAATCAGGGGCGAGGTGATCATCCATAAAGAAACTTTTAAAAAATACAACGAGCAGCGGGTAGCCGAAGGCCTGCCTCCCCTGGCCAATCCGCGCAACGCCGCCTCAGGCACGCTGCGCATGCTCGACCCAAGGGAAGTAGCGAAGAGAGGCCTCAGCGCCGTACTGTATCATGTGAGTTATCATACCACGGAGAACAATCAGCCCGACCCGGAAGTGCTGCTGACGCACTATGGTACGCTGGAATGGCTGTACAGCATGGGTTTCAACTCTCCGGTAAAGAACATGAAACGCTGCAGCACCATCGATGAGGTGATTGAGTATTGCCTTGACTTTGAACAGCGCCGCGACGACCTTCCTTTCGAGATCGACGGTATGGTGGTCAAGATCAATCACCTCGACATACAGGATCAGCTGGGCATGACCACGCATCATCCCCGCTGGGCCATCGCCTACAAATTCAAGGCGCGACAGGCTACCAGCAAGCTGCAGCGCGTGGAGTTCCAGGTAGGCCGTACCGGCAGCATTACACCGGTAGCCAAGATCGACCCGGTACCCATCGGCGGCGTTACCGTAACCAGCGTATCCCTGTTCAACGAAGAGGTGATTAAAGAGAAAGACCTGAAGATCGGCGATACAGTGCTGGTAGAACGCGCCGGCGACGTGATCCCCTATATCGTTAAATCCAATCCCGAGCTGCGCGACGGCACCGAGCAGGAGATCATCTTTCCCCGGCAATGTCCTGTATGCAGCGAAGACCTGTTCAAGCCGGAGGGCGAGGCGGCCTGGCGATGCATCAACCTCAGCTGCCCGGCACAGGTAGTGGAACGCATCATCCATTTCGCATCCAAAGATGCGATGGATATCCGCAGCCTGGGCGATGCCAATATCCGCCGCTTCTACGAGATGGGCCTGCTGAAAGATATTGCCGGCATTTACAAGATCGACTTCGATGCGATACGGCAGCTGGATAAATTCGGCGAGAAGTCTGTAGTGAACCTACAGCAAGCGATTGAAAAGTCCAAGCAGCAGCCCCTTAACCGGCTCATTTTCGGCCTGGGTATCCGCTATGTGGGCGAAACTACTGCCAAGACGCTGGCCAATGCCATCGATCACCTACAGGATTTCGCCACCTGGTCCGTGGAGCAATTGTGCACCCTGGAAGATATCGGCCCCAAAGTAGCCGGCTCGGTACACCAGTTTTTCCAGACCCATGAGAACATCCATTTGCTGAATGAGCTGGAAGCCCTTGGCCTTACGCTGACCAATACCCACAAACGCAATGCTGCCGCCGAAGACGGCGCCCTGAGCGGGAAAACTTTCCTGTTTACCGGCACCCTGTCTCATTTGAAGCGCAGCGATGCGGAAACAATGATAGAGGAGCGCGGCGGCAAGCTGCTCAGCGGTGTCAGCAGCAAGCTGAATTACCTGGTGGTGGGCGAAGATGCAGGCTCCAAGCTGGAAAAGGCCAAGAAGTTAGGCACCGTTAAGGTGCTGACCGAGCAGGAATTCCTGGAACTGATCAAAGAATAAGCTTGCGTCCCTGACTTAATTCAAAATGCCTTCCCGGCTCCGGGAAGGCATTTTTACATATGAACATAAAATAATATATAAGCATCTATTCGCCGGGAAAGCGGCAATATGCAGATCGACAAAAAAATATCGGGCTGCGGCCCTCATGTCGTAACTTTACCTGCCAAATATCGTAGCACAGGTTTACCCCGAAGCCTGTTTTAATTCAAGCAAAATAATCGATGCCAGCAACAGGAGCCCCTCCGAAAAAAAGAACAAAAACAACCGCGGCCGCACCAGAGCAGAATGCCATTGTGATACAGGGTGCACGCATGCATAACCTTAAAAATATTACAGTTTCCATTCCCCGTAATAAACTGGTGGTGGTTACCGGCGTTTCCGGTTCGGGCAAATCGTCCCTGACTATGGACACCTTGTTTGCTGAAGGCCAGCGCCGCTATGCGGAAAGCCTTAGCGCCTATGCACGCCAGTTCCTGATGCGTATGGACAAGCCCGATGTCGATTTCATCAAAGGCATTTGCCCGGCCATCGCTATCGAGCAGAAGGTAACCACACGTACACCCAGGTCTACCGTAGGCTCGATGACTGAGCTACAGGATTACCTGCGCCTGCTTTACGCCCGCGTGGGCCGCACTTATTCGCCCATATCCGGCAAGGAAGTCAAGAAGGACGACGTGACTGATGTGGTCGACTTCATCCAGGGACTAGTTCCCGGAACGAAGGTGCAGATCATGGTCCCTTTCCGCACGCTGAGCGGCCGTAATGCCGCCGAAGAGATGAACATCCTGCTGCAGAAAGGCTTTTCCCGGATCTATGTACAGGAAAAGAAAAATACAGCGGGCGAAGTGGTGCGTATTGAAGATGTGCTGGAAGACAGCAGCCTGATGCCCGGCGCTAAAGCCCATATCTACCTGCTGATCGACCGTATCGTAGCCAAAGAGACCTTTGATGAGGATGACCTGCATCGCATTGCCGACAGTGTGCAAACGGCCTTCTACGAAAGTGATGGCGAGTGCCTGCTGGAAACAGACGGCGCCAAGCTGCATGGCTTCAACAACCGATTTGAGGCCGACGGCATGACCTTTGAAGAGCCCACTCCCAATTTTTTTTCGTTCAACAATCCTTACGGCGCCTGCCCGGTATGCGAGGGCTTCGGACAGATACTGGGCATCGACGAAGACCTGGTAACTCCCGACAAAAGCCTGAGCGTATATGAAGATGCAGTGGTTTGCTGGAAAGGCGAAAAGATGTCGGAATGGAAGGACGCCTTTATTCGTACCGAAGGCAAAAAAGGTTTCCCTATCCATAAGGCAATATCCGAGCTGAATGCAGAGCAAGCCAGCGTTCTACAGAAATGGATCGACGATTTCTTTAAAATGGTCGAGGAGAATCTTTATAAGATTCAATACCGTGTGATGCAGGCCCGCTACAGGGGCCGCACCAAATGCCCTACCTGCCGGGGAACCCGACTGCGTCCTGATGCCTTGTACGTGAAGATCAACGGCCAGGACATTGCCGCATTGAGCGATATGCCGGTATCCGACCTTAATGAATGGTTTGAGCGGGTCAAGCTGACACCGCATGAAAAAACCATAGCAACCCGTATCCTTACTGAGATCAACCAGCGGCTGAAAACCTTGCTGGATGTAGGCTTGAGCTACCTCACGCTTAACCGCCTGGCTAACTCGCTTTCCGGCGGAGAAAGCCAGCGTATACAGCTCACCAAATTTCTCGGCAGCAATCTTACCGATTCGCTGTACATTCTCGACGAGCCCAGCATAGGTCTGCATCCCAGGGATACCGCCCGGCTGATCAAAGTGCTGAAGCACCTGCGCGACCTCAACAACACAGTAGTGGTGGTAGAACATGATGAGATGATGATGGAAGAAGCGGATCACATTATCGATATGGGCCCGCTGGCCTCGCACCTGGGTGGTGAAGTGATTGCCAGCGGCAGCTATGCCGAAATACTGAAAGCGCCGGCAAGCCTTACCGGACAATACCTTTCAGGCGCACTAAAAGTGATCAGCCGCAAGGAAGAGCTGAAGCCGGTCAAACGCAAAGCGGTCCAGTTCATCAAGCTCGAAGGCTGCCGTCAGCATAACCTGAAGAATATCGACGTGGCTTTTCCCCTGAACATGCTCTGTGTGGTTACAGGTGTGAGCGGATCGGGCAAGACCACGCTGGTGAAGCAAACCCTGTATCCTGCGCTGATGAAGCATTTCGGAGAAGGCACCGAGCGGCCGGGCTTACACCGTGCACTTGGCGGCGACCTGAAAAGTATCGCCCAGGTGGAAATGGTGGATCAGAATCCTATCGGTAAATCGAGCCGCAGTAATCCCGTTACATACATCAAGGCCTACGACGAGATCCGCAACCTGTTTGCGAAGCAGCGGGTAGCCAAAATGCGCGGCTTCCAGCCCAAACACTTTTCCTTCAACGTAGATGGCGGCCGCTGCGATACCTGTAAAGGCGAGGGCGAAGTGATCGTGGAAATGCAGTTCCTGGCCGATGTGCACCTGCTGTGCGAAAGCTGTAAAGGCAAGCGTTTTAAAGACGAAGTGCTGGAAGTGACCTATCGTGAAAAGAACATCCATGACATACTGGAGATGAGCGTGGATGAGGCCATCGAATTTTTCAAAGAAGAGACAACTTTGGCCCAGAAGCTGCAACCCTTAAGCGATGTAGGCCTAGGCTATGTAAAGCTGGGGCAGTCGAGCAATACGCTGAGCGGTGGCGAGGCGCAGCGCGTGAAGCTGGCTTCTTTCCTGGGCAGGGGCATTACCAAGGAGAAGATCCTGTTCATTTTCGACGAGCCTACTACCGGCCTTCACTTCCACGACATCAATAAATTGCTGCGCTCTTTCAACGAGCTGATCGAGCACGGGCATTCCATTATCGTGATCGAGCACAATACCGATGTGATCCGCAATGCCGACTGGCTCATTGATATCGGCCCGGAAGGCGGCGCCGCCGGCGGACAGCTGCTGTACAGCGGCGAGCCGGAGGGTATTAAAAAAGTCAAAGAAAGCTATACGGCACAATATTTATAAATGAATCGCAGCCATCTTATAGGTGGCCGCGATTCATTTTATATCATTTAGACATTCCCTTGTTCAACCCTTACAGACAAGAAGGTATTTTTTGACAGGATTATCAAAGCCCTGACTGGTGACTGTTATCAAAGCCCTGACTGGTGACTGAATACCCAGATAGTTATCAGGAAAGTTTGAACCGCACCGGTACGGCCAGAGACTGGTCGGGACCTGCAACGGCCTGAACAGCGGCTGAATTCAGATCTTTCTTAGCTGTTCTGGTTTTGCTCCTACGGAGCCTTATAGCATGGAAAGAGATGCCCATCTATAAAATTGCGCAACCTGTGTCTGTAGTGTAAGCCGCATCGGCATAGCCCTTTGCTTTACCTTCTACAATGGGGAAGATGCTCTTAAAGCTCGCTAATATTTATACTTAATTTCCATTACTCTTAACTTTCTGCCTGAGCCCATTTCATCAAGGATAAAAGGGCATTTTAGGTACGATTATCACCAAAAAATGACACACCTTTTACTTACATAATGTCATCTGGCAAACCAGCGCCAGTATTTTTTTCTCTTCCCTTTATGGAATCCTTCGATTCCGCTCATCCTGTTGTTATAAAAAGCAATGGACATGAATAAGAGCATCCAGATTCCGAAGCCCTGTCATGAGAACTGGGACCATATGTTGCCTGAAGAGCAAGGCAGGCACTGCCTGAGCTGCTGCAAGACGGTAATCGACTTCTCTACATGGGATAAGGAAAGTATCCTTGCCTATCTGCAAAACAAAAATGGGGAGCGGGTCTGTGGCCGTTTCAATGCCGAACAGGTAACGACAGCGCCGGCGCCATCACAGCAGGAACTATTGCAGGGCGTATTAAGTTCGGCGATGCCATTGCTACGCAAAATAGCGGCGGTGATCGTACTTTGCTTCGGCTTGGGTTATACTCAGGAAGCACAGGCGCAGAAAATGCTGGGTAAGATCAAAGTAACGCAGCAGCAGCCTGCGGAACAGCGCCTCCTGGGCGAACCGGCAATAGTGCAACCCGCCGATACAGCCAAACCACAACCCGTACCGCAAGTCGATACGTTGAGGCCGCAGATCATGGGTATGATCATGCCTGTCGATCCGCCAAAGAAAGAGCCGGTGAAAAAATCCAAATCTACTAAGAAGCCTCCCCGATAAGGGGTAGCGGAATATGCCCATAGAATGGTATTGACCAGCCTGGAGAAAATTTCCAGCTTTGCGGGAAACATCATTTTATGAAGAAAAGACAAATAAGTCTGAAGAGGCTAACCCTTGGCAAATCTGTTGTAAGCCGCTTGGGCATTGCTCAAATCAAGGCCGGAGATGCCTTCTCCCGCTACAGTTGTGGCGATGCCGGCTGCATTCCGCCCGTTGATGTCACCCTCGATCCGGGATGCCAGTTTGAAACGGCCGGGTGCGGAAGCCAGGATTATACCTGCAAATGTGATACTGTGCGGGAAGCTTCCTGCGTACTTTTTTGCAACTGACAGATGACAAAAGACGAGCTCCTGAAAAAGCTCGTCTTTGTTTATGATATCAATGCAGCGTCCAGCCCAGCAACAGCCAGCCCAGCACAATGAGCGGCGCCGGTATGCGGGTGAACTGCAACAGGCAAAAGGTGATAATAACCACCACTAGGCTCATAAAGTCAAAACCAGCCCTGTTGATCTCCATAAAGAGGATGATACCGGAAGCCCAGATGACACCGACGATCACGGCATTAATGCCTTCCAGCGAGCGGTAGATCACCACATGCTGCTTCAGGTTCTGGTACACCGGAAAAAGAAAAAGCAGCAGCAGGGTGCTGGGAAGAAAGATAGCGATGATGCTAACCAGGCAGCCGGCAGCCTGCCATAGCGGCCCGAACTTACTCATCGCTAGTCCGCCCACAAAGGCACATACCGAGAACACCGGGCCCGGCATCGCCTGCACCAGGCCGAAGCCGGTCATCAGCTCACCAGGTGTCATGTAGGGCGTCAGTCCGCGCTTGGCCGGCAGGGTAACGAACTGGACCAGCATCATAGGGATCAATGCCTGGCCGCCACCGAAGACGATGCTGCCGAAACGGTAGAAGTTCTCGAAGAGGTTCACGATACGCCGGTGCTCCCATTGCTGCCGCCGGGCAATTTCGCTGACGATACCGGCGGCCAGGAACACCAGGGCAAACACCAGCAAGTTGATCCACCTGACCGGCTTGGGCTTTTCCACCTTACTCACAATACGCTTATTGCTGAAATTGGTAAGGATACCAGCGACGAGAAGCAATACTGGAAAGAGCCAGGGTGATCTGATGAGCACCGTGAGTATAGCACCGCCGATCATAATAGCCATGGTCGCTTTATTGGACACACTACGCTGCATCATATTAATGGCAGCATAGCAGACGAAACCTACCGACATAGGTCGTACATACAGGAACAGGTTCTGCTGTATCGACTTTGTATCCAGGAAGTAAACCAGGAAGGAGAAGGCCGACATGAGCAGGGTGGCAGGCAGTATCCAGATGAGCAAGGTAAGGATGGCGAGCGGGATACCTCCGCGCTTCCAGCCGATCAGCATCACCGTTTGTGTCGACGAAGGACCGGGCAGCATCTGGCAAAAAGAGTTATACTCAATCAGCTCTTCTTCCGTTACATCTTTACGCTTGCGGACAAAGGTCTTTACCATCATGCCGATATGCCCCTGCGGTCCGCCGAAGGCCGTAAGCGAGTAGGCGAAGACCGCCTTGAGGAAAGGGATGTGCCGGAGGAACATGTGTCAGAATAAAGCTAGAAATAAGACCGGTACCTAAAGCTCAGCCAGCCGGAGCACCTCGTGGGAACGAATGCCTTTGTCCGTCTGCTGTATGCTGCACAGCTCATTCTTATAATCATGCTCGAAGAAGAAGAGCCAGTCTCCGGCCGCAGCTTCTCCCAGCAACCGTTTCTTTTCATTCAGCGTATCGAGCGGGCGCATGTCGTAGCCCATGATCCAGGGCAAGGGAATGTGGTGCATGCTGGGCAGCAGATCGGCCGCGTAAAGGATCGTCTTGTCCTTATAGCGGAGCTGGGGCAGCATCATGGCTTCTGTATGTCCCTGCACATAACGGATGCGAAAATCCGGCAGCCACTCCTCTCCTTCCTTTGTCTCTATAAATTGCAATTGCCCGCTTTCTTCCAGGGGCAGGATATTTTCTTTCAGGAAAGAGGCTTTCTCCCGGTCGTTGGGATGAACCGCCCAATCCCAATGTGCCTTATTGCTCCAGTAAGTCGCCTTTTCAAACGTGGGTACCAGGCGCTCGCCTGCTCTCTTTACGGCGCCGCCCACATGGTCGAAATGAAGGTGGGTAAGGAATACATCGGTGATGTCGTTCAAGGCAAAGCCATGCTTCTTTATCGAGCCTTCGAGCGAATCGTTCCCGTGCAGGTAGTAATGACCGAAAAATTTTTCATCCTGCTTATTACCGATACCGGTATCAACGAGGATCAGGCGGTTATTCTGCTCGATCAGCAGGCAGCGCATGGCCCAGGAACACATATTGTTCTCATCGGCCGGGTTGAGCTTATTCCATAAGGATTTAGGCACTACGCCGTGCATGGCGCCGCCATCGAGCTTGAAGAGGCCGGTATCGATCGTATACAGCTGCATAAAGGTATCTTTTAAGGGAATAAAAGTAGTAAATAGATCAGGGTATGCCAAGCCTGCCTTTAAGTTTATACGGCTATCTTATAAAAGGCAAGGCGCTCCGGAACCGGAACGCCTTTTGTTAGCCATATAGCGGATCAATCACTAATCCGGTTTCTTGCCATCGAGGAACGTATTGATGGTACTGATGTTAGCCTGCTTACCCTCCTTGTCTGCATTGATCGAATAGCCTGACAGGAAGTTATCCGAAGAATTCACCGTATTGTCGAGGTTGGTCTGGCGACGCATGTAGGCTGGCACATTTTCCACTTCATTGGCATTCTCGCTGCCCTGTATATTGAAGCTCATGCGGCGCAGGCGGTCGGCACGCTCTTCCAATGCTTTTTTCTGCTCTTCAAAGCGGCGTTGTTCTTCGATCTCTTCCGAGGTCAGGTAGCGTTCGCCTCTCTTTACAGTCTCCTGAGGCGCAGGCTGTTCCTCATTTTTGATGATCAGCTCCAGCTCAGGTGCTTTGTATTCCTGGGGCTTTTGCTGCTCTTGCGGTGCTTTAGGCTCTTCCGCCTTGGGCAGCTCCAGGTTGAAGGTGGTTCTGTTCTCTGCTACCGGTATGGGTTCCGGAGCAGGGGCAGGCTGCTGATAATAAGCGGTTGGCGCTTCCACCAGTACCGGGGCCATAGGGTCAGCTTGCGGCTTAGGCAGTTCAGGCGCTTTGGCTTCTACCAGGGCTTCCGCTCCGGCCTGGCCCAGGGGCACAACGATTTTTTCCTGTACCGGTTGCTTCCGCTCAAGGATATCGACATTGATCTCGTGATGATGGAAACCGGTAGCGATAATGGTTACGGCAATGTTCTCGCCCAGGTTGGGATCGTGCCCCATACCGAGGATGATATCGCAGGTATTGCCCGCCTGCTGCTGTACATAGCCTTGTATGATCTCCAGCTCGTCCAGGGTATGCTCGTGGTCGCCAGATGCTGAAGTCACATTGAGCAGGATCCATTGTGCACCTTCGATCTCGCTGTCGTTCAGCAGGGGTGAGCTCAACGCTTCTTCTACCGCCTGGCGCGCACGACCTTCGCCGCTGGCCATGGCGCTACCGAGGATCGCCACACCACCGTTCTTCATTACCGTCTGCACGTCGTTGAAGTCGAGGTTTACTTTACCATCGACAGTGATCAGGTCGGTGATGCACTTGGCTGCCGTAGCCAGCACATTGTCCGCTTTGGAAAAAGCCTGGGTAAAGGGCAGGTTGCCGTACTGCTGACGCAGCTTATCATTGGAAATGATGAGGATGGTATCTACATGCTCCCGCATGGAGGCAATGCCATCCTGCGCCTGCTTCAGGCGTTTGCGGCCTTCATAGGCAAAGGGCGTGGTTACGATACCAACAGTAAGGATACCCAGCTCCCTGCAGACTTTGGCAATGATGGGCGCACCGCCCGTACCCGTACCACCGCCCATACCGGCGGTAATAAAGGCCATGCGTGTATTCACCTTCAGTATCTTGGATATTTCATCCACCGACTCTTCGCCGGCCTGCTTACCGATCTCGGGATTGGCGCCCGCGCCGAGCCCCTGCGTGAGGTGAGGCCCCAGCTGTATTTTATTGGGTACCGGGCTCTGGGCCAGAGCCTGTGAATCCGTATTGCAGACGATGAAATCCACACCGTCAATACCCAGGTTGTACATGTAATTTACTGCGTTGCCGCCGCCGCCGCCCACACCGATCACCTTGATGATCGATGATTGATTTTTCGGGATTTCAAAGTGTATCATATGCTACTGTTGTTTTAACGTTGTCTACACTCTATACAGAATGTTGATCGATGGGTTAGTAATTAATGGGGTTAGTAACTGGCTTGCTCATTTGCGCTTTATATAGACGGCTCAAACCTTCTTCTTTTAAGCCGGAACACCGTTGTTATTCCATCTTCTGATCTTCGGGCTCTTCGAAAAAGCTCATGAAGCCGTTCTTGATCTGGTTGAAGACTTTCTTGATCGTTTCAGAGCGCTTGTTGTTCCGCTCCTGCTTTTCTGCGCGCTGCTCGGGTGTTTCATAAGCAACGGCAGCCGGTTCTTCCACGTGCCTTCCCTCCTTAGGCAGCTCCATCTTGATAAAGATATCTTTGGACGGTGCTTCCTTCATGACGCTGATCTCCTTGTTGCTACTGTTGAAATTCAGCTTACCGGTTTCGAAATCGGAATAGCCGCGAAGGATCAGGCCGATACAGGTCGCATACATGGGATGATTCAGCGCTTCATGATGGCCGCCGGCCAGGTGCTCGTTGGGCTGGCCGATGCGCGCACCCAGACCTGTCTTGTATTCCGTCAGCTGGATCAGGTGATTGAGCTGGCTGCCGCCGCCGGTAAGGATGATACCACCGAACAGGCGCTTATCCAGGTTCACCTGCTTCAGGTGATACATCACATAATCGAGTATTTCTTCGGTACGGGCCTGGATGATATGGGCCAGGTTCTTCACCGATATTTCCTTGGGCGGCAAGCCACGCAGACCCGGGATGGTAATATAGGCATTGGTCTTCGCCTCATCAGCCAGCGCCATGCCGAACTGAACTTTCATCGCTTCGGCCTGCGCACGCAGCACGCCCAGCCCCTGGCGGATATCGTTGGTGATATTGGTACCGGCATAAGGGATCACTGCGGTATGCTGCAGAATGCCATCGTAGAACACAGCCATGTCGGTCGTACCGCCGCCGATATCGACAATGGCCACGCCCGCTTCCAGGTCTTCATTGTTCATTACCGCCGCCGCCGAAGCCAGGGGCTGCAGCACCAGGTCGTTTGTCTTGAGACCCGATTTATCCACACAACGCTTGATGTTGCGGATCGCATTGCGGTCCCCGGTAACGATATGAAAATTAGCGCCTACTTTGATACCGCTCATACCGATCGGGTCGAGGATATTGGGCGTATTGTCGATCATGAAATCCTGCGGGATGATATCGATGATCTGGTCTCCGGCAGGGATATAGGTCTTATACTGATCCTTGATCAGCATATCGATGTCTTCTTTGGTGATCTCGTCGTCAGTCATAGAACGTACCCGGTCTCCCCTGGTCTGGAGGCTCTTGATGTGCTGACCGGCAATACCGACGTACACTTCATTAATCTCGAGGTTAGGGTTGGACTGGATACACTTATCGATAGCCTGCTCGATAGAGCGGATGCACTGCTCGATATTCAGCACCACACCATGGCTTACGCCGGCTGAATCGGCCTTGCCGAAGCCCAGTATCTCCAGTTTTCCGAATTCATTTTTGCGACCGGCGATAGCAACTACCTTGGTGGTACCGATGTCGAGGCCGACGATGATGGGTTGTTCTTTTCTATTCATAACGATTACTTCTAAGAATTAACGATTACCGGAATGCTTACCTGGGTAAATATATTTCGGCGTTTGCGTTTGGGGGTTTTTATGATTGTCCTTTGTTTCCTTCTTTTTCTCTTTGGTTTTGGCCGCGGCCTGTAAAGCAGGTTTGGCCTTTGCCACCTGGCTTGCTTTTGCCGGACTTACCTTCGCCGATGCCGGCTTGCTTACCGTCCTGGGCTTCACTGTGGCCGCTACTGCAGGCTTGATCGCATGCGTTGTGGCAGCTGGTTTGACTGCATGCGCTGTGGCGGCCTGTGGCTTCACTTGGGTTGCGGCAGGTTTTACGGCATGTGTAACCGCCGCTGCAGGCACTGCAGCAATATCCGGCTTTACATCCGCTCCGGGTGCCGTGGTGGGCACATCCATCGCTACCGGTGTAGTATCTGTGACACGCGGCGGTATCCATCCCATCGAGGGACTGGCCACAACCTGCCCTTTGAAACGCGCGTCCAGCACGGTGTAGCGGTCCCAGCCGATCTTGTTGGATACATTCTTGTAGAAGGCCAGCAGGTTATCCAGCTTTTCCTGGAGCCTGGCGGTATCGCCCAACAGTATTCTCTGGTCGCCCATCAGGGGTATCAATACAAAAGTATGATCGGGCTGCACTTCGACCTGTGTTACCTGGGCCTGCCAGAAGCTGTCTCTACTGATCTCTTCGCTCAGCCTTGCTATTTTCTGCAGCAATGATTTGCCCGTGCTGTCCTGCTTTGCTACCGGCACATTGGTAAACACGGGTGCGGCATAGGCATAGCCCGCGCTCACCGGCATGGTATGCAATGTGCTGTCCATATAGTAGCTGGCTCCGTTCACATCGAAGATCCTGGCGACAGGGTCCCGCTGGGTGATGTTGACCTGCAGCACCTGCCGGCTGTCCACATAAATTTCAGCATTGGCTACCCATGGATTGGTACGGGCGATACGCTCCATTAATTCCAGGTCCAGCTGTGCAACGGAAGCCTGCGCCAGGTTGATATGCCTGTTGCCCAGCAGCAAGGCTTCGATATCCTTACGTTGCAGGAAGCTGTATTCTTTATCATCGTTCAGGTGCACTTCAAGTCCTTTGATCGCTTTGTTGCTCTGGCTGCGCGATGCGGCCACCAGCGCCACCATAAAGATGATCACGAGCAAGGTACCCACTGAGAAGCGGATCACTTTTTTGGTCGATATGTTTCTTTGTTCGCTCATGTGCTCTTTACCTGTCCTGCGCTTGCCCGATCCTTCCGAGGATCGCTTCTTTTATGGGTGTTACCAGCTTATCAATATCTCCTGCGCCGGCGGTGATCAGCAGCTCCAGCGGCGCTGTTGCGGCATATTGAACCAATCCTTCCTTCGACAGCACGGTATGATTGGGATTGCCCATCAACCGGCCGATGGTATCAATGCTCACTCCCGGCATCGGCTTTTCCCTGGCCGGGTAAATATCGAGCAGTATCACTTCGTCGGCCATATCGAGACTATGGGCAAAGCCTTCGGCGAAGTCCCGGGTGCGGCTGAACAGGTGCGGCTGGAAAGCCACCACACAACGTTTTCCCGGGAATAAAGTCTTAGCGCTCCGGATCAATGCTGCCAGCTCTTCGGGATGATGCGCATAGTCGTCGATATAAGTTACTTCTTTGTTCCTGATGATGTATTCAAAACGGCGCTTTACGCCTTTGAAGCCCGCCACTGCCTGCCGTATGAGCGTATCGTCGATCTCCAGCTGCTTCGCCACCGATACCGCCACGACACAGTTTTCCACGTTGTGCATGCCGCCGATATTGAGCCGCAGCTCTGGTAAGTACCAGCCGGGGCCATGCACATCAAAATCGTAGCCGCCGTCGTGGATGCGCACATTGGCTGCATATGCAGCAGCAGCGCTGTTCTGCAGGCTGTAGGTATACTTATGCGTGGCCTGCAGCTTGTCGCCATGCTTCAGGCCATGCTTGCTCCACAAAGTGCCTTCCGGCTTGATGTTCTTCGTGTATTGCACAAAAGCTTCTTCCAGCGCTTCGATATTACCATAGATGTCCAGGTGGTCGGCATCCATCGCGGTCAGCACGGCGATATCCGGCCACAGCTTCAGGAAGCTCCTGTCATATTCATCCGCTTCGATCACCGCTACATTCCGTTCATTGCCCCAGTAGTTCGTATCATAGTTCGTGGCGATCCCGCCCAGGAAGGCATTGCAGCCATAGCCTGTTTCTTTAAGCAGGTACGCGATCATAGTGCTGATCGTGGTCTTGCCATGCGTACCGGCCACGGTAATGGCAAACATGCTTTCGGTGATCCACTGCAGCACATCGGAACGTTTAAACACCGGGTAATTGTGCTGCCGGTACCAGCTGAGCTCTTTGTGCTCGGCAGGCACAGCGGGCGTATAAACCACCAGCTGCGCCTTCTGCTCCAACAAGTCGGTATTGTCCTCATAATGGATATCCATTCCTTCGGCCGCCAGCTTAAGGGTAAGCTTCGTCTCCGTACGGTCGTAGCCGCTCACCGTGGCGCCGCGTTCTTTGAAGAAGCGGGCCAGGGCGCTCATACCGATACCGCCGATGCCGATGAAGTAGATATTCTTTATGTTCGTAATGTTCATTACTGCTCTGTTAGTTATTGTTATTGTCCGCAGATCTCGATCACTTTACGGGCGATCCGTTCGTCTGCATCTTTAATGCCATGCTTCTGTATATTAGCAGCCATGATCTGCCGCATATTATCATCTCCGAGCAAGGTGTGCAATTTGCGTACCAGCTCTGTCCGGGTCTCATTATCTTTTACCATCATCGCCGCGTTGTGCTCTACCAGGGCAAGCGCATTGCTGGTCTGGTGATCCTCTGCAGCGAAAGGATAGGGCACAAAGATCACAGGCTTACCCGCGATACACAGCTCGGCGCTGGCCAGGGCACCCGCACGCGAGATCACGACATCGGCAGCGGCATAGGCATACTCCATATTCCTGATAAAGTCCTGCACGATCATACCTTTACCTAAAGGGGCAGTTACCTTTTTCGCTTCCTCTATAAAGAGCTTACCGGTTTGCCAGATGAGCTGCACGTTCCAGCCGGCGATTTCCTGTATATGCTGTGCAATGGCTTCATTGATGCTCCTGGCGCCCAGACTGCCGCCAACAATCAATATGGTTTCCCTGTCGGGGCTGAGGCCAAAAGCGGCCAGGCCTTCCTCTTTACTGATGTTGGACTGCGCAATGCTGGCCCTTACAGGATTCCCGGTGATAATGATCCTGTCTTTGGGGAAGAACCTTTCCATGCCTTCATAGGCAACACACACTGCCTTCGCTTTTTTGCCGAGCAGCTTATTGCTTTTACCGGCAAAAGAATTCTGCTCCTGGATCAGGGTCGGTATGCCCTGCGCCTGCGCTGCGTTCAGCATAGGGAAACTGGCAAAGCCGCCTACACCAACTACGGCATCGGGTGCAAAGTCCCGGATCACCTTATTGGCCTGCTGTCTGCTTTTCCAGAGCTTGAAGGGGAGGCTTATATTCTTCAGGAGATTGCTCCGGTTGAAGCCTGCAATGTCCAGGCCTATGATCGGGAAACCTTCCTGCGGTATTTTCTCCATTTCCATTTTACCCTTCGCCCCTACAAACAGCAGTTCCGTTCCCGGCCGCAACCTTTGTAATGCGTGGCCGATAGCCACCGCCGGGAAGATGTGCCCGCCTGTACCACCGCCTGCTATTACTACTTTCATGATATTTAATTCAAAAGGTAAAAGTCAAAAGTCAAAATTCTAAAGGTAATTGTCTGCGATAATCGTCTTTGCGCTGTGCGACCCCTTCGCACTTTTCAATCTTTACTTTTTAATTTTTAAGGGCCTCGCTTCCTTCCATTTCGTCGACGTACCGGCTTACGCTGAGTATGATCCCTATCGCTACGCTGTTGAACCATATGGATGATCCGCCCATGCTCACCAGCGGCAGGGTCAATCCGGTTACCGGTACTAGGTGCACATTCACCGCCATATTCATCAGCGCCTGGAACACCAGCGTAAAGCTGAGCCCTACGGCAAGGAATGCCCCGAAGGCATAGGGACATCGCCTGAAAATAAGGATACTGCGCCACAGGAAAAGCAGGTACACGCCGATCAATACGGTTGCGCCGATAATGCCGTATTCTTCTATAATGATGGCAAAGATGAAATCGGAATAAGGGTGAGGCAGGAAATCCCTGGCCCAGCTTTTTCCCGGTCCGCGGCCGGTAATACCGCCGCTGGCGATCGCAATCTTAGCTTGGGTGATCTGGTAATTGCTGTCGCCGTCCTTCTCATCAGTGCCTTTGCCCATGTAATTCTCGATACGCTTTTCCCAGGTAGCGCCGCGTCCTATGCCCAGGGCCTTGGACACCATGAACAACATGAGCACGCCAACAAGACCAACACCTGCCAGCAGCATGATATGCTTGATGTCTACCCTGCCAATGAAGAACAGGATACAGCAGGTCAATCCCAGCAGCAAGGCTGTAGACAAGTTGGCGGGGGCAATAAGGCCACAAATGATGAGCACTGGTATCAATACAGGTAAAAATCCTTTCTTAAAATCCTTGATCACCTTTTGCTTGACGCTGAGCTGTCGGGCCAGGAACATGAAAATAGCCAGGCGGGCCAGGTCAGAGGTCTGGAAGGTAAGATTGATCAAAGGCAGGCGTATCCAGCGCGATCCTTCGTTCAGCTTGGTACCGAAGAAGAGGGTATAGATCAGCAAGGGGATACAGATCAGGAAAAGCATCACCGAAAAGCGGGCGAACTTGGTATAGTTGATCCGGTGTACCACAAAGATGATACCCAGGCCGGCAACCAGCACGCCCAGCTGCTTCACCATGTAGAAGCCCGAGCTTTTATCCATGCGCCAGGCCAGCGATCCGGTTGCAGAGTATACGGCAAGCAGGCTCAGCAGCGATAGTACCAGTACTACCGACCATATGACCTTATCTCCCTTTATTCTTTGCAATACCTGTTGCATGTCAGATCTTAGCTATTAGACGTTAGATAATAGAGGAATGGAGCTATAGCTCTCTTACTGCTTGCTTGAATTGCGTTCCCCTGTCCTCATAATTTTTAAACAGATCAAAGCTGGCGCAGCCGGGCGACAGCAGCACGACATCCCCTTTCTCTGCCAGCGCATAAGCTGCTTTTACAGCATCCGCGGCGCTGGAGGTATCTACGATATTCTTGATCACGTTCTCAAATGCTTTATGGATCGGCGTATTGTCCACGCCCATGCAAACGATTGCTCTTACCTTTTCCTGTACCAGGTCCATGATCTCGTTGTAATCGTTGCCCTTGTCCTGCCCGCCCAGGATCAGCACCACCGGCTGCTTCATGCTTTCGAGGGCAAACCATACCGAGTTGAGGTTGGTCCCCTTGCTATCGTTGATAAAATCCACGCCTCTTATGGTCGCCACGAACTCCAGCCTGTGCTCCAGTCCTTCAAAAGTGGAAAAGCTCTCCCTGATCTTTTCTTTGCGGATACCCGCTGCCCTGGCTGAAATCCCGGCTGCCATTGAATTATATTGATTGTGCCGGCCTTTCAGGGCCAGGTCGTGTATAGATAGGTTCATGTCGTCACCCTGGTACTTCAGGTGTAAATCTTCATCTTTCATAAAAGCTCCGTCCTCCTGGGTTAGATTGTGTTCGCTCATCGTTATAGGTATTATTTTCGGTTTAATTGTATTTTGGTTCAAATAGGCTATAATCGCCGGATCGTCCGTATTAACGATCAGCAGGTCCTCAGGCTGCTGATTCATGGCGATTCTGAATTTAGAGGCCGCATATTTTTCAAACTGGTACTCGTAACGGTCCAGGTGATCCGGCGTAATGTTCAGCAGTATCCCGATCTCCGGCCTGAAAGTTTGAATATCGTCCAGCTGGAAGCTGCTGATCTCCATAACATACCATGCTGCGGGCTTCAGGGCTACCTGCCTGGCAAAGCTGATGCCGATATTGCCGACCATCGCTACATCCATGCCAGCATCACGCAACAGGTGGTACAGCAGGCTGGTCGTGGTACTCTTCCCGTTGCTGCCGGTAATGGCAATGATCTTTCCGTCCCCTTTGTACCAATAGCCGAACTCGATCTCGCTGATGATCTCTTTGCCCGCAGCTCTCAGGGCCTTGATCAGCGGCGCTTTTTCCGGTATGCCGGGGCTTTTGATAATAAGGTCGGCTGCCATGATCCGTTCCGTATCGTGCCCTCCTTCTTCAAATGCGATCCCTTCTGTCTCCAGCTCTTTCCGGTACCCCTCCTTTATCGTCCCATTGTCTGATACAAACACCGGGAGGCCTTTCCGTTTCGCCAGTATAGCTGCGCCATTGCCGCTTTCTCCTGCGCCCAGCACTACGATACTGTTATACATCCTTTGCATCTGCTCTTTTTATTGCGTTTTCAACGACACTACGCAAAGGACCACCAGTATGATGCCAATAATCCAGAACCGGGTCACGATCTTGCTCTCATGATAGCCGAGCTTCTGGTAGTGGTGGTGCAGCGGCGACATCTTGAAGATGCGTCGTCCTTCGCCGTATTTCTTCTTGGTATATTTAAAATAGCTGACCTGTATCATCACCGAAAGATTCTCCACGATGAAGATGCCGCATATGATGGGGATCAGCAGCTCCTTGCGCACAATGATCGCCAGCGAGGCAATGATCCCGCCCAATGCCAGGCTACCGGTATCGCCCATGAATACCTGCGCGGGGTAGGAGTTGTACCATAGAAAGCCGATACATGCCCCCACAAAGGCGCCGACGAAAATCGACAGCTCGCCCAGGTTGGGAATGTGCATGATGTTCAGGTAGCCGGCAAAAACATAGTTGCCCGACACATAGGCAAATATTCCGAAGGCCATGCCGGCGATGGCCGAAGTACCTGTTGCCAGGCCGTCGATACCGTCGGTTATATTGACCCCGTTGGAGATCGCGGTAATGATCAGGATCACAAACAGGATATAGATCGTCGGCGTCAGCCAGCCTACTGCCTTTTCGCCGAAGATGGAAGCGATCTTGGCATAGCTGAGCTCGTGGTTCTTGGAAAAAGGCACGGTAGTAACAGCAGCCTGCACCTGTACATAGGTATGGAGATTGCCCTGCTCGTCGAGGCGTGTATAGGGCTCACCAGCAATCGTCTCCGATTTGTTGTACAGGATGGGCTGGTCAGGGCGGATCTCGCGCGTGGTCACCACATGCTGGTTATAATACATAGTAAAGCCGATAATGATGCCCAGCCCCACCTGGCCTAATATCTTGAAGCGGCCGGCAAGGCCTTCCTTATTCTTTTTAAATACTTTGATATAGTCGTCCAGGAAACCAATGAGGCCCAGCCATACGGTCGAGAGCACCATCATCAGGATATAGACATTACCCACCCTGGCGAAAAGCAACGTCGGCAGCAGGATACCGGCAATAATGATAAGCCCGCCCATAGTAGGGGTACCGCGCTTGGTTTCTTCTCCCTGCAGGCCAAGGTCGCGGATGGTCTCGCCGATCTGCTTGTGCTGCAGGTAACGGATCAGCCGCTTACCGAATATCAGGGTGATCACCAGCGACAGCACCACAGCCATACCTGCACGAAAGGTGATGTATTGAAATAATCCGGCGCCGGATAATCCAAACTCATCTCTTAAGTATTTGAATAAATAGTACAGCATGTAAACTTCTGTTTATAAAAATTTGTTTTTCGCTCGTGTTTTATTTTTCCAGTAGGGCAAACATCTCCTGCAGCACTTCCTTATCGTCGAAATGATGTCGTACGCCTTTCACTTCCTGGTAGGTTTCGTGTCCTTTGCCGGCCACCAGGATCACATCGTCTTCATGCGCCAGGGAACACGCCGTTTTAATAGCCTCGCGGCGGTCGGTGATGCGCAGGGTCTTTTTCTTTTGGCCGAAGCTAAGCCCGCTCTCCATATCGTTCAGTATCGCTTCCGGATCTTCGCTCCGCGGATTGTCGGAAGTAAGGATCACTTTATCGCTGTGCTCGCAGGCTACTTCGGCCATTACGGGGCGCTTGGTCTTATCCCTGTCGCCGCCGCAGCCCACCACCGTGATCAGCTGGCGCTGGCCGCCGAATTGCTTTATAGTCGCCAGCACGTTCAGCAAGGCATCGGGCGTATGGGCATAATCGATGATGCCCAGGATTCTTTCGTTAACTGAACGATAAGTCTCAAAGCGGCCGGGCGCTCCTTTCATATTGCTCAGCAGCGCCAGCACTTCCATCTTATCTTCTCCGATCAGTTCGGCAGCGCCGTATACGGCCAGCAGGTTATAGGCATTGAACAGGCCGCTCAGCCGGAAATGCACGTCCGTTTTGTTGATGTTCATCTGCAGCCCGTCCAGCTCGTTCTCCAGCACCTTGCCTTTAAAGTCAGCGGGAATGCGCAGCGAATAGGTTTTGCGTTCTGCTTTCGTATTCTGCAGCATCACCATGCCCCGCTTGTCATCGGCATTGGTCAGCGCAAAAGCTTGCTTGTCCAGCCCGTCGAAGAAAAGTTTCTTTACCCGGATGTATTCGTCAAAAGTGGCGTGATAATCCAGGTGATCGTGCGTGATGTTGGTAAAGATGCCACCATCGAAACGGATACCGGCAATACGATGCTGGTGTATGGCATGAGAGCTTACCTCCATAAACACGTGGCTGCAGCCCGCATCGGCCATCTTCCGGAACAGGGCCTGCAGGCTTATGGGGTCGGGCGTGGTATGGGTGGCCGGCACCACTTTGGCGCCTATATGATTCTCTACGGTCGATATGAGCCCGCAGGTATGACCCAGAGCCGAGAACAGCTTGTACAGCAGCGTGGCTACGGTTGTTTTACCGTTGGTGCCGGTAACGCCTACAACCTTCATACCGGCCGAGGGCTCGTCATAGAAGGCAGCAGCCACCAGACCCACTATTGCGGCGGTATCGGCGACCTGTACATAAGTTACCCCGGGCGACTGTGTCGGCGGTAAAGTTTGGCAGAGCACAGCCACTGCTCCGGCGGCTACGACCTGATCTATATATTGATGCCCATCGGTCAAGGTTCCCTTTTGGGCAAAGAACAAAGTGCCTTTGCCTGCTTTACGGGAGTCCAATGTGAGGGACAGGACCTGCACGTCGCTGTTGCCGGCGATCTGCAGAACCTTTATTCCTTTCACTATTTCCTTAAGGCTTTTCATTGCTGTCTTTCTTTGTCTGTGTTCTTTTATCCTAACTGTATATGAATCTTCTGCCCTTTCACAATACGATTGCCTGCGGGCAGCGATTGCGATACTACCTTGCCGTTGCCGCTGGTGCTCACCTGGAGGCCGGAGCTTTCGAGCAGGAACAAGGCGTCGCGCAGTCCCATGCCGCTGACATCGGGCACGATCTCTTTTACGGTTGCCGTTTTACGGAGACTGTACCTGCCGCTGGAATCCGGCTGCAGGTTTACGATCCCGTTCCAGCCGGTTACTGCCGGCGCCGCAAAGCCCAATGCCGCCATTGCAGTGTTGAGGTGATCGCCGGTGCTCTTTTTCGCCACCAGCTTCATTTGCTTTGCCAGCGAATCGGCCTGTGCCTTCCAGCCACCGATATGACTGGCGTAAAGCTTATCGGCGATAGTCTTGAAGACCGGTGCGCCCACTACCGCGCCATAGTAAGCGCCATGAGGTGTAGACCGTACGACAACGGTGATCGTGTATTGCGGATTCTCATAGGGAAAGTAACCGACAAACGAGCCCTGCCTTACGCCATCGGTATAAGTGATCCCTTTATCCGCCACCTGGGCAGTGCCGGTTTTACCGGCCGCTGTATAGTAAGGCGACTTAATGCCTTTCGCTGTCCCTTCTTCCACCACCGCGCGCATAGCCTGCTGCATCTGCCTGATGGTTGAAGGCTTACCTATGCTTTCCACCAGTACCGTAGGCTTGAATTCCTGCACTGGCAGGCCATATTCCTGTATCGCGCTTACCAGGTAAGGCTTCATCATTTTACCATTGTTGGCTACGGCATTGTACACCATACAGGTGTGCAGCGGCGTAATGAGGCTTTCATAACCATAACCGATCCAGGGCAGGGAGGTTACTTTATTCCAGCTCCTGCTCTTTGTCGTTTTGATGGTAGGGCCACGTTCGCCGGCCAGGTCAATACCAGTACGTTTGTTCAGCTGCAGGTGCTGCAAATGCCCGATGTATTTCATCGGATCATTGTGGTAGTACTGGTTCACCAGCTTGGCAAAGGCGACGTTTGACGACAGGGCAAAAGCCTTCTTGATGCTGATCACGCCCAGGCCGTGGTGATCGTCGACCACACGCTGGTTGCCAAAGACGGCTACACCACCCTGGGCATTTACATTGTCGTTGATCGTTACATAACCATCTTCCAGCAAGGAATACAGGGACATCAGCTTGAAGGTCGAGCCCGGCTCGGTAGGGATCATGGCATAATTGAAATCTTCCCAATAGCTACCGTCAGCCTGCCGCCCCAGGTTGGCCAATGCCCTTATCTTGCCGGTCTTCACCTCCATCACGATAGCGGTGCCGTACTGGCAGTTATTTTTGGTGAGCACATCCAGCAAAGCATGCTCTGCCGCATCCTGTATATTAATATCGATCGTCGTTACAATATCGCGGCCGTTAACAGGGTCTACTTCCGAGCCTTCGATCGGCATCCAGGTACCGCCGGTTACTTTACGAATGATACGCGTACCTTCTTTACCACAGAGCACGGAGTCGTACCGCTTTTCCAATCCTATATTATCAGCATTCTCACGCCACAGTCCGATGGTACGATAAGCCAACATCCCGTAGGGATTGACCCGCTTAGAACGCGGCTCAGCAATAAAGCCGCCTTTATTCTTCCCTTTGCTGAACAGGGGAAAATTGCGTACCGCCTGGTACTGGTAATAGGGTGCATTCTTTTTGATCAGCCAATAGCGTTCCTGGTTCTGGAATGCGCCTTTCAGCTGCCGCTTGTAATTGTCTGCCGAGTTTTCACCAAACAGCTTCGCCATACATTGCGACAAGGTATCGAGATAAAACTTAAAGGTATCCTTATTGATGGCCTTAAAATCGACACGAAGATCAAACTGTGGTATGGTGGAAGAAAGTAGCGTACCATCTTCACTATAGATATTACCCCGCTCGGGAAGCAGGGTCTCTTTCTTGGTATGCGCCTTCTCCGCTTGTGCGCGCAGCGTTTTCCCTTCGCTTACCTGGATCATCATGGCCTTGACAATGATAGCCACAGCCAAAAGCACGATCCCGGTAAAGGAAAGGTACACTCTGAATCGTATGTCGCGTTTTACATCCATCACTTATACTGCGCTGCTGCTTAATCTTCTTTTTCTTTTACCGGCACCTTTACCTTGATCTCGAAAGCCGGTTTGTCGAGAGGCTTCAGTCCTATGGCAGCTGCTTTAGGGATCAGCTGCGTTTCGGAAGTCTGGTACATCAGTCTCGACTGAATGTCCATATAGCGCCAGCGTAATTCTTTCAGCTCTTTGGATTTGCTGTTGATGCTGCGCGTGAGCGAGATCGCTCTGTTGTTATTGGTGATATACAGGATGCACAGCAAGGTCAGGAACATCAGGTAGGGCATATTACGCACGATGCCCTGGTAAGAGATACGCTCGACAATATCCTTCCAGCTGGCCCACTTCGCTCCCGGTGCGTTTTTGGACGCTTGCTGTTCCGGCGCCGGCGCCTGCACGGCTATTGCAGGCGTTTCCTCCTGCACTGCAGCTATCGGGGCTTCCGCTTCGGTTATGCTATTTAATCTGTTGCTGCTCACGCCTGGTTCTAAATTCTTGTTAAGTACGCTACTGGTTACTGATATGTTATAAGCGTTCTGCTACTCTTAGTCTTGCGCTGCGGGACCGGTTGTTGACGCTCAGCTCTTCCTCCGAAGGCACGATATCTTTCAGCACCTTGAAAGGGCGTTCCGTAAGGTTGCGGCCAAAAGGATCGGTCTGCTGCGGGCTCAATGTTCCCTGCTTGATGAACTGCTTCACCATCCGGTCTTCCAGCGAATGGAAGGTGATCACCGCCAATCTTCCGCCGGGCTTCAGGCAACGCGGCGTTTGCTCGAGGAAATCGCCCAGCACACCCAACTCATCGTTCACTTCTATGCGCAGGGCCTGGAACACCTGTGCCAGGTAGCGGTTCGGGTTTCCTTTGATGCAATCTGCGATCAGGTCCTTGAAGCCGGCGATCGTATGCACCGCCATTTTCTTACGGCCTTCCACGATGGTTTTCGCCAGGGTGCGTGCATTCCGCACTTCACCGTATTGCTCCAGCAGCTTATGCAACCTTTCTTCCGGGTAATCCCGGATAAGGTCGGCCGCAGTAAAGTCGTTCCGCTCATCCATCCGCATATCCAGCGGCGCATCGAAACGGATAGAGAAGCCCCGCTCTGCAGTATCAAATTGAAAAGAGCTTACACCCAGATCCACCAGTATGCCATTGACCTGAGGCACGCCATGCAATTGCAAAAACCGGCGCAGGTAACGGAAATTCTCTTTGACCAACAGTATCCTCGGATCATCGGGCAGGTTTTTCCAGGCATCCTTGTCATGATCGAAAACGATCAGCCTGCCTTTCTTACCCAGCCGCTTCAGTATCTCCCTGCTGTGTCCGCCCCCGCCAAAAGTGCCATCCACGTATACACCCGCTTCCTGTATGTTAAGGGCATCCACCGCTTCATGCAGCAATACAGAAGTATGATAATGCGAAGACTCAGTCATGGTACGATTTGTCGGCTAAGAAAGATCTGATTGGTGGTGTACGGACGGTTTACTGGAACGGATCCATGAAGCTATTTCCAAATACACTGTTGGCCAGCTCCGTAAGGTTGGCGCTTTGTTGCCTGATGTGCTCGTAATAGGTATCTTTATCCCAAATTTCCACTTTGTTGTCTACCGCCAGAAATACCAGGTCCTTTTTGAGCCCGGCAAAGTCCTGCAAAGGCTTCGGGATCAGCAAACGACCTGCCGCATCCAGCTCTACCCGGTTGGCGCCGCCCAGCAATACTCTTTTGAGGGCGCTGGCCTGGCTGTTGAACTCGTTGAGCTTGGCAAGCTTGGCAGCGAATTGTTCCCAGCTTTTTTCAGGGTACAGGGTAACGATATTGTTCAAACCCCTGCTGATAATGAAGCAGGTATCCTCCCCTTCCGGCAATTGCTTGCGGAAGCCGGCAGGTACCAGAACGCGACCTTTCGCGTCCATCGATACTTCATATTCTCCTAAAAGGCTTGTCATTACAGGCTTTGATCCAATTCAACCACAAAATAACACAATTTCCCACAATTTACCACTTGGATTTATTGAAGATTTTTTCCACATATTAAAATGACGGAAAAGCAAGCCTGCATTACCTTTGCGTAAATAGAGCTGTTTTTTTGCTAAATAATTGTGGATAAACATATTTTCAATGTGCAAAACCCAAAAGAAACTGTGCTTAACCGCTTTGACAAAGTGAATAGTCAGCGAGAAATTTGTGTATTTTTTTTCAAAATGATACAGACATGAAGCGATCCGACATCCATAACCGCACCGATATTGAGCTTTTGGTCAATAAATTTTACACTCATGTGCGTGCAGACGAGCTGATCGGCCCCATATTCCAGGAAGCCATTGGCGATCAATGGCCAAAACACCTTGCCAAAATGTACACTTTCTGGGAAACAGTGCTGCTGGACCAGCATACGTATTCCGGTGCGCCATTTATGCCCCATGCCCGGCTGCCAATCGGGACACAGCATTTCGATCGCTGGCTGCAGCTATTCGATCTCACGCTGGATACCTATTTTGACGGGCCGGTAGCCGACGATGCCAGGGCCCGCGCCGCTAAGATGGCAGTTATGTTCCAGGCCAAGCTCCAATATCTTAAAGATCACGGTTCTTTCAGGCCCATATTCTGATGTCCTGTTCGGAAGATTTGTCCCTGGAAGTAGCGAATTGGAAATATAATTTGTTAAAAAACAAAAGTTTATGCACATAAACAAGCATACGTAATTCCTGTTATTTTCAAATAGAAAACTCTTTTTTTTGAATTAATAAAAAAATAAAAGCTTGTATTTAACTTTTTCTTTTATTTTGCGGCCATAATATATTCTTTGGTCACATGAAACATTTTCTTCTACGCTCTTTTTTATTCCCGGCCCTGCTGATTTTTACATCTCTTCCGGAAATCCGGGCACAATGGTTTGGCCTTCCCGGTGTGCTGCAGCGTTATGAGCTGGGCTATTCTTATTCTATTGCTACAGCGACCTACAAGAGGACCGAGACCAGCAATAATGGCCTGGACACCTCTTTTTCACAGAATGTCACTTCCAAGAACGGATTTGGTGGCATGATCGGTACCGCTATTCCCCTGAAGCGTCTGAGCGACCGGTGCATGCTGGCGCTGGGCCTCGGTTATACTTACAATATGTATACCTGGGACTACAATACGCCTTCCTTCAACGGCCTCATCACCGATGAAAACGGGAAAAAGATCTACGATTTCAGCCACAGTATTTATTTCTCGGGAGTATCGATGCAGATGGGCCTGCCTCTCAGCGCCGACTTTAAATTCGGCAACGATGCTTTCCTGAACAAGAATGTACGCTGGGGCACCACGCTGGGTATAGGCGTGCTGCCTACCGCCGCTATGACAGCAGATTTTGACAATGCTGGCTTTGGTTTCGGCGCGGCGCCTTTTGCCAAAGCCGAGCTGAGCTTCTTTGCCGGCATCTGCTTTAAGCTTCGCGCGCAATATGCTTATGGCTATATCCCCTTCTACGATGGCAAAAACACCATTGCCGGCTGGGGCGGTTACAATACGAAAAGTACCCTTATCGGTAAGCAGCAGGTTACCTTCTCGCTGATCCTAATGCCCTTCTCCTGGGCCTGGAATGAGCGGGGCTGGTGGAATTCCTACTAATTGGGGAGCACGATCATTTCCGGTAAAGGCCATAAATTTGATGCGGCAGCACAGGTTTATGGCCTTTGGTGCATGAAAGCCATACCCTTTACCCTATGAAAAAATTCCTGATCAAAACAGCCCGGCGGCTGGGCTACCTGGTGGCCGGCCTGGTGCTGTTCCTCCTGCTGTATGCCGGCGGCGCCTGGCTCTGCTCCCGCATCGCCGTCAATGCCGATGCCCGCACAAAAGGCCCGGATGAGCTTTCCATCTATATCCGTACCAATGGTGTCCATACCGATATTGTAACGCCGGTACACAACGAAATTATGGACTGGCGGCCGCTGGCCCGGTTTGAAGATACCGAATCAAAGGACACTACCTTTACTTATGCTTCTTTCGGCTGGGGCGACAAAGGCTTTTTCCTGCAGACCCCGCAATGGTCCGATCTCAAGTTCAGCGTAGCTTTTAAAGCGGCATTTCACCTCAGCTCATCGGCCATGCATGTTACCTTTTACCATCAGATGCATACAGGAGCGCAATGCCACGAGATCCGTATCAGCAAAGCTGAATACCGGAAACTGGTACGGTTCATTAAGGCCAGCTTCGATTACGACAGCCTGGGCCATGCGATCAATATCGTTACTCATAACGACGGCTATGGTACCGACGATGCTTTCTACGAGGCCGCCGGCGCCTACGACCTGTTCCATACCTGCAATACCTGGGCCAATAATGCGCTGAAGGCCTGCGACCAAAAGGCCTGCCTGTGGACACTGCTGGATAAAGGGATCTTTTACCAGTACCGGTAGTGCGGGTTGGTATAATATGTGTTAATGCGTAGAACCGCTGCGGGCAATGGTTCTGCACATTAATATCTGGCAGAATACAGACGTTGCATTGCAACCATAATAGAGCCTGGACATGTGGAGACATTGCATACCAGGTCAGTATAATAGGCATGTATGTTGTAGAGACGTTACATGCAACGTCTCTACCCAAACAAAGGATTAAAACAATAAGATCAGGAATAATAAGGCGCGATCATCCAGTAGACCAGCACACCGGTAATGGCAATGTAGAACCACAAAGGCCAGGTATAACGGGCCAGCTTCTTGTGGCGGCTGTATTCCCCGGTGAGTGCGCGATAGGCCGTAAACAGGATGAACGGCAGGATCACCGCGGCCAGGATGATGTGGGTAATGAGGATAAAATAGTAGAAATAGCGAATGCCGCCGACGGCAGCCTTCTCTGCTTCGGTGAGGACATTATCGTGATTGATGTCGCCGAATTTGCTGTCGCCGGCAAACAGGTGATGCCCGATATAAAAAACAAGAAACAGGACAGACAGCACGATGGCTACCATCATGATGTTCTTATGCAGCACGTATTGCTTCTGCTTTACGGCCACCAGCCCTGCAATCAGCAGTATCGCCACGGCCGAATTAATAAGGGAATTGATAAGGGCAAAAATATGCACATTGAAGTCGAAAGGAAACCTGGGCGGCGGTATACGGCTAAGCGAGGCCACCACCAGGAAGATCACCAGCGAGACGATCGCGATAATCAAGTTGGCTCTTTTATCATTCTTCTTCAGTACAGGATTGGGTATCATTGATATGTATTGATTCGTGGAAAATCCGGATTGATGATCAGCGATGGTGCTTCCTTTTTTCTACATTCAGGATATAAATATCGTCGGCGATCTTCTTGGTCTGCGCCTTATCCAGCCCGTCGAAATAGCCTCTTATATTCCTTGCTGTATCGATCAGGATCATTTTTTGCGAGTGGACAAAATCGCCCGGCACATCAGCATTTTCAAGCAGCAGCCCCAGCTCATTCTTGGCATAGTCAAAGATGCTGTCCTTATTCCCGGTCAGGAACCACCAGCGGTCATGATCGGCATCATAGCGGTTGGCATATGCTCTCAGGGCCTTTACCGAATCCCTGTCCGGATCAACCGAGATCGAAATGAACTGAACCATTTCGGGATTCTTCTTGATATAGGCCTTCTGCAGTTCCTTCATATTGGCGCTCAGACGGGGACATACAGAAGGACAGGTGGTGAAAATGAAATCGATCACCAGCACTTTTCCTTTCAGGTCTTTGTTCAGACTTACCTTTTGCCCGAGCTGGTTGGTAAGCGTAATGTCTTTTACCTGGTGAAAGAGGGTATCTCTTACCGTCTTTCCTTTCTCCATACGGCTGATGATCTGCTCGGGACGGTAATAAGGAGGGATGTTCAGCTTGGCGCTGGGCGTCACAAAAAAAAACAATAGCGGCACAGCTGCCGCTATTGATATTGCTAAAATGTACTTGATGATTTTAGTCAAACGCATGTTACTGTTTCTTAAGCTCGGCTACAGGTTATGAACACAGATAGGGCTTCACCAGGCAGTCATTACCATTTCTGCACCTGTTCGGTCCGGGTATGTGCCTGCGTATTGTTCATACGCAGCCAGAAATCACCGTCTGCCAGGAAAGCAATAATGAACCAGACAAACAGTGTCAATGGGATGATGATCGCCATGACAAAGTTCTTTTTCTCATCTCCAAGGTGCATGAATACCCTAACGATCAAAGCCGCTTTTACTACAGTAAGCCCGAGGAAGTAAAAGGCCAGGAATACTTTGGGGAATGCACCGGAATGGTGCGCCCAAAGACCCACTGCAACTTCAGCAATGGTAATGATCGTCAGCCAGAGGGTAATCTTCCAGATACGCTTTACCTGGCCTTTGCTTTCTGTAGAATTGATATCGTGATGATGGCTCAGTACTCCGGAATATAATTTGGACTGATCGCCTTCGTAAAGTTCCTGTACGTTGTCGCTATGATGATGTGCAGACATGATATAGATGCTTTAAATATTATTTTGAAAGGATGAGGGCTCGCTTGCGGTACCTTAACGGTTACAGCAGGTAGAAGCAGGTAAACACGAATACCCATACCAGGTCTACAAAGTGCCAGTAAAGACCAACCTTCTCGATCATTTCGTAGTGACCGCGGCGCTCGTAGGTACCGTTAACAGTATTCACCAGAATCATCACATTCAGCAGCACACCGGAGAGTACGTGCATACCGTGGAAACCGGTAATGGTAAAGAAGAAATTGAAGAAGCTTGTGGTTGCATTTACACCGTCCTGGATGCTCATGCCTGCAAATACCTTCGGGTTGTAGAAATGTTCCAGGCTGGCTTTGGGTGTAGTGGCCGGATCTACAAAACTACCCCACCAGGCGCCTTCGCCATGGAGATGCACCCATTCCCAGCACTGGCAGCTTAAGAACGCAATACCACCGATAATGGTGAACAGCAGCCATTTGATAACGGCCTTCTTATCTTTATAGTGACCGGCGTGCACAGCCAGCACCATGGTCACCGAGCTCAGGATCAGGATAAAGGTCATCAAGCTCACAAACATCAGCGGGAGGTTCTTGTCGCCAAGACCGGGAAATGACTTGAATACATGGTTGGAATCGGGCCACACATTGCTGAAGAAACGCTTGGTACCGTAGCTGATCAGCAGGGCACCGAAAGTAAGCGCATCCGACAGCAGGAAGAACCACATCATTATTTTACCATAACTCAGGTTGAAAGGGGAATGACCGCCATCCCACTTTTTGATCTCCGCTGTAGTTGTAGTCGCTTGTGTCATAAAACGGTAAAAATTTTTTAATAGCTCAAAAGACGCTGCAAGTTAGTGTATGTTGTTTATTATTAAAAGCAACGGCAGAATATTTTTTCAAAACAGCTATGTTCCGGCCGCGCTGCTACCGGGATACAGGCAATTAACGGTTCAGGATAAAAAAGATGAACAGGTAGATCCAGAGCACGTCTACAAAATGCCAGTAGGTGCTGGCGATCTCCAGTCCTGTGCTGCTGTACGTCTTCACCTTACGGCTGTAGGTGCGCAGCCAGAGGATCAGCAGCGCCACTACACCGCCGAGTATATGCAGCGCATGTACCAGCACGATAACGATCAGGTATTGAAAAGAAACATTATTGTTCCATTTCATCTGATAATACAGATCCTTGAATCCGAAATATTGCAATACGGTAAAGGCAATGCCCAATAAGAAGGTGAGTGTGACCAGGCTGCGGTGCAGCGGCATGCGACGCTGGCGAAAGGTCCGCAGGGCCATATGCAGCGTAAGACTGCTGATAAGGATCACGGCGGTAGAAATATAGAACTCGACCGGCAGCTTGAAAGCTTCCCAGTTACCCTGTGAGCGGCGCACAATATAACCACTGGTCAAACCACCGAACATCATGATGATGCTGCCGATAGCAATCCACATGGCAAACTTCTTCGGGTGTATCTTTCTTCTTTGTGTACTCTTTTCAACCGTCATCATATGCAAATGTGCTCTTGGATATCCTGTCTACAGCTTGTCGATAAGCAGCGCCAGCAATACGGTAGGTAAATAAATAAAGGAGGCGTACATCAGCCTTTTAGCCGAAGTACGGTCGTTCCGGAGATAAAAAATAAAGGAGGCAAAGGTGTACAGCAGACCGCAGGCGATGGCAACCCACATGCCGGCGCTGCCGCTGAGGCCCAGCTGATGGGGCAGCATAGCCAGGGGAATAAGGGTAAGGCTGTAGAAAATACACTGCAGACCGGTGAAGGAGGTTTTTCCTTCTCGGGAAGGCAGCATGCGGATACCGGCTTTGAGGTAATCTTCGTAGCCGACCCAGGCGATGGCCCAAAAATGCGGAAACTGCCAGAAGAACTGGATAAGGAAAAGAGACCAGCCGCCGATCCCAAGGGAACCCGTGGCGGCCACCCAGCCGATCAGCGGCGGCAGCGCCCCGGGGATCGCACCGACGAAAGTAGCAATGGGATGGATCTTCTTCATCGGCGTATAGGCAAAGCCGTACAGCAGCAGGGAAAGCAGGCTGAGCAGGGCCGAGGCCAGGTTGAAGCAATAAGCCAGCAAACCGACGCCGGCGGCGGCCGACAGGATGCAAAGTATCCATGCTTCGGTAGTACCCATGCGTTCATCGGGCAGGGGTCGCAGCATGGTGCGCTTCATCAGGCGGTCGCTGTAGCGTTCCAGTATCTGGTTGATGATATTGGCGCCATTGGTCACCAGCATACCCCCCAGGAACAGCAGCAATACATTCTTCCAGATCAGCTCTACTCCGGGGACCATCAGGTAGCCTACCACACTTGAGAATACTACCATGAAGCTCAGGTTGGGCTTCATCAGCTGCGCATAATCGCGGATCTTGGCGACGGCAAAGGAGTATTCTTTTACTTTTAACGGCTCTTCCCGAAGCATGAAAATGAATTAAAAAGGATAAGGTGGAAAGATGAATCGGTGTGCAAAGGTAAAAGTTTTACCGTTTTTTTATACAGAAATTTAAAACGTTTCTACCAGACGCTGCTCACTTCCTGGCTTCCGGTTGGTTGTTACCTCAACTTTTCCCGGGAAGAAAACACGTTATTAACCTGCTCCGCAGATGATAAAAACCGCTTTAAAAGTCCTGGTCAAAAGCGTGCAGCAATCAACCTTCGGCCGCATATACGGGTAAAGAATATATACCGGGCAATACAGGAAGCCGGCTCTGTAAAGGACATCAGAGTGAACAAGCAGGACCTTTCTATGGTGTCACCTCAATCGGGGGAACACGCACACCAGTAAGCCTTTTATGATTTGATCATATAAAAAGGCGGGAGAAAATCTCCCGCCCGATTGCAGTTTAGGCTTAGTTCCGCTATGGCCAACGTTCATTATAACACCTACACCGCAAAACTTTCTCCGCATGCGCACGTACGGCTGGCATTTGGATTGATAAAATGAAAGCCTTTACCATTCAGGCCCGCTGTGAATTCTAACGTAGTATCACAAAGATACAAAAAACTTTTGATATCCGTGACCAATTTTATGCCTTTATCTTCAAAAATCTGGTCACCCTTCTGAGGCTCGTTGTCAAAGTCCAGCTTATAGGAAAGACCGGAGCAGCCGCCACCTACTACACTGATACGCAGGAAATAATCCGCCCCAAGATGCTCTTCCTCGTGTATTTGCAACACACGTTCCTTCGCTTTATCAGTAATGTATATCATAAAGGTATAATTTATTCTTATGCTTTTTCTTTATTGCACAAGCCTAAACTATTCGTTTGAGGCAAAGTTAAATTTTATTTAAAAATCCACAAAACAAATATATGCTTATGCTTTTTCCCGTTTTACAGCCTCGGCAATCCAGGCAATAGCCTGGTCCGTTTCGGCTTCTGTGGTGAATTTTCCCAGGCTGAGCCGTATTGAGCCTTTAATCCGCTCCTCGCCTAAGGCCATGGCCTCCAGCACATGCGAAGGCTCCCTGCTGGCCGAAGTACAGGCCGACCCCACAGAGAAAGCGATCCGGCTGTTAAGCGCAGCGATCAGCCGCTCCGCTTTTATCCCGGCAAACGACAGATTCGTCACATGCCCCATACGCCGTTCGGGATTACCATTCACCATGGCCCCCTCCAGCCGGAGCAAAGATCGTTCCAAATGATCCCGCATCCCGCGTAGCCGCTTCTCTTCGGTGTCCATGCTTTCCATAGCCAGCGCTGCCGCTTTGCCCAGCCCTACGATACCCGGCACATTCAGAGTACCGCTCCGGAATCCGCGTTCATGCCCTCCGCCATCCATCTGCGCCAGCAGGCGCACCCTCGGATCGCGTCGCCGTACATACAGTGCACCCACACCCTTGGGGCCATAAAATTTATGCGCGCTCAGCGCCAGGATATCTACCTGGTCCCGGTTCACGTCCAGCGGTAACTTACCTGCGGCTTGTGTTGCATCGGTAAAGAAGAGCACGCCATGCTGTTTGGCCAGGCGACCGATCTCCGCTATGGGCTGCAGCACACCGGTTTCATTATTGGCGTACATTACCGCAATCAGGAACGTATCCGGTCTTATCGCAGCAGCCAGAGCCTCCATATCTACCAGTCCCTGGTTATCCACAGCGAGGTAAGTGACCTCGGCGCCACGGCGCTGCAGCTGCCTGCAAGTATCCAGCACCGCTTTATGCTCCGTAGCGACCGCAATGATATGACGGCCTTTCGTCCCATACATTTCATAAGTGCCTTTCAGCGCCAGGTTACAGCCTTCGGTAGCGCCCGATGTAAACACGATCTCCTGCGGTTCGGCTTGCAACAGCAATGCCAATTGTTTTCTCGCCTGTTCTACGCCTTCATCGGCAATCCAGCCATAGGCATGTGTTTTGCTGGCAGCATTGCCAAACTTCCCGCTGAAGTAGGGAAGCATTGCTTCTACTACAGCAGGATCGCAGGGTGTTGTTGCATTATAATCGAAATAGATCATCAGGTATTTTCAGCAGCGTCAAAGATCTTGCAAAAAACTTCGGGGACCAAACCCTTTTACCAGGTGGTCAACCCCGCAAAATTAGCCTGAAAGTTTTACTTTCGCCCCTTTAGAAGTATCTCCTGTATTGATTTTCCCATTTATAAAAACTATTGTAAAATATGATCAGAGTAGAGCATATTGGTATAGCGGTAAAAGACCTGGCAGCTTCAGTGCCTTTATTTGAAAAGCTGCTGAACACCAGCTGCTATAAAACGGAGCAGGTGGAGACTGAAGGCGTCAATACCGCGTTCTTTCAACACGGGGAAACCAAGCTGGAGCTGCTGGAAGCGACTAAGGAAAACAGCCCTATTGCCACCTTTATTGCCAAAAAAGGCGAAGGCATGCACCATATCGCTTTTGAGGTAGCCGATATCGGGTCCGAAATGAAACGCCTTGCCGGCGAAGGCTTTACCCTGCTGAACGAGCAACCCAAACCCGGCGCCGACAACAAGCTCGTCTGCTTCCTGCATCCCAAAGGCACTAATGGCGTGCTGATTGAGCTCTGCCAGGAACGGAAATAGATTTGGTAAAGCTTTCCTACTTTTGCGCTCCTTAAAAAAATCAGGAACATGCCGCCGCAAACACCGACGAGAACCGTGCCTGTAGCCACCCTGGTGCTGTGCCCGGAAGAGATATTCAGCCACAACAGCATCTTTAACTCCCTGCATATCCGGCAGGGCGCCCATGTGCCTTTTGAAATGTTCCCGCTGGACGAAGTGCAGATCGAGCGTTACTTCGGCAAATACAGCGCGGAAGGAAAGCAGCTGCTCGCCCGCTTCAATGATGACGATATCGCTTTTGAAGTCGGCCAGCTGAAGAAACGGCATGCAAAGGAGAAATCGGGTATGCCCCTGGACAAATTCCTGGACAAGACCGTAGCCCGTTATATACAGGAGCTGCTGGGCAACCTGCTGAACGCGGTGCCCAAGCTGAGAAGCTACCACCGGGTGAAGAACCCTGCTACAGGCAATTACCTTATCGCTCGCTGCAATATCCTGAAAGAGACACCGGAGCTTTCCTTCGAGGTCATAAAAGCTGCAGATGGGGGCCTGGTGGTAATAACGCATATCCGCTGCGGCAATGCCAGCTATACCCTCGACCAGGTGAAACGTTATAAATTCCTGGTAGAAGCTGAAAGCAATTATTATTCGCTGCGCCACAACGACCACCTCACCCTGGAATGGCTGGAGCAAAGCCAGCCGCAGCAGTTTGCCCGCAACCCGGCATTGCTTTCCCAGCGCATTGTACAGAAGCTGGAAGAAGGTTATAAGGTTAACCGCAACAATCTTTTTGAAAAAAGGGAGATCAATACCGCGCCGGTCAACTGTGTTTACCTGAGCGAGATCAGCGATTCGATGCTGATGTTCACACCCAAGTGGAAATACGAAGGCATCATTGTTGAAGGCGAATGGAAAGAGCGCCACGAAACCATCCGCAACGGCGAAGCCTATAGCATTGTAAGGCATAAGGAGGCGGAGCTGGCCTTTACCAGCTACCTGCAGTCGCTCCATCCCAATTTTGCGAAACAATCCAACAAGTTCTTTTACCTCACCTTCGCCGATGCCAAGAAAAAGCAATGGTTCCTGAAGGCCTACCACGGCCTGCTGGAGCAGGATGCAGAGATGATCGGACTGGAAATGCTGCGGCATTTCCGCTACTCCGCTCATCCGCCGGTAACCGAGATGCAGATCTTAAAGCAGGAGGAAGAAACCCTGACCTTAAGCCTGAAGATCCGCTTCGACAAAGAGCAGATCTCCCTTACAGAGCTGCAGAAATTACTGATCGCAGGACAGAATTCCATCCTGCTCAAAGATAGCACCATCGGCATTTTCAACGATGAATGGGTAGCGCAGTATGCCCCTGTCATCAAGCATGGCAAACTGTCGAAGAACGAGGTGGTGATCCCCAAATGGATCATGCTGAGCCTGGAAAAAGGTGAGGCCAAAGAAGCGCTTGAGCCCTCCATCAGTGAAGCCTGGCTCCAAAGCTGGCTGCAATGGCAGGATGAGCAGCAACGTATCTATGCAGTACCTTCCCTGCTGCAGGCCAGCCTGCGCCCTTACCAGCACAAAGGCTTTGAATGGCTGTCGCTGCTGGCCGAGATCGGCGCCGGCGCATGCCTGGCCGACGATATGGGACTGGGTAAAACGCTGCAAACGATCACTTTCCTCTGCCGCCGGCTGGAGCTGGATCCTGCGGCCCGCCACCTGATCGTTTGCCCTGCCTCCCTGATCTACAATTGGAAAATGGAGCTGGAAAAATTTGCCCCATCCGTGAAAACCTTTGTCTACAACGGCTTACAGCGCAATATAGAAAGCTTCTTCCGCCTGGAAGGCCAGGTGCTTATCTGCAGCTACGGTACCCTGCGCAGCGATATCGAGCAATTGCACATCAGCCCCTGGGATGCAGTCGTAGTGGATGAAAGCCAGAATATCAAGAACGTGCAGGCCCAGGTAACGAAAGCCGTTCAGCAGCTTACGGCCAGGGCCAGGGTAGCGCTCAGCGGCACACCGGTCATGAATAATACATTCGACCTGTATGCCCAGCTCAACTTCCTGCTGCCCGGCATGTTCGGCGGACAGGAATTTTTCCGTAAGGAGTATGCCAACCCCATCGACCGCGACGGCGACAAGGATAAGATCAAAGCGCTGCAGCAAATGACTGCGCCCTTCGTGCTGCGCCGGACCAAGGAGCAGGTAGCGCCCGATCTGCCGGAAAAAACAGAAAGCGTGCTGTGGTGTGCTATGGGCGAAGACCAGATGGCGGCCTACAACGAGATCAGGAACCAGATCAGGGACAGCATCTTTCTCGATATTAAAACCGGCGGCCTCGAGAAGAACAAGCTGAATATCCTGCAAGGCATTATGAAGCTGCGCCAGGTGTGCGGCGCTCCCCAATTGCTGAGCGAAAGCAGCGCTTGCAACGATTCTATCAAAGCAGATATGCTGATGGATGAGCTGCAGAACCTGAAGAGCAACAAGACGCTCGTCTTCTCCCAGTTCAAAGGCATGTTGCACCTGATCGCGGAACGTTGCCGGCAACAAAACATCAGCTTCTTCCATTTCGATGGCGATACACCGGTAGCAGAGCGACAGGCCATGGTCAACCGCTTCCAGTCGACCGAAGATCAGACCAGGGTATTTCTCATCAGCCTTAAGAGCGGCAACGCCGGCCTTAACCTTACGGCGGCCGATTATGTGTTCCTGGTAGATCCCTGGTGGAATACAGCAGTGCAGCAGCAGGCTATAGACCGTACGCACCGTATAGGCCAGACCAAGCATGTGTTCGCCTACAAAATGATCTGCAAAGACACCATCGAAGAGCGGATCATCGCGCTGCAGCAGAAGAAGCAGCTGTTGTCAGAAGAGCTCATCAGCGCCGAAGAAGGCTTTGTGAAGAACCTTACAGAGGATGATGTGGCTTATTTGTTTGGGTGAGATATTAGATGTAAGATGTGAGATATTAGATGTAAGATGTGAGATATTAGAAATGGGTTCTTGATTCTTGCTTCCTGGCTCTTGATACCTGGTTCCTGTTACTTAATACCTGACACCAACGCAAAGCGGGACGAGCCTATGGCATCGTCCCGCTTTGCGTTATCTCTCATCGCATTTAGTGCTTTACAATGATCTTCTTATTGCTGGTTCCCTGATCGGTAACCAGGCGCAGGTAATAAATACCATTGGCCAGCTGGCTCACAGGTATAGTCGTTACGTTTGCAGAAGATGCGGTCGCGACTTTTTGTCCCTGGAGATTAAACAGGTCTATGCTGCTGATCTTACCCGAAAAACCTTTCCGGTCGATAGTCAGGTAAGCGCCGGCGGGCACGGGATACACATGGAAAGAGTGGTCCAGTGCGGTTGCCGCGATACCGGTAGGGTCGGCATTTACCGTAAAAGGCACGCTGTTGGTGAAGCCCAGAGTATCGGGCAGCACCTGCCAGTCGGCATTGCCATCGCGGTACAGCAATTTGATATTGTAATGGCCAGCAGGCAGCGCGCTGGTATTATCAGCATTAAAGGTCATCGCGCTATCAATGCCTTTCAGTATCGACATGCTGCCCAGGGTGGCTACATAAGCGGTAAAAGTATTGTCGGTGCTGGTGTACAGCGCAGCAGTAATTTCTCCCACAAACCTCCGGGTACCCCGGTTACCGACCTTACCGTTCACGCTGAACGCATCACCCTGGGTAATTGCCGGTGTAGATACGGTAAGTGTGGCTTTGGTTACCAGGTCGGAGGCATTGGCTGGTTCTATCTTGGTCAGCGCCTGCTGACCATCGTTAAAGTTACCGCCGCCGCCGCCAATGCCCAGCGCAGAAGGGGCCAGGTTATCCACGGTGAAATAACCGTTGCTCATACCGCCCCAGCCCCAGTTGATATGGTACAGACCTGAGGCATCATACCCGTCAAATACGAAAGCGTGTCCGCCAAGCTCGCCAAAACCGGCATAGAGAATAGGACGGCCGTTGTCGATCTCTGCTTTCAGCAGGGCATTCCATTCCGCGTCGGTATGCTCTTCGCGGTACAGGCCCTCAATCGTTGGCTTATATCCGAAATAATTTTTGAAAGCATTCTCAGCACATTTAGAATTGGCGCTCCAGGCCAGCACCTGAGATCCGCTGCCTGCCGGATCAAAGTCCATCCGCACACTTACAGCGCAATGATAGCCCAGCAGGGAAACTGCCTCTTTGGATGCCAGAGGAGAGGTGGCGATCAGGTTATTAGGCATCAGGTCCCATTGGTAAGTCGTAGCACCGAAATCGGCCGACTGCTGTCCATAAGTAGCATGGCTATAAGAATAGGCGCCGGTACCGGTTGTGGGTGCATCCCAATACTTCATGATCTGCGCCATGGCCGTAGCCACGCAGCCTACCGGTGCTTTGGTGGACCCTGTGCCTGGTGTATAAATGTTGTAGTAAGTTCCCTGGTTCCAGGTAGTGGTCAGCATAGGCGCTACTTCTGCCGTAGGCTTATTCGCCGTTCCGGTAGTCGTTTCGCTGGTATAGTGATGCCAATCGGCTATCGCTTCTTTAGTGGCATCGAGGTGATGCTGTACGGCAAAGCTGATCTGGTCGCGGTAAAGGCCCAGCCAGTAGCTGGCTTCGGGCGAGGCATCCGCACCTTCCTGGAAAGTTTCTTTCAGGGAGTAAGCCAGGATCGGCTTCACGATATCGTCGGCAGCCACGATCACAAAGCCTTGCCGGTTATTCAGATCAAACACGTAATAGGTATTGATCGCCGTTCCGCCGGGTTGGTCAGCAGTGGAAGTGGTCAGCAGCTTAAGCGTAGGCTGATCGCTGCTCTTCGTTTTGGAGGCGACGAAACTGCGGGCAACCGCAGCCGCGCTTTGCTCATCCACCTGCCGGGCCAAAGCCGAAAAACCGGCAATGCAACCCAGGGACAAGAGAAGTACCGTTCTTTTCATTATTTGTTTTATTGGTTTTTGCAATAAGTTAAGATCGATGAAATTAACATTTTGCAAATAAGTAACCAAAAAAAACTGTGGTACCTACATGAATATGCCAGCGCCGGTACGTCCTTCGGGCAGGCTGATCTCCGCCCCGTTATAGATCAGTCCCTCTCCTACCCGCTCTTTCAGCAGCAGCGGGCCATCGATGTCGGCGTAATTGGCCAGCGGAAGCAGGTGAGCCAATACTGTAGCGCCGACCACATTTTCGCACATACCGCCGAGCATGATCTTCTTCCCCGCTTTCAGGGCAGCACGGATCATACTCAGGGCCGGTGTAATGCCTCCGCACTTAGCCAGCTTGATATTAATGCCATCGTACATCTCCAGGCAGGCGGCTACATCTTTTTCCTCCCGGCAGGCTTCATCGGCAATAATGGGCAGGCGGGTCAATTGCTTCAACGCTTTCATCCCTTCTTTGTCGTCACGGTGCAGGGGCTGCTCGATGAGCTCGACATCGAGCCGCTCCAGCTCCGGAACGATCCGTTTCGCTTCCTCCAGGCTCCAGCCTTCATTGGCGTCGACACGGACGGCGGAGGAGGTCACGCTGCGCAAAGCCTCCAGCGCAATCAGGTCCTGGCCACCTCCCATCTTGAGCTTATAAATAGGATAGGGCCTTCCAATTACCCTTTGCCGGATTGCCTCCGGATCATTGATCCCTATTGTATAATCGGTGAGGGGAATATTTTTCCACTGCAGCCCGATAAGAGCATACAGAGGCTTACGGTTCAGCTGCGCCCACAGGTCCCAGCCGGCCATATCCAATGCCGCAATAAGAAAGGGCTGCCCGGGCAGCAGGTGATGCAGGAAATGCCAGAACCGCTCGGGGCCGTTGAGCGCATAGCGTTCGATCGTATGCCGGTTTTTTTCCAGCAACACAATCATTTCGTCGAGGTTAGCGTTATAGTACCCGATCTCGGTAGCTTCACCGTAGCCGGTAAGCCTGCCCAGGCCAAGGGAAAGAACCAGCGTCGGCTGATGGGTTTTCGTTCCTTTGGCAATAGCAAAGGGATACTCAAAGGGGAGATCGTATCTCCGGTATTTCAATTGAAGCATAAGCCAGATAATACCGCAAATCTCCTGAGATCGCAACAAAAGAAGAAAAAATATTTAAAAAGCCGCGCAACAGTTATCTTTGCGCCTCAATTGCACTTACTCTCATATGAAGAAAATCGCAGGTATGCTGGCCATCGCGCTGGCTTTCTCACTGGGCGCGCAGGCGCAGGAAAGTACTACTGATACCAAAAGCGAACCCACAAAGAAAAAGTCCGTGATCAAACCATCACGTGATTTTCTCATGATTCAGCTGTCTTATGACAACTGGGCGAAGACACCGGATAACGTTAAGATCGGTGGTATCGGCCGTGGATTCAACGCCTATCTCTGCTATGATTTTCCCATTTCCAGGTCCAACTTCAGCTTTGCTGCGGGCATTGGCGTGAGCAGCAATAACATTTATTTCGATGATCAGCGCCTGGTGATGAATACTTCGTCCAGCACAGCAGTATTCCAGAACGTGGATACCAATGGCACCAACGATTACAAGAAGAACAAGCTGAACACAACTTACCTTGAAGCGCCATTCGAGCTTCGCTTTTTCGGCAACAAAGAGAACCGCAACCGCGGGTTCAAAATGGCGATCGGGATGAAGGTAGGCATACTTGTGGGCGCTCATACCAAAGACAAGCACAATGTAGGCGGTACCTATGTAGTGGAAAAAGTGAATACCAAGCGTTACTTCGAAACCTGGCGCTTCGCCCCCACAGCGCGTATCGGCTGGGGCAACTTCGGCATATTCGGTTCCTATAACCTGAGCCAGCTGTTCAAAAATGGCGCCGGACCCGAGGTATATCCTTATTCAATAGGCATCAGCATTACCGGTCTTTAATTGGCCGGTACCGGATAATATAAGACGAGGGCGATCCTTTGGATCGCCCTCGTCTTATATTATTGAATGAGCTTAACCCTGTTTCCACTTCCGGAGAATGAGGGAAGAATTGGTGCCGCCGAAGCCGAAAGAATTGGACAGAAAGACGTCAAAACCACGCTGCAGGGTTTCGGGCAGCACATTGATCTTGGCCGAGTGTTCATCAGGATGCTCGAAATTGATGTTCGGCGCCATAAAATCGTGCTGCATCATCAGCAGGGAATACACGATCTCGCTCGCCCCGGCCATCCAGCACTCATGTCCCGTCATCGACTTGGTCGAGCTCACGGGCACTTTACCGCCGAACACTTCAAATATCGCTTCCGCCTCGCTGCCATCGCCGGCAGGGGTCGAGGTCGCATGGGCATTCACATATTCTACATCGGCTGCCGACATGCCAGCATCTTTCAGCGTGCGGTGGATAGACCTCACCTGTCCTTCGACACTGGGATTGGAGATATGCTCGCCATTGGAGGAAAAGCCATAGCCCAGCACTTCGGCAATGATGTGCGCGCCCCGGGCCTGCGCCGACTCCAGGCTTTCCAGTATAACCGTCGCCGCACCGCCGCCCGGCACCAGGCCGTCGCGGTCCTTGTCGAAAGGCCTGGAAGCCCTCGTAGGCTCCGACTCTCGGGTGGAAAAGGTACCCAAGGCATCAAAATTGGGCATGGAATAATCGTTGATCTCCTGCGCGCCGCCACAGATCACCCTTTCCTGCAGTCCGTTCTTGATAAACAGGTAGCCCATACCGATCGCATGCGACCCGCTGGCGCAGGCGGCGCTGATGCTGAAATTGACGCCTCTCAGCTTGAATATGGTCGCCAGGTTCATGGTCACGGTAGAGTTCAATACCTGGAATACAGAACCGGAGCCGATCAGCATGGAATCCTTTTTTTCCCTCAGCAGGTCGATGCCTTCGATCACGGGCTTGGCGCAGCTGTCGTTGCCGTAGATGATACCGGTTTCCTGCTGTTGAAAGTAATCGATATCGACGCCGGCCTGCTGCATGGCCTCGATGGTAGCCATATAAGCAAACTCGGCCTGCTCGGGCATCATAATGCGTGCGCGCCGGTCGAGCAGGCCCTTGAGGTTGGGGCGGTTCACATAGCCCGTCAATCCGGAGCGATAGCCCATGGCTTTACGCTCGGGGCGGAAAATGATACCGGAACGGCCCTCAAATAAGGATTTTGCTACTTCTTCCCGGTTGATGCCCAGGGAAGAGTAAATACCGATACCGGTGATGACAACTCTGTTCATTCCTGTTTATTTACAGCCGCAAAGGTCTGTTATTTTAGGATAAGAAGTTTATACGCGCTACTCATAACGCAGCGCCTGTATCGGATCGAGCCGGGCGGCTCTGGCTGCGGGATACAGCCCCGAAAATAAGCCCACAAAAGTGCAGGAGGCAATACCGATACTGATCCACATCCAGGGAACGATAAAACCGCTTTTCAGCAGCACCGATACAATATTGCCGATAAGAATGCCGGTAATTACACCGATCAGGCCGCCGGCAAGGCTGATCATGACCGACTCGGTAAGGAACTGCCTCCGGATCGAACTGCTGCGGGCGCCGAGCGCCTTGCTCACCCCGATCTCCCGCGTTCTTTCGGCCACAGACACCAGCATAATATTCATGAGTCCTATCGCAGCGCCTAGCAAGGTAATCAGCCCGATAAACAAGGCAGCGCCGGTAACATAGGTCACATTTTCCATCACCATAGCGGCGAGATTATCGTTCTTATTGACGCCGAAATTGGACTCGGCATTAAGGGGCACCCGGCGGATGATCCGGAACGTTCCTTCAGCCTCCTCCGCTGCGATGTCGATCAACGCCACATTGTCGACCCGCACACTGATCACAAAAGATTTATCGCCACCATATACGGCCCGGGCATTTTGCAGCGGCACAAACACGTTATTGTCCAGGTTGGAGATCATGCTGCTCCCCTTGCTCTCGGCCACGCCGATCACGCGGTATTTGACATAACCAACCGATACCAACGCATTGATCGCATTCCCGATCTTGCCTTTAAAAAGCTTTTTGGCGATACCGTTACCCAGCAGGCATACATAGCCGCCATTATCTATTTCCGTAACGGAAAAATTGCGCCCGGCAGCAAGCGTGGTCGACGAGATGGTAAGGTAGCGGTCGTCGACGCCCATGACGTGTATGTTCGGATTGGTCTTTTCGGAAGCGTACCTTACAGTTGCCACACTGGTACCCGACATAGAAATACCTACCGTAGCGGGGAAAGAGAAACGTTTCTTAAAATCCACAGCATCGCGGTAGCTGATGCTGCGCTGATCGACGGAAGTAATATTGATACCGCCACCGCCTCTTCTCTTCTTCAGTATTTCGTTGGTGATCTGGAAAGTATTGGCGCCCATACCGCTGAAGCTGGAATAGATGCTGGCTTTCAACCCTTCGATGGCCGTAAGGATACCGATAAGCGCCATGATGCCCAACGCGATAATGCCTACCGTGATACCGGTACGCAGCTTATTGGTACGGATCGAGCGGTAAGCAAGTGTTGTATTGAAAAGGAAATTATTGGCCATCGTAAAACCGGGCTCAGGCAGTTTTTGTAATGCGAATGTACGCCATTAGCGGTTTTGAACGGCTCCGGCGCTTTTACTTAGCCGGATCATAGTTATAGAGGATAATGAACTCTACCCTCCGGTTCCGCCTTCTGCCTTCTTCGGTATTGTTGTCGCCTATCGGGTTACTCATACCCAGCCCCCAGGTATACATCCTCGTCTTCTGTACCTCAAAGCGCGCTAGCATACTTTGCGCAGAATCGGCCCGCTGTTTGGACAGCTTTTCATTGATCCCGTCAGTACCGGTATTGTCTGTATAGCCGTTGATCAGAATGCTGGTCTTATCATATTTATTGAGCGCATTTCCGAAACGCTGCATCAAGGGAGAAGTCGTTTCGTTGATCTCGGCCGAACTCTTCTTAAACAGCAGGTGCTCGGGGAACAATACCTTAATGGTATCGTTCAGGATCGTTACTTCGGCTTCGTTCACGGCTTCCTTTAAAGTAGCGTAGGCCGACTCCATATAGGTGTGTTTCTTCCTGGCCGCTTTTTTTGCCGGGCTGCAGGAATAAAACAGGGCCGGCAGCACCAGAAGGGTCAGCAGGTAAAATATACGGCGGTGGTTCATACGAATGGTTTTATTGGAGACGGCAAAGTTATACATTATTCCTGTTTGGCAAGGATCAATTTAAAGCCGACACCGTGAACCGTCTGCAGGTCCACCCCTTCGGCATCCTTCAGGTACTTCCTGATCTTGGTCATAAATACATCCATGCTTCTTCCCAGGAAATAATCTTCCTTACCCCATACGTTCATCAGTATATCTTCCCGTTTCACCACGGCATTGGCATGCAGGCAAAGATATTGCAGCAGGTCGGCCTCCTTTTGGGTAAGCTGCTGCTTATGCGTTCCGTCGATCAGCAGCAGGTTGTTGTAGTCGAATACCAGGTTGCCCAACTCGAATTTTTCGGCCTGCTCGCTCGGTTTCTTCCGGGTCCTTTTCAGGAAAACTTCTATACGCAGCAACAGCTCCTCCATGTTAAAGGGCTTGGTGATATAGTCGTCGCCGCCGGCTTTGAACCCTGCGATACGGTCCTCATCCATAGACTTGGCGGTAAGGAACAGGATCGGGATCTTATCGTTCTTCTTCCTGATCTGGGCCGCCAGCGCCATGCCGTCCTTTTTGGGCAGCATCACATCCAGCAGGCAGATGTCGATATTGTGGCGCATGAACTGCTGCCAACCGTTCTCACCATCAGAGCTGAAAATCACCTCATACCCGTGCTCCTCCAGGTTATCTTTCACTACAAAGCCCAGAGAGCTGTCATCTTCTACTAAAAGGATCTTTGCTTTTGGTTGCATATAGGAGTTTTAATTCGTTATTTTTTAGGAAAGATAAGGGAAAAGGTGCTTCCTTTACCCGGCTTGCTATTGCAGACCACTTCGCCACCGTGGGCCTTCACAATGATCTTGACGTAGTTGAGCCCCAGACCAAAGCCTTTTACATCATGAATATTCCCTGTCGGCACACGGTAAAACCGCCTGAACAGCATTTTCTGGTGGTTCTTGTCGATCCCCACGCCGTTATCGCTAACGTCGACCCTGATCTGTTTATTGTTTGCCTTCAGGTGTATATCAATAACAGGATTTTCCGTAGCATACTTCAGAGCGTTGTCGATAAGGTTGCTCACCGCGTTTTTGAGGTGAAGCTCGTCACCTGTCGACTCCACATTGGCTTCGGGCAAATGCAGGTGCAGCGCGGCATTTTTCTTCAGCAGCATATGCTCAAACCCTTTTACTGCATCCTGGAGCAGCTGCTGCCACACGATAGGCTGCTGCCGCAGCTGGATCTCGCCCTTTTCGGCATGCGCCATCTGCAATACCCGCTCTACCTGCAGCGCCAGCTGCGAGGCTGCATTGTCGATGATCGTAGCATAGTTGAGCAGGCGCTGCGGCTTCTGCACAATATCAGGATTCTTCAATACCTCGGCAGAAAGCTGTATGGTCGCCAGGGGTGTCTTGAATTCATGCGTCATGTTATTGACAAAATCTTTCTGCACTTCGCTCAGCCGCTTTTGCTTCAGGATCACAAAGACCACATAGCCCAAAAAGATCAGCACGCACAGCAGCACCAGCGAAGATAAGATCCAGATCGACAGCTGTGACGCGATATAATTTTTCCGGTGCGGAAAGAACACCCCGAAGTAGTAGTTTTCGCGGGCCAGGCTGGGAAAATTCATGACAGGGGTAAAGGGCTCGTTACTCCCGCTCATGTGGATGTAGTGATAATTCATGAGGCTATCGCTCATGCAATCGTACATGCCGTATTCAAAATCCGTGATCACATTCCTTCGCTCAAATTCCATGGAAAGGAAATGCCCCAGTACATCGGCATCCACATGATCGTTGATCTGCACAATAAAATAGTCCTGCTCTACCTGGTCTACCACGTTATATACCAGCGGCTGTATTTTCTTCAGCTCCCATATCTTGAACGCTACATTCCGCAGGGCGGTATTCACATTGAGACTGAATTCCTTTTCTTCCAGGTCGTAAGCTCGTTTGACCCAATATACCTGCGTGGCGATGATACCTGCCGCCAGCAACAAGGCCAGGGTGAGGATCAGCCGTATCGTTGCATTTTTCATTATCTGTAACAAATGTACTTGTAAACGAAGAGGTGAACAAAATATCCGCCTGCATTCACATTTAGTTAAAGATTATAGATAAAAGGCGTGGGCTTAATAAAAGCGCCGCCCTGCAATTGCGGGCGGCGTGTGAAAGACTATAAATGATCAGCCGGACTGACTTCCCGGTAGCAATAATCGAGAAAAGCGTTCAAATCGGCGGCCAGGCGGCCGGTATGCTCGATGAAGCTCATATGACCGCAAGGCTCATACAGCGATACCGCATTGACCCTGGCCTTGTAGCATTGTGCCAGGGCATCTTTCATCGGCGTTGCCGTATCTTCATTGCCGATGATCCATTGCAGGGGGCAATCAAGGGTTTCCAGCAGGGCCTGCTTATCGCTGCGCTCCATAATGGCCTGGTAAAAAGCAGCCAGCGCATCGGCGGAGAGCTTCATGCCCAGATCGACAACGTTTCTCACTGCTGCGGGATGGCTGGCCGCAAACGATTCGGCAAACAGGTTCTGGGCCATTCCCCTGAGAAACATTTCTTTTTCCGCTTCTCCTTTCCTTATCAGCGCAATAGCCTTGCGCCGGTTTTCTTTCTTTTCCGCGCTGTCGGCCGAAGCGAGCGAATGGACAAGGCATATTCCCTTCAGCCTGCCGGGATAGCGGGCTGCAAATTCCAGGGCCGTATAGCCGCCCATCGAATGCCCGGCCAATACAGCTGCGGGTATCTGCTCCCTGTCGAGCATAGCTGCGATAGCCGAAGCCATATATTCCAGGCTGAGCGGTGCGGCCGGCAAAGGGCTTTGCCCCGCGCCGGGAAGATCGGGCAGCAATACCCGGTAACGGGAAGTCAAAGCCGGGAGCAGGGGCTCCCAGGCGCTGCTGTCGTTGGGGAAGCCGTGGATCAGCACCAGGGGCTGTCCCTGGCCTTGTACTGTATAATGAATTTTACTCATGAAGATCTTCAGGTTGCGGAAGCACCGGTTTCCACCGAAAAAGCCGGGCTGCCGATATTTTGCTTGTACATGTCGATATAAATATACATCAAACACAGCAGGAGGGGTGCAAGTTCAATCAGCGGCATCCGCTGGAAGCCCAGCAGGTGCACAATAAGGGCAACGATGACCAGGCTGATGGCCGCCAGGGCATAAATGCGGAGACCCGGTTTCTTTTTATGCGCCACAAAAGCCACCACCAGGTTGAATGGCACTGCCCACAGGATATTGAGATTGCCCGAACAGGCCTGATGATCGGTACCCAGCCACATAAAGAGCATGAAGATACCCAGCAGGCCGGTAAGGAAAAGCAGGAGGAAACGGAGCACCGATTTCAGGTAGCGGAACGACGGGACCAGGAAGGATAGCGCCGTCAGGACCAGCAGGCCGATCATCATCCATAGCGGCCCGTTAAAAGTAGTACGGAAAACGTGCTTATGATCGAGGATGGTGCTGCTGCTCTTCACCACATGCTGTCCCCGGTATTTGGCATGCACCAGGCCTTTGTGTATGAAATCGGGCAGGAACATCGCCCCTTCCCCAGTCATGATGCTGTCGACTTTGCTGCCCAGCAGCAGGTTGATCCCAAACCGTTCCCAATGCTTGTCGGCCAGGTACTGGTTGAGGATGTCGCGGTAGCTGATCTTTTTGCCGTCCAGCACGTCGCCGAAGTAAAACTCATCGCCCAGCACGCGGGGAAAGATGTCGCGCACACGGGTCGCACAGTTGTCGAAAAGGAAGTCGTATTTGTACTCGCGGTATTCGGGCTTCAGGTTGTTTTCAAGATAGCGGATCATTCTTTGCACTTGGTCGGGGCTCAGGGCCAACACCTGCTCCTGCACATTCCGTTTTTCCTCCACATAAGTGTACATGAAATCGTCATAGCTACTTTTATCGAGGTAGTACGGCAGCTTGCCCAGGGTAAATTTTTTATAGAACTCCGGGTCGCTGAAGTTAAAGGTACCGTAATTGTACACCTCATCTTTTCCGCTGCGGGTATCGGTAACCCGCACGCCGGTATGACCGAAAGAAGAATACAATTCATCGCCCACACCGCAGGTCAGGATGCTGATGCGGAAAGGGCTGAGGGTGTCTGCTGCCGGCGTAGCCGCACTGTCGGCCTGGGCAAAGGCATAGAGGGAGCACAGGACGAGCAGCAGGGATAAAAGATAACGACGCATGAAAAGGCTTGTTTGGAAAAACACGCAAACCTACAAAAAGATGAACAGAATATGATTCTTGGCGGATAACGACCTTAAGAGGATACCCGTACCGTCATTACCGGCGCTACCACTTTATTGCTGCTACTGTCTTTTCCAGCCATTGCTTGTCGGTATCGTCAAATTGCGCCAGCTGCTCGCTGTCTACATCCAGAACGGCGACCACCTGTCCTTCTTTAAACACCGGCACCACGATCTCTGAGCGGGAGCTGCTGCTGCAGGCAATATGCCCCGGGAACTGCTCCACATCGGGCACGATGATCGTTTCGCCACGCGCCCAGACAGTACCGCATACGCCGCGCCCTTTTGCAATACGGGTACAGGCGATCGGTCCCTGGAAAGGACCCAGCACCAGCTCATTTTCCTTTACCAGGTAAAAGCCCGTCCACAGCCAGCCAAACTGCTCTTTCAGCGCTGCGGTAACATTGGCCAGGTTGGCGACCAGGTCGGGCTCATATGTCACCAGCGCTTCGATCTGGGGCAGCAGCGCGGCATATTGCTCCTCTTTGCTGCCGGTTACGGGCATTAATTCTTCAGCCATAAAACAAATAGGTTATTCGGTGAGCGGATCAGCATTCCTGCAAAGAACGGAGATTAAGGTTACCTTTGCTATCAATTTTTACAATACCATGGCCAACCGACCTTCACTGCTTCCCGGTATCCTGGGTATGAAATGTCCCAACTGCCGCAAAGGAAATATGTATATCAACAAGAGCATATTTCCCCTGAAAGAAATGATGCATATGCCCGAACGCTGCCCGGTATGCGGGCAGAAGATGGAGCTCGAAGTTGGCTTTTATTACGGCACGGGCTATGTCAGCTATGCCTTATCGGTGGGCGTAGCCATTTTCAACGCGGCATGGTTCGGGTTCTTTGTCGGTTTTTCCTGGAAGAACAACAGCATCTGGTGGTACCTTGGCATTACAGTGGCGATGCTCCTCCTGCTGCAACCTTTGCTGATGCGCTATTCCAGGGTGCTCTATCTCTACATGTTCGTGAAATATGGCAGCAGCCCTCACCGGCCACCCGGACAGGAAGAACAGACCTCCGTAGAATAACGTATTTTTCCCAAACGCCATCTGCCGGCGCAGGAGTTATAGTACCTTTAGGGGGAAACCTAATCCTGACAAATGGCTCCCGTATGCTCAAAAGGAGGACGCTGCCTGCTTACCGCCCTGATGCTGTACACCGCCCTGCCCGCAGCCGCGCAGAACAGCACGCCTGAATTCCCCAAAGGCTTTACCGGGTATCTGAACCTGCAGCAAGGCCTGGTATCCGATTTCAAGACCACGCCCGACAATTACCAGATCGGCTTCAGCTTTGCGCCGCAATATACCGTAGTTCCTACACGGTTGCGGATCGGCGCGCAGGTCGCGGGCATCTATACCCGGGGACGCTGGGGCGTGCAGACCGGCCCCATCGCCTCGCTGAGGCTGTTCGATATGCGCGCCGGTGTTTTCGGCACGGTACTGAATGTGCAGCTTACCGGCGGTCACTTCTGGGGCTCCTTCAATCAAAAGCTGGCCGGCGGCGGCATACAGGCTGAGATTTTCCAGCTCTTCAACCTGGCTTTTACCGGCTACCGCGATTACGGCAACCATCAATGGTGGCTGCAATCCAGCCTTGGTTTCAACCTGGTCCGGCCCAAAAAGAAAACGACATCCGATCCTTTTAACCCTTAAAGCCTTTTTATGTCCACTGCACTTGTTATCAGCGGCGGCGGCTCCAAGGGAGCCTTTGCCGTAGGGGCCATCAAAGCCATGTTCCGGCAACGGCCCGGCCTCAGCTTCGATATGCTGATCGGCACCAGCACCGGCGCATTGATCGCGCCACTCGCTACCGCTAAGGATATTGCCCTGCTCGAACAACTCTATACTTCTGTAACCACCGAACAGGTGATCACAACGCATAATGTCGGCAACCGCATCCTTACTGCCGACAGCATTTTCGGCGTGGAGCCGCTGGCCAGGCTGCTGACACAGTACTATACCGACGCCTTTTTCAGCGACCTGGTGGCAAGACCGTACAATGTCGTGCTGGCTACTACCTGTCTGCAAACCGAAGCGGCGGTATACTTTTCTTCAAGGAACCTGTCCAAGCCAACGGAACATGAAGTCGTAACCCTGAAGCAGGCCGATCATTTCCGGCGGGCAGTGCTGGCTTCGGCCTGCCAGCCGGTATTCATGACGCCCATAGAAGTGATCCCAGGCGCACAACCCTTGCGCCAGTATGTCGATGGCGGCGTACGCGAGTATGCCGGCATCCAGCTGGCCATCGAGCAGGGCGCCGATGAGGTGTTCGTGATCCTGCTTTCCCCGGAGATCAATCCGCCGGTCGAGAAAAGATATAACAGTGTGCCCGACATCCTGATGCGTACCATTGAGATCTTCAGCGAAGACGTGGGCGAGAACGATCTCCGGATGCCCCAGCTCTACAACAAGGGGCTGAGCTATATCGATACGGTGCGGCAAAACCTTTCGGATCACGGCCTGCCTGCATCCCAGATCGATGCGTTGCTGAATGTTCCCGGCAACCCTTTCAGCAACCAGCGCAGCGTAAACCTGCACCTCATCCGCCCGGACGGTCACCTGGGCGGCGGCCCCGGCGGACTTACCTTCGACCCTGCAGAGATGAAAGGCATGGTGGCAAAGGGCGAGCGTACCATGAACCAGTATATTGCCGGTCTCTCTCCCGGCAGCAGCATACTGGTCTAAAGACAGGTTAAATCCCAGGCTGTATATTTGCAGCATTAAAGCAATAACTATGCAATTATCTCTTACAGGCAAACATGCGCTGGTGGGCGGCAGCACACAGGGCATAGGCCTGGCTATAGCCCGGGAACTGGCTCTGCTGGGCGCCACCTGCACCCTGATCGCACGCAACGAAATCTCATTACAGGCGGCTGTTGCCGGCCTGGACACTGCTGCAGGCCAGCAGCACGATTACCTGGTGGCCGACTACAGCGATTATACCGCTGTAAAGAACGTGGTTGCAGCTTATGTAGCACAGCAACCAGTCCATATCCTGATCAACAACAGCGGCGGTCCTGCCGCAGGGCCTATTACTGAAGCCACGCCGGAAGCCTTTCTCCAGGCCTTCCAGCAGCATCTGATCTGCAATCAGCTGCTCGCGCAGCTGGTAACGCCCGGCATGAAAGCGGAGCAATACGGACGCATTATCAATATTATTTCCACATCGGTAAAGATCCCACTGAAGGGACTGGGTGTAAGCAATACCATACGGGGTGCCGTGGCCTCCTGGGCCAAGACGCTCTCCAACGAGCTGGCCGCTTTCAGCATTACGGTAAACAATATCCTGCCCGGAGCTACAGCCACAGCCCGTCTGGAAACCATTGTCAACAATAAGTCGGTCAAGACCGGTACAGCTAAAGCGGATGTGGAAGAAGAAATGCTTGCCGAGATCCCGATGAAGCGCTTCGGGCAACCGGAAGAGATTGCTGCGGCAGCCGCTTTCCTGGCAACGCCGGCAGCCGCTTATATAACCGGGGTCAGCATTCCTGTAGACGGCGGCCGCACCGGTAGCCTTTAACAGACATTTATGTACGGCATTATCGGCTACCCATTGCTCCAGACCTTTTCGCCCGGCTATTTCAACCATAAGTTTGAGCAGCTGGGCCTGCCCTTGACGTACAGCAAGTTCCCGCTGGCGCATATCAGTGAGCTGAAAGCCTTGCTGGCAAGGGAGCCCCGGTTACTGGGCCTCAATGTAACGATACCGCATAAAGAGGCTGTGATCCCCCTGCTCGACGAGCTGGACGATACCGCGAGGGCCATTGGCGCGGTCAATACGATCCGCATCAGCAAGGGCAGGCTTAAAGGTTTTAATACCGACGCCACCGGCTTTACCCAAAGCCTGAAACCCTTGTTGCAACCCTGGCATACCCATGCCCTGGTGCTGGGCACCGGCGGCGCCTCCAAGGCCGTAACCTACTCGTTGCAGCAACTCGGTATCGCATTCACGCTGGTATCGCGCAGCGCTGCCCCGGGGCAGCTGACCTACGGAGCGGTCGACAAAGCCATGATGGAACGGCATTTGCTGATCATCAATACGACCCCGCTGGGCATGGTGCCGGATACCGGGCATTGCCCCGGCATCCCCTATGCACATATTGGCAGGCAGCACCTGCTTTACGACCTGATCTATCATCCTGCCGAAACGCTTTTCCTGGGAAAAGGGAAAGCACAGGGAGCGCAGATCAAGAACGGCTACGAAATGCTGATCGCGCAGGCCGAAGCTGCCTGGGCTATATGGAACAGCCATTAACACACGACGATGATGAACAAAACCCTCCGGCTTGGAATACTGCTACCTGTTTGCGTCTGCCTGTTCTCCTGCAAAGGCAAAAGCGGCAACACGACTGCGCAGCGGGCACAGCCGGCCACCTTTGCCGCCAGATCCGGCTTTGACCTTTCGCGGATCCCGTTTGGCAAGAATGTTCTTCCGCTTTTCGGTGCAACGCTGGACACGGTCAATAGCGACTGGTCAGAAAAACATTACGAGGCCTTTCGCGAAAAGGATTCCTTCGCCCGCGGGGAGCTGCCCGAACATGTCTTCGTGTGGAAGGAGAAGCGATATTATTTCTTTACGGAGACGCTGGATAGTATCGCCCGCTTCGACAGCATTTTCTTTTACCGCGTGAACGTTGAGACCGATGAGCGTTATCGCCCGCTGGCTATTTTCGCTCAAACGAAATTCCGGGACAAGAAAGACCTTGATTCGATGCTGCTCCGCCTGTCCCGTAAGCTGGGCAAGACCACGGAAGCATTGGACGCCGAAGCCGAGCACAAAGCCCGGATCGATACCATGAAGGCCCAGGGTATGGCAGAAGAGCAGATCGCGTTCATCAGCAACAATGACCCGGAAACACCGTCCGACCTGCTGAACTACGGTGATAACAGCTATTTCGAATGGAAGCTGAGCGACCGCTATTTACAGGTAAGCCTGTCGAAGGACCGCGAGATCACGATCAGCACGAACCCTGCAGAGAACAGGAACGAAGAATATTATTATGCTGATCTCCTCTTTATCAAAAAGGAAGTGTACGAAGGCATTGCGGCAAGACAATACGAACGTTCGGTGAAGACCGGCCGGCAAAAGCAGGAGCTGAGGCCTTATACTCTGCGCCGGCTCGACCCTATGGACAACTGGCGGTTGATGGCGCAGCTGGAAGCTGCCTGGAAAAAGCAATAACAGCGATATAAAAATATAAGGCCTGGACAAGATACCTAATTTGATTAGGTATCTTTTTTTATCTATCTTTGACAATAGATTATGGAAACAGATCGCATCATAAAAGGGAGCTTATCGGCGGTAGTGCTGCAGCTGCTGCAGCTCAACGGCCGCATGTACGGATACGAGATCACCAAAGCAGTGCAGGACGGCAGCAGGGGTAAAACCAGGATCACTGAAGCCGCTTTATATCCCGCCTTGCACAAGCTGGAGGCAGCGGGCCTGCTCGATACGGAGACGGAGATGGCTGATGGCCGGCTGCGGAAATACTACAAGCTGAACCGGAAAGGAAAAAAGGAATCCGTACAACAGCTGGAAGCCTTACAGGAAGCCATAAGCTCCCTGCAGAAGATCCTGAAATACCGTTTGAAAAATGGATAAAAAAATATTGACCGCGGCAGAGCTGGCCCGCCTGCGTCAGTTCATCAGCACCCGCTCTTCCCGTTTTGCCGAGCCGGCCCTGCTCATGGAGCTGACCGATCATTTTGCCTGTAAGGTAGAAGAGCTGCTGCAGCACGATAGCCGCCTCAGCCTGGACGAAGCCATGGCACAGGCGCACCGTTCCTTCGGCGTTAAGGGTTTTGCCCCGCTGGCTGAGGCTTTTGAAAAGGGGGTTTACCAGCGGTATAAGACATGGTACCGCAGGGAACAAAAGCAGTTCCTGCTTTCGCTGCATTTCCCGGGGATGATCCTGCTGGGCCTGCTCGCGGGTAAGCTCTTCCTGGCCTTATCGCAGCGGCACCTGCTGCAGGAGGGCCTGGGCTTGCTGCTTGGTGCAGAGCTTTTGTATGGTAGTCTTATTTTCATACTACGTCAGCGAACAAAAGCAGGTGGCCTGTTTATGGAAAAGGCACATGAAGCCAGCATCGATACGCTCTTCTGGCTTTGGGCCGGCCTGGGCGTGCTCCTGGTATCGGAGTTTGCAGGCACATGGCTCCAGGCTTGCCTTACAGGGATTATGGTTGCTCTTCTCAGCGCCAACCTGATCCTCTTTGCCCGATTGATGCGTAAAGCAGCCGCAGACACCAGGGAACTCCAGGAACAAATGGGCACAACCTATGCCTAAATAGCCGGATAACAAGATGATCATGCACAGGACCATATCGACAATATGACCACCTATTTTATCGGCGGCATTGCTACTGATGAACGGTTTTACGCCTATCCTCTGGCGCAGATTCCCGGTGCCGTCTACCTGCCTCTCCCCCGGCATGAAGCCGGCGATACGATGTCCCGCTATTGCTTACGTTTCCTTCCCCTGATCGATACGATACGCCCCTTTAACCTGGTAGGCAATTCGATGGGTGGGATCATGGTCATGGAGCTGCTGCGGCACACCCATCCTGAAAAAGTTATTCTGGTCTCCTCTGTAAAATGCCGGGCGGAAATGCCCTGGCGGCTGAGGCAGCTCCGCTACAGCAAGCTGCACCGGCTGTTATCCGGCAGGGCCTTTATCGCCGGTACCCGTTGGGGCAGCCTGCTGCTACCCGAGCTGCGCACGGCTCCGGTTGTACGGCAACTGGCCATCAGCATGGCTGAGGGTAATGATCCGGCATTTCTGTCCTGGTGCGTCAATGCTATCGTCAACTGGCAGGGCAGCAATCATTACCGCAGCGATATTGTCCATATTCATGGTACCCGCGATGGCATGTTCCCCTACCGGAACCTGTCGCAGGCAATACCGGTAACAGGCGGCACCCATCAGATGCAGCTTACCCGAGAGGAAGAGATCACCGCCCTGCTGAAGCATTATCTTGCCCTACCGGACACCATATAACCGCTTTTTCATATTTAACGGCTGCTTGCCCCCATTTTCTTATTTTTGCAGCCGCATTTAAATTATCAGAAAGACTAAATGACCGAACAGGAACTCGAACATGAGGAACACAGCGCGCCGTCCATCAACAGGATGTACGAGAGCTGGTTTCTTGAATATGCAAGCTATGTGATACTGGAGCGTGCTGTACCTGCGGTTGAGGACGGGCTGAAACCCGTTCAGCGCCGCATTCTTCATGCCATGAAGGAGATGGATGACGGTCGTTTCAACAAGGTGGCCAATATTATCGGCCAAACGATGCAATATCACCCGCATGGCGATGCTTCCATAGGCGACGCCATCACCAACCTGGGCCAGAAGGACCTGCTGATCGACATGCAGGGCAACTGGGGAGATATCCGCACCGGCGACAGCGCTGCTGCTGCCCGTTATATCGAAGCCCGGCCTTCCAAGTTTGCCCTTGAGGTTGCCTTCAACAACAAGACCACGGAATGGCAGCTGAGCTACGACGGTCGTAAGAACGAGCCGGTGACGCTGCCGATGAAATTTCCGCTGCTGCTGGCGCAGGGCGCTGAAGGAATCGCTGTCGGTCTGTCGACAAAAATATTACCGCACAATTTCTGCGAGATACTGGATGCGGCCATCAAACACCTGAAAGGCCGCAAATTTGAGCTCTACCCCGACTTCCAGACCGGCGGCACGATCGATGTGAGCAATTACAACGACGGCAGCAGGGGAGGCAAAGTAAGGGTGAGGGTACATATTGAAGAGCTGGACAAAAAGACCCTGCTCATTAAATCGGTGCCCTACGGCGTCACTACCCAGCAGTTGATCGACAGCGTGCTGAAAGCCAACGACAGCGGCAAGATCAAGATCAAGAGCATTACCGACAACACGGCAAAAGACGTGGAGCTGGCGGTACAGCTGGCTCCCGGCGTATCCAGCGACCAGACGATCGATGCCCTCTATGCCTTTACAGATTGTGAAATATCCATCTCTCCTAATGCCTGTATCATCATCAATGAAAAGCCGCATTTCGTTGGCGCAAGCGACCTCCTGAAGTATTCGGTAGACCATACAAAGGCCTTGCTGAAACGGGAGCTGGAGATCAAGCTGAAAGAGCTGGAGGACGACTGGCATTATTCTTCCCTGGAGAAGATCTTCATTGAAAAGCGGATCTACCGCGACATTGAAGAAGAAACAACCTGGGAAGGTGTGCTGGCCGCTATCGACAAAGGCCTGAAGCCTTACAAAAAACTTTTCCGGAGGGAGATCACGCAGGAGGATATCGTGAAGCTGACGGAGATCAGGATCAAGCGTATTTCCAAATTCGACTCCTTCAAAGCCGACGAGCACATCAAAGCGACTGAGGAAAATATAGCGCAGACCAAGCATCATATCGAACACCTCACCGAATTTGCCATAGCCTATTACGAAGGCCTGCTGAAGAAATACGGCAAAGGCAAAGAACGCCAGACAGAGATCAAGCTGTTCGATACGATACAAGCGACCAAGGTGGCGATCGCCAATGCGAAGCTGTACGTAAACCGTAAAGAAGGCTTTATCGGGACGGGCCTGAAGAAGGACGAGTTTGTCTGCGACTGCTCTGATATCGATAACATCATCGTCTTCCGCAAGGACGGGGCCATGATCGTAACCAAGGTAGCCGACAAGACCTTCGTGGGCAAAGACATCATCCACCTGGACGTATTCCGGAAAAATGACGACCGCACCACTTACAACATGATGTATATGGATGGGGGCAGTGGTGTGGTTTATGCCAAGCGTTTTAATGTAACCGGTATTACACGCGATAAAGAATATGACCTGACCAAAGGCAATAAGGGCAGCAAGGTGATGTATTTCTCCGCTAATCCCAATGGCGAGGCAGAGGTGGTAACAGTAACCCTTTCGCCCGGCAGCTCGGCCCGTGTCAAGGTCTTCGATTTTTACTTCGAGGAGCTGGTGATCAAAGGCCGCAGTTCACAGGGCAACCAGGTCACCAAATACCCGGTAAGGCAGATCAAGTTCAAGGAGCAGGGACGCAGTACGCTTTCTGCCCCCAGGATATGGTACGACGCACAGGTAGGACGCCTTAACACGGATGGCTACGGCAAATTGCTGGGCAGCTTCGAACAGGACGATCGTATTCTTGTATTCTATAAGGACGGGCATTACGAGCTGACCGATTTTGACTTGGGTAACCGCTACGAGGTAAGCCAGGTGCTGCGTATCGAAAAGTTCAATCCCGAAAAAGTAATTACTGCAGTGTACTTTGATGCGGATAAGGCACAATATAGTGTTAAACGTTTCCATATCGAAACGCAGACGCTGAAGAGCAAATTCCTGTTCATCAAGGAAGGTCCTAAGAATAAGCTGGAGCTGGTAACGACAGATCCGCATCCTATTGTAACGCTAAGGCTGGGTAAGAAGAAGGCAGATGCCAGGGAAGAAATGGTGGATCTTACCGAGAAAGTGAATGTAAGCGGGTGGAAGGCTGTCGGAAATAAGCTAAGCGACAAAGACCTGCTGGACATCTTATTCGAAGAGAAGGAAGAGGAGCCGGAAACCGAAAGCAAAGTTGAAGAGGCCGGTCCCAGGGAGGCAGACCAGCACGACGATGCGCCCACTTTGTTCTGATCAATATGCAGGGCAACCGTAGTATCGCTTGTCCAAAAAAGTAACTGAATAACTCAAAGGTTTATTAACTTCACATCTCGTAAGGCACAGAGGCTGTATGAGCCGGCGACCTGGATATGGAGCGATATTATAGCAAATGAAAAAAATCGAACTTGAAATAGTGGCTTTGTCCAGCAGCGTGACACAGACCCACTCTTACGCTGTCGTATTGGGCGAGATCAACGGCCTGCGCCGTCTGCCTATCGTTATCGGAGCATTCGAGGCCCAGGCGATTGTCGTTGCGCTGGAGCGGATCAAGCCAAGCCGTCCGCTGACCCACGACCTGTTCTACAACTTTATGCTGTCGTTCAACATTGAATTGCAGGAGGTACTTATCTATAAGCTGGAAGAAGGCATCTTCTTCGCACAGCTGATCTGCTCCAACGGTAAAGAGATCATCGAAATCGACTCCCGCACCTCCGATGCGCTGGCGCTGGCAGTACGCATCGGCTGTCCTATCTTCACTTACGAGAACATACTGGAGGCCGCCGGCCTGTTTATGGACCAGCCCAGCGCGGGCAGTACGGAAGAGACTTCCGACACTGCTGAAGAGCCCCAGGAAAGCAACACACAGCCTTCATCCCATAATCTGAAGACTATGACGATCGACGAGCTGAACGAGCTGCTGCACCAGGTACTGGAAAACGAAGATTATATACAGGCTATCGCGATCCGCGATGAGATCAAGAACAGGGAAGGGAAAAAGTAGACATGCTTCCACCCGGCAATATAACTTATACCCTGGCCCGCCAGGGTATTTCTTTGCCCCCGTTTTTGAATACGATAAAGCGGGCAAGCACAAAAAGGAAATCGGAAAGCCGGTTCAGGTATTTGAGCACATCTTCCGATACGAATTCATCATTATGCTGCATGTGCACACACAGGCGTTCGGCGCGCCGGCATATACAACGCGCTACATGCGCATGACTGGCCGCCAGTTGACCTCCGGGCAGGATGAACGATTTCATCTGCGGCAGCGTATCGTCCATTTCATCGATCCTTTTTTCCAGCCATTCAATATCGCCGGCATGCAGATCGGGCAGCTTCATTTTAGGTGCCTTATCGGGATCGGTAGCCAGCGAGGAACCGATAGTAAAAAGACGGTCCTGTATTTCCAGTATCCATTCATTCACCAGCGGATCGCCCAGCTGGTCGGTCACTACGCCCAGGTAGGAGTTCAGCTCGTCTACTGTACCATAAGCCTCGATGCGGATATGGTCTTTCGGTACCCGTGTGCCACCGATAAGCCCGGTGCTGCCTTTATCTCCTGTTTTGGTATAGACCCTGAAAGCCATGACTTATTTGCTTAATTCAATTTTGAAATTCTTATTGACGCGATCATTCTCTACCACACCATCTTTGATGCGGACAATACGCCGGGCATGCTCGGCAATATCTTCTTCGTGCGTTACCAGGATAACCGTATTGCCATTTGCCTGTATGCTGCCGAAGAGCTCCATGATCTCCACGGAGGTTTTGGAATCCAGGTTACCGGTAGGTTCATCAGCCAGGATCAGGGAGGGATTGTTGATCAATGCCCTTGCGATGGCCACGCGCTGGCACTGCCCCCCGGAAAGCTCATTGGGCTTGTGGTGTGCCCGTTCGCCAAGGCCTACCTGCTTCAGCATGGCATGGGCCCGATCTGTCCTTTCTTTTTTACCGACACCGGCATAGATCAGCGGCACAGCTACATTTTCCCAGGCAGTGAGGCGGGGCAGCAGGTTGAACTGCTGAAAAACGAAGCCGATCTCAACGTTGCGCACATTGGCCAGCTCATCGTCCGCCATCCGGCTCACATCCTTCCCGTTCAGAATATATTGCCCCGAGGTAGGCGAATCCAGGCAGCCGAGGATATTCATCAAAGTGGACTTGCCCGAACCGGAAGGCCCCATCAGCGCCACATACTCGTTCTTCTCTATAGAAAGCTCAATGCCTTTTAATACGGGAACAGGCTCCTTGCCTAAGTAATAGTTCTTGCGGATGTCCTTAAGGGTAATGATCTGTTGCATGAAGGGTAGCGGCACTGCCGGCATTAAAGTTCAAATTTATCGATAATTTGCAGCCCGCAGAAATAATTATACCGTATCTGCTTATAATTGCATAGCCTATGCTTACTTTCCCCAATGCCAAGATCAATATCGGCTTATACATCACCGGAAAAAGGAACGATGGTTATCACAACCTGGAAACGGTGTTTTACCCAGTTCCGTTCAGGGATGCCCTGGAGCTGATCGATGCAGCGGATAGCGCAAGCAGCCTGTCCCTTTCCGGCCTTGCAGTAGCGGGAGACCGGGAGAGCAACCTGGTATGGCGTGCTTATAACCTGCTGCAAACAGCCTTTCCGAAGCTGGTAAAGCCTTTACAGATACGGCTACACAAGATTATCCCAATGGGCGCAGGCATGGGTGGTGGTTCGGCTGATGCCGCCTTTATGCTCAATATGCTCAACGAATATTTCCGGCTGGGGCTCGATGACGATACGCTTGAAAGCTACGCGTTACAGCTCGGCAGCGATTGCCCTTTCTTTATCCGTAACCGGCCGGCTTTTGCCGCAGGCAGGGGCGAGCTGCTGGAACCGCTGGCACTGGATCTCTCCGGCTATAATATCCAATTGGTCTGCCCTTTGCTGCACGTCAGCACTGCCCTAGCTTTCAGCGGCGTAAAGCCTGCCCCCGCACCATTCGACCTGCGGCGTATCGATACGCTCTCCCCCGAAGAATGGAAGGCGCATATCCGCAACGACTTTGAAGATACGGTGATGGCACAGTACCCGGTACTCCGCGATATTAAGGAGCAGCTGTATCAGCAGGGCGCTGTCTATGCATCGATGAGCGGCAGCGGATCATCGCTCTATGGCATCTTCAGCCAGGGCAGCAAGGCCACCATTCATAGCACGGTTCCTTTTACAACCTTCTGCAGCCGCCCGGACTGACCGGACCTGTCTTCAGAAAAGTATTTCAGGAAAGTAGCTAAACAAAACGAAGGCCGCCCGGGTTTTACCGGGCGGCCTTCGTTTTGTATGGACGCTGGTTACTTCATGATCTCCAGCTTCCGGGCAACCGTTCCTTTATCGGTAAAGACTTCGATGGTGTACATACCCGAGGCAAAGCCTTCCAGCTTCAGAGTATGCTTATCCCTGCTGTCTGCCTTGGCATCGTAGATCACTTGTCCAAGCACATTATACACCTGGATACGTTCCATCTTCAGCTCGCCCTTGTTCAGTATGGTAGCCGTGGCCCTTGTGGGGTTGGGGTAAACAGTCATTTCATCATTGCTCACATTAAGCTGCCTTATGCCCACTATGTTGGCGGCAGTAGAATCGGTGTAGAAACCGCAGCTGCTGCTCAGCTTCAGCACAACGATATACTCGCCTATCGTATCGTAGGTATGTACCGGGTTAGCCAGGTTGCTGTGCGGTGAGCCATCGCCGAAATCCCAATCGTAACCGATCACGTTCTGCGGGTTCACAGCAGTGAAGCTAAAGGTATTGATACCATTGTTGTCGATAACGATACCATCTACCCTGGGCAGCTGACCGGCAGTGCTTACATTGATCGTATCCGATTTGATACAGCCTACATCATTGGTCACAAAAACAAAATAAGTACCCGCCGATGCCACATTGATGGTCTTGGTTACGGCGCCTGTGCTCCAGAAGTAATCGATACCATCGTCGCCGGCATTCAGCTTCAGTACAGCGCCGTTACAAATTGAGGTATCATTACCCAGCTGTACTTCAGGGTTAATCCGGAAGTTGATATTAACGGTATCTGCCTTAGCACAGCTGAATTCGTTGGTCACTTTTACCCAATAGCTACCGCTTTGATGAACGGCGCGCACCTGCTGTGTGCTGGCATCATCCCACAGGTAAGTACCATTGTCGGGCTGCAGAGCGGCGTCCAGCACCAGCACTTCCTGTCCTTCGTCTACGCAGATATCTACGTCAGCACCCAAATCTACAACCGGCACGGGGTGTACGGTAGCGACTACCGGTTCTTTTGCCGTTTCACAAGGCAATACCATTCCGATCTGGATGATCGGCATATCGGTTGAAGTATTCGTATTCGCAAGCGGGTTGGCGCAGTGGTCAGCCTCATTGGCGCTGTTGGTCAGCGTAGAGCCGAAGGTCCTTTTTACATCTGAGCTCCAGCCACCGGAGAAACTATTGTTATGACATTCTTCCAGCACAATATTGGAGGTGCCATCCCAATAAAAAAGGGAGGTCAGGTTGTGTACATTGACAGAGCTAGATACCGGCTGGTAAGACGGCGCGGAGAATACTGTCTGCAAACCGGTTTCCAGGCTGGGTCCCAGCGTAGTCGCTGTAGTCAGCTTCATGCTCAGAGAGAAGTTCTCCACTTCATCACCAGCCGATTCCACATCGAAGCCGACAGAGTTGATATAGCCGGCGTTGAACCCTGCAGCTTGCAATGAAGAAGCTTTGATGAGCCATTGCACCTTATTGCCCATATAGTTTACGTTATAGGGCATTTCAGTCCAGCTGCTGGTAGAGTTGCCGCTGCCGATCAGGGTAGGTTCGGGCTGCGGAGCACCGGTAGCAGCAGAGGTGTAGAAAGTTGTGGTACTGGCGAGGTAAGGTGTATTGAACGGGCTTCCTTCGCCGATAGGATCAGTAGCTGCAGGGTCATCATACCAACGGATCACCGCGTTTCCGCCGGACTGCGCTTCCAGGGTCACGACACCTGGGCCGCAACGGGAGCTGTCTTTGGTCGATACCACTTCAGGATGCGCTACCACCACTTCCTGCTCGAGAGTGTGACAGTCGGCGGTGCCCGCTTTGACCACTACTTTATAGAAGCGGCTGTCGGTCAGCGTAGGCGTGGTAAAGTTGGGATCAGAAGCTCCGGGGATCGGTGCATAGGTAGTACCATTGGGTGAATCCATCCAGCTAATGCTGCCGGGGAAATAACCGCTTCCCGGCATAAGAGAGATAATCGATTCCCCGCTATTGCAGAGGGTATCCAATACAGCCTTCACCGTTACGGTACCTGGCTGATTCCATATGCGCACGGTATCGGCAAATGTACAGTTGGTCGTTGTATTTTCTGCAAAGAGATAATAAACATGCTCGCCCGCATCGGCAGCTTTAAAGAAAAGCGAAGTAGCGGAATTGGTTCCTACATAAGGCACGGTAGCGCCGGCATCGGTATAGATATCGCCTTCGTTCCAATGGTAGGTAGTATAGGGCGTACTTTGGGGCGTTACCGTAATGGGTGCGATGGTTCCGTTGCAGATCACATCCGGTGCGGTCACGGTAAGCGCCGGAGAAGCCGTAACTGTAGCGACTACAGGCACACGGGGTCCCTGGCAGGAAGCAGTGTAGCCGAAGACCATTTTGGGTCTCGATTCGTAGGAGGTCCAGCTTATATCGGGCGGCGCATCGCAGAATACACTGGCAGGCATATCGTAGCCGGTGCCGTACTGTGTGGCATTGAAGGATACGTCATCATAGCGCACTTCGCTGGTGTTGTTAAAGCTGTTGTTATTGCTCCAGCAAGTTTGCACCAGCAGGTTATCTCCGGTCCATACAAAAGGCGTTCCGGAATTAAACACGAAGGTGTTCAGACCGGTTGAGGTTGTATGGTTAGCAGGCGTATAAACCTGTACGGCACCGCTTTCCAGCGCAACAGGCGAGCTGGAGAATGCTGTAGTGGTCGTATTTTTAAGGGCTACGGAAAAGTCATCGTAAGTATTACCGGAGGTAAGCACATCGAACGCCAGCGAGGTGAGCACCGTGCCCGGCTCGATTCCCATCGCCTCAAGCTCTGAAGCATGGATCAGGTATTGGTGCTTGAAACCGCCGTTCCATCCGGTGAAGGGCGTAATATCGTAGAAGTTAGTTACGTTCAGACCTGCACCAATTGTTTTGGTTCCGGCAACATCGGGCGCACCCGCTGTAACATAGAAAGTAGTGGTTGCCGGTACATAAGGCGTGGTCCAGGTGCTGGTGGTACCGATTGGCGCACCGCCTGTGGGATTGGCATACCACTTGATCTGGGGGCCACCAGCTGTTCCGGTCGCCGACAGCTGCAGGGTACCCGGGCCGCAGCGCGTAGCGCCGGTAGCCGTAGGCGATCCGGGATTGTTGACCAGTACCTGGGGGGAATTGCCCGAGGTCCATACAGGCGTAGCGCCGCCGTTGCACAACACATTGCAGCGGAAATAACGGGGCGTGGTCACCGGCGCCGACTGGCCCGGCAGGTTGGTGGGCGGGCCGACATTGGTCCAGGGCGCAGCACCCGTTTCAGAGTATTGCCACTGGTAGGAAAGACCGGTAAGAATGGGCATCGGTGTGCTCAGGCTGAGATCCACATTACCACTGATACATACTGCTGCAGGTGATACTACAGCTGCGGTTACAGCGGGAAAAGTTCCTCCCGAGCAATTGGGCGGCGGACTGAAGCGATAGATCTGCCCGTTAGCCGGCTTGGTCGTGATTCCGGTATAGAACGTAGTGGATGATGCCGTGGGCGTAGCCGAGGCATTGTTCAGAGTAAGGTATGTCGGCAGAGGGTCGCCATCGACGATACCGATCGTTGCCGCAGGGAACCAGCCGCTGATAGAACCGGTTTCCTGCTTGTAGCAGAATTCGATCACATTGGTGGTCTCATACAGCTTAACCTGGAAAGAGATTACCGGAGTGCTGGCGCTGTAATTCCAATACCAGTTTTTAAATTCAAAGGTAAAAACGCGGTTGGGCGCTGTACCTGTAGTGGCGTAAGAGGCCGTACCGCCGTCTCCTGCAAGATCCTGCCAGAGCGGGAATAATGCGGGCTTGACATCGTTCAGCGAAGAAGCATCATTGTAGCTCGTGCTCGAGCTTGGTGAACCAAAGCTCAACCAGCCGTTGGAGCTGGCTACAACTTCGGTATAGGTATTGTTACAATAGGTAAAATTAAATCCGATAGGTACAGCATCCGAGTAGTCTTCATCACTTTCAATCTCCGGCACATCCGTCGCGCCGGTAAGGGCGGTGAACGTTCCCGCCTGCGCGGCAAAGCTATAGCTTGATGCCGGCACCTGAGCTTGTGCCTGGCTGGCCATAACGATTAAAAACGCAGAAAGAATCGTGTTCCGCAGGTACCTACAAAATGTAGTTTTCATCTCAATAAGCATTTACAATTGGTTTGGGGAGAGGATAAAAAAGTTAACGAAGCTAATTGATAAATCAATCCAATACTATTCTATACTTAAGAACAAAAAAATTTAACGCAGCGTTATGTTTAGCTAATGACTTTAAATCGTATGTGATGCCCCTAAGGACACGAAAAACGGGATGTCCGCCGGATAGAAGACACCCTGTTTTTAAAAAAGGAAAGTACTATTTTCATATTTTAAGCTTGCGCATAGCGCTGCCTTTCCCAATAAAAGACAACTACCGATAGATGACGGTAGCCAGACTGGATACACCAATCCTGTGGTCGTTATCTATATGCAATTGCTGTCCATAAAGATTATACAAAACTACTTTCAATATTTTTATATCATCAGGCGCCTGAACGGTAACCATATCCTTTACCCGGGCCAGGATAAATATTAACTTCTTTTTTTCAAGCGTCTTGTTTTCGACGCCGGTTGCCAGGTAATCCTGATCTTTTTCTTTGCTATCGCTTTTACAGTCGTTGCTTATTGAGCAAAGTAGCAGCCCCCTTGTTCATACAGCGCTGTTACCTTCATCCGCTATATCCTGCAAAGACTGCCCGGAAGGTTTAGAAGCCGGTAAGGATTGAAAAAATAAGAGAAAGGAGCAAGATTCATAAAATCAAAAGGCCGCAGATGGGAGAAGGTTTGCAGATGATCCTGTAGGGCTCCTTAGGAGCCGATCGTTTGTAGCGCCAATATGAATAAACATAAATTGCTCCGTAGGAGCAAAACCAGGATTACCAAGAAGAATAAGCATCCGGCCGCCGGCCCGGCCGTGCAGATGGGGCACAAGCTCACATATAAGCACTGAAGGGTTTCATCCTCGGGATGCTGAACCGATGCCCGGATTTTCCTCAGGACATACCTATATTGCATCCCCCATCTTTTACGCTTGATCCCGCAGATGCCCGTCTGCACGCTGTAATATCATGAATAAAAAAGCAAAAGAGCCGTCCTGTTACGGACAGCTCCTTCGGGCTTGCTTGTTTATTGGTTATCGGATGACTTCAAGTTTCTTGGTCACTTTACCTTTTTCAGTGCCGATCATAACGTTGTAGATACCGGGCGCCAGCACAGAGATATCGATCTGCTGCTGAGCTCCTTTCATGGGAATGCTCATAATGCGCTGGCCTGTCAGGTTATAGACCTCAACCTGGTCAAGCTTTACACCACCGCTGTGGCTGATCACGATGGTTTCTTTACCTGGATTGGGATAGATACGGATATCTTTCCTCAACGCATCCAGCTCGTTTACACCCGTAGGAGGAGGGCCGGCAATATGGATCACAACTTCCCTGGTCACTTCGCTGCAATTGTTGTAGAGCGTAAGCGTCACCGTATAATCACCCGGAGTAGTGAAAGCATGAATTACCTGGGTAGGCATGCCGTTTGCTTCAACAGGGGCAGAGCCATCGCCGAAATCCCATTTATAGCTGGTCACGTGCTGCGCACCGATAGCATTAAAGGTAAAAGAGTTGTCGCCATTGTCCACAACAGCTACGGAGTTCAGCAGAGGATCGGGATATACCGCTACCGTAACCGTATCGCGGTCAAAGCAACCATCCGTATTCTGCACTTTCACACTATAGCTGCCTGCGGTGCCTACGGTAATGAAGGAGTCGAGGCTGCCCGTGCTCCAGATATAGATCGGGTTATTAGGATAGCCGCCTGCGTCGAGAACGAAGTGATCGCCCTGGCATATCGTTGTATCCTTGGGCTGCAGATCGACAACCACACCTTGCAGACCAGCGGCGATCGCCCTGGTAACGGTGTCGTTGGTGGGCACCTCGTCGGCATTGCCGTTAGGCTGTTCGGTCCATACCTTAATCGTACGCGGGCTGGCATCGGGGAAGAAGACATCGCCCAGCGCAAGCGTAGCAGTATTATTAGGTGCAGTTGTAAAATTGGTTATGGCCGCTGCACTGTAGGTTACCGGTGTTTGCAGCACACCATCTACCGACCATTGTACCGTAACCGAATTGATGGTAGCAGTACCCAGGTTTACGATCCGTGCAGATACCGGCTGTGTTGAGTTGGAGCAGAAAGGTTCGGCTACAATTACGCTGTCGGCTTTCATATCGAAAGGCGGCATCGGCTTGAACCGGTAGATCTGGCCGGTAGCAGGACGGGTAGCGATGCTGGTGGTCAGGGTTGTGGAAGAAACGGTAGGCGCCGCGGTAGCGTTGTTCAGCACCAGGTAGCCTACAGAAGCGTCGTTATCGGCCAAACCGATAGTAGCGCTGGAGGGGTTGCCGGCATCCGGCTCCTGGCGGTAGATAAACTCGATCAGGTTGCTGGTCTCGTACAATTTCACCTGCAATGACAAATTGGGAGGATTGCCGGAAGACCCACGCCAGTTCCAGTTTTTCAGCTGGATGGTAAACACCTGGTTGGGTGCTGTGCCCGTAACAGTATAAGAGGGCGCTGCGCCGGTACCCCAGCCTGCTAAATCGTCAAACAACGGCATCAAAGCAGGTTTGATCGTTCCAAGATTGGACAGGTCGTTTGTCCAGGTCGTGCTGGTAACGCTCGTATTAAAGGTAACCCAACCGTTGGAACAAACTTTCACCTGGGTATAATCGGTACCGCAGTAGTTAAAAGTAAACCCGATAGGAATGGCTGCAGAGGTACCATCATCCTGAGAGATACCGGCAATCGCGGTACCACCGGTAATTTCGGTATAAGTGCCGCTTATGGCGCTGAACTGGTAAGTATTGGCAGCGAGCTGTGCAAAAGTATCCTTAGCGCCAAGACTGCATACAGCCAGGGAGAGGGCAAGTCCCAGGCGCTTGATAGGTAGAGCTCTGTTTTTCATATAAAAGTTAAATAAGAAGTCAACGAATGCGCACCGGATGTAACCGGTATTACAGGACACCGGCGTGCCTGTCCGGGTATTAAGATCACTAAAGCGTGGGGAAAAGAAGTATACAGGGACAAGCCGTCAGCGTGCCGGCTTACCTTGCTGCAGGCCGCAGTGGTTTGTCCGGCAGCAAGAACAGTAACGGGAATAAAGAAAAGAATAGCAGGCAGCAGACAAGACAACAGGCATACTCTTCGGTTCAGCGTAAAGTTTCTTTTCATAGGCACGAAACCAGGGGGCTAAATTGTATCCGTACGGCAGATAAGCACCTCTTAAAATAACAAACCAAGCGCTGTTATTTCAAGAGGTACCTAAATGAAACAATGGGACTCATTTTGTAAAGACAGTATAATAGCGATTTCGGTTTGTTAACGAAATGCAAAAGCTTGGTGTCGCTTCAGGCATTTCCCCGTCTTCTTCCGCGTCAAAAATCGAAAAGCAGGAACAGGACCGGTGGTAACTTCACCTAAGTCAGGCTAAACCCGCCTGTAAAGGTTAAAGGCCACCCGAAGGGCAGCCCTTGCTATAGCAATAACACCTCGTTATTTCAGGAGCTCCAGCTTGCGGGCAACCGCACCTTTGTCGGTATATACCCGTATAGTGTACACGCCCGGACCCATACTGCCGAGAGTAAGCATGTGCTTGTCCCTGCTATCGGCAGCTGCACGATAGACGATCTGCCCCAGCACATTATATACTTCGACCTTCTCCATTTTCAGACTACTCTTATTGAGAATGGTCGCTGTGGATTTGGCAGGGTTCGGGAAAACGGTCATCTCATCATTACTTACATTCAGCTGGTTGATGCCTACGATATGAGCTGATGTGGAATCGATCACGAAACCACAGCTGCTGCTCATGCGCAGCACTACTGTATAGTTAGCCTGGCCCATGGCATAGGCATGTACCGGCGACTGCTGGAAACTGTGCGGCGACCCATCGCCAAAGTCCCATTCGTAACCAATGACATTCTGCGGATTCATGGCGGTAAAGCGGAAAGTATTCACCCCGTTATTGCTGATGTTGATACCGTCGATAGCCGGCAGCTCACCCGACATATTCACAATAATGGTATCGGATTTAATGCAGCCCAGGTTGTTGGTCACAAATACATTGTAGGTCCCGGCGGTATTGACATCCAGCATCTGCCCGGTAGATCCGTTGCTCCAGAAATAGCTGACGCCGCCGTTGCCGGCATCCAGGGACAGCGCTGTACCGTTACATACCGAAGTATCATTGCCCAGGTTCACCACCGGGTTCTTACGCAGCGTTACATTGATCGTATCGCTGGTAGCGCAGGTATATTGATTCGTTACGGTAACATGGTACCGGCCGGTTTCCACCACTGCGCGTACGCGGCTTGCGGAACCGTTATCCCACCGGTATTGCGGGGTATCGGGCTGCAGACCGGCATCGAGCACGGTGGCTTCACCGGCATCGATACATTTATTGATGTCCGGCCCCAGGTCAACAACGGGCTTTGGATAAATGCTGGCGACAACGAGCCGGCGAGCCGGCTCACAGCGGTTGTTGTAGCCGATAATGAATTTGGGCCTTTGAGAAAGCGTACCATAAACAGAAGTATTACCGCAGATAGTAGCTGGTGTTACGCCATCCGTGCGCTGATAAGCGGTGGCTGCATAGCTCAGGATATCGTAACGTACCGAATTGCTGGTACCGCCGCTGTTGTTGTTGCTGTAGCAGGTCTGGATCACCAGGTTGCTGGTACCGTCCCAGGTGTAGGGATTGTCAAAGGTAAGCGTGTTCACGCCGGCTGTTGTCGTCACATCGGCTGCTGCCCGTACCTCGGTCATATTGGGCTGCCAGGTGGTGGTCAGCACATTGGCCGTGGTCTGTCCCGCACTTACGGCGAAGGATTTGTAGGTAAACCCGGATATAACAACATCCAGCCCCACGGAGGTGATCCTGGCGCCGGCGGGAATGCCCGAAGCCAGCAGCTCTGCAGCCAGGATCAGGTATTGGTTCTTCTGCCCGCCATAAGCATGATGGAAAGGCGATACATAGCCTGTAGCCGTTGCAGCGCCCGTGCCGATAGTAATATCGCCTGAAGCACCGCCGCCATTTGCCGTTACATAGTAATTGGTGGTCGCACCCAGGTAGGGCGTAACAAAAGTAGCGCCCGTACCTACCGGCGTGCCTCCGGCCGGGGCATCATACCACACCGGCGTACTGTTGCCGCCGGTAACAGCAGCAAGGCTAACATGACCCGGACCGCAATGAAAACTATCTGTGGTACTGATGATAGTCGGATTGGTTACCACTATATATTTCACCGGATTTTCGCATACAGAGGAGCCGGCGCGGATCAGGGCGCGGTAATAACGGTTCTGCCCGAAAGAAAGGCTGGGCGTAGTATAGCCGGGACCGGTCGCCCCGCCAATATCGGCATAGCCGGTGCTGGCGCCGGGTATGGAGTCCTGCCATTGAATGGCGCCGGGCGCATAGCCGGCAATGGGGGCCAGCGACAGGGTTGTCGCGCCGCTGGTACAGATCGTATCGGGAAGCCCCTTTATGGCAACATTGCCCGGCTGCACCCAAAGCGTCACGGTATCGGCAAAAGTACAGCCTGTGGCCGAGGCAGGGTTTCCGGCCATCAGGTAATAGATCTGCGGGCCGGCAGTGGAAGTTTTCAGGTAGATCGTCTGCGCACTGCCGCCGGTATAGGGAACGGTGCCTGCCGCATCTGTATAAAGATTGGTCTGCGGGCTCCAGGAATAGCCGGAGTAAGGCGGCGATGGCGGGGTGAGCGCAATAGCGCCAACGCTGTTGTTACAGATTACCTCAGGGAAAGTCCGGACTACCGGTGTGCTGGCATTGATGGTTGCTGTTACCGGTACCCGCGGGCCTTCGCAGGTAGCAGATACCTGCCAGTTGTAAAAATAATAATGCGCCGAGCTGTTGATCGATCCGCCACCGAGGCCTGCAGTAATATTACCGACGGTACCGATAGGTAACGGATAGCTCCAGCCGGAGATAGGATTGTCGCGGATAATGCTCCCGGTACGGGCGCTGTCTACCAGGCGGTAACCGGTGCCCGGGCTCACATTAAAGTTAAGAGGCAGTACAGCAGGTGTGGCGCCACCGGCCACCGTGGTTCCTGTACCGATGGGCAGTGCAAAGGGCCCTGCAGTCTGTAAAGTAACACCGGCACTATTCTTCAGCAGCACATAAGTAGAACCGGCGGTCGTGCTGGTAGGATATACCTCCACCGATTGTATTGTAAAGGGCTGTGCCGCATCGAAGATCATTCCGTAGTTGACGCTGAAGGAAAGGCCGGTCGATGAGCCCTGGGGCGCAGGCCGGCCGGCAGTAATGCCGGTAGCCGCAGAAGCAGCCACGGCATAGTAAGTAGTGTTCTGTGTAAGATAGCCGGTAGTATAGCTGCTGCCGGTAGCCAGCGGGGCGCCGCCTGTAGCATCCTGGTACCAGCGGATACCAGCGCTGCCGGCGGGCGGCGTTACTGCAAGGGTTACCATGCCCGGGCCACAGCGGGTGCCGTTGATCGCTACCGGCGATCCGGGGTCAGTTACCACCACCTGCGGCGTATTGTCTGAAACCCATATAGGCGTGGCACCGCCATTGCACAGTACTTTGCAACGGAAATAGCGGCTGCTGGTGATATTGGAAGCCGTATAGAGAGGTGTTGTCAATACCGGGCCGATATTGGTCCAGCCCAAAGTGCCATTCACCGACCATTCCCATTGGTAGGTGAGGCCGGTAGCCACGGGCAGAGCAGCCACAACATTGAGGCTTACTGTACCACCGATACTACAAATGGTGGTTGGCGCAGCGGTAGCAGCCGTAGCTGCAGGCCACGAGGTAATGGTATTGCAGGCAGGCGGCGGGGTAAACCGGAAGATCTGCCCGGTAGCAGGCCGCGTGGATATATCGGTTGTAAAGGTAGTAGAAGAAGCAGTAGCCGCAGCGCTGGCATTATTCAGCGTCAGGTAAGTGGGCGTAGCCGCGCCGTCAGCGATGCCTATGGTTGCTCCGCTGGCTCCGGAGGGATTGCCTCCATTGGCTTCCTGACGGTAGCAGAACTCAATCACATTGGTCGACTCATACAGCTTTACCTGGTAGGAAATGTTCACTGCGCCGAGCCGGTACCACTGCCAGTTTTTCCATTGTATGATAAAAACGCGGTTGGGCGCTGTGCCTGTCGTTACGTAAGCAGCGGTAGCAGCACTGTCGGCGTTGCCCCGGTGATCGTCCCATAGCGGCATCAATGCCGGCTTTACATCGCTGGCACCGGAGCCGGTAAGGTTACTCAGTGTGTTACCATAAGCCGTCGATGTTGTCGCTGCATTGAAGCTGAGCCAGCCGTTGGTACAGGCAACAACATCGGTATAGCCGATACCACAGTAATTAAAGATGAAGCCGATGGGCAGCGCCGCGCTGCTCACATCATCGCCCAGAAAAGAACTGGGTAGCACGGTAGCGCCGGTGGTACCGGTAATATCCGTAAATGTTCCGGCCACCGCAGTATGGCTGTAGGAAGACGCAGGGATCTGCGCATAGACCGACGACCAACCCAGCAGGAGGAGCTGGGTCAGCAATGAAGAGGTTATCCTTTTGAAGGATAGATTTTTATTCATTAGTTGGTTGGTTTGTGGCAAATCCCCGGACCACAATTACATATAATATGTAAACAAACCACTACCAGACGCTTCCCTTTAGTAGCGTGATCCAGGTTTTTACCCGTACTAATTGCTGGTTTAAGCCTTAAAATTAATGGTAAACGGGCTAAAATCAGGAAGAAATTAACCTTTGGCAGAAAAAGGTAACAATGAAAAAGAGCCTCCCAAGCGCATATGAGATGCTTTTTGAAGGTAAAAGAAAAGCGTATATAAAAAAAGAGGCAGCTTAACGCTGCCTCTCTTAAATATTTACACTTGCCAAGTGCCTAGCGGATCACTTCAAGCTTCCGGGCAAGCCTGCCTTTATCGGTGGAGATTACCATATGGTAAATACCATTGGCCCATGAGGAAACATCGATCGTTTGCTTGTTGCCTGCAGGCAGATTCAGCACCCGCTGACCGGTAAGGGTATAGATGTCGATCTGGCTGATGACAACATTGTTGCTGGCATTAACGGTTACATAATCCTTGCCCGGGTTGGGATAAAGCCTGATCTCTTTTTGCAAAGCAGAATGGCTGCCGATACCGGTAGGCGTACCCACCAGCACCACGCTTTCCGATTTGATCTCACCACAGTCATTGGATAGCGTAAGGGTAACGGTGTACTCACCCGGAGTCGTATAAGGATGGATAACCTGGGTAGGTAAGCCGGTACCGGTTACCGGCGTGGAACCATCGCCGAAATCCCACTCATAGGCGCTGATGTTCTGTGCGCCGATTACATTAAACGTAAACGAGTTGTCCCCATTGTCAACAATAGCAATGGAGTTCACCAGGGGATTGGGGTGCAGAGAAACCGCCACCGTATCACGGTCGAAGCAGCCCAGCGTATTCTGGACTTTCACACTGTAGCTACCTGCAGCGCCTACAGTAATGAAGGAGTCGAGGCTGCCGGTGCTCCAGATATAGATGGGATCATAGGGGAAAGAACCTGCATCAAAGGTAACAGATCCGCCCTGGCATATCGTGGTATCCCTGGGCGAAAGGTGCACGTCCACACCTTGCAGCACAGCCGCAGCCGATGCTTTTAGCGTATCATCCGAATGATCCGCGTCAGTGGTAGCATTCGGCATATCAGTCCAGGCTACGATCTGAAGAGGTGTAGTGGAGGGAAACAGCACATTGCCCAGCACCACGGTCACACTGTCCTTATAGTTGGCCAGGGTCGAAGGCAGCGTCACGGCAGGCTGCACCACGCCATCAACCGACCAGTTGATATTGGCCGAATTCAGCGCATTGGAACCCAGGTTGATCACGCTTACCGAAACCTCCTTCATCGAATTGGAACAGAAGGGCGTAGCATCAGGACTGATGAGGCTGCCGACACCGGCGTTGTTGGGTGGCGCAGGAGGCTGCAGGGTCACCTTATAATCGTGGCACTCTCCATAAGAAGCATTGTTACAGGGATCGATGCTGGTAGCGCTTGAGGTATAGACCAGCCTTACCCGCATACGGGTAACGCCTGCAGTAGCCGTCAGCGGCACAGCTACTGTGATCGCGCCGGTGCTCGTATTGCTGATCGCATTCAACGTGGCCACCACTTCGGTAGATTCGAATGTACCATTGTGGTTGAAGTCGATCCACACTTTCACCGATTCGCTGGCATAGGCATAGCTGGTGGTTACATTACCATTATACGAATTGCCCATGATCAGTATCGCGCTCATATTCGGCGCGGTGGAAGTGGTATAGTCCTGGTAGCCTGTCGAGGGGCAGGGATTATTCAGATTGTTGATCATGGTACCGGCAGCACCGTTCAGGATCATGTCTTTAATGTCGTCGCCCGAAGAACAGTTGTAGGTATAAGTCGGAGTACAATAGGTCTGGGCAGCCGCTTCCTGTGCCAGAGCGAAGAAGGAAACGCCCAGCAGCAGGTTTTTGAAAACGCGTTTCGAAGCTGCCGTGTTGCAGTAAATTCTTTTCATGCACAAATGATTTTAGGATTATTGACTGGGGTAATGGAAATAAACCCCTTCATCGCCATATGTCGATGAAGGGGTCTGTAGAAGATAATTATCTGAGTATTTCCAGTTTGCGGGCAACAGTTCCCTTATCGGTGTACACCTGGATAGTATAAACACCTGAAGCCATGCCGCTTAACGAAAGCGTATGCTTGTCTTTGCTGTCGGCAGCCGCGTGGTAGACCACCTGACCCAGCACATTGTACACTTCTATTTTCTCCATCTTCAGGTTGCCCTTGTTGAGGATAGTAGCCGTGGCTTTAGCCGGGTTGGGATAAACGGTCATTTCATCGTTGCCTACGTTCAGCTGGTGAATACCTACGATATGGGCGGATGTGGAATCAGTGTAGAAACCACAGCTGCTGCTCAGGCGAAGCACCACGATATAGTTGGCCGGGTTAACGTCGTAGCTATGGGTGGGCGATTGCTGGAAGCTGTGTGGCGATCCGTCACCGAAATCCCAGTCATAGCCGATCACATTCTGCGGGTTCATCGCGGTGAAATGGAAAGTATTCACCCCATTATTGGTAATGTTGATGCCATCGATAGTCGGCAGCTCGCCTACCATATTCACCTGTATTGTGTCCGACTTGATACAACCCTGGTTGTTGGTCACAAATACATTGTAGGTACCGGGACTGTTTACATTCAGCACCCGGTTGGTAGAGCCGGTGCTCCAGAAATAGCTGATGCCGTCTCCGCCGGCGTCCAGGGGCAGCACAGCGCCGTTACAAACGGTGGTATCATTACCCAGGTTCACTACAGGATTCTCGCGCAGCGTCACATTGATGGTATCGCTCTTTACGCAGGTATACTGGTTGGTTACCTTCACATAATACTGGCCGGTTGTGCTTACAGCGCGCACCTGGCTCACGGAGCCATTATCCCACAGGAACTGGGGCATATTGGGCTGCACACCGGCATCCAGCACCTTGATCGCACCGGAATCCACGCACTCGTTGATATCAGCGCCCAGGTCTACATCAGGTACCGGACGGATAAAGGCTGTAACGGCTTGCCTGGGCGAACGGCATCCGCCCAGCATAGTCAGACGGATATTAGGCCTGGTCGAAGAGCTGTAAACACCTCCCGGGGCAGTACAGTTATTGGCGCCATTGCTGGAAACATAGTAATAGAGCGCAGGAGCGGAATTGTATTTCACATTCACATAGCCGTAATTGCTGGTCGGATTGGTGCTGCATTCTTCCAGTATAATATTCGAGCTGCCATCCCAGAAGAAAGGACTCTGAAGCGTATGGGTATTGACCGCATTGGCTGTGGGATTGTAATTGGTAGTCGTGTACACCTGCTGCATACCGGTATTGAAGGTAGCGCCGAGCGTAGCCGTGCTGGCCACCTGCTTCATGCTGTAGGTGAGCGTCGCGATCGATATGGAACCCGACTTGGTTGTCACTTCAAAGCCAAGCTCGGTAATGAGGCCTGGAGAGAAGCCCGCAGCCTGCATCTCGGAGCCTTTGATCATCCACTGCACTTTGTTGGCGGCATTGTACACGGCAAAATAAGGCAGGTATCCCCAATAGGTAGCGTTGGTTCCCGTACCGATAAAGGTAGGCGCGGGCTGGATAGCACCTGTACCCGACTCAGCATAATAGGTAGTCGTCGCGCCGAGGTAAGGCGTGGTCCAGGGACTTCCCCCGCCGATAGGTGTGTTATCGGTAGCGTTGGCATACCACCTTACATTACCATATCCGCCGGCAGTTGCTTGTAAAGTTACGGTACCTGGTCCGCAATTGAAGCTGTCGGTCCAGCTGGTCAGGGTCGGATTGGCCACTACGATCAGCTTAACGGGGGCTTCGCAATTGACGCCCGGGGTGTTGGACTTGATCAGGGCTTTGAAGTAACGGTTGGCAGACAATGCAGGCGTAACATAGGTAATGCCTGTCGCACCAGGGATATCAGTATAGGTGATATTGTCGTTCGACTGCTGCCATTGTATCCCGTTGGGTGCATAATCTGCTGAAGGCACCAGCTTAAGCGTAGTACTGCCCGAAGGAGCACATACGGTATCGGGAATCGCGCTGATGCTCACAGAATCAGGCTGTACCCAGGTACGCACGGTATCGGCGAAAGCACAGTTGGGCGCTGCAGCGTTGGTTGCATAAAGCGCAAACTGGCGGGCGCCTGCAGTAGAGGATTTAAAATAAACGGTAGGCGCATTGCTGCCGGCCACATAAGGAGTGGTAGCAGCAGCGTTGGTATACAGCTCAGCGGCCGGAGTCCAGGCATAATTGGAATACTGACCTACAGGCGAAGTTACCTGGAAGCTGCCTATAGCCCCGCTACAAACGATAGCCGGAGCAGTTTTGGTGAGCGCAGGAGGTGCCGTGACGGTCGCCTGTACGGCTACCCTCGGGCCCTGGCAGGCCGTATTGTAGTTAAATTTGAACTGGGGGCGGGTATTCTCCGGCGTACCATTGTTTGACGGCCCTGCGCAGATCACTGAAGGCGGCTGACTATCCTGGTAGGCATAGTGAGTGGCCGGGAAGGTCGTATTGTCGTAACGGATGTTGGAATAAGGATTGGAAGTAGTCGCATTGCTCCAGCAGGTTTCGATCAGGAGGCTGCCCCCTGTATAAGTATAAGGTGCTGTAAGCGTAAAGGTGTTGATACCGACAGTAGTCGTATAGTTGACAGGGCCGAATACAGCGCTTGCGCCTACTTCAAATGTAGAAGACAGCGAAGTAACGGTAGTACTGTTCAGGCTTAAGGTAAAGCCGTTATAAGTTCCGGTACCATTGGCATTGTCTACGCTGATGGAATTGATCGCATCGCCGGGCATGATGCCAGCCGCGATCATTTCCGATTCACGGATCAGGTACTGGTGCTTGTAGCCACCCCAGCCGCCGGCGAAGATCGTCAGGTACTGGAAGGAAGGCACCAGGGCGCCTGCGCCTACTGTGGCATTTGCCGGAGCCGGCGGCGTACCGGCAGTCACGTAGAAATTCCGGGTAGCGGTAATGTACGGTGTGGTAAAAGCAGTACCGGTGCCCAGCGGCGCGCCGCCGGTAGCAGCATCATACCAGCGCAGCGTGGTTCCGGAAGCGCCGGTGGCCGACAGGTTCACAGTACCGGGACCACAGCGGGAACCGGGTGTGCCGGTGGGCGAACCCGGATTGGATACAACAACGGCACTGGATGCGGAGGAGGTGAGCACTGTACTTGTATTACACAATACCACACACTTGAAAAAAGTGTTTGCGGCAGTCAGTGTTCCTGTAGTGTAAGTAGGCGTTGTGGTCACAGCGCCGGGAATATCGGTATAAGTACCACCGGCTGTAGGGCTGGATTGCCATTTGTACGTGATCCCGCTGGCAGCAGGCATCGGTGTTGCCGGGTTAAAGGTAAGCGTGGTGGGACCTGAAATACAGATGTTAGCCGGGAAGGCCGTAAGGGTACCGCTGGAGGGCAACGTCAGGGTATTACAGGGCGGGAATACATAATCGAACCCAATGTAAGGCCTGCGGTAATTGCTCGAGCCCAGGGTTGCCGGCAAGGTGCCCGAAGTATTGTAAGTATACTTGGTTGTATTGCTGTTGCTGGTATTCACGCAGGGAGAGGTGTACTCATAAGACCAGTTGATCGTATTGCTGGCTGTGGTGTTCTGGTATTCTACGAATACCGCCAGGTTTTGCGTACCGCCGGCATAAGGGAAAGGCGTGCTGAGCGGAAAATTTTTCCAGCCAGTTGTAGTGCCTACAATAGTTGCAGGGTTACCGTCATATACCAGGCTGGCTGTAGCAATCTCCGTTGCCCAGGTGAGCGCACCGGCGCCGAAGTCCGCATTGGTCACCTGCTTCAGGTATATTTTGCAATTGGGCGTACCCAGCATGGCATTGCCCGCCGAAGCCCGGTTGAAATAAATGTTGTTGATAGTGGAACCGGCAATAGAAGCCAGCTGCGAAGCAGGATAGATGTAGGCAAAGCGGCTCGTAGCGTTGGTGGTCGATGAAGAATACATCGGACCATAGGTAGTGGACGTGGTGGAAGAGGGAGGACCTCCGGAGCAAAAGGGCACAATAAATCCGGGCTGTGCCATTGCGGGCGAGAACATACAAAGCAGGAGCAAAGCCATTGCTGCCTTTGTTTTGTACCGTTGCCAAACATGTTTCAGTGTACTTGTTTTCTGCATAATTTCTGTTTTATTGTTTCAACAATAGTGTTACGAATTTAAAATATTATTTTATCATTAACGAATGATTTACGGAGATATTTATGCGCAAAAACTAGTAAAATAGGCACCTTTTATCACATTAATAATGTTCATTATTCATATATGATCCTGACTATGAATCAGATTGGTAAGTAAATAAAAAGCTCCGGGACAAAAATCCCGGAGCTTTCACAATATATTTTCTTATTCTTACTTTATTATTTCCAGTTTGCGGGCTACCGTTCCTTTATCGGTATACACCTGGATGGTATAAACACCCGAAGCCATGCCGCTTAAAGCAAGTGTATGCTTATCCTTGCTGTCGGCTGCTGCACGATAGACCACCTGGCCCAGCACATTGTACACTTCTATTTTCTCCATCTTCAGGTTGCCTTTGTTGAGGATAGTAGCCGTGGCTTTAGCCGGGTTGGGATAAACGGTCATTTCATCGTTGCCTACGTTCAGCTGGTGAATACCTACGATATGGGCGGATGTGGAATCGGTATAGAAACCGCAGCTGCTGCTCATGCGCAACACGACAATATAGTCGGCCGCACCGGGAGCATAAGTATGTGTCGGCGATTGCTGGAAGCTGTGCGGCGAGCCGTCGCCGAAATCCCAGTCATAGCCGATCACATTCTGCGGGTTCATCGCCGTAAAGTGGAACGTATTCACACCGTTATTGGTAATGTTCACACCATCGATGCTTGGCAGCTCACCAGCCATTGTCACTACTATGGTATCCGATTTGATACAGCCCTGGTTGTTGGTCACAAACACGTTGTAGCTGCCGGGAGTATTCACATTGATCACCTGGCTGGTAGCGCCGTTGCTCCAGAAATAGCTGATGCCGTTGCTGCCGGCATTCAAAGGCAGCAACACACCATTACATACCGAAGTGTCGTTGCCCAGGTTCACTACAGGGTTAGCACGCAGCGTAACATTGATGGTATCACTTTTTGCACAGGTGTACTGATTGGTTACTTTTACATAATACTGCCCGCTTTCGCTTACGGCACGTACCTGGCTGGCCGAACCGTTATCCCACAGGAATTGAGGGGTATTGGGCTGCACACCGGCATCCAGCACTTTAATCGCACCGGCATCCACACACTCGTTGATATCGGGACCGAGGTCAACATTGGGTACAGGATGAATGTAAGCGATCACTTCCTGGCGGGGCGACTCACAACGGTTGTCGTACCCGATATAGAATTTAGGACGTTGGTTGTAGTTGGCCGATGAACTGGGAGAAGTCGCAGCGCACATATTCGCAGGAGTAATATCGTCTATCTGACCACGGCGCGATGCGGCATAGGTAGTATTGTCATAACGGACCGTGCTTCCGGTAGCGTTAAATACGCCGGGGCCGTTGCTCCAGCAAGTCTGGATCAGCAGGTTGCCGCCTGTCCATACAAAGCCTGGAGTCGCGTCAAAAACGAAAGTATTGATGCCGGGGCTGGTCGTATGGTTGGCTGCAAGCCTTGCCGGCACTACGCCGGTCTCATACGAAGTGGGCAGAGCATTGGTTGTGGTATTCTTCAGGTAGATCGCAAAGCCGGGATAGGTGGTGCTGCCGACAACAATATCGAGACCAAGAGAGCTCAGGCGGGCGCCTACCGGTATGCCTGCTGCAGTCAGCTCTGCTGCGCGGATCAGGTATTGGTGCTTGCTGCCGCCCCAGCCGGAAGAGAAAGGCGTTACGCTCTGGGTAGCGCTCACCAGGGCACCCGCTCCTATAGCCGGAGTACCCTGGCTGCCCCCGCCGCTGGAGGCCAGGTAGTAGCTGGTGGTAGTGGCCAGATAAGGTGTTACAAAGGGAGAGCCGCTGCCGACAGGTGTGGTGCCGGTGGGGGAATCATACCATACGGCGGCTCCGTTACCACCGGTTACCGCGGTAAGCGTTACCGGGCCGGGACCGCAATGGAAGCTGTCCGGCGCGCTGATGATGGTTGGATTGGCGATCACCACATATTTGACAGGGGTTTCGCAGATAGCCGAACCGGCGCGGATCTGTGCACGGTAATAGCGGTTCTGCCCGAAGTAAAGGCTGGGCGTGGTATAAGCAGGATTGGTTGCACCGGCAATATCGGCAAAGCTGGTGCTGGTGCCTGGTATAGAATCCTGCCATTGGATGGTGCCTGGCGCATAGCCAGCTACAGTATCCAGCGACAAGGTACTAGTACCGCTCACGCATATGGTATCGGGCATTCCTTTAATGGTGACAGCCCCCGGCTGTACCCACACTTTTACAGTATCTGCAAATGTACAGCCGGTAGGCACATTGGGATTGCCGGCCATCATATAATAGGTCTGGGTGCCTACATTGGTTGTTTTCAGGTATACCGTTGTTGCTGAGCCGCCGGTATAAGGTGTTGTAGCGGTGGCATTGGTATACAGGTTGGTCTGCGGACTCCAGTTGTAGCTGGGGTAAGCAGGTGTGGGCGGCGTTAAGGTAATGGTCGCTATGCTGTTATTGCATACTACCGCAGGAAAAGTTTTGGCCACGGCCGTGCTGCTATTGATCGTCGCCGTTACCGGTACTCTCGGGCCTTCGCAGGCAGCAGATACCTGCCAGTTATAAAAATAATAATGGGTTGTAGTGCTGATACCGCCTGCCGCAAGACCCGAGGTAATGTTACCTACCGTACCGATTGGCAGCGGATAGGTCCAGCCCGAGATTGGATTATCGCGGATAATGCTTCCTGTACGGGCGCTGTCCACCAGGCGAAGGCCGGTGCCCGGGCTTACACTCAGGTTCACGGGAAGAGATACAGGTGTGGCGCCGCCGGTCACTGTAGTGCCAGTGCCGATAGGCAGTACAAAGGGCCCTGCAGTCTGCAGGGTAACGCCGGCGCTGTTCTTCAGCAGCACATAGGTTGAGCCTGCAGTAGCGCTGGTTGGGTAAACATCTACCGACTGGAGCGTAAAGGGCTGTGTCGCGTTAAAGACCATACCGTAGTCGTTGCTGAAGGTAAAACCGGTAGAAGAGCCCTGGGGCGCCGGCCGGCCGGCGGTAATACTGGTTGGCGTCGAGGCCGCTACAGCATAGTAAGTGGTATTGGCAGTCAGGTAAGGCGTCGTATAAGTATTGCCTGTGCCCAGTATGGCGCCGCCGGTGGCGTTCTGATACCAGCGGATGGTTGCGCTTCCTGCCGGCGGGGTGACACCCAGGCTTACTACGCCGGGACCGCAACGGCTGCCATTGATCGCCGTAGCGGAACCGGGATTGGTCACGACCACCTGGATACTGTTGGAGGTCCAGACGGGTGTCGTGCCGCCGCTGCAGAATACACGGCAGCGGAAATAACGGGTGCTGGTCACACCGGTAGCCGTATAAGGCGGTGCGCTGAGCGAGCCGCTTAGGGCGCCCCAGTTCGCAGTGCCATTGGCCGAGGTATCCCATTGATAGGAAAGACCACTGACGACAGGCAGCGCTACAGCCGGGAGATTGAGGCTGACCACGCCGCTGGACACGCATACGGGATTAGGCGAGGCTATTGGTGTTACAGCTACGGGCCAGGTGGTCACCGAAGAGCAGGGCGGCGGTGGCGTGAACCGGTAGATCTGCCCGGTAGCCGGCCTGGTCTGAATATCAGTAGTGAACGTAGTAGAGGAAGCAGTAGGCGTAGCAGTGGCATTGTTCAGCGACAGGTACGTAGGTGTGGCTGCACCGTCACCGATACCAATAGTACATCCACTGGAACCACTGGGTGTACCGGCGCTGGCTTCCTGGCGATAAATGTACTCGATCACATTGGTGGTTTCATAGAGCTTTACCTGGTAGGAAATATTAACGGCGCCGTTCCAGTACCATTTCCAGCTTTTCCATTGAAAAGTAAAAACCTGGTTGGGCGAAGTGCCGGTCACCAGGTAACTGGCATTGCCTGCATTACCGTTCAGATCGTCCCAGAGCGGCATCAGCAGCAGCTTGATCGTAGCCAGGTTAGCGGTTGTGTTTTCCCGCATGGTCCCGGAGCTGGTCGTGCCGCCACCAAAGGTGAGCCAGCCGTTGGAATTAGCCCGCAGGCTGGTATAAGTGTTTCCACAATAAATAAAGTTGAATCCGATATTGATCACGGCGCTTTGCACATCATCATCCTGGACAGAGGTTACCGCGGTTCCGCCGGTAATCTCAGTAAAGGTTCCAGCCTGGGAGGAAAAAATATAAGAGCTGGCCGGGATCTGGGCATGCAAGGGGTAGCATACGCCTAAGAGCAGAAGAGCCAGCATCAGGGGCGCCAGCGAACGGCTCCATTTCACAGTAAATACTTTTTTCATAAACGGGGCGCTTAATAAATGGATAAAGAATCAGTCATGACTAAAAAGTGATTTCAGGACCAGGCACAGATATCCCGCAACGGTAACCTCCGCCTGGTAGAAAAGACAGGCAAAAGCCTGAAATTCGTTGGTTAATTTTTGGTTAATTTTAACTAAATTTTAAAAATAAAAAGTGTGCTCCTCTTCAGGAACACACTTTTAAGAACATAAAAATGTCCTATACTATCTCAGAATTTCTATCTTTCTGACGATCACTCCTTTATTGGTTCGGATCTGTACCTGGTACATTCCGGGCGCAAAAGCCGACAGATCGATATCGTGGGAAGCTCTGTCCTGTGCTTTTCTTTCATACAAAGTCTGTCCCAGCATTGTGTTCACGATCACTTGCTCCATTACCAGCCTACCTTTATTACGGATGTGGATCGTATGCTGCGCCGGGTTGGGATACAAGGCCAGCTCGTCTGGGCCTACCCGGATCTTCTCAATGCCCACAGTATTCGCCGATTGCGTATCGACGATCGAACCACAGCTGCTGAACAGCTCCAGCATAACCCTGTACACGCCTTCGGCAGCATAGGTGTGCGTGGGTTCGGGATCGGTAGACTCCGGTGTTCCGTCGCCGAAGTTCCAGCGGTAGGCCACTACATTTACCGGGTCAATAGCAGCAAAGGTATAAGTCAGCAGGCCGTCGTTGCTTACGCTGATGCCGTCGTAAGCTGGCAATTGCCCGCTCATGCTCACTGTGATCGTATCCCGGACAGAGCAGCCGTCGGCGCTGGTTACGATTACCGCATAAGTTCCCGGCTCTTCCACCAGCAATTGCTGCTGGTCGCTGCCGGTATTCCAGAAGTAATCCGTACCGGTAGGCCCCGCATCCAGCGTTAAGGTTGCTTCCTCGCAGATCGTCGTATCGTTGCCCAGCTCAACCACCGGCGATTCCAGCAGCGTAATGTTCACAGTATCCGACTGGCGGCAGCCAAAAGTATTGATGGCCGTCACATAGTAGGTTCCGGATGCGTCGATCTCACGTGTTTGCCCGGTCGAAGCATCATCCCAAAGGTAGCTGCTGCCGGGATTACCCGCATCCAGGGTAGCTGTCTGCTCTGCATCGCCACAGATCGAGGCATCGTTGCCGAGATTCACATCCGGCACGGGATAGATCATCGCCACAACCTCTTCCCTGCTGCTTTCACAGGGTGAGCGCATGCCAAACTGGATATTGGGGCGCGATGTGGTCGTATACCCGGTACCGGGACTGGAACAGCTGTTGGCAGCATTGGAATAGAGGTAGTGCACCGATGTAAAGGGAAGAGCTGAGGTATAGCGCACGGCAGTTGTGCCCGTAGGCGGCGCCGTATTCTGGTAGCAGGTTTCAACAATGATATCGTCGATTCCGTTCCAGGGGAAAGGTACTGGGAGCACGAACTGGTTTACCGACAGGGGCGTGATCACATAGCCGGCAGTGGTAAATACCGGCGTCATACCGGGCTCCCAGGTGGTGGTCAGCCCGCTGAAGGTACCGGCTTTCAGCTTGACGGTAAAGTCGGTAAGCGGTGTTGTCGTTGCTGAAGACAATACATCAAAGCCGATAGAGGTGATCTCCCCCGCATTGAAGCCCAGCGCCTGCAATTCCGAAGCTTTCACCAGATATTGCACTTTGGTCGACTGGTAGCTGGCATAGAAGGGCGAGTACGAGCTGGTCGTAGTGCCGGTACCATTGCCGACAAAAGAAGGCAGGGGCTGCGCCGAGCCGATATCCGCCGCAACATAGTAGCTGGTGTTGGTGCTCAGGAAAGGCGTATTGAAAGGGTTGCCGGTACCTACAGGCACTGTAGCCGTCGGGCTGTCGTACCATTTCACGTTGGCATTGGCCGATGCCGTTGCATAAAGCGCTACGGAACCCGGACCACAGCTACCTGTATCCGGCGCAGAAACGATCTGCGGGTCAGCTACAGAAATTTTCAGGGAGTCAGTATAGCAATAGTCGACGCCACCGGCGATGCGCACCCGGTACCAGGCATCCGCAGTAAGACCCGCCGCTACATAGCGTATGGTATCCGTGTTCAGGATATCATTCCAGGCAGTGCCGTTGGCAGAATGCTGCCACAGCAGCTGTCCCGGAGTATAACCCGTGCCGGGTGCGAGCGACAGGTAGGCATTGCTGCCGAGACAGATCGTATCCAGGTTGGAAGCAAGGCTGAAAGCAGCAGGCTGTACTGTTGCCGTTAGGGTATCGTTGCCGTTTTCGATATCTGCAGCACCATTGGGCAAATAGGTCCATGCCTTTATCGTTGCCGGCGCACCCGCCGGAAAATTGGCAACGCCCAGGATCACGGTATCGATGCTGGGGCCCGCAGGATTGGTCAGCGGCACCAGGAGTGTATTGTGGGTTGCAGGAGGCTGGGCCACGCCATTCACTTCCCAGCGCACCTGCACGGAATTGATATCGTTGGACCCGCCGTTAACGATCGCTACCTTCACTTGCTGCTGCCCGGCGCAAAAGCTGCCCGATGGCGTTACCAGGGCTATAGTTCCGGCATTGTTGACACCAGTAACCGGTATCTCAAACGCACCAACCATGGGCGCCGGCGGGCGCGGCCGACCCAGGATATCGGCCGGCACTACAGCGGTCAGGTCCTCTCCGGAAGCAAACAAGGCATAGTTACCCGGCGTCAGGTCTCCGGCGGCAACATTGACGAATTGCGGATCGACCGACGGCGAACCTATTTCCAGCGTGGGATAGGCTGCCTGGAAAGCCGCCTGGGTAGCATAGGCTGTGGTATAATAGCCGTAATTCTGTGCTCCGGACTGGCTGGAATTGACATAAATATTGTTGTGCTGAGCGTCGGCTATGCTGGCCGCCGCGCTGTAATAAAAGCCGTATTTGGTACCGCCGGTACCGCCAGTGATGTTGATCATGTTGTTCTTGATCACGACATCGGTATTGGTACCCGAGGCATAAATACCGTAGTTCGTGGACGTGCCGGTCAGCACCTGATCTATATTGACCGTATTGTGATAGGCCTTGGTATAAGCGGCAGAGCTCAGGTAAAGGCCGTAGATAATACCATTGGAAGTAAGATTATACACCGCATTATTGTAAACCAGGCTGCCATTACCACTGGTGGCATCGCCCAGGAGATATAAGGCATAAGTGCTGCCGGTGCCGGACGATCCTGCTGCAGCCGGATCGTGCAGCCGGTTGCCCGCGATCAGGGTTCCCGGCGTCGTACCGGTGGTATAGATACCGTAGAAAGTAGTCGTACTGGTCTTGGTGGTCCGGTTCAAATCATTATTGAGGATACGGGTGCCGGTAGCGCCGTTTACATAAATACCATAATAATAGAAGTTCTCAATACGGTTGCCTTCGATAGTGTTGCTGTCGCATGCGCCGGCCAGGGGCAAGGCATAGTAAGGCCCTCCTGCTCCGGTAGGTCCTTTCAGGTAGTTGTGACCGATATAGCAGCGTGAGCCGTTGCTGCCGGTGCTGGTAGCCGAAGTATTTGATGCGGAAAAACAGATACCGCTCGAATTGGCTGATGAGGTAGCTGTAATACCGCCCAGGTCGAACGTGCAGCGGGTAATGCTGTCCCAGGCGGCGTTCTGGGTAATGAGCGCCGCCCATCCGTAATCGGGGGCCAGCGTTTTGAAGTTAAGGCTGTCGACAGTAACATAACGCGTGCCGGAGAAGGTCAGCATTTGCCGGTTGGTACTGGTATTGGCAAACTGTACCGTAGCGCCGTTACCATTGAAACGGATCGTATTGACGGCGCTCGTCCCCCCGATAGCGCCGAAGGAGAGGGTCTCTCCATAAGGCGTCGCAGGATTGACATTAAAAACCACAGGCCCTGCAATGCCGCAGCTCAGGGCAGCGATGGCATCGGCAAAGGAGTTAAAGTTGGCGCCGGCGGTGGGCAGGGCGTTATCAATGGTATACGTCCCTCCGGGAAAAGCGGGGTTAACCACAACCTGTACCGGGGTGCTGTACACCGGGGCATTGGCGCCGCACACGATCCTGGCACGATACCAGGCGGTAGCGGTAGCGGTGATGGTGAGGTTGGAAGAAGCACCGGCTGCCCCCAGGCTGGTAGGTACAAAAGGCGTATTGGTGGGCGAACGCTCCCATTCATAAGTTTGTCCCGACCCGGTGGAGTTGCCGGTTAAAGACAGCTGGATGCTGGTGCCCGTGCAAAGGCTGCCGGCAGGCGCCACCTGGGCTGTACCTGGCGTTGGCGGATTAACGCAGGGCGGCGCCGGTGTAATTTCAAGGCCCAGATCGCTCCAGGTGCTTGATAAAGTGCCCGTCGCCGCCGTATTGGAAGAGGTGCTGTATAGCCTTTTATTGGAAGATGAGGTATTATAGCAGGTTATCCCACCCGTTTTGGCGGAATAAGAGATCTCCACGACCAGGGATTGCGTATTGTCATAAGGGAAGGGGGTTGGCAGTACGATTTCAAACCAGCCGCCGGAGGTCGCGGCCCCCGTTACCGTAAAGGAGGGTGCAGAAAGAGCGGACACGGCGCCGGTAAGAAAAGTAGTATTGGGAAAAACAGTGAGGTTGTTTTGAAGAAAGGCGATATTGAAATTGGTATAGGTACCGGTGCTCGCTGCAGTAGAATTCCTCAGGTATATTTTGCTGATCAGCCCTGGTGGCGGGGGAATATTAAAATCGCCAGGCAGGTAAATCTGCTGCGATCGCATTGCTGTACTGTTGAGCGGGATGGTGCTGGTGGTTGTTCCGGTTCCCTTATAGTAAGGTGGTGTTTGCGCAAAGGACAAGAGCACCTGCGTGACCATAAGAGAAAGGAGTAGCCATTTTTTCATAAGCTTATTGGTTTTAGAGACGTACGGAGCCTCAGGGGCTCCGGCATCAGTTAGCAGAAAAAAAATGTCGCATATTTCCCCCGCGAAGAGGGGTATGCGACTGAAATTACACCAAAAAAAGCAGGGGGACAAATAGCGAAACCCCGAATCTATTAACAATTATTTTACAATACTCAATAAATTAAATCTTCATAAACACTGCGCAGCTCGCTCAGGGCATGGTTATCGCCCGCGGCGGCAGCCTGCTCCATACCCAGGCTATAAATGCGGACCGCCTCATCGGTATCTCCGGCACGTTCCAGCAATTTTCCCAGATGGTAATAAGTAGCGACATATTGCGGCGACCGTTCAAGGTTCTGCTCAAAGCAGGAACGGGCTCCGCCATCATCTCCGGCTTTGATATACTCCAGCGCCAGCGCATGGAGCAGAAAACTATCTCCCGGGCTATCCTTCAGAAAGGCCTGCAATTGTTCTATCCTGTTCATACATTCAAAAGTAATAATTATCATTTTATCATCGCGACGGAATGTACGCCAATGCTTACCAGGCAATAACTAAAAAAGCTATTTTTGTCCACATTAAACTATCAACAGCGCTTTATGCAACAACAGGAAGGATTTAAGAAGTATTTGCCGCATTTGTGGGCCATCGGTATTTTTCTGGTGATCAGCTGTATCTTCTGCTACCCTGCCCTCCAGGGAAAGATCCTGGATCAGCACGATACCAAGTCGTGGCTGTGGAGCTCCAAGGAATCCCGCGATTACATGGAGAAGACCGGGCATTACCCCCAATGGACCAACAGCACTTTCAGCGGTATGTTCCAGGCAACACCTTCGGGCGCCAATTGGTACGGTAAAGTCCTTGAGGTCATCTTTGCCAGTGTAGAAAAGACGCCTGTATCCTTTTTCCTGCTGGCCATGCTCTGCTTTTACGTGCTGGCTTCCGTGCTGAAGATCAACCGGTGGCTGGGCGTCATCGGCGCCGTTGCCTTTGCCTTCAGCACCTACAATCCAACGCTTATTGCTGCAGGACACAATACCAAAATGATTGATCTCGCCCTTTTACCAGGGCTTATGGCCGGGATTATCCTGGCTTACCGGGGTAAATACTGGCAGGGAGCAGCTATTACAGGCATTTTCCTGGCGCTATTCCTTATGGCCAATCACCTGCAGATCATTTTTTATTCCATTTTCCTGGTGGCAGCTCTTTCGGTGGCCGCGCTTGTTGACGCTTTGCGTAAAAAGGAAGGTGCCAGGTGGTTGAAGGCATCCCTGGTGCTGGCACTGGCAGCCGGAGCGGCCTGCCTTGTGAATGCATCATCACTTTTACAAACGGAAGAATACAGCCATTATTCCATTCGCGGCGGCGCCAGCGAACTTAAAGAAAAAGGAGCCGCGGCTCAACAAGAGCAATCTACCGGCCTCGACAAGGAGTATGCTTTTTCATGGAGCAACGGGCGTGCCGAGGTATTAAGCATATTGGTGCCTAATCTTTATGGCGGTTCCAGCAATGAAAATATCGGGGAAGATTCCCACTTCGGGAAAAAGCTCGCCGACATGGGCGCCGCTCCCGACGCCATAGAAATGATGACCCGCCATTCCAGCCTCTATTGGGGACCGCAGCCTATGCTCTCGGGCTCTATCTATTTCGGTGCGATCATCTGTTTCCTGTTCGTGCTTTCCCTGTTCGTTATCCGTAACCCCTATAAATGGTGGCTGGCCGGCGCAGCGGTTTTCTTTATGCTGCTTTCCATGGGCAAGAATTTCTCCACGCTCAACTATTTTCTTTTTGATCACCTGCCCCTGTTCAACAAGTTCCGTTCGCCCAACATGGCGCTGAGCCTTAGCTCGGTGATCTTCCCGCTTATGGCGATCTGGGCGCTGAATGATATTTTCAATGACAGGATCAGCAAGGAGGAATTGCTGAAAAAACTGAAGCTTTCGCTGCTGATCACCGGTGGTCTTTGTGTCCTTCTTCTTATCGCCACCCAGACTATGATGGACTTCAAAGGTATGCGGGACGATCAGATGGCGCAGCAGTATGGTGGCGAAGCCGGTAAAGAGCTGGTAAAAGCCTTAAGAGAAGACCGTGCTTCGCAGGCCGCCGGCGATGCCTTTCGCAGCCTTATTTTTGTATTGCTGGCCGGGGCCGCTCTTTGGGCCTACGACAAGGGAAAGGCAGGCCGGAATACGATTATTGCTGCGCTGGGTGTGCTGATCGTTATCGACCTGCTGCCGGTAGGTTATCGCTGGATGAACACCGATAATTACCTGGATGCTGAAGAATTCCAGGCGCAGAACTTTGCTCCCAGCCCGGCCGATGCCCAGATATTGCAGGATAAAGACCCTTATTACCGGGTATTCGACATTTCCAGCGGCGACCCTTTTTCGGAAGCTAAGCCATCCTATTTTCATAAATCGGTAGGTGGCTACTCTGCCATGAAGATGCGTATTTACCAGGACCTGATCGAGCACCAGATCGGCAAGCTGAACAGCGCCGTCCTCAACATGCTCAATACCAAATACCTTATCGTGCCACCGCAGGGACAAAACCAGCCCCCGGGCGTTGTTCCGAATCCCGGCGCCCTGGGCAATGCCTGGTTCGTATCCCAGGCAAGATGGGTACAGACCGCCGATGAAGAAATGTCGGCCCTCAATGCACCACCCATCAATAATCCCGGCGATACAACAGCAGGCTCCTTCAACCCGGGTCAAACGGCGATACTGCGCGAAACACAGAAAGCGATACTGGGCAACTACACTTTTGGCAAGGATTCTGCCGCCTATATCAGGCTGCAGCCCAACGGCTATGCGCCGGACCACCTGAAGTTCGAGTCGAACAACAGTAAAGACGGCCTGGCCATTTTCTCCGACATATACTATCCCCTGGGCTGGAAGGCCACCATCGATGGCAAGGAAACGCCGATAGCAAAGGCCGACTACGTGCTCAGAGCCATTAAGGTTCCCACCGGCAAGCATATAATCGAGTTCCACACGGTACCCACACCTGCTATGGCCAAAGGCGACCGGCTGACCCTTATCGGTTCTATCCTGCTCACGCTGCTGCTGGCTGCCGGAATTTATTTCGGCCTGAAAAAAAAGAATAAGCCGGCTGTCGCTCCTGGGAATAAGGTCTGATGACATTATGCACATTCTTAACAATCCCCCCGGAATGAAGTTTCATTCCGGGGGGATTGTTTTTCAGGAGACAAATTGCCGGAAACCTTTATCAATAAAGGTTGAAGACCCTACCTTTAACCAGCTGTTATCCTTATAATTATTTCTTTGTTACCTATAGACAGATGTTGATAACTTGCCCGGCCGGGAATAGGTTTATTCCCTTATATTTGTAAAAACCGTACGCTTATGTTTAATGACGATTCCTGGGACGACGATGAAGAAAACGGCTCAATTGAAGATCTGCTTCGGGATTATGAGCTGATAAAGAATGGGAACAAAAGCCGCTTTTTAGACGAAGAAGATTACGAGTACATTATCGAGTATTTTTTTCAGAATAATAATGAGGCCGAGGCCGTGGCTGCCTGCGAACTGGCCCTGTCTTACTACCCCTATTCCACTGCAATCTTACTGTCCAAGGCCGAGATTCTTTTCCAGGCACAAAAATACGGGCAGGCGCTGCATGCCCTTGATGCGCTCGATAGCCTGGACCAGGAAAATGTGGAAGCAGTGCTGCTGCGTTCCGACATTTACCTAGCGCAATACAAATATGACCAGGCCGCTCTTCTGCTGGAAGAAAAGTGCAATCGCTTTGAAGGTCGCGATAAGATCGAGCTTATGCTGGAGCTTTCCGATGTATACGATGAATGCGAGGATTTCGAAGCGGTCTTCAATATCCTGAAAAAGATACTGGAGCTCGATTACCAGAACGAAGAGGCTTTACACAAGATCAGCTTCTGGGCCGACTTTGCCGATATGCAGCAGCAAAGCGTAGAACTGCATACCCGCATCATAGATGAAGACCCCTACAATGCGCTGGCCTGGTTCAACCTTGGCGCCGCGCTGCAGGGTCTTAAAAAGCACGAAGAGGCGATCGACGCTTATGAATACTGTGTGGCCATCGACGAGAAGTTTGAGTTTGCCTACCGCAATATGGCCGATGCCTATATGCGCTTGCACTGGTACGACAAGGCGATCGAATCGCTGGAAAAGAACCTGGAGCTGGGCAAGCCTGAAGATGTGATCTTCGAAGCCATGGGACATTGCTTTGAAAAGCAGAAAGACTTCGATCGTGCCCGTTATTATTACCGCCAGGCGGTGCAATTAAACCCTGCTGACGACGGCATCTTTTACAGAATAGGGGAAACCTACTCCAGGGAAAAGCAATGGGAAAAAGCCATGAAGGCTTACTCTGTTGCCCTCAATCTTAATAAGGACAATGCAGCCTATTCGCTGGCCATCGGCAACTGCCTTATGGAGCTTGAAGCTTATAACGAAGCGCTGGTATGCTTCATCAATGCCGTTCGGCTGAAGCCCAACAATAAATCGCACTGGATCGCGCTGGTAAAGGGACTGTACAAAGGCGGTGATTTTGAAGAAGCGCTTACCCAGGTGCTGCTGGCCAAAGAAACATTGGGCAATAAGCCCGACCTGAACTACTACCATGCCGGTATCCTTTTTGCCCTGGGCAAATCGAAAGAAGCCCAGCTTTACCTGGAGCAAGCCCTTGAAGAAGCACCCTCCCGCCTGAAGCTGCTTACCGAGATCAATCCCGAAATCCTGCAACGCAAAGCAGTGGCCGACCTGGTTGCCCGCAGCAAGCGAAAAAAATAGCAGAAACAGCAATATTGTCGTTTCTTACTAAAAAGGCGCTGCTCTATAACGGAGCAGCGCCTTTTTAGTAAAATGATTTGGCCACTTATTTACGCACGCCTATAGAATAATAGACACAGGTGGTTACGAAATTGCGGAAGAAAGGCAGCCAGAGCAGAGGCTTCCACTGTTTGCGGGGCTTGAGTCCGAACTTATACTTGTAAATCGGATTGATAAGATAAGCCTGCTTATGCAGGATCTCCAGCTGGCTACGCCGTACGATGCGCTCAAAACGCTCGATACTGATCTGCGTATCCCATATCTCCGTCAGCTCTTTTATGATTCCCTCCGACTCTCCCGCCATCTTCAGCACACGGCGGTACAGCCCTTTGGGTAAAATATGATACCAGGGCAGCTTACTGGTCCACTTACCCTCACAGATCTGCTGGTGACCGCCAAAGGGCATGTACCAGGGCGGGAATCCAAAGAAGATCTGCCCGCCGGGCGCCAGTAGCGTGGCCAGGTATGGAATAAAAGATTCCTGGTCGGGTACATGTTCAATCACATCCTTAAGGATGATGACATCAAAGAACCCGCTGTACTTCGTCCTGAAATCTTCGTCGTAAATATTTTTGGTTTGCAGCACTACCTGTCCGCGGCTCAGTTCATCAGCCAGGTTTTCCTTAGCCAGCACAATACGCACATCGTTAAGATCGACGCCGACACAGAAGGCCTTCCGGTCCAGGAAAGGCTTCAGCACACCCCCTTCCGCGGTCCCTACTTCCAGCACTTTTGTCTGTGCTCCTATTTTCGTACTGGCCTCGATAAATGGAAGAACATACTGTTCCGAATTATCTACTTGTTGCTGATAACGTACTTTTGGATTGATATGCTGTTCCAGAGCCATGGTTCTTGCATCACTTTATAGCGGAGGCAAATATAACCAGCCTTTCCTATTATCCAAAATGCTTTATTTCCCACGATGACGCTTACAGGAGCGCAGAGAACCAGCATCAACGGGATGGAATAAAACCCGGAGCAGTTCCCTGGCGCTGCTGCAATATTTTCCCCGAAACCCCATCGAGCAAGTAATATTGCTCATAGGACCGGCCATTATGCTCAGCGACCCAGGTCAGCCGCCATACATATTGCTTCAGCGTCGTATCGTAATCCCGCTTTACGGAACCCGTCGTCCTGAGATCAGCGCCCTTTTGCCCGGCAAAGTCCAGCACCTGCCGCAAAGTAAATGGATAGGATTTGTCTTTGTCCGTTTCCTCGATCATTTGTCCCTGTGCGTTCCATCGGCGCCATATACCCATCTCCAGGTAATCGTTGAAGTACGTGCGCGTTGCCCTCAGCCGGCCTTCCCGGTCAAATTCTGAAGTTTCTTTTATGGCCTCCAGCCGGTCTTCCTCCGTACGGGCATAACCGGCGATCAACGTTTTGTTATAGCCTTCATCCAGGTAGGCAGGGTCGGGAATGTAGGCTTCCCATATAAAATGATCTTTATCCGGCGCATGGCCTTCGTATTCCGGGTCGGCTTTGATTTTCTGCTCGTAGCGGGCGATATCGAAATGTTTCATAGGTATGGGGTTAGCGGCTACGGTATCCGAGTACTTTGCCGGTGTATCTTTGCCGGGCGCCTGCTGCGCCGGAGCAACACCGTTACAGGCCGCAAGCCCACATAGGATAGCCGCCGCGATCATATATTTTAAAGCATTTTTCTGAGCTGATCCCATTGCCATTTAAACAGTTGTATTCCTTTTATTCTCGTGGAGTGACTGTTGTAATAATCCATAATATTATCGGTGCTGTACTGCCTGAACACATATTTGCTGCCGTTGACAAAGGAGTGCTGGAATCCCGAAGTATGCAGCAGCTCATGGGTTACCGTATTGTCGCCGGAATCAGCAGAGGTACCTGTTGCACGGCAGGTAGCCTGTATATCCAGGATGATGACGCTTCCTTTTTTGCTTTGCTTTTTGCCCGGGATACCCGACGCCTGTCCCAACAGGTAGCCATCGCTTCCGCATTGATGCAGCCGCAGCACTTCGGCCAGGAAATACACCTTCAGGTAGCCATCGAAGGTGCTGCCGACCATTTTGCCGCTGGCCGTTTTCCGGGTAGCCAGCTTCTGATCCAGCTCCGTCAGCAGCGCCCAGGTTTCCTCTTCCAGCAATTTACGCAGTCGTGCATGGTCTTCAAATACAAGGCTGCTGTATTGCACTTCCGGCGTTACATAAGCCTGCCGCAGGTATTTTTCAAGCCGCGCTTTTTCACCTGTTGTTTTGCCGGTACGGCCGCCTGAAGTCACCCGCACAAAAAGGACTTTCATTTTACGGTGGAACTTAGGATGATTCCGCACGACGACAAGCCGGCCGGCCAGGCTGCGTTCTTCGCCTTTAATGGCATAGACCTCGATAAATTCATCAACCTCAAAATAGCTCAGGCAGCTGATCTGCAAAGTATCAGCCAGCTCCTGTTTTCCCTGTGCAAGAGGCAGGCTGTCATGCCCCTTCAGGCTGAACTTTTCTTCATTGTAAACCCACTCGAAACGTTCGGGCGCTTCTTCCACCTCCAGCTTCAGGGTCAGCAGCGCCGCTTTTCCGGGCAGCAGCGACAAGTAGGGCACACAGTAAAGATAGGGCTTTTGGTTGCCATACAATTTCCAGGGCACGCTGAAGGTTTTGAACTCGCGTTGCAGCAAGGTATCATACTCCTTGGTCGATTGCCTGAATTTGGGATTACAGAAGTCCGGCATACCATTCTTTTCCGGATATTGGTAATAGCCCATAATATCTCTGTACCAGGTATCGCCTTTCAATCCCGAATCGCCCATGCGCACCCAATCGAAGCCGAACTCGCCGCTCCAATGGCTATGCGGCCTGAAGTTGACCAGACAGCGGGCGGCCAGCTCTTCCGGCGGGCGCAGCGGCGTATCGCCGATCAGAAGGTCGACACCTTTTTCTCCTTTGCTATTGACCCTCCCCGCTGCCTGTAGCTGTGCGTCGCCCTCTTCGGCGATCCAGGTGATGGCCGGCGCCTGCTCTACGATTTTTTTCCCGGCACTGAAAATAATATTACCCATTACGGCATCCTGTCTTTTGCCTAAAAGTAGGATGCCCGGCAAAACCGAGACCGGCGAGATCAATATCCGTCGCCATTCTTTTAAAATCCGCAGGTCATTTGATTTGGCGCCCACGAAGCAAGACTATATTTTCTTATGATGCTACAACATTCGGCTCCTGCTGAGCCTTTATAATATAGATAATAATATGACCATCCGCCAAGCGCGCTGTCTTATTAGGAGCTTGGCACCTGAGTATAAGTCATGCAGTAACCGGTACTGATGGTCCTTCTGATCCTATGATTTCCCTGCCCGGGCATAAACATCCTTTCCAAAAGAAACACAACCAAAAAGGGCTGACCTTATGGTCAGCCCTTTGGATACATTGCAAACAGAAAGTATTTAATTTACTTTGATCGAAAATACATAGTCTCTCATTTTCTTCACCTGTTCGGTACGGTCTATCTTGTTCATCCTGTTGTGCTCGGGCAGGTACAGGCCTGTCGATTTCGGGAGGGATTGTACCAGCTCAATCAGGGCGTCGGCATGTACCGCGAATGTCGTTCCGGTCGTATTGCTTTGCTTGCCGGTAATAAGACCAATCACCGAACCGTATTTATCCAGCACCGGGGAGCCGCTCTGGCCGGGGTTAGCGGTCATTTCCAGCTGGTAAGAGCGTGTATCGCCATCATAGCCATTCTCACAGCTCACATAGCCTTCATTATAGACCACCTCATCCTTGGGATAGCCGATGGTAAACACCCGCTGGCCCAATCCGGCCGCAGGCTTGGCAATATTATAGGGTAAGGGTGTTTTTCCAAAGCGGTAGCTCTTGTCCTCCAGCTTCAGGATCGCGATATCGGCATTGGGTTCCCAGGCAACTTTGTAGGCCCGCATATCGCCCTTCCGGGTTTGCACATAGATTGCATTGGCATCCTTTACCACATGGTAATTGGTAGCAATATAGCCGTCGTTGGACAGCGCAAAACCCGTACCGCCATAAACAGCTATCTCTTCTTCCGTCGTTTCGGCCGGTTTATTCTTGTTCAGGCTATCGATGATCTTGGATTGGGAATGCTTGATATTGTTGATCTCCCTGCGCAGCTCACGGTAAGTATTCTGATCGGTCTTGTTGTCTTTCTTATTGAGGAAAAACATGGTACCCAGGGAAGAAAAAAGTACCAGCGCTGCTGCTGCCGATACGGTACGCAGGTATTTGCCGAAGGGGATGACGCGTACCGGCTTCGTTTCCGGAACGGATTCCCGCCACTCGGAAGGATTGGCCGCCACCGAACCGATCAGGTTACGGATCTCCTTCCTTTGTGCATGCGTATCAAAGGTCCTTAATATATCCAGGGTCTGGGCCCAGTGCCGGTACAGCTGCGGGTCGGCATCCAGCGCCCTGTTCATTTGCGCCAGCTCGGCCTCGCTCAGTTCCTGTTTCAGGTACCGCTCGGCCCACTCGCTTATATTGTGCTCGGTAATCATGATCTTATCCTCCGTTTTCGGGCGGCTATGGAAATAGCCGTGGGTCAGGTTAGTTTTTAATCTTTACGCCGGCGGCAAAGAAAATCTTCCGCAGGCGGGTAAGGCATTTATACTTCTGGGTTTTCGCATTTTCGGCATTGGTATAATGAAAGGCCGCTGCGATCTCCTGCATATTCTTCTTTTCTTCGTAGAAGGCTTTGAGCAAGGCCGCACAGGGTTCCCCCAATTGCGTCATGGCCAGCGCCAGCTGCTCATACTGCTCTTCTTTTTCCAGGTAGAGCCGAAGGTCTTCATCGTAAGTGCCGGGCTCATTGCCCTCATCGTCTTCTGCCAGCTGGTAATAGGTTGCCGACCGCTCCATTTTCTTGAACCACAATCGTTTGCATATCGCGAAAAGGTAAGTGCTCAGCTTACAGGTGAGGCAGAATTCTGTTGAACGCGCTTTTTCAAACAAAACGACCAACGCCTCCTGGAACACATCTTCCGCATCTGCTTCCAAGCCCCCACGGCTCAGTATCCATTTGGTTAGCACCGTATGATATAGCTTATATATCGCCGCTACCGCTTCCCTGTTACCGGCCGCCAGGCCCGTTAGTAATTCCGTATCCGTATAAAACACCTTCGTCACTTATTAATCCGATTAATATGGAAAAGTAACCCAAAATTGCGACAAAAATATTTTTTTGAAAAATCGGGTTACCTTTTTTCCAAACGGGTATAAATGGTCAAATAACTTTTCAAAAAAACTAAAAAATTCAACAAATGAAAGCTGTTAAACTGGGCGTTTTTGCTCTTGCTCTGGGTTTCTTCGCTGCTTCTTGCGGTAATTCTACTGAAAATGCTGCTTCTGGCACTGACACTACTGCTACTCAAGAGGCTCCTGCTGAGACTCCTGCTGCTACAGAAACTCCGGCTACTACTGCCCCCACAGATACTACTGCTACCAGCACTACCACTACTACAACTACTACTGATACAGTAAAAAAATAATTAAAACGGCCAATTGTTTTAATTTTACTACAAGCCGCTTTTCATAAGCGGCTTGTTATTTTCCCCCTTCTTCCGTTTCCTCCTTCGTCCCCCAACAGGAAACTTTCTTCTCGTTTTGCTTTCAGGTCTTTTTTCATATTTCTGCTTCACAGGATCGCTCTATTGATTTGTTAGAAAACATTTAATTTAAAAAATATGAAAACCCTTCCCATCATGGCTGCTACAGCCATCACCCTCCTTATGTCCGGCTGTGCCCGGTACGATGCTCAGAAAGAAGCAGCGGCTCTGTCCGAAACTGCAGCTGCGGAAACCGCCGCTTCTGCAGACAGCGCATTGACGACAGCGCCGCAGCGGCAGTTTATCCGGACTTCCAACATGAAATTCCGGGTGAAAAATGTGGCTCAAACCACCTATCAGATCGAAGAACTGACACGAAAGGCCGGCGGCTTCGTGACGTACACGCACCTCGAGAGCACCACAGACGCAAGAAATGTAAAAGCGGTGAGTGCCGATTCCGCCCTGGAAACCCTGCATTATACAGTAGTCAATAACATGACACTGAGGGTGCCCAATATGCTCCTCGACAGTACGCTCAATGCGATCGCCGCCCTTGTTGATCACCTGGACTACCGAACCATTAAGGCCGATGATGTCGCCTTGCAGATCAAAGCCAACCAGCTGGCCCAGGCCCGTGCCACCAACTATGGCAGCAGAACCAGGACAGCGATCAATAACCGGGGACGTAAGCTGCAGGAAACTGTCGCTGCGGAAGAAGCCGCTACCGTGCGACGCAGGGAAGCTGATGAAGCGGGCCTGGCCAACCTGTCTCTGCAGGACCAGGTCAGCTACAGTACGGTAAGCCTTTCTATTTACCAACGCACCGAAACGAAACGCTGGATCATTCCCAATGATGATAATGCCGACGATTACCGGCCGGGCTTCGGCCTGCGCCTGGCGGAATCACTGAAGGGAGGCTGGCATTTGCTGCAGGATGTAGTGATCCTATTCAGCCGCTTATGGATCTTTCTCTTGCTGGGTAGCATTGCTTATTTCCTGTACCGCCGGTACCGGCCGCGGAAAAGTGGTTGCTAAATAAATCCTATTGCGGTCGCTGTGCATTGGGCTTCTGCTCCAGGTAATCAGTTTGCTGCAGAGAACCGAGCCGCAACCGCAGCGGCACCTTCGTAGCTTTTTCCAGCTTCCATTCAACCTTGCAGGCCGCGCCGAGCTCGCGGTAATAATTGTACTTCAGGCCCGCCGGCCTGGACTGGGGCGCCCGGGTAGCAAGAGAATCGGCATGCTGTATTTTCTGCACAGGCGGTACATACTGCGCCCGGCTGGTATTGACCATGCAGAGGAATAGCAACAGTATAGCATAGATTCTGTATAACATGACCGTTCCGTGACTTCAAAGTTACTTAGAAAAGGCGCTGGGATTTCCTGATGTCTTTTTTAATATCCGGCCATCTTGCTTGCCCTTTCTCAAGAAGCATAGAAAATTTCCATTTGCATTTTTTATGTATTGTTCTTACCTTTAGGCCAATGCGCTTTTGCAGACCATTCTAAATTCAACGACGAATGAAAAAGGTGCTCTTGACTACAGCATTGGTGTTCGGTAGTATATTAAGCACTCTCACTGAGATATCTCTTCCCTATAGCATCTCGGAACAATACGCTTTACCTAACGGTTGTATAATGACACTCTCCGGCAACGGCACGATTACAGTTAATGGAGACAACGTTGCAGTGCAACTGTTTCATTCAGTGACGGCTGTGGTGAGGTTTCAAATGGCTCTATAAATATTACGTAGATGGCATCTGGTGAGAATACCCCCCGATATCAATGGACGAAACGAAGAAAGTAAACGCTATTTGCTAGCTCATGCTGATGTAGTGCAGGCTTGCCAGGAGCTTATAGAGAAAATACACTCCACCTCCGGCCATAATTCATTTCATTCCAGGGATAGAGCTCATCAAGTAGAAATTATTTTCTATACGTTACATTCTCCTTCTCTGCTTTATGGGTTGCCTGACATCGAAAGGCCAGCACTATTACTTCAAATACAGGACCAGCGCGGATTCCACTTATCCTGCAAAGGCAAATGGCATAAGCGATAATTTCACCACGGTTTGGGCCGCTCATTTAAGGGAACGTATTGATACAAATTTGTACGCGGAAGGATACGCTTCTAAAGATACCCTCTTTAATGATATAGATGCAGCTGGATAGAAGGCATCATAAAAAAGCGCCGCAGGAAATTCCCTGCGGCGCTTTTATCTTTTTAACAGATGCGGCTAGCATTTTTCTGTGGCACAGTCCTTGGTCACCGGACCGCAGGCAATATTGGTGCAATGGTTGCTGCCTACGCAGCCGGGATCGGTAGCGGTGGCCCCACCCTGGATGACTTTTTGACGGCTTTGGTCCAGCGCAGCGATCATGTCTTTGTTCAGGAGGAGCTTTTTTCCCAGCGTGATTTTCTTTTTCATCAGCGTGTTTGGTGTTGAAAGTGAAGAAATATTTTATCTCTTCAAAATTAACCGCGGCCCCTGTCTGCGCCAATCCCGCCTTCCCGGTAATTTTCGGCTACCGTCTTTCTTTGAAGAAGCGCTTCATCAGCTGCGCGCACTCTTCGGCCAGCACACCCCAAGTCAGCTGGGTCTTGGGATGAAAAACATGCTCCGGCTCATGGTCGGACTTCTCCTTTACATAACGGCGATAACCGTTCTTATCATCACGCGCGCCGTAAACGATGCGTCCTATTTTGCTCCAGTGCAGCGCGCCGCAGCACATAAGGCAAGGCTCTACGGTTACATAGAGCGTCCCTTCGGGCAGATATTTGCTGCCCAGCTCGCTGAAAGCGGAAGTCAGCGCAATCATTTCGGCATGAGCTGTGCAATCGTTCAGCAGCTCAACCTGGTTATGCCCCCGGGCAATCACCCTGTCGTTCCATACCACTACCGCGCCTACCGGCACTTCGCCTATATCATAGGCCTTTTGTGCTTCCCGCAGCGCCAGCTTCATATAGTGTTCGTCGGTCATGATCTTCGGCTTAAAAGGAGAAGGCCGGCAAGCGGCCGGCCTTCGGTATTCTTCAAAATTACTTATTTCTTTTGTTTCAGCTTTTGTGCCTGGGCCTTCTGCATTTCCTCCAGGCGTTGCTGCCATTTGGAAGTAGAAGCCGGCTTGTTTCGGTTTTCCTGGATCTTCCTGTGGATCTTCTCTTCGTTGATCACAAATTTCTGGATGATAAACTGCTGCAGGATGCTGACCAGGTTGGAGAAGGTATAATAGAAGGTCAGACCGGAAGCCATGCTGTTGAACCAGCCCAGGAAAAGGATGGGCATGATGTAGGGCATATACTTCAGCATTTGCGCATTGGCATCATTAGCGCCCGGCGCACCGGCGGTCATATTCTTGTTGTATACCGCCAGGAACAAGCTGGAAGCGGTCATCAGCAGGGTAAACAGGCTCACGTGATCGCCATAGAAGGGGATATTGAAGCCCAGATTCAGGATAGAATCATAGGTCGAAAGATCCTTGGACCACAGGAAGTGCGACTGGCGCAGCTGGATCGCGGTAGGGATAAAGTAATAGACTGCCAGCAGGAAAGGCATCTGCAACAGCATGGGCAAACAACCGCCGAGCGGGTTAACGCCCGCGGTACGATAGAGCTTCATCTGCTCCATACCCATCTGCTGCTGGTTGTCGCCATACTTGGCCCGCAGCTCGTCCAGCTCGGGTTTCAGCACCCGCATCTTTGCCGAAGACAAATAGCTTTTATAGGTAAAGAAAGAGGTGAACAGGCGAATGATAAGCGTAAGACAGATAATGATAAGGCCGAAGCTGCTGATAAAGCGGCTGAGGATGTCGAAAATAGGAATGATCATCCACTTGCTGATGTACTTCACGAAGAAGAAGATACCAAAGCCGAGGGGAATCATTTCCTCCATATCGATCTTATAGGACTTCAGCACTTTGTAGTCGTTCGGCCCCATATACCAGCGGAAGCCGAATGAGAAATCGTTTGAGGCCTTTACCGGTATGGTGAACCCGCTGGCATTGGTGGCTACGATATTGGTATCGGCTGGCTCTTTGCCATCAAAGCTTCCGGTCTTAAAGCCCTCGTCTGCGATCAGCACCGAACTGAAGAAGTGGCTGCGTACAGCCATCCACTGCACCGGCTGATCCAGGCTCTTGGTGGGCGTACGGGATACGGTAAAATAATCATGATCGCCGTCTTTCATGCGGTAGTGCACCTGCATGTTCATCCGCTCGTTCTTCAGGTCCTTTTCGGTGTGCAGCACTTCGGTATGCCAGCTCACAGGGATGTTCTGTATCCCCGAAAGGTCCTGCTGCAGGCCGATCAGGCGCAGATTGGCGGTCATCATATAACCTTTGGCCGGCAGGGCATAGTCCAACACAATGCTCTGGCCGTTGGCGACGGTGGCGGTCATCCGCAATTGCTTGCCGCCATCGGGCAGGGCGCTGATCTGCGGTGTAAAATAAAGCTGATCGGTCAGCAGCGTTTTGCCGTTGACCGGCACGCTGAAAGAAAGCTTGTTGCCTTTATTGCCTTTAAAAATGGAAAGCTGGCCGCCGCTGTAGGTTTTGAAACTATCGAGACTGGCTTGCACCGGGTAGCCGCCTTTGGTGCTGAACTGCAGGCTCAGCTCACCGTTGGATAAGGTTACCAGCGATTCGCTGCCTCGGAAAGCGGCGGGCAAAGTGCTATCTACCACGCGGGATGCGCTGTCGGCAACTGCTGCTTGTTGCGGCAGGGGGGTAACCGGCTTACGGTTGGCTGCCATTGCTACCGAGTCGGCATGTTTTTGCTCGAGGTATAATTTCTGCTCGTGGTTGTTCCAAAAGATGTAACCGGCGCCCAGGGCAACCAATAACACAAACCCGATAATTGAATTACGATCCATGAAATATTTTACTGCAAATTTGTGCGCAAAGGTAGGTAATATTCGTCAGGCGTACTGTATTTTTCGGTGACCGGCAGGGACATAGAGGCAGACGAGGTCTGCGACCCGGTAAAAAAACAGCCCGCGCGCTGTTTTGAACTACAGCCAAAGCCGGATAGCGGGGCTGCTTTCAGGGCTTTACATTTTTTGCACGCTGCGGCAATACCCCGTGCATATATCAATCCGACGTAGTACCTTTGACCCCGCAACCAAAAAAAAATTAATGGGAAAGATTCATGCAGCCATTACAGCTGTGGGAGGCTATGTGCCGGAGTACATTTTAACCAACCAGGAATTAGAATCTATTGTGGACACCTCCGACGAGTGGATCACCAGCCGCACGGGCATAAAAGAACGCCGCATTCTCAAGGGCGAAGGGCTGGGCACCTCTTATATGGCTACCCAGGCAATAAACAACCTGTTGCAGAAGAAAAATATCGACCCCGCATCTATCGACCTGCTGATCTGTGCTACGACAACACCCGACATGCAGTTTCCTGCAACGGCCAACCTGATCGCGGCCAATTGCGGCATGACCAATGCCTTCAGCTACGATATCAGCGCTGCCTGCAGCGGCTTCCTCTACGCGCTCAATACAGGCGCTCAATTCATTGAAAGCGGAAGAAATAAAAGAGTGATCGTTGTCGGCGCCGATAAAATGAGCTCGATCGTAGACTACCAGGACCGTACCACCTGCATCATCTTCGGCGACGGCGCCGGCGCTGTATTGCTGGAGCCTTCGGAAGAAGAAGTAGGGGTGCTGGATGCTATCCTGAAAAGCGATGGCAATGGCTGGGTACACCTGCACCAGAAAGCAGGCGGCTCTGTAAAACCGGCCTCGATCGAAACAGTGATGGCCAAAGAGCACTATATCTACCAGGAAGGACAGACCGTATTCAAATTCGCGGTGAAGAATATGGCCGATGTATCGGCGCAGATCATGGAGCGCAACGGTCTTAGCGGCGACGATGTGGCCTGGCTGGTACCGCACCAGGCCAACCTGCGCATCATCAGCGCTACGGCAGACCGCATGAACCTGCCCGAAGAAAAGGTAATGCTGAATATCCAGCGCTACGGCAATACGACCAGCGGAACGATACCTTTGTGCCTGTGGGAATGGGAAAGCCAGCTGAAAAAAGGCGACAACCTTATCCTGGCAGCCTTCGGCGGCGGCTTTACCTGGGGCGCCACCTATGTCAAATGGGCCTACAACAGCTAAAAGTATTTTAAACGCATAACAAAGCCGGCATTGATCTGATCAATGCCGGCTTTTGTTATAAAACAAGCTTCCTGTTAATCTTTCTTCATGTCAATCCCCTCCAGTGCACAGAAGAAGGCATAGCGCAGGGCAACATCCTTCAGGTAATCGAAGCGGCCGCTGGCGCCGCCATGACCAAAGTCCATATTGGTCTTCAGCAGGATCACATGCTTGCCGGTATTGTTGACCCGCAGCTTTGCCACCCATTTGGCCGGCTCGAAATACTGGACCTGGCTATCGTGCAGTCCTGTAGTGACCAGCAGGTTGGGATAATCCCTGGGAATCACATTGTCTACCGGCGAATAGCTTTTCATATAATCGTAGGCTTCCTTATTCTTCGGATTACCCCATTCATCAAATTCATTAGTGGTCAGTGGAATGCTTTCATCCAGCATGGTGGTCACCACATCGACAAAGGGCACGTCGGCTACCACACCGTTGAACAGGTCAGGACGCATATTCACGATCGTACCCATCAGCAGCCCCCCTGCGCTGCCACCGCTGGCATACAGGTGCTCCTTGCTGGTATAGCCCTGCGCGATCAGGTATTCGGCGCAGTCGATAAAGTCGGTAAAGGTATTTTTCTTCTTCATCAGCTTCCCGTCCTCATACCATTGACGGCCCATTTCCTGGCCGCCTCTTACGTGAGCAATGGCATAGGCAAATCCCCTGTCGAGCAGGCTGAGGCGTGCGCTGCCAAAGGAAGCATCGAGACTGTTACCATAGCTGCCATAGCCATACAGCAGCAAAGGCTGCGTACCGTCTTTTTTAAATCCTTTTTTATATACCAGCGAGATCGGTACTTTGGAACCATCTTTTGCGGTAGCGATCAACCGCTCCGTTACATATTGTGTCTTGTCGTAACCTCCTAAGACTTCCTGTTCCTTCAGCAATTTCTTTTGCCGGGTATTCATATCGTAATCGAAAACGCTGGTTGGCGTAGTCAGGGAAGTATAATTGTAGCGCAGCACTTCGCTGTTGTAGTCCGGGTTAGTACCGACGTAGGCGGTGTAGGCAGGCTCTCCGAAATCCAGGTAATAGCTGTCATTATTCTTCAGGTTACGGATATTGAGCTGGACGAGGCCGCCTTTCCTTTCGCTGATCACCAGGAAATTGCGGCAAACATCCACACCTTCCAGCAGCACATCTTTCCGGTGCGGGATCAGCTCCTTCCAGTGGCTTACGTCCGTCTGATCCAGGGGCGTTTCCATCAGCCTGAAATTCTGCGCGTCTTTATTGGTCCTTACCAGGAAGTGATCGTTCTGATGACTCACATCATACAGCACATCCTGCATCCTGGGTGCGAATACCTTAAATTCCGGCCGGAACACATCGGCTTCGGCATAGCGTACTTCAGAAGACATTGTCGCTTCCGAAGTGATGAAGATATATCGCTCCGATTTACTTTTACCGACATTGATGTAATTGCTTTTATCCTTTTCCTCATACACCAGCTCATCGGGCGCCATGCTGCCCAGCGTATGTCTCATGATCTTTTCCGACAGCAGGGTCACCGGGTGCTTGGCTGTATAGTAAATAGTCTTATTATCGTTGGCCCATACCCCATAGCCTTCGGTATTGGGTATTGCGTCAGTGTATATTTCTCCGGTCTCCAGGTTCTTGATATGCAGCGTATACTGGCGGCGGCTTACCGTATCGACACCGTACAGCAGCAGCTTATTATCGGGGCTCACCGAGGTGCTGCCTATAGCATAATACGGATGTCCCTTAGCCAGCTCATTCACATTCAGCAGTATTTCTTCCGGTGCGCTCATAGCACCCTTCCTGCGACAGAGAATGTAATATTGCTGTCCTTCTTCAAACCGGGTATAATAGAAATAACCCTTTTTGAAATAGGGCACGCTTTCGTCCTTTTCTTTGATACGGCCTTTCATTTCCTGAAACAGCTTCTCCTGGAAACCACTGGTACCGGCCATCATCGTGTCGGTGTAAGCGTTCTCGGCCTTAAGGTAGTCGACTACTTTGGTACTGTCGGGGCCTTTGAAGAAATAGTCGCCCATCCAATAGTAATCGTCGATTCGTTTGTCGCCGAACCGGCCGACATCTTTAGGTTTTTTTTCGGCTACCGGCGGTTGAACCGACGGCCAATGATAAGGTTCTTTATGCACAGTTGACGTGTTTTTGCAGGATGGAAAAAGCAGCGCTGCAGCGCCGGCCAGGATTAACGATCTCATACATGGGTTCAGTTAAAGATGATAACGAGATAACAATACAAACTGGAGTCAAAAGGGAAAGTTAGGCAAACAACGCGGAATATTGCAGCCCTGGCCGGGGGATAATAAGGGGGAATTTGCCGAAAGTCGCATAAAAAAATGCCCGCCTTTTGAAAGGCGGGCAGGAAGTATCAGGTCAATTGATCAGGCATTGTCCATTTTGGCGGCGATCAGCTTCTCCAGGTAAGTGCGCAGCGCCGGTATCTTTACTTTTTCCGTTACGTCGAAGGCGAAAGCGTTGACCATCATATTTCTGGCCCTCTGCTCGCCGATACCACGGGTCTGCAGGTAGAAGAGCGCATCTTTATTGATCTGCCCTATCGTGGTACCATGGCTGCATTTCACATCGTCGGCAAAGATCTCCAGCTGGGGCTTGGCATTAACCGAGGCCTTTTCGCTGAAGAGAATATTATTGCTTTGCTGGAAGGCGTTGGTCTTCTGCGCATCCTGGTATACATAGATCTTACCGTTGAACACCGCTTTGGACTGGTCCAGCAGCACTCCTTTGTACAGCTGGTTGCTCTCGCCGTGCGGATACTTGTGATGCACTTCGGTATGGTTGTCGACCAGCTGCCGGTCTGCTGAAAGGTACAACCCGTACAGGTGACTTTCCAGTTCAGGTGCGTTCAGGTGCAGCACCAGGTTGTTGCGTACAAGATCGGTGCCCGGCAATGTGAAGGTATAGTTGCTGTAATTGCTGTGCTTTTGCTGAGTGGCTTCCACACGCTGTACAAAGCGCATGCCTTTACGGCCGGTCTGTATATCGTAATGATGGAAGTGTGCATTTTCACCTACCGCGATCTCGGTCACCCCATTTACAAAAAGGGCATGACCGGCGTCATCGGAGATTGTCGTCTCTATGATCTCAACGGATGCATTGGGTTGGATCACCACCAGGTGGCGGGGCTGCACGAAGACAGGGCCGCCGGCCAGCAGCACGTTCACCAGGTGCAGCGGCTTATCCAGCACGCTTCCTTTGGGCGCTTCGATGTAAAGACCGTCGTTATACAGCGCGGTATTGAGCGCAACAAGGGCATTGTCCTTTAAGGTAGCGATCTTTCCGAAATTCGCCAGGAAAGCGGGTTCCTGCTCTGCCTGGGCAAAAGGCAGGATGCGCAGCAGCTCCGGCGCCGGCAGTACCGATAGCTCGGCATTGATCTTCCCGTTTACGGTAACCAGGCGGTAAGCTCCTTTCTGTTCGCCTTTCAGCGATTGCTGCAATTCCTCCAGGTGGTGTGCTACCAGCGCTGCTGTTTTACCAAACTCTTCAGGGGTAAGCTCCTGGGGGATCACGTCCAGTTCATAATCCTCTTTCAGGAAAGGCAATATATTGGTATACTTCCATTCTTCGTTGCGGATAGAAGGGAAGCCCAGCGTTTTGAAAATATTGAAAGCCTCACGGCGCAAAGCCTGCAAAGCTTCGCTGCTGCTTTGCAGCGAGGCAATTTCAAACTTCGCTGCGATGCTCTCGTATAAAGGCGTTTCCAATTGATTGATCATTATCATTATTGAAATTTTTCAGTGCTGCACGAATATCCTGCCCGGGCAGAACCTTCCGGCAAACGCCGCATTTAATGGATGGCTTCTTCCCGGATCCAGTCGTAACCTTTTTCTTCCAGCTCCAGGGCCAGGTTCTTATCGCCGGTCTTGACGATCTTCCCATCGCTCAGCACATGCACAAAGTCGGGTACTATATAGTCGAGCAGGCGCTGATAGTGGGTGATGATGATAAAGGCATTCTTATCACTGCGCAGCTTGTTCACACCGCGGGATACAATACGCAGGGCATCGATATCCAGGCCCGAATCCGTTTCATCGAGGATGGAGAGCTTGGGCTCCAGCATAGCCAGCTGGAAGATCTCGTTGCGCTTCTTCTCGCCTCCGGAAAAGCCTTCGTTCAGGGAACGGTTCACCAGCTTGGCGTCAAACTCCACCAGCTTCTGCTTTTCTTTGGAGAGGGCAAGGAATTCCTTGGCGCTCAACGGCTCCAGGCCTTTATAGGTCCGGATTTCGTTCAGGGCTGTTTTCAGGAAGTTGATATTGGATACACCTGGTATCTCGATAGGATATTGAAAAGCCAGGAATACGCCTTCACGGGCACGATCCTCCGGCGACATGTCGAGCAGATCTTTACCATCAAGCGTAACGCTGCCCTGGGTCACTTCGTAATTGGGTCTGCCGGAGAGCACGGAAGCCAGCGAGCTTTTACCCGCGCCATTGGGTCCCATGATCGCATGCACTTCGCCCGGTTTCACTTCCAGGTTCAGGCCTTTTAAGATTTCTTTTTCTTCGACTCCGGCGTGGAGGTTTTTGATCGATAGCACTTACTTTAATTTATGGATTAAGTTTCAGTTTCAAATTCAGACAGAGGACAGTCTTCCGCAAAATTTAGCCAACACTGCCTTCCAGCGATATCGCCAGCAGCTTTTGCGCTTCCACGGCAAATTCCATGGGCAGCTTGTTCAGCACTTCTTTGGCGAAGCCGTTTACGATCAGTTCTACTGCTTTCTCGGTATCGATACCCCTGGCGTTGAGGTAGAAGATCTGGTCTTCGCCTATCTTGGAGGTGGTGGCCTCATGTTCCAGGGTTGCGGTATTGTTCTTCGATTCGATATAGGGAAAGGTGTGTGCACCACAACGATCGCCGATCAGCATGGAATCGCACTGGGTAAAGTTGCGCGCGTTTTCCGCTTTGGCGCCGATCTGCACCAGGCCACGGTAGCTGTTCTGCCCGTTGCCAGCCGAGATGCCTTTGGATATAATGCGGCTACGGGTGTTGGCGCCCAGGTGGTACATCTTGGTACCGGTATCTGCGATCTGTTTGCCCTTGGCTACGGCCACACTATAGAATTCGCCATAGCTGTTGTCGCCTTGCAGGATCACGCTGGGATATTTCCAGGTAATGGCCGAACCGGTCTCTACCTGGGTCCAGGAGATATGGGAGTTCGCCCCTTTGCACACGCCGCGCTTGGTCACGAAATTATACACGCCGCCTTTACCTTCTTTATCGCCGGGATACCAGTTCTGAACGGTCGAGTATTTCACCTCGGCGTTGTCCAGCGCCACGATCTCTACCACGGCGGCATGCAGCTGGTTCTCATCCCGCATCGGCGCGGTACAGCCTTCCAGGTAGCTGACATAAGCGTCCCTGTCGGCAATGATGAGCGTGCGTTCAAACTGGCCGGTATTGGCCGCGTTGATACGGAAGTAGGTGCTCAGCTCCATAGGTGAGCGTACACCAGGCGGAATGTATACAAAAGAGCCGTCGGAGAACACAGCAGCGTTCAATGCCGCGAAAATATTGTCGGAATGCGGTACTACAGTACCCAGGTATTTCTTTACCAGCTCGGGATGCTCCTGCACCGCTTCGCCGAACGAGCAGAAGATGATGCCCAGCTTTTTCAGCTCTTCCTTATAGGTGGTCGCCACCGATACGCTGTCGAATACTGCATCTACAGCCACACCGGCCAGGGTCTTCTGCTCGGAGAGAGGAATGCCCAGCTTTTTGAAGGTTTCCAGCAGCTCGGGATCTACCTGGTCGAGGCTTTCATATTTGGCTTTCTGCCTGGGTGCAGCATAATACGAGATCGCCTGGAAGTCCATTTCCGGCATCTTGAAATTTTGCCAGGCAGGTAATTCCATCTTCTGGAAGGCGCGAAAAGCCTTCAGCCGCCATTCCAGCAACCACTCGGGTTCATTCTTCTTTTTGGAGATAAAGTGAATGGTTTCCTCGTTGAGGCCGGGCGGCAGGATATCCATCTCAATGTCGGTAATAAAGCCATGTTCGTACTCTTTACCGGCAATTTCCTCTAAAAATTCAGTACTGTTTTCCATAATTACTAAGCCCGAATCAAGGTGTCCCCTGATTTAGTCTGCAAAGGTACGATCAAAAAGCCGCAATGCGAAAGACTAATGATAAAAGGTTTCTATGCGGAAATTAAGATAACAGTAGATATCAAAGAATAAAAGAAACACATCTAATGCAAATAAAAATGAATTAAAATACTTAACATTGTGATCTGTTATCCATATCTATCCCATGAATTACCACCGCTTTCTGCGGCCGTTTCTGTTTGCTTTGGGCTACGGCATTTTGTTTTACGGGCTGCAATTCTTCCTGGTAAGAAGCCGGGTCTTTACGGTAATGCCCGGAGCGTCGAACCTTCTCTCCTGGGATGCCGTGTTCTATGACCGGATACGGCAACATGGGTATCAACCCGGTAATGACAGCGGCGGCTTCTTCTTTCTTTTTCCCCTGTTGTGGCGTATCAGCATGCTGAACACTTGGGGGGTCATATGCCTGAATATCGTCCTGTTCGCTACCGGTTTTTTCCTTCTGACCAACCTTCTGCGTGAGCGCGACAAACAATTCTGGCTTTTATGGCTCACCTTACCTTCCCTTTATTTTGTGTTTGTGCCTTATACAGAGGCTTTATTCTTCCTGCTAGGGGTATCGCTGCTCTATGCGCTGCAACAGCAACGATACAAGCTGCTGGCCTTGCTGCTTGTCCTCATCACGGTGACAAGGGCCGGGGGCTTGTTGTTGCTGCCGGCTTTTTTTATTATGGAAATAGCGCGCCGTCCCCGGCGGGAATGGTGGTGTAGCCTCAGGCTGGCCTTGCTTCGTTACGGATTACCAGGACTTATCGGCCTGTCACTGTTTGTGTGCATTCAATTTTACCAGACGGGTGTCTGGTTTTATTACTTCAAGGTGCAATCTACAGTATGGTACCATGTGCTCTCTCTTCCCCGGCTGCCGTTTAATAATATCGAGCAGGGCGACTGGCGCTACCATTGGCTGAACGCCCTAGCCATGCTGGCCGCCACCACAGGCTTTATATGGCTGCTCGTGCAGGCCCGGCGCTGGTATTGCAATATACCTCCGGCATCGCCGCCGATATTGGTCAGCTGCGGCTACCTGGTCGTCGCCGGACTTACTTTGCTGTTCACCAACCCTAAGTTTGGTAGCGCCGGCACCAATATTATGGGCGCCAATCGCTACATTGTATCCTCACCATTCTTCCTTGTTTTCCTGCATCATTTTGCCCGAAAAACCCGGAAAGCAAGTACTATAGCAGGTTTCCTGGCACTGGCCCAGATCTTCTGGGCTCTGTTCGGCGCTTACGCCGGATGGAGCCGCTTCCTCGTCACTGCTGTCCCCGGCAATATGTTGATCCTTGCGTTTATGCTGTACACCGGCAGGAGGCAGTCTGCCTGGCTATTGACCCTTATCGTGGCTTTTGATATGTTGATGCAGCTATGCCTGTTTCAACAATTCATCGCCCCCTTATACATGGATTGAAGGGCTTAGCCGATCGCGTTAGGCGGCACAGGGGGTAGGTTATCAGGAAAATACAGATCTGACAGCCGGATAAATTCGTCGCCGCGCATAAAGATGCTCATATCCACTTCATCGAAATTCTTCTTACCGCAGGCGGCCAGCAGCTCCATTGCGGCGTGAAGTGTATTGTGATGAAAATGGCGTACGCGGTCCTTCTTCTCTCCGACTACCAAACCCTTCATCAGCATCTTATCCTGGGTAGCTACACCTGTAGGACAAACATTGGTATTGCAGCGCAGGGCTTGTATACAGCCCAGCGAGAACATAAAGCCCCTGGCGCTGTTGCACATATCGGCGCCCAAAGCCAGGGCGCGCAGCAGGGAAACAGCCGAGAGTATTTTACCGCTGCAGATGAGGTGCAGCTTATCCCGTATACCCAGGCGAACGAGGGTTTGCTGCACAAAAATGAGCGCAGGCTCCAACGGCATGCCCACGGCGTCGGAAAATTCGAGCGGCGCCGCACCGGTACCGCCTTCTGCGCCGTCAACCGTGATGAAGTCGGGATAAATACCCACACGGTTCATTTCTTCACACAACTCTGTAAACTCGTCGACCTTACCGATGCACAGCTTAAAGCCCACCGGCTTGCCGCCGCTCAGCTCGCGCAGCCGGGCAATGAAAGCGACCAGGCCTGCGGCATCGGAAAAAGCAGTATGACCTGGAGGAGACAGCACATCCACATGCGGATCGATGCCCCTGATACGGGCAATGGCCTCGGTGTTCTTGGCAGCTGGCAGCACGCCGCCATGGCCGGGCTTGGCGCCCTGCGAGATCTTGAGCTCGATCATTTTCACCTGCGGTAATGCTGCTTTTTCCCGGAATTTTTCGGCATCGAAATTTCCCTCCGCTGTCCGGCAGCCGAAATAGCCGGTGCCGATCTGCCAGACTACATCGCCGCCCTGCAGGTGGTAATCCGTAAGACCACCTTCGCCGGTATTCTGGTAGAAGCCGCCTTCCTGCGCTCCTTTATTAACGGCCATCACAGCATTGGCGCTCAATGAGCCGAAGCTCATTGCCGAAACATTGAACAAGGAGGCGGAATAAGGCTGGCTGCACTGCGGTCCGCCCACAGTAGTGCGGGGCAGCTCCTTCAGCACGGGCGCGGGATAGATGGAATGCCGCAGTCCTTCATAGTCCGCAGTATTAACCTCCAGCTGGGTGCCGAAAGGTGTAGTGGCATCTATGTTCTTGGCGCGTTGATAAGCCAGGGCTCTTTGCTGGCGGGAAAAGGGCCGCCCGTCGGTATTGCGCTCGATAAAATACTGCTGCAGCTCGGGGGAAATAAATTCAAAGAAATACCGGAAATAACCCAGCACCGGGAAGTTGCGCAATATAGTGTGGTGTGGCTGCGAAGCATTGGCAATGCCGATCAGGAGCAGGATACACAGCACCACCGGCAACCACAGCCAGGCGGGATAAAACCAGCACAGCACAACCGATGCCAGGCAGAGCGGGATCATTACCCGGAAAAAGAGCGTTCTCATAGGCCATATCTTTAGCTAAAGATAAAAAATACAATTGCTAACGAAAAGTGATACCACATTTCCTAATAGATTAATACCGGGTTGAGGACATTGACTACGGCATATACCGGGACTATCTTCGTTACAGGCCTGACTGTGTTATGGGATCAAGCGAAAAAGTTGGTGGATTGGGAAAAAGAATCAAGCGTGAAAGTTGGGGGATACAATATAGGTGTGTTCCTGATGAAAATCCGGAGCATCAGTTCAGAACCCAGAGGATGGAACGCTTCAGTGCTTATGGGTGAGCTTGTACTGCAGCTGTGCGGCCAGGCCGGTCGGGACGCGTAGCGACCTGAACGGCGGCTGGATGTATATTCTTAGCAACCCTGGTTTTGCTCCTACGGAGCAATTTATGTTTGTTCCTATTGGCGCTACAAACGTTCGGCTCCTAAGGAGCCCTATATCGCGGGTAGCTACAGGATCACCTGTAAACCTTCCCGATCCTATGGGACCGGGAAAGTTTGAGTATAAGCAGTATGGGCCGGACTGCGCTATCTTGTCCTTTTGTAATGATTGAAGCCCTCATAGTCTCCTTCCCGTACACCTCTTGTAACCCCCAGATTTTCCGCTTGATCCTGCATTATGATTATGCAACATTAAAACGGCATCCAGGAAGAGGAGCCCTTCGTATTAGCCACTCTGATCACGGAATAGGCGAATCGCTCAACATTCCCAAACATAAAAATGCCCGGGCCTATTTCCCGGGCATTTTCAATTTCTTTCGGATGCGGATCAGAGCTTGATCACTTCATCAGTCTTCTTATCGAAGAAGTAGTATTCGGTAAGCTGATAATTGTTGTCTATGTGCAGCTCCAGCCATACCCCATGTTTACGGTACCATTTCCACTGCAGCGAGCGCCAGAAGCCTTTATCCTTCAGGTAGGCGATCAGCATGGGATGCGCGCTCAGGCGCAGCTTGCGGTGCCCCTGGTTAATGAGGTACTGGAAATCCTTTTCCAGCTCATCGGTAATGAGAATGGAAGGTCCGATCTTACCGGTGCCTTTACAGCTGGGACATACCTCAGCAGTGCTGATGTGGATCTCGGGACGCAGCCGCTGGCGGGTGATCTGCATCAGACCAAACTTCGATACCGGCAATATGGTATGCCGGGCCCGGTCATTGACCATGAGCTCGCTCATGGCGTCGAACAGCTTACGCTTGTTGTCGGGCAGCTTCATATCGATAAAGTCGATGATGATGATACCGCCGATATCGCGCAGGCGCAGCTGGCGTGCGATTTCCTCAGCCGCTTCGAGGTTGGTCTTCAGAGCACTCTCTTCCTGGTTACCATCAGCTGCCCGGGTGCCGCTGTTCACGTCGATCACGTGCATAGCCTCGGTATGCTCGATAATAAGGTAAGCGCCGCTGTTCAGGTTTACAGTCTTGCCAAAGGCTGCTTTTACCTGGCGGGTAATGCCATAATGATCAAAAATAGGTTGACCGTTATGATAAAGATTGACGATTTCTTCTTTTTCCGGGGCTATGCGGGAAACATATTCCTTGGTTTCCTGCAGAATACCCTTTTCGTTGACTACAATGCGCTGAAAGCTTTCGTTCAGCAGGTCGCGGAGGATGGAGGTGGTTTTGGCCTGCTCGCTCATAATACGCTTGGGCGGCTTGGCATCTTTAAGATTTTGCTGGATCGTCTTCCACTGGTTAGCCAGGTCGGTAAGATCGGCATGCAGCTCGGCGGTATTTTTGCCTTCGGCTGCAGTACGCACGATAACGCCGAAGTTTTTTGGCTTGATGCTTTCCACGATCTTTTGCAGGCGCTTACGCTCTTCTCCCGAATGGATCTTGCGCGATACCGATACAAAATTATTAAAGGGGGTAAGCACCACGAATCTTCCCGGGAAGGAAAGCTCGCAGCTGAGGCGGGGGCCTTTGGAGGAAATGGGCTCTTTCAGGATCTGGACCACGATCTCCGGCTTCTGGTTGAGCACGTCGGTGATCTTGCCTGTTTTGAGTATCTCCGGCTCGTTTTGAAATTTACCGAAATCAAAGCCTTCAGGGTTATTGTTCCTGATGGCTGTCTGGGTAAACTTCAGCAACGACTTGATGTAGGGACTCAGGTCGGTATAATGTAGAAAAGCATCTTTTTCGTATCCAACGTCTACGAAAGCAGCGTTCAATCCCGGCATCAGCTTTTTTACCTTGCCGAGATACAGATCGCCGACAGCAAATGCCGAATTATTATGTTCGTAATGAAGCTCTACGAGTTTTTTATCTTCAAGAAGCGCAATTTCCACACCATCAGCCGACGCATTGATTATCATTTCTTTGTTCATGATATCTTTTTTGTCGTTCTGTCAAAATACTGTCGCCTGTCTTTACTGGAAAGTAACAGGCGCAGGGTTAGCTATTGGCACGCTACTGCATAACTTTATGGTCTCCCGGCCGGCGTCGGCTTCTGAAGAAGTCTGATCCGCGATAGGCGGCCGGGCAGGTTATGACTAAAAAAATGTAAACCCGACATCAGGCTCGGAAGAGCCGGAAATCCGGGTTAGCATTTTATATTCAGCATAAAACCAGCTGTTGGCAACGGGTTCGTCCCAACAGCGCTTTATGTGGCGTACTTATTTCTTCTTGCTCTTATGGCGGTTCTTCCTCAGGCGCTTCTTGCGTTTGTGCGTTGCGATCTTATGACGTTTCCTTTTTTTACCACTTGGCATAGCTCAAATAATTTTTTGTTGTTAAAAAAATGATTTTTATAAAGTACTTTTTACAGTCTTTCCGTTTTCATACTTCCGGGCACGGGCCTAGAAGGTTTTCATGTACTCATCCACTTCTTTGCTGAAAGCGGGGTTGCTGACAATCCTTTTTGCCTCGGTCAGCAGCTCTTTCGCCTTGGCTACATCGCCTTTACGACGATAGGCTTCGGCCATAAACCAGTAGGCTTCGACGTTCTCCTTGTCTACACCGAGGATGGTTTGTCCTCTTTGTATGGCTTTATCCAGCTGCCCCGATTCTACCGCCATCCGGCCCAGGATCAGGTTGGCAGGAATGTTGGTGGAATCTTTCCGTACGATGGTCAGCAGCTGCTCGATGCCTTTCATCGTTTCTCCGGTACCGGCAATATAAATCTCTGCAAGATCAATGCGGGTGGTATCGTTGTCGGGATTCAGCCCGATCGACTGCTGATAACAGGCGATCGCTTCCTCAGCCATCCATTGTCTTACATGCGGATCGCGTTCTTCATGCAGCTCCTCTGAAAACAAATGGGCGGCAAAGTTCAGCTTTTTCTGTGAATTTTCCAATTTTCCCGATTTTCCGAAGTAATGAGCAGCGATGGCACGGTTTTTATACTGCTGCCACAGCTTGCCCAGGGCCTCGTAAGCCAGGATCTGCTGTTCTTTCACATCACCCCTGGTAACGGCATTTTCCTGGCGGACGATATCGGCTTGCGCTGCGGGCGACAACTTCCGCTTGGCCGCAACAAGCAGACTGTCGAAGTTAGCCGGTGTGGGGATATTGAGACCAGCGGCCTGGCGTTCGCCGGGTGTGCCGCCTTCCGCCATGGGGCCGGCCGACTTTTCTTTTTTGGGGGCAACGGTATTGCCGCCGAAGTAAAGCAGCCCGGTAAGCGCCAGGGCAGCTGCGATAACGATATAATGTAGAGGCTTCAAATGCAGAAATTTGCCGCGAAGTTACGGAAGCAAATCGGTCTGCCGGCGGAGATCAGCCGGTTTAGCTAATTATTTACGGCCGGTATAACCCTATAAGGGTTTGAAACCCTTATAGGGTTATACCGGCTGCCTTCGCTGCCAGGCTCATTTCCTTAATCAGCGAGGGATCCTTTTCGATGGCATTACCGACAACGACTACCTGTGCGCCGGCCTGGCAGTTTTCGTATACTTTCTCCGCCGTACGGATACCGCCGCCGATAATCAAGGGGATATCGATATTGCTGCCGACCTTTCTTATCATTTCGCTGCTGATGGGGTATTGCGCGCCGCTACCGGCATCCATATAGATCACATGCTTGCCTTGCAGCTCCCCGGCCCAGGCGGTGCACAGGGCCACATCGGGCTTATTGGCGGGGATAGGCGCCGAGTGGCTCATATAGGAAACCGTGGTGGGTACGCCGCCGTCAATTACCATATAGCCGGTGGAGATCACTTCGAGGCCGCTGGCCTTGATACTGGGCGCCGACACTACATGCTGGCCGATCAGCAAGTCGGGATTCCGTCCCGAGATCAGCGAGAGGTACAGCAGCGCATCGGCGCTGGGCGATACCTGCGCGGGACTGCCGGGGAACAGTACTACAGGAATGTCGCTTTCCTCTTTGAATTGGCGGATGCATTGATCTACATGCGCCGTAACCATAATGCTGCCACCTACAAAAATGAAATCGACTGCCGCTTCATTGCATAACCCTGCAGTGCGTTTTATGGCATCGGGCGTAATGCTATCCGGATCGATCAGTACGGCAAAGGCATGACGATGGTCTGCTTTTAATTGTTGTAAGCGGGGATAAACCGTACCTGGGCGCATGGGCATAACATATTGAGCAGACCCCGGAGAAATCCCCGGGGTCATTCTTTAAAGATTTACTGCAAACTTAGCTCTTCTTTTTCAACTCATCCCTTATTTCTGTCAGCAGAACATCGGTAGAAGAGGGCGCAGGCGGCGCTGAAGGCTGGGCTTCTTCTTTGCGTTTAAGACTATTGATCCCTTTAATCATAAGGAAGATCACAAAGGCCAGGAGCAGGAAATTGATGGCTACCGTAATAAAATTACCGTAGGCAAAAATCGAGGCATCAGGTACTTTCCGGGCGTCGGCCAGTGCCATTCCGGGCGTTACGCCCGGGGCGCCCTTTCCAAAGGCGAGATACATGTTGCTGAAATCCGGCTTGCCGATAATGGTAGCAACTAACGGCATGACCAGGTCGTTGACCACGCTGTCGATAATTTTGCCGAAGGCGCCGCCGATGATCACACCGACCGCCAGGTCCATAACGTTGCCTTTTACGGCAAACTCTCTAAACTCTTTAAAGAATCCCATAGTTTTTTATTTTTGGCGTCAAAGATAAAATATGCATTGAGAAATAATTTATTCTCAAAGATTTATTTTACGAAGAAACTGCCTTTACCGGGCGTGTCTTCAGTTCCTAAAGATAAAAAATATATCTTCTTCCGCCTCCTATAGGGGTAAAAGCATCAAAAGTTGTCTTGATATAAATGCAAACATTACCGCAAGCGGCTATCTTTGAGGGGCAAAGCGCACAAATGTACATGGATATAAACCCTACCGGAATTTCAGAGGCAGCGTTTGAACAGGTTTTTAAATCTCATTTTAAGGCCCTGCATGCTTATGCCTGCACTATACTCCAGGAAGAGGCCATGGCCGAAGAGATCGTACAGCAGGTCTTCTTCAAGCTATGGGAAAAAAGGGACCAGGTCAACATACAGCAATCGCTGAATGCCTACCTCTATCGCTCGGTGTATAACGAATGCCTGAATTACCTGAAACATAAAAAAGTGAGAAAAGCACATCAATCGCATACCCTGTACACCGCCGGCACCGCTTCGGACCAGGTATCGCGCAAGGTAATTGCCCGTGAGCTGGAAGAGAAGATCGCCGATGCGCTGAACCAGCTGCCGGAACAATGCCGCACCATTTTCCAGATGAGCCGTTTCGAAGAGCTGAAATACCGCGAGATCGCCGACAAGCTGAACCTTTCGGTAAAGACGGTGGAGAATCAGATGGGCAAGGCGCTCAAGATCATGCGCATGCAGCTTGTCGAATATTTACCGGTGTTGCTGCCCCTGATAACGGGTATTGCCATTATGATGAAGACTACCATTGCCTTATAGAAATGAGGATCAAAGTATAAACTGTGAAGGCTGATAATTAATTAATAACATGGATGAACTTTTGGTGAAATATCTTTTGGGTGAAACTTCGGCCGATGAAGAAAGAATGGTGCTGGAGTGGATCAACGCAAAAGAAGAACATAAACGGTACTACGACCATTTCAAAATGATATGGGAGCAGAGCCGGACGCTTGCCGCCACAAGCACCGTAGATGAAGAGCAGGCCTGGATGCGCTTCAAGGCGAAGAGAGAAAGCCTGCAGCGTAACGAGGAGCAGATATACGAGGAGCAGGACAATAATAGCCAGGATAACACCGTTGTCTTTATGCCGGCCAGAAAACGCCGCTGGACAAGCATAGCGGCAGCCGTGGCCTTATTGATCACCGGGAGCCTTGCAGCCTATTACTTTATAGGGTTGCAACCAAAGGAGATCGTGCTGGCCTCGTCCGACAAAGTGCGTACAGACACCTTGCCCGACGGCTCGGTAGTTACCTTAAACAAAAACTCTACATTAGCCTATGCAAAGGACTTCAACACCAATACCAGGGCAGTAAAGCTAACCGGCGAAGCATTTTTCAACGTGGCGCCCAACAAGCAGAAACCTTTTGAAATTAGTGTAGATGAAGTAAAAGTACAGGTAGTGGGCACCACCTTCAATGTGAAGAACGGTGCCGAGCAAACGGAAGTCGTAGTGGAGACCGGCATTGTTAACGTGGGTGTTTCGGATAAAAAAGTAAGGGTGCTCCCGCAGCAGAAAGTGGTCGTGCATAAAAAGGAGAAAGCCCTGGATGTGCAAAAAAGCCAGGACGATCTATACAACTATTACCGGACCAAAGAATTTGTATGCTATAAAACGCCTTTGTACAAGCTCGCGGAAGCGCTCAACAGCGCTTACGATGTGAAGATCGTGATCCCTGAGGAACGGGTACGCAATCTTACGCTGAGCACTACCTACAGGAATATTTCGCTGAACGAGATATTGGGCCTGGTGACCAAACAATTTAACCTTAGCATCGAACAGAAAGACGGGGAGATTATCCTGAAATAAAGGAATACGTGGCGAGAGAAAAAGGATTGGCACAGCGCAAGCGGTGCCCGTCTTTTTGCTGTTATACCGGTGCCCTTTTCCGGCGGCATGTCTGCCCGACGGGAAATTAACAATAGCTTTGCCCCCATGATCAAACCCTACAATGCTTTATTTCTCTTTTTACTTTGCACTATCCTGGCAACAACAACCTACGGACAAGGGATGCTGCAGCGCCGCATCAGCCTTCAGCTGCGGAACAAGCCGGTAGCCGAGGTGCTGAAGCAGGCGGAAAAACAAGCCGGCTTTTATTTTTCCTACAGCAATGATATGGTGAAAAGCGACAGCATGGTTACCGTGTCAATAAAGAACAAACCGATAGCCTCCCTGCTGGAAAGTCTTTTCGGTAATCGTTACCAGTATATTGAAAGTAACGACCATGTGATCATTCAGCCAGCGCTTTCTTACCAGTATTGGTATGTAAGCGGCATGGTCGTCGACAAGAATACAGGAGAACCGGTAAGCTATGCCACGGTATACGAGCGTCAGCAGCTTATTTCCACCATGACCGATGAGCACGGCCGTTTCCGGCTGCAGCTAAAGGAACGCAAACCCATTGCCAGCATCAGCATCAGTAAGGTTTCCTACGCCGATACGCTCATTATGCTTTCCGGCGATCAGCCGCAGGACATACAGATCAGCATCCAGCAGATACAGTACACGCTTGATTCCGTCGTGATCTCGGGTGTCGAAAAAAACTGGCTGGCCAATATCATGCTCTCATCCAAGCAAACGATGAACAGCCTTAACCTCAATAATTTCTTCGCCAAGCAACCCTTCCAGTTCTCGCTTACACCCGGCCTGGGCTCCCATGGCCGCATGGGTGCACAAATGATCAATAAATTTTCCTTCAATGTATTCGGGGGCTATACTGCGGGAGTCAATGGTTTCGAGATCGGTACCTTGTTCAACATTGTCAAGCATGACATGAAATATGTCGAGATCGCCGGCCTGTTCAATATCGTCGGTGGCAGGGCTTCAGGCGTTCAGGTAGCAGGTCTGTACAATTCAGTGCTGGACAGCCTCAGCGGCATACAGGTGGCGGGCCTTTCGAATATCGTGGCCCGCGACGCAAAAGGCATCCAGGTTGCTGGCATCTATAACCATGCCCTGAACAGCAAAGGCATCCAGATCTCCGGCATCGGCAACATTACGGTAAAGCACGCCAGGGGCGTCATGGTGGGCGGTATCTTCAACAGCACGCGGAATATGGATGGTGTGCAGATTGCGGGCATTGCCAATGTGAATGTCAAGCGGAGTTCGGGCGTGCAAATCGCGCCTATAGCCAATGTTACAGCCCGCGAAATGAAAGGCATCCAGATCTCGGCCATGGTCAACCTGGCGCAACGGCTCAAAGGCACCCAGATCGGCATTGTCAATATCGCCGATACTTCCGATGGCTATAGCATCGGCTTTTTCAACTTTATCCTCCATGGCTATCACAAGCTGTCGGTCTCTACCAGCGAGCTGCAGCATGTTACACTGGCTTATAAGTCGGGCAACCGGAAGCTGTACAGCATTCTTATCGGCGGCTTCCAGCTGGACAACAAGCAGAAGGCCTATTCTGTCGGCTATGGGCTGGGCAGCGATATGCCCTTTGGCAAAAAAGGCTTCTTTCTCAATCCCGAACTGACGCACCAATACATCTATGCCGGCAACGATGAACAGCAAAGCCTGCTGGCAAGGCTGCAGATCAACATCAAATACCGCATCGGCAAGCTCTGCTATATTTATGCCGGACCGGCCTTCTCGATCCTATATGCCAAACAAGTGGCCATACCGGAAGGCTACCGGTCGGATTTCATTAACGGCTACCCTTCCGTATCCTTCGGCAGGGAAGTGACGGGATGGCTGGGCTGGAATATAGGCGTGGACTTGTTTTAAGCAACGGCGCGGTTCAGGTTTGTGCTAATCCAAGCTTGATGGCTTTTGCGATAAGAGCAGCTGTGTTCTTGACATTCAGCTTGAGCAAAAGATTGTTACGGTGGTGATCTATGGTCCGCTTGCTCAGGAAAAGGCTTTCCGCTATTTCCTTGCTGGTCAGGTTGCTGGCGATCAGCTGCAGCACTTCCTGCTCTCTTTTGGTGAGCAGCAGCTGGGGATTGCGCTGTACGCCGTCTGTCAACGATGCTTGCAGCACCAGCTCTCTCAGTCCTCCTTCCATGAACCGTTCGCCGTTGTATACCTTCTGTATCGCTTCAACGATCACCTCTTCCGGCGCTGTTTTCAGCACATAGCCCCTGGCGCCCGCCTTGAACATTGACCGGATGTAATACACATTATCCAGGTTGGTGAGCGCAATAACACCGATAGCAGGATGGTCTCTCGATATAAGCCTGGCAAGGGTTTCTCCTGAATGATCGGGTAAGTGGATATCGAGCAGGAGGATATCGGGCTGCTGCTCCTTCAGGCCCTCGAGAAGGCTGCGGCCATCGGCATAGGTTGCCGTAAGCTGTATATTGTCAAGGTACTGGAACATATTATACAGGCCTTTGCGGATCAGCGGATGGTCGTCTACTATGGCTACTCGGATCGGATTCATCGTCTTGTTTTTGGATCAGGGCTATTGCAGCCTGCTTCTGGTATTTCAAGCTCTATATAGACAGAGGCGCCTTTACCGGGCTGGCTGTCGATGGAAAAGGAACCATTAAGATACTTCACACGCTCGGCCATGCTCTTCAGTCCAAGTCCTTTATCCGTCACAGCTTCAGGATCGAAGCCAACGCCGTCATCTTCTATGGTGATGCTCATTACCGGCTGCTGAAACATAAGCTGTACCAGCACCGAGACCGCGTGCGCATGTTTGACCACGTTATGCACCAGCTCCTGCACCATGCGATAAATAGCGATCTTATAGCTGTCGGGCAGCAAAGCAAAATCGCCGTAGCATTGCAGATCGAAATGCAGGCTCTTGTTCTGTCGGATATAATTGCAAAAGATGCTGATAGCCTCCTCCATATTACGCTGCAGCAGTACGGAGGGCATCATGTTATGCGCCGTTTTGCGAAGTTCGCTGCCCACTTCGGTAAAGATACGGCTGGTGCTCAGGTACACTTCCGAATCTTTAAGGTATATATGTTCTTTTTCCAGGGCACGTATATTCAGCTGTGCAGCCGAGACCAGTCCGCCGATCCCGTCGTGCAACTCTCTTGCAATGCGCGCACGTTCCCGCTCTTCCACTTCAGTCTCTGCCTTCAGCCTTTCTATCTCCTTTTGCTGGGCCATATTGTCCATCTGGTGTTTCAGCAATTTTTGCCGGGAGCGGTATCCTTTAACGATCAGCAACAGCAGCAGAAAAGCGATAATAATGGCGCCAACAACGATCGCGATCCATCTGTTCTTGCGCTCCAGGTCTTTTTGCTGCCGCTCGATCTGTACCGTTTTGCGCAGCAAATCCTTGTCCTTCTCTGCCGTACGGAAGCGGACTTCTTCCTGGTTGACATGCCTAATGATCTCATCGCCGCTTAAAGAATTGTTGAGATCTATATAAGCCTGCGCATTTTCATAAGCCTTGCGGTAATCTCCCCTGCTGCCATAAAGCCTGGCCAGGTAATAGCGCGCCGCTCTTACATTACCCGCCTGCTGCTGCCTTTCCGCTTCGCGGTATTGTTCCAGCAAAATCTTTTCCGCCCGTTTGTAATCTTTCAGCAAAAGATAAGCATGTCCCAGTGCCGCCGTATTCAGGTTGCGATTATAGCCGGGCACGCCTGCATGGATGCTATCCGCAGCCAACAAGTAAGGCAGGGCCTCAGCCGGCCGGTTCTGTTCCAGGTAGGTGATGCCGGTATTGGTTAGAGCCAGGTGCTCGGTAAACGGCAGGCGGGCGGTCTGCGACAGCGCGAGCGAAAGGCCAAAATAATAGCGGCTGCTGTCCCATGCTTTACGGGTATTCCAGGCAAAGCCCTTATTGTTGTATACTTTGGCCAGCAGCAGATCATCCTTACGCTGTATAGCCGAATGTTCCGCCTTATCAAGGTAATCCCATACCCCTTCCGTATTGCGGCCGACCTGCGTCAGTATGCCCGCAAGGTTGTTGTAGACATAGTCCATATTAGCTCCCGGCGTAGCGGCTTCGGCCATAGCTATGCTTTTATAGAAATAGCGGATCGCATTCTCATAGTCGGATTTTACCGCGTAGCGCTTGCCCAGTCCTGCAACGGCATGGGGAATATACTGCCGGCCTTCAGGAGCCAGCAGCAGGTAAGCGATAGCTTCCCGCAAGGCCCGTTCGCCCTCCTCCACCCGGCCGCCCAGCGTCAGTATATTTCCTTCTTCCAGCAGGGCCCTTCCATTGACAAGCGCGGACAAGCGGCTCTCATTCCCTGCTCTGACTGTATGGAGTAGCTCCAGCGCCTGGTCCGGCGCCCTGGCGGCAAGGGCTACCGCCGAATCGATCTGCCGCATAGCCGAGGCGGCGCCTGCAGCCGAAGATATACCGCTACGCAGCAAGCCTGTTCTTTCCTGGGCATAGCTGCCGCAGGACAGGAGCAGAAATCCGGTAACGATAAACGGCAGCTTCCACATACTCTCTAAAAATAACAAATTCGCCTCTATAGCCCATAGCGATCCGGTGAAATTGGGTATAAATACCCAATTTCAGAATGGGTATTTGTAACAATATATAGCATCGGTATTGAAAATAGCTTTGTTACTTCATTTTAAAACTTAACTGCGACTATGAAAAGATTTTACATTGCAGGGGCCATGCTACTACTGGTCCTGCTGGCCGAGCAGCTGAAAGCACAGTGTAGTTTTACACCTACCGTCACCCCCAACAATATGGTTCTTTGTGCAACGGACACCGATACTCTGTGGACACAGGTGTACGACAACTATCAATGGTACCGTGATGGCGCTCCTGTTGCCGGTGCAACGCAACAGTATCTCGTAGTGGACGGATCGATGGCAGGCTCCTACTTCAAAGTAAGCGCCACACAAGCTTCCTGTACCGAAATGTCCGACTCTGTGCTGGTGGACGGGTGGATGTACCTGCCGCCTTTCGCAGTGCACGACGGCAACTACCAGATCAATCCCAACGACGGCAGCTCCCTGCTGTGCGAAGGACGTGATACCATGCTCATGCATTTTTCTTATCCCATTTCGGTACAGTGGTATAAAGACGGATCGCCTATACCCGGCGCCAACAGCCCCGACTTCTACATCTACGAGCCGGGCAGCTATTCTGTTAGTGGTGCGCCCGCTATTTGTCCCACACAGATCGCCTTCCTGGGTGTAACGATCGACGTGGCTTTTATCAGAGCGCATATCATTCCCGAAAACCCGATCCTTTGCCCTGGTGCGCTGGACACGCTTAGCGTCGATTCGGGCAGTAATTTCGAATGGTACAAAGACGGCGTTATGATACCCGGCGCCACCGCACAGGAACTGCCCGTATCGCAAGTTGCCGATGCCGGCAGCTGGTTCCATGTTACGGCCACAGTAATGGGCTGTAATACGCGTTCAGACAGTGTGCTGGTCGACAGCTGGGTATTTGCACCGATAAGCGTATCCAGCTCGGGCAATTTCACTACAGGCGAAAATGGTGAGGCCATTCTCTGCACCGGCGATACTCTCTTCCTTGAAGTGCTTTCGCCTTATACGGAATCGGTGCAGTGGTTCCGCAACGGCACAGCTATACCTGGCGCCAACAGCTCTACTTTTACGGCACTTATACCGGGCGAATATACCGTAGAGGCAGCGCCCATGCAGTGTCCCGACTTCCTCCAGAACAATTTCGGATTGCCGCTTACGGTGGCGTTCCGTCCGCAGCCCGATCAGCCCGTGATCGTACAGACTGGCAGCCAGCTTTCGGTAAGCCCGTCAGTACCTACAGTTACTTATCAATGGTATAAAGACGGCGAGTTGGTTCCCGGCGCCACCGGCGCCACTTACGATCCCGCAGGGGTTACCGGCAGCTATACGGTGAAGGCTACCGACGGTTCGGGATGCAGTAACCTGTCCGCAGCGTTCAACTATAATACGACGGCCATTCACGACCCGAACGGTATCGCTTCGCACATACAGGTATATCCCAACCCGGCAAAGGAAACCGTATTCATCCAGTCCCCTGTTAAGCTCAGCCTGCTGCTGCTTGGCGCCGATGGTGCTAAAGTAATGGAGCAACGTAGCGGATCATCGCTCGATATCAGCCGATTGCCCGCAGGCTTGTATATTCTTGAGCTCCGCGATAAGGACAACAATTTTATCAAGGCGGAAAAGCTGATCAAGCTCGATTAACCGCAACCAATAAGTCAGACAATGACCGGATGCCGCCTCCATACAGGGCGGCTTTCCTGTTTGGGCAGGTCTGTTTTTAAAGAACAGCCTGTAGGGGTATCCTTTCTTATCGGTGTCCTATTCGAAAGCACCTTTTATGACACGCAATTTTTTCAGCAGCTTAATTCTTTGGATCCTTTGCAGCTTCCTCGTTTTCTTTTGTTTTATCGTCGCTGCATCGGCCCAGGGTACTAAAGCCCGTCCTGCCCACGTCGGCTTTATCTACCCCTTAAGCACCAACGGCACCGAAGCGCCACAACTGACCAACAACTTCTCTATGCATGTACTGGCGGGCGTTTCCTGGCAGGAGAATGCCTTTTGCCTCTCCGGCATCAGCTCCGTTGTCAAGCATGAAGCCCACGGGGTAATGATCTCCGGCATCCTTAACCACGTACAGCACAAAGCCCGCGGTGCACAGATGGCAGGTGTCCTTAACTATATCAAAGGAAATGCAGAAGGAGCACAGCTAGCAGGCCTGGCGAATATCAGCGGCAGCGCCGACGGCGCGCAGCTGGCCGGCCTGGCCAACATTACGAAGGACGCCCGCGGACTGCAGATGGCGGGCTTCGCCAACAAGGCCGGCAACAGTGATGCACAGGTAGCCGGCTTCGGCAACATCGCCAGGAACAGCGATGCCGTGCAGGTGGCCGGTTTTATCAATGTAGCGAAAGATGCGCATACACAAGTAGCCGGCTTCATTAATGTGGCAAAGAAAGTAAGCGGCGTACAGGTGGCCGGCTTCATCAACATTGCCGAGGAAAGCAATTATCCTATCGGCCTGGTCAACATTATCAAAAACGGGGAGAAGCAGATCGGCGTATCCATTGACGAAAGCGCCAGCACAATGGTCACTTTCCGATCGGGCGGTAAGGTCTTGTACGGCATTCTTGGCGCGGGCTACAACTTCAAGGATGAAGAAGCCCGTTATGTGCTCGAAGGCGGCCTTGGCGCGCATATCGCCATCAGCAAATCCTTCCGCATCAATCTTGAAACCGTTACTATGGCCATGAGCGATCTGCAGCACGATGTGTATATGAAGTCGGCCCTTCGTATATTGGCCGCTTATAAAATAGCCAACCGCCTGGAGTTTTTTGCCGGCCCCAGCTTCAATCACCTCAACTACGAAAGAGGACAGACGGATATCCGCGACGACCATTATTTATGGAAGAATAGGGGTAAAAACCATATCAATGGTCTTTACTTCGGAGCCATCGCCGGTGTACAATTCAACCTGTGACGGCATACCCCTTTATCAATTTATTAACCTAATGAATCCCTGCCGTTCGTCGTCTATATACAATGAAATGGCAGAATACTAAGAAAAATCACGTTTAACAGCGCAACTATTCAATCATCTTAGCCATATGAAAAAGTTAAGTATTCTACTCATTTTCAGCTTATTGATGCTTGCCCTCCTTCCCTCCTGCCGCAAGGTCGACGGAAAAGGGCCGGTAGTATCGGAGACACGGAACATTTCCGGTTTCAGTGAGATCAAATCCGATTTTACCGGCGACGTGTATGTAAGCCAGGGCAATACTTACAACATACGTATCGAAGCGCAACAAAATATTATTGACGTCCTGGAGACAGTGCTCAATGACGGAATCATGACCGTACGGGTCAAAAGCAACACCGTCATCCGTCCCGATTCCCGGGTAAGGGTATATGTGACAGCACCGAGCATAACCGGCTTAAGGGTAAGCGGCTCCGGCAGCATGACGGTCCAGGAGCCCATGAATACTGCTAACTTATATATCAGGGTAAATGGTTCGGGAGACGTCAATATAACCAAACTGACTGCGGGCAGCCTGGATGCCGACATTAGCGGCAGCGGGGAGATCAATATCTTCAACGGTACTGCCGATTTTGAAGATATCGACATCACCGGTAGCGGTTCAGCCGATTGTTCCGGGCTGGCGGCCAATAGTGCGGATGTCAGGATATCCGGATCGGGCGATGCCAGGGTATATGCCCTGAATCACCTGAAGGTGCGGATAAGCGGCAGCGGCAATGTCTATTACAGGGGACTTCCGGCTATAGACGTGAGCATCAGCGGCTCGGGTAAGCTGCGGCCGATGTAGACAATACAAACGTTAAAATCAAGAAGAATATGCCCGGCGCGGAAATAATTCAACAGACAGGCCGTTAATGGATAAACAGACAGGTAGCGCGGGCATATTTTTCCTTTAATTATCTCTTTATGCAACAATGTTGGTTCCTTACTGAATTGATCTATCGTATCCACGACAAAAATTGTCCAACCGTACACCAATTTGATAAACAAATGCGCCTGATCAAAGCCGATTCCGCCCGCGAAGCCTACCAGGCCGCGCTTGTAATGGCCTCTCACGAACTCGATAAGCGCAATACAGCGGACAATCAGGAGCTGACCTGGGAGTTTGCGGGCATCGGTATCCTGCAAACGATCGACAAACCTGAAGAAAGCGTAGACAATATGGAGTTACATTATACTATAGACACGGCAGGCGCGGCAAGAGAGTACATGCACTCGCTGCGTACCCGCCATGCCAGCCTGCAGATGCAGATCGCCCTTACGGCCTGACCTTACTTGTTTTCCGTGCAGCCTGAGCCCCTCGCGGGAGACATTTCTTTTCGCAGCTGTCCAATCTCATGGACAGCTTTTTTATTGTTCCTAACAGAGCGCAGCTACCCCGCCCGACTTGTCCCCGGATGCCATGTTCATTTTATTTCCTAAGTTCGCGCCTGAATTTACGGCAAAACCTGTCTTCAGGGCCGGCTCACTCTCATTGCTTATGCAAACGCTCGCTCACGTTTCCCTGCTTTCCTGCAATACTTTCGGCATGGAAGCCTACGCTGCACACTACTCCGAATTGCACCGGGAAGAAGAACTGCTCTCGCTGAAAGACAATCCTGCCTATAGCTCCGGGCTTTTTATACTGGGTGGCGGCAGCAATATCCTGCTGACGGCCGATGTACCGCAATGGATCCTGCACAATAAGATCGGAGGCATTGAAAGGATAAAAGAAGATGACAGCCATGTATGGATCAGGGCGGGCGCAGGGGAGGTATGGCACCGCTTTGTGCTGTATTGCGTGGAGCAGGGCTATGCCGGGGTAGAGAACTTATCGTTGATACCCGGGACCGTTGGCGCCGCGCCCATACAAAACATCGGCGCTTATGGCGTAGAGGTGAAGGATGTGCTGGAGCAGGTACGCTTCTTTGACCTGGAGCAGCAGGCCTTCCGCAGCTTTACGCAGGCAGAGTGCCGTTTCGGCTACCGTGACAGTATTTTCAAAGGCGCCATGAAAGGTAAGGCAGTAATCACTTCCGTAACTTTCAGGCTGGACAAAGTGCCTGTATTCCACACCAGCTACGGTAATATCCGGCAAGAGCTTGAGGCGATGGGCATAACAGAGCTATCAATAAAGCATATCTCGGATGCCGTGATCCGTATCCGCAGCGCCAAGCTTCCCGATCCCAAAAAGATCGGCAATGCGGGCAGCTTCTTTAAGAACCCCGAAGTGCCCGACGCCGTCTACTTATCGCTCAAAGAGCAATATGCTTCGCTTCCGGGCTATCCCCTGGATAACGGAAAGACCAAGATACCTGCGGGCTGGCTGATCGAGCAATGTGGCTGGAAAGGCTACCGGGAGGGCGACTACGGTGTGCACAAAGATCAGGCCCTGGTGCTGGTGAATTACGGGAAAGCCAGCGGCGCCGATATTGCAGCGCTTTCAGTAAGGATAATGGACTCCGTAAAGCAACGTTTCGGCATACAGCTGGAAAGAGAAGTACAAATTATTCAGCCCGCATAATAATTCCGTCCCGGCAACGTTCATTCCGCGGAATGCGCGCCGGACCGATCGTTGCGCCTGTCAAGCATTTGCAGCAAGCCCCGGCCGGCTACCTGGATATCGGTAGCATTCCACTAAAATCAATGAATTTATAAAGCGAAAATATTCCATAGGGGTATCTTTCATTACCGTTGTCTTACATTTCAGAACGCAAATCGTATTCCTGATTTTTAAATTTTCTCATGAAAAACTATTGTTTCATTCTGCTCCTTACCTGCAGCGCTTTCATGGCATCAGCACAAAAGAAAGTTACCGTAGGCGGTGTAGTCAAATCCAAATCCAACGGCGAAACGGTGATCGGAGCATCCATAAAGGTAGATTCCGTAGCCGGTACCCTCAGCAACGAGTACGGATTTTATTCGCTGACGCTTCCTGAAGGCGAGCACACCATCGAGATCACCTCGGTAGGCATGCAGCCCCAGTACTTCGATGTGGCGCTTCATCGCGATACCACAATGAACCTTACACTTGATGATGAAAGCCACGATCTCAAAGAGGTGACCATTACCGAGAGCACCGGTGGCCGCAGCCTCAGCAGCGCACAGACCAGCGTCGAAAAGCTCACTATGAAAGAAATCTCCAACATCCCCGTGCTGTTCGGCGAAAGGGATGTGCTGAAAGCCATACAGCTGCTGCCCGGTATCAAATCGGCCGGCGACGGCAACAGCGGGATGTTTGTACGCGGCGGCGCAGCCGATCAGAACCTGATCCTGCTCGACGAAGCGCCGGTATACAACGCTTCACACCTGCTGGGCTTCTTTTCTACCTTCAACTCCGATGCGGTAAAAGACATTACCGTATATAAAGGGGGAATGCCTGCACAGTATGGCGGCCGTTTGTCTTCAGTGCTCGATATCAAAATGAACGATGGTAACAACCAGGACTTTAATGTGAGCGGCGGTGTAGGCCTTATCTCTGCCAAGCTGAACGTAGAGGGTCCTATACAGAAAGATAAATCTTCTTTCCTCATTACCGGCCGCCGTACTTATGCCGATATGTTTCTCAAACTTTCGGATAAGTACAAAGACAACTCTCTTTACTTCTACGACCTGAATGCCAAAGTAAATTATATACTGGGTGAAAAAGACAGGCTGTACCTGTCCGGCTATTTCGGAAAAGATAAGCTGGGCGCCAGCCTGGGCGACGGCCAGGGTTTCGGCATGGACTGGGGCAATGCAACAGCGACCTTAAGGTGGAACCACATCTTCAGCAGCAAGCTGTTCTCCAATACCTCTTTTGTCTTCAGCAATTATAACTATAAGATATCGATCAAGACCGGCGCTTACGATTTCCGGATCTTCTCACAGATCCAGGACTTCAACTTCAAGGAAGAGCTGCAATGGTATGCCGGCGACCGCAATACGCTGCGCATCGGTATCAACAGCATTTACCACACCATCCGTCCCGGCGAGGTAACCTCCGGCGACGAAAGCACGATAAGCTCCACAGCGCTGCAGAAACGCTACTCCTGGGAGAATGCTGCCTATGTGACCAACAACTGGAAAGCGCTGGACAACCTGAACATCACTTACGGCCTGCGCCTGTCGGCCTTCACCATCCTCGGCAAAGGAGACTTCTACGACCTTGCGCCCGATGGCACCGTGGCTGATACTACGCACTATAACAGCGGGCAGGTGGTGAAAACTTACATGAACCTGGAACCCCGCATCGCCGCCAGCTGGCAGTTCAACAAGAACTCATCGGTTAAGGCTTCTTATGTGCGCAATGCGCAGAACCTGCACCTGATCTCCAACTCCACTGCTGCAAGCCCTACCGACAAATGGCTGGCGAGCACCAATATCATCAAGCCCGAGATCTCCGACCAGGTATCGCTGGGCTACTACCGCAACCTGGCGGATAACAAATATGAGCTGACCGTTGAAGCCTATTACAAGACCATGCAGAACCAGGTGGATTATCGCGATGGCGCCAATGTGTACTCATCCAACAATGCCATCGAATCCGAGCTGCTGTTCGGCAAAGGCAGATCTTACGGTCTTGAAGTATTGCTGAAGAAAAAAGTAGGCCGCCTCTCCGGCTGGCTGAGCTATACCTTGTCCAAAACAGAACGCCAGATCGACGGCATCAACAACGGCGAATGGTATAACGCCCGCCAGGACAGGACCCATGATATCGCGCTGGTGGCTACCTACCAGCTGAACAAGAAATGGACCCTGAGCGCTAACTGGGTGTACTACACAGGCGATGCCATCACCTTCCCTGCCGGCAAATACCAGGTAGACGGCCAGACCGTATACTACTATACGCAACGTAATGCTTACCGCATGCCTGACTACCACAGGCTCGACTTAGGCGCCACCTGCAAGCTGAAGGAAACCAAAAAATGGAGCCATGAGCTGGCCTTCAGCCTGTACAATGCCTACGGCCGCGAAAACGCTTACACTATCTACTTCCGTGACAACAAGGATGATGCCAGCAAGACTGAGGCCGTTAAGGTGGCCCTGTTCAAATTCATCCCTTCTATTTCCTATAACTTTAAATTCTGATCCCGCTCATGCTCTCCTGTAAAATAAAACATATCAACCGCCTGGGCATTGTTGCCGCCGGACTGCTCCTGCTGACCGGCCTGAGCTCCTGCGAAAAAGTAATCGACGTAAAGCTGAACGAGGCTGATAAAAAGATCGTCGTCGACGCTGTATTGACCGACCAGGAAGGCGGTTGTATGGTGAAGCTGTCCAAGACCAAAAAGTTTGAGGAAGACAACAGCTTTAACGGCCTTGCCGGTGCTGCCGTAAGCATAAGGGACGAGAACGGCGCCGTAACCCAGCTTACGGAATCCCAGGCCGGTGTATATAAGCACGCGACATTGAAAGGAATGCCGGGAAAAACCTATGAGCTGACGATAAGCGTGGAGGGACAAACCATCAAAGGCAGCTCCACCATGCCGGAGCCGGTGCACCTGGACAGCGTTTATATCAAAAAGCAGAAGTTCTTTGATGAAGACGAGATCTTTGCCAATGTCATGTTCGTCGATCCCGGTGGCATCAAAAATTACTACCGCGTGGTGCAGTTCATCAATGGTGTGAAATCCAATGTGAACTTCCTGCTGGACGATGATCTGAGCGATGGCAAGCAGTTTAACTCCACGCTTTACTTCTTGCCCGATGACGACAAGAAAAAGATCAAGCCCGGCGATGTCGTTACCATCGAGATGCAGGGCATCGATGCTGCAGTGTACAAATACTGGTTCAGCCTGGATCAAAGCGCCAGCGGCTCCTCTTCTTCCGCCGCGCCTTCTAATCCTGTAAGCAACCTGTCGGGCGGTGTCCTCGGCTACTTCAGCGCGCAGGTGGTGCAGCGCCAGACCGTTACGGCGCCTTAATGAATTTGTTTTTGTTTGTTTGTTATAGAAATGCCGCGTCACGTCTGTGACGCGGTTATTTTTTCCGCGTGGGCATGACAAAGAAATCAATACAACATGGCGGAATCGCCCGGTCCTGCATCAACAGCAATGGCCGCGAAATGATCGCGGCCATTGCTTGTATTTCTTAAAGCATTTTATCAGCGGTTGTAACCCAGCTCGGTTTTCAGCTGCTGCGGCAGCTCCGGCAGTTCGTGCCGTGGCAACAGGAAGGAGGTCAGCTCAGCAATCTCTTTGAAGATGGCATGACTGTCGGCAGCGGCTTTAAGATAACCGGCGCCAGTGCTGCCGCCGGTACCTACGCGCTTGCCTATCGTGCGCTGCACCATATGGATATGGCGATGACGCCACAACGACAGCAGCTCATCGATCTCAAGCAAGGTGCTCAACAGCTCATAAGGCAGCTGCAGCAAAGGGTAATCGCGGTACAGCATAATGAAGAAAGCGCTACGACTGGCCAGGCTGCTAAGCCGACGGTCGGCAGGATATTCCGCTTCATTCATAAAGATGCGGTCGAAAGTTTCCAGGTTTTGTTGTTCCATGGGAGAAAGGCCCCCGGCGTAGATCTTACGGTAAGCAGCCCAGAAAGGATGCGTTCCGCCCTGCTGCTCCCAGTAGGCCGTTTCCCTGCTGAAAGGCATACGCTCCAGCCAGCGGTTCAGCAGCACCAGCAGCGACTCCTCCGCTTCGGCCTGCTTTACCCTGTCGATATCTTTCTCATTCAATTGCGAGAGGTAATATTCCTGTCCGAACCGTTGCTCGTAGCTCAGGCCCAGCGCCGCTTCGATCATTTTGAACTGGATGCTCTGGAAGCCTGAAGCGGGGCGTAGCAGGTCCCTGAAGTCGAGAAAGTCCAGCGGCGTCATGGTCTCGATCACGCTGATCTGGTCTACCAGCACCTGCAGGATACTGCAGATACGTTTTAGCCGGTGTACGGAATTATAAATATCGGGCGAATTGTCCGGCACATTGGGCTGGCGAAAAACATTACGCACGATATCCAGCTCATGCAGCACCTGCTTGAACCAGAGCTCATAGGTCTGGTGGATGATAACAAACAGCATTTCATCATCGGCCCTGATGCCTTCCTTCGCGCTTTCGGGCTGCTGCGCATTCAGTATTTTGTCGAGCTGCAGATATTCACTGTAATAAACAGGCGGTCTTTGTTTTTTTTCCATATCGAATAATAATATGCAGCGCCGGGCGCTGCTTTGTTTCTATTTACTGGGCGTATTTTTTCTTCCGTACAAAAGAGAAGACGGCGCCGAAAATAAGAATGGCGGCAAGCGGTATGCCGATATTGATGAACTGCCATTTTCCTCTCTCCCGGGCTACAAGCTTGGGGTCCAGGATGCGCGTGTCGAAGCTCTTGGACCGCGCTGCCAGCAGGTTGTCATCGTCATTCATATACTCCATCCCATTCAGCAGGAAGCTTTTATTATCATACTTGATAGCGGGATCGAAGCGGTAAACACCCATATCGGCAGGTCCGTTTGCGTCCGAATATTCATTGGCCAGCATGTCGGCATCGCCTGTCACGATCATTTTACCGGCCCGCACAGCTTTCGTCTTCACCGTAAGCTTCAGGGAATCGATCAGGTTGGCCACGGGTATCGGCCGTCTTTCTGCATAAGCCGAGCTGAAGCTGCCTTCGAGCAATACAGCCGCCATGAGGTTGGCTTTGGGAAAGGCTGCAGGGTTAGGCGGCTCTATCGCTGATTGCAGGATAACGGGCAAGGGCGCAGCTTCGGTCCTGGCGTATTTGCCGGAGGTCAGCAAAGGCGTTTTCCGGATAGCAGGATCATTGGTATTGGTATCAATGCTGGAAACAAAGCGACCCAGCACACCGTTCAGGTGCTTCACCACAGGATGCTCGCTGCCCGCATTCAGTACCGGAAAATAGATCCAGGGCAACATGGTCGCTTCAGCATCGGGACCGGATTGTACCGGGATATAAGCATAGCTCACCGCATCCTCGATCATATTGGCATTGATCCGGACACCATAATGGAACAGCAGGTCGGCGAGGTTCAGGTCCAGGGGCATAGCGTTGAAATGCCCGTTCTGCAAGCTATCCACCGTCCCGGTTACCATGTTGATGCTCCAGAATACGTTGCCGCCGTTCATCACATACTGGTCGATCTTGAATTTATCCTGATCATTGAAAGGTATTGTAGGCCTGTTGATCAGTATGGTCTTATAACGGGTGGGAATAGCTGCTTCTCCTCCCAGATTGAACGTATCTACCTGGTAAAACTGCTGCAGGGTTGCCAGCGCCGTTCCGATATGAGGATCGAATTGTTCGCCGTTGCCCATAAGATAAGCGACAGCCGGCCGTTCTTTCCGGGTCAGCTGGTGAATACCGTTAGCCAGGTTGTATTCCAGGAGCATTTCCGATTTCAAAAGGATCTTTTTATTAAAGATCATCGAATTGACTTCCTGCAGGAATACGGGATAGCCGATGATCCGTCCGCTGTCGCCGGGCGTGGTCGCCAGCGCCCAGGGAAAGATCATTTTCTGCGTCATGCCCTTTTTTCCCGAGCTGATATTGACCGGTATGCCCTGCATGCGGTATTGCTTCAGCACGTTGATCGCAGTGCTGTCGCTGCCGAGGGGATCGATCACGCGGAAGGTCACCTTGTTGTCGCTGATATCGCGAAAGTGCCGCAGCATTTCACGGGTGCTGTTCGACAGCTGCTGGAAGGCTGCCGGCATATCGTCGCCATCCAGGAATACCAGCACCTCAATTTTCCGGTCCAGGTGCTTCAGCATATTGCGCGTGGCATCGGTAATCGTATATCGCTTGTCCCCGGTAAGGTCGGCCTGGGCATGAAAAAACCAGGCGGCGATATTAGCGGCCACAAGTATTGCGATGACCGCTATAAGCCTCCTGGCAGATTGTTTACGGGAATTCTTTACTGTCGGTAAGGTATCAGCCATTTTTACGGTTCAATGACTGCAAAAATATTGAAACGTAAGGGTAAATGCTAATTTTTACTTCGCTGCCAGAAAGCGGACAAGCGCGGCCTGCAGGTCAGGATGAAGGGGCAGGTTGGGCTGGGTATAGCTTACACCATTACCGGCGGCATCAGGTGGCGCCAGCTTTAGCACATGATTCATCCCTTCCACCACCAGCAGCTCGGCCTGGGGCGCTCCCTTCTTCAGTCTTTCGGCATCGGCTACCGGGACCTGCAGATCGGTGGTGCCGCCTACGATCAGCATTGGTATCTTCAGCTTTGCGATCTCCTGCTGAGGCTCGTACTTCATCCAGGAGATAAGGTAGGGCTGCACTGAAGGGCGGAAAACGATCTGCAGGCTGGAAGGTACATTATTGGTGAGGTTGCCCTGCCTCAGTTCGTCCAGTATAGCATTGGCCTCAGGGTTGGCGATCTGCCTCCGGAGTACGTTGGCAATATTCTCACCGGCGCCGCAAAGAGAAACAAAAGCGTCCACCCTGGTCCGCTCCGCCGCCAGTATCCCGATCAGCGAGCCTTCGCTATGCCCGATGATAAACACCTTCTCGTAACCTTTCTGCCGTAGATAACGCACCAGCTGCACAGCATCCTGCACATAGCTGTCAAAGCTGAGCTTCGATTCATCCTGGTCGAAGCCGGTGCTCTCCCCAATGAGGCGCTTGTCGAAGCGCAGGCAGGCAATCCCGCTTGCAGCAAGGGATTCGGATATCATTTTGTAGGCGTTGGTATTCAGCGTAGGACCACCATTCCCGTTACGGTCGGTAGCGCCGCTGCCTGCCAGGATAAGCGCCACAGCCGGGTGTTCGCTCGTTTGATCCGGCAGCATGAGATTACCTTTCAGCATGCCGCCCGCAACCGGTATTGTTTGCGGCTCATCCCTGAAGCGCGAAGAAGGCACTTCTGTTTTTTCCCGGTGTTCTGCCGGCGCAGGCGCCAGCACAAAACCCAGCAGCTGGTGCTGCTCGTTGAAATTACAGGCAAAGCCTTGCGTGCTGTTGGCAAAGCTGACACCCATGGTAATGGAAACAGCATTCTGATCCACGCCCTCCGGGATATAATAGGATTTATAATCGCCGAACATACCGGTAATCTGCTTCCAGCCACTGGCCAGCACCTCCGTGGTTACGGTCGGCATTGAGGGGTCAAATAGCTTTACCGCTTCATCGTAGCGTTCCTGGCTCAGGGCTTTCACGAATTGTCCCGCCACTTCGGCATTGGTCGGCTGGGCCTGGGTCTTGCAGGAAAAAAAGAATAAGGCTACCGCCAGGAAATAGGAAAGTTGTTTCATAGTTTATCGATCGGTTTTAAGAAGAAGACTCAGCTGGCAGCAGCTTTTAGCCGGCGCCATACCACATAGGAATAGATAAAGGGAATAATAGCCATTCCCAGCACCAGTGGCAGGAAGACCCGGTCTATGGGAAACGAGGCCGGCGCAACAAAAGCCAGCAACAGGATCAACAGACCGCCAAATACCCATAACCGTCCACCGAACTGATGCGTCTTTTTCCATACATGCTCATTTTCCAGCGCCCAGGGCGAACGGATACCGATAAAATAATTGGGTTTAAGCGAAGGAAAGAAATTGCCGAGTACGGCAAAGAACAGGCCCAGGAGGGCAAACATGAATTTGTCCAGGTGTTCCATGCTCTGGTTTTTCATCACATACAATAAGAAACAGGATAGTCCTGTCATGAATAAAACAAGAATGAAGCGGATGTGTTCGAATTTACCGGTATTGCGACGCAGCTTTTGTTTGGGATCGATCAGCGGCAACAGCAGCATCAGCAGGTAGAAGAAAAGAGACAATCCGGCCGGGATAAGCCACAGGCTGCCCTTCGCGCTCCAGTCATCCGCTTTACCTTTGACGTTGAAATGGGTCGGAACGATATCAGGCAGGCTGCTGTAGATCAGCGCCAGGTAGGTGTAAGGAACAAGGGCAAGCAACAGGTAGAACAGTTCCCTGGCGATATTTTTTTTCATAGTCAGGTATTAGAAGGTTGAATAGATCCGGGCGGCAGCGTAGCAATGACAGCGGCGAGCTCATCGGGTTGCTGTGTACCGATCAGCAGCTTGCCGCCCTTAGCGAGCACCAGCTGCAGCCCCTGGTCGCCGGCGATATTCAACGCCCGGTTACTGACAGGGCCGCGGATACCCCAACCGCCGTATTCTTTTAAGGGCCTGTATTGCCGGATAAAGATCCGGCTGATGCTTTCCCAGGGATAGTGGCGGTAACGGATCTGGAAGGGATATAGACGAACATAAATACCGTTTATCCTGATTTCCGTATCCAACCGGACAATGAGAAACAGCAGCAGCAAAGCCAATGAAGGCAGGCTTACCAGCACCGGCACATAGTAAGGCGTATCGCTGTCGCACTGTGTCCAAAGCACGATGAGCACAAAGACATTGATCAGGATCAGCATGGCCCAGAGCCACCATTGGCGGAATCGCTGTCTTTCACGGAAAAGAACATTCGGGTTCATCGGTTTAACCTTTTAAAGAAATAATCCATTCCAGCACTTCATCCAGAACGGTGGTATTGATGCTGTACATGATAAATTGCCCCTGCTTCTCCGAACTGACCAATCCCGCATGGCGCAGGATTTCCAGGTGATGGGAGATACTGGGCCTGGAGATATCGAACAGCCCGGCAATCTCACCCGCAGTAAGGTCCTTTTCCCTGAGATGTTTCAGAATATCCCTTCGTATCGGATCGTTCAGCGCTTTGAAGAGGCTATTCACCTGTTAATTTAGATATTTAGACAAATGTCTAAATATTTTTCCAAAAAACAAAGCCGGAACGCTTTAAAAGTGCTCCGGCAAATAGTGCAATCATGATGATGACTCCTGAAAGTCTTTATGCTTATAGTTTACAGCTTGTCGATGCGTACATAGGACATCCCTGCCGCGATAGCCGCCTGCACACCGGGCTCACCATCTTCAAACACCATACAGTGCTCCGGCGCCACATTCAGCGCCGCTGCAGCTTTCAGGAAAGGGTCGGGAAAAGGTTTGCCCTTAAGTGTTTCGCTTGCGCAAACGATCGTATCGATCAGCCCGGCGATACCCAATATATTCAGGGTCCTTTCCACCGTTGCCCGGCGGCCGCCCGAAACAACGCCGATCTTCACGCGGCCGGCATGCTGCTTCAGGTGATCAACCACATAAGATACCGGCTGTGTATGGGCAATGTATTCGTCGAAGAAGATGCGCCCCTTTCTCGAACCGAAAACATCGGGATCGAGGGCGACATTGTAGCGCCGGCCGATCTCGCTCACCACTTCAACAGTCGGCCATCCGGCCAGCTCGTCGATCACCGCCGGGTCCAGTGTAAATCCGAATTCAGCAGCTGTTTTGACATAGCTGTCTTTATGCGCCTGCATATTGTCGGCCAGCGTGCCGTCGCAATCGTATAAAAAGGCTTGGTAGTCGCCCCTGGTCAGTAGGTTGAGCTTATCCAGCTTATGCTCGTCAGTCATTTTTCTTCTTTTCTTGCTCCCGCTCCCATTCTTGCCGATGCTTCCTGAGAGGATGGTCCTTGGATTTATTAAAGATCTTGATCCCGTTTTCCCGGCCTGCACGCAAAGACCGCTGTTCCTCTTCTGGCAGCCGGTATTCTGTTACGCAGGCTTCGCTGCAGCAACCTTCATATTGCGCCGCGCATTCGGTGCATTGTATAAAGAGCAGGTGGCAGCCATCATTTTTGCAATTGGTATGTGTGTCGCAGGGCTTTCCGCATTGATGGCAATGTGCGATCACATCGTCGGTGATCCGTTCGCCCATCCGTTCATCGAACACAAAATTTTTACCGATGAACTTCATAGGCAGCTCCTGCTCCTTTGCTTTCCGGGCATATTCAATAATGCCACCTTCGATATGAAATACGTTTTCAAAACCATGATGCAGCATATAGGCGCTGGCTTTCTCACAGCGGATACCTCCTGTGCAATACATGACAATGTTTTTATCCTTCTTGTCTTTCAGCAAATCAAGCGCCATAGGCAGCTGCTCACGGAAGGTATCGGAAGGCACTTCTATGGCACCGTCAAAATGCCCGACTTCGTATTCGTAGTGATTACGCATATCGACAAACACCGTATCAGGATCGTCGATCATGCGGTTCACCTCAGCCGCTTTCAGGTATTGTCCTACATGTGCCGGGTTGAAGGTAGGATCCTCGATACCGTCGGCCACGATCTGCTGGCGCACTTTCATGCGCAATACCCAAAAGGATTTACCATCGTCTTCAACAGCAATATTGAGGCGGATATCATTGAGCTCGGCAGCCGAGGTGAATAAAGCCGTTTTAAACGCTTCAAAATGGCTCTCGGGCACGCTGGCCTGTGCATTGATCCCTTCGTGGGCAATGTAGATACGGCCAAATACTTTCAGGGGTTCAAATCGGCGGTAAAGCTCATCCCGGAACGCCTGGGGTGCTGCGATGGAAAAATATTTGTAGAAGGAAACTGTAATACGCGGCTCCGTTTCGGCCAGCATACGGGCTTTCAGCTCCTCGTTGGAAATGCGGTTGTGTAACACTGGCATGGTGTACCTTCCTTTTCTTTTTTGAGGTTTGTAAAAAATGCGCCGCAAAGTTACGACAATAAAAAGAAACGACGTGAAGGGGCCTGCATATACTGGCTTCTCCCGTAGGTCCATGGGCATTGCTGTAAACGTCGTAGCGTTATAGCAGTATCACCGGATTACAGGTAGAAACGTAGCACAGCAACATATATGGTAATTTATTTTTTCAGGCGTTTCAGACCTTCAGCCGCATCTTTCAGCCCGGGATCAAAGATCAGCGCCTGCCGGTAGGCCCCTCCTGCGCTGTCTGGCTGCCGCAGTTGCTCCCAGGCGGCTCCTTTCCGGCAATAGGCTTCAGCATAAGAAGGATTGGTGATCACTGCCAGGTTAAACTGCCGCAGGGCTTTCTCTGCCGAATCCTGCTTCAGCAATATTTGCCCTATGTGCAGGTAAGCTTCGCTGAAGTCGCGATCTTTCGAGAGACAGAGGCGATAAGCATTCTTTGCTTGCTGCCAGTCTCCGCGTTGCTCGTAAAGATCACCGATCTCAAACAAAGGATCGGCATAATTCGTATCGAGCATAAAAGTATATTGATACTGGGCAACAGCCTCCTGCTTGCCTGAGGCCTTGTACCAATCGGCCAGCTGGTAGGAAGCATCGTAATTGCGCGGCTCCGTAGTAAGCACTGCTTTCAATGTGGCGACTGCAGCTGCTGTATCCTTAAGCTCAGCTTTGATTTTGGCCTGCATCGTCAGGGCGCCGGTATGGCCGGGCGCAGCGGCCAGCACTTTATTGATCTGCTCCTGGGCTGCTCCTGTGTTGTGCGCTGCCAGGTAAGCCCGGCACAGCAGGATACGTGTATTGACATTGCCCGGAGACTCTTCCAGGTTGCGCAGCAGGGCTTTAGCGGCTTCCCGGGGCTTATTCATTTTGAGCAGCAGGTACCCTATCGTAAAATTGTATCGTGGGTTCCGGGCATCTAGCTGCTGCGCCTGCCTTACATCTTGCAGGGCCAGGCTATCCTTATCCATATCAGCCAGAGCTTCGGCACGTTGAAAATAAAAATCTGCCTGGCCCGGATCGGCGGCAATGGAATCGGTAAGCGCCTGGGTCGTAGGTGTGTGATAGGCAGGATGATCTATCGGCGTATTGCGGTGGCCACAGGAAATGGTCAGTACCATCAGGAAGGCAACAATTACAGCGTATCGGGTCATGAACAAGTGCCGCTTCGGGCGAGTTAAATTTTTTCTTTCTAAAGCAAAAATAAGGCAACTCCGCCTTATAGCGGCGTGGCAATGAGGCGCGGGTCGGGCTTACAGAAAACAATGTATGCTGCACTTCCCTTGAACCGAGCGTTGGCATTGGTCTCTGAAATCCTGCAGATAGTGACTGATGAACTTATGTCCCTTAAATGGCGTATTATAAGCAAAGGGGATGAAAAGCAGGGCTGGTTTTACCGGCCGGAGAAAGGATTTTAGCGTTTCCTTTTGCTCCGTTTCCTCTTCTTAATTAATAACTTAGCACGATAAATCAATTGAAAGAATGGAAAGGGTAAAAAATGTAATGCAACGATTGCATGATCTATATTTCGCCAGGCATCAGAAGTCAGCTATTGATGTGGATCTTATGCTGGACTATACGCGGGTGATGTATGCCGACCTCCTGGAATGGCGCAAAACCTTTGGCGAAGCGCCTCCGACAACAGAAAAGGCTGACGTGAATACGGAAGTAACAACCTCTGAGACACCCGGTACAGCAAAACAGGAAGCACAAGCCGGCAAACCTGCTGCTGAACCGGCGACAGCACCTGCAGCCGCAGCACCACAGCTAGAAGCCACAAAAGAATCTGCTGCACCAGAAGCACAGCCCGAACCGGAGCCTGCCGCTCAGACGACCCAATCTCCACCGGCAGATAAGCCACAAGATAAGGTCTACCAGCCCATGGTACGCGATGAACCTGCGCCGAAACCCGCGCCGGAAGCAGAAACAGCGCCCATAATACAAACAGCGCCTGAAAAAGAACCGATGAACGCTTTGCAGCAAGAAGCTTCAGGCATCAGCTTTGAGCCGCCATCCCCTCCCGATGTCAGGAACGAGGTTAATGAAGAGTTGCTTGTAGAAGAACCGGCAGTTAACCCCGTAGTAGAAGAAAAACCGGCTCCGCCTCCGGCTGAGATACCCCTGCCGGAACCGGCGCAGGCTGCTAAACCAGCAGCAACCAAACCCCAGGGCCATTTATTCCATACCGAAAAGGCGCCTCGGGATATCCGCAGCCTCATCGGTATTAACGACAAATACCTGTTTCTGAACGAGCTGTTTAGCAACCACAAAAGCAATTATGAAGAAACGCTGGATCAGCTGAATCTGCTCTCTAATGCACAACAGGCAGAAGACTGGATCAGGACCAAGGTGGCGCAGGCCCGTAAATGGGATAAGGAAGATGCGACCGTAGAGAGTTTCTATTCAGTGATCAGAAGACACTTTTCAGAGATGTAGCGCATGATCTTTTCCGTTGCACCCAACTGGCTTTGCACATAAGCCGATGCCCTGTTACCCATCCGCAGCAGGGCATCTTCGTCAGACAAGGCCTGCAGCAAGGCTTCCGGCCGCTCCAGGCTTGCGGCAGCGCCGGCGGCGATCAATTCTGCAGCTTCCCGGTAACGTGCATAGACAGGTCCCCAGAAGAGTGGCTTTCCGAACACTGCCGGCTCTATGGCATTGTGGATGCCGCTGCGGGTAAAGCCTCCGCCCACCCATACCACATCGGCATACCGATACAGGTAAGCCAGCTGGCCTACTGTATGCACAATCGCAACGCGGCTTTGAGCAAGGCGCTCCTCGTCATCGGTCCAGAGGCAATGCTCGGGGAATAGCTCCTTCACCTTATTGATGTCACTCTCGCCCGTATTGTGCGGCGCAATCAGCAGCTTATAGTGTGGTGGCAGATTACGTAAAACACCCGCCAGGAGCACTGCATCTTCCTGCCAGGTGCTGCCGGCAACAATCAGCCGGCTGTTCGCGCCGAATCGTTCAACGGAAGGAAAGCGTTTGTCTTGTCCGAGCACACGGGCAGCCCTGTCAAAGCGGGTATCGCCGGCAATCTGTACCTTGCGGATCTGCAGTTTTTCCAGCAGGCGCATCGAAGCTTCGTCCTGTACAAACAGCTGCCGGTAAAAGGTCAGCATTTTCCGATATAACCCGCCATACCATTTAAAAAAAGGATGACGCGGCTGAAAAATGGCCGAGAACAGGATTGCCGGGATCGCTCTTTTGTGCAATGCTGCAAGGTAATGGTACCAGAATTCATATTTCACGAACAAAGCGCAACGAGGCTGCACGATATCCAGGAAAAGCCGGGCGTGACGCCTGCTGTCGAGCGGCAGATAAAAGACGTGGTCGGCGCAGCTGTCATTTTTTTTCACTTCATAGCCTGAAGGGGAAAAGAAAGTGAGCACCAGGCTCAGCGAAGGATATTGCTGCCGGAAGGCTTCCATTACCGGCCGTCCCTGCTCAAACTCGCCCAGAGAGGCGCAGTGTATCCATACTTTCGGGCGCGGATCCCCGGCCAGCTGATGCTTTATTTTGTCAAGAAGCTGCTTCCTGCCGGTAACGAACAGCCGCGCCTTGGCATGAAAAGGCACAGCCAGGCGAAGAACAAGGCCGTACAGGAATAGACCGGTATCGTAAAGCAGCAGGTTAATAATATTATTGTTTTAAGGTCAGTAACGGGCATCTACGACCAATCCGTCGTAGGCCATATGCATCCCCTCTGGCAGCTCCCCTTCCAGCTCTTCATGCAATCCCAGCTGATGGCTGGCATGGGTGAAGAAAGTCTGCGCTGCACCGATCTCTTTCGCTAATGCTATGGCTTCCGGCAGGCTGAAGTGAGAGATATGCGGCTCACGCCGCAAAGCATTCAGCACCAGGATACGGCTGCCTTTGATCTTTTCCATCTCTTCGGGTGCAATATAATTGGCATCGGTGATATAGGTAAAGTCGCCGATGCGATAACCATAGACCTGCAGCTTATAGTGCATCACTTTTATAGGCTGAAAGGGAATATCGCCAATGGTGAAAGGCTGTCCGTCCAGGGGAATGATATTCAGGACCGGGATGCCGGGGTATTGAACATCGCTGAAGGCATAACGGAATTCCCGGCGCAATACTTCTTCCGTAAAGGCGTCGGCATAAAGATCGATCGCGCTGTTTTGCCAGTAATTATAAGCCCGTACATCGTCCAGCCCTGCGACATGGTCCTTGTGTCCATGGGTAAATACCACACTATTAAGTGCGGGCACTTTGGCACGAAGCATCTGGTAACGGAAGTCGGGACCGGTATCAATCACTACGCTGGTCGTTTCGCTTTGTACCCAGAGCGCCGTACGCAGCCGTTTGTCTTTGGTATTGGTCGAGGTGCATACCCGGCAGCTGCAACCGATAAAGGGTACTCCTTGCGAAGTGCCGGTGCCGAGAAAGGTTATTGTTGCCACGTGCTATAGATCCATTTGGGTTTGAACGGATTGATTGCCCCCTCCGTTGGGATTATCCAAAAGCTGCTTATACCATTTCAGCATATCGCCGCTCAGCTCCTCTTCGTTCACCCCGATGGTAGGCAATATCTCCAGCAAGGCGTTGATCCGGCCTTCCACATTGAGAAAGCGGTTGATCACGGCAATGCGTTTATCTTCCAGAACACAAAAACCGGAATTGAAGTTCCCTTTTTCGTAGCGGACCCTGTAACGGGCCTCTTCAAAGAGCTGTTCCAGTTTTTTTAGCGTGTTTGGTGTATATTTGAAGCTCATTTTTAACGTTATTCAGTTGGATACTCTGCCGGCAAAGGTACCGGGTTACGCAGATATTCCGATTTAGAAAATTCTTTCAGCTGTAAAACTATGATGTTGTGCTTCCCCAGGCGCGGACAGACCGGGCAAGGTCGGCTAAAGCCGGCTAAAGTTAAGCAAATCGTGACAATCCTTACGGGGCTGCTCTCTTTATGGGTCTCCGGGGCGCGGGCGCAGGAGTACAACGACGAGTTCCATGTGCTTACCGGCGGGCTGGTCGGCGGGATCAACTTCTCCCAGGTAGACGGCGATGGCTACAAGGGCTATGATAAGATGGGCTATGGCGGCGGCGGCGTGCTGTTCCTGCCTTTCGGCGATATGGAAATGCCCATCAAAGATGCTACCATTGCGTTGAGCATGGAAGTATTGTTTACCCAAAAAGGCTCTAAAGGCCGCGGCGACATCGGCGGCCTGGTTAGCCAGGACATGAAGCTGCAATATGGTGAAGTGCCCATACAGATCAACCTGTACCGGGGTACCCGCAAAAGCGGTTTCGGCGCGGGGTTCTCCATCGGCTACCTGGCTTCCAGCGAAGAGACCATAGATTATGGCAATGGTACACCGGTATTGAAAAACGGCTATCCTTTCAAGAAATTCGACCTCAATTTCGTGCTTACCGGCAACCTGCATCTCTGGAACGGCTTTTTCCTCAGTCCCCGCTTCCAGTATTCTATGCTGTCGATAAGAGATAACAACAGCCGCTTCGGTGGCCGCGACCAGCAGTTCAACAATGTCGTTTCCCTGCGGCTGATGTACCTGTTCCGGAGGACGATGCGCTGATCCTCTTCCGGCGCTCATTTGTTAAGCGCTTGCTGTTTTCCATTTTCTTAGGAATATAAGGGTTTAATTTTAAGGATTAGTCATTCCTAAACAAACCAAACTGATGAAAAGGAAACAACAAAGCACCCCAAGGCTATTGCTGAAAAAAACGGCTATCGCGGCCCTGGACAGCGCCAGCATTAAAGGCGGCGCTACATTTGCCGGCTGTGTGCAGCCGACCACTACGGTACAGCATACTTACATCTGCCCCTCGGTACGCATGGTATGTCCCACTACGGAAACGCTGCACTGCACAACAGAATAGCCCACTATCAACTTGTCCATTGTTATTGAAGCTACCCGCCAGACGGGTAGCTTCTGCTTTTGGCTTGTCTGCGTGATTGTTAAACTCTTTGCAAGAATCGGATCAGGGCTGCCGGGAAGGGTTAACTTTAGATCACCAAACTCATTTTTTCATTTTTAATAACCAGCTTATGAAAAAGAAAAACGGAAAACAAAAGCTATTGCTGCAGAAGACGGCGATCGCCAGACTAAGCACTGATGCTGCCGGCCATATCAAGGGCGGGCTCACTACCTTTAACCAGGGCTGCCCTACCATCCCCCAGACCTTCCACACCTGCGCCAGCTTCGATCGCAGCTGCTGACAAAACAATAGACTTCTCTCCGGGCGGAAGAGCTTATGCTTTTCCGCTCTTTTTTGTCCTGCATGATGCCATCGCAACAAGTTAATAGCGGTTCTTAAGCATTTGCCTAACTTTGCAATGCCTTTCGCTGGAGAAGGCTTAAACAAGGAAGAAATGCAAGATTACGCGGCATCGCTGACGCAATATAAACGACTGAAGACAAGGGAAGTAAATGTGGGAGGGCTGCTGCTCGGCAATTACCACCCGATACGGCTGCAGACCATGACGACCACAGATACCATGGATACAGAGGCTACCGTAGCGCAAACGATCCGCTGTATCGAAGCCGGGGCCGAGCTGGTGCGCATTACCGCGCCCTCAAAGAAGGAGGCCGAAAACCTGCTTCATATCAAGAACGAGCTGAACCGTCGTGGCTACCATGTACCCCTGGTGGCCGATATCCATTTCACGCCCAATGCTGCGGAGATCGCTGCCCGTATTATTGAAAAAGTACGGGTCAACCCGGGCAATTATGTCGACAAAAAGAAGTTTGAACAGATCGATTATACCGATGCGGAATACCGCGAGGAGATTGACCGTATACGGGAACGTTTCACGCCGCTGATAAAGATCTGTAAAGAATATGGAACAGCCATGCGGATCGGTACCAATCATGGTTCACTCAGCGACCGTATCATGAGCCGCTACGGCGATACGCCTATCGGCATGGTGGAAAGCGCCATGGAATTTCTACGCATTGCACGTGACGAGGATTATCACAATATCGTGCTGAGCATGAAGGCCAGTAATCCACAGGTGATGGTACAGGCCTACCGCCTGCTGACCAGGACCATGTTCCAGGAGTTTGGCGAATGCTACCCCCTGCACCTCGGGGTAACTGAAGCCGGCGACGGCGAAGACGGCCGCGTCAAAAGCGCTGTGGGTATGGGCACTCTGCTCGAAGATGGGATCGGCGATACCGTACGGGTAAGCCTTACGGAAGAGCCCGAAGCCGAAATCCCTGTTTGCCGCGACCTGGTAAAACGTTACCCCCTGGCAATGGTGGTACCGGAGGAAACAACAGAGACGCCCGTACGCATACCTGCAGCCGGCAAGGCTTTTGCTATAGGCAATATCGGCGGAGGACAGGTACCGGTAGTGATAGCAGACCTGAGCAAGCTGCCGGAGATCACCCCGCAAACACTGGAAAGCATTGGCTATACTTATGATGAGATCACCGACAAATGGACCATCAGCGACATGGCTGCCGATTATATTTTTACCAATAAACCGGAATTGCCTTTTGCATTGCCCGGCATGCTGAAAGTGATTACCAACCCTTCTTTTTGGGAACAGGCAACTGACAAGACCAAGTATTTCCCTATATGGAGCGCTGACGAATACAGCAAAGCACAGGAAAAGAGCATCACGCAAAACTTCGTGATGCTGGACTGCTATAACGGAGACACGCTTCCGGATGCAGGTCTGCTACAACAGCTGGGCGCCGACAATACGGTGATCCTTTGCCTCAGCTCCACCAATACCAATGCTTTACAAAGCGTACGCCGCATGTATGCTACCCTCGCCGAGACAGGCGTGCATAATCCTTCGGTAATCATAGTCGATAGCCGCTGGTCCACCGCCGATGAGCACCTGATACACTATGCGACCGAGGCCGGCGGCCTCCTGCTCGACGGCCGGGGCAACGGGGTATGCCTGGGTATGGATAGCAAGGCTTACACGCATTTTCAAACGACATTTTCCAATAAAGAGACGCTGTCGGGCCGTAACTACAATACCAATACGAGCATCGAGCAGTTTGTGAACACAACGGCATTTTCCATATTACAGGCCACCCGCACCCGTATTTCCAAAACCGAATACATCAGCTGTCCTTCCTGCGGTCGTACGCTTTTCGACCTGCAGGAAACCACAGCCATGATCCGCAGCCGGACGCATCACCTGAAAGGCGTGAAGATCGCGATCATGGGCTGTATCGTTAATGGTCCGGGAGAAATGGCCGATGCCGATTTCGGTTATGTGGGCAGTGGCGTGGGTAAGATCACGCTGTATAAAGGTAAAGAGGTGGTGAAGAAAGGGGTTGACAGCGAAGTAGCCGTAGACGAGCTGATCAACCTCCTGAAAGAGAGCGATGCCTGGGTAGAGCCGTAGGTTTCCCTTCCTTAACTCTTATAAGGTTTGAAACCCTATAAGAGTTAAGGAGAAGCGAGAAAATAATAAAATATGCACACCTTAAGAATGAATTACTTATTTTGGTGCTAAACACCAGGATATGGCACGACCTCCCTTTACGGATCTTTTTCAGCCCGGCCGGTTCTATCATATCTACAATCATGCGGTTGGTATGGAAAATCTATTCCGGCGCCGGGATAATTATTGCTACTTCCTCAACCGTTTCCGGGATTACGTTACTGATGTTTGCCATTGCTTCGCCTATTGTCTGATGCCCAATCATTTTCATTTCCTGATCCGGGTAAAGGAAAAAGCAGAGATCGAACGCTTCTGGGCCGGCTACAAACCAGGCTATACTGATCATCCGGGCCATCATCATATCGTCATGAATCCCTTCAGCCGTATGCTGAATGGCTATACACAGGCCTACAACAAGATGTTTAACCGGAAAGGCGCGTTATTCCTAGATTACATGAGAAGGAAGCAGGTTAGCAGCCAGGCTTACCTGATCAACCTAGTGTCTTATATTCATTACAATCCGGTACATCATGGAATTTGTTGCGATATTGCAGATTGGGAATTCTCCTCTTACCGCTCCCTCTTCAGCGCATCGCCCACGCATATTGCGCGTGATGCGCCGCTTGAACTGATAGGACCTGTGGACCGTTTACATAAAACCAACCGGCACTATGCCGGCCTGAACACCGAATTTGAATTTTAAAATGCTGAAGATCGCCCATTTTCTTTTTGTCGATGAAACACCCGGAAAGGGCCGCGGTGTTTTTACGCGGGAGGATATTCCCCCAATGAAAACGATTGAAATCTCGTCTGTACTGGTGATGGATGCTGCGGCACGGCAACACCTGGATCAGACAACGCTCCATGATTATATTTTTGAATGGGGGAGTAACGAGGATCAATGCTGCGTAGCCTGGGGTTACATTTCCTTGTACAACCATAGCTATCGGGCTAACTGTGAGTACTTTATGGACTTTGAAAAGCAGGTCATTCAAGTAAAAACAGTACGCAGGGTCTTACAGGGAGAGGAGCTGACCATTAACTATAACGGCGACTGGGATGACCCCAAACCGGTTTGGTTCGAAACCGTTTAACGCTGGCAATGCAATAAGTAAATCATTTATTCAGTTATATTATTTGTATGTTCAAGAAGTTTGGAGCAGTAGCCCTGGCCTTATGCCTTTATGCAGGTCCCGTTCTGGCCCAGAACGGCGATCAGCCTGCTACCGATCCCTTACCCGATCAGCAATATAGGACCAATATCGCCCGCATTGCCCCTACGACCGCTATGGATGTAGGTGTCGGCTTCGGCATTGGCTACGAAAAGATCCTGGGTAAGGCTCAGATGATCGGGATCGTATTGCCGGTATATATGCTGCTCGAAAAAAAGAACAACTATACCTTCGACGTTCCCTACAAAGGCTCCAAGTACTACACCTACGTTTATTTTACACCCGGGATCAAGATCTACCCGATGGGGCAGCATAAGGTAACCTACGCGGTAGGGCCTAACCTGATGCTCGGCTACGGCGGCGGCAACGACTGGCAATACCAGGTAGAGGCGGATGGCAGCGAACATCTTTACAGCGTGAAAACCACCCGCTGGCGGCTCGGCTTCCTGATCAATAATTATGTCAATTTCCAGGTGAGCAAATCGTTCAACCTCGGCCTGGAGGGTGGCCTGGGCATCCGTTATATGGACCGCGTTACCTATAGCGGGTCTAATGCTTACGCCGCCTACGCCGGCAACGGGGAGTTCAACTATGGCCTCGACATCACCGGCCAGTTTTCCCTTACCCTGGGCTACCGGTTTTAGCCATTTATACTTTCCGCTTATTGCCGGCGCTGCCCGGGCGGTACGGGAATCTACACATTGATAAAATAAAATATACAAAGACTATGTTGAAAAAGATTTGTTCCGTGGCTTTCCTTGCATTCCTGGCTACCACATCGGTAACGGCGCAGCAAAGACGGGATTTTCGCAAGGAGCGGCAGGAGTTGGCCAGGGAAGAAAGAGAAGAAAGACGCAGGATGAGAGACGAACGCACGGAACGGCCTGCTATCGCCTATGGCACCAATATCCTGCGGCTGGCGCCCCTGACCATCATGGATGTAGGCGTGGGTTTCGGGTTGAGCTATGAAAAGATCCTGGACAAGCACCAGATGATCGGCCTCATCCTTCCGGCTCATTTTCTCATCAGCAACAGCAACGACGATTTCTTTTCCGGCAGCAACGGCTATATGTCCAATACCCAGACGTATTTCTATTTTACACCGGGCTTAAAGGTTTATCCCTTTGGCCAGCGCAGGGTGACTTACGCTGTAGGCCCCAGCCTGATGCTGGGCTATGGCGGCGGCCAGGACTATCAATACGATTACCGCACCGGCTATACCACCAATGTAGATGTGCGCAGATTCCGCCTGGGCATGCTGGTCAACAACTATGTCAATTTCCAGCTGGGACCTTCTTTCAATCTGGGCCTGGAGCTCGGCCTGGGTGTACGCTACCTGGACAGGGAGCGTGTTGAATTCAGCAGCTACACACGCACCGACAACAAAGACCTGGATGCTACCGGCCAGTTTTCCCTTACCTTGGGCTACCGTTTTTAACCTTCCCTCATCAGCATAAAAACAACGGGTATTTGCAGCGATGCAGATGCCCGTTTTTTCTAATTTCACGGCGATGAAAACGCTATACCTCTACCAGGAGCAGCCGGAGTGACCGACGCAGCTATGATCAGACCAGCAACACAAACCCATTCTATCGGCTCGCTACACGCCATTTCTTCATCATCATAGCGCTTTGCGGCGTACAGCTTATCTTTTGTTCCCTATTTTGTCCGGCATTTTACGCCGGATTCGCCGCAGAAGATAGTACATTTGTGACCCGGCAACCTATTTTTAATGTTAAGCATTTACTTTAAAGAACTCCGATCCTTTTTCAGCTCCATAGCAGGCTATGTTGTGCTGCTGGTGTTTCTTACTGCCTGCGGTGTATTCCTTTGGGTACTGACCGATACCAGCATTCCCGATTATGGCTATGCATCGATGGAACAATTTTTCAGCATTGCTCCCTGGCTCCTGCTGTTCCTGATACCGGCCATCACGATGCGGTCTTTTGCAGATGAGTATCGTGGCGGTACTATCGAATGGTTATCAACCAAACCGGTCACGCCGGGGCAGATCATCTTTGGTAAGTTTCTCGCGTCCTTTACCCTGGTATGCATTGCCCTGCTGCCCACGTTGATCTACGTGTTCAGCATTCATTATCTCGCTATGGACGATGCTGCGCTGGATGCCGGCGGCATTTTAGGATCCTATATCGGCCTGCTCTTCCTGGTAGCTACATTTACCGCCATCGGCATCTTCGGTTCTACCCTTACCGATAACCAGATCGTAAGCTTCCTGGTGGCGCTGTTTCTCTGTTTCCTGCTGTATTCAGGGTTTGAAGCCCTCAGCCGCGTACCTGCTTTCAGCGGTGGCGCCGACTACTACCTCGGCCTCCTCGGCGTGGACGAGCACTACCAGAGCATGAGCCGCGGCGTGATCGATACCCGCGATGTGATCTATTTCAGCAGCCTGGTCGCCCTGTTTATTGCCCTTACCCGCTTTACCCTTGTCAGGAAAAAAGCCTGATCTGTTTCAATCATTTTACTTGACAGCAACTATATACAAATCCACCGGCAGCTTTTACCTGGCATACGATGATGCCGGCATCAAATGGAATTGCCGTATCCGCGGACGCCTGAAGATTGACGAAGAGATCTCTTCCACCAACCCTATTGCCGTAGGCGACAAGGTAACCTTGCTGACCGAATCAGCAGAAGACCGCACCGCTGTGATCACGGGCATAGGAGACCGCCACAACTACATGGTGCGTACTTCGCCGCACAACAAGCACCAGAAGCATATTGTAGCAGCCAATATCGACCTCGCGCTGCTGGTGGCTACCATCAAGGAGCCCAGGACCTCCAACGGCTTTATCGACCGCTTCCTTATCACCTCGGAGGCTTATCATATACCTGCCCTTATCCTGTTCAACAAAGCCGACCTGCTCCAGGGGCGGCACCAGGAAGAATGGCTGCAACGGAAAGCGGTTTATGAAGCTGCCGGCTACGAAACCATAACGGCAACGGCCATCAATGGCGAAGGACTGGAAGCGCTCAAAGACAAGCTGAAGGATAAGACAACTTTGTTCAGCGGGCATTCGGGCGTAGGCAAAAGCACACTGATCAATTACCTGATCCCCGAGAAGAACCTGAAAGTGCAGGAAGTATCGGGCTGGAGCGGCAAAGGCCAGCACACCACCACCTTTGCCGAGATGTTCGATCTGCCCGGCGGCGGACGTATTATTGATACCCCTGGCGTTAAAGAGTTCGGGATCGTAGATATGGAGCGGGAAGAGCTCTCGCATTATTTCCCTGAAATGAGAACACTCATCGGCGATTGCCGCTTCAACAACTGCATTCACATCAACGAGCCGGGCTGTGCGGTGAAAGCCGCTGTGGCTGCTGGAACCGTAAGCCTGGAGCGCTATGAAAGCTATATCGCCATCCTTTCCAGTCTCGACGAGGGTTTCGCTTAACATTCACTTACCAAATTTATCCTTACCCCGCTTGTAACTTTGCGCTTTCATCTCATTCTTTCTATGAAGCGTCAAAGGATCACCGTTATTCTGGTCACCTTTTTTATCCTGTTGTCTGCCGGCTTTTCATTTTACTATTACTCCCTCAGTAAAAAAATGAAGCAGCCCGACCTGGCTATCGTGGGTGAAGCAGGGCAAAGCATTCGCCCCTTTGCCTTTCTCAACCAGGAAGGCGATACCATTACTAATAAGCATATCAAGGACAAGATCGTCGTGGTAGAGTATTTCTTTACCACATGCAAAGGCATCTGCCCTAAAATGAACGAGAACATGTCGAAGGTGTACCAGGCTTATCGCAACGACAATGATGTGCTGATCCTGTCGCATACCGTAGACCCGCAGCGGGACTCCGTACCGGCGATGAAGGCTTACAGCCTGCGTTTCGACGCGGACCCCAAGCACTGGATGTTCCTTACCGGCGACAAGCAGGCCCTGTACGACCAGGCTTATTACAGCTACCTGGTAACAGCTGTGGAACAACGCAATCCCAATATAGACGAGGATTTCATTCATACCGAAAAATTTGTGCTGGTCGACAAACAGGGACGGCTGCGGATGCGGCTCGATAAAGAAGGTAAACCTGAAGCTTACGACGGCACCAACGAAAGATCAGTAGCCCAGCTGATCAGCGATATCAAAACACTCGAAGACGAAAGCAACCCTTAGGCCATGCCGGAACTAACACTAAAAGCCGCCCAAAAACAGGTGGACGAATGGATACAGACGCTGGGCGTCCGCTATTTTGCTCCGCTCACCAATCTCGGTATCCTGATGGAAGAAACCGGCGAGCTGGCCCGGCTGATGGTGCGCCAATACGGAGAGCAATCCTTTAAACCATCGGATGAAGGCCGCAACCTGGGCGACGAAATGGCCGATGTGCTGTGGGTGCTGCTATGCCTGGCCAACCAATGCGATATAGACCTGACCGAAGCGCTGCGGAAAAATTTTGCAAAGAAAACAGGAAGGGATGCCGCAAGACATCAGCAAAATGAAAAACTGAAAGGCCCTTCGGGTAGCTGATTCTCCCATACAGACGAAAGATATCCGGTACCTGCCTGTTCCAACAGCGCAGGTATCGTTATTTTTGCAGGAATCCAATTTCTCAGATTCATGATGCCTACTTATCCGCGCCTTTTTTCATTTATCCTTTCCTTCGTTTTACTCGCCTGTACGACCGTCCGCGCGCAGAACCGCCTGCATACCCACAATACGATTGTCTGGCTCAATACTTTTCACACCATCAATCTTAACAACCACTGGGCCGTGCTGGCCGAATACCAGTGGCGCCGCACCGAAGGCCTTAAATCCTGGCAGCAGAGCCTGCTGCGCGGTGGCATTCAGTATAAATTCAATAACGGGGTGAGCGTGCTGGCCGGCTACGGCTGGATCGAAACCTTTCCCTATGGCGACTATCCGCCTGCGGCGCCCCAACCCTTTCCCGAGCATCGCATTTATGAGCAGGTGATCTGGAACGACAATATCGGCCGGCTGCAGCTCAACCACAGGGGCCGTCTGGAACAACGTTTCCTGGGTGTGCTGGATCCGCAAAGCGACGGCGGCCGTGTGATCACCCGCTGGAATTACCTGAACCGTTTCCGTTACCAACTACGCGCCACGCTTCCGCTTAATCATCCGGGGATGACAGACAAAACGGTGTATGCCGCTGCTTTCGACGAGATCTTCATCGGCTTCGGCAAGAATGTCAACGCCAATATCTTTGATCAGAACCGGCTGGGCATCCTGCTGGGCTATAAGCTCAACAAAAGACTGAGTCTCGAGGCCGGCTATCTCAACCAGACCCTGCAGCAACCTCAACCAGTTGGTGGCAAGCCGGTATTCCAGGCCAACAACGGCTTTATCCTCAATTTGCTCTGCAACTGGAACTAGGCATATGCTTTATAAAAAACATTATACCTTAGCGTTCTAAACTAAAAACACGTTATGAAAACAAAATTAATGACCTTGTTTGCCCTGCTGAGCCTGGCAGTATTGCAGCCGGCATTTGCCCAGAAGATCAAAGTAACGGAAGGCAGCACCGATGTGCTGAAAGGTGTGAGCAAGCTCAACCTTACCTTCGACTACAGCGATATGAGCGTGGGTAAATTCAAAACGGAAGCGGAATACATCGACAAAAAGAAAGGAGAGTATAACAAAAAGGAAGCCGGCAAAGGCGATCAGTGGGAAAAAGACTGGAAGTCCGACCGCACCGAGCGCTACGCGCCGCAGTTCACCGAGCTGTTCAATAAAAGCAGCGACAACCTTAAGGTAGGCGAATATTCCTCAGAGAAGTATACCATGACCGTAAAGACCACTAGGACAGAACCTGGCTTCAACATTGCTATTGCACGCAAAAATGCAGAGATAGCGGGAGAGATACTGATTACCGAGACCGCCAATCCTTCGCATGTTGTGCTGCGCCTCAGCTTTGAAAAAGCACTCGGACGCAGCTTTGGCGGATATGACTACGATACCGGTTTCCGCATACAGGAAGCTTACGCCGACCTGGGTAAGGCTTTGGGCAAGTATCTCAATAAATAAATTCAGTATCTTGATCACTTATTAAAGCCCCCGGCAATCCCGCCAGGGCTTTTCCTATAATTGCATACGATCAAATTTATAGGGGGCCGCGTTTGTCCTGGCCATCACTGAAAACGATTTGCAGTAGCAGGATCTACCTTTGCTGTTCACATAAAAAGCAGATCAATTATGAAAAAGAAGAAAATTTCATTGGAGAGGAAGCTATTGCTCAACAAAGAGATTGTAACAGGATTGGGCACGGTGCAGGGCGGAGGCGCAACCGATACTTGCCCCGTTAATAGTAACCCATGCAATTGCGTGAATACACTTCACGTTACCTGCGGCAACTCCTGCTTTTGCACAGATCTTACTTTGTGCGCACCCGGAGAGACGAACTGCTAAACGAATAAAGCAGCAAGCACTTCAAGCCGCCCTTAAAGGGCGGCTTTTTAAAAGGCTCCGAAAGAAATTCGCAGCAGCGGGTGTTGGATTTGTAGTTCATCAAAATTTATCTTTACATTGCTCAATGCCCGGTAAACCTCCAGCCCTCGGAATGGAGAAAAGGATTATAGCAAAAGCCGCCACGGGGGCGGCTTTCTGTGGATGGACGGAGGTCCCCCCGGATGCTCCTGTCCACTATCTTAACAGGGTCACCTGCCCTTTCCGGAACAGTTCGTCTGCCTGCCCGCTGGCTTGTATGCTCACCGTATAATGATAAACACCGGTCTCTGTAGGACGGCCGTTCATGCTGCCGTCCCAGCCCTGGTCCAGGTGATGACTGATAAACACTTCCTGGCCCCAGCGGTTATAGACCCTCAGCTCATACATCAGCAGTTCTTTTGTGCAGGGATAACGCGGCAGAAAGATATCGTTGGTACCATCGGCGTTGGGGCTAAACGCAGTCGGTACAAAAAGGTAATCACAGGCACAGGCGCCGTAAGCCACAAGCATGGAATCAATTGCGTCTTCACAGGCATTTTGCGCCCTTACCGTTATGGCGCCGGCCTCCCTTACCGTATAACGATTACCCCGGCTGCCATCGCTCCAGGTATAGCTGACGCCCGGGATTGGCGGCAGATCAACAGTCCATTGCTGGCCACGGCAAATGCTGGTATCGCCCGGTAACGGATGAAGCGGCAACGGCGCCGGCGCTGCCAGCTGGAAGGTATCGGTATGCCTGCCGCAGGCTTCGATGATCTGTACCCAGTAAGTGCCGGCATTGCCGGCCGTAATTGCAGAATCGGTTGCACCATTATTCCACAAATAGCTTCCGCTGCGGCTGGCGCCGATCAGCAGCGGTGTCCCGCACCAGGGCAGGTCCGTCGCTGCGGCTGTAGCCGGGTCCTGGAATTCAGGATTGGGTACGGGAAACAAGACCGGGAATCCGCTTTGCATCAATGGCGAAGCGATATCGGTTTCCATATCTGCAGCCGCACCGGGAGCGTTAGGGATATTGATTCGCGCCAGGGGGATAGCATCACCCGAAGACAACGGGAAAATATCGCCGGCGGCCAGGTAGATCCTGCCGTCCGGCCCCAGGCGCATATCGGAGAGAAAGGGCGAGCTGATAGCTCCTGCCGGCGGTATGGCACCCACCAGGGCTTCTGATGCACGTATCGCCGCAATGGAAGGCAGGCCGAGGTCATACTGCACCACCTTATTCCAGGTAGCAACATCATAGTCCTCACGCCGCACCATGTAGAGCCTCCGGCTATCGGGCGAAAAGCTCATAGGGAAGAAGCCATACATAAAAGGGCTGAAGTCCAGGTTCTCGTACAAGCTAACAGCATTGGAGAAGCGGCCGGTCGCCCGGTCAAAATCAAGCAGCTCCAGCGAAGCATAGCTTCCCGGATCGACAGGCATCGCCAGGGACCGCCGCCAGGAAAACAAAGCCATACGGCGGGCATCGGGCGATAGCTTGCCATAGTAAAACCCATAGCCCGGACGGTTATCGCCCAGGTAATCCGCACCGGCGACCGAATGCACCGGCGCACCCACGCCGGCAGCGGTAACGGGATAGCTGAGCAAAGCAGGGCTGGTCGCTTCATGCACAGCCACCCACATATCCGAGCAGCCGGGGCCAGGGGCCGCCAGGAGAAAGCAACGCATCAGCCCGCTCTTCAGCAGAATCTTCTTCTGACCCGGGACGATATCGCCGTTGCCGCCGTTCAGGTTCATATCGATCACGGAATAGTACAGCGAAGGCTGGATCATGGTATCGGCTGCACCGGGCGGCAGATTGACAGCCTGGCTGTCGGGCAGCAGCGAGAACAGGTAATATTGCCCTCCGCCTTTCGGTACCGCCACTGCACTGCAGGGCTGCCGGTCGAAGCGTACCGGGTCGCCGTTCAGCAGCACACCACCAGGCATAGGCAGGTGATCACGGCCATAAACGATGTTTCCATTGCTATAAAAAAGCAAAGCGCCGGCAGCATCGCAAACGGATACCGGCTGCCCGTTGGCCGGCATAGCCGGCGGCGCCAGGAAAGCGGGCCCCGGGCCGGTATTGAAGTCCAGCGACAAAAAAGGCGCCATCCAGATATGGTTGCGGCCATCCTGGGCCCGGCCGAAGACGGGAAGCAGCAGGATGCAGCAGAGAACAAACACGAATACTTTCCGCAGCATAATTGTCGTCTCCCGGCGGGCAAAGTTCAGCGTCGGAGACTTGTATTAACAGACGTTGGCACTCCCGGTCATTCTTAGAGCGGCGGCAAAATTCCGGGTATTCCGGTAGCCTGACCGGACCGCCGCTTTTTGCATCAGGATTCGTGATAGCACTATTGCCGGCAGGGAAGCTGCTTTGAAGCAAAAACCGAAAAAAGGTGCCTGCAATGTTTAAATCTTGTTTTACTTTTACGGCCTTAAATAATTGATTGTAATATGATGAGTAACCATCCTGAAGGATATGTACATACCTCCATCGAAAATGGAATAGGCAAGATCGAGTTCTATCACCCTGCGAGCAACTCCCTGCCGGGTGCGATCCTTACCGACCTGGCTCATGCCATCAACGACGTGGGAACAGACGATCGCGCCAAAGTGATCGTGCTGCAAAGCGGAGGAGAACGTTCCTTCTGCGCCGGTGCTTCGTTCGACGAGCTGCTGGCCATCAGCAACGAAACGGAAGGCAAAACCTTTTTCAACGGCTTTGCTCTCGTGATCAATGCTATGCGTAAATGCCATAAGTTCATCATTGCCCGCGTACAGGGTAAGGCCGTAGGCGGTGGTGTGGGCATTATCTCTGCAGCCGATTATGCAATTGCGGTAGAAAGCGCTTCCATCAAGCTGAGCGAGCTGGCTGTAGGTATCGGGCCTTTTGTCGTAGGACCGGCCGTACAAAGGAAGATCGGCGTAGCCGGCTTCTCGCAGCTGGCCATCGACGCTACCGAGTGGCGCAGCGCCGACTGGGCCCGCAAGCACGGCCTGTATTCTGAAATACATGCGGATATTCCTTCCGTAAACGAGGCCGTAGCAGCGCTGGCTACCAAGCTGGCGCATTCCAACCCGGAAGCCATGACCCAGCTGAAGAAGATCTTCTGGGAGGGCACTGAAAACTGGGACGAGCTGCTGACCAAACGCGCCGCCATCAGCGGTAAGCTGGTGCTGAGCGAGTTCAGCCACAACGCCATTCATTCATTTAAGAGAAAAAGCTAATTTTTATATTTTGATTTTAGTTTAAAGCCTATCTTTGCTTACTATCTAACACTAAAAGATTTAATGCAGAAAAGAGTAAAACCCAGATTACCTCTTAAAAAGGAACCGGAACACCGGATCAACCAATTTATCAAGGCACAGCAGGTACGTGTCGTCGGCGAGAACATTGAGCCTGGTGTCTATTCGCTGGAAGAGGCCCGCAGAATGGCTGCCGATCTCGAAGTAGACCTTGTAGAGATATCCCCCAATGCAGATCCCCCCGTTTGCCGCCTGGTAGACTACAATAAATTCCTTTACGAGAAAAAGAAAAAGGATAAAGAACAAAAGGCAAAGGCCAAACAAACGGAAGTGAAAGAGATCCGTTTTACGCCCAACACCGACGATCACGATTTCGATTTCAAAGCCAAACATGCTGAAAAATTCCTGCAGGAAGGCAACAAAGTAAAATGCTTTGTGCAGTTCAAAGGACGCTCCATCCTGTTCCAGGATCGCGGGCAGCTGCTGCTGCTGAAATTTGCGGAACGTTTGTCTGAGTGGGGCACGCTGGAAGCCATGCCGAAGATGGAAGGCCGCAGAATGCTGGCCATGTTCACCCCTAAAAAGAAGAAGTAAGTAAGGCCTGGATGAATTCAATTTATCCTTAACATTACCTTATTAAAATATTTTTTGCGGATAATTTTTTTGCCGTAATTTTACACTTTGTTTTCATGGTGATAGGGTTTATAGGGGCTGGCTCATTCTTGGGCCGGCTTTCCTTTTTTAGCCCTGTCTCTTTTTGTTAAGTTGCTGCAACTATGCTGCTTTCCTGCATGGCTTTAAAAAGCAATGCTTATTTTTAGGACTTTGATGGTCCTGCACTCCAGCAATCGCCTGCCGCCATCAGCATCATTTACCGGAAAAATATCCTCATGAAATTAAAACAGCTACTCTTTTTTTCCTTTTTACTCGCTGCTACTCCCGGTCATGCGCAGCTTTCGGCTTACACCAGCTTCCAGAACCAGTTTATGGTATGGGATAACGGCATGATCCGCAAGATCGAATACCTGGTACCCCTGCAATACAAGATCGGCCGGGCAGCAATCCCCTACCTGGACAATTCACGCAGCTTTAAGATCTACGCCAATGGCGGCGCCACCAAGATCAATGACGGCTTTACGCAGAATTTCCAGGTGACGGATAACCTGATCACCTACCAGAACGCCCGCGCCTTAAATGTATGGGACCAGGGCAAGATCACCAACCTGTCCAAGTACTGCGAACAGTTTTTTACCGGCGATAGCCTGGTAGTGTATTTTGAAGGCGTCCAAAAGGAATTCCGGGCTTACTACAATGGTGAAGTACACCAGATCGAAGGCTTCCTGGCTGCCACCAATACGACTAACCTGTTCAATACCGACCAGAACACGATCCGTATTTCCAGCGAAATGGATATCGCTTCGGGGGCTTTGCCCAGCGTGAAGGTCTCCGATAATATTGCCGCCTACGTCAACTATGCCAATCAGTTCCGTATCTTTTACCGGGGCAGTATCATCGAGCAGGAAAACTACCTGGTGACCAGCTTCGATGTAGGCCGCAACAATGTCGCCTATGTGGATGTCAACCGGGAGTTCAAGGTCTTTCATGATGGCGTCACCCGCCAGCTCGACAATTTTCCGCCCTATAGCTATGCTGCCGGCGACAACCTGGTGGCTTTTGTCGGCTATGACAACTATTTTAAGGTCTTTTACCAGGACTCCGTGTACAATATCGGCTTCTTTCAACCCGACTTCGTGGTGAAAGATAATGTTGTGGCCTTCCAGGATGCCACCGGCTACTTCAAGGTTTTTTATAAAGGACAGATCTACACCTTGGAAAGCTATTATCCTGACAACTTCCAGGTGGCCTACAATTCTGTAGCTTATGTGAACCGCGCCAAAGTCCTGCGCCTGTTCAGCGAAGGCGATACTTACGATGTGACCAATGCCGATATCGCCGACTGGCGGCTCGACTATGATGTGATTCAGTACCGCTTCGGCGCCAATATGTTCAAGGTATTTTACAAGGGGAAGACCTACTAGCTCTCATGCGCTTCAAGCGCCTTGCTGATAAAGGCCAGCAAGGCTTCGGATTCCCATGGCGAGTACCAATGATAGTCCTTATCCTTCCGGAACCAGGTGAGCTGCCGCTTGGCATAATTGCGGCTATGCTGTTTAATGAGCGCTATAGCTTCCGACTTGCTGATGCGGCCGTCGAAGCAATCGAAGAGCTCGCTGTAGCCTACGGTCTGCAGGTTTTTCAGGCGCCGCATCGGGTAGAGCGTCTCCGCTTCTTCCCATAACCCATCGATCATCATCTGGTCTACCCTCCGGTCGATCCGGTGATACAATTCCTGCCGGGGCAGCTCCAGGGCAATTTTCAGGATACCGAAAGGCCGTTCTTTGATTGTTCCGCTGCGGTAATGCACGATAGAGCTGCCGGTGCTGCGCCTGAAGGCCAGCGCACGGATCAGCCGCGCGGGGTTCTGCTGCTCGGCTATGGCAAAGAATTCCGGATCTTCAGCCGCTGTTACCTGCTGCAGCCAGCCGATACCTTTTTGCTCATATTCCTGCTGCAAGGCTTGCTCGATAACACGATCCGTTGCCGGCATGCTGTCAATGCCTTCGCAAAGCGCCCTGATGTACAATCCTGTACCGCCGCAAACGACAGCTACATCCTTATCTTCAAAAATGGCGGCGCAGTAACCCAGCGCCAATTGCTCGTAATCGGCAGCGTTCAGCTCCTCGGCAACACTATGTGAATCGATGAAATAGTGCTTCACCCTTGCCTGTTCTTCTTTCGTAGGCTTGGCCGTACCGATGCTCATTTCACGATAGCATTGCCGCGAATCGGCCGATATGATCTCCGTACCGAAATGCTCCGCCACACGGATAGCTATATTCGTTTTACCCACAGCCGTGGGCCCCGCAATAATCACCAGCTGTTTTTGTGCCATAGCTTTTCCTTCAAAAAAAACCTGGCAGACGGGATGCTGCCAGGTCTGTATTACAGGTTGCTGTTTCTTTTTAAAAATCGTCCGATCCTTCTGCCTCGGTGCCATAGCTTTCTTCCTCTGAAGAGGAGCCGCCATCGTCATCACCTTCTTTCCCATAGCCTTCGCTCATATCTTCCGAGCTCAGGTCGTATTTTTCCTCGATCTCCATCAGGCGTTCGTTGGCCAGGCCTTTGATGCCGGTTTGCGCCGGCGCCACACCCTCTTTCTTCACACACAAAGGATATTCTTTTTTGCTGTCCTCTTCCTTATCAATACCGATCAGCTCTACCAGGAAGGTCCATTTTTTTGCGGGATCGTAGGTATAAACAAATTTCTCATCCGGCTTTTCCACCAGGGCCGATACGGGCGTTTTGATCATGGATAAAGCAGGCGCATCTTTTTTATTGACCAGCACGTCGGAAGCGATTTCGCGACCACGTCCCCAGTTATCGTTGCTCGCAAAAAACGAGGCTTTATGTTTATGATCGAACTCAAAAGCAGTCAGTATCGCTTCGTGAAACGAGTGAAAGGTCTGGCCTGTTTTCAGCACAATATCACGATAAATATTATCATCATCCTCCCAATAGACCCTGAACTTAAATAACGGCATAGGTTTAATTTTTTCCGGAACAAAAGTAATTAATAATCAGTACAGCGAAAAACCGCCGGGCACATGTTTTGCCCTCGTTAAATTATTTGCTACTCAGTTGCATTTACAAAAAAAGGCTACCTTTGTGGTTTCCACTATGCTGAAACGTGTGCTGCATATAAGCCTGTCCCTTACAATAGCTGCCCTGCTATTGCTGAACGGCATTTCGCACGAATTCCTGCATAGCTTTACAGGACACGAGGATACCATCGACTGCGTCCATCACGAAAAGGGTGACCATGCTTCCTTTGAGCAGATGCACCATCACTGCGATTTTCTTGATCTGCAGACGCCTGTGTTCCTGACCAGCACTTTACATTTTCACTTCTATACCCCTTTTACGCACAACGACTTTTTTGTGCTGCAAACGCAGAAAGGCCTGAGCCCGGAAGCCGGGCATACAGCGCTGCGTGGTCCGCCTGCCTGCTGATGACTCATTGATCGAACAGTGCAGCTCCATAGTGGAGCGGCGCTATATGTCATTGTTTACAGCAATTTTTTATCCATGTATTTTTTGAAGCAAGCAGGCTTGTGCTGCCTTGCCCTATGCTGTACCGTATCCTTGAAAGTGCGGGCGCAGCAGGATTGCCGTGATGTCCTGCCGCTGATCATTACCGACGAAAAAACAGGCGAAGGCATTCCCGGCGCAGCAATCGGTACCGGATCGCTGCAGGCCCTCACTGATGCCGATGGCCATGGGCTGCTGGAAGGCCTTTGCACCGGTAAGCTGCACCTGCACGTCGAGGCCCTGGGCTTCGTTCCTCTCGACAAAGACCTTGCTTTCAGCAAGGGCGATACGCTGCGGCTCAGCCTAAAGACGGCCGACCAGACCCTGGATGCAGTTGAGATCACAGGCCATAAGCAGGTCCTGAATACGACCACTTCTGTAACCACCTTGCACCAGGAGGAGCTGGACCGGCTCAAAGGCGGCAACCTGGCAACCATACTTACCGCCATACCCGGCGTGAATATGCTGCAGACCGGCGCTACCATCGGCAAGCCCGTTGTGAACGGCATGCACAGCAACCGCCTGCTGGTGCTCAACAACGGCATCCGGCAGGAAGGTCAGCAATGGGGTTCGGAGCATGCGCCCGAGATCGACCCTTTTATTGCACAAAGCATTACCGTGGTCAAAGGCGCCGAAGCGATCCGTTATGGCGCAGAGGCTATAGGTGGTGTAGTGCTGATAGAGCCGCCGGCCTTGCCCACAGATAAAAGCATCCATGGCGAGCTGAATCTTGTCGGCGCCAGCAATGGCCGTGCGGGTACCGTATCGGGTATGCTGAGCGGCAACCTGGCCAAATTGCCTGCACTCTCCTGGCGCGTGCAGGGTACGCTGAAACGCAGCGGCAACCTGGAAACTGCCGATTATTTTCTCGACAATACCGGCAGCAAAGAGCTCAACTACTCGGCCGCACTGGGCTACAGCAAGGAGCATTTCGGCTTCGACCTGTTCTACAGTCATTTCGACACAGAGCTGGGCATCTTCAAAGAATCACATATCGGCAGCATCGAAGATCTGCAGGCACATATCGCCAATGGCCGGCCCTTCGACAACGGCTCCTTTTATTATTCGATCGACGCCCCCCGGCAGCAGGTGAAGCACAACCTGCTTAAGGCCAACGGCCATGTCCACCTGAACGATTACCTGCATATCAATATGCAGTACGGATTCCAGACGGATAACCGCCGGGAGTACGATATCCGTCGTGGCGGCCGCAGCAGCATCCCTTCGCTTAACCTCACCCTGTACACACATACGCTGAATGCTTACCTGGAATACTTCAACGGCAGGCAGTGGAAAGCGATGTTCGGCGTAGACGGCATCTACCAGCAAAACAGCTACGACGGCGCCAGCGCCACCCGCCAGCTGATCCCCGACTACAACACCAACGGGCTCGGCGTCTATGCCATCGGCAAGCTGATCAAAGAGGCTTACCAGGTGGAAGCTGGATTACGCTACGATTACAAATACCTGACCGCGCTGGGCTATCGCGACAAGCAGCTGTACGGCGGCCGGCACACCTTCGGCAGCTTGAGCGGCAGCCTGGGTATTGTGCTGCCCTTCAGCGACAAGTGGAACCTGCGCTCCAACATTGGCACCGCCTGGCGGCCGCCCACAGTGAATGAGCTGTACAGCGACGGCCTGCACCATGGTGCAGCGGCTATCGAATATGGCGACAGCACGCTAAACCCGGAGCGCAGCGTTAAATGGATCAACTCCCTGGCGGCGACACCCTTGCCCTGGCTCAATGTGAATCTTGATGTGTATGCCCACTATTTCAAGGATTATATTTACCTGTATCCTACCGGGCAGTTTGAAGACCGGCTCACCGGCGCTTTCCCCACTTTCGTAACCAAGCATACCGATGCCCGTTTCCTGGGCGCCGATCTGAGCGCCGGCATACATTTCCTGAAACATGCCGACTATACGATCAAAGGTTCGATGGTGCGGGCGAAGGACATCAGCGCCGGCAAGTACCTGCCGATGATCCCGGCCGACAGGCTGTCCAATGCATTGAAATGGTCCTTTAACCCAGGCAAGGTGGCACAGGAAACTTATGTTCAGCTGGAGCATGTGTATGTGGCCAAACAAACACGCTACGAACCGGGCAGCGACTATGCACCACCGCCCGACGCTTACCAGCTGCTGAACCTGAGCGCCGGCACACAGCTGCAATGGAAACGCCACCAGCTGGGCATCAACTTTGCCGTCGATAACCTCACCAATACTTTGTACAAAGATTACATGAACCGCTTCCGCTACTATGCCCATGACATAGGCCGGAACTTTATCCTGAGGCTGACCTACAGGATATAGGCGGCCGACTACTATTTCATCTCTTTTAAAAAAACAACAAGCAAAAACATATGAAAAAAGCCATCTACAGCCTAGCGCTGCTCGCACTCACTACTGGTATCGTTACTTTTAGCTCCTGCTCCAAAGATCCTACACCCGACCCTGTAGTAGAGCAGGAAGAGTTTGACCACGCCCTCATCCAGTTCATCAAGCTGAATGCAGACGGCAGCCAGACCATCGATACCACTTCGGTCAACTTCGACAAAAGCGGCACCCCTACGCCGCAGCAGACGATCCTGAGCAACGGGGCACATTACCGCATGCTCATTACTTTGTCCCTGAAAGGGGAGTCGATCAATAACGAGATTGTTGAAGAAGGCACCGAGCATAAATTCTTCCTTAACCCCAGCCAATCGGGTATGCTGGATTACACCTACAGCGACGCCGATGCCAATGGCAGGGGTATTGGTCTGGACGGCAAGCTGAAGGTAACCGGCGCCGGTACTTTCGACCTTAAAGTAGTGCTGCGTCATGCGCTGGACAAAAGCAAACCTGAAGCGCAGGACTGGAACAGCACCACTTATCAATCTGCCGGCGGTGAAGATGATCTCAATATCACCTTCGGGATGAAAACACAGTAACAGCAAATTGCTATGGTGTGAATAGAGGGGGCTGCCGGGAAACCGGTGGCCCTTTCGCTTTTGAGCGCCAGGACACACATTCTATTTTTTAACATTATTCTGTTTGAAAAATGAAAAACGGGCTATCTGCATCATTATATTTGTAATATAAAAACAGATTCCGGCGCTGAACAATCACTCCAGGGCGCTAAAGACAGGAGTGCTAACCGCTTAATGTAACCAAACATGAAAAAGAAGAAAGTGGCCCTCGGCAGGAAGCTGACCCTGACCAAAGAAATGATTACAGGCCTTAACGACAAATTGCAGGACGCCATTCTCGGCGGAGCTACAGGCAAGGGATGCGCCGTATCCGGGACCGGCTGCGGCTGCGATCCGCAGGCTTCCTGCGGCATCGTGCTCTGCACTGCTTATGCCGGCTGCCAGAGCAAAGAATGTCCCGAGATGTGATCGTAAGCAGGCGAATACAATAAAGCCAGGCGCAGCGCCTGGCTTTGTTTATGCTAAGATCGTGAGGCTAAAGCAGCCTTCAGGCATGTGCCTTGTTTAAGCTGTCTGCCGTACGGTGAAGGAAATCTTCGATCATTTTGCTTACTGCGATGGCTGCCGTTTCCCTGGGGAATTTTACGGTGACCCGCTCCTCGCTGAGCAGCCACTGGTGCACTGCCCTGAACGACCTGGCCGAAAGGGAATCGATCACCGGCACGCCCAGACGATGGATAGCAGCCGCATTGCATTGCTGCTCATATTGCCGCTTCATCGGGACCACCATCAGCTTCTTATTGAGATAAAGCGCTTCTGCCGGGCCTTCAAAACCCGCTCCCAGCAAGGCGCCTGTACATGAAGCCAGGCTCTTCAGAAAGGTGTCGTTCTCAATAGGTGATATCTGTATCTGTTCGAAAGTAAAAGCTTCCTTATTGTGCTTGGAAAAGACTTCCCAGGTCACACCTTTGAAGCGATGCAGGAAACGGATGAGCGCTGCATCGTCGTAAGCAGGAAGATAAACGGTATAATGGCTTCCTTTTTCGGGCACCAGCGCCTGCACTTCCCTACGGATAACCGGTGTAAAGATCCTTGCATTGTACCGCTCGAAATGGAAGCCGAAGTAAGTCGAAAAAGGGGCATAATAGCGCAGGATGAATCGCCCGAACCAACCCGATACCACCGGCTTAGGCGTGCAGGGCTGCACTACGGCCGACTGATGGCTTAAGGCGATGCAAGGCACTTTGCGCAGCTTGCAGGCCCAGGCCGATACGGGTTCAAAATCGTTAACGACCAGGTCATATTCTTCGACCGGCAAATGATAGATATCTCTGAAAAAGCGCCAGGGATGCAACTTACGGAAGGTTTGCCACAGCGAAACGCCGCCATGTCTGCCGAAGATAAAGCTCAGGCCTTTGAACCGGTACTTTACCGGGTAGGGCAGGCTGAGATCGGCCTGGTAGCCGCTGACCAGCAAGTCGACCTCACCGTATTTCTTCAGTTCGGGATATACATCCTTCGCCCGGCTTAGATGGCCGTTGCCTGTACCTTGTACCGCAAAAAGTATTCTCATCTGGGATGCTGATGTGGGAATGGTCAGTAATGTAACATGAAGCAAAAGGTCATTTCTGAACCAGCTTCATTTCGGCAAGCAGGCTATCGAACAGTTCTTTGGTCGATTCCTTGCGGATCTGGCTGCTCTTCAGCACCACCGATTGCGCTACAGGATCGTCCTGGTAGCGGTAGAGCTTCCAGTCTCCATCGGTATATTCCAGCGAAGACAGGTTCTCGATCCAATCGCCGGAGTTGAGGTAGCGGATTGGGCCTTTCTCGGTGACCATAGTCTTCATGGCGGGTTCGTGTATATGCCCGCAGATCACATATTTGTAATCGTTCGAGGCCGCGATCTCACAAACGGTAGACTCAAATTTATTGATAAAGGCTACAGCGCTTTTCACACCGTTCTTGATCTTTTTAGAAAAGGAGATCTTACCTCTGCCCATTTTCTCACTGATGAAATTGACAAAGCGGTTGATCAGTATCAGCGTATCATAACCGATAGCCCCCAGCCTGGCCAGCCATTTGGAATGCTGCATTACCACATCGAAAACATCTCCGTGGAAGATCCATACTTTTTCCCCGCCCAGCTTTATGGAGAGCTTATTGCAGATCTTCAGCGTACCCAGCTGAAATCCTTTGAACTTCCGCAGCATCTCATCGTGGTTGCCGGGAATATAATAGAGCGGCACTCCTTTGGTGATAAGTCCTATCAGGTGCTTGATCACCATCATATGCGTGGGTGGCCAGTAGCGCTTGCTGAATTGCCATACGTCGATAATATCGCCGTTAAGAATCACTGCCTTGGGCTTAATGCTTTTCAGGTACTGGAGCAGCTCTTTGGCATGGCAGCCATAAGTGCCCAGGTGTATATCAGAAAGTACAAGCAGGTCTATTTCTCTTTTTGCCATGGCAGGAGCATAATGATTGGTTCATGCGTTTCTTTTACGCTTCCTGCAAAAAGAAGAAACAGACATTGCTTAATTATTAAATGGAAGTAAACTAATTATTAAAAACCGCACTATACATGGCATTTCATAAGCCAGAACCGACCGGGTAAGGGATCAATTACACTCCGGCATGCCATTAAAAAGCGGCTGCTCTTATAAGAACAGCCGCCGGCTACCGGAACGATCCGGTTTAAAGATTATAGCTCAGCCCGATCGTAAGCGTGCTGAAAGCGTCCTTGCTTTTGTTGGGATAGCCCACAGGATTATAGCCGTCAAGCTTTTCGGAGAAAGAAAGGTTGTGACGGTAATTGATATTGAGCGAGAGCTGGGATCTGCCATATACCCGCCCCGTATAGGCTTTGTTGAGGTGTGCTACAGGCAGGTAATAACCCACCTCGGCGGGGATTGCGATCTCGGCGCCGTCGGGATCGGGTATCACACCGGCATCGGGGCTTGCCGTTGCCTTCGCTTTTACCTTATTGATGATAAATCCCGCGCCCACACCGGCGTACAGGCCGCCAAGGTATTTGATATTGGTCTGTACATCAGCATCGGTCTTGCCGGTCAAGGCGAGCCTCAGGGGATAAAAACGTGCCGTTACTGTGCCATAGAAAAAGCTGTTGCTGAATTCCATGTTGTAAACGCTGGCGTCGTTCCGGTCACCGGCCTTCAGCTTGCCCATCTGCAGCTCGAGGTTCACGCCCAGCCAGGGCAATGCGGCATACTGCGCGCCAATGCCGAACACAGGCTGCTTCGACTTTTTCTTTACATCGGTAAAGGGAAAGGTAATGCCGCCATTAACGGCAATGCTGAACTGGTTGGGCTGATTGGGCGTTTCATCCTTAGGCAGGGTTTCAGCCTGGTCTTGCGCCATTGCCCATAAGGGGCAGAGGAGGAGTACAGTCGATATCGTTTTACGTATCATAGGGTGCTTATTTACTGGGACTAAAATATACAATAAAGGATTTCTAAAGAAGCCGGGGCAGAAATTTTCGGACAAATTTGGCAGCAGCCGCTAAAGAATGCTTAATCTTCCTGCCGCGGCCTCAAGCGTCGCTTCTTTCTTTGCAAAGCAGAACCGCACCAGGCGTTGATTGTCCGGCGCCGAGCCATAGAAGGAGCTGAGGGGAATGGTGGCAACACCGTGCTCCTGCGTCAGCCATCGCGCAAACTCCTGGTCGGGCAGGTCGGACAAGGCCTCATAGCTCATGACCTGGAAATAGCTGCCGCTGGCGGGCCGGCGGTACCGGAACCGGGTATCCTTCATCTGCTCCAGGAAAAAATCGCGCTTGTCCTGCAGCAGCCGGGTCGTGGCGGCAAGCCTGCCCAGATCTTCCAGGTAAAGCGCCAGCGCCTGCTGCATGGGTGTATTGACGCTGAAGGCCAGGTACTGGTGCAGTGCTCTGAAGGCATCGGTCAGCGACGGAGGGGCAATGCAATATCCCAATTTCCATCCCGTACTGTGAAAAGCCTTTCCGAAAGAATATACCGCAAAGCTACGGTCGCGCAGTTCGGGAAAGCGCAGTACGGAAAGGTGCGCTTCATTATCGAAGACCAGGTGCTCATACACCTCGTCGGCGACCACATACAAATCGTACTCCTGCACCAGCTTGATCAATTGCTGAAAATCTTCCGGCGCCCAGGTGCTGCCACAGGGATTATGCGGGTTGTTGATAATGATCGCTTTGGTACGCTGCGATGCTGCGGCAAAGACCCTTTCCCAGTCGACGCCGAAGTCTTCCTTATTTAACGGAACCCGTACAGGAACCGCTCCATTGGCATAGATATTGGGTACATAGCTGTCGTAGGCGGGCTCCAGCACGATCACTTCGTCGCCGGGCTGTAGTATGGTGGCAAAAGCAGTGTAGATGGCATAAGTAGCGCCGGGGGTGATGGTGACCTCGGTAACGGGATCGATCGCTACCTGCTGAAAGTGTTCCACTTTGCGGCTGATGGCCTCCCGCAGCACCAGCAGACCCGGCATAGGGGCATACTGGTTGTAGCCTTCCTTTATCGCCTTCGCCACCAGGTCGCCCAGCGCTTCATCTATCGGGAAATCGGGAAAGCCCTGCGACAGGTTGATCGCCTGGTGCTCCTGGGCCAGGGCGCTCATGACACTGAAAATGGTGACACCGGTTGAGGGGTATTTAGGGATGATCATGGCTGTAATTTACTAAGGAAATAATATCGGTGTATACCGGGGCGCCTTCATTGGCAAAGATTTCACTGCCGAGCTTGCTTATGCGCGCTAAAATGAGATGGCCGGCGCTGTATGCACCGGCCATCTCATTTCTTTTTCGCACCGCTTTAATCGATGCCGAAATAATCGAGGATATATTCTTTAAGCAGGATCTCCTGTGCGGCCAGCGTATTCTGGTCGGTCTCTACTTTCTTCAGCTCCCTGAAATGCGGCCAGCCCTCGTCGTCATAACCTTCCGGCGCATAATAACCGCCGCGGCTCAGCAAGGTACATACCGCGATATGCATCAGCTCCTGCTTCTGCTCTTTCGAGAACTTGATCTTCGGGATCCGTCCACGGTATTCGTTCACACCGATGAGGAACAGTATCGCTTCCATGTTCGGTTTCTTGCCGAAGCGCTCCACCAGGTCTGCCTCTAATATGATCCAGCGCTCAAAGAGCGACTTTTTTTCTTCCATTACCATTGATCTGCTATTTAGCTGCCGGCAGCAATATCGATACCAGCCTGCTGCAAAGGTATGTCAAGATCTGCTTACAGCATTCTGCCGATCACTTCGCTGATCGCGATCCCCTCGGCTTCGGCCTTATAGCTTCCGACCACACGATGCAGCAATACGGGCAAAGCCATCGCTTTTACATCTTCGATATCGGGTGAAAATTTACCGTGCAGCAGCGCATAGCATTTGGCAGCCAGGATCAGGTTCTGGGATGCGCGCGGCCCCGCACCCCAGGCCAGGTATTGTGTTGCCAGGCTGTCCTTGTTCTTCTTATCGGGGCGGGTTTGCTGCACCAGGTGTACAGCGTATTCCAGCACATTGTCGGGTACCGGCACCTTGCGCACCAGCTGCTGGAAGTACAGGATCTCTTCGGCGTGCAGCACCTTGGGCAGATCGATCTGCTGCGGGCTGGTCGTCTGACGTACGATCTGCACTTCTTCGGCGAAGGCGGGATAGCTCACAATGATCTGGAACATAAAGCGGTCCAGCTGTGCCTCGGGCAAGGGATACGTACCTTCCTGCTCGATGGGGTTCTGCGTAGCCAGTACGAAAAAAGGCGCCGGCAGCTTGTATTCTTCGCCTGCAGCGGTAATGTTCCGTTCCTGCATGGCTTCCAGCAGGGCCGCCTGTGTCTTGGGCGGTGTACGGTTGATCTCATCGGCCAGCACAATATTGGCGAACACCGGTCCTTTCATAAATTTGAACTTCCGGTTTTCGTCCAGTATTTCCGCGCCGGTAATATCGCCGGGCATCAGGTCGGGCGTAAATTGTATCCGTTTGAAAGAAAGATCGAGCGCATCCGCCACCGTCTTTACCAGCAGCGTTTTGGCCAGGCCGGGAACACCCACCAGCAGGCTGTGGCCGTTGCACAAAATAGAGATCACAAGCTTTTCCACCACATCCATCTGCCCTACGATCACCTGTCCGACCGCCTTGCGCAGCTCGTCGTATTTCTGTTGTAAAGCTTTTACCGCTTCTACATCCGATGCGTAATGTACCATAATGTCAAAGTAAGGAGATAATTGCCACATCTGCAAATGAATTCAGGGATAGATGAACGGGCGCTTACCGAATTGGCAAACTCCCTGAAAAGACATACATTCGTAAAAATATTCATTCGTATCCGCCTTTCCTGAAGATGAAGCTACCTTATCTACCATCGCGGGGACCGCAGGATGCCAATGATCTTTTTACCCCAAACCCAAACATTTATCATGAACACAAAAGCAGCGCTGACCTGGTTCAGGCAGCAATTCGGCGCACAGCTCGACGCCGCCGCACAAGACACCCCATACACTACCGACCTGCTTTGTGCAGTCGCTTACCAGGAAACCGGCCACATCTGGAGTCGCATGGTGAACAAGCTTCCGCTCCCCGATATTGTGCGTCTCTGCGTCGGCGATATTATTGATGCTCCCGGCCGGACGGCCTTTCCCAAAAACAAAGCCGATCTGCTGAGCGCGCCCAACGGCCAGCAGATGTTTACGATTGCACGGCAATGTTTCGAGGAGATGGCGGTCTACATTACGGAATACAAACCTTACCTCAGCAACAAGAATAAATTCTGTCGTGGCTATGGTATTTTCCAGTACGACCTGCAGCACTTCAAAAGCGATCCGCAATACTTCCTGCAGCAAGGCTGGACGGATTTCGGCCTTTGCCTGTCGAAATGCCTCGGCGAGCTGGAAGCTGCACAGCAACGGCAGGGTTGGAGCAGCAAGAAGAAGCTGAACGATGAGGAGCTGGTATATGTCGCCATTGCCTACAACAAAGGCAAAGCCGATCTCAGCAAAGGATTCAAGCAGGGCTTTTACGATAAGGACAGCAAAAAATATTATGGCGAATACATCTTCGAATACCTGATGCTGGCGCGCTCGCTGAAGGGCAGCGACAGCCCGGGCGCACCGTTGTCCGATCCCACACCGGTGGCTACCGGCAGCCGCGTGTATCGCGTTAACGTAACCGACAGCACGCTCAACCTGAGGCGCGAACCTGCGATCCCTGCGCAAGGCAAGCCTTCGAATGTGCTGACCCGTATGCCTTCCGGGCAATTGGTCAACTGGCTTGGGGGCAAAAAGACGGACGGCTGGTACCTGGTGGAAACAACCATCAACGGCGCTTACTTCAAGGGCTATGCTTCGGCACAATACCTGGCGCCGGTAAAGGAATCGCTGCCCGACGTGCTCGAGCCCTCGGCACCCGATCCGGTGAGCGGCATCACCGCGGCACATCTGCCTCCAAAGCCGGGGCTGGTTACCCGGAGAGCCGATCCGGCCAATGCCCGATCGCTCAATGAAGCAGGGCAGCCGCAGCGTAGCAGCCATGGAACGCCCTCTGAACTATCGGCGTCCTTGCTGCAGATCATCAGCTGGCTCGATGTGACCAACCCGAAACATACGCGTTATCAGCCGGCAGATGGAAAGACTTTCTGCAACATCTATGTGCACGACTACTGTCACCTGGCAGGTGTATATATGCCCCGGGTATGGTGGACGCCGGGCACTATAGCGCGCCTGGCTTCAGGCGAGCAGATATCGCCGGTATATGGCAATACTGTGATGGAAATGCAGGCCAATGCGCTGCTGGTATGGTTCCGTGATTTTGGCCCACGCTTCGGCTGGCGCCAGACAGCCACGCTGAACGAGCTGCAGCATGCTGCCAACCTTGGCGGCGTGGCAATCATTGTGGGCAGGCGCATTGCTGATAGCGGACCGGGACATATGACGGCCATCGCACCGGAGGCCTCTGTTAAAGCGAAACGGGATACCAATGGCGTGGTAACGCTGCCGGTACAAAGCCAGGCTGGCGCCAGCAATATCAAGCTCGGCAACGGTACGGCCTGGTGGCTCAACAGCACGAAGTTTGCGGAATATGCTTTCTGGATACATGCCTGATTCCTGCGGCCATCACCAGCGACCCACGGCCTTTGTAGAGAGACGTGCATCCTTGCGGAGACGTTGCATTGCCTTGTAGAGACGTTGCATGCAGCGTCTCTACAAGGCAATGCAGGTTTAATAGTTGATCACTTGCTGTTCCAGCTCGGGCATCTCCCTGAACTCGTATTGCTGGTTGCGCAGCTGCGGCTCAAAGCCCGCTTCCCGTATGGCTTCCTGTATGCCGGCGGCGGTGAAACGATGCGGAGCTCCGGCGGCGCTCACTACATTTTCTTCGATCATGATAGAGCCGAAATCATTGGCGCCGGCATGCAGGCACAACTGTGCTGTTTGCTTACCTACCGTAAGCCAGCTGGCTTGTATGTTCTTCACATTGGGCAGCATAATACGGCTCATGGCGATCATGCGGATGTATTCTTCGGGCGTGGTGTCGTTCTTGGCCCTGCGGATGCGGCGCAGCAGCGTATCCACATCCTGGAAGGTCCAGGGAATAAAGGCGACGAAGCCTTTAGCCTGCTCCGGCTTTTTGGCTTGCACGGTGCGCAGCTTCACCAGGTGCTCGAAACGTTCCAGGATGGTCTCTACATGACCGAACATCATCGTGGCGCTGGTCGTAAGCCCTATCTGGTGAGCCACTTCCATAATGTCGAGCCATTCCTGCGCGCCGCATTTACCTTTGGAGATCAGACGGCGCACCCTGTCATCGAGTATCTCTGCACCCGGGCCGGGCATACTGTCCATACCGGCTTCCTTCAACGCCAGCAGAGCTTCCTTATGGCTGACGCCGCTTACCTTGCAGATATGTGCTACCTCGGGAGGGCCCAGGGCATGCAGCTTAAGGCGCGGGAACAATTGCTTCAGCTCGCGGAACAAGCCGGTATAATAATCCAGGCCCAGATCGGGATGATGACCACCCTGCAGCAACAATTGCTCGCCGCCATAGCGAAAGGTCTCTTCAATCTTGCGCTTATAGGTTTCAATATCGGTCGTATAGCCTTCGGCGTGGCCGGGAATACGATAGAAATTGCAGAATTTACAGTTGGCCGTGCACACATTGGTCGTGTTCATGTTCCGGTCAATGATCCAGGTTACCTTGTTATAAGGCACCTGTATTTTGCGCAGCTCATTCGCTACATAGGCCAGCTCCGAAAGGGGTGCATTTTCAAAAAGAAAGACGCCTTCTTCAGCCGAAAGGAACTCGAAGTTCAGCGCGCGGTCATACAGTTGGGAAAGATTCATCGTTTACACTATCAGGATCCGAAATCAGGCGGCTATCGCCGCTTATCAACAAGCAAAGTTAGCACAAAATGATACCCCAACCTTTGGCCATACTATCTTTTCGCACAGGAGGGCCTGCTGGGAAAACAAGGCTTCCGCCTTCGCTCCTGTTCCATCAAACAATAGCAACAATAAAAAATAAAAATTCTCTAAAAACAGCCACCAGGCTGCGTTACGACGGCTTCATATTTATGTGTTATACCTGGCTTTTAAAAATAAATTTGGTAATTTAAAAAAGAGGATTCTATCTTTGCAACGCAAAAAATAATTCTTAACAACTAACGATATGCAACGTTACGCAACACATCTCATCAACGAAGCAGGCTTCAGTCCCTTGTGGAGAAGTCGCGCGTGCGGGGCATACGCACAGTTGTCTTAAAACGATCAGAAAAAGACGAATCATACAGGCCCCGCAACAAAGCGGGGCTTTTTTAGGTAACAAACGAAACGAAAGAAAACACAGCATGTACCAACCGTCACAACCCCAGGGATACTTATGGACCGCACCGCGACCTGCGCTGCTGCCCGGGATAGGTATGCCCGTCCATAGCGGTATCATTGGCAATAGTGGGGAAAGTGTGTGCCTGTTTAGCAGCCAATACAAATATTTCCGACTGAGGAGCGTCGTCTGGCAGGATTGATCCTGCGCACGAGTGTAAAGCCCTGCAGTCTGTCCTGCGGGGCTTTTTTATTACCCCTGTCGGACCCTGATTATTGAAAAGGAAAGAACGATGAACACAGCCCCTTACCCTATGCTGTTGCGGCTTTATGGCCGGCCGCAGCGGCGCCCTGAATGATCTGTAACAGGATCATTCCTCTTATCGGATGGTGCAACGGCAGCACACCGGTTTTTGACACCGGCGATACAGGTTCGAGCCCTGTTCCGATAACCTTACGTTGTCTTTAGCTTACCAGGTAGAGCGCCACACTGTGACTGTGGAGAACAGGGTTCGAGTCCCGGAGACAACCAGTATACTCCTGCCTTCAGGGGCTGGGCGGTACTCAGGCAAGGAAGCATCACCCATGCGCCGGCTATGCCGGTTACGCGGTTCGAGTCCGCGGAGTACCCCAAATGGTAGATTACTCAAGAGGTCTAAGAGAGCCGCCCGCTAAGCGGCCAGGGTGTAACAGCCGCATTGGTTCGAATCCAATATCTACCGCAGCAAAAACAAAGGTATCCTGGCAGAGCTGGTCTATGCACCGGATTGAAGATCCGGCAAACGCGGTTCGAGTCCGCGGGATACCACAGGAACACAATCACCGGATAAAAACAAACCATGGAAACACAGACTTTACATTGGAGAAAGCTTGCCGGACACCAGGTCCGGCGGCCCATTGAAGAAGAAGTGCGGCAAGCCATCCTACGGGAGCATGCCGCCGGACACAAGCTCAAGGCCTGTATCGGAACCGATAGCCAGGTCAAGGGAAAGCATATCGAATGCGCTACCGTGATCGTGCTGCTGCGTGAAGGCCGGGGCGGCTTCATGTACATTCAGAAAGAGATCCTGCAGCAAAGCATGAGCATCAGGGAAAGGATGCTGCACGAAGTATCGCGGAGCGTCGAGGTTGCCTACCGCTTATGCGATCTTTTCACCGAGCACGATGTGGCGATGGAGGTGCATGCCGATATCAATACTGATCCCGGCTTTAAAAGCCATGTAGCGCTGAAGGATGCTATGGGCTATATCACCGGCATGGGCTTTGCCTTCAGGGCCAAGCCGTACGCCTTTGCCAGCACCAGCTGCGCCAATAAGATCGTACACTAAGGTTTATAATGTAAAGCCCCATTGTCTTCACAACGGGGCTTTACATTTAATGGCGATTGTTACACTTTCTTTTTCTTCCAGCGTCCTCTCTTGAATAAGATAAAAGCCGCAATGGTGATGGCCGTCTCGGCAACCGGTATCGCTACAAAAACGCCCCGGGGTCCCCATTCCAGGTATTTGGCCAGCAGGTAAGCCAGTGGCACCTGCAGTGCCCAGAAGCCGAAAAGGTTGACCCAGGTTGGCGTCCAGGTATCCCCCGAACCGTTGAAGGCATTGATCATGACCATACCGATGCCATAAAAGATAAAGCCGGTGCTCATGATCATCAAAGCGGTTCGGGCCACCGAACGGATCGCCTCGTCATTGGAGAAAAAGGACACGAGCCAGCCGCCGAGCAAAAAGAAAATAATGCTCACAGCCAGCATAAAGAGCACATTGTACTTAACGGTCTTCATCACCGATTCTTCCGCGCGTTGCACATTCTGCGCGCCCAGATTCTGTCCTACCAGGGTAGAAGCCGCGTTGCTGAGGCCCCAGGCGGGTAGCATAAAGAACATCATCAGGCGCAGGGCCGTCTGGTAGCCAGCCGAACCCGCATCGCCGCCGGTGGTAGCCACCAGCTCGGCCAGGAAGATCCAGCTGCAGGAGGCGATTACAAACTGGAAGATGCCCGGTGTGGCGATACCGACCAGCGCACGAATCACCTTGAAGTCCGGCAGGAAATGCGACAGCCTGATCTTCAGCTGATGCTTGCCTTTAAACAGGTGATACACCTGGTACAGCACGCCTATGCTTCGTCCCGTAGCGGTAGCCATAGCCGCTCCGGTAAGGCCGAAGGCCGGCACAAAGGCAAAGCCGTTAATAAACACAGGGCAAAGGATAATGTTACAGATATTAGCGATCCACAGGCTTTTCATGGCAATGGCCGCATTGCCTGCGCCACGGAAGATACCATTGATCAGGAACAGCAACATGATCGCCATGCTGCTGCCCATCATGATACGGGTAAAAGTGCCACCTTGTGCGGTAGCTTCCGCCGAAGCGCCCATGAGACGCAGGATGTCCGGCGCAAAGATGACGCCGGCTATGCTGAGCGCCAGTGTAACCACCGACGCAATCAATATGGCCTGAACGCCGCTATGGCCGGCCTCTTCTGGATTCTTCTCCCCTATACGGCGGGCAACGACGGCGGTAGCAGCCATACTCATGCCTATAGCAATAGAATACATAATGGTGAGCACCGATTCCGTAAGGCCTACGGTCTGTATGGCTTCACGGCTGTTTTCCAGGTGGCCCACGAAATAGAGATCCACAAGGGCGAAAACCGACTCCATGGCCATTTCCAGCATCATAGGGATCGCCAGCATGATCACGGCTTTGCGGATGCTGCCTTGCGTATAGTCCATTTCTTCGCCACGCAGGGCTTGCTTCAATAAAGTGAAGTAACTGGTCGCCTTGGAGGCGCCATTTATAGTAGAGGGCATAAAAGGGGTTGTAAAAGATGAAAAATAGACCAACAGGACGGCTGGCGTCCATCCATTTGTTTATTGTCTGTTCGGGAGTATTGGCCAGATCCGTACTAGTGTACGAGGATCATAGCCCCATAGATTTTCATCGTTCGGAGATTGAGGGCTCAAAGGTATTGCTTTTTTATCAATGAAAAGTTAGGATTTTCAGAAAGCTCAATGCTGGTATATTTTCTCGGCGCGGTTATAAATCTCGTTCAGCGTCTTTCGCAGCGAAGCCGGCTGCAGCACGGTCACATCGGCGCCATGGGACAGCAGTTCCATGATAAGGTCATGTGTAATGTACAGCTCCAGCGCTACCTGGAGACCTTCCTCGTCATCTTTAAGGATGCGCTGCGATTCATGCAGGGGAAGACTTTTGATGTATTTGCCTTTACCGGGCACAAATTGCAGCACAATGTCCTGCGGTTTGCTTTCAGGCACCGAGGGACGGATAATACCAAAGCAGTGCCGGAAATACTCGTTCACATTAAAGCCTTTGTCCGCCTTGTATTTCTGGCGGCTGGCCTCCAGCGATGTGATGCGATCCAGCGCAAAGGTTTTTAAAGAGTGGTCTTTCAGGTCTTTGGCCAGCAGGTACCAGCGGCTTTGAAACTCTTTCAATGCCAGCGGCTCCACCCTCCGCTCGCTGATGTGCTCATCCAGGTATTTTTCATACTGAAAGGTAACCACCAGCCGCGAACGGATGGCATGCAGCAAGGGATGAAAATGCTCCATGCCCTGCGGCCGGCGCTTTTCCAGGTAGACGAAGTCGGAGAGACCGTCGGCCAGATTCAGCGCCTGGTAAGTATTGTACGCGTCGGCAATTCTTTCGCCCAGGTCGTCGGGCATATGATCTTCTTCCAGATAGTACTTGCGCAGCGAAGGATTGTACTGGATATCCTTCTTGTGCAGGGAAAGAATCTCTTCTTTATCCCTGAGGAAAGTACGCTGTGAAAAAATGAAGCTGTAATCGTGGGTCTCGCATTCCAGCTCATAGTAATCTTTTAGCTCCTGCAGACTGGCCGGGGCTTTCAGCAGCCTTCTGATAATGCATTGGTGACGAAAGTAAGTATCGGAGAGCGACATGATGAGGGTGTTTGTATGCAAATATAAAATTTATCCATAGGGGGAAGGAACAAGTAAGGCAGCTTTAAAAGGCCTTGTTCTTATCTCCCTACCTTGGCGAAGGTAAGGGAGATTTAAAAGCCGGCACCCCCTCCTCAGGTACCGGCTTTATGGTGACAGGGATATACAGGGGCCGTCAGAAGGGTTTGGAAAAAACACCCTTCCGGATCAGGTCCGAAGGATTTTCCAGGCCGCCCAGCTCTTTATACTTCTCTTTAAAATGATTGCTGTTCCAGAATAGCCGTACCCAGTTCTGAAACAGCTCTGCCTTTTCCGGATCAAGGTGTGCCGGTGCAGTGTGCTTGTTTTCCTGCTCGAACTGAAACCCGATCTTCTCATCGAAGAAGAGCGCATGCAGGCAATATTTGTGCAAGGCCTCATGATCATTGGTGGCATTGAAATGGAAGAGCGCCGTATGCCGCAGCTGGTTGCCGGGTATATACACGGCTTCGGTATAGTACAGCACTTTGCAGGCATTCCTGTTCTCGTACAGGTGTATGGTAAGCGCCAGCGGCTCTCCGTTCCGCACACATTTATAAATACGGGGTTGCTCTAGCTCTCGGTATCCTAGCCGGCCGATAAGCGCAGCCTGGTCCCGTGCAGGTTCAGCATTGATTGTCGTTTCCATAAGTCTGGTATTTGGGTGTTGGGAAATGGTTCCCGGATAACAGCTGTTTCTCCGTTGTTTGATAAAGCAAAGGTATCGGGACACTACGCCAGAACGCGGCGCAGGGTCCTGCTTTGGGTGCAAAAATTTTATAGATGGGAATATCACATGCACAACTATTTCTCCGTTTATTTGTAGTGTGAGCGGCAACAGCGCATTATGTATGCAGCAGGTCGAAACAACAACAACCACACACATCATAAAAATTATGGGATTGTTTTTTAACCGGAAAAAGAACAAGCGGGGCAATAACACTGGAGAGCAGGAGATACTGCATGCACGGCAGAGCTTTCCTTTTTACATCAAAGCCCCGATGGTCGTCATCGGTATTTACCTCTTCTTTTATATCCTGTGGCTGTTGCAGGATATTATTGTACCCTTTGCGTTTGCCGGGCTCATTGCTATCCTGCTGAACCCGGTATACAACAGGCTGCAGAAATGGAAAGTGCCCAAGATCCCGGCGATACTGCTAACGATATTGCTGGCAGTGCTGGTGCTGGCCGGCATCCTCTTTTTCCTGTCCTCGCAGATCGTACAGTTCGGCGATATGATCCCCCAGCTGAAAGAGAAGACATTGTCGCTGCTTCACCAGCTGCAGCAATGGCTTAGCGAAAGCTTCGGCATCTCTACCGAAAAACAGATGAATATGGTGAATGAAGCCATGAACAACAGTAAGGCCTATGTCGGTCGTACACTCAATACCGTGTTCGGAATGCTCAGCTTTTTTGTCCTCATCCCCCTGTATGTTTTCCTGCTGCTGTTCTACAAGCCACTTATCCTGAATTTCATTTATGAAGTGTTTGAAGAAGACAATGAAGAGCAGGTAGCGGAGATACTAAAGGAGACCAAGGGCGCCGTACAAAGCTATATTGTGGGTCTCATGATCGAGACCTCTATTATTGCAGTGTTGAATTCAGCAGCCTTGCTGATCCTCGGCGTACAATATGCCATACTGCTGGGTGTTATCGGCGCCATACTCAACCTTATTCCTTATATCGGCGGTGTCGTAGCGATACTGCTGCCGGTACTGATGTCTTTTATTACCAAGGACGGGTTTACCACACCCATACTTATAGTAGCAGCTTATTCCGTGATCCAGTTCCTGGACAACAACATTATCGTGCCGCGGGTCGTGTCTTCCAAGGTATCTGTCAATGCGCTGATCTCGATCATCGTGGTCCTGCTGGGCGGAACCTTATGGGGCTTCAGCGGCATGTTCCTTTCCATTCCTTTTGTGGCCGTGCTGAAGATCATCTTCGACCGTATCGATGAGCTGAAGCCCTGGGGTAAGCTGCTCGGCGATAAGATGCCTGCTAAGGCTCCACGCCAGGTGGTTAATCCCGAAGAAACCGACGATACGCCAGAAGGCAGAGCCGCCCAGGCCGCGGGCGAGGACGAAGTTTCGTAAAGGTTTGCTGCGTATTCGTCTTTATATCTCCCGGATCGGCGCTGCAGCCAGAGACTGGACCTTTCGCAGGCTGTCGCATGCTATAAGATTAACCCTAGTATTTCTTTGTAGCAAGCGGGCCTGCATTACCCTGATCGACTCAGTCTGATGCACAAGGAGAGGCTCATCGCACAATATGACTACGGAAAGCTTTCCGTAGTCAAGGCACAGCGGCGCAGCGGCAAGCTGGACACCAGCACCAGATCAGCAAGCCAATGACCATCGCCGAGATCGCTCATCCGCAGGAGGCAGGAACGCCCGTACCGCAGGCCGGATGATCGGCTTCCGGCGGGAAGAGGCCAGATAAGCTTATCATTACTGTCACAGGCAAGTCCTGTACTACGGGCGCTACAAAGATTGTAGCGCCTGTATTTATATGGACCGCTCCGGCGCCGCCGGCAATGGTTCTTCACTACCGGCGCTTACCTGCTAATCCAATTATTTTTCGGACTTGCACCGGGCATCGCGGAGTTTGGCACTATCCTTGATAGAGTACCTAGGTTCAATAACATGCTTAAACTCCCTTTACTTTCAAAAAACATTCCTATGGTTTTTCTGCAAATCGATGAAACAATCAAAGCCGGCGCCGACGCGCTGAACTCGGGCCAGGTATGGCTGATCAAGATCAAGGCTATGGCCATTGATTATGCGCCCAAGCTGATCGGCGCCATCCTTGTCTACATTATCGGGCAATGGATTATCGGCCGTATCGGCCGCCTGTCGAAGAAAGTGCTTTCCACGCGGAATTTCGACGTCTCTCTGCAAAAGTTCCTGCTTTCCCTCATTAAAGTTACCCTCAGCATCTTATTGTTCCTGGCCATCGCCGGTATGATCGGTGTGGACATTACCGGCTTTGCCGCCATCCTTGCCGGTGCCGGCATTGCCATCGGCGCGGCGCTCAACGGCTCGCTGGGCAACCTTGCGGGCGGGGTCATGCTGATGATCTTCAAACCCTTCAAAGTACACGACATGATCGAGGCTCAGGGCGCTATCGGTATTGTACAGGAGATCGGTATTTTCAACACAACTATTCTTACGCCTGAAAACAAAACTGTGATCCTGCCCAACGGCGCTTTATCCACCGGCGTGATCACCAACTATACGACGCATGGCAATCTCAGGGTGGACCTTACCATGGCCATTGCTCTGGATGTCGCTATCGACACTGCCCGCAAAGTGGCCATGGACGCCATGCTCCAGCATCCCAAAGTGTTGAAGGCGCCGGCTCCGGAGGTGAGCGTGCTGAAGGTAGGCGACGGTATGACCTCCCTGGCGATACGTCCTTATACTACACAAGCCGATTACTGGGATGTCTATTTTGGTGTACAGGAACTGGTTAAAAAGGCTTTCGATGCCAATGGTGTCGCCGGCCCTATCCCGACACGGCTGCTCATCAATAAACAATAATAGCAAACAACTATTGCAAACGAAGGCCGGCTGCTCACGCAGCCGGCCTTCGTTTATTTTCTGATTATCCCGGAGTCTTTTAATTCCGCCGCCAATATGATCAAAGAATGCCTTCCTTAATTTCCGTCCAGAGATCGCGGTAGCAAGTCGCGGCCCGGCCCGAAGGCGCAAAAGCGGTTACCGGCGCCTGGTGCAGGCCCATCTTCTCTACCTCTGAGAGATAAGGGATGTAGTGCTCAAAAAAACGGCGGTCGGCGCTGAGGGTATGCATAACCTCGGTATGCAGGCTCTTGCGCGCATCGACCATTGTAAAAAAGCACATCAGCTTTCCGAGGTCGAGATGTTTATCTTCAAAATATTCTTTAACGATATCATAGGTACGTACCGATAGTGTAGTGGGAATAGCCGGCATCAGCACGATATCGGCGGCTTCAAAGACATTGTCGGCCAATACGGAAAAGCCGGGCGGGCAATCGATAAAGACAAAATCGTAGCTATGCTCTGCCTGTTTCAGCAGCTGCCGCATCTGTTTCTTGGAGCCCTTTTGCTCGTCGAGCAGGATATCCAGCTTACGCGCTGATTTGTCGGCGGGTATCACGTCGAGCCCATCGTACCGGCTGTATTGCACCAGTTCGTCGAGCGACAGCTCTTTTTCCAGCAGCTTGCGCACACCGCCTTTGGTCGGCGGCTGGGTTTGATAATAGTAACCGGCGGCGCCCTGCGGATCAAGATCCCATAGCAGCGTACGGTAGCCATCAGCAGAAGAAAGGTGCGCCAGGTTTACACAAGAAGCGGTCTTACCTACGCCGCCTTTCAGGTTATACAAAGCAATAACGATCATAAAGCAGGTGTTTGTCGTTGCCCGCAGCAGCCTTGCGGCGGATCCGTACTACAGATGTCCGGATAGGTTTATTCCAGGTGGCCCATGCACGTGATTGTGCGAAGCCTACTGCAATATAAGGTATTGCCGCGATATGCGTGGAAGCCGGTTTCGGGACCGGCCTCCCACGGCGTTTACTTAATGAACAGCGACCGTCGCTCGAAAGTCTCTCCCGATTCCAGGAAATCCGTCAGCTGCGCGAAATGCTCCGCTTTATTAAAATCGGTCCATGTGGTATCGATCATCAGTATAGGTCCTTCCTCGTGGCTGAGGTATTGCATATAGGCCTCCTGGATCTCCTGCAGGTATTCATCGGCGATCTGCGCCTCGTACGGCCGGCCTCTCTGGTGGATCTGCTGCTGCAGCTTGGCTATAGGGCTGTGCAGGTAGATCAGCAGATCGGGCCGGGGCAGCTGGGTGCGGATAATCTCAGCCATACGCTGGAACAGCTCATACTCATCGGGGCCCAGGTTGTTGCGGGCAAAGAGCTGGCTTTTGATAATGGTGTAGTCGGCTACGATCATCTGCTGGAACAGCTCCCTGTTTAGTAGGGTATCCTTCAGCTGGCTGTACCGCTCGGCCAGGAAAGACAATTCCACGGGAAAGGCGTACCGCTCTTTATCCTCATAAAATCTGGGAAGGAAGGGATTATCGGCAAACTGCTCCAGGATGAGCCTTGCATTGTAGTGCTGTGCCAGCTTGTGAGCCAATGTGGTTTTCCCTGCGCCGATATTCCCTTCTATTGCGATAAAGTGGTACTCCATGCGGTAAAGATAAACACGCTTTTTAAATCCCTGCTGATCCGGTGCCTGTTTCTCCTTTACAACAGCAGGCACAACAAAAAGTTAAGTTTATGTAAGCAAATTTAAGTTACATAAATTATGATTTAACTTTACAGTGCTTGAGGCCCATACGCCGGGCAAAGCGCTTGTAACCCTCTGTCATCAAGAATATTGACCCAAGACGGTTAAGACGGGATTCTTCATAATTCCGCACGTAAAATGAATAAAGTTGCATTGGAAACGCTTATAATCTGACAGGTTTAGGAAGACAGCAGTCGCCCCTGAGATGGCGTTATGTCTATATCCTAAGCATAAACTACGACTTCTAAAGCACACAGGCCTTTAGCATGTCACCGGTAGTAATACACCTTATTGTATATCCGGAATACAACACAGGAAAAGCGTCTATAACCTGAATAAATAAGGCGTACGCTGAAATCTTCCCAACGGCGGTAAGACATGGGACTAAACTCAAGTTCAATGAAACGTCAGAATCTGAATGCCACGCTCGAAAGCCTCAATGGTGAAAAGTTTCAGCCATTAGATGCTAATTACACACAACATGTGCTGGGAGGTACCCCAACCGCAGGAGGCGACGGAAAATTAAATGGTAAACCGATAACCTTTGCTTCTGATTGTACTGAAATGCTGGAAACCGGTGTGTACTATGCGGAATTTTATGACAGTGATGGAAGATTAATCGGAGCGTATACTTCTCCGTCATAGCTATTGAGGAGCGTAGCTCAGAACTATTTCTGGGCTCCGCTCTGATTTACATTTCTACTCCGAAATACCCTTCTTTAATTTGGCTTAATCCTCACTCATGAAGCTTATTGTTCTGCTATTGGGCTTACTTTATACGAATGCTGCTCTCGGGAACAGCATTGATTCTGTAAGACGATACTATGAGCTAAAAAACAAGGCTGAACTGTCCATCATGGACGGTGCGTATTCCGATGCCCTGAAAAATTATGTGGCAGCGTTTGCGTACAAATCGCCCAACTCCCTGGATTTATACAACGCATTTACTACTGCTTTTTTAGTTGGTGATTCCGTACAATCCAGACGCTTCTTCAATTTGATGGCGCTACATGGCCAGCCAAAGGGGAATTTAGAGAAATTGAATAAAGATCTGCGGGGGAAGCCTTTTTACAACTGGCTTAGCCAGGACTATGATTCGATAAGGGCGTTATCTCTTAAAAGCAGTATGCCCGTATTTTCCAGGCTACTGGATTCAATCTATCATATTGATGCCGGCTACCGGCAGGAACTGAAAACCCAGCAGCAAATAAAAGAGATGATCGATGCAGACAAAGTAAACCTGCAATATATAAAGAGTTACATCAAACAATATGGCTTTCCGGGATACACGCAAGTTGGGCTGTTTGAAGAATTGCTAAACGGATGGCCCCACGCCTATAATACTTTTTGGCTGTTGATGTGGCATACCCGGCACATCAGCAAAGATCTCAACCAGGTAGCCCTGGATGCTGTAATGGCTGGAGATATGTCGCCCGATGACTATGCCATTGCAATAGATGCACAGGACAGTATAAAAACCTACTTTGCCATTCTGCCCAAAGGCAAGCAGCTGCCGAACGAGCGCTTCGATAAAATATTCAATGCCGCCGAGGTAGATAGAAAACGAGCACAAATATTTCTGGAGCCTATAGCAGCATACCAGCGGAAACTGGTGTTTCAGAATAGCAGAACCACTCATTTCATATTCAAGCCGGCCATGCAAATGGCCCTCAACTTTGCGACAGCAGATTTAAGTAATTTTTGATCAAATGCTATTGATACAGAGTGATCATCATGATGCTTCAACCACCGAGGTAATAGATTGGCTGCTTTATTTTGGTCATACAGCTTACGAGCGCCTGAACAACAAAACAGCGGTTAATATTTGCTCCCTTCGTATTGGTGGTAATGGCAAACCCTCTGTAAAGATCGGGTCTACCAATGTAAACGCGGTTTCAGGCTACTGGTATCGTAGGGGATATTTTGCTCCAGCTATTGCCACAGGAATTGAAACGCATTTAAAGGGCGCCTATACTTACCTGGACAAAGAATATGCGTATTATACGTTTGCGCTTAGCGATGTAATAGCGCAATATGATCACATCAACAGTTTCAACGATAACCAGGTTAACAAGCTTGCCGTGCTTATGGAAGCACAAAAAGCGGGACTGGAGATTCCGGATACTTTAGTCACCGGCAACCCAGAAGAGCTGGAAGCATTTATGAAGGAACATCCCCGGATCATTACAAAAGCGCTGGCCTGCAGCCGCTTTAAACTAAGCATTCAAGACAATTTTTATTTCAATGTTTCGCTCGATACTGCCCCTTTTGAACAAAGTGACCTGGAGCAGATTAAGCGCATCAACCAAGGACAGTTTTTACCTTCCCTATTCCAGGCCTATGTCGATAAGAAGTACGAACTACGTGTATTTTACCTTAACGGGGCGTGTTACAGCATGGCAATTTTTTCCCAGCAAAATGAAAAAACAAAAATAGATTTCAGGAATTATGATCAGCACTGTCCCAATCGTTGTGTACCATACAATCTTCCCGGACAGCTCCAACGTCGTATAAGGAGATTAATGCAAAAAATGCGTCTGAACTGCGGTTCGCTCGATCTGATTTATACGCCTGAAGGAAAGTACGTCTTTCTTGAAGTTAACCCCGTAGGCCAATTTCAATGGCTTTCGCACTACTGCAACTTCGATATTGAAAGATCAATTGCTCAAACACTTTTATGCAGCCATCACAAGATAATTTAATGGAAAGGTATACGACCTGGCTAAGTGCTAACCGACCGTATTTGCCGCTCAATGCACATCTATGGAAAGCAAAAATTGTAGTACTTAAGCAAATGCCTTTCCATAATATAACCCTGGGTACATACAATGCTTCCGGCGCGCTTGAAGTAAGATTTTACAAACCCTACTCACGAATAATTTGCCAGTGAAACAAGAACTATTAATGCTGTTCAGCCATTGCATGATAGTGCAAGGCGCCAGTCGCGCGGCCATTTGCGACCTTCAACGTAATGCGATACATTTTATTCCCAATAGTTTTGCGAGTCTTTTTAACGAGGGAAGGTACCTTGATCTATCCCGGCTCAACAAAGACATTGCTCCTGCGAGTCTGCCTACATTAAAAGAATACATTGATTTCCTATACAAGCATGAGCTGGGCTTTTCATGTAAACACAAAGACAAGGCGTTGTTTTCACCGCTCTCGCAAGAATGGATTTTTCCAGGTCATATTACAAACTGCATATTAGACGCTGAGAAAGCACTATACTATTTCGATGGGACCTTCTGTGAGCAGCTGGCATCACTTTGCTGCAACTTTATAGAAATCCGTTTCTTTGATCAACCTTCTCTCACCCACATCCGGGAGTTATTTGAATTGATCAATCAAACTCAGATAAAGTCAGTAGAACTCCTTATTCCCGGCTATGATGCAGGCTTCCAGAATAACATGCTCGATATCGCAAAAAGGAATCCTAAGCTAAGCTACGTTACATTTTATGGTGCATCGGAAAACACACAATACCGATCAGAAACTGCAGTAATTGTTAAGTGTACGGAGATCATGACGAGCGCAATATGCTGCGGGATAATTGCCAAAAACCTCTTTGTCGTCAATATTCCTCATTACACCGAATCACTGAAATATAATACTTGTTTGAACAAAAAGCTTTCTATCGACATTCAGGGCAACATTAAAAATTGCCCCTCTATGCAACAAAGCTTTGGCAATGTAGCTGACACAGCTCTTGCCGATGTAATAAACAAACCTGGCTTTAAAAAGTACTGGAATATTACCAAAGATCAGATCAATGTATGCAAAGACTGCGAGTTACGGCATATCTGCACGGACTGCCGCGCTTACCTGGAAGACCCGGGCAATCTTCACAGCAAGCCGCTTAAGTGCGGCTATGATCCTTATACCTGCAGCTGGGAAGACTGGAGCACTCATCCGCTTAAACAACAAGCAATCGATTTTTATGGAATGCGCGAGCTTTTTGTCCGGCGCGGGTAAAGAACACTTTCCCGGCTTCATTTATACTCCTGATGAACTGCGGCGCTTCCACGAGGCTGCCGGGATTTTCACACTATTGCTCTGCGATGATCGTATTATCCACTTCGAACCGGAGGAGCCCTGTCTGTTCCGCAGCTGGCTATACAGCTATGGTGTGGCAGTAGTAGAAGTAACGATGGGACCAGAAGCGCTTTAAAGACCGGAAGCGGCATTGGCCGCATCATCGCATGGCCATACCGATAGCTTATCGGCGCTTTGCTGCAGCAAGGCGGCATTGGTCTGGTGCAATATGGGATGTATGCCATCCGGCGCCAGCTCGCTAAGCGGCGCCAGCACAAAATTGCGTTCCTGCATTAACGGGTGCGGTATGCTGAGCTGCGGCAAGTTCAGCACCAGGTCGTCGTAATAGATGATGTCAATGTCGATGGCCCTTACACCCCATCGCTGCTGGCGCACACGCCCCAGCCGGTGCTCTATCTCCTGCAATACGCTCAGTAGCGGCAGGGGCTCCAGCCTCGTATGCAGCAGCAGGGCCTGGTTCAGGTGCGCAGGCAGACCTTCCAGTCCCCAGGCTTCGGTTTCATAGATACGCGAGGTACGTACGATACTACCGGCATGCTGCTCCAGTTCAGCAACCGCCAGGGCCAGCTGTTCGCGTCGGTCGCCCAGGTTGCTCCCGGTAAGGAGATATACGTCGTGTAGCTGCGGGGAGGACATTAATAGTGGGGAACGGCTTTCCTTGGATATTTCTCTTCCAGCTCGGCAACCATTGCTGTCGACTTTCCTTCCAGGTGCATCCGGAACAAAGTCGCGCAGGCACGGGCGTCGGACAAAGCATTGTGATGCTTCAGTTCGATGCCATAGGTATTGCAGAGCAGCGCCAGGTTGCGCTTGTATATTTTTACGGTGCAATGCTGCTGAAAGTGGGGCTGTGAAATATGGTAGTAATCCAGGCTTTGCCGCAGACAGGCGCAGTCAAAGTCGGCGTTGTGCGCCACCACATGCTGTCCTGCGATATAGGGAAGCATTTGTTCCCATATTTCGCTGAATACAGGCGCATGGGCGGTATCTTTGCGCGACAGGCCATGTACACGGGAATTGCCCCAGTGGTACTCGTTTTTCGGTGGTTGAACCAGCAGTTCCAACTCCTTCACAATTACTCCATTTTCCACTCTCACCAGCCCCACCTGACAGATGCTCCACATTTTGGCGTGGGCAGTCTCAAAATCAATAGCAGTATAGCTGGCAAAGGAACGTAACTCGCTCAATTCCATAAGGATTCTATTTCTTTTTGTACACGGGTACGGTAGAGCAGGGCTCTCCGTACATCAGGCTCTTCACAACGGGCTGCAGTTTAGCGGTGATGGCGATAAAAGCAGCTTCAGGCATTATTTTGTCGCCGCAGCCTTTGATCACGACCCGCTTGTCGGCATAATCCAGGGGATCGATGGCCCCGATCCTTTCCAGGATCTTTTTTTCGGTGAGGGTTTCCAGGGTTCCGAAAGCCAGGGAAGCGGCTACCGGCGACAGGGCTGTCGCCACCAGCATATAAGCCCATTGCGGAATGATGGCATCGGCCGAGCAGGTAACGGTTACCTGCTTGTCGCGGTACTGTTCCCAGTCGTGCAGGGGCAATGCTGCCCGGAAGTCTTTTTCCCGGAGGATCATTTCCCGGAACAGGAAAGGCTTCAGGTCAAAAACGGCCAGCTGAGCGGGATCGGGGAGAAAATCTTCCAGGTTCAGGGTAATGATCCCGCTTTCCGCTACTTTATTCACAATCATTTCGTCCATGTCAGGCTTAAGCTCCTTGCTTATCGAATTCGGGCACAAAATTACATATAATCGGGGAGGGAACATCATAAAAATCCCGTTATTGCTAAAAGCTATGCATCCGGGCCCCTGGCCTGATTTACCGCTGCCTTGCCCGGAGGAACGGGATTTATCGCTTTTTGATGAGGGAAGATAAAGGATAGCGCAGGTTGCTGTAGCCCATCATATCTACTTTAATGCTGCCGACCAATATGGGACTATCGACCCGGACAGGGATGTGATTGTCGTCATCGCTTACCCATACGGTCATCTTTTCGCCGCCCTCAAATATGGTCCCTTTGATGAGCAAAGGCGCGATCTTAATAGCATTGAAAGTACCGTACTTGGTCTTGACCTTTTCTTTGCCTACATAGCGGATGTACAGGTTGTAGACCTGGTCGTCGAGAAACATGCTGAAGGGGATCTTTGCACCGGGCTTATACTTGCTGTAGTCGATATTGCGGGCGTAGTAAATGGTCGACAATACGTCCTGCACACATTTCGGCACATCAAAGGTTTTTTTGTTGGAATAGGCTTTGCGCTGTTCCTGGTCGAAAGTAACATTGTTGGTGAACTTATAGCCGCCCTCGTCGACATTGCGTATAAATTTCAGGGGTAAAAGTGTTTCCACGTCGACATAGGTCTCGTACTTGTCCCGTACCCTGAAGATCCAGTCGTAGGAGGTATAGGTAGCGCCCTCTCCGGTGATATGAAATACCGGCTTCCCGTTAAGGGATTCCTGTTTGGTGGTAAAATTGGCCTCCCCCGCCGCGACCCATATCGCGCTCAGGTTATAGTATACTTTAAAATTAAGCTTCTCGCCGGCCTGCACGCATTTGTTGCCGGTGCTGCAAAAATCATTCTGGGCCGCTACGCCCATGGCCCGGCCTGTCATCCACAGTATGGTAAGCACAACGATCCAGTTTCGCATATAGGTCTTAGACAATGGAGGACGTAAATAGTTTAGGTCAGGAGGAGGGCTCTTTCCCGGCCTTCAGCTTCTGGAAGCGGCTCCGGGCGGCCTGGATATAGGTACTACCGGGATAACGGGTAATGAGGATCTCGTAATACTGCAGCGCTTTTGCTTTATCCTTCAGCCGTTCTTCGTAAAGTACGGCCAGCCGGTAGGCAGCGTCATCACCCAGTACATCGTCGCCATATTTTTCCAGTATTTTTTCCAGGAAGGTAACGGCGTCGTTATTGCGGCCTTCCTCCTCTGCGATACGTGAGCGTAGCAAATAGATGTCGTCCATCAGGGCTGTTTCAGGAAAGGCCGTTGCAATGCTGTCGAGCAACTGGTCCGAAGCCTGGGTCCGATTCTGAAAAAGGAGCTGATCAGCAGCTGCAAAGCGCAGTAAAGGTGTCAGGTTGCTGTCTGGCGGAATATTCTCAGTGATCAGCACGGAAAGGTAAAGCGCATCATTGGCGATCAGCTCGCTGGTAGAGGCTTTCAGCACAGAGAGCTGCGTTTGGGCCCATTTAAAATCGCCGCGGTAATAGGCCAGCTTGGCATTGCGGAACCGGGCTTCTTCGCCCAGCTGATCTTCTTTAAAGGATTTGTCTACCTGCGAATAGAGCAGGGTTGCATCCCAAACCTTTTCCTTCAGCAAATAATAGTCTCCCAGGTCGAGCTTACAATAGCCGATAAAATCCCTGCGTGCATTGGGCGCAGCGATCGCCCGTTCCAGCAGCGCGATCGCGGTATCCACCTGCAAGGCATAGCGTGCCTCCACCTTAGCATAGTCGCGCATCAGCGGGGAAGTAACATATTGCGGGTATTCGTCAAAAAAGGTCTTATATTCCTGCTGCAGGCTAACAAGTAATGGCTTGTCCACAGGCCTTTTCTGCTCAAGCTGCCGTAAAAGCACTTGTATTTTCCCGTCCCAGGCTTCTTCGTACATAGGTGCTGAGGAGTCTTTGCCCATGACATAGCGAAATCCCTCCAGGGCAACCGGGTATTGGCCGGCAGCAGTCGCGGTCTTGCAGAAGGCAACAACACGTTCACCCTCTTCCTTCAGCTTTTTATCCAGAGTGACAATCTGGGCATAGGCGCCGTTGAAGTCGCCTTTTTGTATATAGATCCAGGTCATCAGCTCGGCCCAATAGGGATTGTCGGGCTGCTGCGCAATACGCTTGCTGAGCTGCTTTTGCAATACGGCCATTTTCTTCTCATCTTCGCCTACCATTTGCAGCAGGGCGCTTTTGACATCATCGAGCACATTGGGTTGTACCACCAACTGGTCCATCATCGCCTTGATCGCCTCTTCCGTATTGCCTTCCTTGCTGTACAACAGTCCCAGCTCGGTGGCATACACATAGGGGTTCTGGATCATTGTACGCGCCCGCTCGTAGACTTTGATGGCATAGTCGTTCTTTCCCATGCGGGCAAAGGCATCGGCCAACTGCCTGGTGCGGAAATCTTCCCCGCTTACCTGGCTCAGCGCCTTATCGTACTGTTCCTCCGCTTTCTTCTTCTTTCCCGATGCATCCAGCACCCTGCCCATATCAAGCAGCATCACCGGGTCTTCACGGCGGATCTTGCTCATGTAGCCGACCAGGGAAGCGGCTTCCTCATAACGGGCAGCCAGCATTAAGGCATCGAGGTACTCATCATATACGCTCTTGTCAAAAGGAGCCTGCTCGTATACCGTTTTGAACAGCGGTATGGCCTTCTCATAATCCTTATCGCTCATGAACTGGCGCGCCAGCGCAATTTCCTTTCCGGGAGGCCGCTGGGCATGGAGCGGCGTACCGGCCAGCAATATGCCGGCCAGCAGCAAAGCTGCGCCTGTTCTTTTAAAATCAATTCCTGTCTTCATATAGCGGCCCCGTTTAATCATCGCGGCCCTGGATTGGCTAATGTACGAATAATCGGCGACCAGGCCCCGCTTATACAACGAAAAAAGCCCCCGGAGTATTGCTCCGGGGGCTCTCATAAAGGATCTGTTCTAAATCTTAGTAAGCAGTTTTCTCAGCATCCCAGGTGGTCCAACCGGCAGTCCAGTCAGCAGAACCGTCGAAGGCGCCGATGTAAGGTACTTGCTGGAAGGAAGGCATACCGGTGAAGTTCGCACCTGTAAGCGCAGGAGAGGTAGCAGTCAGCAGGAAGCTGGGACGACCAGCCTGGGAAGACAGGGCAGGCGTGAACTTGAAGGGATCTGCCAGACCTACCTGCTGGGTGCTGTCCAGCAGCTGGTTGTTCTGAGCGGCAACCCATGCACCGATAGCGGCGTCATAAGGAGCGGTAGCTTTCAGCTTAACAGGGCAGCCGGCGATAATGTTGTTCGCAAATTTCAGGGTACCGGCAACAGCGTTGGCGGAAGTGAAAGTACCTTTGGTATCGTCGATATACAGGCCAGCCAGGGGGAAGCCCATAATGATAGAGTTCATGATAGAGATAGAAGAGTTACGACGGATCTGTGCACCATGCTGGAAGTTGTTGTTGATACCGCTGGCAGATTTGCCCTGGATCGGTCCCACTACAGTCATGTTAGAGAATACCGCTTTCGTCTGGGGAGTGTTGTTAGAACCGTTGGCATCGTTGTCAGATTCGAAGCCGTTGGAACCGCTCTGATCAGCTACGGTTTTTACACGCAGGGCAACACCGAACTGTACATTACCGGAAAAGCCGTTGTCGGTATCGAAGTCGTCGTCCCAGCTGTAAGAAGCCACCAGGTGATCGCAGTTTACCGTACCGCCGAACCACTCGAAAGCGTCATCGCCTGAACGGTAAACCTGTACATAGCTGATCTTGGTACCGGCGCCTACACCACCCATAGTCAGACCGTTGATCTCGTTATCGGGAGAGTAAGCAATACCGGCAAACTCGATACGCACATATTTCAGGGTACCGGAGTTATCGTTGGCATCGGTACCACCAAACCAGATATAATCTTTCTCTTTGTCGGTTTGGGTAGGCACGAGCCCACCTTCGATCTTAGCTTCGCCGCCGCTGGGGTTGACGGGTGCTTTACCCAGCAGGATCAAACCGCCCCAATCGCCTTCGCGACGGGCGTTGGCTTCCTGTGCAGAGGTAAAGATGATAGGCTTGTCTACAGTACCTTCGGCAGTGATCTTGCCACCGCGGGTTACGGTCAGTGTACCTTTAGACGCTTTATCACCCATGATAACCGTACCGGGCTGGATCGTCAGGTTGGCGCCGTTGGTTACATATACGAAGCCTTTGAGAATATATTTCTTGTCAGCAGTCCAGGTCTGGTTGCCCGTGATGTCGCCGCTAATGGTGATCACATTGGAAGGATCAGGACCCGGATCGGGGTTATTATCGTTGCTGCTGCAGGAAGCGAAAAACAGCGCCAGCGCACTAAAGCCAAGCAATACAAGCTTTTTCATAAATTTTGTTTTCGTTGTTGTTTTATTTGCCGCAAAAGTATCCGGACGATGTAACCGGAATGTTACGCCAACATTATGCCTTTGTAAACTTTGAAATCCTTTAACAGTAAGGCAATATAAAAAGCGGCCCTCCCCGGGGCCGCTTTCTCTGTGTGCTTGTTTGCTTTATTTTAGAACTTATAGCTGTAAGTCAGGCTGAAGCTACGGCCAGGCTTATATTGTTGCAGCAGCCAATCTTTGTCGGGATTGATCTTGCCGTCAGCAAAACCCACGGTTCCGAATTTTTCATCGCTATCCTGGTCAAAGTAAAAACGAACGGGATTGTTGATCAGATCTTTAATGTTCAGGCGGAATTCGCTGTGCTTGCTTACAGCATAGCTGGCCTGGAAGTCGAGCAGGTTGCGCGGAGACTCATACACGTTACCTACGCGGCCGCCGCCAACAAGGTACAGGCGCTGACCGATGAGATTGTACAGCAGGTTCAGGCTCAGCTTACCATCGGTAGAAGTGTAGCCGAGGCTGGTGTTCACCACATAAGGCGATTGCCCGCTTAACGGACGGCTGTCGACCAGTTTGGTCCGTACATAGTAAGGATCGGTATTTACTTTGGAGTTGATGTAAGCCAGATTCATGTAGAAGCTCAGGTTACGCAGTAAGGCTTTATCGGCGATAAAGTCCAGCTTCTTGCGGATCTCCAGCTCGGCGCCGATGTTCTGCGCAGACTTGTAATTTTTGGTGGTGATATCGTAAGCGCTGCCGTCACCGTATACAAAGTTCTCAAGCGTATTGTTGAAGTGCTTATAGAAGACTGAAACAGAGATGATCTCACCAGCCCTGGGGTACCATTCGTAGCGCAGATCCGCATTGTCGATCTGGCTGCGCTTCAGGCCGGAGTTACCGGTGATCTGGGCCGACAACTCATAATCGTAATAGCCGAGATTGGCCATTTCACGCAGCTCGGGGCGGGCTACGCTTCTGAAGTAAGAAGCCCTGAGGTTGCTCTTTTCGCTGAGCGCATAAGTAAGGTTAGCCGAGGGAAGGATGTCGGTCCAGGTCTGGTCCACTTCTTTTTTCTCGGGTGTGCTCAGGTCGATGTGATAAGATTCCAGGCGAGCGCCCCAAACGATACGGAACTTATCGGTAATCTTGTTGTCCAGCATCAGGTAACCGCCGGTAGTCATCGCTTTAGCTTTGTACTGGTCCGCATCGCCGGTAAGGTCGGCCAGGGTATAATAGTTCTGTGAGACCACATCGCTGGCAAACAGCGTAGACAGCGGGCGCTGCAGCACATCCAGGTAGTTGGGCTGCTGTGTATTGATCAGGGCGCCAATGTAACGGTTGGCAAAATCGCGGTGACGGTAAGTAGCGAAAGCGCCAAGCTTCAGGCTGCTTTTGTTCAGAAATTTGAACGGCATGGCGTAATTCACACCACCATTCAGCACCGTTTCGTTCAGGCTGCCGAACAGGCGGTTATTGGCCTTACCCAGGGAGTACAGCTGCGCCATGAAAGGCTCGGTGGTACCTTCGGATTGCGTATAGGCTACTTTACGCTGATCGGGCTGGTTATTGGTAATGTAGTTGTAAGACAGCAACCAGTTCAGCTTACCTTGCTTGCCACCAATCTGGTGGTCGCCGCTCAGGGTGGTTTTGAACAGGGATTTCTGGATCAGGTCGTAGGCATAGTACTTAACGTTCTGGGAAGAACCCGCGTTTACACCTTCACGCTCGAGATAGTTGTCGTCGAAGATACGGTTGTAGAAGGTCTTCAGGTTGATCTTGCTTTTACCGGTATAATAGCCCAGATTCAGCAGGGCGCCCAGGTTGGTAGAATAGTTGTAGATATTGTCTTTGTAATCGTAGTTATCGTACTGGCGCAGCAGCTCGGGCTTGATGTTCTCGCTGTGGTTATAAGTAACTGCAGCAGTAACGCCGAAACGGGAATTACCTTTCAGGTTAAACACACGGCCCAGCGAAGCCTGCAGGTTCATTGCCGGCAGCGCTGTATGCTCTTTGGTAGAGAAGTCGTTGTTCAGCATCTTCAGGTAAGATACCGATTGCTCGGGCGTCAGGTTCTTACCGGCTATCGATTTCTGCGAAGGGAAGCTCTTGGGCAGCTGGCGGTCGCCGTTGTCGAAGCCCAGGAAATCGGTAGAGGTACGATATCCCGATTTAAATGTCTTGAAAGTAGAAGCAGTGTTGAAGCCTGTACCGATAGAGATATTGGTAAAGTTGTCATCGGGCACTTCCTTGGAGAGGATATTGATCACACCACCGGCGAAGTCGCCGGGCAGATCGGGTGTTCCGGCCTTGGTGATGATGATATTATCGATCATGCTGGAAGGGATGATGTCGAAAGAGAAGGCCTTCCTGTTGGGCTCTGTGCTGGGCAGCACGGCGTCGTCCACCAGGGCCGTATTGTAACGGTCGCTGAGACCGCGTACGATCACGAACTTATTGTCCTGGATAGTAGTACCGCTCACACGCTTCAGCGCTTCCCCGGTGCTCCTGTCCGGAGAACGGCGTATGGCCTCGGCAGAGATACCATCGGATACAGCCACTGCATTTTTCTGCATGGTGTAGAGCGCATTCACGGTTTCTTTTTTCACGGTACCCTGGATCACCACTTCGTCCAGCTGGGTGTTCTTGGGTTCGCTCATGGCTACGGAAGCTTTGGTGGTATTGCCTTCAGTAACATTGATATCTGTTATTCTCTTGGTTTGATAACCTACATATTGTACTTCGATTTCATAGTCGCCGGGGGCTACCTCAAAAATATAATTACCGTCGATATCGGTAATGGTTCCCGACATAGGAGTTTCACCTCCCTTCTGGAATAGGGATACGGATACACCGATCAGGGTTTCGGACGAGCCGCCATCGGTAACGGTACCCAGGATCTTTCCACCTGCAAACACCTGCCCTGCAACCAGTAAAGAGAGCAATAACGTGAATAAATTACGCATAACTATCAAGTATAGAATTTGTGCGCAAAATTGGAATTCCAATGTTACCCTTGGATTACGCCAATGTTACGGATAGGTAAACTTAATGTTACCGCAACATTACCAATCACTTAGGATCAAGGTTATCAAATTATTAAGTATTGCTGACAGCTACCATTTCCTAGTACATACAAGTAATTTTGCGCCCACACAATTTCATCAAATCTTATATAGATTATGGGTCTGAATTCTTTCATTAAATTGTTTCTCCCCAAGGATAAAGTATTCTATAGCATTTTCGAACAGGTAGGAGCCAACCTGAAAGAGATGGGCGCCGCTTTCCGTGCGGCTATCGAACAAACCGATGTGACCAAGAGGACCCAGATGCTGCGCGCGCTGGAAGATGCCGAGCACAAAAACGACGAGCTGACCCACAAGATATTTGTTGAGCTGGGCCAGAATTTCATCACGCCGTTTGACCGTGAAGACATTCACTACCTCGCCACTTCCCTCGACGATGTTGCTGACTTTATTTATGCTTCTTCCAAGAAGATGGTGAACTACCAGGTAAAAGAGATCGACAGCTTCATGAAAGAAATGGTCGTTGTGATCGAAAATGCCATTGTCGCGCTGGACAAAGCCCTGCATGAGCTGCGCAACATGAAGAACCTGCGGGCAATCACCGAAGCTTGTGTGCAGATCAACAGCCTGGAAAACCAGGCCGACGACCTCCTGGACAATGCGATCATCAAAATGTTCGCTTCCAGCACCGATCCCATCGAGCTGGTCAAGCTGAAGGACATCTACCAGGATATGGAGATCATCACCGACAAATGCGAAGACGCTGCCAACGTGATCGAATCCATCATTATCAAATACGCTTAATTTACCGGCACTGCCCTGCCCCGGAAAGAAGCTCCGGCTTCAACCGGCGGACCGGCCTGCTGCGTTTTAAATGAAGAGCCTTCTCTTATGACTTTATTAATCATCATTATCATACTGGCGCTTGTATTTGATTACATCAATGGCTTCCACGATGCCGCCAATGCGATCGCCACCGTAGTATCGACCAAAGTGCTGACGCCCTTCCAGGCGGTGCTGTGGGCGGCGCTTTTCAACTTTGTCGCCTACTTCATCTTTACCGATCATGGCGTGGCCAATACGATCGCAAAGACCGTACATAAGGAGTTCATCACCTTGCCGGTGATCCTCGCAGGGCTGGTGGCGGCCATTACCTGGAACCTGATCACCTGGTGGTTCGGTATTCCGTCCAGCTCTTCGCATACGCTTATCGGCGGCTTTGCGGGTGCGGCTATCGCGCATGCCGGCTTTAGCTCTATCGATACGCCCACCATCCTTACTATTGTTTCCTTTATCTTCCTGGCGCCTGTTATCGGTATGCTGGTCGCCTTTATTATTTCCATCTGGTTCCTCAATTCCTTCAGAAAAAGCTTTGGCCCCAAAATCATTTCTTTCCTGGTGATCCTGGGAGTAGTGGTCTTCCTTTCCAAGATGATCGAGACCGATGCGACCAAAATAGCCGGTATCAAAGGTTTTGAGAAAACCGAGCAGGGTACTGCCGTCAAAGGCATTGCAGGCAGCAATACCAATGCCTATAAAATGGGACTCCGCGATAAGGATGTGATCCTTAAGATCAACCAGGCGCCTGTAAACGATAAAGAGGCTGTAGTCAAAGCCTTTTCCGGCTTCCGGAACGATCAGCCCGTAACTTTGGAAGTGATGCGTAAGGATGAGGTAAAGACCATCAGCGGTATTAACCGTCCGCGCTTCGATGCCAGGTTTCTGAACGTCATTTTTTATGGAGAGAATTTCAAATGGGTGCTGATGTGCTTTATTCTTACTGTAATGAGCCTGTTCACGCTCTTCCTCAGCAACCTCAACTACGCACAGTCCGAGCGCTGGTTCAAGCGGATGCAGCTGGTTTCTTCCGCGGCATTCAGCATCGGCCACGGCGGCAACGACTCCCAGAAAGTAATGGGTATCATTATGGCGGCGCTTATCGCTTTCGATCCCGCCCGGTATCACCTCGACCATATGGAATGGTGGGTACCGCTGGCCTGCTATACCGTGATCGCGCTGGGTACCATGAGCGGCGGCTGGAAGATCATCAAGACTATGGGTACCCGCATCACCAAGGTAACGCCCTTTGAAGGTGTTGCTGCCGAGACAGCCGGTGCGCTTACCCTGTTCATTACCGAAATGCTGAAGATACCGGTGAGCACGACGCACACCATTACCGGCTCCATCATCGGTGTAGGCGCCACCAAAAGGCTTTCCGCAGTACGCTGGGGCGTAACCATCAACCTGCTCTGGGCCTGGATCATTACCATCCCTGTGAGCGCGCTCATGGCCGCCATCATCTACTTCGTGTTCAAGATCACCGGCCTGGGTAACTAAGCGGATCCAAACCTTCTTTTTTGTATTTTTTGTTTATCGGGGGCAGCTTTTCAGCTGCCCTTTTTTGCAATCGACCTCATAAAAAAAACGCCGCCCGGAGGCAGCGTTTTTTTTATGCTTTTATTGCGGTTACCTGCGTTTCAGCTCATGCGCTTCCTGTTCCAGGTGCAGCACCTCGGCGGCTAAGCCATACTTATCTTTCAGGTGCTGCGCCAGAGCTTCGGCTGCAAATACCGAACGATGCTGGCCGCCGGTACAGCCGAAGGAAACGCTGAGGTGGTCAAAGCCGCGACGGATATAATCGTCGACGGATATATCCACCACCGCAAAGACATGCTCCAGGAATTGCGGCATCAGGGTCTTCGTCTGCAGGAATTCCTTCACTGCAGCATCTTTCCCGGTAATGCTCTTGTATTCTTCAAAGCGCCCGGGATTCAGGATACCGCGGCAATCGAATACAAAGCCGCCGCCATGGCCGGTTACATCTTCGGGCATTCCTTTTTTGTAGGAAAAGCTATACACTTTGATCTTTAAAGGCATATCGGCCAGCAAAGCTTCGTCCAGCCCCTCAAACTGCGCGGTGATCTCCGGCTTGACAAGCTGCTCGAGCACGTGGCGAAGCTCGCTGAACGCAGGAATATGGCCATAGGTATCGAGGAAGAACTTCAGCTGCTGCAGGGCCGGCTTGATGCTCTTGATAAAATGCGGCTTGCGTTCCAGCAGGCCCCTGAAGCCATAAGCGCCCAATGTCTGCAGAATGCGCAGCAGCACACATTCCAGGTATACTTTCCGGAACTCCGTTTCATTAAATGATGGAATTTCGGGGAGGTTCTTCAACGCCTGGAAATAATAGTTGACCAGCTCATTCTTCCATTCTACCGGTAGCTGTGCTCTCGCCTGCCACAGCAGCGAGGCCAGGTCGTACTGGGGCAGACCCATCATGCCGCCCTGGTAATCGATAAAGTACACCTCATCGTGCTGCACCTGTATGTTACGGCTCTGGAAGTCGCGGTACATAAAGGTTTGCGGCCTTGCAGAAGAAAGGCTGACGCTCCATTCCTCCAGCTCTTCCAGCAGCGCCGGCTTGTTGTAATGGATCTTCAGCAGGTCAGCGAAGTAATATTTGAAATACAGCAGGTCGGCCAGCACCTGCTTCCGGTCGAAGACGGAGGCCGAGAAGCAAAGCGAGTAATCGATCTCCTTGCCGGCTTCCCAATGGAAGCGTACCAGGTTGTCGATGCTTTTCCGGAACAGGCTTTTAATACGGTCAGTATGCCCTTCCTCTTCCATCAGCTGGAACAGGGAAGTGGTGCCCAGGTCCTGCAGGAGGTAATATTGCTTGTCGCGGCTCTTGGCAATGATCTCAGGTACCGGCAGCTTATACTTGCTGAATACCTGGGTAAAATAGAAAAAGGTGTTGTTCTCTTTCTTATCCGGGTTAAAGGCGCCGACCACCGTATTTTGTCCGTCGCTGAGGCGAAGGTAACGGCGATCCGATCCGGCTAAGGGAATAGAGGAAATGTCCTGGGGGCTATTGCCGAACTGTTTGGTGAAAAGATCTGTCAGTGTGGTCGTAAAATCAGCTTTAGGCACGAAAAAATTATTGGTTTTTAGGATAATCAAAAAACAGCAAGGTGTGCGATTGGCTAGCGAAGTCGCTCCAGTGCTTTGCTTCAAAGCTCAGCGCCACCATGCCGCAGGTGGGTATGTTGTCTATATTCAGTCCTGGTGCGGTCTCATTAGCGAAATGGGTGATGCCGGGATTGTGGGCAAAGATGAAAACTGTCTTTACCGCATCGTCGATATTGCTTTCCCCGATCACCTCTTCAAAAACGGAGGCAGGGCAATGGTACAGCCGGTCAACCCATTGTATGCGGCTGGTGTCGTAATCTACCGCACCGGCAACCAGCTTTGCGGTAGCAGCAGCTCTTTTGGCGGGACTGGCCAGGATAAGGTCGGGCACTAATCCTTTTGCTTTTAAACGCCGCCCCATTTCAGGAGCATCTTTTTTGCCCCTCTTGTTCAATGGCCGGTCGAAATCGGCCTGACCCGCTGTGCTCCAGTCAGACTTGGCATGCCGTACCAGGATCAATGTTCTTTTCATGATGTCTATTCAGGATTAACGGTTTGCGGTGCAAAATATTTCAGCTCCAGCTGCGTGCCGTCAAATACGGCATAGCTGTTGAAGCTGATCCAGTCGCCAAGGTTAACATAAAGGCTCTGTTCGCTCAGCGGATGTACGACGGCCAGGTGCCGGTGACCAAAGATGAAATAATCGTAGTGCTTTTCTTTCAGCTTTTCCTTGCTGTACAGGATCAGCCATTCTTTCTCCTCACCCAGGAACTGCTTTTCCGAGTTGACATGCTTCGGCCCTTTGCGGCTGAAGTAATTGGCAACGCCGACCCCTGTATCGGGATGAAGCCGCCGGTACAGCCATTGGGCAAAGGGGTTGCGCAGCACGTTCTTCAGCAGCTTGTAGCCATGATCGCCGGGGCCCAGGCCATCGCCGTGGGCAACCAGGAACCGTTTCCCTCTGGCTTCAAACTCCAGGGGCTGATGGTGCACCTTAATGTTCAGCTCCTCTTCAAAGTAGCCGCGCATCCATAAGTCATGATTGCCTGTAAATGCTTCGATCCGCAGGCCAGCATCGCTCAGCTCGGCCAGCTTGCCCAGGAAACGGGTATAGCCTTTCGGGATCACATTTTTATACTCAAACCATACGTCGAAAATATCGCCGACAAGAAACAGGCATTCCGCATCTTCCCTGATGGTATCAAGCCAGCGGCAAAGCAGCTGCTCCCGCTTCCTGCTGGTTGCCTTATCGGGAATGCCCAGATGAAAATCGGAAGCGAAATATATTTTTTTACCGGCAGGCAATTGCATTATCCAGGATAACAATATGTGAATTTAATCTGCAAAAATACAGAAGTTAAACGGAATGAAGGCCGCCTTCGCTATACGCCGCCCGGCGGGCAACTCTGTTCTGCAGAAAGGGCTGCCCTGAAGAGCAGCCCTGTTTATCCCGATATGGTTCTAAGATCAATGAATATTCCACCAGTTCTTTGTCGCTTTGGTATCGCCGCCGATACGCTGCGCTGCGGCAGTAGCATTGGCTGCATTGGCGCTGCGGGTTGCGGCAGGATAAGTAAGCCGCTGGGGCACATCGGCTACCTGGGGATCCAGCGAGCCCGATACGGGCTTGATGAACAAAGGTGTACCATCGGGCTGGCTGAAATCGAGCCGGAGGCGCTCCATCCAGGACTGCAGCCCCTGCATATACAGCGCGATCCACTTTTGGGTACCAATCACGTTTTTCCAGTCGCCGGCAGTATAAGGCACTCTCCTGGTATAGTTAGCTACCGAGGTATCGTCCGGCTTAATTCCCCATTGCGCCATCGAGGCCTTAATGCCGTCTTCATATAGTGAGGCGGCGTTGCCGCCAACATTCATCCCGCGGGCTGCCGCTTCGGCCTTGATAAAGGCTACTTCAGCATAAGTAATGATATAACCTTTCATAGCAGCGCTGTAGGGCAGCACACCGGGCCTGGACAAAGAATCCAGGGCCGGCTTGTTATCAGCGGTACCATAAGCCTTGCCACGGAACATGCCGGTATTGGCATCGGGACGGGCATATACGGGCAAGCGGGGGTCGCCTACTTTCTTCAGGTAATCGATCAGGGTGCTGGTGACCGCAAATTCTACCAATGGCCTGTCGGCATCGTTGTAGGGGAAGCGACTGGTCACTGCATTACCATTGTAAGGGAAAAAGACATCCTCGCTGACGTCGGTCAGGGTCTTGCCGGCAGCCTCTTCTACGACTTCCCGGGCGACATCCGGCTGCACATCGGCCATGCGCATAGCGATACGCAGGCGAAGCGCATTGGCAAACCGCACCCAGTATTCTTTATCACCGCCGCCCAGGATATCGCCTTTTACCGGGTCGCCGTCGGTCTCCTGCAGGATATTGATCTGGCTCTGAAGCGAAGCCAGCAGGTTGTTGTAGATGTCCTGCGCTTTATCGAATGCCGGCTGCGGGTTGGCATTGCCTTTGAGGGCCTGGCTGTAAGGCACGTCGATATAGACATCGGTAAGCACATGAAAAATCCAGCTCTTCAGTATTTCGGCCATAGCCAGCACGTGGGGGTTACGCTCCGAAGGGTGGCGATCGTAATAGTTGCCGATCTCCTGGAGATCCATCAGGGGCCCGGTATACAGCCCGGCCCACAGCGCTTCATCCGTGAGCAGGTTGCGGCTTTCCGATGTTTTATCGGTACCGGTCCAGTATTGGGCAAAGTGCATACCGATACGGCCGTTGTAATAAGGGTGATACATCAGATCGGACGCCCTTTTCTCTGCACTGGACAAGAGGTATTGCGGGTTGGCTTCTTCCGGTTTGGCCGGGTCAGTATTCAGCTCCTCAAACTTACGGCAGCCCGTGAACAATATCAGTGCTGTGCCCAACAGTATCCATACTTTACTTTTCATGATGCTTCATTTTTTGAACGATATGCTTTCTTCCGCTCTGTTAAAAGGTAATATTCAGGTTAACGCCATAGCTGCGTACAGGAGGCAAGGCGCCTCCTTCGAGACCGGGCGTATTGCCGATGGAATTGTTGATAAAGGACGGATCCACATTCGGCGCATTGCTGTGCATCAGCCACAGGTTGCGGCCTACCAGCGACAGCCTCGCGCTCTGCATTTTTGTCTTGCTCAGCCATTTCTGGGGCAGGTTCCAGCCCAGCCGCAGCTCGCGCAGGTAAATAAAGCCGCCGTCATACAAGTTGGCTTTGCTGATGCGGTTGCCGCCATCGCTGTTAAAATGATCCCTGGCGGAGATCAGCTTATCGTTGGGGCTGCCATCCGCCTTTACACCAGGGTTGATCACCCCATTCTCCCGTATACCGCCGGCAGCGGTCTCTTCCAGCAAACCCGATTTATTACCGTACAGGTTAGTATAGGAAAAGAAATCGCCGCCCTTCTGGAAATCGATGAGACCTGAAAGATAAATGCCTTTATAGGAGAACGTATTGGTGAAGCCGCCGATGAAGTCGGGATTGGCATCGCCGATCACTACCGGCTTATCGGTTACGGCATAGTAGCCGTCAGCCGTAACTACACGATTGCCATTGGCGTCGTAGACATAATCGGTACCGATAATAGTGCCCAGCGATTGCCCCTTCATGGCTACAACCGATACTTTTTGCGTTCTTCTTTCCGTACCGATAATGAAGGTTTCAATACCGCCGATGCTGCCGTCATTGGTATTCAGGTCAAGCACTTTGTTCTTATTCTTCGAAAAATTGATACCAGTTTCCCAGCGGAAGTCGCCGATTATCAGCGGCGTGGCATTCAGGCTGAGCTCGATACCCCTGTTCTGCACATTACCGCCGTTGACGATCTTGGAGCCATAGCCCATCTCGGGCGGCAGCTGCACTACCCATATCTGGTTCTTTGTTTTACGGTCGTAGTACGTAACGCTGAGGCCGAGGCGATCGCTCAGGAAACGAAGATCGAGGCCGCCTTCTACTTCATAAGACTTCTCCGGCTTCAGCTGGGCGTTGTACAGCTGATCGGGTGTGGTCAACAGGGGGAAGCTGCCGAAAGGCGCGCTGAAATCGAAGTTCCGTGCTACCTGGTAAGGCGTTGTGGCATTGCCCACCTGGGCATATGACAGGCGCGCCTTGCCGAAGGTCATCCACTTGTTCTTGGGGATCAGCTCGGAAAAGACAAAGGCGCTGCCTGCAGAAGGATAGAAAAAAGAATAGTTGCCGGTCTGCTTCAGGGGCGAGGCCCAATCGTTACGCCCTGTCAGTGTCAGGTATACCAGCTTGTCCCATCCGAGCGTTGCCGTGGCGAACAGGGAGTTGGTCTGGTAGTTGCCATACGCATTGATTACTGTAGCGGGCAGCACGGAATTCTGCAGCACATATACGCCGGGGCTCATCAGGCCGCCGTTGGTTGTACCGGTTTCGGTCTGCATCCTCACACTGAGGATATTGCCGCCCACAATACCTTCCAGGCTCAGCCGGTCGTGTACAAAGCTCTTATTGAAGCTTAAAGTGCCCTGGTAATTATTTTCATTGTAATTGATCGTACGCCGGCCATAGCTGCCCAGGAAATAATCCCTGGCGCTCCTCGTCTCATCGATATGATCCAGGAAATCGGAGAATACCCTGGCATCGGCTGTCAGCCAGTCGGTGATCTTATAGCTCAGCCCTGCGTTACCGAAGTAGCGGTCGTTGCGGTCGGTATTATAACTTTCGTATTGGTTCCAGTAGGGGTTTTCGGCCGATACCGGCATCGGGTTGTTCCATGCAGTACGGTTCCAGGTCTGCTCGGTACCGTCGGCATACTTATAGTTCTTCAGGTAATTGTTGTCCAGCTGGCGCTGCCCGTACATCACGAACTGCAGCATAGGATTGAAGCCGTTGAAACCTGTACCGGGCCTGTTCTTCGACTTGTCCATAATGTAATTGATACCGCCGCTGAAAGACAGCCTGTCGGTAAAATTATAGCTGGTGTTCAACCCGAAGAATACACGGTCGAGCTTGCTGCCAGGATAGATGAAGTCCTGGTGCGTCTGCCCCAGGGAGAAGCGGATGGTCCCTTTATCATTGCCGCTTGAGATCGACAGGTTGTTGGAAACCGTTACGCCGGTTTTGAAGAAGTCGCGTACATTATCCGGTTGTGGCGACCAGGGAGCCGATTGTCCGAAGTAGGGATTATTTTTACCGGGATCCCAGGACCAGTAGTGCCTTACCAGGCGGCCATCGAGGCGTGGTCCCCAGGATTCGTCGGTAGCATACTGCGGCAGGAGATCGTAGCTGCCCTTGCCGTCATTATCATTATAGGTACCTCCGTTGGGGCCGAAACCTTCAGGGTGCTCATTGGCATACAGTTTGGTAAAGTCGCCGCTGCCACCGCCGTATTCGTTCTGGTATTTGGGCAGCAACGATACTTTGTCCATCTGCAGGTTAAAGTCGTAATTGACGGTAAGCTTGCCCGCGCCCTTGCCCGACTTGGTGGTAATATAGATCACGCCATTCTGGCCGCGGCTGCCATACAGCGCTGTAGCTGCCGCGCCTTTAAGCACTGCAATATTTTCTACATCGTTGGGATTGATCAGCTGTGCCGGGTTGCCGTAGTCGAAGCCGCCGCCGCCGGTACCTTGTCCTCCTGCATTCAGGTTCATATTGGCCATGGGCACCCCGTCGACGATGAACATGGCGTTGTTATCCCCTGAGATGGATTTAATGCCGCGGATTACCACCTTCGCCGATCCGCCCATAGAACCGGCATTACCGCTGATCTGTACTCCCGCCAGCTTACCTTGAAGCGCATTGATATAGTTCACCTCTTTCGCTTCCTGTATATCGCGGCCTTCCAGCTGCTGTACCGAATAGCCCAGCGTGCGGGTATTGCGCTGCGCGCCCAGCGCCGTGATCACGACCTCGTCGATCTTGGTGCCGGCGTTGAGTCCCATGGTGATCTTAAGATCGTTTTGTCCCGGCTCCACCTTGATCTTCTGCGTCGTAAATCCTACCGAAGATACCTGGAGCACTCCCCCTTCTTTACGGTATTCGATCGCAAATTTTCCGTCGACATCGGTTTGGGTGCTTACGGTATTGCCCACCCATTGCACAGTAGCGCCGGGTAGTGTCGTCACGCCGTCTTTTTCAAAAACAACGCCATTGAGCTGCTGCTGGTTGACTGCAGCCTGCTCGCCTACTTCCACCTTACCGGTGGTATCGACCACAACAGCGGTGTCCGTAACCTTTACAGAGGAGTCGATGCTAAGCTTTGCTGCAGAATCGGGCTTTTGTCCTACTGTGGCAGAATCGGCAGCGCCAACCTTCGACAGGTCAACCGGCGCCTGTGCATTTGGCGGAGCGATACCGGGAGTAGCGGCGGTATCCTGCATTTCTGGTGCGACGGATTTCAGGGTGTCCTGCTGCTGAGCATTGAGAGAAAAAGCTTGTAGGAAAAAACCAGTAACCAGGGTAAATAAGGTCCTCATCTTCATGTCAGTATATTGTTTTTTGGTGGGGCCGGGAAACCATTTCAGGCCGCAATATTAACATCTATCTCGTTAATGCACCGTTAACGGGCGTTGGGACCGCTGAGACTTTGTTCTGCGCTTAACATAAATAAATCTTAACCGGAGGGGGAAAAACCTGGCTTTTAAAACAGTATTAACGTCCGGATTGTTTAAAAGAAATTTTATGATTTCAATAAAATTCGTACTTTTGCGACCCTCAAATCAAGGAGACGTGTCCGAGTGGTTGAAGGAGCACGCCTGGAAAGTGTGTATACGGGAAACTGTATCGCGAGTTCGAATCTCGCCGTCTCCGCCAGCAAAGAATGAAGCCCGACGAAAGTCGGGTTTTTGTTTTTTTATGATTTGTGAATATCATGGATCAATCGTAAAATCTGGGGGATTAGTAAAAAAGCGTTTGCTTTGCGAGCTAAAAAATAACTGTTTTGTCCGATCCGTATTTGGAGCTCATCTCCCTGACCCTACCCGAAGGCCTTCTT
>NZ_QUZZ01000037.1 GCF_003545695.1 Taibaiella helva | reverse complement strand
TTCTCCTGCCCGTTAAAGCCAAAGCGGTATTTGTCCTTATCCGCCGGGCAGATATCCACCAATACATTCTCCTGCTTCATCACCGGCTTCTTGGTGCAGAATTTCTTCACCCCCACAAAGCAGGGACCGATGATCTTCACCTTCACCTGCGCCTGCGTCGGTGTAAAGTTAAGGGTAAAATTGCCTTTTGCAGTAGCCACTGTTGAGGCCAGGCCCACCCAGCTGCCGCCCTGCTCTTCCTGCACGGCCAGCTGCGCATTGCCCTGCACCGATTCCAGGTCCAGGTCTATGCTCTGGGCCACATTGGGTAGGACCGAAAGGGTAAAGACAGCCGCCTCCCCGTTGGCAACATTGAACTCTACGGCCGTGCCGGTCTTCTTCACGGTAGTGGCCTGTGGCTGCCCGTTGTACACTTCCACCAGGAAGCCGGGCCATTGCCAGTTGTAGACATAGTTGCAGGAGTCTACCCATGTGGTCACCCATTTGCTCCGGGTCATGGTGATGCAGCCGTTGCTGGTCACAGGATCGACCTGGGGCTGCGGCCTGATCTCTTCGAAGATGAAGTTGTCGATATAGAAATCGCGGTTCATGGGCCCGGTATTGAAGGGCTCTGTCACGATGGCCAGGCTGGGACTGGTGGCCGTAAAGCTGTAATCCACCTGGTTGACCTGCTGGGGCAGCTCGGTATAGTAAAAATAGCTCCAGCTATAATTGTTGAGCAGCACGGTACGCAGCTGGCCGGTATAGGTTCCCCGGTCTACGGTCATGCGCAGGCGGTAGGAGCGGCCGGGCACCATACCGGTTACTTTATAAGTGCCCGCAAAATTGTCGGTGGTACGGACCTTCAGCCGCTGGCCGGCATTGCTGATGGTTCCATTGCCGTAGTTCATCCATCCCTGCGTGGTGCCGTCGCTGAAGTCGTTATACACCAGCAGCGTATTGCCCATCACATTGCTTACCGCATTGATGCTGTCGGTGCCGCGGCCGGGCATCAGCATGCCGAAGGGATAGTAATCGTAAGCGGTCACGATGGC
>NZ_QUZZ01000035.1 GCF_003545695.1 Taibaiella helva | reverse complement strand
TGGTGATTGCTTTCACATGTTATATGACCGTTAACGCGATCTTCACCGAGGCCGGCTTAATCTGCGCCCCGATGGCTCTGGATGTGACGAGCATCTTTACCAAGAACAATGTCTCTATCGGTTTTATCTCCCAAAGAAGGAGCTGTATAAATGAACAAGAAAATTCTCACTGCCGCGTTGCTTGGCGGTCTGGCAGTTGCCCAGGCTGCTTCCGCGCAGGAGTTCGACGACCGTTGGTACCTGACCGGTAGCGCTGGCTTCAATTTCCAGGACCGCGATCGTTTGACCAATGATGCCCCGTTCGTGACCCTGGGCCTGGGCAAGTTCGTGAGCCCGAACTGGTCGATCGACGGTGAACTGAACTATCAGAACCCGAACTTCGACGCCAACCAGGATCTGAACTGGAGCCAGTACGGCATCTCGTTCGACCTGCGTCGCCACTTCATCCAGGAAGGCCGCGGCTGGAACCCCTACCTGCTGTTCGGTCTGGGCTATCAGCGTTCGGAAGAAGAATTCGACGCGACCCCGAACCCGGTGTCGCCGGGCCAGCGTAAGGACGGCAACTTTGCCGCCAAGGCTGGTGTCGGTCTGCAGACCACCTTCGACAAGCGCGTCGCCGTGCGTGCCGAGTTGGCCTATCGCGCTGACTTCAACGACCAGAGCGTCGCCGCTCCGCGCGAAAACTGGTTCGGCGACGTGCTGGCTTCGGTCGGCGTCGTGATCCCGTTGGGACCGGCTCCGTCGACCGCTCCGCCGCCGGCTCCGGCTCCGGTTGCTCCGAGCTGCGCCGATCTGGATGACGACGGTGACGGCGTCAACAACTGCGACGACAAGTGCCCGAACTCGCAGCCTGGCCAGACCATCGGTCCGGACGGTTGCCCGGTGCCTGTCTCGATCGACCTGAAGGGCGTGAACTTCGACTTCAACAAGTCGACCCTGCGTCCGGACGCGATCTCGATCCTGAGCGAAGCGACCGAAATCCTGAAGCGCTACCCCGACCTGAAGGTCGAGGTTGCCGGTCACACCGACTCGAAGGGTACCGACGCGTACAACCAGAAGCTGTCCGAGCGTCGTGCGACCACCGTGTACGACTACCTGACCAAGAACGGCGTCGATGCGTCGCGTCTGGTCGGTCCGATCGGCTACGGCAAGAGCCGTCCGATTGCTCCGAACACCAACCCGGATGGTTCCGACAATCCGGAAGGCCGTGCGAAGAACCGTCGTACCGAGTTGAACGTCCAGAACTAATTGGAC
>NZ_QUZZ01000034.1 GCF_003545695.1 Taibaiella helva | reverse complement strand
GTCACAAAGAGAATTCATTTACCAATTATTGAGAAGCTACTCATGTTAGGGAAGGTGCGAACAAGTCCCTGATATGAGATCATGTTTGTCATCTGGAGCCATGAAAAAGGGTTCATCATGAGTCATCAGCTCACCTTCGCCGACAGTGAATTCAGCAGTAAGCGCCGTCAGACCAGAAAAGAGATTTTCTTGTCCCGCATGGAGCAGATTCTGCCATGGCAAAACATGGTGGAAGTCATCGAGCCGTTTTATCCCAAGGCTGGTAATGGCCGGCGACCTTATCCGCTGGAAACCATGCTACGCATTCACTGCATGCAGCATTGGTACAACCTGAGCGATGGCGCGATGGAAGATGCTCTGTACGAAATCGCCTCCATGCGTCTGTTTGCCCGGTTATCCCTGGATAGCGCCTTGCCGGACCGCACCACCATCATGAATTTCCGCCACCTGCTGGAGCAGCATCAACTGGCCCGCCAATTGTTCAAGACCATCAATCGCTGGCTGGCCGAAGCTGGCGTCATGATGACTCAAGGCACCTTGGTCGATGCCACCATCATTGAGGCACCCAGCTCGACCAAGAACAAAGAGCAGCAACGCGATCCGCAGATGCATCAGACCAAGAAAGGCAATCAGTGGCACTTTGGCATGAAGGCCCACATTGGTGTCGATGCCAAGAGTGGCCTGACCCACAGCCTAGTCACCACCGCGGCCAACGAGCATGACCTCAATCAGCTGGGTAATCTGCTGCATGGAGAGGAGCAATTTGTCTCAGCCGATGCCGGCTACCAAGGGGCGCCACAGCGCGAGGAGCTGGCCGAGGTGGATGTGGACTGGCTGATCGCCGAGCGCCCCGGCAAGGTAAGAACCTTGAAACAGCATCCACGCAAGAACAAAACGGCCATCAACATCGAATACATGAAAGCCAGCATCCGGGCCAAGGTGGAGCACCCATTTCGCATCATCAAGCGACAGTTCGGCTTCGTGAAAGCCAGATACAAGGGGTTGCTGAAAAACGATAACCAACTGGCGATGTTATTCACGCTGGCCAACCTGTTTCGGGCGGACCAAATGATACGTCAGTGGGAGAGATCTCACTAAAAACTGGGGATAACGCCTTAAATGGCGAAGAAACGGTCTAAATAGGCTGATTCAAGGCATTTACGGGAGAAAAAATCGGCTCAAACATGAAGAAATGAAATGACTGAGTCAGCCGAGAAGAATTTCCCCGCTTATTCGCACCTTCCCTTGCTCGACAGCCGTCATCGAATATGCGCGAATATAAGCCTGCCTCTCTACCGATCATCCAAATTTATATGCAGG
>NZ_QUZZ01000032.1 GCF_003545695.1 Taibaiella helva | reverse complement strand
GGATCAATCGTAAAAGTTGGGGGGAGAAGATAATTAAGCATAGATATTTGCGAGCCTGAAGAGGAAGAAAGGGATGTCTCTTACACCCCTGGAAGAAGAACGGAAGGATTTAATTTTAGCATTGAAAGACTCAGCAGAAGCATTAGTGCTTCTGTTGTTGAAGAAATTAAGAATGCTCAGGTAATGGGCCTCGACAGTTCTGACAACTGTTTTAAAGGAAGACATGGCCGAGGATTCTACTTCGTTGAACCAAAGAGCCAGCTTTTTGAAGGCCTCTTCCTTTGTTCTGCAGGTACGGTAAATAATGCCCAGCTTCAGGGACAGATAATAAGCTTCCTTTAATTTAGGAAAACGCTCAAAGAGCAGCCGGGCCCTTATTTTCTGGCTGGATGTCCATTTATCTTTATGCTTGAACAATAGATAGCGGCTTCTTGCCAAGAGTTGTTTTAAGGTGTCTCCGTTTTCAAGCTGTTCAGCCGTAAAAATGGCTCCTTGTGCTTTGGCCGCCTTTATGGCTTCGTTTTCCTTATCTAAAGCCTCCCAGCGGTATTGGATACGCAGTTCCTGTACCGCATCGCAGGCCAGGCGCTGCACGTGGAAACGATCCGTTACCCTATGCGCCTTACGGAAGCAGCGTTCTACAGCCAGGTTCATACTGGGCGCCATATCCAGTGTTACTTCCGTTACCTTGTTACGCAGGCGTTCCGGGATCCTTTTTAATACTTCGATTATAGTTTCAGCCTGCGTACCCCTGATCATGGCTACCAGCGTGCCTTTCCGGCCTTTGGCCGCCTTATTGCTTACAATAGTGTATAGTTCGTCATTGGAAAGACTGGTCTCGTCTATGCTCAAATGAGGGCCTATATTTTGGGGATAAAGTATCCACTCAGCGGCATGCTCCTGCTGCTCCCAGCTCCTGTAATCGCTGATGTGGTGTTTGTATTGCTCCTGTAGCAGCTTGCCGTCCAGGTGAAAGTACTTGCCCAGCTGGAAGCAGCTGACAGGATGGTTATCCAAGAGCTCCTTTTAAAAAAAGCGCAAAATCTTTGGTGATCCGCGTACCCTGGCTCAGCAGGCTCCAGTCTCTTTGGACGATCTCCCCTGTATTAATGTTTTCCCAACGGCGTTTCTTAATGCAAAGCAATACTTTCTTACCCCGTATCGGAAAATCGGTTACCCTGGCCTCCTGATGAAAACCTTTGGAGTGAACACCGGAGCTGCGGTGTTCCATGGGGATGATATTCTTTTCTTCAAGATGAAAGTAGAAAACGCCGTCCTCCTTCTTAACGGAAATCAGTTCGAAAAAATCAAGAAGGCCTTCGGGTAGGGTCAGGGAGATGAGCTCCAAATACGGATCGGACAAAACAGTTATTTTTTAGCTCGCAAAGCAAACGCTTTTTTACTAATCCCCCAGATTTTACGATTGATCC
>NZ_QUZZ01000031.1 GCF_003545695.1 Taibaiella helva | reverse complement strand
GCATTGCGCAGCCTGATGCTGTCGCCCTCGCCCACGGGACGCAGGTAAGGATAGTCGCTTATGGTAGCCTGCACATTGCCCAGGTGGTTGCTCAGCTCGTACTGCTTCTCGCCCCGGGTATGGCCGGCCAGGAAGGGGCTGCCCTCCGTCTGGTTCCAGGGTTGCTGCGCCAGGGCGCTGATGTCGTCGTTGTATTCCAGGCTGTACCAGGGCCTGCGGGCGTTCAGGGTTACCGTATCGGCTACCGGCTGCGGGCCGCTGTTGTCCCAGTTGAGGTAATACTGTCCCGGCAGGTACTTCTTAAGGCCCAGGCGGCTGCTGCCATAGAGGTGATGCTCGGCCAGCGATACCCTTCTTGATCTGACCACCTCCTCATATACGGTATGGATAATGGAATCGGTAATGACCCAGGGCCGCCATAGGTCTGCATAATACCAGGGCCTGATCCAGGGCACTGCGGCCAGGCTGTTGTAAACGGCTGTGAGATCGTTATTGGCGCCATTCGCAATGTAATGGTTCAGGAACGCTGCGGGATCGTTGTCGTAGACCACTTGCAGCAGCATCTGCCGGTCGCTGGTCTTGCTCATCCAGTCGCGTGCCTTGTCCCAGGTATCGAAATAGGCGCCGAGCACGGTATCGCTGGCGCTGCGCGCCAGGGCGTTCTGGCAATAGCCCACCAGCAGGGCGCGGTCCCTGGTATCGAAATATACGGGGCTGGCCAGTATGGCGCCATCGGTGCAGAACTGCTGCAGGAAAGACCAGTATTGATCGCCAAAGCCATCGTACACGATCTTTTTATTGAGGCCGTCGGCGACCTCCGCGATGCGTTCAGGATTACTTTTAAGTGTCTTATGGAGCTTGTCTGCATTGGTTGCCGGTTGGCCTTCCTGGTAATCGATGCCCATATCCCGGAACTGTTGCTGCATCATGCTGTCGGCATAGGTGCACAGGAGCTCCAGGGTATGCGGGCGGATAGACGTCTCGGTCTCCTTCGACAGCAGGTCATTGAAAAAGCGCGTATTCTGACCCTCATCCTGGTGGAGATCGTTGTACAGGGCGGCGGCCAGCAAGGGCTGCCCGGTTTGCACCGTAAAGCCCCGCAGGTTCTGGTAAAAGTCGGGGTATTCGCCCGCAAAGCTGAGCAGGTTGCCTTTTACGGCCTTGCTATGGGCTACATAGAAGGAGACCGGCCAGGCCTGGGCCAGCTGGGACATATAGCTGTCATTTTTTGAGACCTGTCCCTGCAGGACCGCTTTGAAGTGGGCTTCCTGTGCAAAATGAGGCGCTACGATATGGGAAAGGAAAGTATAGTGCTCGGCCATCAGCCGGGTGGTGATGTACTCCACCCATTGGCGGGTATCGAGGGTATAGCGGCTTTCGGCATCGTATACGGCCAGTATATTGCCCTGTGCATCGCGTACATAATAATCGGAGCGTTCAAAGGTGGTATCGCCGCTGCTGCGCACCACCGATTTGAGGTAGCGGTTGCCGGCGCCGTCGTAGGCAAAGTCCAGGTTGTTGCCCAGGCTGTCCCTGCGGGTCTGTGTCACTTTGTTGTAATGGTTCCACAGGATCGTATCCTGCCCGCTCACCTGGTCTTTGATGGTGTTGCCGGTGGCATCGTACAGGTAACGGGAAGCGGCCGTATTGGTATAATG
>NZ_QUZZ01000002.1 GCF_003545695.1 Taibaiella helva | reverse complement strand
AAAAAAGGTATGCCAGAAAAGGCACTGTGATTTTAGCTCCTATGGCCCATATATGAATAAGAGAAGACAGGTACTATCCTGTCTTTTTTTATTGCCCAATTTAACACGATTCCCATTATTGTACCTCACTTTGATTATCCTCGGAAATATATCTTCAAACAAGCGGATAAGAAAAATGGTGCTTTGGAAGTAGCAGATTCTACGCCTCGAAAGCGTTTTGGATGGATTCGCTTAGGGCTAAACCTAACTTTCTGCAGTAGGCGGCGAAATTAGGGCAAAAAGAAAGTAGAGAGTGCTATACTGTCTGCTTTTTGTTGCCTATAGTGTAGTCCCTTGCTGATTTTACTGGTCTTTCCGAGCACATCAACATATCTGGTACATTATCATGTTTTTACGTTTTACCACCAAACCTTTTACTATGCAATCTTTCACAACCCTATTTGAAGCTATCATCGCCGCAGAACAATCATTAAATTCCGAAGTGGCACTTGTAGAAGCCAATGGCAACAGAGTCGTGTTTTCCAGCAAAGTAACGCAGGACGATAAATATTCTTGTATAATCAACGATGGATATGAGAGGCATATTGAAGGTGGTTGTGTACGGATGTCGAAGAGAGTACCTGATAAATATAAATAGCTGTCAGAGAATCTTAGGGAAGTATACACAAATGGATTTACGAATGAAGCTTTCTTTCACTCCAAACGATTAATGATGACAAAACATTTTTTCCAAATCAATCATAAATTTGAGTCTTCACCTTTATTCTACATATTCGTCCTTATATATCTCTTGCTTACGTTTGTCATACCTATAATAACGTATTTGTAGGGAATTATTATGAAGGCTGAACTCTTTGATCAGGTATCTTTAGAGGAGTAGGGTTTCCTGGATAAATTACACAAAATAATGGATGAAATCATCCAGGAGGGTTCATCTTGAATAACCTGTTGCATCCTCCCGCCGAAATCTAATCCAGGGACAAAAGCTGTCCGGTCGGGTGGCTCGCTTCGGTAGATGCTGGAAATTTATTCTCCTTTTTATTATTACTCTTATGCTTTGGATCATTTACAATGTTGTCATGATCCGTAGTCGCATATTCGATCCTTACCCTTTTATTAAAAAGGGTATGCCGGAAAAGCGATAATGATCTTTAGTTGTTATGGCCGATATATAGATAAGAGAAGGCAGGTGTATCCCCTGCCTTTTTCTTATAATCTGAAATGTCAACGCTACCTACCTTGTAAATTATTATTCTATCGGTCCCATCATTAGTTCGCAATTTTTGATAGACAGGAGTTCGACCACAAATCACTTGCCCAAGGCAGCTATTATAGCAAATTCAATAGCGACCTTTGTATCAGCTGCATAAGCTGAGGCTACATTATCTTTCGTTTGACTTAAATATAGATACCGTGTTCCGTTGGCTTGTAACATAATGTCATCTGGGTAGTATACGGAAACAACAGCTTGACCAGCGACAGAAGATAATTAAAGAATAAGCCCGGAAATATAAGTATTTCCGGGCTTCCATATGCTTTTCAAGCATAATATAGGGCTAGCACAATTATTACTCTTCCTCGTCTATTTTCTGTTCAGCTTTCCAATTTATATTGTTTTCAGCGATTTTAGTAAGCTCATTATCTGTTTGCTTTTCTTCGTTCAGCGTTTGTTGTAAAAGATCAGCAACATTAAATTGCCCCATCGTTTTTGCGAGTTGAATCAGTCCACCATAGGTGGCAATCTCATAATGCTCCACCTTCTGAGCCGCCATGATAATGCCTACATCCCTGGTCATACTGCCTTTTTCTGTTTCCTCGATTATCGATTCTCCCTCCTTGATCAACCCTTCCATCGCTTCACACTTCTTTGCCTGAATTTTTTTGCCTAATAAGCCAAACACCTCTTCCAATCGGTTTACCTGCTGCTTTGTTTGCATCAGATGTTCATCTATCGCGGCTTGTAGTTCGTCTGTAGTAGCAGCCTTTTTCATCTTGGGCAATGTTTTCGTCAATTGCTTTTCCGCCCAGTAAATATCTTTCAGGGCATCGTAAAAATACTTTTCAAGCTGGCTGTTTCCATGGACTATAAGCTCTTTCTTTCGTTGTTGCTTCACTCTTCCTGTTTGTGTTTTTGTTGGCATTAGATTATTGATTTATTAAGTGATTTAGATTCTCAGCATAGAGCCTGTTATCTCTGTGAGCATTATGCTTTATATTAGCCGATAACAATGAATATTAGATAAAGGTTGCAATCTGTTATGTGAAAGTATGCCGAGTTTTCGAGCACTTTGTTTCCGTTACAAGCAACTTATAAGGAATGAGCTGCACTATTCCCGGTTAATAGTGTAAATCTCTTTTCCGATGTCTTTATAATAGTACAGGCTTCATGGGAAACGCCGGCCAACCAGCTCTATTGAATATCTAACGTCTAATGGTATATCTTGCTTCAACATTTGCGTAGTGTTTCGATACCTATTGCTAGATGGCAGATTCGTCCGACTAGGTTTATCTGTATTATAAACGAGCTATAGCTTGGGAAAAACAGATGAAGAATCGAGTCTATTTTGCAAATGATTGCTCACTCTTATAAATATTCATAAATATCCATATATCATTCATGCGCAGAATTCACTCTTTACTATTTTTTAAATCAAGAGCTCTTTGGGCATCTGCTATGATAGCTCGTAATTCATCTTCATCCAGATCTCTGTTAATATCGTTTGTTGAAGTAGTGTCCTGAGCGACCTTGTCATTAGCAGCTTTCTTCGCTTTACGCTTATAATAACCTTTAAGGAAATAATTGCCCTGCAAGGCCTTCATGTTTTCACTAAAGCCATCTGCTGCTTCGTTAACAGTTAACATTACGGTATTCGCTGTACTTACTGTTCTCTCAAGTCTTTTCGACAGAGATATACCGAAAAGAAAGCGGGATGGCTAAATCCGGCCCGCTTTCCAACATATTTTAGAAGGGGCTTATTCATTTTATCGGTGTTTTAGTCATTATCAACATATCTGATACACTATCCTTGCAATATTGTCTCTGCCTTAACAACAAATAGATTACCTTTAGTAGGACTCGAATACAGCAATCCTTTCTTCTGGTTTCTGCTCTTTATTGACCTCAATATAAGTGGCTTCTTTTAAAATCAATTTCTGCATTCAATTATTAATTCAAAAATTGGTTTTATGATAGTTCTTCTTTTTTTCGTAGGGATATGGTATTTTTCTTTATTCTCTCAGACGTTTTTCCAGCATCGGTATGCTGCCCATCATGCATTTACCATGAGTAAATTCTGGGAACGGTTTTTCTTTATATTCGCCTACATAACGCAGGGGTCGTCTTATATGAGCGCACGCGCCTATGCTATAATGCATCGCATGCATCATGCGTATACTGATACAGCAAAAGATCCCCACTCTCCCAATTTTTCTTCCAACCTGTTTAGCATGATGTGGCGGACAAAAAAAATATACGCCAGCATTTTAAATGGTAAAATGGCCATAGAAGAGCGTTTTGCTAAAAATCTGCCGGAATGGCCACGATTCGACAAGTGGGCTAATTCAAAAGTATCAAAATTACTATGGAGCCTTGGTTACATTTTGTTTTTTATCTTGTTTGCATCATCTCCGTGGTTATACCTGCTGTTGCCGCTTGTCATTCTGATGGGGCCCTTTCATGGAGCCATCATCAACTGGTTTGCTCATAAATATGGGTATAAGAATTTCAGACTGAGCAATACCTCCCATAACCTGCTTTTCGTTGACATCTTGATGCTGGGAGAGTCGTACCACAATAATCATCACAAACATCCTTCCGCTATCAATTTTGGTAACCGTTGGCATGAAATTGACCCTGTTTATCCCGTCATACTCTTATTGCGGTGGTTGAAAATTATAAGGATTGCAAAGCCGGCATTGCTAAGAATAGCCTAACGACTGATAAACGCCTTGTTGTAAAGCAAGATAGCTAACATAGTTTCAAGGCAAAAAGTTATGGGTAAAATTTAAGAAGATTAGCTTGGTCTTACAACACCTGTTTTAGATGCTAAACAAGCCGTCTACAAGGCTTGCAATGATGCCAGCACTTCCTATCAAACATATATCGGGGCCAGGAGCGCCGCACGCTTGGCCGAAACTGCCATGAACTTCGCACAAAAACGATTTGAAAAAGGTTTGATCCCCGCCATAGAACTCTTAACCACACAGAATATTTTGTTTCAAGCCACTACGGACGAAGCTGCTTCCCACTATGATCTTATCTTTAAACGGGCTGCTGTAGAGTATTACAGAAACGGGCTATGGTTTAAAGATTAGCGCTGCCACCTTGATTGCTAATTGAGCGGATGTTAAACTTCCATAGGATCTAATAAAATAGCACTGGAAAGTAATTTTGGAGTGACTTATCCCCCTAAGAGCGAGGACAACATAACAGCAATAAAGCAATGGTTGAGTTTCCCCCAAAACTGTAGGTAGGGAGAAGCTATTTTCATTAACTCAACCGTTGTATAATATTTTTAGGAAGGTACACAGGCGTGATTTTACGCCTCAAATGCAGCATAAAAACCGTTGCTAACCCCTTGAAACGGCAATAATTCAACTACAACAGCGTTTACATAGGTACAAAACATCTTGCTTCTTGCACTTCTATTGACTCTTTTACTACAGTGATTTTCAAGCCTAACCGGAAATATCAGCTTTATGCCCGGACAAGAACGCAAACAATACAGCAGCCAGCAAATATCATCATTACTTGCCCGAAGGTTCGTGCGGGATTATGAAGACATGCTTACTGCCTATACACCAACAGAGCAGTTGGAGCTTACCAATCACCTCCTGATGATGCTGGAACAATTAAACCGCTACAGCCAGCAAAGGGAGGAAAAGTATTACCAGGCATACTATGCTAAAGAGGATGCCCTGCTCCAAAAATACGGCAGCCGGTTTCAGGCTTACCACAGTAAACGCTTTTACCAGTACTTTTATCTTGACCTGCTGCTGGCGGAAACAGACATTTATACGGATGAAGAATACAATGGCCTGGAGGAGCAATCTGTAACTCCGGAGCAGATGCAAGCAGTAGTGACCATGTGTAATAATGTGCTGTACTGGCACAGGACCAACCTTTACCTGCAGGACGCCGGTAAAGAGCCGCAGGAAATAGTACAGAATGAGGCTGCCAATGGACTGACAGCAGAAGCAACAGATAAGGAGGCCACCAAATCAAGGCAACTACTGGCCATTTACTACCTGCTCAAAGCCTTAGGCATTGAGGCAAGAAACAATGGTTCTGTGAGCAGCGTTGCCCGTTGGGCTCACTTACTTACCGGCACAAAGTTCACCACCATACAGAACTCTGATATTTACAAAAAGTACCTGCGGATGCCGAATTACAAAACGGACGTTCCACTTATCGAAGATCTCAAATTCATCCGGCCTTATTTTGTGGACCTGGGCATAGAAGGTGCCGTAGGGCTGATAGATGAAGAACTGGCCAGGGCTATAAAGGAACTGCCCTACGGTCTGCGCAAAAAGTACAAAGACAATACCGGAGGATAATCATACCGTCTGCAAGTTAGACAACACCTGGGCGTGTTTCTTCCCCGTGCTATTCGATCATTCCTATTCTGAATCACGACTTCAGGTCTGCGCCTTTATGGCAAGGCCAGTACCCCATACCTCTTTAACCACGCTTCTATCTCCGTGTCATGAGCTGTCTTATTTTGCGATAATGCAAAATATAGGTACCCCTATAGGAATACCCTACCTAGTTGATACGGCTTTTCTTTATAGCCTGATTGTATCAGGCAGAGGCATGCAGAAAAGAGAGGATGCAAAGCTGCCACCGAAATAAATTCCGGAAGCCTGCGGTACAGGCAAGAAACAGGCCGCTTACATCCTACTATTCAACTGCTTTAGCCCTTATTATGTAACAATAAAACAAACAGAGCTTATGATGTGATTATTGTAAAGTACATAGGAATTGGAGGATGAACAACATGGATCGTGGGCTATCAATTTTATCAAATATAATTTTAAACATTTGATAATCAATATATTGTATTTTTGCAGAAGACCTCAAACGGTGAAAAAGGACCACAGGGTTTATACTATCGGTTGAGGTCGGTTACAAAGGTAGCAGACCGCTTCGGTGTATCAGAAACGAAACCATTTGTCATTGCTTGTTACTTGCTGCTTTTACAAATATCACATTGACCCGTAGTTGGCTTTCAAATTAAAAACACAATAGAATAACCTTTTCATTTCTTAATAATAGTAACTGTTATGGCAAAGGAACAAGCTGGAGGAGCAAGAATAGACCTATCGCTGAAGAGAAAGGAAGACCTGACGGTAAGCGACCTAAAAGGCCTGCCCTGGTTCAAGGATCATAATGATGAAGCGTTGGCTGCCATTATAGAGGCCGCAAAATGTTTTACAAGAGCTATTCTTTATCTGCATACCAGGACGGGAATGCTGCAATACAACAAAAAGGCAATCGACCTAATTATAACCCCTAAAAAGAAAGCTGCATGAGCACTGCATTGAAGCAATCTGATAACCTGCTGGTGTTTTCCCCATTTGCAAAAGGAGAGCAGAAACGTCAGGCATCAAAAGGTAACTGCGTGATCTATACCCGTGTCTCGAGTAAAGAGCAGACTAAGGGCATGAGTCTGGAAACACAGCGAAAAGACTGTGAGCATTACGCTATCAAAAATAGCATACCAATTCTGGGACATTTCGGCGGTACTTATGAAAGTGCGAAAACCGATGAGCGCAAAGAGTTTAACCGTATGCTGACCTTTGTGAAAAGGAGCAAAGAGAAAATCTCTATTATCATTGTCTATAGTGTGGACAGATTCAGCCGGTCTGGCGCCAATGCGATCTATATTGCAGACCAGTTGAAGAAGCAGGGCATTGCCGTCTTTGCAGTCACACAGCCTACCGATACGACAACACCCAGCGGAAGGTTCCACCAAAACATACAATTTATCTTCTCCGAATATGACAATCAGCTTCGCAGGGAGAAATGTATGGCAGGGGTCAAGGAAAAGCTGCTGGCCGGTATCTGGTGTACTACCGTTCCAGTAGGTTACGATATTGTTCGCACTGAAGGGAAGCCAAAGCAGATCATCCTGAATGCAAAAGGCAAACTGATCCGTTATGCTTTTGAATGGAAGGCATCAGGGATGTCAAGTGAAGATGTACGCAAGAAGCTGGCGGAAATGGGGCTTAAGCTAAGCAACCAGCGTTTGTCCGATCTGCTTCGTAACCCTTTTTATTGCGGCCTGATCGTCCATAAGGCGCTGGAAGGCCAAGTACTGGAAGGCATCCAGGAGCGGGCAGTATCCAGGGAGCTGTTCCTGGAGGTAAATCAGATCATGGCAGGAAGCCATAAGTCCGGGTATTCAGTTCTTCCGGAAAATAATAAGGCCCCTTTAAAACGCTTCCTGAAATGCGACCAATGCGGTAGGTTTCTGCGTGCTTACAAGGCATGGAAAAACCAGAAGTACTATTATAAGTGCAATACGCCGGGTTGCTGTTGCAACAAACGTGCCGACGAACTTCATGATATCTTCAGGGCTGTTCTTAGTGGCTATGTGCTGGGCGTAGAGGACGAAGGAATGCGTTATGTCATCAAACAGCAAATGATCATTACCTATAAAGAACGGGAATCGAACACCTTTTAAAATTAAAAGCGGCTCTATTTAGAGTCGCTTTTCTGATTCCTCTTGGATGTTAATCGATTAAAAATTACTCGAAAAGGTTAGTCTTTAAAAAAGCCTTTTACCATATCTGAATCAACTTGTTTCCCTTGATCTTCTAAATTTTTCATGGCTGATGTCAGCGTGTCTATGTCATTCAAGAAACCTTCCAAAAGTCCTTTAGCGGCTTTTGTCCTAATTAATGCTTTTGTCCTTAGATTCAATGCCATTTCTGTAGTAATAATATATTTTGGACTAATAAATTTCCCGTTTTCTATACCTACATAAAGACTTTTATTCTTATTATCGTTGAGCATATTTGCATTTTCTTTGTCAACTTTTTCGCTTTCTTCAAAAAATTGTTTCACCCGTTCCTGTGCACTTCCTTCTTGACTAGTACTGAGCATTAATAGCAATGCGGCTTTTTCAAACACTATAGAGCTTTTTGATTTAGCCTGGTGAAATTTAAACTCTTTATTCAAAGCTTTGGCGTCCACCTTTCTCCCGATCTTTAAATCAAATATTAATTGTAGCAAAAGATTACTCTTTCCGACTTCTTCTATCCCTAATTGATAAAGGGTATAGGCTCTTGCAAATCGTTTATTATTAATTAGAATATCAGCTTCCTCAATCATTTCTTCAGCATTCTCAATTGTAATTTTACAACCTCTTTTCAACTCTTCAAGATCAATGTTTTCTAGTCTAATTGTCGATTTTGATGTCATATTTGGAGTTTAAGTCAAATGAGTGGTGTTTATTTAGTCAATCAATATACAAGCTAAATTATTAATTCAACTTATACCATATCATCCTGGATTCCTAATGTACCTTTGAAATTTAAACCTAATTAATTTGTGCCGAAATCAGGTGGCCAAATTAGACGAAACTCCCAAATAGGCACTGTTTCTGAGTAATTCAAACAAATATATTAACCCTTATCGGTTTTCAACATAGCGTCGATTATAGGACCGAATTTATTGTCAATATCATATTCCTTAGCTTTTTGATAGTAGCTACCCGGCTCTTTATCCATCTTAAGGGCCACATCCCAATAATCAGGATGTATCTTACGATTTAGGGAAATTTCAGCGACCTGTCCATCAATGGTAACTCTTACATAGAGCGGAGCTCTGCCATCTTTTGTTGCTTTGGCCTTGAAAAGCCAGAATAAAAGCGAAAGCTACTTTTCATCTTCTAAGTATTTTAAGTTATCAAATACATTCCTGCTCTTGCCGGAACGACACTTGAAGTCCTTAAAACTCACGCCACACAAGCTTTAATAGAAATCGGTTACCCAATTTAGGTAACTAGCATGGTAACCGAAAGGGTCACCATAATCGTTGAATTTCTTTGAATTCCTTTGAACTGCTTATTTGGAGAAAACGTTGATGAAAAGCGTTTTAAACAGAAAAAGCGCACCTATGTGCGCTTTTCAGTTGATTTCTGTGATTCCGCTGGGACTCGAACCCAGGGCCCATACATTAAAAGTGTATTGCTCTACCAACTGAGCTACGAAATCGACCGTTACTCGTTCGTTGAACGGAGTGCAAAAGTAAGGAATTGTTTTTATTTTCAAAAAAACCGTCCCTTTTTCTTCAGATATTTTTAGCAGCCATACAAAACCGACCGCTTCCGCATTTCCTATATTTGTCCCTGTAAATACAAGCCGCCTGCACCTTCATGAAATATTGCTGCCTCTTACTGATCATTACAGGCTTCGCGCTGACCGGCCGGGCACAGCATTTCAATTACCGGAAAGACTACGAAACCATACTCCGGCGCAGCAGGGATACAGCCGATGCGGCTTATTACCCCCGCCTGCTTTCCCGTTTTCTTAAAGGCGACAGCACAGTCACCGTAGCCCAGATGTTGCACCTGATGATCGGCTATACAGGCCGGCAGCCTTTTACCCCCTATGAGGACCTGGCCACGGAAAAGCGGATCTATGAATACAATAACAAGACCCAGCATGAGGAAGCGATAAAGCTCTGTGATTCCTTCCTGCAGTTGCGCCCGCTCAACCAGCAGGCCATTATTGAAAAGGCCTATGCTTTTCACAAACTGAACCGGCAAGACAGCTCAACCTGGTACAAAGCACAGTTCGGGCGCCTTATGGCGGCTATGGACTGGAGCGCCGACGGCCGTACGCCCGACCATGCCATGTTTGCCATAGGGCCGAAAGACGGTCAGAATTTTATCGATAAATACTACCATGCCGACCTGGGTCGTTCCGGATCCGCGGAAGACAGCGAGGGCAATTTTTGTGATATGCTGGAAATGAAATTCAGGAAAGAGGGAAAGCAGCAATCGGTTATCCTTTACTTTGCCATACAGCACGCAGTCAATACCACAGCCCCGTCCCGCGGAGGCGCCAATGCTCTTAAAAAAGAAAAGCGATGAAGGAGCTTATCCACCAGTTTTTTGACGACTATGCCCGGCGGTTCAACGAAGCCCTCGCCAGCGATGCGCCCGATGTTGAGGGTACTGCCGCCTGCTTTGCCCCCTGTTTCGTGGAGGCCGGACCCAAAGGTGTTCAATGCGGCAGGAACAATGCCCAGTTCCGTGAAATGATCCCCAGGGGTTATGCCTTTTACCGGAGCATCGGCACTTTGTCCATGAAGATCGGTTCCCGGATCATTACACCGCTGGACGAGCAGCATGCTATGGTCAAGATCCACTGGCAAAGCCTCTACCGGAAAAAAGAAGGTAACAGGGTCGAGATCGGTTTCGACGTGCATTACTTTGTGCAGGTAATGGGAGACACGGTCAGCATCTTTGCCTATGTTACCGGCGATGAGCAAAAGCTGCTGCAGGAAAAGGGCTTGATCCCATACCAGTAGCGACCTCATGCCGCGCAGCCGGGCTTAAAGCCGGCGTTCTTCCTCCCGTATGGGCAGATCGTTAATGCTGGCGAAGCGTTTCTGCATCAGCCCGTGCCCGTCAAACTCCCAGTTCTCATTGCCATAAGCCCTGAACCACTGCCCACCGGCATCATGGTACTCGTATTCAAAGCGCACGGCAATGCGGTTGTCCGTAAAAGCCCAGAGCTCTTTCTTCAGTTTATAGTCCAGCTCCTTCTCCCATTTGGCTTTCAGGAAAGCCACGATCTCCTCCCGTCCCCTGAGGAAAGTGGAACGGTTGCGCCACTCGCTGTCGGGCGTATAGGCCAGGCTTACTTTTGCGGGATCTTTTGTATTCCAGGCATCTTCAGCCAGCTGTACTTTCAGCGTAGCGGTTTCCAGGGTGAAAGGCGGTAACGGTGGTTTCTGTTCCATAAGACGATCGATCATTCCGCACAAAATTACTACCGCCGTTCTGAACCGGCATGGTAAGGATACATCGATCTGTGGTATTTTTTACAGGTGGCCAAGCAGGCCGGTCTCACTGCCCGTCCTTTTTCATTACAGTGAAATACAGCGCAATTCGCTGTTAATTGCTGAGCTCTCGGAAAAGGTTCTGCAGCTCGGCATAGCCTTGGGGACGTATCTTCCGGAACCGGAACTGGCCTTTGCCGTTATATACCTGCTTCAGGTAGGTATAGCCGGGCCCGTTCAGAATGGCCCTGACCTTCTCCGGATTGACATTGAGACAAAGGTGATAGCCCACCATCTGTAACGCGGCAAACAGCTGCGGTTCTGCTGCAACATGGTCACGGTGTACCAGGTAGATCGTATCTTTTTGATCCACGAGGGTCTCCATCTGGACGGCATAGCTCCGGAGATAGCCTGAAAGCTCTTTAAAGGCAGGCAGAAGCGGCTGATGATAATAGCTGGACAACAACGATTTTTTTTGCAAACTTATAAGATAACCACAACCACAGGAACAGCCAACATCATTATGTATTCCGGCATGGAACAGGCTGTTGCCGTGCTACAGCCATAGACACTTCAGGCGTTCATCGATACTATTCCGGGAAGAGCAGTTTACTTAAACGCAAAAAAACACCGTTGGTGTCAGCTGCCTTGCCCGTCGAACAGGGACAGCATATGTGTCATCGTTTCGCTACTATGCAGGGTTTCCGTCTGCATCAGGGTCATGCGCGCCGCCACACCTGCCCGGTTGCGCATCTCCTGCTCATAAGCCGGCTCCTTAAATCGTTCTTGTCTTACACGATTACGGATGCAGGACCTATTCGCAGCTGGCGTGGAAAAGCGAGCCCTCAGTAAGGATGAAGCTGCCCTTCACCGGCGCTCCCGGCTGCAGCTTCCGGAAAGGATAGACAATATTCATCCGGTTGAAGTCATCCGCTTCTCTATCATATTCCTCTCCTTCCCTGTAGTTCAGCGTGCTGATATAGGCTCCTTTTTCTCTATGATAGGTAAAATTCAATTTGTCCTGCGCTACATCGGGCGCTTCCTTGTAGCGCGGGTTGAAGAATATCGTGTCCGGGTCGGGATTCGCATGGCTCAGCTCATCGAGGAACTTCCGTTCCTCTCCTTCCTCAAAAGGCGACGGAACGTCCATGTCGTCTTCCGAAAAAGCCAGCGCTTTACCGTTCCATCGCGCCACAAAAGACTCATATTCCCCACCCGGCTTATGATAGACGGCAATAAAATCGTTATATCCATCTGGGTTCGAAAAGGGATACAGCTGCCGGGCCTCTGCGCTATCCTCATCCCGGTAAGGCTTGTTGGCAAAAACAAAGTTCTTCTTCTTTCCCTGAAAACGGTGCACGTAAGGGTAGCCGAAGCAATTGGGTTCGGGATTGAATACCCGCTGCAGCAAAGGCTGGCCTGCGCCTTTACCTCCAGTGCCGATAAAGGTTTCCTCTTCGGCAAACTGCTGGAAACAGATACGGGTGCTGTCTTTGATATCGGGATTGTGCCGGCCGTAGAGCTGGAAACGGGAAGAGGGCATATGAGGCCTGAAGATGACCAGGCCTTGTTCTGACAAGGTCCAGGTGCCCAGCTGCGCACCGCCGAAGAAAACGATCACATAACGATTGTCTTTTAGCATATACAGGTAGCTGGCCCCCTGCGGATCGCCTTTGACGCTACGGTTATATTTGCCGTAAATGCCGGTTGCATCCTGTGCAGAGATGCCAGGCGCGATCAGAATACACAACAGCAGGGTACAGATCAGTTTCAAGCTCAGTAGCAGCTTCATCATAGCACGGATAAACCGGCGTAAAGATAAAGCAACACACGGGAAACAGCACCAGAAATGAATATCCGCAGCTGCCCGGACCTGATGTGCCCGCTGGCGTCGCTCATCTGCTTTACCCTTATGGCTTTTCGGCAACCTTACATTCCGTACCTTAGCGCTTTACCGGAACCATAGCGCCATGACCGATACACCACATTTCCTGCATCGCATCTTCAGTCCCGACCGGTTCAGCAGGGAGCAATTGCAGCAGATCCTTCCGCAATATACCAGGGTAACTTTCAGCAAGCACGACTATCTGCTGAAAGAGGGCCGCACGGCGCAGCATTATTGGTTTGTTGAGCATGGCTTTGTCCGCTCTTATGCTGTCGATACCGGGGGCAATGACATCAGCACCAACTTTTATACCACAGGCAATATCGTCATCGACTGGCCTTCCTTCTTTTTGCGCCATCCTACCCGCGAAAACATACAGGCGCTTACCGACTGCAGCTGCTGGCAGATCGGCTACGAGCGTTTTCAGCAATTGTTCCACAGCATCGAGCCTTACCGGGAGCAGGGCCGCACCACCCTCGTGGGCAGCTATTTCGAGCTCAAGAACCGCAGCATTTCTATGATCACCGATCCCGCCCGGGACCGTTACAGGAAGCTGCTTGAGGAGAAGCCGCACATCCTGCAGAATGTTTCGCTGAAGCAGATCGCCACCTACCTGGGCATTACCGATACCTCCCTGAGCCGGATCAGGAAAGAGCTGGCCAAAGAATAAAAGGGCCCCTCCGGATTCTTGTCCTATGACAAGAGCTTCCTTAATGACCCCTGCTAATTTTGTGCTTATCATTCACACAAAAAAGGATTATTATGGAAAAGCTACAGGATTTTATGATGCTCTTCCGGCTACAGCCGGACCTCAGCTATCAGCCTACTGCCGACGAGCTTGCAGCCCAGAAGCAGCAATGGGGCGCATGGATAGGCGGTATCGCGGCGGCAGGAAAGCTGGTCGGGACCACACAATTGGGCTTTAGCGGCAAGCAGTTGTCGGCAGACAATACGGTGCTCGAAGGGCTGCACCTTGCCGGACAAACGGCGGTAGGCGGTACGCTTACCGTTAAGGCCACCAGCCTGGACGAGGCGTTGCAGCTGGCCCGGGGTTGCCCTATTCTCTATATGGGCGGCAGCGTGGAGATCAGAGATACCATTCCTCATTCTTTTTGATCCCGGCGCCGATGAAGACTATATTCGATCCCGGGACTAGAGCAGCGCTCATTGACAGGATACAGCGCCTGGGCGGGGAGCAGCAGGCGCAATGGGGTAAGATGACGGCTTACCAGATGCTGAAGCATTGCCAGAAAAACGAAGAGCTGTTCCTGGGCCGGAAGCAGTACAAGCGATTGCTGATCGGCAGGTTGTTTGGCCGTATGGCTCTGAAGAGCATACTCGCAGATGAGCGGCCGATGAAGCATAACCAGCCGACACATCCCGAGTTCCGGATCAAAGGAACAGGTGATATCGCTATGGAAAAGGAACGCTGGATCGCGCTGCTGGAAGCCTATTCCGCTTATACCCGGCCCGGGCTGATCCATCCTTTTTTCGGTCCCATGACACGGGAGCAGATCGGCCATTTTGTTTATAAGCATACCGATCATCACCTGCGGCAGTTCAACCTGTAGTCGCGGGGCCGGCATCCTTGTTTCTCTTTCTGTATCCACTATGCTACCGATAATGTTTACCATAGTCATGCTGGCCGCGCTTGCATTACTGTACCTGGGTACGGGCCGGGACAAGCGGCTTTTGATCGTCTCCGTGCTCTGGGCGACGGCTATCGGCCTGCTGGCCCGGGCCGGTTTCTTTGAAGCGGTGCAGGCAACGCCGCCGCATATGCTGCTGGCCGTGCCGCCACCGGTAATCCTGCTGATCTGGTATAGCATAAAGATTCCGGCGGTTCGCATACAGCCGGGCTGGCTGCTGGCGGTGCATACCCTGCGGCTGCCGGTGGAGCTTATCCTGTACCAGCTGTACCTGCAAAAGAAAGTACCCGTCATCATGACCTTTAAAGGCTGGAACTTTGATATCCTTGTCGGCCTCTCCGCCATTCTGCTGTTACTGGCTGGTATTACCCGGCGGAAGCGCCGCAGTGTGGCAATAGTCTTCCGTGCCTGGAATATTGCCGGTCTGGTGTTCCTGGCGATCATCGTCAGCATAGCAGTCCTGTCGGCCCCGCTGCCGCTGCAGCGGCTCGCCTTCGATCAGCCCAATGTCGCCCTGCTTTCTTTTCCCTATACCTGGCTGCCCGCGGTGGTCGTGCCTGCCGTACTGCTTGCGCATCTGCTCTGCTTAAAGAAAAGCACTGTAGCCTGAAAGCCGGATGGGAAACCCGATGGCAAGAGAGGCTGTCTACAATTGTTCATTCTGTTACATGAACGTTTAGGAATTTTTGCCGGGCTTCGACTACGCTCTGCCTTACAAAAATTCCTAAACGTTGCGCTTGGCAAACCCGTCACGGTAAAACAATTGGAACCACGAACAAGCAGTCGTGCCAACCAGGTGCTTTATAACGGACAGTCACCCTGAATGCAGAAGGGGGAAAGCCGGATCTGCTCCGGACTTTCTTCCCTCTCCTTACTACATTGCCTCAGAGATGATCAGGCATTAAGTCCGCCGTCGATAGTGACCGCAGTGCCGGTGATGAAACGGGCCTCATCACTGGCCAGGAAAGCAACCAGGCCGGCCACATCATCGCCCGTACCATATTCCGAAAGCGCCATACGGCTGCGGAGGAAGTCGGCCAGTTCCGTATCGGAGGGATTCATATCGGTATTGATCGGTCCCGGCTGCACCAGGTTGACGGTGATATCCCTGCTCCCCAGGTCGCGGGCCAGGCCCCGGGTAAAGCCGGTAAGCGCAGCTTTACTCATGGTGTACAGGGTGGTTTGAGGACCCAGCGCATTATCGGCCATATTGCTTCCGATAGTGATGATCCGCCCGCCTGCCGGCATCTGTGGTGCAGCAGCCAGCGCTGCAGCATACACTGCACGCACATTAACGCCCATCAGCTGCTCGTAGTCGTCGAGCGTATGTTCGCCGAAGGCACGGCCGATATAAATACCGGCATTGCTGACCAGGATATCGATGGGGCCTTCCAGGTCAATGGTGCCGGCAATAGCCGCTGTAAGGGCCGCAGGATCGCCGCTATCAGCTTGTACTGCCCGGGCATAGCCGCCTTGCGCATTGATCTCAACCGCTACCGCTTCGGCCTGCGCTGCAGATTTGGAATAGGTCAGCACAACCTTCGCTCCTTCTGCTGCCAGCCTCTTGCTGATTGCTACTCCCATTCCACGGCCACCGCCGGTAACAAAGGCGGTCTTGCTTTCAAATCGTTTCATATACTTTTCAGAATTTGGCTCAAAAGTAGCAGCAACTGCCTAAATTTGCCTGTACACATAAAATTGTATGGTACTAACAAAAAAGTAAGAAATGAGAAAGGAAAGCTCTACCAACGCCCTGAATGAAAAGCTGCTGAAGGATACCTGCGGTATGGCCTATGCCCTGTCGATATTGGGCGGCCGCTGGAAACCAGCCATCCTGTGCCGGCTGGTGCATGGCAAAATGCGTTACAGCGATCTGAAGAATAGCATACCCCATATATCAGAGCGCATGCTTATCGCACAGCTGCGCGAGCTGGAGAAGGACCAGGTGATCCGGCGTATCGTGCATGCTGTAGTGCCACCCAGGGTCGACTACGAGCTTACCGAGCTGGGGCAAACCATGAAACCCTTGCTGAGCGCTATGTCGAACTGGGGCAATATGCACCGCAGCAAAACAGTTCCTGAACACGAATTGACGAAGGAGGAGTGCCTGCTAACGAGTGAAGAGGTGTGAGGCCCGACCGCATCGCAGGTCGGTCGGGACGTGCAACGGCCTGAACGGCGGGCTGGATGCATATTCTGCTTAGCAACCTGGTTTTGCTCCTATAGAGCAATTTATATTTGTTCCTATTGGCACTACAACGTTCGGCTCTTATGGAGCCCTATAACGCGGATAGCTATAGGATCATCTGCAAACCATTCCTGTCCTATAAGATCAGGAATGGTTAAGCGGTGCAGGTCCGGGCTGTGCTATTTTGTCCTTTCCTAATGTTGAAGTCTTCATAACCTTATTCCGTACACCTCCTGTAGTCCCCGGGGGTTCCGCTTGATCCCTAACAACAGAGCCACAACCTGATTCCAATGAAAAAAAGCACCGGAAGGTGCTTTTCTGTTGTATTGCCTGTATCAACATATATAACCAAAACATCGTTTACCTGGCCGGTCCCGGTGTTTTGCCGGATTGCTTTTATATATTATTCCTGCAAAAATAAACCGCGCTGCCCAGGCCTGCAATACCCGCAACGCAGGAGTTTCAACTACTGGTTTTCCCGGATTTTAATTTCCATCCATTTCCTGTTATTTTGTTTTTCATGATCCGTTGCTCCCACCTGCTCATAGGGCTGCTCTTACTGGCTGCCGCCGGTGCGTTGCCGGCGCAGCCGACAGGGCCGTACTATGATGACAGCATGCAGGTGCTGCTGCGGCATACGCTTTCCGACAGCGGAAGAACGCGGCTGCTGCTGTGGATGGCCAATTACTGGGACATCTATGGCAATACAAGGCGCGCGCGGCGTTACCTCGATGAGGCCCGGCGCATCGATTGCAAGAGCCCGACGATGAAAGGCCTCTATTACTGGGCTGAAGGCGCCCATTGTTTTCCCTTTGATCCGGAATGCGGATTGAATTACATGACGAAGGCCGACAATACCATGCGTCAGCTGAAAACACGGGTAGCTTACGGAACCCGGGCCAGCGCCTGGCTCTATCATGCAACCAGCATGCTGCGTAAGGGAGACAGATTGTCTTATGTAGACCTTATGACCAACAAAGCAATTCCCCTGGCGCTGCAAGCTAAAGACACCTTTTCCGTAGCATCCTATTATAAGCAGCTCGGAACAGTTTTTATGAATACCGGCCAGCTGGATAAGGCAGAGACCTATCTCAGGTCGTCCATTGCGCTGCTGAACCAAATCGGGACACATAACTATGAGAAGCTTCCTGTTTACAGCTGGCTGGGCGAAACGTACCTGCTCCGCGGCCGCATCCCGGAAACCAGGGTGGTAATGGATACGCTCAAAACATTGCTGGCGGATCTGCCTTTCCCTTTTGTGGCTACAGGCTACCATAAGCTCAGGGGACTTTACTTTCAGCACCAAGAACAGTATGATCATGCGCTGAACAGCTTTGACGAAGGTATCGGGCTGATGGAACAGGATAGTAGTGATTATGATGAATTTGCTTACCTGAAAATAAAAGCGCTGGTGGCTGCCGGCCGCAGCAATGAAGCGCAGCCCTTACTCAGGGAGCTCAGCAGCCGGAACCGCGACAGAACGTTCCGGCCCGAGATCAGGTTGCCCCTGTACGAAGCGCATGCAGTGATCAATGCAGGGCTGCATAGGAACAGGGAAGCTTACGAATACATGAGAAAATACGCTGTACTAGCCGATAGTGTCCATCGCAGCCAGCTCGTTATCGACGTAAATGCACTTGAAATTAAATACCGGAATGCAGAAAGCCTTAAAGAGATCGCCAGGCTGAAGGCCAGGAACGAGCAGATCGCCTTGCGGGACCGCAACAGCCGTTTGCTGAGCTGGTTGCTGACATTAACCAGTTTGTTATTATTCGTAGTAGCTTTGCTATCGCTGCTGTATTACCGGAACAACAGGAAACTGATGCGGCAGAAAGAGCTGAATTACCGGCAGCAGCTCAAAGAGATCGCCCAACGGCAGCAGCTGCAGTTCGGACAGGCAGTACTACAGGGAGAAGAGCAGGAAAGACGCCGGGTGGCCAGGGACCTGCACGACGGGCTGGGCGGGATCCTGGCGGGCGTTAAGATCAATTTATCGGGGCAGGTAGAGGCGATACCCAATGGCAAACGCACCGAATGGACAAGGATCATGGGACAGCTGGATCATTCCGTAACAGAGCTGCGGCGTATTGCGCACAATATGATGCCGGTAAACCTGCTGAAGTTCGGGCTTCGCGTGGCCCTGAAGGACCTTTGCGAATCGCTGATAACACCGGCTACCAGCATCGATTTCCAGGCACTGGGCATCGAAGACAACCTGAGCGAAGAAACACAGATCCATATCTACCGTATTGTACAGGAGCTGCTGTCCAATGCGGTAAAACATGCGGAAGCGGGACACATTATTCTGCAATGCAGCCAGGACAACAATACCTTCCTCATCACACAGGAAGATGACGGCAAAGGCTTTGATCCCACAGTAACGCCCCTGGGCATGGGACTAAGCAATATCAGGAACCGGGTAGGCTTTCTGAAGGGACGGATAGAGATCGACTCGGCTATAAACGAAGGAACCATTATAAATATAGAATTATATGTTGGAGCATAAAGTAAAACTCGCGATCGTAGACGACCACCTCATCGTGCTGGAAGGCCTGCAGAAACTGCTCACCAGCGCCGGAGACATTGAAATTGCCGGTAGCTTTACCACGGGCAATGCCTTTATCGAATTCCTCAAAAGCAATACGGTGCATATTGTGCTGCTGGACATCACCCTACCCGATGTCAATGGTATGGACCTTTGCCGGGAAATCAAGAAAATAGCGCCCGATACTCATGTGCTGGGCCTTAGCAATCATAGCGAACGCAGCATGATCGTGCAGATGCTGCACAACGGCGCGACCGGCTACCTGCTCAAAAATGTATCGGCGGAAGAGCTGACACAATGCATACACGAGGCGCTCAATGGCCAGGTCACCTTCAGCAAGGCCGTAAGAGAGATCATGGCCAGACCATCGATGAGCGAGCTGAAAGGTGTGCCCCAGCTGACCAAAAGAGAAAAGGAGATCCTGCAATTCATTGCCGATGGAAAAACCACTTCGGCCATCGCGGCGGAGCTTTTCCTGAGCCCGCTCACCGTGGAAACCCACCGGAAAAACCTGATGCAGAAATTTGAGGTGAAGAATGTAGCCGCACTGATCAAGGAAGCGGTGCAAAGACACATGATCTGACCCTGCGTCTTTTATCTGCCGGAGCCCGGCTGTCGCAATAGCTTAGCGGCGCTCCGGATCTTCTTCCGATGCACCGGCATTTTCCAGGTACCGGCTTCTGAACGTATGCTCGAGCATGCTCATCATGATCACATCATGATAGCTGTGATTGAAATAGTAGACTTCCCTGCGTATGCCTTCCTGTTCAAAGCCCAGTCTTTCATATAGCTGTATGGCACGCCGGTTGCCGCGCTAAGGCTTCCAGCTCGATACGGTGCAGCTGCCGCATACCAAAGCCATAATGTAAGGCCAGCAGCAGCGCTTCAGCGCCGAAACCGCGGTTCCTGTCCGCCTGTTGTGCGATCACGATACGCAAATGAGCGCTGCGGTGCACAGGATCGAGATCGGCCAGCACCACCTCGCCCACCAGCTGATGATCGGAAAGGCTGAAGATCAGCAAATCGATGCGGCTGCCGTCGCCGGCCACACGATCCATATGAGCTATAAGATCGGCGCCCGTAAAGAGCTGGCTGGTCCCTGTTCCGGTCCGGGCCTCCAGGTCGGAGTTTCCCATAACAGCAATGTATTCCTTTTCATATTGCCGGTCCATCTTTTTAAGATAAACCAACCGGCCCCTCAGCTCCAGCATCTGTGCCGCGCTCAGCTTATTGTCCCTATCGTATTCCATTTTCCGTTGTCGTTATACGGTAAATATCGGGGAAGTTACAGCATTTCCTCCTCTCCCGAACCTTATCGCTATCCGGCGGTTATATTGCCTGAGCCTTAAAAAAAATTCTGTACCTATGAGCAAGAAAAAACATAACTTTTTCGAAAGGGCCGCCAACAAGATCACCCAATGGGCCGGCAGCTCCTATGCTTTCGGCGGGGCTGCGCTGCTGATCCTCGCCTGGATCGTATCCGGTCCTGTATTCGGCTATTCCGATACCTGGCAGCTGGTGATCAACACCGGCACAACGATCATTACTTTCCTGATGGTCTTCCTCATCCAGAAAACACAGAATAAGGACTCGAAGGCAGTCCAGCTGAAGCTGAACGAGCTGATTGCCGCCAGCAGGGAAGCCAGCAACCGTATGGTCGACATTGAAGACCTGGACGAAGAGGAGCTCGATCTGCTGCACCGCTTCTACCGGCACCTGTCGGAACGATCTCAAAAGAACGCGAATCTGCACGAATCACATTCCATCGATGCCGCAGATGCGCTTCATGACCGTAAAAGCCAGCAGGGAAAAGGAGCCGGGCCGCAAAAGCAGCTTCCATAAATTATGTAACCGTTCCCGGTGCGGGTATAACCGGGAGAAACAATATTTTTGCGTGAAACCTCAGAACAAAATTGGCTGTATCTGTGTTTTCAACAATGATCGCAGGGGCCGCTTTAAGAATGAGGTCCTGTTATTCACCTTTGCATATGCAAAAAACCATATACCTGGTAGAAGACGACCCCGACATAAGAACCATAGTTGAGTTCCTGCTCGCCGAGAGGGGTTTCCAGGTAACCAGCTGCCCATCTGTAGCCTATTTCCGGCAACGGATGGATTTTATCCTGCCCGATCTGATTATACTCGATATTATGCTACCCGACGGCAATGGCCTGAACTTGTGCCGGGAGCTAAAGACCGGCAGCAATACCCGGCATATACCGGTGGTCCTGATGTCGGCCAATATCAACAACAAGCTTGCGGCCCGGGATTCGGAGGCCAATGATTTCATCAGCAAACCTTTTGATATCGATGACTTTACCAACAGGGTGCAGCGGCAGATCGCCTGACCCTGCATAACTATTTCTATTCAATACAGTCCAGGATATGACAACTGCCAATGAAACACCCCGGTCTATCGTGCTCGCCCTGATCGATGCCTTGAACAAAGAAGACTTTGAAAAAGCCAGGCGATATACCAGCGACGACATGACCTTTGAAGGCGTGCTGGGCAAACGGGATGGCGCCGATGCTTATTTTGAGGATATGAAAAAGATGAAGCTGAAATATAAGCTTCAGCAATCTTTTGAAGAAGGCAACGATGTTTGCCTGTTCTACACGCTGGCGCTTAGCGGAGCCGAAGTGTTCTGCGCTGCCTGGTACCAGGTGGTCCAAGGCAGGGTTGTTTCGCTGAAAGTGGTCTTCGATCCCCGGCCCGTGCTGGCGCAGCAGCCAAAATAAGCAATAGTCGGGCTAGAGCAAGGTCTTCCGCAGCACGATCATATGGTTCAGCAGCAAGCGGTTTTCCCTGATCGGGGCAGGATAGCGCTTCCGGTAAAAATCCTTGCGTAGACGGTCGATCTCGAAGCCGGCTTTCTGATAAAGATACAAAGGTCCCCATGCCGCATTGGATGTTTCGATGTCGAGCCGGCTAAAACCCAGGCTCCGGGCTGTTTCCGTGGCATGCTCCAGCATACGGAGGCCGATACCCTCGCCTTGCCTGGAAGGCTCCACAGCAAGATTCATGATCTCCATGCTATCTGCTCCAGTAACGGTCAGCACATACACAGCGATCATATTGTCCTCTTCTTCCCATACATAAACAGATGCATCGGGGAGATAATGCCCGATCGCCTCCTTCGTCTCATCGGCAAGCAGCAGCAGCGAATAAGGTACCTCCTCGCTTGCCCCCAATTTCCTGATCAAGCTTCTATTGTCGGATATCATGCAATCGTCCTTTTTTGCTGCAAAAAAGTAAAAAAGACAATAGCACAATCCCTGCTGATGAATTAACTTCGTGTCTCCTCACCGGCTGCATTTTGCTCCGCAGCATCTTCCCTGATACTTTTTCTGCTCTCGTCCTGGAAGCCGTTCTGCAAGGATTATTTTTTATCTAAAGCGTTGCCATATCCAGGCAACTATATCATCGTATGTCCACTTTCTATACTACTCGTCTCTGTATCCTTTCCGGCGGCCCCGGAATGGGCAAGACTACCCTGCTTCGTCAGCTGGCTGCTTTAGGCCATACCTGCTTTCCCGAAAGCGGGCGGGCGATCATCAGGCAGCAATTAGCCACCGGCGGCACAGCTTTGCCCTGGCAGGACCGGGAAGCCTTTGCCGGCCTGATGTTCCGGCAGGGGCTTGCCGACTATAACCTAGCCAGGACGCAAAGGGGACTCCTCTTTTTTGACCGGGGCTTGCCCGATGTAACCGGCTACCTGGAGTTTAGCGATCTGCCGGTACCGCCTGAAATAGAGCACGCCACGCATCTTTACCGTTATCATCCGCTGGTAGCTATGACCCCGCCCTGGAAAGAGATTTACGTCAACGATGCAGAACGGAAGCAAAGTTTTGAAGAAGCAACTGCTACCTACGATGTTATGCGTTCGGTGTATCTCCGCTACGGCTACCATCCTTTCGATCTGCCGCTGGTTGGAGTCAGGCAGAGAGCAGCTTACCTGCTTGCACGTATGAAAGCTTTGCGATAGGCATGAAAAATAATTAAAGGAAATTATCGTTTTACAATAATTACTTATAATTTTGCAGAAATTAATCAATAAAATGAAACAGGTTCGCGCCGTAGCCACCGGCCTTTTTTACCTTACCCGTATTGTCGCCGTACCCTATTTGCTCAGCGGAGCATATGCGCTCATCGCGATCGTTTTCCGCACAGCATCTTTTGACTTGGTCGAACACGGGCGCTTCGTAATCTTTTACCTCTTCACACGGGAGCCGTTCCTTATCGGTGATGAAAACACTACTTTTTACAAAACAGAGCTGGTCGCCTTCCTGCTCCTGTACGGTGTTTTCTTCTGGTCATTAGGCAATATCTTCCTCACCTTTCGCGGCCGGAGGATCTTTACACCTAAAGGGGTACAAAGACTGAAAATATTTTACTGGCTTAATTTCACTGTACCTGCATTGTTCCTCGTAGTACATCTCGGCATCTCTTATGAGGTCATGCTGATGATCGGCCTTACCATGTTACATGTTACCCTGGGTGTATTCGCCTATTTTATGGCAGCCATTTTCTCACAAGGTCTGAACCTTCAGGACGAACAGGATCTAATTTTCTAGCTATGCCCATTATCATCAACCTGGACGTAATGCTTGCAAAGCGGAAAATGCAATCCAAGGAACTGGCGGAGCTGCTCAACGTTACACAAGCAAATTTATCTATACTGAAAACCGGCAAAGCGAAAGGGATCCGTTTCGATTCGCTGGAAGCCATCTGTAAAGCGCTCGACTGCCAGCCGGGAGATATTCTCGAATACCGGCCGGAAGCGTAGCTCCGATCAACATTAAAAAAAAGAACGCTTTCGGGCGAAGGGGAAAGTTATGTCCGGCCGTGAATGGTCCGGCGATACTGCACCCTATCGCCCGGTTGGGCAAGCTATGCCTGCTACCATCTGAGACGATCCGATCTCTCCGCTTAAAAATCATATAAACATGAATACACTGATCATTAAAAACGTAAGCCATACCTACCGCAACGGCACCAGGGCTATGGACAATATTTCCCTGCAGCTGGGCAATGGTATGTTTGGCCTGCTGGGGCCCAACGGCGCCGGCAAATCGACACTGATGCGCTGCATTGCCGGATTGCAGCGGCCTGACGCCGGCGTGATCCTCTTCAATGGTGTAAATATTGTGCAGGAGCCGGTAGCGGTCAAAAAGCAGCTGGGCTACCTGCCGCAAGATTTCGGCGTTTATCCCGAAGTTTCCGCCTACCGATTGCTCGACCACCTGGCCGTGCTGAAGGGTATCGTTGAACGAAAGGCGCGCCAGGAGCAGATCCTGGGCCTGCTCGACAAAACCAATCTCTATGCTCACCGCCATAAGGCAGTCAGCAGCTTCTCCGGCGGCATGCGGCAACGCTTTGGAATTGCCCAGGCGCTGTTAGGTAATCCCGCGATCATTATCGTAGATGAGCCTACCGCCGGCCTGGACCCGGAAGAGCGTAACCGCTTCAATAACCTGCTGAGCGAAATAGGCGAACAGGTCATCGTTATCCTGAGCACGCACCTGGTCGAAGATGTACGCAATTTGTGTACGCAGATGGCGGTCATCAGCAAAGGCAGCGTGATCGCCGGCGCCCGGCCCGATATCCTGGTCGACGCGCTGCAGGGCAAGGTATGGGAGAAGCTGATCGACAAAGGCGACCGGGACCGGTATGCTGCGCATGTCGTGCTTTCCGCACAATTTCATGCCGGCAGGCTGGCGCTCCGCATATTGGCCGACATCTGCCCCGGCGACGGCTTTGCAGCAGCGACGCCCGGCCTGGAAGATGTTTATTTCGCCACGATCCGCCAATAGCTGAAACAACATTCATTATACAACCTACCTAAAATACAATGCCATGTTCCTTCGCTTAATGCAATTTGAATGGCTCTTCTGGGCAAAAAAATGGCCACTTTACCTGATGCTCGCCTTCTATACCGCACTGGGCCTTGCGGTAGCAATGGCTGCACATTTTCCTTTTCCCGAAACCAACAAAAACAGCCCGTATGTCAATACTTATGTAATTGGACTGATGTCGCTGGTCGCCATATTCTCCACTACCCTGATGGCGGCGCAAAGTCTCTTCAGGGAACAGGAAGCCCGCTTTGATACGATCCTGTTCGCGACGCCGCTACGCAGGCTGCCTTATGTCACCAGCCGCTTGCTCATTATCTTTCTTATCAATACGCTCTGCTTCGCCCTGTTTACGATGAGCCTGATGGCCGGGCATTTGCTGGCCGACCATAGCGGGGGAGCCTTCGGTCCGCTAAATGTGCTTTACTACCTGCAGCCCCTGCTGGTCCTGCTGCTGCCTAATATCCTGTTCTGCACTGCAGTAGCCTGCTGTATCGGGTTGACAGTCCGCAACAAAATGATTGTTTATGTTTCGGGCGTCCTGATCTACTTCCTGTACTGGGGCATAGCGATCTTCACTGATTCCCCGCTGATCGCCAACGCAGCGCCGGCAAGCGCTGCAGCCCTCCGGCGTTCCGCCCTGCTGGACCCCTTCGGCATCGCAGCCTTCCTGGAACAAACCCGCTACTGGCTGCCTGTAGAACGCAATACAAAGCTGGTTCAGCTGAAGGGTCATTTTTTAAGCAACCGTATCCTTTACCTGGCTTGCTCCCTGGTCCTACTGGCGATCGCCTACAGCCGCTTCCGCTTCACCCTGGCGCCGCAGCAGCAAAGATCCGGGAAGACCCGTTCACAGAGACCTCGCGCCACCGCCGCTTACACGCCCGTCCCGGTAAAGACCACCGGCCTTCGCTATACAACAGCAGTACTGCTGACCCAGCTGAAAACCGCCTGGGGCGGGATTACCGGCAGTCCCGCTTTATGGATCGCCTGCACCGGCTGGACCGGCTTCCTGGGCATAGAGCTCTTCAGCGCCACACAGGGAGGCAGCAGGGTCCCGCCCGAGCTGGCTACAACAGCGGTTATGATCAAGGAAATACAGTCGTCCCTGCCGACGGTCGGTTTGCTGCTGCTGCTCTTCTATGCAGGAGAAAGCTATCGCAAAAGCCGCGATTGCCGCATAGCGCCGATCGAGGACAGCACAGCAGCTTCTCCGGGAATAAAATTGCTTGCCCATTGGTTCGCTCTTTCCGGCATCATCATTCTGCTGCTGCTCTTCAGCATCCTGACCGGCATAGCCATCCAGTATATACGCGGGTACAGTATCATCGACCTGAAGCTTTATGCCTCCCTGTTTTACCTCACCGGCCAGCCGCTGGCGCTGAACGCAGCCCTTGTTCTCTGCCTGCAGCTGTTCACCCGCAACAAGCATACCGGCATCGCCTTGGCCGGCGCCGTATTGCTGCTGATGCATACGCCCGTCGGGAACATCTTGCTGCCGGCACATCCCCTGGCGCGCTATGGCAAGGCCTTTGACGGCGCCTATAGCGATATGAACGGCTTCGGCAATGCCCTCAGCGCCTTTGGCGTGCAGATGCGCTATAACCTGGGCCTTTGCGGCATCTTCCTGTCACTCGCCCTGCTTGCAGAAAGACGCAGGCAACGATGGTCCGGAGCCGCAACCGGGGCGCTGCGCTTTCCTGCCGGCGGCTGGTTATTGGTGATCTCAATACCGCTTGCCGGTACCGGAGCTGCGGTTCTCTACCAAAAAGCAATAACAGAAAGCAGCGCTGACCATTACGACCATCAGCAGGTTTTCGAGGAACGCTACCGCTTTCTCAAAGACAAAGCCCAACCGGTAATCAGCAGGGTGCAGACGGCCATCGACCTTTACCCTTCGGAAGAGCGCCTCATGATCTCGGGCGATTATACCCTGGTCAATCCGGGCAAAACAGGGATCGATACGCTATATGTGCACACAAGCGATCAAATGAAATGCCACTCGCTCTCCGTTCCCGGCGCCATCTTAAGCAGCAGGGACAGCCTGAACGGCTATACCCTGTTTGCACTGCCACAGCCAATGCAACCGGGAGATACCCTGCACCTGCTTTTCCGGCTGCAGTACACGGCGTCGCCTTTCCGGAAAAACGATGCAGCCAACCAGATATTATACAATGGTACCTTCAGCCGTATCAGCCGCTACTACCCGATACCCGGCTATGATGTCAATTCGGAGATCGACGACCCCAGGGAGCGAACACGAAGGAAAATGCCGGAAAGAAATAACCTGCTGCACTTATCCGACAACCGCGATACCAGCACCTTTGTGACGATGGAAACGCTTATTTCTACGGACAGCGGCCAAACCGCCATTGCCGCAGGATCGCTGCGCAAACAGTGGCAACATCAGGACAGGAACTATTTTCAATATGCTACGGAGCAGCCCATTCCTTTCCGTTTTGCCATCGCTTCGGCACGCTATGCAGTAAAGCGCCTGCTGCATCGGGGCATTACGGTCGAAGCATATTACCATCCGGCACACTGCAGGAATATTGACCATCTGATGCAGGTCGCTACGCAAACATTGGATTACTGTATCCTGCATTTCGGTCCTTACTCAGGTCGCAGCCTGGTATTGGTAGAAATTTCTTCATTCAGCAGGGGCTTCGCCGGAACAGCATATCCCGGCTGCTTGTTCATCAATGAATCCTTCGGCTTTAAGCATCAGCTCGATGGCCAGCCCGGCAGGGATATCATCAATGAAATGGCCAGCCATGAGATCGCTCATACCTGGTGGGGTAATGCCGGCATCGCACCCAGGTACCGTGAAGGCAGCACGCTGCTGACCGAAACATTGGCGATGTATACTGAGTTGATGCTCTACAAGCAGATGTACGGCGAAGCCGTGCTGCAAGAAAGGGTCAACATGCATAAGGATCTGTACTGCTCCGGGCGGGGCATGGCGCATGAGGTTCCATTGTACCGGGCAGCGCCGGAGATGGCCTACCTCTGCTACAACAAAGGCATGGTAGTGATGTACCAGCTGTATAAGCGGCTGGGCGAAAAAAAGATGAACCTGGCCCTGGGCCGTTTCTACAAAGATTTTACCTACCCGCACCCCGAGCCGCTTTCAACCGATCTCCTTCATGCGCTTTACCAGGTTGCCGACAGCAGCCAACGTCGGAAGATCGACGAGCTGCTGTGCCAGATCGTTACCTATACCTTCCGGATCAAGAGGGCCGGTCTGAGCCGCAAAGCCGGGCAGTATGTGCTGCTGCTTGATGCGTCCGTCTATAAATTTAAGGAAGATGGCAAAGGCGGGCAGCAGGAACAAAGCTTCGGGGAGCCGCTGGAAGCCGCTGTCTACTTTGAAGACGGCAGCAGGCAAACGCTGCTATTACAGCCAGAGAACGACAAAATCCTGGGACGCTATGCTTTCGCCCGGAAGCCGGAAAAGATCGTGCTGGATCCGGAAGGCCTTTTTCTCGATCTTTCGGGAGAGGACAAGAAACGCCGGCTGCAACTATTGCCTTAATGTACTACAAAGAGGCTGTATCAAAAGGAAAAATTTTTGTCCTATTGAGCGCAGTCGAAATACAACAAAAATTTTGTCTCAAGCCTGCTTACATTTCGACTCCGCTCAATGTGACAGGCTTGAGGTCTTTTGAGACAGCACACTTTGCTCTTAAAGTACCTTGCAGGCTACAGGTGCGGCACCCGGTTAACCGGTATGCCTTGCTGCAAAGTACCCGGCGCCGTGGGAGGATGCATCAGTGTGCTCAGTTTTGACTCCAGCTGGCTCATGATCGACGCCATATCTTCGCGGGTGATGAATTGCTCCAGGACATGCTCTTCTATTTCCTGGTTAAAAAAGGATTCGTTGAAGGTATGCTGTTCCGTTCTGTTCTTGTCCAGGGCATCCAGGAACAACTCTGCCCATTGCTGCACGGTATGCCGCGATAAGGTTCGTTGCATAGCGTTCAGGCGCTTCAGCTGCTCCCGTACCGGCATCACAAGGCTATCAAAGATAGCATCGGCCAGCTCCTGCTCATTGTGAGGATTGATGATCAGGGCCTGCTTCAGCTCCTGCGCTGCGCCGGCCAGTTCGCTCAGGATCAGCACGCCCGGCGATCCTGTCTTGCTGGCAATGTACTCCTTGCTGACCAGGTTCATCCCGTCGCGCAATGGCGTTACCAGCGCCACATCTGCAGCAGCATAAAGCCCTGACAGCATCTCCGGCTCCAGCGACCGGTACCAGTAACGGATGGGCTCCCAATCGAAGCTGCCGTAGCGCGTATTGATATCGGACACCCGTTGGTTGACCTCTTCTTTCAGCTCGTGGTACCGGGATACCTGGTCCCTGGACGGTACGATCAGCTGGAGGAAAACAACCCGCTCGTGAAGCCCGGGATGCTGCTCCAGGAAGCGGTCATAAGCATTTAAACGATGCAGGATACCTTTGCTGTAATCCAGGCGGTCTACAGAAAGCATCAGCTTACGGCTGCCGCAAAAATCGCGTATGCGGTCCCGTACTTTCATCGCTCCGGCGCTGCAGGACAGATTCCTGTATTTCTCGTAGTCGATGCCCATGGGAAAGGCGTCAACCGTAACGGTCCTGTCATCGGTCAGTATCTCGTTTGACAGAACCGATGCATCGAAAGCGCCGGCCTCAGCAAGCCGCTGGATGACCTCAAGAAAATGATCGGCATCCATTTGTGTATGAAAACCGATGAGATCAGCGCCCAGCAAACCTTTTACCAGCTCGTCGCGCCAGGGCAGGCAACGGAACATTTCAAAGCTGGGAAAAGGAATATGCTGGAAAAATCCTATCGATGCGCCGGGCAGGCGCTCCCTTACCCTGTCGGGGACCAGCAACAAATGATAATCGTGGATCCATATTTTGTCGCCCGGCTCTGCCAGCGCCGCTATCTTTTCAGCAAACCTGAGGTTGACTTCTTTGTATGCATCCCATTGACTGGCGCTGAAGCGGGCATAGTCGGGAAAATAATGAAACAGCGGCCATAAGGCCTCATTGGAGAAGCCTTCGTAAAAGTCTTTGATCTCCCGTGCGCTGAGTGGAACGGGGACCAGGCCCTTCGGCGCCAGCTCCTCTTCGATTCGCCGGAAGGTATCTGCATCGGTGGAGATGCCTGGCCAACCGATCCAGATCGTATCTTCTTTACTGCAAACACTGGAAAGCCCTGTAGCCAAACCGCCTTCGCTGTTGTGGCATTGCAGGGCATTCCCATGCAGGGTAATCTTAACCGGCAGGCGGTTAGAGACAATAATAGTTCTGGGTTGCTTCATTGTGTGCTGGTGGTTAAAACAGAATAGTGGCGTAAACAAATACTGCAAAAATTGTTCCCGGAAGACAAGTCCCAGGTTGTCTCTTTACAGCAATTAATGCTCAGTCGCTTACAGATAACCAGGAAACCACAGCCTTACCCGTCCCGGACAGGCGCACCTCATATTGTGCAAGGAAAACCCCAAAGTGTTACCTGGCGTAGCTTTCCCCATATGATAAGGCTTTCCTAATATTCAGATACCGGCCGGATATCAGGGCCTATACAACGATGTAAACCCTAACTTTTTGCGCCTGGTATTGTTACCTCTGTCCACACATTAAACCAATCGATCTTTTATGAGCACGAAGGCCAGGACAGCACCGGCCATACCGGCGGAGGGTATCAAAAGGGCAGTGATCAAATACGTGCGGCCCTCGGTAAACGGGGGACAATATCCTGCTAAGGGAGCCGTAGATTTCCTGCAGCATTTCAAAGCCAATATTATTGCCGATGGTCATGATAAGCTCTATGCGCGGGTATTGCTAAAGGCGCCCGGAAGCAAGGGCTGGCAATCCTTGCCAATGTCCCTGGTCAATAATGATCTGTGGGAAGCAGCCTACCGCCCGGATACAACAGGCCTCCTGGAATTCAAAGTACAGGCATGGGTCAGCGAACTGGACAGCTGGCATGATGCGGTAGAAAAGAAACAGCTGGCCGGCCTGGATACTACGCTGGAAGAGCAGCGGGGTATCCTCCTGCTCCAGCATAAGCTCAAGCTGGCGTCCAAAACAGAAGCCAGAACCCTGAAAGCATTTCTCGACGGTCGGGAACGCCTGCTACCCTCCGATATTCCCCCGGATTTATACAGCAGCCTGCTGCTGATGGTCCCCAAAGAACGGATCAGCATTTCCGGCAGCTATCTTATCGTCATCGAGCGCATCAGAGCGCAATTCAGTACCTGGTATGAGCTGTTCCCCAGGAGCTGCTCGCCCGACCCGGAACGGCAGGGCAACTTTGCTGACGTTGCCCTGCAGCTGCCCCGCCTGGCTGCGGCCGGCTTCGATGTGCTCTATCTTCCCCCCATTCATCCCATCGGCAGGCAGAAGCGTAAAGGGAAGAACAACAGTCTTATTGCCACGGAATCCGATCCGGGTTCTCCCTGGGCTATCGGCAGTGAAGAAGGCGGGCACAAAAGCCTTCACCCGCAGCTGGGTACCATGGCCGAATTCAAAGCACTGGTACGCGAAGCCAGGCAGCATGGCATCGAGGTTGCCATGGATATCGCTTTCCAGTGCGCGCCGGACCATCCTTACGTGCAGCAGCATCCCGAATGGTTCCGATGGCGCCCCGATGGTACGGTGCAATATGCAGAGAACCCGCCGAAGAAATATGAGGACATTCTGCCTTTTGATTTTGAATCGCCCGCCTGGCCCTCGCTTTGGGAGGAGCTGCGGAGCATCTTCCTGTTCTGGATCGGAAAAGGCATCAGCATCTTTCGCGTCGACAATCCACATACCAAATCGCTGCGGTTCTGGGAATGGCTGATCGCCTCCGTAAAAGCGGAATACCCGGATGTGCTTTTTCTCGCGGAAGCCTTTACGCGGCCGCATATCATGCAGCACCTGGCTATGACAGGCTTTACCCAATCGTACACCTACTTTACCTGGCGCAATACCAAAAAGGAGCTTCAGGAATACCTGACCGAGCTGACGCAGGGACCGGAACAATATTTCTTCCGTCCCAACTTCTGGCCCAATACACCTGACATCCTGCCGGAGCACCTGGTATCCGGTGGCGACAACATGCATGTGATCCGGCTGCTGCTGGCCGCAACCCTATCATCCAGCTACGGCATTTACGGACCGGTTTTTGAACGGGGCATCAATACTCCCATGCCGGGTAAAGAAGAATATATAGACAATGAAAAGTACGAGATCCGGCACTGGGAGGCCCTTCCCGATACGCCGGTCAGTGAAATGATCCGGAAGGTCAACCAGCTGCGCCGGCAGTTCCGGGCCCTGCAGCAGACGAATAATATCCGGTTCCTGGATACCTCTAATGACCAGATCATGGCTTATCTCAAGCACAGCGAAGAAGATGGCTTCCACCTGCTCATTGTGATCAGCCTGGATCCTCATTACCCGCAAAGCGCCTGGGTACAGGTACCCCTGGCGGAGCTGGGCGGAGACTGGGGCGGCGGCATTTACCTGTCTGACGAGCTGAACCGTGAGCATTACCACTGGGACCAGGACTGGAACTATGTAGCCCTGCACCCGAGAGATAAGCCGGCACATATTTTCAGCATTGCCAACGCAGACCGCCCATCCTAAACTATTTAAGCCCGAACAGATGAACAGTGCACCGGACAACCGATATTGGTACAAAGACGCCATCATTTACGAATTACACATCAAAGCCTTTTTCGACAGCAACGGCGACGGTGTGGGCGACCTGCAGGGCTTGCTGCAGAAGCTCGACTACCTGCGCGACCTGGGCATTACCGCCATATGGCTCCTGCCATTTTATCCTTCGCCGCTACGGGATGATGGTTACGATATCGCCGACTATTATTCCTTTAATCAGGCCTACGGTGATGTAGAGCTGTTCCGGGAGTTCCTGGCGGCAGCCCATCAGCAGGGTCTTAAAGTGATTACCGAGCTGGTGATCAACCACACTTCTGATCAGCATCCATGGTTCCAGCAGGCGCGACAAGCGCCCAGGGGCAGCCGGGAAAGGGATTTCTATGTATGGACCGACAACCCGGCCCAGTATAACGATGCGCGCATTATTTTCCAGGATTACGAGACCAGCAATTGGACCTGGGATCCCGTAGCGGAGCAATATTACTGGCATCGTTTCTTCCAGCATCAGCCCGATCTTAATTTCGACAACCCGGAGGTACAGGCGGAGGTTTTCCGTATTCTCGATTTCTGGTGCGGGCTGGGTGTCGACGGCTTCCGGCTGGATGCTGTGCCTTATCTTTTTGAAAGAGAGGGTACCAATTGCGAGAACCTTCCCGAGACCCATGCTTTCCTGAAAAAGCTGCGGAAACATGTCGATACGCATTATCCCGGAACCTTGCTGCTGGCTGAGGCCAATATGTGGCCGGAAGATTCGGCGGCTTATTTCGGCGACGGCGACGAGTGCCATATGAACTATCATTTCCCGGTAATGCCCCGTATGTTCATGGCCCTCCAAATGGAGGACCGCTACCCCATTACCGACATCTTCGACCAGACGCCGGCCATACCGGACAACTGCCAGTGGGCGATCTTCCTGCGTAACCATGACGAGCTTACGCTCGAGATGGTGACCGACGAAGAACGGGATTATATGTACAAGGTATATGCCTCCGACCCCAAGGCCCGGATCAACCTGGGCATACGGCAAAGGCTGGCCCCATTGATGCAGAACAACCGCCGCAAGATAGAGCTCATCAATTCGCTGCTGTTCTCCCTGCCCGGCACCCCGGTGATCTATTACGGCGACGAGATCGGCATGGGCGACAACTTTTACCTGGGCGACCGGGACGGTGTGCGCACGCCGATGCAATGGTCGTCCAACCGCAATGGCGGCTTCTCTGAGGCCAACCCGCAAAAGCTTTATCTGCCGCTGATCCTGAGCCCCGAATACCATTACGAGATCGTGAATGTAGAACTGCAATCGGCCAATCCCTCTTCGCTGCTCTGGTACATGAAACGGATGATCGACCTGCGCAAAAAATACAAGGCCTTCAGCCGGGGCAGCTTCCGTTTCCTTATGGTAGACAACCCCAAGATACTGGCCTTTATCCGCAGCTATCGCGACGAGACCCTGCTGGTTGTTGTCAATCTTTCCCGCTATGCACAGCCTGCCGAGCTGGACCTTCGCGAATTTGAGGGTTTCCAGCCAATCGAGCTGCAAAGCCGCAATAAATTCCCGGTGATCAAAGATACCCGCTATTTCCTGTCGCTGGGCGGATACGGCTTTCAATGGTTTGCCCTGCAGAATATCTCTGCTGCCGTGACTACGGAAACCGATATGCCCGACTTTATCCTGCAGCAGATGGAAGACCTTACGGAGAGCATGCCTAAAGAGCTGCTGCTGCAAACGATACTGCCCGAATGGCTGAAACGGGTACGCTGGTTCGGCGGCAAAGGCAGGGATATTCATCATATCGAGCTGGAAGACCAGCAAAGCCTGCCCGTTGCCGGCGACCGGCAGGTAATGTGGCTGCTCCTGAAAGTGCATTATTACTATGGCTTTCCGGAGATATACCAGCTCCCGCTGGTGTTTATTCCTAAAGGCAGTACGGAAGATATGACAAGGGACTACCCGCAAAGCATTATTGTGGATCTTACGCTGGGAGAAGAAGAGGGCTACCTCTGCGATGCGATGTATGATACCCGGTTGCACCGTTACCTGATGCTGCAGCTGATCGCCGGCCAGGGTTATCAGAAAGGTGTGAAAGTAGCGGGCAGCGGTACACAGGTTTTGCGGGATCTTGCCGGGCCGGAGACCGGAACACTTGCGTCGCGGCTGCTGAATGCCGAACAGAGCAACACTTCTGTTATTTTTGAAGATAAGTTCTATCTGAAGCTGTACCGCAAGGTGGATTATGATATTAATCCCGACCAGGAAATGATCCGTATGCTGACCGGTCCGCTGCAATTTGAGCATGCACCTGCCTTCCTGGGTACCGTCGACTGGATATCGGGCAAAGGCAACATTACCCTGGCGATGATCCAGCAGCTGGTCGAGAACCATGGCGATGCCTGGGCCTATATGCAGGAAAAGCTTACCGCTTACAACGACGATGTGCTTTCCATGCCCGCGGAGCAGCTGCCAGATATGACGCTTTGGGGTACGCTTACCGCTCCCTGCCGCTTTGAAGACCTGCCGGCCCCGCTTCGCGAGCTGCTCGATTCCGCTGTAGCGGAACAGTCGCGCCTGATCGGTATCCGCACAGCCGAAATGCACCTGAAGCTGATGTCGGCAAACGGCTTTCCTGCTTTCCGCCCCGAGCCTTATTCGTTGCACTACCAACGTTCCATTTATTCCAGTCTCATTACCCAGATACGGGAGGCCTTCCAGAACCTGGAAAGAAACCTGCCGGGGCTGCCGCCGGACATAAGGAACGTAGCGCAGACCGTCATTGGCTTACGGACGGAGATCATGTCTTCGATGAAAGCGATCTACAGCCGGAAGCTGGACCTGATGAAAATAAGGATACACGGCGATTATCACCTGGGCCAGATCCTGTTTACGGGAAAAGACCTGGTTATACTCGATTTCGAAGGCGAACCGGCGCGCAGCTATAGCGAACGGCGGCTGAAGTTCTCCTCGCTGAGGGATGTGGCCGGCATGATCCGTTCCTTTCATTACGCCGCCTACGGCAGCCTGTTCCTCGAAGGAGAAACCAGGAACGAAGATATACGGAAGCTTATCCCCTACTCGGAGCTCTGGAGCCATTACCAGGCGGGCATTTTCATGCAGGCCTACCTGGAAAAGGTAAAAGGTACGGGGCTGATACCGGATGAAGAAGCGGATATCCGTATCCTGCTCGATGTCTTCCTGTTGTCCAAAGCCTTTTATGAGCTGAATTACGAATTGAATAACCGCCCCGATTGGGTGATGATCCCCCTGAAAGGTATTTTAAGCATTCTTCAAAAAGAACCAGCAGCACATGAGTGTACGGAAAGTAAAGAGCCTTATTGAGGAAACGGACATTGATACGGCAGCGCCAAGCCTGCTTTCGGCATTTGATATCGGCCTGTTCCGTGAGGGACGGCATTATATGCTGTACCGGCACATGGGCGCACAGCTGCATACCCACAACGGTAAACAGGGCGTGCTCTTTGCCGTATGGGCGCCGGGAGCCAACTACGTGTCTGTGATCGGTGATTTTAACGGATGGGATAAAGGCAGCCATCAGTTGCAGCCACGGTGGGACAGCAGCGGCATCTGGGAATTGTTTGTACCCGATGTGCAGGCAGGAACGCGGTATAAATTTCATATCGGGAATGCATCCGGCTTCAGCGCCGATAAAGCAGACCCCTTCGGCTTTGAAATGGAAATGCCCCCACATACGGCATCAGTTGTCGGTGGCCACTCTGCTTTTACCTGGACTGACGAACGCTGGATGGCGCAAAGGCGGCAGCAGGACATCGCCGGGATGCCGCTGAGCATCTATGAGCTGCACGTCGGCTCCTGGCGCAGGATACCAGAAGAAGGCAACCGGTGGATGAGCTACCGCGAGCTGGCCGAATGGCTGCCCGCTTACTGTAACGAAATGGGTTTCACGCATGTAGAGCTTCTGCCGGTTATGGAGCATCCTTTTTATGGGAGCTGGGGCTACCAGCTGACCGGCTACTATGCTCCTTCTTCGCGTTTCGGAACGCCCGACGATTTCCGTTACCTGGTCAATGCCCTGCATGTGCACGATATCGGCATCCTCCTGGATTGGGTACCTTCCCATTTCCCCGGGGATGCCCATGGGCTCTACCAATTCGACGGTACCCATTTGTACGAGCATGCCGATCCCCGGGAAGGCTATCATCCCGACTGGCAGAGCTACATCTTCAACTATGGACGCAACGAGGTAAGGTCTTTCCTGATCTCCAATGCCGTGTACTGGCTGGACCAATTCCATATCGACGGCCTGCGCGTCGATGCCGTCGCGTCCATGCTCTACCGCGATTATTCCCGTAAAGAAGGCGAATGGATACCCAACCACCTGAATGGCCGGGAGAACCTGGAAGCGATTGCCTTCCTGCAGCAGCTCAACGATGCGGTGCACCAGCTGCAGCCCGGAACATTTACCATTGCGGAAGAGTCGACGGCCTTTCCCGGGGTTACACATCCTGTAGCGGGAGGTGGACTGGGCTTCGATTTCAAATGGATGATGGGTTGGATGCATGATACATTGGCTTATTTTCAAAAAGATCCTCTTTACCGTTCCTTTCATCAGCACCAGCTGACCTTCAGCATGCATTATGCCTTTTCCGAAAAGTTTGTGCTGCCTTTATCCCATGATGAGGTAGTCCATGGCAAAGGCTCCCTGCTGGCTAAAATGCCGGGAGACGAATGGCAAAAGGCAGCCAACCTGCGCCTGCTCTATGGCTATATGTTTGGCCATCCCGGCGCCAAGCTGCTGTTCATGGGCAGCGAATGGGGGCAGCGTCATGAATGGCGGCACGAGCATAGCCTCGATTGGGACCTGCTCGCGCATCCCTTCCACAAAGGGATACAGGCGCTGATCAAAGACCTGAATCACTTGTATACAACAATGCCCGCGCTCTACCACAATAACTATAGCCCGGAGGGATTTGAATGGATCGATTACCAGGATACGCTGAACAGTGTTTTCTGCTGGTTGCGCAAAGGTCATGAAGCCGGCGATCATCTCCTGTTCATTGCCAATGCCACCCCGCAGGTGCTCCGTCAATATGAGCTGGGCGTACCGCAGCAGGCAGCGCTGACAGAATACATGAACACGGATAAAGCCTGCTATGGCGGCAGCGACATCTGCAATGCCGGCCTCATTTTTCCACAGCCGCTTAACCGGCATGGCAGGCCATATGCCATCTCCGTAACGCTGCCACCCTTATCGGTATTGGTGCTGCAGCCGGCGGATAAGAACCTGGTGTTGCAGGAACAACCCTTGAAGTAAGAGGAGGCTTCCATCAGCGGTTATAACGCTGCGTCCACTCCCGTAAACGCTGCATCACCGCTTCAGCGGGCAGCTGCTTTAAGCGCCATACCCAATTACCATCGGTAGTGGAAGGGGTGTTGATACGGGCGCCGACACCAAGCCCAAGCAGATCCTGCGCAGGCAGCACCACAGCACAGGCAACCGATGCATAGGCCATGCGGCATAAGGCTTCCGCAACATTATCTTTTGTTATGGCGAAGCCCGCATAGGCAGACAGGTCCTTCCTGCTCTGCGCACCCAGCTGCTCATACCAGCCCAGGGTGGTATCGTTGTCGTGCGTACCCGTATAGGCGATGGACGGGCGATCGAAATTGTGCGGCAGGTCGCGGGAGCCCGGGAGATAGGGATTAAAAGCAAACTGCAGCACGCGCATACCCGGCAGGCGATAATGATCTTTGAATGCGAACACGCCCTGGTGGATCTCACCAAGGTCCTCGGCAATAAAAGGCATATGGGGAAAATGCTGCTGCAAAAGGTCGAAGAACAGCGCCTGCGGACCGGGCAGCCATGCTCCGTCGGTAGCAGTAAGCGCATCTCCGGGCAGCTCCCAGTAATCGTAGAAAGCCCTGAAATGATCCAGACGCACCAGGTCATAACGTTCTGTGTTGGCAGCCAGTCTTTGCAGCCACCACCCGAAGCCGGCTTCCCGCAAGGCTTCCCAGTTATACGTAGGCATGCCCCATAGTTGTCCCGTCTCGCTGAAGTAATCGGGCGGCACACCAGCCTGTGCTGTTTTACGGCCTTCTTCGTCCACCATAAAACACTGCCGGTGCACCCATACATCAGCCGAATCGTGGTCCATATAAAAAGGCAGATCGCCCATAAGCGCCACACCATATTGTGCCGCAAAGCGCTTCAGCCGCGCCCATTGCCTGAAGAAGAGAAACTGGAGCCACTGCTCGAAAGCGATCGCTTCGCTTTCTTCCTTCTTTACTGCTTCCAGCACGTCGTAATGCCGGTCCCGTAAAGGTTCCGGCCATTCGTACCAGGCTTGATTCTCCTGCTTCCGCTTCAGCACAACATACAAAGCATAATCTTCCAGCCAGAAAGTCTGTTTCCAGCAGAACTGTGCAAAATCCCGGCGCAGCACGGCAATATTACCGCTGCCGAAAACTTGCCAGGCCTGTCGCAGCAGCCGGCGTTGCTGTGCGATCAGCACTTTGTAGTCTACCCTATCCCCCGTCGGCCAGCGTACTTCTCTTATCGCCTGCCGGGGCAATAGTCCTTCGTCTGCCAGCTGCTCCAGGTCGAGATAAAGCGGCTCTCCGGCGAAGGCCGAAACAGCAGCATAAGGAGAATAAGCGCTTTCATGGGATATGGGGTTGAGCGGCAGCAGCTGCCACAAGCGCTGTCCAGAGCCCGCCAGGAACCGTATCCAGTCAAATGCTTCCCGCCCCAGTGTACCGATCCCACGGGCAGAAGGCAGCGCAAACAGCGGCAGCAATATACCGGCGTTGCGGCCCGGATCAGGAACATCCGCTGTAAAAACAGCTACAGGAAAAGCCGCCAGCTGAGCAGCTATATCCGGTTCATCGCTTGCCATTGTCTTTCCCGTGAACAGCGAGGTCCATTGCCGCGGTGCTCCGGGAGGCAGCCCCGGAAGGCGGACAGTAGCCGTAACCGGATCATCAAGCGGAATCATTACCCAAAGCCATTGCCGCCCGTAGCGGCGCAGGAAAGAAAGATAGGGACCATCAATCGGCAGCGGCTCGTAGGTGCCCAGGTGAAAGAGCTCCGGACATGACCTGCGCCATTGCAGCAGGCGATGCATACAGAAGAGCTTTATGGCTGCAGGATTTTCCATGGATAGCTGTGCCAGGCTGAAGTCCTTCTGCGCTACCCGTTGCAGCAATACCGCCCGGTCCGTATAATTCACGGGACGCCGGTTATCCGGATCGACAAAGCTGAGATCAGGGTATTCAGCGCCCTGGTAAATATCGGGTATCCCGGGACAGGTGCATTTAAGGACCAGCTGTGACAAAGATTGCCGTTCTATGCCCGCCTGCTGCCGTCGGAGATAGCGTCGCATTGCCATACCGGTGCCGCTGCGTTGATCGGCGACGGCAAGTCCATAGCGGATCAGCGCATGCTCGTAAGCCTCATCTGGCTTATCCCAGGAAGAATGATGCTTGGCCTCCCTGGCTGCCTTGCGCAGATAAGCAGATAAGCGTTCTGCAAAATCTGCTTCACTACCTTCGGGGCTCAGACTCCCGTACACCGCCAGCAGCACGGTATACTGGTCTTTAGGGCTCAGGTTGGCTGCATTGCTTTTCGCCATATCCATCCATTCGCTTATAGCCGCCTGCCAGCCAGCTACATCATAGCTGGTCCGGCGCAACCTTGCCCGTGCTTCTTCCCCTCTTTTGGTATCATGTGTAGCTGTGGCATTGAGCGCGAAGGGCGTTGTAGCCTGCCTTTTTTCCATTCGCTCATGAAAGGCGGAGACAGGCATGCCAAATGCAGCAGGCGTATCTCCCACTTCGTTGTGCGCCGGGAACCGCATGTAGTTATACATCAGCGTATCCTCCACTCCTTTCGCCATCAGCGGACCGCTGAGCTGCATAAACCGGCGCCAGAAGCGCAGCAGGCGTTCACGGTAAGACAGACCGGAAAGGGCCCCGGCCGAAAAGCAATGCTCAAAAAAGGTTAAAGCATGACTACTGACGGTACCCGTTTGGCCGGCCAAAGACAAGAGCTTATCAAAATCTTCCTGCTCTTCCCTGACGAAAGGCAGCCCCTGCGGGTAAAAGCGATATACCGGGCAGCAAGCCAGCAAAGCTGTTAGCAATGCTTTCAGGTCATGATCGGATACGGAGGCAGGCTGCTGCATGCCGGGGATCGCTTTCCACAGCCGCAGCAAATTTTCCAGCTCTCCCTGCATATGCTCCTCCAGCATTCTTCGCTTGTAAGCATACATTTGTTCCTGTACGCTGCCTTCGCCCGGCGCCCAGGTTGCATAAGCAGCCGTAAATGCAGCCTCTGCTGCACTGTCGGTCAGCACCTGGTTGACGGTGGCCAGGAAATCATAGCCGGTAGTACCTTGCACCGGCCATAGTGCCGGAAGGCTTTCTTCTGTTTCCAATATCTTTTCCACTACGATATAAACGTCGTCACCGGTATGTTCCCGCAGCTGCTCCAGGTAAGCCCCCGGATCATACAGGCCGTCTATATGGTCGATACGTATGCCCTGTACCAGGCCTTCTTCTATCAGCTGGAACAGCAGCCGGTGATAGTGCCGGAAGACCTCTGCGTGCTGTATATTGATCCCGATAAGGCTATTGATCGTAAAGAACCGCCGGTAATTGATCCGCGTATCAGTCTCCTTCCAATGGCACAGGCGATAAAACTGCTGCTCGCAAAGGCGCTGAAGCAAATCTTTATTCTCGCTGAGGACCTCAAGCCCCGCGGCAAAACGTGCAGCAACGGCAGTATCGGCCAAAGACCATTCCAGGTGGTTCAGCAGGAGCTCCCAGGCATCCTGGAAACCTTCGCTGTCCGTAACCTGCGATAGGATATCCAATTGCCTGCGCACGGGGAGGAAGGGAAAGTCGTCGAACAACTCGTGGTACAGGATATCGCCATAAGCTGTATAGTTCAGCGGGTAGCAGGCTTCGAAGTAACGAAGGTATAACCGGCCTTTTTCATAAACGATCTTCAGCTCGCCTGCCGCCAGCACATCGGGAAATGGTTGTCCCAGGAAGGGCGCCATCAGCGGCTCATCGGGGTTCTTGTCGAAATAATGATCGTAAAAGGACATCTTTCCTTTTTCAAGAAAATCGCATATCCAGGGATTAAGCGGCGTATATGCCATGTGATTGGGCACAAAGTCCTGGAGCCAGCCCATGCCACGCTGCTTCAGCTCGGCAGCCATCTCCCTGAACTCGCCCAACGTCCCGATCTCCGGATTGATCGCATTGGGATCGATACCATCATAGCCATGCCTTGAGCCCGGAACGGCTGCAAAGATGGGCGACGCATAGATGGTGCTGATTCCCAGCTGGTGCAGGTAAGGAATAATCGCCCTCAGATGGGCGAAGGTGAACTCCTTATTGAGCTGGACGCGGTATGTGGCTTCAGGAAGATACATGATCGTTGGACAGGATAAGAGCGGAACGGGGCGTTAAGGTCAATACTGTATCCCGATCATAACGTGATGCGCTATCGCCGGGGCCCATCCAGCATTGATCCGACGAGCAAAGCAATAGCCGCAGAGGAAAGGCATCTTCCCGCAGCCGGACCTCATGCGGCTGAAGGGAAAAGTTGAACAGGCAGTACAAGTGCTGCTCCTCATAGGTGCGCTCCAGGATCAACACTTCTTTAGACGAATCGCAGGACACTTCTACGGCAGCGCGGTCATAATTCTTTAAAGCGGCATGCGTCTTCCTTAGCTGTATAAGATGCCTGTAAAAGCGGAACATCGTTTCGTGCCGGTCACCGCTCCGCTCTGTCCAGTCGAGCCGGGAACGGAGCCAGGTTGCTTCGGCATTGGCCGGGAAAGGCTCGCCCTCCCGCTGAAAGGCAGCGAACTCGGCTTTCCGCCCGGCTTCCACGGCCTGTATCAGCTGCTTGTCACTATGGTCGGTGAAATACAGGAAGGGCGAAGAAGCCCCCCACTCTTCCCCCATGAATAGCAAGGGAACGAAAGGCGCCGTGAGCACTACTGCTGCCAGCAGCTTTGCCGTTTCCTGATCCGTCAGCTGAGACAGTCGCTCTCCCAGCATTCTATTACCTACCTGGTCATGGTTCTGTGCGAAGACGACAAAATGATCGCCGCTGATCCCCCAGGTCGGTGTGCCGAAATTGCGTTGCCTGTGTTCCGAGTATTGCCCGGTAAAAACATAAGCATTCTTCATCGCGACAGCCAGGTCTTCCAGGCCATTGAAATCGGCATAATAGCCTTCACGGTTCTGTCCCACAGCCACCCGCAGCGCATGATGGAACTCGTCGCTCCACTGCGCCCTTAAGCCATAGCCACAATCGGCCACGGGGCGGATATAACGGCTGTCGTTAAGGTCGGTCTCCGCGATCAGGTACTTTCGTTTACTTACAGTGTCGGCATATAAAGTCACGGCATCATTCAGGGCTTTGGTAATATGCTGCGGACTAAAGTCCCTGATCGCATGCACGGCATCCAGCCTGAGAGCGTCGATATGGAAGTCACGTAACCACATCAAAGCATTCTCGATAAAAAAGCGCCGTACCGGGTCGCAGCAGGCATCATCGAAATTGATCGCTTCGCCCCAGGGCGTTTTGTATTTGCCGGTAAAGTAAGGACCGTAAGCCTTGAGATAATTGCCTTCTGGTCCCAGATGGTTGTAGACCACATCCAGGATTACGGCGATGCCTTCGCTATGACAGCGGTCTACCAGCTCCTGCAAAGCCCTGGCGCCGCCATAGCTCTGCTGAACGGCAAAGGGAAACACACCATCGTAGCCCCAGTTGTGGCGCCCCGGGAATTGCGCCACCGGCATCAGCTCGATTGCGTTCACACCCAGGCTCCTCAAATAACCGAGCTTAGCCATAATCCCGTTGAAATTACCTTCTTCGCTGAAGGTACCGGTATGCAGCTCGTAAATAATGTAATCGCCAAAATCGGGGTTGTGCCATTGCTGATCGGTCCAGGGGAAATGCTGCAGATCCAATGCCTGAGAGGGGCCATGCACGCCGTCCGGTTGCGATAGCGATGCCGGATCGGGCAAAGGTTTGCCTCCATCAATAGAAAAACAGTACAAGTCATCGTCCGCTATACGATCGGTCTGTAAGGTCCAATAGCCGAATGCTCCTCGCTCCAGCGGCAAATGTTCGCCTGTAGTCTCGTCGTGCAGCACTACCTGTTCCCTGGCCTTTGGCGCCCACAGCAACACTTCGGCCCGCCCTTCATGGAAGCTGATCCCTAACTGTTTTCTCCGGATATCGGGTTGGTTCATTCTGGTCTATTTTTTCTTTTGCTGCAATACGACTACAGAACGCCCTGCCGCCGTCAGCTTTTCGCCACAGCGGTAAAGCGCCTGCGCCTCATTTTCTTCCTCCTGCGCCGTGTCTATGATCTTTATCCACTGTTCGCCATAGGCTGCGTCCGGCAGCCTGAAGGCTAAAGCCTCGTAATGGGCGTTGAACAGGATATAAAAATGATCGTCTGTGATCGGCTCGTTCTCATAAGTGTGTGCATTGATCCCCTGCCCGTTCAGGAAAACCGCCAGCGACTTGGCATAGTCATGATTCCAGTTCTCGTCTGTCATCTCTGTTCCTTCGGGCAGGAACCAGGCGATATCGGCAACCGATCCTTCTTTTAGCTTGGCTCCTTTGAACCAGCGGGTGCGGCAAAAGATAGGATGCTCTTTCCTGATCCGGATCAGCTTTTGCGTAAAGGCAAGCAGCACTTCGTCCTTATTTTCCCAGTCGATCCAGGAGATCTCATTGTCCTGGCAGTAGGCATTGTTATTGCCTTTCTGCGTGCGGCCGATCTCATCACCTGCCAGCAGCATGGGTACTCCCTGGGACAAAAAAAGCGTGGTCATCAGGTTGCGGACCTGCTGCCGCCTCAGCTTCAATATGGATTTATCGTCAGTATCCCCTTCTGCTCCGCAGTTCCAGCTCCGGTTATGGTTTTCGCCATCCTGGTTGTCTTCACCATTCGCTTCGTTATGCTTTTCATTATAGGAGACGAGGTCGCGCATGGTAAAGCCGTCATGCGCTGTAACGAAATTGATGCTGGCTGTCGGATAGCGGTCATCTTTATACAAATCAGCCGAGCCGGTGAAGCGGCCGGCAAATTCGGCCAGCATACTATCTGCTCCCCGCCAATAATCCCGGATACAATCGCGGAACATACCATTCCATTCGGCCCAGCCCGGAGGAAACTTACCCACCTGGTACCCCCCTTCGCCCACATCCCAGGGTTCGGCGATCAGCTTCACCTGGGAGATCACAGGGTCCTGGTGGATGATATCAAAAAAGGAGCCCAGACGGTCCACCTCATGCAGCTCCCGGGCCAGGGTCGAGGCCAGGTCGAAACGGAAACCGTCTACATGCATGTCCAGTATCCAGTAGCGCAGGCTATCCATGATCATACGCAGCACATTGGGCTGTACTGTATTGAGAGTGTTTCCCGTGCCGGTATAATCCATATAATAACGCTTCTCATCCTGCAACCGGTAATAAGACGCATTATCGATTCCCCTGAACGACAAGGTAGGTCCCAGCTCGCTCCCTTCGCCGGTATGGTTGTACACTACATCGAGGATTACTTCGATACCCGCTTTGTGCAGGTCTTTCACCATTTGCTTGAATTCATTGATCTGCCCGCCACATTCCGAGGAGGCCGAATAGCGGATATCGGGCGCATAATAATTAATGGTATTGTAACCCCAGTAATTGGTAAGGCCTTTATCGTTGAGGTAGCGGTCGGTAACGAAATGATGAACGGGCATCAGCTCGATCGCTGTAATGCCGAGCGCCTTAAGGTACCGGACAGAAGCAGGATGAGCGATAGCAGCATAGGTTCCTCTGATCTCCTCCGGTATATCGGGATTAAGCCAGGTATAACCCTTTACATGGGCTTCGTAGATAATGGTGTTCTGGTAAGGTATCTTCAATGGCCTGTCATCCTCCCAATCGAAGTCATTCGTCACAACGATCGCTTTCGGCAGATAAGGCGCGCTATCGGTTTTGCTCATCTTCAGGTCGCCGTCAGGACTGCCGATCTCATAGCCGAATAAAGCATCGTGCCAGTTCAGCACACCGGATATCGCCTTACCGTTGGGATCGATCAGCAACTTGTGCGGATTAAAGCGCAACCCTTCTTCAGGGCGGTAAGGACCATGTACCCTGAAGCCATACAGCTGGCCCGGCTTCAGTCCCGGAATATAGACATGCCACACACTGTAGGTTCGATCTGTGATCCGGACACAAGCCGATGGTGTCGCATCTTCCTTATGATCAAAGAGGCAGACCTCCACAGCCGTCGCGTTATCAGAAAACAATGAGAAATTAACTCCTTTGCCATCCCAGGTTGCTCCTAAAGGAAAGGGGAAACCAATGTACGTTTTCAGCTCCATAGCGAAGATCAACAACACAGAAACAGTATTGTTGACCCTGATCCATCAGGCTTTCCGGGGTATAACGATTTCTTATCAAACCAGCAGAACAACGCAAGGCTGTCTTAAGATACTTCAGGCGCGTCACATTGAGCGATTCGAAATGTAAACGGGCTTGAATCGTAATTTTTGTTGTACTCCGGCTACGGCCGAGCAGGAAAAAAATGGCGCCACCCGCTATGGCGTTCATAAAAAATGATTCAGCAGCATTCTTCCTAAAGATCTTTGAAAGGCATTTTCCGTTCATCTTTAGTGGCCCCTTTATTGCCCGCCAGCACATGCTGAAAAAAGAATTTAAGCGGACAGAAAAAGAGCGCAGCAGTGACCAGCAGATAGGTAGCGACCACAGTATTGACAATAATAAGCCAAAGCGGATGTACCCACACCAGCATAAAAGGCAGGGCCAGCCCCAGGCTGAGCCGCAAGATCATTTCCAGTGGCCGTACATTCAACCGGAGATCTCTTCTGCCACGTGCGCCGGCCAGCCTGCTCATTTCTTACCGGACGGACCGGATGCGGTCCCGGCCCCCTTCGCACCGTTCTTATTGACACGGAAAGCGACTTTACATATAGCGCCATAGGATTTGATCTGACCACCTTCTACATGTACCTTAAAATCTTTTACATAAACGGAATCGATATTGTCGACGGTATCGGCCACCTCCCGCACCGCATTCCGGATGGCATCATCGAAACTGGCTTCCGAAGCCGCAATGACTTCAATTACTTTTACTATAGGCATAGCTTTTGTGTTTAGCGGTTAAAAAATATTCTGCTGTAACAGCGCAAAAGCAATGCCACAGCTGGTGCGCGCACCTAAGGGCATAGCCTTCAACGGTCTTGTGAGAAAAGGTGGATAAAAGGAAATGCTGATACGGGAACCGTATTGCCGAATAAGTGCAAGAACAGCAACAGTTAGCATAGTCCCTGTTTCAATCCGATCTTATTGGGAATCATCATAAAGACCCCGGTGCCCCCGGTATCCGAGACGATATCAATCTGCCATTAAGCATCTTCACTTTGCTGCTGATGACTTCCGGAAAATCGCACAAAGGGCTATATATCTCGAAGAAGAGATCGTAAAGCTGCCGGAGCTAAGCCCCCTATCAGTGCAGGCAATTGATCCATAGTGGCCTGAGGGAAATTTTAAATGAAAAGGGAGAAGTGGTTACCTACCTCCTAAGCAAAGCCCCATTCGTGGAGCGGATTGCACCTAACATGAAAATACTTACACCTGGAGCAATTACCCATTGCCACCTCTTGTTGCAACCGCAATACAGGAAGCTTTCATTCTGAAGCACCTAATACAGGCAGACAATCCATATTTGTCTGTGATGAGCTGCTGGCATAGCATTTGAATCTATAAACATATTTCAACCTAAAAAAACATTGAACTATGCCAACACGAAATCGGGGAAATTACGATTCCGACAGAGACGACAGGGATTACAGAAGGTCCGGCGAACGCTCCTACAGCTCCGGCAGCCGTTACGATGAGGATTATGAGGATGACGACTATGATGATTATGGCGGTGGCCGTAGCCGGTACAATGACCGCTACGAGGACGATGACGACGATGATCGCTATAGTGGAAGGCGCGGACGTTATGACGATGAGTATGATGATGACGACTATGGAGATGGTCGCAGCCGTCGCGGATTCGCCGCTATGGACCGTGATGAGGTACGCCGCATCGCCGCTGAAGGCGGCAGGGCTTCGCATGGCGGAAGGGGCAGATACGATGAAGACGACTATGATGAAGATGATCGCTCAAACCGCGGACGGGGCAGATACGAAGACGACGAGTATGATGACGACTACGGAGATAGTCGCAGCCGCCGCGGATTTGCCGCTATGGACCGCGACGAAGTACGTCGCATCGCAGCCAAAGGCGGTCACGCTTCCCATGGCGGAGGCCGGCGACGCGATGATGACGATGACTACGACCGCCGTGGCGGAGGCCGCAGCTCAGGTGGAAACGGCCGCGGGCGCTATGATGATGACGATGACCGTGGTGGCGGAAGCCGCAGAGGCTTCGCCGCTATGGACCGGGATGAAGTCCGCCGCATCTCCGCTATGGGCGGGCACGCGTCCCACGGTGGCGGAAGACGACGCGATGACGATGATGATGACGACGACCGCCGTGGCGGAAGCCGCAGAGGCTTTGCAGCAATGGATCGCGACCAGGTACGTCGCATTGCCGCTATGGGGGGACACGCCTCGCATGGTGGCGGACGCGGTGGTAACGGCGCCGGACGTAGCAGCAACAACGGTGGACGCGGCGGTAATAGCGGTGGACGCGGCGGTAATAGCGGTGGACGCGGTGGTAATAATGGCGGAGGCAGAAGCAGCCGTCGCGGCTTTGCATCCATGGGCAAAGCTGAGGTGCGCCGTATCGCGGCCATGGGCGGCCGCGCTTCGCACGGCGGAAGATAACTTTCCCGTAAAACTCAGGAAGAGGGGCCCCGGATGACCGGTGGCGCCCTTCTTTTCTTTTACGGATAGCCACCTTGCCCGCCAAAAGCGTGAACACTGCCACGGTGGTACCGGTTCCGAATGCTTCCATGCCGGTACATCCTTTAAGAAACCATATTTCAACCATATGCTATGACACATGACTATGCACCGGATCAGGCATACCCCTTCCGGGCTGCCGGAACAAACAGCATTATCCCAGGTACTAAAAGAGCTGAACGCAGGCAAAAACGGCTCGATATGCTGTGTCATGCCTATTCCCGCTTGCCGGGGATTGCACCGGAATACTAAAGCCCTATTACAGGCAACCTGTCTATTGGATCAACCGTTACTGGGCCGGGCTGGACATTGCGCAGCTGCTGTATGAAGGACGCTTACCCGGAACCCAGGATTTCTTCGCTTGGTTCTGCGACAGCGATACCATAGCCAGGGAACAGGAAGGTGCATGGGATTGATTCCTGTAAGGTCATATCGTGATCTTGCCGCCCGTTACGGCAAGAGTTGCGCCGGAGATATAGCTGCTTTCTTCTGAAGTCAGGAATACATAGGAGGGTGCGATCTCCGCAGGCTGGGCCGGGCGTTTCATGGGGCTATCTTCACCGAAATGGGCCGGACCCGGGACTGTCGAGGGGATCAATGGTGTCCATACCGGTCCGGGAGCAACAGCATTGACCCGTATGCCCCGTTCCTGCTCGAGCAGGACCTGCGCGAGGTTGGCTGTAAAATTCTGAATGGCGGCCTTCGTCGCCGCATAAGCCAGCAGCGCAGCATTGGGGTGGTAAGCATTTACAGATGCGGTATTGATAATGACACTGCCGGGAAGCAGGTGCGGATCGGCAGCCTTGCAGAGATAGAACATGCTGTGCATATTGGTAGCGAAGGTCCGTTCCCACTCTTCGGCGGGGATTTCAGCGATCGTTTTATGCGACATCTGGAAAGCCGCATTGTTGACCAGGATATCCAGCCGGCCCCATTCCTTTATCGCCGTCGCCACAATTTTCCTGCAGTGCTCCTCTTCCCCGATATCGCCCTGCACCAGGATCGCCTGCTGCCCCGCATCCTTTACCCAGCGTGCCGTTTCCTGCGCATCGGCTTCTTCTGTATGATAACCGTAACAGATCATTACATCGGCGCCTTCCCTTGCATAGGCAATGGCCACAGCCCTTCCGATACCGGAATCGCCGCCGGTAATGATTGCCTTCTTTCCTGCCAGCCGTCCGCTGCCTTTGTAGCTATGTTCGCCATGATCGGCCTTGGGATTCATCTCTTTTTCCGTGCCGGGAACAGCTATCTGCTGCTGGGGGAAAGGCGGCGCGGGATATTTTGTCTGCGGGTCCTGCATCGGCTTGCTCATTGTTCTGATTTTGCGGATGAAAAAGTATCAGATGGTTCAACAGGGAAGCCCCCACTTTAGTTGCCGATGATTGCCGTCTTCTTTTTTTAAGAAAAGGATAACGCCGGCCGGAAGGGCTGAAGATAAGCTCCTTATACCGGTCAGCGCGTAGTTAACGCAAGGCAAATCAGGTATCCGGCGCAAACTGCGTATAACTATCGGCCCAGCTTATTGGTTAGCATTCTTATTCCAAAAGCCAAACCATGCAAGCTATCCTTGTATTTGATGAGGACAGGATCCTCAATCCCCGGTCGGTAACCGGCAGCAGCACCGCTGCCACGACTATCCGCTATGAGCAGACGCTCCCTGCATTGCCCGACCCTTGTCCGCCCGCCATTATCCTTGATATACGCCGCGACTGCAGCGAAAAAGAAGAACGTTATCAATTACTCGAAGCGCTGCTTCCCGGAGCGCTGGTGCTGATGATATCGGTGCCGGGCGATATACGTGCCCTCGAGGCGATCAATCAAGCGGCCGCTTCCGGAGCCCTGCATATTCCGTCCGATCTGCTGCGCCATATCGGGCAAAAGCTTGCCAGCACAGCAAGCCGGACCGATATAGCCGGCGAAAAAGAGCCTTATCGTGGAAAAGGCGAAAGCATGAAGGAAGTGCACCGGCTGGTAAGCCTCGTAGCGCCTACCGATTACCAGGTAATGATCTGCGGAGAAACCGGTACGGGCAAAGAAGTGATCGCCCGCATGATCCATAATACCAGCCGGAGAAAGGACAAACCTTTTATTGCTGTGGATTGCGGCTGCCTGAGCAGGGATGTGGCCGGAAGTGAGCTGTTCGGCCATGTCAAAGGGGCGTTTACCGATGCGGCCTGCGACAAAGCGGGTGTATTCGAGCTGGCTGACGGCGGTACGCTGTTCCTTGATGAGATTGGCAATCTACCCTATGACGTACAGGTATCGCTGCTCCGCTGCTTACAGGAAAAGAAAATCAGGAAAACAGGCGCGACCCGGGAACAAGCGGTAGATGTACGCGTGCTGGCGGCGACCAATGAAAGCCTCGACCAGGCGCTGGAAGAAGGCTCCTTTCGTTCCGATCTCTACTACCGGCTCAATGAAGTATCGATTGTACTGCCCCCGCTGAGGGAACGTACCGGCGACATATTGCCGCTGGCACACCAGCTGCTCGCTGCTATTGCCGCAGAGCTGGGCAAAGAGACAAGCGGCTTCTCCCCGGAAGCAGAACAAAGGCTGCTCAGGTATGCATGGCCGGGCAATATACGCGAGCTCAAAAATGCGCTGAAAAGGGCCTGCCTGCTTACTCCGGATGGCAGAGCCATACCCGCAGGCGTTTTACCCGGCGAGCCTGGCCCCGCTTTTACCGGACTCCCGGACAAAGCAGGCGCCGTCGACCTGAAGCAGGCCTCGGCAAAAGCAGAGCAGGAGCGGATTATAAAAGCCCTGGAAATGGCTCATTTCAACAAGAGAAAAGCGGCTGACCTGCTTCATGTACACAGGAAAACCTTGTACAACAAACTTAAGGAAATGAATATCGGGTAAAAGAGCGCGCGGACAGCGCCGATCGTATTTTTTGTCTTCGTTATAAATACCTGCGCTGTTTTGCGGTAAATACCCTTTTTGCTGTACCCTTGTATCTGTCATATCTTTAAGTCGAAATTGTTTGATTATTTTGGGTTTGGAATAAAGGGACCATGCCGAAACGACCTAACGAGAAACCTATCAAAAACAACCAAAGAGCAAACACTACCTACACTTCTCCCCCAGGAATAGCGCTGGTTCACATCGACAAATATTTTTCCGTGATCCACGCCAACGCAGCAGCGGCGGATATCTGGAAAATTGCCGGCGGAACTTTAATAGATGAGCATTTTATTGAAACCCACGGTTCCGGCTGGAGCAGCGAACAAAAGCAATGGCTGCAGGACGTCATCCGGAACAATACCTTTACGCCGCTTGATCTGCCGGCGGAGGGCAGCAACCTGACGACCTACAGACTGGACGACGGCAGTTATCTGCTGCTCTATATTTTCCATGAAACATCATCTTCAGATCTTTCTGCGTCGAATGAGCTCTTACGGCGGGCGGCTTTCCTGGAAGAGCAGCTGGTTACCGCCAGGCAGAAGCTACAGGTGCTCGTACAGCAGCAGGAGCAGGAAATTACCCGCGCTGTAACCGCCATGCAGGAACAGGAACGCCGGAGAATAGCAGAGCATCTGCATACAGAAATCGGGCAGCAGCTATCGGCAATCCAGATGCAGCTGGAACATCTTTCGCTCAGCGAGATCAGGAAAATGCTGAACAGCACGATACTGAAGGTAAGGCAGGTATCGTTTGAGCTGATGCCGGTCGTCCTAAAAGATTTTGGCCTCGAAACTGCTTTGCGCGACATGATCGGGAGAAGCCTGACAGAAAGAAATATCCGCTGCACGTTTGACTTCCGTCTCCTGACGACGTTGAATAGCGATACCCAATTGGTCCTTTTCCGTATGGCACAGGAGCTGATCAACAATATCGTACGGCATGCCAACGCGACATCAGTATCCATCTCACTTCGGGAGAGCGGGGAAGGCATTCACCTGGTGGTACAGGATAATGGCACAGGAACCGATACAGAAGCGCTGCAGAACGGGTTTGGATTGCTCAGCATCGAAAACCGGGTAAAGACGATGAACGGCACATTTTCATTATCATCACCTGTGAAGACCGGCACCAAAGCGGAGATTTTTTTTCCATTGCCTTCAGCGGATTAGACCATTGATCAGCGCATAACGGATCAATGCTGAAGAGTTCCGGACGCCGGTCTTTTCGATCAGGCTTTGCCGGTGCCCTTCTACCGTACGTTTGCTGGTATACAGCCTGTCGGCGATCTCCTGGTTGGTGTATCCTTCGCTGACCAGGGTCAGTATCTCCAGCTCCCTTTTTGTAAAATCAAATTCACTATGCTCCGGCAGGCATATATCCGAAGACTGGATCTGGCGCTCGAGCATCCTTATCGCCAGCTCCGAGCAGATATACCTTTCTTCCCGCAGACAGATGTGCCTGATGGCAAATGTCAGCTCGTCAGGGCTTACATTCTTGAGGATGTAGCCCAGCGCTCCGTTCTTAAAGGCCTGGTTGATGTATTCTACCTGGTCGTACATGGAAAGGATAATGAACTTGATCCCGGGATGATGTTCCATGACCATCCGGCACAACGACAGACCGTCGACATCGGGCATATTGATATCGCTGAGCACGACGTCAGGACGCAGCCCTTCTTCCAGCAGCTTCAGGGCTTCTTCCCCATGCGCGGCCTCAGCGACGACCTCCATGTCTTCCTCCTTGTTCAGTAAGGTTTTGATACCATTCCTGACAATGTTATGGTCTTCAATGAGTGCAATCCGGATCATAGATAACAGATTTATAAGCGGGATATCCTATTTTCTTATGCGATGCTGTGTTCACCCGGCCTTCAGCTTAACCAGCAGTACTAACTTTTAACATACAAGCCGGGAACTTGTTGCATGGTGCTCACCATTCAAATACAGGACAGGACAAAGCTAAGCACTTTACCTTGCCACTGCAATGTACGGCGCTCAGTAGCGTTAAATACGCTGTTCCCATATCTGACAAAGGAGATAGCTTCGCTATCTCCTTTGTCAGATTCCATAAATAGCAGCATGTCGCTAACGGCCCGTACCGACCTCTTCATAAGCGGTATTGACACCTTCAGCAACATCATTTTCTTCTTCATCCGCCATAGGATTGACATCCGATTCTGCGATATCGGTAAGCAGGGCATCTGTATCCTCTTCTTCCCATAAGGTCCTTTCCAGCAGATCTGCCGCCTGTTCATAGCCGAGCGTAAGCGCCAGCTGCACCAGGCTTCCGTAAGTAGCGATCTCGTAGTGCTCAATCTTCTGGGCCGCGATAATGAGCGCGGCATCCCGCGTCATCGTGCCCTCTTTGGTTTCCCCGATCATCGCTTCCGCTTCCTTGGTCAGGCCCTGCATCGCATCGCACTTTTTGGCTTCAGGCGCTACGCCCATGAGCCGGAATACCTTTTCAAGGCGGCTTTTATGCCTTTGTGTTACATACAGGTGATCCTCAAAAGCTTCTTCCAGCTCGTCGGTCGTTGCTGCTTCCTTCATCACACGAAGCTTTTCCACCAGGTGGTCTTCTGCCCAATAGATATCTTTCAGCATATCCAGGAAAAGCTTTTCCAGCAAAGGCCGTTTCTGGTCTTCGGCGGCATTGCCGCTACCGGCTTTATTGTTTGTTCTGTTTACCGTCGATGCAGCATTGCCGGCGGTACCGACGGTGTTGTCCTTTTTCATTAGCATTTTATTTTTGGGATGAAACATAAGTTGAAGACATTGATATAAACGGAGCAAACAGCGTACCGTAACCGACGACCGTTCAGTAACAGTGGATTGAAGCCGGGCGGGTCGATCCCGGCGGGGAATTTTGTACAACAAACGTAACGATGCCTACCCAGCCAACACTTTAAACACAAGCAGGCGTAAGAATTCTATCGCCAGCCGGCGTCCGTTCAGAACGTGAAAGTCTTTTCCTGCTGCGTTACCGAAATAGATTGATTCCTGGTCGTGATTGCAAACAGGATCAACAGGGCGCCCATAATAACATGCGGCAGGTAGGAGCGATCTCCGAAATTGAGCAGCCATGGCGAAGCCAGCAGGAAAACACCACAGATCAGATCGATCGACAGGTGGTTTTTGAAATTCAGCGTTCTGACGACACCCAGCTCGTACTTGGTCATCAGGCTATAGGCCAGCACCCCTATCCCCGCTCCCAGCAGGGCCACAGACTCAACTCCCTTTTTCCCGGGTACAAAGAGCCATGGACCGGCGATCAGGGCCAGGACAAGAAGGATATCCAATACAGCATGCACTTTCCGGGAAATGAACTTCATAGTACAATACATTATCAGCAGGAAAAACAATGCGGAACTTTCGCCCGCAATATACCTTCAGCAACTATTTTACTTTCTTACCTATTGCCTGGCAATGCTCCAGGTGGCTTCTCAGCACCGGCAGCTTGGTTGTCGCAAATTGCTGCAGCTCCGGGTCCTTAAGCTCCCTGGAAGCCTTTTCAAAAAGCCTGACGTCTTTTTCATGATCATCGATCATTGCTTTAATATAAGCTTTGTCGAAATCTGCTCCTGATTTTGCTGACAGATCGGCTTTAAGCTTTTGCTCATCCGTATCAGGTGTTGCCGGCAAGGTGATACCTTTTTTGTGCGCCAGGGCTTTGAGCTCATCGTTAGCGGCGCTATGATCCTTTACCATCATACCGCCAAAGTCCTTTACTTCGGCTGATACGCCCTTCTGCTGCGCCAGCGCTCCCAGTTCGACTTCTGCAAGCCCTCCGGCAGCGGCTTTCACAGCAAATTCTGCATCGTCCTCTGCAACCGCCACCCTGGCGCTTGTATCTGCTGCGCCATCTTCCCTGCTTTCTATCCTGGACTCGTTGATGCTATCGGCGGCTTCTTTGCTATCCTGTCCGCCATTGTTGTTACAGCTTCCCAGCAGCAGGGCAACTGCAACAGGGAAAAATAAGATGTGCTTTTTCATATCGTTTTATTTTAAGCGGATAACAAGCAAGACCGGCCCTATGTTTGAGCCGATGCCGCATCGGCTCAAACAGCCGCTGCCATCGTTGATGATAGCGCAAAAGATATACCAAGCAGGCACTGGATCGCAGGGGCTGTTTATCTTTCAGCAAACCAGGCCCTTAACCCCATTACTTCTCATAACCCGGCCGATGCCGGTTGTTACAGGCGTTACCTGGCTTGCACCCATTGTGCAAATTTTTCCGCTGTAAAAGATTTGATAAAAATAGTGCTACCCGGTTTCTTTACTGTTCAGCGTTTTGTGCATTCTGTCCGGTACGATTACTGCAGAACATAAATAATGACAGCGGCATTCACGATTAGCGTTTCTATTCATGCAAGCCGCGATCAGTAAGCCTGAACGCCGCCAGAGGCACAAAAGCCACCGTTGACACGGTGGCTTTGTTTTTGCGACTGGTTCGATCAATCGTGGCCTTCTGTTTTTACGATCTTGTTGTATAGCCCCAGGAGCAAAAAGGGCGCAGCCCATTGTCCCAGGAAAAGAGCTGTATGCTTACAGCCGGCAAGCTTGAAGGCAAGGGAAACGCCCATTGAGGTCAGCGCCCCGATAAGAAAAACCGTTGAGGGTACTTTAGCTGCTTGCTCTTCGATCGCTTTTGTCATCGCTCCTTCGTTTGGCATAGAAAATAGTTTTAGTAGTGAACAGATCCGGCAGCAGCAGGACCTTCCTATAGAACAGCGCCGCTGACCGCCGGGAAGATTTACACTGAATAGAGCATATGCCATGCCATATGTTCGGAGATTGATCAACAGTGATCTAAGAACGGCCGTGCAGCGCGGCAAGGCAAAAAGAGCCTCATTCCCGGCAAAGTTTTTCCTGTGTCGTGCGCCGGCAGAAGCAATTATTGCGGCCGTCATGCAGTGAAAGGATTTCACCTTGGTGGGTATTTCTGTCCACACTTTACTTGGAGCAAGAGGAATGCCCGATGGTCGAAGCTCATTTATCACAATGATCTGCAAGTGATTATTTCCCGGTGCAGCAAAGCGGTATATTTCTTGCATTACTTCTCAAGAGACCCGTTCGCTATTACACCAGCAAGAAGATTGCCCGGAATACAGCGATAACCATGGTATGCCGGAATATCCCAGGCAAACCACTACTGTTAAGCTTTTGAATATGGTAATTATCCTCGCCGGAATTGCCGGTACCTTTTTAATGACAATGTTTGTCCGGATGTTCGCCGCAGCTACCGGCTACCAGCTGGCTGTGCCCAGGGTGCTGGGTACTTTATTTACGTTCACAACGACTCCTTCCGGCAAGGTATCGCACCAGCCGGTCGCCCTGATATGGGGTAATATCCTGCATTACGCCATAGGCATCTTCTTTTCGCTGATCTATGCGCTATGCCTTACCAAACACTGGCTGCCCGCCGGAATTGGCGGAGGAATAGGGTTTGGCGCCCTTATCGGCATTGTAGCAGTACTATGCTGGCTGCTCATGCTGAAGCTGCATCCATTGACACCAAGGATACGGACAGGTATTTTTCTCAGCTCGGTCTATTTAGGTCATATCCTGTTCGGCCTTGTGCTGGCGCTGGTATACAGTGTGTATCCCGGCTACTTCCAACTGTATTGAAGATGAAGAACAGAGATGGTTTTTCTACAAGCTTATGGCAGGAATCCCTGAAAACGGAAGCTCCGGCTACTACACCCGGATCGGGGCCCTTCGATGTGATCATTATCGGGGCAGGCATTACCGGTATGACTACTGCGCTGCTGCTGCTGCAGTCCGGTAAAAAATGCCTTATCCTGGAAGCACATAATGTGGGCTTCGGCACGACATCGGGAACGACTGCCCACCTGAATACGGTGATCGATACACCTTACGCTGATCTCATCAGCAAATTCGGCAAACAGAACGCAATCCTGGTTGCCAGGGGTGCCGCCGAAGCCATTGCCATAATAAAAGGTCATGTCGACCAGTATCATATAGACTGCGATTTTGCGTACAAGGACGGCTATCTCTTCTCGCAGAATGAACGGGAACGCAAGCAATTGGACAAAATACAGGAGGGCCTTGAAGCTGTAGGTATTCCGGCAGCGCAGAGCGCAACCATTCCTGTTCCGCTGCCTTTTGATAAGGCGATCCGGTTCGGCGCGCAAGCACAGTTCCATCCCGTAAAATATCTTTCTGCCTTGCTGCAGCAATATATTGCTGCAGGTGGCAGCATAAAGGAGCATACAGCAGCAGGATCTATAAAATCTGAAGGTGCATTTCAAAAAGTGCATGCAGGCCAGGTAGAATATCGTGCTACAGACATCATATATGCCACGCACATACCGCCCGGCATCAACCTGCTGCACTTCCGCTGTGCGCCATACCGGTCCTATGTGCTTGCGCTGGAACTGGCCAATGATCAATATCCTGATGGATTGGCTTACGATCTCCAGGAACCCTATCATTATTTCCGGACGGCTACGCAGGCGGGCAAGCCACTCCTGCTGGTGGGCGGAAACGACCACAAGACGGGCCACGAACCCCATGCCGATCATGTCTTCAGCGAGCTGGAAGCGTATGCCCGCAAATATTATGATGTACGGGCCGTAGCTTACCGCTGGTCGTCTCAATACTACGAGCCGGCCGACGGCCTGCCCTATATCGGGCACCTGCCGGGCGGTGGCGAGCACCAGTTTGTGGCCACCGGGTACAGTGGCAATGGCATGATCTTCGGCACATTGGCAGCCCGGATCCTCTGCGACCTTATCGTATCGGGCGACAGTCCCTATGCTGGTCTTTTGTCGCCTTCAAGAATCAAGCCGGTAGCCGGCTTCAGCCGGTTTGTCAAAGAAAATGCAGACGTGCTGAAGCATTTTGTTGCCGACCGCATCAAACAGGAATCTTTAACAGAACTGTCGGCGCTGGCCAAAGGAGAAGGCCGCATCGTTCTTTATGAAGAAGAGAAGATCGCCTTGTATAAAGACGAGCAGGGAAAGCTATACGCGCTGCACCCCGTATGCCCGCATGCCGGATGCATTGTACAGTGGAACAGCGCTGAACGTAGCTGGGACTGCCCCTGTCACGGCGCCAGGTATACGGTGACCGGCGAAATGCTTAATGGTCCGGCCTCAGAAGGACTGCGTCTCATAGTTCTTGATGAATAAGAACGAATACCGGTAAATGAATTACAGCTTTTTTATCACAAAAAAACCATTTGTACTATGACACAAACCAAAACAGCGCCGGCAAAAGGCGCAACACGCAGCAAGCGTACGACACAGGAGGAAGGCGCCCTTATGGAATTGTTCGTCAACTCCCTGAAAGACATCAACTGGGCCGAAAAGCAATTGGTCAAGGCTTTGAAAAAAATGGCGAAAGCCGCGACCACCGAGGAGCTTGAAAAGGCATTTGAAGACCACATGACCCAGACAGAAGGCCATGTAGAACGCCTGACACAGGTATTTGAAAGCCTCGGCAAAAGACCGACTTCCAAGAAATGCGAGGCCATGGAAGGACTGATCAAAGAAGCGGAAGAGCTGATCGAAGAAACGGAAGAAGGTACCGAGGTACGGGATGCCGCACTAATTGCGGCTGCCCAGAAAGTGGAGCATTACGAGATAGCCAGCTATGGTACTTTGCGTACGTTATCGGCTACGCTGGGCCTGAAGGATGCAGAACGGCTGCTCCAGCAGACGCTCGACGAGGAGAAAGAAACAGACCAGCTGCTCAGCGAGATCGCCGAAGGCTATGTGAACGAAGCGGCGGCCAGTGAATAACGAAAACAAACCGTTATGAACAGTCATTGCAGTACTGCAAAGCACAGGCATCCGGCCGTGCTGCAGCTTAAGCAAATTGCCCCAAAAGGAGTCCTGTTGCTGACAGGACTCCTTTTATTCCTCGTATCCTGCCGGACCGGGAACCTGTCCCGCGGCGAAAGGGAAAAGCTGTCCCCGAAGATCTTTGTAATCACGGGCGCCTCCAGCGGCCTGGGCAGGGGCATTGCCCTGGAAGCCGGCCGATGCAGGGCAACGGTCGTGCTGGCATCACGGAACCGTTCCGAACTGGATAAAGTCGCTTCTGCCATCGAAGCTGCGGGCGGACGGGCACTGGTGATCCCTACTGATGTCTCTTCGGAACAACAGGTAGAACGGCTGGCGGATACGGTGGGCAAGCTGTTCGGGCGCATAGATATCTGGATCAATAATGCCGGCGTGGCGGCCGTTGGCCGGTTCTGGGAAACACCTCTTGCCGACCAGCGGCGGGTGATCGACGTGAATCTTAACGGTGTGCTGTATGGTAGTTTTTATGCCATGAAGCAGTTTATCCGGCAAGGTTCCGGTGTACTGATCAATATTGCTTCGGTAGAAAGCAATATACCGACTGCTTACCAGGCGGCCTACTCTGCCTCGAAAGCCGGGGTGCAAAATATCGGTAATACGATACGACAGGAGCTGCGCCTGAACGGGTATAAAAAGATCAGGGTGGTCACGGTCCTGCCTTATGCGTTGGACACCCCGCTATGGGACCATGCAGCCGTATATACCGGGCATGCTCCCCGCATGATGGCCCTGGACCCGCCCCGTAAAGCGGTGAATGTAACCTTGCATGCCTGCCTCCGCGGCAAACGGTCGATCGCTGCAGGCTGGAAGGCGAAAGCGGCCCTGGCGGCACACCGTATAGCACCGGGTCTTGTCGAACGCATCGGCTCCAACATGACACACAAATACCAGGCGACCCAGACACCGGAAAAGTCCACCGGACCGGGTAACCTTTTTCATACACTACCCACACCCGGCGTTGAAGGCGGCCTGAAAGAACGAATGAAAAAGGAAAGAAAAGAACGGAAAGAAGCGACAAAGCAGCCTTAACACCATTTACTTGCCGGTCTCCATATGCGCCGCGTCTACAGGCTTGGATTCCGGAGAGCCTTTTTGCCTTAAGAAAATGGAAAGGATCACGATAGAAGCAACCGACAGGAACTCGCTCTGCCAGTTCTGAAAAGTCTCAAACCAAAACTGCGGCTCCTGCATAAAAGCGAGGATTTCTTTAGGCGGCTTATGCTTTAAAGCCTCCTGCTCGTTAAACTCCCGGTAGCTACCATACAAGTGGCCGGCCCAGCTCAGCAGGAACAAGATCAAGAAAGCGATAGAAAGCGAATGCGTGTAAAGCTTCAGCCGCCAGCCGCCCTTCTTTACCGGGCCCGGTGCACCAGGCCGCGTCGGATCGGGCACCCGGTCCACTTCTTCCAGCCGGGTAAGGTCTTTCGATTCTGCTGAACCGATCTGCCGCAGCGAAATAGTCAGCACAACATACAAGGCCATCTGCAGGAACTCGCTCTGGAAATTTTCGAAAGTTGCTGCATAAAAATGCCCGCTTCCCAGGTAGCTGAGAAAACCGGTTGCGGCCACGCCTGCATCGGACAGGGTTTCATTATGCTCCCGCCATCCGAAGAAGGCCTGCGCCGCGAGGGCCAGCAGGAACAGGGATATAAAAACAATTGAGAGGCTGTTCCTGTAAAAAAAGCTTTTGTCTTTATGCTTCGCCATCATGCTCCTTTTTCGAATAAATGAATAATGGTTTTCCCGATCTGCTCGATAGCCAGCTCGATGATCTCCGCAGGCTCGCCAACGAAAATCTTTTTCCGTTCATGAATCTCGTTGCGGAAGCACACACAGTAGAACATGGTCCCCACGGGCTTTCCAGGCTGTTCACTCCCGCCCGACGTAGTGAGCCCGGTAACAGCCACTGCAATATCGGTGCTCATCAGCCGCTGTACCCGGCGGGCCATCTCCCGGGTTACTTCAGCTGATTCCGGCGTAAATGTTTCGATCATTGCTTTGGGAATACCCAGCACCTCTTCCTTGATACAAGCATTGTAGCAGACCAGCGCTCCTTTCAATATCTCGCCGGAATAAGGTGTCAGGGAAAAGGCATACACCAGCTTGCCGGCCGTAGCGCTTTCGGCAAAAGCGATGGTCAGCTTCCGGCCGGCGATCAGCCGGCTGGCCGTCTCTACTATTGTTTTATATGCTTTCATTACAAGAGACAACAATCAAATGACCTCTTGGTTGGATGGCAAAAAGCTTCTCCATTGTTATGCTTCCTGTGGTTCTTGATTACATGATCCGTCTATTAACCGTATATTGAAACCTTCAATAGGGGCTTTGACTTTTCCAATAGAAACATTTACATGTTTCTATGTTTTACACCTACCTTTGCTTCCGTATTCAATTTGTTCGGATGATGGACAATAAAAAATTTGAGAAGATCGCCCGTGCGTTAAGCGATGCCAGCAGGATCACCATTCTTCAGCAATTCAAAAAGAAAAAGGGTTGCCTGTATTGTGCGGAGATCACGGAGCTGCTCGACCTCACCCAGCCTTCCGTTTCCCACCACCTGAAGCAGCTGGTGGACGCAGATCTGCTGATCCCGGAAAAAGAAGGCCGCAACCTGAAGTATGTTTTGAATGAAGAAGTGCTGGACGATTATATCAGCAGCCTGAGTGCTTTAAAGGATTAATTATTTTCTTCTCCTGCTTACTATGAAATGCAGGCTTTAAATACATCGAAACATTTAAATATTTAAATAAACAAAACTGATGAAAAGATCGATCTATGCAATGGCCCTTGGCGCATTTGGTATCATTACCACTGAATTCGGTGTTATCGGTATCTTACCCAATCTCGCTAAAGTTTTTGACGTTTCCCTGGATACGGCGGGATGGCTGCTCAGCGCTTTCGCATTAACCGTTGCGCTGTCTTCACCTTTGATCACTGCTGTGACCGGCAGGCTGAACCGCAAGGTGCTGATGTCTGCCGTGCTGGCTGTGTTCGTGGTCTCCAACCTGCTTTCAGCTTTCTCACCCAATTTTACCGTACTGATGATCGCACGCGTGCTGCCGGCCGTGCTGCACCCGCTCTTCTGGAATATTTCACTGGCTGCGGCTTTCAAAGAATCGGGGAGCAAAGCAGTATCCGTAGTGATGTCGGGTGTGAGCATTGCCACGGTGATGGGTGTCCCTATCACTACTTATGCAGCGGAGTTCTTTCACAACTGGCAGGCCTCCTTCTTCCTGTCCAGCCTGGTGAGCCTTATCGCCTTTATGGGCCTGCTGTTCTTCGTGCCTTCGATGCCGGCGTCGAAGAAGACAGCTGGTGAAAGCCAGCTGTTCGTTTTAAAAAGCCCGCAGCTTTGGCTGAACCTGGTCTCCACCATCCTGATGCTGAGCGGCATGTTCTCCAGCTATGGCTACCTTGCTGCCTACCTGGAAAAGATCACGCAGATGAACGGTACGCAGATCAGCGTAATGCTGCTTTTGTTCGGTGGTTTGGGCGTACTGGGCAACTGGCTTACAGGCCTTGCGCTCAGCAAGAATGTGCTGCTGACCACGCGTGTCTTTTTCGCTTCGCTTATCCTTGTTCAGCTGCTGGCTTATACTTTCGGCGGCTTCTTTATACCCATGGTCTTTATTCTTTCCCTTTGGGGCGCGGTACATACCGGCGGTTTCCTGATCGGCAATATCCGTACCACCCGTTCGGTGCCGCACAGTGCGCTGGAGTTTGTCAACAGCCTGCTGACCTCCTGCTATAACATCGGCATTTCCCTGGGTACTATGCTGGGCGGCCTCATCATTGCCCGCTATGGTGTACACCAGGTATTGTGGATGAGCATCTCCCTCCTGGCTGCGACCCTGGCCCTGAGCTTCATACCGCTAGGCAAAAAGCAGGAAGCTACAGCACCGGCAGACGCTGAAGCGGAAAAAGAGCTACAGCCGGGCATCATGCGCGCTTAGCACCGGTTCTTGTTTGAGCAGGCCCGGACACAACGCATAAGCGTATGTGTCCGGGCTTGTTTATGTTCGCTGCAAAGCAGCGCCGCAAAGGCTACCTGTTTCCCATTACCATTTCACTACACATTTCCAGGTATTCTCCTGCAAAGCAGTTGCTTTTCCCAACGGCTGAACCAGGAAACAGGTCATATAAAAGCGTATATTATTTCGCTGCTGCTTAGCCTTCCTTCGTTGCAGGGAATAGTTTTGCACGCCATCAAACCCTGGATACCATGAACCGGCATTTATCGGGCACCGCCCTTCTTTTCTTCCTGTGCTGCTGCCTGTGCTTCCGTTCGGGAGCGCAATACAACCAGGAAGCGGGCTTCCTCAAGGCGAATGGCGTGTGGGTATTCGGTCAGAAGGCAGGGATGAATTTCAATACGGGTATACCTTTCATCTCATCGGTAGATTGCTGGGAAGGCGCCGCTTCTGTAGCCGATCCCAATACCGGCGAGCTCCTTTTTTACTGCGCCGGTCCGATATGCTTTAACCGGGAGCATATGCCTATGCCCAACGGCGATTCCCTGCTGGGCAACAGTTCTCAGCCCTTTAACGGTGTGGGCAGTACAATACAGGGTGTCTGTATTGTTCCCGTGATCGGCCATAAGGGCCAGTACTATGTCTTTTCGCTCAGGGGTATCAGCACTTCGCCGGGCGCGCCGGGGGAAAGCAACCTGTACTATTCCATAGTGGACATAGCGCTGGATGGCGGTAAGGGAGACATCATACCTGGTCGGAAAAATATACCACTCAATGACGCAAGGCTCAGCGAAGGCATGATCGCCATACCGGGCACGCAATGCGATATATGGCTGATGGTACACCTGCAGCTGCAACCGGTCTTCCTGGCTTATCACATCACCGCATCGGGTGTGGATCCGGTTCCCGTGACGACGCCAACCGTTTCCTATTTCCCTACTTATGAAAGTCATAGCATGGCGCTCGCTCCGGACCTGAAACGGATAGCTGTAGCGGAATGGGGCTATCTTGATATCAACGACCCCGGCGGTTTGCTGATCTATAAGCTGGACCGGTCGACCGGTACGGTATCGGACCCGGTACACCTGGGTGTGCTGGGACCCAGCGGCAGCTATATTGCGGCCTTTTCGCCCGATGGCAGTAAGCTGTATGCCACCTACAGGGAGCATCCTGAAATATTCGGCTCCCGCATAGACATCTACCAGTACGATGTCAGCACCCATGATTCGGCGACGATCACCGCCTCCAAAACGTTGATTGGACATATCGATACGACGGGCAACCTGCCCGGATACCTGCGGCAATACAATGGGAAGATCTATGTGACTACGGCGAGCAATTTTCTGCATACCATCAACAAACCCAATCTTGCGGGTATTGCCTGCGACTTCCAGGCCAAAAGCGTTCCCCTGCTTAATCCAAGCCGTACGGGGCTTCCAGCCGAAGTGCTGCTCTCGCCGACGGATACCGCCGTCAACCGGTACGACTCCATCGCGCTGTGTATCATTAACCAGCAGCAGGAGCCGGTAACGCTATCGGCTGATACGGGCGCTGATTATCGCTGGAACGACGGCAGCACAGGACGCACGTTAACCGTAAACAGTCCCGGCATGTACTATGTAGCTTACAAGGATATCTGCCGTACCCGTATCGACACGTTTAAGGTGAGCAGCTATGCTTTATCCCTTGACCTGGGACCAGATACGGCCTTATGCGATGTTCCTGCGCTGACGCTGGATGCCGGCGGCGTGCCCGGCGCCGCTTACCGGTGGCAGGATGGCAGCACCGCCAGCCAATACCGGGCTACAGCTACCGGTATATACCAGGTGACCCTGTCCCGGGACGAATGCAGAGCCACCGATTCCATAGCGGTTACCCTATCAACCTGCAACTGTGGCTTTGGTGTTCCCAATGCCTTTTCACCCAACGGCGATGGTATCAATGATCTGCTGCGGCCGGTGATCGCCCCCGAGTGTTCTGTACAGCATTACCGGTTCCAGGTCTTTAACCGGTACGGGCAGCGCGTTTATACCAGCACTGATCCTCAGAAAGGGTGGGATGGCCTCTTTGAGGGCCGCCCCTCAGACCTGGGCACTTATTTCTTTGAGCTCAGCTTCTTCGGCGGTACTCTTCAGCGTCCCTTCCAGCGTAAAGGCGATGTGACATTGCTCCGGTAGCCGTGTTACTTCCGTTATCGTAAAATCCCTTTTACTGCACCCACCAGCATTTCCGGGTTACGGGAACTACCTTTTTAAACATAGTCTATATCCCGGCAGTGTCAAAACATTTTTTTAATTTCGGCGGGATAAACTATGTCTCTCCTTCGCTATCCTTCACCGTTCCCGATACTGCAGACCTGTTTCCACAAGCCCGGAGGTTACCGAACAGGTTTTCGTTCCGGCTTCCTGTACTTCGTTTCCGGAGGGGCACATGCCTGCTCAGGAAGCAGGAGAAAAGCATTATGGTGCCTCTTAATCATGGCCGGCTTGCTGGGACATCATGCAGCAGGGCGCAGCAACCCGATCGATTCGCTGAAGGTCCTGGAAGAGGACGCCCTGGTAGACTATAGCTTCCGCTTGTTCAGCTACGAGATCCAATATGCCGATTCGGCAACCGCTTTCAGCAACCTGGATACAATGATGCAAATAGCAGCGGCCAGGAAATCCTGTCCACTGTATAACTGCGTCCTTTTCCTGAAGGGTAAATACCGTTTTATACAGGATGCCAGCAATAAATTCCGGACCATAAGCTGCCTTCCTTTCTTCAATGAAATGCTGGCCCGGCCCAGGTGTTCCGATATGCTTTATATAGAGGCGATGTTCTTTAAGGGTTATGCGCTCAGCAAAACACCGGCTTACTCCAAAGGCTTCGAGTATATTATCCGCGCCAAGGAAATGGCCGGAGAGAAAGGATTCAGCGCCTTTCCCAATACTTTTGAGCTGTATGCTTTGTTAGGGAATACTTTTTATTCTTTTGCCGACTATGACAATGCCCTTTCTTTTATGCTGGAAGGGGTAAAGTTCGAGCGTACCGTAGAGATGAGGGAAGTGGTGGATGCCTACAACACGATCGCGCTATGCTACCGCCAGATGGGCAACTACGACTCGGCAGGCTATTATTTCCAGCATGCCTTCGAGCTGGCCGGCAAGGCCCATGTGGCTGACTGGATCGGTATCGTAAGCGGCAATATCGGGGAGCTTCTGTTCCGCAAAAAGCAATACAGGGAAGCCCTGCCCTACCTCTACCGCGATGTGCAGATCAGCAAAGCGACGCAGCAGATCGCCAGCGCTGCCAGGGCCAGCATCGATATTGCGAAAATATACCTGGCCTTGTCGGAAAAGGACTCGGCCGACCGGGTATTGCAAAATGCTGCGCCGCTTATTTTTGCCGCTAACGAGAACAAAGTGTACGCGGGCTATTATTTCAATCTCTTTAAACTAAACAAAGAGCGGGACAAAGAGAAAGCCACGCTTTTCGTAGATTCCTTTCTATATTACCAGGAGAAAGCCGCCAAAGAAATGGACATCGTAGCGGCCGACCGGATAAAAAGCAAGCTGGAGGCGGAAAAGCTGCAGGCCGATATCAGGCTGCTGGAAAGCGAGAACCGGCGGCACCGCACCGAACGCAAAGGCGCCATCATCATTGTTATCCTGCTGATGCTGGCAGGATGGCAGCTGATCAGGCGGGTACAAATTGAAAGAAAACATACCCGGAGACAGCTGGGCAATGCCCGCCAGCTGCTCGATACCTATATCAGCAGCCTGAAGCAAAAAAGCAAGCTGCTGGAAGAAACCCGGCTCGAACTGGAACAGCTCAACCAGAAATCGGGCTACGACCAGCAGGAAAACGAAGAGATACTGAACAAGCTGCAGCAGGCGACCATATTGACCGAGGACGACTGGCGGGATTTCAAACATACTTTCAGCCAGATCCATACGCAGTTCTTCATCCACCTGGAACGTTACTTTCCGGGACTCACCAATGCCGAGATACGCTTGCTGGCGCTTTCAAAAATCGGCTTGTCCGTAAACGAGAAGGCGAGTGCCCTGGGCATCTCGCCTGACTCGGTCAGAAAGACCAAGCTACGCCTCTTTAAAAAGCTCGGTATTACGGAAGAAGAAATGTTCAAACGGATGGACAGCCGCTGAGCTGTTTATCGCAGCAGGGTAAGATCACCTTTCAGCTCATATACTTTCTTATCATCGCAGGTATAGCTCATGATATACATGTAGGTGCCGGCATTGGCAGCCGCTCCGTTCTTATAGCATCCATTCCAGCCCTTTTGTATATTGCCATTGTCGTACACCAATTTCCCGTAGCGGTCAAATACCTTCAGGGTCACCAGCTCCTGCCCGGGTTTCAGCGCGGGACGGAAGTAGTCGTTCAGCCCATCGTTATTGGGGCTGAATGCCGTCGGTACCAGGGCCTGGCAACAGGCATGCACCAGGGCTTTTACCGAGTCGGTGGCATGACAGCCGTAAGGGCTGTACACGGTAAGGTATACCATCTGCTCTTCTTTAAAGGAGCCGTGCACGCTCAGGCCTTCTGCCCCACCCAACATGCGGAAAGCCTTTTCCGGCGCCCAGTTATAATAGGAGCCCCCGACCTGCGGTACGGCGCTGAATTCCAGGGTATCGTAGGTGCAGCGCGAAACCGGGTCGTAAAGGATCGCGGCTTCCGGCAGCGCCCTTTCACTGACCAGCACCCGCAGGGAAGTATCGGCACAGCCGTCCAGCAGGCCGGCAACACGATAACTTCCGCCCGTAGCGGTTTTATACACACTGCCGGTTTCGCCGGTGATCGCCGTCCGCTCCAGCATCCATTGGTAAGTAGCTCCGGCATCGGGACGACCGACCGCCAGGCTCAGGGTGTCGCCCGCACACAGATCCTGCTTCTCCGGTCCGGCAATAGCAACATCGGGGCGTGGCTTAACCGCCAGGTTCAAAGTGTACAGCGTGCCGCAGAGATCGGCCGGCCCGCTCTTGATCAAGGTATCGTAAGTACCGGCCAGCCCCAGGTAGCGGCCGTAGAAGTTATAAGTGTTTCCCAGGCATACCGACGCGTTCACCGTCGTATGGGGGAATTCCGCCACTTCAATTACGCTGGTATCGCTTACTGCGACACAGTTGTAATTGCCGGTGAGGCCCTGCGGGCCGGTCATAAAGCGCACCATATAGGTGCCCGGTGTCAGTCCCGCAGTATTGAAAGTATAGCTGGTCGCGGCGCTTGCCGGCCCCTGGTTGAGCCAGGTAAGCCCATTGTCGGCGCTATACTGCCACTGGTATTCTGCCGGATTATAAGGGCTGTTGATCACATTGGCATCGAAATTAATGATCGTATTCTGACAGACGGTGCTGTTGAGCTTGGGCAGGATGTGCGACTCGGGGACACAGGGCTGCACCGTAATATCGTCGATGGCCAGATCGTTGCCATAGCCGGAACCCACAGAATTATTGACCAGCTGCAGCTTGATGGACGTGCTGGCGCCGTTATTGAAGACAACCGAATACTGGTGCCAGGCTTCATCGGCAGCCACATCGCCCGACTCGGAGCTGCCCAACACAGCATTGGAAACCACATCCACGGCCCGGAGCGTCATATTGGGATATTGATAAATAGGATTGGAGGTCAGCGAAGGCGGGTTGACATTCAGGATCCATACGGAAAGCTTCAGGGTCGTATTGGGACAAAGATCATTCATCGTATACTCAAAAAATACGGTTGCGGCGGTAGAGGGCGCATTGATAAGGAACATCAGCCCGTTAGGATTGCCGGTATGATCGGTTGTCGTTACCCAACCCTGCCCGCTTACCGTAGGTACCTGGACCAGGCCGGAAAAGTTGTCCACCAATACTCCGCCCGGAGGACCGGCAACGCCTACGAAGGTAGTAGAGGTAGAAGCCCCGGGTGCATAGGTGGCAAGTGGCGCGTACCAGGGATCGGTACCGTTGCCCTGCCCGAAGGTTTGGTTGACCAGGTACTGTCCCCATACACCGTTACAGCTGTTCTGCGCGTACAGGGAAATTCCTGCCGCAAATAATGCCCAAATGAGAAGTAAGGACCGTGTCATGCGCGATGGATTATTGGTTAAGGATTGCCGGCTACACATTAGGGAAACCGGGGTTTCGTGAAATTATTCATCCAAGACATAGATCGGCAGGGACAGGTATAGACAAAGCGCAAGACAACGGGGAAGACAAAAAAAAGGACAAATACACTATTGAAAATTAAATAATTACAATTGAATCATTGTATCATTCATGTGGCGGAGCCCACTTGCTCCTATATCAACATGCAGGCAAATAGAACAGTTCCGCAATGCTGCAGCTGTGCTGCTGCCCCAATATCCGGCTGCCGGACATTATGCTGCCCGGTCCAACGATACGATGCTCCTGCCCGGAAATACAATTGAAGAACGCGGCCCCGGCTCCTGCGGTTTAGCTTCGTGCTTCATCAATCAAACTCCTTTTTTATGAAGAAAAAACATTGAACCTGGACCGGAATTGGTCCTGCACAAAGGACGGGTCACCATCCTGACTGCTGCCCAGGAAGGTAATGTTATCAGTGGCCCGTTTCCCGATTTGTGCCAGACAGGGGTAAAAAGCGCCTGCCCCGGCTGTACCGTGCAGGCTACAGACGATTGCACCAATACACAGCAGGCGCCAGCGTGTGCCAGGGCCTTGGCTGTACTTTGAACAGTTGTGTCAGCGGTTAATCTTTATCATTCCGGCTGCTTAGCAGCCAAAAGAGCAAAGCCCGTGCATTTCTGCCCGGCAGCTGGAAAAGTATCCTGCGATTACCGGGAGCAGGCGGTATTCTGCTATCGTTTGGCCACTTTATAGACCTGAGTTCCCGAACGGACGAAATACATGCCGGGAGCCAATGAAGAAAGGTCGATATGGATCTCGCCGGGCGCATAGCGTACGGCAACCTGCCCCTCCAGGTTTTGCCCACGGAGATCCGATATTATCACTCCGGCCGGGGGACGGCTACCTTTATTGTAAAGCACTACCCTTCCGGTTGTCGGGTTGGGGTATAATATTATTTTTGCCGCGCAGTTTCCCGGACCAGCCGGTACAATGGAACTGTAAGCGGTCCTGCCCTCGCGACCGATGGCTGCCAGCCGGTACCAGCAGCGATCATCATCATTGTCCGTGTAGCCTGTCGCTGATGAGGGCAGCAAGGCCAGCCGCTGCCAGCTACGGCTATCGGCACTGCGCTCAACAGCATACTGTTCAGGAACAGGACCGGCATAGTGCCAGCTCAGCTGATGGCTGCAGTTCCGGTCTGCTACCGAAAAGGCGGTGAAACCGAGAGGAAGCGGTACTGTTCTTACCAGCACCGCTTCTATCGTGAACCCATTGATAGTACTGAAAGCTACATCGGTATTGCTGCCATTGGCTGTGAGGCTCACATTGCTGAGCGGCGTTTGCAGCTGCCAGGCTCCGGCCAGGCTTATCGTTACCACCCGGGTTTCCGGCACACGATACAGCCTCAATGGAGTGCTGCTGATCTGGCTATAGGTATAGGCTTCCCCGGGCGCCAGCAGACCCATATCGGGATTAGTGAGGCTCACCTGCAGCTCATTACTTCCGGCAACCTGCTGCAACAGGGTTACCGAGGGCTTATTCGCCTTCAGCAGCAGGCTTCCCGCCGGCAGCGTAGCGTTGGTATCCCATACCACATAGCTATAGGTAGAATCGGGTACATACAGCACCATATGCGCCTGGCTATCCTGCTTCAGCACCTGGAAATAGCTGTCAAAATCAGCGGCAAAATTTTGCGTAGTCGCTCCACCCTGCACCAACACGGCATATTGGTAGCTACCCGATGCGGGCGCTGCGCCATGATCGATGTAGGCTTTGGCAAAATCACCCGTAGTACTGGCGGTATTCGCCTGGTTGGGTGAGGTCTGGCTGCTTCTCTGCACGATAATGCTATGGGTATTGTAAGCACTTGCCGGTACCACAAAGCCGTTGCCAACAGCATCTGTAGCCCAGAAGGGACCGCCGGTCTGCGATAAGGTATAGTTGTTGCCGCTTGCCACTGCACCATTGACCAGGCCGGTATTACCGGTGCCGAAGGCGGTCTGAAACAAGGTGGTGTGTATCGGGTAAGTTCCACCGGCATCTCTGATATCGGAACCGAGGCAGAGGATCTTATCGCCGAAAAAGAAAGCGGTCTTTCGCGCCGTCATCCCTGTGGCAGAATTGATGTCTTTATAATCCATAGCAAAAACCCCGTTGTTGCCCAGCGCAGCATGTGCCAGGAAGCCCTTACCGTTGAATTGCCGCATAATGCTATTGGCCATAACATTAAAAGGCAGGCTGGCCACGGTAGTGCCGGGGATATGCGCCCAGTCCCAGCCGTTAAAGGAAAGGCCATTGCTGTCGGGTGTTACGGGATTGCCTTTAGCCAGTATTTCCAGGGCGCCGGCGGAAGTGTATTGCCCGAAAAGATTTTCCGTTGCTGAATTCTCATAATGCCAGTTGACGTTGCTGGTGCCTTTCATGCTGACCTGCCAGCCATTGTATTTATGCAAGCTGAGTCCGGCATAGGGAAAGCCGAATTGGCCGGTGGAAATTTTTACGGACGGCGCCAGGCCGGCATTCAGGGTGTTGGCCATATCCTGTATACCACCCATGGTATTGATCACGTTAATGCTTACCGTATTCGCCCGCTGCAGCGTTGTATTGGCTGCCGGCGAAATATTCCAGAGCCTGACGAATTCCTGTCCCGCATCGGCATGGGCAGCAGGATCGGCAATATAGAGATAGGCCAAAGCCGGACGCAGCGCATCCAGGACAGCGGTATTTTCCGGGAAGCGTCCTGCAAGGCCTCTGGGCATGGTAAAATCAATACAAAACCGGCGATAATTCATCACCGCATTCTTTACATTTTGCTCTGCGGCCGAACTCAAGGGATAGCTGCTTCCTTTCAGCATACGGATCAGGATGCTGGCCTGCTGTAACGCATCTACACCATAGGTATTGGCATATACCCCTCTGTGGTGATAAGTAAGGCCATCGGGCTTGATACAATCGCTCCAGCCGTGACCGGTGAGCAAGGCGTTATTGATAAAATCCTTCAGGAATGCCATATTGGTAATACGTGTGCTGCTGGTATCATCCTGCGCCAGTACATAGCAAAGACGCTGCTGGATCGACGACCGGATCACATCGGTATTGTATCCCGGGTAGGTAAAGTGGAAATAAGGAAACTCAGGACTGATAAAATAGGTCAACGCCTGCAGCGCCGCCAGATGGTGACCAAACTCGCCTGCTGCCGACAGATCCTCTTTCATTAGGAAGACAGATGTTGCATAAGCCGACGAACGTAAAGCCACACCATAGTGACTGGTAATTACTTCTTCAGTAGCCGGCAATACCCGGTAGGCAAAATCGGTGGTATCACTAATGCCTTTTGCTTTCATGTAGTTAAAAAGCATCAATATGGTATCCCGGAGCGGAAGGCTGTGATAATCCGGATTGGGATTGGTGGCAGGGCCTTTGATCTGGTATAGAAATACAAGCCGTACCAGCTTTTGCTCCACGAGGGTTGCATAAGCGCTTTGGTCAGTGCTGCTGGTAAAATCCCATGCAGGTCCGGGATTGGCGAAATCGTATCCTGAAAGGTTGCGGGCGCCATTCCCCGCATTACGAAAGCGGATATACCTGTCGTTGACGGAAGCATTGCTATAATTAACCCCTTCGCCGGTAAGCCAGTCCCGGTAGCGCTTTGCCAGGCTGTCGACAGGGCTGGTCTGGGCCCGGAGCGTCCAACCGGAGCAACAGAGCAGGAAGAGTCCGATTAATTTTTGTAGCATAGCCTTATGTTTTATGGGCTGTGATGCAGAACATCCCGAAAACGAAGCCAGCATCACCGCCTTTTCACTGTTATCAATTACACAAAATTCAGACAAAGCTGCAAGGGTGGCAATAACCCTAAAGGGTGAAAGCCGGTCGGTTGGGTAATCGCACCATTGTCCTGTAAATAAGGATGCCCGCAGTACCTGCGGGCATCCTTTATTGTTTGCTTCTTTTATTAAAAAGTAGGCGGCGGCGCATTCAGATCGGAATCCAGGAAATCGTTGATCATGGGGATCAGCAAATCCGTACGATACATCATACCGATATGGGTCGTTCCCGGCAGAATGGCCAGGCGCGATTGCGGCAACCCGTGCAGATCGCCCATCTTTCCGCCGCCTTTGGCCCGGAACAGCTCCAGGGCATGTTCGTAGCGGATACCATCGGCATCGCCAAGCGCGAAGAATATAGGCGCCTTTATCTTTTTTACCGCTGCCGACCAATCATAAGGCTTCAGGTCCATGCTCATCACCTTTTTGACAAATTCAGGGAAATGTGCCGGATCATTGCCCAGGCTATCATATTGCTTCTGTATGGGGCTACCCTTGAACATATCGGCATTGATGGCAGCGAAGCTGGCTTCCACATCAGGCCACCATCCATCGTGTGCATATGCACCGGACAAGATCAGCAGCCTGCGTACCTGCTCCGGATGGCGTACTGCTAGCTGGAAGGCAATGCCACCGCCCATACTGTATCCCAGGATGTCGGCGCTGTCTGCCTTAAGATGCTTCAGCAGTCCCGAAACATCGTCGGCCATGCTTTCATAGCTCATATCGCGCCCGATATCTCTTGTGCGGCCATGGCCCTGCATTTCGGCCACAATCACCTTCCGGTCCTTTGCCAGGAGCGGTATAATATGCGACCAGTTCAAAGGGATGGTCATGAAGGAACCATGTAGCAGCACCAGGGGTTTTCCCTTGCCATACACTTCATAATACATCTTTAGCCCGTTCACATCTGCATAGCCGCTTTCCGCCGGCTTAATGTCCTGGTGTGCTGTGGTTGTATCCTTCGCTCCTGTAACAGTACCCCCGCTTTTTTCCTGCGCCGGCTGACAGGAAGCCAGGAACAGTAGACTGAAGACAAGAGACAGGCTGGTTATCTTTTTCATATTCGCTGAGGTTTGATTGAGAATACAAATCTCGGCAACCCTGCGCTGTAATATGCAGCCTGTATGCGACAATTAAAGGGATAAAAACGACAGCCGGCGGAGGCTATGGCAATACTGGCCATTGCCACCAAAGCGCATTTTGCAATACCATATAACACTATGGCTTTAATAACCATTTTTCAACGGCTCTTGAAAAATCGGCTACGTCGATCGGGTGTCTGCTGGTGATGAGGTTCTTATCTGTTACCACGGATTCTTCCACTACATTACCTCCTGCATTTTTCAGGTCTGTCTGGATATTCCAGTAGCCCGTCAGCTTTCTTCCTTTCAGGATATCGGCAGAAGCCAATACCACGGGGCCATGACAAATAGCGGCTATCAGTTTCCCCACGCTGTTGCAATCGCGGATGAACCGGATCACATCTCTGTCATTGCGGAGATTATCCGGGTTCCAGGCGCCTCCGGGAATAAATACCGCGTCGTAGTCGGCGACTTTAATCTGGTCTGCAGTGCGGTCAAACTTTATCCAACCTACAGGCTGCAGATATTGAATGGCCATTACATGTGTCTTCGACATTTCGGGGTACATCAGGCCGTATCTCTCAGGAGCAGGATTGTATTTAGGCGCAACAATATCCACCTGCGCGCCCAGTTCCCTGAAATACCATACCGGTCCGGTCAGCTCGATCTCTTCAAAGCCGTCTGCAACAAGCACAGCAATGCGCTTGCCTTTCAGCGCTGCTTTGCTGGCTACGGGCGTAAAGAAGAAAGCTTTCAAGGCTTCGTTGCCCGGTGCATTTAACAGTTGGGATACGGGCATATTAACGACTGCCGCTTGTGTGGAGAGCTGATTCATTACGCGCAGCTCATGCGTATTGCTGGGATTGTTCATAGTTGTCTGAGCAGTTGTGATTGAAGCTGCAAGCACACTTAAGGCACCTGCTAAAGTAAGTTTGTTCATGGGTTTCATTTTTTTCATTTAGAAAATATAGGTATTGCAGCGAGGCTACTCCCGGATAAGCGGCGCAAACTCGATGAGTGTATGAAGCCCCTGCTGAAAGGGCAGCTTTTTAATGCGGGTATTTAAATAGTCGATCACCGGAAGTATAGGCGGAAAGTCAAGATGGTATTGGAATGCGTCCTTGCTTCTGAACTTTTCGTAAGTGACAAACCGGGTACTGTCTGCCTCCAGCTGCGACAATTGGTAGGTTACCACCCCGGGCTCACACCGGAACGCCGGCAGCGCTTTGCGATAGATGCTTTTGAAATCGTCCTGCGATCCGGGTTGTGCATCCACAAACAATATAATGGTGAGCTGGTCGTCCTCTTTTCGGGATGCCCTGCGCCATTGTTGCCTGGAAAGCGGCGCCAGGTCTGCTACATAGGTGATGGCTACCGGCCTTAGCAGTGCCTTTTTCGCCAGCGAAACCAGTGCCGCCGCCGCTGCACTTTTATCCGCTCTGCCTATGCCCGCCCTATCTGCCCATCGCTCGATCAGCCAAAGCGCGGTGCTGTCCTCCTGCTCGTAATAAGCTTCCGACATAATATTGTCTTCGTCGGTCAGGGATTGTTGCACATAGATGCCCATCGCTTTCCGGAATGCCGCCTGATGGGATTGTTTTACAGGATAACAGGTAAGCCTGCTTACAGCGTGAAGGCTATTCAGGGCGACCAGCACGGCTTCGCCAATCGCTTTGGCAGATTGTGGATTCTGCCCGGTAACGACACGCTGATCGCTTACTACATAGGATTGCCACAACCCGGCTTTTTCAAAATGAGCGCCCCGCGCTATTAAAGCCGATTCCAGCAGGAAGGGCACGACTTTATCCAGCTTGACAGCAGCTTCTTCTTCATTGGTAAAGGCATTGATCCTTTTACCATCCACTAAATATTGACCATCCGACAACCTGACATTGACCAAACCGGCCGGGCCGTGGCATACCGCGCTCACGATACCGCCCTGTTCGTAAACAGCCGCCGCTATCTTTGCCAACGCCTTATTATCCGGGAAATCCCACATAGCGCCATGACCGCCTGCGTAATGAATAGCCACGTAATGTTCCGGTCTGACCTGTGAAGGCTTGAGCGTGTTTTCGATCTTATGCCTGTAAGCTTTGTCATTCCAGAATTTCCGGTTCACCGGATCGCCAAGATTGAAGCCGTCCACAGGCGCTTTGCCTCCTTCCGGGCTTACGAAGTCGATCTCGTATCCGGCCGCTGCAAGCACTTCCCAGGGATGCGATACTTCCGATAAATAAAAGCCGGTGGGTTCTCCCGTATTGCCTTTCCGGTCATGGCTTGTTACTACGAATAAGATCTTCTTTTTCATCTTCACCGGGTTTTGTGCCTGCGCCAATGCGCTTACCAGGCCGAAGCATAGCGTAATCAACGCGGCTGTTGCTTTTGCCGTTGTTAAAAGTTTGAAGGTTGTCATAATTATTCGTTTTTGAATGCCCGCCAATAATGCACGAAGCGCTTTGCGTTACACAGCTATTGGGCTGATTTCAGCAATAGCTCCGCTACCTGGTGCGGCTGAGACAGGAAGGGCGAGTGGCTCGTGTTAACCGTATAGATCGTTCCGATGCCTGCCGCTGTGATCATCTTATCCTGGAGGCCGGGACTGATTACCTTATCCTGTAAGGTCTTGATGTATACTTTATCAACAGTGCCGAAATGCGCTTCAGTTAAGGTGACCTTAGTGGTAAAAGGGATCGCAGGCTCTGCCCGGTAATTGTCCAGAACGAGCTGCTTTGCCTGCGCAGATCCGTCGGCAATAAATAAGCTGGCCAGGTCTTCCTTCTTAACATCAATCGTCAGCTGATCCTGCGAGGGGATCAAAGAAGGGCCCAGCTGGGAATCGGGATCGCTGATCTCAGCAAGCGCCTGCCCCGACTGTGGCACAAACGCGCCGATATAAACGAGCTTCCGTATCCTGGCAGGGACCGTTTCCGCCACGGCCGTTACCACCATGCCGCCCATACTGTGCCCCACCAGTATCACCGGCCCTTCTACAGCCGAAAGCTCTTTTATGACTTTATCCCTGTATATATCGAGGCTGAGGGTATACGTCGGGGTAGTATCTTTTCCATGTCCGGGAAGTTCTACCACAACAACTTTGTTTCCTTTACGGCTAAGGTCATCCCGCACTTCGTCCCATACGTAAGGGGCCTGCCAGGCGCCATGTACCAGCACATAGGTGTTTTGTTTACGGTCATCGTCCTTGGCGCAGGAAAGAAGTGTTGTTGCAGCAAGTGCCGCGGTAAGCAATGTTGAAGCTGCTTTTTTCATCTTGTTTATATTTAAAATGTTCGATGCTTTTTTAAAAAATTGGGGCAAGGTGCTTGCAGCCGTCTTATGAGCCGGAAGGGCTGCAGGGCGCGGGTATGTCGAATCCGTTAAGGATCATGGCGATCAGGCAATAGCCGCCTACCAGGAAGTATAGCTCCGCGACGCCTTCTTTGCCCAGCAGGTCAGCAGCCAGGTTGTAGGTCGCATCGGGCACTATACGCCCACGCACCAAAGCGGCGGCTATGTCATGTGCTATGGCTTCCGGCTCGTTCAAATGAGCCGGCTTTCCTGCAGCGGCGAGGGTCGCAATGCTGCTTTGTGCAATGCCATATGCTCTGGCCATGATCTCATGGGCGTAGAGCTCGAAACGCGCACCCAATATACCCGCTACGGTAAGGATAGCGACTTCGCGCACCGCCTTCGGAAGGGTGGCATGGTGGTCGAGCGAACGCAAAAAGGTAAGCGCCGGCACGCCGAACTGAGGATATTGAAGCATAGCGGGGAATGGTCCCAGCAGCGCCCCTTGCTTATCCATCATATTGACCTGCCCCTGGCTGTGGCCTGTAAGTTTTACGATCTCTTCGTGCACGTAACGGGCCTCAGGGCTAAGCGCCTCCGGCGGTATAGGTTTGATGCGCATGATCACTTTTTTTATAGTATCCCCGAATTAGTTGGTAAAGGCTCCGTCGATCAATACAAATGCCATCCTGCAGGTAGCTCCGGAGCGGTTGGCCCAGGCATGGCTGGTACCATTCTGGATCACAATATCCCCGGCCTTCAGGGTTGTTTCTCCGCGGTCGAGTATCATGGTGATCTCCCCTTCCAGCACGATGCCATAGTCAACTGTCCTGGTCTTGTGCATCAGGGGGTGTGGCGCTCCCGGCTGTGCTGTAGAAGCGTTCTCATCACCCATCGATCTGAACTTAGCTGCCGCTTCTGCGCCTGTCAGGTTCCTGATGGCGTCGCCTTCCGGCGGGAATGCAATCACCCTGATCCGGGTACCATTTTCCGGTGGTGGCAATACAAGCCCGGGCTCATCGGTTTCACCGGGTTGAGCATGGATTAAAGCAGGGGCTTCCAGGGTATGCCATACTTCAAAAAAAGTAGGCCCGCCTGAGCCGCCCACCAATTGCACATGGCTGGGTGCGGCATCGGAAACAATGACGGATTTGTTATCGGCGTCGTGTCCTGTCACAATACGCCTGAATGTTTTTTGCTGCTGGCTCATGCTTTAATGTTATGTGTTTTTGATTTTTTGAAAACATACACGCCGAGGTAGTGGAACAGTACGCCTACCGCCCATGCCGGTGTTGACCATAAGGGCCAGGGATAGGTCCTGTCCGTGAGGTACCACACCAGCCAGATAGCCGGCGTAGACAAGAGGAAAACGATAAGATGGATCCTGAAACCCTTTTGGGGTTGGATGCTGGTAGCATTGTATCCTGCGGATGCTGTCATGATATGTAGTTTGAACATTAATGAATAATGATTATTTGCAGAAAGCTTTTGCTGATCTTGTTTGCTTTTCCAATGCAAGCTGCAAAGGAGGTTACACCAGGTACAAATGCATCAAAAAATAATGGCGACCGCTTGCCGCATATTGCGCCTGTTGGATACCGCAAAATTCCAACAGCCGCGTACCGGAGCGCAAGGACTTTTGTCACTAATGTGGTGTGATAAATGTCACAACCCGGCTGCGTTTAATGGATAAGGCAAATGCAGGCCTGTAGTAAGTCGGGAGGCATACATGTCATTACGTGATAGCATCAGGACCTAAACGATCGGCGGGTACACGACCTAGCAGCTTAAGTAAAGCCTGCTCAATGTTTCCCGGCATACGCCCAGGTAAGCTGCAACCACCTTTTTAGGAATACGCTGCAAAAGGCCGGGATGGGATTTCAGGAAGGCTTCATAACGCTGGCGCGCAGTATTGGAAAGCAATTGCTTTACCCGTTCTTCCAGGGCAACATACTCATTGGTGAGCCGGACTTTGAAAAAGTGCTCCATCTTGTGCAGCTCAGCCGATAATTGTTCCCTCCCGTAAAGCGTAAGGCACAGCACTTCGCCTGCTTCCATGCATTCGATAAACATACTTGCACGGTCATGTTTGAAGAACGCTTTATAGTCCGACATCCAGCAGTTTTCCTCTGCAAACTTTACGATATGCTCTTTACCATCATCAGCGAGATAATACACCCGGTAAATACCGGATAGTGCCAGGTATTCATATGGCACATCGTCACCCTCCTGCACCAGGTATTGGTAGCGCCGTACTTTTTTCAGGGAGAAGAAGGAGTGGATGAATGCCATTTCCCCGTCGCTTACCGGTGTTACCTCTTCTATGTTGCTGCGCAGTTTTTCCATAGTGCTCATTTGTGCGGAGGGCCTGCTCCGGGCGGGCACGATCCGGCGGATGCTGCAATGTCGCTCATAATGCTACGGGGTAAAAGAAACCACGCACTCATTTTCCAAAAAATAAGAGAATTCACTCAGGAAATTTCCTGGGATAATTGCAAATTTTGCATCATGAAATTTCTCATCATGAAAAAGACCGCGACATATAACCTGAAGTGTTTTATAAAAAAGATACTTCCCCTTCAGTTTGCTTTATGGCTGATACTGATAGCAGCCCCGCGTTTAACCGGGCAGGAGCATTCACCTGCTATCACGGCCTCACCAATGATACGGGACAGCTTACTGGTCAACCGGTATATAGAGATTGCCAGAAAACGGGAAGTTCCCCCCGACAGCGCCATCAAAATAGCACGTACGGCGTTGGTGCTGGCAAAGAAAAGAGGATTTAAAAAAGAAACAGGGGTTATATGGTATGTAATAGGGAACAAGCTGCTTCAAAAGGGCGACCGGGCAGGTTGCCAACCCTATATTGATTCCATCTCTATGCTGAATGCGCAATTAAAAGATGGTGAATTAACCTGTGTGCAGAATACGCTCGCAGCCCGTAAGAGCTACAGCTCAAACGATTTTGCAAAAGCCGCATTGTACTATTTCCGGGCCATACAGCCCGTTCGGGAAAATAAGGTGGATAATCCGCGTACCATTGCTGTATTATACCAGAACCTGGGCGTCCTAATGACTGCGCTGAAGGAAGATAGTATGGCCAACAGCTACCTTTCCATCGCCAGGGAATACGTCCTCAAAATAAAGCCTGTTGACTCGCCGATGCTGCTCAATGTTATACTATGCCAGGCGGGAACTTACGTAAAGCTTGATTCCAACGATGCGATCGGCTATTATAAGGATGCTTATGCGATTGCCAGAAACCTACATGACAGCTTGTTGTCCTATACCATATTGCTCAATTTAACGGAGAGCTATATTTTTCATCGACAATATGACAGTGCCGAATATTATTTCCATTTGGCGCAATCGGTCACGCAGCCGGGCATATCCATAATAAGGACAGAATTAGTATCCGGTTATCTGGCTTTTCTCAAAAAGGATTACGCCACATCGATCCTGCATCTGAAGCAAGCGTTGAAGCTCACTAATGGTGAAGAAAATCAGACTTTAGAAGTAATTTATGAAGGGTTCTCGGATACGTACGCAGCCCTTGGAGATTACCGAAAGGCATATGAGTTCCACCAAAAGTGGATGGACCAGCATACACTGCTGTATGACGGACAAAAGAAAGTAGTTGCGGACTTCATGCTTAATTTCCAGGCGCTGGAACATGAGAAAAACATGATACAGAAGCAGGCAGAAATATCCTTCCGGGACACTGCCCTGAAAAAACAGCAATCCTGGATCGCTGCAATGTGTGTGGTTTCCGGTTTGCTGTGCATCATATTAATACTCGCTTACCGCAACTATCGTCACAAGAAGTCCTTCTTAAACCAGCAAATGCATTCCTTATTGCAGGACCAGGAGATAGCGCGCCTGAAAGCAGAAGCCGAAGGCGCGGATAAAGAGCGGAGCAGGATAGCCTACGATCTTCATGATGGTGTGCTGGTCCGGCTGGCCAATGTAAAAATGAACCTTACGGGTTCCCCGGAAGCCGCAGTAAACGCCCATTACCAGGATGTCATCGGACAGTTGGATATAGCTACCCGGGAGCTCAGGAATACGGCGCATAACCTTATGCCGGAAATACTGCTGGAAGACGGTCTGGCACAGGCGATCTTCTATTTCTGCAAGGCCACGGAACAAGCTTCGGGCCTGCATATCAAGTTCCAGCAGATAGGACCGCCGCTTCCTCAATTGGTAATACAGGCGGAAACCGCTGTTTACAGGATCGTACAAGGGCTTGTCCAGAATATCGTCCAGCACGCGGGGGCTACCGCTTCGCTGGTCCAGCTGCAATATGCCGACAACCTCTGCTCCATAACAGTGGAAGATAACGGCCGGGGCATGCCCCATACGGAAAACAACAAGGGCTATGGTATCCGCAGCATCAGGAACCGGGTAAAGATCCTGCAGGGAACTTTCGACATCGAGAGCGAGCAGGGACAGGGCACTACCGTTTACCTGGAATTCGATGTAAGGCCCTTCCTGAATCATTCAGGTGCGGCATAGCGAAGGTTATGATATTTTATGACCATCAGTCATGCAAAAAGTTTATATATTAGCGCACATAAATGCAGCGCGCCGATGCCCATATCCGTTTCTATAGTAGATGACCATCCGCTTGCTACCAGCGGTGTCAGCGCCATGCTGGAAGGACATGGGAATATTGTCGTCAGGGGCGTCTATCATTCGGCCGCTTCCCTCATGGACGGCTTGTCTGTCTTTAGTCCCGATGTGCTGCTGCTGGATATACTGATTCCCGGCCAGTCTGGCAAAGCATTGGCGCCGGTGATCAGGCAGCAGCACCCTTCTGTTAAGATCGTGGTGCTTACCAGCCTGGACGCGCCGGCCATGGTATCGAGCATGATGCGCAGGGGCTGCTCCGGTTACCTGCTTAAAGATACGGATCGCCAGAACCTGATAGCAGCCATTGAAACCGTGTATACAGGAAAGGAGTTCATCGACCCTTCCCTGAAAGAGAAGATACTTGCCCATGTGCTGCATCCTGGTCGGGATAAGGACGATGTGGTACCTGAGATTACCAAGCGGGAAATGCAGATATTGAAACTGATCGCAGAAGAAAATACGACAAGGGAGATCTCAGAGAAGCTCTACATCAGTTTCCGTACCGTGGAGAACCACAGGTACAGCCTGCTCCAGAAGCTGGATGTAAAAAATACCGTCGGCCTGGTTAAAGTAGCCCTGAAGCTTGGATTGGTAAAATAGACATCCCCTTATACTTATCGTAACTGCCGTTCCCGGCTGAAACGGCTGAGCGCCCGCGTCCGCTGGAAGACGGCACAGGATTAATAGGTATTGTTTTATCAACAAATGCTTTAAGCTAGCATCCCTTTAATTGACGAGGACTTTGCGGTCAGACATGTCCGGCTATTTTTTGCTCCTGCTGGCACGCGCGCGCCCTACCAACGAATACACAACAAAGATGCCTGCGAAATGCACTGACCCCAATAAGTGTCTAATTTATTGGGGTCAGTGCATTTCGCATATAGCATGAAGGCCGAACTATTTTAGATGCTTATCCAGATAGTTTTTTAAATCAGTGACATAGCCATCAAAGAAGTCCTCAATTATTTTTTTATTGCCGGGGTTTAATATTTTGCCGTTGGCATCAAACACGCTCTCAGGATATGCTAATTTATAGTTGATCTTCCGGGAAGTAGCTATACCTATAAGCCCGCCGTTGGGCGCTATGCTGCTTTGCGTTCTTCCGGCAGCGGGTAGAACAAATTGAAACTCATTAAAGGGCACATCCCCTTCTGAAACCACATCATTGCCAGGGCTTATAACAAGCTTGGCGTCAAAAATAGTTGAAAAAATCTTGGAAGCGCGGCTATAGCTCACAAGCAGCGTGTCTTTTAGATCCGTGACCACGCCAATATAAGTTAGCGAAACAAGATCAGCGCCACATTTCTTTTTATCGCCGATCGTTGCAAAATCTCTGTAAGCCAAGAAGGTCTTCTTTACATCATTGGTATAATCCAGCTTAAGTCCACTATGGCTTTTTACATAGTTTACTACAGCATCGTAAAGCTGTTCTTTTGTTTTGCCAGGATAGGCCAGCTTTACATATTCAGGATCATATAATGGCCGCACTTTCCCAACGCACCCACCTGTAATTTCATTTTTCTCCGTGATCACTTCAAAATATTTTCCCTGTGCTTTGGCACCAAATGAAGAAAGTATAAAAGCAAAGACCAGTGCGGCTTTAATATTTTTCATAATAATGGTCAATTTATTAATTACGACTGTAGCTGCTTTTGAAATCCACTTTTGTGATCACTCCTTTTTTATCGGCATAAACTGTTGTTATGGTAACATACCGGCTGCTCCATCTTGTATCTTCCGCTGCTCTCTGCCCCGTTATTACCGTTTGTCCAAAACCATTTGTAGCCGTTTCAATATATCCCGGCGTATAGCTGCCGCCGGACGTATTGGTTACATTTTCGTACACCACAACCTGCCCACCGGTTTCGTCCGTAGCAGTTCTTGTTGGCACACCCCAGCTCTTATATAGCTCAGAAAGCTTTACCCCCACCCAGGAAGCTTTCCATGCCTCCCGGTTATAAATACCTCTTTTAAACTCGGCATAATACTTATCTTCTGCATAACGCTGAGCCAGGGCTTCTTTCGTTTTCTTATCGACTTTTGCTTCCTGCGCAAAAATGGATGTTCCTGAAAAAAGACAAAGAATAAAACAGAGGATATAAACGTGATTCATGAGTTTTCGATTTACTGGAATACAGTTAAGCTAAATCGACCAGAGTATTAGCCGCGAAGATCTGGCAACATTTTTAGTCTAGTGGACCAATGCTCTCCCACCAGGATGCAAGCAATTTCAGGATAGACTGCCTGGTCTGCTATTCCGTCGCTCGCCTGCGCAAATTTAATCCAGGTACCGTACAAAAACAATACTGGGAAACCGGTAGAAAATAGCATGACAAAGCACAAGTGGAAAATCCGGCGCTGATGTACCCATTTAGCCGGCTGACTATCCACCGGCAAAATGGGGTCAAGTTCATCGGATTTTCCACTTGGCAAACTTGATGAATCATTAGTCTTAACAGTTTTACCCTCACCTTTTCCTGAACTCCAGCTGACTTTATGAAGTATTTTTTTATTTATGTGTGATATTTCTTTCCCCTTTGCGAATAATTAGAAAACATGCAAAATATTTAATTATTCGACAATGAGAAAAATAATAATCCTCCTGGCATTCATGATCAGCTTAACACTTGCAGGAAAAGTGGAGGGGCAAAGTATACTGCAACAATATTTCAACGGAAATAAAGACAGCCTGCTAACTGAAGCTGCCCGGCTGATCAACATGCCCGCCCCAACCTTTAAACCGGTAAAACAGGCAGCTATTGACCCGACAGTACTTACAGACCTCGGTTTTGAACAGGATTATAAAACAGAAGATCACTTCTTTATAACAAGGGACAATAAAAAAATATTCTCATACAAGTTTCCAAAGGCATCACAAAACACTATTCTGCTGCTTCATGGAGTGGGGAGTACGGCCTGGTTGCAGAATAAAGCAGCCGGACTTTTACAGGAAGCAACGCAAGCAGAGATCTTTGCTATTGATTTCAGAGGGCATGGACAGTCGGAAGGCAAGGCAGGGGATGTTGATTATATAAATCAGTACGCAGATGATTTATCAGATATTATTGAAACCGTCAAAAAGGGGAAACCAAATGGTAAAATATTTATTGCGGCACACTCAATGGGCGGTGGCGTAACTTTAAGATATGCAATGGCCAATCACCAACAGAAAATTGATGGCTTCCTGCTTTTTGCGCCATTAATTGGTCACAATTCGCCCGCCATTCGCAAGGTTCAGGCTGCCGGGAGTGATAGTACAGAACCATTCATGAAAATTCATTTTACACGGATCATCGGCTTAAAAATGTTGAATGAAATTAATCATCATGAACAGGATAGCTTACCGGTATTGTTTTTCAACCTGCCGGAAACGATGCCGCTGAGGCAATATTCATACCGGGCAAATATAAGCATGGCCCCGGATAATTATACAGACGGCTTGAAATCTGTCAAAGTACCCATGCTTGTTTTGATAGGCGATCATGATGAGGTGTTTGCTGCTGACAAATTAAAAAAAGCTGTTATAGACAACAGCAAGGGTAAAGTGTACATTATTCAAGGAGCATCGCACAATGGAATACGGCACAATGCGCAAGCCTACAAACTAATTCAAAACTGGTTTCTCAACCTATAAGCCAATGCAGCAAGAAGAGCAGCAGAAAATATTCCAGAACATTCTTGAGCAGCATAAGGGTATTCTGTTTAAAGTGGCCCGTACTTATTGCAGGGATGAAGAAGACAGGCAAGACCTGATCCAGGAAATAATGATACAGATTTGGCAATCCTTGCATAAATACAATGACAAATTCCAAATTACAACCTGGTTGTATCGCATTTCATTAAATGTCGCCATTTCACACTATCGGAAAAGGAAGGTCCGAAAGGATAAATTCATTACACTGAAAGAGAATTTTACCCAGATTTCAGCAGCCGATAGCAGTGAAAAAGAACAACTGTTGCTACAATTGGAGCGATTTATTAGCGAGCTAAAAGAAATGGATAAGGCACTTGTGCTGCTTTACCTGGAAAATAAAAATTACAATGAAATTTCAGAGATATTAGGGATCACTGTGAGCAATGTTTCAACAAAGGTAGGACGTATTAAAGAGAAACTAAAAAGAAGATTCACTCAAAATAAGTAAACCAATGGAAGAAGTGACATTAAAGGAGCTTTGGAAATCATACAACCAGAAGGTTGAAGAAAACCTGGTTCTTAATCAAAAAAATGCGTCAGATATCTCAAAAATGAAAGTCAATAGTCTTTTGTCATCAATGAAACCGATGAAAGTATTTGCCCTGATTGTCGGCGCCATTTGGGTAATTGCAATTGGTTCTATGATTATTAATCTGTTTGTTTATGCCTATCATAAGGTGAGTTTGTTCTTTTTGTACTCGGCAGCCATCCAGGTTTTGCTTACCCTACTTGCAATAGGCGTATACATTTACCAATTAACCCTTATTCACAACGTTGATATTGATGAACCAATTTTGTCAACACAGGAAAAGCTTGCCCGCCTGAAAACTTCTACCCTTTGGGTTACAAGGCTTCTTTTCCTGCAACTCCCCGTTTGGACAACTTTTTATTTACCAAGAAGTGTATTTGTAAATGGAAATACTATGTTTTTACTCTTTCAGGGAATAATAACACTCACCTTTTCACTCGTTGCTATCTGGCTGTTCCTTAATATTAAATATGAAAACAGAAATAAAAAGTGGTTCAGGCTGATTTTTAATAGCAAGGAATGGTTGCCGATATTAAAATCCATGGAACTTTTAGAACAAATTGATGATTATAAAGAAAATAAGAAAATCATTTCGCGCGAACATCGCCGGGAATAGACGATAATGCTTCCGAAGAAGGAAAGGCAAAGCACCACCGCATGGAAATTGTAAAGATGTAGCTATGCGGCAGCTTAAAACCAATACAATAACTGGAAAATCCGATGAACTTGACCCCATTTAGCCGGTGGATAGTCAGCCGGCTAAACGGGTACATCAGCGCCGGATTTTCCACTACGTGCCAATTATGCAATATTTGAGCACAATGTTGTTTTTATCCTTACAGTTATTATGAATCCAAAAACGCAGCTGAATTTCAGCTGCGTTTTTTTATAATGAATGCACTACGCGTATGGTGGCAGTGTGCTCATTTCATTACACCTAACAACGACTGAAGTCCAAGGGCAGGGCTTTGACAATAAGGTTATAGTGGGGCTGAGCCGCGTTCCACCCAAAACGTTTTCGATATCTTTTGAAACCAGGCTTTGATCTGTTAAACTCATTAAGTGGCTTTTCTTTAAAACTAGCTTTTTCTTTTTCATTTCGATTTGAGTTTTTGATAAGTAATGAAGCAATGTTAAAGTGAGGAAAGATATCGGTGAATTTATGGAGACACCAATGACTATAGTTGTGAAGAACGAAAATTGCTTTCTTCCTTTTGATATGTGCTCATATTTCATAGAAATCTGCGTCATCCGTTGGATCAGTACCTGACTACCTGCCTTTATTTCGAGGATTTTTACTTGTTGATCATTAAAGTTTCAGAAATAGATTTTTGGAATGCTCAGCATCTGCTCCGAAACATTAAGCCTACTAAAGTTCAACCAAAAGAGGAGTTCCCATTACGAGGTTTAATAAAATGCTGGTGTGGCCAACATATGACTGCCGGTTTTTCAAAGGGAAAGAAAAAGTATTATCTCTACTATAGGTGCATTCATCATACGGAAAAGAACTACAGGGGAGAAGCTATGCATGATCAGTTTGCTGAATTGCTGGGAGCCATTAGCTTTTTTCGCCTGACCCGGTTGAATATATCACCAAGAAAGCCCGATCTATTCTTAAGGATTCTAAAACGAATCTGAGCAGGGTTATTACAACAAGAAACAGGTCGATCGCAGAAGTTCAGAAAAAGCTGGGCGGCCTGACAGAAAAATATGTCAATGACAAAATTGATGACGAGACTTACACTAAATTCAATCAACGTTTCAGGAAGGATCTTACTTTATTAAATGCTGAGGTACACCAGTAAATGCTGAAGTACACCAAGCAAATGTGCTGAATAAAAGCGATCCAATGGAGACACTTTCAGCATTATTTGAGCTACTAACTAACTTGCGAAATGTTTATGAAAATGCGTCTACAGAAAAGCGGCAATCTTATCTTCTCCCCCCAACTTTTACGATTGATCCTAAATAAAGTAGCTGACACACGCCCCGTGTGCACCCTACTCATAATGCGTAACGAAAAAAGCCTGCAGAATTTGCAGGCTTTTTTGTTTTTCTGTACCACGTACGGGAATCGAACCCGTGATTCCTCCGTGAAAGGGAGGCGTCTTAACCCCTTGACCAACGCGGCGTTGATTGCTTTGGGATGGCAAAGGTAATACTCTTTTTTACATTTCCAAAAAATCACAGAAAATTTTCCCAAAAATCACTTTGCCTTTATATACCTATCTACTTTAATTGGAAAATACTGCGCTTGCATTTACCTTTGCAGCGATTTTTTTAACACAGTAAAAATCCACAATAAAAAATGAGTAAAGTTAAAGTTGCTATTAATGGTTTCGGGCGTATCGGCCGCCTCGCCTTCCGTCAGATCTACAATATGGAAGGAATTGATGTCGTTGCCATCAACGATCTTACTGAGCCGAAAGTGCTGGCGCACCTGCTGAAGTACGATACTGCCCAGGGCCGTTTCGGGCAGGAAGTAAGCCACTCCGCCAATGCTATCACCGTTAATGGTCACGAAATTAAAATATACGCTCAGAAAGATCCTTCCCAGATTCCCTGGGGACAGCATGAAGTGGACGTAGTGCTGGAATGCACCGGCTTCTTCACCGACGCTGAAAAGGCCAAAGCGCACATTGCTGCCGGCGCCAAGCGCGTAGTGATCTCTGCTCCTGCTACCGGCGATCTGAAAACCGTAGTGTTCAATGTAAACCACGATATCCTCGATGGCTCTGAAACCATCATCAGCTGCGCTTCCTGCACCACCAACTGCCTGGCGCCTATGGCTAAGGTATTGCACGAGCAGTTTGAGATCAAAGCGGGCCAGATGACGACTGTGCATGCCTACACCAACGATCAGAACACCCTGGACGCGCCTCATGCCAAAGGTGATCTGCGCCGCGCCCGCGCTGCTGCCGAGAACATCGTTCCCAACTCAACCGGCGCTGCCAAAGCGATCGGCCTGGTGCTGCCCGACCTGAAAGGTAAGCTGGACGGCGGCGCACAACGCGTACCCACCGTAACCGGTTCCCTCACCGAGCTGACTACCATCCTGGGTAAAAAAGTAACCGCCGAAGAAGTGAATGCTGCAATGAAAGCTGCTGCCAATGAATCTTTCGGCTACAATGAAGATGAGATCGTATCCAGCGATATCATCGGTACCACTTTCGGTTCCCTGTTCGATGCTACACAAACCAAAGTGGTTACTGTAGGCGACGCTCAGCTGGTGAAGACCGTTAGCTGGTACGACAATGAAATGAGCTATGTTTCCCAGCTCGTGCGTACCGTAAAATACTTTGCCGGCCTGATCAAATAAGCCGGTCAGCAGTAATACTATTTAAATGCCTCCCTTAGCGGAGGCATTTTCGTATACAGACCTCTTGTGCTGGTAATAGCTTTGGCATACGGCACCATGTTCTTCCCTCTAGGCAGACAGGCTATTTACACATAAAGCCTTTGGTAAATTATTCGTTATTTAATGTTTGCACATTTTATTTCATTCAAATAGCAATTACTTTTGTGTACAATATTTGAAACGATTCTTCGTTTGAAACGCTAATGCCCTTCGTCCGTCTATACTTCAGAAAGTTCATGCTGGTTATCCTGGCCTTGCAGATACTGAACCTCAGTATTTACAATACGAACTTTTATTGCAGCAATTGCTTTTGCTCCGCAAAGAGCCAGCTGAAGGATGTCAATCCCATCGACTCCTTCGCCGAGCTGATGGTGGAAGATGTGGCCGGCTTTCAAAACGCCTTCCCCGAACCGAAACATAAGAACGATAAACAATCAGGAGAGCTGAAGCACAACATCACCTTCAAGATGTTCCACCAGGATCGCTTTGCCAAGGTGCCCGAACGCATCCTTTACCTCAACGACAATACCGCTGCAGAGCTTCCCCGCTTCTGCAACAATTACTCTTACCTGTTCTGGAAAGAGATTAACCATCCTCCCGCGTAATTCCGTTTTCTTTTAACGCATAGCTATGCTATGCGCTGCGATGTGCTGTAACCGCCATTGCCCACCGTTCCCCTTGCAGGGATCATGTTTTCATCTATTTTCTTTCTTTATGATTGTCCTCAAACATTCCGTTCGCGGATGGGGCTTGGTCCTGTGCATTACGCTGGGCCTGACTTCCCTGCTGCGCACTCTGCCGGCAGGCGCACAAACTGCAGCCGGCACGCTTTCCCTGACCCTGAAGCAAACCGAAAGACTTTTCCTGGAAAAGAACCTGGAGCTGCTGGCCCGGCACTACAACATCGAAGCCAGCAAAGCCCTGGTGCAGCAGGCACGGCTTTGGGACGACCCTACCCTGACTACGGATCAGAATGTGTATTCCAACCACAAATGGTTTGAGCACGGCAACAATCCCGACGGCACGCCCAAGGGACAGTTCTTTATCCAGGTGCAGCAGCTGATCAAGACCGCCGGCAAGCGCGGCAAGCAGATCAGCATGGCACAAACCGGCGTGGACATCAGCCAATGGCAATTCACCGAGCTGATGCAGCACCTGAAATTCCAGCTGCGCAGCGATTTCTATACCCTGGTACAGCTGCGATCGGTGCAGGACCTTTATGCCGAGCAGGATACCCAGCTGGATAAGCTGCTGGAAGGCATGACCGCGCAATTCAATGCGGGCAATATCGCCCGTAAAGACCTGCTGCGCGTGCAAGCCCTGCAGATCAGCCTGAAGCAGCAGATGGCCGATAACCTGAAGCAGATCGAAGACAGCCAGTCGGAGCTGAAAACCCTGCTGCAGATCACGGACGATACGGTGATATTGCCTGTAGCCGAAGCGGATGAAAATACCTTTCCCACCATCAGCATACCTGCGCTGGTAGACACGGCCAAGCAAAACAATGCCACCTACCAGCTGGAGCAGCTACAGGTGCAGTACCAGCGCCAAAACCTTGCATTCCAGAAAGCGCTGGCTGTGCCCGATGTTACGGTAGGTCCCAGCTACGACCATAACAGTAACTATACACCGCACTATGTAGGCCTCGGCTTATCCCTGCCCTTGCCGATGCTGAACGGCAACCGCGGCAATATCAAAGCCGCCCGCTGGCAGGTGAAGCAGGAAGAGACCAACCTGTCGCAGGCCGATGTACGGCTGCAGAATGATGTGACCGGCGCTTACCGGAAATACCTGTACACAAGGCAGCTGCAAACCAGCGCCCGGCAGGACTTCTATGCCGATTATAAAAAGCTGCAGGAAAACATTGCAGAAAGCTTCCGGCAAAGGCAGATCAGCCTGCTCGAATTCATCGACTATTTCAACGATTACGAAGAGGTCCGCACCAAACAGCTGCAGCTGCAGCTGGATAGCCAGCTGGCCAGAGAAGAGCTGAACCTGCAGCTGGGCGCCGATATCTTTTAATGCAATGGCCCTGAACCAGCCGCGCATCCGAACAAAAATCAATTCAAGAATATGAAATCTTCAATAGCAGTCACCCTCATTGCCCTGATCACACTGGCTTCCTGCAAGGAAAAGCAGGAGCAGAAAGAAGCAGCGAAGCCCTTTACCCTCAGCGATTCTATGCAGCACCTGATCCGGATTGATACCGTGTCGTACTGCAACATCAGCGACGAGCTGTCCCTGAGCGGCGAAGTCAGTTTCAACGAAAACAACCTGGTACGCATCTTTCCCCGCAGCAGCGGACAGGTAACCGATACCCGCGTATCGGTTGGCGATAAGGTAAGCAAAGGCCAGGTGCTGGCGGTGATCCGCAGCGCCGACGTAGCCGGCAATTACAGCGACCTTAGCAGCGCCAAAGCCGATGTATCCATTGCCAAAAGGCAGCTGGACAACGCGGAAGCATTGTACAAGAACGGCATCAGCAGCGAAAGGGAATACACCGAGGCCAGGCAGAATTATGAGAAAGCTTTGGCCGGTAAGGAGAAGGTGCAGGCTTCGATCAACATCAACGGCGGCGGACGTACCAGTGCCAGCGGCGAGTATGTGGTCGCCTCTCCTATCGATGGTTATGTAGTGGAAAAGAAAACCGCTACTGGTGCGTTTATCCGCCCCGATATGGGTGATAATCTCTTCACCATATCCGATCTGAAAAACGTATGGGTCTACGCCAATGTTTATGAAACGGACATAGCCAAAGTACGGGAAGGCTTTGAAGCCAGGGTAATCCCCGCCGCCTATCCCGACAAGGCCTATACCGGCAAGATCGATAAGACCGGCCAGGTGCTGGATCCGCAAAGCAAGACCATGCGGATAAGAGTGGTGCTGGAAAATAAAGACATGCTGCTGAAGCCCGACATGTTTGCCAAGGTGATCGTCAGCAATGACGAAGGCCAGAAGGCAGTCTGCGTGCCAACGGCAGCGCTGATATCGCAGGATGGCAAAACCTATGTAGTGGTGTACAATGGCAAAAGCGATATTAAGATCGCCCAGGTCACTGTGCTGAAGACTGTCAATGAGCGCACCTATATTACCGGTGGCGTGCAGCCCGGCACTAAGCTCATTACGGCTTACCAGAACCTGATCTTCAACCAGCTGACGAATGAATAGGTGCAATGCCGCCACCGGCGCGGCTTTTGTTTTTCCACAAACGACAATCAATGAATAAGATCATAAAGCAAATCATTCATTTCTCTTTGAGGCACCGGTACCTGGTCTTCTTCCTGACAGCTGTGCTGGCGGTGATCGGTTTTATCAGTTACCGGAATACGCCTATCGAGACTTTTCCCGATGTGACCAATACCCAGATCATCATTATTACCCAATGGCCGGGACGCAGCGCCGAAGAGGTAGAACGTTTCGTGACCATTCCCCTGGAAACGGCCATGAACTCGGTGCAGAAAAAGATCAATCTGCGTTCTACTTCCTCTTTCGGCCTGTCTTATGTACGCCTCATCTTCGACGATGATGTGGACGATGCCTTTGCCCGGCAGCAGGTCTTCAGCCGCCTCAACGATGCCGATCTCCCCGACGGGATCAAGCCCGATGTGCAGCCACCCTACGGCCCTACCGGAGAGGTATACCGCTATACGCTGGAAAGCAAGACCCGCAGCATCCGCGAGCTCAATACCATACAGGAATGGGTGCTCGACCGCCGTTTCAAATCCATACCCGGCGTAGCCGACGTGAACACCTTCAGCGGTGGGGAAAAGATCTACGAGATCAGTGTGAATCCCAACAGCATCAGCCACTATGGCCTTACTGCCCTGGATGTGTACAATGCTGTCAACAAAAGCAATATCAATGTCGGCGGCGATGTGATCGAGCGTAACGGCCAGGCCTTTATCGTAAGGGGTATAGGCCTGCTCAACAATGTGGATGAAATTAAAAATGTGATCGTCACCAAGATCAATGGCGTACCGATCCTGGTGAAAAACCTGGCCGATGTGGTCGAGACCGAAAAGCCCAGGCTGGGACAGGTGCACCGCGATAAGGAAGATGATGTGGTAGAAGGGATCGTGGTGATGCGCAAGGGAGAGAACGCTGCCGAAGTGCTATCGCGTATCCACGATAAAGTAAAGGACCTGAACGAAAATATCCTGCCCAAGGATGTGAAGATCGTGCCCTTCTACGACCGTACCACCCTGATGGACTTTGCTACGGAAACCGTGCTGCACAACCTCTTTGAAGGGATCGTGCTGGTAACGGTGATCGTACTCATCTTTATGGCCGACTGGCGCACCACGCTTATCGTGAGTCTGATCGTGCCGCTGGCGTTGCTGTTTGCATTCATGCTGATGCGTATGCGGGGCATGACGGCCAACCTGCTATCGATGGGAGCAGTAGACTTCGGTATTATTATCGACGGTGCGGTCGTCATGGTCGAGGGTATCTTTGTGGCCCTCGATCATAAAGCCAGGGAAGTGGGTATGGAGCGCTTCAACAAGCTCGCCAAGCTGGGCCTGTTCAAGCAGGTGGGTACCGAGATGGGTAAGGCGATCTTCTTTTCCAAGCTGATCATCATTACCTGCCTCATCCCCATTTTTGCTTTCCAGAAAGTAGAAGGTAAGATGTTTTCCCCGCTGGCCTTTACCCTGGGCTTTGCTTTGCTGGGTGCGCTCATCTACACGCTTACCTTTGTACCTGCCTTTGCCAGCGTATTGCTGCGCAAGAATGTAAAGGAGAAGCACAATGTGCTGGTCGTCTTCTTTGAAAAGACCATCGGGCGCGCCTTTCGCTGGGTATTCCGGCATCAGCGCCTCAGCCTCATCGCCGCGGTATCCTTTATGGTGCTCACCTTCCTTTCTTCCAGATTTTTAGGCTCCGAATTCCTGCCCGACCTTGACGAGGGCGCCCTGTGGGTGAAAGCGCAGCTGCCGATGAGCGCCTCCCTGGAACAGTCGAACGATATGGCCCGCAAGATGATGGACATTATCGAGAAATACCCCGAAGTCAATCATACCCTGGCACAGGTGGGCCGTACGGTGGACGGTACCGATCCCAAGGGCTTCTTCAATGTAGAGATCGCTGTGGACCTGAAGCAGAAGAAAGAATGGCCCAAGGGCGTGACCACAGAAAGCCTGGTCGAGGACATGAACAAAAAGCTGAGCCAGTTTCCCGGTATCCTGTTCAATTACTCGCAGCCGATACGCGACAATGTGGAAGAAGCCGTTGCCGGCGTTCCGGCATCGCTGGCCGTAAAAGTATTCGGCCAGGATTTCAATACGCTCAACGGGCTGGCGAACCAGGTAATGGACCAGCTGCGCACGGTTCAGGGCGTGGAAGACCTTGGCGTGCTGCGTAACCTGGGCCAGCCGGAATTCCGTATCGAGCTGAACCAGCAGAAGATGGCCTTATACGGCGTCAGCATTACCGACGCCAATTCTGTGATCGAGATGGCGATTGGCGGCAAGGCTGCAACGCAGCTTTATGAAGGGGAACGTAAGTTTGATATCCGCATCCGCTACGATAAGGAATTCCGTAATACGGAAGAAAAGATCGAGCAGCTGATGGTACCCACCCAGGACGGTTCCAAGATCCCGATTAAAGAGATCAGCGAGATCAAGGTATTGACCGGCCCCTCCTTTGTTTACCGCGACAACAACTCCCGCTATATTCCCGTCAAGTTCTCTGTACGTGGCCGCGATCTCGGCAGTACGGTTAAAGAAGCGCAGGACAAAGTAAAGGCCAACGTAAAGCTGCCTAAAGGCTATAGCCTTACCTGGAATGGAGAATTTGAGAATGCGCAGCGGGCATCCAAAACGCTTTCTAATGTCGTGCCGGTATGCCTGCTGGGTATCTTCATGATCCTGTTCGTGCTGTTTGGCAACGTCAAAGATGCTGTGCTTACCCTGATGAATGTACCCTTTGCGCTCATAGGCGGTATACTGGCCCTGCATATTACGGGTATGAATTTCAGCATCAGCGCCGGCATCGGCTTCATTGCGCTCTTTGGAGTATGCATCCAGAACGGGGTTATCCTGATCAGCGTATTCAAGAAGAACCTGGAAGCGAAGATGCACATCAACGAAGCCCTGGAGCAGGGCGTGATCTCGCGTACCCGCCCGGTGGTAATGACCGCGCTGATGGCCGCAATAGGCTTGCTGCCGGCTGCAATCAGCACCGGTATCGGCTCCGAAACGCAGAAGCCTCTGGCTATCGTCGTGATCGGCGGCCTGGTTACCTCAACGATACTGACCCTGCTTATTCTCCCCGTGCTGTATTATAAGGCTTACAACCTTATCCATAAAAGGGAGAACCGTAAGCTGCTCAAAAAGATTGGCGCAGTAGGCCAATAGTGCATGGGCGTTTTTTTCAATCCGGCCCTGTTCTTTTATTTTTTGTTGGAAAGGTGCCACCTCGCAGGAGGTGGCATTTTTTTGATTGCCTGCTAAGCACATTGGCTAAGGATCGCAGCGGTAGTCGAGCTTCAGCTGCCAGTTCAGGAAGAAGGCGTTCCGGAGAAATGTGGTGTCCCGCTCACGGAGGTCCCACAGCAGGGCCTTATCAATTACCCATCGATAGGTCAGCTTAGAGCGAAAGCGGTGTACAAACCGGAAGATCTCTTTAGCGTAAGTATCTGCCGGACACCGGGGCTTCATGAAAAAATAGAAATAAGGAACCGGCTCCTTCAACAGCAAACGTTCACCAATATCCAGCACCAGGCGATAGCGCACCATGCCATACCAGGTGCTGCCGCCTTTTGTTACAGTATACTCCGGGCTCAACCGGATAAGGCTGTCGCCTGAAGGGAAAGGAAGCAGGAGAAAAAAGTCATACTCCGGTTTGTCTTTTTCGGCAAATGCTGCCTTCTCTTTTATGTATTCAAAAGGGATCACTGCCGAATGCAGGTAGAGTACGGAATCGGCACGCTGCGGCACCAGGATGCCCAGCTGCTCTGTACAATGCAATATGCTGCCCATACGCGATCCATACCGCAGCAGGTTAAAGGAAGACATCTTCTGTTTCTTTCCCGTACGGGCCTCGATTGTTACCTGGGGTATTTCCGTAGAGATGATATCACGGTCCTGGGCAAACCCCGGAATGGCGATAGACAGGAACAGCAGAGGAGCATAGACAAACTTTTTCATGGGCAGCAGCGGATATACGGAATACTAACGCCCGTGCAAGCCTCAATAATATCAATAGCGGCCGGATTAACTTATGCACCAAAAGAAAATGCCGCACCAGGAGGTACGGCATTCGTAAACAAAAAGCAAAAGCTTATTTACCTTTCTTTTCTTCTGTTTCGGCCTGGCGCAGCGCACGGGTCATCACAACAGAAGCGATAGGCTGACGGGCGGGATTCATCAGCTCCACGTTGTCCAGCTTCACGTCTTCAACACGGATGTTGCCATTCAGCTGCAGGTTGGTAATATCTACATCGATGGAAGCTACCAGGTTTTCAGGCAGCGTACGCACCTTCAATGATTTCATTTTGATCACCAGGCGGCCACCGGCTTTTACACCTTCAGACTGCCCATGGAAATTCAGCGGCAGGTTGGCAATTACTTTGCGGCCTTCTACCAGCTCCAGGAAGTCGATGTGGTTCAGCGCATCGGTTACTACGTCAAATTGTTTGTCTTTCAGGATGGTGCGGTAAGACTTACCGTCGATCTTGATCTCGGCGATCTGGAACTCGGGGGTGTACACCAGGCCACGGAAAGCCATAACGGGTGCAGAAAAGTGAACTTCTTCCTTACCACCATAGATAACGCCCAATACTTGTCCTTGTGAACGCAGATCACGGGCTGCTTTTTTACCCATGTCGGTCCTCAGCTGTCCTTCGATAACAACAGATTTCATTTTTGTGTGATTTTTTACTACCCAAAGCCAAACGTTGTCCCGGCGAACATCTGTACTCTAAGCTGTGATTGATTTAAAATGTAAAGGTTGGCGGCATAAGCCGGCCGGGTTTTATTGCTTAAACAGTCATTTATCTGGTCCTGTAAAACGATACAGGCGCTTATTTATTTTTCCTCTGGCTGTGGATGAACAGGGAATGGATCGATTTGTTTTCGAATGTATTCCTGATCGCTACAGCAAACAATTCGGCAGTGCTCAGCACTTCGATCTTGCTGCACTGCTGCCTCAGCGGAATGGTATCGCATACCACCATGCTTTCCAGCTCTGAATTTTCAATATTCTCGTAAGCCTTGCCGCTCAATACCGGGTGGGTACAGAAAGCGCGTACGCTTAAGGCTCCCCTTTCCTTCAGGATGGCCGCAGACTTCGACAAAGTACCAGCAGTATCGCAGATATCGTCGATCAGCACAACGTTCCGGTTGGTCACATCGCCGATCACCGTCATGGAAGCGATCTCGTTGGCACGCTTGCGGTGTTTGTCGCAGATCACCATTTCAGCATTGAAATAGCTGGCCACCTCGCGCACACGGTTGGTGCTGCCTACGTCGGGGGACGCAAAGGTAAGGTTTTCCAGATTTAATTTTTCAATATACGGGATAAAAATAGCAGAGCTGTCGAGGTGATCCACAGGAATGTCGAAGAATCCCTGGATCTGGGGGGCATGCAGGTCCATGGTCATTACCCTGTCGGCGCCGGCGGTGGTCAGCAGGTTAGCAACCAGCTTGGAAGCGATGGAAACACGGGGTTTGTCTTTCCGGTCCTGGCGGGCAAAGCCGAAGTAAGGGATCACCGCCGTGATATAGCCTGCAGAAGCACGCTTGGCGGCATCGATCATCATCAGCAATTCCATCAGGTTGTCGGAAGGCGCAAAGGTCGACTGCACCAGGAAAACATAATCGCCGCGGATCGACTCCTGGAATACGGGCTGGAACTCACCGTCACTGAATTTCTGGACATTGATGTCGCCCAGCTTGTCTCCGTAAGCATTAGCGATCTTGCTGGCTAAGTATTCGGAATTCGTGCCGGAAAAGATTTTAACCGAAGGTTGCATTGGGAATGTGGAATGAGGGCGCAAAGGTAGGAATAAAATCAGGAATTCGGCACAGCCGGATTATTTTTTTGTTACGCGCAACCAGGCCTTGCGGCCGGGACGCGAAACGACCTGAACGCAGGCGAAAGCATGTCCTATCTCTGGCATGCTTTTTGAAAAGACAAAAATATAATATAAAAACACAATGCATTTCGAAACAGGGCAAGTATATCATATTTACAACCGAGGCAACAATCAACAACCGATTTTCTTCAAAAGAGGCAATTATCTCCTTTTCGTGGAGAAAATGAGAAAGCAACTTTTACCTGATTGCTCCATACTGACCTGGTGCCTGATGCCCAATCATTTTCACCTGATGATCGTGGCGCAGCCACATGGCTGTCAGAACCGGTCTGCATTTGGCAGCAAGCATATGCAGCAGTTGCCTTACAACTTCGGTGTATTACTCAGCAGCTATACACAAATGATGAATCGCCAAAACCATACAACCGGTTCTTTGTTTCAGCAAAAGACCAAAGCAAAAATGCTGATCGATATAAACGATATCTTACGCTGTATGCATTATATACACCAGAACCCGTTGAAGGCAGGGCTCGTAAAACATAGCTGGCACGATTGGGCTTATTCATCCTTACAGGAATACTTCGATGAAACCCCGGGAATTTGCGACCAGGAACTGCTGTTCACCTTAACCGGATATACGAGACAGCAGCTGAAAGAAGACTACGACACAGCGCTACAGACATATCACGGGTAAGAAGACGTGCCGTTCAGGCTGCTGCGCATCCCGACCGGCACACGCTCCGGCGGCCGGAACATGTGGTCAAACTTGCGGCCGGGACGCGAAAGCGACCTCCTGGCCAGGCGAATATGAAAAAGGCGCCTCACGGCGCCTGTAAATGTTTCTATGCTTTACCTTCCAGCTTAGCTGAAGGCATCTTTTATCTTTTCAAAAAAGCTGCGCTCCTTCCGGGCTTCCTCGCCGGGCTCAAAATTGGCGGAGTCCTTCAGCTTCTCCATCGCGCGGCGTTCGTCGTCGCTGAGCTGCTGGGGTGTCCATACCTTTACCTGCACCAACTGGTCGCCTTTGCCATAGCTGTTGATCTCGGGAAAACCTTTTCCTTTCAGGCGGAAGATCTTACCGCTCTGGGTCCCGGCCGGGATCTTGATCTTAGCCTTTCCGTCGATGGTCGGCACTTCTACCTGCGTGCCGAAGATCACATCATAAAAAGACAGGGGCAGCACGTATTGTACATCATTCCCATCGCGGGTAAGCTCGGGATGCTTTTCTTCTTCGATCAGGATCAGCAGATCGCCCGGCATGCCGCCCCGTTCACCTACATTACCCTTGCCGCTCATGCTGAGCTGCATGCCATCCTGTACGCCGGCCGGCACGTCTATCGTAATGGTCTCTTCGCCAAAGACGCGGCCTTCGCCTTTACAGGCCGTACACTTGGCGGTAACAATCGATCCTTCGCCATTACAGGTCGGGCAGGCAGTTACCGTTTGCATCTGGCCCAGGAAGGTGCTCTGCACTCTCCTTACCTGGCCGCTGCCATGACAGGTCGTACAGGTTTGTACCGAGTTCTTGTCCTTGGCGCCGGAGCCGTTACAGGTGCTGCAGTGCACATGCTTTTTGACCCTGATCTTTTTGGTCGCGCCATGGGCGATATCGGCATAGGACATTTTGAGCTTGACCCGCAGGTTGGAGCCCCTGGAGCCTCTCCGGCCACCGTTTTGGCGGCCTCCGCCAAAAAAGCTGCCGAACATATCGTCACCGAAGATGTCGCCGAAGTTGGAAAAGATATCCTCCATGCGCATACCGCCACCGCCGCCAAAACCACCACCGGCAGCGCCGCTCATACCGGCATGACCGAAACGGTCGTATTGGGCCCGTTTATTGCCATCGCTCAGCACTTCATAAGCCTCAGCGGCCTCCTTGAATTTTTCCTCTGCTGCCGCATCTCCCGCATTCCTGTCGGGATGGTATTGCATGGCCACTTTACGGTACGCCTTCTTGATCTCATCAGCCGACGCTCCCTTCTGGACGCCCAGCACTTCGTAATAATCTCTCTTGCTCATATACTTACCTGCCCTTTCCGAACAGCATTTATGTATTTAATTGAACTTTTTCGTTTTTCGTCTCTTCCACCAGCCATTGGCCAGTATGCCCAGGCCTACCACACTCCACAGCAACCACACTGTTCCATCTCTCCCCGTTGTCGCGGCATAGGTGATACCACCCAGGCCTATAGTCGTAACCACACCACCCTCCTGCATCCTGGTTTTAGCCGCCCGCCGCGCTTCCGCTATCCTGAGCGTCTCCGTCACGATCTCGGGGATCTTTTGCTCGCTTACCTTCCTGCACCGCAGGTAGGCTTGCAGATCCACACCCGGCGCAGTGCTCTTTTGCTTCAGACAATCCAGGATCAGTTGCCGGTTATCGGCAGGCTTTGCTTCCATAAGGGCCGGTTATTTGCCCACTACCACTTTGGCGTGGCGGATGATCTTATCGTTCAGATAATAGCCCTTCTGCACTTCATCCAGCACTTTACCTTTCAGCGCTTCCGCAGGCGCAGGAATCTCGGTAATCGCTTCGTGCAATTCCGTATCGAATTCCTGCTCTCTGCTTTCCATCGCCTTCAGGCCTTTTTGTTGCAATGTGTTTTTTAGTTTATTGAATACCAGGTAGATACCTTCTTTGATCTGGTTCAGATCTTCGCTGGTCTCCATTTGCTTCATCGCACGCTCTGAATCATCCAGCACATCAAGCAATGCTTTAATCACATCTTCTCCGGCATTTTTGATCAGCTCGATACGCTCTTTCGCATTACGCTTACGGAAATTGTCGAATTCGGCTACCAGGCGCACATATTTATCATTCGACTCTTTCAGCTCATGTTCCAGCTGCCGCACCCGATCATCTTCCTCAGTAGCCATTTCGTCATTTAAATGTGTGGTGCCTGCCAAACTATCATCCGAATTAAAGCTCATGGCAGCGTCCTCTATATTTTGCTGGTTTGTTTCGTCCTTGCTTTGGGCCTCATTCTGAAGCTTCTGGTCTTTGTTACTCATACGCTTTTTATTATTGAAAGGGTTAAACCGGTTCATCTTTTAAGTTATGTTCAATTTACTTGCCAAACCTTCTTTTTTGTCAATTTGACACTATTTAAATCCTTCAGTTACTTAGTATTGGCGGTTCAGCAACCAGGCGGCCAACTGGCGTAAAGGCTCTTTTCTTTCCCCGGGAAGGCTGATCTTATCTAAATGAGCAAATGAATACTCAGCGTATTGGTTGATCACATTTTTGCTATGCTCATCGATATTAAAATCGAGGTAAAGTTGCCGCACGCCGTTCACTTTTTCCTCCTCCTCTTTCTGCATCAGCGCTTCCATCACCGGGAGCGCGCCGGCAATTTCCCGGGTTTTCAGGGTCAGAAAGGTTTTTTTATTGGCCCTGATGTCGCCACCGGGCTTTTTACCGATCTTGTCCTCGGCGCCGAAAGTATCGAGGTAATCGTCCTGCAGCTGGAAGGCAATACCCATATTTTTGCCGAATTCGTACAGGTGCTGCGCATCTTCGTCGGGTGCACCGGCAACGATCGCGCCGATCTGGAGGCTGGCCGCCAGCAATACCGAGGTTTTCAGCTCGATCATTTTCAGGTATTCGTCAATGCTGACCTCTTCCTGCTCTTCAAAGTCCATGTCCCATTGCTGCCCTTCGCAGACTTCAATAGCTGTCTTATTAAAGATCCGGAAAACTTTCTGAAGATGCTCCGGCCGGATCTTTCCCAGGCAATCATAGGCGAAAATACCCATAACATCGCCCGAAAGAATACCGGCCGTGAGCCCATACCGGGCATGTACAGTGGGCTTACCCCTCCGCAGCGGCGCCTTATCCATAATATCGTCATGGATCAGGGTAAAGTTGTGGAAAAGCTCTACGGCCATGGCTGCATGGTAGGCATCTGGGTTAATGCCGCCAAACAGCTCCGCGGCCATCAGGCACAGGGCCGGACGTACCCGTTTGCCCCCCGCATCGAGCAGGTAGCGGCAAGGTTCGTACAGCCGTTCCTGGTGGCCGGGAAAGGGCAGATCGGTCTTTAGATATTGTTCAAAAAGGATGGAAATTTCAGGAAAGCTGCGCATGCGATCAATTTCTAGGAGCGCAAAGCTAAGAAGAAACCGGCAGCTTGCCGGCTGCTTTCTCTGCAGCAGTGAGCATGGTGATCAGCCGGGTTTCCTCTCCCGCTTCCAATGCCCTGCTAAAGAAAAAGGTAAAAATCGGGACCAAGCCACTTTTATGCATATTAAAGGTAATTTACCCGCATAATTCATAGCCAGTTACTTAAGAGCGTTTTGTCATGTGTTTATGACATATAAATCGGATTTATCTATGTTTAAATAGCCCGAAAGGGTTGTTTAATTTATCACAATTGGATACTTTTGAACAATTGGGCTGAATTTTTTTAATCAAAAAATAAAATTAAAGGGGCTTATGCAAAAAATCAGAGTGGGTTTGTTGATGATTGTTATGTGTGCATCTTCATTTTTTGTACAAGTAGTAAAGGGGGAAGAGAATTCCAGATTCAACGTTTCCCGTACCGGTATTAACCGGAAAGCAGATCAGGTTTATAACCAGATCAATTTTGGAAAAGACGAACCGCTCTCCAGAGAGGTGTTCAGGAAAGCCTACACCGGCTACCTGAACCTGAGGGAAGCCGGCAAGCTGAACCAGGAGCATTCGATGCTCAGCATTTGTGACTTCAGCCTCTCGGCTAACGTAAAACGCCTTTGGGTAATCGACCTCGAACAGGCAAAGGTTGTGTTTCATACCCTGGTGGCGCATGGACAGGGCACAGGTGAAGAATTTGCCGTTAACTTCTCCAACCGTGAAAATTCACATCAAAGCAGCCTGGGCTTCTACGTTACCCGGGAAACCTATAACGGCGACAATGGCTATTCGCTGAAGCTGGATGGCATGGATAATGGCTATAACGATGCGGCGTACAGCCGTGCGATCGTGATGCATGGCGCCGATTATGTCTGCGATTCCTATATCCGCGACAATAAGCGCCTGGGCCGCAGCTGGGGCTGCCCGGCGGTACCGGTGGCTCAGAGCAGGGCCATCATCAATACGATTAAAGAGGGCACCTGCCTTTATATTTATTATCCCAGCCGGCCTTACCTGGCGCAGTCCGTGTGGCTGAACCGTGCGCCGCATATTTCCGACGACGAGCTGATCAAAAGCGAATTCCAGAAGCTGAACAAGCAAAATAATATCGCAGCAGGAACATTGGCCCAGGCCGATACCAACCAGGATGCAGCAGCTACACCGGCAGTACCGCAGCTGCCCACCTACCAGGGCGTCCAGTTGGCTGTAGGTGCACAGTAACACAGTTTAAGATTATTCAAAAAGCAAGGATTGTCCCGACAGACAACCCTTGCTTTTTTTATAGAGGATACTATAACCTTTCGCTTGTCAGCAATCTATTGCCGAACCAGCCGCTTTGTTTCGTGGAGCGTACCATCCCCCGAATGTGCCGAAAGGGAGTATACCCCCGATGCCAGCCCGGGCAGCGTCCAGGACAGCGTTTGCGCTCCTTCGCTCAGCGCGAAGGAATGGGTCGCTACCTGGCGGCCATCCATACCAACCAGTGCAATATCCAGCCGGGTAGCGCTCTTCGTGATCACTTCGAGCTTCACAAGATCATTTCCTTTATCCAATAGTGTAGGATAAACTTTAAAACTGCTCTCCATCGCCATCTCCGCTACGCCTTTGTATTGACTGCCGGTACCGGAACACTGGTCGAACGTCGTAGATAAAGGCACGGACACAGGGAAACGGTATGCCGGCATGCAAACCACATCGTAATCCCCGTGCGGAAGGGAAGAGAAAACCGGGACTACAGGACGCTGTCCGATAGGGTATTCTTCGGCGCCGCAGGTATTCCCGTTGACGTCGGTAGCGATCATCCTGATCTCTTTCGTCGCATCTTTGGACGCGGCAAAAACAAACTGTTCCTTCCCGGTAAGGGGATCGCTGATGCTGACGGGTTGTGTCGCAGCCAGCGTGCCGGTGTAGATATTGAAGCGTTTAAAAAACTCGGCATTTCCCGTAAGCTTATCCACTCTCAGCAAGCAGGTGTTTCTCTCCGGTATAGTGCTACCCGAAGCCGGCATAATGCTGCAGGAAATGAAGTAGTCTTTATAGCCTTTGTCCTGCATAATACCCATACTATAATTCTCAGTTGTCTGATCCACCCAATAGTAGTCTGAACGCAGATGATTCAGTGTAACTGCATCAAAGCGGCTGAGGGTGATTTCCGAAGCCGTTGGCACGCCGACAAGGTTGTTGTCGCCCATGGTGTAGGCCATAACAAAATTGTTATTCACAGGATCGAAGATGACATCATGGTTAAGACTATAGGTAGGCACGATCACCTGCCGGAAATTGTCAACGATGGCTCCGCTGTTGTCGATGCTCATTAAGAAAGCGGCTCCGCCACCTGGTATGCTTTCCCCGGCGCCCGCGATCAGGTATTTGCCCAGGCCGTACCGGATCACCGAGGGGCTGATGCGCAGGACCGTCATAGCCGGCGCGCCTATGGCCGAACGGGTAGCCATACTTACCGAGTACTTTTTATCCCAGATAACGCCTCCTGCACCATCGATACGCAACACATTCAGGATGCAATCCTGGTCATAGGCCGGCAAGATTGTCTGCTGGCCCGATGCTGCGATGATGTAAGATTCGCCGGGCGCATCCTGTACCTGTTCGATACAGACCCCCTTGCCCAACCGGGAGTCGGCATAGCTTGCCATATTGCACGCGTATTCTTTCATCCATAGGAAAGTACCGGCATTGTCGAAACGGGCAGCAAACGGTTGCTGAATAAAGGGAGCCGTACGCGGCGAGCAGGTTCCCACTACAATGTAACCACCGCTTGCCGCATGGATCACCCGCTGAGGCATCACATAAAGGCTGGGGGCCCGGTGCAGGGTCTCAAAAAGAATATTCCCGTTATAATCCAGTTCCCGGAGCAGGATATTATCGTAGGGCAGTGTTCCCGTAACCGGATCATAAGTAATGTCCGTTGCCAGCAAGACCGATGTATTGGGGCTTGCTGCGATAAGGTCGACAGCACCGACCGGCATAGCGGCGGGATTGAACGACTGATAAGTACGCACATACTGAGCCGTTGCCGGTATCGGCAACAAGCTGCTGAAGACCAGGGCCAGCAGCGGAACGAAGTTTATTTTTTTCATAAAGGAAGGTTTTACAAATAAGTGTCAGGTAAAAATAACTTTGTACCAGGCGATCGCCCAAGTACCATTGAGCAGGTGTCGCCAAATGACAATAATTGTATCTCCCGGCAAATAGGTGTAAGCGATGATCCCCAGCAACCCCATCAGAACTTTCTTTTTACAGGCTATAATCCTGCTTGTTTAAGCATGCCGCATCAGATCTGTCCTTATCCTTCAGGAAGAGCGTTTCCGGTAACGGCTACAGGTACCGAAAAAAATAAAGCTGCCTCTTGGGCAGCTTTATTAAGGATGAATAACTCAGGTTTTATTTCTTCACGAAGCGGCCATTGAACGACGCAACGTCGTTGGTATAGCGGATGGTATACACCCCTTCGGCCAGCTGGGATACATTCAGCCGGATACCGCCCTGGAGCAACGTTACGCTGGTATTGCTGAGCACTACCCTTCCGAGGTGATCGTACACCGTAACTTCGTGGCGGGAAGACCTGGCCGTTCCGGGTATAGCGATATTCAGCTCACCATTTGTCGGGTTGGGATAGATCATCAGCTCCTGCTCACCGGCTGCTATGCCGCCAATGCTGCTTGTTCCTCCGGCTTTGAAGCCCAGGCTGCCACCGAATACGCCATAGTTGCTGGAAAATTCAGCATACTTATAGTTGCCCAGTGCATCGAGGCGCCAGTGCGTGGCATCGGCAACATTACCATTGGTATAAATATTTACCGCGCTGGCAGCGGCTGTAGCCGGATTGGTTGCCGCTGCCTGTGTTTTAAAGGCCACAGCAGAGAGCTGGTTGGCCTGTGTCAGCTGGGGAACAGAACCTTTAATATCCAACACATCCTGGTCCATAAAGGGAAAACGGACTACCACAGCCGCAGCTGGCTGGCTGCTCAGGGTCACGTTCCAGGTACGGTTGGCCTCTTTCCAGCCGCTGGCCGCGTAAGGGGCGGTTACTGCGCGACCGGTATTGGAACCGTAAGCGCTTTCGGTCGTCATCTTGATCTGGAAGCCGGCCTGGTCGACGTTACCGATGTTCTGCCCGTTGGTCCGGATCATCAGTATCATCTCATCGTCCGTATCTACCGCTGTATTGTTGTCGTAATAGTAGTAAGTCCATTGACCGTCGTTGCACTGGCGGTTGGCAATGCTCACCTTGCCGGCAGTGGCCAGCGTTTTACCCGGCGCTGCTGTAGACGTACAAGGATTGGTGGTCATGTTTTCCCGCAGCAGATTTCCGGGCAGCGGACCAAAGCCCAGCGCCAGGTTAATGCCCCAGTTGGTCAGGTGACAATAGCTCATGACCGTTCCGCCGGAAGCAGCCGGGTTAGGACCGGGCGCACAGGAGCCGTCCTCGACAGGATAGCAGTTGTCGATAGGACCGCCAGGCCAGCTGCAGCTGTGCGTGTGCGGTGAGCCGATATTGTGTCCCATCTCATGGGCGGAAGCCTCGACATCCCAGGAGAAAACCGGCAATTGGGGAATATTGTTCAGAATATAGTTGTCAGCAATACCAAAGGGCCCTACCCATGTCTGACCCATACCAGGTACATTTTCGAAAGATGGCGGTACGCAAAGGGTACGCAGCCAGGCCACCCCTCCTAAAGGAGGCCCCCCTCCCTGCTCGTAAGCCGTAACGAGATGAGCAATATCGCCATTGAAAGTATTGCGCACCAGTTCTCCGAAGCGGGCCAGGACCTCGGTGGAGCTGCCGAAGGTATAGCCGTCCGGCGCACTGTTCACGACCGTTTCGGAAACGACCGCGTTGATATCCTCATTGCTGTAGAGGGTGGAGATCACGTTGAACAATGTGAGCAGGTAGGTCGTGGCGTTGGCTACGCTATTGCCACGCTTCTGGTAAGTAAGGTAATCGGCGTTCATAGATACCCGCAGCTTGGCACAATTGGCAAAGCTGCCTTTGGCAGCCACTTTATCCCTTTTCACCTGTTCCATCGCTTCGGTTACCCCGCAGCGGAAGGTGTTTTTCGTTTTAATATCCGCCTCACGGAAGAGCAGGTAATTGTCCCTGTCCGCACCGGGATTTACATAATCCAGCACCAGGTTATAGTTACCGCCACCGGGTGTGCTGATCACTGCGGCTGCATCCTCACCGGTAAAGGTAAAAGCAGCCAGGGAGCGGTTTTCGCCGTCGACAATGCCACGGTAAAAGCTTCCGGTAGCTACCGATACTTCTTTCTTCTGCCCGTCGCTGTCCCTTTCATAGGCTCTGAACCCGTTGTCCAGGATGCTGTAGCTGTTCAACGTAAAATCAATGGCCTTACCATCCTGTCCCGGCAGCGACAGCCGGATAAGCGGCGTGTTCGCAGCTGCCAGTGTTTTCAGCACTGTTTTGTTGAGCTTCAGGTAAACCACGTTATTGATCTCTTTATCGATCAGCGGATCCCGCTGTACAGAAGGCTCGAATAGTCCGTAGGTAACCGCATCACGCATTTGTAGTTCGTTCTGTACCGCTGTTGCCAATCGGTTGGGCATTTCCTGCGCCTGAATTCCTGAGGTAGTCAGCAGGGCTGCCGCCAGGATGCCTGATGACCAGGCTTTCATCTGTAGTGATTTCATTTTTTGCCGGATAAAAGAATATTTCATGCGAAAGTATTACAAATCCAGGTAGCATGAACGACATATCCATGTCGCAAAAGGCCTGTAAAAGAAAAAACAGCAGGAAAACCCTGCTGTTTTAAGAAATTAATATTCGTCCGCTATCAGGCTACACCAAACTCCTTACGGATGATGTTCAGGGCGCTGCCGGCTTTGAACCATTCGATCTGCTGCTGATTGTAGGTATGGTTCACCACGATCTCATCTTTAGTACCGTCTTTGTGGTTAGCCACCACAGTAAGCGGTACGCCGGGAGTGAAAGTAGTAAGCCCAAGCACATCGATCGTATCGTCTTCCTGGATCTTGTCGTAATCGTCATTATTGTTAAAGGTAACGGCCAGCATACCCTGCTTCTTCAGGTTGGTCTCGTGGATACGGGCAAAAGATTTTACCAGCACCACGCGCACACCCAGGTGGCGGGGTTCCATGGCAGCATGCTCGCGGCTGGAGCCTTCACCGTAGTTTTCATCACCGACTACGATAGAACCGATACCAGCGGCTTTGTAAGCTCTTTGCACTTCGGGTACCGGTGCATAATCACCGGTCAGCTCATTTTTCACGCTATTGGTCTTCTCATTAAAGAAGTTGGTCGCACCGATCAGCATGTTGTTGGAGATATTATCCAGGTGACCGCGGAATTTCAGCCAGGGGCCGGCCATTGAAATATGGTCTGTCGTACACTTGCCTTTGGCCTTGATCAGGAGCTTCAGCCCTTTCAGATCGGTACCTTCCCAGGCAGGGAATGTTTCCAGCAATTGCAGCCTTTGCGATTCGGGAGAAACAATTACCTGTATGCCGCTGCCATCCGCTGCAGGCGCCTGGTAACCCGGATCGTCCACGGCAAAGCCTTTTGGAGGCAGCTCATAGCCTGAAGGAGCATCCAGCTTCACCTGCTCGCCGGCCTCGTTGGTAAGGCTGTCGGTAAGCGGGTTAAAGGTCAGGTCGCCGGCGATCGCCAGGGCGGTCACGATTTCAGGAGAGCCTACGAAAGCGTAGGTATTGGGGTTACCGTCCTGGCGGGCGGCAAAGTTCCGGTTGAAGGAGTGGATAATCGTATTTTTTTCCTTTTTATCAGCGCCTTCACGGGCCCACATACCGATACAAGGGCCACAGGCATTGGCAAATACCGTACCGCCGATCTTACCGAAGGTATCGATGAAGCCGTCGCGTTCGATGGTGAAACGCACCTGCTCCGAACCGGGGGTGATGGTGTAGGCTGATTTGGCTTTCAGGTTCTTGTCAACCGCCTGCTGGGCCAGGTTGGCTGCGCGGCTGATGTCTTCGTAGGAAGAGTTGGTGCAGGAACCGATAAGGCCTACTTCCAGCCTGGTAGGCCATCCGTTGGCTGCCGCCGCATCTTTCATTTTGGAGATGGGTGTAGCCAGGTCGGGAGAGAAAGGTCCGTTGATATAAGGCTCCAGGGTAGAGAGATCGAGTTCGATTACCTGGTCGAAATACTGTTCGGGGTTAGCATACACTTCAGGGTCGCCGGTCAGGTGTTCCTTAATGCCATTGGCGAGGTCGGCTACCGCTGCACGGCCGGTGGCGCGCAGGTAGCGCTCCATGCTTTCGTCGTAGCCGAAGGTAGAGGTTGTGGCGCCGATCTCAGCACCCATGTTGCCGATAGTACCTTTACCGGTACAGCTGATATTGGTAGCGCCTTCGCCGAAGTACTCCACGATGGCTCCGGTACCGCCCTTTACGGTCAGCTTGCCGGCTACCCATAGAATAATATCTTTAGGTGTAGCCCATCCGTTCAGCTTGCCTTTCAGGTGTACGCCAATCAGCTTGGGCATCTTCAGCTCCCAGGGCAATCCGGCCATCACATCACAGGCATCAGCGCCACCGACACCGATAGCGATCATACCCAGGCCACCGGCATTGGGGGTGTGAGAGTCCGTACCGATCATCATACCGCCGGGGAAAGCATAGTTTTCCAATACCACCTGGTGGATGATACCGGCGCCTGCTTTCCAGAAACCCAGGCCATAGCGGTCCGAAACGGAGGAAAGGAAATCGTAAACTTCTTTATTGGAATCCACGGCTACCTGCAGATCCTTATCCGCCTCTACTTTGGCCTGGATCAGGTGATCGCAGTGAACGGTAGAAGGAACGGCCACTTTATCGCGCCCGCAAGTCATGAACTGAAGCAAGGCCATCTGCGCCGTCGCATCCTGCATCGCGACCCTGTCCGGACGGAAGTCCACGTAAGCTTTACCCCGCTCGTAAGCAGCGGTAGCAGGCTTGTCCAGGTGAGCGTAAAGGATTTTTTCCGTCAGGGTCAACGGACGTCCGAGCAGCTGGCGGGCAATCTGGATTTTGCCCGGCATTTCAGCATAAACTTTTTGGATGAGATCTAAGTCGAAAGCCATTTTGAAAATGAAGATTTGAAAAAAAGTTGAATATTGAAGGGATCAGGAGGGGATTTTTAGACCAGTCAAGATTTTATTTGTCCCTTCTCCTAAACCGGCTCGCAAATTTACTTCATAAAAAAGAGAAAAGAAAAAAAAGACAGGATTATGACAATTGTTTTTTCTGATTTCACTATCCGATAGCATTATGAGTAACGAAGGTTGATTTTAATCAAGAGCAAAAAAGATTCCCTGAAAGGACCCTGGAACTACGCGCTGCACGCCGATGCCGTTCGTCCGGGACCAACAAAGAAGAAGTCAGGTTTTTAAAAACCTGACTTCTTCTTTGTTGGTATTTGTGCATGAAAAGCAGTAATCCGGGCTGCCTCCTTATTTTGTTGCGGGCGCGGCAGCCTTCTTATCTTTATTTTCCTTGTAGCGCATATCGGGCGTACCGTCTTTCTTCATTTTCTTGTTCTCTTTGTAACGCTTATCGGGTGTGCCATCTTTCTTGGTGTGTCCGGCAGTGGCAGACTTGTCGGCGGGCTTGCTGGTTTGCGCGGTAGCCGGCTTGGTCTTGGGCGCAGCTTTGTCTTGAGCAAAAGTGACTCCCGAAACCATAAGCATAAGGGCCAGGAGCAGTGAGCTGATCTTTTTCATTGTTGTTTCTTTTAATTTACCCTAAAATTAAAGCGGGAATATACATGCAGGTAATATTGTTTTGTTATCGGTTTGTGATTTTTACAATCCTTCACGCATGAGGCGCCGGCCGGGCGCCGGGCAAGCTGGTCAAACCTCTTCGATGGCCTTGCGCTCCTGCTCCGAAGGCGCGCCGTGCAAGCCGTTGTAAATGGCTTTCAGCTCGATCAGCATCTTTTCGATATAGACCATCTGGCTCTCAACAGGATTCATCGTATGAAAACCTTCTTCAGGAAAGGTTTTCAGGTATTTCTCCGCCACGAAGCCGTTGCCGGATTGCCGCAGCAGCTGTATATTGTCGCGGAACAGGTCGTCGCATTGGTACAGCATCTGGTAAAACTTCTCTTTCTCCTGCACCGGTATCTTTTCGACTTCCAGCTCCGTCTCTCCGTGGAAATTGTTCAACTCGCGCGTGATCCGCACGTTATGTGTCAGCAGGTAATAATAATTCGCATACCCCTTCTTGCGGCGCATCCCGGGCTCCTGCATGAAGCGGGTAAAAGAATCGAAGGCATTGCTGTTGCGCGACTCCGCCATACGCTTGAGCCTGGTCCAGGGCATACGTTCCTCGCTGCGGTAGAAGGTACCCTGGAAGTAATCGAAATTGGCCGTAATGGCTTGCGCCAGATAGCGGGGCAGATGATCTTTGTCCCAGGAAGGCAGCAGCAGGAAACCCGCGCCGATCGCCAGCGCCGACCCGATCAGCGTGCACAGGATACGGGTCTTCATCAATCCCGCATCGAAACCGGGATCGATGGCCAGCAGGCCCACCAGCATCAGGGTAATGAAAAAAGCCGCCACCGAGTATTGCCGCCGTAGGAAATAAATGAGGAATATAGAGCTGAAGAATACCAGGATAAAGCGGGATAACAGCGGGAAAGGCAGCAGCAGGAAGCCCGAGCCTACGATAATGCCGGCGATCGTGCCGGCGCTTCGCTCGATCCCTTTCTTTAAGGTAGCACCGAAATAAGGCTGGGAAACGATAATGGCCGTAAAGGCGATCCAGTAACCATGATGCCGCAGCTGCACCAGCGGCAGGTCCAGCGTATCGTGCAGGAAGAGCGCGAAAGCGCTGCCCTCGCTCAGCAGGAAGCCGATAAGGGTGCCCAGGAAAGCCGCAATGCCGATACGGATCGCATAGCGGGTAGTAATGCTGTCGAGGTTGAACAGCTGCCTGAGATTGTTCCTTACATACCGGGGATGGAGAATATTGAGCGTTTGTGCAAAGGAATAAGCCCGGTACACCCGTCGCTCGCCCGGCTGCGCCAGCAGCTCCAGCGATTTTTCCACCAGCTTGGCCACCCGTTCGGAGAGCACCAGCATTTTCTTTACCACAGCGGCGACACTGGGCTGCCCTGCCTCGGGCAGCTCCGCTATCTGCAGCGAGATCTTGCGCAGGCGTTCGATGCGGGAGGCCACCAGGATACGTTCCTCCTCCTTCAGGGTAAGCAGGTAGATTTCCATGCGCTCCCCTATCTGCTCCAACGCCCGGAACAAGCTGTAGAACTGTACCATGAATTTGCGGTCGCCGGTATGGCGGTACAGCTGCTCGGCCGTTTCGCTGATCTGTATGATGTGCATGCTCACCAGCGAAGCGCAGCGGCGGGTTTGCGCCAGGGCATATTTGGTCTTCTGGCTTTTGCTCACCTGGTCGGCGGTCTCTTCGAAGAGGAAGAGCGAGCTGTCGATAGCCGTGCGTACGTCTTTTTCCTTGAGGTAGATATCCCGTACCGAGCTGCGCGTGGCGGTACCATCCCAACCCTTGCCGGTAGCTTGTGCCAGGGCCGCCACCGATTTCCAGATCACGGCAATAGTGCGGCGGTAAGGCGTGCCGATACGGATAAAAAGAAAGCTGCTGAGCCCTACGATGACCGTCCACGAAGCGCCCAAAGCCACCCATCCGCAACGGGCCCACAGGGCTTCGCTGGTCGCAACGGGATAAGCGCTGGTAATGATGTAAAAAATATAAACGCTGAGGGCAAGCCCCATCCCCCGGTCACCCAGGTTTTTGAACAAACCGCTGAGGAAGCCTACGGCAAACATACCCGGCAGGCTGATCCATATAATATTGCCGGCAAGACTGCCGACAATACAAAACAGTATCGATAGCAGCGAGGCGCTGAGCAATAGCCGCACCCGCTGGCCTATATTGCCCTTAAGCTCGATAAAGGAAACGCTCTCGGCCGCTATCGCCATCCATTCCGCGCCGCTTTCCTTATCGAAGAAAGCACCCCAGAGCAGGGGTATGGTCACCGACATGGCAACCCGCAGGCCCCAGCCCCAGGCAGGTTCACGGTATTGCGACTGTAAACGTTTGTTGACAGATTGGTAAGAAGCAGCTAAATCCATTTGTATCTTGCAAGATAATAACTATTGTGTAATGCGATCAACAATTGCTGTATCCCTTTGATCTCTATTTTTTAAAGTTTTAACCAAAGTGTAATTTGCGGGTAGGGTTACCCTCTTTATTTTTACCGATTATTTATCGCAGCAGGTATGATGGGCAGGCTTCTTTTTTTGCTATTTTTTCTTTTCCCCGCTTTGCTTGGGGCACAAACCACAACTGATCCGCAAGAGGCCTTCAGGCAGGCCGCATTGACCGGCAAGCCGGTGCTGCTTGTTTTCCAGGGCTCCGATTGGTGTATTCCCTGCATCAGGCTGGAACAGCAGGTACTCTCGACAGAACAGTTCATGGCCTTTGCCCGTGACCGCTTCCTGATCCTGAAAACTGATTTTCCCCAGAAGAAAAAGATTCCCGCTGCGCTGGTGCAGCAATATGAGGCCCTGGCCGAGGTCTTCAATCCCGAAGGCCGCTTTCCCAAGCTATTGCTGCTGGGCAAGGACAAGCAGGCGCTCCACACCTTTCTGCAGGACTATGCCACTCCCGGGGCACTGATCGATGAGCTGGAAAAAACGTTAAAGGAAGCCCATGCAGCAATGTAAGCTACAGGCGAGGCTTATGGGCTCCGATTTTGAGCTGATCGTTACCGGCACATCCGAAACGCGGATGCAGCACTTGCTGCAGGCTGGCGTCGACGAGATCAGGCGGCTTGAAAGATTGCTCACCGAATTCGACGACAGTTCCGATACCGGCAGGATCAACAGCCAGGCCGGCATAGCTGCTGTACCTGTAGACCCGGAGGTCTACGCATTGATCGGCCGCTGCCTGCGGCTCTCTGTCCTCACCCAGGGCGCCTTCGATATTTCGTCCGGCGCGTTGAAAAGACTCTATAACTTCAAAGGCGCCACACCTGCCCTACCCTCTCCTGCCCAGCTGGAACAGGCCTTACAAAGGACAGGCTACCGGCATATCGATACCACGAAAGCCAACGAAGTCTTTCTCCGCCGCGAGGGCATGCGCATCGGGTTCGGCGCCGTGGGCAAAGGTTATGCCGCCGATTGTGTGCGGAAGCTATGGCAAAGCGAAGGCGTACTGTCTGGTGTCGTGAACGCCAGCGGCGACCTCAGCGCCTGGGGGCTGCGCCCCGACGGCCAGCCCTGGAAGGTGGGCATTGCCGATCCGCAACAGCCGGATCGCATATTGCTGTGGCTGCCGGTAGACCAGGCATCTGTCGCCACTTCGGGCAACTACGAACAATACTTCGAGCTCAATGGCATCCGCTATTCGCATAACATCGATCCGCGTACCGGGCAGCCGGCACAATGGATCAAAAGCGCAACTGTCGTCAGTCCCAGCGCAGAGCTGTCCGACGCCCTGGCTACGGCCGTTACCATTATGGGCATCGAGATAGGGCTCGACCTTATCGATCAACTGCCTGGCGTTCATGCCCTTATTATTGACCAGGAGAACCGTGTCCATACTTCCCAACAGATCGCAACCCATGCCTGAGCTAAAGAAATATTGTGCTTACACCTTACTGGCCGCAAGCTTGCTGAGCCTGGCATCCTGTGCTACCGTAAAGCCTTACCAGCGGGCCTACCTGAACGACAGCTATATGCAGGCCGGCAAGCTGGACGTCGAACACTTTGACGAAAACGCCCAGTCGTACCGCGAAGGCGCTTCGGGCGGCGGCACCGGCAAAAGCAGCGGCGGATGCGGCTGCAATTGATCTTTAATCCCCAACTTAGCCCGCTGTAACAGCTTACACCCATCGATGAAAAAGAGATACCTGGTCTTCGGTTTGCTTACCTCCGTCTTCAGCGCGAAAGCGCAGCAGGCAGAGCCTGTATACCGGAAACAGCAGCTGAAAGAGACCGAAGTGCAGGCCTTGTTTTCCTTTTATGGCCAGGATGGGCAACATTCGGCCGTTACCGGGGGTAAGGGTACCGAGCAGCTCACAGTTTATGCTGCCGAAGCGACCATAACCCGGCGGCCCGATTCGGTGCAAACCTTACAGGTCAACATCGGCGCCGATGTGATCACCTCTGCCTCTACCGACAATATCGACTATGTCATCAGCTCGGCCTCCCGCAGCGATATCCGCAGCCACCTCGGCCTCGGCTATAGCCGGAAGCTGGGCAGGAGCGGCATTACTGCCGGCCTGCGCACCGGTCTTTCCGTGGAGTCGGATTATACTTCGCTACCTGTGAGCCTGTCGCTTTCGTATACTACTCCCGATGGCGCTACCGAGCTGCAGATGGGCCTGCAATGTTATTTCGACGACCTGCGCTGGGGCCGTATCAACAAGCGGTATTGGCGGCCGGTAACCCTGATCTACCCTATAGAGCTGCGCTACAAGCAATGGTTTGATACCTACACCCGCAATTCTTATAACCTGGGCTTTGCCTGGTACCAGGTCGTCAACCGGAGAATACGCGTGGCGCTGATGCCCGAGCTGGCTTACCAGAAGGGCTTGCTGTCCACTCCTTTCCACAGGGTTTACTTCCGTGAGCTGTCTCTGGCAAAAGTAGAGAACCTGCCTATGGAACGCTGGAAGATACCGGTAGGGCTCCAGGCCAATATATTTGCCTTCCGTAACCTGGTCTTCCGCGCCTACTACCGCTTCTATTGGGACAACTTCGGAATCACGGCGCATACTTTCCAGCTGGAAGTGCCGGTCAAGCTAACCCCGCAGCTGAGCATCGCGCCGCACCTGCGCTGGTATACCCAAACGGCTTCGCGTTACTTTAAGCCTTATAAAGAGCACAGCACATCCGAAACCTTTTATACATCAGATTCCGACCTCTCTGCTTTCAACGATATCAAGATGGGACTTACTTTGCGCTATGCACCGCAGGCACGGATGGGCGGACATTTTTTCTTTGACGAAGCGGCGCTGCGCTATGCCTGGTACAAGCGCAGCGATGGTCTGTACGCGCATATGGTGACCTTGTTGCTGGATGTAAAACATTCCCGGATCAAACCGGTGAAAGATCTATAGCAGCCGCAAGCCTAAGCTCGTTTGGGTATTGCTCGCAGCGCCGCGAAGGCGCTGCGAGCAAGGATCATATTGCGGTTGCGATACCGGCGGGCCCTACAACGGCCTGAACGGAGGCCGGATCCGGAGCTTTCCCAGCTGTTGCCCAGGTTTTGCTCCTACGGAGCAAGGTCATATTTATTCATGGTGGCGCTACAAACGTTCGGCTCCTACGGAGCCTTCTGGCAAGATAAATGGACGTGACCATCAAATTGCGCCGTGTATTGGGGCTGGGTATTAGCTATGCTTGCATGTCGCTTGCTGTCTTGCCTTAGTGAGCAAAATAAAGAAGATAAATGTACCCACGGCTGCGAGCGATAAGATGTAAATACTCAGGATCTTTCCTTCCACATGCCACGCAAGCTGCATTCAAGATGACGGCAGGTGTTTTCAGCGGAGCTGTGTCTCAGCTATAAACACATCACGGTCATGCTGAGGTCTGCGCAGCAGCCGAAGCATCTCTTTTATTTTCTCACAAAGACACCAAGGCGCTAAGTATTAAATAGAATCCCGCAGCGGTGCTGAGCCACTGCGGGAAAAGATTAATGTTACGGCTACGACGCCAGTATCTTCGCCATTTCCAGCATCTTCATATCCAGCGGCGCATGCTGCTTGATGGCGTGGTCGAAGGAGGTATAGATGATCTCCTGGTTTTCCAGGCCCACCATCACCTGTGTCTTACCGGAGATGATCGCATTCACTGCGGCATAGCCCATGCGGCTGGCCTGCACCCGGTCAAAGTAGCTGGGGGAGCCGCCTCTCTGGATATGGCCCAGTATGGTGGACCGCACATCAAGCTCGGGCAGGTGCTCCATGATCTTCATGCGCAGCGCATCGGCGCCGCCGAAATCGTCGCCTTCCGCTACCACGATAATGTTCACCAGCTTCTTCCGCCGCTTGTCGTTGCCGATACGTTCCAATATGGCATTGATATCGGAAGTCTGCTCGGGCACCAATATGTCTTCGGCCCCGCAGGCGATACCGCTGTTGAGCGCAATATAGCCGGCATCGCGGCCCATCACTTCGACGATGAAAATGCGGTCATGCGCCTCGGCAGTATCCCTTATTTTATCAATGGCTTCAACGGCTGTATTCACAGCAGTATCGAAGCCCAGCGTATAATCGGTGCCGGCAATATCGTTGTCGATGGTACCGGGGATACCCACTGCTGGCAGCGAATGTTCCTTAAAGAAGACATTAGCCCCTTTGAAAGTACCGTCGCCACCGATCAGGATAAGACCGTCGATATGATGCTGCTTCAGCTGGCGATACGCTTTCTCCCGACCTTCGGTAGTCAGGAACTCCTTGCTGCGTGCGGTTTTCAGGACAGTGCCGCCTCTTTGCATGATATTGGATACCGAAGTGGTTTCCATATTGAAGATATCTCCTTCGATCATGCCCTGGTATCCCCTGCGGATACCGGCTATTTCCAGGCCGTTGTACAGCGCAGTGCGCACCACGGCCCTGATGGCGGCATTCATACCCGGCGCGTCACCGCCCGAAGTAAGCAAAGCAAGTTTTTTCATAGCTTTTAAGAACAGTTTATCCGCCAGGTTAGTTTGCACCCGTATGCCCGAAGCCTCCGGCGCCCCGTACGGTTTCGTTCAGGGCTTCCACTTCCGTCCACACGGCCGTTTCATGCCTGGCGATCACCATTTGCGCCACTCTTTCGCCATCTTCTATGGTTTGTGTTTCGTTGGAGAGATTAACGATCGGGATCTTGATCTCACCGCGGTAATCGCTGTCGATCGTACCCGGCGCATTGATCACGGTAATCCCTTTCTTGATGGACATACCGCTGCGGGGACGGATCTGTGCTTCATAGCCTACCGGCAGCTCAATGAAAAGTCCTGTAGGCACCAGGATACGCTCCAGGGGTTTCAGCGTAATGGTCTCCGGGATAAAAGCACAGAGGTCCATACCAGCCGAGCCTTCGGTCTGGTATTGCGGCAAAGCATGATGCGATTGATTGATGATATTGATCGGGAGCATTTCTTATATATTAGATGTTAGACGTTAGACGTTAGATCAAGATGCAGAACCACATGCCTGGTACTTGATACCTGGTACTTGGTTCTTAATACTTGATATCAGGCAATAATCGCCTGACGCAGGGGCTCATGTATCTTGCCGTTGGTGGCCAGGGTTTCCTTATCCCAAACGGTGTAAGGATTGTTGCGGAAATCGGTCACCTTTCCACCGGCCTCTTCCACGATCAGGTAGCCGGCGGCAATGTCCCAGGCATTCAGGTTATATTCCCAGAAGCCGTCGAAGCGGCCGCAGGCTACCCAGCAAAGGTCCAGCGCGGCCGAGCCCAGGCGGCGCACGGGGATACCACTGGTCACCATCCGTTCAAAGATGGAGAAAGGATTCTTGCCTTCAGGAAAATGGTAAGGAAAACCGGTCACCAGGAACACTTTCTCAAAGTCGCTTTTCTCCGATACCTTGATGGGCAGGTCATTCAGCGTGGCGCCTTTGCCTTTTTCGGCAAAGAACAGCTCGTTCATCATAGGATTGTACACCGCGCCCAGGATCATGGTCTCGTCTTCCATAAGGCCGATGCTGATACAGCACAAGGGAATACCGTGTGCATAGTTAACCGTGCCATCGATGGGGTCAATAATCCATTTATAGCGCGACTGTATCTCATGCGCACCGTATTCTTCGCCGATAATGCCGTGATCGGGATAGGCATCCCGTATGATCGATGTGATCAGCCTTTCGGATGCCTGGTCCACTTCTGTGACCAGGTTGTTGACACCATCTTTATGAGAAACAGCAAAGGGACCATTAAAATGCTTCAGGATCAAGGCCCCTGCCTCTTTTATCGCTTTGAGCAGCGTTTCTTTCATTCAGCGCTAATTGTAACACGAAAGTAAAATTCCGCTGCTATTTGAGCAAAACATATTTGCCGGCGCAGGGCCGGGGGCTGAATCCCGCAATGAAAAAAGCAGGAGCGTCGCGCTCCTGCCTTACTATGATGAAGATTATATATTACAGCTTAATCTCTTTACCCAGGTAATAATCGATTACTTTTAGCTTGAACAGGAGATCGTATTTAGCCGAAAGCGCATCTGCTTTTGCTTTGAACGCCGTATTCTGTGTAGTCAGCAATTCCACGGCATTCATCAGGCCCAGCTCGTAGCGCTTTTGCGCATAGTCGTAGGCCCGGGTGGAAGCCTCTTCAGCCCTGGCAGTGGCATAGTGCTTCTGTATGGCTGCCATAGCATCGTAATAAGCTTTATACACATCCTGTTTCAGCTTCAGCTTAGCCTGGTCAAGGCCGATCTGCTTGCTCTGTACGTCGACCTTGCTCCGGTTAACACTGGTACGGGCACTCCAGCCATTGAACAGCGGCACCGACAGGTTCAGCAGGTAGGTCTGCCTGAAGTTATTGCTGTACTGATCCCAAAAAGGCACATCTCTGGAAGAGAAAAGAATATTGGGTGTTTGAACCGGGGTGCGTACGCCATCAATGTAGACAAAATCAGTGCCAGTTGTATAGCCATCTACAGAAGTCTTGGTTTCCCGGTAGGTGGAAGCAAAGTTGGTTCCGAACTGACCGCTGAACGACAATTGGGGATAAAGCCCGCCTTTGGCTACAGCCAGCGCCCGGCGCGAAGCTTCGATCTTCAGCTGGTTGCTGCGGATAGAGCCGAAGTGCTTCTGGGCGGAAGCAAAAACCAGTTCTGGTGTAAGCCCGGCCAGCTCTCCTATCGGGATGCTGTTCACCTCGGGCGCAACGGGTACAAAGGGGGCGCTGATCTCGAAATTCATCAGCGCCTTCATGTCCAGCACCGATTGCTGATAAGTGGCCAACGCGGTGAAGTAACCCGAGCTGTCGGTAGCCACCTGGGCCTGCATCTGGGCCAGGTCCAGCTCAGGAGAACGCCCGGCTTTGACAAAGTATTCGGCCTGCTCCTGCTGCTTCAGGCTATACTGCAGCTGGCTTTCGGCCACATGGATCTGCTCCTGGGCCATCAGTATCCGGAGAAAGGCCGTGGCTACGTTCAGCGAAACGTCATCTTTCAGCTGCGACAGGTCGGCCGACGCCGCCTGGCGCAGCAGCTTATCCTGCTTAAGGGTATTCTGCTTCTGGAACCAGCCGAACAGCAATACATCCGCATTACCGCTGGCGCCGGCAAAGGTGTATCCATCCGTATTGAACTGGTTGGTGGTGGGATCGATAGAACGGCCATAGCTGCGCCCGACATTGGTCGAGGCCTGCACATTAGGCAGCATCGACAGCAGGCTTTGCTGCTGCTGCAGCCATGCCAGCCGTTCGTTCAGCACGCTTTGTTTGATATCAAGGTTATTGTCCACAGCATAGCTGATGCTGCGCTGCAGCGTCCAGAGGGAATCCTGGGCACCGGCAAGGCTGCTGGCAAGCATGGCTGCGACAAAAAGGGTCTTTTTTAGCATAGCGCAAATGTAATAATAAAAACAGGTGCTCCCGACAGGTCAGCGTTTGTCCGCAAAGATATTGATCCGGCTGCTATAGCCGCGGGGGGACGATAAAATTATGCATTCCAGTATTTCCGCAGCAACCATTCCCCGGCAGCTGTCAGCAGGATGATTGCAAAGAACCAGCGAAGGTCTATCAATGTGGTATAAGCCTTGTCCGTATGGATCAGGGGCTTTACCTGGCTGTTATTTTTCAGGCTGTCTGTAAGAGCTTCCATGTTGCGGTAGGTAAAGAAGCGGCCGCCTGTCTGTGCCGCCAGGCGGGCCAGCAGGTCAAAATCCGCATGGCTGCGCAGGCGCTCAAGAGGTACGGATTCCACCAGGAAATTGCCTTCGGACACGGCGCTCTTCCCATTGTAGCTGACCGTTCCTTTATAATGATAAGCTCCTGGCGCCAGCAGCCCCACATTCAGGCGGTAGCTGTTAGCGTTCTTTTCCATTTCATAGGCCAGCGCCTTACCGGCGCTATCGGTGAGCGACAGCCCGACCGCAGGGCCATTGATCAGCTCCCCGTTATCGTTGCGCAGCTCGGCATACAGGTTTACCGGCTCATTGTCGCTCAGCACATATTTGTCCATAAAGATGCGGAAAGGCCGGTTGTCTTTTTTAATGCTCAGCAGGCTGGCCGTCTGGCGGATCAGCTCGTCTACTACCTCATGCTTGCCCGAATTTTTATATTCATACAGCCGCCAGCGCCATAGGCCTTCACCGCAAAGCATTGCCTGCGGCGTACCATTGTTACGGAAGACCCATAGCGGATAATTGGTAGCGACATTACCGATCTGCTGCCGCAACAATACCTGCGCATCAGGAGCCACCGTATAGTTGCCGTAGGGCGCCTGCAACGGTGGCATCCTGGCCATTACCTCTCTTGTGCCCGGTGGCAGGTTGAAAAAGCTGAACGCCGTGTTGAGATTGGGCAAAGCATCGTTAGGATTGCCGCCGCCGGCAATTTTTACCAGGTCCTGCTGCTGGGACAAGGCATTCAGGTTACTTTGCCGGCCCAGGATATACCATACCGGTTTGCCGGCTGCCTGCAGCGTTGCGCCGCTCATCGCCGGAAGCTGGTGCGCAATAATAAGATGGTAAGAGGTAACCTGTGGCACATCGTTGCCAAAACGGACATCCACCTTATACTGGGGCACACTTTCCAGCGCCTCTCTTATCGCAGCAATATCGGGATGCGGCGCTGCTGCCAGCAGCAGCACTTTGGTTTCATCGTCAATCACCTCGACAAAAAAATCCATACGGTTATTGAGTGTATTCTGCTCGCCATCCTGTACCGGCACCGATACGGAGTAGCGCTGAAAGCCTTTTTGCTTCGCTTCCGTTTCAAAACGGAAGCTGGCAGTAAAGCGGTCCCTGTCGATCTTCACCGGCTGCTGTCCTATAACGCCGCCATCGTGGAGCAGGTTTACCGTCGTATTGCTGCCGTTCAGCTTGTCGGCCCGCAGGTCGATCATGATCTCGAACTTGCTGTTGAGCGCGACCGTCTTGTTGGCGTATACCCTGCCGATGCTGATGTCGCGAGGCAGCGTGCTGTCGCCCAGCCCCAGGGTATAGACCGGGACAGGGCTGCCCAACGGTGCATACAGGGGATCCAGACCTTCATTATAAATACCGTCGGTCGACAGGATAATTGCGCCGATATTCTGGTCCCGGTATTGTTCCGTGGCCGCCTGCAACGCCCCGGCAATATTGGTGCTGCGCTGGTCGTAGCGCAGCTGGCTGTCGCGCGACAGGTCGGCGCCGAAAGTCATGGGAACTACCGTATAATCCTTCTCCCAACCCGCTTTGAGCTTCTGTACTTTATCCCGGTAGGCCGCCGAATCCTTGCCCAGGGCCTCGTGCATGGAAGTAGAATTATCCTGTAGCCAGAGCAACAGGGGCTTTTCTTCTTCGGTATGGGTGGTGGGGAAAGCAGGAGCCAGCAGCAGCGCCGCCGTGAAAAAGCAGGTAAGGAAACGCAGCAAAGCGGGCAGCCACTTCACGGGGATATTCTTTCTCCGGTCGCTGCGGTAGAGCAGTACTGCAGGAATAAGACCAATGAGCAAACAGAGCAGCCAGTATATTAAATTCATTTAAACGTTCCGGGTTCCAGGATTTTAGTATGCAAGTTTAATGGAAAATGAGGGCTTCACAAATTATTCAAGCGAGATTAACGGCATTCGTCACCCGGCATTGCCGCCTTTGCTACCGTATTTGAACCACTTTAACTTTTACCCGATTTAACCCCGGTGTAATTTACGGCTCCAAGTCCTTGCGTCAGGCAATTTAATTTTCGGACATATGGCAACAAGCAACCAGACCAGGAACCAACATTTACTCGGACGCGCGGGCTTCGGTATCGATTATCATATGCTGCACCGGCTGGACGATATCGCGCCGCACAAATTATACAAGAAGCTGGAAAAGGCTTCTGCCGCCACACCCCAGGTATTGGATACGGTGAGCCCCTTTGTACGGCAGGCCCTGAATAGCGAGGAAGAAGATGGAGAAACGCCCACGATGGATGCCGATGCCCGCAAAGCCTACCGTGCCGAGCAAAGAAGACAGATCAACAAGCAAAGCAATACCGACATCCGGCAATTGAGCCTGGCCTGGATGAAGGAGATGGCGGAAAGCGAAGCCCAGCTAAGGGAAAAGATGGCGCTTTTCTGGCATGGACATTTTGCCAGCAGGGTCAACAACAGCCTCTACCAGCAACAATTGCTCCAGGTGATCAGGGAAAATGCCCTGGGCCGCTTCGGCGATCTGCTGCGGGGGGTAAGCAAAAGCGCTTCCATGCTATCCTTCCTCAACAACCAGCAAAACCGGAAGAAAAAACCCAATGAAAATTTTGCCCGTGAGGTGATGGAGCTGTTCACCATGGGACGCGGGCATTATAGTGAGCACGATATCAAAGAGGCGGCCCGCGCCTTTACAGGATGGGGCTTTGAACGCAACGGCGCCTTTGTCTTCAGGGAAAAAGTGCATGATGATGGTGTAAAAACGATACTGGGCCAGCGCGGCAATTTTGACGGCGACGCCGTGCTCGACATTATCCTGCAGCAAAAACAGACTGCTCAATTTCTTTGCACCAAGCTCTACCGCTATTTTGTCAACGAAAAGGCCGATGAGCAGCAGGTTGCCTGGCTGGCCGACCGTTTCTACAAAAGCGATTACCATATCGGCGAATTGCTGCACGACATCTTCACCAGCGAATGGTTTTACGAGGAGCGTCATATCGGTGCGCGTATCAAATCGCCGGTAGAATACCTGGCTGGTATCCGGCGGGTATTGCCCATGACCCTGCACAATGAAGAAGTGATGGTCCTGCTTCAGCGGCTGCTGGGGCAATGGTTGTTTAACCCGCCGAATGTAGCCGGCTGGCCGGGCGGCACCGCCTGGATCGACAGCTCCAGCCTGATGCTGCGCTTGCGCATTCCCGGCCTCATCCGTAGCGATGAGCCCATCAAACTCAAACCAAAAGGCAACGATGATGTACAAATGGGACAAAAGGAGCTGCTGCCGGCCGGCAAAGGTAAAGCCAGGAAGCCGGGAAGCAGCTACCAGATTGTGGCACAAATCGACTGGCCTGCGCTGGAAAAGGAGCTGAACAAAAGCGGGCAGGAAGCGCTGTACGATAAGCTGGAAGCCTTTCTCCTGCAAACGCCTGCCGGATCGGCCGATAAGGAAGCCGTGATGAAGCTGGTGGACATCAGTTCTGAGGAACGCTACCTGCAAACCCTCGTCATCACTTTCATGAGTACCCCGGAGTACCAGCTGTGTTGAGGGATTAGAGATTAGATGTTAGAGATTAGATGTTAGAAATTGGATTTCGGAGCCTGGATTTCGGAGCCTGGATTTTGGAATTTGATCATTGGAATTTGGAATTTAAATCATACCGGCTATGCTAATTCAACGCAGGACTTTTCTTAAGATGGGATCGCTGGCCACAGCCTCCATGCTTGTTCCCAAAATGCTGCAGGCCATCATCCGCAATGGTGCAGAAACGGTGCCTGCCGGCAACAAAGTGCTGGTGATCCTGCAGCTGAGCGGCGGCAACGACGGGCTGAACACGGTAGTACCGGTGCGCAACGATATTTACTACCGCTCAAGACCTGTGCTGGGCCTGCAACGGGAGAAGACGCTCGCCCTGACTGATGAAGCCGGACTGCATCCGGAGCTCAGCTTTTTTAAATCCTTATACGACGAAGGACAGCTGGGCATACTCAACAGTGTAGGCTATCCCGCGCCAGACCGCAGCCATTTCCGCAGTATGGACATCTGGCAGAGTGCCAGCGACAGCAGTGAGGTATGGCAGACCGGCTGGCTGGGCCGCTACCTGGACGAACAATGCAAGGCCTGTAACCTGCCTGTCCAGGCCCTGGAAATAGACGACACCCTGAGCCTTGCGCTGAAAGGCGGGCTGCAGAAAGCCATTGCCCTCAAAGATCCCCGGCAGCTCTATAACAACAGCCACAGGGATTACCTGAAACGCCTTTCCCAGGCGCATCACCAGCAGGAGCATGAGCAGCCTGTAGACTACCTGTACCAGACGATGGCCGGCACCCTGAGCAGCGCCGATTATATCTTTGAAAAAAGTAAGGCGAAGGCAACTACGACCCTTTACCCGAAAACCGAGCTGGGCAAAAGCCTGAAAACGATCGCCTCGCTCATTCTTGCCGACAGCAATACCCGTGTATATTATGTAAGCATCGGCAGCTTCGATACGCATGTTGGACAGGAGGGGCAGCAGGCAAGACTTTTCAGGCAGATTAACGAGGCCGTTAGCGCCTTCACGCAGGACATGAAGGATAACCATCGCTTTGAAGATGTGCTCCTGCTCACCTTCAGCGAATTTGGCCGCAGGGTGGCGCAAAACGCCAGCAACGGTACCGATCACGGCACCGCCAATAATATGTTTTTTATTGGTGGCGGCCTGAAGCAACAAGGTCTGCTGAATGCCCTGCCCGACCTGCAGCTGCTGCAGGACGGCGATCTCAGGTATGAGGTAGATTTTAAAAGTGTATACGCTACTGTGCTGAACCAATGGCTGGGCGCCGACGATGAAAAGATACTCGGCAGGAAAATGTCACGGCTCAGCTTTATCTGACCCGCAGCTGACCCTGGTATTGAACTAGTTTAGCTTATCTTTGTTTTACGTTTACTTTTAACCGTAATTAATGAAGATCAAATCGTTCCTGGCCAAACCTTATGCTTCCGTCGTACACAAAAGGATACAGAAATCCATGCAGACCGCTGTTGCCGACCAGCAGCACATCCTGCAGCAGTTATTGAAACAAGGGGTAAAGACCATCTTCGGCGAAGACCATAAACTGAAAGAGGTCAGGAATTACAAAGAATACAGCGCCGCCGTTCCCATCAGGGACTACGAGGCCATCAGTACTTACATCGACCAGATCAAAGAAGGCAAGCACAATGTCCTCTGGAAAGGCAAGCCGCTGTACTTTGCCAAAACATCGGGCACAACGAGCGGTGTCAAATATATTCCCATCAGTAAAGATTCCATTTCCAATCATATCGGCACGGCACGCAATGCTTTGCTGTGCTATATGGTCGAAAGCGGCAATACCGCTTTTGCCGATGGGAAGATGATCTTTCTATCCGGTTCCCCCACCCTTGAGCGTATTGCGGGCATTCCTACCGGCCGGCTCAGCGGCATTGTCAACCATCACGTGCCCGGCTATCTGCGTAAGAACCAGATGCCCGATTACGAGACCAATTGCATCGAAGACTGGGAAACCAAACTGGCAAAAATCGTAGACCAGACCATCCACCAGGACATGACGCTGATCAGCGGTATACCGCCCTGGATGCAGATGTACTTCGACTGGCTCATCGAGCAATCAGACGGGAAAAAGATCAAAGAGCTCTTCCCCAACCTGCAGGTGCTGGTGCATGGCGGCGTCAACTTCGAGCCCTATCGCCGGAAGCTGATGGACAGCCTCGGAAAACCGGTTGATACGATCGAAACCTTCCCGGCCTCCGAAGGCTTCTTCGCTTTCCAGGATACGTTGGATAAAGAGGGACTGCTGCTCAATACCAATTCCGGTATCTTTTTCGAATTTATTCCAGCCCAGGAAATTTTCCACGATAATCCTACACGTCTTTCTCTTGAAGAAGTAAAGCTGAATGAGAACTATGCACTTATCATCAACAGCAATGCCGGCCTGTGGGGATACAATATCGGCGATACCGTAAAGTTTGTAAGCCTCGATCCTTATCGCATCGTGGTTACCGGCCGTACCAAACATTTCATATCGGCCTTCGGCGAGCATGTGATCGCTGAAGAAGTAGAGCAGGCCCTGCTCCTGGCGACACAGAAATACCCGGCCCGTATCGTTGAATTCACCGTGGCGCCTATGATCCAGACTGATGGCGAGCTGCCCTATCATGAATGGCTGGTCGAATTTGAACAGGTGCCGGACAACCTGGCAGCTTTTACATTAGAGGTCGATCAGCAGCTGCGTGAAAAAAATATCTACTACGACGATCTCATCAGGGGCTCCATCCTCCAGCCCCTGAAGATAAAGCCGCTGCAGAAAAACGCTTTCATTGATTATATGAAATCGATCGGCAAGCTGGGCGGACAAAATAAAACCCCACGATTAAGCAACGACCGCAAGCTGGCCGATGCCCTGCTTTCCTGAACGTACAGTCCATTCTTTCGCTAAATAAATAGGTTGAATTGGGTTGACAGGAGATTGTGTAAACAGGTTGACCGCTGGTAGAAACGCAGCAATGCTACGTATCTACCCTGTATCTGCAAGCATCCGCCATCAGCCTCCAAGGCGTATCTGCAGCGTTGATGCACCAAAGCAGGTACAAAAAAATCAGCCCCCTGGACAGGGGGCTGTTAAACCAAACACCAAAACTATGGCACCTTCTTGATTGTTCTATTGCTTATTGGTTCGTGTTATTGCTTAATGATCTTTTTCTGAAGCAGCATTGTACCACTATCACTTGTTTTACCCTGCAGGAAGTAGATACCCGGCGCCAGGCGGCTGATATCCCACTCCTGGCTTACCGCATGGATCACCGTCTGCTCCACCAGCTTTCCGCTCAGGTCAAATACCTGGAGCTGCACCTGCATTGAGGACTTGCTGTTGTCGAAGCCGATGCCCAGCTTGCCGGCGAAGGGATTGGGATAAATGCTGATGCCATTATCTCCGGCAGTGATAGCTACTGATCTTACCGGGCTGTAGGTATATTGGTCATCGACATCTTCCATGCGCAGCCGGTAAAGGTTGAGCGCCGCCGTTGCGTGATCATCGGTGAATCGGTAGCTGTTCTTCTGCTCGCTGTTATTGCCGGTAGCCTTTACTGAGCCCAGGCTTGTCCAGCTAAGGCCATCTTTGCTGTATTCTATTGTGAAACCGTTTACATTAACTTCCTTAACCGTCTCCCAGGTGAGCAGCACGGCTCTATTGATCAATGCCGCATCGAAACGGATCAGCTGCAAAGGCAGCGGTGTAATACCAATCTGCTGAAATGTTTGCTGGCCGCAGAATCCGTAAAAGCTTGCTGTATCAGCGGGAGTCATGCTTGCCGGCCGCACGACGTTGCTGCCCTGCATACCAAAGTCAAAATAGCTTCCGTGCTGCTGGGGTGCATCCAGGCTGGCATCGTAGAATTTAATAGCGCTGTCGGGGCTGCTGTTCGCGCCGGTAAAGGTGCTCTGCTGGCGGGTATCGCCGGTAAAGTAGAACTCGCCACTGCCACTAAGCGGCGCATTGTTATGGAAATCGTGCCCGCGTACTTTGCCGCGGTAAGTATTGGTCCAGCTGCCGGCATTATTCTGTATCTTTCCGGAAGATGTGTTGGTGACCCAGACCAGGCCATCATTCACCAACACCGAAGCATTGTTGAAGCCGTTGCCCACCACGAAGCGGCAGTTGTTATATACGTTGCCGCCATTGAAGTTGATAAAGTTATCTACCTTAAAGAAGCCGTTGTTGGTCAGTGTGCCGCCACAGTTGAAGTTGCCGTTACGCACCTCGAAGCGGCCATGATTATTCAAGGTCGTACCGGGATTTACGGTGGCATCGCCCGACGCCGCTATCACGATACCACTGTTGTTGAAAGTCGCTCCGTTGTTCAGGGAAAACGTAGTATTAAAGGTGGTTGTAGCATTCCTGCTGTTGGTAAGCGTACCGGCGCCGTTGAAGTTGGGCGTACCGTTAAAGGTAAGGCTGTTGTTATTGATAAGGGCACCGCCATTACCGAAATTGATGTTGCCGGTCACCAGGGTGCCGTTATTCACCAGCGTACCGTTGAAGTTGTTAAAGTTCTGAATGCTGAGCGTAGCGCCGCTGGCAACTCTCAGGGTACCGCCGCTGGCGATGTTCACATTAGCATTGCTGATATTGGAAGTAACGCAGACAACCTGCCCGGCATTAACATCAATATTGTTTCCGGATGCGGTTGCGGTGCAATCCTGGGCCAGGGCGCTTGTTCCCGCTCCGGTAATAAGAGCGGAGAAAAGAACGGTGCTGATAAGAACGGATAACCTGGATTGCATGTGACCTATCATTTGTTTTGGTGGGCGCAAAGGTGCGCCGCATCTTCACATAAATTGATATAGATCACTGATAGTCCAACCGGCAAAGAAGTAACTTAGCAGCCTGAAATATAATCATCTGCTACTTCTATATTGACTCTTCACATTAACGATAATCAAAATGAATAAAACAACAGGATCGGCGCCTGCAGCGACCCTGAGCCGCTTTTCGCTGATGCTGATGACGATCAGCGCAGGATTGGTTGTAGCCAATATTTATTATTGCCAGCCCGTATTGGGCAAAATAGCGACCGAGCTGCGGCTGAGCGAGACCAGCGTGAGCAGCATTGCTACACTCACCCAGGTGGGCTATGCCGCCGAGCTGCTGTTCATCATTCCGCTGGGCGATATGCTGCAAAGGAAGAAGCTGATCCTGGTCGATTTCATTTTTATCGTGCTGGCGCTTTGCGGTATGGCCTGGGCGCAGAATATCTACCTGCTGGCAGGGATCTCGTTCCTGGTCGGGTTTACCTCGGTAGTACCCCAGCTGCTGGTGCCTATGGCAGCGCACATGGCCAGCGATAAAGACAGGGGAAGGGCCATTGGTACCGTTATGGGCGGCTTATTGATCGGCATTCTCTGCAGCCGCAGCATCAGCGGTTATGTGGGTGAGCACTTCGGCTGGCGCATGATGTTTAAGATCGCCGCGGCTGCTATGGTGATCAATGCTGCCGCGCTATGGCGTTTCCTGCCGGAGATACAGCCTCACTATAAAGGTACTTATGGTGGCCTGATGAAATCCTTGCTGCACTATGCCCGTACCGTGCCCGAGCTGCGTTTATCTGCAGTAAAGGGCGCGCTTGGCTTTGCCACTTTCAGCGCATTCTGGACTACCCTGGTCTTTCTGATGGAAGGTCCTCCTTTCTTCAAAGGAAGTGATGTGGCCGGCGCCTTCGGCCTGATCGGCGCTGCAGGTGCGATCGCTGCGTCTTTTGCAGGGAGGGCCAGCAGCCGCATTCCGCCCTATACACTTCATATTTTCACCATCGTGCTGATGGTTGTTTCCTGGGTGGTATTCGGCTTATCGGCCAGCAGCTGGGCGGGATTGATCATCGGGGTTATCTTGCTGGATATGGGATTACAGGCGACCCATATTACCAACCAGACGATCATCTTCGCCATTTATCCGGAGGCCCGTAACCGGCTCAATACGGTGTACATGGTCACCTATTTTGTAGGCGGATCGCTGGGCACTTTTATCGGCAGCTATGCCTGGGATCACTGGAAATGGCCCGGTGTATGCGGCTTCGGGCTGTCCTGCACAGGACTGGCCCTGCTGCTGCATTTTGCCTTCGGAAAGCGTGTAAGCGGAGTTTAGATATTAGATGTGAGATGTGAGCGCCTATATCTAATAGCTGAATTACCAGGGGTAAAATCCAAATGATCGAATTCCAAATTCCAAGCATCAATTTCCAATTTCTAACATCTAATATCCAAGGACCTACTGATGCGCGATACCGTTATTGATCAATAACAGCGGCTGATTTTTCTTCTTATAGGTAAGGAAAGTGCTGATCAGGGTCAGCTCTTCCGCGGATACATTGCTTTCCGATACATGCTCTTCGTGTTTGGGATTAGCAACGCGTATGGAATAGGCGCCCAGCTGGTCTTCCGTAAAGTCGGGAATCAGCAGCTTGCCTTTCACCAGGCTGTTGTGGCATTTGGCACAGCTGAGCTCATACAGCACACGCCCCTTTTCCGCCAGCTTCAGGTACTGATCCCGTACCGGCTGTGCCATGGCATCGGGAAATACATAGTCTATCTTAGGGCTTTTCTTTTGGGCCACGGAATTAGTTACGGTTAACGCCGCTCCGGCAGCCAACAACAATACAACAACCAGCTTCTTCATGTCTTTCTTATTTCTGTTTTTAATATTCACCGCCAACCTTTCTCCGGTTCAACGCAGGATTTTTTGAACGCGGCAGGCGTACAGGCGGTTGCTCAAATACGATCTTTTCGTCCAGGGCTTTGATAAAAGCGATCAGGTCTTCCTTTTCTTTCGGGCTCAGGTGCAGCGGGTCGGCAGACAAAGTCTGGTTATCGACCTTCAGCCCTTTACCGGCGCCGCCGCCGGCATCGTAGAAGTCGATCACCTCTTTCATGCTGCGGAAAACACCGTTGTGCATATAGGGTGCGGTATGCCCCCCATTGCGGATAGAACCGGTACGAAAGGCATGTAATGTCTCTTTGGCGGGATTGACTTTATAGCGGCCCTGGTCGGGCGATAGTTGGTGATAAGCCGTATCGGCCGGCACACCCAGCACCTCGAACTCCGAGCTGACGAAGGGCGGCTTTACGCCATTGAATTGGGGAACAAAATGGCAGGTACCGCATTGCGCTTTGCTCATGAACAGGTTGAAACCGGCTATGGCATCGTCCGGCAGGGATTTCCCGCCGTCGATAGCTTCATCGAAAGGCGCGTAGTAACGGCTGAATTTACTATAGTACATGGTGATTGCTGAAGTGATATGTCCCAGCGTGATCTCCGGCTCCTGCGGCGTATAGGCCAGCAAGCGCGTAAATGCTTTTTTATAATCGGCGCAGCTCAGCACTTTTTCCAATAGTTGCTGCGCGTCGCCGCCCATCTCTTCCGGATTGGTCATTACCCCAAGGGTCTGATCCTGGAGGGTAATGTGCGCGCCGTCCAGCATCAGCAGGTGATTGAAAGGGGCGTTGATGAGCGAAGGTGTATTGCGCGCTAAAGCGCCTTTACGATCAAACCGCAGGTTGGCCGGCTGCTGTATGTCGGTAAAATATTCTGTTGGTTTATGGCAGGAAGCGCAGCTGCGCAGGTTATTCCCTGATAAAATAGGATCGTAGAACAAGAGCTTCCCTACCCGGTCGATCTCGTTGAGCACAGCGGTATCCTTCACCCGGAGGAAAAGGCCTTTGGCACTGGAACCATTGTACACGGCTTTATCGAATATAGAAGCCGCCGTTTTGCTCAGCGAATAGTCGACCATGCTGCGCGAAGCCACGCGATAGCGCCGGATCATTTCCTGGCTGATCCGGTACAGGGGATTGACGTAATCGCGGATAAAAGTAAAATGATCGAATGCGCTATACGCCCGGGGCTGCTGCTGCACAAAAACCTGCATGCTCCGGTACAGCCTCAGGTAGTCGCCGGTAAGCGGCGTTTCCGGGAAACTTTCGTTGAAGGCCTTGTAAATGCTGTCTGTAGCACCCAGCATCGCGCTCAGCTCGGGAATGATCGCCGCCGTATCGGGGCATTCAAAGCCTGTGGTGTACAGGGCGGCAAGATTGAGCAGGAATAAGCGGTTGCAGAGAAAAAAATGGTGATGGTCTTTCAGGTTGCGGGTAATCGAATCGGCGCCGTAAACCGGCATAACGGCTATGGCTTCGCGGATCAGCCGCGCCAGGGTATCTTTATTTCCTCCCGGCTCTTCCAGGTATTGCGCAGCCAGTGTAAGCCCCGCCCCCTCACGCTTATAGGGTTTTTCAAATTTTTCAAACACTTCGGTCTCCCATTCCACCGGCAAGGGACCATTAATCTTTTTGTAGCTGACCGGTTCCAGGTAACGGAGCCAGAAGTCGGCTGCTTTCATGCGATTGCGGCAGGAGCGTATCGCTTCGCTGATCTTATCCACATGAGCCTCATTGCCGAGATCGCTGCTGTTCACCAGGTCGAGCAGGTCCCGCTCTTCGCCGGTAAGAGCATTCATGTAACGGTAATAAATAAGCGTGTAGGCGTTCGTGCTGCTGCTGTTGTTGAATGAAAGCAGGAGCACCGTAGAAAGGGCAACTAAGGTAAACAGTATAATTTTTCGATTCATATCGCACAAAAACGTTTCACCGATCCTTGATAAATCCGTTCGTTAATTCAAACGGGTGTACCGGTTGCGGTACACCCTGTCTGAATCTTTTCCAGGCTGTAAGGACAGCCCTTTATATCAAGCCTGGCTTAGTGTTTCACCACAAGCTTCAGCTTCACGGCATCCTGCTCGGATGCGATCTGTACAAAGTATACGCCATCTTCAACACCAGCGATATCCAGGCTAAGGTTTTGCTCGCCGGCCTTGAACTTACGGTCGATGGCAGGGATCGCTTGCTTACCCTGGATATCGAACAGGCTGATGATCATGCGCTGCTCTTTCACCAGGTTCAGTGCTACCGTTGCCTCGTTGCGGGCAGGGTTGGGATATAGCTTCACCGTACCGTTGATACCGGATACACCATTGATGCCTACCGGCTCGGAAGCAATGCCTTGCAGCGCAAAGCTGTAGCTGCCGTCGTTGGCGTCGTCGCTGGCTACCGCCAGGATAGCGGTGCGGATACCGGAGGCTACAGGAGCAAATTTCACGGTAATGGTCTGTGAATCGCTGGCGGAGATCTCAAGCGGGAAGGCCGGCGCAGACACCAGGCTGAACTCGGTGGCATTGCTGCCGGTGAAAGCGATTCCGGATACGGTAAGCTTACCGGAACCGGTATTCTGGATCACAAAGGTTTTTGTAGCCGTTGTGTTCTTCGCTATGGTGCCGAAGTCGGTATTGTTGGCAGTGCCCGGGGTCGGATCACCATTCATGATAGCCTGGTTGTTGCCTTTCACCAGGATATCGGGCGATACGCCGTTACCCGCCAGTGCAATGCTGTAGGTACTTTCATCGTAATCGTTGTTGGCGATATTCATGATCGCGCTGCGGATACCATCAGCGGCAGGTGTAAAGGTTACGCGGATGCTGTCTGAGCTGTTGGAAGCAATCGTCATGGGGAAAGTACCGCCGGCGAGGCTGAAATCAGCTGCCTGTGCGCCGCTGAAGCTTACGTTGTTCACCATCAGGTTACCCGGACCGGAGTTATGAATCCTGAAGGTTTTGGTCAGCGCCTGTGTGGTATTCACATTACCATAGTCAGTGTTATCCGCTACAGCAGGGCTATTGTCGCCGGCTGCGATATCGATACCGTTGCCGGTGACATTCATTTCAGAAACAGCGGCCGCAGAAGCCAGGTTGTTGAACACCAGCAGCTGGCCGCCTTCTGCTACTTCACCAGGAATACTGTAGTGCGCCTGATCCACCACCAGGAACTTACCGGGGCCAAGAATGGCCTGGGCGTCCAGGATACCGGAAGCTTCTTCGTCCTGTGTCAGGAAGTTGGCGCTGCCGTTGAGGAAGCGGGTGCTGTCGTGCGAACCGATCTGTACCAGCTCGTCGGTAGCGATGGTGTACTGCCATATCTTACCCAGGTGTGCGTTACCACCTACGTCTTCCACCAGCAGCACATGGCCGGAGTTGTCTATGGTGATGTTGTCCAGCATCTGCTGCCCTTCGTTTCCTTCAAGCACAGCGGTAATAGTACCACCGTTCTCCAGGCTGTCCAGGTTGTTGAAATGCAGCTTCCACAAACGGCTGTTGGCATTGAAGGCATTGGTAGTAGCAAAATAGAAATCGTTGTGGTTATTGGGATCCCAGGCGCCGTCTTCAGGACGCAGGAAGTTGGTTACACCGGCATTGTTACTATTGGTGTTGAGGGCAGAACCGGTCATGTTCTTTACATTACCCAGGTCAACCATGCTGAAGGTAGTATTAGGTGCAGGCACGCCGGCATTGGTTTCTATCAGCATATTGCTCACCGCTACGCTGTACAGCTTGCCATTGCTCAGACCGGCCTTTTCGATCTCGGAACCGCTGGTGGTCTTGTCGCCGATGTAGAAATAAACCTGTCCGGGTGTAGCGTCGTCCATACCGGCAACGATCGTTTTATCGCTGGCGTGGGGATTGGCGACAGAGTTTTCCCAGGAGAACTTGCCCAGTGAAGGCAGCTCGTAAGAAGTACCGGCTTCAGGACCGGTGGCAATGTGGGCAAAGCCACGGCCTTCGCTGCCGCTTTCTTCGCCGTTCATGAAGATGCGGGCCTGTGTTCCTTTACCGCTGGCGCTATTGTAGTAAGCCGAAACCGGCGCCAGATCGGCGGAGCAGAAGCGGCCTAACGCAGCAGCAGCAGTGGGGAAAGATCCGTTGTAGGTAATATAGCTCGAGGTCAGGGGATTCCACAGCTTAATGGTCTGTATCAGGTCGGAACCGCTCATTACCGTAAGGTCCGATTTATTGATGACCCATTTAGAAACGAAAGCACCGGTAGAGCCATGTGCGCGTACAGCGCCAACTGCATTGCCCAGCTCATGGTTCATCAGCAGGGTAAAGGTACCGTCGTTGTTGTCGTAAGCACCAAGACCATCGGGGACGCCTACCATTTTGTAACCGTTCACCACATCACCGGCGGTGATGAGCGAGGTGAACTGCATACCGGGCATTGCGGGTACCAGGTAAGGCGCCTGGCTGCTGGCAGTAGCTGTACGCCCCTGGCTCAGCGTAGGCGCCGGGAAGCTGAAGTTTTCGAGCTTGTTGCTGCCTTCCAATCCGTATTTGAAGACGTGGGAAAGATAACCGGTAGCCGTGGCAATACCATTGGCTGCAGGCGATACCTGGCCAAAGTCATTATCGTTACACACCACGATGGTGCTGTCGTTGATGATCGCCAAACCTTCTGATTTTTCCAGCGTAGCCGGCCAGCCGTTGGCGTTCAGGTCGAGGAACAGGGTTTTCTTTACTGCAGCAATGCCCTGGAAAGCCAGGCCGGCAGAATCGGTCAGCGCTTCCAGCGTCTGTCCGCCGTAGAGGCCTGAGTTCACGGCTGTTGCATTGTTGATATTGATCTTGTAAATACGTTTGATGTCGGTAGTACCCCTCAGCGCAGCTTCGATCACCAGGAAAGTGCTGTCGTTGATCGCAGCCATATCGCCGATCTTCCAGTCCTTTAAACGGATCTGGTTGGCGCCGGTACCGATAATGCCGTCGTTCAGGTAGACCAGCATACGCTGTGCGTTGGTAGCCGGGTCGATCTCGATCATACGGTGAATACGGGTATTCTCGCCGGTGCTGCTATTGGGATTCAGCAGCGGGCTCTGGATCAGCGCATACAGCTTGCCATTGGGGGCAATCGCCATCGCTTCGAAGCCACGGTTATTCTTACGGTATTTGAATATGGTATCGATCTGTACATCCTGGGGCTGAGCGCCGGCCAGGTTGGCATAGGGGCTGTAACGTTTAATGACAACACCATTGGGATTCAGCTTCCAGATGGTAGGGCCGTTCTCTTCGGACACATAGAAGTTGCCATCCTTATCTACCACCAGTCCTTCCGGATCGATAGACCAGATGTCTTTGGCAGCGATCTTGGTATTGAAGTTAGCGCAGTTCATTACGGTATCGGTGGAAGCCTGCTCTGTGGCGGTGCTGCCAAAGCCTGTAGGGTTAAGCACTCCGCTGGCATTGGCGCCGCCGGGACGCTTCATCGTAATCGAACGCAGGATACGGATCGAATCCCCTTCGATACGGATACGATGGATCTTAGGCGCATAGCTGGGAAAGCAAAAGATCTTATCGTAGGTGGGCGTACATCCGGAAGGATTAGCGCTGCCGCAATCGATGTTCACGCCACGGTCGGAGCAGGTCCAGAACTCCTTACCATCGGTACCGGGGATCGGATACAGCGTAGAAAAGCCTCCCTCGCGGAAATTGATACCCTGGAAGGTACCGATAGGCGCGGAAGTGTAATTTTTGTAGTCCTGCAACAGGTTGATCTGTCCCTGGCTGCGGGCCGGCGCCAGAAGGGCCATACCCAGGCAGCTGAGGCCGGACAACAGTCTTGTAAAATTGGTTTTCATGTACATCATTTTGTGCGGCGAAACTAGATGCGTAGTATTTTCTTAATGCTAAGCCTGGATTATGTAAATGTTAATCCTTCCGTTAACAGCGTCCCAGCCAGCTAATGTCCAGTTCGGTTTATTTAGACAAAAAGGAACATATGTATCTATTGTCAGCGTAGCGTCAGCAAAAAAAAGCGGGAAAGCTGTGTGCTTTCCCGCTGCTTCGGGGCGATTCGCCCTCATATTTTACGTTTCTTTTATTACCAGATCCTTACCCTCAGGTTCTCGGCAATATACATACCGTCGCCCGGCTTTACGTTGAAGACTTTGTAAAAAGCGTCCACATCCGAGAAGGGACCGTTGACCCTGTATTTCGCAGGCGAGTGTACATCCGTCAGCAATTGCTGCGCCATGGATTCCTTGCGGATATTGTACAGCCAGCCCAGGGAATAACCGAGGAAGAAACGCTGGCCGGGATTGAGACCGGCGATCAGCGCACCTTTCTTGTACTGTTCTTTTTTGGTAAAAGCATCCCAGCCCAGGAGCACCCCGCCGAGGTCGGCGATATTCTCACCCAGGGTAGCGCTGCCGTTGATGTGCTGGCTGTCGACAGGTATATAAGCATTGAATTGTTTCACCATTACTGCCGCCCGGGCGTTGAACTTCGCTTCATCTTCTTTGGTCCACCAGCTTTTCAGGTTGCCGTATTCATCGTACTGGCGGCCCTGGTCGTCGAAGCCGTGCGTGATCTCATGCCCTATGGTCGAAGCTGCGGCGTAGCCATATACCAGGGCATCGTCCAGCTCTTCGTCACGTTTGCCCGGTACGGTAAAGATACCGGCAGGCAACACGATCTCGTTGTTGGAAGGATTGTAGTAAGCATTGTAGGTTTGCGGCGTCATATCCCACTCATCGCGGTTTACAGGCTTGCCCAGCTTGTTGATATCGTACTGGTGCCACCATTGGCGGGCGGCGATCACGTTGCGTACATAGGGCTGGTCTTTGATATCCATAGCAGAGAAATCTTTCCACTTATCAGGATAGCCTACTTTCTTTTTCATCTTAGCCAGCTTCACCAGGGCTTTTTCCTTAGTCGCCTCGCTCATCCAGTCCAGCTTTTTAATGCGTTCTTTCAGCGCGTCCCGTATGTCTTCCACCATATCGTTGTAGCGCTTCTTGGCCTTCTCATTAAAATATTCTTTCACAAACAGCTGTCCCAGGGCTTCGCCGATCGCCCTTTCTTCTTCATCCAGCACACGCTTCCAACGGGGCTTTTGCTTCTTGGCGCCGCTGAGCAGCTGGCCATAAAAAGAGAAGTTAGCTTGTTCGATCTCTGCGCTGAGGTAAGGTGCAAGGTCGTTGAGCAGGTTCCATTTCAGGTAGTCTTTCCATACATCGATGCTTTCAGACATTAAAGCAGCATTCATCTCTTTGAAGAATTCCGGTTGTCCTACGATGACGGTATCCAGCTTGTTGACATCGATCATAGGCAACCACTTTTGCCAATCGATATCCGGTGTCAGCTTCTTCAGATCGGCTACAGCAAATTTGTTGTAGTTCTTATAAGGGTCGCGCAGGTCTTCCAGCTTACGGCTGGCTTTAGCCAGGCGTGTTTCCAGCCTTACAATACCTTCGCTTTTCGCTTTCGTTTCGGTAATGGGCGCCAGCGCCGCCAGGTTGAACATGCGCTCGATATGGCCGGGATAAGCTTCCCTTATTTTCTTAGTGCGCTCGTCCGCATTAAAATAGTAGTCGCGGTTGGGCAGCCCCAGGCCACCCTGCACCAGCAGGAAGGCCATCTTTTCGCTGTTCATATCATCCTGCGCTACATAGTTGCCGAACATAGCCCCTATGCCCATTTTGTTCAGCCTTGCAACCATAGCCAATACGTCCTCTTTGGTCTTGATCTGGTCGATCAGCTGCAGCTCAGGCTGTATCGCGGTCATCCCTTGCTTGCCGATACCCGCCGAATCCATACCGCTCTTCCAGAAGGCGGCGATCTTCTTAGCGATCGCATTGTCTGCTTTGGATACCGCCTGCTCATTGATCGTCTTCAGCCGGTTGTACAGGTCCTCTTGCACCAGGTAGGCGATACCCCAGCTTTTCTGCTCATCGGGAATAGGATTCTTTTTGATCCAGCCGCCATTGGCATAGTCGAAGAAATCGTTTGCAGGATTTACGGTTGTATCCAGGTTGGCTTTCAGGATATCGCCGGTCTTCTTATTGACATCGGCTTGTTCGTTATGGCTATTGCAGGCCGCAGTAAGCAATACTGCAGAACCACAAACTACGGACAGAACTTGTTTGATCATTAAAACAAATTTTACGTTTGAAGGGATACGATTATGCCCGCCAAAGATAAAATTTACCTTCCATCTATTTACTCCCCCGGATGAAGGGAGGTTTTTTGTGAAGTGTCGCTGCCGTTCTGTGCTTTGCTCACAAACAGTCAGGGGCATAGAGCCGTGTCTTGTCAAGCCGCCGTTCAGGCCGCTGCGCGTCCCGACCGGCTTGTCGATCTTGTCCCGTAGGGACAACACGTTTGTAGACAAAACCGGCACACCATTTCTTGCTCCGTAGGAGCAAAACCTGCTTAGTGCTATCCGGTCATCCTTCAAGCGCCGGGCATTCCAAGCGGCTTGCCGGTCTTTTTTGGAACAATTTTTGCAATGTCCTGTTTAGTCTGTAAACTTTGCAAGCTATGAACCCCGTACTTATCTTTTGCCTCCTGTCCCTTACCGTGCTGCCTTCCCTGCATGCCCAGAATACGGCTTCCAACCGCTGGAAAGAAACAAAAAGGCTGGACCTGAAACAAAAACCCGTAACCTATACGGACACACTCCGCCTCTCCGATATCACCAAAGAAAGCCTGAATATGCGCAAAGGCGCTTTCCAGTACAAAGGCAGCATTCAGAACGACCTGCTGGATATGGGCTACCTCACTTTCGGTATCGATAAGCACACGAAAGATGAAATACGGCTGAGAGATGAAGAATTCATCCATATCTTCACCAGGGAGACTAAAGATCTTTCAGCGGCAGATGCTGCTGCGGGCAAAGAAGCCATTGATCTGCCGGCACAACCGGTAAGCGCTATCGACACGGCGCTGCTGCAGGGCAATTGGGAAGTGTACAAGCGCAAAGGCAAAAACGGCCCCTTACCCGGCATTGACTACAGCACACTGATCAAAGGACTTAAGGTGGATAAAGGAGCTACCGGGCTGGGCACAGTATCCGGAGGACAGGGTCCCGGCCCTTTGTACACCATAAAAAAAACGGAAGCGCCCGATCTGGTCGTTACCGATGCGGGGCAAAAAGAGCACCGTATCAAGGTATGGCGGCTCAGCGCTACCGAGCTGGTGCTGGAAGATGAAAACGGGATCCTCTATTTCCTGAAACACTTCCGGTAAAAACCGGCACAAATAACAGGCCTATATCGCAGTATTAGCAGACTTATAGCCATACAGAACTGGCACAGGCATATGAACCTTTTTATAGGGGATATTTTTCTATAGCAGGCGCTGAAAAAGTACGCGCGACGGGCCATCGGGGATTTTTTGAATTTAATGTTGTATTAACCACTTTACCGGATGAGTAGCTTAATTTTGCCTCCTGATCGGCTATGATATGATACCTGCCCTGCGTCGCTTTTCTCCCTGCCTGGCCCTGCTGCTGCTTGTTTCCTGTTCGGCTTCCCGCAAGCAGGTGAGCCAGTATCATACGGCTTATACCGTAATTGATACCACGCTGCGCAAGGACACTCGTATGGAGCAGATGCTGCTCCCCTACCGCAAAAGCATGGATACTGCCATGAATGTGGTGATCGGCTACAGCGAAGTGCCTTTGTCCAAGGCCCAGCCCGAATGCACCATGGGCAATTTTATGGCCGATGCGCAAATGGCCCTGGCCCTGCGTTCCGATCCGGCAACACAGGTATCTATCCTGAATTACGGCGGTATCCGTATCCCCTACCTCAGTCCCGGAGCCGTAACCAAAGGCAAGCTATACGAGATGATGCCTTTTGACAATAAGCTGACGATAGTGGAAATACCCGGCAAGGTAATGCAGACGTTCTGCGATCATATCGCTGCCTGGGGCGGCTGGCCCGTAGCCGGCATCACCTTCCGGATCAAAGACAAGAAAGCCGTGGACATACGCATACAGGGCGAGCCGCTGAACGAGCAGTTGGTCTATCATACAGCCGTTTCCGATTACCTGGCCAACGGTGGCGACAATTGCGACTTCCTCACCACCTGCAAGAAAACATACTTCAACATATTTGTAAGGGACATGCTGATCGACTACCTCGCTGAACTCAACAGCAAAGGCGCTAAGCTGAATGCTTCCCTGGAAAAAAGAATCAGCTATGCAGAGTAGAAGATCATTCCTGAGACAGACCGCGCTCGGCAGCGGACTCTTGCTGGCGGGCGGCTTTCCTTTTGATGCTCTTGCCGCGGGCGAAACCACGCGGCTCACCATTCTGCATACCAACGATGTGCACAGCAGGCTGGATCCTTTCCCTATGGATGGCTCGAAATACCAGGGCCTCGGTGGTATTGCGGCCCGTGCTGCGTTGATTGAGCAGATCAGGAAAGAAGAGCAGCACGTATTGCTGTTCGATGCCGGCGATATTTTCCAGGGCACGCCTTATTTCAACTTGTATAAGGGAGAGCCGGAGATCAAAGCGATGTCGATGATGGGCTACGATGCCTGCACCATGGGCAATCACGATTTCGATGCCGGCGTGGAAGGCTTTGCACGGCAGCTGCCGCATGCCACTTTCCCGGTGCTGGTGGCCAATTATACATTTGACCATACTGAGCTGGAAGGAAAGACGCAACCGTATAAGATCTTTAAAAAGGCAGGCCTTAAGATCGGCGTGTTCGGGTTGGGTATACAGCTATGGGGATTGGTGCCTAAAGAAGCCTATGGAAAAACCAGGTACGGGGATCCTTTACCCGTTGCGCTGGCGCTAAGCGAAAAGCTGAAAAAGAAAAAAGGCTGCGATATGGTGATCTGCCTGTCGCACCTCGGCTACCAATATACCGGGAACAAGGTAAGCGACTGTGTTATTGCCCGCGAAACAGAGCATATCGACCTCATTATAGGAGGCCATACACATACTTTTCTCGATCAGCCGACCCTGATCAAAAACAAAGCTGGCCGCGATGTTATCGTCAACCAGGTGGGATGGGCAGGTATTCGCCTGGGCAAACTAGACTTCACATTTGACAGCAAAAAAAATACCAAACTCGCCAATGCCCAAACTGTAATTCTAGGGAAACAAACAATAGGTTGAGAATTTTTTTTTTCAACAAAATGTTGAGAATTTCGTCGTCCCGCTAAAGAAAAAGGGACCTGGTTTTCGGACCGCTGCACTCGCTACGAGCACGCAAAAAGAAGCTCCTGTATTACTTGATTTTTTTGAGAATTCATTAAGAAAAAGATTTAAGAAACGGATTGATTTTTGATTATTGAAAATAATCGAAAGAGTGCCTTGTCGACTGTAGAAAAAAAATTACATTTGAAAACAGGAAAAAATATACTTGGTTAACTAAATGACTCCATCCCAATCCAACAACTCTACTTCTAATCTTGACGCAGTAGCGGCATGGGACAAATGTCTTGGTATCATTAAAGACAACGTCAACTGGCGTGCTTTTCAAACCTGGTTTGAACCCATCAAAGCTGTTGCCCTCACCAACAACATTCTTACAATACAAGTGCCCAGCCAGTTCTTTTACGAATGGCTGGAAGAGCACTATGTAGAGCTGCTGGGCAAAACGATAAAACGGATACTCGGAAGGGAAGGAAGGCTGGAATACCGGATTCAGATGGAGGCCACGGCGCAGCAACGCCAGCAGCCTGCTACCATGCAGCTGCCCGGAAGCGCACACCCCAAGGCATCCAAGGAGAATAACTTTGTGAACCTGGATTACGTAATGGAAGATCCGCAGAAGATCAAGAACCCATTTGTGATACCGGGCATGAAGCGGGTACAGATCGATCCGCAGCTGAACCCTAATCTTACTTTTGAAAATTATATCGAAGGCGAATGCAACCGCCTGGCGCGCACTGCCGGTGTGCATATCGCCCAGAAGCCCGGCGCTACAGCGTTTAACCCGCTCATGATCTTCGGCAGCACCGGCTGCGGTAAGACGCACCTGATGCAGGCCATCGGCAACGAGATCCGCAGGCAGCACCCCAACAAATCGGTGCTGTATGTGAGTACAGAAAAGTTCATCAACCAATTCATCGATCACTCCAAGAACCAGGAAGTAAACGACTTCATCCACTTCTACCAGCTGATCGATGTGCTGCTGCTCGATGATATTCACCTGCTGGTGAGCGCGACCAAGACACAGGATGTGTTTTTCAACATCTTCAACCACCTGCACCAGAACGGCAAGCAGATCGTGCTGAGCAGCGACACACCGCCCAAAGACCTGGACGGCATGCCCGAACGCCTGCTGAGCCGCTTCCGCTGGGGCCTGCACGCCGAGATACAAGCGCCCGACTACGATACCCGTAAGGCTATCCTGGAGATGAAGATGCGCAACGAAGGCCTGGAGATACCCGAAGAGGTGGTACAATATGTAGCTTACAACGTGCAGAATAATGTGCGCGACCTTGAAGGCACCGTGATCTCGCTATTTGCACAGGCCACCCTGAACAAGAAAGAGATTGACCTCGAGCTGGCCAAGCGCGTGCTGAAGAACTTTGTGAAGGCTTCTTTCAAAGAGCTGAGCATCGACGATATCCAGAAAATGGTCTGCAACTTCTATAATGTCCCTTATAACGACTTGCTGACGAAGACCCGCAAGCGGGAGATCGTGCAGGCCCGCCAGATCACGATGTACTTTGCCAAGAAATTTACCCGCAGCTCTTTAAAGACTATCGGGGAGCACTTTACCGGCAAAGACCATACCACGGTGATCCACTCCTGCCAGACGGTAGAAAACCTGATGGAGACCGACCAGGCTTATCGCGAAAAGCTGCTGGAAATCCAGCAGAAAGTGCAGCTGGCCGCGATGTAAGCGCAAAACGATGGCGAAAAAATAATTATGAAAAATTTCGGGAAATAATTTCGCGATTCAAATTTCAGACGTTACCTTTGCACTCCTTTAACGAAGGAACCAGTTCTTTAAGATTAACGGTGAGGTGGATGAGTGGCTGAAATCAGTAGTTTGCTAAACTGCCGTACGGGTCAAACTGTACCGGGGGTTCGAATCCCCCCCTCACCGCTGAAAATTTCCTCAAATTTATTTTCAGCTGATTAACCGGTACGGGAAGTAGCGCAGGCCGGTAGCGCACCTGGTTTGGGACCAGGGGGTCGCAGGTTCGAATCCTGTCTTCCCGACTTAAGCCTGCAAGTTATTGACTTGCAGGCTTTTATATTGAATTTTTAGCCACTTTTTTACCCCGACGAACTACATTTACTGAGCTATCTACTGAGTAGATAAATAACTCAGTTCTAATGTCTTAACCACCCCCACTCTCAGGCTACAGTTCCCAAATTAGCAGCATTTTGTAAGTCTTTCCGTGAGTTAAGATTTCCTCTCCAATCTAAACTTCACGTATGCAATTCTTTACAACGGCTAGTTCGAATCCTATCAGGATTCGAGTTTCATTAAATAATTGATTATCAACCTGCCCAATCTGACCGTCATTTCCCAAAAGCGTATTATAAATTCACATTGAAATCATAAGATTTCCACTTATTTGAAGCTATTTGACCTGTCTTTAAAAGTAGGTCATGATGCTTCAAATTGAACCCATTTTCACCTTTTCATCTTAAAAATATTAGCCATGAAAAGCCATTCCGTATGCAATATTGCCTTCTACATCAGACAAGCCAAGAGTAAAAGAAAAGACTACAAAATATTCTGTTGTATCAAGGTTGATGATACGAGGCCTAGAGAGATAAGTATTCCCGGCAGCATAAAACGAGATGAGTGGGATTTGGGCAAAGGGCCCAAAGCAGATTAGAGATGACTTAATCCAACTTTCACTTTTCCTAGATTCAGTAAGAGCGAAGCTATACTCCATCTACTTTGAAGCGCAGATGAAAGGTTATGAACTTAGTGCTGATGCAATAAAGAAAACTTACTCAGGGCGTGGAGAACAAGACAAAACCATGCTGCAACTTTGGATATGGCTATCCGAAAATATAAAAGCGAACTTGCCTCCGGAAGCATAAAAAACTATGCAGCTACACGGAAATATACTGCGGCCTTCTGTCAAGTTAAATACATTGCGGGTGATATTCCTTTAAAGCGATTGACCTATGCCTTTATTGATGAACTGAAAACATTTATTCTAACCACTCCAATACGCCCTAATGATCCTTGTACGAATAATGGCTGTATGAAGCATCTAGAGCGGATTAAAAAAATAATGACCTGGGCGCATGAAATGCGCTACATAGACCGCGATGTTTTCCTTTCTTATAAAATCCAAAAGAAACGCTATGAAAGCAAATACTTAAGGTGGGACCAATTAAGGGCTATAGAGCTAAAAAAATTACACCAGCCCATGGTCTCGCTGGTAAGAGATCTATTTGTTTTCTGTTGCTATACCGGCATGGCACCCGCCGACATGCAGCTTTTACGACCGACCCAAATATATACGGGAACAGATAAAATAGCTTGGCTCGAATACACCAGGTTAAAAAGCGATATAAAAGCAAAAGTGCCATTACTAAAGCCAGCGCTAGATTTATTAAAAAAATATGAATTAAAGAAAGGAGATACTTTTCGAAATACAGCCTTCCCTGTAGTTTCCAATAAAGATTTAAATGCCAACCTTAAAGTCATCAGTGAGATCTGTGAGTTGGGCATTTCACTCAATTTCTACATGGCGCGACATACATTCGCGACAACAATTGCGTTATTAAACGGAGTACCCATAACGTCCATCAAAGAGATGATGGGACACGAGCGAATAGAGAGCACTATGATCTACATAAAGATTCATGCTGCATCCGTTGCACAACATATGAAACGGGTTCAGAAAAAGCTTGATAACTATTTAATTTAAGCTAATAATTTCTCCAATTTCATTTTCCACCTTTCCCAGTCTTTCATTTCCTTGGTTTGTAAGTCTATAAATTTCTGCGTATGATCGTGATGAATTAAATGACAAAGTTCATGGATGATCACGTATTCAATGCAACCTTTAGGCGCTTTAATCAATTCAGGATTTAAAATGATCTTGCCTTGGGGTGTACAACTGCCCCAGCGTGTCGGCATGTTACGCAATACAATAGAACCGGGTGCAACTTTGTATTTCCTGAACTTGTCGATAATGGGGGCGGCAATTGTATGAAATTTTGATGTGGCATGCTGCAAATACCAATCTTGCAAAAGGCTTTTTGCTCTTGACTTTTCTTTTGCGGTTACTTCAATAAATTTACCCCGTAACTTAACCGATTCGTGTTCCCGAATTTGTACCAGCAATCTGTATTGCCGGCCAAGGTAAAGGTATGTTTCTCCGCTTATATATTTCCGTTTTGGGGTCTTTGGTAGGAAAGAAAGAAAGAAGCTCTGCTGTTTAATAATCCAGGGCGCTTTCTTTTTAATCTTTTCCTTTACTTTTTCAACTGAGGTGGCTACAGGCGCTTTGACCAAAACCTCCATCTCTGGAGTTACGGTAATGCCAAGGGATTTCCTGTCTGAATATTCCAGACGGAAGTTAATGGTTCTGCTTCCAAATTGTATTGCCTCTGTCATTACCTGTAACGAATTTTAGCTACTTCAATACAATCATCCGCAATTTTGTCCATTTCTCTGAAAGATAAATCCACATTGTATTTGTCTCTCACTTCATCAATCAGATAATCTCCAATTTCGATGAGCAATTTACCCGTGATATTTGTTTTGAATTGCCAGTCGATAATGGGCTTGCCATTATCTAAAACAGATTGTTGTATCAGCTCGTCAATTTGTAAAGCTGTTTGGGTAGCCACCTGCTTACGAACCTGGTTATCTTGTATTTTCCCGGATAGGGCTTCTGCGGTCAGACCATAAAAAGCTTTCGCGATATCCCTGTTCTTTAACTGCTCCGGGATGTCGTTATCCGTATGCGTCAATACATTGTTCATGATGTGCTGTACCCTGGTCAGGTATTGTGCTTCGCTGATCCTTTTCGCCTCATAGTCGGCAATGGCTTCTCTCAGCATCTGGGAAAACTTTTTGTAGAATGCTGGGTCTTCCTCCATCTTTTCTGTAATATGCTTCGCCGTGCGGCTGGCTATCTTATCCGCCTTGGCGGCTTTCCCGATAGTATTCTCTACTTCCTGCTGAAATTTATCCTTTTCAAAGATGTTCACCAGTTCGGTAATGGTTTCGATGCGCTCCGTAGTGATATGTGTGTCGATCAGTTTTTGAATTTGTCCTTCATACTGTTTATAGTCTATTACATCGCTGTATCTTTCCATTACGGCCAGCCGCAGCTTCAGGAACATCGCTACATCTTCTTTATAGCGGTTAATTGTTTTCTCTTCTGTGTCTTTATGAAACTGGATAGATGATAGCGCCAGCTTCAGGCTCCTGGCAAAGGCGGCCAGTTTATCGTAAAACAAAACGCGCAGGGCCTCGTCTTTCAATAACTGCTGGTAAGCTTCGGCATCCCGCTTATTGGTAATGGTTTTGAAAATATCCCAGAGCTCCGCGTGCTTTTGTGGCAGTTTTTTGATTTCGTCGGCAATGTTGGTGAGCGCTCCGGCAAGATCTTCTTCATCAAAATCTTCAAAGGAGGAATACATTTGCAAAGCATCATCCAGGTTTTCGATCACCCCGTAATAGTCTATAATATAGCCGAATTCTTTATCAGGATATACCCGGTTTACTCTTGCAATGGCTTGTAGGAGCTTATGGCCCTGCAGGTTCCTGGTCAGGTATAAAACGGTGTTTTTGGGCTCGTCAAATCCCGTAAGCAGCTTATCCACAACAATAATGATCTCGGGATCCTTTTGATTTTTGAAGCGGCTGATGAGGTTCTTCTCATAGTTCCTGGAATTGCCATGTTCCTCCATCATCCGTTTCCAGAACTGGTTTACTTTTTCAGGCGATGTGGCATAGGCGCTGTCTTCCCCTTCACGCTCATCAATAGGAGATATCAATACCTCGCTGCTTACAATGCCGATCTCGTCCAGGTACTCCTTGTATTTAATGGCATTTATTTTCTTATCGCAAACCAACTGGGCTTTGAAAGGAGTTCTGCCTTGCCAGTTGTCGCGAAAATGATAGCTGATATCCCAGGCAATCATCCGCATTTTTTGTTCGGCCGAATTCAAATGGTCATAACGGGCAAATTTCTTTTTAATATCAGCTTTCTGGTATTCTGTCAGTGGTTCTGAAACCATTCCGAAAAAGGTATCTATCGGGCTGGCAATTACTTCCTGCAACGCCAACCGACCTTCATACAGTAAAGGCACAACTGCTTTGTCGCTCACGGCCTGGTCAACGGTATAGGCGTCGATGATACCACCAAATTTCGCTGCGGTGCTTTTGTCTTTTTTGAACAGGGGGGTGCCGGTCATCGCTATAAAGCAGGCATTGGGCAAGGTCTTTTGCATGTCGATATTAAAAATACCGTGTTGCGTCCGGTGGCCTTCGTCCACCAATACAAAGATGTCGGGGCTTTCCAAAGGCTTGGCGATCTTCTTTACGGCTGCCACAAATTTATTAATGATGGTGGTTACTACAGCATCGCTTTTGCTCTCCAGCAGTTCCACCAAGCGCCGGCCTGTAGCAGCATTTTCTACCAATTTGCCACATTTGCGAAAGGTACCGGTAATCTGCTGGTCGAGATCGGTGCGGTCGGTGACCAGCACAATTTTGGGATTGCGGATGCTTGGCTCCATGGCTATTGCCTGTGCCAGCATGACCATCGTCAATGATTTTCCGCTTCCTTGTGTATGCCAGATCACGCCTCCTTTTCTCCTGCCATGCTCCATTTGCTTTATTTGCCGCATCGATTTTTTAATGGCGAAATATTGCTGGTAACGAGCCACTTTCTTTTCTCCGTTGTCAAACAAAACAAAATTGAAAATAAGGTCCATCAATCGTTCGGGCCGGCACAACCCGAACAAATATTCGTCCTGCACCGTGGGCAGTATTTCTTCCTGTTCCAGTGCATCAAAATATTCACGAACGTATTTGAAGCGGTCGGAGAATAACTGTTCTTTTGCGGCACTAGAAAGTTTCCGGTTTTTAAGTTCCTGCAATACCGATCTGTAGTGCAGTTCTGCTTCATAGTTCTCGGGTTTTTCCTGCCATTTTGCCCAGAATTTTTCTTTTGTAGCGTTGGTGGCGTATAAGGCATCGTTGCAGCTTAAACAAAGCAATAATTGTGCGTAAACATACAGGTGCCGGATACCCTCTTCCTGCTGGCTTCTCAATTGCTGGCTTATGGCCTGTTTCAAAGGTTCTTTCCTGTCCGGCCTTTTACACTCGATAATACACAGGGGAATACCATTTACAAACAATACCAAATCGGGGCGGTAATGCTCTTTGCTGGCGCTGCGCATTACGCTGAATTCTTCCGTTACATGGAATACATTGTTCTCCATGTTTTTCCAATCGATATACTGCAGCGTAAAGCTCTTTTTATCACCATCTATATTTTGCTCCAGTGCCTGACCTAGGGTGAGCAGGTTATACGCTTTTTCGCTGGCAGCCATATAGCCTTCGTTCATGGGCAGGTGCTTCAATGCCAAAATGCCACGCTCGATATTTTCATCTGTAAAAATGCCGGTTTTGGTAGTGCTGACGCGGATGCTGTTGATTTCCTTTAACTGCTTCCGCAGTATGTCTTCCAGCAGCACATGAGTAGTTTTGCCGCCTCTCAGCCTTTCGGCTTCCGCCGGGTTCAGGTACACATAGCCCAATTTGATTAGCATTTGTAATGCCGGGATCTGGCTAATATGATCTTCTTTAAAACTAGGAGTGTCCATTAGTTTTTCTTTTCATTTTTATATCATGTATAGGAAAGTGATATTTTCTATACATGTTGTAGCGCTCATAGGAAGTTTTTATCTTTTTCTTTACATGAATCCTTGGTTTCAGTAATACTTCGCTTTTTTCAATTTTGTAGATTATCTACTCGAAAAAATACACCTATATATGTCTCAGAAACATGTATAGGGAAATGCCTTTTTCTATACATGTTTAATTTGATTCACGTTCGATAAAAGGTTATACAAATCGGTATTGATGTAATAATTATCCCTTCCCAACTTAACTTTTTGTACTATTCCAATCTGATCGAGCTCATCCAAATACTTGGCTGCTGTCAGGCGGCTTACCTCCAAATCGGTTATAACGAAATCAATTTTGGTATATGGGTGATTAAACAGATTATTGATTAAGTCTTGGCTGTAGAACTTAGTATGCTCTCTTATTTTCTTCTTATGCTTTAGCATCAGGTTTTTAATTCCTTCAATGATCTTAATGGTTTGCAAAGAAGTCTGTTCAATACCATTACCGGTCGCCGCAGCGCCGGCGCTACCGGTAGCCTGCCAGGCGCTGTTGCTGTAGATAAATTCGGTGGCCCGCCCCATGGCTACCTGCGTGCCGTTGAGCACGGCCGGGAAACCGCCGGTGGTGTTGTTGAAGATCACCAGGCGCTGGCCCGCATTGGGCGCCGCCGGCGCCGTAAGGGTAATGGCGGCCGTGGCTGCGCCGGTGAGCTGCACCTGCGAAGTATTGTCGGGGATAGTGGCGGCATTGCCGCTCACCGCTACTGCCGTTTCCCGTTGGGTAATGGCGCCGTTCACATCCAGGCTGGTACCGGGGGCAGCGGTACCGATGCCTACTTTGCCGGCGCTGTCGACCAGCAGCTTCGCCGGCGTGGTGGTCGTGTTGTTGCCGTCGACCTGGAGCTTGGCGCCCGGTACGATCTGCGACGGATTGGCCCCTATTTTCATCTGGGCCATAGCAGGCAGGCTGAGCCCCGCAAGGGTAAGGCCACACAGGGCCATACGGATTGTCGCTGTTGCTTTCATAGATTTTATGATTGAAGAGATTAAAATTTTATGATTAAGAGATTAAAAATATCCTGACCTGCGGGGTAGCTGTTTTTTAAAAGGAATACCGGTAATCGCCAGCATCGCCTGTTTCCGGCAGGCAGGCCACCTGCTCATACCACCATTCTTTCTTTTCCTTCCCCTGTGCTTTCAGACAAGAATGTGTAGTTCGAAACTAAATGCAAGGTACGGTGCATCCCAAGCAGGCAAGATCACCCTACAGGGTGATTTTTCTGTTTGTCTTGTAAAGTGAAATGCCGAAGGGCAAAGATGCATGGTGCTGGTCAATGTGGGCGCAAATGAGGCCCGCAGCAAGTGACGCAGGTCACGCTCCCGCTGCTTTGCAATGCGCCATGGGCAAGGATTGTACCTGTTGCCAGCGGGGCCGGACCGCTTACCGTTCCTTACCCGAACGTCGCTCCGGAACAATGCTCCGGGCTTTATGCAGCTGCCGGGAAAAACAGGCCGGCGTTCCGGGAGTGATCCCTTCCGGGAAAAGTCACCTTCAATGAGCGGCGCGGTAAAAGAATCCTGGTTTTCCGGTAGATACAGCCCTGTGAAACGAACGATACTTTTGCAGAACATTCCTTAAAACAGATACACATGAAAGACAAGCTTCTTTATGCAGTCAGCCTGCTCAACCTGGTCCTGTTCAGCAGTTACCTCTTCTCTTTTACCTCATCGAAGGATAAAGCCACAGAAGACCTCAGCAATAAGATCCTGAAGGTAAGCGGTATTGTTATCGTCGACTCCTCGGGAATAGAGCGGGTGATCGTAGGCGCGCACCTGCCGGAACCCAATTTTGCAGCCGGCAGCCGGACCAAAGCCCGGAAAAAAAACGGGTCCGTTTCGGGTGTCATGCTGTACGATAGCGAAGGCCAGGAAAGGGGCGGCTATGTAACCGACGACAATTACGGCAATGCCTTCCTCACATTGGATTCCAAAACCGCGCAGCAGATGCTGCTGATCGCTGAACCCCAGGGTGCAGCTACCATGCAGGTATGGAGCAGGAACGGGAAAAACAAGGCATCGCTTTCTGCCAGCGACGCGGATGCCGATATTACCTTGAAAAAAAATGAGCAAACCGTTAAGCTATATACCGATGAACATTAGAACAGCCTTGTACTGTATTTGCTTTTTCCTGCCGGCCTTGCCAGGCGCCGCCCAGCAGGTCATTGATAAGTTTACCGGCATTAACCCGGTATCTTATACCGCTGTTGTTTATACCGGCAGACACGATACCGTACTGGTAGCCACACCCAGCGGAAGAATAGCCCGTGTGATCAAAGGCTCGGGAGAGCGGGTGGTCGCTCAGCTGCACGACGAGATCTACGCACTGGCTTATAATAAGCGGACTTCGGAAATTGCCGCGGCCACGCTGGAAAACGGTGTCGTGCTGCTCGATGGCAAAAGCGGGCGCATTACCCGGAAGCTTGCCCTACCCGCCACCTGGACGATTGCACTCTGCTATTCGGACGACTACAAATGGCTGGCCACTTTCGACCAGGATGCCAGGCCGCATGTATGGGAAGTACAGGAAGGCTACAAAGAATTACAACTTCCCGATAGCTTTCCCAAAGGGACCATTATTGCCATCGACAGCCATAACATGGCTACCATAGCTTCGCCGAAGAAGCTCTGCTTCTGGGACCTGAAGCGCAGGCAATTGCAGGAAAGCCGCGAGATACCGGCCGGGAAGGTCATGGATAAGGATGCCGGAGGGAATGTCCTTATCATAGACTTTAACCAATGCATCAACTACAGCTCGCGGCAAAAGGCTGTAGTCTTTAGTCTCCAGCATCCCGACTGGCCTTACCACGATTTGGAAGACAGCAGCAAAGTGTACCGGGCTCCCTACCATATGCAGCTGAATGCTGCACGCTTTACCCCGACCCGGATCTATACTGCAGGTATCGACCGGACCATACGCGTATGGGACAAAGCCTCCGGCAAGCTGCTGCAAACGCTCACCGGGCACAGCGGTTCGGTCAGCAAACTGAAGGTATCGGAAGATGGAAAGCAGGTGGTTTCCGTCGACCTGAAGGGTATCCTTAAATTCTGGGATGCCGAGTAAAAATTGATGCTTCTTATTCACAAAATACAAGCCAGCATCGTCCATAGCAAAGGGCCGTCTCTCACGAGACGGCCCTTTCGGTTGAAAGGCTTTTTTCAAAAGGATCAGCGGATGATCACCTTCCGGCTTATATTAACCGAAGCATTACTGGCTTTCACGAAGTAAACACCGGCCTTCAATCCTTTGATCGTCGTCTGGCCCGAGAAGCGGCCTTCACGCAGCAGCCGTCCTGTCTGATCGAACAGCTGGTAGCTCACCTCATCCAGGTTGCTGATCTTGATGCAGAAGCCTTCCTGTTCCTTAACCGGGTTGGGGAAAATGGTGATCGCTGCATTCATGCAATTGTTGCCGAGCGCAACCACCGGGCTGAAGCGGTAAGCACCGTCTTCATCCGTCATCTTCAGCCGGTACAGGTTACGGCCCTGCGGTGCAGCCAGGTCGACATACTTATAGTCTTTCCGGTCCAAGCCCCTGCCCAGCGCAGGTACGGTTCCTATCGCTGTCCATTTGCTTCCCGCAGCGCTTCTTTCTATCGTAAAGTCCTTCAATTCCTCTTTTGCGGTCTGCCAGCTCAGGTAGGCGCGGCAATCCGTCATCTCTCCTCTGAAATAGATCAGCTCCAGCGGCAGGGGCGTCGGCGGTGGCAGGATCAGCACATAAGTCGTGTCGCATACCGGGCCGTTACAGCTGGTAATGCAGGTGGTTACGGTATCTGTAGCGGGTTGCGTACCGTTGGGTGTCCAGGTGGCGCAGCCGCTGGCATCCAGCACCAGGGTACCATAGCTGGAACCGGCAGGTGAAATGCCGCAGGTGCTGTGCGTAGTGGTATCGGTCACCGGCAGCTCAGGATTGGGCGTGTTGCATATCGTTACCGGGCAGGTATCGCAGGGCGGTACAACCAGTGTATCGGAGATGCAGTTGATCACCCTTACCGCTACAGTATCCGTACAATCTGGTCCGTTGGTCCAGATGAAATGGTAAAGACCGCTCTGGCTGAAATCAGTGATCGTGGTCGTGGCGCTCAGCGGGTTGGTGATGCTGGCGGTACCCGGGTTGTCGCCCTGGGCCGACCATTGCACACCCGATACCTGTGTAGCCGTCATGATCACATAATTGGAGATACAGATCATCGTATCCCTGCCCGCATCGGGCTTGATGCAGGCATTGTGGTTCATCGTACCGTCGTTGCCTGCCGAAGGTTGTCCCTGCGAGCGCAATGCAGCCGTGGTATTGCCGGTAACATTATGCACCGTATTGATTTTGAACACGCCGCCAGCAGTATTGTCGCCTACATACAGGTTGCCTGAGGCATCCATATAGGCTGCACCGAAAGAGCCTGCGGTAAAAGCAGCATTGCCCGTCACGTTGCCTACACTGGTGGCTGCGCCGGTAACCGGGTTGATGCGGTACAGCACGTGCGGCGAAGCATTGCCTACACCATACAGCAGCCCATCGATGGGATTAAAGGCCCAGTCGGCGATGTTCATGGCTGTAGTGTTCAGCACAGGCGCCAGGAGCGTGAGAAAGGTAGGAGAAGTGGGATTGACATCCACCCTGAAGATCTGGGTCTGGTTGGAGGAATACAGGTAAAGCACACCATCGTTGTCTACGGTGCCCACGTTGTAACCGCCGCTGTATAGCCCCGGTACCACGTAATAATGCGGAATGCCATCTTCCCCGATGCGGGCGATGCTGTCGCCGGTCAGCGCCAGGCCGGTGCCGTTCACCACGCTGCCCCATATTTCACCATCGGTAACATTGTAGCCTACAGCATTGATGTTCCCTGCAGAGCCATTCACATCTGTATACAAGGTCGATTGTGCACCGGTACCAATGTTCACAGCGATAATATCGGTTGCCGAGCCGGCTACGGATTGGTACAGGAAGGCGCTGGTATTGTTGATCAGCGGGCTGAGGCAATCGTCTACAACAACGGCCACCGTATCCTTACAGGCGGCAGTGCCCCAGGCAAACTGGTAGGTGCCCACAGCAGTAAAGCCATTGATGCGGGTGCCGGGCGCGGCAGCATTAACGAAGGTCGTCGCTGCGGGGTTGCCCGGCAGCGCGTCCCAGGTAGCGCCGGCCAGGGCAGCCGCTGTCATAATCGCGGGCTGGTACTGGCAGATCGCCTTATCGGCGCCGGCACGGGCCGGGCGGAGAATATTGAGGTTAGCGGCAGGGTTGGATACGCAACCGGTCGATACGAGCCGGCATACAGGGCTGTACAGGCCCGCAGGCAGCGTACCGAAAAACACCTGGCCAACAAAGCCATAGGTAGCGCCGCCGTCGATGCTGTATTGATAGTTGCCTATAGGCGTCGGACCGGAGAACGTGATCGAGCCGTCGGGGGCGCTGCAATCCGTTACATCTGTCTTTGTAGCGGTAGGTACCGTAACAACCGGGTTGGTCAAGGTTTTATTAACCGTTGCCGATACGCAGCCCGTGATCACCGACCGGGCTTTGGTGGCATAGACATCTGCTGCAAGGTTGGGAAAGTTGGTTACACCCGCAGCGCCGAAGGTAGCGCCGCCATCGATGCTGAACTCATAGTTGGCCAGTGCAGTGGGACCGGTAAAATTAATGGCGCCGTTAGGTGTATTACAATTCGTGGGATTGGTGCCGGCTGCTGTAGCAGGTACAGCGGTTACAGTATTGGTGATCACCTTATTGACTGAAGCTGCCGAAATACAGCCTGCTGCAGAACGGCTCTTCGTAACATATGTACCCGCCGGCAGGTTGTTGAATGTTGCTTGTCCTGCAGTACCGAAGGTGGCGCCGCCATCAACACTGAAGGAAAAGCTGGCCAGCGGTGTAGGCCCGGTAAAGGTAATGGATCCTGTAGCCGAAGAGCAGCTGCTGGTCGCGACCGTAGAGACAGGCGCCGCTACCGCGGGATTGGCAATGATTTTTGCAGCAGGCGTAGGCGAAACACAGCCGGAGGAAACCAGCTGGGCAACGGTGCTGTAGGTGCCTGCAGCAAGGTTGGGGAATATGGTCTGCCCCGGCGTACCGAAGGTAGCGCCGCCATCGACACTGAAACGGTAATTGGCCAGGGGCGTTGGACCGGTAAAGGTGATCCGGCCGTTAGGCGTGGTACAATTGGTAACATTCGTTACGGTAGAAACGGGCGTGGCTACCGCCTGGCTGGCTACCGTCTTATTTACCGTAGCAGAGACACAGCCGGAAGAGACCAGCTTGGCCACAGTAGGATAAGCAGCTGCCGCAAGGCCTGTGAAGGCCGCCTGCCCCGCCGTACCGAAGGTGGATCCGCCGTCGGTGCTGAACTGGTAGCTGGCCAATGGCGTAGGGCCTGTAAACGTAATGCTGCCGTTAGGGGCAACACAATTGGTTACATTAACGACGGTCGACACCGGGTTGGCGACGGTAGGCGCAGCAACCGTTTTGTTGACCACGGCCGAAAGACATCCGGTAGCGGTTACTTTAGCGCGGGTAGCATAAGTACCCGGGCTCAGGTTAGGAAACACGGTCTGTCCTATCGTTCCGAAAGAAGTGCCGCCGTCAATGCTGAAGACCGCACCGGCTTGTGCCGTAAAGGTGATCGTACCGTTGGGCGTGATACAATTCGTAGCCGCCGTTACGGTAGATACCGGCGCCGCTATTACCGGGTTGGCAACGGTTTTGGAGGTGATGGCTGAAACACAGCTGGTCGCTACACTACGGACCACCGTAGGATAGGTGCCGCCGGATAAGCCGGGAAAGGAAACGGTACCTGCCGGCCCGAAGGTTGTACCGCCGTCAACGCTGAACTGGTAGTTGGCCAAAGGTGTGGGCGCCGTAAACGTAAGGCTGCCATTGGGTGTAAGGCAATTCGTGTTGTTTACCACGGTCGAGGCCGGGTTGGCGGGTACGGCGGGATTCGTAATCGTCTTGTTGGTTGCAGCCGATACACAGCCCGTGGCGATGAGCTTGGACACCGTAGGATAAGAGCCGCCGAAGAGCCCGTTGAACACGGTTTGACCAGGTGTGCCGAAGGTAACCCCGCCATCAATGCTGAACTGGTAGTTGGCAACAGGTGTGGGGCCGGTAAAAGTGATCTTACCATTAGCCGTGCTGCAATTGGTATTGTTGACCACTGTTGAAGTCGGCGCTGTACATTGCGCATAGGCCAGCTGTGCCGGGAGCAGGGCTCCGCACGACAACAGCGCGTTTAAAGCTAAGCCGCGTAGAAAATTGCTCATAGATTTGGATTGGTTTTTGGTGAAAAATAAAAGCTCGGGGCTAAATCAATATCTTTTATTCCACCTCAGCACACCACTTCCAAAACAGCACAGGATATTCCATCTCCTATACACACAAAGATTTGCGCACAAAGGTACCCTGCATTCACCCGGGCGCATGCCCTGGTAAATCACTTGAAGCAATAAGGCCCCCTCTACCTCATGGCTGAAGTTCGGTAGCTCATTGCCGGAAATAATTCGCTGATTGCGGTGGCTGAGACGTTGTTTGGTTTGGTTTGGTTCGGTGGTTATTACTCAATAACCGGGCAAACTTAGCTGTTTTCTTATTAAGAAATACCAGTACATCAGAAAGTAACCGTAGTAATTTATTACCGGATATGAAGACCAGCAAGGCTCAAAGCAAAGCTGCCTGACTGATAAGCGCTTGCATTACAGTTAAGCGAAATAATTATGCTTAACCCAACCGGAACGTAGCATTTTTATTACAGGCATAGCCCTTCCAGCCTTTCATTCAGGGAAAACCACCAGCCTGAAAAAGCAAGGCTTTAGAAATAAGAGCAACAACGGCCTAACCCGCCAGTACCTTGGCCTTTTCCTGGTCAAACCCGGACGGGGTAAGGATACCGGCGTCCGGCAACGCTTTCGGGTCCATAAGGGCTTTCTTCCTGTCCGGGGCAGGAACTAACCTAAACACAGGATGGGCAGGCCTTTTCGGCCCGGTAGCTATTCGGCCAGTCCCGTGGTCAGCGCCTTCTTCACCAGCATAGCCGTATTGTTGACATCCAGCTTGAGCATGATGCTGGTGCGGTAATTCACCACAGTGCGCAGGCTGAGGAAGCACTGCTCGGCGATCTGGGGTGCGCTGTAGCCGTTTACGATCAGCTGCAGGATCTCCAGCTCTCTCGGCGTGAGGGTCGATTTGGAAAACGAAGCCTTCTTGTCCCGGATGCTCATTTGCCTGATCTTTTCTTTCATGCTCTCCTGCAGATACTGTCCACCTTCATACACCGTTCTGATCGCCTCTACCAGCGTGCTGTTCTCGGCGGTCTTCAGCAGGTAGCCGTGCGCGCCGCGCTTGAACATGTTGTTGGCATAAAGGGCGCTGTCAAAATTGGTCAGCACCAGTATCCTGAGCTCAGGATAGCGTTTCAGCAGCAGGGGCGCCAGCTCATCGCCGGTAAGGTCGGGCATCTGTATATCCAGCAGCAGTACATCGGGCCTTGTATTTTCCATGCCTTCCAGCAGCGCATTCCCGCTTTTATAGCTTCCCTTCAGTATGATATCGGGATAATTGGGCAATATATTCTGCAACCCATCAATAATCATAGGGTGATCGTCGGCAATGGCGATGTGGATACTCATGGATACCGTCAGAGATTTTTAAGCTTACTGAATTCAAATTCGATATGAGCAGTGGTCCCGCTGCCCGGCCGGGAGGCAATGGAAATATAACCCTGCAGCGTCTCTACCCTTCCCCTGAGGTTAAGCAGGCCGGCGCCTTTAGTTGGCACACCGCTGTCGAAGCCCTTGCCATTGTCTTCAACTATTATGCTAAGACGGCCATCGTGCAGCATGAGTTGGATCACGGCATAGCTGGCCCGGGCATGCTTTACTATATTCTGCACCAGCTCCTGAACGATACGGTAAACAAACAGCTCCGCCGCCTTGCTGCAGGATTCCGCCACGTCATATTGCAGGTCTACCCGCAGCTGGCTGTTGCTGTTGTTCTCGCAATACAGCAGCAGCGCCTCCCTCAGGCTTTGCCGGGTAAGCGCATCTGGTATCAGGTTATGCGCTGTCTTGCGTACTTCCCTGGTAGTGTCGGCCAGCATAGCCGATACTTTGCTAAAGCCGGGCAGCGCCTGCAGCTCGGATCGCTCGTCGCCGATCGCGTTCAGGTTCATTTTAATGGAAGCCAGCATGCCCCCGATGCCGTCGTGCAGGTCCTGCGCAATACGGATGCGTTCTTTTTCTTCGCCCTGCATCATGGCTTTCAGCTGGCCTATTTCCTGCTCCTGCTCCAGGCTACGCAGCTTTTCTTCCTGAAAACGCTTCTGGTGCCAGCTGCTGCGGTACAGGCTGTACAGCAGCGCCGCCATTACCGCCAGCAGCAGCGAACCTGCCGAGATGCCGAGTATCCACAGGTTGCGCTGCTTGATCTGCGTCTTCTGCCTGCTGATCTGCAGGGCCTTTTGCACGATCTCCTTGTCCTTCTGCGCTGTGCGGTAGCGGACTTCCAGCTGGTTGACGTTATAGCGGGTTTCCTTTCCTTCGGTGCTGTCTTTCATCAGCTGGTAAACCTGCTGGTGATGATAGGCTTCTTTAAAACGGCCCTGCCGGGCATAGAGATCAGCTAAGAGCTGGTGCCCCTGCGTAATGCCCCTTGCAATGTTCATTGTCTCCGCCATCTGTAGCGATTGCAGCAGGTATTGTTTGGCCAGCTGATACTTGCCCAATGCCATCTGCGCTCTGCCCATTAACGAAAGATTGGTGTTGCGGTAGTTGGGATCCACCTCTCCCCTGAGGCTCAGCGCTTCCTCCAGGTACACGATCGCTTCCCTGTATTGCCCCAGCTCATTGCAGTTGCCGGCCAGGTTGCTGAGCGCCAGGTGCTGCCATTGCAGGAAATGTTTCCGCCGGGCGATGGTCAGCGCCTCTTTCAGGTTTCTCGTGCTGGAGTCGATCTGGCCCAGGTTGCTGAAAGTATTGCCCTTATTGATCAGGATAAGGGCCAGCAGGTGATCGTGCCGGATGTTCCTGGCGATGGCTTCCGCTTTACGGAGGTAAAAAATACTTTTTTCATCGCCGCCGGTTATGTCCAGCACACCGCTCAGGTTGGTATATAAAGTAGGCAAAATAGCTTCGTTGCTGGTCTTATGCCGCTCGGCCAGGGCGATGGCCGAATAGTAATAGTGCATGGCGGAATCATACATACCCTTTCGCTGAAAGCGATTGGCCAGGCTGTTGTATACGGCCATAGACAGCTCATACAGCTTCAGCGAGGCAGCAATATTTTCCACCCGCCGGGTTTCGGCCAGCGCTTCATCATAACGGCCGGTATTGTTATAAAAGGTAATCACATGACTGAAAGCATCCATTGCCTCCACAGCCAGGCGCTCCTCAATAGCCAGGTCAAAAGCCCGGCGATAAAGCTGCAGCGCAGCTTCGGGCCTGGCATTGACAAGGCCCCCGGCGGAGTCGACCATTGCGGTAATCGCCTTCTGTCCCGGCTCCCGGCCGGCGGCTTCAGCAAGAGAAAGCCAGGCAGAGAGGCCCGTCAGCAAGCACACTTTTCCGGTAAACCGGAAAAGGGAAAGAAATTTCAGAGTAGGAAAAAGCCGCCGGAAAAACGTATTGGGAAATAAATTATAGATCATTCACTCTCTTTTCCTGGTGGTTAAACATTCGTTCTTTGTCAAGTAGTAACAGAACGAATAAAACATTTTTTACAGCAGGCATAAAAGTAGCAAATTATGAACAAAAAAGTAGTTACCCTATTAGCCGGTATCATGCTGGTTGCCGCGCAGGGCCAGGCCAGGACCGGCGCCAGCCGGAGCTACCGGCTCAATCCAACCTTAGCCCCGGGCGCATCCCCGGTAACGCCGGAATACAATATCCGCAGCCATGAAGGCTTCATCGAAAATGCAGGACAGATAACGGACCAGGCCGGGAAACCCAGGCCCGATGTGGACTTCCAGGTCAAAGGGGACGGGGTCAATGTCTTTTTCGGCGACGCTGCGATCCACTACCAATGGGCCGCAGCACGGGAGGCAACGAAGGATGGTAAAGATGCAGCGTCCCGCCTGATCGATATGTATCGCATGGATGTTACGCTGCTACATGCCAATACCCATGCTGTGATGATCAAAGAAGCGCCGCAAGCCTATTTTGAACAGTACCTCAATGGCACTATGCTGCAACGTGCGCATACCTATAAAAAGGTCATCTATAAAGATGTTTATCCCCATATCGACTGGGTGTTTTACTTCAATGCCGAAGGCAAGCTGGAACACGATTTCGTGGTACGGCCCGGTGGCAAGGTATCGGACATCCGCCTGCAATATGACGGAGCTACTGCTTTACAGCTTAACCGGGACGGGAGCCTTACGGCAACGACACCCATGGGCCGCGTATCGGAAAGCGCGCCCCGAAGCTATACGGACAAAGGTGTCGCAATCGCCTCTTCTTTTGTGCTGGACAAGAAAGAGCTCCGTTTCCGGACCGCAACGCACAGCGGCACGCTCACCATCGACCCAACATTGGAATGGGGCACCTTCTACGGCGGCACCAGCGACGATTTCAACCCCAGCCTGGCTACCGATCCGGATGGTAACGTGTATATGTCCTTTGCGACTATGCAGGGCAGCGCTGCAATCAATATTGTAACCACCGGCGCTTACCAGACTACCCGCCAGGTAGCAGAGGGCGACAACAGCCCCTTCCTGGTCAAGTTTGACAGCACGGGACAACGGCAATGGGGTACGCACTTCGGCCATTCTTCCTATACCCTGTATCCCCGCGACGTACCCAATCTCAGCTGCGATCCCTATGGCAACATCTTTATTATGGCCGATACGATGATCGCCAAGTTCAACGGCGCCGGACAGCTCAGCTGGACCAGGGGCCTGCCCGGCTATATCGAATTTCTTTACCGTACAGCGGCGATCCAATGCGATCTTTCCGGTAACCTGTACCTCACCGGCAATGCCTATTCGGGGCAGAATGCGGTGTTCGGCACGCCCGGAACTTACAAGGATACCGTTACCGGAGGCATGGACGCTTTCCTGATGAAGTACGACAGTGCCGGCAACCGGCTCTGGGGTACGTTCTTCGGCGGCGAAGGCAGTGAGCAGAATTATGTTGGTTTTGATCCGTTGGCGTGTGATGCCGCCGGAAATGTCTATCTCTCCGGGCGTACCGAAAGCCTTACCGGCATTGCCACGCCCGGTAGCTTCCAGACAACGCTCAGCGGCACTGACGATGCCTACCTGGCTAAGTTCGACAGCCAGGGCCAGCTGCTCTGGGCTACCTATTACGGTGGCGAAAGCACCGAAATGGGCGGAAGCGTGGTCACCGATGCCGATGACAATGTGTTCCTCGCAGGCATGACCAAAAGCGCTACGGGCATCAGCAGCCCCAACAGTTTCCAGGATACGCTGGCCGGCGGCAACGATTTCTTCGTCGCTAAATTCAACAGCAGCGGCGCCCGCCAATGGGCTACCTATTACGGCGGCGAAGGAGAAGAATGGTACAATTACAGGGGCGGCATCCTCGGTCGCGATGCAACCGGCAACGTGGTGCTGTATGGCTTCACCAACAGCCCTGACGGGATCAGCACGCCCGGCGCTTACCAGGAGGATATTCTTTCGGGCGGATACACCGTCTTCCTGGCCAAGCTGAACACTTCGGGCAACAGGCTCTGGGGCACTTATTTCGGCGGGGCCGGCGGCGCACAGATCGGCGGATACATCAGCTTCTATGGTCCCAACAGCGCCGGTGGCGACATCAGCTGCGACGCTTTCGGCAATATCTATATCGCCAACTCTGCAGGCCCCAATGCCGAGGTTACTACACCCAACAGCTATCAGCCCTTGTGGAGCGCGGGCAATACCAATGCCGGCATGCACGATGTCTTCCTTTCTAAATTCAGCGACTGTAGCATAGCCCTTCCCGGTACCATCACCGGCGATACTATGTTGTGCGCCGACGCAACAACGGCCAGCTTCCGTACAGAAGCAGCACCCGGAGCGGCTTCCTACACCTGGATCCTTCCTGCGGGATGGAGCGGCGCCAGTGTTGCCGATACCATTGCCGTAACCACCAACGGCAGCGGCGGGACCATAGGTGTTGTGGCCATCGCAGCCTGCGGCGGCACCGATACCGTATGGCGGACCATAACCGTGAGGACAGCGCCGGCACCGGTGATCAGCCAGACCGGAAACACCTTAACCACGGGGACTTTCAGCAGCTACCAATGGTACCGGGATGGTCAACCTTTGGCCGGCGCCACCAGCGCCAGCTATACGGTAAGCGCTACGGGTGACTATACCGTTAAGGTTACCGACGTCTTCGGCTGCAGCGGCACTTCTGCAGCGTTGCAAGTCCCTACGCTGGGCATCGGCGGGTCTAAATCCATAGCAGATAAAATACAAGTGTATCCTAATCCTTCGAGCAAGATCGTGCACATCAGCAGCCCGGTGAAGCTGCAGATCAGGCTGAGCAGCATCGACGGCAGAAAGCTCCTGGAAATGGATGAGACCAGCACCATAGACATCGGCGCTTATCCTGAAGGGCTATACCTGCTGCAGCTTTCCGATAGCAAAGGACACCTGCTGAAGACCGTGAAGCTGACCCGTTCAAAGTAATCTTATTCCCTTTCCCGGCGGCGCAGGCCGCCGGGAAATCTTCATCCCGCTTTTATGAAACGACTGATACCGGTGCTTGCGCTTTTAGGCTGCCTTACAGCAAGCGCGCAGAAGGAGGATTATGTATGGGCCTACGGCAATGCCTGCGGTATTGATTTCAATGCGACGCCGGCAACCTTCTTTTCCTCTTCTGTTGAAAATTATCATCATTATTCGGGAGGCGGTGCGGCCAGTATCTGCGACAAAGAGGGCAGGCTGCTGTTCTATACCAATGGCGCTAAAGTATGGAGCCGTGATGGTAGCATTATGTCCGGCGGTATCCTGCTTTCAGGCTACCCTATGGGACCCATCTCGATGGAGAACGGCATCTGGCAGCTGCAGCAATCGGCGGCTATCGCGGCCGATCCGGCCAACCGGAACCGCTATTATATTTTCCACACCTGGCGCAATGCACAGCCCGACGGACAATCCTTTTCCGATACCTGCTCGCTGTTCTATTCGGTAGTCGATATGAGCCTGAGCAATGGCAAGGGCGCTGTGCTGGCTTCGCAGAAAAAGGTATTGCTCGATCGCAGCACGACCGGCGCGCTCACCGTAGTCCGCGGCGAAGACTGTAATGTATGGGCCATCACACATGATATCGCCGGCAATACCTTTAAAGCCTACGAGCTTTCCATCAGGGGCGTGAATGCGAACCCGGTGCTTTCACCAACCGGCTTGCCCAGCCCGCCGCCAAACTATTCCAACGGCGGTATGTTCACGCCTACCCGTACCGCTATAAAAGCATCGCCCGACCGGAAAAAGATTGTTCACAGCAGCCACCAGGGCGCCGATGCCTACGGCAATGCCGGCTTGTCCTTCCTGCAGCTGATGGATTTCAATGCGGCCACAGGACAGGTCCTGAATCCATTGACGCTAGCGAATGTGCCCCTGAATATGCGGGCAGTGTATGATGCCTGCTTTTCCAACGGAAGCGCCAAGCTGTATTATGCCTGGACTTTCCCTTGCATCAGCTGCGGCAGCGTGTCCCAGTTTGATCTCAGCCTGCCCACACCGGCGGCTATCCTGGCTTCGGAGACATATATTTCCGCAGGCGCCCCCGTGTCGGCCAGCATTAAAAATGCACCCGACGGCCGCATCTACATCGCCAAAAGCTATGGCTATAGTCCCCCCTATGCCCCGGCGCGCGACGGACTCTTTTACATCCGGCAGCCCGAGCTGGCAGGGGTAGCCTGCCAGTTTATAGCCAACGACCTGCAATTTGAATCCTTCGACGACCGTGCAGGCCCGTTTCCCAACGATATTGCCGTATTGCCCAGGGATACCGTATCAGGAACCTATCCCGTGCTAGCCTGCGGTAAAGATACTTTATGGCTGCAGACCGACACCCTGGCTACGAATATCCAATGGTGGGATAATACCTCGGCTGTCCGCAAAGCAGTCACGCAGCCGGGCAAATACACCGTGGCCTACCAGTATGGCTGTACCGATCACTTCGATACGTTCGAGGTCAGGTTCCAGCAACTGCCCATCGTGAGCCGGGACAGCATTACCTGCGTCGATCCGGCAACAGCCCATGCCTATGCCACACCAACCGATACCACTACGGTTACTTTTATCTGGCAAAAGAACCAGGATATCCTGCGCACTGCGCAAAGCAATGCCGGGGATACGATAGGCGGACTGGCGCCGGGCAGCTATTCGCTGCGCATGACCACAGCCACAGGCTGCGATACCACGATACTCTTCGACATTGCGGCCTATCCCGGGATACAATTATCAGTTACGCCGGCCACCGCCAGGATCCCTTATGGAGACAGCATACAGCTGCAGGCTTCGGGCGCCATGCTTTACACCTGGTGGCCTTCGGGTACGATAAGCAACGACACCGTTCCGGCGCCATTTGTAAGACCTTTACAGCCCACCACCTATACCGTAATGGGCCTTAGCGAACATGGATGCCGCGATACAGCCACGGTAAGGATCGATATCGATTACCAGATGCCGGTCTTTATTCCCAATGCTTTCAGCCCTAACGGCGACGGCATCAATGATGTGTTCCGGCTGGGCAATGTCCGCTACCAGAAGCTGGCTGCGTTCCGCGTCTTCAACCGGTGGGGCCAGCAGCTGTTCGAGACTTCCGACCCTTATAAAGGATGGGACGGCACACAGCAAGGCCAACCCTGCAATACCGGCACCTATCACTACCTGGTCATTGTCCATTATCCTGATGGCGCCGCACGTACCTTCAAAGGCGACCTTACCCTGATACGGTAAGCCGCCGGCTACGAACATTGAAATCACCCCGATGGAAATTGAATTCAGGTCTTCCTATTTTGTCTATATCGTAACCGACGAAGAGCGTTCGCACTTCCAGGCCGGTGTCACCACCAGCCTGCACAATTTACCTGATGCCCGCACAGGCGCTGCTGCAGCCAGCGCGGGCGTTTACGACCGCTTGCTTTACTATGAGCAGCATGAAGAAATGCTGACGGCTGTCAAACGGGAAACAGAGCTAGCCTTCCTGTCGCAAAGGAAGCTACGCAAGCTGGTGTCGGCAGCCAATCCGCAGCTAATGTTCCTGGAAAAACCTGCCGGCACTCCGGGTATATAACCGTTCCTGCCTCCATGAGCAACAAACGCGCACGTGAATACGTGCGCGTATCTGTTTCCTTATCGCTTAATGCTTAATAATACTTTTGGTTACCGGCGCTTCCCGGCAACAGTTTGTTGCAGCTGGTACAGGCAATGAATTTCTCCAGGCGTTTCTCAAAAAGAGCAGGTTCCTTCCGTGCCAGCTCAATGGAAGCAATACGTATACGCTTATACGCTTCAGGCAGCTCCTGGAAATAATGCCAGGCTTCCTTGTTCTTTTTTATGGCTGCGATAATATCCTTTGGGAAATGGAAAGGTGCGGCTACTGCTGCTTCCAGCGCTTCCCGGAAATCGGCATGCACCAGGTCCCGGGCCAGGAGCAGCCTGATCCGTTCTATATTGAGCTGCGAAAAACCACCCTTCTTTTTCCGGGGCGTCATCCGGAGCACAGTATGCGCCTCATCCAGGGCCTTCTGGGTACTGTCGATCCAGTTAAAGCATAGCGCTTCTTCAATAATATCGTTCAGCTCGATTCCCTTCTTTCCTTTAGGAATGGTGATCCACACTTCTTTCTTGTCCTGGTAATGCTGCTGCAACCATTTTCGCCAGGCCTTCCTTGTTTGCGGACGGATAATTTCAGTAATGGTTATCGGGGCCATATTGCTTATCGGTTAAAGCATAAATATAAACCCGATTATTGTTTCCGCCAATACCGCCAACCGGTAAAGGCTACAGTGCGCGCCTATAAAGCTTCCCCGTTCAGCAGGCGCTGGAAGGTTTCTACAAACTGTCCTACATGGTAGCCATCTGCCAGGCCATGATGTACATGTACCGAAACGGGCATGATCTTCCGCCCGTCTTCGCCGCTCAGCTTGCCGAACGATATTTTAGGACAGCTGTCTATAAAGCTGAAGCTGCGCGCATGCGACAGGCTGGTAAAGGATAGCCAGGGCAGGGCCGAGCAATGGATCACATTTTGGCCCGACACGGAAGGGATCAGGCCTGTGCTGTTCTTCACTGCTTCCGAAGCCTGCCGGGCATCGGCATAAAATTGTTCCTCGTCTTCATTAAAGTCCATGTAAGCGAAGCCGAAAGTCCCGTCGGACCTGTTGATCGTAGGCGAAGCGTGCACCTTGTCGTAAAGGAAGACCTTGTCCTCCGCAATACGGTAGCGGAAAGCTTCTGTACGGTTGGCCGCTTTGAGCGCCCGGTATAGGTAATACAGGAAGAAGGAGCGCTCCTGTTCTGCTGCATAGCGATAAGCCAGCGTGCAATCCAGGTTGACCGTCACACCAAAGAAAGGTTCTTCAAAGCGGGAAAAGAAACGGTAATGATCCCGCCGTGCCCAGGTTTCCAGGTCTATTTCGTGTCTAATGTCCGACATAATCCAGGATATCGGTTATGGTAGTCAGTTGTAAAAAACGGGGATGCTCCAGGTTGCCTTCATAATGCTCGTGCGCCCATAAGGTATGAAAAGGGATATGCGCAGCATAGCCGTCCAGCTCCAGCACAGGGATCACATCTGACTTCAGCGAATTGCCCAGCATCAGGAATTGTTCGGGAGCGCAATCCAGGTGCTTCAGCAGCTTACAGTAGTCGTCCGTCTTTTTATCGCTCATGATCTCGATGTGATGGAAATAGTCGAGCAGGCCCGACTTCTTCAGCTTCCGTTCCTGGTCCAGCAGGTCGCCTTTGGTAGCAACCACCAGCCGGTAACGGCCTTTCAGGGCATCCAGCACTTCTTTGACACCATCCAGCAATTCAATGGGATGCTGCAGCATATCCTGCCCCAGGCGTATGATCTCCGGGATCAGCTTCAGGTCGGCTGTTCCGCCCGAAATTTCGTATACGGTTTCGATCATGCTCAGCATAAAGCTCTTGATCCCGTAACCATAGAGGTGCAGGTTCTGCATCTCGATCTTAAACAGCTCCTGCGATAAGGTATGATGGGGAGCATAATTTTCCAGCAAAGCACAGAACCGCTTTTCGGTTTCCTGGAAGTAAGGCTCGTTCACCCAGAGCGTATCGTCTGCATCGAAGGCAATTACATTTATTTTATCGTTCACAGCAAATTTTGTTTTTTTACGTGGCAAAGCTCCGCATTAACCCGGCAATTTAAAAAGACATTTGTCCCAGACCCTATGTTGCGTACCAATCCTGATTTCCTGTCCTATATCGAAAATCTGTACCATCAGCAGGGCGACGGGGCGGAGATCACGCTGAAAACCTTTGCCCGCGGCAGCGTGCTGCTGCACCAGGGCAGCCGCCCTTCCCGCATTTATATCATCAGGGATGGCATCACGAAATGTTATTGCAGCGAAGACAACGGCAAGGATTATGTCATGGAATTCCTGAGTGCGGGAGAGATTACCGGGGAGATCGAGCTCATCCGCAATACGCCTTGCCTGTGCACGATAGAAGCGCTGACAACGGTACAGGCCTACGTGATCCGGGGCGCTTATTTCCGCAGCCTGCTCGACAAGGATGCCGCGCTGAACCGGCTGATGCTGGAGGAGCTGGCCGAGCGCCTGGTAAATACGGCCAGCAGGGCTTCTTTCCAGCAGCTGTACACCATGGAGCATGGCTTGAAAAAGCTCCTCGCCTTCTGCGATAAGCTGCAGATCGAGCTGAGCAAAGAGGATATGGCGGCCTATCTCGGCATCACTCTGCGCAGCCTGAACCGTTTATTGAAACCCCGGCCCTGAAAGCAAAGGCAATTGCCCGTCAGCAAATGTTAATATTGCTCCCGGTGAACATAGCATTGGAATGCATTCAGGATTTTAACCCTAAATTACAAGATGAATTCATGATATGAACAAGCGAGCAGACATACGACGTCTACTGATCATAGCGCTATTCTTTCCCTTGTCCGTACAGGCACAAACGGTGAAGGGGAAAGTGATCCGCGCCAATATTCTGCCCAAGGACGGCTTCCCTTTCAGCAAGGAATGGGTCTATCCCTGGTACATCAGCAAAAACGATGAGGGCAGGTTTGAGCATGCAATGGGAGAACCCATTCAGGCGGAGGATACCGCTCACCTTTATTTTACGGCAAGCTGCGAGACCAATATACAGGGTGTATATACTTTTCGTTATTGCTATGCCTCAATGAGCCGCGATACCCTGAAGCTTTTATTCGAAGACGGCATGCCGGCCTATGCCAGCTCCTTTGAAGTAAGCGTGTACCAAAACGAGTTTGAAGTGATCCCTCACCTGGTCTATCCTTCGCCCGGAAAAGTGAAGCCGGGAAGGGTCCTGGAACAATCGCTGACCCTAAGCACCAATGCTTATGGCGCCGGAGGCTATATTTCCTATACCTTCCGCATCGGGGACAGCGACGAATCATACTACCTGCGGGGCTTTTTCAACACACCGCTTCAGCAGCAACGTTAAGTTCCCTTCCGCAATGCAGCACCACTCCATTAAGTAGTTTTATGTGTCTGGCTTCCTGAATTAGCAAAACGTCCCATCCATCATGCGATAATCAAGGCAGCTGGATCGCCCTGAAGTAGTCGGCCTGTAAGGTAGTATTGACGCCCACCAGGAAGCCGCAGACATCCAGCCGGTCGCCATTAGCAGCCATAGAATAGACTTCCGTGCCATTGATCAGGCAATGCGTGGTACCATCGCGCTGCTCCACCCGCAGCACATTGAAATCGCCCTTGGCTATGGCGCTGCTGAACAGGTCGCCCGAGATGTTAACATAGGTTCCGTTAGCATCATATTTTCCCACGGCGAAGATCCCGTTATCTTTCATTTCCAACGTTCTCGCCGCGATGCCAGCAGCGGAGCTGTTATCATTCCAACGGAGACCGCCATAGGTACCTGCTCCCGGCTTTACTTTAGCCTCTATGGCGATGTTGCCGCTAATGCCGTTAAATAAAGACGAAGTGTAGAAAAAGTCGACAAATTGTGTCTTTTTGTTTCTCATGGTGTAGATACCGTTTTGTATTGTCCCCGCTCCGGTAGCATCTTCTCCTGTATAGAAGAAACCGTCGTCGGTATCAAAATCGGTTTGGTAGATTATTTTTTCTCCCGGGGCTGTGTCACTCTTTTTGCAGGAGCCGCCAAACAGGAGGAGAAAGAAAGTACCTGTCATTGTCATCATGTAAGCTCTCATAGGCCAGTTTTTATTTCAAAATTCGGCAGCCGGAGGAGAACAGACAATCGACAGAAGGCTCCATTTTCAGTGCTCCACGAAAACCCTGAGAAAAATTCAGGGAATACCCGGAGCAACTGAAAGCAAATTATCGGCAATTTTGTAGCAACACCGCAAACTGCAAAAGCCATGTCCCAATTGCCAACACCCCTTCCCATCATTATTGTAGAAGACCATGCCATTTTTATCGAGGGCCTGTGCAGTATCCTGAAGCAGGTCGAAGGCATCCGGATTGCCGGTACGTTCACAGAAGGCAAAGCAGCGCTGGCCTTCCTGCAGCAGGAGCCCGTTGCGATTGTTTTCCTCGACATCAGCCTGCCGGAAATGTCGGGCATAGAGGTTTGCAAAACGATCAAGGCGCTGAATAAAGATATCAAGGTCATCGCGCTGACCAACCATATGGAAAAAAGCGTCATTATGGAAATGCTGCAAAGCGGCGCCGATGGCTACCTGCTGAAAAATACTTCCCGCGACGACCTGGTGACTGCTATTTTCCAGGTACTGAACAACCAGTTCCTGATGAATCACGAATTACAGCAGATCCTTTTTTCCCAGGAAAAAAAACCGAAAACCAAGCCCCGCCTTACCCAGAGAGAACAGGAGATCCTGCAGCTCGTCAGTGATGGCGCAACCACAGCGGCTATAGCCAAGCAATTGTTCATCAGCCCGCAAACGGTAGAAACCCACCGGCATAACCTGATGCAGAAATTCGAGGTCGGCAATTCCCCTTCGCTTATCAAGAAAGCGATCGAATACGGTATGCTGTAATCGCCCGGGACCTATGCTAAAAACACAGGGTTGACCAACGGCCACCTGTCCAATAAACCCGGGAGACTCTAAGAGCGAACTCCCGGGTTCATACCGCTTAAATCCACGCCCCATCGCTATTCCAGGAACCATATCCCGCCTGCCTGCCCCCGCCGTAGCAAAAAAACACAACCCTTAAAATACCTTCTTGTTGGTATTTAACAGACCACCGTGGCAAAGTACCTTTGACATAACCGATAACCATATTTATAACGACCAATTAAGACAGGCAATGACAAAGACAAAAATTTTACTATTGCTGCTCCTGTTCCAGTGCAGCCTCTCCGGGTTGCAAGCCCAGCAATGGTTCCGCTATAGCGGCTATCCCATGAACGCAGTGCCTAAAGATGTTACCGTCAACGACGCCGGCACCCTCTTTATGGTGACCAAGAGCAACCAGGTTTTTTATAAACCGCTCGACGGCACATGGACGGAAATCCCCGGTCCCCTGCCACCCGACGGCACGTACTGGCAGACACCTTCTATTACTGTAGAAAAAGCATCTAACCGTTTATATGTCGGTAGCGATGTATATCCCGGCGGACTGTTTGTTACATCCGACCTGGGACAGACCTGGGAGCAGTATTCTTTAGTAACCAACCCGGTCAGCGGTCTACACGAAAACTATTACTGCTTTACGGAAATAAAAAACCCCAACCTCTTCTTTGCCGGAACTATAGGTGGGGTAGTCAAGCTTACCAACCGGGGCGCCACCGGGCAGATCATTCCTTTCGGCAATCCGTTCATTTCCACACCTGAAGCGATCCACTATACCCGTAACAATAAGCTGCTGATCGGGAGCTTCAACGACGGTATCTGGCTTTCTACAGACGATGGCGGCAACATCAGGCATGCTAATTTCACCGCCAAACAAGTATACCGCTTCGCTGAAGCCCCGAATGGAAGGGTCTACGCCCTGTGTAAGAACCTGGTTACCCAGATGACGGAGCTCATTTACTCAGACACCTACGTGGACTGGACTTCGGTCAGCCTGCCCGACCCTGCGCAGACGTATACCAGCCTCTATTGCGACAGTGCTGCGGCTACCTTGTGGCTCGGCAGCGCATCGGGACTTTACAAAACCAGCCTCAGCACTATATCCTGGCAAAGCGCAAACCTCAACAACAGCGCCCACAATGTAGTGGAGGTCATCGGCGACAGGAACGGCATCTATGACTTCAGCAACCAATACGTCGCGCAAAAACGTAATGCTGCAGCCACTGCATGGGAACAGATCAACGAAGGGCTGCGCGGTGAAATCAACAATATATTCTTCAACGCGAATAACAAGTTATTTGCCTTTAACTATCTCAACTCCGAATCGGTGGCTGCGCTTGCTCCCCCGGCAGGTACGCCTCCTGTCCTGAGCGGCTGGCAACAGGCCCCGGTAGGACCGGCAGGCGCCAATATCCAGTTTGTCTGCAACGACCAGCATCCCGGCGTGCTATATGCCCTTACCAGCCAGAGGAAGTTCTTCCGCTCTGAAGATGATGGTATCAGCTTTACAGCAACTGCACTTCCGCCCGAATTCAACGCCGCATTGGTCCAGGTACACCAGCTGATTCCCGGTCAGCAGAGCGGTCTGTTCCTTGTTGGCCGGGATGGGCCTGATCCGGCTTTAGGGGGCAAGCTTTTCGGTTCGTTCGATAAAGGGAACACCTGGAGCGAGCTGGGTCGCTTCAGCGCTGCCGGCATCGAGACGGTTTCCCAGGATGCCACCGGGCGCTTGTTTGCACTGGTCGTTATCGACAGCACCCTCAACAACAATCTCTATACATCAGTCGATACAGGCCGCACCTGGAGCCTTGTAATGGAAGATGCGCTGCCCTTCAGCAACAGGACCCTGGTATCTTCCGGTAGCCGCACCTTCCTGTATTCCGACTGGGAGCTGTTTGAGATCAATCCGGCTAATGCAACGCCCAATACGCCTATTGGCCTTCCCTGGCCAAGCGGCACTTCAGGAAGGGAGCTCCGCAATCTCGCGGTAAGCCGGACCGGCACGCTGTATCTCTTCAACGACGGACTTTACCGGTCTACAGACAATGGCGCCAACTGGCAAAGCCTGGGTAAACCGGATATCACCTTACCGGATATCGATTTCCTGGGGACAAATCAGCTGTGCATTGCATTCGACAGTATTCCTTTTATCCTGCCTGCACCCGTGGCAGCAAAAGACAAAGGTATCTACTACTGGCGCAATGCACCTTTACTCAGCATTCACAAGGTCAGCAAAGAACATAACCTGGTCGTCTTCCCCAATCCAGCTGCCTATACCTTACAAGTAAAAACGGATTACCGCGGCAATATTTCCCTGCTGAACGTGCTGGGACAAGAGCTGAACCGGTATCGCATTAAAAAGGAAGAAACGGAAATAGATATCAGCAATATTGCTCCCGGTATTTACTTTATCCGTCTCGAAGAGACGGGACAATCGATAAAGATCGTGAAGCAGTAGGAAAAATAAAGGCAGGAGAAGTCAAGTTTTTAAGCAGGGGAAGTCAGGTTTTTTGAAACTTGACTTCCCCTCGTTTATACCAGCTCCATGTAATAAAGATCATAACCCGGCGCCCAATAATCTTTGACCACCTCCTTCGTACGGAAGCCGAAACGTTCGTAAAAGCGCCAGGCCAGCTGCGAGGTCCTGACCACAATCGTTCCCCTGTCGGGGATCGCCTGCATCTGCTGCAAACGGTAGCGAACCAGGGCGCTGCCCCAGCCTTTGCCCTGCCCTTCAGGATGGACCATATCCCAGGAGATCCTGGCTTCTTTTTTGTCTGCCAGGAGATTAAATCCGCCGCTGGCTACAATACGCCCTTCAGCTTCCAATACAAAATAGTATTCCGCTTCATGCAGCAGGTAACGAATAAGGTCCTGCTCTTCTTCGGGGGCAAAATATTCCGGTGTATTGGCCCTCAGCAAAGCCAGCACAGCTTCCCGGTCATCTTTACGATATGCTCTGATCGTCATGCTATTCATAACCAAAGATAGCCGTTCGGCGTGGGATATCCAGGCTAATCCGGGTCCGTAAAGCGGCTGAAGCAGAAGATCGTTTGCGCAGGAGATGGCTCAGGACCAATCCGTTTAAAGAAAGCAGGCTACCTTTACACCATGACAATAGCCGACAACAAGCAAGTAGTCCTTCGCTTCAACAAAGAATTTATAGAAGGCGGCAACACCGCTGTGCTCGACGAGATTGTCGCGAGCGACTTTACCAACCATACCGCCGTACCGGGCATTCCAAAGGATGTATCGGGACTGATACAGTTCATCGGCATGCTGCGGACCGGCTTTCCCGATCTTCGTGTAGAGATACTGGACCAGGTAGGCGAAGGCGACCTGGTCGCCAGCCGCAAAGTGCTCCGGGGCACGCACCTGGGGGAGATCATGGGCCATGCGCCCACAGGCAAGGAAGTGATCATGAATGTAATGGACTTTGTGCGCCTCCGCGATGGTCAATACGTCGATCACTGGGGCCGTAACGATGTGATGCAGGTCATTGGGCAGCTATAAGAACCGGAGGTTTTTCTGTCCCGGGAAAACTGAGTAGTTCTACTCATTTTAAAAATTGAGCGCTTGTACTCTAGTTGTTTTGCAGCAGGATAAATAGTTTTGTTTTCATCTTTTTGATTCATCTCATCAGGCACCGGAGTGAGGAAAGAAGGCACCACGTAGCAAAGCCAATGATTTATGAGAAAACTATTTACCCTGCTGCTGACCCTGTATGCTTTGTCGGCCTGCGCCCAGCACGGCTGGCACTTGAGAGAAAATGCCATCTGGAACTTCGCCGACTCGCTGGGTCTGAATTTTAACAGTGGCGGTCCTGATACCTTCAGCTCCACAGTACCCACTTCCTATAACTGCATTGCCACCGTATCGGATCCTGCAGGGCGGATGCAGTTCTATACCAATACCGAATACATCTGGGACCGGAATGGCAATGTGATGCCCGGTGGTTATCTTTTGTCTTCTTCCATCAACCCGCCTCCCGGCTGGGTGTTCAATTACCCGCTTCTCGATGCGACCTCCCACGGTGCGCCACAGGGTGTGATCATCCTGCCGGTAATCGCCAACCCGCAGCAGTACTATGTTTTCACCTTGTCGGGATATGTGTTCGGAGAAGACATCGGTGGCCCAACTTCCTTCCTGTGGCTTACCTATTCGATCGTGGACATGTCGCAGAACAGCGGTCTGGGCGCCGTGATCAGCGGCCCCAACCTTATCGATACCAATATGAGCGCGCATATGACCGCTGTACCGGGCGACAATTGCAACATATGGCTGCTGTGCCATGAAAAACGGACACCGCGCTTCAAAGCCTTCGAGATTACCCCGGCCGGGGTCAATACCACACCTGTGATCTCCAATACCGGCTTTCCCCCGGTAGTCATACCCGATCTCGGCAATTACAGTCATGGCTATGGCTCCATGGCGGTAACGCCCAACCGCAAAAAACTGGCTTATACCAGCCCTTACCAGCTTTTTCCAGAGACCTATGGCGGCGGCGAGCAGTTGTTCGACTTCAACCCGGCCACGGGTATCGTATCCAACGCGCAAACGCTCGATAGCTTCTACAGCTGGGACCTGGCTTTCTCGGCAGATAATTCCAAGCTTTATTTTACCTCCTGCAACCTGGTAGATGATGTCAACAATCCTTATCCCTTTCAAACCCTTTTGTACCAGTTCGACCTGAATCAGCCCACTCCTGCGGCTATAGCGGCTTCCAAAGTAATAGCCGATACCATTAAATCGCCGTATGCGGTAACGACACCGATCCGGCTGGCGAGAGATGAAAAGATCTATTACATTATGTCCAACAGCGCAGTGCCCGGGGATGCCGATTACCTGGGCGCGATACAGCAGCCCAACCTGGCAGGAACCGCCTGCAACAACGAACCTCATGCCGTGCTGATGCCGCATCGGTTCTATCCCGACGATAACCTCTCGGGCATCGGCTGCAACGGCTTTGTGCGGCCGATACCGGCCGACACCCTGTTCGGCAGGAAAGACACCATCATCTGTACGGCCGGCGACAGCATACGCCTGAAGGGACCGGCCGCTATTTATTATACCTGGAATACGGGCAGTACAGATACCAGCCTTACCGTCAACACGCCCGGCGTTTACTGGGTGGGTAGCGCACAGACCTATTGCCAGTACCGCATCGATACTTTTGTGGTTGCTCCGCCCTTTACCTTCAGCCTGGGCAACGATACCGTGATCTGCAACCAGGGCAGCTTCATGCTGAATGCCCCGGCAAATGCCACAGCCTACCAATGGCAGGACAACAGCACCGGCCCCAGCTTCCAGGCCGATACCAGCGGCTGGTACTGGGTCAACGTCAGGCATAGCGGCTGCGAAAAAACAGACAGCATCTTTGTTGCCATAAAAGACCTGAGGATGGACCTGGGCGCCGATTCCATATTGTGCCGGGGCATGCCTGTTGCACTTACCTTTGATGCCCGTGTAAAAGATCCTGCTGCCACTTTCCAGTGGAACACCGGCGCCACCGGCGCCCAGCTGACCATTACGGACACCGGGCACTATTCGGTGCAGGTAACGGATGCTCCCTGCGTCTTTAATGACGATATCCATATCACCGACGAGGTATGCAGCTGTGTGCCCCTGGTACCAACAGCTTTCTCACCCAACAGGGACGGGCTCAACGATGTATTCGGGATCGTGTTCAGCGAGGGCTGTCCCATACAGCATTTCAGGTGTTCGATCTATAACCGTTTCGGACAGCGTATTTACTTCAGCAATGATCCGGCAAAAGCCTGGGACGGCACCTGGAATGGCCGGCCCGCCGATGTGGGTACCTATATGTACACGATCACTGCGGAAACCGGCACCCAGCGTAAGCTTTACCAGCTAAAAGGCGACATTACCCTGTTGCGGTAGCGCCGCCAATGGAAATGCGCGGGGAAATCGGTACTTTAGCATGGACCGTTAAACCCGCTTTGTCTTCCTGCCGATGTACCGGACAATGCCTTGCCTGCTTTCTATTACCCCCTGGCGCCGCTTCGCTGCGGCAGCCTTGTTCCTTTGCCTGCTTTGTTGCCGGGCAACAGCGCAGGAGGTCCCGGGAAAGCTGCATTCCGGTATTTCCCGAACCGATTCGGCTGAGATATCTACCTTGATCAACCAGGCCAATGCTTTCCAGGAAACACAGCCCGACAGCACGATCTTCTATTCACGGAAGGCTTTAAGCAAAAGCCTGTCCCTGAATTATGCTTTCGGTTCGGGATTGGCCCTGGCCAATATGGCCACGGCTTACCGGAATAAAGGGGAGCACAGGAGAAGCCTGGCCTTATACCGCGAAGCCCTTACGATGATACAACAGCAGGAGCAGGATCGGGATTACTACACCGCAGCCGCGCGCAATGCGATGTTCGGCGTATTTTTTCACATGGGCATGTTTGACAGCGCCGCGCTGAATTGCTTTAAAGTGATCTCCCTGTACGATAATGCAGCACCGGGCAGTGTCAATCCTAAGGGAAGCCTGGTCGATCCGCTGATCGATGCCTTCCAGTACCTGGGTATCTGCTGGCTGCAGACCGGCTATCCCGAACGTAGCCTGGCTTATATCCGGAAGGCGGAAGCCTTATCACGCAGAGATAAGCATCACTACCAGCTGCTGAGCATCCTGACCAATAAAAGCAGCGCCTATTGCCGCCTGGAAATGCCGGATAAAGCCATAGCTACCGCCGCCGAAGCGTTGCAGCTTGCCGGTAAAGATAACAACCACAACTTTGATTACCTGCTCCGGATCAATACCGCCGCCGCCCTGCTGCAGCAAAACAACATCGATAGTGCCATCGCCTTGCTGCGGTATTACCTTAAACCGGATACCCGTCCGGGCGAAGCCATCGACGCGGCCTTCGTGCTGGGTGAAGCCTTTTACCGGAAGGGCCGGTATGCGGAGGCGATTGCTATGCTTGAACCGGCCGTCAGTGCAGCCCGGCAGGCCGATCAGCGATACAACCTCATTACACCTTACCGCGTTATAGCTGCTGCTTATGCAGCATGGGGCAAGCCAAAAGCCGCTTATGATGCGCTCAGCACCAAAGAGCTGCTGGAAGATTCGCTGACACACAAGGCGATCGAGGTTATGAACATGATGGATGCGGCATTGCAGAGCGCGGAGAAAGACCGAAAGCTCAGCCAGAACCAGGTAAGGATCAGCCACCAGCAGCAACGGCTGAAGCAGCAATACCAGTGGATTGCGGCGATATCGGCAGGTGGCCTGATGCTGGCTTTATTGCTGTTCTTATTGTACCGCAATGCGCGGAACAAGCGATTGCGGCAGGAAAAGCAGCTGCAGCTGATGAGCAAAGAGCAGGAGGTGCAGCAGCTTAAGGCGATCATGAAAGGCGAAGAGCAGGAAAGGGCACGCTTTGCCCGCGAGCTGCACGATGGCTTTGTCAGCCAGCTGTCGGCCATAAAGATGAATTTTGCGGCGATGGCAGCGCAGCCTTCTCCTGCCCGGTTCAACGAGAGCCTGTCGCAGCTGGACGAGACTATAAGAGAGCTGCGCAAAACCGCGCATAACCTGATGCCGGAGATACTGTTGAATGCCGGCCTGAGCGAGGCCACCCAGCTGTATTGCGACCGGATCAACCAGTCGCATACCCTGTACATCGACTTCCGGAACTATGGCTACCTGCCCAAGATGGAACCGGCATTCGAGCTGCCCTTGTATCGCATGATCCAGGAGGCGATCCAGAATATCATCAAGCATTCGGAAGCCAACCAGGCCCTTGTGCAGTTCAACTATGACAGTAACATCCTGGGCATTACCATCGAAGACAATGGCAAAGGTTTTGAACCACTCCCGGGAAAGACCACTGGCAGTGGCATGCACAATTTCAACGCCCGCGTGGAAAGCCTTGGCGGGCAATTCCATTGCAGCAGTGTGCCCGGTGAAGGCACAACACTTTATTTTGAATTTGACCTGAGTACTCATGAGCAATAAACCCATACGGCTGGCTATAGCCGACGATCACCCGATGGTCATCAGTGGCATCAGGAATATGCTGCACTACTACAAACATCTTGAAGTGACGGACACTTACAGCAGCGGTGCGGCGCTTATGGAAGGCTTGAAATCCGGGCAGCCCGATATCCTGCTGCTCGACCTGCAGCTGCCCGATATCAGCGGTAACGAGCTGATACGGCTCATCACGCAACAATACCCCACCATAAGCATACTGGTCGTAACGAGCATGGAAAGCGCCTTCCATATTAAAGACGCAATGAGGGCCGGCAGCAAAGGCTACCTGCTCAAGACGGCCAACCGGGAAACTTTGCTGGAAGCCATAGAGACCATACAGCAGGGCGGCGAATACCTGGAACCTTCCCTGAAAGAGCAGCTGCTGCAGGATATGCTCAAAAGAAAAAGTGTATCGGCATCACCGCTTACCCGCAGGGAAAAAGAAATACTGGGTCTGATCTCCCGGGAGCTCAGCAGCCCCGAGATCGCCGCCAGCCTCAGCATCAGCGTGCGCACAGTAGAGAACCACCGTTTCAGCCTGATGCAAAAGCTCAATGCCAAGAACACAGTAAGCCTCATCCGCATTGCACAGGAAAAAGGATATCTGTAGGCCAGCCTATTCGCCCAGCCCCAGGGTAAGCGCTTTCTTTACCAATTCGCCGATAGAGCCTACTTCCAGCTTGGTAAAAATGCGCGCCCGGTAATTGCGCACTGTATTATAACCCAGGAACAGGGTATCTGCAATTTCCTGGTTAGACTTACCTGCTGCGAGCAAACGGAGTATCTCCTTTTCTCGTATCGTCAGGGACAGCCGCGCATAAATATTTTTCTTCCGCTGCGGATAATCCTGCTGCAGCTTATCCTGCAGCGAAGGCTCGATAAAGGTCCGGCCCTGCGATACCGTTTCGATAGCCTCGATCAGCGTAGGTTGCCGCGTGGTTTTCAGCAGATAGCCCAATGCACCCTGCCGGAACATCGTATTTACATAAAGGCTGCTGTTGAAATTGGTAAGGGCCAGCACCGCAATACCGGGATATTGCTGCAGGATAAGCGGTACCAGTTCATCGCCCGGCATACCGGGTAATTGTATATCCAGCAGCAGCACATCGGGTTGCTGGGCCGGAAGCGCCGTCAGCAGGTCCTTACCGTCATTGAAAGCGCCGACAAGGCGTATGTGCTTGTAGCCCTTCAGCATATTTTTCAGGCCGTCGATGATCATCGGGTGATCATCCACGATCATGATCTTGATCTCCATTGTTCCATTCATTTTAGCAGGTGCAAGCCTCAGATAGCAGGGAGGCTTACGTCTTTCCGTTCAAAGGTTACCATAATAGAAGTACCCACTCCGGGCTCCGATTGTATATCCAGGCTACCGCCCAGCGTCCGTACCCTGTAATTCAGGTTTTCGAGCCCGAAGCCCTGGCCCCGGTTGCGCGTATCGAAGCCACGGCCGTTATCTTCGACCATCAGCGCGATCCGGTCGCCTTCTTTTTCCAGCGAAACGATCACATGGTCGGCCGCAGCATGCCGGATCACATTCTGTATCAGCTCCTGCACGATCCGGAACAGCATGTTCACATAAGCCGGGTTGATTGCTTCCAGGTCGCCATGGCGATGCAGATCGATATACAAACCGCCTTTATGGCCTATCGTATCGCAATAATACTGCAGCGCTTCACCCAGGTTCTTACGCAGCAGGGCCGAAGGCATCAGGTTATGGGCCGTCTTGCGCAATTCGTCGGTAGTATCTTCAATCATCTGCATCACATCGAGCAGCTCATCCTTATGGTCAAAATTATCTTTACGGGCCGCCTGCATATTCATATTCACAGCAGCCAGCATACCGCCGATCCCGTCGTGCAGCTCCTGGGCCAGCCTGATCCGTTCCTGCTCCTCGCCCCGGATCAAGGCTCTCATTTCCTTAATCTCCTCATCGCGCAGCATCAGCTTGCGTTTCTGCCTGAAGCGGTTGTACAGGAACAGACAAATGAGCACTGCCAGCAGCGCAAAAGCCGCCGATAAGATGATGATCATGTTTTTCCGGTGCAATGCCTGCTCCTGGTGCTCCATCTGCAGCTTGTTTTCCAGGAGCTCACGGTCCTGCTCGGAAGTACGGAACTTTACTTCCAGCTGTTGTACATTGCGGATCACCTCATGGTTACGCATGCTGTCGCTAAGGCGGGAATATTCTACCTGGTGAGCAAAAGCCCCGGCAAAGTCGCCTTGCTGCGCGCAGATCTGGGCCAACTTCCGGTTGCTTTCGATCAGATCGCGCACGATACCATGCTTGCGGGCCAGCTCCAGCGACATTGAAAAATACATCTTCGCCTTGTCCATATCCTTGAGGCTGTAATACACCTCGCCCAGGGTAAAGACCGCCATATTCCGGTAATAGGGCGCAATCCCCTGGCCCTCCACTTTGAGCGCACGCTCCAGGTAAGGAATGGCCTTTGCCGGTTGTCCCATATTGAAATATAGATCGCCGATATTGTTAAGCAGCACCATTTCCCACTGGCTGAATTGACCTTGCTGCGCCAGGGCCAGGCCCCGGTAAGAGAGCTCAAGGCTTTCGTCGTATCGCTTCTGGCTGCGCAGCAGTTTGGCTTTATTGCAATAGACGCAGGTGAGGATACGGAGGTTATGGTCACGGTTGGCGATTTCTTCCGCCTTATCCAGGTAATACATGCTGCGCTGCACGTTGATCGCGCTATCGGGCATCAGGGAGAGCAACCCGCCATAGTTGTTGTATACTGTCGCCAGGTATTCGGGGTGATGCCTGGTCGCCATTGGTATGGCCATCATGTAATAATTCACGGCCCTGTCATACTGCTCCCATAGCTGCATGATCTTGCCTAGCCCCGAATAGATCACGTCCAGCGCGGGCTCCAGGGCTGCCGTATGCCGGCAGAGCCATAGCTCCCGTTGTAGCAGGGCCTCTCCCTCCTGCTCCGGAAGCAATGGCAGTATAGCTTGCAACCCTTTCCGGATACCATCGGGATAAAGCGCCTGCCCGCTCTGGTACAGGCTTTTCTTCAGAAGGACACGGGCACTGTCGGGCAATGTCTCCGCTAGCTGCTGCGCCTCCCGGATAGCCGTAGCGATCGCTATGGTATCCCGCGGACTGGCCGGCGTCAGGGCATACAGCACTGTCCGGTTCTCCTGTGCAGCGGCCATTGCAGCCAGGCACAGCAACATACCCAGTGCAGGGAAAATACGGGCGCCGCTTTTCCTGCATAGGCTAAGCAGGTAACGAAGCAGCCTGCTCCTACGGTGTGTTAAATGGTACAACAATGGCAATTGTAAAAAGGTTAAATCATCTGCTCTAATGTATGAAAAATTATTTTATGATACACTTGTATCTAGTCTGCCGTATGCAGTAAAAGTATTTTTGTCCTATGTATCCAACGCTTTTCCCCGGGGAAAAGTACATTTTAGAATTCCTTTAATAACCCAATATGAAAAAGACCGCTATTTTTTTTTCGGCGATGGTAGCAGGACAGCTGGCCCTGGCACAAACACAAATTCCCAACAGCAATTTTGAAGACTGGACAGTGGCCGACAACGGCACAGATTCCCTTGTCGGATGGAGTTCCAGCAACCTGGTGGTGATGCCGCCCGTACACTCCCTGTACAAAGAATCCGGCGCCTATCAGGGCTCATTTGCAGCCAAAGTGAACACTGCGCCTTTTGGCTTTGTGCAATATACAACGATCGGTATCCTGGTTAATGGTACCGGTGCTGAATTCAGCTACGGCGGCGGTGGCGGCGGCGCCAACGTCGAATATGTTTCCGGCGGCGGAACACCCATATCGGTCAAACCTACCGAGCTGAGAGGCTATTATAAATATACGACCGGATCTGCAAGCGACCAGGGTACTGCACGTATATTGATGACCCGTTACAATACCAGCGATAACAAAAGAGATACGGTAAGCTATGCCACGCATACGTTCACTGCCCAGGCCTCCTATGCACCTTTCAGCATTACTTTGCCCGATATGCTGCCCGGTGTTACGCCCGATACCATCACGACTATCTTCTCTTCTTCTAATCCCGCTACAGTGGCTCCCAACAATGTGTTCAGCGACCTGGTCCTCGACAGCCTCAGCCTGTATAAGGCGCCGGCGCCACCTGTAGCGAACTTTTCGGCAACACCTGTTGTGGGTAATACCAATGTAACGCCGATCAATTTTACCGATCTCAGCACCAATATACCTACGACATGGCAATGGACAATTACACCCAATAACGTAGCCTACCAGTCGGGCACCAGCGCCACCTCCAATAACCCCATCGTTAAATTTACTGCTGCCGGTACTTATACCGTAAAGCTGAAAGTAGCGAATGCCGATGGCGCAGATTCGCTCACCAAGACCGGCTATATCATCATCACCGATGGTATGGGTGTCAACGAAAGGGCTTTGCTTGAAAGCACCACGCTTTATCCCAACCCCGCAAAAGACAAGATCAACCTGGATGCCCGTTTCCTGGGCGCTGAGCTGAAGATCAGCGATCTGTCCGGCAGGAGCCTCATCTATGTCGATAAAGTAAAGAACAAGACCGTTGATGTCAGCGCGTTAAGCGAGGGCCTGTACCTGGTAAGCCTGAAACAGGGCCAGCAGACTCTTTCAGGGAAATTGCTGATCCGAAAATAGCTAATGAGTAAGCAGTGTTTCTGTTCGGGACATGGATATTGATCCATGTCCTTTTTTTATAAAATACATCTTCTCATCCCGCAGCGTACCACAGCGCAGCCGGGTTTTCCATTAATCCTTTGGTGTCTTGTGAGAAAAGAAAAGAGATCCTTCGGTTGCTGCGCAGACCTCAGGATGACTGTGTGGTGCTTATGCTCTAATGTCAGCTTCATCCGAAAATTCCCCATTGTTCCCGGCTGGCACGCGCCCTCGCGTGTGCCTGGCGCTACAGAAATGTAGTTGGTCCACGCGAGGACGCGTGAACCAGCAGCATTTATTCCGCAGCGCTGCAGCGGCGGGATTTCCTATTAATGTTTCGTGTCTTGGTGAGAAAAGAAAGAGATCCTTCGGTTGCTGCGCAGACCTCAGGATGACTGTGTGGTGTTTATGTTCTAATGTCAGCTTCATCCGAAAATTTCCAATTGTCATCCTGAGCGCAGCTTGCGGAGCATGTGTAGTGAAGGATCTCTATTATACTGCTGTTCCTTTTGCTGCGAGAAAAAAGAACAACTTAATACTCATCGGTGAAACGATAGCCGACGCCCCAGGTGGTAAGGATATAGCGGGGATGCAGCGGATCGGGCTCAATCCTGGCCCGCAGGTGGCCCAATGCTGCGGTCAGCGTATGTTCGAAGCCTGCAAAACCCAGACCCCAGACTTCTTTGAGCAGGCTTTCCGCAGTGAAGCTTCTCCCCGGATGGGCCATAAGTACCTGCAGGAGATCAAATTCTTTATAGCCCAGCTCCAGCAATTCACCGTCCAGGGTAACCCGTCTTTTTTCTGCATCCAGTACCAGCGGCCCCCTGACGATCTTGTCCTGCGCGGGACCAGGCGCTTCCTGCTGCATCACCGAGCTGTGCATTAATGCTTTTACCCGCGACATAAAGCTGTTCATACTAAAGGGCTTCAGCAGATGATCATACAGGCCGGTTGTATCGGGACTAACATCTTCCTGCCTGGGAATAAGGACCAGCAGCGGCACTCCTGCCTTCTGCCGTTTCAGCTGCGCCAGCGCATCGGCGCCGGGCATATCGGGCAGCTCAATATCCAGTATCACCAGGTCATAGTGCCTTTCATGGGCCATAGTAAGCCCCAAAGCGGCGCCGGAAGCATAATCCAGTCCCCAGCCTTCGGCTTCCAGCTGCGCTCCCGCCAGCTTTGCGATCTTATCATCAGCCTCGATCATCAGTATCCGTTGCATAAAGGTTCTCTTTTAAACAGGCAACAACTATGACACCTTACAGCAATGTAATAAAAAACCGCATATAATAAAGCGGAAAGGCCCATAAAAAAAGCCTCCATCGAAGGGAGGCCTGTTTTAAATTCCAGTGATCAAATTCCAAAAGACAAATTCCAAATTCCAAAAGTCAAATTCCAATGTCCAATGATCAAATTCCAAATCAATTTCCAATTTCTAAGTTTACAAACACTTACATTTCGACATCTAACATCTAAAGTCTGATAGTTAACCACTGCCCTCACGATCGCAACATTTCTTCCCGGGCTTCCACGCTCAACTGATCGTATTGCTCGCGCAAGGCGTCCTGCGCATGATACAGCGCGCCATGAAATTCTTCGCAGCAGGCAGATACGGTGATAAAGCCCTCATCGTTGATATAGACATTGGGATTTTTGCGGTGGTGTATACAATAAAGGCCCTGCAGCCCTTTCATAATAAAGTTATTCCTTTCTATGTTCATCTTGAGTCGCGTTTAAGGGGTCAGAAAATAAGGTGAAACGGGTTTCGGCCAACAACCCGGGGACGTTTGGTTATTGTTCTTCAAAATTAAACAACTGTTTAATTTCCACAAAAAATTTCGGTAAGATTTCGGCAAAAATTTTTTACGCCTTTTGTGCTTAATTTCGGGATAGGCGGCTAACCCTTAAACCACCCGAACTATGGCAACTACGGAAACCGATGTGATCATTATAGGCGCCGGGCTGGCTGGCCTTGTTGCCGCTGCCGAACTGGTACAGCAGGGCAAAAGTGTATTGCTGCTGGACCAGGAGCCGGAGCAAAGCCTTGGAGGGCAAGCATTCTGGTCCTTCGGCGGCCTTTTCTTCGTCAACTCTCCTGAGCAGCGCCGTATGGGCATCAGGGATTCGCATGCACTGGCTTACCAGGACTGGATGGGCACGGCCGCATTTGACCGGCCGGAAGATCACTGGCCCCGGCAATGGGCTGAAGCCTACCTCGACTTTGCTGCAGGCGAAAAACGCCCCTGGCTGGGCCGTTTGGGCATGCGCTTTTTCCCGGTCGTCGGCTGGGCGGAAAGAGGCGGCTATGGCGCGATAGGGCACGGTAATTCCGTTCCCCGCTTTCACGTGACCTGGGGCACCGGACCCGGTGTGCTGGCCCCGTTTATCCGGATAGCCAGGGACGCTGAAAAAAAAGGGCTGCTACAGTTCCGCTTCCGGCACCGGGTCAACGAGCTGCTGACCGCCAATGGCGTTGTACAGGGCGTTTCGGGCGATATACTTGAAGACAGTACAGTGGAGAGAGGGATCAAAACTTCCCGTACGGTAACGGGCTCTTTCCGCTTTATGGCGGGCGCCGTAATCGTAACCTCCGGCGGCATCGGCGCCAATCATGAGCTGGTACGCCGGAACTGGCCTGCCTCGATGGGTAAGGCACCGGAACACATGCTCTGCGGCGTTCCCGATCACGTAGACGGCCGTATGCTGGCCATCACAGAAAGGGCCGGCGGACAGATCATCAACCCCGACCGTATGTGGCATTATACCGAAGGCATTGCCAACTGGAATCCTTTGTGGACCGGCCACGGCATCCGCATTTTGCCCGGCCCCTCATCGCTGTGGTTCGATGCTTATGGCAACCGGCTGCCGGTACCCTTGTTTCCCGGCTTTGATACCCGGGGCACGTTACAACATATCCTCGGCACGGGTAAAGAATATACCTGGTTTGTCCTTAACCAGAAGATCATTAAGAAAGAATTTGCCTTGTCGGGCTCCGAGCAGAATCCCGACCTGACCGGCAAAAACTGGAAGCAGGTGCTGAAGCGGGCTATAGGGAAAAAGGCCACACCGCCGGTTGAGGCCTTTAAAGAAAGGGGAGAAGACTTCATCGTAAGGTCCGACCTCGAAGCGCTGGTAGCAGCAATGAACGCGCTGAGCGGGGAATCCTTACTGGATATAACAAAGATCAGGCAGGAGGTGGAAGCGAGGGACCGCGAGCTTCATAATACTTTCAGCAAGGATTTGCAGGTGACCGCTATAAGGGGCGCCCGCAAATACCTCGGCGACCGGCTCATCCGCACTGCACCCTTACACCCTATTCTTGATCCCAAAGCAGGCCCCTTGATCGCTGTACGACTGCACCTGCTGACACGGAAAACACTGGGCGGCCTGCACACCGATCTTTCAGCACGGGTACTGAACGATAAGGGGCAGCCCGTTGAAGGCCTGTATGCTGCCGGAGAAGTCGCCGGCTTCGGCGGCGGCGGTATGCATGGCTACCGTGCACTGGAAGGCACTTTCCTGGGCGGTTGCCTCTTTTCGGGCAGGGTTGCGGGCAGAGCTGCCGCGGGTAAGGTATAACATTCATTTCAGCGCTTACATGGTTTAAAATCCTGTAAGCACTGAAGGAAAGCTTTAAAACCCTGTAAGGGTTCAAGGACGGTCCAGAGCAAAGCCATTGCCGGCCTCTCCTACCGTCGTTGGCAGGTCGATATAACGGCCCACGCTATGCTCGCATTCAAATTGCTGCCCCAGCAGGCGGGCGATCGTCGCTGCGATCTGCTTCTGGTAGATCACCTGCTCCGTCTTCACTTCGCCCAGGGGCTTAATGCCGGGACCCATTACTGCCATCCATATTTCCCGGCTGCCGCCGATAAGGAACAGATGATCTGTCCAGGTGCGGGTACGGCGGCCCCGGCCATGGTCGGTAGTGATGAGGAAAGTGGTATTGTTGCGGTAAAAGGGATCGCTCTGCACTTCATACCACAGTTCGGCGATCATACGGTCGGTATTGGCAATGGAGCGCAGGTAGCGGTCATAATGCCCATGGTGGGCAAATTCATCAGCTTCGCCAAAAGCCACCAGCGCTACTTTCGGATGACTCTTACGGATATACTCCCTGGCGCTGATAAAGGTCAGCTCATCGTAACGGGTGTGCGCCTTTCTGCCGACGGCTTGCTGCACGCTGTCAATCATCAGGGATAAGGGATCGGTATCATCCAAAGACTCGTAACCACTGTTGACCGGGATACCGCTCCTTTTTTCATTCAGGATAAAAGGGAAAATATTCCAGGAGGAAAATGCGGCCACCTTATGCCGATAGCCCCGCTGCTTGTTCAGGAATTCCAGGATATTGGTATTCTCGTTAAGCACCGGCGTGTTCGGTATAAAGTGGCTATCGGCATAACCGGTGAAGATCTCGTTGTAGCCGGGATAAGAAAACTTGTACCGGTTGCTCACGTTCATTTTATTGCCATGATCGCGGTTGCCGTAGATCTGTCCCTTACGTGCAATCACATTCCAGAGAAAGGGTGTCAGCCGGCGGCGGCGTTCGTCCTGGTCTTCGCTCCAGTACATCTCCCGCATCAGCGCAGTGTCGGCTACATAGCTTCCCTCGTTCAATATCGCTTCATCGGCGCCATGAAAGATCTCTTGCCAGCGCAGGCCGTCGATGGTAATGATAAAGATATTGGGGCCGGGAAGGCTGTCGGGTAACTGTGCTGCAGCAGTAAGCGAGAGTAGCAGGCAGAGCAACAATGCAGAGGCTTTCATTGTATCTGGTTTTGCAAAGAAACCCACCGTATGTAACCTTAACATGAGCGTATCGTTAATATATCGCTATGCCCTTTACAAGCCTGGCACCATGGGCATTCTGTTATTAATATTCATTACAGATGAACAGAAGATTATCCTATCATTACGCTTGTCTTACCAAAATAAGATGTAGTGGTTAGCAAAATATCAAGTATGTGTTATGTTTAACGAAAGCCGGCGAAGGTATCCATTCACAATATAAGTTTGCCGCCATAAGCGGATTGCTTCTAATGGGAATGAGCAAAAAAATACTGTTTCTTACCGGGTCGCTGAACCAGACCTCCCAGATGTACCAGATCGCCCTTGAGCTCGGCGATTTTGATTGCTGGTTCAGCCAGATGTTCACCGATCATAGGCTGGTCAACTTCCTGAAAAACAAAACACCCTTGCTGGATAAGACCATCATCTCCGAACCCCACCGGAAAAAAGCGGAAGCTTACCTGAAAGAGCGCAGCTGCGCCATCGATTATGGCGGGCACAAACACCACTATGACCTGGTCGTTTGCTGCAGCGACCTGATCGTTCCTGATATGCTGAAACAAACTAAGACGGTATGGATACAGGAAGGGATGATCGACAAGCTGACCCCGCTAAGCAAAATAGTCAAGGCGCTGAACCTGCCGCCCACCTGGTGCTTCAATACCTCCCTCAACGGATCGACCAATCAATGCGATTTGTACTGCGCCGCCTCCGAAGGCTACCGCCAATATATAGCAGAGCTGGGTACGGACCCCGAAAAAATATGGGTAACCGGTACGCCTAATTACGATCATGCGGCGCAGTTCCTGGATAACGATTTCCCGCACCGGGACTATGTTATGGTCGCAACAACCGACATGCGCGAGACGGCGAGACCCGAGAACCGCGTCCGGTTCATCAGGCATTGCGTAGCGATCGCAACAGGACGGCCTTTGCTGTTCAAGCTGCATCCCAACGAAAATTTCAAAAGAGCCATTAAAGAAATACGGCAACATACGCCGGAAGGTACGCTCATCTTCACCGAAGGACATACACAGGAGATGATTGCCAATTGCAGCGAGCTGATCACACAGTATTCCACTGTAGTATACACCGGTATCGCCCTGGGCAAAAAGGTACACTCCTATTTCGATATACAGCAGCTGAAACGCCTGTCGCCCCTGCAGAACGGCGGCACTTCTGCGGCCAGGATTGCCGCGCTATGCCGCGGCTACATCGCCTTTAACGGCACAGGTCCTGAATTCCTCCGCCAGTATCGCGACCGGGAACAGCCAGCGGCAACGGAGGCGCTGGTACCCTATTATCGTAACGAAAAGGAACAATCCTATGCAGGATAAGATCGTCATCGTGATACAGGCCAGGATGTCGTCCAGCCGGCTGCCCGGCAAGGTAATGCTTCCCGTATGGGGCAAAAGCCTGCTGATGCGCATGGTGGAACGCGTGCAGCGTACACAATACCCGGTAACCATAGTAGTGGCGACCTCGACCGATGCGTCCGATGATGTGGTCGAGAATGAGGCATATGCTCATGGTATTCCGTGCTATCGCGGCAGCCTCAACAACCTGCTCGAAAGGCATTACCTGGCGGCGCGGCAATATGGCGCACATGTGGTGCTGAAGATTCCTTCCGATTGCCCGCTGATCGACCCGGCGGTCATCGATGCCACGCTCGACCTGTTCTACGAGCAGCCCGGGCATTACGATTATGTCAGTAACCTGCATCCCGCTACCTGGCCCGACGGCAACGATGTGGAAGTAATGACCATGACCTGCCTGGAACGGGCCTATTATGAGGCAACGCATTCCTGGGAGCTGGAGCATACCACGCCTTATATATGGGAGCATCCCGAACACTTCCGGACCGGTAACCTGGAATGGTCTACCGGCCTCGACCTTTCGATGACCCATCGCTTTACCATCGATTATCCTGAAGACTACGACTTCATCGTACAGGTGTATAAAAAGCTGCACCCTTTAAAGCCGGCATTCAGCTGCAACGATATTCTCCAGCTGCTGGAAGACCGCCCGAAAATATATGAGATCAATGCCGGCTATGCCGGGGTGAACTGGTACCGCAATCACCTTTCCGATCTGAAGACCATTTCTGCAGACCAGACCAAAGTACTTCCGTAATTCCTATCCAAACCTGAAATCATATGGAAAGCCAGTATCAGCATTTAAAAGACATTGCCTTCAAGGTGCGGGAGCATATCATCCGTATGGCGGCCAATGGCGGCTGCTTTATCGGGGCCTCGCTCTCCGCAGCAGACCTTATCGTCTTCCTTTACGCCGACTTCTTAAATCTTAATGTCAACAATCTGGACGATCCCAACCGGGATTACCTCTTCCTGTCTAAAGGCCATGATGTACCGGCGCTGTACGGCACGCTGGCCGAGCTGGAGATCATCGGCAGGGAACGGCTGCAACATCACTTATCTATTGACGATCATATCTACTGGCATCCCAATACTCAAGTCGCTGGTATAGAATTCCACTCCGGCTCCCTCGGGCACCTGCCTTCCGTAGCCCTTGGTGTTGCGATCGATATTAAGGTAAGAGGCGGCCAGAATAAAGTGGTCTGCATCCTGGGTGATGGCGAGCTTAACGAGGGTACCTGCTGGGAAGCCGTGTTGGTAGCCAATGCCTACAAGCTCGACAACCTCATCTTTATCGTGGACCGTAACCAGTTCCAGGCCAATATGGCTACAGAAGACCTGATCCCGCTGGAACCCCTTGCAGATAAATTCCGCGCCTTCGGCGCTGAAGTACGGCGTGTCGACGGACATAGCTTCCAGGCCCTGGATGAAGCCCTGAGCCAGTACCCCTTCAGCGAAGGCAAGCTGAATGTGCTGATCGCCGATACCCTGAGGGGTAAAGGACTGCCCAGCATTGAAGGCCGCGCCGACCGCTGGTTCTGCAATTTCAACACAGACGAAACGGAACAGCTGCTGCAGGAGCTGCACGGAGCGCATCAAGCCCAATTAACCTCACAAACCTTAGTCGTACGTTAAGATGAACTACGAACAACTGCTGACCCAAACCGCGCTGAACGATGAGCGCTACATGGTAATGACCGCCGAGAACCGCGCCCTGGTACGTAATATACCAGCTGCTTTGGGGCCACGCTTTATCGACACCGGTATCACGGAGCAGACCATGATCGGCGCTGCTGCGGGCCTGGCCCTGCGTGGCCGTATCCCGGTTGTACACGCGCTCACTGCCTTTCTCACCATGCGCGCCTTCGAGTTTGTCCGCACCGACGTCGGCATACCCGGCCTGCCGGTGAACCTAAGCGGCTTTATTCCCGGCTTTCTTTCCGATGCTAATGGCCCTACCCACCAGGCCATCGAAGATATTGCCCTGATGCGGGGCATCCCCAATATGGAAGTCTATGCCCCGGCAGATGAAGAGGACCTGCTTCTGATGCTGCCGGCGATATGGTCTTCCCCGGCACCCGCCTACGTTCGGATCAATACACGACCTACCGGTCACAAGCATACGCCTTACGAGCCGGGAAAAGCCGAGATTGTCAGCAGAGGCGAGGATATTACGCTGCTCTGCTACGGGCTGCTGTTCGAGCAATGCCTTCAGGCCACAGCCATTTTGCAGGCTGAAGGTAAATCGGTGGGCCTGATCAATATGCGCTCTCTGAAGCCTGTCGATGAAAAAGCCCTTATCGATGCTGCACAGAACAGCAAGCTGCTGATCACCGTGGAAGATCACTTCCTGACCGGCGGTCTCTACAGCATTCTCGCCGAAACACTGCTGAAGCACCGCATCACCACCAATGTTATTCCTTTTGCCCTGAAAGAACGCTGGTTCAAGCCCGCGTTGCTTCCTGATGTGCTGCAATATGAAGGCTTCACCGGCAAACAGATCGCCGAAGAGATCCTGGGCTACGCCATCTCTGAACCGGCGGTCCGGATGAGTCCCTCCGAATTTGCAGAGTAATTTTTTAAAACAATCTTTTCTATGCCGAATACCGTTTCCTTCAACGAGCAATACCCGGAGATCAGCCTCTCCGAAGCTTATTATCAAAGAGCCCTTAATGTACAAAAACCCGTTACCCAGACGCTGGCCAAAGGTCCCGGCCAGTTTACCAAAGGTGTCGCCCCCAAATACCTGCAACGCGGCAAAGGCGCACGGGTATGGGATGTGGACGGCAATGAATATATCGACTACAACAGCGCCATAGGACCTATATCGCTGGGCTATGCCTATCCGAGGGTTGATGAAGCCATCCGTCGCCAGCTGGAAGAAGGCATTACCTTTTCGCTGATGCATCCGCTGGAAGTCGAGCTGTCGGAGCTGTTGCGGGAAGTGATCCCCAATGCCGAAGCGGTGAAGATCACCAAGACCGGCGCCGATGCCTGCTCCGCAGCGATCCGCGTAGCCCGCGCCTTTACCGGGAGAGACAAAGTGTTCTGCTGCGGCTACCACGGCTGGCACGACTGGTATATCGGCATCACCAGCCGCAACGCCGGCATCCCCACGTCCATACAGGACATGACCTATACTTTTGAATACAATGATATCGAATCGGTGAAAGCCGCGCTGGATAATGATGTAGCCGCAGTGATCCTGGAACCGTTCATTTTTGAAGCGCCGAAAGAAGGCTACCTGCAGGAGCTCCTGGACGTATGCCGGGCCAACGGAACCTTGCTCATCTTCGATGAGATGTGGACCGGCTTCCGCATTGCGCTGGGCGGCGCGCAGGAGTATTTTAAGGTAAAGCCAGATCTGGCGGTGTATTCCAAAGCCTGTGCCAACGGCATGCCTATCGCTCTGCTGACCGGTCGTTCCGATGTGATGGAACTGTTCAACAGCGAGGTGTTCAGCTATACCACCTTCGGCGGCGAAGCGCTTTCGCTGGCTGCCTGCGTTGCTACCATAGAAGAGCTGCGCGATAAACAGGTACCGCAATACCTGGATGAAAAAGGCGCCCTGCTGAAGGATGGCTATAACGAGCTGGTGCGCCAGCTGGAAATGGAGCAGTACACGCATTGTATCGGTTACAACTGCCGCAGCATGGTCACCTTCTCCCCCACTGCCGGCAATGCCCTAGAACTGAAAACCCTGATGCAGCAGGAGATGATCAAACGCGGCGTTCTCTGGGCCGGATTCCACAATATGTGCTTCAGCCACACGGATGAGGATATTGCTTATACGCTTGCGGCCTATGCTGATGTATTGCCCCTGGTGAAAGCAGCGATCGAAAGCGGTAATATACAGCAGCACCTTAAAGGCGAAGTGCTGGAAGCCGTATTCCGTAAGGTGAATCATTACAACATTAAACCCAAACCCACACCTGTTGCCGGATAATATGGAACGCTTTTCCCTTAAAGACAAAACGGCCATCGTCACCGGCGCCCTGGGCCTGCTGGGCCGAAAGCATTGCGAAGCGCTGGCTGAAGCCGGCGCGCAGGTGGTGGCTGCCGATATGAATGAAGCCGCAGCACAAACCTTTGCTGCTACCCTGGGCACAGCCCACACCGGCATCGGTGTCGACGTAACGGACAAAGCTTCCGTAACGTCACTCCGCGACAAAGTGCTGGAACGCTACGGCCGCATCGATATCCTGGTCAACAATGCAGCGATCAACGATAAGTTTGAAGATCCCGCTATGGCTGCTTTGCTATCCGCATTTGAACGCTATCCTCTTGACGCCTTTCAACGGTCGATCGATGTGAACATCACCGGGGTGTTCCTTTGTGCGCAGGTACTGGGCACGGTTATGGCCGAACAAGGAAAAGGCAGCATCATCAATATCGCTTCCACCTATGGTATGGTAGGTCCCGACCAGTCGATCTACCGCGATAACGAAGGCGTGCAGACCTTTTACAAATCGGCGGCTTACCCCGTAACCAAAGGTGCCGTGATCAATTTCACCCGCTTCCTGGCGGCCTATTGGGGCAACAAGGGCATAAGGGTCAATACCCTGTCGCCCGGAGGCGTAGAACAGGGACAAGACGATTTTTTCATCCGGAATTATTCCTCAAAAACCTTGCTGGGCCGCATGGCACAACCGGGAGATTACCAGGGAGCCCTGGTGTTCCTGGCCGGAGATGCCTCGGCTTATATGACAGGCGCCAACCTCGTGGTAGATGGCGGCTGGACAGCAATTTAAACCTATTAAAAACTGACAACATGAACAAGAACCTGCTCACAGAAAAAGCAAGCCGTATCCAGTTGTTGCTGACCGACTGCGACGGCGTGCTGACCGACGCCAGCGTATATTATGGCGAGATGGGTGAAACCCTGAAAAAGTTCAACCTGCGCGACGGCATGGCCGTAGAACGCCTGCGCCGCTTTGCCGGTACGGAGACCGGTATCATTTCGGGCGAAAACTCTGCAGCTTTACACCAACGCGCCGAAAAGCTGCGCATCAATGAGCTGCATGGCGGCATTAAAGATAAAGCGGCCCTGCTCAGCGATATCCTCGAGCGCTATCACCTGCTGCCCGAAAACGTGGCCTATATCGGCGACGATCACAACGACCTCGGCATTATGCAGCTGGTAGGGCTTAGCGCCTGCCCGGCCGATGCGCTGCCTGCGGTAAAGCAGCAGGTAGACCTTATCTGCCGCGCCAAAGGCGGCGAGGGCTGCTTCCGCGAGTTTGCCGAGATCATTATCGAAGCCCGCACACACAACAGCCAGGCCTTTGCCGTAAGCCGCGGCGTCACCTTGTCCAACGGCCGTACCATCGACAAAGACCAGCCTTGCTATGTGATCGCCGAGATCGGCATCAATCATAACGGATCGCTTGAGATCGCCAAACAGCTGATCGACGAAGCCGTAGCGGCCAAGGCCTGCGCCGTGAAGTTCCAGAAGCGGACCCCTGAGATCTGTGTTCCCAAGGACCAGTGGGAAGTGATGCGCGATACGCCCTGGGGCCGCATGAGCTATATCGACTATAAACGCAAAACAGAATTCGGTTTCGACGAATACACCGCGATCGATCAATACTGTAAGGAAAAAGGCATCGACTGGTTTGTATCGCCCTGGGATACGGCTTCTGTAGACTTCATGGAGCAATTCGATACCGTGATCTACAAGCTGGCCTCCGCCTCGCTTACCGACTTTGAGCTGATCAAGCGCATCCTGTTCACCGGCAAGCCGCTGATGCTGTCGACCGGCATGAGCACCATGCAGGAGATCGAAGATGCCGTGGCGCTGATCCGCAGCTATGATGAAGAATATCCGCTTCTCATCGCCCACTCCACTTCGGCCTATCCCTGCAAGCTGGAAGAGCTGAACCTGAAAATGATCCCGGTGCTGAGCCGCAAATTCCCAGGCGTACCTATCGGCTACTCAGGGCACGAGACAGGTCTGTCCACCACAGTAACTGCGGTGAGCCTGGGCGCCACTTTTGTAGAGCGTCACTTCACCCTGGACCGCGCCATGTGGGGCTCCGACCATGCGGCATCGGTAGAGCCGCAGGGCTTCCAACGCCTGGTACGGGACATCCGCGACGTAGAGCTGGCCCTGGGCGACGGCATCAAGAAAGTATATGAATCTGAGCTGGGGCCCATGAAGCGCCTCAGGATAAACATTAATCCCGTACAGGCTGAAAACAGGAAAGATGGCATAATGGCATGAGTCAGGAACGGATACTAACGATCACTTCGATCATACTGGCCTGCTGGGCCGTCATTATTATCACCTGGGAACGGCTGTTCCCCTACCGCAAAGGCCTTCCCCTGTTCAGGGAAGGCTTTTGGTTAGACCTGGTATGGTACACCATCATCCAGAGCTTTGTACTAAAGATCGTCATCTTCGATTATATTATCGCACCGCTGCAGCATCACTTCGACTGGTCGCGGTTTCAGGGTGTGAGTCACTGGCCGGTGGCCTTGCAGGTGTTGTTGTTCTTCGTGATGCACGATTTTTATATCTACTGGTTCCACCGCTTCCAGCACAGCAGTAAATTTTTCTGGCGCACCCACGAGGCGCATCATTCGGGCAAGGAAGTAGATTTTCTTTCCGGCTCGCGCTCGCATGTGGTCGAGATCATCATCAACCAGACAATCGAATTCGGCCCGATCATATTGCTGGGCGCCTCACCGGAGGTGATTCCCATCAAAGCCCTGATCGATTCCATGTACGGGATGTTCATTCACGGCAATATCCAGGTCAGGATGGGCAAGCTGAAGTATATTTTCAATTCGCCCGAGCTGCACCTGTGGCACCATGCCAATTACAGGGAAGTGTTCCATGCGAATTTTGCTACAAAGCTTTCCCTATGGGACTATCTTTTCGGCACGGTCTATTTCCCGGGAACAAAGCCGGGGGATCGGCCCGAGAACTGGGGGCTGTATTATGACTATCCGAAGGATTATTTCCTGCAGCATGCCTTTTCTGTAAAACGCTTCGAGGAAAAACGCCTGCTGCGTTACAAATGGTTCCGCTGGTATTATAACCTGCGGCCGGCGCTGCTGAATGTATTCCTGCGCCGGAAGAAGCCGCTGGCGCCAGTTGCTGAATCCGATCTAACGATGACGACGGCAACAACAGAAAAAGAAACGGTAACTGCAGATACTGCGCCCTGAGATTGTTGAGTCTCCGAAACGATATTAAGCTTGTTCGTTCTTTCGACAGGCTCAGCGACCACTAAAGCACCAAAAGAATCAGTCGTTGCGTTGCTGCAACGACTGTCATTAAAAAATAGTAAGATTTGAACAACTGGATCTATTGGGGATACTTATTGCTGGCAGCGCTGATGGAAGCCTTATGGACCTATTCGCTTAAGGTGATGCAGTTCAGGCACCTTAAACAGCTGACCTGGTCCAATTTTTATATCCCGCAAAGCGGCCTGAAGATACTGGCGCCTTTTGCAGGATATATCTGTTTCGGTATCGCCAATGTCTACTTCTTCTCTATGGCTACCCGCCAGATCCCGCTAGCCACGGCATTTGCCGCGTGGACAGGCGCCAGCCTGGTACTGATCAAGCTTTCGGAAGTGATCTTTTTCCAGCAGAAGACCAGCCTGCCCGAAGTCCTTTTCATCCTGATGATCATGGGCGGCATTACCGGTCTTAAATTCTTTGCCCTGAAAAGCTAACGACCCGACATTACTCCTGGGGCACGATCTGTACGCCTCTTATATTCTCTGTCACCTTAAGCCGGTCCAGCCATTCGGGGCGGTCCTTGTGGTTATTCAGTTCGCTTTTCAGGTGGTCGTAGCCGATATAGCTGATCAGTATCTCAGATACTTTTTTCCCTGCTTTAATGGTCTCCTCGTAAAGTTCGTTAATCTGGCGAAGCATAATTCATTTATTTCCTGCAAAAATATCAAACCGCGAAAGTGATGGATACACCTTCAAATAAATTATTGCATTGATAACATTGAGCGTATTAATCTGAGAATAAATACATTGCAATGCACTAACGTTAAATAAAAAAAGTTAAGGGCAGCGCTTTCCGGCGCTGCCCTTTAATGATCTATGTTTTCCAGCGATTACCTGATGACAATCTTACCGGTAAAGGATTGTCCGGGGTACTTCACGGAAAGGAAGTAAATACCATTCTGCAGCTGCGGCAGGAATTGCTGCGGCCGGCTGCCGATGGTCATCCTCTGGCGCCACATTTTGCGGCCCGCGACATCGGTAAGTAACAGCTCCGCTTCTACATCCGCCTTACCATTAAGCGCGATGACCATCTCACCATTACGGGCCGGGTTGGGCGCCAGGATCAGCTCTGATGCATCTTTGCCCCGGCGGCCCACCGGCACTACCTGCGAATAAGTTATTTTGCCATCCCGATCAACCTGGCGCACCCGATACAGGTAGAGGGGCTGTGCCGGATCAATCAGCACATCGGCAAAGTGGTAGCTGATCGCCTTCATGCTGTTGCCTGCGGCATCCACTTTACCTACCGTCGCGAATGCACCTCCTGCAGTAGCCCGCTCCACTTCAAAATAAGCAGTATTGTGCTCGTTCAGGGTTTGCCATTCCACAAGATTGCTGTGCGCATCTTTTACACCGGCGCGCATATAGCCCCAGTTCAGCGGCAAGGGCACAGCTCTCGCCAGCACGATGAAAGTATCGCTGATACAGCTGAAATTGTCGTTCACTACATAAGTGGTCGTATCGGTAGGCCTTACGGTTACCGACTTGGTGTTTGCGCTTACACCCTGCCAGCTATAAGTACCGTTGTAGGCGGCGGTAAGGGTTATGTCGTTGCCGCTGTTCACCTCGAGCGTACGGCTGCGGTTCGCATCCTTCATCATGGTGAACTGGTCGCGGATCACGCCGTCGGCGCAGATCCATTTTGCATCCAGGCGATTGCCTTTGACTTCGAGGATCATGGAGCCGCCGTTCGTGGCATTGGAATAATACATCGCGTTGTACGGGAAGCTGCTCTGCTGGCCGCCCAGCTGGCCTGCCGATCCTGATACTACATAAACCGTTCCCTGGTAATTGGTGGCAGAGTCTTTGATATAAGGGCAGGAATTGGCCGAGCCGTCGTACATACCGCTGGAAGCGCTGAGGTGGTGCACACCGGGATCGAAGCTGGCTTCATTGCCGTAATGGCCTTTCATCAGCTTTGAACGTTCATAGTCGTGGCTGTGGCCGCAAAGAATGAGATCGACCCCCATGCGCTCAAGGATCTGGATGAACTTCTGCCGGATCTGCACCAGGTCGGTCTCATTATCCGAGTTGTGCGAGCCCATAGTATAAGGCGGATGATGCCAGTAGGCCACTACCCATCCTTTGTTGGTATTGCTGGCCAGGTCCTGTTTGATCCATTGTACCTGTGCGCCTGCGGTATCATACATTTTGGAAGCATCAGCCTCTTTACCATAAGAATCCAATGACAGGAAATGTACGTTACCTATATCATAAGCGTAGAAGGCCGGGTTGTTTGACGGGGTACCACCAGCTTCGCCGGCAATGGGCATGGTGAAGTTCTGGTAGTAAGGCGCCAGCGCGTGGTTCGTCACGGAAGGCGAGCTGTTGCTGTTGCCGTAATCGTGGTTACCGGGTGCAGGAAACAAAGGGTTCTGTTTCAGGAACTGGTCTTTGTAGATATTAAAAAACTCGGCCTGGTATTCATTGTCGAGGCCGGTAGAGTAAGCATTATCGCCCAGCAATATCCAGGAGTTCATGTAATTGCTGCCCAGGTAAGCGCTCAGCTGATCCCTTACATTACGCTGGTTGGTCGAGTTGTTGCCGCAATCGCCGATCACGCCGATACGCAGCAAGCTGTCGGCAAGACCGGCTACAGGTAAAGTGTAAAAGTAATTAGCCGTATCGCCCTGCAGGGTATCAGTCAGCGAGCCTACACTATAGAAGTAGCGGGTATAAGGGGTAAGGCCGGTCAGCTTGATGATATGCTCTGTAACAGCCGCCGTATCCTGCACAATCTGGTTCAGGTTGCCGGCAGTGGGGCCGAAACGCACGCGGCTCTTCGCAGGTGCGTCGGTACGCCAGCGGATCACGATGCTGCCGGGTGTGGCGGCATTCAGGTAAGGTCCGCGGAGCAAAGAAGGCGACGGTGGGATCACATGCTCGGTAAGCTCCAGATCGAAGCCCAGATCGGAGCTGGTGCCATCGCGCTGGTGCACTTCAACGGCAATAGTGTTCAAGCCGTTGACCAGGACGCTTTTCGGCACAGAATAATGGAAGTAGGTGGCTTCATCAGCACCGTCGACAATCGCGGCGGAATGGGTGAGGTAGTTATAGGGGCCGGCATCCATATTGCTGCGCAATACTTCTACGCCATTGATGAAGACGACTGCGCCGTCATCACGGAGGATGTTAAGGTCGAGGCTGTCGGTAAGGCTGCCAAGATTGCTTACCGTAAAGGGCTTCCGGAAATAATAGGTGATGTATTTATCGCCGGAATTGGGACCGTAAGTCAGGTTAGTTGCGGGGTTATCGCTGTAGCCCAGCTTGCCCGGGCCGAAGCTCCAGCTGCTGTCGTTGAAAGAAGGCGTTCGCCAGGCCGTATCCTGGTTGCTGCCGTTGTCGAGGTATTTCCACTGGCTTAGCTTAGCAACAGGGAAAGCAGTCACCGGCATTTGCGGTATTGTCGAAGAAGTATACTGCACCACCAGTTTGGCAGCGCCCGCTGCGCCATTATCAAAGGAATTGGCATTGCGCACACCGTCTGTACCGGTGACAAAAAGGACCATGGCATTGCCGCTGGCCCAGCCGGAACGGTTGATCACTGCCTGCACCAGGGTCTTCAGCTCGGGTGTCTTCTGGTCGGGGCCGGCTGCTCCGGCGCTGCCGGTACCCCAGGTGCTGCTGGTGCTGCCGGGCCATAATACAGAATCTGCTACGCGGATGCGTGAGGTAATATTAAAGTTGCCGCTAAAAGTAGCAGGATTATCGGCATCCTGTATGGAGAGATAGGCGTTGCCCAGCACCGGGTTCTTATCGCCTTTGGTGGAAAACTGGACATAAGCATTCTGGATCACCGCGCCGGGAGGAATGGTAATGTTAGTAAAACGTAAGCTGATCATTTGCTTTTTGGTCCCATCCAGCATAATTTCCAGGTCGGAGCTGGTAAGGTCGATGGCGCCCACGGTGCCGGAGCCGCCGGGGACACATTCTTCGGCGTCATCCGAGCCGGCAGCTATGGACCGGTTCAGTGTTATTGTTTGTTGCGCGCCCGCTTCACCCACAGGTACAAGGACGGCAAGCAGGAACAAAAAGGTAGAAATAAATCTCATTGGTTCTGTTTTGTGCGCGCAAAATTCAAAGGTTATTGTTATGCCCTTGTAACGCCTTTCTTAACATACAGTTACCTAATGGTTAACCAGCACAATCCGACATTTATCTATAAGGAATCCTTCAACGCGAGAATAAAGCTTTTGAGCTCGGCAATCTCCGACTTGCTCAGGTTCAGCTTTCGTGCCGATAGCGTTTGCGAAGGCACATTGAGCCCGATGCCTGCACCGCCGCCACGGTTGTAAAATTCGATCAGGTCTTCCAGCGATGCAAAGCTGCCGTTGTGCATATAGGGCGCCGTTTCACCGGCATTGCGCACCGTAGGGGTTTTAAAAGCATATCGGTAAAAGTCAATAGGAAATACCCCGAACCGCCCGCTGTCGGTATCCATTACCGGCTTGTCGAGGCTGCCGTTGGCCGGTGTACCCAGCACTTCCAGCTCGGTACGGTTGAATAAAGGTGGCAAGGTACCATTGAATAAGGGCGCGAAATGACAGGTGCCACAGAGCGCCTTACCCATAAAGAGGTTGAAACCCTTTCGCTGCGCGGCATCCATGGCCTCTCGGTCGCCGTTGAGATAGCGGTCGAAGGCCGAATTGAAAGGATTGAGGGTACGTTCGTAGGCGGCGATGGCCCTGGCGACCAGGGCCGGTGTTATTTGTTTACCGGCTTGCGGAAACGCTTTCCGGAACAGGAGCCTGTAGGTCTTGTTATCCAGCTTCCGGGCTACTGCATCCAGGTCGCTGTGCATCTCGTCAGGATTTAGCAGCACGGTATAGACCTGCTTTTCAAGAGAAGAATCGCGGGCGTCGAAGAATTGTCCGTATTGATAGGTGCTGTACAACAAGGAAGGTGCATTCCTACGGGTAGCAGCTTTCTCATCGATAGTAAGACTGCCTTTCAGGCCATCGGTAAAATACCGTTCCGGCTTATGGCAGGTAGCGCAGCTGCGGGTATTATTACCCGATAGCCGCTTATCGCTGAACAACATTTTACCCAGGGCCATCAGGCCGGCGGCAGTATCGCTCAGCGCCCGGCTGTCGAAGGCGCCCGGGTTCAGCGCATCGGGACGGAACAGGTGCCGGGCGTTATAATTGAAAGCACCACCGGCGCCAATGCCGGGATATTGCTGGCGCAGGTAATGGTTCAGGTGCTCCTGTGCCGGCAGCAGCGCATCGGTCAGTAAAGCCAGGCGGTCGAACTGGTCAAATGCCACAGGTGCTTGTAGTAAAGCAATTGCTTTGCCGAGATAGCGTAAAGCACTGTCGGCATAGACATTGCCTTCATCGCCGGCCTTTGCCTGCAAGGCTTCTTTCAAAGACTGTAAGGCCACGGCAGCTTCGGAAAGGCCCGACTTACAGAGCGGGGCATCGTATCCGGTAATGCCCAGCGCCAAGACGCGGATAAGCTCCTGGCCCAGGCTTTCGGCCACCTGCTGCCCACCGGCCCGGAACCCATAGACGGTAGCGGGAATATCGGCTGCCGTAGATTGCACCACGGTGGCTTGTTCGAGCAACGCCGGCTTCATAGCAACAGGATCCTCGCTGTACAGCAGGTCTTCGATCACCTGCAGGCCTACGGGCGATTGGTATTCCATGTAAGGCTCTTCAATCTCATGTACCGGCGCCCGGTTGTACAGGTTCACCGGGTAAGCGAAGAAGTACTCCATGAAGTACTCGATCTTTTTGTAGGAAAGGCGGCAGCGGACCAGGGCCTGCCGGGCACGGGCAACGCTGGCCGTATCTGACGCCGAAAGCCCGCCGATAGACATCTTCAGCCCGGACGCCGTGGCGGAAAAATTTTGTGCATCGCGCAGGAACTGCGACAGGCAATATGCCGCCCAGGAATCTTCAGGCGCATCGTTCACTTTGAGCGCAGACAGGGTATAGATCAGGAAGATGCCGGAGCACAGGGCCAGGCCCCATTTCAACAACTGCTTCATAAAATGGCGGCAGTGGCGCTGCCGGGCGCGCGAAGGTCCGCCTGGAGTATAACCAGAATGTTAAGCGCGGGTTACCAAACCATTTCCACATCGTAAAAAACAGCCAACATGCATCATATTTCTTCGCATATCAACTATAAAAATGATCTATTCCGGAAAAGCAAATTCTCAATATTAAGTAATTATTAATTTTCCGTAACTTTAGGTAATTAAAGAAATAGGCATGAAAAAAATGCTGCTCCTGTTCTACTCCTGCTTTCTCCTGTGGTTTCCCCGGGGGGCGGAGCTTCGTGCCCAGGACAGCATACAGCGCATTCATTTCACCTTCTACGGCGATACCCTGGACGTAAAGCTGGACCAGTGGCACTTCACCGATTTCCATGATCCTATTTCCAATGGCGCTATCCGGGAGTTTTACGACAGCTTCAACACCAACCATTATCAACCGTTGATTGATGCCCTGCTGGCCTGCAAAGAGAAGAACCAGCTCAACGACTGGCTGTATTACCAGCTGATCCGGAAAATGGCCCAGCAGCTAAGCCCCAAAAAGGATAACTATCACCGGTACACACTGTACAAATGGTTCCTTCTCAATAAATCGGGCTACGATGCCACACTGGCCCTACGCGGCGATGTATTGCTCTTTTATGTGCAAAGCGACGAGAATATTTATGATATTCCCTATTATCAGAAAAGGGGTAAACAATATGTCTGCCTCAACTACCACGATTACGGGCAGATTGATTTCGCAGCGCAGGAACCCAACGAGGTGACCGTGAAGATACCGGAAGGCCGGAAAGCCTTTTCGTACAAGATCACCCGTATGCCGCAATTTACCGATGCTGATTACGAGGAGAAGGATATTCAGTTTGACTATAAAAACAAAAGCTACCTGTTCAGGATCAAGGTCAACAGCCAGGTACAAACATTGTTTGCCAATTATCCTGTGGTCGATTACGAGTCCTATTTCAATATCCCATTAAGCAATAAGACCTACAATACGCTCATTCCCGAGCTGCGCAATACGCTTAAAGGTATGGACCAGCGCAAAGGTGTCGACTACCTGATGCGGTTTACCCGCAACGCTTTTTCCTATGAGAACGACCAAGATAACTTTGGCAAGGAGAAACGCCTGTCGCCCGAGCAAACCCTGCTCAACCGCTACAGCGATTGCGACGATCGCGCAGCCCTGTTTTTCTGCCTGGTGAAAGAGATCTACAACCTGCCGATGATCGTGCTGGCCTATCCACATCATGTAACCATCGCAGTAAAATTCGACAAGCCCAAAGGCTCTGTGATCCGCTATAAGAACGGCGAATATTCCGTATGCGAACCTACTCCTCAGCTGAAAGATCTTTCCGTAGGCGAGCTTTCGCCCAAGCTGAAAGACGAGCCGTACCAGGTCGCTTACGAGTATGATCCTGCTCCATAAGACCAGGAACCAGCGCACAGCTATCGCCGGTGAACGGAACGCCTCTATTTACGCGGTGGCGGTGGTGGCGGGTCAATAGGAACGGCATCCCAGTTGGGACATTCAATGGAAAATAAGGGGCCGCCTTCAACCTTGATATTCCGGTCTGCAGCGATACGGGGTACCAGCATTTCAATTGCTTCTTCTTCACGAATGCCAAAATGCTCCCTGAATCGCTTGGTTCTCGCCTGCTGTAAAAGCGCGCTCTGATCCCTGAGCACTTCCGGCAAGGTATCCAGCGCTATAGCTTGTTTTTCCAGGACTTCGCTGCCTATGGTATATCGCTTGTCTTTCCAGGTAATATTGACGCTGCGTTGTTCCAGGAAAGCATCCTCGTTGACCACAACCGCCACCCTGCCCTTTCCTCCCGGGAGCGTATAAGCATAACAATCCACCAGACCACGCTCTCCGTCTGTTTTGCCGGTATTCAATGCGATCGTTATTTCGCCGGTCTCTTTCCGCGGTAGCACGACCGATTGCGTATTTTCATAGGAGCATGCCGGTTCTTTTTCAAATACAGGCATAAATTCCTGCTCCGCTTTCCCTTCTTTTCCGATATTGACGAAGGCTTGCTTATTGCCGAAACCCTGGAAACTGAAATCTATCTGCTCCTTTTCCGGACCCCACACATACACTTCAACCGCATCCATTTTTCCGAAGGTCAACGCAGCCGTGTGCTGATCCGTCTCCCGCCAGGTACCCCAACGATAATGGTAACCGCTGAACAGGTAGAAACGGCCCGATTCCTCCAGTACCAGGCGGATATTGCCCAGCTCCTTATCCTTGGAAGGTAAAATATATAGCCCCGCAAAGCGGGCAAAGGCGGTGCTGCTGCACAGCACGACGAGCAAGGGCAAGAAGAATAATTTCATGAGCGCAAGGGTTAAAGAGCGCAGGGCAGCCTATCCTGCTTACAGGAAAACAAAAAAGGTTCCGTACAGCTCCAAATATACAGATCGTCCTTGCCGGGAAGAGGCAATACCTTGTGAAAATAATTAAAAAGTGCTCTGCTAGATATTGCTACAATAAATCCATACGCGCCGCGGCTGCTTCCTGAGGCGTATGGCTTATTCTGCCGCCCGGCCGATATTGTAAGGGAACTCCTGCGCAGTAAGGCTTCTGAACAAATTCTGGAACTGGTGCAGGTATTGCACATGTGGCAAGGGGATCACCGATCCGTTCTCGTGCACGATGGCGATGGCGCCGGGCGCTTGTATCAGCAGCGAGTGTTCGCCGAAGGCCAGTCCGCCGATCATCTGCGTCAGCCGTTCCAGCGAGCAGGGAAAAATCTCTGCTGCGGTATAAGCAAGGCCGGTGTTATCCCGGTCGGCCCTGGCCATGACCTGCTTTTCCACCAGCTGAAGAGAAAGCACCCTCAGGTAGCGGCCGGTATCCGGCTGCGTCGGGTCGTCCTCCCGGCAGGGATGAATATAATTGCCCGCTCTCAAATCCATTATATCGATCATGAATACCGCTTTTCCGGCAAAGCTACGTACAGACATTCAATAAGCTAGAGGATTCTTTGCCCCATTGTGCTCCGAACAATACCCGCATAATCTTGTTGTACTACCGCAGACCAAGCAACGCTATTCATGAAGCATTTTGATGCCCTTGTTATCGGATCGGGCCAGGCAGGAACACCATTAGCCATCCAGATGGCCCATGCCGGTTATACGACCGCGCTGATCGAAAAAAGAGCCGTAGGCGGCACCTGTATCAACGATGGCTGCATTCCCAGCAAAAGCCTGATCGCCTCGGCCAAAACGGCCTATACCGTAGCCCATGCTCCGGAGCTCGGCATCTATAATACCGACGCTTTCCGGGTTCATTTCAATGAAATTATCGAAAGAAAACGCGGCATTGTTTCCCGCTTCCGCAATGGCAGCGAACGGTCCCTGGAAAAGACCTCCAACCTGGAGCTGATCATGGGCATTGCTGCATTCAGCGGCGATAAAGAAGTAACTGTAACCGGTATCGACGGCAGGCAGCAGGTCCTTACGGCCGATTATATCTTCATCAATACCGGCGCAAGGCCCTTTATCCCTCCTCTTCCCGGGCTGGAGGAAAGCGGTTATCTCACGTCGACTTCCGTTATGGAGCTCGATGAGCTGCCACAGCACCTCATTATCCTTGGCGCCGGCTATGTAAGCCTGGAAATGGGGCAGGCGTTCCGTCGCTTCGGCAGCCAGGTTACCCTTATCGAAAGCAAAAGTCATATTCTTGACAAAGAGGATGAGGATATCCGCCAGGCGGTGGCTGGCTTCCTGGAAGAGGAAGGCATTACGCTGCTTACCGATGCCCGCGTGGAAGAGGTAAGCCGCAACAGCAAGCAGGATATCGTGCTACGCATAGAGAAGAACGGCATTCCTGCCATCGTCACCGGCAGCCACCTGCTGGTTGCAGCCGGTCGTCAACCCAACTCGGATATACTGCAGCCCGAGAAAGCCGGCATCATACCGGATGCGCATGGTTATATAAAAGTAAATGATAGACTCGAGACCAGCGCAGACCGTATATTCGCCCTGGGAGATGCGAACGGCGGACCGGCGTTTACACACATTTCCTATAATGATTACCGGATCGTGTACCGCAACCTGGTGGAAGGCGCATCCCTTTCGACAAAAGATCGCATTGTACCCTACTGTATGTTTACCGACCCGGAACTGGGCAGAGTAGGCCTTACAGAAAAGGAAGCGCGGGCAAAAGGCTTACGCATCAAGGTGGCCCGGCTGGAAATGGAGAAAGCTACCCGCGGCATCATCGATCATAAGCCGAAGGGTCTGCTGAAAGCCATCGTGGACGAAGATTCGGGCAAGATACTGGGCGCGGCATTGCTGTGCAACAATGGCGGAGAGATCATGAGCGTGCTGCAAATGGCTATGGTGGCCGGCTTCAGCTACGAGCAGGTAAAGGAGCATATGTTTGCGCACCCCACCCTTTCGGAATCATTGAACAACTTATTCTTTTCGTTGGAACTATAGCAGGATATACATGAATTTTCAGGAAACCTATCAGAAATTAAGAGCACGCACCCTGGCTATCTGCGCATCCCTCAGCCCGGAAGATCATGTGGTGCAACCCGTAGTAGATGTGAGCCCGCCCAAATGGCACCTGGGTCATACTACCTGGTTCTTCGAGACCTTCGTGCTGGCGCCGCACCAGCCGGGCTATGCTGTTTTCGACCCGGAGTACAACTATGTTTTCAACAGCTACTATGAAACCGTTGGCGCCCGTGTGATCCGCACCGACAGGGGCAACCTCAGCCGTCCAACAGTGGAAGAGGTGCGGCGCTACCGCAGCTATGTCGATGAAGCCATGACCGCTTTCCTGGCTAATGAAGAGACGCTGCCGGAAGACCTGCAGGCTATCCTCCGGCTGGGCTTCAACCACGAGGAGCAGCACCAGGAGCTATTGATCACCGATATTAAATATATACTGGGACACAATCCCCTGCTGCCTGCTTATACCACCGCCTACGAAAGGCCCGTCGTGAAGGACATTGCAGAAAAAGCCTGGATCGATGTGGCGGAAGGCGTGTACGAGATCGGCGCTACCGGCCAGTCGTTCTGCTTCGACAATGAGCTGAGCCGTCATAAAGTCTATGCCCGGGCTTATGCGATAAGGGATACGCCGGTGACCAACGAAGAATTTATGGCTTTCATCGCAGATAAGGGCTACCAGGATTTCCGGCACTGGCATTCGGATGGATGGGCCTGGGTAAAGCAGCATCAGGTGCAGGCGCCGCTGTACTGGCAGCAGATAGAAGATGCCTGGTATCACTACACTCCTGAAGGATTGACACTGGTCCCGCTGAAGCAGCCGGTATGCCATATCAGCTATTACGAAGCCTGGGCCTTTGCTGCCTGGGCCGGCTATCGCCTGCCCACGGAAGCGGAATGGGAGATCGCCAGCGACCGCTTCGACTGGGGCGCCCGCTGGGAATGGACCGAAAGCGCTTACCTGCCCTATCCCGGTTTCGCCAAGGCTGAAGGCGCTATCGGCGAGTACAATGGCAAGTTCATGGTGAACCAGATGGTGCTGCGCGGCGCCTCCGAAGCAACCACACCGGGGCACAGCCGCAATACCTACCGCAATTTTTTCCAGCCCGAGCTACGATGGCAGTTTACCGGCATTCGCCTGGCCCGGTCATTGTAAACTAAACCCATCCGGATCCCGATCCGGACCGTCAATCAAATCAATACGCAAGTATGAAATCAACGATAGCACAAGACAAAACATGCATGTCGGTACCGGATAATCATTTTCGCAGGGATGTGATCAGGGGATTGTCTGCACGGCAGAAATACCTTGAGCCTAAATATTTTTACGACGCTACGGGCGACAGGCTGTTCCAGCAGATCATGGAAAGCCCCGAGTATTACCTCACCAACGCTGAGCTCGAAATACTGCAAAGGCAGAGCAATGCGATACTCGGCTCGTGCCTGCAATACCAGCGACGATTCGATATCGTAGAGCTGGGCGCCGGCGACGCTTCCAAGTCGCTGTTCCTGCTGGAGCAGGCTTTGCAGCGCGGCATCAGTAATCATTATTACCCTATCGATATCTCTGGAAATGTGATCGGACAGCTGGAACAAAACATTCCCGGCAAGCTGCCCGGCCTGGCAGTCAAAGGCTTTACCGGCGAATACTTTCATATGCTGGATGAGCTGGCCCGCTACAGCCAGGGCCCCAAGCTGGTCCTGTTTCTCGGCGCCACGATCGGCAATATGCAACCCGAAGAAGCGCTGCATTTCTGCCGCGAACTGCATACCTATCTTAACGAGGGCGACCTGTTGCTTATCGGCTTCGATCTGAAGAAAGACCCTTCGGTGATCCTGGATGCCTACAACGATGCGGCCGGCATTACGCGTGAGTTCAACCTGAACCTGCTGCGCCGGATCAACCGGGAGCTGGAAGGTAACTTCGACCTGGAAAAATTCAGGCACTACCCGGTGTATGATCCCGGAACCGGGGCCTGCAAAAGCTACCTCATCAGCACCGAAGCGCAGAAAGTGACGTTGTGCGGCGATACGGAGATCTCGTTCGATAAAGATGAAGCGATCTATATGGAAGTATCGCAGAAGTACGATATGCGCCAGATCGAGCAGATGGCGCGTAAATCAGGCTTTGCACCAGTACAGCATTTCTATGACCGGGAAAAGCGCTTCGTCGATACGCTCTGGACCGTGCCTTCACTGAAAACAGTACTGGGCAATCATTAAACTTGTTTTCAATAACAATAAGGCCAGGTAACCATCTGGCCTATTGTTATTCTTTTTCATATTGTGCGGCCGCTTCTTTCAGCTGCTCGTCGGTAAGGCTTTCCTTATAACGCTGCCAGGCCGCTGCAGCAATCTCCCGGCGGTTTTTGGCCTCGTCTATCGCTGCACGTTCCGTGGCCAGCTTCACCTGTTTGTCTGCATTTACCTGCAGGCGGTAAAGAATGGATGCGGTGTATAAGCTGCTCTCGCTGTCTTTTTTATTGTCGGATAAACGGCTGAGCAAGGCTACCCCTTTGCTGAAGGCAGCTTCATCCTTAAGCTGCAGCATGTACTCGCTAAATGCGCCCAGGAAGCTGCTGCGCATGCCTTCAAAAAGATGCAGCAGCTTTTGTTCGAAGAAATCATAGTCGGCCGCCAGGCCTTCCTTTGCGATCACGCCGGCAGCCTGGTACAGCAATGCATTCCCCCTCATGGTTTCCGGCTTTAACTGCCGGGCGTATTCCAGCGCCTGCTTATGATTGACCTGGTCAAGCGCATAGAGGCCGCCGGCTGCAACCAGGTAGGAGCTGTCGTCCAGGGCCTGCTGATAGGCCGAAGCATAGCTTTGGTTATCCATTCTGCCCAGCGCGATCAAGGCGCTGGCGCGGGCCCTGCTGTCCTGGTCGAAGGTAGCGATATGGCCAAGCTTCGCGATCCAGGTACCGGAAATTTTTGCATTGACCTCATAATTCCTCAGGTTGATGGCAAGGTTGCGGATATATGCATCTTTATCCTCAAGCGCCGCTTCCAGTACCTGCTGCGCCGTATCGTTGTTCTTCAGCAGGGAACAGGCCATTACCGCCTGGCGTTTGCTGATGCGGTCGTTGCTGTACAAAAACTGGACTTCCCATTGCGGCGCCGTTTTCCTGTCTTCTAGCTCGCCGGGCATCCAATGCCCCGCATCGGGCACCAGCACCGGCCTTTGACCGTTGCGATAAGGATAGCTGAAAGTCTGCTCTTCCTTATCGATAAGCCAATCCGTTTCCGATGCCTGGTTGCCATAGATCAGCTGCGCTTTCAGGGGAAGGATGTATACGCCGGCCGAATCGTTCTGCGCCTGGGCTACCTTTACTTCAAGCAGCTGCCGGGCATCGTCGTAACGATACTGTACAGACAGCTTAGGGTGCCCGCCGCGGTAATACCATTCGTCGAAGAACCAGTTCCAGTCTTTACCGGTCACCTGCTCAAAGGCAAGGCGCAGCTGGCTGACCTCGGCGCTGTACAGGGCATTTTGCGTCAGGTACAGATGCAGCGCATCGAAGAAAGCTTCGTCGCCCGTAAGCTGCCGCAGGTAATGCAGTATAAGCCCGCCCTTGGAATAGGACACACGGTCGAACATCTCTTCGTGCGAGCGGTAGTGATAGCGGACCAGCGGCGAATCTTTGCGGCGGGCCTGGGCCAGGTATTTGAGCTGGCCCTGTATCCAGGCCAGCTGTAATGCGGGCTTGCCCGAACGATGTTCGGCCCAGAGGTACTCGCCGTAATCGGCAAAGGATTCGTTCAGGGTAAGGTTGCTCCAGGATTCGGCGGTCACATAGTCGCCGAACCATTGGTGGAACAGCTCATGCGCGACGATATAATCATTGTTATCGTCGGCGAGCTGTCTTTTATCTTTAAGATTGAAAGCGCCGAAGAGGCTCGCCGAAACATTTTCCATAGCGCCCGAAACATAGTCGTAGGCAACCACCTGGCTGTACTTGTCCCAGGGGAAAGGAACCCTCAGCAGGTTAGCATAAAACTCGATCATTTCGGGTGTGCCGGCGAAAATATCTTTTGCGAAAGCACCGTATTCCTGCGGCACATAATAGCTCACTTCCTTGCCCTTCCAGCTCTTGTCTTTAACGATGGCAAAATTACCTGCGGCCATCATGGCCAGGTAAGGTGGTATGGGCAGCGCCTGCCGCCAGCTGTCCGCGCGCCAGCCACCAGTCTCTTTTACCGACTTTACCAAAAGGCCGTTGCTTAAAGTTTTAAAGCTATCGGGAACATGCATGGTGATATCGAAGGCCGAACGGAAATTGGTCTTGTCGAAAGTAGGGAACCAATGACTGTTGGCTTCCGTTTCGCCTTGCGTCCATATCTGCACCGGCTGGTAAGGTTCTTTACCGTCGGCATTGACGAAGTACAGGCCCCTGTCTTCGCTGATCGCATCGCTGCCGCCTGCTGCGAAAGCATAAGGCATCGCTTCGTACCGGATCTGCAGCTGCAACGTATCCTTGCGGCTGTAGCGTTGCGGCAGCCGTATCTTCAGCTGCAAGGTATCGTAGCTATAGCGAAGCGGCTGACCTGCCAGGCTTACCTCCGCTATTTTCATCGCTTTGGCATCCAGCACAATGCTATCCGTTGCATAGTAGTAAGGATGGAGCGTAAGCACCGCCGTACCGGAAGCGCTGCGCTCTTTGATATGAAAGCGGATATCGATCCCGGTATGGACCAGCTCCCATGCTTTGGTTGCGCTGGCACGATAGATACCCAGGAGGCTGTCGGCCGGGGCTGCTTTATTTTCCAGGGGTGTTGCCGGTGCTGCGGCACGTTTTTTCAAAGCGCTGCAGGAAGCCAGGAAACAACAGAGGCACAGGGCAAAAATACCGGATTTTGTGGGGCTCATACCGCAAATTTGGGGGTTATCGGCAAGACCGGATTACCCCGTGAAGGGGGATTATTCCGCTTACGCCCCTCCATCAATATTGCACGAAGCCTTCGATCTGGTCCAGGATCGCGTTGCGCGTGCGTTCGTGCAGGAATTGCCCCTCAGGGTCCATTTCCTCATTGATACGGGATAAGGGGAGCTTATCGTAATAGACATTCATCTTTAAATAGTGCAGGATATTGGTCATGTGCTCGATACCGCGCAGGTTGCCGCCCCGGCCATCGGCTACACCCGTCAGCAGCGCTTTTTTATGCCACCAGCATTTTTTTATATCCGTGCTATCCAGCAAGGCTTTCAACACACCGGGGAAACTACCATTATACTCGGGCATGATCATGATGAACTTTTCGGTCGGGATCAGCAGCTCATGCTCCAGCTGCTTCACTTCCTCGTTGCGGGTAAATACATTTCTGCCTTCGAGCGACACCAGGTGCACCGCTTCGCCTTTTTCCCGCAAGCGGTGAAAATAATGCGTGGCTACCTGTATTGTGCGGCTATCTTTCCTGTTGGTCCCGGATATGATCGTAATCATCTGATATTGGTAAATAAAGCAGCGGTAAAGGTACAGCAAAGGATGTGCTCTGCAACGGATATTTACCTATAGCCTTATCAGGCGTTTTCTACACAGCAATAAGCGCCCTCTTAACATTTAGGGTGATCGGAAATTCACCCTGGGCCATTAAAAGGAATCTACTACTTTGCGATATAAGCTCATAAATAAGGATACCCTAAAATATACTGCTATGAATATAAGCTTTATCCCAAAAGCATTAATAACGCTCTTGTTTTGCAGCTTCATGCTGACAGCCAGCGCCCAGACCTGGCAACGCCTTACGGCAGCTTCTCCGGATCCATCTGCACAAGGCAGCTTTGCTTCGTATTATACCGATCGGTTGGCGCTCCATTCCTTATTGAGCCGGATACCTCGGGAAAACAACGCGCTAAAACCTGCTGCCGTGCGCCTGGTATTGCCGGCTCCTGACGGCCATATGACGGAATTTTTCCTGGAAGAGACACAGCTGTTACATCAAACTGATGGCGCCCCCAAAGTGCCGGTCCATACCTACAGCGGCTACAGCAAGGATAAAAGCGAGCTGATCCACCTCAGCGCTTATAAAGACAAGGTCTACGGGATTGTGCTACGTGGTGGCTATACCTGGTATATCAGTACCCCGGATGGTGTACCGGGTGAGGAACACCTCGCGACGATCGATGTTTTCGATGATGCCGGGCGGCCCGATGCGCAGGCGCCATTAGCCGTATGCAGCATGGGAGACGACATCACCCGGCAGCTCACGGAAGAAGCTATCGGCCAGAAACCGACTTTAACGCCCTCTACAGGATATTCCCTGCGTATATACCGCCTTGCTGTCGCCTGTACCGGAGAATATACCAATGCCAGCGGCAGCCAGGCCAATGCGATTGCCAATCTTACGGCGTTGATCAATAATGTGAATGCCATATACGAGAGAGATATGGGCATACGGTTTACCATGGTGACGAACAATAACCTGATCTATACCGATCCCACCACCGACCCGTTCGATCCTACCCAGGGGTCCTGCGGCCAGCTGGATGCTTCTCATACCAGCTTCAGCAATAACCTGAGCAGCACCGACTACGACCTGGGCATTACAATATTCTATAACAATTTCGGGGGGTGCGCCATTGTAAGAGGAGCCTGCTGGAATAATAATAAAGGGAAAGCTACTGCGGGATTTAATTCGCTCAATCCTACCTCGTACTTGTTGCGGGCAGCCAGCCACGAGATATGTCACCAGCTAAGCGGTGGCCATACCCATAATTCCAATGCCGCAAACTGTTCCTTTGGACCCAACTCGGCCTGGGAGCCCGGCGGCGGTTCGACAATAATGGCCTATTCGGGTTGCCCCCCTGCCTTTACTTCTTATAACACCACCAATTATTTTCACGGGGGCTCCATAGGGCAGATGAAGGCTTTTACCAACAGCACCGCGGGCAGCTGTTATACCACCGGGGCTGTCAATACTACCCCGGCGATCACTACGCCTTCTGATGATACTTTCTTTATTCCCATATCTACACCTTACCGGCTATATGCCGATGCGACCGACGCCGAAGACAACAACCTGCTTTATTCCTTTGAGCAGATGGACCTGGGTACCGGCGACTCGGTGCTGGCTACCCCGGCCACAGCTACCGGCCCTATAGTACGCTCCTTTCAGCCCGCCAGCCGGCCTTATCGATATATCCCCGGTATGGATAGCTTGCGTGCCAATATATATCCGGCATTTGAAGTGCTGTCTTCCGTTCCGAGGCTGCTCACGTTCTGGGCTACCGTGCGCGACAATCATCCCGGCGTCGGCGGCACCAGTGTCGATACCCTCCTGATCAGGACCACCGGAACAGCTCCTTTCCAGGTCAGCAGCCAGAATACTCCGCTTACCTTATTCGGCGGCTCGGCCGCTACCGTAACCTGGGATGTTGCGGCCACCAACCAGGCGCCGGTAAATACACAAAGTGTAAAAATATTGTTTGCTGCAGATGGTCTCAGCTACGACCATATCTTACAGGATTCCGTTCCCAACAATGGCTCGGCTGCTATAACCGTTCCTAATATCAACACACAAAACGGCAGGATCATGGTAGCAGCACGGGGAAATATCTTTTTCGATATCAATAATGCCGGTATCACTATTCAACCCATCTGTTCTACAGCGCAACAATCAGGGATATGGCCCGCCGATCCGGTCAACGCATTGCAAGGTGACGCCGCGCTGCAATTGGACCTGCTCCCCATATATGGTCAGGGCGTGGATACCTTCGCCGGGGAAATAACAGCTACTGACCCGACCGGTGTCCTCGGGTTCCGCAACAGCCCTACCGATTCGACCTGCAGGACAGGTACCGGGTATAACGGCAGGTATGACCTGTACCGCTTCCGGGTGGCGCAGCCAGGTACCTATACTATCGGAAGAACATTGTACACGTTACCAGCCAACCCTTATATGACGATTTATGGCCAGGGTGGCCTGATAGCCACTGATGCCGGCGCCTGCAATAACTACGCCTACGGCAGCACTACCTATTTTACCAGCCCAACCAGCAGTAGCACTTCTACCAGCAGTAGCTTTACTTTTACCGGTAAACGCGACAGTGTCTATACGCTTGCTGTAATGAGAAGAGGTACGAACAACCTGGGCACCTATAGGGTCAACATCAGCGGCCCGGCACAAGTCTATCCGGAGCTACAAACCCCGCCCGGTAATTACGCCTTCCTGGTGATCAACAATGCAGGAACTATTATTGATATCAGCACCACATCGCCCAACCTGCAAAGCCGGGGGCCGGGAAGCTATACAGTTTACGGTGTTTCCTACAGCCCTTCGCTTAACCTGAACACTTATCTCAATCAGCCATTCGCCAACCTGGCCAATGCCAGCTTCGGCCCCAATGAATGCGTAGCTATCAGCACCAATAAGGTACAAGTGAATATCAGCCCCAACAACCCTTTACCTAATGATGCTATCCGGCTAACGGCGCATCAGGAGCAACAGGCAGCCCGGCTTGACTGGCAAACAGGGGGCACAGCGGGTATCGCAGGCTTCCAGCTGGAGCAAAGCAGCGACGGACGCCGCTTCAGCCTGTTTAAGACCCTTAGCAAAGACGCGGCAAAACAACAGGAAGGCCGATACAGCTACCGGCATACAGGCGTGATACCCGGCAACAACTACTACCGTGTAAAAGCGAACGGGATCGATGGCGATTCCCGGTACAGCAATATCGCGGTCCTGAACTTCAGCGGCCAGCCTGGTCTTACGATCGTTCCCAACCCGGCCACAAACCAGGTAAGTATACAGGTCAGGGGTTATACACTGCCGCTGCATGTCCGGCTGACCGATATGAGCGGCCGGATGCTGCAGCAGCACCTTATCGACCACGACGGCTATACCTTCAGCGTTGCCGGCCTGGCGCCGGGCCTGTACCTGCTCAGCGGCAAAGGCTTCGCGGTGAAGCTCAGCAAACGATAAGCGCTATTCTTTTTACACAGAAAAAGGCTGGCTCCGTAATTTTTTTTGGAGCCAGCCTCTTCTTTTATTATCCGGAAATTATTTATTGGGCATACCTGCAATATCCGTACGGTTCGATTCTCTCAGGCCGTCATGATCAGAAATGGCCCACACCGCGCTTTGCACCTCGCCGCCTTCGCCATCAGGCACGGCCTTGTTGCGCAACAGCTCGATCAGCTCGTTCATGGATGCCGAGTTGGTTACCGGCCCCAGCTTGAAGTAATCGCCGCTGGGATGCTTGGAAGCGTTGATGCAGTAGGCCTGGATGAGCACCACTACCGTATCGTGCGCGGGCAGGGTAATGCTATTGGTCTCGGCGCAGATGCCGTTCTGGTATTCGGGGTCAAAACATTCAAAGGTAAGTCCGCCCGGAATTTGCCATACCACCTGGGGGCCGCTGTTGTAGAGCACCAGGTGCACGTCAACATAGCTGCCGTGGCCCCTGGTCGCAAACACGGTATCTTCAGTAGGATTATCGCCGAAAAGCGTATCATTGACCAGGCTTACACCTGAAGGAAAGGCATAGGGCGTACCTTGCAGCGTGCCGCCGAATTCGCCCATACCGGGGATGTGCCCGGGCGAATCGGTTGTCGGGGCGGGGCCGGGATCAGGGCCGGGATTATCGTCTTTGCCACAGGAGGCGACCAGGACAATAAAGGCAGGCAGCAGACCGGCGAGGAACAGCTGTTTCCAAGAAAAGCGGGAAGTACGTTTTGTTTTCATATTCAATATCGGTTTGTTTCAAAACTGCGGGCAAAAGTACTTTGCTACCAGTGCAGAAGTGGTACCGGGAAACCGGTATTGTGAAAAGTATAACAGACTTTCCGTTGTTGCTGCAAAGACGGTAAGGGTTGAAAGAATATCCTGGTGAATACCGCTTGTATAAAGGATTTCACAACCGGGAGAAGGCAGTCTTGATCATATCCGGGCAGCAGGAAAGCTTTTGGGGCCAGGCACAGCCCTATCCTTAATTCTTATTTTTGAGGCAGAAACAAAATAGCATACCCATGAAACAAGCATTGCTGCTTCTGCTCGCGATCGCGCTGCTGCAACAGCCCGCCCGTGCGCAGGAAACAAAGAAGGCCAAAACAGAGAAAAAGGAAAGCCGCGAAGAGACAAAAGAACGGCACAAAAAATTCTGGAAAAAGGTAGGCACGGACCAGCGGGACTTCTGGAAAAATGAGCATGAGAAGCATGTAGCCAAACAGGAAGCCCGGAAGGCAAAGAAAACAAAGGAAAAAGAGGAAAAAGCCAGGGAAAAATAAAAGTATTTTCCCGGTCTTTATGCCGCGATAAAGACTGGTACGCCGGCTTTTAATTATATTTGCCGTTCTGCACAACCGATTTAACCGTTTACTCCGATGAAGCTCGATTTGATCAAAGAAAAGATCATTGCCGGCCTGAAAGACAGCTATGTCCAGGAAGCGGATGGCGATCTGTTTTTTCTATTCGGCGCCGACAACCGTTTTCCCTTCGCTACCGTTGTGACTTCGGACAACGAGTTTGACCATATCTCGCTGCTTAGCAGGGAAGGCGTTTTCCGGCTCAATGCCGGCATAGGCAAAGACAGCTTCAAAGCGTTATTCGGTCATCTTCCCTCCCGTCCCGGCATTGGCGGCTTTGTAGACAGCGGTCCCGATTTTGCCGCTCTGGACACACTGATGCCGCACCCGATGTACGGGAATATGTACTGGATTTCTGTGCTCAATCCCACCAACGCAACATTTGAACAGTTCTGGCCTTACCTGGAAGAGGCTTACAGCCTGGCCGTACAAAAAGACAGGAACATATCCAAAGCGGGGACCGGAGAATAGCCCTCGGGGAAAGCAGCACCGCTGGAACAGCCGCTATGGCCGGGATATTAAAAATGATCTGTCCCGAATGGCTTTATTTCAATAAACCCACCTACCTTTGCGCAAATTTTGCGGCTCAGGCTGCCTTACCAATTCCGATTTGCTTCATGCGAAAGTCCTGGTGGAAAATTCTCTGTGTGGCGTTGCTGATCTATACGATTATCGGCGGCCTTCTGTTCCCCGTTCCTGCCCTCGCCCTTATCCACGAAAGTATCCGCAATCTTTATTTTCACGTACCCATGTGGTTTGGCATGATGACCTTGTTCACCATCAGCCTGGTATATTCCATCCGCTATTTACGCAACGGCAACCTTAAGGAGGACATCTGTGCAGTGCAATATACTAATATCGGCCTGGTGTTTGGCGCGCTGGGACTGGTCACCGGTATGGAATGGGCCAATTATACCTGGGGCGAACCCTGGAGCAACGATCCCAAACAGCTGGGTGCAGCGCTCAGCATGCTTTCCTACTTTGCCTACCTGGCGCTGCGCGGCGCGATAAGCGATTACGACAAGCGGGCCAAGATCAGCGCGGTGTACAATATTTTTGCCTTCGCCCTTATGATCCCCTTTATCTGGATCCTGCCCAGCCTGGCCGATTCGCTGCATCCCGGCAGCGGCGGCAATGCCGGCTTCAATACCTACGATCTCGACAACCGTATGCGTATGGTATTTTACCCGGCTGTGATCGGGTGGATACTGCTGGGCGTATGGATGACGACATTGACCATACGATTGAAACTCTTAGAAAAAAAGGATATACTCAATGAAGATCTTTCGCAGCATTTCGGCCCTGATCAACAGTAAGCGTCTACTCACCCTGTTGTTCCTGCTCCCGGTTTTCTGCCATGCGCAGGAGCGCCCGGAGATGGCCGATACTTTCCGTTCCGAAGGCAAAATTTATGTTGTTCTATTGGTTATTTGCACTATTTTTGCCGGCATTATTTTATTTCTGGTGTTTTTGGAGCGAAAAATCAAGAAACTGGAACGCAATCAAAATAACAACAAGCATTAGTTGATCAAGACTAAGTAATTCATCACTTATTTTAAATTTTATGGCTTCTACGGCAACAGTAACTACTACTTCAGGTCACACTGAATACAGCTTTTTCCAGGGCGTTGAGCGCAACTTCGACAAGGCTGCGAAATTTACCCGTTTTGAAAAAGGTATTCTCGAGCAAATCAAAGCCTGTAACTCCATTCTCCAGATCAAATTCCCGGTACGCATCGGCGACGGTGTAGAGGTAATTGAAGCGTACCGTGTGCAGCACTCCCACCACAAGCTGCCCTGTAAAGGTGGTATCCGTTTCAGTATGGATGTAAACCAGGACGAAGTAATGGCCCTGGCTGCCCTGATGACCTACAAGTGCGCTATGGTGAATGTTCCCTTTGGTGGTGGTAAAGGCGGCATCAAGATCGATCCTAAAAAGTACACACCCTTCGAGCTGGAGAAGATCACCCGTCGTTATACCTCTGAGCTGGCCAAAAAGAACTTTATCGGACCCGGCATCGACGTACCGGCCCCCGACTACGGTACCGGCGCCCGTGAAATGAGCTGGATCGTAGATACCTATGCTTCTCTTAATCCCGGCGAGCTGAATGCCCAGGCATGCGTAACCGGTAAACCCATCGCGCAAGGCGGCGTACGCGGCCGTACAGAAGCTACCGGCCTCGGTGTTTACTACGGTATCCGCGAGCTGTGTAATGTTGCCGAAGACATGAAGAACCTGGGCCTGACCACTGGTTTGGCCGGTAAAAAAATCGTTGTACAAGGTCTTGGTAACGTAGGTTATCACGCTGCCAAATATTTCCAGGAAAGCGGTGCGATCCTGGTTGGCCTGGCTGAATACGAAGGCGCTATTTCCAACCCCAACGGACTGGATCTGGAAAAAGTAGTTGCCCACCGTAAAGAAACCGGCTCTATCCTTAACTTCCCCGGAGCAGAGAATATCCCCGTAAGCGCCCATGCCCTGGAGCTGGATTGCGATATCCTGATCCCTGCAGCGCTGGAAAGCGTGATCCATGGCGGCAACGCAGCCAACATTAAGGCCAAGATCGTGGGTGAAGCCGCCAATGGCCCGCTGACTCCTGATGCAGACGTTATCCTGAACCAGAAAGGTGTAGTTGTGGTGCCCGACATGTATCTCAATGCCGGTGGCGTAACCGTATCTTACTTCGAGTGGCTGAAAAACCTGAGCCACGTACGCTACGGCCGCCTGGAAAAGCGTTTCAGCGAAAACCAGTTCGGCGAGATCCTGAAAACCATGGAAAGCATGACCGGCAAGCGCGCCAACGAGATCGAGCGTAAGGTGCTGCTGCATGGCCCCGATGAAGTGGACCTGGTGTACTCCGGCCTGGAAGATACAATGATCACCTCTTATCATGAAATCCGCGAAGCCTTCAAATCCCATTCCGGCGTTGAAGACCTGCGTACTGCCGCCTTCATCTGCTCCATCAATAAGATCGGTGTGGCTTACGAAGAGCTGGGTATTTTCCCTTAATCGTAATACGGATCGTATTTTATATTGCCAACAGGGCTGCCTTTTTCGGTGGCCCTGTTGTTTTTTTTACGGCTTGACATTTCCTTATTTAAATATGCTGTAATCCGCGCCGGTCATAGCATATGGGGCTCCCGGTATGCCGGTACTTTTGCCCACATTTTAATGCCTGACCCTATCCCCCGTGTTTACTTTTCCGTCTATTGTTTATACAAGAATGACGGAAGCCGCACTCATACCCACACATAATTTTCCGCAGCAGCAGGAAGAGGAGATAATGTTCCAATACATTGCATTGGACCGCAGCTCTCAATACGATCCTTCGCTGCCACATCGGCACAGCTACTACGAGATCTTCCTTTTCGACAAAGGTGGCGGTACACACGAGATCGACTTCGATACCTATCCTATCCCTGACCACAGCATCCATTTTGTATTGCCCGGCCAGGTGCATAAGGTGAACCGGGAGCCGGGAAGCTTTGGTTCCATTCTGCTGTTTTCCTCCGACTTCTATTATCTGGGCGATCCGGCCAATGCCGCCCCACCCGACCGGCTGCTGCATATGCACAGCAACGGAGCTCCCGTTCTGACACTGACAGCGGAACAATTTGCCGAACTGCAGCAGCTCTCCTACGCCATGAGCAAGGAAGGCGCTGCCGGCACCCGCATTCATATGGATATCGTACGCAGCTACCTGCATATTCTGCTGCTGAAATGCGGACAATTTGCCCAAACAGCGGATCAGCCCCATGTAAGGGCCGAGTCTATGCTGTTCACCAGACTGAAGCAGGCGCTGGAAGCCCACTACCGGGAGCAGCATCTTCCCTCCTACTATGCCACGCATTTGCTGGTGTCGGTAAAGAAGCTGAATGAGCTTTGCCGGCAGCACAGCGGTCTGACGCTTAATGGCCTGATCAAAGAACGCCTGATTATAGAAGCCAAGCGCCTGCTGCTCCACTCGGGCTATATCATCAAAGAGATCAGCTATCACCTGGGCTTTGAAGACCCTGCTTATTTCAACCGTTTCTTCCGCAAGCATACCGGCTTTTCTGCCGGTAATTTCCGCCGGCAGGTGCAACAAGACTAACGCTTTATTTGCAATGGCAGGTATCCGGCTGCCAGACAGTTGCGCCGGCATCTGTTGTGCAATATTTAACAACTGAAATCCCGCCTTTAGGGAATGCTATCTCCGTACAATTCTGCTATTGCAATTAGTATATATCAATGATTTTCAAAATAAAATAAACAGGAAAACATAACATTTAATGCGCACTACCGGAAAGCAGGTAGAAAAAAACCACTCCTAAACGGTATGGCCTGCCTTGTATCCTGGCACTACTTTTGTTCCCGAAGAACAAACCCTATTTCTTTATTTTCACTCACTACTTTTTTTATGAAAAAAACGCTTTTACACCTGGGTATCCTAGCTGCCTGCGCGCTGACCCTGGGCTCCTGCTCAAAAGACGACAATCCCGTGGTGCCCTCGGCAAACAAGAACATTAAATTCACCTTTTCGACACCGGGCGTAAAGGATGCGGAAGGGGATGTCGTCCATTTTACGGTGGTCGGCTCTAACAGCACCCTTAACGCTACGCTCTGGAAAGTCAATGGCCAGGTACGGAGCAACGAACAAGGCTTTCTTATTTCCGAAGCAGAGCTGGAAGCCGGCGGTACCTTTGTCGTGGAATCCGTAACGCCCTTATTCAACGCCAGTATGTCGATCAGCGCTCAGAATTTCGGCGCTACCAGCTACACCCTGAAATACAAAGCAGAGGTAAACGGCACCGTGCAGAACGACATTACCGAGAATATTGTCAGCTCAAACGCCTTTATCAAGGATTTCAGCTATTAAATTTTTGCCCCTTATACGTTAACAGGAACGCCCGGGATGCCCGGGCGTTTTTTTATTGAGTGGCTTATCTTGTTCTGACAGTGTCGCGCCGGAGCCTTATTGCCGAAAGAAAATTTCGGTTGCACCATAACCGTAACGCGGATTCCAGTCGTGTTGGTAGAAATCGACAGCCCATGTCTCGCGCAGGATCCGATGGATCTCTTCCTTCAGCCTGCCTTTGCCTACACCGTGGATCACTACCAGCGATTGCTGGTGATTTCCGATGGCTTCATCGAGCGCATCGCTGAAGGCTTCCAGCTGTATCGTGAGCATTTCGAAATTGCTTAATCCCCTGATATCCGCCACCAGCGCTTCAATATGAAGATCGATCTCTGTACGGGGCTTTTCTTTTTTCACCGTCTTCAACGCCGTAACAATGCTGCCTACAGATTCTTTGAGCTGCAGCTGCGACTCAAGGGGCGTCGGCAGCGGGAAGTCTTCGGCCAGCTGGATATGGAACATGGGCTTGTTCTCCTGCTGGATGTGGCTGATATACTCAAATAATTTTTTGGGCTTGATGCGCAGGGTATTGCTCAGGCTGGCAGCGCGATCGCGTGCCTGCTGCTGCTCAAGTATCCAGGAAAAACGGGGCTGCTCCTGCATGGCGGTGAAAGGAATGTCGTGCAGGTAAAAATGAGAAAAGGGTCTCAGCTCGGTCTTATGCCTGAAAAAAGCACCGCCCTGACCCTGGCATTCGTATTGCAGGGTAAGCAGGTGCGGCGTCTGGTTGATAAAATAGGTCTTCAGCTTATCGACCACATCCTCATACTCATCGAAGCGGAACACCGGCAAAAAGGAAAGATGGAAGCCGGAGGCTACGCCATGCCCGATGCCCCGCACCTGCGGTTCTACCGGCACCTCATCGATACGGCGGATGGCCGCGGGCCGGCCCTTCTTTTTATCGGTAAACCATTTCAGGTAGGGATGATCTACCTCATCAAGAAAAACGGGAAAATGAGTGCCGCCCACTTCCACCTCGATCATCTCCTTATTCACAAAATCTACCACCCTGCCTTCTTCGCCGGTCCGCTTCAGCAAGACGATATCGCCGATCGAGAATTTCATCTTTTAAATGGTTTATTCAGATAAGATAGTTAATGGACAGGGCTGCTCCGGAACCGCTGCAGGACAGGGGCGGCGCAAGCGTAGTACAAATTTCGGAACAAAATTTTAATTGACCCGGGTTTTAATTTTTAATTACCTTTGCGTCTCCTTGGACAAGGGAATCCGGTGCAAATCCGGAACAGTACCCGCTGCTGTAAGCCCGTTCGATGCTGCTTCTCCACCATGCCACTGCCCCTTTCGGGACGGGAAGGCCGAAGCAGCTGGGATAAGTCAGAAGACCTGCCAGGACTGCAATACTGCATCAACCGCTTTCGGGAATAAAAGCCGGAGATACGACCCACACACCAGTCAGGGCTGGTATGTCTTTCCGTAATTTCCCGTGTCCCGGACCAAGTTGAGCCCCCAGCATGCTAACTATTTGATCTATGACATATTCATTACCCACAACCCTTATTACTGCCGCACTGCTTGGCCTGGTCGGTTTGCAGGCTAAAGCGCAGACCGTGTCGGACTTCGAAGCGCTCCCTCTTCCCGGTCCCGATACTTCTTACCTGGAGTCCATCGCGCCGGTTGATGGTATCTATCCCTTTGAAAGCGGCAACGCCCGCTATTACGGCAAGCTCGACTTCGGCGGCGGCTACCAGGCTCAGTTCAATTATTCCAACCGAACCGATACCGTAACGCCCGGTTATTCTAACCAGTGGGCAGCCATTACCGGTAAGGGCGCCGACAATTCCGCCCAGTACGGTATCGCCTATGCCGAAACGGATTTGACCAATTTCTCCAGGAGCGTTGAAGAAGGCGTAAAGCTTACCGGTGCTGCTGCAGGCCACAAAGTCCAAGGGCTTTACATGACCAATACGACTTTAGCCTACCGTTGGATCAAAGCCAACTACACGGCCAATAGCTGGTTTAAAGTGATCGTACGCGGCTACCTGAATGGCGCAAGATCGGCAGACAGCGCGGTAGTAACCCTGGCCAATTATGGCGCCGACACCATGGTGCTGAATACCTGGAAGTGGGTCGACCTGCTGCCATTGGGTAATGTGGACAGCATTACCTTCCAGACCACCTCTTCCATCAACGTCACTCCCTATTATTTTGCGATCGACAACCTGACCACCCTGGATGGCATATGCCCCACAGCAGACAACATCGCCGCAACCAGCGTGAACGAAAACAGCGCCACCATTGCCTGGAGCAGCAGCATTGCCGGCTTCACCACCAACTATGAAATTGTAGTAGACCAATCGGCTACAGTAACGCCTGCCGGCAGCGCTGTTCCCGTAACCACCACCAGCTACAACAAGACCGGCCTCAGCCCCAATACCCTGTACTATGCGCACGTACGCGCCGCCTGCGACGACGGCTCCTTCTCTGCCTGGGATACCGCTTCTTTCAGGACCCTGCCAAGCACCGGCATCTGGAATACGCAACGCAATGTGCTTGAAGTAAGCCTCAGCCCCAACCCGGCCACAGATGTGCTTTACCTGCACTGTGGCGTAGCCGTGGATGCTGTTGTGTACAGCATTGAAGGGAAGGCCTTGCTGTCGGCGAACCGAGTGCAGCAGGTCAACATTACTGCTTTACCTGCAGGCATCTACCTGCTTAAAGTAACCGATGCAGCCGGAACCGGCAAGCAAAGCACAATACGCTTTACCAAACACTAAAGCAACCCTGCGGCCCGCAAAGCATTTTTTTGCGGGCTACTCTTTTCCTGTCGTAATTTTGCCTTTATGAAGAAACAAGTACTCGCCTTATTTGCGGTATTGTCCTTGGGAACCTTTCCCGCTATAGCCCAGTTTGCGCCACAGGCGCCGTTGCCAGGCAGTGAAGGCATAGCAGCAGGCAGCCCCCTTTTCAAGGAATGGGCATCGGGCTGCACCCTGCACCGCGGCTGGCTGGATATTGCCGACAAGAGCCTGGGGCAGCCCTCTATGGGCACTGCAAGCGATATCTACGGCGCACCACACGGCGCGGTGCTGAGCCTGGGCGACAGCGGCGTGGCTGTCGTTACCTTTCCCCACCCAATTGTGAATGGACAGGGTCCCGACTTCGCCGTGTTTGAGAATGGCTTTTCCAACCCGGAGAACGATACCATGGCTTACCTGGAGCTGGCCTTTGTCGAGGTAAGTTCGGATGGCGAGCACTTTTTCCGCTTTCCGGCAAGCTCGCCGATGCAGAATACCACACAGATAGACAATTTCACTTACAGTAATGCCATTTACTACAATAACCTTGCCGGTAAATACAAGACCGGTTTCGGCACACCCTTCGATCTTGAAGCGCTGAAAGGCACGCCTGGACTGGATATCAACCAGGTGACCCATGTCCGCATTGTCGATGTGGTCGGCAGCATCGATCCGCAATATGCCTCGCGGGATAAAGACGGACGCATCATCAATGATCCTTATCCCAGCGCATTCGCTTCCGGCGGCTTCGACCTGCAAGCCGTAGGTGTTATCAACAGCGGACAGCCGGCTACGGGCATCGATGCCGTGGCCGCGGGATGGCAGCTCAGGTATTACCCCAACCCGGCCGGCAATGATCTTATCGTGGAAACGCAGACCGGCGGGCGGCTACAATACCAACTGACCGATGTCTGCGGCCGCCTGCTGCGGCAGGGCGCTTTTGCCGGCCAGACCAGGATCAGCCTGGCCGGGCTCAGCTCCGGTCTTTACTTTATGCGCCTTGATAATGGCCGCGAACATTCTGTATCCAGGATACGGAAACAATAGCCAGGAGATTATGAGGAAATACCTGCTTCTGCCGGGACTGCTGCTCCTGGCTTCCTGTGTCAAAGACAAGCCGGCCGATCCGGCGCCGCCACCTGTAGCCACCGGCGCCAGGCGGCTGCTGATCGCCAACGAAGGCAGCCTCGGCAATGGCAACGCTTCCTTATCCTTCTTTGAGCCGGATGCCGGTACCGTCTTCAACAACGTGTACAGCGGGGCCAACGGCGGGCAAGCGCTGGGCGATATCCTGCAAAGCATGCTGCTCGACGGAGACCGGCTGTTCCTGGCGGTCAACAATTCGGATAAGATTGCCGTGGTGAATAAGAACGACTTCAAGCTGCAGGCCAATATCTCTCTGCCCAAGCCCCGCTATATGCTGAAGGTAAGCGAAGATAAAATGTATGTCAGCTGCCTTTATGCGCCGAAGATCAATATCGTGAACCTGCAGACCCTGCAGGTAACGGGCAGCATTGCTATTGACTATGCCAACTCGGAAGGGATGACGCTGCTGAACGGCAAGGTGTATGCCTGCAACTGGGATACCGCCTGCCGTCATATCTACGAGATCGACCCTGCTGCCGATACCATCATGCGACGCATCCCCATTGCCGGCGCAGCGGGCCAGCAGGTATTAAGCGACAAGAATGGCATGCTATGGGTATTGGCCGGCAATGTGTATAAACAGAAAGAAGCTTCGCTCACTTGCATTAACCCCGTCAGCGGGGCTACAGTAAAGAGTTTTATCTTTCCGGCAGGCGCCGATGTGATGAAGCCCTGCTGGAATCCCGGGCGGGACACCCTTTATTTCCTGGGCGTAAATTATAACGGCGGCACGGCTTATAACGGCGTGTACCGCATGAGTATCGCTGCCAATTCCCTGCCCACCGGCCTGTTTGTACAAGCCCGGGCGTTGCAATACTTCTGGGCCCTGCTCGTCGACGCTGCTACCAATCGCATTTATGTAGGCGATCCCAAAGGCTTCATCCAACAGGGAAGCATCAGCGTTTACCAAACCGATGGCAGCCTGATGCAGTCTTTTACTACAGGATTGGGGCCCGGCTTCCTGCTTTTCGACCGCTAGGCCACGGCTATTCAATTTTTTTGGCAGAATACTTTGAATTTATCCTGTAAATTATATCTTTACGGAGATTATTTATTATCCAAAACGATCAACATTTTTCCATAGCATGAAAAAAATTCTCCAACTGGCTTTAGTATGTGCCGGCATCGGACTGTTTGCAGCGTCTTTCACTTCCTGCTCTTCAGAGTATGACGCCACACCCCAGGTTCCGGGCAGGGATACGATCAAGAACCCGCTGCGCGGCACCTTTACGGCTGTTATCGACGGAGAAACTTTCGTGGCCAATTCCAAATATGTAAGCGACAAGACCGTCGACGGCGTACGCACCCTGGTTGTTTCCGGCGTGATGGACAGCAAGATCAAAGATCCCAAGAACAACAAATCCATATCGCTGACCATTACCAACTATATGGGCCCCGGCACCTATCCTATACAGATGGGTACTGTAGGCATGTACAGCGTGCAGGACGACGGTACTTATACCCATTTCCTGGCCAAGACCGGAGACGAGACCTTCGTAGTGACCATTACCAAGGACCAGGGCGATGTAGAAGGCTCTTTCAATTTTGTAGTTGCGCCCAATGGTATGGGCACTGCCGACAATCACACAGTAAGCAATGGCGCCTTCAGCATTCCGAAATAAATACCGGTGAAACTTACTCGCAGAACAAATGGCCGCCCTGAAAACAGGGCGGCCATTTACTGTAAGACGTCCAACGCAGCACCGGTGCAGCATTTCCCCGTTCCCGGCAAGCCGGAAGCACCATGCCACGCAGCAGATCTTAATTATTAACAGCAGCATTAACAATATACCGGTGCGCTTTAGCCATGCCGGTTTTACTTTTGAGCCATGATACCACCAGAAGCCGCAACTCCTTCCATAAAACAGAACAAAGGGCTCAGGATTGCCATGATCCTGCTGTCGGCTGCTATTGGCTGCCTGTTCCTTTTTTCGGCCTATGCCAAGACCGAGCCCGTGGCTTATTTTGAATATACCATCAGTAACCAGATCCACCTGTCGCAGCAGCTGGCTGCTCTGCTGGCCCGCTTCTTTATCGGGCTGGAAGCGGCGCTGGGCCTGCTGTTGCTGCTGAGCATCCTGGGCTGGCGGCGCTGGGTGCTGTACAGTTGCCTGTACCTCCTGCTGCTGTTTACGCTACACCTGTTCTACCTGCTGCTCACACAAGGTAATGATGTCAACTGCGGCTGCATGGGCAATATCGTCCCCATGTCGCCTGCAATGTCTATATTAAAAAATGCGGGACTCATCGTTGCGGTATCGGTGCTGCTGAAATGGCATCGCCCCCAGGACGGCGTGGTATTGAATATCGCCTCTTTCCCGGTAGCGGCCATTATTATCGCCGTGCCGTTCTTCATCTACCCGATGCAACGCCAGCTTCAGATGCCGCTCAGCAAGCTTTATACCACTACAAAGTCGGAGCACCCGGTAACCGAGCTACGCCATGGCAAGCATATTCTCTGCTTTATGAGCCTGAGCTGCCCGCATTGCCGGGATGCCGCCAAAGCTATTGCAGCTATGAAGAAAGATAATCCCGCCCTCCCTTTTTATTTCGCCCTGTCGGGTGGAACAGACAGCACCAGGGCAGAACGTTTTGCCGAGTTCCTCGCGGCAACCAAAGCGCAGGATATTCCCTACCATTTTCTTGCGCCTGAGGATTTCGTCGATATGGTGCACGCTTCAGGCAGCGGCGGTGTTCCGGTGATCCTGTGGATGCAGGATACAACAGTGGTCCGCAAAATAGACGTCCCCGCGCTCAACCAGAAAGAGATCGAGCATTGGATCGCCCGCTAGTCCGTTAAGCTAAAACGACATTGCATATGGTTACGCCTAATATCCTGGCCATTTCGGGCAGCGTGCGCGCTGCCTCTTCCAATCTTAACCTGCTGAAAGCAATTGAAAACAGGTTGCCACCTGGCATGCTCCGCTACAGCATCGGCGTGGACCAGCTCCCGCCATTCAACCCCGATCTCGACCAGGCCGGTATGCCCGTACCCGAAGCTGTAGCTACCTTTCGCCGGCAGATCGCCGATGCCGATGCCGTGCTGATCTGCACACCGGAATATGCTTTCGGCGTACCCGGCACCTTGAAGAATGCGCTCGACTGGACGGTATCCTCCGGCAGCCTCAATGAGAAGCCTGTAGCAGCTGTTACCGCCTCGCCCCTATATACCGGAGGCGATAAGGCTATGGCCTCCCTGCTTCCTACCCTCAAAGCCCTGGGCACCCGAATGCCGGCACCTTCTTCTCTCTGCATTCCTTCCATCAACAAATTCCTTTCAGCCGAAGGAACCTTTACCGATAATCAGCTTGCTGCACAGCTGCAGCAGCTGATGGATCACCTGGTGATGCGGGCATCCGAACATAGCATCCATTCCTGAATGCAGCACCTGATAACACTGTGATACTACCTTTACAGATGTAAGGGCCGGAGACGCTGTTATACGGATGGGAAACGCGCCGTTTTGTTTGCACGGGAATATGATTATTTTTACATGTTGTCTCCCGGCGGCGATACCGTCTCCATTACTGAACAGCATCTGACCATTAACCATGCTTTAGCGATGGCATCTATTTCTGATCCCGTCTTTAAAAACCGATAAGCGAATGAAGAATTTTTTCCGTGTCCTAGGCATCGTCGTCCTGCTGGTGGTTGCCTTTATACTCATATCCGGCATTTTTATTTCCCGTGCCTATCATTTTGAACGGAGCACCGTGATCCATGCGCCGAAAGAGGAAGTATGGAAGAACATCAGCCTCTTCGCCAACATAGAAAAATGGGATCCCTGGAAGGCAAAAGATCCGGGTATGCGCCGTAGCATCAGCGGCACCGACGGCACGCCCGGCGCGGTTTACAGCTGGGAAGGCAACGACGAGGTCGGCAGCGGCTCACAGACCTATACCAGGCTGCAGCCCTACGAGCATATTATGATCGACATCGCCTTCGTAAAGCCCTTCAAAAGTAAAGCCAAGGCTTTCTATCACTTGCAGCAGCAAGGCGATGCCGTCAGGCTGACCTGGGGATTCGACTGCAAAATGCCTTATCCCATGAATGCCATTTCTTATTTCTTTATCGATATGGATGACCGTATGGATAAAGATTTTTCTACCGGGCTGGCCAACCTGAAGAAGCTTTGTGAAAGCAATGTCCAGCTAACGGCCAAGGCAATACACCAGGCTGTAACGAAGACAGGAAGCCACTTTCGAAAGAGCGCCAGGCGACCAGCAATAGCGAAATTTTCTGAACAATGCGTCAGCAGAGGCTTTTAAAAGATTACAAAAGCCGTTATTTGTGCATAACTTGTGAAAAAGCAATACAGGAAAGGGTTTCGGCGTCGATTTTTTTTATTAGAAATTTGCATATGTAGAAAAGAAGAGTATATTTGCTTTACATCATTGTCATTCACCTATTAATTCACTTATTAAAACACACATTATGAACAAAGCAGAATTAGTGGACAAACTTGCTAAAGATGCAGGCCTCACCAAAACCCAGGCAAACGAAGCTTTGGATTCGTTTACCAATAGTGTAGTAAGTGCGCTTAAGAAAGGCGACCGCGTAACGCTGGTAGGCTTTGGAACGTTCTCCGTTTCCGAACGCTCTGCCCGTAACGGCCGCAACCCCCAAACCGGTGAAGTGATCAAAATTAAAGCACGTAAGGTGCCCCGCTTCAAAGCCGGTAAAGAATTTTCTACCAAAATAGGTGGCAAAAAGTAAAAGAATAGAACTGTTTATCTATAAAACCTGTGAAACTTTTTCACGGGTTTTTGTATTTTTGCACTTTGTTCATTTTTTCAAAAAACAGATTACCATGGGTAGAGGTGATATTCGCACCAAAAGAGGCAAAATTTCCAGCGGCACATACGGCGTTTCCCGTCCTGCCAAAGCCAAAAAAGCTACAGCACCCAAAGCTGAAGATAAAGCAGCTGGCAAAAAAGCTAAAGCTTAATAAAAAACCTTCCTCTACCGGAAGGTTTTTTGCTTACAGAAATTTATCTTAAAATCTTGTGCCCCTTATAGCCATCAAAGCGGAAAAGACGATAATTTTGTACCGGCATCAGAGGAACAGCTCAAGCTTTACGACATGAAAAATCCGCTTTATCGTTTCAAGAATTATATCGAATGGCAGGCTTTCGGCGTATGCAGCGCCATCGGTGAACGGTTGGGCATCGCTACTTCCCGCATCAGGCTCTGGTTCATTTACATTTCCTTCCTTACCCTGGGTTCCCCACTGATCCTTTATATGATCCTGGCCTTCTGGATGAACATCAGGAACTATATCTGGCTCAATCGCCGGAACCCCCTGCGCTGGCGCTAAAAGCTAGGCCTCTTCGTGGTCGGCGGTGGTCACCACATCCTGCTGGTTCAGCAGCCAACTCGCTTCCAGCAAGCGTTCCAGCTGCTGCCACAAATGAATATAGGCAAACTGGTCACCGTTATTAGCTTTAAAAGAAGCAAGCAACCAACTGCACAGCCCACTCCTTATATCCTCCAGCGTGGACAGGCTGAAAAAATCGGCGAGCACCCTCTGCGGATCTTTCCGCTCCAGCTCGGTTAACCGGGAGCTGTTCCTTTCTTTTTCCAGGTCGGCAAAAGCAACCTCGTTAATAGTAGCCATAATTGTTGTTTTAGGTTTTAGCACTTCCGGATTCCGGGAGTTTTTTTTTATTATAGCTAAAATAATTCCGAACAGATATTCCGGTAAATTAACTTGATAGAGGCTGGTCTTTTTATCATGAACTACGATTTTCTACGCCCAACTACGATTTTGGTATTTTTGCATATCATATTTCTTCATCCTTAATTTCTGACTTATGAAAACAACAAAGAAAATTACCGCAAACAAAATGGAACTTGTAAAAACAAGGATTGTGGCTTTAAACACCAAAGAGCAGGAAAAGGTAGCCGGCGGTCAGGGCCCGATTGCCCCAGCGCTGCAGATCCTTCAGCCGCCCAAACCGGCCAGCTATGGCTGTACTCTTTAGCCCGGAAAGCTATTTTTATAATATTAAATGTATATTTGGGTTATCAGCAAGCCGTGTATTTTATAAACACGGCTTGTATGCCACCTAATGCATAAGGTAACACCGGGAAAAATCAGGGTTGTTTTATTACATACCTGTGTATGGCTGCTCTATATTGCCTTCGCCATACTTGTTTACGGATATGATGTCGGCTTGCACAATGTTTTCTACGAAACCGTAGTTTCTTTCTGCATATCGGCTTCCGTATTTTATCTGCATGCTTATTACCTGCTGCCGGTACTCGCCGAAAAAAGGAAGTACCTGCTGTACGTGATTGGCATGCTTATTGTGCTGGCCTACAACTTTGGTATCCGCTACCTGTTTGCGTTCTGCATCGATCCTGTCGTGCTGCACCGCTCTTCTTCCATTGCCGGCTATTCGCTGGTGAAGCTGGTGCTGGTGTTCAGCTGGTATTGGTTTACTTTCGCCCTTTTTTCGCTCGGCTACTGGCTCGCACGCAGGCTGGTGCGTGTAGAGAAGGAAGCCCGGCGAAAGGAATTCAGCGAGGCCGAACGCGCCCGGCTGCAGCTGGAAAATGCCGCTTTGAAGGCGCAGATCAATCCGCATTTTTTTGTCAATACGATGAACGCTTTCCGGGTAGAAGTGGAGCCGGTACTTCCCGAGACCGCGAGAGGCATCGAAGCCATGATCCTGTTCATGCGCTCTTCGATAATGCAGCCCGATGGCGACGGCACTATAGCGCTGGCTGAGGAAGTAGCAGCGATCGAGAGCCTGATCACTATTTACCAGCGGCGCTTTCCCAATGCCAACATCCGCTACAGCAAAGAGATCGGCCAGCAGCTGCGCATCGTACCGCATATCTTCGCTGCCTTCGTGGAAAATGCTTTCAAGCACGGCAGCTTTACCCGCAAGGAAAAGCCGCTTTCCATCCGGCTGGAAACTATTGACAATGACTTACTATTCTATGTCCACAACTGGAAAAGCCGACGCATTAAGGACGACTCAAGAGGAATAGGCCTTAAGTACATCCGCCGGCAGCTCGAAAATGCTTTCGCTGACCGTTACGAATTGGCCATAGAAAATGCCGACACCGACTATACCGTTACCCTAAAGATTAAAAACATCGGCTGTAATGAAAATAAGCTGCTATATACTGGATGACGAGCCCAGAGCGATAGATGATTTGATCCGATTTATTGAAAAGACACCTGTACTGACGCTGAAAGGCTATGCTACAGACCCTTTCGAAGCCCTGAACTACCTGCGCAGCCATGCCGTCGATTTTCTGTTCCTGGACATCAGTATGGATGAGCTTTCCGGACTGGAGTTTATCGAGCTGGTACCCAATAAGGCTATCTTTACCACCGCACATGAAAGCCATGCTATTTCCGCATTGTCCTATGTGAATACCGTCGATTACCTGCTGAAGCCGATTACCTTCACCCGCTTTATGACAGCGGTCAAAAAGATCGAGGCTATCTTCCTCAACCCGGTGCACAAAGAGCTACAACCCGCTCCTGCAGCCACTTTCGAAGCGAAGACCCCCACCGGGCAAATCGTGATCGAATATGACAAGGTCGATTATATCAAAGCCAATGGCTCTTATTCAACGATATTTTACGAAGGGAAAAAGGCTTTTGTATCCATGCCCCTGAACGATATTGAAGCGCTCTTCCCCAGGGAGCTGTTTGCAAGGGTACACCGGTCTTATATCGTCCATCGGCAAAAGATCGCCAAGCGGACTTATTACCACCTTACCCTGCTCAACGATGTGCCCATCCCGCTGGGCCGCAAATACAAGGAGCAGCTGGACTAGCATATGCTACCATTCATATTCTGCTTCCACACGCTTCTTCAGCCGTTCGATCAGGTTGAAGGTGGCGGGGCAGCGGGAAACATTCTGAATAAAAGTATCGTTGTAGAGGTCAAAAGGCTTCTTGTAGTGATGCGGAAATTCGGCGCAGTCCCTGGGCCGCACCTCATAGATGCTGCATTTGTCGTCGATGAGAAACTGGCAGGGCTGCTCTTTATTCACAATGCTACCGGTATCTTCTTCCCTGATCAGCCACTTATCGGCAAAGGCTTTCGGGGTCATGCGCAGGTGCGTGGCGATACGCTTGATATCGGCTTTTGTAAATACCGGCGTCATGGTCTTGCAGCAATTGGCGCAGGTAGTGCAATCCGTTTCTTTCCATACTTCAGCATCCTCTTCCGCCACTATCCGCGAAAAGCCGCGGGGTACTGTCGTATCCAGCTTCTTCAGGAATGCGGTGAGTTCTTCCTGCTTGCGTGCTGCTTTGCGTTTAAATTGCTTCAGGTCCATAACGATTGTGTTCCCGGATCTTACGGGGATTTTTATTTTTTCAGCGGGCTTCCCGGCTCTTTGACAAAGTGGTTGAAGACCATTTTGTCCATAAAGCCCGGGAATAGCTTATTGAGGAATACCGTTGCTTTGCCTTGTGTCGTCATTACAACCGTACGTTTCCTTTTCTGTACCCCTTTCCAGATGAGCAGGGCGCAGGCCTCAGCGCTCATCAGCTGGTTCTCGTCCAGGGGCGTTTCTTTCTGTGTGTCGCCATGCGCGCCCAGCGCCACATTGCGGATATTGGATGCAGTAAAGCCCGGCGCGGCCCACATTACATTGACGCCGCTATGCAACAGTTCGGTTCGCAGGGCCTCCAGGAAACCCTGCATAGCAAACTTGGAAGAGGAATAACCGGTACGGCCGGGCAATCCCCTATAGCCTGCGATCGACGATATGCCTGCGATCGTTCCTTTTGCTTCCTTAAGATAAGGCAGGGCATACTTGGTCATGTACACGGCGCCCCAGAAATTGACGTCCATCAATTCTTTCAGCACCTTAAGCTCAAGGTCGGCAAAGAGGGCGCGCATGCTCATACCGGCATTATTGATCAGCACGTCGAGGCGCCCCCAGGCCCCGGCGATCCCGGCTATAAAACGGGCGCAATCCGCTTCGCTGGCTACATCGGCCTGTAGCAGCAGCAAGCGGTCGGCAGCATGACCGGGAAAAGCCGCTTCGAGACGCGACAGATTACGGGCGCACAGGGCTACCCTGGCGCCGCCGGCAAGGGCAATATCGGCAAGGGCTTTGCCGATCCCGGAGGATGCTCCGGTAATCGCTACCACCTTGTCTTTCAGAAATAGATCCATGAAATACAAAAATACAGTTCACGCTTCAGGAAATGGATATTATTTTTGCAAAAAAACGTCTTCCACCAGAGACGTTGATCGAAGCCGGGAAATTTCAATTCTATATACTAAAAATCAATCTACGTTTATGAAAGTAATGATTATCATGGGCTCCAAGTCGGACGAAAGTGTAATGCAGGAAAGCCAGAACTGGCTCAACTGGTTCGGCATCGAAAACGAAATGATCGTGGCCTCTGCACACCGCAACCCTGATAAGGTACGTGATCTGATGGTCAACGCCCGCAGCAACGGCTTCGGCGCGGTGATCGCTGCTGCCGGCATGGCTGCTGCCCTGCCTGGTGTTTGTGCGGCCTATACTTCATTACCCGTACTGGGTGTACCGCTCGACGGTGGCCTGCCCGGCGGTATCGACGCCCTCTATTCTATCGTTCAGATGCCCGCCGGTCTCCCGGTTGGCACACTGGCTGTGGGTAAAGCCGGCGCCCGTAATGCCGCCGTGCTCTGCGCCCGTATGTTTGCCCTCAGCGACGAAAAAATCGCAGCTAAGGTGGAAGCCTTCAAAGCCCAGGAATACAAGATCTGAGCCTGAACCGGTTTCAGACCGGCAAAGGGCGCCTGCAGCTACAGGCGCTCTTTGCTTATGTGTACCATGTTGCCATGAACATTTATAGCTCTTTATCGGGCGCCTCCCGGATGGCAAATATCTGCGGTGGAGACGTTGCAGTGCAACGTGTGTACAAGGGAGAATTGAGAATAGGATAAGCGCTTATTGCCGCTGCCCATCAAGATAGCCCTGCAGCAGAATAGTCGCACTGATCTCGTCGACAAGGGCTTTATTCTGACGGTCCTTTTTCTTAAGGCCACTGTCGATCATGGCCTGGAAAGCCATTTTGGAGGTGAAACGTTCATCTACCAACTGCACCGGTATTTCGGGGAAGAGCCTTTGCAGCTGTGCGAAAAGCTTTTCCACTTTCGGTGTGATCTCGTTATCGGTGCCGTCCAGCCGCCGCGGATGGCCCAGCAGGATCAATTCTACGGATTCTTTCGCGAAGTACTGTTTGAGCTGCCAGATGAGCTGTTCGGTATCGATCGTGGCCAAACCTGAGGCAATGATCTTTAAGGGGTCTGTAACAGCCAGCCCGGTCCGCTTTTTGCCATAATCGATTGCCAGGATACGTGCCATCAGGAGTAAAAAAAATAAGCGTGAGAAAAGATCAGAAGTTCATCACCAGGCCGAAACCCAGGCCGCCATTGGGCATCGCCACAGGGCGGTAGCGGATGCTGATGTCCTCGGAAATGTCGAAGCCCTTGAGGTGGGCAAAGACTACGGCATCGATCACCTGGAGGGTATAGCCTACGCCGGTAAGCAGGATGGTAAGATCGAGGTTGCGCCGGTAATAATCCTGCGCCGACTGGAGCGTTCCTTCATCCTCGTATTGCGGGAATTTCCGCTCATAACCGCTGGGATTATTCCTGCGCCCGGCGAGCTCTTTCCGGAAGGCATTGTAATTTTTCAGGTTATCGTTCACAAAATATATTGCGGTCCCTACCAGGGCATAGATCACCGGTATCTTCCAGTAGTGCTTATTATAATATTGTCCCAGACCGGGTACGATCGCCGAAAAGAGGGCCGTCTTTTTAGGCGTAACGAAAGGTGTGGTATCCACATCTGCTGCCATTACAGGCACCGGAGGCAGCTGAGAGGGCATCAGCACCGTGTCGGGCTTCGCAGCAGCCAGAGTATCGGCCTGCTGAGCATGGGCCGTGGTCAGCACAAACAACAAAGGAATCAATAAGTAAAGTATCCTGCTCATACGGTACAAAAAACGCTCCGGCTGCAAAAGTATTGCTTTTAGGGCGAAGCATAGCAAAGTGCCGTGCTTTACTTATCCATCGGCAGCTGGATCGTATAGCTTTTACCAGGTTTGATCGTCAGCTTGCGATCGCGCAACCAGGGATTGAGCAGCTTCAGCATTTTATAATTGGTACCCTGGTCAACGGCAAACTGGGCCAGGTTGGGCACCGATTCGGTAAGGGTCATGCTGCGTGTAGGCACGGGCTGGTAGCCCTCGCCGGGCGGTATGATATAGCCGAACTGGTTCGCATTGCCCAGCAGGTGCTTCAGCGCCAGTATCCTGAAAACATAGCGGTTCGTCTCTTCAGGCAGCAGCAGATCGTAATAGTTGGACGACATCTGGAAGCTGCTCTGGTTGCTGAAGCCGCCCATGCCGCAGTTGTAGGAAGCCGCAGCGGCGGTCCAGCTGCCAAATTTGGCATAGGCTTCTTTCAGGTATTTACATGCAGCATCTGTCGACTTTTCCAGGTTATAACGTTCATCTATCTCGTCATTGATCTCCAGGCCATACCGGGTGCCGGTTTCCCGCATAAACTGCCAATAGCCTACCGCACCGGCTGGAGAGGTAGGATTCTGCAGCGAGCTCTCCGCTACGCAGAGGTATTTAAAATCTTCGGAGAGGCCGTTTTCTCTCAGGCGCTTTTCAATCAGGGGAAAGGCCCTGGTGGTTTGTTTCAGAATATACAGTGTGGAGCCGTGCATATAATAGTTCATCAGCAGCTCGCGGTCGAGACGTTCCTTTATCTCCCAGCGGTCCAGGGGTACTTTTTCGCCCGCAAAGCTCATGCTCTTGGGCAAAGGCGTGGAATACCATTTGTATTGCAGTCTGCCGTCGTCCATTATTTCTACAGGGATATCCTTGTCACCTTTGTTGAAGGCAAGTCCGGCAACGAAAGTGGCGCCCAATAATACACCCAGTCCCAGGGCTTTTGCGAATTGCTTGTTCATCTGCTGTCACGGTTATGTCTGTATGCAATTTAAGCATTTAAAGGGAGTCGCAGGACAACAGCAGCGCTTTTTTGCGGGCCCTTATGAAAAATACGATCGCATATCTATTCAGTGCTGCTACAGGAACACCCGAAACAGAGCCTTCGAAAAATCAGTATTTACCCTGATCATATGCTCCATGAAAACCCGGAAATCAGTACCACTGCAGCTTTCATGCAGCAAGCCTGCCTAATTTCGGTTATTGTTTCACTTAAAAGATACGATATGAAAAAGAAAAAAGTCAGTGTACAGAAGCTGTCCTTTGACAAACAGAAGATCATTCCTCTGATGAGCCGCGAAAAGACAGTTATCATTGGTGGTGTATCCCGTCCGAAGCCGGGGCATTCGCTTTGCGGCAGTATGTGCTTTACCGTATGTGTAGCCAATTGAGCAAAGGTAAACCAATGATATGCGGTGGTACGGAAGAAAGGTAACCGAAGTATATCAAGGTAAGGGCATCTAAAAGCCCTAATGAGCGAGGGCTGTCCGGTATGCAGACAGCCCTCGCTCACAGATAAAAGACAATTTATTATTCCATTTCGAACTTGTAGCCGACACCTTTTACAGTAGTGATCACATCGATACCCAGCTTCTGGCGGATCTTACGGATATGCACATCGATGGTGCGGTCGCCAACGATCACTTCCGTACCCCACACCTTCTGCAGGATCTCGTTGCGCAGGAATACACGGCCCGGCTTGGACGCCAGCAGGTTCAGCAGCTCAAATTCTTTCTTGGCCAGGATAATCTCTTCGCCTTTATAGCTTACGGTAAATTTATACTTGTTGATCTCGAGGTCACCGAATACGATCTTGTTGCCCTGCTCTTCATCCTTCTTCAGGCGGCGCATTGCGGTACGCAGACGGGCGAGCAGCAATTCCGGCTTGATCGGCTTGGCAATGTAATCGTCTGCACCCAGCTTCAGGCCTTCGATCTCCGACTTCTCATCGCTTAAGGCGGTAAGGAAGATGATGATCGTGTTGTCGAGATTGGGATTGCGACGCAGCTGCTGAATGGTTTGCAGGCCGTCTTTTTCGGGCATCATGATATCCAGCAGGATCAGGTCGGGATTAAATACTTCGGCTTTCCTGATCGCTTCATCACCATTATACGCCGTTGCGGTCTCGTAACCGGCCTGTTTCAGGTTGTAGTTGATGAACTCTACAATGTCTTGCTCATCATCAACTACGAGAATTTTTCCAAAATTGGATTCCATATTGTGCGTTTAAAATTCGAGTGCAATATTAGAGTAAGTTAAAAGAAAAATAACATTACGAAATTGTTAAGCAAAATATGAGCTAAAACCCTCTACCCTACTGCGTTTCAGGCGGTTGAGCCACCGGCGGGAACACTTCATTCACCTCCGGTCCGCTGATCTCGAACTGTGTGGGATAAGCAAAGCCTTTGGCATGCCGGTACATGGTTTCATATACGCCCAGGTACACCTGCTGCCGTACTTTCCCAAACTCGACATTGCTGTTGACCGATACAAAATAAACGACCTGCAGGTTGACCGACGAAGCGCCGAAGCTTTCGAGCTGCACCGAAGGCGTGCCTGTGGTCCCTTCTGTCTTCAGGATCACGTTAAGTATCTCCTTCATGGTCGTTTCCAGCGTCGCCACAGAAAGGCCGTAAATAGCGCCCACACTGAATACTACCCTGCGCATGCCCCGCTCCGAAAAGTTTTCCAGGCTGTTATCGATCAGCTGCCGGTTAGGAATAGAGATCACCGACTTGTCGAAGGTGCGGATACGGGTGCTGCGAAAGCCTACCTTCTCAATATTCCCTTCGACACCTCCTATCTTTACCCAGTCGCCGATGGTAAAAGGCTTATCGATCATCACCATAAACGAGGCCAGCAGGTTCTCCAGGCTTTCCTTTGCTGCAAAAGCGATGGCGATACCGCCTACACCCAGGCCGGCGACCAGGGCGGCTACATTCACGTGAAAAACCGCGCCCAGCACGGAAAGCACGCCAAAGGCCCATACAATTACTTTCAGCACATCCTTGAGCAGCGGCAATACCTGCTGCCTTTCCCTGTCGTCGCGCTCCTTGGCCTTATTGACCAGCACCAGGAAAATAAAATCCAGCAGGCGCGAGATCAGCAGCACAAAGTAGAACAGCAGGAACAGGAAGAACAGGTGATCGACAATGTCCATGACCGTGACCAGCGTAGTGGGCACGTCTTTACCCGCCTCTTTAACCGGCTTCATGCGGCGAAAGAGGATGACCTTATCCAGCGAGATGCTAAGCTGGTAAAAGGCGATGTAAAAGAATACCGTAACGATAAGCCCTTCTACCGGGCGCAGCAGCAGCTCCTTAAACTGCTGACCGAAATAGTCGGAAGAGAACTTCCGGAATACCGTATAGAACAGCCGGGTAAAAATCGAAGAGATATACCGCTTCAATAGCAAGGCCAGCAGCAGTATGACGGCAAAGCGGAGGTAAAGCTCCACTGTATTGCCAAAATAGACTTGTTGCAGAAAATCTAAATTCAAATGCGCTTTCTTTTGTTGAGATAACAGGGCAAAAATAGCCCTAAAAAGATTGTGTGGCGTCAACGGTCATTTCATAGTATATACGATGCTTCCCATTATCAGTACGATTATTCGCCGCCAGCAATACCGCATATATTTTTCATCAGGGTCGGGTTGCAGCCCTTAAGATACAAAAAGACAGCGTTCCCCAACCGGGAGCGCTGTCTTTTTTATCCGCTGCAGCATCTTCTGCCGCTGCCAATACGATTTAAATCGACACATTGAAATCCCTCAGCGCATCGTTCAGGCTCGTCTTCAGATCGGTGCTTTCCTTACGCTGACCGATGATGAGCGCACAGCCCACGCCGTACTCGCCCGCGGGGAATTTCTTGGTGTAGCTTCCGGGGATCACCACGCTGCGGGCCGGCACGATGCCTTTGTATTCTACGGGCTCATTGCCGCTCACATCGATGATCTTGGTCGATTGGGTCAGCACAACATTGGCGCCCAATACGGCTTCCTTCTCTACACGCACACCTTCCACCACGATACAGCGCGAGCCGATAAAGCAGCCGTCCTCAATCACAACAGGCGCTGCCTGCAAGGGTTCCAGCACACCGCCGATACCTACGCCGCCGCTCAGGTGCACATCTTTTCCTATCTGGGCGCAGCTGCCTACTGTGGCCCAGGTATCCACCATCGTGCCTTCATCCACATAGGCGCCGATATTGACATAAGAGGGCATCAGCACCACGTTGCGGGCAATATAGGCGCCATAGCGCGCTACGGCATGGGGCACGGCCCGTACACCCAGCTCAGCATAATTCTTTTTCAGCTCCATCTTATCGTAAAACTCGAAGGGCGGCAGCTCCCAGGTCTTCATCTTCTGTATACCGAAATACAGCAGTATCGCCTGCTTTACCCATTGCTGCACCTGCCAGCCATCGCCTTCGGGACGGGCCACGCGCAGCCGGCCTTTGTCTACTTCTTCCACTACAGCGCGCACGGCATCCTGGTACCGGGCTTCATTCAGCAGACTGCGGTCGGCATAGGCCGCCTCAATCAGTTGTTGGTAATCGTTCATTATCGGAATGGTCTTTTTCTAAAATATAGTATACAAAGTCGTTGCCTCAAGAGCAAGGCTGCAGCCGGCACTGCGAAGCAATCCCGGCCGGCTTTTCCGGACATCCCGGACAGCTGAAATGATAACAGGCTTACTTGCTGCGAACGGTTCTTTGCTCGATACGTTTTTCGTAATTGCTGCCCTGGAAGATGCGATGCACATAAATGCCGGGCACATGAATAAAGTTGGGATCCAGCTGACCGGCGGGTACCAGCTCCTCCACTTCTACGATGGATATCTTACCGGCCATAGCCATAACGCTGTTGAAGTTGCGGGCGGTCTTGTTGAAAATGAGATTGCCTGCGGTATCGCCTTTCCAGGCTTTGACAATAGAATAATCGGCTTCGAAGGCTTCCTCGACCAGGTAATCCTTACCCTTGAAATTCCGTACTTCCTTACCCTCGGCCACCTCGGTACCGACACCTGCGGGCGTGAAGATCGCTGGAAAGCCATAAGCAGCGGCCATGCAGCGGGTCACCAGCGTTCCCTGTGGCACCAGCTCCACTTCCAGCTCACCGCTGAGCAATTGCCGCTCAAACTCCGCATTTTCGCCTACATAGGAAGCGATCATTTTCTTTACCTGCCGGGTCTTCAGCATCAGCCCGATGCCGAAGTCATCCACCCCGGCATTATTGGAAATAAAGGTCAGATCTTTAACGCCTTTTTTGATCAAAGCAGTAATACTGTTCTCGGGTATGCCGCACAGCCCGAATCCACCCAGCATGATCACTGCGTTGTCCCGGATGTCTTGTACCGCCTCTTCGGCGTTGGCTACCACTTTATTGAATCCCATAAGATCATGTTTAATTTTAGGGCTTAAAGGTAAAACTTACCTGTTATTTTAAAAAGAAGATTTGGCGCAGCAGTAAAGAATAAGCCGCAGCCCATACTAATTCCGGCAAAAATCAGTTTAATTGAGGGTAAAATTCCTGATTAACCAAAAATCAACAAAGCAATCGCTTATCTTTGCAGGCTATGTTTCGAATCAAAATATTAGTTCTTCTGATGGCTGCGGCCGCTGTGCCGGCACTGGCGCAGGTCCAGGTAGCCAACAAGATCATCGGCCAGGTCGGCAACAAGATCATTCTCCAATCCGACCTCAACGAGATGTACAACCAGGAAAAGCAGAATAGGCCAGACCTGCAGGAAAGCGACAAATGCGGTATGCTGTATAACCTGCTGGCCCAGCAGATCCTGATCGAGCAGGCCGGCCGCGATAGCGTGATCGTGACCGATGAAGAGGTAGAAAACATCCTGGAAAACCGTATCCGATCCATGATGCAGCAATACGGCAGCAAAGAAGCTTTTGAGGAAGCCAACGGCGGCAGAACCATTTACCAGCTGAAGGAAGAGTTCAGGAGCTTTTTTAAGGACAAGTCCATTGCCGATAAGATGCAATCGCAGATCATGGACAAGGTGAAGGTGACGCCCCAGGAGATCGATGCTTTCTTCAAAGGGTTGCCTGCCGACAGCCTTCCCCCATACCCCGCTACTGTTGAAATGGGCCAGATCGTGATCAAGCCCAAGGTTGCTCCCGAGATTGATGCCCTGGCCAAAGAAAAGCTGGAAGGTATCCGCAAGGATATCGTAGACAATGGCAGAAGCTTTGCTACCATGGCCGGCCTGTATAGTATGGATGGCACCAAAGATAACGGCGGTGAAATGGACATTACCCGTAAAGAAGTTGATCCGCAATTTGCATCGGCTGCCTATCGCCTGCAGCCCGGCGAGATCTCCCCGGTAGTAAAGTCCAGATTCGGATATCATATTATCCAGATGGTACGCCGCATGGGCGACGAGGCCAAAGTGCGCCATATCATTATCATCCCCGAAGTAACGAATGTGGACCTGCAGCAGAGCATCAAGAAACTGGACAGCATCCGCGCCGACCTGGTAAGCGGAAAGCTGACCTTCCCCGAAGCTGTTGGTAAATACAGCACAGACGATCAATCCAAAATGACCGGCGGTATGATCTACAACGCTAATACCGGGAGCAATGTGCTGGCCATCGAAGGTATGGATCCGCAAATGGCAAAGGTCGTGGGCGAGCTGAAGGTGGGCGAATACTCCCAGCCGCAGATCTTCACCGATCCCTACGGTTCCCGCGCTACCCGTATCCTGTACTTGAAAAGCCGCACCGATCCGCATATCCTCAACATGAAAGACGACTATGCCGATATCCAGCGTGCGGCGCTGGCAAAAAAACAAACCAGCTATATCAACGACTGGATCATGCAAAGGGTCGACAGCTATTATATAAAGATCGATCCGGAATACCAGGATTGCCCCGCGCTGAAGGGCTGGGTGAAAGCTGCTGCTGCCAGCGCCAATAAATAAGCAATAATACTATCCATATTAAAATGGCTGCCCACAGGGACAGCCATTTTTTTTGTAAACAGATACCCTGTTATTACATTTCGCAGGTAGTCCAGGTAGGACAACGGTCGCAGCCGGAAAGATGGGAAATACAGGCATCGCACAACGAATCCCATGACGGCTCGCATCCGACCTTTGACAGCTCGCAAACATTCACGCTGAGCCTTCCGCCTTTCACATCGGTCAGGTTGTTATTACCCAATGCCGTAATGCTCTTTTTGTTCAAAGTAAGTTTGGTGCTTAAGCTTTTCTTTTTCATTGTTGGTCTTTTGTGCTCAAAAATAAACCGGTGCACTGTAGAAAATCTGCAGTGCACCGGTTTGTTCTGTTAAAATCCTTTAAAGCCGGGCACACCGGCGCTATTGCCGGCGACGCTTGAAAATGGCGCCGGTATTCTTGATGTATTCCAGGAACTCGTATTCGGTCCAGGCCTTCACCTGGTCATACCGGGGCCGGTACACCCTGCGGTACAGCTCCATATCAGTGGTGTCGATACCGGTAACTTTGCCGATCAGCTTGGCATTGAAGACGAAGTCGACATATTTTTCCTTTTCAAAGTAATCAAACCGTTTCTGGAAAGCCCAAATCTGGCGATTCCTTTTGCTCAGGGCATCGAAGGGATGCTGGATTACGTCCAGCCCGTCCAGGGTATAATGCTCGATCGCCCATTTGTAGGTCTCCCTTTTTTCCAGGCTGTCGGTATGAAAGTTGCTGCCCCTTATCTCTACTTCGTCCAGGTCGAAGGCGCCTTCTCTCATGGCCACATTGTAGTAGGGCAGCTGATCCGATTCGATGCGTATGCGGGCGATCTTGTAGCCGATGCGCCTGAATTCGACCAGGTGTCCCTTTTCCACATTCAACACGAAGTTGCCGGAACTGTCGGTGGTAATGCCCACCTCGGTATAAGTATTAACGATATTGACATTAGGCAGGGGTTGGTTGGTCTTAAAGTCATAGACTTTTCCTCTCATGACCAAAGCCAGCGCGGGACTGCTGAAGCAAACGAAAAGGATACCCAGGAGCGGCAGGAAACGGGGGACGGCGAACATAAGAGGCTAAGGTACAAATTAGATAAAAGCCCCGTTGCTATTTTTTTGTGAATGCAGGACTTATAAAACGGTTATACGCATAGCTTCAAATCGATGCGTTAGCGGACCAGGGTCACGTCCCCTTTTTTCTCCAGCCGCGCTCCCCATGGATTTTTGTAGCGGACAAGGTAGAAGTAGCTGCCGATATCACTTTCTGCCCCTTTATAAGTACCGTCCCATCCTTTATCGATATCGTTGGTATAGAAGATACGCTCTCCATAGCGGTTGAATACGGCCAGGTTCTCCAGCTGGATATTGACGCCACTTATCTTAAAAATATCGTTACGGCCGTCGCCGTTAGGGGTAAAAGAATTAGGCACAAAGAGCAGGTAGCTCATGTCTCTTATCTCCACGCATTTTGTAACGGTATCCGCACAGCCCCAGCTGTCTTTTGCCTCCAACCTGAAGCAAACTTCGCCATCCCGGCTGATGGGATAGATATAGTCTGTGGCATTGGACAACCAGGTGTAGGTCGTATCGTACCAGGTAAAAGCCGTCGCGTCTTTGCTGTTATTGACCAGTTGTATCTGCCGATCGTCGAGCGTAGGCGCAGCCGGGTCAAAGAAAAAGTCGGCTACAGGATGGACAACATGAACTGTAAACGGAATGGTGTCGTTGTAGCCGCAGCTGTTCCGTTTTATGATGGTATAAGTCGTGGTTAGCCGGGGAGCAAAACGGATCAGGGAGCTGTCGGCATTGATGATAACGCTTCCCATGGGGCTGATACTGAAGTTCGGATGCTCTGTCTGAGGGGCATCCAGTGTATCGCCCAGGCAAACGACACTGTCTGTGGGCAGATAGAAGGCGGGATTGACCACGGGAGAGAGAAAGCTTTCTACCATACAGGGTAGCCCCAGTGTGGAAAATGTACCTGGCATCAAGGCAGCAGCATTAGCAGTATAACCACAGGCAAGGCCCGCAGCATTGGGGTTCTGGATCACATCCAGTCCTGCAATGCTGGGGGTTACGGCCACGTACATTTTACCGTCAGGGCCGTTCTGAAGCGCCCACAGGCCCATGCTGCTGCTACCGATCAATGTCCTGCTCGCAATAATGGCCGCCGCACTGCCGGCAGTCAGATCATACTGGAACACCTTGCTTTGCGGGTATGCATTAACACTGACATAAAACTTACTGTTATCCGGAGAGAAAGAACAACCATAAGGCCCGTCGAAAGGCGAATCAATTGTTGTAAAAAGATCGGTAATCGGATTGCTGACAACCCCGGTAGCAGCATTAAAATCGAACAGCTCCATTGTATTCCGCGTTACATAAGTTACCATACCCAGCTTCGCACCATTGGCCGAAAATTTCATATAGCCGATGGCCTCTGACGTACTGGAAGAGAAAGGAGTTCCCGGTGCAGACCCCACTTTGCTTTTTACCGGCGGCGCAAAGCCTGCAGCCGTCAGCTTGAAGGCATAAAAGCTATCGCAGCTCCAGCGATGTCCTACCACCCAATAAGCAGTTTTGTCGCAGTTGCTGGTAACAGCGATCTTTTCTGTCGACGAATCGATCAGGACATTGTTCACGGATACCAGGTCGCCATTGCCACCGTTCAGGCTAAGGTCGACCACGCTATAGCACATTGCGGCACCCGCAGCGGGAGAAGCCCCGCCCACCTGGGCAGGGGTAGTTACAATATAATAAATGGAGCTGTTACCGGGTAAGGGAACAATGACACCGCTTTGCGTGCTGGATGGATCTCCGTTAAGTGGAGTCGACACACTGCCGGGCATCGGTGTATGGGTTCTGTCCCATACCGTGATCCCATCCGTATAAAGCAAAAGCTGCCCTGTGGCAGGATCTGCAATGCTGGCACAGCCTTCGTTAGTATTTAAGGCTCCGGAAAGCGGCGCCGGCGGCGATGCATTGAAATCAAGTCCGGCTCCCTGGCCGAAATACCAGATGTTACCTTGTTTTTGTGCACAGACACTTTGCCAAAGACAGCAAATGCCCCAGAAGAGCAGTATTCTTTTCATGGTTCAGGTTTGGATAGGCGGGGTATAAATATAGACAATGTTCTGCTATTCTCCAACCTCACCATGAATCCCATCATGATCCCTACCCTTCCGGGATCAGGCAGAAATTCGGGGGGATTACAGTAAGGTGTACGGAATGAGGTTCTGAGGACTCCAATCATTACGTAAGGACAAGGTAGCACAGTCCGGGCCACAGCACTGCTTGATCCTGTAGCTGTCCATGCTCTATAAAGCTCCGTAGGAGCAAAACCAGGGTTGCTGAGATGAATATATATCCAGCCGCCGTTCAGGCCGCTACACGTCCCGACCGGCTTGATCCCCCTTTGCAGGTATGGATCATTCATCAAAAGCAAGGCTGCTCCCGGGGAACAGGAGCAGCCTTGCTTTTTAAACGATCGTTATGTGCGAGCTATTTTTACTCGCCGCCGCTAAATACGGAACGGATGTACTCAGCGTTCAGGCGACGGATATTCTGTACGGAAATACCTTTAGGGCATTCGGCCTCACAGGCCTGCGTATTGGTACAGCTGCCAAAGCCTTCCTTATCCATTTGCTCTACCATGTTTACCACACGGGTCTTGCGTTCTACATCACCCTGAGGCAACAGCGCCAGGTGCGATACTTTGGCAGAAAGGAACAGCATAGCTGAGGAGTTCTTGCAAGCGGCAACGCAAGCGCCGCAACCGATACAGGCTGCTGCTGCAAAGGATTCATCTGCCTTATGCTTATCGACGGGCAGATTGTTTGCATCCTGCGCATTGCCGGTATCGACAGAGATATAACCACCGGCCTGGATAATGCGATCGAAAGCGCGGCGATCTACCATAAGGTCCTTGATCACCGGGAAGGCTTTTGCACGCCAGGGTTCTACGACGATGGTATCCCCGTCTTTATAGGCACGCATATGCAGCTGGCAGGTTGTGGTCTGGTGCCATGGACCATGCGGCTGACCGTTGATGTGCATAGAACAGGCGCCGCAGATCCCTTCGCGGCAATCGTGATCGAATGTGATCGGTTCCTTGCCTTCATTGATCAGCTGCTCATTCAGCACGTCAAACATTTCCAGGAACGACATCTCCGAAGAGATATCCTTTACCTGGTAGGTTTCAAAACCACCTTGAGCCTGTGCATTCTGCTGACGCCATACTTTAAGGGTCAGGTTCATATTGTAATGTTCCATCGCTGAAAATTAAATTGATCAGTTATAACAACGGCCGCAGCCGCAGGTTTTCTTATTGTTCTACTTTTCCTCTTCGCTGAACGTGACAAAGGATTTGATCCCCATGCCTATGATCGGCAGCTTGATGAAGCGATCGTGCAGCGAGGCGATACGCATATACATAGCCGCGCCGAACATCTTACCGCAAATGGTAAACTTACCGGCTCCCAGGTCCTTCACTTTCTCCAGACTCACAATGAAGTTGTGGTTCACCACAATGTTCTTATCTGTCAGGTTTACCCGGATCACGTTACCCACCTGCTCCTTTTTCATCCGGATATAGATCGGCGCCGTCAGTATATTCTTAAACTCGTCGTCCAGCTCTTCATAGATATTCAGGCGATAAAGAATCTCTTCGTGTGTGCAGCTCCCTACATTGATCTGTACGCTGTCGATAAAGGTTTTCCGCTTCTTCACCTTCATCAGGGTGCCTATCTCCGTCAGCGTGTCTACCTTTACCACTACGCCTTTTTTCTTCTTTTCATAGATAAAAGGAAAAGGCAGACCATCTTTTTCTTTTCCGGCACAGGCAACATCGTTACCCAGCTGTGCCGTCGTCAGCTTCGCGGGCCTGACAACAACCTCTTTAAGCTCGTTCGCTTTTTTCTTCAGGTAGATCTTCTGTCCGCCGGCCTTCAGCGCGCTTTCCAATGCCGATGCCTTTACGGCATAATCTTCATAACCGATCAGGGTCACCATTACCGTTTTGTCCCCGTTGCCGGTCGCATCGATCCTGAAGTGCCCCTGCTCATCCGAATTGGTGCCCAGTTCGGTGCCTATAAGGCCGATGTTGGCATAAGCCACCGGTTGCTTGTCGTCGCTGTCCAGCAATTGCCCCTCGAGCTGCTGCGCCAGAACGGCTGAAGTGGGCAACAGCCAAAGAACCAGCAGCAATATCCGGGATCTTATCATGACAGCGCTTAAAGCTTATTTGTAAGAACGTTGTGTCGGGTGCATGATCTCGTAGTTCAGCGGTTCCTTATGCATTTCCCACTGGTTGTTGCCTTTGGATTCCCATGCGGCTACATACATAAAGGCCTCATCGTTACGCTTGGCCTCGCCGTCCTCGGTCTGCGATTCCTCGCGGAAGTGACCGCCGCAGCTTTCTTCACGTTCCAGGGCATCCATGCACATCAGCTCGCCCAGCTCCATAAAGTCCGCTACGCGGTTAGCTTTGTCCAGCTCGGTATTCATACCGTCGGCGCTGCCGGGAATCCTTACATTTTTCCAGAACTCTTCGCGCAGGGCACGGATCTCGCTGATGGCTTCACGCAGTCCCTGTGCATTACGGGCCATGCCGCACTTATCCCACATGATCTTGCCCAGGCGCTTGTGCAGGCTTTCCACCGACTCAGTGCCTTTAATGCTCATCAGCCGGGCGATGCGGTCGGCTACTTCTTTCTCGGCTTTCACAAACTCGGGATGATCGGTCGGAATGGCTTTGGTCCTGATCTCATCGGCCAGGTAGTTGCCGATGGTGTAGGGGATCACGAAATAGCCATCGGCCAGCCCCTGCATCAAGGCAGACGCACCGAGACGGTTAGCGCCGTGATCGCTGAAGTTGGCTTCACCCAGGGCATACAGCCCGGGCACCGTTGTCATCAGCTCATAGTCCACCCATATGCCGCCCATTGTGTAGTGCACCGCAGGGTATATACGCATGGGCGTTTCGTAAGGGTTTTCGCCGGTGATTTTTTCGTACATATCGAAAAGGTTACCGTATTTTTCTTTCACCACTTCCTTACCCAGCTTGATTACCAGGTCTATCTGCGGGTTGTGGTTGCCTTGCTTGTTGCACTCTATTCTGCCGTAGCGCTCGATCGCAGCGGCATAGTCGAGGTAAACGGCCTGACGGCTGGAACCCACGCCATAGCCGGCATCGCAGCGCTCTTTGGCGGCGCGGCTGGCCACGTCGCGGGGTACCAGGTTACCGAAAGCAGGGTACCTTCTTTCCAGGTAGTAGTCCCTTTCCTCTTCGGGTATATCAGTAGCCTTGCGGGTATCGTTCTGTTTTTTGGGTACCCAGATACGGCCATCGTTACGCAGTGACTCCGACATCAGGGTCAGCTTGCTCTGGTGGTCGCCCGATACGGGGATGCAGGTCGGGTGGATCTGTGTAAAGCAGGGGTTGCCGAAATAAGCGCCTTTCTTGTGGGCTTTCCAGGCGGCGGTTACGTTGCTGCCCATAGCGTTTGTAGAAAGATAGAACACGTTGCCATAGCCACCGCTGCACAGCAGCACGGCATGACCGAAATGGCGTTCCAGCTTACCGGATACCAGGTCGCGGGCAATGATGCCGCGGGCTTTATCGTCGATCTTAACAATGTCGAGCATCTCGTGACGGTCGTACATGGTCACGTTGCCCAGGGCAATCTGGCGTTCCAGGGCCTGGTAAGCGCCGATCAGCAGCTGCTGGCCGGTCTGACCTGCGGCATAGAAGGTGCGTTGTACCTGCGTACCGCCGAAGGAACGGTTGCTGAGCAGGCCGCCGTATTCCCTTGCAAAAGGTACGCCCTGCGCTACGCACTGGTCGATAATGTTGGCGCTGACTTCGGCCAGGCGGTAAACGTTGGCCTCACGGGCGCGGTAATCGCCTCCTTTGATCGTATCGTAAAAAAGACGGAATGTAGAATCCCCGTCATTCTGATAATTCTTTGCTGCATTGATACCGCCCTGTGCTGCGATGGAGTGCGCACGACGGGCAGAATCCTGGAAGCAGAATGCTTTTACCTTGTATCCCATCTCGCCCAGGGAGGCGGCCGCAGAAGCGCCGGCCAGGCCGGTACCGATCACGATCACCTCGATGCTGCGCTTATTGGCAGGGTTCACGAGCTTACAGGTGTTCTTATAGTTGATCCATTTCTGGGCCATTTCGCCCGCAGGTATTTTTGAATTAAGTGGCATTGTTGCTACGTATATTTTTTAATTCAGAACTATAATGCTGTTTGAAGACGGAAGCCTGGCTCCGCCGGTCGTTCAGGCTTAAGCCAGCCAGCCCATGTAAAAGGAAAGGGGCATGAGGATAAAGATCAGCGGAACGATAACAGCAAAGGCCATACCCATACCGTTGATGATCTTCTTATATTTCTTTGTGCTGAGGCCTACGGTCTGGAAAGCGCTCCAGAAGCCATGCATCAGGTGAAAAGACAGGGATATGCAGCCCAGGATATACACGATCACCACCCAGGGTTTGCTGAATACCAGCTTCATTTTGGCGTAGGCATCGATCTCGCCGTTGCCCATAAACTGGGAGGCACGATTGGGTATCCAGAAATGGTACCAATGCAGAACGAAGAACAGGAGAATAAGGGTGCCCAGTAGGCCCATAGAGCGGCTATACCATTTGCTGCTTTTGTTACCGGGCGTCTTGGCATAGCCGATAGGACGTTTGGCTCGGTTTTCGAAAGTGAGCAGCAGGCCCTGGATGATATGGGCAAAAATACCCACAGTAAGGCCGATCTCCAGGATACGGACGACAGGATTGGTTCCCATAAAATGGGCGGCCTCGGTAAACTTCACACCACCATCGTTGAAAAAGATCAACGCATTGACATAACAATGCACCACCAAAAAGGAAATGAGGAACAGACCGGTAAAGCCCATAACAAGTTTTTTACCGATCGACGAAGTAAAAGCGTGTTTCCAATTCATAATGTAAGTGGAGAAAAATTGAATTGTAATTTTTTTGTCATTTTTTCGGGTGCAAAGTTAATACCCAAAAACAAGAAATACTAACTATTTTTTTAAATCGTATATCACTATTCAAGCAGCAAACAACAGCTGGCAGCGGCTTTGGCAAGCTAGTTGTCAACCGGCGGCGGTGCAGCATAGCTATTATTGTACCGGCTTCCGCGGTAAAAATGACTGCCTGAATTGCTTCTGCTTATAGACAATCTTCTGAACTGCTCTTCGATCTGCCGGTCTATTGCCGGCGCTGTAGCTGCCAGCTTTTTGTCCGAAAGCTGCATGAGATAGGTGTACCCTTCTACCGGCTTCCCTTTCGGCTGCTGCACGCTGCTGATGGCGAGCTTCCAGTCGTTGGACCGCTTTTGCTTGTACTTATAAAAATAGCTGGTGATAGTTTTCCCTTTCTGCACGACAGGTGCATGATCCAATGGCACCAGGCTGTCCAGCATATTTCCGAAGGAAGCGTACAGCTGCCCCTCGGCCACAGCTTCCGGCCGACGGTACTGCCTGGGGAAAAGTCGTTCCTGTCCTGCAGCGCGCAGCTGTGACCAGAGCTCATTGCGATATTCTTTTTCCCCGGCCAGCGCGGTCCATATGCTGTCGGCAACCGGCTGCTTCTGCTTCAGCAGTGCCAGCGCAGTATTAAGCCTTATCTGCCGGTTATTCAGCGACAGCAGCTTCCCGAAGAACTTCGGGAGGTTGGGATTTTTATTGTAGAAGGGCGCCAGCAGCGTTACATAGGTCGACATATCGGTAGCGCCATAGGCATCGGCCTGCCTTCCCCTGCTGTAAACCCGTTCGAGGCTATAGCCTGATGCATCCTCCTCATCGTGCCCCTGCATGTTTTCTGAAGCGTACTGCAGCTTCTTCAAAGCGATTTTAGCATCGAAATAAATATTGCCGGCAAAATCATCATATACTTCCGGCTTGATATAATTGCTGTCGAGCAGCGAGGCCAGCAGCGACCTTACCGGTGCTTTAAAGTCCTCAGCTACCGTAAGGTTAAGGATATCGGGGAAGAGACCGGCAGCCAGCTTCAGGCTATCGCTGTACACGCTAAACAGGTCGGCATATTCGTAGGATTCATCGAACGCCGGAGGGTCACGGAGGATAAGCTCCCTGAACAGGGCCGTAGCAGCAGGCATGGCCTGGGTAGCCATGGCCTTGAGCACACTATTCTGGAAAAGTGTGGTATCGCCGGCCGCCAGGTAGAGCGTCTTCAGGCGGGCTGTGATCAAAGGTTTTGTACTGCTATCGCTTATTGTCCCCAGCTCTGTGATCAGCTTCGTCTTTACGTCATAATAATCCTTCTCTTTAGACTGCAGCTTATCCAGGGCGGTCAGCAGTTGCGGATAACCCTCCTTACCGAAATAGACCGAAGGCAGGGCAACCCTGGCTTTTTTGCTGCGCAATGTATCGCTGCTGTAATAATCTTTGAAGAAGAGCTCCTGTTTGTTCTTGTAGAGACTCCCCGGTGTAGTGCGGCCGCTCATGGTCAGGGTTCCGTAGAAGCTGCCGAGGAAGGAGCTTACAGGTAGCGTGCTGTCGCGCATGGTCGTTGCCGTGACCATATCCATATCCTTCTGAAGGATCAGCTTGCGGATCAGCCGGGTGCTACCGGTATCGGCCCATTCCAGCATCCAGGCCTGCACGCCGGGCCCGCGATCAAGCCGATGCTTATTCCTGAGCACCAGGCTGCTGTCGGGATAAAACTGGTCGTTCCAGAAAGCAGCGCTGTCTTTAACATAGAAATAAGGCGGGAACTCATAGTGATTGACCACGATCACTTCGCCGGTCTCCTCGGAAACGAAGTTGGCATAATGTGCTTCGGGCCGGTTGTCGTAGGTCACTTCCTTCTTCAGCAAGGGTTCCTTTTGCTTTACATACTGCATCATATCCATGATGTCGGGATCGAATACCGGCTTGATACAGGTGCTGACCGAAAAGCGGAAAGCCGTATCGCTGAAGGCCTGTGGTTCCGGATACCGGAAGGGAGCAAAGGCAAAGGAATTGAAAAAAGCCGTTGCCTTGCGCTCCTTATTCCTGCTCCGGTGTACGAGCAGGTAATATTGCGGGCCAAACAGCACCGCACGGGCCTGTATATAGTCGCCGTCCTTTGCCCTGAAAGCAAGGTCTCTTACCGGGCGCCCTTTAACGGTGGAAAGATGGCTTACCTTACGGTTGTCGCCCCACTTGTCACTGCTGCTGAAGCTCTCAGCCATCAGCATCAAGTCGAAAGTATCGGGCTCAATAAAATCGAAGCTGTAAATGCTTTTCCTCATTACCGCATACTGATCGCCTGTGCTGCGGTCGACCGCTTCGTACTTCCATTCCGGCAGCCCGTCGTCGCCATTACTGTTGAAAAAAGTGCGGGGCAGCTCCGGCAGGTCGATGCTGAATCCACCTGATGGCGGCGAATAGCGATGCCAGCTACCGGCTTCCGTTTTCAGCGCAATGGAGCCGAAAAACGCTTCAGCTTCCTTACCGTTGACATAATCGCCTTTGCCGCCCATCTTAAAAATAAAGAGCTCGGAAGGTGTCGCCAGCAGCTGGTAATGCTGCAGATCACCTTTACGGGTCCGGTTGCGGATGTCGATTCCCGGGTAGCCGTTTTTAGTAATCGCAGTATTGGACAATATAGTTCCCGGGATGTTTTCGTAGAGCAGGCTGTCGACGATCTTCAGCACACGCTGCGGGCTATAGCCGTTAAACAGCATATTGGTCTTGATACGGGTAATAAGGTAGTAGGCGCCGTTGCCCATATCGGCATAGTGCTTCAGCGACATGCTGCGGCTATCGATATCGTTCAGCTGACCGGGCACCGATACGCTGTACATGCTGTCGGCAGCATATTGCCGCACAAACTGCACAGGCACAGTAAGCGAATCGATATAATGTTTTTGCGAAGCATCCCGGTCCTGCATGAGTATAGGGCGTAAGGTATAGCCTTTCTTCCTCAGCAGCTCAATGACACCTCTTTTGCCCGGCAGATGCGCAGCGCCGACGCCTACAAACAGGCTTTGGCGCTTCATGATGCTGTCCATCGAGGCCGCCTGCATTTCATTGCGCCGGTACAGGAATTTTTCCGTAAAGCTTTCTGCATATTCCGAGACCTTATTAAGCGAATCGAGCAGGTCCAGGTCGCCCCTGCGGTAGGCATCCTGCAGGCTTTGCCCGATCTCATAGGCATTAAGCTCTTCGTTGTTCTTTTTAGTGTCCTTTTCCGCCGCGGCATCTACCATGGCTTCCATCATCATGCGCTGTGAACCCATAAAAGTCTCCACACCTGCTGTCTGCTTGCCCAGCTTCTTACCGGTCTGGTAAATGTACAGGTCAAGATAAGTGTCTTCCTGGAAATTGTCCATCCGGCTTTCGTTGCGGTACAACAATGCATCGTTTATGGCCGGCTCAAAGCGCAGGGATGCCAGCAAGGGCTCGAGGAAGTCGCCTTCGGCAAAGGACTGCTCTTTCAGGTAATCGGTATAGTAGGTGGCGTTGTAGTATTTATAAAGCTCTCCCTGCTTGTTCATGCGGGGCAGCTCGCTTTGCCACTGCTCGGGATTAAGCTCGATGGCCACTACATCGGCGCTGCGGATGGCGGCATAAAAGCTATCGCTCAGGTGAAACACCATTTTGTTGCTGATATGCATAGTGCCGAACAGATATGACGGCTTCCGGAGCCCGTTACCGGTAATTTCCCAAAGCAGGCTTTTGTACGACTGGGCCGGTAATGTAACTACGGAAAAACAAAAAAGCAACCCGATACCAACCGCACGAAAAAAAGAAGAAAAAGACATAGATGATAAAAGGCTGAAACAGCCCTGGAGTTTATGCAAAATTAACACATTAAAATCCATTTTAACGCCGGGCAGGCGCCAATCCGTCATTTTTATCCCGGCTTGGGTGCCACTGTTCATTTTTAGTATTTCCTTATCATCTTCCCGGGAAATACAGCTGTTAGTTTACAATTCTTTAGAGCTTGGCCCTAAAGAAATTCCAAAGTTAGCTGGCCGAACTTCGTACGCTGCACCGCCCCTGATCTTCCTTCCGATCTACGCTTTTTTAAACCAAACTCCAATGCTGCTATGTTATTTAAACGTCTACAACTTCCCGTCTTAACGGTATGCTTCTTCCTGGCCGGCGCGGCGCTCAAAGCCGGCGCCCAGCAACCCGTGCTGCAATATTCATCCGCCATAACGGGCTTGAGCGACCCTATGGATATCGTTCATGCCGGGGATGGCAGCAACCGCCTGTTCGTGGTACAGCGCAGCGGCACCATCCGTGTGTACAATGCCAGCCTGGGCTATGTCCGCGACTTCCTTACCGTGACCGGCATCGGCACTGCTGGAGAAGGCGGCCTGCTCAGCCTGGCCTTTCATCCTGCTTATGGCACCAATGGCTATCTTTTCGTTTATTACACCCTGCCCAGCCTGGATCTTGAGCTGGCGCGCTACCAGGTGAGCGCCAACCCGGATAGTGTTGACGTTGCCTCCAAACAGATCGTCCTCACCATTCCGCACCCTACCAACAGCAATCATAATGGCGGTCGCCTGCTCTTCGGGCAGGACGGCTATCTCTACCTGGGTACGGGCGACGGCGGCGGCGCCGGCGATGTGCCCAACAATGCCCAGAACGGGACCGTGCTGCTGGGCAAGATGCTGCGGCTCAATGTAACGACCACGGCTACAGCGCCCTTTTATACCATTCCGCCCGGCAATCCGTATACCAGCGATCCCAATGTGAGCGATGAAATATGGAACCTGGGTTTACGCAATCCCTTCCGCTGGAGCTTTGACCGCAGCACCGGCGATATGTGGATCGCCGATGTAGGGCAAGGCGCCTATGAAGAGGTCGATTTTCTTCCGGCGGCAACCACCGGCGGGCACAACCTGGGATGGCGGTGCTACGAAGGCAATACGGCTTACAATACCACCGGCTGCCTGGCGGCTTCGGCCTATACGGCGCCCATATTCGTATATGGCCATAATAATGTAACCGGCGGCTCTTCCATTACCGGCGGGCATGTATACCGGGGGACGGAATATCCCGCAATGGCCGGCACCTACATCTGCGCCGATTACATATCGGGCAACCAATGGACGATAAGGCCCAACGGCAGCGGGGGCTGGAGCGTGTATCAGCAGAATTCCGCGACATTTCCCGGCGGCCTGGTCGCCTTCGGCGAGGCGGAGAACGGCACACTGTACGCGGTTTCGCTAAACAACAATACGGTGTACAAGGTCGAGCTGGCGAGCGTATTGCCTTTAACCCTGCGCTTCTTCACCGGCACTTACCAGAACAGCAGGGCAACGCTTAAGTGGGAAACAGCCATGGAGCAGACCCTGGACCGTTTCGAGGTAGAGTATAGCCGGGATGGCCAGCAGTATACCTTTGCCGGCTCGGTTAAAGCAGAGAACAAACCTTCCGGCTATAGCTTCGGGCATTTCCTGCCTGCAAACGGCCGCCTGTTTTACCGGCTGAAGATGATCGACCGGGACGGCAGCCACCGCTTCTCCGACATCCTGACCCTGAATGCCGGCGCTGCGGCTGATGCGCTTATCTATCCGACGGTGATCAAAGACGGTTGGCTGCACCTCTCGCTGCCGGCAGGCATGAACCGGGTACACGTTACTGCGATGAACGGCGCCGTAGTGCTGCAGCAGCGCCTGGACGGGAACCAGGGGCAGCAGCGCCTCTCGCTGGGCGGTCTGGCCCGGGGCATGTATATTGTACGACTGGAGGGCACTGGTGTACGGCAGAAGATCGTGCTGGATTAGCAGCGCTTACCGGTAAAAATACCGCTGTATACCCAGGCTGAACACCGGATACAGGCGGGCATAGGAAATGCCCATAGAGCTGAAGGTCGCAGAGAGATCGATCCGCAGGTTAGACTTGAGGATCACCTGCACGCCGGGGCTGACATCGACATAGTACCCTTTTTGTAAAGCGGTCGGATAACGCGACTGGTCGAGATAATACTCATTGGGCTGTCCGACAAACAGGTCCACCTTTGCCGCCTGGAAAGCCTTGCCATGGAGCTCCAGGTAGAGGTTTACGTTCACCTGGTCGTAGCTGGAATATTTTCGCGGCAGCAACAGGTAACCAAAGGACAGGCTATAGCTGAGCGCCTTCCCGTACTGCACCCTGACCGGGACATCGGGCAGGGTCTCTATCGGATCGGGCGAAGCACCTTCATACACTGCAGGGAAGATCGCACCGGCGGTAAGCGAAACGGCGAATTTATTTTTAAGGTAAGTTGTGATCAGTCCCGCGCCCAAGCCTTTGTTATCGCCCATTTCAAGATCGGGTTCTGTTTCATGATGGGTGGTGTTCACATAAGTGCCTTCGCCATAGGCAGCCATACGGAAATGGGTATTTTCGCCGTCCAGCGAAAGGAAACGGTATTTGGCATACAGGTGCACGCCGTTGAATTTATAAGGATAGTGTGCCCCGCGCTCGGGCGTATTGTGAAAGGGAAATTCGACAGGCATTTTTCTGCCATGGTGATTGGATGCAATACCGGTAAGATACACCGACAAGCGGGGCGTAAGTCCATACATCAGCCGCAGGGAGGTCATGTTGCGCAGCTGGTTTACTTCATTATAGGCCTCAGTGTAAAAACGCACACCCAGGGCGCCCTTGGGCATATTGCTGGCCGGTTCGCTGAGCGGGAACAGTTCCTGAGCGCTCACAGGAAGAATACAGCAAGCAAGCAATATGGTCAGCAGGCATTTCACGGTAAGGAAAAAGATATTTTCAAAACAAAGGTAGCAAAACCCTGCTGTACGGGAGAGACTGTCGCAAGGCTATCTAGTCCCGTGGCCGGGCAATGGTGTAATAGGTATTTTTTCCCCGGCAGGCGCCGGCTTCGGGAAAGCGGTAGCCTTTCTGCGCGCTGCGCGGCGCATAGTCGTTGCCTACGAATTGCAGCCGCAGCACTTTGCCGGATGTAAGACCATCGGGCTGTGACACATAGTAGGCATCACCGTTGAACTGGAAGCAGCCTTTACCGGATAGCTGCACGGTTGCAGGATCGATATCGGCTTCCAGGTAGCGTACCGAAAAGCCGGCATCCTTTACCGCGCGGGCAATAGCGCTGATGTTTACCGGCTCCTTATCCCTGAAACGGATGGTCCCCTCGGTGCGGCCCAGGTCCATACTCACCTCTTTGACGAAGGGAAGCTTGCGTAGCTGCATTTCCACGCTGCGGCTGCATTGGGAGCAGGTAAGCCCGTTCACGCCCACGCTTGCCTGCGTGAATTGCGCATGCGCTGCAAAGCTGGTGGTATTTAATAACAAACAGGAAACAAAGATTTTAAAACCCCGCATCGTCATAATTAAGTAAAGTTAGCTAATTTAGAGTCTGGCATCAACATCCGGCGCGGCTTTACCATCTGCCTAACATTTCCCCTGCCCTGCCTTCCTCAGGGCCGCATGCTATGAAACGAAGAAATTACCTGCGTATAGGTGTTATAGTGGTCCTGCTTGTATTGATCCTGGTCTTTCAATATGCGCTCAACCACAGCGAATCTTTCCTTATTTTCTATATCCGTCATCTTTTCCTGCCCTTGCAGCGCGGACGCAGCAACCTGTTCAACGGCATCTCCATCAGCGTGGGCGATACCCTGTACCTGCTGCTGGCGCTGCTGCTCCTCCTGGTGCTGATACGGACGGTCTATTTCCTGTTTACGTTCAAAAGGAACAAGAACGACCTGCTCACCGAATCCCTCCGGCTGGGAATGCTGCCGCTGATCATCTATTTTCTTTTCCTGCTCTTGTGGGGCGGCAATTATTCGCGTAAGCCGCTCTCCGCCGAATGGAACCTGGAGACGCTCCAATGGGATACGCATGCGCTGATCGATCTCAATGAGACCCTCGTACGGCAGATGAACGCTGTACAGCAGCATCCTATATCCTATACCACGCTGGAGCTGACCAATACCCTCGCCAACCGGTTATATCACCAGCGCTTCGGGGACAAGCTGCCGCACCTCAAGGTCAAACCGACCTCGCTGGGCTATATGCTGAACTATCTGGGCATACAGGGCTATTACAATCCCCTGTCGGGAGAGGGCCAGTTCAACCGCTTCATTCCGCCGTTCATGCACCCCTTCGTCGTGAGTCATGAGATGGCGCACCAGGCCGGTATCGCTGCAGAAGATGACGCCAACCTGCTGGCTTATGTGCTGGCATCGGAAAGCACTATACCAGCTTTCCGCTATTCTGCTTATTTCAACTTATTCCTTTACGCCTATTCCGACCTGCAGGTACGGGATTCCACTGCGGCGCGGCAGATCTTTGCCGGGCTGAACCAGCAAAGCCGGAACGACATGGATACGCTGCGGGCCATGAACCGGCGCTACCGCAGCCGCTTCCGGCGCATCAGCACCTCGCTGTACGACGAGTACCTGCGCCTGCATGGCCAGACCGAAGGGATCAATACCTACAGCGATGTAAGTCGCTGGGTATATTTCCGCGAGCATGCGCGTGAAAAAGGGGCAGACCTGAATGTCTGCCCCTGAAACCTCGTTTTGCACATATTTGCTTTAGAAACCCAGCTCGCTTTGCAGCTTCTTGATCTCGGCTACTTTGTCGGCCTGATCGGTACGGTTGTAGATCTCTTTGAGGGCACCCAGCGCATTCTGGTAGAAACGCTGCTCTTCGCCTTTCAGGTTGGTCTTTTTAGCCGTGAAAATGTCCTTGGCTTTCTCCAGGCCGGGCAGCGATTGTTTGAATAAACCATCACGCTGCGCCAGCAGCACATTATATTTCTTCTGATCTTCCTTGCTCGTACCCAGGTTATTGATCTCGGTATTGATATCGGCGGCCTGGTTGAAGTAGAAGGCGCCCAGCTGGTAGTTGTAAGAGCCATTATCCGGCGCCAGCTCTACGGCTTTCTTATAGGCGGCTTCGGCCTTGCCACGGTACTCGGCAGCGTTGGCTGCTGCAGGCGAACCGCTGGTCGGGCGGGCCATTTCGGCATACACGATACCCAGGTTCAGCTGCAGCTCGGGATTACCGGGATCTTTGGCTGCGGCTTCTTCCAGCTTGCCTACCATTTCGCTTTGCTTACCGGAGGTAATGTAGTAGTTCAGCTCGGCGCTTTGCAGGTTTTTCTCATTGGGGAATTTCTTCTTGCCCTCCTGGAGCGTGGCCAGCTGGTTGTCCTTGTCGCCTTTCTGCTCATAAGCCTGCGCCAGGATCAGGAAAATGTTGTATTCCTTTTCCAGGTAAGGGCTCGCCTTCGCTGCCGATAGGTTGGCGATGGCTTCATCATAATGCTTATCGTAAAAGGCGTTGTAGCCCATAAACATCTGCGTCTGGGCACGGATGGTATCGATCACCGGCATCAGCACAAAGCGTTTGTCCTTATCGGGGCCTACGATCTCAAAGCCTTTTTTGAAGATATTATAGGCCTCGCCGTATTTGTTGTCGTTATAAGTATTGATACCGTCGTTGTAAGCAAAGAAAGCAGCATTAGCGGCCAGGTTGACGCCATCCTGCTCGGTAGACAGCTTTTTATCCATCGCAAACGCTTTTTGCAGCGCGTCTACGCCTTCACGGTAAGGCATGCTCTCCTTGAATGCCGGGTTGTCCTGCATACCGATGTAGATTCCGGCACGGGTAAACCATACCTGAGCATTGCCTTTGGTAGTCTCGTCGGCAGCAGCGGCGTCAACGGCGGCTTTTGCTTTACGAAAAGCCTCTGCGGCTTCGGCTGGCTTATCCTTGTTTTTCTCCAGCGCATTTTTCAGCTCCTTCTGGGCCTCTTTGAACTTGTCCTTCTGGGCGTAGGTGAGGGATGCCGCCATTATTCCGGTAGCAAGGAATAATATCTTTTTGCTCATGTTAGCTATTCTTTTATATGAAGGGGTAAAAATACGGCATTTCTTGAAAAACCCCTGTTAAGAATTTATAGTTAGCTACTTATGCAGGGTTTCCGTTTTTACCGGCTATCCCTGGGACAAGAGCGGCCGGGCCAGGCACAACAATAAGTGCATCTGCTGTTTTTTGCTTAACTTTGCGCACCAAACCTCAAAACAGATTTTAAATTCAAAAATACGACATAAGGTAGGTATTTCCCGGCATGTTATTCCTATTGAGGAAAAACTTTTTTTGTATTGGAAAATTCTTCCTACTTTTGCAGTCCTTTTGTAAAATATGGCGAAACAGTCCCTGATTAAACAAGACGGAAATATAGTTGAAGCGTTGTCTAATGCTATGTTTCGTGTCCGATTGGAAAATGGCCACGAAATACTGGCAACCATCTCCGGAAAAATGCGTATGCACTACATTCGTATCCTACCGGGCGACAAAGTGGGCGTGGAGATGAGTCCATACGACCTTTCCCGCGGCCGGATAATATACAGGTATAAGTAGCAACCCATTTTAAATATCAAATTTATAACTCAGTATGAAAGTTCGTGCAGCCATTAAAAAGCGCAGCGCCGATTGTAAGATCGTTCGTCGCAAAGGCGTATTATTCGTAATCAACAAAAAGAATCCCCGCTTCAAGCAGCGCCAGGGTTAATCCACTCGTTTCTAAATCGTAAATAGTAAATACACAACATGGCTCGTATAGCTGGTATTGATCTTCCCAAAAACAAGCGTGGCGAAATTGGTCTCACGTACATCTTTGGTATCGGACGTAGCACCGCCCGTTACATCTTGGACAAGTCAAACATTGACGTAAACAAGAAAGTAAGCGAGTGGAACGACGATGAGCAGGCTGCTATCCGTAATATCATCAACGGCGAATTCAAAGTTGAAGGTCAGCTGCGCTCTGAAGTGCAGATGAACATCAAACGCCTGATGGATATTGCATGCTACCGTGGTCTCCGTCACCGTAAGGGACTTCCCCTGCGCGGTCAGCGTACCCGTACCAACAGCCGTACCCGTAAGGGCAAGCGCAAAACTGTTGCTGGTAAGAAAAAAGCACCAAAGAAGTAAACCGGATTTATCTTGCCTGTTCGCCGGAGCCTCTTTTTTTACTTCTTTGCGGGTTAGGGAACAGCGCAGCTTAGTACAGCGGCATACAGCCCTCGTGGCCTGATTGCCGGAAACGGACTAAGTCATTTTTTAACAGACTACCTTTTTTACGAAAAAATGGCAAAAGCAAAAGCAGGCTCAGCAAAAGTAGCCGCCAAAAAACGTGTAGCGAAAGTGGACGCCCATGGCGACGTGCACATCAGCGCTACATTCAACAACATCATTATCAGCTTTACCAACAAGCAGGGACAGGTGATCTCCTGGTCTTCTGCCGGTAAAATGGGATTCCGCGGTTCTAAGAAGAACACGCCGTATGCCGCGCAGCAAGCAGCAGCAGATGCCGCTAAAGTTGCCCTGGATGCCGGTATGAAAAAAGCGGATGTATATGTGAAAGGCCCCGGTTCCGGCCGTGAAGGTGCCATCCGTTCCGTGTCTAACAGCGGTATCGAAGTAGTGACCATCAAGGACATTACGCCACTGCCCCACAACGGTTGCCGTCCTCCCAAGAAAAGAAGAGTTTAATCTGAACGATAAAAGCTGGAAATCGGAAATTGCCTCGGTAGTTTCCCATTTCCGTTTTTGCCAGGCCCTGGCCGGCAAAAAATCTACTGACATAAAAGCCCTCCGTATCCGGTTTTCGATTTTTAATGAGACGGACGGGCTATTCTAAATCAAAAATCGAATTAATTTACAAAGTACACATGGCACGTTACACTGGTCCAAAAAACAAAATCTGCCGCATTTTCGGTGAGCCTATCCTGGGCTCCGGCAAAAACCTGGGAAAGAACAGCAATCCTCCCGGTATGCACGGTGCAAACCGCAAGCGTAAGCAAGCAAGCGAATACGCTATCCAGCTGAAAGAAAAACAAAAAGCAAAATACACCTACCTGGTGCTCGAGCGCCAGTTCAGCAACACTTATGTTGAAGCTGCCCGCCAGAAAGGCGCTACCGGCGAAAACCTGATCAAGCTGCTGGAAGCCCGCCTGGACAATACCGTATACCGTCTCGGCATTGCGCCTACCCGCAGTGCCGCCCGTCAGCTGGTGTCCCACAAGCATGTGCTGGTTAACGGCCATGCCGTAAATATTCCTTCTTACACCATGAAGCCCGGCGACGTAATCGAGCTGAAGCCCAAGTCTAAAGCCAACGCTGCTGTAACCGGTAATGTACGTGGTAAGAACCCCGGTATCAACTGGCTGGATTTCAACGAGAAGGAAGTGAAAGGTGTTTTCCTGGCCTACCCCGAAAGGGAAAACGTACCGGAGAACATTAAGGAGCAACTGATCGTAGAGTTGTACTCTAAGTAATCCGACCCCAGGCCCGTTGGGCCTTTTGGGTTTTTGTTGATACATTTACAAAAAATTCTAATTTAACTTCAAAATTTCCAAATGGCAATATTGAATTTTCAAAAACCGGATAAAATTGTGTTGCAGAAAGCAACGGACTTTGAAGCACAATTCGAGTTTCGTCCCTTGGAGCCGGGCTACGGCGTTACCATCGGTAACGCGCTGCGCAGGGTATTGCTGAGCTCTCTCGAGGGCTATGCGATCACCGGTATCAAGATCACAGGCGCAGACCACGAATTTGCTACCATCAAAGGCGTTATTGAAGATGTGACCGAGATTATCCTGAACTTAAAGCAGGTTCGTTTGAAGAAGAATGGAGATGGTGACCTCAACCATGACAGAGTGGAACTTGTGATCAAAGGAAAGGAGCAATTCACTGCCGGAATGATAGGCGATGCTACTCCCAACTTTGAAGTAATGAATCCGGAGCTGGTGATCTGCAACCTGGATTCTGCTGCTACCCTGGAAATTGAATTACACATTGGAAAAGGCCGCGGATATGTTCCTTCAGAAGAAAATCAGCCCAAAGATGCGCCGGTTAACTTCATCGCGATTGACTCCATCTACACGCCTATCAAGAATGTAAGGTATACCATCGAGAACACCCGTGTGGAGCAGCGTACCGACTACGAAAAGCTGATCATGGAAGTGGTGACCGACGGTACCATTCACCCCGAAGAAGCTGTAAAAGAAGCTTCCCGTATCCTGATCCAGCACCTGATGATCATCACCGATGAGAACATCTCCCTGGATGTGAAACGTGAAGAGAAAGAAGAGACTGTGGACGAAGGTATGCTTCAGCTGCGTAAAGTGCTGAATACCCCGCTGGAAGATCTCGAGCTTTCTGTACGTGCTTTCAACTGTCTCAAAGCGGCTAAGATCAATTCCCTGAGCGAGCTGGTTCAGTACACCCAGGATGAGCTGATGAAGTTCCGCAACTTCGGCCAGAAATCCCTTACCGAGATCGATCAGGTGCTGCAAGAGCGCGGTCTGCACTTCGGTATGGATATCAGCCGGGTAAAAATGAGCGAAGATTAATCTGTTTTCACACCCTTCCTGTCCTATGAGGCAGGAAGGTTTTTTTATTTTCATTACTAACAGGCTTCATCCGGAGCCAGCCGCAGTAGCCCTTGACACGGTACAGCGGTATTAAAACAACAAATGTCATGCGTCACGGAGACAAAATCAACAACCTCGGCCGTACAACGGCACACAGGAGAGCTTTAATGTCCAATCTGGCCTGCCAGCTGATCCAGCACAAACGTATTACCACTACCCTGGCAAAAGCCAAGGCGCTGCGTACCTATGTTGAGCCTATGATCACCAAATCAAAGACCGACAACGTGAACAACCGTCGTCTGGTATTTGCCAAGCTGCAGGATAAAGAAGCGATCAAGGAACTGTTCAGCGCAGTGAGCGATAAGGTAGCCAGCCGTCCCGGCGGTTACACCCGCATCATCAAGCTGGCTCCCCGTATGGGCGATGCTTCCGAAATGGCAATGATCGAGCTGGTCGACTTCAACACAGTATATGTGAAAGAAGCGAAAGCAGGTGCTGCCAAGAAAACCCGCCGTAGCCGCGGTGGCTCAAAAACAACTTCTAAAGCGGAAGCCGCTCCTGCTGCTGAAGTAGCTGAAGCGGTAAAGCCGGTTGCTGAGGATACGATCGAAGCACCTGCCAAGGAAACCCTCGAAGCGCCGCAACAGGAAGAAGGTAAAACCGAAGAATAATTTCTTTCCACATTACCCGGATGAGAAGAGACGATGCCCCAAAAGCATCGTCTCTTTGTATGAAGGCGGCAACACTAAGATTTTCCCCGCAAAGATGCAACGTTGTAAAGTCTTTTTCGACACTGCATGTTGTTGATGAAGTCCACCAATGGCGAAGCGCACTTCCGGCAACGCAGCATGTTTGCCCGATGTACCGTACCGTGTCTTTGAATACAAAAAGAATGCCGTCCATTAAGAACGGCATTCTTCTTCTAAACCAGGGAGACTAGACTATTGACGGGTTACTTTAAGGGTTTTGCTTTGGCTGCTGTCGGTATACTTCAGCAGGTAAACGCCTTTGGCAAGGCCGGCCATGTTCACTATCGTAGCGGCAGCGGTAACCGGCGCCTGCATCACTACTTTTCCTGAGATGTCGGTAATATAGAGCATAGCATCGGCACTGCGGTCGCCTTTGATGCGCACGGCAAGGTCGCCGGCTACGGGATTGGGGGAAGCGATAATGTTGAAGCTGCTTTCTGTTTGGCTACCCAGCCGGACAATGTTCGACAGGGTTGCCTTACCATCCCGGTCTACCTGCTGCAGGCGATAATAAGCGGCATCGCTGATGGCTTTCTTATCCGTGAATTGGTAGCGTAAAGCCTGGCTGCTGTTGCCACCCTCGGTTTGTGTACTGACCCAGCCGATGCTGCTGAAGGTACGGCCGTCTTCCGAACGCTGTACATCAAAGCCTTTATTGTTCTTTTCCATAAAGGTGGTCCAGCTCAGCTGCGCCAGGTTGCCGGCAAGCAAACGGCCAGACAACTGATCCAATACAACGGGTAAAGGAGCGCCCGAAGCCTGGAGATTAAAGCTGACCTGTCCGCCATTAAAATCATAGACCCTCATATAATAAGTGGTATTTGCTGTGGCACTGGTAATGGTGTATGTTTCTGTGCCAAAAGAATTATCAACGCAGGCGAGGGAAACCGGAGCACTGCAATCTCCTGAGAAAACTTCCATAACGACATCAGCCCCGCCGTCTGGCGTGGCAGTAAGTGTAATATCGCCCGCACTGCCTGCTGTCACCTTATACCAGGTATCCAGGGCTGTACTGGTGCTGCCACAGGGAGTCATGCTTTCGTTGGCGCCATTGGTTGATGTCGCCAGTGCTGAGCCGCCGGAAAGCGCAATGGCCCTGCCGCATTCATCGTTGGTGGCAAAGACTGCTTTCATGTTAATGCTGAACCCGGAAGCACCGCAGTCCTGCCGGATGTATATGTCATAGGTACCGTTAGAAAGGCCGGGGATCGCCTGGGGAGATACTGCCGGGGAAATCAGCGTTCCGTTTGTTCCGGCTGCAGCTCCGGTACCGGGTGTATATCCTTCCGGGCCATATTCAAGGACAAAACTACCAGCGCCACTCCAGCTTACCGTTGCACCATTACCGGAGGCGACAGCTGTAAGGCCTGTCGGGAACGGACAAGCCGGAGGCGGTAGAATATTAACCATATAGTCATGTACTTCACCATAATCCCAGGTATTGGCTCCGGCATTGCAAGGATCCATATCCTCAATAAGAACGCCATAGGCCACTACTACTCTCATTCTGCGATTACCCGAAGTCGCTGCTCCTGGTATGGAGATCGTAACAGGACTTCCACTGTCCAGGATATAGGTATTCGTTCCCCCTACCTGTTCTGATGATTCAAAAGTGCCGTTATTATCAAGATCGATCCATATAGCACAAAAATCACCATCCACGAAAATAGGATCATAATATTCAGATGAAACAGTAGCTGTGTAATTAAGTCCAGGCATCAGGTCGACCGGCGTAAGCGTTGTAAGATCGTCGTATGCGCCCAGGGAACAACCTGTATTGGCTGTATTCAAACTTGTTCCTCCCTCTCCGTTAAGGATAAAAGTGTTAACGTCATCGCCTTCGTCACAGCCATTCAAACTGGAAGGAATACAATACTGTCCGTAGGTATGCATACCGGTGAACAGCAATCCCAGGCTGCATAGTAAGCCCATCTTTCGCGTCAGTTTTCTCATCATGGTAAAAGGATTTAGGATATGTTTAATGCCTACTCTGAAAAAGGGTTTTCGGCTTCACCCCTTGCAAATGGCACTTCAAATAGCAAGTACCACTTGTAATATTTTATTGTTCTAAACTTAATAAATACAAAACGACAAGTTAAAACAATTAACTTAAAAAAATCTTAAAAATCCATATTCAATACATATACTATTGGCTTTAAGTAAAAAACAAAGTATGGTATAATAGCGTGCAATAGCCTTAAGCAACGCGATACTGCGATTTGCCCCCGACCGGGGCAAATAATTTATGGCGTTTATACAGGAAAAGGGGCTATTCCTTACGGGATAGCCCCTGCTGCAATCGCTTATGAATTGTTGTCCTTATTGTTTGCTGATCTTCAGCGTTTCCTTACGGTTGTCGTCGGTATAGCGCAGCAGGTACAGCCCCTGCGACAGGCTGCTCATGTCCATGCTGATCTCTTCACCGCTTACCGTGTACGTACGGAGCGTCTTACCGGTTACGTCGGTTAAAACGAGTGTAGCATTAGCGGCACGGTCGCCCTTCAGGCTTACGTTCACCGTATGCTGCACCGGGTTGGGCGATACCCTGAAGCTGAAGCCCGCCTTATCGGTTACCGTAGCAGACACCACCTTCGAATACACAACCTTGCCGTCATTATTCACCATCTTCAGGCGGTAATAGCTGGTTCCCGCCAACGGCGCTTGATCCCAATAAGTATATTCGGCTGCAGCGCCTTTACCGTTCACCTTAGCTAAGAAGCGGAACGTCTTACTGTCGGCGCTGCGTTCCAGCTCAAAGTATTCGCCGGCATCTTCTTTTGCCGTGCTCCAGTCGACACGGTTGCTGCTGCCGGCATTGGCGGCAGTAATGGATTTCAGGTCAATGGGTAGCGGTGTTGTGCCGTTCATCAGGTAAAAATTGGAGAAACCCGGTGTCGTAATATTGATCCAGGAAGCATTTCCTGAACTGCCGTTCCCGGAAGCGATCAGCGCCGTCTGGCTGCCATCACCGGTTGCATTTTCGGAACAGGCCACCCCAGGGCTATGCGTTACATTCAGGCCGGAAAGCGGTGTTCCCAGCGACATAAGCTCGGCGCTTGTAAAGAAGAGCTGCAGATCCATATTGGCGCCAGGCAGCTGATTGCCATTGACATCTTCCAGGGAAGCTTCATAAAAGCTGTTGCGGTTGAGGTAAGCGAGGCCGTTCGCATCCTGCCGTAACGAACCCTGGTGAATGCTGAACGAAGGGGTTATACTATAATTTACCAGGCTCGTAGTCGCTGCATTAGGTTTTACATTCGCAATCAGCTTACCATCCTCATCAACCAGGGAAACCCAGCCTTTGTATTCATCGCTGGCAAAATTACTCTGCCCTTCTGTACAGGCGCCGGCAGCAGGCAGCATAGCATCGGTAAGCGTGCTGACCTCCAGGCAGAAGGTACCTGCTGCAGTGGAATTATCATACTGGTCAACCACAATGTAGTAGTCGGCGCCTGCAGTAAGGCCGGTGGCATAAAGAACAGAATTGTAGCCATCGCCCAGCACGCCATTATCCTCATCGCAGGCCAGCGATTGGAAAGTGCTGTAGTCTGCTACATTTCCTACGCTGAACAAGGCAATCCGGGTGTCCTCGAGCAGGTAGCCTGCAAAGTCGGTAGTAATCCTTACCGCTCCTGAAGCGGGCGCAGTGAACTTAAACCACACCGTAGCATAATTTTCAGCAGCGCCGGTGCAGAGGGCTCCGGGCTCTCCTGTCGCAACAGTAGCGCCATTGTTATAATAAGGGGTGGAACAGGGTTGATCCACAGGAACGGTAATGGCATCGGCCGGCAGATCGTTGGTCACAGGTGGCGGCGGGGCCAGGATACAAACGTCAAAGCTGGCATAGTTACCCGCGGTGCTGCTATAGGTCCATACCCTGAGGTAGTAGGTCGTTCCGGCTGTGAGGCCGGCAACGGTCATCGTTTCCGGATCGCTGTACTGTATCTCCGTAAGCGCGCCACAGCTGCCGCTGTACACGGCCATCGACATATCAGTACTGCCGTTGATATTGGTGAGGTCAATAATCTGGCTGCTGGCTGAAGCTACGAATGAATACCATACATCATCGTCGGTACCATTATCATTTGCACTTGAAGCGACCTCGTTGGAATGGGTGGCATTTTCTGTGGTGCCGCTTACCGGTGTACAGACCAATGTGGAAGGGGTAATGGCCACGGCATTCGTGCAATTGTCGTTGGCGGGCGGGATCGCATTGGTGACGCAAACATCGAAGCTGGCATAGTCGCCGGCAGCATCGCTATAAGTCCACACCCGCAGGTAATAAGTCGTTCCCGCAGTGAGGCCGCTTACGACCATTGTTTCGGGATCGCTGTACTGAATTTCCGTGAGCGTGCCGCAGCTGCCGCTGTACACGGCCATGGACATGTCGGTGGCCGGACCGTTAAGATTGCTCAGCGTGATCTTCTGTGTGCTTCCCGAGGCCACAAATGTATACCATACATCATCGTTGGTGCCGCCATCGTTTGCGCTTGAAGCCGTTTCATTGGAATGGGTTGCGCTTTCCGTAGTACCACTCACCACACCGCCGCAGGTTATGGTGGCGGAAGCCGTGAGTGCTACAGCTCCGGCGCAATCGTCATTGGCCGGCGGCGGCGGCGGTACGGAAACACAAACGGAAAAATCTCCGCTGGCGCCGGTAGCGTAAGTGAATACCCTGATGTAATAAGTGGTACCCGGTGTTACGGTGATTAAGCTGAATCCGGGCATCGAACCGTTGTCATCGTCGCTGCAATCCGCCAAAGCAAAATTGCCGTTGCAATCGCCTGTGCTGGACGTGTACAGCTGGGCCACCATATCATCCTCTCCGCTGATAGAAGTGAAGGCAATATTGACTGTAGTCTGACCGGCAGCCGGCGTAAAGCTATACCACACATCATCGTCCCAGCCGCTGCTGCCGGCGCCGCAACCGGGATCCGGTATGCCGGTCGATCCTGTGGCATTTGTCGTGGTCCCGTTTACCGGCGTGCAGGTAGTACCTACAGTAAGACTTACGGCTCCAGAACAATCATCATTGGCCGGCGCCTGTGCAAAGGTGCCGAAGCCCGCTCCCAGCAGGCCCAGCGTCAGCAGACAGCCATACTTTGTAAAACTCTTCATCATACTTTGGTTTTATATTGCCTACTCTGAATAGGTTTTCGGCGGTCCCCTCAATCGAAAAAAAGCCATTATCGTGCATTTATATTCCTTTTTTATGCATTTTTCTATTTTTAAACTTAACAAATGAATTCGGGGGTTGATTTCTCTTTAACTAAAAAAAAATCATAAAAAAACACCGATCCTATTTAAAGGACAGCATTTAAACATTTAACAAGTTACTCTTTTTTTACTGTTTATAAATTTCCAAATAATGGCCCTGTTTGCATCCAAAACCCAGGAGGATACATATATGGCGCATAGCATGCATAGCAATAAAATCAGCTATCGATAATCGCTTATAAGAACAGCCATAAAAAATCCCGGCCACAAGGAGCCGGGATTGGTTTTATAATATTTTTCGTAGTAACGATATAGCAATACGACAAATCCCGGCCTTTCGGACCGGGATTTGGGTTTTATATCATCGTCATAGAGCGATATAACAATGCTACGCCACTACAACGAAACGATTGTTTGTTTATGCTTTTTTAGCAGCAGCTTTCCGGGGAGTGGGCTTAACTTCTTCAGCAGCGTTCTCTTCCGAATCGATGTCCAGCATCTTTTCCAGCTGGCGCACTTCTTTTTTCAGATCATAGATCACCTTGTACAGCTCATCCATTTCGCTGCGGGTAGCCACGGGAAAACCACCCAGCATTTTCTCGGCCTGCAGGTCCATTTCCTTGCGCAGCTTCAGTTGCAGGGCGCTTACTTCAGCCATCAGCTTGCTGTAGTCGTCGCTTTCGAAAAGCTCTACATAAACCTTATCGCTGATGTTCAGCCATTCCTGGTACAGGGCAGTCATGCTGTTGATCTCAGTACCGTTCTCTACCTTGTTGGTAATGTTCTCTACCAGCTTGTCCATCACTTTGCTGCCCTGCTGGTATACCATATACTGCATTTCTGCATTCTTGATATTGAAGATAGCCAGGCGGTCGGCGATCTCGGCCCACTCTGCTGCGTTCTTGGTGAACTGGCTGGGGGTAACCATTTTGGCGATAGGCGAAACTGCATGCTGGAAGTTCTGCTGCAGTGCCTGGTAACCGCTCAGCATTTGCTCAAATACGTTTACCTGGCCGAAAGGATTCATGCCGTTCATGAACTCGCGACCGTTGCTATAGCCGCCTTTGCTCATTTCGGCAAAGCTCTTCATGCCGTTGTTCCACCATTCGGTAGCTTGCTGCATATACTCGCGGCCATTGTCGGGCATGAAGCCGAAAAACTTGTCCAGCATTTCTTTATAAGCCTCGGCATTGAATGCTTTCTTGAACTGATCGGCGTTGAAGCTGTTTTCCTGCAGGGACTTCCAGAAAGGCGCCCACAGCTCGGCAAATTTACCGAAGCTTCCGGCAACATTCACCATATTGCTGTACACATCCTGTGTGGTAGCGTTGTGCATGTTCTTCTGCATATCGGCAAAAGAATTGCTCAGCAGCTCGTTGTATTGGTTGAACAGGCTGGAGAAGCTCTCAGTCGCCTTTTTGAAGGTTTCTGCAGCATTGGCCGGTGCAAACTGCTGCAGCATATTGTTCCATTGGTTCTGGAACTGGCTGGCCTGGTTGGCCTGCTTCATCCAGCTGAACATATTGCTCCAGTTGTTGGTCATGTTGTTCCAGCCGTTGGTCATGGTATTGAACCAGTCGGCAGGATTGGTATTGGCTTTAAACGTATCGGCGTTGGGCAAGTTGTTTTTAATGAAGTTCTGGTTCATTTCCCAGGCCTGCTTAGCCCAGTTTATCTGGTTGTTCAGCCAGTTCTGGTTAAACTCGTTTGCCTTATTGATATTTTCTTTTGCTGTTTCTTTTACCTCTTCCGCTTTTTCCGTTACACCGCTGAAGGCATTTTTCTGCTGCTCGATCCATTTCTTGTAAGACTCTGTTCCTTTATCGATGGCTTCATTGATAAAGTTATTGCCATTGGTAACTTTCTTGGTGTTTTCAACCATATTGTCTACCAGATTCTTTTGTGCTTCCAGTACGGATTCCACAAAATTTTTGCCATTTGTAGCCATGTTAAATGTATTTAAGTTTTTGAGAAACCTGAGTTGATTGTTCGCCTTAATACAGGCAAAATTAGATTTGTATTCCTTAATGGCCTGTTACCATTATATCACTAAATCATTAAAGAAAAAAAACACCTGTGTCTACGCCTACCTACCGGCCTTTCCAATAAAGAGATCCGTTTTTCAGGGCGCAAAGGTAGGGATAATTCAAAATAAAAAATAAAAAATTTTTACGATCCGTATTTTTTTTACAAATGACTGACCATTAAAAGGTACCGGAAACAAAAAAGCGTTCCCCTGAGAAGAACGCTTTTTAATGTTGTGTAAAGTTCATCAGATCTTCCAGGCATCCATCCCGGAATCGTCGGTATCAACAGGTGCTGCATCGGCCACCGGGGCTTCTGCCTCAACAGTTACCGCTACCGCTTCGCTGCTGTATTCGCGGCCTTCTTCACTATCGTCGTGGTTGAACGCATCGAAATCGAAATCAGGCATCAGCTCGGTCTTCACATAATCCACCGTCTCCGTCAATGCCGCCAGGAATTTATTAAAATCTTCCTTGTAAATAAACATTTTGTGACGATCGTACCCATCATCATTAAAACGCTTCTTACTCTCGGTAATGGTGATGAAATAGTCGCTGCCACGGGTTTCGCGCACATCGAAGAAATAAGTTCTTCTTTTGCCGGCCTTGATCCGTTTACTGAAAATGCTCTCAGTATTCCGTTTGTCATCAAATGATTTGTTGTTGTCGTACGCCACAGGTCGAATTTTTAATGAGTGAGTAAATTTTAGAGTGGCAAAAATAATGAAGTTCGGTTTGCAATCAAATTAATTTGTTGTAAAAGTTTAGTCAGATTTCCAAAGAGGCAAACATTTGGTAATCACACAGGTAAAAACCTGGTTTTTCTATAACATTGAGGTATTTTTCTCCCCCCGAAGGGGGTATTTTTCAATAAAAAAAACAGCGCAAATAGCGCTGTTTTTCCATATAATAAATCAATATTTTCTTAGTTTCCGCTTACCGCCTTCTGTACCAGGTCGGCTGCTTCGCTCAACAGGATTGCCGATTGCACCTGCAACCCGCTTTCCTCGATCAGCTTTTTAGCCTCTTCGGCATTGGTACCCTGCAGGCGCACAATGATGGGAATATTGATGGTACCCATATTTTTATAAGCCTCTATAACACCCGCTGCTACACGGTCGCAACGTACGATACCTCCGAAGATATTGATCAGGATGGCTTTCACATTAGGGTCCTTCATAATGATACGAAAACCGGCTTCTACTGTCTGCGCATTGGCCGTACCGCCTACATCCAGGAAGTTGGCAGGCTCGCCGCCGGCCAGCTTGATCATGTCCATGGTTGCCATCGCAAGGCCTGCGCCATTCACCATGCAGCCCACGTTACCGTCCAGCTTTACATAGTTGAGGTTATGCTCTCCGGCTTCCACTTCGGTAGGATCTTCTTCCGATTTGTCGCGCAGGTCTACCAGGTTCTTGTGACGGATCAGCGCGTTTTCATCCAGGCCCATCTTACAGTCTACTGCGATGATCTTGTCATCAGAAGATTTGAACAGGGGATTGATCTCGAGCATAGCGCAATCGAGACCGATATAAGCATTGTACAGGTTCGTTACAAACTTTACCATGTTCTTGTGCGCTTCGCCGCTGAGGCCCAGGTTAAACGCTATGTTGCGCGCCTGGAAGCCCTGCAGGCTGTAGCCGGGCTTAACCCACTCTTTGTATATTTTTTCAGGAGTGCTGTGCGCTACTTCTTCAATATCCATACCACCTTCGGTGCTGTACATGATCACGTTTTGCTTTTTAGCGCGATCGAGCAGGATGGAGAGATAAAATTCTTTACGTTCGCTGGGTCCGTCGTAATACATGTCCTGTGCGATCAGGATCTTGTTCACTTTCTTACCCGCTTCGCCGGTCTGGATGGTGACCAGGGTATTGCCCAGGATATTCTTGGCAACGGTTTCCACATCATCAGCACTTTTCACAACCTGTACACCGTGCTGTAAAGGCACTTCTTTCATAGTGCCTTTACCGCGGCCGCCGGCATGGATCTGCGCCTTAACTACGGCAAATTTACTGCCGGTATCCACAGCGATCTGCTTGTAAGCATTCACCGCTTCGTCTACGTTGTGTACAGCGATACCTTCCTGCGTGGGAACATTATATTGCTTTAAAAGTTCTTTTGCCTGATATTCGTGAAGATTCATTTTTCAAAAAATTTTGGCGAAGATAGTGTTTAATTCAAAAAAAGTTGAGTTTTTTCGCCACCGGTAAGGCCCTGCCCGACTGACAAGAACCAGCCCTCAGCGATTCGATGACATTAATCATTATTTCCGCAATACTTTTCCTGGCCTACACTTTGCTGATGCTGGTCTACGCCCGCGGCTGGCAGCGTGCAGGGAAGATGTCGCCCGGCGCCGGAAGTGGCGCCCCACCCCGCATTTCCATTATTATTCCGGCCCGCAATGAAGCGGATAGTATCGGTTTCTGCCTGCGCTCCATACTGGAGCAGCCCTACCCTGCAGGTAAGCTGGAAATATTGGTGATCGACGATTTTTCGACCGATGATACTGCAGCCATTGCTGCCTCACTGTTGGGCAACGGACGCGGACGGGTGCTGCGCCTGGAGCAATACCTTTCCAGGACCGAACGGCTCAATTCCTATAAAAAGAAAGCGCTGGAGCTGGCCATAGGCGCGGCACAGGGCGAATGGATCGTAACGACCGACGCCGATTGCACAACTTCTCCCGGCTGGCTGGCAAGGATGAGCGATGCGATGCAGCAGGACAGCCTGCAGTTCCTGGCGGCGCCGGTTTCCTTTACCCCACCCGGCCGGCGCGACATACTATATTATTTCCAGTCGCTCGACTTCATGACCATGCAAGGTATTACGGCCGCATCAGCCGCATTGAAGCTGGGCAATATGTGCAACGGCGCCAATCTTGCTTTCCGCAAAGCCGCCTATACCGCAGTTGACGGGTACAAGGGGATCGACCACATCGCCTCGGGAGATGATATGATGCTGATGTACAAAATACAGCAGCATTATCCGCAGGGCATAGGCTATCTTAAAGAGGCCACAGCTATTGTTACCACACCCGCGCAGCCCGGCTGGCGCAGCTTCCTCAATCAACGCATCCGCTGGTCTTCGAAGGCGGATAAGTATGATGATAAAAAGCTGACGCTGATCCTGGCCCTGGTGTACTTCTTCAATTGCAGCTTTATTGCGCTGGCGGTCGCCGGCTTCTACAACAGGGATTGCTGGCTGTGGCTGCTGGCGCTGCTCGTCGCGAAAACGCTGGTGGAGCTGCTCTTCCTGGTTCCTGTAGCCGCCTTTTACCATAAGAAGAAGGAGCTGCTGTGGTTCCCGCTGTTACAGCCGCTACACATCCTCTACATTATCCTCGCCGGCTTCCTGGGCAAGTTTGGGAGCTATCAATGGAAGGGAAGAAAAGTAAAGTAACTTGCAAAGCCGGGACAAACAAGGCCGCTTTATTTGATCCTGATCAGGATACCGTTTCCGTTCAGGTTATGCAGAATAATGCGATCCTGCTCGCTGTAGCATTCATTGACAAGTTGTGTGATCCCTTGTGTAATGGGAAAACCGTAATCGCTGAAAACAACCACCCCGCCGATATGCAGCCGGGGCCATACCCACTCCAGCACCGACCGGGCCGATTCATAGGCATCTACATCGATATGACAAAGGGCAAATCGTTTCCCGGCGATCTCATCTCCTGTATCATCGGGGAAAATGCCACGGAGCAGGTGAATATTGTCCAGGCCGGCTTCACCGATCAGGCGGTCAACCAGCTCAAGAGAGGTATCTTTATGTTCTCCTCCTTTGTAAAAATTATCATTGGGCCCCGAAGCTTTCACTACTCCCTCAAAGGTGTCGCAGGCATAGATTTTCTTTAAAGAGCCGGCGATCTTAAGCCGGGTGCCCATAATAATGCTTGTACTGCCCCGCCATACGCCTACCTCCAGGATATCGCCGGGAACTTTTTCAAGATCACCCGCCAGTGTCCAGAGCTCCCATGCCTGGTATAGGTTGATCAGCGAATCGGGCTTCACCTTCCTGAAAATATACGAGAACGCAGCATCTTTCAGCCATGGGGCGTACGTGTTGGCGGGTATCACTACCTGGTAGGCGCTTCCCCTCAGCCTTGCCCAACCACGGAAAGGTGTATTGAGCAGCCTGATCCCGGCAAAGCCTATAGTGCTCCGTATCTGCTTCCATCGATAAGATCCGATATACTTATTCATAACATTCCTGTCTTTTATAGTCAATAGCCTGCCGGTACAACGGCATGGCCGCTGCTGTCTGTTCTTATTCCAGTTTTTGTCCGGTTTCCGGGTAAGACAAACCCGTTTGTTCAAAACCCTTAAACAAAAGCCGGCTCTGTACAGATTTAAATATTTCAATACCGTCCTGATGATACTATTGCTACCCTGTAATATGAGTAGCCGGACCGCTGCCATCAACGGAAAAAACAGAAACAAACGAATATCCAGGTTCGGGTTTATTTTTTAAGCTTAGCTTTATGCAGGAGAGAAAAGTCCGGGGCACGGCCGGACAACAATGAAGGGAATGAAGTACTATCTTTACCCCGTAAAGCTAAACCCCGATAAGCTATGCGCAAAATCATCCTGTTTGCTGTACTGTTCCTGCTGCTGATCATAGCAGGCTATGTCTACTGGAACTATTATAACGTTTACGAGGAAGGCCGGAAGGAAGGCATCCTGTATAGCTTTTCTATTAAAGGCAGCGTCTTCAAAACACATGAAGGCGTGATCCTGCAGCCGGGCCTGCGCCCGGCGCGTACCGGCGGACTCAACACCAACGAGTTCCATTTCTCTGTATCGGACCAAAGACTGGCCGACTCGCTGGAGAAGCTTTCCGGCATGCAGGTCGAAGTACATTACAAACGTTACCGCAAATCTTTACCCTGGCGGGGCGACAACTACAACAACGATAACAAGGAAAAAGGGCAGTACATCGTCGATAAGATCGAATCTTCGCGCAAAGCCGAGAATGCCTACAACAATTTCTGATTACCGGCAGTATCTCTTGACATCATATCGGACAGGTCCCCCGGCCGCTAAGCATCAATCGGCCGGGAGATCGTATATTTGTGCGCACAATTCCGGCCGGCTGGCCGTCAACGACACAAGTATTCAATGGAAACATTATTCAAGGATTTTCATCCTGCAACGGCAGCAGACTGGAAGGCCCGCCTGGAAAAGGATTTGAAAGGAATTACCTTTGAGCAGCTGTCCCGTACCGATCGCAACGGGCTGACCATTCATCCCTTTTACACCCGAGAGGACCTGGCTACGATGCCGGCTCCGCTGGATATACAGCCCGGATGGAGCATTTGCGCGCAGGTAAAAGTTACCGATGCTGCAACTGCAAACAAGCAGGCGCTTGATGAGCTCAACAACGGCGCATCGGGTCTCTGCTTCCTCCTGGATAAAACAACTGATGCCGCCACCCTGCTGCAGGAGATCGGTTTACCCTATATCTATACCTGCTTTTGGCTCGGGCCGGAGGCTTTGTCTTTCGCAAGTGACCTGCAAGCCTATATCGGACAACAGGGCTGGAGCGATACGACACCCGAATGCTTTATCGCATTCGATCCGCTGCAAAGCTATCTACGCACCGGCGTCTGGTCTGCAGGCAGGGAACAGGATATGCTGGCTTTCGACCACTTACGGCAAAGCACCGCCGGCAAACAGGCGCTGTCCGTCGATGCCACCATCTACCAGAATGCCGGCGCCAATACCACTTACGAGCTGGCCTGCGCCCTGGCGCATGTACAGGAATACCTGCACCGGCTCGACCAGCAACAGCAACTGAATGTGCTGGATAAAGTACAGGTAAGCCTGGCTACAGACACTGCCTTCTTTGAGCAGATCGCCAAGCTGAGGGCTTTCCGCAGCCTGCTGGCGCTGTTGTTCAGGCAGTATGGCATTCATCCGCAAGTCCAACTGCACATAGAAACAAGCGATGTTTACCGGTCGCCGTTCGACAGCCACAGCAACCTGCTCCGTGACAGCATTGCCGGTATGGCTGCCGTACTGGGTGGCTGCAACAGCCTCTACATTCATCCCTTCGATGAAGCGCGGCAGGCGCCCGATGCCTTCAGCCGCAGAATGAGCCGTAACCAGCAGCTCCTTTTTAAAGAAGAAAGCTATCTGGATAAAGTTGCCGATGTCGCCGCCGGCTCCTATTACCTCGAAACGCTTACCGATGCGCTTGCAGCCAAAGCCTGGGAGCTGTTCAGGGAAATCGAATCGCAGGGCGGGCTGATCGAAGCTTTTGAGAAAGGAATCATCCAGGCAGCTATAGCGCAACAGGCAGATGAGCTGGTGCAGGCATACCGGGAAGGCCGGAATGTGCTGATCGGTGTCAATAAATTTCCCAACCCGAAAGATGCACCGCAAGCGGTATCCGCTCCACCGGCGAAGGGCCGCGGCCTGCAGCCCCTGACACTGTCGCAACATATCCTTTAAACCGGAAAGACATGGAAACGATAGAGACCACAAGATTGCTGCTGAGAAAAGCGACGCCGGATGATTACCGCGAGCAATATGAAAACCGTACACAGGAGGAAGCGATGGCCTACTTTGGTTTTGAGACCGGGGCGCAATATCTCGAGAACAAAGCCAAATACGAGGGCGGCCTCACCACCTTTCGCACCAGCTTCGTTGGCTTTTACCTGGTCGAAAAAAACAGCGGGCGTGTTATTGGCGATTGCTTCTTTCATACCTGGTACCTGCTGCATTCCAGGGCCGAGATCGGCTATGGTCTGCGCAGGGAAGAAGACAAGAATAAAGGCTATATGAAGGAAGCTTTATTGCCGGTGATCCGTTATGGATTTGATGCTATGGCGCTGAACCGTATCGAAGCTTTTATCAGCCCGCTCAATACGCCTTCACAAAAGCTGGTGACCGGCCTGGGATTCAAGCCGGAAGGGCGTTTGCGGCAACATTACCGGAAAGACGGCGTGATCGAGGACTCTCTTGTGTTCGGTCTGCTGCGTGAAGAATTTACACTCTAATTTTTTTGAAGAAACATACATGCGTAAAGATTTTTCAGGGATCGCCTACGAGAAGGCCAATCCCGATAAGCATAAAGCTCCTGGGCAGCAAGCGGCATCAGATGTCTGGCATACCGCCGAAAATATCGCGGTAAAGCCCCGTTATGCTGCCGCTGATATAGAAGGCAATGAGCACCTGGGGTTTGCCGCGGGAATAGCCCCCTTCCTGCGTGGCCCCTATAGCAGTATGTACGTTAAGAATCCCTGGACGATACGCCAGTATGCAGGCTTCAGCACGGCCGAGGAGAGCAATGCCTTTTACCGGCGCAACCTCGCCGCCGGGCAGAAAGGCCTTTCCGTGGCCTTCGACCTGGCTACACACCGCGGCTACGACAGCGATCATGAACGTGTGGTCGGCGATGTAGGCAAGGCCGGTGTAGCGATAGACTCCATCCTGGACATGAAGATACTCTTCGACCAGATACCTCTTGATGAAATGAGCGTGTCGATGACGATGAACGGGGCGGTGCTGCCGATACTGGCTTTTTATATCGTGGCTGCCGAAGAACAGGGCGTAAGCATGGATAAGCTCAGCGGCACCATACAGAACGATATCCTGAAAGAGTTCATGGTGCGGAACACCTATGTCTATCCGCCGGAAGCCTCGATGAAGATCATCGCCGACATCTTTGAGTTTACCTCGAAGCACATGCCCAAGTTCAACTCGATATCGATCAGCGGCTACCATATGCAGGAAGCCGGCGCTACCGCCGATATCGAGCTGGCCTACACCCTGGCCGACGGTCTTGAGTATATCCGCACAGGGATCAAAGCAGGCCTGAACATCGATGATTTTGCGCCCCGGCTTTCGTTCTTCTGGGCGATCGGTATGAATCATTTTATAGAGATCGCCAAAATGCGGGCGGCGCGCATGCTCTGGGCCAAACTGGTGAAGCAGTTCAACCCGCAGAAAGAAAAGAGCATGGCGCTGCGCACCCATTGCCAGACCAGCGGCTGGAGCCTTACCGAGCAGGACCCCTTCAACAATGTGACCCGTACCGCAATTGAAGCCCTGGCCGCAGCCATGGGCCACACACAGAGCCTGCATACCAATGCCCTCGATGAAGCGATTGCACTGCCTACCGATTTCAGCGCCCGTATTGCCCGTAATACCCAGATCATCCTGCAGCAGGAAACGGACATCTGCCGCACAGTCGATCCCTGGGGCGGCTCTTATTATGTGGAAAGCCTGACGAAAGAGATCACCGAAAAGGCATGGGCCCTGATCGAAGAAGTAGAGCGGCTGGGCGGTATGGCCAAAGCCATCGAGACGGGCGTGCCTAAAATGCGTATTGAAGAAGCGGCCGCCCGCAAGCAGGCCCGTATCGACAGCGGTAAGGATGTGATCGTCGGCGTCAACAATTACCTTACAGACGAACCCAGCAATATCGAGATCCTCGATGTGGACAATGCCAAAGTAAGGGAACAACAATTGGCACGCCTTGGCCGGCTGAAAGCGGAGCGGGATAATAATGCGGTGCAAAAAGCCCTGGAAGCCCTGACAGCAGCGGCGACCAGCGGCGAAGGCAACCTGCTGGCGCTGGCTATAGAAGCCGCCAGGCTGAGGGCCACGCTGGGAGAAATATCCTTTGCGCTGGAAAAAATATTCGGCCGTTACCAGGCCCGTATCCGGTCCATTGCCGGTGTATATTCCAAAGAGATTGCTATGGACAAACATTTTACAGAAGCCCGCCGGCTGGCCGATGAATTTGCCGAGCTGGAAGGCCGCCGCCCCAGGATCATAATCGCCAAAATGGGACAGGACGGCCACGACCGCGGCGCCAAGGTGATCGCCACCAGCTTCGCCGATCTCGGCTTCGACGTGGATATCGGCCCACTGTTCCAGACCCCGGCTGAGGCCGCCAAACAGGCTGTAGAGAACGATGTACATATCCTGGGCGTATCGAGCCTGGCAGCAGGGCATAAGACCCTGGTGCCACAGGTAATTAAAGAACTGAAAAAATATGGCCGCGACGACATCATGGTGGTTGCCGGCGGTGTTATCCCGCAGCAGGACTATGATTTTCTGTTTAAGGCCGGTGTATCTTTTGTTTTCGGCCCAGGCACCATTATCGCCAAAAGTGCGATAGAGGTGCTGAAGAAATTGATCGGGACGGTAAAGGGATAAAGGTTTTGCCCCTACGGGGCAAAGATAAAATAATGACTGATGGGCTACAAACGTGCGGCCCCTACGGGGGCCGGCCGGTCCACAGCACATTGACAGATTTAGGCTGCTTTTGAAACGAACAAGCAGCCATAGTCTTTTGCTCCGTAGGAGCAAAACGTTTGTAGCACAAACAAGCAGCCATAGTCTTGCTCCGTAAGAGCAAAACGTTTGTAAAACATCTCGCTAACGATCAACGCTTATGTCCAATACCTATACGCAATTGTACATCCAGTTTGTTTTCGCTGTGAAATACAGGCAGGCCTTGATTGACGCCACCTGGGAGGAACGGCTGCGCTCGTATATAACGGGCATCGTACAAAATCACAAACACAAGATGCTTGCCATAAACAATATGCCCGATCATCTTCACCTGTTTGTGGGCTTGCATCCTTCTCAATCCATATCTGACCTGATGCGTGTTACCAAAGGCGACTCTTCCGAATGGATCAATGCCAATCAATTTACAGGAAAGCGCTTTAGCTGGCAGGAGGGCTATGGCGCCTTCAGCTACTCCAGGTCTCATATTGATAACGTAGTTCAGTACATACATCAGCAGAAAGAACACCACCGGAAGACTACCTTCAAAGATGAATACAAAGCCCTGCTGGAGCAGTTCGGCATCGCTTATGAAGAGCAGTATATTTTCCACGACCCTATCTAATTAAACGGCTAAGACATTGAAATATCTTTTGCTTATTTTATTGCTCTGGGTGGCTGGCTGTAGTAACGTTTCAGCACAAAACTCTCTTTCCGGCGACTTTTATACATATAGGATGGGAGGCTTATGTTCTACGATACTACATTTTATCAACGACAGTTTATTCAGTAGCAATGAAGGGTGTGAGGGCCCCGGCCACACGCATTATGGACGTTACAAGATAAAAGCGGATTCTCTTTTTTTAGAACATGGACTAAACGATCCTTCATTAAGAATTGTAAAAATGGATTCATTGCGCAGAAAGGGAAGCAATCAAATAATATTGCGATTTATCGACCAGAATGGCGAAAATATAAGCAAACCCTTTCGCGCCCATTATTTTAGGAGTAATGACAGACGATATGGCTTTCAGTATGACAGCTTAAACCAAGTACTGGTGGCGACCAATCTAGAAGTACAAAGGGTAAGCGTCCAAAGCCTGAAACTTATGGGCCTGGAGGCAGACCTGCTAACGGATTTTACATCCGGAATCGAAGTTACCTATTATCTTCAGATACCTCCTTTGCTCTATCGCTATTTAAATAAGGACATTGCTGGAACAGGTCATGAAGTATTGCTCATCAAACCCGATCAGTTAATACCTGTGAACGACGATATAAAGTATGTTTCAGAAGAACCAAGAGTATTTCGGAAAGACACGATATACGGAAAACAGAATTGAATTAGTAATAAGTTCCAAATCAAGCTAAAAACAGATAGCTATGAATTTTTACACCCGTAAGCTGATCAAGCCCGAAGACCTTAACGCCAACAATACCTTGTTTGGCGGCAGCCTGCTGCGCTGGCTGGACGAGGAGGCTGCGATCTATACGATCGTACAGTTGGGCACCAACCGTTGCGTGACGAAGTTCATGTCGGAGATCAACTTTATCAGTTCGGCAAAGCAAGGCGATATTGTCGAGCTCGGTATCAAGGCCATTCAATTCGGCCGGACTTCGCTGACGCTAACCTGCCAGGTACGGAACAAGATCACACAAAAGATGATCCTTACTATTGAAAAAATGGTATTTGTAAGCGTAGATGAAGATGGTGTGCCGACACCGCACGGCAAGACCGAGATTACTTATACCGACGAACGCCTCAGAGAAGAATAATGGATATCCTGCTGGTTTTTATATTTGCATCGCTTCAACCCATATCATTTGTCTGCAACACTCAGTATAGAACAATATAAAGAAGGCCTGCTTCAGGGTAATATCGCCCTGCTCAGCCGGGCGATTACGCTTATCGAGTCGCGCCGGCCGGATCATCAGCAGCGGGCGGCCCGGCTGATCGACACGCTGCTGCCCTATACCGGCAACTCGGTACGGATCGGCATTACCGGTGTGCCCGGTGTCGGGAAAAGCACTTTCATCGAGGCTTTCGGCATGCACCTGATCGGGCAAGGGAAAAAGATAGCAGTACTGGCGATCGACCCTTCCAGCAGCATCAGCAAAGGCAGCATACTGGGTGATAAGACGCGAATGGAACAGCTCTCCGTGCATCCCAATGCTTTTATCCGCCCTTCGGCGGCCAGTGGCAGCCTGGGTGGGGTTACCTACAAAACGCGGGAAGTCACCCTGCTTTGCGAAGCTGCCGGATTTGATACCATCATTATCGAAACGGTGGGTGTAGGTCAGAGCGAGACCGAGGTCAGCCACATTACAGATTTCTTTTTACTGCTGATGCTGGCCGGCGCCGGCGATGAGCTGCAGGGCATCAAGAGAGGCATTATGGAAATGGCCGACGGGCTGGTGATCACCAAGGCCGACGGTGAGAACAAGGAAAAGGCCAAAGCGGCACGCAACGAGTATGCAAGGGCCCTGCATTTTCTCCCGCCCCAGCCATCGGGCTGGATACCCGAGGTAAAGATCTGCTCGGCCTATGATCAGACGGGCATTGCCGAAGTGCTGGCGATGATCGAGAAGTATATCACACACCAAACGGCCAATGGATTTCTGCAGCAGCAACGCAGCGAGCAAAACCGGTTTGCCTTTCAACGGCTGCTGAACGAACAGCTCCAGCAAATGCTGTATTCAAGGCATGGACTGAAAGATGAAGTGTTGCGCCTGGAGCAGGAAATATTGCAGGGCAATATCAGTCCTTATACAGCGGTTAGCCGCATTATGCAGCATGTATAGCAGGTTACCGGCACAGGAAACGCAAGGAAGGCTATTGCAGTACTTCGGCTAAGAGCAGGCCTGGTAATACTTTTATGCCTGCTTGCGAAGCCGGGCTACCGGTATCTCCAGCTGCTCGCGGTATTTGGCCACCGTGCGGCGGGCGACATTATAGCCCTTCTCCGCCAGCAGCTCCATAAGACGCTCGTCGGATATAGGCTTGCGCTTGTCCTCTTCTTCGATCAGCTCGGTAAGGATCCGTTTTACCTCACGCGTCGATACTTCTTCGCCGCTTTCATTTACGATCGCTTCCGAGAAAAAGAACTTAAGCAAGAAAGTTCCGTATTCGGTCTGCACATATTTGCTGTTGGCGACGCGGGATACTGTGGAGATATCCATATTGATCTGGTCCGCGATGTCCTTAAGGATCATGGGACGTAACGAGCCTTCATCGCCGGAGAGGAAAAATTCTTTCTGGTATTCCATGATCGCGTTCATGGTAACAAGCAGCGTATGCTGTCTTTGTTTGATCGCATCAATAAACCATTTCGCGGCGTCGATCTTCTGCTTGATAAAGACCAGGGCTTCCCGCTGGCTTTTGTTCTTCTTCTGCCCGGCGTCGTAGGTCTTCAGCATTTCGCGATATCCCTCCGAAATGCGTAGCTCGGGTGCATTCCGGGCATTCAGCGTTAGCTCCAGCGTACCGTTATTGTTAAAGACAAAGAAATCGGGAATGATATAGCCGCCGACTTTATCGGAAGAAGAGAAAGCGCCGCCCGGTTTAGGCGTAAGCTTCAGGATAACACCTATCGCCTCCCTGAATTGCTCTTCGTTGATCTTGAGCCGCTGCTTGATCTTTTCGTAATGCTTACGGGTAAACTCATCAAAATAGTCGGTGAGGACAATGGTCGCCGTTTTTACGGCGGCATTCTGGTCTTTCAGGCGGTGCAGCTGCAGCAGCAGGCATTCCCGCAGATCCTGGGCTGCAATACCTGGCGGATCGAAATCCTGTATCAATTTGATCAGTCCGCCCACCTCTTCTTCATCAGTAGCAATGTTCCGGTTGAAAGCCAGGTCGTCGGCTATGGACATAGCATCCCGCCGCAGGTAACCGTCATCGTCGATGCTGCCGATGATCTGCTCGGCAATCTCCTGTCGCCGCTCATCGAGCTCCAGCATACCCAGCTGGTTATTGAGGTAATCGGTAAATGTCGTTTCGACCTTTACCGGGATAGACTTAGGCTCATCGTCGTCGTCATGCCCTTCATTCAGGTGATAATCGCCCTGCATATCATTTTCATCGCGCAGGTAATCGCTCACATCGATGCTCTCAAAGTCATCGTCGCCGTTCTGGTCCCGCTCATCCTCACTCTGGTTATCTGCGCCTTTCTCCTGCTCATTTAATCCATAAGGATCATGCTCATTGTCGGAACCCACATCCAGCGCAGGGTTGCTCTCCAGCTCATCTTTGATCCGCTCTTCAAGACTGGCCGTAGGCACCTGTAACAGCTTCATTAATTGGATCTGTTGCGGGGAAAGTTTCTGGGCTAGTTTCTGTTGCTGGGTCTGTCTGAGCATGTGGTTAAATTCCGTACGAAGGTAATCATAGAAAGCAGAAGGCGTATGCCCCGGCCTGTTCTATGCTACACCTTCAGTTTTTCTTCAATCAGGTAATGGTTGCGTTCGGGTGCGTTCCGGACGATGAGCTCAGCCAGGAACCCAGTCAGGAAAAAGATGGATCCCAGCAAGATGCAGATCAGCGCAATAAAGAATGGCGGCCTGCTGGTAAGCCAGTAGTCGTCGTATACCAGCCTGGCAACGATCATGTATCCCGCCGACAGAAAGCCGACGAAAAAGACAAACAGGCCGATAAGACCGAAGAACTGCATTGGCTTTTTACCATAGCGGCCTACAAACATAATGCTGGCCAGGTCAAGCGGGCCATTGATGAACCTTATCATCCCAAACTTGGACACCCCAAACTTACGGGCGCGGTGCTCCACCACTTTTTCTCCGATCTTCCGGTACCCCGCCCATTTGGCCAAAACCGGAATGTAACGATGCATTTCGCTGTACACTTCGATACTCTTCACAACGTTTTTCCTGTAGGCCTTTAATCCGCAGTTCATATCATGCAGCTTAATGCCGCTCATACGGCGGGTTACGGCATTATAGAATTTGGAGGGCAGGTTCTTGGTGAAGGCGTTATCGTAGCGCTTCTTTTTCCATCCGCTTACAAGATCGTAGCCATCTTCGATAACCATCCGGTACAATTCCGGTATTTCATCAGGACTGTCCTGCAGATCGGCGTCCATTGTAATGACCACTGCGCCCGTTGCCGCTTTGAACCCTTCATTCAGAGCAGCACTCTTGCCATAGTTACGCTGAAATTTGATTCCTTTTACATGGGGATTCGCCCCCGCCAGCTGCCGGATCACTGTCCAGCTGCCGTCTGTGCTGCCGTCGTCGACGAATATGATCTCGTAGCTCAATCCATGCTCCGTGGTCACACGGGATATCCACTCCGTCAGTTCCGGCAGCGATTCCTCTTCATTGAGCAAGGGAACAATGATCGACAGGCAAAGCATATCAGGTTTGGGGCGCTCCGTTACAGGAGCTACCAGGGTATCGGTTATCGGTATGCGTTCTTGGTTCAATGCAATTTCTCCTTTTTTGTCCTGAAGGACGTTTTACAATCAGGCGGCAGGTACTCCTCCGTTTTTCCTTTTCAGCGCAAAGGCAATAATAAGACCGGCAAGACTATCGAACACTACCGCTCTGGCGAAGCCGAACAAGATGGTACCTGCATTGGTATCTTTTTGCGCGGCCATGGTCAGTTCAAATTCTTTCAGTTTGTCTTCGGGTATTTTGGCGCTGCGCATCTGGTCCAGCGTGCTTTGCGCAAAGCGATCCAGGAAACCGGAATCGATGTACCACAGATAAATATAGTTGAACGCAGTAAAGCAAAGCTCGGTGATCAGTATGGCAATGAACAAGGTACCAAAAATATCCCTGAGCTCCGCCCAACCACCCAATTGTTTTCGCCTGTATACACCAGCCGCCACAAACAGGGATAAGATAATAAGGTAACCCACTACAGAACTTATCGTAAACTCCGTTGGCGTATGACCAAAGAAACGATACCTCACCGCGATGATCAACATATAAACAACGCCGGCAATAACACCGAAAATAAGGCCTGTTTTCGATTTAGAGGGTTCCATGCTTTACAGTCTTTCTATAGTATAACTTCTGCCTTTTATCGTTTTTCCGATCCAGGGATGATTAACCCCCAGCGATTGCTTTTCCCCACCTTCGTACACCCAGCTCGCCTCCGGATCAAAGAGCGTGATGGCTGCAGGCGCTCCTTCGGCTATGGTAGCCTGCGGCAACCCGAATATCTTCCTGGGATTGGTGGAAAGCAGCTCCACCCAGCGGGTCATGGGCAGCTCCGGCGCTGCCGCACGAAGCATGGCGAAGCAGGTTTCCTGCCCGGTCATTCCCGGCTGCGCATATTCAAATTCTTTGGTCTTGGCATCCCAGTCCTGGGGACGGTGGTGTGTGGCGATGCAATCGATGGTACCATCAGACAGCGCTGCCACCAGCAGCAGCCGCTCGGCTTCGGTCCGCAATGGAGGCTCTACTTTATAAACGCTATCATATTGTTGCAGGGCCTCATCTGTGAAATAAAGATGATAAGGCGTAACGGAGCAGGTAACGTCCAGTCCTTCCTTTTTGGCGGCGCGGATCAGCGCCAGGGATTCCGGTGTGCTGATGCCTGAAAAATGAAGACGTGATCCCGTATAGCGCAGCAGCTCGATATCCCGCTGTACCAGCAGGCTTTCTGCTATATTGGGGATACCGCTCATGCCCAGCCGCATCGACATTTCTCCTTCGTTCATTAATCCGCCCTGCGCCAGCGAGGCATATACCGGCAGCTGGATAATGATCCCGTTGAATGCTTTTACATATTCCAGGGCCTTCAGCATCAGCCCCGCATGCTGCAGCGCCTGCCAGCCGTCGCTGAAGGCTACCGCACCGGAATGATACATGTCCATCATCTCCGCCAGCTCCCGGCCTTCAAGGTTGCGGGATACTGCTCCTATGACATGCAGCTTTACCGGGTGGCCGGCCGCCTTGCGCTGCACGTACTCCAATACAGCCTTGGTCGTAATAGCAGGCTGGGTATTGGGCACAACCAGCACATCTGTAAATCCGCCGGCAGCAGCAGCCTTAAGCCCGCTGTCAATGGACTCCTTATGCTCATAGCCGGGATCGCAATAGTCGGCCAATACATCTACCCAGCCCGGACCGGCATAGAGGTGCCCGGCTTCCAGTACTTTTTCTGCCTTTTCGTTCAGCTTTTCTCCTATGGAAACAATGGATCCGTTACGGACCAGGATATCGGTTTTCCGGCCATTGTGCTCAGAAAGCGGGTCGGATATAGAAACATTTCTAATTAATAGAGACATACGAAGCGCAAAAATAAAAAAGCAGCCGTTAAAAAGGGCTATTTATTTTTTGCGGTCCGCGCCAACCTTTTGCCGGAGGCCTCTGTCTAATATGCTACCAATAACCGCCCCCTGGGGAAGATGTACTGTTTTGACCGCACCTGTAGCCCCTGTCACCATGAATTTCCAATACCAAGCCACCGGAAGGAGCAAAGGGGTCTACAAAATGGCCCTTATGCTCATCCGGCCGGTATGCACAACAGGATTGTCGCCGGGCTTCCGGCCTTCATATTCGAGCGACAGCTCTATCCCCTTGCTCAATCGCCTTTCCCAGTTCAGGTACCAAAGCCAGTTGCTGCCATTCTGCAAGGCATCCAGCATCACAAAAGACAATGAAGTATTGGGCGCGCCGCTGTAGCGGATGTTGGCATACGTCGCTCTCGACTGGATGGTTCCCAGCGTTTTAGTAGTCAGACGGGCGTCCAGGTTGGCCGATTGGATCAGCGCCAGCTCGCCGCCATATTCAGGACTATTCCGGCGATCGTCGTATTTGTAGCCGCCGGTAAGCCTGAAGGCCGATCGCAGTATCCAGGTAAGCGAAGGCTCCAGGTTATTCTGCCGCACCAGGTAGCTCCGGCCGTCGTTCAGCGATGAGCGATAGCTTCTCTCCCCGGTTTGGGCAGCCAGGTTACCTGTCAGCGACCTCAGGAAGGTCCACCGCAGCTTTACGGCATGCCGCAGCAGGTTATTTCCCTCCAATCCGTAAGTCAGCAGCGTTTTACCGGCATTGTAAGCAGTCGTGTATTCACCGCCCCACACGGCACTGCTCCGGTTGTAGAAAAAGGTATTGCTGATAGAGGTAAGATTGGCGATGATGTTCGTATCCTGCACATTTCCGGCGAAGGGGTTGAAGGCGGAAAAGCCGGCCGTCGCCAGCACACGGTTGTTGATCTGCAGGGAAAGCTGGTCGGAGAAGCGGCTGACGAAGCGCTGCCAGCCTTTCTTTTTCCCGTTAGACACCCACAGGTTCTCCGGGTTGAGCTGCAGCGAATGGTTTAGGATTACATAGTTTACTTTTGTGTATTCATTGGTAGGCGTAATCAGCCTGATGTATTTTTTCTGATCGGGATAGAGGGCCAGCTCAAACTCGTTGGCCTGCTGTACGCCATCTTTATTATAATCGTTCCACATATAAATCCCCTGCCCTGCCGGCACCTCCACATAGGTATAGATCCGCTTCTGTTCCTGCCCCGAGCCCACCTCGTACAGCAGCGAAGGTACCAGGAAACCCTTAGCTATAGTACCGTTATACTCGACACGGCCCAGCACATTCTCTCCCTGCTCCGGCGCAACGGGCGACGGAATATGGATGAACAGCTTGCGATAAGCGCCGGTAAACGTGATCTGCTGATTGGCCCATTGGTACAAGCCAAGCTTCCCATCTATGGTATGGCCTTCATTCTGCCCCCTGAAGCCATTATTGACCACAGCCATGTCTTTGCGCAAGGTATAGTTGAGCTCCAGCCGCGTCTTGCGGTCCTCTTTGCTTTTCAGGTAAACGTTGTAGATATCGAAAGCAAAAGCCGAAGGCATCAGGGTGTCGGTAGGTGTATACCGGATCTCGTCGTGCTCTTTCTGGTAACGTGCACCCAGCGTGATCCCGCCCAGTTTCGGAAAGGTCTTTTCCAGGAAGCCGGATGGCCTGAAGTATAAGGTTTTCTGAAAAGGGCTGCTGGACTGCATCAGGTTGAAGGTAATATTTCCCCTTACCTGCTTGTGCTCGTAATTGAGGCTGACGATATTGCGATTGGCCTTATAATCGGCCCCCCGCTGATACCAGGTAAGGTTATACTGCAGGCTGCCCAATGCGTTCTTCTTCAGCTCGGTATTGTATCCTATGAGATGCTCGTCTTCCGGCTCCGCATCCTGCGGGATGTTCCAATCCCGTGCAAACTCTACATTCCGGTACGGCGCAATGGCCTTGAACCGGCTTTGCACAAACTCATAGCTCAGCTGGTTTTTCCAGCTTATAGGCTTGCGCCCCAGGCTGTCTTTCTTTCCCATAAACCGGAGCTCATCGTAAATGCCCCGTCCCGAGAAGCCCCAGTGCTCACCTTTATCCCGCGCGGAAAAAAGGTTGGGCGCGTAATTGCTGGCGCCCAGCTCCACGCTGATCCGCTTAAATGAATCGACCTGGTAAGTCGAGCCCAGGGTAAACAGCTGTTGCTTTTTGGGTGTGATCAGCAGCACTACCGGTTCATAGTTGCCCTGCAGCTGTCCGTTCGCCGGGGCGATCCAGCTGTAGGAACGGCCATTGGTGTTGGTCCCCGAAATGATATAGCTGCCTTTACCCTCTCCTACATAAGAAAAGCCAAGGGAATAACGGGCGCTGTCCTTATTGGTGGAATAAACGAAGACGCTGTCGTAGGTCGTGCCGTTCACAGTGGTGTCTACCATTTTATACAGGATCTTATTGGCCGCGAATGTATCCGTATTGATCACGCGGAAGAAAGCCTGGTCAATATCGTCGCCGATCCCTTCCAGGAAACGTTTTTGCTCCCCGGTAAGGTTCTGGGTATAAGGTTGGTTTTTGGCATCCTGATTGGAATAGGCATTGAAACGGAAATTCCATTTATTCCCCAATTGCAGCTCATCGTAGGCATAGATAAGCGTGTTGAGGTAATTCCGGTCCTGGTATTCAAATTCGAACTGTATCCTTTTATCCTTGGTAATGAGCTGCCGCGGCATAAAGGTGATCTCGCCCGTATTGTAGTTGATCACGTAGTCGCGGTCCTCCCCCCGCTCCATCAGCATGCCGTCGATGTAGACTTTTTCCGTACCGGCCAGCACGATAAAAAACTGTTCGCCGTTGTTTCCCGTAAGCTTGTAAGGCCCCTGGTTGCCTTCGATACCCTGGATAATGTTGCGTGCAAACTGTCCTTTGGCGATCGATCCGCTCAACCCGAATTTGTTCCGGACATTTTTGCTGGAAGGCAGCTCGGTCTGGTACATCAACCCCTGCACCCTCTTGGTAAAATTGATGAAATAGCTGTTGGGCCGTTCAAGGTTATAATCGCCTGCGGTAAGCTTGTGCTTCCCTTTTTCGAAGGTGATGTAAATACGGTCAAACTCCTGTATCTGCTGGGTATTCCCGTCTGGCTGAACAGGTATGTTGTTGTCGGTAACGGCCGCTTCTATCCGTACGCTATCGAGTATGTACCCGTTGAGCTGCAGGTTGAAATTGGAATTGAGCGACACGTCCTGGCTGTTGCCGACAGTAAGGCTGCGACCATAAGTCCCATTGTATTCGATGCTGCTGAAGTCGACAAAGCCGCTCATGGCCGTATCGCCCAGCGAATAACGGAAAGGAGAAAAGGGAACATTGGTTGCGATAAGGCCCGTGCTCTTGTGCGTTCGTTTACTGGTAAACAGGAAGGGCAAAACCCGGTACTGCAGCTTCAGCGAATCGGTACGGGGGAGATGCTTCCACACCAGGAAGGCCTGCTCGGGATAAAGGGTATAGCTGGAATCGGCGACATCCGCTATCCTGAAGCTGCTGCGGTCGAGCGAAAAGCTGTCGATAAAGAGCGTATCCGGACGGGCAGCCGACACTACCCTGCTGCGCAGGTTGCTGCGCACCGCCAGGGTATCTTTTGCCTGGGCCCACATATGCCGGGGCAAACAAAAGATAAGGAATACAACCAGGATCCGATATATAGACTTCAAGTACAAATGCGCCGGAAATACAACGCGAAAAGTAGGAAAATATTTCCGTACGGGATGAAGGAAAAGCGCTGTCCATGGGTTAGGAACAGCGCTTTCAACATTTTTCCCGGGGAGCATGCCGGTTTATTTTCCCAGGGCAAAAGCATAACCGAGGGTAAAGGCCAGCGCATTGTTCTTATAGCTGGAACCGCTGGCATTGGCCAGGTTGGTGAGGCCGAAGCCATATTGCACACGGGCGTAAAGGCCAATGGGCAATTGATAGCCGGCGCTGAAATTAAGACCGAAGTCCAGCGCTTTCATTTCGGTTTCTTTCGAACCGAAATCGATATCCCTTTCTCTTGTTCCGCCTAAGCCAGCCACATTACCTTCAACCTTCACCTTACCCGACAAGGCATAGCCCAGGTAAGGTCCTGCGGTCACGAAAAGGCTACCCGCATTACCAACATGATAGCGGTAGCCCAAATTGACCGGCACTTCGATGTAGTTCAGCGATATTTTTTCTTTAGCGTTGAATACGATACCTCCCAAGCTGCCGGAGGCTTCGCTTTGGGTACCTTTCATCGTATAAAAGATACCGGGCTGGATAAAAAATCCTTTCACAACAGGAATTTCCACTACGGCGCCGGCTTTGAGACCGGGACGCATGCTGGTGCCGCCGCCCGAAACAGAAGCATTGGCCAGGTTCAGGCCGGCTTCCGGCGCAATGGAGATCTGGGCCTGGGCATTGCTGATTGCTATACCGGCTGCAAGGGTCAGCATCATTTTCTTCATAGTCAATTGCATTTTGGTAAGGGTAACTTTTAAAATGACGGCGAAATTAAGGGGAAAAATGGCTTTAAACACCCGCTCCCTATAGAACAGTTTATTGCACTAAATAACAAGGACCGCCGGTTGGCAGTCCTTGTCTTCCATGATGAGGTAAAAATTATCTTTCATTCAGCTCGAAGGCATAGCCCAGGGAGAAGCCCCATACCCTGTTCTTGGAACTGGTATTGTCTGCATTGGACAGGTTAGCCAGACCCAGGCCATACTGCGCCCTTACGTAAAGACCGATGGGTGAAATATAGCCGACACTGAAGTTAGCGCCGTAGTCGATCTTTTTGGTTTCCCCGATTTTGCTGCCGAATTTGATATCGGTCTCAGTAGAAGCACCTCCAACTTCCGTTTTAGTCTTTCCGTTCATACCGATACCGATGTATGGCCCTACGGCAGCAAATACAGCACCGGCATTATCAAAATCGTAACGGTAGGCAAAATTCAGCGGTATTTCAAGATAATTGAGGGTCACTTTAGCACTTGAATTCAGAAACGATGATTTGAACTCAGTCCCTTTCACCGAATACAGAATACCTGGCTGGATGTAAAATCCTTTTACGATGCCGATGTCTACCATAGCGCCGACTTTGAAGCCGATTTTAGAGCTGCTGCTCACTTTGTCGCCACCGATTTTCTGGCTCATATTAGCGATATTGATACCCGCTTCGGGGTTAATGCTTAACTGTGCATGCGCAAATTGTGCGGCTGCTACGGCCATAGCGGCGAGAATGATTCCTTTTTTCATAATCGTGTTGTTTTAGTTGTTTGCAGGGTTAACAATAAATTTGCGTTACGGTTGATCTGCCTGTTTAGTTTGGACCAAAAACCATGCCAAAGCAGGAAATACAGGCTGATAGTAGCATTCAGGTAGCAAATGCAACAGGAAGACAAGCTATTTTCCCTTTACCCCCACGGAGATTTCCTAATAGATTCAGAAAAAGATACTATAGTCCCTAATTTTATTTTTTGGTTGGGTATATGCAGCCAATTATAGTAACTTTGGGGGCTTTTATGGCAAGAATACCCGTTTTTGCCTGGCAAGGTAACATCAACTGCATTCATTAATCATAATAAGTTCTCTATTTAAACGAAATGGAAGATTTTTCGTACATTACCAATTCCCATCCGGCTTATATTGAGTCGATCTACAACGACTATCTTAAAAATCCCCAGACTGTTGACCCCGAACTGAAGAAGTTCTTCGAAGGTTTTGATTTTGCAATAACCAGGACAAACGGGAACGGACATGCCAAGGCTGCGCCTGCCACCGGCGCCGAAAAAGAAGCCACAGCGGCCAATGTTGCTTTTGGATCAACAATTGCTGCGCCGGTAGATCTGCGGAAGGAATTTGGTGTATTCGAACTGATCAGGGCCTATCGTAAGAGAGCGCATCTTATTGCAACGACTAATCCTATCCGCCCCAGGATCGACCGTAAGCCTCATCTCGACCTTTCCGAATTTGGCCTGGGTGATGCCGATATGGATACTGAGTTTTACGCCGGCGACTTTATCGGCCTGGGTAAGGCCAAGCTGAAAGATATCTACGCCAAGCTGCATCGGATCTATGCAGGCAATATCGGCATCCAGTACACCTACATGAACCGCATGGAGGCGCATATGTGGGTGCAGAACCGCTTTGAAGAGCTGATGGAGCAGAAGTTTACGCTGCCAGAGCAGAAGCGTATCCTGGAAAAGCTGAACTACGGTGTGATCTTTGAAAAATTCCTCAACACCAAATTCATCGGCCAGAAACGTTTTGGCCTGGAAGGCGGTGAAAGCATGATCCCGGCGCTTGATGCCATGATCAATACCGCTGCCGACGGCGGCGTGCAGGAAGTCGTGATCGGCATGGCGCACCGCGGTCGCCTGAATGTGCTCACCAATATCATGCGGAAGACCTACGACCAGATCTTTTCCGAATTTGAGGGCAATATGCCCACCGATATGACTATGGGCAGCGGCGACGTGAAATACCACCTGGGTTTCCGCAGCAATATTCAAACGCCTTCGGCCAAGACGGTAAATGTACAATTGCTGCCCAACCCCTCGCACCTAGAGGTAGTGGATCCCATTGTTGCCGGCTTCTCCCGCGCCAAAGCCGATGTGCTGTATGGCAGCGATTACGATAAAATATTGCCTATCCTGATCCATGGCGATGCTGCTGTAGCCGGCCAGGGCGTGATCTATGAGCTGCTGCAGATGAGCAAGTTGAAAGGCTACGAAGTAGGCGGTACCGTTCACTTTGTAATCAACAACCAGATCGGCTTCACCACCGATTTCGACGATGCCCGTTCGGCCGACTACTGTACCAGCCTCGCGGCCATGGTGCATGCTCCCGTGCTGCACGTTAACGGCGACGATCCGGAAGCCGTAGTAAAGGCTGCTATTTTTGCGATCAACTACCGCCAGGAATTCAACGAAGATATCTTTATCGATATGGTGTGCTACCGCAAGCATGGCCACAACGAAGGCGATGAGCCTAAGTTTACCCAGCCCGGCCTGTATGCCCTTATCGAAAAGCATCCCAATCCCCGCGAGGTTTATACCCAATACCTGCTGGACAATGGCGAGCCGGAAGCCAAAGACATGGCCAAGGAAATGGAGCAGAAGTTCTGGAATGAGCTGCAGGCCCGCCTGGACGAGATCAAGCAAAAACCCATTCCTTATACTTACCAAGAGCCGGAAAAGAAATGGCAGGAGCTGCGCAAGTCTAAAAATGAAGACTTTGTTCAGTCGCCCGATACCGCTATATCTGAGGCCGAAGTGCGTGAGCTGTTCAATAAGCTGATGAGCTTCCCCGAAAACTTCAAGCCGCTGCGCAAAGTGGAAAAGCTGCTGATTGACAAGACCAAGCTGCTCGAGGCCGAGAACAAGATCGACTGGGCTACCGGCGAGCTGCTGGCCTATGCCAGCCTGCTGGTGAAAGGGCATGATGTGCGCTTAAGCGGCGAAGACGTAAAACGTGGTACTTTCTCCCATCGTCATGCCTGCATTATGGACGAGAATACCAATAAGGAATACAGCAGGCTCAATCACTTCTCCGAAGACCAGGGCCGGTTCTATATCTACAATTCCCTGCTGAGCGAATATGCGGTGCTGGGATTTGAGTACGGCTACGGCATGGCCAACCCCAACAACCTTGTGTTGTGGGAAGCCCAGTATGGCGACTTTATGAATGGCGCACAGATCGTGATCGATCAGTACATCACCAGCGCCGAGCAGAAATGGACCACGCAGAACGGTCTTGTCATGTTGCTGCCCCATGGCTATGAAGGTGGTGGTCCCGACCACTCCAGCGCCCGCCTGGAACGCTTCCTGCAGCAAGCTGCTGAGAACAATGTGTTCATCACCAACATTACTACTGCTGCCAATTTCTTCCATGCCCTGCGCCGTCAGCTGACACTGCCCTTCCGCATACCGATGATCAACTTCTCGCCCAAGGCCAACCTGCGCCACGTGCGCTCCTACTCGGCCGTAGCGGAGTTTACCCAGGGCGGTTTCCGCGAGGTGATCGACGATCCCAACGTGAAAGATGTATCCAGGGTGAAGCGCGTATTGCTCTGCAGCGGCAAGATCTATTTCGACCTGAGCGAAAAGCAACTGAACGATAACCGCGAGGATATCGCTATCATCAGGCTGGAACAGCTGTTCCCCCTGCCCCAGCAGCAGCTGAATGCCCTGTATGAAAAGTACCGGTCGGCACAATGGCTGTGGGTGCAGGAAGAGCCCCGCAACATGGGCGCAGCCTCTTTCCTGAAGATGAACCTGGAAAACATCAATATCGGCTACCTGACCCGCCAGGCCAGCGCTGCCACCGCTACCGGCTTTGCCCGCAAGCATGTGCAGGAACAGGCGATGCTGGTGAACGAAGCGTTTGCCGTATAACCGTTAATAACCTAAATAAAAGTACAGGCATAGCTATTAGGAGCTATGCCTGTTTTTTTCTGAAGGAGGCTTTTAATTAAGCTTCATATAATAGCAAAAGAAATCACCGCCGTCAGGATTGCCAAAGCATGTTGGTGTCGTGCTCCACATTTCATCCGTTGAAGATACGCCACCTTGCACATCGGAGAAATCGGCCGTACCGCCGGTAATCTGTTGCATGTCCATTTCGCTTAAGGCCTTGATCGATGCCATTTGCTTTGCTTGCTTTTTCATTTAAATGTTCATTTTATATTTCCCGCCTACTCTGTCCAAGGTTTTCGGCAATCCCTTCACGCCATCTGCAGATGAATACAAAAATAGGAATGGCGCATACAAAGGATATCCCCGTAAACAGCCATATTTTTCGGAGCAGCTCATGCATTGCGAAAGGGAATAAACCAATAACTTTGAGACATCCGTCTGGACACTTTACGGAAAGCGGCGGCCGGAGAACATTTCAACGCTATACCAATATTGAACAGCACATTGATCAGTTTCCCTGAAAACGGAAGAGGAAATGCAGCGCGGATCTAAAAAAGAATACATACAAAAGGTAAAGCAGCTACGGGAGCAGCTGTGCATGGGTATCCAGGAAGGCCTGGACCTGCTGGATCAAACCGGGGGCGATGTGGCGCAGGCTTCGGCGCGCTTTAAAGAGAAAATGCTTCGCGTCACCACAGATTTCGTAAGGCTGCCGGAAGAAAACGTTCTACCCTACCTGGAGGAGTATAAGTATGATGCCGGACGAGCCATAGACCAGATACTGGACGACTTCCGCCTGGTCGACGGCGTACCACAGCCACTGCCGGTCTATCTCCTGCACAAATACCGAAACAATAAGAAAGAGGCGGTGGAACAGCTGGCGACGCTTGTCGAAAAGAAAGCACAGCTGAAGCGTGACTGGAAATCGGTAGGCTATTATGAACATCCCTGGCTGGCCGAAGAGCTCCTGCTGCAGCTGAATGAACCTTCGCGCTGTGTGCTGGCACTAACGGAGTGGCTGCGCTTTGAAGATTCCGAAGGCTTTGAAAATGCCTTGTTCTATAATCTCGATCTGGCTGTGACGCAGATGCAGGTACTGGATCAGTCCAACCTCGCAGCCGCGCTACGCATGGCCAGGGATATCTACAACGAGCATGAAGAAACGCATCAGCAGGGACCGGCCTTTTACAAGGCCTTGAACAAGGATAAAGACTACCAGGCCGCCCGCCGTTTTTTCCTGGCCAGCCGGGAACTGCTGACCAATAAGCTCTACGACTTTATTCAAGCCAACCTGGATCAGCTGGCGCTACCGGATTGATCCCGGGCATCATCTTCCCGGCAGTATGTTTACCGTTCCTCTCTGCCCGTTCGCCTATTTTTTACCGAAGAAGATAGTTAACACAAGCCATCAGCCTCCGGAGCACGTTAATTTTAAGTTCTGGTCCTATTGTCCACCTTTAAATTTCCCTGCTATGGAATGGAGTCAGCTCCCGCTTACCCTTGCGTTTATCTTTATCGCCTTTGTATTGCCTGTGATCGGGCTGTACAAGATGTTTCAGAAAGCCGGCATACCCGCCTGGCTGGCGCTGATCCCGGTGCTCAACACCTGGCATATGCTGCGGCTTACCCGGCGCCCCAAGTGGTGGATCGCCGCCCAGCTGATCCCTTTCCTGGGTTATATTTTCACCATAGGTATTTTCCTTGAGTTTGTCCGCTGCTTCGGTAAGACGAAGTTCTACCAGCAGGCGCTTACCGCTGTAGCGCCCTTTGCCTATTTCCTCTATATCGGCTTCAACCGTAAGGACCAATACCAGGCGCCTTCCCGCCTGATCCCGGTACAGGGACCACGCAAGCTGGTACGCGAATGGGTTGATGCCGCAGCCTTTGCCGTAGTGGCCGCTACCATCATCCGCACTTTCTTTATCGAAGGCTATACCATTCCTTCCGGTTCTATGGAAGGCACTTTGCTCACCAACGATTACCTGTTCGTCAGCAAATCGGCCTATGGCGCCCGCATGCCGATGACACCGCTGGCTGTGCCCCTGGTGCACAATACGCTTCCGCTCACCGGCGGCCGGTCTTACAGCGACCTGGTACAATGGGATTACCATCGCCTGCCGGGAATGGGCAAAGTAAAACGCTACGACATCGTTGTGTTCAATGTACCGCATAATGATACCGCAATGGCCGATGCCCCCGGCCGCGACTACTACGCCGCTGTCCGCAATGAAGGCCGGGAGACCGTATGGCGCCGTACCAGTATCCTGACCAGACCCGTAGATAAGAAGGAGCACTTTATCAAGCGCTGTGTGGGCATACCTGGCGACCAGGTAGAGATCAGGGACGGGCTGCTGTATGTCAACGGTGTAAAGGGCAATAGCTTCCCGCACCAGCGTACCGACTATAGGGTACAGGCCCAAAGCGGCTTTTACCTGTCGCCCGATTATACAGAAGAGCAGCATATTCTTTACAAGGGCACCGATCAGGCAGGTAACCTCATACTTGAAATGGAGCAGCAAACAGCTGCAGCAATAGCCCAACTATCCAAAGTCGCCGCTGTAACACTTTTCACAGAGCCAAAAGGTTATCTTGACGGCAGCGGAAGGGCTACCTTTCCGCAAAACAAGGACCTGTATCCCTGGAACCAGGACAATTACGGTCCTATCCTGATCCCGGGCAAAGGCACAACCATCGACCTGAATCCCGCCACCCTGGCCTTGTACGCCCGCGCCATCCGTACTTATGAAAAGAACCGGCTCGACATACGCGACGGCCGCTACTACCTCAATGGCAAGCCGGCAACGCAATATACCTTTAAGATGAACTACTACTGGATGATGGGGGATAACCGCCATAATTCGGAGGACTCCCGTTTCTGGGGATTTGTACCCGCAGATCATATCGTGGGCAAAGCCTCCTTTGTATGGCTGAGCTATGGCGGCGATGGCGAAGACGGCCCCAGCTCCTATACAACAAAGAATGGCATCCGCTGGGATCGCTTGTTCAGGGGTGTTGGCGCTTTACAGCAGTAACGTTTTTCCCTTATTGTATTTCTCGCGGCGGCACAAAAACGCAGCGGAAAGAGCAGTCTTCTTTTGAAAAGAAGACTGCTCTTTCCACCTTTCGACTACGCTCAGGGGGACAATGCGTTATAAAGCAATACTGCTTGTCAGCGCCCAAAACATATTTATTGTCAAACAAAGTGCGACAGCAACAGAGATGCTTCCATGGCGCCCGCAGATGTCAGCATGACAATGAGATGTTTTTAGCTTTGTGCTAACGGTAGACTCCCTATTGTCATCCTGATCGCAGCTTGCGAAGCATGCGAAGAGAAGGATCCCAAGTGCTTTATCACAGTCGATGGAGACATAAACAGTCATGTTTCATTTTTCCTTCTAAAGCCATTGCCTTAGTGAGCAATAAATATAAGGAAGAGAAGTCTTCTTTTTTACTACTCCCAAACTGGTGCATCGTGCCGCAGCGGAAAGTAACCCGTACCACGAGAAAAATTAAACTTATCTTTGCGCCGCTACAAACCCGTGCTGCCGCTGTTCCGAAAGGAAGAGAGGAAAGTCCGGACAGCACAGAGCGACGCACCACCTAACGGATGGGGTTCCCTGCAAAGGGAATACAGACAGCGCCACAGAAAATAACCGCCCCGAGCTTGTCGAGGGGTAAGGGTGAAAATGTGCGGTAAGAGCGCACGATAGTTGCAGGTAACTGCAATTATGGGCAAGCCTTGCGTGATGAAATGCCCAATAGGCAGGCGATTGAGGGCTGCTCGTCCGATGCCTGCGGGTAGGCAGATAGAGTGTTGCCGCGAGGTAACACCCAGATAAATGGCAGCACCGCCGCTTGCGGCGGACAAAATCCGGCTTACAGGGTTTGTAGTTTTTTTCCAATATTCATCTGAAGCTTTTAGAACGGCGATATGGTCCGCAAGAAGATCAAAAGAGGATTGCGGGTATCCCGCTACGTGATCTACAAAGAAACGCTGGTTGACTACCGCGAGCATTTCTGGTCCTTTATCGGCGCTTTTGCCGGCATTGGTATCATCGCTTTCCTGCAGAGCCTGCAGCTGAGCCGCCTCGAAAATATTTTCCTTATCGGGTCGTTCGGCGCTTCGAGCGTGCTGGTCTATGGCGCTATTCAAAGCCCGCTGGCCCAGCCGCGCAACCTTATCGGGGGGCACCTCGTATCGGCCCTGGCGGGCGTGACCGTGGCCCAACTGCTGCCCGATATCATCTGGCTGACGGCGCCGCTCGCAGTGGCTATCTCGATTGTACTGATGCAGGTGACCAAAACCTTGCATCCGCCTGGTGGCGCCACCGCCCTGATCGCCGTGTCCAGCGGTGAAAAAATAAAGGCTATGGGCTACCTGTTTGTACTATCGCCCGTGCTGACCGGCGCCTGCATCCTGCTGCTGATGGCGCTGCTCTTCAACAATATGACACCGCACCGCCGCTACCCGACCACCAACCGTTTCACCTCTTATATCAGGGGTGTCCTCAATCGCAACAGGGATTAAAAAAATACAGCCTGCTATGCGTAGCATAACAGGCATGTAAAAAATTCACATCTCCTGTAGAGCCGTTGCATGCAACGGCTCTACGCGCAACAGCGCTATTCCCAATGCCCGTTAATTTTCATCACCTTTTCGATCACATCGCGCACGCAGCCGGCGCCGCCTTTCAGCGGGGAGATATAATGCGCGATCTGTTTGATATCGCCCACGGCATCGGCCGGACAAGCACGCAGCCCGCACAGCAGCATCGAGGCCTTGTCGGGCATATCGTCGCCCATGTACAGCAGTTCTTCTGCACGGTGCCCTCCGGCGGCCATCAGGCTGCGCAGCAGGCCCAGCTTGTCTTCTATAGCTACATGCACTTCCGTCACGCCCAGCTTATCCAGCCGGTTCCGTACGGCGAGGGTCTTCCCTCCCGAGATCACCCATACCTTATATCCTTTTTTAATAGCCAGCTGTAAGGCGTAGCCATCCTTGATATTCATACGGCGCAGCAGCTCCCCGTCTTCCTGCACATGCAGCATGCCATCGGTGAGCACGCCGTCGATATCGAATACAAATACTTTTATCGCTTCAAATAATTCAAGAACATTCATAAGGTAAAGGGTGCTTTAAGAACGGGAAGGATTCATCTGCTGTATGGACGCCGTAATGCCGGCATATACCTGCTGCCATTCGGGATGATCTTCCAGCAAAGCCAGGTGCCGGGATATGGTAGCCTCGTCGTGCCGTACGGCAGGACCAGTCTGGCTTTCGGCAGGCAGTACCCGGGCCGTCTGCTCCAGGGTCTGACGGATGATCGGCTGCAATATCTCAAAAGGCAGCTGATGGATCTCGCTGATCTTTTGCGCAATCGCCAGCAGGTGATTGGTAAAGTTATTGGCGAATACGGCATTGAGGTGCAGCATCTGCCGGCGGGTATAATCTGTTTCCAGCACCGTGCCGGAAATATCGCGGGCCAGGGCCAGGGCTGTTTCCCGGGCCCTGCCGGTATTGGCCTCCACAACCAGGGGCACCTCGTCGCTTTGTGGCAGGTTGGCCTTTTTGACCGAATACAGGGACCAGATCACCGCCAGGTCACCGGCAGTGCCGGCAATGGCCTCCAGGGGAAGCGCGCCTGCGCAGTGGATCACTACTTTTCCGTCGAAGCGCAACTGCCGGGCCACCTCAGGCAAGGCGTCATCTTTTATAGCCAGGATATAGGCGTCAGCACTATGGTCGATGTCTGAAAGTTCCGTTGTCACGGAAGGCATTCCGCAAAGTGCAGCCAGGGCCGCAGCATGGCCGGCATCGCGGCTGTACACCTGGACGAGGTCGTGTCCCTTGCGCTGCAGCCGGGTAGCAAAGAAATGGGCGATGTTGCCGGAACCGATAAAGACGATACGCATGGGGGATAGAAAAACGTTAAGCGTGTTGTATGATATAGCTTTCCATGATCCGGAATACCTTTTCCTTCAGCTCGTGCCGGTCGCTCATCGAAAGTCCTTTGGTGGGTATCGGCTCCAGGAAATGGTAACGGATGGTCTTCGGCCGCGCCCAAAGCTTGGGCTTGTTGGGTAATATTTCTTTTGTACCGAAGATCACGGCGGGCACGATCGGCTTTTGCGCGCGGATCGCTGCAATAAAGGCGCCGTCGTAAAAAGGTTGCAGCGGCGCTGTTGATTTGTTCCGGGTACCTTCTGGATACAGGCACAGGTGAATGCCCAGCCTCAGTGTTTCCTGCATACGGGTAAAGCTTTCCTTACGGCTGGCATCGGCCTTGCGGTCGACCAGGATCGAACCGGCCCGGTATATAATGCCAAACAGGGGAATCCGGGCCATTTCCACTTTAGCCAATGTTTTATTGGGACCAGGGATCCAGGGTGTGGATACCGGGATATCAACAAGAGAATTGTGATTGACTACCACGACATAATTTTCACCCTTTTTAAAATGATGCTTCCCTTTACGCCTCACCGGGCAACCTACCAGGGGCAGAAAAATGCTCATCCATATTTTATAGGTGGGGTGAATGATGCGGGCTCTTCGCGGCTCGGGGAAGAACAAGGCGATACCTGCCGGCAACATCACGACCAACATTGTCGCTACGAACAGGATCATCCCGGCAAAGAAATACAGATGCCCGGCAATTCTTTTGAAAATATTCATTCTCTTTTGAATAGAGCGGCAAAGGTAGTAAGGTCCGGCGATTCTACCTTGTCCTTTTTCCATGCTTTCATTTGCCGCGGCATCCGTCCCATTTTGTTCATCCCTTTCACCACATATAGATGTAGGAACCACATTTATAACCGTTTTTCACCCAACCTTTATAACAAAGCAACCTTTCTTAATAATAAGTAAATCAAACATTTAGAAACGCTTCCCTGGTAGCTGTGCTGCAAGTATCGGTATGCTGCAGGACAGCGGGTGGAAGGGCGCCGCCACCCTACTAGAGATTCTTAACTATTCTTTTATTTTTGTTGCAAACCGAACAAATGATATGAACAAGAACCGATACTCACTCCTGGTTTTACTGGGGCTTTTAGCTGCTTCGGAAAGCGCCCGCGCCCAATCGCCGGGCGGCGTAACCGGTAGCAATACCATATGGCTAAAAGCCAACAACGGGGTAACGCTGAGCCCGACAAATACCGTGACCACCTGGGCCGAGCAATCGGGTGCGGCGATTACCGGCGACTTTTCCACCCAGGGACCGGCGATCAATAAACCGACACACCAGCCGCCCGGTTTCCTGGCCAATGGTCTCAACTTTAACCCTTATATCCAGTTCAACAATACGGCTACACCCAATTCCGTATCCAGCGGCAATGCCGTAACCGGAACACAGATCCTGGACGGCACCTTCTGCACCATGTTCCAGGTAATACGGCTGCGCACCATGACCAGCACCGGTGTATGGGTAAAATGGCAGTGGGCGACCAATCCCTATGCGGGTCCCCGCCTCGGCAACGAGCACAACACCAGCAATCCGGGTTGCGTACGTTTCGATTTCAGGACCAATACCGGCAGCTTCTATTCTGCTACCAATATCTTTGAAAAAAGCACTATAGTGACCCAGGAAGCCGGCAGCACGCAAAAGACCATAAGGCTGAACGGCGCCCAGGATGCTTCCATTGCTGTTTCCGGCACCTTCTCTCCCGGCACCAACGCCAGCAGGATCACCCTGGGCGCGGAACCTTACGGCGACGACTATCCTACCAAGGTCGATATTGCCGAGTTCATTCTATATAAGAGAGCATTGACAGCGGCCGAACGCAATAAGGTGGAATCCTACCTGGCGGTGAAATACGGCTATACCCTGCCCCAGACCGGAGCAGATGCTACAGATTACAACTCGGGCATAGGCACCTCGATCTGGAATCATACCGGCAATGCACCTTTTATTAATAATATTACAGGTGTGGGACGGGACGACTCTTCGACCCTTGATCAGCGGCAATCGCTTTCCGTTAATACCAAGGCTATGGTAACGATGTACAACGGCAATATTGCCGGTACCTTTCCCGCGGTAAATGCCGATAACACCAATGCTTTTGCCGCAAACCATACTTATGTGCTGTTTGGCGACAACCAGGCCGATACCCTGGTCAACCTTTGCAGCAGCGACGGTCGTTTTTCCCGTATGCCCAGGACCTGGAAGGTACAAACCACCGGCGCACCCGGCGCAGTAACCCTGGCCCTGAAGAAGGCCAATGTACCTCCGCAGATCACCCAGCTGATCGTTGCCGGCGATCCGGGATTCACCACAGGCGTTACTTTCATCCCGATACAGGACAACGGCACCGAGCTGTATGCTTCGACCACATTTAACCAGCCTGCTTATTTTACCTTTGGCACAGCACCGCTGGCGCTTAACGGTGTGGTAGGTCCTGTAGTATGCGAAGGCAATAACGGCAGTGTTACCCTCAGCCCTACCGGCGGCACGGCGCCCATCAGCTATAGCTGGAATTCCACTCCTCCGCAAACCACACAGGACCTTAACGGTGTAGCGCCGGGCAACTATACGGTAACCGTTACCCAGGGCAATGGCTGTACCTTCTCCGAGAACTATACCATTACCGGTAACACTTCGCCTGTATTTATCCGCGTGAAGGACACGGCCAACACGATCTGTACCACCAGCAACGGTCTTATCGAAGTGGGCGGTATAGGCGGCACACCTTCTTACCAGTACAGCATCGACGGCGGCGCCTTTGGCGGTTCTCCCCGTTTCAACAACCTGGCAAGCGGTACACATACCATTACCATCAGGGACCAGAACAATTGTGAAAGCGATACCACCGTTACGCTGACCAATACCTCCTATAAGCTGACTGCCGAAGGCGAAGGAGAGAATGCCTGGTGCGATGCCGGCGGTCTCGGTGGTAAGGTAACGATCACCGCGGGCGGCGGCACCAGTCCTTACACCTATTTCTGGGACAACCTGCCTAATGGGAAAGGGCCTGTCATGAACAATCTGCCCAAAGGCACCTATAAAGTTATTGTGACCGATTATTATGGCTGTACCGGCGAAACCAGTGTTTCCATAGATGAAGAGTCCTGCTGTAAGATCGGTATTCCCAATGCTTTCAGCCCCAACGGCGACGGCAACAACGATAAATTCGTAGCCGTAACCAACAGGCCCATTCCCAAGTATGAGATGGCGATCTTCAACCGTTGGGGACAACGCGTATTCTATACCACCAAATTCAATGAAGGCTGGAATGGCAGCCATTACAATGACGGCGGCACCCTGGATGCCGGCACCTATTTCTACCGTATCCGCTATACCTGCGAAATGGGCAATAAGGAGTTTACCTACCAGGGCGATATTACGCTCATTAGGTAGCCAGAGATAACAATAGTAAAAGCGGCCAGGTGATCCACCTGGCCGCTTTTGTATGCCGCAAAATCATGTTATCATTTGTTTCAGGCCAGCAGCTCCCTTGTCCTTACCTCATCCCTGGCGATCTGTTCCTTCAGCGCATCCAGCGAAGCAAACTTCTCTTCGCCGCGGATGTAATGCAGGAATTGAATGGTCAGCACCTGGCCGTAAAGATCTTCGTTGAAGTCCAGGATATTGACCTCGCAGGTGATCTTTTTCTCCTCGGTTACTGTAGGCCGGTAGCCGATGCTCATCATTCCTTTATATTGCTTTCCTTTCCAGGTAACACCTACGGCATAAATGCCGATACCGGGCACCAGGATGTCGGGATAGACCGGCTGCAGGTTTGCAGTGGGATAGCCGATCGTGCGGCCTATCTTGTCGCCATGCACTACCATAGCGCTAAAGGAATAGGAGCGTTCCAGCATTTCGCCGGCCTCCGCTACATTGCCCTTCAGCAAAGCATTGCGGATCTTGGTCGAGCTCACAGCAGCATCTTCAATCAGCTGCGCCGGTATCTCGATCACCTTGACGGTACCGGGTAGCATTTGCTTCAGCAGGTCAATATTCCCTTCGCGGCTATGGCCGAAGCGATGATCGTAGCCGATAATAATAGTATGCGGCTTAAAATTCTTCAGCAGGAAATCGGCTACGTATTCCGCAGCAGACATCATAGAGAAGTCGCGTGTGAAGGGCACCACAACCACATGGTCGATACCTTCGGCGGTGATGAGCGCAATCTTCTGCTCGGGCGAGGTCAGCAGGCCCAGGGGTTGCTCGGGATGAATGATCTTCCGCGGATGCGGCTCAAAGGTAATCAGGATACTTTCGCCATTCACGGCCCGGGCAGCCTTTACGACTTCGGAGAGGATCACTTTATGCCCGTGATGCACACCATCGAACGAGCCGATAGTCACTACAGGATTACGGAAAGAAGGGAATTGGTCTAATTGATGAAATACGGCCATTATGCAATAATTGTTGCTGCGGAAGAGGCGGCCTGTCTTAATCGCCTACCCGGCGCAGCTTGATGTCGGAGGCTTTGGAAACCAGCAGGGGGAATTTCTCCACGGTTACATCGCTCTGGTCAAGGCCAAAGCTCCGTTCTTCGGAAAGACTTACTTTTTTAAGGAAAAAATAGCCGCGCATGACCAGCTTGTCCAGGAAGGGCAGGTCGTTGTCGCGTGACAGGAATTTTTCCATGACGATAAAGCGGAAATCACCGCGTACGTTGTTCTTGCTAAGGGATTCGTAGCGGCTCGTTACATTCACTTCTTTGTTGGCAACCATTTCCTCCACCACTTTCTTAAACATCATCTGGATGCGGTGCTCCACGCGGAAGCCCAGGCGGAATTCGATGCGGATGATCTCGTTGGGGATCACCGTTTGCACCACGTAATCCATGGTATAAGGCTCATCCATAACGTCCACATGCACAAACCAGTAGATATCGGCGCGTTTGGGCTTTTTGTAGAGGATGGAAAAAATGATCTTATGCTCTATTTCTTTGGAAAAGTTGGCGCTGGTCATATAAACCAGGTGCGTCGCATATTTGGGAATGCTGCGGTCGTTGCTCAGCTCCTGGATAATGGGCACATAATCTTCCAAGCGCACAAACTCCACGTAGCGGTTTTTGATGCGCCGGGCTTTGTACCACATGAACATCACGCCGAAAATACCACCGGCGATGAATACGGTTACGAAACCATTGTGCGGATAAGGGAATTTTTCCAGGTTGGCGATCAGGAACGAGAATTCGATGGTGAGATAGACGGCCAGGTACACAGCGATCCAGGCGCGGGGCACTCTCCTGGTGAACAGGTAAAAGCTCAGCAGCAGCGAGGTCATGATCATCGTAATGGTGATGGACAAACCATAGGCGCCTTCCATGTTGGCGGAAGTCTGGAAGAAGAGCACCACAACGGAGCAGCCCAGCCAAAGCACGAAATTAATGCCGGGGATAAACAGCTGGCCCCTTTCGGTGGTAGGGAAATTGATCTTCATCTTAGGCCACAGGTTCAGCTTGATGGCTTCGTTCACCAGGGTAAACGAGCCGGAGATCAATGCCTGCGAAGCGATGATCGCGGCCAGGGTAGCCACTACGATAGCGGCTACCCGCGCAGGACCTTCGGGCGCCAGGGCAAAGAAAACGCTGGTCTCACCGGTATACTGACGACCCAGGAAATTCTGCAGCAGGTAAGAACCCTGCCCGATATAGTTCAACAGCAGGCATATTTTTACAAAAGCCCAGGATGCGCGTATATTCGCACGGCCTACGTGCCCCAGGTCGGAATACAAGGCCTCGGCCCCGGTAGTACAAAGGAATACGGCGCCCAGCAGCCAGAAGCCATGCGGGTATTCGATCAGCAGCTTAATGGCATAATAGGGATTAAAAGCCATGAAGATACGCATATTATCCCCAAGGTGCATGATACCCAGGATAGCCATCAGCAGGAACCAGGTGACCATAATGGGCCCGAACAGCTTACCGATGGAATTGGTGCCGAACTGCTGCATGAAAAAGATGCCGCCGATAATGATCAGTACCGTAGTGATTGTGAGCTTAGGGCTGAGTTCAAGCCCCTCAATAGCAGAAGTAACCGTGATAGGTGGGGTGATCAATCCATCGGCAAGCAAAGCGGCGCCGCCGATCATAGCAAAAAATACGATCCATTTGGCGTGTCGCCGGACCAGCGCAAAGAGCGAGAAGATCCCTCCTTCTCCCTTGTTATCGGCCCGGAGGGTGAGCATTACATATTTGACGGTCGTTTGAAGCGTAAGGGTCCAGATAATGCAGGAAACCCCGCCGATAACCAGTAATTCAGAAATAACCTTCCCCCTGACGATCGCACCCATTGTGTAAAGCGGGGAAGTACCAATATCACCAAAAACAATGCCCAGTGCAATAATAATTCCGGCAAAAGTCGCCTTCTTAACAAGTGTTCCCACAACGAGGTGAAATTTATTTAGGGGGCAAAGGTAGCAGTTTACTTGAAATTGCAATTATTGTTATTTTGCCATAAATTTTGTATTTTAATATTTGATTCTCATCCGGTGAAGGGCCGAACCAACCTTCAGCACCCGGAATATTACTCACGAATCCCCCTTTTTATGAAGAAAAACTACATGCTGTTTTTGCTTGCCTTGCCCTTGCTCCTGCTCTCCTGTCAGCAAAAGATGTATTTCCCCGAGAGAGCCAATACTCCGGGACTTACCGAAGCGCTGGAGGGTAAGGCTACCCTTTCGTTCAAACCGCAGACCAACGATATCGACAGCGGCGACTCCAAGGGCGGCATTCTCAGCCCGGCTTTTGATATTGCCTTTGCCCCGGCCAATCACTTCGGGATCATCGCCTCTTACCGTTCCACCCTTAACCGCTATATTAAAGAGGAGTCGGGCACGTTCCTGACCGAGAAGAATGTGGGCGGTAAATTCAACGGGCACCGCTTCGAGATCGGCGCCGGCTATTTCAGCACGTTCGGCAGCCGCGGCAAGGTAGAGGTCTATGCCGGCTATGCCAACGGTAAGCTGGAAAGACGGGGCATACGCCGCCTCAATTACGATTACGATACCCGTTACCATCGCTACTTCATCCAGCCCGCGCTGGGCTTCGGCGACGATAAGATATCCTTCACGGCAGGTCTCCGCTTTGCCGTACATAAATATTACGACTTCAAGCCGGTCAATGACCCTAACCTGGTCAACTACATTACCGGCGACGGCGCCAACGTAGAGAACAACCTGTTCCCCTTCGTGGAGCCTTTTGTCAATTTTGAGTTCGGATCGCCCTATGTCAAGTTCAATATACAGGCCGGCTTCGGCACCCAGATGACCCGGGACAACCGCGTCAGCGGCACAGCGCCCATGTTCATTTCCTTTGGTGTGGTTGGCCATTATGCGCCGCGCTTTTCCAGGCAGAGCAGCAACAGCAGTGAGCGGGAATAGCCAAACGCAAACCCCACACAAACATGCGGGCCATTTCAGCCCGCATGTTTGCCTTTATACCGGTTGAAAGATATCGGCCCGCAACAGCATCAGGGTATTCAGCTGTTCTTTCAGCTCCGCTTCATCGCCGGCGATAGCCGAAATGTCCAATAGCGAAATACCCTCTTCCTTCCACCAGCTGCCCACGGCCAATACCGCAAGCGACAACCTGCCGGTGAAATACCGGTACCGGCTGTCGGATGCGTAATATTCCAGCTGCTCCTGTACCTGCGGCGGTACATAGGCGCCATGGGGCAAAGAGAAATGAAGGATCAGTTCCTGGTCGTAGGCCAGCGATACAGGTTCTTTTTCGGGATAGCTATAGCGGTAGCCCCTGCGCCAGGCCTGAAGATCGGCCCACAGCCCGCGGGCCGTAGGTTCGGCACCGGAGCCTTTGCCGTAAAGCAATTGCTCGTCGCCATTAATATCTTCGAGCACAATACCATTGTATTCATGCAGCACCTGGTACAGCGGCGTTCCCTTAACGATCAGCCGGGGCAATACAAAGGCCGTAATGCTGCCGGGGCCCAGCTTTCTTGTCTGGGCCACCAGCTTCACTACCCCACCCAATTGCTCGGCCAGGCGCAGGTCCTGGGGCAGCACATGCTGGATACCGGTATGCAACAGCGCTTCGGGCGCGACGTGTAAGCCCCACAGATGGCGTACAATAATGCTTAGTTTACAGACGGCGTCCTTGCCTTCAACGTCAAGCGCAGCATCGCTTTCCGCGAAGCCCGCTTCCTGGGCCAGTTGCAGCGCATGATCGAAGCGAAAACGAAAACGCTCCATTGCCGTCAATATATAATTGGTAGAGCCGTTAATGATCCCGCTCAGGCCGGCGGTAAGCTCCGGGCTGAAATACTCTTCCAGCGTTCTGATTACCGGAATACCTGCGCAGCAGGCGGCTTCGTACAATACGGGGGTGTTGAAACGTTTCTGTAGCCTGATGATCTCGGGCAAATGGTTTGCGATCATCCGTTTATTGGCTGTAATCACCGGCTTGCCCTGCTCCAGCGCCAGCTTCAGTATCGTAAACGCCGCTTCGGCATCGTCTATCGCTTCTACAATGATGTCAATTTCCTTGCTGTACAATATATCGTGCAGGTGGCCGGCGAGCAGCTCGGCGTCCAGCTCCTGGTGCAGGAAGGGATGCTTGACCATAACCCGGCTGATCACCGCGCCCGGGATGTCTTCCAGGAGCCGGGCAAAGCCTGAGCCGACCACACCATAGCCAAACAGTCCTATACGGATTGGATTTTCCATTTTGTCGTTGATCTGTTTAAGGTAATCATGAATGCGTCTACTCCGGCTGTGGCGTGTAGCGCAGGTAAGGCTTAACGATCCGCAGCCCTGCGGGGAATTTCTTTTCGGCTTCTTCCGTGCTGATGGCGGGCACCACGATCACATCTTCACCCTGCTGCCAGTCTGCAGGCGTCGCCACGCTATGTCCGGCGGTCAGCTGCAGCGAATCGATCACGCGGAGCACCTCGTTAAAGTTGCGGCCTGTAGAAGCCGGGTAGGTCAGCGTGAGCTTGATCTTCTTATCGGGACCGATCACAAATAATGAGCGAACGGTAGCGGTAGCCGATGCATTGGGATGGATCATATCGTACAAGCCGGCCACCTTGCGGTCCTCATCGGCGATCACAGGGAAAACCACTTTGGTCTGCTGCGTTTCCTCAATATCCCTGATCCAGCCCTGGTGCTGGCTAAGCGTATCTACACTAAGCGCCAGTACCTTCACATTGCGGCGGTCAAATTCATCTTTGAGCTGCGCGGTGCGTCCGAGTTCGGTAGTGCACACCGGCGTATAATCGGCAGGATGGCTGAACAGCACGCCCCAGCTATTGCCCAGGTATTCGTGAAAACGGATATCGCCGATGGTCGATGCCGCTTTGAAATCAGGGGCTTCATCACCCAGTCTTAATGACATACAGTTTGTTTTAAGAAAATAAGAAAATAATTTTAAGCCAGGATATCTTCAAGGCTAGCTTTGGTCCTGACGGGCCGCAATTGTTCCAGCTCACCCGGCTCGATAATAGCCTCGGGCGCCAGTATCAGCGATACTCCGGGCTGCTTCCACCAATCGCTGTCCTTAAGCCTGCTATAGTGGATCACCCCGCCAAGATAGCTGCGTTGCTGGCCGCTATGCCATTCATCTATCCATTCCAGCTCTTCCTTAGGCAGCTGCGACCAGTCGGCAGCACTGATATACACCTTCAGATAGAAGTCGGACGACAGCTTCGAAGGCTCATGGTAATACAGCTTCTTGTATTCATATTTATAATCGTAGCGCAGCGCCGAGATATCGCTCAGCACGGCAGAGGCTGTAGGAAAGCTACCCGCCCCCTTACCATAGAAAAACTGCTTATCGGCAAAGCCGCTTTCGATCACCACACCGTTGTATTCCTGCCGCACAAAGGCCAGCGCATCATGCTGCGGCACGAACTGCGGCAGCACAAAGGCCGCTACGCCGCCATCATCCAGCTTTTTGGCCTGCGCCACCAGCTTGATCTCACACTCCCGCCCGCGGGCGATCCGGGCATCGTTCAGCTGGATATTCTGTATCCCGTTAAAGAGGATGCTGCTTGTCGGCGCTACGATACCATAGGCATGGGTGAGCAGGAAGGTCCACTTATTGGCGGCATCGTAACCTTCTACATCGAGCTTCGGGTCGCTTTCCGCAAAGCCCAGCTCCTGCGCCAGCTTCAGCGCGTCGGCAAAGTCCAGCTTGTCTTCCAGTATCTTGGTGAGGATGAAATTGGTGGAGCCGTTCACGATCGCCCTGATCGAATGCAGCAAGTCGTTATCATAGTATTCCTCGAGGTTGCGGATCACCGGTATGGAAGCGCAGGCAGCGCTTTCGTACAGGAAGGGCAGTCCGGTTTCCTTTTGCAGGGAAAGGATCTCAGGCAAGTGCTCGGCGATCATTTTTTTGCTCGCGCTGACCACCGCCTTACCGTTGCGCAGCGCCGTCTGTACGATATCGAATGCAGCACCCGCATCATCGATCACTTCGACGATCACATTGATGTCCTTATCGTTTAGCAGCGCTTCTTTTTCTGTGGTGAAAAGGGTATCGGGCGCATTCCGCTTTTTCTCGGGATGTTTAATGCAGACCTTCTTGATGGTGCCATTCAGCGACGTCGTCTGCTGCAGGACCTTATAAAGGCCTTCGCCCACCACGCCAAAGCCGAAGAGGCCGATGACCAATTTTTTATTCTCAGACATGCTCTGTTTTTTTAAGATTAATTCAGATGAATAATAGTATTAAGTGAAAAGCGGAACTGTACCTTATCGGAAAGGGCTTCCTCGACCGGGCTAAGCTCTTTCGCCAGCCGGAAAATGTCTTCCAGCAAGGCATCCGGGGCATCGGCGGCAATGGCCAGAGACACATCGATCCTGTTGAAGCGCTGGTCGCGGCTGCCGTATCCCTGCCTGCCGCCGGAGCTGAGCGATCCGGTAATGTTGAGCGCGAGGTGCTCAACGGCCACGCCCGCTTCGCGCGCAGCCAGGTGAAACGCTTCACTCAGGTTTTCAGCATACCGGTTGATGGAAAAAAAATACTCAACGGTAAACTGTGCGCCATTCACTTCTGCATAAACAGGATTCTCAAATTCAAGGTCGAACTTACGGGTCCTGGATTGCAGCTTCGCGGCATTGATGCTCTCTCCGGCAAATGAGAAATTTAAAGTAGCCATGATCGGGAAAATGAAAAGATGACAAAATGGTTCGTAGCTGAAACCTTTTACAGGCAAGCAACAAGAACATTCAAAAAAGAAAAGGGAAAAAGAAAAAAGATACCTGGATATTACCAGCAGCAACAATAGCTACACATGACGCAGGGCTGCGTCATTCGAATTCGTGTAGTAAAATTTGTTGCGTGAATCATAGTATTTGCAATAGCATGCAAGCGTTCTTACAAAGCTAAGGGTTTCCGTTTTTATTTTCCAAAATTAATTTGAAGCGGCCATTGTCTGTCTCTATAACCCTTTCCAGCAGCCGTTTCCGGGCCGGAAGGGTTATAATGTTTATGTGTTTCGTATCATGCGGTGGCCAGCAAATGTTCAGGGATACCAGTCGTAAAGGCTGCATCCGCAAGCTTTTCAAAAGCCTGGTCCAGGTCCGCGATCAAGTCCTCCGTCTCTTCTATGCCTACAGACAAGCGGATGAAGCCGTCTGTAACGCCCGTCTGCAGCCGCTTTTCACGAGGTACCGATTTATGGGTCATTTCGCAGGGCAGGCAGCAAAGGCTCTTCACGCCGCCGAGGCTCTCGGCCAGGTGAAACAGCTGCAGCGTTTTCAGGAAAGCGGTAGCCAATCCCTGGTCGTCCTGCTTCAGGCGAAAGCTGATCACGCCGCCGAAGCCTTTCTGCTGGCGCGCGGCCAACTCATGGTTGGGATGCGAAGCCAGACCCGGGTAATAGACTTCCGCTACGGCTTCATGACTGTTAAGGTATGCTGCAATCGCCAGCGCAGATTGTGATTGCTGGCGTACCCTGAGCGGCAGGGTTTCCAGTCCGCGGAGTACCAGCCAGCTGTCAAAAGGACCCAGCACATTGCCTCCGGCATTTTGCAGGAACTTCAGCCGGGCGCCCAGCTCGGGATCTTTAGCGATCACCGCGCCTGCGATCAGGTCGCTGTGTCCGCCCAGGTATTTGGTCGCGCTGTGCACCACGATGTCGGCGCCCAGCTCCAGGGGCTTTTGCAGCACAGGAGAAGTAAAAGTATTGTCGACGCAGAGCCAGGCATTGTGCGCCCTGGCCAGCTCTGCGATAGCCCGGATGTCGGATACCTTCAAAGTAGGATTGGTAGGCGATTCCAGCCATACCAGGCGGGTGGCCGATGTGATCGAGCGACGCACGAGCTCAATGTCGCTGGTATCGACATAACGGATGGTAATACCGAACTTTTCATAGACATGAGTGAACAGGCGGTAAGCGCCGCCGTAAATATCGTCGACAGCCAGTATTTCGTCGCCGCTGTTCAGCAGTTTCAATACGGTATCGATAGCAGCAAGGCCGCTGGCGAAAGCCAGGCCGGTGACCCCGCCTTCCAGCGTTGCCAGCACTTGTTCCAGCGCAGCACGGGTGGGATTGCCGCTACGGGAATAATCATAGCCTTTGTTGACACCGGGAGCCTCCTGTACAAAGGTGGCCGTTTGGTAAATGGGGACGCTGATCGCGCCGGTTTGCGCATCGATGGGAATGCTGCTCAGGATTTGCGTGGTTGTGCTCATCGCTTTCGTTGATTAAACAGGTGGACAAAAAAATGATTAAACAGTTTTTGCGTACCATCCGGAAAGCATCATTACCAGGCGGGCATAAAAAAAGCTCACCTGATAAATCAGATGAGCTGTATAAAGAGATTGCGGATATCTTTCTAAAGCTGTGACCTGACTTATCTGCCTTGCTTGTGCAAGTTGGAATTAGCACCTTATATCTGGTATAGGTTGCTAAGGTATCATCGGGCCATTTCCCTCCACCTTTCTGGATAAGTAGCAATAATTGAAAAAAGAACTTCGGGTGCAAAGATAACAGTGACTTTTTCAATTCACCAAATTTTTTTTATCGCGATCCTGAAATGACTTAGTGGACTTGTCGTTCTATACCCGCAACCTTCGTCGTTCAGACCGCTATCGCGTTTTAACCGGCAGCCGCACAGCATAAGGTTTCTGTGCATTTGTAATGCAACAGGAAAATACAATGCGGGATCGGGATCCGTCACTGCACATGCCGCGTAAGCTTCTTTTTCCCCGCTGCGATAGTGCAGGCATAGGAACCCATTGCCGTTTCGTGCTTGTGCTGAAATCTTCATTCCTCATCCTACTGTGCAAGCGACATAGCTATCCGGGAAAAGATTTCTTGATTCGCAACAAAGCAAAAGCATATCGTTTCGTCGAAGATTTACCCCCGTTGGTCTAATTCCGGCCGTTACGGCAAGCGCTCCTATTACTTTTGTACCGGAAACAGCAACAATCACGCAAAAAACAAACAACAATGCGGAAAAACACATTATTCACGCTGGCGCTCGTACTTTTGGGTATGGCACAAGCTTTCGCACAAATTGGCGGCGCCTGGAAAGGCACGCTGGATGCAGGTCCAGCAAAGATCGGCATCATTTTCAACCTTAAGGAAGAGAACGGCAGCCTCTCGGCCACCCTCGATATTCCCGACCAGGGCGCCATGGGCATACCCGTAGACAAGGCACAGTTTGAAAACCCTAAGCTGACGCTCGGCGTATCGCAGGCCGGCATGACCTATGAAGGCGTGCTGGAAGGCAACGAGATCAAAGGCACCCTGAAGCAGGCCGGCCAGCAATTGCCGCTTAACCTGGTCAAAACAGAGATCAAGAAGCCCGGCGATCCTACCCTACCCTCTTCGGAAGCAGACCTGAAGAAGTTGATGGCCCAGGGCAAGGGCAACTATAAGTATACCGTTGAAGACTATTTCAAAAAGCCCGCCTCATCCGGCTTCCAGCTTTCTCCCAACGGCAAATACCTTTCCTACCAGGAAAAAGATGCCAATGGTAAAAATCATGTCTATGTAAAAGAGACCGCCACCGGCAAGGTGACCCGCGCCATCGAGGAGAAAGATGAGCTGATAAGGGGCTACGGATGGATCAACGACGAGCGGCTGGCCTATGTGATGGACAAAGGCGGCGATGAGAACTACCATGTGTTCGCGACCAACCTGGATGGCAGCAATACCAAGGATCTCACACCATTTGACGGCGTTCAGGCCAGCATTCTCAAAATGCTTAAAGAACAGAAAAACTTCATCATCGTTTCGATGAATAAGGACAATAAGCAGGTACACGAGCCGTATAAGGTAAACGTGGTTACCGGCGCTATGGAAAAGCTGTTCAGCAACGATGATCCGGCCAATCCCATCGCCGGTTACGACTTTGACAAGGATGGCAACTTAAGGGCCTACTCCAAAATGAAGAACGGCACCATGACGCAGCTGTACTTCAGGAACAGCGGGGACAAGGATTTTCACCTGGCCCAGGAAAGCAAATGGGACGAGGGCTTCAATATCATTTCCTTCGACTACGCTTCGGCCAATCCTGACGACGCTTACATTACAACCAACCTCGACGGCGACAAGACCCGTATTGTGCTGTACGACTTCAAAGCCAAAAAGATCCTGAAAGAAATATTCTCCAATAAAGACTTCGACGCATCGATCATCAGCCTGTCCCGCAAGCGGAACTGGGAGATCGACTACCTGGGTTACGAAGGGGAGAAAGTGGAGATCGTTCCGGTGAGCAAAACCTTCAAAACGATCTACAACAACCTGGAGAAGCAATTCAAAGGCTATGAGTACAATATTATCGGTAAGACAGATGACGAAGACAAGTTCATGGTGATGGTGCAAAGCGACAAGCTTTATGGAAAGTATTACCTGTATGATACCAAAACCGGCAAAGCTACCCTGCTGTACGACCTGATGCCGCAGCTGAAGGAAGAAGACATGGCCGTAATGAAGCCGATCACCTTCAAAAGCCGCGATGGCCTTACGATCCATGGCTATATTACCTTGCCCAAAGCAGCGCTGGAAGGCAAGAAGGTACCCCTGGTCGTGAACCCGCACGGCGGCCCGCAAGGCGTCCGCGACAGCTGGGGCTTCAATCCCGAAACACAGTTGTTTGCCAGCCACGGTTATGCCACCTTGCAGGTCAACTTCCGTATCTCCGGCGGTTACGGTAAAGAGTTCCTCCGCGCCGGCTTCAAGCAGATCGGCCGCAAAGCGATGGACGACGTCGAAGACGGGGTTAAATATGTAATTGCGCAAGGCTGGGTAGACAAAGACCATATTGGCATCTACGGCGGCAGCCACGGCGGCTATGCTACACTGATGGGCCTGGTCAAAACTCCGGAGCTGTACAAATGCGGCGTAGACTATGTAGGTGTCTCCAATATCGAAACCTTCTTTGCCTCCTTCCCCGAGTACTGGAAGCCCTACAAAGAAATGGTGAAAGAGATCTGGTACGACCTGGATAATCCTGAAGAGGCAAAGATCGCCAAAGAGGTTTCGCCCTTCTACCAGCTCGACAAGATCAACAAGCCGCTGTTCGTGGTGCAGGGCGCCAATGATCCCAGGGTGAACATCAACGAGTCGGACCAGATCGTGAAAGCCATGCGTGCCAAAGGATTCAATGTTCCGTATATGGTGAAGTACAACGAAGGTCACGGCTATCACCATGAAGAGAATTCGATAGAATTCTACAAGGCCATGATGGGCTTCTTCAGCCAGTACCTGAATTAAGGGGGTAATGTGTAATCGTGTAGCGAGAAGTCAAGTTTTTTTAAAACTTGACTTCTCGTTTATAACTGAAAGCTGACTTCTTACCGGGGAGAAACCGCTATCAGTGCCATACAGCGAAAAATTTGAATAATTCGGCGCGTATAAGCTATTTTTGCAGGCAAAATTTCCGGCCTAAACTATTCTGCGTGAAATATAAACACCTTCTGCTTATCGTATTCCTGATCTTGTTGCTCGACCAGATCATCAAAATATATATCAAGACCCATTTTCTGATCGGTAATGCCGGCGCGGTACACGTGGCCGGAGATTGGTTCCAGCTCTGCTTTATAGAGAATGAAGGCATGGCCTTCGGCATGACCATTATGGATTCCCCGCCGGGTAAAGTGATCCTGACCCTGTTTCGCCTGGTGGCCGTAGGCTTCGGTTTTTTCTGGGTAAGGAACCTGGTGAGGAAGCGCTACAGCAAAGGCCTGCTCATCTGTGCCGCCCTTATCCTGGCCGGCGCGGCAGGTAACCTGATCGACAGTATGTTTTACGGCCTCATCTTTACCGAGAGCGATTTTATGCAGCTGGCCCGGCTGGTGCCTCCCGGCAAGGGTTACGGCTCCTTCCTGCATGGTAAGGTGGTGGACATGTTCTACTTTCCTATTATCGATACCGTATGGCCCAAATGGGTGCCCGTATTCGGCGGCAGGCCCTTCCAGTTTTTCGAGCCGATCTTTAACCTGGCCGATGCTGCTATTTCCGTAGGGGTGATCACCCTGCTGCTGTTCCAGAAAAAATTCCTGGCGCAGAGCCGGAAAGCTGCTCCCGACAACACTAGCGGGCAGGCACAACCCCTGGCCAAAGAAAATACCGATCAATAACTCTTTATCTGTACGCTTCAACCGCAACATTCTTCCGTGACAAACTTCGAACCTACTCTCGAATACGCCCGTTCCCTGGACGATGTAGATATTTTATTCTCCTTCCGGGAACGTTTTCATTTTCCCCGGCACGGGGATAAGGATGCCATCTATTTTTGCGGCAATTCCCTGGGCCTCCAGCCCAAAAGCACCCGTTATCTTTTTGAAAAGGAGCTGAACGACTGGGCCAGGTGGGGCGTTGAGGGTCATTTCCAGGCAGAGAATCCCTGGTTCAGCTACCAGAAGCCCTTTTCTGCATCCCTGGCCCGTATTGTAGGCGCCCGGCCCGAAGAGGTGGTTGCCATGAATACGCTTACGGTCAACCTGCACCTGCTGCTGCTATCGTTTTACCGTCCCAAAGAAGGCCGGTACAAGATCATCATGGAAGCCGGCGCCTTTCCTTCCGACCAGTATGCCATCGAGACCCAGGTACGGATGTACGGCTACGATCCCTCCGACGCGATCATCGAGCTGACGCCCAGGGCCGGTGAGCATACCCTGCGCGATGAAGATATCCTGCAAACGATCGCGGACGCAGGTAGCGCGCTGGCCTGCGTCATGATCGGTGCGGTCAATTACTATACCGGGCAGTATTACGACCTGAAAGCCATTACGGAAGCGGCACACGCTACAGGCGCCTATGCGGGCTTTGACCTCGCGCATGCCATGGGTAATCTTCCCCTGCAGCTGCACGACTGGAACGTGGATTTTGCCTGCTGGTGCTCCTACAAGTACCTGAACTCGGGCCCCGGCGGCGTAGGCGGCATCTTCGTCCACGAGCAGCATGGCAATAACCCCGATACCTTCCGGCTGGCCGGCTGGTGGGGCAACGAGGAGAGCACCCGCTTCCAGATGAAGAAAGGCTTCATTCCTTCAAAAGGCGCGGCCAGCTGGCAAATGAGCAATGCCCCGGTATTCAATATGGTGGCGCATAAGGCTTCGCTCGATATATTCGATAAGACCACGATGCAGGTATTACGCGAAAAAAGCCTGAAGCTGACCGCCTATCTCGAGTACCTTTTGAAGCAGCTCGATCACCTCAGCTTCGAGATCATTACCCCGCCGGAGCCCGGACGCCGCGGCGCGCAGCTGTCCCTGCTGTTTGGCAAAGACGGCCGCAAGGTATTCGAAGCGCTGGCCGCCGAGGGCGTGATCGCCGACTGGCGCGAACCCAATGTGATCCGCATCGCACCGGTGCCGCTCTATAATTCTTTTGAGGATGCCTACCGTTTTTACGAGGTGCTTAAAGGACTGAGCCTGTAGCCAACCGGCTTGTTCATCGGCCCCGGGAGCGGGTTTCAAGGTGCGGGAAAAATGCCGCGGAAATTTCCTGAAAGTAGGCCCGTTAAAATTTGCACATCACGCATTTGGGTCGTACCTTTGCAGCCAAATAGAGAAATTAAAAATAATTTTATTATATGTCCGGACAGCTTAAGGAAGTTCGTTTACGCATACAGTCAGTAACCTCTACCCAGCAGATAACCAAGGCGATGAAGATGGTGAGCGCCGCCAAGCTGCGCCGCGCGCAGGATGCCATTCTGCAAATGCGTCCCTACACCCAGAAGATGCAGGAAATGCTGACCAATATCGTAAGCAGCCTCAGCGGCGATATGGAGCTGCCCCTGGCCGCAGAAAGAGCGACAGAGCGCGTGCTGATCATCCCGATCACCAGCGACCGCGGTACCTGCGGTGCTTACAACTCCAATATCATCAAGACTGCCCGCCAGACCATCGAGACCAAATATGCTGCCCAGCAGGCCAAAGGCAATGTAACCATACTGCCTATCGGTAAAAAGGGCTACGAATATTTTCAGCGCCACGGCTATAAGCTGGTAGATGATTACTGGAACCTCTTTGCCGACCTGAGCTTTGAGAATGTACGCCGCGCCGCTATTTATGCCCAGGAAGCATTCCTGCGCAAGGAATACGACCGCGTAGAGCTGGTGTACAGCCAGTTCAAGAACGCCGCTACACAAGTCTTTGTGAGCGAACCCTACCTGCCGATCCCCAAAGTGGAAGCTACAGAAAGCAAAAAGCAAACGGACTTCATTTTTGAACCTTCAAAGGAGATCCTGATCCAGGAGCTGATGCCCAAGATCCTGAACACACAGGTGTACAAGGCCATCCTGGATGCGCACGCTTCCGAGCACGGCGCCCGTATGACTGCTATGGATAAGGCTACGGAAAATGCCGCGGAGATACTGCGCAGCCTGAAAATCTCTTACAACCGTGCCCGCCAGGCGGCTATCACTACCGAGCTGACCGAGATCGTGAGCGGTGCAGCAGCGCTGAAAGGCTAACAGGCTACACAGAATATACTTTTTCAAAATCCATTCCCGCAGGAATGGATTTTTTATTTTCCTGAACCTTTACCCCTGAAAAGCCGCTGTAAGGGTTCAGGATCAGTTGGAAAAATTCGGGGAGAAATGAGGCATGTATTTATGAAAGCAACGGCCTGAACGGCGGCTAAATCCGTATCTTTCTTTCAGCCCTGATTGGGCTTCTACAAAGCAATTTATGCTTGTTCGTGCTGGCGCTGCAAACGTTTGGCTTCTATGGAGCGTTATAGCGCGGCAGCTATAAAGTCATCTGCAAATCTATCCTATAGATCTCATTAGCGATGCCGGGCTGTACTATCTTGCCATTTTCCGCCGCTGACAGAGTTATCACCAACAGCCCTTACTTTTTGCCTTAAGATTTGCAGAGTGCCCGACAGGGGGCTTTGTACTTTTTGAGCGATTGTTATGTTTTATTTTCCTTTGCGTTGCTTTTCGTATTGCTCCGCCAGGACTGCGGTATGCCGTAGCGCTTTCTGGCTGCTGAAGCTGCCATGACCGGGGATCAGGTAGCGGGGTCGTGGAAATGCCCGCTCCACACGGCTTATGGAGGCCGGCCAGCGGGCAGGGTCGGCATCTTCAAGATTGCCCAGGTTTTCCGCTTCTATGCTTTTGACAAAACAGCCGCCATAGAGTACTTTTTCCCCCGGAAACCAGACCACGATATTATCGGAAGTATGTCCCGGTCCGGGATAGAAGGTCTTCACCTGCACGCCACCAAAGTTGAAAAGCGTATCCTTGTCCAGGAGGAACTCAGGGCGTTCTTCGCCCTTCAGCACGCAAAGGCTGTCGGTTTGCCGTGTGGCATAGGTACGGATACCGCGTCGCTTCAGCATATCCAGACCGGCGGTACGGTCTTTGTGAAAATGGGTCGAAATGCAGGCCACCACCTTTGTACCGTGTTTCTTTTCGATGCTGTCGAGCAGTGGCAGCGTCTGCGTCGTATCCCAGGGAACATCGATCATTACTATGCCTGCCGGGGTTACTGCATACAGGCTGTTGGAAGGGAAAGTGCTGCCGTCGTCGAGTGTACCGTAGGTTGTATAAACAAAGAAGCGTTTATGGTCGAGCGGTGTGATCTGCAGGCGAGGATGCTGCTGCGCAGCAGCAGGTGCAGCAAAGGACGACAGCCCCAATGCCAAAAGCATATACCGGTAAAGTTTCATGCCGCAAAATAACAGCAAAAAGCGCATCTCAGGGGATGCGCTTTCCGAAAAAAGACTTAAAAATAAGCTTATTGTATGGCCACACCGGCAGCCTGCATTTCATATACCTGTTTGGGTGCGGTTACTTTGGCAATCTCTTCGCGGGAAGCGCCGGCATCTTCCAGGTAATGCTTTTGCTCTGCGACGCTCAGGGTCTTTTGTGTTAGCGTACCGTTCACCAATACCTGCCGACCGGTAATATTCTGGGGCAGCACAAAAGCATGGTCCTTTACTTTAACCAGCACATCAAAATCATCCCGTTTGGCTACGCCGATCTTCATCCAGCAACCTTCTTTCTGACAAACTTCTTTGGCAATGCCAGTCAGCTGCGTAGCTACACTTTGCTGATTGTGCATAAGGGTACCTAAACGGTTCGTGGAAAGGGCGCCTTTCTCCAGCGTCACAACGCCGAAAACCCTGGGCGGGACAGCAGGAGCGGCTTTTTGCGCAATAGCCGGTGCGATACCGGAAGATAAAGCCAGCAGGGAAAAGAATATGATTTTTTTCATCATGCAATGTTTGATTTTAAGTTGTCCGTTATCCTGGACAAATGCTTTCTTTCCATAAGACAAGCCATCCGGCGCAAAAGTTGGGCCTTAATTGTTGTTGTTTTTACGCTTGAAGTCGCCACGCTTCCAGGCGTTGAAAAATTCGCCCCATTTGAAGGGATTGAAAATACCGATCGGCCGCTGCTGACCGTAGTAATATCCCTGTCGGGCCTGGTCGGCCTGGTAATAAGCCTGGTTTTCACGGCCATCTTTGGGGGTATTCTGCATCAGGTAAGCCATGGCGCGCTTGCTGGTATTCTTCTGGGCTACCGCATATTTATCATCCGGTATGTCCCAGTATTTGAAAGCATAGTCAAACTCATCGCCGTAAGGCAGGGGCCTGATGATGGTCTCGGGAAGGAAGAAGGTGTCCTGTACCATCAATTGCACCATATTGAAGTATTGTCCTTCGATATTGCGGGAGATTACATAATCTTTGGGCCTGAAGCCAACGGCCGAGAAGCTGAGCGTATCCCCTTTGGAACAGACCAGGGAAAACACACCGTATTTGCTGGAGTAGGTACCCCTGTCCTTATTTTTGACCTCGATGGTGACATCGGGCACAGCACGCAGGCTATCGGCAGTCATGGTAACGCCGGTGATCTGGATCACATTATCCCAGAAATGGTTCTGCGCAGTTGCCGCAAGGCCAAGGAAGCAGACCAGGAAGGTCGCAACAAATAATTTATAGTGGCTTCTCATCTGCAAACAAAAGTAAGATAAAGGTTGCAATTGCAACGTTTCCGTATCACTAATTCCAATACAATTATATCAGCCGCAATTCCTTAAACAGGAAGTTAAACCGTAACTTTGCGGCGCTGCCGGTCGCTATCCGGTTACTGCCGGCGATGGGAAGCCATATCCCCGAATAATATACATGCACATGATTACTGAAGAAGCTGTACTGAAAGCACTGACCAATGTAGATGATCCGGACCTGGGCAAGGACCTCGTGACCCTGAACATGGTAAAGGATATTAAAATAGACGATAAGCAGGTGTCCTTTACCGTTGAGCTGACAACGCCTGCCTGCCCTATGAAGGACATGATCCGCTCGGCCTGTGTCAATGCCGTAAAGATCTTCGTCGACAAGGAGGCCCAGGTAACGGTCAATATGACAGCGCGGGTCAATACCAACCGGAAAGATGGCGGCGCCATATTGCCCGGCGTAAAGAATATTATTGCCGTGGCTTCGGGCAAAGGCGGTGTGGGCAAGTCTACCATATCGACCAACCTCGCCCTTGCCCTGGCGCAGGAAGGAGCGAAAGTAGGCATCCTGGATGCCGATATCTACGGCCCGTCCACACCTATGATGTTCGGCCTGCAGGGTGAAAGGCCGATGATGCGCGACGTAGATGGCAAAGGGATGATCGAGCCGGTAGAACGTTTCGGCGTGAAAGTAATGTCGATCGGCCTGCTGGTAGACGAGAAGCAGGCGGTGATCTGGAGGGGACCTATGGCCACTTCGGCGCTGCGCCAGTTCATCAGCGATGTATACTGGGGCGAGCTGGATTACCTGATCCTTGACCTCCCTCCCGGCACCGGCGATATCCACCTGACTATGGTACAGACCATACCCGTTACCGGCGCCGTGATCGTGACCACGCCCCAGGCTGTGGCCATGGCCGATGCCAAGAAAGCGATGATGATGTTCAAACAGGGCCAGATCAATGTACCGATCCTGGGTGTGGTGGAAAACATGGCTTACTTCACGCCAGCCGAGCTACCCGACAACAAGTATTATATCTTCGGCAAGCAAGGTGGTCAGCACCTGGCCGAACAGTTCGAAGTGCCTTTCCTGGGTGAGATACCTATTGTACAAAGCATCCGCGAAGGTGGCGATAAAGGCTTCCCTGCCGTACTGAATGATGAGCCGGTAAGTAAGAAAGCCTTCACAGATATGGCCGCTGCGGTGGCCCGGAATGTCGCTATGCGCAATGCGAACCTTGATCCCAGCAGGGTATCGGCGATCAAGCTGAATTAAGCAGTAGCTATTTAATAAATATACCGGCGCAGGAATATTCTTCCTGCGCCGGATTTGTTTATACAATCATCTCATTTCAAATAAATGGATCAAAGATCAAAGGTAGATACTGAAGTGCAAAAAAGGATCGGGAATAGAACCAGGGTGCTTTGGCGGCCCTTAGAAAAATGGCGTTAAGAAAATGGCTTGCCGGACGGTTAAGAATTTTTACTGTCTGAGGACGACGAAGGCCGAGTTTAAAAATTTCCAGTCTGGCAAGCCATCTTTAGTCATTTTTCTACAGGCCTTGATTTTTTGGTTCTTTTGCGTCAAGGCAAAGAACATGAAAATAATCATGAAGCCAGCCCTCGCAACATTATATCTTGAGGGAGGCAATTACAAAATGTAATTTCGGAAGATGAATACTTCAGGCAATAAAAGACCGGCGCGGGAAATATCTTCCCGCGCCGGTTTTATAAAGACTGTTCAAAGCTATTCCTCTATCCCGAAATGCGCTTTGGCCGTGGCATCCAGCGCCTCATAGAATTCCTCGCCGTATTTACGGATCAGCGGTTCCTTCAGGAACTGGTAAACCGGTACCTTAAGCGACTGGCCCAGCTTGCAGGCAGGCTTGCACAAAGATTCCCTGGGCTCGTAATTGACCGCTTCAAAACTTTCATATTCTGTAATGCGTATAGGGAAGAGGTGACAGCTGATCGGCTTTTTAAAATCGATCTTACCTTCCTTATACACATGCTCGATCGCGCATTTCACGATACCTTTTTCATCGTAGTAGCCGTACACACAGATGCCGCCGTCGAGCGTCGGCGTTACCAGGCCGTATTCATCGTCGAAGGTGTGGGTGCCTTCGTCCTCGACAAGGTCGATCGCCCGCGGACTGAGCAGATGCTTGATATGAGGGTAGATATCTTCAATGATGCCTGCTTCTTCCTGGGTGATAGGAGCGCCGGTATCGCCGTCCACGCAGCAACCACCCTTACATTTATCCAGGTTACAAACGAATTGCTTTTCCACCACTTCGTCGCTGACCAATATATTGTCTATCGCAATCACGTCTTCATTTGTTTTTAATCATTAACAATACGGACGGCCTCAGAACTCGTAGCCGATATCCTTGCGGTACTGCTTTCCTTCAAAGTTAATCTTTCCTGCGTTAAGATAGGACTGTGCCAGGGCTTCTTTTAGATCAGTTCCGTAAGAGGTGATGGCCAGCACACGGCCGCCGCTCGTCACCACTTCGTCCTCTTTCAACGCGGTACCGGCGTGGAACAGCAGGCTGCCTCCGGCCTGATCCAGGCCGCTCATTACTTTTCCTTTGGCGTAATCGCCGGGATAGCCCTCCGATACCAGCATCACGGTGCAGGCAGCCTTATCGCTGTGCTGTACTTTTACCTGGTCCAGCTTATTATCGTTCATGGCGCAGATGAGGTCTACCAGGTCGCTGTCGAGCCGGGGCATTACCACCTCTGTTTCCGGATCGCCCATGCGGCAATTGTATTCGATCACATAAGGCTCATCCGCTACATTGATCAGTCCGAAGAAGATGAAGCCCTGGTAAACGATACCTTCAGCAGCAAGGCCTGCAACCGTCGGCTGTACAATGCGTTCGATCACCTTTTCCATAAACGCGCCACGGGCAAAAGGTACGGGAGACACGGCGCCCATACCGCCGGTATTGGGCCCGGTATCGCCCTCTCCTACCCGCTTGTAGTCTTTGGCTTCGGGCAGCAATACATAATGCCTGCCATCGCTTAAAGCAAATACGGATACTTCAATGCCGGCCAGGAATTGCTCCACCACTACTTTTTTGCCGGCATCACCGAAGCGCGATTCGCGGATCATCGCGCTGAATACTGCTTTGGCTTCTTCTTTATCGCTGGTAATCACCACGCCTTTGCCTGCTGCCAGACCATCGGCTTTCAGCACGATAGGTGTTGTATGCTGCTCCAGGTATTCCAGGCCCTCTTCAAAATTGCTGTCGTCAAACTCGCGGTAAGCTGCTGTAGGAATACCATGGCGCTGCATGAATTTTTTCGAAAAGGCTTTGCTGCCTTCCAGCTGCGCCCCGGCTTTGGAGGGTCCGGCAACAATGATATGCTGCAGTTCCTTATCGTTCTTGAAAAAATCCCAGATGCCGGCTACCAAGGTATCTTCTCCGCCAGGGAACAATAAGCTGATATTCTCCGCAAGACAAAAGTCTTTGATTGCCTTGAAGTCGGTCAGTGACAGGGCCACATTGGTACCATGATCGCGGGTACCGGCATTTCCCGGTGCAATAAACAAGCGGGAGCAAAGGGGGCTTTGGGCCAGTTTCCAGGCAATAGCGCATTCCCGCCCGCCGGAACCTAAAAGCAGTATATTCATTTTTTGAACAGGTAATTTGAAAAGAGGCACAAAGGTAAACAATATCGCGGGCCCCGCCATGCTTCGCTGCAAAAACGGGAATAAAGCAAAGCGGGCTGCCCCATGAGGACAACCCGCTTTAATTATCTGGATTTTGGAATTTACATTTGAAATTTGCTTGGTATGTTTATTCCCACCAGTCGACCTGCAGGTAATCTGCATCGCCCTGGGTATTCTTCACATCTACAAAGCCCACATTGGTACCCAGCAGGTTCTGGGCAGGCACATTGAATACCTGTACATCGTTAACGAAACCGATCCAGCGATCGCCTCTCTGTTCGAGCCGGAGGTCGTTCCATCCGCCGTTAGGCACCACCCTGTTATTGGTCGTTGGCGCTACGATGGTCTGTACATCGGGGCCATAGCCGTTGCCGCCTTCGTCGTACAACGCGTAATAACCGTCGTAGTCGATGGTAAAGCTGTAACCATAGCTGCCCACGCTGCTGTTGTCGCCGAAGAGCAGGCCCATATTGTTGTTGGAACGGATGCGGGTATAGATCGTAAAGTCGCTGTAGCGGTTAAAGCCGATCAGCTTGGATACATAATAAGCCTCTGTGAAGTCATCATTGTAGTCAAACATATAGATCCCGTTGTTCACTTCACCGTAGGCATTGTTTGCCGGGTCGGCAAATTCCCAGCCCATGCGGTTATCGTAGAACTCCTCTACAAAGCTGCGCTGGACAGCAGGATAAGGCCCCCGGTCCCTGTCACAGGAAGAAAAAAACAAAACCATGCCTGCTACCGCGATAATTGAAGCTATCTTTCTCATTGTTCATCTGATTGTTAGTGCAAAGCTATGACAAGGGCTAAGGAAAAAGGTTTAAGCAGCGAAACTTAAACCTTTTTTTATCGTTTAGTCATCTTGTCGTTTCCTGTGACCATACGGCTCCTGTGCGACAAGGTCAAAGCGGGTTAATGCAGTGCTTCCAGAGCCTCTTTAAGGCGGCGGGCGCCTTCCTGCAAGGTCTCCATCGATGCGGCAAAGGAGAAGCGGATACAATTGGCATCACCGAATGCGGCGCCGCTCACTCCGATCACATGCGCGGTATTGAGCAGGTACATCGCCATATCGTCAGCATTATTGATGGTCGCCGCGCCGTTAGATTTGCCGTAGAAAGAAGAGATATCGGGGAAGGCATAGAAAGCGCCTTCAGGTGCGCTGATCTGCACGCCCCTGATCGCCTGCAAGGCAGGGATAAAGAATTCCTTTCTTTCCCTGAAGGCTTTCACCATATCGAAGGAAGGCGTAAGATCGGCCAGCAGCGCAGTAATGGCTGCCCTCTCCGCAATCGAATTGGCGCCGGAGGTGAACTGGCTTTGCAGCTTGTCGCAGGCCTTTACCAGCTCTACGGGCCCGGCCATATAGCCGAGGCGCCAGCCCGTCATTGCAAATCCTTTGGAAAAACCATTCACCACGACCACACGGTCCTTCAGCTCCGTAAATTGCGCAATACTTTCGTGCTTGCCCACATAATTGATATACTCATAGATCTCGTCGCTGATGATGACGATATCGGGATATTTTTGGAACACTTCGGCCAGTGCTTTCAGCTCTTCCCGGGAATAGACCGCGCCGCTGGGATTGCAGGGCGAAGAAAACACGAACAGGCGCGTCCGCTCGGTGATGGCAGCTTCCAGCTTTTCGGGCGTGATCTTGAAATGGTCCTCAATGCCACAGGGCACGAACACATTCTTTCCTTCGGCCAGGCTCACCAGCGAGGCATAGGTAACCCAAAAGGGCGTGGGAATAATCGCTTCATCGCCGGGATTGACGATGCTGAGGATAGCATTGGCCAGCACCTGCTTGGCGCCTGTGCTGACGATGATCTGCTCCGGCGTATAATCCAGGTGATTGTCGCGTTGCAGCTTGGTGACGATCGCCTGCCTCAGCTCGGGGAAACCTGCTATGGGCGGGTATTTGGTATAACCCTCCTCCATCGCTTTGTCTGCTGCTTCAATAATATGCTGTGGTGTCTTAAAATCGGGCTCGCCCAGGCTCAGATCGATAACATGTACGCCTTTCGCTTTCAGCTCGCGGCCAAGCTTGGCCATTAATATCGTTTGCGGCTCAGAAATACGGTCAAGTCGTTTCGCTAGTTGCATGTAGGTTTATTTATGTTCAGAATATCCCCCCTCCCCAAAAAACGGATGAACGAAGGTAAGGAGTTTTGCCTATGCAACAGTACGATAAAACCATTATAATCAGCGCACGGCAAGTGCAGAAGGCTTAAAGGGCTTTCATCGGGGCGCAGGCCTGAAACAGCACCCGTTGCTTAACCTTTTTTTAGGAACAAGCGGCATACAAAAAAGGCGCTGCAAGTCTGCAGCGCCATAAGTTCGGGAGAGGCAGGATCATTCTTTCTTTTTCGGCGGGCTGTGATGCTCCTTTTTATTGTGGGTTACATCATCGCCCTTATCGTCCTGCTCTTCACCTGTCCTGTTATCGAGGTTATCGCGTACATCGGGCCGGCTCTTCCTGTTGTCGGGATTCATATGCTTCTCCGGCACCTGCGGTTTGGTATTTTTCATAAACGTTCCTTTTACTGATGATTGAAACATTTCAGTATAGCTTATCATTTATAGTACAATGCTCCCGGCTAAAGGTTTACCTTATTTTCATAAAAGCAGAGGGTATGGACGCGGCCGGGAAAGCCCCGGCTTTACTGCTGATTCTTTGCATTTCTTTGACAGAAAATCCCGGAAAAGCGGTATAGACCAGCTTTTACAATCATCATAATTTAGCCTCTTAAATCATGTCTTATGAAGAAAAGGATCGTAAAGTCGAAGCTCTCGCTCGATAAGAAGACCATTATCGCATTGAACGGCAAGAAGGCCCAGGCTGTTGTCGGCGGTGTAAACTCACTGGAATACGCAACAAGGTGCTGCTGCGACCAGCAAGCCGTTATTGAGTAGTATGAAAAAGCCGGAAGCGGCTCCCTGTACGGGGAGCCGCTTTCTTGTGTAAGAGGAATGACTTAAAGTTTCCCATAGCCGAATATTTCGCTGTCGTCCGCACGGGGAATGAAGGGCTCCGCCAGGAATTGTTTCCGGTAAGCATTCACTTTTACCCAATGAATGATCCAGCAGACCATGGCGGCCAGCCGGGCCAGCGCACCAACAAACGGTATGATGCCCAGGCAGTTCAGTATACAATAGGTAAGCCCTATATTATTGACTGAAGGATCGGGGTATTCGACACCGCGCGCCCTTTGCTCCGCCTGTATCGACGATGCCACACGGCTGACGACGATAAATTGCCAGACAAGGTTGAACAGGGGAATGAACAGCAGCCATACCTGGCCGGGCGGCATACGCTGGTTTTCGGACTGTATCGCCTTAAGGGTATTTTGCAGGGTGATCAGGTACAGGACGAAGGAGATCACCAGGAGGATCAATACGGCCAGGAAGACGAGGAGCGCTTCAAGCCCGGACGGGAACAGGTTGTTAGGAATATCCATGGTGAAAAAGGACTGGATTAAGGAATGAAGCGCTCTTCCGGAATAAATATTAATTGTAGTTCTTATCCAGCTCCGAAAGCAACTCTGCCAGCCCCATATAATCTTTGGCTGCTTTGCGCCATTTCTTTTTCCTGGATTTATACTCGGGGTTGTCTGCAAAATTCTTCACACCCGCTTTGATCAGGTTGATCATCGTGTTGTCAAAGTCGGCCAGGGCTTCTGCTGTTCTCTGGTGGTATTTTTTCAATAATTCGAGGGACTCTGTTGTCATATTTTCGTGCTTAAAATGAATAGTACGCGAATATAGCATACCAGGTTTATATTCATGCACAGGTCTTATGCATTATCCCGCCCATCCCTCCCTGTCCAGGCTGCGGTACTGGATGGCCTCGGCTACATGCGTGGAACGGATGGCAGATGAAACATCGAGATCGGCGATGGTGCGGGCTACCTTCAGGATGCGATCGTAGGCCCTGGCGCTGAGGTTGAGCCTTTCCATAGCGGTCTTCAGCAGATTGCTGCCGGCATAATCCAGCACACAGATCTCTTTCAGCAATTTGCTACCCATAACGGCATTGCAATAGATACCCGGATGCGCTTTAAACCGCGTTGCCTGCCGGTTGCGGGCCTTCACCACCCGTTCGCGGATGGCGGCGCTGGTTTCGGCCTGCCGCTGCGACGACAGCTCGGTAAAGGCTACCGGCGTCACTTCCACATGCAGGTCGATACGGTCCAGCAAAGGCCCCGAGATCTTGTTGAGGTAACGCTGCACCATCTGCGGGGAGCAGTTGCATTCTTTGTCAGGATGGGTATAATAACCGCAGGGGCAGGGATTCATCGAAGCAATGAGCATGAAGCTGGCCGGGAAGTCGATGCTGAGCCTTGCCCGGGAAATAGTGACCCGCCGCTCTTCCATCGGTTGCCGCATCACCTCCAGCACGGTTCGTTTAAACTCGGGCAGCTCGTCGAGAAACAATACCCCATGATGGGCCAGCGATATTTCGCCGGGCTGCGGAAAGCCGCCGCCGCCCACCAGCGCCACATCGCTGATGGTATGGTGCGGGCTGCGAAAAGGACGGCAGGCAACAAGACCCGCCTGTGCAGGCAGCTTACCGGCTACGGAATGGATCTTGGTTGTTTCCAGCGCTTCGTGCAGGGTAAGCGGCGGCAGTATCGTGGGCAGCCGTTTGGCCAGCATGGTCTTTCCCGCGCCGGGCGGGCCGATGAGTATGGCGTTGTGCCCGCCGGCGGCAGTAATCTCCAGCGCCCGTTTGATGTGCTCCTGGCCTTTGACTTCGCTGAAATCGATATCGAAATGGTCCTGGGTTGAAAAAAATTCGGCACGGGTATCGACCTTGGATACCGGCGGTTTGCCTTCCCCTTTCAGCAGAGCTACGACCTCCCTGAGGCCGGCGACAGCAAAAACGTCCAGGCCCGATACCAATGCGGCCTCCCGGGCATTCTGCTCCGGCAGGATCATGGCGGTGAACCTTTCCTTACGGGCCTGTATCGCCATGGGCAACACCCCTTTTACCGGTTGCAGTGCACCATCCAGCGACAGCTCGCCCATAATAACATGGCTCTTCAGCAAGTCGGGAGGCAATTGCCCGGTGGCGCCCAGCATGCCCACGGCGATAGGCAGATCGTAGGCGGAACCGGCTTTTTTCAGGTCGGCAGGCGCCATATTGATCACCACGCGGCTACGGGGCCGCTCAAAGCCGTTGTTTTTGAAGGAAGAAAGGATGCGGTCGATGCTCTCCTTTACTGCATTGTCGGGCAGGCCAACAATAGCATAGCCCAATCCCGGCGCCACATCGGCTTCTACAGTGATCGTCATAGCCTCCACGCCCAGTACGGCGCTGGCAAATACTTTTACGAGCATAGTCGCTGTGTTATTTTCCAAATATAAGAACATGCATGAAATATGCAAAATTCAAAAACCGGGTGCGCTTTTGTTTTGCCCGCTTTCGCGATTTCCGTATTCCCAGGGCCAAAGCGGCGAAATATAGCCTGCATTGTTTACTTTTGCGCCCAATATGTCTACGCCCCATTTTCATTTGCTCAGGATCAAAGAGGTGCGCCCCGAAACGGCTGAATGCGTATCGGTTTCCTTCGATATCCCGGAAAACCTTAAAGAGACCTTTCATTTTTTACCCGGCCAATACCTCACTTTACGTACCATTATCGATGGCGCGGAGGTGCGCCGCTCCTACTCCATCTGCTCTGCTCCCGGCGACGAATTGCGTGTAGCAGTGAAAAAAGTGGACCAGGGCAAGTTCAGCGGTTATGTGAATGAAGGGCTGAAAGCCGGTGATGAACTGGAAGTGATGCCTCCCCTGGGTAAATTCACGCCGCGGGATAGTGAGAAAACGGCAAAAAAATACCTGGCCTTCGCAGCAGGCAGCGGCATCACACCTGTGATCGGGATCATGAAAACCGTGCTGCAGCGCGAACCGGGAAGCGAGTTCACACTCGTTTACGGCAACAAGAACAGGGGCTCGATCATCTTCAAAGAGCACATCGAAGCGCTGAAGAATAAATACATGGAGCGGCTCAGGGTTTACCATGTGTTTACCCGCGAGACCATGGACACACCTTTGTTCAACGGCCGTATCAACACAGAAAAAGCCCGGGCCTTCTGCGAGCGGCTTATCGATCTCGATCCTATCGATGAGATCTTTATCTGCGGCCCCGAAGACATGATCCTCGGGCTGCGCGATTACTTTATCGAAGAAAAAAAAATACCCGCCCAGAAAGTGCATTTCGAGCTGTTCTCTTCACCCAATCAGCCGCGGGTCGTACATAAGGCCTGGGAAGAGAAGAAGCAACAGATCGACAGCAGCAAGATGAGCCGCGTAACTGTACGCCTCGACGGCGCGGCCTTTGAAATGGACCTGGCCTATGGCGGCAACAATATCCTGGATGCCGCGCTGCAGGAGGGCGCCGACCTGCCGTATGCCTGCAAGGGCGGCGTATGCAGCACCTGTAAAGCCAAGCTGGTATCGGGCGAAGTGGATATGGAAGTGAACTATGCCCTGGAGCCCGATGAGCTGGCGGCCAACTTTATCCTGACCTGCCAGTCGCATCCCCGCACTGAAAAAGTGGTCGTGGATTTCGACATTAAATAAGCTCGCCTATAACATTTTTGATCATGCAGCGCCTTACAGGCGCTGCATTTTTCGATTTAACACCTACCGGGCAAAAAATAGCTTAAATTCATAGCGCCAATAAAAACAATAATACCCACGCCTATGCCCGATACCCTTACTTACCTGGTTGTTGACGACGACGAACTGGACCGGCTCACCCTTATCGGGGAAGCGACCAAGTACACCTGCTTGCAACGGGTGGGTACCTGCAGAAACGGAAAGGAAGCCGTCGAATACATCCTGCACCTGAAGCCGGATATCGTATTTTCCGATATTGAAATGCCGGATATGGACGGCATGGAGATGATGCGTGCCTTGTATGGCAGGGTGCCGGTTCCGGTATTCATTACTTCCCACCCCGAGTTTGCGCTGGAAAGCTACGACCTCGAAGTATTCGACTATATCCTGAAACCCTTGTCCTCCGAGCGTTTCGAAAAGTGCATGAGCCGCATCCAGGACTTCTTCCGCCTGCGCCAGCGCGCCATGGATATTGCCCCCGATGAAAACGGCTATATCCAGGTAAAGCAGGGATATGAAAAGCACCGGCTGCACCACAGCGATATCATCTACCTGGAGGCCATGAAAGATTATACCAAGATCAGGACGATCTCGGGACAAAGCCTGCTGGTGCTGGAAACGCTCAGCAGCCTGCTGAAGCAGCTGCCTGAAGATAAATTCCTGAGGATCCACCGGAGCTATGCCATCAACCAGCGCAAAGTGGAGTCGGTAGGAACCGGCAAGGTGACCATACAAGGCGTAGAGCTGCCCGTGGGCAAATCGTTCAAGGCTTCTGTAAGCACCCGCATGAGCTGAACCGCTGCTATATTAAGAATATTTAACAAACATTACTCCCTACCAATATTCCTAACTGCTATTTTTGCGGTCTGCAATAACCCTTTAACCCCCACACTTATGAAAACAGAAGAGTACATTATCATCCTGGTAGGTGTTACCGCCGACAACAAAGAGGTAACCATCGTTTACAGCTCCAATTCCCACAACGACGTATCAGTAGGCGTAACCTACAGCAACGGCAAGCCCATAAAGACCTTTGAGCATCTCAGCCCTGCCGAGCAGGCCGTATTGACCTTTCCCGTGGAGGGACTGCTGCCCGGAACTTACACCTGCGCCATCTATGAGAATGGTGAAGAAAGGGACAGCAAGCAATTCAACATCAAATAAAACAAGGTATCCCCTCAAAAGGCCTGCACATAATGCAGGCCTTTTGATATTATAAGATTCCTGTTTTAAATATTATCTTAGCAGCAGATTCTGACCAGACCAAACATCAGCGATTCTGTTTTGCTTCCTGCACATGCAATTCTGCTTCTGATGAAATATAGCTTTACCCTGTTTTTGCTTTGCGGATTCCTGCCGCTTCTTGCCCAACAGCCTCCTGTGCCTGATTTCGGACGCATCAAGAATTACGATGCAAAAATGGACAGTCTCAGAGCCTATTGCAACATCCTGCTCGGCAGCGATGCTTCCAGGGGCGTTAATTTTCCGCAAGCCATTGTATACGGGCAGAAAGGCCTGGATATGACCAGGCAGGATGACCATCGTCACAAAGCACAGTTTGCCCTGGTAGCAGGCATCGGCTATTATTCCATCGCCCGCTTCGACAGCGCCCTGGTCTATATGAAGCTGGCTGCTGCTGAAAGCGTTCCCGCCCGAAACAACCTGCTGATTGCCTGGAGCAGAAGCAACCTGATTCCCCTGTATATGCAAAGCCAGCATTTACCCGCAGCCGATTCCGTAGCGGAAGAGCTGAAGCTGATCGCCGATACTTCCAGGGACCGGGGAGCGCTGAGCAAGTGCTATTACGGTTTGGCCAATTACTATTACCTCCGTTCTTACTATGCTACTGCCCAAAGCTATTTCCTGCGGAGCCTCGAGATCATACGGCATTTGATGGACACTTCGTCGGACAACCGGTACCGTATGGACTATGCCGTCCAGAATTATATGCTGTATAAAGTGTACGGCAATACCGAACTATACGACAAGGCGCTGCAGGCGCTCAGGGAAGGCAGCCGTTACCTGCACAGTGCCAGCTCGCTTACCCAGCGCTATTACTCGGCTTATGTAGATGCTTATACCACGCTACCCGTAGCCAATATAGACTCCGCACTGTATTATTACCACCTGCTCGAAGAGCAGGCGCAGCCGGCCCGGACCACAGGCTCCGAATATGTGATCTCCAACATCGCCCTGGGACAGTTTTATGTAAAGAAAGGAGATTACGGGCAGGCGCTGACGTATATTGACAAGGCAACGACCCTGGCCGAAGCCAGCAAAGCACCCTTTCTCATCCACCAGGTAGAGAACATAAAAGGCATCTATAAGTTCCATACCGGCGCTTATGACGAAGCCATTTCCCTGCTCGAAAAAGCAATGGTGATAAACAAAGATGTTAATAAAGGCAATTACCTCGAAGACCTATACCTGATCGCACAATCCTATAAAGCCAAAGGCAACCTGGGCAAAGCCATGACTTATTACGATCAGTACGACCGCGAGAAGGATACCTTCACCCGGGCCAATATGAACCGTTACTTCGCCGACCTTAACGTGCAATACCGTTCGCGGGAAAAGGAAAAGCAGATCAGCTCGCTGAGCAGCGAGAACCAGCTGCGTGCGCTGGAGCTGAAAAATGCAACCCGGCTGAGGCTATTGCTGATCGCCGGCCTGGTGGCGCTGGGCATTATTTCGCTGCTCCTGTTCCGCATTTACCGCAATAAAGAAAAGCTCAACAAGGTCATGAACGAAAGGAACCGGGAGCTGGACCGGCTCAATGCGCGGCTGGCCCTGGCCAACGAAACCAAGGCGCGGCTGTTCGGCATCTTCAGCCACGACCTGCGCTCGCCGGTAAGCAAGATCGCCCAGTTCCTGCGCCTGCAAAAGGAAAACCCCGATCTCTTCAACGATAACGCCCGCTCGGAATATCATGAGAAATTTACACAGACCACCGCCAACCTGCTGAATACGATGGAAGACCTGCTGCTGTGGAGCAAGAGCCAAATGGAAAATTTTACGCCGGAGTACCATGCTGTAGCGGTCAGGGAACTGGCGGAAAAAGAAATGAGCCTGCTGCACGGGCCCGTAGAAGAGAAATCGCTGAAGATCGACAACCAGATACCAGAGTCTTTCTTTTCCGTTACGGACGAGAATTTTGTCAGCATTATCCTGCGCAACCTGTTGCAGAATGCCGTCCGGTACAGTAAAGATTCGGGTACCATTACTTTGAAAGTACAGGATAATGCGGTTTGGATATCCAATCCGTCCACATCGGGCATGAGCGCTGCTGCGCTCAACGACCTGCTGCAAAAGGAAGCCGTGAGCAGCAGCAATTACGGCCTGGGACTGCAGATTGCCAGCGATCTCGCCGAGCGCATCGGTATCCGCCTTCACTTCACCGAGGAGCAGACAGGATATGTTACGGCACGGCTGGAATGGGAGCAAGCTCCTGAGGCAGCTGTCAATGGTCGTAGCTGAGCACACGGCTCACTTTCCAGCCCTTGTCCGTCCGGCGCCAGATCATCGTATTTTTAAACGTCCCGCAGTCCTGCTTTCCCTGTTCGAGGTGGCAAAAACGATGCCGGCTTTCTGCGATCGCTCCGTAACCTTTGACGGGATATACTTGCAGGCTGCCGGGGATCAATTCCCTTTTCAGACCAGTGGTCGCATGCTGCACAAAAAGCCGTGCGAAGCCTTGCCTGGTCTGCTCGTATCCCGCAAGGCCTCCCTTGTCATGATAAAATTCAAGGTCCTCTGTAAAAAAAGACATGAGCCCGGCCAGATCGTACCGGTTAAAGGCATCGAACATCAGGCTGTCCTGGCGGGCGATATCCCGGTACAAAGATTCCGATACCGGTTTATAGCTTGTTGCTGCAGGCTTGCGGGTATTGCAGCCACATACCAGCAGCAGCAGTGCGGCCATACTTTGTACTATTGGTTTTAAGGTCATCATGGATCGTTTTACTGCCCGGCGCTAATTTTTCCTGCTTATGCTCCCTCCGCTTTTCTTCTGACCACCAGCAGCCATTCCCCTTCAAGCGGCAGGTAGCCGTACTCATAGCTGAAATAATACACCTGGCCTTTCTGGTTCTGGTACTGATGCGTATGATACTTGAAATCGAAGCCGGCCCGGGCCAGCTTTTCGCGGGGCACCTTTTTCATCTCCTCCCCATCGGGTATCTGCTCCTCCAGCAAACGCCGGTTCTTGCGCAAAATATGGTTCACATTGCGCACATAATTGTTCTGGTCGCTGTTCTGCTGGTTGTTGAAGGTGTTCCGGCAGGCATCGTCGCAGAATTTTTTATCGATACGGCCTCTCAGCGGCTTACCGCAGGTGAGACACAGGCGGGGCTTTGTTTCCATTCCCTAAAGCTACGGAAAAATTTCCGTTTTCAAACGACAACAATCAGTTACATCCGCTCATAAATGGTTAAAAACCGGCTATGGCTTCATGCCACCCCCATCTTTGCTTCAGCGTTGACCGGAAAGACCGACGCAACCACAAAACAGCAATATCCATTTTTTCATTTTTTAAATTTTATATTATGAGCACTTTAAGAAACCGAGTTCAACTGATTGGACACCTGGGCGCAGCCCCCGAAATGAAAACCCTGGAGAACGGCACCAAAGTGGCCCGCCTGCGCATGGCCACCAATGAAAGCTACCGCACTGCCAGCGGCGAGTGGAAGGCTGAAACGACCTGGCACAGCATTAATGCCTGGGAAAAACTGGCCGAACGCGCCGAGCAGCAATTTCACAAAGGCAGCTATGTGATGCTGGAAGGCAAGCTGGTCAATCGATCCTATACCGACAACACCGGAGCCAAAAAGTACATTACCGAGATCAGGGCGGTGAGCATGATGCTGTTGGACAAAAAGCAGCAGGAGCAGGCAGAGCCGGCGGCCGCCCTGGCAGAACCCGAAGATGACGGGCTGCCATTCTAGAAAGGATCATTCTTCCAGATTCAGCACCCTCCATATGGAATGAGCCGACGAAACACATAAAGCCGCTCGCGGCGGTATAACCGGGCCCCTATACCCTACCTTTAAGCATAATGCCCGTGAAAGGAGCAAAAGGCTGTCCAATGTACGGACAGCCTTTTGCCATGGTTATTCATGAGGACAGGTATTGCTAAAAAAATTCCAGGTAACAGCTATTTATCCGCCGATACCGCAACCGGCGCAATGGGTATCTATAGAAGGACAACCACCGGTCTGGCAGGGGTCTCCATTGCTGGGTCCGGGACAGGTATTGCTACAACCAAACCTGCAGGTGTCATCAATGAATTCCCTGGTGAGGCAGATGCAGCTGGCTAGCTCCGATACACCACCGATCACCTTATCTGATGACAGTGATCCGATTGTTTCTTTGTTCAGGCTGAGCTTGCTCAGCTTCACTACTTTCTTTTTCATAAAGATGTTTTTGTTAAGGGCCCTCCCCTGTCGCGCCATGGGGCGGTTGTTCGGCGATCTTTCTATTAAGAACCGGCTACCGGTCAGCTACCATTATTCTTTTACAAACCGGGCATGCTGCACCTGGCCGTTCCGGTCCGCTATGCGCAGGCCATAGATACCCGGCACCAATGAAGCAACTGGGAGACTGAATGAGGTTCCTGTAACTTTTTTCCGGAGGATTTCGCGGCCGGTAAGGTCATAAACGGTAACCTGTGCTTCCCTGTCGTCTCCGGTTTGCACCTGGAGCGTGTTGTGTGCCGGGTTGGGGAAAAGCGCGATTGCCTGTGTGCCAGGCTGCATAGCCAGGCCGGTAGTTCCGGGTTTGGGAAGACCGCAGGCATCGTATTCGCTATAAGGTACGTCGTAGCTGAGCATTACTTCCTCGATAACCGGCAAGGAAAATCCATAATGATCCGAGGGTGCATTTACGGAGGGCAGATCCGTTACCGGTACTGCAATATCACTGGCGCAATCGAAGCCATAGTTATTACGGACAACAGCAGTGCCTCCGGGATATCCACCGGAGTATACCGGATAGTTGCCCAGGGTATTCATCGTCATAAGACCGCCGTCGGAAATGTCGGAAGGATTGTGCGGCGTATAACGAAGCACATTGCCGTTGTCGTCTGTTTCCAGGTAAATGGCGGTGCCGCTGTATGAGCCAGATATACAGTAACGGGTGAGCAGCCCGCGCTGCCACACTTTAAGCCCTACGCCATAGGAATAGGTCCCGGGTACCTTGTTGTACTGCTTGAAAAAATCGACCACAAGGGTCGTAGGATCCAGCTTGATCATAATGAGCGCAGAACTGAGATCGCTGCCGCAGGGATAGCCGCCGGAAGCGTCAATAGAAGAGCCGGTCAACACCAGCTTTCCGCCGCCGGCATCGGCAACGTCAAAGCATTTGGGGAACATATGAAAGGCACCCTGGTGTACCATGGCATCATGATAAAAAGACCCGTAGGCATCGATCAGGGTAATGAGGATGCCGCCGTCTACGCCCATCCCCCTCTGATCGGCATTGCCTGCCAGGGCATAGCAAAACTGGCCACCTGCTGTAGTAAAGGGAATGATCCGGGAATAGCTGGTGCTGAGATTGGCGCCCGGATAAGGATCCGGCACTTTATCGCCGCGGCTCCAGAGCACATTACCTGCCGGATCCGTACACACGATCAGCCCGTCGGAATAGTAGCCATTCATACTACCGCAGGCGATCAGCCGCCCCGTGGCCCGGTCTTCCACCACGGCGCTGAAGTCACCTTCCACATCATAGCGCTTATACCACATAACAGCGCCGCTGCTGTTTGTTTTCAGCAAAAAAGGCTGGTTAAAAAAGGGAATTCCGGAGCAGCCGCTGATCTCGGGATTCTGCCGGCTTCTGCCGCAGATAAGATAGCCTCCGTCTGCCGTCCTTATGGCGCTTGCGGTATAAAAGGCGTTGATCAGCTTGCGGCAGCTTCCCTGCACACTCAGGGCGTAGCTGACCTCGGTTTGTGTAGCGTAGGTTTTCAACCATAAAGTATTCAACTGATCGTCGAGCGCCTGCAGCTGGATTCGGGGCAGCGGACCGGCCGGACCGGTGTTGTCCATACCCGAAAGTAAGGGAGGCGCAATGCTTCCAAAAAGAATATACTGGTTGGCCGACGGTTCATAGCGGATACCCGAGGCGCTGTTGGGGAAATGCCGTATGAGGTTCTGGGCATTGGACGAGGCGAGCAACAGGAATAAGGAGAACAGGACCAGGCTACACTTTTTCATGAGTGGGCGCCACGTTTACACTTGTCTAAATGTGGCCAAAATTTTGGTGTCAGGTCGAAGTAAATAATATTGACCATCAAGTTAGTAAACCATGTGCTTCCCGGCCAACCGCCAATGATTAAGTGTCGTCTTATAGCAATAAGTGTACTTTTAAAGCAATAAGTAAATAGCTGAGCGTTTCCCTATGGGAAGCACAAAAAACCATTATCTTTAAAACCACCAATACCAAAAGCATTTTTAAATTAAGCTGTCTATGCGCATCGGCAGTAAGCTATACCTGTTCCTGCTGCTGCTTTACGGCGCAGGCTACACTGCTTGCGCTCAGCTGCCGGGTATGCGCCGCTATACGCAGCTCGACGGCTATACAGCATCAACAGGTTACCTGATCGACCAGGATGCGGATGGTTTTTTATGGATAGGAACCGACAATGGCGGCATGCGTTTCGATGGAAGAAAATTCAGTATGCTGCAGGAGCTCAGGCACTCGTCTGATGTCGATATCATTTCCTGTAGCCCGGTGGGAAAAGACTGCATTCTCCTGGTCCCTGTCAATCATAACCTGCGCCTGTTGAAAAACGGGAAGCTGATCACTGCCCGGGAAGATCTGCGTCTGCTGGATACTACTCAAAGAGACCTTAATGTGCTTACCCGAGACCCGTTAACGGGCGATCGCTGGCTGTCCAATAATTTCGGTACACAGCTGCTGCATCGCTTTTCCGGCGACAGCTTCAGGGTGTATCGCCTGCCTGTCCGGGACTTCACCTTCCGCTATATCTTCAACGACCATATTATCGGCATCAAAGGATCTTATCTGCTGGACTATGCGCGCTCCTCCCGCACCAGCCGTTATCTTTACGATGAGCAGCACAAAAAACTACGGCACGATAGCCGGAGTCTGCTGGTGACAGCAGATTGCAACGCTCCCTATATCCTGATGTACCGGCCATTAAAGCGGGAAATCACCGCGTACCGGTACATCGAAGGCGACAGCATATTACATTCTGTCCGCACGATACGCCTGCCTTCCGGCGCTTCCCCCGATTGCCAGATCCTGGTTGACAACCTGTCCCACCTGTGGATCAAATTTTACGGACAAGGTGGGGTGGCCTACTATGGCCATGTGGAGCAGGGCACCGATGCCGACTTCTTCCAGTTTATGAAGCCCATGGCGCTTAATACGCTTTTTATCGACCGAAACAGCAATCTATGGATGACTTCCAGGAACAATACCTTGTATTTTTTATCGCAAAAGCACTTTCAGAATGCCCTGCTGACAAAGAATTTTCCCGCACGACAGGAGACGCCCAAGGCCCTTTCGGGCGACGAGCAGGGCCGGCTGCTGATCGGCTACATCAACAGTCCCGAGCTGGATTACATCGATAACCGGAAAAAACGTTCTTTCCGGCTCAATTCTTCTTTCATCCAGGGCATCCGCAAGGTATTGCCTACCGGCGATGGGCGATACCTTCTGTATGCTGCCAACCTCGCTCTTTTCGACCCTGCGCGCCGTACGTTTCGTTACATGAATGTTTTCGGGCATGTAAAAGACTGCTGCCTTTACAAGGGCAAAGGCCTGCTGCTCGCCACCACCAACAACCTGAAGTATTACCCTTCTCTTAACGGCACCGGTAAAGAAAAGGTTCTTTTCCGCGACCGGTGTACAGCCGTTGCCGTACTTGGCAGAGACAGCATACTGACGGGCACTTCCTGCGGATTGTACATCCTGCAAGGTCTTGGAGGGATTGCCGGGAGAACAGGCCATCCGGCACTGAAGGAAAGCTATATCTCCGACCTGCAGACGATGGCGGACGGAAGCGTGCTTGTGGGCACCAATGCCCGCGGCCTGCACCGTTACACTACCGACGGCCGAATAGCTGCCGTGCAGACAAAGGATGGCCAGCCGGAACGTATCCGGGACCTTTACCGGCAAAACGACAGTATTTACTGGGTGGCTTCAGACAATGGCGCCTGGCAGCTCATCTTCGGAAAAACAGGCGCACTGCAGTCGTCAAGGAATTATACTTTTTATGACGGGCTTCCTTCCAATAATATCAACAGCATTTTTGTGAGCAGGGATACCGCCTATATAGCCACTGCTGACGGCATTGGTGTCATCCCGCTCAAAGACAGCTTAAGAGAGATCATGTCCGCGCCGGCCATTTACCTTAACACGGTTCAGGCTAGCGAATTAAGCTTCCGGAAACCGGGAAAAAAGATTGTCCTGGATCATAAGCATCGCGATCTGTACCTCAACCTCAGCGCGATCTCCTATGAAAGCCTCGGCAGCCTGCGTTACTATTACCGCTTGTACCCTTTCCAGCAGGAATGGATACCAGCTGCCGAGTCAGATATCCGTTTTACCCGCCTGCCTCCGGGTGAGTACCGCTTTGAAGCGTACGCGCTTAATGCGAAGGGTATCCGGAGCCGGCAGGACGTAGCGCTCCTGATCCTGGTCCGCCCTGCCTTCTGGCAGACTTTCTATTTTACTGTGGCTGTCTTTGTTGTTATAGCAGTAACCCTATTTTCAATTTTGCACTACTGGGTACTTCGCCGGGAACGCAAGCGGCTGGAGAAAGTGCAGGAAAAGAGAAGGCTCGCCGAGCTGGAGCTGGAAGCTATCAAGGCGCAGATCAATCCTCATTTCATCTACAATTGCCTCAATTCGATCCAATACCTGAACTACAAGGCGGAGCATGAGCAGGCCCGGCTGTACCTCGATCTTTTTGCCCGCCTGATCCGTATGACCATGCACTATTCCCGGCAGGCTTTTATACGGCTCGACGAAGAAGCCGGCTACCTGTCGCTTTACCTTCAGCTGGAAAAGCTGCGCTTTAAAGATAAGCTGACTTACCAGGTAGAGATAGATCCTGCCGTGGTCCAGGCTGCCATGCTGCCCGCCATGCTGATACAGCCTTATGTTGAAAATGCCTTAAAGCATGGCATCGCCGGGCAGGAAGAAGGTACCCTGCTTATCCGTTTCGGCCTGGAAGCGGGTCGCCTGCGGATAATCATACAGGACAATGGCGCCGGCTTCTCGGGCCACAGCCGGCCCGGCGCGCTGGGGCTGAGGCTTTCAGGCACCAGGGCCCATTCTTACAATGAGCTGTTCAACCTGGACATACAGATCCATTCGTTCAACAGGCAGGATCATACTCCCGGAACTACAGGCGCAGTTGTGTGTATCGACATGGAATATCTTTATGAACCGTCACCCGGCACACGATAGCATTTGTGGAAGGAAAAGCCGCATTCGTTTAAAAAATTTGATCCGGCCTGGCGCAGGTCGTTTCTTTGAATCATAAACCCAGGCAACCCTACTATGGAACTTTTCAGCAAAATCGTTATTATCGACGATGAAGCCGACGGCAGGAACATCATCGCTCTGCTGCTGGAACAATGCTTTCCCCATTTGCAGCTATGCGGCATGGCAGAGAATGTCGCACAGGGCATGGCGCTTATCCGGTCGGTTCAGCCCGACCTGGTATTCCTGGATATCGAAATGCCCGACGGAACAGCTTTTGATCTCCTGGATGCCTGCCGGGAATTCCTGCCCCGGGTGATCCTGGTTACGGCATACGATCACTATGCCCTAAAGGCTATCAAAGCCTCGGTGCTGGACTACCTGATGAAACCGGTTAACCGGGAAGAGTTTATTGCAGCGGTACGTAAAGCCTCCGGCCGCAGCCCGGGCGATAGCGGCGCCCTACTGCCCGATCTGCTGGACCAGTTTCAACGGCAAATGAAGATCAGGAAGATCAGAATACCGACGCTGAACGGCTTTTCCTTGGTGAATGTGGACGATATCGTCCGCTGCGAGGCGTCGGGCAACTACACGCTGATCCTGTTTACCGACCATAGCAGTATTGTCGCATCAAGGTCCCTGGGCGATTATGAATCAGAATTGAAACGTTATGGTTTTTTGCGTATTCATCACAAGCACCTGGTCAATCCCAGCCAGGTGATCGAATACCATAAAGGAAAGAATGGAGGCGGGTATATTACCCTGCAGGGAAGGGAAGTGCTGGAAGTGTCGGCCCGAAGGAAAGCTGCGCTGTTACAGGCCTTCAGCGGCTGAGCATCAGCGGGTGGGCATTTGCCTGATGACCCACCAGCTCAACAGCACCAGCAACAGCAGCACCAGCACAAAAATCCAGCCCCAATGATTGTCCAGCCGGGGCCGGCGCCGGCGGTGCTTTCTGCGACTTTGTATCTGCCTGCGAAGCTGGGCGTTGATCTGCCCGGCGATCATTCTCAACTGGGCTTTATCTTCTATCGCCGACAGGCCGTCTATCGCATCGCTCAGAAAAGGGTCCTGGTCCAGCAAGGTTTCGAGCCGGAACTGCTCTTCGGGCGTCAGGCTGCCTTCGATATAGGCGAGCAGCTGCGCTTCGTCTATATCGCTGTGATGCATTCCCTCTGTTCTGTTTCTTTTCGGCACGATACAAAGATTTAAATACAGGCTTCCGGGTCAATGAGATTCCATTTTAATCCTCAGGTTCCGTTTTCCGTTCTGAATATGGCTTTTTACCTGCTTCACGCTATAGCCTGTCTGGCCGGCGATCTGCTGGTAACTTTTCTTTTCCAGGTAAAAGGCCGCCACGCATACCCGCTGCTCTTCTTTCAGGGTGGCCAGCTCTGCTTTCAGCCGGTCAATATCCCTTTCCTTTTCGATCAGCAAAGATAAGGGTACTTCCTCCGGCTGCGCCATAAATTGCAGCGGCGCTTCATCTGCGTATTCCTTTTTGCCACGAAGCTGGCTCAGGCAAAGGTTGCGGGCTACCTGGTAGAGCCAGCCGCCTATATTGTCGATCGGGTACTTGGGTATCTCCGACAAGGCCTTCAGGAAGACCTGCTGCACAGCATCACGGGCAGCATCCTGCTGCCGCAGGTATTTCATGCATACGCCGAAAAGCAGCATGGTATAACGCTCCAGCAAAATGCCGAGCCAATCGCTGTTGCCATCGGCCCTGAAACGGGCGAGCAACTCTTCATCGGCGATATGTAAGTGATCCCTGGACAATGACTGCCTTTAATAAATGACCTATCTTCACAACAAATCCTCTGGAATAAAGATGCCAATTTAGAAAATTTCCACACAGCAGCAGTTTTCTTCCGGCTCACCGCTTCCTATCGCTGATTGCCTTAATTTTACGGCTTGCCGGAAACCATCTTCCGTTGTTCCGGTACCTGCTGCCCATGAGCGATCATCTTGTATCCCGGTCACAGACCTCATCCGGACCGCAATGGCCGGTTTACCTTTTTCCCCCGCTGCTGCTGGTACTGCTGGTATGGGCGACCTGGCCGCATATGCGCTATTATGTGGACAGCGACGCCCTGTGCTACCTCAACATTGCGAAGCAATACCTGGAAGGAAATTTCAACCATGCCGTTAATGCCTTCTGGAGCCCCATGGGCTGCTGGCTCACGGCCTTGCTGGTAAAGGCAAGCGGCCTGGAGCTGTTTACCGCGGCCATCGTGGTCAATACAGTCTCGGTGATCGGCCTTATGGTCAGCACACAGCGCTTGTTCAACCGTTTCAGGACATCCACCTTCGAACGCTGGTGCTTCGGGCTGATGTCGGCCGGCTTCTGGCTGTACGCACTTTACTTCCAGTCCTTTACCGATTTCTGGCAATATTTCTTTCTCAGCCTCGGGCTATTGTTGCTGCTCCGCAGCGACTTTACCAAAAAGGTATGGATATGGCTGCTGCTTGGCCTGCTGAGCTCCCTGGCCTATTTCAGCAAGGCCTATTCCTTTTTCTTTTTTCCCCTGATGATCTTTATGGCTGCCGTAATGCATTTGCGCAGCCTGAGGCCCTTCCCCTGGCAACGGCTGATTACCATTTGCCTGGTTGCGGGTGTGGTGATGCTGGCGCTGGATGCCCCCTGGCTGTACCTGCTGCATGAAAAATACGGGATATGGACCTCCTCTACCGCCGGGAAACTGAACGCCTCCTGGTTCCTGGTGGGCACGCAGGAATTCAGGCCGGGCATCCGGGTGGTGGTACCGCCGCCTTATGAAGGCTCGCTGTTCTATTTTGAAGATCCGTATTTCGCCCAGGGTCGTATCGTCCATTTTTATGATTCTCCCGGCCTCCTGCTGCGGCAGCTGGCGCGTATCGGCTATAATGCGCTCGGCTGGGTCGGCACCGGCAACCGGATCTCCCCCTTCTTTTTTCTTACCTGGCTCATTACCCTGGTGCTGCTGGCCACCAAGGGCTGGTTCCGCGGATTGAAGCTGCCGCTGAAGATCCTGCTGCTGGTATACCTGGTCTACCCGCTGCCTTTCTGGCTGTTCACTTTTGAAGGTGGCCGCTATACCTGGTTCATCATGCCGGCAGCGGCGATCCTGTTCCTGGTTTATGCCGGGGAACGGCTGCTCCCTTTGTTTTCCTCTTGGGGCAGAAAAGCATTTACGGCCGTATTCTTCCTTTCTTTCCTGGTAACGCCGGTGTCGGACCTCAAAAAGATGTGGGGCAAAGGAGAGGCAGAATATCGGCTGGCGGGGGAGCTGAAACGCCTCGGTATCCGGGGTGCGTTTGTCAGCAACCGCAGCTATGCCGACGCCTCCATTTCCATGGCGCAGCTCTCCTGGTTTTCGCAAAATCCCTGGTATTGCCAGCCGCTCAATACAGCAAATACCGGCGCCTTGCTGGCAGATGCCCGGCGCTACGGTGTGCGCTACTATTTTTATTTTTATGAAGGCGCCGGCGACGATTACCAGCTGACAACGCCCGATGGCCAGGCCCTGCCCGATCTCACCCAAAACCGGGTGCCGGGGTTAAAAGTGTTTTCTATTACACCATAAATACGCAGCTTTCATTTACCTTTGCTTGCCCCAAGCCAGACAGCAAACTTTAACCCGTTAATTTTATCTGATGAATACATCGACGATCAGTGCGGACAAAGACAGTAAGAAGATCTTTGACTATAAGCATTGGGAAGAGCAGCTGGCTGCCAATGCGGGGAAGTACCAGCAGGCCGGCCCCTACCCTCACATTCAGCTGGAAGACTTCCTGGAGCCCTGGGCCGCAGAGCAGGCGCTGGCCGAGTTCCCCTCGGTAAAGGATGAGGGATGGATCCACTATGTGCATATTAATGAAAAAAAGCACGGCCTCAATAAGCTGGAGCTGCTGCCCCCTTTTATACAGGAAGTGATCAAAGAAATGAACTCTCCGGCGTTCGTTTCCTACCTGAGCAGGCTGACCGGCATTCCCAACCTGCTGGCCGACGATATGCTGGAGGGCGGTGGTCTGCATCAATCGCAGCGCAACGGCTTCCTCAATGTGCATGCCGATTTTACGGTACATCCACATAAACGCAACTGGCGCAGACGGGTCAATATCCTGATCTATCTCAATAAGGATTGGAAACCGGAATACAACGGCGACCTTGAGCTCTGGGACCGTAAAATGACCGGGGTACAGCAGAAGATCGCGCCGCTGTTCAACCGCTGCGTGATCTTTAATACCGATGAGGACTCCTACCATGGCGTACCCGAAACGATTCTTTGCCCTGAAGATATGACCCGCAAATCGATCGCGCTCTACTACTTTACCGAAGAGGAAGTAAAGCCGACGCTGCGGTCGACCAATTATAAATCGCGGCCCCAGGACGGTGCGAAATCCATCCTGATCTACCTTGATAAAAAAATGGTCGCCGGCTATACCCGCATCAAGCGGGCGCTGGGCATTAACGACGCCTTCATCAGCAAAATCCTGAATAAATTCGGCGGCAAAAAGAAATAGCCGGCCTTTTCTACCTTTTGTAAAAATCCTGCCCAAAATGGCAGGATTTTTACATTTTTAACCCATTTCAGATAAATTTTGATCAAAAACCAATCTTTTTTCCACAAAAAGCAGAAATAAGTGTCCTATAATTTCGGGAAAAGAACTAAATATTTACTTTTGCAGCCTGTTCTTATTAAAGTAATTAATCACAAATCCTTCCTGCTGATAAAACAACCTTTGGGGAAGGTAAAAACAATTTCATGGCAAACACAGCAGATATTCGCAATGGTCTTATCCTGAAACTGGACGGCGCACTGTACAGCGTAGTAGAATTCGGCCAGAACAAAACCGCCAGGGCTGCAGCCAAAGTATGGGCCAAGCTGAAAGGTGTGGACAATAACAGGAGCATCGAGCATACCTGGAACTCCGGCGATACCATTTACCCGGTGCGTGTGGAACGTCGCAGCTACCAGTTCCTGTACAAGGACGACAGCGGCTTCAACCTGATGGACAACAGCACTTTCGAGCAGATCGTCGTTGCAGAGAATATGGTTGACCGCCCCGATCTGTACAAAGATGGCCAGGAATGCCAGGTGATGATCAATACCGAAACGGAAATGCCCATGGGCGTAGAGCTCCCCGCTTCTATCGTGCTGCGTGTTACCTATACCGAACCCGGCCTGAAAGGCGATACCGCTACCCGCACCCTGAAACCGGCTACGCTGGAAACCGGCGCTACCGTGAACGTACCCTTGTTCGTAGACAACGACGAGCTGATCAAGATCAATACTGTAACCGGCGAATACGTCGAACGCGTAAAAGGATAATATCATTTGGTCCAGAAGCTGTCCCGAGGAACAGCTTCTGATTTTTTTTAAAGCAAATTCAGAGCATGCTCTTCCTGCCTCCCGGCAGGCGGAGTGATTAAATCAGCAATTATGGAATTCAAACAAATCCAGGAACTGCTTAAAGCGGTAAACAAATCCAATATCAGCGAAGTATCGATCAAGGACGGCGATTTTGAAATTACGATCAAACAGGCAGCTACTGAGACCCAGTTTGTAGCGGTACAGGCCACCACCGCTTTGCCTCAGCCTATGGCTATGCCCGCACTTCCCCAGGCTGCCCCCCCGGCAGCAGCGCCCCAGGCCCCTGCCACACCGGCAGCGCCTGCCGCTGAGGCCAGCAACGCCATCACCATCAAGTCTCCCATGATCGGTACTTTCTACCGCAGCCCCGGCCCCGATAAGCCTTCTTTTGTGAATGTAGGCGACGAGATCAGGCCCGGCCAGGTGATCTGCATTGTTGAAGCCATGAAGCTGTTCAACGAGATCGAGAGCGAAGTAAGCGGCCGTATCGTAAAAGTGCTGATCGACGACGCTACCCCGGTAGAATACGATCAACCCTTATTCCTGGTTGAACCTTAACCGGAAGCCCCGGCCTTATAGCTGGTGGCGGAGCCACGACAGCGGATCGGGCCGGTTGTCACGGGCATGATAAGGTCCAGTACAAAGTGCCCTGGTAGTATAGCTGTCAGCAGGCACTACCGGGCCGGTCATTAACATTCAATACCGGGAAATACCGGACCAGGGAAATTCACCTGTTCCGGATAAGATCCGGCAAGCTAATTCAAAGTTCATGTTCAAAAAAATACTGATTGCCAACCGTGGCGAGATCGCCCTGCGTATCATCCGCACCTGCCGGGAAATGGGCATCCAGACTGTCGCGATCTATTCTACCGCCGACAAGGATAGCCTTCACGTGCGTTTCGCCGATGAAGCAGTATGTATCGGTAAAGCACAGAGCGCCGACTCTTACCTCAATATACCGCACATTATGGCTGCGGCCGAGATCACCAATGCCGACGCCATCCACCCGGGCTATGGGTTCCTGGCCGAGAATGCCGGCTTTGCGGAAATCTGCGCCCAGTACAATATCAAGTTCATCGGCCCCACCCCTGAGATGATCCGTTCGATGGGTGATAAGATGACAGCCAAAGAAACGATGATCAGGGCCGGCGTACCGGTAATCCCCGGTTCCGACGGTTTGCTGCAAAGCGTTGAAGAGACCAAAAAGCTGGCCGCCGAAATGGGCTATCCTGTCATCCTGAAAGCGACCGCCGGCGGCGGCGGAAAGGGTATGCGCGTGGTATGGAACGAAGAGGAGATCGAAAAAGCCTACAATACAGCTAAAGCGGAAGCTGGCGCTTCCTTCAAGAATGACGGTATCTACATGGAGAAATTCGTGGAAGAGCCCCGGCATATCGAGATCCAGGTCGCCGGCGACCAATACGGTACGGTATGCCATATGAGCGAACGCGATTGCTCGATCCAGCGCCGGCACCAGAAGCTGGTAGAGGAGTCTCCCTCTCCCTTCATTACACCGGAGCTGCGCCAGAGAATGGGTGAAGCGGCGATCAAAGCGGCTTCCGCGATCAATTATGAGAGCGTAGGTACCATCGAATTTCTCGTCGATAAGCACCGCAACTTCTACTTCATGGAGATGAATACCCGTATCCAGGTGGAGCACGGAGTAACGGAAGAAGTGATCAGCTTCGACCTCATCAAGGAGCAGATCAAAATCGCGGCGGGCGTACCCATCAGCGGTAAGAACTACGAGCCGAAGATGCACGCCATCGAATGCCGCATCAACGCCGAAGATCCCTATAACGATTTCCGTCCGAGCCCCGGTACCATTACCGTGCTCCATACACCCGGAGGGCACGGTATCCGTGTCGACTCGCATATCTATGCCGGCTACACCATCCCGCCTTATTACGATTCCATGATCGCCAAGGTAATCGCGATCGCGCAAACCCGCGAAGAAGCGATCTCTACTATGGAGCGCGCCCTGAGCGAGTATGTGATCGAAGGCGTAAAGACAACCATTCCTTTCCACATCCAGCTGATGCGGAACGAGCAGTTCAGGGAAGGCAACTTCACGACCAAGTTTACTGAAACCTTCGAGCTGAAGTAAGGCAGGTAATTTAAAACCATTTGATATTGTAAATCGGGAACCGGTAGAGCAGCGTGCTTTACCGGTTTTTGTTTCAACCGCAACCTGTAACCAGCGCCATGGATGCGCCATGGTCAGGCCATTACACGTCCCGACCGGCCTGGCCATGCAGATGCAATACAAGCGCTGAAGCATTCCATCCTCCGGGTTCTGAACCGACGCTCCGGATTTTCCTCAGGACATACTATATTGTATCCCTCCAACATTTAAGCTTGATCCGCAACATCCCCGTAACCATAAAGTATAAATGGCTATTTTTGCGCCCGAAACAACTTTACACACCGTCAAACAAAAATCCCGATGGATAACCAGAAAGTAGAAATGTTCCTTATGACTAAGGGCAAGTATTTTGAAAGCTATCAGCTTACCGCCATCCGCGACCGGATGCTGCAGGTAGACGAATCCCGCTGGATGGCTATTCAAACGCTGGAATTTCATGATCCTACCACCATATTGATCGTTTCGCTGCTGGCTGGCAGCCTGGGTATCGACCGCTTCCTCATCGGCGATGTGGGCCTGGGCGTAGGAAAGCTGCTCACCTGCGGCGGCCTGGGTGTATGGGCTATCGTCGACTGGTTCCTCATTATGGGAGCGACCCGGGAAAAGAACCTGACCAAGCTGCAGCAGGTGCTTTATTAATCCGGCAGACAGTGAACAGGAACAAGCTATATGCTTTTCTGCTGGCGGCCTGCACTGCGGGATATGCCTGGCTGGCCTTTTCGGGTAAGGTGATCCATGAGCAGCATAGCTTCAGGATGTGCCTGTGGTACGCAATAACCGGGCTACCCTGCCCTTCCTGCGGCATGACCCGCTCTGCGGTAGCCATCCTGGACGGCGATATACGCGGCGCGCTATTGCTTAACCCGCTTGGATTTCCTGCGTTGTTGTTCCTTTTGGTGACGCCGGTATGGATCCTCACCGACCTTATACTGCGCCGCCAGAGCTTTTACAAAGAGTACCGCCGTGCGGAAACTATACTGCGCAAGCCATTCGTAGCGATCATTGCGGTCATCCTTGTTCTGGCCAACTGGGTATGGAATATTTACAAAGAAGGCTGAGCATGCGCTATTGCCCTAAAATAAGATGCTGCGATCAACCTTTAGCCGTTTACCTGAAGCCAGCTTCCTTTCACCGAAAAATGAATTTTGTTACAAAAGGAATGCTGTAATTTAGATCATTCATCGCGAAGTGACGCCAGGCGCCGCTGCAACGATGACCTACTTACCCTGGTTTTTGTTTTTGTTTTTTGTTAGCAGCCATGGCGGCAGGCCCCTGCCAGCCATGGCTTTTTTGCCTGTTAATGCACTTCTCACAACCTTATCAAGGACCAAGCCGGATACAATTTAAGTACGTCCTGAGGAAATCCGGAACATCGGCTCAATACCGGTGGAATGCTCCAATGCTTATGAGTGAGCTTGCGCCGCACCTGCGCGGATATAGTCCGACAGAGAGGTGTAACGGCCTGACCGACGGCTGGATCCATATCTTTCGTTAGCAACCCTCTTTTGCTTCCACAGAGCAATTTATGTGTGTTCATGCTGATGCTACAAAGCTCGGCTCCTGAGGAGTCCTGTAGTATGGGATAGCTATAAGATCATCTGCCAATCTTCGCTGTCCTGCAGAACCGGAAAAGCCGGAGTAGCAACAGTGCGGACCTGACTGTGCTATTCTGCCACTTCATAATGATCGAAGTTTCTCATAATATCATTGCATATATCTCCTGTAATCCACACACGGTTCCGCTTGATCCTTTATTTGCCCCACAACCGGCTTTGCGTTTGCATAAATTAACAAATAAAACATTGAAACGATATTATTTTAAGCAAAAATTGGTCTTATGAGCAAATTTACAAAACAAGCCGCTGTCTCTTTACTTTTTTTATCATGCATTTTATATAACCATCTGGCGGCCGGACAAAACCGGGCCTTTTGCGGAGCCGATGCGGTACGTGAAAAAATGATGCAGACAAACCCTGAATTCAACCGCCGTCAGGCTGCTTTTGAACAATTATGGCAGCAGGTGCACGGCCCTGGCAGCCCGGCCCGGAAAGTAGTCGTCAGCGGCAACGATACCCTCTACGAGATTCCGGTGGTTGTACATGTGATCCATAAAGGAGGCGCCATCGGCACTATCTACAACCCCAGCGATGCCACTATACAAAATGCCATTACAGAGCTGAACCAGAATTTTGCGGCGACCTTTCCAGGGCATCCGGCGGCAGGTGCGGGTGGCGTTAATATCCGGATACGGTTTGCGTTCGCCCAACGTGATTCTTCCTGTAACCCGACTACGGGCATCAACCGCATCAATGGAGTCACCGCATTAGGCGGCGCCAATGGCACTGCTTATGACAGCAACGGTGTGAATATACAAAGTACGGGCGGCATATCGGACGCAACATTGAAGGGACTTATCTGGTGGCCCAACACCAACTACTATAATATATGGATCGTTTCAGAGATTGATAACTGGGACGGCTATAGCGCCGGATCGGGAGTACAGGGTTATGCTTTCCTTCCACCGGCCCAGGCAAGCCTGGATGGCCTGGTCATTACCGCCAGCCAGCTGGCGCCGGGTGCGACCACGATATCGCATGAAATGGGACATGCTTTCAACCTACGTCATCCCTTCGAGGGCGGCTGTGTTACCGGGAACTGCGCCACAACAGGCGATAAAATCTGTGACACTGACCCTCAGGCGGCGGCCGTATTCGATTGTCCTACGGGCAACAACCCTTGTACGGGTACTTCCTGGGTCCCGGTGATCAATAACATTATGGGCTATTCAAGCTGTCCAGACCGCTTTACCCAGGGACAATCCGACAGGGTAATGCTCGCGTTATTCAATATGCGGAGCAGCCTGATCCAATCGCTGGGCGCTACGGCGCCGGGAGCGCAGCCGGTGCAGCCCGGACCCGCAGTTACAGCTTGTCCCGGGCCCGGTGTCGTCAATACCAACAACGCTTTCGATGTAGGGCCAAGAAATATCATAATAGGTGATCTGCAATCCTTCTCCCAGGGATATACCAATGACGGGAATCTTTCCTATATCAACCGTACCCTGTCCAGCTGCCAGCAGAGCGCCGTAGCTCCTGCCCACTTTCAGAAAGGCCAGAGCTATGCCATATCCGTGGGCGCCGGTAACAATCCGGAGAACGTGAGGGTCTATATCGACTACAACAACGATGGCGTCTTTACTGGGACCGGAGAACTGGTATTTTCCAGCGACGGGCCTTCAGGTCAAAGCTTTTATACGCACAGCGGAACCTTCACCGTGCCGAACCAGTCCTATGTAGTGGAAAACACCTATGTGCGCGTCCGTGTCGTTTCCGATGTTGCCGCCAATCCGCAACCCTGCACCACTTTGCAATACGGACAAGCCGAGGATTTTGCCGCTATCATCAACGAGGTTGTTCTTCCCGTCAGGCTGAAGAGCTTTACCGCAAAGACAGTGCAGACACAAGTACATCTGCAATGGGAGGCGGGAGAAGAGATTGCCTTCAGCCATTACGAGGTTGAACGAAGCAACGATGGCAGCGCTTTTACTACGATTGGCCATACAACCGCGAAAGGAAGCCACACGCTTTACTATTTCGAGGACCGCTTTCCCCTGGCGGCAACTAATTATTACCGGCTGAAAATGGTGGATAGAGACGGTCGCTACGCGTACAGCCCCGTACGTACAGCCCTATTCCCCTCGCCGGCATCAACCTTCGCTATATTTCCCAATCCTGCCAGTGAACGGCAGATAACGGTTATTGCACCGATATCCGGCACGTACAGCTACCAAGTGTTCAATACCCTTGGCCAGTCCCTCGTTATCCGCCGCAACCTGAATCTTCAACATAACCAGCCGTTGCTCATAGACCTCCGTTCGGCAGTGCAGGCCCCCGGCATCTATTACCTGCAGCTGTCCTCTGAAAGCGGTTCTGTTTATAAAGCCAGGTTCGTTCTGGAATAAGAAAGCCTGTTAATTATTGTTTATCCCGGATTTTTTTCCGATAAATCAAAATAGTTTCCTACTTTCGCTTCTGAAACGCGCATAAACATGTCCTTTACACAATTGCATCATCATCATTTTCATACCGGCCCTCAGCCAGGTGGAAATGATTTGGTGTAACTAACGACCATATTTTCTGAAACCCGTCTGAGCAGATCAGACGGGTTTTCTTTTTGTCTCCCTCGGTTTGCCAGGCACATTTTTCCTTCCATGCGTATGTTAAAACTGGCCATACAAAAGAACGGCCGACTGAGTGAACAATCGTTAGAGCTGCTGCGCACCTGCGGTATACGGCTCTCCAACGGCGACCGCAAACTGCGAGCGGCTTCCACCAATTTTCCCCTGGAAGTGCTCTTCCTCCGCGACGACGATATACCGCAATACGTAGAGCAAGGTGTAGCCGATATCGGCATTCTGGGAAAGAACGAAGTGCTGGAAAAAGCGCGAAAGGTGGAAATGCTCGACCAGCTGGGCTTTGCTGCCTGCCGGCTGTCGCTGGCCATTCCCCGCGAAGAAAGCTATGCCGGGCCTGCTTATTTCAACGGCAAAAGGGTGGCCACCAGCTACCCGCGCATCCTGCAGCGCTTCTTCGCCGAACAGCAGATCGAAGCCGAGATCGAAGAGATCGGCGGCAGCGTGGAAATAGCGCCGGGCATAGGCCTTGCCGATGGCATCTTCGATATCGTTAGCACCGGCAGCACTTTGCTAATGAACGGGCTTAAGGAAGTAGAGACCGTGCTGTGCAGCGAAGCCGTGCTGATTGCCACACCGGGCATTGCTTCTGAACCCCTGGCCTTGCTGGAGCAGCTGCGTTTCCGCATCCGCGCCGCGCAGAATGCCGTCATACACAAATACATCCTCCTCAACGCGCCGGATACCGCGCTGGAAGAGATCTGCAGCCTGATCCCCGGCATGAAGAGCCCCACCATTTTACCGCTGGCCCGCGAAGGCTGGAGCAGCATCCATTCCGTTGTGGGCGAAGATGTGTTCTGGGAGGTAACCGGGCAGCTGAAAAGGGCCGGCGCCGAAGGCATCCTCGTTGTGCCCATTGAAAAAATGATCCTTTAAATCTTTATCCTCGATTTTCATGCAGAAAATATTGCATCCACCTTCGGATCTGTGGACAGAATTGATCCGGCGGCCTGCTGCCGGAGGTGAAGACCTCTTTCCCCTGGTCAACCGCATCTTCGCCGATATACGCCTACAAGGAGATGAAGCCGTAGCCTCGTATTGCCGCTTGTATGATCAAGCAGAGCAAGCGATACAACCGGTAGCTCCCGACATCATCGCTGCGGCGGGCGACCGGCTATCCGAAGCGCTGAAACAGGCTATACAGCTGGCCGCCGCCAACATTACCCGGTTTCACGAAGCCCAGCGTTGCGGGCCGCTATCTGTCGTTACCATGCCCGGCATTGCCTGCCGTTGGGAAAGCAGGCCACTGGAAACGGTCGGATTGTATATTCCCGGCGGATCGGCGCCGCTGTTCTCTACTGTGCTGATGCTGGGCATACCCGCAAAGCTGGCAGGCTGTCCCAACATTGTGCTGTGCACACCATCGGATGCTAAAGGAGCAATAGACCCGGCGATCCTGTATACGGCAAACCTGGTGGGTATCGACCGCATTTTCGGTATCGGCGGCATACAAGCCATCGGCGCTATGGCCATCGGCACGGCAACCGTTCCGAAAGTCGATAAGCTTTTCGGGCCGGGTAATGCCTACGTCACCGCAGCCAAGCAGGTGGCGCAGCTCAGCGGAACAGCCATCGATATGCCTGCCGGTCCCAGCGAAGTGCTGGTTATCGCCGACAATACCTGCAATCCTGCTTTTGTCGCCGCAGACCTGCTATCGCAGGCCGAGCACGGACCCGACAGCCAGGTGCTGCTGGTCTCCGATGATGAAGCCACGATCGATCTCGTGCTTTCGGAGATAACTATACAGCTAAAACAGCTGCCCCGGGAAAACATTGCCGCACAAGCCTTGCTGCACAGCAAAGCCATACTGCTGAAAAACCCTGACGACTGCTTCCACTTCAGCAATTGCTATGCGCCGGAACACCTCATCCTGGCAATGGACAACGCACCGGCCTGTACAAACAAGATTCGCCACGCCGGATCGGTGTTTCTGGGGCATTACAGCTGCGAGAGCGCAGGCGACTATGCCAGCGGCACCAATCATACTTTGCCGACCAACGGCTTCGCCCGCAGCTACAGCGGCGTATCCCTGGACAGCTTTCTCAAAAAGATCAGCTTCCAGGAGATCAGCCCCGAAGGATTGGACCTTATCGGGCCCGCCATCGCGCTTATGGCTGAAGCAGAACAATTGTATGCGCACAAACAAGCAGTAACCATCAGACTAAACTCCCTCTGACATGCGAACCCTTCAACAGCTGGTCAGGAAAAACATCCTGGACCTCCGGCCCTATACCAGCGCCCGTTCCGAATACAAAGGACAGGCCGGCGTCCTGCTCGATGCCAATGAGAATCCCTGGGGCAATAATAACCGCTATCCCGATCCCGGACAGCTGCAGCTGAAACAGCAGCTGGCCCGCTACCGGCAGCTGAACCCGGCCAACATCTTCATCGGCAACGGCAGCGACGAAATGATCGATCTGGCCTTCCGTATTTTCTGCCGCCCCGGACAGGATAAAGCGCTTGTCTTTACGCCTACCTACGGCATGTATGAAGTATCGGCGCAGCTAAACGATGTAGCGCTGGTCAGGCTACCTCTGAGCGAAGACTTCCAGATCGATGTGCAAGCTTACCTGGAGGTGCTGAACGACGAAAACCTGAAGCTGGCTTTCCTCTGCTCGCCCAATAACCCTACGGGCAATTGCCTGGACGAGCTTTTGCAGGTACTGGAAACCTTCGACGGTATCGTTGTGGTAGACGAAGCTTATATTGATTTCGCAGAGCAAGCCTCCCTGCTGGAACGGCTGGACCGCTACCCTAATCTTATTGTGCTGCAAACCATGAGCAAGGCCTGGAGCCTGGCCGGCGCCAGGATCGGGATCGGCTATGCCTCCGCGGAGATCATTGCCTTGTTCCATAAGGTAAAGCCGCCTTACAACATCAGCACCCTGAACCAGGAAGCCGCCCTGGAAGCACTATCCGATCCCGTTACTTACGAGCAGCGCAGAGCTATCATCCTGGAACAGCGCCGATGGCTGGAAACAGCCTTGCTGCAGTTGCCGCAAGTGAAACGGGTCTACCCTTCCGACGCTAATTTCCTGTTGGCCGAAGTCGAAGCTGCGGAAGCGGTATACACCCGGCTGGTGCAGCAAGGCCTCATCGTACGCAACCGCCATAGCCAGATCCCCGGCTGCCTGCGGATCACGATAGGCAGCCCATCCGAAAACGCGCAACTGATCGATGCCCTGCAGCAAATGGCTTTATCTCCATCTTTTTAACAAGAAGCAAAATGAAAAAAGTATTGTTCCTCGACCGCGACGGCACACTCGTTGTAGAGCCGCCCGATTTCCAGGTCGACAGCCTGGAGAAGCTTACCTTTTATCCTGGCGTCTTCCGCTACCTGTCCCGTATTGCTGCCGAGCTCGACTATGAGCTGGTCATGGTCAGCAACCAGGATGGACTAGGTACAGTGTCTTTCCCTGAAGAAACCTTCTGGCCTGTACAGAACAAGATCCTCAGCGCACTTGAAAACGAAGGCATCGTTTTCAGCGAGATCCTTATCGACCGTTCCTTCCCGACGGACGGACATCCCGGCCGCAAACCCGGCACGGCCATGCTCACGCACTACATCAAAGGCTCCTACCAGATGGAGGCTTCTTATGTGATCGGGGACCGGCTTACCGATATACAGCTGGCGGAGAACCTGGGCTGCAAAGCCATTTACCTGGGCGCAACGCAGCAGGAAGGGGCGGCGCTGTCCACTTCTTCCTGGGCCGATATCTATGCCTTCCTGAAGCAGCAGCCCCGCAGCGCTACAGTGAAACGCCAAACGCGGGAAACCGATATTAAGGTCACGCTTAACCTCGACGGCAGGGGCAAAAGCAATATGCATACCGGCATCGGCTTCCTGGATCATATGTTGGAGCAGGTAGCACGCCATGGCGGCTTCGACCTCGAGATACAGGCCAGCGGCGACCTGCATGTTGATGAACATCACACAACTGAAGATGTGGCCATAGTGCTGGGCAGCGCTTTCCGCGAAGCGCTCGGCAGCAAGAAAGGCATAGAGCGCTATGGCTTCCTGCTGCCGATGGACGATTGCCTGGCGCAAGTCGCCATCGACTTCAGCGGCCGCCCCTGGCTGGTATGGGAAGCGGATTTCCGCAGGGAAAAGATAGGCGATCTGCCTACGGAAATGTTCTGTCATTTTTTTCGTTCCTTCTGCGACCATGCCGCCTGCAACCTCAATATCAGAGCTGAAGGCAGCAATGAGCATCATAAAATAGAAGCGATCTTCAAAGCCTTTGCCCGTGCGCTGAAAGCCGCTGTACACCGCAACGATACTTATCTTATTCCCAGCACAAAAGGCAGTTTATGATCGCAATCGTACACTACAATGCCGGCAATACCCGATCGGTGACCAATGCCCTGGAACGGCTGGGCTATGAAGCCAGGGTCACCGATGATCCGGCACAGATACAACAGGCCGAAAAGGTGATTCTCCCCGGTGTGGGTGAGGCCGCATCCGCCATGCATTACCTGAAAGAGAAGGGACTCGACCGGCTGCTGCCTGCACTTGATCAACCGGTGCTCGGCATCTGCCTGGGCCTGCAGCTGATGTGCCGTTACTCGGAAGAAGGCGACACGTCCGGCATGGCCATCTTCAATACGGAGGTGAAGCGTTTTCCTCCCGGCGGCCGGGTGCCACATATGGGCTGGAATAACCTCCGGCAAGTATCCGGCGCCTTGTTCGCTGGTATCGATCCGGACGCCGATGTCTATTTCGTGCATAGCTATTATGCGGCCTGCTGCGCGCATACTGTGGCTCGCAGCGACTACCTGCTGCCTTTCAGCGCGGCCTTGCAGCACAACAATTTTTACGCAGTCCAGTTCCACCCCGAGAAATCGGCGGGAACCGGGGCTGAAATCCTTAAAAACTTTTTGACCTTATGACGATCATCCCTGCTATGGACATCCTCGGCGGCCGTTGCGTACGGCTTGCGCAGGGCGACTATGCCCGGCAGAACATATACGCCGCCGAACCGCTCGAAGTCGCTAAATCTTTCGAAGCCCATGGCCTGAAACGCCTGCACCTGGTCGATCTTGACGGCGCCCGCTCCAGGGAAACAGTGAACTATAAAGTGCTGGAACAGATCGCCCGCTATACCTGCCTGGAAGTCGATTTCAGCGGTGGCCTGAAAACAGAAGCGTCCCTGCAGACCGCCTTCGGGTGCGGTGCAGCACATGTGGTGATCGGCAGCATTGCTGCGCAAGACCCGGAGCGCTTCCTGGAATGGCTGGCACAATATGGCGCAGATAAGATCTGGCTCAGCGCTGATTGCCGGCAGCGCAGGATCGCAACGCAGGGCTGGCTGGAGCACACGGAGCTGGATGTCATCGGCTTCCTTTCTACCTATTATGAAAAAGGCATCCGCACGGCTATCTGCACCGATATTAGCAAAGACGGTATGTTGAGCGGTCCGGCGCTGAAGCTCTACCAGGATATCATGAAGCATACTGCTATAAACCTGGTCGCCAGCGGTGGCATCGCTTCGGTTGAAGAGCTGCAGGCGCTTGAAGCCGCAGGTTGCAGCGGCGCGATCATTGGCAAAGCTATATACGAAGGCAACATCACCTTAAAAGAGCTGGAATCGCTATGCTGAAGAAAAGGATCATTCCCTGCCTGGACATCCGCGACGGCAGAACCGTTAAAGGCATACACTTCGAGCAGTTGCGCGATGCCGGCGACCCTGTGGCCCTGGCGCAACTATATGTGGAGCAAGGCGCCGACGAGCTCGTCTTTCTTGACATAACGGCTACTGTAGAAAAAAGAAAGACCCTGTGCAGCCTTGTGAGCCGTGCAGCCCGGGCGATCGATATCCCTTTTACCGTGGGTGGCGGCATCAGCAGCGTGGAAGATGCTTTGCAGCTGATCCGGTCGGGCGCCGATAAAATCAGCATCAATTCTGCCGCAGTGCTGCGGCCGGAGCTGATCACGGAACTGGCCGCCCGCCTGGGCAGCCAGTGTGTTGTCGTGGCGATCGATACACGTAAGATTGAAGGTATCGACCATGTCTTCATCCAGGGCGGGCGCCAAGCCACGCCCCTCGTTACGGTAGATTGGGCGCGACAAGCCGAAGCTTACGGTGCCGGTGAAATATTACTCACCTCTATGAATAAGGACGGCACGGGCAGCGGCTTTGACCTGGCCGTAACACAAGAAGTAAGCCAGGCTGTATCGCTGCCAGTAATCGCTTCCGGGGGGGCCGGCAGTGAGGAGCACTTCAAGACGCTTTTCGAAGCAACAGACACAGCAGCAGCGCTGGCGGCAGGTATCTTCCACTTCGGCCGGCTGAGCCTGCCCCAATTGAAAGCTTATTTAAAAACCGCTAATATTCCTGTAAGATGACAATCGATTTTGACAAGGCCGGCGGGTTGGTACCGGCAGTCGTACAACACCACCTCAGCATGGAAGTGCTGATGCTCGGCTATATGAATGCCGAGGCTCTGGAAAGGACCCGCACAGAAGGCAAGGTCACTTTTTACAGCCGCAGCAGGCAGACCTTATGGACCAAAGGTGCTACTTCAGGCAATACCATGCATGTTGTGGACATCCGTACCGATTGCGACCAGGACACTTTGCTGGTCCGTGTAGACCCGCAGGGACCGGCCTGCCATACCGGCGCCCGGTCCTGCTTCGGTACAGAAGATGCCAGAGGCTTCCTTTACCAGCTTGAAGCTACTATTGGCAACCGTATTGCCGGCGATAATCCCCATTCCTATACCAATAGCCTGTACCGGAAAGGCATCAACAAAATAGCGCAGAAGGTAGGGGAAGAAGCAGTAGAGCTGGTGATCGAGGCCAAGGATGACGATGAAAAGCGCTTCTGCAACGAAGCCGCCGACCTGCTGTTCCACTTCCTGTTGCTGCTGCAGGCCAAAGGGCAGAACCTGGAACGTGTTGAGCAGGTCCTGCTGGCACGCAGCAAACAGTAAGCAAGCCTCCTGTATCCTGTACAACCCTGACGTCCGCAGATGGTGGAATAAAATTTCCCTTTCATTGAGAGGGGTATGGTATCTTTACGGCCGTATTAAACTACAGGATGTACATGAGCGATCTACACTCTTTTTTTGCAGCAAAACACTTTGCTGAATTACCCCAGAATGATGCCCGGCATGCCTTGCAGATCGGGAAACGCATTATACCTATTACCGAATACAACAGCGACTGGAGCGAAGCCGATATCGTGCTGGTCGGCTGCGGCGAGCAAAGGGGCGCCGGCCTCGATGCGCCCTGGAGCCATAGTCCCGATGCTGTAAGAGAAGAGCTGTACCGTATGTATGACTGGCACACGTCTGTAAAGGTGGCCGATATGGGTAACATCAGGGAGGGCGCAACGCCCGGCGACACCCGTGCTGCTCTGCGTACAGTGCTCCAGGAAATAGAAGAAGCCGGAAAGATCGCTGTAGTGATCGGTGGATCGCATGATCTTACCCTGCAGCAATATGATGTGTTCAAAAAGCTGGGTAAGACAATCAATGCCGCTGTGGTGGATATGCTGATCGATCTTGGAGAGACCGAAGGGATCAGCGACGAAGGCTTCCTGATGGATATGCTGACGGAACAGCCCAATTTTGTGCGGCACTTCAGCCATATGGGCTTTCAGAGCTATTATGTCAATCCGAATATGCTGGAAACCCTGGACAAGCTGCGCTTCGACTGCTTTCGCCTGGGCAGGGTAAGAGAAGATATGGAAGAAATGGAACCGGTGCTGCGCCAATGTGATCTGCTGAGCATCGATATGAATGCTGTGCGGCTGTGCGATGCTCCTTTCCTGGAGAGAGGTTCGCCCAATGGTTTCTTCGGCGATGAGATCTGCCAGCTGGCCCGTTACGCAGGCATGAGCAGTAACCTGTCTTCCTTCGGCATCTATGGCTACCAGTCCGGATCGGACAACAACAGGCAGGGCGCGCGCCTGATTGCACAAATGCTGTGGTATTTCGTAGATGGCTACCTGGTACGTAAGAACGAAGCCGATCTCAGCAACCGCGAAGAGTTTATCGAATACAATGTTGCGCTTACGGGTAACGATACCCTTTTCCTGAAAAGCAGGAAAACCAACCGCTGGTGGATGCAGCTGCCCGAAGGTACCTTTATCCCCTGCAGCTACAACGACTACCTTACCGCGGGCAACAATGAAATACCGGAACGCTGGTTCCGCGAGCAGGAAAGGATTGTTTAAGCTAATCCACCCTGATCAAAAACACCAGGCCTTTAGTAAGGCCAGGTGTTTTTTTATGATCATACGCCAGCATTAAAAATAATCACGACATTAAAGAATAAAGACTTGCTACCTACTTATGTAGCGAAATTAAGCTCAACAAAAAAGACACGCAGAAACCTGGCACAATATTTGATGTACATAGTTTATCTTTCCATAGTACGCGGTTATTGGTTTAAAAAAACGTCCCCCATTCCTGGAGGACGTTTTTTTCGGGCTCGAGGAAACCCTGAAGTAGCCTATGTTATGTATCTCTGCCGGCGGTCTTGGCTTATTGCCTGCTTTTCCTGATCTCCTTTTCTGCTTTCTTTATTTTTTCCTGTATGGCCTGCCGTTCCGCTTCCGTTGCGATCACCTTGGTGAGCGCTGTGCGGTAGGCGGCAATCGCTTCGGGATATTTATGCCGCTGCTCGTAAATATCGCCGGCAATACGGTAAGCATCGTAATATTCGGGATTGTTAGGCGCCAGGTCGCCGGGATCGGCTTGCAGCTTATCGAGCCAGCTCATTTTGGCCTGCCTGAAGCGAAGGAAGCGGGCATAGGTATCGGTAGCCAGGAAAGGATCCGGTGCAATATTCAGGCTGGTATCGGCCACCTCTTCATCTTGGCGCAACCCTTTCATCGCAAATATTTTCCGCAGGTCGTAGCACACATAGGCGCCCATTTGCCAGGGTGAAGTGCTCACCCACATCCGCAGGCTGTCGGGCATAAAGATCACCGAATGATGCGCCACGAACTGGTTCAGCGCCTTTTCATTGCCCACACCGATATTGGCGTCATGCAGCCCTTTATAGTCGCGCAATATAGCAGCCACTTTGGCCGGGTTGAGCGGATAATTCTTTTGCAGCAGCTCCTGCAGCCGCTGGTAGCGGTATACCGAAGCACTGCCGGCCATCTGCTCGCGGTTCAGCTCCTGCCCTTTAAGCGCATCGCTCTGGTAATGGTTAGCGCATTCTATGTTATCGGAATGCGGATCGTAAACCCCCAGCATATCCGGCGTCTTCTCGATCACTACCGAACGATGGTCGGCGGCGGAACCTATGAGAAAGCTTTCGCTCACAAACATCTTGCGGCGGCGGGCAATGGCGATAGCCTCTCCAATATTACCGGCATATTGCAGCACTTCCCTGGCCACCAGCGATACCGGCGTTGCCGCGCCGCGGGGTATCGATGATTTGGCCGCATTGATCGTCACGGTCAATCCCCTGTCGTTCATCCCGGAAACCACACCGATAAAGCCGCCCCAGGTAATGAAGGCAAACTTATGCCCCTTATCGGGCGCTACGAAAGAAACGATCTTATTTTGGGCAAACTCATCACCAACCCAGAAATCGAAGTTCCTTCCCAGGATCATCGCACCGTTCTCGGTACGGCTATCCCAGGCGCCGAAAGAAGTACAGCCCACCAGCATCAGGTTCTGCAGCGCATGCCCGATATCGTGCGCGGCATGGTAGTTAAGCTGCCGGGAATAATTGCTGCCGATCCACTGGAAGCTGTCGGAAGCTGCCCGGGATACGCCATAGATCTCTTCTTTGTATTCTTCGGTAACATGCCCCGGCAGGTCCCGGTTCATGAAGCCGATGATGTACTTCAGAAATTTCAGATAGGAAGGCGAAGGGATCATTTTCCGTATCTGGTGTGTGAAAGCCACCTCCTGCGATACAATCAGCTCCTGCGACAGCTTACCGTTAATGAGCCCACGTTCATAAGGCTTGCCAGAAGTATACATTTCGTACAGCCCGTAACGGCTTTTCCTTATCCAGTTGTCGCCCAGCGTGAAAGCAGCGCTGTCCAACTGCCGGCGCTGCAAAGCTTCCGTCTGCGGGTCGGATACGGCGGGCGGCTTAAACTCCGAAACTTTCCAGATATAAATACCAAAAGCCAGCAACAGTACGATCAGGATGCCCAGGAACCAGGCAAAGCCTTTAAGGATTTTTTTGAGGATACGCATGGAAATGCAAAGATAGGAAGGGGAAAAGGAAGAAGAGCAAGGCCGGCAGGGGAAAACAAGGCCTTAACGAGACAGGTCCGGCATAAGCAACACAGGCTGCCCTTTCAGGCAGCCTGTGTTGGTATCATTTATAGGGATCAGATTGTCATGATCTCTTTCTCTTTGTCTTTGCAATGCTGGTCGATCAGCGCGATGTGCTTGTCGGTGATGCCCTGGATGTTTCCTTCCGCCTGCTTGGACTCGTCTTCGCTGAGGCCATCCTTTTGTGCTTTCTTGATCTGCTCAATCATATCGCGGCGAATATTGCGGATAGAAACCTTCCCTTGCTCCCCTTCTGCGTTCACTTTCTTCACCAGCTCTTTACGGCGTTCTTCGGTCAGCGGCGGCAGGAAGAGGCGGATCACCTGGCCATCGTTCTGCGGCGTCACGCCCAGGTTGGCCTGCATAATAGCACGCTCTATGGGCGCGATCATCGGCTTTTCCCAGGGTTGTATCGATAAGGTACGGGCATCGGTTACGGTGATATTGGCTACCTGGTTCAGCGGTGTGGGGTTGCCGTAGTAATCAACCATTACACCGTCGATCATCTGCGGGTTGGCCTTGCCCGCCCTTACCTTCAGGAGCTCGCTCTCAAGATGGCTGATGGCTTTCTGCATCAGGCTGCTCGTATTCTTTATGATATTATCTACTTGTTCTGACATATTTAGATCGCTTTTCGAGGGTAGCAAAAGTAGCAAACCCCTTTGCAAATGCCAAATTTTATGATACAAACGGTTAATCTTCCCTGCGTGCCTGCAGCATGCGGTCCCTGCCCTGCATGTCTTTCCTCAGCACTGTATGCCAGCCCTGCGCTTCATAGTATTCCTTCGTTGCCCGGGCATGATCCATATGCAGCTCAAGGAATACCGAACCGCCCGGCCGCAGCTTCTTTGAAGCAAACGCAGCAATAGCCTTATAAAACTGCAGGGGATCATTATCTGTAACGAACAAGGCCATATGTGGCTCATAGTCCAGCACATGCGTCGCCATGCCGTGCTGCTCGGGCAAGGTGATATAAGGCGGGTTGCTGACGATAATATCGGCATCAGGCCATTGGTCTTCGTTCCCGGACTGCAAAATATCGGACTGCAACCATTCAAGGGACAAGCCCAACGTAGCCGCATTGCGTGCTGCTACGGCCAGAGCGTCTTCTGACAGATCGGCTGCATATACTGTAGCACGGTCCAGGTGCTTTTTCAAAGCCAATGCCAGGCAGCCGCTGCCCGTACCGATATCCAGGGCTATCGCACCCGGCTTTCCCTTCCATTCCTTTATGATCCAGTCAGCCAGCTCTTCCGTTTCGGGCCTGGGGATCAGCACCCGTTCATCGACATAGAGCTTCATGTCGAGAAAATAACATTCACCCAAAACGTATTGCACCGGCCGCTGCGCCACCAGCGACCGGGTATAGGCTTCCAGCTGCGCTTGCTGCGCCGGACTGAGCGCGGCCTCCGGCTGCCGCAACCAGGCATTGCGTCGATACCCGGTAACAGCTTCGATCACCCATTCGGCAATGTTGGCGGATTCGGCTTCATCGTAAATGGCGCCCAGCCGTTGCTTCAGGTCATTAAATGCAGTCGCGGTCTCCAGGCTCACAGGTTACCGGCTTTCATTTTCTCAAGCGTTTCTTTCATAGAAGCGGCAACGTCTTCCGGCATGCCCGCCGTCCTGGCTACAGCCTCTTCTTCCAGGGCTATCGCCTTTTCTTTCTCACCACCCAGGTACAGCAGGTTAGCATGGGTATCGGCAAACATAGGCCAGCTCTGGTTTTCTTTCCCCGCCAGCGTTGCGGCTTTGTCCGACCATTGTATGGCCATGGCTATCGCTGCAGGATCGTCTTTTTTATTTTCCACCACTTTCCAGGCCGATTCATTCAGGGATTGAGCAGCGCTCAATGTGGCCGAATGGCGCATATCCGGGTTCTGGGCCAGGGTGGCTTCGATCGACGATTCGTACTTTTCTTCCGGTACCTTCATGGCCTTGAGCTGGTAGAGCAGCGAGCTCTTCGCCCGTTGCAGCTCAGCTTTATCCTGCTCCGCATAAGTAGCAGCGGGCAGCTCCAGCAGGTGATTGGCTTCGCTGATCGTCGCTTCCCAGGCTTTTTTCTCATCACCGGTCCTGCTATAATACTCCTTGTAGAAATAGTGCATACCGGAAAGGCCTCCGGCGCTGATATCGTAGCGGCGCATACCTTGTTCGATCAGCTTCAGCAGGCCTTCATTTTTGGTCTCCACGGCATAGCCCAACGTATTGTAGGCCAGGCGCGGCCCGAAGTAATAGAAGTAATCGTCGATATCGGGATAGAGCGAGATCACTTTTTCCTTATTGGCGTAGACTACGGGAACAGCTTTATTATTCAGGGTAACTGTATGCTCCGTAAGGAATTTCAGGGCCTCATCATCCGGCTGGGTGGGTACATATTGCGCTACATAGAGATCGAGCGCTTTATCATTGTTGTGGTCCAGGCGCCTGGCCTTCTTCATATAAGCCACCAGGAAAGCCTTATCCTTCTTGCCTTTGGCCAGCTGCGCTTCATAATCGGTCCATTTCATAGGATCTTTCTGCTCCGTCACAGCTATGTCGGCCCTGTTCAGGAACTCATCGATCTCACAGGAGCCCATTACGCGGTATACCACTTCCTGCGTATTGGGATCGATAAACAGGTTGGTGGGATAACCTTCCACTTTATATTGCTTGGCCAGCGCTATCCCCTCGCCTTTCTCCGCGTCGATCTTATAATTGACAAATGCTGCATTGTATTTTTTACCTGCAGCTTCCATGGGGAAGATATTTTTGGCCATGATCTTACAGGGACCGCACCAGGTGGTGTAAATATCCATGTAGATCATCTTCTTCTCCTTCTTTGCCCTGGCCAGCACGTCCTTCCAGGCGCCCTGCTCGAAGTTGATGCCCTGAGCCTGTGCCCAGAGCGTCGCAACGCTGCACAACAGCAGCAAACCGATCCTATTCATAATTTATGATTTTTGCACAAGATACTTCAATTTGCTTGTCCGGCGATCAAAATCAAAAATTAACCGCAGGACATCCTAAAACATTGGCCATTCGTTTAAATTTGCACATTGCCTTAGCTATGCTACAAAAATTATACATCCGTAACTATGTGATCATAGACGAGCTGGAGATCCTGTTCGACCGCCATCTGAATGTCATTACCGGGGAGACCGGCGCTGGAAAGTCCATTATCCTGGGCGCCCTGTCCCTGATCCTGGGCGACCGGGCCGATACTTCGGTATTGATCAACAGGGAAGAAAAAAGTGTGGTGGAAGCCACTTTCCATACCGGGCACAATACTTATTTCAACAGCTTGTTGCAAAGGGAAGAGCTGGACATAGAACCGCATACCCTTATCCGCAGGGAGATCAGCGCCAGCGGCAAAAGCCGCGCTTTCATCAATGATACCCCGGTAACACTGAGCCAGCTTAACGAGCTGACCTCCGCCCTGGTCGACCTGCACCGGCAGTTCGACAATCGTGCGCTGGAAGAGCATACATTTCTGTATGAAGTGATCGATGCCGTAGCCGAGAACCAAAGCCTGCTGGCCGGCTACCGGTCGCAATATAGCCGGTACAGGCAGCTCCAGGCCGAGTATCGCAAGTTGTCGGACAGCCAGAGCCAGTGGCAGAAGGAGGCCGACTACAAGCAATTCCTGTTCGATGAGCTGGAGCAGGCTGCGTTCAAAGAGGAAGAGATCGAAACTGCAGAGCTGCAACTGAAACAGCTGAGCCATGCGGAGCAGATCAGATCGGTGCTGCAGCTGGTATACGGCACCCTGGAAGAAGGCGAGCAGCCCCTGAACAACGAGCTGAAACGGCTGCGCCAGCAGCTGCAAACGATAGCTGCTGTGCAGCCCGAAGCCGAAATTCTCGCCCAACGCATGGAAAGCGCACTGCTGGAGCTGAAAGATATTGCCGGGGAGCTGGACAGCCTGCAACGAGCTGTGGACCTTGATCCCGAACAGCTGCAAAACCTCCAGGAGCGGCTGGACCTGGGTTACCGGCTGCTCAAAAAGCATAGTGTACAGCAAACCGGAGAGCTGATCGCGATTCACCTGCAGCTCTCCACCGAGCTGCAGGAGCAAAGCCATGCAGGACAAGCCTTACAGGCGCTGCAGGAGCAGCTAAATACGGCGGAGCAGGAGCTGATTGTACTAGCAGCGCAGCTACATGAGAAAAGGCTGGCTACAGCGCCGGGCTTCGCTGCGCAGGTCAATGAGCTGCTGGCACTGGTAGGTATGCCCAATGCGCTGCTTAAGATCGAAGTACAACCTTCTGCCACGCTCCAGGAGTATGGCAGCGACCAGGTAAGCTTCCTGTTTGACGCCAACAAGAGCGGCAAATTCAGTCCGGTACAGAAAGCCGCATCCGGCGGGGAGATGAGCCGGATCATGCTGTGCATTAAGGCCCTTACTGCCAAGGCCCTGGAGCTGCCCACGCTCATCTTCGACGAAGTGGATGCGGGCATTTCGGGCGAAGCTGCCAAACAGGTAGGCCTGCTGCTGCGCTCGCTCAGCGATTATCACCAGGTGCTGTGCATTACGCATCAGCCGCAGGTGGCCGGCAAAGGCACACAACATTTCTACGTATACAAAACCACAACCGATCAGGGGCAGGTGAAGACGCGTATCCGTCTGCTCAGCAGCGAGGAACGCATCAGGGCCATAGCCCAGATGATCGGCGGGGAGAAGCCCTCAGAGGCTGCTATAGAAAATGCACGCGAGCTGGTAGGATAACCGACGGTCGTACATAACACGAACCCCTGCAGAAGCCGGTTCTGCAGGGGCTTTCTTCAAACACAACAGCCTCTCGTTTTATTCCTATGCCCGCGCAATCCATTGCGCAGGATGTTTCCGTATCAGTTACAATCTCCCCCCGGTCCCACAAGGGTATTGCATACCGGCACTTCCGAGTACCGCACGCAGCAGGCGCAGCCCGGGGCAGCCGAGTCTTCGCTCTGGTTACGGGTCGGGCCGCCGGGGCACCATTCTTTACCGGCCGATATAGGGCCACCGCCATTGATCTGCACCTGGTGCACCTCACTCAATAATGATATGGTTTCCTTATTGAGATGAAGCTTATGTAATGCGAGTTTTTTCTTTTTCATACTTCAGCTGGTTTAGACACTCAAAGTTCGTTACGGGTACTGCAAAAAAATTTCAGTGGCTTTGCCTCCTCTTCACCAAAACGGGCCGCTCTGTCCGAACGACTCCGCTTTGTATTAACGAGCATGAATTGATCAGAAAACCACGCGGGCAAACCCGATACTGTTCCGACGAAGGACGGGGATCATCAGCTCCCGTATATCCGTTTGCTTGCCCGAGCGCGGCAGCCAGTCGGCGCCGGCAGAGCGGCCCGGGTTCATCTTCTTCATCTGCAGGGTACCCGACAGGTCGAGCGCCGCCAGGCTGAGCGAGGATTTATTGCTGGAGAAATCGTTGTAAAGGAATACCAGACTGGCGCCCGAATTCAGCATAGCATAGGAAGAAAACATACCATCATCCTCCTGCGAGTACTGTTCCTTGCGGATGAAATTGTGCCATTTCCGCTCTCCGTTCGCATCATAGTCCAGCACCATGATATCGCCGTAATGATATTCCCTGGTAGAAGAGGTGGGATAACCGTTGTTGTACCACGAATAATAACCGTAACCCGGCCCGTAAACCGAGGTGCGTGTGGTTACATAATAATTTTCACCGACCAGGATAAAGCCGCCGTCGTTTTTTACAACGAGATCGCGCACTACAAAATCGTTGAACGCTTTTTTCTTATTGCGATCGTCGGTAGCATTACGCAACTGATCGTCGAAGGGTATCTTTTTAAAAATGCTGAAGGTATCTTTCGACATCTCGTACATGCCGTAGACGATGCCGTCCATATTGCCCGATTTTTTGCCGGAGAAGAAGGCGCCGATATAGATCTCATCTTTGTTGTCATTGGCCCGCATGAACATACCCGACATATAATCGTCGCCGAGCGGCAGGGGGATATGCCGGAACTCCTTACCATCCGGTGACAGATGGAACAGCCAGGCATCGCCGCTGAACGCTCTTTCGCTCGATCCGTTATAGCCCGAAAGGTACAGGCTGCCATCTTTGGTCAATAGCGACTGTCCCAGGTTAAAGTCATCCTCGCTGATGACAAAGGGATGTTCTTTGGCCAGGATATTCAGCGCATTGTCGAGCAATATGGTGCTGAATTCCTGGCGGCCGTTCTTTCGCTTGCCCAGGCTGAACACCATCAGCTTGCTTTTGTCACTGCTCATTACCGACGAATAGTATTGCCTTTCGGTAGAAAGCCAGCCCATTTTGACCGAATCCAGGGCTACCGGCTTCTGCAGCATGCGGGCCCTGCTGTCCAGCTTGGCGGCATATTGCACCACCTGGTTGCTTTGCACTGCCTGGTACAGCACAATGATCTGGTCTTCGGTGGTATAAAAGCGCGTGGCATAGATCTTCTGGGGAAAGAAATCGAGCGCTATGGTCGCCAGCAGGCGCATGGAATCGTTGTAGGCATCGAGATAATAGCCTTCTTTCGACGCACGATAGGTGTACAGGCGGTCGCCCGACCAGCCTACGACGCTGAAGTCGCTGTTCTGGAACGTAAATTTCTGTTCCCTTGAATAAAAAATATCCTGTGCTTTTGCCGGCCCGAAATAAAGGCCCAGCAGCAATGCCGTGCTGAAAATTAGGTTTCTCATCTTAATGCGAAGTTACGATCGGTACAACAAGGTAGAAATAAATTCAGGCAACAAAAAATATAATTAACCGCTGTTTATGAAAGCCTTGCAGCTATCGGGGTGTATAAATTAACAGGGGCGACAAAACAATATAACTATATACGTGTAATTATTTCGGGGAACCAATTAAGCCACCTAATTTTGTAAATAAATTGCTATGTCCCAACAAAATAAAAGGATCGTTATCCTTGGTGCGGGCTTTGCAGGATTGCAGCTGGCGCGCCAGCTAAGCAACACTTCTTTCGACATTACCCTCATCGACCGTTACAATTACCACCAGTTCCAGCCACTGTTTTACCAGGTCGCCACAGCGCGTATCGAACCCAGCAGTATCTCCTTTCCCCTGCGAAAGATCTTCCAGCGTAAGAAGAACATCCATGTCCGTATTGCAGAAGTGAAAGAGATCAGGAGCGGCGAAAACAAAGTGATAACCGATATCGGCGTTTTCAGCTACGACCGGCTGGTGATCGCTACCGGCTGCACTACTAATTTCTTCGGTAACCAGGAAATCGCCGCCAAGGCCTTTCCCATGAAAAGCACCACTGAGGCAATGGCCCTGCGCAACCGTATCCTGATGAATTTCGAAGAAGCGCTGCGGGCCCGCGGCGAAGACCTGAAGGCGATCATGAATATTGTAGTGGTCGGCGGAGGCCCTACCGGCGTAGAATTGTCCGGCGCCCTTGCCGAAATGAAACGCAATGTGCTGCCCAAGGATTACCCTGATATGGACTTCAGCAAGCTGCAGGTGTACCTGCTCGAAGGCGGCCCGGCCACTTTGGGACCCATGTCGAAGGCATCTCAGCAAAAATCGCAGCAATACCTAGAACAGCTGGGCGTACAGGTGTGGACCAATTCGGTAGTGGAACGCTACGACGGCACAACGGTGTACCTGAAAGACGGCCGCAATATTAAAACCCATAACCTGATCTGGGCTGCGGGTGTCACCGGCAATATTCCCGGCGGCCTGCCCAAAGACCTGGTGCAAAGAGGCAACCGGCTCAAGGTGGACCGCTACAACCTGGTCGAAGGTTTCGATAACATTTATGCCTTGGGCGATATTGCCTATATGGAAACGCCTAAGTATCCCAAGGGACATCCGCAGGTCGCCAATGTGGCCATCAACCAGGCCAAGCTGCTCGGCAAAAACCTGAAAGCCTCGCTGCCCGGCAATGCCTGGAAAGAATATGAATATAAAGATCCGGGTTCCATGGCAACAGTAGGTAAACGCAAAGCAGTGGTTGACCTTCCCAAATTCAGCTTCCAGGGGAGGCTGGCCTGGTTTACCTGGATGTTCCTGCACCTGATGCTGATCCTCAGTGTTCGCAATAAATTATTTATCTTCATCAACTGGGCAATCAGCTATTTTACCAACGACACCACCCTGCGCCTGATCCTGCTGCCGACAAAGAAACAAGTGGAAATGGTACTGGAGCCGGAAATGGAGAACGCGCGCGGATAAGGAAACGACTGAGACGCAACGGTCGCTTTTGGTGATCAACTGCCAATCGGCGGAATGTTTGTTCCGGTATGCCCCAAAACCATGATACTATGCTGATCCATCTGCATCCCGAGAATCCTCAGCCCCGCAACGTAAAGACAGTAGTGGACTGCCTGCGTTCCGGCGGCGTGATCGTCTACCCTACCGATACTATTTACGGCATCGGCTGCGATATCTACAACCCGCAAGCCATCGAGCGCATTTGCCGGATCAAGGATATACAGCCCAAGAATGCACATTTTTCTTTTATCTGCCGCGACCTGAGCCACCTCAGCGATTATGCCCGCAATATTGATACGCCTGTTTTCCGCCTGCTGAAGAGGGCGCTGCCAGGACCTTATACCTTCATCCTGGAAGCCACAAGGGAAGTACCCAAACTGCTGAAGACCAAAAGGGACACCGTGGGCATCAGGGTACCGGACCACATCATCTGCCAGACCGTCGTACAGGAGCTGGGACATCCCATCATGAGCGCCTCATTGCCTATGGACGGCGATGTTGAATATTATACCGATCCTGAGCTGATCCATGATATCTTTGAAAAGCAGGTGGACATGGTGATCGACAGCGGCATAGGCAGCATGCTTGCCTCTACCGTGATCGATTGCACCGGCCCCGAACCCGAGCTGGTAAGAGAAGGCGCGGGCCCCTGGGAAGGGCTGCTGTAACGCTTACAGCACGTGATGCTGGCACACGTGCCTGTGTGTGGGAAAAGGTCTGTATGATTGAGGCACGCACGAATTCATGCGCCGGCAAAGAAGAATTATTATCAATTGTTTATACGCCGAAGATCGCTACGATTTTGTAGCTATCGTCAAGGATCACTTTCACCCGGGCATTGTTCACCGTTTTGTAGGCCTGATCCTTGATGCTGAAATAAGTGAAATCGACCGTGTATACATAGGTATGCTCGTCGATCTTGCGTATATCCTTCAGGTCGTTCACCGCATTTTCCGTTATGGTCCAGGAGTGCCGGTAGCGGCTGGCCAGCTGCGCTTCGTTGGGCGGCTGCAAGTCCCAGTAGCGGTACATATCCGGGGAGAAATAGGATAAGATCTCCTGCAGGTCACGGTGTTCCTCAGCCAGCAGGAAAGCTTTGATCACTTCCACCTGGCGTCCTTCGTCGACACTGGCTGCCGATGCTTCTGCCGTAAGATCGAAGTCGTTCTTATAGCTTTGGAGGGGAAGCTTTTCAATATTGATCGCAAAGAAAAGATTATCCTCGATCACGCCTTTGGTGGTGATGCCGATCACTTCGCCCTGGTCGTTGAACAAGGCGCCGCCGCTGCTGCCATGGGTTATATTGGCGGTGTTCTGGATGATGCGGCCATCCTCGCGGAAAGCAGAAATAATACCATTGGACAAGGTTTGCTCCAGGCCCCTGGGATTGGACACCGTGAAACATTCCATCCCTATTTTAGGCAATGAAGTGGCAATCGTTGCCGGCTGAAATCTATGGCTACCGTTACCGATTCTGAAGAAGATATAGTCATCGTCTTCGCTGAAACGATATATTTTAGTGATGGGGTATTTGTGGCCGTCGGCATCGATGGCATAGGCTTTTTTACTGTTCTGGAAGACATGGAAATTACTGATCGCATCGCCTTCTTCGTTGATGATGATGCCCGAGCCCTGGCTTTGCTCCATCTCCCCTTCCGCCATGATCATCACGACAGACTTATGTACATGATCGAATTTATCGGCCAGCGTCTCTTTTACTTTGCTGTTGTTCTCGCGCAGGGCGCTCAGCTCTTTCCGCTGGGCTTCCAGCTCGTCCAGCATTTTCTTCCGTTCTTTGTCTTCAGGGTTGCCGCAGGCAGCGAGCAGCCATAAGCCGGCGCAGCAGATCAGGACCGGCATCTTTTTCTTGGTGTTCATGTTTTCAGCAAGGATAGGATTAGGTTTCTGGCGTAAAGATGCAAAAATATCGTGTAATTGATACAGCGCTACCTTAAGGTAATATGGCCCCTGGCCCGCAATCAGCTTAATCCTTCAGCAGGTCGGGTCTTCTTTGCTGCGTGCGTTCAAGCGCCTTCTCATAGCGCCAGGCGTCGATAATTTTAGGATCGCCGCTCAGCAGCTCCTGCGGCACTTTCCAGCCCCTGAAATCGGCGGGTCGGGTATATACGGGAGGCGCCAGCAGATCGTCCTGGAAAGAGTCGAACAGGGCCGAAGTCTCATCGCTGAGCACACCCGGTATCAGTCTTCCTACCGCATCGACTACCACGGCAGCGGCCAGCTCGCCGCCGCTTAGCACATAATCGCCTATCGACAATTCCAGTGTAATGAAGTGTTCTCTTATTCTTTCGTCGATGCCCTTGTAGTGGCCGCAGAGGATCATCAGGTTCTCCTTCATCGAAAGGCGATTGGCCGTTTTCTGCTCAAACCTTTCTCCGTCCGGTGTCATAAAAATGATGTCATCGTAGCTGCGTTCGGCCTGCAGGCTTTCAATGGCTCTAACCAGGGGCTCGGGCATCATCACCATGCCGGCGCCGCCGCCAAACTGGTAGTCATCCACCTGTGCATGCGCATAAGGCGTGTAGTCGCGCAGGTTGTGCACCTGTATTTCCAGCAAGCCTTTCTGCTGCGCTCTTTTCATAATAGAGTGTGCAAACGGGCTTTCAAGCAAATAAGGAACTACAGTAATGATATCGATGCGCATTTTTAGATGTTAGATGTTAGATATTAGATATTAGAGGTCAGGCTTTAGATGTAAGCGATTGTAAGTATTTAGATACTGGAATTGAATTTTGGAAATTGGAAATTGAAAATTGGAATTTGGTACTTGGTATGTGGAATTTGAACATTGGAATTCGCTTCAGAAATCGGCGCCGCAGTGAAAGCAATGCCATTTATCGGAGGTAAAGCCCTGCAGGAGCCAGCGCAGCATAGCGGGCCGTTTGCTGTAGTCTTCCTTCCTGGTATTTTTGCTGCCGCAATGGATACAGATACGGTTATTGGGATCGAGCTGATCGATATCTTCCTCATCCCAGAAACCGATAGTCGATTGTACCGCCAGCGCCTCCTGCTCGATCACTTCGAGCACGTGCTCGGCCATGGCCTTGTCGCATTCCGCTACCTGCAACCGTATCAGGCCATTGGCTTCGGCGATATGCCATTGCATAGCTATCGTATGCTCATTTTGCAGCACACAGGCCAGGCCTTCCGCTTCCAGCCTCGACTTGACGATATGGGCGTGTACATAGTTGTCGAAAGTGCGCAGGGTAATCAGTTTTGCCATATTAAACGCTCTTCTGCAGGGTTTGCGATATATTGGCGATCAGCCAACTGTTGAGCTTTTCGATCGCTTCCTTCATTTTCCAGCGGCTTTTATCGCGGGGCTCCACATAGTTGGAAATGCTCCGTACCTGGAGGAAGGGAATTTTTTTCGTCAGGCATACATAATGAAAAGCCGCGCCCTCCATGCTTTCCAGGGCACAGGCGTAATGCTCTGTGCGGCTGCTGATCGTCGATTCTGTACCACTGACTGTGTTGACCGTGAGCGCCGATACGAAAGGCAGGTTTAGCCGCAAAGGAAAATCGCTGAAGGTGTTGATCAGCTTTTTGTTGATGAACGGCCGTTCCTGGGCATCCATCAGCCCTATATCAAACATATCGCGGAACCGCCCGTTGTCTTCCACACCGAGATCGCCCAGCACTTCTTCCTGTACAATAACCAGCTCGCCCAGGAGAAGATTGCGGTCGAAAGCGCCCGCTACACCCGCCTGCAGGCAGAAATGCGGGTCAAAGGCGGCGATGCTTTCTGCAAGGTTGAAGGCCGTCTGCATACTCCCGATACCAGTGATACAAATGCTGATTTCCAGGCTTTCCCGGCGATAATGGTTCCCTCCTGTTTGTTGAAAGCGCTGCGCCAGGAATTGCTGCAAGGGTTCCAGCTCAAATGTAGTTGCCGCTGCAACCAGTAATCTCATAGCCTGTTTTTGTTCCGGCAAATTTAATCTGTTTATAGCTTTATGGGTAATGTTTTTTGCCAAACCTCGCTAAGGTAGTACCTTTGCAGAAATCATTAAAATTTTATGGTATACCTTACACGTGTCGAGCATTTTAATGCTGCGCACAAATTGTATAACCCGCATTGGAACGAAGAGCAGAACCGCGAGATCTTCGGCAAATGTTCCAATGCCAACTGGCATGGCCACAATTATGAGCTGCATGTAACCGTAAAAGGGGAACCCCATCCCGAGACCGGGTTTATCTTCAATGCAAAAACCCTGGGCACCCTGGTTAAAGATATTATTATTGAAAAAATAGATCACAAGAACCTGAACCTGGACGTGGACTTCATGAAAGGAAAGTTTACCAGCGCCGAAAACCTGGCCATAGGCATCTGGAACGAACTGGAACCGCATATTGCCCGGGAAGGCGCCATCCTGCATGGCATCCGCCTCTACGAAACCCCTAAGATCTACGTAGAGTATTTCGGCTAGAATTTCCGTTCAAACGATCAATTTCAAGCATTTAATGGCGTACAAAAAAACAGAGCATTACGACGAAGACATCACCACGTCCCTGAAAGATCACTATACTTCGGTGATCAACCTGTTGGGCGAAGACATGCACCGCGATGGGCTGGAGAAAACTCCCGAGCGCGTAGCCAAGGCCATGCAATACCTCACCCAGGGCTACCAGATGGATGCCGCCGAGATCCTGAACTCGGCCAAGTTCAAGGAGAGCTACAGCGAGATGGTGATCGTTAAGGATATCGAGCTGTATTCCCTTTGCGAGCATCATATGCTGCCCTTCATCGGAAAGGCGCATATCGCCTATATTCCCGATGGTTATATTACCGGCCTCAGCAAGCTGGCCCGCGTGGTTGATTGCTTTTCGCGCCGCCTGCAGGTGCAGGAAAGGCTGACCGAGCAGATATTGCATGCCATCCAGGATTCGCTGCAGCCCCAGGGTGTAGCAGTAGTGATCGAAGCCAAGCATATGTGTATGATGATGCGTGGTGTAGGCAAGCAGAACAGCGTCACCACTACTTCGGCTTTCAGCGGGCAGTTCCAGGTAAACGAGACCCGCACCGAGTTCCTGAAGCTGATCTCTTCCGATCTGAGCTAAGACAACGGCATTTAAAACGAATCATTTTAAGGAGCGGTTTCCCGGCGGGGAGGCACGCTCCTTTTTCGTATCTTTAGGGAAGTCCAAACCAAAGCCTATGGAAGCACTGTACCTGGTAGCCATATTACCACCCGGCCCCGTGGATGAATCCATATGGCAGCTCAAGCAGGAGTTCGCCGAAAGCTTTCCCAGCTTCAAAAGCACAAAGGTATTGCCGCACATCACCCTGGTACCGCCGTTCCGGGAAGACAGCAGCCGGGCCGGGTTCCTGGCGCATGACCTTACGGTGCTCAGCAGCGATTGCCGGCGTTTTGCCCTTCGTTTAAATGGCTTTCAACATTTCGGATCGCATACCATTTACGCCGATGTGGACCAAAATGAAGCATTAGCAAAATTATTGACCCGTCTGAACCGCAGTAACGCGCAGCCACATATGACCATAGGGTATAAGAACCGCGACCGCTTTGCCTTTCCGAAAGCCTGGAACGCTTTTAAAGACAGGTATTTTGAGGCCTTCTTTACGGTAGACAGCTATTGGCTGCTGTGCTTTGAGCGGGGTCGCTGGCAGCGGCTTTGCGAGATACCGCTTGTAGCCGGCTGATCAAAGGAGCACCAGGCCAGTTCGGCAAAGCCGGTCAGGATACATGGCGGTCTGAACGGTCATCACTGGCGCGCGACTTCGCGTGTGTCCGTATCCACTGTTACTTGCCTTTGCAGGTTTTACTCCTACGGGACAACTATGGATGCTTGTTTGCTACAAACCTTTTGCTCCTACGGAGCATTTTATGGATGGCCTTTTATGGTACAAACCTTTTGCCCCTACGGGGCAAAGGCTGCCTGCACGGCAGCCGGGCGTTGTATTTCTCACAAAAGCTAAGCGACACGAAGCATGATTAAAGAAGGCTTGCAGTGTCGCGGCGAGAAAAAGAGACCATTTGCTGGCACACACATATGCTTAGCCGGTCGGGACGCATAGCGGCCTGAACGGCGACCGGGCTTTTATGTAGCTAACAAGCAACAAGAGACGAAGCGTGATTAAAAAAAGTCCCGCGGCGGGAAGAAGGTGCGTCTATCCTCGGCCCCTTCGTCTTTAAGGGAAAATAAATACGCTATCTTTATAAAAAACCGCACCTGATATGCCTTATGATGAAAAGCTGGCCGACCGCGTACGGGAAGCGCTGCTGGCGTACACCACCGAAATCGAAGAGAAAAGAATGTTCAGCGGCCTCTGCTTTATGGTGAAGGGAAAAATGTGTGTCTGTGTCAGCAGGGATGAGCTGATGTGCCGCATAGGCCCCGAGGCCACTGCTGCAGCCCTGGAGCGGGACGATTGCCGGCCTATGATCCACAGCGGGCGAACCTTAAAGGACTACGTATATGTAGCGCCCAAAGGCTATAAAAGCCGGAAAGATTTCGACGGCTGGATTGCCGCAGCCATGGCCTTCAATAAGGAAGCGAAGGCTTCGAAGAAGCAGGCCTAAGCCCCGGCTTCGTACCGCGCCAGCTTTGCTTCCAGCGCGCGCACCCGTGCCTGCAGGCTGCCGATCCTTTCCAACAGGTAATGTACCGTTTCAATGCCGGCCACATTGATATCCAGCTCATGGTACCAGCGCGTATAGCTTTCCAGCTGCTCCAGCTGGTCGTAGTCGATAAAGCGTTCTTCTTCGCGCTGTATGGTATGGATGAGTCCGCTTTGCTCCAGCGCGTCGATAAAAGACAGCTCGGTATGATGGTGAATACAGTATTCTGTTATCGTGATCAGCTCAGTAGCCATAGAAATTTGTTTTAGGATTTTGCGAGTTGTTCAAACAGTTCTTTTTGCTTGTCGCTGAGCCCCGTCGGCAGTTTCACATTGAAGCTCACATAGAGATTGCCGAATTCCCCTTCTTTTTTATACACCGGGAAACCTTTGCCCTTCAGCCGGACAGTGGTGCCATTCTGGGTACCGGGCTTCACCTTCAGCTTTACCTGCCCCGAGAGAGTTTCCAGGGTTACCTCTCCACCCAATACCGCCGTATAGAGGTCAATATCCTGTTTCAGGTACAGGTTATCTCCTTCACGCCGGAACACCGGATCTTCATTAATGTGAAAGGTGAGGTAGAGGTCGCCTGCAGGGCCACCATTCGTTCCCGGACCACCATAGCCCTTCAGCTTGATCTTCTGCCCCTGTGCAATGCCTGCATTAACGGTGATCCGTACATGCTTGCCATTCACGGTAAAGGTCTGCTGATGGGTGGTATAGGCCTCGCGTAAAGACAGGCTCAGTTCGGCATTGTAGTCCTGCCCCTTGAACACGGATTGTCTTCCGCCGCCGCTGCGGCTACCGAACAACGATTCGAAGAAGTCGGAGAACTGCCCCTCATCGAAGTTGCCCGAATAGTCCTGCCAATTGCTTCCGCCACCGCCGCCATAACCGCTGCTTTGCTGGTATTGGCTTTGCGCCCGCTGCGCCTGTTCGTATTGTTCCGCATGCTTCCAGTTTTCGCCGTATTTATCATACTGCTTGCGCTTTTCCGGATCGGTGAGCACTTCCTGCGCTTCATTCAATTGCTGGAACTTGGCTTTCGCTTCCTGGTCATCGGGATTAAGGTCGGGATGATATTTTCGGGCCAGCTTCCGGTAGGCTTTTTTCACCTCATCGGAGCTCGCATCCTTTTTAATCCCCAGCACTTCGTAATAATCGATAAAGGCCATAAGGCAAACGTTGATTTTCGGGTTAAGAACAAATGGTGCGGGTAAAAGTTGATGCGTTCAGTGCGCGATCCTTTTTACCCAATCGGATCGGAGCAGCTTTTTATAATACCCCCGGTAGCGCTTCAGCGCCGCCTCATCGTCCAGGTCCAGGTTTGCCGGCACCACATTGTTAAGGTAAAGCCGGGTGTTGCTCCCCTGGGGCTCCAGCGCAAAGCGGATCAGCCGGAGGGTATCTTTTGCACCCAGCACTACATTCCGTATCTCATAGTTGCGGACATGCCAGGGGTTACCTCTGTCATAGCCACTATCGGAATAGACCTGGAAGCCCCGTTGCCGTAAGGTATCGAGCAATTGTTCATTGCTCATCCTGATCTTGTAGTATTTGCCGATGGTCAATCCTTTTTCCTTTGAGAAGTAATACGATTTGGGCGGCGAGGTCGCCATCAGGGCCAGCATACAGGGCAAGAGTATCCAGGCAGCGGCCGGCTTTATTGTTGCATCCTGTTGCTCCGCTTTTTTTTGAATGCGAGCGATAAGCATAAAGACAAAAGGCAGCACCAGCAAGGCCCACAGGTCGGTGTAATCCACTATCCTTTCGATAGGGATCAGCGCTACCCGGTTGTATGCCGCGATAAAACGCTCCGATAGCGGCAGCTTCCAGCATATAAAGAAAAGGGCAGCCGGCAAAACGGCATAATGCTTCAGGCGGGGAAAAAGATAGGCCAGGAGCAGCGGTAGCAGCACCAGCCCTGCTATATCGGAGAGCTTCCCCGTCAGCACATTGTGGTACCGGGCTTTCCCGTAATGATCGTTGAGCAGCAATACTGCCAGGCTCAGCAACAGCCAGGGGTTAAACAAGAGGCGTTTACAGCGTGTAGATCGTATATCCTGCATGAACTAAAAATAGCTAAAAATCAGATACGCCAGGGCGGGTTCAGACGATTTTCCCCGGCATAGTAGAGCACCAGTTGGTTCCCATCAGGATCGCGGAGCCGTGCTTCCCGCCAGAGCCAGGGCTGATCTTCGGGTAAGGTCTCCATTTTAATGCCGGTGGCCTGCAGCATTGCAACACGATCGTCCAGGTCTTCACATTTAAAATAAATCGCTATTGCCGGTCCCTCCGCCAGGCGATCTGACAGGTGGAGGGACAGCGTGCTGCTACCGTCGGGACACACGAAACGGGCATAGCGCGGCAGGGCATCGACAATCAGCGTCAGCCCCAACTGCCGATAGAAAGCAACCGAACGTTGCAGGTCAGGTGAAGGCAGAGTTACCTGGTTCAGGTTCATAAAGCATAGCGCAATTAGGTACGCAAGTTAAGGCAATGCCTGCTTTGCCCACAGGTACTGCAGCAAAAGGATCGTTTTGGCATCGCGGATGGTTCCGGCGCTTACCTGATCCAACACCTCTTCCAGGCTCAGCTCCAGCACTTCGATAAACTCATTCTCAGCAGCAAGTCCTCCCCCCTCGCCCACCTTCATACTGCTGTCGTAGGGCGCGATAAAGTAATAGACCAGCTCCGTAACCGATGCCGGCGACATATAGGTTTCCATTACTTTTTCCACTGCTTCCAGGCAATAGCCCAGCTCTTCGATCGCTTCCCGCCGGATGCAGGCTTCGGCCGTCTCTCCTTCCTCCAGCACACCGGCACAGCATTCGGTAAGATAGCCGTTGCCATTGCCGTTCAGGAAGGTGGGCAGCCGGAATTGCCGGATCAGCAACAGGGTTTGCCGCACCGGATCGTAAGGTAGCACCACAGCGCTGTTGGGCCGCACGTAGACTTCCTTTTGCTGTTCCCGGCCGTCGAGCCGGAAGCGGACCTGCTTCAGGGTGTATTTTTTGTCGGAAAGGATCTCTGTTCCTTCGATCGTTACCCGGTGGTTGTCCATAAGCATTTCATCTTTTGTTTACCGGCAATAAGAACAATCGGGACGCCAAATAGTTATTCAATCATGGAACAAAAAAACACGCTGATCGCGGAGCTGGTCTTCCTGCTCGAAAAAGGCAATGCCCATGCCTCATTTGAAGACGCTGTTGCCGATGTGCCGGCGGAGCTACGGGCAATGAGACCCGATGGCCTGCCTTACAGCATCTGGGAGCTGGCAGAACATATCCGGATCACCCAATGGGATATTGTCGAATTCTGTCTGTCGGCAAAACACAAGTCGCCTGAATGGCCGGAGGAATACTGGCCCGGCGCGCATGATAAAGTCAGCAATAAAGATTGGGAAGAGGTACTGAAGCAGGTAAAGGAAGATCGCGATCGGTTCATCGCCTTATTGCAGCAAAAAGAGGCGGATCTCTACACGCCTTTTGCACATGGCAACGGGCAGAATCTCCTGCGGGAAGCCCTGCTGATCGCTGACCATACGGCCTATCATATAGGGCAGATCCTGGTACTGCGGCGCTTGCTCGGTTGCTGGAGCTGACTCTGGTGGCCATTCAGGTCGCTACGCGCCCCGACCGGCCTCGGCCGGCTATCCGCAGACGAAAAGATAACCCTGGCCTTTCAGTGTAATGATCTGTATGTTGTCGTCACCGGCAAAGAAAGCGCGCAGCTTGCGGATATACACATCAAGGTTACGGGAATTAAAAAAGGAATCGTCGCCCCATACGGTTTGCAGCAGCAACCGGCGATCCAGGGCCTTACCCTTATGCAGGCACAGCATGCTGAGGATCTGGCTTTCCCGCTGCGACAGCCGCCTGACTTCCTTATCCAGGTGTAGCTCCAGCTTGCCGGGATAAAAACGCCAGGCATTCAGCTGCACCTCTTCGGGCAGCTCGGGCTGGTTACCGTTCTTTTGCTGCTGCAGCCGCAGCTGGTTCTCTATACGCGCCATCAGCTCGTCCATGCTGAACGGCTTACGGATATAATCGGTGCCACCGCTGGCAAATCCCTGCACCAGGTCTTCCGTTTGGCTTTTGGCAGTCAGAAAGATCACGGGCAATTGCGGGAAAAGGTTACGGATAAGGTTGCCCAAAGTAAAGCCGTCAACATGGGGCAGCATCACATCCAGCACGCAGATATCGGGATTGAACTGGCGGATCACATCGGCAAGACGGGTACCTTCTTTTTTATGCAGCACTTCATAGCCTTTCAGCATCAGGGTTTCCCGGACGATACGCCCCAGATAAGGTTCGTCTTCAATGTAAAGTATCTTTTTCTTCATGATAAGTGCACACTATAGGCAAAGCGTGAAGCGGCAGCCGCCCTCAGGCATATTGGTTACAGCAATGCTGCCCTGGTGCTGCTGCATCACCTGCCGGGCATAGCTCAGGCCCAGCCCATAGCCTTTGACCTGGTGGCCGGCTTCCGAAGGCACACGGAAAAACTTCTCAAACACTTTACGGTGATAATCTTCAGGGATGCCGGGGCCGTTATCGGTTACGGATACATTCAGCTGATCGCCGCTCTGTTCCAGCAGGACCTGGATAAGGATCTGCCCGCGACCGTATTTCAGGCTGTTGTCGAGCAGGTTAATGAGCACGCCCTGGAAGTGAAGCTTATCCGCCATAGTATTGAACTGCCGGCCCCTGGCTTCAAAACGGACTTCAGCATCGTAGGTCAGCATCTTGACCTGATAGGCTTGCAATACTTCTTCAATGATGTCTTTCAGATCACACAGCTCGGGCTGTATCACCAGCTTACCCGATTCAAGCAATGAGGTATGCAAAGAGCGGTTCACCAACAGCTCCAGCCGTTCCAGCTCCAGGGAAGCCATTTCCATATACTCGGAAGTCAGTGCCTTCTGATCGGCAGCATCGAAATGCTGGATGGCTTCGAGGGCAACTTTCATCGTGGCAATAGGTGTCTTGAGCTCATGCGACATATTGCTGACAAAGTCATCTTTCATTGCGCTCAGCTGGATCTGGCGCAGCAGGCTTCTATAGGTGGTATAAAAGGCCATCAGGATCACACCCAGCAGCACCACCACAAACACAGCCTGCGGCCAGAGCCTTTGCAGCAGGTAGCCACGGTACCGGGTGATGAGGATACCGTGACCCGTCTGTAAATAACGGTTGGGAATAAAGATCGCTTCTCCGGCGCCCGGCTTAGCAGCGGTAGCGATCCATTGTACCGGGAACTGCCAGCCCATACGCCGCATCCTGTCGGTAAATTCATTATTGAACACGGAGGTATCGATATGGAAGAGGTATTGCTTTTCCGTCGGGCTCAGCTGGCGGACGCGACGGACGGCCATTTTCAATCCCTGCAGAGAAATATCCTTTCCACTGTCGCGGAACAGCAGCGAGGATAATTTTCTCAAAGTGTCATCGCTCAAGGCCGGAGCCGCTTTCGGGTCTGTGCTGGCTGCCGCCGGCAGCTCGCGTATCTGCGGGTCGACCACCGAGACCAGCAGCAGCGAATCGGTAATGCCTTGCTGTACATTGTCGAAGAGCTTGCTCAGCTCTTTCTGGAGGCCGTTCTCTTCTTTTTCGTACTGGGTATACAGCCACTGGATGGCAAAGCCCATCAGCAGCAGGTACCCGATCGCCATAAGGACACGGGTACGACGCAGCTTATATGTTCCGCTTGTGGATCGCATAAGAACAAGCAAATTACAACATTCGCGGCGAAGCATCCACCCATTAACTTTAATTAACCTTAGTTCCCTTTGGATTAACCCTGTCCCCTGGGGTCTGCGCCTAGCTTTGCTCCTGTCAATCCGATGCTATGACTTACCGCAAATACAACAACCTTACTGGCTGGCTGCTCGCCCTGCTGGCTTTTGTTATTTATTTCCGTTCGATGGAACGTACTGCCAGCTTCTGGGATTGCGGCGAGTTCCTGGCCTGTGCTTATAAGCTCGAAGTGGGACATTCGCCGGGCGCGCCCCTGTTCATGCTGCTGCAGCGGCTGTTTGCCCTGCTGGCCGGGCCGGAAGCCTGGCTGGGAAAGCCCTCCACCCGCGCTGCCTTTGCTATCAATACGCTTTCGGTGCTCGCCAGCGCCCTTACCATCCTTTTCCTGTTCTGGAGCATTACCCGCCTCTGCCGCAAGATCATTAGTCCTGCGGCGACGCCGGACCGCAGGCAGACGCCGATGATCCTGGCCGCCGGGATCATCGGCGCGCTCGCCTATACCTTCTCCGACACCTTCTGGTTCTCTGCTGTGGAGGCGGAAGTGTATGCCACCTCATCTTTCTTTACCGCGCTGGTATTCTGGGCGGCGCTGAAATGGGAAGCGATCGCCGACGAGCCGCATGCCGATCGCTGGCTGTTGCTGATCGCCTACCTGGTAGGCATTTCCATTGGCGTGCACCTGCTCAACCTGCTTACAATACCCGCTATTGCAATGGTCTGGTATTTCCGCCGGAAAAAGACCAGCCGCCGGGGCCTGCTGCTGGCCCTGGCGGGCGGATGCCTGCTGCTGGGCATCGTTCAGTTCGGCGTGATCCAGTACCTGCCGATCTTAGCATCTTCCTGCGAGCTTTTCTTTGTCAACAGCCTGGGCCTGCCTTTTCATTCGGGTGCGCTTTTCTTCGTCCTGCTGCTCACAGCCGCTTTGGTCGCGGCCCTGTTTTATTTCCGGAAGAAGGGCTGGTACCTGCTGCATATAGCCGTACTCTGCCTTGTCTTTATCCTCATCGGCTTCTCCTCCTATATCGTACCCATTATCCGTTCTTCAGCCAATACGCCTGTGGATGTGAATAATCCGGACAACGTTATCAGCCTGGTACCTTATGTGCAGCGGGAGCAGTACGTGCATCCGCCACTGCTCTACGGCCAGGACTTCGACAGCCCTGTTACGGGGGTAAAAGAAGGAAAGCCTTTTTATTATGCACAGCAGGATGCGCAGGGACACCGTTATGTACCGGCCGGCGCCCGCAATACCTATACCTACGAAGAAGGTACACAACGGTTCTTTCCCAGGATATGGGATAATTTCGAGCCGGGGCACCAGGCTTTTTACCGCCGTTACCTGGGGCTGGACAAGGAAGAAGCGCCCACAGCAAAAGACAATCTATCTTTTTTCTTCGGCTACCAGATGAACTGGATGTGGTGGCGTTATTTTATGTGGAACTATGCCGGGCGGCAAAACGATGCCGAGGGTCAAGGAGAGGCACGCAACGGCAACTGGATCAGCGGCATTCCTTTCCTCGATTACCCGCGCACCGGTAATATAGACCTGATGAGCGATCCCTGGAAGCATAACGCTGCCCGCAATGAGCTCTATTGCCTGCCTTTGCTGCTGGGCCTCGCCGGCATGATATGGCACTTTCGCCGGCAGGGCAAAGATGCTTTCATTGTGCTTCTTTTGTTCTTCTTTACTGGTATCGCCATTGCCCTCTATCTTAACATGTCGCCCCTGCAGCCCAGGGAACGGGACTATGCTTTTGCCGGCTGCACCTATGCCTTCGCTATCTGGATCGGCATGGGTACCCTGGCCCTGGCGCAGCTTACCGGCAAAGCGCTGCCGCGGTTCAGCCTTCCCCTGGCCTTTACGCTTTGCCTGCTGACCGTTCCTCTGCTGATGCTGAACGAAGAATGGGACGATCATAACCGGTCGGGCAAAAGCCTGGCGCAAGCTACCGCCCGCAATACTTTACTGTCCTGCGCCCCCAACGCCATCCTGTTCACACAGGGCGATAATGATACTTATCCGCTATGGTACCTGCAGGAAGTGGAAGGGGTGCGCCCCGATGTGCGGGTAGTGATCATGGAGCTGCTCAATGCCGACTGGTATATCGACCAGCTGAGGTACAAGCTGAACGAAGCCGATGCGCTGCCCATGGTATGGCGGCGGGAAGACTATATGGGCGATGCCGGCAACTATATACCCTACTATCGTCACCCGCAGCTGCCCGAAGAACGCTTTTTCGATCTCTACGAAGTCTGCAGCTTTATCGGCAAGCCGGAGAACAAGCTCCGCAACCAGACCGGAGCGCCGACGAGCTACCTGCCTTCCAAGAACTTTTCCCTTCCGCTGCCACCCGGTACAAAACAGGTCCCCCCGGTATTGCCCGGCAGCAGCGACCGGCTTTATTTCAGCATCAGTGGTAATGGTGTACAAAAGAAAGAGCTGGCGGTCATGAATATCCTGGCGGCCAATGCACACGCGGGCTGGAAGCGGCCTGTCTACTTCAACGGCAGCTATCCCAATAAGGAGGACGTGCTGGGCCTTATGCCTTACCTGCGCATGGAAGGCATCGTGTATCGCCTGGCGCCCTTTACAGCCGCCGATTACAATGCTACGGCGCGGCAAGTCAGCAATATCGATGTGGAGAAAAGCCTGTATTGCTTCAGCTCCCTGTACCGTTACGGCGGCGCAGAAAGGAATGATGTTTATTTTGATGAAAAGAACCGGGTAATGCTGATGGCCTACCGCATCAACAGTGTGGAGCTGGCCGAAAGGCTCACGGCCATGAATCGCAGAGAAGACGCAATAAAGCTGCTGGACAAGATGGAACACAACATCACTGCGGCAGCCTACCCTCACGACGAGCTTTCCGTTTTCATGGCCGAAGCTTACTATCGTGCAGGGGCCAGGACGAAAGCCGCACAGCTGGCCTTATTGCTGGCTACCCAGCTTCGGCAGGACATGGTCTGGATCAACAATATGGATAGCGAACGACAGGAAAGCATGGCTTACGATCTGCAGCGGGATCATGCGTTGCTGCAACGCCTGGCTGCAGCGGCGCGCGCTTCCGGTGATGAAGATACTGCCAGGCGCCTGCAGGGCGGTGCAGCGGAACCACTGCCACAGCTTCATTACCAACCGGGCACCCCTGATACGCAACGGTAATGAATACTCGCGGCGGCGGCGCGGCGCGGAATCTTTTTTATATAGAATAGGAAAGTACTTTCCTATTTTCTCTCTGCGCCACCGCACCGCTGCGGGATACTTTGCCTTACCGCGCCTTGGCGCCTTTATGGCAGGTTGAATTGCAGCACAGCACTGTAGCGCATTGCAGGGAAAAATTGCGGGAAATTACAGCTTCTTTGCCTGGTGCCCATCCCAGGCATAGACTTCCCGGGTCTTTTTGACTTTGAAGACGGTTTCTCCGTTGGGGTCCGTTTTTTCTTCGTCAGCTTCGCCTTCTTCCGCCAGGCGGATGATACGGCCGGGCTGCCCGCCGGGCTCTTTGGGAAAGAGCAGGGTCTCGGAATGATAGAAGACGCCGGCATCGCCCACTTCCGATTTACCGGGCAGGGCTAAGAGCTGGCGGCCCGTCCAGCCGAAATAAAAGTAATCGGTAGGAATGCCGCAGGCTTCGCCGCCAAACTGAATACGCCAGATATCGCTGGTCCCTTCCAGCCCCATGTCGCCCAATAGCTTCGCTTCGGTCACCGAGGTCTCCAGCGCCTTGACCACAAATTCCTTTTCATCCAGCAGCTGCAGCGCGGGATCAAGCGCTTTGGCCTTTACATGCCAGATGGCAGGCTGGTAGTCGTCATCTTTTGCCCGGGAAGGACTGATCCAGTCCAATCCGTACAGGAAAGTCTGCTGCGCCTTATCGGTACGGCTGCCCAGGGCCAGCATGCCCAGCCAGATATATCCTTCTTTACCGGCGCCGTAACGGATCCTGACCCAGGGGGCGTAAATACCTTTCAGCTGCTCCATATGGCCCGCCTGTTCCCGGACCACCACAAGTGTACCGCAGGGAAGGGAATCGGTAATGGTCTCCATTTTACCGGGCTGTGCGCGGACATTGGCTGTTTTGCCATAGACCCTGAAGGTATCGCCCGGCTTGGCATACCAAAGATTAAATTCTATATTGTTTTCCCGCTGTCCCCACAGGGTTGTATGACCAAGACTAAACAGCAAAGCCATGAGGCAGCAGATCGATATTCTGTTCATGCTGTAAAAAATAGGATATTAGACAAACGAGGCTGCCTGGAAGGTCAGCCTCGTTCAATTATTTTCCGGGAGCTTATTTTCCGAATTTCAGCTTCCTGCCGGGATAATAAGCCAGGCTGCCCAGCTCTTCCTCGATACGGATCAGCTGGTTGTACTTGGCCATACGGTCGCTGCGGGAAGCGGAGCCGGTCTTGATCTGGCCGCAGTTAAGCGCCACGGCCAGGTCGGCGATCGTGGTATCTTCAGTTTCACCGCTACGGTGGCTCATGATCGTATTGTACTGGTGGTATTGTGCCATGCTCACGGCATCGATCGTCTCCGTAAGAGTTCCGATCTGGTTTACTTTTACCAGCAGGCCATTGGCTACATTTTCCTTCAGGCCTTTTTCGAGGCGCAGCACATTGGTCACAAACAAGTCGTCGCCCACCAGCTGCACTTTATTGCCCAGGGCTTCGGTCAGCATTTTCCAGCCTTTCCAGTCGTCTTCCGCCATACCGTCTTCGATGCTCACGATCGGGTATTTCTTGCACCATTTTACCCAATATTCTACCAGCTCTTCACTGCTCAGCTTCTTGCCATCGGATTTATGGAAAATGTACTTTTTGCTTTTGGCATCGAACAGCTCACTGTTGGCGGCATCCATAGCGATCGCTACCTGGTCGCCGGGCTTGAAGCCTGCTTTCTCAATCGCTTTCAGCACCGTTTCAATAGCTTCTTCGTTGCTCTGGATATCGGGGGCAAAGCCACCTTCGTCACCTACATTGGTGCTGTAGCCTTTTTCTTTCAATACAGTCTTGAGCGTATGGAAGATCTCCACACCCCAGCGCAGGCCTTCGGTGAAGGTAGCGGCGCCAACAGGCATTACCATGAATTCCTGGAAATCGATCTTGTTATCTGCATGCGCACCGCCATTCAGGATATTCATCATCGGCACGGGCAGCGTCTTGGCGTTGGTACCACCGATATAGCGGTACAGGGGCATACCGGCTTCTTCAGCCGCAGCTTTGGCTACGGCCATACTTACGGCCAGCATGGCGTTGGCGCCCAGCTTCGACTTATTGGGAGTGCCGTCGAGGGCCAGCAGCATCTTGTCGATACCAGCCTGGTCCATTACATTAAGACCATACAGCTCCTCAGCGATGGTTTCATTTACATTTTTTACTGCCTTCAATACCCCTTTGCCCAGAAATTTCTTTTTGTCGCCGTCGCGCAGCTCTACCGCTTCGTGAACGCCCGTTGATGCGCCGGAAGGCACAGCTGCACGGCCGAAAGCGCCGTTGTCGGTATAAATATCTACTTCTACAGTGGGATTGCCACGCGAATCGAGTATCTGGCGGGCATAAACGTCAGTAATAAAGCTCATGAAATGTGGAGATTTTGAATTTGAGCGCAAAGATAGGAGGATATCCTGACATTGAGCGTATTCCTGCTGAAGCGGAAAAGCTGAGTCTTCGTCATCAGCCTGCTACCACTATCCGACCGGCATGTTGTGTTCGTGGGAAAAGCAGCATTCGTTGCGGCGTTGCGAGAAAAAATCTTTCGCCGTTCAGACCGCTATTGCATTCCGACAGGCGTGTTGCCTCCATTGCCATACCCAGCAAGAACGCTCCGGAGGGATCCCCGGAGCGTTCTGTTTTTTGAATAAAGTCTTATTTGGCGACGACGCTTCCCTTCAGGATAAGCGTATAGCGCTCTTTGGATTTGTCGTCAAGCACGGCATTGGACTTGATGGTGACATCCTTATAGGCCGGGCCTACTTTACCGGCCGTATTGAAGGTGACTTTGATCGAGCTGCTTTTGCCGGGCATGATCGGCGTTTTGGGCCATTCGGGTGTAGTGCAGCCGCAACCGGCATCTATCTTCAGTATCTGCAAGGGCTGGTCGCCACTGTTCTTGAATTCAAATACGTGCACGACTTTCTCCCCTTCTTTTACCGTGCCGAAGTCGTAAGTGTCGTTCTTATCTTTAAACTCAAACTTAGCGCCTTTTTGCGCATACACAGCCACAGTAGAAGCGGCAACCAGCATAAAGGCAGTCAGTATTCTTTTCATTCGTCCGTTCGATTTGGGGTTAAAAAAACCCAACACCGGGAAGGCATAGCGGCCCTGTATTCCCGGTGTTGAGCTATTCTTTCAGGACCTCATGCCTGTTGAAATGATCTTAGTTGGTCTTCATCATAGAGCTGTTCTGGGGAACGGAGCCTTCGGGCGCTTTTTCCACAGTGCCTTTGATGTAGATCACATTGGTACCGGCAGTAGAGGTAACGGTGATGTTCTTGTTGAAAGCACCCACGCGACCTTTGGTACCGTAAGCAGCTTTGATCACGCCGGTTTTGCCGGGCGCTACAGGATCTTTAGACCAGAAAGGCGTAGTACAACCGCAACCGGGCTGAACGTTCTGGATGATCAGGGGCTTGCTGCCGGTATTGGTAAACACAAATTCAGCTTCAGCAGGATCGCCTTCCTGTAAAGTACCGAAATCGTGTGTTTCTGTTTTAAATTTAATCGTGGTGGTAGGCTCGGCCGGAGTAGCAGCAACAGCAGCAGGCTGAGTAGCAACGGCAGCCTTCTCAGTAGCAGTAGCTTTTACCGGCTGCAATTTTTTACCCTGTGCAAAAGCACCGGTGGCGGCAAGCGTAACGACTGCAACGGCAAGGAAAGTCTTTTTCATAACAGATGTTGTTTTTATTTTTTGTTGTCTACAAAGTTATACCGGGGGGCTATTTAGGCCTGTTAATCGCAGGTTAAGGTTATAGGTTAAAATAACCATATGTACATGTTTAACAAACGGATAAGCTATGCGCTATCTTTGTGGCGGGGCAAGGCTTTCAAAGCGCCGGCTGCTGCAACATATGATATCCATTATTGAGAAAAGCAAAGGCCGCGGAAGCCGTATTGCCATAACGGACAACACTGGAAGCTATAGCTATGCGCAGCTACTGCTGGAGGCCCGGCGGATCGCTGCGGCCATTGTACATCGTAACGGCCCTTTCCCCGGTCCCGTATTGTTCCTGGTGCCTTCAGGCTTTTCCTATGTGGCGACGCAATGGGGCATCTGGCTGGCCGGAGGCATTGCTATACCGGTGCATACCGCGCACCCTGCAGAGGAGATCGCTTATCTGGTACAGGACACGGGCGCCAGGCTTTTCCTTTATGAAACATCATTTGCAGAGAAAGCGCAGGAGGCCTGCGCAGATCCTTCTGTTACCATCGCATTGACAGAGCTGGATGGCCCTGCCGCCATCAGCCTCCCGGAAGTGAGACAAACGGACGACGCCATGATGATCTATACCAGCGGCACCACCGGAAAGCCCAAGGGTGTAGTGATCAGCCACCTGCAATTGGATACGCAGCTACGTTCGCTCTCGGAAGCCTGGGCCTGGCATAGCAGCGATCGCATACTCAATGTGCTGCCCATGCATCATGTACATGGCGTGGTCAACATTACCTGCTGTGCCTTGTATAACGGGGCGATGCTGGAAATGCAGCCGGCTTTCGATCCGGCGTATGTGGCGGAAAGAATGACATCGGGCGAGCTGACTTTATTCATGGCGGTACCGACCATCTATCATAAGCTGATCCAGCATTTTCAACAGCTCGATGCCCGCACGCAGGAAGCCTGGCAGGCGGGTATGCGCAGCATGCGGCTGATGGTGAGCGGCTCTGCGGCGCTACCGGTAACCGTGCTGGAACAATGGCGGCAGATCAGCGGCCATACTTTGCTTGAGCGTTACGGTATGACCGAGATCGGTATGGCGCTTTCCAATCCGCTGAACGGCATACGGAAACCAGGCTATGTAGGCACTCCCCTGCCCTATGTTGCAGTAAGGCTGACGGACGAGCAGAACAGAATCATCGAAGCGCCGCGCAGCCCGGGCGAACTGCAGGTAAAAGGCGACACCGTGTTCCGGCGTTATTGGAACCGGCCGGAAGAGACGGCAAAATCATTTGACGGCGACTGGTTCCGTACCGGTGATATTGCAGAGCGCGATGAGGAAGGAACCTACCGCATACTCGGCCGCAGCTCCAGCGATATCATCAAATCGGGAGGCTACAAGATCTCGGCGCTGGAGATAGAAAACGCTTTGCTGGAACACCCCGGTGTAAAGGAATGCGCTGTAGTAGCGCTGCCCAGCGAAGAATGGGGCGAGACCATTGCAGCAGCCATTACCGGCGATGCCGACACGGCCTTGCTAAAAGACTGGCTGAAAGAACGCCTCGCACCCTACAAAATACCACGGCATTTTCTACATACGGACTCGCTGCCCCGTAATGCCATGGGCAAGCTGCTGAAGAAGGAGGTCAAACAGCTTTTCCAATAGAGGGATGCTGCTGTCTTTTCAGAGCAGGTAAGGGATAAGCCTGCTGGTATGTTTGCAGCAGGCCCGCTGGCATAACCCTGTGTCGCTTGCCTGCATCATCAATATGGCTATTCCGTGATCTTCACCACACCGGCGCCGTTATAGGAATGGTACATGCCGTTGTACATGGCATCAGCCTGTACGGGACCCAGCTGGTATGTACCGGGCGATACGGCGCGTACCATGTAATAGAAAGTCTTTGGTGTACTGTTGACCGAGGTAAAGAGGTTCAGACGGTCGTCGCGCACATCCATGTAATCGGGCTCATCTTTGTCTTTGGCTTCAGTAATCCATTTCATATTGGGCATGGCATTGAGCCGGGTATTCTCGATCTCCAGGCCTGCCGGCAGCATATCGGTGATGACCACGTTCTCGATCTCCCCGCTGTATTCTGCTGCGATCACCAGCTTCACCACGATAAGATCATTCTGCCGGAAAGTAGTACCTGCAATCGGCTTGCCTTCACGGTGGTAATAGCTCCGGCGCACTTTCATATACTTGTCTTCTTCTGTTATGCTGCCGTCGGCGGTAATGCCCGCCAGCTCGCGGAAGAAGTAATACTGTCCTTTGCCGGTAACCTTAAGCTGCATCGGCTGGTTGAAATAAGGCTTTAGATCGATCTTTAAGGGCGTGCCTTTTGTCGTGCCAATATTTTTACCTCCGGCCAGCACCTGCGCCTCCGCATCGGTGCCGGCGCTCCGGCGGGCGATCTTGCCCAGCGCCAGCAGGCTGAAGACACTTTCCTGTGTATTGAGATAAATATTGTTGCGCAGCTCTTCGGAGAGCTGGCGCGCCAGCTCGGCCACCTGCGGGTTGGCCGGATCCACGTCCAGCAAGGCATTCAGGGCCAGCGCACGGTCGCGGGTATAGGAATAGAAGCTGCCCCCGAAAACCGTATTGGCTTTCTCCCCGGTGAAGGCAGGCGGCACTACCTGCCGGGCCTGGTCCTTCATGCCGGCCAGGGCATAAGCGGCGGAAAGCAGGTAACGGCCGTCCAGGCTCAGCATAGACAGGTTGCCTTTATAATAATTCATGGTGCTTTGCTGCGGCTGGCGGGCCAGGGCCAGCACGTAGAGCGAATAAGGAATTTCCTTGGCGGCAATGCTCTTTCTTTCCTTGCCGTTGAAATAGTATTCGATCATTTCCTTTTTCTTCAGCCGGAATTTGACATATTCCAGCAAACGGCTGAGGGTATTGGCATTCACGTCAAAGCCCGCCCTCTGCGCTTCCAGCAGGAAGTGCGCCGCATAAACGCTACCCCACCAGCTCTCGTAATTGCCGCCGGGCCAGTAGCTGAGCGCACCGTTGGGCAGCTGCATGGATTGCAGCTTCCATATGGCCTGCTGCACATTGTAGTTCGGACTCTGATCGCTATCGTCTTTGGCGCCCAAGGCCTTGACCAGGTCGGTATAGTACAGCTGTGGAAAAGCGGAGGAGGTTGTTTGTTCTACACAGCCATAGGGATAGTTGACCAGGTAAGACAGGTTCTTCGTAAACTGCGCCAGGGGCGATGTCGCTACCAGTAGGCTGCCGGAAAGGGTGCCCGGAAGGAAATTGGCGTTGAGCGGGATGGCCACAGTAGCGCCTGCTGCTACAGTGCCGCTCTGGTATTGCTTTTGCAGCGATGCTGCCGGACGAACGGCTATTTCCGTTTCATTGGTAAAGGTTTCGTTCAGAGCCTTTACGGTAACCGTTACTGTACCGGCGCCGATCTGCGCTGCTGCGACAATATTGAATACGGCGCGGCCTTCGCTGTTGGGCTTGATATCGACCGACTGGCTGCTGCTGCCGGATACGCCCAACGGACCTTTCACGGTAACCGTTACCTCGGCACGCGCATCTTTTGTGGTCGTATTGCTCATCGTTACCGGCATCACTACTACATCTTTCGGGCTCAGGAAACGGGGCAAGGCGCTGCTGATCACAATAGGATCGGCCACTTTCATATGATTGTCGAAGCTGCCGAAGCCTTTGTCCTTATAGGCGACGGCCATGACCCTTATATCGCCGGAGAACTGCGGCACATCAATCTCGTAGCGTACGGTGCCGCTACCATCCGCTTTCCGGATGCCGCTCCAGAAAGAAACATTCTTCACCCGGTTCACGAACAGGGGATTCACACGGGCGTTCTGGCCATCGTCGCCGCCATCGCCACCCGTGCTGGATAAGGTTGCCTTATATTCGGGCAGCAGCAAAGGATAGATATCGAAGCTGTTCACCGCCAGGGCTACCTTCTGGTAGAAATAGCCGTAAGGATCGGGTGTTTTATAGTTCTTCACCTGCAGGATGCCTTCGTCTACTGCCGCGATCGTCACGAAGGCATTGGGAACGGTTTTCACCGTGATCACCTGCTTCGTCTTCGAACGCGATTTCTCCGTAAGGGAAACCGCGACGGGCAGCTTATTCTGCCTGGCTTCTACCTTGATGTTCCGGAAACCATGCGCCACGGTAAGCGGCATATCGCTGGCATCCATCGGGCGGAACAGGGTTGCCGATACATAGACATTGGGTAAATAGGCATCCGTAGCTTTGAGCTTAAGCGAAGCCGATTTATTTTCGGTCTGCAGGAACACGTGCTCGATCACCTTATCGCGTTCGATGCTGACCAGCATCCTTCCTTCAAAAGGTGTGGTGAAGAGCAGGTTGACGGCATCGCCGGGAGCATAGCTTTCCTTATCGGCCTTGATCGTTACATTACCCTCGTTGTTGACCTCGAAGGAAGCATATTGCGTATCGCCGTGACCATAGGCATAGAAAGATTGCGCCACATAGCTGCTGCTGCCGGCTATGGCCACTCTTACTTCGTACTGGCCGCTCACATCGGGCACATAGGAGAATACCGTATTGCTGCCCGAGCAATTTACCTGCTGCGTCTGCAGCACTTTTTCCGTCCACTGGGCTACATATTTATATTTCCCGCCGTTCTCCTGGATCACGTTCTGCCACTCCCTGCGGATCACCGAAACGGTAAGCTGCTGCGCCTGCGGACGGCCGCTGCGATCCAGCGCGATCAGGCCTATCTTCAGCGGCACGCGGGTGCCTACATAGGAATTGAAATTGCGGATACCGGCAAAGACCGGCTGGGTGTAGACCTGGAAACGGGCATAGCGATGCACCGGTCGCCCGGTCTCATCGAATACGGTAGCGCGTATATTGCCTTGCAGCAAGCCGGTCTCCGAAAGATCCTTATCCAGCGTAACGGCTTCCGAAACATGACCGGAGGCGTCGGTCTTCCCGGAACGGAACACGGTACTGAAGCTGAACTTCTTCACCACATCGAAGCTGTAGTCCTCATAGCCTTTAGGTTCAAAGGCTACCTTGTCCAGGTTCAGCTCCCATTCATAATTGCGGCCGGCTGCAGGTGTGCCGAACAGGTTATCGGCCTGCAGAGAAGCAGATACCTCTTCGCCCACCCCATAATCTTCCTTATTCAGTTTCAGATCGCTTTTGATGCGGTCGGGCATAAAATCTTCAATGCTGAAATTGTAGGTAGCCAGCAGCACATCGTTGCCCGTAAAAGCCTGCAGTACATAAGTACCGGTAAGCGCCGTATGCGGTATGGCAAAATCGGTTTCGGTGCTGCCCTGCTCATCCAGTATCTTTCTCCGGGTAGCAAACTCTTTACCATTGGGCATCAGGAGACGCAGCTTTACCGGCATTTCGCCCGGCTGTCCCCAGCTTTCATCCCTTACGATAGCGCTGGCATGAATGGTCTCTCCGGGCCGGTAGAGGCTGCGTTCGGCATAGATCCAGGCATTCAGCCCTGTAGCATTCGTGCTCCTGCCCCCCACATCGAAGCGGGAGGTTTCCACCCTGCTCTGATCGAGCCAGATAAAGCTGTATTCCTCTCCCATCTTCGCCGTTACCATACCGACATTGAAGCCCGGCGCCTTTTCTTTGATGTTCTCAAATACCGCTTCGCCATCACCATTGGTCTCGGTGCTGTACACCTGCTGGTTGGTAGTAGAGATGAAAGAGACCTTTACATTTTTCAGCGGTGAGGCATTCCGTATCGAATTGGCGAAAACGTACATCTTGTCTTGCTCCTGCTTGAGGATAAGCCCGATGTCAGATAGGGAAAGGATTTTGCTCTGCTGCAGCCATTTCTGCTCCGAAGAGGCGATCGTGATCACATAGACGCCGTTGTATCCTTTGAGCTTATCGCTGAAGTCGAGATGCAGCAGGTGCGCGGCATTATTCTTAGGCAATTTGGAAACATCGTAGCTGGTGGTAAATACGGTATCGCCGAGGTTCTGGGTGTTGTAATATTCATAGTTGTGATAGTCATCGTCTTCATCGTAGGAATAGCCATAGCTGGAGCCGCCACGGAACAGCTGCAGCATATTGTTCTCATATACTTTGACCACCGTTACCTCAACCTTGGGTACGTTCACAATGTTCAGCGCCAGGTTGCGATAGCCTTTCGAAGACAGGTAAAGGCCTTTGCTGTTGATAAAATTAATGGCGGGGTCCAGCTCGCCGAACATGACCTCTTTAGTGGTTTCCTCTTTCAGCTTGCCGCCGAAAGTGCCTTCCAGCGCGGTGCTCAGCGTTACCTGGTAGGTCTTCTTAGGGTCAAATTCGCCGCTGGTCAGGATGAAGCCGCTTTCATTGGCGGTTACATCAAAGGCTACGGCGGGCTCGATTTTGATCTTGTCCTTAAGGCCTTCTTCGGCTACCGGCTGCGACAGGCTGATGTTCACAATGCCCTCCACACCGGTATGCTGCGCCTGCACGTCGGTTACGGCCAGGGTAAAGCGCGAGGCAATGGATGTGCTGAAGCTGGTATCGGCAATGGAGCTGACCTTGCTGTTCGCTATGGGTACGCCTTTGGCCAGGGTTATATCCAGCTTTACTTCCTCATCCTTGTCGTTGAGCGGCAGCAGCTGTACCGATAAGGTTTTGCCTATACCGCTGTTCACGACATTATAGCTTACCGGGTTGCCGTTGGCGCTCAGCTTAAGCTTTGCCGCCGCTTCTGTGATATTGGTCTCGTAATTGAATTCCAGGTCGAGCTGTACCATCACATTACCCGATTCCCTTCCGCGCATCCAGGAGGTATGCGCCTGCTGTACCTTCATCGGCGCCGTGTGGAAGCTCAGCACCTGGCTTTTAGAAAAACGGTATTCTTTTTTCCCCTTGCTGAGGATATGCCGCGTCAGCATTGCCTTATACTCCACGCCAGGACGGAAGCCACTGGCCGGCGAAAATACCAATTCGCTGGAGCTGTTCCACCGGAACGAGCCTGCTACTTTGGGCTCAAACTCGATGTACTTCGTCGTGTCCCAGCGGTTGAGCAGGCTATCGGGGTACAGGTCCTTGTTGAAACGGAACACCAGGTTTTGCTGCTGTTCTACCTCAACGTCAAAGTTCTTGTCCACCACCTGCACTTCGTTGCGGTTGCTGCAGGAAGAAAAGCAGGAAAGAAGGAAAAACGAAAGAAGGAGCGCAAGCCCCGCAGGGCTTTTCGCGCTGCGCGGCTCGTTAGCAAGGTGAATCGTCTTCATAGGGTTTGCTATTTCTCTTACAAACCTAATGAAAGTTCAGAGATTGTATTCTTACAGAAAAAAAATATTTCATAAAAAATTGGCATCATAGCCGATTCCGCAAGGGCATCCCGGGCCGCACTTTCATCAGCCTCAAGCATACCGCCGCGCCCTGATCTTTGCAGCTGCCACGTCCCCTGAACTTTAGCAGCAACCACTCAGACCGGCGGAGAGCAGACCTGTGACAACAGCAAGCACCGCCACCCATTTCAGCAAAGCTGTCAGCAGCAATAACCTGGACTTAAACGGGCTGAGCTGCTTCAGGCAGGCAAAGGAGAGGATATTTTCCAGGATATCCAGGCCCCAGGCCACGAAAGGCAGCCAGGTGGCCGCGCAGAGCACAGCGGCTTGCCATCCCCAGCCCCCAGCCCTGTGCCGCAGCAGGTACCAGGCGACTAGCGCCAGCAAGGGATAGACGAATGCCATAAAAACAAAGTCGATCCAAAGTGACCATCTCAACAGCTTGACCGTCCGGTCAGGGAGCTGTTCCAGGAATTGGCGGAAAGCCTTGTGGGAAAAGGGCAGCTGCAGCCGGAAAACCAAGAAGCGCTTCCCTTCGGGCGCAGCAGCTGTCGGTGGCACCAGGAAACCTTTTGAAAGAATATGCAGCATGGTGTACCAGAACACCGTGCCTGCGGCCAGGAAAAGGATCAGCCAGCGCAGCATAGGATCGGCGCATACCAGGTCGAGACACCATTGTTCGGCTTTCATGGCTTTTGGATTTTAGGGTCAACGAGCGCAGCATCCTTCTTCAATAGCTCGGTGGGATTTTGCTTGAAGAAGTCGTCGGCCAGCATGCGATCGAACTTGTACTGCTCCCATTCGAAGGTGATATTGTCCAGCGAAAAGTCTTCGGTATGAAAAACCATTTCCTGTCCTTCGTAGATTGAGAAGACACCTTCCGTTCCTTTCACCGATTTGCCATAGCTCAGCAGCTCCTGCTCTTCCTGCCCGGTCATGCAATGCCGGCTGAGAAAGATAGTGGCCGTAAGCGCGCCACGGAAAAACAGCTCGATCTTTTCCCGGGAGCTAAGGTTGAAGTTAAGCCAGTTGATATTGCCGGTATCGATACTGCGCACCGTTTTGCGGTAGATGTTGTGCTTGTTGATAAAGTCCCTGTCATAGAAATAGCGCATGGTAGATACCATAGAACCTACCAGCCCCAGCTCTGAGCGGATGCTTTTGTACACACCATCGTCCTCGTACTCAAGCTTGACACCTATCGTAGGTTTGGCCGGCACGGGTATTTCGGGATTGTAGAAAACATTTACAGGAAAATTGGAGATGAGGCCGCCGTCAACAAACAGGGAATAGTTATTCTCCTCTGTAAACTGCTTCCGTACGCCCATGCGCTTGTACCATTCTTCCTGGATCAGCTTCAGCTGGGAAGCGGCAAAGGATACTTTAAGCGGCTTAAAGAAAAAGGGGATCGACATGGACGCCCGTACATACTGCGCGGGAGAAATGGAGTAATCCGAGCCCCAGTACATAGGGTGCATCGCGGGGAACTCCACTTTTGTCTCGTTGGTAATGTCGGCTGCCACAATCACCAGCTGCTTGACCGGCTGTTCATGATAGAAATTTTCCACACGCCGTTCCAGGCTTCTCAGCACCGCCTGCATCGGCTCCGGCGCCGAGGCTTTCTCCGGCGCAGGGGCTGCCGACCTCAGACGGACAGTACCTTCCACGCGGTTCTTCAGCTCTTCCTTCACGGCGGAGATACTGTACCGGGGATCTTCGATCTTATCCTGCAAGGTATCGCTTACAGCGGTCGAGCGGGTCAATGGCTGGTCCTCTTGCGCTGCATAATCAGGACCAGCTTTGCTGCATTTATCATAGCGATAGTGCAGCCGCTTGCCTTCCTTATCCAGCTTATTTTTCAGGTCGGTCACGCTTTGAATACCATTGTCGGCCATACAGCGCGACACCCAGCCTTCGAAATCATCGCCCGGATTGATGCCCAGCCTTTCGGCGAAGAGATACAGCATGCGGCCCCTGAGCAGCTGGGCAGTAATGAAGCAAATTGCGGCAAACAGCAGGATACCGGAAACAATAGCGCCCCACCTGCTGATCGTATGCGATAAGCACTGCGTGCCTTCCAGGAAAGTATTTCCTGCCATGAACAGCAGGAGCAACAGCAGGTTAACAACAAACAGCACTGCGTAGAAACGGAATTTTTTGAAGTATTTCTTCAGGTTGGAAAACCGTACTTTGCCGGTAAAGGCGTTGAGAATAAGGCTGCGCCACCATCTATGCCCATCCACCAGCTCGGACAGGTCTTTATTGGACAGGTATTCCAGCAGCTTTTCCGACCGTGTCTCGTAATATTTGGCCGGGTCCTGGTCCAGGATCACAGCCTCCCTCTTGGTATAGACGCAATGCAGCAGCATGCTGTTGATGGCCCCTGCGCTGGTGCCGGCAGTGCTCATAAAGGAATTACCCATCTTCTCCAGGATATAAGTATAGCCGGCCAGGGCAATGCCATGCACTCCTCCTCCTTCGAGCACCAGGTCGACATAGCGCCGGGGTGCGGTATCGGCAACGCCTTTGTCTTTAAGCACCTGCTCTGTGATATCGGGGTTGTCGACGATATCTGAAATTCCCAGTCCCTGGGGAAATTTACGCCGGAGGAATTCCAGCAGCGGTGTTACCGAATCGCTGAAGTCGGAGACATTCATTTTGACCTGGGGCATAGTGTTGGTATTATGGTGCGCATCAGGGCGATGCGGTTAGGGTAAAATAATAGAAATTCCCGGATAAAAAAGAATACCCGGTGCAATTTCAGTAGAACAACGTAGACCCTGCTTTTCGTTAATAACGGTTAAGGATCAGTACAGAGGCATTGCCTTCAGCTCGAAGAAGCTGCGTACGCTTCTCAGGCGGGGCTGCTGCAGCAGCCACTTTTGCTGCAGGGGCTACGGCAAAGCTGTTGATAGATCCGACTTGGATGAGGGCCATGATAATTGCGAATCGCTTAGTAAAGCTACTTAGCTACTAACAAAAATAAAACGACGAGGGCAATTGAACCACACGTAGAAAAACGGAAAGTGACACAAGGGAATCCTCACACTTAAGACCGTAGAAATACGGAAAAATTCAAATAGATATACGGGATTTTCTCAATCGCAGTATTATAAAACGTTGATTTTAGCCCAAATCAACATTTGGATTTTTTTACGCCACATCTCATCTCTATTGCAAGAAGCTTTGATTACCCTATTTTTATTCCGTTAAAATTTAAACACTACTTTTTATGGCAGACCAACTCAATTTCGAAATTGATGCTCTTGATGCTTTTGCCCCAATATGGAATAAAGCATTGACTATTGCAGATTGCGAACAAAGAGACTATGAAGATTTCTTGCTTTATGAGAGACATCCCATATCTCAAAGTGCTTTTGAAAAAATGATTCTGTTCAGGTTTAAAGGAGTCGCCACCGCTATTCAACAAATCCAATTCAAACGAATAACAAGAGGCGAAATCGAAGCCCAGATCATGTTTGAAGGAAGGTATAAGCCGTGTAATGAATACGTTGTCGAAGTTGACGACCAAATAGAGATTACAGATCCAGCTGACAATACTAAAATCACGTTTACAGCTGTCCAACAAGCTTCTGCTCCGGCTAACCAACATTACTTTTCTCTATCTTTGTTCAAGGCAATATTCAGGGAGTATCCTACGGTGAGTGAATTCTTTTTTTCTATCGGAAAATCAACTAATCCATTTACCACCTGGCAGGAAGTCATCCTGTTTAAGTTTATGCTTCCAACAGGCCAAACTGCCTATTACAACTATAGCCAGGATCCACCTACAAAACATCTCATAAAAGCATTGCTGGAGTATTTGTCACAAGAATAAACATCAATTAACGCGTTGAATGCTACTGCTCCTATCGATCCTTTCCCCACTGCTTCCCATCATTGCCGGCTTGAGGCGCCGCAATAATTTTTTATGGTGGTACGCGGTATGCAGTATTCTTAATGAGGGACTGGTTCCCGTTGTCAGGCGATGCTTTCAGGCAGAGGTAGCAATTACGAGCAATTTGTTTGCACTCTGTGAGTGCTGTCTTATCTTTCTGTTCTATAAAAACAAGGTATTCCCTAAGGGTACCTTGTTTTATTTTTGGCTGGGTATCAGTTTATCCTTTTTCATTACACTTACTACTTTTGATACCGGTTGGTTTCGGCTGAACCGGCTAGGGATAAGCGTTTTCCTGATCGAATACATTGGCCTTAGTATATGGGGGTTTTTCACAATCCTCCGGCAGCAAAAAATCCTCTTCCTCGAGCAATCTTCCTTCTTCTGGTCCAACATTGCGATCCTCATCTATTCTTCCGGAGCTTTCTTTCTTTTTTTGCTGACTATTCATATCAAAACTGCTGCGGATAAAGCTACTTTGATCCAGCTTTGGAATACCCTTTTTCTTTCTCTGAACATTTTGAAAAACATATTATTAGCTATAGCTTTATCTAAAAAAGAAGACGCTTGAAGACCGCCGGCATTGTGATTCTCGGAGTATCGGCCATGCTACTCATGGCTATGGGCGTTATTTTATTCGTGATCCTCTACCAGCGCCGCGTCATTCAATCGCAGATAGAGATCGAGCGGATCAACCGGGAGAAGCAGCAGGAGCTGCTGAACGCCTCCATCCGGAGCGAAGAGCAGGAACGCATGCGCATTGCCGCCGAGCTGCATGATGATATTGCCCCTACCCTGGCTTCCGTCAAGCTTTACCTGTCTACTGCCGCGCTGAAAATGACCGACACACCGCTGATACAGCAATCCAAAGCGCTCCTCGACGAAAGCCTTCAAAAGATCCGCAATATCGCCCACAAGCTACAGCCATCCACCTTGTACTACCTCGGCCTGGAAGTATCGCTGCAGGCGCTGGCCGACATGATCGGGCAATCCGATAGCGTGCATGCCGCTTACATCTCCCTGGCCAGGCTTCCCCGCTTGCCTGAGAATACCGAGCTGTCGCTCTACCGCGTAGTACAGGAGCTCACGCACAACATCCTGAAACATGCCCATCCCCGGTCGCTGACAATCGAAAGCACTGCCGTTCCCGGCCAGGTCACGCTTGTCGTCAGCCACGACGGCACCGGCATCACCCAGCACCTGTTCGACGAGCTGCTCTACAAAAAAGGTGCGATCGGTCTGAAAAATATCGTCACGAGGCTAAAAAGCATAGACGCTTCTGTTTATTTTGAGCAAGTATCCGTAAGTTTGTTTACGATTACTATCCAAGCACCTATAAAGGAGGTTTTTTAATCACCTGTAACCATGGCGATCATATCTTACATTATAGCTGACGACCACAAGATCTTCAGGCAAGGCCTTAAAATGACCCTGGCCGACGACCATAAGCTCAAGTGTGCCGGAGAAGCCGGTAACGGGCTGGAACTACTGGCCCTGGTGCAATCCCGCAAAGCCGATGTGGTGCTGCTTGATCTGAAAATGCCTGAGATGGACGGCATGGAAACACTCAAACAGCTCAGGGAACAGTATCCTGTGCTTAAGGTGGTTGTGCTCACAATGTTTGAAGAAGAGCATTTCATCCTGCACATGATGGAAGCGGGAGCCAACGGCTACCTGCTGAAGAACGCGGAACCGCAGGAGATCAAAACGGCGATCCATTCGGTGTGCGAGAATGAGTATTATTTCAACGACCTTGTCAACACCACCCTGCTGCGCAAAGTGGTCCAGCAGAAGAAAGAGCCGCCGCGCTTCCGGCAGGAGATACGGCTCAACGAAAGGGAAACCCAGGTGCTGCAGCTCATCTGCCAGGAGCTGACGGCTTCGGAGATCGGCCGGAAAGTATTCCTGAGCCCCCGCACGGTCGAAGGTATCCGCTCCGCCTTATTGGAAAAAATAGGAGTACGTAATACGGCCGGCCTGGTGATGTACGCCGTAAAGAACGGCATCGTCGTCTGAAGCTGGCCCTGGCCAGTGATCGCTCCGTTCTGCCCGGGACAAAAAAGTCCCCGGACCAGCATGCGCCGGCCCGGGAACTGGTCAACTTTCCTGCCTGTTATTCTTTATTCCTGCCTGCTTCCCGGCCAGTACCTGCCGGGATATCTTATCTGATCAATTGTACATCACCTTTCATCATCTTTTCTTTTCCATTCAGGAAGACTACTTTCAATACATAATAATAAGTACCGCCGTCGGCCGGCTTACCCTGGTTATAGTAGGTGCCGTCCCAGCCCTGGTTATTCTTGCCCGATCCGTCGTAGACTTCCTGCCCCCAACGGTTATAGATCCGGAAGATCTTGACCGAATAGCCTCTCTGGTTAAAGAAGCCGGGAAGAAAGCGATCGTTGAGCCCATCGCCATTAGGGCTGAAAGCATTGGGCATAAAGGCATCGGGCACCAGTGTATCGACGGTCACCTTTATCTGCGCGGAATCCTTGCAGCCCAGATCGGAAACGGCCACCACCATAAATGTTTCATCATGCTGCGGCTTCGCCCTCTGGTTCAGCGCCTGCTGATCGGGAAAGTAAGCCGATGGATACCAGGCATACGGATGGTAGCTGGCATTGCCTGATGTGCTCAGCTGCACATACTCACCATTAACAATAGCCTGCGGATCGACGGCCAGCGCCAACCGGAAATGCTGCGGCCTTACATTGACCGTACGCAACAGGCTGTCACAACCGAAGCGGTTGGTGAACATCCGGGTCAGGGTAGTCTCTTCAGTATAAGTCCTGCCTTCAAAAATCACTTCATCGCAAGCCGCCGTATCGATCACCAGGCTACCCGGTGTGTTGGAATGAATAGTAATGGCCGTAACCAGGTACAAGCTGTCGCAACCGTGCACGTTCTGGAAGGTCTGTGTTACCGTAGTGCTGGCGGTATAGGTTACTCCGTTGAACACCAGCTGACCGCAGGCGGCAGTATCCCGGTTGACCGTTACCGGGTTGGTGGGATAAACCGTAATATTGATCGTGCGGTACAGGCTGTCGCAACCCGTAGTATAATGCAAAGTGTCGTGCAGCACCTGGCTGGTCGTGTAGGTATGCCCTTCAAATATAGCCTGACTGCAGCCCTGCGCAGCAAATGTCGCCGCCGCGGGCTGCTGCACCACCAGGTTAAGCTGAACAAGGCTGTCGCACTGAGCCGCAGAAGTGCCGGTGAATGTGGCCACAGCGGTGCCGCCGGCCGTTACCGTAATGCCGTTCCAGGTAAAAGGCATGTCTGCCGCACATTTGGTCAGGTTTTCCGTATGCTGCACTACGGGCGTCACGGTAAGATTGAGCGTCGTTACGGAATCGCAGCCATTGCTGCCGGTAACGGTATAGGTAGCTGCTGCCGGACCACCTGTGGCGACATTAATACCATTCCAGGCATAAGGCAGGTGATTGCTGCATACCGTACGGCTGACAGTAACCGCGCTTACCGGCTTTACCGTAAGGTTCAGGCTCACCGCCGAGTCGCAGCCCAGCGCCGTGCTGCCATGATAGACGGCTACCGCTGTACCTCCCGCAGCAACGGTAATACCATTCCATACATAAGGCAGCTGGTTGCTGCAGATCGTTACATCGGCCGTGCCGCTGTACAGGGGATTAACGGTAAGGTTCAGGCTTACTGCCGAGTCGCAGCCGAAGGTTGTTGTGCCATGATAAACAGCTGTCGAGGTCCCTCCTGCAGGCACTACGATACCGTTCCAGGTATACGGCAGCTGGCTGGCACAGATGGTTACATTGACTGTACCGCTGTAAGGCGGATGCACCACGAGGTTGAGGGTTACAGTAGAATCACAGCCATTGGCCTGCGTACCGGTATAAGTAGCCACGGCCGTGCCGCCGGCGGGCACTACGACACCATTCCAGGTATAGGGTAGCTGGCTGCTGCAGATATGGATCGTTTGTGTGCCGGTATAAACGGGCTTAACCGTAAGGTTGAGCGTTGTTACCGAATCGCAGCCACCGGTGCTGGTGCTGTTAAATGTTGCTGCAGCCGGGCCTCCTGTGGCAACGCTGATGCCGTTCCAGATATAGGGCAATTGGTTGCTGCACACGCTGCCGCTTACGGTGGCCGTCACCGAAGGGCTCACCGTGAGGTTAAGTGTGGTAACCGAATCGCAGCCGAAAGAGGTGGTGTGGTGCGCTACAGCTGCTGCAGGCCCTCCGGTCGTTACATTGATACCGTTCCAGGTAAAGGGCATCTGGCCCGAGCAACGCGTCATGGTCACGGTTTTGGCGAGCTCCTTTACTGTAAAGTTCAGCTGGGCAGGCAGAACGAGCGGGTTGTTGCACAGATCGAGCAAAGTATTGCCATCGGTGCCCTGCTGCGCATGAACCGTATAACTACCGGGCAGAAGCGCCGGCGAAAAGGTAAGCTTTACTTTATCGGTATAGCCGGACGGGCCGGAACAGTTGATCCCCTGGGCAGAGACGATGGTACCGGAAGGGCTCAGGTAAAAGTCGCTGCCGTTGGCGGCGATAGAGCTGCATTTCACTTCCGAGCTCAGCTGTATCGTGATCTCGTTTTTATAATTGCACACCGGTGTCAGGATGCTCTGCAGCTGCGGTGGCGGCGGCGCATTGAATGTAGCCGTGGAGCCTGCGAAATTGATAGTAAACCCTGAAGACGGTCCGCCGAGGGCATAATTGCCGAAGTTGTTGATCAGGATCAGGAACACCTGCCCCGCTGTTACATTAAGCTGCTGGCAGAAGGAGCTGCCGAAAGTGCCACCGGCAACGGTTTGCACGGTAGAGGTTGTATTAAGCCCGATGACGCCGTTCACATTGCTTCCCGGCTGGTTGTTGTTGAAATTGCAGCGTACTACGTTGGCCGAACTCAGGTTGCTGCAGGTCGTATTGCTGATGTTCAGCACGGCAAAGTCGTAATCGTCCTGGGGCGATATGGGAGTAATGGTAAAGACCAGGGTACCCGAAGTGCTGACGGTAAGCTTCAGCCAGACTGAATTGGCCTCTCCCGATCCGCAGGGTGTCGTGCCGAGATTATTTATAGCGCCTACACCCTGGTAGCTGTAAGGTGAGGTAAAGGAGCTGCCGCAGAGCACCAGCGCATTGCAGGCATCCTGCTCCGGCTGGTTGGGCGGCAGCAATTGTGCAACGCTTCTGGATACCAGGCCAGGCAATAATAAAAGCGCAAGGATAAGGGGCAGGTGGCATTTTTTCATAAGCAAAAACCGGGGAGCCGGGGTTCAATCAAAGGAGACACAAAGAGAAAAAAGGAGTACTATAGTTATTCATAATTTTATCTACATTAGCAAAAACTTGCCTGTACTATAAATTAACAGGGCAAACATAGTACCGCCTTGCCTGAGCTGTGTCCAGCATGCGAAACAGCAAGGGCCCGATCTCTAAACCAATATTTTACCGTCACTATTGAATTCATATTCTGATATCGAACTCTGGGCGCTTGTACGGCAGGACAACGCGATGGCATTCGAAGCCTTGTATAACCGGTACTGGGAAAAGTTCTACACGCTTTGCTACTGGCACCTGCTCGAGCAGGAAACGGCGAAGGATATCGTCCAGGAACTGTTTATCGACCTTTGGGACAAAAGGGATAAGATCGACATCCGGGAAACCGCCGAGGGCTACCTGAAAGTAGCCGTGAGGAACCGTGTGCTGAATCATATCCGGTCGGTCAATACCAAACGGAAACATTATGATGCAGCCAGGAGCGCTATCGAAAAGGAAACCCACTCAGAAGACCTGAACAATGAACGGGAGCTGAGAAGGCTTTACCAGGAAGAGATCGGCAAGCTGCCTCCCCGTATGAAGGAGATCTATCTGCTAAACAAAGAGCAGGGCATGTCGATCGCCCAGGTGGCCGACCAGCTGTCCTTATCGGAACAAACCGTTAAAAATCAATTAGGTAACGCACTAAAAAAGATCCGCGGCGGGCTGGAGCATTACCGTCTGTTATCGCTGTTCTTCGCTGTCGTCTCTTTTTTTGGCAAAATATTAATATAGTACCCCGTGTGCGCCGCACTGTCTTTAATGCAATACGGCCAACACCTAAATAAAGGGTTATCGTGCCCTTAACAACAATCATGACTAGTATAACAAACAAACAACAGTTGCTTCAGCTTATTGAAAAACACCGGCAGGGCACCGCTACCCCGGCCGAAGAAGCAATGTTGTCCCAATGGTTCGACGAAGTACCGGCCATTAATGAACTTACCTTTACTTCGGAAGAGGAGAAAGAAGACATCAGGACCGGCATGCGCGATGCGATCTTCCGGACGATCAAAGAGGGCAGGGAAACGCCGGCAGCTATACCCGCTACGGTTCAGCCGCTACGCCGCAAAAACCGCTGGACTGTAGGTATCGCTGCGGCAGCATTGCTCTGCGTTTCTGTGCTGGCCTACTATTTCCTCTCCCGCGAACCGGCGCCGCAGCTCCTGACCATTACCGCACCCGCCGGGATACAAAAACTACCGGTTACCCTTCCCGACAGCTCAGTAGTATGGCTGGCCGGCGGCAGCACGCTTCGTTTTCCCGAACATTTTCCCAAAGGCTCCCGCAGCGTTGCGCTCGATGGCCTTGCCTATTTCTCCGTACGTCATAATGAAAAAGCGCCCTTTACCGTCACCACGCCACAGGCCCTGTCTGTAAAGGTGCTCGGCACCTCATTTGTGGTCGATGTAAGAAAAAATACCCAGCATATCAAAGTAAGCGTGATCACCGGCCGTGTCCAGGTAGAAGAAAATAAAAAGGGCCTGAGCATACTGCTTCCCGGCGAAAGACTCTCTTATTCCTGCCGCTTCCACACCTTTGAAAAAGGCAAATACCTACCCGAAGAAGTAAATGAGTGGAAAAATAACAGCACAATTTACCTCAACAATGTATCATTAAATGAATTATCTGTTATATTGCAAACTATTTACAGACTTCATCTGGTCTATGATCCCGGACAAATGATCCAGTATCGCTTCAGCATGAGCTTCTCAAGAGAGCTTTCGGGCGAACAGGTACTGGACATGCTCAGGGTGATGAGCAGGTTGCGCTTCGATAAAAAGGGCAACGAGGTCAGTGTAACAGAAAAATAGATACATTACCGGTATAAGCGGTTATTAAATTGTGGATGGCATGTAGGAGATTGACAAGGCGTATTTATTCCAGGTTTGCTTTTTTTCTTCTTTTAGTTTTCGCTGGAATAAACACTTATGCCCAGCTGCTGGAATCCCGGTTGACCATCGACCTCAGCTCCGGCAGGCTGGATAAGTGCGTTATGCAGCTGCAGCAAGCTACCGGTTACTCCTTTGCCTACGAAACCAGCGGCTTGCAGGCCTACCCGGTAAAGCCCCTCTCCTTCAAAAAAGAAAAGCTGAAAGTGATCCTGGAGCGCTTGTTCGAAGGCTCTGGCTATATTTTTGAAGAACGGCATCACGTCATCCTTATCGGCCCCGCATTCGGGCGCCAGTCTGCAAAAAGAATGACCTACCAGTTCAATGGCGTCATAGAAGACAAGCAGACCGGCGAAGTGCTGAAAGGCGTGGCCGTTTCCCTGGCCGGAGAAAGAAGCACCGGCACCTTTACCAACCAGGACGGCTATTTCAGCCTTACCTCGGCTTCAGATACCTTAAAATTAAGACTGAGCTACCTCAGCTATAAACCTGTAGAGATCGTGCTGCAAGCCGCAGACGCTCCCCTGATCCGTATCCGCATGGATGTGGCGCCATCAGCCCTGGATTCGGTGCTGGTTGGCGATCCCGACGATGTAATCCCCGTATCCCCTTTAAGCAGGGTATCCCCCCCGATCAACCGCCTGTTCTACCTGCCCCGTTTCTGCGGTGATGTCGACCTGATCAGTATGCTGAAGATCACGCCGGGCATACAGGAAGCCAACGACGGATCAGGCTCCCTTATCGTACGCGGCGGCGCACCCGACCAGAACCTGCTGCTGCTCGACAATGCCAACGTATTCAATGCCACCCATCTTTTTGGCCTGGTTTCGACAGTAAACGTCAATGCAGTGGAGGATCTCGAGATCTATAAAGGCGCTTTCCCCGCCCGCTATGGCGGCCGCATCTCTTCGGTATGGGATGTCGGCCTCAAAGACGGCGATCCGAAACAGCTGCATGGCGCCTTGTCGCTGGGTACCTTTGCTTCCGACCTGATGCTGGAAGGGCCCATCATTAAAAACAAGACGACCTTCATGATCGCCGGGCGCAGAAGCTATCATGATCTTTATGTCCGCTTGTTCACTCCCGGGGTCAAGCTGCACTTCCAGGACATGAATGTCAAGCTGCATCATCGTTTTTCAGAAAAAGACCACCTGTACTTAAGCGGCTATACCTCAAGGGATGTGTTTAACCTGGACAGCGATACGTTCTATGCCGGGGATGCTTACCAAACAACCGGCATTTCGCTTAAAACGACAAACCAGGCGGCCAGCCTCAGGTGGCGCCACGACTACTCCACCCGCGTGACCACCAATTTGAGCGTGTTGTACTCGGCCTACAAGCTTGATGCAGGCACCGACTTCAACGCACAGATGCCAGGCATCCTGGAGCCGGATGTGAAATACTGGATCGGCCTCAGGGATAAGGTGACCAGCGGTGTATACGATATCGGCGGCAAATGGGATGCCCGCTTCCAGCTGGGCAACCACCATGAGGTAGAAGCCGGCCTCTATTACACCCATCACAGCTTTGAGCCGTACCGCTTCACAGAAGACTGGGTGCTCCAGGACCCCTTTATTGTTGCCAACCCGCCGGCGGCAAAGGAAGAGCTCATCCGTGACTCGGTCAGCAATGAAAGCGGATTGTATGTGGAAGACCATTTCAATATTTCTCCCCGGTGGAAAGCCTCGGCTGGCCTGCACTTTAACCGCTACAGCCAAAACGGTAAGAGCTATCTTTCGCTTCAGCCAAGGGTAAATGTACGCTATGAGCTACATCCCGGCTGGTACCTGTATGGCGCTTACGTAAAGATGCAGCAAAACATCCACCGGCTTTCGGCCAGCCAGACCTCGCTGCCCATCGATGTATGGATACCCTCTACCGACAAGCTGAAGCCGCAGGTATCGCATCAATTCAGCCTGGGCCTTTCCGGTACGCTGGGCAGTGTTCTGGATTTCAGTGTGGAATCGTACTATAAAGCGATCAACGACGTAGCCGAGCTGTTGCTGCTGCGCCTGGTCGACTCGCTGGATCCCAAGCGAAGCACGAGCTGGGACCAGGAAGTAGCCACAGGAAAAGGAGCGGCTTATGGTATTGAATTTTCCCTGAGGAAGACAAAAGGCAATTTTACCGGCTGGTTCAGCTATGCCCTGTCCTGGAGTAACCGTACACTGCCCGAGATCAACAACGGGCTGACCTTCCCTTATAAATACGATCGCCGGCACAATCTAAACCTGGTTGCGCTGTACAAGCTGAGCAAAACGCTGGAGCTTTCCGGCGTTTTCACCTTCCAGAGCAAGCCACGGGCCCCGGTGCCGATTATCCGTACTTCAGACCTGTCTTATGATGCCGAACTGGTAAAGGAATATGCGGCCACTACCGAGCAACGTGCCTACCACCGGCTCGATGTGGGTATCAGCTGGCTTAACCGCTACACTGCCCGCCTGCACGGCACCTGGAACCTGAGCGTGCTGAACGTGTACAACAGGTCCAATGCTTTTTATTACTTCTCGAAGAATAACAACAACCAGCTGGACAGGACGGTGCTGCTCCCGGTTTCCGGTGTGCTCACCTATACATTTACTTTCTAAGCCGGCATTATTATGCCGCCTCCCGCCTGCCGCTCAGCAGGTAAAGTTGGGTGACCAATGCCATCAATAAAAACATTGCGATCAGCTGATGCAATTCGGCCAGGGTTTCGAAGATGCCCCAGCAGTTGGGAACGATCGAAACGCTGGTCAGCACGGTGCAAATGCCCAGTATTACCTGGAGCGCTACCAGCAACGCCGGCTGCCAGCGATAACGACGGAAGGCCGCGCTCCGGGAACGCTTACGGTAAGCCATGACAGCGGCCGCAAAGATGAGCAGGGCCAGCAGGTAAGCTATGCCCCGGTGAATGAAATGAATGGTGATCTTGTTTTCGAGTAGGGGATGACCCGAAGCGGCCTGTCCCATGCCATCCGGTATCCAGCTGCCATTGATCGTCGGCCAGGTCGCCGCAGCGGTCGCTGCCTTGTTACCCGCCATCAGGGCGCCGTACACCAGCTGAAGCAGCAATACGAGGAAGGTGAAATAATAAAGATTGCGCAAGGCCGGATGGTGCACCTTTTCCTGCCTGGGAATCAGCAGCTGCAGGGCAAACCACAGCACATAGCAAGCCAGCACCATAGCCAGCACAAAGTGGATGGCCAGCTTTGTCGGCCGTACATAGATCGCATCGCCGGTGAGGCCGCTTTTCACCATGATCCAGCCCACAGCACCCTGCAGACCGCCCAGGATAAACAAAGCGACCAGTGGCATCACCATGTCCTTGCTGAAGTATTTTTTGACCAGGAAATAAATAAAGGGGATAGCGAACACGAAACCGATCAGCCGTGCCCAAAGGCGATGAAACCATTCCCAGAAAAAGATCGCTTTGAAATCGCTTAAGGTAAAATCGCTGTTGAGATAGTGGTATTGCGGGGATTGCTGGTATTTGGCGAACTCCTTTACCCAGGCTTCGTGGTTCAGCGGTGGCAATGCGCCGGTTACCACATCCCATTCTGTAATAGACAGGCCCGAGCCGGTAAGCCGGGTAACGCCGCCCAGCAAGGTCTGGATGATGATCATCACTACCCCGGTGATCAGCCACTGAGCTATTCTTTTCTGCCTGCGCTTCGAGGCCTCATCGGTTACCATGCTGGAAGTATTCAAATCGCCGCAATTTTTGCGCAAAGGTAAGCCCGCAACGACAAACGAAGAAGGCGTTTACCGAAGTAAACGCCTCATTAACCTATTATTTCCGTTTGTATATCAGCACACGCTTACCAACTGTCTTTCCCGAACAGGTAGCCGATTGAGATGCCCATTCCCCAGCTGCGTACCTTGGAATCGGCCGTATTCAGCGGGCTCAGGTTGCCCAGCCCATAGGCAAAACCGGCCTTAAAGTAAAGGCCAACATTCGACTCATAGCCGATGAAGGCATTAACACCATAATCCCAGTTTTGCAGATCATCTGTGCTATCTTTGCCAAATTGCAGGTCCCTGTTGCTGTGCCGGTAATCGTAACCCGAAACTTTTTGCGGATCCGTTCCGTATGTAAGTACCGGAACATCGGCGCTTATATTGCCCGAAAAGAGATAGGACACATATGGACCTGCACCGGCAATAAACCGTCCCGTACCCTCAAAACCTGATTTATAAGTAAGATACAAGGGCACTCTCAGGCTATTTGTTCTGTAGAAAGTGGTCTGCTTGACCGATCCGATTCCGTACCGGTTAAAATCGACACGATGCACATATTTTATGTTATCAAAAAAATAAAAAATACCCCCTTGCAAATACATATTTTTCATCAGTCCGAGATCGGCAACAAAGCCACCGGAAAAGCCGGGAGCAGGTTTGCTGTTCACGGTCATTCTTCCGGCGCCAGCCATAGTACTTTTGCTGGATTGCATACCCACATAAAAGCCGGCCTCAGGTCCGAACTTTATCTGAGCGAAAGTTGTTGTAGACAAAAGTGTTAAGGATATAAGCAGAACTACTTTGTTCATAAGACAGAGTTTAATTAATGCAAAATTAAAATTTAAGATGAGATTAACCCTGTTTTTTATTATTATGATTTTATTTCCAGCCTGTAAAGGGGCTGCACAAGAGCAAGCTATGACAAACAACCATAAAAACAACCCCTACTATTCCCGCACGGACACCGCGCACCTTAAGGTAGCCAACAGCGAATGGAAGAAGATTCTTCCTGCCGACCTGTATGCTGTTGCCCGCGAACAGGCCACAGAAAGAGCTTTTACCGGCCGGTACTGGGACAGCGATACCAGGGGTACCTATTATTGTGCGGTATGCGGAAATACCCTGTTCAAATCTGATGCCAAATTTGCCAGCAGTTGTGGCTGGCCCAGCTTTTTTGAAGCCATCAGGCCCAATAGCGTAGTCTACCGGGAAGATAATTCCTACGGCATGCATCGCACCGAAGTCTTATGCGGCCGCTGTGCGTCGCACCTGGGGCACATTTTCGACGATGGCCCGCCCCCTACCTACAAGCGGTTTTGCATGAACTCGGTATCGCTCGATTTTGAGCCGGACCCGGGATCAAAGTAGACAGCGCTTTCATTTTTCTAGAATAGAAAAAGACCTTTTCATGAAGGGAGTCGTAATGTTGCTGACATTAGGAGTATTTTGTACTGTACCTTATTGCGCTTCCGCCCAGCTGCTGAAGGGTCTTATGCAGCGATCGCCTACCGATACAGCTTATGTTAAAGCATACGACAGGGAGATCACCGGCAGGGTCTATCTTTCTCAAAAATATACCGGCATACGGATACCGGGCAACAGCAGGAAATCTTCTTTCCGCTATCGCCCCAATACAACGCTCAACCTGGGTATCGGCGCTACCTACCGCTCTTTTTCCCTCAACCTGGCCTATGGCTTCCCGGGGCTTAACGGCGACGGTAAAGAGCGTGGCAAGACCCGCTACCTTGATCTCCAGGCGCATCTGTATGGCCGCAAAGTAGTGATCGACCTGTTTGGCCAGTTCTATAAAGGTTATTACCTCTCACCGGAAAATTACATCACGGGTGTGCCGGGCTACTATATCCGGCCCGATCTCAAGGTACGTATGGTGGGCGGCTCTGCCTATTATGCCTTCAACAACCGGAAGTTCTCCTATCGCGCCGGGTTGATCCAGAACGAATGGCAATGCCAGTCGGCCGGCACCTTCCTGCTGGGCGGCGATGTGTACTATGGGGTGATTAACAGCGACAGCTTCCTGGTGCCCCGGCAGGTAGCCGAGGAGTTCCCCCAGGGTAATGTTAAGCACATGCGCTTCTTCAACATCGGCCCGGGCGGCGGCTACGCCTATACCTTCGTATACAGACGCAACTGGTTTGCCACAGGCTCGCTCACTGTGAATATCCCCATCGACTTTGTGAAAGAGGCCACGTCAACAGAACAAAAAAATAAGATCAGCGTCTCTCCCAACTTTATGGTCAGGGGCGCCGTAGGTTACAACAGCCGGCGCTGGATCTACACAGCTTCGCTGGTCAACAGCACCGTTACCGCCGACGGATCGTACAACGAGGGTATGTACCGGATCAGCACGGGCAATTACCGGCTCACAGTTGCCCGTCGCTTTTCGCTCGATCACAAGACCCGTAAGACCATCAAGCCGGTCGACAAAGTGCTTGAAGCACCAAGGAAATTGACGAAATAGCCCATCTCCGGACGTGGAAAAATAGCGCCGGCCAGGCAGCGGTTTTTGCGTTATTTTTGCGGCCATGCTGCTGCCTTTCTTCCAGAAGAATATTGTAGAAGCCGGATGCGATGAAGCCGGCAGGGGCTGCCTCGCCGGTCCGGTAGTGGCCGCCGCTGTTATCCTGCCCCGGGATTTTCACCATCCCCTGCTGAACGACAGCAAGCAGCTGACGGAAGAGCAAAGGGAGCTGCTGCGGCCGGTGATCGAAGAAAAAGCTTTGTCCTGGGCGGTGGCTTTTGTGGACAATGAAGAGATCGATCGCATCAATATCCTCAAGGCTTCTTTCAAAGCCATGCACCTGGCTATCGACCAGCTGCGCATTATTCCTGAGCTGCTGCTGATCGACGGCAACCGCTTCACCCCTTATTTCGGCATTCCCCACGAATGTGTGATCAAAGGCGACGGCAAATATGCCAGCATTGCCGCCGCCAGCATTCTCGCCAAGACCCATCGGGATGCTTACATGAGCACCCTTCACGAAGAATTTATCCCCTACAACTGGAAAGAGAATAAAGGCTACCCTACCCCTTTTCATAAGCAAAAGGTGAGAGAGCTGGGGCACACCCGCTACCACCGGCTTACTTTTCAGATACGACCGGGGAAAAACGACGGAGAAAACGAAGACTAGTCTGCCGTATCCTTTGCCTGGCGGTCAGGTTCATCCACAAAAGAATGCCGCGTGAATTCGCCGATCCTGTCGAGCATAACTTCCGTATGCCCGCCCGAGTCGGAGCGCTCATACATGGGCACAAAACGGGCGCCATATACCAGCTCATCATTGGTATAAGAGGTACGCTGCTGTACCGTGTTGGAAAAATGATCGTCAAAAGCCTTGATGGTGACCAGCAGCTCGATGGAACGGGCCCGCATATCTTCTTCCCGCATCTGCCAGAAAGGGCTTTCCTCATTCATATAGTGCACACAGGTCCAGCTGATGGCCAGAGAGTTGATCCTGCTGATCTCCAGCTTCAGGGGGTAAAACCGTGTGGTACGCTTGCCGTTCTCCACATAATGAATAGCTGCCGTTACTTCAGCGCTGACTTCCGTAAGATCGTTGTTCTTATAGGTAGCCAGCCGGAACATGATCGCTCTCCCTTCCTGGAACGGCGCCACGATAAAATTGTCGCTGAAACGGATGTAGGCCTTGGGGCGGGAGAAGCGGGCATAGAACATGCCGGTTACCAGGGCGAAGGTCATAATACCCAGGAACGACTCGATCGACGCAATGCAATTGGCCACCACTCCTACCGGCGCTACATGTCCGTAGCCTACCGTGGTCAGCGTCTGTGAGCTGAAGAAGAAAGCCTGGAGGAAATTGTCGATAAAGCCATGCCCGCCGGAGCTACCCGACAGCTTGTCGCTACCGATCAGCATATAAATGCCGGCAAAGAACAGGTTGACCGTGGTATAAAAGAGGAAGACCACTACCAGGAACTTCACCCGGCTCATCTTGAGCAGGGTGTGGTAGGTGCTGATCCGCTGGTAGAACGGGATACCTGTCTTGCTCAGGTTGGCGCTGCCGTCCTTGTTCAGCAGCCGCTTTCCTTCTGCGCTGCTGTTGCCGCTGAACCCGGAGTTGTTGACTTCCCTGGGCTGCTTTGCTTGCTTGTGCGTATTCATGGATATGTCTTTACATGGAATCTGCCCGATATTACAGGATAGTGTATCCGTCCTGTAAAACAGGAGAAAGGTACACCAATTACATCAGTAAGCGCAGCAGCTCTGCTATCCCTTCGGTAGCCGGCTTTTCAATAGGGATAACATTGTTGTAGCGCACCTCCGGGATCACCTTATCCAGGATATATTTGGGGGCGCCCGGCGGCACAAACTGCAGCAGGCCGGCCGCAGGGTAGACGGCCAGCGACGAGCCTACCAGCACAAAAATATCGGCTTCCTGCATCAGCGGGATCGCATGGTTGATCATGGGCACCTCTTCCTCAAACCAGACGATATTGGGACGCAGCTGGGCGCCGTCCGGAGCCAGGTCGCCGCGCTGTATATCCGTACGGATCTCATAAATGATGGAAGCATCCCTTTCGCTGCGCATGGTCAATATCTCGCCGTGCAGGTGCAATACCTTGCTGCTGCCGGCACGCTCATGCAGGTCGTCGATGTTCTGGGTAACGATATGCACGTTATAGCAGGCTTCGAGACCGGCCAGGCCCAGATGCGCTGCATTGGGCTGCGCAGCCAGCACATCGCGGCGGCGTTCGTTGTAAAAACGCAGCACCAGGTCCATGTCCTTTTTCCAGGCGCGGGGTGTAGCGACATCTTCCACCCTGTAATTTTCCCAGAGGCCATCGCTGTCACGGAAAGTCCGGAGGCCGCTCTCGGCGCTGATCCCGGCGCCGGTTAAAACTACTAATTTGGGTTTCATGCTTAGCTGTATTGCAGTATTGAAAGAATAAGGCGCAGGGCGGCAAACCCCAAAGCTCCCCAGAACAGGATAAGGCCATGCAGACGGGATGAGGGTTTGTAATAGTAGACCTGCCCGCCCGTGGATAATGTCCGACTGGAATGGCTGAGCGTCCAGCCGAGAAACACGGCCAGGCCGCCGGGGAACAAGGTAAACGCCGGATGCCTGGCCAGGGCCAGCATAGCGCCCGACAGCAGCGAAAAGTAGCCGAGCAACAGGATCTTCCAGTCGGAGCTGGCCGCTTTCTCTTTCTGCCGCAGCCGCTCTACGTTGGACAATTCGATCTGCACGCCAGGGATGGGTACACCGCGCCGTTGCAGCAGGGCTTCTGCCAGCTTATAATTGTAATCGCCCCACTCGTCCTTTTTCATCATCACGTCGATCAGCTCTTCATCGCTGAAGGACAATAAATGATATTCCGGATCAACCTCATCGGGATTGACCGGTGTCTGCTCTTCCAGTATCTTCCGGGCTTTCTCAAAGTCCTTTCCCGGCAGGCTGAGCAGGTAACGATTGTCGAAACGCTGCCCCAGGTAATTGCTGTCGAGCGGCCGCACATCCCGGTTGATCTCCACGATAATAGCGTTGCCACGCAGCAATGCTGCCGCCTGCTCCGCAGCTTGGGGTGTAGGATAAGTATCGAATACGAGTAAAGGATCCATGGTGTTCCAGGCTAATTGAATTTTTCCCATACCAGCGCAGCATTACAGCCGCCAAAGCCGGAAGCGGTCTTCAGCACATAGTCGTACCGGCCTTGCTCCGCCTGCCTTTGCACGTTTACGGGTGTCGAAACACCGGGTTCGGCATAGTTCAGCGAAGCCGGCAACAGATCCTGCTGCATCGCCATACAGGCGATCGCCGATTCCAGGATACCCGCCGCGCCGAGCGTATGGCCTACATAGCTTTTAAAGCTGTGCAGCGGCACATGGGCCAAACCGGCCAGGGTCAATGCCTTGGCTTCCATTTCATCGTTGAACATCGTCGCGGTACCATGCGCTGATATCGCGCCGATATGCCCGGGCCTTACTGATGCCTGGCGCATAGCCTGCCCTATGGCTGCAGCCAGCTCTTCGCCGGTACGACTAGGCCCTGATAAGTGATTGGCATCATTGCTGGCGCCGCCGCCGGCAAGCCTTGCTAGGGGCGGTGCTGCGCCTGCTGCAGGCGCTACGGACAAGACCATGCAGGCTGCCGCCTCGCCCAGGTTAATGCCTTTCCGGTCGCGGTCAAAAGGCCGGCATAAACCTTCGGCCAAAGCATGAAAAGACTGGAAGCCGCTGTGGACGAAGCTACTGAAACGGTCGCAGCCGACTACGATCGCATGACGATAACGCCCTGCTTCCAGCAGCCGCATGCCGGTAAGGAGCGCCAGGGCTCCCGAAATGCAGGCATTGGCTACCACAATCGGGCGGTGGGCCAGGCCCAGGTGCTCCGCGATCAGCGTGGCAGAACGGTGCAGGCTGATCCGTTCGTCAGGCTGGCGATTCAGCCATTCGATATTCCCTTTGGTTGTCGAGAGGATAAGGATACAGTCTTCGCTACGACAATCGATCACTGTTTCCTGTAATGCCTCTTCGATGGCAAAAAGACACATCTGCTCAAAAGGGCTGAAAGCCAGCTTAGCGCCGGGATAGCGGGCGGCCAGCACCTGGAGCATAGCGGGCGGCAGGCGGCCGGCGAAAAAGGGCGCAGGTGCAACGGCCGCATCGCTGAAAGCCTGTACGGCCGGCTGCTGCTGCCTGAGCGCAGCGATATGCTGCTCTTGCGTATTTCCTGCCGGGCTAAGCAAAGCGGAACTGATAGCAAATATTGGCGACACGATCATTTTCTTTTCTGGTCTGCGGGAAGCTGTCTTCCTGCGATAAAAAAACGAAACCCCGCAGCGGTAAGCTACGAGGTTCCAAATTTAGGATTTCCCCACAGTCTTAGTTTCCTTTTTTCCATTTTTTCATTTCGCCGGGCATAGCCTTCAGCACCTTGTTGATGGAGCCGGCCCAGTAGTTACGAAAGCCGAAGCCGCCGCTTTCGCCGATCAGCGGTTTGCTCAGCAGCACTTCTTTAGTACTCATATTGATGAAGGTTACCCAGAAGGAAGCTTCCTTACGGTTCTTATCCATCGCTTCGGCCACCAGCACCAGCCCGATGCCCGATTTACCTTTAAGGTTGTACTTCTTCACCATCTGTACGATCTGCTCTTTTTTCAAGTGCTCGAAGGCAGCTTTATCGGTGGTGATGAAATCGCCTTTGGCGCTCTTGTTTGCCTGTGTTACTGCGCCCAGGTCACTTTCTACAGAAGCGCGGTCGACAGCTTTGGCAATATCGAATTTCTTGGGTTCGTTCATCACAAGGTCGTTCCAGCCGGGAAAATATTTGTTCTGCAGCTCTTCGTTGGAGACCATTTCATCCGACTTGATCAGCTTCAGGGCCGAGAAATCGAGTCCCAGCCAGGTTACCAGCTGCCTGGTATCAAATACGTCCTGAGCCTGCACCGACATTACGGTTCCCAGGAAAAGGGAAAGAAGAAAAGCGATCCGTTTCATAAATCGATTTTTTTTAAGGGTTATAGATTGGAGTAAAAGGTAAACAGGATTTATTGCAGGAAGATCTTGAATTCGGCTTCGGCGATCGTTTCGCCGCGGAGCGTAACTTTTCCCTGCACCACATGCGCATTCATTACCTGGTGCAGCGTGGTTACCGTCGATTCGATCGTATCGCCTACAGCCGGCAGGGTATTTACTGCAAAATTCTTGACCGCCCCGATGAAGCCTATCGGCGCCGGCTGTTGCTGCTGCGCTGCTTTCCAGCCCGTGCCCGCCGCCGCCGTCTGCGCCATATTCTCGATCAGTCCCGGCTCAGTAAACACGCCTCCATCGACAAACAAATGTCCCTCCCTCACGGTAAAGCGGGTCCGGGTCTCGGTTTCAGTAGCCGCCACCACATCGTCGATCATCTCAAAGGGAGCGGCCTGGGGAATATACTGCATGGATAAGCGTATTGGTGCGGCGAAATTAAACATTAACCGGTAGCCGCGCAATACCGGGAAAGACGGATTTTAGGACAGGGTTACCTCCGTACAGAGATGCGAAAGAGGAAGTGATACAGGCCAGATCAGGGTGTTGCAGGTGTTTCCGGCTGCGCCCAGAAGTCGAAGTAGTTGAACCATTGCGCCGGGTACGCACGCACCTTATTTTCCAGCAGGGTCACATAATCGTGCAGCATAGCTTCGGCGCCCGTGGTACCGCGTCCCTCATAGGTTTTGGGCGGATAACCATAAAAATGATAGCCGTATTTCGATTCCTTAAGGGCGAATACGAAGCAGACGGGCGCCCGCAGCTTGCTGGCCAGCACGAAAGGTCCCAGGGGAAAGTGCGCCTCGGCGCCCAGGAAAGGATGCGTGATGGTACGATTGCCGGCCATATACCTGTCGGCATGGATACAGATGAGCTCGTTGCGCCGCAAGGCCGCCGACATCTCGTAAATATGCGACATATCCTCCTTAATAAAGATAATATTGAAGGTCCTGGGCCCCGTAACCTTGCTCAGGTATTGCTTGATCTGCTGCGCTTCGCCATCGTACATTACGATATTGACCACAGAATTGAGCCGCTGCAGCAAGTGGCCGGCCATTTCATAATTGCCGAGATGCGCGCTGACCAGGATACCACCCTGGCCGCCTTCGGCCAGCTCGTTGAGGTAATGCCCCCCGGTACGCTCCACGGTAAAGCGGTGCTTTTGCCCGCTCATCACCACGATGCGGTCGATGATGGTTTGCCCGAAAGTGAGAATATTCTTCCGGATCAGGCGGCGGGTTTGCCGGGAGCTCAGCTGCAGCCGGTTCCGGTACAGATCGCGTAAAGGCCCTGTGGCTTTCGGAACGAACCATAGATAATACAGCACCACGAACCGCAACAGCAGGTAAGCCGGAGTGATGCCTCCCCAACGCAATAAAAAAATGAAGATAGAATAACCGAGACGGTTACCCTTCGATTGTCCGTCCCAGGTGGACATTTGCTCAGGCAGTTATATTGGTCTCGAGCCGGTTGGCTACATAATCGTAAAAATCCTTGATGGTGATCATGGTCTGGAAATCTTCGGGCTTTACTTTAAAGCCGAAATTGCTTTCAATAGCCACGATAAGGTCTATATAATCAAGGCTGTCAAGATCCAGAGTTTCCTTAAGGGTAGCTTGTGGGGTAATAGCAGACGGTTCTACCTCAAAGTCTTCTGCCAAAAAATCGTTTATACGACTTACTATTTCCTGATAGTTCATGTCAATACTGCTTCGATGATCTTGTTATAGGGTTTGAACGGAAATACGGGGGTATTCCATAAAACATGCAAAGGTAAATATATTTTTGAATAAGAGAAGTGGCGTATCGAAGAATTACGCGTTTTTACCGGCCCGGAGCCTGCAAACTGCTGATCCTGAAAAGCAGGTAAAAACAGCAGGTAAAAACCAGCCGAAACAGCTCTGCTTTTTGCCCCTTTTTCCACCGTAAAAACAAGATAAAAAAATCCTTCATTTTTATACAGAAACTTTGTTTTCCAATTAAAACGCTTACCTTTGCGCAAAATTTCAGTGCTGTGTTAACTATTTGTAAACGGTTATTTGCTGTCTTATTCTTTATCGTAGCGGGTTTCAGCGCTTTTGCATCCGAAGAGCATGCAGAAGCAGCCCATGGCGAAAAGAAAGGATTCAATGCTTCGGAAGTAATATTTGGCCACATCGGCGACAACCATGACTGGCATTTTTTTGACTGGAACGGGCACCCTGTTTCCATGCCGCTTCCGGTAATCGTTTACCACCCTCAAAAAGGGCTTTCCGTTTTCTCTTCTGCCCGCTTCCATCATGGTCACGAATCTTATGAAGGCTATGCGCTGAACGAAAAAAACAAGATCGTTTCAGAAGACGGTGTTGCCATCAAAGATTTTTCCATTACCAAGAATGTAACGTCCATGCTGATCTCCGTGATCCTCCTGCTGCTGATCATGACCAGTGTGGCCAAAAAATACAAAAAGAACGGCGCCATGAAAGCCCCCTCCGGTTTTCAGAATGCGCTGGAGCCTGTGATCGTGTTTGTACGGGATGAGGTGGCCAAGCCCAACCTGGGTCATAAGTATATGCGCTATATGCCCCTGTTGCTGACCGTGTTCTTCTTTATCTGGATCAACAACCTGCTGGGCCTGCTGCCCGGCGGCGCCAACTTTACCGGCAATATCGCCGTTACGGCTGCCCTGTCGCTGATCTCCTTTATCGTGATCGTCTTCAGCGGCAACAAGCACTTCTGGGGTCACCTGTTCAACCCGCCCGGCGTGCCTTTCGGTATCAAGCTGCTGCTGGTTCCCATCGAGATCATTTCCCTGTTTATTAAGCCTATAGCCCTCATGATCCGTCTTTTCGCCAATATCCTGGCGGGGCACATTATCATCCTGAGTGTGATCTCCATGATCTTCATTTTTGGCGCGCTGAACGCATATGCAGGCTGGGGTTTTGTGCCGGTATCGCTGGCTTTCGCCATCTTCATGTTCTTCCTGGAGCTGCTGGTAGCCGCCATCCAGGCCTTCATCTTCACCAACCTCACCGCGGTATTCATCGGCCAGGCGATCGAAGAGGCGCATCATCACGATCACGAGCACGAAGAATACCATGCCAAGCACCCGATCACCGGCCAGGGCTATAATGTATCTGAGCAGGAGATCATCGCCTGAGCAAAAGAGGAAGCATAAAGGAATTGTCAAACACGTTTTTTCATTTTTAAATCCATATATACAATGTCTCTGTTGAACACTGTAATGTTAGCCGCTGAGAGCGCAGGTTTGGGCGCCATCGGTGCAGGTATTGCTGCCCTGGCAGCTGGTGTTGGTATCGGTCAGATCGGTAAAGGTGCGGTAGAATCTATCGCCCGTCAGCCCGAAGCTGCAGGTGATATCCGCTCCAACATGATCCTTACTGCTGCATTCGTGGAAGGTGTTGCCCTGTTCGGGGTTATCGCCGGTCTGCTGGCAGTTGTACTGTAATTTGTTACGGTACAAAGATCATCCGGCAGCTGCGCCCGACGCAAAGGGCAGAGGACGCAGCTGTCTTTAAAGAAAACGATATTAGAGCTCTATAATTCAATTCACAATTCAAATTTTACAGCAATGGATTTGCTTATCCCTGATTTAGGTTTGTTTTTCTGGACCCTCCTGGCGTTCCTGGTCGTTCTGTTCATCCTGAAAAAATTTGCCTGGGGCCCCATCGTAAAAGCACTGCAGGAACGTGAAAGCGGTATCGCCGACAGTATCGCTGCCGCCGAGAAAGTGAAAGCGGAAATGCAGCAGATGCAGGCACAGAACGAAAGCCTGCTGATCCAGGCCCGCGAAGAACGCACCCAGATGCTGAAAGAGGCCAAAGAAACCAAAGACAGGATCATCAACGAAGCAAAAGAGCAGGCTAAAACAGAAGCCAACAAGATACTTGAAGATACCCGTCTGCAGATCGAGCGCCAGAAAATGGCTGCTATGACCGAGGTGAAGAACGAGATCGGCAACCTGGCCGTGGAAGTAGCCGAAAAGATCCTGCGCAAGCAGCTGGCAGGACAGGAAGCCCAGCAAGGCTTTGTGCAGATGCTGGCCGATGAGATCAAACTGAATTAATCATTCCCGGATAGCCTATCCGCTATTCCGTCAACGCGACAATTGAATATATGCAAAATCCCCGTCTCGCATCCAGGTATGCCAAATCGCTGATCGACATCGCCCAGGAACAAAACGCCCTGGAAGCGGTACTGGATGATATGGAGCTGATACAGCAGATCTGCCAGGGCAACCACGACTTTGTGCTGATGCTGAAAAGCCCGGTGGTAAAATCAGATAAAAAAATGGCTATCCTGCGCGCGGTGCTGGATGGTAAGATACAGGCGGTCACTATGGCCTTCATCAACCTGCTGGTGAACAAGGGACGGGAGTTCTACCTGCCCGAGATCGTCGATGCGTTCTCTGCACAATACAAAGAGCTGAAGAACATCCGTACCGTTAACCTCACTACTGCAGTAGCCATTGATGATAACGTGAAAAAGCTGATCTTTGATAAAGTAACCGCTTCTATCGCCGACGGACATGTGGAGCTGAACACCTTTGTGAACGAGGACCTGATCGGCGGCTTCACCCTGGAAGTGGACGACAAGCTGTTTGATGCCAGCATCAGGAGAGACCTGAACGACGTCAGGAACCAGTTTACCAAAAACCTGTTCATTGCCGATCTGTAAACGGCAGGAGCAACAAGAGCAAAAACAACAATTCATTTTACTTTTTTAATTCCTATAGAAAATGGTTGAGATCAAACCGGATGAAATATCGGCGATATTGCGCCAACAGTTAAGCAACTTTAACGGCTCTGCCGATCTTGAAGAAGTAGGAACGGTACTGCAGGTAGGCGACGGTATTGCCCGCGTTTACGGCCTGGGCGGTGTGCGCCAGGGCGAGCTGGTAGAATTTGAAGATGGTACCAAGGCGATCGCCCTGAACCTGGAAGAAGACAATGTGGGTGTGGTACTGATGGGTGAAAGCGACGCGATCAAAGAAGGTTCCAAAGTGCGCCGTACCGGCAAGATCGCATCCATTAAAGTAGGTGAAGGCCTTATCGGCCGCGTGGTAAACACCCTTGGTGAGCCCATAGACGGTAAAGGCCCCATCAGCGGTGAGCTGTATGAAATGCCGATCGAGCGTAAAGCGCCCGGCGTATTGTTCCGTGAGCCCGTAAAAGAGCCGCTGCAGACCGGTATCAAATCGATCGACGCCATGATCCCCATCGGACGTGGCCAGCGTGAGCTGGTGATCGGTGACCGTGGTACCGGTAAGACCGCGATCTGTCTCGATACCATCATCAACCAGAAAGAATTTTTTGAAGCAGGCAAGCCTGTATACTGTATCTATGTAGCCATCGGCCAGAAGGCATCTACCGTAGCCGGTGTGATGAAAACCCTGGAAGAGAACGGCGCTATGGCCTACACTACGGTTGTGTGCGCTTCCGCCTCCGATCCCGCTCCCCTTCAGTTCTATGCACCCTTTGCCGGCGCTGCTATCGGCGAGTTCTTCCGCGATACCGGACGTCCTGCCCTGGTAGTATATGATGACCTGTCCAAGCAAGCTGTGGCTTACCGTGAGGTATCCCTGCTGCTGCGCCGTCCGCCCGGTCGTGAAGCTTATCCCGGCGACGTATTCTACCTGCACAGCCGTCTGCTCGAGCGCGCTGCGAAAGTGATCAACAACGACGCGATCGTGAAGAACATGAATGATCTTCCTGAAAGTATCCGTCATATGGTGAAAGGCGGTGGTAGCCTTACCGCCCTGCCGATCATCGAAACACAAGCCGGTGACGTATCCGCTTACATCCCGACCAACGTGATCTCCATTACCGATGGCCAGATCTTCCTGGAAAGTAACCTGTTCAACGCCGGTATCCGCCCTGCGATCAACGTGGGTATCTCCGTAAGCCGCGTAGGTGGTAGCGCCCAGATCAAATCCATGAAGAAAGTATCGGGTACCCTGAAGCTTGACCAGGCCCTGTACCGCGAGATGGAAGCCTTTTCCAAATTCGGTGGCGACCTCGATGCGGCAACCAAAACCGTAATCGACAAAGGCGCCCGTAACGTGGAGATCCTGAAGCAAACACAGTTCAACCCCTACCCTGTAGAAAAGCAGATCGCGATCATCTACCTGGGTACCAATAACCTGCTGCGCGAAGTACCGGTGAAAAATGTGAAAGCCTTTGAAGAGGCCTTCCTGATGGAGCTGGAGACCAAGATGCCGCAGCTGCTCGCCGAGTTCAAGAAAGGCAACCTGCCTGAAGAAGGACTGAGCAAAATGGTATCCCTGGCTCAGGGCCTGATCCCTCAGTTCAAATAATCGATCATTATTTGACAATAAAAAAAACCGCTTTCAAAAGAAAGCGGTTTTTTTTTATTGTTTTCCTGGTCCTTTCACCAAAAAACTACCTGCTCTTTACAAATTTTGTTACTTTGTTTCCTTCCCGGCTAAAGTTCAGGTTAAGCAAATAGACACCGTTGGGTAGCCTTCCTATATTCATCTTCAGCAGGTCGTTGCCGCCTAGCCGTTTATTTCCGCGATGGCAGGTTTTCACCGGTAAGTCTCCCAGGCATATGGATTTATGATTTCATTTAGGCTTTTTCCGGTACTTTCGGGCATTATTCATTATTTCATTTGAACACAATGCAAGAAGGTACAGTAAAATTCTTCAATGAGACCAAGGGATTTGGCTTCATTAAACCCGACGACGGCGGCCCCGACGTTTTTGTCCATGTTTCCGACCTTCAAGGTGCCAGGATCAGGGAAAACGATAAGGTTACCTTCGAAGTAAAAAATGGCAAAAAAGGTCTGAATGCAGTTAACGTAACCGTTATCTGATCCAAACATATCTACACCTTTGCAGCACCAAAAAGAGCTGTCCTTTACCGGGATAGCTCTTTTTGTATTAAGGACAATATTTAGGTACCTATCCGTCCATACGTCCGGTGGCGAGGAAATGCTCTTCGATCAGCTGCCGGTTAATAGCAGCGCCGGCAAAGTTACCCGCCCCTGCCGCTGCTGCTACGGAACGCGCCTGTATGCTGTTGTCGCCGGCCGCATAAAGACCGGGCACAGAAGTCTGCCGCATGTCATCTACCGTTATCAATCCTGCAGGGTTCAGCGCGCAGCCCAGCTGGCCGGCCACATCCAGCTGCTGTGCCAGGGGTACCCGGGCATACATGACTTCCAGGGCCAGCCTGCTGCCGTCATCAAATACAATACCGTCCAGGTGGCCCGCCTGGTGCTCGATCCGGCTGATCCGTTTTTCCGTCACCTTGATCCCGTTGGTTTCCAGCACTGCCCTGTCGGCCTCCGGTATGGTAGAAGGGCCATCGGTAAGCAGCTGCAGCTTGCCGGTCCAGTGACGGATCAGCTTTGCCATTTCAAGCGCCATAGCGCCATTGGCCAGTATAGCGGTATTCCTGCCCCTTACTTCGTAGCCGTGACAGTAGGGGCAGTGCAGTACCGAAATGCCCCAAGATTCGGCAAACCCCGGTATATCCGGCAACAGGTCCTTCACGCCCGTAGCCAGCAATACTTTAGCCGCGGAGAAGGTTTCCCCGCTTTCCAGCGTTGCCAGGAAACCCGCTTCTGTTTGCGCCAGCGCGCTCACATGGCCTTCTTTCCATTGAACCGTCTGGTAAAACCATACCTGCGACCGGGCGATCTGCCCGATCACGGCCGGCGGCGTGCCGTCGTGTGTAATGAAATTGTGCGATTGCGGTGTATTGCGGTTGCAGGGCGCTCCCGCATCGATCACAAGCACCCGGCGCAAAGCCCTGCCCAGGGCCAGCGCCGCCGAAAGGCCCGCATAGCTGCCCCCCACAATGATCACTTCGTAATCCTGGTTATGTTCCATAGCTGAATTAAAATTTGTCCGCTGCAAAGATAAACACAAATGCAACATAGTTGCATTTAAATGAAAAAAGAAAAAATGATCCGGCCATAGCCGGATCATTTTTTCTTTTCTGCGCCACAGCCGCCTGTTTAATCCTTAGCCTTGCGGCCGAATACCGAAACGTTGATATACTTGGCGGGATGCGCTTTCAGATCGGTCAGCAGCACATCGAGACTGCCCAGCGTGCTGGTCAGGTTATTGTAGAGCTTTTTATCGCTCAGCATCATACCAAGGCTGCCATTGTTATCATTGATCTTGGCGACAATGCCCTGCAGCGCGGCTGCTGTGCGCTGCAGCTCTTCTACGGTTTGCTGTATAGGCGCATTGTTTAACGAAGTGGAAAACGTCTCAAGGTTGTTCAGAGTATTGGAGATCTTTGCATTGCTGCTCGCCAGGTTGCCGGTAATGCTGTTGGCATTGCTGATCACGCCGGCGAGATTGCCGCTTTGGGCATTCAGTTGCGATGCCAGCCCGGAAAGCTGCTGCAGGGTTACTTCCAGCGAGGCAAAGCTGCTGTTGAGGTGCTTGCGCGTGTCGTCGTTGATAATGTTATTGACGGTATTCAGCAAGGTATCGAGCGTAACCACGGTATGCTGCACCACACCGACCAGCGGCGACACCTGGTCGCCGAGATTGTCCAGTATCCCCTGCGAGGCTTTGCCCTGGATGAAGCTGCCAGGAGGCAGCAGGGCAGGGTCGTTTGTCATCTGCAGGCTGATCAGCTTGGTACCAGAGATGAGATCGCCCGCGGCGAGCTGCGCCACTGTACCCTTCGGCACTTTTATCTCTTTATTCAGCTGGAACGTAACCTTGATCTTGCGGTCGGGCTGCAGCTCGATTTTCGAAACTTTACCCACAGCATAGCCCTTCAGCTGCACTACTGCCGCTTCCTGCAGGCCCTGCACATTATCGTAGTAAGTGTAATAAGATTTATCTGAAGAAAAAACGCCCCGGCCGCGGAGAAAATTGAAGCCAAGGATAAATATGGTAATGGTTGCTGCAACTAATATTCCGATCTTAACCTCATTTTTCATTTTAAGGGCCATAGATGATTGTATTTGTTTGCCAAAAGTAATTAATAATACAATTCCCGGACCAATTAAGTTTAAGGTGCTGTTAAGAATCGAAGCCTTCAATTCTTTTGATTTTCAGGCAAAAAATACGGCCGCAAATGCGTAATTTTACGCCTCAAATTCAAAAACAGTTTTCTATCATGACAGGCGAAAATACAGCCACCACTCATACCTCTTTCCACGCGGCTTCAGGCGAAAAGATCACCATGGGTCCCGATAATAAGCTGAACGTTCCGGCACAGCCCATTATCCCTTATATCGAAGGCGACGGCATTGGTCCCGATATCTGGCGGGCTTCCGTAAAGGTGCTGGATGCAGCAGTGGAAAAAGCCTACGACGGCACCCGCAAAATCCATTGGAAAGAGATACTGGCTGGTGAAAAAGCCTTCAACCAAACCGGCGAATGGCTGCCGGAAGAAAGCCTGGAAATTGCCAAAGAATACCTGGTATCGATCAAAGGTCCGCTGACCACACCTATCGGCGGCGGTATCCGCTCGCTCAATGTAGCGCTGCGTCAGACGCTCGACCTCTATGTGTGCCTGCGTCCTGTACGTTGGTTCCAGGGTGTTCCTTCGCCGGTAAAGCATCCCGAATGGGTGGACATGGTGATCTTCCGGGAAAATACCGAAGACATCTATGCCGGCATCGAATACAAGACCGGTACACCGGAAGCCGAAAAATTCAAAAAATTCCTGCTCGAAGAAATGGGCGTTACCCAGATCCGTTTCCCCGAGACTTCGTCCTTCGGCGTAAAACCCGTTTCCAAAGAAGGCTCAGAACGCCTGGTACGTGCATCAATCGAATATGCCATCAGCCATCATAAGCCTACGGTGACCCTGGTGCACAAAGGCAATATTATGAAGTACACCGAAGGCGGCTTCAAAAACTGGGGCTATGAGCTGGCCCGTACCGAATTTGCCGATAAGGTATTTACCTGGGACGAATGGGAAAGCATCAAAAAGGAGAAAGGCGAGAAAGAAGCTAACGAGGCGCTGCGCCAGGCGAAGAGCAACGGCAAGATACTGGTGAACGATGTGATCGCCGACAATTTCCTGCAGCAGATACTGCTGGCGCCTAAAGACTACTCTGTAGTGGCCACGCTCAACCTCAACGGCGATTATATTTCCGACGCCCTGGCTGCTGCCGTGGGCGGCATCGGCATTGCGCCTGGAGCCAATATCAACTATAACAGCGGGCACGCTATTTTCGAAGCGACTCATGGTACGGCGCCCCGCTTTGCCAATACCGATACTATGAACCCCTCTTCCCTTATTCTCAGCGGCGTGATGCTGCTGGAATACCTGGGCTGGCACGAAGCGGCAGAGCTCATTACCGGCGGCCTCAGCGCTACCATCATGCGCAAAACCGTGACCATCGACTTCTACAACCTGATGACCGATGCCACCCTGCTGAAGACCAGCGAATTTGCCGGCGAGATCATCCGCAATATGGGACTGAATATATCGCCTGTGATCCTGAAGAAAGCAGAGCTATAGCAAAGTACTGGATTCATTTCTTATTGGCCGGCGGAAAATTCCGCCGGTTTTTTTGTCTCACCGTTCAAAGCGGGCCGGGATATACCTTAGCCTTTCCCGAATTAACGTTCCGCAGCAAAAGAGAAGCCGATATCTGCTTTTTAAGTTCAAATAATAGATTTAAAATCATTAAAAATCAATACTTTAATTAATTGTAAATCTCTTCTTTTTACCTTATAGGCAACATTGATAAATTCAATTTCGTTTATTCTGATCAGAAGCTTATTTTTGTAGTCATACTAGTGAATTTAATGGGTTAGTAAGATACCGTCCTGGTTTCCCCGGGACGGTTATTTTTTTGTTTTCGGATTTGCCGGCGCTATTTTAACGAATCAAAGGGAAAGCTTGGGGATTACAGAAGTGTGTAGAATGAGGTGATAAGGACTGAAGCGTTCCCTCTTTTTGGCTCTGAATTGATGCCCCGGATTTTTATCAGGATATGCTTAATTACATTCCCCAACTTTTCCGCCTGATCCCATTTTAGTACTGCGATCACAAGCCTGTTCATAAGGCAAAAGGCACCCCGTACCGCCCGCTGAGTTTATAGGAACTTCCCTATCTTAGCGACATGAAAACACGGAACCGTATCACCGGCATTGCCGCTTTTCTCCTCCTTGGCGCTATCGGCACGCTTTCGGCGCAACAAACGATGTACAGCACGGCCAGCGCGGGCCTCAGCCTGCGCCAGGGGCCGGGCGACAAAGCAAAAGTGCTTACCCGTATTCCCTATGGCACCCGGCTCACCGCTATGAACATGAGCGATGATACCCTGGCCACACAGCAGGTAGTGCTTGGCGGTCTGCCCGGCTACTGGCGGAAGGTAAAATATAAAGATACCCTGGGTTATGTGGCCGAAGCCTATCTCTCCGGCATACAGCCGCCCAAGGCCGGTACCAAAAACATGAAAAGCTATGTCGCGCAGTTGTCTCCCGTAGCCGGTGCTGCACTGGTCAGGGAAGAAAAACAGGAGAATATTTCTGAAGGAGGTATTTCCGTGACCCGCCAGCTGTATAAGAACGGCATGGTGCACAGCGATTTCAGCGGTTATGAATATATGGCCGAATCGCTGCAGTTTCCGGGGCAGACGGTCGTAACGGTATACAACCTGGTCAGGGGATTGAGCGATTTCGCCCCGGTATTCAAAACCAGCCCTGAGCTGAAGGAAGGTAAATACACAACCAAAGACGCGCAGGGCCAGGAATACACCTGGGAGGTACGGTACACACACGAGAACGGTCTCTGGCTCGACGAAATCAAAGTGGGCTGGGAAGAAGGCGGCTATTCCAACATTTCGATCCGCAGTACGGAAGCCGAAATCATTGTGACCTATAGCAGCGGCGTATAATATTCGCGAGGTACGCCTACCTTTTTCAATTGCCTGAATATTGTTTTCAACGGTTTCGCCTTCGTCACGCCTGTATTGGCCGGAACGCAATGGCGGCCTGAACGGCTTGCCGGATTTTAGTTACCTGGTTACGAAACGTTTTGCTCCTACAGAGCAATTTCATGAATGGTTATTTTGCTACAAACCTTCATTCCTGCGCGGCCGGGCCGGTCGGGATGCATAGCAGCCTGAACGGCCCGGCTAGACCAGCAGAGCATATACCTGATCCTGTAGTGCTGCATTCCTTCTACTTTCCAGCCTGATCCCCGATTAATCTGCCGGAATCGGTAACTTGCATGCTTATTGGCTATGCCGATGTTTAAATGAATTCAATTGAAAAACAAGACTGCTTTTTTTTGCCAGGAATGCGGCTTCGAAAGCCCGAAGTGGGCCGGCAAATGTCCTTCCTGCGGCGCGTGGAATACTTTTGTAGAAGAAAAAATAGATAAGCCTGTTAATGGCAAAGCTTCCGTAACGGAGCTATGGACCGAAGAGCGCAAGGATACGGGCAAAGCCAAAAGCATCGAGTCCATCGTTGCCGAAGAAGAGACGCGTATGCTCCTGCCCGACGGGGAGCTCAACCGCACGCTGGGCGGTGGCCTGGTGCAGGGTTCGGTCGTGCTGGTGGCAGGCGAGCCGGGCATCGGCAAATCGACCTTGTTCCTGCAATGTGCTATGCAGTGGACACAGGGAAAGACGCTGTATGTTTCCGGCGAAGAAAGTGCGCACCAGATCAAAATGCGCGCCGAAAGGGTAAGCATGAAGAACGAGAACCTGTACCTGCTTACCGCCACCGATACCAGCACCATTTTCCAGGAGATCAAAAAGATAAGGCCGCAATGGGTGATCATCGATTCGATCCAGACCCTAGAATCGCCTTATATCGAAAGCGCACCGGGCAGTGTATCCCAGGTAAGGGAATGTGCTGCGGAGCTGCAGCGTTTTGCCAAGCAAACGCATACGCCTGTCTGCATTATCGGCCACATCACCAAAGACGGCGCCATTGCAGGGCCCAAGATACTGGAGCATATGGTGGATACCGTGCTGCAATTTGAAGGCGACCGCCACTACGCTTACCGCATTCTCCGTACCCTGAAGAACCGCTTCGGCTCTACTTCAGAGCTGGGCATTTATGAAATGACCTCACAGGGTATGCGGGGCGTGACCAATCCCTCCGAAGTATTGCTTACACAGCACGAAGAGCCGCTGAGCGGCATTGCGATTGCAGCCGCGATCGAGGGTTTGCGCCCGATGATGATCGAGGTGCAGGCGCTGGCAACCCAGGCGGTATACGGCACACCCCAACGCACCACCAACGGCTTCGACCTGCGTCGCCTGCAGCTGTTGCTGGCGGTGCTGGAAAAAAGAGGCGGCTTTCATTTCGGCATGAAGGATGTGTTTCTCAACATCGCCGGCGGGCTCAAAATAGAAGACCCTTCGATCGACCTGGCTATCGTATGCGCCCTGCTGTCTTCTTACGAGGATGTGGCGCTGCCATCCAATGTATGCCTGGTGGGCGAGGTTGGCCTCAGCGGCGAGATCCGCGCGGTGAACCGCATCGAACAGCGGATTGCCGAAGCTGCCAAAATGGGTATGGACATGATCGTGATTCCCAAGGCCAACGCCAAGGGCCTGGACAAGACCCATTTCGGTATCGAAATACGGCTGGCCAATAAAGTGAGCGATGTGTACCAGACTTTTTTCAACTAGCTTTGCTCCTTCTTTTACCTCTTTAACGATATGCTGATCAATTTTGATGCGGGCCCTGCTACCCTGCCCCGTACCGTTCTGGAACAAGCTTCGGAAGCGATACGCGACTATAATAGCAGCGGACTGTCTATACTGGAGATTCCTCACCGGGGCAAGGCCTTTGAAGCCATACTGGAAGAAGCCAATAGCCTGGTCAAAACCCTGCTGGGCCTGGGCGACGATTATGCGGTGCTGTGGCTGCAGGGCGGCGGCCGGCTGCAGTTCAGCATGCTGCCTATGAATTTCCTGGGTGCAGACGAAACAGCGGGCTATATTGAAAGTGGTCATTGGGCCGAGGAAGCGCTGCACAATGCTGTATTGTATGGCCATGCCGAAGTGCTGGGCTCTTCCAAAGAAGACCAGTACAGGTATATCCCCGATTGGGGGACGATACCGGAGCATCTGCAGTATGTGCATCTCACTTCCAACAATACGATCTACGGCACCCAGTTCTTCCGCTTCCCGGAAACAGATGTGCCGCTGGTCGCCGATATGAGCTCGGAGCTCTTCAGCCGCAAGCTGGATTACAGCCGCTTCAGCCTTATCTATGCCGTAGCGCAGAAGAATATCGGCCCCGCAGGCGTCACCCTGGTGGTAGTGCGGAAATCCATGCTGGAAAAGCAAAAGAGAACATTGCCGGGCATTCTCTCCTATAAAGCGGAAGCGGACAACAATTCGGTGCTCAATACGCCACCGGTATTCGCCATCTATTGCAGCTTGCTTACCCTCCGCTGGATCCATAGCATCGGCATCGAAGCGATGGATCGTCGCAACCAGGAAAAGGCCGACCTCCTGTATACGGCGATCGACAACAGCAAGCTGTTTTACGGCGTTGCCCGCAAGGAAGACCGCAGCCTGATGAATGTCTGCTTCCGGGCGCATGACGACAGCCATACGCAAGCCTTCCTCGATTTCGCAAGGGAGCGTAATATCACCGGCATTAAAGGCCATCGCAGCGTAGGCGGATTCAGGGCTTCTTTGTATAATGCGATCGGCATAGAAGCGGTACAGCAGCTGGTAGATGCCCTGCACGCTTTTGAGAAAGGATAAGCACTGCCCAGCATACAAGACTTGTATGCTGAAGGTATATGATCAAGGTAATGTGGATAACACCTCGCTATTTCAGGTACCAATATGCCGCCACTTGTACCAGCACACCGACAAGATAACCCAGCCACACTTCTGAGGGCTTGTGCGCCTGTAATACCATACGTGCCGTGCCGATGATGCCGCCGATAAGCAGCGCCAGCAGCAATGGCAGGAAGAGGTTGATATGGCTGATCATCATCACCACCAGCACTATGCCCAGCACGCCTCCGGCAGCAGCGGTGTGCATGCTGATCTTGACGAATATATTGATAATAAATACCGCGATCACCCCCCAGAAAGCGCCCAGCATTAATACACGCAGAGATAGCGGCGCCTGCACGTTCTTCATGATCAGGTAGGCCCAGAAATAGAAGATCATCGTCGCAATGAGCGGTATGATCCTGTCTTTGCTCTTGTGCATCTGTATGCTATCGATAAAACCCAGAGCTTTCAGCAGCAAAGTGGTAAGGATAGGAAATAAAATAGTATTGAGCGCGATATTGCCCAGCAATTGCAGGCGATGCGGCATATCCAGGGCCGCGAATGCGGCGCGGTTAAGATAGCTGACCAGGATCGCCATAATGGTCGGCATGAATACCGGGTGGAAAATATAGGAAATGACGCGGGAGGGGCCGCGCAATCCCTTATAAGCCTGAACATCCGGGAGCTGAAGTTTTGTCTGCATCGGGCGCAAAGTTAGGTAGAAATGCCAAATAAGGAAGACAGCCTACCAGCAGGCCTCTGCCGCCAGCCCCCGGGTTACGCGCTGCGCCCATTGCTCCTGCTGCTCACGCAAAACACCATGGCGGGTTTCGCTGTCGTAAGCCTGCTGCCATTCGCCCAGCTCTTTCGTGTGTTCCTGCTGCAGCGCCCGCAGGCGCTCCTTAACATTGCCCGCGGTATATTGTTCTTTCGCAATAGCCTCCGCAAGCGCACAGGCTTTGATCGCTGTCAGGTCAAAATGCAGCTGCTCATGCGCGAGCACCAGGTCGTTGCGGCCTTCTTTTTTCATCCACGACTTCGTACGGTCGAAATAGATAGCAAGCGTAACGGTGATTTTCAGCACGCCCCGCTCTTCCCTACCCTCCATTGTCATCATGATGCCACTGTATGTAGCGCCTACCCCCGGTGAAGCCTTATCCGGCCGCCCTTTGAAGTCGCCGATCCGCAGCGGTCGGTCGGTATGGTACAGGATCAGGTTGTCCAGGTCTGTTGTTTTTGCTATCCCGACGCTCACCTGTACCGCTGCCGGCTTTTGCGCGACAGCCGGGCAGCAAAGCAGCTGCCCGGCAATACAGCATATCGCGGTCAGATAAGCATACTTACAGTATTTGCCGAAGCGAAGCATGACAATAATTTCCGGTAAAAATAACGATTCCAACATCTTCAAAGCTTATCTTTGAATCCCGGCTTCGTTAAGCAGCCACCAGCCTTACCTATGATACAGCTCCTGAGTATAGAGTGGATGAAGCAGCGGAGATATGCTACCTTCCGCGTATTGGTTTTACTTTTTTCCGTATTGCTTTCACTATTCTATGTTGCTATTGCCTTCGACTGGCTGAAGATTGGCGCCGGTGGCATTACCCTTTTCGGAAAGGCATCCAGCTTCTCCGGCGTATGGAATGATCTCTGCTTTTTTGCCAGCTATTTCGTAATCATCCTTACCATCCTGGTCGTCATTGTCAATACTAACGAGTTTCAGTACCGCACCAACCGTCAGAACATTATCGATGGCTGGACACGGCAACAGTTTTACCATGCCAAATGGCTGCTGATTATTGTCCTCAGCCTGGCAACGACGCTGTTTACCTTCCTGCTCGGCCTGGTTTCGGGCCTTATCGGCGGCCTTTCATTGAGTACGTTGTTCGATGGTGGCGAAAAGCTGGTCTATCTCTTTTTTCTTTGTCTCAACTATTTCGGCTTTGCGCTGACCCTTTCCTTCTTCCTGAAACGCAGCGGCCTCAGCATCGGCATCCTGATGTGCTACAGCCTTATTGTAGAAACGATTCTTAACGCGATCATTCTTTTCGAATATAAATTTCCACCCGGCGATTTCTTCCTCCCGTTACAGTGCAGCGACGAATTGCTTCCGGCCAATCCCTCACGGATGCTGAGGGCTACCCTCCCCGCCGGCTCGGTACCTGACGACTGGGCTTATCTCTGTGTAACGATGGGCTGGATCGTCCTTTACTACTTGTTGGGGCGCAGGAAGATGGCAAAAACGGACTGGTAACGTATTTATCTGAACAAACAACTATGGACCTACATACACGACCGGTAATCCTCATTACCAATGATGACGGCATTACTGCTCCGGGCATCCGCAGCCTTATCGAAGCCGTGCACGACCTGGGCGAGGTGATCGTAGTTGCCCCCGACAGCCCGCAATCCGGCATGGGGCATGCGATCACGATAGGAAAGCCCCTGCGGCTGGATGAAGTCAATGTATTCCAGGACCTGGGCATTAAAGCCTATCAAAGCAGCGGCACGCCCGTGGATTGCGTCAAGCTGGCTCACGATGTGATCCTCCATCACCGCCCCGACATTTGCCTCAGCGGTATCAACCACGGCTCCAACGCCTCGATCAACGTGATCTACTCCGGCACCATGAGCGCCGCCATGGAAGCGGCTGTGGAAGGTATCCCTTCAGCAGGCTTCTCCCTGCTGGACTTCAACTTCGACGCCGATTTCAGCATTGCCAAAATGGTGGCGCGCGAGGTAGCACAGCGGATGCTGGCCGAACCGATGCCCGAACATTTCCTGCTGAATGTGAACATACCCAAGGTAAAGCAAACCGGGTTCAAAGGTATCCGCGTATGCCGCCAGGCCGACGCCAAATGGGCCGAAAACTTCGATAAGCGGAAAGACCCGCGCGGCCGCGACTACTACTGGATGACCGGTAAGTTCATCAACCGCGACCGCGGCGCCGATACCGATATCGAGGCGCTCAACAATGGCTACGCTTCCATTGTCCCGGTGCGGATCGATTTTACTGACAACAGGATCAAGCAATGGATGGAAACAAAATACCCTGACTTCGCACAATTCCAAAGCTCCGGTATGCCGGAGACAGGAGAAGAATAGACCTGTCCCGCGCAATAGACATAGACAAAGGGCTGTACGAAAGATCTTCGTACAGCCCTTTGTCTTCCGTCCCGGAGCATTCCTTTATTTTTTGATCGCGTTCACGATCTCATCGCTCAGCGGCTTTACTTTGGGAGGGAACATGGCAACAAGATTACCTTGCTCATCGATCAGGTATTTCTGGAAGTTCCAGCCCACCGAAGTATTGTCGTAATGATTGTAATCCTTATTGGTGAGCCATTGATAAATGGGCGCCATGTCCTTGCCTTTTACGGAAATCTTGGCAGCCATGGGAAAAGAAACGCCGTAATTTTTCTGGCAGAATTCGGCAATCTCTTTATTGCCTTTGGGTTCCTGGAACAGGAAGTTGTTGGCCGGGAAACCCACGATCACCAGCTTGTCCTTATACTGCTCATACAGCTTTTCCAGCTCGGCATATTGCGGTGTGAAACCACACTTGGAAGCGGTATTGACAATCAGGATCTTCTTCCCTTTAAACTGGGCAAAATCAATGGTACCGCCTTCAAGGCCCTTCACCTTAAAATCATAAATGGATTGGGGCACATCACCCGCCTGGGTTTTAGGACTGAGGAAAAAAAGGGAGACCAACAGGGAAAGCAGTCGCATAGGTTTCTGAATTTTAATGCAAGGTACGACAATAAAAACGAGGGAACGTTTAGCAATGGTTAAGTCGCAGTCACGGACTTCTTTTTTAACTTTATTCAATCAACCAGTCTTCCCTGATAATCAAAACCCACGTTGGCTTGTTGCCACATTGCTGCTCTTCTGTAGTTTCAGGAAAGACAGGCGACGTTACCGTGCAGCAGTCACTGACAGCTAACAGGAATACTTTCGACATTTTAATGTATTCTATCCGGAACTATATAGTGACATGCTGACACAGGAGATCCGGGATACGGGCAACCGGCCGTTCAGGACATCGCCCCCACACCCACCAATCGATGAAGCTATGGGCTACAAAAGACCTTGCGCCGGGCAAAAGCATTCATGCGGGCAATGGTACCCCTTTTCCTTACCATTGTACCAGGGCTATGAGGTCCAGGCATTCTTCCGGGTGAAAACCCCACCGGGGACACTCATTTCGGAAAGTAATATTTATATCTTCAGTGAATTGAAAATCAAAAATTTAAAAAGCCATAAATCCAACCTGAAAAGTTATCCACATTTTCCTTTTTCCTTAGGGGACACAGGCTTTACAGCCGGTTTTTAGGCTTATATTTCGTACATTTGCGTTCCCTTTCTAAACAGTCAAAATGGACGAAAACACAAACAATATCCCACCTCAGGAAGGTGGAGAAAACAATAGCCCGAGCAGGCTGGTTTCCGTTAATATTGAAGAACAGATGAAGACTGCCTACATAGATTATTCTATGTCGGTGATCGTAGGCCGTGCCCTCCCCGATGTGCGCGACGGCCTTAAGCCCGTGCACCGCCGTGTGCTTTTTGCCATGAACGAGCTGGGTATGCAATTCAACAAACCCTACAAGAAATCCGCGCGTGTGGTGGGTGAGGTGTTGGGTAAGTATCACCCGCATGGAGATGCTTCGGTGTACGATGCCATGGTACGTATGGCCCAGCCCTGGAGCATGCGCTATATGATGGTCGACGGACAGGGAAACTTCGGCTCACAGGACGGCGACGGGCCGGCAGCCATGCGTTATACCGAGGCCCGTCTGCAGCGTTATGCCGAGAGCATGCTGGACGATATCGACAAGGAAACGGTAGATTTCCAGCTCAACTTCGACGATTCCCTGCAGGAACCGACGGTGCTGCCTACCCGCATACCGCAGCTGCTGGTGAACGGCTCCAGCGGTATCGCTGTGGGTATGGCTACCAATATGTTGCCGCACAACCTGTCTGAGGTGATCGATGGCTGCATTGCCTATATCGACAATAATGAAATTACCGTAGACGAGCTGATGAAGCATGTCAAAGCCCCCGACTTCCCCACTGGCGGTACCATATATGGCATCGACGGTGTAAAAGCCGGTATGCAGACCGGCCGCGGCCGCGTCGTGCTGAGGGGTAAAGTGAACGTTGAGACACAGAAGAGCGGCAAAGAGCAGATCGTGATCACGGAAGTGCCTTACCAGGTAAGCCGCGATGCGCTGACGGAGAAGATCGGCGCATTAGTGAACAACAAAGTGATCGACGGCATTACCAATGTCGCCAACGAATCCAACAAAGACGGTACCCGCATTGTAGTAGAGCTGCGCCGCGACGCCGTGGCCCAGGTTATCATCAACCAGCTGTACAAATACAGCGAGCTGCAGACCTCCTACGGCATCAACAATGTAGCCCTGGTGAAGGGACGGCCGCGTACGCTAAACCTGAAAGATCTGATCTCCGAGTTTGTCAGCTTCCGCCATGAAGTGGTGGTACGCCGTACACAGTACGAGCTGAGGGAAGCAGAAAAACGGGCGCATATTCTGGAAGGCTATATGAAGGTGATCGGTACCCAGGACGACCTGGACCGCGCCATCAGGATTATCCGCGAAAGCAAGACACCCGACGATGCCCGCGAAGAGCTGATCGCCGCCTTCGACCTGAGCGATATACAAGCCAAGGCCATCCTGGAGCTGCGTCTGCGCACACTTACCGGCCTGGAGATCGATAAGATCCGCTCGGAATATGAAGAATTGCTGAAAACCATCAATCACCTGAAAGCCATCCTCGCCAGCGAAGAAATGCGCATGGACATCATCAAAGGGGAGCTGGAGGAAGTGAAGAAAAAATTCGGTGATGCGCGCAAATCCGATATCCAGTACCTGGCTAATGAAATGCGCATCGAAGACCTGATCGAAGAAGAAGATGTGGTGATCACGGTATCGCACCTGGGTTATATCAAACGTACTTCGGCGGCCGATTACCGCTCACAGAAGCGTGGCGGACGCGGCGCCATGGGTGGCCGTACGCGTGAGGAGGACTATATCGAACACCTGTTCGTCGCTTCCACACACCATACCCTGCTGTTCTTTACAGAGAAAGGACGCTGCTTCTGGCTTAAGGTATACGAGATACCCGAAACCGACAAGAACGCCAAGGGACGTGCCATACAGAACCTGATCCAGATACCTGCCGACGATAAGATCCGCACGGTGATCGACGTGCCTCGCCTGGACGATGACGACTTCGTCGATGGCCACTCCATTGTACTCTGTACCAAGCAGGGTATTATTAAAAAGACCAGGCTGCGTGACTTCAGCCGTCCCCGCCAGAGCGGCGTGAACGCCATAACCATCCAGGAAGGCGACCAGCTGCTGGATGTATCGCTTACCGATGGCAAGAGCTATATCATGATGGCCGTAAAATCGGGCCGCGCGATCAGCTTCCCCGAAGAGAAAGTAAGGGAAACAGGCCGTGGCGCTATAGGTGTGTATGGTATCGAGCTCGACAATGAACAGGATGAAGTGATCGGCATGATCTGCCTGCCCAAGGACGGTATACAGAAACAGATCCTCGTGGTATCCCAGAATGGCCTGGGCAAGCGTACGCCTTTCCTGGAGCGGCTCGAAGCCAATGCGCCGGAAGAGGAACTGTCCAAAGCTATTATGATCCGTGACGAAGCCGGCAACGAAATCCCTTATACCCTCTCCTACCGCATCACCAACCGTGGCGGTAAGGGTGTGAAGACCATTAATGTTACCGAGAAGACCGGTAGCCTGGTGGGCCTGCTCGCCGTTGAGGAGAAAGACGACCTGATGATCACCTGCAAATCGGGTATTACCATCCGTATGAAGGTGGAGCATATACGTGAAGCCGGAAGGGCCACACAAGGGGTAAAATTGATCAACCTGGAGCAGGGTGATGAGATTGCCGCTATCGCCCGCATACAGGAGCAGGAAGGAGATGAGCTGTTGCAGGAAGAGCAGGGAAATCTGCCTGCCGGAGGCGACGATGCCGGCAACCCGGCTGCCAGGCCCGACGCCGCAGCTGAACACAGCGACGAAGTGCCTGAATAAGCTATACGCAAAGATAATAACGACACAGGAAGAGCCGGCTATTGTCCGGCTCTTCCTGTATTTTGGTGTGGTTATTTTTCCCACCCCTTTATTGTACACTCCACATGTTAAAATCTCCGCAACGCAAAACTGTGTATTGAAATTTTGTGTTACTTGCCATACCGGTAACCAAAAATTAATTTACCCGCTAAACACCCCGTAAGCGTATGAAATCACTCGAACAAATCAAACATGAGTATGCCGTAAGCAAGCGATTCAAGAACTGGGAAAGCTTTTGCTTCGTTGCCAATGATAATATGTTTGTCCGGGCGGTTGATGAGATCGCGACGCTATATGCCGAATACCGTACCCGTTTTCTGCTCAGCTCCCGGTCGTTTACGGCGGCTCTGGTGCCTGCCGGCATTGCGCTGCAGGAGCATTTCGGATAGGTCGCCTGCCCGCCTGATGTTTTTCTCGTGATAAAAATCAGTAATCCCGGCTTTTTATATTAACTTCGCACTTTATTCATTTTTATTGATTACACAATGCAAGAAGGAAAAGTAAAATTCTTCAATGAAACTAAAGGATTTGGTTTCATCACCCCCACAGACGGCAGCGCCGATGTATTTGTTCACGTTACCGGACTTATTGACGAAATCCGTGAAGGCGATTCTGTTTCCTTTACCATCAAGCAAGGTCCCAAAGGACTGAACGCTATCGAAGTGAAAGTTATCTGATTCCCTGGATAAACGCCCTGAAAGCACGCTACAGCGTGCTTTTTTTTATGCCCCTGCTTTTTGTTCTGCTTTTATAACAATTATAAGGATATAGGTAAAAAGAATGCAGCAAAGGATCGCCGGAATATGGCTCCGGAGCTGCTTTTTATCCTGAAGTGCAGGAGCCCGCCCTGACACTGCCATGACAAATGGCAAGAGATTCGCTTACCTTTGCTCCCGTTGCCAATATATCTATGAAACTACTCTTACAATACCTCAGCCGGTACAAGTGGCTTATCTTCCTGGCCCTGATACTGGCAGCCATCAACCAGATCTTTTCCCTGCTCAATCCCTATATCCTGGGTAATGTGCTCATCGACCCTTACGCCAACAAAGCGGGCGACTTCAGGGCCAGGGGAGCCGGAGGCGATTACTTTCGCGGCATTACCATAGGCTTGCTGATGATTATCGGCGCCGCTATGGTATCGCGTATCGCCAAAGCTTTCCAGGACTATGTGGTGAACGTGGTGATCCAGAAATTCGGCGCCCGCCTGTACACCGACGGTCTGCGCCATGCCCTTCGCCTACCTTACCAGGATTTTGAAGACCAGCGGAGCGGCGAAACCTTGTCGGTGCTGCAAAAAGTACGCGCCGACTGTGAAAAGTTCATCACCAATTTCGTGAACGTTCTTTTCGCTACCCTGGTCGGTATCGTTTTCGTGGTGATCGTGGCTTTCCGGCTCAGCCCCATGCTCCCCGTGATTTACCTGGTGGGCGCCGTGGTGCTGGCCATCCTTACCAGCGTGCTGAGCCGCCGCATTAAGTTCATCCAGCGTAGTATCCTTAAAGACACCAATGCCCTGGCCGGATCGACCACCGAGTCGCTGCGCAATATCGAGCTGGTCAAAAGCCTCGGTCTTACCCAGCAGGAGATCCGCCGCCTCAATACTTCCACAATGAAAATATTGAAGCTGGAGCTGAAGAAAGTAAAGAGCATCCGTTCGGTAAGCTTTGTACAAGGCACCTTCGTGAACTTCCTGCAGCAGTGTATTATGTTTTCGCTGCTCTTTTTCGTGTTCCGCGATAAGATCACCGTGGGTCAGATGATGATGATGCAGTTCTATTCCTTCTTCATTTTCGGGCCGCTGCAGGAGCTGGGTAACATTATTTTGTCTTACCGCGAAGCGGAGGCATCCCTCAACAACCTGCAGGACCTGATGAGCCGTCCTGTGGAATACCAGCCAGCCAACCCTGAAGCACTGCACGCCATTAACCGTCTCCGTTTTGATAAAGTGAAATTCCAGCACCAGTCGGCCACCAAACCTGCGCTGGAAGAGATATCCTTCGAAGTGCAGCAGGGTGAGACCATTGCTTTTGTTGGTCCTTCCGGCTCGGGTAAGACAACCCTGGTCAAATTACTGGTGGGCTTGTACCATCCCAGCTCAGGACATGTATATTATAATGACCTGGCCGGCGATGCCATCGACTTCGACGAGCTGCGGCACCAGATCGGCTTCGTTACCCAGGATACCCAATTGTTCTCCGGTACCATAAGGGAAAACCTGTTGTTTGTAAACCCCGGCGCTACCGATGAAATGATTGCCGATGTGCTGCAGAAAGCGGCCGGGCAAAGCATCCTGGCCCGTGCTGACAAAGGGCTGGATACCGTTATCGGCGAAGGCGGATTGAAGCTTTCAGGTGGCGAGCGGCAACGCTTGTCCATTGCCCGTTCCCTGCTGCGCCAACCGCGGTTGATGATCTTCGACGAAGCCACCTCGGCGCTCGACTCCATTACCGAAGAAGAGATATCCAATACCATCCGGCACATCACTGCGCAGCGCCAGCACATTACCGTGATGATCGCGCACCGTCTGTCGACCATTATGTATGCCGACCGCATCTTTGTGCTGGAAAAAGGAAGGATCGTAGAAACCGGCAGCCATCATGCGCTGCTTGATCTTAAAGGACTGTACTATGCCATGTGGCGCCAGCAGATCGGCGAGCGGAAAGATGAGCCGGCAGAAATGGCGTTGAAATAAAAATACTTACCTGACGAGAGAAGTCAAGTTTTGAAACTTGACTTCTCTCGTCAGGTCGTCCCGTTCAGGTCGTCCGGCAGCCAGTGCACGATCTTAGCGGCAAAAGGCGCCAGCATATTCCAGAAGAAACGGTTATGATCATGACCAGACTCTCCGCAATCGATCATGGCACAATAGCCGATTACCTTGTCCGTCAGGGTTGTGATCAGCTGCAGACGGACAAGATTGTCGAGCGCGGTAGCCAGGTAGCCGAAATAAACATGTCCCCATATTTCGACTGCCAGCGAAGCATCGCTGATATCGAGCTCCCGGTCAAACAGCTGCAGGAAGTGTTGCTTCAGCTGGCATACCAATTCATCCAGCGCCCCCGCTTTACCCGCTTCCAGGAGGCATTTCAGCGCCTCGTCATTGGCGATATGAACAGCATGTTCATCGAACACCACTGATATTTCTTCTTCCCTGATGTTGATACGCTGCTCCATAGCCCAACAAAGAACGGGTTTGTCTGTTGTATAGACAAGCAATTCCGCTTAATCTTAACAGAACCAACAACAGCTATGGATACCGTAAAGATCGCCGTTCTCTTTTACAGCGCTACCGGCGCCAATTACCAGATGGCGCAATGGGCCGCCGACAGTGCCCGCGCCGCCGGCGCAGAGGTCAGGCTAAAAAAAATAAAGGAAAGTGCCCCGCAGGAAGCGATAGCGCAAAATGCGGCCTGGAAAAAGAACTTGGAAGCTATGAAAGACATACCGGAAGCTTCGCTGGATGACCTGGAATGGGCCGACGGCCTGCTTTTCAGCTGTCCCACCCGCTACGGCGTGATCGCAGCGCAGCTGAAAGCCTTCCTGGATACCACGGGCGGTTTATGGTCGCAGGGCAAGCTCGCCAACAAAACGGTAAGCGCCATGAGTTCTGCTGCTAACCCGCATGGCGGGCAGGAAGCGACACTGCTTTCTCTGTACACGCAAATGATGCACTGGGGCTGCATTATTGTTGCCCCCGGCTATACCGACAAGGTGACCTTCGCCTCTGGCGGCAATCCTTATGGCACCAGCGCTACAGTAGATATGGAAGGCGGGATCAAAGATGATATAAAGGACGGTGTTAGCTACCAGGCCAGAAGGCTGGTACAGGTAACCCAATGGCTGCACAAAGGGCAACAGTAATACGGGAAAATTATTCGTGCTCGTAGCGGACACGGTGCTTCTCTTCTTCCAGGTCGACAAGCCACAGGTATTTCCGGATCACCTCATCATCCATGTCCTCGTGATGGTTCAGCTCCATCAGCCAGCTCCGTTGCCGGTTCAACAGCTCGAGATAGGCATCCCTGAAGGCGATATGTGCCATCGGATCTTCTTCGTCGGGAAGATGCTGCTCGCTCTCGTATTTGGCCATCATGTACCGGAGTGCTTCATGCTCCTTGAATATAGGACTCCCGTATTCTTTCATAAAAGCGATACTCTTTTCCGCCAGCAGACGCTTGACCTGCACCTCCTGCAGTTCGGGCGACAAATGTTTATCGGGATCTTCCATATTGACTTTCCGGATCACCAGCGGAAGTGTAAGGCCCTGCACCACTAAGGTAAGCAGGATCACCATGAACGTAATAAAGAGAATAAGATTGCGCTGCGGGAACGCCGAACCATTAGCCAGGTAAAAAGGTACGGAAAGCGCCGCCGCCAGCGATACCACGCCGCGCATGCCGGCCCAGCCGATGATGATGGGACCGCGCCAGCCGGGCCGGTTATCGGCCGTCGTAATGTAGCGGCTGATGAATACCGTGAAGACCGAAGCGCCAAGCGTGCACAGGATACGCGATATAACAAGCGCAACCGTGATCAGCACGCCATAGCCGATAGCCGCGCCCAGGCTTACATTGCCGAGGCCAGCCACGATAACCGGCAGCTCCAGCCCGATCAGTATAAACACCAGGCCGTTGAGCACAAAGCTGAGCGCCGACCATACGGTGGCCCCCCTGAGGCGGCTCCTGTGGCTGAGGATCTGGTGGCTGCGTGCCGAAAGGAACAAGCCCCCGGTAACTACAGCCAGCACGCCCGAGAAATGGAACTGCTCAGCCACGATATACATCACATAAGGCGCCGTAAGCGTAAGCACAATATCGATATTGGCATCGGTAGGCAGCCAGCGGTGCAGCGCGTAATAGATCAAACCAACCACCAGGCCGGTAGCAATACCCATCACGATCACCACCACGAAGCTCGTTGCCGCCTCGTGAAAGACAAAGCTGCCGGTGCTCACCGCGATCAATGCAAAGCGGAACACGACGAGGCTCGAAGCATCGTTCAGCAGGCTCTCCCCTTCCAGGATAGAAGTAACCCGCTTCGGCACCTTAACCTGCTTCAGTATGGAGGTGGCCGATACCGCATCGGGCGGCGAAACAATGCCGCCCAGGAGGAAACCCAGGGCCAGCGTAAAGCCGGGAATGCAGGAGTGTGCCACCAGCGCAACGACCAGGGAGGTAATGAGGACAATGATAAAGGCAAAGCTGCTGATCACCCTCCGCCATTTCCACAGCTCCTTCCAGGAGGTATACCAGGCTGCCTCGTAAAGCAAAGGAGGAAGAAAGATGATAAAGATAAGTTCAGGATCGATCTGTATAAGCGGCAGGCCCGGGATAAAGCTGATCGCCAGACCACCCAGCACCAGCACGACGGGATAAGCCACTTTTAATTTTTGCGACAGCATGACCAGCAGCAGGATCACGATGACGATAATGACATAAGGAATAAATTTTTCGACCATAAGTAGCCATTTGAGTCAAATGATGAAAAGCAAATATAAAATCCTGCGCTTAAAGAAGGTGTTATTCGTAACTGCAAGTATTTTATTTAATTATTTATTTTCTACATTTGCTCCATGAAGTTCTGGTCTTTCCTCATAGCGATCACGATCCTGGTGCTGAGCTGCATGCCCTGCAGCGATGCCGGAGCGTCTGTATCTGCCCTGAGCCGGACTTCTGCCCCGGCCAATGCGCAACCCACCGGAGGCCACCAGGACGAGCACCGGGATCTCTGCTCCCCGTTTTGCCAGTGCTCCTGCTGCTCGGTCGCCTATGCGCTGCCTTTATTCCCGGCACCCCAACCGGCTGCAGTATCCCTGTTCCGCGACAAGACCTTCTCCCTGCTGATACAGCCATGCCCCGCCGGCATTGCGCTTCCTGTGTGGCAGCCTCCTCAATTAGGCTGATCATTTTCCTGAAGCAATCATCCCGCGCCGCAGCACTGCTGTGTGCGACGGGCCGTATTCACGCCTTCAAGCTATGATTCAACCATGCTGGACAGCATTATCCGTTTCTCTATACGGAACAAACTGGTCATCGGCATCTTTACGCTGCTGCTGATCCTCTGGGGCGTCTATGCCCTGCGGCAATTACCTGTTGACGCCGTTCCCGACATTACCAACAACCAGGTACAGATCATTACCAATGCCCCTACCCTGGCCAGCCAGGAGGTAGAGCAATTTGTGACCTATCCCATCGAGCAAAGCATCGCCAACCTGCCCGACCTCGAGGAGATCCGTTCTATTTCCCGCTTCGGCCTTTCGGTCGTTACCGTAGTATTCGACGATAAGGTCGATATCTATTTTGCCCGACAGCTCATTAATGAGCGGCTGAAAGAGGCCGTGGACCGCATACCCCAAGGCATCGGCGTTCCCGAGCTGGCACCGGTAAGCACCGGCCTCGGCGAGATATATCAGTATGTGCTGCACCCCCAAAAAGGCAGCGAGCAAAAATATACCGCTATGGACCTGCGTACTATGCAGGACTGGATCGTAGCCCGCCAGCTCTATGGCACACCTGGTGTAGCCGAGGTGAACAGCTTTGGCGGGCAGCTCAAGCAGTACGAGGTAGCGGTCGATCCCACCCGCCTTAAGGCCATGAATGTGACCATAGCCGAGATCATGACCGCGCTCGAAAAGAACAACCAGAATACCGGCGGCGCTTATATCGACAAAAAGCCCAATGCCTATTTTATCCGTGGCATCGGCCTCATCAGCAACCTGGAAGATGTAGGCAATATCGTGGTCAAGAAAAGCGGCGGCATCCCCTTGCTGATCAAAGATGTAGCCCATCCCCGGCTGGGCGCCGCTGTACGCTATGGCGCCGTGACCCGCGATGGCAACAGGGAGGTGGTCAGCGGTATCGTTATGATGCTGAAGGGCAGCAACAGCGCCGAAGTGGTGGAACGTGTCAAAAAGAAGATGACAACCATCCAGCAATCACTGCCGCCCGATGTGGTGATCGAGCCTTACCTCGACCGGACCAACCTGGTAGAACGTGCCATCTCCACCGTAAAGAAGAACCTGGTAGAAGGCGCGCTCATCGTGATCTTCGTGCTCGTGCTCTTCCTGGGCAATTTCCGCGCCGGCCTTATCGTAGCCTCGGCAATTCCCTTATCCCTGCTGTTTGCACTGGGTATGATGCATGTCTTCGGCGTATCGGCCAACCTGATGAGCCTGGGTGCAATCGATTTCGGGCTCATCGTGGATGGCGCCGTGATCATTGTCGAAGCAACCATGCATCACCTGGCCCTGCGCAGGGGCGTGGCACGGCTCACACAGCAGGAAATGGATGAAGAGGTATTCCTTTCTGCTTCACGCATCCGCAGCAGCGCCGCCTTTGGCGAGATCATTATTCTTATCGTTTACATCCCTATCCTTACGCTCGTAGGCATCGAAGGGAAAATGTTCCGGCCGATGGCGCAGACCGTTGGCTTCGCGATCCTCGGCGCGCTGATCCTTTCCCTTACTTATATCCCGATGATGTGCGCGCTGGTGCTGCCCAAAAAGACCGGCCACAAACGCAGCCTTTCCGACCGCATGATGGATTGGCTGCAAAGAAAATATACGCCCCTGCTGCAGGCCGCCATCAAAGCAAAAAGCATCGTGATCGCCAGCGCCCTGGTATTGATGGGCCTAAGCATCTTCCTGTTTACACGCATGGGTGGCGAATTCATTCCCCAGCTGCAGGAAGGCGACTATGCGTTCCATTGCATCCTACCGCAGGGTTCCTCGCTGTCGCAAAGCATCGAGACCTCCATGCAGGCTTCCCGTATCCTGAAAAATTTCCCGGAAGTGAAGGAGGTGATCGGGAAGACCGGCAGCGCAGAAGTGCCGACCGATCCCATGCCGCCGGAAGCTACCGACCTTATCGTGGTGCTGAAGGATAAAAAGGAATGGACAACTACCAAAGACTACAGCAAGCTGGCCGGCCTTATGGAAGAAAAGCTGGAAACCATACCCGGTGTCTTCTTTGAAGCCAACCAACCGATACAGATGCGCTTCAATGAGCTGATGACCGGTGTAAGGCAGGACGTGGCGGTAAAGATCTTCGGCGAGAATATCGACACCCTGGCGGCGCTGGCCCCGAGAGTAGCCGCACTGATACAACAGGTAAAAGGAGTTACCGCTCCGCAGATCGAACGGACGGCGGGCCTTCCCCAGATCACCATTACCTACGACCGCGCCCGTATTGCGGCGTATGGCCTCAATATTGAAGACATCAACCAGGTGGTGAGCACCGCCTTCGCCGGGCAGCCGGCCGGGGTCGTATTTGAAAATGAGCGCCGCTTCGACCTGGTGGTCCGGCTGGACTCGGCCTACCGTACTTCGATCGAGGATGTAGCCAACCTGTATGTACCTGCAGCAGACGGCACACAGATACCTCTGAACCAGCTGGCCGATGTATCCCTGAAGGAAGGCCCGGCGCAGATCAGCCGCGAAGGCGCCCGCCGCCGTATCGTGATTGGCTTCAATGTGCGCGGCCGGGATGTGCAAAGTGTGGTGGAAGAGCTCAAACAGCGGCTTACCGGCAGCTTTACCATGCCATCGGGCTACTTTATCACCTATGGCGGTACTTTCGAGAACCTGGAGAAAGCCTCCGCCCGCCTGCAGATCGCCGTCCCTGTGGCCTTGCTGCTCATCTTTGCTTTGTTGTATTTCACCTTCCATTCCCTGCGGCAGGCGGCCCTTATCTTCACTGCTATTCCGATGTCGGCGATAGGCGGTGTGCTGGCTCTACTGCTGCGGGGCATGCCCTTCAGCATTTCGGCAGGTGTGGGCTTTATTGCTTTGTTCGGTGTAGCGGTGCTGAACGGCATCGTATTGATCGGCACCTTCAACCAATTGGCGAAAGATGGCATAACGGACATCAGGGCAAGGGTTATCGAAGGCACGCAAACGCGGCTGCGTCCGGTGCTGATGACAGCCACAGTAGCATCGCTCGGCTTCCTGCCCATGGCGATCTCCACAGGCGCCGGCGCCGAGGTGCAGAAGCCACTGGCCACCGTTGTGATTGGCGGATTGCTGAGCGCCACGCTGCTGACTTTGTTCGTACTACCGCTGCTGTATCTCCTCTTCGACAAAAAAAAGAAGCCCGGCGCCGGTAGCGCTAAAGCGGTCGTGACCGCAATCGCATTGCTGTTGCTGCCTACCCTGGCGCAGGCACAACCCACAGCGGAACGGCGCATCAGCTTTGAAGAAGCCTATAGCCTGGCTCTGCGTCAGAACCTTCAGCTGCAGAGCAGCGACATCGCCGTACGCCGGGCAAGGGCCCTTAGCAGCAGTGCGTTTGCCCCGCCCAGGACCGGCCTCTTCTTCGAGAATGAAGATCTGCGCCCTTCCGACAGCAAAGGCATTCTTAAGGTCGGGCTTTCACAAAGTATGGAATGGCCGGGGTTATACAGCGCCCGCAAAGAGGTGCTGCGGCAGCAGGAACGTTCGGCCGGCTATGCGCGGCAGCTTAAAGCGCTTGAGCTGAAAAAAGAGCTGCAGACTGCCTACTATACCTTATGGTATTACCAAAGCAAGCAGCAGCTGTGGCAACAGCTGGACAGCCTCTACCGGGAGCTGGCCCGAACGGCTGTGCTTCGGGTGCAGAAAGGCGAATCGGCCGGCCTGGACAGCATTGCCGCAGGAGCCAAAAGCAGTGAGATCGCGGTGCAGCTCAATATGCTGGCACAGGATATGCTGACCCAGCAAGGTTTGATCAAGGCATTGCTCAATACCGACAGCGCCTTCCTGCCCGAAGCAGGGCCGCTACGGCAGGTACCGGTAGCGGCCTCCGGCAGCCCCGACGCTCATCCCCTGCTCCAGGTGCAGCAACAGAACATCGCGATCAGCGAGGCAGAGCTGAAGGTTGCACGGCGCGATCTGCTACCCGATTTTTCCGGCCGCTTCTTTTCCCAGAGACTCTACGGTCTCCATGATCCTTATTCAGGCTTTTCCGTTTCCGTAGGTATCCCCTTGCTGGGCATGGGCAGCTATAAGGCCAGGATCAAGGCAGCCAACCTCGAACGCGACTACCGGCAAACACTGTTCCGGTCGGAGCAGCAGGTACTGGATGCCGCGGCCGGGCAAAGCCGGCGCAATGTAGCGAAGGAAAAGCAATTGCTGGCCTTCTACGAAAGCCGGGGCCTGGTCCAGGCCGAAGCGATACTTAAGGCTGCGGAACTTTCCTACAAAGCCGGCGAGATCAGCTTTGCAGAGCTCTCCCAGTTCCTGACGCAAGCCATCGATATCCGGAAGAATTACCTGGATGTGCTGCACCAATACAACCAATCGGCCATCAACATGGCTTATTACTCCATGCCTTAAACCGTGTATCAAAAAGAAAGAAACATGAAAGTCCTTCCAATAGTTTTAGTGTCTATCGCTCTGTTTTTTTTCAATTCCTGCGGCAGCAAGCCGGAGACTCCCGTTTCCGGGAAAGCCGCCGCTGAAGCGCCCGAAGCAGAAGAAGAAAGCACGATTGTCTCCGTATCCGAAGAGCAGGTCCGGACGGTCAGGATAGAGACGGCGCCCCTTGAATATAAGAACCTGGGCTCTTCCATCAAAGTAACCGGCCGGCTCGAGGTACCCGCCCAGAACAAGGCTGCTGTGACCTCCTTATACGGCGGTATCCTGAAGACTTTGCTGGTGCTGCCCGGCAGCGAAGTACGCAAGGGCCAGGCGATCGGTACGATCGTAAATACCGAGCTCGCAGGACTACAGCAGAACCTGATATCGGTCAATGCCCAGCTGAAGCTGGCCGAGCTGGAATACACCCGCCAGAGTGAGCTGGTGGCGGGCAATGCAGCGCCATTGAAAAATCTGCAGCGTGCGCAGGCCGAGCGTAACAGCCTGAAAGCACAGCAGGCCGCACTGAAAAAGCAGCTGGCCGACCTGGGTATCGGCACCGCATCGCTCAACAGCGGCTCGATCTCTTCCGTCCTTACCCTTACCGCCCCCATTGGCGGCACCATCAGCACCGTGAACGCAGAGATCGGCGCCCGCGTGGATATGGCCACGCCGGTGGCGACCATCGTGAACAACGCGCAGCTGCACCTCGACCTGTATGTTTATGAAAAGGATCTTTCGCTGGTACAGAAGGGGCAGACCATCCATTTTACACTGACCAATGCACCGGGCAAAGAATACGACGCCCGTATCTTCTCTATCGGTACCGCTTTCGCCGACCAGTCGAAGGCCGTACCTGTTCATGCCGAAGTGTCGGGCGACAAGAACGGCCTGATCGAAGGTATGAATGTTACAGCGGTGATCAGCATCGGCAACACCACAGCGCCGGCCGTACCTTCGGAGGCGATCGTGTCCAATGCCGGGAAGGATTATATCTTCATCCGTACCGATAAGAAAGAGGCTCGCGATCATGCGGAAGAAGCAGGTAAAGAAGACCACGACAATCACGATGCCTTTCGCTTTGAACGGATACAGGTGGTTAAAGGGGTAAGCGATCTGGGCTATACCGAAATACAGCCGGTGGCCGATCTGCCACGCGATGCCCGGGTCGTGGTCAAGGGCGCCTTCTTCGTTATGGCAAAAATGACCAATACCGGCGGGCACGAGCATTAATCCCCGCTATTCCCTGGCGGATATACTAATGAGGCTGTCTCAAAAGCAGTAATTTTGGTCACATTGAGCGAAGTCGAAATATAACCAAAATTACTGCTCAAGCCTGTTTTACATTTCGACTTCGCTCAATGTGACAGGCTTGAGACCTTTTGAGACAGCCCTATTCTTATCATCGCTGAACTTATTTAAGAACAGTTATGATAATGTGGTGCTCCGACAGGCTTGGCGATCCCGGCCGGATAAAGCTGATTAGGTATTTCTTATACGGATCGCCACTAAATATCGTTTTTTGCCGCAGCAAACTGCCCTACCTGGTAGCTGCCGCCCTGAACACGGAAAGCGATGTTGATCCTGTTGTAACAGTTGATCGTATTTACCGCAATCGTCAGGTCGACCAGCTCTTCTTCGGAGAACTGCGTCCGGGCCTGCTTGTAGATATTTTCAGGCACCTCGCCGTTGGTAATCCTGGTCACTGCTTCGGCCCAGGCCAGCGCCGCCTGCTCCCGCTCACTGTATAAAGGGGCTTCCCGCCAGGCATTCAGCAGGTACAGCCTTTGCTCGCTTTCACCTATAGCCCTGAGGTCTTTGGCATGCATATCAAGGCAATAGGCGCAGCCATTGATCTGCGACACCCTGAAGTAGACCAGGTCGAGCAAAGCCTGCTCCAGCGGCGATTTTGCAAGGTATGCACTCAACCCGAAGAGCGCTTTTATCGCACCTTGTCCCTTTTCCACGAAATTGATCCTTTGTTCCATTTTATTTTGTTTTAAAAGGTTAACTGTTTGTATTTATCTTATAACAAACCAGCTTTCCCCGATTGGACAAAAAAGAATAGATTTTTTTTCCGGCGATTATAGCGCCGGTTATTCCAAAAGTGTTTAAGAGACTAAACTGCGGAATGGCTGCGCTCATGCTCGAGTAGCCACTGTTTGCGGTGCAGGCCGCCACCATAGCCGGTAAGGCTGCCATCGCTGCCCAGCACGCGGTGGCAGGGCACCAGGATGCTGATGCGGTTCATCCCGTTGGCATGGGCTACCGCCCTGATGCTGCTGGTAATGCCCAGCACTTCGGCCTGCCGCTTATAAGATGAGGTATGGGCATAGGGCACTTCGCATAAGGCTTTCCATACCTTTTGCTGGAACGCAGTACCCGGCATATGCAGGGATACGGTAAATACTTTGCGGCTGCCTTCAAAATATTCTTTAAGCTCTGCACGCAGCAGATCGATGTGCGGACTGTTACCGGGCACGATTACGGCATTCAGCAGGCGGCTGATGTCTTTGAGCTCGGTTTCCAGCATCTTACGGTCGGCAAATTCCAGCAGACAGATCCCTTCTTTAGCCGCGCAGGCGATCATCGGTCCCAGGGGCGTTTCCAGGCGGCCCAGCTGGACAACGCCGGCATTCCTGCTGTTTTTAGGGGAGACACCGAAAATGGATTTGAAGGAATGGTTGAAGCCGCTCAGCGATTCAAAGCCGGCATCGAATGCAGCGCCGGTCACCTGGCCTCCTTCCTGTAGCTTATGAAAAGCAGTATTGATGCGATACATACGCTGGTAAGCCTGGAAAGTGATGCCATGGTGCCTGAGGAACCAGCGCCGGATAAAGCTGGGCTCTACGCCCATATGCAATAAGTCTCCGTCTTTAAGCTTATGAGAAGGATTGGTCTGCACGGCCTGCAGCACCGCCGCAATATTCCCCGGGACCTCCCCTACCTGCTCCATGGGCCGGCATACCTTGCAGGGCCGGTATCCCCTCGCCAGCGCTTCCTTTATCGTTTTAAAAAATTCCACATTCTCCCGCTTCGGCTTCCGCGCCGTGCAGGTTGGCCTGCAAAAGATCCCGGTTGTCTTCACTGCCGTTACAAAGCTGCCTTCATACGCCGTATCCTTAGCCAATATCGCTTCATACATCATATCATCGGTAAGCATAGCTGATCATTTTGATGCAAAGATACCCCGGGGTTACACGTCCTGCTACCGAAAACTGAACAGGTATTTTTTTAACGGGAGCAATTCTGTCAGCCCGTAAAAAAAGTGCCCGAAATTATTCAGCCATTAGCTTTTTCATAGGAAAAGTCACCTTGCGCGTCTCACCCTTCGCTATGCCGGATACTTCGGCGATAAGCGCATCCTTTCCATTCCTGCGGTAGGTGATCACCTGTGGAAAGTCATGTTCCGGATTCTCAAAGACCATTTCCGTTGCGCTTAAGCGGGTTGCCCGGAAACGTACCGGCTGTCCGCCGTTCTGATCCTTTACTTGTGGTATATAGAACCAATCGTCGCCTTCCCGGCGAAGCCGTATGCTTTCAAATACCATCGTATCTTTCCCCTTTAGCGCAAAGCTTTTCCCGGACAAAGTGCTGTCGCCGTCCTGCAGCCATTGTTCATATACCTTACCGCGGGTGGTCTGCTGTTCCCAGGTACCGATGAGCCAGGAGATGTTTCCGGGTAGACGGCTGCGGTCGGGAAGCCAGCTGCTGCAGGAGAGGATGAGAGCGGTGGCGGCGATGAAGGATAGTTGTTTGCTCATATCATTTTGTTTTGCTGATTGCGGAACAAAGCTATGCCGCGGAGGCAAGAGGAAATTGTACAATTGCGACAGCAGCACCTAGCCGGCGCTGTAAAACAGCCGGGACAGCTCCAGCTGCGCACCATAGAACTGTTTCGGCGTATAGCCCGTAAACTCGCGGAAATCCCTGATAAAATGCGCCTGGTCATAATAATCCTTATCATAAGCCAGCGCAGTAAGGTTATCAAACTGCCCTCTCAGCAAGGGTTTCAGCACCGCCTGCAGGCGAATGATCTTCGATAGCTGCTTGGGGCTTAAACCTACAACGGAAGCAAAACGGCGTTCCAGCTGACGCCGGCTGATGGCCAGTGTTTCGGCAAGCTTCCCTATGGGCATGCGGCCATTAACACCGGTCATGAGCTCCGCGGTGGCGCGGGCGATCTCGTCAACCACCTTTTGGTCCAGCACGCGGCACAGCAGGAAAGCTTCTACATGCCCAATCTTCTGCGCAACCGTTCCGGCTTCCACTACAGCGCTGGACAGCAACGCGCCCTCCTGCGCATACAAGTCTTCCAGGGAAACGGCCCTGTCCTCCAGCGCCGTTACAGGCAAGGTGCAGAAAGGCATGAAGCCACCGGGATAGAACCGCGCTGCAAAGATACCGGTACGACCGGTCGGGGCTATGGACAAGGGCACAGTGAACTGGCCGAAGACAAAGCAACGCGGCTGGATAATGCTATTATTCCCGTCCAGATACTGCCGGTACAAGTCGCCATCGTGAAAGATCATTTCCATGCAGCCGTCGGGCACGATGACCTGGCGCTGCAGCGGCCCGGCGCTCTCATCTTCGAGGGTCCAGTAACACTTGACAAAACCGGCCAGCGCTTCCGAAGGCATATAGGTCTGATAATTCATTGACAGGTAGCTATAAAGGCAAGTTAAATGATTTTACGCCATGTCCCAACAGCTGCTGCAGGCTTTTATTTAATCTAATTTAGCGTTTCATCTTTCTCCTTATGCGCCATCGCCTTTATTATATCCTGCTCCTGGTCTTCATTGCCGGCATTGTGCTTACCGGCCTGATCCTTCATGCCGACGGCCGTTACTGGATATGGAGCCTCGCCGGCCTCGTCCTTTACATCTGGTGCAAAGATGTGTTTACCGGACAGCCCTGGTTCGGAAGAATGCCTTCTCCTCTACAGCGAAACCCGGGGATAAGCGAAGAGGCATATCAGCTGCAGGTCCTGGACTATCCTGCTGCACCGGGCGATGAACAGGCCGGCTACCGGACGCTGGCACAGCTTTGTGTCGCAGCGGAAAAACAGGCGGACCTGCTGGCTTTCTTCGGACAGCTGAAAGATTTTTCCCGGGATGAAGATTACGGCACAACCCTCAACTATGTTATGGAGTACCTGGACGAGCACAGTATTCATTTTATCATGACATTGGACTGGAGAGCTGCAGTCGAAGACCTGGAATGGCGTGTCGGCTCCGCGCTGAAGGACAACTTCGATCAAACGCTTTCCCTGCCCCGCCCTGAAGATTATCCTCCCCGCGCCTCTGTTTCCCATAGCTCCGTGTTCAGCGACTACGACCGCCCCCTGAGAGCGGCAGGCTTCCAGATAGGATTGATCAATACAGGATCGGATGAATATGTGGTGCTGGTCCACAGGACCACAGACAAGGAAGCAGTAGCGAAAGCCGTGGGCCAGATCGGCTATCCTTATATGGAAATTACTGAGCATCGTTCTGCTTAAAACCCAAAGAGGTATCTGCTCAACAACAGATACCTCTTCGTTTCTTATGAATTAAAGCTTTTAACGCAGCAGGGTTACATTACCGCTGTATTGCTCGGTGCGGCCATTGGCCAGCACTACATTGATCTGGTAGATATACACGCCGCTGGGCTGCTCTTTGTCGTTAAAGCGGCCATCCCAGCCGCGGCCGTTGCGGTTTGACGTTTCAAATACCACTTGTCCCCATCGGTTAAAGACCTTCATGGTAAAGCCACCGACGTTCTTGCTCAGCAACTGCCTGGGGAAGAAGTAGTCGTTATTGCCGTCGTTGTTGGGCGTAAAGGAATTGGGCACATCAATATAGCAATCCTTATCTATCACCACTACATCGGTAGCGTTACAATCATAAGGTGTGGTCACCGTAAGGCTATAGGAGCCGTGGTGCGCAATACGCAGTACACGCGCGGTATCGCCTGTGCTCCAGCGGTAATGCTCGCCGGGAGCTACAGGTTCAAGGTTGGTGAGGTAGAAAGGCGCTGCATCGAGACAGATCGTGGTGTCGGGGCCGAGGTTGACCACGGGCAAGGGATGTACATTCACCGAATCGCCCGCTGTAAGCTCTTCGCATACCCGGTACCGGGCTTTCAGGGTATAATGATAAGTGCCGGGCAGCGCATAGGCATGTCCTGCAGGATTGATGTCGGATGCCGGGCTGTTGTCGCCGAAATCCCAGTCCAGGCCGGTATTGCCGGAACCGGTATAGTGCGCGGTCACCTGAATGGATTGGCCGGTACAGATGTCATAATAGTCGGGTACCAGCTCCAGGTGTGGTGTGCTATCGACGACAATGGTGCGATAAGCCGTGTCGTAGCAGGGCAAGGTATCCTTTGCCACCATTCTTACCTGGTAAGTGCCGGCAACCGTGTACTGGTGCGTGGGATTCATCAGCGTGGAAGTTCCGCCATCGCCGAAATCCCAGGAATAGCTTGCCGGCTGCAGGGTTACGGTAGAGCTGTTGCTGAAGTTGACCACTCCATCCTGGCATATGGTATCGCGGCTGGCGGTAAACACTGCCTGGAGCGGATGACGGGTGTCGACTACTTTAATCGCGCTGTCCTTGCAGAGATAGTTGCTGGCAATCAGCTTCACCTGGTAGCTGCCCTGGCTGGGATAAAAATGACGGGGAGCCGTTATGGTGTCTGTAGCGCCATCGCCAAAATCCCAATAGCTGCGCGTGCTGCGTACCGAAGTATTGACGAAGGCAACGCTGTCGCCGTTACAGCCCCTGTCGATGACGTAAGTATAATCGGGCAATATCGACTCGTCTTTTACCTTTATCCGCACCGAATCGGTAAAAGTACATCCGCCCTGTGCCGGCCCGGTAGTTACGGTGATCCGGAATGTGGTATCCGCCACGGGGTTGATTACAGGATGAACCGTAGTGCCACCCGAAGAAATAATGCCCGCCGGCGTCCAGCTGATCGTATAATCGACCCAGGGACTGGTCCCCGTAAGGCTTCCAGCTATCGTGCCTGTATACTTGCCGCAACCATAAAGGGTATCGTCAGGACCCGCATCGACAACGGCCGGCGGCACCATCCAGAAGGTATCAATAGCATTCCCACCCGATCCGCAGGCAGGTGTGGATGAGTAGAGCACAAGAGTGGTAAAGCCATCGGGTACTATCGAGAATTCAGGACCGGTGCCCGTGATGGTGGCGCTGCCGTTGAGCACCAGGTGAGAATAGGGCTCGCCGCCGCTGGCCCTTACCTTAACGGTATCACCGGCCTTGCAGGAGTACAGCGTATCGGCGGCAATAGGCGCACCGGTAAAGGGACAGCCGCCGAAATCGATCGCGGAAGGAATATTACCCAGCGAAGTAAGGTTGACCGTAGCGGAGGTCGGGTCGACGGTACCGGCGTAAACAGGATTGCTGCCTACCAGCAATTGGTTGCCGGATAACGAAAAGCAGATAGCCGAACCGGGCCCGCCCAGCACCGTCCATTCATACAATAACGTTCCGGAAGGGCTGTACTTTCTCAGGAAGGCGGAGCCACCCAGGTCGAGCACATAGAAATTACCTTCGCAATCGGCAGCAATGTCAAACACATTCACCGCAGAAGGTATCGTCGTGATCATCGTCGCATTACCGGTACCATCATAACGGTAGATCTGGTTGCCGGTCTTACCATAGATAAAGCCGCCGCCACCGCCAATATCGACGGAACCGGAAGTATGGCCGGTATTCACCCATGCGGTACCGTCATAATAATAATAGTTGACGCCAACGACAGCATAAAAAGTGGGAGAAGGCCCGGTCGCAGAATTGAGGTTGGGGCTTACGGCCAGCGAAATACCACCCGGAGGCGGAAAGGTGTTGGGAACAGGATTGGTAGCAGATATCGGCAGATAGGTATTCAGGTTATAGATGGCGCCATTATAGATAAAGTAAACCATACTGTCGCAAACCGGGAACTGGGCAAAGCTGTTCTTCTGAACAGCCGCGACCAGCGCAAAGCAAAATATCGTTCGCCATAGATAATGCAGAATGTACTTTTTTTTCATGATCCTTATCGCTTTCTTTAAGATGATTATACCCCAGGCAGGCTCCTGAAGGAACCGGGATGCCCTTAATGCTGTCAACAGGAAACAATTCCGGGAAGCCGGATAACATGGATTGCCCGGGTAAGTAGACAAGACCACAAAATAATAGGTTTGGTTTGGAAATCCAAGCGATTTATTCTAACACGGGAACAGACCGTTGTTATAGCAAGAAAGCTCCTCTAAGGATCTTATTTTTGCAAACAGGTCTGCCAGGCGCCTTCCCGCAATACCGGGAGCAGCGATGGTGTCCCGGATAAATGGAAAGCAGCGATGGATATATTCTTTCATGATCATAAAGGCTCGAGGATAGCCGAGCTGAATGCCGATAGTATTTTAATCGGTAACGAGGACGATGCGCTGCAGCTCTTCATCGATCTCAGCTACCAGGACGCCGCCGGGATTATCGTGCACGAGCAGCTCCTGGCTCCCGCCTTCTTCAACCTTAGCTCGGGCCTGGCCGGCGCAATACTGCAAAAGTGCTCGAACTATAACATCAGGTTAGCTATTGTCGGCCGCTTTGATCAGTATCCCGGGCAAAGCCTGAAGGACTTTATTGTTGAAAGCAATAAAGGCAGGCAGGTCAATTTCCTTCCTTCGGTAGCAGAAGCCCTCGAAAAGCTTTCCGTTTAGGATCTTCAGCGGCAAAAAGCCGCCTACCCTGCTGGTAAGCGGCTGTTCCTTTTCCTTTTTACCGGGATCAGACACAGAAGATCACGGTACAGGCAATACCCAGGGAGTGGGTAGTGCAGCCGTATTGATTGGTATTGCCCTCGCAGAGCGTTTTGTCTTTTGTCAGCTGGCAGGCGCTATCGGTTTCGCCCCCGGCAGCACGTTGCAGCTGCCGGGGGTTAAGCGTGGTGATCCTCTTCTTGGACAGGGACAATTTCCGTTGCTGAAGCTGTTGCTTTTTCATAAAAATGGATGTTTGGGTGAAATGTAAAAATACCCGGCCGTGCTGCACTTTTGATGCAGTAGCCTCAACTTTTAAGATTCCCTTCACCAGCTAAGCCGATAGGCAACCGCGGTCCTTGACGCAAGTCCGGCGAATATAGATTTACGCCGGAACAGGTCCGAAAGAGTATTAATATTGACGTTCGCGGCTCAAGGGCCGGGCGATCAGATGAAAAGAAACGATAAAAGCTGGATCATTCACCTGGTCCTCCGGCTCATTGCCATACCGGCATTGTTTGTCATCATTTACTGGCTGGTGCTTGACGGCCGGGGCGATCCCATGGGATTAGGACTGGTATACGCGATACTCATCCAGGGAGCTGCAGGCATCCTCCTTTTAGGGATAGAGGCCATCGTGCTTTATCGTAAAAAGGTATGGTCTAAGTTTTATTGCAATATCGGGATGCTTCTCATCGCATTATTTTTCATACTTAACCTGCTCACAGGAAAATGAAAGGTCCGTTTCCTGCAAATATGGACACAGGTTCCGTAAATATCGAAATGGCCGGCCCCGGATACGAAAAGCATCCTAATATTGGCAGGCGAACTGTAAAATTCAATTGACCATCATGTCCCGGATCAAATCTATCTTCACGCTAGCCATTCTTGCTGCGTTATTCTTTTTGGCATCCTGCAACGGGTCTTCAGGCGCCTCCGATACGCAGAATTATTTTGCCACCACACAGATCCAAACGCCCCGGTTCAGCAATGATATCATCAACAAGCACCTGGCCGAATTTGCCCTCTATTACAATGAGCTGGCAGCGGCGGCAGAAGTGAAAAACAAAGAGGCCATGCCCGAGCTCAGCAGGTTGTTCTCCGACTGGATCGTAAAGGCCATGTCGCTGAGGGAAACTCTTTCAACCGGTGAACAAGGGGCTTTCGACACCTACATGGATCGGGCCAACCAGGTCTGGAATGAGCAGAAGAGCCTGCTGCTGTAGTTGGCCCCCCTGTGCCAAAGACGATAGCGTCCTTCCGTCATCTTCTTCAGGAATACGCTGTTGCCGGGGGCTACAGCCATTGAGATCATTTCTTTTAAGCAGCATGGAAAAATCCGCTGTCCGTTCCGAAAGAATTACTTTTACCAGCACAAACCAGGATTTCCCAGGCATGGCAGGCTTTTATAAATTGGCATTGATCTTTTGGACGGGTATCGTATTCTGCTCCTGCGGCAGGCCGGAGCCCGAAACCGCTGCCGGCAGCGATAGCCGGCTCGATACTGCGACGCAACATTATATTCCGGCCCTGATCGGCTATGATACCCTGAACGGCAAGCAGAAAAGGGCGCTGATACAGCAATTGCTGGCGACAGAAAAAGGAACACAACATAGCCCCTACTATTATTATGTGAAAGGGTTGCAGCTGGATCTCGCCCACAATACAGACAGCGCGCTTTATTATTACGGGCTGATGAAAGCGGACACTGCTACCCCCGACCTTTACGCGCTGCAGCAGTACGCTATCTTCAATAACAATATTATGGAGGAAAACATTGTTTCCTCCGATAAGGTAAGCGCCCTGCTTCGTGTCACCCGGAAAGCGGAAGAAGGAAAGAGCACCTTCGTCTATCTTCTCTACGACCTGCTGGCCAAAACGTATTACCGTAATGCAAATACCGACAAGGCTATCATCTACACGGATCTTTACTTTAAGCATAACCCCTTACAGAACAGCCCGGTCATACAACAGCGGTATCACGACATCTCCTTTATGCTGGCCGCTCAGAAAAACAAGGCATGGGCCATGGAAGAGCACCTGGAAAGGGCGCAGGAACTGGCGATACAGCTGGGCGACAGCCTGGCCCTGGCACGCACCTACGACTATGAATCGCAGCTGTACTCGCTTAAAAAGCAGCCTGGCCGCGCACTGGAAAGCAGTCGTAAGTTCTTCAATTACCTGAAGCAGCATAACCTTTTAAGAAAATATGCCTTCAACAACATGGCCACCACTTTTATACGGAACCGCCAGCCAGACTCGGCCATTTATTATTACGGGCTGGCAATACAATGGGCACGGCAGCATCCCGGTTCCGACCTGTTCTCCGAATTCCAGGGACTCGCAGAGGTGTACCGCTTCAAGCAGGATTACAAAAACGCAGCCATCGCGCTGGACTCGGCTATCAATATCTTCGGTCGCAATACAGCTGCCATTGAAGCCGAAAAGATAGAAGAGCTGCACACGCGCTACCAGACCGAAAAGAAGGATCAGGCCATCGCTTCGCTACAAACAACCAACCGGCTGAACCGGAAGCTCATCACGCAGCAACGGTGGATATTCCTGGCGGCATCCCTGCTGCTGGGCACGCTGGCGCTGATCGTATACAATACCTACCGCAGAAAGCTGCTGATCGCTAAAAACGAAAAACTCTCTGCAGAGAACAGGAAGCTGCTGCTGGAACAAAAAGCGCTGCAGCTGCAGCTGGACCCGCATTTCATCTACAACGCCGTTGCCAATATGCAGGGCCTTATCAGCAGCGATAAGAAGAAAGAAGCCAATGCTTACCTCGTCACCTTTTCCAGCCTGATGCGCAATATGCTGGAGCTGAACCGGCAGGACCTTATATCGGTCGGAGAGGAGATCGGTGCGCTGGAAAATTATATAAGGCTGCAGCAAATGCGCTTTGAACATGCCTTCGCTTACCGTATCGATACTAACGGCCTGGATACCGAAGCGCTGATGATCCCGCCTATGCTGGTGCAGCCCTTTGTAGAGAATGCTATCGAGCATGGCTTTAAGAACATCGCGTACCAGGGCATGCTGGACATCACCTTTACCGCCGAAGCGGGACAGCTGCACATCTGCGTAAGTGACAACGGTGCAGGTCCCGATACGGATCAGCCACGCGCCAAGAAATCCCTGTCCGGGTCCATCATCGGGGAAAGGCTGGATGTGCTGTTCAACCAGAAAGAGAAAATAGCTTATTTTAACACGCAATCCCATACCGCGGCGAACGGGAAGGGCTACCGGGTGGACCTGTACATTCCCCTGATCACCGCATAAACTGATTCGTAATGACTGTATACCTGCTGGAAGACGAAACGAACATCCTTAATCATATCCTGTCGCTGATAAGCGATATCCCCTACCTGCAGCTGGCCGGCTACAGCGATTCTGTAGCCAAAGCCCGGGAAGAAATACCTCTGCTGAAGCCGGAGCTGATCCTGGCCGATATACAGCTTAAGGACGGTAACAGCTTTGAGCTCTTCAAAAATACCGATGTCGCCGCGCATATTATTTTTATCACGGCCTATAACCAGTATGCCATCGACGCCCTCAATATAGGCGCCTTTGCCTACCTGCTGAAGCCGGTGGATACCGCGCTGTTTACCGAAACGATACACCGCTGCTATATTAAAGCCGAAGAATATAAGTTCGGCCAGCAGCAGCTGGCGCTGACTGCAGCTTACTACGCCGGTAAAGCGCCGCTGCAGCGGCTGGCCCTGAAAAGCATGAGCTATACGCAGATCGTCAACGTGGAAGATATCCTTTACTGCCACAGCGACAAAGGCTATACCACCTTTTACCTGAAGAACGAAAAGCCGGTAATGGTATGCAAAGTGATCAAGGAATATGAAGCCTTGCTACCTAAAGATGTCTTTCTCAGGTGCCATCAATCCTACCTGGTGAATACCCATCACATCAAAAAATATTTCAAGGCCGGCTATATCGAAATGCTCAACGGCGCAGAGATCCCTATCTCGGAAAGAAAGAAAAGCTATGTGCAGGAGTTTATCGAAAGAATATTCTGAAAACACTTTTCGTCACCGGTATACCCATCAGCATTACCGTCTTATCCTTCAGATCGCCGGTTCATACAGATACAAAAGATCCCCGGCCGATAGCCGGGGATCGTGGAACTGCCTTCCGTTTTTTATACCGTTTTTATTGCTTCAGGAACTTCAGCATCTGCTGTGTACCACCGGCAGGCACAATGCGGATAAAGTAGATGCCTCCGGACAGCTTGCCGGTCGCAACGCAACCCTGTCCTTCAAAGCTTCCTGAAGCAGCAACCGCGCCTGTAGCGGTAGTGATGGTATAGCTGTATTGCTTACTGAAAGCGCCTTGCAGGTACAACATGTCCGTCACCGGGTTGGGATAGATACGTATCGCATCGCCCTGGCCATCCAGAGACATAAACCCGTTCATAGGCTCTGCTTCCGATACGGCCGAAAGATCCTTGCAGGTAAGATAGCTGGATTCCGTCCGTACGCCGGGATCATTCTTGTAGATGTCGAACTTAAAGTTATTGATCGCAAATTTAAAGGCGACCGGTGATAGGCTCACTGTAGTGGACAAGGATACCTGCTGGTAAGGATCGCACTCTGCTTTATCGGTAACAAAGCGGAAGCCTGAAAGCGTGGTATGGAAGCGCGGAAATAATGCAGGCACAGTATCAAGCCGGGCGCCTGTTACGGCAGCATCATCGTACTCCGTATGCCGGTTAAGTATGCCGATATCCGGTACCGAGGCAATAGGCATACTTCCCTTCTCAAAAGGCCGGAAATAATCGATGGTACCGCCCGGTCCGTAGTCGCTGTACTGCGCACTGTAAATCTTTTCCAGGTTGAAATTGCTCAGCAAGGTGCCGGCATTGCTTACTTTGATGGTATAAGGGTGAACGTAGTCGCCGGCCATCGATTTATCGTCCCCTACCCTGTAGCCCATGATCACGAGCTCGTCGGGATTGTTCTGGCTCTGGTACATGCTGAATGCCGGCAAGGGTGGCGTGCTGCTGGTATAATAAAGCTTCTGGTAGCCGATAGCACCTGAACCAGGCTTCATCTGCATCAGGGTAAAGGCCTTTTTAGGATGATAGTAACCCAGCATATAAAGGTAGCCATCGCTGCCCAGCAGGCTCCTGACATTCTTTTCCCGCTCATCGAATGCGTTGACGTAAGAGAAGACCGTAGGGCTTACCACCGAGGTACCGCCGCCGTTATAATGCATCAGGGCATAATAGGCATGCCGGACATATTGGGGATCGATGCTGCCGGAGAACAGCGGCGGGCCGCCTTTATGACCAAGCAGCATCAGCCCGTAGCCGGGTATTTCTTCCACATCGGTAGTGATGTCGAAAGTGTTGGGCTCGTCATCATTGGTATTGGTGCCATGAAACACCTTCAGGTATTTCGTTTTGATGGGTGAGCGGGCCGCCGGGTTCCTGTCGAAGGCGAAGCGCCATACAAAGCTCCGTTTGGCCGTTCCGTACTCGCCCACCGAAGGCTTGTCGCTCATAAAGCCTGTCACCACGAAATCCCCGTTCTGCGTGGAATCCGGATCGGCCTTTACCTGCAGGATATCGAGGCCATAGTAGTTCGGTATCCTGAAAGAAGTGCATAAGGTGCCAAAGCCGATCTCGCCGGGCCCGGGGAAGAAGCTGCAGGGTATGCTATCGGCAGAAAGATTGAAATCCTGGATCACATTGCCCAGGGGATCCACCTCCATCAGCCACAGGTCATCCCTGTTGGTTTCCAGGTTGGCCTGGTAGCCGGTAAGCACATAGCTGTCGTACTGGGCATTGTAGCTCATCGCAAAGCAGCGCCTGGCCTGCCCGGCCACACTGCTCTTGTACACCTTGCTCCAGATCAGCGTTCCGTCGTGGCGCACAGCCGTAAGCTTTACAGACAGCTTGTTCTCCGTTACGTTACTCGCCATGAGATAGTCCAGCGTGCGGCGTGCACCTATAGGCGTGCCGTAATAGCGGGTAACGATCGTATTGCTGCTGTTGTTAGCCGTCCGGGACAGCGGCAGGCGCGACGGATAAGCATTGGTAAAGGATAAGTCCTGGGCCGAAGCGGGGACCATCCCGGCAAAAGCAAGAAACATACCGACCGGTATGTTAAGAAGATTGAATTTGATTTTCATAGCTTTTTTGTTTGGTTGAAAAAATGGTGTTCGTGCAGGTATGCTCCACGGCACATAGTGGTTATATGGCAAGCATTCACCGGGCTCCCGGAGGAGACCGTAACAACGGCTTAAAAACAGGCAGGCAGTTCCACAGGTAAGCAGAGAAGTGTACAGGGCGGCGGTGTAAACGGATACGATCGTGATCCGCTACCATAAGACCATAACGATATTTTTATTCTGGTTTTACGGAACGACAGGTGCAACACGGCATAAGAACAGGGCAGGTATAAGCCTGCAAGACAGGCTCAACAGTAAGACAGGCGGGGATATTTTCCCGGCAGCTAGAACAGGGTGAACAGGTACATTTTTTTCATCATTATCTGGTGTTTGGTAATGCTAAATTAAACAGGTACACTGCAGCTTTTATACAGCAGACCTGTAGCAGAAAGAGTATGAGATCTAAAATGAAAATGATCAATACACTTCCCTGTTGGTTTTATATTTGCGCAGGCGCCTTTCGGCGCGCTGCAGCCTGGCATGGATAGCATTCTTCTCCTTTGCGCTGAAGTAATGATCCTCCTCCGCCTTTTCTATCGCAGTACCGATTTCCTCCTGTTCCCGTAGTAACTTATAATATTCGGTCTCTGTGATCTTTTTCTTTTGCCGGGCCTGTTTTATCGCGGCCGAAAGCGACTGCTGCCGCTGCTTAAAATTCTGGGCGCCGGCCATCACCGGTAAAGCGACCGCTATTAAGGCTCCCCATAAGAATAGTTTGACCCGCATAAGCATGCATTAGGTTGAATCGCATTCGGAATAATTGCAAAGCTAATTTCCGATAAATCGCAGGAACGGCAATAGGCAAAAACCGCCATTTTCCGGCTCCATAAAAACCCTGAGATCGCGCTATAGTGTCAAGCGATGATTAAATTTTTGCCTCCTACGACAGTTTTCGTAAAAAAAGTTTTGGAAATACGAAAATTGTCGTACGTTTGCTACGAATTAATTCGTACGTATTATAGTGCACTGACATTTAACGAAATCTACAGTTCCCGATAGCAGCAGGTTTTACCGATTCTAATAATCATACCAAATAAAAAGATAAAATAAATAACCTATGAAAAAGATACTTTTTGCATTTATGGCCATGGTCCTGACCTTCATCTGCCGCGCCCAGGAGAATACCCGGGAGGAGCAGCTGGACCATATTTTCGCTATGCTTCACAAGCAGAACCAGTTTAACGGCGCCGTACTGATCGCGGAAAAAGGAAAAGTCATTTTTGAAAAAGGTTATGGCTATAGTAATGAGGACAACAGGCGACACAACAATGAGCAGACGATCTTCGAGCTGGCTTCCTGCTCCAAGCAATTTACCGCGGCGGCCATTGTATTGCTGAAACGCCAGGGTAAGCTGCGCTATGAAGACAAAGTATCCCGCTACCTGCCCGAGCTGGGCTTCTGGGACCAGGTTACCATTTCCGACCTGCTGCGGCATACCAGCGGCCTGCCCAATGATTATATTTCCCAGCTGGGTAGAGACTGGGACAGAACCAGGATCGCCGGCAATAATGATGTTATCCGGTATTATGAAGGCCGCAAAGACTCGCTGCGCTTTGCTCCCGGCAGCCGGCACGAATACAACAACAATAACTACGTGTTGCTGGCCAGCATTATAGAACGCGTATCGGGCATGAGCTATGGCGATTTCCTTGCCCGCAACATCTTCAGGCCCCTGGATATGAAGCGTACCTTTGTCTATAACCGGCGGGAGCATCCCCGGAACATACCCAATTATGCTACAGGATATATATGGAACAAGAATACGCTCAGCAAAACCACATCTGAAGCCAGCCGCTTTCACGACAGCACCGCCTATTTCCTGGACGGTATTGTAGGCGCCGCCAAAGTGAATTCCTCTGTAGAAGATATATACAAGTGGATGGTTGCGCTGAAGCAGAATAAACTCTTTACGCAGGCCGAATTTGATGAAATGACGGCCGTTAGCCAAACTGCCGGCGGCGAAAATGTTCCTTACGGCTTCGGGCTGAACCTGTCCAAAGGAGACGGAAAATTTTCCTTCGGGCACACAGGGAACTGGGACGGCTATGTCTCCTTCATTTCCCAGAATATGATCAAAGACAGGACGATCATCATCCTGCAAAACCTGCACACAGGCCTGTTTCCCTTCAACAATATCAACCAGGTGCTCGACGGCAAGCCTCTTGAGCCCCGGTACCGGGAGAAGATCTCGCTGCCTGAGGAAAGCATCAAAAAGTACACCGGCGTGTATACTGACGGGCAGAACGAAAACGAAGCGCACCTGATCACTTATCATGACGGACATCTCTTCTACAACGCCAGCAACGGGGAATATGATATGCGTTTCTTCCCCGTAGCGGCAAATGAGTTCCAGGCACTCCGGTCCAACGGCGCCGATGGCCTGATGCGCTTTACCGCCATTGCGGGAGGCGCCCTTCAGCTGGAAATGCTGCAGGACGGCGAACGGGTAGGAAGCGGTATCCGGAAAAAGGATAATGATGGCAAGCTATAGTTGCTTAACCTTTAGAGAACAATGAAGGGCTGTCTCCTATGTTTGTGCAAACAAGCGCAGGAGACAGCTTCTTTTCCTTACTGTACTTTGATCCGGAATAGCGCCGTAACTTTAAGCATCTAAACCAAAACCGATGACCGTTGCGCTTAAAAGCCGGGAAGGTGCCTGGATCATGACAGCAGCCATTATGGCCTCTGCCATGGCCTTTATCGATGGCACTGCGCTCAATGTGGTGTTACCCTCCCTGCAGACCGGTCTTCGTGCCTCCGGCGCCGATATTTTCTGGATCCTGAATGCTTACCTGCTCATGCTGGCATCCCTCATCCTGGTGGGTGGCGCTTTGGGCGATAAGCTGGGACGGAAGAAAGTGTTCATGTATGGCATTGCGCTGTTCGTGGCCGGCTCGGCTTTGTGCGGCTTTGCCGGCAGCGTGTTCCAGCTGATCCTGTTCCGGCTGCTGCAGGGACTTGGCGGCGCTTTCATGATCCCCGGCAGCTTGTCGCTCATCTCTTCGTCCATTCATGAAAAGGAAAGGGGAAAGGCCATCGGCACCTGGTCTTCGGTCACAACGGCCGTCACTCTCGGCGGTCCCATACTGGGCGGTGCTTTGGGCGATGCCGGGCTCTGGCGCTATATTTTCTTCATCAATATACCCATAGGCCTTGCAGCGCTCTTCATCCTGTGGAAGGAAGTGAAGGAGATCAGGGCGGAGGATAAAGACCGCTCGATCGATATTGCCGGAGCACTTACCGTCGCCTCCGGCATGGCCCTGCTCACGTTCGGCTTCCTGCGCATGCCGGCCCTGGGCTTCAGCCATCCGCAGGTATACCTGGCCTTTGCCGCAGGCCTTACCCTGTTTGTCCTGTTTATCCTTATTGAAAAAAGGAGCAGGCACCCTATGATACCGCTCCGGCTGTTTGTCAACCCGGTCTTCAGCGGTGTCAACCTGCTTACGTTCTTCCTGTATGCCGGGCTGGGCGCGGGTATGCTTTTTCTCGGCCTGAACCTGGTGCAGGTGCAGGGCTACAGCCAGCTGCAGTCGGGGCTTACTTTCCTGCCCTTTACGATACTCATGATCCTGCTGGCCCGCTTTACCGGCGGCCTCGCCGACAAATACGGCCCACGCCTTTTCCTCATCGCCGGCCCTGGCCTGGCTGGTCTCGGCTTGTTGCTGCTTTCTTTCGTGCAGCAGACCGGTGGCGCCAGGGATTACTGGACCAGCTTTTTCCCCGGTATCCTGACATTGGGCCTGGGCATGTCGCTTACCGTGGCGCCCCTTACCGCTACGGTAATGGGATCGGTTAGCGATGCTTATTCCGGTACGGCTTCCGGCGTGAACAATGCCTTAACGCGGGTCTCCAACGTGTTTGCCAATGCTATTTTCGGGGCCATGGCGGTGCTCCTCTTCAGCAGCACCCTGGCGCAGCTGGTATCCGGCGATACTTTTACCGCTACAGAACAACGAACGATACAGGCCCAGGCGGTCAACCTCGGCGATGCGCATGCTCCTTCCACCTTGTCTCCCGAGCGACAGGCTGTCGTGCGGCAGTATTACCACCAGTCCTTTATCCGGGCTTATGCCCGCATCCTGCAAGTGTCGGCCCTGGCCTGCTTTGCAGGCGTATTGTGTGTACTGCTATTGATCAGGAGAATGCCGGTAAAAAAAGAATAGTAACCCAGCCTTTCTATAGAAGTATGTAAACGGATTGCGTCTTAAGATAAAAACAGCCAATCGTTGACCCCGAACGCAATTGTCACGCCGGACCCTGATCCGGGATCTGCGTCTCAAGGAGACTGCGGGTCGGGCCGCAATGACAGTCCTTTTCAGACGGTTGAAAACACTGATCACTGATGATAATGTTAGCCGATACCAGTGACCGGATACCAGGGAATAAATGTAGTAAAAATTCAATTTTGGCCTTTATACTACCGCTGGTTGCCCGATACAACCAGGAGTAGCGGCCTTACAACTAAGAGGAGCGTGTTTTTTGCTGATTGCCGTGACAATGGAAAATACCTTTGCAGTGTCGAAAATATAAAACAAAAAGACATTATAATATGGAAGCTAAGATCATGGGCAACAAAATTGCCGGAGCACGCAAAGAGAAAAACATGTCCCAGGCGCAGCTTGCCGAGCAGCTGTTTATCAGCCCTCAGGCGGTAGGCAAATGGGAACGGGGCGAATCCATCCCGGACATCCTTACCTTTAGCCGGCTCGCAGAAATCCTGGGGGTAGACCTTAATTATTTCTCGGAAAATTTCCCTTCGGCCGTCGCAGAAAAAACTTTTGCTGCAGACCAGCAAACGGCCGCTTTAACCCCTGCAAAGCAGGAGAAAAAGCTGAGCTGGGATATGTCGCGCGGCAACTGGGTGGATGCCGACTTCTCGGGCCTGAAGAACCTGCATGAAAAGTTCAGCTCTTCCAACATGCAGCGCTGCCGGTTTATAGGTTCTGTTTTATCGGGCCTGCTCCTGAAAAGAAATAATGTCGACAGCTGCGACTTCTCCGGCTCCGACTTCAGCAACAGCCATATCCAGGCTTCCCATTTGTCGGGCAATATATTTACAGACTGTTCCTGGAAAGAAGTCACCTTTCTGGAAAGCTATGCCAGCGGCTGCGATTTCTCCGGGGCCGATTTTACCGGGGCCAAGATCAGGTCGGGCGGCATAGAGAAATGCAATATGCTGCATGCTATTTTGAACCATACCTCCTTTAATGCTGTACAGCTGGCCGATATCATCTTCGAAGGTACTCTGGAAGATTGCGCTTTCGAGAATTGTGCCTTTACGCGCGTGACCTTCCGGAACGCAACGTTGATCAATACTTTCTTTAAATGCAGAAGCCTGAAACGGATCCGGTTTATAGATTCCCAGGTGGACCGGATGACCTATGCCTTCCTGAAAAACGGTAATGCCAACCTGGAGGGCATTACCTTGCTCAGCACCTAGACCCGGACCGGGCGCGTTGCCCATGCATCGCGCAGCAAACCGATCAGTGAAAAGAAACCGGCATATCCCGGCTAAACATTATCGGGTAGAAATCATAAATTGCAGCATCAGGACCATGCCGGTTCTGTTACCTTAATCCAACCAAATCATAAGATGAAAAAAATCAAAACCCATGCAGCCAAACTGCAGCTGAACAAAAAGACGATCACCAACCTGACCCGCAACGAAAAAGAGAGGATACAAGGCGGCGCCATACCGACCTGGTCCGTAGATCCGCTGGGCGGCTGCTTCTCCGTTTCTGAATGCGCTTCCCGGTGGTGCGATGATGAGCCCATGCCGCCGATCGGCAATACCGGCTGTATTGATTGCACCGTTTGCCCCCGCACCTTCTAGGACACAAGTGGTCCCGGATACAAAAGCTTCAACAAAAACAAATGGCCTGTCCCTTCATGTGACAGGCCATTTTCAACCTTTTATCGAGCGAAAACTTAAGCCATCCTGCGATTCCTTTCTTAAATTCACGTACATTTTTAACTTAAGTAAACATTTCGCAGATCGGGGATCCCTAAATTAGCCCGTTCTTCTCCAGAAAAGTGGAGGCTGCATAAGATGTTGACCGATAAAATGTCCCCGCATGGATAATAAAAATGAAATCTTAACGCAATACCTGCGGAACTTTGCCCCCTTAACAGATAAAGACATTGCCGAAAGCCTGGCGTACTGGAAGCCACGAAAGATTGCCAAAGGCGATTTCTTCAATATGCAAAGCATGGTCTGCACCGACCTTGGCCTCGTCGTAAAGGGCATCTTCCGGATCTATTACAGCGACCCTGAGACTCAGGCGGAGAAAAATCTCTTCTTCTTTTCAGAAAACCAGTTCGTGGTTTCCTTCAGGAGCTTCATCTCGCAAAACCCCTGCTGGTATTACATTGAGGCCATGGAAGATTCGGAGATCATCCAGATCTCCTACCGGGATCTTAATGGCCTGTATGAGCGGAATCCGAATTGGGGAAAGTTCGGCAGGCTGCTGGCAGAAACTTTCTTTGCTTATGCACAATCAAGGACCGAAGAGTTTGTCTTCTTCTCTCATGAGAAAAGATTTCTCAGGCTCCTGGAGGAACATCCCAATATCATAGAACGCATCCCCGCCTATCATATCTCCTCTTTCCTGGGCATCACCAATCCCTCCCTCAGCCGGATCAGGAAACGGTTGAAGAATAACCAGACTGATGATCATGCAAGCTGAACCGACAACCGCCCCTGCCCTGCTTACATTGCAGGAGCGGCTTTGATGGTCTTAGACAACCGGATCGCCGTGAGCAGGAAATAAAAGGCGCCGAAAGCAGCATAGCCGGCCAGGGTTGTGATGCCCTGGTTGGGCGTGTGGGCCATTGCAATAAAGGCTCCTCCGGCCAGCATCGACTGACCGCCGCTGATGATCATCGGCCACTGGCCGCCCATCTGCCTGCGCCTGCGCAAGCCCAGTATCAGCTGGATAAGCCCCGTTATTACCGCCCAGGCGCCAAAGACGATAAGGGCTTGCGGGATACCGCTTTGCAGGGCCAGCGCTACACCTATCGTCGTGGCGATGCTGATTGCCAGATTAACGTACTGCGGCATCTTATCCGCGGCAGGCAGGTTGGCCCGGATATCCAGGTAAGTGGCTACGGCGTCCCATGCCGGGTAGACGATGAACAGCGCCGTTGCAATCGTCGTATTGTTTTTGGCCAAAGCGACGACCAGGATCACCCAGGCAATGGAAAACCCTGCACGAAAAAAATATAGCTTTTGTAATGACCTGGCTCTTTCGGCAGCCTCGCCGGAAGCACTGAAGGCAGATGGATGTGTGGATGTCATGATAGATTGTTTTTACATTTCCGGAACAAAGGTCCGCACTCCTGCGATCCCGTTTTTTCACTTAAGTTAAAATACTTCGTTTTGACAAAGCAGACGATCACCGCCTAGTGTGATCCACAATTATCAGGCGCGCCGGCAGGGTGATACTTTGTTCAGGCCAATATTGTACAAAGCAATGCGGGAGGGCTTGATCAAGCCAGAATACCTGGCTCTTATTGAAGACTTCGGGTCGAATACGAACATTCAAAGACCCAGCCATGGTACCAAATTCTTTACAAAATCCGCCCCCCCACAAAACAAATTCTTTCTTCGAGCCGATTACTCCATGTACAAGAGCTTCGCCAACAAAGAGTCTGAGGCGAGATTTTTGGAGGAGCGTGAAGTTATCGTAAAGGAGATACCGGATTGCACCCAATAATGCTACCATTCCGGTGTTTAAGGGCATACTTGGAATATAATATACTTAATTAGCCAACAAATAAAGTCCCCTTCCTCAATCATTCATCGCTGCAGGCCTTTCCCGACCACCGGTATCTGATGCTAGGCAACAGCATGCCTGCAACTACGGCAGTAGCCAGAAATCCAGCAATTCATATTTACCCCTTTGTAGCCCTTAGGTAATTTAACGGCGATGGTTTCGCGAAGGCATTCTACACGATCGCAGGAAAGGCACCTGAAATGAAAATGATCGTGTGTATGGTGTTCGTGTTCGCAGCTTCTGCACAACGCATAATAACTTTTCCCTTCTTCCGAAATGGCTCTATGCGTTATACCATCTTCACAAAAACGATTGAGCACCCTATAGATCGTCACCTTATCCGCGGAGATCGTCAATTGCTGTTCAATCATATCCTGGCTTAATGCTGTATCGGATTCTTCCAGTAAGGCCAAAACAGCGGCTTTAACCGGGGTATTTCTTCTTTTCATCACTCTGTACAACGGAATTTGTCCACAAAGGTAATTTTTATGAAAATTACTTAATGCAATTGAGTTGCATTAATTAAAAAGTATTATTATTGCAACTCAATTGCATTAATAAATGATCCCTCAGAATTTTCAGCAATGGCACTATTGCATCACAGTACAATGCGGCATCGCGCTGACTGCAGGCTTTGCAGAAGAACGCCTAAAGATATACAGGCAGCCGGCTCATCCGGAAACGCGTGCCTTTATAGCTCATTATGGCTTGCGCCATTTGCACAACATCATATCCTGGCTGGAGGTCGCAGCCCGGGGATAAAAATGGACAATATCACTCGATAATCTCATACAGACATGGATCTCGCACAAAAAAACAAACTGCCGGTTACCGTTCTCAGCGGGTTTTTAGGAGCCGGAAAAACAACTTTACTGAATCACATCCTTCATAATAAAGAGGGGTTAAAAGTCGCCGTAATCGTTAACGACATGAGCGAAGTCAATATTGACGCGCAGCTGGTGGCGAAAGAAAATACGCTATCGAGAACGGAAGAGAAGCTGGTGGAAATGAGCAACGGCTGTATCTGCTGCACGCTTCGGGAAGACCTGATGGTGGAAGTCGAAAAGCTGGCCAGGGAGGCCCGTTTTGATTATTTACTGATCGAGAGTACCGGTATTTCAGAGCCGGTACCTGTAGCGCAAACGTTCAGCTTTACCAGCGATGATGGCAGCGTGGATCTTTCGGCATTCAGCTACATCGATACAATGGTGACCGTTGTCGATTGCTTTAATTTTTTCAGGGATTTCAGCACGACCGATACGCTCTCCGACCGCAACATGAATGAAGCGGAAACCGATACCAGAACCATCGTTAACCTGCTTACCGATCAGATCGAGTTTGCCAACGTGATCATCCTGAACAAAACAGACCTGGTAACAGAAGAAACAATTGGTCTGCTGGAGGCTACCGTTAAAAAATTAAACCCGGACGCAAAGATACTGAGGTCGGTTGCCGGCAAAATAGCGCCTGAAGAGATACTTCATACCCGTCTCTTCGACTTTGATAAGGCGACCTCTTCAGCCGGATGGATCAGGGAGCTGGCCGATAAGCATACGCCGGAGACAGAGGAATATGGTATATCATCCTTTGTATTCCGCCACAAGAAGCCCTTTCATCCAGGGCGTCTCTGGAAATTCCTTAATGAGGACTATCCTGTAAACATCATCCGTGCCAAAGGAATTTTCTGGCTGGCGTCGAGGCCAGGTATGGCTATCCATTTCAGCCAGGCCGGCGGAAGCCTGCGGGTAGAGCACGCTGGTATATGGTGGGCAAGCATGCCATTGGGAGAGCGGCTCCGCTACCCTTCCTTTGTTCAGCATCAGCAAGAAATAGAAGGCCGCTGGCACAAGCAGTGGGGCGATCGACTGCAGGAGCTAGTCTTCATCGGCCAGCACCTTGAGCCGGAAGTTTATGCCAGGCAGCTGGAGCAGTGTCTCTTATCAGATGCGGAAACGGCAGCTTACTCTTGCAATGGGGTGTGGCTGGAAGAAGATCTCTTTCCCGCTGAAATATAAGCCTTTGGAAAACGAAACGAGGTCATTCAAAAAAACAAACACTTACAGGGAACCGCAAAAGTACGTCTTCATCATAGTCTTCGGATACCGCCCTGTGCTTGCCTTCATATACCCCGATCGTTAACCTGCACATGGGTATGCTTTGCGCAGGTAGTGCATTTCTCCAACAATAAACCCTCCGGGAGGAATTAGAAACAGGACCCAGGTCGATCTTAACTATCCTGCTTTATTGTTCCGGTTATTATACTTATGAAACCTATATTACTGATTGTAACCATCCTTTTTGCCGGTCACTGCTTTGCTCAGCACCCGGGTATACTGAAAGGACAGGTCTATGCCGGTGAAGCGGCTGTACCCTATGCCTCGGTATCGTTGCAAGGTACCGACCAGGGAACACTTTCAGACAGCCTGGGCCATTATACGCTTTCCGGTATCCCTGCCGGTAATTACATCGTATCGGTAATGGCCATTGGGTATAGCGAAAAGACCCAGGCAGTAAGTATTGTAGCAGAAGGCACCGCTACCCTTGATTTTCAGCTGCAGGCAAATACCTCAGACCTGAATGAAGTAGTGGTAACCGGCACTTTGAAAGAAGTAAGCAGATCGAAAAGCCCCGTTCCGGTAGAGGTATATACGTCGGCTTTTTTCAGGAAGAACCCTACGCCCAGCCTCTTCGATGCCCTGGGCATGATCAATGGCGTTCAGTCGCAGATCAATTGCAACGTCTGCAATACCGGCGATATCCATATCAATGGCATGAACGGACCTTATACCATGATCCTCATTGACGGCATGCCGATCGTCAGCTCACTGTCTTCGGTATATGGCTTAAGCGGCATACCCAATAGCCTGGTAGACCGTGTTGAAGTAGTAAAGGGGCCGGCATCGTCTCTCTACGGCTCAGAAGCGATGGGCGGCACGATCAATGTAATCACAAAAAATCCAACCCATGCACCTGTTTTTAGTGCAGACCTGTATGGTACCACATGGCAGGAATACAATGCCGATGTCTCTGTAAAATTCAAGATAGAAAAACTTCAAAGCCTGCTCGGCGTGAATTACTTCAATTATCAGCATCCTGTGGACAACAATCACGACGGATTTGCAGACGTAACGCTGCAAAACAGGATATCTCTTTTCAGCAAATGGTCCCTCTCCCGAAAAGAGAACCGGATAGCAAGCCTGGCGGCCAGGTATGTGTACGAAGACCGGTGGGGCGGGCAAATGAACTGGAACAGCAGCTGGCGCGGAAGCGATAGCATTTACGGCGAGAGTATTTATACCAGTCGCCTAGAGCTTATTGGTATGTATCAGCTTCCGGTGCAGGAAAGGATCATTACCCAATTCTCTTTCAACAACCACGATCAAAACTCGTTCTATGGCTATACACCTTATAGGGCCAACCAGAAAGTGCTGTTCGGACAGGTATATTGGGACAAGTATTTCGGCCAGCGCAAGCAGCACAATTTCCTGCTGGGCGCTTCTATGCGCTACACCTATTACGACGACAATACCCCGGGAACCGCTACGATTCAGCAAGACAACCAACCTATGAAAACACCGCTGCCTGGCATTTTCGTCCAGGATGAATGGACGATCGATGCAAAGAATACGTTGCTTGCCGGGTACCGGTACGACTACGATAAGCATCATGGCAGTATCCATTCGCCCGGCTGGCCTACAAGTTTGCCGCCAGTAATATCCATACCATCAGGATAAGCCTGGGCACCGGCTACCGGGTCGTAAACCTGTTTACCGAAGATCATGCCGCTCTTACCGGCGCCAGGCAAGTGATCATCGCAGAGGAACTGCATCCCGAGCGGTCTTATAACGGCAATCTCAATTACATTTTGAAAATTCCATTCGATGCCGGCTTCCTGAACATAGATGCCACAGGCTTTTATTCGTATTTCACCAATAAGATCGTTGGAGATTTTGATACCGACCCCAATAAAATCATATACGACAATCTAAGGGGACACGCCATTTCACAGGGAATTTCACTTAACGCAGACGCTAACTTTACTTTTCCTTTGCGGGTAATGGCCGGCATAACCTATATGGATGTTTACGAAACGGAAGAGGATGCCCGGGGCAGGCAACAAAAAAAGCAGCAGCTGTTTGCTCCGGCCTGGTCGGGAACCTTCCTGCTGAGCTATACCTTACCCAAAGGATTTTCTGTAGATGTTACAGGCAAATACTATGGCCCTATGCGATTGCCGGTACAGCCTGCAGATTACCGTGCGGCCTATTCGCCCTGGTACTGCCTGGCCAATATACAGGTGACCTGGAAAAGTAAATGCAATATGGAAATTTATGGTGGCGTAAAGAATATACTGAACTATGTACCTCACGACAGCCCTCTTATGCGGTCCTTCGACCCCTTCGATAAGCGTGCCAACGACCCGGTAGCCAATCCCAATGGCTATACCTTCGATACCGAATACAACTATGCGCCCTTACAAGGTATCAAAGGATTTTTAGGTTTCCGGTACCGCTTGTAATGCTTTACGCTTCATCAATGAGGCTGTCTAAAAAGCCGCGTATTAAAAGAAAATCCCCGGTCTAGAAAAAGGCCGGGGATTTTGTTTGATCACTATTTTCGCCTATACCTGCAAGTCATATAGTACCAGGAAATATACGCCCGCCACCAGATTATTGTATCAGCGTGACGATGCCCACATCATTTATATTGCCGAAGGTGACAGGCACATTGGGCATCAGTGAATCCTGGTAATTGGTGGCATCAAGCGCATCGAACCATAGGTTATAATTGCCTTCCGGTAAGCCACAGAAGAGGAAATAGCCGTCTGCTGCTGGTATAGCGCTGAAGGTATCCGCTCCGTTAATGGCATATACGGTTGCATCTGCCGCCGGGGGCAGCACATAGCCTTTAATTTTACCGTTGGTCAATTCTGTATAGGTTCTTATCACAGGCTTAAGGCTATAAGCGCCGTTCCCGGTTTTTACGATAGAGCGCCCGGCGTCAAAGTCAATCCAGAAATGATAGGACCCGTTAGGGACCAGCTCCTGGTGGATATTGAATTTCAGCCCGCTTTGCTGCGCTGAAGGTGTTGACAAAGGATAGGTTACGCCATCTACTACTACCGAATTACTGCTGCCAAGAACAAGGCGCATCTGCGAGATATTTCCGGCAGGAAGCTGTGCCTGGCAGAGTAAGGTGTCCGCTCCGTTCCTGAAATCCAGCAGATTGTAGACACCGGGGTGCACAGGATTTACGGTTACCCACCCGTTAATGTCCGAATGGATTTCGATCTGCTGAACATCGATCAGCACGGCATCATAATTACCGGGACCGTCTGTCAGGTGAATGTTCATCGTTGCCGTTCCGGCCGGCGCATCATCTTTTTTGCAGGAGGCTAAAAGGCTAAGGAGTCCCAATACACAAAGGCCCAGGACTAATGGTCTCTTTTTCATAATTACACATTTTAGGTGAACACTAGCGTTTTTTTTGCTGTCCTGGTGCAAAGGGTTTTGCTGACTGGCTTCCGTATGCTTTTTTGGCCTGCCCGGGAGGGACCTTTCCGCTATTACCGGCGGTACGCTGCACCACGCAGGCATTCAAAAAAAGCAGGGACGCAGCGCTGAAGAATACAATGATTTTTTTCATAAAAGATGCAATCTAAAGATAAAGACGAGAAAATTTGAGAAAGACGAAACTACGAACAGGCATTTATTACATTTTTAACATATCCAACCCGGTCTCCCGGGCCATGCGGCTAAGATCAATTCTACCTACACCATTCTTACCAGGTTGTTTAAAAAGTAAAGTGCGTTCTGAACATCTGTCCGCATAGAACTTTTCGAATAAAATAGCGGCTATGCTGGCTTTGGCTGACCTCATCAACCCATGGTGTTCCTGTCGATGGCCCCTCTTATCAACCATTTTCATGCGACAATTGCCATTTTGTAAACCAGCAAGTTATGCGCGTGAACGCATCAAAAAAATATACCTGCAGACACTTGTCTGCTAAGGAATTTATAGTCCTAAGACAACTGGTATATCCTTTCTAGCTGCAGTGCAAAATGAGTCTCTCTCCTGCCCCATTTTTTTGCTTAAACAAGGGGCTTATCAAATATAGCATACCTGATAATGTATAAAACATGCTTTTAAAAAATAAAAGCTGCCTATTAATGCATGGTAAAGACCGCAATAATTTTGTTGTTTATTACTACACAACTAACAAATGAATTGTCAATTTAAATTTTTGTTATTAAAAATTAAATGTTTCATGTACCCATAACCCTATTTCTCATTTTAAAAAATGTACACCATGAAAGCTTCATTACCATTTCTTGCCCTGTTTTGCAGCATCTTGTTCATGCCTTTTTTAGCTGCAGCCCAATGCCAGTTTCTAAATCCCACTGTAGAGCTTAATTCTGTAACCACGAATGTCGACGGTAATTGCGTAGTTAACCTTAATCTCGGCTTTGAAATCGATATTAACAACGGCAATAAGATCATTTTTGTACATATCTGGCGCACCCAGGATTATACGGTACATACGTACAGCACACAAAATCAGCCCAAAGAAAACAATATTCTCAACGATGCGCTGGCAACGATCATTATCGATAACGATGTGGTCAACAATAATCCAACAGCCCCGGCTAACCAGGTCTTTATGACCACTTATGGCCCCGATCCCGGTATCGACGATGCCACGCCTCCGGCCATTAACCAGGTAAAAGATGCCTCTGATGGCCTGTCCTACAACAGAGTTGTCCTCAATGACGCGGAGAATATCTACCGATATACCATCAATAATCTGACGCTTATAGTGCCTGGCGCCTGTGGCAACCAGATCAATTTTACCGGAGATGCCTGGTCAAGCAATGCCAACAGCACCAATCCCGCGGTACAATGTTCTATGCAGGGCTTTTCGTTCCTGGTCAACGATCCCACGATCAGCACTGATTTCACTTGCCAGCCGATAGGTGTATCGAACACATACGCTTATACGGTTTCTACCACCAGCATACAGCAGCTATCGTTCCAGACGGATGTATACGTAGATAATGGCGATAACTTCTTTGATGCCTCACTGGATACCAAAGTGCTGTCAGATGCAGGCCCTTATACCATTACCTCCGGTACCCCATTTTACTCCGGAGTGCTGACCTACCCCGCTCCTTACGCCACCAACCTGCCCCAAAAGCTCAATAACCTGTGGATCGTTGCCAAAAACATGACGTTGACCAACACCAACAATGTAGTGACCACAGTTTCCAATGCGTTGATCGAGCGGGTGCTCAATACCTGCAACGCCACGGTATTGCCGGTGAAGCTGATCGATTTTACAGGCGCCAGAATGGGGGGAAATGTGATCCTGAAGTGGCGCGCTGTGCAGACAGCAGACATAACCGGCTATACCGTACAGCGAAAAAGCGGTAACGGCGATTGGGAAGATGTTGCTTACGAAAAGGCCCGGCAAGCCGCCAATATAGAGCTGAGCTATGAAACCAGTGACAAAAATGTATTTACGGATATAAGCCTTTATCGCTTAAAGATGGAAAGCGCAGACCAGCAAGCTGAAGTAAGCCGTAACGTGCTGATACCCGGCATTACCAACAGCTTTTCTTATACCATAGCGCCCAATCCTTCATTTGATGGAACAATTAAGGTCAACCTGGCGCTGCACCAAACCGGCGCTTCTGTATACCTATACGACCTTCAGGGCCGCCTCGTACAATCACTGACAGCGACGCAAAGCGGCTCATTTACACTAGCTAACCTGAAGCCTGGCACTTACCTGGTGAAAATAGCGGGTGACAACGGAAGCTTTGCCGCCTGGAGCAAGGCGATCGTGCTGCGCCGGTAATCAAACCTTATTCCTTTCGGATTCAGAAAGCGGCGGCCATCGGATCGGCCGCCGTTTGTTTTCTGCAATCGCAGGTTATGACACATTCTCTGAATAGTTTACCAGGTTCAATGCGATAAAGGTGTGGAAATAACACCCAGCTGTTTCATCATTTCCAATTGGTCGAATAACGGGAAATGCCTGATCACTTTCCCATCTTTAAAATAATCAATGGCAATGCCGTTTATTTTAAAGGCTTTGCTGGTAGCAGGGATACCGGGCATGTCTGCCACCTGCGTGGCTTCCCAGGTCATAACGGAAACAACTTTATCATCTTCCGCTACCTGCTCTGTAACTGTTATTCTGTTGGGCTTTAACAGCTGCGCAAATTGCTGGTCCTGCTTTATATATTCGGCTTTATTCACCTGTTTGCCATTAAAAAATTCAGCTTTAAAATCATCATGAAGATAATTATCATAACTATCCTTTAAAGCTTCTGTACCAAAGGCTTCATGCCAGTGTTTGGAAGTTTGTTTTTGCTGTTCTTTGTTCATGTAGTTTTTGTTTAAGTGTTTAAACAAAAAGGATTCTGTGACATCATGGGATCTCTTTTGTTGAGCTATTCATCATCGGTTGTGGAATCTATTAATTTTAGCTTTCCCGTTTTAAAAAGGCTCTTTCGGGCTGCTGGCTTCTCTTTCTTCCCGGAACGTTTTAAAACAATGGCAAAGCGAATAATTTCTTTTGCACAGCAGCGCTTTCAAAGCAGGACATATGCATAAAGGTTTCACCGTCTTCTAATAAATATTTTTTTACAAACCCCGTTCTATGACCTTATTGTCTATAGGGGTTTGTAGCTGTCATCAGCTTCTCCTTTTTGTTATTTACAGAGTGTGATGACTATTGTTCTTAAAATTTTGTATAATCTTCTATCTTAAATGTGCCATTCTATATCACAAGTGCATAAACATGCCGTGGGCGAAAAGCACTCTTAAAAAATGCGATAAGATTAACGGTAACCGAACAGTACTTACGCCAACGGTTTTCTGATTGGCAAGTTTTGTTACTTATGGGAAATTCTAAACAATATCCCGGTTCGAATCCCGCTACACTATTCTCCGCGTTTAAATAGATGAGGTCAAGCAACTCAGATGGTGCAATCAGGCGTTTTAAGGTTATGTCCTATTGGAAAATAAGGAGTAGCGAGGAACGCATAGCGATACTGCACTATAGCAGATCTGGCCTATTTTACTACCTTGATATACAGCAGACTGAAAAGAAAAATGCCAGCCTAATGGCTGGCATTCATTTTTGCTGCGGGAGGAATGTATCAATGTTCGCATCCCCTTGCCGGTAATCCTGCTGAAATTGATGTTGTTCTGATGTTGAGAAATATGAAGCATCCCGACCTATCAACACATTAATTATGAAAATACGGCTACAAAAAGGCAATGCCTCAATTAAACAAGAAATACCTCAATACAGGTTCGGAGAAGTATCGCTAAATATTTCTTGTTTAATTCGGTAATAAATTATAACTTGTCTCCTGAACATGCATAAAATATTAAATTACCTGCTTAAATCAATAAATGCATACCATACCGATGGTGGTATTGCGGACGATATATTCCGGTCAGGAATTGTGGATTTATCCTTAATTGACCCAAAGCGAAAACAAAACGAATAACCGTTTCGACGATCAAACGCTCTGTCGACGGTACTTGCGTCTCTAAGGAATCATGTTTTCAAAGCTGCGGACGTCCGGCAACTGCGAATTGTGCTTAAATACTTTTACCATTTTGGTGCGATTACATAAATTATGTGAAATTATTCTGAACATTTCATTTGTTAAGCATTCAAAATACTATGAACGACAAAGTAAAAAAGGTGATGCTGGAAAATTTTGTCGTTTTGTATTGGCCCTTTTTCTGTATAGTTCAATTTACAAATTGAACAGTAAATATGTTTTTGTTCTTTTTGTAACCATTGTGTCTTTTATTTTATATTATTATTTATTAATCAATATAAAATCATATAAACAGCATACCTTGATGCGATTGATTACAGAATTAGATATAAGACATGTAATCGCACCTCTTAATCCCTGTTCGTATCCTATTTTTAACTCATTCGATATTTTAAAACGTTGAAAGCATTTGCTGCATTCTAATTAAAAACTAAATACATCATATTATGCCTTTTACACCAGTTACTATCTACGGCAAGACTTACAATACGGCGCAGGGGCTTGCCACCTACTTGGATAAAACCTCCTATAGGCAAGTCGAACCACTTCTCCCTGCCAATTTTAAATTCACAATGGATGTCGTCAATTTGCTGAAAACGGATAATACCGGTTTTCTAAAAAACGCGACTAAAGAGTTTGTACAAAGACTTATTGCTGACAATACTCCTTCTGAATTTGGAACCATGACCCTGGGAGTATTCCAGTCGCTAAGTACGTTCCTTACTGTACAGCAACGGGCTGTTTATCTTGACCAGGCCACTGTTAACCAGCTGAGGGTTCCTTTACCCGCTAACCTTAAAATTGAGGCTGAAGTAATCAATTTACTGAAGACGGATGGTACCGGTTTTTTGGGGAAAATATCTCCGGATCTTGCACAAAAGATTTTCAGCAGTAACACGCCAGAGCAGCTGGAAATTATAAATAAGAATACATTCCAGGATATTTTGAAGTTACTCCCGCCCCAGGACCTTGCTAATTTCTTCGACAGGACCACTTATGCACGGGTTAAAAATAGATTACCTGCTAATTTTAAGTTCAGCATGAATATTGTTAATTTATTAAAAACGAGTCATACTAAGTTTTTACAGAAAGGAATAACTGGGCTGGGAATGAGGATTCTGGAGGACAATACGGCAGCAGAGCTAAGCACCATGACCACTGAAGTATTTCAGAACCTCCAGGAAGTTATGATGCAGCAGCACTATGATGCTATACCGGACAGCAAAATGATAGATTTTCTTAAAACCCCTAAGCCAAAAGTAGGATGGGGCATCAATGTAGCCAAGCAGCTCAAACCTTCCATTTTGCACGCACTTGTCAATGCCACTCCGCAAGTCCCCAATGCCGAAGGCTTTTTTGCTTATCTCGGGCATAATGCTTTATCTTTTATTGATCCGGCCTATTTCGCAACATTCGATACTCATATCTATAAAAGCATTTTTGCAGTACCTTTTTTCATTGATGCAGCGGGGGATACCTTTTGGGCAACAAACGCAAAGACTTTCCAAGATTTATCCAGGGCGCAGATCCAGAATATTAATGCAAAAGTGCTTAATGAATTGATCCTGGAGGCCGCAACATCCGGCGAGCCGACCCTTGACAAACCTTATCGGGTCAAATTACCAGCCGGCTTTCTTAAGAAACTCAGTACAGGGCAGGTCATGGGTATTACACCCCATGCCTTTGCTCAGCTCTATCCTGCCCATTACAGGTATCTTAAGGCACAGGACCTTGCCACTATATTGGAACAGCTATCCGTCCGACAAGTTGGTGCTTTACAAGATACCGTTTTGGAGGATATACTTACAGATGACGTATCGCAAAAGCTCTTTCAGGCAAACAAACTAAAGAGCTTTACGGACAAGGTCCCTGTCGCTAAAAAACAGCTGTTGTCGAACGGCTTCTTTTTGGCTGAATCACCATCTTCATTGACAGATCCTGATTTGGCAAAATTAAACATTGCGTCAACACTAGCAGCTCAGCAAGGAGCTGCAGATATTTCAGTACTTAATAAGTTAGGCCCCGGAGATGCCAAAAGATTTAGCACCTCTTCGCTTTTTTACAAAATTATTATGGACGGCACCTGGCTGGAATATATTCCTCCACTTTTTTTTAAGGGCTTCTCCGTTGATCAGGCTAAGGGGCTAAGTCCGAACGCTGTACAGCGGTTGAGTGCACCACAAATCAAAGCCCTGGGATCATTGGTCCTTCAATTTTCAATTCCGCAGTTAAAGGTTTTAGATGATGCCCAAATTGCTGCTGTACGAGAAGATATTAAGCTGGACTTTGCAGATTTGATAAATCTTCACAGACCCCTGCCTTCGAGGCTTCCGCATTCAAGACCAGTTTTGCCTGGCAGGGGCGTCTATAGTCGTTTGTTAAAAGCTGCAGATCCCGACTCCTTTATTGCGAAGATTCATCGACGGGAGATCAGGAGCATTGTAAAAGAGCAATGGAGTGGCATGTCCTCTGTGTATAGAGGTAAGATCCTAACGGCTATAGTCCGTAAAGGTATGCCTATTAACAACCTATTTTCCAGAGAGCAGCTGCTGCAGCTGAATGGGGCCGTACTCACAGAGGTTATAAGAGGAATGGGGAGCCTGCGCTTACTAGCCAATGACATTTTTACATCTCCAGGCTATGGCCCCATGGTATTCCGGAGGCTGTTTGAAACGGGTGTTTTTGATGTGGCCTACCAGTACATGGCAGATAAAAGGGCGAAAGCCGGTTCTTTCCGTAAATACGATGCACAGATTTTTGTGACCGTTGGCGAGGATCAGGGGCAGCATCTGGCGAGTCTGGCATATGCCGGAAAAATGGAAGATAATGTTCCCACCCTTATTTATCATTACAAAAATGCGGTTGGCGTTCCGGAGCTGCTCAAAGTGATCAATGGCAGCGTAGCAAATGAGCTGAGACTGCTTGATGGGAAACAAAATGTAAGAACTTATATCCTGGGACATGGCGACCACAATGGCTTAGAAATAGGAGGTGGTTCGGCACTTGATGATGAGAAGATCTATATTTCTTATCCGGAGGTGTACGCCGCATTGGACGGATTGTGGAAAAAGCTATCGCCCAATAGCCTTGCGAAGTTTACCAAGCTGAGCATCTTGGGCTGCCAGCTTGCAGCCCCACCAACCAGAAAAGATGAAAATGGTAGGCCGATAAAACCAAAATCCAACGACTGGGATACTTATTTTGGCGATTCTTTCTTAGGCAAGCTCAGTGCGCTGTTTTTCTCCGACCTCAATTCTGCATATAGAAACAACCTTAGAATCAGTGCATTTAAGCGGCCTACTTCCGGAGAAACAGGCCAGACACTTGTTTATAGAAAAGGAATTACTTATGCGAACAATCAGCGAGATAAGATCATCGCCTCTTGGGACAGCACCGGAAACAACATCGTACGTTTACGGAGAGGGCCCGAAATAGGAGTACGAAGTTCAGGACGCAAGCTTCTACCGGACACTGCAATAAATACAGATACATTTTTCTTGCCGGAAGAGGACCTGCATGAGAATTTTGTAGATGACCTGGCGCTGGCCATTACAGAACAGGACTTCGGGGATGGTTCTTCGGCTGATTGGCGGGGGGTGAATATAATATCAGAAGAAGAAGAGGGGAATAATAAGGTCATCGTCCTGCAACGTAATCCGGAGGACGGAGATGCAAGATCAAGTCACCTTATATGGGATATAGTAACGCCTGGGGGCAATGCTACAACCAACACGTCACAGAAGGGACGGCTCATACGTACTACAGGGTTTAGTGAGCAGGATAGGCTAGAAAAAGCACTGGATCAATTGAAAAGGATACGTACCAACACCCGCGCTGCATCCGGCCGGGCAGATCGGATATTGGCCTTGCCACAACTGGCTGGTATGAGTACGGCAGACAAAAATGAAGCCAGAAGCATAATCTCCGGTTTGCCGGATGTAGACGATAATGCATTTACCGCAACATCTGGCAGCATTATCAAGCTACGTGCGCTGCAGGCACAAAGGGTGGCCAGTTTGGATACATTGTCGGACATTGCTGATCTAGCGTTGTATTGGCTTTCAAAGTCTACTCCGGAAGCTTCAAAATTATTACTGAGCGATGAAGGTGTGGCCACCTGGTCCGGCAGCGGGCAAGCTACCCTGAACGAAAACCGTACTAAGGAAATCCTGTCAGGTAATGACTTACTACTGAGGATGCGTATTTTGGGTGCATTGCTACAGTTGGATGACAACGCCAGAACGCCGTTAATGGAAGCCTTCGAGAAATCGACGGATCCTGTTCTCCAGCGGGTAGGCATTGATATAGTGAAACAGCGGTTCAAAATGATGAACGCTCACAATACAATGTCGATCTCCGAAAAAGCTTCAGGTGCACTAAACGTTTATTTTACTGTCACTGCAATTTACAGCCTGGTTAAAAACTGGCATACAAGCTCCAATGCACAGATAGGACTTGATTTAACAAATATCGTCGGTTCCAATCTGGCTATTGTTTCCAGCTTTGTGGTCACGAAATCTCTGCAGAAAGCTACACTTTCACTTTCTGCGGCCGGTTTTTCCGTCGCCCGATCGGTGAATACTGTTATGCGATATTTTCCTGGTATCGACTTTATCCTGGCCGGTGTTACCATGGGTTCTATCGGTCTGCAATGGGAAGATTTCTGGAAAAGCGGTGCAAACAAGAACAGCTATGCGTATAAAGCGCTGGTTGCCAATACCGTCACTACAGTGGCATTTACTGCGGCCGGGCTTGCAGTAACAGGGAGTTACCTGGCCGCGTCCTTAACTACTGCCGTGGCCGGTACTGTGATTGAAAGCATTGCAGCGTCTGCTGGGCCTATTGGCTTGATTATCGCTATCACAGGTTTTGTTGTCACTGGTGTCATACAGGGATCTTTGATACTGCACGAATACGGGGATTATTATGATAGTGTCGGCGAAGAAATAAGACAGTTTTTTGCTTCATGGATCGGTATTGAAACAGCGGCTACGAAAAAGGCTATAGCTCACAAAGCATTAGCAACAGCAGCCTCGGCCTACCAAACCGCACTCAATAAGGACGCGCAGGCGACGAAGAATTACATGGCGGCATATTATGGTAATATGGGTTATCGGAAAGTTGTTACGGTTGACCATGTCTACAGTACAGCATCCTTTACACGAAGACAAGCAGAAGGAATCGATGGAATAGTCTTCAACAATATGGATACTACAAACTACCGAACTATTGATGCTAATGCTACAGGTGACAAGGGAACGGCATTTGTCGGGTTGAGTTGGGCTGGATACTCCATACCATTTGATGGAGATCCTGACAGAGACAACCTGTTCGATTTGCGTGGGATAAGCGCCGGAAGAGTAAAGGGCGGTAAGGGTAACGACCAATTCCTCATCGATCAAAATACTGGTCTTTCCCAAGCCATTGATACAGGTGGTGGCTTAAACAGAATTATGGTAGATGCTGGTGGTGGTCACTTAGAGATAAGACAAATCGATGGTAGTAATTGTGAGCTTCTTTTTTTCGATTCAGGCAGAGTGGTGAACATCAGAGGCTCATTTATACAGCTTTTGGTTACTAATGCAACCCGGGCTGGTATAGACCTCAGCTTAGCTCCGAATGGCATTCGCTTTGATGTAGGAGGTGTTGAGAAGGCATCATTGAAAATCCGGGGAGGAGCCCAAGGAAACTCTTTTGTGCTTCGCGAGGGTAGTGATATTGTTGCTAGGGGTAATGATATACTATTCTGGGATGGCAATAGCAATGCTAAGATAAGCTTGGAGCCTCCTGACGAAACAAACGCTCAGAAGCTTGTTGTACATTTTGGCAAAGCTTATCACCAGATTACAGCACATCGTTTAAAGAATGATCTTATTTTGGGCTGTGGACAAAAGAAGATCGAAATAAAAGGCCTTTACCTGAAAAATGGAGCCCTGGACGCTTCAAAATTCATATCTTTTATTGATATTTCCCCAACGTGCTTTACGCTCAATTGTTTACTCATACTCGGCAGCGCCCCTCTTTCTCTGCGAAAGCTTTCCAAAACGATTATATTCCGTAAAGGATCAGGAGGAACGGCTGCAGCGCCGGTAAATGTATGGGCGGATGAATGCATCAATACCTATAGCTTTTCTAAAGATGCAGGGTGCTTCAAACTCAATTTTTTTATGCAACATCTCAACCAGGTATTACTGGAGACAGATCAGAACAGCATTCGTTATAAGAAAAAAGAAAAGAATCTTATTCTTGATTTCGGAAACGATTGCTTACTGAACATTAACGGGTATTTTCCTGATATGCAAGAAGAAAAGTTGCTTGATATATGGATAAAACCATCAACGGATTTATACCCTACCAGGCTCGTACTTGATCCCAGTAAATTTGATCAAGCTGACGACATTTATCAATCCTTCAGTATACCCGTCACTGACCTTCCAAAAGCGCCTTATGCGGAAGTCATAGATATTAACGGTCTGACAACTGACATAGAATTAGATGCCCACGATTATTTAAAAGAAGGAAAGGGAAAGATACATATATCAATACCCGAATGGGCGGATCCTGCCCGCTTGATCCAGTGCCGTTATGGTGGTCACGATCTGGCTCTGTATTTTGCTGATCATGAATCCCGAAAGGAGGGCTCTCTTCCCCCTATGTTAATTATAGATAACGCCCTCTTCTTTCCTAAAAACGCTTTCCGGATATTCCTGCACCAAGAAAAATACAAACCTGCCCATCCGGAACCTTTTATCTTATCAGATTATCCCCCCTGTTCAGGTGAACATACTATAGCGCTTTCGTGGAACCAACCGGTAACAGCGAGTATCCGTTTCGATGAAAGCCATAATTATTACATTTCTGTGCCGGCACGGAAAGCAAACAGTGGTGCTACGACTTACTATCTGGAGCTTTATGTTTTGGAGGGAGCTTGTGACCTGAAGGTTAGTTCCTATAATAGCGAAGATTATCACTCACAATATACGACTAACGCACTGGATGAAACCGGCCCGTATATTATTACAGTAAGTATAACAGACATACCTGGAAAAGATTTGGCCCTTCTTTTGCAGGTTGTTGCCTCTTCCGACAATACAAACACCCGGTATGCACTTAAAGGGAGCAACATAAGGGGAACAAGCATTTCTGACGACTATATTTTAACTCCGGAAGTGACCGAATTAGTTGTGGCGCCCACGCGCCTGCTTGGCAGCCATGATGACGGGTTGCTCGATGCAACGGATTATCCTGTAACCTGTTTGCTCGGAGGAAAAGCAACCGTCAAAATAGATCTGGATAGAGGCACGCGATACGAATGGCTCATTGACAATACTGCCGTTGATACCAACTCGGATAGGCTCCTTTTGACCGGCAACTATATCTTTTCTGAGCTGGAATTTTTTGCAGCCGGGCCAGACCTGGGACTCCTGATACCCATAGATAAAGGCAACAATCAGAAGGAAGAGAAATTGATTTGGTTCAAGGACAATAATACCAACCCTGCGGTCAGGAACCTGATTGTGCAGCTTACCTCCTACGCAACACAGGAACTCTCGTTTGCGTTGCCAATAGCCGACCCTTCCAGTGGATGTTTCATATTGCCTGCCTCTGCACACAATTTAGCAATAACAGGCAAAGGAACTTTTATACTTGACATGGACTATTACAGCGAGAATGTAACAACTATTTTCATTCCTCATCACCTGTTTGGCAATCGCAACGAAATTGTATATAATTCGAGTAGTAATCCGCTCAAGCCCTATTTTATCGAAAAAGGCGAGCAAACGGGTTATGATTTGCGTATCAATCAGGGAGAATTGACTTTATACATTATCAATTATTACCGCAAGCCAGAAGCGATCCGTTTCTGTCTGGTCGACTATTCACAGGGAAGTAAATCATACCAAACGTTGGCCGATCAGCGGCAGAGTATCGTTTTCCCTAATAAATTCATGGATCCAATTAAAATTAAATTAAGTGGGAATTTAGTATTTTTCCCATTAAAGCTTTTGGTGCCTGCAATTACCGAAGGTGTTTTTAATATCTTTGATGACAGTGTTCAGACGATCACTTCTCCTGTACAAAAGCTAATATTTTTAGACAGCTTCGACTTTGCCTCGTCTAGTTCTAGCGCAATGGCTATGACTGCTGCAGACATTTCCGCTTATTTAAAGATGTATGGTATCTCAGCGTTTCCCTTTGATCTTCCCCCAAGTCCTGTTGATCATTACGGAAGGGCGCACATCAGGACGCTAATACTGCTTAATATAGCTTCCAAAGGAAATTTTTACTCAGCAAATGTGTACGTTTTTTATAGATATTACAGCGGAAAAGATGTATTCATACATGTTTCTCCCAGGGGTTGGTTGAAGACGATAGACGATGCCCGCTATGCTATTGCGCTTTGCAACGCGGGCGTCAATGCTAAAATTATCTCCTATGCTTATATGTTCAAATTAACGTTAGCCCAAGCCTATTTGTACAGTCAGAAGATTTCCGGAGAAAATTTTGACCGTGATGAATTTGCCCGCTATGCTTCATTTGTTTCAGGAATCAGGAGCATTAAATGGGATGGTGAGGGGGAGGGGTATGGCAATCAAATCATTACGTTGACACCAGCTCCTTTACCTATAGGATGGAATACGGCCTCCACGAGAGAACAGACACTTTTAACTTGGGGCCTTATTGCCAAAGGATTTTTACCCGCAAAAGCCGAGTTAATGGCTACGATTGCAAGACAAGCGTTTTCTATGACCTACGATATGTTTTCATATGAATTTGCACAATTGCTTGATTTAAAAGACGGGAAGGAAGAGGGAGATGCTCATGATATGAACTTTTTACTGCGAAAAGGAGTCACTGCCTTGGATATAGAGACCTCCAAAAGAGTCAGAACCCGATACGAAAGTGGCAACCGTAACGACCTGATTACTGTAACTGTTTCGGAAGGGTTGGGTGGTGATGGACAGGCTTCATATCGCATCCTTGGCAATGCAAGGCTAACTAACAGCTTAAAACTAGAAACCGCAGGCAGCAGCAGCGACTTTAAGTTTGGAACGCTTACCACAGCTAACGGATTGTCTCCTCTTCCTGGTTTGTTGTTAGAGGCACTCCGCGCGCCGGCACTCAATACCAATACAATTCTATTGGCCAGGATCTATGAAGCTAATAAGACCTCTGACGATATATTAAAAGTAACAGTCATGCCTGCCGGCACTTCCTGGTATGGGCGATCAGTACCTGATAATATTGTCAATGGTGTACCAACAACCGGCGAACTCCATTCCTGGCGGGCGGCTATCCGTTATGACAAGGATGGCAAGGCTATTCCTACCAGGTGTGATACAGTTAAAATTAGCTTTACATTTAAACACAAAATAATACTCAAAAGTATAACAATAGCCACAGCCTATGAAAAAGCAATAACAGAAAACTATAGTAGGTACGGCGAGTACCAGGTGGCTGCACTGGACGGCGAAGAATGGACTTTCGTGAGCGGACACCTTATATGGACTGGAAATGATGATAATATGACAGTTCCCATTGAAACTCTAGGAGTTCCTTATAGTGCTTATGTCCTCATAGGCGTTCGGGGCAACTATGATCATGATCGATGGATCAAGGAGGTAACTTTTGTCACTGCTGATGTATAGTTTTTGATCAATTTGTGTGCCAATCGCACACCGGTCATTTTTATCATTTCTTTACTCATAAAAAAGAGGCTGACCTTTTGGGACGGCCTCTTTTATTTTTTGTCTTGTCTCGTCCTAAAATAGCGTTACATAAAAAAAGTAATGTTAAGGAACCATTTAAAAATCAGCATGTAAAACGTAGCCAAAAGGATTACAGTCTATCCTTTAAACTGGCAGTGGTAAAAGAAGCAGAGCGTGGCCGCACAGGCAATCGTGCAGCTATGCATAAGTATGGTATTCAAGGTCATGGAACAATAACGGAATGGCGAAGAAAATATGGTACGTATAACTGTTTCGACAAAATATATTGGTTAAGGTTAATAAATAGGACTACCTTCGCTTAAATCGATATTATGTCAAGAGGAAACAAGCCAGTAATTAAAAGGCCATCAAGGTTTAAAGATGCAGTAACAGGAAAAACCTATAAAAGAATGCCGGCAGCTGAAAACGCAAAAGCACTTAACGCCGCAAAAGCATACGCTTTTGCTAATCCCCAGAAGCAGTTTTACTCATAAGCTTTCTTAAGCCAGCAAATCCAAAATAGAAGAAAAGACTACTTGTTCCAGTCTTTTCTTTTGCAATAAGGTCTTCTCCTTATAGTTATCCCGAGGCTTGGCTACTCATTTGCCTGTGAGGTTCGCCAGAGGCAGTTGATAATTTCAAAATAAATCAGTTGGGATAAAACTATTCCACTTGATATACGCTCGCTTCATTTTTTTCCATCCCTTGACAATCATACACCCAACCTGGGTTTATCTTACAGGCTTAATTTACCATTCCGATGCAAAAGAAACTAACCCAAGGCCTCCAGATTGAATTCTTGAAAGAGGGAGATATCTTATATCAATTTCCACTCGGCGGGCCGCCTGAAGACCATTTTGACAGTAGTCGGCCTGAAGACATCAAGGTCTACAGGATCACGTCGATCAGTATTCGCCATGACTCCATAAAACTCATTATCGAAGACTCTCTGATTTTTTCCTGGCCGGGCGACACGGAACGATTAACTGTAAATAAAACACAGCTTGTCAACGAAGGGTTATGGTGGATTAACTACAAGCCAATTTAACGACTATGCAAATTTGGTGAAATTCTTTGTTTGGTTGCTTCTTAAGCAGGTCCAAAACCAATAGGACAAGGCCATTTGCCAGCTGCGGATAAAAATTTAAAAAAAGTTATAATATTTTCCGTATCTTTACTCTTTAATCATTTTCAATTCAATTTATGCAAGAAGGAACAGTAAAATTCTTCAACGAAACTAAAGGATTTGGTTTCATTACACCATCAAATGGCGGAACCGATCTTTTTGTTCACGTTACAGGCCTCTTGTCGGACATCCGTGATAACGACAAGGTGTCTTACGACATGAAGGATGGCCAGAAGGGTCCGAGTGCAGTTAATGTAAGAGTAATCTAACTACTGATATATTAATTGAAGAGAGGGTGCCGATAATATCGGCACCCTCTCTGTTTTGAATCTATAGAAATGCTGTATTACATATCAATGGACATACTTCAATAAAAAAGCGAGTTCTCTTTTTGTGTTTGAAATCGCCGGAACAGATTTATTTCTAAACTCGTCCTTAACCCAATTCATCATTTTTTTAGTCACCCGGACTATTATTTTCAACATTTATCAAAGATAAGCTTAAAACTCCGTTCCACCTAAACGACGGACTATTCGTAAGCTCATCAATAAATAAGATACTTTTTAAGTGAGGATTGGCGTACCTTTTGTAAATGACAGAACCATTAAAAGCAGCTTACATAGCGCTAAACCTAATAAAGAAATTGGATTTTAAAAATTACAGATTATTCAGAATATTACGGGTATTCAAAAAAGATTACGTCCTGAACGCTTTTATTGCACAGAATAATTTCTTGATGGCTACCAATGAGCAGTTGTGCCGAAGCCTTGATAGGTTCCTTGAAAATAACAAGGATAGGTTTTCAGATAAAAACAAAAACTGAAATAGAAACTGTAAGCTCTCTTATCTTCCCAAATTTTATTTATATGTTTAAGCAGATTATTCAACAATTATTGGAACACCAGACATTCACTTCTTTGCATGACCTGAGCGTTCAATTAAAACAGCCAAGTAGTGCGATAGAGAACGAGATCAGAGCATTGGACAATAAATATCCTAACCTTCTTGTACTCAAACACAACAATACCAACATCTCCGAGCTTTTAGTCAGGATCGCGGAAGCGGGGGAAGCGCTTGCCCGGGAATTGATTCGCTGATCTGCGATTATCAATATGACCCTTCTTATCTTTCGCGGTTCAAAAAGCTACTTGGTCATACCCTCCTCTGAGCTTAAAAAGACTATTGTTGCGCACAAAATAAATTATGGGGTATCAAAGTGAACGGAACTTGAGGAGAAGGTTGAAAGCGGGTGCGCTCCGCCTGTAAGTGCAATGATTATGTCGTTTGTGATTCTATTACGTTTAAATGAGCGTTCTCCCTCTATAAATTCAATTGTTATTAAAGTTCATCATGTAAAATCAGCTTCAACACCTATGTCCTTCTGACCCTATGCTCTAATAAAGAATGGCTATCGCTTTTCGTCAGATAATAGGTGGGGGTTAACCATTTATAGCTTATCTTTACAACTCAAGAATTCAGTATTCCATCTTTCGGTTTCCACTTACCTTACTTCCTGAAGTGGCCTAGTAACTAATCCTGCGTTCACATTTTCATTCATAAATTGACTAAATGATTATTCTCATTTTTTTCGGGAGTCTGTGGTATTTATCGCTGTGTAAGTGTCCCTAAATCGGGAACAGTTTAAAATTAGACAAAACGTATTAATTTTAAACGAGCAATGAAAAAGTCAAAATTCACAGAGACACAAATAGTGAAAGCTCTAAAGGAGCATGAAGGCGGTCGTTCGGCAGAGGACATCTGCCGGGACCTGGGCATCTCCCGCCCTACCTTTTACAACTGGAAGTCGAAGTATGGCGGCATGGAGTCGTCGGATGTCAAGCGGCTCAAAGAGCTTGAGGAGGCTCATTCCCGGTTGAAAAGAATGTATGCTGAGTTGAGTATGGATCATAACATCCTTAAAGATGTGATTGCAAAAAAAGGCTGGGGCCCTGCCGGCAAAGAGAGCTGACGGAGGAGATAGTAGCAACGTATGAGATCAGTACCAGCAGGGCCTGCAAATTGACCAACCTTTCCCGCTCGGGATATTATTATCGCAGCGTAAAAAATGACCAGGAAGCTATTGAAGCCTTGCAAGCTCTTGCAGATCGATATCCGGCCTACGGATTCCGAAAGTTGTTTGCGTTGCTAAGGCGCGCTGGCAGAAAATGGAACCATAAAAAGATCTACCGGTTATATCGTTTGCTGAAATTGAATAAGCGCCGCAAAGGTAAGCGCCGCCTGCCCTCCAGGATCAAGCACCCGCTGCAACAGCAGCAGGCGGTCAATCAAAGCTGGAGTATGGACTTTATGAGTGACAGCCTGGTATGCGGCCGTAAGTTCCGCACATTGAATGTTATTGACGACTGCAGCCGGGAAGTGCTGGCTATAGAGATCGATACCTCGCTACCTGCCTCAAGGGTAATGCGGACTTTGGACCGTATCCTCGAAGAAAGGGGCAAGCCGGGACAAATACGTGTGGACAACGGACCGGAGTTCACCTGTTCTTTATTTGAAGCCTGGTGCATAGAAAAAGGTATAAGCCTGCAATATATCCAACCAGGCAGGCCGATGCAAAATGGATTTATCGAACGCTTTAACGGAAGCTACCGAAGAGAGATATTGGACGCTTATGTATTCTTTGAATTGTACGAAGTAAGAAAGCTTACTGAAGAGTGGATCGATCTTTATAATCATCACAGACCTCATGAAGCATTGGGTAATAAAACACCGGTCGAATGGAGAAAGCAGGCTTTAAGCAACAATAACAACGCAGCTTTTTCTTTTCAAAGGCTCCAGGGTTTATAGGCCAAAATCCAATTCTGTAAAGTATTAAGCTGTTCAAGGATCGGGGTACTTACAGCTGTTCTCTCAAACATTTTTCCAGCACCGCTATGCTGCCCACGGTTCCTTTAATATGAACAAGTTCTGGGAACGCTTCTTTTTTGTTTTTGCCTACCTTACCCAAGGATCGTCTTACATGAGTCCAAGGGCCTATGCTATCATGCACCGTATGCACCATGCGTACACGGACACAGAAAAAGACCCCCATTCTCCTAGTTTTTCATCCAACATTTTTAAGATGATGTGGCGGACAAAAAATATCTATTCAGGAATTGTAAAAGGGACTTACCCGGTTGAAGAACGATTTATTAAAAATCTTCCTGAATGGCCGCTGTTTGACAAGTGGGCGAATTCCATTGTGTCAAAAGGATTGTGGGTGACACTGTATCTAGCCTTCTTTATTGTATTTGCTACTTCACCCTGGTTATACCTGCTGTTGCCAATTGTTATTTTGATGGGTGCTTTTCATGGCGCGCTAATTAACTGGTTTGCCCACAAATATGGCTACATTAATTTTAAGCTAAAAAACACCTCTCATAATCTTGTGTTTGTTGATCTCTTAATGCTTGGTGAGTCTTATCACAACAATCATCATAAGCACCCTTCTTCAATTAACTTCGGAACACGTTGGCATGAGATAGACCCGGTTTACCCAATAATCTTATTTCTAAAGTGGCTTCGGATAATAAGGGTCGCAAAATTACAGGTTGTGCCCGTAACGTTATAAGTAACGTGCAACGCCGCGATGTAAATCGACTGAAAGGGATTCGAACCCCAATGATCTGATAGTGAATTAAATAAGAAAAGTCAGCATAGCATGCAGAAACGGTAAAACCCGCTACCAGAGCGGGTTCTACCGTTTCTGCGGAGAGAGAGGGATTACTTCATGATCCCCGTTGGGAGGGGCTGCAGCAAAAATGAATGCCCCGCTTCGCGGGGCATTCATTTTTGCTGGCGGGCTCAAGTTGTCAATGTTCGAACTTTTTGAATGCCGATTTGGCTGCTATAGAGAAATTTTAATAACAAGACATTACCTCGAAGTGCCGCTAAATATTTCTTGTTTAATTCGGTAATAAATTATAGCTTGCCTAATTAGCATAAAATATTAAATAATCTGCTTAAAAAATCAATAAATATATGCCAACACCGATGGTGGTATTGCTGGCGATACATTCCGGTCAAGAATTGTGGGATTTATCCTTAATTGACCCAAAGCGAAAACAAAACGGGACGCTGAACAACCACTCCATTGGCGTTAAGACAGGAGAGGAAAACAAACTTCAAATAAAAAAATGAAGAAATTAAAATTGGATACTGCTAAATTGCAGTTGAACAAAGAAAAAATTGCCGATCTAACCAATGAGGAAATGGGAGTTGTCAATGGTGGTACAAGAACTTTTACTACATCTGTATCAATTCTGTGCACAATAAAAATAACTGTTTTGACGATCAAACTCTCTGCCGACGGTACTTGTGTCTCAAAGGAATCATGTTTTCAAAGCTGCGGATGCCCGGCAACTACGAACTGTGCTTAAATATTTTTACCATTTTAGGTGCAACTATATAAAATATGCAAAATTATTTTGAATATTTCATTTATTAAGCATCCAAAATAACACTATGAACTACAAAGTAAAAAAGGTGATGCTAGAATTTTGTCGTTTTGTATTGGCACTTTTTCTGTATAGTCCAATTTACAAATTGAACAGTAAATATGTTTTTGTTCTGTTTGTAACCATTGTGCTTCTTATTCTAGCGGTAATATTATTATTGATTCATCAATATAAAATCATATAAACAGCATACCTTGATGCGATTGATTACAGAATTAGATATAAGACATGTAATCGCGCCTCTTAAATCCCCGTTCGTAGGCTCGATTATTTGCCTTTGTTTCCTCCAGATTGTTGATGTTTTGCACCAATATAACCTCCACCGATGCCCCCCGCTAGGATAAAAGTTCTCCTACTGCAAAAAGCCTTTCAGGATGTAAGGCTTTTTGCAGTAGGAGAGGATTACTTCATCATCCCGTTGGAGGGGGCTGCAGCAAAAATGAATGCCGTTCGCTTTGCGAACATGCTTTTTTATTTTCGTTCACTTTGCAAAGCAAGCTTTGCACATTTTCGAAAATAAAAAAGCCCCGCTTCGCGGGGCATTCATTTTTGCTGGCGGAGAGAGAGGGATTCGAACCCCCGGACCTTTAACAGTCAACGGTTTTCAAGACCGCCGCAATCGACCACTCTGCCATCTCTCCGGGCGCAAAATAAAGACAAGCGCCTCAATTTTCAAAAAAAAAGTAAAAGTATTTTTCAAAGCCTTTACCACGGCGGCTTCCATAACAATCCATTCACACGCCGGTCCCGTACCTTTAGGTACAAAACCAAAAAGATCATGCTCAAACATCTTGTGAGAAACGCCCTGCTGTTGCTGCCTTTCGGCTTCAGCGCCTGTGCGCAGAAGACCGATATCAGCCATTCCCCTACTTTTGCAGAAATGAATCAAAAACAAACCGATCATAAAATGTCAGAACACAAAACGGAGATCGCCACTTTTGCAGCCGGATGCTTCTGGTGCGTTGAAGCCCAGTTCCAGCAGCTGGATGGCGTAAAGAAGGTTGAATCGGGCTATACCGGCGGCCATGTAGCCCATCCCAGCTATAAGGAGGTATGTACGGGCACTACCGGCCATGCAGAGGCCTGCAATATTACTTACGATCCTTCAGTCATCTCCTTCGACGAGCTGCTGGCTGCTTTCTTCACAGCCCACGACCCTACCCAGCTCAATCGACAGGGTAACGATATCGGCACGCAATATCGCTCCGGCGTCTATTATCACAATGAAGAGCAGAAGGAAAAGGCTGAATACTATATCAAAAAGCTGAACGAGGAAAAGGCCTACCCCAACCCTATTGTAACCGAGGTAAAGCCGTACGGCGCTTTTTACGTGGCGGAAGATTACCACCAGAACTATTATAACCAGAATGGCGAAGAGGGTTACTGCCGTATGGTGATCCGCCCCAAGCTGGACAAGTTCAAGAAGGTCTTTGCCGGTAAGCTGAAGCAATAGGCATGACCGTCCGACTTAAAAACTGATCCCCGCCGTTATGGGCGGGGATCTTCGTTAGATACGAGGTGTCATCAGGCTTCTGCGAGCTCCGGAAGCCGGATACCCAGATAAGCAAGATACCGGTCAAACAATTCCTTGTTAAATTCCGGTTCCCGGATAGCGCTGCCCTGCAGCATTTCCTTCACCTGGCGGTTGTCCCAGACATAGGTATGCTGATACAGCTCAACAGTAGACAATCCTTCATGCATATTGTCCTTGAACAGGCTGGTCAGGGGATACAGCAGGCAGGAAGGATCATTTTCCCAATAGCTGCGCCATTCTTTGTACGATACCTTTTTCAGGTTCAGGGAATAGTATTCCTGGAGCAGATCAAAGAATTGCTGCAGCGTGAGGTTGTTCTCAGGCGACGCGATCAGGTTAAACTTCCTGCCAATAGCGCCGGGCTGCCGCGTAATGTGCACTGCCGATTGCGTCATATAATCCACGGTGATCAGGCCTTCCCTCAGCTCCACCAGGTCGGGATAAGCATTGTACTTTATGCAGACTTTAATCAGGTTGGACCACCATTGGTAAGTCGCGCAGGCGCCCGTTCTGCCATGGCACATCGCATAGCCCAGGCGGTAGGTCATTAGCGGCAGGCCCTGCGATGCGGCCAGGTCGGCAATGGCCTCCATAACATATTTGCTGCGTACATAGCCGATGTCCTTACTTACAGACAGCAGGTTCTGGCCGATATCGTCCTGCTCTGTCATCACTGTCTTCCCTGTAAATTTATGCCCCCAGCTGTAGACAGATATGGTAGACATCAGGGAGAGACATTTCAGCTTGCCCTTTCCGGCAAAGCGGATCAGCCTGCGCAGCCCTTCTACATTTGCTGCTTTATTGTAGGAGTAAGGCTCGATGAAGTTGACCGAGCTGGCCGAGTGATAGATTACCTCGATGACACCGGAAAGCCGGTCGTATTGCTCCTGCGACCATCCCAGGTTGTTGCGCGTAAGATCGCCGGGCACCGGAACGATCCGCTTCAGCCCCTCCGGGTTCAGTATTACACGGAACCGGTCTGCTGTTTCCATGATCTTCAGCAGGGCATCGTACTCGTTCTTTGAACGGATAAGACAGTACACTTTAGCGCTTGTGCTGCTCAGCAGCTCTTCCAGCAAGTGAATTCCGATCAGGCCCGAAACACCCGTCAGGAGCACATGCCCGGGATCGGCCAGTATAGCCGAATCAAAGCCCCCGGCAAAGGTGGTACCGGGATCCAGGAAAACATCCTGCTGCAGTTCGATCACAGGTTCGGTATCCTCCGCAGGAAGGGCGGCCTGGGATTGCCTGCGTTCGGTGAGCATAGCTGCCAGGCTTTTAATATCCGGGTGCTGATAGATATCCCTCATGTACACCTTTACGTTCATCTCTTCTGCGATCTTCACGGTAGCCACCGCCACCAGCAGGGAGTTGCCCCCGATATCAAAAAAGTTATCGGTCACATCGAATGCATTATGATCGAGCAATGCCGTCCATATCGCAATAATGGCGGTTTCCATGTCAGAAGCGCCCGCAGCCGACGCCACCGGCGCCAGCTCGATCAGCTGCAATTGCGCTTTCAACTGCTGCAGATCCGTTTTCCCATTGGCATTGACCGGGAAGCTTTCTCTCAGGATAAAATGGGCCGGCATCATATACCCCGGCAATTCCTGTTTCAGGAACTGCCGTATCGCTTGTATCAGGGCTTTATCTCCTTCAAAGCCCGAAGCCATGCCCGGCTTCAGGCGGATAAAGGCGGCCAGCACTTTTTGCTGCCGGTCATTTTCCTTGACCAATACCACGGCGTCCCTGATAAAAGAGATCTTCAACAGCTGGCTTTCTATTTCTCCCAGCTCGATACGATAACCCCGCACCTTCACCTGGTTATCTGACCGGCCTAAGAATTCCATACTACCATCAGGTAAACGGCGTACCAGGTCGCCTGTACGATAGAGGCGCTCACCGGGGCTAAAGGGATGGGGAATAAAACGTTCGGCGGTAAGCGCATCCTGGTTGCGGTAGCCTGCCGCCAGGCAAACGCCACCGATAAACAGCTCACCCGCGGCATCCCCTGAAACCGGCTCCAGCCGGGCGTCCAGGATATAAGCCTGCGTATGGGCTATAGGACGGCCGATGGAAGAAACATAAGTGCCGTCGGGACGGTTCACGATGCTGTAGGTAGCAAATACCGTGCATTCCGTAGGACCGTAATAATCCACCAGCGTGTACGAAAGCCCTATAGTATTGACCGGGCGCAGCTTTTCGCCGCCAGTAAACAGGCAGTTCAGGGAAAGTGTCCGATGCTTTGATCCTTCTGCAAAATCGGGGACCAGCACCGTAGGCACAAACCCTTGCGTTATGCCGTTCCGCTCATAATAATCCAATAGCTGCACTACACTGCTACGGTCTTCTTCGCCGGCAATGTATAAGGTAGCGCCACTGGCGAGCGCAGTCCATATTTCCCAGGCGCCGATATCGAAGCTCGTACCGGCCACAAAGCTCAGGCGGTCGGCAAAGGTCACCCCGAAATGCATAGCATGCCAGGAAACCAGGTGCTGAATGGCCCGCTGGCCAACCATTACGCCTTTGGGCATACCGGTAGATCCCGAAGTATAAATGACATAAGCTATGTCTTCTGCATCCGGCAAAGTCGTTACCGGCCCGGCGGGCTGATCGTCCGGCAGGTCGCTGGAAATATCCAGGCGTGCTACGCCATCCGGCAGGCGACGCTCCGCAGATGTGATCACCAGCCTTGCACCGGCATCGCTGATGATGTGTGCTACACGCCTTTCAGGGTAAGCAGCATCGATAGGAATATAAGCAGCTCCGGCTTTCTGGATACCGATGAGCGCTACGATCATGCCGATCGAGCGCTCCATCCATACCGGTACGCAGTCGCCTTTGCCGATACCATGGGCAGTAAGGTAATGCGCCAGCCGGTTACTGGCTTTATCCAGCTCATGAAAGCTGATCTGTTCCTGCCCGGAAACGACAGCTGTTCTTTCGCCATGTTGGCGTACCGTTTCCCGGAACAAATCTTGCAAGGTAAGCCGGGGATCAAAGGACCAGGGGTCCGGGTCAGAATAAGGCTTACCGGCTGGCGCATGTGGGTGCAGCAAAGGAAGCAGCAACGCTTCCTGGTGGTCATGATTCATGTTGGTGTTTGGTTTGGTTTTGAGTGAAACAACAATTCAGCTCATGATGACAGGCACAGGGTTACAATACTGATCAGTTTATTGTGGCCGCAATGATAGCAGTTAAACCCTATTCATCGTCGAATAATATATTGTCCTGGTGTTTTTTTTATCGGCACCCGTGCCTGTTGTCATTAAGATGGCGCTAATAGATTATCACCGTTCCCTGTAGCTTACAGTGATACTTTCCGGAGACAGACCGTATCAGGGGCGACTATTTCCTTATGCGAACGATACATATCCCTGTCCCGCCATGTATCGTTTTTACATAAAAGGAGCGATTGTTTCATGCTGTTATTTTCTTCCTTATCCACGGCCATCTGCTCAATGAAAGATCAATTAAAAATTGGTTGCGCGGGGATTAAACGGAAAAACACGGCCGGGGGCGGCCGGAAAGATAAAGCAGCGCCTTTCCGGAAAGAAAAAATCCCCACGGATAAACCGTCGGGGATCAACTATTGATCGTGTTCCTTTACTTCTTAAACCACCGGAACACATCCATGCCGTTGGCGTAGAGCATAAGGCCCAGCAGCAGTACTAATCCGATAGTCGTAGCGACCTCCACCACTTTCTCATTGACTTTACGGCCGGTGATCATTTCGATAAGGGTGAATACCACATAGCCGCCATCGAGACCCGGGATCGGGAGCAGGTTCATGAAGGCCAATACGATCGACAGGAAGGCCGTTACCAGCCAGAAGTGCTGCCAGTCCCACTCGGGCGCATAGATCTTACGCATGGAGTCGAAACCGCCAAGGCCTTTGTAAGCGCCGGTCTTGGGATTGAGGATCAGGCGGAACTGCTGCACATAGGCATTCAGCTTATCGATTGCCAGTCCCACACCTGCAGGGAAGGCCTGGAAAAAGCCGTAGGAGGTATGTTCCACCTTATAGAAGCCCATCTTTTGTCCTTCTTCTATATTCTCCGGACGCCATTGGCTAAATCCGGCAGTACCGGTATCTGAAAGCTGGACCGGCAATGTAAGGTTGCTGCCGTCCCGCAGGATTGTCAGCTGCACAATCTTTCCTTTATTCTCCTGGAAGGCAGTACGTGTCGTATTCCAGGATGGTGTCTGTACACCGTTCACAGCCAATATACGGTCGCCATGCTTCATCCCCGCTGTCCTGGCGCCACCTACAGGCAGCAGGCTGTCAACAATCGCCGGCATGGGGATAGCGAACAAACGGCCGCCTTTGGTATTGATCAGCTGCTCGGCAAAGTTTACCGGTATATTGATGGTTTTGGCCTCACCCTTCCGTTCGATCTCGACTACCGCATCGGGACGGAACAGCGACAGCATCAGGTCATCATAATACTTCAGCTTTTCACCATTGATCGCTACGATCTTGTCGCCATCCTGGAAGCCCAGCTTATAGGCAAGCGAATCGCTCACATCGATACCGTTCTTCAGCTCACTTAAAGGCAGGCGATCCTGTCCCCAGGCAAACAGCACCATGGCGTAAATAATAAAGGCCAGCAGCACATTCACAATAATGCCGCCCAACATGATGAGCAGGCGCTGCCAGGCTTTCTTGGAGCGGAACTCCCAGGGCTCGGGCGGCTTGGCCAGCTGCTCTTTGTCCATGCTTTCGTCCACCATACCGGCGATCTTCACATAGCCGCCCAGCGGGAACCAGCCGATACCCCATACGGTATCGCCGATCTTCTTTTTAAATAATGAGAAAGGAAGAATATTGCTGAAGGGGAAAAGGAAATCGAAGAACAAATAAAACTTCTCTACCCGGGTTTTGAACAGGCGGGCAAAGAAAAAATGCCCTCCTTCGTGCAAAACGATCAATAAAGACAGGGCCATTAAAAACTGGACTACCTGCACCCAAACTCCTGACATATTTTCTGAATAAGGTTGTTGATGTGATTAGGGATAATAGCGAAAGTAAGCTATCGCGGTTAACTATACAACTGGCTGCCTTTGACCAGGCGTTCCGTCAGCTTGCGGGTTTCGGCATCGGTCCGCTCCAGGGCTTCCAGGCCGGGCTTTTCGATGAAAGCGATATCGGTCAGCGCCTGCTCAATAATATCGTTCATTTCGAGGAAACCTACCTTATTTTGCAAGAAAGCATGTACCACTACTTCGTTCGCCGCATTGAGAATGCAGGTGGCATTGCCCCCGCGGTACATGGCGTCTTTGGCCAGGGCCAGGTTGCGGAAGGTTTTATAATCGGGCTGCTCAAAGGTGAACTTGCCGAAATCGCGGAAGTCGAAGCGTTTGAAATCGTTGCCCAGGCGCTGCGGAAAACCGAGCGCATATTGGATCGGCAGCTTCATATCAGGCAGGCCCAGCTGGGCTTTCAGCGAGCCGTCCCTGAACTGCACCAGCGAATGAATAATGGATTGCGGGTGGATCACCACATCGATCTGCTCGTTTTCCAGGTCGAAGAGCCATTTGGCCTCGATCATCTCCAGCCCTTTGTTCATGAGGGTTGCAGAGTCGATGGTGATCTTGGCGCCCATCGACCAATTGGGATGCTGCAGCGCGTGATCTTTCTTTACATTAACGAGAAAATTGGGCTTCTTACCCAGGAAAGGCCCGCCGGAAGCGGTAAGGATCACTTTCTCCACGCTATCGGCGCGCTCGCCTACCAGGCATTGAAACAAGGCAGAGTGCTCACTGTCGACGGGCAGGGGCAGAATATTCTTCTCCCTGGCCTTCTGCATCACGATCTCACCGGCCACTACCAGCGTTTCTTTATTGGCAATGGCCACCTGCTTGCCGGCTTCGATAGCCGCCAGCGTCGAGTGCAGGCCGGCAAAGCCGACAATGGCAGCCAGCACCAGGTCTACACTTTCCCATTGCACCACATCGCACAAGGCCTTTGCGCCGCCAAACACCTTGACATCGGTGGCGCTCAGCGCCTGCTTTACCTTTTCGTACTGCTGATCATGGGTTACGACCACAGCATTCGGTTTATATTTTATTGCCTGTTCTATCAGCAGGGCAGCATTGCTATGGGCGCTCAATATCTCGACGGAGAACAAGTCGGGATGCGCATCAACAACGCCCAGGGCCTGCGTACCGATGGAGCCGGTAGAACCCAATATGGCTAATTTTTTCTTCATAGACAGGTCGCAAAGGTAAAGAATTGGGGGCAACAAAATCAGCGGCTGTATTTAAACACCGGCCCCGGCAGGACGATGCTTTTTCGCGAAAAAGCCCCGGGAAAAGGCTCCCGGGGCTTGTACCAATACTTTGTTAAGACTTAAAAGCTGAACTGCGCCCTGCAGGTGAAAACACCATCCTTAAGGTCTTTGTCGTAACCGGTAAGCGCGGTCTTTTCATTGATCGGATGCTCGTACCAGAACACCAGCTTAAGATAAGCGTTGATATAATACAGGTAACCGCCGCCGATGGTATTGTAGCGGATATCGGCAGGCGACAATCCATTCTCTTTGCTGATCTGCTTACCGCTCACACGGGTGTTCGGATCGTACCAGTCGAACTTCAGCACTACCTGGTGCTGCCAGCTGCCGAGGTGCTGCAGGAAATAAAAGTAGGCGCCATCGAACGGACGTGTTGCCAGCGGTAAAGCCGCCCCCGCCCCATCCACGGGATAAGTGCCGGGCGTGCTGCTGCTGGTAAGGCTTGCCGTCTGCAGCCCCCTGATGTATTCGGCACGTAGTTCTGTTTGCCCGTTCCGGTTGGGAATGATGAATTGCAGGTCGGCGCCGAAATAGCGGCGGCTGCCATTGCGCCCTATGTTGGAAGCCAGCGAATCCGATACCATTTTCCAGGCGCCATCCAGCTGCTGCATGGTATACAGTCGGGCATTCTGGTTGGTGATCCCGCCGAAATAGCCGCTGAGGCCTCCCGATATTTTTGCCCTCATCGATTTGATGATCGTCTGCCGCTTAGAGCTTATGCGGAACACGATATCCTTATGGCTGTCGTATTCCATAGGCCCGGTAAGTCCCTGGCCATTATAGATGCCCAGGTCGATCGCAAACCATTTCAGCTTAGATGTCGCTTTCCGGGGATTCAGGCTGACCATAAATCCCAGGTCACGTTCTGTATTCATGATGGTCTGCGACATGCGGCCGCGTTCCGGCGCTTCGCGGAAGATAGAGGACAACAGCACTTCATGTCCGAAAGGACGGGCCATCATACCTGCGGAAAAATGGAACAGCTCCCATTTATTTTCATAATAGCGTCCCCAGAAATCGCGGATATTCACGCCGCGTTCCGTACCGTCAAACTGGAAAAGGAAGTAAACAGAAGGTTTACCGTCTTCGGTATAGTGTGCAAAGTCGGTACGCAGGCGACCGCGGCGCAGGCGGAAACGGTTGTCCGAATTGGCGCCCCAGTCCCCGCCCTGGAAGGTATTGGGATTACCCTTGGACTCGGCATACTGGAATTGCGGCTGCAGGTAGCCGCTGAAGCCGATCTGCCCGAATTTATTGTACAGGGAAAGCATATTTTTTCCCATACGGGTAGAAGTATCGATCATGTCCGTCAGCAGCTTGCCGTTGTACAGCGACGATTGTATGTCCGTCTTCAGGTTCTGGGAAAATACTGTAGTGCCGCACAGGACACATAAAAAAAGCGTGGGGAAAAGTAAAGCTTTTTTCAAGGTCAGATTTTTTTGGGCACGAAAGTATCTGAATATTGTTAACCGCCTGTTTACAGCATCAAAAGAAACAATTAGTTAACCTTAAAGAAACATTGAATTAATGCAATGGTAACAATTTGATAATATCACATGTCCGACAAAGTTGCCGGGTCCCAGAATAGCTGCTTAAAATCGACTACCTGATCTTCCTTAACCTCTATACCTTCCTGTTCCAGCCGTTCCTGCATCAGGGTTAATGTAGCAAAATGGTGCTTACCGGTCAGCAACCCTTTGCTGTTCACTACGCGGTGGGCTGGTATTTGCGGGTAAGCGCCGGCGGCATGCATGGCCCAGCCGACAATACGCGCAGATCCTCCGGCGCCAATGCACCTGGCAATCGCACCATAGCTGGTTACCCGCCCCCCGGGTATATGCCTGACAATATCGAATATCAGATCAAAAAGCGAATCGTTCATGAGCAATGTGGTTTGAAAAATCCGGCGTTGTGTCCGCGATCAGCTATTGTTCCTTTCCTTCCGTTCTTCCAGCAACCGCGTCCGGCGGGGTTCCGGCACATTCTGGTAATCATAGGGGCAATGCATGCATCCGTTGCCGCAGCAATAGCCCCGGTTCAGCAGGTAATGCGCCGTCAGCACCATCTTACCTTCTTCATTGAAGTAATAGTCTGTTCCTTCTTCGATCTTCATATCAGGCCCATAAGAAAGGGCTGTCAACGCCAAGCTGACAACCCCGGTTATTTATCCTCCGGCTGATCAGCACCGGCTAGCCCGGTATACGGGACATATATTTTTTCATTTCGTTCAGCTGCTCTACGATCTGCTCGTTTTTGGGCTTAGCCGCTTTGGCTTTGCCATAATAAAATTTTGAGCCTTTAAAATCGCGGCGCTGCAGGCAGATAGAAGCCAGCTGCAGGTAAGCCGTTGCATTGCTGTCGGCATCGGGTAATCCGCTCTGCACCGCTTTGCGCAGGTGCTCGTAAGCCTCCTTCATATTGCCCTTGCGATAGGCAATGGAACCCAGCTGCAGCAAAGCGGTACCCTGGAAATCCTTATCGGCGCTACCCGCTTCCAGGCCTTTGCGCAGCTCAGCTTCGGCAGCGTCAAGGTCTTCGCCCATGGTCGAAAAGTTGGCCTTGAGCATATAGTAGGCCGACCGGATAGGCTTGTACAGCAGGTTCGGGTATTTTACTTTCTTCAGTATCTTTTGCGCACCTTCCACATCACCTTCTTCAATATAGCGCTGCATGATCGTTACAGGGCCTACCATGAAGTGCGCCACGACCATCAGTACGGCGATCAGCATCGGCAGCCAGCCCAACCACCAGGTTACCTTGAAGCCCAGTAAAAATCCCAGGGCCAGCATCACTACTGCGATCCCCAAACGGTTAAAAACGATAAAACGACGTAAAGCGAACATAAAAGGGTTGAAATTGGAGCGCAAAGGTAGCACAATTAATGCCGCCCGGCAAGAGGCAGGAGCAGCAGATTAGACCGGGAAAACCATCATTCCTATCAACCGGCAAAAAGTTGAGATTGCACATACATTAACAGTTCAAAAAAGCATTTTCCTTCAACAAAAGGCCTCCAGCATAACTTGACCCCTCAATAAAGCACAGCTAAATTTATAAATATACATTTGAATTACTGTTGTTTACAATAAAAATTACCGTTTATAAACAATTTGGTACCGTTTGTAAATTTCCATTATATTTTTAACTATTCATTTTGCTATTTCGCATTATTGTACAAACATTAACAAAACAAACAAATTCATTTCATGAAAAAAATTGCCCTTATCGCTATGGTCGCCTTTGTTGGCGTCTCCTCTATGACTTTTACTTCCTGCAGCAAGAAGAAGGATTGGAGCTGTGACTGTACAATCTCTGGTTTATCCGGCGGTACCCCCATCCTGGATAAGAAAAAGGGTGATGCAGAAAAAATGTGCGATGAAATCGAAAGCCAGGGCAATACTTTGCTTCCCGGAAGCACTACTTGCTCTCTGACAGAGAAAAAATAAGTTCATCACCTTATTTAGTGTTGCAAAAGGCCGGGAAAATTCCCGGCCTTTACTTATCAGCTCAGCATAAAAGGTTTTACGTTTATTTACCCGCTTTTTTCAGCTCGGCTCCGGCGGTACCGGGAGTTTGCGCTGCTTTAGTTTCCCGTACGGGTGGATGTTGCGCCAACTTACCTTCAGCTACCTGGTGTTGCCTGGGTAGCGTCACAGCATCTATGCTCTTGCTTTCGGGCTGTCCCCACTCTGCTGCATGCAGGTAGTGTCCTTTCATTTCCGGCTCTTTTTCCACTTCAGCCACCACGCGGTGCGCATTGGCATATTTATCGTGACGGATACCGGTCACCTGCCAGCTTACTTTTACCTGCGGTGCATTGGTCTTGATCCGGAACTGGCCGTTGTGCATTTCTTCTGCGATAATGGCCTGGGCAAACGTTCCGATAACAGTCAGCTGGTAACGGAACTCCTCGTTTAGCGCTTCAAAATAAGCGGGCATCTTTACGATAGCCTCGCCCTGGGTATCTGTGGTAATATTGCCGTTATAAATATTCAGCATATCGGGGCTTTCAACGAAGCTGTGGTACAGGTATTTGTTTTCCGGGTCCAGGGGATGATCGATCTTGAAAGTACCGCTGCCTTTGGCAATAGAACCGGTGATCTGTACATTACCGGAAAAATAGCCTGCATAATTGGTTGTGGCGCCGGAAGCAAAGCCATACACACCGTAACGCACGTTGGGCACCGTCGCCCCGCCTACGGTTTGCGCATTACCATAAACACCATAAGTATTGCCGATACCGGTAGTTGCGGCGAAAGAAGCATTTTTATTATAGCCGACTACGCCGATACCCCCCACAGAGCCGCCCATGACACCGGCGGTATTGGCCGATCCGTACACACCGAGGTCCTGGTTGCCCACACCGAAAATAGTATTGGCATCCTGGTTGTTTACACCATTGTAGCCGGTACCTTGTACCCCTACGCCATAGTTACTGCCATTGTAGTTGCCAAATACACCTGCTTTAAGACAACCCTGTGAAGTATAAGAATAGCCGGAGATCGCAGCGAAAGTATCGATGGCGGGTACCGGAGTGGCCGGCTGTGTTACCATCAGCCTGCCTGTAGGCGTACTGGTACCGAAACCGGAGGAGCCGGTAGAGACGATAATACCGCGGCCGGTAACCCCACCGTCAAAAAATCCGGCGACACCCGCGCCCGTGGCCACACCCCAGATACCGTTACCGGTACCAGTGCTCACCCCTACCGTACCACCAAGGGTACCGGTAGACAAGCCGTATACACCGTTTTGCGAGCCGCTGACGCCGATCACACCGATCCCGGTAGTCGATTCACCGTAGATAGAGCCGGCGGTAGCGATACTGGTAGCGGGCGTACCCACCAGTGTAGCCCTGGCAGCATTACCGATATTGCCCGCAGTAACCTGGAACTTGATATTCGGACTTAAAGCAGGTGTATTGAGACCTACGCTGGTACCATCGTCGGTCAGCTGGGAGTTGACGCCTGTAGTAGCAGCGCCAAATTTAACCAGGGTATTGGCGGTACCATTGATATTAGCCGAGCCGGCAGGACCTACAGGACCGGCAGGACCAACGGGACCTACTGCACCAGCGGGACCAACCGGGCCGACGGGACCAACAGGACCTGCAGGGCCGGAAACACCGGCAGGGCCGGTAGCTCCGGCGGGACCCACGGGACCAACCGGGCCGACGGGACCAATGGGGCCTGCAGGACCGGAAACACCGGCAGGACCGGTAGCGCCGGCAGGACCCACGGGGCCAACCGGACCCACAGGACCACTAGCGCCCACAGGACCGGCAGGGCCTACAGGACCTACTGCACCGGCAGGACCCACAGGGCCATCGGGGCCAACAGGACCGGCAGGGCCGGTAGCACCCATAGGACCGGGCGTGCCGCTGGCGGCATACAGGGCATAGGGCACGCTCAGCAGCTGGCTGGCGCCGAGATTGGTATAATTGGTACCGCCGGCAGGGTCCAGCTCTACTTTAATGTATTTTTCACCGGTCGACCAGTCGACGTCGCCCAGTACGCCGGTTTCCGGTGTACCCGCGCCAATGGCGATATTGTACAGGCCATAGGCATTGGTCGTAGCCGATTGGGTCTCCACATAGACAGCGGTGCCGGTAGCGCTGTCGCTAAGGATGCTGATGCGCATACCCAATGACTGCGCAGCCAGCGGCGCGCCCGAACCATTGCGCGCAATACCCTGGTAGTTAAATTTAACGGGGATCTGCGCCTGCGCGATAAGGCAGAAGGAAATCAGTAAAATGCTGAATAGTATTTTTTTCATTGTAAGGGTTTTTCAGGATGGAATAAGGGGTTGATGGTTATTGTATTTTCTGGATCTTAAAGCTGCTGCTAAGGGCTTTCCCCTGCTGCTTCCAGGTAATGTTCAGGTGATACTGGCCTTGTGCATAGGCGGCCATAGGGATCTCCTGCCGCTCATTGCCTGCCTGCAAAGTGACGTCGCGGCTCAACAATTGCCGGCCCAGAGCGTCGTAGAGCACATAGCTCAGCTTGCCCGGCTTGCCGAAACGGGGCTGCAGCAGCAATAAGGTTGTTGCGGGATTAGGAAAAACCAAAAGGTCATTTTCCCCCAGGCCCTGACCCGGCACACCGGTGCCATTGTCCCGGGAAGGCTGCAGCACGCCCGGGGTAACGATGAGGCCCGAAGCCACGTAGCTGTTACCCGTAAGGCTGCCGATGGCATATTCGTAGCTGTTGCCGGCAATCAGTCCGCCTCCGCCGGAGGCATTCAGCTCGGCCGGCCCTATACTTTGCGCCCTGGCCTGGAACGCCAGGATACACAATCCGGCACACACAATGTTGTTTAATTTCATACGATAAGATGGATAGGTTAAACAAATGTTTTTTTCAGAAGAGGAGAACCGGTACATTCCTTTTAACGTCTTCTCGGGGGCCAAAATCAGCCGCTTACGCTACTGTTTTTGCTGCTTCAAAATTAGATTTATTGCTCTATATAAAAAACTGCCTGTAAAAGCACTACGCTTGAAGACAAGCGGCAAAAATCTCACACAAAGCTTATTATCAAATAGTTAAGCATACCCCCAGCACCGAGTATACATTTAAAAAATACGTATTAAAACGGAGGCTTGTCACCCCGGAAAAGAGGGCCTTTTTACAGGAAAGCTTCGATCTTCAGGTGAAGCGGGGGAGGCTCGCCGGTTACCGGGGACAGTAGATATCCGGCATTGGCCTGAAGCCGCTGCGCTAGAGGTTTTACGGCACCGGGCTGTAAATTCCCTATTTTTGTTTCAGCCGGAAAGGCACCCGGCTTGCTTCACAAAATAAAACACAACGACAGCAGGAATGAGCTGGTTAGGCAGACTACTCGGCAGGGAGCCCGCAGACGACGATGCGCTGCAAGACCCGGCTGCAGCGACGATACGCTTCGGGCGCTACAGCGATAACAACAAATCGATATACCAGATGGAATGCTGGTACCAGGCAGAAGCCTTGTTCAAAGAAAAAAGATACAACGAGTCGGTCGCTGCTTTCTTCAATTACCTTACGGACAAACAGGAAGACAATGTGCATTTCGAGCCCGAAGGCAACGGTTTCCGTTTTGAGCTGATGCAGGGCTCCAAGCGGGTGCATGGCGCCTGCGACGGCAGCCACATCACGGCCCGCGTACCCCTTGTCAGGATGAGCAATCCCAGCGCTGCCGTAATGCGCCGCATGCTGGAGCTCAACTACGGCCTGCTCTACAGCCGCACGGCTATGGATGACGATAAAGTGATCTCCATGATCTTCGATTCGCCGCTGGAATCGGCCAATCCCAATAAATTGTACTACGGGCTTAAAGAGCTGGCCACAAAGGCCGATCGCCAGGATGATATGCTGGTGGCTGATTTCAGGTCGCTGGAAGAGATCGGCACGCAACATATAGAACGGCTGCCGCCACGGGAACTGGAGATCAAATACCGTTATTTCAGGTATTGGATCAGCGATACGCTGGACCAGGCGGCTGCGCTGAATGCCGATACATTTTCCGGCGGCATTGCTTACCTGCTGCTGAACCTGCTGTACCGCATCGACTACCTGATTGCGCCGGAAGCGAGACTGCTGTCCGAGCTGGAAAAGATCAACGCCCTGTACTGGACACCGAAAGAGGAAACACCCATCGTCGAACGCAACCATATGATGCAGGAGGCTTTCCGGAAGCTGCTCGACCTGTCGCCGGAAGATTTTGCGGCCAGTGTATACCGCGCCAGGGCTACTTTCGCCATTGCCGGCCTGCCCAAGGCAGAAAAGGTAAAGGAAGTAGTGGAAAACAGTAACCGCGATGCTTACCTGTATATCGAGAACCAACATCCGGAACTGGCGCTTACCCTCAACGAGTATGGGATGTCGTACAACCAGTATACCTTCAGTATGCCGCAGGTGGTTACCGATTGCTACCACCTGTACATGATGGTGCGGCATGCCGGCTACTTTGCCGAGCTGGGCTGGACAAAGCCGCTTTACCACAGCACCGGCAACCAGTTTGACAAAGTAGCCATCCAGCGAAAGATAACGCAGCTGCTGGCCCGGCACAGGGAAAAGTTCCCCAACCTCCGCATAGACATGGCCCGCCTGCGTTTCGACGACCTGTACTGGTTCGGCGTCAGCTTCAGCGAGCAGATCGTCAATTTTAATCTTGACCTGAGAAGAACAAGCTAACCCATCGCTAAACGATTGCAATGACCACCCAGGAACTTATAGACAGCTACAGGAACGCCGTGGTGCAGATCGCTTCCAGGAGCGGTACCGGCACCGGCTTTTACCTCCGGGAATACGACCTGATCGTCACCAATAACCATGTGGTGAAGGACAACTGGAAAGTAACGATCAAGGGCCGGAACTTCGAAAAGCAATTGGCCAGGGTTATTTTTTCCGACGAAAAATACGATCTCGCCTTTATCGTTCCGCCGGGCAATGCCGGCATGCCGCAGATCCGCATGGGCGACTATGCGCATTTGCACGACGGCGATACCGTGATCGCGATCGGGCACCCCTACGGCCTTAACTATACCGCGACCCAAGGGGTTATTTCCCGCGTGGACCGCGTACAATCGGGCATCAGGTATATACAGATCGATGCTGCGATCAATCCCGGCAACAGCGGCGGCCCCCTGGTCAACAGCAGCGGCGAGGTGATCGGCGTCAATACTTATATCATCAAAGGCGGCGACAACCTGGGCTTTGCCCTGCCGGTAAGCGACCTCAAAACCGCCCTGGACCAATATATACCTATCCGCGGCGAAACAGCGATACGCTGCCCCTCCTGCTCGGCCCTGGTGACCGCCGGCAATATTGATGCGGGCCAGTACTGTGCCAACTGTGGCACGCGTATCGACTTTCCCAGATCGGAAGAACCTGTCGCATCTCAGATCAGTGGCGCAGCACGCATTGTAGAGGATATACTGGACAAGCTGGGCAAGGATAAAGAGCTGGCCCGCAGCGGCTACAACTTCTGGGAAGTGAAAGAAGGCTCCGCGACCATCAGGATCAATTACAACCCCGACAACCATTTCGTGATCAGCGATGCCTTTCTCTGTACCCTGCCCAAAGAGAACATCAATGCGCTGTACCAGTTTTTGTTGAAGGAAAACCATAAGATGCAGGGCATGCTGTTCAGCATCAATGGTCAGAATATTGTGCTCAGCAGCCTGTTCTACGACCTGGTGCTCACGGCAGACAGCGGCGTGAAGGCCTTCAGGGAGCTGTTCAGCAAGGCAGATCACTACGACAATATCCTTATAGCGCAGTTCGGCTGCCAGCCGATGCTGGAGGAGCTGTAGATATTAGATATTAGATGTTAGATATCAGATACGAGAATAGGACGCGAATGTAAGTGATTACAAGTATTGAGTAGCAAGTATTGAGCAGTTGGCGGTCAACAGCTGGGACATGGTTGGTACCTGATTCCTGGCTCTTGACTCTTGGTTCCTGATACTTACAAATGATTCATCATACGGATCATTTTCAGCGCAGTGATCATGGCCTCCTCTCCTTTATGTCCATGACTGCCGCCCAGGCGCTCCCAGGCCTGCGCTTCCGTATCGAGCGTAAGCACGCCGAAGATCACCGGTACCGGCAGTGTAAGGTTCAGCTGCAGGATGCCTTCGGTTACCGCCTTGCATACATATTCAAAATGCGGTGTACCGCCGCGGATCACAGCGCCAAAGGCAATAATCGCTTCGGGCGCCTCGGTAAGGCTTTCGCGGCTTTCCCACACGGCCTTGCAGGCAAATGGCAGCTCAAAGGCACCCGGCACGTAGATCTCATGTGAAATGACGGCGCCGGTTTCGGCAGCGATGCGCCGTGCGCCGGCGATCTGTGCTGCCACGATCTTATCGTTCCATTCCGTAGCCACGATGGCTACCTGGTGACTGTCCATCCCTTTAAGTCCGGCAATGTCCAGTAAAGTATTGCTTTCAGAAGATTGAGCCATGTGGGTTAGCTATGAGATGTTAGATATTAGTATTGGGTATTGGGTATTGGGTATTGGATATTGGGTATTGGGTATTGGGTATTGGGTATTGGGTATTGGGTATTGGGTATTGGGTATTGGGTATTGATACATACCTGATTCCTGATATCGTATTCACCCGGCACGCAGCACGCGATCCAGCGCCAGCACCTGTTCGATAACCGAAACTGTACCGTCGTTGCGGATGATATAGTCGCAGCGGCTCATTTTTTCGTCCTCGTCCATCTGCTTGTCCATGCGCGCCTTTATGGCCTGCTCATCGGCCTTGTCGCGCTGCATGGCACGTTGCAGGCGCAGCGCATAAGGTGCGTAGACCCCTATCATTTTATCCATTTCCTTATTGCTGCCGCTTTCGAAGAAGATAGCGGCTTCCTTCAGCACATAGGGCGCCTGCTGCTTTCCGGCCCAGGCATTGCTGTAAGCAATCGTGGCCGGGTGCACCAGGCTGTTGAGCAGCTGCAGCTTTTCTTCATTGCGAAAAACGACGGATGCCAAAAACGGCCGGTTGAGCCGGCCGTTTTGATAAGCTTCTTCACCGAATACCCGGCTGATGTCCTGCCGCAGCTGCGCATCATGCTCCATCAGGTATTTTGCCGTATCATCGGCATGCAGCACCGGTACGCCAAGCAAGCTGAACATTTCAGCGACCAGGCTTTTTCCTGATCCGATACCGCCGGTCAATCCTACTTTCAGCATAGGGATAAGCGTCTGTATTATTTTACTGTCGCAACAGAAGAGGCTGAGGTCTGACCAGTTCTTTTCAGGTAAGCCTGGGTCATTTCCATAGAGATGGCCTGGCGTTCGATGGTAACATTGGTATTGCGATCGATCTCGATCACGATAGTGCCATCTTCGTTGGTACGCACAATACGGCCGTGGATACCGGAAGTGGTAATGATCTTATCGCCGGTGCCCATGCTTTCGGCAAATTTCTTCTGCTCTTTTGCACGCTTCTGCTGCGGGCGGATCATAAAGAAGTACATCACTACGATCATACCTACCAGCATGATCGGCATCATTGCCCCACCGCCCGGTTGTGCCTGAAGCATAACACTTGCAAAGGTTGTTGTCATTTTAAACTTAATTTTTAGAATTGAGGTGCAAAGGTACGGATAAAATCGTTCCGGCCCGAAATGCTTTATGTCCCGCGGCCGTTCTCCGCTTATTTCGTACGCTCTATTTTACGGATCTTGTTCTCATTCAGGAGCTCTTTCAGGAGATTGTCGAGCACACCGTTCACAAACTGCCCGCTTTGCGGCGTGCTGTAGTTCTTAGCGATCTCGATGTATTCGTTAATGGTCACCTTGGTAGGAATGGTAGGGAAATACAGCAGCTCCGACAGGCCCATCTTCAGCAGGATCATATCGATCAGGGCTACCCTCTCGGCATCCCAGTTCTTCAGCTTGGGGCGGATGAGCTCCATCAGGTGCTCTTCTTTCTGCAGCACGGTCTTCAGCAAGCTGTAAGCGTACTCCCGCTTCTCGGCGGAGATGAACTGCAGAAAATTGACATTTTTTGAGCTGCGGAAATAATTGTCGATCAGCATCACCACCATTTCCTTATCATCTTCCCAGCCGCTCCATTCGTCGCCGACGTACTCCTGGAAATCTTCATTTTCCAGCATTTCGGTACGCCATATATGCTGCATGATCGCCTTTTCAGCAGCGGTATTGCGACTTTGCTCCGCCGTGTATTCGCGGTAAGCTTCAGAAGCGATCAGCGACTGGTAGAGCTTCTTCACCCATTCTTCGTCTATAAAACGTTCGAGCTTATCCTCCTTTACTTTCTCCAGGAAGGTGGTATTGCCCAGCAGCTCCCACAGAAAAGTGTTGCCGGCGATCTTGGTATTCACCTCCAGGTCTTCCTGCGTAGGCAGATACTTGGAGGCCCTTTGCCTGGCGCTGGTCTCGGAAAACTGCGCTACCTTGCTTACATACAGCAGCATCAGCGCAAAAAGGTCGGACGAGCGCTGTATTTTTTCCACCAGCACTTTGATGCCGTTCTTTTCCAGCGCGGGCAGATCGGTAGTAAGCTCCTTCTGAACGCCCGAAGGATTTTCGGCATAAGCTTCCAGGGCATAAAGCGATTGCATTACCTTGACCCTTATATTTCTGCGACTGATCATATTTTAAAGAAAAAGGAAGCAAAGGTACGCTATCTGCCGGGCATAGACAAAAAACGGCGGCAGAAGGTCTGAAAATTTACTGCTGCGCCCGCCGGGATCTTATCGGCCTGTTTCCCGCAAGCGAAGCACAGACATAATTATTGCGTTAAAAAAACTATTTTTGTCAGGACACACTACCACATCGTAAACTATGAGTATAACCCTGGGGCTCATTATTGCCTGCCTGCTGCTGATCGTTATTTTCACCGGCGTGGAGTATGCCTACCTGGCCTCCAACAAGCTGACCATCGAACTGAAAAGGAAGCAGGGCCGTGCTTCGGGCAGGATCCTGGGTTCATTCTTCGATTACCCCGAACGTTTCTGGAGTGCCACCGTGATCGGCTTTTACATTGTGCTGGTGTGCTTTTGCTTTTTCTTTTCCAAGCTGACCACCATGCTGGAAGAAAAATACCTTTCGCGCACGGGCCTCAACCTACGTTTTGAAAATTACCAGAATCCCGCCTTCTACCTGCACCTGGTCATCGATTTCGTGCTGGTCACCTTTATCATCCTGGGCACGATCGGCATCGTCGCCAAAAGGAGCTTTGAGTTTCATCCCGAGGCCAAGCTGAATACCTGGAGTAAATTCATCAACATCATCTGCGACATTACAGCTCCTTTTGCCACCATCTTTATCGGTGTATCGGAGTTTATCCTGAAGTACCTGTTCAATGTACGCATCAATAAGAAGGAAAGCATTTTTGAACGTACCAACACCGTGCAGTTCCTGAAGCAAGCCACACACGGCCATGCCGTGGATATGGACGAGGCCAACAAAGAGCTCTTTGAACGAGCTCTCGACCTGACCAAAGTTAAAGTGCGCAAATGCATGACACCGCGCAACGAAACGACCGCAGCCGATATCAATACTTCTGTAAAAGACCTGCGCGACAAATTTGTCGACACCAAGCTTTCCAAGATCGTGATCTACGAGGAGACGCTGGACACCGTGCTGGGCTATACCCACCACCTGGACCTCAACCGCCGCCCGCAGACCATACAGGAGATCCTCCACCCCATTCCTACCGTACCGGAGACCATGAGCGCCATCGACCTGATGCACAAGTTTACCAAAGAACGCAAAAGTATTGCCTGGGTAGTGGACGAGTTTGGCGGCACGGCAGGCTTTGTGACCATGGAAGATGTGCTGGAAGAGGTTTTCGGCGATATCAAAGATGAGTACGATACCGAAGAGTTTACCGAAAAGCAGATCAGCGACAACGAATACATCTTCTCTGGCAGGCTGGAAGTAGACTATCTGAACGAAAAGTACGATCTCGATATTCCCTCCGATGAAGCGGATACCTTGTCGGGCTTTATCATCACCAATCATGAAATGATCCCCAAGCAGAAGGAGCGCATTATTATCGATAATTACGAGTTTGAAATACTGATGGTGACCGATACGCGCATTGAGACTGTCAAGCTGAAAATACTGAACCGCTAAGCTGCCTGTATCCTTATGATCCGGAAATATATACTCCCGCTGCTTTGGCTTTGTCTCTTCATCGGCTCCGACGTATCTGCGCAGCAAAAACGTATGCCCGACCTGCGCTTTAAGGATACGGAAGAAGCAGCCGTGAGCACTAAAGATATTCCCAAAGGTCAGCCCTTAATGTTGCTGTATTTCCGCTCCGACTGCGATCATTGCGAACACACGGCGCAGCAGCTGAAAGGCACAGCAAAGCAGTATCCTGCTGCGATATGGATGGTGAGCGCTGAGCCCATCCCTACTCTGCGCACCTTTGAAGACATGATGGGTCTTTACGACATCAGCAACCTGCGCGTAATGCAGGATCATACCCAATCGATGCACCGCTGGTTTGAATTCACGAAGCTGCCTTTCATTGTGCTGTATGATCAGAACGGTCTGCAGAAGGCTGTATTTGATGAGCTGCCCACTGTTGCTGCAGTGAAAAAGGCGCTGGCTAACCGCCAGGAAAGCAAATCCCGGTAACACAAAATGGCCACAGGATACGTTAAGAATCTTTTCTTCTGTTACTTTTTTGCTTCTCCAAAAAAGGAGTCCCAAAAATAATGTTCCGCTATTTTTGGGTAGCCCCGCACTCCAGCTATGAATCGTTATGGGGCTTTAGGAAGCGTACTTTGGGCTGGGGTTCGTTTATCAGCTTAAATAATTAAATGCTTAGGAGCTGCAAGCAAACACGTGCATCCCGCTGCAGATAAAACTTTCGGGCATACGCATCTTGCTAAAAAGATTTGAGCAGGAAATGATTTCTCCCCTATCTTTGCATCCGGAAAGCTTGTCTCACCTGCCAAGGCGTAAACCACCATCCTCTTGAGAGTTCCGGTAATCATAGTCCTCATTGCTGCCCTGCTGACGCAATCGTTGAGCAAAGGCATCATTGTGCTGAGCTATTTTACCAACAAGCGGGCCTACGAACGTTATTGCGTCAACAAAGCCCGTCCCCAGCTGCATTGCGACGGTAAGTGCCAGATGGCTAAAAAGATCAAAGCCGAAGAAGAGCGCGACCAGAAAGATCCGCTCAAAAGCACCGCCTCCGAGACCGTCCTCATCCTCCAGGATCATTTTGTACGCATTCAACCTGTATATCTTCCCTTAGCGCTTAAGGTGAACATTTTCCCCTATGCTATCGGTCATACCCGCGATATGTCCCGTAGCTGCTTCCACCCGCCCAACCTGGGCTAATCGTTCCTCTTTCAGTTTCCTTTATCGGATGGCTTCGCTATGAGGCTGGTACTGCTGTTCCCCGGCATGATGCCCTGCCCTGCGTTTTACTCATCACGTGTCCTGGTACCAGGCAAGGCCGTTATCTGCCGTATCTGATCAGCGGGAAACCGCCCCTATGGCTGTTCCTGTGCATATGAAATATGTCCTGCCGCAACAAAGCAGCGGTATGCTTATTCCTTGCATGGTTATCATCGTGCTGCCGTCACGGCTGTCGCTTATCTTATCTATAAGGTAATAGAAATTGCCTGCAGAAGCCTTAGCCAGCGTCCTTTTTTCATTTCTTAATGCCTAAACAAAAAACCAATGAATTCTGCATATAAAATCATTTCACTCGCTGCTGCGGCCCTTTTCGCCCTGGCTTCCTGTAAAAAAGAAAAGAACGAACCTGTTTTCGACGACAAGAACCTGGCGCCTTTGTCTATTGAGTTTGATAATATCGTCGGCGGGCAAAACCTGTACCTCAATTCCGGCTCCTATACCAATGCCGCAGGCGAAACCTTCTCCGTAAGCCTGCTCCAGTATTTTATCAGCAATATTAAAGTGCAGAAAGCCGACGGTACCGAATATGTAGTACCCCAGGACAGCAGCTACTTCCTCATCAAGGAAGGCGACGAAGACTTTTCCGAAGCCCTGGTGAACGTGCCCGAGGGCGATTATACCAGGCTAACCTTTACCGTAGGTGTCGACAGCCTGAGAAGCACGATGGATGTGAGCAAGCGCACGGGTGTGCTTGATCCTTCGGGTGGTATGGCCGATGGCATGTACTGGGGCTGGAACAGCGGCTATATTTTCTTTAAGATGGAAGGCCTGTCGGATGCCGCTCCTGTAGACGGCAGCGGACAGCACAAGTTCCGCTACCATATCGGCGGCTTCGGCGGCTATAACGCGCCTACGATCAACAATATCAAAACCGTAACGCTCGACCTGACTGAAAGAGGTATTGCAAAAGCAAGGAAAGACAGGAAGGCCAATATCCACCTGATGGTCGATATCGGAAAAGTGCTGAGCGGCAGCACTACGGTGAGCATCGCCGCCCACCCCGAAGTCATGTTCAGCGACTACAGCGTAAACATCGCCAACAACTATGCCGGGATGTTCCGCCATGATCATACCGAAAACTAAGCGATCATGGACAGGAAAAAAACAGGTATTGTCCTCACCCTGCTGCTGGTGATGACGCTCGCTGCCTGCCGCAAGGAGGTGATGGAGCAGCTGGCGGTAGCGTTCCCCGGCTTTGTGAAGCCGGCCAATTTTCCGGAGCCGGCCTATCACTTCAGCACCAATACACCCACCAGGGAAGGCTTTGAGCTGGGTCGGAGGTTGTTCTATGAGCCCCGCCTGAGCCGTAACAATACAATTAGCTGCGGCAGCTGCCATATCCAGTCGGCGGGCTTTACCCATCATGGCCATGACATCAGCCATGGTATCGACGACCGCCTGGGCAAGCGCAATTCGCCGCCCATCATGAACCTGGCCTGGAACACGACCTTCATGTGGGACGGCGGCATATTCGACCTCGACCTGCAGCCCATAGCGCCCATTACAGCGCATGAGGAAATGGATGAGAACATGAACAATGTGCTGGCGAAGCTGCAGGCCCATCCCGATTACCCGGGCTTGTTTGAAAAAGCTTTCGGCAGCCGCGAGATCACCTCGGCCAATTTTCTGAAAGCCCTGTCGCAATTCATGCTGCTCTGTGTCAGCAGCAATTCGAAATACGATAGCGTGATGCGGCAGGAAGGTGCGGTATTTACAGAAGAAGAGGCAGCCGGCTACGCGCTATTCAAGCAGAAATGCGCGGCCTGCCATACGGAGCCTTTGTTTACCAACCATTCCTTCCGGGACAATGGCATCGGCATCGGCTTCAATAAAGACAGCGGCCGTTATGCCGTTACTTTGAACGAAGCAGACCTGTACACCTTCAAGGTGCCCAGCCTGCGCAACCTGAAGTTTACGGCGCCTTATATGCACGATGGCCGCTTCTATACCCTGGAAGCCGTGCTGGATCAGTATTCGGGACAGGTGAAGCATACGCCCAACCTGGATCCGCTGCTGCAGCAGAACGGAATCCCGGGCATTCCGCTGACCGCAGCGGAAAAGAGCGCACTGCTGGCTTTTCTCAATACCCTGAACGATAAACAATTCGTAACGGATCCCTTACTTTCTGAACAATAAACATTAAGCAGATGAAAAAAGGACTGCTCTTATTTTATTTTTTGCTAGCCGGGTTGGCATCTGTGCAGGCCTGCGATATCTGTGGCTGCGGCGCGGGCAGCAGCTACCTGGGTATCCTCCCTGACTTTACGACGAAGATCATCGGCATTCGTTACCGCTACAACAGCGTGCTGAGCCATGTGCCCCCTGAAGGCGTCGCCTCCTATCTCACCGCCAAAGAGCGCTATTATACAGCAGAGCTCTGGGGCGGCTGGACTTTCGGCAATAAAGTGCGTGTGATGGCCGCGGTGCCCCTAAGCTATAACACCCGTAAAAGCCAGGAGGAAGACGATTCCAAAACAGGGTTGGGCGATATCAGCATCCAAGGCCTCTATCATTTGCTCGCCCGGAAAAGCACGCTGGGCAACAGCAAGCTGTTGGTCCAGGACCTGTGGATCGGGGGCGGCATAAAGCTGCCTACCGGTAAATACGAGCCTTTGGACAGGGACGAATCGGGCAAAAGCGCCAACCTGTTCCAGCTGGGCACCGGCAGCTTTGACTTCATGCTTACCGGCATGTACGATATCCGGCTGCAGGATGCGGGCCTTAACCTCAGCGGCAGCTATAAGTTCAATACAACTAACCACTATGACTACGATTATGGGAATAAGTGGAACGGCAACGCCCAGCTGTATTACAAGTTCAGGGTAGGAAAGCAGGCAACAGTAGCACCTAACCTGGGTATGAGCTATGAACGCTCGGCTGAGGACCTGAACGAAGGCTACAGTGTATTCACTTCCGGCGGCTACGCGCTGTATGGCACGGTGGGCGCAGAGCTGCAGTATCGAAAGATCGCGCTGGGCGGCAACTGGCAGCCCGTGCTGGATCAGCATCTGGCCGGTGGCGTAGTGAAGCCGCTGAACCGGATGATGATGCACTTGTCGCTGATGTTCTGATCAGATGGTCGCGCAAAGAAAACGCTGCTTCCTCCGAAGCAGCGTTTTTCATATCCTGTGCCGGATTAGCGATAGAGCCATAACAACACCGGGCGCTTGCTCCGGCGCAGCAGGGAATCGAGCGTGGTCATACAGGCATTGGATACCGCCGGGCAGCCCCATCCTTCAGGCGCGCCATCGGGATATACCTCCTGGTCAGGTATGGCGTCCCAGCCATGCAATACGATCTGCCGCGCCTGGGCATTGCTGTTGGTGGGCTCCAGCCCATGCGGCAGGTAGTTGACATGGATGCCCCATTCACTATAGCCCCGTTTACCTACCTTGTATTTGCCCAGCGAAGAACAATGGCTGTCGGGACGATTGCTGAAGACCGGCTGCTCACGGCTTTCGTCTTTGCCCCAGGGTGCTGCGCCGCATCCGTGGCTCATTAATCCAGCAGTAAGGAAAGTATCTTTTCTGAAATCCCAGGCAACAAGCCGCGCTTTGCCTGAAGGAATGCTCATATCGGCCAGCAGGCAGATACGGGTGTCCATACCTTCCCGGGCGCAGAATGTCTTTGCCAGGCGGGCCTGCTCCCGGAAACGTTTCGTATCGATATGCCGGTACAGCCGCTCCTTTGCAGCAGCAGCCGGTTCGCCGGCATCGCCGGGTGTACAGCCGATGCAAAAAAGCGATGAGAGCAGGGCAAAGCCACAGGCTATCCTGGTGAGCGCAGCGATCATGTTGCGGAGGGTTAATCCATTGGACCGAAGGTAGCCAAATATCCCCATCCTTCGTTTATGCCGTAGAAAAGGGCAGGAATGGTCCGAATTGCAAAACCTATCTAAAAATGAGCGCAGATTCAAAACCTTGCTGCATTTTTGCCGGACAATTCACATCATAAAACAAAAAATTTCAACATGAAGAAGTCGATCTTTACCCTGATGGTGGCCGCTATCGCCACCGGCGCAACCCACGCGCAATTCAAACTGAATTCCAAAACCATAGGCGCTGCCGAGAAAGGCGTTAAGGCCGCTACCTTCAGCGATGCCGACGCCGCCAAGCTAGCCAAGGAATCTGTAGACTGGATGGATAAGAACAACCCTGTAGCCGCAGACAACGATCCTTATGCTGTACGCCTGAACAAGATCTTCGGTAAGCACAAGAATGAAGACGGCCTTACGCTCAACTATAAAGTCTATAAGGTTGTAGACATTAACGCCTTTGCCTGTGCCGACGGCAGCATCCGCGTATTCTCTTCCCTGATGGACATGATGACCGACGAAGAGCTGCTCGCGGTGATCGGCCACGAGATCGGTCATGTAAAGAACCACGATACCCGCGACGCTATCCGCGATGCTTATAAGCGCGCTGCTATCTCCGATGCCGCCGGTTCCCAATCCGGCGTAGTGTCCAACCTCACCGACAGCCAGCTGGGCGCCATCGCCAATGCCATGCTGGAGTCCAAATACAGCCGCAAGCAGGAATCGCAAGCGGACGACTACGGCTACGATTTCATGAAAAAGCACAAGTACAATGTCATGGCCATGGCCAGCGCTTTCAAGAAGCTGCAATCACTGAGCTCCGGCGCCAAGCAAAGCAACATGGAAAAAATGATGAGCTCTCACCCCGACAGCGGTGAACGCGCCAAAGCCGTGGAAGAAAAAGCCAAGAAAGACGGCCTGTACAAATAAGCAGAACCACACTCTTCGATACCTGAACTGCCCCTCCCAGGGCAGTTTTTTTTGTACACGGCCTGCCGGTCGCCGGCGCCCCGTGTGTGCCCTATACCTGCCGTCACATAACTACAGGTTTGTCCTACGGGATAAGATACCTTCGCGCCAATCGGAAACAAAAAATACACATTTCCAGGTAGGATATTCATGCCCTGTCGTAGCTACTTTTGGATTGTAATTTTCACAAAATGAACCACTGTCTAAAACCGCGCATACCCGGCCTTATCATTTTCATTTTATGCTTTTCTTTTTTTGCCAGGGCGCAAAAACAACCGGAATATATTCTTCCTGCATCTGCTTTTAATAAAGAGGAAGCTTACAAAATGCTTGAAGAAGGAACGAATAGTATTCAGGGCCGTATTTCATTAAAGAAAAGAGGCTGGGTAAATTATCCCGGCTTTAAGGATAAGGTGCTGCTCTATCCTGTAACACCCCATCTTTCAGAATACATCGAGCTTAAAAAGAAGTACAATAGTAAAAAAAAGCTGGCGGCTATGACGAAAGAAGCCGCGATGGCAAGGATAGAAACAAAAACTATAGATGACAAGGGTAATTTTGAGTTTACCAACATAAAGCCAGGAAAATACTATATCGTGAGCTGGGTAACATGGGAAAAAGTGACAAGGAATGTGGTGCAGTCGGGGCCTGTCAGCGCCAATTATAATATGCTTGGCATACAAATGGGCGGAGGATCTTTTCCTACAGAAACGCATTATGATGCGACAGCCTATGAAAAGGAAATAGGTGAATACATTGAAGTGACCGGAGACGGCAGAGTAATAACAGTGACTATCGCAAGATAGATCACTCTTTCGTACCATCAGATATTATAAACTAAAAAGCGCACTAATGAAACTGTTATATATCCTTTTACTCAACCTGCTGTTTGTATGTGCTGCAACTTATGTAAAAGCCCAGACAATTTCTTTTCCTGATGAAAATTTTAAGGCAGCCCTCATAGCCCAGGAACTTGATATCAACAACGATGGAGCAATTCAAAAATCAGAAGTTGTAAATGTAAAAAAGCTGCACATCAATAACTTCGGTATATCTTCGATAGAAGGCATTAAAAATTTCACCAGCCTGGAAGATTTTGCTTTTCTTAATAACAATTTAGAAATTGTCGACCTTGAAGGCATGCGAAATCTAAAATATATTTACGGCATCGGCAACGAGATCACACAACTGAAATTAAAAGGATGTACGAATGTCGAAGTTATTTTTATGGATCAGAACCAATTATCTATCCTTGATCTAACAGGGCTTACGGAACTGCGGGACATACGGATAAGCGTGAATAAATTACAAAGAATAGATCTGCGTAATAAACCGAAGCTGGAAAAAGTAGAACTTTTCCGGAACCAGATAGCCGAATTCAAAATTGGAGAAGCTTCGGCGCTGAAAGATCTGAATCTTTCTAAAAATCTAATTACAGAAATCGATCTGAGACCTTTTACCCAACTGGTAGAGGCTGACCTCGACGGAAATCCTTTGAGGAAGGTTTATGTAACGGGCCTTAGTAAACTTGAAAAGCTCTATCTTGAACCGCCATTCAACACCATGAGCTCTATTACACAATTGAATACTTGCGGGCTTGTCAGCCTTAAAGAGTGCAAGTGGTAGGCGCGGATCTATAACCGGCCATACAACGAGGCGTTCCCTATCTGCGGACCTCTTAAACTTCCCTATGGAACAGCCAGCGACGATCAGATGCAGATCATATCCCGCTTCTGCATGTCGTTGGAAGGCATCATGCACCTTATGTATGCGGCAAGCCGTCCAGGCCGCTATCGCGTCCCGACCGGCTTGCCGCGGGAAAGTAACCACACTCCCGCTATGCGATGTCATTTTGTTATAAGCCCTCCATTGCTTTATTTTGCTCCTGATCCGGTCCTTCCCGGCAAAAACAAATTCTATTTTGTACTTACAGCACTATATACAGTGGCGGCAGCAAAAGGTATGGCGCGATGGCGCCCTGCTTTATACCTCAGCGGAGCAGGATATCGATGCGATTGCTTTGTCCCTGTATCAGCAGTCGGGTATCAGCTATCCCAAGTTCTTTAAAATGGACATCCTCAGCCGTGCAGCGTTCCTGGCTGCAGAATGGGTATTGCCTGCAGCGTTGACCATTGACCGTAATACGGTAGCCACGGTGCTCAGCACGGCTTCCGGCTGCCTCGAGGTGGACCGGAAATTTGAGAAGAGCCGCCAGCGCCTGGCCAGCCCGGCCTTGTTTGTCTATACCCTGCCCAATATTATGCTGGGCGAGATCGATATACGGCATGGCTTTAAAGGCGAGCAGATGTGTACCATCAGCGATGTAGCCGATCCGGCTTGGTTCGGTTTTTATGTGCATGATCTCCTGGAGCACCGGGAAAGCAGCGCCTGCCTTTGCGGGCACGTAGAAGCTGCTGCCGGCAGGCTTTCTGCTACATTATTGTGGGTAAGCAAAGAGCGGCCTGCTCAGGGCCCTGCCCTGCCTTTTGATCTTCCTGTGCTGGAACAAATCTTCAATCATGCATAATACTGCTTATATTGCCGGCTGCGGGCTCGTTACCAGCATCGGGTATACCGTATCCGAAAACCTGGCCTCGCTTAAAGCCAGCCGGGCCGCCATTGGCCTGCCCGAATGGTTGTCCACCCGGCATCAATTGCCGGTGGGTGAAGTGAAGCTGAGCAATGAGGCCCTGGCTGCCCGTACCGGCGCCGATGCCCGCCTGCCGCGTACAGCGCTGCTGAGTATCCTGGCCGCGCAGGAAGCCTGGCTGCCGCTGGCCGGCAAAGCTACCGGTCTTCGTATTGCTTTTATTTCTGCCAACACCGTAGGCGGCATGGACCTTACTGAATCTTTCTATGCTTCCTTCAACGAGGACCGGCAGACAGGAGACCTGAACATGGTGCGCCACCATGAATGCGGCGCGATCACGGAACGCACGACACAGGCCCTGGGGCTGCATTGCTGGAGCACTACCATCAGCACAGCCTGCTCTTCCTCGGCCAACAGCATTATGATGGGCGCCAAGCTGATCCGGAATGGTCAATACGATATCGTGATCGCCGGAGGCGCCGACAGCCTTTCCCGCTTTACGCTCAATGGCTTTAATTCGCTCATGATCCTGGACAAGGAATTGTGCCGCCCCTTCGACGAACACCGCCGGGGGCTCAATCTGGGCGAAGGTGCAGCCTACCTGGTACTGGCCGGCGAGAAGGCGATGCAACAGCTCGGCAGTCATGCCGGCGCAGCTGTCTCCGGCTATGCCAACGCTAATGACGCGCATCACCAGACGGCTTCTTCACCCGAGGGCAAGGGCAACCAGCTGGCCATGAGGCAAGCTATAGCGCAGGCTGGTATCGCCCCGAAGGACATCAGCTATATCAACCTGCATGGAACCGGCACGGAGAACAATGACGCTTCGGAAGGCGCCGCGGTACAAGCCGTTTTTGAACAGGTACCGCCTGCCAGCTCGACCAAGGCCTTTACCGGTCATACCCTGGCTGCTGCCGGAGCGGTAGAAGCGGTCTTCTCCCTGCTGAGCCTGCAGGAACAAATATGCCTGCCCCACCTGCGCATGAACACATCGATGACCAGCCTGAACTGGCAGCCGGTAACCACGCTGCAGGCCATGCCGGTAAAGCATGTGCTGTCCAACTCCTTCGGATTCGGCGGCAATTGCTCTTCACTGGTACTGTCAGCCGTTTAATGTTTCCAATATCCAATCCTCTTAATCCATGCTACAACAGAATCCTGACCTTTTTGAAACCGGCCTTGACGAAACCGCCAAGGCCCACCTGCTCGAAACCACCCGCTGGACACGGTTCCTGGCCATTTGCTTTATCTTTATCATGGTGCTTTCGGGAATATACATCGTGATGGCTACCTACACTACTTCCGCGATGGCCCAGATCGAAACCAGCCTGGCCGTTATTATCTCTGTCATCGTCATCGTGATTCTGGCAGCGCTGTACTGCTACCCTATTTATGCCTTATTCCGGTTCTCCTCGCGCATGAAGCAAGGTATACAGAACAACAACCGCGACCTGATCAACGAGGGATTCCGTTACCAGAAAACCCTGTTCCGCTATATGGGCATACTGACAGTGGTCTCTATAGCGCTCATGTTGCTATCCGTAATCCTCGGCGGTATACGTACCATGACTGTTTAACCCTATTCTACAGATGAAACAGACGTTGCACGGCAACGTCTGTACAAGTAAGCTTTGATGTATTTTTATTCAATGGCTATCCGGCTTCTCTATTGCGGGTGGCCTAAAAGGCTGGCCCTTGAGTATAATCACGGCACAGACGTTGCAATGCAACGTCTGTGCAAGTATGCTTTTGATGCATTTTATGTAGTTGTATTCCGGCTCACCGGGACCGGCATGTCATGCGATTATTGTCCACCCATGGTCTGCTGACCGTTATTACCGCTCTTCAGGTCCTTGTTGTCTACTTTCTTCTGCTGCATGAAATGCATCTTTCCAAAGTTCAGCTGGAACGACAGGCGCACACCGCGACCATAATAGGTCGAATGCATTTCGTAATCGGCGTTCTGGTATTGATATTTGGTAGTCATGTGCACTTCAGGCGTGAAGAAGTTCTCTCCCGCCAGATTGAGTGTACCCTTGCCTTTCAGCACCGTTACCTGCAGGCCCAGGAAGTAGTAGTACCAGGTGGTCTGGTAGCCCTGCAGCTGGATCTGGTTGCCGTTGTACATAGCATAGCCGGCGATAGAAAAGCGCTCGGAAAGCTTGAAGCTGGTATACATGCTGGCGGTATATTGCCAGCCCGAGTTCTCGATATTAAGCGAAGGGCTCTTCAAAGACTTATAGTAAAGGCTTCCGTTGAGATTGATCATCCAGCGGTTAAAGAAATTGCTGGAACCGTAGAAATCCAGGCCAACCGTATTGTTCTTGGCTACGTTCTGGTAGGTTGTACGGCTTACATTATCAGAGCCGACTGAAGTTACATTCTCGATCCCGTTACCCGTATGACGGTAAAAGGAGGAGAAGTTAAGGCTGGTGCTGCCGAAGAAGGTGCTATAGCCCAGCTCCACATTATGCGTTTTTTCCGGCACCAGCAGCGGGTTGCCCTGTGTCAGGTTATAACGGTCGCTATAGTTGATATAGGGATTAACGTAATCGATGGATGGCCTTTCGATCCTCATGTTATAGGACAGCTTCAGCTTGCTGTAGTCGCTGAGGCCGTAAGCGAAGCTGAGGTTGGGCAGCAGGTTGTTGAACTGCGTTTTGAAAGCGCTGCCGGCTTCCTGCTGATGACCCTTAATATCTGTAAACTCATAACGTGCGCCTGCAATCATGCTCAACCTTTTGGACAACGGCGTAGCAAACTGGGCATAAGCGGCGCCTACCTGCTGGGTATAAGCCAGGCGATTGGTGCGGCGGGGATCCACAGCAAAGTCGGTCGCATTGGGCGTCCAGAATTCCAGCTGGTATTCGCTCGAAATATCCCGGTTGATGTACTTCAGCCCCGTCTCGATCTTTTGTCCCGGCTTCTTTAAGGGATGCACGTAATCGGCCTGTATCGTGAATTCGTTGTTGTGGCTCTTATTGGTGTTCCGTTCCCTGTAATTGATCGCATCGTCGGTCATACTGTGGCCGTCCAGCTCGTATTTCTGGGTGGTTGAATTGATGGAATACTGGGAAAGAATGTCCAGCGTGCGCTTGGGGTTGTTCTTAAACTTAAGCGAGTACGCAGCATCGAAGCCAATGTTGTCCCGCGGCGACTCGGAATAAGTGTTCCGACGCGAATCGGCTGTATCTACCGGCATAAAATGATTGAACAGGCGGGTGTTCTGTGTCCAGTTGCCGGGATTGTAGCTGATACCGGCCTGTATAGATTGCAGGGAATCGATCTGGTAATCGGCATTGAGGCGACTCCAGTAAAAGTTACCGCCGCCGTTGAATACAGTATTCTGGATCAGCGTCGCCTGCGAATTGGTCCTGGGAAAGTCGGTACGCTCCGACATCATATCGATCACCATTTCCCAACGGCTTGCTCCGGCGTTCAATCCCAGTCCGAAATTCTTGTTGCGGTAATTGAGGTTAAAGCCGCCGTGACCTGTAAGCAGCTGCTGGGGCACGTTATAGCTGAGCGCTCCGAATACCGAACCGCTAAGGCCTTTCATCAGGCTTTTCTTGGTAATGATATTGATCACACCGGCCGCACCTTCGGCATCGTAGCGCGCGCCGGGACTGGTGATCACTTCTACCGACTTAATATTATCGGCGGGGATCTGACGTAATGCATCCTTTACCGAAGAAGCAATGAGCGTTGAAGGCTTGCCATCGATCAGCACCTTGATGTTGCGGCTGCCGCGCAGCTGTACATTACCTTCCAGGTCTACCGTCACCATGGGTACTTTACGCAGCAGCTGATCGGCGGTAATGCCTTTATTGGTAATATCTTTTTCCGCATTATAAACCATACCATCGGGCCGTTGCTCGACCAATTGCCGGTAGTCCACGATCTGCACCTCTTTCAGCGCCGTATTGCCGGTGTTCATATTCACCACACCCAGGGAAATATCTTTGCCGGAAGCATCCACGACAATTGTCCGTTCCAGCTTGGGATAGCCGACATAAAAAACACTGAGCGTATATTCACCGGGCTGTACCTGGTGAAAGGCAAAGTGGCCAAGGCTATCCGAGTTGATCCCGTCGGAAGCCTGTTCCCCTTTTTTGATCAGCATCACCGAACTGAATTCCAGCACCTGGTTGGCCGCTGAATCCTTGATGATGCCGGATATGGTAACCCCTGCCAGCTGTGTGGTTGTGCTTTCGGCCTGGTTCCCGGTTTGTGCTATAGCGCTGTTCAGGTAGCAGGTCAGCGCTATGGCGAGTAGTAATCTCGTCATAAGATAAGGGTTTAAATCCCTGCAAAGTTACCGGCACGTCAATCACTGCAGCTACCGCCAAAAGGGGGAAATAAAAAGGTATGGATACAAGAATCAGCAGGTGCAATCAACCGATCAGCCAGGCGTTTCAGCGCTTTCCCTACATCAAGAGAAGTCAGGTTTTTATTAAAACTTGACTTCTCTTGATGTAGGGGGATCAATAATACAGCTTACATCAGCTGCGTTGCCAGCAGGTCGTCCAGGGTTTCCCGCCGCCTGATCAGCTTATGTTCTGTACCATCGACCAGCACTTCGGCCGGCCGCAGCCGCGAATTGTAGTTGGACGCCATCATGAAGCCATAGGCGCCGGCATTGTGAAAGCACAGCAGGTCGCCTTCCCTCACTTCTTTCAACGGACGATCCCAGGCAAAGGTGTCCGTCTCGCAAATGTAGCCGACCACGGTATATACCCGTTGCCGGCCATGCGGATGGGAAAGATTCGTGATATGGTGGTAGGCATCGTAAAGGGTCGGTCGCATCAGGTGGTTGAAGCCGGTATCCAATCCTGCAAAAACGGTGGCTGTGGTCTGCTTGATCACATTCACTTTGGCCAGGAAATAGCCGGCCTCGCTGACCAGGAACTTGCCCGGCTCAAAATGGATCTGTATCTCGCGGCCATACTCTTTACAGAACCGCTGGTAGCGCTCCGTAAGCCGCTTGCCCAGCAAGGCCACATCCGTAGTCACATCGTCGGGCTTGTAGCCTACTTTAAAGCCGCTGCCGAAATCGATATAGGCGATATCGGGAAAAGAGAGCGCCAGGTCGAAAAGCAGCTCGGCGCCGTTGAGGAACACATCGACATCCAGGATATCGCTGCCGGTATGCATATGAATGCCTTCCACCCTGATGCCCAGGGAGCCGATCAGGCGCTCCACGTGCCGCATCTGGTGTATAGAGATACCGAATTTGCTGTCGATATGGCCGGTGGAGATCTTGTAATGCCCGCCCGCCATAATGTGCGGATTCACGCGGATACATACCGGCACAGAGCTGCCATAGCGGTGCCCGAACTGTTCGAGGATGGAAATGTTGTCGATATTGAGCTTCACACCGAGGGCTACGCACTCCTCTATCTCCGCAAAGGATACACAATTGGGGGTATACAGGATATCTTCAGGCGGATAACCGGCCAGCAGGCCGATACGCACCTCTTCCAGCGATACGGCATCGAGGCCTGCGCCCAGCTCGCGGAACAGCTTCAGCACATGGATATTGCTCAGGGCCTTCATCGCATAGTGTATCTTCACCTGGCATTCCTTAAAGGCTTCTTCCAGCTTCCGGTATTGCCGGCGCATGGTTTGGGCGTCATAGACATAAAGCGGTGCGCCGTATTCGGCGGCGAGGCGGATCAGCTCCTGCTGGGCAATCGATGTGCTCATGATTCGTTTTTACGGTTAATTAAAGTCATAAAAAAAGCTTACCGGTACCGGTAAGCTTCATCGTTATTGTTATCGTTCAGGGACAATAAGATCTCCGCTCACCCATACAGGTAAGGTTTCTTGGTCTTTATTGTCTTTATGTTCGCTATCAGGGTCATTGTTGTCGACGGGCGCAAAGATAGGGATAAAATTAAATTGTCCAAATACTTCACTCGATCAGGCTTTTCCGCTTGCCGGCCGGGGGCCTGGCCGAGGCCTTTTTATTGTGCGGCAGGTTATCGTTCCGCTTCCTGATTGCCAGGCTGTCCGACCTGGTATAATGGCTGAACTCCTGCTCCCTGATCAGGTTGTCCACCTGGTATTCTTCTTCCCGGGTAAGCTGCCCGGTACCGGCATCGTAGTAGCGCCACAGGCCGTGCTTCGTATAGCCCAGTTCAGTAGGAACGGCCACCAGGCTATCTTCCAGCGTTTCGGGATTGGTAACCCAAATGGAATCGTACCGGCCATCAGCATACAGACCGCGGTAATTGCCTACGCATACCAGCCGGCCATCTTCGTAGTACTGGGAAATCCCGTTAAGCTGGCCGCGGGAATAAGTCTCGGTAGACATGAGCCGCTGATCGCCGTCCAGCTTGGTCCATACACCGCTCTTCTTGTCATCGATGTAGCTGCCGTACTCATAATAATGCGGCTCGCCCATACGCGCATCGTGCTCGTAAAACCAAAGCCCCTGCTTACGGTTGCGGACATCGGTCCGGTTCAGGTTGTCCTTTTTCTGCGCCGGCCGGTGTTCAGGCTTTTCGTCCTTCCTGCTTTGCGCAAAAAGAGCAGCACCGCCCGAGAGCGCTGCTGCCAGTATCAAAAAACAGATCTTTCGTTTCAAAAGTATTCCTCCTTTTAAGGCTTGATCAGGGCTCGGGGGATAGGTTTATACGGCAAAGGAAGTGCCGCAGCCACAGGAGCTGCTGGCATTGGGATTATTGAACACGAAGCCGCGTGCGTTCAATCCCGATGCATAGTCGATTTCCATACCCAGCAGGTATATGCCGTGTGCTTTTTTCATAATAACAGGGATACCCTGTACTTCGCTCTCGATATCATCTTCTTCCTTCTGGTCAAAACCCAGCACATAGCTGAGGCCGGAACACCCGCCACCCTTCACGCCTACGCGCAGCATCATCCCTGCCGCTTCAGGCCGGGCCTGCAGCTGCCGCAATTCTCTCAAAGCGCCTTCCGTAAAGGAGACCGGCGCTGCTTCTGTTGTCGTCGTCATCACACTGATATTTTAATGTTGATCCTTATGCTTTACCTACTGCTTTCTGCTCTTCATCCTCATCGCCCTTCTCCTTTTCTTCCTTATCGTCTCCGGCAGGCTCAATGATGAACTGGGGAAACATCATGTTCTGCTGTCCCTGCTGCGCCCGGTCTTTCTCTTCCAGGAAAGCACTGTAGCTTCCAAACTGGTTCATGAGCTGGTAACCGTCATTGGTCAGGGAAAGCTTGCCTGAGTTGCCAAAACCGATAAGGGAATGCACGAGGCCGGTATTGATCATAATATCCCAGATGCGCGCTGCATCCTTCTCAGAAATACGGATATGGTTGGGGTTCAGAACATCATCCTGCAGGGAACGGGTCACTTTGTCGCCGTCATTGTATAAGGCCTTCAATGCGGCATCGATGATATATACATCCTGCTGCTTCCGGTCTTTCATAGCGGGCAAGGGCACCCTGTTCTTAAAGCGCTCCACGATCTTCTTTTTCCGCTGGCGCTGCTCGTTATCTTCTATTTTCTTAAAAGCCATAAATAGCGTTACAATTATTTTTTAAGAACAGGCCTGGGGCCTGTATGGTTTAAATCCTGGCCAGCACTGTCTGGCCACCTTTTACCGCCTCTCCAATTTTTACATCAATCTTGGTGCCTACGGGGAAAAAGACATCGACCCGCGACCCGAAACGGATAAAGCCGAATTCAGCATTCTGCCGGATCGCATCGCCATCCTTTACATAATACTTGATGCGGCGGGCCATAGCGCCGGCAATCTGGCGCATCAGTAAAGTTACATGATTATTGCTTACCACCACCGTAGTGCGCTCGTTCTCTGTCGATGATTTGGGATGCCAGGCCACCAGGTACTTCCCCGGATGGTATTTGACATAGTCGACCTTACCGGTAATGGGGCTGCGGTTGACATGCACATTCAGGGGCGACATAAAGATCGATACCTGCAGTCTTTTATCCTTGAAATACTCACCTTCTTCGGTTTCTTCAATCACGACCACCTTTCCATCGGCCGGAGCAACGATCACATTTTCGCCTTCGGTAAATTTCCGGATGGGAATACGGAAGAACCAGAGCACCCAGAACCAGAGCAGGAAAAACACGATCTGTATCAGCCAATACAATACGGGTATAGAATAAAGAAAATGATAATTGAGCCAGGAGACGCCGATCCACAGAATGGTGGCAATCAGGATGTGGATGTAACCTTCGCGGTGAATGTACATGTTGAGATGTTAGACTTTAGATATGAGATGTTAGATACTAGATACAAGAGCCTGGATGTAAGCGATTGTAAGTGTTTTTGATTTTATATTTTGGAATTCAGACTTTTGAATTGCAGTCTACAAAGATACACTGTCTTCACCGGATCATAAACAGCATAACGTAGCAAAAGGCGAAGGGCAGGGTAACCAGCAGGGAGTCGAAGCGGTCCAGCGCGCCGCCATGTCCCGGCATTATATTACCGGAATCTTTGATGCCGGCCAGGCGCTTGAGCTTAGATTCCAGCAGGTCGCCAGCAGTACCGGCCACGGCGGCGCACAACGCCAGCACCATCCAGTCGATCATGACATATTCCTGCCGGGGGGCGTAATAGCCCCACACCGCCGCACCGGCGATGGTAAGCAAGGCGCCTCCGGCCGTACCTTCCCAGGTCTTTTTGGGAGAAATGGGGCTGAAAGGTGTTTTTCCGATAAAGGATCCGACGATATAGGCCATGGTATCGTTCATCCAGATCATTAAGATGAGGGCCAGCGGAATGACCCAATCAATGCCCCGCAGGGTAACCAGGAAAGCCATGGGCAGGGCAATATAGATAAGGCCGGTAATCGCGGCAAAGCCGGCTACCAGCCCGGTCCTTTTATGGAGTATGGTACCCAGCAGGATCAAAACCGGGCACAGCATTAAGATAAAAGCGTAACCCGGCGTTACAGCCACCATAGGAACACTAAGCACCACCAGCACAGCGGCTACCTGGGTAAACCACAGGAGCCAGCCGGGGAAATACTGGTCGGGGAAGATCTTTGCGATCAGCGCGAAAAACTCGCGGATACAAAGGAACTGGATCAGCAGGGCCAGCACAAAAATTGCCGAAAGGTGCGGGTAGAGAAGTCCCAGCATCATAATGATCGCAAAGACAATAGCAGAACCCAATCGGGTAAAAAATACGGGCCAGTTCATTCCGGGTTGTACGGTTTCTTGGATTAATGATTAAGGGACTCAGGCATCTTTTTCGGGCAGCCAGCCGCCGGCGTTGTTGCCGGCCGCTACGCTCCAGCTATCGGGCAAGGGCGTCCGTTTCCGGTACAGGAAAAAAATGCTGCCGGCGAGCAGCATGGCTCCGATCGCAAAAGCGATGACCGTAGGACCGGCGCCTTCCAGTGATTTTTCCATAGCAGGCGTGGCGTAAATGCCCACCAGCGCCTGGATGCCGTTGAATAGCAGGTGCAGCAGGATACTCATCCACATGCTGCCGGTAATATAATACACCCAGCCCAGCACGACACCGGCGATGAAGATGGGCAGGAATTCGGATACGCTGGCATGAAAGAGCGTGAACAGGAAGGCAGACACGCCGATGGACAGCCACCAGCGCCGGAACATAGACTGGGCAAACTTCAGGATGACGCCGCGGAAGAACAGCTCTTCACAGATAGCCGGTACCAGGGCGATCAGCAGAATGCTGCGCAGTACTGCCCAGCCGCTGCCGGCATTCAGGTAGGCATTGATAAACCCTTCCCGCTGGCGGTCCAGCTCTTTGGACGATTGCCCCAGGTCCAGCTGCGCCGTCCACTCGGCAATAGCGCCGGTAAAGCAAAGCAGCCCGAAGGTCATCACAATAATGCCGGCAATGCCTATCGCGCGCGCAGGCTTCACCAGGCCCAGGTAAGCGCGGGGCGAAGGATCGGCCAGGTAAGCATATACCAATGCCGGCACCAGGAAGGAAAAGACCTGGAACAAAGCATTGGAAACAAAGATCAGATTGGGGTAATGATAAATATCATTTTCAAGGAAATGCTCCATCTGCGCGGAACTGATACCGGCTGCTGCCTTTATATAAAGGGGCTGAATAAACAGGCTGAGCAGCATCAGCGCGCACCAGAAAGAAAGGAAAACGAGCAGCTGTACTGCTACGGGTTGAATTCTCAGATAGCTTTTGAACATATTCGGTAAAGGGCGCAGCCCGGATAGCGCCGCTGGGATATAAAGGCTGCAAAAATACGGCTTTTACAGAAGCAACAGGTCAGCCCGCGCTTTATCCTTTCAGCCTTTATACCGGTCCGGACCGGTCCTGAAATTTTATAACTCCTTTTTAAAGCGCTGGTTAAACATAAATTATTGCTAAAGCGTCTTTAAGGCTACAGGCAATAGCTTAATTTTAGCGATCACAATCAAATCATTGCTTGCCTCTTGCCAAGCCAACCTCATTGTTGTACCTTATGAATAGAAAAGCTGCACTACTATTCCTTTTTATTACCTCCCTGACCATACTGGCCGCTCCCGATGCCTTCGCCCAAAAGAAGAAGAAAAAGAAGGATAAGAAAAAAGAAAAGATCGAAAAGCTGGAACCCTGGGAAGTGGATACCCTGATCGCTCCCATTCCCATCAACCGGCAAATGTTTACCGGCAATGTCGAGAAGCAGGTGAAGAAGGCCGATATGAAAGATGGCGCCGCCGATGGCATTATCGAGCTGGAGGATACTGCCGTGTCGCATACCGTGACCCAGGCCCTGCTCAAACAGGTGCCCCTGATCTTAATCCATATCGAAAACCTGCCGGCGGCCACCCCGCAAAAGAAGATACAATACCACCGTTCTCTTGAGGCTATGATGCGCCGGCTCAATGCCCGTCCGCTGACACCCGACAACGCGACTTATATCAAGCGTTCTGTAACCAATTTCGAAGAGCTGATGCTGGCCCGCGAGCAGAACCGTGTAATGGAATTCGTAAAGCAAAACGACAATATCTATACGCTCGACAACAGCGAGCTGCTGAACGAATACCCCGAGGCCAAGGCCTATGTATTTGAAGCGGTGGGCAAAGCCAAGCCGGAGATCATGATCAAAAGGCTGCCCGAGTTTGCCCGCGAATCCTATGCCGATCCTGTGATTGCCGCGGCAGCGAAGATCGTGCCCGGCACTATTCTTACTTATGCTACCTCGACCAGCGCTTTAAGCTCGGCCGTACGCCGCAACAAAGACCCGCTGGTGCAGACGATCGTTCAGATCGGCACCGAATCCAAGACTCCGCTCAAGGCCCTGCCTTTCCTCACCGAGATCTACAACAAGAAAAGAACCATCCGCGAGGTCGATGCCATTACCGCCAATCCCAAAGCCTACTATAAGGCCCTGGTTGGACTTAAAACAGAGGGCAATAATATTTCTGAAAAAGCAGTAGACCAGGAGCTGAACCTCCGCGGCCTGGAGCTGGTGCGCGAAGTGAACCGCCTGCACGACTCCCCTGCCCCGGTACGCTTTAAATCCCTGATGGATTTCGATGCCGAAGACCTGTATTTTATGATGATCGGCAGCCAGGATGAGATCTATACCAGCAGCTTCACCTGGATGTTTGACCGCATGCTGGAAAAAATGAAGCCGTTGAGCGGCGATCAGCTGCTGGATAAGGTAAACAAAAGTCATTTCCGCACCTTTATCCGTATGGCGGCCGGCTACAACAAGCTTTCCCCCTTCCTGTCTTCTATGGAGGAGGATAAGAAAAGCGCTCTGATGAAAGAGTTCGTGGCCAACCTGGAAAAAGGGGACGAGGACGAGCTTGAAGACGCCGTGGATGTAGCCGATGCCTTCGGCAGCATTACCGACCCCAAGCTGATCGACTTTCTCAAAAATGAGATCAAAAGCAATTACGAAAGGACCTATGGCGCCAACAATAAGGAAAGCGAGAAGGGTGTGATCGTATACGGCCTGCTGAGCACGATCTTCAACAGTGCCGACAATTCAACCGAGCTGAGCGGCCAGCTGAGCGTGATCCCCCCCATTACTTTCGTTCCCTATGAATCGCTGAAGAACGCCAAAGGCGAAGTGATCGTGCAAACTTTTTTCTACGGCGATGAAGATGGCCGCAGCTCCTTTGCCAGCTTTAAATCCAACTTCCCTGCGGCGAAATGGAAGGTAAGCAGCAACAAGGACTGGATGACCTTTACTTCTATAGGCGACCATCCTATTATCGTTTACGCCAACCTCCCCCTGGAGGAACCCAAAGACGAAGAAGCCCAACGTGCCCTGCAAAAATACCTTACAGAGAAAGAGATCGTGCCCACCATGGTCATCCATCGCGGCCATAGTTACCATCTGGGCGGCTCGCTCGAGAACCTGACACCGGAAGTAAAAGTGGTGATGCTGGGTTCCTGCGGCGGTTATCATAACCTGGCACAGGTGTTGGACAAAGCGCCCGATGCCAATATCATCTCTTCCAAGCAAGTGGGATCGAAAAGCGTGAACGAGCCGATCATCCGTACTATGTTCTCCCAATTGCTGCAGGGCCAGGATATCGACTGGATCAATTCCTGGTCTGAGCTGAACAAATATTTCAACAGCCGCGGCGCCCAGGAAAAAGACCTGTTCAGCGATTATGTACCGCCAAACAAAAACCTGGGCGCGATCTTCATCAAGGCTTATCGTAAAATGGCTTTGAAGAATGATGCTGAAAGCTAAATGACCTGTACCTCTTAAGCTGCCCGGATTCGCTATGCATTCCGGGCAGTTCTTGTTTCCGGGGCAAAATGCAGATGCCCTGTTCCCGGAACAGCGGCGAACGACAGCTGTCTAAAAGTTAATACCTTTATGTCAGATTTTGAGTTTGGCCTGGTATTTGCTGCTTCCTGGATAAACCGCAAGGCGCCTGCGCCTGCTCCTGATGATATTTTGTTCTCTTTACCGCACGTATATGAAACGCACCACCCCTATTCTATTCGCATCCGGCCTGGCCCTGCTCCTGGGCGCCGATGCTGCCGCCCAGCAACACAAGACGGATCCCGCCCCTGCCCCCTGGCAGATCGATACGCTCCTTAACCCCATTCCCACTAACCGGGCTATGTTCACCGACAAGGTGAAGGAACAGGTAAAAAAAGCCGACCTGCGCGATGGGGAGGTTGATGGAAAGATCGAGCTGGAAGATCCTACCGTTTCCGGTATATTGGTCCAGGCCTTGCTGGTAAAGGCGCCCCGGATCATGATCCATATCGAGAATATGAACATTCCCCACCAGACCAAAATCCAGTACCATCGTGCGCTGGCCAACATGCTGCGCCGGCTCAACGCCCGCGGCTCGGGCCCCGATGATGCAGCCTATATCAAAAAATCGGTGGACAATTTTGAAGAGCTGATGCTGGCCCGTGAGCAGGACCGGCTGGCCGATTATGTAAAAGCCAATGACAATATTTATACACTCGACAACAGCGAACTGTTCGACGATCATCCCGAGCTGAAAAGCATTGTGTTCGCCTCGGTAGGCAAAGCCAAGCCGGAGATGATGATCCAGCGGCTGCCCCAGTTTGCCAGGGAAAGCTATGCCGACCCGGTGATCGCGGCCGCTGCGCAGGTAATGCCCGGCACCATTCTCACCTATGCCAGCTCTACCAGCAGCCTGAGCGCGGCCGTCCGGCGCAACCAGGATCCTTTTGTAAAAGTGATCGTGGCCATTGCCGACCAGGCCAAAAATCCGCAGAAGGTATTGCCTTTTGTTGCAGAAATTTATGAAGGCAAGACCACCATCGCCGCAGTCGACGGTATTGCCAACGATCCCAAGGCTTATTTCCAGGCCCTGGTCAACCTGAGAATGCAGGGACAATCTGTTGCCAACAAGGCGATCGAAGAGGAGATCAATTTCCGCGGACTGCAGTTTGTGCGGGTGGTCAACGAGCTCCACGATTCCCCGGCCCCTGTACGCTTCAAATCCCTGATGGACTTTAATGCGGAAGACCTCTATTTCATGATGATCGGCAGCCAGGATGAGATCTATACCAGCAGCTTCACATGGATGTTTGACCGTATGATGGAAAAGATGAAGCCAACCAGCGGCGACGCTTTCCTGGCCAAAGTGCAGAAAAGCCACTTCCGCACCTTCCTCCGTATGGCGGCCGGTTACAACAAGCTCTCCCCTTTCCTGGCCTCCATGGAAGAAAATGCCAAGAACGAGCTGATGAAAGAATTTGTGGCCAACCTGGAACAGGGACCGATGGACGACCTGGAAGATGCCGTGGATGTGGCCGATGCCTTCGGCAGCATCAACGATCCCAAGCTGATCGCCTTCCTGAAGGAAGAGATCCGTACCAATTACGAGAAAAAGGTCAATGAAAAAGGCGTCATCGTTTATGCCCTTTTGTACACAATCTTCAACAGCGCCGAAAATGCGGAGCAGCTGAACGCTAATGTCAGTGATCTGCTGCCTCCTATCACCTACGTCCCTTATGCCTCCCTTAAAGATGAGCAGGGCGATGTGGTGCAGCAGGTCTTCTTTTACGGCGATAAAGATGGTATGGGGGCTTACCGCGGCTACCTGAACCTGTTCCGCAATGCCAAATGGAAGATAGAGCAGAACCAATACTGGGCGGCCATCAGCTCGACCGGCGCCAACCCGGTCAGGATCTTTGTGAATGTACCCCTGCCGGAAGAAGCGGAAGAGAACGACGTATTCGCCCAAACCAAGCTGCAACAGTACCTCGACGACAACAACATTCACCCTTCCGTAGTGATCCACCGCGGGCACAGCTATTACCTGCCCACCACGCTGGAACACCTGCAGACTTCGGTTAAGATCGTGATCCTGGGCTCCTGCGGCGGCTACCACAACCTGAGTAAGGTGCTCAACAGCTCGCCCGATGCCCACATTATCTCGTCGAAGCAGATCGGCGCCTATGCCGTGAACGTGCCGATCATCAGCGCCCTGAATGATGTGCTGCTGGCGGGGAAAGATGTGAACTGGATCAGCATGTGGCAAAACCTTTCCAAATACTTTGCCGGCCGGGGCGCAGGCATCAACGACCTGTTCAGCGATTATGTACCGCCCAACAAGAACCTGGGCGCGATCTTTATCAAAGCCTATCGCAAGCAGGCCATGCTGATGGGAAAGGAGTAATTTCGTACAGCCGTTGTATTACAGTGGCTCATAGAAGCCTTAAAGGAAGAATCATTTTGTACAGCCGTTGCTGGCAACGGCTCCTGCAAGTATCAAGAATATCCGGGCACAGACCTTGCATGCAAGGTCTCCTCAAATGATCATACACTATGGCAAAAGAGAAAACAAAAAACAGCTTTGATCTGGAAAAGATCGGCACCCGCGCTCCCAAAGGCATGGACAAGGAAGAGACCAAAGGAAAGACCCTGGCATTGCTCCAGGAGCTGGACGAGCTGCAAAACCTGCTCTACGCCGAAAGCAAGCATTCCCTGCTGCTGGTGATCCAGGGCATGGACGCTTCGGGTAAGGACGGCCTTATCCGCGATGTCTTCGCCAGCATGAATCCCCAGGGTGTGCGCGTGGCCTCCTTCAAGGTACCTACTGCCGAAGAAGCTGCGCATGATTTCCTGTGGCGCATTCACCGGCAAACACCGGAGAGGGGCATAATCCAGCTGTTCAACCGTTCCCATTACGAGGATGTGCTGGTAACCCGTGTTCATGGCTGGTGCGATGACAAAACGGCCATGAAACGCATGCGCGCGATCAATGATTTCGAGCGCCTCCTTACAGAAGACAACACCCATATCCTGAAGCTCTACCTGCACGTGTCGCACGAAGAGCAGCACAAAAGGCTGGAGGAAAGGCTGTCGATCCCCCGCAAAATGTGGAAGTATAATGAGAACGACCTTATCGAATCCAACAACTGGGATCAGTACCGGAAATATTACGAGGAGGTCTTCAGCACCTGCAACGAGGTGCCCTGGCATATTATCCCTTCGGACCAGAACTGGTACAAATCTTACCTGGTCGCCAGCTTGTTGAAAGATACCCTTACCGGGCTGAAAATGAAATACCCGGGGCTGAAGAAATGATGGTCTCCGGCGGCCGGGACCCGTAATGGCCTGAACGGCGGGGGTACATGATCATCACCTGAACTTTTGGGTTTTGCTCCTCGGAGCAAAGAATAGCTATCCATCGCTGTCTACAAACATTTTGCCCCTATGGGGCAAGTGTGTGGCCTTCCTCCGAGGAGCGATGCCAATGGCTGGCGACGCCGCCGTACCGCTGCGAGAAAAACACCGCTTGGTATCTTTGAACCTTTGTGCGAAAAATTAATCTACAAATTTTGCCTCAATCAAAGGGCCAGGCCGTTCGGGACGCGCAGCGTCCTGAACGGCAGTTTGTGCGGCCCATCATCTAAGGAATAATGAATATACAATCCTGGTGTGACAACAGATGATGATCAATGCAGATCACATCTCGCTGCGGCGCAGCAGCGCTGCGAGGAGATAGACGTTTATGGTACAACCGGCCGATCGGGACGCGCAGCAGCCTGACCGGCCGGCTCGGAAACAGCTTAAGGGAGCATCAGCTTAAAATACGCCCTGCCTTGCGGACTGTCGAGGTGCAGCAGGTAAACCCCCGCTGCCAGCTGTGGCAAAGCCACCTGGTCCTCAGCCCGGATCTGCTGCCGCAGCAGCACAGTTCCCTGGAGGCTGAGCAGCGTCAGTCCGTAGCGCTGCCCCGCATCGGGATGATAAACCCGTAAAGAGCGCCCTTCCAGCGCAAGACGAACCCCTTCTTTATTGCTAACCAAAGAAATACCAGTCGTATTTGAAGTTTGACCAGCCTTTATGGCTTGGTTCAATGTCTCCTGGTAAGCCCAGTCCTTTACAGTGCAAGTTACCGTTCCGCTATTGGCCACACTCATCCGCACCCACCCATAGCGGGCCCCGCCGGCCGCTTTAATCCGGAATCCCAGGTATTTATTATCCGCATCCGACAGCCAGTTACCGGCGCCGGCCTGGCTCAGGGGCTTCAGTGTATTTTCATACCAGCAGCCCAGCGCTGCGCTGATATCGGCACCGTTATTCAGCTTCTCGGGCAGGCCGCCGGCCCCGCACAAAACTTCGATGCCCGGATGTGCCAGCGCGCCTACACCGGGAACATCGCTCCACATCAGCTGCAGGTTCCCGCCAACAGCGCCGTAAAAGGTGAAGGAAGACACCGCACCGGCCATCGTCCCAGGACCAAGGGTCGTGTCGGGTACAATATCGTGATACCGGATCTGCGCAGTGGCGCTCAGGGGAAAGAGGGCGGCCAGCGCCGCGAGGGAAAACAATTGTCTGATCATTGCTTAAAAAGATTTAAATGGGTTAGGCCCGCAGCAACCTCCACATCAGGAATTACTACAGCATACCGGCGTTTGTCCGGGGAGACCCTTCCTTTTTGCAAAGAAGCACACAACAGGTAAGGCGTAAAAGTAGGCATCGGCGCCTTTCCTCCGCTTACCGGGAAACCAGTATTTTCCCGTTTTAAGCAATAAAGCTAAAGCCCTTGCCTGGTTTCTACGGGCGCTGAACTGCTGATCAAAAAGCCCAGCTCGGCATATACAGGCAGGTGATCGGAGACTTTTCGCGCTGCGATCATATCCTCGTTGAAAGTCTTGTAAAAAGGGACAATACCGGCTTTCAGCAAACAGAAGAAAGCCCGGGGATAGAAGATATTATCATATTCCGAAGCCAGGCAATCGCCGTCACGGCACTCCTGCTTCAGCGTGGTGGCCTGCCCCAGGAGCGCCGGCAGAAAATATTGTTTCTTCAGCGGGTTGAAGACCGTGTGGCTTTGGGGACAGTTGAAATCGCCAAGAAATACCGGCGGGGGCAATTGCAGCGAATCACGGAAAAATTTGAGGTATTTAAGCTCCCGTTCCGGCTGCTTCTTTTTGGGTAGCGCATGAAAATTGACCAGGCTGAAGACTTGCCCTTCTGCCCGGAAAATGGCGATAAAAGGTTCCCGGCTCATCTGTGCGGCAAAGGCAGCGGCGAGGAAAGGACGGCCCAGGCAAACTACTTTCGCCTTTTTCCAGATAAAAGCATAACGCTCCGATTCACCAGGTATTTCGGTTGTCGTTGGCGGACTAATGCGGTAATCCCATTGCTGTCCCGTACGGTTGAGGCTCGCGACCAACGCTGCGAGTCCCTCTGCGCCATCACGTGTATTAATCTCCTGCAGCGCGACCAGGTCGAAATGCTTCAGGCAGTCTGCCATGATCCGGATCGTACTGTCGGGCTTGTGCCTTCCCAGGTGCTGTAAGTTCCAGCTGGCTATTTTCAGCGCGGCATCCGCCGGCAAAATGCCGAACAGCCCGCAAAAGAATAAGGATAAGGTGTATTTTAATTTAAAGTTACTTCTATTATACGTCACAATTAACTAAAAGTCAGATATTAGATATTAGATATTAGGTATTAGATATTAGATGTTAGAGATTGAATTTCAAATCCAGAATCCAATTTCAAATTTCTAATCACCAAATATTCAAAAACAATTACAATACAACATACAACTATTTAAAAACCAAATCAATCAACAACAAATTCTGTATGCAATTTCTGATCGTCGAGCTCTCCTTCCCAACGGGCTACGACGCAGCTGGCCAGACAGTTGCCCAATACATTCACCGAGGTGCGGGCCATATCCATCAGCTCATCGATGCCGAAAATAGCCATGATCGGCCACAGGGGCAGGTGAAAGGTAGCTGCAGCGCCAATCAGGATCACCAGCGAAGCCCTGGGCACACCGGCTACGCCCTTGCTCGTCAGCATTAAGGTAAGGCCGATCAATACCTGCGTGCCGATACTGAGCTCCATGCCGGCAGCCTGGGCGACAAAAACAGATGCTAGCGAAAGATAAAGTGTAGTACCATCAAGATTAAAGGTATACCCGGTAGGCATGACGAAAGACACGATCTTACCCGGCACGCCTATTTTTTGCATGTTCTCCATGGCTTTGGGTAAAGCACTTTCAGAGCTGGTGGTGGCAAAGGCGATAGACACCGGTTCTTTTACCGCCCGGTAGAAATTGCGTATAGGAATACGGCAGATCAGCATCACTGTACCAAAGACCACTACCACAAAAACGATCAGCGCGCAATACAGCGTGAGCAGGAGCTTGGCCAGGGCAAAAAGGATATCGGTGCCCAGTTCTGCAGTGGCATGAGCAATGGCTGCACCGACCCCAAAGGGCGCAAAATACATAATGATATTTGTAAATTTGAACATCACTTCCGCCAGGCTTTCGGTGAAGGCCAGCATAGGCTTTTTCCGTTCCTCCGGGATCATGGCAAGGGCAACGCCAAATAATATGCTGAAAATTACTATGGGTAACACCTGCCCTTCGGCCACCGCTTTGGCAATGTTTTCAGGGAAGATATCCAGGACATGATCTTTCCAGGTTTTACCCGGCGTGTCGGGAAGCCGGTCGATCAACCCGTTAGGTACAGTGACATCGGCACTATCGAGAATCGCGATCACCTTCTGCTGCATCTGCTTTTCAGAAGACTGCGGCAGCTCATGGATAATGCTCTTCGGTATATCAATGTTCTTCCCCGCTTGCGAAATATTGATCGCCAGCAAGCCAATCGCCAGGGCCAATGTTGTTACTACCTCAAAGTACAACAGCGACTTCCACCCCATCCTTCCCAGCTGTTTCAGGTTAGAATGTCCGGCGATCCCCACCACCAGCGTAGCGAATAAAATCGGACCTATTACGGTTTTTATCAATTTTAAAAACACCTTACTTAATACCTGCAGGTCGAGCGCAAACTCCCTGAAAGTAAACCCGAGCTGTACGCCGACAACCATAGCCACCAGAATCCAGGTGGTCAATGACTTCCGGTAAAAGGCATAACCACAGATGGCTCCGGTAAAGAGCCACCAGACTCCTTTAATTACTGACAAATCGACATTAACCCATCTATAAACAAATAAAGTGGAAAGAAGCGCAGCCAGGAAGAGGGTAAGAAGGGAAATTAAAGTAAATATTTTTTTCATGCAAAAATATTATAAATAGAAAAGAGCGCAGAGAAATATCAGCTGTAAAAATATAAAAAATAAATCCATTTTAGCATAAAATGAGGTATTTTTCATTACGCATAAAGTAAAACAATTATGCTTTGTTAGTAATTTTAAATCAGGACACCTGTAATGAGTATTTTAGTTTATTTAAGTACAATAAAAAATTCTAAATGAAAATTTTAAAAGTAAATTTCAATCTGAAATTTACCTTTGCGCCACAATGGCAGATTTTAATTTAAAAACATAAACTATTAGTTTGATAATCAATTATTTACTTCAGTTTATCGAAATAAAATAACAAAGCAAAAATTTGCTTTTAATTTTTCAGCATATTTTCAAAAAATGAAAAATATTATGTAAAAATAAATTTGAAATAAAAATGGATGCTCAACAGCAAAAAATTATGACCACGTTCCCTACCCCGCTCTCCCGCTTTAAAGTCGGACCTGTTTTTGCATCAAAGTATGTTTTTTAAATAATTAATAAATATTGTTTTGATTAGAGAAAAAAGAAATCCAATTGAGAGCCAGGAAGAAATTCAAGACAAAAAGACATGATTTAAGGCAGCTTCTCAATTAAGGTTAAAATTCAATACTTATAATTTTAAAATATAAAAATTCCATTATAAAGAATGAGACACTCCCCCTTTCCTTATCCTCCGGATTCCTTACCTTACCTGCGGCCAAAGAAGGGTGTCGTTCCAAGTTGATGTAAACAGATAGAATTAAAAAATATTCTCATGAACACAATATGACGACTATAGCTTTGGCTTGGTTTCCGCGACATTCGGAGCATAGCCACCAGGATACTTCGACAGGGCAAAGAAATATGTATCCTACCTTAAATATCTTTTAGTCGTTATTCAATTGGGCATGGCAGGCAACAGCCCCACCAAAAAGATGAATTTCTAACCATATCATTTACTCGTTATATATCATATTCCCCCCAATGGCGCTTTCAGGATTCGCCTGAAAATATGCGGTAATATTCCATAAGAATAAGTTACCATAGCACCTTACCCGATGACTTATTTTTCCAGCCGGGGCTCGCGGCCGGTACCCAGGATACTTTTTCCTTTATACATATAAGGAACGCCACTTTATTAAAACCGGTTATATCGTAAGTGTGATGATGGGGTAAACAAAACCGGTAAATAATGGTGCTTATCCGGATATATTTACAGCCCGGTTCCAGGTATGCGGGATTACCTCATTGCGTAGGTCAAATACAATCTTGACTGGCTCAGGAGCTTACCTGGCAGCGACAAAAAAGCCTCCTTCCGGGAGAAGGAGGCCTTGGCATGAGCGTTGATTTATGACTATCCCCAGCGCGGGTGCATCAGCTGCTGCAGGAAGTACTGCCCGTGAGAAGGATCGATCACCAGCATGCACAGCAGACCGTATAAAGAGCCCCAGAGATGCGCGTCATGGTTAACTACTCCCGATCCTTTACGGGCCAGGTAGGCCGTATAGGCCAGGTAAATAACGGCAAAAACGATGCTGGGCAGCTGAATAATAAAGAAAAGCCCGATCTGCTGCCAGGGATTGAGGTAAATGGTAGCAAAAAGGATCGCGGCCACCCCGCCCGAAGCGCCCAGGGATGCATAACCGGGAACATGCCGCTTTTTAAAATAAGAAGGAATGCCGGCAACGATAATACCGCTAAGGTAAACAATCACAAACCGTTCTGGTCCAATATATTGCTCCAATAATTCACCAAAAAAGTAAAAGGTGATCATATTAAAGGCGAGGTGCATGTAGTCGACGTGCACAAAGCCCGAGGTGAGAAAACGGTAATATTGTTCGGGGCTATGCATGCGTGCCGGCCACAAGAGGAGGTTATTCAGCAGCCTTTCATTGGTAAAGGCCATTACCGATATCACTACGGTAATGATAATGAAGATAAGGGTAACTGTCATGCTGCGAAGATAATGATTGCGGGAACAGGGCGGCATGGGGACCTGCCAGATTTTGACAAGATAACTTACATTTGCTGCTGACTGAGCAAACCCCGATCCTGTTTGAACCTTCCCTTTTTCATTGCCCGCCGCATTGCCGCCAACCGGAAAGCTTCTTTTTCCCGGTTCATTATACGGCTGGCTACTGTAGCGACGACGCTGAGCGTGGCGGTAATGATCGTGGCGGTGGCGGTGGTCTTTGGCTTTAAGGAAACGATCAAAGATAAAATGTTTGTTTTCTGGGGGCATATCCAGATCGCGCCCTTTAATCCCAATCCAAGCTCAATCCTGTCGCCCAGCCCCTTTAATAGCGATCCGGCGCTGCTGCAGCACATCCGCCGGGAGCCGGGAGTGCGCTCGGCCCACCCTTTTGCGGTGAAAGCCGGCATCCTCAACGCGGGCCCCGTGATGGAAGGGATCAAGCTGAAGGGTGTTGACCGGGACTACGACTGGAGCCGCAATGCTGAGATCAGGTTTTCCGGCAAGCCTCCCGATTTTAGCGCTCCCGATTATGCGCACCAGGTCGTATTATCCCAAACGACATTGGATAAGATCAACCGCAAAACGGGCGATACGGTGCTGGTCTATTTTATCGACCCGGAGCAAAGCACACCCCGCTTCCGCAAGCTGGCGATCAGCGGGACCTTTCATACCGGCATGGAGGAAGTGGATAATAATTTCTGCCTTTGCGATATCCGGCTGCTGCGCCGCATCAGCAACTGGGACAGCAGCGCCATCAACGGCTACCAGGTAAGCCTCGACGATTACCGCCTTTCCGATACTATCGCCAACCGCATTTACCACAAATACCTGGAGCCGCCCATGAGCCGCACCACGATGAAGGAGCTGTATCCCAACATCTTCAACTGGCTGGAGCTGATGAATACCAATGCCTATATTATCCTGGTCATTATGGCGGTGGTAGCGGTGATCAATATGTCCACCGCCCTGCTGATCTTTATCATGGAGCGTACCAATATGATCGGCACGCTTAAAGCCCTGGGCATGCCTTCGGGCAAAATGCAGCAGATCTTCCTGTATCATGCGGGCAATGTGGCGATAAAGGGTATTGTCGGCGGCACAGTGCTCGGCGTGGCTTTTTGCCTGCTGCAATATTATACCCATTTTATCGGGATGGACGAAAGCGCCTATTATATGGATTATGCACCCGTAAAGCTGGAAGCCTGGCAGGTGCTGCTGATCGATGCCGGCACCTTTATCTTCTGTCTGCTGGTAATGCTGCTGCCGGTGCTGATGGTGCGGAGCATTAACATCGTGAAAGCGCTGCGGTTCAAGTAGCAGGTTAATTAAGGTTAAACGATAAGGTATATTGAATGCTTTCGGCTTATTTTGCCTTAGTGATGGAAATAGTTGCCCTGCTTTTGAATCAAATTTTTATTTTTGCTAGCCTTTGCGCATAAGGCAAAGCTCAGCGGCCGCGCCGCATCCCGGGTAAGGATTCAATCCCCGGCTATCTAAATAAAACAAGATGAAAAAAGCACCTTCTTATATATATTCGATTATTGGCATTTCGCTCGTCCTGTTCCTGCTGGGCACCATAGGCTGGATGGCTATCAACGGCCGTTCCTTATCCCGCTACTTTAAAGAGCAGGTGGAGCTGCAGGTGATCCTGCACGATAATACGCGCGAGGAAAAAACCAAGGCGCTGGAAACGATGCTGCAGCAGCAGCCTTTTGTGAGCAAGGCCACTGTAGTGACCAAAGAAGAGGCGGCGGCGCAGATGACCCGCGAGATGGGTGAAGACTTCATGCAATTGCTCGATGTCAACCCGCTGTACACTTCGATCAAGGTGAACCTGCATTCGGACTATGTGAACACAGACAGCATCGACAAGATCAAAACCTTCCTGATGCAGAGCAATATTGTAAGGGAAGTATCGTACGAGCGTACGGTAGTGGACAAAATGAATGCCAACCTGCGTAAAGTAGGGATTGTGCTCGGCGTGATCGCGCTGATCCTGTTTATTGCCGTGGTGATCATTATCGACAATACGGTACGCCTGGCCATGTTCAGCAACAGGTTACTGATCAAAACCATGCAGATGGTGGGCGCCACGCGCTGGTTCATTGCCCGGCCTTTCGACAAGCGGGCCATCGTGACCGGCCTGCTGAGCGGCCTTATTGCAGTAGCCGGCCTGGCGCTGCTGATGTACTTTGCCGGCTCGGTCCTCTCCGAGCTCAATGCTATAAGGGACTATGCCTCGCTTACGGTGCTCATGATCGCCATCCTGCTGCTGGGTGTGCTCATCTCGGTGCTGAGCACGCACCGCTCCGTGGTAAAATACCTGAAGCTGAAGCTGGACGATCTTTATTAAGCGGTCCGTTTATCATTTTAATACACTATTTTTGGCCACATAAATTTTCTGTAACCATGGCAGTGACTACTTCCACAAGAGAGACCAAAAGCAAAAAAGACAGCCGGCTGTTCCTTTTCGATAAGACCAATTATTATATCATGTTTGCCGGCCTCGCGCTCATCCTGCTTGGCTTTGTGCTGATGTCGGGCGGTAAAAGCAACGATCCGCATGTCTTCAATAAAGAAGAAATCTATAGCTTCCGGCGTATTACGCTGGCGCCTATCCTGATCATCGCCGGCTTCGTGGTAGAAGTAGTCGCGATTATGCGCAAGCCTAAATCTGTTGAATAATACAGTTTAAACATATCTCCTTTGGAGCCGAAGCCCTGGACCCCTGAGTTCAGGGCTTTTTTAATACCGTTCATCATTTGTTCAGACCATCAGGTCTCCGTTAAAAAGCTGGCCCGAAACCTCACAGCGCCGAGGGGTGCTACACATATCTGTTTTAATATTAAGCCTTGAATCCAGTATTCAAGGCTTTTTCATTTGATCACTTTTCTGTTATCAGGCATTTCTGACCTACCTTTTTCCAGTACCTACATCGATGTGTAGGATAATAACCACGCAACGAATCATCTAGACATTTATCAATAAAAATTATGTATAAGCGCTTTTTTTTACTAAAATTTTATACAAACTTGACATTTACTTAACACAACATTAAATTTCCCATACCTTAAAAAGGCAGATCAAGGGGATATGCCGAAAACCCTTAAGCAAGCGAAATACCCGGTGTAACCACTCCGGGCGGATCGGGTCACAGCAGCTGAAAACAGAGTAGGCATCACTAAAAAGCATTTTTATGCAGAAGACAACTACACCAAAAATGCCGTCAAGGCGGCAATGGCACCCCAAACAATTACTTAGCGCTCTTGCGCTGGTTGCGCTTGCGCTAAGCAGTCATGCCCAGGTAACCATAGGCAGTGGCAGTAGCACCGCTATCAGACCATTGAACTATTACTATGGGCATGGGCGGAATGCTGCTATTTATACGGCAGCCGAAATGTTTACGACGACTACCGGTGGCACCATTACAACCCTAAGCTGGTACAGCAATGTGACAACCGGACAGAACACGGGGCCCACTACCATTATGCTGAAAGCAGTAGGTGCAACGACCAGCTTTCCGGCCGGGGAATTATTTCCGAATGTGGTTAGCGGATCAACCACGGTATATACCGGCACGCCTTCCACACCGGTAAACGGCTGGAATATGATCGATATCACTGACTTTCCTATCAATGCAGGAGAGAACCTGATGGTGATCGTACAAACGGACGTCGCCTCAACGCTCAGTTGCGACGGCGTCGGTGGCACCAGCAGCAATAGCTGGCGTTATACCGCCACAGGAGCCAATAACAATATCTACTGGGATTATGATGATGACGGCACCTTTCCCAGCTGCATACCGGGTACGATTGCAACCGCAACCCTGAATGCCAGCCGCCCCGACATTATCCTGGGCGGTCTTGTACCGCCACCACCACCAGCCAATGACGATGTTGCCGGAGCCAGCACACTTCCGGTAAACGCTGATTACAACTGTGGCTCGGTAACGGCAGGGACAACAATGAGCGCCACAGCCAGCACGCCTGCGCCATCCTGTACGCCTGCTGGCGCCAACGACGATGTATGGTTCAAGTTCCAGGCTACAGGTGCCGCGCACCGGGTATCGCTGGCCAATACCGGCGGCAGCCCGGATATGAATATGGTTGTGTACAGCGATATGGGAGTAACAGAAGTGACCGGCGGCGGTACCTGTGCTAACGTTAGCACAAAAAACCTGACCGGCTTAACCAGCGGACAAACTTATTATGTAAGGGTATTTACGAATAGTGCTGTTGCGACTATTTACTCCGGCTTCAACATCTGCATTGGCACACCACCGCCACCACCGGCCAACGACAACGTTGCAGGAGCCATCACCCTCCCGGTTAATGCAGACTATACTTGCGGCATGGTAACAGCGGGAAGTACAGAAAATGCTACGGCCAGCCTGCCCACGCCGTCCTGTAATGCCTCCGGAGCCAATGATGATGTATGGTTCAAGTTCCAGGCCACAGGTGCCGCGCACCGGATATCGCTGGCCAACGTATCCGGTTCGACGAATATGAATATGGTGGTATATAGCGATCTGGGCGTAACTGAAGTGACGGGCGGCGGTACCTGCGCCAATGTGAGCACGAAAAACCTGACCGGGCTAACCGCCGGGCAAACCTATTATGTGCGCGTGTATACCAGCACGTCGACGGCTACGACAATATCCGTGTTTAATATTTGTGTCGGTACACCCCCTCCGCCACCGGCCAATAACGATATTGCGGGCGCGATAACCTTAACGGTCAATGCTGACTACAATTGCGGTACGGTAACACCGGGAACTACGGAAAGCGCCACAGCCAGCCTGCCTGCGCCTTCCTGCAACATCGCAGGAGCTAATGACGATGTGTGGTTCAAGTTCCAGGCCATGGCTACAGCACACAGGGTATCGCTGGCCAATACCAGCGGCAGTACGGATATGAATATGGTTGTGTACAGCGACCTGGGCACAACTGAGGTGACGGGCGGAGGTACCTGCGCTAATGTGAGCACGAAAAACCTGACTGGCTTAACCGTCGGGCAAACCTACTATGTGCGGGTATATACCAATAGTTCAACGTTAACGACCACATCAGGATTCAATATCTGTGTGGGCACACCACCTGCAATGGTTTATACTTCTTCGACGGTAACACAACCGGTAACAACAAGTGTTACACCAGGCAGCAGCAACCAGCAGATCCTCCGGACCGAGATCGTTACTACCGGTCTTATCAATGCGATAAACCTGACGCAGATCGATTATACCACTACCGGCAGTGTTAACCCCGCCGATATCCTTAATGCAAGAGTCTACTATACGGGTACTTCGGGCACTTTCAGTACGACGACCTTGTTCGGTACCGCTGTAGCCAATCCCAACGGCTCTTTCAGCATAACCGGCACACAGACTTTGAACGGAGCGACGAGCGGCAATACGAGCAATTATTTCTTCCTGGTATATGATATTGCCTGCGGAGCAGCTGCTGGTAATGCGTTGGATGCGCAGTGTACTTCTGTAGTTGTGGGTGGAACCGCCCAAATACCGGCAGAAACAAACCCTGCCGGCGTCAGATCAGTAGTGGCGGCAACGACAATAGCCACCATTGCCGATGGCGACTGGAATGCCCCCTCCACCTGGACTTGCGGGCAGATTCCCGGAAGCACAACAGATGTAGCCATCAACCATGATGTTACGGTGAGCACTGCCGGCAATACAGCTGCCAATGTGACGATCACCTCGGGCAAGACCTTAACCATCAGTGCCGGAGACCTGACTGCGGGTCCCATCGACGGCGGCAATAAAACCTTTACCAATAACGGCACGCTAACGGTAACAGGAGGCACATTGAATATTAATGGCAGCCTGGTGATCGCCTCCGGTGCGAAGATGAACCAGAGTGATGGTAACATCAATGTAGACGGCAATGCCGCGGGTGTCGCCGCTAATTCTGTGCCTTCGGGAACGCAGATCGTGAAATGGACTATCGCCACCGCATCAGATGTTAACCTTACAGGTGGTGTTTTTACTATAGTCGATCCCCACATGGCCGACGCTACCAATACTTTTGAAGCCATTTACAACACTACCGGCGCGGTAGGCCCCACACCTAATCATATTTTTCGCTTTGGCGACGGCGTTTCCACAGATGCCGGTGGCGCCAATGGGTTCCGGTTCTACTCCTGGAGCGGCAGCGGGATCTTCCGGTTCGGCAAGGCGATCCTGGAAGGCAACACGGCTAATGCCGGCACGCGTTTTGTAAGCTTACCTAGTACCTACTATAATTTCTGCACTACTGGTGATCTTATCATCAATAACGGCGCCGAGCTGCGACAAACCAATACTGCAGCCACCGGCATGGTCGCTGTAAATGGTAACCTTACAGTAAATACCGGCGGCACGTTGACGATACCGGGCATTCTTTATTTCGGCAATGTTGCTTCTGCTACGTCAACAACAGTCAGCCTTACTGCGGGCGCCGATCCGCAGACGGTTTCCGGCGCGGGCGTTTTCCGCAACCTGGCCAGCAGCCCTACTGCTAACTTCAATTCACTTACGATCAACAATACCAGCGTCTCCGGCGTTACGTTCGCCGATGCCAATTCCCTGCTCAGCGGCGCCAATACCGGTACCGTTTCCGGCACCCTTACCATGACCGCTGGCAAGCTGAATACCGGGTCGAATACACTGGTATTGGGTATTTCCGGTGCTACCCCCGGCACTTATACCTATACTGCCGGCATAATCGTGGGTAAATTCAAAAGGTGGCTGGCTGCTTCGACCGGCAGCCGCGTTTTCCACCTCGGCAGCAGCACAGGGGCAAAAACCGCCACGATCAACTTTACTACAGCGCCTTCAGCTGGCAGCCTTACTGCAGAATGGGTAGCGGGCAATGGCGGCACAGCCGGCCTGCCACTCACCGAGGGTAGCAACACCTTCTCCTATATCTCCGACAAAGGCTATTGGCGCATCACGGCTGGCGACGGGCTTACCGGCGGTACTTATACCGCTACCTTCAATGGCGCCGGTGTAAATGATATCCCGGATTACACCCAGATCACGATCGGCAAGCGAAGCGATGCTTCCGCCAGCTGGACCCTCGACGGGACCTATGTAGCGCCCACCGGTAATAACGGCAACTTTACCGTATCCCGTACCGGTATTACCAGCGGGTTCTCCGAGTTCGGTATCCTTTCCGGCTTACAGCCGCTGCCTGTCAGGCTCATCAGCTTTACCGGCAGAAAAGCAGGCGTACAGCACATCCTGGACTGGACAACAGCGGAAGAGCTTAACTTCAGCCACTTCGAGCTGCAACGTTCGGCCGATGGCCGCAGCTTTACCAAGCTGGCACGTATACCGGCTGGTAAGCAAGAGGGCGGTCATTATGCCTTCACCGACGAGCAACCGCTTAAGGGCATGAATATGTACCGGCTGAACATGGTCGATGCCGATGGAAAATCGGTACTGTCCGGCGTAGTGAAGCTGGTACGTAGCGCGGCCGGCGAGATGGCCCTGATCGTTTTCCCGAATCCCGTGCAACAGCAATTACAGGTAACGCTGGATGGCCAGCCGGATGGCCAGCCGCAATTGCAAGTAATCGATATTACCGGCAAAGTATTGCAGACGATAACGGTTACTTCGGCCGAAACAACGATCGACATGAGCCGCTTTGCAACGGGTAGCTACCTGCTGCGTTATTCCGACAACAGCCGGCAAACGGTCGTCAGGATTACCCGGCAATAGGAGTCCTTTTTATTTTGCAAAAAATCCCCGCATAAACATTGCGGGGATTTTTTGCACTACAGGGAAACGTTAATAGCAGGAAAACTAAACCCATGGTTCTCAAGAGGAAGGACCGAATAACATTAAGGTTCTCAGGTTATCTACACGCTTCATAATCAAAATATCATTACAGAAAGAGGACCTTGAAATATCCGTTCTTGAAAAATAAAAGACGCACTTAAAAAGAGTTTGCGAAGTGTTAAAAAAAAGTTTACATTTGACTTGATTTAGCACTTCGGCCGACCGGCATACTGACCGGTCTTGTTTATACAAAGGGCGCCAGCCCTTAACCAAAGAACCACACGTAACCAAATACGGATAACCAGGCAGGCCTTGGGGCTTGTCCTGATTCTCTTTTGCAGTGACCAAAGGCCCGATTTCCTGCCATAAAACTGCACAACGCAGGAAGGCCATTATTAAACTTATGTCTATGAGAAAAATCGACACTTTCTTCAAAAGTATCTCGAGAAAAAAAATGCCGGCGCTGCTCGCAGCCCTGGCCATGGCAGCATCCGTTTCGCTACGGGCGCAGACGAATATTGCCAATTACAGGCTGGCCAAAAGTTCCAGCACCTATACGCCCATTACAGGAGGAACTGTAGTAGCCAGTGGTGCTTATGACAATGAAGTAAGCGGATCAGTCAGTCTCGGCGGAACTTTTACATTTGGCGGGACCGCATTCACCACTTGCTATGTGAGTGCTAACGGGTATATTACTTTCGGAGCTGCACCTTCAGCTTCAAACTATACTCCTCTGAGCTCATTAGGATCCACTACTGGTGCAATTGCCGCCTATGCACAGGATGCCGGCGGATCAGCGGTATCTGGTGCCAGCCCCGAAGTCAGCTACCTGAATGTGGGGGGGGCGACCGGTGAATTTGTAGTACAATATAAAGATCATGCTAACTATTACGCTACAGCGGCCGAGCGCATGAATTTTCAGATCCGGCTGAACCTCTCAGACAATTCTATTAAAATTGTATACGGCCCCTGCACCTTAGCCAGTACGACTACAGACGGTATAACAGCCCAGGCTGGTCTCAGAGGAAGCACGACCACTTACAGCACCAATGTCAATAACCTTATGATAGGGAATGTTCCTTCCGGAACAACCTGCAACTGGGGTGATGCGATAACCGGAAATGCCAATTCCAGCACATTATTATACTCGTTTAGCACAAATCCAAGCGTAAGCATACCTAATGGCCTGACCTATACCTGGACACCCGGCACTGTGGCTCCCGTACGCGCGTTTGGAGCAGTGACCAATATTTTGGCCAATGCTGCAACGATCAGTTGGACAGCACCTACAGGCGCTACCCAATACAATATCCAATACCGGGCATTGGGTACTTGCGCATGGACTAACCATCCGGGCAACCCAGTAACCGGCACTACAGCAACGCTTACCGGCCTGGCCGCTTTTACCACCTACCAGGTAAGGGTACAAAGTTCAGATGGTACCAATAACGCAATATGGTCCCATATTCCCAATGCAGCAGGAACCGGGAATGGATATACCACTACAGGTACTTTTACTACTTTAGCTACCTGCGGGCTGCCAACAGCTGTTACAGTACCTGCTGCATCCATTAATTCGACACAAGCCACAGTTAACTGGACAGCTCCGACCATCGGTCCACCCACAGGATATAAATGGGAAATCAGGACCTCCGGGGCGGGCGGTAGCGGCCCCACAGGCCTCGCAGCCACAGGCAGTAGCACTACCACAACAGCTACAGCGAATACGCTGACCAGCGCGACGACTTACTCCGTGTATGTAAGAGCGCTTTGCGGTGCATCCGATAGCAGCGGCTGGACTTCCGCAGTTACGTTTACAACATTATGCACCACGCCTGCTCCCGGCGCGACCGTTGCTTCAATATCCAGTGGCCTCTGTGCCGGGGCCAATGTGTCTTTTTCACTTGCTGCAGCTACTCCCGGACCTGGCGTTACCTACCAGTGGCAATCTTCCCAGGATAATGTGACCTATACCAATGTATCCGGAGCGACTGCCGCCACCTATACCGGCCCCGCAGCAGCCAATTACTACCGTTGCATGGTTAAATGCGCTGCCAGCCCAGACAGTACAGCATCTACGCCTGTGCAACTGATTTATAATAACAACATTGCTTCTGTAACCAATAACCAACGATGTGGCGTAGGAACAGTGGTGCTGCAAGCCACCGGCTCTACAGGCGCAACATTAAGCTGGTATGCGGATCAGACATCTACAACCGTACTGGGTACTGGCTCCAGCTTTACAACACCTACCATTAGTACCACAACGCCATTTTATGTCAGTGCAGCATCACCTGTACCCGGTACTGTGACTATGGGAACAGGAACTTCGGCTACCAGCTCGACAGACTACCCTAATCCGCTGAGCGCCTACTATGGAGGAACCAAGCACCAGATGCTGTTCCTGGGTTCCGAGCTCCAGGCCCAGGGCCTGCTGGCCGGCAATATTACCAGCATCGCCTTCGACGTATCTGCAGTAAACACTACCGCTACCTGCAACGATTTTACCATAAGAATGGGCACAACCAACGCTACCGCCCTGTCCGGGTTTGTTACAGGAACAGTACCGGTGTATAATGCTTCCTTTACGCCAAGCGTAACCGGTATCGTAACATTCACCTTAACCACTCCCTTCAACTGGGACGGATCCAGCAACATTATCGTGGAAACGGTGCATAACCAGGGCAACACCGGCAATGGCAGCGGTACCAGAACCCGCTATACCACTACTTCATTCAACAGTGTCTTCGCGCGTTATGCGGACAACGTTACGCCTGCCACTGCTGCCGGGTTCGATGCATCGACCTCTACCAATACGATTGCCTCAGCTAACAGACCCAACATTGTCTTCGGTGGACAAAAAGCCTGTAGCAGTCCCAGGATGAAGGTGACAGCTACCGTAAACGCGCCGCCGGCATTTGCCATTACACCCAACAAGACCGTTTGCAACAATGTTGCGACCGCCCTTACGGTAACATCAAATCAAAGCAGCTTCAATAATTACACCTGGAGCCCGGCTACCAACTTATATACCGATGTCAATGCTACAGTAGCCTATGTAGCCGGCGCGAGCGCAACAACCGTATACCACAAATCAGCCGCAACAGGTGTCACTACCTACACGGCTACCGCTAATAACACTACAACCCAATGCGTGGCCCAAGCTACGATTGATGTAACGATACTGCCGGCTGCTGCTACTGCTATTGCAACACCGTCATCCATTTGTAATTCCGGAACGACCACATTAGCCCTTAGTCCCGCAACAGGATATGGCGCGGCTACCTTCCGATGGCAGTCATCCATGAATAATATAGTATTTGTAGATACCAATGGTACTGCTGCGACCTATACTACACCTACTTTAACCAGCACCCGCTATTACAGGGCAGTGGTTAAGAACAGCGATGGCGCTGTTTGCTTCAATTCAACGCCTGATACAGCTTTGGTCAATATTCCAGCAGTAACCGGTACCACGCCCGGAACGCGTTGCGGTCCCGGTGTAGTAAACCTTTCTGCCAATGTAAACCCTGGCGCGACAACCGCGTGGTTCACCTCAGCCACGTCAAATGTCCCGGTAGCCACCGGCAGCACTTATGCACCAAACGTGACTACGACAACCAATTATTGGGTTGCGGCCAGGATGTCGGGCACAAGTAGCGGCATAGGCAGCAGCACCATAGGCAACGGCACGTCGACCACGACCTCAACCGAAGAGCTGACAGCCTTCTGCAACCGCAGACAGAACTACCGGATGCAGATCATTTTCACCGGCGCAGAGCTTGCTGCTGCAGGTATTCCTGCCGGCAACCTGACCTCGATCGGCTTTAATATTACCGATGTCGGTGATGCGGCCAGCAACAATAATTTCGTTGTAAAAATAGGTACGACCTCACAGTCGTCGGCTACCACAACCTTTATTACCTCCGGGCTGAATACCGTCTACGGCCCTTCTACCTATACCCATGCGGTAGGCCAGAATACGATCAATTTCACAACACCTTTCCCCTGGGATGGCACGGCCAATATCGTTGTAGAGATCACCCATGATGGCATTGACGATATAGACAATGCTACCACTTATTACACAACTACCACCAACAGCATGACCTGCTTTGGATACAATACGCCAACCAGCGCAACAACTTCCACCAAGCGGTTCAATACGACCTTCGGCCATACGCTTCCCTGTGAAAGCCCTCGCCAGCAGGTAACCGCTACCGTTAACCCCCTGCCCACCATTACCGTTGCACCTGCCGGACCTGTAACCATTTGTTCCGGTACCACCACTACCCTTACCGCTACCGGCGGTGGCAGCTACCAATGGAAAAACGCCGCCGGCAACATCGGCGGCCAGACCAATGCTACCTTCACTACAGGCAATGCAGGCACTTATAAGGTTGTTATTACTAACCCAACGACCGGTTGCTACGACAGCTCTGCTGCTATCAACGTTACCGTTAACCCGCTGCCGGTAGTGAACCTGGGCAACGACACCACTTTTTGCTCAGGCAATACGCTGACCCTGGATGCCGGCAATGCCGGCGCTGCCTACCTGTGGAACGATAACAGCACCAACCAGACCAAAGCAGTTAGCAGCACCGGGACCTACACTGTAAAAGTGACCAATAGCAGCAACTGCTCCAAATCCGACACGATCAAGGTAACGGTGAACCCCACTCCCGTGGTTGACTTGGGCAACGATACCAATCTCTGCCTCGGTGTGAACTATGTGCTGGATGCCGGCAATTCCGGAGCTTCTTTCCTCTGGGATAACGCTTCTACAGCACAGACCCGTACCGTGACCAGCACCGGCACTTATTATGTTAGGGTGCGCAACAGCTTCAACTGTACTGCACGCGATACAGTTACAGCGACCTTCCTGCCGACACCGGTAGTGAATCTCGGCGCCAACCGTGATATCTGCGCCGGCGCCAGCGTAACCCTGGATGCCGGTAACCCGGGCGAGACCTATCTCTGGGATGATAACTCAACCAACCAGACCCGCACAGTAAATGCCACCGGCACCTATCACGTGACGGTAAGCAATATCGCGAACTGCCGCGGCCGCGATACAGTAAGCGTGACCGTACACCCGCTGCCCGTAGTGAACCTCGGCAACGATACGGTATTCTGCCATGGCAATACCCTGACCCTGGATGCCGGCAATCCCGGCGCCAGCTACCGCTGGAATGACAACTCCACCAATCAGACACTGATTGCCGGCAATACCGGTACTTACAGTGTTGTGGTAACCGATGGCTTCGGCTGCATAGGCACCGATGCGATCGACATCCTGGTTAAAGATCCGCCCAGCGGCAACATTAACGCGGTCTACAGCGACAATGCTACTTATATATTCAATGTATTGAATGCACGTTACGTATCCGGCTACACCTGGGATTTCGGCGACGGTTCTCCCAGGGTAACAGGCGCTACCGTACAGCACCAATATGCACAGAACGGTATCTATACCGTTACCGTATTGCTCTCCGGCGAATGCAGCGACAGCCTGGGCAAAAGCCGTACCGTTGATGTATTCGATGCAGCAGGCGGAACCGGTATCCCGCAGGTTAAAGACAGCAGGGATCTTCTGCTCTACCCCAACCCTGCCAGGGATATCGTAACGCTGGAAAACAAGCATAACCTGAAGATGAAGCACATCACGGTTTACAATGTCATCGGTCAGACCATTACGAATAGTGCAGCCGACAGCGGAGATAAGCATATCCTTCATACCCAGACCTATGCTCCGGGCGTATACACCATCCGCATCGAAACGGATAAAGGCACAGTGATCCGTAAATTCGAGATCATGAAATAACTCCGGGAAACCGGCACCCCGCAAAAGGGCTGTTCCGTTTGGAGCAGCCCTTTTGCTATCAGCAGGTTCCTGATCATCAGGATTTTTTTTACTTAACAAAAATCAAATAATAGGCATGTCCTTCTTCTTTACACAAAAGAAGGCAGGATCGTCCTGCGTTTTCCGTTAACTTTAGGCAACAAAAGCTTTTACATGTCCTTTTTCAATAGAGAAGCAGAGACCATGAGCCTCAGCCAGCTCCGCCGGCTGCAGAACGAACGGTTGCAGGATAAGGTCAACCTCCTGTACAACAGGGTTGCCTTCTACCGGGAGCTGATGACTGCGCAGGGACTGGTTCCCGGCGATATCCGGACGACAGAAGACTTATATAAGCTGCCTTTCACCAAAAAGGACGCCCTGCGCCAGCAATATCCCTTTGGCTTATTTACCTGCTCACGCAGCGAAGTAGCCCGCCTGCACTGCAGCAGCGGCACCACGGGTAAGCCCATCGTGGTCGGCTATACACTCAATGATGTAGACCTCTTTGCCGAGGTCGTAGCCCGTTCCCTGTCTGCAGCCGGCTGCAGGCCCGGTATGCTGCTGCAGAATGCCTATGGCTATGGCTTGTTTACCGGTGGCCTCGGCCTGCACTACGGCGCCGAAAAGCTGGGCATGACTGTATTGCCGATCTCCGGCGGCGGAACCGAAAAACAATTGATGCTGATGCAGGACTTCCAGAGCGAAGTGATCTGCTGCACACCGTCTTACGCTTTAACGCTCGCCGAAGAGATCCGGAAAAAAGCGATCGACCGCAGCCGCATCAACCTGAAGTACGCCGTGCTGGGCGCAGAACCCTGGACCGAAAGCATCAGGGCTGCTGTAGAAGAAGGCCTGGGCGTGACCGCTACCAATATTTACGGGCTGAGCGAGATCATAGGCCCCGGCGTATCGCAGGAAGATTACGAGGAAAAAGGCAGCGGCAGCTACATCTGGGAAGACCACTTCTATCCGGAGGTCGTAGACAAGGATACCGGCGAGCCCCTGCCCTACGGCGAGCAAGGTGTGCTGGTATTTACTACCTTAAGCAAAGAGGCCATGCCCCTGCTGCGCTACTGGACCAACGACATTACCAGCATTTACTACGACAAAAGTGCTAAACGGACCCATATCAAAATGGCGCCTATTGCCGGCCGTGCCGACGATATGCTTATCATCAGGGGCGTGAACCTGTTCCATACACAGGTGGAAGCGGTGCTGGAACACATTCCCGAACTGAGCGCCAATTACCAGTTGGTGGTCACCCACAACGGCACTATGGATGAAGTGGAAGTAAAGGTAGAAGCCGAAGCGAGCCTGTTCGAAGCCCTGTCGCGCGAACACACAGAGGTGCTCGAATGTGAACGGCTACGTACAGCTATGGCGCACCTCAGGAAAAAGATCAAAGACGACATCGGGCTCTCGATGAATGCCAGCCTAAGCGAACCGGGCGCTATTCCCCGCAGCGAAGGCGGAAAGCTCAATCGTATCGCTGACCTCAGAAAACATTAAAATAATGTACCACGAACAAGAAGCATTACGAGCGCTGGCTGCCGACACAGCGTCCTTCGGTACAGCGCTGGCAACCGCTGTTGCCGTGAAGCTCCGTTCGGGGCATTACCTGGGCTACGGCCATCGCGACTACTGTGGCATGGGTATGGACTACAGTGAAGATCGTTATCGCTATGGCGAGATCTGGGACGGCTACCTGGAGCCTCAGCTTTCATTCCCCGGTCAGCAGGACTTTATTGCCTGGCTGGCGGCCCAGTCTACCGCATCCCTCGCCCGGCTCGACGATGAAGACTTCTACCAGGGCAACCAGGTTATTACAAGAACAAGGCTGGAAGCCTTTCTTACACAAACTTCATTATCTCTTTAGCACAACAAATGGAAGCACAGCTGACACCACAGGAAGTACTGGATATCATGATCGCCCGCGACCGCTTCACGGCCTGGCTGGGCCTGCAGGTAGATGAAGTAGGCCAGGGCTATTGCCGCCTGCACTACCAGGTGAGGGAGGACATGCTCAACGGCTTTGAACGCATTCACGGTGGCGTATTGTTTTCTGCCTCCGATTCAGCCTTTGCCTTTGCCTGCAATTCCCACGGCCTCATTACGGTTGCGCTCGACGTGTCGATCACCTTTACCCGGCCGGCGCTTGCAGGCGATAAGCTATTTGTCGAAGCGCGCGAAGTGCACCTGGGCAATAAGACCGGCCTGTACGACATCCGAACAACTAACGAAAAAGGAGAGCTGGTATGCCTGTTTAAAGGCACTGCCTACCGCACTTCTGTTAAGGTAACGCCCGGCCCGGTAAACTAATCCATGATGAGACACCTGCTCCTGCTGTTGCTGCTTATACTATCCCTGCAAGTGCAGTCCCAACAGCGTTATGAACAATTCCGGGGAAAAGGCCGCCTGTTCTCCGTTGCCATCGACGACAGCGCTCACCTTATCGTTACCCGGAATGCAGACGGGAAACGCCTCCTGGACGAATCGCTTTCCGATTATGATGCCGGCATACGGCTCGGCGATACCAGCTATGGCGCACCTTATTCTATATGGGACATCAATTTCGATGGCTATGACGATCTTTCCTTCCCTTCGGTCAGCGGCAATGTGCAGCGCTTTGAAGCAGTGTACCTGTACAATCCTTCCCGGAAAACACTGGACTATAACGAGGACCTGAGCGATGTTGCCTGCCTCAGGGTCGATAAGGAACGCCATCGCATTACCGGTATCTGCTTTCATTCCAGCGCTGTAGAGAACTGGACCGAGACCTATAGCTGGCAAAAGGGTAAGCTGGTATTGATAGAAAGAGAGGGCACAATGCCCTGTCCGCCAGGCCAGGATTGTTATTATACCTACAAACAAAAAAGAATCAAAGGCAGGATGGTTTATGTTTATAAAGACAGGAACGAGCGATAAGCCTTTACCCATATTTTCATGACTACTGCCTATCAGAACAGGAAGATCCGCCTGGGCGACTTCGATCTTAACATAACCTACGAACCTGCAGAGAACAGCCGCGGTACGATCATGTTCCTGCACGATTCGCTGGGCAGCGTCAGCCTTTGGCGCAGCTTTCCTTCTGTACTCGGGCAAGCCACAGGCTGCTCTGTGCTGCTCTACGACCGGCGGGGATACGGCCTGTCCTCCCCTTTTGCCCCGGATTACCAAAGGCAAACGGATTATATGGAGACCGAAGCTGAGCTGCTGATCGCCTTAATGGAAGCCTGTTCCATTAAACAGCCTATTCTCTTCGGACATAGCGACGGCGGGACCATAGCCCTCCTCGCAGCAGCAAAATACCCGGCAGCGGTTAATTCCGTTATTACAGAAGGAGCGCACATTTTTGTCGAAGACCTTACCCTCGACGGTATCGAAAGAGCAAAGGAACAGTGGGCCATCACCTCGCTGAAAGAGCGGCTGGAAAAATACCACGGCGACAAGACCACGGCCATGTTTAATGCCTGGACCGAAACCTGGCTGAGCCCGGGATACCGGGACTGGAATATCGAACATTTCCTGCCGCAGATCACCTGCCCCGTGTTGGTGATACAGGGCGCCGAAGACGAGTATGGTACCCTGGCACAGGTAGATGGCATTGTACAGCAGGCATCGGGTCCGGCAGAGCGTTGTATTGTGGTCAATGCCGGCCATTCGCCGCACAAACAAAGCGAACTGTGGCTGGCCGAACGTTGTTATACCTTCCTGGAGCAGCAGGGCTGCCTGGAACATTTACCGGAATCTTAAATTATCTGCGATCATGGAGTCATTATTCAGGGAAGTACGCCGGCTGATCGCCGCAAAAGATTTTGAAACGCTGGCACAGCTGGAGCTTACCACACCGGCATCCTTTAACTGGGTGCGGGAAGTATTTGAAAATATTCACGTAAAAGAGACGCCCGATGCCACAGCCCTGCTGTGGACCGACGGCCGGCAGACCCAACGCTATTCTTTCCGGGATATCAGCATGCTGTCCAACCAGCTGCTGAATTTTCTGCGGAATAAAGGCATCCTTCAACACGACATCATGCTGACCCAGATGGCCCTGCAGCACAGTAACTGGCTGGCCATCGTAGCGGCCATCAAAGGCGGATTCCGTATGATACCTGCTGCCACCATACTCGGCGTGCAGGACATCGTGTACCGTTTCGGTAAGCTGATGCCCAAAGTAGTAATTGCCGATGCCGCCAATGCACCCAAGATCGACGAAGCGGAAAAGCTGTCGGGACAGCAGGTAGTGGTCAAGCTGATTGCCGAAGGCACACGCCCAGGCTGGTATTCGCTGGAAGATGTTGCACGGGAAAGTATTGAGGCAGAAGCCGCGCCCACGCTGGCCGATGACCCCCTGTTTCTCTTCTTTACGTCGGGTACCACCGGCATGCCCAAAGTAGTGACCCATACGCAGCTCAGCTATCCCTTCGGCCACCTGACCACGGCTTCCTGGATCGGACTGCGGCAGGATGATATTCATTACAACATCTCGCAGCCCGGCTGGGCCAAGTTTGCCTGGAGCAGTGTTTTTGCGCCCTGGAGTATTGGCGCTGCGATATTTGCCTATCACCAGGAGGGCCGTTTCAATGCCCGGGATACGCTGGCCATGATCGAGCAGCATGGGATCACCACTTTCTGCGCGCCACCCACGGTGCTGCGTATGCTGATCCTGGAAGACCTCAAAGCTTACCGCTTCCGTTTCAGGGAATGTGTGGCCGCAGGCGAGCCACTGAACCCCGAAGTGATCGAAATATGGAAAGAAGGTACCGGCATGCTCATCCGCGATGGCTTTGGTCAAACTGAAAGCACCTGTATGGTAGCAAACCTGCCTGGCAAGCCGGTTAAGTTCGGCTCCATGGGCAAACCCACCTTCCTGTACGATGTCGTGATCGCCGACGAGAATGGTAATATTTTACCCGACGGCGAAGAGGGCAATATTTGTGTACGTACCGGTAACGGCAGGCCCAGCGGCATTTTCAAAACCTATTTCGACGATGCGGAGAAGGCAAAAGAAGTATTCCGTAACGGGCTGTACTATACCGGCGATAAGGCCTACCGCGATGAAGACGGCTATATCTGGTTTGTCGGTCGCGATGATGATGTGATCAAATCGTCGGACTATCGCGTAGGGCCCTTTGAAGTAGAAAGCGTATTGCTGGAACACGATGCGGTGCAGGAGTCGGCGGTTGTCGGCAGCCCGCATGCCGTCAAGGGTTATGAGGTGAAAGCCTTCATCGTTCTTAATACGGGCTATGAAGCCGATGAAGCCTTGGCCAGAGACCTCTTTGCTTTTGCCAAAGAAAACCTGGCGCCCTATAAAATGCCACGCCTGCTGGAATTCGTGACCGAATTGCCCAAGACGATCAGCGGCAAGATCCGGCGCGTCGAGCTGCGGGCACAAGAAGCAGAAGCCAAGGCGAAAGGAATACAGCCGGAACAGGAATATGGGTATGTACGGTAACCGGAATGTCTGGGAAACCTATTTATAAAATTTATCCTTTTGCCAGTTTTCGGGGTTATTGCGGATGTACGCACTGATGCGTTGATATTCCTCGTAAGACCTGATAATATGATCGTGAAAACGTGCTTGCCAGCGAAAAGAAATGCTATGCTCCAGTGCATAGCTTGTCACTGCAGACTTATACCCACGAAGCACCGAAGCAAGGTTATGAGATTGTGGACCGAAACGATTGCGATTAAACGCTACATGCTCGTTGTACTGGTTAGGGCCGATCCCCAGGATACCATGTATATGATTTGGCATAACAACGAATTCGCCGGTTTGAAGGCACATATCCTTTCTTAATGCCACCGTTTTATACCATTCTTCTTCGGCAATCCTCCCTAACGCCGACAGCTGCATGTACTGCCGTGGGAGAATACTCTTGTCCTGTTCTTCTGATGTGATGCTATCCTCTTTATCTTCCAGACGCCAGCATGGCGTCTCTACAGAAGGGATAATAATGTCTCCGAAATAATGTTGTCTTCCCGCGGTGCATATCGTTACAAAATACATCCCCTCATTGCCATAATTCCATGTCGACAACCGGGCTGAGGGAATCCTGTATCTATTTTGATAAAGATATGTCATATTGTATTTCCAATTACAAAATACATTGTAGAGACGCGATGCTCGCGTCTCCCCCCTGAAGATACCAAATATTAGCATGATTGATTTGATCCGCACGGCACCGGCACATCATCAAAATAAAATCTATTTTAGTTGTTGGAAAGACCATACATATGACCACCTTTACCACCACCATACACCAGTTTGCAGACGCCGGCGACAAAACCGGCTGGACCTATATAGAGATACCAGCCGATATCGCGCAGGCGCTCTTTCCCGGCAATAAGAAAGCCTTCCGCGTAAAAGGAAAGCTGGACCACTTTGCAATCAGCAGCGTTGCGGTAATGCCCATGGGCGACGGCAGCTTTATAATGGCGATCAATGCCGCTATGCGCAAAGGCATCGGCAAGCGCAGGGGCGCTATGCTGAAAGTGAGCCTGGAAAAGGATGACAGGCCGCAGGAAATTGTTCCCGAGCTGCTGGAATGCCTGGCCGATGATCCGGAGGCCCTCGCCCACTTTCGTTCGCTGGCGCCATCGCACCAGCGCTATTTCAGCAAATGGGTAGATGATGCGAAGACCGAGCCGACCAAAGTAAAGCGCCTCGCGCTCTGCCTTTCAGCGCTCTCCCGGCACATGGGCTACAGCGCCATGATCCGCGAGCAGCAGGGGAAAAAGGGGTAAGGTTAGATTTTAGAGATTAGATGTTAGATATTAGAGCATTTAGGGCAGGTTTCTTGTGACTTATTTCAGACCCTGATGCTTTGGGGATAATGGAAAAGATCATCCTTATCGTACTTCCGCTTTACTTCCTGTAAACGGCTGTAGTTATCGCCATAATAAGCCTTCTCCCAATCTTTGAAATTAATATCGGGATAATTCCGGTAATGCGCCTTGATACCGGCATTATGGAATAAGGTCTGTATCTCTTCAAAAGCCTTGACCAGCCCGGCTTCCTGGCTCTCCTGCTCCCAATAGGCCTGCAGCTCGCCCAGGTAGGGCAGCTGGCGGTGCGGATAGCTGGAAGCGTTTTCTAAGTCAGCATCGGCGATCCTGCCCCCCAGCGTATTCACCTGGAACACGATACCGGGATGGCCCGCGACGAGGTTGAACAGCTCATCTTTCATTTGAAGGATGTCGTCTTTGCCTTTGTAAAGGCCTGAAGACGCATTCTTGAAATAGATAGGTCCTTTACGTCCATAGTAGCGCTTCATCGCTTTCGGCAGATCAGCATTGAGCGTAGGGCTGGTGCTGTCGGCCAGCGCAGTTAGCGGCGCGATCCGATCCGCAAAGCCGGCAATGCTTTTATAAGCAGTAATCAGCACCGTCAGGGTTTTCCCATTCAGCACATAGGCTGCAAAGGCTTCTTCGGGCAATTGCCCGCTGACATCGAACCAGGCGCTCAGCGAGCTTGCAAACCGTTCAACGTTCATGTTGCGGAACTTGAGCACATAGCTGTCAAAGGTCGGCGGCATATCGTAGGTCTTAAAGCGGAAGGAAGTGACCACGCCGAAATTGCCATTGCCACCACCTTTGCAGGCCCAGAGCAATTCTTTATCATCTTTGGTACTACGAACATTCCCATCAGCATCGACCAGTGTCAGCTCCAGCAGGCTATCGCAGGTAAGCCCGTATTTACGGCTGAAGAAGCCATAGCCGCCACCGAGGGTCAGGCCGGCGATACCTACCGTACCGCAGGAACCCGAAGGCAGCAGCCGCTTACGGGGAAAGAGCGCGCCCTGTATCTCTTGGAGCAGGCATCCCGGCTGCATCAGCACCTCGCCGTTGTCCAGCCAGCTGATCTTCTTCATCAGGGACACATTCACGACCATACCGCCATCGTTGGAAGAGAAGCCTTCAAAGCTGTGCCCGCCGCTTTTTACCGCCACCTTCAGGCTTTCGGCTTTTGCTTTTTGTATGGCATATTGCACGCCCTTTTCCGTACGGCATACAGCGATGTATTTGGGTAAATGCTTTATTCTTTTGTTGAACGCCATGTTGAAGCCGGCATAGCGCTGGTCGTCGCGGGTCAGCAGTAATATATCCTCATCGCTTACCTTGCTCTCACTGCCTTTGGCTTCTTCAGGCTTACCTTCTTTCTTCTTCTGACCAGCCTCTGCTGACTGCTCGCTGTCGCTGCTGCTCTGGCTGAAGCAACTCATAAAAGGCAGAAAAGCCAGGCCCAGGCCCATCATCTTCAGGAATTCTCTTTTGGTATAGGTCTTGGACATATCGTTTTGTTTCAGGTTAAGGTATCAATGGGTAAAAATGAAATCAGCAGACGGCCCTACTGTACATTATTCCGGTTCAGCCATTCCCGGTATTTCTCCGCATTCTCTTCCTGCTCCTTCAGCGTAGCCGCATAGATATGGTAGCCCGGCCGCTGCGGATCGGCTACAAAATAAAGGAACTTATGCTCGGCCGGCTGCAGTACCGCATCCAGGGCTGAACGGTTGGGCATGCAAATGGGGCTCGGCGGTAAGCCCTTGTACTTATAAGTATTGTAAGGCGATTCGATGGCCAGGTTCTTATAATAAACCCGGTGGATCTTCCGCTGGAAGCCATCGGCCTTCTTCATAGCATAGATCACCGTAGGGTCGGCATCCAGCTTCATGCCGATCTTCAGCCGGTTGAGGTACAGGCCTGCGACACGGGGCTGCTCGTCCACCTTAGCCGATTCCAGCTGCACGATAGAAGCCAGGGTGGTCACTTCCAGGGGACTCATATTGCGTGCTCTGGCTTCTTCCTTACGACCCTCGGTCCAGTAGGCATCAAACTGTTGCTTCATGCGGTCCACAAAGGCCTTTCCGGAAGTGTTCCAGTGAAAGTTATAAGTATTGGGAAAGTAGAAAAAGATAAGCGCGGCGGTGTCATAGCCCCTGGCAAAATCCGCTTCGGTCATGGCTTTGACCAGGCCTGCAGAATCCGTTTCGAGGAAGGGGCCTACCTTACCGGCCAGCTCAAAGATGCTGGCATAATTGCCGATGCGGATGCTGATCTCGTCCTGGGCGCCGATGCGCAGCCGGTTGATCACCGAATTGTTGCTTTCGCCCCGGCTTAGGGTATAGCGCCCGGGCTTGATGCGCGCGCCGTACTTCTTTTGCCGGGCCAGCCATTCAAAGCTTTCCCTGTTTTTCAGAAAGGGTTTCAGGGAATCCAGCACCTGGCGGTAAGAAGCTCCTGTAGGAATATACAGCTTGCCGCTATGGTTAATATTGGGCGCCAGCCACCTGCTGTAATAGAAATAGCCGCCATAGCCGCCCGCAAGGAGCAGGAGGATCAGCAGTACGGACCAGTATTTTTTCTTTGGGTTATTTTTTCTCCTGCGCGACATGCCAAAACGCTTTTACGGCTATATTTACGATACCTGCGGCTGCAAAACGGGCCCGGCCGTCCTGCAAAACAGCGCTGACAAATATAAAGCCTTGCCCTGAAATATGGGCCTGTGACGAACGTATATAATAAAGATCGGGATATCCTATCGGGGTATAAACCTGCTATTTTGACAGTTCATTTTAGTAACTTTGCAACCTTAAATATTGACCATGCTTGACTTGCAGGAAAAAGTGATCCATGAAGCGCGCCAGGGAGAAGCCTATGCCCCCTTTGAAGGCGACCCGAACCCCTACCGGAAGAAATTCTACATCGAAAGCTATGGCTGCGCCATGAACTTCAACGACAGCGAGATCGTGGCGTCCATCCTGAATGATGAAGGCTTTGGCGCGACCCGCAATATGGAGGAAGCCGACCTGATCCTGGTCAATACCTGCTCGATCAGGGAAAAGGCCGAGCAGACTGTGCGCAACCGCCTCAATGTGTTCCGCGGCCTGAAGAAAGATCGTCCTGAGATGCTGGTGGGCGTACTGGGCTGCATGGCCGAACGCCTGAAAGCCAAATTGCTGGACGAGGAAAAGCTCGTCGATATGGTTGTGGGTCCCGATGCTTACCGCAGCCTTCCGGCGCTTATCAATGAAGCCGATGGCGGACAGAAAGCCGTGAATGTATTGCTGAGCCGTGAAGAAACTTATGCCGACATTGCCCCCGTAAGGCTCGATACCAATGGTGTGAGCGCTTTCATCAGCATTATGCGGGGCTGTAACAATATGTGCACCTTCTGCGTGGTGCCTTTTACCCGTGGCCGCGAGCGCAGCCGCGATCCTCATTCTATCCTCGCTGAAGCGCAGGACCTCTTTGCCAGGGGCTATAAGGAAGTCACCCTGCTGGGCCAGAACGTGGACAGCTATTACTATACCACACCGGGCAGCGAAGAGGAAGTGACCTTCGCCAACCTGCTGGCGCTGGTGGCGCAAGTAAGCCCGCAGCTACGGGTACGGTTCAGCACCTCGCACCCCAAAGACATTACCGACGATGTGCTGCAAACCATGGCCCGGTACGAGAACATCTGCAAATGTATTCACCTGCCCCTGCAAAGCGGCTCCACGCGTGTATTGCAGCTGATGAACCGTACATATACCAAGGAATGGTACCTGAGAAAAGTAGACCGCATCCGGGAAGTGCTGCCCGATTGCGCCATCACCTGCGATATCATCAGCGGCTTCTGTACCGAAACGGAGGAAGACCACCAGGAAACCCTGGCGGTAATGGCCTACGGTAAATTCGATCTTTCCTATATGTACGCCTACAGCGAAAGGCCGGGAACGCTGGCCCAGCGCCGTTATCCCGACGATGTGCCGGAAGAGGTGAAGAAACGCCGCCTGATCGAGGTCGTAGACCTGCAGCGCCAGCTATCACAGCAGAATTTTGAGCAGGAAGTCGGCAAGACCTTTACCGTGCTGATCGAAGCCGAGAGCCGGAGAAGCGACCAGGACTGGAGCGGCAGGAACAGCCAGGGCAAGGTGATCGTATTTCCCAAGGAGCAGTACGAACTGAAGAAGGGCGATTACGTTATCGTAAAGGTGCACAGCGCCACTTCGGGCACGCTCATCGGGAAGATCGAAAGCATCGTCGAATGGTAAAACCTGGCTGAAAGAGTAAACCGAACAGGGCTTATGCTCCTGCAGCAGGCCACTATTGCTAACCTTATAATCATTTAATGGATATTCAAAGCATCAAGAACAGGTTTGGTATCATAGGCAACGATCCCCAGCTCAATTATGCCTTACAGGTGGCCGAGCAGGTAGCCAATACCGACCTGAGCGTATTGATATTCGGAGAAAGCGGTGTGGGTAAGGAAGTTTTTTCCCAGATTATACACAACCTTTCTTCCAGGAGACATAATCCCTTTATTGCCGTTAACTGCGGTGCCATACCGGAAGGCACTATCGATTCCGAGCTGTTCGGTCATGAGAAGGGCTCCTTTACCAGCGCCAGCGATCAGCGTAAAGGCTACTTCGAGACCGTAAGCGGCGGCACGATCTTTCTCGATGAGATCGGCGAGATGCCGATCGGTACGCAGGCCCGCCTGCTGCGCGTGCTGGAGACGGGAGAATTCATTCGTGTAGGCTCGTCAAAAGTTTTAAAGACCAATGTAAGGGTGATCGCGGCGACCAACAAGGACCTGCTCACCCTTACCCAGCAAGGCAAGTTCAGGGAAGACCTGTATTACCGCCTCAATACCGTGCCCATCAGGGTGCCGGCCCTGCGCGAACGCCGTGACGACATTCCCATGCTGTTCCGCAAATTCGTGGGCGACTTCGCCGAACGGTACAAGACCCAGCCGGTACAGCTGGACGAAGGCGGACGGCAATTGCTGATGAGCTACGGCTGGCCCGGCAATGTGCGCGAGCTGAAGAATATTGCCGAGCAGATATCAGTTTTATCCAAGGACAAGACTGTAACCGCCGACCAACTGAGTGCTTTCCTGCCCAACCGCGAGAGCAGTACCCGTATGCCCGCGCTGACGCCGCATACCTCCAACCTCCCGGTACAAAGTTTCAGCGGCCAGGAACAGCAGAGCGGTAGCAGCACTACGGAGCGAGAGATTTTGTATAAGCTTTTCTTCGACCTGAAAAAGGACATGAACGACCTGAAGAAGATGATGTTCGAGCTGGCGCACCAGCAAGGCTATAACCCTTCGCCCGTGAGCATGCCTTCCGAGCACCTGGTGCCGGCTTATGAGTCCGCGGCCGCCGACAATGCCTTTAATACACCGGCGATCACCAATTACCAGGGTGGGGAAAAGAAGAGCAGTCCTTCCTTTGTGATCCATCACCCCGGCGACGAGGTCAACCATCATGAAGAAGTAGAAGAGTCCCTGTCGCTGATCGACCGCGAAAAAGAATTCATTATCAAAGCCCTTCAGAAGCACAAAGGCAAACGCAAAGATGCCGCGCATGAGCTGGGCATCTCGGAAAGGACCCTGTACCGGAAGATCAAGGAATACGATATTGAAGAATAGCAAAAGCGCGATCCAAGGATCGCGCTTTTGATGTTATCCTGTTCCGGGAATCCGGCGGCAAGCGACTTATTGTTTTACGAATTTAAAGGTTTCAAGGCCATTCGCACCGGCGGCCTGCAGCAGGTAGAAGCCAGGCGCCAGGGCGCTGATGTCCAGCTGGGCAGAAGCGACGTTATTTACGGTCAGGCGCTGCAGCACGGTACCAGCCAGGTTGATCACGCGCAGTTCATAAGCGCCATTGTCGCCTTTAAAGCTTACCGGCAGCACATTATTCACCAGGGTGGCGGTCAGGGAAACACGGCTTTGTGCGCCTTTTCCTTCTACCACAACGATCTTGCTGTATTCAGCAGTACCATCGCGGTCAACATTCCGGAGGCGATAGTATTGCGTAGCAGCACCGGCATTGTTATCGGTATAGCTGTAGCTGGCGCCGGTAGCGATATTGCGGGCATTTACCTTACCTACAGCTGCAAACTGGCTGCCGTCCAGGCTGCGTTCAATCTCGAAGTGGCTGGCGTTTTTCTCCATAGCGGTAGCCCAGCTGAGCTGAATACCATCGTTCCTGCGTGCAGCGGTGAAGTCGGTAAGGGTTACGGGTAATGGTGTTGAAGAAGTAATCAGGATATCATCTATACGGAAGCTGGAAGAACCGGAAGAACGGGTAAAGCTGAGGCTCAGCGTATTGCCTGCTGGAATAGCAACAGCTGGAGTTACCACCACCCAGCTGGAAGTACCGGAACCTGTAGCCAGCACAACAGGCAGGGCAACGGGTGCGCCACCATCCACTATGGCCTGAACAGTAAGGCCAGAACCATCTTCCGCGTTCACTGATTTTGCTACGCCAAATGAAACGGAGATGCCTGTGGCGCCAGTAATCGGAATATTGCTGATCTGGAAGTTCCTTCCATTGGTAGTTGTCAGGAAAACATTATTTGAACCGGAAGCTCCTGCATAGTTTGAAGGAGTCGTGGTACGCACGTCACCCGTTCCGGTGTAGGTGATAGAACCGCCTGAATTCTGGAAACCAGCATAGGCAGCTACCGTAGGATTGCCAGTAGCGCCGGTACCCATATTTTCAGAAAAAATAGTGATTTGGGCCTGGGCATTCATACCCAAAGCAACAGCTAAAACTGTAGCCACAAAGCCTTTTCGGGTTGCTGTGTACAATAATTTCATATCTCATTTTTATTTTGAACCACGAAAGTACCCCCCTGGTATTACCAAATTGTTTCCCATCTTTTATGTAATTGTGTTCCATCTTTAATGCAGTGCTTTTTTGTGGACAGGAGGTATTAATTTCGCAGCAAATTCCACTTTATGAAACGCATTTTTATTACGATACTTACCAGCGGATGCCTGGTATTCAGTACCTACGCACAAGACCTTAAGCTCCCCGCTCCCAGCCCTACCGCTGTGATCAAGCAGGATTTTTCCACCTCTTCCATCGAGATCAATTACAGCCGCCCATCCACACGCGGCCGCAAGATCTTCGGCGATCTTGTCCCTTATGGTAAAGTATGGCGCACCGGGGCCAATACAGCAACCCGCATTACCTTCAATGAAGATGTTTTCCTGATGGGCATACCGGCCGACAAGAATGCGGAGATGCCCGATATGGCGTCCGGCAAGCAATACCAGGTGGTTAAGTTTGCTATTCCCAAAGGCTCCTATGCGCTGTACACCGTGCCCGGCCGCAATGCATGGAAAATCATCATCAACAAGGGCATCGGCAACTGGGGCGTAAGCGGCTTCGATCCGAAAGACGATGTGGCCGAATTTATTGTGAGCACCGATAAAGTGAATGATGAAGTGAAATCCTTCACCATATCGCTTGACAACCTCACCGGCAACCAATGCGATATGGTGCTGAGCTGGGAAAACACCAAGGTTACTATCCCGGTAGTTGCAGAGAACGATCAACGCATTACCGAATACCTGGAAAAAGCCATTAACGAGCCGAAACGCCCCTACCAGCAGGCAGCCAACTATTACCTGGAAACCGGCAAGGATCTGAACAAAGCCCTGAACTACGCCAACAAGGCCATCGAAGAAAATAAAGAAGCCTTCTGGCTGTACTGGCTCAAAGCCCGTATCTACCAGAAGATGGGCAATAAGAAAGAAGCTGTAGCTGCTGCACAAAAGTCGGCTGCTATGGCTGCCGCTACTCCGTATGCAGATGAATACAAGCGTAACGCCGAGTCGATCGAGAAAGGTATGAAATAACCTGCTCAACATAAACAAACCATAAAAGAGAAGTCAAGTTTTTTAAAAAACTTGACTTCTCTTTCTTTTGTTATTCGTACCGGAGGCGCTTCTATTAAAACTTCAGACTTACATTCACGAAGTAGTTGGTACCGAAACCGTAGAAATATTTGCTGGGGAAACGGTCGGGGTTATTGCTATCGAAACGCAGCTGCTCGAAGCCGCCGGTCTGGATGCTTTTATTGTTCAGAATATTGTTTACTCCTACGTTCACGTACAGAAAGGTATTGCGGGGCAACCAGCGCATCGCCTTGCTCAGCAGGAAAGACTTACCGGCAAACAGGTCGACGGTGAAGGCCGAAGGCAATTTCTGTTGGTCAAGCACTTTATGCCAGGCATCGCTTTCCGGAGTCAGCAGGTCGACATTATCAGTAGTTCTGCGGCTGGGATTGATATCGATATAATTGCGGTCGAGCAGGTTGAAATTGACATTGGCATACCAGTAACGGGGCGAGCGATAGTTCAGACCCAAGGTATATGCCGATTGCGGACCGGCAGCTACATAATGGTTTTTCAGGTAAGCTGTGCTTGTACCCACCACTTTGCTGGTATCATTATCCAGGAAGATGCTGATATTGGGATTGTCTTTATAGAACACCTGTGCCCAGGTAGCAACGGCGCTTGCGGTAAGGCTGGGCGAGATCTTAGCCTGCAGGGCTACTTCACCACCAATGTGGCGGATATTGACATTCTGCATCACATAGTTCACGAAAGTGCGGTAATCTTCATGATAGAAGCGCATGATGTCGGTGCTGTTGTCGATATCGGTAGCAAAAGCCGTCAGACGTCCGTTGAACCTCGGCGAACGCAGCAGGTAACCACCTTCCACACTCTTGATCTTTTCTACCTGCGGATTATCGATCATCGAGTTGCGGGTTCTGGGTGAGAAAAAGGTATTGTCAAACGTGGGTGAGTTGGTCATTACCGCTCCATTCACGAAAAGGTAGTTGCGGCCGTTGATCTTATAGGTAAGGCCACCCTTAGCCTGGTAAGTAAAGAAGCTCTGGTTCTCTGACTTTCCGTAAGAATTATTGGGGAACAGACCATTTTTATATTTACCATCCCTGCTGAAGCCATCCGTACCAAGCCGCGCTGCCAGGAAGAAGTCCACCTTATTGTAGGTGAACACTGCCTGGCCCCAGGCAAAGCCTTTGGTGAAGCGGCTGGTGTAATCGTAGTTGTACTTATCGCCTACCCTTACGATCGCGTTGGGATTGTTCAGGTCTACCTGGTTCAGGGTATTGTTACCGACATAAGTCCTTTCGGCAAACTGGTTGAGGTTGACATAGTAGTCGCCGCCCAACAGGTCGAGCAGCTTGCGGTAGCTTTCTGTCTGCTGGTAGATAAAGCTGACGCCGGCGTAGATGCTGATGTGCTCGTTCAGGGCCTTTTGCAGGTTAGCAGCGAAGCTGTACTTGTTGATATCGTCACGGTCCTCTCCGATTACGTATACAGAACGGTGGCCGCTGACGCCGGGCATGCCGTCGGTGTTCATCCGGTTGGCGGCATACAGGCGATCCCAGTTGACCTGACGTGTATTTTCATCGTTCAACCATTTCTCACGGGTCTCTTCAGCGAGGTCGTAATTGGCGCCTTTGGGGGAGTTGATATAAGCGCTGGGCAGATAGCCGTAATAATCGGGCCTCGGATCCCGGGCATTGTACCAGTCGAGCACGGAATTACCGTTAAAGCCTGTCTGGTAGGCTGCCACGATATTCAGGTGTGTAGTGTTATCCGGGTTGTACTCATAGTTCAGCATGTACACCGGCTGATAAGAGTTATTCACCCTGGCATTGCGCTTTTTGCCGTCCTGGTAGCCCCAGTTGGGATTGTAAAAGTTGCTGCCGGCCAGGTCCATAGCTTCCTGTGTAGCAGGCATAGCCTTACCCCTCTTGGTGGGTGCGCCGAAAGTGGTAAAATGCAAAAGGCTTTTCTTGCCCAGCTTACGGCTGATCCCTAAATAATAAGAGTATCCGTCGTAGAAGGTACCGGGAATATAACCTTCATTGGCCCAACGCTTGGAACCGGATACTGAGATGGCCCATCCGTTCTGCATCATACCGGTACTATGGGTCACCATCAGGCGGTTGCGGTAAGTACGGTTGGAAAGCGAATAAGAGACACGGGTCTGCTTACGCTGCGCAGCAGCAGTTGCGTTGATGGAGCTGGAGCCGGTAAGGCCGCCGAAGCCGTCTTCTCCCGGCTGTAGGCCGAATACAACGGACTGGTTGCGGAACACATCGTTAAGGCCGCCCCACTGGCCGAAGAAGGCGGAGCCCATTTCGACGTCGTTCATCTGCAGGCCGTTCATATAAACTTCAAGCTGATCGCGGTTATAGCCCCTCAGCTGGTAACGCAGCGGCCCGAAAGTAAATGCGGCAGCGCTCATGAAGGGATCACGGGAAGCGGTCAGCACGCCGGAAATGCTTTGATCACTGATCCCATCATCATCAGCGCTGGAAGCGCTTTCTTCCAGAGCGATGGTGGGCAGCTGGCCGGCCAGGGGATTGGCGGCGGCATCGTCGATCTGTGCCGTAAGCGGGCCCAGATCGACCAGTTCTTTATCTACAGCGATTTTAAACGTATCGTTGATGGTATAACCGTTACTGATTACCATCATATAGGTGCCATATTCGACCTGGCTGAAGGTAAACTCGCCGTTGCCGTCAGTAGTGGTCAGCAACTTAAGATTGGGGATCAGCACCTCGAGCTCGCCAATGGCGTTCCTGGTATTCGCCGACAGCACTTTGCCTTTAACGATTGCCGTAGCTTTAGCAGCATTCTGCGCAATTACCTGCAAATGAAATAACAACGCGAAGGCACTGAGTAAAATAACTCTCATAAAATCATTTATATTGGGGTGCAAAGGTAAAAATTATCCCTGCCGGGCAGGGGTATCCTAAATTATCTTTCCATTAAGATATAAACAAAATGGAAATACAAATAATACCGGACACGCAGTTCACTTACCAATGCATGTCGGGCGTAAATCGTACTTTTGAGCCCTTATCTTGAAAACGTTCATGGAGACAACAAATATTCAGCTGAAGCCCCTTTTTGAAGAAGACAATGTACGCGCCCTGGAAGCGATCGACCGCGCACAGATGATCGCTTTTGCACCCTATGTGTGGGAAGCCTCCCGCCTGCTGCGGGACAAAGGCATCCTGCATGCCGTAGAAGCAGCCCGCAGCGAAGGCATTACGATAGCCGACGCTGCCGCACAAACCGGCATGTCGCCTTATGGAGTACGGATCCTGCTTGAAGCAGGTCTGGGCATGTCGCTGGTATACCGCAAAGAGAACCGTTATTTCCTGGCTAAGACCGGCCATATCCTCCTCAATCATGAAATGACGCGCGTCAATTTCGATTTTATGCGCGACGTCTGCTACAAAGGTTCTCCCAGCCTGGAAGCCTCCATCGAGCACAACAAGCCGGAAGGGCTGAAAACGCTTGGCGACTGGAATACCCTGTACGAGGGTCTTTCCAGCTTCCCCTCCCCCGCAAAGGAAAGCTGGTTGGCTTTCGATCATTATTATTCGGACAATGCTTTCCCCGAGGCATTGCCTATTGTATTCAATACACCGCCTGCCCGCCTGCTCGACATCGGCGGCAATACCGGCAAATGGACGCTGGCCTGCCTGGAATACAACGACCAGGTGCATATGGGCATTGTAGACTTGCCCGGGCAGCTGAAAATGGCAGAGCAGAACATCGACGCTGCCGGCTATACCGGCAGGGTATCTTACCATACGCATGATGTGCTGAACCCAGCCCTGGAGCTGCCCTCCGGCTACGATACGATATGGATGAGCCAGTTCCTGGATTGTTTTGCAGACGACGAGATTGTTGCCATACTGGAAAAATGCTACCGTGTGGCCGATGAGCATACACGTATTTTCATCAACGAGACCTTCTGGGACCGGCAACGCTTTGCTACTTCAGCCTTTGCGCTGCAGATGACCTCGCTGTATTTTACCAATATAGCCAACGGGAACAGCCAGATGTACGACAGCAAGGTATTCTACCAGCTGATCGATAAGGCCGGTTTCGATATCGTACAGCAGCACGACCTTATCGGGCTCAGCCATACGATACTGGAGCTGAGAAAAAGGCCCTGACCTGCAACCTCGGAGCGTATATACAATTGCCCATGCCCGTACGCCCGCCAATGAAAAACAATGCCTCTTTATTTACACCAATAATTGCCTACCGGCTTTTGTATGATAACAACAGACGTATTAGTGATCGGCGCAGGTCCTTCAGGTACTGTGGCCGCCGCCCTGATCAAGAAAGCAGGATTTGATGTGCGGATCGTGGAAAAGCAGCAGTTCCCGCGTTTTGTGATCGGGGAAAGCCTGCTTCCGCGTTGCCTGGAAGCCCTTGAGGAAGCCGGATTTATGGATGCTTTGAACGCACAACAATTCCAGGTCAAATCGGGCGCCAAATTTGTACGCAACGGCGAGATCTGCGATTTTACTTTTGAAAAGCAGCATACCGACGGCTGGCGCTATGCCTGGCAGATGCCCAGGGCTGATTTTGACTTTACGCTGGCCAATGAATGCGAGCGGAAAGGGATCCCCATCGCCTATAAGCACGAAGTGACGGCTATCGATATTGCCGAAGACGGCAGCAGCGTGACGACCATACAACCCGAAGGCGGCGAGCCTTACCAGATCAAGGCCCGTTTTATCGTCGACGGCAGCGGCTATGGCCGGGTGATCCCCAGGCTGTTCAACCTGGAAAAGCCTTCAAGCCAGCCTGCCCGCAAAACAATGTTTGCCCATATTACCGATCCCCGCAGGCTGGAACAGGAAGAGCCCAACCGCATTGTCGTCTATGTACACCGCGACGATTGCTGGATATGGACCATTCCCTTTGCCAACGGCAATACCTCAGTTGGTTATGTATCCAAACCCGAATTCTTTGATAAATATACCGGTACGCCCGAAGAGCAGTTCCGTGCGATGATCGCCGATGAGCCCGCGCTTAAAGAACGCTTCAGCAATGCCGGGCTGATCTTTGAACCAAGAGTGCTGCAGGGATGGAGCGCCACCACCGATACCTTCTGGGGCAAAGGCTTTGTGCTGACCGGCAACGTAACCGAGTTCCTCGATCCGATCTTCTCTTCCGGCGTAACCCTGGCCACCGTATCGGCGCAAACTGCCGCCAGGCTGGTGATCCGTCAACTGAACGGTGAAGCGGTCGACTGGCAGAAGGAATACACTGAACCGACCATGCAGGGCGTTAGTGTTTTCCGTACTTATGTCAATGGCTGGTACGACGGTACCCTGTTCAAAATATTCTTTGCGAAGAACAAGAGCGAGCAGTTCAAAGAGCAGATCTGCAGCGTGCTGGCCGGCTATGTATGGGATATGAGCAATCCTTTTGTCAAGACCCATGAGAAGGCGGTGCGGACCCTGGCCAACTATCTCGACAATGTGCCTGAGCACACTTCTTAAGCGACATTTAATTACCTTTGCCCTCATCAAACGAACAATATGAAACGATATAGCCTGGTTATCGCTGCAGCCCTGTTCCTGGCGGCTTGCGGCAATGCCAATAAAACAGAAGAGTCTGCGGCTGCTACCAGCAGCGAGCCTGCTACCAGCACGGGAACAAGCACTGCGCCAGCCTCCGCGCCGATAGCAAAAGTGACCGATCCGGTATGCGGCATGGAGCGCGGCGAAGAACAATGGACAGAGTTTGCGGCCAACGGTTCCGATACTACCTGGTTCTGCAGCCCGCACTGCAAAGAGACCTTCGAAAAGAATCCGGATAAATACAAGAAAGCAACCGAAGAAAAGAAAGGCTAGGTTAAGCGCTCCTCCGGATGATCCGGCCGCAAAGCTACCTGACCAGTTTACTGGATACAAAGGAGCTGCCCACCTTTCGGGTAGCTCCTTTTATATTGAATACCATGCCGACACACGAAGAGTACATGCAACGCTGCCTTACGCTGGCTGCCCTGGGTGCCGGCCAGGTATCGCCCAATCCTATGGTGGGCGCCGTGCTCGTGCACCAGGACCGGATCATAGGCGAAGGCTGGCACCGGGAATACGGGCAGGCCCATGCTGAAGTGAATTGCATCGACTCTGTAGCAGAAGCCGACCGGGCGCTGATCCCGCAAAGCACCATGTATGTGAGCCTGGAGCCCTGCGCGCATTTTGGCCGTACCCCACCCTGCGCCGATCTCATCGTGAAGCACCGTATCCCCCGCGTGGTGATCGGCTGCACCGATACCTTCAGCCAGGTAAGCGGCAGGGGCATTGCCCGGCTGGAAGCTGCCGGCATCGAAGTGATGCAAGGCGTGCTGGAAGCAACCTGTCGCCGGCTCAACCGCCGGTTCTTTACCCGGCAGGAACGGCAAAGGCCTTATGTCATCCTCAAGTGGGCGCAAAGCGAGGATGGGTTTATCGCACCACCGGAAGGCAGGCGCGTGATGCTCTCCAATACTTTTTCACAAAAGTGGGTGCACCGCATGCGCAGCGAAGAAGACGCTGTACTGGTAGGTTACCGCACCGCTTTGCTCGACGATCCGCAGCTGAACAACCGCTACGGATCGGGCAGGCAGCCCTTGCGTGTTGTTGTTGACCCGCAGCTGGCCCTGCCGGCTACCTTGAAGCTGATGGATGGCACACAATCCACAATCATCCTGAACCGGCTGAAAACGGCAGCACAGCCCAATCTGCAATGGCTACAGGTCGAAGCAGACGAGCCGGCCGCCTGGCTCCGGCAGCTGGTGCAGGTCAATTCCATCATCATCGAAGGCGGCGCCCGTACGCTGCAGCAGTTTATTGCAGCCGGCCTCTGGGACGAAGCCTTTGTGATACGGACACCACAGCTGCTCGGTGCGGGCACACCCGCGCCAACATTACAGCATGCCATCCGGCAGGACATCATACATCTGGAAACAGATCACATTTATCACTACGACAATGAACATACCACAAGATTATACCCAAACCAATAAGGACGCCTGGAACAAAAGAACCATGGTGCATATCGATTCCGAGTTCTACGACGTGCAAAAGTTCATGGAAGGAGCCTCCTCGCTTAATGAGACGGAACTGACCCTGCTGGGTGATATCAAAGGCAAAAGTGTTCTGCACCTGCAGTGTCACTTCGGTCAGGACAGTCTTTCGCTGTCCCGCATGGGCGCAAAAGTAACCGGTGTCGACCTTTCGGATCAGGCGATTGCCAAAGCACAGGAGCTGAATACCGCGCTGGGCCTCGATGCCCGCTTTATCTGCTGCAATGTTTACGATCTGGAACAGCATCTTGACGAGCAGTTCGATATTATCTTCACCTCCTACGGTGTCATAGGCTGGCTGCCCGATCTCCAGCGCTGGGGCAAGCTGCTGAATACGTTTCTCAAGCCCGGAGGACAATTTGTGATGGTAGAATTCCACCCGGTAGTGTGGATGTTCGACAAGGATTTCAGCAGGATCCAGTACGACTATTTCAATACCGAGACCATTATCGAACAAAGCACCGGCACCTATACCGACCGGAATGCACCTATCGAATATGAAGAGGTGAGCTGGAACCACAGCCTGGACGAGGTTTTCACCGGCTTGCTGCACAACGGACTTACGATTACAGGCTTCCGGGAATACGCCTTTTCCCATTACAACGCCTTCGCCGGTATGATACCGGCCGGCGACCGCAAATTCGTTATCGAACACCTGGGCCATAAGCTTCCCATGATGTACTCGGTAACCGCAACCAAAAAATAAATGCAGCTAACCTATAAGACCATTAGTGGCACAGCCTATGCCGAATTCAAGGACCGGGGCAGCAAGTTTCACGGCTATGCCTTCCCCGCCCGCAATGCAGAAGAGATCAAACAGCACCTGCAAGGCCTGAAGAAAGAGCATCCCAAAGCAGTACATCATTGCTATGCTTATCGCCTGGGTACCGACGGCCTGCAATTCAGAGCCAACGACGACGGTGAACCTTCGGGCAGCGCGGGCCGGCCTATACTGGGGCAGATCGACAGCGCAGGCCTTACCGATGTGCTGGTCGTCGTGGTCCGCTATTTCGGCGGCACCCTGCTGGGCGTGCCCGGCCTCATCAATGCCTACAAGACCGCGACTGCCGACTGCCTGGCACTGGCAACGGTAGTGGAAAAGAATGTAGAGCACAGGATCTCGCTGGAATATGATTATTCGCTGATGAATGAAGTGATGCAGGCGCTGAAGCAGAGCGATGCCACAATATACCGCCAGGACATGCAGCTGTTCTGTATCCTGGAGGCTGGCATACCTTTAAGCCATAAGGAAGCATGTTTGCAAAAGCTGGGCGAGATCAGGGGACTGGAGATCCGATAGCAGTATCGACTTCGCTTATCCCGCTATTAACGGACCGCTAACCCCTGTTTGCACATTTCCTGTTACATTTGCTGCCTGTCTTTAATCAAAAATACATTCACGTGGAAACCGTCTGTATACCGCACCAGGCCACTACTTTCTTCTCGGGGCTGAACACCGATTACCTTGCCGGCCATGAAGCGCTGGCGCCCTTTTACGCGTTCTCTCCCGACGATGCCGGCCTGGACCGTGCTATTACTGCCCGGAAGCAATTTCCCGTGAACAGGCAGGTGCTGGTCGAAACCCTTCGCCGCCAGTACCGTAACCATACTTTATACGAAGCAGTGAGCCGTAATATCGATGCGCTCGCCGACGACAATACCTTTACCGTATGCACAGCGCATCAGCCCAACCTGATGACCGGCTACCTGTACTTCATTTATAAGATCATCCATGCCGCAAAGCTGGCCCGCCACCTGGAAGCGCTGCGTCCCGAACACCGCTTTGTCCCTGTCTTCTACATAGGTTCCGAAGATGCCGACCTTGACGAGCTGGGCGTATTCCGATTCAATGGTATCCGTTTCCGCTGGCAGACCGAGCAGGCGGGCGCCGTGGGCCGTATGTCGACCAGGGACCTGCAACCTTTGCTGGATCAGCTGACCGCGCTCATTGGTCCTCCCGGCGATAATGCCGAAAGACTGAAAGAGATTATTTACAATGCTTACCGGCAACACGGCACGATAGCCGAAGCCACCCGCTACATTGTGAACGAGCTGCTGGGCCGTTACGGGGTTGTGGTGATCGATCCGGATGATGCCGCATTGAAACAGCTATTCGTCCCGGTATTGCTGGAAGAGCTTTTCCGGCCACAGGCGCATGAGCTCGTGCAACAGACTTCGCACGCCCTGGAACAGGCTTATGGCGCCCAGGCTTATTCCCGTCCGATCAACCTGTTTTATCTTAAAGACGACATCCGCGAGCGCATCGAGCAACATGGCGACGAATGGCGTGTATTGCGCAGCGACATCCGCTGGGACCGTGAAGCGCTCGGGCAGGAAGTGAAGGCGCATCCGGAGCGTTTCAGCCCGAACGTGATCCTCCGCGGCCTGTTCCAGGAAACCATACTACCCGACGTAGCCTTTATCGGTGGCGGCAGCGAAGTGGCCTACTGGCTGCAGCTGAAGCCGGCATTTGATCATTACCGCATTTTCTTTCCGGCCCTGGTCTTAAGGCAATCCGTGCTATGGATCGATGCCGCCGCTACGCAGCTGCAACGCAAGACCGGCCTGAGCGATGAGGAACTGTTCCAGCCTGCTGAAAAGCTGGTCCGCGCCTTCGTACATAAGCATACTCATAAAGACCTGCAGCTGGAAGACAACAAGCAGCAGCTGAATCATATCTTCGACCAGATCAAGATGAAGGCCATCAATATCGATATTACCCTGAGAGCCAGCGCAGAAGCCGCTTTGACCAAAATGCGGCACCAGCTCGATACAATGGAGAAGAAGATGATGCGGGCCGAAAAAAGGAATATGGCCGGGCAGCTGTCGCAGATCTACAAGCTGAAAAACCGGCTGTTTCCAAATGATTCGCTGCAGGAGCGCTATGATACCTTCATGCCTTATTTCCTCGAGCAGGGCAACACTTTTTTCGATACCCTAATGGACGCCACCCTGCCCTATGGCAACCAGTTCCTGCTGATACGGACAACGCAGCCGGAACCAGCCCTGGTATAAGCCTTCGCATGCTCATTCTTTAACAAATCATTGGCGACCAGGCAGCTGAAAAAGGCTACAGCAGCGCCATCGCAGGATTTCTATAGCCGCACTTTTCTCCTGTTTTCCCACGGATTTTGATCCTCCAGGGCTGAATATACATCGGGCATTCGTCCAATGGCCGGGAAGTCGTTAGTTTGTACTGCCAATAAAAACACGAATCACTTAAGTCCGTACTGCTTTATGACTACCACTATTATCATTGTCGCGGTCATGGTAAGCCTTTCCGTTGCTTACATTATTTTCATGAATGCCCGCAGAAAAAAACTGCTGGGCGACTACAACGCCGACAACCAGTACCATCGTGCAGCAGAGCTGTTACCCGCTTTAATGACCGACCGCCTGGACCAGATCAGGCAGCAGATGAACGGCAGCGTCATCAATGCTGTAACGGAATGCGCACATATCACTAATATCGGCCAGCAGGCAACATCAGCCGCGATTACAGCCGCCAAGACCGTAGCCTGGGCGGCTGTAGGCGTTAAAGCCAAATACCGTACCGCCGATCATGCGAGCTATCTCGTGCTGAGTGGCGACGACCTTCATTATGTGCTGTTCCAGGAAGGTGAAGTAAGAGATCATTTTGTCTTTGACCGTTATGAGCTGAGCACAGCTAAGATCGATCGCACTTCGGCAACAGATAAAGTAACCCGCATGGGCTCGGCCATGGGCCGCAAAACGCAGAAGATCACGCTTGACAAAGAGGGCAAGAAAATGGATATCCTGTTCTACGACCGTATTACCCGGCTCCCCGAAGGCCCGCTCTCGCCCTTCACCGGCAATGTGTTCAAGACCATGGTGGATTTCGAGATCATGGGCAAATACTTCAAAGAGCAGCTGGGCAACAAATATCCGCAGTTGCAGGCATCTTAATTCAAGACATTCATGATAAGCAAAGCAGGCAGGTCTATCCATGCCTGCTTTTTCTTACCCGCGGGGAAAGCGGCAACACATTAAGGAGAATATTTTTTGAAAATCAAGACAAAAAAGTTGGAAAATTAAGAACGGTCAATTACCTTTGCACTCCCTTCAGCAAACGAGCTGAGGCAGTTCTTAAAAATAACGGAAGCATAGCTCAGCTGGTTCAGAGCGTCTGCCTTACAAGCAGAGGGTCCGCGGTTCGAATCCGTGTGCTTCCACTACCCCGATTTGAAGGAGGCATAGCTCAGCTGGTTCAGAGCATCTGCCTTACAAGCAGAGGGTCCGCGGTTCGAATCCGTGTGCCTCCACTACCATCCCCCGTTACCACAATGGGGGATTTTTTTTGCCTGCTTTTACCGTCGTTCAGACAGCTACGCATCCAGACCAGCTTGCCCACGCTTTTGTGTGTATCATGGGATCAAGCTTTTTCTTTGGATCAATCGTAAAAGTTGGGGGGAGAAGATAATTAAGCATAGATATTTGCGAGCCTGAAGAGGAAGAAAGGGATGTCTCTTACACCCCTGGAAGAAGAACGGAAGGATTTAATTTTAGCA
>NZ_QUZZ01000029.1 GCF_003545695.1 Taibaiella helva | reverse complement strand
AATGAACGCAAAATTTACTTTAAAGGCGGTATTGCTTACTGCTGCTGCTGTGCTCCTGGGCGCAGGCATAGCCCTGGCGCAGGATTGCACCGCCAATGCCGGTGGTAATGCTGTTGTATGCGGCTCTACTACCACTTTAACCGGCGGCGTATCGGGCACCGTAGGCGCCGGCAGCCCAAGCTGGAGCTTCGTATCCGGCCCGGTAACGCCGGTCATTGCCACACCAGGCGCTCTGACCACCAATGTAACCGGGATGACCGCAGACGGCGACTATGTGTTCCAGCTCAGCCATCCTTGCGGTACCGGGGTGGCGCAATCGCAGGTTACGATCACCGCGCACCCCAGGCCCTCATCCTTTACCGCTGGTCCGGATAAGACCGGGATCTGTGCGACTACCGGAATGGCCACGCTCGATGGGGTAATCCCTCCGGGCTTTACGGGCTCCTGGTCTGCTGTCCATATTTTCAGCAGCCAGAATTTCGGGACGGTGGTTACAACCAATTCCTCTTTCAGCGACAATACGATCGCCAATCCCGTCTTTTCCCTCATCAATAAGGCCAACCACGAGGTCGATCCCGCTTATTACGCTATTCTCACCATCGTATCCAATGATGGTATCTGTTCCTACAAAGACACGGCGATCGTGCGTTTCTGTCCCAACCCGGCACTGAATGTGAGCAATACCACAAAATGCATCGATACCGTTTCTTCGCAGTTCTTCGATTTTACTTCCGGCCCCGCTTTCAATAGCAGTACTTCCGGCTCGGCCGGCGCTGCGGCCAACGGCACAACCATTACCCTTAATGTAAGCAGCCAGCCGGCCGGAGGAAATATTGCTTTTGCCAGGATCGAAGGACGCCGGATCTATGTAACGGGCGCCGGCGTTCTGGGGACTTATACTTTCACCATTACCGTAAGCAATTGCTGTGGCACCATAACCTCACCCTCCATGACTTTTACCGTTACAGGCATAAACAGCCACGCGGTTAACTTCCAGCCCACGGGGCATGGGGCGCCGGAACAGCTGGCGCTTTATTCTGGTGGAAGCACAGGGGGAGAAGTACATTGCGGTATTGCCGGCACTTCGACTCCGGAACTGTTCTATTTCAGCATTAACCCTGCCGACGATCCCACCACGATTGTAACCACGGTTGCCAGCTCGGGGATATTGCCTCCCGGGGCCAGCACGCCTGTGCTTACGCAAACGGGCGCCGGTACGGCCAATCGCACGGTGAGCGTGGACCCGGGGGCCAGTGGCTGGAAAGTCGGCACCTACGTGTTTACTGTACAGGTGGGTACTTCACCTTGTTTCCGCTCCCAGAGCTACTATATCCATATCTCAGACAACAGCCGCCCGCCGCTTTTTGTACCTGATACCACAGCCTGTTACCCCGGCACCGGTAGTGTAAGCGCAACGATCAGGCTACCAGAGGTGTACCAGGGTGTGGTCAATAGCAGCTACTTCCAGGGGTTTAGCGGATATTATAATTTCCAGGTCTTGTCCAAGCCAGCCGGCTCAGCCACGCCCGTATTCACAGCCAGTAACCTGCGTCGCATTACACAGGCTACAACCACAGTATCCAACCTGGATAAGCCTGGCGACTATGTGATCCGGCTTATCCCCTTTTCCGGCAATGGGGCCGGGCCTTTCCTGGAGCAGGAGTACGCCTGTTCCGGCATCCCCGGACCGCTGCAATACGATTTTACGATTCATCTGAACCAGGTCATTAACGCGAATGCCGGCAGCGACCAAACGGGCGTTTGCGCCGACACTGTATCGCTTCTCGGTAATGCCACCGGTGCCGGCACAGGCGTGTGGACGGTGGCCTCAGCGCCATCAGGTGCCAGCCCGGTTATCGATGCAGCTACTAGCCCCGCTACCAAGGCGCGAAACCTTACCGTAATAGGACAGTATAAATTTGTGTGGACGATCACCACACCTTCGGGAGCCTGCAAAAGCAGCGATACTGTTTCTTTTGATGTCACTTGCGGTGTGCTCCCGGTTCGCTTATCCGGTTTCACGGCAACCCGCAAAGGCGCCACAGCATTGCTCGGATGGACGACCCTATCTGAAGCCAGCAATGAGGGCTTTGCTATTGAACGCAGCGCAGATGGCGAGGCATGGACCGGTATCGGCTTTGTAAGCAGCAAAGCTGCTGAGGGTAACAGCAATGAAAAGCTGGTCTACAGCTATACCGACAAGACACCGCTCAGGGGTAACAACTATTACCGGCTGAAACAAACAGACAAGGATGGTATCTACGAATACAGCGAGGTAAGGCAGCTGTCTTTCGAAAGCGGCA
>NZ_QUZZ01000028.1 GCF_003545695.1 Taibaiella helva | reverse complement strand
CAATAATGGGAATCGTGTTAAATTGGGCAATAAAAAAAGACAGGATAGTACCTGTCTTCTCTTATTCATATATGGGCCATAGGAGCTAAAATCACAGTGCCTTTTCTGGCATACCTTTTTTTACAATGTTGATCACTTCTTCGCGTTTCTTATTCAGTCTTGTTTCGATCCGCCCCAGCAACTCTTCTTCTTTACCAGGTTCAAATTGTAAATCTGAAGTGGTAAGTTGAGGGAATTTTTCTTTGAGCAGTTTCGATTGGGGCGCCCAATCCCCTATGATCTTAAAACTTTTGTCAGCTTTACTTTGTTCAATATTCATTTTACTACAGTTTAATTTCGTGAATGAATTTTCACAGCACAAAGGTCTGTTGTTTCAGTGATCCTGTCATTACACAATCATAGAAAAGAGTTACACTATTCACACCTTTCCCCATGCACCCTCATAACATACTTGTTGATCCCGGAAAAGACAAATTGCGCTTTTAAATGCCTGCGTCTTTCCCTTGTATTTTCTGTTTAATTTCCTGAAGCATTTCCAATTGTCTGGCTTGCAGTTCATAAAGGCTTTTGATTTGTTCTCCCAGAAGTAAATCCATTTTCTGGTGCAAGCTGCGAATGCCGATCTCCGACTTTAGGTTGATCAGGTAATCGTTCTCTGCCCGCATGCGATCTTTCTCTTCCTGCCTGTTCTGGCTCATCATAATAACCGGAGCCTGAAGGGCAGCTATACAGGATAGCAGCAGGTTCATAAGAATAAAAGGATAAGGATCGAATATGCGACTGCGGATCATGACAACATTGTAAATGATCCAAAGCATTAGAGTAATAATAAAGAGGATAATAAATTTCCAGCTTCCACCGAAGCGAGCTACCTGATCGGATAGCTTTTGTCCCCTGGATAAGATTTCAGCGGGGGGATGCAACAGGTTATTCAAGATGAGCCCCTCCTCCTGGATGGTTTCATCCACTATTTTGTGTAATTTATCCAGGAAATCCTGCTCCTCTAAGGATACCTGATCAGAGAGCTCAGCCTTCATAATAAAATGCTTTATAGTGTGTAAGTGTTAAGGTTTCCGGGTAAAAATCATCAACTCATTGTCATTTTGCTAATCAATTCCGCGTAACCATCATCAGTGTGGTTGGTATAGGTGCCATATGCATCAAGGCTGTAACCTATAGTACCGTCATTTGTACGAACCAGGTAGATAATAGCCTGGTCTGCAGGGTCAGATATTCCTTCGAAACGATACGTCCTGACAATATGTGTTTCCTGAGCACGATACAGCTTGCCTTTGAGACTAAGCCACTCGCGATGATATACAGTGAATTCATTGTCCTGGCCCTTTCGCTTCAACATCATTAACACTGCACTGACTGTATCCAAAGTTTCTCTGAAAGACATAGTTTTAAATTTAAATAACAGAATAGAATTACAATCTACAACTATCAAATGTCAGATCTCATTGCTCCACTGCCACCATATATTTTGTGTAACCAGATGGTCGGATTTTATAAATAAACGACCGACCTCTCCCGGTGGGGCAAACATGATTCGGGAATCAGCAGGATTTAGAAGTGTCATCATTCCATTAACATGGTTAATTAGGCGAATCTCGTATGCTTCAGCGCGCTTCTTGTCTTGCTCGTTAAAAAAGTCTTCAGGGTCACCATTAAATGGGTACATCCATAGAACATCTCCTTCATGTGATAGTGCGACAGTGCTGGATTTAGTTATCTTTATATACATAGGATATGTCATTTAGTATCTGACACAAGTACAGCCTCATTGACTAAAATGGTACGTTGCATAAATTCGCTATGATCCAGGGTCTTAATCGCCCGTAAAGCATCAGCACGTTCTTTCATGACGACCCAGCAAAAAATACGGGGCAGTATAGCCCTGCTTTCCCGGATAATCATTACCCGGCTAACGGAGCCAAATTTAGAAAACAGGTTTCTGAGGTGCTTTAACTGTACAATGGCAGTCAGGTTACCAACGAAGATGTTCATATAAGTGGGATAAAAAGTGAACCTAAGAAGGCACCCAAACAGGCTGAAGAGAAGGAAGAAAGCAGATCAGGACGGGCGGATAGCCACTATGAATATTAGTGTAAAGGTAACCAATATCCCTTGCACCCCATGTTTTATTTGTAAATTCAATAAATAAGAACATGGAAAAATACTTTGTAGAGGAGAGAAGAAGTATTACCGGCCAAACGAAACATAAGATCCGTAAAACGAACAAAAACCTGTGATATATGTAATTTAATTCCTTGATTCTATAATAGCTCAAGGCTTAAATGCACCGACCTTTGCATCAATAGTC
>NZ_QUZZ01000027.1 GCF_003545695.1 Taibaiella helva | reverse complement strand
TTACGGTCTGCGAGACGCAGCTGCCTTACCCCTGGAACGGGCAGAGCCTCACCGCCTCCGGCACCTATACCCATACCCAGCCGAATGCAGTAGGCTGTGACAGTATCGTTACCCTGACCTTTACGGTGAGCCCCCAGGTAACACCCGCCTTTGCGGCCATAGCCCCGATCTGTTCCGGCGCTACCGCTCCCGTGCTGCCCGCGACCTCGACCAATGGCATTACCGGCACCTGGAGCCCGGCTACAGTAAGCAATACCGCCACCGGTACCTATACCTTTACCCCCAATGCCGGCCAGTGCGCCACAACCGCAACATTGACGGTAACCGTAAATCCCGTACCGCCGGTGCCGGGAGTCAGCAGCCCGGTAGTCTACTGCCAGGATGCACCCGCCCTAGCCCTGAATGCTTCCGGCGCCAACCTGCTGTGGTATACGACACCCTCAGGCGGTACGGGCAGCCCCACGGCGCCTACGCCTCCGACAACAACACCGGGTGCCACCACCTGGTATGTGAGCCAGGCAGCGAACGGATGCGAAAGCTCCCGTGCTGCTATTGCAGTGATCATTAATGCTACGCCTGCTGCACCCGCAGTTAGTCCTGTAGCCTATTGCCAGGGCGAGCCGGCAACTGCACTGACCGCAGGCGGCAGCAACCTGCAATGGTATACCATTCCTTCGGGCGATACCGGCAGCGCCACAGCGCCTGTGCCCTCAACGGCAAGCCCGGGCACGACTACCTGGTATGTGAGCCAAACAGTAAATGGCTGCGAAAGTCAAAGAGCTCCGCTTACCGTGGACGTGAATCCTTTACCCGTTGCTCCGGACGCGGTCAGCCTCGTAGAATATTGTGAAGGCGATCTGGCAGCTGCGTTGAGCGCCACGGGCGAAGGCCTGCGTTGGTATACAGAAGCGGAAGGTGGTACAGGCGCCATGACAGGCCCCGTTCCATCGACAACAACGCCGGGTACCACGACCTGGTATGTAAGCCAGACGGTCAATGGCTGTGAAGGCCCGCGAACCCAAGTAGTCGTGATTGTTCATGCCAATCCTGTGGTAGATGCGAAGCTGGAGATCGTGGGTACGACGATGTACCTGAACGCACAGGCACCGGGGACCAACCTGGGCTATGCCTGGACGCCTTCCGAAGGATTAAGCTGTACGGATTGCAATCGTCCGCAAGCCAGCCCCGCCCGTAGTACAATATATACGGTAACGGTAACGACATCAGCAGGCTGTAAAGCAACAGATACGGTAGGCGTTTACCTGGACTGCAACAAAATCTATATTCCTAATACCTTCAGCCCGAACGGGGATGGCAACAACGACCGTTTTTACCCGATCGGCCTGTCGCTGAAGTGGGTAAAGGTATTCCGTATTTACAACCGCTGGGGCGAGCTGATCTACAGCAGGGACAATGTACCGGCCAATGATCCGCTCTATGGCTGGGATGGTAACTACCAGAGCAAGGCGGTGAAGCCCGATGCTTTTGTGTATTACCTGGAAGCGACCTGTACCTCAGGTGAAGATATCTTCAGGAAAGGGGATATAACCATCATCCGCTAACGCATGTACAGGTGGCCGGATAGGAGATCTATTGCCTGTAATCACCAGCTGTAGCAATGTATCCGGTATTCTTCAGCAGCTGATAAATAAGATGTTCTATGAAAATTAAAACAACACTTCTTCTGATGATGACCGGCTTGTCCGTACCGGCCGCTTTTGGGCAGGATATTCATTTCTCCCAGTTCTTCGATCATAATATGGTCCGCAACCCGGCGCTGACCGGCATCTATAGCGGCGATTATAAGATTGCGGCGAATTACCGCAACCAATGGGCGACCATAGGCATGCCTTTTCAGACCTTTCTGGCGACGGCCGAATCCCGTATCGGTATCAACGAGGTGAACGATTGCCTGAGCTACGGCTTTGCTGCAAGTCTTGACAGGGCGGGGTCTGTTGGCTTAACCACCATACAGCTGACACCGGCCTTAAACTACAATAAGTTCCTGGAAGACGATCATGATTCCTATTTGTCCGTTGGTTTTTCGGGCGGTTATATTCAGCGCTCGGTGCAGCAGGATAAGATGACCTTCGCCAGCCAATATGTGGGCGGTGAATATTCGGCGTCCAATCCCAGCAACGAACATATACCGCGCAACCAGGTGCACAACTGGGATTTGAGCGCGGGCGTAAGCTTTAACAGCTTCATCGGGCGGGCAAAGAAAGCTACTTATTATCTGGGTGCAGCGGTATATCACATTACAAACCCCAGGGAGTCCTTTTTTACACAAACAGCGCTGGTCAACCTGAAGATGAAATGGAGCGGCCAGGCGGGCTTCTCAGCCTTTATTACAGAGCAGGTGCTGCTTACCTGCCATGCAAATGTAAACTACCAGGACCCCTACCGGGAGATCGTAGCGGGCGGCCTGCTTGGCTGGCGCCCCCCGGATGAAGCCGGGCAGAAGAAATTTTTCTTTATCCAGGGCGGTTGCTTCTATCGCGTCAACGATGCTGTTATCCCTATGGTTAAGGTCGATTACGATGCTTACTCCTTCACTTTCTCCTACGATATAAATGCTTCAAAGCTAACTACGGCCAGCAATGGTGTTGGCGGGCTGGAAGTATCGCTGATCTATAAAGGAATGATCAAAAAGCGGGAATTGAAAGCGAAGATGCGTTGCCCTTCGCAGTGCCCGAGACTGGAGCTGCTGGAGCATGTCAAACGTGATGAAGGCGGTGTGTATTAACAGCATT
>NZ_QUZZ01000026.1 GCF_003545695.1 Taibaiella helva | reverse complement strand
GGGTCTGTGTCACTTTGTTGTAATGGTTCCACAGGATCGTATCCTGCCCGCTCACCTGGTCTTTGATGGTGTTGCCGGTGGCATCGTACAGGTAACGGGAAGCGGCCGTATTGGTATAATGCTTGATGTCGTTGTGGAAGTTGTTGTTGCTCACCACATCCGTTATGTTCTGCAAACGGTTGGTGGAAATATATTTTTTATGGCGCCATTTCCGGCTATCCGCTGCAAGTCCTTGCCGCTGCATGGATTACATTCCTATGGTCATACCTAAGTAAATGATGTATTGCATCTGAAAAGAAGGATAGCAGCGGCTGTGGGCTTTCCGCTGCTATCCGGGGCGCAATAGACTTCCGACAAAAGTTTAAACGAGGTCTCTTGCATTAGCCAAAAAAGTATAACATTAGACAGGCATGCAACATTGTTATGCTTTTGCTGAAGCAAATGGTTTCTCTGTTTAATCGCTTTAAGTGCGTGCGCAACGTCAGATTCTTCCGCTCGATGCGGTTGATTTTATACCGTTGTACGCTATGAATACTTTTATGAATGAGGCCCCTATAGATATTCAGGCCATCTGTGTAGATGCGTCTGGGGCGTAATGTCAAAATCTTTTCGACAATTATGTTTAGATTTTCTTTCGTCCTTCTCCCAACTACAAAATCTATAACTTCCTTGGTTTGGCGATTGATAGCATACGTAATCCAAACATAGTTAGATTGATTATTACGACCTACATAAGTTTGCATTTCATCAATCTCATAAGCCTGATTCTGCTCATCTATATTGCGTTTCGGAGTATTGGCCGCAATCGAAAATATTTGCCTTACGACAGAGCTTGCAGATATGTGAAGAATGCGACCTATGCTTTGGACGCCCATACCCTCTTTATGTAACTGTATTAATTGTAATTTCTTCTCTTTGCTAACAGGGGCCCTTTTATAACAGTGTCGCTGGTATTTTCGGCAAGCCTTACAATAAAACTGTTGGATGCCGTTTCTCAGCCCTTTGCGAATACATTCTTGTGAGCAATACTTACATTTCATAGGTGACGTAAGGAACATAGGGTCGGTTAAAAGCCATTTTTAGATACCATAAGTTACTCAAAATAAAAAATCGGAGGCACTAATGCCTCCGATTTTCAAATCCGTTCAAAACTCTTTTTCGTGACAGTAAGCAAAAAATATATCAAAAGTTTCAGAAAGTGACGTAGGGAACACTACCTTCTGTTGCAGTTCTTGCATTTATAACGGAGTTTGCCGGAAACTGTGTAGCCATGCCTGATGTAAATCGTGCCGCAGTGATCACAGTATTTCTCACCACCCACACATCTGGTACATGAGGTCTTATTTTGTTGCATCACAGATGATTTTGTTAGCTTAAAAATAAACCGGATGGGCAATTGCCCATCCGGTTTAGGTAACATCTTAAAACAACTTTCTTTAAAAATCAATCATTTAGATTATGAATACGGCTAAAACCACACATCTGTAACATTACCCACATCTGTAACATTACCCCTTACCAAACTACCGATTATCGAGGCATGATAAGCCATTTCTTTTGAAGATCGAGTTAAGTTGATTCGATACCCTGTGATAGGTTTCTTTTGGATAAGATCTAGTTTTCCCTCTTTGGCTAACGAAATATAAATATTTATTGGCAGAAGGATCGATTATTAGTTGCTCAATAATTGCTTTTCTTCTTACTATTAGTGCTACTGTAGGTGTATAAGCAGCAACATCACTCCCTGCAAAAAGAGAATCCCCTCTCTTGATTAAATATTTGTAAGTATCCGGGTTGTTTAAAATAATTCTTAGTGAATCATAATCTTTTCTGCTTATAGACTTTAGATTTTCTACAGTCTGCTCCCAATGACCATTTATATAGGCTATTGAATCGCAGTATAGTACAAACTCATCTGACTGGCATTGTCTTGTGCAGTTAATATTACATAAATAAGCAGTATCATAATTACTTAAAGGTTTGAAATCATGCTTTCTCGCTGAAACAAAAAGTGAGCTAAATAAAAAAGCAAGAACAAGTAATATTCTCATAGCTGATCATTGTGTTTTAGGAGGAACTACGGATGTCGGGGTTCCTTGGGAGTTATAAATCATATTCCTATCAAGTTTTTCGGGCTGAGATGCTTCTCCAGTGGCTATTTTATAGATGCCATTCTCATAATCTGACTTATCATAAACAATGTTCTTGTTTTTATCTTTACTATAAACCACCCCCTTTTCCTTAATCACTCTCAGGTCTAGATTACTTCTCGTTCCATTGCTCTCATATCCTCCTTGCATATAGTCTGTAGAAAGGTAGACATTTATCTTATAATTTGCTAACGATTGAATGGCCTTCCCCAATTTGCCACCATCTTTATTAATGAAGCAAGCGTTTAAAATTAAATTACCACCATCTTTCACAGCTCCCAAGATTGTTGTTAAGTCATCTATTGCCTTTAATTTAGCATCACTCAAAGTGGACTTAGCATCGCCTTTGTATTTATATATATCATCGGCAGTTATAAAATTGTGGCTTGCATCAAAAGCAGTATAGCCTATTACACTTATGCCATCTTTATGACCGCCATGAGCACCGAGAACCAAATTGTTCGCTTTTTTCTGGAAAGCCTTTAAAAAAGTGGCTGACTGGGCAAAATCTACAGCCACCGGGCTTGTAATCCAATTGTCGTTGTTTCTGGCGTAAGGCGCTTCTGTATTAGGGTCTTGTAAGAAACTATTCTTTAGTGATTTGTGGTTAATCACACCAACCATTATGTTTTTACCATAATTAGGAGACCCTTTCGCTGGCTCTGTACCATCCAAATCAATAAAAAGAATAGGATTATTTCCCGCAAAATGATAAGGCGAATACCAAGGGAACTTATCTGACAATGCGTCAACACTTAAGAATCTACCTGTCCTCGTATCCTGTCCGCGTTCCTTATAATCCATAAAATTTCCCATCCCCGCCCACTCATTCACCTTCTCCTGCCCGTTAAAGCCAAAGCGGTATTTGTCCTTATCCGCCGGGCAGATATCCACCAATACATTCTCCTGCTTCATCACCGGCTTCTTGGTGCAGAATTTCTTCACCCCCACAAAGC
>NZ_QUZZ01000025.1 GCF_003545695.1 Taibaiella helva | reverse complement strand
ATGTTGAGCCGGGGACCAATTGCCTGTATTTCTCCTGGTTCCCGCCCTCAGGCCTCAGCGCTACCAATATTGCCGACCCGCTGATGAACCCCGCGGTAAGGACACGTTACTTTGTAACGGCCACTACAGAGCACGGCTGCCTGGTCAAAGACTCTATGGATGTGCTGGTGGAAAAGACCGTGATCGATATGCCGAATGCCTTCGCGCCTTCAGGTACCAACAGGGTATTCAAACCGGCAAAACGCGGTATCGCGCAGCTGAAGAGCTTTACCATCTTCAACCGCTGGGGCAATAAGGTATACAGCAGCGCCAATATCGATGAGGGATGGGACGGCACCAAGGATGGCAAGGCGCTGCCCATGGGCGTTTACATCTATACCATCGAAGCCGTGACCGACAGCGGCGAAACCTTTACCCAGCAGGGTAATGTGACCCTCATACGGTAAATATATACCGACAGCAAAAAAAGACCGGTCGTTTTCGACCGGTCTTTTTTTGCCCTTACTATTTATGGGCAAGGAGTATTATGGTTGGAAAAACATTAAATATAGCCGTCCATCTGTGTCCATACTCACTCTTTTGGGTGATCCCATGTCTGTTTTTTTGTTATATTGCGCTATTAATTCTGTTAAAAGCTAACCAATGAATCGCACAAACTACAAAAACGCACTTCCTTTGTTGCTCTTTCTTTTTACCGGGCTATTGGCTTCGGCGAGGGGAAAACACCCTGCAACAGGAGTGATGTTACCTGCCCCAAAGAAAGAAGGTCTGGACTTTATCGAAAATAAAGGCCAATGGAACCCCGAGGCCCGGTACAAAGCCGATATTCCCGGCGGAGCCATGTTCCTGACCAATGAGGGCTTTGTGTTTAACTACGCGAGTGCGATGGATATGGAGCGGATCCACAGGATGTGGCACGATGAAGGTGCTGATGTCAGCCATGAGGTTATTCATCGCCATGCTTACAAAGTAAAATTCGCCGGCGCCAATCTTTCCACACAGTTCAACCCGGAAAGCCGCAGAAGCTATTACCATAACTACCTGATCGGTAACAACAGCGCCAATTGGGCCGGACATGTAGGCCTGTTTGGCAAAGTGATCCATAAAGATATCTACCAGGGTATCGATATGGCAGTGTACTCCAAAGACAACAATGTAAAATACGACTTCATCGTGGCGCCCGGCGCCAATGCCGGCGCCATCGCCATGACATATGAAGGTGTGCAGCCCGAGCTGACCCCTGAAGGCAACCTGAAGATCAAAACTTCGGTGAACGAGGTGATCGAGCAGGCGCCTTATTCTTACCAGGTGATCAATGGCAAGGAAGTCGCTGTTCCTTCCCGCTACAAGCTGAGCAACAGCAAGCTGACCTTTGAGTTCCCTTCCGGCTACGATGCCGGCAAGCCGCTCATTATCGACCCGGTGCTGGTATTCGCTACTTACAGCGGCGGGACCAACAGCAACAACTATAGCTATTGTACTACCTATGATGCCGCAGGTAATCTTTACGCCGGCGCCGATGCCTGGAGCACAGGCTGGCCAACGACCGCCGGCGCCTTCCAGGAGAACTGGGCAGGCGGCGGACACGAAGCAGCGATCAACAAATACAATGCCACGGGCAATGCTCTGATCTACTCCACCTATCTCGGCGGCACCAGCCAGGAATACCCGCATGCGATGAAGGTGAATAACAACAACGAGCTGGTTGTTGTCGGCGGCACCCAGTCGGCCAACTTCCCCACTTCTACCGGCTGCTACGACAACACGCTGTCCGGCACCTGGGACATCTTCGTATCCCATTTGTCTGCCGATGGCAGCACGCTGATGGGCGGCACGCTGATGGGCGGCGCCGGCATCGAATCACAGCAATATACCTTTACCGGCGGTCCTTTTACTGTCGACCTGAACAACAGCTCTACTTCCAGCCCACTGGAGCTTACTTTCGATCCGGCAGGCAATATCTGGGTGGTAGGTAACTCCAATTCTACCGACTTTCCGGTAACTGCCAATGCCCAGCAGGCTACCAATGCCGGTACGGGTACGGTAGATGGCGTCATCTTCAAGCTGGATCCTACCTGCTCCAACCTGCTGTACAGCTCCTATCTCGGTGGCAGTGGCAACGAGGGGCCGACTTCGATTATCTTTAACAGCGCCGGCAACCTGCTGGTAAGCGGGATCACCAACAGCACCAACTTCCCGGGAACTACCGGCGGCTACCAGCCCACCGCTCCGGGCGGCACCTACGACGGATTCGTAGCCCTCATCAACCCCGCTACCGGCGCGCTGATCCAGACCACCTATGTGGGTACCGACAATGTGGACCAGGCCGTAAACCTCCAGGTAGACGCAGGTGATAATGTTTTTGTGCTGGGCAGAACTACCGGTAATTATCCGGTATCGTCCAATGTATGGGTGGGCACAGCAGACGGCGACGTATTTGTCGACAAGCTGAATCCCGGCCTTACCGCATCCCTGCTGTCTACCCGTGTAGGGAATCCGCAATCGGGCTTTAGCAGGTTCTTCCCTTCTGCTTTCCTGGTCGATATCTGCCAGAACATCTATGTGGCGGGCTTTAGCGCCGTGGCCGGTATGCCTTTATCCAACGATGCCTACCAGACGAATACGGCTTCGTTCTGGTTCTGTGCAATGACGCCTAATTTCAGCGACCTGCTGTTCGGGTCTTATTTTGGCGTGAGCGGCGACCACTCCCATATCGGCTCACACCGCCTGGACCCCAACGGCATCGTTTACCACTCTATCTGCCAGGCCACGCCGGCAAACTCTCCAACCCCTTATCCGGGCCCGGACGCCAACAGCTTCTCACAGTTCAAGCAAACCACGGGCCAGGACATCCTTAGCTTCAAGTTCAACTTCGAAGCCTCCGGTGTGAACTCGAACTTCCAGCTGGATCCTGCGGTGAACGCTAACGACTCCGGCTGCGCACCGTATACTGTGCATTTTGTCAACAATTCTGTTGCTGCAGCAAATTACACCTGGGATTTCGGTGATGGCAGCCCCACCACCAATGTAGCAGCGCCTACGCATACCTTTACCACACCCGGCGTCTATACCATCTCCCTGCATGCCAATAACGATACATCCTGCATTACGGACGACACGGCTTACATGACCGTTACCATATTGCATACTGAGCTGCCTGATATCGTGGTGAAAGATACTACTGTCTGCAGCTTCCAGCAGGCGATCGACATCGGGGTTACGATCAACAATCCGTCTCCGAACAATATTATCCAGTGGGGACCCGCTACCGGTATTCTAAGCCCCTCCAACCAGGCTACCATTACCGTTGATCCTACCGTAAACAACCAGTATTGGGTAACGGTGAAAGATACCATACCCGGCATCTGCGGCTTCTCATCGACGGATACGGTCCATATCGATCTTTCGCCCAGGGTCCTGGATATCATCACTAACGATACTGTCGTCTGCGAGGGTGCTGTCGTGCCCATTGTCGCCATCGGGACTAGCGGATACAGCTACCATTGGTCGCCGGCCACCGGTGTCAG
>NZ_QUZZ01000024.1 GCF_003545695.1 Taibaiella helva | reverse complement strand
GGTCGTCATAAGTATAGCTGCCGGTAAGCAGCCAGGAGGCGGCATTGTCTACCTTGCGCCAGGTCTTGCCCAGGAGGCCGGTGGTGGCTTCATATTCATTTTTGTTCAGCTCGGTATGCTGTGTATAGCCATCGGTACTTTTATTGTTGACCAGTACCTGCTTGCCTGCAAGCACCTGGCCACTGAAGCCGTACTGGCTACTACTATAAGAGGCATGTATTACATTGTTATTCCCGTCCAGGTCCTGGCTTGCGCTGTAGATAAGCTTGCCTTTATCGTCGTAGAAAAGCGCGGTCCTGCGCCAGGCGGCAATATTCGAGGAGCCGGGGGAAGCCAGCACTTTAACCTTACCGCCGGTAGGGGCATTCAGGTTTTTAAGCGTGCGCTGCGGGGTTTCCGCGCCGCTGTTGGGATACTGTAATTCGCCGCTCTGCAGCTTGTAGCTGGCCCAGGTATTCCAGAGGTCACCGTTGGGATCGGCATCTTTATAGTCATCATAATAGGTATAGCTGAGAATATCGCAACCAACCAGGGCAGAGGGGTAAGCCCTCCACAGGTCGTAACGCTTGGCATAGTAAAAATAGCTATTGGACTGAAAAACAGTGGTATCATTGATCACGGTCACCAGCTGCTGACGGTTGGCTGAAGTCCCTAATATGCCGGTCATTGTGGGCCGGTCCAGGGGATCATACAGCGTAATGGTCCATTTATAGGAAGTCCGCAGACTGCTATCCTGGTAAAGCAACAGCCGGCCTCTTTTATCATACACAAAATACTCCCAGCCTTTGCCGGGTACTTTCTGCTCTACCTTGCGGCCTTTTTCATCATAACGGTATTGGAAGCAAAATTGATCCAGCACAGTTTGGCTGATGCTGCCATTGTTGTATGCTGCATCGGCTACGGCCGGCGGAAGGATATAACGGAGCTTACCCATAGCATCGTAGATATAATAGGTCTTGTTCAGGATGCCGCCCAGGGTATAGGGCGCTGTATTGATCACACCAATGGTATCGGTAGCCTGCTGCAGCACCACGCGGCCTTCGCGGTCCTTAAATGTCTTGGAATAGGGAACAATACTGTTGCTGGTTTCACCGGGGATGCGGGTCAGCTCACCAAAGAGCCGGCCGGCGCTGTAGTAGCCGCTGCTCACCGGAAGCCCATTGGCATCCAGGCTCCAGCGCCGCACTTCGCCGGCGCTGTTGGTAATGCGTTGCTTCTCGGTACCCCGCAGCTGCCCTACCTGGCTTTTGCCGGGAGCGTAGCTTGTTTCGGTACGCTTACTTGCAGTAGAAGTATTTTCGGTATAGCTGTAGGCGGTGCTGCCTTCGCCGGGATAAAGGTTATTGTAATAGTTTTGTTGCTCCGTAAAAGCGCCCGCCCGGAAGCCGAAGCCGGCGGCGCTGTAGGGCAGGTAGCCCACAGGGGTCACCCGGAAGCGGCTGTCGGCCGGGCTCACCAGGCTTTTGCCGGGGGTAAAGTTATGCACCACGGTCTGCATGCCCTGGGCAAAGCCGTCCAGGTACTGGGTGCTGACCTGCACATCGGCGGGCGCACTGCTGGTCGTTAATGGCTAAGTAAAAAGGAAAATTTACTACTCTTTATGAGCAGGGATCTTCCTATAAGCACCAAACACTAACCAATGAAAAGACATGAATCATTTTTAAGCGAAATGGGAAACTGAGCTGGATATTCCGGAGGCCTTGACCATGTCATTCCGGCAGTTAGTGATCAAGAAAAGCATTGACTATCAATACTGTTTATGGTCAACAAATTACGGAACCTTCTGGTCAGGCCCATCGGAATTACCAACCAAACAAAGAATTTCACCAAAATTTGCATAGTCATTAAATTGGCTTTTAGTTAATCCACCATAACCCTTCGTTGACAAGGTGTGCTTTATTTACAGTTAATCGTTCACTGGGCATTGAAAATTATATCTTGACTGACTGGGCACACCCTTATCACGATATTGGATTTATAAAGAACTTGGTAATAGAAAACTGCTCTGTAAGCAAGACCATTCAAGAGCCTTGCGATATATATTGTGTCCCTAGAATATTTATAGCCATAGTGGGCTTGCCTGTGAGCCTAAATCGAATGAAATAAAATTTAATGCCAATTAATAGGTATAGCTTTACATTGTAAAAAAATATAAAAATGCAAAATACATTTTCGCGTTCCTTCAGATTAAATGCAACAACTGAAAAGAAATTTTATTTCGTACCGGTAAAATCGAAAGATGTCCTATCCTATAATGTCCATATCAATAGTGATGTCGAAGTGAAGAAATTTGACCTTGACATGGTTGACGGCAAATGGGGAATCAGGGCACAACAAAAAAAATTACCAGAATGGGTCTTTGAATTGCAACCCCAATTCCATGAAGAGATTCAGAAAGCCTTACAAGGCCAGGAACGATAAACATTATGGCTTTCACAGTCGTAATCGCAAATCGCCTATAAATCCTATGGCCATGCCGTTAAATCCCTCCTATGCAGAAACGAAACGTAGTGATTAGTGAAATTAAATCTGACATTAGCGCTATACTAAATAAAGGTAATGAAAATAGGCAACCCGGTGACGAGAAGTTATTTAACCTTTCTGCCTTGAGAGCAGGTTTGTTTAAAGCCGGTTATAGTGCAAGGGAAATTAATGCCACGATGGCAAGCTATGCAAAACGTGGGCTGATGAAGCCATCGGCAGATCCCAGAAATGATGGTGAATATATCTTCAGTAAAAAAGCGTATGAGTTATAAGTGATATTTGCCTGCCCTGAATGATATGATCTTGATGATTGATGACTAATGAACCTAACGTTTGTATATCCGCACTTGTATTCATTTTAATAATTATCGTTAAAGCATGAAAATTTCCGTTAGCAATATCAGTGCATTGGCAAGCATAGAGCATTTGAAAAACCTTTTTTCCGAATTCGGGTTTGTAAAATCTATCTTTTTTCTGGACAGGTTGCATCATCAATGCCTTGTAACGATGGATGAAACCATCGACGGTGAGAATGCCATTAAATATTTGGACCGCTCGATATTTATAGGCCAGTCTATCAGCGTGTCAAAAGTAAGGTTGATAAAATAGCTATTAGATGTGAATGCCCTAATGCAAGAAAAGTTATAAAAATAAAGCCATGCGAATAAAATTGGTTGATATGGAGCAGTTCAAACTTTTGAAAGAAGGTGATATTTTAGAGAAGTTCCCAATAAAGTATATTCCTGAACCAATATTTGGGAACAGCAGGGAAATAGAAATCGACATATACGAAATCAGGACCGTTGATCATAAAAAACAGCGCCTAAGCCTTATACAGTCAAATAAACCACAGGAAATGTTTACGTGGCCCAGTGATGAGGAGCGGGTTCGTATCAATTATCATGACCTTATCTCCGAAAATACCTGGTGGATATCGGATTGCCCAGAGAAGGAAGCCGGATCAACGCAGGTAGCTAAATTATATGAACACTAAAATCGATAGTTTTTTACAGACATCTGCGTTGAACATAGGCGACATTATCAATAAATATCCCAAGAACGGCCAGCCCACTTCAGTATTCGATAGCAAGCACAGCAATCTTGTTGAATGCTTCGAAGTTCAGTTTTTAAACAAAAAAAACAAAATGGTCAGCCTTGTCCTTGCAAAACGATCGCGCATATTATTTGCTTTGCCCGGGGATGTAAGCAAGGAATTCATCAGTGAGAAAGATCTTATAGATCAGAGAGTCTGGTGGCTTTTCAGCGAATAATTTTTACTGTATGAATTAAGCTATTTGACAAGAGAAGTAAACTATGTGCGTTACAACCCGTGGTGTTCGATCCGGCTTCCAATATACTGAATAAGTTCATCGTTGAATACCGTGCCTTCGCAACCCACCGACAAGCATTACTTTTTTCTAAAGTGATTTCAATAATGGGAATCGTGTTAAATTGGGCAATAAAAAAAGACAGGATAGTACCTGTCTTCTCTTATTCATATATGGGCCATAGGAGCTAAAATCACAGTGCCTTTTCTGGCATACCTTTTTT
>NZ_QUZZ01000023.1:0-2500 GCF_003545695.1 Taibaiella helva | reverse complement strand
TAATAGGGCGCTTAAGTTAGTGGGGGCAGACGCGAAACTTTGTGATCTATCCATGGGCAGGCTGAAGGTGTGGTAACACACACTGGAGGGCCGAACGGGTTAGCGTTGAAAAGCTATCCGATGACCTGTGGATAGGGGTGAAAGGCCAATCAAACTGAGAGATAGCTCGTTCTCTCCGAAATGTTTTTAGGAACAGCGTCGCATAATAGAAGTCAATTAGAGGTAGAGCTACTGATTGGACTAGGGGGCTTCACCGCCTACCAAATCCTGACAAACTCCGAATGCTAATTGATATCTGCGGCAGTGAGGCTGTGGGCGCTAAGGTCCATGGCCGAGAGGGGAACAACCCAGACTATCAGCTAAGGCCCCTAAATCTACGTTAAGTTGGATAAACGATGTTCAAATCCTAAGACAGCCAGGATGTTGGCTTGGAAGCAGCCATTCATTTAAAGAGTGCGTAACAGCTCACTGGTCGAGGGTTCGGGCGCGGAAAATGATCGGGCATCAAACGTAGTGCCGAAGCTATAGGATCGGCCGTAAGGTCGATCGGTAGGAGAGCATTCCATACCGCATCGAAGGTGTACCGCGAGGTATGCTGGAGCGTATGGAAAAGAAAATGTAGGAATGAGTAACGATAAACAAGGTGAAAAACCTTGTCGCCGAAAGACTAAGGGTTCCTGATCAACGTTAATCGGATCAGGGTTAGCCGGGACCTTAGGCATACCCGAAAGGGGAAGTCGATGGATAATGGGTTAATATTCCCATGCCTGTATTATATTCGATGGAGTAACGCAGAAGTGACAAGTCCGCGAACTGACGGAATAGTTCGTTAAAGGGCGTAGGTATAGAGCTGGTAGGCAAATCCGCCGGCTTTGCTGAAACCTGATAGTACCACAAAGCTTCGGTGGCGTGGATAGTGACTGTAATCAGACTGCCGAGAAAAACTTCTAAGGTTCGTATAATACAGCTCGTACCGTAAACCGACACAGGTAGTCGAGAAGAGTATTCTAAGGCGCTCGGGTGAGCCGTGGAGAAGGAACTAGGCAAATTATGGCTGTAACTTCGGGATAAAGCCAACCGCAGTGATGCGGTCTCAGTAAAATGGTGCAACCAACTGTTTAGCAAAAACACAGGGCCCTGCGAAATCGAAAGATGAAGTATAGAGCCTGATACCTGCCCGGTGCTGGAAGGTTAAGGAAGTTTGTCAGCAGCAATGTGAAGCTTACGACTGAAGCCCCAGTAAACGGCGGCCGTAACTATAACGGTCCTAAGGTAGCGAAATTCCTTGTCGGGTAAGTTCCGACCTGCACGAATGGTCTAATGAGTTGCACACTGTCTCCTCCACGAGCCCGGTGAAATTGTAGTATCGGTGAAGATGCCGGTTACCCGCCACGGGACGAAAAGACCCCGTGAACCTTCACTACAACTTTGCATTGATTTTGGGTAACAGATGTGTAGCATAGTTGGGAGACTATGAAGCATGCACGCCAGTGTGTGTGGAGTCACCGTTGAAATACCAACCTTCTGTTACTTAGAGTCTAATCCCCCCTGGGGAGACATTGCATGGTGGGTAGTTTGACTGGGGTGGTCGCCTCCCAAAGCGTAACGGAGGCTCGCAAAGGTTCCCTCAGCACGGTTGGTAATCGTGCGTAGAGCGTATTAGTATAAGGGAGCTTGACTGTGAGGCTGACTAGCCGAGCAGGTGCGAAAGCAGGCTAAAGTGATCCGGCGATTCTGAATGGAAGGGTCGTCGCTCAAAGGATAAAAGGTACTCCGGGGATAACAGGCTGATCTCCCCCAAGAGCTCATATCGACGGGGAGGTTTGGCACCTCGATGTCGGTTCGTCACATCCTGGGGCTGGAGAAGGTCCCAAGGGTTGGGCTGTTCGCCCATTAAAGTGGCACGTGAACTGGGTTCAGAACGTCGCAAGACAGTTTGGTCTCTATCTGTGGTGGGCGTTAGTAAATTGCGAGGACATGACCTTAGTACGAGAGGACCGGGTTGTATGTACCGCTGGTGTATCTGTTGTGCCGCCAGGTGCAGTGCAGAGTAGCTATGTACAGAAAGGATAAGCGCTGAAAGCATCTAAGCGCGAAACCTTCCTTAAGATGAGTTTACTTTTAAGTGCCGTCGAAGACTACGACGTTGATAGGCTACAGGTGTAAAGGTGGTAACATCAAAGCCGAGTAGTACTAATTGCACGTACGCTTTAACTTTATTATACCTTAAGGGTATAAACTTATAAGTTGTTATTAAAAGCTATCTGAGCTGACCCAATATGTCACCTTATTATGTTAGACATGAGATGTGAGCAATGAGTGATGAGACACAGTGTGTTCTCAATACTCGATACTCAATACTTAATACTAACCAAGAGCTTATGGTGGTATTGCCGAGGGTGTTCACCTCTTCCCATTCCGAACAGAGAAGTTAAGCCCCTCATGGCCGATGGTACTGGTTAAATCCGGGAGAGTAGGTAGCTGCCATATTTATTTACAA
>NZ_QUZZ01000022.1 GCF_003545695.1 Taibaiella helva | reverse complement strand
GGCAGAGCTCCGCTCTATGTAAGAGTTACCATTGATGGACAGGTCGCTGAAATTTCCCTAAATCGTAAGATACATCCTGATTATTGGGATGTGGCCCTTAAGATGGATAAAGAGCCGGGTACAGAAGCTAAAAAAACCAATGCCAAGATCATTTCTACCGAAATAGAATTGGAAGCTCATTTTACCGTTCTCAAAACGCAATATGAGCTTATTACACCTCAAATGCTCAAAAATGTGTTCAAAGGTGAGGAAGCAATACCAATAACGCTACAAAATGATCCCGAGGAAAACATTCCAACTTTGATAGAAGCTTTTGATAATTTCATCACCCTTTTTGAGAAAAAAGTACAAATTGGTTTGCGGGATAAAGGTACTCTACGGCATTGGAAGACAACAAAAGGAAAAGTAGTTTCCTTTTTACAATTCAGAAACCAATCTTCTGATATAGAATTATCCAATGTGACTTATTCCTTAGCAGAGGATTTCTATGATTACTTAACCCTTGATCCGGATCAGGTGTTAGAAGACGCAACCGCAAAAACACATATTAAGAAGACAAAACAGATACTGACCGGATGTGTCAACAAGAAGTTTATCCTGCATAATCCCTTAAGCGATTTCAGCTGTGGCAGTCAAAACAAGGAAGTTATTCCTCATGAACTGCATGAGCTGGAGATTATCTGTAACAAGTCATTGCCTATAGCGAGGCTCGATGAGGTAAGGGACGCTTATATTTTCCAATGCTTCACTGGTTTTGCTTTCCAGGATACTTACGACCTAACTCCCGAAAATATAGTAATTGTTGGCAGTAACAAAGAGAGGTGGCTTATTAAAGATCGTGGAAAAACCGGTGTTACTGAAATGGTCCCTATCCTGCCCATTGTTGAAGAGCTGATCGAAAAATATAAGGATCATTCCTGTCGGAGGATTAACAATAAACTTTTGCCGATCAACAGCAATTACCGCTACAATGCTTACCTAAAGGAACTGGCAGATATATGTGGAATGTCTTCTAACAATATAAAGGAGCAAGAATTCAGAACACACAGAGCCCGCCATACTTTTGCTCATATAATGTTGAATGCCGGCGTACCTTTAGAGGATGTGAGCAGAATGTTGGGGCATAAAAGTATTCGTACAACTCAAAGGTACTGCAAGGTAAATAAGCCCCGGATAAGTGAAAATATGGAAAAGGCGAAGGCGGCAATTTTTACCAAAACAGGAAAGATACGTAAAGTAGCCTGATCTTATTTCGGACGCAAGTTGAGTAAATTTCTTTGGTTTGCTGACGCAGCAAAGAAAATATTTACTATTTTGTGAAAAGTACTTTGATCTCTGGGAGCTAAAATTGCGATCATTGAATTTTCTTGACCTCCAACACAACATTTAGACTTTGTTATTTAAAATTGAATACTTTAAACTATGGGATTAAGTCCATTTTTTATTATTGTGGCATTACTTGGATATTCCGCTGAATTTGACCAGGTCCATATGGGAATGCTTGACACGAGATTCCGGGCGAAATTGACCACCTGATTCCGGGCAAACTGACCAGGGTATTCCGGGTGAAATTGACCACCTCCTGGGCAGGGCAGAATGCTGTAGTAGCAACCATAATTTTGGTAGTTTAACCCAACTACCCATTATGGCTAACACTACGATCAGTATGAGCAAGATTAGGAAAATCTTAAGGATGTACACTCAAGGACGTAGTATTATGTCCATAGCCGCCCAGGCCGACGCATCCAGAAACACAGTAAAGAAGTACCTGTCCTCTTTCAAGGATTGCGGCTTTACCTTTGATGAGGTCAATGCCCTCAACGACAAAGAGTTGGAGGACCTTTTTGGCAAAAGCAAGGAGCAGGCCTACTCTGATCGTATGCAATCCATGCTACGTTGTTTTCCCCATGTAGATAAAGAACTTAAGCGTACCGGTGTGAGCCGGCATATGTTATGGCAGGAATATCTCAAAGAATTTCCTAATGGATATCAATACAGCCAGTTCTGTTTTTATTTCAACCAATGGAAGGCCAGGGTAAACCCTGTAATGCATATCGATCACAAAGCCGGCGACAAGCTTTATGTGGACTTTGCCGGGGAAAAGTTATGCATCACCGATAGGGATACTGGTGAGGTCCTGGCTGTAGAGGTCTTTATAGCGATCCTTGGCGCTAGCCAGCTTACATATGTAGAAGCGGTAATGAGCCAACAGAAAGAAGACTTTATTTCTGCCTGCACTACATAGGAGGCGTTCCGGAAGCTATCGTTCCGGACAACTTGAAGGCAGCCGTAACCAAGACCAGCCGCTACGAACCCACCCTGAATGAGACTTTTGCCGATTTTGCCGACCACTACGGCACTACCGTTCTTCCGGCCAGGGCTTTTCACCCAAGAGATAAAGCTTTGGTGGAGGGAGCTGTCAAGATCATGTATACGCGGATTTATGCGCCTTTGAGGAAGATGGTCTTCCACTCTTTAAAGGAGCTTAATGAAGCTATCCACAGAGAGCTGGAAGCTCATAATAACCGCTTATTACAGGGGCGCAACTATAGCAGACGGCAACAGTTTGAAGAAGTAGAACGGGATGCCCTTGCACCACTACCGGTTCTACGCTACGAGCTTAAGAAACAGTTCTATGTGACAGTGATGAAGAATGGTCATGTCTGCTTGGGGCCGGATAAACACTACTACAGTGTCCCATACCGCTTTATTGGCAAAAAGGTAAAGCTGTTATACTCCAGCTCACTGGTGGAGGTCTATTATAATTATGAACGTATTGCCCTGCATTCACGGTCAAAGGGACCACATCACTATACAACAGACAAAGAACATATGGCCACTACCCACCAGTTCGTTACTGAATGGACTCCGGAACGGTTCCTGATATGGGCAGCTTCGATCCACGAAGATGTCCGCCTTTATATCCAGCACATATTTGATCGGAAGCAGCATGCCGAACAGGCCTATAAATCATGCCTGGGCATACTGAGCTTCGCACGTAAAGTCGGCGATGATCGGTTGATCACAGCTTGCAAAAGAGGGCTTAACTATGGCATCTATAATTATAAGACCATACAAATGATCCTGGAAAGGAACATGGATCAATGCCACGACAGCTTGTTTGCCGATGAACTGCCGATGCCGGATCATGACAATATCAGAGGAGAAGAGTATTATCAATAGTTAACTCCTTAAATACAATTATAATGAACACGAACACTTTAGACAAGCTACGAGCAATGAAGTTCTATGGTATGTTCCATGCCTTTAAGAGCAGCCTTGAAACAGGGCAGACTAATAATTTTACTGCAGACGAACTATTGGCCCATCTGATAGATGCCGAATGGGATGATCGCCAGAACAGGCGTATCGAGCGGCAGATCTATTCTGCAAAGTTCCGCTATAAAGCATCTATAGAAGATGTCAATTATCATGCAGACAGAGGTATTGATCGTAACCAGATAAAGCGCCTGGCTGACTGTACATTTATCAGTCGCAATGAAAATATACTCATCTCCGGCAGTACCGGTATAGGGAAGAGTTATATAGGGACTGCCATTGGTTACCAGGCATGTATGCTTGGATATCGTGTATTCTATGCCAGTACACCTAAGCTCTTTGCTAAGCTGAAAATGGCCAAGGCTGATGGCTCTTACCTTAAAGAAACCTCAAAGCTGGAACGGCAGCAATTGCTTATTTTCGATGACTTCGGTATCCAGCCCTTCGATGCACAAAGCAGGGCTTCTCTGATGGAAATCATCGAAGATAGGCATGGTAAGTCCTCAATGATCATAACTTCTCAACTACCTGTGAGTAAATGGCATGAGGTGATCGGAGAGAAAACCATTGCGGATGCAATCCTGGATCGTATTGTTCATAATGCACACCGTATCGATCTAAAAGGAGAATCAATGAGAAGAAAAAGAAAGGCTGAACCAATCGAAAATGAGTACGAATAATCGCTTTTAATTATTTAATTTTGAAAACGCTACTACAGCATTTTTTGCCCCTCTTCGCCAGCTAATCAGCTGGTCAATTTGCCACGGAATACCCTGGTCAACTTTCCCGGAATACCTACCAATAGGACCTACTGGGTTCTCCGGCACATTTCCCATGGCCGCATAAGGGCTCCAAACCTGTTCCCCTCCGGCATCGGCAAGCGGATCGGCGCTTAGAAACCGACCGATCTGCGGGTCGTATTGCCGGGCCTGGAAGTCCATCCAGTTCAGTCCAAGGTCCTTGATGTATTCATTGCTTTGGTATTTGCGGCGGTTCTCACTGAAGTCGGTAGACACACCGCTCAGCGGCTGTATCGGCAGGCCATGCGGGTAATAGTGATTTTCTTCCAGCAGGTTGCCCTTGCTCACTTCATTTAAGCTTATCAAAAAGAGATCTATTTTACGAAAAACCAACCATAGCATCCCTTTCATGAAATACCGTGAAGGAATTAAATCAACGTATCTAATATCAATTTAATTCAAATCAATTTGCACGCCGAGCTTTGAAAGCCGTTTGCTTCTTTGCTCCACAGAATCTAAAAACAATGTCTTTCTAAAATTATCATAATCTTCTTGGGAAATAACCTTGTTCATATATGCAACTGTCAACGAGTCAAATGAATTGCTCAATAATGAGTGCCAGCGGTGAATATCTGTTGCATATTTCAACCTAACGGAATCAAGGTTTTTTCCTACTTGAACTTCATTAATTGCTTCAAGATAAAGTTTAGCGCTTGAATCGACATAGCTCTGTAAATTTCCAGCATCTATTTGGGTATTCCCTACATGACGGTTCTTCAGGTTTGAACCACTACAAGAGTAAATGCCCAAAACACTAATTAGTATTATTGCTCTTCGACACATATTCAAAAAAGTCGAGTTATTGCCCAAATAATTACAATAGGGACTGCCAATATTAATATACCAACGAATGCATCGCTATAACGATTACTTGCTCTAAAGTAGCTCTTAAAATTACCTTTACGCCCAAGGATCGTCCACTTAAAATATGCCCCTGGCCAACATAGAAGACCTGGTAAAATTGCTCTGAAGAAAAAGTCCAATAGCCCATCAATCATGATTGTAAGTCTTTTTATATGCTTCTTTGATAAATGTACTTGTTGCAAAGTCAGCAACCTTATTTACACCTGGATTCCCGAAATTAAAGAAATAGAAGGCCGGCCCTTTAAAAAGGCCGTAAACTCCAAAAGTGTTACTTACCGTATTAGCAGTTGCGTCCATTACTTCAAGGCCCTGCTCTTTACTTAAATCACCTGCTGTCATAAGAGACTTTGCTGGATAAAAATGCCAATCTTTGAATTTATACGGCACTGCCCAAGAAACTCTGCTTCTGGGGTCTCGTGGTGTTCCCTCATGTGGACCTTCACGTGCAATTATAGCAGCTTGATTAATTACTGGCGTTGTAATACTGGTAATTGTCAATACAACACTATTGATTGAACCTTGTACAAAGTCACTAACCCAGTTCACCCCTCCGCCAAAAAAGCCACTGGTACTTGCCTCTACTAAAGTATTACCACCAACCTGCGTCAGACTCCCATCACTATTCTGTACCCACTTATAATAAGAGATACTTTGCCCTTCCATATGAGTAATATATCCTTCACTTTGTAACTGCGCTTCGGTTTCTCCCGCAGCAATATTATATCCCATAATTTTATCTAGGAAGTATGAATTATTCATCATTTGGGTGTTCAGGTCCATCATCCAGCCGGCCATGCCTCCTGGTGCATTGGCCTGGCTACCACCACTACGGATAATAAAGCCTGGTATTTGTGGCAGCCAGTTCACGGTGTTGAAATAATTAGGCAATTCTCCATTCGGATCCACATTACTCTCCGGCGCATTGCCCATCGCAGCATAGGGGCTCCATACCTGTTGCCCGCCGGCATCAGCAAGCGGATCGACAGCCAGGAAACGACCGATCTGCGGGTCGTATTGCCGGGCCTGGAAGTCCATCCAGTTCAGCCCAAGGTCCTTAATATATTCGTTGCCCTGGTATTTGCGGCGGTTTTCGCTGAAGCCGGTCGACACGCTGCTCAGCGGCTGTATCGGCAGACCATGCGGGTAATAGTGGTTTTCTTCCAGCAGGTTGCCCTTGCTTACTTCCACCCTCAGCTTATCAAAAAAGAGATTTTTTAGGAGAAACCAATCGTAGCGTCCCTTTCAGGAAACGCTGCGGTAAAGTAAAATGAATCCAGTAGTCAATAATATACCTGACCTTATTAGTATACTACTGTAAAATTTTGACGACTTACAGATATATAAAATTAAGTTTATAATAAAGACTGGTGATAGCAGTATTAATCCTCCGCTTAAAATAATTGGAGCTCCCATCCATTTATTTAGGGCAAACAAAACTCCTGGAACTACAATCGCGAAAACGAGGCCGACAGTTACCGACCAAAGCAATCGTTTCCATTTTATCGCTTTATAAGAATTGTTTTTGAAAATGCCTCTCCAAGGAATCTCATTAAATAATAAGAAACCAAAAAATAGATAAAATAGAGAGAGCAGCATAAAAGAAAGGGTAGACAAGAATACTCCTCCTTCTACAGAAAATAGCCGGAGACATAAACCTAGTATAGATATTGTTAGTAATATTTTTTCAATTATTTTCATATATAAATATATTATATTATTTTTTACATAAACCTTAAAACCACACATCACCTTCACATTCAATAACAATACCTTCTGCCCTTAATTGATCAATTAAATTTTGAAATTCTACTTTTTTATCCTCAAGTCTGAAACTTATTTTCTTTTTTTTACTTTGGTTTTCATTATCTAGATAGTTCATAATCATAACTGGAGCAATTCGGTTTTGAATTGAATACCTCACGACTTTAATGTTTAAAATATTCTTCTCCATGTATATTTGGGTACCAAATTTTATGAAGGAATATTTAATTACTAATTTTTCATTACATAATATAAATGTTTTATACTCTCTTAATTTCATTAATCCTAAGAGAATATCTATTAGAAATATTCCTAAAAGAATTTGTATCACTTCATAAAATCCAATACGTAAAAAAGGTATGAATAGTAGTACTATTACATTTATTGAAAATAATATTACAAATAGACCGACTGCGGCATTATTGTTTGGTTTTACTACCATGTTAATTTTATTTTTTCTTGTAATAATCTTGTAGCCCTTTTGCCGTCACTGGAGACCAATAATACATAAAGAGCGCTTTATCAGATGTGTTCAAAAGGAAAGTAGAAGTATTGGCATTTCTTATTAAAGCACCGTAGGAGCCAATAATTCCAAAGACACCGAAACCAACACTTGCTGTATTATACATTGCGAAAACAGCTGCATTTTTCTTCGCTACTGCTGCTACTGAATACTTTCCACCGGTACCAACATCTAATAAATTATCGCCAGCAAAAGCTATATTTCCCCAAGTCACAGCGCCCAATCCGCCAATACCTCCTGTTATAAGTGTTAAGTTAAAGGCGAAAGTCGCCTTCATCACGGGTAATCCGTAGTTTGCGTAGCCGTCTGGGCCTTCATATTTATCCACTCCGTGATTCTTTAATCTTCTATCGGCAGCATTAAACGCAGTACCAAGTTGGCTTGATTTCGCAAGTGACCCTAACCAGTTCCCGAAGTTGTTAGACCAACTATCTAAAACTCCAAGCATGCTTCTCGGTCCTTTAGGATCATAAGTCAACAACGTTCCTCCAACCCCGTTAACAGAAAAATCCATTCCTTTAACCACATTTTCATAGCTTGTCATTGCTGATGCATACTGCGCTTGCCCTTCTTCCGTTGCTCTGCCAGCATTGGCAAATGCACCAGTCTCAAATACTTCTCCCATTATACTTGCGGCTTGCGTGGCATGGCTGTTGACATAACTTTCTAGTGCGGAACCGGTTAAACCGCCCCAACTCTTCCCATCAAAGATGCTGCCTATGCCACTTTTAAACAAGGAACCTCCGGGCATATACATATTCGCAGTAGGGAAGAAATCAATTCGCCGGGAAGGCAACATTTCGCTATTAAACAGACGGGCTAGCGTAAGGTTAAGCGCAACAGTCCCATTCGGATCCACATTGCTCTCCGGTGCATTGCCCATCGCTGCATAGGGGCTCCATACCTGTTGCCCGCCCGCATCGGCAAGCGGATCGACAGCCAGGAACCGACCGATCTGCGGGTCGTATTGCCGGGCCTGGAAGTCCATCCAGTTCAGTCCAAGGTCCTTGATGTATTCATTGCTTTGGTACTTGCGGCGGTTTTCCCTGAAGTTGGTCGACACGCTGCTCAGCGGCTGTATCGGCAGACCATGCGGGTAATAGTGATTTTCTTCCAGCAGGTTGCCCTTGCTCACCTCGACATTCAGTTTATCAAAGAACATATTGCTGCAGGGGATACATTGCAGGTCGCGCCAACGGCTGCTCAAATATACGGCTAAATAACCGTTGGCGGGGATCACCTTGGCGCCATTGCTGCCGATGCTGCCCCAGGCGCCGTTGCCGTTCGCCTGGTAGGCGCCGGCAAATTCGCTCACCAGCTTCATATTTTCATCAAACAAAGCATAGGTAAGGTAAGCCTGCGGCCGGTCGGGATCGATGCCCTGATCCTGGATCACGTTTTCCAGGGCAGAGAAATTCTCCTGGGTAAAGAGCTCATTAACTAATTTGGTATTGTGACTTTCACCGGGAAGGCCGCCTACGCCATTGGTCAGTGTGCTGATAATACTTCCCATCATTTGCTCAGCCGTCACCGGCTCGGTAGTATTGCCTTCAAAGGTTTCATAATAGTTATTGACGTTCATATCCACCCGGTCGCCTGCCATCACTTTCACCAGAAGGGAGGTGCCCACTTCACGGCCGGCTTCGGCGCCATTGAGCCTTCCGGCCTTACTATCGCTCGGATCGGTGCTGGCAGGTTTTTCGTCCCGTATCTCGCCTACTTTTTCAAAAAGCATACCTTCCAGGTTGGCGCTGGCTACTTCGTATGTAGCTAGATACTGGCGTATCTCGTAGGTAATGATGTCGATAGTGCTGCGCACATTGCCCAGGTGGTCTTTGACAAAATACTCTTCTTTTACGGGTGTCGTGCTACCGTAGTCGAATACGGTGCGGCCGCCCGCAGTAAGGGCGTACTGCAGCGTGTCGTTCCGGTAGATGAAGTTGCCGATATAGTCGGTGCGCTTCGTGGGCTTACCCGGATCGATCACCAGCTCCTGAACTTTGCTGCCGGCGGCATCGTAGCTGTACTCGATCTTTTTACCGCCGCCCAGGTCGATCGCTACAGGTTTATTGAAGTGGTTGTAAGTAACACTACCGATCCCTTTGTTGAGGTCCTTGCTCAGGTTGCCATTGCCATCGTAAGCATAGTCCCCGCTGCCGCTGTGGCCGTTCTGAAAGTCGCCTGCGCCGTAGTCGGCGATGCCCTGGTCGCTAACAGCATCCAGCTGGTTGCCATTGGTATACTTGTAGTCCAGTATGTCCATATCCACGGGACCGGTGCCAGGCTTCACACCAC
>NZ_QUZZ01000021.1 GCF_003545695.1 Taibaiella helva | reverse complement strand
AAACGTCAGGGTTACGGTGCTGTCGCAGCCATTCACATTAGCCTGGGTATGGGTATAGGTGCCCGCTGCTGTAAGGCTTTGCCCGTTCCAGGGATAAGGCAGCTGCGTCTCGCAGACCGTAGCCGTTTGCGTGGTATTGATCGTAGGATTTACGGTAAACGTCAGGGTAACGGTGCTATCGCAGCCATTCACATTAGCCTGGGTATGGGTATAGGTGCCCGCTGCTGTAAGGCTCTGCCCGTTCCAGGGGTAAGGCAGCTGGGCGGCGCATACGGTAATCGCTTGTGTGACCGTTACGTTCGGGTTCACGGTTACCGTCAATGTTGCGGTCGTAGCGCACTGGCCGGCATTGGGGGTAAAGGCATAGGTACCGGTAGCGGTATTGCTTACTGTAGCCGGGCTCCAGGCGCCGGTAATGCCGTTATTGGATGTTGCAGGCAGCACGGGAGCGGTAGCGCCGGAACAGATCGGGGCTATGGTCGCAAAAGCAGGTGTTACCTGCGGGCTCACCGTGAAGGTCAGGGTAACGATACTGTCACAGCCCACTGCATTCGGCTGGGTATGGGTATAGGTGCCGGAGGCGGTGAGGCTCTGCCCGTTCCAGGGGTAAGGCAGCTGCGTCTCGCAGACCGTAATCGCTTGTGTGGCCGTTACGTTCGGGTTCACGGTTACCGTCAATGTTGCTGTCGTAGCGCGCTGGCCGGCATTGGGGGTAAAGGTATAGGTACCGGTAGCGGTATTGCTTACTGTCGCCGGGCTCCAGGTACCGGTAATGCCATTGGTCGAGGTCGCGGGCAGCACGGGAGCGGTAGCGCCGGAACAGATCGGGGCTATGGTCGCAAAAGCGGGTGTTACCTGGGGGCTCACCGTGAAGGTCAGGGTAACGATACTGTCACAGCCCACTGCATTCGGCTGGGTATGGGTATAGGTGCCGGAGGCGGTGAGGTTCTGCCCGTTCCAGGGATAAGGCAGCTGGGCGGCGCAGACCGTAATTGCTTGTGTGGCCGTTACCGCAGGGTTTACCGTTACCGTCAATGTTGCGGTTGTGGCACATTGGCCGGCATTGGGGGTAAAGGTATAGGTACCGGTGGCGGTATTGCTTACTGTTGCAGGATTCCAGGTACCGGTAATGCCATTGGTCGAGGTTGCGGGCAGTACGGGGGCCGTGGACCCTGAGCAGATGGGGGCGATAGCCGCAAAGGCGGGCGTTACGTTCGGGTTCACGGTTACCGTCAATGTTGCGGTTGTAGCGCACTGGCCGGCATTGGGGGTAAAGGTATAGGTACCGGTAGCGGTATTGCTTACTGTAGCCGGGCTCCAGGTGCCGGTAATGCCGTTATTGGATGTTGCAGGCAGCACGGGAGCAGTAGCGCCGGAACAGATCGGGGCTATGGTCGCAAAGGTGGGCGTTACGTTCGGATTCACGGTTACCGTCAATGTTGCGGTTGTGGCACACTGGCCGGCATTGGGGGTAAAGGTATAGGTACCGGTAGCGGTATTGCTTACTGTAGCCGGACTCCAGGTGCCGGTAATGCCGTTATTGGATGTTGCAGGCAGCACGGGAGTAGTAGCGCCGGAACAGATCGGGGCTATGGTCGCAAAGGTGGGCGTTACGTTCGGGTTCACGGTTACCGTCAATGTTGCGGTTGTGGCGCACTGGCCGGCATTGGGGGTAAAGGTATAGGTACCGGTGGCGGTATTGCTTACTGTAGCCGGGCTCCAGGTGCCGGTAATGCCGTTATTGGATGTCGCGGGCAGCACGGGGGCCGTGGACCCTGAGCAGATGGGAGCTATGGTCGTAAAGGTGGGCGTTACGTTCGGGTTTACCGTTACCGTCAATGTTGCGGTTGTGGCACACTGGCCGGCATTGGGGGTAAAGGTATAGGTACCGGTGGCGGTATTGCTTACTGTAGCCGGGCTCCAGGTGCCGGTAATGCCGTTATTGGATGTCGCGGGCAGCACGGGGGCCGTGGACCCTGAGCAGATGGGAGCTATGGTCGTAAAGGTGGGCGTTACGTTCGGGTTTACCGTTACCGTCAATGTTGCGGTTGTGGCACACTGGCCGGCATTGGGGGTAAAGGTATAGGTACCGGTAGCGGTATTGCTTACTGTAGCCGGGCTCCAGGTGCCGGTAATGCCGTTATTGGATGTTGCCGGCAGCACGGGGGCCGTGGACCCTGAGCAGATGGGGGCGATAGCCGCAAAGGTGGGTGTTACGTTCGGGTTTACCGTTACCGTCAATGTTGCGGTTGTGGCGCACTGGCCGGCATTGGGGGTAAAGGTATAGGTACCGGTGGCGGTATTGCTTACTGTAGCCGGACTCCAGGTGCCGGTAATGCCGTTATTGGATGTCGCGGGCAGCACGGGGGCCGTGGACCCTGAGCAGATGGGGGCGATAGCCGCAAAGGTGGGTGTTACGTTCGGGTTCACGGTTACCGTCAATGTTGCGGTTGTGGCACATTGGCCGGCATTGGGGGTAAAGGTATAGGTACCGGTGGCGGTATTGCTTACTGTTGCAGGATTCCAGGTACCGGTAATGCCATTGGTTGAGGTCGCGGGCAGCACGGGGGGCGTGGACCCTGAGCAGATGGGGGCGATAGCCGCAAAGGCGGGCGTTACGTTCGGGTTCACGGTTACCGTCAATGTTGCGGTTGTGGCGCACTGGCCGGCATTGGGGGTAAAGGTATAGGTACCGGTAGCGGTATTGCTTACTGTAGCTGGGTTCCATGTGCCGGTAATGCCATTGGTTGAGGTCGCGGGCAGCACGGGGGGCGTGGACCCTGAGCAGATGGGGGCGATAGCCGCAAAGGTGGGCGTTACGTTCGGGTTCACGGTTACCGTTACGGTATCGCGCCTGCTTACCACATTGCAATTCGGATTGGCCTGGCTCACGTACCAGTTGTAGGTGCCGGGCACTGCTGTGCCGGGCGTTGGCGCGCCGGGCAGGGCGGTGCCGCCTGTGGGCGTCGTAAACCAGCTCATATTGCTGCCGGTTGCGGTCAATGGCGTGGCAATGGCGCCCTGGCAATAGGTCATATCATTGCCGGCCGGGGGGTCGGGTTCCGGTGCGCCGGTTATAGATACGTTCCTGATCGCATGCCTGGCCCATTGGCCGCCCGTTCCCGAAGAAAAGCCGAAATAGCCGTTCAGTCCCAGGGTGGTTGTGCCGGTCATTACCGGCGGATTGCCATCAAAGGCCACGGTCACGGTTCCGGAATTGTATCGCAGTACACAGGTATGCCAGTTGCCATCCCAGATAAAGAACTGGTGGTTAAGGTCAGGTGCCAATTGTCCGGTGGCCGATCCCTCCAGATAATCGACGGTACCATCCAACCTCCTTAAAGAGATCAGCGGATTGTTGATGGTGCTATCGTTGTTATAGGTGTCCAGGATCAGCAGCAGGCCGTTAGGATTATTCGGCAGGCCTATGCCGCCACCTATGATAAAGCCCGATGGCGGGTTGGATATATACCAGAAGCAAATACCATCGGCAGTTAACGGGGAGCTGTTGGTAATTCTGAAGTCGAATCTTACTGTAAACTGGGCGCAGCTGGTCAGGTTTTGGGGCGTCGAATAGTATACATAGCCTGCCTGTTCGTACAGGTTGTTCGTCAGCACCAGGTTATCGCCATTTACAAAGCTTTGGGGTCCTACTGTCCAGCCGGTCGTCACCACCGGATTACCCGTTAGTTCATAGTTGAACCCCTGTGCTCCGGCGGTTAGCGCCAGGCCCGTCAGGGCCAACAAGGCATAAAGTTTCTTCATAAAATAACCTATCATTGATAATATACGCTAAATATTAATAATGTATGTGTTCCTTGTGTAAGCTTGATATTGCCTGGCAAGAATGGGGGTGCAAAGATAAAATATAATCGGTAATTTAATTTCGTTATGAGTTGTTATGTAAACAATACTACTCAATCATGTAGGATTTTGGTTTCTATTTTGAAACCATGATATTGTTTTGCGCTTCTTTAGGAAAGACGTAGACAAGTCAGCAGCTGGGCTTATTTTATGCATAAAAAAAGAGCCGCCCAAAGGTATTGGACAGCTCCTGCGAAGCAAGTCAGCCTTTATCGCACCAGGGTTACATTGCCGGTGTATTCTTCAGTCCTGCCATTTTTAAGCACGGTCCTGATGGTATAGATATAAACGCCCATGGGCTGTAGCTTATCGTTAAAGCGTCCGTCCCATCCCCTTCCGTTAAGGTTCTGCGTTTCAAATACCTTTTGTCCCCACCGGTTAAATACGGTCATGGTAAAGCCGCTTACGCCTTTGGACAAATATTGACGGGGAAAGAAATAATCGTTGACACCATCGCCGTTAGGCGTAAAGGAATTGGGTACATCGGTATAGCAATCCTTGGCGACAATTATATCGTCGGAGCTCGAGCATTGATCTATCGTTACGGTAGCAGTATACCTGCCGTCGTGCCTTACCTGTATCGATGCCGTTTTTTCGCCGTTGCTCCAAAGCCAGCTTGCTTTAGGGTTGGCAGCGTTGTCAGCATCCGTAAGGATCAGCGGCGCTGCATCAAGGCATATGGTGGTATCGGCGCCCAGGTCGATATGCGGCATGGGTTTCACCAGCAATTGCATGGTGGCCGATGCATCGGGACATACCCGGTAATAGCCGTTAACGGTAATGGTATAGGTGCCTGGCTGCTCAAAGGCATGCTGTACTGCCGGGCTGATCTGGTCTGTCAGGTCGGCATTTTCACCGAAGTTCCATTGGAGGTTGGTCAGGCCGTTCTGTGTATAGTCGGCAAAGAAGGTAGTGATCTGTCCCTGGCATATGGCGGTATCGCTCCTGGAAAGAAGCAGGTGCGGTACCGAATCGACAACGATAACATGCCTGAAGGTATCGGTACAGGGAATGCCATTGCGGACCACCATTGTCACTTCGTATTCGCCCGGAGTGCTGAAGGTATGGCTGGGATTTTCCTGTGTGGTTGTATTACCGTCGCCGAAATCCCAGAACCATGAAGGCGTCACGCCATGTACTACCGTAGCCGTTGAGCCATTAAAGAAATTGACCGGAGTACCGATGCAGACTACTTCAGCGGAGTTGGTAAATGCTGCCTGCAGCGGATGGCTGATCCCGATGATCTTTACCGTACTGTCCTTGCAGCCCGATCCGCTGGCTGTGAGCCTGATCGTATAGGTACCCTGGTTGCCGTAGATGTGAATGGGGTTCTTCGCCGTATCGGTCAGGCCGTCGCCGAAATCCCAGCGATAGTTGCTGGCATACTGGGTGGTATTCTGCAGGTAGATCGTATCGTTGCTGCAGCCGGGTCCTAGGGTGTAGCTGAAGTCCACGATGGGGTTCTGCGTCACCGTTACTGTTACAGGAAGCAAGGGGCTTTCGCAGCCCTGAAGCGTGGTCTGGCTGGCATACCAGGTGTACACGCCGGGTATATTGGTATTCACTACCGGCGCTGTGGCCAGCGGCGGATCGCCGGGAGCCTCATACCATTTGATATTGGTGCCGGAAACAATGGTGAACGGAACAAAGGTCATGCCCGTACAGTAATGATTGATGTAGTCGATCCCCGGCGGTACAGGTGGCGAGCTGATGGTCACCTTGCTGGTGTCGCTGATCGCAATACAGTTGGAATTGGCGGTAGCGCCCTGCGGGCCTGTTTTATAGCGGATCAGGTAGGTACCGGGTGTCAGGGTGCCAGTATTGAAAACATAGCCGGTGCCGGGGCTGGGAGCGCCCTGGTCCAGCCAGGTCACGCCGCCATCGCTGCTGTATTGCCATTGGTATTCGGGCGGATTATACGGGCTGGCCGTAACGCTGGCGGTGAAGTTCAACGAGGTATTCTGGCAAATGAGCGTATCCAGCTTAGGCAGCACACGGGATACCGGTACACAGGGCTGTACCGTAATATCGTCGATCGCCAGATCGTTGCCAAAGCCCGATCCCACTGAATTGTTGACCAGCTGCAGCTTTACCGAAGTGCTGGTGCCGTTGCTGAAGACCACGGAGTACTGGTGCCAGGCAGCATCGGCGGCCACATCGCCTGATTCCGAAGAACCCAGCTCCACATTGGTTGCGGCATCTACAGCCTTCAGCGTCATATTGGGATACTGGTAAGTAGGATTGGTTGTAAGGGAAGAAACATTGGCATTGAGGATCCATACCGATAGCTTCAGCGTAGTGTTGGGGCAAAGATCATCCATCACATACTCAAAAAAAACGGTAGCGGCGGTGGAGGGGGCATTAATGAGGAACATCAGGCCATTCGTATTGCCGGTATGGTCGGTAGTCGATACCCAATTGCCCTGTCCGCTGGCGGAAGGTACTTTAGCAAGCCCCGAAAAGCCGTCGCTCAGCACACCGCCGGCCGGCCCTGCAGCGCCAACAAAGGTAGTGGAAGTAGAAGCCCCCGGCGCAAAGGTAGCCAGCGGCCCGTACCAGGTATCCGTAGCGGTTCCCTGTCCGAAGGTCTGGTTGACCAGGGGCGTACCCCATACGCCGGTGCAGGTGACCTGGGCATTGAGCGTACCATAAAGCAGGGTAAGAAAAAGTGTAGTGCCGATGAGCCTTTTCATAATTCTCTTTTTTAACAGCGGATTGCCGGGCGGTGGAACAGGTAAACGCCGGTAATATCGGAAGGGTGAAAGTATCCGTTTTTAATCAATGTTAACAAAGACAGCTCATTAATGCTACAGGATGGGTGATGCTTTTACACGAATTTTTTATTTTTTATTTGACAACCATAATGTTATATATTATCGCTACACGTTTATGTAGGGTGCAGTGTCGCCGATAAAAGCAAAAAGCCGCCCGTTTTCCGGGCGGCTCTGCTATCTTTTTGTGCCTGTGGCACGCTTATGTTATCTGTTTAGGTTGTTTTTTCTTCCAGGCCTTATTTGCCCTGCTTTTTCAGGTGGTTCAGCAGGATGTTTTTGAATTCTCCTTCGGCTTTGTACATGGTAGCCAGCTGTTGCGCTGTAATGATCCTCAGAAAATCGTCTTTATATCTTCCTTTAATCTCCACCATTTTCTGTTCCAGCTTTTGCCGTTCTTCCACCTGGTAGCTGCTGTTGGGATTCTTTTCCAGCGCTTTGATGGCTCTGCGGTGCACCAGCAGCTCATCGGAGTAGCGGTTGTACAAAGGCAGGAATTTCTGCAGCTGCTGCTGGGTAAGATTCATTTGTCCGGTTACATATTCAATTTTCAGTTTCCGGATCTGCGGATCGGGTTTAGCCCGGTCCTGCGCCCCGGCGGTGAAGCCAAAGAACAAGGTGAATGCAAGTAACAGGGAAAATACGGGTTTGGTAAACATTTTGCTTTATTTAATGAAAATAATCGACGCCCTACCACATTTCGGCATCCAGGTAGTCGCGTATCTGCTGCTCTGAGAGGTTGCTCAGGGTTGATGACGGGCCGGGGATGCTGATGTTGGCAATGCTGCTGCCGAGGTTGTTGATATCGGACTCGTCCATATTATTCGACAACCATTCCTTGATATTCTTTTCCGGTATCTTGGCCAGCGCCTGCTCGAAAGAAACCCGGGAAGATTGCTTGCCGCCGGGAACCAGGTAATGCAGGCCGCCCATAGCAAAGATCGCGATCACCGCCGCCGCTGCTGCCCAACGGGCCCATTTGATGCTGCGCACCGAGGGATGCTCCACCACTTTAGGCTGCTGTTGCTCCTGCACCTGGCGGACAAAAGCATCGCTGTTGAAATAACCGCCGGGTACGGCAAAGGGCTGTTCCTGCTGAAGACCGGCCAGCAGGGGCGACAACTCCTGCAGCTCTTCCTGTACCGGCGTTTCGCTGTGGAACAGCTTCTGGTGCAGCTCCTGCTCAAAGCGGGCAAAATAACCTTCAGGAAGCTCAAAAGGGATTTCCCGGGTAGCGCCGGGAACAGAGATCGTGGCGCCGGTTACAATCGTATCCGCAAGCTTTATTCTGGCCAGGATGTCCTGTTCCAGCGTTTCAAAATAACCGGGAGGAACGGAATAAGGGCCGTCTTTGCTTACGGGTAACGACAACGCGGTATTGGCATTCATCGCGCGGATGATTGCCTTCATTTGCCCGGGAAAGTCCCGGAAATAATGTTCTGGGGTATGAAAAGCGGGCTCACCAGCTACCGCTGCTCCGAACTCTGTAGTCAGTGCCTTCAACTCTGCTGCTATTTCATCCTTCTTTTTCATAGACGTTATTTAGACGCAGGTGGTCCTTGCTGGTTTAATCTTGCTTTAAAAATTCCTCTACTTTCTTCACCGCATGGTGGTAAGAGGCCTTCAGCGCGCCAGTGGATGTTTCCAGCACTTTCGACATTTCTTCGTATGGCATTTCTTCGTAATACCGGAGCAGGAATACGGTACGCTGCTTCTCCGGGAGGCTCTGGATCGCTTGCTGCAGCCGCCATTCCAGCTTGTTGGCGTCGAATCCCTTTTCGGCCTGCAGCTTATTGGCCAGGCCCGATTCATGATCGGAAAGCGACAGCGAAGCCCTTCTCTTTTCCTTTTCCAGGAAGGTCAGCGTCTCGTTGGTGGCAATGCGGTAGAGCCAGGTGTACAGGTTGGCTTCCTCCCTGAAATTTTCCAGGTAATTCCACACCTTAATAAATACATTCTGCAGCACATCGTTGGCATCCTCGTGGTTGATCACCAAACGGCGGATATGCCAGTACAACTTCTCCTGGTATTTCCTGACAATGCGGGTAAATGCTGGCTCCCGGGTAGCTTCATTGCGGAAAGCGTTCAGCAGCTCCTTATCGTCGTCCGGCAACAAAGGTTGCGTCATAAAATCATTGGATTGAAAAAGGTAAAAGTAATCAATTGAAGGCAATATCGTGCATGTGATCCGTATATGTATGTCACATGCTATCGTATAAGACAAACCAGCTTGTTCTTTCCCTTGAGGTTACCGATTGCTGCTTACCTTTGTGCCCATGGTACAAAAGAATTTCCCGCGGATCGTATTTATGGGTACGCCCGATTTTGCAGTCGCCTCCCTGAAAGCTTTGGTAGAGCATGGCTATCCTGTCGTCGCTGTGGTAACGGCGCCTGATAAGCCCGCCGGTCGCGGCATGCAGCTGAAAGCATCGGCCGTAAAGGAATATGCGCTAAGCCAGGCCCTGCCGGTGCTCCAGCCCGAAAAGCTGCGTAATCCGGCTTTCCTGGAAGCGTTGAAAGGCTACCGGGCCGACCTGCAGGTGGTGGTTGCCTTCAGGATGCTGCCCGAAATGGTATGGAATATGCCACCCATGGGTACCCTCAATGTGCATGCCTCGCTGCTGCCGCAATACCGGGGCGCAGCGCCGATCAACTGGGCGATCATCAATGGCGAGCGGGAAACGGGCGTCACGACTTTCCGGCTGAAGCACGAGATCGATACGGGCGATATCCTGCTCCAGGAGAAGATCGCTATTCTGCCGGAGGATAATATCGGCACGCTTTACGAAAAGCTGATGCACCGGGGCGCCGCCCTGCTGCTGCAAACCGTCGATGGTCTTGCTGCAGGCACGATAAAGGAACAGCCGCAAGCCAGCAGCGGCGACCTGAAGCATGCTCCTAAAATATTCCGGGAAGACGGACTGATCCGATGGGAGCAGCCGGCCGAAGCGATACACAACCTGGTACGGGGCCTGTCGCCCGTGCCGGCAGCTTATACCCAGCTCTCGGGCAAGCAGCTTAAAGTTTATGCCACCTCCTTCAATATTGCAGCGCATGGGCAGGCCCCCGGCCACTACGAAACCGATGGGAAGACTTTACTGCGCTTTGCCGCGGCAGATGGCTGGGTGAACATACTGGATCTCCAGTATGAAGGAAAGAAAAGAATGCCCGTTGCTGAGTTTTTAAGAGGCTTCCGCATTGCGGCAGAATAACCTTATTGTGCTGCGGGTTTCCGCTGCAGCCGCGCCAGGTATTGGTCGTTGCCGTCGTCGAAAAGGACCTCGCTGTGCCAGCCTTCATCGGCGGCGATCAGTGCCAGTGTCGCCCGATCGATGTACAGCCAGGTAAACCAATCCGTTTTTTGCCTCCGGTATTCATAGCAGCAGCGGATCTCTCCGTAATAATGATCGAGCACCGGAAGTCCTTCTTCATACAGGTAAGCCACATCGGAAGAATCGAATAGCAGCTGGCCGCCGGGTTTCAGCCATTGCTGTGCCAGCTGCAGGAAGCGGCGCAGCTGCCCGGTATTGCCGCAAAGCCCGATGCCGTTCATCAGCAAAAGCAGGGTGTCGGCCTGTGTGCCCCGGTATTGAAAAATGTCGCCGGTATGTACCCGTTGTACGCCTCTCTGCCGCATCACCTCTGCCGCCAGCGGAGAAATGTCGAGCGCGGTTACCGCCAGCCCGCGCTGCTGCAACGCCAGCGCATGGCTTCCGGCGCCGGCGCCGATATCCAGCACCTCGCCTTTGCACAGGGATAAGGCCATCCGTTCCAGCGCCGGCATATGGCTTTCATCGCGGAAATAAGTGCTTACGGGCATCGCCACTTTCGGGCCATGATCGTCGTGTACCCATAGCGTTGCCGATTGGCCCTTATGATAATAGTCGCTGATCGCCTGTCCCAGTATGTCTTTCATGTGTCGCCTGAAAAAGAGAACTGCCCCGGGGGACAGTTCTGTAAAGTTGGGTTATCCCCTTAAATATCGATTGGTATAGTGCCTTGCAGATCGTTTTACAGCGTCTGGTACTTTTTATGCGCTACTTCCTCGTACAGGCTTTCGTACAGCGGAACGATCTTATCGATCGAAAAATCGGCAGCATGGGCGAGGGCGTTTTCCTTGAACTGCTGCAGGCTTTCATCGCTGCCCAGGATCGTCATCGCATCGGCCGCCATTGTATCTACGTCGCCTACTTCGGCCAGGAAGCCGGTCTTGCCCTGGATATTGATCTCGGGCAGGCCGCCGGCATTGGACGAGATCACGGGAACACCGCAGGCCATGGCCTCCAGCGCAGCAAGACCAAAGCTCTCGTATTGCGAAGGCAAAAGGAAAAGGTCGGCAATGTTCAGGATCTCTTCCATCTGGTCCTGCTTGCCCAGGAAGCGGATATCGTTGCAGATATCCAGCCGCCGGCAAAGGTCTTCGGCAGTCTGCCGTTCGGGGCCGTCGCCGATCATCAGCAGCTTGGAGGGCATCTTTTCCCTTACTTTCTGGAATACCGCCAGCACATCTTCCACGCGCTTTACTTTCCTGAAGTTGGACACATGCGCCAGTATCCTTTCGCCGTTTGGCGCCAGCATCTTTTTGAAATGCTCCTTATTGGTCAGGTGAAAGCGGTTAGCGTCTACGAAATTGGGGATCACATGGATCTCCTTCTCGATAGCAAAAGATTTGAAGGTCTCCGCACGCAGGTTTTCCGACACAGCGGTAATGGCATCAGACTCATTGATCGAGAACGTCACCACGCAACCATAAGTAGAATCTTTTCCTACCAGGGTAATGTCGGTACCGTGCAAGGTCGTGATGAACGGGATATCTTTTCCCTGCTTGCGCAGCATCTGCCGGGCAAAATAAGCCGATGAGGCATGCGGTATCGCATAATGGACATGCAGCACATCAAGGTCGTTGTTATTGATCACATTGACGAGGGTGCTGGCCAGGGCTGTTTCATAAGGGGGAAAATCAAAAAGAGGATATTTGGGTACCATCACCTCATGATAGTAGATATTGGGCCGGAATACATTTAATCTTACCGGTTGCTGATAAGTGATGAAATGGATCTCGTGTCCTTTATCCGCGAGTGCCAGGCCTAGTTCTGTAGCCATAACGCCGCTGCCGCCAAAAGTAGGGTAGCATACGATGCCTATTTTCATAAAGAGGTGTTGATCAGAGCAGCAAAGGTAGCAAATAAAAAAGCCTGCCCTAATAGACAGACTTTATATTCTGATTAATTAGCCTTGTTTGGAATTGGCGATGAGGTAGGCCCTTACCAGCGCGCCGTCTTCGGCGCTCAGCTTAGCTTTGGGGATCATGCGTTTCAACACCTTATCCCATTCGGCCGGCGTGCGGCTGCCCGGATCCTTCAGCTTATGGCATTTAGCACAGTTGCCTGTGAACAGCGTATGTCCTTTCTCAAGCTGATCGGGCTGATATTTGGCTACGATCTGTTCTTTGGTTTCGACAGATGTTTCCGCAACCGCTTTGCTGGTCCTGGGCGTACAATAGGCCATGAAAAGCGCTGCGGACAGCAGGAGCGCACTTACCGTTAATTTACGCATAGTTAGGTTTTTACCCTTCGAAGATAGGGATTGTCACAGAATTGTAAAAAACAATCCGGTTGCTGAATTGTTATTTCAAGTATCAGGAAAAGAAACCGGTCGCCGCTTAGCGTCGGCGCGTAAATTTTAATCATCTTTGCATCCATGCAAATAAGGATCGTAGTCGCCGCTTCTGAAAATAATATTATCGGGTTGGATAACGAGCTGCCCTGGCGGCTTCCCGACGATCTCCGTTTTTTTAAAAAAATGACGCTGGGCATGCCTGTCGTTATGGGACGTCATACCTGGGAATCGCTGGGGAAGGCGCTTCCCGGCCGCCTGAATGTCGTGATCTCCTCCAGCATGAACAAAGCGTCGGAAGAAGGCGTGATGGTATTTGCAGGATTGGAAGATGCACTGGATTACCTGCGGGGCCGGGAGTATGAAGAGATCGCCGTTATCGGTGGCGGCCAGCTGTATCACAGCGCACTGGCTTATACCCAGGTCGTTTATCTTACCCGCGTGCATACAGTGCTGGAGAAGGGCACTGCCTTTTTTCCCGTGCTGCCGGCCGAAGAATGGAAGCTGACCTGGGAAGAGCGGCACGAAACCGACGACAAGCATGTCTATCCTTTTACTTTCCAGAAATGGGAGCGCAAATAGCGCTTTATTCCGCTTCCTATTATAGCAGTGAAAAGAATACTTCAATACGGACGGCACCTGCTGCGCGCCAGAGGGCGTCATGGTACGCACTCTCCTTTTGTCTATGCCTTTGTGGAGCAGGTGATGCGGGCACGGCCGCAGGTAGCCCTGCCGCAGCAGGATCGGTTCCGGCCAAAGGAAGCCGGGCTGCTGTATCAGACCCTTCGGTATTTATCGCCGCGGGTGATCTGTGCTGATCCGGCAGTGCTCGATGCGGTAGCGGCCATCGCTACCCAGGCGCTGCCAGATGTCCCGGTACAAGCCTGGACAAGCGAACCAGTGCCGCCACAAGCGCTGCTCATCTGTAATGCAGACGATGTATTACCCGATCGCCTGCAACACTTGCCGGACCATCCGCTGAAAGTATTGCTGGCCGGGCCGCATGAGCATAAGGCAGCAGAAAGCATATGGATGCGGGTGGCAGCATCCGCTTCGGTAAAGATGAGTATCGATTACTGGTATTTCGGCCTCCTGGTCAGCGATCCGGCCTTCAAAGCCAAGCAGCACTTCAGGCTACGCTGATGTGGACGGGGCCTGGGCATCCGCCGCTGCGTTCTGCTTCCTCGTGATGTGATCGACAATGATGAGCAGGATAATGCTGAGGTAGAAGAGCGCCCCGATCTTATGCGTTTCCAGCAGCTCGGAAAAGAAATTATTAATGAAGCCGACGGCAAACATCATCGTCAATCCCATAGTGACTTTCTTGTAGAACGGATCGCGGGCCCTGTGGTAGATCCGCTGCGCCTGCGCCAGCACTACCATCACGAGTATGCCGTACAGGATACTCGCCGGCCAGCCCTGCTCCACCAGCATAAACAGGAAATAGTTATGCGTAGTAGATCTTTCAGGGTTACGGCTTACCCATGTTTTGAACATAGGCGAGGTATAGGCTTTGTAGTGGTCGTAAAAATTATTAGGTCCCACACCGGTTACCGGTCTTTCCCTGCTCATTCTTACTGCCGCGATCCAGCGGTAGAACCGTTCCATAGACGACATATCGGTACCCCTGAAAGTGGCTGTGATCAGGTCGCCGAAGGTGCGTTGCGTAGCCGTGTATTTCAGGTTGGGCCGGTATTTGACATACTGCTCGTTATGCGCCAGGTAAAAAATAACGGAGCCGATAAAAATGAAAAAGGCAGGCATGATAAAGTTGACCAGCTTTTTACGGATAGCAAAAGCGACAGCCAGGCTGAAAAGTACGCCCAGCATGGCTGCCCGGGCCCCGGCATAATAAATGGCGGGGATCAGGAAAAGGATCGAACCCAGGATGATCCAGCGTTGCAGGCCTTTGCCTTTGGTCAGCTGGTAAGCCGTAAGGGATAAGGGGAACAGCATCGAGATCACCGTGGAGTAATCGACGTGGTTCACATAAAAAGGGCGCACGACATCGTTGGAGGCCCAATAGTCAAAATTGAGGAAGAAGTGCCAGACAAAGGCGAACAGCGCATGCAGCAGCGCGGGCACGGCAAACAAGAGATAGGCCCTCACAAAATCTTTGCGCTCGCGTATGATGAGCACAGGCAGCACGACATAGGCATTGAGAAACCAGATCTTCGCCGCCAGGAATTTAAGCGAAAGCAAGTGATTCTCGGAGAAAATAACCGCGACAACAAGCCATACAAACTGCAGGAAGAAAACCAGCGTGATCGGGTGACGGAGAAACCACCCGGGAATGCGCTTGTAATTAAAGGCCAGCACCATCATCATTACCGGGACGAAGAGCCACATCAGTTGCTCGTCGGGTACTGTGGTCGATAAGGGGCCCAGCTCAATATCGCAGGACAGGGGTATGGTGAACAGGAAGAACCAATAGAAGGATTTCCAGCTGAGCGAAACCCAGGCCATGCCGGCCAGCACGAAAGGTACTGCCAGGCAGATAAAATTACCCGTATAGGCAAATAAGGCTACGCAAAGCAGCAGCAGTGCTGCTCCTGCATAAAGTATCTGCCTGCCGGCATAATCGTTGTCCTTTAGCTTTGACCACATCATCATTCCTAAATCAGCTGCGGTCTTTGGAGGTCATGACATGTTTATAGAACGCGGCGATCAGCACCAGGATACAGCCGAAGAAAAGAGCGCCCAGCGTACTGGCTGCAACAATGATCAATGTTTTGGGGTGGGAAGGGTCCGTAGGTACATAAGCGTCCTGCACCACGTAGAAAAGCTTCAGCTTATCATTGGCCATTACTTCATATTCGTTGATAAGGCTGCGGTAGGCGGCTATATCGGCGGCCAGGCGGTCTTTCAGCGCGCTGGTCTCCTGCAGGCGCTCAAGGGCCTGGGCGCTTTGCGCAGAAGCGGTACCTTGCTGCATGCTGATGGTATTGTTCCGTGCAGGCAGCAGCTGGCTGTAGCTGCCGCTGGCAGCCCGCAGCGTGCCGATCGAATCATCGAGCCGTGCAATCGTATCGTTCATGGCAGCGATCCGTTCTTTCAGCGATGCAGTAATGTCTTTATTGGTCGTACGGAAATAATCGAGGAAGGTTTTTTCCAGGTATTCGCGGGCTGCAGTGGTCACAGCAGCTGCCCTTTTCGGATCGGGATCGGTATAGAAGAGCTCGATATTCTTGGTGTCTTCCATGATGGCCTTGAAATTGCCCTTCACTTTCTTGACCAGCCGGTCGTCTGTTTCCATACCATAGGCCTTGCCCAGGTCAAACTGACTGATTACGTGCCATACCATGCCGTCGCCTTTAGCTATGGTCTTTACATGGTCTACATCGTCGGGGATCGCGAAGAAATCCTTATGCTCGTAGGAAGTGGTGCGGAATACATAGTTCCTGTCGATCAGCATCGGGTTCTTGACGATGAATATCGTTTCGGATGTGTACTGTTTTTGTTGCAGCAGGCAAAAGATGATGCTGACGATCAGGGCTGCTACGGTGAGCACAATGAGGAATAGTTTCTTTTTGAAGATCTCCCGGAAGATGCCGATCAGATCAAAGCTGGATTCGTTCATTGGTTGTGTGTTGTTGAGCTGAAGTTTTATGGTTCTATTGTTCTACTTGCTTAAAATAATATTGTCGGATTCCAGTCCCCCGCTGCGCAGGTGGGCTTCGATATCGGCGGTCTCCTGCATATCGCCTTCATGGCCGAGCAGGAAGGTCCGGTAGCCTTTTTCCCGAAGCATACTAACGGCTTTACTGTGTTCGGTATTGCCCCGTTCCGGCGCCAGGTATTCCATAGCGATCAGGGGGCTGTGCTGCTCGAAAAAATGAAGTCCGCCTTTCATGACCTTCAGCTCGGCGCCTTCCACATCGATCTTGATGAGGGCAGGATTAAAATCGCCGGAGCAAAGCTCGTCGATGGTTGTCGCCGGAACGACCGTCTGCTCGGGCCGGAAACCGGAAAACCATTTTTCTTCCCGGAATTGTTCGATATCGATGGCGTTGTATTCGGAGAACAGGTTGGGGAACTCGTAAAAGACAATCTCTCCGGCTTCATCGGCAATGGCTTTGCGGATCACGGTAACATTGCTGCGCCCGGTGCAGTTGCGGGAAAGAATGGTATGGGTCTTACCTGCCGGCTCCAGCGCAACGACTTTTCCGGTGGGGCCGGTAAGGCAGGAGGCGATGAGGGTAAAATAGCCGTAATGCGCGCCGATATCGAGAAAATGTTGCCCTGGCTGAAGATTGCGGATGATGAAGCGGGCGAGCCTTATTTCCGAGTCATGCGACTTGCCGCCGGTAAGGTAAATATCGGTCGAAGAGGGCAGCACTATGGTCATCTCCAGCCCGTTGAACAGCTGTGTGCGTTTTATTTTTTCTTTGCGGGAGCGCGGATAAATAAAATCTTTAAAGAGGATCGCCGACAGGTAACGGTAGGGATGGTGCAGCAAACGGCCGGCCCTGGAGGTCCGGGCCAGGCGCTCTACATCCTTCAGTTGTTCCAGCATATCTTCTTTTAAGCCCATGCGTGTTTGCCCGTTAAACTTTTTTCAAAAGCGCTTATACACTTTCGCCCGCTTTCATTTTCTCCGAATTCTCAGCAAACTGGAGCGCTTCTATCATTTCCCCGATATCGCCGTTCATAAAGTCGTCGAGGGAATAAATGGTCATATTGATCCGGTGATCGGTAATACGGCCCTGCGGATAGTTGTAGGTGCGGATCTTGGCCGAGCGGTCGCCGGTGCTCACCAGGCTCTTCCTGCGGCTGGCGATGGCTTCCTCGTGCTTGCGTACTTCTTCTTCGTAGAGCTTGGTACGCATCATCTGCATGGCTTTCTCGCGGTTGCCCAGCTGGGTACGCTCTGTCTGGCAGATCACTACCGTACCCGTAGGAATATGCGTCAGCTGCACCTTGGTCTCTACCTTGTTCACGTTCTGACCGCCTGAGCCGCCGCTTCGCGAAGTTTCCATTTTTACATCGCTTTCCTTCAGCTCGAAATCCACTTCTTCGGCTTCTGGCATCACTGCCACCGTTGCGGCAGAAGTATGCACCCGTCCGCTGGCTTCTGTGGCCGGAACCCTCTGTACGCGATGGACACCGCTTTCAAACTTCAGGGTTCCGTACACATCTTCTCCGGTTACTTCCAGCTGTACTTCCTTGTAGCCGCCTACGGTGCCTTCCGCTTCAGAAAGCGTGGCGATCTTCCATCCTTTCTTTTCGCAATAGCGCATGTACATCCGTAGCAGGTCGCCGGCAAAGATGCTGGCTTCATCGCCGCCGGTACCGGCCCTGATCTCCATAATAGCATTTTTCTCGTCCTGCGGATCCTTGGGAATCAGGAGCTGGCGGATGCCGTTTTCGAGGCGCTCCTGCTCTTCTTCCAGCTGTTCCAGGTCATCCTTGGCCATGGAACGCAGGTCTTCGTCGCTTTCCGTAGCGAGCACTTCTTTCCCAAAGGCAATTGCATCGAGGCAATTGCGGTACTTGTTATATTCATTGACAATAGGCTCCAGCTTGCGGTATTCTCGGGATACCTGGGCAAAGCGCTTATTGTCGCTTACGATCTCGGGATTGGTCAAAGCTACGCCCAGGTCGGTGAACCGGGCCTTTATAGCTTCCAGTTTTTCTATCATAATAAAAGTGCGCGAATTTAAGCATATTAAATGTGATTTGGTAAAATAAAAAGACGCGGCAAACGCCGCGCCTTCTACATCTTATCCGGAAAAAGCTGATTTCAAATAAGGGCTTACCGCCGCGATACTTTCAGGGTTTTGCTTTGCCCGGTGGCTGTCTGCGTCACTTTCAGGAAGAAAAGATGGCCTTGAAGCGTTGCCGCCGTATGTGCAAGCTGCCGGTTGATCTCCTCTGCCGTGCCTTTGTACTGGTGCAGCAGGCGGGCGTTGATATCGCTCAAAGCGACTTCAAGCGGCTGGTTGCGGCTGGCCGCATTCACGGTCAGCTGCAGCTCGTTGGTAAAGGGATTGGGATAAGCCTGAACGGTCCAGGCTTCGTCCTGACGGGCGGCGATGCCGGCCGGGGCATCCGGTGCGGGACGATAGCCATAGTTGTACCAGGGCGCCCACTTGTAATAAAGAGTATAATAGAAATTCATCGGATCAGGATTGATACCGCTGAAGGCAAAGAACAGCTCCGGTGTTCTGTCGTTTTGTGTGCTCATGGTCACGATGGGCGATTGCTGGGGAATGGAAGGGTCGCGGTCGATGATCCAGTAATCGGTGCTCGCCGGTGCGCCGTCGTTGCGCAGCCTCAGCCCCATGAAGTCATTGTCGCCCAGGGCAGGATGCTCCATTGTTTTGTTCCAGGCGAAATTGACCGTAGTGCCCTGCGGGTCATAGGCTACGGCAGGCAGTATCGGCGCGCCGCTTACGTTGAACGACATGTTTATATTGCCCAGCGACCCGTCGTTGAGCACATTGTGCTGCACTGCGGGGGTAATGCTATAAGCCCTTCTGCCGGTGATGATCCTGGACTGCGCGTCGGGCGTGGGCGGATAGTAGGGATAAGTGGCTGGTGTATACTCGTTGATCACATAGCTCCAGTCGTCGGTGGCCGGTTCATGATCGGGGCAGTCGATCCGGGGCCGGCTGTAGCCGAAGGTGGCGGTGGAAGATGAGGTATTCAGCACATCTTCGATCAGCGGCGTTACCATAGGTGGGCAATTGCTGTAGATCTCCTCGAAGGGCAGGGTTGATTCTACCACCTGGCTATAGTCCGACCTCATGTAGACAAAATGCAGGGTGAGGCCGTCGTACGCGGTGCCGCCATGCCCGATCGCGATGTCGGGTTCCAGGTACTTGATACCCTGCGGATCCAGGAGATTTTCGCAGCCGATCGCCAGGCCGCCACCGGTACGGGCAGCAAGCGTGTGAATATAACCGTCGCCGTCCCAGGTTACCGCAAAGCAGTTCATTTCATGAGCGTCGATGCTGATGCTTCCTATATTCATATTGGACAGGGGATAGGTGAGATAAGGCGTGATGCCGAACTGGTTCCAGATGTAGAAGTCCAGGAAGTGGCCGTTATTGTTGTGATAAGCCACCACAAGCATGTTCTCGTTCAGCGCGCCGTCGTGAACAATGGCGACATCCACTGCGTTGGCTCCGTTATACTGGATGGGTGAATAAGTGCCCTGGTCCAGCACATTGGCGGGGTTGCCGTTCTCTTTGCGTACCCAGCCGATACCGCCCGCCTGGTTCCAGGAATAGGCGTAAAGATCGCTCTGGGCGTCAGGATAGAAAAGGTTACCGAAGGAATAAGCGCCCAGGTAGCTGACGTGCGCTACCACACCGGGCGGGGCAGGGCATTGTACATCAGTAAAGGACGAGTTGAGAAACTGGGCCTGCGCGGGCAGAAAAGCTGCGGTAGCCACAAATAGTGATAGAACTGTTTTTTTCATGCTTTTTGTCTGGTTTTTGATGGTTGGTTAAAAGCAATTTCCGGATAGTGTTATAAATTTAATATTCTTATTTCATTTTTTCTTTTTTTAATGTCACTATTTTATGCTGCGATATGTTTTTGCCCATACATAGAAATAAGAGATCTGCCCGATTGGTAATGGCCGGCCGCGAGGAAAGTTTTTGCTAATGGCGCCGGCGCTCCAGGACAAGAAAGGGCCCGGCATTTGCCGGGCCCCGTTCAGAAGAATATCGGTTCCGTTTACCGTATGAGGGTCACATTACCCTGCTGGGTAAAGGTTTCGCCGCTGTCGGTTACGGCTTCGATGGTATAGATGTAAACACCCATGGGCAGCGCCTTGCCATCCTTGGTGCCGTCCCATCCCTCATCGATATTGGCGCTGCTGTATACCTTATTGCCCCATCGGTTGAAGATGGTAAAGCTCTTCAGCTGCGCGATACCGCGTTTGGCCGGTTTGAATACCCTGTTGGTACCTGAAGGCGCGAAGGCATTCGGCATATCGATCACGGTCTTTTCCACCAGCACATCCATGGAGTCTTTGACCAGGCAGCCGTGCTCTGTAGTAGCCGTTACAAAGTAACGTGTCCTTACCGCGGGGTTCATCAGCGGGTCGGCAATATTGGTAGCGCTGAGGCCTGAGGGCGGGAACCAGGAGAAATACAGGCAATTGGTCCCCGGCTCAACATGGTACTGCTCGCCGGGATATACGGTAACGCTGTCGGGCAGGTTCAGCATGGCTTCGGAATAGACCTGCACCGAAACTTTTTCCGTATCCAGGCAGTTGTGCACATCCCTGATCAGTACTGTATAATCGGTGGTAGTCAGGGGTGAAGCTATGGGCGAAGCCGCAGTGGTGTCGGAGAGGCCATAGGCCGGGCTCCAGGAATAGGACAGGCCCCCTGTAGCCCAGAGCTGTGCTGAATTACCCGGACAATATCCGGTATCGGAAGCAGCAGCCCCGAAGGCGCCCGGGTACACGGTTAAGGTAA
>NZ_QUZZ01000001.1 GCF_003545695.1 Taibaiella helva | reverse complement strand
ACAACTGGATCGATTCACTGAACAACAACGTGGTATGCTCCGATTCCCTCGGCCATGTCGTGGTGATCAGCGGTGGCGGCAGCAACCTCTGCGATTCGCTGCACGCCGACTTTACCCACACTGTTACCGGCAATACGGCGCATTTTACCAACACCTCCAATACCGTAAACACCATCACACCCTATGCCGCCAGCTGGTCCTTCGGCGATGGCAGCAGCACTACGCAATATAATCCCTCGCACACCTACGCAGGCCCCGGCACTTACACCGTAACCCTGGCTATGGTATGGGTGGACTCCTTTACTATGGCGCAGTTCTGCATCGATTCCATCAGCCATAATGTGGTGATCGGCAGCAACCCGGCGAACAATGAGATATCCGGCAATATCTATCTCGATTCGTTCAATGCCCCCAACCCTACCGATTCTCTCAAAGTATGGCTGATCCTGCATGACAGCACGACCAATACCCTGACTGCGGTAGATTCACTTTTCCTCAGCGCCTTCAACCCGCATTACGGCTTTCATAATGCACCTGCAGGCACCTACTATGTGAAAGCTAATGTTCTGGGTCAGACTCCGGGTACTACCGGCTATATTCCCACCTACCATTTTTCCAGTCCTTATTGGGGTGGCGCTACGCCCATTTTCCACAGCGGCGGCGCCAGCTTGCACAAACATATCATGATGCTGACCGGCACAGTAACCTCCGGCCCCGGCTTCATCGGCGGCAATATCAGTATGGGTGCGGGTAAAGGCACGGCAACCGGTGTTCCCGACCTGCTGGTGCTGTTGCGTAACAGTAGCAACGAAGTGATTACTTCTACCTACACCGATGCCAATGGCGACTACGCCTTCAGCAATGTGCCCGAAGGCAGCTATAATGTGTATCCCGAAGAGATGAATTACAGAACGACCCCTTCTTCAAGCATTACCCTGGCTTCCGGAAGCTACAGCAGCAACGGCAACAACTTCCAGCAGACCGAAGATGAGATCGTTCCGACGCAGGTGCTCGGTATTACCCGCCTGAGCAAGGAAGACGGCATTACCGTTTACCCCAACCCTGTAGCGCAAACCTTGTACCTGGAAAGCAGAAACGGCAGGTTCAGCGAGCTGGCCCTCGTCAATGTGCTGGGACAGGTAGTGCACCAGCAGCCGATCCGCTCCGGTACCAATAAAATAGAGACCGGCCGCCTGACAGCAGGCATCTATTACCTGCTCATCAAGGGCAGCGAAGGAACCCGTTCTGTGCAGATCAGTAAGAAGTAATTGTGTTTTGTTTGCTTTCTGCAAAGGAGCTGTCTGTTGAGGCAGCTCCTTTTTTTCTTTATGCAAAAGTGGCAATCACCGCGGCAGGCAGGTATTGACTGCTGCCGGAAATGTCTTTACAAGAGGCGCCGACAACGAGGGGCATCGGTTTGCTTCAGGCTGCCTCTGTTACCGGCGCGCCTTCTATCTGTTCGTAAGCCACAAAAAATGATTATGGATGCGGATAAACTTACCAAAAGAGAATTGCTCCTTCAGGTTCTGAAGGCGATATAAACGGTGGTCTTCTTTTCCTGGTAGTGGATCACCGCCCGCTTTTATGCCCACAGCCTCCCCTGAAATGCTGTGCCAGGAACCAATAGAATCACAGCTTATTCCCTATTTATTCTCCATCTCTTCCATCCGCTTGGCTTTGGCATCGCGGAGGAATTCGGAAGCGAAGATGAAGTCGTTCAGCAGCTTGTCCTTGCTGAAAATAATATCCTTGTTGGAGCCTTCCCACTGTTTCTTGCCCTGGTGCATGTACACAATATGGTCGCCGCTTTCCATTACCGTATTCATATCGTGGGTATTGATCACTGTGGTAATGTTGTATTCCTTGGTGAGCTCGCTGATGAGCTGATCGATCACCATGGAGGTTTGCGGATCCAGGCCCGAGTTGGGCTCATCGCAGAAAAGATATTTGGGATTCAGCACTAAAGCGCGGGCCAGGGCGACACGCTTTTTCATACCCCCGCTGATCTCGGCCGGAAATTTTCTATTGGCATCTTTAAGGTTCACCCGGTCGAGCACTTCCTGCACCCGCTGCATCTTCTCCCGGTACCGCTGGTTGGTGAACATATCCAGGGGAAACATAACGTTGTCCTGCACGGTCTTACTGTCGAACAGCGCCGAGCCCTGGAACAACATTCCTATCTGCTGACGGATCTCTTTCTTTTCTTTTTCCTCGATCTGCGTAATATCCCGCCCTTCATACAGTATCTGTCCCGAATCGGGCCTGAAGAGACCGATCATGCACTTCATCAGAACGGTCTTACCGCTGCCGCTGGTACCGATGATCAGGTTGGTCTTTCCCGCTTCCATCACGAAATTGACATCCTGCAATACCTTCTTATCTCCAAAGCTCTTCTGTACGTTTTTTACTTCGATCATATACGATAGATTGTTCCGGATCTGTAGCGTCTAAAAAAAAGCGTATCCCATGCATGAGGGATACGCAAATGTAATTGAAATAACGTTGAAAATAGAATATTGTTTGCCCTAACAGCTTGCTGCTTAAAGGTTCTTGGCATCTTCCAGGAACTTCGCCAGCCCGATGTCGGTAAGGGGATGGTTCAGCAAGCCGAGGATGGAGCTGAGGGGGCAGGTGCAGATATCGGCGCCGGCTTCAGCACATTTCACAATGTGTAAAGGAGAACGGATAGAAGCGGCCAGCACTTCGGTCATGAAGCCCTGTGCATTGTATACGTTCACGATCTGCTCGATCAGCTGTACGCCATCCCAGTTGGCATCGTCGATACGGCCAATGAAGGGCGAAACCATTGTAGCGCCAGCCTTGGCAGCCAGTATCGCCTGACCGGCAGAGAATACCAGGGTACAGTTGGTCTTAATATCGTTATCAGAAAAGTATTTGATCGCCTTTACGCCTTCTTTGATCATAGGCACTTTCACTACGATATTCTCGTGCAGGGCCGCCAGCTTCATGCCTTCATCCACAATGCCTTTGAAATCGGTCGCGATCACTTCCGCGCTTACCGGACCATCCACGATGCTGCAGATATCCCTGTAATGTTGCATAACGGCATCCTGGCCTTTGATTCCCTCCTTCGCCATCAGGGAAGGATTGGTCGTTACGCCGTCCAGTATTCCCAGGTCGTGCGCTTCTTTGATCTGGGCGAGATTAGCGGTATCGATAAAGAATTTCATATGTCGGATCGGTTAATTAACAGGGAAGGACAGATCAATAATACTCAGGATCTTAAATAAAAAAATGGCAAGTTACTTATATCGCACCGCTCAACCATCTATCCTTGCTGCATTCCTGCCCTGGGGAGGTTCAACAGGAGCTGGTCGTATAAGACTTGCCGGCGCAAAGATACGCCCGTTTTACCGAATTATGAAATTTTTCTACCGAAAAAGAAAAATGAATTTCCGCAGATGGGAAAAGGAGCGTTAATCCTTGCGCAGCACGGTGATCAGCTGGTGCATCTCCTGCGACTTATCTTCTTCATTGGCATAGTCGTAGGTCAGCGCCATTTCTTCCAGCATCCGTATGATCACTTCTTTATTGCTCAGGGGCCGGAAAAAATGTTCTTCATGTCCCGCGCCTATTTTCTTCAGGTATACTTCTACATCATTCTGCGTATAGACCATACCATTGACGGGGTCGATATAGAACTGGATGGTTTGCACCGGCTCCGTATCGGGCGTCATAAAATGATATTGTGTATCGAAATAGGCGATCACAAACTGCCGGGGAAGCCCTACGGCGAAGATGGGAATATCCAGCAACTCGCAGAGCGACAGGTAGATCACACCAATGGAAAAAGCATTACCCTGCTTGTTCTCCATGGTGGCGTTGATATAGAATAGCGCCGGATCCCTTTCCGTGATCTCCTTACCCTGTAGCTTGTAATAGTTGTACAGGATACTATTGACCACATTGATCTGCTCCAGCGGCGTAAGATAGTAGTTGAGCTCGAGCCAGATATTGCGGCGCATCTGGTCCAGCTGCTTCATCAGCTGCTGGGTATTGAGCTCGGGATAGCGGTATTTGGCCACCAGCATAGCTCCTTTGAACAGCGAAGGCGCCGGCTCACGGGCCCAGGAGGCAAATTCGTGCTGCAGGTCGGTAAACAGCGCCCTGTGGATCAGGTTTTCGATCCGGTACTGCACGCCTTCGTCCTCGGTCGTTTCCCATAGCTGCTCCAGGTTGGGGATGATCTCCTTTCCGTAGCGAAGCAATTGGCTGGCTACGGTATCAAACACTTCTCTATCCGGATCATCTACCAGGTGCAGCAGCGCCTGTATCTCTCTATTCAATTGCATATCGTCAAAAAAACACGCTATTTCGTATTGCTAAAATAAGTTAAAACCCTTGAAACGCCATATTTTTTACCCCCCTCGACGGGGATAGCAGAAGCCACCCTCCGGGTGTCGGAGGGTGGCTCAGGATGGAATCGTTGATCAGAATACAAGGGGGAATTCCTGTACGGTCGGCCCCCGTTTTACTTTAATGGTTGTTTTATCCCCGGGATTGAAGCTGCCCAGGGCTTCCATGTAGGACTGCATGCCATTGATCTTAATAGCGCCCATTTGCAGCACGATATCGCCCTGCTTCAGACCTGCTTTGGCTGCGGGCTTTCCATCGATCACACCATCGATGCGCACACCGCCTTCCTGGTAGCTGTAGTCGGGCATAATGCCCAGCGTTACTTTGAAGCTGGTCCGGGTCATTGCCGTGTTACGCGTGGTGGTGAACAAAGGTGAAGGCTGCTTTTCCATTGCGGTAGTGATACCGAATACATAGTTCACGATATCCTTAGTCCCTACGAAATTGATCTTTGCCGCATCGTCCGAAGGCTTGTGGTAATCGCTATGGGTACCGGTAAAGAAGAACAGAACGGGTATGCTATCATTGTAAAAAGAGGTATGATCGGAGGGACCGATGCCCGAGCTGTCTTTGACAATTTTGAAATTGCTCCCGATCGAAGCCACCACGCCGGGCCATACGGGTGAAGTGCCCATACCGCCTATGGTCAGCTTACGGTCAGGGCTCAGCCGGCCTACCATATCCATATTGATCATATAGGCTGCCTTCTTCCGGTTAAAGTCCTTATCGTTCACAAAGGCTTTTGAGCCCAGCAGGCCCAGCTCTTCGGCCGAAAAGGCGATAAAGAGATAGTTGTATTTCTTCATCGTCGCCGATTGCCTGATCTTCGCTGCAACAGCCAGCAAAGCGCCTACGCCGCTGGCATTATCATCAGCGCCATTGTGCACCGCTTTTACGCCGTCGGCGGCACGGGAGCTGCCATCTTCGCCATAGCCCAGGTGATCGTAATGTGCTCCGATAATCACTGTCTGCGCCGCGTTGTTGTTGATATAGCCTACAATATTGGTTCCAGTACGGTACTCCTTTCTGAAGGTAACGTTCATCATTACCGGCTGCATCACCTTCATCTCTTTAATGTACTGGTCATAGACCTTTTTGCCCAGCACCATTACCGGAATGTCCAGGCTTTCATAATCCGATCTTTTGGGGAAAGCAGGAAAGTATTTGCTGCCATATTTGTCATAGAACAGTACGGATGTGGCCCCTCTTTCTGCCGCCTTACGCGCACGGTCGAAGGTCTGCTTTTCCCAGTCGAAATGCGCGTTGTTCGCATCCGCTTCCGATTCGTAGAGGGAAATAAGCCAGGGGCTGTTGGCTTCCATGCTTTCAGGCAATACATAATTCTCATCCTTCGCTGCCGCTGAAAAGGGCGCAGGGAAAGCATCTTCCGGCACAGAAATGTATTTGTTGCTGATGGAGAAACGCAGCTCAGGCGTTAGCTCCTCGCCCCATTCAAACCTGAAGGGGCGGCGGTAGTTTTGCCCGTAAGGCAGCAGCCCTATCTGCCCCATACGCTTTTCAATATACATACCGGCCAGCGCTTCTCCTTTGGTACCCGTACGCCGGCCTTCGAGCTGATCCGACGCCAGGTAATTGATATCTGCGCGCAGCTGCTGTATGACCGCCTCGGCATTCTCGTCCGGCACCTGCTGCTTTTCTTCCTTCTTATCTTTATCGGGTAAGATCTTTTTCCATATCTGGGCTCCGGCCAATTGGGCCGTGGTCACCCAGGATAGCACCATCAGGAACCGGGAGACTGCAACAACTCTTCTCATTAACGCTGGATTGATTAAATGGACTGTCCCGGCGGCCGGGATAAATGATGTGCAAACTTACTCAATTGACAGTCAATTTTTGTTTGCAAAATGTAAAAACTAATACATAAAAAAGCCGGGACAAGATCCCGGCTTTTCCTTAAAAAATCTGGCTTAGCGTTGCCACATATCGTCTTCTTTTTCGCGCAATACTTCGATCGCTTTTTCGCCTTCTTCAAGGCCCCGCAGATCGCCGCTGAATTTGGCGCCACGGGCGTTGTTGGCGGAAGTTTTGATCACATAGCTGGCAAAGTAGCGGCCATCGAAGAAATCGGCCCAGGACATGCGGTGCAGGTCGTTTTGGGGATTGTACACTTCGTAATTAGCCAGCAGCTTGCGCAGATCGGGATAATACAGCCAGAACATAAGCATAGATCCGCGGAATACACCATCGTCTGTCCTGTCGATCATAGGCGCAATGCCGATGATGCGTACCACCATACGGCCGGTATTGCGATCAAAAATCCAGTCTTCCTTCAGCTGGTATTTTGTTACAGCGCTGATGTCAAACTCACGGCGTGTTTTCACCCAGGTTTCTTCCTGTGTGATAGGATCTACAACCAAAGCAGAATCTTCCGTTCCGGAGATCGATTTATCAAAAGCGTCCATATCCAGGGGTGTCGTAAAGCGATCATCCATCACACCATAGGCCGATATCTTACCTTTCTTCACAGCATCAATCAGAATTTCGACGAAAGAACCACCACCCGAATATTCATCCCCTTCATAAACAAAGGCCTGGTTTTGTTTCTGGCGGACATCGATCTGGCGCCATACCCGACGCTTCCATGCCGCATCGATCTCACGGATATCCGAAAAGCCTAAGGACTTGTTCAGGTGCGGCACTTTATCAATGATCCCATCCTTTACCAGGGACGGCTTCCAGCTAGCGTTTACCGCTTCGGCAGAGGCCTGGGGCTGTGACGGATCGGTTACCGACGGATTTTGTGCAAAAGCCGCACTGCCCAAAGAAAGGATCCCTAAAGTCAAACCAATTTTATTCAGGATGTTCATGTTCCCTAAATTTATAAATAATTAATACAGAGTTATTGTTACAGAGTTGATGGTTTGTATCCTGCCATCAGGGCCTTTAGCCTTTACGTTTTCAAAAATCCAGCGATCACCAGGTTTGGAACGATCCAAATAGGCTTTTACTCCCGCTGTAAACCTCGCCCCACCGTTTTCCACCTCAGCATATTCGCCATTCTTCGGAACATATCCGAAGCGGAAACTTAATACTTCAAACTTGGTATCAAAATCGAAATTATCCAGCTTGGCAATCACCCCCTGCTGCACTTTGGCCTTAGCAGCTTCCATACGGCCGGTAGCAATACCGCCTACAGTTGCAGTAGGTGCGGGGATGTATTTAACACGGATCTTTCCTGTACTGATATTGCCGCCGGTGCTGCCACCACGTCCTGTTGCAGAAATCGACCAGTCGAAGGTACCCTGCTTATTAACACGCACATTGTACTTTCCTTTGCCGGCACTGGCTTTTTCAGCCCAAGGCATATTGAGGGTAACATCTTCAATGTTATAACCGGAAGCGGACAAGGTTACCGGGTTATCCACACCGATATACATAACATTCATCTTATCCAGCTGCAGGGAAGCGCCGGCAGAACCTACCGTGTATTCAAACTTATAAGGATATGATTCTTTCTCACCGTTAGTTTCGATAGTGATCACACCGTTTACCGTTTTGGGACCAGCACCAGAAGCCTTGATTTTCAAAGTACCCACACCATCCTTAACCTGAACGGGGCCTGCTGAAGAAGACATTCCGGGATTGACAGATTTATTGTAAGCTGCCAATACGATTTGAGTGTTGATCTCCTGTCCTTCCAGCGCATAAGTCGTGCTTGGTGTGGCAATAGCCACCAGCGCATCAAACTTCTTATCCTTAAGGTAAACCTGGGAAGCCAGGTAGTCCAGCACCATAGACTCAGCATTCTTCACATCATTCTGGAACTTGGAGAACATTGCCACAGAAGCCACTACAGGTATGTTATGGAAAGTACCATAAGTCCAGTCGCCATTCGGGTTATCTTCTGTTCTAGGCAGATCCTTGATCTGGATGGGAATCTGCTTTGCCAGCCTGTCCTTGTCTGCAGGATTGTCTACACGCTGCAATACAAATTGACCGAATTCAGTAAGACGTTTTTTGATTTCATCCCCTTTTTTTTGCTCTACAAGCAGCATTGTGGGAGTATTGATGTCTTCCGGGCTTTTGATTTCTTTTACTCCGTTCACGATATCCCACCCACCTGATTTAGCAATGATATCCTCTTTCCAGGTATCCAGGAATTTATACAGCTCTTCCGACTTCGCTTTGATCTCTTTCGCCTTATCGTTATATGGTTTCACTTTTGCACGATCGGCCGTAGCTTCGGCATCATCAAAAGACTTATAGAAGGCGTTATTCTTGTCGATAATTGTGCCGTTGGATTTTTCGATACTCCCATTGATCGTCATAAAGGCCGTAAGGACCTCCTTGGTAATATTTAAGGCAAGCATGGCTGTCAACACCAAATACATCAGGTTGATCATCAACTGCCGGGGATCTTTAGGTAAAGCCATCCTTTAACTTTTTCTATTGTTTTAAAAACTTTTTTACAGGAAGCCCTGCCGGTATTTCCGGTTAGGCTCCGATTTTAACAGGTTAACAATACATCCCGGCTTAGCGGCCTTGCATAGCGCTCAGCATATTGCCGTAGATGTTATTCAGCTGTGCCAGGTTCTTGGACAAGGTAGCGATCTGCTCTTTGGCAGCTACAGCATCGGAAGCGCTGGATGCCATGGCATCGGAAGCGTTTACCAAGTTGCTGTAGAATTTGTTCATCGCCTTCAGATGGTTGTTGGCATCCTGAAGCTCTACCTCGTAGATCTGGTTCAGCGAACCCAGGTTTTTAGACAATACTTGCACTTGCTGATGGAACTGAGCAGTGCTGTCGGCAGCATTGTTAAAGGATTGCAGTGTAGTCGTAGCGCCGATGAAGGTATTCTTCATTTGTCCGAGAGCGTCGGCAGCCTCGCGGGCGCTTTGAGAGTAAGTACCGGTAGCAGCAGTTACATCAGTGATGTCTTTCATCTGCTCTACGGTTTGTCCGAAACGCTGGAAATTCTCATTCAGGCGTTTCAGGTTAGGCGCGTTGATGTTGGCTTCGTCCAGCAGCTTATCCAGTGATGCAGTCGCATTGCTGCCGCCACCGGCCGCCTCACCCAACGCAGATACCGGGGGCTTGAACTTCATGCCTTTTTTGTATGCTTCAACATGGGGATTCTCATCCAGGTTGGGATAGTAACGCTCCCAGTAGTAATCTTTATGCGGAGGCAGGATACCCAGCAAACAGAAGATGAATGCTTCAGTACACATACCCACAGTAAGCATCAGGCTTGCACCTTCCCAGTGCTGGATTTTAAAAAGCGCACCCAGAAGTACTACGCCAGCCCCTACACCGATGATCAGATTCTTAATGTATTTACCTTGCTTGGTTTCAAAAAACAAAGATATTGAGCCCATTTCTTTTTAATTTGCTTTTTTACGATTGAAATTAGATGATGATAAAATAAAATCCACGCCGCAACACGCCCACTTATCTGGAAGCTCTGCCGGAGTTGTTGGTAATACCTCCGTACACTTGCTCATATACACAACGGAAACCGATATACGCTTTGGCGGTATCCGCAAATTCATAGTCACGATAGCTTACATTCAGGTAGGGAGCGGGGTCTCTCCAGCTGCCGCCTTTAACCACAATCCTGCGCTGCCAGGCGGGATCTGTCTCGCTGAGGCGGGCCCTGATATCTGGGTTCATGTCAGACAGCATATTTACATTGTAGGCATCCCTTACATAGATAGAACGTGTCCACTCGGCAACATTGCCAGACATGTTGTACAGACCGTAGTCATTAGGCCAGTAAGCATTGGCCCGTACCGTATACAGACCACCATCGGCAGAGTAATCGCCGCGGTTTGGCTTAAAGTTGGCCAGGTAGCAACCTTTCTGGTTCATGGTATAAGGGCCGCCCCAGGGATAAGGAGACAACTGACGACCGCCACGTGCAGCCCATTCCCACTGGCTTTCAGTAGGCAGCTGGAATTCACCTTCAAAGTAAAGCTTGCGCTTCTCACGCTCACCTTTCCATAGCAGGGTCCTCCAGTTACAGAAGGCGCCGGCCTGTATCCAGTTCACACCCACCACAGGGTATTCGTCGAATGCAGGGAACCAGTTGTACTGACGCGTGATCGGTTCATTATTGGAATATGCAAACTGCTTCATCCAAACCGTGGTATCAGGATAAACTTTAACTGATTTCTTGATGTCAAAGCTGGTGCGCGGCTGACCAGGATTCATAATAGAACCTTCCAGATCAAATTTGCGGCTTACGTATTCCAGCTTGGAAACGTCCAGCTCTTTTTTACCGGTACCGGTCTGGGTGGCATCAATGTACATACCCATCAACTGATCCTGTACATCGGGATCACTCCATTTCAGCCGGTTAGCCCAGTCGATGGTCTGTGTGCCATCATCGTTATCTTTAAAATCTCCCAGTATTGTATGTGCGATCGAGTCGCGAACCCAGTTGGTAAACTGACGGTATTCTGCATTCGTGATCTCGGTAGCGTCCATGTAAAAGCCGGTCATATTGAACGTACGGACCGGCGCATCCATGGAATTCTGAATATCCTGATCGCTATAGCCTGATTTCAGTACACCTGCTTCTACGAAAACCATACCAACCGGTGCAGGGGCTTTATAATTCATTCGGTTAGAATAGTCGCCCACTAACTGACCTTGCGATGTAGGCTGTCCGCAACTGGCTGCGAACATAGCCATAGCCACTGTGGCAATACTCAGGGAGAGTTGTTTCATCTGTGTGTTTTTTGTCATTGTTATTGCTCCATACATTTCGGTTTCCGATTTGCCCTGCTGTATATAAAAGCAATCATTGCCGTGTTTAAAGTAGTTGTATGATCTTATCAGCTATTGATAAAGAAATACTGGTCAATTTTGCCCGAAAGATAATCAAAGTTTTGAAAAATAAACTTCTGAATGAAAAAAAGGCTTTTTCGTTCTTTACCTTCCGGCGGTCTTTTTGTTTGGTGTGGAATAGTCCTGGTTACCCTTCTGCTGCTTTGCCCTTCCACAATATATTTCCCCTGTTTCCGTTCCTTTACAAAACACTGCCCTGCCCGCTTTTATCTGCTACAGGGTTTTCTGCAACGGGTCACAATATTCAAATAAATTTTTGAAAATGCAACAATACAGTTAATTTTTTTTTCCCCCGCCCACACACTTATGTTGAAACGGAGGGCTAAATAAAGAATTTTTTTTTTTCAAAACAACTGTTTGAAACATATTTTGCCGGAAAGCAGCAGAATACCGGTACAGCCATTTCAGTCGGCGCGTTGTTTGCTTAGCAGGTCTTCCGCAGCGTCTATCGAAGTAACCGGCGGCAGGCAGCTCATTCCCGAACACAAGTAAAAGTATTCGGAACCCGGCCGGTATTTACCCTGCGCTGCCGGCAGCACCGGCTTTTCCCCGCTTACTGCGATCGCCGATACCTCGGGATGGAACCGCCGGTTCCATTGCTCCAGCGCCGGTTGCGCCGAGGCTCCGGCGATCACCAGCTGCTTGAGGCCAGCCTGGTATCGCTGCAGAAAAATAGCCCAGCAGGCAAAGGACCCCGGGTAGCGCATTACGGTCTGCTTCATGGCCTGCAGCATGGCTTCGCTGCGCGCGATCCAGCGCCCTTCTTCGTACAGGCTACCCATCAGCCACAGGTTCTCCATCATTACCGCATTCGCCGATGGCGTCGCACCATCATATAGCTCTGTTTTCCGTACCGGGATATCATCCTGGAGCGAAGAGGAGAAGTAATAAAAACGATTGTCCTCCTGCAGGAAATGCCTGTCGGTGTACCGCATCAGCCGCGCCGCCGTTTCCAGCCATTGTTCGCCGCCGCCGGCAGTAGCCAGCCGGCAAAGCGCTTTGACCAGGTAAGCATAATCGTCGAGCTTACCGGGAATACGGACAAGCCCCTCCTTGTACACATGCATCAGGCTATCATCAGCCTGCAGGAAGCATTGCAGCATCCAGCGCATATGATTCCGGGCATCCTCAAGATAGCCCGGTTCGTCCAGGGCAATGAAAGCCTCTACCAGCGCTATGTTCATCAACGCATTCCAGGACAACAGCTGCTTATCATCGGTCCCCGGCCGTATGCGGCCGCTCCTGGCAGCAAACAATTGTTCTTTGGCTTCACGGAGCAGCCGCTCCCAATCGGCAGCATCCAGGGAGAAAGCATCTCTGATCGCGGCTTCCGGAACGGCCCGGTGCAGGATATTGGTTCCCTCCCAGTTTCCGGCTTCCGTCACATCGAAGTATTGCTGTACGGCTGGATGAATATCGGCCGCCGCTGCCCTCCACTCCGCCATTGTCCAGGTATAAAATTTCCCTTCCTCTCCTTCCGAGTCGGCATCCAGCGCACACCAGAAGCCGCCGGTTACCATAAAGCCCAGCTCGCGGCGGCAGAAGGCAATGGTTTCCCTGATCACTTCCTTGTATTCCGCCCTCCCGGTGAGCCGGCAGGCAGTGGATAGCACTTCGACCAGAAGCGCATTATCATAAAGCATTTTTTCAAAGTGCGGCACCAGCCATTCCCTGTCCGTCGCATAGCGGGCGAAGCCGCCACCGAGCTGGTCATAGATACCGCCGCCGATCATTTTATCCAGGCTCAGCAAGGCCTGTTGCCAGGCGGCCTGCGCCCTTTCGGGTTGCCGGTCACGATGGTAGTGCTGGTATTCCAGCAGGTACCGGATCGATCCGGTGGCCGGGAATTTAGGCGCGGGACCGAATCCGCCTTCTTCCGTATCGGCCTGCTGCAGCAGGTTGGCGGCAATGGTATCGACTACAGACAAGCTGATCGCTTCGTCATGCCCGGTTGCAGCAGCAACCAGGGAAGCTTGCTTCAGGTGCTCCAGCATTTGTTCCGACTGCAGCCTGATCTCTTCCGGCTTTTCGTGCCAGGCCCGGTGCAGGGCTTCCAGCAGCTGTCGCCAGGAGCTGCGTCCATAACGGTTTTCGGGCGGGAAATAAGTCCCGCCATAAAAAGGTTTCCGGTCTGGCGTAACAAACATATTCAGCGGCCAGCCCCCCGATCCGGTCATGGCTTGTAGCGCATCCATGTACAAGTGGTCCACATCAGGATGCTCCTCGCGGTCTACTTTGATATTGATGAAATGCTCGTTCATGAATGCCGCTACTGCCGGATCTTCGAAGCTTTCATGCTCCATAACGTGGCACCAGTGACATGCCGAATAGCCGATGCTCACCAGCACCGGCTTATGTTCCTGCCTGGCCCGTTCAAAAGCCTCGTTGCCCCAGGGATACCAATCGACGGGGTTATGGGCGTGTTGTTGCAGGTAAGGGCTGGACTCGTATTGCAAACGATTGGGCATAGCAATATTCAGATAAAAAGGTTAGGATGAAGTATCGAGAAAATCAAGCACGATCCGGCTGATGATATCGGCCCGGTTCAGGATCATGAGATGACCGCCGCCTTCGATGGCATAGTCGGCTTTTACGGCCTTAAAGGGGATGATCTTGTCGGCAGTCCCATGGATATGGATCAGGTGCGGTGGTATGGTCTCATTATCCCAATGTACGATACTATCCATGGCCCAGCGGAAGAAAGATACATCGGTATCTTCCAGTATGGCGCCCAGCAGCTCCTTGTCTGATGCGGTCTCTGCGCCGAAAAGATTGTTGGCGACAAAATTGGGCTGCTGCAGCAGGTATCCCGGAATATACTTGTACAGCTTCCACTTAAAGAAAAAATTGCTGCCGGCCGCCAGGTCGCTGCGGGTCTTGGCAGAAGAGATCAGGACCACTTTCCGCGCCGGCACCTGCTTGGCCACTTCTACCGCGATCATGCCGCCAAAGGAAAGCCCAATCAGCACCGGGTGGGGATCGGCGATCTGGCTCCGCAAACGCGTGGCATAATGAGCCATGCTTTCGTCTTTCTCCGGTCTGATCCATTGGATATGGACCAGGCGATAACCGGGCAGCGCCAGCTGGCTGAAGACCCTGTAATCCGCACCCAGGCCGCTAAAGAGGTAAACCGTCTCCTGCTTCGGCAAGCGGGCCCCGGCCGGCTGCCCGGCCATTAAGGATAAACAAAGCGAAAGCGTGGCAAAGTAATTCATAACATCAGAAATTAACAGGATAACGCAGCGATACAGGCCTCCCTTATCGTCCACAATTCGTCTGCGTGATAAGGCAAAGCAACCTGCTCCAGCCAGCGGCTGAGAAAAGCTTTGTGATAGCTTACCTTGAAATCACCGATCTGTTCCGGATCAATAATACATTCTTCAATCAGCTCCGGTTCGAAATCGGCGGCGGAGGCATTGACCCGCGTAGCATCGCATACCAGGCCGTCAATCCTGAGGTAGTTGTGCGCTTCAGGGATATAAGGAAGACCATAGCGATCCAGCACAGCAGCAATACACGGTGTATTCTCCCGGTTCATCTGGAAGATACCCATGCAGAGCTGTACCTGCTGCTGTCCTTGCTCACGGGCCAGTCGGCGGAGTGCTGCATGCTTGGTGCTGCAGGTGCCCTGCCCTTCTGTGAAGAGCACTATCGGGTTCATCTTGCCGTTATTACGGCAGTAGGGCAGTTGACGCACCCAGATCAGGGCCTGTTCAAAATCGGCAATCTCCTTGAGCCAGAATTGGTCCGACACCGGGCCGCTGCTCCTGATAGGAAAATTAAAGGTCATCTGGAAAATCTTCTCCAACAAAGCTAGCCATTGTGATCCAGGAAAAGAGGGTTTAATTATTTTGAAAAATAATTTTAGATTAATCTAAATTTTATTTTCCTTTGCAAAAAGGAACCAAAAATGATCCGCTTAAATTTTATACTTTCATTACTCTTAATTTCCGGGCTGGTCGCGGCACAATCTTTTTCAGGAAAAGTGGCGGACAGCCGCAGCGGCGAAATATTGCCCGGCGCCACGATACGGATTATGGGAAAAGATCTCGCCACGTTTACCGATGCAGGAGGCCGCTTCAATCTCGCGCTGCCTGATAGCATGACGACAGCATTGGTGATCATTTCCTATACCGGCTATTACAGCGACACGATCACCTTCAAACCGGCCAAAGACCAGACCATACGACTGAAACCGCAGCAGGACCTGGATGAAGTAGTGGTCACCGGTACCTTAAAGCCTGTAAGCCGCGCCGAAAGCCCTATCCCTGTGGAGATCTTTACCCCTAAATTTTTCAAAAAGAATCCCAGCCCTTCTCTTTTCGATGCCGTGGGCATGATCAACGGCGTAAGGCCGCAGCTGAACTGTAACGTGTGCAATACAGGCGATATTCATATCAATGGCATGGAAGGTCCTTATACCCTCGTGCTCATCGACGGGATGCCGATTGTAAGCGCCCTTTCAACCGTGTACGGCCTCAGCGGCATTCCCAACAGCATCGTGGAACGGCTGGAAGTAGTTAAAGGGCCTGCGGCTTCCCTCTATGGCAGCGAGGCCATGGGCGGCATTATTAACGTGATCACCCAATCGCCGCAAAGCGCGCCCCGCCTCAGCGCCGACATTATGGCCACCTCCTGGCAGGAATACAATACCGACCTCTCCTTCAAGGCAAAGCTGGGTAAGGCACAAAGCCTGCTGGGCATCAACTATTACAATTACCAGCAGCCGCAGGATCGTAACCACGACGGTTTCACCGACGTGACCCTGCAAAACAGGATCTCGGTCTTCAATAAATGGGACTTTGCCCGGAAGGACAACCGCGTAGCCAGCATCGCCGCCCGCTATGTGTATGAAGACCGCTGGGGCGGGCAGATGAGCTGGTCACGGCAATGGCGGGGTAGTGACAGCATTTACGGCGAAAGCATTTACACGTCGCGCTGGGAGCTGATCGGCCAGTACCAGCTGCCGGTAAAGGAAAAGATCATGACGCAGTTTTCCGTGATCGGTCACAACCAGGATTCGTATTATGGCACCGTATCTTTTCAGGCCAGCCAGAAAGTGGCTTTCGGCCAGGTTTACTGGGACAAGGAGCTGGGGCGGCACAGCCTGCTGGCCGGGGCTTCCTTCCGCTATACCGACTATAATGATAACACGCCGGGCACGGCTACAGCCTCCGGGGCAGATGCACCTTCCCGTACCCCGCTACCCGGCGCTTTCATCCAGGACGAATGGTCCCTGCATGCCCGGCACAAGCTGCTCCTGGGCTATCGCTTCGATTACGACAAAGTGCATCATGCCATTCATTCGCCCCGCCTGGCTTACAAATGGTCACCCGACAAGCGCAATACGATACGTGCCAGCTTCGGCACCGGCTTCCGTGTCGTGAACCTGTTTACCGAAGATCATGCTGCGCTTACCGGCGCACGTAAGGTGGAAATAGAAGAAGCGCTGAAGCCGGAGCGATCGTTCAACAGTAATCTCAATTATGTGCTGCAGCTCCCGCTGGGCAACAATTTCGTCAATGTCGATGCAACGGCATTCTACAGCTATTTCACCAATAAGATCATCGGCGACTATGACACGGATCCCAATAAGATCCTTTATCGCAACCTTGACGGGCATGCTTTATCGCAGGGCCTATCGCTCAACCTCAGCATGACTTGCAGCATACCGTTGCATGTTATGGTCGGCGCTACCTATATGGATGTGTACCAGGAGAACCTCGATCCGGCCAGTGGTCGCATGGTCAGGAGCAGCCAGCTGTTTGCCCCGAAATGGTCGGGCAACTATGCGATCACCTATACCCTGCCCCGGCGCTGGACCGTAGACCTTACCGGGATGGTGAACGGGCCGATGCGGCTGCCCCTGCAGCACGACGACTACCGTCCCGAATATTCACCGCTGTATTGCCTGGCCAATGTACAAGTAACCAAAAAGATCGGCAGCGGCTTTGAGGTATACGGTGGCTTGAAGAACCTGCTGAACTTTGTACCGAAGGAAACCTTTATGCGCCCTTTCGACCCCTTTGATAAACAGGTCAACGACCCGGTAAGCAATCCCAAGGGCTACACCTTCGATACGGAATACAACTATGCGCCTATCCAGGGCATCAGGGGATTTGCCGGGCTGCGGTACACTTTAAGATAGGCGGAAAGCTATCGCCCTATTGCAAAACATTAACCCTTATCTGAACCCTGCAGCTTTACCTTTGTGTCATGAAAAAATGGATCATAGCGGCACTGCTTTTCCTGGGCGGCTCTTCGCTTTATGCACAGGAATCCAAGGCAGGCGCAGGCTTGTACAACCCTGCTGCCAACGCTAACGCTGATATCAGGCTGGCGGTAAAGCAGGCACAGCAACAGCATAAAAACGTGCTGCTCATGGTAGGCGGCAACTGGTGTATCTGGTGCACCCGGTTCAACCAGACGGTTACCGGCAACGATACGCTCAGCAAGCTGATGAAAGACAACTATGTGCTGGTGCATGTGAATTATGAGAAAAAGAATGCAGAGGATAAGCTCTGGGGCAAGCTTGGCTATCCGCAACGCTTCGGCTTTCCGGTGTTCGTGATCCTTGACGAAAAAGGCAACCGCATCCATACCCAGAACTCGGGTTACCTGGAAGAGGGCAAAGGGCACAGCCCGGCGAAGATCGCGGAGTTCCTGCAGCAATGGTCGCCCGCGGCTGTAGCCGGGCAGACACTGAAATAAAGCGAATGGCTGCCGGCAATTTTTGTGTTAGTGTGTAGTATCGTAGCAGTGCTACGATACTACACACTAACACAAACCACCAAAAACGGTGACCGGACCAGTATCCACGATACAGGGTTTTCGGGTATCCATGAATACAATTCAGCAACCAGTAATCAGGCAGCGGTAATCCTTACCGGCTGCCGCTTTTTTTAAGCTACCTTTGCAGCTGAACCATGGGCGATCCTACAGGCGCCCGGCAAAAATTCACTTCCTTGAACAGACCATCGTTTAAACGCTCCGGCCCGTCCGTGCCCAAGAATCGATTGATCATCGGCCGCAAGCCCTTACTGGAAGCCCTTGAGCAAGGCACCAACCTGGAAAAGGTCTTCCTGCTGCAGACGGCGACGGGAGATGAGATCTCGGCGATCAAAAAGAAAGCCCGCGAGCTGAATATCGCCCTCAGCCTGGTTCCCCTGGAAAAGCTGGGCCGGTTCACTCAAGCCAATCACCAGGGTGTAGTTGCCATTGCCGGCCTCGTTGAATACCAGCCGCTGCAGGAGATCATCAGCCAGGCGGTCGATAAAGGAGAAACGCCGTTGATCGTTTTGCTCGATGGCATTACAGATACCCGCAACCTGGGCGCCATCGCCCGGTCGGCCCATTGCTACAGCGCTCATGCCCTGGTCGTTCCTTCCAGCAACAACGCTGCGATCACGGAAGAAGGGATCAAGGCTTCTGCCGGTGCGTTGGAGCGTATTCCTGTATGTCGTGTCGCCTCCGTGGAGCAAGCCGTTGATATCCTGCACCTGAACGGCATACAGCTGGCGGCGACCAGCTTGCAGGGCAGCACGCTGATACAGGAAGTAGACCTCACCATCCCCCTGGCCATCGTTATGGGTTCGGAAGACAAAGGTGTCAGCGACTTCGTGTTAAAACATGCCGACCATTTGGTACGCATTCCCATGGCCGGTAACTTTGATTCCCTTAATGTATCGGTAGCTACCGGCATCATGCTGTATGAAATGCAGCGGCAGAAGGCTTTAGGTTAAAATATGACAGCGCGTTCCCGTCGAAGATCACCGGCTTACCGGCCAAAGTGTTTCCCCGGGCAATGAAAAAGGCTGCCCTGCGTTTTAACATTTGCCGGAACCGGTCAAACGATGAACATCAATGAAACGCCACTTTCTTTTTCTTCCGGTAATCGCTTGTGTCCTGCTCCTGTTTTCCTGCGAGAAAGAAGTAAAATTCGACCTGGGTCCTTCAGCAGAAAAAGTAGTGGTCGAAGGCACCATCGAAACTGATCTTCCACCCCTTGTGGTCCTGACCAAAAGCTTTGGCTTTTTTGCGCGCATTGATCTCCAGACGCTGAATAACGCTTTCCTGCACGATGCCCGCATTACAGTGTCCGACGGTACACAATCTTTTGTATTAAGAGAGTACCAAATCGACAATAACGGTACGCCGGTCTACTTCTACAGTGTTGATTCTTCTGATATCAATGCCCTGCTGTTCAGGGGCAGAGCGGGAAAAACCTACCGGCTGAAGATCGACTATAACGGTAAGACTTACGAATCGGTAACGAGCATACCCTACCCCAAGGCGCTCGATTCCATATGGGCTGAGGCGCCCAAACCCGGAGAGATACCCGAAAAGTATCCTAATTCGATGCTGCTGTTTGCCCGGTATACCGATCCTGATACCTTGGGCAACCGCATCCGTTATTTTACCAAGGTCAACAGCGGGCCTTTCCTTGCTCCTTACTATTCCGTAAACGACGACGCCATCATCAACGGCAGCAAGATCACGATACAGCTGGCCGCCGGCTTCGACCGCATGGATACGATCGACCGGGAGACCTTCGGTTATTTTTACAAAGGAGATACCGTGGTGCTCAAATGGAGCGCGATCGACAAAGGCGTATTTGATTTCTGGCGCACGCTGGAATTCTCTTATGCGGCTAACGGCAACCCTTTTGCATCGCCTGTCGACATCAGCACCAATATCAGCAACGGCGCCCTGGGCGTGTGGGCGGGCTACGGCAATACTTTCGATACCCTGGTCATCCCTAAATGATCTCTATACAGGCTTTGACGCTGCCTATTTACTCATGAGAGAAAAAACACCTATTTTCGCAGGTATTCCGAAGCAATTCAAAAAAGCATCATAAAATGTCAGAAAGCACAGAAAGAATTCATTGCCTGATTATCGGTTCGGGACCGGCCGGCTATACCGCCGCCATCTATGCGGCGCGCGCCGGTATGAAACCCGTTCTGTATTCAGGATTACAACCCGGTGGTCAGCTGACCATCACGACCGACGTGGAAAACTATCCCGGCTATCCCGAAGGGATCATGGGCCCACAGATGATGAAAGATTTTGAAGCGCAGGCCCGCCGCATGGGTACCGATCTCCGCTGGGGCATGGTATCGAAAGTCGATTTTTCCCAACGCCCGTTCCGTGTAGAAGTAGATGAGGAAAAATGGATCGAAGCGGACTCTGTGATCATTGCTACCGGCGCTTCCGCCAAATGGCTGGGCATCGAGTCGGAGCAACGGCTCAACGGCTATGGCGTTTCTGCCTGCGCGGTGTGCGACGGCTTTTTCTTCAAGGATAAAGAAGTAGCGATCGTGGGCGCCGGCGATACTGCCTGCGAAGAGGCCCTGTACCTGGCCAAGCTTTGCTCCAAAGTACACATGATCGTACGCCGCGGCGAAATGCGCGCCTCCAAGGTAATGCAGGAACGTGTGCTGAAAACCGCCAACATCCAGATCTACTGGAACAGCGAAACCGTAGAGGTGCTGGGCGATAAAAAAGTAGATGGTGTAAAGATCAGGAACAACGAGCGCAACGAAGAAACGATTGTTCCGCTGAGCGCCTTCTTTGTGGCTATCGGTCACCAGCCCAATTCCGACCTGTTCAAAGATTACCTGCAAATGGACGAGCAGGGTTATATCCTGACCACTCCCGGTACATCAAAGACCAATATCGACGGCGTATTTGCCTGTGGCGATGTCCAGGATAAGATCTACCGCCAGGCCGTAACAGCAGCCGGCAGCGGTTGTATGGCTGCGCTGGATGCAGAACGCTACCTTGGCGCCCTGGAACATGAAGCGGCTACGGCAACCCACGCCAATGTCTGATACCGGTACCGTTATTTCATCAGACAAGAGGCTGTCTAAAAAGGAGTAATTTTTGTCCTGTTGCGCGCAGTCGAAATACAACAAAAATTACGTCTCAAGCCTGTTTACATTTCGACTCCGCTCAATGTAACAGGCTTGAGACCTTTTAGGCCAGCCTCTTTTTTTATCTGCTATGTACACTTCTTTTTACCAGTCGCCGCTCGGCCCCGTCAGGATCAGCGCCTCAGAAGCAGGCCTGCTTTCTGTTTCCTTCATCGAAGAAGAGCAGGGTCAGTACCTCGCTGAGCCCGCGGTGGCCAATACCCTCAGCCGTCTTGCCGTGCAACAGCTCGACGAATATTTCAACGGGAAAAGAACGGCATTCGATATCCCGCTCAGCCCTTCTGGGACCAGCTTCCAGGAAGCCGTATGGCGCGAGCTGGTCAAAGTGCCCTTCGGTAAAACGGAAAGCTATGGCTACATCGCCCACCAGCTCAACAATCCGCTGAGCATACGCGCCGTGGGCTCGGCCAACAACAGGAATCCCATTGCCGTCTTTATTCCCTGCCACCGGATCATCGGCGCCGATGGCTCGCTTACCGGCTACGCCGGCGGACTCTGGCGCAAAGAATACCTCCTGAAGCTGGAGCGGGCAGGCCAGCCCGTGCAGGCGACACTTTGGTAGGGTCAACCTTTTTTTATTTCTCCCGTTAAACAACCTCCGGGAAATTAAATTTTCATATCCCGATAAAAAGTAATTTGCACCCGCTTCCGGCAGGGAGCATGTTTTTACAATTCAAAACGGCTAAAATTTTACAAAAGCAATGCACACGACCTTACCCGATCAGGCCGCGCAAGGCCAGATCAAAAGATTACTGGTAGCTAACCGCGGAGAAATTGCCATCCGCATTCTGCGGGCAGCCTCCGAAATGCGTATCCGCACAGTAGCTATCTACACCTATGAAGACCGGTATTCCCTTCACCGGTATAAGGCCGATGAAGCTTATCTTATCGGTAACGAAGACGAGCCGCTGAAGCCCTACCTGGACATCGAAGCTATTATTAAAACCGCAAAGGATAATGCCATTGATGCGATTCATCCCGGATACGGCTTCCTGAGCGAGAATGTCCAGTTTGCCCGGCGTTGCCGGGAAGAAGGCATTATCTTCATCGGCCCCACCCCGGAGGTCATGGAACAGCTGGGCGATAAGATCGCCGCCAAAAAGATCGCCCGCTCGGTTAACATACCGGTTATAGAAGACAGCACCATCAACTTTGGCGACACTGCTAAAGTAATCGCAGAAGCAGAACGGATCGGCTTTCCTATTATCCTGAAAGCCGCTGCAGGCGGTGGCGGCAGGGGTATGCGCGTAGTGCGGCAGAAAGAGGATCTTGAGAAGTCTTTCAACGAAGCGCACAACGAGGCAGAGAAAGCCTTTGGCGACGGGACGATCTTTATCGAGAAATTCATTGACCAACCCAAGCATATCGAGGTGCAGCTGCTGGCCGACAATCACGGTCATATCGTCCATCTTTTTGAGCGCGACTGTTCCGTACAAAGGCGCTTCCAGAAAGTAGTCGAGATCGCCCCTGCCCCCAATCTGCCGCAGCAAGCCAGGCAGGCCGTATACGATTATGCGCTGAAGATAGCGCATGCCGTCAACTACAATAACGCAGGTACAGTAGAGTTCCTGGTCGACAAAGCGCATAACGTTTACTTTATAGAGGTGAACCCCAGGATACAGGTAGAGCATACTGTAACGGAAGAGGTGACCGGTATCGATATTGTCCGCAGCCAGATCCTCATCGCACAAGGCGTACCCTTATCAGATCCCAATATCTTTATCCGCAGCCAGGATGATGTAAAGCTGAACGGCTTTGCCATCCAGTGCCGCATCACGACCGAAGATCCGGAAAACAGCTTCAAGCCGGATTACGGCACGCTCATCACTTACCGCAATGCCGGCGGCTTTGGTATCCGGCTCGACGAAGGCAGCGCCTATTCGGGTATGAAGATCTCTCCCTTCTTCGATTCCATGCTGGTAAAGGTTACCGCATCGGGCCGTACCCTGGCCGGCGCAGCGCAGCGCCTGAACCGTTCCCTGCGCGAGTTCCGCGTAAGGGGCGTTACCACCAACATCCGCTTCCTTGAAAACGTAATCTCCCACGAGCAGTTCCGGAAAGGCCTGTGCACCGTGAATTTCATCGACAACAATCCCGAGCTGTTTGCTTTCGACCGGCCCAAGGATCGCGCCACACGCATCTTAAGATACCTGGCCGACATCAAGATCAACGGCCATCCCGACGTGAAGCATTACGATCCTACACGGAAATTCAGGGTACCGGAAATACCGGCATTCAATTCCTTTGCGCCCTTCCCCAAGGGCACCAAAGACAAGCTGACCGAGCTGGGAGCGCAGGGTTTTGTGCAATGGCTGAAGAACGAGCCTTCGGTATTGTTTACCGATACGACTTACCGCGACGCTCACCAGTCGCTGGTAGCTACGCGCATGCGCAGCCGGGATATCCTGGCCGTTGCCGAAGGCTATGCCCGCAACCACAACGAGCTTTTCTCCATGGAGGTATGGGGTGGCGCTACTTTCGATGTGGCACTCCGCTTCCTGCACGAATGCCCCTGGACCAGGCTGCAGGAGATCCGCAAGGCTATGCCCAATGTGCTGCTGCAAATGCTCTTCAGGGGATACAATGCGGTAGGCTATTCCGCTTATCCCCGCAACGTGATCCAGCAGTTCATTGAGAAGTCCTGGGAGAACGGCGTGGATGTGTTCCGCATCTTCGACTCCCTCAACAATATCGAATCTATGCTGCCGGGGATAGAGCATGTGGTGAAGCATACCGGCGGCATTGCCCAGCCAGCAATCTGCTATACCGGCGATGTATTGCGCAAAGAGAACAACAAGTACAATCTTCAATACTACATCGACCTGGCCCGCAGGCTGGAAGATACCGGGGCACATATGCTGGCCATTAAGGATATGGCCGGTCTGCTGAAACCCAATGCTGCGACAGAGCTGATCGGGGCGCTTAAAGAGCAGGTATCGCTGCCTATCGCCCTGCATACGCACGATACCGCCGGCACCCAGATCGCCACCTACCTTAACGCGGTCAATGCCGGCGTGGATACGATCGATTGCGCGCTGGCTTCATTCAGCGGCACAACGGCACAGCCCAACCTCAACTCGCTGATCGCCTTGCTGCAAGGGCACCCCCGCGAACGCAAGAGCGACCTGCACAGCCTCAACGCCTACAGCAATTACTGGGAAGCAGCGAGAGAATACTATTATCCTTTTGAATCGGATCTGAAGTCGGCTACCGCCGAGGTCTACGACAATGAAATACCGGGCGGGCAATATTCCAACCTGCGGCAGCAGGCGGAAGCCATCGGCCTGGGCGGCCAGCTCACCACTATCAAGCAGAACTATAAGGTAGTGAACGAACTCTTCGGCGATATTGTAAAAGTAACACCGAGCTCAAAAGTAGTTGGCGATATGGCCCTTTTCATGACAGCCAATGAGCTGACGGCAGAAGATGTCCTGGACGAAAACAAGAACCTTTCGTTTCCTGCTTCGGTGATCGGCTTCTTCAAAGGCGAGCTGGGCGTGCCTTACGGCGGCTTCCCCGAAAAATTGAAGAAGATCGTGCTGCGCAACGAACCGCAGGCCAATGGTACGAATGCGCAGCTGCTGCCGGACATCGACCTCGATAAAGCTTTCCGGGACTTTACGGAAAAGTACCCTGGCAGCACCTTTCTCGACTTCCTGTCGTACCAGATGTTCCCGAAGGTATATGATGAATATTACCAGTACCAGAACGAGTTCGGCGAAGTGAGCAATATTCCCACACCGGCTTTCTTCTATCCTTTGAAAAATGATGAAGAGCTGCTGATCGAGCTCGGCAAAGGCAAGACCATTCATGTGCGCCTGATCTTTGTTTCCGATGCCGACGATACCGGCATGCGTACCGTATCCTTCGAGCTGAATGGCTACAACCGGACCATTAGGGTTAAGGACAACTCCGTCAAATCGCTGAAACCCCAACACAAAAAAGTAAGCGACGCCGACAGGGAAACCGGTGCGCCGCTGCAAGGCAAGCTGAGCGTAGTGCTCGTGAAAGAGGGTGATGAGCTGCAATCCGGCACGCCGCTCTTCGTGATCGAGGCCATGAAGATGGAAAGCACAGTTAGCGCCGCCAAAGCGGGTAAGGTGAAACGGGTGCACATCAACGCCGGCACTATGGTCGATCAGAATGATGTGGTGATTGAGCTGGAATAAGTGGTTTTATCTCCCGGATCATAAAGCGCCGCCCTACTTTGGGCGGCGCTTCTTTTTCACATCGGTATTGTATAATCTTTTCTCTCTCAGCGCTGCGAGCGCTATTGATAAACATAAATTGTTTCTCGCAACAGCGCGAAGACGCTGGTATTGCTGTTATATCTTTCATTTCTTTGCAAGCACTTATTGATGGCGTATTTCTTTCTCACGAAGGCGCAGAGGCACAATGTGAAAACTTTACGATTTTGTGAATAACTAAAGGTATACTTCGGTTCCTTCGGAGACCTCAGTATGACAATGGGATGTTTATACTGCGGCGCTTCATCTGTAAACGCTCAATGTCATCCTGAATGCAGCTTGCGCAGCATGTGGAATGAAGTATCTCCGCCCGCTTTATTTCCCTGGTCCTTGAAAAACGTTGAGCCGTTGTGAGCAGCTAAAAGAGATACTTCGGTTGCTCCGCAGACCTCAGTATGACAATGGTATGTTTATACCGCGGCGCTGCTTCATCTGTAAACGCTCAATGTCATCCTGAATGTAGCTTGCGCAGCATGTAGAATGAAGGATCTCCGCCCGCTTTATTTCCCTGGTCCTTGAAAAACGTTGAGCCGTTGTGAGCAGCTAAAAGAGATACTTCGGTTGCTCCGCAGACCTCAGTATGACAATGGGGTGTTTTACTGCGGCGCTGCTTCATCTGTAAACGCTCAATGTCATCCTGAATGTAGCTTGCGCAGCATGCGGAATGAAGGATCTCCACTCACTTTATTTCCCTGGTCCTTGAAAAACGTTGAGCCGTTGTGAGCAGCTAAAAGAGATACTTCGGTTGCTCCGCAGACCTCAGTATGACAATGGGGTGTTTTACTGCGGCGCTGCTTCATCTGTAAACGCTCAATGTCATCCTGAATGCAGCTTGCGCAGCATGTGGAATGAAGGATCTCCACTCACTTTATTTCCCAACGTTGAGCCGTTGTGACTTTGTGAACAGCCTGATACACTTCCTTCGCTGCCCCGCCGCATCGCGGTGGGAAATAAAGAACGCTACTCCGAAAGTCCCAGCAGCAGCGCCTTCCGTATCAGGCCTGCCATGTTCTTTACATCCAGCTTCAGGAAAAGATTAGAGCGGTAATATTCGACGGTACGCAAGCCGATGAACAGCTTTTCCGATATCTCCTGTATGGTATCGCCATTGACGGTCATCCGCAGAATCTCTTTTTCCCTTAGCGTAAGCGTAGGCTTCAGCGCTGCTTCTCTTTTCATTCTTTGCTTAAACTGGTCCAGGCTATCCATTAAAGCCGGATCGATAAATTCCCTGCCTTCGTATACGGTCTCTACAGCCCTGATCACAATCTCCGGATCGGTATTTTTCAGCACATAGCCGAGCACCCCCATGCGCAGCATATTGTGTACATACAGGGCGCTGTTGAGATTGGTGAGCGCCAGGATACGTACGCCAGGATGGCGTTTCAGAATTACCGGCGCCAGCAGGTCGCCAGTCTTATCGGGCAGCTGTATGTCGAGCAGCAGCACCTCCGGCTCCATTTTTTCCAGGCCTTTCAGCAGATCGGCGCCATTCACATAGGCCCCGGCCAGGGTTATATGCGGGTACACAGACAACATGTTCTTCAGTCCGCCAATGATCATCGGATGATCGTCTGCTATTGCTATACGAATGTTCATGCCTTCTTCAGTTTATTTTATCCAGGTCAAGCTCTATAAAGGCAGTGGTGCCCTTTGCGGCCGGCTCTATAGAAAAATAGCCGTTCAATGCCTGCACCCGTGCTTCTATATTCATCAATCCCAGGCCTCCTTTTTTGTCCTGCGGCCTGAAACCGCTGCCATTATCCTCTACCAGTATGCTGAGCACATTACCCTCGCGCCGTACCTGGATGGCCACCAGCGTAGCCTGCGCATGCTTGAGAATATTCTGCAGCAGCTCCTGTATCATCCGGTATACCGGCAGCTCCAGCGATTTATCCAGGCTGTCGAGATCGCCGTAAAGCTGCAGATCGATTGCCGGCCGGCCGCCGGTATCCAGCTGTTCGCAATAGAGCTGCAACGCTTCCCTCAGGTGGTGCTTCAGCAGGATGTCGGGCATCAGGTTATGTGCTGTTTTATGGATCTCCCGGCCCATATCCTGCAGCATCTCCATAACATCGCCCAGGCCGTTACCGGTAACTTCATGCTCATGCAGCTTTTGCCAGGTCTTCAGGTTCATCTTGATCCCAGTAAGCATACCACCGATACCATCGTGCAATTCCCTGGAAAGGCGTACCCGTTCCTTTTCTTCCCCGGTCATCATGGCTTTCAGCTGTTCTATCCGACGGTCTCTCATTGCGATCCTGCGGCGGCTGCGCCAGACCCCTATCACCACGGCCAGCAGGATCAGCGTGCCGCCGACGACAGTGCCGATGAGCATATTCTTGTGTTCCAGCTTCCGTTTTTGCTCTGCGATAGTCCATTCTTTTTCCAGCAGCGCCTTATCCTTCTGTATAGTTTGGTACCGTGCTTCCACTTCATTAATGGCGCGCACTTTCTCCGTATTGGTCTGGCTGTCTTTCAGCTGATCATACAGCCGGTGCTGCTCCAGCGCCTCACGATACCGGCCTGTCGCCTCGTATAGCGCTGCCAGCGTGGCGCGCCCATCTTTCATATTGCCCGTAAGCCTTGTTTCCTCTGCCCGGGCCAAAGCAGCCAGCAATATTTGCTCCGCCTCACGGTATTCTCCCAGCCGGAACAAGGCCAGACCCAGCGAATAGCCCGGGGTGATAAAGGCATGTATCGGGCTGGTGGTGGTGCTCAGCTGCATAGCTTCCCTGTAGTGGGCAACAGCCTCCCGGTTGCGGCCGGCCTTCAGCAGAAGGTCTCCGATACTGGTCAGGCAGGCCTGCTGGATATCGACAACACCTTCTTTCCGGCTCAGCTGCAACGCTTCGCGGAAGGCCAGCATCGCGCTGTCGGAAAGGAGCAGCTTATCATATGCCGTGCCTTTATTGACCAGGGCGCTGCCGACCAGCACCGCTGCATTCTTTTTACGGGCAAAGGCTTCAGCCTTCAAGGCATAGTCCAGGGCCTGCCGGTGCTGTCCCAGCTCTTCCTGCACTGTCGCCAGGTTGTTGTACACCGCCGCGATATTATCGTTAGACGGCATGTACTGCTGCAGGTACTTCAGTGCCTGGTAATAGTATTCATAGGCACGTTCATAGTTACCCACCTGGAAAAAGCTGCCGCCCATATTGATATAGAGGCTGGGCAGGGCATTACCGATGAAGCGGGCCCGCCGGCAGTAAGGCATGGCTTCCCGGTAAAGAGCAAGGCCTTTGCTGAAATCGCCTTTGTCCGTAACTGCCGCGCCCAGGAAAGCCAGGGCATAGCCGATGCCGTCGTCGAAGCCGGTATTCCGGCTCAGTGTTTCGGCGGCTTCGAAGCAGGCGATCGCACTATCGGTATTGCGCGACAACAGCACAATTCCCTTGCGGATAAGAGCCCGTACTTCAAGCGTATCCGTCCGGGAAAAGGTAGCATGGGAAAGATGCAGCTGCTCCTGTGCCCGGCCCCGGCCAGCAGGCAGCAGCAGGCTACCGGTCAGCAGCGCTGCTCCAAAAAGCAAGCGGTAGCGAAAGCGATTGAAAAACACTTTACTCAATGCTGTACAGCGGGAATTGTAGTTAAATAAAAAATATCAGTAAAATCCGAAAAGATTTTCTGCAACAGGGTTCCTTAATTTGTAAGGAAAGACTGGAGCAGCGTCCGGGTATCACGGTATCCGGGTTTGGTCCTGGCTTTGCGTATCAAGATAATCAAAATAAAAATGTTCGCCGATTTCTTAACAACTAAAAACAAGCTGAATCCCTGGGGAATGCCGCCCTTTAAGACCAATGCACAACAAGCCCGGTTGGGTACCGCCCGGTACACCTTCCTGAACCAATACAACATTCCTGTGGCGTTCATTTTTCACCTTAAAACCAATAAAACGCTTCTATGAAGAAGATACTTACACTTGCCTTGCTGCTTTCGGGCAGCGCGGCATTGCAGGCGCAGCAAGGTACGCTCGACGCCACTTTCAATCCCGGTCCGGCGCTCGATTACAATGGCGCCAATTCCCTGGCGCTGCAACCCGACGGGAAAATACTCGTCGGCGGAGGCTTTTCCAAGCATGTCGCCCGGTTGAATACCGACGGCACTATCGATGCTTCCTTCTCCCTTACCGGCAACGGCTTCAATAGCTATGTACCTGCTATGGCGCTGCAAAGCGATGGTAAAGTGGTGGTCGGCGGCGGATTTACCGAATTCAACAATCTTCCCATTCCCGGCCGTATTGCCCGGCTTAACAGCGACGGATCGGTGGATGCCACTTTCAAGACCAACCTGGGTACCGGCATTACCACCGACTACTCTTCTGTAAACGCCGTGGCCCTGCAAAATGATGGCAAAATACTGGTCGGCGGTGAATTCGACGCTTTCAACGGCAGCACCAACAACAATATCCTGCGCCTGAACAGCGACGGTACGCGCGATGCTACCTTTAATACCGGAACCGGCTTCAACCGCGCCGTGACCTGCTTTACTATCCAGCCCGACGGCAAGATCCTGGTGGGCGGCTCCTTCTGGACTTATAAGGGACTGGCTGTACCGGCCCGCCTCGTGCGCCTTAATGCCGACGGCACATTGGATGCGACCTTTGGTGTAGCCAGCGGCTTCGACGGTACTGTGAACTCCATTGCCTTGCAACCCGATGGCAAAATGATCGTCGCGGGCTTTTTCTCCAATGCCAACGGTGTTCCCCGCGCCGGCATTACCCGTCTCAACAGCGATGGCACCACAGATGCCACTTTCAATGTAGGTACGGCGCTCAGCGGTCCCCAGCCTTTTGCACATGCAGTGAAGCTCCAGAGCGATGGTAAAGTATTGCTGGGCGGCCAGTTTGTGACCTACAACGGCACGAGCATTAACCGCATTGCACGCCTCAACAGCGACGGCACACTCGATGCAACTTTCAACGTAGGTATCGGCTGCGACCAAACCGTGCTGGTCTTCGCCATACAGCCCAATGAAAAGATCATTATCGCGGGCGAGTTGACCAGCTACAACGGCACCAACCGCAACTTTGTCGCCCGCCTTACCGGTCCCGATAACATTAAGACCAATGCGCTGACGCCAGGCAATTTCTGCCAGAACCCGGCAATCGCCGTACCCTTTACGGTAACCGGAACGATCAACAGCGGCAATGTGTTTACAGCGCAGCTCAGCGATGCCACCGGCAACTTCAGCAGTCCTGTAGCCATAGGGACGCTTACGGGTACAGCCAGCGGCACCATCAATGCTACTTTGCCTGCCAATACGCCGAGCGGCACGGGCTACCGTATCCGCGTGATCAGCAGTAATCCTGCGCTTACCGGCAGCGACAATGGCGAAGACCTCTCTATCACCAATGTAGCTCCCGCCGTGATCCAGCGTACAAGCAATACCCTATCGACCACCTTGCCTTACGCTACTTACCAGTGGATACGGAACAATGCCGCTATTACCGGTGCCACCAACAGCACTTATACCGTAACGGCCAACGGTGACTATAAAGTAGCGGTAACCAATACAGAAGGTTGCAAGGATACTTCCGAGGTCTTTTCGGTAGTCAACCTCAGCCTGGACGAAACGGAGCTGATGGCCCGCCAGGTGCAGGTGTATCCCAACCCTGCAACTGATGTGCTGAATATCCGTGCGCCGTTCAAAACAGGTATAAGCATTACCGGTATTGAAGGGAAACTGACCCGTGAAGAACGCCAGGCGACCACGGTGCAGCTGAGCAATCTGCCTGCGGGCATCTACCTGCTGCGCATTACCGATACTAAAGGCATGCTGATCAAGACCGAGAAGCTTGTCATAGCCCGATAGTCGATTAACCAGGCACAACCAGCCGGCCTTGCAGGATCTCCTGCGAGGCCTTTTTATTCCCCCCGGGACTTAACCGCTTCACGGCCTGACCACTGACGGTAATTGGACCTTATCCACATACTGATCTCCAGGTCGGATGCCGTCCGGGCATAATCGTAAGGCATAGGATAAGTATTCATGAAAGCAGCGAGGGTATCTCCGGTAAGACCGGTAAGGGCGTGTACTTCATCCGGGGTATAACGGGTATCGATAAAGGATTGCTTTTCCTGCGCTTTAAACCGTCTCTGAAAAGCGCGCAATCTTTTGTATTTGCGTGCGAAGCGCTGGTAAGGCGCAGATATGGGGTTGTTAAAGACCAGGCCAAAGCCGCCGGGCGGACCACGCTTGTTCAAACCAAACCGTACCCGTTCCTGCGCCACTTTTTTTCCAAATAGCCTGCGATATTCCAAGGAGTCCCGCTGGTAGTCGCTGAGGCCGGGGCGCACCACCACCGTATCGATGTGCTGCAGGTATTTTTCAAGCGGAATGCGCTGGTATTGTTCCGCCTCCCCGGAGCCGACAAGAAATTCCCTGACGGTGTACCCGAGCAGCTTGAAGCGCACCCTGTCCCCGCTCTTTACGGCTATCGAATAGGTTCCTTTTTCCGAAGACAGGATATGCTCGCCGCTGCGGTCATTGTCTATGCCCACAGCGGGCAAAGGCGTTCCCGTAGCCGCATCTACGACCACACCATACAGCTGCTGCGCCCGAAGGCCGACAGCTCCGGGAAGCCATAAAAAAAGAAAAAGAAACCTCATGGTTTCTTTAACGTATCAGCAGTTTCTTTTGGTATCGGTTTGGGCAGCACTATGGGCTTCTTTATCCATTCCCTATAATTGTATTTGATCCACATCTTGACCTCGAGATCTGTAGCCGACCGGGCATAATCGTAAGGCATAGGATAAGCATTCATAAAGGCAGCGAGGGTGTCGCCGCTAAGCCCGGTAAGCGTTTCCACTTCTTCCGGCGTGTATCGTGTGTCTACAAACTTCTGACTTTCCCATTTCCTGAAATTCTCCTGGAAGCGGGTACGCTGCTTGCTCTTTTTGTTGAACTGCTCGGCCAGCGCCGACGCCGGGCTGAATATAGAGCCCATCACCGTGCTGCTGGCCCTTTTGCGGGAAAGGTCCAGGGCATAGCGTTTGGCGCGTGCAATAGAATCGAGCTGATAGGGTGTCCAGTCGGGCCGTATCTCCACTTCTTCCAGGGTAAACAGCTTTTTCTTCAGCATAACCCGGCGAAAGACATCGACGCCTTCGGGCATTTGAAAAGTAACCGGGTAATAGCCCACATAGGTAAACTCAAGATCGTCCCCCTTATCGGCCCTGAGGCTGTATTTGCCATCAGCATCGGTCATGGTAGAAAGGTTCTTCGTCTTATTGACAACGATAACTGCCGGAAGAGCGTCGCCCTCATTGTCGGCCACAATGCCGTCGAGCGACTGGGCTACGGCGGGTAATGCGCCGAACAGGATAAGCAGCAGGATACAATAGCGAAGCAGCAAGAGAGAATGGTTTTCGGGAATAAAACAGGAACAGGTCAAAATTATTGTTTTTGACCCATAAAAAATCCCGGTAGTGAACTACCGGGACTATTTCATTAAGAAATTTAGCATTACTTTTTCTTAGCAGCAACCTTAGTAGGGGTTGGCTTTTTAGCAGCTTTAGGAGCAGCTTTTTTAGCAGCAGCTTTCTTCGGAGCGGCTTTTTTAGGAGCAGCTTTCTTAGCGGCGGCTTTTTTAGGAGCAGCTTTCTTAGCAGCAGCTTTTTTGGGAGCGGCTTTCTTAGCGGCTGCTTTCTTCGGAGCAGCTTTCTTTGCAGCAGCTTTCTTAGCTGGAGCGGCTTTTTTTGCGGCTGCTTTCTTCGGAGCAGCTTTCTTTGCAGTTGCCATACTTATCGAATTTATGGGTTAGAAAATAAAAAAGCTCTTTTATTTATGGCAAAACCGCGGGAAGGGGGTTAGGCTTCAGCGGCGCTTACTTCGTTTATGGAAACTAAAGTCTTACTGCGTGTTTTTCTGAATTCAACGATACCGTCTTTCAGTGCGAATATAGTAAAATCTTTACCAATTCCAACATTTGCACCAGGATGATATACTGTACCCTTCTGACGCAGAATGATATTTCCGGAGATAGCAGGCTGGCCACCGAAAATTTTAACACCCAGCCTTCTGCTACGTGAATCGCGACCGTTCCTTACGCTGCCTTCACCTTTTTTATGTGCCATTACTTTTTTATTAAGTTGTAGTAACTACAAAGTTAAATAATAATTTGATTTATCCAAGAAATCGTTATGCGAACATTACGCGATTGCCTGGATCCTGATTTTGGTCAGCGCCTGGCGGTGACCATTCAGCTTCTGATATCCTTTGCGGCGCTTCTTTTTAAAGATAAGCACTTTATCGCCTTTCAGGTGATCGATGATCTCTGCCTTTACTACGGCTTTCACAGCGCTGCCTACGGCAACATTGCCGCCATCGCTGGTCATCAGCACATCAGAAAATTCCACGCTCTCCCCTGCATTACCTGCGAGGCGGTGTACGAAAAGCTCATCGTTCGCCTGAACTCTGAACTGCTGTCCTGCTATTGTTACAACTGCAAACATGCTCCAAAAATTTTGCGCAAAATTACCGGAATTTTAATTTATAGCAAAATTATTTTTGATCTTTTTTGCTGCGACCGAATTCTGCCAGCACTTTTTCACCCTGCATCAGGCTCAGTTTATCGCCCGAAACCCGGTAATGATCCACCTGCGTGTACAGCTCAAACAGCTTGTTTTCCGTCTTCATACCCGGCATACAGGCCATTTTGGTCGAGAGCACCCGCCCCAGCTTAAGGCTGCTGCCTTCCAGGGTATAGGCCCCGCCGTAGCCGTTGCAACCGCCGTTGCCGCTGAAACGAAGGCTATCCTGGAACGAAATGGTGACCGGCTTGGGTGTCTTTTCAGCTTCAAAACCCGATATAGCGCTGAGCGTCCAGCTGGTGCCGGCAAGCGGATCGCTGTTTTTGGCGCCTGATTGGGACTGCTTTTTCATGGAGGAGCAGGAGCACCACACCAGGAGCGATAAAGCAATACAGGAAAGGAGATAACGCATAGTAGTCTTTATTTTAGAATTGATGAACAAAAAGGAACGGACTTTATTTCCACAATCGTTGTACCTGCTCAGCAATAGCGGTCACGGAAATATCATTCATGCAACGGAAATGCTTCCGGGGACATTTATGATAGCCGATCTTGCTGCAGGGCCGGCAGCCCAGGTCCTTTACTTCCATGATTACAGACAATTGCGATACGTTTTGGTTTAAATTATTGAAGCCATAATAAGGGAACATGCCCATTTCCGGCGTCGTGTTTCCCCACAGCGATACGATCGGCTTCTTAAAGGCAGCAGCGATATGCATCAGGCCGGTGTCATTGCTCACCACTACCTTCGCGCGCTTCACCAGGTCGGCCGACTCGTTGAGGTTGAATTTACCGCAGGCATTATACACCTTCGCCGGGTCGGCAGCCACGATCTCGTTGCCTGCATCGCGGTCCTCGGGACCACCCAGCAGGATGATGGGATAAGGGCATTGCGCCACGAATTCTTTCCAGCGGTCTGCAGGAAGCTTCTTGGTAAAATAAGAACCACCGATCACGCAGCCGACGAAGCCGGCCCAATGGCCCATAGGAATATCGTCCTGGCGGGTACGCAGGTTCTCGGGGATGAAATAGTCCAGCCCTTCTCCGTCGTTCTTCAGCTTCAGCGGCTTCATACCTTCAAAGTAACGGTCCACGATGCTCTTGTCGGGCATCACCTTCCATTTGAAATTGACATAAAGCCATTTCCGGAAGTTCAGCTTTTCGAAGGTAAGCGAAGGCGCTCCCAGCGCTTTTTTAACGCGCATGGTCCTCAGGTTGCGGTGCAGGTCGATGATATGGTCGAAGCGAATCTGCTTCAGCGCGGCCACTGTTTCACCAAGGTCCTGGTCCAGCGTATGGATCACATCGATATAAGGGTTGGCTGCAATCACAGGTTTAAACTGCTGCTTGACCAGGAAGTGGATCTCGGCCTGGGGGTATTGACGTTTCAGGCAACGCAGCACCGGTGTGGTCAGCACGATATCGCCTATGGAAGAAAAACGGATGAGGAGTAATTTCATGAAAAAGGAATCGCTGTGCAAAGATAAAAGGGCCATTCAAATAAAAGTGGCCTGTACTTCCCCTTCGCTGCGTTTTTTTTGGCGGTGTGCTGAAAAGGAATTTACTTTGTAATTAAAAGTGCTTTTTAAAACAGAAACCATGAAAACACAGATCAGGTCGATACGCTTCTGGCTCCTGCTGTTTATGACAGGGCTTTTGCTGAGCGGCTTTACGGCATTCGTAGTGGAGCCGGGACTTCAATGGCTGCTTTCCTTCGGACCGTATGATAACGCCTTGTACCGCTGGCTCGAAACAAACTACCAGGCCATCAGCGCCACCAACAAAGCTTTCCCGGCCATAGCCTATGGCTACGACTGGCTGGCCTTTGCTCATATTGTGATCGCCACCGCTTTTATCGGCCCGCTGATCGATCCGGTGCGGAATGTATGGGTGGTACAGTTTGGTTGCATCGCCTGCCTGATGATTTTCCCTCTTGCTTTCATCGCCGGGCGCATCAGGCATATTCCCTTCTTCTGGCAGCTGATCGATTGTTCTTTCGGGGTACTGGGGCTGGTCCCCTTGCTGGTCTGCTATTATAAGATCAGGCTGCTCAACCGCAGCCGCCATTCATCTGTTCTGTCTAAAACGGTACGCTCATGAAGTATTTTGTGCCGCAGAGTTCGATCGTACGGGAGGTATGGGGCCAATCGGATACGGTGCTGTTCATCTTTGCCGGCGCTGCTGCAGAATTTGCCTTGAACAAAGCGGTGGACTGGCTTTACTTTACCGGAAAGCTTCCCGCCGATCCTATAGGCCGGCTGTTCTCTACCGTGGCTTATGCCCGCCAGATCATCTTCGCCGGCGAGGCCGAGGCCCATGCGGCCATCACCCGCATCCGCCAGATCCATACCGGTGTGGAGCAAAGCCGGGGCAGCGCCATTCCCGATTGGGCTTACCGCGATGTGCTCTTCCTGCTGATCCACTACTCCATCGCTTCTTTTGAGCTGCTGCAGCGACCGATGACCCTGGCAGAGCGTGAAGAGCTGACTGCCGTCTTTCTCCGGGTAGGCGAACTGATGGGGATCAAAGACCTGCCTGCGGATTATGACAGCTGGTGTATAGCCTACCAGCAGCAGCTGGCGGCCGACCTGCAATACAGCAAGTATACGGCCGACCTGTACCGGCAATACCGCAAGCACCTGGGGCCGCTGCGCTACTACCTTTTGCAGCAAGTGCAGGTACGCCTGGTATCGCCCGTTCCCCTCAGTCTGCTTCCGCTAAGATCATCTGCCCTGGTCGACCTGGCGCTGCACCTGTACCGGGGTAGCCGGACACTGGGTCTTCACCGTTTTCTGCGCGCCTTCCTGATACCGGCGGCTTACAAAGAGCAGGTAAAAGAGCTGGATGTAAAGGCCTGAGGTCGCTACGGCTTCTTTCACCGGGGAATATGCTTCAGGAATCGTGCTGTGGCAATCGGGCTCTACACACTTTTTAGCTGAACGCTATACACTTTCAGCGATTGGAATTTGCCTTTCAGCTGCACATCGCCGATAAGGCCCAGCGTAAATTTTTTGTTCCCGGCAATAGGATTGAAGATGCTCTCAGAAATGAGCAATTGCTGGCTGTGCTGATTGCACAAGCCCTGTATGCGGGAAGCGGTATTGACCACGTCGCCATGATAGGCGATCTCCGTCTTCAGCTCGCCTACTTCGGCGGCGACTACGGTGCCGGAGTGGATGCCCGCTTTGAAGACAGGCTGCACCCCAAAGGTCTTCATGAAGTATTCTTTTTTGCCCAACAGCGCATTGGCAAAGGCAAAGTAAAAATTAACGCATTGCCCGTAGTCAAAGTCTTTATTTACCTTCCAGGTCACCACCACCTCATCGCCTACGAACTGGTATACATGCGCCGAATAAGTGCTGATCGGCTCCGTCAGCTCTATGTAGCAGGATTGAAGGAACTGGCTGTACAGCAGGGTATCCAGCGATTCCGCTATGGTAGTGGATGCGGTAAGATCGAGGAACATGAACACCCGCTTTTCTTCCTTCGGGCTAAAATACTTCCCGATAATATATTCAAACAGCACACCCGGCCCGAACTTCTTGTTCATCTGCAGGATAAAATGGTATAAAAGACTGCATACCGACAGGTAAAATAAAGTGACCAGGCTGGCGCTTGAAAGGCTGTACTGAACAGCAAACGCCAGGGTGTTACCGACAAGGCTTGAGCCGAAGATCACTGCACCGAAGAAACAGACATAGAGCACCGTATTGATAAGCACCGTACTGAAAAAGGCTCTCCGCTTGAGTCTCAGGCTTAAGGAAGAAGAGGTGAAAATACCAAAAAGAAAACCGATGACAATGCTGTCGAAAGTAGCGAGGAAAAAAATCTCCCCGTAGTTTATCTTTCCGGCTGCATCGCCATCGATCCCTATAAAACGCAGTATGATATAGCAGTGGCAGGCCAGAAGCCAGTACACCACCGAAAACAGTATGTATTTAAGCCTGTTACTGAATTTCATTTGCTAATGAAGATAATGCTTAAAAATAACATTTGATTACCTACACTGCAAATGATGAAGAGGGGGCTTATTTTTTAGAAACTTTTACATCGATCCTCCTGTTCATAGCCCTTCCCAGCTCGGTGTTGTTGTCCCCTACGGGGAACTCTTGTCCGTAGCCATCGGCTTCCAGGCGAGAAGCATCGATGCCCAGCGCGACAAGGCGGCTTTTTACGTGCTCCGCCCTTTCCTGGCTCAGCTTCAGGTTTGCTGCTGCATCGCCGGTATTGTCGGTATAGCCGCCGATCTTAAGGCCTACCTGGGGATACGCTTTCAGGATAGCGACGATATTGTTCAGCTGCTCCTCCGAAGAGGGTTTCAGCGTGGCTTTGCCTGTTTCGAATTGCAAGCGGTCGAAGGATATCCAGTTGGCGCTTTTGTTGGCCTCATCTATGGTACCGGTTTGAATAAAATCGACCAGCTTCCGTTCTACGCTTTGCTCGCCTACCTGCAGCTCGGTATTGTTCTGCAGCTTCAGCACAGTAATGCTGCCCAGGTCAGCCACAAATTCATTGTCGACCAGCTTGCCGCTGCGCTCGGTCTTCACTGTGGCATCGGGTGTCTGCGCTACAGTCTCCTGCTGCACATTTACGGTAGTACCGGGCGCTACTTCCGTACCGGAAGCGGCCAGCTGCATGCGTGCTATGCTGGCGGTACGCTGCTCCTGTATCTTACCGGCATAGATATGCGACAAGGTAGGCGCGATCACCAGGCTCACGATGCTCATCAGCTTGATGAGGATGTTCATGGAAGGCCCGGAAGTATCTTTGAAAGGATCACCTACAGTATCTCCTGTTACAGAAGCTTTATGCGGCTCCGATTTCTTATAGTAGGTCTCGCCGTTGATCTGAACACCTTTTTCAAAAGATTTTTTGGCATTGTCCCAGGCGCCGCCGGCATTGTTCTGGAACATGCCCATCAGCACACCGCTGACAGTAGCGCCTGCCAGGAAACCGCCCAGCACTTCGGGTCCCAGCAGGAAACCGATGATGAGCGGAGACAGGATGGCGATCGCACCGGGCAGCATCATTTTCTTAATGGAAGCATCGGTAGAGATGGCCACACATTTTTCGTACTGAGGCTTGCCCGTACCTTCCATGATACCGGGTATCTCGCGGAACTGGCGGCGCACTTCTTCCACCATGGACATGGCTGCCTGTCCCACGGCCTTAATGGCCAGGGAAGAAAAGATAAAGGGGATCATGCCACCAACAAACAGGCCGGCCAGCACATCTGCCCTGTAAATATCGATGCCATCGATCTTCGAAATGCCGACAAAGGCCGCAAACAAAGCCAGGGCGGTAAGCGCTGCAGAGGCAATAGCGAAGCCCTTACCTGTGGCTGCCGTGGTGTTGCCTACAGCATCAAGGATATCGGTCTTCTCACGTACATCGCCGGGAAGCTCGCTCATTTCGGCAATACCACCGGCATTGTCGGCAATAGGACCAAAGGCATCGATTGCCAGCTGCATGGCAGTAGTTGCCATCATGCCGGCTGCGGCAATGGCCACACCATACAGACCTGCAAAAGCGTAAGAGCCGTAGATACCGCCGGCCAGCACCAGGATAGGCAGCAGGGTACTTTCCATACCCACGCTGAGGCCCCCGATAATATTGGTGGCATGGCCCGTGGCCGACTGGCGGATAATGCTGAGCACCGGGCGCTTGCCCATTGCGGTAAAGTATTCGGTAATGACACTCATCAGGGTACCGACAACCAGGCCGACAATGATGGCGCCGAAGATATCCATCTTGTTGAATTCATGCCCGCGAAGGGTCATTGTATCGGGCATAAGGCCATTAACCAGGAGGAAGGCGGCAATAGCGGTCAGCACAATGGCTCCGTAGTTACCCATGTTCAGCGCGCGCTGCACCTTTGCCGTGCTTAAACCGGCGCCTTCGCTGATGCGTACAAAAAAAGTACCGATAATCGACAGGATGATACCGACGCCTGCGATCAGCATCGGCAGCAGAATGGGCGCCAATCCGTGGAACCGGTCACCGGCCCCGCTTATTGTTTCCCTGCCCAGCACCATAGTGGCCAGCACGGTAGCTACGTAGCTGCCGAAGAGATCGGCGCCCATACCGGCTACGTCGCCTACGTTGTCGCCTACGTTATCGGCAATGGTGGCCGGATTGCGCGGATCATCTTCCGGGATACCAGCTTCCACTTTGCCCACCAGGTCGGCGCCTACGTCGGCGGCCTTCGTATAGATACCGCCGCCTACACGGGCAAAGAGCGCGATGCTTTCTGCGCCAAGGCTGAAACCGGTAAGCACTTCTATGGTACGCTCCATTTCAAGGGAGTCCACACCTGCTTCCGGAGCAAAGATCATTTTCAAAATGATAAAGAGACCACCCAGGCCCAATACAGCAAGACCAGCGACGCCCATACCCATAACACTGCCGCCGGTGAAAGAGACTTTAAGGGCCTTACTCAGGCTGGTACGGGCGGCCTCGGCAGTACGTACATTGGCCTTTGTAGCGATACGCATACCAATGAAACCGGCCAGGGCGCTCATAAAAGCGCCCAGCACGAAGGCCAGGGCAATACTCCAGTGCGAATTGGCATTGCTGGAACCCATAATCCCCAGAAGGATCGCCGCAAGGATCACGAAATAAGTGAGGATCTTATACTCTGCCTTAAGAAAAGCCATCGCACCATCGGCGATGTATTTGCTGATCTCTTTCATCCGATCATTACCTGCTGATTGCCGGCCTACCCAGCCGCTTTGTATCAGTGTAAACAGCAATGCTACTATCCCGAAACAGGGCACCAAGTAAAAAAGTGAGTCCATGCTTAGTATTAAGTTTTTAGAGTTGAAACAAAAATAGTCGTATAAACGGAAAATCCATGCCATTTTTTACAGACAAATAAAAAAAGATATGGAGCAATAAAAAAACCGCGCCTGGCGCGGTTTTCAAAATATCGGTTCTATAAATTTCTTAGCGGATCAGGGTCACGGTACCTTTATAGGTCTCCACATAACCATCGGGATAACCGATACGGATCACATAGCCATATACACCCAGCGGCTGCATCTGCCCCTTATTGGTGCCGTCCCATCCTTGCTTGGGATCGGTGGTACGGAAAAGGATCGTGCCCCAGCGGTTGAATACCTTGAAGTCGATCAGCTTTTCATTGGTAATATTACATACTTTAAAAAAATCATTTTGTCCGTCGTTATTGGGACTAAAGGCATTCGGGATCAGCAATTCCTTTCTGGCAGCCGGCGCCGGTACACTGCCGGGCATAGCACCTACATTGATCGTCTGCGCCTTAGCGGCCAGCGGCAGTAGGGCAATGAGCACAAGCACCAGGTAAATATGTTTCTTCATCTTCTTGAGTTAACGATACAAAAGTAGACGCTTTCTCTGTAAAAAAAGTTGGGTAACAGAAAAACAACACCGAAATACATGCGAAATTAACACAAATTAACTCAATCGCGTATCTATAACTCAAAAACCAGGCTTTTGCCTGAGAACCCCGGCAGGTGGGCTTCCCGAGAAGCTATTAAACAAGGATCAGAAGTCGGTACCCAAAGAAATATACCATTGAAAATCGTTACGGATGTTCCAGGCGGCATCAAAACGAGCAAAATATCCAAACAGCATGGTTCTCACGCCTGCGCCGTAGCCGATAGCAATACCGTTATCGGTGTAGTTGGGCACCGATACCGAAACAATGGGGCTTGTAGGAGCGGGCGGCCAGCTGACATGATAATAGCGGTCCATGTTTGTAGAGGTGGGGAGCAGACCTTCCCAGGCCGAGCCCACATCGACGAAGCCAACCACCTGGAGATGCTTCAGTATCGAAGACTGTATAGGACGACGCATCAGGGTACCAAATACCGGGAACCGCAGCTCGGCATTCAGCAACGCATAGGTATTCCCGTTCCTGGAATTCTGGGTGTAGCCGCGCAGGTTATTGGCCAGGGCCTGGAAAGCATAATCATTCTTCCCGGATGGCTGCAGCGCATTGTTGAATTTAGGATTGACATCATTATCGACGCCACCCATATAGTAGACGATCTTCTGGTTTCCGCCCGAGTGCGCGCCGGCCGCGCGGATAGCAAAGATGAAGTTCTTATAGATCTTATGGTAATAGCGGAAATCGAAGCCCAGGTTGTAGAAGCCGCCCTTTTTGGTGGAGGCGCTGGTATCGACGTCCGTGGTATACGTATTGTTGGAGTAGAGCCGGTACATATATTCGGCGAAAAGCTTGTACCGCAGACCATTCCATATATTCAAAGTAGGATTGCGCGTATCGTCGTAGACAAATTCGGCGCGGCTCATGACCCAATATTGCTTGGTATTGGGCAAAGCCAATCCTACCGGGTCTTTGGCCTTAATCACCATTTTGTCTTCCCTGCCGCCCATATGCAGCCGGAAGCTTTTCACTTTATCGAGGGGATAGCTGACGCTTCCCTGTACCAGCGTGGTGATGTTCTTACCCGGCTCAGTAAAAACGATAGGTTGGGTGGGGTCGACCGAAAAGTTATAGTTGTTCTTGGTTTCCTGGCGATAGAAAATAAGCCCCCAGTCTACCCTGCGCCGGAAATTCTCAAATTGCATGAAGTAGGTCAGGCCCGAGAAGTTGACCGGGATACGCAAACTGCCCGTGAACCTGTAGTCTTCCAGCTTATCGATAAGGCTGGCCGTAAGCATACCGGAGATCGGCGTGTTGGAAAACTGGCCAAGGGTATTGTCGTAGGACTGGTAGCGGTTAAAGATAATGCTGTTATCGGCCCGTATGCTGAAGAAGTCCAGCGTGAAAGACCGGCGGTAAGGTTGTGAGCGGAGGTCGATGAAAGTGCTGTCGACATAGACGATCCGCTTATTCAACGCGCCATCGGTGGCTCCTGAAGCGGAAGTGATCCTGGGCTGGGCCGTATCGGTGCTTGTATCGGTATGGGTGATACCGGGTATCGCTGTAGAATCGGCCGGCTTATTCAGCGCCAGCATTTCGGCCAGCGTATTCGATTCGGCGCCCGGCTCGACCCTGGCTGAATCCTCGGGATCGATCTTGCTTCTGCGGCTGAACTCACTCTGCAGCTGATCGCCGGTGGGAACTGAAAAATCATCTTCCTTCTTTTCCAGCTCCGACTTATCCATAAAGTTTACGGGAGTGCTGGTTACCGTTGCAGTCTTATTGTTGACGATGCCATCTACAAATACCAGAGGCAGCAGCTTCCGGGGCGTTGCAGTACCATCGGGAGCCGGTAATTCGATCTTATGAAAAAAGACCTCGTATTGTTTCTGCTGCTGGATGACATCTGCGATCTTTCCGCTGGCAGGATTGTATTGCTGGTAGAGGATACTGCGGCTGAAATTAGTCGTGGGTACGGCATAGGCCGAATCCTGGTTCTTTGCATTACGGGCAAACATGACCACAAAGCGGTTGCGCACGCCGTTCTGGTCGGAAAGAAAAGCGAAGTGGTCGCTGCCATAGGGAATGGCCTGCATCACTTCTCCCTTTACACTACGGCTCAGCTGCAGCAGGTCATAGCTTTTGGTGGTCGAATTGTAGAAGAAAGCGTTCATGGGACCTGCCGGCAGCTCATTGGGCAAAGGCTTCAGGTTGAGGTACGGCTCGGGCCGGTTGCTCAGGAAAACAATGCCTTTGCGCGAGCCCCCGCTGACGAATACCGGTGCGAGATCGTCCCAGGTATCGTCGGTAAGCTGGTTCATACGGCCGCCTTTCAGCCGGTATTCAAAGAGATCGCTTTGTCCTTTCCTGATTGCCGAGAGGATCAGCATATCGTCATCTTCCATAAAGGTGAAGCCGGTAATGCGATCGAACCGCGAGACGGGCACCCTGAAATCTTCAATTTTGCCTTTGATGGAATTATATACACGAATACGCAGCCGGTTCTTGATCTTGGAGATGATCCCCAGCTTAAAGCCCGTATTGTTCCAGGCCACCAGCGGATAATCGGGATCATCGTTCTCACGATAATTCTTCACGCCACCGGAAAGGATCACGGAGCTTTCCCTTTTAGCGACGCCATCCACCATTTTTGTTTTTTCAAGCACGACCTGGTATTCTCCGAAGCGCCACTTCACATAAGCCACATCACCGCCCCTGGGCGAAACGGCGATATCCCGGACGCGCCCTTCATCATCGGGTACGGGAATACGTGTAAGCATATGCGAAGTATCCACCGGCTCGAATATCTGCTCTTCAAAGCCATACCGGCCTTTGTAATAGCTCACCAGGGAATCGTAGGTTATCTTCAGCTTCTGGTTGATCGTAAGCTTGAGCGCCTTATTGAGACTGCTTTTCAGCTGGGTAAGGTACAGCAGGTTCTTGACATTGTTCTCTCCGTGCTTGACGGCAATGTACTTCCAGAAAGCCTTTCCGGCCAGCCTGGGATTACGGTCGCCGATCTCGTCAAAGTGGATCTTTTCTCCCGTCATCAGGATATTCTTCCAGTCGTTATCGTCGTTGGTAGTCCAGCCATCCACGACATAATCGACATAACCTGCGGTGACCCAGGAGGGAAGATTCAGCAGCACTGCATTACGAACCATTTCCCTGAAGTTCTCGCCAAACATAAGCCGCTCCATCACCACCTGGGCCATACCCTGGCGCAACTGGCGCTTCAGGTCGGCATGCCTGCCCGTAAAATAGATCACCAGCTTGTCTCCTACCAGGTTGACGGTACCTGCAGGATTGTCGTTCTGCAGCTGCAGCTCACCATTAAGGCCTACATTGCTTTGCTGATACTCATCGTAGGAATTATAGACAATAATATTGAGCCTTTCGGGAAAAAGCCCTCCCAGCCTTCGTTCTATAGCGCTTACATCCTGTTCGGCCTGTTCGGCGACATAGCGGGCAAGCTCACGGCCGGCGCGGTCGTAATGGTAGATCTTAAAGTGTGCAGCATCGTAAAATTTCCAATCGAATCTGCGGAACTGAACGCGGTTCTGACCAAACACTTCCAGGTTGGTCTGTGCAAAGGTCGTCAACCCTGCCCCCAGGAACAGCAGGAGGCTAACGATATATTTCAGCCTGTAATTCATTATTGAGCCCAGAATGCTTTACGGTAATGCCGGTTAAAAATTAATGTAATTTACTTGAAATTTCCGAAATTCCCCTTTTATAACGCCGGCAGCGCATATTAATTATTGGAGAAGAGGCATATTGCGCAATTTTCTACAAGACAAAGAAAGAGTTTTCCAAAATAACTATAATTTTAGCCTCTCTAAAACAAAGATCAACATGACTGATTTCAATCAATTCCACGACAGCTTCAATGCCGACAGCCAGGCGCAGACCAAGAAATTGCCGGATATGCTCAATATTCTGACGATCCTGACTTTTATCGGTTGCGCCATTGGGCTGCTCTCGTCCATATACAATTACTTTGCCGTTTGCAAATCGGTGGAGATGATGGCTAAGCTGACAGAAGACGGCGACAACCCGATGGCGAGCATGATGAGCTCCATGTCCGAAGCCATGGTAAAGCAATGCGAGCTGAAGCTGCCGATATTGATCATTATGCTGGCAAGCATGGCGCTTTGCTTTTTGGGCGCCCTTCAAATGAGGAAGCTGAAGCGTACGGGCTTCTTCCTCTACCTCTTGGGCCAGGTTGTGGCGCCAGTGGCCATGATAGTGATGGGTGCAGCCGGCGGCGGTATCCTGGCCATGATCGGCTATATATTTCCGGTGATCTTCCTGGTGCTCTATGCTACCCAGCTCAAACATCTTAAATAAACCGGGCGCTTCTGCGCAGCAACAATGCCTGATGACCATTAAATTAAAAAGTGCGGCTCATAAGAGCCGCACTTTTATTATTATAGACTAACCAGGCAGCAGTCTGCAGGCTTATTTTTTCTTATAAGCTGTTTTCACTTCTTTCATGATGTCCAGGAAACGCTGTACATCGGGAACATAGCCTCCGGCCTTCTTCAGTACTTTTCCTTCGCTGTCTACAAAAATGTAGATCGGCTGTCCCACTTCGCCATAGGTATTCACCTCCAGGTCCACATTCCGGTCGCCCAGCGTGGTGATCATATTGCCATCTTTAGCCGATTTGTACACTTCATTCTCCGGCAGCGATGATTTATCGTCGCAATACAGGCTGGCGACAATAAAGTCTTCGCTCAGCCCGCGCAGCACCTCGGGCTTGGACAATACGGCACGTTCCATTTTGCGGCAGTTGACGCAGCTATGCCCGGTAAAGTCGAGCAGTATGGGCTTACCAGTCTTCTTAGAAGCGGCCAGGGCTTCTTCATAGTCAAAGAAGGCATCTACACCCGGCAGTTCTGATTTCAGGTTCTCGGTGTATTTAACAGGAGCGACCTCAGAGGCGCCCTTGCTGCTGACCGACACTTGTCCGCGCTTCAGGCTGATGATATTGTCATGAAGGTTAAACTCAAGTGTTTTGCGTTCCGGTAACCAGCCGCTGATCCCCGACAAAGGAGCGCCCCAAAGACCAGGGATCATGTAAACGGTAAAGGCCAGGGCCGCTATGGCAAAGAACAAACGCGTCACAGTTAGGTACGGTTGCCCGAACATATTCTTCGGCAGGTCATCGTCGTGCGAAAACTTCAGCTTGCCCAGCAGGTACATGCCCAGCAAAGCCGACAAGACAATCCATATGCTGAGATAGACTTCAAAATCAAGCAGATGCCAGTGGTACTGCAGGTCGATATTGGATAAGAACTTCATCGCCATGGCCAGCTCGATAAAGCCCATTGTCACCTTTACGCTGTTGAGCCATCCGCCCGACTTGGCAATATTGTTGAGCAGGCCGGGGAAGAAAGCGAAAATAGCAAAAGGCAGCGCGATGGCCATACCGAAGCCCATGAAGCCGACCAGGCCGCCGATGCGGTTATGGGCCTGTACAATCTGAACAATCAGCCAGCTGATAAAGGCGGAAGTACAGCTGAAGGAGACGACAACCAGCACCAGCGCCATAAAGAAGATACCGCCGAAGCTGTTGGAGTTGGCTTTGCTATCAAGCTTCGTGCTCCAGGAGGCCGGCAGGGTAATTTCGAAAGCGCCCAGCAAAGAGATACCAAACACCACGAACACCGCGAATACAAAGAAATTGAACCAGATGCTGGTTGAGATAAGGTACATCGTATTCTCCTTAAAGAAGAGGCTGATGAGCACGCCGATAAGAGAGAAGATGCCAATGATAGAGAGGGAATAAATTAATGCATTGCGGATGCCTGTAGCCCGGTTCTTGCTGCGCTTGGTAAAGAAGCTGACGGTAATGGGCAACATGGCATAGATACAAGGCGTAACAAAAGCCGCGAAGCCTGCACCCAGGCCGGTAAGGAATATCGCCCACAAGGACAGCTCACCACCCGCAGCGGCGCCGCTTTGTGTTCCGCCGTCCTTATGAGCAGTAACGGCAGCTGTGTCTTTACCGGAAGCTGCTGCTACCGTTTCTTTGTTATCCTGTACCGGGGTATCAGTTGCCGCGATAGCAGATGTATCCTGCGTTTCCGCGGCTGTCGTGGCCAGGCCTTCAACCTTCAGCTGGAATTTTTTAACCGCGGGCGGCAGGCAAAAATCCTTACAGGTCATGAAAGAGACCTTGCCGTTCAGCGTGGTATTGGCCAAGGCTACGATCTTCTGTGTATAAACTACTTTCTTTTCGTAATACTGGATAGAATAGCCCAGCTCTTTGATCTCTTCGTTAATGGGCTTGCCATCGACCTTAAGCTTACCGGCAAAGCGGATGCTGGGGTTCTTACTGAACTCGACCTTGGTAGGCACCTCGGTACCTTCGCCGCCCGGCGTGGCCGTATAGATATGCCAGCCGTCTATTATTTTTGCTGTTACCACAACATCGAAAGTACTGTCTCCGGTCTTTTTAATGTCATAGGTCCATTTCACCACTTCATCCACCGACTTCTGGGCAAACAAAGGCATTCCGATGATCAGAAAGGAAAGCAAGAATAATAAACGCTTCATTTAAGGAAGATTAATAAAAAATGAAAGAACTGTTTTTGGGTGGTGCAAAATACCAAAATTTAGGTAATAAAAAATGACATTTATGGGTGGTTAACGAGCACACAGGAATAGCGCTATCATTTTCTTTTATAAAAAACATAGCCGTTGCGTTCCCCGATCCGGATCAGGTTGGGATGCTTGTCATATTCTTCCTGCGAAGTGATCTTACTGATAAAATAACAGGGCTTATCTACCTGCCCGTTCAGCATCCAGCCTCTTTTGTCCTTATAGTATTCAGGATTGGTTGAGGGTTGCTTGGCCGAATAAAAGAGATAGCCATAGCTGGCAAAGTCCAGTGTCTGGAGGTAAACATCCTTGCCGGCAAAGCCCTTGTAATAATCCACAGCAGCCTTTTGCGAGTAGGCCTCGATCTTAGGCACGAAATGGATCATAGTGACTTGTATAATGAGCAGCTGAAGCCCGAGGAGGAGCACCATGCCCTTCTGAAAAGAACGACGGGCCAGCACAAGCGCGGCTATGATGCCGGCCAGGTAGACCAGACCATAAAGACATTCGGCATAGCTCCAGGGAACAGCGGCCTGCAGGTTGGCCACAGCAAAGGGATCGTCGAACAGGGGCACCAGCTTCTCTTTATTGATCCCTACCACCGGCATCAGGGTAATGGCAATAGCAATGAGGATGCCGATCCCCGCCAGGAAACCGGTAACGATCTTTTTCATATTGATCTTCTTCTCGTCGAGCCGGCTCAGCTGCACCGCTGCCAGGAAGGTAAGCGGGAAATAACAAAGCGAAGAATAGTGCACGATCTTGGACTGCACGATGGAGAACAGCACCAGCACCACCCAGAACATGATCCACATCCAGCGGATGAAATCTTTTTCCTCCTTACGCACCACAGTAGCCGCCGAGCGCTTTCCCGACTGGAACAGGAGCGCCGAAGCGGGGAAGCAGCCGATCAGCAGCACGACAACATGGTAGTAAATAGGTCCGCCATGCCCCGCGTCTTCGGTAAGGAACAGGCGCACCTGGTATTTCAGGAATTCGCGGGTAAACCACAATCCGTTCTGGATCATATCCACACCAAACCACAGGAAGGCGGTAACAAAGCAGGTAAGGGCCAACACCAGGAAGGAATACCATTTGTAGCCCCACAAGCCTTTGTTGAGCAGGATATAGATGCCGAGACTCAATACAGGAACCAGTACCGCCACAGGGCCTTTAGTCATAATAGCCAGCCCCATGAAAATGCCCCCCAGCAGGGCATGCAGCATGCTGCGCCGGCCATAGCGCATCAGGTACACCTGGTAGAAAGAAAGGAAGATAAAGAGATTGAAAGTAGGATCGATGATTGCGGTTTTAAAGTAAAAAGCAGGCAGCCAGCTGGTCGCATAAATAGCAACCCACCACCAGGCCATTCTTTCGCTGATCACTTTCCTGCCGACATGAAACAAGGTGCACAGCGTAATGATACCCACGACCGCATTGGGAAAGCGGGCCGCGAACTCGTTGATGCCGAACAGGTGCATGCAGATCGCCTGCATCCAGATGAACAGGGGCGGCTTTTCCCAGAAAGGCTGGAAATCTATCTGCACCCGCATGTAATTCCTGCTCACCAGCATTTCTCTTGCACATTCAGCGAAATTCACCTCGTCCCAGTCGAAAAGGTGAACATGTCCCAGGAAAGGGATAAAGAGTATTGCTGCGCCCAGGGCGATCAGCAGCTGCTTGACGACGGTTTGTTTCATGAATGGGGCAAAAATAAGGATAAAGACCCGCATAATATTATACTCGGCGCATAACAGGCCGGCAACAAAAATTTTGCGGGGCAATTGCTAACTTGCAGTATGCTGAAGAAAATGCTGACCCTCCTGCTGTTCACGATTACCGCGCTCGCTCCCTCAAGGGCCGGTAAGCTTTATATCCCCATGAGCGCCGACAACCAGGGCAATCACCTTAAGGCCTATGGTATTGCCTTCCTGGCGCTTAAAGCAGGCATGCCTGTAGACTGGCTGCTGAACTATGATGGCGGGGCTTTTGCTATGGACCGGAACGCAGAGCTGGAGCGGGCCTGCAAGCTGCGCGGTGTGGATTATACCGTTATGGCCGATGCCCAATACGACGGCATCCTGCAAAAGATCGCCGATCCCGATTTCAATGGTGATGTCATCAAGCTGGAAAAGGCGCCCAAAGTAGCCGTGTATACACCCAAAAGCAAGCTTCCCTGGGACGACGCGGTGACGATGGCGCTGGAATATGCCGAGATCCCCTACGATAAGGTCTATGATGATGAGCTGCTGGCCGACAAGCTTCACGAATATGACTGGCTGCACCTGCACCACGAGGACTTTACAGGACAGTATGGTAAATTCTGGTCGCAGTACCGTGGTGCCAAGTGGTATGAAGAAGATGTAAAAATGCAGGAAGCTATGGCCGCCAGGCACGGCTTCCGCAAGGTATCGCAGCTCAAGCTGGCCGTTGCCAAAAAGATACAGGGATTCGTTGCCGGCGGCGGCTACCTGTTTGCCATGTGCAGCGCTACCGATAGTTACGATATTGCGCTGGCAGCGGAAGGCGTCGATATCTGCGACGTGCCTTTCGATGGCGACCCCGCCGATCCGCAGGCCCAGCAGAAGCTGAATTACGGCGCCTGCTTTGCCTTTAAAGATTTTCGGCTCAACACCAATGTTATGGACTACGAATATTCCGACATCGACAATGGTCCACCGCTGCCAGGCACCCGCAGGGTCAACCCCGCTTCCGACTATTTCACTCTATTCACCTTTTCCGCCAAGTTTGATCCCGTGCCCACAATGCTTTGCCAGAACCATACCACGACTATAAAAGGTTTTATGGGTCAAACGACCGCCTTCCATAAAGAAGTGCTGAAAAGCAATGTGCTGATCATGGGCGACTATAAACCGGAGAACGAAGCACGCTATATCCATGGCGAATACGGCAAAGGCACTTTCACTTTCTATGGTGGCCACGATCCTGAGGATTACCAGCATATGATCGATGATCCGCATACCGACCTTTCGCTGCATCCCACCTCGCCGGGCTACCGCCTTATCCTGAATAATGTACTGTTCCCGGCTGCAAAAAAGAAACCGAGAAAGACATAAACTTTTATTTATAAGCTTATTATAAGCCCGCACACCAACCGTTGGCGCCGAAAACCGGTTATGGACCATGGCCAATCGCCGGGTGCTATTTCCCGAATGCAGGTATTTTATCAGGCAAAAACCTGGTTTTTAAGCTGTAATTTCCCTAATTATCAGAAAGTTAAATTCGCATAATTTTTTACAAAAAGGCTGCGCTTTTTGGATGATAAATCTATATCTTTGATATCCATATTTATTCATTAAATTTTTTTACAGTGGAAAAAGAAAAATTCCAGGGAACAGTAAAGTTCTTCAACTCAGAAAAAGGCTTTGGTTTTATTAAAAGCGCTGCCAGCAAAGAAGACGTCTTCGTTCATGCTACGGGTGTTATTGATGAAATTAAGGAAAACGACCAGGTTGAATTCGAATTACAGCAAGGTCGTAAAGGTATGAATGCAGTCAATGTCGTAGTTGTACGATAGTCGAGTATATAGATACCAACCTTAAGCTATGCTAAGTCCGGCCCGCAGCCGGACTTTTTTTGTCTTCCGCTATACGCTTTTCCATGTTCTTTTAACGTTACGGACTGACAGCTTCCCTATGCGGACATCATCCCATCTCTGTTTTTTCCTTTTCTTTGCAGCATTCTTCTTTCCGAAAACAGTTCAACGCTTTTATACAATACGACCATGGACGTAATTAAATTCGGTACCGACGGCTGGCGGGCAATCATAGCCAAAGACTTTACAGTGTACAATGTAGCGAGAGTATCGCAGGGCCTTGCCGCTTGGCTCAACCAATCAGGCAAGGAATCCCGTGTGGTGATCGGGCACGATTGCCGTTTTGGCGGTGAGCTTTTTGCAGCCACTGCGGCTGGCGTGCTGTGTGCCAATGGTATCAAAGTATCGCTGGCAAAAGGTTTTGTCAGCACCCCTATGGTTTCCTTCGGCGTTAAGGCCCTGAGCGCGCAGCAAGGCGTGGTGATCACCGCTTCGCACAACCCTCCCGACTATAATGGTTATAAGCTGAAAGGCCCGCACGGCGGCCCTACCAGCCCTAAAGACATTGCTGCTGTAGAAGCCTTGATTCCCGATACAGTTACGGTTCCGCAAACATCCCTGGCCGAATGGGAAAGCAAAGGCATGCTGCAGTATGTAGACCTGGAGCAGATGTACCTCGACTACCTGCATACCAAGTTCGATTTCGGAAAGCTGGATAACGCCCCTTACAAACTGGCTTATGACGCGATGTATGGCGCCGGGCAACATGTGATCCGTCGTACACTGCCCTCAGCCGTGCTGCTGCATTGCGATTATAACCCGTCCTTTAAAGGTACACCTCCTGAACCGATCCATAAGAATCTGGGCGAGCTGTCGGACACCCTGGCCCGCACCCCGGAGCTGAAGGTTGGCCTGGCCACCGATGGCGACGCCGACCGCATAGGCCTTTACGATGAAGACGGCCATTTTGTCGATGCTCATCACATTATCCTGCTGCTGATCCAGTACCTGCATCAATACAAGGGGCTCGGCGGCAAAGTTGTGATCGCGTTCTCTGTTACCGACCGTGTGAAAAAGATGTGCGCCGCCTATGGCCTCGAGGTAGAGGTAACGCCGATAGGCTTCAAATACATCAGCGAAAAAATGATCGAAGGCGATGTGCTGCTGGGTGGCGAGGAAAGCGGTGGTATCGCGATCAAGGGGCATATACCCGAGCGCGACGGCATATACGACGGCCTCATCATTTACGAATACATGATGGAGACCGGCAAAACGCTGAAAGAGCTCTGCGAAGAAGTATATGCGGTAACCGGTCGCTTTGCGTACGAGCGGAATGACCTGCACCTGCTGGAAGAGCAGAAGCAAAGGATCGTGAAGGAAGCGGCCGACGGTGTGTACAAAGCATTCGGCCCTTATGGTATCGATCGTGTGGAGACCATTGATGGTATCAAGTACCACCTCAGCAATGGTGGCTGGGTAATGCTGCGGGCCTCGGGTACCGAGCCTGTGCTGCGTATTTATGCAGAAGGCAACAGCCGCGAAGAAGCGCTGGATATACTTGAGCAGGTGAAAAAGACCGTGCTTTAAGCACGGGGTATCGTAATCTCGAATACCGTACCCACAGGCTCGTTATCCCTTACCAGGATGGCTCCTTTGTATTGCTGAATGATCTTTGAAGTGAGGTACAGGCCCAGGCCTGTACCTTTTGTTTTGCGGGAGTTTTCGTTGCCTACACGATAAAATTTGCGGAAGACCTTTCGCTTTTCCTCGTCGCTGATACCACAGCCCTGGTCGGCCACGCTCAGGATATAATCCTCATCCTGCCGCACCAGCTCCAATGTGATGGTGCTTTCTGCAGGCGAGTACTTGACCGCATTTTCCAGCAGGTTGTTGATGGCCAGCTTCCACAGCAGGCGATCGCCTTGTATGAAGCAGTCCTCTTCAAGATTGACAATGTAATGGTTGCGCCCCCGATGTTCATAAGCCTGCACACATTCGGCAGCAACGCCGGTAAGGCTGATACGCTCTTCGGCCGGGCGGAAGTGCCGGCTTTCGATCTGCGAAGCCAGCAGCAGGTTATTGCACAGGTCGTCGAGCCGGTTAGCTTCCTGTATGCTTCTGCTGATCAGCTGCTCCTGGGTATTTTCATCGAGCTTGCGCCGGGCCATGGTTTGCAGGTTCAGCTTCACTGCAGCGATCGGCGATTTAAGCTCGTGGGTTACGGAAAGAATGAAATTGGATTGCTGCCGGGACAGCAGGTGATTGCTGCGTATCGAAGAGTATACCACGCCGGCGCCGATCAGGATAATGGCCAGGAAAGTAGCTCCTTCTCCCAGGTATTGCCGCTTCCGGGTATTTTCCCTTTCCCTGATGGCCTTTACTGCTTTCTGGTAGGCCTGCGGCCGCGACACGCTGTCGATATGGGTATGCAGCGCATCAATCTCATTGCTCACGATCAGGGCGCTTTGCCGGTTGAGACTGAGTCCCCAGAAAACAATGGCGGCTATAATGTAGACCAGCAGCAGGAAATAGAGGAAAGAGATCAGCCGCATAGGTTCTTAAAGTTCTAATTCGAGTTTCGTAGTGACATTGCTTTTGATGCTGAAAAGCTTCAGCTCGGCCTTGGACAGCGGATCTACAGGCCCCTTGTAATAACGGACCTGGTAATTGCCCGGCTGAAGGCTCAGCTTCTGCATATCCACCCTACCCGAGATCATCATCTCATAAAAGGGCACGTAGGTCTGATCGCCCATCTGGTACCAGAACTGGATCTTGCCCACACTGGTCTTGTTGGTGATTTGCACGGTGCCTTGCTCCTTGATGGGTATACGCTTGTTCACATTAAACTCCAGGTCCATATTCAGCATCATAGGCGGCATGGTCGTGATCTCGACATGGTAGTTATCGGGATCGTAAGGCAATTCCTCATCACAGTTCTGGTTGACTACCGGTCCGTTCTTGAAACGCTTGCTGACACGGGCCTGAAACTCTTTTACCGGGCGATCGGGTGCGGTGGGATAAAAGAAAGAAAGGGATCCTGATCCCACCCGCATATAGTACTTCTTGTTTTTGCCCGCCTCGATCAAAACACCGTTTGCTTTACTTCCCGATCCGGGCATGCTGATATCATAGGTACCCGGCTCCAGCTTGATAGGATCGGGCTCTCCGTTCGTCACATTGCGGTATACATTCCTGACTTCCTTTCCCGTTTTGCTGTCCCTGATCACCATACGGGGTTCGGTAAGATAGTTCTTTCCCTGCCCGTTGGTAAAATAGATCTGCAGGGTGCTTTCCTTTGCATCTTCTGTCTTCACCACATATTCCAACTGTTCTTCTTTCCGGGGTACAGACTGTATATCGTTACCTGCAGGCTTCACAGGTTTTTTCGCAGCAGCAGGTGGCTTTGCTGCGGCGGGTGCAGGACGCGTTGCCGTTCCTGTACGGGCTACCGGCACGACAGCACGGGGCGGCACAGGGCCATCTTCTTCAATACGGATAGTCATCTTCAGGGGCGGCACCTTTACCATCCGTTCTTCCCCGGGCAGTGTGAACAGCAAGCCCTGGCGGCTGGGTTTTGTCCTTTGGTAGATCCGGTTTATAGTCACAGGTGCAGGGCGGGTAACAGCAGGCTCCGGGGCTCTCACCGGTTCTTCTTCCGGAACAGGCGTCGCCGCTACAGGCTTTACAGGTTCAGGCGCGGTATGGGTTATCACCGGTACCGACCGGCGCACCGGCGCTCCCTTGGGAGCATTTGCAACGACATTGGTTTGTTTCAGCCCGCTGGTTCTGATCGTGAGTATTTTCCTGTTGTCGTTGATAATGGTATTGATAGCAGGAACAATATCCTTCTCTTTGGCAACAATAAGGTATTTGCCCAGGCAGGCGTATTGTTCCCGCAGCGGCTCATAATCCACCAGGCTCAGGATGTAAGGCTTGAAGCTGATCTTTTTGGCCAGCAGGCTGGCTACTGTAGCACAGATATCGCCGCCGCAGCTTTCTCCGCCATCGGTAATGAGGATAATGCTGTAAGCATAGGCATTGCTTTCAATAAAGTCATTCTCAGCTGTTTCTTTCAGCGACCAGGCGATAGGCGAATAACCTCTCGGCACCAGGTACCTGAGCCGCGTCTTTATCTGTCCCTCGTTGTTGAGCCCGAAAGGTACTTCCAGGCGGGTATCGTAGCAATTTTTGTCCTGCGCCGGGTACTGGCTGCCGAATGCCCTTACCGCAAAAGCGACATCGGGATTAACCTTGTGAATACTGTCTACAATTGAGCTGATGAGCCGGGAAGCGGCATGGAAACGATTTTCAGGGGCATTCCAATCGCCCAGCATGCTGCTTGAAGCGTCCAGGAGAAATAAAATACGGGCAGGCTTCTCCGCTTCGGGTTGCGCGAAGCCCGGGGCCGAGCAAGCCAGCATCAGCAAAAATATCATCGCCCGTATGCCGTAATGTTTCCGGCTTCGCCCGGATTTCCGATTCACCTCTTTCAAAATGTCGACCTGTTTATTGAATTATACTTAATGATCAGGCTGCCAAATTACGAGGATTACTTTAAAGATGCTCCACTAAGCCGTTTATGCCTTTTGCAACAGGTTTCGTTATCTTTGCAGGAAAGGCCCTCCGGGTGTTTTTGTACAATATGATATTCTCCTCCAGACTGATAGAAGATGCTGTCGACGCGTTTTCCCGGCTGCCGGGCATTGGCCGGAAAACGGCGTTAAGAATGGTGCTCCACCTGCTTAAGGAAGATAAGGACAGTGTAAGCCGGTTCAGCGATACGATCAGCCGCATGCGCTCGGATATCTGCTTTTGCCCGCAATGCAACAATATATCGGACAATGGGCCATGCGGCATCTGCAGCGATCCCTTGCGCAACCGCACTATTGTGTGTGTAGTTGAGAATATAAGGGATGTGATCTCCATTGAAAGCACGAGACAGTTTAACGGCCTGTATCATGTGCTGGGCGGATTGCTTTCGCCACTGGACGGCATCGGCCCCGATCAGCTGCAGCTGTCCAACCTTATCGGAAGGCTTGACCAGGGCGGCATTGAAGAGATTATAATGGCATTGAACCCAACAATCGAGGGTGATACCACCGTCTATTATATCAGCAGGCAGCTGCGCGACTTCCCTGTACGGATCACAGGTATCGCGCGGGGTGTATCTTTCGGGGGCGAATTGGAGTATACGGATGAGCTGACGCTTGCCCGTTCAATAGCCAAAAGATTACCCGTTGAAACATATGTTAATACTGAAAACAAAAATTAGCGCGGTGTTGGAAATTATCCAAAATCTTTCCTACATTTGAAGCCTAAATTAAATTTTTATAAACAAAAAAAGAAGAACTATGAAACGTATCTACTTGACGCTGGGTTTGATCGCAGCAGCTACTACTGGAGTAATGGCACAAACGTCTAAAGCTATCGACTTAGGAGTACGGTTGCTGAACCCCATGGACAATCAGACTTTCAACAACTTTGTTGCCGGCACTGATACCATGAAGTATCAAATTGAGATTTCAAACAATGGTACAGATGCCATCACTACTACTGATACTCTTACCATCATTATGGATCTGACTGCTATGGGTATTGCCCCTACCGGCTCCAATACTAAGAACCTGCTCTCTCTGGGTACTCCTGCTCTGAGCATTGCTCCTGGCGCAAAAGATACCCTGTACTGGAATGTTGGCCAGGGTCAGGTGTTTAACTTCACTTCCGGAGCTAAAACCGTTGCTTACCCCGCTGATTCCAAGGTATGTACTTATGCCCTTATCTATGGTTATGACGTAGATTTCGGTTACTTCAACGATCCTGGTTTTGACGGTGCTGCACTCAATGCTGCTACTACCGCTGACCAGCTGTATGCTGCCTTTACCGGCAACAACAGGGACAATGTTGACAACGTTAAATTCGGTTCCGGTGCTGCAGACAAATGCAGCGGTGGCGTAGGTATCATCGAATTCGGTGGCGATTCTAAAGTTGCCCTGAACGTTTACCCCAACCCTGTTATGGATAACCTGAACTTTGATTTCAACCTGGACAAAGCTGCTAACGCTGTTGTACGGATCACTGATATCGCTGGTCGCACTGTTAAGACTCAGGACCTGGGTAAAGTTAAAGCAGGAGATCACAAATTCTCTATCAACGTATCTAACCTGAACTCTGGTCTGTACATGGTAGAAGTTTCTGCTGAAGGCAAACGCTTCGTAAGCAAATTCAACAGGAAGTAATTCATCTTCCGGATGAAAACATAAAAAGCGCCCCGCATGCGGGGCGCTTTTCTTTTTAAAATATTACCGGGTCAAGCGGAAGATCTGGGGGACAGTAAGTGTACGGATGAGGTTATGGGAACTTCCATTACGAAATGATAAGATAGCACAGTCGGGCCCGCACTGCTGTACACACCCCTTCCCGGTCCACAGGATCGGGGAGATGATTCCTATAGCTATCCGCGCGTTATAGGGCTCCTACGGAGCCTAACGTTTGTAGCGCCAGCAAGGAACAAACATAAATTGCTCCGTAGGAGCAAAACCAGGGTTGCTAAGAAAGAGACGGATTCAGCCTACTGTCAGGGCCATTGTATGTCCCGACCGGCCTGACCCGAGCAGATGCGCTACAAGCTCACCGATAAGTATAAAGCGTTCCATCCTCTGAGACATGAATCGGTGCTCCGGATTTTGTCAGGACCATACTTAATTGTATTCCCAACTTTTCCGCTTGCTCCGCTGATTGATCCTTTGAAACCTGCTCTTGTGCCCCGGCCCGGCTGATGCATCATACTATCGCCGCTACAGCCCGGCCTTTCTGCAGCCGGATGCTGCTTGTCTGGACCATGTTTATACAAAAAAAGAGGGTTGCCCATAAGCAACCCTCTCTCTGTATTTTTTGCTGTCTTAGAACTTAGGACAGGCGAAGTTGTATTTTTTGCGGGTAATTTTGTTGATGATACCGTTGTAGATCACGGAAACTTCATAGGCACCCTGGCCACCGTTCATATTCTGTGCGCTGGACAAGGTTACGTCATAGCTGAAGCCGATCTTCATACGGGACCATTCGAACCCGATATAGGGAGCGATCGCGTCACCGTAGCGATACCAGCCACCCAGGTAGAATACGGTATTGCGGGTAAACTCGTCGTGACCGGGGTTCATTACAAAACCAACTGCGCCACCCAGCAGGAATTCGGAGGCCGGCCCTTGCTTCTGGTACATAGCGCTGAGGTACATCACCGTATTCTCATTCATTTCAAAAGAACCGCCAAGGTGGGCAGAATAACGGGAATTGATCTTTACTGCGCTGCCGCTCTGGAGAAACTTCTCTTCGGGGCGGGTAAAGTGATAATAGGCAAAACCACCATACAGCGTCGCTTTTTCCGCTACACGACCTGAATACATGATACCGGCATTGAAGTCGGGATAAGTAAGATCGGCATTACCGAAGCTTTCAGCGGAAGTCCCCTTCAGGTAACCTTCCGGCATATTGGGATCGAACTGATCGCCAAAGATGAGCTTATCGAACTGGATGCTTTTTTGAACGAGGTAACCCTGTACGCCCAATGACAAAGTATGCTGCTTGTCTATACCAAAGGCTTTATGGTAGGCAACAGATAATCCGACTGTGGTATTCTGTAATCCTCCGCTGCCGGACCTGTCGTACAAACCCAGCACACCGATACCCAGGGCATCGCCCTCTGGCAGCTTACCCCTCAGCGTAGGGATATCAAAGGCAACCGTTCCGCTCATGTAAGGGTTATCAGATACCGTATACCACTGAGTCCGAAAGTTTGCCGATGCGCGCCAGTCATTTTGGGTAAGCCCTGTTTGCGCAGGATTCAAAGTCAGCGGTGACGTAAAGTATTGGGTAAAGTGCACATCCTGAGCCCCTACACCCAAAGAAATACCTGCCAGAGCCAACGCGCTTAGTAATACTTTCTTCATGATTTTTATTTATCGGGATTACCAATTTTTCTTATCAATTGTGCACAAAATAGCACAAAGGAAGATATTATACAATAGACAGCGAAAAAAAATTTTGTGTTGGGTATTTGCGCCCCTTTACTATACGAAAATAGCGGAAAACACAGTGCTTTGCAACTACGACTTTCGGGCCCACATCCTCATGTATTTCAGCATTATCCCTGCTGCTTGCTGCCGAAAGCCAGGTCGCCGGCATCGCCCAGCCCGGGCACAATATACCCTTTGGCCGTCAGTTCGTCGTCAATATCTCCTGCCCATATATCGACCTCTGGAAAACGGCGCAGCACATTTTCAATACCTTCGGAGCAGGCAATAGCTGTAACGATATGAACATGGGCTGGCTTGCCATAACCCATCAGCGTTTCCAGGGCCAGGATAAGCGAGGCGCCGGTAGCCAGCATCGGATCGGCGATAATCAGCACACGCCCCTCCAGGGATGGGCAGGTAATATAATGCTGCTCAATCTCGAAGCTTCCATCCCTGTGATGCTTGCGATAGGCAGCAATGAATGCGGAGTCCGCCTGGTCAAAATAATTCAGCAAACCCTGGTACAGCGGTACACCTGCCCTTAAAATGGTTGTCAGCACCGGCTGCCCGTCCATCACATTCACCATCGACTCACCCATGGGCGTTTGTACCAGCCGTTCGGTAAAGGGAAGCCTGCGGCTCAGCTCATAAGCAGCCACTTCGCCTATGCGCTCCATATTGCGGCGAAACCGCATCCGGTCCTTCTGTATCTCGTGGTCTCGGATCTCGCTCATCCACTGCGACAACAGAGAATGCTGCACGCTTAAATTATAAACCATTATGCTTCGGAATTTGACGCTAAAAAAACTATTTTTTCAGCAGAACCGGAAATAATTTACCGCTAATCTTTGAACGGTTAAACTCCGGGCCTTCATCCCGATCCAAAATTTTTCCGTTTCATAAATTAATCAGAACTTTATATTTTGATTGTCCCGGCTATATGAGCAGATTGTTGAAGGCCTGTTTTTTCCTGGTTGCGGTACTCCTGCCTGCGATCAGATCAGGCGCCCAGAAGGGCGTCAACGATACGATTTTGCTCGGCGGCATACAGGTCGGGAGCGAGGTTTATCCCATGCTCTTTATCGATGAGGTCGAGATTACCGGCCCCTATACCGATCCCAAGCGCCGCGACGAGCTCCGGCGGCTACGGTACAATGTATACAAAGTATACCCCTATGCCGTTACCGCAGCTTTTGTGCTGAATAAGGTGGATAAAGAGGTTGCGATCAGGACCAAAAAAAGAGACCGTAAGCAGTACCTGAAGCAGGTGGAAAAAGAAATGAACAGCCGTTTTAAAGATGAGCTCAAAAACCTCTCTATGACCCAGGGAAAGATTCTGGTCAAGCTGATCAACCGGCAAACCGGCAGGGACTGCTACAGCGTGATCAAGGAGATTAAGGGCGGCCTGAATGCCCGTATTTACCAGACGGCGGCCTTCTTTTTCGACAATGATCTGAAGGCACAGTATGATCCATACGGCAAGGATAAGGATATTGAAATGATCGTGCAGGAAATAGAATCCAAAAACTATTACCAGTATCAATACATGCAGCAGCAGAAACGGCTGGCCAACAGGCCATGATATGCTCCCTTTCTCTTTCCGGCATTTATTCCGCTTAAGCCCTTAATTTTGCGCCCATCTCCGTCCATAAAAGAAGCCGCGGAGCATTTGTCAAGCGCATGAAACTTCACATACTCGCCATAGGCGCCCACCCCGACGATGTAGAGCTGGGTTGTACCGGTACACTGATCAATCATATCCGGAAAGGACAAAAGGCCGGGGTGCTCGACCTTACCGAAGGCGAGCTGGGCTCGAGAGGTACGGTCCAGAGCCGCTATGAAGAAGCACAGGCCTCGGCCGGGGTGCTGGGCCTTTCGATGAGGACCAACCTGCAGATGGCCGACGGTTTTTTTCAGAACAATAAAGAGCACCAGCTGAAGATCATCCGCATCCTGCGCCGTTTCCAGCCCGACCTTGTGCTGGCCAATGCGCTGGCTGACCGGCACCCCGACCACGGCCGTGCCGGCAGGCTGATCGCCGACGCCTGCTTTTTCAGCGGGCTGCGTAAGATCGAAACGGAATGGGAAGGCGAGCCGCAAAGCCCCTGGCGCCCTAAAAAAGTATTCCATTATATCCAGGACCGCTTCTTCGAGCCGGACCTGATCGTCGATATCTCCAGCAGCTTCGAACAGAAAATGGAAGCGATCAGCTGCTTTAAGACCCAGTTTTTCAATGACAATTCGGGCGAGCCTGAAACCTATATTTCCAACCCCGGCTTCCTGGATAAGATCCGTAACCGGGCCAGCCAGCTGGGGCACCGCATCGGTGTTCAGTACGGAGAAGGCTTTATGGTCGAATCCCGCCTGGGCGTCAGCGACCTGGACCAGCTGATCTACCCCGACCTGGTATGATCTCCGGAACAGCAGAAGGGATTGTTCAATGAGAACAATCCCTTCTGCTGTTCCGGTCATTGGCTGGGTTAATAGCCGACACAGCGGAATGAAGAAACCTGGTCATTGCGTATGCCAACAGCTTCGACCCAGGGGTAATACCCCGGTCCCAGCACCGGCCCCAGCGGCTCCACAAAGTCACGGTGGAGGTAAAACTGCCACTGCCCCGACACCACGACGATTGAAGATATCTGGTCATTCCACACTCCACCAACAAACAAAACATTAAGGTTTGTACGATATTCAGATCCCTTGAAATCCTTATCGTAATAAATCACTACTTCGGGAAGATGAATGTGCCCGGCGCTGGCAACACCTGCTTCTTTTAAATCGATGGCTGCGGTAATAAATTCCATAGTATGTGTTGTTTAGGCTCCTACTCGTATGGCTTTTCGGTTTCGCCCCGTTTTTGATGGTCTCCGGACTCCATTTGTCGGCAACAAAGTTAGTCTCCGGCCCGGGCCATCCGGGAAGAAGAAATACGGAATTAAGCGGCGTAGAACTACGGAATTGTGGTGATGACCGGGGAAAAAGCGCATAGCTTGTTTTTTTATATTTCAGGGAAAGAAAGCGTATCTTTGCAGCCGCTTTGGCAACAGCGGGCCGGGGCAGCCAACGAAAAAAATATTTTTAGAATATTTTTGCCGTTTCCAAAATAATCCGCACCTTTGCAGTCCAAAAAAATTTAAGTCATGGCTCGTGTTTGTCAGGTAACCGGCAAGAAACCAATTACAGGTCACAAGGTTTGCTTCTCTAACAAGAAGGCAAAACGCCGTTTTTTACCCAATTTACAGACCAAGCGTTTCTTCCTGGTTGAAGAAGACCGCTGGATCACAATGAAAGTGTCTTCCGACGCTATTCGCACCATTAATAAAAGAGGCCTGTTCACCGTAGTTTCCGAACTGCGCGAGCAAGGTGTTGCAATCTAATTTTCATTTTATATTATTCTCAATAATTACCCAAGATGGCTAAAAAAGGAAACCGCGTTCAGGTGATTTTGGAATGTACCGAGCATAAGACCAGCGGAATGCCCGGCACGAGCCGTTACGTCACACAAAAGAATAAAAAGAATACTCCGGAGCGTATTGAATTGAAAAAATACAATCCTATTCTTAAGAAAGTAACCGTTCATAAAGAAATCAAGTAATTGAACAATAGGCAGATAGGCAGATGTGCAAATTCGGAGTGATTTGTATAATTTGCTGATTTGCACATTTGCTAATTTTTCAAAAAAAATATCATGGCTAAAGCAGCGAAAACCGCGATCAAGAAGGACCCGAAAGCGAACCTGGAGGCGAAGAACTATACGAAGGTGATCAAAACCGTTCGCAGCCCCAAAACAGGCGCTTATTCTTTCAAAGAGGCGATCATTCACAAAGACAAAGTGAAAGATTTCTTCGACGCGAAATAATTTTTACCACATCGATTCGGGTAATCATAAAAAAGCAAACCTCCAGGGGTTTGCTTTTTTGCTTTGCTATCACCTGCCATCCTGCTGCAAGAAGCATATAGGTGACCGATCCGTTTTATGCTTAACTTGCAAGGCTAAATAAAATACCCCGTCTTGCAGTTCGCCGACGTAATATTACCGCTTAATCTTCCCCGTACACTTACTTATGGCATTCCCCTGCAATGGCAGGACAGGCTTGTGCCCGGTATGCGCGTGGAGGTAAGCCTGGGCCGCAATAAGATCTACTCCGGCGTTGTGCTGCAAACGCATGATTTCCGCCCGGAGAGCTATACAGTAAAACCGATACGCAATGTGATCGACGAAGACCCGGTGGTCTATCCGCTGCAGCTGCACTTCTGGCAATGGGTGGCGCAATATTACCTTTGTGGCATCGGCGAGGTGATGAACGCTGCGCTGCCGGCGCATCTCAAGCTCATGAGCGAATCTTTGCTGCTGTGGAACGAGACTTTCGCAACGCCACCGCTCAATCTGAGCGATGCCGCTTTCATTCTTGCGGAAGCACTGCATATCCGCAAGCAGCTGACCATTGGCGAAGTGCGCCAGCTGCTGGAAGGAAAAAATACCGCGAAGGCCATTAATGAGCTGCTGGAGCGGGAAGTGGCTACCGTAGCGGAAATACTGGAGGAGCGCTATAAAGCCAAGGTGGAGCGCTATGTATTCCTGGAAAGCCTGTATGAAGCAGAAGCGCCGCTGAACCTCCTTTTCCGCGACCTGGAGAAAGCGCCCAAACAGCTGGCGCTGCTGATGACCTTTTTCCAACTGAGACAGCAGGAAGCTGCTGTTGCAGTACCTGCGCTGCTGAAAAAGGCCAGCGCCACTGCCGCGCAGCTGAACAGCCTTATCGACAAGGGCATCCTGCGGGCGGAGTATATACCGGTCGATCGTGTAGGCCTTCTGGAACAAAAAAGCCCGATTGCGTTCCAGCTCAGCACGGAGCAGCAGACCGCACTGGAGCAGGTGCAAAAGGGCTGGGAGCAGCATAATGTAGCCTTACTGCACGGCGTTACCGGCAGCGGCAAGACCCTGATCTATGTGCAGCTCATCAGGGAAGCGTTGGCGCAGGGCAAGCAGGCCTTGTTCCTGCTGCCGGAAATCGCGCTCACCACACAGGTGGTAAACCGGCTGCGGGCCTATTTCGGCGATGAGCTGGGGGTGTACCACTCCCGCTTTACCAACAATGAACGGGTTGAGATCTGGAACAAGGTAAAGGAGGGTAAGTTCAGGGCCGTTGTCGGGCCCCGCTCGGTACTGTGGCTGCCTTTCCGCGAGCTGGGCTATATTATTGTCGACGAAGAGCATGACCCTTCTTACAAGCAATATGATCCGGCGCCGCGTTTTCATGCGCGCGATGCCGCAGTGTACCTTGCCGGCCTGCATAAGGCCAAAGTGCTGCTTGGCTCGGCTACGCCTTCGCTGGAAAGCACGGCCAATGCCCAGCAGGGCAAGTATACCTATGTGCAGCTCAGGCAGCGCTATCGCGGCATTTCCATGCCTGATATCGAGATCGTTTCGGCCAAGAACATACAGGCAGCTTTATCTCCCCTGCTGACCACCGATCTGCTGGAAAGGATCACAGCTACCCTATCGGCCGGCAAGCAGGTAATCCTCTTCCAGAACAAACGCGGCTATGCGCCCTTCCTGATCTGCGGCTCCTGTGGCTGGGTGGCGCACTGTAAGAACTGCGACGTGTCGCTCACCTACCATAAATCCACCGATAAGCTGCACTGTCATTACTGCGGCACCAAATCGCCGCCGTTCAGGCATTGCCCGCAATGCGGTCATATGAAGATCGTGGCCAGGAGTTTCGGCACGGAAAAGATCGAAGAAGAGCTGCAACGTATTTTTCCCAAGGTAAAGACAGCGCGCATGGACTGGGACAGCGTGAAGGGCAAGAACAAAATGTCGCAGCTGATCGAAGACTTCACGCGCGGGCGTATAGATATCCTGGTAGGGACCCAGATGATCGTTAAGGGACTGGACTTTGAAAACGTAGGCCTGGTAGGCATTCTCAGTGCCGACAGCTTGCTCAGCTATCCCGATTTCCGGGTCAACGAACGAGGCTTCCAGCTGATGGAGCAGGTAAGCGGGCGCGCGGGAAGGCTCGACGGCGAGGGCCAGGTGATCATCCAGAGCTATGACCTGAAGCATCCTGTGCTGCAATGGGTGAAAGAACACGATTTCCGCGCTTTCTACCAAACGGAATCGGCCTCCCGTCAGCAATTCGGCTATCCGCCTTACAGCCGTATGATCAAGCTCACCTGCCGGCATCGCGATGAAGAACGCAGCGCCCAGGCTGCTACAGCATTGGCTGCGGAGCTGCAGCAGATCGAAGGTATCCATATCCAGGGACCGGCGCCGGCGCTGGTGCCGAGGGTACGCAATTATTACCTGCAGGAGATATGGCTGAAGCTCCCCAGGGACAATCAATTCCTGCGACAGGCTAAAGAGCGGATCGCTGTAGCCATCAATATGGTTTTGCAGAAGCGGGGCAACTCTGCGCTGCAGATCATTACGGATGTCGATCCGCAGTAAAGCGATCCATTCCAAAGCGCCCGTCCGTCCCGTATTGGCGCACATGGATACAACGGAGAAACCCATTTGTAAAAAACATGACTGCGAACCGGCTGCTTATGCCTAATTTTAATGGCAGGTAATTGCTTAATGCGGCCCCTGTAGCATCCGCTCATCAGTATTTTCCTGCAACAAATCCAAACAATAACATCCTCATGAAAAAACACTACCTGCTTGCCTTCCTGGTCCTGCTTTTTAATCTGCAGGCGCCCGGACAAAGCGTATCTCCCTGCCTGATCTCTAGCGGGATCGTGAAAACTTTTTGCCCCGCCGGCGTTAACGCTTCCATCGAAGATCCCTGGTGCGCGGGTATTCCCAAACAGATCGCGCGCAGCTTCAATGCCGAGGGGCTTTCTGCCTGGATCATGCCCGACAAGTGCTGGGGCTGGATCGGCGTGGACGGCACACCCTATGACGACAATGCGATCCCTCCGGGCACGACGCCCGTTAATTGTACACCGCCTTATGATCGCTGCTTCGGCAATTATTGCCCCGATAAATATTGCAGCATTATCAGAAGCATGATCGATCTTAAAGCTTCCATTATTCTGAGAGCTGCCAACACCTGGGGAAAATACGGCTTGATGAAGCCCGGCACCCTTTTTTACCAGAGCATGAAACAGATCGTGATCGACATTAATGCCGCTTATGATTGCAACGGCCTGAAGCGCCCGGTGATCCAGGGTACCATTTTTGAAAATATAGACGCTGGCGTGGACCAGGTACCGATCCCTGCAGAGATCATTACTGCTTACAAAACCGAGCCCGGATTTGAAAGCAGTTATTACCTGGATGCATTGGGCAACCCGAAGACCAATCTTTTTTTCCACCTGACAAGGATCAGGAACAACATCTTCGGATCCGGCCTTTCCGACTGCCCCGACATTACCCGTATCGAAGCCCGCATGTGGTTTTATTACCAGGCCAAGCTTTTCATCGATCTCGGCTATACTTCTATCCATATGGGACAGCTGAACAACTGGGGGCGCCCCGACCAGCCCAATTACGCCAATACAGCCGCTACGCTGGCGAAGATCAGGGCTTACGCCCAATCGAAGAGTACTTTCGTGCTGCTGACCCAGGAAAATTTCAGAGCCCTGAAGTATCCCGGCACCAATACGTTTATGTTTGATTACGACAGCAGGGCCTTACGTATCCGTGAGATATCTAATCCGCAGGTCTGCGGCGATTTTGACTGCACCAATGCGCCGGTAAATTACCTGGTGAATTCACCCTGCGCCAGCGAAGCTTTTCCTGCCGTGATCGATCAGTGTGTTGTTTCCGCGCAGGGCAATACCAGCGGCGTCAACCCGGTATACAATACGGCTACCCCTTACCAGCCTTTTAATACTTATTTCGACTTCGGCCCCGGTAACTATCCCAATCCCGGCGTTGCTTCGGGAGGCTGTGGCTCCAATCCCCAGTGGGGTACCTGGGGCTGGGACGATACCAAATGGTTTGCCATGAAGATCCATGAGCCCTGCCGGGCCTTCTGGATGGACGATGCCATACCGCGGCTCAGGCAATATTATAACGGGTTCGGCTTTATGGCGGCGCCCGGGTTGCTGGCGGTACCGATGCCGGAAAACAGCGATCGTTATCTGAGCGGCCACAACCCGACGGCGGGTGCATCGTACCTGCTGGCTGATGAAGCTTCGGTGAAGAACACGGTGAAGGGCCGCTGGGAACCCAGCAACGTCGCCGAGATCTATGTGGACCTGCTGTGCACAACGGACGCAGGACAGTGTACCAATACCATTCCCGCAACCCGGAGAAGGGTAAAGACCTATACGTTTAAAGTGCTTGGCGGAGACAATACCACCGTTTATACCTGGCATATACAGAACCCCGATGCCAGCTGGCAGCCGCATACCTATGGTCAGAGCCGTACCTTTACGGCGCCCGCGGATGGTACCTATACTGTGTACCTGCGCCAGGACAACCTGGGTAAGTTCAGCGACAACAGCACGATCAAAACCATCTCCATGCAGATCAACCTCAGCAGGTATTGCTGCGGTGATTTCGAGGTGCCTCCCGGCGGCCCGGTGGGCCTTGCTATGCGTCCGGCTTCTACAGCTTATCCACAAGGCAGCATTCCTTATGAAAAGAACGAGGATTTTACGGCCTATAACGATTACCTCAACCGGCATGGGGGTACGGCGCATACCCCTCCCCTGCAGGAGAAAAAGGCAGCAGGACTATCGGCAGGACTGGAAACAGGAAAGGAAAAGCCGGCTATCTATCCCAATCCCTCCGACCACTTTATTTACCTCAAAAATGTACAGGAAGCCAACCTGGATGTGGTTAAGCTGACGGATGTGCTGGGCAGAACGGTAATGTCGCTGGATGGCCGGCAGCTGGCGCACGATACCTTCCGCATTAACATTGCGGCACTTAAGCCCGCGGTGTACTTTGTGCTCATCGCACAAAGGAACGGACAGGTGGATCAATTTAAGCTGGTAAAGCAATAGCTGCAACAAATACCTGAAAACTTTTTTTACAGGCCGCCTTGCTTTTAGAGGGCGGCCTTTTTCAGGCAGCTACTGCCTTGCCTCATAGCAGACACAAGGCTGCAAACGGGGATGCGCGGCTAATAGAGGATGGCTGAATTCAAGGAGCGGCTTCATTCCACATTTTTCCATGACATGAATGGAAGGTGCATTGACCAAAGGTGCAACCGCTACCACACGATCCAACGCTAAGGTGTGGAAAGCATGATCCTGGCAGCGTTTCGCGCCTTCGGTAGCATAGCCTTTGCCCCAGGCATGGGGTGAGAGCCGCCAGCCCATCTCTGCGCAGGGAGTAAAAGGCGCATCGTACGTAATCCAGGACAGGCCGATAAAGCCAATGAACTGTTGCCCGGCAAGCGTATCCACAGCATAAAAACAATATCCCTTTTCGACGTACATATTACGGAAGCGTTGCAACGCTACAGCCGTTTCCGCTTCGCTTTGCAGTGCGGGGAAGTACCGCATCACTGCGGCGTCGCTGTTGATGGCGGCCATAGCAGGCAGATCGGCGTCGGTCCAGGTACGGAAGCCCAGGCGCTCGGAGGTAAAAAGATAAGGTGAAGACATTTGTTACAGCATCAGCATTGTGATCACATAATCGGCAAAAAGGATCATAATACAGCTTACTACTACAGAGGTGGTAGAAGACCGGCCGATCTCCAGTGCGCCGCCCTCTACATTGTAGCCATAGTAAGCCGGCACAGAAGCAATGATAAAGGCAAAGGTGAAGGCTTTGACCATGGCCACCAGTATGCCGAATGCTTTAAACCCTTCGACCAGGCCATAGGTATATTGCTCGCTCGACATAATGCCGGTCAGCAAACCGGTGGCAAAGCCGCCGGCAAGGCTCAGGGAGATGGCGATCACGATAAGGCAGGGGATCATGATCAGGGCAGAGACGAGCTTGGGCATGACCAGGTAGGATTTGGTATTGATGCCCATGATCTCCAGCGCATCGATCTGCTCGCTTACCCGCATATTACCCAGCTCGGATGCGATCTTGGATCCGACCACACCTGCGAGCACAATACAGATAATCGTTGGCGACAGCTCCAGGATCACGGAATCACGCACTACCTGGGCCATAACATATTTGGGGATAATAGGGCTGATGAGCTGATAGGCTGTCTGTACGGTCATTACCGCACCCAGGAATACCGAGATGATGATCACGATGGGCAGTGAACGGAATCCGATATCGATACACTGATGCATAAACTCCTTCCAATAGACCTTGCCGTTCTCGGGCTTGCTGAACATGCCTTTCAGCATAAGGGTATAGCGGCCCAGGTGTTCAAAAAATAAGCTTATCATCTTGAGCATAGGGTACAAATATAAATGAAAAAAGCGCCTCGTTGTTGAGGCGCTTTTCAAATATATTAAACTATTATTTAGATCGCTACAGGCTGGCGTCCGGAAATACGGCCGGTCTTCATCAGACCATCGTAATGGCGCATCAGCAAATGGCTTTCGATCTGCTGCAGGGTATCCAGGATAACCCCTACACCGATCAGCATGGAAGTCCCCCCGAAGAAGCTGGCGAAACCGCTGGTAACACCGCAAAGGGCGGCAATACCGGGCAGGATACCGGCAGCTGCCAGGAACACCGCACCGGGTAAGGTGATGCGATCCATGATAGCACCGATGTAATCGGCTGTCGGCTGACCAGGCTTAATGCCGGGAATAAAGCTGTTGTTGCGCTTCAAGTTCTCTGCCATTTCCGTGGGGTTAAAGATCAATGCGGTGTAGAAATAGGTGAATGCGATCACCAGCACGGCGTAGATCACGTTATACCACAGGGAAGTGTGGTCGGAAAGAGAACGCATGAAATTGTTGCCGCCGCTGTCTTCACCGGTAGCAAAACCGGCAACCATTGCGGGGATGAACATCAGGGCCTGGGCAAAGATAATGGGCATTACACCGGCAGAGTTCACTTTCAGGGGAATAAAGTTACGCGCGCCGCCGATCTCTTTGGCAGCATTGGTACCCACAATACGGCGGGCATAGTTGAGCGGGATACGGCGTACGCCTTGTGTCAGCAGCACCAGCCCGATGATCACAGCAACAAATACGGCCAGCTCCACCAGGAAGAAAAGCAGCTTGTCTGTTTGCTGCTTAGAGGTGAATTCTTCCACGAGGGAGTGCGGCAGACGGGCCAGGATACCCACCATGATGATCATGGAAGTACCATTACCGATACCTTTATCCGTGATCTTCTCGCCCAGGTACATTACAAACAGGGTGCCTGCGGTGAGGACAACGATCGTAGAGACATAGAACAGGAGACCGTCGTTAACGATAGCACCGTTAGTTTGCGTACGCAGGTAAGCGATATAGGCCGAAGCCTGAAAAACGGTTACGAGCACGGTCAGGAACCGCGTGTACTGGTTCATTTTGTTACGGCCGCTTTCTTCTTTCTGCATCTTGGCAAACTGGGGGATGACGATACCCGCCAATTGCATGAAGATGGATGCCGAGATGTAAGGCATTACACCCAGGGCAAAGATAGAGGCGTTCCCGAAGGCGCCGCCTGCGAACATATTGATCAGGCCCAGCAGGCCTTCCTGGCTTTGGCTTTGCCCCAATACAAGCGGGTTGATCCCGGGAAGCACGATATAGCTACCGACGCGATAAACGAGGATCAGGCCCAGCGTAAACAGGATACGCTTACGAAGCTCTTCGATGCTCCAGATGTTCTTGAGGGTTTCAATAAGTTTCTTCACAAAAACGGTAATATTTTTAAATAGGTTGCGAATAAACGACAAAAGACGCGTTTTACCAAATCTTTAATAAAGATAATCATTTATTAAAGCAACTCTTGGTTAAAAAGCGTCTTTTGTAATAACTAAGTACCTGTTAATGACCTAGATCAGCTCAACAGTACCACCGGCAGTTTCTACAGCACTTTTCGCTTTTTCGCTGATCGCGTTCACTTTGACGGTTACTTTTGATTTGAGCTCACCGGTACCCAGCACTTTCACCAGGTCGGTGCGGTTGATCAGGCCATTGATGTACAGGGCATCCAGGGAGAATTCCTGCAGGCTGTATTTTTCCATCAGGTAATCGATCTGACCCAGGTTGAAAGCTTTATACTCAACACGGTTCCTGTTTTTGAAACCACGTTTAGGCATACGGCGCTGGATAGGCATCTGACCACCTTCGTGACCTTTTTTGGATTGATAACCGGTACGGGATTGCTGACCCTTGTTACCTTTACCTGCGGTAACACCGTGACCGCTACCTTCACCGCGGCCTACGCGTTTCTGATGATGAGTTGCACCTTCGGCCGGCTTTAAATTGTGTAGTTGCATTGTATTTTGTTTTTGAACTTACGCGGGTATCTCCCGCTCGCGTTTTAAAAAATGAAAAAGCAAAACTAAAATTAAAAATCGGCAAGCGTCTATGACGCTTTTGACTTTTTAATTCTGACTTTTTACCTGGATATTTACTTTACGTCTTCAACCTTTACCAGGTGGAGCACTTTGGTTACCATACCTTTGATCTGGTCGGTAGCTTCCACTTCCACGGTAGCGTTCATTTTGCGCAGACCCAGCGCGCGCAGGGTACGTTTCTGGCGCTCCGGACGATCGATACCGCTTTTTACCTGAGTTATTTTGATCTTAGCCATTGTACTAAAATTTTGAAAAATGAGAAATGGGAAATTACTGAAGCATCCCGGGAATTAACCGTTGAATACTTTTTTCAGGCCAATGTTGCGCTTCCTGGCTACTTCGATCGGCTCGCGCATTTCGCCCAGGGCTTTAACGGTGGCTTTAACCACGTTGTGCGGGTTAGCAGAACCCAGGGATTTGGCCAGAACGTCGGTATAACCGGCAGCTTCCAGTACAGCGCGCATGCTGCCACCGGCCAGTACACCGGTACCATGGGCTGCAGGCTTGATCAATACTTTGGCAGCGCCTGCTTTGGTAAACTGATCGTGGGGAACGGTACCGTTCATTACGGGAACCTTGATCAGGTTTTTCTTAGCGTCGTCGATACCCTTGGCAATCGCTTCTTTTACTTCTTTAGCTTTACCCAGTCCCTGACCTACCACACCATTACCGTTGCCTACTACTACCAGGGCAGAAAAGCTGAACGCACGGCCGCCTTTGGTGGTTTTCACCACGCGGTTGATGGCAACCACTTTGTCTGTTAATTCTAATTCTCCGGATTTGATCCGGTTATTGGATTGCGTCATTTTTTTTGAATATGCTCTACGGGTTTCGGCTTACCTGGCCCGTAAAATTTTTAAAAAATATTTTTTGCTTACGTGGATTAGAATTTCAATCCACCTTCACGAGCGCCATCAGCCAGTGATTTCACACGGCCATGGTACAGGTAACCGCCACGATCAAACACGCAGGCTTCGATACCCAGGTCTTTCGCTTTCTGGGCGATAGCCTTACCTACGAACGCTGCTTTTTCGGACTTGGTGCCGGATTGGGCAGCGATGTCCTTCTGACGGGAGTTGGCTGAAGCCAGGGTAAGGCCGGTAGCGTCGTCGATCAGCTGAGCATAAATATCTTTGTTACTGCGGAAAACGGATAAGCGCGGCGCCTGAGCTGTGCCCTTAACATTTTTCCGGATACGCCAGCGCAGCTTCTGGCGGCGTATTACTGTTTTTGCTGTTTTTGACATTGTGTCTCTATTTGTACGGGCTCGCCTTTGTGTTGTGATGGGCAGCGGACCGATCCCTTTTGATCTGAGGCCCTGTCACCCGGCAACGGTCATAGACGGCTTCCGAAGGTTACGTATAAATTCAAAAATCAAAAGCCAAAAGTCAAAATGTGCCTTCCCGGATATTGACTTTTTGCTTTCCGTATTATTTACCGGCAGTTTTACCAGCTTTACGGCGAACGATCTCACCAGCAAAACGCACACCTTTTCCTTTGTAAGGCTCGGGCTTGCGCAGGCTGCGGATCTTAGCGGCTACCTGGCCTACCAGCTGCTTGTCGATAGATTCGAGCACAACGCGGGGAGGCTGACCTTTTTCCATGGTAGCGGTTGCTTTCACCTCGGGGGGAAGATTCAGGATAATGTTGTGGGAGTAACCCAGGGACATGTCCAGCTGCTGTCCGGCAACTGCGGCACGATAACCCACACCTACCAACTCCAGGGTCTTGGTGTAACCGTTGGTCACACCTTCCACCATATTGGCGAGCAGGGCGCGGGTAAGGCCGTGCAGGGCACGGTGGCGGATCTGGTCGGTAGGACGGGTAATGGTCACTTTACCATCGGCCACTTCCACTTTCAGATCGCGGTCTACTACTTGTTTCAGTTCGCCCTTGGGGCCTTTTACGGTTACTTCGTTGGCAGCGCTAACGGTAACGGTTACTTTGTCGGCCAATGTGATTGGCGCTTTTCCTACACGTGACATTTTAACGTATGAATTTAAAAATGTAAAAACGGAACCTGCCCTGAGGCAATTTCCTTTGAATAACAGGTCCTGGTCTTTCAGCGCTGTATAGGGTGGGCTTAGATTGCCCAAAACCTGCCCCATAAAATTGGGAGTGCAAAGGTATAGTATTTTCTTTAAAAAAATACTTCCGGATCATTTTTTAAATAATTTGCCGGATGGCCAGGGCTAAAAATACAATACAAGGCCTGGTACCGGTATAAAAGCGGGCCTCTTCTGGTAAGCCCAGGGCCTGTCTAATTACCCAACCAAAGCGGGTGGCCCAATGTCTGCCTACGCTCTTAGCATGTATAAACTATTTTCCTGAACGCCTCCCAAATTATCCTACCTATGAAAAACAACCGGACCCGGTCTGTTGTCCTAACCTCCTGCATTTTTGCAGGCATCGTGATCACTATACTCTTTTTCTCCTGTAAGAAAGACAAAGCAACCGGCAACATCGGCTGCATCCCCGCCGGCCTAGCCAACCATGTGATTGCATTTTATCCGTTTGCAGACGGTTCGTTGAACGATATATCGGGCAACAACCATCACCTGCTGAATTCCGGCTCGGCCCTGCCGGCTACCGACCGCGACGGCAATCCTGACTGTGCTTATGCCTTCTCCAATTTCATGGTGGGTAATTCGTACCTGGTGCGCCCCAACCCGGTTTTTCTGGATAATCTCAATGCGTTTTCGATATCGCTCTGGTATCGGGCTACCGACACTTTCAGAGGCGGTCCCGATTATGAGGCGCTCATCAGCCGCGATTCTGTCTGGAACTGCCCTTTCTACGGGCAATGGTCCGTATCGTTGAATTACTGCAAGCGGACAATTTTCGGAAGGACCAGCTCAGTATCCGAACCATTTGACAGCTGCAACGTAACCGTCGCAGCCAAACTCAACCATTGGCATCATGTGGTCGCTACCTATAACAGTAATGGTACCCAGATGGCTCTGTACAGCGACGGTATACTACAGGGCAGCAGCAGCGGGAATTACAATTGCGGTTCAGCAGGCTCACCGTCACCGGCTTCAGCACAAGACATCGGCGCCTTGTTCCTGGGTTTAGGCTATAATGGCGACCTGGACGATGTAATGATCCTGGATAAGGCTGTAAATCAACAGGAGGTGAACAGCCTGTTCACTATGGGCAGCTGCTGCGCGCAATAACCCTGAGCGGCGCTTCTGCACAAAACAAAGGAGCAAACCACGCATATCGCATAGTTTGCTCCTTTGTTCACCTAAATATATCTTACCAGATCTGGCAAAGCACCTCTCCGCCTACATTCTGGGCGCGGGCTTCTTTATCGGTCATAACACCTTTGGAGGTTGAAACGATGGCGATACCCAGGCCGCTCTTCACCCTGCGAATCTCTGCAGGCTTGGCGTACTGGCGCAGACCGGGACGGCTAACACGCTCCAGGGAACGGATTGCAGGCTCCTTCGTTTCAGCATTGTATTTCAAAGCGATCTTGATGATACCTTGCTTGCTGTCGTCTTCAAATTTGTACTTCAGGATATAACCTTTATCGTACAGGATTTCCGTAATGCGTTTTTTCAGATTGGAAGCGGGGATCTCAACGATACGGTGGCGTGCCATCTGGGCATTACGAACGCGGGTAAGGAAATCTGCAATAGGATCAGTTACCATTTTTACTCTGTGTTTTTATTTGTTTGATAATTGATGATAGTTACCCTGGGGTCTTTTCATCTAATGTTTCAAGTCCTTTAGGATAATGCGGCTTACCAGGAAGCTTTCTTTACACCGGGCAGCTTGCCTTCCAGGGCCATATCGCGGAAGATAACACGACCCAGAGCGAACTGACGCATGTAACCTTTAGGACGGCCGGTAAGCTGGCAACGGTTTTTCAGGCGTACAGGAGAAGCGTTCTTGGGCAGTTTGTCCAGGGCTTCGTAATCTCCTGCTGCTTTCAAAGCGGCGCGCTTTTCAGCAAACTTGGCAACCATCTTCTCACGCTTACGCTGGCGTGCTATAATTGAGGTTCTTGACATATCGATTAGTTGTTGTCTTTTTTGATATTTTTAAAGGGCATACCCAGCTCTTTCAGCAGCTCGTAGGCCTCTTCGTTGGTACGGGCAGTAGTAACGAAAGTGATATCCATACCGCTGATACGGCTCACCTTATCGATGTCGATCTCGGGGTAGATGATCTGCTCGGTAACGCCGAAGGTATAGTTACCATAGCCGTCGAAAGCTTTCTCGTTGATACCTTTGAAGTCGCGTACACGGGGCAGAGACACCGATACCAGACGGTCCAGGAATTCAAACATGGTAGCACCGCGCAAAGTTACACGGGCGCCGATAGGCATATTCTTACGCAGCTTGAAGTTGGAGATATCTTTCTTGGACAGTGTGGGTACTGCTTTCTGACCGGCAATCATGGTCATTTCCTTCACAGCATCGTCCACCAGTTTCTTGTCCGACACAGATCCTTTCACGCCCTGGTTCAGACAGATCTTTACCAGACGGGGAACCTGCATCACAGTAGAGTAGCCGAACTTCTTCATCAGGGCAGCCACTACTTCGTCTTTGTATTTCGTTTGAAGACGCGGTTGGTAATTTACAGTGCTCATTATTTAATTTCTTGACCGGTTTTTTTAGATATACGAATCGCTTTACCGTCTTTGCGTTCGCGACGAACACGTACGGGAGCTTTCGCTTTTGCATCCCACAGCTGCACATTGGAGATGTGGATCGTGGCTTCTTCTTTTACGATGCCGCCCTGAGGATTCTTAGCATTAGGCTTCAGGTGTTTGGTAACGATATTAACACCTTCCACCAGGATGCGTGCATCCTGCGGATATACAGCCAGCACCTGGCGGGGCGTAGTACGGTTTTTGTCGTTACCGGCAATAACCACTACCTGGTCGCCTTTTTTGATGCTGAACTTAGGTTTGAATCTAGTACTCATTTCTATAGATCTTGAGCCGCTATTTTATCAACGGGCGGCAAAGGTACGAAAATATTTTAATTATAATACTTCTGGCGCCAGAGAAACAATTTTCATGTATCCTTTATCACGCAGTTCGCGGGCTACGGGCCCGAAGATACGCGTACCACGGGGATCATCAGAGTTGTTCAACAACACCACTGCGTTGTCGTCAAAGCTGATATAAGAACCGTCCTTACGACGTAATTTGTTTTTGGTACGAACAATAACGGCTTTGCTTACAGTTCCTTTCTTCACACCACCGGCGGGGATAGAATCTTTTACTGTAACCACGATCTTGTCGCCAATACCTGCATATACCTGGCCGCTATTGCCCAGCACGCGGATGCAGAGTACTTCTTTAGCGCCGCTGTTATCAGCTACGTTGAGCCTTGATTCCTGCTGTATCATTGTTATTTTGTTTAGCTGTGAGCTAATTTCAATTTTTAGGTTTTACGATGCGCCGATCTTCCATCCGGGCATCTCAAAGACTTGAAAAGAGGCTATGCTTTGCCAATCTGTATTCCCTTGCGGAACAGAGATCGTATCGCTTATTTAGCTTTTTCAATGATTTCTACCAGCCTCCAGCGCTTAGTGCGGCTCATGGGGCGGGTTTCCATGATCCTTACGGTATCGCCGATGCCACACTGGTTGGTCTCGTCGTGCGCGTGGAACTTGGTGGTTTTTTTAAGGAACTTACCGTAAAAGGGATGCTTTACTTTACGTTCTACCGCAACGGTAATGGTTTTATCCATCTTGTCGCTGGTAACAAGCCCGATACGGCTCTTCCTGGTTTTCCTTTCTACTGCTGACATTATGAAAGAGGTTGAATATGAATTAAGATGCTAATTGTCTTTTACGCTGCTCGGTTTTCAACGTTGCAATCGTACGGCGAATGCTGCGGATAATCATCGGGTTTTCGATGGGATTAACTGCATGGCTGAATTTTGTTTTCTTCAGACGCAGGCTCTCTTCGCCAATTTTGTCGTTAAGCGCTTCATCGCTCATAGAGCGATAATCTTCAACTTTCGCTGCTTTTGACTTTGCCATTGTTAAATATTGTATTGAGATTTGAGTATTGGGTATTGAGCGTTCTTACCCGCTACCCTAATTCATAATTAGTACGCTTCCTTAAGATTAGCCTGCATAGTCGGGACGAACCACGAACTTGGTCTTGATCGGCAGTTTCTGTGCTGCCAGCTCAAAAGCTTCGCGGGCTACCTGCTCGGGAACGCCATCGGCCTCGAACATAATGCGGCCGGGCTTCACTACAGCTGCCCAGTACTCCAGGCTACCCTTACCTTTACCCATACGCACCTCTGCAGGCTTTGCAGTAATCGGCTTGTCGGGGAAAATACGGATCCAGACGTTACCTTCACGCTTCATGTGACGGGTCATAGCCTGACGGGCAGCTTCAATCTGGCGGTTGGTGATCCATACCGGCTCCAGGGCTTTCAGACCGAAAGAACCGAAGGAAATGGTAGCACCACGCTCAGCATTACCCCTGATACGTCCTTTATGCTGCTTACGATGCTTTACTCTTTTTGGTTGTAACATTGCTGATATTTTTAAGTATCAAGTATTTTGTTGTATGATGTATATTAAGCCGTTGTCTTCCTTACCGGGGCTTCTGATCAGAAGATCCGGGTAGTCCGCCGGCGCGGAATACAGCGACAATTAATCTTTCCTTGGACCGCTGTTGCGACGGTCGCCGCCACCACGACGGTCACCACCACCACCGCGACGGTCACCACCGCCACGACGATCACGGTCGCCACCCCTGTCGCGACGCTCTTCACCACCCTGGTTGCCACGACGGTCGGTTGCACCGCTGGTCAGGTTGGGGTTCAGATCGCGTTTGCCCAGCACTTCGCCTTTACAGATCCACACTTTCAGGCCGATCTTACCGTATACCGTCATTGCATAAACAGAAGCGTAATCGATATCCATACGGAAGGTGTGCAGCGGCGTACGGCCTTGCTTGATCTCTTCGCTACGGGCAATTTCAGCACCACCCAAGCGGCCGCCGGCCTTGATCTTGATACCTTCAGCACCCATACGCATAGCGGTAGAGATAGCCATTTTGATGGCACGCTTGTAGCTTACGCGGCCTTCGATCTGGCGGGCAATCGATTCACCTACGATCTGTGCGTCCAGCTCGGGACGACGGATTTCCATGATGTTGATCTGGACATCGTTGTTGCCGGTCAGCTTCTTCAGCTCTTCTTTGATCCTGTCTACTTCCTGACCGCCTTTACCGATAATGATACCGGGCTTGGAGGTGTGGATGGTGATGATCAGTTTACCCAGTGTACGCTCGATAACGATGCGGGCTACGCCGCCTTTATTGATACGTGCGTTCAGATACGTACGGATTTTGTGATCTTCTACCACTTTACCGCCGAAATCTTTCGGATTGCTGAACCACATAGAATCCCAACCACGGATAATTCCCAAACGGTTACCTATCGGATTTGCTTTTTGACCCATGTTCTTTGATTATGAATTTTGGATTTCAGATTTTGAATGTTTTCAACAAAATCCAACCCTTAATTAATATTGTGAATTATTTGATTTGGAAAAAGTAATGGAACTAAACCAATTCACATTCAAAATCCAAAATTTAAAATTAGTTCGCTTTGCTGTCTACGATGATCGTTACGTGATTGCTGCGCTTGCGTACGCGGTAAGCACGACCCTGGGGAGCAGGCAGCATACGCTTCAGCATACGGCCGCCATCCACGTAGATGGTCTTTACGATCAGGTTGGCTGAAGCCACGTCTGCACCTTCATTCTTTTGCTTCCAGTTGTCGATAGCGCTCAGCAGCAATTTCTCCAGGGGCACTGAAGGATGCTTGGTGTTGAACTTCAGAATATTCAAAGCTTTTTCTACATCCAGGCCACGGATCAGGTCTGCCAAAAGACGCATCTTGCGCGGGGAAGTAGGATAATTGCGTAAACGGGCTGTTGCTTCCATTTTATTAATTTGATAATTAGCTATGCTAATCGGATAATTACTTTTGTATTGATAGCCGGCTGTCGCCGATGAATCAAATGTTTCTTTACTTAAGCGCTGATCTCCTCATTAGCCAATCTCACATCAGCTAATCATACATCAGCTTATTTTTTCTTGTCGCCGCCGTGACCCCTGAAGTTACGGGTAGGAGCAAACTCACCCAGCTTGTGGCCTACCATGTACTCTGTTACATACACGGGGATGAACTTGTTACCATTGTGTACAGCGAAAGTGTGTCCTACGAATTCGGGAATGATAGTGGAACGACGGCTCCAGGTTTTCACTACCGATTTACGACCGCCTTCAGCGTTCATCTTGGTTATTTTCTCTTCCAGGTTATGGTCTACGTAAGGACCTTTTTTAATTGAACGACCCATTTAATTTGGTGTTTTTGATGATTTGATCCCGGCCGGGCCGGAACCCATTTTATCTGTTATTGTTGAGACGCATCGCGTCTTTACCTTTTTATTTCAAGGGGTGAGACGCCAGGCATGGCGTCTCTGCCCAGGATTGATTATTTTTTAGCTTTACCGGACAGCTTCTTACCGTCGCGGCGCTGAATGATCAGCTTATTGGAACCTTTGGTCAGGCTGCGTGTTTTTTCACCTTTGGCGTATTTACCAGTACGGCTGCGGGGGTGACCACCGGAAGATTTACCTTCACCACCACCCATCGGGTGATCTACGGGGTTCATAGCCACACCACGTACGCGGGGACGCTGACCTTTCCAACGGTTACGACCGGCTTTACCTGCAGATTCCAGGGCGTGGTCGCTGTTGGATACGATACCTACGGTAGCAATACAAGTGCTCAGTACTTTACGCAATTCACCGCTGGGCATTTTCAGTACAGCGTACTTTTCTTCTTTAGCGTTCAGCTGGGCATAAGTACCTGCAGAACGGGCCATAGCACCACCTTTACCGGGCTGCAGCTCAATATTGTGGATCACGGTACCGAGGGGCATATTTTTCAGCAGCAGTGCATTACCTACTTCAGGTGCTGCATTGTCGCCGCTCACCACTTTGGCGCCTACTTCGAGACCCTGGGGAGCGATGATGTAACGTTTTTCACCATCGGCATAAGCCAGCAGAGCGATAAACGCGGTACGGTTCGGATCGTATTCGATGGTTTTCACGGTAGCAGGAATGTCCTTCTTATCGCGCTTGAAATCGATGATACGATATTGTTTTTTATGACCGCCACCCATGTAGCGCATAACACGACGACCCTGAACGTTACGTCCGGCTGTGCTTTTCTTGGGCGCCAGCAGGCTTTTCTCGGGGGTATCGGTAGTGATTTCTGCAAAGGCGTTGCCTATTCTCCAACGTGTACCGGCCGTAGTCGGTTTGTATTTACGTAAAGCCATTTCTTTTGTTAATTTGTCCGCGGTCTTGCACCGGCGGTATTTATAGTTTTGTTGTTAGCGGTGGCACTATCCGCCACCATACTTAAGCTGCTGCGTTCTTAGAAGGCAAACAGATCGATGTTCTCGCCTTCGGCCAGGGTTACGATCGCTTTCTTGAAAGAAGCTTTGCGGCCGGAAATGAAACCGGCTTTGGTGAAGCGGCTCTTGCTTTTGGCAGGCATAACGATCGTGTTTACGTCAGTAACCTTTACGTTATAGAACTCTTCTACGGCAGCTTTAATTTCCAATTTGTTAGAACGCTTGTCGACTACGAAGGTGTAACGGTTTTGCTTTTCCATCTGGCCGTTTACCTTTTCAGTAACTTTAGGGCGAACCAATACTTCTGAAATTTTCATCTTTATTTTATTTGTTGGTCCGCCGCATGCGCCGGATCCATGTTTTTATGAGTTGAGTACCGAACCGGTTTGCTTATTCCGCTACTTCCACTACTTCTTCAGTAAATACCTTGGCAGCGCTTTCTGTCAACAGGATGGTGTTGGCGTGTACGATGTCGTAAGTATTGATATCGCTCAGCACGCTGCTTTTTACGCGGGGTACATTGCGGCTGCTCAGGTACAGGTTCTGATCGTAGTCTACATTCACCAGGAGCAGTTTTTTGCCGCCGATCTTGAGGCCGTTCACCACCTGCAGGAACGCTTTGGTGCTGGGCTTTTCGATCTTGATGTCTTCCACGACCACAATGTTCTTCTCGCGGGCTTTGTAAGTGAGCGCAGACATCTTGGCGAGGTCTTTCACTTTACGGTTCAGCTTGAAATCGTAGCGGTGCGGGATGGGTCCGTTGATGGTACCACCACCTTTATACAGCGGGTTGCGGATATTACCTTTACGGGAGCCACCGGTACCTTTCTGGCGGTGCAGCTTGCGGGAAGCACCTTTCACCTCGCCACGGGTTTTGGTTTTGTGGGTACCCAAACGTTGAGCCGCCAGGTATTGCTTTACAGCAAGGTAAATGACGTGATCGTTGGGTTCGATATTGAAAATATCCTCCGGTAATTCTACGCTACGTCCGGTATTTTCACCTTTGCTATTTAAAACTTCGATTTGCATTTCTTATAAATTTTAGCTGATGCTAATGGAAATATTGTTTACTATCCGCGGGATTAACCTACGTTGTTTTGGATCAGAACGATAGAACCGTTGTGACCGGGAACGGAGCCGCTTACCAGGATGTAGTTCTGCTCGGGATATACTTTCAGTACTTTCAGCGCTTTCACTTTTACGCGATCGCCACCCATACGGCCGGCCATACGCATACCTTTGAATACACGGCTGGGATAAGAAGAACCACCGATAGAACCGGGAGCGCGCTGACGGTCGTGCTGACCGTGAGAAGCTTCACCCACACCGCCGAATCCGTGACGCTTTACCACGCCCTGGAAACCTTTACCTTTTGAGGTACCGATCACGTTCACCTTTTCACCTTCGGAGAAGATGTCTACGGTAATGCTTTCACCAACTTGTTTATTAATGGAACTGTTGCGGATTTCTTTTACGACAGCTTTGGGAGCTGATTCTGCTTTCGCGAAGTGATTGAGCAGGGCTTTGGGCGTATTTTTTTCTTTACGCTCGCCAAAGGCGATCTGCAAGGCTTCGTACCCGTCGGTTTCGACTGTTTTCTTTTGCGTTACAACGCAAGGTCCGGCCTCGATAATGGTGCAGGACACCTGCTTTCCATTAGATTCGAACACGGAGGTCATGCCGATTTTTTTGCCAATAATACCTTTCATAATATTTTGTTTTCAGCACCGGCTATAAGGGATTGAACCGGGACTGTTGTTATTATTTAATGCTAACGGAAAGCCAGAACTGTGCCTGCTTCCCAGCCAAGCGCCCGTTGGTTGCTGCTGTATCTGGCCTTTGAGACCGGGATACGAACCCGCGGGATTAGCTGTTATTCCTATTGCTTTAAAGAACTATGCTTTCGCTTTTTCTCTGTTTATACAGGGAGAAGACTGTTAGGCTTTGATCTCTACTTCTACGCCGCTGGGAAGGTCCAGTTTGGACAAGGCATCCACGGTACGGCTGGAAGAAGTATAAATGTCCAGCAATCGCTTGTGCGTACACAATTGGAACTGTTCACGTGCTTTTTTATTTACGTGCGGGGAACGCAGAACCGTAAAAATTTTCTTATCCGTAGGTAAGGGAATAGGACCGGTAACTACGGCGCCTGTATTACGAACGGTCTTTACGATCTTCTCTGCGGACTTATCCACGAGATTGTGGTCGTAAGACTTTAGCTTAATGCGAATACGCTGTGACATATCAAAAAACTTCCTTGTTAAAATTTTTGGGACTGCAAAGGTAGAGATTCTTTTTAAAATACCAAAAATATTTTAAATTTTCTCCCCGGGACTTTCCAATCGGGCCGCAAAGATACATAGAATCCAGATATAATACTTCTTTTTCTGCACTTTTTTCTTCCGTTTTTTCCTTTCGGAGCCTAAAAGCTCCCGGCAAGCACGTTCGTGCGGCCTGTGAACGGCAGATACCGTAAAAAAACATCGCCTGCAACAAAACAGCATGTGTTACAGGCGACTATAGAGGCGATCCAATATTATAAGGTGCTCATATTATTTTTTACTGAGCCTTAATACCTGCCGCTGCCCACCGGAAGATGCCAGCTCAAGATAATAGGCGCCCGCAGGCAGGGCCTTCAGGCTCAGGAAGGCCTGTACCGGCTTCAGCCTGCCCGACTGCACGCAAGCGCCGATGTTATTGTACAGCCTGAAATCGCAGGCCGCTTCCAGCCCTTTTACATAAACCCTGTCCTCGACCGGGTTGGGATAGAGACCGATGTTACCCACCGTTTGACGGCCGCCGATGCCTACCGTGCCGACATTGACCTGCTTGCATAGCTTTATGGTGTCGCAACCATCGATCGCTTTCAGGCAAACTTCGTATATGCCTGTTGCTGCATAGGTGTGCGTCGGACTGGCCGAGGCGGATGCAGGGCTGCCGTCGCCGAAGGTCCAGCTGTAGGCCGTGGCCCCGGTAGTCGTATTACTGAAGCTGGCGGTTGTACCGCTCACTGTCGCGGTGAAGGCAGCTTTCGGCACAGGATCAAACCGGCGCCAGTAATCCAGGCTGTCAAAAGCCACAACGCTTGCGGCCGCTTTGATCGCTGCGGCATCGCCGGCGCTGAGGCTGTAGTTATAAGCATTGGTTACCGGGTCTTTACCATACAGAACGGTGTAAAAGCTGAGCGCAGCAGCAAAAGTACCTGCAGCCGAAGGGTGGCTGCCATCGGCATCGTACAGCTCGATAGACGGATTAAGCGCGCGCAGCCTGCGCCTTACGCGACCGGCGGGGCTGAGCCAGGCATTGTAGTTCTCCGCCATGATCGAGTACCTCAGGTACAGCATGCTGTCCATTCCTGAGTAGGTACATATAGGAGGCCATACCGGACAATTACCGGCATCGCCATTTTTGTAGCCCCAGGTCATATAGAAAACCGTTTTGGCACAAGGACTGGCGCGATGGATGAGGCTGTCCAGCCTTTTGGCATAGGGATACACCTCATCGGCTACCTGCCCGTCGGAGAAGGATGGCCGCTGGCTTTGCTCCTGGAGCACTACATAGTCCCAACCGCCCTGGGCAATGAGCGATAAACTGGTACTGTTGCTGCAATGCTGCTGAAGAGTCTGCCCGCCAGGCGTGTTCGACTGATAGATCAGCCGGTCGCCACCTGCAGCAGCCAGGTCGGCAACTACCTGGGGCAGGTTATTGACCGCGGTATAGCTATTTCCAATAAACAATACCCGCAGGGTGTCGGCGGCCACGGACAAGGATGTGATAAAGAGTGCGGCCACAGCCAGCAGAAGCGTCTTTTTGCTCATAGATCCGGTCGATCGGTTTCTTTTGTTCATGTTCGTCAGTTTTATCTTTATGATTAGCTTATAATACGTAGAGCCGATAATCTGATAGACGGGCGGCACAAGGCCGTTCTTAGCGGGAGGCTATAGTTACCGGTTTTCCGGTAGCCGGGAATAGCTGCCCGTCGTAAGTTTTCTCTAGCATCAGACAGCTATGGCTCCGGGCAGGTTGGTAACCTTTGCAGATAATAACGACAAAGGGGAGAAGACGATCTTCTCCCCTTTGCCTGCAGCCTGCCCTGCCGGATTACTCCTCTTCTTCCGGCATTTCCTCTTCTTCATATTCTTCATAAAACCCTTCGCCGCCGGGAAGCAATTGATCGTTGAGGATTACGATCATGGGCATACGGCCATTTACGGGATCATCGGTAAGGAAAGACCAGTCTTCGATCTCCCAGCCTTCGGCCAGCAATTCATTGAGCCCCTCGAGCTCAACCATAGAGATCACTTTATCGGGCTGGCTGGCCAGCTCATTGACGTTTACGGATACTGCTATTACCTTTTGCATAGGTTTGATTTTTTTGATTACCTACAAAGCTTGCTAAAGCGTGTGACCTCTAAGCAGTCGGCAGGTTATGCTTTGGTGATCTTTTGCCACGGCCACCGGGATATGCACGCCCGCTCATATTAAATTTTATATTTTACCGCTCGGTTTTTGTATGTTTTTTTTCTTACTTTTGCCGCCCTAAAAGTCGAGAACCTCCGGGTATTAATATAACTATGGAATACAGACAAATTGTAGCAGTAACCGGCCTCAGCGGTCTTTACCAACTGATGAGCACCAAGAACGACGGTGCCATTGTACGCAGCCTCACCGACAAGAGCGTGAAATTCGTATCGGCCCGTATTCACCACATTACGCCGCTGGAAAGCATCGAGATATATACCACCGGCGACAATGTGCGCCTGCACGAAGTAATGGAAAAGATCAAGGAACAGGATAGCGAAATTGCAGCGTTGAACAAGAAAAAAGACGACAAAGCTGCTAAAGCTTATTTCAAGACGGTGCTGCCCGACTTTGATGAAAGCCGTGTGTACACCAGCGATATCAGGAAAGTGCTGAAATGGTATGAGATCCTGAAAGCAAACGACCTGCTGAACTTCGATTACCTGAAGGAACAGCCCGAAGAAGAAGCTACGGTAGCAGAAGCTGCCCCGGCCGCTGATACGCAGGACGAAGCTGTTGAAGAGGCGAAGCCCAAAAAGAAAGCAGCTACCAAGAAAGCGGTCCCTGCAGAAGACGGCGAGGAAAAGCCTGTGAAGAAAGCGGCTGCCAAGAAGAAGGCGGCTACAGGAGACGGTGAAGAGAAGCCCGCCAAAAAGGCCGCTCCTAAAAAGAAAAAAGAAGAAGAAGCTTAAATACCTTCTTTCAAAGCATCAATAAAAAGCATAAGGCTGCCTCAGTGAGCAGCCTTATGCTTTTTTATCTCCTCCCGGAGCCGGCGGCACTGGTGGAAGCGCCTATTTTAATTTGCCTGCCGGGAAAATTTTCAAAACCGAATGCTTACTTTTGCGCAAAATTTTCAAAGTATTCTCAATGGAACTTCAGCAATTGAAAGAGATGGCCACCCAGGTGCGCCGCGATATCGTAAGAATGGTGCATGGAGCGCAGAGCGGTCATCCCGGCGGCTCGCTGGGCTGCAGCGACTTTCTTACCGCTTTATACTTTAAGGTAATGAAGCACGATCCGGCCTTTAATATGGATGGCATAGGTGAAGACTTGTTCTTTCTGTCCAACGGGCACATCTCTCCCCTGCTGTACAGTGTGCTGGCACGCAGCGGCTATTTCCGCGTCGAAGAGCTGGCTACTTTCCGTCAGCTGAACTCCAGGCTGCAGGGCCATCCGGCCACACACGAGCATCTGCCCGGCGTACGCATCGCTTCCGGCTCCCTGGGGCAGGGCATGAGCGTAGCTGTGGGCGCCGCACTGGCCAAGAAGCTGAACAAGGACGACCGTATGGTCTACTCCCTGCACGGCGACGGCGAGCTGCAGGAAGGCCAGAACTGGGAAGCCATCATGTTTGCCGCTCATCACAAAGTAGATAACCTGATCGCAACGATCGACTATAACGGTCAGCAGATCGATGGCCCTACCGAAATGGTCATGGGCCTGGGCGATCTTCGCGGCAAGTTCGAAGCCTTTGGCTGGACCGTGCTGGATATTGCCGAAGGCAACAATATGGAACGTGTGCTGGAAGGCCTGGAAGAAGCCAAAGCCCTTTCCGGCAAAGGCAAGCCGGTATGTATCCTGCTGCACACGGCTATGGGCAGCGGTGTTTCCTTCATGGAAGGCACACACGAATGGCATGGCATAGCGCCCAACGATGCCCAGCTCGCGCAGGCGCTGGTAGAGCTTACCGGAGCCACTACCGATTATTAAGACAGACCTCTTTATAGGAAACCGTGTAGCACAACTACACGGTTTTTTTTGTATCATGCAGCCTCAAAAACAACAAGCTTATGCAAAGTGAGCGTTCCCGCAGCAGGAATGTGGTCCTGCTGGTGCTGGTAGCCGCGCTGGGTTATTTCGTAGACATCTACGACCTGCTCATCTTCACTATCGTAAGGGTGCAGAGCCTTTCCGATATCGGCGTGAAGCCGGAAGACAGCCGCCGCCTGGGCGAGTTTGTGATCAATGTGCAGATGGCCGGGCTGCTGCTGGGCGGTATCTTATGGGGTATTATCGGCGATAAGTTCGGCCGTATCAAGGTCCTGTTCGGCTCCATATTGCTTTACTCTGTAGCCAATGTGATCAATGGTTTTGTGCAGGATGTCAATACCTATGCGGCCATCCGCTTTATTGCCGGCATAGGCCTGGCCGGTGAGCTGGGCGCGGGCATTACCCTGGTAACCGAGACCATGAGCAAGGAGAAGCGGGGCTACGGTACTATGCTGGTAGCCGTGATCGGTCTTTTCGGCGCCGTGGCTGCCAACCTTGTGGCGCATCATTTTTCCTGGCGCACGGCTTATTTCGTTGGCGGCGGCCTGGGCTTTGTGCTGCTGCTGCTACGGGTAGGTACGTTTGAATCGGGTATGTACCGGCATGTAGAAGGCAGCATGGTACGCCGGGGCAGCTTCCGTATGCTGTTTGCCAACCGCCAGCGGGCTTTCAAATATCTCTATTGCATTCTCATCGGAGTACCTTTATGGTTTGTTGTCGGTATCCTTATTGCACAGTCGCCGGAGTTTGGCAAAGCCCTGGGTGCTACGGAAACCCTTACGGCGGGTGCAGGCATCATGTATTCCTACATTGGCATTTCCATAGGCGATATCTTTGCCGGCCTGCTGGCGCAGTGGACCCGTTCGCGCCGCCTGGCGATCTTTATCTTCCTCCTGTTGTCGATGGGCACTGTAGTATGGTACCTCAACAGCAAGGGCATCGATGCGCGCAGCTTCCACATCCTGGCCTTTATTATGGGATTGGGTGTGGGCTACTGGGCCACCTTTGTAACCATAGCCTCGGAGCAGTTCGGCACCAACCTGCGGGCTACCGTTACGACCACAGTGCCCAATTTTGTCAGAGGCTCGCTGATCCCCATTACTTTCATTTTCGATTTTTTTGTCGAGCGCAGCAATATCATTACAGCCGGTTACATCGTCATGTTCGGGCTTACTGCTATTTCCCTGTTTGCACTTAGCCGCCTCAGGGAAACCTTCGGCAAGGACCTGGATTATCTTGAAGAATAACCGCCATCTTTTCTTTACTATATGTTCAGCTACTGGGAACAAGCTTCTTTCCTGAATTATGACGCCATTGTCATCGGCGCCGGTATTGTAGGGTTACATACTGCTATCGAATATAAGGAGCGCTTTCCCGCAAAGCGTGTGCTGGTGCTCGAGCGCAGCCTCTTCCCTTACGGCGCCAGCACCCGCAATGCCGGCTTCGCTTGTATGGGCAGCTTTACCGAACTGCTCGATGACCTGAAGCATCACAGCGAGGCCGAAATGGTGGCCTTGTTCTGCCGCAGGAAAGAAGGTCTGTCCCTGCTGCGCCAACGCCTGGGCGATGCGGCCATCGGCTACCGGGAAAACGGCAGCTATGAGCTGATCAGCCCCGTCGAGCTACCTCTTCTGGGGCAGTTGGACCGGATCAATACGCTGATTGCCGACGTCACCGGCTCCCTGCCTTTCCGCCGGGCAGACGAAAAAATAGCTGCTTTCGGCTTTCCGCCGGCTATGGTATCGGCGCTTATTGAGAATACCGGAGAGGGCGAGCTGCACACCGGGCAGATGATGCGCCGGCTCACCGACTATGCGCTTGAAAAAGGTATCGAGATCAAGACAGGCGCAGCAGTAGCGCGTTTCGAAGAAGAAAGTGCAGGCGTCTCCGTTTACGTAGCTGATACCGCCAGAGATACGGCGATACCGCTTCGCGCCGGCCACCTGTTTATCTGTACCAATGCTTTCACCCGCACCCTGCTGCCCCAGGCCGCCCTTCAGCCGGGAAGGGGGCAGGTGCTGCTCACCGAACCTGTGCGGAACCTGCCGTTCAAGGGCATCTTCCATTTTGACGAAGGCTATTATTATTTCCGGGAGATCGATGGACGGGTACTGTTCGGGGGCGGGCGCAACCTGGATATCGCGGGGGAAACAACAACGGATATTGCCCTGCACCCGGCCATACAGGCCGACCTGGAAACAAAGCTACGGGAGCTGATCCTGCCTGGCAGCAAGGTAGCTGTCGCGCAGCGCTGGGCTGGCATTATGGCCTTCGGGGAGGCCAAACGCCCCGTGGTGCAGCAGTTCAGTCCCCATGTCTATGGCGCTTTCCGTATGGGTGGTATGGGTGTCGCCCTTGGCGCTGCGGTAGCCCGCGACTGTGTGCAGCTACTCCTTTCCTGAACGCCGTTCTCTTATACATCCGGATAAAAGAAGCCCGCCAGTTCTTCCGGCGGGTCCTTCCTGTTTTATTGGCTGATTGTTTTTATCGTATAAGGGTTACATTTCCATTGTAATCTTCCACGCGGCCGTTTTTCAGCACAGCCCTGATCTGGTAGATGTAAACGCCCATCGGTTGCTCCTTGTCGTTGAAGCGGCCATCCCAGCCTCTTCCATTAATGTTGCTGGTCTCGAATACCTTCTGTCCCCAACGGTTAAAGACGATCATCGAGAAAGAGACCACTCCTTTGCTCATCAGCTGGCGGGGATAGAAATAGTCATTGCTACCATCATTATTGGGTGTAAAGGCATTGGGGATATCGGTGTAGCAGTCCTTGTTCACCACGATCTTTTCCATGGTAGCGCAGTCGCCACGGGTGGCCGTCACCGAGTATTCACCCGGATGAACAATGTCGATATAGGGCGTCGTTTCTCCGGTGCTCCACAGCCAGCGCAGGGAGGGATCGGCAGCGTTGTGCGCATCGCCTACTTTCACTGCCGGGCCGTCGAGGCACAATACGCTGTCGGGACCAAGGTAGACCTGCGGCTGCATATTGACCACTACAGAATCTGTCTTCATCATATCCTCGCATACCGGGTAATCTGCGCTTAAGGAAATGTAATAAGTCCCTGCCTGGTCGAAGCTGTGGCTGGTAACGCCTTTCTCCTGCCAGTGCACGCCATCACCGAAATTCCAGCTCAGGCTTTTGGCTGTGTACAGGTACGCAGGCGTAAAGGTGACCCGGTCGCCGGTACAGATGCTGTGCTTGTCCGTTACCAGATCCAGGAAGGGTATAGAATCGACATAGACATTGCGGTAGACGGTATCGTAGCAGGGAATTTTATCATTGATAATGAGCCTTACCCTATGGGTTCCGGCCAGGGTAAAGGTATGCGTGGGATGCTGCAGGGTTGAGCTTGTACCGTCGTTAAAATCCCAATTCCAGTTCCCTGCTCCTACCGAACCGTCAGTAAAGACCACTGGTGTTCCGCTGGACTGGCATACCGAATCGATGCTCATATCGAAGGATGCTTTCAGCGGATGTTTTACATCGACAAATTTCAGCAGCGAATCACGACAACCTTCTTTAGTCTTTACGGTAAGCCGGACAAGATAGACATCCTGGTCTTCATAAATGTGTACGGGGTGCATGGTGGTATCTTCAGGCAGGCTGCCGTCGCCAAAGCGCCACCAGTATTTTCCCGGTTCGCTCAGGTTGGTAAACCGGACCGTATCTTCGGTACAGCCGGGCTGTAACGTAAAATTGAAGCCGACCTGCACATCATTAACGACATTAAAGGTAATAGTCGCTGTCGTATCGCAATTCCATTTGTGCAGGCGGTAAACCACCTGATGTGTGCCGATGCCGGCAACAGCAGGATTGAATACACCGGCAGCGTTTACGCCTGTTCCGGACCAGGCACCGCCGGGAGTTACATTGCTGCCCAGGTAGCTAAAGGCGTCTACAGGGTCATGTCCCAGACAGATTTTCACGGTTGTATCCTTGCCGGGATTACCGGGATCGATCACATAAACACACACGGTGGTGTCATAGGGACAATTGAAGCTGTCGACCACCCTGAAGGTGTAACAGTGCAGCCCTTCACCCGATTCCGGCCGGATCGTGATGTTTTTCCCTCCGTTGCTGGTACCGATAATATCGGCATTGGCATCCCATTGCTGCTGCGGATAGCCGGGTATGAAATTATAAGCGCCGGTCCCTTTACTGAAGGTAATGCCCCAGTTAAAGATATAGCCGTTGTCGGCGGGGAGATTGTCGTTCACTATAATCGTCCAGGCGCCGTTCAGCGGGCAACCGATAAGATTGTTCCAGTTGCCGTCGGCCTGGTAAGTACCAGGATTGGCCTGGTTGATGTTGGGATCTGTGCTTACATTGCCCAGGATATCGGTATAGGGTGATACATTGGTCGCATTGGCCGGGTCGTAAATGAAGCCGCTGGTCGATGCCGGCGAAAAGCAATAGGTAAAGCCGATACCAGGATCCAGCAAGGTGGCGCTGCTGCCGTCGACAGGCAGGTCAGTGGCTACCGGCTGTCCCAGGATGGTGCCGGCGCCAGCCGAATTCAGCAGGGATAAGGTTTGCCCGTTGGGACAGGTGATGTCAATATCGAGATCACCCATGTAAGAGTGCTCCATATTGAGGCAAATGCTCTCAATGTCGCCGGGAACAGCCACGGTATCGCAGGGTGTAAAGCAGCTTACGTTCACGCTGGTGGTATAGGGAGTGCCCTGGCCGTCGGGCAGGAAGGTCGTTCCCGATACCGGCGGGGCGCAATCGTATTTGCCTTCAACCGGTGTTACCACACCAGCGATAACCGCCACTTTATGCATACACATGGTATCCGGCTTCTGGATCTGGTTGAAATGCGGCGTGGTCGATACCTGGATGATTTTACGGCTATCACAATTCTTGTTCACGCAGCCGCTGCCGTCGGTGGCAACGAAATCGACCACATATACACCTTCATTGGGGAAATTGCGGCTTACTGTGGTTCCCGGCAAAACGGGGCCGTCGTTGAAGCGCCACTCGTAGGTAGCGCCGGCAGCCGAAGTGCTGAAAGTCGCCGACCCGGTAAATGTTACCGTCGTTCCTTTACATATCTTGACAATAGAATCCACCGGGGATGCAGCCGGGGATGTGCTGTTTACGGTGGCTATGATTGTTTGGCAGGGAGGCTGGGCCTCGCTCATTACTGCCCTTCCGGTAAAGAACAACAGCAACAGCAGGCAGGAAAGAATACGGCGGATGGGTATGGTTACAGGCATAAATGGTGATATTGAGGATATGGGGAAATGAGCAGGTTATCAGGGCGCTTTTCCGGCAACGAAAAGTACATAGTCCGTTCCGTCGATCCGGTAGATAACATCTTCCCGGCTTTGGAACTTCAGGTTGTACTTCAGGGGATTGATCCCGGCTGGCTCGGTAAAATTATCCGGCTTTAGGTTCGCCACAAACTTGGTCACCAGAGGCTGGCTGGAAAGCAGGGGATATTGCTCACCTTGCTGCATGGGCATTTGCTTTACAGAGCAACGGAGCAGGCGGGCCTTCAGCTCAAGCACCTGGGCTTCTGTCAGCTTGGACGTATAGCTGCCATAAACTTCTGAAATACGTTGGTCGGCAGTGCCCGGCTGGGCTTTGACCAAACTGAGGCCTGACAACAGGAGCAGGGTTGCCAGCAACAATGTGAAGTGCGATAATCTGAACATAACAAATTACATATATAAACGTAGACCTTTTTTAGCCTTCTTTAGTTGGGTACCGCGCAAAAAAAGTCCCTCAGACGGTTGTGTCTGAGGGACTTTCACTTCATTTCAGCTGCAGCTTGTGGCTGTATTATGACAAATTATCTTACAAGGGTAACATTGCCGTTGTATTCTTCCGTGCGGCCGTTTTTGAGCACGGCTTTAATCTGGTAGATATACACACCCATAGGCTGATCCTTCTCATTGAACTTGCCATCCCATCCTCTGCCATTGATGCTGGTCGTTTCGAATACTTTTTGTCCCCAGCGGTTCACTACCGTCATCGAGAAGGAAACCACTCCTTTGCTCAGCAGCTGGCGGGGGTAGAAATAATCGTTGTTACCGTCGCCGTTGGGGGTAAAGGCATTAGGCATATCGGTGTAGCAATCCTTATTTACCACGATCCTTTCGGTGGTGCCGCAATCACCGCGGGAAGCTGTCACAGAGTACTCACCGGGATGTACGATCTCAATATAAGGGGTAGTGGCACCGGTACTCCACATCCAGTGAATAGTGGGATCCGCGGCATTATTAGCATCCCCTACCCTTATTGCAGGTCCGTCCAGACATAAAACACTGTCGGGACCCAGGTTCACTACCGGCAGGGCGTGTACCACTACAGAGTCGGTTTTCATGATCTCGGCGCATACCGGGAAGGTAGCCAGCAGCTTCACCCAATAAGTACCGGGCTGATCGAAGCTATGGCTGGTAGGGCCATTCTCTTTCCAATGCATACCGTCGCCAAAATCCCAGCTCAGCTCCTGGGCGGTATACAGGAAGCTGGGTGTAAAGCTGACGCGGTCGCCGACACAGATGCTGTGCTTATCCGTAACAAACTCCAGGAAAGGCAGTGAGTCGACATAAACCTGGTGGTATGCAGTATCGTAGCAGGGCAGGTTATCATTTATGATCAGCCTGACTGTATGGCCGCCGGCCTGGGTGTAGGTATGCGTCGGATGCTGCTGGGTAGCTGTCGCGCCATCACCGAAATCCCAGTTCCAGCCCGTAGCGCCTACAGAGGCGTCGGTAAAGGGTATAGGTGTACCATTAGCCTGGCAAACGGAATCAATACCTGCGCTGAACGCGGCGTGAAGCGGGTGCTGCACATCTACAAATTTGACTACCGAATCCACGCAGCCATCCATATCCTTCATCTTCAGCCTGACTACATAGTTATCCTGGTCCTGGTAAATATGCAGGGGGCTCGCCAGCGTATCTTCGGGCGTAGTGCCGTCTCCAAAGCTCCACCAATAATTCCCCGGCTCGCTAAGGTTATTGAATTGCACGGTATCTTCCGTACAGCCTTTCATTATCGTGAAATTAAAGTCGACATCCGTAAAGCTTAGCTTTACCAGTATATCTTCCGAAGTATCGGTACAGCCTTCAGGGCTGACAGCAGTCACATGGTAGGTGCCATTGACCCTTACCACCAGGCTGGCGTTCGTATCGTTGGGTAGCGCCACACCGTCTCTAAACCACTGGTAATGGATACCAGCAGAGGGGTTGTTCAGCGCAAGCGTAGTGCTGTCAATATTACACAATATACGGTCGTTGGGATTAGCCAGCGTAACGCTAGGCAAAGGATGAACGACCACATCAGTGCTGGCTTTACAGGTATCGTTCTCGTCAGATACCGCCATTACATTAAAGGTGAAGTTGCCAGGAGCAGTAGGATTAAAGGTAACTACCCTTCCTCCGGCAGCAAAGCCGTTAGGGCCCGACCAATAATAGGTAAATGCAGTGGCGGTATCGCTATTGATCGCTGTCAGGGTGATCGGATTGCCAAAACACTTGGGTCCGCTGTTTTCAGCAGTAAGACCACACACGATGCCACAATCGGCCGAGCCGGTACCGGCGGTCTGGCTAAAGCTGATCGTACCGGGAGAATTGGCATAGTTGGTCAGCATGAGGATATATACTTCTCCCGCTACTGCTGCAGGGGGTGTAGTACCGCCAGGGGGGAAAGGCGGATTGCCTTGTCCTACCTGGCTGCCGCCGGGCAGCCCCAGGCCGGCTATTTCGGTTACGCCACCGCCATCATAGCTTGATTGAATGGATGCCGTTCCGGCGAGTATCGCCGCGCAACCGCTGGCCAGGTCGGTGAAGGGCCCCCACATGGTAAAATCCACATCGGTACCTGCGCCGCCGGCGTTGGTCTGGTTGATGGTGATCTGGATCGTGCCCGATGTACCGATCTGCATCCAGTACCACACCGGGTTGGGCTGTGTGCTCACCACGCCATAATCCACGGGAGGACTGGGCGGTGCACTAAAGATATTACCGCTGGTATTGGGAAAGGTATAGCTGCTATCGCTACAGAATGGGTTGGCATCGCAGGGTGAGGTGACCGTGGGCTGGGCCCAGCTTTTTATCCCTGCCGACAAAAAGAGCAGCATAAGCAGCAGGCTGCCGCAGATCTTGCCGGGGTGCATATGTAATTTTTTAAACGTCATCTATTAAAGAAATTAAAACGACAGAAGAAAATAGTCTGATTCCATCCGGAGCGTCTCAGGGTTTGGGATGCACCAGGATCACATAGTAAGTGTTGTCGACACGGTATTTGGTATCCACTTTCGGGTAATAGTTCAGGAAATATTTCAGCGGGTTGAAATGGCCGGGATTGAAATTATTCTCATCCCGGGTCATTTGCGGGTTGCATTTGTTTTTGAACATCACCGTAGAAAGCCTCGGGTAAGTCTCCTGGGCAGTAGCCGGCTCCGTAATGACGGATATGCGGCTAATGATTTCAGCATACTCCGGGATATAAGCAGGCCCGGCAAAGACGGGACAATTGGCAAAAACCTCATCAGCGTAAGTTTTCGCTTTGACCAGATCCGGTGCAGGAGCGGTCTGGGCATAGCTGCCATAGCTGAGCGCCGATAGCAGTACAAACAGCACTTTTTTCATATTGTGAGCTTGATTCGACAAAAAAAATAAATGCCACCCAAATGGCGGTATTGGTACAGGATAAGCTAATAGACCTTATACCGGACCAAAAGGCTGGGTAAACGGCCAAAAAATATTCTTGTTTGCAAATATAACTAATCCAGCCCAAAAGCCGGGAGCACATTTAACGTTCTGGTAATAATGCTGTTCAGAGAGGATAATAGCATTCTCAGGGGAGCACATATCGCTGGGAGACGCTCCAGGCCTGCGCTTTGTCAGCAAACAGTTCACGGGTCCGGGTCCAGGTATCTTTAAAAAAAGCGGAGAAACGGTAATGGTCCAGAGCGGCTTCGCTGGTCCAATGGCTATAAGTAAAAAATACGGTCTCGCTGCCAGCCTCCTGCCACAGCTCCAGGTGCCAGCAGCCTTCAAAATGACGGATCTGCTCCTTTCGTTCCTCAAAAAGCGCCAGGAAACCGGGAACAGCCTCAGGACGGAAGGTCATTTTTACAATACGGACGATCATAGGAATTCTATCTTAATATTCTGGTAGATCAGTTGGCGTTCGTGGTGCAGGCGCAGGCCGAGCAGAGAGGAAGCCTTACCCTGGTTGATTGCGATCTCCATATAACCGGCACTGTTGAACAGGCAAAGCTTCTCGCTCACCGGCACATCGGAATAATCGTTGCTGATATGGGTCAGCGTATCGCGCACGATCTGGATGCGGAACTTGCGCCCCCGGCGCTGGGCTTCAAACTCATCGCGGGTAAGGTTGATCACCACATTTTCGTAACGATCAATATGGATCACCTGGCATTCGATGGAGTTGTCCTTGACCACGGCCTGCAGCCGGGCGGGATGTACTTTGGGCTCAAGTGTCTGGAAACGGGAAATATCAGAATTTCCCTGGTCCAGTCCGGCAATAAAATCGGCCGCCAGGTTGAGCCATTCCATATAAGAGCTTACGATACGGTCGTGCACATATACCTTCCCCAGGCGATTGTTGAAGGTAAGCGGCAACAGGCCGTTGTCGGCGCTGATAACATATTGGCTGTCGATTTCGGTAACCAGGAGAGAGGCCGGATTACGGTGCATGATATCGAAAAGCGACAAATGCACGGTATGATGCGGAAAGTTGGCATAAGCGCTTTTGAGAAGGTAGCTGCACTGAAGCAGATGAAAGGGCTCAACTTCATGGTTGAGGTCGATCAACCTTGCCGTAGGCAGGCGCTGCAGTAAAACCCCTTTCGCTACACCAACAAAATTATCCTGGTAACCAAAATCTGACAAAAGGGTTATGATCATCTGAAGGTAGCAATAGGATGGCACGGCGCCATCCGGTTAGCATCGGTAAAATTATTCTTCTTTCGCTTCGTAAAGCTGGTTGCGCGGCACGACCTTCACTTTCGACTTATCCTGCAGGGTGCGGGCCACCACGCCATATGGAGCGACAACAACCACATCTCCTTTCCGGATACCGGAGGTCACCTGGATGAATTCATTGTTCTGGATACCGGTCTTCACATCGCGCAGCGTCACGGTCTTGCTGTCCTTATTATAGATAAAGAGCACCTGCCGGATATCATTGCCCGCATCGGCTACTGAAGATTTCTTCTTCAGCGAGTCGGGCCAGTCTCGCGTGGTCACGGCGTTGATCGGGATCGAGAGGATACCGTTCTCCTTTCGGGTCTGGATCTCCACTCCTGCGCTCATGCCCGGCTTGAAAGGGAATTGTCCTTTACCCAGCTCGGCGCGTAAGCCAGCGTAAGATTCGGGCAGAATAAAGATATGTACGGTATAATTGGTTACCTGGTCGGTAGAAGAGCTGGTTGCGGCTGCAGTAACCGAATTCAGCTGTACGCTGGACACGGATATCTTGGACACGACCCCTTTGAACTTACGTCCCCGGAAGGCATCGACTTCGATGAGGCTGGTATCGCCTATGCTTACCTTGGTAATATCGGTTTCGCTGACGTCGACCCGGACTTCCATGCGACCAAGGTTTGCGATAGTAAGGATCTGTGTGCCGTCCATCTGTGCAGTACCCACCACACGTTCGCCTTTCTTAACCAGCAGTTGTGAAATGATACCGGAGGTGGGCGCAGTAATGGTGGTACGGCGCAGGTTCTCCTGAGCCTGCGACAGGCTGGCCTGGGCACCCGTTACGCCGTAGTTTCCGCCGGCAACATTGGCCTGGGTCGCTTCAAAGTTGGCTTTGGCCGAAAGATAATCGGCCTGGGCCTGCTCGTATTCCATGCGGCTGATTACTTTGCCGGTGAAAAGCTCTTTATTGCGGTCAAAGTTGGCTTTGGTCCGTTCCATCTGCGCTTTGGCCTGGGCCACCAGCTCCCGAGCGTTGTTTACGCTGGCACGGCTCTGGAACATAGAAGCTTCGGCCTGGGTTACTGCAGAAGAATAGATGGTGGGATTGATCTTGACCAGCAGCTGCCCTTTGGTTATCGAATCGCCTTCCAGTATAGGGAGCTCTACGATCTCACCGCTGACATCGGGCTTGATCTTGACTTCCGTTTCAGGGTATATCTTACCGCTGGCGCTCACCGTCTCGATAATGGTCCTTTCCGTTGCAGTGTCTACCGCGACCCTCAGTCCCTCGCCCCCTCCAAGGGCTCCGCAGCCTTTCAGCAGCAACAGCAGGATTACGATAAAGATCAGGATACCGGTGAGCCACCACAGGGTTTTCTTTTTCATAAAGAAAAGAAGGATGAATTGGGTTAAAAGTACTGATTTATGTTGATTCTGAATATGAATATAGTATGTTTGAGGCAACCTTATTTCACCTCGCTGCCAGCCTGAACCGCATCGGCAGGCGCTACAAACACCAGCTTACCGGAGGCGTCTTCTGCCATAAGGATCATACCAGCGCTCTCGATCCCTTTCATTTTGCGCGACGCCAGGTTGACCACTACGGTTACCTGCCGGCCTACGATCGCTTCAGGTGCATAGTGTTGGGCAATGCCCGAAACAATAGTTCTCTTTTCTGCGCCCAAGTCCACCTCCAGCTTCAGCAGCTTGTCTGCTTTAGGCACTTTCTCTGCAGCCAGGATAGTCGCAGCACGCAGCTCGATCTTTGCAAAGTCGTCGAATGCGATCACCGGCTTCGGCTCGGCTGCAGCCACCGGGGCAGCTTCGGCCTGGGCCGCCTTTGCTGCCGCGCTGCGGGCTTCCAGCTTCTGCTTCTGCTGCTCCACTTCTTCATTCTCGACTTTGCGGAACAGCAACTCCGGCGCCCGCAGGGGATAGCCGGTACGCAGCAGGTCCATCTTGCCTGCATGTTCCCAATCCAGCATTTTGTCCACTACCTTCAGCAGGTGGCAGATCTTTTTTGCCGTAAAGGGCAGGAAGGGATGAGACAGTATCGCCAGGTTGGCCGTCAGCTGCAGGCATATATGCAGGCAGTTGTCGATCAGCTTCTGGTTTTCGGCCTGCATTTCCGGCGTTTTGGCCAGGTTCCAGGGCGCAACATCCTGCAGGTATTTGTTGCCTTTGCTGGACAGCTCGATCACTTCAAACAGGGCATCGCGGAATTTATAGGCTTCGATCAGCTCCTCTACTTTCTTCTTGGTAGCGATAATTTCACGTATCAGCTCCAGGTCACGCTCTTCCTTAACGTCATCGTGGAATTGGGGCACCCTGCCGCCGCAAAACTTATGCATCAGGACCATGGCCCGGTTGACAAAGTTGCCGAACTTGGCCACCAGCTCGCTGTTGTGGCGGTCCTGGAAATCTTTCCAGGTAAAGTCATTGTCTTTGGTCTCCGGGGCATTAGCGCACAGCACATAGCGCAGGGTATCTTCCATGCCGGGAAAGTCTTCGGCATACTCATGCACCCATACCGCCCAGTTACGGGAAGTTGATACCTTCTCGCCTTCAATGTTCAGGAATTCATTGGCCGGCACATTATCGGGCAGCACATAGCCGCCATGTGCCTTCAGCATCGCCGGGAATATGATGCAATGGAATACGATATTGTCTTTACCGATAAAGTGGACCAGCTTGGTATCTTCCTGTTTCCAGTAATCGTCCCAGCCCTGGGGCAGCAGCTCCTTGGTGGCGCTGATATAGCCGATAGGGGCATCGAACCATACATACAGCACTTTGCCTTCTGCATCTTCCAGCGGCACCGGCACGCCCCAGCTGCTGTCGCGGGTCATGGCACGGGGCTGCAGACCGCTGTCGAGCCAGCTTTTACACTGTCCGTACACATTGGGCTTCCACTCGTTCTTTTTCCCTTCCACGATCCACTCCTTCAGGAACGCTTCGTAATCGTTCAACGGGAAATACCAGTGCTTCGTGGCTTTCTTTATTGGCACGGCATTGCTCAGCGCGCTCCTCGGGTTCTTCAGCTGTTCGGGAGAAAGCGAAGAACCGCATCTTTCGCATTGGTCGCCGTAAGCATTTTCATTACCGCATACCGGGCAGGTGCCGATGATATAGCGGTCGGCCAGGAACATTTTCTTTTCCTCGTCGTAGTATTGCTGGCTTTCTCTTTCTTCAAACAGGCCCTCATCGTACAGCTTTTTAAAGAAAGCCTGTGAGGTCTGCGCATGCACTTTGGAAGAAGTACGGGAATAGATATCGAACGAAATACCCATCCTGCTGAAGCTCTCGGAGATCAACGCATGGTACTTGTCCACTACATCCTGCGGTGTGATGCCTTCCTTCATCGCCCTGATGGTAATCGGTACGCCGTGTTCGTCGCTGCCGCAGATAAACTTCACATCACGTCGTTGCGCACGCTGGTAGCGTACGTAGATATCGGCAGGCAGATAGCAGCCTGCCAGGTGTCCTATATGAACCGGTCCGTTGGCATAAGGCAATGCCGCGGTGACCAGGATTCTCTTATAATCTTTAGCCATAATCTTGTTACAGTCAGCAAAAGTCGGAATTAATTGATTAAAACAGCAACAAGCGGGGGGAATATGTGAAATTATCACTTTGCTGCTGAAAGACCGTTGCGGTGCAGGCCTCCTGTACTACTCTTTATCCCTTACACGGCCGGGATTGGCCTCGACAAAGGCTGCCCAGCCTTTAGCCGGCTTGTGCGATGAAGACCTGGATATACCTTTCCCGGTATCCATGCGGCACTCGAAATGATGACACAGCGCGGCTGCAACGGCATCGGTCGCATCCAGGAAGCCGGGATCTTCCTTAAACCCCAGCTGGTGCTGCAGCATTTTCCATACCTGCTCTTTAGAAGCGTTGCCATTTCCGGTAATGACCTGCTTGATCTTACGGGGCGCATATTCGACCGTGGTGCTGCCATGCGCCATAGCAGCAGCCATGGCTACTCCCTGTGCCCGGCCCAGCTTCAGCATGCTTTGTACATTCTTGCCGAAGAAAGGCGCTTCCAGCGCAACGATCCCCGGCCGGTGGATCTGCACCAGCGCGCTCACCCTTTCAAAGATAAAATGAAGGCGTTCGGAATGATCTTTGTATTTGGATAAATGCAGCACACCCATTTCGACAAGGGAAAGGTTACTTTTGTCGGCGGAAATGATACCATATCCCATCAGGAGGGTACCGGGGTCAATACCAAGAATGATCGGCAAAGCGAAGAATTTAGACCAGAAAGCAATCGAATTACGTGAACAAAACTACCAAAAAAAAGTGGCTTAATTATGTGCTCGCCCCGGCGCTGATGCTGGTGCTGCTGTGGCTGATCTACCGGCAGATCCAGTCCAAAGGGGATTTTGCGGTGCAATGGGCCGATTTCAAACACCACTGGCAGGAAGGCAATAAGCTCCTGCTGCTGGCGGTAGCCTTGCTGGCGCCTGCCAACTGGACGCTGGAAGCGATCAAATGGAAAATGCTACTGCAGAAGATAGAGCCCCTGCCCTTTCGCAAAGCCTTCGCCTCTACCCTTACCGGCATCGCCTTCTCCCTGATAACACCCAATAAGATCGGCGATTTTGCGGGCCGCATTCTCTACCTCGACGACAAGAACAAGCTGAGGGCGGCCATTGCAACACTCATCAGCAACCTGTCTCAAACCCTGGTCACCTATGGCTTCGGTATTGCCGGGCTCGTCTATTTCAATATTACCTACCCGGGCAGCTGGCCCCGTATCGCCCTGGCCGCTGCGCTATTGTCGGCCGCATTGCTGCTGCTCCTGTACCTGCGTATCGACAAAGTGGCCGGCTGGGCCGAACACCGGCCCTGGCTGCGTAAGGTTATCGTTTCGATCCGTATACTGAAGCGGTACTCGCGGAAGGACCTGTTACAGCTGCTTGGCATTTCCTTTATCCGCTTTTGCGTGTACAACCTGCAGTTCCTGCTATTGGCCAATGTGCTGGGCGCCGGGCTGCCCTGGGCTGCCGGTTTCCTGCTGTCGGGATTGATGTTCTGGCTCATCACCGTGATCCCTTCTATATTCCTTGCCGACCTTGGCGTGCGGGGCTATGTTGCCGGCCTCCTGTTTACCGACACCGGCATTGCTGCTAACAGTATGGCCATACTCGCGGGCAGCTATATGATATGGTTGCTCAACCTGGTAGTGCCGGCCATTATCGGCAGTCTGCTGCTGATCACGATCCGCATAGCCCGCTAACCCTTATATGTGATTTTCTGCGCATTTACATCAAAGGCGATTTCAGATTAAGAAAAATCAATATTTTCGATCTTCACATTAAAAAGCAGCCCATGCGTACGTTCCGCGGATTCTTCCTCCTGCTCCTTATGGCATGTGTTCTTTCTCTTCATGCACAGGTACCGGGAAAAGATATTGTACTTGGCGAAGGCGCCACGAAGGTTACCGCCACGACAATAAGCCCCACCCTGCTGCGGATCGAGCTGCATACCGGCCAGGTAACCCTTCGCTATGACGAAGCGTCATCGGCCTACCTGGCCGGCCTCGACAAAGGGGTAAAGCTACTGAAGCAGGGTGCTCCCGACCTGCAGCGGCTGAGCTACGCGCTTCAGCTGCCTTCGGACAAGCCCGCAACGGTAAAGCTGCTGCAATCCGAATCGGAAACCTACAACGACTACGCTCTGGCGCCATCACTGGGTAATATCAGCCGCAGCAGCAAGCCCGGCACGAGAGTGCAGGGAGCCGAATACCGCCAGGACGCTTTTTATCCCGGCGCAACGCTGAGCACCGGCGATGTGTACCAGGTACGCGAGCTGTACGGCCAGGCGCTGGCCATTGCACCTATACAGTATAACCCGGTAAGCCATACGCTCAAGGTCTACACCCATATGGTCATCGAAGTCCGCTTTGCTGAGCCTGCGCAAAAAAAAAACGCCGCAAACGCTGAGTGGGAAAGCCTGTTCCGGCAACGCTTCCTCAATTACGGACAAGCAGCGGGCGCCCCGGCAACACGCTTCGCCCCTATACCTGCAAATGGCAGCATGCTGATCGTAACACCGGGCAAATACCTGGAAACCCTGGCGCCTTTTATCCGCTGGAAAAATATGCTCGGGCTGCGCACCCATGTTTTGAAAACAGACACACTGACCGGCGGTTCTTCTGCTACCAACATTCAACAATACATCAAGCGGCAGTATATCCCGCTCAACCTGAGCTATGTGCTGCTGGTAGGCGACAATGCAGATATTGCACCGGTGCACGCCAGCAACCTCGCCGGCTCTTCAGATGCTGCCTTTGCCTACGTTTCGGGCAATGATCACTATCCCGATCTCATGGTAGGCCGTTTCTCGGCCAATACCGATGCCGAGCTCAAAGTGCAGATCGACCGTGTGCTGGCTTATGAGAAAACGCCTGTACAGAACCAGGCCTGGTACCAGCATGCCATCGGTGTTGCTTCCAATGAAGGTCCCGGCGACAATAATGAGTTCGATTGGGAGCATATGCGCAATATCCGCAGCAAGCTGATGAATGCGACAGGTATGTACACACAGGTGGCCGAACTGTACGATGGCAGTCATGGCGGTGCAGATGCTGCGGGTGATCCTGTACCGGATAACCTGAAGGACCAGGTGAATGCCGGCGCAACCCTTATCAACTATTGCGGCCACGGTTCCTTTGACTTCCTCGTCACCTCCGGCTTCAGCGTGAATGATGTTCCTTTGCTGACCAACGATAACGGGGCCTGGCCCCTGGTATGGGGTGTGGCTTGTGTTTCGGGCGACTTCGAAAACCAGACCTGCCTGGGTGAGCAATTGCTGCGTCAATCGAGAGCAAGCTCAGGTAAACCCAGCGGCGCTATTGCTGCTTTCTTCAGTACGATCAACCAATATTGGGACCCGCCGATGCGGGCTCAGGACGCTTATATCGATATGCTGACCGATGGTGTCGATACTAAACAAAAACCTATGGGAGCGCTTACCACCTCGGCTGTAATGGCGATGAATGATGCTTACGGTAATGCAGGAGAAGATATGACCGATACCTGGGTGCTTTTCGGCGATCCTTCCGTCAAGCTGCAAACCCGGAATCCAGGGTCGCTCGTCGTTACCCATCCGGCAACGATCAACCGGAACGCAACGCAGCTGAACCTGAACATCAATGTCGCCGGCAGCAAAGCAGTGCTCTACTATCCCGACAGCATTCTTTCTGTTGCCACGGCAGCAGGCGGCGGCAGCACACATGCCTTTCCTGCGCTCAGCGTGCTGGATACGATATGGGTGACCGTTTCATCCGATTACTACAAACCTTATACCGGATATATCAGGGTGGTTGACGGCGTGGGCATCGACGAAACGAAAAAGAACGAGGATGCTGTTTACCTGTATCCCAATCCTGCAAAAACCACGCTGCATATTGCGCAGCTGAAGGAAGATTGCGCATATGCCTGCTACAGCGTCAGCGGCGCTCTCATGCGGGAAGGCTTTGTCCGTGCCGGCCATAATACACTTGATCTCGCCGGGCTGTCCGATGGCGCGTATTTCCTGCGGTTAACGGGCAAACAGACAGCAACCAGCCTTCCCTTCCAGGTTGCGCGGTAGAGCCGATACATTATTATTCATTCGAGCAGCCCTCTGCCCTTCGCCGCATTGATGGCTTCGATCGCATTATCTGCGCCCAACTTGGCCAGTATCCGCTGTCGGTGCGTATGTACAGTATGAATGCTGATGACCAGCTGTGCGGCGATCTCCTTACACAAACGCCCATCGCGCATCAGCTTCAGTATCGCCAGCTCCCGCTGTGTCAACCGCGGCGCCTGCTCCGGAAGCAGGTTGCCGATCACTTCGCCGTTCCGGAAATTCACCACACAGCTTCTGGCTCCGGGACTATCATAATGGCCGGGTGCAAGATCCAGTATGCTCAACGACAGCCAGGGGTTACCGTTGCTGTCCAGCTCCAGCAATTGCCAGCGATCCGTAACCGCGACATAAGCACCTTGCGCATTGGCCAGCCGGTACTCGCTGGTAAGCTTGTAATCTTTCCGCTGCTGCGCTCCCAAGCCGGCAAGGAATTTCAGCATGTGAGCATTTATACGCATCATTGCAGCACGATCATCGGGGTGCATCAGGCTGTAGAGATAGCTACCGGTAGCGACAGGCGCCGCTCCCGGCGCCCAACCCAGCAGATTACGGAAATTGGCACAGGCATACACCCGTATTTCCTGCTGCATATCAAAGACTGAAACGCAGTAGTTACCCACTTCAGACAAATAGGCCAGGCAATCCAGGTGATGGCTGAGACAACTGCCGTCCCTGCTTCCCGCCAGCCATTGCAGCTGCCGCCGTATCAGCCGGTATTTCTTGCGCAGTGCATCCATTTCTTCTTTTTCCATAGGGCGTAGTAATGGTAATTCAGTATTGTCTGCTGCATCTTCCTGCGGTTACTTTGTATCTATAAGATAACTGAAGCAGCAATTCCCCTCTTATCATTTTGCTAAAAACAGGCTTTTACGTACACCCAAAACAGCGCCGCATGATCTGAATTTTAAAGCAAGCATTTGGATGAATCACTTAAAAAAGGAAAAAGATGAAAAAGATGAAAAATGAGATCCGCAGCGAGGGCCGGCAGCAATCCTGGTACCCTCTTGGTATTTTTGAAAACCCGGTGCTGGAAAGCGTTTTCCTGTTTTACCTCGGCAGCGCATGGCAACGGCTATCGGACATAGGAGAGTGCTTCGACACAGCCAGCCGCATCGATGAAAGCGAAGAATATAGCTGGGCAGAAGCCTGGATGAAAACGGGCGACCGGCTGCATGCGCTGGGCAACACCTGCCTGCAGCAGCGGCACCGGCTCACTGCGGGCGAATCCTACCTGAGGGCCTCCACCTATTACCGGGCTGCGCTGCACCATCACCCCAACCCCACCAATCCTGAGGTAAAGCAGCTCACGCTGAAAGTAATCAGGAATTATAAGGATGCCCTGCAGCATATGGATATCCCGGTTGAAGCTGTAGCGATTCCATACGAACGTACCCATATTCCGGGATACCTGTTCAAAGCGCCGGTGAGCGGGCGCAAAAAGCATCCCATCCTGATCTTCCATTCGGGCAGGGATGCCTGGGCTGAAGATTACCTCTGGATCGCGCAGCAGGCCGTTCGTCGCGGCTATCATTGCTTGCTCCTGGATGGACCGGGGCAGGGCAAGATGCTGCGCCTGCAAAATCTGCCTTTCCGTTATGACTGGGAAAACGTGATCACACCGGTTGTCGATTTCGTTATTAAAGACAGAAGCGTAGACAAAGAGCGGATCGCGCTCATCGGCTTCAGCATGGGCGGCTTCCTGGCGCCGAGAGCGGTAACCGCAGAGAAGCGGATCAAGCTTTGCATTGCCAACCCGGGCGTCTTAAGCTGGGCAGAGGGTACTTACACTTTTCTCAACCAGCTGAATCCTGAACTGATGACGCTCTTCCACAACGGGGAATATGAGCGCTTCGACCAGGCCATGAAGGAATACATGGAAACCAATGCTTTTTTCCGCTGGGGCATTACGGACAGCATGTGGAAGCACGGCGCCCGCACACCATCGGAGCTGATGCTATTGTTGCAGGAATATACCATAGAAGATCGTGTACATCAGATCAAATGCCGCATGCTGGTGATCGATGGTACCGGAGAGGAGTATTCGGCAGGGCAGGCCAAAAAGCTCTATGATGCCTTGCGTTGTCCCAAAGACTTTATGCTCTTTACCGAAGAGGATACCGGCTTCCTGCATTGTCAGCCGGGCGCATTGTCCATCTCTTATACCCGCATCTTCAACTGGCTGGATGATCATCTCTAACTGCCGGCAAGCTCCGGGTAAAAATCGGCAACCCCTGGCCTGCGGGCTCAGGGGTTGCTCTTATAATGTTCTCTTTGCTTTCTATTCCGCCAGGTGTCAGCTGTGGTCGCTCAAAGCCGCATTGCTGCTTTTATAAGATGAGCACTTCCTCAGCAAAACCTATTGCAGCTGCAGTTTGCCACTGTATTGCAAAGCTTCGCTGCTGATCTTTAAAAGATACAATCCCCGGCTCAGGCTTCCGACAGATAGGGTAGCGCCGCTCTTCACCGTTTGTCTTAACACCACCTGTCCCATGGCGTTGATCAGTTCCAGTGTAAACGGCCGGTCGTAGTGCTCTGCCATTACGGTAAAGTAAGCCGTTGCGGGATTAGGAAAGCAGGTCACCTCGAGTTGTTCTTTATTGGTGAGCTCAGGCAGGTATGCTGTGCCTTTCAGCAATACCCTAGGATTGCCGGGATCGTTGCAGGTAGGATTAAGCGTCTCACAAGGCTCATATTTGAAGTAGGAAAGATGTCCGTTGCGCCGGGTGTAGTACAGATTTCCGGAAGGGCTGCTGCGCACGGAAGCATATTGCCCCGGCTGGCCGCTGTTGTAAGATGCAAAGAGGTCCGTATTCCAGAAATCATCTGTCCAGTAATGCGTCCAGGTTCCGGTTGACATGTTGCGTGCGAACGATTGCATGCGACCATCGTAACCCACATAGTTCAATGCTTTCGAATCCTCGCTCCAGTCGATGCTGCCGTTGAGATAATCGGCGCCCGCATAGCCCAGGCTTGCGCTGGCATAGCTGTAAGGAATGTACTGGTGTATCCAGTTCGTGTTCCAGTAATACAAGTGCAGCTTATTATCCGTACCGTTGTACAGCACACCGTTCAGGGCCGGCGCCCAGGTCATGGAACCAGGTTTGGCGTTTACCTGGTAGGCTGAGGTAGCCCAGTTATCGTCGATCCAGCCCTGGTGGTATACCCCGGCATCTTTATAGAATACCTGGAGCCGGTTATCCGATCCCTTATAGAAAACCGTATTATTGTTGGGATCGATCGTAATATCTCCCTGCACAAAGTCCACCGGATGCGAAGGATTGTAGGTAGCGCTTAATATCTGATGCGCCCAGTTGCTGCCGTTCATATAATAGCGATGCATTTTATTGTCGAGCCCCCTGTAGAAAACTTCTCCATTGGGTGTTGTCTGCAGCGCACCTGCTGAAGGTGAGATCAGGTCGTCGCTGTTGCACCAGTAGCAGCTCCAGTTGGAAGTAAGGCACCAGTGGTAAAAGCCGGTACCGGTGCTGGTCGACCTTCCGAATAAATTGATCCGGTTGTCGGTACCCACGTAGAGCAGCATATCGTATACCGGCAGATAACGTACATCGCCTGCCGCCAGCGTGGAAGAGCCATCGTTGAACAGCAGCTTTTTGATATTCCAGCCGCTTGCTCCTTTGGTCGCTACATACAGATAGTTGTCCGTTCCCCTGTAGAAGACCTCGTTCGGATTGCTGGTATTCGGTGCGATGGAATTGGCGGCAGAATGAACAGGGGCATAAGTCCCCGTGGCGTTTTCAAAGATATCATGGCTCAACGATTCGTAAGCATTTTTATAGCTCAGGTTATAGTTGCGCAGCTTGGGCTTATACACCCGCACATAATCTACGTCCATATAATTTGAGGACACATTATGCCAGGGGTTCATGGCCAGGTTGACAATGATCGACGCCGGGCAGTAAGCATAGGTTGCCTTCTGGCTGCTGTTGACCGTACGGGTTTCCCGGCCATCGAAAAAGAAAGTCACTTTATCCGGCGTCCATACGCAGGTAATGGTGTGCCAATCGGAAGGCAGGGGATTACCGGTCGACTTATTGAAGAAACCCTGGCAGCCGCTGCCGGTACCACCCGACCACCAAATTACGTTATTGGATATCTGGCGGTCATTGCCGCCGTATTCAAAGATATCGATCTCTGTGGGCCCGGTTGTCGGCAGCCAGAAGGCCGGGAAACATTCTGCGCTGGGCGGCAGCTTTACCCTTATCTCGAACATACCATAGAGAAAGCCCGTCCTGTCGGTACATCCGCTAACGGTCCTGTCGAAGCGGCTGTCGCTGAACAGGTCGTTGCGCAGCTGGATCATACCGGATTTATACTTGGGATAGCGGTAGCTATTGAGCCAATTGGACCATACCGGGATTGCCCCATCTACCCGCTGTGCAGTAAGCCGCATAATGCCGCCCGGCTGTATGCTTACCTGCGATTGGTTATAGAACTCACCATAGGTACGTACATTGGTAACCGGATCGACATAGTCGCCCCAGCCGTAGCCCGGATCGTCGTGCACAAACTGCCAGACATTGCTGAGCTGGCTGGTGCTGCTGATGTTGTCGAAGGTTTCCTCGAATACAAGATCATAATTGTTGTAGAGGATACGGCATTGGGAAAAGGCCTGGCCGCCGAGGCAAAAAGAGGCGAAGAAAAGCAAAGCTTTTTTCATGTTGAGGAATTTGTTTGGTTCACCGGCAAAGTAAACACTTATACCCGATTAACCCAGCAGCCAATCGCAGTTCAGCAGGTACCGGCATAAAAAAAGCCGCTCTTTTGGGAACGGCTACTGGTCGGTATCCTGACGGCTAAGCGCCAGCTGCAGAAGGCAGCACCACCGGCATGCCTTTTACTTCTCTCATCTTACCGAAGCCGCCCAGTACATTGCGCAGGTTGTGAAAGCCTTCACGCTTCATCAGCGAACAGGCGATCACGCTACGATAGCCGCCGGCACAGTGTACATAGAGGTTGGCATCATCATCGACCTGCGCCATGTGCAAGGGGTTACTCAATTCACCGAGCGGAATATTCTCGGCGCCCTTTACATGCCCGCTTTCAAATTCGGAGGGCTTGCGCACATCGATCACCTGCAGCTTATTGTCGAAGGGGATATCCATCGCCAGCTCTTCCGGCATTACATCAATGATCAGGTCGATGGTTTTACCGGCCTGCTGCCAGGCTTCAAAACCACCATCAAGATATCCCGTCACCTTATCGAGGCCTACCCGGGCCAGCCGTACGACCGTCTCTTCCTCTTTACCGGGCTCGGTAACCAGCACCAGCTCCTGGCCAAAAGGCAGCAAGCTTCCGGCCCATTCGGCAAAGCGACCGTCGAGCCCTATGCTGATGGATTCGGGCACGAAACCTTCGGTGAATACAGAAGAGGGGCGGCTGTCAAGTATCCAGGCGCCATCCTTTACTTTTTGCTCAAACGTGCTGATGGGAAGCGCCTGCAAAGCGCCGGCCCTTATTTTATCCATACTTTCATAACCTTGCGCATTGAGCTGGGCATTGACCGGGAAGTAAGCCGGCGGCGCGCTGAGCCCTGTTGTCACTTCACTGATAAAGTCTTCCCGGCTTTGATCTTTCAACGCATAATTGGTGGCCTTCTGTGTGGCGATCGTGCTGAAGGTCTCCTTGCCGAGATTCTTTCCGCAGGCCGATCCCGGGCCATGTGCGGGATACACGATCACGTGATCAGGCAGCGTTTTGATCTTATTGTTCAGCGAATCGTACATCATCGAGGCCAGCTGTTCTTTCGACAGGTTGCCGCTGAACAGGTCGGGGCGCCCCACATCGCCTACAAATAAAGTATCGCCTGTAAACACGCAATACTCACGGTCCTCAGCATCGAGCAGCAGGTAGCAGGTGCTTTCGAGCGTATGCCCCGGTGTATGCAGCGCCTTCAGCTTCAGGTTCCCTACGGTAAAGACCTCGCCGTCCTTCGCCAGGTGAAAGTCGAAGGAGGCATTGGTTTGCGGCCCATACACAATGGTAGCGCCGGTAGCCTTCGCCAGCTCCAGGTGACCGCTCACAAAGTCGGCATGAAAATGGGTCTCGAAAATATATTTGATTTTCGCATTGTGCTTTGCCGCAAGATCGAGATAAGCCCCGATGTCACGTAAAGGATCTATCACTGCAGCTTCGCCCTCATCGGCAATAAAATAAGCAGCCTCGCTGAGACAATTGGTATAAAGCTGTTCTACGATCATAAATTTCAGTTAGTGCGGTAAATTTTACCCGGAAAAACAATAGGCAAAATTAAGTATAATCCCCGGTATGGACGCTGATAAGAGCATAGACAAAGCAAATGTGCTTTAGTTGCCTGCATGGGGCTCGTTTTCCAGGGAGAAATAGACCTTTTTACCGCCGATAAGGGTATAGGGCGGCTCAAATCCCGGCATATAAGTCGCCCGGATGGCCTTCTGCACCTGCTTTTCGCCCCGGGTAAGGTCAATCTGCTTCAGGGCCCCGATCTCCTCACGGAAATGCAGGCTGCTGGGGCGATGCTTCATCAGCTCCGACTGAGGTGTGCGTGCGTAGCTCCCGTCCAGCAAGGGTTTCAATGAGTCGCGGAATAAAGACATACCAGCGCTGAAGGTAAGCTCGTAGAGCTCGTTCACCCAGCAATTTTCAGGAATGGAAAAGCGCTGCTCGAACAGCACATCACCGTGGTCGATACGGGTATCGATCTCGTGCAGGGTAACGCCAAACTCGGTCGCTTCATCCATAATGGCAAAGGAGAACTGGTTGCAGCCCCTGTATTCGGGCAAGGGCGCCAGGTGCAGGTTGACGGCGATCCGCCGGGCTTTTCGGATATGTGCGGCCTGCAGCAATTCATGGTGCTGTACCGAATAGATGATATCGCATTCGGGCAGCTCGTCCAGCGACTGCAGCAGGGGAATGCCGTGCTGTGCAGCGAGCGCAGCAAGATCATTGCCTTCAGCCCCAAACTCTTTGCGCATGCGGGTTCGGACACCTACAAGCGCTACATCCAGCGCATCTTTCTTTTCCAGGAGATACTGAAGACATTGGTAACCTATGGGCTTGGAACCCAGGAATACAATACGGACTGCCATACGCAAATGTAGGAATTCGACCGGAGGAAAACGGCGCGTTTTAAGGGATCGGCATGAAGAAAATATCATAAGCGCATCAAAATCCGCATTGAAAATCCCTATTTTTTAATAGCCAAAATTTTGACGGCATAACAAAAAGGTTAGCGACCTTTGCCCCGCAAAAAAACAACAACACTTTATTTCAAAATCAAAAAATTAAAAAAGCAATGAGCAACAAAACAGTTTCAGTAGGCAGCCAGTTCCCCGAATTCAAGAAGAAAGCAGTAGTGGCGTCAGCGTTAGCCGCCGATGCACCGGGTAAAGAATTCGCAGATATTACCAATGCGATCCATACCGAGAGCGGCAAATGGATGGTGATGTTCTGGTGGCCAAAGGATTTCACCTTTGTCTGTCCTACCGAAATCGCTGCTTTCAATAATGTATATGGCGAATTTGCCGACAGGGATACTGTGCTGATCGGCGCTTCTACAGACTCCGAGTTTGTGCACCTGGCCTGGAGAAGGGAGAACAACGATTTGCGCGACCTGAAGTTCCCCATGCTGGCCGATACCTCCAAATCACTGGCCGAAGCGCTGGGTATCCTGGAAGCCAATGAAAAGATCGCTTACCGCGCTACTTTCATCGTAGATCCCCAGGGTATCATCCGCTGGGTCAATGTAAACGACCTGAGCGTAGGCCGCAATGTAGAAGAAGTGCTGCGTGTTCTGGATGCATTGCAAACGGATGAACTGTGCCCCTGTAACTGGAAGAAAGGCGAAGAAACCCTGACTGCTCAGCTGCAGGAAGCTTAATCCATCTTTTTAAGAGATGTGGATCTGTGCCCTTGGTGCAGCATTCACATCTCTTTCTCCATCCGGGATACAAGCAGCCATCGTATGGCAACGCCTTTCGCTTGTATCGCTTTATTCAATTTTAATGCTGTCAATAACATGAATGAGACAATCCAGAATCTCTATAGTGATCTGCATATCCCTGCCGGTCATAAAAGCGCCGGGCTGGAAAAGCTGGCTGCCGCCGATAACCGCTTCCTAAAAGACCTGAAGCTCAATATCGGCGCAGTCTTGAAAAGCCCTAATATCGATAAGAAAGAAGCCGTACTGCTGGCCTTGTCTGTGGCTGTGAACGAGAAATCGGAAGTGCTGATCGGCGCACTCGAAAGCCTGGCCCGCCAGGAAGGCGCCGATGATGCAGCTATCGCCGAGATACATGCCTGCACGGCGCTGATGAATACCAATAATGTTTTCTATCGTTTTCGTCATTACCTGCCGCAAAACCAATATTACAACAATACTCCGGCGGGTCTGCGCATGAGCATTATGATGAATCCGGTGCTGGGCAAAGGCCTCTTCGAGCTGGTGAGCCTGGTAGTGTCTGCACTCAATGGCTGCGAGCTGTGCGTTACTTCGCACGAAGCTTCCGTAAAGCAGCATGGCGCCAGCGAGGCCCGCATCTATGATGCCATACGCCTGGGCGCTGTTATCAAAAGCCTGACGGTGCTGCTATAATGACGCTCCCGGCTTTGGTAGCAATATACATTTTGGAAGAATAGACCTGGTAGGGACGTAGCAATGCTACGTCCCTACCAGGTCAAATTTTATTACACACAGCAAATGGCTACTGTAGCTGTCTTTTGTACAACTGCACCGTATTCTGAAGGCCATAATACAAGGCATCGCTGATCAGGGCATGGCCGATGGATACTTCGTCCAGATTGGGTAATCGTTGCGCGAGGAACTGCAGGTTTTCAAGGTCGAGATCATGACCTGCATTCAGCCCCAGCCCTACCCTGGCGGCCTCATGAGCAGTAGCTACATAATCTTTTATTGCCGCTTCGCTGTCTTTCGGATAGTCGCGGGCATAAGCTTCGGTATACAGCTCGATGCGGTCGGTGCCGCAGGCCCTGGCCCCGGAGACCATCTCCACTACCGGATCGACAAAAATAGATACGCGTATCCCTTTTTCTTTGAATACCGCAATGATCTGCTTCAGGTAGTCTGCCTCTTTAACCGTGTCCCATCCATGGTTGGAGGTCAGCTGGTCGCGACTGTCAGGCACTAAGGTTACCTGTGCAGGCAGGGTTTCCAGCACCAGCTGCACAAAGCTGTCTTCGACAGGATTGCCTTCTATATTGAGCTCTGTACTGATCACCTTTTTCAGCTCCCTTACATCGGCATAGCGGATGTGACGCTCATCCGGACGGGGATGCACGGTAATGCCATCGGCACCGAAGCGCTCAATGTCCAGCGCAGCTTTGATCACATCGGGATTGTTGCCGCCACGGCTGTTGCGCAGCGTGGCGATCTTATTGATATTGACGGAGAGTTTTGCAGGCATGGCATGGTTGTTTGAGCGGCAAAATTAGGTAAACCCCTTCGGGTAGCAAGAGCTGCCGGCAGATAAAAAACTGCCAGCCTTACGGGGCTGGCAGCAGTTGGATGCAGGTTCTTCACCTGCCACTTATCTTGTCAGTTTGCTGGCCAGCATCTTTCTTGCGAAGTGGATGCGGCTCTTGATGGTGCCCAGGGGCTCCTGCAGCGTATCGGCGATCTCCTGGTATTTGTAGCCCAGGTAATGCAGCTCAAAGGACAGCCTGAAGATATCGGGAAGCCTGTTGATCGCCGCCTTGATCTCGCGGATACCGGCGTTAATGATGCCATCATTGTGCGCCACCTTATCGGTCTGGTACAGGAAATAATCCTGGGGCACATCCGAAGTTACCTTAGTGAACTTCTTCTTGCGGCGGTAGTTATTGATAAAGATATTGCGCATGATGGTGTACAGCCATGCTTTGATATTGGTACCCGTCTGGTACTTTTCCCTGTTGGCCATGGCACGATACAAAGTTTCCTGGATCAGGTCCTTTGCCTCTTCGGTATCATGGGTAAGTGAAACAGCAACGGGCTGAAGAAAATCGCTGTTGGCGATAAGCATGTCGTTAAAAGCTTTTTCTGTCATGATATATCGGTTTTGATTGTTGTTGTAAAATTACGACGGATCAAGGTCAAATGTGCCTCATTATCTGATATTTGTGCCTTCATAAACACATTTTTAAACAATTCTTTAGCTTTGGGCAATATATTACCCGGATTCCCGGCAAAGGCGTAATAAATTCCACAATAATTCATTAATTATCAGTCATAAAAGATCACTATCAAGCTTTAGAACTGGGGCCGGAGGCCGGAACCGAGGAAATCAAGAAAGCTTTCCGGAGGCTCGCGCATGAATTTCACCCGGACAAAAATCCGTCCAATGTGTTTGCGGAAGCCCGTTTCCGGGAAATCCACGAAGCCTATACAGTACTTTCCCATGTAGAAAAGAGAGCATTATACGATTATGAACGATGGCTTTCGGGCCGCTTCCACAAACAAGCGGCTATCCTCACTCCCGGCTACCTGCACCTGGAGCTGGAGAAGCTCAACGCGCATATCGCGCAGGTAGATGTGTACCGCATGAACAAGCAATTGCTGCACCAATACCTGCTCTTCATCTTTTCAGACGATAAGATCGGCATCATACAGCTGAAGGCAGGGGACCAGGACCGTGCCGGGATTATTGCCGAAGCTGCGAAAGCCGCGGTGCACCTCCCCCATTACTATGCACGCGACATATGGGAACGGCTGCTGCTGATCGCAGCAAACGATGAAGAGCGCGCCGGCTTACAGCGTGTACTGTCCCGTCTGGCACGGGAAGCCCGCTGGCAAAAGCTTTTCCCCTGGCTGGCCGTACTGGCGGCTTTGCTGCTCTGCATGGCGATGTATCTCTTTGGCAGGAAATAAAATGTTGATAAAAAATAAAGCGTGCCTTCCCGGTATCAGGGGTGCATAGATTATCTTTGCCCGGAACCATTAAACAAAGAGACTTTGCACTATTTCTATTTCCTGCTGGTATCCCTGTTCTGTATACCTGTTGTCGCTCAGGCCGGGCCCCATGCGCCCAAGAGGGAAATGCGGGCGGTATGGATCGCTACTGTGGGCAATATCGACTGGCCTTCAAAGCCCGGCCTCTCGGCCCAGCAGCAGCAGCAGGAGTTCCTCAACCAGCTGAACTTTTTCCAGAAAAGCGGCTTCAATACCGTAGTGGTCCAGGTGCGGCCTGCTGCCGATGCTTTCTATCCTTCGCCCTATGAGCCCTGGAGCAAATACCTTACCGGCAAGCAGGGCCAGCCGCCTTTTCCCAAATACGATCCGCTGGAATTCATGATCAACGAGACGCATAAGCGCAATATGGAGTTTCATGCCTGGTTCAATCCCTATCGCGCCCTGGTCAGCAGCAGCAGCAACCCTAACCCGCCGGGGCATGCGACCCGCGAGCATCCCGACTGGATCATCAACTATGATGGCAAATCCTATTTCGATCCCGGCAATCCCGATGCCCGCGAATATATCCTGAAGGTTATCCTGGATGTGGTCAGGCGTTATGATATCGATGCGGTGCATATAGACGACTATTTCTATCCCTATCCCGCAGGCGGCAGGCCATTTCCCGACCGGGCCAGCTACAACCGTTACAACAACGGGCAAAGCCTGGAAGACTGGCGTCGCGGCAATGTGAACCTGTTCATATCGCAACTGAATACTAACATCAAGAAGGAGAAGGCCTGGGTCAAATTCGGCGTGAGCCCTTTCGGCATCTGGCGCAACCAAAAAGATGACCCGGAGGGGTCGGCGACCCGCGGCAGCAGCTGCTACGACGACTTGTATTCCGATATTCTCCTGTGGATCGAGCGGAAATGGGTAGACTATGTAGCGCCGCAGCTGTACTGGGAGCATGGCCACCGGGTAGCGCCCTACGATGTGCTGCTGCCCTGGTGGAAGCAGCATTCGGGGCAACGCCAGCTGTATATCGGCCTGGGTGTTTACCGGATGCTGAATGCTACAGCTTCGCCCTGGAACAGCCCCAATGAAATACTGAAGCAGATCCGTGCCGCGCGCCAGGCTGGTACCGACGGCTTTATCTTCTACAGCTCGTCCAGCTTCAGCAAGATCAGGCTCGGCCTGACAGACAGCCTGCAGCAAAATTATTTCGGCTCTATTGCTATCCCACCTGCTATGCCCTGGCTCGACCATACGGCGCCGGCTGCGCCGGTACTGATGGCATCGGGCGCCAATGGTGGTGTATTGCTGCAATGGGAGGGTAATACCAAAGCTCAGCAACGTTACCTGATCTACCGTTTCGATGAAGATGAAAAAATCGACCTCAGCGATGCGGGACAGATCATAGCGCTGACGCGCAACAACAGCTTCCTGGACAAGGAGGGTGGTAGAAGCTTCCGGTACGTGGTCACGGCGCTTGACCGGCTCTGGAACGAGAGCGCCCCCAGCAATACGGCTACGGCCGCTACTCCATGAACGGGAAACGACAGTCATGTTTGCCGACAATAACCCTATTTTTGCAACCAGATGTTTATAGAACCTTTTAAGACCGGAGTGGACTCGGGCTGGATCGAAGTGATCTGCGGCTCGATGTTTTCCGGCAAAACGGAAGAGCTTATCCGCCGGCTGAAACGCGCCCAGATCGCCAACCAGCGCATCGAGATCTTCAAGCCTGCCATCGATACCCGCTACCATGAAACGGATGTTGTGTCGCACGATGAAAGCCGTATTCGCTCCACGCCGGTAACGGCTTCCCAGAATATATTGCTGCTGGCCGAAGATGCGGAGGTGATCGGCATCGACGAGGCGCAGTTCTTCGATGCCGAGCTGCCCAATGTGGCCGAGACACTGGCTTCCAAAGGTGTAAGGGTAATTGTAGCGGGCCTGGACATGGATTTCCAGGGTCAGCCTTTCGGTCCTGTACCGGCCTTGCTGGCCAAGGCCGATTATATTACCAAGCTCCACGCCATTTGTGTGGTCTGCGGCAACATTGCTAATTATTCTTATCGCACCTCTGCTGACGAGGGCCGCCTGGTGCTGGGCGAGAAAGACAAATATGAGCCCCGCTGCCGTAAATGTTATCATAGGGGCTAGATGTAGATGCAAGATGTTAGATTGGCATCAAGCATCAGATGTAAACTATTGTAAGTATTTGGAATTTTTGAAATTTGGAATTTGAGCACCCCAATACTCAGTACCCAATACTCAGTACTCAATACTCAAATACTCACCCCTGATAATCTTTCTTTAATTTTACTTCATGGAACCATCGCATATCCGTCCGAAAGACAGCCTTAGCTCCGGGGAGAAGGAATATGAGAACAGCATCAGACCGCAATCGATCGAGGATTTTTCGGGGCAGCCGCAGCTGATCGAAAACCTGCGCATCTTTATCAAGGCGGCCAATATGCGGGGCGAAGCGCTGGATCATGTGCTGTTCCATGGTCCTCCGGGCCTGGGTAAAACAACGCTATCGCGCATTGTCGCCAATGAGCTGGGGGTAAGCATTAAGGAGACCAGCGGGCCTGTGCTGGAAAAGCCGGGCGACCTGGCCGGCCTGCTCACCAACCTGGAAAACCGTAGTGTGCTGTTCATCGACGAGATCCACCGGCTGAGTGTCGTGGTAGAGGAATACCTGTATGCGGCGATGGAAGACTATAAGATCGATCTGCTGATCGAAAGCGGGCCTAATGCCCGCAGCATACAGATCAGCCTCAGCCCTTTTACGCTCATTGGGGCGACCACGCGTTCAGGGCTGCTTACGTCTCCGCTGCTGTCGCGCTTCGGCATCAAGTCGCGGCTCGACTATTATCCGCAGGAGGTGCTGCAGAAGATCGTCGTCCGCTCGGCAGCGTTGATCCATGTAAAGATCACATCCGATGCTGCCGGTGAAATTGCCCGGCGCAGCCGGGGCACGCCACGTATTGCCAATGGCCTGCTGCGCCGTATGCGCGACTTTGCTCAGGTGCTGGGCAATGGGGTGATCGACCTGGGCATTACCGAACACAGCCTGAAGGCGCTGAATGTGGATGCCAGCGGTCTCGACGATATGGACAACCGGATCCTCAGCACCCTGATCGAAAAGTTCAAAGGTGGCCCCGTAGGCATCAGCAATATTGCCACAGCGGTAGGTGAAGAAGCAGGCACCATTGAAGAAGTTTACGAGCCTTTCCTGATCCAGGAGGGCTATATCGTCCGTACGCCAAGGGGCAGGGAAGCTACCGAGAAAGCTTACCGCCACCTGGGTAAGGACAGGGGCCCGCAGGGCACCGTGCAAATGCTGTTTTAAGCATTACGCAAACGATATACCCGGCCTAAAAATCATTTTCGCACCTTGCTGTACATACGAAAGCCGCCGCTGATTGGGATCAGCGGCGGCTTCTTCATTTTTCGGGTAGAGACGTTGCATGCAACGTCTCTACCCGAAAAATGAAGAAAAATTATTTCCTTTCTATCTTTTCGACGATCAATCCCACATTCAGCACCGAGGGCAAGGGATTGCTGCGCATGATCTGCTCGATGCGGAATTCGTAACGGCCCGGCTTAGCCAGCCTGGGCACCTCTTTCGCCAACAAGGGTAGCTTGTGTTCCCAGATACCGCCCATACCTCTTCCCAGCCATTCGCCTTTGCTGTCGGCCAGGTCCTTCTCTATGCGTATACCCTCGCTGAAAGTGGTATCGCCCGGCGCTTTTACTTTCAGCCGGAACCAGAGGTTGGCGTTGGGATAGCCCTCGTCGTGGCGCACCAGTAGGTAAAAACGGTACAGGGCCTGCGTATCGGTAATATCTACGGCAAATACCGGTTGAAATTTATATTCCCATTGCGCGCCGGGGATAGCTTCCTGCTTTTGGTAGTAAGCTGATTTTACCCCGCAGGATATAGCAGTCAGCAATAAGACGGCTGCGCCCAGGGCAAGAGAAACAATGCGATTTTTCATATGCTGTTTACGGTCCCCGAATATTACAATACGTTTAATACTTGTTCCTTCGCCTTTTCCAGGTTGTCTTTCATATTCACGACGATCTTCTGGATATCGGCATCATTGGCTTTGGAGCCGAGGGTATTGATCTCGCGGCCGATCTCCTGCAGCACAAAGCCCAGTTTCTTACCGATGCCATCGGCAAGACCGTTGCCGGCGAGCTCGGCAAAATAGGCGCAATGCGTACGCAGACGTTGCTTCTCTTCAGAGAAATCGATCTTTTCGATATAATAGATCAGCTCCTGTTCCAGGCGGTTCATATCGATCCTTTCCTTTTCGGCCCACTCATTCAGGGAGCTGTTGATGCGCTGACGGATCCGTTCGATCCTTGCCGGCTCATATTGCTCTACCGCTTTCAGCAGGGTTTCGATACCATTGATATTGGCCAGCAGATCTTTTTCAATGGCTTTACCCTCCTCTTCGCGATGCCTGCTCAGCCGTTCGGCTGCTTCCGTGATCAGCTGTTTGATCTCCAGCCATTCCGCCTCGGGCAGGGTATCGGTATCGGCCGCCACTACTTCGGGCATCCGCATCAGCGTAGCCAGTATGTGTTCAGGGTGGCCGTCCACTTCAAGCTTCAGGTCAGCAGCAATAGCAGTCATGGCCTGGTGATAGTAACGGGCCAGCTCGGTATTGACTTGCATCGGCTTGCCTGCGCCTTCCTGCTTTACCGTAACAGCCAGGTCGATCGTTCCTCTCTTCAGGATACGCATCAGCTCGTTACGGATATCGGCTTCATAAGCTTTCAGCAAAGGCGTGATGCGGCTGTTGAGCTCAAACTGTTTCCCGTTCAGGGATTTCACTTCTACAATTACCTGCCGGTTGCCCGCCTTGCCTTCAGCACGGCCGTAGCCTGTCATGGAAAATATCATTCAATGCTATTTAAAGTTGCTTTGCCAGACACAGGGGTTTAAGCAGCGATCGCCGAGTATGGCCATATCCATGATCGAAACAACGGTTTGTTCTTTCCTGGATCCCTTCGCATTTTTGCTGCGGATAGCGCTTATCCATAAATCTGTAAAAAGACGCAATTTAATCACTAACCGTCAATCCAGCCGAATTTTATTAATATTGCCTGCTACAATTGCTTCTTTATGCTCCAGGCTATAGGTAAAGGAATTAATTATTTTTTAGGGAAAAGGCTTTTACATAAATCTAAAATGGCCATCGCGCCTTCGCTGGCTTACCTCTCCAGGAACCGGAAGATCGATACCAGGTATTATGACTACATACGGCTATCCACCCTTGAGCTGATCAGCAACGAGATCAAGGAGAGGAAGGTACCAGGCAGCATTGCGGAAGTGGGTGTTTTCAAAGGAAAATTCGCCCGGTACCTGAATGCTTACTTCCCCGATCGTGCCCTTTACCTGTTTGATACCTTCGAGGGCTTCGACAACAGGGATAAAAAGAAAGAGCTCGGCGAAAGTTACTCAACGGCCAACCAGGATTTTTCGGAAACCTCCGTACAGCAGGTGCTGGCGATTATGCCTCATCCTGGAAAATGCATCATCAAAAAAGGCTATTTTCCCGAGACCGCGGATGATGTGAGGGATACTTTTGCCTTCGTGAGCCTCGATACCGATCTGTATGACCCCATTTATAACGGGTTGGTCTATTTCTATCCCAGGCTCAATGCCGGAGGATATATTATGGTACACGATTTCAACAATGAAGGCTATAAAGGTGTTAGAGATGCCGTAGTCCGGTTCTGCGCAGAGCAGCAAATCGGCTATACGCCGCTTCCCGACAAGGCGGGATCGGTAGTCATCGTTAAATAAGTTGCCGGCAATCAGAATTTAAAATAGCGTTAAATGACATTATTTTATTGATCCTCAACACAATAATCGTTTAGCTTTAGGCCTCCAAAATCTAACAGATATGAATTTGAAATCGATAACGACAACTGCTGTGTCTGTCGCGTTGCTTGCACTTACCGCCTGCAACAACAATACAACCGAAACAGCTTCTACCTCGGATACAACCAAGGTGGAAACCACCACCACGGCTCCTTCCGGCCCCATTACCATTACGCCGGTAACCGGATCGCCTGAATTCCCGGATGCACAGCTGGGTATCAAAAACGTAAAGGCCGAGCTGCAAGGCTCCGACTCCGTAAAGATCACCATCGACTATGATGTCAAAAATTATGAGCTAAAAAGCCAGACGGGCGATGCTGCTTCCAAGAACTGCAACAATTCAAAGGACGGCCAGCACATTCATTTCATCCTGGACAACCAACCTTACGTGGCACTCTACGAACCCACCAGGAGCTTTACCGTGCCGGTTAAGTCGGAGCATTACCTGATGTCGTTCCTGTCCCGCTCTTACCACGAGTCGATCAAAACACCAAAAGCCGGTGTGCTGTATCATTTCTCCGTAGATGAGAAAGGCAAGCTGACCAAAATGGAGCTCCCCAAAACGCCGATGATCTTCTACAGCCGTCCAAAAGGCGACTATGTAGGCGCCGACACCAAAAATCTCCTGCTTGATTTTTATGTCTACAACACAGGCCTGGCGCCGGATGGCAACAAGGTAAAAGTAGATGTGAACGGTACTAATTTCGATATTGACAAATGGCAGCCGTATTTCATCCAGAATGCGCCCATGGGCGACGTAACCGTTAAGGTACAGCTCGTGGATAAGGACGGCAAGAACATAGAAGGTGTTAATACTTCGGTAAGCCGCACCGCCAAGCTGGCGGCGCAGGAGCCGATGAAGTAATCCTTTTCCAACCCGGAAAGGGGATAACGGTTAAGGTGTCTGCCGCGCCTTAACCGTTCTTTTTTTAACTTAGCAGAAACCGCGGGCACCGGTATTAGCCCTGCAGATGCGTCATGCTTATGAAAAATAGATTGCTGTTGCTGCTCCTGTGCTGCATATCGCTTTGTACCAAAGCCCAGGACACTTTATGGGTGAAGCATAAGGAGGACATGCCCTATCTCATCCACCGGGTGAAGAGCGGAGAAACACTATTCATCTTATCGAAACGCTATTCCGTTCCTCCGGCAGTGCTTGCCGATGTGAACCGGGTCAGCTACCAGGACGGTCTCCCGGAAGGTTCGAAATTCAGGATACCGATCGACGACTATAATTTTATCCGTATCGAAAGTGTGGTCAAAAGCAAGCCTGTCTTTTACCGGGCGGGCGATGAGGATGACCTGCGCAGCATCAGCCGTATGATGGGTGTATCGCAAAGCGCGATCCAGCGATGGAATCACCGCAACACCCCCGATATCGCTACCGGCGACATCCTGCAGGTCGGCTGGGTGGCTTATGATGCTGCGCAGAAGCCTTTTGCCAAGCCCGATACCGCCCGTCCGCAGGCTATTGCGGTTCACCCGGGAACGGCTCTCCCCACCCGCCCTGTGATGCACGACACCGTGAAGCCGGTGCAGAAACCGGCCCTGGCGGAGAAGGACACAACAACAGAAATAGTATCTGCCTTCGAAGCGCTTTACGAAAAACAGGTGCAGGGTGTTTCGACCAATGAGGAGTCTGGCGCAGCGGTCTTCTACCCTTTGCGCACCAAGGCTGCACCCGGCGTATATTATGCCTTCCACAATACAGCCGGCAAAGGAACGATCCTGTCTATTACCAACCCGGCCAACGGGAAAACAGTATATGCCAAAGTGATCGGGACGATCCCGAATCTGAAGGAATACCACAACAGCATTGTCGGTCTTAGCGGCAATGCGATCTCAGCGCTGGGCGCCCGCGAACGGCGCATGTTTTGCAAGATCAGGTACCGCTAACGGATCAGGATACATTGTCTCATCATGCGCTTTTACCGGATGGCACCGCTTACAATGCGATTGGCCATGCATTGCGGGCGGATTTGTATTTAACCTTTTCATGACAGTATTTTACTGCTATCCCTATACTATTGCTTCGCTCCTTTACGGACCATCCGCGCCTTCACCGCGATCTTCATATCCTTATAGTAGAACCGGCTGATGGTCTCCGGAATGCGTACTGCGTAATCGTGCGGATCGATCATAAAATCGCTGTTGAGCGTAGCAATACCGCTTTTCATCGTTACGGTGCCTTTAACCGTGATGATCTTTATTACATCGTGCATAGAAAGCTTGCCCTCACAGCTGATCTCATAAGTCCCGTCTTTCGCCGGATCTATTTTCTTCAGTGCAGCGGCAGCGCCGTTAAAAGTAGCCAGCGGATACCGTTCACTGTCGAAGTAGTAATGATGAAAGCGATAAGTGGCGCCTTTCCGCATCAGCTCGGGCATTTCAGCCGAGGTGAAGGCAAAGCCCGCTACATAGGCGGTTATACGGAGCGTTCCTTTGCCCAGGTCCAGGCTGCCGGAAAGGGAATCGTTGTCTGCAGTAAGCTCCGATGCGGGCGCGATAATGCTGAAGCGTATGTGGCCTTCCCGCAGTTGGTATTGCTGCCCGGCAACACGGCTGCATAAGGGCGCGAGACCACCGAGCAGGATCATTATTTTCAGGATCAATTTCATAGCTGTCTTTTTTGAGGCTAACGGATAAGGTTAATGTCGCCTTTCTTATATTCGCTTATGTTCCGCACACCTCCTGTGTACCTGAGCTCATACATATAAGTGCCTACTTCCGAGGGCTGCCCGTTGAACTGCCCGTCCCAGCCCTGGCCGGGTTTGGCGCTGAAGAAAACCCGCTGTCCGAAACGGTTGTACACCGACAGGGAATAGTTGCTTACCGGGCAATCCGCGGCCAGCACGGGTTTGAACCAATCGTTCATACCGTCGCCGTTGGGTGAAAAAGCGTTGGGCACCAGGGGCTGACACGCGCAATAGCCCACGCTGATGGTGATCTCGTCACGGCCGGTACATTTGCCTGCAGTCACCTTCACACTGTAGGTCCCGGTATCCGTTACGATAGTGGTCTCGCCCGTAGCGCCGGTGCTCCAGACGGCTGTTCCGCCCGCCGGGACATTGGCTTTCAGCAGAACATTAACGGGGTCTCCGCGGCAGATGATCCTGTCGTCGCCCAGGTCCTGCTGCACATCGGAAAAGGTTATGGAGATGGTATCGGCCAGGGTGCAGCCGCCGGCAAAGCGTACCTGTACCCAATATTGCCCGTCCTGCAGCACCTGCAGACTATTACCTGTGCTGCCATCCTGCCAGAGGAAAGATTGCACCTGCCCTTTTACACCCGCCTGCAGCAGCAGGGGCGGCGCCTTGCAGATCACCGTATCGCGCGGCCCCAGGCCGGCGCCCATTTCATTCAGCTTATAGGGCTTGATATAGGTATGGCAGCCGTCGTTATAAGTCACTTTATACTGTCCCGAAGTGTAGAAGTTGTGCATGCTGTCTGCCACACCATCTCCCCATACGTAATCCTTATAGCCGGGAGGGGCATGCAGGGTTATCTTCCTGAAAAAGCAGGTGTCGGTCATCGCCAGCGTTACCGTATCAGGTGGCATGGGAAAGACAACATCATTGCCAATGGGATAGCCCAGGTTGCCCAGCGGATAGCCGGGCGGTAGAAAGGGTGTGGCTGTCGAAGGTGCAAAGCCACAGGCCGCCCCGGCAAGATTAGGCTGGCTGAAATACCCGCGGAAAGCCGACAGGAAAACCGTATCGCCCCGGCGGCGCAGCGCGCCGCCGGTATAAGGTATGGTATAGCGCGAGGCAATAATGGTGGCCTGTACACCGCTGCTCAGATCATGCTGGCACAGATAGCCGCAGTTGTCGGCATCGATCATACCAGTGATCAAAGCACTGTACAGCTTGGAATTGTCGGGAGAAAAGCAAACGCCTTCCCCCATAGAAGTATCGGTCAGTACCATGTTGTTCGACAGTGTACCGTTCTCCGGATCGAAGTCGGCGACCTGGACACCTATAGTGCCATAAAACCCGAAGCCGAAGCCGGAAGTCTCCAGGCCGTTGTTGCTGGCCATTGCTACTTTCTTACGGTCGGGCGATACCGCCAGGGCGCCCGCTGTAAAGGACATGGGGCCGGTAATGCCGGGTGTCAGCGTCGATACTACCGGTGTAGTATCCACACCGGCGGCGGTGATATGAAAGGCCTTTACATCGGGAACATCAGTGGGATGAGTCAGCAACCACACATCGCAGTTGTTGCCGGGTACGGCGGCGATCATATCGCCCAGGGGCCCATGTGCTGCAACGATATTTTTCTTGCCGGGGACTATTGCTCCCAGACCATTATCCAGGTTCATATCCACTACCGAGTAAGTCAGGTTGTAATCGAAAATACCCGGAGGGAAAGGAGGCGCCGGTCCGCCAAGGGATAAAACAATGCCGCCCTGCTTGATATAGAACAAATAGTATTTGCTGGTATCATTAATAAAAGGCACGATACAGATGTTCTGCATCGACAGGCCGGATCCCGCCAGGCCCAGGCCATCGGGCATGATCTGGTGGTTACGGTTCCATACGTAATAACCATCTGAGTAAAACAGCAGCTGGCCTGTTTTCGGGTGGCAAAGGGAGACGCAGCCGCTGGTACCGCTGGTCATTACAGAGTTCTGCAGGGCAGCAGGATTTGTATTGAAGTTTACGCCCTTCGTCCGGAACATCCATATGCTGTTCGCGTTACGGAACTGTGGCAGCTGGGTAAAATCCTGCGCCCGCAGGCTTCCGCTCACCAGGAGGAATAAAAGGACCCATAGCGGCCGGGGAAAAAATCGTTTCTGTTTCATAGTCGTTTCTGTTGAATGTCTGCGTAGAACAGGGAAGCCTTAGTATTTAACCAGCTTGGCTTTCGAGGTCCTGGCTCCCTCCGCCAGCTCAACAAAATAGATACCCGGCGGCAGGTTTGCGGTGCTCACCCTGAAAGACCGCCCCTGCAGCGGTTGCTGCAGCAATACCGTCTTGCCCATAATATCGATAAGCCTTAGCGAAGCATGGTCCAGCACCTGGGCGGCTTCGATGAACAACATATCCTTCACCGGATTGGGATACAGCTTCACCCGGTTGCCGGATACGGTACGGATGGTGGTGCTGGTCCCTATAGTATAGCAGGCCGAGGTATCGCTGCAGCCGCCCAGCGTGATCACGAGCGCATAGCTGCCATCTTCCACCGGGCTGAATTGCCGGGTCGTCGCTCCCGGCACGGGACTGTTGTCATTGCAATCGATCCATCGATAATAATCGCCCTCCGTGCTCCGGGCGCTAAGCGTTCTCCCGGCAAGGGTCACGGCAGTATCGGGCGCGTTGATCAACAGGTCCAGCACCAGGACGCTATCGCAGCCGGCAGCATTGGTATAGGTCTGGGTATAGATGCCGCTTTCGGTATAGGTTTGACTGTTCAATACAAATTGCTTGCAGCCCGTATCGACCCGCCTGATGCTGTCGCCTTCGATGACCAGGTGGAGTATGGCCATGCTGTCGCAGCCCAGGCTTCCGATATATGGCTGGCTGTAGGAGCCGCTGGCGGTATAGACCTCACCATTGAAGGTATAGGGACCACAGGCGGAATCCCGCTTTACGGAAGAGGTCAGCGCGCAGGAAGAGGCCAGCTTAAGGATAAAGTGGCTGGCCGGCGTCGCCGCTGTCAGGTTATATATGCCGGCGTCCGGATCGAAGTCTACGGTATTTTTAAAGGTGCCGGAAGTATAGACATTGCCGGAGGCGTCGACGTCCACAGTCAGCGGCATTATGTCAAAGCCCGTACTGGTCTGATACTGGTTGTCGAGGTTTTTAACCCATTCAAAATTGCCTTCAGCATCGAGCTTCTGAAGATAAGTGTTGACTTTACCCGCCCCCGCAGTAAGGGCAGACACACCGGCGCCCGGGTCAAAATCGGCCGTTTCTATAAAGGCGCCCGCCGTATACACCGCTCCTGCCCTGTCGGTAGCAATGCTGAATCCCCTGCCATTGTCGAGCTCCGCATTGATATAACTACCGGAGAGGATCGCACCGTATTGCTTTACCCATACGAATCCTCCGTTGGTGTTCAGCTTGAGCACATAGCCATCGAATGCGCCGTAATAGGGTATCCCGGTGCTGCTGTAAGGGTTGAGACTGGTAAGGTTATATACGTTAGCCGGTCCTTCTTCCGGGTTGAAATCGACCGTCCCGTAGAAACCACCGGTAAGGAACACATTGCCCGTTACGTCGGCAGCGATCCCATGGCACCAGAGCCGGCCGGTACCCTGCAAGCCCCTGGCCCATTGAAAGGCTCCATGGGTATTGAGCTTGACAATATAACCGGTAACACCGCTCACCACGCCATAGACGCCGGGCGTCGGATCGAGGTCGATCGTGCCAAAAAAGTTGCCGGTCATGTAGATATTGGCCTGGGCATCGACGGCCATATTTTCCAGTCCTGCTTCCGCATCACAGACCATCTCACCCCCCCATACAAAATCGCCCATAGGCGTCAGCTTCGCTACGAATACTGACATGCAGTTGGTACAGACATTGGCTATGGTATAGTTGGCCGTTCCCGGACCGGGATCAAGATCAATGCCGCCATTGAACTGTCCGCCGAAATATACGTTCTCATCGTTATCTACCACGACGCTTTTACTCTCGTTCAGTATATTGACGCTGAGCCCGCCCGTAGCGCCGTTCATCTGTTTGGCCCATACCAGGTTCCCGCTGCTGTTCAGCTTGGCTACAAACAGGCTGTTGTTGTTCGTGGTGCTGCCGGTAAGGGTTGCCGGCCCGGGATCATAATCGATAGTGGATGCCTCTTCCAGCTTGCCGGTAATGTATACCGAACCTTTTTTATCAATGGTTATGGCCGAAGCAGATCCGTTACCGGCGCTTACCGGCATGCACCTGGCCCATACCAGGCTGCCCTGCGCATTGAGCTTCGTGATGTAGATACTGCTGATCGTTGCACCGGAGGTAAGATCGACCACACCGGGACCAGGATCGAAATCGACTGTTCCCCAAAAGGCGCCCGTCGTATAGACATTTCCCTGTGAGTCGACAGCCATGGCATGATGCTTATTGACTTCCGCATTCAGAGAAAACACCACGGTGTTGGGATTGTCGATCTGTCGTGCCCAGGCAAAACCGACCGTTTGCGTAAAGGCCGTCGCATAGCTCAGACCGCCTAGCAACAACAATAAAACATAGGGGTACATTTTCTTCATAATGTATTACAGTTTAATGGAACCCTGTGTCGTCCCGGTATTGGTTTGAGAAAAAGCCTGTTCATAAGACAAAAGCAGGAAACACCCTACTTTTATCATGGTCCCGCCTGTCTTCCTTCAGCAGAAGCCAGGGAACGGGGGGCTCTTACAAATCTATATGCCTTCTGTTTTTTTTCATAAATTACAGCTACGTAATTTCGTCAGATTACGTAGTTATACTTAGCCGCAACGCGGACCATCCATGAGGAAAATGAGGCGCTTAGGATTACTTGTGTTTGCACTGTTCCCGTTTATGACGAACGGACAGGAGCTCTTTTCCCGGCTGGGCAGCCTGCCAGACGGTCCGCTGGACTATGTGGATTCTGTGGCCATATACCGTATGCTGGACCGGGGCTACAAGCTACAGAACGGCAGCGGCAACAGGGATAGCGCCATCGTCTATTACAAAGCAGCTTTAAGGGAATCCCAACTGCGAAACCAGCACCGGCACCGGGCGCGCATTCTCACGTATATAGGCTCCTGGTATATTGCCAAAGCAGATTATCCATCGGCTATCCGGTTCATGAGCCTATCGGCAGAAGCTTATCGGCAAAAGGGCGAATACCCTTTCAAGCAATACTTTTCCCTATCCGGCCTGTATGTCCAGGTAGGCGCTTACGATCAGTCTATCGCCTTGTACCAGAAGGTTGCGGTACAAACACCCCGGTGTGTTGTCGACAGCTATTATTACTATCTTACTTTCACCAATGCTGCCGATGCCTACTGGCAAAAAGGAAAGGCAGATTCCGCAACGAAGCTCTACTATCGCATACTGTCGGGCACACGCCAGGCAGATACCAATCATGCCATTCTCATCAGGGCCTATACCGGTCTGGCTAATATCCAAATGCGCCTGGAACAATGGGACAAGGTATGGCCGCTTATGGACAAGGCGATCGCCCTGGCCAAACACCGCGGCGACTCATCGGAGATCATCAATATGATCGCCAATAAAGGCACCATTTATTACCAGAAAAAGCAGTACGAAGAGGCCAAGGCCTATCACTACCCTGCCCTGGCTTATGCCCACCGTAAGAATGATGTGCATCTTATCTATACCAGCGCCTTTATCCTGGGCGCAACCCTGGCCAAGGAGGGCAGGTATCCCGAGGCTCAGCGTATGGCCCGCGAGGCTTACGACAAGGCCAGCGGGATCAGCTCCACCGCCGAATGGCTGAGCGCGTCGTACCTTATGGGCTGCGTGTACACGCATACCGGTCAGTATGCCATAGCCAAGCGCTACCTGCTGCCCGCAGTTGCTTATGCCGAGCAATACAATAACCTTGTCAATGTGGGAGATGGCTACGACCACCTGAGCACGATCTATGCCGGGCTGGGTCAATACAAAAAAGCGCTCTATTACAAAGAGCGGCAGCTGAAAATACAGGACAGCTTCACCGGCAGCAACAACGCTGGACGTATTGCCGAGGTGGAGATGAAATACAAGACAGCAGAAAAAGACAAGCTGCTGGCGCAAAAGGAGCTGCAGCTGATTACGGAGCGTAACCGCATACGGGAGAAGAATATCTGGATCGGCGGCCTGGGTGCGGGCGGCTTGCTGTTGGCGCTTATCCTGTCGGGCTTGTATACCCGGAAGCAGCAGCGGGAAAAGCTGCACCGGTCTTACATTCTTAACCTGGAAAAAGACGGGGAAATCCTGGCGCTGAAAGCTAAGATGGAAGGCGAGGAAGAAGAGCGCCTGCGCCTGGCGCGGGACCTGCATGACGGAGTGGTTGTCAAATTTTCGGCGGTAAAAATGAACCTGAGCGTACTACCCGAGCGGCACCACAGCCTGGAAGGCGCCGGCGATTTCCGGCAGATCATCAGCCGCCTGGACGAAGCCACCACCGAACTCAGGGCCACCGCACATAACCTGCTGCCCGATACGCTGCTTGAAGGCGGGCTTTCCGAAGCGGTCTACTATTTCTGCAGGAATGTACAGCACAGCGGTCTCGATATCGACCTGCAGTATACCGACATTCCCCGCTTCGATCCGGGATTTGAGCTGTCGGTCTACCGCATCATCCAGGAGCTGGTGCAGAATGTACTGAAACACGCCGCCGCTACACAAGCCCTGGTACAGATGATCTATAACGAGGGCCTGCTGAACATTACCGTTGAGGATAACGGGAAAGGCTTCGGCCTGGAGGCGCCGGCGCCGGAAGGCATAGGCCTGCGCAACCTCCGCTCCCGTACCGCTTCGCTTAAAGGCTATATGGACCTGCGCAGCAGCCCCGGGAAGGGAACCTCTGTCTATCTTGAATTCACCATCAATAAACGAACCAATTGATCATGCCCATCACTGTTGCTATTACCGACGATCATCCCCTTGCTATAGAAGGCCTGCAAAATATGCTGCTGTCGGCGTCCTCGATACGGGTAAAAGGGACTTACACTTCAGCGGCAGCGCTGATGGAGGGCCTTACGCAGCAGCAGCCCGATGTGCTGCTGCTCGACATACTGCTGCCCGACCAGAAAGGTACCGAGCTTGTGCCCATTATCCGCCGTCTGTATCCCGATATAAAGATCGTAGCCCTGACGAGCCTCGATGCGCCCATCTATGTCCGCTCGATGATAAGACAGGGCTGCAAGGGCTATGTGCTGAAGAATACGGACAAGCTATCGCTGGTGCACGCCATAGAGCAGGTGTACAACGGACAGGAATATATCGAGCCTTCGCTCAAGGAGCAAATGTTCTACAATGTGCTGCACCAGAAAAAGCATACACCCGGCAGGTCGCCCAACCTCACCAGCCGTGAAAAGGAAATCCTGCAACTGATCGTGGCCGAGCTGACCAGCCAGCAGATCGCCGATAAGCTTTTCCTGAGCCTGCGTACCGTGGAGACCCATCGCTTTAATTTACACAAGAAGCTGGAGGTCAGCAATAATGTAGGGCTGGCCAAGGCTGCACTGCTGCTGGGGCTGGTAGAATGAGCGTTCCCGCAGCGCTTAAAAAAAATCTTCTATATGCTTGGTTTTCCAAGATTATCCGTACTTTTGCACTCCTTTTTTGAGGCGCGGGTGTGGTGAAATTGGCAGACACGCTAGACTTAGGATCTAGTGCCGCGAGGCTTGGGGGTTCGAGTCCCTCCACCCGCACTAAGATAAGAGCCCCGCATGAGAGCGGGGTTTTGTTTTTTCTTGAGTATAAATTTTAATAAATAACAGCAAGACAACCTTTTAAAAATTATAAACATGGCAACGGTAACTCGTGAATCCATCGGTAACCTCCACGATAAACTGGTGGTGAAAATTACCAAAGAAGATTACCTCCCTTCTTTTGAGAGTGCTTTGAAAAAATATGGTAAGAATGCCAACATACCGGGCTTCCGTAAAGGCAGCGTACCTGTTGGCATGGTGCGTAAAATGTACGGCCAGTCTGTATTCGTGGAAGAAGTGCTGAACAGTGCCAATCGTGAGTTGCAAAACTACCTCTCCGAGCATAAGCCCGAGATCTTTGCACAGCCGGTGGCTATGGAAAACCGCGAGCTGAAGTTTGACATGAACCAGCCTTCCGATTTTGATTTCTCTTTCGAGATCGGCCTGAAGCCCGACTTCGAGATCACGCCGCTGAACAAGAAAGGCAGCGTGACCCGCTACAAGATCCAGGTAAGCGACAAGCTGGTCAACGACGAGACTGAGAACATCACCCGCCGTGCCGGTAAGGTGGAAAATCCCGAATCTTTCGAAAAAGATACCGATATCGTTTATGCCACTTACGAAGCCTGCGACGCCGATGGCAACGTAGCGGAAGATGCGGCCAAAACGGAAGACGTGGTTACCCTGGAGCAAATGCCCAAGAAGCTGGCCGAAAAGCTGAAAGGCATCAAGCCCGAAGGCACTATCGTATTCAAGCCCGCCGAAGAGTGCACAGCCGAAGAGCTGCCCGAGTTCATGAAAAGCGCGCTGCGCAAGGCCGACGACGCCGAAGCGCCCAACCATTATTACAAGCTTACCCTGACTAAGATCGGCCGCCTGATCCCGCGCGAGATGAACGAAGAGTTCTATGCGGAAGCCTTCCCCGGCGCAGAGATCAAGGACGAAGCTGCGTTCAGGGAAAGAGTAAAACAGGAGCTGGAAAAGGAAACTGACCGTATTGCCAAAGAGCGCATCCAGAACGAGCTGTTTGAGCTGCTGGTACACGAGACGCCGCTCGACCTGCCCGTGGATTTCCTGAAGCTGTGGCTGAAGAGGGGCGGTGAGAAAGAGAAGACCGAAGAAGAAGTGGAAAAGGAATATCCTTCCTTTGATCACCAGCTGCGCTGGACGCTGATCTCCGACAAGCTGATCCGCGACAACGATATCCAGGTTTCTTACGACGAAGTAATGGACGATATCAAAGCCAAGGTAATGGCCTATTTTGGTCTTCAATCAGAAGAAGATGCCCCCTGGATGGCTTCTTATATGGAGAAGATGGCAAAAGAAGAGAAGACCATGGACGAGACTTACCGCCGCTTGCTGTTCGACAAGCTGTTTGCCAGGCTCGAAGAGGTTATGGAGGTGAAGCAGGAAGAAGTAAGCGAAGAAGAATTCTCCAAGCTGGCGCCTTCGCACCACCACCATCATTAATCGGATAGATTATCCCATATTGCAGAGGCCGCTTCCAAAAAGAAGCGGCCTCATTTTTTTGTTTTATTTTCCGCCTTTATTGTCCCGCCGATGGAAAGGTTATTACAGCATCTGAAAAACATTTATGATCTCAACCCCGAGCTGCAGGTAGCCCTGCAGGAAAGCTTTCAGCAGGTAAGCTTGTCCAAAGGCGACTATCTTATCAGGGAAGGCAAGACCTGCCGTCACCTCTATTTCCTGGAACAAGGCTGCCTGCGCGGCTTTTACCAGGTAGAGGACAGGGAAGTCACCCACTGGTTCGGCTTTGAAAATGATTTCGTCACCTCCTTCCACAGCTTTATCACGCAGCAGCCGGCCATCGAGAACATACAGCTGATCGAGGATTGCCGGCTATGGTCTATATCGAAAGACAGGCTGAACGGGCTGCTGGCCAGCCATCACAAGGCCGAGCGCCTGCTGCGCATGGCTTACGAACAATATTACATCCGCCTCGAGGAAAGGTATGTGAACGCCCAGTTTAAGTCTGCGTCCGAGCTCTACGAAGACCTGCTCGACCGTACACCGCACATTATCGAAAGAGTGCCGCTGGGCTATGTAGCCGCTTACCTGGGCATGTCGCAGGAAACGCTCAGCAGAGTGCGCAGCCGGCTTGCCCATTAGGCCGCCCGTTTTTTTGACCAATATCAAAAGATATGTTTTTCCTCCTCGATAGCTTTGCTTCCATAATTCATTCGTTATGGAACAAAAAACATCTTTACAGCCCTCAGCCGCCTTTATGGCTGCTTCCTGGGTTGCGCTGCTCGCCGGTATCGTGGCATTCATCATTGGCTTATGGAACGCCGAGATGCAGCTGAACGAAAAAGGATATTATTTTACGGTGCTTATGTTTGGGCTGTTCTCCGCGGTTTCCGTACAAAAGGCCGTTCGCGACCAGCTGGAGGGTATTCCCGTTACTCCTATCTATTACGGCCTTTCCTGGTTCTGTGTAATCCTCTGCCTGGTGCTGCTTACCGTGGGCTTATGGCATGCGGAGCTGAGCAAAAGTGAAAAAGGCTTCTATGCGATGTCCTATGTGCTGGGCATTTTCGGCGCTATTGCTGTTCAGAAAAATACGCGGGATATGAAAGCAGCGGAAACGGCTGCCCGCCGGGACAAAGGCGTGGAATAGCGCTTTCCCGCCATGCAGAGAGAAGTCAAGTTTTCAAACTTGACTTCTCTTGTATCGCCCTTAAATAATTTCAGGCTTTCCCCTTGCCTTTTCAATTTATTTTGTATCTTAACAGCCTATTTCAACCTAAACGGACATCCATCTATAAGAAAATTTTACAGCGTAATATGAAAAACTGGAAATCCATACTCGTTACTGTCTTCTGCTTTTTTGCGATCGCCAGTATGGTGCTGCTCAACTCCTGTGTAAAAGACCCCTGCACCGACCTCGCCTGTAAGAACGGCGGCAGCTGCAGCGATGGTTATTGCCAATGTCCTGTAGGATTCGAAGGCGCGGAGTGTGAGATCAAGACCTCCAGCCGCTTCCTCGGCAAATGGGCCGGCAGCACCCGCTGCAACAATTTCCCCATCCTGGCCGATACGGTGAATATTACCCTTGTTTCCGAGCCTAACCAGATACTGCTGAAGCTGGGTGCGGGTAATACAGCGCTGCTGGGCTACAAAGGCACTGCCGAAACGCCAGAGACCCGCTTCTATACCTACAGCGACGACGATGTGGAAGTGAATGCCTATATGCGTGTCGATGCCAACCTGCTGCAGCTGTACATGCAAACCATCAATAAAAAAGTGAACACGCGCCAGAATTGCTATTTCTCCGGTATGCGCATCAGCGAATAAACGCATCCATCAACGATATAAATACCGCTATAAAACAGAGCTGCCCTCCGAACCGGGCAGCTCTGTTTACATTTGCAGCACCGCAGCCGGACGATCTTCGTATTTATCCGTAATTTTGCCCTCCGGCAGAAGACAAATCGACGCTTATGAAGACGGTAATATTAAAGGACCTGGGCACCATTGAATACGGTGAAGCCTGGGCATTGCAGGAACAATACCTGAAAGCAGGCCTGGATATCAAATCGGCCCGCTTTCACGGCGAAACGGCTGCGCTGGAGCAAGCGATAGCGCACTACCTCTTCCTCTGTCAGCATCCGCATGTGTACACGCTTGGGAAAAGCGGCATCCCCGAAAACCTGCTGATCAATGACCAGCGCATGAAGGACCTGGAAGTCACTTTTTACAAGACCAACCGGGGCGGCGATATTACCTATCATGGTCCCGGCCAAATGGTGGCCTACCCTGTGCTGGACCTCGAGCAATTCTTTACCGACCTGGGCCGCTACATGCGCACCCTTGAAGAGGCTGTTATCCTCACTTTGCAGGAGTACGGCATTGTAGCCGGAAGGCTGCCGGGATCGACAGGGGTATGGCTGGATGCCGATACGCCCCAAGCCCGTAAAATATGTGCTATGGGCGTAAAAAGCAGCCGCTGGATCACCATTCATGGCCTGGCGCTCAATGTGAATACCAACCTGGACTATTTCAATTATATCGTGCCCTGCGGCATCGTGGATAAAGGGGTGACCAGCATGAAGCAGGAACTGGGCCGCAAGGTAGACGAGGAGGGAGTGAAGCAGGTATTTGCCCGGCAATTCGCACATGTTTTCGAGGCAGCGCTGATAGCGCCTGCTGCCGCTGTTCCCGCCTCCTAAAGGAGAAGCTAATAGCCTGTATCTTATCTTTTTTATTCCTGCTCAGGGTGGCCGGCGGTAATGAGGATATAATCGCCCTGCGCAACATATTTGCTCCAGTCGGGCGAGGCGAAATCGGCAGCGGCGAAGCTGCTGATCGTCGTCACCTTCTTCTTGTAATCAAGCTCCAGCCGCCGCACCAGGCCCAGGTGATTGTCACTGTGGAAGCGGCCGTTGAACATCAGCACTACCCCTTTCTTTTTCTTCTTCAAGGCTTCGGCAATGGACCAGGACATGGTCGCGTCCCAGAAATTCTGCGACTGGAACAGGTTCATACCGGGTGTGGTATGGCCGCCCATCGCCTCCAGGAACTTATCGTAATACACCCCGGTGACCGTATCGACCGGCAATGGTGCAATATAGCGGTCCTTTACTTCCTTGCTGAGCGCATTCAGCGAAGAAAGGCCCTTCCGGGTCACCATATTGGTATAGCGCGAAGGAGCGTTGGCGGCAATCACCTGCAATTGCTTTTCTTTGGCAAATTCGACGGAGGGCCGGTAATCCGTTTTATAGCTGTCCCAGGCCCGCGCCTCCTTTATAAAATTCTTTTCGCTGATGAGCCCTGCCAGGTACTCGTCCACTATGTACTGCACATCGCGGTGAAACATTTCCATGGCCAGCATTACTTCAGCGCCCTGCCTGGCATAGAGCGCCTCCAGCACCTTCTGCTCCATCAGGTGGCCTATCGAATCATCGTGCTGCTCGCCGAATACCAGCACTTCCCCGCTGCCGATACCTGCAGCGATGGCCTCTACTGTTGTTTCCTTTTTCAGACGGCTGTCATAAAGCTTATAATCGGTACCGGCTACCTGGGCAATGCTCCAATATGTGCTGAGCAGGAAGAGAGACAGGAAAAGAGAACGCATAAACGGGAATTTAACCCGCAAAGGTAGGCCTTATAGCCTGCTTGTTTGTGAATGTCAGCAAGTATTTACAAAAGCAGAGCGCCGCTCCTGCGGAACGGCGCTCAATATTATGACTAATGTTCTTCTTCTCCGGGTCTCAGCGGAATGTGCTGCGGGATGAAGTCGTTACCCTGACCATCATCTTTGTAATCATAAGGCCAGCGGTGCACTTCAGGAATATCGCCTTCCCAGTTACCATGACCGGGGTGCAGCGGTGTTGTCCATTCCAGGGTAGTAGAGCCCCAGGGATTCGGGTTGGTCACCTTACGTCCCTTGAAGATGCTGATAAAGAAGTTGAATACGAACAGTAATTGTGTAAAGAATACGATGATCACCACTACGCTGATAAAGGCGTTCAGGTGGCCAAACTGCTTAAAGGACTCCCAGGCGCTGTAATCGTAGTAACGGCGGGGCATACCGGCAAAGCCTTCATAGTGCATGGGCCAGAAGATCAGGTAAGCACCGGCCAGCGTAACGAAGAAGTGGATATAGCCCAGGGTATTGTTCATAAAGCGACCGAACATCTTGGGGAACCAGTGGTAAATACCGGCAAACATACCGAAGAAAGCGCTCACACCCATTACCAGGTGGAAGTGGGCAATAACGAAGTAAGTATCGTGCAGGTGAATGTCCAGTGCGGAGTTACCCAGGAAGATACCGGTAAGACCACCGGAAATGAACAGGGAAACAAAGCCCAGGGCAAACATCATCGGTACGGTAAACTTAAGGTTACCTCTCCATATGGTCGTCAGCCAGTTGAACACCTTGATCGCCGAAGGGATCGCGATCAGCAGCGTCAGCAGCACGAAGATACCACCAAGGAAGGGGCTCATACCGGTAACGAACATGTGGTGCGCCCATACTACGAAAGCCAAGGCGGTGATACCGGTCAGGGAGATGATCATCGCCAGGTAACCGAAGATGGGCTTACGGCTATGCGTAGACAATATCTCCGAGGCCATACCCATACCGGGAAGCATTACGATATATACCTCGGGGTGACCCAGGAACCAGAACAAGTGCTGGTACAATACGGCCGAACCACCGATATGAGACAAGGCTTTGCCGCCGATGAAGATCTCGGAAAGATAGAAGCTGGTGCCGAAGTGACGATCGAAGATCAACAGCACGAAACCGGAAAGCAGCACAGGGAAAGACAATACACCCAGAACGGCGGTGAAGAACAGCGCCCAGATGGTGAGCGGCATGCGGGTCATCTTCATACCCTTGGTCCGCATGTTCAGGATGGTGGTAATATAGTTCAGACCGGCAAGCAGCTGCGATACCACAAACAGGGCCATACTGATCAGCCAGAGGTCCATACCCAGTCCGGAACCCAGGGAAGCTTCTTTCAACGCGCTCAGGGGAGGATAGGTCGTCCAGCCACCGGCAGCAGGACCGGTTTGTACAAACAGGGAAACGAACATGAAGATGCTGGAAATAAAGAAGAACCAGTAAGATAGCATGTTCATGAAAGGAGATGCCATATCGCGCGCACCGATCTGCAGGGGAATAAGGAAGTTACTGAAGGTACCGCTCAAACCTGCGGTCAGTACGAAGAACACGAGAATGGTACCATGCATGGTAACCAGTGCATAGTAAAATTCAGGGGTCAGCTTACCGCCCTTAGCCCAGTGGCCGAGGAACTTTTCCATAATGGGGAAAGTGTCTTCGGGGAAACCCAGCTGCAGACGGAAGAAAACGGAGAATAAAGCGCCGACTATAGCCCAGATGATACCGGTGATCAGGTATTGCTTGGCAATAACTTTGTGATCCTGGCTGAAGATCCACTTCGTGATGAAGTGCTGCTCATGGTGTTCATGGCCGTGCGCATGCGCATGTCCGTGTGAATCCAGGTGAGCGTGCGCTACATGCGCATTTCCGGTTGTTGCTTCGTGACTCATTGTATTTTTATATTTCCGGCCCTTTGAACAAGGGGCAATCAATTTGTAAAAAGAAAAACGGTGGTTACTCCATCTGCGGAAGCGGCTACAAAATTACGGCTTCCTGCCGGTTCTCCCGGTCTTTTATTTGTGGGCTGTCGCGCCTTCTGCCGCTTTATGGGCAGTTGAATCGCCCACCGGGGGGGTAGCAGGAGCTGCGCCTTCAGCCGGAGCGGCTTCAGGTGCAGCCGCTTTCTGCACATTGGCATAATAAGCCGGCTGCTTATCCAGCCATTCCTTAAACTCCTGGGCTGTTTGCACGATCACAGTACCCCTCATGGAATAGTGACCTTTACCACACATCTGGTCGCAGGAGATCTCATACACAAATTTCGGATTGTTGGTTTTAGCCTTCATCTCATCGGTCGTGAACTTGGGCGTAAACCACATGGTCGTCGTAATACCGGGCACAGCATCCATCTTCATACGGAAGTGCGGCAGGCCCACATCATGGATCACGTCGCGGCTATTGATCACCAGCTGAACCGGTTTATCCTTGATGATGTGCATTTCACCATTTTCAATAATGATATCGTCTTTTGCAGCAGGATCGTTCCAGTCGAGCCCCATTACATTGTTGGCATCGTTCATCAGGCGGAAGTCGGTCTTACCCAATACGCCATCAGCGCCGGGGTAGCGGATCAGCCAGTTAAATTGCTTACCCATTACCTGCACCACCATTGCATTATCGGGTGCCTTATCGGTGATGGTAAACCAGTTCTTCAGACCGATTACGACCAGCACAACCAGGGCAAGGGCGGGAACAGTTGTCCACAGCACTTCCAGGCGGTTGTTGTGTGCATAGAAATAAGGCTTACGGTTCTCTGTAGACTGGTAGCGGTAAATAAAATAGAACAGGAGGATCTGGGTTACGAAAAATACGAAGCCGGTCAGCGCTAAGGTAACGATGAGCATGGTATCGTAATGGTCGCCCTGTACAGAAGCCGATTCGGGCAGCATTTTATCCGCGAGGGATTCATGGCATTTGAAAATGCCGATCATACCCAGGATGAAGAAGGCAACCATCAACCAGGCCATCAGGCGGTTGGTTTGCGATTTTACCTTCTCTTCTCCGCGGAGAATGGTTGCTAATTCGCTGGCTTTTGCAATCTGATAAATGACGATAAAAACCAGAACAACTAAGGCGGTAACAATTAATCCCGACATTGCTTATTTTATTTTATGTACTCCGGCCTTTTGAAAAGGCTGTTTTTGTTTAAATGTTTTCTTTCAGCAGTACCGGCAAAAAGGCCGGCAATGCTTAGCTGATATGGATCAAAGTTTCTTTCAGGAACGGGTTGTTCACGGGAACCAGGTCGGCCTTGGCCAGGGTCTTGGAAACAGTCAGGATCATGATACCGATAAACCCACATACAATGCCCAGCTCGTACCAATCCAGGTGCCAGTGCTGCTGCAGCGGTCCGGGCATGGTCATTACGTAAAAGTCGATCCAGTGTCCGAAGATGATCGTCATCGCCATAAACACGATCGTAAAGTAGTTACGCTTGCTGGGACGCGCCATCAGGATCAGGATAGGCAGCACAAAGTTCAGGATCAGGTTGGCCCAGAAGAAGAAGGCATAAGGACCCTGCATACGGATCTTGAAGTAAGTAGTCTCCTCTGGGATGTTGGCGTACCAGATCAGCATGAACTGTGCAAACCACAGGTAAGTCCAGAAGATGCTGAAGGCAAACATGAATTTACCCAGATCGTGCATGTGCTCTTTCGTTACGAATTCCAGATTACCGCGGTTCTTCAGGTATACGGTCCACAGCAGGATCAATGCCATACCGCTTACGAAGGAGCTGGCGAATACATACCAGCTGAACAGGGTGGAATACCAGTGGGCATCAATGCTCATGATCCAGTACCAGGGGGTAGTGCTCATCATGCTCAATGCATATACAAAGAGGAATGCGCCGCTCATGGCCACCATTTTCCAATAGATCTTAGTGCTGTTGCGGGGCGCGCGGTCCTGTGCCAGGGACATGGAACGGAACTTGATGCCGAACCAGCTCCAGAGGCCTACCGTAACGATAGAGAAACCGGCAAACATACCTTTGTTCAGGAACGACGATTTACCTTCCAGTACTTTATCGCCGTGGGGGTGCACCCAGTGATAGATAGGATTGTGCTCGCCAAGGCCAAACACGATCGAAAATAACACGATCAGTGCGATCAGGCCGAAGACCCATACATTGGCGCCAATCGCTTCAGGCACACGGCGGTAGGCCACTATCCAGCCACCCTGCGCCAGACCGGCAGCAGCCTGAATAAAGATAGACGCAGCGGAAACAAACAGGAAGAACACACTGTTTTGCAACAGTACGGTCCAAAAGCGGGCCTGATCGTGCTCCGCGCCGGGCAGCAGCGTGGCAAAGCCACCAACCAGGGCCAGTACACCGATAAGCAGTAATACAATGCCGGTAGTTCTTAATCGGGATGGTACTTCAAAACGATCCGTAATCATAATTGTAATCCTTAAAGGAGCATTTTATTATTTGATGTAATAATGCCGTTCTCGGCCGGCAAGGTACTGCGTACCGTACTTATTTCTTTATATTAACTGTGTCCTTAACGCCACCGGCTACGAGGCTTACCAGGGGCATGCCCGCAGCAGTTGTGTCTTTGCTGTTGACACCCATAGTAAAGGGTGCGCCGCCATTCTCAGACTGTACTTTCTTGATATAAGCGATCACCATCCAGCGCTGGTGCACGTCCAGCTGGGCGGCATAGGAGCCCATCATGTTCTTACCGTACATGATCGCATAGTACATTTTACCGGCGGGCATAGTCAGGTAAGCAGCACCGGACTTCAGGTTCGCCGGCATAGAAGCGAATTTGCCACTGGTGTACAGAGGTCCCTGGCCGTCAAGGTCGGTACCGTGACAGATACCGCAGTAAATGTTGAAGATACGCTTCCCTTCTTCCATTTCCTTATCGGAAAAGCGGTAAGGCGATTGTAAAGCATTATAGGCAGCCGAATCCTTTTCGGTAAGGTGATCGGGCAAGGCATGGCCCCTGGCAATGGTGCCGGTTACCGGCGCCTGGCTGGTAAGGCCGTTATGCGTTACGGGGTTGGCTGTGTATGCGTCGTAAGCCCTGGAATAGGTCATATCCGGAGCATAGGTCTTACCCGGATTACGGCGGATATCACCACTGTTACAGGCTGCGAACAGCGCCGCACCAGCTACCATTAATGTTACTAAATATTTTTTCTTCATGTTTATGATTCAATAATAGGCTGCGCCCATCAGCAAATTTTACTATGCAAGTTGTTTTTGGTTCTGATACTTTTCTTCCTTGTGCCACCAGCCGTACCACCAGCCTTCTTCCGCTACCTGTACATCGGTTTCAATAGCGCCGGTCGTCTTGAGAAAATCAACGATCTCTCCTTCTGAAGCAGGATCGGTGATCTCCATCACGATCACGAACAGATCGTCGGTCTGGCGCGGATGAAATATATGCTTCTTTACGCCGGGCATGATCTGGTTCAGGTAGCAGTAGGTCAATACCATACCTACAGCAGCAAACATTACCGTCAGCTCGAAAGTGATGGGAATGAAGGCCGGAAGGGCAAAGAAAGGCTTACCGCCATAGTTGATCGACCAGTCTTTGGTAAAGATCCAGCTCATAAAGCCCAGGGCCGTAGCTGTACCGGTAATACCGTAGCAGAAGCCAGCGATATGCAGATCTGTTTCTTTTTGTCCCAGCGCTACGTCCAGCCCGTGTACGGGGAAGGGAGTATAAACATCGTGCAGCTTGTAACCGCTGTTGCGTACTTTATCCACTGCGGGAAACAATACCGCTTCGTCGTCGTAACAGGCTACTGCAAATTTTTTAACAGCCATTTCTTATCAATTCAAAAGTCAGAAAGCAAAAAGTCAAAAAACAGGTTGTTTCAACTTTTTAATTTTTAGTTTTTAATTAGTGCGCGTGTTCTGCCACGTGAATAAATTCCTCAACGGTTTTCTCATCCAGGGCCTGCATTTCGCGTTTGTAATTGTCGCCTGAAGTTTTCAGGGTAAACTTGATCTCCGCAATAGCGACAACCGGGAAGTATTTGGCAAACAGGAAGAAGCAGGTAAAGAACAGTCCGAAGGTGCCGATATAGAAGCCCATTTCTGTCCAGGTGGGGCTGTAGTAAGTCCAGCTGGAGGGCAGGTAATCGCGGTACAGGGAGGTTACAATGATCACGAAGCGCTCGAACCACATACCGATATTCACCACGATAGACAGGAGGAACGTAAACACGATATTACGACGCAGCTTCTTGAACCAGAAGAACTGGGGCGATACCACGTTACAGGCCATCATTGCCCAGTAGCTCCACCAGTAGGGACCAAGCACGCGCCACTTGAATGCTTCCTGCTCGTATACCACCTGGCTGTACCAGGCCATAAAGAGCTCGGTAAGGTAAGCGACACCTACGATAGAACCGGTCAGTACAATTACCTTGTTCATCGCCTCGATATGACCGATGGTGATGTAATCTTCCAGGCGGAAGATTTTACGCACCAGCACCAGGAGGGTATTTACCATCGCGAAGCCGGAGAATACTGCACCCGCAACAAAGTAAGGCGGGAAGATGGTGGCGTGCCAGCCGGGAATAACAGAGGTAGCAAAGTCGAAAGATACGATCGTGTGTACGGAAAGTACCAGAGGTGTAGACAGGCCTGCGAGCACCAGGGAAAGGGCCTCAAAACGCTGCCAGTTCTTGGCGGTGCCGGTCCAGCCGAAAGAGGCAACACCATACAGTTTTTTGCGCAGCTTGGTCTTGGCCCTGTCGCGGATGGTAGCAAAGTCGGGCACCAGGCCGGAATACCAGAATAACAGGGAAACAGTAAAGTAAGTAGAGATCGCAAATACGTCCCATAGCAGCGCTGAGTTGAAGTTGGGCCACAGGGCGCCGCGGGTGTTGGGCAGCGGCAATACATAGAAGGCATTCCATACACGACCCATGTGGAAGATGGGGAACTGGCCCGCACACATTACCGCAAAGATGGTCATCGCTTCCGCTGCACGGTTTACACCGGTACGCCATCCCTGGCGGAACAGCAGCAGAATCGCAGAGATGAGGGTACCTGCGTGACCGATACCTACCCACCATACGAAGTTGGTGATGTCCCAACCCCAGCCTACGGTACGGTTAATACCCCAGGTGCCGATACCCCAGTAAACTTCCCAGGTTACAGAGAAAGCACCAAAGCCCAGCAGCAGCAATGAGAAGATGAATCCCATATACCAAAGTCTTGTAGGCTTCTGTTCTATCGGGCGACAGATATCCTCAGTTACCTGAGCGTATGTCTTATTGCCGTTAATCAAGGGCTCCCGAACAAACGATTCGTATTTAAGATGCATAACGTGTAATTATTGGATGTCAGATCTGTAAAAACTACAAAAACGGATCCAAGTTTTTATTCTGAATGATAATGACTGTTAACCCTAAAAATTAAATATGCTGTTTGTACATTTCGTCTGTTGCACCACCGGCCACAATCGTATTGGTGTTACGGATCTTGGACAGGTAGCTTACGTTGGGCAATACGTGGAGCTGCTCCAGCATGTAGAACACGCGCTCTTTATTGTCCTCGTAACGTACTTTGTAGATCTCGCTCTCTTTATCGTTCACGTTACCGAAAGTGATACAGTTGGATGCGCAGGCTACCTGGCAGGCAGTCTTCGCAGCGCCGTCCTTCATCGGGTGGCCTTCTTTCTTGGCGGCCAGCTTGGCATCCTGCAGGCGCTGTACGCAGAAAGAACATTTTTCCATTACACCGCGGCTACGAACCGTAACATCCGGGTTCAGCACCATGCGGGTCAGGTCGTCGTTGATATCATCGCGCTGACCGTCCTCGTAAAGGTTATCGGCAAAGCTGTCGGCGCCGTTGAAGTCGAACCAGTTGAAGCGACGTACTTTATAAGGGCAGTTATTGGCGCAGTATTTGGTACCGATACAACGGTTGTAAGCCATCTGGTTCAAGCCTTCGCTGCTGTGGTTGGTAGCGGATACCGGGCAAACGTTTTCACAAGGCGCATTGTCGCAGTGCTGGCACATGATCGGCTGGAATACCGCTTGGATGCTGTCCGGATCGTTGGGGTTACCGCTGAAGTAACGGTCGATACGGATCCAGCTCATTTCCTGTGATTTCAGCACTTCATGCTTACCGACTACCGATACGTTGTTCTCGGCCTGGCAGGCAACCACGCAGGCGGCGCAACCGGTACAGGTGTTCAGGTCGATCGACATACCCCATTTGATACCGGGTTTGTCGTGCACAGGGTACATGGTACCATTCTTCTCGAAGGCTTTTTCATCCACGTCTGCATTGGGGTCCTCAGGATGATGACCTTCCCAGTGCAGGTGGGTATAGTGTTCCAGCTCCTTTTTGCGGTCTTCGATCAGCTCGCGGGGATTTTCCTTAAAGCTGGCCAGTGTATATTCACGCAGGATGGGGCGATTCTCATAGCTGTGGTGCGTCTGAGTGATCGCTATGGGATAAAAATCGTTTGTTTTTTCGATGCTCGCTTCATTGGCATACTCGAAGGTCTGACCGTTGAAGGTTACCAGCGGGTAAGTGTTCTTACCGTTTACAGAAGCGCGGCCTACCTTGGCATCGCGACCGTAGCCTACCGCAACAGCGATCACATCGTTGTGCATACCGGGTACCACAACTATCGGCAGGGCAACTTCTTTACCGCCTACTTTCACCTTCGCGATACGCTTTTCGCGTACCACCTGGTTAATGCCGGTCAGCTCAGCGTCAAATTGCTCTTTAGCCGTTTTGGGCGACATGCAGATAAAGTTATCCCAGGTCGCTTTGGTTACCGGGTCGGGCATTTCCTGCAGCCATGGGTTATTACTCCAGGCGCCGCCATAGCCCAGGCCAAGGGATTCGTAAACGATCACCTCGTACTTTCCACCTTTTTTAGCGGCCGCTTTAGCAATAGCGTCTTCAACATTTCCGCTGAAGGAAGCACCGCCTATTGAAGGAGAGGAGGGCTCTGCAACACCGTCCTGGAGGGCTTTGTCAAAATTGGCCTGGCCGCCCAGCTTGGACACCCAGTACTGGTTGTAAATATCGTGATAAGTCTCGCTGGCGCCAGACCATTTCAGCAGGCTGTCCTGGAAGGCGCGTGTTTTGAACAGGGGCGCAATGGTCGGCTGGATAAAGCTGTAGTAGCCAACCCTGGGTTCTGCATCACCCCAGCTTTCGAGCCAGTGGTGATCAGGTACAGCATAAGTACACAGCTGGGTGGTCTCATCCATCCTGTCGTTAAAGGATACGGAAACTTTGGCTTTAGCCAGCGCTTTTTTGAATTTCTCGCTGTCGAAGTAATCGTAAGCGGGATTGACACCATGGAACAGCACGGTGCCTACTTGTCCGGCATCCAGGGCGTTCACAAAGTTCACCATATCGCCATCGATACCTTGTTTTGCATTAGTGGTCGCGTTCCAGTCGATGGTCGTACCATTGGCGCCGATGGCATTGTTGATCGCATTCACGATCACCTGTACGTTTACATCGTTGCTGCCGCATACCACCAGGCCATTGCCTTTTTTCAGATCGGCAGCAGCAGCCTTAACCAGCTTGTCTACATTGGCCGAACCGGTGCTGACCGCCGCACCGCCTGTAATGGCGCGGTAAAGGGCAGCTGCCACCTTGCCATATTCAGAAGGCTTGCAGGTAGCGCGCTCATCGGCGTTGGCGCCGGTAAGGCTCATCATACCTTCGACCTGGTAATGCTTGCTCATCGTGGCATTCTTAGCATCCCTACCCAGGATCTTGCGGGTAGTGGTGAAGGCCGCAGAGAATTCAACAGGGCTCAGCCAGGAACCGAGGAAATCGGCGCCGATGCTGAATACCGTCTGTACTTTGTCGAAATGATAACCGGGCAGCGCACGCTTGCCATAGCTCATTTCATTGGCCAGCAGCATACCGGAATAAGATACCGGATCGTACTGGATATGTTTGGCTCCCGGGTATCTGGCCAGGAAGCGGCTGATCACTTCTTTAGTGGTGGGGCTTACGATAGAACCGGTTACCAGGTAGTTGGCGCCGCCGGAAGAAAGGGCCTGTGCAATCGGCGCATCCACTTTTTCGAAAGTATCTACAGACTTGCCGGAAACATGGGGCTGACGGAGGCGGGCTTTATCGTACAGGCTTAAGGTTGCGGCGATCACGCGGGCGTTGATACCGCCTTTGGTAATCGTAGAGAGCGTATTGGGCTCGATCATGATCGGGCGCCCGTCACGGGTCTTTACAATTACGGAAACAGATTCGCCGTTATCTACAAATGTGGAAGCGTAGTAGTTGGGGACACTGGGCGTGAGCAGCTCCGCATCGGGCCTGATCGCGTAAGGAATTGCTTTGCGTACCGGCATTTCACAGCTTGCAGCCACTGTAGCAGCAAGTGTACTGAAGCCCAGGAATTTCAGGAAGTCCCTCCTGGGGGTAGTCGCATCCAGCAGCTTGTCGCTCAAGCCTAAAACGGGCAGATCATTCTGAAACTCGTTTTCGATGATCTGCTGATGCTCCGGAGTTTGCTCCAGTTCTTCTAAACCCTTCCAGTATTGTTTTTGACTCATAAGTCTGATGTGAAAATATGATAATGTGCAGATGTGAAAGCGCTCCGTTCACATACCCCACCTTAATGCTTGTTTAAAATCGTACTCAGGTAATATCTTCAGATGACCGGCGCCGGAACGCCGGCTGCCAGATTAATAGTGACATTTCTGGCACTCCGTACCACCCAGCTCAGCTTCAGTTACTTTTTCACGTTTGCCGGATTTGATTTCGTCGTGGTACTTCTGGAATATGCTGTAGTAATCGTTTTCTTTGAATTGCACTGCGGTCTGGCGGTGACAGTTGATACACCAGCCCATAGACAGATCGGCAGCCTGGTGCACTTCATCCATTTCCTGGATTGCGCCGTGACAGGTCTGGCACTGTACTTTACCTACAGCAACGTGCTGGCTGTGGTTGAAATAAACATGGTCGGGCAGGTTGTGGATCTTGATCCACTCGATGGGCGTGGCTTTGATATTGCCGGCTGCATCGCGGATGTATTGTTTTTTCTCAGGATCCCAGCCTGCAGCTTTGTACAGCTTATGGATCTCTTCAGTACCGTTTACTTCTTTGCCTTCATAAGTGATCAGCTTCTCCTCGCCGGTGTATTCGGATATCTGCTTGTGACAGTTCATACACACGTTGGTGGAGGGGATCATCGCCTGGCGGCTCTTCTCGGCGCCGGCATGGCAATACTGGCAGTTGATCTGGTTAACGCCGGCATGCACTTTATGGGAGTAGAAAATCGGTTGCTTCGGCATGTAGTTCTGCTGACGGCCTGTGTTTACAGCGCCGTTCACGATCCAGTAACCGGCAAGGCACAGCAGGATAATACCAACAATAGCGATGGTTACTTTGCTGCGGAACAGCGGTGTTTCCTTTTTGGAGGGAAGGCCCTGCTTGTCATTAGCAACTTTATTCAGGGTCTTGTTTACACGGGTCAGGATGAAGATCAGCAGCGCCAGGCCCAGCGTGATGATGGTGTACATCCAAGTGTTGTCTTTTTCTTCGCCACCACCACCGCCGGCAGGTGCAGCAGGTCCTGCAGGCTTATCCGGTACACTGTTCACATAAGCCACGATCGCGTCAATCTCCTGCTCCGACAGGTTGGGGAAAGCGGTCATCGCCGTCTTGTTCCACTTGGCGTAGAGCTCATTGGCGTATTTATCGCCGCTGGCAATCACCTTAGCGGAATTGTGCACCCAGTTGTGCAACCAGTCTTTGCTCGGCACACGCTTATCCACGCCTTTCAAAGCCGGACCAGTCGCGTCTTTGATGGGGTTGTGGCAGCTGGCGCAGTTGGCCTGGAACAGGGCTTTGCCGTCCTGGGCAGATGCGGAACCAACAGAAATAAGAGTGAAAATGAGCGCAAGAACAGCAAAAGTTACCTGCCTGAAAAATGATTTTGACCTGAAATATAGAGACACGTGTAAACTATTTTTTTATTTTACGATCCTTTTTAGGCTAATGTGGGGGCAAAAGTACAACACGAACGCCAAAGTTTCTACACATTCGTTAAAAAAAATTTTTCAGTACTGGCGCGGGTTTCAGCGTTTTTAATTGTCATTTTGAATATGTGTTTGTCATGATTATGTCATCAAAACGTCCCCCGATTGTCATTTTAGCGTCTTTAAACTGTCATTTTTTTCTTCGCTGACTACAGGGGCCAAAAAATAGGCCTTATTGAGGCTTTACCGAAAAATAACAGCAGTTCGCCGTTTGTGCGGTCACCCGGAACCGGTCGTCTGCACGCCGGCCTACCACCCAAACGATCTTCTTATCGCTCTCCAGCACCCATACCTGCTCCTTTTCATGCAAAGGCACTTTCTGCTCGATCAGGTAGCGGCTTACTTTTTTCTTTTTGCGCAGCTTGCCCAGGGGATAGAAGTAATCGCCGGTCTTCCAGGGACGAAGCACCAGCGGATAATGCAGCTTTCCGGCATCCACACACAGCGCCTCCGGTTCCAGCTTGCGGATATGAGCCATATCGGGTTCTCCACCGAATACCTGTCGCTTCAGGCTGAGAATAAAGCCAGGAGCAGCTACCCCACTCTCCCCTTCTTCTATTAATATATGTGTGCTTTCTTCTGTATGCCGGGCCGTAATGATGAGAAAGTTCCGGTTGCGGATAATGCGGTAGTCGGGTACAGCCACATAGCGTCCCGTTTCTGCATCGAGCAGGTGCAGTATGTCGGGTAGTTGTGCTGCATTAAAGCCGAACGGCTTCACCAGTTCCCAGAGCACGGTAGCCAGGGCCTGCACCTGCCGCAGCTTCAGCACCGGCAGGTACCAATCCTGCCTGCGCTGCTCCATCAGCTTCTTCCGGTAGCGGCCGATGGCTTCGTCGTACAACAGCCCTACCTCCCGGAAACGCTGCGTATTGCCGGTCAGCTGCTCTATGGCCTGTGGAAAGATACCGAGCACCACAGGTAACAGGTGCTGCCTGATGGCATTGCGGGTATAATCGTCTTTATAGTTGCTGCTGTCTTCTCTCCAGGGGATCGCATGCTCCCGGGCATATTGCTCCAGCTCTTCCTTTGTAAAAGCCAGCAAAGGACGGATCACCTTACCCTGCTGTGGCAGGATACCGTGCAAACCGGCGATGCCGGTTCCCCTGAAGAAATTGATCAGCAGGGTTTCTACAGAATCCTGCCGGTGATGCGCAGTGGCCACCAGGTCGAAGCCCAGCTCCTGCCTCAGTGTTTCAAACCAGGCGTAGCGCAGGTCGCGGGCGAGCTCCTGCAAGTTACCGCCCTGCGCTTTCAGCAGCCCGGGCGTATCAAACTTTTGCACATGAACGGGAATGCCCGCTACCTGCGACCAGGAGCGGACGAAGGCCTCATCGGCATCCGACTCGGCGCCCCTCAGGTTGAAGTTGCAATGCGCAATGGCAATCTCTGCTCCCATCCGTTGCAGCAGCGCAGCCAAAGTCATGCTGTCCGCTCCGCCGCTTACCGCTACCAGTATCTTTTTGTGCTGCCACCCCTGTGCAGCGAAAACCGCCTGCAAACGCTTAAGGATCATAAATAAAAAAGCCGGTCCTTCCGGCCCGGCAAATTTAGAATGGTTCTGCGGATAACCGCGTTTTATTTTCGGCATCTTAGCGCAGCAGGACGACGTCCCCTTTCTTTTCATAGTTGTTACCATCGGTGCAGGAATACTTGATGTAGTACATATAAGTATCCAGGGCGGCCGGTTCGCCGTTCTTATAAGCACCGTTCCAGCCTTTTTCGATATTGCCGTTATTGTATACCAGCTTACCCAACCGGTCGTAAACGCGCATCGTTACAATTACCTGTCCCGGCTGCAGGTGCGGGTTGAAGTAGTCGTTCACACCATCCTGGTTGGGTGAAAATGCAGTAGGAACGAAGACCTCGCAGCAGGGATGCGTATTCAGCATTACAGAAGCGGTATCCTGGCAACCGTACCGGTTGTATACAGTAAGGGTCAAAGGACCGGTATAGTCGATCTTACCTTTTACGGTGCTGCCTTCCGCATCAGAGAACATCCTGAAGAACTTCTCGGGCGCCCAGCGATACATGTAGCGTTCGCCTTCCTGCGCCTTGAGCGTAACCGTATCGCCGGCACAGATGTTATTATTGCTTACTGAAAGGATCTGCGCTTCAGCTGCAGGATACAGGTCGACCTTGATCCGTTTGGAAGTATCCCGGCAACCCTCGTCGGTGACGGCAGTAACCCTGTAGATGCCACCATCGGAAGCGGCATAGGCAGGTCCCGTTTCTCCGGCGATCGGCGATTCATCCTTAAACCATTGGTAAGTGGTACCGGCTTCGGGCAGGGCCAGCGACAGCAAGGTCTCGTTACCCGGGCATACCCCGGCTGCGTTGCCGCCGTTCAGCAGCATATTGGGCAATGGATTCACTTTAAGGTTCAGCACCTTCACACTGTCACATCCATAGATGGATTTAAAAGTGGTATCATAGATGCCGGTCTTAAAATACAGGTTACCATAAAACTCGTAGGTCTCACCGTTACAAATCTCAATCGTATCGTTACGGCCCGAAGTGTATGCCTCATGTATGGTAATTGTATAGGCAATAGTCTGGGTTACCCTTACCGGGCAGCCATCGTCGCGGAGGGTAACAAAGAAAATATAGTCGCCGGGAGCAAAGCCGCCGATATCCCAGCTGAAATGCAGCACAGGATTGGGCGTGCCGTTGTTGGTCACCGGCGCGGTAGCCCCTTCGGGCAGGTTGGTTGCGAAGATATTGATGTTGTCGCCATCGGGATCGTTGCCCTGCAGCTCGAAGGCCACATTCCCGCTGATACCCTGGCATACGTTGATCCTGGTGGGATCGGAAGGATCGACATTTCCGTTGTTGATATTGGTTACCGGTCCTTTCGGGCCTTCGTTGGGACAGTTATCGAGCATGATGAAGGTCATCTCACGCATACTGGTCCCTACCAGCTTTCCTTCCCGGTATTCGCTCACCTGCTGTACCACGCAGGCATTGACCATAGCGTTGGGGGTAAAAGAGGTCTGACCGGTGACGGGGCTGAAGCTGAATGAGCCCGGGGCCGCTGCAATAGGATTGGTGCCTGATAAAGGCGCAACATAGTTACAGTTGGTATAAGTGCCATTGGCCATTACAGGCGTATTCAGCGCCGGGATCAGGGCAAAGGACAGCGAGTCGCCATCGCCGTCGATAGCCGCAAGGTTGAAGGTGGTCGGCTGGTTAATGCAGAAGAACGGTGTGGGATCGGAAGTAAAAGAAGGCGAGTTGTTCTTGCCCGTGGTATCGTAAGGCGGGAATACAGGTACATAGTTGCCTGCTGCATCCTGATAATAGCCCTCCGGATCGGGAATAATGGGTATGGTATTGTTGAGCGTGGCATAGATGCACATCGTACCGGTGCCGGCCAGGTTGTTGATAAGCCCGCTGCGCCCTGCAGTGTTGTTGGTATGATCGCCTTCAAAATTGAAACGCCAGTTGGAAGAAGTATCCGGAAGCGTAACGGTACCCTCGAAGGTAAATTTCATCACACCGGGATAATCGCCTTTAGGCACGGAACACTGTGTATTGTTTGCCTCATCGGGACATACGGGTGTAATTTCTTCCTGGTAGTTGACCGCTATGGGATCGAGCAATACGGAGCCCGAAGGACCGGAGCCCAGGGACTGGTGTGTACCATTCTTGTACACTTCAATCCGTATTCTCGGCGTAGCAGGGGGCACCAGCGTGCTGAACGAGCCGGAAGATGCCAGGCTGCAATCGGCAAAGAAAACAAAGGTCAGCTTATAGGTTTGCGTGCTACCCGACGCCGACACAAACTGGTAACGCAGCTCAGAGCCGAGAATGTGGTTGGCATAGGAAGCGGTAGCATTCCAAAGCAAAATGAAGAAGAGGAAAAAAGAGGAATAGTAAAGCTTTTTCATAGTTCTTTTATTAGTCGGAGCCATCCGGTACAGATGGGGTGTTGGATATTGATGTGATGAGCTGTTGTCGCAGCCTGGTAGTTACTGAGTAAGTGCAAATTTCCCACAGGCATACTGCTGCCCGTCGTTGACCTCAAGCAGGTACAATCCTTTGCTGAGTCCTGCTGCAGCCAGATCGACTGAAAACCGGTGGTCGCCGGCAGCGCCTGTGCGCTCCTTCCGGCGCAGCACCACATTACCGGTAATGCTCCGGATGACAATGTCCAGGGCAGCAGATGCCCGGCTGGTCGTATAATCAAAGCTGATCTTGTCGCTGGCAGGATTGGGGAACAGTAATAAAGATCTTCTCTCTCCGCGGCTCAGCAATTCCTGTATGGATACCGGGGTACAACCCCATACAATCTTCTTTACCGCCCAGTTGTTCGTGGTATCGTTGTCATCATTTTCCAGTTCGTCGGGACCATCGCCGGCGCCGATCACGTGTACAAAAAAGCCGTAAGCGGAATCAGCGGTATAAGGAGGGGCGACGTATTTGATGATGCCATCCTCATAAGCCCGCCAGTCGAGCAGGATGCCGATATCATTAACCGGCCGGTTGGTCTCGCGGTTCAGGTAGTCCGGCGCTTCAACATTTTCCTGGATCAGCAGCTTTTGTATCCAGTAGCTGCCGGGACCGGTCCCCAGGCTGTCCTGCTCGTGGGGGGTAAGGAAACGGCTCATTGAGTTCAGGTACCAGATCACCGTATTTTCAAAAACTGAAGCCGGCCCGTAAGTACCCATGCTCCACACGCCTTTGGGTCCGCTGTCCGTTGTGGTATCGGCAAACATTTTGCCCGGGCAGAGATTGGGATGGGCATCCATGTCGAGCTCGGCAAAAAGATCAATGTTCTGCGCTCTTGTTGAAGGACCTGAAGCAAGAAATAAAAAGAGAAAACAAAAAAAACAATGGAAAAGTCTGTTCATCGGCAAAATAAATATTGTATAGTCAGGGATCATTTGGTTCGAGCGAATATACCCTTTTATGATTAAAAAGACGCCCATTTATCAAATAAAGAAGGGATAACTTGAATATAATTTTCACTTTAATCTATACTAATTTATGAATACACAAAGGGCTTTCCTTGCGGAAAGCCCTTCAGTTTTTTGATCTGACGCCGGTTTTTATCAGCGGAGCAAGGTTACCGACTCTTTCTTTTCATAGAGCTTGCCGTCGGCACAAGTATACTTCATCAGGTACATGTAGACTTCGGCGCCGGCCTCGCTGCCATTGCTGTAGCGGCCGTCCCAACCTTTTTTAATATTGGTATTGTTGTACACCAGCTTACCGTAGCGATCAAATATCTGCAGGGATACCAGTACCTGGCCGGGCTGCAGATGCGGGTTGAAATAATCGTTCAACCCGTCGCCATTGGGCGAGAACGCATTAGGGGCAAACACCTCGCAGCAGGGCTTGGTCCGTACAAGAACAGTATCGGTAATATAGCAGCCGTATTTATTGTATACCGTCAGCACAACCTCCGTTGGTTCCAGAAACAAGCCTCTTACTTTAGGACCATCGGGGCCAGACAGGAAGCGGAAGGGTTTTTCAGGCGACCAGCGGTAATCATAATAATCGCCGGCTGCAATGTTGCCCGGAAGCGCTTTCATTTCCAGCGTATCGTAGGCACAAAGGATTTCATCGTTAAGCGGCTCGATCTTTGCCTCCGGAGTGGGATTGATCGTTACTGTCACCTGCTGCGATGTGAGCGCACAATTCTTGTTTGTAGTGGCGGTTACCGTATAAACACCCGGTTCCTGCACTACATATTTCGGCAGATTAGCGCCCGGTATGGGATAACCATCACGGTTCCATTGATAGCTGGTTGTCGGCTCAGGATTGGCCAAAGCCAGCAGGGCGCTGTCCGATCCGCAGAGGCCGAGTGTAGAAGAGAAATTGCTTAAAGTCATATCGGGCAGCGGGTTTACCGTAAGCTCCAGCCTCAGGAAGCTATCGCAGCCCATAGTTGTTTTCAGCAAGGTATCATAATTCCCCGCCAGGAAAAGGTCGTGACCAAACCAGCTGTAGGTGGTACCGGCGCAAATCTCGGCCCGGGTCGTATCATATGAAGTACCGAAGTGCACCCTAACGGTGTCCGTAAAGGTGAGGATACCAGGATCGCAACCGGCATTACCGGTAAAGTTCACGACATAATAGTTGATATTGGCATCCGTAACAGTAGAAGCGCAGGCACCGGTACCGATCGGCAGGTTGGGTTCTCCTTCTGCATACCATTTCAGATCAGGGGAGCTTATGGAGTCGATGATCAGCCATGGGTTAAAGGCAATGGGGCTCATGGAATAAGTCGTTGCGCCTGTAGGGGTATACAGCATACCATCATTGTTGATCCCTGTCACACCCCAGTTCGTAGCCGTTACCGCCGGATCGCGGTTGGCTGGGTAAAAGGAGGCCGTTCCGTTATCATTGCGCAAGCCCTGAACGACCTGCCCCAGGTTAGACGGGGAGGCAGAAGGACAAGGGCCGGTAAAGCCCATTGGCGATATATGGGTTGTATACATTTCGATATTGTTACTGCCCTCATACAGGATCACCTGGCTGGTTACAAAAAGCTGCTCACAGGTACCGACGAATACAGGAACACGGCACCACTCTACCACAAACCGCCTGCTGCCTGCCTGTCCGAAGCGCTGATAACGGATCACACCCGCATTAACCGGGTAAAGGTCGAGGAAGGTAACCATAATCGAATTGTTGGCCTGGGTAACACCGTTCCAACCTGCAGTGGATGCCTGTCCCCAGTTCCAGTTAGCGCCACTCTGACCTGCCATGGTCGTATCGAAGGTCAGCATACCGTTACCCGATACGATACATTTAGTGTATTGCTTTCCAAAGTAAGTGAATTGAAATCCCAGATCGATCACAAAGCTGTATTCATCATCAGCATCAATTTTAGTTCCCTGTCCTGTCAACGCCGCGCACATCGTAAGCGGCTGGCCCGGGCAGGTTGTGGTATCTGTATACTGAAGCGCAATCTGAGCATGTGACCGTACCATTCCGCAGGCGAATAGCACTGTTAAAAAGAAAAGTATCTTGAACCCCTTCATATCAATAAATAATTAAAAAAATGAGCGTTGAAGTTATGAAATTTGACAGAAAGACAACATTGTTTGGTTGCAAAATAATAAGACCCCTGTCAAAAACCTGCGGTTGGGTAAAAAAGGATTTTTTTTTCCTTCCTGTACTGAATTAACCGTCAATTACTCATGGCGATAATAATGGGTATCAATAGGCTTTGGCAAACAGCACTCTTTCCTTTGAGGGCTTTCCGGTAAGGATGCATTTTCCTTCCTCCTGCTCGTTGTTCAGCGGAATGCAGCGTATCGTTGCTTTGGTTTTTGCTTTGATCTCTTCTTCGGTCTCCGGCGTACCATCCCAATGCGCCGAAATAAAGCCGCCCTTTTCTTCCAGCACCTGCTCAAACTCGGCCCAGGTATCGACCCTTGTGATATGATCGTCCCGGAAAGCCTTGGCTTTGTTGAACATAGCCTCCTGGATCTCTTCCAGCAAAGCGGCCGCATGGGCCACCAGGCCGTCGAGCGCAACGGTTTGCTTTTCTTTGGTATCTCTGCGGGCCACCTCGGCCTGATTATTCTCTATGTCCCTCAGTCCCAGCGCAATACGCACAGGCACACCCTGAAGCTCGTATTGGGCGAATTTCCAACCCGGACGCGTGCTGTCGTCATCGTCAAATTTAACCGATATACCTTTGGCTTTCAGTTCTTTAACGATACTCTGCGCCCTCTCGTCTATCACCACTTTGGATTCAGGCCCTTTGTACACCGGTACCAGCACCACCTGCAGCGGCGCAATTTTCGGCGGCAGCACCAGGCCGCTGTCATCGCTGTGCGCCATTACCAGCGCGCCGATGAGGCGGGTGCTCACACCCCAGCTGGTTGCCCATACATATTCCAGCTTGTTTTCCTTATCGGCAAACTTCACATCGAAAGCTTTGGCGAAGTTTTGTCCCAGGAAATGCGAAGTTCCCGCCTGCAGGGCTTTCCCGTCCTGCATCAGGGCTTCGATGCAATAAGTATCTTCGGCGCCGGCAAAGCGTTCATTGGCCGATTTTACACCCTTGACCACAGGCAGCGCCATGTATTCTTCAGCAAAAGTGGCGTAGACCTCCAGCATTTTGCGGGTTTCCTCCAGGGCCTCCTCCTTGGTAGCATGCGCAGTATGCCCTTCCTGCCACAGGAATTCGGCTGTACGCAGGAACAGGCGGGTACGCATTTCCCAGCGCACCACGTTGGCCCATTGGTTGATAAGGATGGGCAGATCGCGGTAGGATTGGATCCAGCCTTTATAGGTATTCCAGATAATGGCCTCCGACGTGGGTCGCACCACCAGCTCTTCTTCCAGGCGGGCCTCGGGATCTACGATCAGCTTGCCTTTGTGCTCAGGATCGGTCTTCAGGCGATAGTGTGTTACCACGGCGCATTCCTTGGCAAAGCCTTCCGCATTTTTTTCCTCCGCCTCAAATAAGCTTTTGGGCACAAACAAGGGGAAATAGGCGTTCCGGTGGCCAGTCTCTTTAAACATCCGGTCGAGCTGGTCCCGCATGTTCTCCCAAAGAGCGAAACCGTAAGGCTTGATGACCATACAGCCCCTCACCGCCGAATAGTCGGCCAGCTCCCCTTTTAAGACCAGATCGTTGTACCACTGGGAGTAATCCTGTTCCCGGCTCGTAATTTCTTTACTCATGCGATTAAACCTTATTGATTAGTTAATGTCTATATTTCTATATAAGAAGTAAACCTCCGAATTGCCGCAAATGTAGTATTTTTGGATGCAAAGAAGCTATTCAGACTGGCATTAGGTCTTTAACTTTTTAGAGAAACAACATTAGGAAATTCAAAATACGCTCACATGAAACGCTTATTTTTTGCCGGCCTTGTTATGGCGCTGTTCTCCGGCTCCGCTGCTTTCGCCCAAAGCAACGGCAGCTATGTAGACGACGTCTATTACAACGGTTCCCAGGCGCAGAAAGATGCTAAAGCAGAGGCTAAGAAGCAGAAGAAACAACAGGAGGCGCAGCAGGGCGACGCTGAGTATTACAACAGCTCGAACAGCTACAGCAATGGCGGCTACGACGGCAATGCCCAGGTGTACAACAACTCCTACGGCAACGACGACGACGCTTATATCGACTACGACGATGATTCCTATACTTCCCGTATCCGCAGGTTCTACTACCCTATGGCCTCTGTAGGCTATTGGGGCGGTGTGTATAGTCCCTTCTGGTACGATCCGTTCTATATGAACCCTTACTACGGCTGGGGCGGCTGGTATACTCCCGGCATCAGCATTGGTATTGGCTGGGGCTGGGGCGGTGGTCCTTACTGGAACAACTGCTGGGGCATGAACACCTGGTTCGGCTATGGTGGCTTCGGCTCCTGGTATTACCCCGGTTGGGGCTGGGGCGGCGGTTATGGCCTCGGCTACTGGAACGGCTACTATGCGGGCATCAACGATGGCCGTTATGGCAGCTACGGCCGCAGTGTTAATTACGGTCCCCGCGGCGCCCGCAACGGTATGATGAATGCCGGCGCTTATGGCCGCGCCAGCAATATGCGCGCCATGAACGTGAATGGCAACGGAACCGTAATGCAGCCCATGAGAGGTCGCGGCGGAAACGCTGTTATGATGAACCGCGATAATGCAGTTAGGCTCAACGGCAATACGATGAACAGGGGCGGCATGCAGGTCGACGACCAGCGTGTACGCGCTAACCGCTCATTTGACAATAATAACCAGGCAATCCGGTTGAACGATCGTGGCGCCGCGGAAATAAACCAGGGAGCAGCAGGTGGAAGGCAGCAGATGCAGGAAGCTGCACCGGCACGCCGCGGCGGCTTCTTCGGTAATGTATTCCGTGGCAACAGCTCCGAAAACATGAACCGCGGCAATATGGAACGCGCACAGCCTTCACGCAGCTACAATGTAGAACGCGCGCAACCTTCCCGCAGCTTCAACATGGAGAGAGCACAACCCTCCCGCAGCTTCAGCAGCCCCTCACCGGCACGCAGCAGCGGTGGTGGTTTTGGTGGCGGCGGTGGCGCCCGCATGAGCGGTGGCCGCAGATAAGAACACTTATAAAATGCTTTATAAAAACCACGCCATTCCGGCGTGGTTTTTTCGTTGGGCACGGTGATAAAAGTTCAGATAGCAGACCTGAACTTTATCCACAGGGCTGTGGATATTAAAAAGGACTTTTCCTTAATATCTGCTCTAACTTCGTAAGCACCCGCAATCATTATCTTCAATAAAATCGCGCTCCCATGAGTAAATCCAAGACAACCGACAAAGGCAAAGGCTTATCTTTCCAGCGACACTACAGCCGGGAAGACATTCCCGTTTTTGACCTTTTCCAATATGATTACCGAACTTCTGTGATCCGGAATCCCAACGGGGAGAAGGTATTCGAGATGACCGACGTCGAAGTGCCCAGCCATTGGTCGCAGATCGCTACCGATATCCTGGCCCAGAAATATTTCAGGAAGGCGGGGGTGCCGCAACCGGATGGCAGCCTGGGCCGGGAGACTTCTATTAAGCAGGTAGCGCATCGCCTGGCCGAGTGCTGGCGCAGCTGGGGCTGGAAATATGGCTATTTCGCCTCGGAAAAGGATGCTGCCGTTTTCTATGACGAGCTGGTGTACAGCATCCTGCAGCAAAGCTGCGCGCCCAATTCCCCCCAATGGTTCAATACAGGCCTCTACAATAGCTATGGCATCAACGGGAAGGCCCAGGGTCACTTCTATGTCGACCCGGTTACCGGTAAGCTGGAACGCTCAACAAATGCCTATGAACGCCCCCAACCGCATGCCTGCTTTATTCTCAGCGTCGAAGATGACCTGGTCAACCAGGGTGGCATTATGGACCTCTGGACCCGGGAAGCCCGCATCTTTAAATACGGCAGCGGCGTAGGCACCAATTATTCCAATATCCGCGCGGAAGGAGAAAAGCTCAGCGGCGGCGGTACTTCCAGCGGCCTGATGAGCTTCCTTAAGATCGGCGACCGCGCCGCCGGCGCGATCAAGAGCGGCGGTACCACCCGCCGCGCCGCCAAGATGGTATGCCTCGACCTGGATCATCCCGAAGTGATCGACTTCATCGACTGGAAAGTAGAGGAAGAGAAGAAGGTAGCAGCCCTTATTGCTGCCGGCTATGCTTCCGATTATGAAGGCGAGGCCTACCGCACCGTCTCCGGCCAGAACTCCAACAATTCCGTAAGGGTACCGAATGCCTTCTTCCGCAAGCTGATCAACAACGAGGACTGGACGCTCACCGCCCGCACCGACGGCAGGGTAATGCGCTCCATTCCGGCCAAAGAGATGTGGGAAAAGATCGCCTATGCCGCCTGGCGCTGCGCCGATCCCGGCACACAGTACGACAGCACCATCAACGAATGGCATACCTGCCCCGAAGGCGGCGCCATACGGGCTTCCAATCCCTGCAGCGAATATATGTTCCTCGACAACACCGCCTGCAACCTGGCCTCGCTCAACCTGCGCCGCTTCTTCGACGAGGCCAGCAGCACCTTCGATGTCGCGGGCTTTGAATACATGGTACGCCTGTGGACGGTCGTGCTAGAAATTTCGGTGCTGATGGCCCAGTTCCCCTCTCCCGAGGTAGCGCAGCTCAGTTACGACTACCGCACCCTGGGCCTGGGCTATGCCAACCTCGGCTCCATGCTGATGGTGAGCGGCATTGCCTACGACAGCAATGAGGCAAGGGCTATCGCCGGCGCCATCACCGCCATTATGAACGGCGTGGCTTATAAGACTTCCGCGGAGATGGCACAGCACCTGGGCGCTTTCCCCCGTTATGAAGAAAACAAGAAGCATATGCTGCGGGTGATGCGCAACCACCGCGCCGCGGCCTATGATGCCGGCGATGCTTACGAAGGACTCGAGATCAAGCCCATGGGCATCAACGCACGCTACTGCCCCGATTATCTGCTGAGCGCCGCTACCAAGGCCTGGGACGAAGCGGTACAGATGGGAGAGCAATACGGCTATCGCAACGCACAAGCTACGGTGATCGCACCTACCGGTACGATCGGTCTCGTTATGGATTGCGATACGACCGGTATCGAGCCCGATTTTGCTTTGGTAAAATTCAAAAAATTAAGCGGTGGCGGTTACTTCAAGATCATCAACCAGTCGATCCCTACAGCGCTAAAGAAGCTGGGCTACAAAGCCGATGAGGCCGATGCCATTGTAAAATATGCCAAAGGCCACGGCACCTTTGCCGGTGCGCCATTCATCAACCATCAATCACTCAGTGAGAAAGGATTTATCGCCGAAGAGCTGAAGAAGCTGGACGCTGCTGTAGAAAGCGCTTTCGAGATCAGCTTCGTATTCAATGCCTATACCCTGGGCGAAGAGTGCCTGCAAAGACTGGGCTTCAAACCGGAGCAATATTTTGATTACAACTTCAACCTGCTGGAGGCCCTGGGCTTTACCGAGCAGGAAACAGAAGCGGCCAACGATTACGTTTGCGGCACCATGATGATCGAAGGCGCGCCCCACCTGAAACCCGAGCACCTGCCGGTATTCGACTGCGCCAATAAATGCGGCCGCAAAGGCGAGCGTTATATCCATGCCCATGGCCACATCCGTATGATGGCTGCTACGCAACCTTTTATCAGCGGGGCGATATCCAAAACGATCAACCTTCCGCATGAAGCTACGGTAGAAGAGATCAAGGATTGCTATTTCCTGAGCTGGGAGCTGGGCATCAAAGCCTGTGCCCTTTACCGCGACGGTTCCAAGCTGAGCCAGCCGCTGAGCAATAAGAGCGACAAGAAAAAGAAAGAAGACCCACCGGCCGAAATACCGGCAGCCGAAAGCCACATCGTCGATATGAGCCAGCTCACGATCGAAGACCTGCTGGAAGAAGTGAACAAGCGCGTGCAGGCCAGCCCCGATACCCAACTGAAGCGCCAGCTGTCGCGCATAGTAGAGCGTAAGACGCTGCCGGCCAAACGTCGTGGCTACACCTATAAAGCCAAAGTAGGCGGCCAACCTTTGTTCCTGCGTACCGGCGAGTACAGCGACGGCACGCTGGGCGAGATATTCATCGACATGGCCAAGGAAGGCGCTACCATGCGAAGCCTGCTGAACAGCTTTGCCATAGCCGTTTCTGTAGGAATGCAATATGGCGTACCCTTGGAAGAGTACGTGGATAAGTTCATTTTCACCCGCTTTGAACCCAGCGGTATCGTGGAACATCCCAACATCAAAACGGCTACCTCGGTGCTGGACTTCGTTTTCAGAGCCCTGGCTTATGAATACCTGGACCGCGAAGACCTGGTGCACGTGACCGACGACGAGAAGCTGCCACACCACTCGGACAATACCGCCGGCCAGCAGCTGTCGCAGGTAAGGATCACCGCGCCGCAACCCGCGCTGGTACCGCAAAAGGTGAAAGCCATAGCGCCCAAGCCCGTAGCCACCGAAGCTGATACCAAGAAGCTGATGGGCACCAGCGCCGATGCGCCCGCCTGCAGTAATTGCGGCAATATCACCTTACGCAATGGCACCTGCTATATGTGCCCCAATTGCGGCACTACTACAGGCTGCAGCTAATGTTACTTTTAGTTTGTGTTTGCTTATAAAGGCGCCTTATCCAGGGCGCCTTATCTTATCTCAGCTCTCGTGTGATCGCGGAATCCCCAGCCCCTTCCGGCCGGCTCAGGCAGCCGCAATCCGAGCCTTTAGGTTTCAGCTGCTCCACGTCTTTCAATCGCCTGTCTATTTTCCGGATCGAATCGGCATTACGGGCGTCTTTGGCTTCGATGCTCAGCTGGTTGAAGTCGAGCGCTTTGATCTTCTGGTTCATCGTGGCCTTATCAGTAGCTTCCGGTGTCACGGTGATGTTATTTTCACGGCCGGTTGTAAAGCGGGTCAGGCCGAAAGTGATCTGGTCATCCTTCTCTGTGAAGGCAAGAATAAAGGCCGTTTTACCCTGCGGTAAGGGTAATTGACCATCGTCGGTATAAAAACCATAAGTTGCTGCTTCTCCCTTCAGCAAGCCCCCGCTGACAAACACCCTTGCTCCCGGAATAACGAGATAAATATTGGTATGCCCGCGGTAATTGCCGCCCAGGCTGGCTTTCAGGCTGCTGGGCACAAAGCCGGGAAGGTCTGCCAGGAAGGCATCCACATTGTACCAGCCGAATATGTTGATCTCGAATTGATAATAGGTGCTGTAATCTGCTTTAGGCACAACAAGGTTGCCCGGCGCTTCAAAAGTATGGTACAGGCTATCGGTGTAGCGATACACGACTTCCGGACCATTCTGTGTGATCAGGTCCTGCCGCTTCCCTTCCAGCGCCGCCTTCATTTTAAAATAAGTGCTGCAGCTGTCGAAACTGGCCTTAAAATCGGGATAGTCGGCAGGATTCAGGTATTTGCTTTCCTGGTCGATGTAACGGTACAGGCTCTCCAGCTCTGCATCGGTAAGCGTAGGAAAGGCCGTCATTGCGGTCTTATTCCAACGCTCGTAGAGACAATTGGCGAGCGGGTCGCCCTCTGCGATCAGCTTCGCGCTGTTATGGATAAATTGCTTCAGCCATTTCCGGTCGCGGCGCTGTGGAATGAAAGCCAATGAAGGCCCCGTAAGATCTTTAACAGGATTATGGCAGGAGCCGCAATTGTTCTCAAACAAGGCCTTCCCTGCAGCAATGGTATCGAAAACCTTCGGCGCCGTCAGCGGTTGCGGGTCTACCCAATCAATACGGCCATCGTTATCTTCTTTACCCTTAAACAATTGCATATTCTGATCGGCATGCTGCGAGGGCATTCCTATCTGCAAGGCTTTTACAATGCGCGCCTCCTTGTCCCCGGCTTTAATGCTGATCATGCCGCCGCTGCTCAGTGGACGGTCGCCGCTTTTTGTCGTCAGCCCCGCCCTTACCATATCTTCTATACTATATGCCTCCTGTACAGCCAGCCGTACGGTCTTTTTACTGCCCGCGACGATAGCGCCTGCAGGAATCCTGATCTCGGCGCCCTTTGCGGTATGCAGCAAGGTGTCCCGGGTAAGATCGATATCGTAATAATTCGTTTCAAGATTACCGGTATTCAGCCAGGAAGACAAAAAGACGCCTTCTTCCGTACAGCCGGAACCCAGGCATAAACAGATAAGAAGGGGTAGCAGATATTTTTTCACGGACCGATGTTTCTGCTCAGGATGCAGGCGACAAGCTTATTCCACAACCTTCCCCCGATTTAATTTGCTGTTTTTATAGCCATACAGGAAATAGACCACCAGGCCCAATACCAGCCAGCCAATGAACCAGACCCAATTGCTTTTGCTCATACCGGTCAGCAGATAAGAACAGGTAATGATCCCCATCAAAGGAATCAGGGAATATTGCTTCATAAAGGAAAACACGGCCAGTATGACTGCGAAGAGCCAGAAAATGATCAGGGAGATCTGCGGTACAGCTATATCCCAAAAGCTCGTTTTCCCCGCGACATAATCGGGGATACCGGAATAATCGAAGCGCAGCAGGTCGCCGAAGTAAGCAGGATTAAAAAACCAGGCCAGCAGGATGGCGAGCAGCACGATAAAGGGAAAGATGAAACGGCCGTTGATATAGGGTAGCTGGAAACGCCCGGCCACCTTATCTTTACGGGGAATGAGCAAAACACCGCCGCAGACCAGCACAAAGGCAAACAAAGTGGCAATGCTGGTAAAGTCGAGCACAAAGGTCTTATCGGTAAATAAGATAGGTATGCCCACCACCAGGCCGGTAACGATAGTAGAAAAGGAAGGCGTCTTGTGCCGCGGGTGGATTCGTTGGAATACAGGCGGGAGCAGGCCGTCGCGGCTCATGCTCATCCATATGCGGGGCTGTCCCATCTGGAACACCAGCAGCACGCTGGTCATGGCAATTACTGCCGTTACCGCCACGAAGAACTGCATCCAGCCTACATTGAGGTGCTCCGGCTCGAAGATAAAGGCCAGCGGATCGCCCACCCCATCGAAGCTGCGGTAATCTACTGCACCGGTAAGCACGAGGGTAAGCAGGATATAGATAATGGTACAGGATACCAGCGACAGGATCATTCCCCGGGGCAGGTCGCGTTGGGGATTCTTGCTTTCCTCGGCAAGCACGCTCACAGCATCGAAGCCGATATAAGCAAAGAACACGCCGCTTACCGCCATCATTACAGCGCCAAAGCCGTTAGGCATAAAAGAGTGGTCGCCGGCCTTACCTGATGGGTTCCAGTTGGCGGTAAGATCATGAGCAAACACCAGGTAACCGCCCACAACAATGATCAGCAGCACCACCGCCAGCTTCAGCACAACCATGAGGTTGCTGAAATTCCGGCTTTCCTTTACCCCTATAAAGACCAGGTAGGTGATCAGCACATTAATGATCAGGGCAGGCACATCGAGGATGATACGCAAGCCGCCCACTATTGGTGCGTTGTTCCAGGCTTCCAGTATCTCCTTGTTGATCGTGCCGCGGGCCACGGCATGCTTGGCCTCCATATAGCTGGTCGACAGGTATGCCGGCATATGGATATGCATTTTGCCCAGCAGCGAGGTAAAGTAATCGCTCCAGCTGTAGGCCACATAAATATTACCGATCGAATATTCCATGATCAGCGCCCAGCCGATCATCCAGGCAAAAAGCTCGCCGAAGCTGGCATAGGAATAGGTATAGGCGCTGCCGGCTACCGGTATGCGGCTGGCAAATTCAGAATAGCACATTGCAGTGAAGGCACAGGCAATCGCCGTAATCACAAACAGTACTACAACACCCGGGCCGCCATGGAAAATAGCGCCGCCGAGACTGCTAAAACTGCCGGCGCCCAGGATGGCGGCGATCCCGAAAAAAGTAAGATCTCTTACCGTAAGCACTCTCTTAAGACCACCGGCATGCCCTTCGCTATCGCCCAGCCCTTGCTCAGCATCTTTGATTATGGTACCAATGGACTTCTTCCGGAATAAGGGATGAGGCATATAAATATTGTGATTACGGGCTAAAAATAAAAAAAGAAGTTCCATTTATGACGAAAACGGAACTTCTTTTAAGATTTGCAGCAAATAAAAGCCGGGAGCAGCCTTTATACCCGGAATAAAAACCAACCTCTTGCTGCTATTATTTTTTATGAATTTTTATCGTGCATCCGCTGCCGTCATGCTCCAGCAGATCCACGATGTACATGCCCTGGGCATAGGCGCTGATATCGATATCAAATGCAGTCTTGCTCACTACCGTACGGTACATCTCCCGTCCGGTGGCATCGTATATCTTCAGCGCATAGATACGCTTATTGTTGACGGTAACGTGCAGGATCTGGTCTGCAGGATTGGGATAGAGTATGGCACAGTCGACGATCAGCTCCAGGTATACGGTAGCCTCATTGGCCAGCCTGCCGTCCACGTCTTTCACACGGTAAGTAAACCTGTCGGTGCCGATGATTGTGGTTGAGGGTTTATAAACGATATAGCCTTGCTCCCAGGAGGTAAGGGTACCAATGGAGGGCGGCGAAACAATAGCAAAGGTATTCCTGTCGAAAGGCGCGCACAGGGGCTGATCATTGGCCAGCGCATCGAAAGACACCGGCTTGCCCAGCGGGGCTATGATATGATCGTCGACGGTCTGTGGCGACGTGACAAAGACCCTGATATCGCCCGACCGGTCCATACAGACACCCTTTCCAGAATAGGCCCGCAGGTAGAACAGCCCTCCTTCAAGGTATACAAGCGTATCCTTGTTGGCTCCCATGACCGGCATATCGTTGCGAAACCACTGCAGGCTGTCCGCATAAAGCACTTCGGCGCTCATGGTCACGGTATCGCCCACACACATCGTCACCTCCTTATCAGGGGTGCTTTGTGCGCGAACGGTGTAACAGCCGAGCAGCAGAAGACATAAGCATAGAAGTCGGAGCATCATTGCTGGATTTAGCATCAGTTCAACTGTAAACTAACCAGGAGGAAGGGCCGCGCACAACTGGCAAAGGCGCTCCCATATACCTCCCGGAATTTTTCTTCGAGCAGCCTGGCTGACGAAATTACCTGCTACTGGAACGTGGTCGTTACGTTCACGTTCTGTATAGAAGGCTGTGGTGTAACATCCACTGTAATGCTTTTGGTTACCGAACAGGTGCCGGTAGCCGATGCCCCTACACCCAGAGAATACGTGCCGAGGCTATATGCTACTGTATTGGAATAAGGATAGGAGCCAGGGCCAGCCGAAATGAGCGACGATCCGGGTATGGTATAGGTCTGTCCTGTGGGCGTGCCTCCCGGCGTACCGGCAGGGCTCGGCGCTGTATTTACCCAGGAGTAAGCCAGCGACACATAGGCTGGGAGGCCGGTCAGGCTGGGCGGGTTCGTGGTATTGTTGGCGGTGACATTGCTGGCCAGCACGATGTTGGTCGGTATGCTGCCGACGCAATAGAACACAGCGCCGCTGTCGATGGCTACATTAAAAGCCGGCAGCGCATAAACAATCTTATAAAACGTATCGGACGAACAGGTAGCCCCGCCGGTGGAATCGACGATCAGCTTATAGATCAGCCGTACCGGCGTATTGCTTGGTACATTGGTAACACCGGAAGCAGTACCTGGTATAGTATAGGTAGCGGTGTTACCTACCTGGCTATTGGCTTCATCGAGCCAGCGGAAAGTGTACCCTGTAGTATTTTGCGCTGCAAGCACTACCTGTGTACCGCTACACACATAGGAGGTATCGTAGCGGGCGGCATGAAGGCCCAGCGTGCCTGTCAGCAACAGCAGGGCCAGGATAATCGGTTTGAGGATGTTCTTGTTCATAAATCTGTTTTAGTTTGTGTTGGAAAAAGGTTGTGTTGATTTGTTTATTCCGGTTAGATGATCCGGGTTATTGAAAACTGGTTGATGGCGGCGATGGATGCGGTGTAGGCTGTATGACCAGTGTGAACAGATAGCTGCGCGTGCAGGTATTGGCTCCGGTCAGCGTCAGCGTGCCTGCATAAGATTGCGGCGCAGCATTTCCCGGTATGGTGATATTGAACGGACTTGCAGGGAAAGCAGTATTCGGCACATTGGTGAAGCCGGCTGACAGCGCCCCGGCGCTCCAGGCGATGCTGTAGATCGAAGGACTGTTTATCGCGGCTGTATAGTTAAGCTGGGCTTGTGTTCTGGACTGGCACAGGTAAAACGGGGAGGTGAATGTAATGCCGGGGAGGGGCCTTACATTCACCTGCACCAGGGTACGCACGCTGCTGACGCAGCCGCTCGAGGCCCGGTAGGCGTCTACATAGTACCGGGTTGTATCGGCGAGCCCCGGCGTGGTATAGCTGCTTCCCGTAAAGAAGCTGGCTCCTCCTGAAGGATCCGTATACCAGCGATAGACCGCACCGGTATCGGAGCCCGTGACATTCAGCGTCGTTGTGCCGCCGCTGCAGATCGCCGGTACTCCCGCAAAGCCCGGCGCCGCAGGCAAAGGCCTTACAGTGACGGTAACTGCCGTGCGGCCCGAACGGTAGGCTGTGGCGCTGCTGCTTTCACAGGCTTCTACATAATAGACCTTGGTAGCAGACAAGCCACTTACTGCGAAAGTAGTACTGGCGCTACCCTGGAGCTGAGTACCTCCTGTAAGCGAATCATACCAGCGGTAAGTATAACCGACCTGCGGATTGGTGATCGTAAGCGTGGTGCTCACACCGCTGCAGATGGTCTGATCAGACACTACCGGCGCCTTGATGAAGAATGCATAATACAGCTTTGCTGATAGCGCTACACCAAGCACTGTATTCACCTGCAGGTATACGCCATCATTAGCCGCACCGGCCACACCGGGTATGGGCAGCACCACTTCGGGCGAAGAACCAGCATTGGCCAGGTTCAGCAGATCCAGCAACGTGCCCGCCGTATAAGAAGGCCCTACCGGGTTATTGATACCGCCATTCGTCCGCTGCAGAATAATGCCGTTGACCAGCCCCAGCACAGCGCTGCTCGAGCCGAAGCGCACCATCATGGGCGAAGTGGGTAAAGGTAAGGAGCCCGCCTGTGTAAAACGGAGGTTTTGTGTCGCCGAAAGCAGGCCCAACGCACCCAGTGTTACGCTCAGCGTGGAAAAATTGCTGGTATCGACATCCGTTGCTCTGGTTGGATTAGTAATTGAACCGAAGAGTGTGTTCGCGGTCGTCTGGTCATCCGCATATACCCTTTGCGCCTTAGCCGCCTTTATGTCTGCGAGAGAGCACAATAAAAATAACCCGCACGCGTATAGAAGCGTAACGATATTATTTCTAAGTTTAGAGAAGTAAAGTTCGCCCATGCCCTTGCAGAATACACCTGCTTTTGTTAATTTTGTTAAAGAAAACTATAAGTATTATACAATAATTACCAACTAGTAGTAATAATTATGATTTATTGTGTATAGTTTTATTTTTATAAACCTTAAAATGAATTACTTATAAAAAATCATCATTTTATACTACAAAAATAGGAGCAGGTGCTCATACGAAAAATCATTGCACCTACCTTTGTGCATGAACAACAGATTTTTGTCCTTCAAAAGCAGGACACAAACGAGATCTTAGCCCTATAATTACTGAATAACCGTGTTCCGAATACTGATCTTATCTGCACTGCTGCTGCTTTCTGTTCCACTGGTAAAAGCCCAGGACGGCTTCCTGTCCGACTATGCCAAAGAACAGCTCAGCGGGATACCTCCCGAGCAGCAGGATTCGTTCTACCTGGTGCAGGGACGGTACTACTATGCTTTTTATACCCGAGAGAGCTACCGGCGCGCTATGGAATGCTACCTGGAAGCCTTGCGGCTGGCCATCCAGTACAAGCATAAGGCCATCATGTACCAATGCTACTTCGGTATCGGTTCGGTATATGATGCCAACAATAACCTGCCACAGGCAGTACGCTATTACAAAATGCACTACGATGGCGTGCTGCAGGCCCGGCCATTCAATGCCACCAATGTGCTGCGCGCGACCTACAACATTGCCGCATCATATGCGAAAGCCGGCGACACGGCAAATGCCAGCCACTACACGCTTAAGATGGGCCAGATGCTGGACTGGCTTACCGATTCGACCACCAAACACCGCTATTCCCTGCTGATCGCCCACCTGTTCTCTATAACCGGCCAGCAGGACGACTTCCTGAAATACTTTGCCCAGATACAGGACCGCAACGATTTCAGCGACGGAGAGCTGGCCTATGGCCGGCTTTTTGCCGAAGAAAAAAGCCGCTATGCCCTGCTTAAAGGCCAGAAGGACCAGGTGATCCCACCCTTGCTCAACGAGCTGGCACATACCAAAGATTCCATCCCCCTGCTGAACCTGCTGCACAAGTCCTATGCACGGCTGGGGCAGTATAAGGAGGCTTACGAGGTAGAGCAGCTGCTGGTGGATGCCGACATGCGCAGCATGGATCGCGCCACCTACGGAGACATCAATTACCGGTTGCTGGAAGCCGACAACCTGCTGAAGCAAAGGGAAAATGCCGAGCTGCAACTCAATGGGCAGGAGCTGCAATGGCAGTCATCGCTGCTCTATGCGCTGGCCGCATTGCTGACCACCGGTCTTGTCATTACCCTGATCCTGTACCGCCGCTTCCGCAACCGCAACCGGATCACCACCGAGGAGAATAAGGAGATCAGGGAACATGATGAAAGCAACAGCCTGATGCTGAAAGAAATTCATCATCGTGTCAAGAACAACCTGCAGATCATCAGCAGTATGGTAGAGATGCAGCTGAACAAGCCGGGGAACGATCTTTATTTTTCCATGCGGGAGATACAGACCAAAATGCGCACCCTGGCTATTGCGCACCAGATGATGTATGAAGGCGAGGAAATGAAGGAAGTGGATATGCAGGCCTATTTTGAGAATATGGTTGTAATGACGCTGGAGCTGCTGGCCTCCTCCTCAAACCCTGTAGAGCAGCGGATACAGATGCACGACAACAAGCTGGGGCTGGAAAAGCTGATTATCCTCGCCCTGGCAGTGAACGAAATGCTCATCAATAGCCTCAAACACGTGCTGCCTTATGTGGGTGGCTGCTACATCGCCATGGAGTGCCGGCTGATCGACGGGGAATACCATTTCACCTACAGCGACAATGGCCCGGAAGCCGCCGCAGAAGGCAATGTAGCCACGATAACAGGAACGGGCATCCGGCTGATCCATAAGCTGGCCAAGCAAATGGATGCCAAAATACTGGTGGAGAAAGAACAGTCGGGCAAGATCCAGTACCTGATGATCTTTAGTAAGACCAATAAGCGCCAATAAACAGTAACCGGAGTACACGACGAACCAAGACCAAACCCAACCGGCATTTTATGAGAATCCTGATCCTTGAGGATGAGGCGATCATCGCTGAAAGCCTCTACCAGCTGCTGAACCTGCTTGAATATTCCCCTTATGAGCCTGTAGACAACCCGGATGATGCTATAGCCATGATCCGGAGCTTTTCTCCCAACCTGGTGCTGCTCGACCTTAACCTGAGCCATAACCGGTCGGGGCTGGAAGTTGCCGCTTACCTGTATGAGCACAAGCTCAATATCCCCTTTATCGTACTGACGGCGCACAGCGATGCTGGTACCATTGCTTCTGTAAAAAAATATCATCCCGCGGCTTTCCTGGTGAAACCCTTCATGCGGGAATCCCTGTTTGCCGCGATCGAGCTGGCCATTCCCGATACGGAAGAGGCAGCCAATATCAGCGACCAGGACTGCGAGCTGTTCCTGAAGACCGGCACGCGCTATGAAAAGCTGGACCTGAGATCGCTGGCTTATGTGAAAGCCAATGGTAAATATACCGAGCTGCATTTTACCTTCGGTAAAAGGCTGATCCGCATGCCGCTGTCCACTTTTATCCAGGAAAACAACAACAATGTGCAGTTCCTGAGAGTGCATAAAACCTATGCCGTCAATCCCGAATTCATTACCTCTTTTACAGCCGACGAGCTGTTGCTGGCCAACAGCCGGATACCGATAGGCCGCTTCTTCATGCCCGGCGTCAACAATTACCTGCGGACCCGGTCCTTCGGCAGGAAGAAATGAAACATGGGGCAGCGCCTCCCAGATGTTCCGGTAGCCTTAAATGAAGGAGAATAGATTTATCTTTGCGCTCCTACAATAACGCATTTATGGAACTATCGGCGCATTTTACCATAGCCAACCTCAAAGAAACTTTAAACGAAAAAATATCGCTCAGCGCTTCCGACCTGGAAAAGGTGAGGGCCAACAGGAATTACCTGGACAATAAGATCGCCGGCGGCGGTACCTATTATGGCATCAATACCGGCTTCGGCTCGCTCTGCAACGTGCGTATCGACGACGATCAGCTGAAAGCCCTGCAGGAAAACCTGGTTACCTCTCACTCCTGCGGCTTCGGCGACGAGGTGCCGGAGGCTATCGTAAAGCTGATGCTGCTGCTTAAGATACGTGGCTTGGCCCAGGGCTTCAGCGGTATCCATGAAGACACTCTGCAAAGGCTGGTGGCTTTTTATAATGAAGATATTCTCCCCGTAGTATACGAGCAGGGCTCGCTCGGCGCCTCCGGCGATCTCGCGCCGCTGGCGCATCTCAGCCTCCCCCTGCTGGGCAAAGGTGAAGTGCGCTGGCAAAATAAAAAGACGGCCTCCGGAGCGGCGCTGGCTCACTACGGTCTCGAAGCCCTTCCCCTGCATGCCAAGGAAGGACTGGCACTGCTCAACGGCACACAGTTCATGAGCAGCTATGCCAGCTGGGCGCTGCTACAGGCCGGTCGCCTGCAGCGCTGGGCCGACGTGATCGCCGCCTTGTCGCTGGAAGCTTTCGACGGCAAAGCGGAACCTTTTTCCCATCCCATCCACCGAGTACGCCCGCATGCCGGACAGATCGAAACGGCAGCTGCAGTGCGCGAGCTGCTGCAGGGCAGCGCCTTACAGCAACATGTAAAAACACAAGTGCAGGATCCTTACTCTTTCCGCTGCGTACCCCAGGTGCACGGCGCTACCAAAGACGTGATCCGTCATATCACGGAGGTGGTGGAGACCGAGATCAATTCGGTGACGGACAATCCCATTGTTTTCGAAGAAGAAGACCAGATCCTCAGCGGCGGCAATTTCCACGGACAACCCCTGGCGCTGCATCTCGACTTCTTTGCCATCGCTATGGCCGAGCTGGCCAACATTTCTGAACGGAGGACCTATCTCCTGGTGAGCGGCCAGAGAGGCCTGCAGCCTTTCCTGGCAAAGAATGCAGGATTGCACAGCGGCTTTATGATCGCACAATATACTGCGGCCGCCATCGTGAGCCAGAACAAGCAGCTGTGCACACCGGCATCTGTCGACAGCATCGTGAGCAGCAACGGCCAGGAAGATCATGTAAGCATGGGTGCCAATGCAGCCACCAAACTGAAGAAGGTGATCGAAAATGTACAGCGTGTGCTGGCCATCGAGTTGCTCTGTGCAGCCCAGGCTATGGATTTCCGCCGGCCGGGCCTCAGCTCGCCTGCGCTGGAAAACCTGCTGACAGCTTTCCGGAAAGAAGTGTCTTTCAACGATGCCGACCGGGTGCTGCACGAAGACATGATGAAAGCAGAACGTTTCCTCAACCAGGACGCCGACCCGCTGCTGCAGCCGGCTTAATTCAACCCTCAACGTAAGAGCGATCTATGTCCATTCAGGAATTATATGAGCTGTACCTCGGCTATCCCCATGTACAGACCGACAGCCGGAAAGTGAAGCCGGGCGAGCTTTTCTTCGCGCTCAAAGGCGATCGCTTCAACGGCAATGCCTTCGCCGCCCGGGCCCTTGCTGATGGCGCGGCTTATGCCATCGTCGACGAAGCGGCTTATGCTACGGAGGATCGTTGCATCCTGGTCGACGATGCGCTGAGCACCCTGCAGCAGCTGGCACATCATCACCGCCTTCAGCTGGATATTCCCGTCGTTGGCGTAACCGGCTCCAATGGCAAGACCACGACCAAGGAGCTGCTGGTAGCTGTGCTGTCGCGCCGGTACAAGACCTATGCGACAGAAGGTAACCTAAACAATCATATCGGCGTTCCGCTTACCTTGCTGAAAATAAGACCTGATGCCGGGATGGCCATTATCGAAATGGGGGCCAACCATATCGGTGAGATCGCGGCGTACTGCCGCATTGCCAATCCCGATTACGGGCTCATTACCAATTGCGGCAAAGCGCACCTGGAAGGCTTCGGCAGCATGGAAGGCGTGCGTAAAGCCAAGGGTGAGCTGTACGACCACCTGCGTGCCTTTGATGGAACCATATTCCGGAACGCTGACCTGGACTACCTGAAGGATATGGCTAAAGGTATAGAGAAGCAGATCACCTATGGCACGGCTAACGCACAGATCATCGGTAAAGCGACCGGCGACGGCGCCCTGCTGCAGGTGACCCTGCTGACTTCACAGCTGGAAACGCAGATACAGACACAGCTTGTAGGTGCTTACAACCTGCCCAATGTGCTGGCGGCGGTAGCGGTAGGCCATCATTTCGATGTCCCTGTAGAAGACATTAAAGCGGCGCTTGAGACCTACCTGCCTTCCAACAGCCGTTCCCAATGGCTGGAGAAAGGCGACAACAAGATCATTCTTGATGCCTATAACGCCAACCCTTCGAGCATGAAGCTGGCGGTAGAGAACCTGGCCGCATTGCCCGGCGACAACAAATGGCTGCTGCTGGGCGCTATGAAAGAAATGGGACAGGAATCCGCAGCCGAGCACCAGGCCCTGGCCGACCTGATTGGCGCGCACGGTTTCCGCAATGTGATCCTGACCGGGCCGGAATTCGCAGAGACGCAGCACACCTATCTTTGGTTTGCCGATTCGGCCCAGGCCCGGGACTACCTGCAGCTGCATCCTATACACCAGGCGCTGGTGCTCATCAAAGGTTCAAGAGGCTCCCGCATGGAGCTGGTATTGGAGGCATTTTAACCAGAAGAAAAATTTATGAAAGTACTTTCCTTTTTATTGCTGTGTTTTGCCGGATACTTACCGGCAGCATTGGCACAGCACAAAGTAAAGCTGGACAGCAGGGCCAGCGTGGTGTTCCCGGGTAAAACGCAGGAGATGCAGGGCGCTACAGGCCCCATTACGTTTAGTACGCTCGACGACAGGCAGAAGGTTACCGGTATGGCTACCGTGATCGACGCTACACAGTTCGGCGTGGATTCTGCCACGATCGCAGCGAACTACAACAACAGCGGTTTCATCGAGCTGATCCTGCAAGGTCTGCTGGGACAGTATCCCGGCGTGGAAGTGATATCGCGCAAGAAAATTGCCCGGGGCAGCCAGATGGGCTATGAGCTGGCTTTGCAAAAGGATAAGCCCGACCAGGCCGTACCCTACAAGAACCTGTATACCCAGGTCTTGTTTGCCGGCGCCAATATTTATGCGCTTACAGTGCTGGCAGAAGAAGGCGCCGATGCCAGTGCAGAGAAAGAACAATTCTTCAGCTCGCTGAAGATCGATTGATCACCTGGCAGTAGCGCCGCTTATTTTGAAGGCAGCAACAGCAGCAGGATCGCCAGTACGGCCAGGCTGGCCACCACTCCCGAAAACAGCTGTATCAACGCGTAACGCAGTGCCGGCTTGCCGATCACACGCCCTTTGCACCAGCCCGCCAGGAACAGCAGCAGCCATACCGCCGGCAACACAGGCCACCGGTAAGGCAATAGGGTGCTCAGGCCTGCAAAGCAGAGTGCCACCAGCACGCCGCCGGCCAGGAAGCCTCCGGCCGTTTGCAGCCCGCCGCCGCGGGCACGTCCGGCGTCGTACATTTCCCAGCCCAGGCCGTGCTCCCGTATCTCTTCCAGCCACTGTTCCCGCTCGACAGCCATCTTATCCTTCATTTCGCTGGTCAGCTGCGGATCGATACCGATCGCGTGCATCAGCGAAATTTCCGTTTCCGCTTCGGCAGCGCCCAGCTCAGGATGATGGTGCCGGATCTCTTCCTTCTCGCCCAACATCCGCGCCAGGCCAAAGGCCAGCGCCCCCAGCGAGGCTGCCCCGATACCGGCAGACAGCGTATACACCACGGACAGCGACAAGGCCCATGCCGCCACCATTACGGTAAACGGCAGCAGCATGCCATCGGATATGCCGGTAACGAAGTTAACAAGGAACAAAGGCGATTTTTTCAGGGCGGCCATAGCACAAATATAGGCACTGCCCTGCTATCCTGCTCCCGCTCCGGCCTTGTTGCTTGCCGGCGCTACTATCGCTGAAAGCGAAAAGGAACGCCGGGACGTTCCTTTTCATATTGGTTATCTGTATCGTTTTTACAATACAGCCAGGCTCTTTTCGATAATGGCTACGCATTCGTCGATTTGCTCACGGGTAATGCAGAGGGGCGGGGCAAAACGGATCTTGTCGCCATGCGTCGGCTTGGCCAGCAGGCCATGTTCTTTCAGTTGCAGGCACAGGTCCCAGGCGGCATCTGCATTATCGTGACGGATCACGATCGCATTCAGCAGGCCTTTACCCCTTACCAGCGCGATATGCGGATGGTTCAGCGCACGGAGCTGCTCGCGGAAATATTCCCCCAGGACGGCAGCATTTTCGGCCATCTTCTCTTCCTTCAGTACCTCGAGCGCCACTATAGCTACTTTACAGGCCAGCGGGTTGCCGCCATAAGTAGAACCATGATCGCCGGGTTTGATGGTCATCATGATCTCATCATCGGCTAATACCGCAGACACGGGAAGCGTGCCACCGCTGAGCGCCTTACCCAGGATCAGGATATCGGGGCGAACGTTCTCATGGTCGCAGGCCAGCATTTTACCCGTACGGGCCAGACCGGTCTGGATCTCATCGGCCAGGAAGAGCACGTTAGCCGCGCGGCACATTTCCGCCGCTTGGGCCAGATAGCCTTCATCGGGTACCTTAACGCCTGCCTCTCCCTGTATGGGCTCTACCAGGAAACCCGCTACATCCGGGTCCTGCAGGGCCTTTTCGAGCGCCTGGATATCATTGTAGGGAATGATTACATAGCCCGGCATAAAGGGACCGAAATCGGTGCGGGCCGAAGGATCGGTGCTGAAAGAGATCACATTGAGCGTACGACCATGAAAGTTGCCCTCAACAGTGATGATCTTCGCTTTATTCTCCGGCACACCTTTTACCTGGTAGGCCCAGCGACGTGCCAGCTTCAGCGCGGTCTCCACGGCCTCAACGCCGGTATTCATCGGCAGCACTTTATCGTAACCGAAATATTTGGTGATATATTCGGCATATTCGCCCAGCAGGTTGCTGTGGAAAGCGCGCGAAGTCAGTGTGAGCTTCCGGGCCTGCTCTATAAAGGCTTTGATGATCTTCGGATGGCAATGTCCCTGGTTTACGGCCGAATAGCCGGAAAGGAAATCGTAATAGCGTTTGCCTTCCACATCCCACATGAACACGCCTTCTGCACGTTCGATCACTACGGGCAGCGGGTGGTAATTGTGTGCGCCGTATTGCTCTTCCTTATCGATATAGGCCTGCGTTAAAGGGGCCATAGGTGTCGTATCCTGCATAACGCAAAGATACACTTTATTCTGCGAACGCCGGGGAAGCGCTGCGACAGGTAAAAGAAGAAAACAGGCAGACCCGGAAGCAGGCAAGACTGCTCCCGGCATAGTGAGCAGCCCCGATCCTGCTGCACTATTTTATGCAGCAATCACGTTGAAGCAACTACTATGACTTTTTTGTTGATGGAATAAAAGGCGTACAGCCTGCCGGCGATAACACGTCATACATATTTTAAAAGCAAATGCCAATAAATCCTGCGGTCTATAAGGAGATTTTACGGAAGGCAGAATAATGCTTATTTTTGCGGCGCAAATCCAAAAACAAAAGAAAATGTCCAACAGAACATTCACAATGATCAAGCCTGATGCCGTATCGTCCAACTATATCGGCGGCATCCTCGATAAGATCAATGCCGGTGGTTTCAAGATCATCGCGATGAAATATACCCGGCTGAGCAAAGAGCAGGCAGGCAAATTCTATGAAGTGCATAGCGCACGCCCCTTCTACGGCGAGCTGGTTGACTTCATGAGCAGCGGCCCTATCGTTGCAGCGATCCTGGAAAAAGACAACGCTGTGGCCGATTTCCGTACGCTTATCGGCGCTACCAATCCTGCTGAAGCTGCAGAAGGTACTATCCGCAAGCAGTATGCCAAATCCATTGGGGAAAATGCCGTGCACGGTTCCGACAGCGACGAGAATGCCAAGATCGAAGGCGACTTCTTCTTCAGCATGACAGAGCGTTTCTAAGAATAATAAGCTTATGAAAAGCCTCTTTTTCCTCCGGAAAAGAGGCTTTCTCTTTTTGCAGGGCTATTGCCCCGCCCTGCTCTTCTCCTCTTCAATACCGGTGTTACGGTCTCTCCGCGCCTTCAGCTTAGGATTCCCCCATTTATAATTCACCGACAAGCGCAGATTGCGACTATCGAAATAGTTGTCGACCGATTGGCCGGTAACGACATGAAAGCCCCGGGCTTTCTGGCTGGCCAGCATATCGGATACATTCAGCGCAAGGGCAATTTTCCGCTTTGCGAGCAGCACCTTGAAGCCCGCATCAATGCCGCCCATAGGCCGTATCTCCAGGAAGTCTTCCCGGTAGCGGCTCAGGTAAAAGCCGTTCAGCTCGGCAAGGAGCGTACGCCCGGCGTTAAGGCTGAAACTGTTGCCCAGGTAAATATAATACATCGGCAGACTGTGGGATTGTGTTGTTGCGGTATACTCCCTGCTCTTCAGCTGCTGCTGCTGGACGCTAAGCTGGGCTTGCATTTCCCAGAAAGCAAAAGGTTGAAAAGCAGCAGTAGCATTCAGCCCGTAAGCCATAAAATCGGCGAAGTTGCGGCTGATGCCAGAGGTCACTTTCTTCACAGGATCGATCATCCATACGGAGCCGAAGTGGTTCTGCTCATACTGGTAGAAAGCGGCAAAGACAAAACGGCTGTGCATCGTATAGCTGAGCTCTGTATTGTGGTTGATGGAAGGCTCTAAGAAAGGATTGCCTTCGCTATAATGATAGGGCGTGGCATAAGCACGGTAGGGATCGAGGCTGCGATAGTCGGGCCGGTTGATCCGCTTGCTGTAGCTCAGGCTCCAGCTGTGCTTATCACTCAGCTGGTACTGCAGATAAGCTGTTGGAAAGAGTTTAAGATAGCGGTTCTCGCTGCGCCGGGCCAGGCTGTTGGAATAGCCTGTTGTTTGTGTGTATTCAGCGCGCAGCCCGGCCTGGAATTGCCAGCGGCCCAGGCTTCGCGCGGTGCTGAGGTAAAGCGCCTGTACCCGTTCCTTGTAAGTAAAAGCATTGGAAATAGAAGGATCTTCATAGGTCTGCCCGCCATCTTCGTAGTAAAAGTGATTGGCGCTGCTGTTGTCGATAAAGCTGAGCTTCCCGCCGAAAGACAAGGACAGCCAGGGATAAGGAAGTGTTACATCCGCCTGTGCCGTAGTGATCCCGATATCCTGCCGGCCGTTGGTCAGGTTGTGAAAAGCAGGCCCGGACGGTGTCTGCCATTCATGATCATAGTGGGTAGTACTGAAATCGTTGCTACGCCGGCCGTCGAACCATAGCCGGTTGGCATTAATGTTGAGCTTTTTCCCGCTGCTGTCGATGGTCCACTGGTAGTTGAGATTCAGCACCTGGTTGCTGCTTCGGGCCGTACTGTAGCTTGTTGTATTGAACATGGAATCGGAAAGACCGGTTATGCCGTTGAGCGCCCGGGTACGGGTCTGTCCTTCGTTGGCCCTGTTGGCCCAAACAGCGGTATATTGCAGTCCGAGCATCGCATTGCGGTTCGGCTCGTAGTCGATACCGGCGGTATACTGCAGGGGCTTCAGTATGCGCTTATAGTCGTCGGTAACCTGGAACAGCTGCGCCGGATAAGGCGTATTCAGCCTTTCGACGATCTGGTTGCTGCCGTTGCTGTAGCTGGCATTGCCGTACAGGTTCCATTTTCCCGAACGGTAATTGAGCTCGGCGCCGGCCAGACTTTTTCCATAAGAGGCCTGCTCGTAGCCGGCGCGAAGGCTGCCGTTGAGTCCTTGCCGGTTATTTTTCTTCAGTACGATGTGCACGAAGCCTGTATTGCCGGCAGCATCGTATTGTGCCGGGGGCGCTGTAATCACTTCGATCCGTTCGATGTTGTCTGAAGGTATGCTTTGCAGCAGCGCCATCAGCTCTTCCCCCGACAGCTGCTGCAGCTTATCGTTGATCATGACCTGCACAGCGCTCTTTCCCACCAGGTTGATGCTGTTGTCCTGCTGCCGGATCCATATGCCGGGCGTCTTTTTCAGCGCATCCAACGCTGTACCGCCCGCCACCGTCACACTGGAAGCGACATTAAAGATCAGCCTGTCGGGCTTGCGCTCCAGGAGCGACCTGGCTGCAACGATGCTTACTTCCTGCATAGCATGCTGCTCCGCCTTCAGCACGATATCCGGCAGCCTGCCCGCGAAGTCAGCAGCGAGCGGTACAAGCCGCTCTGCATAGCCTATCGCTGTCGCCTTCAGCCAAAGGACGCCTGCGGGAATTTCCGCCAACCGGTAATCGCCGGCAGTATCCGCAAAAGTGCTGCGCTGCACGCTGCTGTCGCTGCCCAGCAGATAGACCGCTGCAAAGGCAAGCGGCCGTTTCGAGGTGTCGGTTATTTTGCCCGAAATGGTGGGTTGTGCCATCAGGCCATGAGAGGCGATCAGGCACAACAGGGTGATACAGGGGCGCAAAAACAACTTGTTCATAAAGCCTTATTCCGGGCACAAAAGTAATCCCGGGCAAAGGCAGCAAGGTTAATGCAATATGGATTAAGGTTAATTAAAGTTAAACCGGGGGCTAGAGGATTCCGAACCGCACATAGATTGAAACGGCCATCAGGCATTTTCGCATCATCATTTTTTATATCGCTGAAATGTTTTGTACCGGTGCATGTCGGCGCCTTCAAATTCAAGCCCGGCGTGCAATACAGGCACCAATTCCGAAAGTTCGAATACGTTGGTATAACCATAGCCGTAAAGATTGATATAAGTCGGTATATTCAGGGCAAGGGTAACGGGCTTGGTTTCCGGCCCCGCCAGTTTGGGTACTACTGTTTTGGTGGCAAAGACTAACGGGTCGCCTTCTATATTGTTGTTGCAATAGATCAGTATCCGGGTATTCCGGCTGGGGATCAATGCCGCCAGGCTTTCCTGTGTGAAATCGGAGAAACTCAGGTTGACTGCGCCTTTAATATGCTTCCTCCGGTACATTTCAGCCGAACGTGTATCGAGGATGATCGTATTGGGCTCCCTGCTCATTTCCAGGAAACGGCTAAGCCCGACGAGGCGCTGTGCGCGGTGTGGCTTCACAGCCGCTACCAGCGCTTCGTAGTTTTCGTAGCTCACTTTAGCCGGCGGCAGGGTTTGTGCTTCAGCATTGCTTACTGCGCTCAGCTGGCAGGCAGCGAAGAAAAAAAGGACGGCTTTCATATGGATCGTTTTTGAGGATTATTGTACAGCGACATAGCCTTTGGTCCTGGCCAGCTCAAGGATAGTGTTACTGATCGCCGCGCCCAGGTCGTCTTTCGTATCTTCTTTCTTCATCGCTTCGTCGATATAGGCCTGGCGTTCGCGGGCCAGTTGTGCGATCTCTTTCTGCAGGGCTTCCCGCTCTTTCGCTTTGCCGGCCACAATCGCCGCGATTTCCGCTTTGTTCTTACCCTTCAGCTCTCCCGGCATGTCTTCCGGGGACAGTTTTTCCAGGGCACGCTTGTCATCTTTTACCTTGTCTACCAGGTCCCACTCGGCATTCTTATACATGGCTTTCGATTTGCTGACAGCCCGCTCTGTATAGTTGGCGGCAGACACTGTACGGGCATTGGCGTCCTGCAGCTCCTGATAGCTTTTACGGGCTGAGCCGGCCGTACCGTAGCCTAGATAAGTCTTGTTGACCTTTTCGTTACAGGCCTCTATGCGTTTGTCATAAGGCGTTTCGATGAACCGCACCTTCCTGTCCGAATCGATATTGAAGTATTTGCCTTTCCCGCGTTCCGCACCATCCTTCCAATAGGTATCGATGCCTTCTTCCCTGTTGCCGCAGAAAATGGTATTGATATAGATATCGTGCGCCACAGCATCGCTGATCATTTCTTTATAGCTCACATTGCCTTGGTCGAAAGGTTCGTTACCTGCGATATAGACCAGCTTCATAGCAGTGCTGTTGTTGCTCCAGCGCAGCTTCTTTACGGCCTGGCCGATCACGGCGCCGCAGTATTCGTTACCGCCATTGGTTCTTAAGCTGAAGAGCTTTTCGGAGATAAGGTCCAGATCGGTGGTCAATGCCGTTAGCTGGCGGATGTAGCCGCTTTCGCCCGACAGGCCGTCATTACCGTATTCATACAAGGCGATCTCCACCACTGGTGTCTTACCTTTATATTTCAGCGTGGTAAGGGTATTCACGATATTCCAAAGGCGGGATTTGGCCTGATCGATCAATCCGTCCATACTGTTCGAAGTATCGAGCAGCAGGGCAACCTGGACCCGCGTATTATCGGTATCCGGTGCATGATGGTCGCCCTGTGGATCTGTTGCGGCCGATTCGGGCCTTGTATGCGCAGTACAGCGGGTAAAGATGCCGGATGTCAGCAGCAGCGCTCCGGCCAGCAATATCGTTTTCATATGGAATCATTTTAAGTACAGCACAAATGTATCCCGGCCTCCGGACCTATTGCCGGCACACTTGGTGAAACGGCCGTTCGACTGGGTGAAATCTTAGGTTATCCCTTTCAAATTGGCTTATTTTACATCAAAATTCCGAACAGCATGTACCGCGCCCTGAAACTGCTTTTCCTGTACTTGCTCCTTGTCCCCGGCATGATTGCCCGGGCACAGGATTCCGCTATGGTACAGGGCAAGGCAAAAAGCAAGGCTTATAAATTACGGACAGCCTCGGAAGCGCTCAGCAAATCGCTTTCGGATGCGGATGACCTGCAAGCCGCACAGCAATATGAAAAGCTGGCCCGGGAGTTCCTGAACCAAGGCGACAATGCCCGCGCAGAGGAGCAGCTTAAAAAAGCGAAAGAGATCTATACCCGCCTGAAGAAAACGGAAGAGCTTGCTGCTGTCAGCCGCAAGCTGGCGCAGGCGCAGGAAGCGCAGCAGAAGATCGCGCCGGCCATTGCCAATTACCAGTCGGCGGCCGGGAATGCGCAGGACAACACTTTCTTCCAGGCCAATAGCAATGATGTAAAGCGGCTACAGGTCAACGATCCGGGTATGCAGCAGGAGCTGGTGCAATCCAATATCGATCTCCTTGAGAAAAGCGGCAGAAAAGATGAAGCAGCAGACGCCTACCGGCAGCTGGCGGAAAATCAATTGCAGCAAAAGGACACCCGGGGCGCGATCGAGAGCTACCGGAAAGCCATAGCCGTTACGAATGATGCCGATGCCACTGCGCAGCTGCAGAAAAAGATCACTGACGCTTATGTCGCCGACAACCAGCTGGATAAGGCTATCGCATTGAGCGAAGCGGGACTGGCCCGAGCAAAGCAGCAGGGAAATGCAGAGCAGCAGATCGACCAGCTGCAGGAGCTCGCGCTTCTCTATTCCCGCCAGCACAATGCCGCACGGACCGAAGCCCTGCTACTCGAAGCCTATCGCCTGGCGCTGCAGCAAGGCTATACGCTCAAAGCGAAAGACTGCCTCATGGCTTTGATCGGGTATTATGAAGACCGTAAGGATTACGACCGCAGCCTGGCCCTGTCGCGCGCTTTCCTGGGCCAGCTGGATACCCTTATCCGTACCGACAGCTCGCTTGTAGACAACAAGCTGTACGAGGTCACAGAAGGGCGTATCAGGGAACTGGAAAAGGAGCGCCGGCTGCAGCTGGAGCTGATCAGCCGCAAGAACCGCTTCAACTACTTTCTGCTTGGCGCTACGATAGTCATGCTGGTGCTGCTCTTCCTGGTGCTGCGCTCCTGGATGGCGATCAGGTTAAAGAACAAAAGGATAGCCCTGCAATCGCTGCGACGCGAGATGAACCCGCATTTCATCTTCAACAGCCTTAACAGCGTCAACCAGTACATTGCGGAGAGCAACGAGCTGGAGGCCAATAAATATCTTACGTCCTATTCGGGCCTGATGCGCAATGTAATGGAGCATTCCAATAAGGACTTTGTCACGTTAAGTGCGGAGACGGAGCAATTACGTCAATACCTGGAGCTGGAGCATATGCGATTCCGCGACCAGTTTGATTATAGCATTACGATGGACGATACGCTGGATAGCGATGCGACCCTAATCCCTAATATGCTGATCCAGCCGCACCTGGAGAATGCCATATGGCACGGCCTCCGTTACAAAGAGGGGAAAGGCCACCTGGCGCTGCGTTTCAGCAAAGAAAAGCAAAGCCTTAAGATCACTATCGAAGACGATGGCATAGGCCTCGAGCGGAGCAAAGCGCTGAAGACAAGGAACCAGAAGGCTCATCAATCGCGCGGGCTGACGAACACAGCCGAACGCATCAGCCTGCTGAATGACCTGTACAAGACCCGTATCACCATGAACATAGCGCCACGCAATGATGCCAGTGGCACAAGGGTGATGCTTACGCTTCCTTTAATGATGAGATCATGAACCCGAACGAAAAAATACGCGCCGTGCTGGTAGAAGATGAGGCTGCAGCCATGGTCGCATTGCAAAGCTATATCGCCAAATTTTGTCCGCAGGTGCAGATATGCGGCACGGCGCAGAACAGCAGGGAAGCAGTAAGCGTGCTGCACGAGCAACAACCGCAGCTGGTATTCCTGGATGTGGAAATGCCTTTCGGTAATGCTTTTGATGTACTGGATGCTTGCCAGGATCTGCAGTTTGAGACGATATTCGTGACGGCCTTCTCCGAGTACTCGCTCAAGGCGCTGAACCAGAGCGCCGCTTACTACCTGCTGAAGCCGGTAAGCATTGAAGAGCTGATCCTTGCGGTGAACAAGGTGCAGCAGCAGCTGCAGAAGGAGCAGCTGTTTAACCGCAACCAGATCATCGTGGCCAATGCCCGTGAAAGCAAGCCCGAAAAGCAGCAGGTGATCCTGCCCACGCTCGACGGCTTCGATGTGGTAAAGATGGAAGAGATCGTACGGCTGAAAGGCAATGGTAACTTTACCGATGTCTTCCTGGCCGACGGAAGGAAAAAAATGGTCTGCCGTTTCCTGAAGCATTTTACGGAGATATTGCCTCACCCTTTTTTGCGGGTGCACAAATCGCATGTGATCAATGTCCACTTTATTCAATCGTACCACAAAGGTACCGGCGGCTATGTGACACTGCAGGACGGAGAAGAGATAGAGGTATCGCCGGCCTATAAAGAACAGCTGCTGGCGGCGTTCCGTTAAGTCCCCGTCCGCTGCAGAACAGGATAAAGGCAAAGGGCCGCCCGGTAGATCCGTGCAGCCCTTTGTTTTTCAGCGTAAATTACAATGTCTCCTTCAGCCAGGCAAAGAACTCGCGTTGCCATACCAGGCCATTGTGCGCATGCAGCACCCAGTGGTTCTCATTGGGGATATACAGCAGCTTGCTCTTGATTCCTTTTAGCTGGGCAGCCTGGAAAGCTTCCAGTCCCTGCTCGATGGGCACCCGGAAATCGATACCACCCTGAACGACCATGATCGGCGTGTTCCACTGATCGATGTAATTGGAAGGATTAAACTGATCATAGCTTTTCGGAATGGGCTTGCTCCAGTAGTTACCGCCCAGGTCCCAATTGGCAAACCACAGCTCTTCTGTCGTACCGTACCAGCTCTTCATATCAAACAAACCATCGTGAGCGATGAAGCTCTTGAAGCGGTTGTTGTGTATCCCCGCCAGCATGAAGACACTATAGCCGCCGTAGCTGGCGCCCACACAACCCAGGCGGTTCTTGTCTACATAGGATTCCTTAGCCACATCGTCGATTGCCGACAGGTAATCTTTCATCGGCTGGCCACCCCAGTCTTTGGCGATGGCTTCATTCCAGGCTACGCCCCAGCCCGGCATACCGCGGCGGTTGGGGGCTACCACAATATAACCATTAGCGGCCATCAGCTGAAAGTTCCACCGTACGCTGTAAAACTGCGACAAAGCGGATTCGGGGCCACCCTGGCAATACAGCAGTGTGGGGTATTTTTTTGCAGGGTCAAAACCGGGCGGGTAAATCACCCACACGCCCATTTGCTTACCGTCGGTGGTGGTGACCATACGCAGCTTAGTCTCACTCAGCTTCAACTTGCTGTACACGGCATCGTTGGCATGTGTAACCGCTTTCATATTGCCGTTTTTCAGATCGACCAGGAACAGCTCCGTCGCATGGTTCATATCGGTGCGGGATACCACCAGGTTATTGCCCTGCTGACCAACTACACCGGTCACATCAAATATGCCTTTGGTTACCTGGGCGACCGCAGGCATCATTTTGACCATTACATTGGCCGGCACGTTCACCGCAAACAATTGCTGCGTTCCTTTGGTGGCCGCATTGAAATAAATCTTATCGCCTTTGGTGCTCCAGGCAAAACCGCCGTCAACAGTCTCATCCCATCCCGCAGTCAGGTTGAGCCTGGCTTTGGTCGCAATGTCCATAACCACGATGTCGTTCTTATCGGCTTCATAGCCATCGCGCTTCATGCTGAGCCAGGCAATCTTTTTACCATCGGGGCTGAAGGAGGGGGCCACATCATAGCCCATCATACCTTCCGTCCAGTTGCTGGTTTTGCCATCACCGATATCGTAGGCGTAGAGGTCGGTATTGGTGCTTTGCGCATAGGCTTTGCCGGCTTTCTTCTTGCATACATATACCACTGTTTTGCTGTCGCCGCTGAAGACAAAATCCTCGGCACCGCCAAAAGGCTTCTGGGGACAGTCGTAAGGCTCGCCGGCCATGATGTCCTTTACCGGTGTACGGGGATTATCGATACTGGCCAGGAATACATGCGATACTTTGCCATCGTTCCAGGTATCCCAGTGACGGTAGTTGAGATCGGTATAGACCTGGGCTGTGCTGTTTCCTACGTCGTTGTAGCGCTCTTTGCCCAGCACTTTTTCCGAAGGAACCGTTTTGGAAAAGGCGACCCAGCGGCCATCGGGTGATACCCTCAGGTTCTCTGCATCCTGTACCTGTGTAGAGACCACTGTCCAGCTGGCGCCATTGTCAGTGCTCCGGGACAGCTCGTCACCCTTAGTCGCATACATACCGTTCTTATCCCACTGGACAAAAGTTCTTCCGTTCAGCAGCTCAGTCTGGCTGACCTGGTTGTTTTCCAGGTTGAGCAGGAAGTATGCCGAACTGCTTTTTTCAGTAGCGAGGTCGGTCTTCGCTACCTTATACAATAAGGTTTTGGCATCGGGGCTCATGCTCACTGCCGATACCCGGCCCAGGCTCCATAGCAGCTCGGGTGTCATCACCTCCTGCGCTTTCATCGCGAAAGGCAGGCAAGAAAGGAACAATAAGAAGATTTTCTTCATCCGTACATGTTTTTTTGTTTGGTTAATCATCCGGCGGCAGGAGCTGCGCTTTCAGCTGCGCCCCTTCGGAAAAGGGATAGCCCATGCCTTATAGAAACGAGAGATCGGTTTAAAGAAATACCTGCTCGTAGATGGCTTCATCGAAGCGGATGGCGACCACTTTATCGTCCAGCTCGATCACCGGTCTTTTAATGACACTGGTGTTGTTCAGCATCAGGTCTATGGCAGCGGCCTGTGTGGTAATGCTATTTTGCGTCGCCTCATCAAGATCGCGCCAGGTAGTGCCTTTTTTATTGATGAGGTTTTCCCAGCCCATCTGTTTGCACCAGCGGCTTAGCCGGCTTTTGCTGATACCTGATTTTTTATAGTCGTGAAATTCGTAGGCGACCTGGTGCTTCTCGAGCCAGGTCCTGGCCTTTTGTACTGAGTTGCAATTGGGGATTCCGTAGAGAATATACATTGTTTCGTTTAAGGACATAAATATACAGCGCTGCAAAAATAACCATTACGGATCACTTTGGCCAGCCAGCTTGTTTGTAAAACAAATGTCAATCCTGATCCTGCATGGGCCGAATCCAGTATATTCGCAAAACAACGGAATCCTTCAGATAAAGCGCCTGCCGTTTGCCCGGCAGCTTTTTAGATATGCCACAAACAGATTTCCTCGTCATCGGCTCAGGCATCGCCGGCCTGACCTTCGCGGTAAAGACCGCCCAGCAATTCCCCGGCAAAACAATTACGATCCTGACCAAGGCTTTCGCCGACGAAACGAACACCAAGTATGCCCAGGGCGGTATCGCGGTGGTGAACGACGATGAGCATGACAGCTTCGAGAAGCATATACAGGATACGCTGATCGCCGGCGACGGCCTCTGCAACGAAGAGATCGTGCGCATGGTAGTTACCGAAGGCCGGCAACGGGTGGAGGAGATCATCAACTGGGGCACGCGTTTTGACAAAGATGAAGAGGGGGACTATCTACGCGGTAAGGAGGGCGGCCATTCGGAATTCCGCATACTGCACCATAAGGATATTACCGGTTTCGAGATCGAACGCTCCCTGCTGGCCGAGGCTGCGAAATACAAGAACATCGTGGTCAACAACCATTGGTTCGTCGTTGATATCATCACCCAGCACCACCTGGGCTACCTGGTATCCAAGTCTACCGCCGATATCGAATGCTACGGCGTGTATGTGCTCAATATGCACACGGGAGAGATCGAAAAGCTGCTCTCCAAGATTACCTTAATGGCTTCCGGCGGCTGCGGCCAGGTATACCGCACCACTACCAACCCGCGTATCGCTACCGGCGATGGCGTGGCAATGGTCTACCGTGCAAAGGGTCGCATCGAGAACATGGAGTTTATCCAGTTCCATCCCACCGCCTTGTATGAAGCAGGAGTAAGCCCATCTTTCCTCATCACGGAAGCGGTAAGGGGCGATGGCGGTATCCTGCGCAACAAAGACGAAGAGGCTTTTATGGTACGCTATGATGAACGGAAAGACCTGGCGCCGCGCGACATCGTCGCCCGTGCCATCGATAGTGAAATGAAACGTACCGGTACGGAACATGTGTACCTGGACTGCCGGCACATGGACAAGGAGAAATTCCTGCATCATTTTCCCAATATCTACGAGCGCTGTCTGAAATCGGGCATCAATGCGCTGACGCAGATGATACCGGTCGCACCCGCGGCGCATTACTCCTGCGGCGGTATCAAGGTCGACAAGCATGGACGCACGTCGATCAAAAACCTGTATGCCTGCGGCGAATGCTCGAGCACTGGTCTGCACGGCGCCAACCGCCTCGCAAGCAATTCCCTGCTGGAAGCCCTGGTATTTGCCCATCGCTGCCATATCGATACGATAGTAAAAATGGATACGCTCAGCTTCAAAGAAGATATCCCCGAATGGAATGCGGCGGGCACCACCCAGCCCCGGGAAATGATCCTGATCACCCAAAGCCTGAAGGAGCTGCAGTCGGTGATGAGCGATTACGTGGGTATCGTGCGGAATGATGTCCGCCTGGAACGCGCGATGCGCCGCCTGGACCTGCTGCATGAAGAAACAGAGCGGCTTTACGAAACGACCACCTTATCCCCGCAGCTGGCCGAATTGCGCAACCTGATCACTATCGGCTACCTGATCGTGAAAGGCGCCCAGTTCCGCAAGGAGAGCCGCGGACTACATTTCAATACCGACTATCCGCAGCACAGCAAACGGATCGAGAATATGGTGTTGTAACTTCCGGGGAACGCTATCGCTCCCGGAGTGAAAAAGCGCAATCTTTGCACCCCATTGTTTATGGGTATAAGGCGCCAAAAAATCTTGTGCTGCCCGTATTCAGGGGCAGCACAAGAGCCAATCGATCTTTATTATTGTTTTACGACTTTAAGTTGCTCCAAAATACCGTTGTGATTGACTTGTAACAGGTATATACCGGGCGCCAGGTTTTCTACAGGCAACATTGTTTCCTCTTTATTGCTCTGCATCTCGGTCATTTTCCGTCCATTTAAATCCCACAAGGTCAACAAAGCCGGTACTTTTTCCTGATTGAGCTTTACATACATCGATTCTCTTACAGGATTCGGATACACCCGTACGCCGTCGGATACTAATCCCGATTCCAGGGAAATTTTTCCCACAATCGGCTGATTCGGCAAACCCATTTTCGTATCGGTTGCCGAACGGATAGAACCGGACATATCTGTTCCTGCAGGAATCTGTGCCGCTCCCGCTGGCGCCTGGTTCCCGGCAATACCATAAGCACCTTCACTGCTACTATCGCTGTAAACGATCTGGACATCGTCTACATACAGCGTATTGCCTGCATGAATGGGCAAGCTTCCCAAAAAGACGCTCGTTCCCGGAGCAATATAACTGCTGATAAAATTGATACTGAGTTTTTCGGGTATCACATTATTGTCTGTATAAACCAGAGGAATAGTAACCTCGGTAAAAGTTGCCAGGCCGGGCTGCAATACCATTATTCCCTCCCCCACGGTAACAGAAGTAACCATACCCATAAAATCATACGACTGGGTAGCCTTTACGTGAATAACCGAGGGATCGGTATTACCGGGATCAAGCCTAACGTAGGCTTTAACGGCTTCCACCCGCCGGTTAACAGGTAGTCCGCTTGCATCGGCCGAAATAAAGGGAAATGTGCTTTCCCGGATGGAGATAGGGGAATGCCCAAAATTTGTAGCAATTTCCAATGCACCTTCATCTAATCCTACTGTTGCAGTCGACAATACACCCGGCACAACGCCCAGGAGCGTTCCGGCATCCTTGGTCTGGATCTTTACAGCAGCCGTACCGCTATGCTTCACTACACAACTTTTGGTCACCTGGTTTACGGGGGTAAAGGGGCCGCCATATAAATTCATATTAGGTAACGCCCAATCACTGGTACCCCAGCCAGTAGGTTGTTCGATAATCGATCCCTGTGGCATTACCGGGCTTTGCCAGCATTCAAACCCCGCATTGGATAATGATTGTGCGTCCGCTACGCTACCGGCTGCAAGCAACACGAGAATAAGGCCAAATTTTGATTTTAGCATAAACATTATTTTTTAAAAAGGTTAAAGAAAAATGTTCGTCAAAAATAAGCTCAAAAGATTTAAATACATTATTTATGCACATAAATCATTCTTATAGTAAGATAGTTTAATTCGCACCTCTGTACTATAGTACCTTTTGCAATTAACTGAATATAAAATGATTTATAATAAGAAAGGGCTGCGCCTTATTTCAAGACTCAGCCCCGGATATGGCTAATTAAAAAAATAATTTATGCAATCAATTTAATCCGTTCGATCCCCACTTTACGCAGCAGCGCGCTGGCACGGTAACGGTCTTCACGATAGGTATCATATAAGGCATCGAGACCGGCCAGCACATAATCGGCGCCCAGCTCGTCGCACCATTGCAGCAGGCCCTTGGGATAGTTCACGCCTTTGGTCATCGCCAGCTCGATATCGGCAGCCGAGGCGATTTGCCACTGAAGGGCATCTACGGCCTCGTTGATGAGCATGAACAAGATACGCTCGGCGATCTTCCTGCCGGCAACTTCATCCTGTACCGGTTCGGGCTGCGTTGCGCCTTCGGCATAATTATAAAAACCCCGGCCCGACTTACGTCCCAGCCAACCAGCCTCCAGCAGGCGTTTCTGGGAGAAAGAAGGTTTGTAACGGGGATCATAGAAGAAGGACTGAAAGACGGTTTCGGTCACGACATAATTTACATCGTGCCCGATGTAATCCATTAGTATAAAAGGCCCCATCTTAAACCCGGAGAGCGTAGTCATCGCCCAATCAATAGTGGCCATACCTGCAATGCCTTCTTCATAGACGCGCAGCGCCTCGCCATAGAAAGGACGGGCAACACGGTTCACGATAAAACCCGGTGTGTCTTTGGCAATCACGGGCGCTTTACCCCATTGGAGCATCAGGGCTTTGACCTGTTCCGGCAGTCCTGCTTCTGTTTGTACTGCGGGGATCACTTCTACCAGGGCCATCAGCGGTGCGGGGTTAAAGAAGTGGATGCCCAGCACCCGCTCCGGCCGCTTACAGGCCGAGGCGATCGATGCAATAGACAGGGAAGAGGTATTGGAAGCCAGGATACAGCTGGCGCTCACTACGTCCTCTAATCCTGCGAATACTTTTTTCTTGATCTCCAGGTTCTCCACGATGGCCTCGATCACGAGCCCGCAGGAAGCGAAAGCATTGTTGTCGGTGGCAAAGGACAGTCTGTTAATAACGGCTTGCGCATCGGCGAGCTTACCTTTTTCCTGGAGCTTCAGCAGGGTTGCGCCGAGCTGCTGCTTGCTTTTTTCAAGTGCCGCCGGGTTGCTGTCCAGCACAATCACATCATGTCCGGCCATGGCCGCTACCTGGGCAATACCGCTGCCCATAGCGCCGCTGCCGATAATACCTACGGGAAAACGTTGGTCTGTTTGCATAGCATTATTTCGATTGTGCGCAAAAATAGCAATTGTTTTCAGGCCCGGAAAAGAAAAAGGCCTGCCGGCGGCTATTCCGGGGCAGGCCTTATTGATAAGGGTAAGGTCTAGAACTTATTTTTCCACATCATGCTTTCTACCGGCCTTATGGTACGCTCGGTGTACTTGGCATTCTGCTTGGTGTTGTACTTGTTTTCTACTTTGCCCTCGAGAGGAAAATAGATCAGCTGGCCGATGGGCATGCCGGTATAGATGCGCACCGGATGCACACAGGAGATCTCCAGGGTCCAGGTATTGCAGAAGCCTACGTCACCTTTACCGGCCGTCGCGTGGATATCGATACCCAGGCGGCCTGTCGACGACTTGCCTTCCAGGAAGGGGACATGGGCATGTGTTTCGGTATACTCCTGCGTTACGCCCAGGTAGAGTACACCGGGCTGGAGCACATAGCCTTCTTCGGGAATATCGAAATGCCTGATCCGGTTATGCTGCTTTGCATCCAGCACCTTATCCTCATACACGGCCAGATGCTTGCCCAGGTGCACGTCGTAGGAGTTGCTGCCCAGGTATTGCCTGTCGTAAGGGTCAATAACAATAGTACCTTTTTCTATCTCTTCAAGGATACGCAGGTCGGAAAGGATCATGGATGAATGATTAAAAATTGAAATGCTGCGCAAAAATAGAAAAACCGGGCTATTTCCGCATCAATTGTTGACGGGTAGCTGTACGCGGTCGCGCAACCAGCTGTAGTTCAGGGGCTGCAGCCAGTTGCGGAGCATTTCTGCCTTCGTAGCCACAAGATTGTTGAACAGCAAGGTGTCGCCATTGATGTATCCTTTATCGATGGCATATTGCACCTGGCCCATAGGCAGCACTTCCGGCTGGCCTTTGACCAGGAAAGTGATCGACAGGCGGTCGAAGAGATTGACCTCGTACTGGCGCTCGATGCTTTTGATCACCCTTACGGAGCTATCTGTGCTGCAACCGCTGACTGCCACATCCGTTTCATCGGCCATCAGCACAATAAAGCGGCGGAATAGCAGCCTGGCCCAGCCTTTGACGGGCACGTCATGCGCCTGCCACTGGGTATAAAAATGATGCAGCTGCTCATTGATCTCCAGCTCTTCTTTTTCGCTGAAAGGGCGGCTGCTCTGGTATATCCATACCCTCGACCCGTCTTCAAAACCTTCGGGCAACAGGGCAGCTATATTGTAATGATCCATACTGCAAAGTTAGCTAAAAAGAGAAGGCCCTGCCCTATCGTTCCATCGATAAAAAATAAGGGTGCATAGGATTGAAGCCAGGGGTAAAAGTCAATACCAGTCGGGGAGACTCCTGGCGAAGACCCGCTCTTTAATGCCCGGCCATTCTTCTTTGAGGATGCTGTAATAGACCGTATTGCGCAGGGTACCGTCATCGTTTACCATGTGATGGCGCGCCAGGCCTTCGTATTGCCCTCCTATTGCCTCAATGGCGCGCCTGGAGCGGGTATTGAGCTCGTTGGTCTTAATTTCTATGCGATTAAGATCAAGGGTGATAAAAGCGTATTCGAGCATCAGGTATTTCATCGCCCGGTTCAGGCCGGTACGGTGAAAGCGCTGGTCGATCCAGGTCCAGCCGATCTCCGCTCTTTTGTTCTTTTCGTCGATATTGCCCAAACGGGTAGAGCCGGCCACGGCCTGGTGCAGCTTGTCGATCACGAGGAAAGGAATCGTACGTTGGCCGTCACGGTCGGCCAGGGCCTGCGCCACAACGCGAGCCAGGTCTTCCTCCGTACAGATGAACGCCGACATATACCGGTATAGCTCAGGCTGGGCCATAGCGATCGGTTTCAACAGCGCCACATCTTCCTGCTGCAGCGGCCGGAGCAAGGCACGTTTGTTTTCAAGAGTAGGATAAAAGTCCATATGGGTCGGCCATTATTAATCGGATAAAGATAGAACCCGGCTGCTATTCAAATGTTTAATGCCGCTTTAAAAGATTATGAAAAAACCTGTAAGGCCATGGGCTTTACAGGTTTGCATCATCATTTTGCAGCAGGTGATCAGAGCGATCGGGCTACCATTTCAGCAATATCCAGCACCTGGACATGTTCTTCCTGTTCCTTATTCTTTACGCCGTCCATCAGCATGGTAGTGCAGAAAGGACAGTTGGCTGCGATTACTGTCGCGCCGGTCGCCAGCGCTTCTTCGGTGCGTTCGATATTAATCCGCTTGTTACCCGGCTCGTCTTCCTTAAACATCTGGGCGCCGCCGGCGCCACAGCACAAGCCATTGGTCTTGCAGCGTTTCATCTCGATCAGCTCCACATCCATGGCTTCGAGCACCGCACGCGGTGCTTCATAGATATTGTTGGCGCGGCCCAGGTAGCAGCTGTCGTGGTAGGTGATCTTTTTTCCCTTAAAGGCGCCGCCTTCTTTCATAATGATCTTTCCATCGGCGATCAGCTGGTTGATGAAAGTGGTATGATGGATGACTTCGTACTCCCCACCCAGGGCAGGATATTCGTTCTTGAAGATATTGAAGCAGTGCGGGCAGGCGGTAACGATCTTTTTGATTCCGTAGCCGTTCAGCAATTGAATATTGTTGTAGGCCATCATCTGGAACAGGAATTCGTTGCCCGAGCGTCGTGCGGGGTCGCCGGTGCACATTTCTTCCTTGCCCAATATGGCAAAGGATACGCCTACCTTGTCGAGTATCTGCGCGAAGGCCTTGGTGATGCGTTGCGCCCGCTGATCAAAGCTTCCGGCACAGCCTACCCAGAACAATACTTCCGGCTGGATTCCTTCGGCCATGAATTCGGCCATTGTCTTTATATGCATGCATTACTTTTTAGGTGGTTTAAAGCCGATCGGCTCCCGCTTTTGCCAGGACTTCAACTCTGTCTGATCGTCCAGCATCCGCTCAATAGTATCGTATATCCGGCCCAACTGAATATCGTGGCTGCCCAGCTGTTCCTTCAATGCCTGTATTTGTTCCGACAGGTCGCGGTATTGCAGGGCGAAGCGGCGCAAATGAATGAATGCCCTCACAATAAGAATATTCATCTCTACAGCCTTTTCACTTTTCAGCACACTCGCCAGCATGGTAACGCCATGTTCCGTAAAAGCGTAAGGCTGGTACCTGGCCCCGCGATGCTTGCCGGAACTCATCACAAATTGTGATGAGTTCATTTGCTGTATGGCTTCCCATTCTGCAGCAGAAAGCCGGAACATAAAATCATCGGGGAATCGCTTCTGGTTTCGCTTCACGGCCTGGTTCAGCGCTGTTTCAACGTCATAAAGAGCAGCAAGGTCATAGTCCAGCATCACTTTCTGACCCCGGATCTCAAAAATACGCTCTTGTATAACGGTCAATTCCATAAAGATTGTGGCTATATCCTCAGCACTTCAGGCAGACGCTACGCCTCCGCGAGCTCCTGCGCCCATTTGTCGCGGTCATCGGGACTGAATTTCCAGGGCGCCATGTTGTTCTCAATATTGCCAAACATCATGTTCCACTCCTGGGGCGCATTGCTTTCCTCCATCACCAGGTTGCGCCGCAGCTGCAATATGATCGACAGGGGATCGATGCTTACGGGGCAGGCCTCCACACAGGCGTTGCAGGTGGTGCAGGCCCTCAGCTCTTCGGTGCTGATATAGTCGTGCAGCAGGGATTTTCCATCATCTACAAATTCCTTGTTCTGATCAATATTGCGGCCCATTTCCTCCATGCGATCGCGCGTATCCATCATGATCTTACGGGGCGACAGCTTCTTGCCGGTGATATTGGCCGGACAAACGGCGGTACAGCGGCCACATTCAGTGCAGCTGTAGGCATCCATCAGGTTCTTCCAGCTCAGGTCGTTCACATCCTTTGCGCCAAAACGATGGGGCTCGGCAGCGGCAGCGTCTGTGGGCGCTTTATCCGGCTCCATCATATACAGCACCTCGTTCTGGATATCCTTCATGTTGTCCATCTTACCCTGGGGCACCAATTTGGCGTAGTAAGCATTGGGAAAGGCCAGCACAATATGCAGGTGCTTGGAATAAGGAAGATAGTTGAGGAAAGCGAAGATGCCGGCAATGTGCAGCCACCAGCAGGTACGCTCTAAAGCAACCAGCCCTCCTTCACCCATACCGGACAACAGCGGGGCAATAAGCCCCGATACCCAGAAAGGGCCGCCGGTGTTGTAATAATGGTGGACGTTCATTTGCTGCAGATTATAATCGGCGGCATTCATGGTCAGCAGCAGTGCCATCAGGACGATCTCTGTGATGAGGATCGCGTTGGCATCCGTTTTGGGCCAGCCGTTCAGCTCGCCCTGGTTCAGGCGCTTCAGCTTAAGAATGTTGCGACGCACCAGGAAAATAGCGCAGGAAACCAGCACCAGCGCGGCCAGTATCTCAAAGCAGCCGATAAGAATATTGTACAGACCACCCAGATAAGGCGCAAACAAGCGGTGCGTGCCGAAAATGCCGTCCAGGATGATCTCCAGGATCTCGATATTGATGATCACAAAACCGGCATAAACAAAGAAGTGGAGGATGGCAGGCGTCATCCGCTTGAACATCTTCTTCTGACCGAAGGCCAGCAGCAATACATTGCGCCAGCGGGCGGAAGGATTATCATTGATCCCGGCATCTTTGCCCAGCTTAATATTGCGCCGGATCTCGCGCACCTTACGGGCAAAAAGAAAAACAGCCGCAGCGGCCAGGAGCACAAACAGGATTTGCTGAACGATTTGCATGAATCGGTATTATTTTCAACTCTTTACAAGGATAGTGGCTACCCCGGTAAACAGTCGCCGGGAAAAAGAGTTCGGATAATTGCCTGAAAAAATGAACAAACGTTCAGCCTCAAACAACACTGCGAAAATACACTGTTTGCGGTTAAAAATGCAGCAATGTCATGAATTTGTAAAAATTCACAGTAGCGGCATTACGCCCTTATCTGTATACCATTTTATCGCGAACAACCGAACCCGGGTACTAGACCGTGGCCTCATATTCCTTCAGCCATGCTTCAAGCCTTTCGCAAAAGGCAGGCTGCTCAATGTTAGTAAAGAAATCGCCTTCGGCCTGGATACGGCTCATTAATGTATCCTGGGCTTTGGTGCAATGCAGGGCATAGGCGTATGGCGTATGGCTGAAGGACACCATTTCGTAAACCGAATTGAAACGGCCGGCATAGCGCCTGCCCAGCTCTTTCTCGATCTTTTTGCGCTCGAGGAAGGCGGGATCGGCTACCTTATCCCGCATTTCGATGAAATTGTTCAGGGCCAGGTCGGCTACAGCATCGGCATTGGGCTTCCTTTGCTTTTCAAATTCGGCCAGGATAGTGGTCCAGTCTTCACCATGTTCCGCCATCAGGGCTTCCAGCGTGGAGCAATCTTCAAAGCCGGCGTTCATACCCTGGCCATAGAAAGGCACAATAGCATGGGCCGCATCGCCGATGAGGCAGCTTTTGTCCTGGTGCTTCCAGGGAAATATACGGGTGGTAATGAGCGATGAAACGGGATTATGCAGGAAATCTTCGACGAGTGTAGGCATCAGCGGTACGGCGTCAGGGAACTGCCTGGTAAAAAAGTCCCGGATCTCCTCCTCGGTACGGATCGACGCAAAGGAAGGATTGCCCTCGAAAGGAAAGAACAGCGTGCAGGTGAAGCTACCATCGATATTGGGCAGCGCGATCATCATATAGTTGTGCCGCGGCCAGATGTGCAAAGCATTCTTCTCGATCAGCCAGCTGCCGCCGGGTCCTGCGGGAATATTCAGCTCTTTGTAGCCGGCCTCGATATAGTGCTGGGAAAAATTGGTGCGGTCCGTAAACGACATGGCGGTACGCAGCGAAGAGAAGGCGCCGTCGGCGCCGAAAAGCAGGTCGCAGGCCATTTCCCGTTCTTGTCCCTGCTCGTTGAGCAGGTGGACCGTATTGCGTTGCACATCGACCTTGGTGCAGCGCTGGTTGAAGTGGATCTTTGCGCCGCTCTGCTCGGCCAGGTCCATCAGCTTTTTGTTCAGCTCGCCCCGGCTTACCGAGTAGATCGCTTCTCCGTTCTTACCATAAGCCTGGAACGCAGAAGTACCATCCTCCTGGTGCAGGAAACGGCCCGGCATCGGGATGGCGATTGCTTCTATTTCGGCGCGCAAACCGGCCAGCTCAAGGGCTTTCCAGCCCCTGTTGCTCATCGCGAGGTTAATGGAACGCCCGGCGCCTATGCTTTCCTTTCGCATATCGGAACGGCGCTCATAGACCGTCACTTCGTAGCCGCGCTTGCGTAGCAATACCGCCAGTACCGAGCCCACCAGGCCGGCGCCTAATATGGTAACAGAACGTTTGTTCATCGTGTGTTCGTTTTTGGGCGGCTAAGGTACAAAAATGCAGGAAGGCAGAGAAACGGCTGCGCCAACGGCAATTCTCAACCTATCGTTATTCTCTCATGCACAGCAACTATATCGCAGCAGATTTGTTGAACTTGGAACAAAAACAAAACGATCATGAGCCGGCATATCATCAGCTTATACGACGACCACGGTAAAGCGGTAGCTGCCGTATCCTTATTAAAAGCCGAGGGCTTCAACGAAAAACACATCAGCCTGCTGGGTACGGCCGACGTAGGCGACGAAATACAGGCGAGAGATGCGACGGTGGCGGCGCGGGGCGTGGGAATCGGCGCGCTGGTAGGCGTGCTGGCCGGCATAGGCCTGGCCGTGATACCGGGTATAGGAATCCTCTACGGCCTGGGAGCAGTGGCTGGAGCAGTGGCCGGCTTCGATTTTGGGGTGATCGGCGGTACGATCGTCTCGGCCCTGGCGATCAAAAATATGGGCAAGGAAGTTGCCGATCGCTATGCCGCCGAGCTCAAAGCCGGGAAAACTCTGCTGGCCTTTTCGGGTAACGAGGACGAAATACTAAAGGCGCGCAATGTGCTGGAAGGCCATGGCATGCATACCGAGCTGCTGGAGCATTAAGCTGAGACTTGAAGATATTTGGAAAGACAATGCTGCGGGCCTTGGCCCGCAGCATTGTCTTCTTTTTATGTTATGTTTACCGGGAATTACAAGCCCAGCTGTGCGCTCAGCTCCAGCATCCGGTCGATCGGCTTCTTGGCCGCCAGCCGCAGCTGCTCTTCCATCTGTATCTCCGGCGTTTCGTATTTCATGCACAGGTACAGCTTTTCCAGGGTATTCAGCTTCATGTGCGGGCAATCGTTGCAGGCGCAATTGTTGTCGGGCGGTGCGGGGATCAGGGTCTTCTGCGGTGCATTCTTCTGCATCTGGTGTAGGATACCGGTCTCCGTTGCCACGATGAAAGCCTGTGCCGCATCGGTCTCCACATACTTCAGCAGCTGGGTGGTGGAGCCGATGAAGTCGGCTACCTTCAGCAGCGGCTCTTCGCATTCGGGATGGGCAATGATCTTGGCTTCGGGATGCTGCTCCTTCAGGCGGATGATCTTTTCCAGGGAGAAGATCTCGTGCACCATACAGGCGCCGTCCCACAGCAGCATGTTGCGGCCGGTCATTTTATTGATATAGCCGCCGAGGTTTTTATCGGGGGCAAAGATGATCTTCTGGTCTTTGGGTAAGCTGTCAACGATCAGTTTGGCATTGGATGAAGTACAGATGATATCGCTCAGGGCCTTTATACCGGCGCTGCAGTTGATATAGGAGATCACGAGGTGATCGGGATGCTCTGCCTTGAAACGGGCAAACTCCGGCGGCGGGCAGCTGTCGCTCAGGGAGCAGCCGGCATTAAGGTCGGGCAGCAATACCTTCTTGTGTGGGTTGAGTATCTTGGCGGTTTCTGCCATGAAATGCACGCCGGCAAATACGATCACGGAAGCATTGGTCTTGGCAGCTTCCTGCGCCAGGCCCAGGCTGTCGCCGATATAGTCGGCCACATCCTGGATGTCGGGCTCCTGGTAATAGTGCGCCAGCAGCACGGCATTTTTCTCCTTCTTTAATTGTTCTATTTCTGCAAAAAGATCCAGGGTAGGATCGATGTCTATATCCAAAAAGCCGCGGCGGCTGACATTGCGCTTTGCGGTCTCTAAATCTGCGATCATGTTATTCTTTTTTGGGCGGTCAGGGCCTGGCGGCCAATGACAAAATCGTGACACAAACTTCGCATTTTATTTTGGAAACGCATGAGCTGTTCCCTTAAGAATTAACAATATCCTTATAGCGTTAAGCCTATCGTTAAAGCTACTTGTTTCCCTTTTTGCTGTTTCTTTTTTGCTACCAATCCGTTATCTTTGAATGAACGTTCATTTTTCAATCGTTCTCCCCGCAATTAAACCATTAATGCTTATGCAGCAGCCACAGCGATTATTTGACTTTGTAGACTACCAGGTGGCGCAACGGCCGGCGGGTGTGATGCTGGCCTCGAAGATCAACGGCGCCTGGCAAACGATCTCGTGCAAAGAAGTAATGCAACGCGCGCGCGACCTGGCGTCGGGCCTGCTGAGCCTGGGCATTGCCAACGGGGAACTGGTACCCGAACGCCAGGAAAAGATCGCGATCGTATCCCAGAATCGGCCCGAATGGGTGATCATCGACCTGGCTGTGCAACAGACCGGGGGCATACTTGTACCAATATATCCCACGGTGAGTCCCCAGGATTTTGCCTTTATCCTCAATGAAGCGGAAGTGAAGATCATCTTCTTCTCCAACCGTGAGCTGTATGAAAGATTTCAGCCTGCTTTTGCCGGGATACCCAGCCTGAAGCATGTCTATACCTTCGATGAGGTACCGGGCGTAGAACACTGGAGCCGACTGAAACCCACGGCCGAAGGCGAACAGCAGCGGGAAGCCGTTTGCGGCCGCATTACCACCGAGACCATTGCGACCATTATTTATACTTCGGGCACTACCGGCGCACCTAAGGGCGTTATGCTTTGCCACCGGAATATTGTCAGCAATGTGACCGACAGCGCGCCCCTGTTCCATTTTGCCCGTAAAGACGATCGCGCGCTCAGCTTCCTTCCGCTCAATCATATTTTTGAGAAAATGATCACCTATGTGTACATCCGCGGCGGGCTGGGCATTTACTATGCCGAAAGCATGGATACCATCGGCGACAACCTGAAGGAGGTCAAGCCTATGGTCTTTACCTGTGTGCCCCGGCTGCTGGAAAAAGTATATGAAAAGATCATGGCCAAGGGACATGAGCTGAAAGGGATCAAGAAGGCGATGTTCTTCTGGGCTGTCGACCTGGGTAAGCGCTATGACAATATCAAAAGGGGCAGCCTCTGGTACAGGATTCAGCTCTCGCTGGCCAACAAGCTTATCTTCAGCAAATGGCGGGAAGCGCTGGGCGGCCGTGTGGATGCTGTGGTCAGCGGCTCCGCTGCTTTGTCGGAGAAGCTGATCCGTATCTTCTCCGCAGCAAAGATAACCGTAATGGAAGGCTATGGCCTTACCGAAACTTCGCCGGTCATCTCGGTTAATCACCTCGAAAGTGAGAACCGCCGGATCGGTACCGTAGGGCCTGCGCTGAAAAATGTAGAGGTGAAGCTGGCCGAGGATGGTGAGATACTCTGCCGCGGCAACAATGTGATGGTGGGCTATTACAAAAACCCTGAAGCTACAGCCCGGGAAATTGATGCTGAGGGCTGGTTCCATACCGGCGACATCGGCATATGGGTCGAAGACCGTTTCCTTAAGATCACCGATCGAAAAAAAGAGATCTTCAAAACTTCAGGCGGTAAATATGTAGCGCCGCAGGCCATCGAAAACAAGATGCGGGAAAGCCCTTATATCGAGCAGATGATGGTGGTGGGCCCGGGGCGAAAATTTGTATCGGCGCTTATCGTACCCAACTACGCCCAGGTAAGGAATAAGCTAAAGAACGAGGGCAAATCGTTGCCGGCCGACAATGAGGCCCTGATCAAGGAGGAGTCGGTGATCCGGCTGATCCAGCAGCAGGTCGACCGATACAATCCCGAGTTCGGACATGTGGAGCAAGTGAAAAAGTTTGTGCTGCTTCCTTCGGAATGGACTGTCGACAATGGCATACTGACACCCAAACTCTCCATCCGGAGAAAGGTAGTGGATGAAAAATACAAGTCTGAAATTGACGCCATGTATGAAGGCAATGGCGAAGATTAAACCTTGCTTCGGTATCGCCTGTATTAAAAATCCTGCGACCCGGTCGCAGGATTTTTAATACAGGCAGGGTTGCCCCGCCTAATCTTCTTCCTGCTGCTGCTGCGCCATTATCGACTGCGCCGTCATCATCGCCTGATCCGCATTTTGCGTATCACCTTTAGCTTTGTAGATCTGAGCCAGCACCTGATAAAAATCGGGCCTTACCGGATCAAGCGCTACAGCAGCTTTAACAGCGCCGACAGCTTCGTCCAGCCTGCCCAGACTTGCCAGCGCAATGCCGTAGTTCAGGTAAACCATTTCATTGGTTTTATCTACTTTAAGATAGTCCTCCGAAAGCGTTGCAGCCTTCGCAAAATCGTTTACTTTGAGGGCTTCATAAGCATAGTAATCACCTTTGCTTTTACGTTCGATCACCACACCGATGGGTACGCCGCCCGCCTCTATGGAATACACCACGTTGCCCGGGGGCCATTTGCCGTTCTGCAGCTGCCATTCGGATACGAAGCGACCATAAGTAATATAATAGTCCCAGTCCTGCTGGTTACGTTCATAGTAGCGCGCATAGTTGGTAGCGATCCAGCTGGTATCCCTGGCAAAATACCAGTCCATACCGTCCATATTGGAGAACACCCTGATCTTTTGTCCCGCAGGCGGGCGTTTTACATTTTTCAATATCCATTGCGCCGACTGCTTGCCCGATGACTGGTAATAATCCAGGTCATAATAGCCGAAGGCGCCTTTGGGGCCGCCTTCCAGCTCGTTGAAATATACATATTGATTGGGATGCGCCTTCACAGTCCATACCATAACGGGCAGCAAACCGGCTACCGCTACGACCACCGGCACCAGCCTTGCCTTGCCTTTCAGGAAAGAAGACAATATATCGACACTTAATGCCGCTGTAACCACCCAGAATGGATAGACAAATATCACATGCCGCCAGGAGTCAAAATTGGTCGAATGCTTATAAATAATATAGAGCAGCGGGAACAGCGCGCAGAAGAATAAAATGAATACCGCCGGCGCACCATACATTTTGATAGCCTTGAGCGCCAGGACCACAAACAAAAAGCAGCAGACCACGACAATAACCGGTGAGGTAAGGATGATCCATTTGAAATTATAATGCCACGGCGTCTTGTTGCTCGGGTAGTACACGCCATCATAAAGCGTCCTGATAATGATGGAACGGTTGGACATTTCGGCCAGGGAAGTAAACAAATGGCTGACGGGAGAAGTGAGACCATAGGGCCAGGTGAAGAGCATCAGGCTATAGCCGGCTACAAAGGCGATAAGCAGCTGCAGTGCCAGGCGCTTCAGCAACGCATACTTGTTCTGCAGCAGCTCCGCCTTTTTTTCACGGGAGACCAGGAAGTAGACAAGAATAAAAAGACCGTAATAGGCTATTATTAGGATACCCCCGGCCGGCCGCATACCAAAAATAATGAAAATACCCAGAAGCATACCTATGGTATTAGGCCAGAATTTGCTCTTTACCGCAAGGTCCTGCAGGGCCCGTACCAGGTAGTAAATACACATTACCATCCCCAGCGCAAAAGGAATATCCTTACCATTGTTCATACTCTCGCCGAAAATACGGGGCGAAAAAAACATAAAGACCAGGGTGAGCACTGCTACCCACCATTGCCTGCGGCTTAGCCTGTAGGCCAATAGTCCGGTAAATATCATCAATAAGGCGCCGAAAATGGAAGCAAAAAAGTGACGTATGTGCATGATATCCCACCCTGGGAACACACGGTGCACAGCTTCGCCCAATACGTTGAACATACCGCCATAGAACTGCATTCCCTGCATATGCATCCCATATTGCGGATGGGGCTTGGCATCATAGTCCAGGGCCTGCCGGTCGCCCCGGGTGTAGTAATTTAAAATGTCCCGTCCATACTGCGCCTCTACATTTTCATCTCCATTCTGGCCATAATCATGGCTTAATCCAGGCATAACAATTAAAATAGCGATACCAAGAGCAAAAAACAATTTTCGCCAAAAGGCAGACTCAAATACAGTCATGTAGGATAAAATTACAAGGTACACATTGGTCTCTTCGTTCAGGCTGCCGACTCCCCGGCCGGTTGCCGGAGGCTACCCGGATTCCGCCCGGAGCTTGCCGTAAAGCGATCTGACATCTCCGTTTTTAATGCCGGCAATAATAAAACAAATGTAGGAAGCGGATATAAGTTTTTTACTATTTTCGCAAAAAAATCAGGAAAAAGCATGCCCGATCACATTGATGGCGGAATCCGGAAAATTCTTAAAGTACCCTTTATCTATACTTTTTATCAAAATCTGGTTTACCCCAGATCATCTCATTTACGCTATATCAGGGATTTTGTACAGCCTTTTCCGGGTGCTGAAGTAATGGACATCGGCTGTGGCCCGGGAACCGTGCTGGAATATTTATTGGCAGTAACGCCCCAGGTAAATTACAGCGGCTTCGATTTCAACCCGCAGTATATCGATCATGCCCAAAAGAAATATGGTGATAAAGGCTATTTTGCCTGCAAGCGTGTGTCCCACCTGGATACTGACGAGGCCAACAAATACGATATCGTGATGGCCAATGCTATTCTGCATCATCTGAACGACGAAGAGGCCAGACATTTGTATGCTACGGCTCATAATGCTTTGAAGCCCGGAGGTTACCTGGTAACTTTTGATCCTGTATGGATCCCTAACCAGAATTCGTTTGCCAAATGGCTCATTAAGAAGGACAGGGGACAGAATACCAGGACGGAGGCCGCTCAGCTGGCGCTCGCCAGAACATACTTCGACAAGAACGAGACTTTTATCGATCACAAGTTCCTGAATGTCCCCTATACGATCATTGTAGGCAAACATTATAAATAAGCTTCCGGCTCAGGGCCACGAATACGGGGCAATCGGCTGATACGCATAGAGCATATCAGCCGATTGTCGTTTGCGCTGCGGCATGACATTACTTATCTCAGATCTGATTCGACAATAAAACGTGGCCTTCTTTTGACCTCCTTATATATTTTGGCTACATATTCGCCGATCAGGCCTATGCACAGCAATTGTATCCCTCCCAGAAAATAGATAGGAATCACGGTCGAAGCCCAGCCGGGTGTGGTCTGAAAGCAGATATAAGCGACCAGGGCATAAATGGTGAGTAAAATACTAAGGATAAATACGAAAAAGCCACAGAAGGTAACAAAATGCAGCGGCCTGATGCTCAGGCTGGATATACCGTTCCAGGCGAAAGACAGCATTTTCCGGACATTGTATTTGCTGCTGCCGGCATAACGCTCTTCCCGTTTATAATATACAGAGGCAGGCTTAAATCCCACCATGGGAATCATACCCCGCAGGTAAAGGTTTGTTTCCGTAAAGTCTTTGAAGGCATCCATAACACGCCTGCTGATGAGACGGTAGTCGGCGTGATTATAAACCGATTCCACTCCCATTATGGAAAGGAACCGATAAAAGCCCAGTGCCGTTCTGCGCTTGAACCAGGTATCGGAGCTGCGGTCGTCTCGTACACCATATACGACATCGTAACCCTGCTTGAATTTGTCTACCATTTGCAGTATCGCGTTCGGATCATCCTGCAGGTCGGCATCTATGGAAATAAGTATATCGGCATCATCGGCGTAATGCAAGCCTGCCAGCACAGCATTCTGATGGCCGAAATTACGGGAAAGCTTCAGTCCTCTGAAAAGGGGCGACTCCGTATGCAAAGCCTCTATCTGGCTCCAGGTATTATCCCGGCTGCCATCGTCTACCAGCAAGGCATAGCTCCTGCTTCCGACCAGGCCCTGCCCGATCATCCGGGACAGCAGGGCTCCGATCCGTTTTGACATTTCCGGCAATACGGCTTCCTCATTATAGCAGGGAATGATGATGGCCAAGCACAAATCAGACATATACAAAAGGGGATGCTGCAATCTGTATTCACCGTCGGTATTGGCCGGCAGCCCACCCTATACACCTGTTCACGCGCCGTTTCCGGTCCGCAAAGCAGATACCCTATACACGCGCCTGCTCCTGATACCCGGGAAAAATATTGCAGGGCAAGATATAACTTTTATCCGAGAACAACCAAATGGCGATGGACGCCGCAGAAGCCCGGGCGCTCCTGCGGTACGCCGGCGGTTAACGTTTGTCCCTCTTTCCAGGGCTACCTGCTGCAAAATTTTTCTTATGCAGCCAAGCGGTGGATGAGCTGCCAGGCAAGTGTTTTTTTATATGGAAAAATGGATCACAATATATACCTCATACCTTTTCTATCGGGTAAATACTTATCTTCGAAATTATTCTTGCTGATGCCAATAAGATCTTTTCCCAGATAGATTTATACATTAAACGGAGTATCGCTTTCAATTTGTGCCATTGATTTTTCTGAAAACAAAATATTCCTGTCCCTCCTGCGGACTACCTCCTGTTCTGCGGCTTCTGACTACATGATGTAGCAAAGCCATTAACTTATTCGTATACTCAATTGAACACACTTTATCCCCGTCCGACGGCGCAGCGTTAATTATATTTAATAAATTGGCAGCTAATAAAAATCATGAATGTACTCTTTATAGATGATAAACCGGAAGCTTGTAAAAACACTGACCATAATGCTGTGCCGCCTCTGGTTGCCAGCGATCTTATTTTCGTTTAACAATTACATTACCAATTATGTCTGATCTTATTAACGTTATACTTGTAGACGATGAGCCGGAAGCTTGCGAAAATCTGCAAAATATCCTGATACAGTTTGTGAACGAGCAGATCAATGTGCTGGGCTATGCACATAGTACAGCGGAAGCAGAAGAAAAGATCATGAGCTTAAGCCCCGACGCCATATTCCTGGATATAGAAATGCCCAATGAGAATGCGTTTCAATTCCTGGAGCGGCTGCCTGCTGTCAATTTCGAGATCATATTCGTTACCGCTTACGACGAATATGCCATACGTGCCTTTAAGCTGAATGCGGTAGATTACATCCTCAAACCCATCAACATAGATGATCTGAAGAAGGCGATAGAAAAACTCAAAGAAAGGGTAACCTACAGGAAGGTAATCAATGCCAATGCCCACGGATACAATGAGCTGGCCCAGCAGATCAACCTCCGGAGAAAGCAGTCCCAGATCATCCTGCGCGACAACAACACCTGGGAGGCGCTACCCTTCAGCAATATCGTCTACATTAAGGCTATGGGCAGCTATTCCAAGATATTCTACCAGCTTAACGGTGAAGAAAAGAACATTCTGATGTCGCGGTCCATTTCGGAATATGAAGACCTGCTGCCCAAGGATATGTTCTTCAGGATACACCGTTCTTACCTGGTCAACTGCGATCATGTACAAAAGCTCACTAAGGAAGAGATCCCTTCTATCGTGCTGACGGATAAGGCCATTCTTCCTATCGGCCGGCGGAGGTTTTCAGAGCTGGTCCTGTTTTTAAAGAATTATACAAAGCGCAATGGCTAGATGGATCACCGGCTTTATCTTCTGTATTTTCTGCCTGAGCCGGTTTGGCCCTGTCGCTGCGCAAACAATACCGTTACGTCACTTCACGGCAGGCGATGGCCTTCCCTCCAATCTTATTTATTGCATCATGAGGGAAAGCAATGGCTACTTATGGATGACGACGGATAAAGGAATAAGCCGTTATAATGGCCGGTCGTTTAAATCCTTTACTACCGCCGATGGCCTGCCTGACAATGATATTTTTAATATCAGGGAGGACTACGAACGCCGCTTGTGGCTAACTACTTTCAACGGTACGCTTTGCTATTATAAAGACAACCGGCTATACACCCCGGACAATACGCCATGGCTGAAAGTCCCCATCAGGTTGAACCAGCTGATGTCGCGCTTGCTGCCCGACAGCAGTATTTTTATTCAATTGATGGACCCATCAAAACTATTACGGATCCGGCGCAGACAGGTTACAGTGCTTCATACGGTTAACTCAGGGCTCATTCATGATATAAGTATATTGCCCGGCGGACTGGGATACCGGCTTGCCACTTCAGATCGTGACATCGATATTGATACAATAGGAAAGCTGCTCGGCGAACATCCCCGCGGAACACATATATATTTTGCATTTCCCGCTTTCAGCCTCTATGATCAGCGATATATTTATTCTGATGGCCGCGTCTTCACTCCCGGCAATTCTACACCGCTACATATCCTGAAGCATGTACTCCGGTCTCCGGATACTCAAGGTGGTGTACCTATGCTTGTAGCCGGAAATGACCTGATGGTATGCAGTCCCGAAGGGCTATGGATCAACGACAGCCTGCAGATACCGACGGAGCAGGAGGTATTGTTTGCTGAAAAAGACAGCGACGGCAATTTCTGGTTTGGGACCAGGGGTAAAGGCCTGTATCAGTTCAGCCGCTTTTTCAAGCAACAGGCTGCATACCAGCATGTATACGAAGGACAGGCTGTATATGCCAGGCTGGTTAAGGGAATTTTATTCTTTACCAACAATATGGGAGACTTGTACCAGCTGGCCGAAAAAAAAGTTAACCGTGTATTCAGCGCAAAGCACAGGGATAACAATATGGCCCGGCACCATTTCCTGATCGATGACCAGGGCACCTATTTTGTATTTTCCCCGGCCGGAGCCTACATTGTACCTCACCTGCTGCAACCGGCGCCTTTCCAACCGATACCGTTGAAAGGCGCTCTTCGCTTCAAGTCCATCCTCTCCAAGGACAGCGTTCTCTATGCTTCCGGGCCCACAGGCATCTTAAAATATGCTTATAATCAATTTCGCCCCAATGCCCTCCCGGCCTTTAGGGCCTTTGACAGTCTGCGTATTTTTTCAGCCGGCCGTATCTACGCGCAAACCATAAACAAGACAGACCAGTGTATCTGGTTTTCCTGCACCAATACTGTATATCGCCTCGAAGACACGCAAGCAGTGCCGCAACCTCAACTGGCGCAGCACACCTTTAGGCAGATGGCCTTTGCCGGGCCTTATTTTGCCGGGATAACTGAGAATAATGCCCTGGTACTGGCTAACCATTATAAAGATGCCGACGCCATACTGGATACCGTTCCCGAGAGCAATTGTGTGTGGGAGAACTTCCACCCTATCGACCAACAGCACATACTGATCACTACCAACAATTATCACCGGCTCCTCACCTTATTGCCGGCCGCTACAGGCGTGAAGCCGCGCTATAGGCTGCAAACCATTGAAGATCCCTTTATTCCACAGCTGGTCGATGCTATCGCCGTCGACAGCAATACGTGCTATTTTTTAAAAGACGGCAATATCCTGCAGGTAGCCTCAAAAACACTATTTGAACGCACGCCGATTCCTCAGCCTGTATTTACTTCGTTTCAAACCACAGCCAGGAGTTATCCCTTGTCACAAGATATTATTGTTCCTTATTCGGAATCCGGCAATATCAATATCGCTTTTGATAATATCGATTTCGGCGGAACGGAGATCAGCTGTGAATACTCAATTTCCAGGCACGGGCAGGCCCAATGGACGGCTATCACCGGCAATGCCATCAATCTAAGTTCGCCGGGTTTTGGACAGTATATGCTTAAGATACGATCCAAAACACTGTCCAGCGGTTACTCCCGGCCGGTAATGCTTCGCTTCACCATTCAGAAGCCCTTTTGGGCTACCTGGTGGTTTCTTACCCTCTGCACCCTGGGGCTCCTTGCATTGGTATGGCTGGCCATACTCCTGGTAAGCCGGATAAAGATACGCAGGAAGCAGCGGCAACATGACGCGGACATGAAATACCAGCAATCGGAATACAAGGCGCTCAATGCCCTCATGAACCCTCACTTCATTTTCAACAGCCTCAACAATATCCAGGGGTTGATCAATAAGGATGAGAAAAGGATAGCTAATGAATACCTCGTGATCTTCTCTGACCTGGTAAGGCAGAATATGCATAATGTATCCAAAGGGTTTATTTCCTTGCAACAGGAGCTTAACCTGGTGGAGAATTACCTTAACCTGGAAAAGCTCCGCTTTAAAGACCTGATCCACTACGAGCTGCATATCGACGAAGAGGTAGATACGGAAGACATCATGATACCGCCGCTGATGATACAACCCCTGGTAGAGAATGCCGTTAAGCACGGGCTGCTGCCCAGGCAATCAGCCGATAGCAAGGTATGGATAAAGGTGTACGAAAAAGAGAACACACTTTATGTCGAGATCACGGACAACGGGATCGGGATCACAAAGTCTCTCGAAAGCCAGAACCGCCTTCATGAATCCTTTGGACTCTCTAACCTGAAAAAAAGAACAGAGCACCTGAAAAAGATACTGCAACGGGCCATCGATATCGAGGTAACGGAGCTGAAAAATACCGAGGGGCAGATCACCGGCACCCAGGCCTTAATCATCATCGCGCTCGACAGCCTATGAATACTCTACCTTTACCCTCAAAATATTGTAGCACTATAGCACATAAAGTCATTCTTCTTCTCTTCCTGTTGTTGCTGCAATGCCGTGGTACAGCAATGCTTTACGCGCAGGCCATTCCTCTCATCCATTACACCACGGAACAGGGTCTGCCCTCCAATGTCGTGTACTCCGTCTTTACAGATAGTAAAGGTTATCTTTGGATCTGCACTGACAAAGGGCTCTGCCGGTACAATGGCAGCAGCTTCAAGCAATTGACCACCAGGGACGGCCTGCCCAGCAACGATGTCTTTTCCTGCAGAGAAGATCCACAGGGCCGGCAATGGATTGCTACCTATAAGGGAACGCTGTGCTATTTGCAAGACGGGATTATGCACACTGCCGCCAATACACCCTGGCTGAGGCTTCCTCCTGAAGCCGGCCTTTTTTTCTCGCATTTAAATATCCAGAATGATGGCAGCTTAATCTTTTTGTCTAATTCGGGAGATCATTTCGTCGAAATAAAGGATACTATGCTAAGGTTATTTTCTACACCCAGGTCTCTACTCCCACCAAACGCTAAAGACCGCTTTGCAGGGGTACGGAAGGTTAATGCAAATCATTATTACCTGTATACTCCAGGCTGGAGGCTTAGTGTAGACACCTTCATGCATATCCGGGAAACAAAAAGTACCCAACCCTTGGTAGGGCACTGGCCAGACTCAATTTTTCTTGCCAATGATACGGCGATATACGACTGGAACAACAGGTTGTTGACGAAAGCCTGTGTTCGTGAGAAACCAGCTCCCATCGGGAGTACTTATATATTCCCCATAGCAGATTATCGTTATGCGATCGCCGAAAACCATATTCTGCACTTAAACCAGGAAACGGTATTCCGAAGCCCGGAGAAGATCACCTTTGTAGGTAAGGACATCGGGGGCAATTTCTGGATAGCTACCGAAGGCCGGGGAATGTACAAAACGAACCTGGATCCTTCAGTCATTCGCAACTATCCTTCGGCATATACCGGCAAAGTGATCGTCGCCAGGTCCATTGCCGGCCAACTTTACTTCGGCAGCACCACGAGTGATATCTATCGTCTGAAACCTACTCAGACCGAAAAGATCATGCACTGCACTGCTAATAAATTTAGTATGCGATTCAGCCCGGGACAGGTCATTATCAATAACTATGGATACCTGACAGCCCTCGTTTATCCTTTTATTTATTATGACTATTTATCGCCTGCCCAGAGCGGATTGCAAGTTTTTCGTCACAGGCAGAAAATAATTGGCGACTTTCCCTATGAACTTATTGCGAATACAAAAACATCTTTCGAAACAGACCATTCCTTTTATTTTTTCTCTGTCAGCAATATTATAAAAATAAACAAAGAGGATTTTCGCTCTGACCGTCCTCTGAGAACATATTTTGTCAGGCAGGACGATAACGACGAGAGCAACAGGATATACGCTAAAGCCATAGATTCCGAGACCCAGCAAGTCTGGTTTTGCGATGCCAGCGGCACTTACCGCCTGGTCGATGATACCCCCGGGCACATAAGCAGGTTCCCACCGTTCCGGTTCCAGCAGTTTACCGCATTGGGTCCTTATATGGCAGGCATCACCGACAACAGCAAACTGATCCTCTGCAATATCCGGGATACATCATATCCCTGGGACAGTAGTCGCAACGACCAGCGCTTATGGAAGCAAGTGTACCCTATAGACCGGCAGCATGCGCTGCTCGCCTCCGATCGTGAATACTGGCTGCTTTCCCTTGGATCGCCCGGTATTGCGGGCCAGCCCCGGTACACCTTGCAGCCTATCGAAAACGCTTTTTTACCACAGGGGGCCGAGTATATAGCCGCTGATACCGACAATTGCTATTTCTTTAAAGAAGGGACAATAATCGCCATAAAAACAGCGCTTCTGTTCGACAAAACACCGCCACCCCGGCTTCATTTTATTACCTTAAACACCCGCAGGCATAGCTATTCCCTAAGCCGGCAGATCGAAGTACCTTACGCCGAATCCCGCAATATCACTATTGAATTTGATCGTATTTCTTATGTAGGTAACGATATCTTTTGTGAATACAGCATTTCACAGAACGGCAAAGAAGAATGGTTCCCGATCAACAGTCCGGAGATCGTGCTCAGCAACCCGGGTTTCGGAGCGTATACCGTCAAAATAAGGGGCAGAACACTGTCCAGCGGTTACTCAAAAGTCGCGGTACTTCACTTTAAAGTGCTGAAACCCTATTGGGCCACCTGGTGGTTTCTTACCCTCTGCGCCCTGGTGTTCCTTGCACTGGTATGGCTGGCCATACTCCTGGTAAGCCGGATAAAGATACGCAGGAAGCAGCGACAACATGACGCCGACATGAAATACCAGCAATCAGAATACAAGGCGCTCAATGCCCTCATGAACCCTCACTTCATTTTCAACAGCCTCAACAATATCCAGGGGCTTATCAACAAGGATGAAAAGCGGACCGCCAACGAATACCTCGTTATTTTTTCCGATCTTGTCCGGCAGAATATGCATAATGTTTCCAAAGGGTTGATCTCTTTACAGCAGGAGCTGAACCTTGTGGAAAATTACCTCACCCTGGAGCAGCTGAGGTTTAAGGAGCTGGTCAGCTATGCTGTTGAGATCGGCGAAGAAGTGGATACAGAAGACATCATGATACCGCCGCTGATGATACAGCCCCTGGTGGAGAACGCCGTGAAGCACGGGCTGCTGCCCAGGCAATCCGCCGGCGGCAAAATATGGATCCGGGTAAAGGAAAACGACGACCAGCTGGTGATAGAGATCGAAGACAATGGCGTGGGACTCAATTATAAACCCGCAGGCAACCACCAACTGTATGAATCGTTCGGCCTGAGCAATCTTCAGAAAAGAACAGAGCATCTCAGGAAGATACAGCAGCACCGGATAACCATAGAAGTGAAAGAGCTGGGGCCGGAAGAAGGAGCGGCAAGAGGGAGCATAGCTATTATTACGATCGACTTCAGAAAGCATAACCGTGTAGCCCAATAAAGCCAGCCACTACCGATGATGTACCGATACTTTCTTATTCTTTTGCTGGCCTGTTTAAAATGCCCCTCGACTGCCCATGCGCAGTCCATTGCCATGCTGCATTTTAACACAAGCGACGGGCTTCCTTCCGACCTGACCTACAGCTCGTTTGTCGACAGCAAGGGATATATCTGGTTTGCTACGGACAAAGGTGCTTCCCGTTTTAATGGTACCCGCTTTACCAATTTTACCACCAGCGATGGCCTTACCGACAATGAAGTATTCGGGTTTATGGAAGATACCGACAACCGTATCTGGGTCTTCAGCTTCAAGGGTGATTTCTGCTATTACAAAGACGGATCTTTTCACTCCGTTGTCAATACCCCCTGGCTCAAACCGCCACCGGGAAGCCCGCCGACCTATACCCGCTTCCTGATCGAGTACGACAGCAGCCTTACTTCGGTCAGCAGCGATGCGCGGGTAATCTACAATATCAAGAACAAACAGATCAGGCGATACAATGCAGAGAAGATTAACCAGCAATTGCCGGCCAATGCCAGGATCATGCATGCGAGAAAGATGAACCCCGGAACCTATCGTCTGTGGTACACCAATGAGGTAATCGATGTCGATACCGCGATGCGGATGCTGAACCGGCGAAAATACCAAGGTGCCGGCTACAGCCAAAGCTTGTTTACGGGAGAGGATCTGGTACTGATAAATCCCAACGGGATTTACACGCTTGACGAAAAACCGGTCCGGGTCTACACCGACGGAAAGAAACATAGTATTACCTGCATCCATCCTGTGCACAGGGGGCACCGTCTGATCGGCATCGATTCTTTCCTGATGATGGACAACCATGTCATTCTTAAGAACGTGTATGTAACAGGCATCAGTCCCGATCTCTCGGGCAACTACTGGATCGCCACCAAGAACGACGGCGTCTATTATATCAGCGGGGACCTGCTCGGTAAGGTATACCTTGAAAAACGCTACCAGGGCCGAGTCCAGCGCGCAGCGTGCTATGGCAATGCCATCTCTTTTGTTACCGAATTCGATAATTTTTACCGGCTCAGGGAAGATTCCATACAGCTGCTCTATACCGGCAAACGCTACATCGATCCCAAGAAGAGCCGGTTCTTCAATATCCATTACCTGATCTGGGACAGCCTCAGCTATCTTAAATTTCACGATCTCTATCAATTCAGGGTAAGCGTATCACCCGGGGGAACCGCGACACAAACGGCCCTTCCTCCTATCCTGAACAACGACAAGCTGAGTGGGGTCACGAAAGAGATATTCAGGGTAGACGACTACCTGTACCTCACAAGCATCAGCCGTCTTATCCGGAGCCCGGCCTCCCGCCTCTTCAGGGGAGACGCTTCCCTGACGATACTGCTTGACTCTAAAAACGACTGGGGCAAGCGGATCACTGCCAGAACATTAAATCCTTATGACCATTCCGTATGGGTATCGCGTATCGACGGGATACTGAAGCTGGAAGATACCGTTGTGCACCGCCCTCCCGGTTATCAGAACATCGTATTCCGACAGATGGGTTTCTGGGGCGGCTATCTTATAGGCAAAACAGACAACAACCGGCTGCTGATCTGTAATGACTACGATCGTAATCCCCGGATCGCCGTCGTCGATAATCAAAACTGCATCTGGGAAAAGCTGTATCCCCTGGATGAGCACCACCTTATTGTTTCGACCAACAATTATTACCGCCTGCTCACGCTCTATCCGGGGAAGAAAGGCGCCGCACCGCGCTATTCCGTAAAGATCATCGAAGATCCTTTCCTTCCCCAGCAGGCAGAATATGTTATTGCCGATATGGGATACTGCTACTTCTTTAAAGAAGGCAATATCAGCAAGCTCAAAACGGACATTCTCCTGCGGGAAACACCGCCGCCGGCGCCCGTATTCGCTGCTTTCCGGACCCGCGACCGCAGCTATCCTGTACGGCCGCATATCACTATTCCCTATTACGAATCCAGGAGCGTCAATATCGTTTTCGACAATATATCTTTTCTCAGCAAGGAGCTGAGCTGCGAGTATTCTATTACACAGGACGGACGCGAAGAGTGGACCGCCATTACCGGCAATGAGATCAACCTGAATACACCCGGCTTCGGCGAATATACCATTAAGGTCCGCTCCCGTACACTTTCCAGCAGCTACTCGGCGCCCATATCGCTCCATCTGACCATATTGAAACCCTACTGGGCTACCTGGTGGTTCATTGCGCTATGTATCCTCGCCCTGATAGCCCTGGTATGGTGTGTGGTGCTGGTGCTTACCTGGCTCAACCTGCGCCAAAAACAAAAGGAACATGAAGCCGATATGAAATACCAGCAGTCGGAATACAAAGCGCTGAACGCCCTGATGAACCCGCATTTTATCTTCAATAGCCTCAACAATATCCAGGGTCTCATCAATAAGGATGAAAAACGAACAGCAAATGAGTACCTGGTTATCTTTTCCGACCTGGTACGGCAGAATATGAACAATATTTCCAGGGGCTTCATTTCGCTGCAGCAGGAGCTCAACCTGGTCGAGAACTATCTGAACCTGGAAAAGCTGCGTTTTAAGGAGCTGGTCAATTACGAGATCGAAGTGGGGGAAGACGTGGAGACCGACGACATTATGATCCCTCCGCTCATGATCCAGCCGCTGGTGGAGAATGCCGTGAAGCATGGCCTGCTGCCCAGGCAGTCGGCCAGCAGCCTGGTACGCATCCATGTATTCGAAAAAGACAACCTGCTGCATGTCGTTATTGAAGACAACGGGATCGGCATCAGGCAGTCGCTGCAAAGCAAGAACAGGCTCTATGAATCGTTCGGGCTCGTTAACCTGAGAAAGCGAACGGAACACCTGAAAAAAATACAGCAGCACAAAATAGAGATCGAGGTTGCCGAAATAAAGGAAGGCGATGCCGTCTTGGGCACCCGGGCCTCTATAAAGATGAGCCTGGACCCTTATTGAAGCCCGCTGGACCTAATATTTTTAGGTAAAAGTTTTAAAGTTTCGTGAGGAAAATTATCTTTGTTTGATCAAAAAGCGCAACATGAAAAAAATTTTAAGCATCGTTACTTTGCTGGGCATTGGTACGGCAGCATTCGCACAGAGTATCAAAGTGGGTCCCGAAGCCGGCGTAACGTTGACCACCATGTCGCAAAAGCTGAAAGGTATCAGCGGTGAGACCAACTACCAGCTTGGTTTCCGGATCGGTGGTACCGCCGATTTCCAGATCAACGAATATTTTTCCATACAACCCGGCGCTTTCCTCTCGCTGAACAACGGCACGGAAAGCTATTTTGAAAGAAATTATAAAACAGATGCAGGCACACCGGCCGGCGAGCGCGACCGCAGGAATTACGGTATCTCCTATATCCAGGTTCCGGTATATGCCCTGTATAAGACAGGCAAAGAATACGATGATCCGCACTTTTTCGTAGGCATCGGCCCCTCCTTCAACTTCGCGGTAGGAGGCTGGTTCAAACAGGACTTTGACCGTGTGCTGAACGGCGTCCCTACCACATCCCGTTACGATCATAGCGCCTATGTGGGCAACGACAGGAAGAAAGATCAGATCCGGTTCTTCGACCTCAGCGCCAATGCAACTGTAGGTTACGAACTGCCCTTCGGCCTCTATTTCCGGGCCTATTACGGCATCGGCCTGCTGAATGTAGCTCCCGGCGGCGACAGCGATAATTGCTTCCGCAATTCCGGCGGCGGTATCTCAGTCGGATTTTTCTTTAATGCAAAAGGCGGCGGCCCCCGCTGGCAATAAATAAATTATTTACTTTTGAAAGAGGACACCCGGCGTGTCCTCTTTTTTCATTTAAAATAATACGGCCGTGGCTTTCCGGACAGCTTATAAAAAGACCCTGAGGCAATTGCTTCCTTCCCTGACAAAAAGGAAAAAGCTGAACACGTTCAATCCCAAGCGGGCGATCGTTACCCCGGCGGATACGCCCACGGTATACGCCAACTACAATTATAACCACCAGCGCATGACGCACCTGACCACGTCGTCGCTGCAGGAATGCGCGACACATGTGCGCCCCGAATCGGTTACCTGGATCAATGTCGATGGTCTGCGTAAGCATGAAGTGGAAGCGTTGTGCAGCCAGTTCGATATCCATCCCCTGCTGGTCGAAGATATCCTGAGCACAGGGCAAAGGGCAAAAGCCGACGATATGGAAACGCACATGTTCTGCCTGATGCCGATGCTTTCTTACAATAACGACACGGGTATGGTACAGGCCGAGCAGCTCAGCATGGTGCTCATGAAAAACCTGCTGATCTCGTTCCAGCCCGATCCGCAGCAGGACCCGTTCAATCCTATAAGAGAACGGCTCAAGAATGAAGCGGCGCCTATCCGGAAAAAGGATTCACCCGATTACCTGGCTTATAGCCTCATGGATGCCATCGTGGACGATTACTTTACCGTGCTGGAAAAGTTGTCGGAGCGGCTCGAACGGCTGGAAGATGAGGTCGTGACCAAACCCAACAGCTCCATCCTGCTGAAAGTCACCCTGCTCCGGCACGAGATCATGGTGGTCAAAAGAGCCATTACACCGGTACGGGAGCTGATCACTTCATTCTGGCATTCCGAAAACCCACTGATCAATGCCGCGAACCGTAAATATTTTAAGGACGTATACGATCATATCGTTCTCGCCATCGAATACAACGAGAACTACAGAGAAATGGCGATCAACGTCCAGGACCTGTACATGAACCAGGTCAATACCCGCATGAACGAGGTGATGAAAATACTGACCGTGGTCACCACGTTGCTGGCGCCTGCCACAGTGATCGGCGGTATCTTCGGGATGAACTTCGACAAGATCCCTTATGCCCATCACCAGCATGGCTTTGCCATCGCCGTAGGCACCATGCTCTCCGTTTCAGTATTGATGCTCCTCTTCTTCCGCAAGAAAGGCTGGTTCTGATTTTCTGTAAAGAAATGAAGCGGCCCTCATCCGGGGCCGCTTCATTCAGTCTTTGAAAAGCAAGTCAGCTTTCCCTTTTGCCTTCCAGCAGCAGGTGCAAGGCATTATCCAGCGAACCGGCCATCTGCAGCGAGCCGGCATTGACGAAAAAGATCTCATCCGCATTCTCGATGGTATTCAGCCGGTGGGCAATGATCACCCGGGTGGTTTCCGCCGGCAGCCGTTCCAATATCTGCTGCAGCTGCTGCTCCGTTACCGTATCGATGTTGGCAGTCGCTTCATCCAGGATCAGCAGGGCGGGTTGCCGCAATACCGCGCGGACAAAGGCAATCAGCTGTTTCTGTCCCAGGCTGATCCCATCTCCGCCGGCATTTACTGGTGTATCCAGGCCCTGGTCGAAGCGGGCCAGCAATTGCTCCAGTCCGGCCTCCTGCAATACAGCCGTCAGCTGCTCTTTGCTGCTGTCTTTGTATTTCGCATTGCCATAAATGATATTGTCCCTGATCGTACCGCTGAAGAGAAAGGGCTCCTGCAGGATAAAGCCGATCGCTTCGGTACGTTCCTGTTCGGGATACGTTCTTATATCCTGCCCGTTAAGCAGCACCATGCCTTCCACAGGATCATACAGCCTGGCGATCAGCGAAGCTGTAGTGGTCTTGCCGCCGCCGGTAGGGCCTACAAGCGCATAGGTTTTACCCGCCTCCATCCTGAAGTTAATATCATGCAGTACCTGCTTGCCATCGGGATATTGAAAGGATACCTTGCGGAACTCCAGCAGGGGCGTCCCTTCTGCTGCTGCAGACACCTGCCCTGTGATCGCGGGCGGCACTTCCAGCTGCAGGATCACCGCGATGCGGTCCCAGGCAGCCATAGCCGCCTGGAAGCCCGCCCATAGCGCCGCAAGCTGCCGCAAAGGCAGGTAGAAGTTCTGCACATAGGCAATAAAGCTGATCAGCAGACCGATCGTAAACTCCCCTTGTGTAATGAGGTAAATACCATATACCAGCACGACCAGCTGCGCCACGTTGGAGAACAGGGTAAAGACAGGCGTAAAGACGTTATTGGCCAGCCCTGCTTTAATGGCCGACTTGTAGTTTTTCTCATTGGCTTCATCGAAGCCGTTGCGGAAATAATCCCGCCGGTTGAAGGTAATGATGGTCTTAAAGTTCTGCAGGCTCTCCTGTATCTCCGCGCTCAGGTCGCCGGTGCTCTTCATGCTGGCCGCATTCTTCTTCTTTACCCAGGCCGATACGAGCTGCACAAACAGCAGGATCAGCACTGCCGGCGCCAGCGAAGCAGCGCCCAGCTTTACATTAATGCTGACCAGGAATATAGCGGCACCCAGCATGGTAAAGATACTGTCGACAAACTGCATCAGCGATTGGGAAAAGAACTGGTTCACCTTATCGGTATCGCTGTTGATGCGGGAAATAAGGTCGCCGCTCTTGTTCTGGTTGAAAAAGGCTACGGGCAACTGCTGCAGCTTATTGAACACCGCGTTGCGCAGGCTGTACAGCATACGCTGCCCCACCCCGCCCATCAGCTTGGTCTGCAGGTATTCGGTACCGGCCCATATGATGTACAGCACCAGCAGCAACCCGGCAAAACGGATCACGCCCTGGTATTGCCCCGCCTGTATATAATGATCGATCGTATAGCCGATCAGGTAAGGCGTCAGCATCGTAATACCTGCATTCAGCATCATGACGAAGAAGGCCAGGTACAGCTCCTTCTTTTCTGCAGCCATGAACTGCAGCATTTTTTTCACCGCCGCGCGGGTGCCGCTCTTCTGATCGGTGTTGAGATTATAGTTCATGTGGTTATTAAAAGATTGAAAGATTCGGGCAAAGGCTTCAGCTACGGGTTACAGCCTAGTGGCTGTGCGGAAGCGATTGCTGCGAGTCGTAGATCTGTACGTATTCCGGGCAGCTGCTCATCAGTTCCTCATGTGTACCCCTGGCCACCAGCTCGCCTTCCATCAGCAGGATGATCTGGTCGTAGTCCCTGGCTGAAGCAATCTTTTGCGTGATCGACACGAGGGTAATATCGGGGTAATTGCGCTGCACATTGGCCAGTATCTTTTGTTCGGTGTGCGCATCCACTCTCGCCGTAAAGTCATCCAGCAGCAATATCCGCGGTTCTATCGCCAGCGCCCGTGCCAGCATTACCCGCTGCTTCTGCCCGCCCGACAGGCTGTTTCCCCTTTCAGATACGATCGTGTCGAGCTGCTGCGGCAGACCTGCTACGAAATCCTGCAGCTCCGCCGTTGCGATTGCCTTCTCCATAGCCGCTTCTGTTACCTTTGCATTGAAGGCGATGTTCTCTCTCAGGCTCATGTTGAAGATAATGCTGTCCTGGAAGGCCAGCCCGATCTGGCTTAGCAGGGTTTCCTGCCGGTACTCTGTTATCGGGATACCGTCGAAAGAAATCGATCCTTCATCGGGCTGTATCAGGGTCGTAAGCAGGTAGAGCAGCTGGGATTTGCCTGCGGCAGTGGGTCCTATGATGGCCGTGCGGCTACCGGCGGCCACTTCAAAGGAAACGTCTTTCAATGCTGCTTTCTCACCATACTTCACCGTGATGTTCTGCAGCGCAATATTACCTTCAAGCTGCCGGCTTACGGTGCCGTTGTCGACGGTATCCGGTGCATGCAGCGTAGCATAAATACGGCCGTAGGAAGCCGAAGCGCGCGCGATCACATTGCTCATGAAGCCGATGATGAGGATAGGAAAAATGAGGATCGAGATATAGCTGCTGAAGGCTGCGAACTCGCCGAGGCTCATGCTGCCTTCGATCACATAGTGGCCGCCCAGCGTCAGCACACCCAGCCGCGCCAGGTTGGAAGTGAACACGATCACGGGGATCAGCATGGCGAAGAGCTTCAGGATCGACATACCCAGGTTCTTTCCTTCCAGGCTGGCATCCATGAACTTGCTGTACTCCGTCGACTGCGCATTGAGCACCCGGATCAGCGCCGCACCCAGGATGCTTTCGTTGATCACCTTATTGAGCCAGTCCACCACTTCCTGTCCTTTTTTGAACAGCACTTTTACGCGCTTCAGCACCAGGAAGAAGGTTACTGCGATAATGGGAATGATGCCCAGCACCAGCAGGCCCAGCTTCCAGTTAATGTTGAGCAGAAGCATGCTGGCGCCAATGATGAGCACAATAGAAGAGACAATAGATACGATGGCCTGGGACACGAACATTTTGATCGCATCCACATCGGAGGTCAGGTTGGTCAGCAGCCTGGCGGGCGTCGCCTCCTGCACATAGAGGTAGCTTTGCTGGCTGATCTTGGCCGACAGCTGCTTGCGCAGATCCCGCGCTACCTTTTCCGAGGCATAGGTCTGGATAATGCTTTGCAGGTACAGCAGCACGAAGATGAGGACCGCTGCAATGCCGAATTCCCAGGCTACGCGGCCGATGCCGAAGCCGCCTTTCCCGAAATCGTCGATGCCGTTCTGGATAATTTTCGGCACCACCAGGTTGAGCGCATTGCTGAGCAGGGCAAACAGAAGCAGGCCGAGAATAAGGCCCCTATAAGGCTTGAGCAGCTGTGTCAGCCTGGGCTTCGCTGCTGCCGGTTGCTTGGATGTAGACATCTGTAAAGAATAATATTTTGCTGCCAGGTGCAGCGTGATCAAAAAGCCGGGTTCTGACTATCGTACGCAACTACAATTCGTCCTTATCGAATTTACTCAAAGAAATATTGATGCCCGCAAAGATAGTGCGGTACAGGGCCGGCTGCATCGGGTAACGGCTTTGCCCGTCGGCCGAATAGCGGTATCCGAAAATATTCTTACGGTTCAGCACATTGTCCACGCTCACATAGAACACCGCAAACCATTTGCCGAAAGACCGCAGGTGGCTCACCTGCAGGGCCAGGTTCTGGTAAGAGGAAGTTTTATCGCCCAGGAATACCGGGTTAGCCGGGTTGTAATAGGGCTTGCCGCTGGCATAGCTGAATGTTCCGCTCACCATACAGTTCAGCTTTTCCAGCCAGTATTTCGTTACGAGGCTCAGGTTGTGATCCGAGATGAAGTCGGGCGTGGCCTCTGCTGTATAGTTGCGGTAAAGCCGTTTGGTATTGATAAAGCTGTACGACAACCAGTAGTCCAGGTTCTTCACGCTCTTTTTATCGCGCCAGAACAGCTCCAGGCCGGTAGCATAGCCATGGCCGCTGTTGTCCACAGCACCGTTGATGAAGCGGTAGGTATTGGGGTCGTAAGGAGCGCCCAGCAATTCGCGCACCAATTGATCGTAGCTCTTGTAATAGCCTTCCAGCCTGAGCGTACGGTCATTTTTGGTGTACATGAAGTTGGCAATATAATGTACGGCCATCTGCTGCTCCGGGCGAAAGCCCTGCAGCAGGTATTGCTTGTCGGGGTTCTGGTAGAAGAGACCACCGGCAACAGAGGCAGAGCTGTATTTGCTGGTCTTCACCGAAGCCGACAAGCGGGGGGCCAGCGTGCTGGTGCTTAGCAGCTCGCTGTGCTCGAAACGCAGGCCGGGCTTGATGGCCAGCCAGTGTATGGGCGTCCATTCTCCCTCCAGGTAGCCTGCGATCTGCCGCTCGGTAAAGCCGCCGGGTAGGGTATCGAAGGTGCGGTTGACATCGAAGTACTGGAACTCGCCGCCGGCAACCACGTTGAAGCGTGTAGACGCAAACCAGGTCAGCTCGCTGCGTACCTGCGCCCTCTTTTCCTTACTCACTGTGGGGAAGGTGCCCCATTTCGTATCATCATTATTGTAAGAATAGGAGGTTGCCGTAAACCATTTGAACTGTTCGCCCAGGTTTTGCCTGAAGGTAGCCTGCGCATAAGCATTATCGTTTTTGATCCCGAAGTCCATATTTTGTCCCGCCTCAAAAGGATTCGGGATGCGGATGCCCGAGTTCGTGTGGGAATAATTGCCCATCACCTTCAGCAGGCCACCACTCTTGGTTTTCCAGATATAGTTGAGGGAACCGCCGCCGCCCTTGGGCACATCGTAGAAATCGAAATTGGTTTTGGCAATACCATAAAAAGGAGCCAGGTTGGTATAGTTGGCCGAGGCGGTAATGCTCATATTGTTGTCGTTAAACAGCTTGGTACCCGAAGCATACAATCCGGCCATAAAGATGCCCAGGTTGATCGTGCTGTTATCCGGGATATCCAGGGTATTCATTTCCAGCACAGACGACATGGCCTGCCCGTAGCGGGCGCTGTAGCCACCGCTGCTGAAGGCGATCCCTTTGAACTGGAACGCCCCGAAACGGCTGCGTTGCTGTACGCCGGGCACATCGCTGAAAAAGGGATTCTGCAGTGTAAGCCCGTCGACTACGATCGCCGCCTCGCTGGCATCACCGCCGCGCACCATCATACCGGTTTGCGTACCGTTCTTCTGCACGCCGGGCAGCATCTGCATAGCGGCAATGGGATCGGCCCCCGAACCGGCCGTGGTTACGATATCCAGGGGTTCCAGCACCGTTTTCTGCGTGCCGTCGGCCGAGCCGAAGCTGCCGGCAGTAATGCTCACCTGGTCCAGGGTATTGGTTACTGCATTCATTTTGAAAGCCAGCGGAGCCGCTGCAGCCTCTTCTACTTTTACCGGCTTGCTGATCGGTTCGTAGCCGACGGCCGAGATCACCAGGACCTGGTCGCCTTTTTCGGCGGTGCTCAACACAAACACACCGCTGGTGTCGCTGCTGGTACCGTCGAGGGTATTTTCCAGCGATACGCTGGCGCCGGGCACCGGCTGACCCTGGCCATCGGTCACCTTGCCTTTAATCACTTGCTGGGCATAACCGGCCACAGCGGTAAGGGTGAACAGGAAAAATAGTGTAATTCTGTGCATGGGTGTTGTTTTAATAGGGCAAAAGTAGGTTTGGGCCGCAACCATCGGAAATGGCTTTCGGTTATTGCGCCCCTGGATTCGGTAAACGGCTTATGGCATTTTTATCTTTTCGGTAAGTGGAAATAGATACCTTTGTTATCGTAATGGCATGAACAAAAGAAACTGTAAAATTAATTAAGTTTGCTTAGCTGCAAATCTTTTCTGATATGGAAGCCCGCGTATTGACGTTATTTGATGATGAAGATTTTCTTCCGAAAACGGAAGCGCCCAAAAAACCCGTAAAAAAGGTGACGGCGGCATCTAAGCCCGATGCTGCCGAACCCGCTCCGGCGGAAACAGAAGCCAGGACCGAAGCGCCTGCAGCATCGGTACCAGAAGCAATGCCGGAGATGCTTATTGAAGAAGGCGCTGATAGCCCGGTTGCGGCGCCCCCGGCTGAAGCTTTGGACGAGTCGCCCGACGCGACGGTCCTCCGAACACAAAACACCTTTGCTGAGGAAACCGCAGAAACACCTTCTTCTTTTATTTCGATTGAGCTGCCCGGGCAGCCACCTGCCACAGTCGCAGCACCTTCGACCGTCCCTGAACCAGAGAAGACACCTGCAACACCGGCAGCCGATGAGGCAAAGACCGCCGATGAAGAGCTGAACCGCCAGATCCTGAGCGAGCTGGTGCAGCTGGATTACACCGCGCTGATCCACAGGGATTATCCTTTCGATATACAGCAAGCTAGTGTGGTCAAAAAAGAAAAGCCCGCTGCACGCCACCCGGAGCCGGTTGAAGAACCGGAGCCCGCTGCTGCGGAGGACGAGGCCTTTGAAGAAGTGGTGCCCCTGCCCGAATGGAATCTTGATAAGAAATATTACACCATCGGCGAAGTAGCACAGCTCTTCGCTGTAAATACTTCCCATATCCGTTTCTGGACCAATGAATTTAAGCTGAAGCCCCGCACGACCCGTAAAGGCGACCGCCTTTACAGCCCCAAAGACATTGCCGAGCTAAGACTGATCCATCACCTGGTCAAGGAGAAGAAGCACACGATTAAGGGCGCCCGCGAAAAGCTGAAAGCAGAGAAAACAGGCGTCAACCAAAAGCTGGACCTCAAGGAATCGCTCACCGGCCTGCGGGATATGCTGCTGCGCATTCATGAACAGCTCTAAAATTATGCCTTGTTTAATTTATCCCGTAAATGACCGCTTGTAATGAAGAAGATAATGCTGATCGCTGCGCTGATCGCCGGGGCTGCCGGCGCCAGGGCGCAGAACAAGTCCGACTTTGAAATGGTAAAGAGCGACAATAAAGATGAAGTGATCTACAAAGGCCCGCTGACCTTCGACGATATACGGGAGGTCAAAGCCTTTCACCTTGAGAAGAATGCTGCGCGATATGATCCCAACCCGCAGGAGCTGGCGCTGCTGACCGACAAGCTGAAGGAGTACCAGCTGGTCGTCTTTCTCGGTACCTGGTGCGAAGACTCCCATAAGCTGATCCCCGAGCTGTACAAAGTATTAACCGCCACCAATTACCCATCCGACCGGCAGCTGCAGCTGTATGCCCTCGACCGCAGCAAAAAAGGCAGGGAGGGCGAAGAGCAGCCTTACCAGATCACCAATGTGCCGACCATTATCCTGCTCAAAGAGGGTAAGGAGAAGGGACGCATAACGGAGATTGTTGAAAAGAGCATCGAAGGCGACCTCCTCCGGATCATAGAGAAAGAATAAACGACCCTGACCGCTGCATGCCTCCCGAGCATAGTATAGAACTTGTTCCGGGTACAGCCTCCGCTGCAAGGGGATAGCGGGAGCTCCGGCTATCCTTTATGCTCCCTTTACCTGTTAAAGCCACCATCCCATCATGAAGCCTACCCTACCGGTGATCATTATCGGCTGCGGCCCTGCCGGCGCAGGCGCCTCTCTATTTCTGAGCCAGGCCGGCATCCCCCACCTGATCCTGGAAAAAGACCGTTTTCCCCGGGACAAGATATGCGGCGACGGCTGCAGCGGCAAAACGGCCTTCGTGCTGGGCAAGGCCGATCCTGCGCTGCTGGATGAGATCTTTTCCGACGAGGCGCATTTCCTGCCCAGCTTCGGCGTCACCTTTGCTGCGCCCAACGGCAAAGCGATCGATATCCCTTTCCGTTCGAAGAACAAGCAGGAAAGGCCTCCAGGCTTTACTTCGCGGCGCATGGACTTCGATCATTTCCTGTTCAGCAAGATACAGGGCCCGCAAGCCACCGTGATTCAGGACGCTACCGTAACCAGCCTCGACCGTACCCCGGAAGGCTATGCGGTAACCTACCGTACAGGAGAGGGACCGGAGACCACGGTGCATTGCCGCCTGCTCATCGGCGCCGATGGCGACAAAGGGATTTGCCGCCGCAAGCTGCTGCAGGGCGATGCGGTCTCCAAAACGGCTTCCGTAGGCCTCAGGGGTTATTATGAAGGCGTAACCGGCATGCATCCCCGGAATTTCATAGAGCTGCATTTCCTCAGGGAGATCCTGCCCGGCTATTTCTGGATCTTCCCCCTGCCCGGCGGCGCTGCCAATGTGGGCATCGGTATGGACGCCGTGCTGGTACGCAAAAAGAAGATCAACCTCCGGGAAGTCATGCTACTTGCCATCAGCGAAAATCCCAACATCCGCGAACGCTTCGCCCACGCCCGGCCAAGCGGTAAGATCTATGGTTGGGGATTGCCTATGGGTGTCGGCGCGGTCAAAGTATCGGGCGAGCATTTCCTGATCACCGGCGATGCGGCTGCGCTGATCGATCCCTTTACCGGCGAAGGTATCGGGAATGCGCTGTACAGCGGTATGCTGGCTGCCGAAGCCGCCGGTAAGGCGCTACAGGCGCAGCGTTTCGACGACAGCTTCCTCCAGGAACACTATGGCGATGTTCTGTTTCGCCGCATCGGCGACGAGCTTAAGCTGAGCTACACGATGCAGAAGCTGGTACGTTATCCCTGGCTCTTTAACCTGGTGGTCAACAAGGCCAATAAAAGCCCGGCCCTGCGCGATACCATGACCAGCATGTTTGCCGACCTTGATGTGCGGGCATTGCTGCGCCGGCCATCCTTCTACTGGAAGATACTGACCAATAAGTAATCGTATACAAAAGCGAGTGGGCCTGCAGCTGCAGGCCCACTCGCTTTTGCGCGCTGTCGATACAAGCGGATACTTTTCCAGCTCAGACCTTCTCCACTGCCGATGCAGCAATCCAGCCCTCGCGGCCATTAGGCAACTTCACATTCATAAAGCGCCCGTCTTCCTGGTTGATCTCCACCACGGTACCTTCGGGCAGGCTGCCCAGCGTTTTGCCCGTCATGCGCGGGGCATCGACAAGGTTCGCACCGGTTTGCAGCACTACTGCTTTGCGGCTGTTGCCCGCGGCATCATTGGTGAACCAGGTCATGCAGCCGCAGATGAGCAGGCTGACGATGCCGAGTGAAAGCCAGCGCCCCGAGTGGGCAAAGCGTTCTTTCCGCACCCGCGCCAGGTAGACCAGCACCATAGTGGCCAGGAAAACCAGCAGGGACAATACCGCCCACACATCGCTGCTGAAGGCCTGCAGCAGGTGTTTCCACCAGGTCACGAAAAAGATCGGCTGCGTTTCAGGCAGGGGGTTCTGCACACGTCCTTTCGCCAGCAGCAGATTGTCCTTCACCAGTGGGTTGCCCGGGTCAAGAAAAGCAGCCTTCTCATAATGCAATATGGCGGCGCCTACCTTGTTGAGGCGATAATAGGCATTGCCTGTGTTGTACTGCAGGCGGGCATCGCGGGGATGGCCCTGCAGCAAAGCCTCGTAGCAGGCCGCAGCGCTGTCATATTGTCTCTGTGCATATAAAATATTCGCTTTCTGCCAGAGGGCCTCATCGGCCGTTTTATTGCCGGCCCCTGCCGGAATTGCTGCGGGCAGGAGCAACGCCAGTAGCATCAATATCCTGCCCAGTACCTGTTTGTGCCCTTTAACCTGCATGTTGCAATACGTTGTTTTTATTTTTCAGAACATTTTCCAGCTCGCCGATCAGGCCGGCGGCTTCATCCAGGGTATGCTGCCGTTGCTGCTGCCCGCCGCTGGGACTGTACAGCGCCATCTCGCATTCCAGCACCAGGCGTTTTACCCGGTCGATCTGGGCCACGGGCACCTGCTTGTGCTCCAGCTCCAGGGCGACGTTGTCCTTGGACAAGTGCGACAGGGGTATGACCAGCTTATCGCTCAGGTACAGCCATATCGCTTTGGACACCTCTTCATAGAATTCCTTATGCTGTTGTTGCGGCAGCAGCCTGCGTGCCGTAGCCAGCCTTTTCCAGGCCACCTTGTTGGCCTTCTTATTTCGGAAGAGGGCCTGGTTACCGGCGTATACATCCTGGCGCTTGCGGCGCACCAGCATCAGGATCAGGCCGGCAAAGCCCAGCAGGTACAGCATCCAATACCAGGTACGGCTCACCAGCGGAGCACCGCTGTTCAGCGCCAGGCTGTTCTTATCGATATCGTGTATATCGCCGGGCAATCTTTTGTCGGCCACCGCAGCGGTATAATGTTTTCCTTTAGTCACATGGATAGACAGCGGCTGTGTATTGATGGTCTTGTAGCTGCCGCTGGCCGGATCGTAGTAGGAGAAAGGAATAGAAGGGATCACATAGTCGCCGGGAGTCTGCGGGTTCATGCTGTAGGCAAAGATCTTGCTCCCGGTAATGGCCGGGTTACGGCCGGTGATCGTATCGGTGATCTGGGGATCGTATACACCCAGCTCGGCAGGGAAGCCGATCTTCGGATTACCGATCAGCTTGAGGTTGCCGCTGCCCGATACGGTAAAAGTGAGCGTCGCGGCATCATCCGTGCTGAGGCTATTCTTATCCAGCGTTGCTTTTACCGTAAAATTACCCACCGCCCCGGTAAAGGAAGGCGGCTGGTTGGCCGGGGGTAAGGGACGTACATTGATCTTCACCGGCTGGCTCGACAGCTTTACGGCTACATCCTTGTAATTGTAGCCCGAGAACATGTCGTCGTTGAAGAAAGGATCGTCCATGAAGAAGGAGCCGAAGGCCTGGTCGTCGGCAAAGGGATTACGGCCCTTCACCTGCTGGATCACGCGCACCATGCCTTCCGCCTTGGCGGCATCGAGCTCAAGCGTGCCGTCCTGCTGGGGGAACAAAGCCGATTTCTTCAGCAGGAATACCTGGTAGCGCTGGCCGTTCACAATTTCCTCCCTGGGCTTGGGCGGGTTCGGTATCTGGAAATCCTGGCTCCAGAAGCCGTTCAGGGAAGGCAGCTGGGTAAGGTTGACCGACATGGCCAGGCGGGTATAGAGCTTATAGCTGGCCGTGATCTGCTCGCCTACATAGGGATTGGTCTTGTCTACTTCTACCTTAATGAAGATGTTCTTCCCGATGTTCTTTTCGCTCATTTCCTCCAGGTTGCTGTTCTGCTGCTGCATAGCCTGCTGGCGGCGTGCCCGCTGCTGCTGCATCTGTTGCTGCAGCATCTGCTGGAACTGGCGCATGGCAAAGGGATCGTCATCTTCGCCATAGGGATTCATGCGCTGCTGACGCTGCTGCGCGAGAGAACCGGGTACTACTTGTATGCTTACCGTGTTGGAGGTAATATCTTTCCCGTTGTAGCTCACTTTGGCCGGGGGAATGGTAATGACGCCGGTCTTATTGGCGACCAGCACATAAGTGATGTTGACCGAAGCGCTTTGCTTCATCTGCCCGTTGATGATGGTGGTGCTGCTGCTGTTGCTCTGGTAGGGACCGCCGGCGATGGAACAACCGGGGAAAGTGGGCGGTCTGAAATCGGATGCCCCCTGGGCATTAGTCAGCACATAAGTAACCTGGAACTGATCTTTAATACCCGTTTTCTGCACATTGGCCTGTGCAGAAAAAACCATTTCCTGGGCTATGGCCGGCAGGCTGCAAACCAGCATCAGCAAGGCCCAGACAAAACCCTTCTTAATCATGATTCTAAGATAGACAAATTACGCTTTAAGAACGTACAAAGTTAAAAATAACATATCCGTGTAGGGGTTAAAGCAGCGTTAAATGGAAGGGTTGCAGGCTTCGGCGGCCTGGCCCGTAGAAAAAGAAGACCAGCCAAACTCAGCATCATCAGGACATTGTGAAGCCGCGCTATGTGTAGGTTGTGCGCAGGCACGGGCAACAACGAAAAAATACATCCTTATGAAAAATCACCCTAAAGGGGGACAGCAGCTATTGTACGTACGGTATATTTTTGGGAGGTCAGTACATTGCTATACAGCTGCCGAACGCATACCCTTATTACCAAAGGCGTTCAGACACTATTTTATCTCCCAAAAATCAGTACAGAAAAACAGGTCGGTTCTATCAAATATTTGATCACTAATTCCCGAAAAATGAAGAATAAAGTCGCATTGCTATTGTTCACCGTATTGCTGGCGCAGCATGCCGGCTTCCTTTTTGCTCAATCAGGCCAATACAAATGGGAACAGGGAAGTTCCGGAGGGTATGCCTATAAATATGTATCCAACGATCCCATGAAAACCCGGTTCTATACTTTGAAGAACGGTCTTACCGTCATCCTCACCGAAAATAAAAAGGAACCGCGCATCGCTATGAAAATTGCGGTCCGGACGGGTAGCAACAATGATCCCCGGGACCATACGGGGCTGGCACATTACCTGGAGCACCTGCTGTTCAAAGGCACTGAAGACTTTGGCACAACCGATTATGCAAAGGAGAAACCTTACCTGGATAAAATCGAAGCGCTGTATGAGGCATACGGTCAGACTACTGACAAAGAGAAGAGAAAGGCCCTGTACAGGGAGATCGATAGCGTATCGGGGCTGGCCGCCAAAATTTCCATTGCCGGCGAATATAATAAAATGATGAGCGACCTGGGCGCGCAAGGCACCAATGCCGGCACCTGGCTGGAGTCGACTGTCTATGACGAGAATATTCCTTCCAGCGCGCTGAACAAGCTACTGCGCATTCAGGCCGATCGTTTCCGCAACCCCGTACTGCGCCTCTTTCATACCGAGCTGGAAGCCGTGTATGAAGAAAAGAACCGCGCCCTTGACAACGACGACCGGAAGCTGTTATACGCCCTGCACGAAAATCTTTTCCCGACGACAAACTACGGCCTGCAAACAACTATAGGGACCATAGCGCATCTCAAAAATCCTTCCATAAAAGCAATCAAAGCCTATTATGAGCAATACTATGTCCCCAATAATATGGCAGTTATTCTCGCGGGCGATTTTAACACCAATGCTGCGATAAAGCTTATCGACGAGAATTTTGCCTATATGAAGCCCAAACCGGTTTCCGCTTACGAGCATGCGCCAGAACCCGTAGTAAAGGGACCCGTAGTTACCGAGATCTACGGGCCCAGCGCCGAAAGGGTTCAGATCGGGTTCCGTACGGGGCCCGAAGGCAGCAGGGAGCGGTTGCTGACCGATATTACGGGCGCCATCCTGTTTAACGGAGAAGCCGGGCTGATCGATCTGAATTTAAACAAACAGCAAAAAGTATTGTCGGCCAGCGCTGGTCTTGATTTTCCCTATAAAGACTATGGCATCTTCAGGCTGTCGGCCAGCGCTAAGCAGGATCAATCGCTCGAGGAAGTAAAAGAGCTGTTGCTCGGCCAGCTCGACCTGGTTAAAAAGGGCGCCTTCGATGAATCGTTGCTGAAAGCGATTGTGGCCAACCAGAAGCTGAGCCAGATAAGAGGCTTATCCAGTAACGAAAACAGGGTAGAGCAGCTCTCCAGCGCTTTTATCAACAACAGGGGCGAGGGATGGCAGAGAGACGTCGCCTATATCCACGAGCTGTCAAAAGTGACCAAGCAGCAGATCATTGCTTTCGCAAACCAATTCTTCAGAGCAGACAACTATACTGTACTGTATAAAAGGAAAGGTGAAGATAAACATATTGTCAAGGTGGAAAAGCCTGCGATCACGCCCGTGGAAACCAATGCAGGATTGCAGTCGGCCTATATCGACAAGATAAATGAGATGCCGTCGACACCCGTACAGCCCTTATGGATCGACTATGACAAAGCGATCGGGAAAGCCAGGCTCGGGCCGGCAGATGTGCTCTATGTTCCCAATAAGGACAACGATCTCTTTTCTTTGTACTACCGCTTTGACATGGGACAATGGAACAACAAGAAGCTTTCTGTTGCCAGCAATTACCTGAGCTTTCTCAGCACCGACAAATACACTTCTGAGCAGATCAGCAAGGCTTTCTACGATATTGCCTGCAGCTACGATGTCAGCGTAAGCCAGGAGTTTACGACGGTGACGATATCGGGCCTCCAGGAAAACCTTGAAAAAGCAGTTCAGCTGTTTGAGCATATCATTACCCATTGCAAGCCCGATGAGCACACCCTTGCCGCACTCAAAGGAAGGATACGGAAAAGCAGGGCCGATTATAAGCTCAATAAAAACGTGATCTTACGCGGGCTGCAATACTACGCTACTTATGGCGCCAAAAACCCGTTTAATTATGTATTGACTAACGAGGAACTGGACAATCTTAAAAGCGAAGAGCTGGTAAACATGCTGCACAACCTGCTGCAATACAAGCATACCATTATGTATTACGGGCCTGCTGCCCTGGACAAGGTAACGGCATTGTTACAGCGCCATCATCCGCTACCCGCACAGTTCTTATCCTACCCCGGCGGCGCCACCTTTACCTATAGCCGGCAAACGGCTAACCAGGTCCTGTTTGCCAATTACGATATGGTGCAATCCGAGATACGGTGGGTACGGAATACGGATGCCTACAGCCCTGAAGAGGAGCTTACGGTTGATGTGTTCAATAACTACTTTGGCGCGGGACCATCCGGTATGGATAACCTTGTTTTCAAAACGATCAGGGGCTCCAAGGCCCTGGCCTATGCTACAGGCGCCTACTACATGATCCCCAATAAAAAAGAGGACCCGTACAGCTTCTTTGGCTATGTGGGTAGCCAGGCCGATAAGATGAACGATGCCATCGCCGGGATGAATGAACTGATCAACAACATGCCGGAGTCCAGGGCCGGTTTCGAATCGGCTAAAGCCAGCCTTAAAAGCGCCCTGGAAACGGACCGCATTGTCGATGAAGGCATCCTCGGAAGCTATCTCGACGCCCAACGCAAAGGCATCAGCTACGACATCCGGAAAGTGAAGTATGAGCGTCTTGATAAGATCAGCTTTGCCGATATCAGTAATTTTGAGCGGAAGCAGCTGTCGGGCAAACCCTATACTTACTGCATCCTTGCTTCTGACAAGAAGATCGCCCTGGCTGATCTGAAGCAATACGGAGCAGTTAAAACCCTTAGCCTCGAGGAGATCTTTGGCTTTTAACCGGCCAGCCGGGGAGCGATCCATTTGCTATAGGGCGGTCATCAGCTTCGCAATGGCCGCTTCCACCCGCTTTTCCCAACCAGGCTACATCATAAGGTCCCGGACGATGATTAATTGTCCGGGACCTTGTAGCTTTGTATGACCGCAACAGGCATTAATGAAAGCTACGAAGGCATTATACCTAATTTACTTAGGCCTATTAACGGGGTTGAATGCATCACTACGGCAGCTCCGGGCTTTTCGTTGCTATCCGGGGCGCAAGGATTACGCTTGTCACTACATTGCCATCTCACTCACCTTTCGCAGCGTCCCTTTCAGGAGACACTGTGGAAAAGGAATAGATGGGCTGTTGGTTCAAAATGCTTAATTACTCCTTTCAGCACTACTAATTTGTATTCTCTCCATCCCCGTAAGTAGCAGATTCTACTGTATCTGCATGAAAGCTAACGGTAGGTTCCGTCGACCATCCAATTTTATTTTTTGAAAAATAGATAAACTCGTAATCTAAAGAATCAACTGAGCTATGACCTACATTATCTGGTTGACCTAAAATTTTAATAACTTCATTTTTTGTCATGCCTGGTTTAACCCGGTCCAATAATGCTTTTTCTTTTTCATCATAACCAGATGGTATATTAGTGCAAGAGAAAAATAAAAAACACGGGATCAATGCCATTAATATTTTAACATTAAACATATTAATTTATTATTAAAATAATTGGACAAACTGGTTTCATGAGTACTACCAAATTGCCGCCCAAGTCGACCGTTACGGGTTTGTTGAAAGGATTGTAAGTTACGCTGCTGATGCCTTTGTTCAGTCTTGGCTCAGGTTGCCGTTGGGGGCGTAGTGTAGTTTTATTTTAGGGCGCCTGACTGGCTATCCACTACAAGGCCTCGCTGCAATTATAAGCTACGAAGACATTATACCCAATTTACTTAGGCTTATTAACGGATTGAATATATCGCTACGGCAGCTCCGGGCTTTTCGTTGCTATCCGGGGCGCAAAGATTACGCTTGTCACTACATTGCCATCTCACTCACCTTTCGCAGCGTCCCTTTCAGGAGACACTGCGGAAAAGGAAGCTTAAGAAGGAAAACTCAAACTCAAATCCATTCTCAAAAGTATTTGTATCAATTGCAGATAACGTGTCTTTCTATCCCTATGTTTAAACGCAATGCTTTGCTTCTGAAATTCAATACAGGCAGACTGGGACAATAACATCCTCTAAGATAGAATAAACAAACTATTTTTATGGGTAAACCTAAGCTTTCGCTGGAAGAAAAGATATAGCTTTTCATAGCGACGAAGACATGCGAAGGAATCCGTGTGCCAGTCGGGTAACGCACCTTGAATTACCAGTCTCGTTCTATCTTTAGTTTTAAGTGGGCTGGAATATTTAAGTCTCTTCTTAAATCCATATAATCGTCCTTTTTGTATGGCCCACGTAATGAATCGTTAACTATATCGATAATCCAAAACTGAACAGTATCCACGTTTTTAATTGGTGAATCAGGAAGAATTAAACAATTTTTCTTCGGTTTTTGGGATACCAATATATAGTCTTGATTGTAACAATAATCTAGCACAGTGCATGGAATAAATCTATAATTACCTTGAATAAATTGTTCATCCCTACTTTCACTAATAAATTGATATCCTCCTGGCAGTTCTTCAGTATAGTCGCTTACTCCTGCTCCGCAAGAAAAAAACAAAGCGACAGAGCACATCAAGGCTAATTTGTTTTTCATTTTTATCTTAGTTAAAAACCTAATTCCCATGCTTTAGTTGGCCCCTGAATATTAGGACTTATTTTACCTTTACCATAGAAAAAGATAGGATAACCTCTTCCTGCACCCGCCGTCCATGATCCAATTTGTGTCTCTGCATTTCTAACCCAATTTTGTGGTGTCCATGGTCTAATATCAAAATCGTAGAAATCAGGAGCTGCCGAAACTTCATTATTACCTAAGTATTTTAAGCCAATAGTACCATAAACAAGTCCATCTCTTCTATTAAAGCGAAACAGTAAATTAAAGTAGGTATATTTTTTCCCTTTTTCAAATTCAGCCGGTGTTACACTTTTTAGATATAACAGAGATAGGTTAGCATATAATGGCCTTCCGTGTCCTTCTCTATACCAATTATTCGCTTCTTCCAATGTAATCCTACCATCAAAATCAGGTATTCCGCTTAGATCTACTCCATTTATCAAATCCTGCATGACTGATAGATGACCGGTTTCGGTAGCATGCTCAAAATTTCCGTAGTCCTCACTAAAAATTAATGCCGAATTATTTGCCACAGCGGCCTGAACCTTCACATCTTTACTTTCGACCATTTCCTTAAACCAGGTTTTGGTAGCCTCCCCAAAAGCTTGTGCAAACGCGCCACTTGCCCCTTGGGCCATTTCTGTTGACGTTCTTTCTTGACCTTCTTTTTGTAAGTCATCCTTAATGGTAACCTTTCCTGATGTCTCATCCCAATCAAAGGTAACTCCATAAATGCGAGACAAACTATTCAAGAACCTCCATCCATCAGCATGAGATGCAAACAGGGAAAACTCTTCCCCATTCGGATCCACTAAACTTTCCGGCGCATTGCCCATGGCGGCATAAGGCGAGAACACCTGCTGTCCTTCCGCATCGGCCAGGGGGTCCACCGCCAGGAACCTGCCGATCTGTGGGTCATACTGCCGGGCGTTGAAGTCCATCCAGTTCAGCCCCAGGTCCTTGATGTACTCGTTGCCCTGGTACTTGCGGCGGTTGTCCTTCACGCCCTGCGCGGTGCTAGACAGTGCTTTGATCGGCAGCCCGTGCGGGTAGTAATGGTTCTCCTCCAGCAGGCTGCCTTTGGCGATCTCCAGCACCACCCGGTCAAAGAACACATTGCTGCAGGAGGCGCAGCTCAGGTCGCGCCAGCGGCTGTTCAAATATACGGCTAAATACCCGTTGGTGGGGATCATCCGCGCGCCGTTGCTGCCTATGCTGCCCCAGGTACCGTTGCCGTTCACCTGGTAGGCGCCGCTGAACTCATCGACCAGCTTCATGTTCTCGTCAAAGAGGGCGTAGGTCAGGTAGGCTTGCGGCCTTGTTGGATCGATGCCCTGGCTCTGGATCATGTTTTCCAGGGCAGAGAAGTTCTCCTGGGTAAAGAGCTCGCTGACCAATTTGGTATTGTGGCTCTCGCCGGGCATACCGTTCACGCCGCTGGTCAGGGTGCTGATCACGCTGGCCATCAATTGCTCGGGGGTTACGGGATCGGTGGTATTGCCTTCGAAGGTCTCGTAATAGTTGTTGACGTTCATGTCCACCAAATCGCCGGCCATCACTTTTACCAGCAGGGAGGTGCCTACTTCTCTTCCCGCTTCGGCGGCGTTGAGCCGCCCGGCCTTGCTGTCGCCGGGATCGGTGCTGGCGGGCTTCTCGTCCCGTATCTCGCTTACTTTCTCAAACAGCATCCCTTCCAGGTAGGCGCTGGCCACTTCGTAGGTGGCCAGGTATTGCCGCAGGGGCTTCAGCGTAATGTCGATAATGCTGCGCACATTGCCCAGGTGGTCTTTGACAAAGTATTCTTCTTTTATAGGGGTAGCGCTGCTGTAGTCGAATACAGTACGACCGTCATCAGTGAGAGCGTATTGAAGCGTATCATTTTGGTAAACGAAGTTGCCGATGTAGTCGGTCTGCTTTGTAGGCTGGCCGGGGTTAATGACAAGCTCCTGCACTTTAGCTCCCGTAGCATCGTAGCTGTACTGTATCTGCTTACCGCCGCCCAGGTCGATCGTTACGGGTTTGTTGAAATGGTTGTAAGTGATGCTGCCGATACCTTTGTTCAGGTCTTTGTACAGGTTGCCGTTGGGGTCGTAGCTGTAGTTTTACTTTAGGGCGCCTGACCCGCTATCCACTTCAAGTCCTCGCTGCAATTATAAGCTACGAAGACATTATACCCAATTTACTTAGGCTTATTAACGGATTGAATATATCGCTACGGCAGCTCCGGGCTTTTCGTTGCTATCCGGGGCGCAAGGATTACGCTTGTCACTACATTGCCATCTCACTCACCTTTCGCAGCGTCCCTTTCAGGAGACACTGCGGAAAAGGAATCTTCAGGAGATGCTGCGGAAAAAGAGAAAAGAAGTGTCCTCTTCAGGAGACACTGCGGAAAAGGAATGTTGCCGTTCTTGTCGTAGTAAAGGTTCGATACGGTAAAGTCCAGCAGGGTCTTGCTCCAGGGGTCTACCTGGCCCTGGCCGTTGTACTCCTGCTGCAGGTAATAGTCGGCCAGCTTCAGCCGCCCGCCCAGGTCGTAGTCGTAGCCATAGGCGTGCATGCTGCTGATATTGTTGCCCAAGTTGGCGCCGGCGCTGCCCCGCCAGATCATGCCGGCGATCTTGCCGTCGAAGCGGGGCTTATCGAAGCCGTAGTCTGCCGACACTTTACCCAAGCTAACGTGTCTTTACAAAGATAGAAAATATCTACTTGGTTACTAGTTCCACGTTCTTGAAGGTGCGAAGAAAAGAAGTGGACAGTCTCGCGACACGTCCGCGCTAGCTGGAAAATAAGTTAAACTTTTACTATTACCTTATCATGCTTTAAATTCGAATCATAATTAGATATTCTATCCTCATTCTCCCAACGATTTATTCCAACCAATAAGCCACTCGCAATGATGTAGTATTTTTTATTTCCATCATAAATTTCAAATACCTTTTGATCGTACTTACACAATTCCCTATTTATATTTTTAGGCAAATCATTTTCTGAGATCTCTACAATTTTTATATTTTCCAAGAGGATAGGAATATTAATATAAGTAACAGCCCAAAATTCCACATCAACATTGTAAGAAGTATCTTCTGAAAATCCATCTTCGTCAATAAACTTCATTACACTCCTTAATAATAGGGAGCTATGGCTAATCGTATAACTCCAAACTTTAAATTTTCTATTTGAATTGTAAACCATGCTAATACTACTTGAGGAAAGGTGAATAATTAGGTACTACCTCATATCCATTACCTACACTTTTATAGAATGTCGTTTTATTCAATAGAGTAGGACTGTTGAATATTGTATGCATTTCCCAATTTGTATAATTTTTGTATGATAACGGGCCTGATGGATTAAATTTAGAAAATCTATATCTACCAAAACCTGTTACATTAAAGTGAATATTATCATAAGACTTCATTGCATTTAGAATTTGATCTTTTTGAAATCCAGTTGAAAATGATTTGTAAGTATCAAATCCTTTGGTTTCTGCAAAGCGGAATAAATCGTCACCTAAACCTAACGCAAGATTACTTTCTCTCTTAAAGGCCCTTGGCGCAAAACCAATATTCAACATCTCCGCAAACTCGTTCTCTGCTCTAGCCTCTGCTCTTACAGGAAGCGTAGTATTATACAGCATGTCAATTGGGGTACTCAGGAGCATCATCATATCCATTCCCGCCTTGGCATCTGTAAGGAATTCTGCGGCGTTTGCTGGCTGTTTTCCTAAAATGCCTCGCCGTCCAGACTCAGTGGTTGGAGGAGATAAGGCTCTGCCAAATAATCCGAAGATTCCCGCTAAATTGTAAATTCCTGTTTCAATTATGCCTGCCTCTTCCTTATCATCATCCCCGCCACTTCCTCCCGCAGAGCCTATTCCGGCCATACCGGCTACAATGCCATAACGTGATTTTGAAAAATAATCCTTGTCCGATACAGCGGCGCCACCAATAGCATATCCCATAACCGCTTTAAACCTCGAAGATATCCAATCGGAAAATCTAACGTACTTACCTTGTACAAATACACCACCGCTGTAAAGAGAGCTTAAATTAGTAAGCAGTGTCGATATCGACGCAAAATCGGTATAGGTCGTCACTGAAGTCCCATTCGGATCCACCATGCTCTCCGGTGCATTGCCCATAGCCGCATAAGGGCTCCATATCTGTTGCCCTTCCGCATCGGCCAGGGGGTCCACCGCCAGGAACCTGCCAATCTGCGGGTCATACTGCCGGGCGTTGAAGTCCATCCAGTTCAGCCCCAGGTCTTTGATGTATTCATTGCTTTGGTACTTGTGGCGGTTATCCTTCACGCCCTGCGCCGTACTGGACAATGCTTTGATCGGCAGCCCGTGCGGGTAGTAATGGTTCTCCTCCAGCAGGCTGCCCTTGGCGATCTCCAGCACCACCCGGTCAAAGAACACATTGCTGCAGGAGGCACAGCTCAGGTCGCGCCAGCGGCTGTTCAAATATACAGCTAAATACCCGTTGGTGGGGATCATCCGGGCCCCGTTGCTGCCGATAGTGCCCCAGGTACCGTTGCCGTTCACCTGGTAGGCGCCGCTGAACTCATCGACCAGCTTCATGTTCTCGTCAAAGAGGGCGTAGGTCAGGTAGGCCTGCGGCCGCGCGGGGTCGATGCCCTGGCTCTGGATCATGTTCTCCAGGGCAGAGAAGTTCTCCTGGGTAAAGAGCTCGCTGACCAATTTGGTATTGTGGCTCTCGCCGGGCATACCGTTCACGCCGCTGGTCAGGGTGCTGATCACGCTGGCCATCAATTGCTCGGGGGTTACGGGATCGGTGGTATTGCCTTCGAAGGTCTCGTAATAGTTGTTGACGTTCATGTCCACCAAATCGCCGGCCATCACTTTCACCAGCAGGGAGGTGCCTACTTCTCTTCCCGCTTCGGCGGCGTTGAGCCGCCCGGCCTTGCTGTCGCCGGGATCGGTGCTGGCGGGTTTTTCGTCCCGTATCTCGCTTACTTTCTCAAACAGCAGACCTTCCAGGTAGGCGCTGGCCACTTCGTAGGTGGCCAGGTATTGCCGCAGGGGTTTGAGGGTAATGTCGATAATGCTGCGCACATTGCCCAGGTGGTCTTTGACAAAGTATTCTTCTTTTATAGGGGTAGCGCTGCTGTAGTCGAATACAGTACGACCGTCATCAGTGAGAGCGTATTGAAGCGTATCATTTTGGTAAACGAAGTTGCTAATGTAATCAGTCTGCTTCGTGGGCTGGCCGGGATTGATGATAAGCTCCTGGACTTTGCTGCCGGCGGCATCGTAGCTGTACTGTATCTGCTTACCGCCGCCCAGGTCGATCGTTACGGGTTTGTTGAAATGGTTGTAAGTGATGCTGCCGATGCCTTTGTTCAGGTCTTTGTACAGATTGCCGTTGGGGTCGTAGCTGTAGTCGCCCGCCCCGCTGTGGCCGTCCCGGAAGTCGCCTGCGCCATAGTCGGCTATACCCTGGTCGCTGACGGCGTCCAGCTGGTTGCCGTTGGTATAGCTGTAGCTCATGATATCCATGTTCACGGGGCCGGTACCGGGCTTGACGCCGCGCTGACTCATCGTTTTGATGTTGCCGTTCTTGTCGTAGTACAGGTTCGATACGGTAAAGTCCAGCAGGGTCTTGCTCCAGGGGTCTACCTGGCCCTGGCCGTTGTACTCCTGCTGCAGGTAATAGTCGGCCAGCTTTAGCCGCCCGCCCAGGTCGTAGTCGTAGCCATAGGCGTGCATGCTGCTGATATTGTTGCCCAGGTTGGCGCCGGCGCTGCCCCGCCAGATCATACCGGCGATCTTGCCGTCGAAGCGGGGCTTATCGAAGCCGTAGTCGTATTTAAGGGACTCGCCGAAGCTGCGGTACTGGAACTCCCGGTTGCCGGTCTCGGCATACACACCGTTGATTCCGGTGAGCTGCCCGCGGATATTGTAGCTGTAGTCCTGGGTCTCGCCGCCGTTGCTCAATACTTTGCGTTGCAGGCGGCCCAGCTCGTCGTAGTACAGCGAGGAGGTCAGGGTCCAGCCGCTGGCGTTGTCCACTTTGCGCCAGGTCTTGCTCAGGCGGCCGGTGGCGGCTTCGTATTCGTTGCGGGTCGCCTCGCTGTGCTCCAGGTAGCCGTCGCTGCTCTTGTTATTAACGATTACGTGCTTGGTGTTCAGCACCTGGCCGGTAAAGGTGTACTGGCTGCCGGCATAGGAGGCATGGACAATGTTAGTGCTGCCCGGGGTGGCGAGGTCCTGGCCGGCACTATAGATCAGCCGGCCTTTGTCGTCGTAGAACAGGGCCGTCCTGCGCCAGGCGCCGGTACCGGAGGCTCCGGGGGCGGGCAGTATCTTCACCAGGCTGCCGGTGGGCAGGCCCTGGGTGCGATTACTGCGCTGCGGGCTTTCCGAGCCGGAAAGGCTTTGCTGTTCGCTGAACTGCAGCTCCGTGCTGTAGGTGTTCCACAGATCGCCGTTGGGGTCGGCTTCCCTGTAATCGTCGTAATAGGTGTAGCTCCAGCTCTCGCAGTAATTTAAGGCTGCGGGATAAACATGATAGAGGTCGTAGTTTTTAGCATAATACAGCACATGGGTAGATGGATAAGTGGAACCGTCCTCCATCAAAGCGGCAAACTGCTGCCGGGTTGTGCCGATTGCCTGGCCCTTACCGGTAACGGTTGGCCGGTCCAGGGCATCATAAAGTGTAAAGGACCACCACCCTCCGGCGCTTTTCAGGCTGCTGTCCTGGTAAAATACCAGCCGGTCTCTTTTGTCATACACAAAATACTCCCAGCCTTTGCCGGGTACTTTCTGCTCTACTTTGCGGCCCTTGCTGTCGTAGCGGTACTGGAAGCAGTACTGGTCCAGGGTCGCCTGGCTGATGCTGCCGGCGGATAGGGCGTTATCGGCGGCGGCGGGTGGCACCACGTAGCAGAGCTGCCCCTGCGGGTTATAGATGTAGAAGGTCTGCAGGTAGGTATAGCCCGGGCCGGAGGTTAGGCTGTCGGCGATCTGCTCCAGCACCACGCGGCCATCCTTGTTCTTATACACGAACTTACGGGGAGGCAGGGCGGTCCCGCTGGCTGGCGATTGGACCAGGGTACCCAGCAGCTCGCCTGCGGCATAGACGCCGTTGCTCAGGGGGCTACCGTTCCCGTCCACGCTCCAGCGACGGATACAATTACAGGCCTCGGTAATAGGAAGTGTCTCGGTGCCTCTGCTCTGCCCGACCTGGCTTTTGCCGGGGGCATAACTGGTCGTGCGCAGCACATTTCCTGCCGAGGTGTTACGCTGCAGGCTGTAGGCGGTATTGCCTTCATTGGGATACAGGTTGCTGTAATAGGCTTGCTGCTCGGTAAAGGCATTGGCCCTGAAGCCGTAGCCGGCGCTGCTGTAAGGCAGGTAGCCGGTCTCCTGGGGCCGGAAGCGGGTATCCACAGGGCTTACGAGGCTCTTTCCCTGGGTAAAATTGTGTGCCACGGCTTGCATACCACGGCTGAAGCCGTCTTTGTACAGGGTGCTCGCCTGCACATCGGATGGGGCGCTGGTGGTGGTCAGTGTGGCTGGATCGTCGATGGGTACTCTGGGCACGAAGCTCCGTTCAAAATTGTACAGCTCCGAGCTGTTGATATTGATGGCGGGTGGCACGGGTACGGTATTGGTCATACTGCCGGCAGGGGCCTGCTGGTTCAGCTGCGGCTTATTGGTCTGGGCAAAGATTGTGGCCTGTGGCCAGGAGCCCAAAAGCAGCAGGCACAGCACAAGTGCTTTTATGATGGCATGCAAGGGTTGCATTGTATTTCTATTTATATCGTGATAGTAATAGGGTTATTCGGCGCCATGGAGGGTGTACTGGGTCTTGGACAGGATATGGCCTTCCTGGTCGCGTACCAGGTAGGGCCTTCCCATGGCGTCGTATTCATAATAGGTGATGCGGCCGCGGGCGTCGGCGGCCGAGGTGGTGCCCAGCAGGGCATCGGCGCTCCAGCTCTGCATCAGGGCCGAGGCGGGATGCAGCCGGACTTCGTCCAGGATGGTATGGGCAGCCGTACCGGTAAGGCTCACAATGGTACCGGCAGCCTGCGGGGTAAACCGGATAATATACTGCTTCCAGCTGCCGATCTGGGCTGCCGGGGTAGCGGGTAAGGTTTGGGCTACGCCGCCGGCCACTACTGAAGGGGCTGCGCCGCTGACCCAGAAGGAAAGCAGGTATTCCCTGCCGGCTTGCAGGGCCCGGGTGCCTTCAAGGCGGTTGGCCGTATTGTTGGTACCATTCCACAGCTGCATGCATTTGCCCCCCGTCACGCCGCCACTACTGGTATTAGCGGTATAGGTAAAATTGGTAGTGTAAGGGCCGGCTTCAAAGCTGGTATAGGCCATATCGGCGTAGCGGCAGTTCACGGCCTCGGCAAGTTTCTTACCAGTGGCGGTATCCCATACCATGGCTTTGTACTGCTCCCCATCGGGCAGGTAAGTCTCCAGGGGATTGCCTTTGGCGTCGGCCTGCAGCACTTCGCTGGTCTTGCGGAAGTCGGGAAGGGTGGCGCCCTGGGTAACGGCATTGATCTTCAGCGGGGTGCTGTTCAGGGGGCCGGCGCCCAGGTAGCTGCTGTAGCTCAGCTGGCCTGCGGTCTGCAGGTTGTACAGGGTCTTGTTGCGGATACGGCTGTAGCTGCCGCTGCTGCCATCGGCGGCCAGGCCGGTAAAGTAGGCGTCCAGCAGCACGCCGTTGTCGGGCAGCGGGCCGGTGGTGCCGGCAATGCGCTTCCAGCGCTGGGTGGTTACCTGCCTTTCCAGGCCGGGCAGCGGGTCGTAGACGCCGGCATCGTAGTTGTAATAGTGGATGGTCTGCACTTCTTCGCCTTCGCTATTGCGGGTAACGATCGTCTTCAGGTTCTCGCGGCTGTCGTAGGTGTAGGCCATCGAGTCGTAGACCTGCCCGCCGTAGCTCATGTACTTGCGGATGATGGTGCTCTGCAGCAGGCTTTTACCGGTATAGGGAACATAAGGATCGGTAACGGCAATCTGCTCAACAGCCGGAAGTGTGCTCACCGGGATACTCAGCAGCTGGCCGTGCACATAGCTGCTCTTGGCGCCGCCTACGCCGGCGGCCAGGGCCGATGTGCTGTCCAGGGTAAAGCGGTAGCGGTTGCGGGTCTCCTGCACCAGGTTGTTCAGGTTGTCGTATTCCTGCACCAGCAGGGGAAGGCCTATTTCCCAGTCGCGCAGGTATTGCTTGTCGTTGTAGGGAAAGGCATAAAAAGGTTTGCCGCCGCCCACGACCTGGTAGCGGTTGATGGGCTGGCCGTTGTCGTTCACGTCCACGATATTGGTAAAGCGGGTCACCTTGCGCGACAGCTGGGCGCCGTTGTTGTCGGTCTGGGTCACGGTCACTTTGGAATAGCCGTGGTTGCTGTTGCCGACCAGGTGATGGGCGGTAAGGTAGGTATTGGTCCAGCGCTGTAAGGAATCGGGGCCCCAGAGGTATTGGTTATAGGAAAGGGGGCTAAAGAAGTAACCGCCGCTGAGGAACTGCTGGCCTTCTTCGTAGCTGAAGCTGGTGAGGCGGTAATTGCCGGCATGGTAAGGGTCGCTTTCCTTAATGCTGGCCAGGCAGAGGCCGTCATTGGCGTCCCGCCCCAGGAAATTATTCAGGTTGGCCGGTTGGGGGTTAAAGGTGTTGGCCAGGGTATTGTGAGGTGCATAGCCAAACTCCACGTAACCGCCGTAGGCATTGGTCACTTTGGTCAGGATACCGGCGCGGCCGTAGCTGAAGTCGGCGGTGCGGTCGACACCATAATAAAAATCACCATTGGCATTGCTGGCATTCAGGTGATACGGGATGCTCAGGTCCCCGCTGGGCTCAAGTCCCCAGCCCGTTGCCCGCCTGCCGTTGGCATAGCCGAAGTAGTCCTGCCCGGCGCGGAAGCGGGGGGCCATAGGCGTAGGATCGTAGGCAAAGCTGTAATAGGGTTCGCTGCTGAGCCCGTCGCAGCTCAGCAGGGTAATGCTGTTGAGCCGCAGTCGGTGCGTACGATAAGGGTACAAGCCGGTAATGGTATTGCAGGGGCTGCCCAGGGGCTTTTCCGTTACCTGGTTAAAGGTATCGGTAACAATATAGCTCTGGTTGAGCCGGTAGCGCAGGCAGCTGCTGCCGGTGGTGGCACCCACTTTGATCTCGGCCAGTGTAGGGGTCGGCGCACCGGTGCTGTTTGTTAAGCCGCCATTGTCGCAGCGCTGGTGCTGATCGTCATAGACAAAGTCGGCGCTCACACCGTTGGGATACATGATCCGGCTGATCAGTGCCTTGTAGCCGCTGCCGGGTACTTCACCAAAGGTGAGTGGGGCACTAGCGTTATTTTTCTCTACAGCCATATAAAGGGCATCCGCCCTTTGGCTGCTGCGGTATTGGTACTGTAGCTCGGTGCCGCCGGCAAGCACAATACGGCTCACTACCCAGCGGTCGACCTGGTCAAAGCGGCCGATCTCGTCGGGCCCCGACCAGTCATGCCCGGGGACAATGGCCTGGGCGCTGAGGGTGAGCATCTCCCACACGCGGTAATCGCCTTTGGTAAAATAATAACGGTTGCCTTGTTCGTCGGTCACCACAAATTCCAGCGACAAGGCGGCAGGGGGAACACTGCCGCTACCGGTAGCGGGTAGCGGCTGACCGTTGGAGAGCAGCTGTATTTTGACATTGCGATGCGGGTGGGTGAAGACCTGCCCGTTGCGCCCGAGCCGGAAGCTCAGCGACAGGCCGCCGGCCGACAGCACGAACTCGTCGCTTTCATGATCCCGGTACACACGGGGATCGGCAGCCTGCTGGGCGGTCTCCATATCCTGGGCCAGGCGGCCTTTTACCCGGGTGTAATACTGGGTGTTGCTGGTATAAATAGTATCGATGGTCATGGCCAGCTCATCGGGAAGGTCTTTTACCGTACGGCTGATGCTGCCTTCGGCGCGCAGGGTCCAGTGCATTCCTGCCACGGAAGCCAGCTCATCAAGCTTCACCCCCAGGGTATTGTAGCTGAGGCCGATGCCGTAGTCGGCGCCTTCGGTGCTGTACTGGAAAATGGGAATGTTGATGTTGGCGGTGCCGTCAAACAGGTTCGGGCTGTAAATACCCGACATCCCGCCGCCGCTGCCGGCGCCGCCGGGAAGCATCTTGGCATCGGCCTCGGTTGCTCCAAGCCCACGCTGGCTGAAAGCGGGCAAGGCAGGATACAGGCAAAGCAGCAGCAGAGCCAGGTACAGGCTTCGTGCTGCACACGGGCAATAAAGGGTCATAGTCATCTTCGGGCTTTAAAAGATCTGTTAAGATTTCTCAGCCACAAAGATGAAACTTTTTATCACTTCAATAACAAAAACAAAGATTTTTTTTTAAAATTAGATAAAAACAACATCCGCTATTCAAAAGTAGAGAAGGAGGACACAATGAAAAGAGGCTACCCGTATCGGGCAGCCTCCGGGCTCAATATTCTTTTACCTGCCGATCAGATATCGATCTTGGCGTATTTGGCATTCTTTTCAATGAAATCGCGGCGGGGTCCTACTTCTTCACCCATCAGCATCGCAAAGACCATGTCGGCTTCCGCTGCGCTTTCGATCGTTACCTGCTTCATAGCGCGGGTATCGGGATTCATCGTGGTTTCCCACAGCTGCTCGGCGTTCATTTCACCCAGGCCTTTGTACCGCTGGATGTTCACGCTGTCTTCCTTACCGTTGGCCAGCTTGGTCACCGCGGCTTTACGATCGTCTTCCGTCCAGCAGTAGATACCGTCTTTCCCTTTCTTCACCAGGTACAGCGGGGGCTGGGCCAGGTATACGTGACCTTGCTCTACCAGGGCGGTCATGTAGCGGAAGAAGAAAGTGAGGATGAGCGTGGCGATATGCGAACCGTCCACATCGGCATCCGTCATGATGATGATCTTGTTGTAACGCAGGCGGCTCAGGTTCAGCGCCTTCGGGTCTTCCGGGGTGCCTACGGTCACACCCAGCGCCGTATACATATTCTTGATCTCTTCATTTTCATAGATCTTATGCTCCTGGGCTTTCTCCACGTTCAGGATCTTACCGCGCAGGGGCAGGATGGCCTGGTAAGACCGGTCGCGGCCCTGCTTGGCTGTACCGCCGGCCGAGTCTCCTTCGACAAGATACAATTCGCAGCGTTCGGGATCTTTTTCTGAACAGTCGGCCAGCTTGCCGGGCAATCCGCCACCGGTCAGCACGCTTTTGCGCTGCACCATCTGGCGGGCCTTGGCAGCTGCGGCACGGGCCTGCGCTGCCAGGATCACCTTATCGATAATGATCTTGGCGGCTTTGGGATGCTCTTCCAGGTAAGCTTCCAGGATGCGGCTCACGCATACGTCCACTACCCCGCTCACTTCGTTATTGCCCAGCTTGGTTTTGGTCTGACCTTCGAACTGAGGCTCGGGCACTTTCACGGAAATGATCGCGGTAAGGCCTTCCCTGAAGTCGTCGCCGGTGATCTCTACCTTGGCCTTTTCAAACAGCTTGTTCTTATCGCCATAGGATTTGAACACGCGGGTGATAGCCCTGCGGAAGCCCGCAACGTGCGTACCGCCTTCAATGGTATTGATATTGTTGACGTAGGAGAAAATATGCTCGTTAAAGGAGGTATTGTAGGCCAGGGCCACTTCTACAGTCACATTGGTGGCTTCGTCGTGTCCTTCGGCATAAACCGGCTCGGGCAGCAGCGCTTCGCGCTTACCATTGTTGTCCAGCATCTGCACGAATTCGGTGATACCGCCTTCGCTGTAGAATTCTTCGCGGGGAATATCGCCGTTCTCTTCATCCGCACGCTCGTCGATCAGGGTAATGCGGATGCCTTTGTTCAGGAAGGACAGCTCGCGCAAACGGGCCGCCAGGATATCGCGATGGTATACCGTATCTTTAAAGATGGTACCATCGGGCTTGAAATGAACGATGGTGCCCGTGCGATCGGTATCGCCGATCTCGCGCACGGCGTATTTGGGCACCCCTTCGGCATATTCCTGCTCAAAGATCTTTCCTTCGCGGTGTACCGTTACATGCAGGGGATTGCTGAGGGCGTTCACACAGCTCACGCCCACACCATGCAGACCGCCGGATACTTTGTAGGTATCCTTGTCGAATTTACCGCCGGCATGCAGCATGGTCATTACCATCTCCAGCGCCGATTTACCCTCTTTCGTATTGATACCTGTAGGGATACCGCGACCGTCATCATCAACGCGGATCGAATTATCGGCATTGATCGTGACGATGATATTTTTACAATAGCCGGCCAGGGCTTCGTCAATAGAGTTGTCGACTACTTCATAGACCAGGTGATGCAGGCCCTTAATGCCGATATCACCGATATACATGGAGGGACGCTTACGCACCGCTTCCAGACCTTCGAGCACCTGTATGCTATCTGCTCCATATGCGGGTGTGGCGGGCGTTAATACTTCGTGGTTTTCTGTATTCATTGCAGCGTTTTAGGAAACGAATTTTGTTTGTTGGGTGGCGCTTTCCAGGGCAAAGAGGAGGAGGAATTCTTCCCTGAAAAACAATAGGCAAAGTTACAAAAATAAGGGCGCTTTATCAAAAGAAATTATACTTTATACACCCGTTTCCCACTAACGTTAAGTTAACAAATCCCTTAATTTTTTGCTAAAAATGGCATTATTTATAAATCCATTCCGATTTGCTTTTATTCGCTTTACATTTGCAAAAAACTCACAATTATGAAAAAACTGATTCTCGCCGGTGCCGCTTTGGCCCTGTTCAGCACCACGATCATTTCCTGCGGTGAAAACAAAGACGCTAAAACGGAAGAGGCAACTACTACCACTACCACCACAACCACTACTGAGCCTGCTCAGACTACTGAAACCCCTGCTTCTACTACAGCGGCTACAGACGCGCCTACTTTTTCCAACGAAGAAGTGAACAAAGGCCTGGCTGAATACAAAACCCTGATGGATGAGTACATGAAAGCCATCGAGAGCAAAGATCAGGCTAAAGTTGCCGAACTGGGCCAGAAATATGCTACCTGGAGCCAGGGCGCTGCTAACTGGGCTACCAAGCTGAAACCCGAAGAAGCGCAGAAATTCAGCGAATACATGCAGCAACTGGGCAAACAGTGGACTGAAGCGGCTACAAAAGCTGCGGCTGCACACTAAGCTTTCACTTAAAGGACATAACGCAAGAACCGGCCGAATGGCCGGTTCTTCTTATTAAAAGCGAAGTTGCAGCTACGGGCGCCGTAGTAATCGTTGCGGAAAGCCTGCGCACAGTAAAGCCTGTCGCCATAAGCCTGTATTTTTCAAAACATAAACGCTTACCGCAGCAGGGTTACATTGCCCTGCTTGTGCATCGTGGTGCCGTCGTAAAAGGTTACCTGCAGGATAAAAGCATAAGCATCCATATTCTGGGGCTTGCCCTTATAGGTGCCATCCCAGCCTACAGATTGGTTGCTGGTCTCGAATACCTGCTCGCCCCAGCGGTTGAACACGCGGAAGCTGAGGCTTTCGATACTGTAGCCTCTTACATAAAGGATATCGTTGGAACCATCGCCATTGGGACTGAAGCCGGTAGGCACATCGGCCAGGGGCTGCACTTCTGCCCGGATAGTACGGCATATTTTATCGGAGCAGCCCACATCGTTAAAGGCGGTCAGGCATACCTGGTAGTCGCCGGTGCGGTTATAGGTGTGCACCGGGTTCTCCTCCTCGCTGAAGGCATTATCGCCGAAGCTCCACTTGTACCGGGTAGCATCAGTCGACTGGTTGAAGAAGGAGGTGGGCACATTCCTTTCGGGTATGAGCGGCGCATAGCTGAATGCAGCAGTAGGATTGGGCTTCACGGTAACCGTTTGCTGCGCCGAGTCGGCCTTATTGCAGGTGAGCGGGTTGAATGCCCTGAGGGTTACGGTATAGGTGCCCGGGGCCGTATAGATATGCGCACCATCGGCCGTGGTGGCGGTACCGCCGTCGCCGAAGCTCCACTGGTAGGTATCACCGTTGGCTGTGGTATTGGTAAACCGCGCGGTATCGCCCATACAGAAAGCGCCGCCGTCGAATCCCGCATCGATGAATGCCTGGTTCACTACCACTGTTTTGATCACGGTATCGGGTGAATTGCAGGCTGCGGTATCGGTCATGATCATCATTACCGGGTAGCTGCCGCTGCCCGCATAGTTGTGGGTTCCGGGGTTCTGCAGCGTGCTGGAGGCGCCGTCGCCGAAGAACCACTGGAAAGTCGCCTGGCTGAGGGTATGCCCGGGCATTGCCACCGAGGTATTGGTCAGCACAATACGGGGATTGGTACAGGTATCGAGCAGGACGACATTAAAATCGGCCCTGATCGTATCGTCACTCACCACGATCTGCAGGGTTACGGTATCATGGGTTTTACAGGCATTGGGATTGATGGCTACCATTTTTACATGATATACGCCAGGATTGGTAAACACATGCGTGGGCGCCGTCGCTGTAGAATTGGCAGTACCGTCGTCAAAGTCCCATATGTAGGAGGTGGCATTGGTGGAGCCGTTGCTGAAGTTGACGGTGAGCGGCGCGCAGCCCGTTACATTGGGATTGGCGGCAGCCACCGCTTTTACACTGCCCAGGTTGAAGGCGATCTTCAGCGCGCCCAGGTTACAATTGCTGCTGCCCTTGGTCGTCGCATAGGCGCCGGAGGTAGCGGGAAAAGCCGCGCCGGGCCCACAGCTGGCACATATCGCCTGGTACACAACGCCATTGGGATCGAAACGGCTGGTACCGCCATCAACATGTTCGCCTTTGTTGGGGGAGCCGAAGAAGGAAGCGAACAGCAGGCTGAGGGCATTTTTACTCAGCACAATAAAATAAAAATCGTTGCCATCGGTCGTCGGCTGGAAAGCATCTATAGTAACCGGCATATTGAAAGTAGTGCTGCCGCCCGAAATGGTGCCGCCCCAGCCGGATATGTACACATTCTGACAGGTATCGACAAGGAAGGCTACCGGTGAAATATTGGGATGGGTCGCCGAACCGCTGCCGAATACCGTAGAATAGGTTGCCGTACCCAGCAGGCTGTCCAGCTTCAGCAGGAATTGCCGGGAGCCAGCATTGGAATAAACGCCGGCCGATACGGGAAAAGCGCCCAAAGTCTGCCCCATGGTATAAACACCGTTCTCAAGGTCCGTCTGTACCCCGAAACATTGATCGTAAGCACTGGTTCCGACGAAAGTAGCTTTCTGCAGCGTATAGGCGCCGCTGTTCAGGAAACGGCAGATATAGCCGTCGGCAAGCCCGCCCTGGTAGGTGCTTCGCCAGCCGGTAGCGGCAGCCGTCGTATGAAAATCATTGCTTTGCGTGCCGCCGGCCACATAGACATGCGATTGTGCCGTATCCAGCGCCAGGGCATAGGCAGCATCGCTGCTGCTGCCCCCGATATAGGTGCTGTACAGCATCGTGCTCAGGGTGGGATTCAGCTTGAAGAATACGCCGTCCTGCGGACCGCCCAGGCTGTTCTTGGCAGCAGTAGCGGTCAGCGGGAAATCGCTGGAACGGGAGCTGGCGGCTACATAAACATTGTTCTGGCGATCGACGATGACCTCGCTGCGGGAGTTGTCGCCGTAATTGTACTTCAGGGTATTGACGTCGGCAGAAAAATCGCTGTTGATATTGATCCCGTCGTCGCCGCTGCCGCCCACATAAGTAGACCCGATGAGCGCTGAACCGGCAGCGTTGAATTTGGTCACGATGATATCATAGTTATTGTTGTACAGGGGATCGAAGGCCCCTGCTGTTGTCGGGTAATTGGTAGAACGGGATTTGCCGGCGAGCACCAGCTCATTGGCAGCGTCGACCACGAGGCTATGCGGCATGTCGTCCTGGTCGCCGCCGATATAGGTCGAATAAATTAACCCGCTGCCGCTCGCATTGAATTTTGAGATGGCAATATCCCAGGTACCGCCGCCAAAGGTAGTTTGCAGGGGACCCAGCATCGGGTACCCGAGCCCGTTGGCGATACCGCCGGCATAGAGATTGCCCGCAGCATCATAGGTCGCGGTAAAGCCCCAGTTATCGGCAGTAGAGCCGGTAAGTGTCGCAAATACGATAGTAGGATCGATGATCAGGTTCTGGCTGTTGTCATAGCCTTTGGGAAAGCCGAACTGCAGCTCGTTCCCGTTCAGCTGGTAGCGGCAGGGCACTTCCTTCATTTCCCCGCCGACGTACTGGTAGGCATAAGGCGCCATTTCGGTAATCTCGCCTACCGAGGTTTTCAAAACGAGGTTGCCCTCCTTGCTGATCCGTATCCCATCCAGTCCTTCAAAGCGCAGCTTTATGCGGCTGACATCGCTGCCGGCGTAAACGATAAAGTCGTATTTGGCCTGACCTTTATCCGAGCTCAGGTGAAGATCGATGCCGGGATAAAGATCTTTATAATCGACATTGCCATACACGCCCACATTGCTTTTCCAGCGGGAGGGCTCATTGCCCAGGAAATAATTGTGATAATAGCTTTGCTTTTTGCTTCCTTCGGTCAGTGCATGTTCATTGGCTCCCAGCCATCGCATCCTGTAGCCGTGATACTTCAGCACCGGCGCCGCGGTCATATGTCCTTCCTTGTACTCATGGATCTTCGACGGATTGGTCTCATCGCCCACCAGGTAAGTAATACCACTTTGCTCCAGGTAGATATCGGCGCTGGGCGAAATGCCTTTGTACAGGAAAGGCTGCTCCCATTGCCCTTCGTTGAGAATAAAGAGCAATGGCGGCGGCATGTCTTTTTGCTGGGCAGCTGCCCGCCAGGCCATTAGGAAAAAGAGGGCAATAAACGTAAAGCTGCGATGCATCAATTAATGGAGCTTTTGGACCAATGAACTGAATAAAGTTAGCAAAAATTTAAATCGGGGGTAATGCTACAGACAGGAAAATAACATAAAGATGTTGGGGACCGGCCGTCGAAAACCGGACCGGCAGGGATACCTGCATACACGCCGCAAGGCTCAGATGTATTTATTTTGCTTGGCCGCCCTGATAGCGTCTGCTCTGGAATGCACGTCCAGCTTGGCATAGATATTTTTCAGGTGGGATTTGACCGTCTCCAGGTCAATAAACATTTCGGAAGCAATACGGCTGCGGGTCTTGCCGTCGGCGATCTGCTCCAGTATTTCCGTTTCCCGGCGGGTAAGCGGCGATTCCTGGCTCCGCTGGAACGAATGCACCACCATCCGTGCGATATTGGCGCTCATAGGACCACCGCCGTCCATCACCTCGCCCAGCGCCTCTATGATCTTGCCCGGCGCCGTGCTTTTGGTCAGGTAGCCCGAAGCGCCCTTGCTCAGCGCATCGAATACCGTCTGCTGGTGATCGTATACGGTAAGCATAATAATATAGACCTCTTCTACCACAGCCTTGATACGGGGAATCGCTTCCAGCCCGCTGATTCCGGGCAGCTCGACATCCAGCAGCACCACATGCGGATCGTCGGCACGGATACCTTTCAGGGCCAGCTCCGCAGAAGCGTAGCTGTTGACGACATGATAGCCGGGCGCTTCATTGATCAGGTAGGTGTATGACTCCCTGATGGTCGTATCGTCTTCAATAACAACAACGCGGATATCCGAATTTTGGGTAGTAGTGCTCATAAAACAGGCTGTTTCCCTGGGCGATTTAAGGCTGCTCAAATTTACTGCGTTTTTGCCAGAGACGTAAACAGGCCGGCACTGTTTTTTTCCAGCGCCGGCCTGTATGCTTTATCGTCCTTTTCCTCAGAGCGAGTCGATCTCTTGCTCTACTTCTTCACGGGTCTTGCCCAGCTTTTGCTGCAGCTTGCCGTAAAGCTCGTCTTCCTTGCCCTCCACGTACAGCAGATCATCATCGGTAAGATCGGCGTATTTCTGTTTCAGCTTGCCTTTCAGCTCGTTCCAATGGCCTTTCAGTGTTTGCGCGTTCATAAGCTTGTTTTTATTTTTTGTGAATCAAAATATTCCCGTGCACAGGAATGATAAAAACAGGAACCACACGCTGAAGTTCGCCAAAGGCCTTGTAAGCTTATGTTAACCCTCTCCGCCGATGGTCGCGATGCATTTCAGCTCGATGGCGATGGGCGTAGGCAGCGAATTGATCTCCACCGTGGTACGGCAAGGTTGGTTATCCTTAAAGTACTCGGCATAAACCTTATTGTACACGGCAAAGTCACGCTTCATATTGACCAGGAACACGGTCACATCGACCAGCTGGCCCCAGCTGCTGCCGCTTTCTTCCAGCACGATGCGCACATTGTCGAATACGTTCCGGCACTGGGCCTCGAAATCGAATTCGAGAAAATTGCCGTTCTTATCGAGCTTCAAACCGGGAATTTCATCGCTCACCGTGCGGGGACCGATCCCGGAAAGGAACAGCAGGTTGCCTACGCGGCGGGCATGGGGGTATAAGCCAACCGGCTTGGGCGCTTTATCGGTAGATATTTTTTGTGACATGCCGCAAAGATAAAAAAACAAGGTTATCCCCGGCGACATACTAAGTCCGGCACAATAGAAGTTATTGAAGTAAACGCTAAAACACCCGCCCATGAAAACCTATGTCTCTATTGTCCTGCTGCTGGCACTGCTGCCGGCGGGCTATACCGCCAGCGCCCGGAAGTACCCCAGGATCAATTTCGATATCAGCCTGCTGCGTTATGGTCCCGAACAAGGCATGGACAACAATTTAACCCTTACCAGCAAGGGCTTGCTCTTCAGCGCCGCGAAGATAGGGATGGCCCTGAATGCGCACAGCATCATCCATGCAGGGCTCCGCCGGCAGCCGGAGGATTATACGATGCAAGCCGATGAATTCAACCGGCCTGTCTTTGTCCTATCCGGCAAAGGCTTTGAAGCAACCCTGGGATACGAATACCGCATCAACCTGGTTCACTCCTTTGCTTTATTGGCAGAAGCCGGTCTCTTTTACGACCGCACGGATTTCGGCGGCGCCGACTTTCGCAATGCAAGCAATGGCCAGGGGCTTACCATCCATTGCCGCAGGCTATACACGGGCATTTATCCCGAGCTGAAAATAAGCTATTCCCTGTCGCGGCATGTTTCGGTAATTGCAGGGACGCGGTTGCGGGCCGGTATGGTACGAAGCCGTCAGGGCTATTTTGAATCGAACGCGCAGCCTTATATTCCCAAAGAGGGGATGTCGGTACAATTCGAACCGCTGAGCAATATCAGCTTCAGCTATCAGCTGTAGCGGCAAAAAAATACCCCGGTACGGAACCGGGGTATTGCTTATTTCTTGTTTGCGTCAGGCGAGCTTCCGCTTCACTTCCACTTCTTCGTATCCTTCGAGGACATCGCCAACTTGCACATCGTTGTAATTGCGTATGCTCAGACCACATTCGTAACCGGCATTTACCTCTTTCACATCGTCCTTGAAACGCTTGAGGGAGGCCAGCTCTCCTGTGTGTACTACGATACCGTCGCGGATAAGGTTGATGCGGGTATTGCGGGTAAATTTGCCATCGAGCACGTAACAGCCGGCAATAGTACCTACGCCGCTGATCTTGTACACTTCGCGCACTTCGATATTGCCCACCACTTTCTTTTCCAGCGTAGGCTCCAGCATACCTTCCATCGCCGCTTTGATCTCTGCGATCGCATCGTAGATGATGGAGTAGTAACGGATCTCGATATTCTCCTGGTCGGCCAGGCGGGCAGCCTGGGGCGAAGGACGCACCTGGAAGCCCAGCATGATCGCGTCGGAAGCGCTGGCCAGCATCACATCGCTCTCGGTAATCTGACCTACACCCTTCAGCACTACATTGACCACGACTTCTTCGGTAGACAGCTTCTGCAGCGAATCGCTGAGGGCCTCGGCCGAGCCGTCGAAGTCGGCCTTGATGATCACGTTCAGCTCCTTGAAGTTGCCCAGTGCCAGACGGCGTCCGATCTCGTCGAGGGTAATGTGCTTGCGGCTGCGCAGTCCCTGCTCGCGCATGATCTGCGCGCGATGGTTAGCTACGCTCTTCGCTTCGCTTTCGTCGCTGTATACTTTGAATTTCTCACCTGCCTGCGGTGCACCGTTCAGACCCAGCACCTGTACCGGTGTTGAGGGGCCGGCAACGCTGATCTTTTGTCCGCGTTCGTTGAACATGGCTTTGATCTTACCAAAGTACTGGCCGGAAACGATCATGTCGCCCGAATTAAGGGTACCGGCCTGCACCAGCACAGTAGATACATAACCGCGGCCTTTATCCAGGGAGGCTTCGATAGTGGAACCCACGCCTTCCTTATCCGGATTGGCAGTCAGCTCAAGCAATTCTGCTTCGAGCAATATTTTTTCGAGCAGCAGATCGATGTTGGTACCTTTTTTTGCAGAGATCTCCTGGCTCTGGAATTTACCACCCCATTCTTCTACCAGGATGTTCATGCCGGAAAGCTGTTCCCTGATCTTTTCAGGATTGGCCCCTTCTCTATCGATCTTGTTGATGGCAAAGATCATAGGAAGATTGGCGGCCTGCGCGTGGGAGATCGCTTCGCGCGTCTGAGGCATGATGGCATCATCTGCAGCAATAACGATTACGGCAATATCCGCAACTTTAGCACCACGGGCACGCATCGCGGTAAACGCTTCGTGACCCGGGGTATCCAGGAAAGTAATTTCTTTACCCGACTCGGTGGTCACCTTGTAAGCACCGATGTGCTGGGTGATGCCGCCCGCTTCACCGGCAACTACGCTGGCGTTGCGGATATAATCGAGCAACGAGGTCTTACCGTGATCGACGTGACCCATGATAGTAACGATCGGCGCGCGTGGCTTCAGGTCTTCAGGGTTGTCTACATCCTCCACTTCATCATCCGAACCTTCTTCCAGGTTGATGAATTCCACTTCGCGGTCGAATTCGCTGGCGACCAGCTCGATCACCTCGGCGTCGAGGCGCTGGTTGATCGATACCATAATCCCCAGGCTCATACACTTGCTGATGATATCGGCAAAGCTTACGTCCAGGAGGTTCGCCAGCTCACTCACCGAGATGAATTCGGTTACCTGTATTACGCTGCCGTCATTGGCCTGTTCGGCCGCTGCACGTTTTTCAGCCATTTCCTCCCGTTTGTTACGGCGGTATTTGGCTTTAAGATTCTTGTTGCGTGCACCGCCACCGGAAAGCTTGGCCTGTGTTTCCCGGATCTTGTCCTGAATTGCTTTGGCGTCGATCTCCTGCTCGGGTACGGGGCGGCCCATAGGCGGCCTGCGGTTGTCGCGGCCGGGACCAGACTGGAATCCGCCACCGGGACGATTGTCCCTGCGCTGCATATGTCCTCCTTGTCCTTGGGCATTGCCGTGGCCGCCGCCGGGGCGGTTGCCATGCGGGCGATTACCCTGGCCGCCGGCGTTGCCGCCCTGCTGCCTTTGCTGACCCTGGCCGCCGGTATTACCGGTCTCGGGCTTTTTGCCTTCCAGCGGTATCCGCTTGCGCTTGCGCTTATCCTTCCGCTCCTGTTTGCCGCCAACGGTATTGACCGGCAATTCGATCTTACCGATGATCTTGGGACCTTCCAGCTTGGGCGCTTTCATTTCGATATGCTCGGGAGCATCGTCTTCGGGAGTGTCTTTCTTTTGCTCGGCTACCACTGGCGCCGCCGGGGTTTCCGGAGCAAGCGGAGGTGGTGGCGCGGGCGCCTGTTCTGCCACCGGCGCTTCAGTTCTGGCCGGCACTTCCGGCTCTTCGGCTTTTTCCGCGGGGCTTTCTTTTTTCTCTTCGTCTTTCTTCTTCACCACAGCGCCTTTCTTGGGGCGGGTGCTGAGATTCAGGTCGTCGAGATTGATCTTACCCTGCACTTTGGGGCCTTCCAGCTTGGGCGACTGCAGCTCGATGTGCCCGGCGTCGTCGCCGGATGCAGTTTCGGGGGCGGGGGGCGCCGGCGCTTCCGCCTGGGGCGCAGGCTGCGGCTTTTCAACCTCGGGCTGAGGTGCAGGCGCAGGAGCCGGTTCCGGTGCAGCCGGTTTGGGCTCCTCCTTCGGAGCGGGCTTTTCCGCCTTTTTCGGCTCTGCCTTTTCTTCTTTTTTATCCTTTGCAGTAAGATCCAGCTGCTCGTGCGACTTGTTGAGGTTGTCGATCAGCGAGCCTTTGGGCAAAGCGATAGAATCGCTTTTGCGCTTGGTAGCTTTGTCCGTGGCAAACTCAGCCTGCAGCGATTCGTACATCTCACCGCTCAGCTTGGCTGTAGGTTTGCTCGCGTCTATTTCAAAGCCTTTCCCTTTCAGAAATTCAACGAGTGTTTCTTTTCCGATGTTAAATTCTTTGGCCGCGGCCAGTAATCGTGGTGTATTTGTTCCTATGGACATTCTTGAATTAGCTTTCAACCTTTTTCGGACTATCGGGCATTTCCCTCCAGCATTTTTTTTGGTAAAAGAGCCCGCCTTAAGTCCGGTTGAAAACTAAAAGAGAGCTTTAACTTAATCGATAGAGACTTGCAAATGTAGTTAATTTCCTAACTGTTGCCCGTCCCAAATATTTAAATAATGCCGAATTATTATGCTTCGTTTCCATCTTCTTCAAATTCGGCTTCCAAAATGCGGCGAACGTCGCGCACGGTTTCCTCTTCCAGGTCGGTGCGGCGAACCAGCTCTTCCACAGAAAGGTCGAGCACGCTGAGCGCGGTATCGCAACCTACTTTCTTGAATTCGCTGATCACCCATTCTTCGATCTCGTCGCTGAATTCCTCCAGGTCGATATCGAAGTCGGCAGATTCCTTGATGTCGCGGAAAACATCTATGCTGAAACCGGTCAATTGCTGCGCCAGCTTGATGTTCACGCCTTTTTTACCGATTGCCAGCGATACCTGGTCGGTATCCATGTACACATCCACATGATGCTTTTCGGCATTCACATCGATACGGTTCACTTTTGCCGGTGTAAGGGCGCGCTGTATCAGCAGCTGCGTATTGGTGGTGAAGTTGATGATGTCGATATTTTCATTGTGCAGCTCGCGCACGATACCGTGGATACGGCTGCCTTTCATACCCACGCAGGCGCCTACAGGGTCGATGCGGTCGTCGTAGCTTTCTACGGCTACTTTGGCGCGTTCACCGGGCTCGCGCACGATCTTTTTCACGGTAATAAGACCGTCCAGGATCTCGGGCACTTCGATCTCCAGCAGCTTTTCCAGGAAGGAAGGATGTGTACGGCTGAGGATGATCACAGGTGTATTGTTGCGCATCTCCACTTTCTTTACCACGGCGCGGATGGGCTCGCCTTTCTTGAAGAAATCACCCGGGATCTGCTCCGATTTGGGCAGCAGCAGCTCGTTGTTATCATCGTCGAGCAGCATCAGCTCTTTCCTCCAGATCTGGTACACCTCTCCGGTAATGATCTCGCCCACTCTGTCGGCATATTTCTGCAGCAGGCTGTTCTTCTTCAGGTCGCTGATACGGGCGGCGAGCGTTTGCTTGGCAGCAAGGATCGCCCGGCGGCCGAAGTCGAACACGTTCACCTCTTCGTAAAGCTCTTCCCCTACGGTATAATCGGGGTCCAGCCGCAGGGCTTCCGACAGCTCCACTTCAGCCAGGTCGTCTTCGGAGAAACCGTCTTCCACGATAATGCGGCGACGGAAAATCTCCAGGTCACCTGTCTGGTCGTTCACGATAACGTCGAAGTTGTCGTCGGAACCGTACTTCTTGCGGAGCAAGGTCTTGAATACGTCTTCCAACACCTTCATGAGCGTGGGGCGGTCGATATTTTCCGCCTCTTTAAAATCCTGGAAGGATTCAATAAGATTGATACTTGCCATTGGATAAAGTATTAAAGTGAAAGATAACGGAGCCAGGCGCCGCACCCTTCGATTGCGCTTCCCGTCAGAAGCTGATTTGTACTACTGTTTTTTTAATATTGTCGAAAGGAATAACGGTTTCCTTTGTCTCTTTTTTCTTTCCCACAGGCTCGTCTATGGTCACCTCGCCTTCGGTTGCTGCTTTCAGCACGCCTTCTTTCACGGCGCCGTCGTTCAGGGTGATCTCCACTTTGCGGCCCAGGTTCTTGGTGTACTGCCGCAGAAACTTCAGCGGCTCATCTACGCCGGCGCTGCTCACCTCCAGCGAAAAGTCGCCATCGGGGAACATTCCGCTTTCTTCCAGCTGCTTGTATAAAGACCGGTTGATCTTGGATACGGCATCGATGGTAACACCGGTATCGCCATCCAGGTAGATCTTGATATTATTGGTCGGTTTTATTTTAAGGTCCACCAGGAAAAGAGAAGAGCCTTCGATAAGCGCTTCGAGCTTTTCTGTGATCTGACCGATAATGCTGTTTTCCATTTGTTTTTCAAAGAGGTACGACCCCGGGCCGCCACGTACTTAAAAACGAAGAAGGGGGGCTTCGGGCCCCCTTTTCTTCTAATGCTGTGCAAAGATAAGTAATTTTCTGATCTCAATCCAAATTTTATCTGGCCATTGTTGCTGGTATAATTAAAATCTATACCGGCTCGGCCACTCCCGGATCGAGCCTGAGCACGGCGCTGGTCCAGCTTCTTGTTTTTTCGATCAGGGCAGGGTTGCCGCTCAGGTGCTGTCCGTAAGTGGGGATCATTTCTTTGAGCTTTTCCTGCCAGGCAGCGGTCTTCATTTCTTCCCCGAAGCAAGCCTTCAGCAGGTCGAGCATCACGGAAACGGAGGTAGAAGCGCCGGGCGAAGCACCCAGCAGGGCAGCGATGGAGCCGTCGGCGGCATGTACCAGCTCCGTACCGAATTCCAGGATGCCGTCGCCGTTCTTATCCTTTTTGATTACCTGCACGCGTTGCCCCGCAATGGCCAGCTCCCAGTCTTCGAGCTTCGCATCGGGATAGAATTCCTTCAGCGCTTCCAGCTTTTCTTCCGGGGAAAGCCTTACCTGCTGGATCAGGTATTTGGTCAGCTGCATATTATGCAGGCCTACCTGGATCATGGGTACAATATTGTTGAACTTGATAGAGGAAGGCAGATCCATGTAGGAGCCGTTCTTCAGGAACTTGGTGGAGAAACCGGCAAAGGGTCCGAACAGCAGCTCTTTCTTACCATTGATCATACGGCTGTCGAGGTGCGGAACCGACATCGGCGGCGCGCCCACAGCGGCCTTGCCATAGACCTTGGCATGATGCTTTTCGATGATATCGGGGTTAATGCAACGCAGCCACTGGCCACTTACCGGGAAGCCGCCGTAGCCTTTGGCTTCGGGTATATCGGACTTTTCGAGCAGGTGCAGCGCACCACCGCCGGCGCCGATAAAGACAAAGCGGGAGCGGATCTTGCGGGTCTGATCGGTGGTCATGTTGCGTACCTTGATCTCCCAGAATTGGCCGTCCTCGCTGCGTTCCACATCTTTTACCTCATGTGCGACATGAATGCCTACGCCCGGCTGGCGGAACAGGTAACGGATCATGGACCAGGTGAGCGCGCCGAAGTTCACATCGGTACCGATATCCATGCGGGTCGCGGCTACTTTTTCCTCCGGGTCCCTGTGCGCCATCATCAGCGGGACCCAGGTTTTCAGGGTTTCATGATCTTCGCTATACTGCATTCCATCAAACAAGGCATTCTGGGTCAGCGTGGCTACTCTTTTCTTCAGGAAAGCCATGTCCTGCTCGCCGCGCACAAAGCTCATGTGCGGCACCGGCTGGATAAAGTCGCCCTTGATATGTCCCTGCTCCACCAGGTAGGCCCAGAATTGCTTGGACGTTTCAAATTGCTCGTTGATCTTATAGGCTTTGGTACAGTCGACGGTGCCGTCTTCCTTTTCTGGTGTGTAGTTAAGCTCACATAGCGCGGAATGGCCGGTGCCGGCATTGTTCCAGGCGGCCGAGCTTTCGGCGGCCACTTCATCGAGGCGCTCCAGCACCTCTATGGTCCAGTCGGGCTGCAATTGCTTTAAAAACACGCCCAGCGTGGCGCTCATGATGCCGGCGCCGATCAGCACCACATCTACGGTTTGCTCTTCCTGTTTTCTTGACATGATCCAAAGAATAGAATGAACTGCAAAATTAGAATTAAACAAGCGTTTAACCTGCTTTTCCACATCAATTCTATCGATATGTACCGCAAAATTTTGACATTGACATGACAAAAGGGCTAATCAAACAACAAATATTATATATACATTCGATCATCATTAATACTATCCGTCATGAAAACCAAAATCTATCTTCTCTTTTTGTTAGCGGCATTGCTCGGCGTCCGGGCCTACAGTCAAAATCAATTTGCTCCCGTTGGTGCCGAATGGTGGTATTACAGCGTCTATATCGAGTACCAGAGCACGCCAAGGGTACAAACCAACAGCACTTTTCATACCCAATCCTTGAAGGATACCGTGATCGACGGCATCGCCTGCCGCAAAGTGATCACCGACATACGCAGCGAGGTTTACGGTGGTTTCCACCCCTATAACATGGATTACTTTTTCTACGACAATGCAGACACCGTATTTATCTACAATGAAAATTTTAACCGCTTCACGCCCCTGTTCGTGTACAATGCGCAGGAGGGCGACACCATTTGCCTGCCGGTGCCGCCAACTCCTGGCGGGCCGTCACATGCTGACCTGAGGCCCAATCCCATTTCGGGCGATACTTCCTTTTGCTTTGTACTGGACTCCGTGCGGGTATTGCTTTACGATACGGCCCACCTGCGGACTTATTTTATCCATCCGCTGAAGGCCCCCGGTACCTCCCCCTTTAACACCACAGCGTATCCGGCGTATAACTGGGGCATAGCTGTTGGGGGGACGAATGATAGATTCCCCGGCACGTATGTGGAACGCATTGCCGGCAACTTTTTGCCTACCAGGCTCATCCTGAACATGGCCGATGTTTACACAACCACTTACGCTCCGTACGACACTCTTCGCTGCTATTCCGACAGCTTTTATTCCATAAAAATGACGGCTGGTCCCTGCGATACCCTGTATCCGATACCTGTAGGGATTAAAGATCCGAAACCTGCCCGGGAGCTGCTGGAGCTGTATCCCAATCCGGCTACCCGGCAGCTGGGCCTGGCCTTCAAAACGCCGCTGCGCGAAGAAGTCAGTCTTTCTTTCTTCGACATCACGGGCAGAGCCGTTTTCCGGACTGTGCTGGCGCCGGGGGCCAGGCAGGCGACCATCGACGTCCGCCAATGGCCCAACGGCCTGTACCTGCTGCGGCTACAAAAGGGGCAGGAGGTTTATTATGAGAAGATAGCCGTAAGCCATTAACCAATGGCCTCATCAGGTTAACCTACAGTAACTTCGGGTGCACCGTACAAGGCTTAACGACAATTGTTGTATCTTTGAGACCTGTATAATTGGATTGTACTATGTCTGAGATCAATTTGGAGCAACAGTTCCAGGAGAAAATCGATAACGAGCTGCGCATCGAGCCGAAAGACTGGATGCCGGAGAAGTACCGCCAGACGCTGATCCGGCAGATCTCCCAGCACGCGCACAGCGAGATCGTAGGTATGCTGCCTGAAGGCAACTGGATCACCCGCGCCCCATCGCTGCGCCGTAAATCGGTGCTGCTGGCCAAGGTGCAGGACGAGGCGGGTCATGGGCTGTACCTGTACAGCGCCGCCGAGACCCTGGGCGTTACCCGCGATACTATGTACAGCCAGCTGCACAGCGGTGAGGCCAAGTACTCTTCCATCTTTAACTATCCTACCATTACCTGGGCCGACATGGGCGCTATAGGATGGCTGGTAGATGGTGCTGCCATTATGAACCAGGTGCCCCTTTGTCGCGCTTCCTACGGACCTTACAGCCGTGCCATGGTGCGCGTATGTAAAGAGGAAAGCTTTCACCAGCGCCAGGGTTATGAGATTATGCTCACACTGAGCAAAGGCACCAAGGTACAGCGGAAGATGGCGCAGGATGCGCTCAACCGCTGGTGGTGGCCCTCGATCATGATGTTTGGCCCTACCGACGACAACAGCCCCAACTCCATGCTGAGCATGAAATGGAAGATCAAGCGCTTCAGCAATGATGAGCTGCGTCAGAAGTTTGTGGATATTACCGTAGAACAGGCCAAGATACTGGGCCTTACCATTCCCGATAAGGACTTAAAGTGGAATGAAGAACGCGGGCATTATGATTTCGGTACCATCAACTGGGATGAATTCTGGAATGTGGTGAAAGGCAACGGACCCTGTAATAAGGAAAGGCTGGAAGCCCGAAAAAAAGCATGGGAAGATGGCGCCTGGGTGCGGGAAGCCGCACAGGCTTATGCCGGGAAACGAAAAGCAAGAAATACCAGCCGCAAAGCGGCATAAAAACGGAGCCGGCGCCTTATAGGGGTGCCGGCTTTTTAAATTGTCGTAATTTACCGGGCAACATGCCGCCATCCGGCGACAAACAGACCAACAATTTTGATGGCACTTGTGTTATATTCGTAAACCAAAACCGGCATCGAATGCATATCGACAAGATCAAAAATAAAGGCCAGGGCAGGTTGTTTCAGAGCGAGTACCTGGAGATGATGACGAAAACGCACCCGATTGTTATTTATAGCCTTTATCTTCCCATTATTGCATTTCTTCTCTATTACGGACATGCTTATAAATACCTCGGCGCAGGCCGCATGGTCCTGTTTTTCCTGCTGGGCACGCTGATCTGGAGCCTGATGGAGTATGTGCTGCACCGCTTCGTTTTCCATTTCGTGTCAGAACGTCCGCGGCTGAACATGATGATCTATAAGCTGCACGGCATTCACCACGAATACCCGAGAGACAGGGAAAGGCTGTTCATGCCGCCGGTGCCCAGCATTATCGTGGCTTCCTTTTTCTTCAGCCTGCAGTACTGGATCATGGGTTGGAATGTGCTGGCCTTTTTCCCGGGCTTCCTGTTCGGCTACCTGATGTATGGCAGCATGCATTACGCCATTCATGCGTTCACCCCCCCTTCGTTCCTGAAGGCCCTCTGGCGCAATCATCACCTGCATCATTATAAATATCCCCAGAAAGGATTCGGGGTCAGCTCCGTGATCTGGGACCATGTTTTCGGCACGGTTCCGCCAAAGAAATAAAGCTTCAACCGGATTACGGGCGCCCTGTTACCTTAAGCAACAGGGCGCTTTCGTTAAAGCGAATGCTTTGCCGGAACAATACGCCTGCGAAAAGCCGCTCTGTTCAAATTTAAGCTACATTTGTTTCGATTTTTTACCCGATTAATCATTTCCGTACATGAACTTTTATTCCCTCCCGGTAATTATCAACGATCGCAGGGAAATGCTGCTTGAATTGACCGAACAGCATTTTACACCGAAGAACAACAGCTATATTATAGAAGTGCCGAGCCTTACCGGCTTCAACCTTTTCTCTATCCTGCGGAGCAGCGTGATCCGCACCTTTGTGGAGGGGACTAAAGATATTCCGATGAGCCGCATTGAGGCGGAGTGTACGCTTAACGAAGATGTAGTAACGCTGAAGCTGTTCGAGCCGCGGCCGGCCGCACCGGACCCCGCAGAGGAGCAAGCTACGCAGCCCAAAGAGCGGCTCAGCTACGAAGACCTGGAAGCCTTCGTGCGCCGCGATAAAAAGCCCAAACCGGAAGCCGCCGTACCGCTTGCCGAGCAAGCGCGGCAGCTGGGGCAGGCCAACAGCCACCTGGCGCTTAGCTTCGAGTCGAAGCAGAATGTGATTCATGTCAAAAGCCGGCAGATGCGGGAGATCGACCAGGCCTTATTTGACCGCAATAAGCTGACCTTACGTGTGGTGCTGGAAGTAGGCGAAGAGCAGTATTCCAGCGCGGTGGACCTTTACCTGGCGCATCCTTCGCAGTTCCTGGGCATTGCGCTGGACTTCGGCTCCGAATCCAGCCAGATGGCGGTAAAGCGCTATACCAATGATTTTAACCTGCAGGAAAAAAGGCCCGAGATCGAAAACCTCTTCCGCAACATCGTGTCCTTCCACAAGAGCAACGGTTGGGTATCGCAGAACGAAGTGGTGGACTTTTACCAGGAAGAGAAAAATACCAATTTCTACAAATCGCTTTTCTACCTGAAGGAGCAGCTGACGGGCGATTACGAGGATATCGACCGCGAGGTCTTCATCAAGAACATTGCCGATAACCTGAAGATGCTGGTAAATACCAAGGACGGCTTCAATACGCTTACTGCACAGAAGTTTCACCAGCTGCCTAACCTGAAGATCATTCACAAGCATGAGGACCTGCTGAGCGGCGTAAGCTTCGAGATCGAGAAGCAGGGCTATGGCATTCCCATCAAGCTGAGCGAGATCAAGCAAAAGGTGTACAATACCATTCTTAAGGTAATGATCGCGTCCTTCCTGAAGAAGGAATTTATCCGGTACGATAAGGCGACGCGCTTTATCCGCCTGACGCTGCTGGTGCCCAATATCTACGATACCAACGACATCAACTATATCCAGTACCAGCTGCACAACATCTTCCGTGAGCTGAGCGCGCATGAATACAAGGACCGCATCCTGGCCTGGGAAGTATCGACCATATCGGAAAGCGATGCCTCCTTCATCGGCTATATCAACAAGAACAATGTTTCGATCGAGAAGGACAGGGATTATATCATTATCGATTCGGGCAAGGGCACTACCGACTTCTCGATCATCCGCACGGGAAAGGAGAACATCTTTGACCTGAATCCCGTGTACCGCAACGGTTTTTCGGGTGCAGGCAATATGATCACGTATGCCATTTTTGAAACGCTGCTGCATTACATCCGCCAGACAGCGCAGACGCATCAAAGCAGCATCAAGTACATTAAGGATAAGGTGGTGCGCATCCTCACCAGCGACGACCTGGAGCGGAAGAATAATTTTTACAACGAGCTGGAACGGTTAAAGTTCAACTATAAAGGCACACACGTAAGCGACCAGGTAAGGGATACCTGGGATCATGCCAAAAGCGGCGACATCGGCTTCCGCGATCTTATTGAATATGGCGATGGCATCAATACGCTGATCAGCCTGCTGAGCGGGGTCGAGAATGTGTCGGACTTCTACAATTATATCAGCGAGACCTGCGATTTCATTGCGGATACGGCTGTGCGCTATATCCGGCTGATCAAGGATAACAAGAAAGACTTCAACTGTGCGGGGATCATCCTTACCGGCCGCAGCTTCATGTTCAAGCCGCTGGTGGATAAGATGAAGCAGAGCCTGGTGCAGCAGCTGCAGGTAAGCGAGCGACAAATCAACCTGCTCAACAGCAGCGAGCTGAAAGACATCTGTATCAAGGGTGTGTTTAACAACTCGATCCGGGTAAATGCCGAGATGACAGGCTACCCTATCCAATTGGTATTCGGCGACAAGGAGCCTGCGGCCCCACAGCCGAAGAAACCGGCGGCCCCGCGCAAATCGCTGTTCGCGCGCATCTTCAACGACCTGAACAATTTCGACCAGGCGGAAGAGCAGGTGCTGGCTTTCGATCATAACCTGAACTTCGACAAGCTGCAGACCAGCCAGTTTCTCATCGGCTCCAAGACCTACCGTATCAGCGGCAACGATATTTTCCAAAAGCGGCCGGGAGTGGCCTATGAAGCGGATATCGAGTTTACCCATAAAGGTTACTTTATCCGCAGGAAGCACAATGATATCATCGACTGCATTGCGCCGATGCGGGCGATCGAAGACACGGAGAACAGCGACATGAGCCTGATCATTCCTTCGCTGTTTCCCAACTATATCGATGAGAAGTACCTGAACAGCCTGGAGCGCGACGATATTATGCCGGCGCCGGCTGCACCGCCACCGTCGACAGAGAACAGCGGCAACAGTAATGACAACAATAATAATCCCCCTTCGTCAAACCCCTTATATTTCTAAGCAAAAACTTCCGACAATGAAACGTTTTCTTTTTTTGCTGCTGCTGACCGGGATGACAACGGGATGGGTAAGCGCCCAAACAGACAGCAGCCATGCGACCGACAGCGCTGCGGCACAGCAGGACACCATGCTGGCAGAAGGCGGTGAGGCCGGTGGGATCAGCGGCGCCGACGTGGATACCACCGATGAAAAGCAAGGGATTGCCTGGCTGCCCATCCTGATAGGATTTGCGGCAGGCGCGCTTGTGGCCGGCATCATCGCGGGAGTTGCATCGGGGAAGAAGAAAGCAGCGCCGCCGGTGCAGGCAGCAACAGAGGCCGAAGTCCCTGCTGCAATAACGGCAGGCAGCCGCACACAACAGGACCAGAAGCTGAAGAGCCAGCTGAATGCCCTGATGAAGGAAAAGGAAAGCCTGCAGCAACAGCTGGAAAGCCATCGCAGCTTTGACAACGAATACTACGGCGAGGCCTTCCGCAAGCTGGTAGCGCCCATGCATGAAGCCATGGAAAAAGGATCGCACCGGGAGATCGAAGAGATGCTGATGAAGATCATGAGCCATTACAGCAGCCTTACCCGCTATAAAATCGCCAAGAAACAGCCCTACGACGAAGCGAATATCCAGTACCTCATTAGCCGGAAAAATCCCGCAGAAGGTCTCGCAACAGAGATCAACAGGGATACGCCGGTAGATAAGATACCCAAGCACATCAAGCCGCTGCTGGACCTCCTGAAAGAACAGGCTTCCGGCGGCCTCGACGAGTCGATCATCGCGGGCTACCGTATCCGCAATATCTGACCTGCGATTAACTCATCTATCTACGCTATCATTACCTACCGATAAAAAGACCCGCATGAAAATAAAGGGTATCCTATACCTGCTGCTGCCGGCGCTGGCGATCATACTGCTCAACCTTTTCCTGGGCAGCATTATCAGCTGGTTCCTCAGCATTGCTGTTATCGCCTGTCTGCTGTACTATTTTGCGCAGATCAACATAGAGAACCTCATCTACCGGAAAACGGATATGCCCGAGGTTACGGATGCGGTGAAAGCCAAAGCTGCGCAGGTGATCCGCAAGTACAAGGTGATCCTTTCCTTTGGCCTGATGACCATCGTTTTCATCAGCAGTGTGGTCTGTATCCTGTGTACAGTCAATCCTTCAGGCAGCCGTCCCTGGTTCCTTAACAACGATTACCATGGTATCAGCAATACGGGCATTACTTTCAGGCAATCGCTGGCGTTTACCTTACCTGCTGAAGATACCCTGGCCAGCGGGGGTTCGCTGACCTTTGAAAGAAAAGTCAATGATCAGGCGGAGCTCAGCTGCTCGGGCTTTTATCAGCCCATATTTGTACAGACCGGCGAAGAAAGTGTCTATACTCCGGTCAATGATATTTTCCCCCAGGTATTCCGGAAAGGCTTTACGCTGGAGAACAGCAGCAACCGCATCGAGGTCAGCATGACCGAAGCCACCGGTGGCTGGTTCGACTTCCTGAAGCCCGGTAAGCGAAAGAAGATCGTGTACGGCATCGAGATCCGTTCCAACGACCGTCAGCTTGCTGAAGAGATCAATATTCCGTTGCCCTATTCCGATCATATCGATATCGAAGAGACGGCGCTGCAGGAAGGGAAGTCGCTGTACAACCTGCTGCTGAACAGCCGCAGCTTTGCGGCAGGCCGCAACGAGAGCTATGCCGTGCTGGAATTCATCCTGCGGCAGATCGGCGAAAGCTACCTGCTCACGCATTACAGCCCCGGCAATGAAGGCGCTTATTCCCTGTTCCCCTCCCAGAGCCTTATCCGAAACGGTTACCACCTGACGGCCGACGGGCAACCTGTAGCGGCCCGGCTGAACAATAAAACGGCGATCTCCTTTGGAAAGAAATTCTATATCGGCTTCCATAACATACAGGAGAAAGCTTATCTGGGCACAATCAATACTGCCGAATACGGTGACAAGAGCGGAGAGGCGGTAGCGCTGCTGTTCGATTATCCGCCGGCCTATTTGCTGTCGAGCCCGGCGGAACGACAGGTGGCAGGCAATAAGAACCTTCGTTTTATCGCCAACAACAACGATGATATCCTGGCTTCCGACCTGCGCGAGGGCTTTTACTTTCATAACTACGGACTTAACACAGACTATGCTGTGATGGGAACCATGGACTACCTGTCGCAAAAGCCCAATGTACCCATGCGCTTCGGCATTGCAGACAACAACCGGAATGGCGCTTACCGTAGTGTCGACAACAACCGCTTCAGCCTGCAATCTTCCGATCCCGGAGTGCGTTATCTGTTCTCAGTGCGGGATTATTCCGATAACGGCTTTCACTATGGCAAGCTGATCCTGTTCTCTGCGCTGCTCTACATCAGCCTGCTGCTCGTGCTTATCTTTTTTCCCGGCAGAAACCTCGTGCGTATCGAGCCGGTACTGTTTGCGGTGATCTACGCCTTGCTCATTCTCCGGTTTATCCTTTTCTGGCGCCTGGCTACCTTCCCCCCGCTGGAAAATATTTCCAAGTATGAGCTGGAGCATACGATCCTGAACTTTGATTATCGCTGGGGCAGCATACACCTGCCGATACCCTTTACCCTGGTGTGGGTCTTCCTTTTCCTCGGTATCCTGAGTATTTATCGTTACCGCAGCAGCAAGGACAAGCCCTTCCTCTTTTCTCCTGCTGAAAAATGGAATCTGAAAACCGCGCCGCGGATCAATAAGGCCTATGCGGTATTCATCGGTTTATGCACGGTGCTGTTTTTCCTCAACAGCAAGCTGCTGCATATCGAGATCCTCACGCGTGTCAGCTCGATCATTCTACCGGTGATCGGCTATTGTTATTTCACGATGCTCAGCAACCGGTACTATCAATTCGACCAGGAATGGGTGCGGCCCGGCGAATCGATGGGCTATATCCGGCTGAAGGCTTATGTGCAGTATCTTATTTACAACCCGGCTTTCGTGCTCACGCTGATCACTATCCTGTTCTTTGCCCTCACCGACCGTGGCTTCGCGATCCTGTTCACGCTCTTCATCCTGCTGAAGAATATCTTCCTCAATTTCCTGAAGAAGCCGTACAACTCGCAGCATACCACGCTGAGGAAAATGCTGCTGAATCCCAACAATTACTGGATCTACGGTATCGCCGCACTGATCGTGTACCTGGTGGTACTGTCGTTCAAGTCGCTGTTCTATTACCTGCTGACCTATAAGCTGATCGTGATCGGGCTCGTACTACTGATCCCTACGGCTGTGCTCTTCTTTTTCTACCGGAAGCAGAAAAAAATTACGATGATCCTGGGCGGCATGCTGGGCCTCTATATCGTGCTGCTGCTCATTCCCCCCTCACGGCAATTCATGGAAGCGAAAGCCACCGACGCCATCAAGCACGTACAGTACCGGGCTTCCATTATCCACCAGCCGATCAGCGAGCTGCTGGCACAAAATCCCTATTCTTCCTTCCAGACGCAGAAGATCATTGAAACTGCCGAGAACCAATGGTTCATCAATTCCTATATCAATAAGCCTTACCATAACGATGCGGTGATCAACCTGCGGCCCTATTCCAAGGTAGGCGTAGACTACAATACGCAAACGCGCGACGTGGTAATCGCCCGCTTTGTCATTGGCGAGCTGGGCAACTTTACCATGTACCTGGTGCTGCTGCTCACCCTGTTGCCGCTGATCCTCTATCTTATTTCTTACCGGCTGACCGAAGAGCCTTATTACCGGCTCAACTTCCGTTCTTATGCAGGTGTATTGCCTTTACTGTTGTTCTTTACCATCAGCCTGTTCGTATGGCTTACAGCAACCAACCGTTTCGTATTCTTCGGCCAGGACTTTCCTTTCCTCAGTCTTACGAGCAAGCTCAGCGTAGTATTGCCCCTGGTGCTGTTCGGCATTACGCTGACCCAGCAACCGGTCACTTACCGCTCGTACCAGCTGAACCTGCGCAGCAATTTTGCCCGCTATGCTTTCTTTACCGTACTGATCGCCGGCTTTGCTTTGACCACGATCAAAGGCAACGAGCTGAGCAATAATAATTTTTCCATTATCGTGGAAAAGACCAAGAACCATATCAACAAAGATATCAATGCCATCTTGTACGAGATCCAGGACAGCCTTGCCGGCAAGCGCCAGCGATACAGCTACAGCAGCCTGGTCAAGGTATTGGGCGAGGATCGCCGCTTCAAGGACCTGCTCGGCGATTCGGTGACGGACAACTATACCCGAAGCATACTGAAGCAGCTGATCAGCAAGCCCGCCAATGCCTTCCGCATCGACAACCCGCTATATATGCTCTACGACAACAACCAGTACAGCGCTTTGTATAATGAGCACCTGTATCTCGAGCTACCGCCGGTGGAGAACCGAAAAGTATGGAACGGCGCGGTGACAGAGAACCTGAGCCTGCCCACCCCCATGATCAGCATTAGCTACAACAACAGCAATACCACTGCTGCGCTGCCTTACTTCAAGAAGGACCCGGTAGCCGGCCTGCAGCTGGCTGTAATGCCGGCCAGCTGGTTTGCCGGGGCGAAGCAACCCGTAGGCATACTCGATGTACAGCAAGAAGAGCAGGAACCAGCCGGACTGCTGCTGTACAAGAAAAGCAGCAATAACCTGGTGCAGTACCAGGCGGCTTTTGCCAACAGCTTCAACCCCGAGGACATTGCCACGGTCAATACCGGTAACAACAAGCTGGTGATGGCTTATAGCAATTCGGGCAATTACTTCGCCGTCAACAAATGGATCAACGGGAGCTATAAGATCCTCTATCCCCAGAAGGAGCATAATTTCTGGATGTATCATTTTGCCAATGCGATACGCAATGCCTACAAGGCCGACAGCGTGCTGCAGGACAACATTGCGATCAGCCTGGACTATACCTTGTACAATAGAGTGCAAGCGCTGATCGACAACACCTATGAGGAGACGACGCGGTCCAACCGGCGTTTCCGCTTCAGCGTGATCGCCGCCGATGCAGACGGTAATCTCCGGCTGATGAATGATTTTGTACGCAACAGGGTGCGGCTCGATCCCAATGATGTGGTGTCCATTGCCCGCCTGCAGCAAAAACATTTCTTCTTCAGCAATATCCGCAATGAACGCGATCAGTGGGGCAACAGCAACCTGCTGGCCATGCGGCTGGGGCCGGGCTCTTCGGTAAAACCGCTGATCGCTGCTGCGATCGCCTCGCAGGCCAATGCCGGCTGGGGACAGCTGCACCTGGCGGCGCCGGCACAGGCCGAATACGTTAATTATGGTGGCTTCAGGCTGCTGAAGCCCTGGGAGAACGACGATCACTACCGTGCCGAGCTGAGCCTGGATAAATACATTGAAGTGTCGAGCAATTTCTACCAGTCGGCGATGATCTTCCTGGGCTCTTATCCGCGCAGCGCTTTCATACGGAACAATATGATGAGCCTGAAGCATGTGCTGAGCACTACTGCCGGCGCCAACAATACGTACCCGGTATTCACCTTCAACGGCGGTGTGTATTACCTGCCCAACTATAACCAGCGGAAAGGCGCCTGGCCGCTGACCAATGAGCGGGAGCAGAAAAAGAAAAGCTTCTTCGGCAACGAGCATTCCCTGCTGGCCGACGGCCTGGAGATCAATGTCGGCCTGCGCACCCACACGTTTGACGACAATGGCAATATACCAGCTTCCTATACCCGCGTCAACATCGTGGACAGCACGCTGTACAAGGCTTTGTCGAAGAATAAAGGCAGCTATTTCCTCTGGAGCTTCCCTGAGCAATCCAGCTTCCTGCAGGCGCAACGGGCCTTTACGGAACCTTACCAAAACTTCAACCTGGGCCTGAAGACGACAACGCTGGGCGGTTATCCTTACCAGGTATCACCCTTCAAAATGCTGGAGATGTACACATCGCTGCTGACCCAGAACCGCGGCCTCCGCCTGGGCGTGCTGCCCGGAGAAAGGACCATAATGCCCTGGCAAACCGATGCCAGCTGGACCGGGGCCGGCAGCTTCAACCAGTTCCTGGCGGCTTATATCTTCAAAGGCATGAACGATGTGATCTATGGCGGCAGCGGCACCGCCCATGCACTGGGTGGACTGCGCGGCGCGCATCCCGGCTTCTACTTCTATGCCAAGACCGGAACCATTAACGAAGAAGGATCGGGTGCGGGCAACTCCCGCCGCCTGGTAGTCGCCATCAGCAACCAGGACCTGCAGCAGGCTGCGAATATTGGCCAGCCCGGCACACAGGTGTATACCTTGTATTTTACCGTAGACAACAACAAAGACTTTGACTGGACCTTGCTCAACAATATTATCAACGAGGTAATGGCTTCACGGTCCTTTCAGCATTATTTCCGTTAACGCAGCAACCGGGATCATTAAAGAACACTATGCAGAACAGCATCAGCAAATGGCAGATACTTTTTACCGGACTGGCCCTGGCGATAGCAGCTGGGGCGGGCCTGTTAACGCTATTGACTCGCAATACCGCTACGGAACAGGCCGTAGAACAGCCTGCAGCCTTCAGCGCCAACAGCTATAACACTATGAAAACCGATACCTTTGCAGCACTGGTCGCCAGGGTCTATGGGAATGCTGCTACCTTCAAACAGGAAGAGGGTGTACTAGCACTTGAGCTGAAAAAAGAAGGAGAGCAGGCCCGCGATTTTTTCAACGACAACGATGCGCTGCTGAAGTTCCGCCTGAGCCAGCAGGGCTTCGAGCTGCAGTACCAGCAGGGCAGCCCCTCACTGACGGCGCGTTTCAGGATCAATGAACAAAACGGGGTGAACATACCCAACGATGTACTGATCAGACTTACAGACAAAATCACAGGGACCTATCATGTCGATAAACAAAAATAACATTGCCGATTTTATTACTTTCCTGTACCGGAAAAAGAAAGGGCAGGACCCGCCGGCACAATTGACGGAAGGCTGGAAGGCTTTGAGCAACGATGAGATCGCCGAACAGCTCAGCGGGCTGTTCCACTCCTGGGGGCTGAGCGATGAGGACAAGCGCAGCGAGATCAATGCTTTTTTCAAGGATACCTTGTTTGCGCCCAAACCCCAGCAGCCAGCACCCAGGGTAGTACCTGTCGCGGTACCATCCTCCGGGCCATCATACAGCACAGCGCCACCGCTGCTGATGCCGCAGCGGAAAAAACGGAGATGGCCTTTTTTTGCGCTGGGCGCCCTGCTGCTGATACTGGCTTACCTGGGTTACCGGTACCTTGCCTACAGCAGCATGCAGTACCTCTACACCATTACGGATAATGTTCTGGTGCGCGATGAGCATAGCGAGGTCGTAGCCCGTATGGACCTGTATAAGGTCGATGGCGCTGTACCTTCGTACCAGAAACTAAAAGCGGTAGACAAAGAGATCTACTACCGCAGCATCGACAATACCAACAACCAATACCCCTTCCGCAAGGTGCTGCTAAAAGACGGCGGCTTCCTGAGCTACCTCTTCAAAGGAAGCAAGGATATCGGGTATGTGAATACCAATTACGTGGTGGACAATGTAAAAGAGTTTGACCTGTACCAGACCGCTTTCAAAGAGGTAAAGAACAACCGCGCCGAGAATGCGGACCTGAAAGCGCTCTACAGGAAGATTATCATCGGCAGCATGAGCCAGGATGGCAACCTGGAAAACAAATATATTGCGCTGCATACTTCGGGGATACCCAGGGCCGCTGCCGATGCTACTTATGGCATTATCAAGCAACCCATCAAGGAGAATGTCCAGTACCTGATCATTGCCGGCCTGTCCGATGGCTTCTATTACCGCTTTGAAGGCGATATCAAGAACAACGATTACACGGCGCCGCAGCAGGTTATGGTCATCGGTGAGGACAAGGCTGCCAAGCCTTTGAACGGCGCCTACCGGTTTATGAACCGGGACGGTAAGATTATTCTGTACGATTGTGCCACCAATACACCTACTTACTACGAGGCGAAAAAGGATGCCAACGGGCGTATCAGCTCCTTTGAGTATAAGGCCCCTACCCTGCTGGAGCAGATACTGGAGCCCGAGCCTGCAGATACGACACAACAACCCTAAGGTCAAAAGCAAATGAAGAAAGGATTACTCTCCGGAGCAGTCCTTTCTTCATTTGCCCGATCTCGTTTTGCATAAAATACCTGTTCGTCCGCTTTTAGCACCTGTTTGTCGAATACAGTTCCGCCGAACAGAAGGATCCTGATATTTTGATTTTGTGCTATTGTGCAGGAAAGCTGGTACCTTACTTCGTCCAACCGTGTCTATTCCCTGCCCCCTTAAACAACCCTAAATGAAGAAACATTTCCAACTCAGCATGCTGCTGCTAAGCCTGGCGTCGATTGCCGCCCGCGCGCAACAATCATGGATCGTAGGCGGCCAGTCGGTACAGGAAGGCCAGCTGCCCTGGATAGGCGATCTGCGCGAGGCGGGAAGCCATTTCTGTGGCGCTGCCCTTATCGACCCGCAATGGGTGGTGACTGCGGGTCACTGCACCTTTGATCCGTTTACCGGGCTCCCCGCCGATACTGCCGGTATACGGGTACGATTCAATACCATCAACACCAATGGTCCCCTTAACCCCAGCGGAGGCGTTGAAGTCGCGTTTAAGAAGATCTTTTGCCACCAGGGTTTCGCCCCCGGCGGGAACCCTTTCAGTGGAGGCAAGGATATTGCGCTGATCCAGCTGAAACAACCGGTAAGCACCATAACGCCTATTGCCTTACCGGCGCTGGCAGATACTGCTACCGTTTATGCAACAGGGCATCCGGTGAAAATTGCAGGATGGGGTATATCCGATCCGGTTACCCTCAGGAGTCCCGATACGATGAAATTCTGCAATACCAAAGTGTTTGACTTTACGCTCTGCAACACTTTGTATGGCGGCATCAGCAAGCAGGCTTTTTGCGTCGGCTATAAGCTGAGCGAGGAGATCGCAGGCGCTGCGGCAGGCGACAGTGGCGGGCCGGTATGGGTCGAGCAAAGCGGGAATAAAAAGATCATCGGCGTCGTGAGCGGCGGCATGCTGCCTTATACCAGTGCCGATACGCCCGGTGTATATACCAAGGTGGCTGCTTTCCGCCCCTGGATCGACTCGGTGATCAATGCCAATGGCGGCTATACCATGGGGATCGATCCCCGTGGCTGGAAAGAAGAGGATATCCGGATCGGCATTTCAGGGCATACCCTCGGCATTTACTTCGGCAAGATGCAGGCGGCTTCTATCGGCTGTACGGTATTCAATGCGGAGGGCCGCAAGGTTTATCATACCGATATCGCCGCACCTTCGCTATGCAGCTATACCATCGACCTGAGCGGGCTTAGCCGGGGCCTGTACATGATCCGCTTCTATAGTCCGCGTAATGGCCAGTACCTGACCAAGAAAATATATAAAGGCGCTTAGACAATATGAGAAAGCTATCCGGTATGATCATCTGCTGTATCAGCCTGGGCGCCTGTCAAACGGGCCGGCCGGTCCTTACACAAGGCACGGCCGGCCCTTCAGTATATACACGCTGGGTGCTAAAATCACTGGAAGACACCGCGCTGCAGCGGCAATGGCGCAGCACCACGGTCCTCGTTATCGGCAGAGACTCTTTAACGAGCGGACATATCATCTGCAATACCTTCAATGGACATTGTACCATCGACACGGTCGCGTATACGCTGCAGTTCAGCCGGCTCGCATCTACCTGGAAGGCTTGCCGGGAGAGCCGCGCTGAAGCTGCTTACCTGGATATGCTGCGCAGCATAGACCGCTATGAGCAGCAAGGACAACAGCTGTTCCTCTACAGTAAAGGGAAAAAGCAGGCCATATACAACGAGGCCAAAAGACATTGACGGGCCTTACCGGAACCAGGAGCTGTACATCGTGTAGTTGTTGGCGATCCTTTCGATCTCGCCGCTGATCAGCTCGGGACTGATGTTCTTCACTTTTTTGGCCGGCACGCCGGCGTAGATCGTTCCTGCTTCTACTTTGGTGCCTTCAAGCACAACGGCTCCTGCAGCAATAATACTGTTGCTGCCGATCTCCGCATTGTCCATCACGATGGCGCCCATCCCGATCAGCACGTTGTCGGCTACCTTGCAGCCGTGTACAATGGCATTGTGTCCTACAGATACGTTGTTGCCCAGCTCTACTTTGGTTTTCTGGTAAGTTGCGTGGATACAGGCGCCATCCTGGATGTTCACTTTATTACCCATGCGGATGCTGTTCACATCACCACGCACAACAGCATTGAACCAGATACTGCATTCTTCACCCATAACCACATCGCCGACAATGGTGGCGTTGGGCGCGATAAAGCAAGAGCCGGGAATTTCGGGAGAGATACCTTTTACAGGAAGAATAACGGGCATAAGCGTAGTATTAATCTTTTAAAATCTTTGCAGTGCATTACCGGGAAGGGTAAAGGCATCCCGGCTTTGCTCCGGGTTGTCAGGCGTACCATGCCTTATACCAGGAACCTTGCCTGCGGCCGCTGCAGCTGCTGCCAGCAAGATCACTACCAGGCATAGCTTTTTCATGATCGTGTTTCAGACATTTGTTTAGTAAAAGTCCTGTTCCCTGCGGGCAATGTTCCAGCGCAGTCCGCCATAAAAGGAGGTTGCGCTGGGATACAGCGCCTGCCCATCGTCGCCATTCCGTCTCAGGTAGGCCGCGCCGGCCTCCAGGAATATATTGGGCCTTATTTCGTAAGCCGCGTTGAAATTAAGATAGATCCCTTTCATCTGCTGGCTGTTTCCCATCAATCCGTAGCCCTCATCCTGGATACGGGTATCGTAGCGGGCAAAAATATCGTTGCCGGTATTGATCCCGCCAGCGCCGTTGTCGATACCCTTCATCGTATAGATTCCTTTGGCGGACAGGTAAAGGTTGACAATCGGCTGGTAACGTATGGTACCGATAAACTCGGCAAAGCCTGCTCCATAAGGATGAGCCAGCGGCTGGTTGTAATGCGTGTAACCGGAAATGCTGTCATTGGAAGCATAGGTAAAGGGGCGCACCAGGTTGACTTCTCCCTGCAGGTCCAGATTGGCCAGAGTAAAGGCATCGAAATATTTGCCGCCCAGCTGAACACCGAATTGATTGGTCCAGGAGCCATTACCCAGCTTACCCATTTGCAGTTGATCAAAGTAACCTTGCCCGTAAAACTGGAGGTGATTTAAAGCAATTGCCTTAAAGCTGATACCGATGGAGGTTTTCTGATCGGCGCCCAGCGAACGGGCCAGGCTGTTGTAGAAGATGACCGGGATCAGGTACTCCGCGCCAAACCGTTCGGGCTTCGCATAGATGGTCGACTCAAACAGGCCGAGATTAAGCCAGGGGGTTACGTTCATGCTTACCTGGTGGATGCTGGCATACTTCCGGGGCAAGCGCTGATCCGGTCCTCGCGTATAGGCTGGAGTGAGCTCCAGGAACAGGTTCTCGTACTGTAGCCGCCATATTTTGGTCCGCAACCTCAGGAAAGTCGCCGGCGCACCAAAGTCGGAGAGTTGCAGGCTGCGTATGCCATCGCCGGTAAATTGCTTATCGTAACCGAAGGTAACGTTGAAATGATCGTTGAAAGCGCCCACATCAACATAGCCCCTGGCCAGTAGGTAATCGTAAACACCCGAAGATTTGTGGGAATAATAGTCGACGCCCGGGAAAGCCTGGTGACGGGCTTCCCATTGCTCTATATAGCTCAGCGCCTTCTCCTGGTTATCGGCAAGCAGGGTATAAAAGCCGATCCTGTTGAAGATCCGTCCCCTGATCTCTGCACCACGTGTATTGATATATTTTATCCCGTCGACATTACGCTCCTTCATCGCCTGCAGGTACAGCACAGGGTTGACTACCAGGAAAAAATCCCCGGTATTGACATGCACCAGGTCGGGTTGCTTCTGATAAAAATATTTCAGGATGGGCCGTACGGAGGGTAAAGCGCCATCGTCGCCATCGGCCGTCTCCGACCATTCCCCGCTGATGGAGAGGGCCCGCTGGACGTTATAATAGTCGATATCGCTCAGGTTCAACCCCTGGGTGCCGTGGGCCGGCTTCCTTATCTCTTTCAGGAAGTCGACAGCGCCCATGCGGGGTATGGGTTTCAATGTCGAGTAAAAATGATCGGTGAGCATTCCTCCCTTTGTTTCCAGCCTGTCGAGCAGGTTGTATTCCTCGGCATGCAAGGGCAGGTAGGTCGTTTGTGCCGTAGCGGCAAACGAAACAGATACCCATACTAAAGAGAACAGTAAGCTTTTTTTCACAAGTATAATGCGCTTTAGGGTCGGAGGAGCAATCCGGTACAATGGGGTAAAGATAAAAAAGATCGCTAAATATACTCGGGGCAGTACTGGTAAAGGAAGAATAAAAAAGCGATCCTTCCGGATCGCTCAAATACTTATTCTGTTGTTCTGTTTTTAGTTCTTCAGCCAGGCCAGCAGGATATCAGGAGCAACGCCGATCACGATGATCGCGGCGGCAGCCAGACCCAGGAAGAAACGGTCGCCGGTAGTGACTTCTATAGCCAGCTCAGGCTCGCCTTTCTTGAAATACATAGCCATCAGCACCTTGAAATAATAATAAGCGCTTATGGCGGCCATCAGCAGGGCGAAGATCACAAGCCACATCATACCGGTGCCTTGCTCCATCACGGCGGTAAGCACGAAATACTTGGCAAAGAACCCTCCCGTAAGCGGGATACCCGCGAGCGACAGGAGGAATATGGTTGCGGTAAAGGCCAGCAGGGGATGTTTCCTGCCGAGGCCGTTAAAGCCGTCATAGGTATAATCCTTTAGCTTCATCAGCACGGCGAACATACCGATAGTAGCGACACTGTAGGCAACGGCATAGATAATGATCCCTTTGAAGCCGGTAGCATTAACGGCCAGCACAGCAAACAGCATGAAGCCGGCCTGGGCTATGGAAGAATAAGCCAGCATACGCTTTACGCTTTGCTGAAACACCGCGGTAATATTGCCAACGAACAGAGTGAGGGCGGTAACGATGCTCAGCACCAGGGTCCAGTGCTGGCTGATGCCACCGAAGGTTTCGCTGAACAGGCGCAGGAAAGCCACGAATATAGCGGCTTTGACAATGGTGGCCATGATAGCGGTAAACGGAGTGGGCGCGCCGTCGTACACGTCGGGTGTCCAGAAGTGCATGGGTGCAGCCGATACTTTAAACCCGAGCGCTACCATAATGAAGAAGATACCGCCCAACGACATCGCATCGACGTTGTGCTCCATGAAATTGAACTGACTCACATCAAACGTGTGCATAGCGCCGTACAGCAGGGCAATACCCATCAGCAGGATGCCGGTCGAGAAGGCGCCCATAAGGAAATACTTGAGCGAAGCTTCGCTGCTCTTCAGGTTACGCTTGTCGCTGCCGGCCAGGATGTATTGGGGGATAGAAATGATCTCGATGCCGAGGAAAAGGATCAACAGGTTGTTGTACCCCGAAAGGAGATTGGCGCCGCAAAGGATAAAGAAGATGAGCCCATAGTATTCGCCGGTATGTTGCCCTACTTTCTCGATATGCTTTCCACACAGCAATACATACAGCAAAGCGATACCCGTCATCAGTGTATTGAACCAGATGGAGAAAGAGCCGTACTTCAGCATCCCGTTGAACAGGGCTTCGGGGATTTCTCCGTTCATGATGTGCATGAGCTCATAGATATTGACACCGGTGAGCAGGACCAGCAACAAGGTTGCCAGCAGGGTAAACGTCTTCTTCTCTTTTACCGACAATGCGGCAAACATCATGATTACGCCGAAAACTGCAGATGCTATAAGTGGTTTCATATTTAACCCGCTCCTGAAGGAGCTTTTGTACTAAATAATTTTATTGTATAAGCCTTGCGGCTGTACCGCCCTGTTTGAATGACTATCCTATAATACCGAACAGCAGCCTGGGATACACACCCAGCAATACGATCAGCCCTATGATAATGATCAGTCCGAACAATTCATTTTTGCTGACGTCGCTGACAATGGCAGCTGTTTTGGCTTCGCCATAAGCTACCTTCTGCACCATATTCAAGGTGTACACGGCGCCAAAGATCACACCGAGACCCGCCAGCACCATAAAGGTGATGTGGTAAGGATTTTCGCTCTGGAAGATACCATGGAACAGCATGAACTCACCGATGAAGCCATTGGTCAGCGGCAGGGCGATGTTGGCAAAAGCGATGATCACCAGGGCAATAGCCATGGTCGGCGCCGAGCCGGCCATACCGCCCAATTCGCGCAGGTTGCGGGTGCCGTAGCGTTGCTCGATCATCGATACGATGAGCCACATACCGGTAATATTGATACCGTGGTTGAACATCTGCACGACAAGGCCATTCATCGCGATGCCGCCGGGATCGTTGGCAAAGATGCCAAGGCTCATCAGGCCGATGTGCGCGATAGAAGAATAGGCGATCAGGCGTTTGATATCGCTTTGCACCATAGCCAGCAAAGAGGCGTAGATGATACCGATCACCGACAGGATCATTACCGTATTGGTCCAGTAGGCGGTGCCTTCGGGAAGGATATTGACCAGCCAGTTCACGGTAGCGAACAAGCCCATTTTCACCATCAGCGCGCTCAGCACGATGGTTACCGGTGTTGAAGACTGCTCGTAGGTATCGGGCTGCCAGGTATGAAAAGGGAATACCGGCATTTTGATACCAAAGGCGATAAAGAACAGGCAGAATACGGTGCACTGCTGCAATGCCGGCAGAGAAGCCCCGGTTTGCCTGATGGTTTCCCAATCGAAAGTGCGCCCCGGTGTCTGCAGGTAGAGATAAATGATACCTGCCAGCATAAGCAGGCTGCCCAGGAAAGTATAGACAAAGAATTTAAAGGTAACGGGTATCCTTCTTTCCCCGCCCCAGGTGGAGCAGAGGAAGTAAACGGGGATGAGGGCCAGCTCCCAGAAGAAGTAGAACAGCAGCAGGTCGTGCGCCAGGAATACGCCCATAAGGCCGGCCTGCGACAGCAGCATCAGTCCGTAGAAGCGGTGGGCATCTTCGACTGTTTTATTGAGCTGTGCAATAAAGATGACCGGGAAGACGATAGCCGTAAGCAAGGCCAGTATCACACTCATTCCGTTGCCATACAGGGAGAAGCGGGCGCCGAGGGAGGCGATCCAGGGCATATCGTAGGCCAGCGGCGCCTGGCGGTTCACCAGACAGGCGATAAAAGCGATAGCCAGCGTCATCAGAGAGGAGCCCAGGGCCCAGCTCTTTACCGAGCTGTGTTTCCACGTGAAGCTGATCAGACCTGTTACAAACGGAATTAAGATTAATAGTAATAGTATCATTGCTGTAATTGTACTGTGTTGTTTTCTTTATTTACATTACCCAAAGCTGACATCCGTCCTATATTTCAAGGTTCTCATTCATGCCAACATAGGATTTAATGGCCAGGTTATATATGCTTAACCACGCTCCACATATCTTCGTGGGTTTAATCAGCCTCGTTACCTGCAGTAGCGAAATCACTTTAGTCTCAAAATTATGTCCCATGAGGCCATTTAGGTTATCCTACGATCAATAAACCTACCGCCAGCAAAAGCACTACACCTACTACCATAGCAAAGATATAAGTGCCTACCTGTCCGTTCTGCAGCAGCCGCATGCGGTTGCTGCCCCAACTCACCAGCCGTCCTACACCATTCACGATACCGTCGATACCGCTGCGCTCCGCATATTTATCCAGCACCACGGCAAGGCCTTTCATAGGCTTCACGATCACATTGTCGTATAGCTCGTCCACGTACCATTTATTTTCCAGCACTTTGGCAATACCGGTATTCTCTTTAAAGTCGGGCTTCTTCGTACGGCCATAAGCCAGCAGGATCATCACTACGATAAGGCCTACTGATAATCCCATCAGCATCCATTCGGTTTCGTGCGTTAAATGGTGCACGTCAAAATTCTGTACAACAGGCGCCAGGTATTCATTAAGCAAATGGTGCTCGCTGAACACTTCGGGCAGGCCGACATAGCCGCCCACGACAGCCAGGATCGCCAGCAGCACCAGCGGAATGATCATTGCCGCGGGGCTCTCGTGCAGGTGATGTTCCTGCTCATGGGTACCCCTGAAGCTGCCGGTGAAGGTGTAGAAGTACAGGCGGAACATATAGAAAGCGGTCATCAGCGCGCCGGCAAGACCCAGGTAATAATAAACCGGGTTTTTGGCATAAGCTGCGGCCAGGATCTCATCTTTGGAGAAGAAGCCGGAGAAGCCTGGAATACCGGCAATCGCCAGGCAGCCCAGCAGGAAGGTGATCTGCGTGATGCGCATCTTTTTACCCAGGCCGCCCATAAAGCGCAGATCCTGCTCGCCGCCCATGGCATGGATCACCGAACCGGAACCCAGGAACAAAAGGGCTTTGAAGAAGGCATGTGTCATCACGTGGAATACGGCGCTGGTATAAGCGCCTACGCCCAGGGCCAGGAACATATAGCCCAGCTGGCTCACCGTAGAATAAGCCAGCACCTTTTTAATATCGTATTGCTTGAGCGCGATGCTGGCGGCGAACAGGGCAGTAGCCAGGCCGATAATGGCCACCAGGCTTTGCGCTATGGGCGCCAGGTTGTACACGGCGCTGCTGCGGGCGATCATATAGATACCAGCGGTAACCATCGTTGCCGCGTGAATAAGGGCGGACACCGGTGTGGGACCGGCCATCGCATCGGGCAGCCAGGTGTACAGCGGTATCTGTGCGCTTTTACCCATAGCCCCGATAAAGAAGCAGATTGCGATTGCGTTCATGGTATTTCCGGAAACGCCTTCGGGCAGGCCGGCAATCAGCTTGGGGAACAGCTCGCCGTAGCTCGCGGTGCCAAAGTGATACAGGGTAAGGAACATGCCCACCAGGAAACCCAGGTCACCGATACGATTCATGATAAAGGCCTTCTTGGAAGCATTGGTATAATCTTTCCTTTTGTACCAGAAGCCGATCAGCAGATAAGAAGCCAGACCTACGCCTTCCCAGCCGATGAACATGATCACGTAGTTGGCGCCCAGCACCAGCAGCAGCATGGCGAAGACGAAGAAGTTGAGGTAGGCGAAATATTTGGTAAAGCCCGGATCGTCGTGCATGTACGAGGTAGAGTACACATGGATCAGGAAACCGACACCGGTAATGATCAGCAGGAAAAGGGAAGACAGGGCGTCGACCTGGAAGGCGAAAGGAATATGCAGCGAACCGGAATGAATGAAGTCGAACAGGTGTACTACGCCTCCCGCAGCGGGATTGTTCTTTATCTCAAAGAAAATACCCAGGGATACGGCAAATGAGGCCAGCATGGCGACGCTTGCGAGCAGCCCGGAGATCTTCTTCGGCATGGACTTCCAGAACAGGCCATTGATCAGGAAACCGATGAGCGGGAAAAGCGGAACTAAGTAAACTAAATCTTTCATAAACCAGTACTGGTATACTTATAATAAAAAGGGTAACGAATGTTTATACAAGGCCGGGATACCGTGGATCAATGCTTCAGCCGGTTCAATATGTTGATATCGACCGAGTGCACTTTGCGGTACATCATCACGATTATCGCCAATCCCACGGCAACTTCCGCAGCGGCCACTACCATGATGAAGAACACGAAGACCTGCGCATCGGCGGTGCCCATCATTTTGCTGAAGGCCACCATCAGCAGGTTCACGGCATTCAGCATCAGCTCGATGCACATGAATACGATAATGGCGTTGCGGCGCATGAGCACACCCATCACGCCAATGGAGAACAAAGCCAGGCTGAGGAATAAGTAATGTTGTATCGGCACGTTATGTGAATTTTATTATCGCTTAAACAATAGATCAGGCTTCTGTTCTTGCCTCTTCTTTTTTACCAATGACCATGGCGCCGATCATGGCGCTGAGGAAAAGCACACTGCTTACTTCAAAGGGCAGCACGTATTCTTTGAACAGGACCTGGCCCAGGTTGTGGATCAGCCCGATCTCACCGCTACTGTCGATCTTGCTTTCTTCTGCATGGATACCTGCGGTCTTCAATGCAGCGATCATAACCAGGAACAGGGCGCCTCCGCTCAATACCGCGGCAAACTGTACCAGCCGGCTCTTCTGGGGCTCGGCATCAGCATTCAGGTTCATCAGCATAATCACAAACAGGAACAGCACCATAATGGCGCCGGCATAGACAATAATGTTGACGACAGCCAGGAACTGCGCATTCATCAGCACATAATGGCCGGAGATAGCGAAGAAAGTTGCAATGAGAAAGAGCACGCTCTTTACCGGGTTGCGGCTGAGGATAACGCCCAGGGCGCAAACCAGCGCCATAAGGGACAAAAAGTAGAATAAGATTTCGTGTAAACTCATTTGAGAAATTAAAAAGTAAAACGTAAAAACACGGGAGAAATAATACCCAAATATTTGCTCTTACAACGACCCGCTTTTTGTTTTTGCGTTCTTATTTTGAATTATGGTTATCCTTTACCTGTTTCCGCTCTTTTTTTCAGCTGCTCATCGGTAATGAGCATATCCTCTTTTTTATAGATAAAATAATCGCGCGTGTAATTAGAAGGCATCACGGTTTCGCTCAGGTAAATGGCATCCTTGGGGCAGGCTTCTTCGCAATAGCCGCAGAAGATGCAGCGCAGCATATTGATCTCGTACCGCGCGGCATATTTCTCCTCACGATACAAGTGCTCTTCGCCTTTCTTCCTTTCGGCAGCCTCCATCGTTATGGCCTCAGCGGGGCAGGCCAGGGCGCAAAGGCCACAGGCAGTACATTTTTCACGGCCCTCCTCGTCGCGGTTCAGCACATGCAGGCCGCGGAACACCGGGCTGAAGGGGCGCTTCACCTCGGGATAGCTTACGGTCGCCTTTTTCTTGAATATATGTCCTACGGTAATCTTAAGCCCCTTGGCAATGGCGGGCAGGTAGATCTTTTCGCCGAAGGTCATCGGGCTCCTGTTTACCGCTACCGATCTGTTAGTTAACTGCATATTCACAATGCGATCCCCGGGGGAATCTGTTTTTGAAACTATTTATTAAAAAAGAATAAGATCACGCCACCGGTAATGACCAGGTTGATCAGGGCCAGCGGGATCAGGCCTTTCCAACCCAGGTTCAGCAGCTGGTCGTAACGGAAACGCGGCAGCGTCCAGCGGATGAACATAAAGAACAGGATAAAGCCAACTACTTTGATCATCAGCACGGTGACACAGATAATGGAGAACAGGCCGCCGGGCACTGCTGCCTGCACCTGGTCCATCCAGGGAAAGTTATAGCCGCCAAAGAAAACCGTCGACAATACCGCCGAACTGATGAACATATTGATGTATTCTGCAAAGAGGTAGAGCCCCAGCTTCATGGAAGAGTATTCCTGGTGGTAACCCATGTTCAGCTCGCTTTCACACTCGGGCATATCGAAGGGTGCCCGGTTCAGCTCGGCAAAGGAGCAGACCAGGAAAATAAGAAAGGCCAGGGGTTGCTTGAAAAAGTTCCAGGTAAAATAGCCGTCGCTCCAGAAACCATGCTGCTGACCCACGATTTCGCGCAGAGACAGCGTTTGGGTCACCATCAGCACCGCGATCAGGCTAAGGCCCATAGCCAGCTCATAAGAGATTGACTGTGAAGCCGCGCGGATAGCGCTCAGCAGGGAGAACTTATTGTTGGACGACCAGCCGCCCAGCATAATACCGTACACGCCAAGGCTCACTACACCGAATATGTAAAGGATACCGATATTGATATCGGCTACCTGCAGGGAAACGCTGCGCTCGGTGCCGCCGATAGTCATGGTAAAATCGGGTCCCCAGGGGATCACTGCGCTGGTCATGAGCGCCGTGACCATAAACAGCGCCGGCCCTAGTATGAACAGGGTACGCGTAGAGCGGTCGGGCACGATCTCTTCTTTGAAGAAGAGCTTGCCACCATCGGCCAGGGGCTGCAGCAATCCGAAGATACCTGCCCGTGCCGGTCCGATACGGTCCTGCATGATGGCCGCCACTTTACGTTCGCCCCAGGTGGCGTAAGCCGCTACGCCGAAGGAAGAAAGTATGATCACCAGGATGAGGACCACTTTCTCAATGATGAATATCCAGTCAATTGATAATAAGAGCATGATGGCGCAAAAGTAATAAGATTGTAAAAACCTGTGGTTGAAAACTATTTAAAATCATCGGAATGAGCCGGCCCTTCGATCTGGTCCAAGTGATAGGAGGGCTTATTCACTCCGCTGACATCATGAATATCCAGGGTCAGCTTGGGCGCCTTGCCGATCACCTTATCGATCAGCACCGGTTGTTTCGCAGTACCCACTTTGCCGGCATAATGGCCCTGAGCGATCACGCTGTGGCGGTTTACCTTTGTAGGCCCTTCGATAACCCAGTCTTTCGTTTCTTTTTTCTCAAAGCGGCATTCGTTACAGATCCAGCCGGTTTCGCCGTTGCTGGCATTGGCCACCTCACCCCACTCGTCTTTACGGGCCGTAACACGGAACACTTCTTCGCCGCGCATCCACAACCTTACTTCGCCGCAGCATTTGGGATTGCTGCAGTTGCGATGCGCATCTACAGGCTTGGTAAACCAAACGCGGTTTTTAAAACGGAAGGTCTTATCGGTAAGGGCGCCTACGGGACATACATCGATCACGTTACCGATAAAATCGTTGTCCAGCGCCTTACTGATGCAGGTGCTGATGCGGGCATGATCGCCGCGGTCAAGGATGCCGTGCTCGCGGGTATCGGTAAGCTGGTCGGCCGTAAACACACAACGGAAGCACATGATGCAGCGATTCATGTGCAGCTGGATATAAGGACCGATATCTTCGGGCTCAAACGCACGGCGGTCGTAGTCGTAGCGGGTGCCGGCATTACCATGATCGTAACCGAGGTTTTGCAGATCACATTCACCTGCCTGGTCGCATACAGGGCAATCCAGCGGGTGATTCAGCAGCAGGAACTCGGTAACCCCTTTGCGGGCATCGATCACCTTTTCGGAAGTCATGCTCTTCACCTCCATACCATCCATCACACCGGTGCGGCAGCTGGCTACCAGCTTGGGCATGGGCCTGGGGTCCTTTTCCGAGCCCTTGCTCACCTCTACCAGGCAAGTGCGGCACTTACCGCCGCTGCCCTTCAGCTTGCTGTAGTAGCACATCGTAGGGGGCGCCACATCGCCGCCGATCTTACGCGCAGCCTCCAGGATCGTGGTCCCCATCGGCACCTCGATCGTGATATTGTCTATCGTTACTTTAATATTGTCAGCCATCTTTCTTTATCTCATTTCTCGCAGCGGCGCTGAGTCGCTACGTTTTTATTAATCTCATTAAAGCCCGTTAACAATCCGCTTGATTCCGTTTTTTAACAGTGCTTCATTGAAGTTTATTAAAAGACCTAATTTCAATCTGGTAAGCTTCAGATAGGTTCCCACAACCTTGCTATGGGCCTCTTCCAACTTAGCAATACTCTTCAATTCTATCAGGACAGCCTGCTCTACAATTACATCCGCTCTAAAACCGATACCCATCTTTACCTGATCATGAATGACCTCGATAGGTTGCTGCCTCGTAAACTCTACCCCTCTTTTGGACAATTCATAGCAAAGGATCTCTTCATAAAGACTTTCCAAAAGTCCCGGCCCATATTGCCGGTGTATTTCAAAACATCTATCTAATACTTCTGTTGCGATCTCATTCTCAAATATGGCCATAACTGTTTTTAGATTGGGGTTAGGGTGCATCCCATATTCCATCTAATGGTGTTATTGGCTTTCTTATTTCCTTGTGTCGCTGCGCCGCTGCGAGCAACAAACTCTATCCCGCTACTACCTCGCGTGGATCCGCATAGTGTGCTAAGCCGTAGTTCCGGGTTTGTGCTTCTTCGGGATGCAGCACATGCCATTCGAATTCGTCCCTGAAGTGCCTGATGGCGGCGGCTACCGGCCAGGCGGCAGCGTCGCCCAGCGGGCAAATGGTATTGCCTTCGATGCGGCGCTGTATATCCCAGAGCAGGTCGATATCTTCCATCCTTCCTTTTCCGTATTCGATGCTCTTCAATATTTTGTACATCCAGCCGGTACCTTCGCGGCAGGGTGAGCATTGTCCGCAGCTCTCATGGTTGTAGAAGCGGGCGAGGCTCATCGTGTGGCGCACCACGCACTGGTCTTCGTCAAGCACGATAAAGCCACCGGAGCCGAGCATGGAACCTGTGGCAAAGCCGCCTTCGGCAAGGCTTTCATAGTTCATCTGGCGGGTATTGCCTTTGGCATCTTTCAGCAGCAGGTTGGCCGGCAATATGGGTACGGAAGAACCGCCGGGAATGCAGGCTTTCAGCCGCTTGCCGTTGGGGATACCGCCGCAGTACTCATCGCTGAAAATAAATTCTTCAACAGTGAGGTCGAAAGGTATCTCGTACACGCCGGGCTTGTTGAGGTTGCCGCAGGCCGACATCAGCTTAGTGCCGGTAGAACGGCCGACACCGAGCTTACCGTATTCTTCGCCGCCCATATTGATGATAGGTACTACAGCGGCCAGGGTCTCGACATTGTTCACCACGGTCGGACGCATCCACAGCCCTTGTACGGCCGGGAAGGGCGGCTTGATACGCGGATTGCCTCGCTTGCCTTCCAGCGATTCGATCAACGCGGTTTCTTCTCCGCAGATATAAGCGCCGCCGCCGCGCTGCACATAGATCTCGCAGTCGAAGCCGCTGTTCTGGATATTTTTGCCCAGCCAGCCATTATTCTTCGCTTCGGCTATGGCCTGTTCCAGGATATCGGGTATCCAGGCATATTCGCCGCGGATGTAGATATAGGTGGCATTGGAGCCCAGCGCGAAAGAGGAAACGATCAGTCCCTCGATCAGCAGGTGGGGCAGGAACTCCATCAGGTAGCGATCTTTGAAGGTGCCTGGCTCCGATTCATCGGCATTGCACACCAAGTGGCGGGGCACGCCTTCGGGCTTGGCCAGGAAGCTCCACTTCATGCCGGTAGGGAAACCGGCGCCGCCACGGCCACGCAGGCCGCTCTTCTTCACTTCTTCCACGATCTCGTCCGGCGTCATCTTCAGGGCTTTCTCCACACTGCGGTAGCCGCCGTGCTTGCGATAAGCTTCATAATACCGGATGCCTTCGATATGGGCATTCTCTAGTAATAATTTCATACCTCTTTATTTCAGGCAATCGCATTACCGATTGCATCCTATTTTTATTGATCAGAAGCTTCCTTGGCTTCTTCCTTTATTGCTTCCTTATGCTTTGCCGGCCCAGCAATTGCCAGTTGCCATCCGTCAGCAGCCATACTTCGAGCACTTGCAGTGTTACATCAAATGCTGTGTTCTGCAAGGAACCTTTTGCTTTTATCACTCGCCGCACTGTAGCCACCTGTCCGACAAATTGCATTTCCGGGCTACCGGTCTCTGTAATGTTGCTGTATTTCAAATAACTGCTTTGCAAATGCTGTAGCAGTTCCGCCTTGCTTTCCACCAGGCCGTTGGAATGCCCCACGCTGACCTGGTCGTGCAACAGCTGCAGTAACGCAGCAGCATCCTTTTGCAACATCGCTTCATCCAGTTGCCGGCAGGTCTTCTCCAAGACTGCACTTAGCTTTGCCTTATCCGCGCCCGGCGACGTTGCCGGTACATCCTTCCTGATCCGCTCTGCCAAAGCCTGGGTTTCTTCCAGCGTAAAACCGCCCATTATTGTTAACCGGCCGCCGGATATCTCTTCCTGTACCACGGGTGCGGCCAGCAGCTTACCATTGCCGATCACCGCCATCTTCTTTCCGATGTTCTCCCGGGTGGCCTGCGCAAACTTCTCCTTCCCTTTCTCCGTCAATGTGATTTCAATGACCGGCCTGTTGGCTTGATCAACGTCCGCCTTTATTTCGCTGAAATCCGCCGCGGTACACACCGCTTGTGGGTCTGCATAAAACGTATCCTGGGAAACGGGATCAATATATTTAAAAGAACTTAGTCCGGCACTCTTATACAATCCGGTGGGCAGCTTTTCCTGCGCCCGGCCGGTTATGCCGACGAATATAAACACACAAAGCAGTCCTATCTTTCCGGCGACCACTCTCATTACTGCTCTTTGGGCCGGTCAAAATTGAACATCCAGCTGATCCCGAACTTGTCGGTAAGCATGCCGAACTTGGCGCCCCAGAACGTATCCTGCAAAGCCATAGTAATATGCGCGCCATCGCTCATGGCCGCAAAAACACGATCGATATCTTCTTCATGCTTGAAATTGAGCGACAGCTGGGTATTGGTACCGGCCGTCACCTTGTCTGCTCCTTCTCCGGGTATGTCGCTGGCCATCAACGTCAGGCTTCCGGCCTGGAAGGTAGCGTGCATGATCTTATCTTTCCAATCGGGCGAACCTGCCATAGGGCTGTCGCCATAAGGTTGCTGGAAAACAATCTCACCATCGAAAGCTTTGGCATAGAAAGCCAGCGCTTCGGTAGCGTTACCATTGAAATTGAGATAAGGCGTAATCGGTTCCATATAATTCATTCAAAAAATTAAAAAAGGCAAAGTATAATGGCATTCTTCTTTAGCAAAATACCGTTTTCTTTTTCTTCCCTATCCTACCCGTCGCTTCCATCTTTTCGATGTAGGGTACAACATCCGGCACCTTGCACGCAGTACCGCCCATATCCACACTCACTGTCCCTATAGCCTTCCCGGTTTTCTTTGCCTCTTCCACTAAAGATTGTATATAGCTGCCTGCTGCAATTACAAATCCGTTCATGGTATACTTCGAGCGCTCGCCCTGGTTGTGAATTGTTTTGGCAATTCTCGCCAGGAGTTTCTTTATTTCAGGAAGATCAAGCTCTTCATCTTTTTTATAAGCCAGCAGGTTTGCATAAGTGCTCCACCCTGTCGACTGCAGCACATCATTGTCCGAATCGATCCATTCCATCGCCAGCTCATGGCCATAGGAGCTTTCTGTTGCCGCCCAGGCTACGGTGTATTCGCTCAGCATATGCCAGTTGGCCTTTTGAGCCCATTCCTGCAATTGCTTTCTGGTCATTTGCTTCGGGTCGCAGATGAGGCCGGCAAAGTACATCGCATCTGCATTGCCCGTCTTATACAATTCCAACGCCAGCTCCTGGTCACGCTTTATTTTCTTCTGAATGACCTTCATGTCACCGATCTTCACGCCGAATATTTCCCCTTTGGCGCCATGATTGCGCCAGGTTTTGCGGGTTTGTTCGGTGCCCAGCTGCTGCAGTTGCGACATTACTTCATCCACGGTCATAGCACTCAGTTTTTCGCGTTGGCTTTAAGCTCTTCCAACAGAGTATCCACTTTTTCTACAGTCAGATTTTCCCTGAAATGCTTGCCCAGCTGCATCATCGGGGCATAGCCACAGGCGCCCAGGCACTCCGCAGGCTTTAGGGTAAACAGGCCGTCGGCCGAGGTTTCTCCCTCTTTGATCGACAGCTTAGTTTTGATATGATCGATGATCTGGTCGCTGCCGCGTAGCATACAGGGACCCGTACGGCATACCTCCAGCACATATTTGCCCACCGGCTTCATGTTGAACATGGTGTAGAAGGTAGCTACCTCGTAGACTTCGATCGGCAAAATGTGCAGCAGGCTTGCGACATAATCCATTACCGGCACATCCAGCCATCCGCCAAATTCTTCCTGCGCCAAATGCAGCAAAGGGATCAACGCGCTTTTCTGCTTCCCTTCGGGATAACGGGCGATGATCTCTTTAACTTTATCAAGTTTTTCCTGTGAAAACTGAATGCTCATTTGCTATTTCTTTTTCTTAGAATTTTTTCAAGCATTTCTGCGTCTGCAAGATCTTTAAGTCTTCCGCTTGATTTCTTATTTCTGATCAGTTCATTGATATGGATACAATAAACCTCAAAGTCATCTTCCGTATATAATCTACTGTTACTATAAACTTCTTCAAAGGTAACTCCCGACAAAGAAGTTAGAATATCAATTCTAAAAGGAGGACGTCCCATCATAATCACATTGTCTTCCTTCAGAAAATCGCTTTTATCAAAACCAATTGTCGACCCCCAAAAAGCTTTGATCACCGCCAACATCCGCTCTGCATTTTCCTCTGTTCTTCAACAAGAAAGTCAATATCCCCTGTGGTTCTGCTGTAGCCTTCAAAAATCACAGCCCATCCTCCAACAAGTGCGTAACGGACCTGGTGCTTATTCAGCAAGTTGATAAACTCGGTAAAGTTCTCATTCAATATCATCCTGCCTGTCGGTTAACACTGCCTTTTTTACAATATGTGCTACTTGTTCCCTGTTCCTATAGGCTTCACTCCAAATGCTTCTTCTCAATTCCTCTGCCACCGCAACACTCTCTTTCCAGTTGATCGAGGCATAATATGCAATTTCCTGCTCTTCGGCTTCAGCAAAAGAGCCAGTACGCACAATATGTTCCATTTCCCGGGTCTTCATAATACTATTTCTTTAATTATGCATCCAGCTCTCCCGCGATCACATTGAGCGAGCTCAGGGCAATGATCGCATCGCTGAGCAGGCCGCCCGAAACCATCTCGGGGAAGGCCTGGTAATAGATAAAGCAGGGACGGCGGAAGTGCAGGCGGTAAGGGCTGCGGCCACCATCGCTGATGAGGTAATAACCCAGCTCCCCGTTGGCGCCTTCTACCGAATGGTAAACCTCGCCTGCCGGCAGATCGGTTTCGCCCATAATGATCTTAAAGTGATAGATCAGCGCTTCCATGCGGGTATATACCGCCGCTTTTTCGGGCAGGTAAAAATCCGGTGCATCGGCATGGTAAACAGAAGGATCTAATCCTTTCAACTTTTCCAGGGCCTGCTTCACAATGCTGAGGCTCTCCCACATTTCTTTATTACGCACCAGGTAGCGATCATACACATCGCCTGCAGTACCTACAGGTATATTGAAATCAAATTCTTCGTATGAGGAGTAAGGTGCATGTACGCGTACATCGTAATCGACGCCGGCGGCACGCAGGTTAGGACCGGTAAAGCTGTAGTTGAGCGCACGCTCTGCACTGATAGGACCAGCACCGATACAGCGATCCATGAAGATGCGGTTACGATCGAGCAAGGCCTCGAACTCCTTCAGCATTTTGGGGAACCCGTCGACGAAAGCATCGATCTTCTGCCAGGCGATATCGGTAAAGTTGCGCTCGAAGCCGCCGATACGGCCGATGTTGGTGGTGAGGCGGGAGCCGCAGATCTCTTCGTAGATCTCGTAAATCTTCTCGCGCCACTGAAATACGTAAGTAAAGGGAGTGAGGGCGCCGGTATCTACCGCGATCACCGAGTTGCAGACCAGGTGGTCGGCGATACGGGCCAGCTCCATAATGATCACCCTCAGGTACTGCACCCGCTTGGGAATATCCATGCCCACCAGCTTTTCGATGGTCAGGTGCCAGCCGATGTTGTTGATGGGCGCCGAGCAATAGTTGAGGCGATCGGTAAGCGGCGTGATCTGGTAATACGGACGGCGTTCGGCAATCTTTTCAAATGCCCTGTGGATGTATCCGATGGTGGGCACGGTGCTCAGCACGCGCTCGCCGTCGATCTCCATAATATTCTGAAACACGCCGTGGGTAGCCGGATGCGTAGGCCCCACATTGATCGTGGTCGTCTGTTTCTCCAGCGAATCCTCGGCAAGCTTTATATGATGTTCCGTCATTTCTATGCTGCGGTTGACAATTCTTATATTAATTTTTCAAAAAGGCCTAGCCTCTTCCAAACATTTCGTCGTCTTTATCGGTACGGGTAGGATCTTCCATCGGGTATTCCTTACGCATAGGGAAGTAGTCCATTTCATCCACATTCAGGATGCGGGTGAGGTTGGGGTGCCCGATAAAGTTGATGCCGAAGAAATCGTAGGTTTCCCTTTCCATCCAGTTAGCCCCGGAAAATACCGGAGTGGCGCTGTAGACGTCGGGAGCGGCTACCGGTACATAGACCTTTACCCGAATGCGGATGTTCGCTACCAGGTTGTGCAGGTGATATACCACGCACAGCTCTTCGCCGGCCCTGTCAGGGTAATGGATGCCGGTCAGGTCGGTCAGGAACTGGAATTGCATCGCCGGGTCATTGTATAAAAACTGTAAGAGCTCCAGGTTCTTTGCCGCAGGCACCCTGACGCTGAGCAGGCCGTAGGATTCATCCCACTCGCTCAGCTCTGGAAATTTTGCGGAAAGCAGTTCTTTTAATTGTTCGTTGGTCATATCGAAGTATCCTCCGGTATCAGAAAATGAGTTATTGAATGCCGTACTCGCTCAGCAGGCCTTTGTATTGCTCGCTGTGGCGGCGGCGCAGGCTTTCGTGCTTGACGATGTCCTGCAGCTTGAGCACGCCGTCCAGTATTCCTTCGGGACGGGGCGGACAACCGGGTACATATACATCTACGGGAATGACCTGGTCGATACCCTGCAGCACAGGGTAAGAATCGAATATACCGCCGCTGCTGGCACAGGCGCCGATAGCGATCACCCAGCGGGGCTCGGCCATCTGCAGGTATACCTGGCGCAGGATCGGCGCCATCTTTTTAGCGATGGTACCGGCCACCAGCAGCATATCGCACTGGCGGGGCGTAAAACCCATACGCTCCGAACCGAAGCGGGCCAGGTCGTAGTTGGCGCCCATAGTCGCCATAAATTCGATACCGCAACAGGAGGTGGCAAAAGGTAAAGGCCAGAGTGAATTGGCCCTGGCCAGGCCGATCACCTGGTCAAACTTGGTGGCCATAAACCCTTCCCCGCTATAGCCTTCCGGTATATCGGCAAGGATTACTTTACTATTCTCGTTATATTGAACCGGACGTCCCATAATTTTAATTTAAAATTCAAAATGTAAAATTCAAATCCAACAGCACAATCCTTCTCTCTCTTTTTCATTTTGACTTCTTTTTGTCATCCAAAACGTACCATCAAAACAGCTGGTACTTTTTGATTTTTCTATTTTGACTTTATTGTTCATTAGTCTTCCCACTTCAATGCACCCTTCTTGATGATATAGAAGAAGCCGCAGAAGAAGAACGCAACGAACATAAGCACGGCGTAAAAGCCTTCTGTTCCCAAGGCCCTGAAATTGACAGCATAGGGATAGAAGAAGATGACCTCCACATCGAACAGCACGAACAAGATAGCGACCAGGAAGTATTTTACCGCCATGGGCTGCCTGGCATTGCCGATAGAGGGGATACCGCTTTCAAAGTTGATCAGCTTGTCGCTGGTGCGGCGCTTGGGCCCCAAGAGGTGCGAAGCGATCATCATAATCGCAACAAAACCAATGGCGATCAGCAACTGTACCGCCACAGGCATAAAACTGCTTGCGCTTTTAGTCGCTTCAGCTGCCAGGAAAAGTGTACTCATAAATGCAATCGGTTGAAATGAACTGTACCAACATACAAAAGTAGGGCAACTTGCAGGAATTTACAAACTTATGACAATAAAATAACCCTGCAGGAAAGGAGAAAGCCCCAGGTATTTACCCGGGGCTTACATCATAAAAAACTGTTTTATTTATCTAGTTCTTAACAGGCAGCAGGGAGTAGTTTTTCGCATATTCCATCATCTGCTCGTAGAAAGAAGCAGGGTATTCTACCGTTACATCTACAATCTTATCTCCTTCCATCTTCGGCACCAGGCGAGGCTGGATAAATCCTTTGTAAGGTTTCAGGTTCAGCTTATTGTAACGGTCCAGCACTTCTTTATGCAGCTCGGGGTTTACTTTTACACCATAGGTTTCCACCAGCGCTTTACCAGCGTTGAAGTCGCCTTCGGACTTGATGCGCTGGATCTCCTTCAACAGCTCGCCGAAAAGCACGCGCAGCTTCTCATAATCGTTGATCTGCACATAGGTCTTGCCATCCTTCTTAATGAACGCAACGACATTGTCCTTTTTCCCTTTTTCGTATACCCAATAGGCGTTAAGGGCGCGGTTGCGCATATGCGCTTCCTCGATCTTGTCGCCAAGCTTGATGCGGGTCAGCTGGGTCATCAGGCCATTCATCATATAGTTGTCATAACCGGCTTTGCCTACTTCCAGCGAAGGCATTACACCGATCTCTACCAGTTTGGGGTCCATAATATAATACAGGCCTACAAGATCGGCACGGGCTTCTTCCAGGCAGGAAGCGTAGTTCTTCAGCGTCTTGTCGGGCGTACGTACACCAGGATTGATCTGGCCCGAAGCGTGACCGATACACTCGTGCATATCGGTATGCAGATCGCTGGCCAGGTTGCCGAGCTCCTTCATACGTTTCAGCTTAGCCGGATCGGCTACGAATTCGTCCAGCATACCACTGCCGGCGCTGGATTCATTGTAGGCATGCACGATATTGCTGAGCGATACCGATTTGGAGCCATGCTCTTTCCTTAACCAGTCGGAGTTAGGCAGGTTGATGCCGATAGGGGTACTGGGCGCAGCATCGCCCGACTCTACGATCACGGTAATGGCTTTTGCCGAGATACCTTTTACCTGCTTTTTCTTATGCTCCGGCATCAGGGGCGAATTGTCTTCAAACCATTGGGCTTCTTTGGCAATAGCGGCGATCTTCTTGGTCGTTTCCATATCCTTCAGGGATACTACGCTTTCGAAGCTTCCCTTTTTACCGATGGGATCGTTATACACTTCGATAAATCCCAGGCTCGCATCGATACGGCTGGCAGTGTCGGCCACCCAGGCGATGTTGTATTCATCCCATTTATGCAGGTCGCCGGTCTTATAATATTCCACCAGCAAGGAAAGGGCTTTCTTTTGCTGCTCATTCTCCGCTACGCCCACGGCTTTTTCCAGCCAGTAAACCACTTTCTGCAGCGACGCGTCGTACATGCCGCCCACCTTCCATGTCTTTTCTACGATCTGGCCATTTTCTTTCATCAGCTTGCTGTTGAGGCCCCACTCCGGCTCGCGGTCGCTATGCGGGAATTTAGCAGCGTCGCCGTAGAATGCTTCGACCTCTTTCTGGGTTACGCCTTCGTAAAAGTTCACGGAAGAGTTCACCACGTTGTCAATACCCGCCCTGAGGTCGACCATCTTCGGCGCAAATTTCATATCGAAGATCACAGGCTTCATACGGGTAAGAAAGGCATCTACCGTTTCGTCCTGGTCCAGCGGCAGCTTGCTCTGGTCGCTGTTCTTCACCAGTTCAGAGAAGTATTCAAACGAGCACTCCGGAACGAATTTGTCTTTGGAATAGTGATGGTGGTTACCCGTGCTGAACCAAACGCGGCCGGCGTATTCCTGGAACTTCTTCCAGTCTTCACTGCTCTTGTCGCCTTTATAGGTGCCATAAACGGCCTCTATGGTTTTACGCAGGGTAAGCCCATACTTACCTGCCTGGTCGTAATAGATATCCCGGCCAGCCAGCGCTGCCTCGTACAGGTAGTAGGCCAGCGTCTTTTGCTGCAGCGACAGCTCGTTGAAGCCAGGCACCTGGTAGCGCAGCAATTGCAGATCGGCAAAGGCCTCTGCATTTACCTTGAAGTTGGGATCGTAGCCTGCAGCTTCCTTCTTTTGTTCGCTGCCGCCCGCTTCACCGCCTTTATTTTCGCCACAGGCCGAAAACAGGAGTATTCCGGAAAGTAACATCATTCCTAGTTGCGTTTTTTTCATAATATGGCTTGTCAATTTTTCAAAACAGGGCTTAAAAGTAGGAAAAAGCGATAAGACCAGCGGGAGAATTTGTTTTCTTGCCCCTCCCCTTACTCTGGCGTAATAAAAGTTAGCCGCCCTTCGTTAAACCTATTATTTTTGCAGGAAAGACAAAAGCCGCAGGCATTATTAGCATTTTGAAAGAAAGAATTCATACCGTAGACCTCATCAAACGCTACCGGGGCCGTACCGTGGTCAACAAAAGTACCATCGAAGTTTCCCAGGGAGAGATCGTGGGATTGCTGGGCCCCAATGGCGCGGGCAAGACGACATCCTTCTACATGGTGGTGGGCCTGGTGAAGCCCGATGAGGGTGAAGTATTCCTCAACGATGTCAACATTACCAAGCTCCCTATGTACAAGCGGGCACAAATGGGCATCGGCTACCTGCCGCAGGAGGCTTCGGTATTTCGTAAGCTTTCTGTGGAAGACAATATTACCGCGGTATTACAGATGACAAAGCTTACCCGTAAAGAGCAAAAAGACAAGCTGGAAAGCTTGCTTGCCGAGTTCCGGCTGGGCCATGTGCGCAAAAGCCCCGGCGATGTGCTCAGCGGTGGCGAGCGCCGCAGAACCGAGATTGCGCGCGCCCTGGCCGTAAACCCCAAATTCATTTTGCTTGATGAGCCTTTTGCCGGCATCGATCCTATTGCCGTAGAGGATATCCAGGGCATTGTGGCCCGGCTTAAGTATAAAGACATTGGTATCCTCATCACCGATCACAACGTGACCGAGACTTTATCCATCACCGATCGCGCTTACCTTATGTTTGAAGGAAAGCTGCTGAAAGCCGGTACAGCCGAAGAGCTCGCGACCGATGAGCAGGTGAAAACGCTCTACCTGGGCCGCGATTTCGTGCTGAAACGCAAAGACTGGCTACATGAAGAGGCCCTGGAAAAAATCAATGAGACACTACCTTCAGGCCAATCACCGAACCAATCAAAGTAAAAATAAAGAAGATACGCCAGAAGGTTACCGGCTCTTTAAAGAAGAAAATCCCCATCAGCACAGTGCCTACGGCGCCGATACCGGTCCATACGGCATAGCCCGAACCCAGCGGCAGCGCTCCCGGCCCGGAAGTAGCCTTGTAGAGGAGATACATGCTCAAAGTAAGAGAGACGAAAAAACCGGTGAGCCAGAGGGCGAAGGCTGAGCCGTTGCTTTGATTGGCTTTCCCAAGACAGGTGGTAAAGCCTACCTCGAATAATCCCGCGATAATCAGAATGATCCAGTTCATAGCTTTTCTTTTTTGAGCGGGACAAAGGTAGCTTATTCCCCAGGCACCGGAGAATTTGGTATTTTTGAAATTGATAAAATTATATCTGTGCGCACTTACCTGCAATCCATCTGTCTGCTGCTCCTCCTGGCTCCGGCTGCTGCCCCTGCGCAGGAGCTGATCCGTTCCATCCCTTCGGACCATGCACGGCTGATCGCTACCGACGAGCTGGGTAATGTCTATCTGGTTCGCCAGGACAACGGCCTGATCCGTTACAGCCCGGATGGCGACAGCACCGGCAATTTTCGCAGCATACAGAACGGCGACCTTCTATGGGTAGATGCGACCAACCCGCTGAGGATACTGCTTTACTATCCCAATTTTTCCAAGGTAGTGCTGCTCGACAAAATGCTGTCGGTAAAAAATGAGCTGGACCTTAAAAAGCTCAGCATTTTCAACGCGCCAGCCGTAGGTATGTCGGCCGACGGCCGCATTTGGGTGTACGACTTTGTGAATGCCCGCCTCAAAAAGATCGACGACCAGCTGAGCGTGACCAATACCAGCAACGATATGCGCCAGGAGCTGGCCGAGGTTCCCCGCCCTACGGCTTTGCTGGAGCGCGATTCGCGGGTATTCCTCTGCGACTCCTCGAAAGGGATCTATACTTTCGACCGCTTCGCCAGCTACCTCAATATGCTCGAGATAAAGGGTGTGCGGCAGCTGCAGGCCTTTGGCACACAGCTGGTATATAAGGATGCCGACAGCCTGCGGGCCTATGATCTGCGGACCCTGAGCCTGAAAACCATACCCCTGCCGCCACAAGCCGACTTCATCGACGCCCGCATTGAGCGCGGCAGGCTCTACCTCCTGTTTACCGACCGGCTGGAGCTGTACCGGCTGCCGCAGGAGTAGCCGATCGGCCTATTGATTTTTACTGCCGGGCTTTAGGAATAATTTTCTCAACTTTGCGGCTCAATTTTTTTCAGATCATGAACAAACATGCCATCAATATCAATGTACACCTGGACCAGGAAAAGATGCCCGAGCATATCGACTGGAGCGCAACCGGCAGCAACAGCGAAGATCCCCGGCCTGCCAAAGGGGTACTGCTTTCTCTCTGGGACGGACAGGAAAAGACTGCGCTCCGCATTGACTTGTGGACCAAAAAAATGATGGTGGATGAAATGAACGATTTCTTTTTCCAGACGCTGATGACAATGGCGGACACATACACCCGCGCCACACGCAATGCCGAACTGTCGGAAGAGCTAAAAGCTTTTGCCCGCGACTTTAAAGCCAGGGCGGATAAAAAGCTGATAGACGAAGAGCAGCAGTAATTGTGCTGAGATATCATAGTAAAAGAGCCGTTCATTGCTGAACGGCTCTTTTGATGGCAATATATTACCAGGCATCAGGCCAATGCGGCGCTTACCTGGGGAATCTCTTTAGGATACAGCTGCTTCTCCAGCTTTTCCCTTACGGCAGAGAAGGCATCGAGGGTTTCGCGGATATCTTCATCAGTATGCACGGCAGTAGGGATCAGGCGCAGGATCAGGTGGCCTTTGGGGATTACCGGGTACATGACCATAGAACAGAATATGTGGTAGTTTTCGCGCAGGTCGACTACCAACTGCGTTGCATCGGTTACGCCGCTTTCCATATACACAGGGGTTACCGGCGTGTTGGTGGTGCCGATATTAAACCCACGCTCCTTCAGGCCGTTCTGCAGCTTGTTCACATTTTCCCACAGCTTAGCCTTCAGCTCGGGCCGGGTACGGATCAGCTCCATACGCTTGAGCCCGCCGATGACCATAGGCATGGGCAGCGACTTGGCAAAGATCTGGGAACGCATGTTGTAGCGCAGGTAGTAAATAATATCTTTTTTGCCGCCGATAAAGCCGCCGATACCTGCCAGGGATTTGGCAAAGGTGGAGAAATAAAGGTCGATGCCATCGGTGCAATGCTGCTCTTCACCAATACCGGCGCCCGTTTTACCCATAGTACCAAAGCCATGGGCATCGTCGACAAAGAGACGGAACTCGTATTTTTCTTTCAGGGCAACGATCTCGGCAATACGGCCCTGGTTGCCGTTCATACCGAAAACGCCTTCGGTAATCACAAGCACACCTCCTGGTGTGCCTTCGACCAGCCGGGAAGCCCGCTCCAGTTGCTTAGCGCAATCGTCCACGTCGTTGTGGTTAAACTTGAAACGCTTGCCCATATGCATTCTCAGGCCATCGATAATACAGGCATGGCTTTCGGCATCGTACACCACAACATCGTGGCGGGACAGCAGGGAATCGATGGCGGAAGCCATACCCTGGTAGCCATAATTGAGCAGCATCACATCTTCTTTACCGATAAAGCTTGCGAATTCCTGTTCCAGCTGATCGTGGTATTTTGTGTTACCACTCATCATACGCGCGCCCATCGGGTAAGCCATACCCCACTTTGCTGCGGCTTCAGCATCGGCCTTGCGCACTTCCGGGTGGTTGGCCAATCCCAGATAGTTGTTCAGGCTCCATACGATCTTTTCCTTACCCCGGAACATCATCCGGTTGGATATCTCTCCTTCCAGCTTGGGAAAGGCAAAGTATTCGTGCGCTTGTTCCTTGTACTGACCGATAGGTCCGCCGTCCTTCTCAAATTTGGCAAAAATGTCCATATTTAAATATTAGCTTTTTGATATTACGATAAAAGAGAGCCCGGCTTTAACGCCGGACCTGCGCAAAATTAATAAATTATAAACGTTCTCCCTGCCTAACCGCCTAAGACAATATCACAGGCTATCGGTTTAATGTGGCAATGAATTTTCCGGGGAGCATGCAGACCTTTGCCTCCTGGTAATCGTAGCCAACCATACCCGTTTTTCCCTCAGCGATCAATACCTTCTGCCCGCCCCGCCGGGTGCTGAGCCGGTACAGGAAATCGAAGGAGCGGGAGCTTATCTCGTCGGTGAAGAGCTCGACCGACAAAAGATCGCCGTAGTGTCCTTCGCTACGGTAGGCGATCATGACATCGGCCATAATGAGCCCGCAGCCGCCGATCTCCAGCTCGGTATAACCCTCCGAAGCCAGGAATTGCATGCGCGCATCATGCATAATCGACAGCACCACGTCGTTGCCCATGTGGTTGCCATAGTTCATATCGGTGATGCGCAAAGGAATTTGAGCGATGAAAATAGGTTTTTTGACAGGAAAATTTAATTTTACACGTGCCATAAATAGCTGAAGATAAAAACGCAGAAGATGAAGATAATATGTGTGGGGCGAAATTACGCCGAACATGCGAAAGAGCTGAACAATTCCCTCCCCACGGAACCGATCCTGTTTATGAAGCCCAAATCGGCTTTATCCCGTCCGGGATTGCCGGTTCATTATCCTGAGTTTACCGACAGCCTGCATTATGAATGTGAGGTAGTGCTTCGCATTTCCAAAAACGGGAAGCATATTGCACAGAAATACGCCCGCCAATACTTTGATCACTGGACAGTGGGGATTGATTTTACGGCGCGCGACCTGCAGAACAAGCTGAAGGAGCAGGGACTTCCCTGGGAAACGGCCAAGGCTTTCGACGATTCGGCGGTGGTAGGCAAGTTCATACCCGTAAATCCCGAAACACTATACAGCTCGTCCTTTTCCCTTTCGCTCAATCATGAGACCGTACAAAGAGGACATACCTCCGACCTCATCTTCTCTTTTGAAAAGCTGATCAGCTATATTTCGCAATACTTTACCCTTCAGATCGGCGACCTGATCTTCACCGGTACACCCAAAGGCGTAGGCCCTGTGCTGCCTTACGACGTGCTGGAAGGTTACCTCAACCAGGAAAAGATGTTTGAGATCGAGGTCAGGTAAGCTTCAATTCCCTCAGAAAGGGTGATGCCGCCATCTGATTTCTTTCTGTAACTTGTGATGCTGAATTGCTCCGGATGAATTATAAAGACCAATACCTGATTCTTTTTGCCCGCACCTGCCTCCGGTCTTTTCTATTGTTGCTTATCGCCTGCAACGCCTTTGCACAGAAATACAACTTTATTAATTTCAATGTAGAGAACGGGCTGGTCCAGTCGCAGGTTACCGCTTTTGCCCAGGATCGAAACAACGAGTTGCTGATCGGCACACAGGGGGGCTTCTCCATATTCGACGGCACCAATTTTACCAACTACAATAAAGGATCGGGCCTTTCCCAGAGCCTGGTGAATACGCTGAATTACGATCCCCGTGGTAACATATGGATCGGTACCAACAATGGCATTTCCCGCTTCGATGGCCGGCGTTTCCGGACCTATTATGTGGCTGCGGCCAATTCCGAAGAGAATGTGATCACACAGATGGAAACTGATGCTTACGGACGCACCTGGGCATTAACTCGGAACAAGAAGCTCTTTTACTTTGCTGATACTGCTTTTCTCCGCGATACCCGGATCGATTCGGTATCGGCGATCACGCTGGACAAGACGGGTAACCTGTGGGCTGCCTCTTACCTGCACGGCATCTATATTTTCAAAGGTAAAGACTGGCACAGGGAGGTGGAAATGACCAGTAACGACCTGGGGCTTTATATTACCCAGATGTCTTTCGGCCGGTACAGCGGCACCCTCTATTGCTACAGCATCATTGGTCTGTTCACCGTAGAAAACGGCCGGCTGAAGGCCCCAAACTGGGTAACCCGGTTTCCCAACAAGGGTTTCAGCAATATCCTGGAAGATAGCAAGGGCAATATATGGCTGGCGCTGGACGATGGTGGTGTATGGGTAGGCCGCCAGCAGGACTGGAAGCATTACAACTACGCGAATGGCCTGACAGATGATATGGTCAGCAATTTTTACGAAGATCGTGAGGGGAATATCTGGATCGGCACTGACGGATCGGGCATATACCGATACACGGGCAGCATTTTTACCTATTACGATCGCAGCTCGGGACTGCCGGGCCCCAGCGTGATGAGCATAGCCCAGAGCGCCAATGGAGATATCTTCCTGGCTAGCAATAGCCAGGGCCTTTACCGGCTGAAAGATGATGTTCCGGCAACGGTGCCTATGGAGCACTACCGCGTCGGGATCAATACCCTGCTCGCTGATTCTTCGGGCCGGTTGTGGATCGGCACCGACCGCGCAGGGCTCTGGTACCTGGATGAGGGTCGGGCGCCCCGCCGTTTCGAGGCTTCCCTGGACAGGAATATTTCCCCGATCAATCACCTTTTGCTGGCAAACGGAACAATATGGATTGCGGCCCGCGGCCGGCTGTTCCATATCGACGGCCAGGGCATAGTCGCCGATACTGCCGTTCGCGGTGTTATTGCGCTGGGCACCATCAATAAAGACTCCTTGCTGATCGGTACGCTGAAAGGGGCTTTTATCTATCGCACCGATCTCGGCCGGCTCGAGGAAAAACCTTTTGTTCCCGGCTCCACCACGCTTTGCTTTGCGGTAGACAGCCGTAATGTCTACGTGGGCACCGACGATAAGGGTGTATTGGTATGGAACAGGACAACAAAGCGCTTCACCGCCATCAACCAGCAATCGGGTCTTACCTGCAACTATGTCTACAGCTTGCTGCGCGATCGTAACGGGAGCATATGGGTGGGCACCGGCTGCGGTATCGACAAGATCACCTTTACGGATAAGGGCCGGCATATACGCAGCTTTGGCCGTTCCGACGGCTTGCTTGGTGTTGAGAGCAATGCCAATGCTTCTTTTGAAGACCGGAAGGGCTATTTATGGTTCGGCACCACGAAAGGCGTGTTCCGCTACAATCCCTATATCCCGGTTACACCGCTGCTGCCTCCACGCATGATATTGCAATCAGTAAAGCTGTTTTCCAAAGACTTGCCACCGCGGCTGTACAGCGACAGCCTGATCCCCTTTACCAACCTGCCCTGGCACCCCGTATTGCCGCCAGGGCAAAACCATATTACATTTAGCTTTAAAGGCATTTGCCTCTCCAATCCGGAAAAGATACGCTACCGGTATCAGCTGGTGGGCATCGACAAAGGCTTTACCGAAACGGATCAGACGACGGTCGTGTATCCCAACCTGCCGCCGGGCGAATATCTTTTCAAAGTATGGGCTTCTGATGCAGAGGGCCATTGGTATCCCAATGCGATGACCTATCCCTTCGAGATCAAGGCGCCCTATTATACCACCTGGTATTTCCGGTTCGGGCTGGGCTTTCTGCTGATCGGCCTGTTTATGGGCGGCGTCTATTTCCGCAACCGGCAAAAAGAACTGCGACGCCAGTGGGAAGAGCGCTTAAGGGAAAAAGAGCAGGCAGCGGTACGGCAGAAAACGGCAGAAGATTTTCATGATGAGATCGGCAACAAGCTGACCCGTATCAACTTGCTGGCCACCATTGCAGAGAACAAGCTGCAGCAGCCGCCTTATGAGCTCAAAGGTATCCTGGAGCAGATCAGGGAAAACGTAAGCTCGCTGTACAACGGCTCCAAGGATATTATCTGGTCCCTGCAGCCTGACAGCGATTACCTGGATGAGATCATTTTCCGTATCCGGCAGAACAGCGCGGAATTGCTGCAGGACACCGGCATTCGCTTTGTATATGAACAAGACCCGGGCCTGTCGCTCCATATCAAAATGCCGATCGATTACAGCCGCAATCTGATCATGATCTTCAAGGAAGCTATCAACAATACCGTAAAGCATGCCCAGGCCAGCCAGATCACACTTACTGTAAAAGAACAACCTTTGGCCATTGTCCTCATGTTGAAAGACAATGGCGCCGGCTACGACAGCACAAAAATCGGTAGTGGCAACGGGATGAGCAATATGGCCAACCGGGCAAAGCGCATCAGCGCACAATTTGAACTGTCGTCACAGCCGGGCGCCGGCACAATGCTCACCTTGTCTCTCCCGGTCGCTACCTGACCTTAAACAGGCAGTGATTTCTTGCTATATATAGACAACTACTTCGGGGAGCCATTCTTTTAAAAATCCCGCATTCCTGGTGGTCCGGATTGAAACTTATCCCTTTGAGCATTCCTGGTAATCGGTCTCATGTAAAAAATGATCCAAGAGATGTACGGAATGAGATTATGAGCACTTCAATCATTACGAAAGGACAAGATAGCACAGCACAGCTTATACTCAGTCCTTCCCGATCTTATAGGACAATGAAGGGCTGCAGATAATCGTATAGCTAACCGCGTTACAGGGCTCTGTAGGAGCCGAACGTTTGTAGCGCCAATAGGAACAAATATAAATTGCTCCGTAGGAGCAAAACCAGGATTGCTAAGCAGAATCTGCATCTCGCCGCCGTTCAGGCCGTTGCACGTCCCGACCGGCTTGGCCGTGCCGGGTACGGGGCAAGCTCACCCATAGGTACTGAAGTGTCCCATCCGCTGGGCGCTGGACCGATGCCCCGGATTTTCATCAGGACATACCTATATTATATCCTCCAACTTTTACGCTTGCCTCAATTGTTCACCAGTGGAAAGGCCATATAGTCGTCATAGATAGACGCATCGCAGCCCGAACGAAGTTGAAAATAAAACATAAAAAAAACCACGGCTGCTTCTCATCAGTCGTGGTTGGTATTGGTGGAGGATAACGGAGTCGAACCGATGACCTCTTGCATGCCATGCAAGCGCTCTAGCCAGCTGAGCTAATCCCCCGTTTTGTTTAAAAGAGCTTCCTTTCTGCAGGCATTCCTTTCAGAAAGGAGTGCAAATGTACTCGATTTTGATTTTATTTTCCAAATGTTTCGGTAATTTTATTCTGTAATTTTTTTGCCAGGTAATGTGGAAGCAGCTCCTTACTTATTTCTATCTCCGGAAAAGAGATGCTAAAGATCCGGTGAACATCAACATTAAGTTCATGCACGGCATGAACCGGATATCCTTGTTCCTGTTCCTGATCGCTATTATCGTCATAATCTACCGGCTCATCAGGGGTTAAGCGCCCTGGTACAGCAAGGCATTGAACTTGGCGGTCATCTCGCGTAGCAAGGCGCTGTCATTGCTGTTATTCCCTATCCCCACCATTTTACGGCTGAATTCTTCCAGCAGCCCTATGCTGCGGTGAATATGCGTGAGCGGGAACCGTTGCGCCGCTTTGCGGTGGTGGCTCCAGATGCCCATTTTCCGGTCGTTCTGAAAGTCGGCTTTACCATAGTAACAGAGGTATACCTTACTCAGGTAACCGTAAAAGGTACCGATAACAAGGGCCATGGGCGCCGATTTGGGATTGGCTGTAAAATAGCTGACCATACGGGCCAGCTTGTTGTTGTCTCCACGAAACAGCACATCGGGCAGATCAAATACATTGTACTCTCGGCTAACGCCTACATACTTCTCGATATGCTGCACTGTCAGCTGCTTTAGCCCGGTTTCATTAATCCGTATTTTTTCCAGCTCATTCGCGATCTTCTGCAAGTCGTTGCCCAGGTACACCGCCAGCATCTCCGCTTCCAGCGGCCCGATCTCCATGCCCTGTCCCTGTCCGAAAGAGATGACCCAGCCGGGAACCTCCTCTTCCTTCAGCTTTTCCGAGCTGAAGTACACGCCTTTCTTCGGGATAAGCTTTACCAGCTTACCACGGCCATCTATTTTTTTAAACCGGTGCTCCAGCACCAGTATGGTCGTGGGCGAAGGGTTCTCTATATAGCCAGCCAGCTCATTCAGGTCCCGCATTTGCGAAGCTTCCTTAAGAATCACTACCATTCTCTCGGCAAACATAGGAAAGCGACGGGCAGCGTTGACCACATCCTTCCATTCCGACTCTTTACCATACAGGGTAATGAGGTTGAAATCACGCTCTTCGGGTTGCAGCACCTTTTCCTCGAAGTGATGCAACAGCTTGTCGATATAATAGGGTTCTTCTCCATCGAGCAGGTACACCGGCGCATATTGCCCCTGCTGCAGCTGCTGCAAGATCTGGTTATACTCTTTCATGTCTTGTAAAAATTACACATACAGCGGATCAGGAAGGGCCTCCTGCCAACCCTTAAGCCTCATGTACACCAGGGCCGCCATGTACACCTGCTTCAGGCAATGATCGGCGACCATATCAAGATCATTCTGCTCCCAGTACATTCGTGCGATCGCCGTCTTATTCATCTCCGGCGCGGCTACGGGCACACCCAGCAGCTGCGCCATCAGGTCGAGCCCGGTATAGTGCTTGTAATCGCCGAAGCGCCATAGCTCGAGCGTATCCTGGTGGCTTACCTGCCAGGGCTTCAGCCCGCCCAGGTCGAGGCATTCCGGCAGGGCGATACCATTGACCAGCATGCGGCGGCAAATGTAAGGAATATCAAACTCCTTGATGTTATGCCCGCAAAAGATGATGTCCTTATTTTGCCGGTGAAAATGATCGATCGTTTGCTTCAGCTCAAGCAGGAGCACCTTCTCATCATCATTACGTATGGTTTTCAGGCGCACGACCTTTCTGTCTTCCTGCTGCATGATATAGCCCATGCCCACGCAAACGATCTTTCCGAATTCGGCATAGATACCGGCACGGGCTGCAAAAGAGGCTGCAGGATCATCTTCCTCTTCCGGCTTTAGTGACAGGAACTGCATCTTATGACACCAATGATCTTTCAATACATCAGGCACCAAATTCCAGTCATATGAAAGCGGTACTGTTTCAATATCAATAATTAATGTTTTGTGAAAATAAGCCCTTTCAGTTTTCTTATGCGTGATCATAAGCCTATATTTGTTACGAATTTAAAGAGTCTGATCTATAAATTTATAAGCACGGGCAAGAAAGTGCAGAAATCAAAAAAACCGCCGAGCATAATGGAAGAAGTGTCGAGCACACCCCAACCGCAGCCCTCCCGCCCCAAACGTAATAATACCTGGATATACGCTGTTATCATCGCTTTATTACTGGGCACAAACGTTTATCTTTTCCTTCAGAAGGATAAGAATCAGCAAAAGCTGCTGGAAACCACGCAGCACCTTCAGCAGGCCGATACCTCGCTGGCTGCTCTGCAAAGCGAATACAATGCTTCGCTGGCACGTCTTGACGACCTTACTGGGAAGAACGCCCAGCTGGATAAGCAGCTGAAGGAGAAAGATTCGGAAGTGGCTAAGACCAAAGCCCGCATCCAGGAAATTCTATCCAAAAATAAAGCGACGCAGCAGGAAATAGCGGAGGCGCGCGCGCTCATCCACAAGCTGAACAACAAGATCGGCGACTATGAGCAGCAGATCGCCCATCTGAAGCAGGAAAACGCTGCATTGACCGTACAAAGGGATTCGGTCGTGGTAACCAACAGCGATCTGCAGCAAAAAGTAAACCTGGCCAAGGTGCTGCACGCTTCCAATATCCGTATGACAGGTATCAAACTTACCCGTGGCGGACGCAAGGAAAAAGAAACAGAGAAAGCCAGGCGGGTAGACCTGCTGCGCATTACTTTCGATATCGACGAGAACAGGATCGCGGAGAGCGGTAACAAGGAGTTGGATATCTGCATCACCAATCCCAACGGCGAGCTGCTCAGCAATGCGGCGCTGGGATCAGGCAGCTTTAAAACCGCCGAAGGTCAGTCCCGTTATTATTCCGTATCCAAAACGGTAATGCTGCAGACCGAACAACCGGTAAAAGATATTAATGTAGACTGGCAGCAAAGCAGCGAGTATGCCAAAGGGGCTTACAATGTCGAGATCTACCACCAGGGCTACCTGATCGGGAAAGGATCCGTAAACCTCAGGTAGCGACCCTTCCCCTTTCTTTATCAAATGGGATTTCGAGCCAGAATAGAGTAAAGAACAAGTAGACAAAGATACCATACTGCGTTTCCAGCATGGGTTCAATAAGCAAACCCAGCAACAGTACCAGGAAGGTAGAAACGGTAAATATGTTTCTCCTCCGGTCGTACATAGGCGCAACGACCATTGCGATAAGGATCAGCGACAAGGGGATACCTACAGCAAGCGCCGTACAAATAAACTGATTGTGCGGCAATATCCGGGCTACAACAGGAATGCCGGGATATTTATGCTGGTAAACGTTGTCAATCGCCAGCTTCATATCCCCAGCTCCCACGCCCAGCACAGGATGCGCTGCAATAAGCGATGTTGCTATTTTATAGGAGAGCAGCCGCGGCACAAATGAAGCGGTCGACCCAAACTTAGCGGCATCGTTCTTTTCCCATATCTCCTGTTCTCTAAGTGCGTTATTTACCTGCGTCCTCAGGGAGGGTATGATAAAGATGCTGGCCACACCAAGGCCGACAGCGACTACAAGGCCTGTAGCAGCAATCCATAACCTCTTTCCCCGGAACAGAGAAAGCGCAAATACGCCCAGCAATACATAGAAGCACAGCAAACCCGACTTGGCCGCCTGAATATGGATGTAAGCCGTGGCCAGCAAAGCCCACAGTAGCAGAAATATCGACTGCTTGCGGTTAAAGCTGCTCTTTCCCTTTATCAGGAAAAACCAGAATACAAACTGGATACCAAATACCAACGCCATAGTGAAGCGGATATAATCACCCTCCAAAGGAGAAGGTAAGTGTTGGTGGGTACTGAGATAATGCGGATCCGATAGCAGCGGAGCAAAGCTATACAGCATACCGGCCAGCAATACGGTCAGTATACCACCGGTTGTAACCTTCCGGAAGCGCGCATCGCCAAAAGGCGTATTGAGCAGGGTAAATGGCAAAAACACAAAAGGCAGCTTGATCTTAATAAACTGTGCCCAGTTGACAGTATCGGTACTCCAAAGCCCGGATAACAGGTAGGTCAGAAAAAACAGGATGCAGCAGATCGCAAAACGGCTTTGCCGGAACGTAAGCCAGGTTTGCTTCAGTTTATCGGGATGGAAAGTATTCAGGAAAAGCACAAGCATTGAAAAAGATAGCAATGCCCTGGAGAAGAGCATTCCGGCAATCATAGCAATACAGCTTACCGATACGATCCATTCCTGCAATTGCGGCGTCCAGTAGGCAGTTATTCCTTTGGGGGCGTCAGACATAACATTATTGACTTGATGCAATCGATTTATTTTTCTTTATAATTTTTATCCATAGCAACAGGAAGAACAGATAGGTAAATACGCCAAACTGTACTTCCAGCATGGCTTCCACCATCATACTGATGATCAGGATAAATCCAGTTAAACCCAGGTAAATGCTTGCTCTTCCCCTGTAGGTGAACGGAGCAATGCTCATTCCTATCAAAAAAAGACTTAGCGGTACACCTACGCATAACGCGGTAAACATATATTGGTTTATGGGTCCGTATTGCTGGTCGGGCGATACTTCCGGGTATTCCCGCTGATACCCGGCTTTCATTTCATCCATTACATCGCCGGCCCCTACGCCTGTAAACCAATGCTTCGCGATCGCCGCGCCTCCCAATTCGTAGGTGATCATTCTGCCGGCATCACTTAAGGTATAGTCAAACCGCTCTCCGTTGCTGGACTTATCGATTTCGTAAATTACATAGTCTATTTTGGTTTTAAAAGTAGGTACCAGGAAATAGGCGATTACGGGTAACAATAAAATGCCCAGGGCCAGAAACAGGGCCTTAGCAAGGCTTTTACGCCATACAGTGAACAATGCATAGATCAAACCCGCCAGGTATAGGCAAAGCAAGCCTGTTTTAGCAGCCAGTATATGGATATAGACGATAAAAACAGCGATGAACCCCAAAGCGGCCAGGCGCCAGGCGCCCTTCAAGGGACGCTTCCCGGATTCCCTGAGCAGGTAAAGCAGCAGCAGGATGGAGAATACCAGCGTGAGGCTGAAGCGGATATGATCACCATAACGCGTAGTAGGCAAAGGGCTTGAGAAATGATACCCATGAATGTAGTAGTCAGGGTTCATGATCAGGTGGAGGAGACTATTGGCGATCACCCCCAGCTGCATCAGCACCAACCCGGCAACAAACAGGCGCAAAAAACGGCCCTGCTCAAAAGGCACCGAGAAAAAAGCAAAGGGAAGCAGGATAAAGGGAAGCTTGTTGATCACACTGGCCAGCCAGAAGGCCTGATTATCGCTCCAGAGACCTGAAAGCAGGTATGTGCCGAAAAAACCGAAGCAAAGCAAAGCAAAAGGGTCCCGTTTCCAGGCTTTCCAGTGCCCACCGATCACTGCGGGATGCAAAGAGGAAAGCCAGAGCACCAGGATGCCAAAAGAAAGCAGGGCCCGGGAAAAAAACAAGCCGGCAACCATTGACAGGCAGCTGAACAGAGCAACCCAGTCTAGTATCTTTTTATAGCGGCCGGCAGACTGGTTGTAGCAATGCTTCATTCCCTTATAACGCAATAATCGGCGGCAAAGTACGTTAAAATCCGGCTGCCGCACAAGCCTGCAACATAAACATGTATTCTTGCTGCGCCTGGAACCCAATAGAATGTGCACCCGGCGATAATGCAGGAATAACCTTAATTTTGATGCTTAAAAGAATCAACCTGGCTACCTTCTCCGCACATCGTTACCATCTGCCTGTAAACACTACCCTGCTGTTGCTGCTATTGCTGTTCTATGGCTGTGCCAATATCGTTCCCCCCGAAGGCGGCAAAAAAGATGAGACGGCGCCGGTACTGCTTTCCGTCGTACCTGCCGATTCCTCACTGAATATAAAGCCCCGGAAGATCGAGCTTCATTTTAACGAATATATCGATATCCAGTCGTTGGATAAGAACCTGTCTTTGTCTCCGCTCATGCAGATCACGCCTTCGGTGCTTTCGTATGGCAAGCGTGTTGAGATCAAGATCCTGGATACGCAATTGCTGGCCAATACGACTTACCGTATCGACTTCGGCAATGCGCTTACCGACAATCATGAAGGCAACCCTTACCCCAATTTTGTCTACCTGTTCAGCACAGGGCCTTATTTTGATTCGCTCGAGCTGCACGGGCAGGTGCTGAACGCGGCCACAGGGATGACCGATTCTTCCATCCTGGTCAGCTTGTACAATGTATCGGAAAATGATACGGCCGTCATGGCGAAGAAGCCGGTCTACATTGCCCGCTGTAATGCTTCCGGACAGTTTGTTTTCCAGTCTCTGCCGCAGAAGCCCTTCCGCATCTATGCCATCCAGGACGTCAATAACAATTACATCTACGACCGGGGAGAAGAAAAAATAAGCTTCCTCGACCACGAGATTGTCCCCTCGCTGGGAAAGGACTCGATGCTGGTGTTCCATATGTTCAAAGAGCCCGCCGACACCGTGAAATCCGAACCGGATACGAATAGTGTAGCAGCTGCTCCGCGCAACCGCAGCAACAGTACGAATAAGCTCGGCTACCAGGTGCAGGCCGATACCGGCGACCTGGATAAACGTACCTTCGAGCTGACAAACGACCTGGCCATAGACCTGTTCAGAGAATTGAAAAGCCTGGACACCGGCAAGGTATACCTTAGCTACGAGAATGAGGGCATTGAAGTGGAAGCCGTACAACGCCTGCGCGTCGATTCTGCAGGAATCAAGATACACACGCAGTGGCAGCCGGATAAAAAATATACCTTAAGACTGGTCAAAGGCTGGGCCAGAGATACTTCCGGCGCCGAGCTGCTACCCGGCAAATACTTCTTCCGGACCAAGAGAGAAGAAGATTATGGTAAGCTGAAAATACATATCGACGGACGCTACTATGGCGACAGCGTACTTTTATATGTTTTCCGGGAGAATAATGATTCCGTTTACCTGAGGCCCGTCACGGATTCAACCGTAAGTATAGCGCTGCTGCCCCCCGGGGAATACGATATGCGCCTTATCATCGATGCCAATCACAATGGCCGCTGGGACCCCGGCGACCTGCTGCAACGGCGGCAACCGGAAAAGGTGCTTCCCTATTCTACTACGATCAGGCTTAAAGCCGGCTGGGAGAATGAGATCGACTTTATCCCGCAGAACATTAAGGGATACCGGCGCCCCGGGCCTACAGCCCCTGCAAACGGTACGGCTCCGCCACGCAGCGCGTCGGGCAGACCTAATTCCAGGCAATAGTAGCGCCAAACCGGCTTAGCTCAGGTAGCGCGCTACAATAGGTACTCGACGGCCGATACCGAAAGATTTAGGTGAGACGCGAATAATAGGGCAAAACTGGTTACGCTTATACTCATTGCGGTTCACCATTTGCAGCACGCGGTTCACCAGGCTTTCCCCAAAGCCCATAGCGATGATCTCCTGCGGCCCCTGACGCCTCTCAATGTATTGGTACAGCACGGCGTCGAGCTCGTTATAGTCGGGCAGGCTATCGCTGTCTTTCTGTCCCGGCCTGAGCTCGGCGGAAGGCGCTTTTTCTATAATATTCAAAGGAATGATCTCCCGCTCCCGGTTGATATAGCGTGCCAGGGCATATACCTGCATTTTATACAGATCGCCCAGTACGGCCAGGCCCCCGGCCATATCGCCGTAAAGGGTTCCGTAACCTGTGGCCAGCTCACTTTTATTGGAGGTATTGAGCAGGATATAATTAAACTTATTGCTCAGCGCCATGGCCAGCAACCCCCTTATCCGCGACTGGATATTTTCTTCGGCGATGTTGAAAGGCAGATCGCCAAATACAGGCTTCAGCCTTTCCGTTACCGCATCGAAAATGGGCGCTATCGGCAATATATCATAGCGGTTCTCCAGGTTTTTCGACAGCTGCTCGGCATCGCTCACCGAATGCCCGGTTGAGAATTGAGAAGGCAGCAGCAAAGCATGCACCTGTCCGGGTCCCAGCGCCTCGCAGGCAAGGGCAAGGGTCACCGCACTGTCGATCCCGCCGGAAGAAGCCACGATGGCCTGCTTAAAGCCCATCTTTGTAAAATATTCCCGGATGCCCGTCACCAACGCTTCGTGAACCATACCGATATTGAGTTCGGGCTGATAGCTGACCGGGTCCAGCACCTGCGCGGGCACATCGCCGGCTGCGCGGCTGCGCGGCTCTTCAAAAGTCCCGTCGCCGTTCCAATGTACGGCGGCCAGCTCTTCCCTGAAAAAGGACATTTCCCGGATCAGGTTGCCTGCGTCATCCATGACCAGCGAGCCGCCATCGAATACGATCTCAGTCTGGGAGCCCACCGTGTTACAATAGATCATGGGAAGGCCATAGCGCTGCACATTCTTTTTTACAACAGCAAGCCGGTCTTCGGCATGTGTATAATCGAAAGGCGAAGCGCTCAGGTTGATCATAATATCCGGGTCCTGCTTCATCAGCATATCCATAGGCTGCACACGGTACATAGGGTTGTCTTCTACATCCCATATATCCTCGCATATCGTAACAGCAAGGCGCTTACCCATAAAAGGGATCACGTTCCAATCAAATGAAGGTTCGAAATACCGGTACTCGTCGAAGATATCGTAGTTTGGCAGCAGTGTTTTATGGATGATCTGCCTGATCTCCTTTTCATAAAGAAAGTATACGCTGTTGAAGAGATCCTTGCCGTCCGGATGATCATTGCGCGCGGGCGCACCTACCAGTACGCCAATGGTATCGGCTTCGGCGGCAATACGCCGGATCGCGTCCCTGCTTTTTTCTATAAAATCGTCGAACTCCAGGAAATCGCGCGGCGGATAGCCGCACACAGCCAGTTCGCTGAACACGATCAGCGAACCGCCTTGCTTCCTGGCTTCGCGGATTGCGGAAATGATCTTATCGGTATTGGCATCAAAATCGCCGATATGGTAATTTTGCTGGGCGAGAAATATCTTCATAACAGGTAACAAAAGGGCATGGACCGCATGCCCGGAGCAAAGCTAGTATGAATTTACTGCTTCACAAATTTAGCAAAACCCCGGTCGCCTTCTGCTGTGTACAGCTGCATACCATAAAGACCTGGGTTCAGGTTGCGAATGTCGACCTCCTGGTTGCCCGATAAGGCGCAGGTTGCCACCACTCTTCCGTAGAGATCGCAGATCTGTACCTTGTCCAGCCATACAGCCGACCGGATCCTTATGAGTTGTATCGCGGGATTGGGGTAGAGCGTGACAGCAAGCGACTGTCCGCCGGGTTCCTTCACTCCGGTAGCACCGGTACGGTACTGCTTGTTAAAGAATTTCCATATCTCGCCGGCGTAATCGATATCGCCGTTGGTACTGGCGCCGGAATACCAGGCATGCGTGCCGTTGTTCACCTTGAACAGCTCGACCCTGGAATTGCCCGACGCGTCGGAATAGCTGTAATGCTCGGCGTATAGCGAGTCGCTGTTGCTATCGGGCCATACCTCGTGCAACGGTGCAGGGTTACAGCCGTCAAGGCTTACCCAGCGGGCGATCAGGTCGTCGACGCTGAGCCCTACCGGGAAAGCAGAGCCATTGAAAAGGAGATCGCCGTTCCAGCTTACCACTTCATCTTTGGTCCCGTGAAAATGAACCACCGGCACCATTTTCCCCGGGCTGCAGGGCGGAAGGGCAAGGGCATAGGTACCCATGACCGATGCGGCGGCGGCAAAATAGCCGGGTGCTTCACAAGCCAGGCGTTGTGTCATGAAACCACCCAGGGAAGCGCCGCAAACATATACACGTACCGGGTTAACGGCATATTGCTGACGCGCTGCATCCATCATTGCTTTGATAAAACCTACATCGTCGACCGCACCATTCACTGCCACGGGTCCGATTACCGGCACATTCACCACGATACCGCTATTCCAGGCGGCTGATACAAGGCCCAGAGGGCTGTTGAAGTCCAAAGCCTGTGGAGAAAGCAGGATGATATTGGCCGTATCGGCGATCTGTGTGATACCAACGTTATCGGCATCATTCATCGAGCCGCCCAGGCCGTGTAAAACAACGATGAGCGAGGCTGGGCGGCTGGCATCATAGCCGGCGGGGAGGTACGTGCGGTAAAGCCTGGTCTGGCCACCAAAGGATATCGAATTGTCGGTCCAGGCTGCAATCGCAGCACTGAAGCTACCCAGCAGCAAGGCAAGGGAACAGAGTAAACGTTTCATGGTTCTACCGGTTTGATGTTGCAATTTAATCATTTCCATCCGATCTGGTAAAAGGGCGGGAGCACTTATATCATGCTATTTTATTGATCAGCCCAATTGTGCAACAGCTGCATGCCGTAAGCGGTAAGAATGGATTCCGGATGGAACTGGATGCCGGTGACCGGGAATTCAGGATGATCGAAAGCCATCAGTTCTCCACTTTCGGAAAAAGCCAGGGGCCTTATTCCCGTATGCTCCCAGTCCTGCAAAAGCAGGGAATGATACCGCATCGCTTCAAAACCTGTGGGCATACCCTTAAAAATTCCTTCCTGCTGATGTATAATGGACGTCGTCATCCCGTGGACCGGTCTGGAGGCCTTTGTCAATGTCGCGCCCAGGAAGACGCCGATCGCCTGGTGTCCCAGGCAGATACCCAGCAAAGGTGTCTTTCGGTGAAAATGCCGGATGACTGCATTAGTAATGCCCGCATCCTGGGGCTTCCTGGGGCCGGGGGACAGAATGATCCGCTCCGGCGCCAGCTGCTGCAGGGCTTCCACGCTGAGCACATCATTACGGAAAACCCGGACATCGGGATGAAGCTGCATCAGGTAATGATGCAGGATATACGTAAAGGAATCGTAATTGTCAATGAGTACCCACATGCTCCGGTATGGTTTGGTTCAGGCTATCGAAGAAAGTGGAAAGATCGTCGAAGATATGCCGGGCAAACGGCAGCACGGCGCCCAGCCCCGAACATACGGCCGGTGCAATAGGCGCTATAAAGGCGTAGGTAACGGAGCTTGCTTTGGTCTCACCGGATATAATGCCCGTCCGGTCGAGCAGCCATAAGCCGGTGCTGAAGGCAAAGCTGACCAGGAAACCGTACAATAGTGCACCGGTAAGGCGGTTAAGCCAGCCAAGCGCTACCACTTCAAAGGAGCGCTGCAATAGCTTTGCTCCCATACGGACCAATAAGACGATAACGATAAAGACGACCAAGAAGGAAAGGAAAGGCGCCCAGCGCCCACCCTGCCCTTCCTCGAACAAATGTGCTGCCACCGTTCCCGATAGCTTCAAAGCGCCCAGGGTTCCCAGCAATAAGGCTAATACAGAGAAAAGGGCTATCACAAGCCCCCTCGTATAGCCTTTGATCATGAAAAAAACCATGAAGACCAGGAAGATGGCATCAAGGATCATATTGTTGCAATGGCAGTCTTATGCCGTCTTAAAAACCTCAGGAGGCCAGTATTTTCTTCACCATTTCGGATATCGCCTTGCCGTCTGCCTTTCCGGCCAACTGCCTGGACGCCACACCCATTACCTTACCCATATCGGCAGGAGAAGAAGCTCCGGCAGCAGCGATGATTTCCCGGACCTGCGCTTCCAGCTCCGCTTCCGATAGTTGCTTCGGTAGAAACTGTTCGATAATGGCAATTTCTTCTTCTTCGGTCTTTGCGAGGTCCTCTCTCTTTTGTGTGCGGAAGATTTCCAGCGAATCCTTTCGCTGTTTCACTAGCTTCTGCAGCAGCTTCAGCTCATCAGCCTCTGTCAGTTCGTCTTTGGCTCCTGCGGCTGTTTTCTCAACCAGAATAGCTGCCTTAATCGCACGCAGTGTACGCAATGCAGCCTCATCTTTACTACGCATGGCCTGCTTGAGCTGGTCCATGACTTTTGATTCCAGTGTATTCATTGTAAAAACTGTGAGTAAAGGCAAAGATAAAAAAAAGCTGCCCGGAAAGTACTTCCGGACAGCTTGGTATCTTGAGTAAGAATTATTGTTTACGCTGCCGCGAATTTACTGATTTTGAACAACGCCTTTGTTGTTGCTCAATTCAGAGGACGGAATCTTAAACAGGAAGTCTGATGCATAGATACCAATGTCTTTGGAGCGCGAACCAACATAAAGTGATACGTGCAAGCCATTGGGGCTGACATCATTTGAGGTCGTTCTCCTGTGCAAGCCTTTCACGTTATCAGCTAACTGAGGAAATGCCATTTGACGCTTGATATCAATAAAGCGGAATCCTTCGCCCCAAAGCTCTATACGGCGCTGCAGTACAATTTCCTTGATCAGGTCATCCTTAACAGAAGGAGCAGAATAAGAGGCGTCGCGTGTTTGGATAAATTCATCTAATACCTGCTTAGCCTGTCCAACCTGACCAGCGAAAGCTCTTGCCTCTGCTTCAATCAGCGCCATTTCACCGGCACGCATCCACAGCAGGTCAGTAGACCAGTTGCCTGGTGTCTTCTGTTTGAATTTCTTCTGGCTATAAGGTACGAAACCAGGCGCTTCATCTTTTTTATAGTACCAGTTAATACGTACGTCCGTAGGCTTAATGCTTTCAGCAAGCGGCCTGTAGAATACTTTCTGACAACCCAGGTTCGCATAGCCTCCTGAACCATAGATCATGTGCGAAATGAAAGAGTTGTAAGCATTACCCAACTGTTCGTTATTGGTCGTGGAAGCCCACATCCATTCGGGGTTGTTGGCACTGTTAAAGCCGGCCTGACATTCAGCAGCGCTCATATAAGGATAACCTTGGCGTGCTTCATTAGCCATCTGCGCCGCCGTAGGCCAGTCGTTCATAGACAGCGCTACCCTCGCATAGAGACCTTTAGCAATATTCTGGTTAATTTCAGTTTTACCACCACCCGCAGTATTTCCATCCAGCAACTCGATTGCATTACGCAGATCGGATGTAATTTGGGCAAATACCTCACTCATTGGCGCGCGCGGTGTTCCTACAGTAGTAGGAGCTGTATACAGCGGCACACCGGGAGCATTTTTAAAGTCCATTGTCTGGCCATTGAACGGACCAGTGCCGGCATAGGTTTGTTGATAATAAAGACAGAGATTATAGTAGGCAAAAGCCCTGTAGAACATCGCCTGACCTTTGATATTGTCGCGCTCGTTTTGCGGTCCTTCAGCCTTATCAATATTGGCCAGGATCATATTGGCGTTATTGATAATGCGGTAATAATAACCCCAGGTATAACCAGGTGTACCGCCGGATACACGGGCATCGTTATAGTTATAAACGCTCGTGTACCAACCCGCGCCGGTACCACTTATAGGCATGTCTTCACCCATAAGATCAGACATCAGGTCAATTGATTTTTGACCGAAAGTCTCAGGATCGCCTACTTGATACATATACCTGTGCAAACCTTGTACTGCCTCTTTTGCGGTTGCTGTGGTCCTAAATACGGAATCAATGGCTACGGCATCAGAAGGGCTCCTGTCGAGATAAGATTTCTTGCAGCCTACCGCACCGGAAACCAGCACGACGGACAACGCTATCCCACCCATTTTTCCAAATATATTCATTTGATTAATGCTTTTTAAACTTAGAAAGTTGTATTGAATAATTAATTTAGTGTTACAGACCGATATTCAGACCGAACATGATTGTACGGTAAGGAGGATAAACATAGTCAGATCCACCTACGAAATTCTGCTGGAGATCTTGTCCTTTGCGCGGTGTGAACACGAAAATATTCTCTGCCTGTACATAAACCCTGGCGCTGCGGAAACCTGCTGTCTTCAACCATTTATCGGGCAAGGTATAGCCCAGGTTAACATTCTTAATATTCAGGAAACTGTTGCTGGTCAGGAAGCGGGTTGACGTCCTTCCGGAAAGTTCGCTGTAGTCCATTTTAGGCACATCTGTCTGATCACCCGGTTTCTGCCAACGGTTCAGCAGATCGGTAGAATAAGCAGTACCCCAGCCACCGGCTGCCAACTGCTGGTAGACGCCATCATAGAATTTACCACCAAGACCGAAGGTAAACATGAAAGAGAAGTCGATGCCTTTGTAGTTAAGGGTATTTCTCAGAGAGCCCTCGATATCACGGTAAGGCGTACCGGCATAAACACAGTTTTGTGGTTGTTGGGCAATATTGTAGTCTGTAGTTGTTGTTCCATCAGCAAGACGCCATTGCTCCTTACCATTATCGGGATTAACACCGGCATAGTCAGGCAGGAAGTAGTTATCCCTGGGCAGGCCGTTAGCCAGAATGCTACCGCTGCCGTAGATGGTATCCTGTCCGGGTGTGGTGCTCTGGATCTGGGTCATTTTGTTACGATAGTGCCAGGCAGTCACATCAATGGTCCAGCTAAAGTTCTTAGTTACCACGGGCTTGCCATGTAACTCCAGTTCAATACCAGTATTGCGTACTGCGCCTACGTTAGCTTGTATGGCATTTACGCCAGTGGAAGGCGCCAGAGTTTGTACGAAGAGCAGATCTTTAGAACCACGCTGGTAAAAATCGGCAGTACCGGTCAGGCGTTTGTTGAACAGAGAGAAGTCAACAGCGACGTCGAAGCTATACTGGGATTCCCATTTCAAAGCAGGGTTACCGTATCCGCCGAAAGCATAACCGGAATAAGTATTGTTAGGATAATAGCTGTAAGTAGTCAGGTAAGCATAATAGTTGGAAGATCCCAGGTTTTCGTTACCGGTAATACCATAACTAGCACGCAGCTTCAATTCGTCGATCCAGGTTGTCTTACCCTTCAGGAAAGATTCTTCGCTCAACATCCAGTTACCACCAACAGAGTAGAAGTTACCCCAGCGGCCATCTTTAGCAAAGCGGGAAGTCCCATCACGACGGAAGGTAGCATTTAACGTATAGCGTTGTTTAAAGGTATAGCCTGCGAAAGCAAAATAGCTTTCAATAGCGTGGTAATCTACACTTTGAGAAGATCCGATACCATAAGCTGCTGCTGCTCCGGATTCAATTGAAGAGCCACCGAAACCAGCACGCTGCAGGTAGGAAGATTCAGCCCTTAACAGATAGTTCTCATGACCTACTGTAACGTCCAGGGAATGGTTTGCGTCATCAGGATTGAAAATACCGAAAGTGGGTTTCCACATCAGCAATTGCGTCCAGGTATAAGAAATGTTGTTGTTATTCTGCTGGGTAAGGATACCATTAAAGGGTTCGCCATCGCCAAAGAATTTGTTCTGGTAAATGCTTTGGTTACCATTGTAAGTATTTACGCTGATATTAGTACGTGCAGTGAAGTCCTTCAGGAATTTAGCTTCCAGATAACCGCTACCGAAACCACTAAAGGCTTTAGTGGTGGTATTATCATTGTAGATAGAGGCGATAACGTTCTGGTTAGTAGCGAACTGACGCACTTGTCCATACTGGGGGTTATCACCAAAGTCGTACTGAGGCTGGCCATTGGCATCGAGTACCAATGCCCCCGTATTAGGATCGTGGAGGTAGATCGGATACAGGGACGGCATCAGGCGGGTAGTCATGAAAGGGTTAGCATACGCAGATCCGTCTGCCGCAAAAGAACGCATATTATCATAAGTAACACCCAGGCTCAAACCGGAATTTAACCAGGGAGTGATCTTCGACGTAATATTCAGCCTGGTAGTGATACGATCGTAATCGGATTGCTTGAAGATACCTTTTTCATTGTTGTAACCAACAGAGAAGTAATAAGTGCTCTTATCATCGCCATTGTTTACAGACACGTTATATTTCTGACGCAGGCCAGTACGGGAAACAGCTTTCTGCCAGTCATCCTCATACAGAATAGAAGCATTGGGATTGATTTGACCGTTCTTATACACCTGATCAGCAGGTACATTAAATGTGTTGTAACCACCCAGGATCAAAGGGATAGTATTAGCATCTGCAGCACCCGCAGCAGTCTCAGGATCTGTCTGTTCAGAGTAGATGTTATACAGACCTTCCCAGGCCAGCTTATAATAATCACGTGCACTTACCCGATCATATTCCGGGATCATACGGGTAAACATACCCACCTGGGCATCAATGTTGATTATAGGCTTATCACCTTTCTTGCCTTTCTTAGTAGTGATCATGATCACACCATTGGCGCCACGAGCACCATAGATGGAAGTCGCGGAAGCGTCTTTCAATACGCTCATGGTCGCCACATCATAGGGGTTGATAGAAGATAGAGTACCATCATATACAGCACCGTCCAAAACGATCAGCGGAGAACTGCTGGCGCTCAGAGAGCCGAAGCCACGTACCAGAATGTCGGGGCTGGCGCCAGGCTGGCCACCGCCGCTGGACACGTTAACACCCGCAGCATTACCGTCCAGCGCAGAGACAATGTTAGTAATGGGCCGTGATGCGATTTGCTCGGCGGTTACAGTGCTGATAGACGACACGCTCTCACGCTTATCAATTTTTTTACCATAAATCTCAACACCTTCCAGATCTTGGCTGCTTTGCTCAACAACTACATTCACCGGAGCACTGGCATCTTTTACTTCTGTCTGGGCTTTGCCGGCAATACCGTCGATAACCAGCACCTTTTTGCCCTCTGGCAATTCCAGCTCATAATTACCGTCAATATCTGTTACAGTTCCCACTTCTGTACCTTTAACCTTAACGCTTGCGCCAGGCACACCTTCGCCTTTGCTATCTGTCACTCTTCCTTTGATCTTCTGCGATTGCGCAAATGAAGCCTGTATACTAACAGTAAAAGCTAGTATAAATAGGAGTAATGTTTTTTTCATTGCTACTAGTTAAAAAATTTTAAAATTGAAAACAGATTTAGAATGCCGGATATTTATTGGCGGCTAAGATAACCAAAAATTATCAATTAGTTAAAATAATTTTAGCAATTCAATAAATATCCGGACTTTAAATGCAAGTTCGTGATTAGCGGGCCAGCACGAATTTCTGTGTCACTTGAGCTTCATCACTGCTCACTTTGATCAGGTAAATACCATTGGCCAGTTGGGTCATATCCATCAGATATTCTCCGGAAATTGACTTCTCAATCTTATAGGTGGCCAGTGTCGCTCCGGTAATGCCTACCACATTTACGGTAAGTGCGGTGGGCTGAGCGAAATTAGTTTTCATTTTTACCAGTCCGGTACTGGGATTAGGGAAAATAGAGAAAGCATTTTTCAACTCTGCTTCTTTAATACCTACACCATCACAGGGAAGGCTAGCAGCAGCAACGGTGATTGCATTTGAGTTTGTAGGATCCAACCAATCTTTCAGACGGGTAGCAGGTGAAGAGGACTGGCCGGGTTCTGCGAAATCCCAGGCACGGAAAAATTTGCTGTACAGACCGTCTGTGCCGGCTGGCGCACAGGTGCCGGTAGCAAAGTCTCCACCGGAAAGGTCGCCAATAAGCAGGCCGTTCTTATCAAACAGGCCACTGCCAGAAGAACCGCCCTGCGTAACACCATAATCAAAGTTCATTGCCCAGTGCGTACCAGCTACGGAGTTCTGGTTAAAAGTACCGTTAGGCGTTATCTGTGTGGTCAGAGACATTTTCTTCACATCGCCGCCGGGATGATGGAAACCCCAGAAAGTATCTACGTCAGTCATGTATACAGTTGAGCTACGGTTCCATCCGGCCAAGGAAACACCCCACTCCGCAGCGGGTGTTTGTCTGAGTTCCAGGAACAGGAAGTCCTGGATCGCATCTTTGGCGCCCGCGGTACCCGAAGAAGGGTAACGGGAACGGGAACGGAAGAATGCGCCTGTTATCCTTTTACGGTTAGCCAGGGGATCACCGGTATTGGTACAACCAGGATATTGCATATTGAAGTCAAACATCCATTGTGCAAAATGATCGTCGGTTGTACCGTTTACGTTTTCACCATCGCAGTGGGCTGCTGTAAGGAAATAAGGCTTACAAACACCACCGGTGCTGTTCAGCAAAGTTCCGGAGCAGAATCCAATAAAACCTGCACCAGGAATAACGATCCTGGCTGTTGCGCTACGAGCGGCATTCTGAGCAGCGGGCACCACAGGACAAAAAGCATTGATGTGGCAGGGAGAAGAGCTGCCGATAGCCTGGTCACCATCCAGTGTAGGCTTCAGCACTACATTATCTTTAGTTTCATCAGAACTGTAGATATCCGCTACATACTCTTCGCCGCGGAACATAGCGCCTACTCTGTCGATGTGGAAGCGGATATCCTCCAGCTTAACATCAGCGTCGATATTGAGCTCAAGGTTAACGGTGCCACCCTGAATCGCTCCTGTAGCAAACAAGCCGTCGGGCGAATTGTTGCTTCGGGTGAAAGCGCCCAGCAGCTGCTTTCCGTTACCATTGGAAATGTAATAAGTTACCCCTGCAGGCAGCTGAAAATCGTTGTAATATAAGTTAACAGCCTGCACATTATTGATCTCTATCTTTGCGCGCCATATTTTACGACCATCTTTCAGGTAAGTAAACTGACCGGCTTTTGTGAGAGAAATGTCCGTATTGACCATCAGGCCGCCGAGATAAGCTCTGGGCTTACCATCCATAACGTCCTTTTCGTACTGCTTTTTTGCTGTTTCAAAATCCGGAGTGGCCAGTGTCACCGGTTTAACGGATAAAGAATTGGCCGTATTGTTCCCAACGCTCCATGGCAAACCACCTTCGCTGATTTGCGCATGTACCGCCCCCCCCATCGAACAAGCAAGAAAAACGGCTAAATAGATCTTCTTCATACATCTGTTTTTTTAATGCTCTCAATTTTTAAGCGTGTAAATATAGATATTTCCAGGAGAACCGCGTCAATGCAATTTAGATTTTTCTTTACCTTATCTCTAGGTTCTTATTAATAATAAGCTAAGATCAGGTTAATAAAACTTCATTTTCAGCTATGCTTCCACACACAATCACGGTCCCCTTTTATATAAGATGTTTCAATTTCCCATAAGGACTATTCTCTTTTCACCTTTTTTTTGATAAATTTATGTTAAAATAAGCCAATAAATAGTACTTTGCATTGCATAATACTATTTATTGGCTGTATCTTTGTATCATAAAGACAGAGCCATAATGAAACGCTTCAGGCAAATTGATTGTAACACCATAATATCTAATTGACATGAATACAGAAAACACGAGTTCGCAAATGCGTAAGGGTGTGCTGGAGTTTTGTATTCTTTCTATCATCAGAAAATCGGAAGTATATCCCTCCGATATTATTGACCGGATGAAAGCAGCAGGGCTATCTATACTTGAAGGCACTTTATACCCCCTGCTGACCCGGCTTAAGAATGCAGAGCTGCTAAGCTACCGTTGGGAAGAAAGCGCATCGGGTCCTCCCCGGAAATACTTCAGCCTCACGGAAAAAGGAGAGGCCTTCTACCTCGAACTACAGCAAACATGGCAACAGCTGGCCGATGCTGTGAACGAGCTTACCCGCGACCCTTCGTCCTGAACCTCATTCCTGAAACCAAATCTCTACCACTCACAAGTTTTAATGCTACAACAATGAACAAGATCATCAATATAAACCTGGCGGGCAGGTTGATCCCTATAGACGAATCGGCATACGAACAGCTCCGCGATTACCTCAACCGGCTCAAAATATTCTTCTCCCGCGAAGAAGGCGGCGATGAGATCGTACGGGATATGGAAGACCGTATGGGTGAGCTCTTCCAGGATAAGCTGAGCAAGGGCGCTCCCTGCATTATGGCGGCAGACATCACCGATATGATCGCCATCATGGGCAGCCCGGAGCAGATCGAAAGCGAAGCCGGCGAAGAAGAATCCGGAAAGAGCAACCGCAAAGAAGAGCGCCATGCCCCCGGCAGCCAGGCACGCCCGCCCTTCAGCCGCAGCCGCAGCGAGAAGCTGGTTGGCGGCGTATGTGGCGGCATTGCCGCTCACTTCAATATCGATCCTACCGTTGTCCGCATCGCTTTTATCCTCATCACACTGGCCTGGGGAGCAGGCCTGCTGGTGTACTTTTTGCTGTGGGCCCTGCTTCCCGAAAGCGACAGCAGCACCCCCACGGTCCGACGCCGGCTATACCGTAACCCGCGGCAAAAAGTAGTGGGCGGCGTATGTTCGGGTATCGCTGCCTACGCCAATATTGATCCCATTATTCCCCGCATTATCTTCGCAGCCCCCCTGCTGGGCATTATCTTCTTCAGCATCCTGGGCAATGGCATGTTCTTCCAGTCCATCTTCTCGCTGATGGTCGGCGGCCTGCCCACGCTGGTAGTGCTGTACATTATCTTATGGGCTTCTCTTCCGGAGGCCAATACAGTGGCCGAAAAGCTGGAAATGCGCGGAGAAAAGGTAGATATACACAACCTCAGCCAGGCCATTAAAGGCGGCGAGACCGACAGGATTGCCCCGCCGAAAAGGTCGGGCCTGGCACAGCTGATCGCCGTGCTGGTCAAAGTATTCGTATTCCTTATTCTCGGTACGGTATTGATTACACTCGCAGGTGTTATTATCGCAGTACTTGCGGCTTTGTTCGGGCTAGCTACCTCTTCTGTTTTCATTTTCCCTTTCAGTGCGCTCATTACCGAAAGCCCCGTCCAGCGTACAGTGCTCTGGATCTGTGTTGCTCTCACCCTCATCATCCCTTTCATTGCAGTGATCCGCCTGCTGGTCAGGATGATCACCGGTCGTAAATTGGCTGGGAACAAATGGGTAACCGGAACCTTTACCCTGCTGTTTATTGCCGGTATATTCGGCCTGTTCTGGGTGAGCACTTCCATCGCTTCCGACTTTAAGGTATCCTACAGCAATGCCTACCCACTCAGCCTCAATCAGCCGATCAACGATACGTTGATCATCAGGCAAAGCCTGCAGGATGAGAATGGGGAGATCGAACAGGACGAGGACGATCATGAGCATGAAGGTATCCGCTTCCGCGACGACAGCACCGTGGCCATCAGCAATATCAGCCTCCGGATCACCGCCAGCAAAGACAGCCTCTATCATCTTATTATAAAGAAAAGTGCCCGCGGCCGCAGTGTAAGCCGGGCAAAAGCCCTGGCCCTTCCCCTGGAATTCCATTACCGCCAGGAAGGCAATGTGCTTTACCTGCCACAGGACTTTACACTTCCCCATGGCGATCCCTTCCGTGCCCAGAAGCTGAGAGTAGAGCTGCAGGTGCCCACAGGCAAGGTATTCCGTATTGAGAATCTTACCAGCGCTTACCATATCGACCGCGATTTTGAAATGCGCCCCGGCCGGTTCCGCTACAGCACTAAAGAATACAACGATTGGGACGAAGATGTTTATTATAAAATGGGCCCCTCCGGCGTAGAGGGCGATCCGGCTAATAAAGAAGACGGGGCGCAAAACGCCGGTGACGACGATACGGACACTACGGACAGGTGATCCTTCGCCGCGAGGCCAACAATGTGGTAGTAGTTTTTACCTGGGGTGTATTCTTACACCCCTTTTTCATGACCTTACTTGTATATTTGAATGAAATAACGGATTATGAAACCATTGCTTTTTATGCTGCTGTGCCTCCTGCTTTGCACCGCTTCACGCGGCCAGGCCCAAAACGTACGGCGTGATGACGCGGCCATACGGAAGGTGCTCGATCTCCAATCGGCAGCATGGAACCGTGGCGATATCGAAGACTATATGGCAGGCTACTGGCATAGCGACTCCCTGACCTTTATTGGTAAAAAAGGGATTACCTATGGCTGGCAGCCCACCCTGGACAATTACCGGAAAAGCTATCCCGGCAAAGAAGCCATGGGCAGGCTACGCTTCGATATCCTGCAGCTGAAGCTGCTTTCGGCCCGCTACAGCCAGGTAACCGGCCGCTGGCGACTGCAACGCAAAACCGGCGATCTTGAAGGTTATTTTACTTTACTCTTTGAAAAGATAAACGGGCAATGGCTCATTATATCTGACCACAGCAGCTGAATGTAGGGGAACGACACTAAAAAAGCCGGCGGGGCCTGTTAAGATCCCGCCGGCCTTTATTATCGGAATAGTTATTATACCTGCCTGTTGCCATCGAAGGCTTCCAGCTCGTTGGCCACAGCAGTAAGGAAGCTGGCGCCCAGTGAGCCATCTACGATGCGGTGGTCGTAGCTTAGCGAGAGATACATCATATGACGGATTGCGATCACATCGCCTTCAGCCGTTTCCAGCACCATGGGACGCTTCTTGATGCTACCCACAGCCAGGATCGCTACCTGCGGCTGGTTGATAATGGGCGTACCCATCAGGCTACCGAAGGTACCCACGTTGGTAAGGGTAAACGTACCGCCCTGGGTATCGTCGGCTTTCAGCTTATTGCTGCGTGCCGCAGTAGCTAGGCTGTTTACATCTTTGGTTAGTCCCAGCAGATTTTTCGTATCGGCGCTTTTGATTACCGGAACGATCAGGTTGCCGCTGGGCAACGCCGCAGCCATACCGATATTGATATCTTTCTTGATGATGATCTTATCGCCGTCGACGCTGGCATTGATCATCGGGTATTTCTTAATGCAATTCACGATCGCCTCGATGAAGATCGGGGTGAAGGTGATCTTTTCACCATACTTGGTTTCAAAAGCCTTCTTGTTCTTATCCCGCCATTTTACCAGGTTGGTCACATCGGCCTCGGTAAAGCTGGTTACGTGCGGTGAGGTCGCCTTGCTGCGCACCATGTGATCCGCAATCAGCTTGCGCATACGGTCCATCTCCACGATCTCTACATTGCCACCATAGCTAGCAGCAGGTTGCGGTGTATGGGTTATCGCAGTAGTGGTGGCTGCCGGAGCGGCCTGTGGTGCGGGCTGCTGGGCTGCGGGTTGGGCCTGGGTTGCGGGTACAGCGCCGCGGGAAGCCACATAGGTCAGGATGTCTTTTTTGGTCACACGGCCTTCGTTACCGGTACCGGGAATATTTTCCAGCTCGGCCATACCGATGCCTTCTTTAGCAGCTATATTGAGCACCAGCGGTGAGTAGAAGCGGTTGCCGCCTGAAGCGATGCTGGCTGCAGGTTGTGGCTGAGGAGCAGCGGCAGGCTGAGCGGCGACTTGCGACGGCGGCGCGGCAGGAGCCCCGTTGCCGGCTGCAGCAGCCGAATCGATACGGGCAATGACAGTACCCACAGGTACTACGTCATTTTCTTTAAACAGGATCTCGGTAATGGTACCGGCGGCAGTAGAAGGCACCTCGCTGTCTACCTTGTCGGTAGCGATCTCCAGAACGGTTTCATCCATTTTCACCTGGTCACCGGGTTGCTTGTGCCACTTTAATACCGTGGCTTCCATTATACTTTCACCCATTTTGGGCATTACTAAATCGACGATTGCCATAAACGTATTTTTCAAAAGACAGTGCAAAAGTAATCATTTGCGGCTGTGTGTGCAAACACGGCTGTGAAACAGACAAAAGCTAAACAAAAATTGCTTATCTACGAAAATTTCGTAGAATTGCGAAATATTCGTAGAAAATGGAACGATTATCCCCCACCGAAGAAGAAGCAATGCAGGCTATATGGCATACAGGAGGCGGCTTCATCCGCGATTTCGTGAACGCTATGAAGGAGCCTCCACCCTATACCACTATTGCCTCTACGGTAAAGAACCTGGAGCGGAAAGGGTTTGTGAAAAGTAGAAGGATGGCCAACAGCTACTGGTACCAGCCGACGATCAGCATTGAAACCTATAACCGGAATCATTTTGCTCATATTGTGAAAGACTACTTCTCCAATTCCTACAAAGAGGTTGTTAGCTTTTTTGCACGGGAACAAAAGATATCGCCGGAAGAGCTGAAAGAGATCATCGTGATGATCGAGCAAAAGAAATGACGGTTTCATCACCCTTTAAATCAAAACTATGCCGGTCCTTTTTGCCTTATTCAAGATACATATGGTGCTCTGCGCCGGCATCAATATTTAACGGCGAAACGGCCACAGCGCAATAAGGCAAGGCTGTTAAAAATAGCCTCATCAGGTAATTACGAAATAATAGCAGCCCGTCTTGGCCTGCAAAGGACTGTTCCGGAAGCAGGAACAGCCTTTCTGCATATTTTCAGCCGGGGGTACTCCTGCCTGGTCAGGCAGCCGTTGTTATCCTTTAATCATCAAATCCCTGTCGTTCGTTCGCCGCTGCCGATAAAATTGTATTTTCACACTCTCTTTATGAAAGCAATCATACCGGTGGCCGGAGCCGGCACCAAACTGAGACCACATACTTATACCCAGCCCAAAGCATTAATGCCTATGGCTGGGAAAACTATCCTGAGCGTGATCGTAGATGCCCTGCTCGACAAAGGCATTGACGAATATATTTTCATCATCGGCTACCTGGGCGACAAGATCCAGGACTACGTGCTACGCACTTATCCCGGTCTGCGCTGCACTTTTGTAACGCAGAATGACCGCCGCGGCACCGGCCACGCCATATGGCTTACCCGCGATGCAGTAAAGAACGACGAGGTGCTGATCGTATTCGGCGATACCATTTGCGATTTCGATATTGATACCGTATTGCAGAGCGAGACTTCGCAGATCGGCATACGGCGGGTAGACGATCCCCGCAGCTTCGGTGTAGCTGAAGTAGATGAGACCAACCGCGTGCTGAAAGTAGTGGAGAAGCCGCTCATCCCCAAGTCCAATATGGCCATGGTGGGCGTGTATAAGATCAAAGAGACCAATGCCCTGTTCAGCGCGCTGGATGCTTACCTGCACAACCGTGCAGATGCCGACGGCGAATACCACCTGACCCATGCCCTGCAGCATATGATCGAGCAAGGCATTGTATTCAAAGCTTTCAAGGTCAACAACTGGTTTGACTGCGGAAAAAAAGAGACTTTGCTGGAAACCAACGCCACCCTGCTGAAGACCATGAGCGAGCAGCCGGGCTATACTGTACCTGAGTTTCCCGATACCGTGATCATTCCACCTGTTAATATTGCCAGCGGCTGCAAGATCGCGCACTCGATCATTGGCCCGTCGGTATCGATAGGCGAAAATACCACGATCCGCTCTTCCATTATCCGCAACAGCATCATCGGCTCTTTTGCCGAGTTGGACGAGGTAGTGCTGAAATCTTCCATCATCGGCAGCGATGCTTATGTACACGGCATGAGCCAGAGCCTGAACATAGGCGACAATACGGACATTGACCTGGGCTAGACCTCTCCCCGATTTTCCAAAGATTAATTTGTGTTACCGCTATGACATTCCAGAACAGGATCACTAAGCTTTTCAATATTGAGTACCCTATAGTACAGGCCGGTATGATATGGGCCTCGGGCTGGCGCCTGGCTTCGGCCGTAAGCAATGCCGGCGGGCTGGGCCTTATCGGCGCCGGTAGCATGTATCCCGATACATTACTCGAACATATCCGCAAGTGTAAAGCAGCTACAGACAAGCCTTTCGGCGTGAACCTGCCCTTGCTCTACCCCGATATCGACCAGCATGTGAAGCATATCCTGGAAGAAAGGGTGCCTATCGTATTTACCTCGGCCGGTAACCCCAAAACCTGGACACAGACCCTGAAGAACGAAGGCATTACTGTAGTACATGTGGTGTCCAGCGCCAAATTTGCGCTCAAGAGCCAGGATGCCGGCGTAGACGCGGTTGTAGCCGAAGGCTTTGAGGCCGGGGGACACAACGGGCGGGAAGAGACGACAACCCTTTGCCTGATCCCGCAGGTACGGCAAGCCATAGATATCCCGCTGATTGCTGCCGGCGGTATCGGCACAGGCAAAGCCATGTTTGCCGTAATGGCACTGGGTGCGGAAGGTGCGCAGGTGGGCAGCCGCTTCGTCTGCAGCCCTGAAGCCTCCTCCCACGATAACTTTAAAACGGCCATCGTTAAAGCAGGCGAAGGCGATACCATGCTGTCGTTGAAAAGGCTTACCCCTGTACGGCTCATCAGGAACCACTTCTACCAGGTGGTGAGCGAAGCCGAAGCCCGCGGCGCCAGCAACGAAGAGCTGGTGCAGCTCCTGGGCAGGGCCCGGGCCAAGCTCGGTATGTTTGAAGGCGACCTCGAAGAAGGTGAGCTGGAGATCGGGCAGGTGAGCGGACAGATCAACGACATCAAGCCTGCTGCAGAGATCGTGCAGGACCTGTGGAACGAATTCTGCGCCACCAAGGAGCAACCTTTTTATCAGCCGGCAGTAAGACCGGTGATATAGCCAGGACATCCGATGGCTAGAAGTTCGGATTACAGGGCTCCGTAGGAGCCAAATGTTTGTAGCGCCAGCATGAACAAACATAAATTGCTCCGTAGGAGCAAAACCAAGGTTGCTAGGCAGAATATGTATCCAACCGCCGTTCAGGCCGTTGCACGTCCCGACCGGCCTGGCCATGCAGCTGCGGTACAAACTCAACCTAAGCACTGAAGCATTCCATCTTCTGGGTTCTGAACCGATGCCCCGGATTTTCCTTAGGACATACCTATATCGTATCCTCAACTTTTCGCTTGATCCTGAGAAACGAGTAGAAAGTGCGCTTTTTATTGAAAACAGCTTTGCCGTTTTAAGATCATCCCTACCTTTGTCCCCACAAAATCTTTATCCGCAATGACCGCCTCCGATTATCAGCATACGGTCGCCGAGCGCCTGATGCGCTATGTGCAGATCGACACCCAAAGTGATCCTTATTCCACCGCACAACCTTCTACCGAAAAGCAGAAGAACCTGAGCAAGCTGCTGGTAGACGAACTGAAAGCCATCGGCATTGCAGATGCTGAGCTCGATGACAAAGGCGTTGTTTACGGCACCATACCGGCCAATACCGATGCCGAGGTACCCGTACTCTGCTTCTGCGCCCACGTAGATACTTCGCCCGATTGCAGCGGCGAAAACGTGAAGCCTATCCTGCACCGTCAATACGACGGTAGCGATATTGTGCTGCCCGATGATAACAGTGTGGTCATTTCAACCAACAATCACCCCTACCTTAAAGAAAGGATCGGCGACGATATTATTACTGCATCGGGGCTTACCCTGCTGGGCGCCGACGACAAAGCCGGTGTAGCGGTTATCATGGATGCCGCGCAATACCTGATGGAACACCCTGAAGTAAAGCACGGAAAGATCCGCATCCTGTTCACACCCGACGAAGAGATCGGCCATGGGGTCGATGGGGTCGATATGAAAAAGCTGGGCGCCGATTTCGGCTACACCCTCGATGGCGGCGAAAGAGGCCACCTGGAAGGCGAAAGCTTCTCTGCCGACGGTGTCAGCATCACCATACATGGCATCAGCGCCCATCCCGGCTATGCCAAAGGCAAGCTGGTGAATGCGGCCAAGATTGCCGGCGCTTTCCTCGCCGCTTTACCCGGCGACAGCTGGAGTCCCGAGACCACCAGCGGCAGAGAAGGCTTCGTACACCCGGTGCACATTGAAGGCGGCGCCGAAAAGACCCGGATCGACTTTATTATCCGCGATCACATTACGGCGAAGCTGGCAGAATACGAAAGCCGGCTGGAAGGTATTCTTAAAGAGATCGTTGCCGCTTATCCCGGTGCACGGTACGAGTTCCAGGTCAGAGAACAATACCGCAATATGAAGGAAGTGCTGGACCAGCACCCCAAAGTGATGGCCCATGCCGAAGAAGCTTACCGCCGCACAGGCATTGCGCCAGAGCGCATCAGCATCCGCGGCGGTACCGACGGCTCGCGCCTGTCCTTTATGGGCCTGCCCTGCCCTAATATCTTTACCGGGGAAATGGGCATTCACTCCAAGCAGGAATATGTGAGCGTGCAGGATATGGAGAAGGCTGCAGAGATCTGCATTCACCTGGCGCAGATCGTTACGGAATAATTTTCTTTTACGTGTCTAAGCCCTCCGAAGCCGTTTCCGGAGGGCTTTTCTCTTTAAGGCCCCTATTGTAAGTTTCTATAATAGATAAACACCGATTGCGCTAACTTTGCGGGCTTAAAAACCAGGTATTCGCCTGCCCGTAATTATTCATGGATCATCTTAAACGCCTTCAACAGGAGATCGCTCCCCTACAGCAACAGCTGGTACAGCACCCGGTATACCGGCAGATCGCTTCGCTGGAACACCTGCAGCAATTCATGCAGCATCATGTCTTCGCCGTATGGGACTTTATGTCCCTGCTGAAAGCCCTGCAACGGGCGCTCACCTGTGTAGACCTTCCCTGGGTGCCCCGGGGCGATGCCGAAACCCGCTACCTGATCAACGAGATCGTAACAGGAGAAGAAAGCGATGTAGACGAGCAGGGCCGGCGACACAGCCATTTTGAGCTTTACCTTGAAGCGATGGCGCAGTCCGGCAGCGATACGGTGCCCGTAAGGCAGCTGCTGGTCTTGCTTGCCGCCGGGAAAGATCTGCAGGAAGCCCTTGAAGAGAGCGGCGCACCGGAAGCCGCTGTCGATTTTGTGCGCAACACCTTCGAAGTAATCGGCAGTAACAAGCCCCACCTTCAGGCCGCGGTATTTACCTTCGGCCGGGAAGACCTGATCCCGCAGATGTTCCTTTCTTTTGTGAACAGCCTGCATGCGCAGGCCCCGGAACAGATCGGCATTTTCAAATATTATTTAGAGCGCCATATTGAAGTGGACGGCGATCATCATGCCCACCTGGCCCATCGCATGACGGCCTCGCTCTGCGGTACATCTGAGTCCCGCTGGCAGGAGGCTACCGAAGCCGTAATCAAAGCCCTGGAATGCCGTATCCGGCTCTGGGATGGAATTTCAGCCTCCTTTGCTTCAATAGGCACAACACAAACTATAACTGTATGATGGAGTTGTTGATCGCTGACATCGGCAAGGAAGTAGTGCTGAGCAAAGCGGAAGAAGATATCATTAAAGCTTCGTTCATTGTAAAAAAACTCCGTAAGCGCCAATACCTGATGCAGTTTGGCGAGGTCTTCCGTCATCTCTTTTTTGTAGAGAAAGGTATGCTTCGTGCTTACCTCAAAGGAGAGAAGGATATGGAGCATGTGATCCAGTTTGCCCCCGAGGGCAGCTGGATCCCCGATAGCTTTCACCAGCTGGAAGATATGGAGGCCCTGTACAATATCGATGCGCTGGAACATTCGGAAGTACTCCTTATCGACCGGGAAATTTACCAGAAGCTGCTGGTGCAGGTACCCAAGCTTGAAAAATATTTCCGGGTGGCCATGCAGAAAAGGCTTCGTGCCCTGCACATGCGCGTCATCAATTACCTCACTCATTTTGCCGAGGATAAGTACCGCATGTTCGTGAACACCTATCCGGATATTGTGCAAAGAGTACCGCAACATATGATCGCCTCCTACCTGGGCATCAAGCCGGAAACCCTGAGCCGTAACCGGAAAAAAATGGCGACCCGCAGGAAAGAGCCTGCCCTGGAAAGCAAAGCCTGAGCGCGGTTGCCTATACCAGCGCAAATTGCTGCAATACTTTTTTCATGGCAGCCGCAATCTCCGGGTTGCATAGGTTGCCCATAGACCCTTCGTGTGTATGCCGCGCAGGGTCGAATCCTTCGTAAGCAAAGCTGCCTTGCTCCACGCTGTTGCCTACGGCGCGGTAAGCCTCCCGGAAAGGCATGCCCTCACGCACCTTATCGTTCACCGCTTCGACCGTAAACAAATAGCGGTATGCCGGATCTTCCAGTATACCTTCCTTTACCTGTACCTGGGGCAAAGCAAAGCTCAGGATACGGAAACAATCCTTAAGCGTTTCTATTGCCGGGAACAGGACCTCCTTGGTGAGCTGTAGCTCCCTGTGGTAGCCCGAAGGCAGGTTGGTCGTCAGCAGGGCCAGCTCGTTGGGTATCGATTGCAACCGGTTACCTTTTCCCCTTACCAGTTCAAACAGGTCAGGATTCTTCTTATGCGGCATAATGCTGCTGCCCGTAGTCAAGGCTTCGGGGAAGCGGATAAAGCTGAAGTTCTGGTTCATGAAAAGGCAGATGTCCATTGAGAGCCGCGCCAGCGTGGCGCCCAGAGCCGCGATCCCGGTGGCCACAAAGCGCTCCGTCTTACCCCGGCTCATTTGCGCATAGACCGCATTATAGTGCAGGTCGCCCAGCTGCAGCAGCGTTGTGGTCAGCTGCCTGTCGAGCGGGAAGGAGGAACCATAGCCCGCGCCGCTGCCCAGGGGATTTTTATCCGTTATCTTATAAGCTGCGGCCAGCAGCTCCAGGTCATCGACCAGGCTTTCGGCATAAGCGCCGAACCAAAGACCGAAAGAGGAAGGCATAGCCACCTGCAAATGTGTATAGCCGGGCAGCAGGTGATAACGATACCGCTCACTTAAACCCTGCAGCTCGTCGAACAATGTTGCAGCCAGGCCGGCGATCTCTTTGATCTCCTTCTTCAGAAAGAGCTTGATCGCCACGGCCACCTGGTCGTTACGGCTGCGGCCGCTATGTATTTTCTTACCTGCCTCTCCTATCTCCTGCGTCAGCTGCAGCTCGATCTGCGAATGCACATCTTCCACCTCCGTAGCGATACGGAATGCTCCCTCGGCGATCTGCTGCCCGATATGGTGCAATCCTTTATGGATCTGCTCCAGCTCGTCTGCTGTCAATAAACCCACATAGCACAGCATAGCCGTATGCGCCAGCGATCCCTGCACATCGGCCTCCGCCAGCAACAGGTCAAAATCTTTGTCTCTCCCTACAGTAAACTGTTCTACAAGCCCAGCAGTATCCGTATGGTCTTTTTGCCAGAGTTTCATAGTTTGTTTAGATATTAGATGTTAGATATAAAAGGTTAGAAATTGTAGGTGGTATTAAGCATTAGGTATAGGAAGGGAATACTTGATACCTGATACGTCATACCTGGTGCCTGGAATCCCTTCCGGCATAAGCCCTGATCAGATCGATGTACGCAGCAATACCCTTTCGGATCTCCTCCAGGTAAACATATTCATCAGCAGTATGGCTACGCGCCGAATCGCCCGGTCCCAGCTTCAGCGCCGGGAAAGGCATCAGCGCCTTGTCGGACAATGTAGGAGAACCATAAGCCGTCATTCCCAGCTGCCGGCCGGCCCGCACCAGTGGATGATCCGCTTTGATGATGGAGCTGCGTAACCGCATGCTGCGCGGCTGCAGCTCCGACTGCATATGCTGCCGCAGCTCTTGCAATATTTCCTCATGCGTGTACTGCTCATTCAAGCGGATATCGACCGTGAAGCGGCAAAGGTCGGGTACCATGTTGTGCTGCTTATTGGGCGTTTCGATCACGGTTACCTGTGCCGTTACCGGCCCCAGCAGGTCAGAATCCTTTTCGAAACGATGTCCATGTAACCAGGCGATATCCCGCAGTGCCTTATCGATTGCATTAGCGCCTTCGCGCCGCGCAGCATGACCGGCCACACCATAAGCCGCTGCATCGACCACCATCAATCCCCGCTCGGCCACTGCCATCTGCAGCAACGTCGGCTCTCCTACGATAGCGCAGTCGATGGTACCCAATGCCGGCAGCACCGATACGATACCGCCGCTGCCCGATATCTCTTCCTCTGCAGTGGCTGCCAGGACAAGGTTACAGCCGATAGCTTCTTTATGCAGATGTACAAAGGCTTGTGCAAGACTGACCAGTGCGGCGCCGGCATCGTTGCTGCCCAACCCGTACAGACGGCCGTCAACGATGCGGGGATCGAAGGGGTCGAAAGTATACCCGGCAGCAGGTTTTACCGTATCGTGATGCGAGTTGAGCAGCAACGTGGGCTTAGCAGAATTGAAGTTTTTGCTCCAGGCAATAATGTTATTGCCGCTTCGTTCGGTGACAATGCCTTCGCTTTCCAGGTATTGCTGCAGGTACTGTGCAGTTCCCTCCTCTTCCTTGCTGAAAGAAGGAATACGGATCAGTTGCTGCAATAGCGCTACGGCTTTGTGAAATAGTTGCTCCATATACTTTAATTCCTGATCGCGGTTCCTGATGTTCCGGCCTGCATTGCCTCAATATGGCTCCAGTGGCCGATCTGCACCTGCTGCACCCCGCCGTTGGCCGCCGCAAAAGCGTTCTCCAGCTTGGGCAGCATGCCTTCATAGACCTGTCCCCCGGCAATCAATTGTTGCAAGGTCGCGCGGTCCAGGCTTTTCATATTGCTTCGCTCATCGTTGACGTCCATCATTACGCCATTCTTCTCGAAGCAATACAGCAGGCTTACTTCATAATACCGCTGCAAAGCCAGGGCGATTTCACGGGCTACAGTATCGGCATTGGTATTGAGCAGCTGCCCCTGCTTATCGTGCGTTACCGGCGCGATCACCAGGCTGAAATCCTGCTGCAGCAGCTGCTTCAGCGCCACTGCATTGACCTGCTGTACATCGCCGGCAAAGCCATAGTCGTGCGTCGCTCCCTCTCGTTTAACCGCCTGCAGCAGGTTCGCATCGGCGCCGCATAGCCCGACGGCCGGGCAACCGAGGACCTGCAGCTGCGCTACAATGTTCTTGTTGATATACCCTGCGTAGACCATCGTAATGATCTTGAGTGTAGCGGCATCGGTCACACGGCGGCCGCCGATCATCTGCTGCGGTACGCCAAGCTGCGTCGCCAGCTGTGTAGCCAGCTTCCCGCCGCCATGCACCAGGATCTTCAAGCCTTCCAGCTGCGCATAGGACCGGAGAAAAAGCTGTAGGTCCCGCTCTTCATCGATCACGTTGCCGCCGATCTTGACTATCGTTATCCTTTGCTTGTTCATGTCTTGCTGTTTATGGTGTTTAAGACGGAGGCCAGCACAGCCTGTGCGCTCCATACCCTGTTGGCGGCCTGCTTCGTTACCAGGCTGCGGTCACTGTCAAGCAGCGCTGCTGCCAGCTCCAGGTCCCTCCGTACGGGAAGACAGTGCATGATCTTCGCACCCGGCGCCTGCCTCAGCTGTTCTTCTGTAAGCATCCAGTCTTCGGCCACAGGCAATACCTGCCCGTACTCCCGGTAGCTGCTCCAGTTTTTGACATAGATAAAATCGGCATTTGCCAAAGCGGCTTCCTGGTCGGTAGTGACCGTAGCGCCCGCAGTAAAGGCTTCATCCAATTGATAGCCCTCGGGGCAGGCTACCGTCAGCGCAACCTGGTCCCAGGCATTGGCCCATTGCGCAAAGCTGTTGGCTACGCATTGCGGCGTCGCTTTGATATGCGGCGCCCAGGTCAGCACCACCTTGGCTCTGGCCGGGCTTATATGCTCTTTGATGGTGATCATATCGGCCAGCGACTGCAACGGATGCAGCGTAGCACTCTCCAGGCTTATCACCGGGATACCGGCATACCTGATGAACTGCTGCAGGATATACTCGCTGTAATCTTTTTCTTTGTCGCTGAGCGAAGGAAAAGCACGGATGCAGAGGATATCGAAGTAAGCGCCCAGCACGGGCGCCGCATCTTTGATATGCTCCACCGTATGGCCATTCATCACCACCTCATCGGCAAACTCCAGCGCCCAGCCTTCTGTACCCGTATTGAATACGATCGCTTCCATACCCAGCTGCTGCGCCGCTACCTGTGTGCTGATGCGTGTACGCAGGCTGGCGTTGAAAAAAAGCAGGCCCACGCGCTTGCCACGACCAAGCTCCTTATCGCGCAAAGGATCGGCCTTGTAGGCCAGGGCCGCTTCGATCAACGGATCGACGCCCGGGGCATCTGCAACAGAAATAAATTGCTTCACTGTCTATGATAATGAGATTTGGTTAAAAAAATTACACCTTCGCCAATGCTGCCTTCAGCGCATCAAGAAAAAGAACGGCCTCTTCCTTGCTGAGGCAGAGCGGCGGCAAAAGTCTTATCGCATCAGGCTTCGCTTCGCCTGTAAATACATGCTGTCCGAACAAAAGCTCATGGCGCAGCCCGGCCTGCCGGCCCGGCACATCGAAGCCGACCATCAGCCCCCTACCTCTTACCTGCATTACGCCCGGCAGCTGTGCTAGCTCCTCCTGCAGGTAGGCGCCTATAGTCGCTGCGTTCTGCATCAGGCTTTCCTTTTCGATCACTTCGAGCACCGAGAGCGCAGCGACACAGGCCAGGTGACTGCCGCCGAAAGTAGTACCCAGCATGCCCATCTTTGCTTTGATGTGTGGTGCAATAAGGATGCCACCGATAGGGAAGCCGTTGCCCATACCCTTTGCCATCGTATAGATATCGGCGTCAAAACCGGCATGGTCGTGGGAGAAAAAGCGGCCGCTGCGGCCATAGCCGCATTGCACGCTATCTGCTATCAGCAGCACGCCGTATTCGTCGCAAAGGCGGCGCAGCAGCTGCAGGAAAGCCGGATGGGCCACCCGGATGCCCCCTACGCCTTGTATACCTTCAATGATAACGGAAGACAACTGGTTACCTTCCTGCCGGAAGTGCTGCTCCAGGGCTTCTTCATCATTGAAGGGCAGGAAACGGATCTTATCCGTAGCGTTGACGGGCGCTACGATTGAGGAATTGTCTGTAGCGGCTACGGCCAGCGAGGTACGGCCATGAAAGGCCTTGTCAAAAGCCAGCACCTTTTCCCTACCATTGTGAAAAGAAGCCAGCTTCAAGGCATTCTCATTCGCCTCTGCGCCGGAGTTACACAGGAACAGGCTGTAATCCGGCCGGCCGCTCACCTGTCCCAACTTTTCCGCAAGCGCCTCCTGGAGCGGCATACGGACGGCATTGCTGTAGAAGCCGATCTTGCCCAGCTGCGCTGTAAGCTGCGCCACATAATACGGATGCGTGTGCCCTATAGAGATCACGGCATGTCCGCCATACATGTCGAGATAGCGGTTATCTTTATCGTCCCAGACGAAAACGCCTTTGGCTTTTTGGATCACGACTTCCTGCTGGGGATATACTTCAAATAATTTCATGAGGTCTTTTTAGCCGGTTAAAAATAGCTGGCCTTCAGATGGAGGCCGGTGGTTTCCGGCAGACCAAACATCAGGTTCATATTCTGTACTGCCTGTCCCGACGCACCTTTCAGCAGGTTATCGATGGCCGTATGGATCACCGTTTGTCCTTCTGCCTGCTCGATATGAACAAAGCATTTGTTGGTGTTGACCGCCTGCTTCATATGGATGGGCCTGCTGCTCAATACCGTGAAAGGATGTGTAGCATACCAGGTTTCGTACAAGTTGTTCAGCTCATCCAATGACAGTGTGGTACGCAATTGCTGGGATACGAAGATGCCGCGCGCAAAGTCGCCGCGCCAGGGTACAAAATGAATATGTGCAGTCCCGCCTGCTTCCGCCTGCTGTTCGTCGATCTCGGCCAGGTGCTGGTGCTGCAGGCTTTTATAGGCCTGTATGTTGTTATTGCGCCATGCAAAGTGACTGCTCTCTGCCAGCTTCTGTCCCGCACCGGTGGCGCCGGTAATCCCCGTAGCATGTACCTCACCCGCAAACCCCTGGCTGACCAGGGGCAGCAGGCCCAGCTGCAGGGCTGTAGCAAAGCAGCCGGGATTGGCAATGCTGTCTGCTGCTGCGATCCGCTCCCGGTTCCTTTCGGGAAGGCCGTAGACAAATGTCCTGCCCCCCCGGACATTGCGGGCCTTCAGCCGGAAGTCCTGCGAAAGATCGATCAGCTTCACGCCTTGTGGTACGGTGTTCTGCTCCAGGAAGGCTGCGCTCTCACCATGTCCGAGACAGAGGAACAGCACATCGATATCAGCATCCGGCCCACCGGAGAAGGTAAGCGCCGTTTCTCCCAGCAAGTCACCATGCACCTTGCTTAGCGGCTGTCCGGCCTGGCTCCGGCTGTGTGCGAAGGCGATCTCCACTTCCGGATGCTGCAGCAGGACCCGCAGCAGCTCGCCGCCGGTATATCCCGCCGCGCCGGCAATACCTGCTTTAATCATGATGTACTGTTTGATTGACCTGGTGAAAAATAGCGACCTGGTTACCGAATATCTTCGTAAATCCTTTGACATCTTCACCGCTCCAGCCGTTGTTCATTTCTCCGTATTTCCCGAAACGGCTGCTCATCAGGTCATGCGGGCTATCGATACCCAGCAAGGTAAAGTGCCTGGCCTCCAGCAATACCTTTACGGTACCGCTCACCGTCTGCTGGCTGTCTTCCAGGAATTTTTCAATATGCCGCATGACGGGATCCAGCAATTGTCCTTCGTGCAGCCAATTGGCATACCAGGTGCTCAACTGGTCCTTCCAGTAGATCTGCCATTTGGTCAAGGTATGCTTCTCCAGCAGCTGGTGCGCTTTGATCAGGATCATGGGCGCGGCGGCCTCAAAACCTACCCTGCCTTTGATCCCGATAATCGTGTCCCCCACATGGATATCGCGGCCGATACCATAAGGCTGCGCAATAGCCTGCAGCGCCTGGATCAGCAGGGCCGGGTGCCCAAACGTAGCACCTTCAAGCGCCACCGGCTGTCCCTTGCCAAAGGTGATGGCCAGCTCGAGGGGCAGCGATTCGGTCAGCGGCGTAGGCCAGGCCTCCTCGGGCAGGTAGGTGTTGGACGTGAGTGTTTCGGCGCCGCCAACGGAGGTGCCCCATAAGCCTTTATTGATGCTGTATTGCGCTTTGGCAAAGTCGATATCGATCCCCTGCTCCCGCAGAAAAGCGATCTCTGCTTCCCGGCTCAGCTGCTGGTCCCTGATGGGCGTCAGGATTTTGATGCGCGGCGCCATCGCCTGGAATACGCCATCGAAGCGCACCTGGTCGTTGCCGGCGCCGGTGCTGCCATGGGCTATATAAGCCGCGTCCGCAGCCAGCGCTTCCCGCGCAATGCTCATTGCCTGTACCAGCCGCTCGGCGCTCACGCTCAGCGGATAGGTGCCGTTCTTCAGCATATTCCCGTATATGAGGTACCGGATGCAATCGTCGTAATAGGCTTCGGTCACATCGATCACTTTATGCGAAGCGAGGCCCAGCTGCTGTGCTTTCTGTTGCAATACAGCCAGCTCTTCTTCAGAAAAGCCGCCGGTGTTCACGGTTACGGCATGCACTTCAAGCTGCATTACCTTGCTGAGATATAAGGCGCAATAGGTAGTATCGAGTCCACCGCTGTACGCCAGGATTACTTTTTCCATTATCGTTGTTTAGCTTGTTTGTTAAAGGATTTCTGCCGTGAGGCACATCGGCTCAGGTTCTGCGTCAGGCGGCGCTTCTACACTTTGCGCCGCAGGCTCGAACAGCATCGCGGTACACAGACAGTTCTTCCGTTCTTTGGACATGAGGATGGGGTAATTGATACAACTCTGGCAACCCTTCCAGAAGGCCTCATCCTGGGTGAGCTCGGAATAGGTGACCGGCTCGTAGCCCAGTTCCGAGTTGATCTTCATCACGGCCAGGCCGGTAGTTAATCCGAAGATCTTGGCTTGCGGGTACAGCTCACGGCTCAATCCGAAGATGCGTTGCTTGATGAGCCGCGCCAGCCCGTATTTACGAAAAGGGGGCGCCACGATAAGGCCCGAGTTGGCCACATATTGCCCGTGGCTCCAGCTTTCCACATAGCAGAAGCCGGCCCAGAAGCCCTGGCTATCGAAAGCGATCACCGCTTTGCCTTCGCGCATTTTTTCCACGATATAGTCGGGACTGCGCCGGGCAATGCCGGTACCACGGGCCTGGGCCGAAGAAGCCATTTCGTCACAAATAAGCTGTGCGAAACCATAATGCGTAGCATCAGCTACCATTATCTGAAAATGATGTTCCATTTTCAAAAAGAGATAGAAGGCAACAGCTATGCTACAGGCATACCTGTCCCTGGTGGATAATAAAGTTTGAAGCGGAAAGCTGCCGGAGGATCATCTGCCTGTCGCGAGGTCAGAAGCTATCCGGTATCAACGTCGCAAATCGGACAGTGTGGCGGGGAGAGAAAAAACTACCCCAAAGGGAGTAGGAAAAAAAACACTACTGGCATGCCGTTCAGGGCTACCTGCCAATACTATGTTGCTTTTTTTTGTCATTTCAGTTAAGAATGAAGTGCCGGCATTTAACCGGACTTTGATAATGTTTCAGGATTGAAAGGTGCAATATTACGAACATATTCTGTTCCACACCATATTAATTTTCCGGTACACACATTAATTAACAGTTTTGTTACGGCAGCACCCTTCGCGGCAGAATCCTGAAATCTTCTTTTGTATCCTTAACTTTGCAGGCCTCTGCGGGCCTTAGGTGAAGAAAATAAGCCCGGTAGATCTTTATCAAAACAATTATTTTTTAAGCAAGACAATGGAAGAACGTTCCCTCAATTTTCTGGAAGAAATTATTGAAGGCCACCTGAGCGAAGGGAAATACACCAGTATCCACACCCGCTTCCCTCCGGAGCCTAACGGTTACCTGCACATCGGACACGCTGCTTCTATCTGCCTCAATTTCGGATTGGCCCTGAAGTACAAGGGCAAGTGCAACCTGCGCTTCGACGATACCAATCCTGTGACCGAGGAGACAGAATACGTGGAAAGCATCATGAACGATGTGCAATGGCTGGGCTTCCAATGGGACGAGCTGCGCTATACCTCCGACTACTTTGAGCAGCTGCACGATTTTGCTGTGAAGCTGATCCATAAAGGCCTTGCTTATGTCGACGACTCCACTTCGGAAGAGATGGCGGCAGCCAAAGGCGATCTGAACAGACCGGGCACCGCCAGCCCTTACCGCGACCGCAGCATAGAAGAGAACCTGCAATTGTTCAGCGATATGCGACAGGGCAAATATCCCGATGGCGCCAAAGTGCTGCGGGCAAAGATCGATATGGCTCATCCCAACCTGCTGATGCGCGATCCGATCATATACCGCATCAAGCATGCCCACCATCACCGAACCGGCGACCAGTGGTGCATTTATCCCATGTACGATTTTGCCCACGGGCAGAGCGATAGCATCGAGCACATCACGCATTCCATCTGCACGCTGGAGTTTATCCATCATCGACCTTTGTACGACTGGTTCATCGAGCAGCTGGATATTTTCCCTTCGCACCAGTATGAGTTTGCGCGCCGTAACCTCAGCTATACGGTCATGAGCAAGCGCAAGCTGCTGCAGCTGGTGAACGAAAGGCACGTCGACGGCTGGGACGATCCACGTATGCCGACCATCAGCGGATTGCGCCGCCGGGGCTATACACCGGAGAGTATCCGCAATTTTGCCGACCTTATCGGCATTGCCAAAAGGGAAAACATTACTGACCTCGGCCTGCTGGAATTCTGTATCCGCGAGCACCTGAACAAAGTAGCCAACAGGGCTATGGCCGTGCTCGACCCGGTAAAGCTGGTCATCACCAATTATCCCGAAGGACAAACAGAGCACCTGGAAGCAGAGAACAACCCTGAGGATGAAACCAGTGGCAATCGCATTGTACCCTTCAGCCGTGAGCTCTGGATCGAGCGGGAAGACTTTATGGAGAACCCTTCCAAAAAATTCTTCCGCCTGGGCCCCGGCCTGATGGTGCGCCTGAAGTATGCCTACATTATCCGCTGCGACGATTTCAAAAAAGACGAGCAGGGCAATGTTACCGAGATCCATTGCAGCTATCTTCCGGAAAGCAAAAGCGGCGCCGACAGCAGCAACCTGAAAGTAAAAGGTACCATCCATTGGGTGAGCGTGCTGCATGCCCGCACGGCAGAGATAAGGCTGTACGACCGGCTCTTCCGCGTAGAAGACCCTTCTTCGGAAGAAGGCGATTTCAAGGATTACATTAATCCCGATTCGCTGCAGGTATTACCTCACGCCTATATAGAGCCCGCGCTGGCCGACGCGCAACCCGGCAACCGCTATCAGTTCCTGCGCAAAGGTTATTTCTGCGCCGATAAGAACAGTACGCCGGAGCGCCTGATCTTCAATCGTACCGTCGGCTTAAAGGACAGCTGGGGTAAAGAGGCGAAGAAGGAAAGCTAAGCAGAGAAGGCTTACACCGATATAAGAAAACCGCTGAGGCAAATAGACCTCAGCGGTATTTTTTTGGGCGTGGGTGTTCAGGCTGTGGATTCTTGAAGTCATCAGGTACCGGCAACAGAAAAAGCCGTCCCTTCGGAACGGCATTAGCAGACATTGTGAAGATTAGTGCCCACAGCCCGCTTTTGCTTAAGGCCACCTTTATCGCTTTGAATATGGAAAAGATAGAGTTGCATAAGGTGAGAGGTCTATGCGCTCTTTTCGGAAAAAACAGCCTGGAATCCGGTAGCAAAAAGAGAACAAAAGGTTCCGGACGAAAACAATAATACGCTCCTTACTTCGTTGCAGGGTGGGAATTTTACAGGAATAAATATTAACTTCGCACGTTAAACCCCGTTTCTGTCAAAAACAGAGGTTTATATATTTTTATTTCTAACAAACAAAAAATGACAATACGATTATATGGATTCAGCTATGATCCCCGCGTTGGTCGCGGTCGCGACATTGATAATAGGCATATTTCTGGGTAAACTGATTTTTGCAAAAAATACTGAACAAAAGATAAAGGAAGCAGAGCAGCAGGCGCAGAAGATCGCAGAAGATGCTAAAGTGCTTGCCGAAACCCTGAAAGAGAAGAAACTGCTGGAAGCCAAGGAGAAATTTCTCCAGATGAAATCCGAAAATGAAAAAGAGATCCACCAGCGTAACCAGAAAGTAGCGGATGCGGAAAACAAATTAAGGCAGAAAGAACAATCCCTGAACGATAAAAACCAGGCCCTTCAAAAACAGAGCAACGAATATAACCAGCTTAAGGCCAACCTGGACAAGCAGCTGGAAATAGTAAGCATCAAACGTTCCGAGCTGGAAAAGCACCAGGAAGAGCACATCAAGCGCCTGGAAAAGGTATCAAACCTGAGCGCCGAAGAAGCCAAGAACGAGCTGATCGAGGCCATGAAAGAGGAAGCCCGCACAGGCGCCATGGCTCACATCCAGGAGATCGTTGAAGAAGCCAAGCTCAATGCTTCCAAAGAAGCCAAGAAAATTGTGATCCAGAGTATTCAACGCGTGGCTGCCGAACAGACCATCGAGAATGCCATCACTGTGTTCAATCTGGAAAGCGACGAAATTAAAGGACAGATCATCGGCCGCGAAGGGCGTAACATCAGGGCCCTGGAAGCTGCTACCGGCGTCGATCTGATCATCGACGACACCCCGGAAGCGATCGTGCTGAGCTGCTTCGATCCCCTGCGCCGCGAAATTGCCCGCCTGTCGCTGCAGCGCCTGGTACAGGATGGCCGTATACACCCCGCCCGTATCGAAGAAGTAGTGGAAAAGACCAAAAAGCAGATCGAAGACCAGGTAATGGAGATCGGGGAAAGGACCATTATCGAGCTGGGTATCCATGGCCTGCACAAGGACCTGGTACGCATGGTCGGTAAAATGCGTTTCCGCTCCTCTTACGGACAGAACCTGCTGATGCACTCTAAGGAGACCGCCAACCTTTGCGGCGTAATGGCCGCCGAGCTGGGCCTGGGCCAGAAAGTGGTTAAGCTGGCCAAACGCGCAGGCCTGCTGCACGATATCGGCAAGGTACCGGATGAAGAAACTGAGCTGAGCCATGCCTTGCTGGGCGCCCGCCTGGCCGAGAAATGCGGCGAGCATCCTGCCATTGTGAACGCCATCGGCGCCCACCACGATGAGATGGAAATGACATACATCATTTCTCCCATCATCCAGGCTTGTGACGCCATCAGCGGCGCCCGCCCCGGCGCCCGCCGCGAGATCATGCAGAGCTACCTGCAGAGGATCAAGGACCTCGAAAACCTGGCTGTTGCCTACAACGGCGTAGAAAAAGCCTATGCCATACAAGCCGGCCGCGAGCTGCGCGTGATCGTGGAAGCCGATAAGGTAACCGATGCCGACAGTGACCGCCTGAGCTATGAGATCGCCGATAAGATCCAGAAAGAAATGCAATACCCGGGCCAGATCAAAGTAACGGTGATCCGCGAGAAGCGTGCCGTGAATGTAGCCAGGTAACTGAGTAGTACAGTATATCCTATAAAAAACGACCGGAACCGATCCGGTCGTTTTTTTTATTCCCCTTCTGTCTTTCTGTTTCCGCGAGCAGCAAGCAGTCCCTCACCTGTTACTTTTCCCGATATTTCATCGTATCTTTGCCGCCAATTCAAAAAATCATCACAGATGAAAAATCTGCGACATGTCCCCCTGACAGAGATAGAGCAGCTGATGAGCGAATGGGGAGAACCGAGATTCCGTGCCGCCCAAATCCATGACTGGATATGGAAGAAGCACGCAGGCTCCATCGACGAGATGAGCAACCTTTCCAAAAAGCTACGCGACAAGCTTTCTGAGTCCTACCGCATTCCCAAAGTCAGCATCGACCATAGTCAATACAGCAATGATGGTACGGTTAAAAGCCGCCTGAAGCTGCACGACAACCGTTTTATCGAAGGTGTGCTTATCCCCACCGACAAAAGAATGACTGCCTGCGTGTCGTCGCAGGTAGGCTGCAGCCTCAGCTGCAAATTCTGCGCTACCGGCTACCTGCCCCGGGCACGCAATCTCGACTTCGATGAGATCGTTGACGAAGTAACCTTGCTTAATGAGCAGGCAGAGCAGCATTTCAACCGTCACCTCAGCAATATCGTTTTTATGGGTATGGGCGAGCCCCTGCTCAATTATAAAAATGTCATGAGCGCCATCGAACGGATCACTTCGCCCGAAGGCCTGGGTATGAGTCCCCGGCGCATTACCCTTTCTACTGCGGGTGTTGCCAAAATGATCCGCCAGCTCGGCGACGATGAGGTCAGGTTCAAGCTGGCTCTTTCGCTGCATGCCGCCAATGATAAGAAGCGGGATCAGATCATGCCTATCAACGAGAGCAACGACCTCAGATCGCTGATCGATGCGCTCAATTATTTTTACCAGAAGACCGGCAACGAGATCACCTTCGAGTACATTTTGTTCAAGAATTTCAATGATAGCCTGAAGGACGCAGAAGAGCTGGTAAAGGTTTACCGGCAGGTACCTGCCGACCTGGTGAATATTATCGAGTATAATTCTATTGACCAGGCCGACTTCGTGAAGCCGGAAGAAAGCGTTACCGACCAGTTCATGAACTACCTCGGCGCGCACCGGGTTAATGCCCGCCTGCGTCGCAGCAGGGGTAAGGACATCGATGCCGCCTGCGGGCAGCTGGCCAATATCGACCGGGCCGGGACGGCCTGATGCGGTCATTTGCCCTTTGTTTACTACTATTAAAAAAATGCTCATCTCTGAATAATGCATAAAAAGCCTTTCCACTCCGACAACCGTTCCGATCGGAAATCTTCCGGCAACAAAGAAGACAAACCCTTCCGCAAACCTTCCGGCAGTCGGGAGGATCGTCCTTTCAAAAAAACCTTTGATAATAAGGAAGACCGCCCTTTCAAAAAGTCTTTTGGCGACAAGGAAGACAAGCCATTCAGGAAACCATTCGGCAATAAAGAGGAGCGGCCGTTTAAGAAATCATACGGTAACAAAGAAGAGCGGCCATTCAAAAAATCATTCGGCGATAAAGAAGAACGTCCGTTTAAAAAGTCATTCGGCAATAAAGAAGAGCGGCCGTTCAAGAAATCTTTCGGCGATAAAGAAGAGTGGCCGTTTAAAAAGTCATTCGGCAATAAAGAAGAGCGCCCCTTCAAAAAATCTTTCGGAGATAAAGAAGAGCGGCCGTTTAAAAAGCCTTTCAAGCAGGATGGCGAACGGGCCTTTTCCAGGGCCTCCGGAAAGGAGGAACGCCCGTTCAAAAAAACCGACCGACCAGACAAAAAGCAAGGCCACAGGGACGAAGAGGAGCCCAAACGCCCTAATCGCTATGCCAACGCTTTTGGCAAGCTCGACGATGAGGAACTGGCTGCTCACCAGCAGAAAAAGGCATTGCAACGCGAACAGAAAGAGCAGGAAGAAGAAGTGACTTTTTCGAAGGAGCTGGACAACAAATGGGCCGATGAGCCCAGGGAACGCAGCTTTGGCAAGAGCGATGTGAAACCGGGCAGGAAGAAAACAGATGATGATCCGGAAAAGCCCAGGCGAAACCGTCACGATGCACAAAGCCGGTTTAAAAAACAATTTGACGACGAGAATCCTCATGAAAGGGCCTATACGGCCAAAGGTGGGCTCAAAGAAACGCCGATGGAACGGGCTGCGTCTTCTGACGACCAGCTGATGCCGCTCAATAAATTTATCGCACATTGCGATGTATGCAGCCGCCGTGATGCGGTAGCCCTCATTAAGGATGGCAAGGTAATGGTCAACGATGTCCTGATTACCGAACCGGGCTTCAAGGTAACAGCTACTGACAATATCCTGCTCAATGGCAATAAGCTTACCATCCAGAAGAACCTGATCTATATCCTGATGAACAAGCCCAAAGGGTTCATTACCACCACAGATGACCCCAAGGGACGTCGTACGGTAATGGAAATGGTCGAGAACCTTATCGAGGAACGAGTATTCCCGGTAGGCCGGCTCGACCGGAATACGACGGGCCTGCTGCTGCTGACCAACGACGGCGAGCTGACCCAAAAGCTTGCCCATCCGAAGTACGGGGTAAAGAAGGTGTACAAGGCGACACTTGATAAAAACCTTACCAAAACGGATTTTGAAAAGATCAAAGAAGGTCTTGAGCTCGAAGATGGTAAAGCCGAGGTAGACCAGCTCGAATACCTCGACAGCAAAAACGAGATCGGCCTGGAAATCCACAGCGGTAAAAACCGTATCGTACGCCGTATTTTCGAGTCGCTGGGATACGAAGTAGAAAAGCTCGACCGCGTTATGTATGCCGGTCTGACCAAGAAAAATATATTGCGGGGCAAATGGCGCTTCCTGACCAAGCAGGAAGTGATCAACCTGAAGCACCTGCATTGATCTGAAGCCCCGCTGTATTACCGCAGCGGGGCTTTTTGCTGCAAGGCCGCCCCGAAGGCCGGCGAGGGCAATAATATGGCTGAAACCAGCGTTTTTATAGTACTTTTGATGCAGGTATGAGCAAACTGAATTTTATCCCCGCTATTCTTTTTTCAACGCTGACAATATTTACAGCCGCAACACAAGAAGCCAGGGCCCAGAAAGGGGGGCCCGGTGTGGAACAATGGAAAGCGCTGCTGCCCTATAACCAGGTGAACAGCATAGCGACCGACGGGACAACTTTCTTTTGCGCCACCACCTCCGGCTTTTTTACCTATAACCGGGAAGACGGCTCGCTGACCCCTTATAGCAAGGTCAACGGGATGCACGATATCGGGCTGAACGGCGTTGCTTACGATGCCGCTACCGGCAGCACGGTACTGGCTTATTCCAACAGCAATATCGATATCTTCAAAAATAACACCTTTACCTTCATTCCCGAATTCAAGAGTTCTCCGGTCGCCGGCGATAAAACCATACACAGTGTTACCGCAGATAACGGCATCGGCTATCTCAGTACCGGTATCGGGCTGGTCAGGCTCAATCTCCAGAAAAAAGAAGTCAAAGAGACTATTTATTTTTACGAGAATACGCTGACGGCTGCCGTATACGCCACCATTACCGACAATACCTATATTTATTCTGCCACCAGCGTGGGGCTGTTCCGTATAGAAAAAGACAACCGGGCTATCCTGGACCAACAGGCATGGGAATTGCTCGATCCCAACAAAGGTTTCCGCTACCTGGCTACATTTGAAGGAAATGTTTATGCAGCCCAAAACGATAGCCTCTTCCGGGTTCCCCCCACCGGGCCTGCTGTATTCCTAGAAAAACTGGGGTATCCTGTAACCCATCTGGATGCCGGCCAGGGAGGCCTATGGGTAAGCACTGCCAATGCTGACGGCACTGCCGGCTTTGCCGTGCTCCGCCGTACCGATGGCTCGCGTGCCGATTCTTTCGCAACCATTTTTCCCACACAGGTCGTTCACCTCGCCAATGGCGATGTATGGTTCGGCGACGCCAGCGGCCATGCTTACCCCGACAAGCATGGTCTCAGGAAGAAAACCGACGCCACCCATTCGGAGCCTTATTTCCCCGAAGGACCTATTGTCGCCAGTTCCTTTGATGTGTGGGCATATGACGATGATGTATGGGTCGCACATGGCGGTAAAAGGCCGAGCTGGGGGCCTACCTATAACCGGGCAATGATATCGGAATACAAGAATGATACCTGGTCAAATTACCCCTGGGTACCGGGAGGAGAGTGGTTCCAGGATTTCATACGGATACTTAAGGACAGGAGCACCAACACCTTATATGCCGCCTCACTGACCGGCGGGCTCTATGAAATGGATGCTTCGGGCAATGCGAGGACTTATGGTGTGGGCTACCTCGACCCTTCTCCCGGCAGTACGCTATGCTATGTTACCGGCCTGGCGCTGGACGCCAACGGTAACCTGTGGATGAACAACTATGCCTCGGCCAGGAATGAGCTTGTCGTCAAAACGAGAGACGGCAGGTGGATCAACTGCAAAAGCATCAGCGAAAACACGGGGCATACCGCTGCCGACGTTATCGTCGATCAGAACAACCTGAAGTGGTTCATCACCTCCGGAGCCGGCGCCATTGTTTATGATGACAAAGGAACGCTGGAAGATGTATCGGACGATGACTACCGCATCTTCAGGGTGGGCGCTACCAATGGCAATCTCCCCGACAACAGCACGTTTTCCATAGCCGAGGACAAGGACGGCGCCATATGGATCGGTACGGCAAGTGGTATCGCTATCGTCAATTGCGGACAGGATGCGCTGAACTCCCAGGCCTGTCAGGCGGAGTTGCGCGTCATCCAGAACGACCAGTTTGCGGGCTATCTCTTCGAAGGACAAACGGTAAAGGCGATCGCTGTAGACGGCGCCAACCGTAAGTGGGTCGGCACTTCAAACGGGGTATGGCTGGTATCGGACGATGGCAGCAAAACCATTTACCGTTTTACCGAGCAGAACAGCCCTCTTCCTTCCAATGCCATCGAACGGATCAATATCAATCCTGTTACCGGCGATGTCTTTATTTCAACCGATAAAGGTCTGGTCATCTTCCGCAGCACCGCTACGGAAGGTACTGTCGAAAATGCCGACAAGCTTTATATCTATCCCAATCCGGTTCCTACCAACTATAATGGTATGGTAGCGGTACGCGGCGTGGCAGAAAATGCCGATGTCCGTTTCACCGATATTTCAGGACAGCTGGTTTACCGCACCAAAGCGCTGGGCGGCCAGGCGGTATGGAACTGCAAAGATTATACAGGGCGCAAAGTGCAGAGTGGTGTTTATCTTGTATTTGTCGTGAATAAGGACGGCACGCAGAAGGCTACCGGTAAGTTTATGATCCATCAGTAATTCAGGCCTTTCAGCGCTTCTACCACCAGGGAAGTGTACAGGTGCGCGCCGTTATCGTTCAGGTGAGCTACATCCCGAAAGAGCTCCGGGTGCTCCAGGAAACGCTTGTCCTGGCTGAAATCCAGGAAAGGAATACCATAGCGGCGACACAAGCCAGCGGCTCGCACGATGCTCGCCGTATTGCCAGGATACCGGCGATATACCGGCGAGACACATACCGCTACCCGCGTATGCTGCCGGCGCGTTTCTTCCAGGAGCTTTTCAAAGTAGCGTACGAGAAGCTCATCAGCAGCCTGTCCGATATGCCCCAGCTCCGGTGCCTGGTTCAGTTTTCCCTGTAAAGGCAAATATCCTTTGGCCGTATCGATGCAGGTGCTGCGCATATTGTTGAGCGCAATGTAGAACAGCTGGGAATTGAACCGGTACAGCCGCGATTGTACCTTCAGCCATTCAAATCGCGAACGCAGCTGCACTACTTCCTTTATGTAGCTGTTCTCATCATAGTGCGGCAGCAGGTGATACAGCAGCTGGCGGGCGAGTTCCTGGTCCGTGAATTCTTCAAGATTAATATCGATGATCATCATCTCGGGCGCTTTGCGGTCGCAGATGGTGCGGTAGACTGCATAGTCGTAAAGCACGCCCACGCCATCACGTCCCAGGTTGTAGCAGTCCAAGCGCAGGCCCTGCTGCAGCAAAGCGGGCACATAATGATGGTAAGCCCGGGAGGAGCCCATAACGATCAGCGGTTCGCGGCTCTTCTCAAGGGCATATACCGTTTTGTATTCGCTGCCTGACTTCACCTTCCGGTAGTAATACTCCAGCAACCGGCCCCCGGCCTGGTCCAGCACCACCAGTATACCAGTCAGCAGCAAGGCTCTCGATAGAAGTGTTTTTGTTTTTTGCTGCATCTTGTCAGAATTGGAAGTAAATGAATTGTCCGCCGTCGAATACTCCGAAGAGCAGGATCAGCAGGATAACGCCTGTGTACCAGACCAGGCGCACCCAGGCACTGCGATGCGCAGCAAAATACCAGTGGCCATGCTGCCTTTCGCGTAGGTAATCTGCTCCCAGCAGGATGCCGAGCCCCAGCGCCGAATAGACCAGCACACCCCAATTCTGAAAAGGCATCGCCACCGGATCGGTCACTATTTTATGAATAATGGCAAAAGCCTGGGCTACCGTAGCCGCCCTGAAAAAGATCCAGGAAAAGCTGACCAGCAAAAAGGTGAGCATCATGCCGGCAAGGCGGCGCCATGGTTTATGTCTATGGTGTTTTCGCTCCGGGGCAAGCAGGCTTTCCACGATCAGGTAGAGCCCGTTCAGTCCGCCCCAGATCACAAAAGTCCAGTTGGCGCCATGCCATAAGCCGCTAAGCAGGAAAACGGCCATCAAGTTGCCATAATGCCGGGCACGTCCCACGCGGCTTCCTCCCAGGGGAATATAGACATAGTCGCGAAACCAGGTCGATAACGAAATATGCCAGCGTTTCCAGAAGGTAGCTACCGACGTCGCCAGGTAGGGCCTGTTGAAATTGGTCATCAGCCGGAAGCCCATGGTACGGGCCGCTCCTATGGCAATGTAGGAATAGCCGGCGAAGTCGCAATAGATCTGGAAGGCGAAAAGTACCGTGGCCAGCAGCAGCGTGGTTCCGTTGTGCTGTCCCACGTTGCCATAGGCTGCTTCAACATAGAGCGATAGCCGGTCGGCCACCACTACTTTCATAAAAAAACCCCAGAGCATCAGGCGCAGGCCCACTGCCAGGTTGCCGGCATTGAAGGTATGCCGTTCCCTGAACTGGTGCAGGATGTTCTGCGGCCGCTCAATAGGGCCGGCAACCAGCTGGGGATAGAACATCACATAAAGCGCATAGATGCCCAGGTGGCGTTCGGCCTGCTGCCTGCCCCGGTAGACTTCTATGGTATAGCTCATGGCCTGGAAGGTATGAAAGGACAACCCGATGGGCAACAGTATCTGCAGCAGCGGCGCCGGCCTCACTTTCAGCTGCAATGCGGACAGCAGCTCGTTGACATTGCCTATAAAGAAATTATAGTATTTAAAAACGGCCAGCACCCCTACATTGGCAATAATGCTGAGCACCAGGAAGCGTTTGCGGCGCTTCCCGCCGGCTCCCTCGATATACAGGGCGGCAATATAATCGATAAGAATGGTAAAAAATAAGATGAGGATATATGCAGGAACGAAGGCGCAGTAAAAAACACAGCTGGCAATAAGCAGGTGCAGCCACCGCCAGCCATGAGGCAACAGGAAATAAATAAGCGTAACGACCGGAAAAAAAAGAAGGAAGTCGAAGGAGTTGAATAACATGGGTACTAAAATACTAAACAATGAGCAACATGTTCTACCCGCTTTACCGGCGCCGGTATTCCTTCTTCAGCAGACCGGCAACCACCAGGTCGTGCAGGGTCCCGTTCATCAGGAAGCTGTCGCGCAGTACACCTTCCACCCGAAATCCCAGCCGCTGGGCCACTGCTGCACTCTTCGTATTGCCGGGAAGATAATGCAGCTCCACCTTATTCAGCTCCAGCTGATCGAACAGATAATTGATCAGCACTCCCATACAACCGGTCATTACTCCCTTTCCCGTTTCGGCCTGTGCCAGCCAATAACCTACCTGGGCCTTCCGTAACCGGCGGTCCCATTGATGCATGCCGATGCTCCCGATAAGCTTGTCCTCACGGAAGATGCCGAAAGCGATGCTTTGCTGGTCGTACTGTTCCTGACGGGCGTTCCGGATATATTCCAGCGAGTGCATCTCCTTCAGTGTCGCATCCACCCATATCAGCCATGGTCGCAAATGGGTCCTGTTCTCTTCTACTGCGGCAAACAGCGAAGCGGCATCCTCTTCCTGGTAATTCCTTAAAACGAGACCCGGTTCTACTGTTAGTGTCATGGTGTTTGAGCAAGCTGAGCTTACCAGTCGAGCCAGAAGTTATCGTTGTCTTTTGAATTTTCGCGTTTCTCCTGCGGATGCGCCTGCTTTTCCTGCGGATGGCTATGCCTTTCCTTAGAAGTGCCATGCTTGGGCTTGTGCGCTGCAGGTTTTTCCTTTGACAGGTGCGGCTCTTTTGCGGGGGCCTGCTTTTCTTTTGCAGCAGGCGCAGGTTGGTTCCGGGAACTTTCGGCTTGCCGCTCATCCCTGGCCGGCGCCTTCTTCTTGTTGTGACGGGAATGGCGGTCCCGGTCGCCTTGCGGTGCGGGCACAGAATTGGCCGGGGCTACCGTTGCTTTGTTCTTCGGCGCGCGGAATTGTACCATCTCCGATGCCGCCGGCAGGAAGGGATGCGCCTCCACCACCGGGATGGCAAAGCCGATCAGCTTCTGGATAGCCTTCAGGTTATCTTTTTCTTCCTCGTCGCAGAAAGCGATGGCAATACCGCTGTTGCCTGCACGACCGGTACGGCCGATACGGTGCACATAAGTTTCGGGCACATCACCCAGGTCGAAGTTGATCACGTGGGTAAGATCGTCGATATCAATACCACGGGCGGCAATGTCCGTAGCGATCAGCACGCGGGTGTGGAACGATTTGAAATTACTCAGCGCCCTTTGCCGCGCATTCTGCGATTTGTTGCCATGTATGGCCTCTGCGGCAATACCGGCCTTGTGCAGGTCTTTTACCAGCTTATCGGCGCCGTGCTTGGTACGAATAAATACCAGCACCCTTTCTATCGACTTATCCTGCAACAGGTGGATCAGCAGCTTTTTCTTTTCTTTCTGATCGACAAAGTACAGGGATTGACCGATGGTCTCGGCGGTTGAAGAGACCGGAGTCACCTCTACTTTTTCCGGCTTCACCAATATGGTATTGGCCAGCTTCTGTATCTCGGGAGGCATGGTTGCTGAGAAGAAGAGGCTTTGTCTTTGTGCGGGCAACTTCGCTACCACCTTCTTTACATCATGAATGAAACCCATGTCCAGCATGCGGTCTGCTTCATCGAGCACGAAGATGCCGATGTCCTGGAGCGAAATAAAATTCTGCCCTATCAGGTCGAGCAAGCGGCCGGGAGTAGCCACCAGCACGTCGATACCGGCCTTCAGGGCCTTGACTTGAGGCCCCTGCGGCACACCTCCGAAGATAACGAGGTTGCTTACTTTAAGGTGTTTGCCATAAGTCGAGAAGCTTTCGCCAATCTGTATGGCCAGTTCGCGTGTAGGCGTGAGCACCAGCACTTTTATTTTGGGCACGCCGGGCTGCCGGGCTTGCGCCGACATGAGCTGGAGAATGGGAATGGCAAAAGCAGCGGTCTTACCGGTGCCGGTCTGCGCGCAGCCCAACAGGTCTTTTTGCCGCAGCACTATAGGTATGGCCTGCTCCTGTATCGGTGTCGGGTGGGTGTACCCTTCTTCGGATACGGCTTGCAGGATGGGGGCGATAACGCCCAGCTGATCAAATGTCGTCTTAGTCATTTTGTGGGGCGGCGGAATACTCCGGCGCCATATTATGGATTAAAAGAATAGCGCCGCGCACCGGAGCTCCGGGCGCAGCAGGGAGCAAAGGTAGGCTAAATACCAGGGATATTCTTTTTACAGTGGCAAGAGCCTATTTGAACATCTTCTGGATCACGCCGAACAAGGTGCGTACCACCGACCGCTGCACCTGCTTGCCGGCCGAGCTGTTGATGGCCCTTTCCAGCCAGGATTTTTCTTCTTTGGCTGCGGGTGTGCGCCGGGCGGTCGTTCCTGCCGGTGGCGCTACAGGAGCAGGCTCCTGCGCAGCCGAAGCTTCCATTTTCCTGTTCAGCATTTCATAAGCGCTTTCCCTGTCGGTGCTTTCATTGTATTTAGGAATAAGCTTTGACTCCCGGGTGAGGTTGTCGATCTCAGCTGTGCTGAGCACATCCATTCTTGAGCGGGGAGAGACCAGGAAGGTATGTGCCAGGGGCGTAGGCACACCTTTCTCGTTCAGCAGCGTAACAAGCGCCTCACCAATGCCCAGCTGGGTGATCAGGTCTTCCGTTTTATAAAAAGTGCTCTCCGGGTAGTTTTCGGCGGTCTGCTTAATGTCTTTGCGGTCGTTGGCGGTAAAAGCCCTCAGGGCATGCTGCAGCTTGAAGCCCAGCTGGCTCAGCACCGCGGCTGGTATGTCCTGCGGGTTCTGAGTACAAAAGAAAACGCCGACGCCTTTACTCCGGATCAGCTTCACGATCGTTTCGATCTGGGAAAGCAGCACTTTGGTCGCTTCCTTGAAGATCAGGTGGGCCTCATCAATAAACAGCACCAGCTTCGGCTTGTCCATATCCCCTTCTTCGGGCAGCGTAGCATACAGCTCGGCCAGCATCTGGAGCATAAAGGTAGAAAACAGCTTGGGCCGGTCCTGCATATCGGTAACCCTGAGCACGTGGACCATACCCCGGCCATCGGGCGCTGTACGGATCAGGTCCCGCACCTCGAAGGAGAGCTCCCCGAAAAACTGGTCGGCGCCCTGCTGCTGCAGCTCGATCACTTTACGCAGGATGGTTCCGGCAGAGGTGGTAGAGATCTTACCATAGTCTTTTTCCATATCTGCCTTTCCTTCGTCGCTGGCGTACTGGAGCACACGGCTCAGGTCTTTGAGATCCAGCAGCGGCAGGCCTTTGTCATCACAATATTTGAACAGCATGGACAGCAGGCCGGACTGGGTGTCGTTCAGGTCGAGCACCTTGGCCAGCAACACCGGGCCGAACTCGGAGACCGTGGCCCTCAGGCGGGCGCCTTTTTCCTGGCTCAGCGACAGCAGCTCCACGGGATAGGCCGCCGGCTGGTAGGTTTCCTTCAGCAGCTGGTAACGCTCCCTGATCTTATCATTTTCAACGCCGGCAGCGGCAATGCCGCTCAGGTCGCCCTTGATGTCCATCAGCAGCACCGGCACACCGGCATCGCTCAGGGCCTCGGCGATCACCTGCAGGGTCTTGGTTTTCCCTGTGCCTGTGGCGCCGGCGATCAACCCGTGGCGGTTCATCATGCCCAGCGGAAGATGCACATCAGCACCGTCAATGACAACACCGTCCAGTATGGCAACGCCTATTTTGATATGTGCTCCTTTGAAGGTATAACCGTTTTGAATAGCAGCGAGAAAAGCCTCCTGATTGGCCATAGTTCAGAAATTGATCCGTTAAAACTGGTGAGATAACCCGTCAAATTTAGAATTTATCGTTTAAACCTGCGTTAAGAATCCGGCCTTCCTTCTGCCCGCCTGCGGCAAAAAATAGCAAGAATGAACAATTTTAGCGGCCATTAGCGCGTTTATCTCCCATTCGTTAAGCCACCGGAGCAATTGAAGCGCATATGAATCATCCCTACGTAATCTTTCGTAGCAGATCATAACGCTATTTTTGTAACTTTGCCCACTTTTGTAATGACGAAAGCCTGAAATGGACAGCAAATCTTTAATAGATACTACATACCTGCCGCAGCACATTGCCATCATTATGGACGGCAACGGGCGTTGGGCCAAAGAAAAGGGTGAAGACCGTATCCATGGCCATCAGCAGGGCGTAATAAGTGTAAGGGAAGTGGTGGAAGGCTGCGGTGAGATCGGTGTGCAGTACCTTACTTTATATGCTTTCTCCACCGAAAACTGGAACCGGCCCAAATACGAAGTCGACGCGCTTATGGAATTGCTGGTCAGCACGATAAGGAAGGAAGTAGATGACCTGAAGAGGAACAATGTGCGGCTCCGCGTGATCGGCGATTTTGCTTCGCTGCCCGAGATCTGCCAGCAGGAGCTGACGGAAGGCATGGAGATCACCGCCGGATGCACCGGGCTCAATCTTATCCTGGCACTCAGCTACAGCTCCCGGTGGGAGATACTGAATGCGGTACGGCAGGTAGCCGACGCAGTGGCCGGGGGCAGCCTTACGCCGGATGGCATCGATGCCGGTACCTTCTCCCAATTCCTTTGCACCAGGGACTATCCTGATCCTGAATTGATGATCAGAACAGGAGGAGAGCACCGTATCAGCAATTTCCTCCTCTACCAGATGGCCTATACCGAACTGTACTTCAGTGATGTTCACTGGCCCGATTTTCGCAAGACCCACCTGTTCGACGCCATTTTGAACTACCAGCAGCGGGAAAGGAGATTTGGCAAAACGAGCGAGCAGGTGAAGCCCTCCTGAACCGGCAAGATCATTCAATACTTACACACCCAACGATAAAATAGCTTAACGATCTCAATGCACACTTTCAAATTCCGCTATTTCCTCAGCGTCCTTATCCTGCTTCAGTGTACCGCTTTTGTGACCATAGCGCAGATAGGAGGTGTCAGCTCTTCCAAAAATGCAGACCTGGTGATCGGGGACATCAGCGTGTCCGGCGCCAAGTATATGGATGCAGAGCTGCTGAAGACCGTTACCGGCCTGGCTCCCGGCGACAAGATCAAGCTTACGGATGACCCGGCTATCGCCAAAGCCATCCGCAATCTCTGGAACCAGCAGCTGTTCTCCGACGTATCGATCAATATTACCAAGGTGGTGGACAACAAAGCTTCGCTTGAGATCGTAGTGGCCGAGCGTCCCCGTCTCAGCCGCTTTACCTTCCGGGGCATTTCGAAGTCGCAGGAATCGGAGCTGAAAGAGAAGATAAACCTGGTGCAGAACAGGATGGTAACCGAAGCAATGAAGAAGGATATCGAGGAAAAGGTCAGGAAATTCTTTTCCGATAAAGGCTTCGTGTCAGTTAAAACAACCATCAGGGAAATAAGGGATACCGGCGCTGTACATTCGGTTGCCTTGATCATAGATATCAACAAAGGCAGCAAGATCCATATCAACCAGATCATGTTCAGCGGTAATGAGCATGTGACCGATGCAAAGCTGAAAGGCAATATGAAAGGCACCAAGGAAATGCCCCGTATCTCGCTTAAAGCCGCCGATGATAATTCGGTCTATAATGCCAACGAAAAGCGTTCCTTCAAGAACTACCTCAGGAACCAGGGCTACCTTTCCCTGAGCAAAACACTGGACGCCCTGAACCCCTATTTCCGCTGGAATATCTTTGCCGGCTCCAAATTCAATCCCAAGAAATTTGAAGAGGACAAGAGCAGCATCCTCGCTTACTACAACTCCCAGGGTTATCGCGATGCGCAAATCGTAGCGGATACCACCTATACTGTGAGCAACGGCAGCCTCAATGTGGAGCTGAAGCTGAAAGAAGGACGCAAGTACTACTTCGGCGACATTACCTGGAGCGGCAACACCAAGTATTCCGATTCGGTGCTTACGACGCTCCTGGGCATTAAAAAGGGCGATGTATTCGACCAGGAAAAGCTGGATAACCGGCTGGGCGGTATGCCCAGCATGGATGGCAGCCAGGATATCGGCAGCCTTTACATGGATGACGGCTATCTTTTCTTCCGTGTAGAGCCCACCGAGAAATCGATCGTAGGGGATACGATCAATTACCAGGTGCATATCCAGGAAGGTCCTCAGGCCACGATCAAGAATATCGGCATTTTCGGCAACGACCGTACCAACGATCACGTATTGCGGAGGGAGTTGTTTACCCTGCCCGGTTATAAATTCTCCCGTACCGACATCATCCGTTCGATACGCCAGATCTCCAACCTCGGCTTTATCGATCCTGAAAAAGTAAATCCCGTACCCAAGCCTAATCCTGCTGATGGTACGGTGGATATCGATTATAATGTAGTAGAGAAATCCAGCGACCAGCTGGAGCTCTCTGCCGGCTTCGGCGGCGGTATTGGCTTCACCGGTACCATTGGTATCGTGTTCAACAACTTCTCACTGCGCAATATCCTGAAGTTTAAAGAGTGGGATCCCCTGCCGATGGGCGATGGTCAGAAGCTGTCGATCCGTTACCAGTCCAATGGTAAGTTCTTCAACTCGGCCAACCTGTCCTTCACAGAACCCTGGCTGGGCGGCAAAAGGCCTACAGCACTTACAGTGAGTGCTGTGTACGGGCGCCAGTCCTATTCCGACGGCGGCTACTACTCAGGCGACCCCAACGATCACTACTTACGCAACTTCGGCGGTGGTGTTACCCTGAGCAAACGTTTGAAATGGCCCGACGACAACTTCGTCTTTTCCTATGGCATCAACTACCAGAACTACCTGCTGAAGGATTACGACTATTTCGTAAGTGACTTCCGCAATGGTACTGCCAACAATTTGTTTTTCCGCCTTACCCTGGCGCGTAATTCAGTAGACCAGCCGATCTATCCCAGGAGCGGTTCCAACATTAATTTCACGTTCCAGTTCACGCCGCCCTATTCACTGTTCAGCAGCACGGATTACGCCGATGCAGCGCCGTCGACAAAATACAGATGGGTAGAATACCACAAATATCGTTTCACCGCAGAATGGTACCAACGTATTGTGGGTGATCTCGTATTCAAGTTCGCAGCCAAATACGGCTTCCTGGGTTATTACAACAAGGATATCGGCTACTCGCCCTTCGAGCGTTTCAACGTGGGTGGCGATGGCCTTTCCGGCTTCAACTATTACGTGGGCCGCGACATCATTTCGCAACGTGGCTACGAATCGGGATACCCCACAGCATCGGGCTATACACCCGGGAACAACGCGGTTATCTTTAACAAGTACACCGCCGAGATCCGTTATCCCTTCTCGCTCAACCCCAGCGCAACCATTTTCGGCCTGGCTTTCGTAGAAGGTGCGAATGGCTGGCAAAGCTTTAAGGAATACAATCCCTTCAAGCTGTATCGTTCCGCCGGTGTGGGTGTGCGCGTGTACCTTCCGATGTTCGGCCTGCTGGGTCTCGACTATGGTCTTGGCTTCGATCGCCTGGGTGACGGGGTGAAATTCGGCGGCGCTACCAAGTTTACCTTTATGTTAGGTTTTGAACCGGATTAGCAGGTACGGATCCTTCCCGAAAAACGAAAAAGAAGGATTCCCTCTTAAGGAAGTACTAAGATTTTGAACTGTGCTGAGCGATCCATTAAACTTGATCTAACTTCGTCGATCTAACAAAACCATTAAATTACGAGAACCTATGAAGAAAATACTGTTGGCTATGTCGCTGGTGCTGGTAACCGGCCTGGCCGCCAAAGCGCAACGTTACTGCGTGATCGATTCGAAATATATCCTCGAAAAGATACCGGAATATACCAATGCCCAGAAACAGCTGGATGCTGCTTCCCAGGGTTGGCAGAAAGAGGTGGATGCCAAAATGCAGAACATCGACCAGATGTACAAAAGCTACCAGGCCGAGCGTCCTATGCTGTCGGAAGACGCCCGCAAAAAGCGCGAGGACGAGATCGTAGCCAAAGAGAAGGAGGCTAAAGACCTGCAGAAGAAATATTTCGGCTATGAAGGCGAGGTGTTCAAAAAACGCCAAACCCTGGTGAAGCCCATCCAGGACAAAGTATACAATGCCGTGCAGCAGTATGCCCAATCACGCAGCTTCGATATGGTATACGATAAGGCCGGCGGTATCACCATCTTTTACGCGGACCCCAAGCTGGATAAAAGCGATGAGATCCTGAAATTGATTCCGGGTGTAAAATAATTAGTGTAACTTCGCTGCAATTTTTAAAAATTCAATATAACAAAAACCACGTTCCACCCCCGGGGGTAAAAGGAACAGTACACAAAAACAAGAGATTACAAAATGAAGAAAATCATTTTTTTGCTTGCTCTCGGAATGACTATTGGTTTTGGAGCCAGTGCACAGAAAAAAACAGGCTACATTAACTCTCGTGAACTGCTGGAAACGATGCCTGAAGCCCGTAAAGCCGACTCCAGCCTGACCAAATACGGCAAGGAGCTGGAAGATCAGCTGAAAGCCATGGCAGCGGATGCACAAAATAAATTCAAGGCCTACCAGGACGGGGCAAAGACCATGTCTGACGCCGTAAAAGAAGTGAAGGAAAAAGAGCTGACCGATCTGCAGAACAGGATCGAAGAGTTCAGGCAGGGCGCCGACGAAAAAATGGGCAAGAAAAGAGAAGACCTGTTCAAACCTATTCTCGATAAAGCCCAAAAGGCAATTAAAGACGTGGGCAGCGAAGGCGGCTACGACTATATCTTCGACGGCACACAGCTGCTGTACGCCAAAGAAAGCGAAAACATTATGCCCCAGGTAAAAGCTAAGCTGGGTATCAAGTAATCACCTGTTTTTTTAGAAATAAAAGAAGTCAAGTTTTCATGAAAACTTGACTTCTTTTATTTTCAGTAATTCCCGATTGTGAAATAACTTTTCCTGATTTTGATATTCTTTACAATCTCGTGACATTAGTTTTGTGGCAATAGTTTAAATCGAAAAATATTGCCATGCTTCGTAAGCTCTTCTCTCTCGGTCTGCTTTCCATTACCTTATACTCCTGCACCTCTGCAACCGGCGAGCAAGCCGGCAAAGAGAAAGAAGCAACCGGTACATCCAACGTACGCATTGTTTCCCTGAGCGGCGCCGTATCCGAAACACTGGCCGCCCTGGGTATGGAAAATAACCTGGCCGGTATCGATGTTACCAGCACCTACCCTGCTTCTATCCAATCCAAACCTAAGGTCGGTAATACCCACAACCTGAATGTTGAATCCATCCTGGCGCTTAAGCCCGATTATGTGATCGGCATGAAAGAGAGGGGTATTAAGCCCGAACAGGCTACGCAGCTGCAGCAGGCGGGTATCAAGGTATGGGTCATCGAGCAGGAATATTCTGTAGCCGGTACCAAAAAATTCATTACCCAGCTGGCCGACTCTTTCCATCGGGAAGACGCCGGTAAAAAGCTGCTTGCTGCAATTGATTCTGCATACGCCGTACTGCCCGCCTATACTGCAAAGCCATCCGTGATGTTTATTTATGCCCGTGGCGCCGGCGCTTTGTCGGTTTGCGGCCGCAATATGCCGATGGCCACTATGATCGAGCTGGCAGGTGGTACCAATGCCGCCGGCGATGTAGAAGGATTCAAGCCGCTTACTGCCGAGTCGGTGGTTAAAGCGGATCCCGATGCGATCCTGCTGTTCAGCTCGGGCATGCAAAGCCTGGACGGTCCCGAAGGTATGCTGAAAGTTCCCGGCGTTGCCCAGACAAAAGCCGGCAAGAACAAACATTTTATCGTGATGGATGGAGAGCTCCTTTCCGGCTTCGGCCCCAGGGTCGTGGATGCCATCAGGGAGCTGGGCGAAAAAATACATGCTGCCGGGGCAGTGCAAAAAGTGGCTGCGAAGTAAGCAGGCATACATCTTGGATTCAGAAATAGTATTTGTTGAAAGGGTTCTTTGTTTTATTGACCGTATTGCTGATCGGCGCTATGCTCTGGGCTATCGGCGCAGGTGCCTTAAGCATCAGCCCGGCCGAGATCTTCAGCATCCTTTGCCATAAAGCAGGCTGGGAAACCGGTATCCCCTTTACGGAGCAGCAGGAGAATGTGCTATGGATCATCAGGCTGCCAAGAGTGATCATGGCCTTGCTTATCGGTGGTACCCTATCCATCTGCGGCGCAGCAATGCAAGGCTTGTACCGTAATCCTATGGCCGATCCCAGCCTTATCGGCATCAGCGCCAGTGGCGCCACCGCTGCGGTGATCATGATCGTGCTGGGCGGCAAGCTCTTTTCGGGCTTCCAGTCGGTGCCGGGACAGTACAGCCTTAACCTGGCCACCTTTGCCGGCGCTTTGCTGGCCACAGTGCTGATCTACCGCCTGTCGCGGATCCAGGGCAAGACCAATGTCGGCATTATGCTGCTGGCAGGCGTAGCGCTGAATGCTATATCCGGCGCGATCACAGGCTTTGTGACCTTTCTGGCCAACGATCAGCAGCTGCGCAGCGTTACCTTCTGGATGATGGGCAGCCTGGGCGGTGCGACCTGGATCAATGTAGCGGGCATATTGCCTTTCTGCGCCTTGGCCATTATCGGCCTGCCGTTGATGGCCAAGGCGCTCAATGCCTTCAGCCTGGGCGAAAGCGATGCTGCCTATTTAGGCATCCGTACCGAAAGGCTGAAGACGACGGCCATGCTGCTCTGCGCTATGGGTGTAGGCGCTTCGGTGGCAGTGGCCGGCATTATCGGCTTTGTAGGATTGGTGGTGCCGCATATCGTGCGGATGGCCATAGGGCCTGAGCACAGGAGGCTGCTGACAGCATCGGCTTTGTGCGGGGCAGCGCTGCTGACCCTGGCCGATCTTATGAGCCGCACCATCGCACCACCGGTAGAGATACCGATAGGGATCATCAGCTCCCTTTGCGGGGGACCCTTTTTCCTCTACCTCCTGATGAAGGAAAAGAAGAAAAACTCATTATTATAAAAACGAGCATGCTCCAGGTAAATCATATATCGTACCAGGTACAGGGCCGCCCCCTGCTGACGGAAGTATCGGCCGCCATCAGGCCCGGTGCGCTTACAGCCCTGATGGGTAGCAACGGCGCCGGCAAATCCACGCTGCTCAAGCTTATCAGCGGCGCCTTGCAGCCTTCTGCCGGCCATATTACCTGGCAAGGTAAAGCGATGAAGGACTGGGATCAGCGCGCGCTGGCCAGGACCCGGGCAGTGCTGCGGCAGCAATACAGCGTGCAATTGCCCTTCAGCGTGTTTGACATTATTGCTATGGGCCGCTACCCGCACTTCCGCAGCAAGCTGACGGAGCAATGCCGCAATGTGATTGCCAAGGTAGCTGCCTATACCGGTACGGAACAGCTGCTCAACCGGAATTACCTTACCCTCTCGGGCGGCGAGCAGCAACGTGTTCAGCTGGCCAGGGTACTGGCGCAGGTATGGGATACGCCCTCCGATCAGAAACTGGTGCTGCTCGACGAGCCGGTGAGCGCGCTGGATATCCAGTACCAGCATCAGCTGCTGGCCCTGGTAAAAGGGTTGACCCAGGCGCAGTTCACCGTTATTGCCGTACTGCACGATCTCAACCTGGCCATGCAGTATGCCGATGACGTGCTGCTGCTGAAAGCGGGGCGTACCGTTCGTTTCGCAGCCAAAGAAGAAGCCCTGGATGCCCCGCATATTTATGAAACCTTTGGCGTTAAAGCCGCATTGCACCAGGCAGAAGATTACCCGCATCCGTTCATTACCGTATGCCCCGTACACCAGCAATACCAGCAATGGTAGCTGGGAAGTATCAGGAAACCAAATATCAAGAACCAAGTACCCGATCTTACAATATCTAACATCTAATATCTAACGTCTAATATCTAATATTCTGAATAATGAGTACAGCAACAATCTCTCTGAAAGAACAATGGGAACAGCTGAAGGCCGAAAACCCCAAGCTGCGGATACGCGATGCGGCCAAACAACTGGGCGTAAGCGAAGCGGAGCTGCTGGCTACCGGTACATCAGTTACACGCCTGGAAGGCGACTGGAAAGCCTTCCTGGTTGAAGTCGCTGTCCTGGGTAAGGTGATGGCGCTAACCCGCAACGATGATGCCGTACATGAGCGCAAAGGCGTGTACAATAACATTACCTTCCAGGGACCTGTAGGCACAGCCCTGAATGAAGATATCGACCTGCGCCTGTTCACGATGCACTGGAGCAGCGGTTTTGCCGTAGCAGAAAACGATCGCTTCAGCTTCCAGTTCTTCGACAAGAGCGGCGAAGCCGTCCATAAGATCTATTGTACCGCCGATTCTGATATAGAGGCTTACCATGCGCTGGCTGCGAAATATAAAGCAGCCGATCAGGAAGCCGCCCTGGAACTGGCTCCCTACCCCGCTGCCGCTCCTGAGAAAGCCGACAGCGAGATCGACGTACCCGCCTTTCATGAAGCCTGGAAAGGCATTAAAGACACACACGAGTTCTTCGGACTGCTGGGCAAGCATGGTGTAAGCCGCCTGCAAGCCATGCGCCTGGCGCCTGAAGAATATGTGAAGGCAGTAGCCAACGATACCGCCCGCAAAGTGCTGGCAGCCGCAGCCGAAAGGAATGTACCCATCATGGTATTTGTAGGCAACCGCGGCTGTATCCAGATCCATACCGGCGAAGTGAAAAAGGTAATGGAAGCCGGCCCCTGGTACAATGTTATGGACCCCGACTTTAACCTGCACCTTCGGGAAACGTCGATTGCGCATACCTATGCGGTAAGGAAGCCTTCTGTAGATGGTATGATCACTTCCATCGAAGTGTACGATCAGCGCGGCGAGATGATCGTTCAATTCTTTGGCAAGCGCAAGCCCGGTATTCCCGAGCTTACTGAATGGCGCCAGCTGGTACAAGACCTTACTCAATTTTAAAAAACAAGCAAGATGATTGTAATGACCATATTAAGTGCAGCCACCCTGCTGGTTTTCATAGGCGCCGGTGTGCTGGGCGACAAGCTGCTCCGCTTCAGGAGCAGGAACTGATCATCGGTAAGTCGATGAAGAGCTGTTCGCAGGCCTGTGGCCTTCGGGCAGCTCTTTTTTATGGTGTCACCTGTTGCGCCCGCCGACAAAAAAGCGCGCTCATGGCGTGATATCGATTCTTTCAGGAGAAGGGGCAATTATAGTTTACCAGATCCGGGAAGAGAACGGTATTGGCGCTTTCAGGCGATGCAAGGATGATGACAGCTTCGCAATAAACTGCTTTTGCTTCAGGTTGATGAGGTCTGCAGGCACATACCTGCAGGCCTTTTTATTGCCCAGGTCAGTCCTCAAATTTCGAGGGGATGTGGCTGCCATCACAATACGGCTTGTTATGCGACTGGCCGCAGCGGCAAAAGGCCGTGACCTTGCTCCGGTGGGACTCGTGGCCATCTTTGTCCTTCACCGTAATGTTACCATAGACCAGCAGGGGGCCGTTGGATGAGACCTCTATCCGGGTTTCCTGGCTTACCGTTGTTTCTTCGGCCCGCTGCTCATTATAAAAAGCGCTCAGGGCGCCGCTGGGGCATTTCTCCACCTGCGCTGCGATACGGGCAGAATCGGCGCCTTCGATATGGATCCAGGGCTTTTCCCTGGGGTTGAATACATCGGGCAAACCTGTTGCCTGCTTCCAGCATACGGTTGAATGAATGCACATTGCCGGCTTCCATACGACGGTAAGCTCACCATTGGTATACTGCTTTATAATTTCCTTTTCCATAACCCTTTAGAAAAACACTGCCTTAAAATTAAGCAATATCGGGCTAAGTAAATATATACGTATTTCTACCCGTTTTTGGCAGTAAATCCCCCTATTATGTATAATAATTAAAAATTTGAGAATATCTTTAACAGGAAATGTTAGCGCATTTCTGACAAAAGCCAAACCAGCGGGCGCCCAACCCGCCTTTTTATGAAATAAAACCATCGCTTATGAAGCATCATTACTTCAGGCTCCTTCTTGTCCTATCGGGTCTATTCCCCTGCATTAAAACAACAACAGCACAGGTCAGTATAACGGCAACAGCCGGCGCTACCGGTCCTACTGCGTATACGACCTTAAAAGGCGCTTTTGATGCGGTCAATACCGGAACCCATCGTGGTGTGGTCACCATTGTCATCAACGGCAATACTGCCGAAACCGCAACGGCAAGCCTCAACGCCAGCGGCAGCGGCAGCGCCAACTATACCTCCGTAACCGTAAAACCCGGAACCGGCGCTACACCGACTGTAAGCGGCAGCATCAGCAGCGGGCCGCTTCTCCGGTGCAATGGCTCCAGCAACCTGACCATCGACGGCTCCAACAACAACAGCACTTCCCGAAACCTGACGTTAACCAATACCAGCGGCACATCGAGCAATGTAATACAATTGGGCTCTGCGGGTACCACACCGATAAGCAATGTGGTGATAAAAAATACGATACTGATCAACGGCACCAATACCAGTACCACCGTTATCGTCGGCGATGCGGGTGTTGTGGGCAGCCCGGGTTACTTCAACAATATCACTTTCCGGAACAATGATATCCGGAAAGGCTATATCGGCTTGTATCTCTATGCGACAGCAGCTCCAGGCAATGGCAACAATACGCTCGTTACCGAAAATAACCTGGATGCTACCGGTACTGATGCGCTGCGCCTGGTAGGTATTTATGGGCAAGGGCTTACCGGCCTTACCATCAGCGACAATACCATAGGCAACTTCGACCCAGCCTCTGCAGAATTCGACCGGGCCATCTGGCTGGCCACAGGGACCATCAATACGACGATCTCCGGCAATACGATCACGGGATTGAACTATTCAGGTACCAGCTCCTATGCGCCCATCGGCATCAATGTATCGAGCGGGGTAACCAATGCCAGCATTACGGTAAGCGACAATATCGTCAGCAACCTGAGCTCGTCGGGCACCGGTACTGCTATGGGTATGTTCCTGTATAGCGCTATGTCGGGTGTTACCGTCAAAGCCAATAAGGTAAGCAATATCAGGAATACCAACACCGGGGGCTACGGCGCCGCCGGTATGCTGATGGCGACCACCATTAACTCGTCTGCCATAAAGATCAACAATAACTTCATATGGGATATAGCAGCTTACGGTTCCAACAACTATTCCTCGGGCGACAATGGCAATGGCATCGTCGTCGATGGCGGCGGCGGTATCGATATCGATTTCAATACTGTAGTGCTGAACACGGAACAGACGCTTACAGGCGGCCACCGGGCCTCCTGCCTGCTGATCACTGGTAATGTAGCCGCTTCAGGAAGCATTAACGTAAGGAACAATATCCTGGCCAACCTGCAGACGGTAGGCAACAGCGACAGCCGCCTGGCCCTGTCCAACCTGGCCACTTCGGGTTCCGGTGTTTTCGGAACGATCAATTACAACAATTACTACAGCACCAGCACCAACCTCAGCAGCACGGGCACCAATGCTTCGATCACCAATACCCTGGCACAGCTGCAGACCAGCCTGGGCGACAATGCCAACTCTTCTGTAGTGCAGCCGGTGTTCCTGGGCGGCAACAACCTGCACCTGAGTCCGGCCAATCCCGGCCTGAGCAACAATGGTAATCCTGTAAGCAGCATCACTACCGATATCGACGGCCAGACCCGTAGCGCTACCACCCCCGATAAAGGCGCCGACGAATTTACCCCCTGCCAAACCGTGACTTTCAGCACCCAGCCGGCCAATGCGGCGGTTTGTGCCGGCAGCGATACGAGCTTCCGCGTGGTCTCGGGCAATGGCACAGTGTACCAATGGCAGGTCAATACCGGTTCCGGCTTTACCAATATTACCAACAACACGATCTATGGAGGCGCCACTACCGCTACCCTTACCCTGACCGGCGTTCCGGCCGGCTATGATGGCTATACCTACCGTTGTGTGGTTAATTATTTTACGGGCTGTACCGCCAGCAACTCCAACCCGGCAACCATGACCATTATTGCGCCGCCCACGGCGACGATAACACCCGGCGCAGCAGCTTTTTGTCCCGGGGGATCGGTTACCCTGAATGCCAACAGCGGCGCCTTTACCTATCAATGGCAACGGAACGGCGCCAATATTGCGCCACCCGCTACCGGTGCTTCCTACAGCGCCAGCAGTGTGGGCGATTATACGGTAGTGATCCGCAGCAACAGCACGGGTTGCCGTGATACCTCCAGCCCCGTAACAGTAACGGCCAACCCTGCACTTGCTGCGACCCAGAATGTCACCGTTTGCGCCAACCAATTGCCCTATACCTGGAACGGCCAGAGCATACCCGCCGCAGGTACGGCCGCAGCCACATATACCACGCCCTCGCTGGCGACGGGCTGCGACAGCACCACAACGCTGAACCTGACGGTTAATGCGGTTGTCGCTGTGACACAGAACCTAACGATCTGTGCAAACCTCCTACCTTATACCTGGAACGGGAAGATCATTCTTGCTGGCGGTACCGCGGTCGCCAGGGATACGAGCCTCAATGCTGCGGGCTGCGACAGCATTACCACGCTGAACCTTACGGTAAATCCCCTGCTGACGGCCACGCAAAGCCTTACCATTTGTCAAAGCCAGCTGCCCTATACCTGGAACGGAATACCCGTTGCTGCAGGCGGCACTGCAGCAGCGACCTACACCCGTTCGTCGCAGGTAACCGGCTGCGACAGCACCACAACCCTGAACCTGACGGTTACGCCTAACCCTAATGTCAGCGCCAGCCCTATGCCACAATCGATCTGCAGCGGTAGCGGCACAGCTATTACCGCCTCATCTACGACAAGCGGCGCCAGCCTGGCCTGGACCGTAACGCAAACCGGTGTGAGCGGCGCCAGCGCCGGCAGCGGCGGCAGCATTGCACAAACACTGACCACGGCCGGGCCCGCTATCGGGCAGGCGATCTATGCGATCACGGCTACTGCCAGCGGCTGCAGTACGACGATAAGGGATACCGTAACCGTGAGGCCTTTACCGGCAACGACGATCACCCCCTCTTCGCAGAACCTTTGCAGCGGCGCAGCAACCAGCCTGGCGCTGAGCTCTCCCGTTAGCGGAGCCACCTTCATCTGGACCGTTACACAAACCAATGTAAGCGGCGCCACGGCAGGCAATGGTGCAACCATAGCACAGAACCTGACGGCAACCACCAGCGCCAACGGTACGGCCACCTATACGGTAAAAGCCGCTGCCAACGGCTGCAATGGGGCCAATGCCACTGCTACCGTAACGGTAACGCCCATACCCGCCAATCCGGGAATGATTGCCGGGCCCGAGTCTCCCTGCGCAGGCAGCACACAGACCTATTCTATTACCACGACCACCGGCGCGACCAGCTATTCCTGGACCCTTCCCTCCGGCTGGACCGGGACCTCAACAACGAACGCTATAACAGTAACGGTAGGCAGCAGCAATGGCAACGTAAGCGTTGCTGCGGTGAATACCTGCGGCTCATCGGCGACTCCTGCTACCAAGGCCGTCATTTCAACGCCGGTACTGACACCTACAATCAATATCAGCAGCAACGCACCGGCTCTGCTATGCTCCGGTGTACCCGTTACCTATACGGCCACAACGACCAATGGCGGCACGACACCGGCTTATGAATGGCAGGTCAATGGCAGCACGGTGCCCGGTACCGGCAATACACTTGTCTACGCACCCGACGATGGAGACACGGTACGCTGTGTGCTGATCAGCAATTATCCCTGCGTATCTGCCAATAGCATTGTCAGCAATTTGCTGATCATGCAGGTTACGCCTTCTGTAACTGCGACGCTGAATATCTATGTGCCCGAGAACAATGTATGCTCAGATATACCAGTACACTTTGTCGCCACACCCGGCGGCACCGGCTTAGCGCCCGTCTATCAATGGAAGGTGAACAATACCAGCCAGGGTACCAACAACGTGAACTTTACCTATACACCGGCAGACAACGATGTGGTTACCTGCGAGATGACCAGCAGCGCGCTTTGCGTTACGCCGGCCAAGGTACTCAGCAATGCCGTACCCATGTCTGTAGAACGGGTTACACACCCGGCCCTCAGCATCTCCAGCTCACTCCTCAATGCCGTTACCGGCCAGCCAGTAACCTTTACCGCTTCCATAACCGACGGCGGCCCCGGCGCCCAGGTAACCTGGTACAAGAACGATGTCTATATCACTACTGCTTCGGGCCCGACCTGGACTGGCGTTGCCGGCACCGACTTCACCAGCAGCAGCCGCATACAGGCGCTGCTGCGCAGCTTCTCGCCCTGCGCCGATCCCGATACGGCCTGGAGCAATACGGTTAAAGTAAATGTCGGTACCAGCGGTATCGGCAATACCCATCTTCCCGACAACTTCAAGCTCTATCCCAACCCCACGTACAGTACCGTCAGCATCGAAGGCCTGTCGGCCGGAGACGCGCTAAGCGTCTATGATATGCTGGGGCACCGCATGATGCAGGAAACCATAAAGCGCAACGGTACCCATAAAGTAGATCTGTCGGCGCTGGCACAGGGCATGTATTGGTTCCGCTTTGAAAATGGCAAGGGAAAGCAGTGGCAGGTTAAAGTGACAAAGCAATAAAGAGGAATTCATCCGGTAAATAACCCACCCTAAAAAGGTATATTTTTTTCCATGATCATCCGTAGTAAATGCTGCAGATGATCTTTTATAGACATGTTCAATAGGGATATAATAGTGCCTCGTGCGCTTCTGTTTTGATCCGTCTTTTCCGTATCTTTGCGAACGGTTCTTTGAAAACCTTATACGTTTCTCAATTCCCATACGGGGCCGCCCGGTTTTGACAGCACCATGGCGGGGAAGGTGTAAGCATGCAGCGCGTTGTGTAATTAGCGCTTTAATCTGAATACTCAAACTTCAAATGGCAATACTCAGTATGCCATGGCTGCCTAATTAGTAATTAGATAGTCATTAGGGCCGCCCGGGCGGGTTTATCTGCTACCCAGCCCCGCCGCCGACTCAAAAAGAAAGCAGGTTGCTGTTGCAGAAGGCTGTGCCTGCAACTTAAGCCTATTCAGCTAAGCGATGGTTTGGTTTGTCCGCTCCCTGATCATCGCCTACAAGCAATAACGGAATAAGCATGTAGAAGACTTTTTCAACCGGTGTTTGGACGCGGGTTCGATTCCCGCCGGCTCCACCCAAACGGAAGCCGCTCCCAGAGCGGCTTCCATTTTTTTAAAAAAGGCCATATTTGATGTCTAAAAAGTGAAACACGCGCTGGCAAAGGGTTTCACCAGTTCGATTCCGCTCGGATTAAACCCCGTTTTTCAGTGATTTTACCCTTGTTTTTGCTGAAATGAACAATGGTGTCGAACCTTCCAATTTTCATAGTTTTACTATCCTTTTAGATTATTGGCTTCTATATAATTGTTGATTGCTGCCAGACTGCTCATAAAACGCTTCGAGGATTTATAGAACGTCTTTTCCGGCAAACTCTCAATGTTCAGATCAGATCGGTTCTTCAAGGATAGCTTTTTATACCAATCGGAGATATAGAAAATGGCTTCATTTACTCTGGGTATTCTATACTTATCGGTCTTTCGATCATAGTATAGCCCCTCTGGGAAAACTAAGAATTGGAGGCCTAGCCTTTTTCTGTAATTACTAAAATTCCATATCGTATTGAGTTTAGCTGAAAAGTCAATTGCGTTTCGCATCATTATACTTGAAGAGGGTAAGTCAGATTCTATCTGGTCCCACTCATTTTGTAGCTCTTCACCACATCCTGGAGGATTAATTCGGATATCGGTTACTTGTCCGCTTATGACGTCTTCTATTCCTTTATCTCTTGCGCCCAACTCATAATCATTCAGTACTGTTTTAAACATTTGAAGCAACTCATCCGCCCGTTTATTACAATGACAACCACGGGTGTTGCATTTGTAATAGTATTGCTGATTTTTCTTTGCTTTATATGCCCGGAGAAATTGCCCACATTGATCACATTTAATAAACCGTTTTAATGGTGTTTCTTCATTTGAAAGAGTGACGGAATACTTAGGCTTCTGTTTACCTAGTAAAATACTGGTCACCTTTAAAAATAAGTCTTTCGATACTGCTGGTTCCTGAATCCCTTCTATGATTTTTCCTTCAAGTGCTTTGTGAACGATCAAACCACAATAAAAGGGATTACGAAACATATCTGATATGCGTTGGCTGGACAGGTTAAATCCTTTCTTTGATAATTGCCTCCTTACCTCTTCATTGGTCAAACCAGCGAGCCTCAATTCAAAAGCATAACTGACAAGCTTACCCTTCCAGTTTAAGGTTATTTGTTTGGGCAGACCATGTCTACGTAGAATATCGTACCCAATAGGAACTCTGGTACACCAGATACCAGTGAGTAATTTTTCTCTTACTCCGGCCATACACTTCTCCCGACGAAGTTGGTTGTCGTACTCAGAAAAGATGAATTGAATGTTTTGTTGGAAGCTGCCGTTAGGTGTAGACGCATCTGTTGGTTGTGTCACCGCAAAGACGGCAATCCCCTGTCGTTTTAATTGATCTGCTATATAAACCGCATTGGCTCCTGAACGGCTGAATCGATCAACGCTGTAAACAATGATGATAGAAATTTTCTCCTTGCTCTTTTTAACAAATGCCAACATACGATTAAACTCTTTCCTTTCATCTGTTTTTGCACTTTCGTATGTTCCTCCAAAGTATCCTAGTACAGTTCTTTTATCATGTATTGCATACGCTTCGCAAGCTTTCAGCTGTATTTCCAAACTCATACCTTTTGTTTGCTCTTTGCTAGATACACGCGTGTATATAACACAATTAACGTTCTTGTCTTTTTTTGCAATTTTCCCTTTAGCAAATACTGTAAAAGCATCAAGTTCATTAAGAGCTGCATGTTTCATATTTCCTCCTTCGGTTAAGTGAAAAAATATCTTCGTAAAATCTTGCTTGGCTATTGACGCGATTAAAGGAATGGAAAATAGTTTGAGGCATTTGCAGAGTATACTTACAGAATTTTGTGCAACTAGTGGCTGCACAACTAGAGGAACAAAAAAACGACTTTAGAAATTTTAATGCACTCTTTAAAATGGATATTTCCAGAATTAAAAAACTTTTATCGTTTTGTTTATCATGCGAAAAGTAGTAGACTTAAAGCGAGTAAAAGCGTTTACTAAATTGGCATTTATATTTCTTGACCTGCTTTAATAGAAGTTTAATTGTTTCTTCAATTTTGTCGCTCTCAATTTTAGCACTATGATAGATAGTACTGTTCTTAGAAAACACAAGAAAATTTGTCGAAGTGAAATCTTGTACAGAAAACAAAAGGAACTCATCAACTACTTTCTTTGTATCCATTACAACACTTATACCGAGTGCATTGTCATATCTACGTGTCTTTTCTGAAATCAAAAAGCACCATTGGCAAAGAAATTCGTCCTCAATTTTGACACTAAAAATTATCGGCAGTTCCAATATTATTTCCTGAGCTTCAAATTCCGTTAAACCTTTTTCCGTTAACCATTTAAAAATGTCATTGCGAATGTTTTTTCTTGCCCTTTTGATCGCATTGATTCCTTTACGCCAATTACTCGGGAATATCCAATAAAGTCTTTCCTGTGCTTCTTTAAAGGTTTTCTCGTCAATAATAGCCTCAAAAGCATTGGGGACTATGATCCATTCCGAACGCGGGTTCCTGCGCGATTTTTGCTTTAACCTACCCCATGTTCTGTTATATATCCGGGTACCGATATAGGTTTCATCGGTTAGAATTTTTATAATCTTAGATTTATCCCACAACTTGTCATTTGCCGATAGTATTCCTTTTTGGTTGATGCTTGTAACAATATCAGGTATTGAGTAACGCTCTTTGACAAACAGAGAAAATATTTCTTTGACCATTTCTGTCGTTTCATCATTTCTTGGTGTGAAACTAACCCGCTCATTGGCAATTTGTTTATGCTCCCCCGTTTGTAGGATACGGATTGGCTCCTTCTTTACGTCTAACAACTGACGTGCCATTCCATAAACTGCTGTTCCACCAGCTGAATAGCCTTGCTCCGAAACTTTTACGCATCCGTTAAACACTTTTTCACTTAACTGGCGGCTATATTCTGCCGCCATATAACGCTGTATGGAAGTTTCCAGGCTTGAAATAAGTGGGTGTGTCTCATCGGGAAATCCCTTTGAAACATAAATTACTTCCTTGCCGCGTTTCTTACACAAATAGGTATAATATGCAGCTTCGTCGGGGTCTTGAAAACGTCCCCAGCGCGAAACGTCATAAACAAATACATACCTGAAGGGTGGTGCTTCAGGGTTTTCTATCCAATTTTTAAAGAGCCGCTCAAATGCCGGACGGTTAGCAAGTAATCCACTCTTACCTTCATCAGATTCTTCATGAATTATCTCAACGTTATTTCTACGAGCAAGCTGCTGGGCAAATTGTCGTTGAATGGCAACCGAGTTTTCCTGCTTATCTTCTGCCGAATGACGGTAATATGATACCGCCCTTTCATCGGTCTGTTGAGAAATATTCAGCATTGTTTACATGAAATTTTCCATAAGCTTATAGAGCTCGCCAAAGACCTGTTGCTCCTTTTCCGTCAATTTTACATTCCCGTTTTTCTTTGAACTTAATTCGTTAATTAAAAACTTGATTTGCGTTGAAAGCCCCGACAGCAGCGTCATCTCATACAATTCTGTTACGGATAGTTTGAGTTCTGTGAGGAAATATGTTAGTTCTTCTTCATGAAGTGAGGCATCTGAAAAAACTTTGGAGAGGGCAGTAAAATCACCCCTTCTATAAAGCAGTCCATCATTCATCTTTTTAAAAAGGATTTTCACAATGTCGTCAACTTCGTATTGCTTAATTTTTCGTAGCCTTGGTAACAGGTCAATAAATCCCATGCGTTGTGAATCCTTCAAATGGTATTCTGCCATTAGCTCGAGATAATCCAACCTGGTATTTCTTAACTCCTCAAAATGGAATATAACCTTTTGTCTTATTCCTATTAAATCAGCAATATCCCTTATACTCGCATTGCTGTATTCGGTCTTTATTTTATGGACGGCATTCGCTTTTTCAATCGGCCTCCATTCCCTGCGATTATTTTGCATTTCATACCTGCGCGCCTCAAATTCTCCTAAATTCATTTTTGGGTATATACGGCAGGGGGCAGTTTTAAACTTCAACTCCTTTGCACATGCAAATCTTCTGTGCCCGTCCATAATGACATAGCGACCTTCTTGAAGTTCGCATACTTTTAACGGGTCTTCAATTCCATAATGCGAAATTGATTTTAAAAGGCGGTCATAATCGCCACCCGCCCTGAGTCCAAATGCTTTCCGGGGTTGGTTAGGATCTCCTTCAATTAAGTCAATGGGCAGTTCTGCAAACCTAAAGGGATAAGGCTTTAACGAATTTATCAGACCGTTTTGCTCTTTCTCATTCATTGTGAATAAGTTTTAGGATTAATATTGACAATATGCTTATCAAACGATAGAATTATTATAAATGTGAGAAATTGATATAACTCAATGTGAAATCTTACAGAATATACAAAAGGGTAATAAAGAACTTCATTTTCTACAAGCGTAGACCCACTTCGAGACAAGACAAGATGAATTGAGAGAGCAAGAAATATTATACAATGTATTTTCGAAATTGACCTGCTACACGGCAGCCATTATTACCTAAAAATAATAATTCTCGCACCAGTGGTGCGAGATTGCAGGTAAGCATAATAAGCCATGAAAAGATATGAAAAATACTGACTAATCAAGATGGGAAGCACTAAAATAGCTCTGAACCCCAGGGAACTTCCTTTGCCCATTTTAAATTGCTCCGTATATCCTAATTGGTCTTAGCAATTACGAAGACCACTTTATAGTTGAAGTAAAAACTCTCAACATTGTTGAGAGTTTTGCAATTTATTCATAAATCAAAAGTAATTTCAGCAAACTTTATTTGCGCGATAACAGTACCAATCGTTCAACACATTTTTCACAGAGCTATTAGGGGGGATGATGTACAATAATTTCCCTACCTGTAAAACGCACTTTCATTTTTTCTATGCTACAGCGTTACGTAAACGGAATAGAAGTAGATTTCGTGGTCAGAAATTGACTAAATCTATAGAAAATCAAAAAAATAAAAACGGTGAAGTATTAGATAGGTATAAGCATCCTGTAAAAAACGAAACCCGCTAGCTTGAATTACTTCAGGGACTAACGGGAATAAGCTATCACAAATGTAAAGTAATTATCTAAAAAGAGTTGCAAAATGAGAATTCTCTCACCAATGGTGAGAGAATTAGAGAACGAAAGCAAATTTGCTATATCATAATTGCAATTTCTTTAAGAATTTTAAAAAATTCTGTTCTTGCATTGTCCTCGATATCCAAAGCTGCTATTGCCAATTCACCATAATACAGTGACTATTTACACTCTCTGCTAGTGTATTTTACTATATTTGACACTTTAAATTTAATTAGGCTTCAAATGAACCGAATTAAGGATGTTTTAAAGGAAAAAGGTATCTCTCAAGCTTGGCTTGCGAAAAAATTAGAAAAAAGTTATAATACGATTAATGAGTACGTTCGAAATGTAAGACAGCCTCGCATAGAAGACTTATATCGAATTGCGAAAATTTTGGACGTTAATGCTAAAGACTTATTGAACGAAGAATAATGAGCAAAGAAAATCAGATAGAAGAGGCCCTTATTGAGCAATTAAAAGGGTTGAAATATGTCCATCGACCGGACATTGTTGACAGGAACACGCTAGAGCAAAACTTCAAAACCAAGTTTGAAGCGCTTAACCGTGTTCGTCTATCCGAGAGTGAGTTTTTGAGGCTTAGAGAAGAAATAATTAACGCTGACGTTTTCACAGCGTCTAAATTTCTGCGTGAACGACAATACTTTCAGCGTGAAGATGATACCCCCTTGTATTATACCTTAGTAAACATCAAGGACTGGTGCAAAAATGACTACGAAGTTATCAGCCAGTTACGCATCAATACCGAAAACAGCCACCAACGCTACGACATTATTTTGTTGATTAACGGCTTGCCTATTGTCCAGATCGAATTGAAAAGAGGCGATATATCACATCGCAAAGCCATGCAGCAAATTGTGGATTATAAGAATGAGCCAGGCAATGGGTATAGTAGCTCTTTACTTTGCTTTATGCAATTGTTTATTACCAGCAATGTAGGGAGGACGCTTTATTTCGCTAATAACAAAAATCAACACTTTGCTTTTAATGCAGATGAGCAATTTCTGCCGGTGTATGAATTAGCTGACATTGACAACAAAAAGATCAATAATCTCCACGATTTCGCTGATAAGTTTCTGGATAAATGCACACTTGGTGAAATGATTAGCAAGTATATGGTGTTGGTGGAAAGCGAGCAGAAACTGCTTGTAATGCGCCCTTATCAGATATACGCAGTAAAGGCAATTGACGAATGCGTTAAACAAAACCGCGGGAACGGTTATATCTGGCATACCACAGGAAGCGGTAAAACCTTGACCTCTTTTAAAGCATCCACGCTGCTAAAGGATAACCGGGAAATCGAAAAGTGTTTGTTTGTTGTGGATCGTAAAGACCTTGACCGGCAAACGCGTGAAGAGTTCAACAAATTTCAGGAAGGCAGTGTCGAAGAAAATACGAATACCGAAACGTTGGTAAGGCGTTTGCTTTCTACAGATTACTCTGATAAAGTCATTGTTACCACCATTCAAAAGCTGGGACTGGCACTGGATGGCGCTAATAAGAGGAATTATAAAGAACGTTTAGAGCCCTTGAGCGATAAACGTATCGTGTTCATTTTTGACGAATGCCACCGTTCGCAATTTGGGGACAACCACAAAGCAATCAAAGAATTTTTCCCGAATGCGCAATTATTTGGTTTTACTGGTACGCCAATTTTTAGAGACAATGCAACCTATGTTGTGCGGGAGGGTGAAGAGGCTAAATACAAAGAAACAAAGGACATTTTTGAACATGAACTGCATAAATACACCATTACACACGCAATTGAAGACAAAAACGTACTACGTTTCCATATAGATTTTTTTAAGGGTAATGATGGGCAGAATGCCAGACCAGGCGAAGCCGTCACTCGGCAGGCGGTGGTTGAGGCTATATTGGAAAAACACGATGCAGCTACCAGCCAGCGAAAATTCAATGCGGTATTAGCAACAGCTTCGATCAATAATGCGATTGAATATTATCAGTCATTCAAAGAAAATCAGGATAAGCGCAAAACCGAAAATCCTGATTACAATCCCTTAAATATTGCTTGTGTGTTTTCGCCTCCTGCCCAATTGATAGCCAAAGAGGGCGACCAGCAAAGTCAGAAAAATGCGGCTGATGTAAAACAATTGCAGGAAGATTTACAGCAGGAAAAACTGGACAATCAAACCAATCCCGAAGAGAAGAAGAAGGCCCTAATAGACATCATTGTGGACTATAATCAGCAGTTTGGCACCAATCACAGCATCAACGAATTTGATTTGTACTATCAGGATGTACAAAGGCGTATCAAAGACCAGAAATACAGCAATAAAGACTACGCGCACAAAAACAAAATTGATATTACTATCGTTGTAGATATGCTGCTTACAGGTTTTGACAGCAAATATCTGAACACCTTATACGTGGATAAAAACCTGAAATACCATGGACTGATCCAGGCATTTTCGCGCACCAACCGTGTACTGAACGATACCAAGCCTTACGGTAATATTTTGGATTTCCGTTCACAACAGGAAGCTGTGAACCAGGCCATTGCTCTTTTCTCTGGTGAAAATAGTGGAAACGCAAGAGAGATTTGGTTAGTTGATCCTGCACCGTTAGTTATTGACAAGTTTAAAGTGGCGGTTGAGAAACTAGGCAATTTTATGCAGGAGCAGAGCCTTGTGAGCGAACCCGAAGAAGTGTATAATCTAAAGGGTGATGCAGCTAGGATATCATTCATTGAAAATTTTAAAGAAGTGCAGCGGTTTAAATTGCAACTAGACCAGTTCACTGATCTGAACGAAGCGCAAAAGGCAACAATCGAAGCTATTTTGTCCAAGGACACTTTTCAGGAATTTCGTAGCTCCTATATTGAAACAGCAAAGCAATTTCAGAAACGGCAACAGAAGGAGGGTGAAAATGCGCCACCTGAAATACAACAGCTGGACTTTGAATTTATCTTGTTTGCTTCTGCCTTGATAGATTATGATTACATCATGAATCTTACGGCAGAAAACCTGGGTAAAAAACCAGGCAAACAGAAAATGACTAAGGATCAAATAAAAAGTTTGCTCAAGTCAAACTCTAACTTAATGGCTGAAGAAGAAGATTTAAGTGATTTTATTGACCAACTGGATTGGACTGTTGGACAAACAGCTAGTGAGCTAAAACATAATTTTGAAAAATTTATTGACGACAAATACAACAAAGAGTTAGCGGGGATTGCGCAAAGAAGCGGACTGCAAACGGCGAACTTGAAAACCTTTGTGGAAAACATAATGAGCAGGATGATTTTTGACGGTGAGAAACTGACGGACTTATTAGAGCCTTTGGAATTGAGCTGGAAAGAACGCAGGGTAAAGGAACTGGCATTAATGGATGAACTTGTACCGCATTTAAAAAAATTAGCCCAAGGGCGTGAAATATCAGGATTAGCCGCTTATGAATAAGACAAAAAAAATGATCCCTAAGTTGCGTTTTCCTGAATTTTCGAACGATGAGGAATGGCAAAAAACAACAATTGACAAAATAGCAAAGGTCAGTGCAGGAGGAACGCCCGAAAGTACCAACCCTGAATATTGGAATGGAAATATACCTTGGATGAATTCAGGAGAATTAAATAATAAGAGAATTTATTCTGTATCAAATTATATTACTTCTAAAGGTCTAAAGGAATCAAGTACTAAATTAATACCGCCTAATTGTGTTTTGATTGGTTTAGCTGGTCAAGGAAAAACCAGAGGAACAGCAGCAATTAATTATATAGAATTGTGCACTAATCAATCTATAGGTTCAATTCATCCAAATGAAGATGTTTTTGATAGTGAATTTCTTTATCAAAAAGTTGATTCGATGTATGAAAAGCTAAGATATTTGTCAGCAGGAGATGGCGGAAGAGGTGGACTTAATTTGCAAATAATTAAGGAAATAGAATTATCGCTCCCGAAGTTAAAAGAACAACAAAAAGTCGCTGCCTGCCTTTCTTCTTTAGATGAAGTAATTGTCAGCCATAACCAAAAGTTGCAGCTTCTCAGAGATCACAAAAAAGGCTTGATGCAAACTTTTTTCCCCCGAGAAGGAGAGAAAGTGCCGAAGTATCGGTTCAAGGAATTTAAAGGAGAATGGGTGAAGAAGAAATTGGGAGAAGTGGCGACATTTATCAATGGTAGAGCATATAAACAAGAAGAACTTTTGGACGGTGGAAAATATCGTGTTTTGAGGGTTGGGAATTTCTTCACAAACAATAATTGGTATTATTCCAACCTTGAACTGGAGGAAGATAAATATTGTGACAATGGAGATTTACTCTATGCTTGGTCGGCCTCATTCGGTCCAAGAATTTGGAAAGGCGAGAAAGTAATTTATCACTATCACATTTGGAAAGTTGTTCCAAGCCAAAGCATAGACAAAGGCTTTCTTTTCATTTTATTGGATAATGAAACCGAAAGAATGAAAACACAAAACGCAAATGGTTTCGCATTGCTTCATATTACAAAAGGGACAATTGAAAGTTGGAAATGTTGTATTCCGAAATCCAAAGATGAACAACAAAAAATTGCTTCTTGTCTTTCTGACTTGGATGAATTAATAAATGCACAAGCAGAAAAAATAGAACAATTGAAATTGCATAAAAAAGGATTGATGCAGAGCTTGTTTCCACAAATGAAAGATTAGCAAATGGCAACAATAAATGAAATAGCTAAGCAACTGAAAGCCGGTAAACAGCCAATAATGCTGATTTATGCATTTAACTCCACAGGCAAGACGAAATTATCGGTCGAATATAAAAACATAACAAAGCAAGAAAGCGGCAAGCATTCAGGGGTATATTACAATGCTTATAGCGAAGATTTGTTTAGGTGGGATAATGATGAGGAGAATGGAAATGAGAACATGAGGCTTGAGATCCTCAAGAGCAGCTTAAATCCGTATTTCAGCTCCATCATTGAAAATCCCGATTTGCTTGATGTGAAGCTCGCACCCTATTTACCAAAATATACCTATGCATTTGATAGTAATTCCGATCCAGAAATTGGGATTGATGCCGTTCGCTTTTCACGAGAGGAAGCAAGCAATATAAAAATCTCAAGAGGGGAGGAGCGGATTTTTATTTGGTGCTTTTTCTTGGCATTATTTGAAGCTGATGCCTGGACAGGAGAACAAGATGCTCACTTTTTTATAGATGACCCTGTGTCTAGTATGGATGATCATAACATCTTCCTTACAGCTAACTCTATAATCAAGCTAATTGACGATAAAGTCACCGCAAAATCTGAAAAGCGTATCATTATTACAACGCACCATGTCGGCCTGTTTTCCATTTTGTCTGAAAGACTAAAGTACAGTACTCATGGCAATAACACAAAACGAAATATTTTAAGTTTCCGCGACAATGAATTGACGCTGAAGAATCACGATAAAGATGTATTTCTATATCACTTGCACTTGATACAGGTTTTAAAAGAATGCATAGATGAAAAAAAAGTGATGGGCTACCACTTTATCTTGTTGCGCCAACTTTTGGAGATTATTTCTTCATTTTTAGGAACCGGGGGAATCCAAACAGCATTGAAGGAAATTGGATATAAGGAGGACTTAGAGATGGTGAGTAACAGGGTCAATTCTTTGTCGCACAAAGATGGAAGAACGCAACCAGCAGAGTTGGAAAGAAGCGATGCTGAATTACTTGAAGAGATCTATCGAGAAATTCAATCGCATTATAATTTCATAACACATTAGTCATGGCACAAAAAGATCAATATAAAGAGTTAGGAGATACGCTTTGGGACATAGCGAACGATTTAAGAGGGGCGATGAACGCGGACGATTTCCGGGATTACATGCTTTCGTTTCTATTCCTTAGGTATTTGTCTTTTAATTATGAAGAAGCCGCAAAAAAAGAACTGGGTAGGGACTACCCAATGAGTCCTTCTAAAGATAGCAGAGCGGACTTTATTGTTCCGCCACCTCTGGAACTTTGGTATAGACAAAACAAAGGTGATGTTGAAGAGTTTGAGGAACAAATGCGCAAAAAAGTGCATTATGTTGTCAAGCCAAAATATTTATGGAGCAATATCACAGAGCTGGCGCGTACACAGGATGGCGAACTGCTTAAAACGCTGCAAAGGGGATTTCGATATATTGAAGACGAATCGTTCAAAAGCTCCTTTAAAGGCTTGTTTTCTGAAATCAACCTGAACTCAGAGAAACTGGGTAAAACACCCAAAGAGAAAAATGATACCCTTTGTAAGATCATCCGGAAAATTGCAGAAGGTATTGCTGACTTTTCAACAGGCACTGATACGCTCGGCGATGCTTACGAATATCTAATTGGAAAGTTTGCAGCCGGCTCAGGCAAGAAGGCCGGAGAATTTTATACGCCTCAACAAATTTCAACGATTCTTTCAAGGATTGTTATTTTAGATTCCCAGGACCCCACTACAGGGCCTAAACCTAAGCTTGATAAAGTTTTGGATTTTGCCTGTGGCTCAGGCTCGCTTTTACTTAATGTTCGTACACAGTTAAAGGAGAAAACAAAAGGAAATGGAACAATTGGTAAAATTTACGGGCAGGAAAAGAATGTAACTACGTACAACCTTGCCCGTATGAACATGCTGCTGCATGGCATGAAAGATACTGAGTTTGACATTTTTCATGGAGATACTTTACTCAATCAATGGGATATACTCAATGAACCTAACCCTAGTAAAAAGGTCGAGTTTGATGCCATTGTAGCCAATCCGCCTTTCAGCTTGCGTTGGGAGCCTAACGATACATTGTCAGAAGATTTTCGTTTCAAGAGTCACGGTATGGCACCGAAGTCGGCTGCTGATTTTGCTTTTTTATTACATGGTTTTCACTTTCTGAAAGACAATGGAACCATGGCAATCATCTTACCGCACGGCGTTTTATTTCGTGGCGGTGCAGAGGACAGGATTCGCACTAAATTGCTAAAGGATAATCATATTGATACAGTTATTGGTTTACCTTCCAATTTATTTTACTCAACGGGGATTCCTGTCTGCATCTTAGTCTTGAAAAAATGTAAACGGCACGAAGATGTCTTATTCATCAACGCAGCAGAACAGTATAAGCCAGGCAAAAGGCAAAATTCTTTAGAACCAGAGCACATCAACAGAATTGTAGAAACGTATCAGTCCAGACCAGATAATATAGAGAAATATGCACGCCGAGTTTCTATGGATGAAATTGTAAAGAATGGCTACAACCTGAATATCTCAAGGTATGTGAGCACATCCGTTGACGAAGTGCAGATTGATTTAAAAGAGGTGAACAAAAAATTGACTATCATAAATAAAAGCATAACGAGTAGTACTGATAAACATAATATGTTTTTAAAGGAATTGGGACTAGAACCAATTTAAGAAAGCGTTCAATGTTTGCGGGAAGCCTGCAAATTGGCTAAAATGAATGATTTTGTGTCAAGTATTATTTGATTTTGCTACATCTTGCAACAAATGGCGACAAGTATTTAGCATGCTGTAGCACGGTTGCAAATTGAAAATCAATTCTTTATTGTTTGCTACAATTGCTACAAGATAGAATGCAGAAAAAGTGTGTTTATAGTTTCAAAAGGAAAATTGATTTTCAGCATAAAAAAGAGGCTGTCATTTAGACAGCCCCTTTTACAATTCTACAGAATGTCTATCATACCGACATGAAATTATATGATTTTACAAACTCATTGATTTCCAATAAATTATTAACAAAAAAGTTCGACGATTCCCCGCTCGGCTCCACAAACAAAAGCAGGTAAGATTCAACTTACCTGCTTTTGTTTTTTTAGCTCAGGCCTGCAACAGTAACACGGTATCTCCTTTTCAATAGCAACGTTACGGATGAGACCTTTTCAAAAGCAATTTTGCCAATAAGGGTAAACGGGGATCGGCATTGTGTTCTTAACGGTAATCCGCGATTTTTATCAGCCGGCCTACATCATGAATAATAATTTTTCTGCCCCTGGTTTCCAGGATACCTTCCTGCTTAAATTCGGTCAGAACCCTCACCGCATTTTCCTTCGTCGTACCGACTAAGCTTGCCAGGTCATCGCGACTCATATTGATCGCTACCGGCGTTCCCGGCTGGACATCCTGTTTATACTTTTCCCTGAGCACTACCAATTGAAGCGCCAGCCTTTCCCGCACCGATTTCTGAGCGAAAAGCGTAAGCCCGTTCTCCAGCACGCCAAATTCATGACTGAGCATTTTCAGCAATCTCCTCATCAGCACAGGGGAGCGATCAAGCACTTCGAGAAAATCTTCTCTGGGAATAAAGGCGATCCTGCTTTCTCCCAGCGCAGCGGCAGAATCGGGGTAGCGTTCGCCCGAGAGCACAGCATGATAGCCGATCAGCTCGCCTGTATTCGCTACGTAGATAATATGCTCCCTGCCGGTATTGTCCACTTTGTATTTCTTCACCTTTCCCTCTGTGATATAAAAGATACCCTGGGGATAAGCGCCCTCCCTGAAAATGAGCTCTCCTTTCCTGTAGGTCTGCTCCAGCCGGTGCGCCATAAGCAGTTCCAGGTCGTCCTGCGACAAGCCGGAAAAGATGGATTCGCTCTTAAAGTTCCATTTATCTATGGGGAAAATCCCTTGTATGCTCATTATCCCGCAAAATTACCCCTTTTAAAAATTGATAAAATGCAATTTCTGAGTTGATATGATTCAACGCAAGCAGTAAATACGCAACCTACTTTTGCAGGATTGTATGGACCCTGCCGTGATATTACGCTGTACCATGCAATACTACCCGGAAACTGCTATCACAACAGCACCGGGGAAAAATAACACTTTATGCGACGCAATCATATAACGTTTCCTAAACGGAAGCCTGTGCCAAGAAGATTTCAGGGAACGGACCAATCAGGTTATTTTCATTCCGATGAAGCGTTCAATAAGCTGTATTCTCCGTCTATTGCAGCATTGGACGCCCGGCATTGGACACCGCTTTCCGTATCACGCAGCGCTGCGCAATTCCTCGCTACAGCAGACAAGGTCCGTATACTGGACATCGGCTCCGGCGTGGGTAAGTTTTGTATTCCGGCTGCACATTTTGCGCCGCGCGCGGTATTCTATGGGGTTGAGCAAAGACAGCAGCTGGTGTACCACGCAGAACAGGCAAGGGAAAAGCTGGCGATAGAGAACGCCCACTTTATTCATGCCAATTTTACCCAGCTGGATTTCAGGGACTATGACCACTTTTATTTTTTCAATGCCTTTTTCGAAAACCTGGATGGTACAGATAAAATAGATGACAGCATTGATTACTCCGGCGAACTGTTCAACTATTACAACCGCTATTTGTACCGGCAGCTAAACCAGAAACCACCAGGTACAAGGCTGGTCACCTATCATAGCCTCGAAGATGAAATACCACCGGACTATCACATGGTAGGCAGCCAGAAAAATGACCAGCTCAGGTTTTGGGTAAAAGTATAACCTGCGCTATCTTGCTTCACTGGAAAATTAAAATACAAATATGAACACGAGGATTACCGACCTCTTAAGACAACGCTGCAATGGCACTTGTGAATTGTGCGCTACTGAAAACGCCACCATCGCTTATGCCGTCAGCCCTAAAAATAACGACAGCACAAACAATGAAGTTGCTATCTGCACTACTTGTTTGTCTTCGCTTGACGATGCCGGATCGGCGCAGCACTGGCAATGCCTGGCAGGAAGTATATGGAATACCGAACCCAGCGTCCAGGCATTGAGCTACCGGATACTTTACCGCTATAAAGACCAGGAGTGGGCCAGTGACATCATCGGCTCGGTAGAGCTGGACGAAGCAGTGGCCAGCTGGGCATTGAGCGCCTACCAGGTAAAAGAGGTACACAGGGATAGCAATGGCAATGAACTTCTGAATGGAGATACCGTTGTGCTCACACAAGGGCTGAATGTAAAGGGCGCCAATTTCATGGCGCCAAAGGGAACCATCGTGCGGAGAATAAGGCTGGTTCCCGATAATACGGATCAGATCGAAGGAAAAATAAATGAGCAAACAATTGTGATCCTGACCAAATACGTTCGTAAATCCTGAGAAAATGAAACCCGCTCTAAGAGCGGGTTTCGGCATACAGGCATCTGTGCATATTCCTTCCTGCTTACTGCTGTGCTAAGGAAGCACGCTAAAAATGGTATTGCCCGCATCGTCGGCTATCAGCATATATTGCGGGGTAAACGCTACGCCTACCGGCCGGCCGTGCACGTCGCTCGCAGCGCCTGCAACGCGAAATCCCGTAAGAAAGTCCCGGGGCTTGCCGGAAGGTTTGCCCTGGGCAAAAGGCACGAAGATGACCTTATAGCCGGAAAGCTCGGAACGGTTCCAGGAGCCATGCTGCCCGACGAAGGCCCCACCCTTGTATTCGCCGGGGAAAAGGCCCGCGTGATCGAATGCAAGTCCCAGGGAGGCCGTATGTGCGCCGATGCCCAGATCGGGCTTAATAGAGGTGCTGAGATGTTGAGGCCCTTCTTGCGCCCACCGGGGATCGACATACTTCCCCCAGTAGGTATAGGGCCAGCCGTAAAAGCCACCTTCCTTAACGCTGGTAATATAATCGGGTACCAGGTCGTCGCCCAGCTCATCGCGTTCATTAACGGCGGTCCACAGTGTGTTGGTTCCCGGAGCCCAATCCATTCCTACAGGGTTACGGATGCCACTGGCATATACCTTTTCGCCGCTGCCATCCAGGTTGACCTCGAGTATATTCGCCCTCCGGGTTTCGGCGGCCATACCCATCTCACCGGCATTGCTGGCCGATCCTACAGATACATAAAGCTTATTGCCCGAAGCATTGCGGATAATATTCCGTGTCCAGTGATTGTTGTAGCCGTTCGCTGGCAGGTCGAGTATCTTTTGTCCGGTAGCAGTCATCACAGTCTGCCCGGTTTGATAAGGATAACGGATAACACCATCGGTACAGGCGACATAGAAGCTATTACCCAGCACCAGCATGCCAAGCGGTTGTCGCAGGTTTTGCAGGAAGACGGTCTTGCTGTCGGCCACACCATCATGGTCGGTATCGCGGAACAGGCTGATCCGGTTGGCGCTGATATTTACATTGGTATTGGCTTCTGCCACAAAAATATCTCCGTTGGGCGCCACATAGATCCAACGGGGATTGCTGAGTTCGCCGGCAAATTTCTTCACAGTGAATCCCGGCGGCGCTACAGGCAGGCCGCCCGTCGGCCATCCTACAACGTTCGAAGGATTAACGGAAGAAGGGGAGGCGTAAGGTGGCGGCAATGAATCCATATCCGTAAAGATGCTGTCCGTTGGGGGCGGATCAACGATATCCGGACCCGGCTTTGAGTTACAAGCACTCAATAAGAGCAGCAAAAAGAACGGGAAAAGCGACAGATGCTTCATAGCCTTCTAAATTTTAAGAGCACAAGATACGCATTTTATATGCGTAAAGCAACTCTTAAACTGGCCTAATAAAGAAATTGTAGCATACAAAATGAATTTGTGCACATAAAACATCATGTCATTCATTCTTACGACCGCTGCGGCCCACCTGGGTTTTCTAAGGAAAAGCCGGATGTCGCGATGCCGGGAATAGGTTCATAAATGAACTTTAAACAAAGCGCATAAGGGAAGCAATACAACCGGAATGATAGCCCTCGTGATATAAAAGGTAGCTTAAAGCATCGTCGATGTCGCCTACGTGAATACCATATCCCTGCTGTATCGGGACGGAAGGTGTGTACTGCTCGAAAGCCCGGCGGTCATAGTCTTCCTGTAACCGTATTACCGAGCCGAGCAGGCCGGTCCGGATACGGGCGATTTCCTCCGGCCCCGCCTGACCTTCCGGGCGTGTTCCGGGAAGGGATGGCGCCATATACCGGTCATCGACCGGCAGGGATAACCCGGCTTTATGGTAATTGCCTGAAACACATGATCTGTTCAATTTTCCGGTTCATAGTCTGTTGCTGTCCCTGCGCAATGATGTCTGGTTGAGCGCAATTGAGGTTTCAAAGATCGGTATTTCAATCCTCATCCTGTTTTATCGGCGCAAATGACGGATTACATTCATTTTTTGCTTTTTTGTATCGTTTTCAAAATTTCAAATCTGAAAAGCTGCAATTTTGCACCCATGAAACTTGCTGCACCTCTTTTTCTCCTGCTCTGCTTCCTTACCCTGAATGTGGGAGCGCAACTGAAGCCCCTGGACCTGCCCCGTTATAGCGACAGCCTCGGCCGCCTGCTGCAGGGAACCGCTTCAGACAGCGTCAAATCCAGGGCCAGCTTTCTGCTGGCCGAGACCTGGGCAGGCATAGATACCGCTAAGCATGGGACCTACCTGAGACAAGGCATACAGCTGGCAGGCAAGAACGGTTACCTGCTTACTGCTGCAAAATATTATGCTGGTATCGGCCAGATGATGACCGGCAGGCTGGATGAAGCCGAGGCTTCCTTTCAGCAGGCAGCGAACGGCATGCAGAAGTTCGGGGCCAAAGAAGCCCGGTCGTTCAGGGCCCGGGCACTGTATAGCTATGGCGTGGTGCAGCAACTCAAGGACAACCAGAAGGAGTTTACCGAACTGCTGACCAACCAGGTGATACCCCTGGCCCAGCAATCGGGCGACAGCGTCTTTCTTGGCAAATGCTATTTTGCCCTGGGTATGGTATTTAAAAACACCCAGCAATATGCGAAGGCAGAGCAATACGGGCTACGGGCAGTCGAGCTCTTCGAGCGGCACAAGGCTGCTCCGGAGCAGTTGCTGGCCGGCTATCATGCCTTAGCAGAAGCTTATCTGCTTCAACAGAAAAGCAGCGCTGCCAGGACAGTGCTCGACAAGGCGCTATCGATCCTACGACCTTATCCCCATTCTGAGTACTTCCTTGATTATTATGCCGCCGATGCCATGTATTACACCTCCCTGAACCAGTACGCGCAGTCGTTAAGCAGTATTGACAAAGGTATTCTGCTGGCTCAGCAATTACATGAAGTACGTAAAGAACTGCGGCTTCAGGGACAGAAATTAAATGTCTACTTCAACCAGAAGAATTTTCCCAAAGCCCGGGAAGTGATGAACTATATGCTGAGCCAGCCGGCCTGGGCTGCATATGCCACCAACCGGATGATCACTTTTATGGCGATGGCAGAAGCCTATGCCGGCGAAGGGAATATGAAAATGGCTTTCGAATGGCAAAAACGTTATAGCAGCACCAGTGATAGCTTTTATCAGGGTCGCCTGCAGAATGACATCGCGGCAATGGAGGTGAAATACCAAAGCAGGGAGAAGCAGCAAAAGATTGCCGTGCTGGAGGCGCAGCAGCAGCAGAATATCCTCAAAGCTAAAAGTGCACGCCTGCTTAATGTGCTGCTGAGCGCCGGTACCATCTTTCTCCTGATCACTACAGTGCTCCTGATCATCTACTACAGGAACAAGCGTAAGCTCTCCCGCCAGCAGGAGATCAATTACCAGCAACAGCTCAGGGAGCTGCAACAGGAACAGCAGCTACGGTTCGCACAGGCGATGCTGGAGGGGGAAGAGCGCGAACGGCTGCGGGTAGCACGCGATCTGCACGACGGCCTCGGCGGTATGCTGGCCGGGATCAAGATCAACCTTTCGCAGCAGGGACCTTCAAAAGACGGGAATCTGGACGGTGTGATCCAGCGCCTGGACCAATCGCTGTCGGAACTGCGCCGTATTGCCCGGAACATGATGCCGGAAAGCCTGCTGAAGCTGGGCCTCTCTATGGCGCTTAAAGATCTTTGCGAATCTCTGATCACTCCCGAAACAGCTATCGACTTCCAGGTCTATGGTGTCGATCCCGGTATGGACCCCGCGATACAAGCCAACATCTACCGTATCGTCCAGGAAGTATTATCCAATGCCGTACGCCACGCCGGAGCCGGGCATATTATGGTACAATGCAGCCAGGACGGGCATATTTTCCTCATTACCGTGGAAGACGATGGCAAAGGCTTTGATCCGACGCAGCTCGACAAGGCTGAAGGCATTGGCATGATCAATATCCGCAACCGTGTCGACTACCTCAATGGCAAGCTGGACATCAGCTCTTCACCCGGTCAGGGCACGGTGGTCAATATTGAGCTGTTCCTGCCCCAGGCTTAGTGCTCGATCGTAATACCCAATGGCGCCAGTAAAGCCAGCACCCCCGGTATGGAGAAGCGGGCTTTCTTCAGCTTGTTGAGCGATGGGTCGATCGTATAGTTATAGGCGCTGCGCAGATCGGCCTTTTCCAGGTTCGTCTGGTCGAAACGCGCGCCCGACAGGTCACATTGCTCCAGCGCCGCCTGGCTCAGATCGGCTTCTGTAAAATCAACCGCCCGCAGCGGGCAGTCCCTGAATATCGTGTCCTTCAGCTTTACCTGGAAGAAAGAGCTATGGTCCAGGATACAGCGTTCAAATTGAAAGGCCAGGTTAAACGGGTTACATTGCTCAAAATGCAGTCCCATCAACTTGCAATCCCGAAAGACCACATTGCGGAAAGCCGCTTTTGAAAGATTCGCCATACTCAGGTCACAACGCTCAAACACACAATCGTTGAATTCATTGTGCGACAGGTCCGCTTTATTGAAGCTGCCATTGAGAAAGATACATTGCTCATACTCCGCTTTATCTCCATTAAAGAGACCGGCAGCTTTGTCAAACGTCTTTTCTTTTATCCATTCTTTGTCCATATATCCTTATTGTTTAGGAGGCATTTGCTTTACGGTTTCAATATAGCGCGTAACCTGCTCATCCAGCTTTGCAGGGTAGTGGTAGCCCAGCCCTCCCGCAATGGCCATACCCAGCTCGCGTCCCAGGGCGGCATAAGCTTCCAGCGCCCGCCAGTTGTCTTGCATATCCGCGCCGGCGAAGGTTGCTTCTACCCTTTGCCATAGCTCCGGGCTCAGGTATTGCTTAAACAGGCGGCCATACTTATTGGTCGTCACCTTCCAGCCGTGCTGCATACCGATGTACCATTCGATAATATGCTGCAGGTGCTCAAAGCGCATGACTTGCTCCGACATGAACCTTGCATAGAACAGCTCCTCCCGCCACAGGCATTTCACCACATAGGTCAGGTCCCACCAGTAATTATTCAATACCCATTGGAAATGCTCTTCCGAAGGCTTTCTGATGAGCACGGATGTGTAGGTCGGCGGCTTCAGGTGCCGGGTGAGTCCGTCTTTATCGAGCAATACCTTATAGCCTACATCCCAATCCTCGGGCAAGGCTTCGGCGAGCGTATCTTCAACAAATTTATCGACCGCATACAGCTTGAAATCGATCTTGGAATAATCGGCATAGAAGACCATACGCATGGCATGCCGGCCGTCGAAGGCCTCTTCATTCTCTACAATATAGCTGACCACTTCGCCGAAATGGCTTAGCCAACTGTCGTCCGCCAGGAAAGCCGGAAGATCTGCAATCACCCATTCTATATCCAGGTCGCTGAAATCATCTACCGGCGCGTCAGGGTTCACCATAGAGCTTGTAAGCAGCATGGCCCTGATCTGTTCATTGTCTTTCGCCCATTGCAAAGCCTTTTCAAGCTGGGCAGAACGGGCAGCAGGCATCTTGTTTGTCATATCACAGGCTATTGGCAGATAAAGATAGGAAGAGAAAAACCGTTTTGAAAAAGGGTGCCATTTCAACAGGTATCCTGCTTTCGTCGGAAAGCACCTGCTTTCTGTCGGAAACACCCCCCGCCGCCGGCAGTAATCCGCGGTAATTTTGAATGACCAAACGGCAGGTGGGGAAAGGGGCCCCGGCACTGCATTTAAGGGCACCTTATTACTGATGAGAAAGGTTATTGTATCGATGAATATCACCCTGGATGGTTATTATTCCGGGCTGAATTGTGAGCTGGACTGGCACTTCGAGCGCTGGAGCCGGGGTATGGGCGCCCGCTTACAGCAGGAGCTGATGCAGCACGACAGCGTGCTGCTCGGCCGGAAAACCTACCAGGCCATGGCCCGCTACTGGACCGCCAAGCAATCCGATCCTTTTTGCTCACGGGAAGACTTTGCCTTTGCTGCCATGCTTAACGGCTTCCCTAAGGCCGTTTTCTCCAATACACTGACCGAGCCCGAATGGCGCAATTCGACCATCCTGCCGGGCCGCCTGAAGACGGTCATGAACCGGCTACGGAAGCCGGTATCAGGCCTGCATAAAGGGATCCTTGTCCTCGGCAGCGGACAGCTGGTTACCGAGCTGATACGGCTGGGGCTTGTTGATGAGTACCAGCTGTGGATGCACCCTATATTGCTGGGCAAGGGCAAGCCCTTATTTACAGCGCCTCACACCAAACGTCCTCTCGAGCTGGTGCAGAGCGAGGTCTTCAGCTCAGGTGTGGTACTGCTACGTTACCAGGCCCAGCCCCTGGAAAAATAGCATCAGGCTTCTTTCTTCAGGATACCGCGGGCCACGCTGTCTTCGATCAGGCCGCTGGCATAGGCCCATAGCGTTGCGGAGCCCTTACGGATCTTTTCTTTTTTCTCATACACCTTGCTGTAATCTACGTCAAATTCCTTCCAGGTGCCGCCCTCGTTGGAAACATTCTGCAGCAAGGGCTCCAGGCGATCCATCGAGCGGGCGAAGCGGGCTTCCGCCGTTTCACCCGCTTCAAATTCCTCCCAGACAGCGATCAGTTCCTGCGCTTGTGCCTCGGGCAGCATACCGAAGATACGGCCGGCAGCCAGCCGCTCTTCATTCGTATTGTCGTGGCTCTTTTGCGTATCGTAGATAAAAGTGTCGCCGGCATCGATCTCCACGATATCGTGGATCAATACCATTTTCAGCACCTTCAGCACATCGATGGGCTCGTCGGCATGTTGTGCCAGCACCAGGGTCATCATGGCGAGGTGCCAGCTGTGCTCCGCATCATTTTCATGGCGGCCGCTGTGGAACAGGCGCGTACGGCGCTGTATGTATTTCACTTTGTCGATCTCCTTGATAAAGGAGATCTGGCGTTCCAGGTCCTGCATGGCTTTATAATTATTGGAAGGATGCAGGGCAAAGGTAAACCCGGATAGCGGCATACACTGTACCCGCGGAGAAGAATATTGTTAATTTCGTACCTTCCTTTTTCCACTATGCCCTCGATCCCTTATATCGCGCTTTTCCGCAGGCACAGCAGCCGCATCCTTCTGGCCGCGCTGTTGTTCTGGCTGCTGCTGGGCTTTTTTGTCTATGCGACCGAGCTGATTGCCACACGCTATTTCGGGATGAAAGCACTGGACCTGATCGAGCAGCGGCAATACCTGCTGCGATGGGTACTGTGGCTGCTGCTGACACCCGCGATCATCCTGCTGGCACTCAAAATAAACATCGGCAACTGCCGCTTGTTCTGGTTTATCCTGCTGCATATTTTCTTCGGCACTGCGCTGCTGGCCCTGGAGTTCCTGATCGAGCTGGCCGTCATCAAACCGATGGCCGAGGCTTTCTACCACCGCAAGGTCCAGCTGGGGGAACTGATGATCCCTTTCCTGCAAAAGTATTTTGCCTATATCATCAACTACTTTCTTATCGTGGGCATGGTGAACATGTACATTTACCTTCACTCCCTGCAGACTACGCAAAAAGAGCTGCTGCAAACCGAGCTGCAGAACAAGGAGCTGAAGTACCGGCTCACGCTGGCTCAGCTGCAGACGCTGAAAATGCAGATCCAGCCGCATTTCCTGTTCAATGCCCACCAATCCATTACGGCGTTGATCCTTAAAAAGGAAAACGACAAGGCAGTACGTATGCTGACAACGCTCAGCGACCTGCTGCGGCGGTCGCTGGAGCACCAGGAGCAGGAGCTGGTACCGCTCGAGGAAGAGCTGCAGATCGCCGACCTTTATTTATCGCTGCAGCAAACACGCTTCGGCGACCGCCTGGCTTATACCAAACACATAGAACCGGAAGCTGCAGCCATAGCCGTTCCTTTTTTTATCTTGCAGCCGGTAGTGGAGAATGCGGTGATCCACGGTGTCGAGCAAACAGATGAAGCCGCGGAAATTCGCATCTGCGCCACATTGGATGAAAAGGTGCTGCGGCTTAGCGTAAGCAATACCGGCAATACCGATGTGCACAGCACTGCAAAGGGCTTCGGCATCGGGCAAAGCAATGTGAGCGAAAGGCTCCGGCAATACTTCGGAGAACAAGCCAGCTACCGGCGCTATAGTGAAGCCAATGGCAGCACCACCGCAGAATTGATTATACCTCTTGTATGAAAGCCAGAATAACCGCCATTATCGTAGACGACGAGCTGCTGCCGGCAGATGTGATTGAGGAATACCTGAAAGATTTCCCCGAGATCGCACTGGCAGGCCGTTTCACCAAAAGCAGGCAAGCGGCAGAAAAGATACTGGCACTGCAGCCGGATCTGGTGTTCCTCGATGTACAGATGCCGGTGATGAATGGCTTTGAGCTGCTGGACGCCATAGCCGGCAAGCACGATCCTTATGTTATTTTTACCACCGCTTATGATCAGTATGCAATACGGGCATTTGAGGTGAATGCCGTGGGCTATCTGCTGAAACCTTTTGACCGGGATAAATTCGGCCAGGCGGTACGCCGGTTCCTGGAACGCCATAGCAGCGGCAGGGAACAGCATCTTTATGACGACCTGCTGCGCATACTACGTGAGCGGCAGACACCAGCCACTTATCTCGACCGCATTGCCATTAAAGAAGCGCAAAGGATATTTTACCTCCCGGTAGCAGATATCCTCTATTTCGAAGCAGCCGGCGACTATATCAAAGTGATCACTGCACAAGGCTACCACCTTATCAACGACAGCCTCGGCGCCCTGGAGCAAAAGCTCGACCCGCAGCAATTTATCCGTATCCACCGCTCGCATATTATCCAGGCAGGCCAGGTGCAGGAGTTCATTCCTTATTTTAACGGGGAGTATAAAGTGGTCATGCGCAATAAGGACACGCTGAAAATGAGCCGGAATTACAAGCAAAATCTCAGCCGCGTCTTCCGCGACCTGTAGCCCCCACCTCCCGGCGACCGGATCCTTCAGCTCAACCCCTGTTTCCTGCAGCTTACAGAAATCACTAGTGCCGGTCGCTTGCTTTTTCCCATTTTTAAGGGAACAAAAACAAGCGCGACATGGCTACCGGCAAAGTTCCTGCAGGGATTAAATACATTATCGGCAATGAGGCAGCAGAACGTTTCAGCTATTACGGACTCAGGGCCATTCTTACCGTCTACCTGGCGACACATTTTTTCAATCCTTCAGGTGATCCGGCCCTGCAGGTGGCAGCTGAAGCACGGGCTAACGAAGCCACCCATTTCTTTATCACGCTCAATTACCTCATGCCCATCGCCGGTGCGCTGCTAGCCGACTGGTTCCTGGGTAAGTATGCGATTATCCTATGGCTATCGCTGGTCTATTGCCTGGGCAACTTTATTATGGCCGGCTTCACCGACCATTATCCGATGTTCATGTCGGGCCTCGTGTTGATTGCCGTGGGATCGGGCGGCATCAAGCCTTGTGTATCGGCCAATGTGGGCGACCAGTTCGACGATAGCAACCGGTATTTGCTGGGCAAGGCCTTCAGCTGGTTTTACCTTAGTATCAACTTCGGCTCTTTTTTCTCCACGCTTTTCATTCCTTACCTCCTCACGCATTATGGCGCCAGGATTGCGTTTGGCGTACCGGGCCTGCTGATGCTGCTGGCGACGCTGGTCTTTTTCCTCGGCAGGAAAAAATATGTGCGGGTAAAGCCGGCTGGTTTTCCGAAAGAGCATTTCCTCGGCGTTAATTTCTATGTGCTGCAGCAGGCGCCGCAGCTGCTGCGCGGCATGAGGCCCAAGGCTATCGCCGCACAACGCTATCGTCCTGAGACTGTCAATGCCGTGCATTCGGTATGGAAGGTGATCGTACTCTTTGCTTTTATCCCCGCTTACTGGATGCTGAGCGACCAGAGTACTTCCGAATGGGTGATCCAGGCCACCAAGCTCGATTTGCATTTGCTTGGCCTCACCTTGCTGCCGCAGCAGGTGCAGGCAGCCAATCCCGTCTTTATTCTGCTGCTGACTCCGCTGCTCACGAGTGTTATTTATCCTTACCTGAAAAGAAAAGGATTCGACTTTAATGAGCATCGAAAAATACTGGCGGGCTTTCTGCTGCTGATCGGATCCTTTGGCATTATCTATATGCTGCAGCTGGGTATCGACGCCGGGCGGCATCCTTCGGTGGCCTGGCAGATCCTTGCTTATTTCCTGCAAACCGCAGCGGAGATACTCGTTTATCTTACCGGCCTGGAATATGCTTATGCGCAGGCGCCGGCTTCGATGAAGAGCACCATCATGTCCTTCTGGCTGCTGACGATCTCCCTGGGCAATTACCTCGTATCGCTCATCAACAGCAATATCAGCAACAACGGTATCCTCAGCCGCCTGTCGGGCGCCAGCTACTATGGCTTCTTCATTATTCTTATGGGTTCAGTATCCCTGTTATATATAATCGCTTATGGCCGCACGCTTTTCCGCCGCAGTAGCCCGACGGAAGCAACGGCCGGTTAAGCCATCAGTACTGCAATACCTTACGTTCCATTGTACGGGTATCGATCAGCAGGTAGCGGTGTTCGAAGGATGGCTGTTCCAGCAGGATATGGATCGCTGCCTGCGCCATGATGGTACCGATGATACCAGGGACCGTACCCAGGACACCGTTCTCCGAGCAGGAAGGCACCTCGCCGGGATCGGGCGGTTCGGGAAAGATATCGCGCAGCTGCCCGCTGCCGCTACGGTTGAAGACAGTGACCTGCCCTTCAAAGCCGAGGATGCTGCCATAGACCAATGGCTTGCCCTGCTGTACACAAGCATCGTTCACCGCATAGCGTGTTGCGAAGTTATCGCAGCCGTCGACGACGATATCGTAAGCTGCTACCAATGCTGAGGCATTAGCAGCATCCACCTTCAGGTCGTGGTGCACAAGCTGCGTATAAGGATTCTGTTCATGAAGGGTTTCAATGGCTGCAAGAGCCTTCTTGCGGCCAACATCAGAAGGCTTATAAAGTACCTGGCGATGGAGATTGGTCGCTTCGACAGTATCATACTCAGCGATGCCGATGGTGCCCACACCCACGGCATTCAGGTATTGCAGCACCGGGCAACCGAGGCCGCCAGCGCCGATCACCAGTACTTTGCCTGCCTTGATCCGTCGCTGGCCTTCAGGCCCCACATCATCGAGGATGATCTGCCTGCTGTATCGTATCACTTCCTGTGTCGTAAACATGTTTCGTCTGCGCGATTATTGTATCCAGGCAGGATGCCAATCCTTCCATACCGGCTCATAGCCTTTGGACCTGATGACCGCAGCTATCGCTTCCGGGCTGCGTTCATCGGATATTTCAAATTGTTCCAGCGATTGGAGCGCTACCGCATAGCCCCCGGGGTTGGTGCGGGAGCCGGCGCTCATGCTCGTGATGCCTAAGGGTATGACATGATCCCGAAAACCCTCCTCTTCACGTGTCGACAAAGAAAGCTCCAGCTCCTCATCCAGCAGGCGGTAGGCGCAGATAAGCTGGACCAGCTCCCGGTCGCTCATATAGCGTTCAAAATCCTTGTGCCCGTCTGAGCCGGCCTGTGCAATCGGACGCAGCCGCGGAAAAGAGAGCGAGTACTTCGTACGCCAGTAGGTCTTTTCCAGGTACTGCAGGTGCAGCGCCGTGAAGAAAGCCTCTGTACGCCAGTCTTCCAGCCCGATCAAAGTGCCGAGGCCGATCTTGTGTATGCCGGCTTTGCCCAGCCGGTCCGGCGTTTCGAGGCGGTAACGGAAATTGGCCTTCTTTCCCCTGGTATGGTATTGTTTATAGTTGTCTTTGCGATACGTCTCCTGGTATACCAGCACCGCATACAGGCCCTCTTCGCGCAGCAAGCGGTAATCGTCCTCGTTCAGGGGTTGCACTTCTATCGATATGTTGGCAAAATGCGGTCGTATGATCCGGATGGCCTCCCGCAGGTAATCCACACCTACCGTTCTCGCGGCTTCGCCCGTCACCAGCAACACATGATCATAGCCCATTTGTTTCAGCACGGCCACTTCCTGCAGTATTTCGGCGCCGTTCAGGGTCCGGCGCGGAATAGCATTGTCCAGGCTGAAGGCGCAGTAGGTACAGATATTCTGACATTCGTTACTCAGGTACAGTGGCACATACATCTGCATCGTTTTGCCGAAACGTTTTTGCGTCAGCTGATGGCTCAGCTGCGCCATCGGTTCCAGGAAAGGCGCTGCCGCCGGGGAGACCAGCGCCTTAAAGTCTTCCAGGCTGCGTCTCTTCTTTTGCAGCGCCATCCTGACCTCCTGTTGGGTCTTGCTTTCGATCTGGTTCGTAACTGTGTCCCAATCGTAGGCTTCGAAAATAGCTGTGAACATAAAGGTCTATTTGATATCATCCAGGAAAGCCGTCAGCGGACTACTGGCCGCAGCATGATCACGTACACCACCCAACCCGGCTTCATAGGCAGTCCGGCCGGCGACAACGGCCAGCTTGAAGGCAGCAGCCATTGCTACCGGATCGCCGCTTACGGCAATCGCGGTATTGACCAGTACGGCATCGGCGCCCAGCTCCATGGCCTGCGCAGCATGCGAAGGCGCACCGATCCCGGCGTCGACGATCACCGGCACCTTGCTTTGCCCGATAATGATCTCGAGAAAATCCAGTGTCTTCAGTCCTTTATTGGTCCCTATCGGTGCGCCCAGCGGCATCACCGCAGCCGTGCCGGCTTCTTCCAGCTGTTTGCACAGCACGGGATCGGCATGGATATAGGGCAGTACCACGAAACCCAACCGGGCCAGGGCTTCCGTGGCCTTTAAGGTTTCCAGGGCATCGGGTAGCAGGTACCTGGGATCGGGATGTATCTCGAGCTTCAGCCAATTGGTCTCCAGCGCCTCGCGGGCCAGCTCTGCGGCAAATACTGCTTCTTTAGCATTGCGTGCGCCCGAGGTGTTGGGCAATAAATGCACTCCGGGCAGCTGCAGCTGTTCCAGCAAAGCATCCGTTTCTGTTTCAGCGTCGATCCGCTTCAGCGCTACCGTTACCAGCTCCGAACCTGAAGCCTTTACCGCTTCGCCCATCAGCTGTGGCGAGCCAAATTTGCCTGTTCCCAGGAATAAGCGGGAGCTGAATGTTCTGTCGGCAATCTTTAAATGATTCATCTGCTATATTTCTTATTAAATATCCAGGCATAGGAAACAAGCGTAGTAGATATCTTCCAGCTCCCAATGACTCTTGGTTCCTGTTACAACCGGAACTGTTCTGACTTTCATTTTTTGAGATACTTCACTGCGTTAAAGCTCCGTTCAGTATGACAATTTGATGTCTTTGTTTGGAGACAGCTCTACCTGTAAACACCCCATTTGTCATACTGAGGTCTGCGCAGCAACCGAAGTATCTTAACTGTTATCCGATCTAGTTTATTCTCAATTGAGCTATGACTATATTAAAGTATTGGCTTACATGAAGGCACAAAACAGGAGAAACGGCCATGGCAAAGGTTCTCAGGGGCCCATCAATGATCCATCATGTATCTATTATTGCATGATCGATTCGACTCTTTCCGGTGTCTGTATCAATAGGCCAGAAGCCGCGATACCATATACACCCACCTTCAACAAGGGAGCAATATCTTCTTTAAGTATACCACCAATAGCGTAGACCGGTACCCTTTGCTCTTCTTCATTAAGCGCCGACAGTAATTGACGATAACCTTCCAGGCCTAACACGGGACTCAGCTTTTCCTTTGTTGTGGTGAAACGATAGGGGCCGAGACCGATGTAGTCGCAGCCCTCTGTGATCCGGCGACGTACATCTTCCAGGGTATTGGCGGTACCGCCGATGATCTTCTCCACCCCCAACGCATCGCGGGCAACTGCTATTGCTGTATCAGACAAGCCTAGGTGTACGCCATCTGCAGCTATTGCCTTGGCTATGGCAACATGATCATTGACAATGAGCAAAGCTCCGTACCGGTCGCAAAGCAGCCTTACTTTTTCCGCCAGGTCCAGCACGGCGTGCTCCTCCTGATTCTTGAAGCGCACTTGCACCCAGATGCAACCTATATCGAGCACCTTCCGGATATGCTCCAGCTGCTGCTGCGCCGTCGCGCCTTGTGAGATGTATTGTAGTTTAGGTAGCATGATAAGCCAGTAATTGTGTATTGCTGCGCAACACTTGTTCTACGTATTGTTTGCCTTTAACGCAGGCCGCTTCCAGGATCAGCCCATGTGCGAGATTAGCAGTAATGGCAGCGGATAAAATGCAGCCCGAGCCATGCTTCGCATAGACCTGCTTCCCGGTGGGCGGAATGTCCCTTCGCGCTCCTGCGATCCACAACCGATCCATACCCGGAGTGCTTTCGGAGTGGCCGCCTTTCAGCAGCACACGGGTATACCGGGACAGAGTAAGCGCCGCCGCTTCGTCATCTGCACATCTGCTCAGCAGCAAGGCTTCCGGCACATTGGGCGTAACCAGGTACACCTGCTCCAGGATAGCCGCCAGGAAAGGCTCCCGTACTTCTGCTACAAAGGCATACCCCGCTGTGGCAGACAATACCGGGTCCCAGATCACTTTTACTCCCGGTGACAAGCGCTTCAGCCCCTGCAATAAAGCCAGCAGGCCTTCGGGCCCGGGACACAAGCCGATCTTGATCCATTCTATAGGATAGCGTTCCAGCAAGGGCTGTACCTGCGCCAGCACCTGTTCCGTGCCCACAGGGCACCAGTGAAGGAAAGCCTCTTCTGTTTGCACTGTCCAGGCCGTAACCGCGGCCATGCCCAGGCAATGATGCTGCTCAAAGGTTTTGACATCGGCCAGCACACCTGCGCCGCCGCAGGGATCATAGCCCGCTATGCTGAGGACTACCGGCCGTTCATAAGACATTGCTGCATTTTTTTAAATTGTTCCAGAGGATCTTTGCTCTGCCATACGGCGCCCAGCACTGCCACGCCATCAAAACCAAAAGCCAGGGCTTCGCTGCAGTTGTACTCATCAATTCCGCCCAGGCCAAATACTTTTGTCTTGCTGCTCACAGGCAGTGAGGCCAGCATAGCCCGGTCCATGGCAGCGTAGCCCGGCTTGGAGATGCTGTCGAAAACGGGCCCCAGGAAGGTATAGGCAAATGCCGGCGATAAGGTTGCTATTGATGTTACCTCATGTACGGAAGTAGACAAAGTATATCCCCTAGCCTGCAAGGTCCCGAAATATTCAGGCTTCGTCCTTTCGCGCAGTTGTTCGAAAAAATGAACTTTGCTGTATTCCGGAAAAGGCAAACGCCTGTCGCCCGCCAGCGAAAAAGGCAATACAATCCGCCCGTGATAGACCGGATTGATGGCGTTCAACAGGCTGTACAGCTCATCCGGCTTATGTTCCGGCTTGCGCAGGTGCAGCAGGGACAGCCCTTCTGCGAACATACGGTTCAGCAGCAGCGCTTCATCAGGCGGATGCCCCGGATCCGAGATCAGGATCAACCGGTCCATAGCTTTAGCTGTAGAGCTCATTACCTTTCAGCCTGAATTCTTCTGCCTTATCAAACATACCGCTGGCAGCCGTTTCCCGTATCTCCTGCGTGATCTTCATCGAGCAGAATTTAGGACCGCACATCGAGCAGAAGTGCGCCACCTTCGCGCCATCGGCCGGCAGTGTTTCATCATGGTATTCCCGTGCCGTATCGGGGTCCAGCGACAGGTTGAACTGGTCCTCCCAACGGAACTCGAAACGCGCCTTGCTCAAGGCATTGTCCCTGTATTGCGCGCCGGGATGGCCTTTCGCCAGGTCTGCTGCATGGGCAGCCAGCTTATAGGTGATCACACCGTCCTTGACATCCTTCTTATTGGGCAGGCCCAGGTGCTCTTTGGGTGTTACATAGCAGAGCATAGCCGTACCATACCAGCCGATCATAGCGGCGCCGATCGCCGAAGTGATGTGATCGTAACCGGGCGCAATATCGGTAGTCAATGGGCCCAGGGTGTAAAAGGGTGCCTCGCCGCAGACCTGCAGCTGCTTCTCCATATTCTCCTTGATCAGGTGCATGGGTACGTGGCCGGGACCTTCGATCATGGTCTGCACATCGTGCTTCCAGGCGATCTTCGTCAGCTCGCCCAACGTTTCCAGCTCGGCAAACTGCGCTGCATCGTTGGCATCGGCTATGGAGCCGGGCCTTAAACCGTCGCCCAGGGAGAAGGCCACGTCATAAGCTTTCATGATCTCGCATATCTCTTCAAAATGCGTGTACAGGAAATTTTCCTTGTGGTGCGCAAGGCACCATTTAGCCATAATGCTGCCGCCGCGGGACACAATGCCCGTCATGCGTTTGGCGGTAAGCGGGATATAACGGAGCAGTACCCCGGCATGGATCGTAAAGTAGGATACCCCTTGCTCGGCCTGCTCGATCAAGGTATCGCGGAAGAGCTCCCAGGTGAGCTCTTCAGCTTTACCGTTCACTTTCTCCAGCGCCTGATAAATAGGCACCGTACCGATCGGCACCGGCGAATTGCGGATGATCCACTCCCGGGTCTCGTGAATATGCTTCCCGGTAGACAGGTCCATAATAGTATCGGCGCCCCAGCGGCAGGCCCATACTGCTTTTTCCACTTCTTCCTCTATGCTGGAGGTCACGGCGCTGTTGCCGATATTGGCATTGATCTTCACCAGGAAATTGCGCCCGATGATCATCGGCTCGGCTTCGGGATGGTTGATATTGCTGGGTATGATCGCCCTTCCCGCGGCGATCTCCGAACGCACAAATTCAGGAGTAATGTGGCTTTGCGGCGTATTGGCTCCGAAGCTGTTGCCTTTTTGCTGCGCTGCCAGGCCTTCATAGCTACCGTTCAGCTGCTCGTGACGTTGGTTCTCGCGGATAGCGACATATTCCATTTCAGGAGTAATGATACCCTGCCGGGCATAGTGCATCTGGCTGACATTATGACCCGGCTTGGCTTTCATCGGATTTTGTATCAGTTGAAAACGCAGCTCGTCCAAGCGTTTATCGGCATGCCTTTCCCTGCCATAAGCAGAGCTGACCTCCGGCAGAACGGCAACATCGCCGCGCTGCAGAATCCAGCGTTCCCGCAGCCGGGGCAGTCCGCTGCGGATATCGATCGTCGCATCGTTGTCCGTATAAGCGCCGCCGGTATCGTAGACTGTTACCGGTGCATTGATTTCTGTCTGGCCCCCGGCCAGCTTTGTAGGCGATAGCGTGATCTCCCGCATCGCCACGTGTATGTCGTGCAGCACCCCGGGAACATATATCTTCGCCGAGCCGCTGATGGCTCCGGTGGTAATGGCATGGCCCTGGGCCACGGTTTCTTTTTGCATGGTTATCCTCCTTGTGTTGCTTTTATGATCAGGATATGATCGCCGGGCTGCAACAGGAAGCCATCCCGTTCCTGCCGGGCAATCACTTTGTTGTTGACGGCCACAGCAGTCCCCTTTTGCTTTACGCCAAGATGACTGAAGACAATATGCGCCAGGGTCGCTTCTTCAGCAACTTCATGCGGCTCGTCGTTGATAAATATTTTCATTCCCAAACAGGTTGACTTCAGGAATGACAATTACTGTGCGTAGAAAATATACCATAAAGGCATACCGGCACATGGAACGGTCTTACTTTTCCCTTCGGCAGTACTAGCTGCATCAGGTTCGTAGGGTATTATCTCAGCACAATGGCACCCCTAAAGTGAAGCGAAGGTAGTTATTAAATCGGGACGGCCAAATTACGCCCCGTCCTTTAACAAGCGCATACCTTATCTTTAGCCTGTTCTTATGAAAAAGCGTATTCCCTATCTTATCCTTGTTGCTGCGGTTATTGCACTGGGTTTGTTGTCCAGGCGTATCGCCTTTATCCCCGCAGCTACAGGCGATGCGCTCTATGCGTTCATGATGTTTTTCCTCGTCCGTTCCTGCTTCCTGCATCAACGTAGCCGGTCGGTAGCCCTTATAAGTCTTGCCCTTTGTTTCGCTATCGAGTTCAGCCAGGCGATACACACGCCCCCGCTCGATGCCTTGCGCGCTACCCTGCCCGGCCGGCTGGTATTGGGACAGGGTTTCCTGTGGACCGACCTGCTGGCCTACGTTGCAGGCGTATCTGCCGGATGGGCTATAGATAAATTGTTGCTTAAAAAAGATTAAATCTATAGCACCGCAATTTGCCGTTTCCATTTTTGCTTTATTTTTGCCCGCGATATTGAGTGTGTTGACCCTCTAATGCACAATAGCCAATGACTTACTGTCTCTACATATCATCCCTTATCATTGCTGCCTGACCAGGCGGGCATGGCTTTTTCTTTACGGAAGAAAGAAAAAGACGCTGCGACCGGCAGCGGATACGCTATGCCTGCCCCTGAGCCAACGGTCATTTCCTGTTGTGCCCCATTGATCATGCCCCTTTGCTGATCTTTTCGTATGCCTGGCATACCTGCAGTCCTGATGCCCCGAGGGATATATCCTTTGCGCAAGGACGAACGGATATCCACCTTTTTAATCAACGGATCAAACCCCTGTTATGGACACACATGACAGCTCGTTTGAACCAGGTTGCTATAGGCTACGCACCGCAAGGCAAAGAAAACGGTCGCAGAAAAAAGATCACGACAAACAGCTGATCCGCATGCATCACCGGCAGAGCGAGCTCTGTATGGCCAGGCGACAGCTGCCGCTGACACCGCTGCAAACGCCCTACCAGCGCGGCTGGAGAAGGACCTTCGTCCTCAGGGAAGATGTGGCCCGCAGCGCTGCCGCAGCCTTTTACAACAACCTGCTGAGCAAGATCAATACAATAGATTATGCCGCCGACCGCTCTTTCAGGAGAAGGGTCGGGCGGAAAAAGAACAGGAAAAAACTTTATGAAGTAAAGCCTCAGTACCTGCGCGCCTTCTACTGCTATGAGTGGAGCCGTGCCCCGCTGAGTCCTGAAGAAAGAGTTCTTTTCTACCCGAAGGAAGAAACCCGGAAGGATGGCACAACTTATATCCAATATGTTTTTGCCGAACCCTGGCGCTTCGTACTACAGGTAAAGCCCAATATGATCACCCATGTAAGGACCGTCGATGAAGTGCTGGAACAAGAGCTGCAACAGATCGACAACCGGATTACCCGGGAGCATCTCGGGCCCCGGCTGAACAGGCTGGTATGGGGTTCCAGGTGGCGGAGCAGATGGGACAGACGACCGGAGCGGGAAAAGAGCCCCTTATATAACAAACCGCTGCAGCGCATTATTGCAGAAGCAGCAAGCGATGAAGACCATGAGCAATTTTATTAAAACAAAAGAGCTGAGCCGGCTGGGCTATACCAATGATATCGCCCGCAGCCTCGCCGCTACAATTATACCCAGGCATTTTAAGCACGAAAGCAAAGCCGCCTGGATCTCTTTACTTACTAACATCAAAAACCAACCGGAAGCTTATGTAAACGACGACGTACTCGGAAAGCTCGCTGCCACTTTCATTACCGAAGAGCAGCCTTGCCACTATCAGACTTTTCCCCTGCTGGAGCAAAGCGGGCGGCTGAAGGTCTACGGCGGCAAAGAAGTAGAGCATAGCGCCAAAAAACAGATGGAGCTGGCGATGTCGCTGCCGGTAACCGTGCAGGGCGCCCTGATGCCGGATGCCCATACGGGCTATGGCCTGCCTATAGGCGGCGTGCTGGCCGCCCGGAAAGCCGTGATCCCCTACGCCGTAGGTGTGGATATCGGTTGCCGCATGTCCCTCTCCATCCTGAGCGAAGGACCGGCGTTCTTCAAAAGCCATGCCTACCAGATGAAGTGCGCGCTGAAAGAGCAGACGCATTTCGGCATAGAAGGCGGCCTGGCGCAGGCGCAGGAACATCAGGTGCTGGACGACGACGCCTTTGCTGCCACGCCGCTCCTGAAGCGGCTGCAGATCAAGGCGGCCCGGCAATTGGGCAGCTCGGGTAGCGGCAATCACTTCGTGGAATTCGGGCTCATCGAGCTGCAGGAAGATAATGTGCTGGGTCTCCCGGCGCAAAGCTACGTGGCCCTGCTCTCGCACTCCGGCAGCCGCGGACTAGGCGCCAACATTGCGCAGCATTACACCCGCATCGCGATGGACACCTGCAAGCTACCCCGTGAAGCGCAGCAGCTGGCCTGGCTCGATATGGACAGCGAAGCAGGGCAGGAATACTGGCTCAGCATGAACCTGGCCGGCGACTATGCCAAAGCCTGTCACGACCGCATCCACGCCAATGTGCTCAAAGCCCTGGGCCTCGAGGTGCTGGCCAGGGTGGAAAACCATCACAACTTCGCCTGGAAAGACACCCTGGCCGATGGCAGCGAGGTGATCCTGCACCGAAAAGGCGCTACGCCCGCCCATGAAGGGGAGCTGGGCATCATCCCCGGCAGCATGGCTACCTCCGCTTATCTCGTGGCCGGCAAAGGACAGGCTGACGCGCTGTATTCCGCCTCCCACGGGGCCGGCAGGGCTATGAGCCGGAAGCGGGCCAGGGAAAACATGACGGCTTCCGCACTGAAAAAGATGCTGGCCCAGGCAGGCGTAACCCTTATAGGCGGCAGCGTGGAAGAAAACCCGCAAGCCTACAAGGATATTGAACACGTGATGGCCGCCCAGCAGGAGCTGGTGAGCATACAAGGAAAATTTACACCCCGTATCGTAAGAATGAACAAAGAATAATTGAACCGCTAAAAACAACTTCATGGAAAAGATCATTATACAAATCAGCTCCGGCCGCGGCCCCGCCGAATGTTGCCGCGTCGTAGCCAAAGTGCAGGAGCTTATGCTGCAGCATGCCCGGAACACCGGCATCTGCATCGAAGTGCTGGACAATAAAAAGGGTGGCCTCCGCGGCACACTGCTCTCAGCCACCTTAATGGCCGAAGGCCCTTCGCTGCAGGACTTTGTAGCCGAATGGAAAGGTTCGCTGCAGTGGATCGCCCAGAGCCCCTACCGTAAAATGTACCGCCGGCGCAACTGGTTTGTCGGCATCGCTATTTTTCCCGTACACATGCCCGGGAGCTGGCAAAACAAGGACATCTACTTCGAGACCCTCAGGGCTTCCGGCCCCGGCGGACAGAACGTAAATAAGGTAGAGACCGCTGTGCGCGGTGTACACCGGCCTTCGGGGCTGCAGGCGACTGCCAGCGATACCCGCTCCCAGCTTCAAAACCGGAAGCTATGCGAAGAAAGGCTCAAACGGAAAGTAGAAGCCTGGCAGACCGACCGGCTGATGCAGCAGCAGATGGAGCAGTGGCAGGAGCACAACAACCTGGAAAGAGGAAACGCCGCCAAAACGATCGTGGCCTCCCTCAATTGATCACCGCGTTTGTTCTATGACAGGCGCACAAAGCCATTCCTATAGCACACCGTGATCTATCAATATGAATGAACCGGCCTTAAAGCCCGCACCAAACAGGGTGCGGGCTTTTTTAACATTTTATAGCAGTTTCCGGGGAGGAGGGAAAAGCAGGACCTTGTTTATCTTCGCAGCAAATTCCGGCGAGCGGAAATCCATTTTCCGGCGCTTTGCCCCCCTATACCATGTGGAATAAACATAAAACCCTGCTGCTCCTGCTGTGCCTGCCTTTCTTATTTTCTTCCTGCTTCGAGATCATAGAAGAGATCAGCATGAATGCCGACGGCAGCGGCGCCATGACCCTTACGCTTAATCTCAGCCAGAGCAGGAACAAGGTCGCCTCCGTTCTGATGATGGACAGCGTCAACGGCTATAAAGTACCCAGCCGCACTAAGATAAAGCAGGAAATGGATGAGGCCGTAGCCAGGCTGCGAAAGATGCCGGGCATCAGCAACGTAAAGAGCAGCCTGGACTTCAACAATTATATCGGCAGCATCAGCTTCTCCTTCCGGGAGGTCGGCAACATCAACAACATCACGCGGGAAATACTGGAGGCACAGAAGATCAAAACAAACTCGATCTCCACCTATAGCTACAATAAAGCGGCCGCTACATTCAACCGCGACTACAAATATTATACCGGCGCTAAAACGGAATACAACAAGCTGAAAAAGGAAGACAGGGACATTTTTAAAACCGCGACCTATACCGGCATCTATCGTTTCCCGGTACCCGTAGCCAGGCAAAGCAATACCAAAGCCCGTATCTCCAAAAGCGGTAAAGCCGTGATGCAGCAGTGCAGCGTGATGGACCTCATCAACGGCGGCGCCAGTGTGGCAACACAAATACAGCTCACAAAATAAATAAACCCTGAAGCCTGCCGGCGGATAATCTCCGGCATTCGAAAATAAACCTTAACATGAAAAAATTACTGCTTGCCGCCATACTCTGTTCTGGCTTTAACCTTAAAGCACAGGATCTCGCTTATAAGATACCCCAAGCGGCCGTAGCCGTGGCCTCCGTAAAAGGAGCTCAATTCCTGGAGCTATGCACTGTGGGCGAATTCAACAATTCCGTCCTGGGCAAAAAGCTGGCGGAAGGCATCAAAAAAGAAGGTAAGGGCACGCAGTATAGCGGCATAGAAGATCTCGGGTTGCAGCTGCAGGGAACCGCTTATTATTATTACCTGCCTACAGATAGCATCAGCTACAATTGCCTGCTGTTCCCCCTGGGAGATGTCAGCCGGTTTGAACATATCCTTGGCAGCGCGGCCAAAAGGATCGAAAGAAAAGGCACGACACGTTCGCTGTACGACCATAGCGAGAACACGCTGCTGCTCTGGAATGATCAGACGGCGCTCCTGGTTGTGGGTTCGCTTAAGCTTTCTTATTTCGACACCGATTCTCTGCGGGCGGCACACTACGGCATCAAAAGAGTGAACTACGGCGACTATTACCGCGATGAATACACGGCAGATGCGTTTGCTGCCGACACCGTGGTGGCCGCTGCTGCCGACAGTGCCTGGAATATAGCTGCCGGCGCTGCACCTGCCTCCGGGGAGGATGCTGTAGCCGTCGATGAAGATGTAAAAGTGGCGGAGTACATTCCCGGGCCGGTAGCTACGGATACAGCAGGGATCATAGAACCACCGGCAGCGATCGACATTGCAGCGCCGACAGTGGTGGAGGCACCCCCTATGGTAGTCGCAGAAGTGGCCCAACCCAGCTACTATGACCAGGAAGCTTATAACCGGGACTACGAAGCACAAAAGAAAATACAGGACCGCCTGACCCGGGACTGGCTGAGCCGCTATGCAGCAAGCGCCTTTGAAAAGACAAGCGGTCCCTCTGTGCTGGACAATCCCGATTTCCTGCGCAGCCAGGACAAGAATGCAGCCGCGACTTTCTACCTTTCCGGTATGCAGAACCTGTACAACAGCTTCAGCACGCCTTTATATCCTGCTTACCGCTTCAGCGGCCTGGGCAATCTGCTCCAGGGCTATGGCAGCATCAACGCCAAGTTTTACCTGGAAAAGGAGAAAGCATATATCAATACCGAAATGATGCTGGAAGAAGGGAAAGCAGCCGCTTACAAGAAAATATACGCCCATAAGCCCAACAAACAATTTGCACGCTACATCAACAGCGATAAGCTGGTAGGCTTTATGAGCTACTCTTTCGATACCGAGCATTACCTGCAGGAGCTGCCCGATCTGCTGCGCCCCGCCTTTTCACAGTACCTCGGTATCCGCTACGGTGAAGAAACCAGCATCGGCGCCGACCTGTTCTCTTTGCTGCTGGACGAAAAAGCAGTGGCTAAAGTGATCAAAGGCGATGCTGTAGTGCTCTTCACCGATATCGGCCCCAAAGAATATACTTATACGACCTACGAATATAACGACGATTACGAACGTAAGGAAGTAACGAAAACCAAGACAGAGACTGTTCCCGACTTTCTCTTTATGATGTCCTCCGACGATCCCCGCATTATCGAACGCCTGCTGAACTATGGCGTACATAAAGAGCGGATCACGCTGAAGAATGGTATCTACTCTTTCGATGACAAACTTACCGGCAGCTCGCCTTTCAGGTTGCATATGCTGATCAAAGACGGCATCGTCTTTTGCGGCACGGCCTACAGGGATATCCAGCAGATCGCCGCGGGTACCTACCAGGGCAATATCTCAAAAGAGCAGAAGGACTTGTTGCTGAAGAACAATATGGCCCTGTACTTTAACCCGAAAAGCATGATCGGCAAGCTGCCCCGCGATGAGTTTGGTGGATACCGCAAGCTCGAAGCGCTGAATACTTTGCTGGGCAATACCGGGCCTATGTATGCCCGCACCACCGGCATCAAAGGCAACCGCATCTCGGGCGAGCTGGTGGCCCAGGTACCCGGCAACAAAGAAAACGCCCTGAAATATTTCCTTTCTATGATCGAGTATGCGACCAAACTGGATTAAACAATGAAACGGTTCCTGTTGATCACTGCTGCCGCCGTGGTGCTCGCCGCGCTTTTCTTCTGGGGCTATATCCTGTACCAGCAACAGACCTCATACGATACCCTCATACCGGCCAACACCGCGACCCTGGTCCGGGTGGATATGTATCGTATCTACCGGAGCCTCAGCAGTTCCCTGTTCAAACGTCGCCGTTCCGAACGCCATTTTTTCAAAGGCCTTTCTGTGCCGGCCAATCTTTTTTGCTATACCTTAAAAGACGGGCCAGAGCATACCTTATTCACAACCTTACCCGTCGATGATACCACTGCCCTGACGCAATCCCTGGCCGGTATGGGCTTTAGCCGGCTGCCGGTTCCAGCCGGGAACATGACATTCGCCGCGAACAGCAGCCAGACCTGTGTCCTGGCTTATAATGAAGCACACGTAGCCTTCGCTTTTTCGCCGGCGAAAGAAGCGGTGCAGGAAACATTAGCCCGGTTGCTGAAGCAGGAAAATATGATAGCGGTTTCCCAAAGCGCCTTCAGCAAGATCAAATCGCTGGACGGTCATCTTACTTTACTATCAGAAAAAGGAAAAGGCCGGCTTGATTTCCGGAACGGATCTATCGCCGCTGAGCTGGACTGGCAAGCCGACAGCATCAAAACCTGGGAACTTCCTATGGAACGGGCTGCAACGGGAGATGCGTTAGACCTTTACTGGCTGGGCCTCGCACCGCAATGGCTGGCAGGAAAGCAATTTAAGGCAGGCGATGTCGTCATCAGCGGCGATAGCCTGCTGGCCGCTCATCCGCGGGGATTCATCCTGAAGATAGGGGAAACGGTTGTGCAGAAGGATTCTGTAGTAACCTATGATTATAATGACGATTTTGAAAAGGTCGCTACCGTATCGGTGAAAGAAAACAAGGTTCCCGGCATAAGGCTGCAGGTACTGGCAGAGGCCACGCTCTATGATTACCTGCGCCGGGCCGGTATGGTGTCGAAAGACAGTAATATACTGCAGCCTGAGGTGTTCCCCTTATATAAAATATACACTGGTACTTTAGCCGGAGGGCTTTGGGCCGGCACTTCGGCACAAGCGCCGGCGCCGGTTCCGGAATTAGCCACAGGACCTTTCCTCTTTTATCTGCAGGCCGATTTTGACCGACTGAAACAGGTGCCCGATCTGGCCTGGCTGAACCGCTATACCTCGCCCTTCAAATCGGTTTCTGCTCATGCCCGGCAGCTGCGCGACAAGCGGATCGTGCTGGACCTGAGCCTGACCTGCAGGAAACCGGATGAGTCGGCTTTGCTGCAGCTGCCGCAGCTATTCTGAATTGGGTCGCTGGTAACGTTCTGCAGCCTTCGCCAGCCGCTTCCGGATACGGGAGGCCAGGAAACGGGGGGCCAGCACCTTTATGCATTCGCCGAAGCCCAGGATCTCCCGCTCCAGCTCAAAGTTGGGCACCACATCGATACGGATGGTAATACTGTCCTCCTGCTCGGCGACTACTTTCTGCGAGGCGTGCAGCGGCTTGGTCAGCACATACGGCGCATTGTAGCGATCCACTTCCAGGATCACCTTATGCGCCCTATCGCGCTCGCTCTTGGTTACGCCCAGCAGGTCGCCGTAGTAAACTTCAAAGTCAACACCTTTATAGTCGACAAAAGGCTCATGCGGCAGCTCCTGGAATTCGATGATCCTATCCAGGGCCAGGGTCAGCAGCACGGCTCCCTTCTTCGGCTTACAGATCACGAACCAGCGGTTGCGGTATTCTTTCAACAGGTAAGGATAGTAGATGCTCTGCTGCGATTGCTGCGCTTTAAATGATTTATACTCGATCAGCAGGGAGCGGTGGTTGCGTATGGCCTGGTACAAAGGGTTGATATGCTCCAGGCCTTTCAGTTGCTTGTTGCTTTCAAACTGTATATAGTTGCGGCTCTGGTTGGTCGACTTGTACAGGTTGTTCTCCAGCCTGGCGATCATATCGCTCATCTCATCGAAATAGTTGAAGCCATTGAACTGTTTCAGCACCCCTACGATCTCTTTCATCTTATCTACATCGGCGCCGTTGATCGGCGCTTTAGTAATGCTGAAATCACGGTCTTCATAGCTGTAGTACTTGCGGTCCGTCACGACGATGGGCGCATTATAGCCCAGCTTGTCGCTGCGCATGATCTGGATATCGCCCTGAATCGTCCGGCGGCTTATACCGGTAGCGATGCCTTCGCGGTCGTACAGCACTTCCGCCACTTTTTCGATAAGGTCTTCCAGGGTCCATTTCCGGAAACGGTTGCGCAGGCAATCGTCGATGGTTTTGTACCGCAGCAGGGCCAGCTTATTGATCGCCATATATTCAATTTAGGGGATGAAGCTACAAAAGACTGCTTAAAATGCGCAATATAGCTGCGCAGTTATTTCAACAGTTGGCTATTTTGGAAAAAATATCCGTCCAATACAGCGCTGTTTCAGCTCATTGAGTCCGGATTTAAAATTTTTCTTTACTACGCAGATATGCTGCGCATAGATAAGGCCATCTTTGCTTTATCAAAACAAACCCTAGTTCTTTAAAAGATCGTTCAGGCGAAAGCCTTCAAGATATTCCCCTTGTGAGGGGAATAGCAGTCCCGCATGACGAGTATCCCGGTTGCCTGTTTCGGTACAGCAGGCAAAGTAGGAAGGGCCCTTGCCTGTTCCTATGCTGATGCAAGGCATGAGGATTGTTTCCTAACGCCGGGTCGCGGGTTCAACTCCTGCTCTCCTAACAGAGATAGCTCAGCTGGTCAGAGCACGGCTTTAGGTTGTGTATACGGGTTCGAATCCCGTTTCCTACTCTGCAGGAATAGCTAAATGGTATAGCGACAACCACCACAGAAAAAGAAGGGCGACTTTTCAAATGCCCGCCTATGGCGTGTGCCAGACTTCAGCCGGCCGGGCCTGTGCCCGGAGGTAACTTGCCCGGTAGCTCTGCAAAGACATGATGCGGCCGGTGTCGCCGGGAGCCTCCGAATTCGAAGTACTCCTTACCTGCATTACAGGGAAGGCTGCAATCGACGGGACGACGCTCCGGGAACAACCGAAAGCCAATGTCTTTCCGTTACAGGGAAAGGAAGCCTGGCAACATACCATTTATTGAAATAAGTAATAGTCCCTATAAAAACAGAGAACCATGAAAAAGATCAGGATCAATGCCAACTCGGTTGGCCTCGTATTCAGGAAAGGCGTATTGCTGCGTGTATGGAAAGAAGGTACCTATCGCCTTGGCTTCGGCGAAGAGATCGAGATCCACGACTGCGGCAAGCACGTACAGATCAGCCACGATATGGATGTATTGCTGCAGCACCCCGAGTTTGCCGCTGAGGTCACTGTAGCTGAGGTAGCGGATAATGAGCTGGTCCTGGTCTACCAGAACCAGAACTTCAAAACCCTGTTGGGTCCCGGCCGCTATTTCTACTGGAATGGTCTGAATGCCCACCGTTTCATCCGGACCAATACCAGCACACTGGATATTGACGCCGTCATCGACAGCAACCTCTTTGAAAAGGCGCCCCTGGCCGCCTATATCCGTAGCTATAAGGTGGAAGCCTTTGAAAAAGCCTTGCTGTTCATCGATGGAAAGTACAATAAAGAGCTGGCCCCCGGCCAGTACTACTTCTGGAAGAACACTACAGCGATCCAGGTGATCAAAGCCGATATGCGGCAGCAGGCTATGGACATCAACGGTCAGGAAATACTGACGCGGGATAAGACGCAGCTGCGCATCAACTTCACGATCCAGTACAAGGTAAGGGATATTCAAAAGGCGTTGTACGATAACCGGGACTACGATAAGCAGCTGTACACCCTGATGCAGCTGGCCCTCCGTGAATTCGTAGGCAGTCTGAACCTGGACGAGCTGATGGACAGCAAGGACCGGATCGCAGAAGCGGTAAGGCAGCAGTCCCTGGAAAGGGTTGCCGGACTGGGTATCGAGCTAAACTACTGCGGCGTGAAAGACATTATCCTTCCCGGCGATGTAAAAGAGATCCTGAACCAGGTGCTGATCGCGGAAAAGAAGGCCCAGGCCAACATCATCACCCGGAGGGAAGAAACCGCTTCTACGAGGAGCCTGCTGAACACGGCGAAGCTGATGGAAGACAACCAGATGCTGTACAAGCTGAAGGAAATGGAATACGTGGAAAAGATCGCGGAAAAGATCCATACGATCAGCCTTTCCGGGGGCGGACAGATCGTCGATCAGCTGAAGCAGATCTTCATTAAACAGTAAAACAGCGGCCCGGTAATGATCTTCATTCCGGGCCCGCTTTTAAAAAGTAAAATCCCATGAATAAATTTGAAAGACTAAAACAAGACCTTGAAACCAAAGGATGCGGCAGTATGAAGGCCTACGGCCAATCGATGCTGCCCCTGCTGAAAAGCGGCAGCCTGCTCACCTTTGAGAAGGCTGCTACTTACGAGATCGGAGACATTGTATTCTGCAAAGTCAGGGGTCGTTATATCGACGCCCATAAGATCATTAAGAAAGATACCAGCAAAGAATTCCTGATCGCAAACAACCATGGCTATGAAAATGGCTGGACCAGGATCATCTATGGCCGCGTGGTCACAGGAGAATACCAGAATAAGGTTATATTTGAAAGAGGAGGTAAGTGATGCTGCATACAGCAAACATATTGGTCCTGGACCTTGAAGCGACATGGAACATATCTATCACAAAGGAAAATACAGGAGCGGTGAACGGGACAGGCACTTGCGTCCGTATCTGAAACGTAAAGGCAACAAGGCCTGGCATAAGGACGCCGCGCTGCATATAGCACAGGAGCTGGAACAAACAGATTGGGTGTAGCGCCATGGCGTAAAGAGAGAAAGGCGCCGGTGATCCGGGTAAAGATCACCATGGGTGAGCGAAACCGTATCTACAGCCGCTACAGAAGCTACCATTCGGTTAAGGCATTCGACAATGTGATACGCCGCAACACGGTTGTACGTGCCTTTATATACGAACAGAATATTTTAATAGAAAAAAATGAGAACAACTATACTTGATCAATTAAAAGCAATAGAGCAGGAAAAAGGCGTTGATATATTGTTTGCCTGCGAATCGGGCAGCAGGGGCTGGGAATTCCCATCACCGGATAGTGATTATGACGTGCGGTTTATCTACAGGCGCACCTATGAGCAATACCTTTCCATCACCGGCCACGAAGACCTGTTGCGTTTCCCCATAGACAACGAGCTGGACCTGAATGGCTGGGACCTGCGGAAAGTACTGCAGCTGATCAGCCGGTCCAATACAACACCGTTCGAATGGCTGCAATCGCCTATCGTGTACCGGGAAGCGCCCGGCTTCCGCGATGAGCTGTGGTCGTTATGCCCTCTGTACTTCAGCCGGAGAAGCAATATATATCACTATCTCGGCATTACCAAAGGTGCGCTGGACACCATGGATAGCACCGGTGCCATTAAAGTAAAGAAGCTGTTCTATGTGCTGCGTCCCCTGCTGGCCGCACGCTGGAATATGGAAAAGAACAGTATTGCGCCAATGAGCATCCAGCCCCTGATGAACCTGATGCCGGAAACCCTGCAGCTGAAGGTAACCGCATTGATCGCACTGAAGGCTACCATGCCTGAAGGTTACAGCATAGCGCCGGACGAACACCTGATGGACTGGATAAGCCAAACATTTGAACAGTGCAGTCAGTTTGGTAGCACATTACCGCGGGATCAGTTCGATACCGGGCCCTTAGATAACTTTTTTATACGGAACCTGAACAACAATGACCCTGCCCGAATTAAAAGATAAAGGCCTGCTGCTGCTGGAATGTATCAGCGGCAGCAGGGCCTATGGCCTCGACACGCCGGCCTCCGATACCGACATCAAAGGTGTTTTCTACCTGCCGAAGGATCAGTTCTATGGACTGAACTATATATCCCAGGTGAACAATGAAACCAACGATGAAGTCTATTATGAGCTGGGACGCTTCGTAGCATTGCTGCTGCGCAATAACCCCAATATGCTGGAATTGCTGGCCACACCCGGAGACCTGGTGCTGTACCGGCATCCCATCATGGAAACACTGCGACCGGAACTGTTCCTGTCGCGGCTATGCCGTGATACTTTTGCCGGCTATGCGTATACACAGGTAAAGAAGGCCCGCGGCTACAACAAGAAAGTATCCAGACCCATGGCGCCGGAAAGGAAGAGCGTTCTGGATTGCTGCTTCGTAACTGAAGGGCATCAATCCCTTCCTGTAGCGGAATGGCTTCGGCAGAAAGGCTACCGGCAGGAAGATTGCGGCCTTACCGCGATCCCGCATACCAAAAGACTCTATGCCCTATTCCATCGGCCCGGCGCAGGATACAGCGGTATCGTCAGCGGTATGGACGCCAACGAGGTTCGCTTGTCTTCCATACCCAAAGGACAATGGCCGGAGACCTATCTTTACTTTAACCAGGAAAGCTACTCCGCGTATTGCCGTGAGTACCGGGAATACTGGGAATGGGTAGCTAAAAGGAACGACGCGCGCTACCAGGGCAATAAGGCACATGGGAAAGATTACGATGCCAAGAACATGATGCATACCATACGCCTGCTACAGGTAGCCGAAGAGCTGCTCCGAACCGGCGTACTGAATGTGAAGCGGCCCAACCGGGAAGCGTTGCTGGCCATCAAGCGCGGGGAATATGAATACGAAGCTTTGCTGCTGATGGCCGAAGAATTAATGGGCGCCATCAGGCAGGCGGCAAAGACCAGCCCCCTGCCGGAACAACCGGATGAACAACAAGCAACGGCGCTGCTGGTAAAGCTGCGCCAGCAATTATACACCTAGACCTGTCAACGATATATGCTGCAGATGCACATCACCGGGGACAGCAGGAAAAATGCTATTGTCAAGAAACAGCTTTTCGATGAAGCGATCCGCGACCGGTATTATATCGAGTTTGTGCTCGACGACCGTAACCAGGTGGTGGATATGTGGCGTGATGAGCTGAAGCTGCCGTCCTTCCAAGTCTACTACGGTGACTTCTGATCCTAAAAGCAAATGCTAAGGCCGGGAATGAAGTAGAATCCTTCCCGGCTTTTTTTATTGTCTGTAATGTTTCAGCGGGAAAAACAATCAAGCGGGTATCGTATTTCATTTATTTTCTCACAACGGCACAGAGATCGCGAAGCAGTTGTTCGTTTCTTCCATGAGCCCACAAAGAGACTAAGTATCGCTAGATAAAAATCCCGCAGCGCCGTGTCGCTGCAGGAAAGGCACCACCATTCTTCTTACATGCCTCAGCGCCCCGGTGAGCAATATTGTACAAAGGGTTAGAGAAAAAAAGCGATCGGGCTCCTTCATTCCACATGCTGCGCAAGCTGCACCAGGATAACCGTGGCGCGTTTACAAATGAAACCGCATCTGTTCATAAGCGTTATTGGCCTCTTGTCTTTGTGAATAAAAAAGTTTCGCTACACAGCAGGGAATCAACTATCTATCCTGTTTCCCCATTTAAGAAACGCCACCGGAGGTAAAAAATTTTCCACTGCGCAGATGCACTGCGCAGTAGCAAAAATATCTTTGTCCGGAAATAAAAACACTATGATAATCCGGATCAAAAGCCCCAACGACAACCTGCTCGATCTGTTGTTCAAGAACCCCGATACGGACTTCGGACTGTACTTCAAACCCTTGAAGAACGGTGTGGTTGCCGGCAACGTGGTTTCTGCACACGAATACGAGGTGGTGTTCCAGGATACGCAAGCCAGCTATAGCCCGGAAGAGGGCAACCCGCTGGACTTCCAGAGCCATTGCAGTCCCCTGGCCCTGCTGCATATCTGCACCGAATTGTTTGCCCATATCCTTAAGGACAAAGCGAGCTTCCGGGAGCAGGAGCTGAAATGGCTGGGCCAGACGCAGGGTGCGCTGGATACGCATCCCTGTGCGATCATGGTACCCACGCTGTATATTCATTCCAGCTGGTACCGGGACGGACAATACCTGCTGTCGCAGTATTTCCCCGGCGTAGCGGTAACGCACCGGAAAGGACGGAATTTTTCGCTCGTGATCACAGCCGCCAGCGTATTCGAGGCTTTCAACCTACTGAACCTGGTCGCCCTGCTCACGCATGTGACCAATGAATACGGGCTCTTTCAATACATCGACGATACTTTTGCTGCAAAATATGTGCGAGTGCTGACCAATATCGAACAGGTTCCCTATTTCGTTTTTTACTTGTACGCGAAGAGGGCGGTCAAATCGCTCAGGCAGTTCCAGCTGGTAAAGCCGGTGATGGAGCAATACCTTGCCGGGCAGGGTATCGTTGCCGACCTTAGCTGGTACGGCACACAGGAAGACCGCCAGTTGTTTATCACCAATCGACTGGATACAGCTACAGCGGTTATGGATGTCGGCTGCGGCGAGCTGCGCTATTATAAGCGGATGATGAATAAAGGTCTTAAGGCCACTTACTATGCGATAGATGAGGACGAACGTTTTGAGCAGCACGGTGCAGGCATCGCCCGCCGGATAGAAGCGGATAACCTGCGTTTCTTTACCTGTCTCGACAACTGCCGGCCCGAAGAGCCCGTCAATATCATTATGAGCGAGGTGATCGAGCACAATCCGCTGAACGAAGCGGCAGGCCTGATACGCAAGGTGTTGACCTATCCTTTCCGGCAGATCATTATCACAACGCCTAATGCCGACTTCAATACCTTCTACCGCGAAGATAACCGGTTCCGGCACGAGGATCATCACTTTGAGCTGAGCCAGGCAGACTTCCGGCAACTGATCAGCGATTGTGTGGAAGACAGGGTGGACATCCGGACTGAATTTGCACAGATAGGAGACAAGCTTAATGGTATACAACCGACTCAAGCCTGCATTATCAGCAGGAACAAAAATGATTAGCTATGGCAACACAAGACATCACAAAAGCTGAAGAGCTGAAGAAGCTAAGGTCCAGGATCGATTGGTTTTGCGACAACAAGGTGAATGCCTTTTCTCCAACGATTTCCCCGGCGCCGAAATCGGCGGAGCGGAATGAGATCGAAAGCATTGCCGAAGGGATCCGTTATTTCGCAGACAAGGGTATTACCCGCTTGCTGATACAGCAAAAATATATGGGCTCTTACTGCGACATCTACCTGCATAAAGCGCTTGAAGAAACCTATTTCGTGAGCCGTAACGGGCACCGGATACGGCACATCGACCTGGAAGCCGCCCAAAGCGCCTGCCGCGAGCTGCATGTAAAGTTCGACTGGGAAGGTCTGAGCCTGGTGATCATCCAGTCGGAGCTGATGCCCTGGGGTGTGCTGGGGCAGGGCCTTATCGATAACGAATTTGAAGGCTACCTGGATGCGCACCGGCAGCACGCAGGATTCCTGGAACAATCGCAGCTGTATGCCAAAATGAAGCAGGTAAAGGAAAGCGAGCCCTACCTGGCATATACCCGGGACAAGGCAAGCCTTACGGACAAACAGCTTAAAGATCGCTACCCGGCACATATACAACGCCAGTACAATGCGCTCGACCAGTTTGCAGTGCTCGACCTGGAGACCTACCGGCAAGGCATTGCTATATACGAAGAGCAGATCGGGCACTTCGGCAAAGAGCAGCCCCTGCACTTCAAGCCTTTCAATGTGCTGAAGAAGATCTACGACGATGGCCGGGAGGAGCTGCCGGACGATAACCGGAGCTACAGCCTCGTCAATGATGATGAAATGCTGGTGCTGGACCTCAGCGAAGGCATGGTGGCTGCAGAGACCGAAAGAGCTTACCGTTGGTTCGATGCGCTATCCGGCAACAAAGAGGAAGGAGTAGTGATCAAGCCGGTAAAGGCTTTCAACGAAGGGCTGCCGCCGGCGTTAAAGATCCGTAACCCTTATTATCTCACCATGATCTATGGCGTGCATTTTCTCCGGGACCTGCCACAGCATATCCGGAAGCGGAATACAGGGCGAAAACTAGAGTGCTCTATAGCCGACTGGGCTATCAACCTGGAGCTGCTAAAGGTCCCGTACCGGGAGATCGATAAAGAAAACTACCACCTGAAAAACCTGGTCTTCGACCGAATCATGGGAGAACAGGCAGAAGCCTTGCTGGATACCCGCCTGTAAAAACGATAACGATGAGCAGAACACCTCAATTGCTGATATTGGTCGGTGCGCCCGGATCGGGCAAGTCCACCTTTGCCCGCTATCACCTGCGGACCCACACCAACTGGATGCGGCTAAGCCGGGACGATTTCCGGCAGATGCATTTTACTTATTCCTTCCTGCAGGACCAGGAAGAGCGGAAGATCACGCGGATGATCGACGCTGCTATTGCCTCCCTGCTGGCGGAAAGGACCAATGTGATCCTGGACGCAACGCATACGCAGAAGAAATACCTGGATGAATATATTGACAAGTTCAACACCGTCGCCGATATCCATTTCAAAGTATTCGAAGCGCCTGAAGCGGTTTTGTACCAGCGCTGCGAAGACCGGTACCGCGAGACGGGCAAGCGCATCCCAAGGCAGGCGATACAAAAACATATGGCCAATCTTGAAGCGCTGAAGAAAGTATTTTCGTTCGACCCGGTGCTGAAAAGGAGTAGGGAAAATCATTACCGGGATCAGGACCAAAGCCTGCCTAAAGCGCTGATATGCGATCTCGACGGCACGCTGGCATTGCTGAACGGAAGGGATCCTTACAATGCCGCTTCCTGCGAAGACGACCTGCTGAACCTGCCGGTGGCCAACCTCCTGGTACAATACCGGCAGCTGGGCTACCGCATCCTGCTGGTATCCGGGAGGGAAGCGGTGTACAAAGTGCCGACCATGCGATTCCTCGAACGGCACGGCATTCCCTTCGATGAGCTGCTGATGCGTCGGGAGAACGATAGCCGGAAAGATGCCCTGATTAAAAAAGAGCTCTTTAACCGCTCTATTGCAGGCCGGTACTTCGTTGAATTTGTACTGGACGACCGGAACCAGGTCGTAGACATGTGGCGGGAAGAGCTCAATCTACCCTGCTTCCAGGTTTTCTACGGCGATTTCTGATCGCTTTTTTATCGACATAAAGTATAAGGGAGCAGCCGGCGAGGCTGCTCCCTTCGTTGTAGATCTCCTGAAACCCGCCAGGGAAAAGGGCTTTCGACGAAAACCATCTTTTTGTCGACGAAGCGGTTTTCGTCGAAAGTCGAATAGTTCAGGCTGTAGGTCTAATAGTGGGAAAGAAGGCTCCGGGGCGATAGTATGTTTGCATCAGAAATCGAAACAAACAACACAAACCTTCAAAAAACAAATCTTATGAAAACGCTTCTCCGTAAAACCGCAATCGCTGCTGCCCTCCTGATGACCCTTACCGCTTCAGCCGTTCAAGCCCAGGATAATGTTCCGGTTTATCTCAAAGCCGCTAATCCTTCTATCGGCATCACGGTTGCCAATGCTACCGGCGCCAGCTTTGCGATCAAAGACCAGAAAGGCAATATCGTGCTGCAGGGTACTGTAAAAAATGACAAGACCTTCTTTATCCCTACCGGCAAGCTGAATAAAGGCACCTACCGCTTTGTTATGGGTAACCTGGTACTGCAGGAGTTCATCATCAAATAACCACTTTTCTTTCTATCATTTCCCTGCCAATAAAAACAAATCTTATGAAAACGCTTCTTCGCAAAACCGCTATCGTTACCGCACTTATCTGCGCCACTACCCTCTCCGCTTTCAGCGCCGGCGCTCGGGAACAAAAGCTGGTCTACAGCAAAGCCCGCCACAGCACTATCGGCATTACTGTCGGCAATGCCACCGGGGCTGCTTATATGATCAAGGATAAAAATGGTAATACCGTACTCACCGGAAAGATCAAGGACAGGAAGACCTTCTTTGTTTCTACCGCCAAATTGGGCAAAGGCAGCTACCGCTTTGTTATCGGCAACCTTGTGCTGCAGGAATTCGAGATCAGGTAAGCCTTAAGCCATAAGATAAGGGGTTACCGGAAGGCAGTGTACCTCCGGTACCACACGATAAGAATCTGTGGTATAGATCGCATCGACGCCGTTAATGGTCGTTCCTTTGCTGAAGATGCCATGGCTGACGATCAGGATCACTTTACCGGCTCCTTTTTCCTTAAGCAGGGCAGCCGTGCCGGCAAAGGTGCCACCACCATCGCAGATATCGTCGATAATAAAGCAGGTATTCCCATCCAGGTGTTCTGTGGTCGTTTTAAAGCTGGTGAGCGCCCCTGTTTTAAGGTCCCGTTCTTTCATACATTCCACCACCCTTTCGGTACCCAGGTATTGCGCCAGCTTATGGATCTTTTTCAGCGCCCCGGCATCGGGCGACACCAGGTACCACGCCTCTTCGCCATTGGCCGCAAAGTAATGCTGCAGCACATCCCGGACGTATTGATGATTGGTTACCGCATAAGACCTTTCGATAAGCGCCGTCGTTACTTCCGAATGCGGATCAAAGATCCTGAGCCGGCGAAAGCCGGCGGAATTGAGCATTGCCGCCACTACTTTTAAAGAAAAGGGCTCTCCTTCCAGCATAACACGGTCCATACGTGCGGCCATCAGGTAAGTCACCGCGGCTTCGACCTGCTCAAACTCCAGGTAGTCCAGGGTGTTCTTGACCAGCAGCAACAGCAGCAGGTCTGCAGGATGATTAACCCGGCAGAGGATACGCAGCGGCGCCTTCCGGTCCAGGCCCGCACAGCTATCCATATCCAGCTTAATATGAGGTTGCCCGTCGGGAAAGACCATGGTCTTATAGCGGATATCCGACTGCAGCGGATCGATCAGGTTGAGTGTATTCATATGGTATTGCCTCCTGGCTGTAAAAATACAGCGGTCTTTTTTATTTATTCCTGCCTTTCTCCTCCGAATACAGCTCTTGCACCACATCGCTTTGCCATGTGGTGCGGCTATCGATGTCCATCGCTGAGATGCGCCCGGTAAAGGCCGCGCCGGTATCGAGGTTCCACACGTTGCAGGCCTTCATTGGTGTCGTTACATCATAATTCAGCGTCGGCGTATGCCCGATATAAATCTCTTCAAACAGTAACAAGCGTTTGGGATAAAGCTTGCTGTCCTTCTTTATCCGCGTATCCATTGTTAGCGCCATTTCCCACAGGGTGCGATCCCAGGAATAATTGCTTTTGTAAGGCTCATGGTCGGGACCGTGCATAGAAGAAAAGCCGGCATGAATGAACAGCCGGTTCTTTTCATCGACATAATAGTTACGCATACGGTTGAAGAAAGACAAGTGTTCCAGCCGCTCCGCCGCTGTTAAACGGGCATAGCTTTCTACCGTCAGCCGGCCACCATGAAACAACCAGGTGTCGTTGGGCAGCTGATCGGCCAGCCAGTCTTCACACCAGGCGTCATGATTGCCTTTGATAAAAATGCAGGCATACCGCTGCTCCAGGGCCATCAGGTAACGGATCACTTCTGCCGACTGCGACCAGCCGTCGACATAATCGCCCAGGAAGATCAGGCTGTCTTCCGGCTGTAGTGCTATTTGCGCCATGAGCTGCTCCAGGGCTTTCAACGCGCCGTGGATATCGCCGATAACAATAGTGCGCTTCATTTTCTGCTCAGCTTCTTTGTTTAAACATTACATCCGACCGCAGCACATATTTGTTGCCCGACTGCAGCCTTGCGCCTTCATGCTTGAGGCTGTGCTCGAAGATAAGCGCCAGTCCCTTTTTCGGCGCTACGTACTCACCAGACTCAAAGCGGGTCTGCCCGCCTTCATAATCGTCGTTCAGGTATACCATAAACGTATAGTAGCTAAACTCTGTTTCGTTGCGCCGGTAGCTGCCATCACGATGCATCCTGAACCGCTGGCCGGGACTGTATTTATAGAAGCGGAACATTTCGTTCAACCCTATCGCATAGCTGCTCCCGAGATGGCTTTCCCGCCTTTGCGGTGAATGGCGCCGTCCACGCCGCCGCCAACCAACAAAGAGCTGTTCGCAGCATTGACGATCGCATCTACCGCCATAGTAGTAATATCTCCATTGATCAGTACTATGTTCATAACTTTACTTTTCCGATAATTGGTCTCTCACGGCCATCAGGGCAAAGCCCAGCAGGTTCTGGCATAGCGGTTGCCGTCCACCTCGGAAGGCGCGATCCACCATTGGCTGAAGCAGCTTGTCGTAACGCCTCCGCCCTTTGCCGGCTGATGTCCCCCCAGAAGAAGAGGAACTTCAGGCGTTCCTGCCTCCGGTATGCTCCTATCAGCCATTCTTTATGATACTTGTTCATGGTTCGTGTTTATTGTCCGGCCCTACAGCTCAGGCACTGCTTCCGGTTGTTGTATCTGTTGTTTCAATCGTTCCCTGATCTCCGCCAGGGTTTGCACTGCGGTGAGCTTACCATCTTTAAATACGGTCTTCAGCTCACCTTGTTGTTCTTCTTCCCAGCTGCACTGATCTTTCAGCTCCAGCCTGCCTGTGGCTGCATTGCGAAAGACTTGCATCAGCCCTTTTGCCGATTTCTTGGTACCGTCATCGGTCTTGGGATCTTTGAAAATATCGCGACCTCTCCCTTCCACTTCACCATAAGTCGCTTTCATGGCGAAGCCGAACGTATCGCGGGTCACGTATTCATAAGTATAAGAACCAATACCCAGCACCACGTTATAGCTGGCAAAACCTTTACGCTTCAGGCCTTCCAGTATCGCATCCTGCCTTTCGGTAGTAATGCTGTCGCCGTAAATAAGACCGATGTGCGGATCCAGCAGCTTATAGCCTTTTTCGGTAACGCTACCGCCGAAGATCTCCCAAAGGCAAAGCACGGCGCCTTTGTATTCAGGGCTTCCGGGTATAGCATCTTCATCACCCACAATGATCTTTACCGGGTCGCCGCTGTCGGGCCTGATCACTACTTTGCCTTCACGCGCCAGTATCTTATCTTTCAGCTGCGGGAGGAATCCTGTGATCACCTGCCAGAAATCCCAGGTATCGCTTACAATAGAAACGATGCCCGCGGGATATACCCTGGTGATCAGCCGCTCAAAGGTCCCGATCTCCCCATCCTGGCTGCCCATGCACATCACGCTGTGTTCCGTAGCCGGCACAGAACTTCCGATCAGCTCCTGCTCACAGTTCGCATCATAATAGGCTTCCAGGAAGTCGATCGCCGGTATGGTGTCCGTACCCGCAAAGGACAACAGGTGGCCGGCGCCGCTCATCAATGCATCTTCCACTCCGCTCATGCCCCTGAAGGAGAAGTCGTGCCCCTGCCAGGGAATGAAGCTACGGTCTGATCCCACTGTTTCTTCCGCATAGCGCGTAAAGGTCTTCAGGTATTGGAAGGCCGTAGTCGCAGAGGTGCAGGGTTTCCAGATGATCGCGCTTATCAGGGTTTCCAGCATATTGGTCAGCCAGAAGAATTCGGGCAGCGTGTTTTTGATGGTCAGCACCGGGACACGCATGGGCACCAGGCTACCTTCGGCCAGTGCCTTTATTTCCAACGGCAGGTAACCAAGATCGTGCAGGGCAACGATATGATCATAACTTACGGCATCTTTGCCCAGGTAGTTGTCCATGCGCCGGGCATAAGCTTTCAGCACCGTTTCCTTTGGTTGGCTGAAGAAGGCTTCGTCAAACTGGCGAACCAGGTATTCCCGGATAAAGTACTGCAGCCCGAAGAACACGATCTCCTGTGTCTCAGGGTTACGGGAACGGCGCGGCGTCATATTGGAATACACCAGGGTGGTACCATCAGGATACTGGAACTTGTGGCCAACCTTATAGCCGTCTTTCAGCAAAATGGGCATTATCGTTTTCATCAGGAAGGGATGTTAAGTTGAAAATTATTTTGTTTCAGATGCTTATTAAAACGGTACAGGTCGGGATGGCGATTCTTCAGGCCTTCTCTCTTCGTTCCGGTAGCGACGATGTATTCTGAGTCCAGTATCTTTCGCCGGAAATTGCGGCGGTCGATAGCGATACCCAGGATCGTCTCGTACAGCTCATGCAGCTCGGTCATGGTAAAGGTATCGTCCAGCAGCTCGAAGCCAACCGGGTGATACAGTATCTTCGACTTGAGCCTTTGCAGGGCCTGGCCGAAGATACGCTTATGGTCGAAGCCCAGGCGCGGTACCTTTTCTACCGGGAACCATTGTACATCATTGGCCATGCTGCCGGCCACAACGGCCAGCCGGTGCGGGTTGATGAGCGCGTAGTACGCCACCGAGATCACCCTGCCGCGCGGATCGCGCCCCGGCTCATCGAAGGTGTACAGCTGTTCCAGGTATAGCTTGTCGATACCCAGCTTGGTCTTCAGGATACGGGTGCATACTTCCAGCAGCGTTTCTTCCATTTGTAAAAATCCACCTGGTAAAGTCCACCCGTTCTTAAAGGGCTCGTCCTTACGATTGAGCAGCAATACCGACAGTTCCTGCTGGTGATAGCCAAACACCACTAGGTCTACTGCCAGGGAGGGATTCTTATAGCTGCTGAACTGTTTTGCCATTTTTAGTTTGCGTTATTATGACGCAAAGTAAAAGTAAAAGAAGCATTCGCACCAAATTTCCGGCGAGTTTTAACAATTTAGCCGGCCATAATGCGGCGCAGCGACGGAAATGGCCATGCCCTCAGCTTCTTTTTCCTTTGTGCCGGTTCTGTTATCGATACTAAGCCGGCGCCAACCTACGTTATTCCTTTATTCCTGAAAACTGATCCTATGAAGATTGTTCCCCATAACCCACCGGCTATATTCTTAACAGATAATACAAGCGACTCCCCTGCCGTTAATTTGCTAATCCCCTAAATAAACAAGATGAAAAAACTACGCTATCTGGCCGCAGCACTATGTCTGCCTGCCTTAACCCATGCACAGAACGGCTTTTATCTCTCTGCTTCGGGTGGGGCCGGTATTACCAATGCCAGCAAACCGGAACCTCCGGGTATTATTCTTGAAGATAAGAGCGCTTTTATGCACTATAGCGCCAGGCTCAACGCGGGCTATCAAATGAACCGCTGGCGCTTCCAGACGGGGATACAATACTTCACCAGCGGCTTTAAACGGGACCTGGTGTTCGGGAATGATTTTAACCCGGCTACTCCGGATATCGTAAACCCCTCCGGCGATCAGCGCGTGACGTTCCATCACATCGGGATACCGGTGCAGGTGGGTTATGCGTTGCCGCTGGGCAATAGACTGAAGCTGGTACCGACACTGGGACTGCTGACAACTTACAACATCAGCGCGTCTATGCGTACAAGAGAAGGTAGCATCAAGCATACCAGCAGCTTGACCGGGGCCGATTTTTCTTCACAATACAATCGTATCTCATTTTGGGGCACGGCCGCGGTCCACCTGGAATACAGGCTGAGCAACAAGGTGAGCCTGTTCGGCGGTCCATCGGCCAACTATATGATCGGCAACCTGGCGAAGCCATCGGTGAATTCCGGTTTTAGCTACTCACAAAGGAACTACACCATCGGCTTCGAGCTCGGGATCAAGCTAGAGCTGTAATTTTCCGGCATACGGGGATAAAAAGAAGCCCGCCCTGCTGCCTTGCCCATAACAGAGCGAGGAGCAGGGCGGGTTTCAGGTATCGCTATTATAAAGATTGCAGAAACTTCAGCAGGGCATCACGGTCGGCTTTGGACAAACGGACGAAGGCGTCCCTGGAACGCTGCGCTTCACCGCCATGCCAGAGAATGGCTTCGGTAAAGTTACGGGCACGACCGTCGTGCAGGTAGAAAGGTGTACCATTGGTCTTGGCAAAAAGGCCGATACCCCATAAAGGCGGTGTGCGCCATTCGTTGCCATCAGCCAGGTAGTCGGGGCGCCCGTCGGCCAGGTCGGCGCCGAGATCGTGCAGCAGCAGGTCGGTGTATGGATGGATGCGCTGGTTGCTCAGCACCGGCTGGCGTACATCAACACCTGTATACAGGGTAGGGATATGGCAACCCGAGCAATTGAGCTGTACAAAGAGCTTCTCACCTCGGAGCGCTTCGGGATCCTCCACATTACGTCGTGCCGGCACGCCCAGGGTCTGTACATAAAAAGTAGTGGCCTGCAGCATGCTGTCGGCCAGCTCGGGATCATCGGCAAGGTCGTCGTTCTGCTCCTGTCCGTAAGAAGATTCGCGGGGGAAGAGATAGCTGGTGATGCCGATATCCTGATGGTAGGCCGAGGCCACCTGTACCATCAGGTTGGGGTTGTTGGCTTTTAGCCCGAAGCGGCCCAGCACGCGCTTTCCGCTGATGGGGTCGTGCACATAATTGGGTCGCCCGCTGATGCCGTCGCCATTGGCATCGCTCTCATCGGCAAAGGATAACAAGGTTTCATCTGGTATCAGCTCCAGCAAGCCCAGGCCGAATACCGGAGGCGCCAGGCGCACCGAAAGCATATAGCCTGCAGGCAGGCTGGTATAGGGATTGTTCATCGTATACACCGGCTTACGCAGCGATACGCTTTCCCCGTCGGCAAAGGTGAAAAGGATCTCGGTATAGTCGATCTTCATTTTAGCCTCTGCATTTTTACCGCTTATGGCTTTATCCTGCAGCTGACCACCGAAGCCGGGGGCAGCCAGCGGCCCGCCGAAGGCATCGGTTCCCGGTATGCTGATACGCGTCAGCAGGGAGGAAGTAATGAGGCCCATTGTGGGCGTACCCTTACCATCATTGTGGTGGCAGCTGACACAGGACACGTTATTATAAACCGGCCCCAACCCCGAAAATAAGGGCGCCGGCGCCGAAACAAAAGTCTGGCCGAACAAGGCATCGCCCAGCTCATGCATAAATGCATCATAGCCGCTCAGGCCGGGAATAGCGGAGCCGAAGGCCTGCGAATTGGACAGGAATATGGTAGCGGCGCCACCCGAGAGGCGGGGATCGTATTGCTCTTCCGGAAACTCCTCCGCTTTACGGCATAAGGTGCCGGTGATCACGATTAACACCAATACCGCCAGTACACTTAACTTCTTCATTTCTGAGCCAAAAATCCCGGCAGCACTGGAAATGCGCTGCCAGGATGATGATAAAAACAACGATTGTACGCCGCGGGCAGCATTAATCGTTTACGTATTGCCGGATATAAGGCACCAGCTTATCGTCCAGGGTTCCTTTTAGCGATTGCAGTGCGGTAAGGGTATTCTGTACTTGGTTACGCTGTATATAGATTGCCTGCTCAAATGTAGTGGTAATACCATCGAAGGAGCCGATCGCCACTTCAAACTTCTGCTTGATCTCCTGGTCCAGGGAAGCATTATTGGCTTTTACCAGGTCGCTCAGGCTCTTTCCGCTACCCGCACCATAAGTACAGAGGTAAACATTGCGCGCCCCGATGATATTGTTCCGGAAATCGGCAATAGAGTTATGGGAGTAAGGCGACTCGGATACCGTGCTATCGGCCTGGGCCGGGTTGTTGGGCTGGAAGGGCTCTACCATTTTGCTTTCGCCTACCTCGCTGCAGATGTCGATCAGCGCATTGGCCAGGGCTTCCAGGGCATCGCGTTTGTTCTCATAACGACTACCGGCGCCGGGGTTCATCAGCTCTTTGCCGAAGTAAGTAGCGCCGGGCAGCCAGCTGGCCTGCAGCTTGCTGACGTTATTCAAAACGTCAGCGGCCAGCGCGGTCATATACTCTTTCTCCCTGGCGGTCAGCTCTGAAGCTTGTTTGTTGCCGCCTGCGCCCCACAGCATATATTCCAAGGGGTGAAAGCCTCTCAGGGTAAGCTCGGCTTCTTCTTCGGGATTGTCCAGACCGGCCAGGTATTCTACGGTAAGCGCCTGGTTGCCGGCCAGCAGGTCGTTCATACGGGTCTTATCCGTTGGCCAGGTGTCCATGTAGGGATCGTAATTATCGTCTTCTACGGGACCGATAAGGAAGCCTTCGCTCTGTTCCCAGATCACGCGCACGGCTTTCCAGGCATTGCGTGCCGCTTCTAAATTGGCTGGTGTAGGATTGGCCGAAAGGGTGGTCACAGCATTGTTCAGATCGGAAGCTTTGGCTTTGAAGTCGGCGTAGAGCGGATTGCCCACAACGTTGACAAAGTCGCTCAGCACCTGGGTCTTAAGCTGGTTAAAATCTTCGACCGGCTGCGGATCAGAATCAGATTTACATCCGGTTTGGGTCGTAGCCAGCAGGGCTAGACCGGCAAGGCCGAGTACTGCATATTTTTTCATAAGGAAGATCTGTATGGGTGTTGTCAAAAAAATAAATCCTTTGTTTTTACAGGGTCACTACCAGGCGATCCCCGTCAATTGCTGTCGGCAGCAGCACCATTGGCTTTGAGGCAGGCCCCTTCTCCACTTTGCCGTCGGCGCTGAACTTACTGCCGTGCAGGGTACAGTAATAGCCGCTGCCGGCCTTGGTCAGCGGATGCCTGGCATGCGTACACATCAATAACATTGCCGAATAGGTACCATCGTCCTTTCTCTGCAGGGCAATGTCGTAGTTATAATTATTGACCCGGAGCAGCTGGAAATTGTGCCCCTCAAACTGTGCCAGGGGAACACTCACCTTGCCATCGGACGGCGCCGCTTTCAGCACGCTGAGCCCTGTACTCCCGCAGGACTCGAGGAACGATGTGCCCAGCAGCGCACCCAGGCTCATTGCCGCACAGGCGCCGCAGGATTGTTTCAGAAAGTTTCTCCGGTCCATAAATATGATCATTAAAAGGAGTAACCGATACCGATATTCAGGAAAGTATTGTTCTCTGCATAAGGCCTGATTACCGGTGGCGGATTAACAAGCAAGGCCTTGTTGAACGGGCCGGTATTGGCCAGCCTTACATCGGCCTTGATCGTAATATTGGGGATAGGCATGAAGTTAAGTCCGGCGATCAGGTGCGATTGCTTCAGCGTACCATCGTAGATACCGTTGCTGGGGATCGTAGCGTTCAGGTCCAGCTTCTCATAGCGGGCAAAGGCAATGAGCTGCTTATTCTCAAATTTTTCATTTTTGATCGTTTCAAAAAGATTGTAGCCTAGCTCGGCATAAACGCCATACATCGCCGAGGGTGTATTGTTGGCATAGCTGCGGTTGATATCACCCGCTTTAGGATAGGAGATATAGCTACCGAGTATCTTGGCGCTGAAGCCATGGGCGGCATACTGTACATCGGCCTCGCCCAGGTAAATGGGCGCCGCCAGCATGCCCGAGGTCATGTGCAGGCTGTCGGCTTCATAGCTGCTGATACCGATGGTCCCTCCGGCGTAACCAGCCACCTGCACCTGGAAGTCGCCCACAAAGGCTTTTATGGAAGCAGTAGCAGCGAGATTGTTGCCGCTGGAACGCTGCCCGCCGCCCTTTCCATCTCCGATACCGGTACCGTGTGTAAAGGAAGAGGCATCGAGGCCGTTCACCACAGCGATGCTGTAGGCAACAGGAAGGGTGCTCATTTGCCCGTAGAAGCCTACGCCTAGCTCCCGCCAGGTAGAAGGAATCACCAGCTGCTCGACCAGGGGGCGCTCTACGCCATTAAAGTTGGTAGGCAGGTGATTTTCGTTGAGGATACCGATACGGGGAATAAAGAGACCGGCGACAAAATATTGCCGCGGATTGATGCTGAACTTAAGATAGGCCTGCTCCATACCGATCTCGCCCTTGGGCTTGCCGCCTTCAATACGGGCGTCGGCGATCTCCAGTTCGGAGAAGAAAGCGATACGGTTGTTGAACTGGTGGCCGACAAACAGGACCACCCGGTCAAGATTCATGGTCGAGGTCTTGTACTGGAAGCTGCGCTGGTAGGAGGCCTGTCCATAGCCGGAGATCACGGTTTGCGCATGATCGGCATTACCACCGGTAAGCAGGTCTTCGCCCGTGTTGGCGATCAATCGCTGGGCCGGAGTCATACCACTCCTGATCTTTTCTTTCTGTTCCGCATCCTGCTGTGCTGCAGCGGTGTAGCCCAACTGCAGGAGGCTCATTCCCAGCAGTAATTTTTTAAACATTGACCCAGGCATTCTGAAAATTTTCGGGCGCAAAGGAACTAAACTTTGCCAATAAAACGGCAGCTAAGGGTAGAAATGACAATAGTATTACAAAATCATAGCCGGGGTCTCGCCGGGGACCGTTACCGGTTCGCCGAATTTTCTCCCGTATTTACCGAAACATTATATTTAAATGAAGTCGCCTTCGTTTAGCTTTGCCCTATCATTCAAAAAAAGAAAACAATGACAAAACGTTTCCTACTTTCCCTGGCACTGGTAATGGGCTTTGCCGGCACCGTCCTGGCCCAGGATTACAAACAGACACTGGGTACTTCTGTAAAGGCATTCTTCGAAGGGAAGGACCAAGCCGAAAAAATCAACCAGAGCAACCGCCTGGGACTTATTGCCAAAAAGTTCAATACCGAGTGGTCTGCATCTTACTATGCCGCCCTGTCCAGGATCATGCTGAACTATGACGAGAAAGATGCTGCCAAAAAGGATGCTTACCTGGATGAAGCCGAGGACTTCCTGGCTACGGCTACTTCCCTGGCCGACAAAAATGATAAAGGCCAGCAGTCTGAGTTGTATGCCATCACGGCAATGCTGGCTAATGCCCGCCTGGGTGTAGATCCGAAGAAGCGTTGGCAGAAATACGGCAAGATCTTCGAAAGCAACCTGGAAAAAGCAAAGGAATATAACCCGGAAAATCCGCGTATTTATTTCCTGAAAGCGACCAGCATATTCTTTACACCTAAGATGTTCGGTGGCGGTAAAAAGAAATCGCTCGAATATTTCGAAAAAGCCGAAGGCTTTTTTGCCAAGGAATCTCATGACGACATCACCAAACCTTTCTGGGGTAAGGAAGCCAATGACGAGTTCATGAAACAGGCCAAAACAGACGACTAAGCACTACTGCTATCATTTTTATCGACGCCGCCCGGTCTTCCGGGCGGCTTTTTAGTCATATGCTCCTGGTACCGGTAACGCGCAGAATACGTATTTTTACCGATACCAGGGCCTGGGCTTTCTGCTATCTTTGTAGTACCGAAAGCCCTTCTCTCCATGCCCGAATACCTGAAGCTCCCCCTGAAATTCGAACCTTTCTTCGAAAAGCGGCGGCTGGATACCTGCACGCTGCAGCAATCCATTGTCCGCAATCTTCACCTGCTGATCACGACCACGGTAGGCGAGAACAAGCAGAACGCAGCCTATGGCTCCGCCTTCTGGGACCATGACTACGACATCCACCTTTCCAATGATGCCCGCAGGGAAATGGTGATCGATTCGCTGCAGCAGCAGATCGCGGCCTATGAGAAAAGACTGGTTGCGGTAGTGGTCGAAGTTAATGTAAGACAAACGCCGGTAAACGAATCGGGCGGCGTACGGCTCCGGCGGCGTATCGAGATCGTGATACAGGGCAGCCTGGCCCGCAGCAACGAACCCTTCCGCTTTGCTACCGGCTTCTTCATAGGGCCGATGGCCTTCGACTGAGCATAGCACGCCAACCGCTCATCCCCGGATATATTTTCTGACCGCTTCTAAACTACGCCCAATCGTTATGCTGAAAAAAGAACAGATCAGAGACCGCATGCTGAAAACGGCCGCAAGGCTATGGGAAATTCCCGAAGGGGAGATCGAATCGAACTTCGACCCCCTGATCCTGCTGCTGCTTGAAACCTGTGCGGGGGAGCTGGAGCAGATCGGCGCCGGCATCAATGCAACGCAAAGCCGCCTTATCGACCGCCTGGCCGAGCTGATCCTTCCCGAAGCGATGATCAATGCGCAGCCCGGCTCCTGTATTATGCAGGCACAGCCGGTAGAAGCCAGGGCCATCCTCGATGAGACCACCAGGTTCTATACCACGCAGCGCCTACAACAGGCGGGCACGGCGGCCTACAACAGGGACTTCTATTTTACCCCCGTCGGCAGCTTCCGGCTGCTCAAAGCCGGCCTCAGCTACATGAAAGCCGGTAACAAATACTTTCGCTTTACACCCAACGGTCAGAAAGAGCTGGTTGGGGACAGCGGCCAGGGCGGCTACTCCGACGAGCTGTGGCTGGCTCTTACGCCGGATAAGGGTCTGAACAGCTTTAAGGGCCTGCAGCTTTTTTTTGATCTTAAAGGACACAGCGAGGCGCCTCTTTTCTATAATAGCCTGCATCATACAAAAGCCTTTGCTGAAGGGCAGGAGCTGGCGCTCGAAAGCGGCTACTATAAAGGCGCCCAGTTTGAGCTGAACCTGGAAGAGGTATTGTCTTCGGGTTACAACTACAGCCGTAAAGTGCACCGGCAGGTTGCGGGGATCTATGCCCGCCAGTTCCTCAATCTGCCGCAGGACCTGAAGCCTGTTCCCGGCGCCATCCCCGACAGCTGGATGGATATGCCGGAAAAAAACCTGCAGGCCTTGCAGGCCGAAGGGGCAGTATTTATCCGGATCACGTTGGGACGCATGTTCCGGCAGGAGACCCTGGACCGCCTGCATTGCAGCATCAACGCCTTCCCGGTAATCAACAGGTCGCTCAATACGCTTAACTACCGCACCGACAATTGGGTGAACATCATTCCCATACCCATCGAAGGCAGCTTTCTAGACCTGCACAGCATTACCGGCTCTTCGGGCGGACGTTACCAGATCAACAGCTCGGCCGACGGCCGGCAGGTAGAAGAGGGAGAAGCTATCGTACGCGCCGGCGGTGTAGGGAAGACCAATGCCAGGGAGGTACGCGAGATCATCGGCAGCCTGATGGAGGCAATACGGGACGAAAGCGCTTACTTCAGCCGCATGAGCAATGAATTTGTGCTGGCGCGGCTGCGGGAGATCACCCGTATCCTGGCGCGGCTCGAAGACCAGATGCAGGTCGCCAGGGATAAAAAAGAAGCCCTGCATTACCTGCTGCTGAAGCCCCGGGCCTCGGGCGAATCGGTAACCGTAAGCTACTGGACTACCAACGGGACCGAAGCGCATGCCGTAAGGACGGGTACCGCGCTTACAGCTTTCAACCACACACTTACACCTTCGCGCGGGGCTTTTACCCTGACCAATGTAACAGGCGGCAAATCGACGGTCACCGATTCGGAGAAAAAATACATCCTCAAGCGCCAGCTTTCTTCCGGGGGAAAGATCGTGAGCGCGGAAGACGTCAAGCTGCTGAGCTACCAGCTACTGGGCGATAAGCTTAAAAAAATAGAGGTGCGCAAAGGGGTGCAGCCGGGAACCGGCCATCAGCAGGGATTCCGGCGTACCATTGATATTTTTCTTACATTAGCGCCCCGGCAAAATGATTCGGAACAAGACGAGGTCAGCTATATTTGCCGGGAACTGGAATATTATCTCAGCCTGCATGCCTCGCCGGTATACCCTTTCAGACTGGTGCTGCAATGAGGCGATCACCTCAAACGGAACCGACGATCCAATGAAGAAAAACCTGCTTTCCCTTTGCCTGGTACTGTTGTGCTGCAATGCTTTTGCACAAAAATACCGTGCCGTGATCACAACCGCCTACGGTAAGATCGAGCTCTTTTTGTATGATAACACACCCAAGCACCGGGACAATTTTGTGAAGCTGGCCAAACAACATTTTTATGATGGCACGTTATTTCACCGCGTAATCCCCGACTTTATGATCCAGGGCGGCGATCCTGATTCCAAAACGGCAAAGCCCGGCACTGCACTGGGAGAGGGTGATGTGGGCTACCGCGTTCCGGCCGAGATCAAACCCGAAAATATCCATAAGCGCGGGGTGCTGGCGGCAGCACGAGACAACAACCCGGACAAGTCCTCTTCGGGCTGCCAGTTCTATATCACTGTAGGTAAAAAATTTAATGAGGCCGACCTGGATAACCTGGCCAAACGTACCGGCCAGCATTATACACCGGAACAACGTGAGCTGTACCGCACCATAGGCGGCACGCCGCACCTGGACGGCAACTATACCGTATACGGCGAAGTGACCAGCGGTATGGATATCGTGGATAAGATCGTAAAGCAGCCGCGTAATGGTATGGACCGGCCTAACGAGGATCAGAAAATATTGAAAATCAGGGTTAAGAAGAAGTTCCTTTTCTTTTGGGTATAAAATTGCTATCAGAAAATCCGGGAGCTTTCCCGGATTCTCTTTATTTGCCAGGATGATGAACACTGCAGCGCTCAAACAAATGCTGGACCGTAAGGTAGCCGAATACGACCAGGCTTCTTTCATTGCCAAAGATCCGGTAAGCATTCCCCACCGCTTCAGCCGGCAGCAGGATATCGAGATCGCCGGTTTTTTCGCGGCCCTGTTTGCCTGGGGTAACCGGACATCCATTATCAACAGCTGCAACCGCCTGCTACGAGCGATGGATGATGCGCCTTACGATTTTGTGCGCAACCATACGGATACCGATCTGAAACCGCTGCTGTCCTTTGTGCACCGCACGTTCAACGCAACCGACCTGTTCTGGCTCCTGCATGTTCTTCAACAGCATTTCCGGAGTTACGACACATTAGAGATAGCTTTTTCACAATTTATCAACTCCTTTTCCCCAGACATTACACCGGCGCTTACGGGATTTCACGATTACGTATTTGCTGAGCCGCAGGCGCCCCAGCGTACCCGCAAGCACATTTCGACGCCGGCCAAGCAGTCGGCCTGCAAGCGGCTCAATATGTACCTGCGCTGGATGGTACGCAGTGAAAGCGCCGTCGATTTCGGTATCTGGAAACAGATCAGCCCTGCGCAGCTGGTGTGCCCGCTGGATGTGCATGTCGCACGTGTAGCCCGCCGGCTAAACCTGCTGACCCGCAAACAGGACGACTGGAAAGCGGCACAGGAGCTTACTGCCGGTTTGCGCGCCTTGGATGCGGCCGACCCTGTACGCTACGACTATGCCTTATTTGGTCTCGGCGTTATCGAAAAATTCTAAAGTGTGGCCAGCGAACCTTGTTCCTGAAAATATTTCTCTATCTTGTAGCTCCAAAGACAAGGTTTTTGGCGGAAAACCATTTAAAACGGCTCCGGGGTCAGGCATATCGCATATAAATTAGACTTTTTTCCCAACGTTTGCCTGTTATCGGGTCGTCTCTGAACTTGGAGTCGCCGCGTCGGTCGTACCGACCGGACCGTTATCCGCTTAACCAAACAGTAAAAAAGCAATTTATGTATACAGCTTTACGACGTTCTATTCTCTTTCTTTGCTTGCTTCTTATCCCTGGTTTTGCTATTTATGCCCAGCTGGTTGTTGTCGACAACCAAACCGCAACGCAGCTGGTAGAGCGGCTCACCGGCTCCGGCGTTACCGTGCTGAACCCTACCCTCACCTGCCCCGGCTTGTCCAATGCCGTCTTTAACGGAACCAGCAACCTTGGTATCGACAGCGGTATTATCCTTACCTCCGGAAGAGCGATGACCTCGCCCGCCGGTATCGGTGTGAATGGCCCCAATACCGGCGGCCCCGGTCCCGACTTTGATAATGGCGCTCCGGGTGATCCTGCCCTGAACAATATTCTTGCCGGCCTCCAGAGCAACAATGCCTGTGTATTGGAATTCGACTTCGTTCCTGCCGGCGACTCTGTGAAATTCGATTATGTCTTCGCTTCCTCTGAATACCAAACTTATTCCTGCTCCCAGTGGAACGATATGTTTGCGTTCCTGATTAGCGGCCCGGGCTTTACCACGCCTTACAATATGGCCCTGGTGCCGGGCACTACGGTTCCGGTTTGCGTCAACTCTACCACCAGCATTATTCCGAACGGCGGGGTCAATCCGTGCAACAGCAACAATTGCACACCCTGTACCAGCATGGCGGCGGGTTCGCCCTTCTCGGCATTCTATATCAATAACACAGGAGGAGCCAGCATAACGTACCGCGGGTTTACCACTCCCTTCACGGCCAAGGCAGAAGTTTCGCCCTGCGATACCTATCACCTGAAGCTGGCGATTGCCGACGGCTCGGCCGGCGGCAACGACGTGATCCTGGATTCGGGTGTATTCCTGAAAGCAGGCAGCCTCAGCTCAACTTCGCTTAAGGTACAAACCTTCGGCGGCGGCGGCCTTGAGCGGCCCTTTACCAATACCGTACGCGGCTGTCCGCCCGGCCTGGTGCGCGTGAGCCGCAACGGCAGCCTGGGACAGGCAATTACCATCCCGCTCAGCATTACGGGTACTGCCGTTAACGGCGTAGATTACAATACCCTGCCCAGCAGCGTTACCATGCCCGCCGGCGACAGTGTGGTCAACCTGTTTGTGAATGGTATTCCCATGAATCCCGCGGTGGGACCCAAATCGGTGATCATCTCGATCCTGTCTCCTTATACTTGCTCCTCTACCAACGAGCCGATCGTATTGTCGAGCGATACGATCATGATCTACGATTCCGTCTATGTAAAGATAATAACACCCGATACGGCAATATGCCGTGGCAGGTCGGTAAACCTGACCGTAGATGCAGATACGGCGCTTGACTTTCTCTGGAGTCCGGCGGCAACAGTAAGCGATCCCCTGGCCCAGAACGTTACGGTAACACCTACTGATCCGACTACCTATATTGTGCAAGTAACGCTGCCAGTGGGCGGATCGGGCTGCGCTCCATCCACGGCGCAGATAAAGATCGACGTCAAAGATACGCCCAGGGTGGATCTCGGACCGGATAAAGCCACCTGCGGAGACGCTGTGCAGCTCTATGCCAGCACCTCGCCACCTAATCCAGATGAACGGTTTTCCTGGACGCCGGTGACGGGACTCAGCGATCCTGAGATCCGTAACCCGATGGCGACACCGCCCACGACTACCGATTATGCGGTAAAAGTGAATCCCGGAGCAATAGGCTGCGACGGCTACGACACTATCAGGGTACGCCTGCTGCCCGACCACATCACGGTGCTGAACAACGATACCGCGGTATGCGCCGGCACGGTCATACCTTTAAGGGCCGACGGGGACACCGCCTTTAGCTACAACTGGACGCCGGAGCCGGATATTGCCGATCCGCTGGCACCGAATACAACCTTGCTTGCACGCACCAGCGGCTATTATACCCTTACGGCTTCGTACCCAGGTTGTATCGATATGCCCGATAGCTTCTATGTAGAGGTACAGCCGGTACCCGATGTCAATATCGGCCCAGACAAAGTCATCTGTTCCTATGATACAATCCAGCTGTATGCAGCGGTGATGCCGACCAATTATCCCAATTACAGTTACCACTGGTCGCCGGGAGCCGGCCTCACCGATTCAACAGCACAGCTTCCCGTATTCAGCGGTGATGCTTCGGTACCTGAGCTTACCGTGAAAGTGACCACACCCCTGGGCTGCGAAGGCAGCGACACCATGGTGGTAACGGTATTTGCCGGGGATTTCTTAACTGTAGTGCCTGATACCGGCGCCTGCCCTCCGGTAAGCATACCGCTGCTTGCCGACGGTGCGACCAACTATACCTGGTCGCCTGACGACGGGCTGGATCACGCTGATATCGCTAATCCTGTTGCGTCGCCTGTAAGCCCCACGCAATACACGGTGCTGGGCGCTAAAGTCTATGGCAACCATACCTGCTACGACACCCAGATGGTAATGGTGAATGTTTATCCTCAGGCTTCCGTGACCCTGCCCGACAGCGTGCAGTTATGGCCCGGCGAAAGCTACCAGCTCGACCCTGCCGGCAATTGCCTTTACTTCCAGTGGTTCCCGCCCTCAGGACTAAGCGCCGACAATATTTCAAACCCGGTGGCCCAGCCTGAAGTGAGGACCCGTTATTTTGTGACCGCCCGTACCGAGTACGGATGTATCATAAAAGATTCCATCGATGTGCTGGTCAATACCGAATCGCTGCTCGATGTTCCCAATGCCTTCACGCCGACCAGCGGCGATTTCACGATCGTACGCCGCGGCATTGCCCATCTCAAATACTTCCGTATATTCAACCGTTGGGGTAATAAAGTATTTGAGACTTCGAACATCGATCAGGGTTGGAATGGACGGTTCAACGACAAGGAACAACCGATGGGTGTGTATATCTATAGTATCGAAGCGACCACCAACACGGGCAAACCCTTTAGAAAAGACGGCAATGTAACGCTGATCCGGTAGGTATAGACGGCTACCGGCCGGATCGCTGAAAGCCTTATTGAGGAAGCGCTTTGAGCGGATTAGACAATCATTATGATTAAAATATAAACATAACCGGAGTTCTATGAAATGATTTGGAGGGTAATAAAAAAAATATTTTGATAATTTTATGGATAATCAAATTTTTTTTGCACTTTTATCTCCCAAAAATTTCTATTAAGAAAATCTCACGGAAATAACTTTTGATAAACAGCTTAACAAACAAATTATGAAGTGTAGAATTACGATTGCGGGCGTTGGCCTGATTGCAGCAGCAATGCTCAACACAGGAAGCGCTCAAGCTCAGGATGTCCACTTTACACAATTCGATGCTTCGCCACTTTTGCTGAACCCTGCAAATACCGGAGCCTTTAACGGCGAAGTACGCGCATCGGCTATTTATCGCGATCAGTGGCGTAGCGTGGTGGGCGCAGCTGCATTCAAAACCTATGCCGTTTCCGTAGATATGCCTATCATCCGTGACATTTCCGTTGACGATTACCTGGCCGGCGGTTTATCTTTATACAACGACCGTGCAGGCGACGGGAACCTGAACAACTTTTCCGCCCTGCTTTCGGTAGCTTACCACAAGTTCCTGGGACAGGACGCCAAGAAGGTGCTGACCGTGGGCTTACAGGGTGGCTATACGCAAAAAAATCTTGATCTGAGCAGGTTGTATTTCGGCGACGAGTTCCAGGAGGGCATGCTCAACCCGGGCACTTCTGCTGAATTCGGCTGGCTGACAACCAAGACCAGCAATTATGTGATCAATGCCGGCATCAACTACGCACAGGCGGTGAGCGAGAAGTTCTCCTTCACGATCGGCGTGGGTGCCAATAATATCAACCAGCCGCTTGAGTCGTTCGATCGCCGTGAGGCTTCCCGCGATGTAGGCCTGGGCATGCGTTATACCGGCCAGCTCGGCGCGATCATTGGCGTGGGCGACCGCTTTACGCTGAAACCCGCAGTCCTGGTGCAATCGCAGCAAAAAGCGATGGAGATCATTGCCGGTAACGAATTCAACCTGAAAGTAGGTAATGAATATGACCTGCCCACTGCTCCGGCAGTATTCGCTGGCGCCTGGTACCGCCACGAAGATGCGATCATGGTTACTGCCGGTCTTGAATGGAAAGGCTTCCGTGTAGGTGTGGCTTATGACTACAACACTTCCGATCTGAAGAATGCATCGGATGGTAACGGTGGTTTTGAGATCTCCCTTCGCTACATCGCTCCCAGCCCGCTGGCCTTTGCCCGCAAGCTTCTCTACCCCTGCGGACGTTTCTAATTTCTTACTGTAAGGCTCTTTAAAATTCTATTTGTTTCCTACATAATTGGGTGGTAAAACAGAACATAACTAATTCACAGGAGCCTGCCAGATAATTTTAAAAAAAATTTGGCAGGTTCTTCGTTTTTTATAAATCAATTTCTACTTTTATAGCCCAGGTTTTTAATTTAATATCATTTAATCAACGTTGCACGCACATGAGACGCAAATCGTTACTCTATCTATTTTCAGCCATTATCCTGGCAGCCGTTGTACAGAACGATGCTTTGGCGCAAAAAGATAAATACCGCAATAAAGCAAACGATCCTGTAACCCAACTGGGTTATGAGAAGAAATTGCGTTGGGCAGACGGGCTTTTTAAATCGGGCAGCTATTACAATGCCGCAGATTACTACGCCCAGCTGCTGCAGGAGCAACCACGTAATCCCTACCTGAACTATCAGGCAGCGGAATGCGCGTGGTTCATGCGTGACTATGTTCCGGCGGCAGATTACTACGGTAAAGTATATTCCTTGGCTTCCGCCTTATATCCTGAAGCTATTTACAAACAAGCCCAGATGCTGAAAATGCAGGGCAAATACGAAGAAGCGATCAACCGTTTCCAGAAATTCATTACCGATAACCCCAAATCCTTCAAGAAGCTGAAGAAAAGGGCGCAGCGCGAGATCGACGGCTGTAAAATGGCGATGAACTCTGTAAATAATCCCATTCCGGCCAATGTAAAGAACCTGGGCCCCAATGTAAATACCGCATATACTGAGCTGTCGCCTTATCCCCTGGGAGATACTGCGCTGCTTTTTGCAACGATGAAATCCAACAACCAGGTAGAAGTAGGTAAGGAAAAACGTGCCGACTATGTGTCCCGCTTCATGGTTTCCCATAAATTCAAGCGCCACGAAGAACGCGACACTTTCCAATGGCCCCTTGCCTTCCTTGATGGTCGCTTCAACGATGCCAAATATCATACCGGTAACGGCTGCTTCAGCCCCGGAGGCGATCGTTTTTATTTTACCCGTTGCCTGGAAAATGACAAGAATGAAATGACCTGCCGTATCTTCTGCTCTACCTTTGAAAAAGAGAAATGGGGAGAGCCCGTGCTGCTGGGCAATGGCATTAATGAAGGTGAATTTTCCAATACACAGCCCTTCATCGCTAAAGTGGGTAAAAAAGAAGTGCTCTTCTTCTCTTCTAACCGTACCTTACAAAGCCGCGGTGGATACGATATCTGGTATTCTGTATTTGACCCACGCCAGAAGACCTACCGTCGCCCCCAGAATGCCGGTAAGCAAATCAACACCGAGGGCAACGAAGCGTCTCCTTATTATGACAGCCGCGTAAACAAGCTGTACTTTTCATCCGATGGCTGGGTAACTATGGGTGGCTTCGATATTTACTCCGCCGATGGTGGTCCATCCCGCTATACCAACCTGACCAACCTGGGCTATCCTATCAATACTTCAGCTGATGAGCTGTACTATATCAATGACCCTGCAGGCAAACCCGATGCTTATGTAGTAAGTAACCGTATCGGTTCTATAGCCTTGAAAAACCCGACCTGCTGCGACGATATCTGGCGTGTCCAATACGAGCCTAAGATCTATGCTATGGGTAAGGTGCTTGATCAGAAATCACAGAAACCCGTACCGCAGTCAGTAGTGAAAATGGTGGATGAGGCCGGAAACCTGAAAACCTATAACTCCGAGGACGGACAATTCCAGTTCCTGACTGCCAGGGGCCACAATTATGTGCTGACTGCCGATAAAGCCGGCTATCTTTCTACCAAAGCTACTGTAAGCACAGAAGGCATCAGGCGCCAGGATCCGGATGATACCGTATTCGTAACCATTTATGTGGACAGCTTCGCAATCAATAAAGATTACGAAATGGCCAATATCCTGTACGATTATGATAAAGCAAGCCTGCGTCCTGAGTCTGCCGCTTCACTGGAAAAGCTGACCGAGCTGATGAAGAACAATCCTTCCCTGGATGTGAAGATCTTCTCTTATACCGACAGCAAGGGTACTGATGCATACAATGTAAATCTTTCCCAGCAAAGGGCCGAGTCTGTGGTGAACTACCTGGTTCGTAACGGTATTGACCGCAGCAGGCTTTCTGCACAAGGCATGGGAGAAAAAAATCCTGTAGCGCCCAATACAGATGCCAAAGGAAAAGATAATCCTGATGGCCGCCAGCAAAACCGTCGCACTACTTTCCGCATCATGACCGACGTGCCTACCCGCCGTACGATCTATGACAGTACCAAGCCTGGTAACATAGGCGAACAGGAGAAAAACCTGCAGCAGGGCGAAGGCACTGAAGAGCAGGAGCCTTCAGATGCCGATTCACAATTCGGCAATCCCGGCAGCCGTGTGAATTAATCAACAACTTAATTACCGATAGCGAAGAGCGCCCTGTACTGCGGGGCGCTCTTTTATTTCAGCTCAGGCCTGCGTTTACAGCAATTGTTGGAAAGCCTTGCTGCGATGCTTACTTTTGCGCCATGAATCATATCAAGCTTTCCTTCCCGGTAACCGACCAGGACCGCAGAGAGACATTAATGGCCCTGCTGTCGGCGCTGGACTTTACCGGCTTTGAGGAAACAGACGCGTTGCTGATCGCTTATGCCGACGAAGCGCACTATGACCAACCGGCGGTAGAAGAGATTGCCGAAAACCTGCAGCTTAGCTTCGACGCAGAACAGGTAGCCCAGCGCAACTGGAACGAGGAATGGGAAAAGAACTTTCAGCCGGTGATCATTGATGGCTTCTGCAGCGTACGCGCCGACTTCCATCCCCGCCCGGAGCATGTTGCCTATGATATTGTCATTACCCCGAAAATGTCGTTCGGCACGGGACATCATGCCACCACAGCCCTTATGATGACCTTCATGCGGGAGCTGGATATGAAAGGTAAGGAAGTGTTCGACTTTGGTACCGGCACCGGTATACTGGCGATACTGGCTGAAATGCTGGGCGCCGAAAGCGTGCTGGCCATCGATAATGATGAATGGTCTTTTGAGAATGCGCAGGAAAATTGTACCCGTAACCATGCGACCAGGGTTGACGTACGACTGGCTGATACGCTGCCGGCATCGGCGACTTTTGATATCATCCTGGCCAATATCAACCGGCATATCCTGCTGGCCTATATGGATCGCATGGCAGCCTTGCTGCGCCCTGGCGGCATATTGCTGCTGAGTGGTATTTTACCGGAGGATACAGCGGTTATAGCGGAGGCAGCAAAGGCCCAGGGATTCACTTATCAGAAAGAGCAAGCCGACAGGAACTGGGCATGTATGCAGTATTGCAAGGCCTAGCCAATAGATCGCGGCCAGCAGAACGGCAGCTCTGCCGGCTGTTTCCCCGCCTTATCGAAAGGGTACGTACTTAGAGGGATTGAAAATTACCAGGGAAGAAAGGGACACATCAATTGTCTTTATCCAGGTGCTCGGCTTCTACTTTTTCGATGGCTTTTTGCGCCGCCATTTGCCCCGCTTCTTTTTTGGTATAGCCGGATGCGGTCATGAAGGGCTCACCATCTACTTCGATCGCTACGGTAAATACTTTACGGCCGGCCTCGATCTTTTCGCTCAAGGTAACAAAGTCCAGGTGCTTTCCGCTCCGCTGCGCCCAGGTGTACAGCTTGTTCTTAAAGTTGTACTCTGTTATTTCCAGCTCCTCGATATCAATGTAAGTAGCCAGCATGCGCTTCAGGATGAACCGGCGGGTCTTTTCAAAGCCGGCATCGAGATAAATAGCGCCAACCAGCGCTTCCAGGGCATTGCCGAAGATATGGCTGCGGCGCAGCATCTTATCGTTCTTGTTGAAACGTACGATTTTCTGCAGGCCCATCCGCAGCGCGATCTCGTTGAGCGAGGCCCGGCTTACGATCTTGGACCGCATTTCGGTAAGATAGCCTTCGTGGCGGGTGGGATATTTTTTAAACAGGTATTCGCCTACGATAGAGCCGATGAAAGCGTCGCCCAGGTATTCCAGGCGCTCGTTATTATTGGCGACCACATCGCTCTGGGACCTGTGGGTAATAGCGGAGATGTAATATTGCAGGTATCCCGGCTTAAAGCCCAGAATATTCTTGAGCGCTTTCTGAAGTGCTTTGTCTTCTTCTGAAAAACGGGTGAAAATATTTTTCGAAAGGCTCAATGCTGCTACGCTTCGATTTTTTTGAAGATCACGGATGCATTATGGCCGCCAAAACCGAATGTATTACTGATCGCAGCATTTACGGTACGTTGCTGCGCTTTGCTGAAAGTAAGATTCAATCTCGGGTCAAATGCCGGATCGTCGGTGAAATGGTTGATGGTCGGGGGAACAATGTTGTTCTTTACCGCCAGGATGGTAGCTACAGCCTCGATAGCGCCGGCAGCACCCAGCAGGTGGCCGGTCATCGACTTGGTAGAGCTGATGTTCATGTTATAGGCGTGCTCGCCGAATACCTTCTGGATGGCAGTAATCTCGGCGATATCCCCTATTGGTGTAGACGTACCATGCACATTGATATAATCGATGTCTGTCGTCTTCAGCTGCGCATCTTCCAGGGCATAGTTCATCACGTTGATCACGCCCAGGCCTTCCGGATGCGGCGCGGTAAGGTGGTAAGCATCGGCGCTCATACCACCGCCTACTATTTCGCAGATGATATTGGCTCCGCGACGTTTGGCATACTCGTACTCTTCCAGGATAACACAGGCGCCACCTTCTCCCAGCACAAAGCCATCCCGGTCGAGATCGAAGGGGCGGCTGGCGGTTTTAGGATCGTCGTTCCGCTCGGAGAGCGCTTTCATTGCATTGAAGCCGCCGATGCCCGACTGGGTAACTACAGCTTCAGATCCTCCGGCAACAATCGCGTCAGCCTTTCCCAAACGGATATAGGTGAGCGCATCGATCATGCCGTGAGTGGAAGAGGCGCAGGCGCTTACCGTGGCAAAGTTGGGACCGCGAAAGCCGTACTTCATGGAAATATGGCCGGAAGCAATGTCGAGGATCAGCTTGGGAATGAAGAAGGGGTTGAACCTCGGTGTGCCGTCGCCGGCATTGTAATTGGTCATTTCTTCGATAAAGGTGATCATGCCACCGATACCGGAAGACCAGATAACGCCGATACGATCCTTATCGAGGGAAGGATCGTCCAGCTTAGCCTGCTGAATGGCTTCTGTAGCAGCCACCATAGCAATCTGCGAAAAGCGGTCGAGCCTTTTAGACTCTTTTTTTTCCATGTAGTTATCTACATTGAAATTCTTCAATTCGCAGGCAAACTTGGTCTTAAATTTCTCAGCATCAAACTGTTTAATGAAGTCGGCGCCCGAAACGCCATTGATGAGCGCGTTCCAGTATTCACTTACGGTATTACCAATGGGAGTTAGGGCGCCGAGTCCCGTTACAACTACTCGTTTTAACGTTACGTTCATTTAAACTAATTAGATTACTGAGATGCTTAATCGGGGGGATAATTACTTCACGTGTTCTTCCAGATAGGCAATAGCCTGACCTACGCTACCGATATTTTCTGCCTGATCATCGGGAATAGAGATGTTGAATTCTTTTTCGAATTCCATCATCAGCTCTACTGTATCCAATGAATCCGCTCCAAGATCGTTGGTGAAACTAGCTTCAGGAGTTACTTCTGATTCGTCAACGCCTAATTTGTCAACGATGATTTTCTTTACGCGATTAGCAATTTCGGACATAATGTTTGCAATTTAAGTTAATGGTGCAAAAATATACTTTTTAGTAAAACAAAGAAATGTTTTTTAGCGGATAACGAATAAAACAGAGCCCCCTCCGCCGGCGGCGGCCTGTCCTTTAATGAAAAACAACTAATAGCAGGAAATCCTTCCTGGCAGCGGCTTAGCTGCAATGTGTCACATGCCGACCATGTCTTTCGGCACTACCCATTGATCGAACTCTTCGGCGGTAAGATAGCCCAGCTCTACAGCGGTCTGTTTAAGGGTCTTACCTTGCTTGTGCGCGGTCTGTGCAATCTCGGCAGCTTTGTAATAACCGATCTTGGTATTCAATGCAGTAACCAGCATCAGCGAGTTGTTCACATGGGCTTCGATATTCTTCTCTATCGGCTCGATGCCTGCAGCGCATTTATCGTTAAATGAAACACAGCCGTCGCCGATCAGGCGGGCGCTGTGCAGGAAATTGTAGATCATTACCGGCTTAAACACATTCAGCTCAAAATGACCGCTGGCGCCACCTACGCTGATGGCTACGTCATTGCCCATTACCTGGGCAGCGATCATCGTCAGGGCCTCGCACTGGGTAGGATTCACCTTACCAGGCATGATTGAGGAACCCGGCTCATTGTCCGGGATGTGGATCTCACCGATACCGGCACGGGGGCCCGAGCTCAGCATGCGCACGTCATTGGCGATCTTCATCAGGCTTACCGCTACGGTCTTCAACGCGCCATGGGCTTCAACGATCGCGTCATGTGCCGCCAGGGACTCAAACTTATTCTCTGCTGTAACAAAAGGCAGGCCGGTAAGTTCAGCGATCTTTTTTGCCACTGCTTCGGCATATCCTTTGGGCGTGTTGATGCCGGTGCCCACGGCAGTGCCGCCCAGGGCCAGCTCGCTCAGGTGTGGCAGCGAATTGTGGATTGCCCGCAGGCCGTGATCCAGCTGGGACACATACCCGCTGATCTCCTGGCCCAGGGTAAGCGGCGTCGCGTCCATAAAGTGGGTGCGGCCGATCTTTACCACATGCATGTACGCTTTGGCTTTGGCATCGAGCGTATCGCGCAGCTTCTTGATGCCGGGGATCGTTACTTCGACCAGCATTTTATAGGCAGCAATGTGCATCGCGGTAGGGAAGGTATCGTTGGACGACTGCGATTTATTCACATCGTCGTTGGGATGGACGAATTTGTCTTTATCGGTAAGCTGACCGCCGTTGAGCACATGGGCGCGATAGGCGATCACCTCGTTCACATTCATATTGGATTGGGTACCGGAGCCGGTTTGCCATACCACCAGGGGAAATTCTTTATCCAGCTTATGATCCAGGATCTCGTCGCAGGCCTTACCGATAAGGGCCGATTTTTCGGCGGGCAATACACCCAGGTCGGTGTTGGTCAGCGCAGCCGCCTTCTTCAGATAGGCAAAGGCCTGGATAATCTCTTTGGGCATCCGGTTGATGTCCTGGGCGATCTTAAAGTTATCGACAGAACGCTGTGTTTGTGCGCCGTAATAGGCATCCACAGGAACCTGCACTTCACCCATGGTGTCTTTTTCAATACGAAAGGACATAATATCAGATTTTGAGGTTAGCTGACGGGCAAACGGAAGCCGCCCGATTTTCCATTTCGGGCGCAAAGATATTGAAGATTTCCTTTGTTAAAACAAGTAAGCGATTTTAATCGCAAAAGGCAGGTGCAGGTTAAGGTCCCTGTCGCCGATACGGTCTTCGTTGGGGGGTACCAGTGAAGAAAAATGGCTTTCCATCCGCGGAACGAGGGTCCGGGTATTGATATCCGTTTCCATTCTTACCATACGCAGCCCCAGCCCGATATGGCCTTCCAGCAGCAAATGCTCCGACAGCTTCCGGACATACCCCAGGAATACGCCGGCGCCATAGCTGTACTTCTCACCTCTAATATGATCATAAGTATATATGGCGCCATCCATATAGTGCAGGTCACCGTTATTCAGCTCCAGGTTTTGATAGCGGTAAAACAGCTCGGCACCGTAATACAAGCGGCATCGCTCTCTCAGGCGAAAATACTGCCGGACCTCTGCGCGGAACCTGATGTCGCTGTTCAGTGTCTTGTGCTGTTTGCCCATGGTATTGCCCAGCACATAGAATATAGGAAGGCCGATGTCGAAGCCCAGTCCGAATTTTTCGCCAAAATAATATTCGAATCCTACAGGAAAAAGCGCGCCATAAGGATCGGCCCAGGAGCTGGGCGTTATTTTCAACGCGGCACAGTTGCTCAGCGTCCAGCGCTCGCCGCGGTACCCTTTACGGGCATTGCCCGCCGGGTGCTTCGGCTGTGCAGAGAGTAAATGCGGCAAGAGCAACAACGATAGCACAAGGGTGACAGGACGGGCCATTCGTTATTATTTGCCAACAAGATAGAACACCGCAATAACGAATACGAACATAACGGCGCATAAAATATTGACCATCAAAGACGGTCGACCGGGAGGCCTTGGAGAAGCAATAAAATTTTAATTTGTAACTTTGCAGCCCTCAAACAAAGGGTATGGTGAAGATTGGTAAAATAGAACTGCCGGATTTCCCGCTGCTGCTGGCGCCCATGGAAGATGTAAGCGATCCGCCTTTCCGTGCCGTGTGTAAAGAGCAGGGCGTGGACCTGATGTATACAGAATTCATCTCCTCAGAAGGCCTCATCCGGGATGCAATCAAAAGCCGGCAGAAACTGGACATCTTCGACTATGAACGCCCCATAGGTATCCAGATCTTTGGTGGTGACGAAGAAGCCATGGAAATGGCCGCCCGTATCGTGGATGCTACCCAGCCCGACCTGATCGATATCAACTATGGCTGCCCGGTGAAAAAAGTTGTCTGTAAGGGTGCCGGAGCCGGTATCCTGAAAGACGTACCCAAAATGATCAAGCTCACGGAAGCCGTAGTGAAATCCACCAGCTTGCCCGTGACGGTAAAAACCCGCCTGGGCTGGGACGAGGAATCCAAGAATATCGAAGAGGTGGCCGAGCGCCTACAGGACATTGGCATACAGGCTTTATCCATACATGGCCGCACCCGCGTACAGATGTATAAAGGTGAAGCCGACTGGACACTTATTGCCAGGGTAAAAGAGAACCCCCGTATTCATATTCCCATCTTCGGTAACGGCGACGTGGATACACCGGAAAAAGCCCTGGAGTACAAGAACCGTTATGGGGTAGATGGTATTATGATCGGCCGGGCGGCTATCGGCTATCCCTGGATCTTCAGGGAGATCAAGCATTATGTGAAGACAGGTGAGCACCTGGCTCTGCCAACGGTTGAAGAAAGGATCGATATCTGTCGCCGGCATCTGCTGCGTTCGGTAGCATGGAAAGGTGAAAAGCTGGGCCTGTTGGAAATGCGCCGCCACTATGCGTCTTACCTTAAAGGCCTGCCCAATGTAAAGGAATACCGCATGAAGCTGGTAAACAGCGATAGCCTGGCGGAGATAGAAACAATCCTGGCACGCCTGCAGGAAGAGCAGCTTTCTCTCCTTCAACTCTTATAGCGTTTGAAACGCTATAAGAGTTGAAGGAGAGACGAAAGAAGAAAATAGATTAATAATAATGGATCCCTATCGCTTTCCTTGCCATCGCTATGGTTTTCGAAGCGCTTTCGCGTGCCTTCTCGGCGCCGTTCTTCAGTATCCTTCGTAGCTGATCTTCATCCTGCTGCAGATCGGCAGCTCTTTCCCTGATCGGCCGGACAAAGGCGGCCATATCTTCAGCCAGCTGCTTTTTCATATCGCCATAGCGAATCGAACAGTTATTGTAAGCACCCAGGAAGGTATCGTAAGTAGATGCGGCCGATACCAGTTGCATCAGCTGAAAGATATTCCGGATATAATCGGGCATTTCGCTATTAGGTTCCGTAGGACCGGAATCAGTCTTGGCTTTCATAATCTTTTTACGGATCGTATCCTCATCATCGTTCAGATAGATGGTTGCATTAACGTTCTCGCTTTTGCTCATCTTGCCGTTACCGTCGAGGCTCATGATCTTTACGGTATTTTCATCGAAGCGGAACACGTGCGGCTCGGCAAATACTTCGCCATAGCGGCTGTTGAAGCGCTGTGCAAAATTGCGCGCCATCTCCAGGTGCTGCTCCTGGTCTTTACCCACCGGCACTTTCACGGCATTGTGAATAAGAATATCGGCAGCCATCAGTACAGGGTATGTAAGCAGGCCGGCATTAACGTTGTCGGGATTCAGCCGTACTTTATCCTTGAAAGTGGGGACCTTTTCCAGCTCACCTTTATAGGAAAGCATGTTGAGCATCAGGTATAGCTCGGGAATTTCAGGAATATCGCTTTGCGCATACAAAGCCACTTTATCAGGATCAAGACCACTGGCGATATTCTCTGCCGCTACGCGGAAAACATTGGCCTTAAGATCCTTCGGATCGGGATGCGTGGTAAGGGAGTGATAATCTGCTACGAAAAAATAGCAGTTGTAATCTTCCTGCATCTTCACATAATTATGAATAGCGCCGAAGTAATTGCCCAGATGTAAATAGCCGGTGGAGCGGATGCCGCTGACCACGATCTCTTTGTTTGCCATAAGGCTGCAAAATTAAGGAATGCCCTCTAATTTTTATCCCACACCAGGGTATCACAGGATGATCAGCTTCCGCAGCAGCGCAGCAAGGCTAGCTCCCGAAGACATCACTCTCTTTCCGCTCTCCTTTCGGCGGATAGATGAAATCCTGCGGAAACTTTACCAGGTATTTCCAGATCAGCTTTCCTGCCAGAGGTAGCCGGGACAATGCAACACCACGGGAGCGTACAGCAACATAAAAGGCCAGCGAGAAGCTGATGAGGAAATTAAAGAAGCCGATACCGATCACACCTATGGTGGTCCATATCCAGTCGTAAGCGCTGAGATGGTTCTCCAGGCCATCCACACCGAAAGCAAAATAAGCAGTAGAGATCGTGATGTGGCGTATATCGAAAGGGATACCAAAAAACTCGCCAACCAGCTTGGCATAGCCCAGCATAAAGCCCAATGCAACATTACCCATAATACCGCCGAGGTTATGGATCACGAAATCGGAGACACCATTCAGCGTGCTTCCTTTAAAGAGCCGCCGCAGTCCCTGGTGCTCCTTAATGCGTATACCCAGGTTGCCATAGATCACCTTATTGTCCACATAGCCGGTGATAATGCCGCTGGAGAACAGGCAGATACCGGTAATGCCGGCATATAACCAGGCCAGGCTGGTCAATGGGTTCTGATCCCGTAAAGACTGGAGCGCTTCCTGTTTATCATGCAATAAAGGGGTTCCGGTCAGGAATTCCCAACCCACCGACAACAGGTAGGCCAAGGGAAATACGACAACAAGGTTGCCTGCAAAAGAAGCAAACTGGCTGCGCCATACTTTACCGAAGGTGAGTGCAAGCCCCTGGAAGGATACCCCGCCCTTGCGTGTGTCGAGCGAGCCGGCAAGGGCCGAAGCTGTCATCGTCGGCTGCTTGGTCGCCAGCGAAGCACCGGTCAGAAACAAGGCCACAAAAGCGATGGCATAGTTGAAGCCGTAAAAGAAATACTGCCAGAACATCGGCATATGCACTTTATGCAGCAATGCTTTGACCAGCGCGGCAAAAGCGATGATCACACCGCCCGCAGCAGCCGAGTAAAAAAATCCGGTATACTCCGATCGCGTAGTCGTAATGTAGTGCTCTCCTGAAGCGCTTTTATGCTCGGCGATCTGGTAAGCCAGCATATCGGCATTTTTCCGGTAGAGATCGGAAATGCTGTAGCGCTTATTGATGCTTTCGATCACATCTTCAAACAAGACCACGGAATTGCGCAGGGTATGCTCCGGTAGAGCGCCCGGTGTAAGGAAGCGGACAATAATGAACATCCGCTTTAGCTGCTGCGCCGTACGCAGCAGCAGGTACGACTGTCCCAGGCTGGTCCCGTGCTTACCGGTCTGCGCTCTTATATTACCGATGATCTCCTCGCAGGCATTCAGCTGATCGATCACATCCTGCGCGCTGGATTGCAGGTAAGCTTCCGATCCCGTTCCCGATTTCACCAGATGCGTAAAGGCCAGCAGCTTCCTGTTCTGTTCAATAAAGGGAGTAATAACCTCCGTTTCCGATTTCAAAGCCTGGCTCAGCTCGTCTTCCAACCCCAGATATGATACCCGGTAAGATAATATGGTAAGGGTATTGACAAGATACTGCCGGAAAGGCGTATCTGCTTTTTCCAGCCCCCCGGCAGCGATCTGGAAGAAACGGATCCAAAGCTCATCGGGGATCTCACGCACCCATTTATAGTCCCTTTTTTTGTAGAAAGCACGCTCCAGCAAATAGTTCATGCTGCGCTTCTCAGGCAGTGGCGGTAAGATGCGGTGCCGCAGCTGCCGGAACATTTCGGAAAAGAAAGTGCCGGAAGAAAGGATGCCTACATTGGTAAAAATACTTTGACTGTCGCGGGTATTGAACAGGTAAACAAACATCTGCTGCAGGGCTGGCACGAGCTGCCGGTCCTGGGCCAATAGCGCCAGCAATGCTTCAAGCGGTGCAGCAGCCGGCTGGTTACGCCCGGGACGAAGCGCGGCGATCAGCTCGATAAATAAAGTGCTGTACCGGTTGGTGTCGGTGGTGCTCTTTATTTCCTGTACCAAAACCTGCATATCGTAGCTCCGGCTTTTTCTCCTCAGCGTAGACATCATGCTGCAAAGTAAAGATTTTGAAATAAAATGCCCTCCAAAGCATAGCCTGCACCTCCAGGCTTATCCCACCTTGACTCTGTAGGGGAAATATGAACTGATTGCGTTTCCTTTTCACAATAAAGCCATTTGGCTTACCATAAGCCTGGCCCAACAGCAAAAAGCCCGGCTTGCACACCAGACTCTTCCCATTTTTACCCTTTGAATTACTTAAATGAATAGCTGGCACTGGCAGATAAGGGCGTACCCGTGCTTACAATTTCTTTTACCAGCTGATCGTCCACCCAAATTTGCAATTTTATGCCGGAAGATCCGCTCCCCCCTGTTCCGGTAGCTGGAGGTTAACCACACCAACCGACCACGGGATGTACTGCTCTTCGGTGGCACTAAACCTGTTGTCGATAAAATAAGAGGTATTCATGTCGCCCATCTCATTGGTATAGGCGATCTTAGTCAATCTGGCGCCAAAAGAGGCTTCTGCCTTAAACTTTACTTTATGGGTTTCTAAAGTTTTTTCGCACGATGCCAGGATGGCCAGTACGAATACAGGTAATACAGCCAGAAAAAGTTGTCTTAAATGTTTCATTCTATCCGTTTTGATAGAAATCGCCAACAATATCGTACCATTAATAACATACAAAATCAGTTTATTATTATTATAAAATATATAACTATACATATATACATTTTTGTCCGTTACGGCTAAACGCGCTATTTGTCCTGTTATTGCAATTTACATCGGCGCCGGAGCCAGGCCCGGGCATTGCTTTCAGTAAGACTATACTGCGCGTGTGTATCCTAGCACGATAAGTCAGCGTAAAAGAGTTTCTGAGATAGATTGGTTTATTGGCTAATCTATATGGAATCATGAACACCGGGAATATTTATAGGCTTCTTTAAAGAATTGTGATTTTGCGTACCTTTTATAGCGTTACGGGTATTCTTTCAATAATTTTAAGCCTCTAACGAAACTATGGCAGAAGAAAATCCAAAATCCCCGCACATTCTCAATGCCTCTTCCAACCTATTGGGGCTTTGCTTCGTTGTTCTTACCTCGCTGAAGCTGCTGCGGGTATCGCAACGGACACTGATCGACGAGTTTACCAGCGGCGCCACTTTGCTCTTTATGGCCAGCTGCATCCTTTCCTTCCTTTCGATAAGGGGCAGCCTGAAGCGAAGCCAGCACCTGGAAAATGTTGCGGATATCATCTTTCTCTGCGGCCTGGGCCTTCTTTTTCTCACCGCATTGCTGTTTTCGCTGAACGTTATCTCCTGAGCGGACATTATCGATTTCCCCTATTTGTGAATTGGGCAGATTCGCTGCGGATAACGTAAATTCGCAATCCTGAAGCAGCAGCCTGCACGGCTGACTGCGCCACATTTCCCAACAATCTTTATGTCCGACAATATAGAAGTTTACGGCGCGCGTGTACACAACCTGAAGAACATCGACGCCCATATACCCAAAAACAAGCTCGTGGTGATTACCGGCCTCAGCGGTAGCGGCAAATCATCCCTGGCCTTCGATACGATCTACGCCGAAGGCCAGCGCCGCTATATGGAAAGCTTTTCGGCCTATGCCCGGCAATTTATGGGCGACCTGGAGCGGCCCGATGTGGATAAGATCACAGGCCTGTCGCCGGTGATCTCCATCGAGCAGAAGACCACCAATCGTAACCCCCGCTCTACGGTAGGTACTGTTACTGAGGTGTACGATTTCATGCGCCTGCTCTTTGCCCGTATCGGTATCGCCTACAGCTACGAGAACGGTAAAGAGATGCAGCGTTTCTCCGAAGAAGAAATCGCCGCACATATCAGGGAAACCCTGAACAAAAAGAAGATCGTGCTGCTGGCGCCTATTGTACGCGGCCGTAAAGGCCACTACCGCGAGCTGTTTGAGCAGCTACGCAAGCAGGGCTATGTAAGGGTGCGTATCGACGGTAAGATCGAAGAGCTGAAAGAGAAGATGCAGGTCGACCGCTATAAGATACACGATATCGAGCTGGTGATCGATCGCCTCGAAGTAACGGATGCCGACATGCCCCGGATGAGCCAGAGCCTACAAAAGGCGCTGCAGCTGGGCAAAGGATTACTGTTTGTCCAAGATCACGAAAGCGGGAAGCTGCACCAGTACAGCAAGCACCTTATGGACGCCGAAAGCGGCCTCTCATACGAAGACCCTTCGCCCAACACGTTCTCCTTCAACTCGCCTTACGGCGCCTGCCCTTCCTGCAAAGGCCTGGGCGTAGTGCACCGTATCAGCATGGAAGAGGTATTGCCCGACAAGAGCAAGACGATTATAGAAGGCGGCATTGCTCCGCTAGGCGAAAAGAGGGAAGCCGGCAGCTGGCAGCAGGCCGAAGCCTTTGCCAAAAAGAACAAGGTACCGCTGAACAAAGCGATCAAAGACCTTTCGGAGCAGCAGCTTAACCTGCTCCTGTACGGCAACGCGGAAGGGATTATCACCTACCAGCAGGATGAAAATGCAGAATACAGCTATCTGCTCGACGGCGCCGAATTTGAAGGGGTGCTGAACATGATGATGCGCTGGTTTGCCGAATCGACTTCCGACTATGTGCGCGACTGGGCCGAGCAGTTCATGGTGCTGGACGACTGTCCCGAATGCGGGGGTACGCGTCTGAAAAAGGAAAGCTTATGGTTTAAGGTAGCCGGGCACAACATTGCTGAATACGCTACTCTGTCCTTATCCGGGCTCTTTGATGCTTTTAAGGATATCGAGAAAAAGCTGAGCAAAAAACACCAGGTGATCGCCAAAGACATACTGGTAGAGATACGGGACCGCTTAAGCTTCCTGCTTGAAGTAGGCCTGCATTATCTTTCGCTCAACCGTCCTACGCGCACGCTCAGCGGCGGCGAAAGCCAGCGTATACGCCTCGCCACCCAGATCGGCTCACAGCTGGTGGGCATCACTTACATCCTCGACGAGCCTTCCATTGGCCTGCACCAGAGGGATAACCACCGCCTCATCAACGCGCTCAAAAACCTGCGCGACGGCGGCAACTCCGTGCTGGTGGTGGAGCACGATAAAGACATTATGCTGGCCGCCGATTACCTGATCGATATGGGCCCGGCAGCAGGCTTCCACGGCGGGCGAATTGTTTCGGAAGGTACTCCTAAAGAGGTGCTGAAAAGCGACAGTGTCACCGCGCGTTACCTTAACAACAAAGACCGCATTGCGATACCTGAGCAGCGCCGCAAAGGCAACGGGAAGAAGCTCGTGCTGAAAGGCGCTACGGGCAACAATCTTAAAAATGTAAGCATCACTTTACCACTGGGTACCTTTACCTGCATCACCGGGGTGTCGGGCAGCGGCAAAAGCACGCTCATCAACGAGACGCTCTATCCCATTCTTTCCAGGCATTGCTTTCCCGCGTCTAAAATGCAGCCCATGCCTTACAAAAAAATCGAAGGCCTGGAGCATGTCGACAAGGTGATCGAGATCGATCAAAGCCCCATCGGGCGGACACCCAGGAGCAACCCCGCCACCTATTGCGGCTTCTTTACCGATATCCGCCAGCTGATGGCGCAGGTACCTGAAGCCAAGATCAGGGGCTACAACGCCGGGCGCTTCTCTTTCAATGTAAAGGGCGGGCGCTGCGAAACCTGCCAGGGCGGCGGGATGAAAGTGATCGAAATGAATTTCCTGCCCGATGTATATGTGCCCTGCGAAAAATGTAACGGCCGCCGCTACAACAGGGAAACCCTCGAAATACGGTACAAAGGCAAGTCCATCTCCGATATCCTGAATATGACAGTTGAGGAAGCCACCGAATTCTTCATCAATATTCCTTCGCTGCACCGGAAGATCAGGACACTGAACGAAGTCGGCCTCGGCTATATTACACTGGGACAAAGCGCTGTAACCCTGAGCGGTGGCGAGGCCCAAAGGGTCAAGCTGGCGACTGAGCTTTCCAAAAAAGATACCGGCCAAACCATTTACATCCTGGACGAGCCGACCACCGGCCTGCACTTTGAAGACATCAAGCACCTGCTGGCGGTATTGAACCGGCTGGTGGAGCGCGGCAACACCGTGCTGGTGATCGAGCACAACCTGGACATGGTCAAGGTTGCCGATTATGTGATCGACCTCGGCCCCGAAGGCGGCAGCGGCGGCGGTACCATACTCTGCACCGGCACGCCCGAAGATGTTGCCCGTTGTGAAGGCAGCCATACAGGTGAATACCTGAAGCTGGAATTGTAGAAAAGCAAAGAATAACAAAAAGCGTCTGCCATCAGGCAGACGCTTTTTGTTATTCTTTGCGCTCCGAAGCCATTTCTCAGGACCATTTTATATTAAAGCAGGATCAACCTTCGGATTCCGTATTTTTATATTGTTGCATTGCAATAGTACTACGGGAATAAACAGGGGTATTATAGGTGCGTTGTTGCCTTATCACCAAGTCCCGGCGCCGGATCATTATGGCACACTATTCCTTAAAACGATACAATGAAACATCATACCCTGAAACTACTGTCCCTGCTGGCCTTTCTTTTTTATCTGCTCCCCGCAGCCGCGCAGGTAAAGCGGAATGTCGCAGCGATGGATACGGCTATGCTAACGGCTATGCTGGACACCGTATGGCTCGAAACGGTCAATGTTCCCGACAGCGGGCTGGTAGAGCTGGCACAGTATGAAGTGCGCAGCCGGACACTCGGTTTTTCCTATGGCCTGGGCAAAACCAGAATGTACCAAGCGCTGCTGCTGAACCGGATGAGCCATTACGATACGGCGATCGGCCTGCTGTCGGCGGCGATGACCGAATTTGACAGAACGGCCAGGGGACAAGAGGAGATGCCCCGCTTGCTGAGCCAGACCGGCAATATCTATCTTAGCAAGGGCGCCTATGAGGAAGGACTGAAATTCCAGCTCAAGGCGCTGGATATCGCCGCACGCGATTATCCCGATATGAATGTGGATTATATCTACAGCAATGTAGCGGCCATACTGGCAACCATCGGCCGGCCGCCGGCTACCATACGGCACTACCTGGAGCAGGCCGAGCAGATGGCATTCCGGTACCGGAACTTTTACCTGATGAGTACCCTGGAAAACAATAAAGGCACAAGCTATGCCCAAACCGGTCAGCATGACAGCAGCCTGCTTTGTTTCCGGCGTGCGGTTATGTTTAGCCGGTCGTCCTGCCGCATCGACAATGAGTGTGTCGCGCTGATCAATATCGGCGATTATTTTCTCAAGACCGGAGCCCCCGACAGCGCCTTGCACTACCTGTACGAGGCCAGGGAAAAAGCAGCTTATCTGTCCATGGCCGCGCGCGAGCGGCTCAACATCTCGTTAGCTATGGCTTATATGGAAATGGGCTGGCCGCAAAAAGCTCGCCCGCTTGTCCTGCAGAGCTATCAAAACGCCCTGGACAAAAGGGACAGCGTAGCTCTTAGGGAAGCCTATCGGGACCTGTCGCGCCTGTATGCGGATCTGAACGATTTCAAAAAAGGCTATCAGTTTGCCTGGGACTACATCGTGCTTGACCACAAACTGGAAGGCCGCGCAACGGTTGACAATATTAACCAGCTAGAGTTGGATTACCGCACTGCGGAGAAAGAAAAGGAGCTGATCAGCAAACGGCTGATGATTGCCCGGCAGGAGAAAGCCCTGGCTTCGCGAAATACCTGGCTGGCGATCTTCATAGGCGGAATCGCCGGGCTTTGCCTGCTGCTCCTGCTGTTCAGAAGCCGTTACCGTTCACGGCAGAAGCTACTGCAAGCCCGGCTGCACGATATGGAACAGATCGCACAGATCGAGAACCTTAAAGCCACGATACAAGGTGAAGCGCAGGAACGCATCCGTATTGCCCGCGAGCTGCATGACGGCCTGGGCGCTATGACCTCGGCAGCCCGGATCAACCTGGGTCTGCTGAAACACCAGGATGCAGCATCGGCACAGGTGGTGCAAAGCACCGCACAGCTGCTCGATGAGATTAGCGCAGACCTGCGGTTTACCGCGCACAACATGATGCCGCAGGCCCTGATAGAAAAAGACCTTCCCAAAGCAGTGGCCACCTTCTGCGAATATGTGGGTCGTAATAAGCCTTTCACGATATCCCTGCAAGCTTTCGGCCCCTTTGAAAGGCTTCCCCAATTCTATTTGCTGGGCATCTACCGCATCATACAGGAACTGGTACATAATGCGGAAAAGCATGCCGGCGCTTCTTCCATACTGGTACAGCTATCGTACACAGACGACCTGCTTTCCGTAACCGTAGAAGACGACGGCAGGGGATTTGACCTTAGCGCAGAACCGTCGCGCAAAGGCCTGGGGCTTGACAGTATCAGGAGCCGGGTAAAAAGCCTTGGCGGCAGCCTTACGATCGATACCGCCCCCGGTAAGGGAACCTCCGTGGTAATAGATATCCATACGAAGAGCGCCTGAACGGCGCTTACCGCCGCACCTCTTCGATCACCTCACCCACGCAGGCATTAGGCGCCTGTATATGCAGCAGCGCTGCCAGTGTAGCCGAGATATCGGTCATGTGCGTCGTCCGGAAAGTCTCTCCTTTTTTGATGCCCCAGCCGTACCACAACAGGGGAATATGCACATCGTAAGGGTTCCAGCTGCCATGTGTGGTGCCGGTAGCGCCATAGCCGCTGAACCAGGCGGGATCGAGAATGATCTGTATAGTACCACAACGGTTGGGATAATAGCCGTTGGTCACCATGCTCTTCACCGGCTCGGGCACCACGCTTTTCTCGGGATGCTCCAGGTCGATCACATTGGTAACACCATCCTGCACCCGGAACCAGCTGATGATCTCAGCCCTTACAGCTTCACGGTCCAGGTGGTGTGTCGCGATGGCTTGCTCATTAAGGTATACCTGGTAATTCATCAGCGAACTGACCAGGGAAGTGTCTCCATATTTCTTTTCCAGGAAACGGTTCAGCTCCTTGTTGACCTTAGCCAGCGGCAGCGATTTGCCAGGCATATGATGGTCGTTGAGGAAAGTAGGATTATGTGCCCCGCCATGGTCTGCGGTGAGGAACAGCGTGTAATTGCCTTTGCCTACTTTGGTATCCAGGTAGCTAAGCAGCAGCTCAAGCTCATGGTCAAAGCGGAGATAAGTATCTTCAATCTCTATGGAGTTGGGCGCATATTGATGCCCTACATAGTCGGTGCTGGAAAAGCTTACCGCGAGGAAGTCGGTCGTGCCCTGCTGACCCAGGCGTTCGCCATCGATGCAGGCCTGCGCCATCAGCCGGGTAATAGTATTGCCGTAAGGCGTGGAGCGGATCGCGTCCTTGCTTTTGCCAATAGCCAACGAGGTCTTATGGGGGAAAACCGGGCGGCTTTCGCCTTTGGCTGCCCCTTCATAGCTATTGTCGTCGGCCGTGCTTTGCACATAGGAAGCGATAGGATACAGCGTATTCCAGTCCAGCTTCATGAGGCTGTCGCAGATATTTCTTTGGTTAAAATCCTGCACCCATTTCGGCAGTTGCTGCAGGTAAAAGCTGCTGCTGATAAAGTTACCATTTTCACCATCGTACCAGTAGGCAGCATTGGCGGCATGCCCGGCCGGCAGTATCGCACCGCGGTCCTTGATCGAGACACCGAAAGTGCGGGAACGGAAATTGGTCGCCAGCCTGAGCTCATCGGTAATGGTGGAAGCCAGCAGGTTGCGGGGGCTCATCAGTCCTGCTTTGCCGCCGCCTACGCTGGTCACGGTCGTATCTTCGGTGCAGTACCATTCGCGGTTGCTGCGGATATCGACCCATTCATTAGCTACAATGCCATGCAGCGCGGGCACAGCGCCGGTATAGATGCAGGTATGGCCCGGCGCCGTAAAGGAAGGTAGGTAGCTGATCTTCGTATTCTGGCAATTGAAGCCTTCATTCATCAGCCGTTTGAAGCCGGCGTTCCCATAACGGTCGTAAAAACGGTAAAGATAATCCCAGCGCATCTGGTCCACGACCACGCCGACCACCAGCTTCGGGCGGCTCAGGGTACGGGCGGGAGCGGTTTGTGCAAAAGAGGGCTGTGCGGCAGCCAGGAGCATCGCGGTGAAGGCAAACAGTTTCTTCATACTAAAATATTGGTCTGTCCGGGAAGTCGTCGGGATAAGGACAGGGGGGTGTTCCCGGATTTTATTGCAAAGAAAACCAATTAATGTTACGTTTTTGTTTCCTGATCCCTTTGAAGACTATGTTCCAGGTATTTAGCTGTCCGGAGCATCAAAATATTCTGCAGTAGTTAACAGCCCGGGGCTTTGCCGGTTCTGGTTCAGAGCAGCACTTTAGTCGTTCCGCATACGGCCTCATTTGGGCTTATCCCCTGTAAATGTTACCTTTGTTTAATAAATGATGTAAGTATGGATGCTACCCAAAACAATGTAGTTGCTAACGGGAAACTATCTTTCGAGGAATTTAAAGAGGAGGTGCTGCAAGACTACGAACTGGCGGTGACCAGCAGGGAAGCCAGCCTGATCGGCCGGAAGGAAGTGCTGACCGGAAAAGCGAAATTCGGCATCTTTGGCGATGGTAAGGAGCTGGCGCAGATCGCGGTGGCCAAGACCTTTAAACCCGGCGATATCCGTTCGGGATATTACCGCGATCAGACATTGATGTTTGCAACCGGCATGAGCACCGTGGAGCAGTTTTTTGCTCAGCTCTATGCCAATCCCGATATCCAGGAGGAACCTGCTTCCGGCGGCCGAATGATGAACGGTCACTACGGTACGCGCTGGCTCGATGAAAAAGGCGCCTGGAAAGACCTGACCACGCAGCCCCACTCTACCAGCGATATTTCACCCACTGCCGGCCAGATGGTGCGTGCGTTGGGTATTGCCTACGCCTCCAAGCTCTATCGCAATGCCGACAGCCTGAAAACCGGCTTTGAGCAGTTTTCTCATAATGGTAACGAAGTAAGCTTTTGTACCATAGGCGATGCCTCTACCAGCGAAGGCCCTTTCTGGGAAACCCTGAATGCGGCCGGTGTGCTGAAAGTGCCGCTCGCCGTGTGCGTATGGGACGATGGCTACGGTATTTCGGTACCCCGCGCTTACCAAACGACCAAGAACTCGATCTCCGAAGCCTTGTCGGGCCTGCAATATGACGAGAAGCTGGATAGCGGCGTAGAGATCTATCGCGTAAAAGGCTGGGACTATGCCGCCCTTGTCGATACTTTCCAGAAAGGGATTGCCCGTGTACGGGAGCACCACATCCCCGCCCTCTTCCATATCCAGGAGGTGACACAGCCGCAGGGCCACTCCACTTCCGGCTCGCACGAGCGCTACAAGAGCCGTGAGCGCCTCGAATGGGAAAAGGAAATGGACTGCGTGAAAAAGCTGCGTGAGTTTATCCTGGAAAATGCCATTGCCAATGAAGAAGAGCTGGTTGCTGTAGAAGAAAAAGCCAAAGACTATGCCCGTACCTGCAAGCAGGATGCCTGGAACAAGTTCCTGGCGCCCATTAAAGAGCAGATACAGCAGCTGAGCACCCTGGGCCAGCAGCTGGTATACGAGGGCGGCAGCAATGCGCAGCAGATCGCAGCGCTGATCCAGGAGCTGAGCGCCATTAAGGAGCCCATCCGCAAAGATGTGCTGCGCACCACCCAACGGATACTCAAGCTGTCGGGCGGCAACAGCCAGGCTTCGCGTAGCCTTCGCAACTATTACGACCAGCTGAAGGCCGATGCCGCCGATAAGTTCAACTCGGGCCTGCACTCCACATCGGCCCAGGCCGTAAGCAAGGTAAAGGTGGTAGCGCCGCAGTTTTCGGCCGACAGCCCCCAACTCAACGGCTTCGAAATCCTCAACAAATTCTTTGATCATACCTTCAGCACCAATCCTGCGGTATTTGCCTTCGGTGAAGACGTGGGCAAGATCGGTGATGTCAACCAGGGTTTTGCCGGCCTGCAGGAAAAGCACGGAGAGCTGCGCATCTCCGATACCGGTATCCGCGAAGCGACTATCGTGGGCCAGGGACTGGGCATGGCCATGCGCGGTCTGCGGCCCATTACCGAGATCCAGTATCTCGATTACCTCCTCTATGGCGTGCAGACCCTCAGCGACGATGTGGCCACCATGCACTACCGTACCCGCGGTGGGCAGAAGTGTCCGCTTATTATCCGTACGCGCGGCCACAGGCTGGAAGGTATCTGGCATAGCGGCTCGCCCATGGGCATGATCATCAATGCGCTCAGGGGTATCAATATCTGTGTACCTCGCAATATGGTGCAGGCTGCCGGTATGTACAATACCCTGCTGCAAAGCGATGAGCCTGCCGTAGTGGTGGAGTGCCTTAACGGCTACCGCCTTAAGGAGAAAATGCCCGACAACCTGTTTGACTTTACCGTACCCTTCGGCGTACCGGAGATATTGCAGGAAGGAGAGGACATTACCATTGTTTCTTACGGCTCTACCCTCCGCGTGATCCAGGAAGCGATCGAGTTGTACCTGGCACCCCAGGGCATCAGCTGCGAGCTGATCGATGTGCAGACCCTGCTGCCTTTCGATACCACGCACCGCATTGTGGAATCCCTGAAAAAGACCAACCGCATCCTGTTCGTAGACGAAGATGTGCCCGGCGGCGCTTCTGCCTATATGTTCCAGCAGGTGATGGAGCTCCAGGGCGGCTATCGCTGGCTCGATGTGGCGCCGCGCACCATTGCTGCGAAAGCCCACCGCCCGGCTTATGCTACCGACGGCGATTATTTCTCCAAGCCCAATGCCGAAGATATTGCCGCGGTGATCGAAGAGATGATGGCAGAGTAAAACATACCATAAGGAAATCATACAAAACGGCCGGTCCCGTGGACCGGCCGTTTTGTATGACACAGCAGGGTCAATGGATCAGCTTCCATATATAGCTGAGCATGACCAGGACAATTGTGCCCAGGTAGCTGTATTTGACATAAGCAGCGCCGTGGGTCAGCTTGAACCGGAGATGCACTGCCGTAAGCCCCAGCGTAAACAATACAGGAAGCAAGGCGGGGTACAGGATAAAGCTTTCTTTGAAATGGCCTTGCAGCAACGCGACAAAAGCCCGCTGCATACCGCACCCGGGACAATCCATACCGGTAAGGCTCTTGTAGGGGCAAGGCAGCAGGTGATGTTCCAGCCAATGGATGATCCCGGCCATAAAAAAGAATTAAACAGCGAAGGTAAAGAAACAAGCGCCATCCGCAGGGGATGGCGCTTGCACCTGTTCTGCCCGGACCTAGTGCCGGTACATATCCCAGGGCATAGAAGACAGGGACGCACCGTAAATGATCAGGCAAACGATCAGGAAAAGAATATATAGCGCCGACAGGCTCAGGCCGACAATACCACAGATGCGGCCGGCATTCATGTTTTTGTAGGACGAGGGTGTGTACAGATCGGGATTTGACTGGTAAAGTTTTTTTGCTTTACTGCCCAGCACCAGGGCGATGATGCCGCAAATGGTACCGATAATACCATAGCAGAAGCAGCCGACGATAGAAATAATACCAAGAACGAGAACGGCCGTGGCATTGGGCAGTTCCTGTCTGGGATGATCAAATATCTCGCTGGAGGGCTTGTTGATGTTTTCCATATTGGGGTATAGCTTTTGGCACGAAAGATAATAAACCTCTCCTTCCCGCGAAAGGAAAATATACCAAAAGATTATTAAATTGTTGATAACCTGCTAAAAACCATGATGGATACTGCCGGTCACCTGACGATTATTTTCCGGTTGAACAGCAGCAGGCCGCTTTCCCTCACCTGGATCAGGTACAGGCCGGGGGCAAGACCATCCAGGTTAATGGAGCCGGTCTGGCTGAAGGCGATCTCCCTTAGCCTGGTGCCGGTAGGGCTAAGCAAAATGCCATCCATCTGCGGCCCGTTGTAACCTTTATAACGAATATGAACCTGGCCGGAGGCGGGATTGGGCATGATGTCGAAGCCATCGTGGCCCCTCCGCAGCCCGTGAAACGACATAGGAGGGTCGGAACAGGCGCTGTAAGCGGAAAACGGCACGGCACCCTGGTTCCGGAAACAAACAAGACGGGTAGCCCACTCACCCAGCCCATCCGGAATAAATATGGGCCCGGTATCCGTTCCTATACCTTCTGTCACCAGATAACGGGTGGGCCAGGGATAGTGGGGAAAATAGGCATTCATTTGAAGGGTCCTGTGATAGACACCATTGATGAGGACCGAGTCTACCGCTTGTACCACATGGTAGCTCAGGCTGTCACCTGCCATCGCCACATAAGGCATGGCCAGCGTATCCCCTTCGCCCATATTGTAATCAAGATAAAGAAAAGGGGCAGTATCGCTAGGCAAAAGGCGTGTGGGCTGCAGCCCGGTCAAAGGCTTGATATATACTTTGCGTGCCTGCGTATCGTCCCGTACCCATACACCGTTCTCGTAATCCAGCAGCTGATAGGTGTGGCCATCCAGCACTGCCGAGGTATCTTCAAACCGGTAATCGTGCACGATGGTGGTTCCCGGAGGCCCGTCGGGTGCTGCGGTAAAGCTGGTCCGCCATTTATTTGTCGTGTCGGAAAAATAGATCTTTTGCGCCTGTGCAGTGTATTGCAGCAGCAAAAGATACAAAAGTGGAATACTTAATGTTTTCATAGGATAGATTGTGGCCTAAATATACGAACAACTCCCCATTCTTTCTTTACACAAGCCGTGAATAACAAATTTCCTCAACCTGCCCGAGGTTATTTAATTTTGACCTTATTTTCGCCCATGCAACAATACCTGGACCTGCTGCAACATATACTCGACACCGGCACCGAAAAAAACGACCGCACCGGCACCGGTACCATCAGCTGCTTCGGTTACCAGATGCGCTTTGACCTGCAAAAAGGCTTTCCGCTGGTAACTACCAAGAAGCTGCATCTCAAATCTATTATCTATGAGCTGCTCTGGTTCCTGAAAGGCGATACCAATATCGGTTATCTTAAGGAGCACCAGGTAAAGATATGGGACGAATGGGCCGATGCCAACGGCGATCTGGGCCCGGTATATGGCAAACAATGGCGCAGCTGGGAAGGCGCCGACGGCAAGGTATACGACCAGATCAGCGATGTGCTGCGCCAGCTGAAGACCAATCCCGACAGCCGGCGCATGATCGTGAATGCCTGGAACGTGGCCGATCTGCCGCATATGGCCCTCAGTCCCTGCCATGCGCTGTTCCAGTTCTATGTAGCCAATGGAAAGCTCAGCTGCCAGCTGTACCAGCGCAGCGCCGATGTATTCCTGGGCGTGCCTTTCAACATCGCTTCCTATGCACTGCTGACGATGATGATGGCCCAGGTATGTGGCCTGGAATATGGTGAGTTCATCCATACCTTCGGCGATGTGCACCTGTACAGCAATCATATCGAGCAGGCGCGCCTGCAGCTGACACGTACGCCTTTTGCCCTGCCGCAAATGAAACTGAACCCGGAGGTCCGCGATCTGTTTGCCTTTACCTACGAAGATTTTACCCTGGAGCATTACGAAAGCCATCCGCACATCAAAGCGCCTGTAGCGGTGTAATTCTTTAACGAAAGAAATATACGGGAGCATTTATTCAGAAAATGCTCCCCGTTTTTATTCGGCCGAAGCTCCTTTACCCGCCCGAAAAACAATCGTACCTTTGCTGCCCCTGATATCAAGCTTTAAATTATTTCAGTAAATATGTTGTCTATTGTAGCCCAGATCAAGATCGCAGCCGCTCAGGCCATCAACCACCTGTATCCCGGGGCAGAGGTCAGCGATGAATCAATACTTGTTAACGAGACCAAGCCGGAATTTGCAGGCGATTATACCGTGGTCCTCTTTCCCTTTGTCAAAAGCCTGCGGCAAAACCCGGCCGTGCTGGGCAAGGCCATCGGTGAATATTTGCTGGCCAGCTATCCCTTGTTTACGGCACACGAAACCGTGGCGGGCTTTCTCAACCTGACAGTCGCCGACCACGAGCTGGCTGCTTTTCTCAACCATTTTTACAACGACAAGCAATACGGACAGAAGGAAAGCAACGGGCAAAAGGTGATGATCGAGTACTCCTCGCCCAATACCAACAAGCCTTTGCACTTCGGCCACCTGCGCAATAACTTCCTGGGCTGGTCGGTAGCCGAGATCCTTAAAGCCAACGGCTACGAAGTGGTCAAGGCTAACCTGGTCAACGACCGCGGCATACACATCTGCAAATCGATGATCGCCTGGATGCGCTATGCCGGTGGCGCTACTCCTGAAAGCACCGGGATTAAGGGCGATCACCTGGTAGGCGACTACTACGTCAAGTTCAACGACGTGTATAAGCAGGAGATCGATATCCTGATAGCGCAAGGTATGGAAAAAGAGAGGGCAGAAAAAGAAGCGCCCATTATGCTGGAAGCCCAGGAGCTGCTGCGCAAATGGGAAGCCGGCGATCCCGAAGTCTACGCTCTGTGGCAAAAAATGAACGGCTGGGTATACCAGGGCTTTGACATTACCTACAAGAAGCTGGGCATCGACTTTGACAAGATGTATTATGAGAGCGATACCTACCTGTTGGGTAAAGCCATCGTGGAAGAAGGGCTACAGAAGGGTATCCTGTTCAAAAAAGAGAACGGATCGGTATGGATCGACCTGACGGCCGACGGCCTGGATGAAAAGCTGCTGCTACGCGCCGACGGCACTTCGGTATACATGACCCAGGACCTGGGCACCGCCCGTCTCAAATACAGCGACTTTCATATGGACCGCTCGGCCTACGTGATCGCCGACGAGCAGAACTATCACATGCAGGTACTGAAGCTCATTCTACAGAAGCTGGGAGAGCCTTGCGCCGACGGTATTTATCACTTATCTTATGGTATGGTTGAACTGCCTTCGGGCCGTATGAAAAGCCGCGAAGGTACCGTAGTAGATGCCGACGATATGATTGATGAGATGGTGGCGCTGGCCAAGGAACAAACCGAAGAATTGGGTAAAACCAAAGACTTCACCACAGAAGAGCTGGAGGACCTGTATAAGGCCATCGGCCTGGGCGCGTTGAAATTCTACCTGCTGCGCGTGGAGCCGAAGAAGAAAATGATCTTTAATCCGAAAGAATCGATCGACCTGCATGGCTTTACAGCTACATCTATACAGTACGCTCACGTGCGCATTTGTTCGGTACTGAGAAAAAATGAAATTGCTTATGGACAGTTCACACTTGGTGAAGGCTTGGCTTCTTTGGAAAAATCACTTCTGCTGAAAATAGAACAGTATCCATCTATCTTGGAACAGGCAGCGAAAGAATATAACCCATCGCTGATCTGTAATTATACTTTTCAGTTGGCACAGTTATTTAATTCCTTCTTCGCAGTGCATAGTATTAATCAGGCTGAGAGCGAAGAAAAAAGACAACTGCGCCTGATGATAGCCACCATGATCGGCAATGTCATTCAGCATGCCATGAGCCTGCTGGGCATTGAGGTGCCGCAAAAAATGTAAGGGCAGCGTTCAATGAGGCTGTATATAAAACGCGCGCTATCCGGGGATAGCACGCGTTCTGCTTTGAGTGCTTAGCGGATCAGCGACAGGGATTCCTTCTTTTCATACAGCTTGCCATCGGCACAGGTATAGCGGATCAGGTACATATAAGTATCGGTGGCCGCTTTGGAGCCATCCTCATAATTGCCGTTCCAGCCTTTGGGTATATTGGTGTTGTTGTACACCAGCTTGCCCCAGCGGTCAAATACCTGCATGGATAACAGCAGCTGACCATTTTGCAGCTCGGGTTTGAAATAGTCGTTCCTGCCATCACCGTTAGGAGAGAAAGCATTGGGTGTAAAGACTTCACAGCAGGGCTTTGTCCTTACCAGGGCGGTATCGGTATCATAGCATCCATACCGGTTGTAAACAGTGAGGATAACGTGAGTAGGCTCGATAAAAATACCTGTTACCTCCGACGTTTCCGAACCGCCGGTTTGGCGGAAGGCCTTGGCCGGCTCCCAGCGGAATTCATCAACACCTGTAGTTACGGCCGAGAGCTTCAGGGTATCGTACGCACAGATGATCTCGTCGCCCAGCGGCTTGATCGTTGCTTCGGGCTGCGGATAGATCACCACCTTAAGGTTCAGGGAAGTATCCGTACAGCCTTTATTGGTCATTGCAGTGAGCCAGTAGGTGCCCGCAGTCGTCACCGTATAGCTGGGCCCTGTTTCACCGGGTAACGCAGCATTATCGCGGAACCACTGGTAGGTTGTATTGGGATCGGGCCGCACAACAGCCAGTATACTGGAAGAGCCTTCGCATATACCCACTTCATGCGCCCCGTTGCCGTTGTTCAGCACCACATCGGGCAGGGGGTTGACCTGAAGGTTCAGGTAATAGATGCTGTCGCAACCCTTAACGGTCTTAAAGGTAGTGTCGTACAGCCCGGTCTCATAGTAGTACCGGCCGTAGAAGAGATGCGTATTGCCATTGCAGATCTCGACCACATCGTTCCGGCCGAAGTGATACACGGGATTTACGCGTATGGTATAGGCTACGGTTTGTGTAACGCTGATGGGACAGCCATCATCCTTAAGGTTTACATAAAATACATAATCTCCCGGCGCCACGCCGCCGATATCCCAGCTGAATTTCATCAGGGGCGATGGGCTGCCGTCGCCGGTTACATTGACAGTAGCGCCGGCAGGTAGATTGTTGGTGGTAATGGTAACGTTATCGCCTTCCGGATCGGTAGCCTGTATGTCGAACGTTACGTTACCGGCGGTGCCCTCGCAGGCATTGATCGTGCTCGGATCGGAAGGATCGGCGTTGGCGTTGGTGAGGTTGATCACGGGGCCGCCAGGACCCTGGTTGGGACAATTGGTAAGAATGATGAATGCCATTTCCCTCATACTGGAGCCCACGATATTGCCCCCTCTCGATTCCGTCACTTTATTGACCACAACACTATTGACCGCTGCATTGGGATTGAAGTTCATCTGCCCGCTTACCGGGTTGAAGCTGAAAGAGCCGGGAGCTGCGGGCACAGGGTTGGTCGCGCTGTAAGGCGGGTAATACACGATATCGGAGGGTGGCGGCGCGTTGATGATGAGCGATTCTTTGGCCGGTACCAGGCTGAAGGCCAGCCCGTCGCCATCGGGATCGACTGCGCCCAGGTTATAGGTTTGCAAGTGGTTAATACAGAAGAAAGGCGTAGGTACGGAGGTGAATGTGCTGGTCGAATTCTGGCCTGCCGTATTGTTCAGCGTAGCTTCCAGGTACATCAGCGAACTGCCGGCCTGCACATTGGCATTGGTGATCAGCGGTGTACGGCCTGCATTGGAGCCCAGGGTCACCGAGCCTTCAAACTCGAACCGCCAGTTGCTGGCTGTGCCGTTCAGGGTAAACTCCCCTTCATATACATACAGCTTGATACCCGGTATGGGATTGTTGATATTGGTACAGGTGGTGCTGTTTACTTCATCGGGACATACCGGTGTGATCTCCACATCGCTGAGTGTGGCATTATACACAAGGTTGACACCATTCACAAAGCTGGTGTTATTGTAAAGGGCTACATAAGGGTTGGCGCCGATCAGCTGGGGCAGGGCTGCGCTGGTAGAGCTGCAGTCGGCAAAGAACTTAAGCGTTACTTTATAAGTATGGCTGGTACCGCTCGTCGATATATAGGTATAGCCGATTTCGCCACCCAGGAGGTGGCTGGCATTTGCCTTCGTCGTTGCCCAGAAGAGCAACGGCAAAAAGAAGGTAAAGATCTGTTTCATAGTTTGTGTTTGGTTTTTGAAGCATAATTCATGTATATAGGAGATAAATTTTATAGGATAGACTTTGCTTTTGCTTCTAAAAGCAGGGAAGTGATAATTTTATAACATTTCTTTTGCACTCTATCCGAAAAGGATTTCTATTTTTCGTTGTCATAAAAGGTCCTGAACGTAGGTGAAATGCCTTAAAAGCTGTGCTACCGGAACAAAAGATATTTTAAAAATTCATTTTTTTCCGTAATGAATCTTCTTTAAATTCGCATACCATATCAGAAAAAGTTTGCAATTATTGCTGCACTGGACATCTTATGGCTAACATAGTTTTCTGAACGTTTTATTAGGACCAATTGAACGAACGATAAGCATCACACACCGAAACAGGAAAAACTATCTATTATGACTACACAGCAGCCGGATCAGCAGGCAGCCAACCGGATCACCCCTGAAATGTGGCATGAGCTGGACTTTGCAGGCAAAGCATTTTGCTCACTTAATGATGAACAGGAATTAATATTGAACGCAACGGCTTACAGTCCCGAACGCAGGCTTTCGGTCCTTACATCTGAAAACTATGCCACAGTAGCAACGGCGCTGGCCGAAAAATTCAGGGAAGTTGAAAGCAAGGTCCAGGAGCTGAATACCGAATGGGAGCAGCAGGAAGATAAGCTGAAGCTGAGCGGGAAGATCGCCCGCCTTAAAGATTATATTCAAAGGGCCAACGCTATAGGCGACTATGCCCCCATCTATAACGACCTTCATGAGAAGGAAAAAGAAGTACAACAGCTCTACGACACGCATTATGCCGAAAAGCTGAAGCTGGCGGAAAGGGCAGAAGCGCTGCAGGATTCGGAAGACTGGAAAGCTACAACTGAAGCCATGAGAGCGATTGTGGAGGAATGGAAAGCAGCTAACCCCGCCGACAAAGGCCGCAGCGAAAAGCTGTGGGAACGCATTGAAAAAGCCCGCAACCACTTTTACGAGCGGAAACGGCAGCACCATGAAGATGTGGAGCAGGATATGATGCAGAACCTCGACCTTAAGCTCGAGATATGCGAAACCGCAGAACAGCACGCACATTCGGAAGACTGGAGAAAATCGTCGGATATTATGAAAGAGCTGATGGACAAATGGAAGACCATCGGCCGCGTCGCTTCCGCCGAAAAGAACGAAGAGCTGTGGAACCGTTTTATCCAATCGCGGAATATCTTCTTCGACCGGAAGAAGCAGCATTTTGAATCGATCCAGACCGAACAAGAGGGTAATTATGCACAGAAGCTGGCCCTAGTCGAAAATGCAGAACGCCTGAGCGACAGTACCGACTGGAAGGAAACCACCGTTCAGCTTGCACACATCATGGACGAATGGAAAACCATCGGCAAGGTACCTTTTGAGAAAGCAGATGAGCTCTGGAACCGCCTTCAGGCGGCAAGAGATAAATTTTTCTCGGCCAAACGGCAAAGCGCCGAAGAATTTAAGGTAAGCCTGGAAGATAATTATGCGCAGAAGCTGGCGCTGCTGAACCGCGCGGAACAGCTGAAGCATTCGGAGAACTGGAAGGAAGCAACCGAAGAGATGAACGACCTGATGCAGGAATGGAAAAAGATAGGCCATATCCCGCGCGAATACGGCGACGAAATATGGGAGCGTTTCATTGCTGCACGTCATCACTTTTTCGACCGTAAAGATGCCGATCGCGACAAACGCAAAGCCCGTTTCCAGAACCAGCTCGACAGCCGCTTCCAGCAAACCCGGCAATTCCTCGAAAAGATCAGGACGGAGCTGGAAGAGGAAGAAAGCAAGCTGGCCGATTTTCGTGAATCGCTCAGCAACACTACCGGCAGCGGCGGCAAAGAGGACGAGCTGCGCAAACACCTGGAAAACCTGATCCACCAGATTGAAAAGAAACTGCCCGCCCGCAGGGATAAGATAGCCGAAGTAACCCGGCAATATGAAGAATTACAGCAAAGGCGTACCGAAGCCCGCCCCGAAAGGAACAAACCGGTAGGCGAATCGGAATAAAGCCTCCCGGGTCGTAAAAAAAGCCAGGCACAAAGGGCTGTCCCGCCAGGGCAGCCCTTTGCCGATTCCATGCAGCAGGAAACTGAGCAAGGTTAAGGGCTAAAGATTATCTTTGTAAGGCATACCATTTTTCCCCCTTAACACAGCGCTTATGTACGGCATCGAAAACATCATGCTTTCCGAGATCATCACCGTATCCATCACGCTTTTTGCCGTGATCGATATCCTCGGCTCCATCCCGGTGCTTATTGGCCTGAAAAAAAAGATGGGGGAGATCAACAGCCTTCAGGCGACGCTGGTATCGGGCGGACTGATGCTGCTGTTCTTTTTTGCAGGCGGGCAAATGCTGCATTTCATGGGTCTCGACGTCGCTTCCTTTGCCATTGCCGGTTCTTTTATCATTTTCTTCCTGGGCATGGAGATGATCCTGGGCATTGAGTTTTTCAAAAGCGAAGGCGGCGGCAAAACCGGCAGCGTGGTCCCCATCGCCTTTCCGCTGATCGCCGGATCGGGCACACTGACCACCGTCATGTCGCTCAAAGCCAGCTACCACCATTACAACATCCTCATCGGCATCCTGATCAACCTCCTGATCGTATTCTTCTGCCTCAAAGCCCTCAATTTCATCGAAAAGCTGCTCGGCCCTTCCGGTATCATGGTGGTGCGCAAGTTCTTCGGGGTAATCCTCATCGCCATCGCCGTCAAGATCTTCAAGCAGAACATAGGTCTCAAATAGGCTGGTCACACGATCGGTTTACCGCAGGTTAATTGGGGTACGACCCATTTTGTCCGGTCATTCTTCCGTCTATGTTGGTGAAAAGTGATAACTTCGCCTTCTTCTATAAAAAACACATAATGAAAAATATTATTTTATTCGCAGCATTGGTAGGCGCTATCTTCTTGACGGGCTGCAGCAAAAAAGATTCCGGCTGCGAAGCAATTACCGATACTGCCCCCGCTTCCGAAGTGGCTGCATTGGAGCAATTCATTACTTCCAATAAGGTTGAGGCAGCCAAAGATGCCAGGGGGTTTTACTACAGGATCGAAAATCCGGGCAACGCCAAACATCCCAATCCTTGCTCGCAGGTTATTGTCAATTACAAAGGCACGCTGACTACCGGTGTCGCATTTGACCAGGCAAACAATATAACCTTCTCGCTTACAGGTCTCATCAAGGGCTGGCAGGCAGGTATTCCCCTGATTGGCGAGGGTGGCCGCGTCGTGCTGTACCTTCCCCCTTCTTTTGGCTATGGTTCCAGCCAGGTAAGTGGTATTCCCGCAAATTCCATTCTCATATTTACTATCGACCTGACAAAAGTTTATTAATCTACCCGATTAAAGATTATCTTTGTCAGGAAAAAATCTGTTTTTACACAATCATTTCGTGTAAAGGAAGGGGCGTATCCGGTCCAGCCGCTAATAATACTTTGCCTGTCAGTGTCGCATCTACGGCACTGTTGCTTTCTCCGGGGAGACGCCGGCAAAGGCCAAAGGCTGGTCCCCGTCGCTTACCTTGGCACGTCGATATAAATTTTTTGCTACATGGGATGTGGAAGTTGCGGAACGGGTTCCGCCAACGGCAAACCTTCAGGCTGCCAGAGCAATGGCGGCTGCAGTACGGGTGGCTGTAATCGTTTAAACGTATTTAATTGGCTGTCTGATCTTCCTTTCAGCGATATCGGCAAGCCATTTCCGATCATAGAAGTTTCTTTCAATAACGGTAGCCGCAAGGATTTCTACCGCAACAATACCAGCCACATCTTAGAAAAGGGCTCCTGGGTAGCTGTAGAAGGCGCCGGGGGATTCGATGTCGGCCAGATCAGCCTCACCGGCGAGCTGGTAAAGCTCCAGATGAAAAAGTATGGTGTTTCCGAATCGGCAGAGATCAAGCGCGTGCTGCGCCCTGCCGGCGACAGAGACATAGAGCTGCACCAGAATGCCAAGCGTCGCGAAAGAGATACCCTGGTCCGTTCCCGTGCTATTGCCAAGGAGCTGAACCTGGAAATGAAGATCGCAGAGGCTGAATACCAGGCTGATGGTAAAAAAGTATCCTTTTTCTATACCGCCGATTCCCGCGTCGACTTTCGCGAGCTGATCAAGGTGTATGCCGCCGAGTTCAGGGCTAAGGTCGAAATGCGCCAGATCGGCGCCCGTCAGGAAAGTGGCAAGGTAGGCGGCATTGGCTCCTGCGGCAGGGAATTGTGCTGCAGTTCCTGGCTGAGCGATTTTAAAACGGTGAATACCACCGCCGCCCGCTACCAGAATCTCTCCATCAATCAAACCAAATTGTCGGGCCAGTGCGGGCGGCTGAAATGCTGCCTCAACTACGAGCTGGATACCTATATGGATGCGCTCCACTCCTTCCCCGAAGGCGCAGAGCAGATCGAAATGGCTGCGGGAAGGGCTTTCCTGCAAAAAAAGGATATCTTCCGCAACCTGATGTGGTATAGCTTTGCCGGCAGCAGTAAACAATACCCGCTCACCATTGAAAGGGTCCAGGAGATTCTTGCGCTCAATGCCGAAGGCCAGAAGCCGGAAGACATGGAGGCGGTAGAGATACAGGTACGCCATAAAGGTTCCGAAAAGACCGTGGATATGGGCTTTGTAAACGATGTAGGCCAGCTGACCCTAAGCTCGCTGTCCAAGTCGGCCAAAAAGAAGCAGCAAGCCAAGCAACGCCAGCAACAGCAAGGCAAGCCCGGACAACAAACCAAGCCCGGCGCGGCCCAGGGACAAGGCAAACCCCAGCAACAAAAACAAGGACCCGGACAAGGGCAAAAACCCGCTCAAGGCCCCAGGCAGCAGCAGGGCGACAACAAGCCCCGCGAGCAGAAGCCCAACAACAAAGGCCAACAACAAGGGCAACCCCAGCAAAATAAGCAGCCGCAGCAGAATAGAGGCCAGCAAAAGCAAGCTCAGCAGCAGCAAAAGCAGGGTGGACAGCCCGGCGCTGGCAGGGAACAACAACCCAGGCAGCAGCAAGCTAGTGAAGGAGCGCAACCCCGGGAGCCACGGCAGCAGCAGCAAAAAAAACGGCCGAACAAACCGCCCCAGGAGAAAAAAGACCAGGACGGCCCTAATCCCGCTCAATAGCCCGGTATGCAATCGTTTGCCAATCGTTTGCAGAAAGTCGATCGCCATATTACCAAATGGGCGAAGCGGCAAGGCATTACCTGCTACCGTATCTATGACCTGGATATGCCGGAATTCCCTTTCTGCATAGACCGTTATGAAGACTACCTGCATGTGGCAGAGTACAAAACCCATCACGGTCTGCCAGAAGACGAGCTGGAATCCTGGCTACAGCAATGCCTGCAAACGATCTCCGCCACGCTGCATACAGCCCAGGAAAAAATATTTCTGAAAGAACGCCGAAGGCTGTCACGCCGCACCGAGCAATACGAAAAAGTGTCGGAAGAAAGCTATAAGCTGGTGGTACAGGAACAGGGATTGAAGTTCCTGGTCAACCTCACCGATTACCTGGACACCGGTCTGTTCCTCGATCACCGCCCGCTGCGTAAGACCTTCCGGGAAGAGGCTGCGGGTAAACGCGTGCTCAATCTTTTTGCCTATACCGGAGCCTTCAGTGTATATGCCGCAGCAGGTGGCGCGGCGCAGGTGACCACCGTCGATCTTTCCAATACCTACCTGCAATGGGCCCGTGAAAATATGGCGCTCAACGGTCTGCTTGACGAGGACCGGCACAGCTTTGTCGCCAGCGACACCATGGACTTCCTGAAAAGCCCGGCAGCCGGTGCATACGATCTCGTTTTTGTGGATCCGCCGGCTTTCAGCAACAGCAAAAAAATGAAAGGGACCTGGGATACGCAACGCGACCACCCTACCCTGCTTCACCTCATCCTGCAGCAGATGAGCCCGGGCGGCATTCTTTATTTTTCCAACAACCTGCGCCAATTTGAACCTCAGTTCGGACGGCTATCAGCCGCCAGCATTAAAGACATTTCAATGCAGACCATTCCCGAAGATTTCCGCAACAAGAAGATACACCACTGTTACCGGATCGTGCGGTGATCCGATCATCACGTAAAAAACACGGATTGTTCCGGTCCTGTATGATCGTAGTGACAGGTATGTCTAATCAATGCGACAACGTTGACGCTATCGAAATGGACTAGGCTATCTTGGTACCATTCGGGACCGTGCGTTCCACGGCTGTCAGCACAATATCGCCGTGCTCGTCTGCGAAGCCGGTGACCAGGCATTGCGACATGAAATCGGCGATCTGCTTTTCCGGAAAATTGATCACCGCCACTACCTGCCGGCCCATCAGGGTTTCAGGTGTATAATGCTTGGTGATCTGCGCGCTGCTCATCCGGATCCCGTAAGGTCCGAAATCGATCTTCATTTTATAGGCAGGCTTACGGGCCTTGGGAAATTCAAATACATCGATTACTGTACCCACTCTCAGCTCTACTTTCTCAAAATCATTCCAATTGATTGTTTCCATACTGCTAAAATACGGTGCGCAGAAATAACCTTTGGCATTGTTTTGAAAGTTACCAAAATTTGCACACCACAATTACTGCTTATGTTTTATTTCGGAGCCGACCGCATACACAACGGCTACCAATGGCTGGAGCCCGGCACTGTTATCTCTACTGATGAGCACGGAACCATTGTTGCCGTTCTGGCGCCCGGTATGGTACCGGCAGACGCTGACGTACGGCACTTTGAAGGCATCCTCTGCCCCGGCTTTGTCAACGTGCATTGCCATCTGGAGCTGTCCCATATGAAAGGGGCCATCCCGGAGGGAACCCGGCTGGTGCCTTTCCTACAATCGGTAATGACCGGTAGAGGCCTTTCTTCTGCAGAGGAAAAAGCAGCGGCAATACAACAAGCGATTGCCGAAAGCCGGCAGAATGGTATTGTAGCAGTGGGCGACATTGCCAACGCCACCGATACCCTGCTCCATCGCCAGGACTCGGGGCTGCATATCCACACCTTTATCGAAAGCATAGGCTTTACCGAAACCAGTGCCGCCGACCGCTTTGCCTGGCCTCTGAAGGTATATGAGCAATTCGCGGCGCAGCAAAGCACCAGAACATTGCTGCGTCAATCGATCGTGCCGCATGCGCCTTATTCCGTATCGGCGGCATTATTCCGCCTTATTAACGCGCACGCTCCGGGTGGGCTGCTATCGGTGCACAACGAAGAGACGGCCGCCGAGAACGAGCTGTATCGGCATAAGGAAGGTGAAATGTTTGACCTCTACCGCACCCTTAATATTGATGCCGGCTTCTTCCAGCCGTCAGGCCAGACGTCGCTGCAGACTTATCTTCCGCAGCTGCCCGACCGCCACCCGGTAATCCTGGTGCACAATACCTTCATGGAAGAAGAGGATCTGGTCTTCCTGAAAACTTCCGGTAAAACGGTTTACCTATGTCTTTGCCCCAATGCCAACTGGTATATCGAAAGGCGTATGCCGCCGGCGCAGCTGTTCCTCGACAGCGGTGTGCCGGTATGCCTGGGCACCGATAGCCTGGCCTCCAACCATGAATTGAGCATCTGGGCAGAGATCCAGACCCTACAGCAACATTTTCCCGCGCTGCCCCTGGAAACCCTTCTGCGCTGGGGAACGGCCAATGGAGCGCAAGCCCTGCAAATGGATACGGTAGCCGGTAGCTTCGCCCCCGGCAAACGGCCAGGTATCGTACATATCGACAGCCGCGACCGGATAGCTATGGTGCAGTAGACTGCCTGTTTTCCGGCATGGTATTTGATCCGTCTTCATAAAGACTGCGCCGGGATATGGATAATGCTGCCGGCGGCGGCCCTGCGGAAAATAATACCTGCCCGAACAATGGCTTTTATTATTTTTGCTCCGAATTTATTTTTCCCTAAAAATCTCTTTTATACCGCATACATGGCAATCATCGGCAATCGCATCCTGGAGTTGGAAAATCTGGAACAGATCGTGCTGCAAAAGGAACACATAAGCCTTGATCCCAAGGCGCTTGAGGAGGTGGAGAACTGTTTCGCTTTTCTTACCGGATTTTCCAAAGACAAGCTGATCTACGGTATCAATACCGGCTTTGGACCGATGGCACAGTACCGGATCGAGGACGATGCCCGGATACAGCTGCAGCTTAACCTTATCCGCAGCCACAGCAGCGGTATGGGCCAGCTGCTGAGCCCTTTGCAATCGCGCGCGACTATGCTGGCCCGGCTCAATACAATGATGCGGGCTTATTCCGGCATTCATCCCCAGGTGGTGCAGCTGATGACCGAACTGATCAACAACGAAGCCTATCCCTGCATCTACCAGCATGGCGGCGTGGGCGCCAGCGGCGACCTGGTCCAGCTCGCGCACCTTGCCCTGGGCCTTATCGGTGAGGGCAGCTTCCAGTTCCGGGGCGCAGTGGTAAAGGCATCGGTTGTTTATGAAACCCTTCAGCTACGGCCATTGCAGGTGCATATCCGCGAAGGCCTGGCGATGCTCAACGGTACCTCTTCCATGACCGGCATCGGCGCGATCAATGTGATACATGCCCGCAAGCTGATGACCGGACAGATCCTGTTTTCCCTTATGGTGAACGAGATCATGGAGGCTTACGACGATCATTTTTCAGAAGAGCTCAATGCCGTCAAGCTACACAAGGGTCAGCAGACCGTAGCCGCGGCCATGCGGGTGATTTCCCATAAGAGCGGGCTGATGCGTAAGCGCCACGAGCATTTGTACGACAAGAAGGTGACTGAAAGTGTGCTGGAAGATAAAGTGCAGGAGTATTATTCCCTGCGCTGCGTGCCGCAGATATTAGGTCCCGTATACGATACTATAGAATATACGGCGCAGATCATTACCCAGGAATTGAACTCTGTGAACGATAATCCTGTTATAGACTATAAGAACGCCAATATTTTTCATGGAGGCAATTTCCATGGCGATTATGTAGCCCTCGAGATGGACAAGCTGAAGATCGCGGTTACCAAGCTCGCGATGCTGGCCGACAGGCAACTCAACTTCCTGCTCAATCCCAGCCTCAACAAAAAGCTGCCTGCATTTATCAATGCCGGCGTGCTGGGGCTGAATTTCGGCGTACAGGGTATGCAGTATCCTGCAGTATCCAATGTGGCGGAGAACCAGACACTGAGCAATCCCACCTATATCCACAGTATCCCCAACAACAACGACAACCAGGATATTGTGAGTATGGGCACCAATGCTGCGCTGCTTTGCGCCAGGGTGATCGAAAACACATTCGAAGTGCTGTCGGTGCATGCGCTGGCAATCATACAGGCCATCAGCTACAGGGATATCGCCGATCGCCTGTCGCCGGCAACCCGCTGGATGTATGATGAGCTGAGCGCGCTGGCCCCCGCCTTCGTGGAAGATGCCCCCTCCTACGAGCGGCTGCAACGGATCAAGCAATGGCTGATGGAAACAGAAGTGGGCGAAAAGATGAAGAAGCTGCTCGGTTTCGAATAAAACAGTTGATTATTCTATCCTAAACTTACAGCTCTTTTAAAAACCTTACAGCGATACCCTTTCAGGCCCTGTAAGGTTTTTTTAAAACAACCAGCTCATGAGAACCATACCGATCCTTTTATTACCCGTCTTTGCTCTCTTGTTTTCAGCCTGCGGTAGTAACCAGAAGGAACAGAAACAACAGCAGGCTGCTTCCCAGGTTGCTACTTACGATTCTGTGCTGGCGCCTAACTTTTATAAGCGGCTTGAAGGAACTATCGCCGGCCAGCCGGTGGTGATGCACCTCCAGTGCGCCAACGGCGCCGTACAAGGTATGTACTATTACCTCAAGCATGGCACCTGGCTGATGGTGCACGGTAACCTGGATCCGGCGCAGCCCAATAATCTCCGGCTCAGCGAGACCCGCTTCAGCGATGGAGAGACCATCGCCCTCATCGATTGCCGGTATGGGCAGGGCGCCCTGAAAGGCAGCTGGAGAAGCCCCGATGGTAGCAAGAACTACCTTATCGAGCTTAAAGAAGCTTATCCCGAAGGCGCTTATACCTTTACATCGGTAAGCATCAGCGACTCGCTGGCAGCCTTTGAGCCCGCGGACAGTTCGCCCATGGCACGCGTCAGCAATACCTTTGTTGTTCCCCTGAAGAACGATGCCGATGGCCAATGGCTGGAGGCCCGGATCAAACAGGCCTTACACATAGACTCCTCCCTGCTTTCGCTGGATCTATATACGGCGGTACGCAAAATGAATGGCCGGTACCTGAAAGCTTACCGCGACGAAGTTAAAGACATGAACCGCGAGGATGTCTCGGCGATCATGAACTACGAGGACATGCTGAATGTTTCGATTTGCTACAATGAAAACGGCTACCTTATCCTGGATTCGGATGGCTATTCTTACAGCGGCGGGGCGCATGGCAATGGCGGCAGCAGCTTTTATTGCCTCGACGTACGTAACAGGAAGGAGCTGGCCCTGGAAGATGTGATTACCGCCGATTCTGGCCGGCTACAGCCGATCGTGGAAAGGGCTTTCCGCAAGCAGCAAGGCTTACAGCCTGGCGATTCGCTCAATACCATTCTTTTTGAGAATCACCTGGCCACAACGACCAATTTCTATTTCACCAATAAAGGCCTGGGCTTTTATTATTTCCCCTACGAGGTTGCTGCCTATGCGGTAGGACCCATTCACGTGTTTGTAGACTTTGCCGAGCTTAAGGCTTTCCTGAAGCCCGACTTTGCCGCACGCCTGGGCATACGCTAGTTTATTTTTCGATGATCCTTACCTCTACCCTCCGGTTGACCTGGCCTTCAGCGGAGGTGCTGTCCTGTTCTGTTATCGGACGGGTTCTGCCGAAGCCCTGATAAGAGAGCCTCGCGGCATCGATCCCCCGGTCTAGCAGGTGCTTATAGATCGCATAGGCGCGCTGTACCGACAGCTGCCAGGTAGGCGTATCTTCGAAATAGCCATCGGGATAGACACAGCAGCATACATGTCCCTCTAACCGGATTTTCAGCCGGGGATTGCCGGAAAGGACCTGGTAGAGATGCTCCACTTCGGCATAAGACCCCGGCAATACATCGGCCCGGCCCGGGTAAAAGCCGATATGCTGCAGCCGGATCACATCATTGACCTTTGCTGTGCTCAGATCTATTGCCGAAAATTGAGGTGCTGTTTCTTCCGTAGCAATGGGGGTGCCCTGTGCCGGCGATGGTTTGACGGTGATCGGCGAAGCAGGCGCCGGTTTATTCTTTTTCCGGATAAATACATCGGACCGGCGATTTTGGGGATTACCTTCTGCGCCACCATGTCCCGGGATCTGCCCCAGGCCGGTACATGCCAGCACCTGCTTTTCCGGAACACCTTTTTTCAGCAAATAATTTTTGATGCGCAGCGCCCGCTTGTCGGAAAGGTGTTGGTTGGTTCGCTCGCTGCCCAGGTAATCGGCATAGCTGTAGATGAGCAATGTGCGGCCCTCATGATGACGGGCGAGGGAATCCAGGAGCTGCTTCCCGGCAACCTCCGGCTCAGAAGCGCCGATGGCATAGCGAATGTGAAGGGTATCGAAATATTGACCATACCCCCTTTGCAGGATGGCTGATGACAGGAGAAGAAGCAGAACGAAAAACCGTTGCATAAACAGAAGGCTTTGCTTTCTGCAAAATACAAAAAATAGCAACCGGCGCAGGTACGACTGTCCGTTATGAAGCGGCTGTTTTAGGGAATGATGTCAGAAGATAAAGTGCGCACGCTTCCGCAACTTCCGATAACTAAAAGCATAAGGAAGGCCTCCTTTAACCTTATTCATCGTCTCTCCGTCGATGAGGATATTGAATACGATGGAGACATCCCGGGTATAGCAATAGCTTTGTCTTAAAGCGTCGTAGATGACCGGCAGGTTGTAGTCTTTCAACCGCTCGATCTTATGGTAAACGCTCCTTTCGGAGCAGCGGAGCTTGCGGGCCAGTTCGGCGGGGGTACCAGTGCTTTTCCTCCTGATGAGATCATGTAACCTCATCAGCTCAGTATTCAGAAATGATGCTTTCATCTGATATCAATCTTTAGTACAAGAATCGTATCGATATAGTCATGCGTTGGTTCGGAGCACTACCGTGCTCGTTCTTTAAAGATCGGCCAATTGACTTTCCGGCCGCCTTCCAAGTTTATAAGAGGTAGCAAAAAGTTTATGAACGGAGAATGTTCATTTCAGCTCAAGATGAATATGTTGCGCCTTCACCTCCTCGCCGAAGAACTGTGTGGCATGCTCTTCAAAATCGGCTACGGAATCGGTAGTGAAGAAGGTTTTACGGCCACCGGTCGATAGGGAAGCTGCCAGTTCCGGATGCCGGCGGAGATAGTCGGCCAGGCTATCGGCGACAATGGGTCCCTGCGCGATAAGCGATACGCCGGCGGGCAGGTATTTGCGGATACGGTCTTCCAGCAGGGGATAATGGGTGCAAGCCAGCAGCACCGTATCAATATCCGTTGCCTGTGCAAAAAGCTGCTCCAGGTCTTTCTGGATATAATAATCGACGCCATCGTTCCTGTAGTCGCCATTTTCGATAAAAGGAACCCATAACGGACAGGCCTGCTGATATACCCTGATATCGGGATAGAAATTGCGGATCTCAGTAACATAGGAGCCCGAGCTCACCGTGCCCTTGGTGCCCAGTACGCCCACGCTTCTTGTTTTCGTAAAACGGCCGATCACCTCCGCCGAGGGACGGATAACACCCAGCACCCGTTTCTGGCTACCCAGCGCCGGGAGGTCCTTCTGCTGAATAGTACGCAGGGCCTTGGCCGAAGCTGTATTGCAGGCCAGGATCACCAGTTCGCAGCCCTGGCTGAAAAACCAGTGCACACACTCCAGCGTATATTCGTACACCGTTTCAAAAGAGCGGTTCCCGTAAGGCGCCCGGGCATTATCGCCGAGGTAAAGGTAATCGTATTGCGGCAGCTTCCCGGCAATAGCCCGGAACACCGTAAGGCCGCCATATCCCGAATCAAAAATCCCAATAGGACACATGAAGATGGTAACGATTGAATGAACAATATGCGCCGGCAACTGCTGCTGCCCGCGGCGCCCGGGCCTGCCGTCAGCTCAGCAGGTAAGCCACATCTTCGCGGGTCAGCTTTTTCATAAAGCCATTGTCATCGGCGATCAGCTCTTTCACCAGGCTCAGCTTGCGTTCCTGTAGCAGCATGATCTTCTCTTCGATGGTGTCTTTACAGATCAGTCGGTAAGCAAATATATTCTTGGTCTGTCCTATACGGTGCGTACGGTCGATGGCCTGCTGCTCTACCGCCGGGTTCCACCAGGGATCCACGATATACACATAGTCTGCAGCCGTAAGGTTCAGACCCACGCCACCTGCCTTCAGCGAGATCAGGAATACACGGCAGTCTTCATCCTGCTGGAAGCGCTGTATCGCCTTTTCCCTTTCCGTAGAGGAAGTGCCGCCGTCAAAATAAACATAGGGAATGTTCTGCTTCTCCAATTCATCTTTGATCAGTCCCAGCATACCCAGGAACTGTGAAAAGACAAGCGCTTTATGGTTGCCGGTATTTTCGGTCAGCTCACGCACCAGCTCATCTATCTTTACCGAATGGTTCTCGAATTGCTCATCCTCGTTGAGGATAGCCGGGGAATCGCAGATCTGGCGCAGCTTCATGAGGCCGGTAAGGATGCTGAGCTGCGAACGCTCCATACCCTTCTCTTCAATCTCGCCCAGGATCTTGCTGCGGAAGCTGTTGCGGTAAGCATCATATATTTTACGCTGCTTGGGCCCCATCTCGCAGAAGAGCACCATCTCCGTCTTCTCGGGCAGATCGGGCGCTACCTGCTCCTTGGTACGGCGCAACAGGAAAGGATGGATCAGCTTGCGCAAATGCGTCTTGGCTTCTTCTTCCTGGAGCTTATCGATCGGCGTCGCAAATTCATTCCGGAAGAACTCCATGGAACCCAGCATGCCGGGATTGAGGAAGTTCATCTGCGCAAAGAGATCGAAGGTATTGTTCTGTACCGGCGTACCGCTCAGCGCCAGCCTGTTCTTGCTTTGCAGCAGCAGGGAAGCCTTAGCCACCTGCGACATCGGGTTTTTGATCGCCTGCGATTCGTCGAGCACCACATAGTCAAACTGCATCTGCGACAGCATCTTGATATCGCTGCGCAAAGTGCCGTAGGTCGTGATAATCAGGTTCACGTCTGCAAACTCTTCGGACTTGCTGCGGCGTTGCGCACCGTGATGGATCAGGTACTTGATGTCGGGTGTGAATTTCCGTATCTCATTCTCCCAGTTGTAGATCAGCGTGGTAGGGCAAGCCACCAGGTACATGGCCCTGGGATGCTCGTTGAGATAATGCTGTAAGAAAGTAAGCGTCTGCAGGGTTTTACCCAAACCCATGTCATCGGCCAGGATGCCGCCCCAGCCGATATCGCTGAGGAAAGCCATCCATTGGAAGCCCGCCTGCTGGTAGGGGCGCAGGGTAGCCGTTACATTGGCAGGAATATCGAAGGCTTGCTTTTTTTCAAAGTCGAAGTCCAGCAGCCGTTCTCGCTTTTCCGCCAGCTCGGCCAGCACTTCGGTCTCGCTGATCTGGTCGCTGAGCCCTTCGATGGCAGAGAAATGGAATTTCTTCAGCCGCAGCTTATTGCTTCCGTTCACCGCGCCCAGCTTCACCATCAACGCGTATTTTTCCATCCAGTCTTCCGACAGCAGGCCGATGCTGCCATCGCTCAGCGTTACAAAATTCTGCTTCTTGCCCAGGGCTTTCTTCACTTCGGCAATGCTGATGCTTTCTTCTCCGAATTTGAGCTCCACATCGGCGTCGAACCAGTCGATGCCGCTGCTGATCTGCAGCTGTGTCCGCGGCTTGTTCGGATTGATGCGCAACTGCTTCAGGCTTTCGTAGCCGACGATCTCTACATTGGCTTCGGCCAGCTTGTCGACAAAGCCGAAGTACCAGTTGCCTTTCAGCGCTTCGTTGGCCGGCAGCAAGAAGGAGTGTGCTTTACGGCTTTCCTGCATCAGCGGATGCAGGTGACGCAGCAGGGTAAGAAAGGTTTGCTCCGAAGCCTCGTTCCGTTCGTGCACGATCACCTTGCCGTTCCTTGCCGTAACGGCCGGCGTATAATCCAGCCATTGCTTTTCCACACCTTCGTAGTCAAAAATAGGTTTGAATACCATCATCTTGTCGGTCTCGCGCAGGTAAAGCTTCAGTGTCGGCTCAATCTCGGTAATGTTCTCCTTCAGGCTTTCATCGAACACGATCGCGGTATTGCCCGACAAAGGCAGCAGGTCCTTCTCCAGGTATTCGGGCCAGTCGGCGGCAGCGATCCTGACATTACCACCATTGCTGAACTGCTCCATGATGGTTACCACATCAATATTAGCCGCCGCATGAAAAGCACTCCCGATGCGGATCAGCGCGCTGTTGAGCACAGTAATATCGTCGTAGCCGTAAACCTCTTCGTCGATCTGCAGGCGCAGCTCCAGCATCACTTCACCATCAGCAGGCTTGACGAAGATCTCGGTCTGGAATACACGCGGCGAGAAGGTTGCTTTTTCAAGATGAGCGGTAACAAAATATTTGCCTTCCGGCAGGAAGTATACGAAGGGATAGCTGGAAAAGTGCTCGAGCAGCCTTTGGTACCGGGGCAGGTAAAAATCCCATACCTGGCGGCGCAGCTCATCCTTTGGAACATCCATCAGCTCCTTCGGCAGACTGTCCCAGAATTCGCCGAAGGGCGTATCCCGCTTGATCGATTTGAACAGCTCATCTGCACTCTGTTTGCGCAATGCCGTTACCAGCAGCTTATCGCGCTCCTGCAGGCCGGCGGGAGAAATATATTGGTTGGCCTCCAGCTTTTCGATCGTGCCGGTAAAGCCTTCGTTATGCCCATCGGGCTCCCCGGTCAGCAGGTCAAAGCTGGTATAGGGAAAGTACTCGCTCTTGCTGCCGCCGATCAATACACCCATTCTTCTTTTCTGGGGTATCGCTTCTTCGGCCACAGCAGCCTCCTTCTCTTCTTTATACTTCGATACCGGGGCGGCCGGCTGCATCGACAGCTTTTTTATGGAGGGGTCAAGCACTCTAAGGAAAGGCTTTCCGTCATGGTAGGCAAATTCAAACTTGCCCGTCAGGTCGTCTTTAAGACTATAGCCGTACAGGTTGAGGAGCTTGTCTTTCTGTGTATCCCAGTTGCGCAGCGTCCCGAAGTAATGACCGCCGTGCCGGTTAAGGATATCGAGAAATACCGATGCTTTGTGAATGCACAAAGGATGTGTGGCTTCTCCGCAGCTGCAGGAAGTATCGAAATAACGTTCTTCGTTTTGCCGGATCAGCACAGGATAGACAGTACCTTCTTCAGTAACTTCTGCTTTGACGGCATCGTTCTTGGCTTCCAGTATTTTTACCCGCTTTGCCCCGACCAACGCTTCCGCTTTTTCAAAAAGAGCGGCCGAAGAGAACAGCTTCAGGAAGTGCGTGGTAATCTGGCGCATCCTGATAGTGGTATGCGTTTGATCGTATTGCAGCTTTACGTTCTCGAAATAGCCGCTCTGCAACAGGTCGTTCAGCTGGAACAGGGCCGCCGCCTCATGACGGCATACACTGCCCATATTGTACGGACACTGGCAACGCAGGGAAATATTTTTGGGCTGCAGGTAATTCTGTACGGTTACCTTGTAATAGTTGCTGTACACATCATTGCGCACCCGGAAGACCACCTGCTCTATAAGGGTATCGTTCTCAAGCATCTGCACACCCGAAGTATGGAAAATACGCTTTCCCCTCCGGATCACCTCGTCGGTGGCATTATGGTACACATGTTTAATTAAATCTGGTAAGGACATTTTCTGATCACGCCTTTGAAAAAGGCAAGCGGCAAAATTATCGAAAAAGCGGGAGAAAAGGAACGCCCCGGACGATAAAGATCGTCATACCCGGTATTGCTATCCCCTATCCGGTTGATTTTTAAAGCCGGAAAATCCGGGCGATAAAATAAATTTTAGCTTTGCTCCATGACCAACCAGGAGATCGCCGATATTTTCGACCTGCTGTCCAAGCTGATGGACATTCACGGGGAAAACAGCTTTAAAACCAAAACATACAGTACGGCGGCTTACCGTATCGAAAAGCTGCCGGGTGCGCTGGAAAGTATGGCGCCTGCCAGCATGGGTTCTGTACAGGGTATCGGTGAGGCCGTAAGCAAAAAGATACAGGAGATCTTAAGTACCGGTAAGCTGGGATTGCTGGAAGAATACCTCGACAAAACACCTCCGGGTGTGGTCGAGATGCTGTCGATAAAAGGTATCGGTCCCAAGAAGATCGCGGTGTTGTGGAAAGAGCTGGGCGCCGAATCCATAGGCGAGCTGGAATACGCATGCAACGAAAATCGCCTGATCACGCTGAAGGGCTTCGGCGCCAAGACGCAGGAGAGCATCCTGAAGAGCATTGCTTTTATGCGCAACAATATGGGTTTCTATCTCTGGGCCGAAGCCGAAGCTTTTGCCCTGCAGGTGAAAGCCCAGCTGCTGCAGCTGTACCCACGGCACAAGATCGAGCTTACCGGCGATTTCCGCAGACAGATACTGGCCCTGGCTTCCATAGCTTTCGTGACCGATCTCGGCGATGCCGAGCTCAGGAAAGCCTTCGATCACAATCCCGACACCACTTTTGAAGCCAACGAGCAGACCCTTTTTGTAACGGTACCCAATGCGCCCACCCTCCATTTTTACTTTGCAGCGGCGGAAGATTTTTATAAAATCCTGTTCACAACCACTGCAGCGCCGGCCTTTGCCGATGCCTTCGCCACCGCTTATACCTTTCCGGCACATGCTGCCAGCGAGGCGGAAATTTTCAGCTACAACGCGCTGCAATATGTCGAGCCGGCCTTGCGAGAGACAGCAGCCATACTGGAAACTGCCGGTGCGCACCAGCTGCCGAAGCTGATACAGCCGGGCGATATCAAAGGCATCATCCACAGCCACTCTACCTGGAGCGATGGCGTGCACACCCTGGAACAGATGGCCACCGCCGCAAGGGACAAGGGCTATGAATACCTGGTGATCAGCGACCACAGCCAGGCAGCTTTCTATGCTAACGGACTGTCTCCCGAACGCATAGTGATGCAGCATGCCGAGATCGATGCCCTCAACGAAAAGCTGGCGCCGTTCCGCATTTTTAAAAGTATTGAAGCCGACATCCTACATGACGGCTCACTGGACTATACACCCGAAGTGCTTGCCTCATTCGACCTGGTGATCGCCTCGGTGCACAGCAATCTGAAGATGAGCGAGGAGAAGGCTATGCAGCGCCTGCTTGCTGCCGTAGCCAATCCCTTTACCACTATACTGGGGCATCCTACAGGCCGGCTGCTGCTGTCGCGTGAAGGCTATCTGGTCGACCATCGCCGCATGATCGACACCTGTGTAGCGCACAACGTGGTGATCGAGATCAATGCGCATCCCAGGCGCCTCGACCTCGACTGGAGCTGGATACCTTATGCACTCCAGCAGGGCGCGATGTTGTCTATAGATCCCGATGCGCACTCAATAGGTGGCATGGACCTGGTCAAATACGGCGTGTATGCTGCGCAGAAAGGAGGCCTTACGGCAAGCCGCAATCTGAGTTCTATGTCCCTCGCCGATTTTGAAGCCTTCCTGGCACAACGAAAACAATAAGCTTCGGCATCCCGCTTTATCAACCTGCAGATCACCTTGGTGGCCTGCAGGTTTTTTGTTTACGATTTGTTCATCTGCGGGCAGCTGTAATGTCTCACATATGAATTCAGCATGACCTTAGCGTTAAATCCGTCGGGTACATGCGCAAAAGCTTTTCCGGTAGCGGGTTTTACATCAGGAATAAAAATGTTCTTCGCGGCTTAACCTCCGGGTAAGCAGAACATAACAACGACGACATACGGAAGTAACTTTCACCACAGACTTTTGCGGCGCTTTTAACCAATCATTAAAAAAACCAGCAAAGTATGAGAACTTTTACCAAGCATGTTTTGGGCGTTATCGCTATGTCCCTGCTCGGCTTATCGGCGTCGGCGCAAGCCATCCTCGCCGGTATCTCGGGCAAGGTAACCGATCCGGAGGGCGAACCATTGCCCGGTGCTGCCGTCAGCATCCGGAACGAATCCACAGGCTTTACTGCCAAAACCATTTCCAACGCCGACGGCGCCTTCCTGGTAAAGGAGCTGCCGCTGGGCACACCGTATTCCGTTACTGTTGAAGCCATGGGCTTTGGCGCCCAGCGGCAAACCGACTTCTCCCTCAACCAGGGCGATCAGCTCCAGGTAAGCTTCAAGCTGGAAAACAAATCGCAGGAGCTGCAGGATGTCGTGATCACTGTAGGTTCTCCCCGCAACAAGATCGAGAACATCGGCGCTGCCACAGAGATCTCGGCAAGGGACATTGCCAAGCTGCCGGTGAACGGACGTAACTTCACTTCGCTTACCGACCTTTCCCCGCTGAGCACAGGTACCAGCCTTGGCGGACAGCTGCCTTCCGCCACCAATTTTACCATTGACGGTATGGCGGCCAGGGGCACTATTTCCGGCGGACAGCCTACCGGCGCTTATTCTATTTCTATGGAGGCCGTACGCGAGTTCCAGGTGGTGACCAACCAGTATGATGTTACTTACGGCAATGCCGGCGGCGGCACCATCAGCGCGGTAACCAAATCGGGCACCAATACCTTGTCGGGCAGCGCCTTTGTATATGGCCGTACCGACTGGCTTTCCAGCCCCTATGGCCTCAATGGTGAAAAGCGTAACCAGAAATTTTCGACTTACCAATATGGCTTCTCCTTAAGCGGTCCCATCATCAGGGACAAGGCCCACTTCTTCCTGGTATGGGATCACCAGACCGACTCCAGGCCGCTGTACATTGCCAATATCCAGTCGGCAGCCGACGAAAAACGCTTTAACGTGACGCAGGCTACCGAAGAGCAGTTCCTCAATATCGCGCGCAGCAAATACGGCGTCGCCGCTTCACCCCAGTTCGGCCAGTTCGGCAAAAAGAAAAACACCCATGCGCTCTTTGGCCGCATCGACTGGCAGCTGAGCGAGAAAAGCCTGCTGACCCTACGCGACAACTTCATCTACGACATGGACAACCAGTCGGACGGTGACAACACAGCGATCAACCTGTATGAAGTGTACAGCACCCGCAAGAGCATCAACAACAGCCTTATGGCCTCACTGCGTACCGCTATCGACGGGCATTTCACCAATGAGCTGAAGGTGCAGCACTACTGGGAATACAATAAGCTCTATGCCAACTCCCAGCTTCCGGCCGACAATATTCCCCGCGCCATCGTTCAGAACATTACCTCCGTGGCCGAGGATCAGACCAACCTCACAACTGCTATCCAGCTGGGCGGCCAGCGCTACGGCGGCGACTATTTCAACAACCACGTGATCCAGCTTACCGATAACCTGTTCTATAATACCGGTCACCTGCACTTCACGTTCGGCGCCGGCCTTACCTTCACCAACCAGAACTCGATCTACGGCAGCGAAACCAACGGCCGCTTTTATTTCACCGGTCTCGACAACTTCAACAACCTTACACCTTACCGCTATGCCCGCGACATTTACTTAACAAACGAAAAGAATATCCGCTTCAATATCCTGGTGCCTAGCCTGTATGCACAGGTACAAACCAACCTCTTCCCCGGCTTTGATGTTACTGCCGGTGTGCGTATGGACTATACCCGCTACCTGGAAAGCGCCAACTACAATCCTATCGTAGACCAGACCCTGGGACTGAATACGGCCAACAAGCTGACCACCCTACAGGTGCAGCCCCGCGTGCAGGCCACCTGGGATGTACGGCAAAACGGCCAGGATATTATCCGCTTAGGCGGCGGTATCATGGGCTCTGCGCTCAATCCCTATTGCATGATCAACAATATGCTGTTCGACGGCTCGCATATCGTTGGGGTAGACCTTACCGGGAACGCCGTGCCTACGCCTAACTTCCCCGGCTACCGCCAGAATCCTGCATCTGCTCCGGGTATGGACCTGCTGCAAAACCCCAATATCCCCAAGCTGGCAACCATCAACATGAACGGCAAGGATGCTAAAGTACCGGTGGTGTACAAAGCCAACCTTTCCTACTCCCACTTCTTCACCAAAGATTTCCGCATGAGTGTAAGCGGCTACCTGTCGATGGCCCGGAACAACTACACCTATGTAGACCGCAACATGGTTGACGAGCCTTACTTCCGTATTGCAGCAGAAGATAACCGCGGCGTGTATGTGCCGGCATCCACCATCAACGTATCCAATGGTAATGCCGACTGGACCAAGAGCCGGAAGACCGACCAGGTAGGTCGCGTGCTGGAGCTGCAGAGCACCGGAAAGGTAAACCAGATGGCCTTTGTAGTAGACGGCGACTACCGCTACTTCAAAGATGGAGAAATTGCTTTCTCCTATACCTGGAACCAGACCAAGGACAATACTTCCTATAATGGTAACGTGGCCAACACCGCTACCCTGGTGCAATACGTGAAAGACGATCCGCGCGACCTCAGCCGCATGAGTTATTCCGACAACCAGTTCCGCCACAAAGTGGTGGTGTACGGTACGGCGCCCACCTTCTGGGGTATCAGCGCCGGCATCCGCTTCTCGGGCCTCAGCGGTACCCGCTACTCGCTCAATGTGAACGGCAATATGAACGGCGACTTCGTAGCGACCAACGACCTGGCCTATGTCTATGATCCCAACAGCCCCTCCACCCCCCAATACCTGAAGGATGGTATCAATGCGATCCTGAACAACCCGAACGTAGAGCAGAGCGCCAAGAACTATATCCGCAAGTCTTTCGGTAAGATCGCTGAAAGGAACGGTGGTGAAAACCCTTTCTACGGTGTGTTCGATATTCGCCTGGCCAAAAAGTTCCCGGTGTACCACAAGCACAACGTAGAGGTGTCTGTCGATCTTTTCAACGTAGCCAACTTCCTGAACAAATCCTGGGGTGTCTATCATAACGTAGCGACGACCAACCTGTATACGATCAAAGGATTCGACCCTGCCACCAATACTTACAAGTATGCCGTCAACACCAATGCCGGCGTATCGCCTTTAAGCGGAAACCCTTACCAGGTACAGCTCGGCCTGCGTTATGGTTTCTGATCTACTCATCTGATAATTTAGTCCTCAATGAAAAGCAATCTTCTCAAGACTTTCCTCGGCGCAGCCTGCCTGCTGGCAGCCGCTCCTGCAATACAGGCCCAGAGCGGCCCTGCCCGGTACGTGGTGCTGGTTACCATCGACGGCTTCCGTCCCGAATTTTACCTGGACAGCAGCTACGGTATGTTTACCGTACGCGATATGATGCGCCGTGGCGTGGCCGCCAGGGGCGCCGACCCTGTATTTCCTTCGGTAACCTATCCCGATCATACGACATTGGTTACCGGCGTTACACCGGCGAAGCACGGCATCTATTACAACACTCCTTTCGAGGCCCAGGGACAGACCGGCAAATGGATGTGGGATTATAACCTCATCAAGACGGAAACCCTGTGGACGGCTATGCACAAAGCCGGCAAAAAGACAGCTTGCGTACGCTGGCCGGTGACCTACAATGCGCCCATCGACTATCGCATACCCGAATACTGGAACTATAAGGATGTGTCGGACGCAAGGCCTTATACCGCTAAGGCAACCCAACCGCTTTCCCTGTGGAAGGAAGTGCAGGAGCATGCGACCGGGCTGCTGGAAGCCGACGATATCGGATCGGAGCATAATGAGCTGGTATCTGATGAGAACATGGCCCGCATTACCGGCTACCTGCTGCGCCGCTACAAGCCCAACTTTACGGCAGTACACCTGGCCTGCACCGATCATTACGAGCACCAGGAAGGCCGAGAGGCCTATATGGTAAGGGCCTCGGTAGCCGGCGCCGACCGCTGCATCAAGACGATCATCGAGTCGCTAAACCGCGCAGGCATCGCCGACAGCACCCTGCTGATCGTTACCGGTGACCATGGCTTTGAGAATATCTACCGCTCCTTCAATCCCAATTACCTGCTGAAAGAAGCCGGCCTGATCAAAGATGTAAAGGCCAATGACTGGAAAGCCCAGTTCCACAGCTCGGGCGGCGGCGCTTTCCTGCAGCTGAAAGATCCCAATGATAAAGCTACAGTAGCTAAGGTGGAGCTGCTGCTGCAACAGCTGCCCGATTCGCTGAAGCGGTACTTTGCTATCGTCGGGAAAGATAAGCTGGAGCAGGTAGGCGCCGATCCCGGCGTGCCCCTGGCCCTTACCGGCCTTAACGGTACTTCCTTCGGCGGCAGTACAGACCACCTCATCGAGCCTTTCGACAAGGTAAGGGGCACCCATGGCTACTTTCCCGACCATCAGCAGATCAAAACAGGATTTGTCGCCTGCGGTCCCGGCCTGAAGCCCGGTGCAATGGTAGACAATATGCGCCTGCTGGATGTAACCCCGCTCGTCGTAAAGCTTACCGGCATTGCCTTTCCGCAAACCGACGGCAAGCTGACCGAAGCCTTCCTGAAGTAAGTTGAGTCCATATAGTGTTGATTAACGGAGCTGTCCTTCCGGACGGCTCCTTTTTTTACGTTTGTTCAATCGTTCTTTTCACATTTATCAATGGGCCTATAGAGAAATAAGGGTTTGTTTTTTCTTGCCCAAGCGGATGCGATCCCGCTACGGCAACGGATTTCTGCCTACCTTTGCGGGCTCATGAACCTGCAAACTTTGCTGGGATTTTATCAGAACGATATCCGCACAAAACAGATAGCGGCGGGGCTTTCATTGCCCGATCCCAAAATGCGCCTTCAGCTGCGCAACCTCAAAGGCTCATCCCTCAACTTTACTGCGACCGCCATTTGGCAGCAAAGCCACGCCAACCATGTGTTCGTGCTCAACGACAGGGAGGAAGCCGCTTACTTCCACAACGATCTTGAAAACCTGACCCAGGCCCTGGACATCTGCTATTTTCCCGACTCCTTCAAGAAGAGCGGCGACTATCGCAACCTCAACAGCAGCCATGTGATGCTGCGAACCGAAGCCCTGGCGCATCTTTCTTCCCGCGATCAGAAAGCGTTGAGAAAAAAGGTGCTGGTCACTTATCCTGAGGCGCTTTTTGAGAAAGTGGTCAAGGCCACTTCGCTTTCGTCCAATATGATCCATATCAAGACCAGCGAGCAGCTGAAGGTGGACGAGCTCATCAAACGCTTTGTAGACCTGGGCTTCAGGCGGGAAGACTTTGTGTACGAGCCGGGACAGTTTGCCATGCGCGGCGGCATTCTCGATATCTATTCCTTCGGCAACGAACATCCTTACCGTATCGAGCTGTTCGGTAACGAGGTGGACAGCATCCGTATCTTTAACCCGGAGACCCAGCTGTCGGAGCGTAAGCTGCTGCAGGTATCGATACTACCCAATATCGAAACCAGATTTGAATCGGAAGAAAAGATCTCCCTGCTTGATTACCTGCCGGCTGATACGGTATTCTGGTTCAAGGACCTGGCCTTCGCGATGGAGAAGCTGGACAAGCTGGAAGCTGACCTGCCCGAAAAGCTGCCTGCTGGCGGCTTAGCCTCTATTGAGCAGGAAGAGCAACTGATCCGGCAGCTGACAGCGGCAGACTTTGAAGAGACGGAAACCTGGAAGCGCAAGCTGCTCGACCGGCACCTGATCGAGTGGACCGAAACGGAGCCGGACCAGGATGCCGGCAACGATAGCCAGTCCAATGCTGATTTCCACACGGACAACCAACCGGTATTCAACCGCAATTTCGAGCTGCTGATCGCCAACCTGAAGCGGCAGGCAGAGGCCGGCTATACCCCCTATATCTTTGCCGAAAATGCGAAGCAGCTGGAGCGGCTACGAACCATATTTGAAGATTCAGGCGCCCAGATCAGCTTTGTACCCATACCTGTTTCTTTAAGTAAGGGCTTTGTTGATCACGACCACAAGGTGCTGGCCTATACCGACCACCAGATCTTCCAGCGCTATCATAAGTATAAAGTAAAGCAGGCCTACAGCAAGGGCAAGGCGATAACGCTGAAAGCCCTAAGGGAGCTGCAGCCCGGCGATTTCGTTACCCATATCGATCATGGTGTGGGCGTATACAGCGGTCTGCAGAAGATCGAGGTGAACGGCAACCTGCAGGAAGCCGTACGCATCCTGTACCGCGATAATGACGTATTGTACGTCAACATCAACTCGCTGCACAAGATCAGCAAATACACCGGCAAGGAAGGTACTGTACCCAAGGTGAACAAGCTGGGCAGCGACGCCTGGGAAAAGCTGAAGAACAAGACGAAGAAGCAGGTGAAAGATATCGCCGCCGATCTCATCAAGCTTTACGCCAAACGAAAGGCCTCGCCCGGCTTTGCACACTCGCCCGACAGCTACCTGCAGACCGAGCTGGAAGCTTCGTTCTTCTACGAGGATACACCCGACCAGAGCAAGGCTTCGGCCGATGTGAAAAGGGATATGGAAGCGGCTTCGCCCATGGACCGCCTGGTATGCGGCGATGTGGGCTTTGGTAAAACGGAGATCGCGGTGCGCGCCGCCTTCAAGACGGTAGGCGACAGCAAGCAGGCGGCCGTGCTGGTGCCCACCACCATTCTGGCTTACCAGCATTACCAAACCTTTAAAGAACGGCTCAGGGATTTCCCCGCTACAGTAGATTTCATCAACCGCTTCAAGTCGGCCAAAGAAAAAAGAGAGACGTTGAAACGGCTGGAGGAAGGGAAGATCGATATCATAATCGGCACTCATGCTTTGCTGGGTAAGGAAGTGAAGTTTAAAGACCTGGGGCTGCTCATTATCGATGAGGAGCAAAAATTCGGGGTAAGCGCCAAGGAGAAGCTGCGGGAAAGGAAGGCCAGTGTGGATACCTTGACCCTTACTGCCACACCGATACCGCGCACCCTGCAGTTCTCGTTGATGAATGCCCGCGATCTCAGCATTATGAATACGCCGCCGCCCAATCGCCAGCCGGTGCATACCGAAGTGATGGGCTTCGACGAGATCGCGATACGCGACGCCCTGTATTATGAGACCGAACGCGGCGGACAGGTGTACTTCGTGCACAACCGAGTGCAAAGCCTGCCTGCCATGGCAGAGAAACTGCGCGAGCTCTGCCCCGACCTGGAAATAGAAGTAGCGCACGGACAAATGGAAGGTGCAAAGCTGGAAAAGACCTTGCTCGACTTTATGAGCAATAAGTTCGATGTGCTGTGCTGTACGAATATTGTAGAGAGCGGGGTCGACATTTCCAATGCCAACACGATCATCATCAACAACGCGCACCAGTTTGGTCTCAGCGACCTGCACCAGCTGCGGGGCCGCGTAGGCCGGAGCAATAAAAAAGCTTTCTGCTACCTGGTGGCCCCTTCGCTGGTAACCCTGCCCGACGACAGCCGCAAGCGCCTGCAAACGCTGGAACAGTTCAACGAGCTGGGCAGCGGCTTCCAGATCGCTATGCGCGATCTCGATATCCGCGGTGCGGGCAATATCCTGGGTGGCGAGCAAAGCGGCTTCATCGCCGAGATCGGTTTCGAGATGTACCAGAAGATACTGGCAGAGGCAATCCACGAGCTGAAGAGCACCGACTTCAAGGAGATCTTTGCCGAGGAAATGGAACGCAAACATGATTATGTAACCGACTGCACCATCGATACCGATCTCGAGATCCTGATTCCCGACACTTATATCGAGAACATTACCGAACGGCTTTCGCTCTATACCCAGCTCGACGATATTGAAGAAGACCTGGAGCTGCAGCTGTTCGAGGAAGATCTTGTCGACCGTTTCGGTCCTGTTCCGCCCCAGGTGAAGGACCTGTTCACGACCTTGCGCTGCCGTAAAATGGCAAAAGAGCTGGGCTTTGAAAAGCTGATCCTTAAGAACGAGCAGATGCGGCTTTACTTTATCAGCAACCCCGACTCGCCCTACTTCGAGAGCGATACCTTCAATAATATCATGCAGTATATTCAAACTCAGGTGAATAATGCAAGGCTGAAACAAGTGGGCAAAAACTTCATGCTTATTGTGGACCGTATCAAAACCATGAGCGATGTGGAATGGTTTTTGAAAGGCATGATTATAGAGTAATTCTATAAATTTCCAGTTTTTTTGCTAAAAAATATCTAATACTGATAAACCGGGGGAGGAATACAAAATATTGTGTTCCTTCTTAATTATAAATAGTCGTCAAATATATCTGACGAAAAAATATAATAAATGTAAAAAGCTGCATAACTTTCCCTTGAACCAATCCATACAATTTCTTATGTGCAGAATCAAAAGCCGCGGCTTTTTTGCTGTGTGCCTGGCGCTTCTGGTCGCTGTAGGGCCTATGGCTTCAGCCAAGATCAAGATGATGCGGATCACACCTGCCAAGGAAAAAATCCAGATCAATCATTTCCGTATTACACGCACTATCGATGAACGCCTGGACAAGTCGAACAACATCGGTTACCTGAGCACCGGCGCGCACAATTACTTTCTGAAAGCCGAGTTCCGCCAAAGCCTGGAAGAAGAGTTTACCCAATTTCTGAATGAAAGCACCGTACAAAATGGTTTGGCAGAAGAAGTAGAGCTCCATGTCTATGATTATCTCCTGTACGAAAAATCTTCGTTCAAAGGCGCCGAGATAGCCCTCAATACCCACTATACGCTCTTCAATAAAGCAGGACACCGCCTGATGGATTATGTCATTACCGATACCCGTAACACCGGTATGTTCATGTCGGTAAATGCCGGTGAGCTGATGTGCCGCAACCTGACCAACTACCTGTCGGAAATGGATCAGAAGATCGGACCTTTTCTGGCTATGTACAAAGGCAACCAACCTATCAAGGTATCTTACATCTTTGTGAAAGAACCACAGCAGAAGAACCTCCTGCCTTACAATCCGCAGCGTCCGCTGAATATTTTCCATTTTGTGGCCAAGGCGCCCGAACAGGGTACCGAGCCCTCATCGGCCGAATGCGGGTTGATGATCAACTACCAGATCCGCCATATCGATGGCCAAGCCGAGGCTTTTATCGAGCTGCTGCCTTACTTCGACCAGGCGCGCTCCTGGCTGCGTCAGGGACAGGATGTGAAGAAGCGGCTTGCCTACGAGCAGACCTATTTTAAAATATCAGCCTTTGTTACAAATGAATTAATCAAGGAATTACAAGAAAAAAGTTTTACCTTCAACTCATTGAAACCGGACATCGATGCGCTTCGTGAAAAATACGTAAGCCGCATGAAAACCCTACAGCAGGAATATATTGCAGAAACCGAATATGGCGACAATATGGCTTCTATGGAAAAATGGAGCCGTAAGGTGGCTTTCTACCCGGCTTATGCACCCCGGTAATTACGTCTTCTTCTTCTTTTGTTTATACAGGGCTGCTTCTCTCTAAGCGGCCTTCTTTTTTGCCTGTTACCAAACAGGCCGTTCGTCGCGCATGCTATCTTATTCCGTAGGAGCAAAGCCTATCTCTACGCAAAGCGGATCAAACGGAAAAGTTGGGGGATACAATATTGGTATGTCCTGATGAAAATCCGGGGCATCGGTTCAGACACAGCGGATGGAACGCTTCGGTACTTATGGATGAGCTTGTCCCGCATCTGCATGGCCAGGACGGTCGGGACGTGCAACGGCCTGAACGGCGGCTGGATGCATATTCTTCTCACAACTGGTTTTGCTCCTACGGAGCAATTTATTGTTTGTTCATATTGTCGCTACAAACATTCGGCTCCTACGGAGCCTATAGCACAGATAGCTATAGGATCATCTGCCATCCTGTCCTATAAGATCGGGAAAGGCTGAGTATAAGCAGTGCAGGCCGGACTGCGTTATCTTGTCCTTTTGTAATGATTAAGTCCTCATAGCCTCTTTCCGTACACCCTGTAATCCCAGGATCCAAAGCCATGCCGTTCAGGCCGCTATGCGTCCCGACCGGCATGGTCAAGATAAAGCCTGCGGAAGCATATCTTCCTGCAGGCTTTATCAATTTCTTATTATTACTCTCTGGCCGGTTGTTCAAGGCTGGCTCAGTTGCACCAGCGCAGCCTCGATACGTTGCTGTGTGGCTGTGCTGCCGATCATCGCTACGATATCGAATACGCCGGGCCCAAACTTGCCGCCTACCAGCATGATGCGCAGGGGCAGCATCAGGTCTCCTTTTTTGATCCCTTTAGCGGCCGCCAGCTCTGTGAACGAGGCTTCGAGGGCTTCATGATCCAGCACGGCACCATCGAGGGAAGCCGACCAGTCCTGGAAGAACGCTGTTTTTTCAGGGCTCCATTTTCCTTTAACGGCTTCAAGATCGGGCCGGGCCGGCGCCTCGAAGAAAAAGCGTCCCTGAGTGACGAAGTCAGACAAAAGGTGGCAACGTTCTTTGATCAATGCCACGACCTGTGCGAGGTGTTCCGGTTCTGTAGCAATATTTTCTTTTTCAAAGAAAGGTGCTACCAATGCCGCCAGGCGGTTGTTATCGGCACGAAGGATATGCTGCTGGTTGAACCATTTCGCTTTTTCATAATCGAACTTGGCTCCGCCTTTGTGCACCCTTTCCATAGAGAACAGCTCGCACAGCTCTTCCAGGCTGAATACTTCCTGCTCCGTTCCGGGGTTCCAGCCAAGCATCGCCAGCAGGTTTACAAAGGCTTCAGGGAGGAACCCTCTTTCTTTAAAGCCGGTAGTCACCTCTCCTGTTTTCGGATCTGTCCAGTCCATAGCAAATACAGGAAAGCCTAAACGGTCGCCGTCGCGCTTGCTCAGCTTACCATTGCCATCCGGCTTCAGGATCAGCGGCAGGTGCGCCCATTGGGGCATGTGCGCCTCCCAGCCCAGGTACTGCCACAGCAGGATATGGACGGGTGCGCTGGGCAACCACTCCTCTCCGCGGAAAGCATGTGTGATCTTCATCAGGTAATCGTCCACCACCACAGCCAGGTGATAGGTAGGCATACCGTCGGCTTTCAGCAGCACCTTATCGTCCACCACATTAGTCTCGTGGCGGATGTCGCCGCGGATCATATCGTGAAAATGGATAGTCTCGTTCTCGGGTACTTTGATCCGCACGACATAGGGCGTGCCTTCCAGGATCAGGCGGCGGGTCTCTTCCTCACCCAGGGTAAGGGAGTTCCGCATCATGCCCCTGGTACGGTGATCGTATTGCGGCGAGGGGTTTTCGGGTGTTTTCAGATCATGGCGCATCTTTTCCAGCTCTTCGGGTGTATCAAAGGCATAGTAGGCGTGGCCGCTTTCGAGCAGCTGCTCGGCATAGTCGCGGTAGATGGCTTTGCGCTCGCTTTGCCGGTAGGGTGCATAAGGCCCTTCCTTCCGGACACTTTCATCGGGCGTTAACCCGCACCAGTCAAGGCAATCGAAAATATACTCCTCGGCGCCGGGAACAAAACGTCCCTGGTCAGTATCCTCTATACGCAGCACGAAGGTACCGTTGTGTTTACGGGCAAAAAGGTAATTGAACAGTACCGTACGAACGCCTCCGAGGTGCAGACCGCCGGTAGGACTGGGCGCAAAGCGCACACGAACATGATTTGAATTCATGCCGCGAAAATAGGGAGAAATGCTGAATGGCCGGAAGAGATTTGCAGGAGCGGGAACACGGGCCAGCCGGGAGACTGCTATGGTTTCAATACGCCTTCAGTAGTAAATAAAGTCCCGTTGCTGCTGCGGATATCAGCAGTGCTGATGCGGGCATGATTGATCCACCATTCCCCTCCTTTATGGACCAGGCTGACCGGCGTGCCCGACAAGGTATGCAACGGGTTGTGGCTGCGTAACTGATCAAGGGTGAAGCTACCGGTGATGAGGTGATTGCGGATCAGCAGCAGCAGCTCGGCCTTATGAGCAGGTTGCAGCAGGCTATCCACCGTGCCTGAGGGCATTTCGTTGAAGGCTTCGTTGGAAGGGGCAAAAAGCGTATAACGGCCGGTGTTCTTCAGGCTTTGACCAATGCCAGACGCCTTCAGCAGCAAAGTAAAGGTGGTATGGTCTTTCGACCGGGCTATATTATCGGTCAGGTCTCTCCCGGGCGCCATGGTAGCTTCTCCTACTTCGACGCCGTTCTCTGCAGGCTCGGGCGTAGCGCTTCCTATCGAAGTGGTCATCAAGATGATGGTAGAATCTATATGCCGTTGCCCCGAAGTGGCAGAGGCATTACAGGCAATCATTCCGGCGCACACCAATGTAACCAGCGTGAACAGCAGGATCCATTCTTTCATTACTAGTAATTGTGAGTGGTAGTAAAAGCGGCTGCCTATGCGCCGCTGGTGAAAGAACAGCTCCTGCCGGGGAATAGTTTTGGTGCAAGCGTTAATATTGATCCAATATCGATAAATACTCTGCTGCTTTACAGACAACAGAGTATAATAATCTTCCGGAAATTATTGCGGGGCAAACAGGAAGCGGAGGGTAATACCGGCCCTTGTGGTGGTGATAGGATAGGAGGTCGACATTACCGGTATGCTCTGCCGCCTGTCGTAGAACAAGCGTAGCTGCAGGTTATCGTTGACAATATAATCGATGGTGGGCGATATCGTGATCACCTTTTGCCCATGAGTAGGTATATTGGTATTCTGGGCCAGGTAGCTGTTGGTTGTGATATCATCGCGGTACCCGATCGACATATTGATATTGATATCGTTCTTCAACCGGCGCGTGCCGAAGACTGTGAAAGGCAGGTTCATGCCTTTGATCCTGGCGCCGCCGCCCACCACGAGCTCAGTCGATTTGGTCTCGCTTACCTGGTAGTCGACCAGGCTAAGGCTCAGCATCCTTGACTTGTTGAACTTAAAGGTCACATTGACGCCATTCCTGAATGCTGCGTCGATACCCAGGAAGGGCCCCAGGTTCTCGCTTATGGTAATGTTGGGCACCTGGAAGAACGGCACGTAGCTATGCGAGTTGGAATCGATGAACGAAGGGAAGCCCATCGACAGGATGTCCTGGTAATAGAAAGTGCTCAGGAAGCTGTTCATCGACAGGTTGCCGGTATAGGTATGGCTCAGGTTGAAATTCGTAAAATATTCAGCAAAGAACGGCAGCTTCGTCAGGCCATTGTACACCAATTTCCAGTTGGGCATCGGGATATAATTCTTGAAAGGATTGGACCTGATGCCCGGGCTGTTGCTTTCGACAAGCGGTATCGTATTGGCGTCGCGACCGGTATAGGCCGCCAGGAAAGCAGGTATCAGCACGTCCTGGGAATACTGCGTATATCCCTTGGTGTAGTTGGGATCCTGGGGATCCAGCTGACCCGCCGTATAAGGATTGATCGCGCCCAGCCTCCTGGAGATAATCTCCCGGTTGTTCATGAAATCCTGGTAGGGCTGGGACAGGCTGTTGGCGCTAGAGGGAGAGAACATGGTCTTGATCCCGATAAAGCTGATGTTGAATGTACCCATGCTATAGGGAGTATAATGCTGATAGCCAAGCGGGCCATTGGCTATATCATCATTGTATTTAAATGTCTCCGAGTAGTTCTTGCTAAACTGCTTGCTCCAGGTAAGGTCGATGCGCAGGTCGGGGAAGGGCTCGAAAGTAGCTTGCAGACTATAGTTCTGAGTGTAAGTTTGCTGCAGCTGGCCGTTAAAGAACGGATCCTTCGATATACGGTCTAGCGCCGCCTGCCGGTCAAACCAGGCGCGATCGGGTTGCGCGCCGAAGGCAAAGTCGTACCAGTTATTGCCCGACCGGCTGTTCACACCCAGGAATTGGGTACTGTCCATGAAGCCCGGTAAAATAGTCCCGGAGTTCTCCGAATAGTTCACGGTTACCCGCTTCAGCATGGTTACGAGACGGCCGGTTATACGAACGGCTTCGGGTATTTCGGGCACAATATTCCGCCTCTTGGCGCGCCAGGCTGCCAGTTCCTTGCGGAAACGTTTCCTCTCTGCTTTTTTCAGGGCATGATAAGTAGAGTCCAGCTGCCGCTTGCTCATGGTATCGGCGCCGGGTATCTTGCTCTTTTCTATCTTTTTCTTTTTCGGACGCGGCGGCAGCTCCTGCTGCGGTTTACGCTTGGGCTCTTCCTTTTGCTTAACAGCATTATTGCTGTTCTGTGCATTGATACCATCGCCTTTAGCTCCGCCCAGGGACTGCAAAGCGGGATTCTTGGGACCCAGCTTGTCGGCGGTATTACGGCTGACCGGCTTAGGCGTATTGATCGCTTTCAGCCACCTTGATTTATTATACAGCTGGCTAAAGGTAAGCTCACCATTGATCTGCTTTTGCTGCGTATTGGCAATGATATTTCCCTGCTCATAGGCCAGGCGCGAAGCCGCGGTCCAGTTATAGGTGGAAGCATAGGACGCAGTCGCCCTTGTCCAATCCAGGAACGGGAACTTCTGAGTCGGCAGCGTATACGTCACATTTAAGGTCTGCGAGAAATAGGTATTTCGTCCAAACTTGGAAATGGCACTCCACAGGGAGTCGCGTTTCTGCTTGCTGTCGATACGGCCGTAAGGCTCATCAATACGGGACTGGTTGTTGGCTGTATAGTTGAAAGAGAGCGAACGGGTAAGCTCCCAGCGCAGGTTATAGGTTCTGTCCCAGGTAAAGTTCTTATAAAAGGTTGAAGGGATCCTGTAAGGGCCGTCGTCGATATTACGCACCTGCGTTTCACCCACCAGCCGGTGCATGTCGGTACGGAAGGAGAAATTGCTGGGCAGCAGGTTAAAGTTAAAATCCTTGATGGGCAGCAGCCATTTGGATTTTGACTTGATCATTCTTTTGAAAGGCTCGATAAAGGCCGATTTTATGGTATAGTTATACCCCAGGCCCAGCCTTTGTTCTACGAGCTCGTCTTTTTCGAGCAGGGGGCTGCGCTTGAAGCTCCGGTTGTAGGAGTAGCTTCCGTCAAAATTCTTCAGGCTCCAGGGCATGGGTGTCTTACCCTGTTTTTCGGGGTTGCCCAGGTAGCGGATGTTGGCTAGGTTAAAGCTGGTTACAGAAGTAAAATCCTGCGCCGCCTTACGCATCGAATCCCGTGCACGGGCATCGGTTGCCCCATCCAGTTTATTGCCCAGCAGCACATCCTTATCATAAGGATCATATTTGGGATTGCTGATCGTTTGGCTATACCCTGCATATACCGGCAGCTGCAGGCCGAAAGACCTGGGCAGCAGCTTTCCCACATTCAGGTTGGTGGAAGCATCGTAGGAATAAAAATTATCGCGCGAGCGCTGATCGACTTTCTGATCTATGTTACCATAGCCGACAGTATGCATACTCCCTCCCAGGTGTACATTACCCAGGTCGGCCAGCTGGATATTGGCCTGGCCCGAGGCGGCATAGCCCGGCTGCTCATCGGGTTCAACCATTCTCAGCTCATCGAACCAGATTTCGGCGCATTTGCGCTGACCGTCGTCCAGCGGCGTCTGTAGCGTTTTCTTTGGATTGGCGGTACCGAGCATAATATTCTTGACATCGCCAAAGTTGGGATTACCCACCACGATCATGGTATTACCCTGCTCGTCGACTGCACGGTAAGGCTGGAAAGAAGGCTGGCCCGAGTTGTTCCGCTGTGTTTTCAGGTCGGTAAGCTTGCTCATCAGCAGCTCCAGCTTATTGCCTGCCAGCCATATCTGCTCTGCGTTCCTTCCCACGCTTGGCGGCGTGATCTTAAGCGGAATCTGGTATTCGTAATAATTGTTGATAAAGTCGCTGCCGATACGGATGAATGCGACGAGGTCGCCGTCATTCAGTATAGCCTGGTTCGGAACCGATTCGGCATGAATGAACATCCGCAGGGTTTTGTACTGCCGCATATCCATTCTCAGCTCCTTAAATACAGCGCGTGCATCACCATCCTTAAGCCCGCACACCTGCAACGACAGGGATTGCTCATCCTGCTGTATCGTTTGCCCGCCGCCGAGGCCGGAAGGAGTTACCTGACGCTCTACGCCCGGCGGAATAACATAGGGTATCGGTTTACGGTCCGAGTTCTGTTCCACGCTTACGGAGGTGAGCGCAAAGCTGGTGGTCTGCAGGTCTTCCTGCGGTATATTTTCACCCGGCGAGGTTAGCGAGAACAGGTAGCGGCGCCATTGGTTCCGGTCGAGCTGCAGCTGCGCAAAACGGAGGTATGCCGTATCCTGGAAGCCGGACAGGAACATACGGATAAAGCGTATGGAACGGAAGTCGCTGATACCGCCTACTGCATGATCATATTCGCGGATCGGCACTTTAAACTGGTACCAGACCTCCCGCTGTATACGGCCGTTGGGCAGCTTGATATCCGATTCCTTGCGGTCCACGATAAAGTTGCGGCCGACCTGCATGTTCGGCGTATTGGAGGCTTCAAGCCGGATGCGGTACTGGTAATAGGCCTCGGTCTCGTTCAGCGAATTGTCCCGGTTAATGTCCTCCGATTCGGGAATAGCCGATCCCGATGTGGTAAAATTTGAATTGAGGTTGTTTACCGGCGAATTACCTTGCGGACTGTTGAAGTCGATATAGCGCAGCAGGGCCTCCCCATGCCGCCCGGTCATCTGGTCATAGTCGCTGCCCCTGAAATGATGGAAATCGTCAGAAGCCGGGTCAGCAGATAACTTCTGAAGAGCAGCCGGGGCCAAACCGGTAATCGCCGGATCATTAAGAAAAGGTCCGAAGATTCTTTTCTCTTCATCATTGTCCAGCTCATCATAACCCACGTCCTGCACCCTCCGGGCATCCTGGTCGTTATCGAAGGAGCGGGTGATCTGCTGCTGGAAGCGGGGCACATAACCCCACTGCGTCGCGTCCAGCTTGCTCGGATCCTTGGGATAGGGAATACCGTTCTCAAAAGACAAGCGGGAATCCTTAAGCACATCTTCCGAAACATTACCCAGGTTAATATAAAGATCACCCGAATTGGTGGGCTTGTAGATGAAAGGGTCGAGCATCCAGAAAGTGATGTATTCCACATTGGAAGCCTCGAAGTCGCTTGAGTTGTTGTCCAGCGCACGTTGGATACCTCCCCAGCGATTTTGAGGACTGGACAGGGTACCATCGTTATTGATTTCGGTCGTCCGGAAGTTATAAGGGCCGCGGGTGCTGGGATAGTAACCCAGGTCGAAGGTCTGCAGACCGTTCTGACCGGTCAGCAGCGTTTTCTGTGGAAATACATCCTGCTGCAGCACCAGCCGCCAATAGTCCTGGAGAGAGGTATCGGACTTGATGTTGCCCGGCGTACCAAAGCTTCCGTCGATCAGCGTGGGTTCGAGCATGTACCACGACAGCTTGGCGCGGTTATTGTTGCTGCTCCAGTCTGTCGTGTTGATCGCCTCGGGAAACAAGGTTCGGTTAAGGCCGTCTTTGGCGCCCACCGGCGTGCTTGCCAGCGTCCAGCTGGTTATGGGGAAACGAAGGTCTATGGAGTTGTTAGCGCCCTCAAAATCGTCGATCTGCACAGAGCCTTCGGGATCGAGTGAATTGATAAACCGCTGGTGTCCCGGAAAAATACCGGCTACCTCACCGGTCAATGCGATCAGGGAAGGAGCTGAAGTGCTGAAGATCGGCAATTTGTCCAGTGCGCGGGTAAGCCAGGGGAACTCGCTCTGGTAGTTGGCGTCGAGGCCGACCACCGTATTCTTGATGGGGTCGTCGCCATAGGTCACTTTTTGTGTAAACGGCCGTTCGGTCAGGCGCATAATGGTACCCCCTATCGTCAGCTTCTCGCTGGAGAAGTAATCGAAGCGGGCGCCCCAGAAATTCTGCTGCACCAGGCCGAAGGTGGCATTGTCTTCGTAAGAGATGCTGATCGGCATCCCGGAAGCCAGGATACCCTGGTTCAGTATCTTAACGCTGCCCCGGCTGTAGTCGACCTGGTAATCCACGTTTTCAGCAAGACGCTGCCCGCCAGCGGTAACCGTAACAGATCCCTGGGGAATGTTGTAGCCGCCCAGGCTCACCTCCGATCCGGAAGCGCCTTTATAATTACCCCTGATGAGGAAGCGGTTGTTCTGCTGGAACTGGCGCGCGATCGTCTTGGTCGAATCATACAGCAGCTGGTAGGTGTACCGCCGCTCCAACTTGGGGTCGCCGCCAAAAGCAGGTTTCAGATCGGATCCGAATGGCTGCAGCGTAGGAAAGATGATCTTTCCCATCTGTGAATTGACCGTAATCCCCTCCACATAGTCGAATACCCCATCGGGAGCCGGGTCGTTCTGTACATTGAGCCTGTCCAGGTTCAGCAGGGTGATCAGCGGCACACCGGCAGAAGGCCCTTCGGGTATATAACGCTTTTCGCCGCCCCCCGGATCCTGGTACATCACATTGAGGCGGAAATCTTCCTTGCTGATGTTGGCGCCACCGAGGGAATAGACGTTCTTCATCATCAGGTTCCATATCGGCAACCTGGGTGTCGCGGCAACGCCTTTCAGCATTTTAAGGAACATCACCTTGGTATTGGAAGAATCGGGGGAAAGCGATTCCGAGAATTCACCTACCTGGTAAGGCTTTCCGTTGTAGGTGTACATGTAAGCAACGCCTACAATATCGTCGGCGTTGATCTGCGTATTAAGCGAAATATAGCCTAGCTGGGGATGAAAAGTAAATTCGGAAGGGCTCAGCTGCCTCATGGTCGCAATGGTATAGTCCCTGCCCTGGGCAGAATCGAGACCGATAGAGACCAGGCTCCGTGCGGCGCCGCTACCCTGTACCCTCAGGCTGGGGTTCTGGTTCAGCAGGTCGTATAAGCGGTTGACACGGTTGTCGGGAATGCCTGTGGCATAAGTGGGCGCTGAAGGATTTTCCAGCACCTTGGCATAGGGATGCGCTTCGCCCAGATCCATGAAGTTGATCATGTTCCGCACATTCTGCGTAGCGCCGGTGCGGTTGGTGATCCACACTTCCACCCTCGTCAGCACTACCTGCGATTTGATCTTGGGAAACTCGGTCAGCGAAGCATTATAGTTGTTGAAAAAATACTGGCCCAGGAGGAAGTTGCGGTTCTCTTCATAGTCGTCGACCTTGATCTCGAAGCTCTGGGTTTGCGCGCCGCCCTGGAGGTTGATGCTCTTGCGCTGGGATTTCTGCTGAGACAGCACGCCGGTAACAAACAGCTTGCCAAACTGGAGCTGGGTCTTGAGGCCGAACAGGGAAAGCGGCCCGGTAAGCAGGCTGCTCTTTAAGGGAAAGCTGACATTGCCGGCCTCCAGCTTTTTGATGATCTCATCTTCCTTACCGGTATATTCCAGCTTTTGCGTATTCTGTTCACCAAAGGTGGGCAGGGTATTGTTGCTGATGTTAAGCTTGAGCTTATCCCCGATCTGCGCCAGCAGGTTCACGTTCATCTGCATGTCAAAGTCGAAGATCCCGTACTTCTGCGCACGTTGTGTCAGGTTGGGGTTCTTCATGTTTTGCCAGTTGCCGCCGAAAGTAAGGTCCAGGTTTCCCTGTGGCTTGATGGTGATCTTATCGCTGCCAAACAACCGGTTGAAAATGCCCTCTTTAGTCAGTGCCGGCAGCTTGGGCTTTTGGTTGAACATGCTGAGCGCGTCCAGCCGCTGGCGCCAGTAATCGGTTTCATCCTGATCGGCCTTCAACTTACGGTACTCGTCGGCCTCCATATAAGTAGGATTCTTAATATCCTTACCACCGACCTGCTCGTTGAGGTAAAAGCGATCTTCTTCCGGATTGTATTCGACATTCTTCTCCACATTGGAAGGGTCGTTGAGGTCGATCGAAGGCTGTTTCTTTTCGGGAGTACCGAGCTGCTCGCCGGGATCTATAGGAAAACGGAGCTCGGGTGTATCGGTTGGTGGCGGCGGGGGCGGGGGATCAAAATAAGGATCTTCAAAACCGCGAGCAGTAAATACCTGAGCCAATGCTATTATAATAATAACAACTGCTAAAAGTTTGTAGCCAAATTGGGTATGCTGCTTCTGTGCCAATGCTCTTCCTAAAGTACGCTTTTATTTGATTTAGATCATGCCGTTATGCTGAAAGCAAAAATATGCGGAACACTTCCGTAGTTTTTGGATAACTATTGAAATGCCTCTGCACTGACTATAGATTCTTAAGGGCTGATTTGATCCATTCTTCCACACTTATATCTTCGCTTCCAGCCAGAGTCTTCGCTTTCCTGACGGCAGTTTCTGCCATGGCTTTACTGATGCCCAGACCCAGTAAAGCATTTAACGCGTCATTTTCCTTCGTATTGTGCGGCAAGATATTAAATTCTCCTGTTACCACCTCGGGAAGCTTGCCTTTCAGCTCCAGTATGATCCGCTGCGCTGTTTTGGCGCCTATTCCTTTTACTTTTTCCAGGGCCTTGCTGTCGCCGTTCAGGACAATAGCATTCAGATCGCCCGCAGTAAGCGACGAGAGGAGTATACGCGCAGTTGCGGCGCCTACGCCCGATACCGACAGCAGGCGCTGAAAGGCGCTGCGCTCGGTCTCGGTGGCAAAACCGTAAAGTACCCAGGCATCTTCACGAAGCTGAAGATGCGTGTACAGGCGGCAGGAATCTTTACCCGAAATGGCTTCGTAGGTGTTCAATGTCAGCTGCACTTCATAGCCTACGCCGCCCACATCGAGGTAGGTTTGCGTAGGCATAAGGTTAACGAGCTTTCCTTCTAAATAACCGAACATAGATTGGTAATGGCCCGGATAGCGGCTTTCCTCTTCCTATCCGGGAATGGGTGCAAATAAAATAGAAAAACGCTGCTAAGAAGCAACAGCGTTTTTGAATGAGGTAAAATTAGCGCTAAAAGTGTTGTAAAGCACTCGCTTTGCGTTAAATTAATAAGTGTTCCACCAGGGGCTGGCACGCTTCTTGATTTTCCAGAAGAACATAATGGAGAGCGTGGAAAATTTGTCTTTGTTGTTGGGGTCTCCGCGAAGCTCGCCGGGCTGATGCTTATAGCCGGGAATGATCTCGTTGGAGCGGTCGGCCATTTTCTGGGCCAAGGCGCTTTTGCCGGGCTGGTTCAGATAGGCGATCTCCTGGTGCAGGGGGTCGATATATGTTCCGCTTACATCGTCAAGGTAGTCGGTAAAGGTATAGCGCAGCTGGTATTCGAGACCAAGGCCCAGGCCTTTGCCAATATCAAAACGAACGCCTATACCGCCCACGGCTGCATAAGAGAACAGGCTGTAGCCTTTGGGAAAAGTATAACCCGGTGCATTGAAATTCTCACCTTCTGTACGCAGCGGCTGCAGATCCACCTCTTTCTCGACACCGCTTTCCAGGTCTTTATAAGTGCCGCGGGGGTTGAAATAAAACCCGGACACACCGAGCAACAGATAGGGCTGTACCCTGGATTTGGACAGCTTACCGAATTCCCAGTTACTGATCCGCAGCGGGCTGAACTCGAAGAGGAAATTGCTTTCCCAGATATTCGTCTTGATATCGAGGTTACGAATGTACCGCTGATAAGCGTCATCTTTGATATTGGTGGCCTTCATGGCCTTCTCTTCATTCCACTTGTCGGTAGCATACAGCGAGCCATAATTGATACCCAGACGAAAAGAAATACCGGGCACATGGGTATAACGGACGAACATGCCGCCCATAAAACGCATATTCCCGAAGATATCGTCCTTGTATACAGAATTGTTGTAGTGATCAATAACAGACTTTGTTCCTACATCGCCCCAAATGTCGGCCTGGCCCAGGTTAAAGCCAATAGAAAATCCACGCTGCTCAATATAAGGGATATCGGGATTGCCCCAGTCGTATTCATGTTGCGCACTCGAACGGGTGGTGGCCATGGTCACCAAACCAACCGTCATCAAACCGGCAAATAAAATACCTTGTAATGATTTCCGCATGATGGAACAAAAATTTGAGCGTTGAAAGTAAAAAAAAACTTATTCCCTTGTATGCTTTTTCCCGTTTTTTTCTTGCATACTGTACAAAAGAGGCCACAACAGGATTGTTCCCCCTCAAAACCTTGCCCCACCTGCATACAAATACTGAGGCAAGATAAAAAGATAAATTAAAAATTGCAATTTTTTTGACAGGAGGATCAAAGCAATCCTTCGATCAGTCTGATCAGCTCATCCGACTGGCTGGGCCGTGGTGTTTTGGCTACGGCAAAATTGCCTTTCCGGTCGATAAGGAAATAGGAAGGTACGCTCCCGATCTCGTAGAGGCGGGAGATCTCCCCGGTCCAACCCGGAGTACGGGTATGGAGACCCGAGATGCTCAGGGCTTCGATCCCTTTTTTCCAGGCCTCCTCCTTCTCGTCGATGGATACATAAAGGAACACAACGTCTTTTCCCTGGAAATGCTCTTTTATCTTTTTGGCATGGGGCATTTCCCCTTTGCAGGGCCCGCACCAGCTGGCCCAGAAATCCATGTAGACCACTTTGCCTTTCAGATCGGAGAGCTTCATGTCTTTGCCATCGATTGTTTTAAAGCTGAAATCGATTGCGGGATGTCCCGGGTCGAATTTCTGGAGGTCGGCGATCATTTTATCCAGCACCTTATTGTTGGCGCTTTTCGGATATTGCTGCTTGTAGAGATTTACCCTGGCCTGCAGCGAATCGATGGGCCAGCCTTTGGTCTCGCTGGTAAGGATACGGCCTGCGGCAAACTCCCCGGTTTTACGGGGCGTAGCTTTATAAAGGAGCTGAAGCACACTGTCTGTTTGCCGGAAAGCCTGGCTCAGGTCGGTCTTGCCCGTTTGAGGATCGGTGTTCATGGCATTCACATAGCCGTTGGCCGACAATATGGCGCTATAATAGCTCTGGGCATAGGTCTGGTAAAAAGCCACATCAAGATAGTCGTCGTTAAACAGCTTAGGCGCTTTACGGGTAACGGCATACAGCTCCGGCGGAACACTCTGGATATTATTGCTCTGCAGCCGGATCATCTCATGTATTACAGGATAATGCAGCATGGCATCGTGGCGGGAGTACTCCAGGAAACGGGTTAAATATTCCGAAAATTCTTTCGTTACCTGTTTTTTGTCCTGCGCAGCATGCAGTTGGGCCAGCTCATTATTCTTTATCGAGTCGAGGGCTGGAATATAAGCATCGGGATCGCGTTGCGCTGTTTCCTGCAGCTTGCGGTAATAAGCCATTACCCCGCCGCTGCGCCGTGTCCAGTCGACAAAGTAACGCGGGATATCGGCATCCTTTCCCTCAAAGCGTGCTGTGCTGTCCAGGTTGCTGCCGCCTGCGGTAAACGTAAGGGTACTTCCTTCCTTCGCAAAGAAATCGAGGCGGTTGGGTCCGTTGACGATGATGATCCAGTTGTATTTCTGTGTCGCAGGAATCGACACCTGGAACTTCTCTTCCTTCGACAGGTCCAGCGTCTGCTGCTGGTTTTCGGGTACAATGCTGTTGACGCTGGCATTAGCCACAAGCAACTTGCTGCCGGCAGCATCGGTAATGGTACCGGTAATGGTGATCGGTTTTTGCGCGGTTGCAGTAAATGCGGCAACCAATCCCAGCAAGAGGGATGCAGCTGATCTTTTCATTGATTACTATTTATCCTTTGCGGTTGATGATAGGCTATTTGGTCTGCGCCCCTTCGATCAGCTGCATCAGCTGATCCAGCTTGGGCGCCAGTATGATCTCGGTTCTCCTGTTGCGGGCGCGGCCTTCGGGCGTGGCATTGTCGGCTACGGGCTCGTACTGGCTGCGGCCGCTGGCCGTAATACGCACAGGGTCGAGGTGATAGGTATTGGTCAGCAGGCGAACGATAGCGGTAGAACGCGCTACGCTCAATGCCCAGTTATCTTCAAATTTCAGGCGGATGGGAATGGAATCGGTATGCCCTTCGATATTTACATTGATGTCTTTATTCTCGTCCAGCGCCTGCGCTACCTTTTCCAATGCGGCCTTGCCTTCCGCATTGACGACGGCGCTGCCCGAGGGAAACAGCAGCTTCTCCGAAAGGCTGACATATACCTTCCCGTTCTTGGTAAATACGGATAGCTGATCGGAGCTGAAGCCGCCCAGCGCATTAGCCATTTTGGCCCGCAGGGATTCGGTTTGCGCTTTCTGCCTGTCGATGAGATCCTGGAGCTGCCTCAGCCTTTCCTGCTGATCGGCCAGCTCTTTCTGGTTTTCATTAATGCGTTTGTCTTTTTCGTCCAATTGATTGGCGGCGGAGGCATTGGCCTCTTCCATCAGCTGCAGGCGGCTTTTGGCATTTTCCAGGTCTTCGCTCAGTTCGCTCACCCGTTTTCGGGAGTTGGCCAGGGCCAGCTGTGATTCATTGAATTTTTTATTGGAAACGCAGGAGCTCAGCGCCACTACGCTTAGCATAACCCCGCCGGCAAGTGCAGAAAAGGATCGTGTCATAGCAATTCAGTTTAAGGACCGCATAAAAGTAAGAAAGGGATTCCAAACTAGAAATTATTTGAAGCAGCCCCGTTGTTTAAAGGGGCAAAAATGATGTTCTGAGGCCGACCTTTTCTTCAAAAAAGAGCAACCTGCCTCCCATTTATCTCTTTATAAAAACCGTCTTTATATAATAAACGATCGCTTTCGTAAAATATCGAAGTCAAAAATATTACCATACGAAATTCTCCATGAAAATCCCCCATCCCCTGTTTTTGAAATACACGGTCCTGACCCTGTTTATCCTGCTGCTGGCCGGCTCATTAATCTATTACCAGGAACGTATGCTCTTCTGCGACGCTTCGCATATGACGCTGCGGATACTCAATACCGGTCAGCTGCTGATCGGGGAATATCGTTACGGCAGCTTTATCACCCACCTGGTGCCTTTCTTCGGTAACAAATTGCACTGGTCGCTTCCAACTATTGTCCTATGGTATTCGCTTAGTTTCAACCTCTTTTACCTGGCAGTATGTCTGCTGCTGCTGTTCGTATTCCGAAACCCGGCGCTGGGCCTGCTTATGGCGTTTTATTATACCTTGTTTGCCGGCGATACCTATTTCTGGACGAATAACGAGATCCACCAGGCCATCGCCTGGATGTTCCTGCTCTTTGGCCTGGTGCTGCATTTCAGGCAGCGGCGGTATGCCTTTGGGTGGCACGTTCTTCTGTTCCTGCCGCTGGCCTTTCTCAGCTTATTCACACATCCGCTGATGCTGATCGTAGTTCCCTTTCTCTGGACCTTCTTTATTACCGACGCCTGCAGCAATCCTTATCGCAGTAAAGAAGCTGTTGTGCTGAGCATGGCGCTGATGCTTATTATTGTGGCCAAATACCGGGTAATACAGTACAGCGGCTACGATGCACCAAGGGCAAGGCATGCGACCCATTTTTCACTGGCAGATATCGGGACAGGCATCCGGTCCGAGATGTCACTCACCTTCTTCAGGCGCCTGTTGACGCATTATTACTTTGTGCCGTTCTTGTTTTTTGCCGGCCTATACACTGCGGTAAAGCACCGGCGCTACCGGAAGCTGGCGATGGTCCTGGCTTTCAGCCTGGCCTATTACCAGGCAATGGCGCTTACGTTTAAGGATTTTGTTCCTTTCTATATGGAGAGCGAATGGATGCCGTTCACGCTTATCGGTGCTGCCCTGTTCGTGTTTGAAACCGCTCCGCGCATGCAGCCGCGAAACCTGCTGCTGCTCACGATCTTTATTTTGGGTACGCGACTGGTTTATATGGGTGCCGCGGCCGAAAAATTTACCGCCCGGAAAGAGTGGCTATTCGGGGTATTGCAAAAAATGAAACAGCAAGACCTGCATAAGGGTTATCTATATCGTGACGAGGCACTGAAGGCGCTGCTGATCGCCGATTGGGCGCTGCCGGCCGAAAGTCTTCTTGCATCGGCGCTGAAGGGCGATCATCCCAACCTTACCTTTTGTGTGGACACCCGGGAAAATATGAACAAGCGGGTTACCGGTAACCGGAAGGAGATCATTGACAGCTTCGGCCCCCTGTCCGGCAACGAGCTCAACAGGTTTTATTTCGCCATCGATACCACTTCGGGGTATAGTCTTGTGCTGCCTGCGGTGGAAAAGGAAACGGCCGGCATCAATAAGCATCCCTGAGAAAGGCTGGTGCCAGCAATCTTTGGCGTTGCTCTCCGAAAAATCTATTTTTACCCTTTCAAACACAGAAGGAGCCGAGTTGAACCTCAAGCAGAAACAATTTCTTGACACTTACATAGGACTGCCCCTTGTTTATCTACATATAGCCCTGGCGCGGCTATTGGGGTTTATTTTAAGGCGGAATCACCATGTTGAACAAGCTCCGAATGAGATCTGCATCATTAAGCTGCTGGGCTTCGGCAGCGTCATTATGGCTTCAGACGCGCTTTACAGCCTTAAAGTGAAGTACCCGGACGCCCGGCTGACCATTATTTGTTCCAAAAGCATCGAGGAGGGCATCCGCTCCATCCGGCTGTTTGAAACGGTCTACGTGATCGACGACCGTAACTTTTTCCGGCTGGTGTGCTCCTCGCTGGCCACGGTAGCCCGGCTGCAAAGGCGGCGGCGCCTCTGGATCGCCGACCTGGAAGTTTATTCCAAGCTTACCGGCATCCTGTCAGCATGGACCCTGGCCCTCAACCGTTTTGGCTTTTACTTCAACCAGGTACCCTTCCGCTACAACCTGTACACGCATCATGTCTATTTCAATACGGTGATCAATGTGGAAGACAATTATGAGGAAATGGTGCGGGCTATGGGCGTCACGGCTATTACACCTTATACAATTAAAGGCTTTCCGCCGCGGCAGCAGGGGAAAGCCTACACTTATATTGCGCTCAACAATACCTGCAGCGAGCTGGCACGCGAGCGGCGCCTTACGGATGCCCAGCTGCAGGCACTCTGTAGCGAGCTGCTGCGCCTTACGCCTTATAAGATAGCGCTGCTCGGGGCGCCTTCCGACAGGGAAGCCAACGAACAGTTCCTCGATAGCCATAACTTTGACCGGGCGCAGATAACGAATATTGCCGGCCAATACGAATTTGAAGCCTATTACCGTTTCCTTTACGAAGAGTGCGCGCTTATGGTTACCATCGATTCGGCCCCGTTGCATATCGCCAATAAGCTTAATATACCCAACCTGTCCATTTGGGGCCCGACCTCCCCGCAAAGCCGGATCGACCTCAACACAGCTAACGAATACCTGTATCTCGGTGTTAACTGCTCGCCCTGCGCGCATTTCGTGGATAAACTTCCCTGCGGCGGCGACAATTTTTGCATCAAGAACATTACAACAGCACCTATCATCAACAAAATACAAAAACTGCTTTTACTGTATTCCGGCCATGACACCGACAAGACCTTTTTATAAACGCCCGGCATTCTGGCTGATCTTCCTGTTTGTGTACGCCGTTATCGGTACCCGGTATGCAAAGGTTGGTATTCACGACCCCGGCTTTGGCCGCTCCTGGTATTACGGCGACGCCTCCAGCGAGGGCAATGTCGAAAGCGCGGCCAGGTTCTATATGGAGAAGGGCTTTGGTCCCAATGCCGGCCTGCCTACTTATGCCTATACCGACTCCCTGCCGGAGAACGATTATGTATACACGCATTATCCGCCCATGGCCGAATGGCTGGGCGGGCTTACTGCCCGCCTGTCGGGCCACTATACCGACCAGGCCATCAGCCTGCTGCCGCTGCTGCTTTCCGTGGCGCTGTTCTTCATGATCTATTCCATACTGGCACGCTGGCTCAACAACGATCCCGCAGCCTTTATCGGGGCTTCGGTGCTGGTGCTGTCCAATTACTTTATTTCCTGGGCCGATGATGCGCACCAGCACCTGTATATCGAATTTTTCCGCTGGTCTTTTGTTTACCTGTGGTGGGCCTACCTCACCGAAAAACGTTCTGCGGCAGTGATTCTGGTGCTGGCCTTCTGCTATGCGATGATGTGCCTGCTGTCCTACGAACCTTATGTATATATTGCCATCATCGTGGTCGGCTTTCCCCTGGCTCTAAAGCAAAAGTGGTTCCGCTGGGAGGTCGCCGTGCTGCTTATTGTACCGGTGCTGGCCTTCGGTTTGCGGCTTTATCTCAATGCGGCCTATCTTGGCGGCTTCGATGCTATGCTCGCCGATATGAAGGGGGCTTTGCTGAACCGGACCGGCGCCGAGGCTGCGGCCAGCGAGCTTGCCCGCAAAATGGATTTTAAAGATTATTTCTTCCTGCTGCCCAAAACGCGGCTGCATCGCCTGGGGCACTTCTACATTTTCCCCTCGCTGGTGCTGATCCTGCTGGGCATACTGGGCGCCCTGCAATTGCGGAAGCGTAACAAGGTATTTTTCAGGGTGGCTATCGTGATCTACCTTGCGGCCATCAGCTGGTCTTTCGTGATGCCCCAGCATGCACTCATCCATATTTTTACCCTGCGGCATATCGCTGTTTTCGTCGGCATTGTTAGCGGCTTCGGGCTTATCCGGTACCGTGCTATCCTGCTGCAGCACTGGCAGGGCCGCCGCTACCTTTACCTTACAGGCCACCTGGTGCTTATTGCCTATACGGTATTCTATGCGGCGGTCAATACCGTATATTTTGTGTACCTGAAATACGGGTTCCTGTATCCGCACCTGGGAAGGGACCACTATGAGCTGTTTGACCGCTTCCTGATGTAACAGCCGGTGATCTTTTGTATTTTCTCCGGCTTTACCGAAATCCTCATATCCCGAAAATGATTCACCATGAATCTGAGCCATGAAAAACAGACGCGGCTACACACGCTCGTGTCCTATTTATCCGGATGCCTTTGCCTGATGCTTCCGGCGATGTACAACAGCTATCCGCTGGTAACGCCCGATACCGGCGGGTATATCGAAAACGCCTGGCGGCTGCATGTTCCCATCGACAGACCGATCAGCTACGCCATCCTGCTCAGGATAGCGACGCTTTCGGGCCTTACGCTCTGGGGCATTATCGTGGCGCAAACCCTTCTGCTGGTCCATTTCCTGCGCAGGGTAACCCAAAAGATCCTGGGGGCACAATACAGCAACCGCCTGTTTTTTCTCATTACTCTGCTGCTGGGTACCTGTACCAGCGCGGGATGGGTCAACAGCCAGGTCATGCCCGATATCTTTTCGGCCATACTGCTGCTCGCTCTTGTGGATTACTACCTCAGCCCTACTCATAAGAAAAGCGTGAAGGTGTATTATTTTATCGTGCTCTGGTTCATTATCCAGCAGCACAATTCGCATCTGCTCATCGTGCTTGCGCTTTGCATCCTGGCCCGGCTGTATTCCGTGTTCAGCAGGCAGCGCTGGTTCCTGAAGAAAACGGCATTCCTGTTTGTCATCACCTTATTTTCCTATCTCTCCATCAGTTTCTTCAACCTCTGGGAAGGTAACCGTTTCCGGCCCAGCGCTTCCACCCATATCTTCATGATGTCGCGCATGGCAGAGAATGGTATTCTCGACCAGTTCCTTAAGCAGTATTGTCCCACCGAACACTACTCCCTCTGCGCCTACCAGGGATGCACCGGCGACCGGCAGTGGGATTTTATGTGGAGCAGCGGCCAGCTGGTGGATTCGGGAGGCTGCGAAGTGGGTTGGACAACGATGGAGAAAGAATACAGCCTTATCGTGCGGCGGTCGCTGACGCGGCCCAAATACCTGGGCCTCCAGCTCTACGAAGCCCTGGAGGCCGGCATACGCCAGCTGCCCCAGGTCTCGGTCTCCTTCCAGCGCCAGGGCGACGATTCCTTTCCTTATAAAATGGTGCAGGAACACTTTCCGCGGGAGATCAAGGAATATCGCACCTCGCTGCAGCAATGCGATGCGCCGCTTTCTTCGAGAATGGGCTTCTTCAATGGCATCATCTTTGTGTTCCTCCTGCTTACAGCGGCGGCTACGCTCTATACCTATCCCGGCCGACAGTCCCGGGCAGCGCTGCGCAACTGGAATTTTATGCTGGCGATGCTGCTGGCGGGGATCCTTGCTAATGCCTTTTTTACCGCGACTTTTTCCACAGTCCTGGATCGCCTGCAAACAAGAATATTCTGGCTGCTGCCTTTTGCCTGTATGCTTTTCCTGGTACAGATCCTGGCTCCCGGCCGGGATAAAGAAGCCGGCGCCTGATGTCCTCCTGCACGTTGAATAAGGGTGGTGCAGCACCCCTGAATCCCCGGCAGGTAATCCTTTTATTGCGCAGATACTTCTATTTTTGTCAACCCGGGTACGCCCCATTATCAGCAATGATGGTTTCGTTTTACCCGGCAGATCAAACCTATGATGCAACAGTCCAAGAAGGAACTACTTTTCCTGTTCCTGCTGAATCTTATTTTTTGTCTTTGCTATTTTTATCCGATCATCGGCCGGCTGAACACGATCATGATGTCGGCATCGGGAGATGGCATCAAGAACTATTTCAACTATCTCTACTTCATCCAATACGATTACGGCAGCCATTTTACCGGGATGAACTATCCTTTCGGGGAGCACATCATCTTTACCGATAATATGCCGGCACTGGCCTGGCCCCTGGCCAAGCTCCGGAACTGGTTCCCCGGTATTGTTCATTACGGGCTTTTCCTGATGCACCTGACCTTTATCGTCTCTTATTTCCTCTGTTCCCTTTTCATTTACCGTATCCTCTCGCTCTACCGGGTAAGGGGGTGGTGGGCGGTGGCTGCGGCTATATTCATCGCGTATTTTTCGCCCCAGTTCTTCCGGCTTTTCGGCCACTTCGGCCTCGGTCTTTGCTGTTTCTTTCCGATGATCCTGTACTGGATTATGCAATATGAGCGGCAACGAAAAGGCAGATATCTCGTGTACATCACGCTTCATTCGCTCTTGTTTACCTTGCTCCACGTATACTACCTGGCCTTCAGCCTCATCCTTATCCTCGGGTATTGCTTCGCCTACCTGGTATCGGTACACCGCCCGCTGAAACGGAAGCTGGCGTATTGCTTTCGCCTGAGCATGGCTGTAGGCGCAGCTATTGCCCTGTTTAAATTGTACCTGTTCCTTACTGATCCTGTGACCGACCGGCCCGCCTACCCTTCCGGTTACCTTACTTCAGGAGCCACTTTTATGGATATAGCAACGAGCTATTATAACTTCATCGGCTCTTCCGCCTTCGCCTGGATCTTCGGCGGCTCCGCCCACAATACGGAAGGCTATTGCTATCTCGGTTTCGTTTCGTTGCTGGTCCTGCTTTTCCTTATCTACCGGCTGCTGAGGAGCCTCGTCGTTCGCATCGTACGGCGACGCAAGGTAGCGGCACACCCCGTGCGCAGCTTCCGTACCTGGCTCATTACAGCACTGGTCGTATTCATGTTTGCCATGGGCATACCCTTTATCTGGGGTATGGACTTCCTGGCCGATTATGTTTCGGTATTCCGCCAGTTCCGCACCCTGGGCCGTTTCTCCTGGATTACCTATTATATTTTAATGATCTACGCCGCGATATTCCTCTACCGCTGGTTTAGCAGGATGCAGCGCAGGGGATTCCGGAAAACCTATCTTGCCCTTACGGCGGTCGTTTGCATCATATGGCTGATTGAATGGAACGGCTACGGGCAGACAATAAGGGAAGAATGTAACCTGGCAGCGGGACATTATACCCGCTTCCGCTTGGAGGGCGATACCACCTGGACGACATGGCTGCAGGAGAAAGGCTTCTCTGTGGACAGCTTTCAGGGCACCATTGGTCTGCCCTATACGCATATCGGATCGGAAAAAGTAGGCATGCAGGAAGATTATTCTGCGGTCATTTATACAGGTGCGCAGATCGCCTGCCAAACCGGCCTTAGGATGACCGACGTCATGATGTCGCGCACCTCATGGTCGCAAAGCTTTGCCAACCTGCGCCTCTGCGACGGACCACTTTCCGGCAAACCGATCGCGGACCAGTTCGGCGACAAACCTTTTCTTTTATTCGTGCAGGACCGTATCTCGCTGATCATGGGTGAACGCCACCTGGTACAGCAGGCATCCTTTATCGGGCACAGGGAAGGCGTCGACCTTTACCGGCTCGACCTGAAAGCCATGGAGCAGCATGACCAGCTATACCGCGATTCGCTACGCGACCTGGCCATGATACAAACACAAACCGAAGGGCTGATCGGAGGGCCGGGCTTTAGCTACCACAATGCTTTTGACAACAGTCCTTATGAAAAGCCATTTGCCGGTAAAGGTGCATTTCCCGCTACACCCGCAGAAGAGCAGCTGCTGGCTTCGGTACCGGTAAGTCATCCCACCACCGACTCTCTCTTTACAATATCGGCCTGGTTCCATTGCTACGATAATTCCATTATGCCGGCAGTGCTGTACCGGCAATTCGACAAGAACAACCAGCAGATCGCCGAAGACAGCTATCCCGTCAGCAGCACCACTTTCGTTACCCATATGTGGTTTAAAGCCGATAAGGAATTCAAGCTACTGCCACAAACAACGCGAATGGCCATTTATGTGCTGCGTGGCCCTAAAAGCTACAAGGCCATGGACAACCTGCTGATCTATCCCAGCCGTGCTGTTTACTTCGATCGCAGCGGCCCGGTGCTGATGCTGAACAACCGGCCCATCGACGACCCCTTGCGGCCCTGATCCATCCCGGTACCTTATGAGGGATCAGCAAGCCATTTACTAGGTGGAATATAACCTGCGGCTGCTGGTATCTCATAGCCCGGCTGCAGCAGTTGCCTGGCCAGCTGTTCCGTCCAGTAAGGACCGGCCGAGAAACCTCTTGTCCCCAGGCCATTGAGCAAAAATACGCGGGGATATGCCAGATGGGCGCCCAGCAAGGGCACCTGGCCTGCCGTCGTGGGCCGCTCGGCTACGATATGATCCTGCAGCGCAAAAGGAATCCGGAGCCAGGTATCCAGCGCAGCCAGGGCCTCATCGCGCCAGGCTTTATCCGGAGCTAGGTCGCTGAAGTTCCAGGTATAATTGCTACCGCACCAGAAAAGCCCGTCGCTGCGGGGTACCAGTCGTAAGCCTTTATGGTAAATGGCGCCGGCGGGTAAGCCGGGAATATCCAGCAGCAGGGCTTCTCCGCGGTTGGCGGTAAAGGGCAGCGCCTTCAGCAGGGGATTGGTCCTGGCCGCCGCACCTTCGCAAAAGACGACAGCGCCCGCTTCAATATCGCTGTAGTGTACTTCGCTGCCGGAAAAGGAACAGCGGCCGATATCAAAACTTTCTTCACGTAAGGCTCCCTGTTGCAATAGGTAACTAGCCAAGCCATCCAGCAAGGCTGCAGCATCGACCAGCCAGGTATCGGGCAGGCAATCCAATGGGCCGCTGAGGTGAAAATAGGGTTCGAGCTGCTGCGGCGACACTTGCTGCAGATGAGGCAAAGCGGGTTCTCCCGGCGTGTGGAAGAGATAGAGGGGCAAAGAAGAGATCAGCTTTTTTTGCAGCAGTTGCTCCAATTGCCGGTAAGTGTCCAGCGCCACAGGCAGGAAGTGCATTGCGCCTGGCGCCGCTTTCCATTGTTTGCCACTCAGCGGATTGATCACGGCGCCGGCCACGCGGCTGGCCCTTCCCCCATAGCCGTCGTCAAGCACCATCACGCTTTTCCCCGCCTGCAACAGTCGATAGCTGAGCAGGCTGCCGGCAATACCCTGGCCCACGATAAGGAAATCCACCTTCATGGATCAAAGAAACGGAAAAGGGATCAATTACCTAGGGAAAACGCGGATCCGGCTTTACGCTCCTGATCATGCTGACCACAAAAAGAGTCATCAAAGCTTACTCCGATCACCAGTCTGTATATACCTTGTATCCGTTTATTCAGCAGTAACTTCCTGCAATATTATACCTTGTACATATGGCTGTTATTTTACGGCCAGGCATTTATTTCGGAGCAGAACGGAACAGTAGGAAAGTGCTTGCTTCAACCTGAACGTGGATCAAGCGGAAAATCCGGGGAATTACAGGAAGTATATGGAATGGAGGTTATGAGGCTTCAATCATTACGAAAGGACAAGATAGCGCAGCCCGGGGCAGCACCAGCCCTTCCCGATCCTATAGGACAGGAAAGGTTTGCAAATGATCCTATAGCTATCCGCGTTACGAACGTTTGTAGCGCTAGTAAGAACAAACATAAATTGCTCCGTAGGAGCAAAACCAGGGTTTGCTGAGGAGAATATGTATTCAGCCGCCGTTCAGGTCGCTACGCGTCCCGACCGGCCTGCCTGTGCAGCTGTGGTACAAACTCACCCATAAGTATTGCCGCGTTCCATTCTCTGGGTTCTGAACCGATGCCCGATTTTCATCAGGACATACCTATTGTTTCCCCAGGTTTTACGCTTGATCCGCGAACATCACACATTACGATCCTTTTACGGATATCGGAAGGCATTATCATGGAAATGCTTACCTGAGCCAATAAAAAAAGGCCGCAATATATGCAGCCTTTTGAGATCTGGTAGCGAGAACGGGAGTTGAACCCGTCACCTCAGGGTTATGAATCCTGCGCTCTAACCAACTGAGCTATCTCGCCATTGGGGCGGCAAAGGTAATTAATGTTTTTTATTTAAACAAAAAATCCCCACTCATCTTCATAATCATCCTTTTCAAAGGTCTGTATCCATTTGCGGAACAGCAGCCTGAAGCTGTCGATATCGGCGCGCACCACCGCCGCATGCCCGGCTTCGATAAAACCCATGTCGGCCATGGCCAATATTTGAGAAGCCACAAACTGGGCGCTTTTGCGGATCACTGCTGCGTTCTCCATCTTCAGCACGTAAAAACCGGCCGTATCGGCGCTTCTCACTTTGACGGCAACCTGGCGCGCCTCATCCATTACCATATTCTTCTGGCTGTGCAGGAAGGCTTCGGAGGTACCGGTATGCGGCGAGGTATAGGAAAACAAACCATTCAGGCCGGCCATCACTTCGCGCCATTGGTTGTACAAGGCCTTACAGGCTTCGCGGCCAATGTTGTCGTTCCAGGTCGCACCATCTTCTTCTTCCATCTTCCGGAACCGCTCATCGTCCCACTCGGGAAGGCTGCTCGGGTTGTCCCAGATATTTTCCATCTTCTTGTTTATTTAGTCTGTCTTTTTTACCCTGCGCAGATCTATAATGTTCAGCGCATTGCTTTGGAGACCGGTTATATTCTTTTGTGTGAAATGAAGCATTTCATCATAATACAAAGGTACGACCGGCGCTTCACTTCCCACCAGGCTGTCCATTCGGGCATACAGGGCATACCGTTGCGTATCGCTGGCGGCCTGCAGGCTCTGCCGGTACCATCGGTCAAAGGTCGGATTGCGGAAGCGTGTATAGTTGGGCGGCGCAGGGAATTCGCTGTAGAAGCAGGCGAGGAAGGTTTCGGCATCGGGATAGTCGGCCACCCAGCCCGCCTTAAAAAAAGGCAGCTGCGACCGCGTCATCATCTGCCGCAGCAGGCCCATCAGCATCACCTGCACCTGGGTGCGTATGCCTACTTCGCCCAGCTGGCTGGCCACGAAGTTGCAGATGTCCACATAGACGTCGGGTACGGTAAGGGTAATGACCGGCAGGCCTTCGCCGTTGGGAAATCCGGCCTCGCTCAGCAGGGCCAGGGCTTTGGCAGGATCATAACGATACCCTTCAAATGCCGCATACCCCAGGCCGGGCATTGCCAGGGGCACGAATCCCCGTGTAGCCGGCACGCCCACCCCATTCCGGAAATAGGTCACAATCTTCTCTCTGTCTATCGCGTAGTTAATGGCCTGGCGTATTTTCTTCAGCTTTACAGGATTGTTCTTCACTGCAGGGTTGGTGCTGTCGATCACGAAAGCCAGGTATTCGGTATACAGGTAAGGCTGCTTTTCAAGCCGGATACGGCCGGCAAATTCAGGCCGCAGGGTCCCTTTGCGTGTCAGCACCATATCTTTCATCGAGCCATCGATGCCATTGATAAAGTCAATTTTTTTCTGGTTGAACAAAAGAAATTCCATGGCCCTGGTATCGTTGAACGATACCTGCACGGCATCGAGATAAGGCAGGCGGGCGCCAGCTTCGTCCCGTTCCCAGTAATGCAGGTTGCGGTGCAGCACCAGCATATTCCCCTCGTCCCAGTAGCGAAACTGAAAGGGTCCTGTACCGCAGGGATGGTTGCGGAAATCCTTACCCCACTTCGCCACCACTTCATGAGGCACTACCGAACAATATTGCATCGTGAGGATCTGGGGCAGGGGCCGGAAAGGCTCCCTCAGATGGATCAGCACCGTGGTATCGTCGGGGGCTTCGAAAGGATTTTGTGCTCTTACCCTGCCGTTGAAGATCCAGGCGCCTGCCGAAGCAGTGGCCGGGTCAACCAGGCGGTTAAAGCTGTACACCACATCGGCCGCGGTCATCCGGCGGCCACGCCCGCCCGGGAACGCGTCGTTGTCATGAAAATAAACATCCCGGCGCAAATGAAAGGTATAATCGAGACCGTCGGGGCTGAGCGTCCAGTGGGTAGCCAGCGAAGGCACGGTATTCAGACCGCTGTCCACTTCGAGCAGGGTATTGTACAGGAAATGAGTACCCCACATAATGGCCAGGCTTTTGGCAAAGGCAGGATCGAGCGTTTCCATTCCGCTGATTTGGTTATAGCGGAAGATCATTTTTTTGCCGGCCTCATGCTTGCTGCAGGACAACAGCGATAAGGCCATAAGCAATGGAAACAGCAGGGGGGCTTTAGCTCTTTTCATTTGTGCTGCAAGATAAGGGAAAACAAAAAGGCGCCTTGGAGGCGCCTTAAAATTGAAAGAACATCCTTATTGTTTAATGAACCGGCCTGTTGTACGCGTCTTCCCGCTCTGCAGCTCCACCAGGTACATACCGGGATGCAGGACCGAAATGTCAAGCGACAATTTCTCTTTACCGGAAACCGCTTCCCCCGGCGCTTTTGCAATGAGCCGCCGGCCCGAAAGATCGAAAACACTTATTGCCGGTTTGTCCTTAGCCGCGCCGGCCCAGGCGATGTCTATGCTGTTGCTGGCGGGATTGGGATAAAGCACAAGATGCCCGCTACCGGCATTTACCTCTTCTATACCGCTGGTAGGAAGGGCTTTGAAGGTTACCGAATTACAACTGTTGTTATTGGTGGTTATCGTTGTATCGACAAAAGAGCCGGCGTTATCGGGACGGCTGATGACGGTTACACAATAGTCCTCAGTAACATCCTCGGGATTGCTGGTTACATTACTGCTGGTGGTAAGGATCACGGTAGAATTTCCGCCGGAGGGTATCGCTTCCTGTAAAGAGAAAGGTCTATAGGAGGTAAGAGGCATCGAAGGAAAATTATACCAAACGGTGTCGCCGACTACCAGGTCTTGAGGGCCGTTGTTGACGATCCTCACGGTAATGTTGAACGAGGCATAGGCATTGATCACTGCTCCTGCGGCCGGCGACATGAGGGTAATGCCCATATCGCAATTCTTTTGCTGTGCCTGCAGGGTGTTCAGGCCGGCAAACATCAGCAATGCTGTACAAAATAAATTTCCGGGCTTCATATAACTAAAATAGTACGTTGTTTCTTTGCAAATTAAACAAAAAAGCATTGATATGCTTTCGTATCAATGCTTTTAATGTTAAATCTTCATGGCAGATCAGCGCCTGATGTTCAGCTTGCCAACCGCACGCCTTTCACCACTGCTCCATTCTACAAAGTAAAGCCCCGCTTTCAGCTGGCGCAGGTCGAGGCTCAGCGTGGTGCTGGTGCCCAACGGCAGCTTGCCATAGTCTTTACGCGCTACTTCACGTCCGGTAAGGTCCTTCACCGATACCACTACATTTTCAGCGCGGTCGGGCTTCATATCGAATCTTACCTCATCGGTAGCGGGGTTGGGATACAAGGCCAGGGGCTCGTTACTGGCGCTACCCCACTCCAGGATACCGCTTTGCTGACGTTTCTTTAAAGTTACCGTATTGCAGGAGGTGTCGTTGGTGGCTACGTTGTCCATGTAGGTAATCGTGAGCGGCCGGCCACTAATGGTAATATCGGCCTGCTTACGCAGAGCAGAGCAGATATTGATCGTGAGATCAGCTGCTTTCAGGGTATCGATCGTATGTGCAATCCGGAACGCCTTTGTAGTTGAAAATGACTGGCCGCTGGCAACAGCGCCTGTGGGAATAAAAGGTATCAGATTGGTTGTGCCGACAAGGCCCATGACAATGGTGTCTGTAGTCGCCAGTGCTGCGCTGCCGTTATTTGTGATCTTTACATCAAAATAGCAGGTATCCTTATAGTTGAGGGTGGTGGAATACCCGGCGGAAGGGGTTACTGTCAGGCTCAGATTGCATTGCTTCTGTGCGAAAGAAGCAGTTGTGCACAGTACAGCTGCCGCTGTAGTCAACATGAGTTTAATTTTTTTCATAGTATCTTTTTAAGTTTAAGGGCTAATTTAGACAAAAAACTATATAAAGCAATACAAATGCTCTGTCCGCTGACTTTCAGCAAAAAATCACTGGTCCTAGCTCCCTAAGCCCGACACGCAACGCTATCCCGGCAAAAAGCAGGACTGGCGCTAAGCCGCGGCATAACAGATCTGTATTTCTTTATACAGCAGAACGGCTAATCCTGTTACAGGGTAGCCGCTCCCGGTTTGAAACAGATACCATATCATTTTACGTTGAGCTTACCCACCGCCCTACGCGCACCATTTTGCCATTCCACGAGATAAAGCCCGGGCCGCAGACCGCGGATATCCAACGAAGCTTCTGTCACAGCGCTGTTCCGCAGTATACCCATATCCACGCGTCGTACTTCCCTGCCGGTAATATCTTTTACCGACACCAGGACCGGGGCGGTAGGGTCGGGCTTAAGGCTGAAGCGTACTTCATCGCGGGCGGGATTGGGGTACAGCTGCAGGGGCTCTGCCGCCGCATTGTCCCATTCGAAGATGCTGCTGGTCGGGCGCTTCTTAAGCGTAACCGAGAAACAGGCTGTATCGTTGGCTGCCACATTGTCTTCATAAGTTTCGGTAACCGGGCGGGGCGGGTTGCCGATCATAATATCCGATTGTTTCATCAGCACAAAGCAGGCGCCGACAACCTTATCTGCAGCCCTCAAGGTGTCGACATCGTGATCAGCATAGGTCTTCTTAATCAGGGTAAATGATCCCCCACTGGGAATGGGACCCGGGGGCACAATCAGTGTAATGGATGTTGTGCCGACCATCCCGAGAAAGAGGCTGTCGGTTACGGCCAGGGCGTCAGGGCCATTATTGGTGACTTTTACATCGAAAAAGCAGGATTCGCCGTAGTTTAAAGTAGTGGAGTATCCCGCTGAAGGAGTCATCGAGATACCGAGGTTACATTCTTTGTGCGCAAAGCCGGTAAAAGAAGCCAGCATAGCAGCAAGGGCCAGGTACAGTTTTGTTCTTTTCATAGAGTTTCTTTTTATGTTTAGATACCGCCAAATTATAGGCCTGTAGCGACATTCAGGGTCTTTTGGGCAAGTAATCACAAGCCGGTAGCCAAAATAGTGCTATGCTGGTAGCCTTTTGCTCACGACAATTTGGTAGGCGTAGCCGTCGGACGAAAAAACGGGATGCGCTGCACAGAGCTGCCCTCTTTTATTTGGTCCTTTCTCGCCTTGGTTCAGGAATAAAGGACATTATTTTTCCATATAATTTCGCGGATAGAAGCGGGAAAGGATTTGTTTTTCCGATTTTTCCATTACATTTGCGCACTTTCGATAATTGTGTACTTCATTTTACTATGGCAGTAATTCAGAAAATACGGGATAAATATGCGAAGCTGGCGGGCGGTGTAATCGTGGTCGCCCTGGTGGGTTTCATCTTGATGGACTATGGCAAAGGCGGGGGCTCCCGGTCTACGACCATAGGCAAGATCAATGGTGAAAAGATCGACGCCCGGGAATACGATGCTGCTGTAAAGCAAAGGGAAGAGGAAATGAAACGCCAGAATCCCAATGCTCCGGTTGATGAAAATACACAGGCACAGCTGCGCGACCAGGTATGGAACGAAATGGTGAATGAGCGCCTGCTGAATGAGGTGAGCGAAAAGCTGGGTATTACCGTAGGCCCGGCCGAGCTGAAAGATATGATCACCGGGCCTAATCCCGATCCGAATGTAAAGCAGCTGTTCACCAATCCGCAGACCGGCGTGTTCAACCCCCAGGAAGCAGCGGCCCGTATTCAGCAGATCAAGCGCAGCCCCGACACGAAAGCACAATGGGAGGCCTTCGAGGCCGGCCTGGTGAAGAGCCGTTATGCTGCCAAATTCAATACACTGGTTGCCGGTTCGATCTATATCCCGAAGTTCATGCTGGATGACCAGAACGCAGGCCGCAATACCCTTGCCAAAATCAACTATGTAAAATTGCCGTATACCCTGGTACCCGATGATCAGGCGAAAGTAAGCGACGACGATATCAAAAAGTACATGGAAGCGCACAAAGCCATGTTCGAAATAAAAGAACCTTCCCGCAGCATCGATTTTGTAAGCTTCACTATTCAACCTTCAGCCGAAGACTCCGCGCGCACATTTGCAGAGCTGGAAAAGCTGAAAGCTGAATTTGCTACTGCAACCAATGATACCGATTTCGTAAACCGCAACTCACAAAGCCAGATCCCCATTGCTTACTTCTCCAAACAGCAGCTGCAGAGCATTCCGAATGTGGACGAGCTGATGAGCGCTCCGGTAAACAGCATTGTGGGACCCTTCTATGATGGCAGCAACTACATGCTCGCCAAGATCGAGGACCGGAAATCGCTCCCCGATTCCGTAAAATGCCGTCACATACTTGTAGCTACCCGCCAGCTGGGTCAGGGAAGCCGATTCTTCTCCGATACTGCCGCTAAAGTCCGCATCGATAGCGTTGTCGCCATGCTGAAAGCCGGCGCCAGGTTCGATTCGCTGGCCGTTACTTATTCCGACGACGCCGGCAGCAAGGATAAAGGTGGCGAATATGATTTCCCGTTGGCACAAAAAGGAGGCCTGGCCAAAGAATTCGGAGACTTTGTTTTTGAACAGGGCCATACCGGCGAGTCGAAGATCGTGAAGACCGAGCTGGGCTATCACTATATCGAGATCTTGCGCCAGGGTGCTCCCGAAGCGTCTACCAAAATCGCCTTTGTAGCGAAAGAACTGAACATCAGCGATAAAACGCAGAATGATATTTCCGCCAAAGCAACGGGGTTTGCCAGCCAGGCCAGCTCCGGCTTCGACAAGGCAGTTAAAGCCAATCATTACAGCGCGATCCCCGCCGGCGGCCTCAATAAGAACAGCTATGTGGTGAACGGCCTGGGTGCTTCACGCGATCTGGTTAAGTGGGCTTATGATGCCAAAGTAGGCGATGTCTCTACTGTGTATACCGTAGGTGATAAATATGTAGTGGCCAAGCTAAGCGGCATCATGGATGCCGGACTGGCGCCGATCAATGCCCAAACCCGGCCGATACTGGAAGGCTATGTGAAGAAAGTAAAGAAAGCCGAGATCCTGAAACAAAAAGCTAAAGGCAAAACAACGCTGGAAGCTATTGCACAGGGAGAGAACCAACAGGTAGGTACAGCCGATTCCCTGAACTTTTCCCGAAGCTTTATTCCCAATGTAGGCAATGAACCGAAAGTGGTCGGCTATTCTTTCTGCAAGACCTTTAAGGAAAATACACTTTCGCCTGCGATCAGCGGCCAGGATGGCGTATACTTCATCAATGTGCTGGGTCGTACCACAATTCCCGATCAGCAGCCGCGTAACCTGGCTGTAGAGCGCCAGATGCTGGAGTACGGGATAAAGAGCAATGCAGCCAATATGGTGGTTAACGGGCTGCGTGAGAAAGCCGAAGTTGAAGATACCCGCTCCAAAATTTATTGATCTTATTGAAGCGATAATATTGTCGAAAAAGGGGCCTCATCGCCCCTTTTTTCATTGAAAACCCATTTTTCATTCAGCCGTTCCGGCCATCCCTAATACTTCCGGCCCCTGGAAAAGAAAAGAATCATATTGACCGTAATCAATGACCTGAATTATGATCAGCGCATGATCAGGATCTGCCGGTCGCTTGCAGCAGCGGGATATGATGTCGAGCTCACGGGCCGGTCGCACCGTGGCAGCAAGCCCTTGCAGGAGCAGCCCTTCCGGCAGAAGCGTTTAGCCATCGGTCCGGAACACGGCAAGATGATGTATTTTCTTTACTGGCTCCGTTTGTTCTGGTACCTGTTGTTCCGCAAGGCCGATGCGCTTTGCGCCATCGACCTGGATACCATACTGCCAGTCTATTTCGTTTCCTGTATCCGGGGGATCAGGCGGGTGTATGATGCGCACGAGCTGTTCACAGAAATGCAGGAAGTGGTAACCCGCCCGAGGGAAAAGAAGCTATGGGACCGTATCGAGCGGTTTACCGTTCCCCGTTTTCCTGTGGGCTACACAATAGGCGAATGCTATGCCGCTTATTTCCGGGAAAAGTACCAGGTACAGTACGAGGTCGTACGCAATGCTACCGTACTGCGTCCTTTCAGCATTCCGGAAAAAAAGGAAAAATTCATTTTGTACCAGGGAGCGGTCAATATCGGCCGTTGCTTCGAATACCTTATCCCGGCTATGCAGCACGTGGATGCTCCCCTGATCATCTGCGGCGACGGCAATTTTTTTAAGGAAGCCGTCGCCTTAGTTAAACAATACGGGCTGGAAGACAAGGTCAGCTTCAGGGGCTATGTACCGCCGGATCAGCTACGCGAGTACACACGGAACGCCTGGGCGGGCATTACTTTATTTGAAGCAATAGGCCCCAGCAACCGGCTGTCAATGGCCAACCGTTTTTTCGACTATATGCATAGTGGTGTACCGCAGCTCTGCATGGCTTACCCCGAATACGAAAAAGTAAACACGCGTTTCGAGCTGGCCTGTCTTATCGAAACACCGACGGCCGATAATATAGCGGAAGCCCTTAACCGGCTGATTCATGATGAAGCTTACCATCAACGGCTGGAACAAAATGCCATGAAGGCCAGGGAAGTTTATTGCTGGCAGGAGGAAGAAAAACGGCTAAAGAAAGTATACGAACAGCTTTTCAGTACACATAGACAATAATGATCCGGCTGCATATCATATCGCCCGATGTCCCTTATCCTCCCGATTACGGGGGCATGGTCGATGTATTCTTCAAGGTAAAAAACCTGCATGAGGCCGGCGTGCTTATTTACCTGCATTGCTTTGAATACGGCCGGGGCCGGCCGCAGGCGCTGGAACAATATTGCGAAAAGGTATTTTACTATCCGCGTAAGACAGGGTTGCCGGGACTTTCGCTGAGGCTGCCTTATATGATGTATTCGCGCAGGGACGAACAGCTGCTGCACAATCTTCAAAGTATTGATGCACCCATCCTCTTTGAAGGTGTACATACGGCGTATTACCTGTCGCATCCCTCGCTGGCAGGGCGTTTCAAGCTGATGCGGAACCAAAACCTGGAGCAGGAATACTTTGCCCTCCTGGGCCAACGGACAAAAAACCTGCTGAAAAAACTATACTACCGGGTGGAAGCATCGCTGCTCAAAACACAGGAAAGCCGGTTGGATGCTGCGGATGTATTCCTCACCGTAGCGGAGCACGACTACCGTTTCTTTAAAAAGGCTTATCCCGAAAAGCAACATGATTATGTGCCGTCATTTCAGCCTTATCATGATATCGATGTATTGCCGGGCATGGGCAGCTATGCCTTATATCACGGTAACCTGGGGCATCTCGAAAATATCGAAGCAGCCTTATTCCTGCTGGAAAACGTTTGCCCACACAGCACGGTACCTTTTATCTTCGCCGGTAGGGACCCGCACGAGAAACTGAAAGCAGCCTGCGCTGACTTGCCGCATTGCCGGCTGATCGCCAACCCCGACCAGGAGACGATGGCCCGGCTGGTAGCAGAAGCGCAGGTGCATGTATTGCCCACCTTCCAGGCAACGGGACTTAAATTAAAATTGCTGCATGCCTTGTTCCATGGCAGGCATGTGATCGTCAACCGGGAAATGGTGGAAGGCACCGGGCTTGCGGAAGTATGTCACGTAGCCGGTACGCCGGCTACATTCATAGAACAGCTGGAAACACGCTTTAGCCAGCCTTTTGACCAGGAAAATATTAATGCACGAAGAGCTTTGCTGCTGCAGCGTTACAACAACCGGCAGAATGCCTTACGCATTATGACATACCTGCAGCCGTAATCTCTGTTACGGCGCCCTGCTCTATGCGTACAACTCTTGCAGGGTATTTCTGCAGAATGCTGTAATCGTGTGTTGCCATCACCACGGCAGTATGATAATCGCGGCAGATGGTGAACAGCAGCTGCATGATCTTATCTGTAGTTTCCGGATCCAGGTTACCGGTAGGTTCGTCCGCCAGGATCAGCTTGGGATTATTGAGCAGGGCGCGGGCAATATCGACCCTTTGCTGCTCGCCGCCGCTCATTTCATAGGTCATCTTATAGCCTTTGGCCCGCAAGCCGACCTTATCCAGCACATTCTCGATCTTCTCCTTGATCAGCGCCTTATCGCTCCAGCCGGTGGCCTTTAGTACAAATTCAAGATTGTCGTGCACATTCCTGTCGGTAAGCAGCTGAAAATCCTGGAAGACGATGCCCAGGTTACGACGCAGCAGGGGCACGGTTTTCCAGCTCAGCTCCTTCAGGTTGAAGCCGGCTACATTGCCTTCACCTTCTTTGAGCTGCAGATCGCCGTACAGGGTTTTCAGCAGGCTTGATTTACCGGTACCGGTTTTGCCGATCAGGTATACGAATTCGCCTTTACGTACTTCCAGGTCCACGCCACTCAACACAATGCTTTTACCCTGGTATATCTGTGCGCCTTTAAGCAATACCGGAACTTCTTCGGACATCGATTTTGATTTTGATCGTTACAAAAATAGGCCATTGACCGCAAAGATACCAGCGCGATTTTTCGGACTGCAGCATCGGGCAATACAACCAGCCATGGGTCACCTATGAAAAAGGGGTTATGCCCGCAACGGATCATAACCCCTTTTTATCCCTCTGCAGGAAATTACATCTTTTTGCTGCTGATAACCACATCCCCGTTGATATTCATCGGTATGGTCTGACCACCGCCCGATATGCGGCCCTCGATATTCTGAGTGGTCTTACCGGAAAGGATCTGCCCCGTGGCAATATCCAGCTCCATAGTCCCTTCCTGCTTGCCGTTCATCTGTATCTGCATCGGCACACCTGCGGCGGCGCTCATATCGGTAGCCGGCAGGTTCATGGCCGAAGCTACCGCTACTGTAGCTTTACCGCTGTTTATCGACTTCAGCGTGTAGGTATTTTCCATATTCACGTTCAGCCCCTGGAAGCCCATGCTCATCACCGATTTTTTGCCCCAGGATTCACCTACTTTCACAGGCTTGCCGGGATAGAGGTCGAAAGAATTCTGCATCATCATCCGGATGGCGGTATCGCTGAACTGGCCTTCCATAGCCGAACGGGTGTTATCGTCGGTCGCACCGCTCAGCGACTTGATCAGCTCGCCCAGGCCCTCTACAGCAGCGATATCGCCGTTGGGCGCCACCTTAATGCCAAAGGACTTACCGATAAGACTGTTCATAAAAGCCATATCGGCCGGGCTTTTTTCGGGTACTTTGGAATCGTACTGAACCGGGCCCATCGGTGTCGTCAGGCTCATGGTTATATGATCGTAGGTGATCTTCAGCTTTTTGTTTTCTCCTTCCTCTCCCTCATAGGCATAGACCATTTCCATCGTCATCGACTGGTCCATGGTTGTATTCATGGAGTTGATCTTCTGGTTGACCTGCGTAGTATAAAGGTATTTTTCTCCCGGTTTGAAATTGATCTTAAGCGTGATGGGATTACCATTACCTGAATTTTCGCTCCCCGATTTACAGGAGAACAATAGCAGCAGGGAAAGGCAGCATAACCACCAAAGCCCCGCCGTTTTTTTGAATGTACTCATTGATCTGATTTTGGTGAAGGAACAAAGATAGCTTTTTACCAGACAACGAATGTTAGCGGCAACATAATCCCGCTGCCCGTTTGGATGCAAAACGGCCGCCATAGCGCTTCTCAGGGGTCTTTATTGAGGGAAAGGAACAGCAGGTTACGGCAGATTTGTTGCTGCGGGGCGCCAGCATCTATTTGTATTCTACGTCCAGCCTGAAGATGCAGTTGCTGCCGACTTCACGATTGGCATGCACCGACTTTATCTTCCGCTTGCCGGAGAAGACCTTGAGCACACCCTTTTTCCCTTTCAGCGCTTCACCGAAGAGGTTAAGGTTGGCATAAATGGTACCGTTCCCTTTCACCTTACCGCCGGGACACATATACTGGGCAAGACTTTCCATTGTTTCCTTACCGTCGATCACGTCCTGCAGCTGGTTCTTCAGTATAGGATCGGGTATCAGCTCTATCTTCTTCTCCACCGGCGCGGGTGTGGCGACAGGATTGTTTTCTGCTGCCTCGGCGCCGGCTGCCGGGCCTTCTCCGGGCGGCGCCGGTAGCGGCAGGGGCGGCAGCTCGTCTGCGTTGGGGCCTTTGACATCGACCGGGTTCATCGATATGACAATGGCTTTACGATATACTTTGGCTTCATCATTATCCAGCTTCAGCTTCAGCACATAGCTGCCCGGCTCAGTAAAGCTGTAAGATACTTTGTTACCTGCTTTCGGTGGAAAGGCGGCGTTGTTTTCAATCGTCCATTCATAAGCGCCGGCAACAGCCTCCGTCTGGTAAATGGCCAGCTCGCCGGCTGCGGCAAAGTCTTTACCAATAATGACGCCGGGCGCCGCTACTGCAGCGGAGCTCGCCTCGGGCGTAGCCAGTGCCAGGGAACTGATGCGCACATTGACCGATTGCAGGCAACGCCCGTTGACGGTCGCCGTCACCAGGAAATTACCTTCCGAATGGTAGCTATGCGTTACTTTGCTTCCCCGTGCAATAGTGCTGCCGTCGCCGAAGTTCCAGGTAACCTCTTGCTGATGCTTCATCCCGGCCTGGAAAATAATACTCTCGCCTACGAAATAGTGATGCATATAAGGATGATCTACCACGCCTTTAAGGCTTAACCGTACATCATAGCAGGGTTCGGTCGTCGCCATGCGGAAGCCGAGCAGGCCTGCCGACAGGATCACGGTAAGGATAAGCGTGAGCCATACCCTGTTGTCCATGCCCATCCGGTTGCGGCTGTAGATGCGTGAAAGCTGCGGCATAAGGTACTGGTCTTTTTTTATGGGCTGTTAACGCTTTACACTCATATTGTACTGTGTCAGCAGCTGTGTATAGGTGTTCTTGCAATCATCATATTTGGCTTTCCATTGCGCCAGCTGGTTCTCAAACTCGGCGGCCTGGGCATCTTTATCTCCGGAGGCCCTGATCCTTTTCTTATCGTCCTTGATCTCAAAATACGTTTTGATGATCTCCTGGTAGAGCCGCTTTTCCGAAACAGAGTCTTTCTCTACTATGGCTGTGAGCTGCTGCAGCCGGGAATCGATCTGGCCGTCTACCAGCTCGGCCTGCACGCCGGGCTTGTTCACCGAATCGAGCAGGCTTTTCGCCTCGCCCAGCCGGGCAAAGAAAGTGCGGCCAAAGTCCCTTTCCTTCTCTATGTTAGCCAGCTGCTCCTGCAGCTTTTGATTTTGCTGAAAGGGTACCTGTATCCCGAAGTAAACCGCCACCACGATAATACCCGTGGTAATGAGATACAGGATCATAAAACGTGCAAAGGCCTTTTTGCGTTCCGGGGCATTCTGCGGTATCATGGTCGTTTATTTTTAGGGAGATAAAGGAAGCGTTACGGTCGCTCTAGCCAAAAAAGCGCCGGCGGGGTTTAGGCTGATCGTTGTTTCCTGCCTGTTGGTACTGGTGCTCCTCTTTTACAAAGATGCCGGACTCCTTACGTTTGCCGATGAACTCAAGGTTGCTCAGAGATTCAAACAACCTGCCGGTAACTTTGGCAAAGCGGATCACCGGCATAATATTGCTGTTAATATCGTTGTGCTCGTACCGCAGGCCGGCAAGGCCGCTCAGCATCTGTTCCAGCTCGCCGGGATTCAGCTCGCACCATTCGCTCAGGTAGCTCATCAGCTCCTCTTTGCCTGATCCGATACGCAGGTCGATTGTATTCTTCATGACCCGGGCCAGGCTTACAATGGTGCTGAACATTCTGGCAGGCGGCTCATACACCTGGTTCCAGCGCAGCTCCGTAATGGCCTGCCCGATAAAAAGCATAATGCGGTCGCAGAGGAACAAGGCCAGCTCCGAAAGATCGTTCTGCTGGCTTTTCCTGAAGATCTTCTGCACGATCTGGGCGCATCGCAGCTCCAGGCCGGCCAGGAACTGGTCCAGTTCGGCATGTAGTCCCATAAGGTCGGGCGAAGATTGTACCGACAGACAGGGCGGTATATACTCTTCTTCCACCTTCACCATATCGCCGTTCACGATCACCTTGCCGATAATAAGCGCAAAAGGATTGCGGGCATATTGCGCATACTGGCTCTCGGGCACCACCTGCACCTGATAGGCGGCCTGTACCAGCGGATAACGGGGCGGATGCTCATCCGCTTCAGGGCTGCCCGAGGGCACCCGCTGGAAAGGCTGTACCGTCAGCACGATCCAGTACACCGCTTCGGCGCCGGCAGCAGCAAAAGAAAAAGTGGTGGTCAGTCCTTCTTCAGTATTACGGGAAGGCAGACCGGGGATCTGTATGCGCAGGCCGCCGGGCGTAACCGCCTGCAGGCCCAGCACTGACACTTTCAAAGTGTTCTGGTTGTCCAGCGACAGCTTTACATTAAAGGTATCTTCCCCGGCAGCGGAAGCCGGGATCACTCCATAACGTTGCGGCGAAAGGCAGAGCGTGGCGGTATCGCCAAGGGCATCCTGCCAGGCATTGTCCTGGGCGATGAAATGATCTTTATTGATCTTCATGCCGTCCATCCAGTTAACGGGAAAATATTTTCTCTGGCTTCTCATGATTCCTCTATAAGAGCTGTACAGCCCTGGTTTATGAAATAGGTATGATCTCCTCCTCTTTAATTGCTGCCCGCTCGCAAATGATCACCGTGTTTTCACGAATGCCAGCCTGCTGCACGGTGAGCGTAGCGTCGAGTATGCGCGAACGCTGGTACCATCTGGGCTTGGTACGGAAATACCATTCCTGCGCCCTGCCCTTCGCATCGGTAAACTGGATGGGCGTTTCGCTCTGCATCTCGTTATAGTCATTGATAAAATGATAATACAGCTCGCCCAGCACCATCTGCTCCGGCGCTTTGGCACGGAAAAAAGTTCTCTGCCTGTCGCTTTCCTTTTTCGCGATCTCGAAGCCGATCACATAAAGCCGCTCCCCTTCTTTCTCATCGGGCAGATCGATCGCCTGCAGCAGGGGATACTGCCAGGTAGCGAATACCGTGGGCGGGATATCATAAGCCGCCAGGAAGGTCTGGTTCATGAGGAAAGGGATGATGAAGAACAGCAGGCTGAGCAGCATAGGATAAAAAAGAAAAGACTTATCCTTTAAAAAATACTGCAGCGCTGCAAAAGCCGCAATACTGAACAGGACGATCGTCAGACCGAACAGCAGCTCGGCATAGAACAGCTTGCTGCGCGATTCCCCGGGCTGACTGAAGAATTTCCGGTGGGTCAGCAGCACGTGGACCACACCGAAGAGAAAATAGACGCCCGACAAGATCCAGAACACAAGGAAAAGATTGTTGCTGATAAAGGTGGCGGCAAAAGCCGCGGCAGAAGCCAGCAGGGAAGAAAGCCCGCCATATAGTAAAGGCTTCCTGCCCTGAGCGGAAAAACCCGAGGAAACTTGTTTGACCACGGCAAACAAGGCCAGCGAGCCCACCAGGAAAGGAATAAAGTAAAGCAGGAATGATTTCAGGGCCATGATATTGTCTGTTCTTCAGATTTACAGGTAGAAGCCGTAACCCAGCACCGGCTCGGCGGCGTCCTCCTCCTGTCCGTCGCAATGATATTCGTATTGCACTTCCACTTCCAATGGTATAAAAAGCGATTCAAAACGTTCCAGGAAAAGGCCGTAAGGCTTACCGGAAGTGTATAAGGCCATATCCTGCAGTGCCACACCTTCTATGCTGAAGATCCATTGCTCATAGGGCTCCTCAAAGTGATGGCCGCATACAGTATCGACACCAAGCACCACTGCATCATCGCCGAGAAGGAAGCCTTCTGCCGGTACATCCTGCTCGCCTTCTATGTGTGTCGTCCCGGTTACCGGCAGGCCGAGCATCATCGACAAGGCCCTGGCCGTAAGCTGCAGGTCGCCTTTGATCTGCCGTATCCAGGGCATGATGAGCACGAGCACCGAGGCCGGGCCTTCGGGCAATTGCGCATCGATGTTCCAAAAGCGGTAAAACTCCTTGTCCAGCTTGCCTTTCAGCATGCCGAACTGCAGCTGTCTTTCTTCTGCTTCTGTGAGCACTGCATAGCGGAACAATTCCTGTTCTATGGGCTGAAAGAACTTTCGGGCCAGGCGTTCCTCGTCGCGGTAGCGCCGGTATTCACCGGTCATCGCCCGCAGGTTATTGGTATTGCCGCCGCCGCGGGTCTGGTGAAAAAGACCTTCGGGTAAACGATCGTAAAGCCCGTCACGGTTGATCTCGATCACCAGCGCACCGCCGCTTTCTTTAGGCGCGCGCACACGCTCCACATCATTGCGGTAGCTCTTACGGAAAGAGCCCGCCATGCGGATAATGATCTCATCAAAAGGGATACCGTTCTCCATCATCTCTGCGCACAAAGCTTCGGCCCGCAACAGCTGGTATTGTTCAATACGGTATGGGCTTTCAGCAGGCATGGGGAACGGTTACAGATGAGGTTTTTTCCTGATAGAACAAAAGTAGATAAAAGTTCTTTTTTAAAAATACGTATTAAAACGTATTGTTTCCGCTTAGGCGAGCTTCTACTTTTGCTATTACAAATTTATTCATCTAACCGAAAATTTTTAACCATGAGCTTCAAAGCAAAACTGAGCGTGGCCGGAAAAGACTACAATGTACTTAACGCCAGCTACGACCTTCACCAGGAAGTGGATGCCACAGGGCGGCCTTCTTCCGTTACCCGCGGAGGCAAGATCTATGTTACTGTGGAAAGCACACAGGAAACCGACCTGTTCGAATGGATGTGCAACAACTTCGAGCGTAAGGATGGCAGCATCGTCTTTCTGAAAAGGGATTCAGACGCTACCATGAAGGAGCTTAAGTTTAAAGAAGGCTACCTTATCAAGTTTGAAGAAGTATATGCTTCCGATAATAAAAATCCTATGATCGTAAGCTTCGGCATCTCTGCCAAAGAGATTACTATGGGCAACGGCAAGCACATCAACGAATGGGTGTAGCTGTTGTTGATCCCCGCCTCCCGGTGGCCGCACAGCATCGTTGAACAATCAGTATGCTGTGCGTCTTCGCGGAATGTACTTTGTTCTCTCCAAAACCGATAAGTCATGAGTGATTCCAGCACGCTGGCCCAGGTGTCGATACATATCGAAGGCGTCAGCGATCCTGTTGCGTATGCTTCACTGGTCATCAACCAGCAGCTGGCCGATGTCAACGATTTTTCTTTCAACTGGCGGCAGGAGGAAGGGACGCCTACGCTCTCGGGCTATGTCGCTTTCAACCAGGCGCACCTCTCTGCCGAAGTCACGATCGATATCAACAACGATTTTACGTTTAAAGGGATCATTTATGCGATCAATTGTGTAGAGCAGGATTCCAACGGCATCACGTATGAGATCTCGGGTAAAGGCTTATTTGTAAAGCTGGCCGAGATACCCGAATCCAACTCGTATTACCACAAAGACCTGAGGCATATTTTCAATGCGCTCAATATTACGCAGGGCACGACCCTGCAGCTGAACCCGCGCAATAGCGACGAGCTGTTCTATACCGTGCAGTACAACCAGAGCGCCTTTGACTTTTACCGGATGATTGCGGCACGCTACGGCGAGTGGCTTTATTACAATGGCCAGGAGCTGGTACTGGGCGACCCGGGCGGTCAGGCGCTCGATATCTCCGATACGGAGATAGAAGGTCTGTCCTTCCGTTCCCGTGTAGAGCATTCGCCTATCAATGCCGTAGGCTACGACACGTTCCGCGGCGAGGAGATCCGCAGTAGCGAGCAAGCCAGCCAACCGGCGGGCACCGGCTTTGTTGCTGCCAATATGCGCGCCGGTACTACAATAGAAGCGCCGGCCAGTTATGCGCAATACACCTATATCGGCGCCGCCACCGAAAGCCTGCTTACGGCGCAAAGCCTGCTGCAGCAACAGGGAAGGGCAGCATCATCCGCGCTGGTCACCGGCTACACCTTCAACAGCCGCCTTAAGCTGGCTGGAAAGATCAACCTGACAGATAACAACGGCAACAGCTTCGGGGAGTACATCATTACTGAGCTGCATCATTACTCTTCCGGGCACGACAACTATCACAACTACTTTTCCGCCATACCGGCCGAAGCCAGCGTGCCACCCTATACCAATCCCCAGTTGCATGCCTTCTGCCCGGCCCAGATGGCCCGGGTGGTCAATAACGAAGATGAGGACGGGCAGGACAGGGTCAAGGTTCGCTTTCCCTGGCAGGCCAGCAGCGAAACCACGCCCTGGCTTAAGGTGGTGGTACCCCATGCCGGGCAAGGCTACGGCTTCCGCTTCCTTCCCGAAGTAGATGATGTGGTCTATGTCGATTTCCTCAACAACGATCCCGAACGGCCCTTCATCATGGGCTGCGTTTATACCGATAGCCGCCGCTCAGATGCCTCGCATAACGGCAATCACGAAAAGATCATCGGCACACGCAGCGGCCGCCGGCTCGAGATCAACGACAACAACGGCATCCTCAAGCTAACGGATACACGCAACAATCAAAGACCCAATAATATCATCGCGCTGATCAATAAAGACAACAGCACCACCGCCACCATGCAGTCGTTCAAGAACGACAGCGATGCTTCGGTCATCTCCCTGGACAAGGACAAAGGCTGCATGCTGGCTGTGATGAAAGGCGATGTGAGCGTGCTTTACCTGGAGCTCGACGCCCAGGGCGATAAAGTAACGCTGTACAGCAAGAAAGAGATCGAGATCAAGGCCGACAGCAGCATCAGCCTCAGCGCGGCAAACATCAATATCAATGCCAGCCAGGAACTAAAGCTGAAAGGCAATGCCAAAGGCACTAAGATCGAAGGCCAAAAGATCGAGATCGAGGCCATCACCGACTTCAGCGCCAAGGGCGTGAACGCCAAGGTTGAAGGCAGCGCCAAACTCGAGCTGAAAGGCGGCGCCATGGTCGACATCGGCGCAGCCATTGTAAAAGTGAACTGATAACCTATTCATCTCAATCCCACATGCCCTTTGCTTCCCGGATAGGAACCGATACACACATATGTCCCATGTCTGACGGGCCCAAACCCCATGTGGGCGGGCCGATCATAGGACCCGGCGCCGCTACGGTGCAGTTCGGCGGCGTGCCAGCGGCAAAGGTAACAGACAGCTGTACCTGCGCCAGCGCTCCGGCAACCATTGTCAAAGGCTCTACCGGTGTGTTCCTCTGCAATATGCCTGCGGCAAGGCAGGGCGACATTACCGCACATGGCGGCGCCATTGCTACGGGGCTGGCCACGGTGAACATAGGCGAGATCAATATGGCGCTGATGACGCCTGCTAATATTGCGATCATTCTCGGTGTGATCAACTCGGCCAATTCGGTAACGAACTGCGCCGATATCACGACATCGGTCATTGCGCTTTTTCGCGGCAATGGCCCGCTGATAGCGCCTAACGGCGGTGGCCAGACGGATGAAGAGATCAATACCAACAATAATGTTACTATAGGTCCCTATAATCAATCCATTGCCGGCATCTTTGCCCAGGTGCAGGCGGGTGGACCAGGAACGGTGCAGGTGATGACGATCGACTACCCCCCTCCCGGCGGCGGCGGGCATGTGGTGGCCGTAGCCAATGTGAACGGGCAGGTAGGCATAATGGAAGGCCAGGACTGGAACGACGGCGCACAGCCGCATGGCTTTATCACCGATCCGGCAGTGGCCAACGCCCGCTACAATCCTTCTGGCGGTACCACTTTCGCCACAGCAACCGTACCTTAATGAACGCTTATGAAACTTCGCCTGACCCTATATGTATTGCTTATCCTGCACGGCCTGACCTGCGCCCGCTGCAGCTACGGGCAGCAAACCGGGAGGGCCAAATATAAAAGGATGATCACTTTTGAAGCCGCACAGCAGAAAGCTATCGACACGGTAGCCCAATTGATGCACCATGATAAAGATGTTGTGCTCTGGGCCAAAGAGACGATTACCCGGCCTTACGGCTGGTACTTCATCTTTACCACGAAAAAATATATAGAAAGCCGTAGTCCGCACGATATTAAATTCGGCGTACCGCATGTGTTCGTATCGAAAGACGGTAAGCTGGAAGTGGTGCCGACATCGATACCCTTGCAATCCTTTATCGATCATAAAGACCAGCAGGCCGGCCAACAGGAAAAATAAAACAATATCATGAGCTATCCCCTGCTACGCAAAGGTGACCGGCTGCCTGCCGTAGGTGTACTGCAAAAGCTGCTCAACCTTAACGGTGCGGGCCTCACGGTCAGCGGTCGCTTCGATGCGGCCACCCGCACTGCGGTAACGCAGTTCCAGGAAGCCAACCGCATCTATTCCGCAAATGGTTCTGTAAGCCGGGAAACCTGGACCCGCCTCATGTCCGGCGGCCATGCCACCCTGCAGCTGCCTGTGATCGACTGTGTGGATGTGTGGGATATGTCGCTCTACGAATATGAAGCTGCCGACATCGCCGCTTCAGGTGGCAGCCCCATTCTTATCGGCGGTATGTGCAATGGTGTGGAGCAAGCCGTGGACGAGATCCTCAGAAGGGCCGGCAGCAATGTATTCCTGCTGCGCTTCCATGGCCACGGCGCACCGGGCTTTGCCGGGGTATCAGTAGGGCATGGTGCATTCAGCAGAGGCGAGCGGGCAAGCATCGATGTGTCTAATATGGAAGCCTTGATGCCAGTACTGTCGCGGCTCAGGAGCATCTTCGGCCGCTATGGCTGCGTGCAGTTCATGCATTGTGCTACCGGCGCGAGCATCAGAGGGCAACAGCTGCTGGAATTCATTGCCGATACGCTTGAAGTACCCGCTACCGGTGCGCAGCTTGAGCAGCTGGGGGGTGGTATGGATACCTTTGCATACGAAGGGCCAACCACAACGGCCATACCCGGCGGCGCCTCCCTGGAAGCCTGGGCCGGCAGCCTGCCCAATTTCCCCGATATGTACCGCGTACGACCTATTGCTCCCGCCGATCCGCATGCCATGATGCATTAAGTCTGTTTTCTTTACTCTAAATCCTTGTCCCATGTCTATCCTGCAATCCTATTCGTTTTCGGAGAAAGCCAGACAGGCGCTGCACATTGCCGCGCAGATTGCTCGCGAGAATATGCATGGCCGCTATGCCGCGGCGCACCTGTTGAAAGCGTTGCTGCACAAAGATCTTCCCTTGCTGAAATTCCTGGAGCAGAAAGGCGTCGATGTTTATTACCTGGAGGAATGGGCGGAGATCAGGATCGAACAATATCCACGCGACGGCAGGATAACGCCGGAACCGGAAGCAGACAGCGATCTGGAACCCTTGTTCAGCGAGGCCGACCATCTGAACCTGAAGCTGCACTATACGGCGCTAGAGCCGCAATGCCTGCTGATCGCGCTGGCAACGCCTGGTGTTTCTTTTGCCCATGAGCAATTGAAAAGTTTTCCGCTGAACGCTGCGCAGCTGCTGCAATGGTACGAAAGCGGCGCCGCCGGTGCAAACGGTAACGGTATGCTTCCCGCCGGCTTCGCCGGCGAACGCAAGCCCGGCGCAGGAACGGAAGCACTCAGTAAATACGGGATCGATAAGCTGGCGCAAGCCCGCAGCGGAACACTGCTGCCGGTGATCGGCCGCGATAAAGAAATAAGACAGATCTGCGAGATCATCAGCCGCAAAAGCAAGTCCAACGTTATTCTTACCGGGGAACCGGGTGTAGGCAAAACCGCCCTGCTCGATGGCTTTGCGCTGGCAGTAGCAGAAGGCCGCGTGCCACAGCATCTGCGCGCAGTAGCGATCTATGAGCTGGACAACGGAGCGCTGATGGCCGGCGCTTCCTATAAGGGAGAGATCGAAGACCGCCTGCGGAAAATGATCCGCGAACTGTATGCGCAGGAAAGGCCCATCCTCTTCATCGATGAGATCCATACCCTTATCGACCGGAACAATCCCAACGGCGGCGCAGCGGGCATCCTGAAAGCAGAGCTGGCCAAGGGCTTGCTGACAGTGATCGGAACGACCACTGTGGAGGAATACCGCAAAAGCATAGAGAAGGAGGAGACTTTCAGCCGTCGCTTTGAAGTGATCAAAGTCAATGAGCCTGATACAGCAACGGCCGAACGCATGCTGCGTAACCAGGCCGCCCGTTATGAAACGCATCACCGCCTGAAGATCGGCGAGCCGGTCTTCGGTGAAACGATACGGCTGGCCAGGCGGTTCATCAAAGACCGCAGGCTGCCCGACTCCGCCCTCGACCTCATGGACCGTACTCTGGCTGTATGCCGCATGATGGCGGATACATCCGTACAGGATGTATCCGAGCTGAAGCAAAGGCTGCAGGCTGCGGGCGCCGCACCTGGCGAAGAACAGCTCCGCTGGCTGTACCACGAGGTGCAAACCGGGCTGAGTCCCGTACTGCTCGCCCGCCATAATGAAGAAAGGGAGTTTGACAAGATGCTGGAATGCGCCGAGATGCACCAATACCTCGACGGCTTGCTGTGTAACCTGGAAACCATAGCTACCCTGGAGAAAACAGAGATCGACAACACCGACCTGAGCGCCGTGGTCGCTAATGTGACAGGCATTCCTATAGGGAAGATACAGACGAAGGAACAGCAGCGCCTGGTGAATATGGAAAGCCACCTGCAGCAACGCGTCATCGGGCAAGACCATGCGCTGAAGACGGTTTCGGAGGCCATACTGGAATCCCGTTCGGGATTGAACAAAGCCGGGCAGCCCATTGCCTCGTTCTTCTTCCTGGGCCCTACCGGCACCGGGAAAACAGAGCTGGCCAAGGCTTTGGCCGAGTTCCTGTTCCAGGATGAGCATTCGATCATCCGCTTCGATATGTCTGAGTTTAAAGAAGAACATTCTGCGGCGCTGCTCTACGGCGCCCCCCCGGGCTATGTTGGCTATGAAGAAGGTGGTATGCTGGTCAATAAGATCCGCCAGCAGCCTTATGCCATCGTCCTGTTCGACGAGATCGAGAAAGCACATCCTTCCGTCTTCGATATTTTCCTGCAGATCCTTGATGAAGGTAAAATGCATGACCGGCTGGGCAAGGAGGGCGACTTCTCCAATGCGGTGATCCTGTTTACTTCCAACATCGGCGCCGAGCAGATCATCAGCAGTTTTGGCGAAGGCCATATTCCGCGCTCCGATGAGCTGATGGAGATCATGACGCGCTTTTTCCGTCCTGAGTTCCTCGCCAGGGTTACCGAGATCATTCCGTTTGCCCCGGTGAGCATCGATAACGTAGTCCGCATTTTCAATATCCACCTGGAGCCCCTGCTACGGCAGCTCGAAGCGATGGGCATTACCCTTAAGGTTTTACCGGAAGCCGCCGACCACCTCGCGCACTTGGGCTTCACACCGCGCTATGGGGTACGCCCGCTGAAAGGCGCGATCAGGACGGCTTTGCGCAAGCCGCTGAGCCGCATGATCATCAATGGCGACATTAAAAAAGGCGATACGGTCACGGTAGGCGTTATTGAAAAAGAGCAGGGGCGGGAGCTGGACTGGCAGATAAATAGCTGATCCAATGTTATGGCATGAAGCGGGATTAAATGGACAAAAGCCAGTCCTGGCCATAATTACGTCTTTTTACGTATTTCCCGTTGCCGGTACAGGATGTATTTTTGTAAGAGAACCGGTGACCCGATTTTCTTCAACCTGACAAAACGAATATCCCATGATGGACAATAACTACGGCATTGGCGGCAACGAGGTGAAGACCGACGCCAGCGAGGCCTTTGCCGATATTCCCCAGAACCGCACGCTGATCGCCGAAAAGCTGACCAAGGATGCACCGGTAAAGCCGGAAGTTGTACATGGATTGCAGACGGTAGAGCAAGTCTTTGCGCATTACAAGCCCGAGCTGAACGTAGATTTTGAAGATACGGAAGGCACTACCCGGAAGGAAACCCTGCGCTTCGCCAACCTCGGCGACTTCGGCACCAGGGGCATTACCGCACAGAGCGAATTCCTCAAAGACAATGCTGCGCAGAAAGAAGAATACCTGAAGATCATCAAGCAGCTTAAGTCCAACAAGATCCTGAAATCGGCCCTTGCCGATCCTGAGGCTAAGCAGGCTCTGCTGGATGCCATTAAAAGCATGATCGCAGAGCTGCAACACAATAAATAACCGGCACAGCGACGTCCTCCTGCGACCTGCTGCCCTTATCTAAAAAGTATCCTCATGTCCTTCAAAGCCAAAATGATCATCGGGGAGAATGAGTATAACATTCTCAACTTTGAATACGAGATGTCGCAGTCGATCGACCGCAACGGTGTGCCCCGTGCCAATGTGATCGGCAACCTGATGATCCTTACCCTGGAAGCGACGGCCCGCAATTCGGAGATCACCGAATGGGCCACGGACAACAATATGAAAAAGAACGGCCGCATCGAGTTCTATCGTCGCGACGGAGATGCCGCGGGGAAAAAGATCAACTTCAACGATGCTTACCTGATCTACCATAAAGACATATTCGATGCCGCCGGACCGGTCCCCATGAAAACCATCCTGCATATCTCGGGCATGCGTGTCACCGTAGATGACAGCTACAGCATTACCAGCTCGGGCTTCGACTGGAAGAAGGCAGGCGTAGCCTTTGCCAAGGCCGCGGGCTCTGCCGCGCTGGGCTTTGCCGCAGGCGCCGCGAAGACCGGCGCAGCCGATGCGCTGGGCAAAGATTCCTCCGAAAACAAATATGCCGGCGAAGGTATCGAAGGCGCCAACAAGCTGGGCGACGGTGCGATCTCCAGCTTTATACCCGACTAATGACCCATTAGCTGACCTGTACCCAAAAACGTCCGGAAACAAAAACCCGGGCGTTTTTTATCGGCGATGGGTTACCTTTGGTCATCATGTACCTTCTGCAAACACCCAAGCTGCTGCGTGCCCTGGCGCCCTCCTATGCCGAATGGAGCCTGCCGGCGCAGACGCAGGACCCGGCAGTATACCTGACTTTCGACGATGGCCCTCACCCCACGGCTACGCCCTTTGCCCTGGATCAGCTCGCTCATTATGAAGCTAAGGGTACCTTTTTCTGCATTGGTAAGAACGTGGTGGAGTACCCGCAGATCTATGCTCGTATCCTGCAGGAAGGCCACAGCACAGGCAACCATACGCACAACCATCTTAAAGGTTGGACCACGCAAACCAAAGCCTATATTGAAAACACGCTGCAGGCCGCACAATTCATCAACAGTAAGCTGTTCCGCCCGCCCTACGGTCGTATCAAGCGCATGCAGGCTGCGCAACTGCACGAGATGGGCTACCGCCTGATCATGTGGAGCCTGCTGAGCGCCGACTTCGATACGGCGCTGGAGCCGAAACGCTGCCTGGAGAACGTGGTCTTCCACCTGAAGCCAGGCGATATCGTGGTGTTCCACGACAGCCAGAAGGCCTGGGACCGCATGAGCTACGCCCTTCCGCGGGTGCTCGAGCATTGCAAAAAGAACAAATGGCGGGTAGCCGCGCTGTAAGCTTCCGATTTAGGACGGATTTAAGAAAGAGGAATCCGGTACAATGAGTAATTTCGGTTGTATATCCTCTTTACCATGCGCAGAAAAACCATATTCGGGATCGCCGGAGGCGTTCTCGTGCTTACCGCGGCAACGGTCTTCGCCACCGACCGCTGGGTGACCGGATCTACCCGGAAGCAGCTCTACAGCGACGTTCAACAGGTTCCACACAACAAGGTCGGCCTGCTGCTAGGCACGACTAAATTCCTTAAGGGCGGCTGGATCAACTACTATTATCAATATCGCATTGATGCTGCCGTGGCCTTGTTCCAGGCAGGAAAAATCGATTTCATCCTCATCAGCGGCGACAACGGCACCGAGCATTACAACGAGCCGGAAACCATGCAGGCCGACCTGATCGCCAGGGGTATTCCTAAAGAGAAAATCTTCCTGGATTATGCCGGCTTCCGCACACTGGACAGCATCCTGCGCTGCAGGGAAGTCTTCGGTGAAAGTAAGGTCACAGTGATCTCACAACCCTTCCACAACCAGCGGGCTATATTCATAGCCAATCATAAAGAGGTTGCGGCTATCGGCTTCAATGCCCGCGATGTGAACCGCTACGGCGGCTTGCGCACACAAGCAAGGGAAAAGCTGGCGCGGGTAAAAATGTTGCTGGACCTGCTTTTTGACAAGCAGGCAAAATTCTATGGCGAAAAAATAAAGATACAGTAAGGGCTACAGCGCGGTAACGCTGATACCGGTCATCTTACGGTAGAGATCGATCGCATACAGGTCCGTCATGCCCGAGAGATAGTCCACCACCGATTGCAGGTTAGCGTATAACGCGCCTTCGTCCTTACTGATGGGGAACTGCTGCGAGATGAGCTGCAGCAGCTTGAACGATTTTGTGCGGCCGGGCTGCAACACTGCGCCCACAAACTCTTTCAGCAAGGCGCCGATGATATGATAGCCGGCAATCTCGATCTCCACCACGGGCTTGTAATTGTATACATTACGGTAGGAATAGGTATTGACCTCTTCGAGCAGGGCCAGGTAAGCGGGCGGCAGCAGGTCCATAAGCGAATGTTCCAGGGTACCGCTCAGCAATTGCTCCTCATGCTGCATAAAAAGGCCGGCCAGCTGCTGCACCATCAGCCCTATCCATACGGCGCGGATGTACTGCACTTTCTGGTTGGGATCGTTGATCCGCTGCACCTGCGCGCTTACCGTTTCAAAATTATTGTAGCCGGTCTCCTCTTTAAAGAAGGGCAGGAAAAGGTCTTGTATCTTTTCGAGGGAAGTAATACCCAGGCGATGCGCATCCTCCAGGTCGATCACGCGGTAGCAGATATCATCTGCCGCTTCGGTAAGAAAGACATAAGGGTGCCGCGCATACACCTGTTCCGCACCTTCATGCTTCAGGATACCGAGGTTGGCCGCTATCGCTTCATAGGTGTTGCGCTCGGAGTCGAAGAAGCCCGATTTCTTGCGGCTGATCAGTCCCGAGGCTTTGTTAAAGCCTTCCAGGGAAGAGCAGGGATATTTGACAATAGCGGCCAGCGTGGTATGCGTAAGGTTATAGCCCCCCGATACCGGCTCGTTGAAATTATGGGTAAGAATACGGAAGGCATTGCTGTTGCCTTCGAATTTATGAAAATCGCGAAGCTGGTTGGGGCTCAGCTGCTCTTCCAGCAAGCGGGCGGCAGGACTTTCCAGCTCAGTGAAATAAGAACGGATGGCATCTTCGCCGGAATGACCGAAAGGCGGATTGCCGATATCATGCGCCAGGCAGGCGGCAGAGATCACCGTAGCCAGCTCGTAACGGTAAAACTCGCGGAAAGCTTCGCCGGCTTCTTTGTATTTATCCGACAGTCTTACGCCAACTTCCTTTCCCAGGGAACGGCCTACAGAAGCCACTTCCAGGCTATGGGTAAGCCGGTTGTGCACAAATACGGGACCGGGCAGGGGAAAGACCTGCGTTTTGTTTTGCAGCCTGCGGAAGGCCGATGAAAAGACAATGCGATCGTAGTCGCGCAGGAAAGAAGTACGGAGACGGTCGGGATTCACTACTTTATCCGGAGCATCGCCGCTGCGTCTTGCGCTGAAAAGCCGTGCCCAATCCATGGTCTGTTGCATGGGGGCGAAGGTAAGCAACAGGGGGCAATTTACCGACCGCCGATCAAGTTTTATGCGATGCGTGCAAGCGTGATCCTGCTGCTTATGGCCTACGAATGAGCGTATAAACGGCCATATCGGAAAAAGTGTCGTTGAACCGGATGCGGTCTTTGAAATGTGCCTCCTTGCTGAAGCCCAGGTGTTCGAGCAAGGCGATAGCGCCGCGGTTGGCGGGCGCCACTTTGGCTTCGATGCTGTGCAGTCCCATCGCTTCCCAGCCGAATTGAAGAATGGCGGTTACCGCTTCCAGGGCCATGTGCGTGCCCCATTGCGCCACGGCCAGCTCGCCGCCGATCTCCGCCCGCAGGTTGGGATAATCGATGCTGTTGAAACCACAGGTACCGATCATCGCCCCGTTTGCTTTCAGCACACCGGCCCAGCCGATACCCTGCTGCTGCTCAAACGCTGCCATGGTACGGGCAATGAGGGCTTCGGCCTGATCGAGGGTTTCCATGGCGCTGCGTGCAATGAACTGGTTCACCCGGCCGCTGGCGCGCATGGCCCATATCTCTCGGGCGTCTGCGGACCCAATACCGCGCAGCAGCAGCCTCCTCGTTTCCAGCACAGGAAAATGGCTGAAGACGGCTCTGTTGATTTCCATAGCTTCAGAATATAAAAAAGGAGCTGCGTGTAATGAGCAGCTCTCTTGGTTTATTTCTTATCCAGGTAGAGATCGAAGGTATCGCCCCTGAGGCCGATACGCATGGCTTCCAGCGGAATGATCTCGTTGGGCGCGATGTTGCCCAGGTTCACATTGCAACCCAGCAGCTCGAGAAAGTACAGCTGCTGCGCCTTTTGCGGCGCTTCCCAGATGATCTTCTCGGCGGGGATCTTGGTCAGAATCTCCTGCACCAGGCCTTCGCGCACTTCGCCCGTACCGCGATAGATGCCGATATTGCCGGCTTCGCGGGCCTCGGCGATCACATAAGAGGAGCCGGCATTGAGCTCGGCCGACATCTGCTCGATCCACTTATAAGGCGGCATCACATGAGAAGCGTCTTTGGAACCGACTTCTGACAATACGGTGAACCCTTCTTTAACGAGGCGCTCGATATACCCGCATTTTTCTTCATGGGGAATAGATACCGACCCGTCGGAGACCTCTACCAGCTTTACGCCGAAGTCTTTCATGGAAGCGATGTAATCGTCCAGCTGTCTGCGCACGAGGAAAGCCTCGAACAGGGTGCCGCCGAAATATACCGGTATGTTGTGCCTACCGTATATTTCCAGCTTTTCCTTCAGGTTGTTGGTGACATAAGCAGTGCCGAATCCCAGCTTGACCATATCGGTGTAAGGATCGGCAACGGAGAGAAAATTGTTGACATCGGCAATACCCATGCCTTTATCCATAACCATAGTGAGCCCGAAGGAACGTGGTGCTGCTGTTCGTTCCGGGATCTGTTGCAGGGTAAAATTCATAAAGTTTCTTGCTTGTTTAATAACCGGCGCTGGGTTTATTGAAAACATGTGAGAGCAAAAATAAGGGATAATCATTTTATTACGTCCGTTAGCTTAATTTCGCCTCATGACAGACAGAAAACAAAGTCCGCCGGTGCTGGATGCTGTTCATTTCCATTACCAGCTGCAGCCCCTTCACCAGGAAAGCTTCCCCAACCAGATCCCGCTTTACTGGCTCAATGCCGGTACACAGGAGGTGGTGCAGGTGGAATGGGTATTTGAAGCGGGGCTGTGGCAGGAGCCGCAAACGGCGGTAGCGCAGGCAACAGCAGCCTTGTTGAAGAACGGAACGACCCGGCGCAGTGCGCTCGAGATCAACGAAGCGATCGAATTTTACGGCGCTTCGCTGAAGGTGACGGCCAATAACGATTATACTATAGTTACCCTACATACGCTTACGCGGCACCTGCCGGCCCTGCTGCCCGTGATCCGGGAGGTGCTTACCGAAGCGTCCTTCGCAGCGGGCGAGGTGGAAACCTATGTGCGCAATGCACAACAGCGGCTGGGCATCAGTCTGCGGCAATGCGATTTTGTGGCCAACCGCAATATCGATGCTTATCTCTTTGGAAAAAACCATCCCTACGGCCGCTTTACCGAGGTAGCCGATCTGCAGGCCCTGGATACCGCTACACTGCTGGATTTCCACCGCAAGCATTATCAATCGGGCAACTGCCGCATCTTCATGGCTGGAAAAATTGACAAAAGTCATGTGGCTATGGTTGCAGCCGAGTTCGGCAAAGAGCAATGGGGCGATACCGGGGCGTTGCCGGCAAAGGACCATGCAACAAGCCCGGCAACCGAAAAACACTACCGTATTATTAACGACGAAAACGGGGTACAGGGTGCAGTACGCGTTGCCAGGGGCTTCCCCACGCGTCAGCATCCCGATTTTTCACCCATGCTGGTGCTCAATACCTTGTTCGGCGGCTATTTCGGCTCGCGGCTTATGGCCAATATCCGGGAAGAGAAGGGCTTTACTTATGGCATTTATTCGCAGATCTATAATTATAAAAGGGCCGGCGCTTTGCTGATCGCTACAGAAGCGGGAAGGGATGTTTGCGAGCAGACAGTGACTGAAGTGTATAAAGAAATGGACCTGCTGTGCCAGGAACGCGTAGATGAAGAAGAGCTGCTGCTGGTAAAAAATTACCTGCTGGGCAATATCCTCGGCGATCTCGACGGCCCCTTCTCCCTGATGCAGCGCTGGAAGAACATTATTCTCAACGACCTGCCGGCCGATCATTTCGACCGCAATATCGAAATTTACAAGACCATCGGCCCCGACCACCTCCGGGACCTGGCGCAGCAGTACCTGAACCGGTCCGGTTACTATGAGCTGGTAGTCGTTTAAATCCATTTGCCGTGAAAAGGTTACCTTTACCGCCTCATTTTAATAACGCAATATGCAGTTTTTAGATTTTGAAAAACCCTTGGAGGATCTCAACAACCAGCTGGAGAAGATCAAAGCCATCGCAGAGAAGAACCATGTGGACATGTCGGCTTCTGTAAAAGAGCTGGAAGCCTCGCTGGAGCAGACCCGCAAGCATATCTACGAAAACCTGACACCCTGGCAAAGGGTGCAGCTGAGCCGCCATCCCGAGCGGCCTTATACCAATTATTATATCAGCCGCGTCTGCAATAAGTTTACCGAGCTGTTCGGCGACCGCAATGTGGCCGACGACAAAGCTATCGTAGGGGGCTTTGCCGAGATCGACGGCGAGCCGGTAATGATCATCGGGCATCAGAAAGGGACCAATACGAAAATGCGCCAGCTGCGCAATTTCGGTATGGCCAACCCCGAAGGATATCGTAAGGCCCTGCGCCTGATGAAGCTGGCCGAAAAATTTGACCGTCCTATCGTTACGTTAATCGACACGCCGGGGGCCTACCCCGGACTGGAAGCCGAAGAGCGAGGACAGGGTGAGGCTATTGCCCGCAACCTGTTTGAAATGGTGAACCTGCGCGTACCGGTTATCTGCATCATCATCGGCGAAGGCGCCAGCGGCGGCGCCCTGGGTATCGGCATCGGCGACCGTGTGGTGATGCTGGAAAATACCTGGTACACCGTGATCTCTCCCGAAAACTGCTCTACCATTCTCTGGCGCAGCTGGGACTTCAAGGTACAGGCCGCCGAGCAATTGCACCTGACCTCCAGGGATATGTCCGGCTTCGGATTGGTAGACGGCGTATTGCCCGAACCGGTGGGCGGCGCGCACAGCCAGCCTGAGGCAATGGCTGCAAGCCTGAAGGAGTATGTGCTGAAGACGCTGACCGAGCTGAAAAAGATCAATCCCGACAAGCGCATCGAGCAAAGGATTGAGAAGTTTTCCAAAATGGGCTTCTACGAAGAAGTATAAAACAGATAACCACGATACAACCGCTGAACAATGTTTGAAGGTACCGGCGTCGCCCTTGTAACGCCATTCACAATAGACAATGCTGTAGACTACCCTGCGTTGGGCAGGATCATCGACGCGGTAACTGAAGGTGGCGTAGACTTTCTCGTTGCTTTAGGCACCACGGCCGAAACGCCGACCCTGACCAAAGAGGAGAAAAAGGAAGTGCTGCATTTCATTCTGGATCATAATGCCGGCAAGCTGCCCGTAGTGGTAGGCATCGGCGATTACAATACACAGGGCTTGCTGGACACGCTTGCCGAATACCCGATGGAACGGATCGCCGGCATCCTCAGCGTGGCGCCTTATTACAACAAGCCTTCGCAGGAAGGCCTGTACCAGCATTTCAAAACGCTGGCCCTGGCTACGGACAAGCCTATCATCCTGTACAATGTACCCGGCAGAACAGTGAGCAATATCCACCCCGATACGGTGCTGCGCCTGGCAAAAGACTTTAAGAACATTGTCGCCATCAAGGAGGCCAGCGGCAATATGGCACAATGCATGGACCTGGTAGCCCGTGCGCCGGAGCACTTTACCGTGCTCAGCGGCGACGACAACCTGATCCTGGCCCAGGCGGCCATCGGCATGAAGGGCGTGATCTCGGTGGCTGCCAACAGCTATGCCGCTCCTTTCTGCGCTATGGTCAAACATGCGCTCCGCAATGAAATGACAGAAGCACGACGCCTGCATTACGAGCTGCTGGACCGTATCAACCTGCTGTTTGCCGAAGGTAACCCTACGGGCGTAAAGTTTGCCCTGCACCTGCAGGGTCTTTGCGAAAACGTGCTGCGTTTGCCCCTGGTGCCCGCCAGCGAAAGCTTACAACAACAATTCAGGAAGGCCTGACCTTAAATTTTTCATACAGAAAAGCATCCCGGACAACCGGGATGCTTTTTGTTTTTAAGAACATGAAACCATATCTCTTATTGGACATCGACGGCGTACTGGTAATCGTTCCTTCCTGGCAAAGGCCGGAATTGCTGGAGGATGGGTTTATGGCTTTTCAAAAAAAGGCCGCAGCAAATCTTGTCCGCCTGCTATCGCTTGCAGCAATGCAGCCGGTATTGGTTTCCAGTCACAGGCATCATTACACCGCTGAGGAATGGCGCCTGCTGTTTGCTAACCGGGAGATTTATCTCCCTTCAATCGTCTTGATCGAAACCGGAGCTTTTCCGGGAATTCCTTCCCGGAAAATGGAAATCGAAACCTGGGCAAACAAAAATCCCGGCGCCAATTTCATGCTCATTGATGACGACAGCAGCCTGCAGGCGCTGCACCCGGCACTAAAATCGCGTTGGGTGCAAACCCTTCCCCTGAAAGGTTTTGACGATGAAGCGTTCGGAAAAGCGATGAGATTACTGGACCTTGCTTAATATCGTTGTGGCGAAAAAAAAGAGGCTATCTAAAATTGGTAATTTTTGCCATTTTAAGGGTAATCGAAATACAACAAAATGACGTCTCAAGCCTGTTACATTTCGACTTCGCTCAATGTGACAGGCTTGAGACCTTTTAGGAGAGCCTCTTTCCTGTATTTGTTTTATAGATCGCCCAGCTGCGGACGCAACACGATATGCTCTACGGTAGCCTGTGCCGAAAGGCAATAAGCGCTCCAAAGGATGTCGGCTATATCTTCGGCCTTCATGATCCGGTCGGGAGCAACGCCGCTGCCGCTCCAGCTGTTACTCCATACGGCGCCGGGACTAATGGCGGTTACCTTAATACCTTCGTCACGCAGCTCGTAGCGCAGGTTTTCGCTGAAGCCGAGCAAAGCGTATTTGGTAATGCTGTAAGCGCCGCCATTGGGATAGGCCCGCAAGGCGGCTACGGAGCAGAGGTTAAAGATGTGCCCGGCGTGGTACTGCTTCATGGATGGAAGCAGGGCGCGGGTAAGATGGTAAGCGCTGTATACATTGGTGGCCATCAGGCCTTCGAGCTGGTCATCGGGCTCGGTGGCCAGGGCGCCAGGGAAGTACAGGCCTGCATTGTTGACCAGGATGTCGACCTGGCGGAAATTGTTCAGGATATTGCGGGCAAAGTCCTTAACCTGCGCTTTATCGCGCACGTCGACATTCTGCATAAAAACTTTCCTTTCGGGGTATTGCCGTTCCCACTCGTCGTGAAGGTCGCGCAGGTTATTGGTGGAGCGGGCGCATACCGCCACGTCGAAGCCTTCGCTCAATAGCTTTTCTGCTATGGCTCTCCCGATACCCTTGGTGGCGCCGGTAATAACTGCTGTTGGCATACGTTTATATTTTTGAAGGGCTTATTTTTTATGCCTGCAAAAGTAACTTTTAAGGATATTGTTTGTTGTCTTGACTTTTAAGTAAATGTATTGGTCACTGGTTAAAAACAGCGCCATTTTCAAAAAATAACTTTTCCTTTCATTTGATCCGCTTTGCTTATATTGCCTTTTGATGCGCATTGGTTTCCGACATATATTGTTGTTGCTTTTAGTATGTATGAGCGTTCATAATTCCCTGGCACAAACGGGAGACCCCGGCCAGAAAAAACGGTCGTTCGTCGGGAACATTATTTATGGTATCCGCACCAGCTTCGGAAAGGACACAACAGGTAGAAGAGAAAGCGTGACCATATTGAATACAGATGCCCTGCTGCCCTATGAAGGAAAGATCATCCGCAGCATCCGCACCGACCAGCTGGGTTTTGAAAAGAGCATCTCCGACTCGGCCGGCAATTTCATCTATTTCGGCACCAGGGTGCTGAACGCCGTTCACGCTACGTCGAGAGACCAGACCATACGCCGCAACCTGTACCTGCAAACCGGCACGCGTTTCAATCCCTACCTGGCTGCTGATAATGAAAGGTACTTGCGTACGATCGGTTTTATACAGGACAGCCGTATTATTATTGACAGCAGCAGCACCACCGACTCGGTCGATATTATCGTCATCACCAAAGATCTCTTTGCCTACAGCCCTTCCATTGGCGGCCTCAGTCCCTTGCGGCAACGGGTGGGCCTCAGCAATATCAACCTGCTGGGTACGGGACAAAAGGTCTCCTTCACTTACCTGCACGATACGCGGCGTAAGCCGGCCAGCGGTATCGATGCGGGATATAGCTACAATAATATCGGGGGGTCCTTTATCAATGCGGGCTTCAACTTCAGCAAGATCACCCGCAATATCTACGACCGGCGGGAAGATGAAGAAAATTTCCTGCTGCAGCTGGACCGGCCGCTGGTATCGCAATACAAGCGGCTGGCTGGCGGCCTCATCGTCGGCAAAGGCCGGTCGATGAACCTGTATCCCAATTACTACGGCGGCGATTATTACCGCTATGAATATGGTGTGGGCGATGTGTGGGCCGGCTACAACCTGGGCGCCCGGAAATACCTGAACGATCAGAAGCTGCATGTGAAGAAGTTCATAGGTCTCCGCTATTTCAATTACCATTTCTTCGAAACACCTTACCAGGTCAACGATAAGGTATTTGATCAGCGGTTCAATTCGCGGCAGGGTGTGCTGGCCAGCCTCACGCTGTTCCGGCAATACTATTACAAGACCCGTTACATCTATGGTTTCGGCGTTACGGAAGATATCCCGGCAGGTTTCAATGTGTCGATCACGGCGGGCTGGTACAAGCAGCTTGACCTGTCGCGGCCTTACCTGGGCCTTGATGCTTACCGTTACATCGTAACCCGCAAAAGGGATATCGCCGGCCTGTTCGTGCGCAGCGGCCTGTTCGTTAACCAAGGCAATATCGAAGATGCAAGCCTGATGTTCGGCGGCAGCTTTTTTACCCGGGTGCTGTACGCTGGAAACAAAAGAGTACGGCAGTACTTCAGGGGCAGCTACTCGGCCATCATCAACCGGGTAGCGCTCAACCCGCTCCGCATCAACAATACCCTGGGCGTACGCAATTTTAATTCCGACCTGGCCTCGGGCAATTGCCGGCTGGCGCTGCGCTGCGAAACCTTTGTCTTCCTCGAGGAAAAATACTTCGGCTTCCGGCTCGCGCCCTTCGCTTCTGGCGACCTGGTGTACCTGGGCCGTAACCAGAGCGCTACGGACGAATCGGGCATTTTTTACGGGCTGGGCGGCGGCATCCGCGCGCGAAACGAGAACCTTGTCTTCGGCACCTTCGAGTTGCGCGGGATCATTATTCCCAGGAAAGGCACGGGCGACAACCGTTTCAAGATCAGTGTGGCGGTCAACCTGCAATTCCGCTACAACAGCAGCTATGTGAGCAAACCCGATATTGCAGAGCTGAATGGCGATGTAACGGGCGATATCTACTAATTCAAGGCGGGACTTATCTTCGCAGCATTTCCCGTCCAGATTAAACATGATGACCAATGCAGAATATTGTGCTCAACTGGAGCAGCGGTAAGGATGCCGCACTGGCTTTATATGAGCTGCAGCAAAGCAATACATACAGGGTACAATTGCTGCTGACCAGCCTGTCCGAAGCCTATGGCAGGATCAGCATGCATGGGGTAAGAGAGGAAGTGCTTGAACGGCAGGCGATGCACCTGCAGCTGCCGCTGCAAAAGATCTACCTACCCGAAAACGCAGATATGGATACTTATAACCGGATCATGGGTACAGCCGTAGCGGCTATCAGAGATGCGGGTATAGATACGCTGGCTTTCGGCGATATCTTTCTTGAAGACCTGCGTGTGTACCGGGAAAAGCAGCTGGCTGCAGCGGGCATGAAGGCGGTATTCCCGCTGTGGAAAAGGGATACGGCAGCCCTGGTGAAATCGGTAGAGGATGCGGGCATCCGGGCGATGATTGTTTGTGTAAACGATCGCTACCTCGACCAGAGCTTCCTGGGCCGCTATATCGATCGCAGCCTGCTGGCTGATCTGCCGCCTGGCGTTGATCCCTGTGGGGAAAACGGAGAATACCATACGCTGGTGATCGATGCGCCTTATTTTTCCGGAGGTCTCATACCGGTAAAGACGGGGGAAACTGTCTTCCGGGAATATCCCCTGGACGAGCACAGCAAGCAGGGCTTCTATTTCCTGGATGTCCTGCCCGGGGATTAAAAGCTTACAGCCGTCGCTATCAGCAGATGATCTGATGATATGGCGAACATAGTCGGAATCCGGTAAAGATCTTATCGGCAGCGAAGTCGAAATGCAACAAAATAAGGTCTCAAGCCTGTCTGTATTTCAATGTGACGGGCCTGAGACCTTTCAGGACAGCTTTTTTGCTGACAACATTTATCGTATCAGCGATACATCGCCCTTAAAATTGTAATTACCATACCCGATGGTATAAGACACATAATAATAGTACACACCGGCGTCGGCAGGCTTATTGTTATAAGTGCCATCCCAGCCTTTCTCGATATCTTCAGTATAGAAAACCTTGTTGCCCCAACGGTTGTAGACACTGAAGTTGAGCAATTTTACGTGCTTGATATTGGGATACAGCCTGAAGACGTCGTTCAGCCCATCGCCGTTAGGAGAAAAGGCATTCGGCATGTTTACAAAAGCAACATGTACCGTAACGCTGTCGGTAACCATACAACCCATTGCTGTGCGGCCTGTAAGATAATACGTCGTTGTTTTCAAAGGTTTCACTTCCGGCCTTAATGTAGTAGAGGGGTAGACATCGGGATGCCAGTAGAAATGGCCGGGCGCATGTCCATCCAGTTGTACCGGCTCGCCATACTTTACTGCAATATCCCTGCCTGCATCCACATCAAAATTTTCCAGCAGGGCTACAGTAGCATATGCAGTGTTATGACAATTGTTAGCGTCAGTTACGGAGACGGAATAGATGCTGTTTTTGGCGGGCCAGACCAATGCTGTATTGTCATTGGCCGCAATATTATAATCCGAATCCCAGGTATAGTTGCTGGAACCGGCAGCTTTCAGCAAAATCGTATCGCCGGGACAGATCAGCGTGTCGTTGGGTGAAATCGTCAGATTAGCAGCATCCGAAAGCGTGATATGCATCGATTCGGAAGAAGAGTCGCATTGACCCGGACCGTTGGCCGCGAACAACCAGATGTCTGTGCTGACGGCGGGGTCCACTACTGCCGTGGGAGCATTGATACCGGAAGAGATAATAGCCGCCGGCGGCGCCCAGCGGTAAGTGCTTTGCGTGGTAGCATTGCTTACCCTGGCGGTAATGCTGATGGGCTGGTTAGTGCAAAGGAAGGTATCGTTGAGCGTGATCAGCGGCTTATTGCCCGGTAACGCCACGATGTGCAGTATCGCCGTATCGCCACCTTTACATCCCTGGCTGGCGGGATCGTTTGACGTGGCGACCAGCTTCACATAGTAATCTCCGGCGGGAAAGGTATGCGTGGGGGAAACAACACTGGTTGTAGGGCTTCCATCGCCAAAATCCCATACGTAGTCTGCAGCAACGGTCGAATTATTGACGAAGCTCAGCTCCAATGGCGCGCAGCCGGTATCCTTTCCACCATTGGTTGCCGGGTCAATGGAAAAATCTGCGCGCACACCGGCAAGCTGGAAATCGATCTTAAAGCTGAAGGCATCGCTGCTGCCGTTACCATTTTGCTTCTGAGCGGACCAGCTTCCCGGGGTACCGGGATTGTTATCCACTTCGGCGCAAATGGATTGATAGAGGATGCCCTGGGGATCGAAGTGCGCCGTGCCCTGGTGCTGGTGATCAATATTTCCTCCTGTATTGGTTGAGCCAAAATAGGTAGCATACATCAGGTTGTCAAGATCGCCGCTCAGGGCAGCGCACCAGTAGTTTCTCGGCGCAGACACCAGGGCATTGGACGTAACCGGCATACCAGAAGGAAGGCTGAAGGACCCATAGGCGCCAATGCAGCTTAGGTATACCGTTCCGCAGAAATCAACCAGGAAGGCAGTAGGCAAACAGGTTTCATTGCTGAAGCCCGTCCGGACAGATGCCAGCGAAGTGGTCAGGGTACTGTTGAGCTTATGAATGAAAAGCTTTCCGTTTGGAATGCTGTAAGTACCTGCCGACACAGGGTAATTACCCGCTGTTCCACCCAATAAGTAGATATCGTTGTTCCTGTTGCTCTGTATTTTGCAGGTATAGTCCTCGTCACTGGTACCTAAATAGGTTGAAGCAATTAGCGTGCCTGTAGCGGGGTTAAGGATACCGGCGTAGCCGTCTGAAGCGCCTCCGTTAAACGTTGGATGTACGGCGCCGGGCGTAGTAGGCAAGGTTGGGCTGGACGTAAGCCCGCAGAATGCGATATTTCCATTCTGCATTACCGTAATTCCCCTCAGCATATCCAATCCGGTTCCTCCATAATACGAGCTGTACAGCAGACTACTTAATGTGGCGTTCATGCAGAAGATAACACCGTCCGCAGCGCCACCCTGGTTTGTTGACTGAAATGCGTTGGCCGTCACCGGAAAGTCTGCCGACTCGGCAGTGCTTGCTACCCATACTTTGCCCGAATTATCGATCTGCACATCTATTGAATTCATAACATGGTCACCGATCGCGGGCCCGAATGTGCCGACATAACTGCCTAAGCCCATCGTTTGCCCGGCTTCCATACCGCTACCACCGATATAAGTGCTGCTTAAAAGTACGGATCCGTCTGCGCTGAACTTGGTAATGGCGATATCATCTCCCCCGTTGAACGTAGGATCGTATGCCCCGGCTGTGACCGGGTAGCCTGTTGCACTGACGCTGGCCGCGATGATCAGCTCGTTTTGGGCTGTGGTTACGGACGAATTGGTGCTCATCGCAACACCGTCTCCTCCGATATAGGTGGAATAAACCAATGTGCTCCCATCGGGACTGTATTTATTAATGGCATTGAAGACACCCATTGTTCCCGCGGGTACGGCGGCCATATAAGCGCCCGCCGTAGTGGGCCAACCGGTAGCATTAACAGCATCGGTAATGACAAACAAGCTTCCTGCAGCATCATAGGTGGTGCTCATACAGGAAAAGAAGCCCCCGGTTGTACCTGAATAGGTGCTGTACTCCAGTACCGGATCTATGATCAACGGCAGGGACTTGTCATAATTATCCAGGATCCGGAAACTTACAATGTTTCCATCGACAGCATACTTCGAGGCTACCGGCTTCTGCTTACCGTTTACCCACTGAAAAGTGAAAGGCGCCAGCTCCCGTATTTCATTTACACTTGTTTTGATCAGCAAATGCCCTTCTCTTGTCAAGACCGGCTTTACACCTTCGTAAGCAAGCTGTATGACTGAAGGATCCGCCCCCGGCTTCACCCTGAAATCATATTTCAGATCTGGCCCCTTTCCGTATACAGACAGATCTATGCCATCGTAAACATTACTTCTGTACACCTGTCCATATACGCCCACTTTTCCCGCCCATTTCGAAGGATCCGCACCGATGAAATAATTGTGGTAATAAGGAAGTTTCCGTGAAGGCGTACTTTCAAAGCCGGCATTTGCATGCAGGAAATTCACTTTGTAGGCATGATGGGCAAGCGCCTGATCATTGATTGATTTTCCTTCATGCCGCAGGCCCGCTATTTTCTCAAACCGGGACTGATCATAATAATCGTAGACAAAGCCGGCATCGGTAAGGAATACGGTGCCACTGTTCAGTGCCGCCTTATACCGGATCTGATGGTCCCACTGGCCCTTGTTCTCTATGAATTTTAACCCTTCATCCTTGTGGCTATCTATTGCCTTCAGTTTATCCTGCGCAAATAAGTTGATTGAAATACAAATGCAGCCCGCTACAATTCCTGATTTCTTCCCTATCGTCTGCCAATATTTAATATTCCTCATTATCCCAAAATTTTAGTGTTAAAAAAGTCGCCTGATTACAAAACCTGCATTTTTTCATATGAGACTGTTTTTATTATTTCCAAGGTTGGGAAGGATATTTGGTATTTTTAAAATCTGAGTATACAGGTATAGGAAAATTGGTTCATATTTATTTTAGCTTGCAGAGCCTTGAGGCTATTGAACATCCCAGCAGGAGCCGTTTTTATAGCCTTTACAGGGGTCAAAGAAACTGTTGTCAATGCATAGATAGTCACTATAAAAAATATACGCATAAAATGTGTGTGTTTATGCACCAGGAAGTATTTGGTAAATGGTTGCTGGGATAAATCTGGAATTTGCAGGATATCCCAAATGAGCTACACTATTGCAGGCGTAGCCGGAATATCTTCTTTTGCCAGCATTAGGGCAAAGGATTTGAAGGATAAGCAGGGGAAACAACCGGACCAGAATATCAATTTGTCCAGACCCAAAACGTTAATTATTTGGAACCAAGGGGTCAGCAGCAAGATAATTTTCCCATAAACCAACCGCGCTGCCTTTTATAGATCCAATACTGAGTTGTGGTTCATTATATTGTAAATAATACAATATAAAAGTATTTTAAATATTAAAAAGAGAAATTTTAATCAAAAAATCCGGAAGTATTCCTCCGATTTACACAGTTGCCTTCTTGGCTATCGATGATCTTCTATCGCTTTTCAGCGATCCGGACAATGTGATACATGTTGTATTCAATAAGGCTCTTTTGAATTACAGATCATAGTTAACTTTCGATCGATTTAAAAGATAAAAACGGCACTAATCCGAAATGATACACAATAATTTATTTTAATATGATATTTAATGTAAAAAAATAAGCTACTCAATTGAATAGCTTATTAATACTTTATCTTCTTTTCTTCTGAAGACTTAAATTTATCTTTTAGCCAATTGTTGAAATCTCCATTTGTTCTTGCTCTAGCAACCCATGTGAAATCAGCTATTTCCACAATTATAAACTCATATCCAGCTAATATATCTCTTAATTTCAACCTCAATGAATCCGGATTGTCCTTGTTTGAAATAGTAGTTAAAAGCCAAGTGTTATCAAAATGATGTGCCCACCCATAATTATTTGATTTGAAGAAATCAATCAATTTAAGGGTAACATCTTTATTTTCTATACTTGTGGACAGGATAAACCTTTTAGACATCTACTGTTGAGTTACTTTCTGAGATTTGAATTGGTGTCTGTTCATTTACTCCTCTTGTATCATCTCCATAAATTCCTCTCTCAATTAATAATTTGTCAGTAACAAATTTCTCACTTCTTATTAGGTCAGGATTTTTAATTAAACAAAAAAGATAACAGCCTAAAAACAGTAGAATAACAGCAAATGCTAGACATAACATCGTGATTGGTATCCATATAGGCACCTTCCCAACTGCAAACATTAATGAGCCGCCACCAATAAGTACAGCTATAAGCGAAGTTAGAGGCATAAGAACAGTACTCTTATGACCTGACTTAGTTATATTTTGTAAGTATTGCTGAATATCCACTTTCAGACGTTTTAACAAATATAGAACTTTTCTCATGGTATCAAAAATAAAAGCCTCCTTATTTGGGAGGCTTAATTGTTAGTAAATGTTGAATTAATTTATCGAAGTCTATTCCTTCTTTCTCTGGAGGACTATATTGTTCTTCAAATTGTTTCCAAGTATCACATTTTTGTAGAGCTTCAATAAGAAGGACTGTTTGCTCTAATACTGCTGGTTTTGAAAGCCCCGGTGGTAATTCTATTGAGGTGATTTTATCCGTTTTAATGATCTCTAATAAATCCTGGTCACTTAATTGTTGATAAATGTACTTCTCGAATATTTCAGGAAGATTAGCATCCTCTTTCAACCTCAGAATTTCTTTTACTACCAATTGGTAAATTTCTTCCTGCATAATTGCAAAGTTAATAGTTAAACCTTGTTTTGTTTTCATACACTACCTGTTGGTAACTTAATCTTCCCTCACAGTTCCTTAGTACCATATCAAAGCGTTCTTGTGTTGACATATCCTTGGTATTGAATCTGAAGGAGATTTCGTTACAGTATCTTTGTATGTGTTTTCTCGATATATGATTATTATACGTACCATTGATTGTTCGTTTTAATACACTCCAATAATTCTCTATTTTATTGGTTGTGAATCCATTATCATTCATATACTCTTTCTTACCATGATCTACTGTTTCATGCCAATAACTCTCCGATATCCCCTTATAGGATTTCCATTCATCTGAAACTACAGTACTGTCTTTTCGCACATATTCATATACCAAGGGTTGTAGCGTGTGTTTTTTAACATCCGGAATAGCCACTGTTCTTACCTTACCATCTGCACTAATCGCTCCCCAAACAGCTATCTTATCAGGGCATTCTTTATCCAGCTCCTTGGAATAATCAAACTTCTTATCTCTGTGCCTATTCTTGTTTTTCCCGCCAACATAGCACTCATCAACAGCTATAATTCCGTCTAATTTAGAGATGAACAATGGTTGTTCAAAAGAATCTCTCAATCTATGTAACATATGCCATGCTGTCTCTTGCTTAACATCCAAATCTTTTGCCAACTGATGTGAACTGGTTCCCTTCTTATTATTTGACAGCTGAAATAGAGCTATGAACCACTTAGTCAATGGTACATTACTATCCTGGAAGATAGTTCCAACTTTACAAGAAAATCGCTTACCTGTGTTTCTACATTTAAATTTTCCGCCCTTTAATCTATAAACTTTACTCTCTGGATCAAATGGTGATTTTACACCATCAGGCCACCTCAATTCCACTAAATATTCCTCACATGCTCTCTCGTCTGGAAACGCCCTCAATAAATCTAATAAACTCTTGAACTGCTTCATAATAGAGCTGACATTGAATTTACGAGTGAAGGATAGTATAAGTTTTCTTAAATTTGACCAAAATAATGATGCCTATAGAGTAATCACAACCTATATACAACCTAATTAACTTAGTTAATACCTCTTGTCTCGAGAACGTCCAAAATTCACACAAAACAGAGAGTGTATAGACCAAGTGCTCACATGCGTGGTACTTACTATACTCCTGTTTTAAAGCTTTGGACGGCTATCGAGGCAGAGTTAGAAAAGGCCACGTAATTTTTAACCATAACCCTCGTAAACGTCCAAAAATGAAAATCAAGAATTATTATCAGATTCTTGGAGTAAGTAGGGATGCTACTCTCGAAGAAATTAAAGCAGCTTACAAAAAACTTTCAAAGAAATTCCATCCTGACCTAAATCTAGGAGACAAATACTTTGAAGAGAGATTCAAGGAAATTCAGGAAGCATATAAGATACTTAGCGATCCATCTGAGAGATTAAAGTTTGACAAGTATTATGATTTGTGCTTTAAAATCCCTGAAACACCACTTCCTCCTCCACAACCAACTCAACCAGTAAGGAAAAGTAATTCTTGGATGGGATGGCTTATTGGGTTAATAGTAGTGGTAATGCTTTTAGCTACTTTCATGAGACAAGCTACACACGAGGTTGTCGAAAGAGATAAACAAAGTGCTTATCAAGCCCAAATCAATTCTACACCTGCTATCACACCTAATCTAGAACCTGCTCCTACTCCTCTTCCTTCTGAACCTGTTGAACATGATCCGTGTATATTCGGAGCTGTGTATTATTCCTACTATAGTGCTTCTCAAGGGAAAACTATTAATAGTGTTGATCCAAGTGAAACATTACCAGATACTCTTACGAGAGAGCAACAAGAACAGTTATTAGTGAAGCTTAGTAAAGATTGCGGACCAGTAGGAGCGAATGTTTACATTAATGAAAAAAGAATATTTCATGCCCGAAATCGAGAAGAAGCTAGATTTCTAAAGATAAAATTGCTTGAAGATTTAGTAAAGAATGAATCTCCTAGTCCAAAATATTAACTAATTTTATTAACCAATTAAACTATAAATGTTATGACCAAAAAAGATCGAAAAAGGATAATATCCTCTAAATTAGATAGAGTATCTCAATCTAATGACGAAAGTGAAGTATCTCAATTGTTAGGGGACGTAATTGTAGATATTTATTCAGCAGAATATCCAATTAAACAATTACCATTTATATCCAATACAGTAAATACTTTCATAAGAGATTTTGTTACAGATTTCGGTAATCGGCAAACAAATTCTCCAACAGATTCTGAATATCTAGCAATGTCAAAAGCTGGTTTAATTACCTTAATTGATATATCTCTTTTGCCAAACGAATAAGCTCTATTTTTTCATTTTTTATTTTATCGGGTATATTACTTTCTAATTGAGCTTCTAGTATTGCGATTATCTTTTTCACTGCTTTTAATTCAAAACCTTCTTTTTGAGGATCTTTTTCATTTTCAGGAGTAGACATAAAATAAAAATTTTAGCCTCTCTTATTATTATGGATCGGCTTATTTAATCATTTGGTTTACGTTTAATCAATCCACATACTTTTAAGTGACAAAAAAGACTACTCGAATTGGGTAGTCTTTACTTTTTAGTTTTATATTACAATTTATTCTTGTGTATCATTTCGGGTTAGTGCCATAAAAACCACTGCTTTCGCAATGGTTTTTAAATAGGTAGTCATAATCATAGAGTACGGTAGGCGGCCCCTGTACCAGATCTTTATCATTACTTGATTATCCACTATTTGATAGCAAAATACCAGATAGCAATAATAATACACAAAATCGCAACCCTGCCCATGGCCCATTTTGCATAACCGTTCTTGATAAAATATCCTTTCTTGCGCCTGGAAATGTAATCAGCCGAACTGGCGCCAATGAAGATGATCAATAGCGAATAAATGATAAAGTTGCTTCCCATGATTGTAGTTGTTAATGCCTGAAAGTACAAAACTTCAGGACGCTTTCTATTGCATTATTACAAAAGAAGTCACCAAAGGGTAACTCCTTTAAATCGAAAATGTCCCCGAACTATCGTCCCATATACACGAGCAGGATCTGCACATCGCTGGGATTGACTCCCGAAATACGGCTGGCCTGGCCCAGGGTATGCGGCCTTATCTTGCTCAGCTTTTGCCGGGCCTCAGTACTGAGGGCCTGTATCTTTTCATAATTGAACGCATCGGGAATTTTCAGGTCTTCCATATTGCTCATCCGGGCGACCATTTCTTTTTCCTTTTCTATGTAAGTTTCATACTTTACCTGGATCTCGGCCTGCTCTAATTCTTCTTTTTTGAAACGACTGAGCTTTTCCTGTACCGATGGCAGGTACAGCACCATTTCTTCCAGCGAAATGTCGGGCCTTAGCAGTATTTTCTGCAATTTTTGACGCTCTTTTAGGGTAGAAACGCCTTTTTTTTCCAAAAGCGGGTTCACTTCTTCCGGTTCAACACCTGATTGCTGTAAAATATCCCGGATCTCCCTCACTGCGTTCTTTTTTTCAGCAACACGCTGCATCCGCTCTTCTCCTGCGAGTCCCATAGCATAGCTGATCTCTGTCAGCCGCATATCGGCATTATCCTGGCGCATCAGCGTCCGGAATTCAGCACGGCTGGTAAACATACGATAAGGCTCATCGGTACCTTTATGGATCAGGTCGTCGATAAGCACTCCGATATAAGCATCATTTCTTTTTAAAACAAAAGGCTCCAGGTCTTTCACGTTCCGGTGGGCATTGATCCCTGCGATCAGGCCCTGGCAGGCCGCTTCCTCGTAACCGGTGGTACCATTGATCTGGCCCGCAAAAAACAGGTTGCGCACCAGCTTGGTCTCAAGGGTAAACTTAAGCTGGGTAGGCGGAAAATAATCATATTCGATGGCATAGCCCGGCCGGAAAAATTTACATTGCTCAAAGCCCGGAACTTTGGTCAGCGCTTTATACTGCACGTCCTCAGGCAGCGAGGTGCTGAAGCCGTTCACATAAATCTCTACGGTATTCCAACCTTCCGGCTCCACAAACAGCTGGTGCCGGTCTTTATCGGCAAAGCGGTTGATCTTGTCTTCGATGCTGGGACAATAGCGGGGACCACTGCCTTGTATCCTTCCCTGGTACATAGGTGAACGATCAAAGCCCGTTTTCAGGATATCATGCACTTCCTGTGAAGTATAGGTGATCCAGCAATGGCGTTGCTGCGCCGGGGCGATGCGTTCTATATTACTGTACGAAAAGCCGACGATTTCATCATCTCCCGGCTGCAGCTCCATTTTAGTATAATCGAGGCTGCGGCCGTCGATACGGGGCGGGGTGCCCGTCTTCAGACGGTCGCTTTCAAAGCCCATACTTACCAGCTGTTCTGTAATGCCGCTGGCGCCTTTTTCACCCATACGGCCGCCTCCGAATTGCTTTTCCCCCACATGGATCACACCATTCAGAAAGGTACCATTGGTGAGCACTACAGCTTTAGCTTTTATCTCCTGTCCCATACCGGTGACCACACCTTTTACTGCGCCATCGGAAACCAGCAGGCCTTTTACCATATCCTGCCAGAAATCCAGGTTGGGCGTCTGCTCCAGCAATTCTCTCCAGGTTTGAGCAAACAGCATACGGTCGTTTTGTGTACGCGGACTCCACATGGCAGGTCCCTTGCTTTTATTCAGCATCCGGAACTGTATCATGCTTTTATCGCTCACGATACCGCTGTAGCCACCCATAGCATCGATCTCCCGCACAATTTGTCCTTTGCCGATACCACCCATGGCCGGGTTACAGCTCATCTGGGCAATGGTTTGCATATTCATGGTAACCAGGAGGGTCTTGCTGCCCATGTTGGCAGCCGCGGCTGCGGCTTCACACCCGGCATGTCCGGCGCCCACTACGATAACATCATATTCAGGAAACATCTTCTTATCATCACTCCTTATTTATATAGAGCGGCTGCAAAGGTACAAAAGATAATGCATGTGACCGGTCTGTACCGGAAGCCCCGATCGTATCGCCAAGCCTGTCCTTTATCCTTAAAAAAACAGTCCAATAAACAGATCGGTAAACGCGGCCCATAATTTACCTGCGAAACGGTCCAACAATGAGTTATTTGAAAAGGGATACACTTATTTCTTTTTGGACACATTCAATCATTGGTACTTGGTGTTGTCCGGGACCAGTTGTATCTTAAGAACCGGAGCCTTTACTTTTCACTTCTTTAAATCAATATCCATGAAAAAATGCCTGATCCTATTGTCTTTATTGGGCCTTCACTTATCTCTTCATGCACAAAGCAAAAAATGGTCGGCCGGTTATCGCCTTGGCCTGGTACATGAAGAAGCATTCAGGAATAGTTCTAATGCTGCCAGCAATATCAGCAATCAGGTCTTTGTCGGCTATCGAATATTGAAGCGCCTGGAACTGGAAGCCGGTTTGCAGCACAACCCGACAAGCTACAGTAACGGAGGAACAGACGAAATGTTCCGCATCCGGCCCGATTATACTTTCAACAATTTCAAGGCCAAGGTATTCAGGCTTTCACTGGATGCCAAGTTTTCTTTTTTCAACCAAAGACCTACGTCTGTTTATGCTTTAGCTGGCCTGAGCGGGGCTGTATGATAACCGGTCATTATGAGGACAAGGCTGGTGGTCCGGGCGGTGAATTACTAACCAGAAAGGCTGATATTCCTATTCAGTTCAAACCTTTAGCTTCTATATTTGCGGGCTTTGGAGTCAATTACCAGATTTGTCTGAGGGTAAAAATGAATGAACAGGTATCTGGACAGGCCTCCAATGTAGATATAGCGATCGAAGGCAATGGCGCATATCTCTATAATCCCAATCTCAACACCCAATTGGGTATCAGCTATTCCCTTTGATCTTAAGTTTCACGTGGAACCATATAGTTCTTTCCTACAGTTTACATGGTTCCACGTGAAACATCACTTCCAACACGCGAACCTTCCATTTATACAAATAAAGGAGAACAAAATCCTCCTCATACTTTGTGGAAACAAATTATTTTTTCATACTCTCTGTTGATTAATTGCCGTACTTTCCACCGCAAGCGCTCCACGTGGAACGTATTGTAATCCACATTTTAAGTTACCATCTCGAAAACCATATCGGTCCGACCTAATGTTTCACGTGGAACATTCCACTACGCTGCACATAGTATGTCCTTTATCCCAGGCGAAACGGTATTGCCATTGGACATTACCTCAAGCAGCACCTGCTAACGGAAGCTACTTCTTTTGATTTCATAGAAAAGTAGCTGCACATAATTAAGTCCCACAGTTTCAAATAAGCCCTCTTGACCCTTATCCGGCTTTTCCATATATAGAACAGTTATAGACTATAGAGCCCGTTGATAGGGATACCTTATATATTTTACCTATCTTTGCGGCGCATAACCAAAGAAATCATTCGATGCCTCTGACTTCAGCAGCTCTGGATAATTTCGATCCGAATTCCCCGGGTCTCGTATCCAACAATATCTTCGGCCTTCCTTTCTCCGAAGAAGATTCGCAACTCATTATTATACCTGTTCCCTGGGAAGTGACCGTCAGCTACCGTCCCGGTACCTCCAGGGGACCCGAACAAATATTCGACGCCAGCATGCAGGTCGATCTCTACGATTCGGACTATGTCGACACCTGGAAGAAAGGTTACTACATGCTGCCCTACGACAAGAACATCCGCAACAAAAGCGATTATCTCCGCAGCTGTGCCGAGCTTATTATCGGCTGCCTTTCCGAAGGCAATCCCCTTAACTGCAGCAAGCAGCTCCTTTCCAAGCTACAGGAAGTGAACGAAGGCGGAAAGATGATGCACGACTGGATTCATGATCTCGCCGCTAAATACCTGGCCGAAGGCAAAAAGGTAGCGCTCCTGGGCGGCGACCACAGCACGCCCCTGGGCTATATCAAAGCCCTGAGTGAAAAACATGAATCTTTCGGCATCCTGCAAATTGATGCGCACGCCGATCTCCGCAAAGCTTATGAAGGGTTCACCTATTCACACGCTTCCATCATGTACAATGTGCTCGAGCAGATTCCCCAGGTGAGCAAGCTCGTACAGGTTGGCATCCGCGATTATTGCGATGAAGAGCTGGAGATCATTCATGAATCGCCCGACCGCATCAGGACCTTCTTCGACAAAGACATCAAAGAACGCCAGTATGAAGGCGGCCATTGGAAAAACATTGTGGACGAGGTGATCGACGCCCTGCCCCAAAAGGTTTACATCAGCTTCGATATCGATGGGCTCGATCCCAAGCTCTGCCCCAATACCGGTACACCAGTACCCGGCGGCTTCGAGCTGGAACAGATCTTCTACCTCTTCCGGAAGGTTAAGGAAGCCGGAAAAGAAGTGATCGGCTTTGACCTGAATGAAGTTTCATCCGGCTCGCATGGTCACGATTGCATCGACCCCATTGTAGGCGCCCGTGCCCTGTATAAACTGTGTAACGTTCTTGCCAGCTAATTCACCTGGCGTAGCTTATTCTTCTTCTTATGTATCAAATACTCCTGGAAGGTAAACAGGTTAAGAAAAATCAGGTAACCGGCATGCATCTCATGGCCGGTTTCCTGCTTTTGGTTATGGGCCTGTTCACCTGGATGGTGCCCAACGCAGTAAAGCAGGAAGAATTCAACTTCCTCAATAAAACAGGCCTGCTCTATGCCGCGGCAGGTCTGGCCCTACTGGTCATCTGCATCTTCTTCAATAAAAAAGTGATCCAAAGCCCGGCCAACTTTGCGCTGAGGCTGATCGAGATCCTCCTCTTCATTCCTATACTTATTTATTCCCTCAGCCAGAAATGGTACCTTCCCGCCGCCTATTCCAGCGCAGGTTTGCTGGGCATTATTCTTGCCTACTATTGGGAAAAAAACGGTAAAAAAGCAAGGCAGGCCCTATTTAACGATAAAGGCGTATTTATTGCCGGCCTGGGCCGTAAAAGCGAAATGGCCTGGCAGGATATAAAAAAAGTGATGCTGAGGCATCGTGTGCTCACTATAGATTGCAAAGACAACAAACTATTCCAGATCAATGTCGAATCCAGGCAGGAAGAATTGAGCCGCGAAGCCTTTGAAACCTACTGCAAAATACAGATCGAAGCGAAAAAGCACTTGTATAAAGCCGATTGGTAATCATATTATTATATTAAATAATATTTATATTCCGGCACGTTTTTTGCTAAAGGGAAGGATATACCTTCCCTTTCTTCATGAAATATACCTTCTTACTATTTACGCTCTTTTGTTCATGGCAGCAAAGCCGTGCCGCCAATGCCGATACCCTGCAGCTTAGCGGCTACACCTGGAAACTACTGCAACAGGTATACACCAGCCGTGATGCTTCGGGAACAGCTATTCACAAGATCAAAGGCCAGGCCGGCGATTATATCCGCTTTGAAAAAAACGGCAAAGCGATTGTCCGCTATAAAGGCAATTGCGATACACTTGACTATAGCATAACCGAAGGCAATTTTATTCACCTCGGAAACGAAGCGGCCTACAAGATCGCAATTACCGCACCAGGCAGGATAAGCCTTTCACAGAGAACAGATGAAAGCACCGACGGTTACAACAGCATATCGCTGGAACTGAAACGCTAAGGCGCAGGGCTAACAAATTGTTAGCTCTTCTCCTGTCAATACCAATTCCGCTAATTTTGCAGCATCTCATGAAAAATGATTAACTTTCCTAAGTTGACCATATTATAAAAAACGAACAAACATCTATGACATTCAATCCCTCCGGTCTTTTTGAAGAACTGACCTCCACCACGCAAAAACTGGCAAAAGGCTATGAAACCTTAAAAAACATCAGGGAAGTGTCCGTCGCGACAACACCAAAAGAGCTGGTGTGGCAAAAGGATAAGGTAAAGCTTTATCACTACCTGCGTGAAACGCCTGCTAAAAGCAAGATACCCGTGCTTGTATCATTTGCCATGCTGAACCGTCACGATGTGCTCGACCTGCAACCTGACCGCAGCCTGATGAAAAAGCTGCTCGAAGAAGGATTGGATATCTATATTATGGACTGGGGCTATCCCACCCAGGCCGATAAATACCTAACCATGGAAGACTATATCGACGGCTATATGAACGACGCGGTCGACTTTATCCGCAGGAAACATAAAGTGCCTAAGATCCACAAGCAGGGTATTTGCCAGGCAGGCACCTATTCCATGATCTATGCCAGCCGTTATCCCCAGAAGCTGCAGAGCCTCACTACTTATGTAGCCCCTTTCGATTTTGGTGAAAATGAAAATATGCTCTACAAATGGGCCAAGTACATCGACGTAGATGCTATGGTCGATAGTGTGGGCACAATATCGGGCGAAATGATCGATTCCGCCTTTAGTATGCTGAAGCCTTCCATGAATATCAGCAAATACATCGGCGTTATGGATTCACTCGAAGATGAAGACAAGCTGCTCAACTTCCTGCGCATGGAGCATTGGAAATCAGATCTGCCCGCTATTGCCGGCGAAATGTACCGCAAATACATCAAAGATCTCTTCCGCGACAACCTGCTGATCAAAGGTGAGCTTAGCCTGGGCGGAGAAAAGGTAAACCTCAAGAACATGAATGTTCCTTACCTCAATGTTTATGCGACAGGCGACAACATTATCCCCAACGACAGCACCAAGGCTGTAATGTCCAGGATCGGCTCCAAAGACAAGCAGGAAATTCCCTTTCCCGGCGGCCATATCGGCGTGTTCGTAGGCACCAAATCACAAAAGGACCTTGCACCAGCTGTTGCCCGCTGGACCATTGAAAGAAGCAAATAAACAGGTTATCCACAATCACCTGGGTAATCCTATGCTGATAAAAACTGAAATGGAAGAAGAGCTGCCCACACCTGGTGAGCAGCTCTTCTTTTCCTCCCCCACTTTAAAAAGCCTTCTATCTTACAATAGATAAGCTTATCCCGGTAAACCACCTGCTTTTGCACACCGCAATGTGTATTAAGCAATTGTTACGCCATGTTTTCTTTACCACTCTTTTTTCCATTTATTTACCCACAAATACGCCTGAAAAGTTGTTGGAAACCGGTTAAACCCTTCTTAAAACCTCCTCAATAAAAACTAAAAATAAATTTGGCTCGTATGGTTAAAGATTTCTTCACTTTAAATTCATCTTCTCTTTACAGGATATTCAACTTTCACAAGGCAAAAGGTTATCCCTCCTGTTTTCGATCCACAACAAGGAATAACTTTGAAAATACCAGTAAAATCAAGGCTTTCGTCAAATAAACACTTGTGGAAAAAACGGGGAATACCATTCTTCCTGAAAAATCCAATGTGCACAGAAAAAAGTTTCCACCATATTCACAGCCCTAATAGTAGTCATCCTTTTTTTAAAAAAATAAATTATTAAAATTAAGGCTGTGGATTACCACCCAAAACAGAGCCGCTGGCCAGGTCCTATGTTTCCAGGCCAAAAGGTTTTACTTTTGGATCCATGATCGCCACCCCGCAAAAAAACTGCCTCACTGTCAACCGGCTCAGCATCCGCTTTGAAGGCCCGCAGCCTTTCGACGCCGTGCAGGAAGTTTCCTTTTCGCTGGCTCCCGGTAAAACGCTGGCGCTTATCGGTCAGAGCGGTTCCGGCAAATCGGTTACTTCCCTGGCCCTGATGGGGCTCCTGCCCGCTAACGCCCGTATCAGCGGCAGCCTGCAGCTGGAAGGCGCCGGCGAGCTGACCACACTGCAGGCAAAGGACTGGCCGTTGGTACGCGGAAAGGCAGTAGGTATGGTCTTCCAGGAGCCGATGACTGCGCTTAACCCTGTCAAGACTGTTGGCTACCAGCTGATCGAATCCATAAGGGCGCACCAGGACTTATCTACAAAGGAAGCCCGTCGCCTGGCTTTATCCTGGTTTGAAAAAGTAAAGCTGCCCGATCCCGCGCGTTTGTTACGACGTTATCCACATCAGCTCTCCGGAGGGCAGAAACAAAGAGTGATGATTGCCATGGCGATGTGCAACCACCCTGCCCTGCTCATCGCCGATGAGCCCACTACAGCATTGGATGTAACCGTCCAGAAAGAGATCATACAGCTCATGCGATCGCTGCAGCAGGAGTACGGCACGGCTATCCTGTTCATCACTCATGACCTTGCCCTGGCGCGTGCCCTGGCCGACGACTATCTTGTGCTGGAAAAAGGAAAAGTGGTTTCCGTTTTTCCACAGGTGAACGAGCATACCCATGCGCCGGAATCTACGGGTAAAGGCGAGCCCTTGCTGGCCGTAAAAGAGCTGTGCATACGTTATCCGGAAAAAACCAGCTGGCTGGGGAAAACCATCAGCAGCTTTACCGCTGTCGACCAGGTCAGCTTCGATCTTTATCCCGGCGAGACGCTGGGTCTTGTGGGAGAATCCGGTTGTGGAAAAAGTACACTCAGCCGCAGCATCCTGGGCCTTCAGCCGGCAACAGAAGGTCATATTTATTTTGAGGGACAGGATATTACCCAATTTGATGCGGCACAATGGCGCCGGCTCCGCAAAGATATCCAGATCATTTTCCAGGATCCTTATGCTTCGCTGAACCAGCGGATCAGAGTAGGTGATGCCCTGGCCGAACCTTTGCTCGTACATGGCATTACGGATAGAAAACATGTGGATAATTATGTGCAAGACCTGTTGGAAAAGGTAAAATTGCCGGCCGCTTCGCGGCACAAATACCCACATGAGTTTTCGGGCGGCCAGCGCCAGCGTATCTGTATTGCCCGTGCCCTGGCTGTACAGCCAAGATTGATTATCTGCGATGAAAGTGTGTCGGCGCTGGATGTAACGATACAGGAACAGATATTGGAGTTGCTGGCTTCGCTGCAGCAGCAGATGGCGCTTACTTACCTGTTCATTACACACGACCTTACCGTAGTGAAAAGGATCAGCAACCGTGTGATCGTAATGGAGAAAGGAAAGATTGTAGAGCAGGGAGCGACGCAAAAAATACTGGAACACCCCGCCCAACCTTATACAAGAAGATTGCTGGATGCTGTGCCTGGACTGTAAATAGCGGATCTATTTTTAAGCATATCCCATGGTTTTCCACATTAATAAGCTTGTAACCATTTGCCTGCTACTCCTTGCCGCGGAAATGGCCTTTGGCCAGGCACAGGAAATGTTCCTCATCCAGGGAGAGAAAAAGATCGCGCTCAACAACGAGGAGTCGGTGAAGCTGAAAAAGGAGCCCTTCACCATACGGTTTCACAGCCCGCGGTATAGCGAAGACACTGCTAATGCGTTGCAGGTGGCTGCTTTTAGGGATAAAGCTTGGCTGGATAAAGCCTATCCCGGCATAGCCTTGTCCGCAGTACCTTACCTGAGCCCCGGAAGTGGCATGGCCGCGTACCCCGAAGGTTATCCCTACATTATGCTCAATCCTGAAGGGCATCATTATCTTTATTATTTTGATGAACGGGATAAACGCGTTGATATTGCCGGCCAGCAGGGCGATTGGCTTACCCTCGATTGGACTGTAGAAGCATTCCTCATTGATGGCGAGCGCAAGCTGTTCAGGGATGCCGGTGTTGCTGAATTTTACCTGGTGCTCTTTTTCGATGCCAACCACAACCGGCGTATCGACGAAGGCGAACTGAAAAAACTATCGCTCACCTTTCTCTAAATATTTCGCTATGACTGCAGCAAAAGTGATCGGTATAGCGCCCCAGCTGGTGGCGCCCGATGTGGTTCAAACCGCCGAATATTATCGCGACAAGCTGGGTTTCAGCATTATTGACTATTTCCTCGACCCCCCGGTCTATGCCATGGTCCACCGCGACGGCTTCCAGATCCACTTTGCCAAAGCGAGCGAAGGACAATTCAAGACTAATGCGCAGTTCAATCCCATGAGCGCCGATCTCATTATCTGGATACCGGATATCGATGATTACTATGCTGAAGTCAAAGCCCGTGACGCCGATATCGTCGAAGATATTGTGCAGCGTGTTTATGGCAGCCGCGAGTTCCGTATCCGCGATTGTAACGGCTATATCATTACCGTAGCAGATTAATGGATAGTATAAGGTGAGGCTGTATTCCAGAAAATTTTTTCTTTAAGGAACGAACATTCGTTTATGATAAAGAAGTCAAGTTTTAAAAACTTGACTTCTTTATAAGTTGGCGCCGGATAAATAGATTAAAAAAAATTTTTCCGGTGGAAAAGCGACTGACATAGGGTTGTCAGTGAGGCCCGCTTACTTTGTATTATCAAATAAAAAAACGAAAAATGGAAAACAACACAGTAAGCACACCGGCAATTATCATTACTCCAGAAGAGATGCTGCAACACTGGCAGGGCCATCGCGGTCTTACCCGCAAAGTGATCGAAGCCTTTCCTGAAGACCAGCTCTTTACCTTTTCTATTGGCGGTATGCGCACTTTTTCCGCTATGGTGCATGAACTGGTCGATATCGCTGCAGGCGGCGTAAGAGGTATTGCTACCGGGGAATGGAAAACGCTGATGCACGGAGAAGAGGACGCTTTTCCGAAAGATAAAGCCGGCGTATTAAAGCTGTGGGACCAGGTAACGGAGATTATCGAAGAGTATTGGCCGCAGATAAAGCCTGGGCGCTTTCATGAAGTGGATAAGGCCTTTGGTCAATACGAGAACACCGTATATGCTTCTCTGCTTTATTTCATAGACAATGAGATCCATCACCGTGGTGAAGGTTATGTATACCTGCGCGCCCTGGGTATCCAGCCGCCTTTCTTCTGGGAGCGCTGATCTATTGCAATATATCGCTTGTGCTTCCGTTTCTATAATACAATCAACATATTGTTATCATGAAATGGAAAGCATTGATCTTTGTTTTGCTATCAGGTATATCAGCCGGTTGCAGTAAAAATCCGGTTGATATACCCACTATTGGCTCTATGGATTCAACTGTGGGCAGCGTACCGGTTCCGTTTGATTATGATGGCCTGATGGGAACGAAAGCAAGTTATCTTTATCCGGCATACATCAGCCCGGTAACCGGTGTGTTGATTACCGACCGGGAACGGAGGATATTACGGGATAGTACGCAAGTTATCGTTATCGATAATAAAGTATGGAACACGGCAACTTTCTTGGGTAGCAACGGGCGCATCGGCGCCTATGGTGGAGACGTACGGCTCAATAATATTGCCCTTACATACGATCCGCCCCATGCTTTCTACATGAACAGCGATCCTGCACTGTGGATTGCCACCGGAACCAATACCTGGTCTGCTACAGGAAATGCTCATGTACCAGCCATTAGCCAGGTACCCGATACCACCTTTCCGCAATTTACGGGTAGCCTGCCTGACACAATAACGATCAGCGGCAACTTTACATTTACCTTCGACAACAGTAACCTGCACCATGCTGATGCGGCTTACCTTATTGTCTACGATAGTAACATGAGATTGACGCATACCAACCTTGCCGGGCCTTCCGGAGGAACAGTCTCCTACGATTTTGGCAACAGGCCGCCCATCAACTCCTGGCTCTGGATCGGCAACCAACGTTATTATGGCGTATGGATGGAAGTTGTCTGCTATAATTACGAGATCCATACTTTCAGTGGAAAATCATTTGCCTTTGTCGGGCAAAGCCGGCTATTGAAAAATGTAGTGGTTCGGTAAATCCTTATCTTAGGTCCCGGAAAAACCCGGCTTACTCATGACTGCAAAAACACTTTTGCATTACCGGCTGCAGTGCCAGCATATCTTGCAACCCTTAGCCGGAACACCGCAGGAACTGGTATCCTGGATGGGTGCGGTACAGGCACAGGACTATGCCATGTGCAAATGGGCAGTGGGGCTCCGGCTGCAATCAGCTACAGACGCGCTCATCGAAGAAGCATTGGATTCCGGCGCCCTGGTGCGCACGCATGTGCTGCGTCCCACCTGGCATCTGGCAGCGCCTGCCGATATCCGCTGGATGCTGCAGCTTACCGCGCCCCGCATACACACCTATGCACAAACCTACTATCGCCAGCAGGAACTGGACCAGAAGATCTTCAGCAAAGCGCATAAAGTGATGGAACGTATCCTGAGTGGCAAAAGCCAGGACAGACCGGCGATAAAAGCAGCTCTTGAAAAAGCCGGAATCAGGACCGATGATCTGCGGCTCGGGAACATATTGCTGCACGCAGAATTAGAAGGGCTGATCTGTAATGGTCCGCGTATAGGAAAGCAGATTGGCTATGCTTTGCTGGAAGAACGTGTTCCCGCTGTTGCTCCTATCAGCAATGAAGAAGCGCTGGCTCAGCTTACACGGCGCTATTATCAGAGCCATGGTCCCGCTACGGCAAAGGACTATTCCTGGTGGAGCGGGCTGAGCCTTTCCCAGGCCAGGAAGGGTATAGAGATGACAGCAAAAGAGATGGAGCGCGTAAGCCTTGGTGGACAAGACTTCTGGCTGATCCCGAAATCTTTATCCGCTGCCGCTAATGCCGTTTACCTGTTACCCAATTACGACGAGTACACCGTTGCTTATGCCGACCGTACGCTGATGATGACGCCTGAGGGAAACGAGATGATTGCCCGCCAGGGCAATCCCTTATTCAGCAACACGCTTATTGCCGGCGGTAAAGTTGAAGGTACCTGGAAACGCAGCCTCAAAAAAGATTCGGTAGCGGTAGCTGTCGAGCCCTTTGGCGCCCTTTCGGAAACCCGCCGCAAGCAGGTAGATACTGCCATAAGGAAATACAGCCGCTTTCTTTATACATAAGATGTGAGAGCGAAGATCAAAATTTTTTAAAAGAACGAATATTCGTTTATCTTTGCGACATGAGAGCTAAAGATGAAAATAAAGAAGCCGCCATCAGGGAGCAGGCCATTGCCATGATCGTGGCCGAAGGCTTTCACGGGCTGAGCATGCAGAAGCTGGCGAAAGCGGCGGAACTGTCCCCTTCTACCATTTACATCTACTACGACAGCAGGGAAGACCTGCTGAATAAACTTTTCTTTTATGTAGAGGAAGTCTTTAACCGCGAGACGCTAAAAGGATTCGATGCCCGGATGCACTTTGAAGAAGGCCTGTGGATACAATGGAAAAACCGTTACCGCTATTCGAAGGAATATCCTTTGTATTTTCTCTTTGCAGAGCAGTTTCGCAACTCGCCCCTCATCAGGCATAAGGATATTCGCGAGAACCGTTTTCGCAGCGCGATGCAGGAGTTCGTATACCACGCGGTGCAGCGGGGAGAAGTAGCCGATCTGACGCCCGAAGTGTTCTGGGCCATGGCATACGGGCCTTTCTATACCCTGCTTAAATTCCATATGGATCAGAGCAGCATGTCCGGCAAACCCTTTGCCCTTACCGATCATAAGCTGAAGCAGGCTTTTCGCCTGGTACTGAAGGCACTGGAGCCCTGATAACATACACATCGCATGAAAACCAGCTAAAGTGCGGCATCATGATCCGGTATAATACGGATCCCTTGCTGTGGAATAGCTGCTGAAATTTTGAATGCAAAAAGAACGAACGTTCGTTTATTATTATGACACTGAATCATCTCAGTCTGCCGGTGCCGGATGTGGCGCAAACGGCAGCATTTATGAACCGCTATTTTGCCTTTGAGCTCCTGCAGATGAAGGGCGATAAGATTGCTGTACTGCAGGGAGCGGGTAGCTTTATCCTTGTGCTTACTACCTTAAGCGATGATGAAGGACCCTATCCCGCCGATTTTCATTTCGGCTTCATACTCGACGATACCGCAGCGGTTACCGCCCTTTACGAACGCCTGGTCGCCGACGGCGCCGCTGTCGCCCGGCCACCGGCACGTATCCGGAACAGCTTTGCCTTTTATTTTCATATCCCGGGCGATATAATGGCGGAGATTAGTTGTAATTTGCCCTGAATCTTATGGCAACAGAGATCGAAAGAAAATTCCTCGTTGATATGGACCTTTGGATGGCTTTACCCAAGCCGGAGGGTGAGCTGCTGCTGCAGGGCTATATCTGCACCGATCCCGAAAGGACGGTGCGGATAAGGATTGCAGGACAAAGAGCCTGGCTCACCGTGAAGGGGATTACCACAGGCGCTTCGCGTACAGAAATCGAATGCGGGATTCCTGTTGGTACTGCTGGCGAGCTGCTCAGCGGATTTGCACAGAACCGGATCAGCAAAATAAGGTATAAGGTGCCACATGGCGGCCGTACCTGGGAGGTAGATGTCTTTCTTGAGGAGAACGAAGGCCTGATTGTAGCCGAGCTGGAGCTGGAATCGGAGGATGCTTCATTTGCGTTGCCGGAATGGGTAAGAGCAGAGGTGACCGGGGAGCGACGCTATTACAATGCCGTACTGTCCCGGCATCCCTTTAAAGACTGGACTGCAGAAAAATGATGGAAGCTCTGTTTCAACATATGGAGCGGTATATCGATCTGACTGCGGCTGACAAGGATGTGCTCTCCGAGACCTTGCGACTTCGTATCGTTAAAAGGAAAGAGCACCTGCTGGAAGAAGGCCGGTTTTGCCATAGCAATTATTTTATTTGCAAAGGCTGTTGCCGCCTTTATTATGTCAATGACAAAGGTGTGGAACAGACGGTGCAGTTCGGTATCGATAACTGGTGGATCACCGACCTTGTGGCCTATACCAGCGAAAAGCTCTCGCAGTTTTACCTGCAGGCGACAGAAGCCGGTGCCCTGGTGGTATGGGACAGGCGCGGAGAGGAAAAATTATTTCGCCGGATACCTGCGCTGGAACGCTATTTCCGCCTTATCCTCTTAAGGGCCGCGGCTGCCGAGCAACAGCGCAGCCGTTACTTTTCCGACCTTTCCGGAGAAGAACGGTATCATCATTTCAACCGCTCGTTCCCTGAATTTGTGCAGCGTGTACCACAATATATGCTCGCCTCCTACCTGGGCTTTACCCCCGAATTCCTTAGCAAGATCCGCGCAGGCAAAACCTGATTCCTTTCTTGAAATAGATTAAGTTTTTAAAGCAGAGGCGCTTCGACCTTTGCGCTGTAAAAACCAATGCGATCTATGAAAGAAAGAATCAAAATCCCCGCTGTGCTTCCGGAAGGCTATAAAGCCATGGCTGTTTTCGCCGCTTACCTGAAGCAAACCAGCCTGAAACCTTTGCACCAGGAGCTGATCAAAATCCGGGCTTCGCAGATCAACGGCTGCGCTTATTGCATCGGCATGCACAGCCGCGATGCCCGCAGGCTGGGCGAAACGGAGCAGCGTATCTATGCGCTGAACGCCTGGCGCGAAACACCATTTTTTACAGAAGAAGAAAAAGCCATTCTTGCGCTTACCGAAGAGATAACGCTGATCCAGCAAAAAGTATCGGATGCTACCTATGAAAAAGCGCTGGAAGTGCTTGGTGCGCAATACCTGGCGGAAGTCATCATCGCGGCTACGGTGATTAATGCCTGGAACCGGATAGGGATCAGCACCGGAATGATGCCCGCGCCGGAAGTGCCGGTACAGTAAACCCGCAATTTTATGAAATAGCGCGAAATGCATAGCCTTGCTTCCATGATGGAAGGCTATGTAGCATCGGCCCGTATTGCAGAAAAGCTGGGCATACAGCTCGTCGGCCGTTTTGTGGAATAAGGGAAGCCCTGGCGTTGGTACACGCTTGCCACTGCTAATCGGTGACCACGCCGGTGCGGAGCGCGTAGATAGCGAGCGCTGTTCTGCTCTTCAGCCTGAGCTTGAGGAAGAGCGCGTCACGATAGCCGTGCACAGTATGAAGACTTACCTTCATCAGGTCGGCGATCTCTTTATAGGAAAGGTCGGAGCAGCAATACTTCAGGAATTCGGTTTCGCGGTCGGTGATATTGATCGTTTGCCAGTTGTTCGATTTTCTCAGCGAATTGATCAGCATCAGCTCGGTATGGAAATAACCTTCGGTGTGGAGGGTTTGCAGGGCGTTGGACAATTCATCAGGATCGGCGCCTTTATGCAGGAAACCTTTGGCGCCGGAACGCAGCATACGGACGATGCTGAATTCATTGTCGAACATGGAAAGAGCCATTACTTTTATTGCCGGGTAAAGCTGTCTCAGCTGCGCAGTGGTCTCATAGCCGTTGAGCTCGGGCATATTGATATCGAGAATGCAGATGTCGGGAACCTGGGTGCTGGTTTGTAGCAGTTCGAGCAGCTCGCGGCCGTTCCGTGCCTGCAGCACCACGTCATAAGCGCCCAGTGTTTTGATCAGCTCGGCAAGGCCATTCCGCATGATGGTATGATCGTCGGCTATGGCAATGGTGATCTTTGATTGTTTACTCATGTTTCAGTTTGCAGGTGAGCACCAGGGTTGTGCCTTCACCGGGTTGGGTTATGATGTCGAGGCTGCCGTTAAGCAACCTTATGCGTTCCTCGATATGCTGCAAGCCGTATCCCCTATCCCGGCAAAGCTCAGGATCCATACCCCTGCCATTGTCGGCGATCATCAGGCTCAGCACGCCCGAAGCAAAGCAGATATGGATATTGACCGCGGTAGCCGCAGCGTGCTTGTGCACATTAACGACCGACTCCTGTATCATGCGGAACAGCAGCAGGTCTTCTTCCGCCTTCAGTTCCGGCCATTGCCCGCTATAGGTAAAGGTACAGTGAAGGTGGTAAATTAAAGACACAAATGCCAGTTCTTTTTCTACAGCATCAAGCAGACCGATCTTCTCAATGGTTGCCGGGTCGAGCAGGTGGCCCAGGTTCCGCAGGTCCCTGATCGATTTTCCCATACCCGAAACCACCTCTGAAAACGTATCGGCTTCCTCCTTGGTATCGATACGTTCCGAAAGTGCCGCCAGCTTCATCCGGACACCGGTGAGCACTTGCCCTATATTGTCTTTGATCTCTGTATTGACATGATGCAGCGCCTGTTCCTGTACCTCGAGGCGGCTACGCAGCAGTTCCTGCTCATAATGCTGTTCGTTGTTCCGGGGTGTCCCTGCCTGGTTTTGCAGGCGCTCCTTTTTCCGGCGCCGGCCAGAGCGCAGCAATAGCAAAGCCAACAGCAATACGCATCCTGACAGCAGCAGGATGATCATGTACATCATTTTACCATACTCATTTACGTCCGCAAAGTAGGCTGGCCAAACGGAATTTCAAACCCCACTTTGGTACCCCCTTTAAAATGGGGATTGCTTATGTGGAGCGGATTTCAGACTTTTGATTTCCTGTTTTGATCGGATGATCTGGTTAAAATGGATTGGTTCAAAAGTAAGTACGCCCCTGATTCTCTGTTATTGCATCGGAGGTTAGCGACAAAGAAAGGGTCCGGGTCCCAACGCCCGGCGTCGCAAACCCTATCAGCGGCGAAAAAGAACGCCGGTTCGCTCTGGACCGGCGTTTATTTTTTCAGGTTATCCCGGCATTGCTTTGTTGTTATAGGTGCGCCATGTAAATACTGCCCCGGACAGGAAGCCAATGCAATGCGCCACAAAGATGTGTCTCTTGAAAAGATAGCGGCGGCTGCACTTTATTTTCCATTGATCCTTTTATTTTTGCAGCGTAATTCCCCATCCTATGGCTTTTTACGACCTGGAGAAGAAAGAACGCGCCGCGCTGGCAGCCGATATCAGCCACGAGCTGCACGAAGCCTTTCTTTACAGAAACCTGGTGCCGGTTGTGCTCTACTTTTCCGACAACGATACCTATATCCGTAAAGCAGCCTATACCGCAACAGGAAGAATCTACTTCGCTGCTGCGGACCTGCAGCATACTCTTCCAGGCCTGCTTGCCGGTCTCCTGGAGCATCCCCATGATAAAGTACGGCAGACGGTGATCAATGCAGCCGGGGAGATCGGAAAAAAAGAATTCGGGCAGATGCGTCCTTTTTTCGATAAGGGCTTGCTGGATCCGGCGCATATCGTGCGCAACGCGGTCATCGGCTCGGTGAAGAAAATGGGGCAGGTAAACCCGGCTCCTGTGCTGGCCTGGGCCAGGGAATACCTGCATCATCCCGACAAAGAGATCCGGCGGGAGATCTGTCACGGCATCGAGCTGAGGGGAAGAACCCACCCAGAGGACATATTGCCCCTGCTGGAAGAATTGCAATGGGATACTACCGCACGCGTAAGCAATACGTTGGTGCATGTGATCGGGCAGATCGCTTATAAAAAAGGCTGCCTTGAAAAAGTGGCCCTGGCTTTGCTCGACTGGGAAAACCGGAAGCTGGTACAAAAAGCGCTGGCAGAAATCCTATCGGTGCATCACCGTTACCGCAACTTTGCCGCTATGTCGACACAGGATGCCCGCGCTTATCTTGCCGCCTGCTTCGACGGGCTCATTCAGCTGTCCGACAAGGAGGAATAGATACCATTTTGCACAGCATAAACAATAAGGTCGGCCGTTCGGCTGAGGTTGAGCTTGCGCAGGATATTGCGCTGGTGATATTGCACGGCGTGCGGGCTGACGCCCATTTCCTGTGCGATATCCTTGATCGTGTGGCCGGCGCAAAGCTCCCTCATGATACTTTTTTCCTTATTGGTGAGCGATGGGCCGTTTTGTTCTTCCCGGTAAACAGCATTAAGAAAATGCGCTCGTAAGCTGCGGCTGATAAACCGTCTGCCGGCCTGAATCGTGTAGATGGCTTCGAGCAACTCGTCTGTATCCGCATTTTTCGAAACGAAAGCATCGGCGCCTGCGGTCAGCGCCTGCTTTATGGCGGGGAGGTTGGTTATACCCGATACCACAGCGATATGTACCTGATCTTTCAGCTTGCTGCGCAGCATCCCGATTACCTGCAGGCCGCTCATCCTCGGCTCGTTCATATCGCAGATAACAATGTCGATGCCGGAAAGATAAGGCTCCAGGGCAAAGCAAAGCTCATCGCTGATGTACACTTTCTCTATATCGGGCCGGGCCAGCAACCGGTGTCTTAATGCATCGGAAAACAAACGATGCCCGTCGATCAACAGAATGTTCATTAGACCAGAATTTTAATAAAACGCCACCGGCTTTTTGCAAGAGGAGCTGCGGGAAGCTGTACCGTAGCTGTGCAAGAAAAGATGAAGCAAAAGTCCGTAATGGCGCTGGTTGTGCTAATATTTTATGCTGATAATCGACAAAGGCCGGGTTTAATTTATCCGGGCTATCGATAAAGCGCGTGTCGGAGAGAAAATACCGGGAAAAACACAGGCTGGGAAAAATAATCCCGGGAATACTTGTGGTATATCCCGGGGATAGTAAATGTATGGGAATTGCTTTGTAAAATTATTGTGTGAGCTCTAAATCATTGATGTTAACCAAACCGTTTTTAATAGCGTATAATACCAGACCGATAATATTTTTCACCGACATTTTCTCAATGATCTTCTGCCGGTGAAAATCCACTGTCTTTTCACTGATAAATAAAAGATGCCCGATCTCTTTCGCTGTTTTCTGCAGGCAAACCAGCTTAATGATATCCATTTCGCGGTCTGAAAAGCCTGGTATCTTCAGTAAGGCCTTCACTTCAGGATTGCCGCGCGCAAAACGGTTAATGATCACCTCAACAGCTTCTTTAGAGTAGAACTCTTCATTTGCGGCGACCTTCTCTACTGCCTGTATCACTTCTTCCATTTCGCCCGATTTAAAGATGAGGCCTTTCGAGCCGGCTTTCAGCATTTCCATGACCTCGTTATCATCGTCGAAGTGAGAGAGAGCAATCACTTTAATGGAAGGGTTTTGTTTCAGGATCTGGTTGGTTGCGTCTATCCCGTTGGTTTTGGGGACATCGGTATCCATGATCACAATGTGTGGATTGAGCTCACGGGCCAGGGCTATGGCATCTTCGCCGGTGCCCGCTTCGCCTATGATCCTGAATTGGCTTTTCTGACTTAAAAATTCTTTTAATCCGAGCCGGAAGATCGGATGGTCGTCGACAATAAGAATCTCAATCATTATATTATTTTTTAGTGCTATGGATATGATTTATACTAGCGACTATACTTTATGCTCTTCCGGCTTCCTGATAATCACCAGGTTGGTTTTCAGATGGCTTAAAGTATGCGCCTGGAATTATAATATGACAATTGGATACTTTTAAAAACATAGAGCCTGAAAATGAAACTCAATTATGTTATAATTATTGCAATATAAAGCAAAATATTTGAATTGTAACTAGTATTTCTACTAGTACTTGTATAGTATTTCTATGTAATTGTCATTAAAATTAGTGGTTAGCTCTAATTTAATTTAGTATAACTAATAATCCTCATTTAAGGAAACCAGCAGAACTTTGCTATGTATTCCGATAGGATGTAATGTTTTAGGCACGAGCCAAAACCCTATAGAGATATTATTTCCTCATCTTTTTTACCTAACCAAAGTAAAACACAGACTGGCAATGAAAAAGAAAACTCTACACTTCAGGGATAAACTGCTGTTCACTTCAGTGTTGGTTTCCCTGCTTACCCTCTCCATCTCCGCAAAAGCGCAGCTTACGCGGAATTATGCGACAAATGCGATAGCACACAGTACGGGTGGCGGCATTATTCCTACAACTTTTGATGTTCCCGATTTTGCAAATGCTTCTGATGGCGTACCGGCTACTTTTGCCACGCTCCAGGCCGAAACCATACTGTTGGGTCTCGGGTCTCAAAAAAGCAGCTATGTTGAAATCGGTTTTTCGGGAGATGTACCGGAGGGCGCTACTGTATATGTCGCCATACAGGACGACGCCCAGGGCTTGCTGTCTGTACTGGCCGGAGGCTCGCTTGGTAACCTGGTTACCGGATTGCTGGGCAACCGCCATATAGAAGTGGATGTCAAAAATAATGCCGGAACCACCCTGGTTAGCTACAACTCGGACGGTACCCGTGTATTTACCCAGGGCCGCTTCAATTTTGTTAAGGATGCTACCGGCCAGACATACCTTACTTTCAAGGCCAGCGCCGGCCTTGCCTACCGCCGGCTCCGCATATCGGTGGTTACCGGTGGCCTGGTGGCTTCCAGCTATACCCTTAAAGTGCAGGATGCTTTTTACTTGAGCGGTGCTTATGATCCCTGCAATCCTTTCGTAACGACATCATATGATGCTACCGGTCTTTCCCTGGGCTTGCTGACGGGCCCCGACGGTCTGCCGGTAAAGAACCCTCAATACGCCATTGATGCCGATACGACTACTGCTTCTACTTTCGGATATGGTACGGCCACAGTAGCTATAGGTTCTACCTTCAGCCAGAGCTTTCATTTCTCCAACCTGTCCAAGCCCGGAGACCAGGTAAAGTTCCGGTTAAGGTTCCCGGCAACCTTGCTTTCTGCCAATGTGCTCAATACTATGACCGTTGACGCCTATCGCCACGATACGCTTCTCAGCTCCTCCAGCCTGAGCAGTGTATTGAGCGCACAGCTGCTGGCCCTGATCTCCCTGAACCTGGGCAGCAATATTCCCGCTGAATTCCAGCTGAAGGTGGATACTACTGCAGCGCAGAATATGCAGTACGACGAAATACGCCTTACTTATGTACAGCTGGCCAATATTTCAGTGGCCCAGTTTATCGAGCTGTACAGCGTGGACCGCGTACCGCCAGCCCCTATAGTACCCGTACCGCCGGTTACCAGCTGTCCCGGCACTTCCATGCGCCTTGCGATCAGCAACGTGAAGCCGGCTACCAGCTATAAATGGTATAACGATGCCGGTACTGTGGTAAGCACCGATACCTTTTACAATATGACGGTTCCCGCCAACAATGTTACTGTTAGCTTCTATGTGACCTCATCTACTTGTCCCGGGGTAGAATCGGCCCGTATGCCGGTTTCTGTAACCGGTACCAACGGGAACTGCGTTTCCTTCAGCCCTATCGCTTACCTGCAGGGAACCTTCGATGGCAACCGTAACAGGGACGTAACTGCAGCCTGGGCAACTGTGCTGGCGGCTAATGCTACCACACAGCCTTATAGCGTTGCGCCGTTCCTTTACCCCGGAACCGAATCTGTATCGGCAGCTGTATTTACCGCTACTGCGGCCAATACCGATATTGTAGACTGGGTGCTGCTCGAGCTGAAAGATACTGCAAACAACCTGGTCGACCGCAAAGTCGGATTTATGCTGGAAAACGGCAACATCACTAACCTGGATAAGACCCAGCCTATAGTGATGAAGGCGCTGGCAGGATCGTACTACCTCACGATCAGGCATCGCAATCACCTTGCGCTGAGCAGCAACCTTACGCCCTATGTTCCGGGAGATAACCTGTTCGACTTTACTTCCGCAACCGACGCAACACTTTTTGGCGATGCTAACGCTTTCGTTACGCTCAACGGCTATACAGCTATGCGCGGCGGCAATGCCAACAGCAATTCCAATACCCGGTTCAACGGAGCGACCAATGACCGCGATGTTATTCTCCAATTCCTAAGCGGAAATGAAGCATCGACCATTTTCAGTGTGTACACGCCGGCCGATGTAAACCTGGACGGTATCGTACGTTTCAACGGCGCCCAAAACGACCGCGATGCTCTGTTGCTCAACCTGGGGGGAAGCGAATACATTACCATCTTCGAGCAGAAGAAATAACCTCTTCACCGGCGAAGGGTAACAGATCACCTGTTTTCATATGCTGTTGCACATCACTATATAACAAGGAATCCGGGACGTTTCAGGAAGAAACGCCCCGGATCATCTTGCCATAATTAACTAACTACTTTTTGACCACCAACCATAATTGCTTTAACCATCTAATGTCTCCTTTATGAAAAGAATATCTTTATTATCTGCACTTGCCCTGATGCCCTTTTTTGCCGATGCACAAGGTATCCAGGGGACACTGATTTATGGCGCGACGCCTAACTCTGTGATCGTAAGGATCAAGAACAACACGGCTGCTGCGATCTCCGGCAACCTTGTCAGCATGCGTTTTGGTATCAGGATTCCCGACCAGGGAGCTGGTAATCCTACCTTAACGGCAACCAGCCTGATGACAACACCCGGCAGCATTACTTATCCACCTCCATATACCGAAAACAGCTTCCATTATTATGACGTTTCTGCCGTGATCAATGGAGGTAATCCCGTAAACATCCCTGTTGGCGGAGAGCTGAACGCATTTAATGTAACCTTTGCCAATGGCTTGGGCTCTTCTACTGTTGAGCTGGTTGGCCGGCTGTTCGACGGCACACCGGGTTCCGCCGGAGCTAACGACGCTACGGAATTCTATGTGTCTATAGATGGCGCTAACTCAACCGATCAAACTACCCGCTTTTACAATAACGGCTCGACCTCCGTCGGCTTGTCCAACTCTCCGACGATAAGCGTGGTGGGCCTTGGCGGTGTAGTACTGCCGGTTAGCTTTACGCATATTGAAGCGCAAAGGGAAGGCGCCAATGCCCTGGTAACCTGGGGTACCGCTTCCGAGATCAACAACCAGGGTTTTGATATCGAGCGCAGCGCCGACGGCAAAACCTTCACCAGGATTGGTTATCAGCGCAGCCTGGCTATTGGCGGCAACAGCAACGATAAGCTGGAATACAGCTTTACCGATACCAAACCGCTGCCTGGTCTGAATCAATACCGCCTGAAGCAACTGGATAAAGACGGAAAAACTACCTACAGCAAGATCGTCCAGGTGATCTTCGATGGCGCCGGCAATGTGAAAGTATTTCCCAATCCGGCCGGCACCAGCAAAGTAAACGTGGAAGCCACCGGCGTACAAAGCATTGAAGTGTACACCTTAACCGGCCAAAGGCTGAATGTTCCGGTAACCTACGGCACAACAAGCCATGAGCTGAATGTATCTTCCCTGGCCAACGGAAGCTATACCATACGCATTAATACCGCTACAGGCGCAGCCACTGAAAAGCTGGTTGTACGTCATTAATTACGATACACCTGCCCGCATTACCATTCAAAAGAAGGGGACAGCTGAAAAGCTGTCCCCTTTTGTTTTGCTATTTGGCTACTTCGATCTTCGCCTTTTTGCCCTTGATGCGTTCGTCTTTGAGAAGATGCAGCGCATGGCTGACCTTTACCTTGCGCACTGCGACGAAAGCGCTGAAATCCTTGACTTCGATCAGCCCGATATCTTCTTTTTTCAGCTCAGCCTTTTGCGACAGGAAGCCCACGATATCGATCTTGTTCACTTTATTCTTTTTGCCCAAAGGGATATACAGCGTGGTCCACTTCGGTTTTTCCGGCAGCTCATAAGGTCCCTGCAGTTTGATCTCCTCAGTTTCCTCAACGGGAATATAGGCAGGTAGCTTTTCTTCGGGAGAAAGCAGGAGTATGGCGGTACCGCTGGCTTCCATCCTGGCCGTACGGCCGTTGCGGTGCGTGTACACTTCTTCGGTCAATGGCAGGTGGTAGTGGACGATATAGCGGATATTGGGAATATCGAGGCCTCTTGCTGCAAGGTCGGTAGTGACCAGGATATTGGCCGAGCCGTTACGGAATTTGCACAGCGCCGTATCCCTGTCGCGCTGTTCCATGGCCCCATGATAATATTCGTTGATGATGCCATTTTGCCACAGCAGATCGCTGGTGCGTTCCACCGACTCCCGGTGGTTGCAGAAGATAATGGTAGGGCGGTTGCCCAGGTAGCAGACCAGGTTGAAGAGGGTATCGAGCTTGTCCCGGTCTTCCGAATGGACCACTTTTATGGCGAGCGCATTATCCCGCTCTTCCTGCTCTGCCAGGAAATTCAGCTCCTGTGCGGCCTCCAGCCCCACAAAGCCGGGTATATCCACGGCTGCTGTAGCCGAGGTCAGTATCCGTTTATCCAGCTCAGGTAAAGCGGCGACGATCTCCGACATTTCCTCGTGGAAGCCCAGCTCCAGCGATTTGTCAAATTCATCCAGCACCAGTGTGCTGATGGCGCCGGTCTTGATGTTCTCCCTGCGGATATGATCGGCAATACGGCCCGGTGTACCCACAATTACTGCGGGCGGCTGAATCAAATTGTTCTCTTCGATCTCCCTTTTATGACCGCCATAGCAGCAGGTGATCTTGTAACCAGTGCCCATTTGCTTGAATACCTTCTCGATCTGCATAGCCAGCTCCCGCGAAGGTGCGATGATTATGGCCTGCGTCATTTTGCCTGTGGGGTCGAGGCGATCCAGGATCGGCAGCAGGAAGGCCAGCGTTTTTCCTGAACCTGTTGCTGAGAGCAGAATCACATCCCGGTGCTGTGTATTGGCTTCGATCGAAGCTATCTGCATTTCGTTGAGGGCTTCAATATTGAGGTTGGCCAGGATTTGCTCCTGGTCGTAGTTCTTATGCGACATTGCTGCAAAAGTACGAAAGAAAGAGAGCCTTCGGCCTGCTCTGTTTTTTGCCTAATTTTGTTCAGGCAGCTTTACTGCCATTTTTTAAAAACAACACCTATGGACAATGAGCTGAAACTCGCCGTTCTGATCGATGCCGATAATGTGCCTTATTCCAATATCAAAGGCATGCTGGAAGAAATAGCCAAATACGGTACGCCTACATTCAAACGGATCTATGGCGACTGGACCAAGCCTACGCTCAGCGGCTGGAAATCGGCGCTGCTCGAAAACGCCGTTATCCCTATACAGCAATACGCTTATACCACGGGCAAGAATGCTACCGATGCTGCGTTGATTATCGACGCCATGGATATCCTGTATACCGGCAATGTAGACGGCTTTTGCATTATATCCAGCGACAGCGATTTTACGCGGCTGGCCACACGGCTCCGCGAAGCCGGCAAGCAGGTTTTCGGCATGGGCGAGAAAAAAACGCCAAAGCCTTTTATTGCTTCCTGCAATAAGTTTATCTATATCGAAATACTGCCCAAAGAAGCCGCGGAGCCGGAACCCACCAAGCCGGTGAAAAGGGCCAAAAAGGAAAAGGGAAGAAGTCCTGCAGCCGGTACCAAAGCCCTGAATAAGCTTATCGTAAGCAGTGTGCAGGATCTGGCCGAAGAAGATGGCTGGGTATTCCTCGGCGCATTGGGCAGCCTTATCCTGAAGAAGCAGCCCGATTTCGATCCCCGTAATTTCGGGCATAAAAAGCTGCTCGACCTGATCAAAAGCATACCGGGCATCGAAGTAGAAGAACGGCTGACGGGGAAGAATCATACCCCTCATTTTTACGTTCGTGCCCGTTAGTCCATCTCTGGACGCTTATGCCGGCTGATGGTAAGAGCTGGCTTGCCCGTCTCCGGTATTAACTTTAAGCATCCCTATGTTCCGCCCTATAGACCAGTATTTCGAAAACCTGGATGAGCCCGCCAGGAGCTGTATGCAGGCGCTGCGTGTCGCTTTGCTGCGCTTCGATCCGTATATAGCCGAAGCCTGGAAGTATCGTATGCCCTTCTATACCTATAAGGGAAAGATGTTCTGCTATCTCTGGACCAGGAAGGATTCAGGGCAGCCATACCTGGGTATCGTGCGGGGCATACATTGCCGCACCCCGAGCTGCTGCAGGAGGAACGGAAGAAAATGAAGATATTGTTGCTGGCCCATGGCAGGATCTTCCGCTGGAAAAGATATACAGGATACTGGCGGCTGCGCGTCTCCTGTATTGATTTTTGCGGAGAAAAATGAACTAAATTTGCGGGTTTATTGATTTGCTGTAGCGCTATAAATTTATCTTTTTAAAATTTAAACAAAAGGGCTTTCCGATCATTATTCTTTTAGACGCCCGTTGCCAGGCGTTTGACAAATTAGGAGTTCATGCTGTCCCGCGAAGAGAAATATATTTATGAATGGGAAACAAGGCGCAGCAGGGGAAGATGGCGCTATGTAGTGCTTACCGCCCTGGTATGGGGTACTATTGTTCCGGTCCTGGTCGCCGCTTTCAAGCTGGCGTTTAAGGGATTGCTTTCCTTCTCCACGCTCTCCGATGCCGTAAGCAGCAGCAGTTTTTTATTCACCTGGCTCAAATTCATTGCTGGCTTCTTTTTCTTCGCTTTGCTGATGTGGCATATGGCACGAAAAAAATACCAGGAGCTGAAGCGCAAGCAGGTGGCCCGCCAGGAGTTCCGTATCCCCAATTAAACTACCTTGGTGCTATTTTGGCCCGGTCTTTCTCTTATCCCGCCGGAAGCTTATCTTTGCCCCCTTATGGAATCGTTGAAAACGCGTATCGAGGCGTTAACCCAGGAGATCAAGGGCATTGTTCCGGCCACGAAAGAAGAGCTGGAGGCTTACCGTATCAAATTCTTAGGTACTAAGGGCCTTGTGAAAGAGGTGATGACAGGGATGAAAGACGTACCCGCCGATCAGAAAAAGGAAGCGGGACAATTGCTCAATGCCTTTAAGCAGCTGGCAGAAGGCCATTACGAAAGCTTCAGCCATTTGCAGGAAGATCAGGCAGGCGGCACGCAGGCCGCCGATCTGTCCCTGCCGGGAACAGATATACCGCTGGGCACCCGCCATCCGCTCCGGATCGTGGAAAATAAGATCATAGAGATCTTCGGCAAGCTCGGTTTCGGCGTTGCGGAAGGGCCTGAGATCGAAGACGACTGGCACAACTTCACTTCGCTGAATATGCCTGCCGATCATACAGCCAGGGATATGCAGGATACTTTTTACGTAGCTCAGAATCCCGACTGGCTGCTCCGCACCCATACCTCTTCCGTTCAGGCCAGGGTATTGGAAGAAGGTAAGCTTCCGGTAAGAGTGATCTGCCCCGGCCGTGTTTACCGCAACGAAACGATCAGCGCCCGGGCGCATTGCTTCTTTCACCAGTGTGAAGGACTGTATATTGATGAGCATGTTTCCTTCGCCGACCTGAAGCAAACCCTTTATGCCTTTGTTACCGAAATGTTCGGCGAGGGGACCCGGGTACGGTTCCGTCCTTCTTATTTCCCTTTTACGGAGCCCAGCGCCGAAATGGACATCAGCTGTACCGTCTGCGGCGGCAGTGGCTGCAGCCTGTGCAAGCATACCGGCTGGGTAGAGATACTGGGCTGCGGCATGGTACATCCCGACCTGCTCCGCAATTTTAATATCGATCCGGAAAAGTATAGCGGCTTTGCTTTTGGTATGGGTGTGGAACGGATCACGCAGATCCGTTACCAGGTCAACGACCTGCGCCTGTACTCACAGAACGATGTACGGTTCCTGCGGCAATTCCAGGCAAATACTTAAATGCATACGGGTCGTCGATAACCATTCGACGACCCGTTTTTACGAAATAGATCACAAACTTTACCGGGCTCCGGTACACAGCAAACAGACCTTTCTTGATACTTGTTACAGGCGCCAGCGGGTTTTTAGGCCAGCATTTACTCCAGGTATTGGCACAGCAGCCGGTACCCGTAAGGGGGCTTTATCACAGCCGGAAGCCAGACTTCGGCTTTGCACATCTGGACTGGATGTCCTGCGACCTGCTCGATGTCTTCGCCGTGGAAGAGGCTTTGCGTGATGTGACACATGTGTATCACTGTGCCGCTATCGTGTCGTTCGACCCGGCAAAAAGCGGGCGGATGATACAGGAAAATGCAGCCGGTACAGCCAACCTGGTGAATGCCGCCCTGGAAGCCGGCATACAGAAGCTGGTCCACGTGAGCTCGGTAGCCGCCCTGGGCCGCGCAGCCGCTGTGAACGGCGAGCCCGCACTGATTTCGGAAGATACGCACTGGGAGGAGCGCAAGAATAACTCCGCTTATGCTGAAAGCAAATACCTGGCTGAAATGGAAGTCTGGCGCGCCATGGCCGAAGGCCTGAATGCGGTGATCCTGAATCCCGGCATTATCCTGGGAGAGGGCGACTGGTCCAAAGGCTCGGCCCGCCTGGTGCAGATCGTGTACGACGAATTTCCCTGGTTTACCCGCGGCGTCAATTCCTGGGTCGATGTAAAAGATGTGGCAGCAGCCATGGTAAGGCTTATGAACAGCGGCATCAGCGAAGAGCGGTTCATTATCAGCAACGGCAATTTTTCCTATAAAGAAATATTTACCGGCCTGGCCAGAGCGCTTAAACGGAAACCGCCTTTTAAAGAAGCGACTCCCTGGATGTCGGAGATCGTATGGCGCGCCGAAGTGCTGAAAAGCAGGCTGGCCGGGAAAGAGATCACGATAAGCAAAGCCTCGGCACGTACCGCGCAAACCCGCTACTATTACGACAACGGAAAGTTCCTCCGTCAATTTCCCGATTTTCAATACCGCGACCTGGAAGATACTTTTGAAAGGATAGCAGCGGCTTTCCGGAAACGGCATTAGCATCGCCAATACCAGCCTGTCTTCCGGAAACCGGTATTTCCAAAAAATGACCCTGTAAGGGTTATAATAGCATGCCTGGTCTTTAATATCTTTACGGGGTTTATATCAGGACGGGCAACCGGATTTTGAGCTTAACATTAATTAGCAGAAAAATAATTGCCTGCGATCCCGATATTCTAATTTTGCATTTATTCATTAACTCCCTTTTTATGCTTAGAAAAACCTTTTCCAGTGTGGCTTTGGCCTGTTTCATCGCAGGCACTACCCTTAGCCCCCTGGTAACCCTGGCCCAGACGAAAACGGATGCCAAGTTGCCTGTTGATCCCAAAGTGAAGATGGGCAAGCTGCCCAACGGCCTTACCTATTACATACGCCCCAACAGCAAGCCGGAAAAGAAGGTAGAGCTTCGCCTGGTGGTTGATGCGGGTTCTATACTGGAGAACGACGATCAGCAAGGTCTGGCGCACTTCATGGAGCACATGAACTTCAACGGAACGAAAAACTACCCTAAAAATAAGCTGGTCGACTTCCTGCAATCGATCGGTGTGGAATTCGGTGCGGACCTGAATGCCGAGACCGGCTTTGACCATACGGTGTACATCCTGCCCATCCCCACCGACAAGCCCGGCAACCTCGAAAGCGGTTTCCAGGTAATAGAAGACTGGGCGCACAATGCTAACCTTACCGAACAGGACATTAATGAAGAGCGTGGCATCGTGCTGGAAGAAAGCCGCTCGGGCAAAGGCGCCGAGGATCGCATGGCAAAGAAATTCCTGCCCAAGCTGTTTGCCGGCTCACAATATGCCAATCGTCTGCCTATCGGTAAAGATGATATTCTTAAAACCTTTAAGCCGGAAACGATCCGTTCTTTCTACCGTGACTGGTACCGCCCCAACCTGATGGCCGTTGCCGTAGTAGGCGATATTACGGTAGACCAGGCCGAAGCGCTGATCAAAAAGCATTTCGCCGGGTTGAAGAATCCCGCACAGCCCAGGCCGCGTAAAGATTACGGCCTGCCTGCCTATACGCAGTCTGCCGCCATGGTAATTACCGACAAAGAGGCCACTAACTATCGTTTTCAGCTGGTATTCTCTTCGCATAAAGTTAAGAAGCAAGTGACCATAGGCGATTACCGTGAAGATATCGTAAAGAACCTGTTCACTTCCATGCTGAACCGCAGGTACCAGGAGCTGACCCAAAGCGCCAACCCTCCTTTTGCCATTGCCGGTGCAGATATGGAAAACTTTATCCGTAACGAAGAAAGCTTCGGTATGATCGCGATCCCGACCGGCAGTATGGAAACGGCAGTGAATACTTCGATTGCCGAGCTGGTTAAAGCAAGGGACTTCGGCTTTACCGCCTCCGAGCTGGAGATCGTTAAAAAGCAGATGCTCAGCAATGTCGAAAAACAATACAATGAAAGGAATACTACCGAATCGGGGCGTCTGATAGATGAATATGTGCGCAACTTCACTGATCAGGAACCCATTCCCGGCATTGAAAATGAGTACCGTTACTACCAGGACCTGCTCCCCGGCATTACGATAGAGGAGGTGAATGCCCAGTCCAAAAAATGGCTGTCTAAAGAGAACACCGGCGAATATTTCACCTTCATTACCGGCCCCGATAGCAAGCAGATGAAGCTGCCTACCGACATGGAGCTGAAAGAGATGGTGGATGCTGCGCTGTCGCAGAAAGTAACTGCCAATGCTGAGAAGGTGGTGGCCAAGCAATTGCTGGACAAAGAGCCTGTTGCCGGAAAGATCACAGGTGAAGTTGCCGATAAAGAATTGGGCGTTACCACCTATACCCTGAGCAATGGCGTGAAAGTAACAGTGAAGAAGACCGATTTCAAAAGCGACGAGATCGTAATGACTGCCGTGAAAAAAGGCGGCAGCAGCAATTACGGCCCCGAAGACAAATCCAACACCCAGTTCCTGTCCCAGGTGATCGAATCCATGGGCTATGGACAATTCACACCTACTGCACTTACTGATTTCCTTTCCGGAAAGACCCTGGAGCTGACCCCTGCCATGGGTGAAGTTTCTTCCGAGCTGAAAGGCAAATCTTCTGTGAAGGACCTGGAATCATTGATGCAGCTCACTTATCTGCAGCTTACCGAGCCCCGCAAAGATGATGGTCTCTTTACCGGCTTCCTCAGCACCATGAAGATGCAGGTGCAGTTCCTGGGTAGCAATCCCCAGGTCGCCTTTATCGACAGCGTGATCAAATTCGTATACCATAACGATCCCCGCCGCCCGATAGCAGTACCTACAGCTGCCGACCTGGAAAAGATCAATGCCGACCGTTGTCTCGATATCTACAAAAATGAATTCAGCAATGCCGACGGTTTTCATTTCTTCATCGTGGGCAACGTAGATGAAAATACACTGAAGCCTCTACTGGAAAAATACATTGCGAGCCTGCCGGCTAAAGGCACCAGGCCTGCGTTCAAGGATAACGGCCTTCGCCCTATTGCCGGCAGCAACCGCCTGGACTTCAAAAAAGGCCAGGAACAAAAAAGTCTTGTAATGACGATGTACAATGCCGAGGCGCCTTATACCGAAAGCCTCGATCTGCAGGCCGATATGGTGGGACAAATACTGACCATCAAAGTGCTGGAGCAGATCAGGGAGCAGATGGGCGCAATGTATAGTGGTGGTATGAACGGCGACATGTCCCGCTTCCCTTATCCTCACTTTACCATACAGGGCGGTTTCCCCTGCGGTCCCGAAAATGTGGAGCCCATCGTGAAAAAAGCAGATGAAGAAATAAACGATATCCGTACCAAAGGCCCCGAGCAGAAAGACCTGGATAAAGTAAAGCTGGCCATTACGGAGAAGCGTAAGGAAAGCCTGAAGACAAACGGCTACTGGAACGATCAGCTGGAAAGGATCCTGTTCTGGGATTTCAGCAAGGATTTCTTCCTTAACTACGATAAAGAGCTGGCCAAAGTGACTGCTGCCGACATCAAAGGCACGGCTGGTAAGATGTTTAGCGGAAGCAGCCTCGTAGGTGTGCTGTACCCTGAAAAGATTGAACCCGCTAAAGACACCAAAGCGAAGGGCGGAAAATAAAATGCCTCCTGCCAGAGTAAAAAGAAGTTCTGCGGCCTTTGGCCGCAGAACTTCTTTTTTGGCTAAAAACTATCCAATCCATCCTATCTTTGCCAACAATTTTTTCTTTTCTATTCTATGCCATTATCCTTCGATAATACAGAGATCGCCTTCCGTTACCGGAGCGATAAGGAACTGAAGCGGGCTCATTTCCTCTTTTCCTCCATGAGCTCACCCTTTCTCTCCAAAACAGGAATGAGGCTGACGCAGCTGGCTATGAGCTGGAACCTGCCGATAAAAAGCATGATCAAGAAAACGATCTTCCAGCAGTTTTGCGGAGGAGAGACGATCGAAGAGGCCGCGCAGACCTCGGCCATACTGGGCCGCTATAATGTAGGCGTGGCGCTGGATTACAGTGTGGAAGGCAAGGAAGAAGAAGCCGAATTTGACCACGCGGTTCCCGAATTCGTCAAAGCGATCGAATACGCGGCCACCCAGAAGAATATACCCTTTATTCCCATAAAAATTACCGGCTTTGCCCGTTTCGGCCTGCTGGAAAAGATACATGAAGGCGCAGCCTTATCGGCCGCCGAGCAGGAAGAATGGAAGCGGGTGCAGGACCGCATCGACCGCATCTGTGCCACCGCCGCGCGCTGCCGCAATATGATCCTGATCGATGCCGAAGAAAGCTGGATACAACAGCCGGTAGACGATCTTGCCGATGCCATGATGGAGAAATATAACAAGGGCTCGATCGTGATCTTCAATACCTTCCAGATGTACCGCCACGACCGGCTTATCTTCCTTGAAGCCTCCCACCGGAAAGCAATGGCCCGTGGCTATATCCTCGGCGCCAAGCTGGTACGCGGCGCCTATATGGAAAAGGAGCGTGCCCGGGCCGAAGAAAAAGGCTATCCTTCACCCATACAGCCCGACAAGGCCAGTACCGACCGCGATTACGACCTCGGTGTAGCCTATTGCCTGGACCACCTGGACAGCATTGCCCTGTTTATCGGAACACACAATGAGCAGAGCTGCTACAAGGCAACGGAGATCATCCGGCAGAAAGGCTTGCAGCCCGGCAACAACCATATTTATCTCTCGCAGCTCTATGGCATGAGCGACAACATTACCTTCAACCTGGCCGATGCCGGCTACAATGTTTCCAAATACCTGCCCTACGGCCCCGTGAAAGATGTGATCCCTTACCTGATGCGCCGCGCGCAGGAAAACACTTCAGTAGCCGGCCAGACGGGTCGGGAGCTGGGCCTGATCAAAAAAGAAATGAGCAGAAGAGGACTGTGAGCACAGCGTAGATTATAGGAAGTACGGCAGGTCAATGACGACCTGCCGTTTTTTTATGGGTGGGTTCAAGTCTCATCTCGAAGGTCAATGTTCATCATACTCCGTCCTGTATACCCTTAAAGTATCGCAGCGATCATTTGACAAAAGATGTGTGGAAAATAGTTAATCGTAAAAAGTTAAAAATATTGAAAAAAGAATTATTTTGGCGGCGTAAAATATTCAAATATGAAAATTTCATTAATCGCAACTGCGAGCCTGGTCACCCTTTTGAGCGTGGGCGCCTGCAACAAGCAATATGATGTTAAGGTAGAAGAGAGTCAGACTAATGGAGTACCCGGCAGCGGCAATGGCGCCGGTGTAGGCTTTAACTGGAAAGGCTCGGCGCCCATGTCGGCCAAAATAGATGGTAAACCCTGGCTGGCCGAACAAATCAAGGTTGCCGATGCAGCCGGGCTTTATTATAATGTGCTTGGCCAAACGGATGATGTGATCATATCGGTGTCCATTCCGGCCAACGCCAAAGCGGGGCAGGTATTTGCCATGCCCGCACCTTCCGGCGCGAGCTTGGTGATCCCCGCAGTCGTTACCATGGGCGCATCGGGTAGCTTAAAAGTTACTATGAATACAGCCACGACGCTCGAAGGCTATTTCTATTCCACCTTAAAATCGACACCAGGCATTCCCGGTTCTCCGGACACCACTATTAAGGTTTCAGAAGGCTATTTTAAAGTCAATAAATAATCGAAAAAGAACAGGCTACTATGAACAAATTTGTTACTAAGCTTTTATATACTGCGCTGCCGGCAGTGCTCCTTACGGCAATGTCTGCAAGCACTCAGGCGCAATCCATCAGGCCCCGCGACGTACAGAATTACCTGAACCGCAGAGCCGACGGACGCGATGTTTCCCTGTTTCACCGCATGGAGCTCTGCTACAGTATGACCTCTGGCGGCGGCGGCCTTACCATCAGCGACCGCTTCAGAGATCCGTCCAACCCCGAGATCATTGCCGGTAACGGCCGTTCGATGACCTTCAATTACAGGGCGGCCAGCGGCTATGCCGGAGTCTATTTCCCGCTTTCCTATTTCAGCCGCACCAGTATGCTGGCATTGAGCACAGGCATATATGGTGTAGGCAGTGTTTGGAACCTGGGTAATACTTCGCTCGATCCTGCAGTCAGCACTACTTACGATGCCAAAGATATTTTTATCGGTGTGCCGATAGGCGTGGATATTATCCTCGGTGGCGAAGCCAGTCTGAATAAAGTGGATAAGGTAACTGTGAGGGCCGGCGCCGGCGTTATGCCCTACTTTGCCACCGGCCAGCTCGCCGATGGTTCGCAGAACTACGGTAAGCTGGGGCTTAAGCCTTATGTAAAGGCAGAGTTCGGCTTTTTTGCCGGTGTGGAATGGAAGGTGAAAGGCATGGTAATCGCGGGCTCCAGGACGATCTACGACTACAGCACAGGCGACCAGTACCTGCGCGATTCCGACTATTACTATAAGTTCAACTTCAAAATAAGGCCCACTTATACCATCGGCATCGCGGTGTTCCCCTTCTCTTTTGGATGGGACAACGACAAGTGGTAAAGGCCTTTCAGCCGGTCGAAGGCCTCAAAGCCGCTACAGGATTGGCTTGGAGAAAACATAATTTTCCACATTTTCCAAAAATTCCATTGTTGTTTCAATGAACTTTTGTAACATCGCTTTTCAATTATAAAAACTTAATCAGAATTATGAACAAAGCTGAATTAATCGAGCAAATTGCTAAAGATGCCGGCCTTACTAAAGTTCAGGCTAATGAAGTATTGAACTCTTTCACCAACGCTGTAGTCGCTTCTCTGAAAAAAGGCGAGAACGTTACGCTGGTTGGCTTCGGTACTTTCTCCGTATCTCAACGCTCTGCCCGTAACGGTCGCAACCCTCAAACTGGTGAGGTGATTAAGATCAAAGCCAGGAAGCTGCCTAAGTTCAAAGCAGGTAAAGACTTCGCTGCCAAGATCGCTGCCGCAAAAACACCCAAAAAATAATTTCTTCGCTCAAAACGAAGCGAAAAGCGGGGACCATGGTCCCCGCTTTTTTATTGAGCCGGAGCGGCGGGCCGGTCGGGACGCATAGCGGCCTGAACGGCCCGCTGTTGTAAGGCCTGCAGGATATAAGCCTGCCAACCGACCTGTTGCTCCTCCAGTACAATAACCCTGAACCCATGCCGCAAGCCTTCCCTGGCCACACCTTCCGAATCGTCGATATGCACATCAATCCCGGATGCAGGCGGGTATTTGGAATGCAAACGGCTATTCTGGCCCAGCCTGTGTTCATGTGTTTTCTGATTGATGATCGTATGCAGCAGTATGCCGTGTACAAGGAAGGTCCACCATATTTTACGGCGGCAGCGCAGGGAAGTTGTATAGATAACGATGCGGTATCCCTCGCGTTGCAAGGTCTTCCACAGCGCTATTGTACCTTGCCGTAAGGGCTCTGCGCCGCTAAGCCTTCGCAGCAGCGTCCGGCTTTCGGTCGGGAACCTTTTTATGCCTGGTATTAAAGTATCGTCGAGATCAAAGGAAATGGTCATGGTGTGGATGCTGCAAACCTATAACTGCTTCCGGGCTGCTTTTATTGTAGCAATCCGCCGAGCCATCTACCCCGAAGCCTTTGCCAGAATGAGTTGTTATCCCCTAACGCAGTTCGTTGTATGCGCAGTGAAGAACCTTGATCATTCAAGAGCAATCCGGTTCCTTCGGTTGCTGTGTACTCAAGGCGACGGAGCAGGTGCCTTTAACCGTTTGTAGACTTTGCTGCGCTTGTGCAGTGAAGAATCCCCGTCATACAAGCGCAAGCACAATATCAGTGACCCTAAAAATAAAGCCCGGCAGCGCCGGGCTTTATACTTCTTGTTATAGCAAAAGATCAGGCCTGGAACTGCAGGCGCATACCTCTTGTGCTATCATTCACTTTACCGTTTTCAAAGACCACGTTGCCGCTTACGATCGTATGGCTTACCGTAGCCGGGAAGGTATTGCCCTCCAGCGGCGACCAGCCGCAGTGGTACAGGATATTGTTCTTCTCCACCGTGTAGCTGGTGTTGGGATCTACCAGCACCAGGTCGGCCCAGTAGCCTTCGCGCAGGTAGCCACGCTCTTCGATGCGGAAACATTCGGCCGGCGCATGGCACATCTTTTCCACTACCTTCTCCAGGCTGATGCGGCCTTCCTTTACATAGTGCAGCATCATCTGCAGGGAATGCTGCACCAGCGGCAGACCCGAGGGCGCTTTGCCATAAGGCAGCTGCTTTTCTTCCCGGGTATGTGGTGCATGATCGGTAGCAATAATGTCGAGGCGGTCGTCGAGCAGGGCCTTCCACAGAGCTTCTTTATGATGCGGCGCTTTGATGGCTGGATTGCATTGGATAAGGGTGCCCAGCCTTGCATAGTCGTCGGCCGTAAAATGCAGATGGTGCACGCATACCTCGCAGGTGATGCGCTTGTCCTTCAGCGGGAACATATTGGTAAACAGCTGCAGCTCTCTTTCTGTAGAAATGTGCAGGATGTGCAGCCGCGTATTGTGCTGCTTGGCCAGCTGCACCGCAGAGAAGGACGATTCAAAGCAGGCCTCTTCGTTGCGGATGAGCGGGTGGAAAGAAGCGTTATCGGCATCGGCATACAGCTCCTTATTGGCTTTGATAATGCGCTCATCTTCGCAATGCGTGGCGATCAGCAGCTCGGTATCGCCAAAGATCTTGTTGAGGGTAACATAATTGTCGACCAGCATATTGCCCGTGCTGGAACCCATAAAGATCTTAATGCCGCAGACATCGCGCTTTTTCGCATTAGTCTTCAGCACCTCTTCCACATTATCATTGGCCACGCCCATGAAGAAGGAATAGTTGGCTACCGAAGTGGCTGCAGCACGGTCGTATTTCTGCTCCAGCAGTTCCTGCGTGGTGGCGGGAGGATTGGTATTGGGCATCTCCATAAACGAGGTGGTTCCGCCGGCCACTGCGGCCCGGGCTTCGGAGCCGATGGTCGCTTTATGGGTAAGGCCCGGTTCGCGGAAATGTACCTGGTCGTCGATCACGCCGGGCATCAGCCATTTGCCGGTAGCGTCTATCTCGTGTACGGCGCCGCCGGGGTCGATCTGCGCGGCTATCTTTTCTATTCTTCCGTTCTTTACCAGCAGGTCGGCTTGCCATTGCCGGCCTTCATTGATCAGGGTCGCATTTTTGATCAGCAGGGGTTGCGCCATTTTTCTCGGGAATTTAGGCGCAAAGGTAGGTGATGCCCGCCATTTTTATAGAACAGGAAGGCTGTAATATGCGGAGAACCATGTTCAGAAGGCTTCCAGCACCTGTATTCTTTTTTCGATAGGCGGGTGCGTAGCAAAGAGCTGGTACAACGAAAAGGAGCTTTTGTTTTCAGGCGAAGGATGGTCGATAAAGAGCTGCGCCACGTCCTGATTCTCTACGGCTTCGATATAAGGGTCCTGCGAGATCTTACGCAATGCGCTGGCCAGGGCCTGGGGATTGCGCGTCATCTCTGCTGCACCGGCATCGGCCATATACTCGCGGCGCCGGCTGATACCAAAACGCAGCAGCAACGAAATGAGATAAGCGATAGCCGTGATGACGATAGCGGCAAGCATAATAACACCGCTGTTGTCCTTGTCCCTGCCGCGCCTTCCGCCCGAAAAGAAAAAGCTGCGCATGGCGATCTGGCTGAGGAAGGCGAAGATGCCGACAAATACAATGGAGATAATGAGCAGGCGCACATCTCGGTTGCGGATATGCGACAGCTCGTGGGCGATGACCCCTTCCAGCTCGGCATCGTCGAGCCGGGCAATAATGCCCCTGGAAAGCGTTACCGCATAAGTGTTTTCGTTGATGCCGCTGGCATAGGCATTGAGCGAATCGTCCTCGATTACGTATATCTTTGGCATCTTCATCCCTTGTGAGATACAGAGATTCTCCACCAGGTTGTAGACCCTCGTGTTTTCCCGGCGTTCAAGCGGCTCGGCTCCCGTGGCCATACGGATCAGCGCGCTATGGGAAAAATAAGCAATAACAAACCAGATGGCCGTGCCACCCAATACCAAAGGCAAGGCAGTGACGAAAGCAGGATTGACCATGCTTTTATCCCGGTTGATCACGTAGAGGAATACATAGACCATGCCGAGCAGCAGCAGGGGAAAGGCTGCCAGCAGCAGGAAAGTATTGCGGTTGTTGCGGCTGATCTGGGTTTGTATACCAACGTAGGCCATAAATAAAAAGACAAACCGGCAGGGATCGCTCCCGCCGGTCGAAGTAAATAAGCTTAGAAATTGATCTGTGGCGGTGCTTCCATCGAAGTGCGCTGCTCAGCGCTCAGCTCGTACATCGGCTGGCGGCTGAAGCCGAAGCCACGGGCCATGATATTGCCGGGAAAGGATTCCACGGCGTTGTTGAGCTCACGCGTAGCGCCATTGAAGTAGCGGCGGGCTGCTGCCAGCTTATTCTCGATATCGGAGATCTCTTCCTGCAGCTGGAGGAAATTGGTATTGGCCTTCAGGTCGGGATAAGCCTCTACGCTTACGCGAAGTCCCTGCAGCGCCTGGGTGAGCTGGGTGTCGGCCTGTATCTTGTCGTTGATGCTGCCGGCGCTCATGACAGCCGAACGGGCCTGGGTGATACGTTCCAGCAGGTCTTTTTCATGTGCAGCATAGCCTTTCACCGTGCTTACCAGCTGCGGAATAAGGTCGTTGCGCTGGCGCAGCTGCACATCGATATCGGCAAAAGCATTTTCGCGGTTGTTGCGGTATCGCACCAGCTTATTGTACAGCCCGATGAGCCAGAACACAAGGAGGACGATGAGGACAACGATAATGATGGTTGCAGCCATAACATAAAGTTTTTAGTATTACGAAAATAGCATTTTTTTAGGCTTACAAGGCCGCGCCCGCTTTGGTAAAACGGTGTTTTAACGTGCTTTGGCAGCAGGTAGAGATGTTGTGCATTGCGTTCTAACAGTATTTTAGGAATTGGGTAATGGGAAAAGCCAATGCAACCCTGTTTTTTTGCGTCTATGAACATGGCTGTAGCTTTGTGCACGACGCTATCCCCCATCGCCGGTAATGCACTAAAACATTGAACCTGTATGTTGAAAAGAAACTTATTGAAATGCGCGCTGCTCTTCGGCTCCCTGCTGGTCCTTTTTTCTGCCTGTAAAAAAGAAGATATCGTCCTGAACAATGGCAACCAGCTGCGCTATCTCTTCCTGCACCTCCAGACCGCACCGCAAAGCTTTACCGTAAATGCCGGTACTGACCAGACTATTGAAGGCACCCAGGGCACTTTAATAAAATTCAATCCGCAATCCTTTAAAGACGGGCAGGGAAATATTATTTCCAGCGGTACCATCAATATCGAGCTGACCGAAATGTATAAGCCCGGCGATATGATCGCCAACCGGGTAACCACAACCACCGTTCAGCAAAGAAGGCTGCAAAGCGGTGGCTCGGTAAAGATCGTGGCCACCATGAACGGCCGTGATGTCTTTACCAATGGCTATACCCTGGGGTTCAGGCAGCCCGGCTTCTCTACTGAACCGATGTCCTTATTCCTGGGTGTAGAAAAGGTCGACTCTACAGGTACCCGGGTGCAATGGTCCGATGAGCAGCAGCAAACGGTAATGGAGACGACCAAGATTTCTACCAAAATTTACTACCTGTTCGATACCTGCACGGTCTTCAACTGGATCAATTGCGATTATTTTTATTCGGCTCCTGATCCCAAGACGAAGGTAAGGGTAACCATGCCCGACAACAGCTACGACCTGGGCAATACACAGGTATATGCTATTTTTCCCGCGATAAATTCGGTAAGCTCCCTGGATGACTATGATGCCGGAACCCATTCTTTTAATCTCGGAAACGACAACTATATGCTGCCGGTAGGCGCCACCATTCATATCGTGGTGCTCTCTGCCAAAGATGGCAGCTATTTTGTGGATGTACGGAAAAACGTTACCGTCAGCTCCGGCCTGAATATTGCCGCAACGCCGGTGGCGAGCTCCATAGAAAGTATCCAGGCTGCCCTGAGCGGTCTTTAATATAGCGATATCCGGTATGGATTCAAGTAAAAAAGCGCGGTGGCCTCCACCGCGCTTTTCGTTTTCTGTGCTACGGTATCGATCATTTCCACTATCGGGATGGGATTTCCTCCCGCATATCGCGCCCGCAGACAAAAGCCGGATAGTCAAGGCCTTCAGGCACAGCATTATTGCTCCTCCTCTGCAGGGAAGGGGAAAAATTTCGAAAAAATGAACTAATATTTTTTTCGTACGAAAAATTTCCTACCTTTGGATCATGAATACCGAACATAACGATAAGAAGTCGGAACCGACTAAGGCAGAGCTGGAGATCCTGAAAGTGATCTGGGAGCATGGTACTTCTACCGTTCGCTTTGTAAATGATAAGCTGAACGAGCAGCGGGAGGTCAACTATACCACAACGCTGAAGCTGATGCAGATCATGGTGGACAAGGGCATCCTGAAGCGCGACGAGAGCAGCATGAAGCATACCTATAGCCTGGCAGAGGAAGAACAGGAAACAACGGCGCACCTGCTGGAGAAATTTGTGGATAATGTGTACAGGGGATCGGCCAGCAAGCTTGTCATGCAATTGCTCGGTCATAAGAAGACGTCTAAACAAGAATTACAGGAGATCAAGGACCTGCTGAAACAGCTTGAAGATTAATTCCATTACAATATAACCGTCGACTATGAATATCCCTATTTTCCCGCACCCGCTGGTACAGGCGCTTTACCTTACCCTCGCGCATTCGCTATGGCAGGGCCTGCTGCTCGCAGCCGTTACCGGCCTTATTATCCTTGGTACCCGCCGTGCACCGGCCGTACGACGCTACAACCTGCTCACTGCAGCCTTGCTGCTGTTCGTTGCAGGCTCCGTTATTACCTTTATAGGCTCCTGGTCGCCACAGGAAACGGAAACAGCTACCACTGCCGTACTCACCTATGCTGAGGCCGGCCCCGGCGCCTCGACGGTGGCTGCTTCCGGCAACCCCGGCTGGGTCCAGGGTCTTATCGGTTTCTGTAACCGGAATGCAGGGAACATCGTCTTGTTCTGGCTGGCGGTAGTCGGTCTCCGCAGCCTGACCCTTATTGCCGGCGTTCGCAGCTTGCGTCGTCTGCGCCTTAGCGCCGACTTCAGCGCGGAACCGGTATGGGCTGAAGTGGTACGTGATCTGGCTGCCCGCACAGGTGTGCGGCAGGCGGTACGCCTTGCCGAATCAGCTGCTATAAAAGTGCCTATGGCGATGGGCCATCTCAAACCGCTGATCCTTTTGCCGGTGGGACTGATGACAGCCTTACCCATGGCCGAGATCGAAGCGATACTGCTGCACGAGCTGGCGCATATCCGTCGCAGGGATTACCTGGTCAACCTGCTGCAACGCTTTACCGAAACCTTGTTCTTCTTTAACCCGGCGGTATGGTGGCTCTCTTCGCTGATGCGCGCGGAAAGAGAACATTGCTGCGATGATATCACGCTGACCCAGGTCGGCAATAAAAAACATTACATCAATGCGCTGGTATCCTGCCAGGAATATGTGCTGCAGGCGCCGTCCTGTGCAGTTGCCCTGAGTGGTGGTAAAAATAATCTGCTTCACCGGGTGAAGCGGATGATCAACCACAAAAATCCTTCGCTGAACCTGATGGAAAAATCCCTGTTGACCATTTGCCTGCTGGGAAGCGGCTTGCTGATGATGGCCTTCTCCGGCAATCCGGCTGAAGATACAGCTGCATCACTGGGAAAGGAGGCTCTTGCCGCAACAGTTACCAGGCAAACCCAATCGGAATCTGTAACCAGTACCAGCAACGAACATCGTAATTGTACGATTGGTCGGAACGCCGGTGCCGACAAGCAACCGCAAGATGAGGATATCAGCGTTATAGATCCGGTGCAGGTAGCTGTTCCCTGTAATGTTGCGGATGTTGTCATCCCCCATCCGGCAGTGCGTGCAGCGGTAGTGCCTGAAGCGGCAGTTCCCCAAAATGCCGTGCCCGCGCCGGCAATTGCTGTGCATGCAACGGTGTACAATGCCTATATGGATCAGCAGCAGGATGAGGACCGCCGGAAAGCAGAGCTTGCGCAGCAAAAAGCCGAAGAAGCCCGTCGTCAGGCCGACCAGGCCCGCCGCCGCGCCGACGAAGCGCGTCAGCAGGCTGATGAGGCACGTCTCCGTGCCGATGACGCGCGCCACAAAGCCGAAGAAGCTGCTCGCCGCAATGCTGAAGAAGCGCGTCGTCATGCGGAGGAATCCCGCCGCCAGGCAGAGGACGTAGCCCGTCGTAACGCAGATGAGGCACGCCACCGCGCCGATGAAGCGCGTCGCCAGGCGGATGAGGCACGCCGTCGTGCCGATGAAGATCGTCGCCAGGCCAACGAGCAGCGCCGCCAGAGCGAATCTGCCTCCAATGTGATCCTGAACGGGCTGATCAAGGATGGCATTATCGGCAAGAACGATAGCAAGACTTCATTCAAGCTAAGCGGAAAAGAGTTCATCGTAAACGGTGTAAAGCAGCCTCAGCCCATATTCCAGCGGTATCGCGATACCTATCTTAAAACCAGCGGCAAAACCGGTAGCGGTAGCTGGTCGGTACAATACAAGCACAGCAAAGATTAACCTGACCTGGCCAATAAAGGCGCTGGCACTACCATCTCATCTTGTTCTTCTGGGGTATGTCAATCTGCTCCTGATAAAATCATTTTCCATGCGCTTTACGATGATGTGCGGTCTGCTGTTCGCGACTTTGCTGACAGCGGCCTTTAAACCCGCCTGTGCCCAAACGGCGCTGCGCCTGACGGGCCAGGTGCTTACCACCGGCCAAAAGCCCGCCGACGCTGCGTCTGTAGCCCTGGTAAAAGATACCGACTCGTCGGTAGTTCGCATGACCCTTGCTGACGAAGGCGGTCGCTTTGCCCTCGATGTGCCGGCTGCCGGCAGCTATCGCGTGTGGATATCCATGACCGGCGTTCCAGCCTACTGGAGCGATAAGCTGCAGATCGACACCCAGCCGCTGAACCTGGCGCCCATCATCCTCGAAACAGCGGTACAGCAATTACAGGAAGTCAGCATTACCGCCAACAAACCTTTTATTGAACGGAAAATAGACCGCACGGTAGTCAATGTAGATGCTCTGCCGGGCAGTGCCGGCAGCACTGCGCTCGATGTGCTCGAAAAATCGCCGGGTATCCGTGTAGATCAGAATGGAGGCATCAGCCTTCGCGGCAAGGAAGGCCTCGTGATCTATATCGACGACAGGCCGTCTTATCTGTCAGGGCAGGATCTGCAGCAATATCTGCGCTCCCTGCCGGCGTCCAGCCTCGATCAGCTCGAGATCATGACGAACCCGCCCGCCCGCTATGATGCGGCTGGCAGCGCCGGCGTGCTCAATATCAAAACGAAAAAAAGCAAAAGCAGGGGGTTTAACGGTAACCTCAACCTGGCCTATACCCAAAGCCGCTTTGCCCAAACGAACAACAGTCTTGTCCTTAATTACCGAGAAGGGAAGCTGAACCTTTTTGCCAACCTGAGCTACGGTGTGCAACAGGGATATAACGACCTCGATATTTACCGGCGTTACAAAAACAGCGATGAAAGCACCCGTTCCTATTTTGTGCAAAACACCTACATCCGCCGCCGTAACTATTCCGGCAATGCCAGGATCGGCGCCGACCTGGACCTGGATAAAAGTAATACCCTGGGCATCCTGCTCACCGGATCGATAGCAGATAACCGGCAAAGCAACGACAACACCAGCAATATGCTCGACGCTGCCGGCCGGCCCGACTCGCTGATCAAAGCCCTGAATACAGAGACGGGCGCCTTTCGAAACGGAGGCGTGAACCTGAACTACCGGCACAAGTTTGCACAGGAAGGCCGGCAGCTTACAGCCGACCTTGACTATATCGCCTACAGCGACCGCAACGAGCAGACCTTCGACAACCACAGTTTCCTCTCCGACGGCAGCCCACGCGGCAGCGAGTTGCTGCAGGGCACGCTGCCAGCTGATATCGGTATCATGTCGGTAAAGACAGACTATACGCAACCTATCAAAGGATACACACTTTCGGCCGGCGCAAAAGCCAGCTATACCCGCACCGACAACCTGGCCGACTATCGCTACACCACCGCTGCCGGCAACATACCCGACTACGACAAGAGCAATCATTTTATCTATAGGGAAAGCATCGGATCAGCCTACGCCAACCTGGCGAAGGCATTCGGAAAGCTGTCGCTGCAGGCGGGTCTGCGGCTCGAGCACACGCAATCGGACGGGCACCAGCTGGGCAATGCAGTCAAACCTGATTCCGCCTTTAAAAGGACTTATACCAATCTCTTCCCAACGTTCTATGCCTCTTATAAGATTGATAGCGCCGGCAATCATGTGGTTAATCTTAATTACGGCCGCCGGATCAACAGGCCCTATTACCAGGATCTGAACCCCTTCCTTTCGCCCTTCGATAAGTTTACCTACTATGTAGGCAATCCTTTCCTTAAGCCTTCGTTTACCAATAGCATCGAGCTTTCCTATGTGTTCCGCAACCGTATCGTCCTGGGATTAAGCTATAGCGATACCCGCGACGATGTGAATGAAACCATAGAGATCAACGATGGCATTTACTACAGCCGCCCAGGCAACATCGGCCGTAACACGACGCAAACCTTGTCGGTAGATGCCACGCAGGAAATATTTTCCTGGCTCGAATACCATGGCTACACGGAAGTGGCCAACATACATTCCCGCAGCGACTTCTATACCGGAAGGCTTGATGCGAAAGGAACCTATTGGTTCCTGCAATCCAATGTACGCATCCGGCTGGGCAAAGATTGGGTCGCCTACCTGGGCGGCCGTTATATTACCAATGTGACCAATGCACAGTTTGTTACCGGCGCCAACGGGCAGCTTTACGGCGGCCTGCAAAAGAATTTCGGCGAAAAGATCACGCTCAAAGCCAATCTCAACGACATCTTCCATACTGCGATCAATAAAGGAACCATCAACAACCTTGCGGCTACAGATGCCACTTACCACAACCGTTACGATTCCCGGCAGTTTACCCTGTCTTTCAGCTACCGCTTCGGTAAAGCAATGGCCAATGAGCGCCAGGCGAAAGAGAGCGGCGCCGAGAGTGAAAAGAGTCGTGTAAAGCAATAAAGCACGCCAATATATGAGGCTGCTTTGCTTAACTCAACGGCGTACACCTTCATGATTCATCTTATGTCTGCTGCAGTAAGTTGTAAAGAGCACTGCTGAAAGGGATCCTGGTTACCTGAAAAAGGTTCTTTTTCCGGGACAAAATGGCCCGTCAGGGGGCTGATTTGAGGTTTCTTGCTCAAATGATCTGCTGTATTCAGGTAAATACCCTCACTCCATCAGGGCAAAAGCCACTAGTCAAGAAAACAATACCACTCGTAAAACAGAAGGGGATTTTTGTTAAAGGGGATGCTACATTTGGGATGAAACAATAAAAATAGGATCCCATGAAACTGTTCCATTTGCCCAAGATCGCGCTGACGGCCACTAAGGTGCCCTCAGTCTATGGCGTGTACACCATTGTAAAAGGAAATTTGCAGCTGTTCGGTTTGAATATTAAAATGCAGACGACGGTAAGATTCAATTAAGGATGATGATTGTGACCATTGCGACGTTGTTTTCCATTAACTAAGACGAGCGTGTTTTTGTTTGGTTGTTTTAGTATCCATATAAAGGCTGTCCTGGCGACGGCCTTTTTTCATGCACTGGTGTTACACATTTTACTATAAAATAAAAGAAGAATACTACTTACTGCTGGTCATAACTGGTATCCCATTCGGTACCATCATCCCCTTTCTGACCATCCATTTTGATCATGAAATTCTTGGCAGGGAAATAGGGTTTCATGTGAATATCCAGGTGAATGCGGTCTTTCTGGTGCGGATCCTGTTCGAAACGGCGGATCGTAAAATCTTCAATCAGCTTATCGGGGCCGGTAATGCTGTCGAGAAATTTGACGATCTGGCTCATCAGGTCTTTGCGGGTATTGGCATTGAAATTTTCAAAGGCCCTGCGGTTGAGAAAATCCATCAGCACTTTGGTTACATAGTCGAACACGCGCACAACAGAATAAGTTTGCAGGCCAAGGTTGTCGCCGTTGAATAAGGTCTTGGCCGAGAATGCCATTACTTTACCATACTCCTTTACCATCGGCACCAGACCCATCTTTTCGAGGTTGGCAATCTCGCTTTTTTTCAGTTCGAACTTCACGCCGTCGACCTCGTTCATACTGCCAAATTTTTTGCCCGCAGTCACCTGGCTCATTAGCGTCCGGTAGATCTTGCCGGCCAGCGCACCGGAAGGCGGCACATATAAGTCTTCCTCTTCACCCAGCTCGTCGAACTTGCCGCGGCCTACCAGCCAGTTGCAGCTCATCATTACGTTGGAGCGGTATTTATCGCCACCGGTAAGGTTGGCCAGCTCAAACATTTCCATCACATCATCGGGCGCATCCAGGTGCTCAAAGTCGGTCACCAGCATCACCTTGTTCTCATGCGCCATTTTGGCCCATTTCTCCACCACTTTATTGCTGCCCAGGTAACCCGGCACTACCATAATGCTGTAGTTATTGCGCAGGTCCAGGCGATCGTAATTCTTCTTCAGCTCTTCGCTTACATGATCGATAAAGCGGGTATTGTCGAGGTCTTTCAGCTGCTCGGCCTCACAGTTGATGAAGGATACATTTTTAAGCTTATCGCCTTCGGTATTTTTAAAGAAGAGCGCGACATTCCGGTAAGACCGTTCGAGATCGCGCGAAGCTTCCACGGCACGCGACAGGTTCTTCTCCAGAACCTTCTGGCTTTGTTCCGCCCGTTCTTCGCTCAGGTGTACCATTTCCGAGATCTCATTACCTGATTCCAGCACCTGCGCCCATACTGAGAGTGCTTTCTGCAAAGTTTCCCGCTCGCTTTTCTTTTGCGACTCGGTAAGGAAGATATTGCGCCGGGCCTTCCGGTCAGGGTTCAGATTTTGCGCTCCGTCGATCGAGGATTCTATCAGGTCGAAGCCGCCGAACCGGGCAAGCTTGTCCACTCCGGATTTCAGCAGCTCCAGCGGGTTTCTGATCGCTTCGCGCTCCTGTACCGGTGCTTGTTCTCCCGAGGCTTGTTGTTGCAGTTCTTCGCTCATGGCGTTTCTTTTTATAGGTTTAAATGCTGGCAAATAATACTGCAAAATACAATGAATGCCGGGGCGGGACAATACGTAAAAAGACGTAATTATCTGGCGAAACGTTTTACCAGCAACGGTTTTAGCGCGGGGAAGGGCTGGTCGCCCGGAAAACAAAACAGCCGGTATGTCGAAACATACCGGCTGTGTATCTTAAAAATGTGTACCTGCTGCTCAGGACTCTCCCTGTACCAGGAGACGGAAACCGTTGCCGTGTATATTCACGATGCTCACGCTCTCGTCGTCGCTCAGGTATTTGCGGAGCTTGGCAATATAAACATCCATGCTGCGCCCGTTGAAATAAGTATCACTACCCCAGATCCGCTTCAGCGCCTGGTCGCGCGGCAGCAGGTCGTTCTTGAATTCGCAAAGCATCTGCAGCAGGGCGTTTTCCTTTGGAGACAAGGTGTACTGCTTGTCGTCGATGGAAAGGATGCGCAGTTTGCTGTTGAATTTGAATTTGCCGAACTCGAACTCGATCTGGGAAGGATTCTTCTCCTGGATCTCCTGGTTGCGTTTCAGTATGGCCTTAATCTTGAGCAGCAGTACTTCGCTGTCGAAAGGCTTGGAAATATAATCGTCGGCACCCAGTTTATAACCATTGATCACATCTTCTTTCATGCTGCGCGCCGAAAGGAAGAAAAGGGGAACATCGGGATCTGCATTCCTGATCTCCTCTGCCAGCGTGAAGCCGTCCATGTTAGGCATCATCACGTCTAGCAGACAAAGATCGAATTTTTCCCTGCGAAAAGCCGCCAAGCCCAGGATACCATCGCGGCACAACTCAACAATATAATCGTGCAGCTCGAGGTAATTTTTTAATACCTGTCCCAGGTTGGTATCATCCTCTACAAGTAAAATTTTTGCTTTTTCAGCTTCCATAAATTTCTTTTAAAGTGCTCAAATTTAAATACCTACAACAAACGAGAGTCAATATGGCATTGAATGTTTTGTTAAAACCGGGGGCAATTGTATGCATTCCGGTTGTGTGAGCCGGCATTGTACAGGCCCTGGTAGACAAGCGAAATTTCAAATGCGCCGTAACCTCCCGTAGCTGAGCTCATGCCGGAAGTCGTGATGTCGACAGAGGTGGTCAGCCTGATCTTGCTCCATTCAAAGCCCACTACAGGGATAATCGCATCATTGAGCCGGTGATATAGACCCAGGATAAAAATGCTGGGCCGGTGTTCTTTCGGGGTTACGTTGTAGCTGAACTGAGCGCCGAAAACGGATTCGGAAGCGCCCTTCTGGTAAGTATAATAGCCCGAAATATCGGCAATCAGGGCATCGCTCACCCGGAACAGCAGGTCTAGGTTGCCGGTAGGCCGCATGCCCAGCTTATTGTTCATTTTATAAAAGCTTTCCCTGGGTTGATTAATGTGTAACAGTCCTGCGCCCAGCTTGACATAAACATTCTCGTTGGGAAAAAAAGCATAATTGACGCCGGCCGAGATATCCGCATAGGAAGTTTTCTGGAAAGAATAAGCCTCGCCGTTAGCCGACTTGGGATTGAAGGTGAAGCCGTCCCATTGTGTATCGAAAGTGAGCTTGCCGAAGTCGACGCTCCGCTGCACATAGGCTGCGCCCAGGCCCACAGAGATCATATTATAATCGCCCAGCTGGAGGTGATAGGCTGCCGACACCTGGAATTTGGTCAGCGACAGGTTGCCGTTGCCGGCCACATCGCTGAAGAAGGCCCCGCCTACGCCCAGCCAGTTGGTGCTGTTAGCATTGCGCAGCAACTGGCAATCGCCGAAAGCCGAGATGGTACGGAAAGGAGCCGGCACATTGCCCCATTGGCTGCGGTAATTGGCCCCCACCCTGAAATCGCTTTCCGGCATAAGCGCCGTATTGGCCGGGCTCAGCAGCAAGGGCGTATTGTAATATTGGGAAAAATGCAGGCCCTGGGCAAACAGGGGCGCTGTATTCCCGGCAACGATCAGTAAGCAAGAAAGGAGTAAAGATTTTCGCATCCGGTTTTCCTGGTTGGTATCTGCTGATTCGGCTCTCGGCAAATCTCCTGCTAAAGTTAATATATTTTATCCAGCAGCCCTTAATTAAATATCAGACAGTATTTTTTAGAGGAAGGTGGGTATAGAAAGGCCGTCCGGAAAGGTTTTTCCTTACAATTTCATGACAAATCTATGCCCGGCCTGTCCGAATTTTGCGGACTATGAGGCGAATACTATCCCTGACATTCACCGCTATGCTTGCCGCGGGCACACTGACTTCCTGTATGAAAGAAGAAAAGCCCTACGCGATTCCCAAAGCTCCGGAAGGTGGTGATTTTCCTGTTGAGCAGAAACAGGTAAGCATTGGTGAAAACTATGAAACCCAGGTGTATTTCAGCCTCCAGACCGGTGTGGTTTCCACTTCCAGCTTCAAAAGCTGGGATGTGAGCTTCACTACCGGAGCGGATAAAGACGAGCTGTGGATGAACGGCGGAAAGCTGGTGCTGGTTTATCCTACCGGCAACAGCAATTATGCCGCAGTAACAGCATTGGGTTCCATTCCGGCGCAGGGCTGGAAATACGACAACCCCTCGGGGCTCAGCGGCCAGAGCGGCCTCGGGATCCTGGGTGGCAATAACCACCTGAACGAGGTGCTGATCGTCGACGACGGCCAGAAAAATTATTATAAGCTGCAGATCCTGGATATTTCCGCCACACAATATAAAATAAAAGCCGGACTGCTGGCCGACGCGCAGGGTACCAGCTATACCCTCGATAAGAATACCGATTACAACTTTACTTTCTTTTCGTTCACAGAGGGCATTGTAAGGCCGGAACCACCTAAAAAGACCTGGGATATCCTCTTTACCCGTTACAGGCACATTTATTACAAATATAATCCTGATGGCAGCGATTTCCCTTACCTGGTAAACGGCGTGCTTACCAATCCTTACCTAGTGCAGAGCGGTGGCGACAGCACCAAAGCCTACGATTTTTACAGTTTCAACCTGGAAAATGCAAAAGCCTTTACCCTGGCGCCTAATCGTGATGTTATCGGCTACAACTGGAAGGATATCGATATCAATTCGGGCCGCTATACCGTACGGCCAAAGCAGATCTACGTGATCAAAGATCAGCAGGAGAGCCTCTGGAAGCTGCACTTTACCGGCTTTTACGATGGCGATGGTAAAAAGGGCAACCCCAGCTTTGAATACCAGCGCATACAATAACCCGGTACAGATATTTTAGCATACCCTTTCCTTTTATTTGAGGAAAGGGTTTTTTATTTTGTGGTTTATGGCCTGTATCCTGATGCATACCCTCATCCATGCCACGCCCGAACGGTGTTTTGATCTCTCACGCGATGCTGCCGTTCACCTGCTGTCGACTGATCACACCCACGAGCGGGTGGTTGCCGGCCGCAGCAGCGGATTGTTTGAGCTGGGCGATGCTGTCACCTGGGAGGCGGTACACCTGGGCATCCGGCAGCAGCTGGAAGTAAGGATATCCCGCTTCGACCGGCCTCATTTCTTTGAAGATACCATGGTCAGGGGCGCTTTTCGCAGCATGCGGCACGAGCATCATTTCCGGCGGGACGGCAACAGCACCATCATGACCGATATTTTCGACTATACGGTGCCGGCGGGCCCTTTAGGCCGGCTTTTCGATGAGCTTTGCCTGAAAAGCTATATGACCCGCCTGCTGGAGAAGCGTAACCGGGTAATTAAAGCGATTGCGGAGAAGGACAGGGTTACTTTCCAGGCAAGCCGCTATTGACAGGAAAAATGTTGTTGTAAGCCCCCGGGCGGAAGAAAAATAATATTTTGCTAAAGCGGCGAAAAAGCAAATATTAGGCAATTTCCTATCAAATCCTTACCTTTGCGCTCATTTTTGCGTTTCTCCGGAAACCGGAAACAGTAAATAACTCCATAAATTTTATACAAGATGAGCGTTACTATATCTGCTGCAGATGTAAACAAACTGCGCCAAATTACCGGCGCCGGTATGATGGACTGTCGTAAAGCTTTGGCTGAAAGCGGCGGCGATTTTGAAAAAGCGATCGATTACCTGCGCCTGAAAGGCCAGAAGGTAGCTGCCAACCGCAGCGACCGTGATGCTAAAGAAGGTGTGGCTATTGCTAAAGCTAACCCCGATGGCAATTACGGTATCATCGTTCAGTTGTCTGCCGAAACCGATTTCGTATCTAAAAACCAGGAGTTTGTTGACTTCGCAAACGATATTGCTGAAGCCGCGCTGCATAATATGCCTAACGATATCGAGGCCCTGAAAGCGCTGTCCCTGGGCGGCGCTACCATCAACGACAAGCTGCTGGAAATGGTGGCCAAGATCGGTGAGAAAATTGACGTGGTACGTTACGAGCAGGTAAATGCCGACGCCGTAGTACCTTATATCCACGGCAACTACCGCATTGGTGTGCTGGTAGGACTGAACAAGCCCGAAAGCGAAAAAGTAATCGCCGCAGGCCGTGACGTAGCCATGCAGATCGCTGCAATGAATCCCCTGGGTATCGACGCCGACAGCGTTGCGCCTGAAGTGGTTGAACGTGAAAAAGCAATCGCTGTTGAGCAGATCGTTGCTGAAGGCAAGCCCGCTGATATGGCTGAAAAGATCGCAGCCGGTAAGCTGAATAAATTCTTTAAAGACAATACCCTGTTGAACCAGCCTTTCGTAAAGGATAACGGCGTATCTGTAGCCGACTACCTGAAAGGCGTGGAAGCCGGCCTGACGGTTACCGCTTTCCGCCGTGCGGCCATCGGTTAATTGCAGACCAGACTGATAACAAAGATCCCGCTGTTTTTATGGCGGGATTTTTTGTAAACCTCAACCGGGTAAAAACGGAGATGCTGCGGGAATTTTTGTGCAATTTTGCAGCATACCGATCATACCTGAAAAATTGATACGCTATGCGTCCGGAGCCGGGAAGAAACGAACGACCGAATTTTTATAAGACCAGGGGCATGACCGGCCTGTTTATGGGCCTGCTGTATTGCTGCCTGGCGATCTTCTTTGCTTTTTACAAAAGGGAAGATACAATCAGCTTTATCGGCAACAATGCCGTCCTGGCCTATATACTGCTGGGGCTTATGTTTGCCTACGGCCTTTTCCGCGTCTACCGCGGCATCCGGATGATACAAGGTAAATACTGACTACTATGGCGATCCACTATTATGAGCAGGAAGTCCGCTCGGGCCTTAAAGACAAGCGGCGCCTGTCTGCTTTTATCAACGAGCTCGTAAAGGAACACCTGGAGGTAAAACAGGTCAATCTCGGCTATATCTTCTGCAGCGACGATGACCTGCTGGAAAAAAACCGGCAGTTTCTCAACCACGATACCCTTACCGATATCATTACCTTCGACCTGTCGGAACAGCCGGCAGCGCTGGACGGGGAGATTTATATCAGCGTGGACCGGGTGCGGGAAAATGCTGTAAAATTCGGACATCCCTATAATACCGAGCTGCACCGGGTCATTTTTCATGGTGTGCTGCACCTTTGCGGCTACAAAGACAAAAAGAAAGAGGACAAAGCGTTGATGACCGATATGGAAAACCTTTGCCTGCAAAAATACCTGAACAATTAATGAAGCTGGATATCGTATACGAAGACGATAATATCGTTGCCCTGAGCAAGCCCAGCGGGCTGCTCAGCATTCCCGACCGCTACAACCAGAGCATTCCCTGCCTTTACCATGAAGCCGCACTGAAGTACGAGCAGCTGTTTGTGGTGCATCGCCTCGATAAAGATACCAGCGGCCTTATCGTATTTGCCAAAACGGAAGAGAGCCATCGCTACATGTCGCAGCTGTTCGAGGGGCGCAACGTGGAGAAATATTATCTGGCCATTGTCAATGGCAGGCCCATAAAGACTTCGGGCAGCATCGTTGCGCCTATAGCCGAACATCCGAACCATAAAGGCCGGATGAGCATCCAGAAGAAGGGACGTTTTGCCCACACCGACTATGAGCTGGTGGAAACCTGGAACGGCTACTCCCTGCTGAAGCTTCGCATCCATACCGGCCGCACGCACCAGATACGAGTGCATATGCAGCACCTGGGTACGCCTGTTGTGGGCGATCCTTTTTATGGCAACGGGGCGCCCCTGCTCCTGTCTTCGGTAAAAAAGAAATTCAGGCTGGCCGAAAATGCGGAAGAGGAGCGGCCCCTCATCAGCCGCCTGGCGCTGCATGCTTCCGAATTGATCTTTACAGATATGAAGGGTAAGAAGCAGGATATTATTGCTCCTCTACCTAAAGATATGAGCGTATCCATCAAGCAGCTGACCAAGTGGGGGAAAGAACGCTAGGCCCTCTTTAAAAGAATCTCCCGATCTTTTCCCATATCCGGTCCTTGATCATCCGCATCCCTTTATCGGAGGGATGCTCGGCTACGCCTTTATCCCCGAACAGGCCACGGGCTGTATTGGAGGCGTCTTCGAGCAGATCGTCGTTGCGCACAAAAATATAGCCTTTCTTGTCGGCATATTCCTTCAACATTCTGTCGGTATTGGGCCGGGCCCAAAAGCTGCCGACCACAACCTTTATCGCATGGTCCCGGGGATCGATATGCCGTATCGCCCGGTCGTAGTTGCCGATGAACCCGCCGGACATTACTGTTGTATCATTCACATTTTCGCCGAACCGCAGGATCAGCATGTCCGGCGTTTTAAAGGAATCCAGCTTGCTGAAATCATAGTCACCCAGCTGCCATTCCAGGCCCACAAGCGAAGTGCCGTTCACCGATACTGTTTTGTCGCGTGCATGGATCTCTGCGGCGAGCCGGTGTACATAGTCGCTATCCGCAGCAGATGCCGCCATGCCCCAGTTGCCCAGCCAGCCCAATTGCGGAGCGGGGCCATGTTTGGTGATACTGTTGCCCAGGATCAGCACCGTTTTTATGGCGCCCTTTTTCTTCCAGTTGGGATGTGACGGGCCGCAGGAAGCCAGCACCAGGAAAAGGCCCAGCGTCAGCAGCGTTACGTTTTTATTCATGAATATAGGTTGCGCTCGGTTAATTGGAAGCCTTCAGCTCGTTCAGTATGTTGCTGAGCCTGCCGGATACGGTATCGTAGTCGGTATAGCCCTTGGCTACCAGGTAAAATTTGGAGTCGGAAGCCTGGAGCAGCAGCTGGGGAAAGCTGGTCACCTGCAGCTGCTTTACCAGGGCAAAATCGTAGTAAGCCCGCTCCCGGAACTGTTCGCTGTGCAAGTCCCGGTAAAAAGTTTCGGCATCGATATCATATTGAGGCAGCAGGTGGCGGTAAGCTTCATCGTCGGTAAGGTCGCGGCCTTCGAAGTGCAGCGCGTACTGGATATCCGAAGCAAAGGCAACCGCTTTGGCGGGCTGGTGTTCTTTGATAATGCTCAGCGCGATTGCGGGCTTTTCCGAATGAGGAAACCAGTCGCTTTGCTCCGGGTTAAAAATATGCCAGAGGTAGTCTTCGCCAAACCGGATGCCGGTATATTCTTCAACCGTTTTATAGGCCTCGCGGATATAAGGAGCGGTGAGACCGATGGGCTGCGGCGTCTCCGGAAGGATCATGCCGCCGCTGAGCACCGTTACGGGAAATACTTCGCCGAAGCGGGCTTCAATTTCCCTGATCACGGGGCTAAAGCCGTAGCACCAGCCGCAATAGGCATCGTAGCAATAAATAAGATTCATCATTAATAAACAGGTAGGATGCAAAAATACGGAACCTCGTATTCAGATAGCCTATCTACCTTAATTACAGCGACTAGCAGAGTATAAGGCCTTTAAGCGGAAATTAACGAAAGGAACAAAAAAAATTTTCCGGAATTAAAAAACATGTTGTAAAATTGCAGGGCAATACCACTAATACTCCGCCCTTTTAGCTGGTACGCGACAAATTCCCGCTTACTGTTTCCCCTCAAAAGAATAAGCAAGCTGTAGATTTTTTCAAATTTCTATTAGTATTAAATCAATTCACACATATTTTGGAACCTTCGATTCCAACCTACACTAAGATTAGTAAATCCCCAATTTGAATGGCTTACGACATTTTGCAATTGAACGACATGCTCGTTCCTGAGTTACTGGATATTGCCGAAACGCTGGGCGTCTCCGACGCAAAGAAGATCGGGAAACAGGAGCTGGTATATCGTATCCTCGACAAGCAGGCGCTGAAGGCCTCGGAAGGCGCGCCTGCTGAAGAGCCGAAGAAAAAGAGAGGCCGCAAACCTAAAGAGCAGGAAGCGAAGCCCGCCGCAGAAATCCCCACCCCATCCGCAACCGAAGAGGAGACTGCTCCCGACACTACCCCAGCTAAAGAGGAAAAGCCCATAAAGGCCAAAAGGGAGCGAAAGCCGGTTACGCACCGCCAGGAGAGAGTTGCTTTGTTGCACACAACACCAGCAAAAGAAGAAAAGAAACATCCCGAAGACGCCACTTATTTCGACGATACGGAAGAGAACGAAGTTACCCCCCCCTCCACTCCCCCCACCCAAGAACCGGTAGCGGTTGCAGAAGAACAACCCAAACAGCCGGAAGCAGCTGAAGAAGAGAAGAAAGAGCCCCCGGTTGAATTTCTGCGGGAACAGCAGCAAAACCGCCAGCAGCAGCATCAGAACCGCCACCAGAAAGCGCAGAACGAATCCCACTTCAATATAGAGTTTGATGGCATTATCCCCGGAGAAGGTGTGCTGGAAATGATGCCCGACGGCTATGGCTTCCTGCGCAGCAGCGATTATAACTACCTCAGCTCTCCCGACGATATTTACGTTTCTCCTTCACAGATCAAATTATTCGGACTGAAGACCGGCGATACCGTTACCGGTAATGTGCGTCCGCCCAAAGAAGGCGAAAAATATTTCGCCCTGCTGAAAGTGGAGACCATCAACGGCCGGCTTCCGGAAGAGATCCGCGACCGCGTTCCTTTCGACTACCTTACTCCGCTTTTTCCCAACGAAAAGCTGAACCTGAATACGACTGCGAGCAATTACAGCACAAGGATCATGGACCTGTTCACGCCTATAGGCAAAGGGCAGCGCGGACTGATTGTGGCCCAGCCCAAGACCGGTAAGACCATGCTGCTGAAAGAAGTGGCCAATGCCATTGCCGCCAACCATCCTGAGTGCTACCTGATGATCGTGCTGATCGATGAACGTCCTGAGGAAGTAACCGATATGCAGCGCAGCGTGAACGCCGAAGTGATCGCTTCTACCTTCGACGAGCCGGCCGACAAGCACGTGAAGGTATCGCAGATCGCTCTGCAGAAAGCCAAGCGCCTGGTAGAAGTGGGACACGATGTGGTGATCCTGCTGGATTCCATTACCCGCCTGGCCCGCGCGCACAATACCGTAGCACCCGCCAGCGGCAAGGTGCTGAGCGGTGGTGTGGAAGCCAATGCCATGCAGAAACCCAAGCAATTCTTCGGCGCCGCCCGTAAGATCGAGAACGGCGGTTCGCTCACCATCCTGGCTACAGCCCTTATTGATACCGGCTCCCGTATGGACGAGGTGATCTTTGAAGAGTTCAAAGGTACCGGTAACATGGAGCTGCAGCTCGACCGCAAGCTGGCCAACAAGCGTATTTTCCCTGCTATCGATATCACCTCTTCTTCTACCCGCCGCGACGACCTGCTGCTGGATAGAGAGACCCTCAATAAAATGTGGATTCTGCGCAATCATATCGGCGGCATGAACACCGACGAAGCGATGAATTTCCTGACCCAGCAAATGAAAGGAACCAAGAGCAACGAAGAGTTCCTGGCGACGATGAATAAATAAGAACGGTTTACACCTATGTACAGAAGCGGCTGTCTCAAAATTTTGAGACAGCCGCTTTGCTATGTCCCTGCGCCATGTATTGGCAGCAGCGCCATTTACCTTTACCGTAAATAAAAACTTATCATTATGACAATCACAAACATCAGTCAGCTAAAGACGACTGCACCTTCGGGTAGCGACACAGCAACCGTATTGGGTTATTATACCCCCGGCGATGGCGGCGGCGGCACCTTCTACTGGGACGCGCTTTCCACGGAGAGCGACGATACGGGCACTATTTTTGAGACCACGGCATCTGCCACCGGCCGCTGGAAAAGGCTGTACTCCACACCGCTGAATGTACAATGGTTCGGCGCCAAAGGCAATGGCATCGCCGACGATACCGCTGCGATCCAGGCCGCTATTGGTTTTGGCGGCATATTGGGCTATAAGGGAACAGTTAACAATACCACATATAGAGTTGCCGGCTTCAGCGTGTTTTTCCCTGCCACGAAAAATGGCTACAGGATCACGAATACACTGAAAGTACCGCCCTACTGCTCTTTGCTCGGGGAAGCAGGCGGCGGTTATTTTTTTGGCGGTAGCAATAAAGTTGCCCAGTCTACGTTGGTCGCTGATTTTAGTGCAAACCTGGCCTGGGTTATCGACACGGATAATTTTGATAAAACAGGAAGCCCGATTGCGCCCAATGCTATTACAACGGCTACCCTTTTTGACAAGGGAGAAGTAAGCGGTAACTATGGTGTTGAGATAAACAAATTGAACATTATCGTAAAAAGCAACAAACGCTTATTCGGAGGGATACGCTTAGCCGTTGCGCAATATTCCCGTATCAGCGATTGCTATGTTTATGGAACCGATATCGGTTACCTGTGCTGCGGATGTGCTGGTGATACTAAAATCAACTCCCGTTCCGAAACCTATAAGGCAGGAGTGCTCGCGCTGTATGAAAATAACAATGTCAGCGTCAACGGTTATTATGACCGCATTGCCGGAACAACGACTCCTCTGCCGGAGACCCAGACCTTCTTTAACAGTCTGAATATCTTCTTCGCCGGAACAGACCTTCCCGATTACACCAACAGTACATTTGGTTATATAGGACTGTATAACTACGGCTCTGTTTCACAATCGCTTATTGTACAGCACTGGGATATCGGTGCGGCCATCTGCAATTCCGAGTATACTTGCGAATGTCTCTATGCAGAAGGCTGTGGCGAATCTATTGTCAGCTATACCTGCGATGCTGTATTTAATGAAGTGGTCGGCTCAAATAATGGTGCGACATTGCGAGCCGGCGCAAACACTAAAATGTATTTTAATGGTGTGAGACAGGACAGCACACCCGCTTTCTTTAATAATATCTCCCGCTGGTATACCGAGATATCCGTACCGGGTACGGTTGCGGCCTATGCCAATCATAGAAATCTGGTTCACCGCGTACCGAAGCACACCGTATACTTGTCCAGCACAGGCAGCGACAGCCAGCATGGATACACGGAAGCTTATCCGGTAAAGACACTGGAAGCGGCCCTGCTGAGGGCGACCGTTGCACAGTATAATTTCAGCGATAGTGTTCAGCCTCCGGCCGCCAATGTCGCTCCGGTAATGATCTATATCCTCGATAATACCACTTATGACCTGAATACCGATGTTTCCCTGTACAATGCCAAACTTTTAGTAACGAGTGCAGTGAAGCCAACGATAAACTTTGCCACAGGGGTACTCCGGATGTCCGACAGCAGTATTCACTTCAACAATATCAAGATCAATAAAACGCCAGATACCAAGGGGAATGGGGAAGACGGATTCCTATGGTCAACCACGGGACAGAATAAAGCTACTTTTTCAAGCTGCGAGCTGAATATCTCACCCGGAAGGTCTGCCGTTTATCTGAATTATAGTGGAGCGTCTATGATGGATCTCAGCCTTTACAATACCCAGGTGAAAGGTGATGCGACTACCCGTATCGTCCAGGGAAATTATCTCAATAATTCCCCTCACTACCTGACCTACTTGATCGGCTACTTATGCTCGTTAGCGAACGGCATCGAGACCCGCGGAGATAAAGGCATACAGGTACCGGCAAGCTGGATCATCAAATCCAATGCATAGCGCTGTCCTTACAGCTAAAGCGTATAGTTAAAAAATGAAATAAACCAGGCGGCCGTAGGGCCGCCTGGTTGCATAGATAAGGCTTTCAGCAGGATAGCTTGCATCCGGCGCCGGTATTTCCTGTGGAAAAATCACCATCTGAAGGCCCGCCTTTTTTCGTTACTTTGTAGTTTGGAAAAATACCCTGGTGAGGCCTTCGGTCGACCGGCAATTACGCTTCAAGAAACATGCAATTTTCCCATTTACATAACCATACCCAGTTTTCGCTGCTCGACGGCGCATCCTCTATAGGACGCTTGTTTAAGAAAGCAGAAAAAGACAATATGCCTGCCGTGGCCATTACCGACCACGGCAATATGTTCGGAGCCTTCGAGTTTGTGGCCCAGGCCTGGAAGAATACCAAAGTAGTAGGTACCACACCCGAGGGTAAAGAGATCAAAGAACCCGTAGTAAAGCCTATCGTAGGTTGCGAAGTGTACCTGGTCGAGAACCGGCATAAGCGCCAGTTTACCCGCGAAGAAGGCCGGGACAAGCGTTATCATCAGCTGTTCCTGGCCAAGAATGAGACCGGCTACCGCAACCTGGTTAAGCTTTGCTCCCTGGGCTTTATGGAGGGCCTGTACGGCAAGTATCCCCGTATCGATAAAGAGCTGGTGCTGCAATACCACGAAGGCCTCATTGCGACCACCTGCTGTATCGGTGCTTCGGTGCCCCAGGCCATCTTGCGCAAATCGGAAGAAGAAGCGGAACAGGAATTCAAATGGTGGCTCGACCTCTTTGGCGAAGACTACTATGTTGAGCTGCAGCGCCATGACATTCCCGAGCAGATCAGGGTGAATGAAGTGCTGCTGAAGTTTGCGAAAAAATACAATGTGCCCGTCATCGCTTCCAACGATTCGCATTATGTGGACCAGGAAGATGCGAACGCGCACGACATTCTGCTGTGCATCAACACCGGCGAAAAGCAGAGCACCGAGAAGGCCAAGGATTTTGATGATGAAGAAGGCGGCAAGAAGAATACCCGCTTTGCTTTCTACAACGACCAGTTTTATTTTAAGACAACCGACGAGATGAGCCGGCTGTTCCACGATCTTCCGCAGTCGATTGACAATACGCAGATGATCGTGGACAAGATCAAGCCCCTGAAGCTGGAGCGCGAGATCCTGCTGCCCCACTTCAAGGTGCCTGCCGAATTTAACGACAACCAGGATGCTTACCTGGAACACCTTACCTGGGAAGGCGCACACAAGCGCTACCAGAACATTACCCCCGAAATCGAAGAGCGGCTCAACTTTGAGCTCTTTACCATACGCACCATGGGTTTTGCCGGCTACTTCCTTATCGTATCCGACTTTATCCAGGCAGGGCGCGACCTGGGCGTATTCATTGGCCCTGGCCGTGGTTCGGCTGCAGGCTCGGCAGTTGCTTACTGTATCGGCATTACCAATATCGATCCCATTAAGTACAACCTGCTGTTCGAAAGGTTCCTTAACCCTGACCGTAAGTCGATGCCCGATATCGATACCGACTTCGACGATGTGGGCCGCCAGAAAGTGATCGACTACGTGGTGGATAAATATGGCAAGAACCAGGTGGCGCATATCGTTACTTATGGTACTATGGCCGCCAAGTCCAGCATCAAGGACGTAGCGCGCGTCCTGGACCTGCCCCTGCCCGATGCCAATGCCCTGGCTAAGCTGGTACCCGATAAGCCGGGTATTTCGCTCAAGCGTATCTTAAGAGCGCCGATCGACTCGTCGACAGCTGATGACAAGAGCCTGAAAGATAAAGAAGGCCTGCAGGAAGAAGACCTGGTGAACGTGCGCCGCCTGCGCGAAATACTGGAGGACACCGGCATACAGGGCAACGTGATCCGCGATGCGGAAAAGCTGGAAGGCTCGGTGCGCAATACCGGTATCCATGCCGCGGGCATCATCATTGCGCCTAAGGACCTTTCGGAATTGATACCGGTAAGCGCCGTGAAAGACGTGAACCTGCTGATCACCCAGTTTGAAGGGAACGTGATCGAGAATGCAGGGGTAATCAAGATGGACTTCCTGGGTCTGAAGACCCTGTCTATTATTAAAGATGCCCTCGACCTCATCAAACGCAATCATGGTATTGATATCGAGATCGACGACGTTCCCCTCGAAGATCCCGAGACTTACGAACTGTACCAGCGCGGCGATACCAACGCTACGTTCCAGTTTGAAAGCCCGGGTATGCAGAAGCACCTGCGCGATCTGAAGCCCGATAAGTTTGCCGACCTCATTGCCATGAACGCCTTGTACCGGCCCGGGCCGCTGGCGTACATCCCCAACTTTATCGCCCGTAAGCACGGCCGTGAAGAGATCACCTACGATCTGCCGGAGATGGAAGAATACTTAGCCGATACTTATGGAATTACCGTATACCAGGAACAGGTGATGCTGCTGTCGCAGAAGCTGGCCGGTTTTTCCAAGGGCGACGCCGACGTGCTGCGTAAGGCCATGGGTAAAAAGCAGATCGCCGTACTGAACAAGATGAAGGTACAGTTTATGGAAGGGGCGCAGGCCAAGGGTCACCCCGCCGATAAGCTGGATAAAATATGGACCGACTGGGAAGCCTTTGCCCAGTACGCCTTCAACAAGTCCCACTCTACCTGCTATGCCTTCGTGGCCTACCAGACGGCCTATCTCAAAGCGCATTACCCGCCCGAGTATATGGCAGCCGTAATGAACAATGCCAACAGCATTGAAAAGATCACCTTCTTTATGGAGGAATGCCAGCGGATGGGCCTTAAGGTGTTGGGTCCCGATATCAACGAATCACTAAAAGGTTTCTCGGTAAACAAAGAAGGTATTGTCCGCTTCGGGCTGGGCGCCATCAAAGGCGTGGGTGAAGCCGCAGTAGAAGATATCATTGCCGAGCGAGAGCAGAACGGTGTTTATAAGTCGATATTCGACATGATCACCCGCGTAAACCAGCGCACTGTCAATAAGAAATCATTGGAAAGCCTGGTGAATGCCGGCGCCTTCGATTGCTTTCCGGAACATCACCGCGCACAATACTTTCATGCGCCGGCACTTGACCCGGTAAGTGGCCTGGAGCGTATTATCCGTTTCGGCAGCCAGGTGCAGGCAGCTACCTCTATGGCCGTGAACAGCCTCTTCGGCGATGCGGAAATGCCCGATGTTAAGCCTCCCGAGCTGCCCAAATGCGAGCCCTGGACGCTGCACGACCTTCTGGAAAAAGAAAAAGAAACCATCGGCATCTACCTCAGCGGCCATCCGCTCGACGGCTTCCGCTTTGAAATGCAGCATTACAATATCGTACCCATCAACGAGCTGGAAAACTTTAAAGGGCGCCAGGTGCGCATAGCCGGCTTTGTATCAGGTCCCTATCATGGTATTTCCAAAAAAGGCGATAAATACGGCCGCATGGTGCTGAACGATTACAGCGGCAGCCTGGAAATGAACTTCTGGAAAGAGAACTATGTACATTACGGCGATTACCTGCAGGAGTCGCAGAAGCTGATGATCACCGGCACTTACGAGGAAAGCCGTTTCCGGCCGGGACAAATGGAATTCAAGATCGGCGGCGTGATGCTGCTGGGCGATGTGAAATCGAAATACACCAAGCGTTTGTCGATGTCGCTGCCGCTCCAAAAGCTGGATATGGATTTTGTGCAGTTCCTGCAAAGGAATATACAGCAGTATCCCGGCAATTGCGAGGTGAATATTCTTGTTACCGACGAGCAGCAGGACCGTAAGACCGGCCTGCGCTCCAGCAACGGCAAGCTGCTGGTGAACGACGACCTGATCGAATACCTGCAAACAGCCGATATCCTGTATAAGGTGGAGGTGAGCTAGCAGCTGGTTGGCCTGTTGTCGCCTACCTGTCGTTGCTCTCGCAGCGCAGTAGGAAAACCCTTCGCTTCGCGAAGGGTTTTCCTACTGCGCTTTGGGTGACGGTGTGTTATTAAAGAGCTTCAGTTATGGAAATGGGTGTTGTTTTAGCATTCTAAAATTTTTGTCCTGCTGAGCGGAGTCGGAGCATGGCAAAAATTTGGGGTATTGCGTTGCTTTTTCACCCTTCGACTTCGCTCAGGGTGATAGTGCGTAGATGTGCCGCTGCACATTCAATTCACTGTTCAAAACGATCTTTAAGGGGGTACTCATAATTTTAATAGTGTAACCCGTGCAAGAGCCTTTTACATTAGTTATTTTAAATTTGAAGTATGGAACCTCTTACCTGTTTAATCCTTTTCGCACTGTTAAGCAATGTCACTTATGCTCAAAGTATTGATAGCATAAGAAACAGAAACCGGATTATTGACCATAGGCTGACCGAAAGCAATTTGGAAAAAGAGCGCGAGGGGAGAATACCAGCAGGTCAAGGGAAATGGGGACATTATAAAGGAGTATGAGATCAGCAATAAATCTCCTTCCAATGCCGAGGTCGAGAAGGTAAGGATCGTGGAATCGAAAAACAAAGACAAGTATAAAGATCTGGGCGAACGATAGCAGGAAAAGATTTCCAGAACAGGTAGTCTTTTTCTTAAAGGTTGTTTATATCCTACCGGCCGGTTGTTGCGCACCTTTCCCGCAGCGACGCAGCAGGAAAGAAGAGCGGTTTGATGTGATAAGGCAAGAAGAAGATCGCTACATGCCGGTCGGGACGCGCAGCGGCCTGAACCGCGAAAGGTTGCCGTGTATCTATCGTGTTTCCCGCTGCATCACTGCGTCATGGCGAGAAAAATAACCGGTTTGTTTTGTGGAAATGCTATAGCGCGCCTATGCGCCAGCGAGGGCTGGCCATGCAGGCCGCTACGCGGCCAACTTGCTCTGAACGACGAAAAGAAGTGCTACTCCCCTATCAACGCCACAACCCTTGCCGGCGCGGCCGAAGCACCCACGATCTTGAGTGGGAATACACATACCTTGAAACCCTTTGCCGGCAAGGCGCCCAGGTTGACCAATTGCTCCATGTGGCAATACTCTTCCTTTTGCCCTACCAGGTGCGCCTCCCAGAAGAGCTCTTTATTGCTGGTCTTTTTGGCCTGTTCGATCATATAAGTTAGCGGCAAATCCCAGCCCCACTGGTCGATACCCATCATCTTAATACCTTGTGCAATGAGCCACTGCGTGGCCTCCTTACTCATGCCTGTCCCCTTTTTGGGAAAATCGCGGGTACCGTTATACTGGTCGCGCCCGGTACGGATCAGCACGATCATGCCGGGCTGCAGCGTCACTTCGATCTGTAGCAGGGCTTGCTGTACATCGGTAACGGTAATAGGATCGAAGTCGGCTTTGTACGTCAGGTCAAGTACTATGCCGTCGCCATAGCACCAGTCCAGGGGCACTTCATCGATGGCCTTTGCTTTTTTTCCATTTACAGTAGGGCTGTAATGCCAGGGTGCATCGAGATGTGTAGTGGCATGTACACCCATTTTTTTGATAGTGTCATCGGCCCAGCCGCCGAAGCCCGAAGGGAACAGCTTGAAGGGAAGGCCTACCAGGCGAATAAGCCAGCGGGACTTGCGGTGTGGCTTATGCTTTATCTTAACACGCATAAACCAGGGATCGTTGGCATTAAAACGGATGGGCTTGGAAAGATCGACGATATTGGGCATAAGGAAGCGACGTTTGATAATCGAAAGCAGGATGTAAAAATATTCCGCTTTTGATAAAAAATATACAATCCTCCGGGTAATCGCAAAAAACAGAACAATATCGATTTCAGCCTTTGGGCTAAATTACGAGAAGGTATACACAGGCCCCGGATCCTATCAAAACAACTGAGGATTTTTACCGATGATGTGTAATAAGCTCTTTACAGCACGGGCTGCAACAAGGCGTCGGCATATAGTTTCTGCGCTCTTTGTGTCTTCAGCGCGCGCAGCTCATGTACTGCACTGCCTTCGGGAAACAGGTGCTCTCCATAGAAGCCGGTGTCAAACTTGTTGCTGCCTTCTTTGTACCGGCCTTTGAGCAGGCCGTCAACCAGCGTTTTGCAAAAAGCCAGCTGGTATTCATCATCAGTATCGCTTTCTCCTTTGTAGTATTGCCGCGCCTCGTCGGATTGCCAGAAGAGATAGAGGGCAAGGCCCAGGTCGCAGCAGGAATGAGTAATTACCGCAAGAGGTATTTCAAAGCCTTCGCTCCAGTCGTATTGCTGCATCAGCTTCATGAGGGAAGCGGCGCTTTTGTGCTGTCGTATTTCGGCGATCTTTTTCTGCAGGTCGGTCTCAAACATTATCGCAGCCATATCTGTAACGCTCATGATTTATGATGCGAAAATACGACGGCATGGCGAAGCCATAAATCCCGGTATTCCGGGAGATTGCGCCGGGAGCAGGTTTTTCCTTTAGCCTAGCGGTTGTTCATTTTGCGGCATTCATCGGCACAAGCCTTGCAGGCTTGGGCACATTCGCGGCAATGCTCGTGGTCGTGCTTGCTGCACTCCGCTGCGCAGGCATCGCAGATATCGGCGCAAATGATGCATAGCCGGGATGCATGGCTGCTGCCGAGGCTCATCGGCTGTGCCGCTGCAGTACAGATGGCTGCGCATTCCATATCCAATTGAATGCAGCCACCCATCATGGCAATATCTTTTTCGCCGGTGCAGGACGAAGCGCAGTGGTGGCAAAGCGCCGCGCAACGCAGGCAGGCTTCTATACAGTCCTGGTATTGATGGTATCCGTTCATGACAGTTGGTTTTTATAAAGAACAAGCCGCACCCCCAATGGTTCGGCGGTTTGCGCAGGTAATCCTCTGAAAAAATCCCGGTTTACCGTTAGTGCTTTTTATATAAGGCATCTGTATATTTGACGAAGCACAAACCTCCTGCCATGAACACTTTTCTTCTACGCCTGGCCGTTGCCATCATTCTTTTAGCGCACAGCATACCGGGTATGTTTGACGGCGGTGTCAACGGGTTTGGCCGCGGGTACCTGGACCAGGAAGGTTTTGCACCCCTGGGCGTGCCCCTGGCCTGGGCCATCAAGCTATCGCATGTGGCCTGCGCCATCTGCCTTCTTTGGGGCAAATGGATCAAACCGGCAGCCATTGTTACCATCTTCATCCTGGTGGCGGGTATCATCATGGTCCACGGCCGTGAAGGCTGGTTTGTAGTCGGTGGCGGCAGGAATGGCATGGAGTTCAATTTTCTCCTGATCATCGTGCTGATCGCCATTATGTATCCCAATGGCTGGAAACGCCGGCGATACTGATCCTTATTCTTTCGCAGCGGGCTTCACGATTACAAGGGCAGCGAGATCGATTGCTCTCTGCTTGATGGCGTCTACATCGGCCCCGGGGCTATCGTAGGTAAGCACGACGCCCATGCGGCGGTAAGGTCGGGCTATGGGTTTGCCAAAAAGGCGGATATCGGCCCTGGGCTGGCTTAATACCTGCTCCACACCGCTGAATTCGGGATCGCTTCCTTCTTCATGGGCCAGTATTACAGCACTGGCGCCGTTGCGCTCGTGGCTGATCTCTGCGATAGGCAATCCCAGCACTGCGCGGGCATGCAGCTCAAACTCGGAAAGGTTCTGAGTACCTGCCAGGGTTACCATGCCGGTATCGTGTGGCCTGGGCGAAAGTTCGGAAAAATAAACGCCATCATCTGCCAGGAAGAACTCAACCCCCCAGATACCGGCGCCACCAAGCGCCCGGGTAATTTTGCCGGCCATATCCTGTGCCGTTGCCAGGTCGGCAGGGTTGGTCGCTGCCGGCTGCCAGCTTTCCTGGTAGTCGCCGCGCTCCTGCCGGTGACCGATGGGCAGGCAGAAGAGCGTAGGACCTGCCTGCTGGGTAACGGTGAGCAACGTGATCTCTGAGTGAAAGGACACAAAAGCTTCTACGATCACTTCGTCCTGGTCGCCGCGCTTGCCGCTCTGCGCATAGGCCCATGCTTTGTCTATATCGGCTTCGGTGCGGATAACCGATTGTCCTTTGCCCGATGAAGACATCAGGGGCTTCACCACACAAGGCATACCTACTGCCTGAACGGCCTCGTGCAAGGCTGCTGCGCTGGTGGCATAGCGGTATTCTGCTGTGCGGAGCCCCAGCTCTTTGGCTGCCAGGTCTCGTATGGCTTTGCGGTTCATGGTAAAATTGGCGGCCTTGGCACTGGGCACTACACGGATGCCCTGCTGCTCATAGTCGTAAAAACGTTCGGTGCGGATCGCTTCGATCTCGGGAACAATAATGTCGGGGCGATGCTTGGCTACAATGCGGTCCAGTTCGGCGCCGTCGAGCATATTGATTACCTCGCGCTCGTCGGCCACCTGCTGCGCAGGGGCATCGTTGTACGAGTCTACGGCTATAATGTGCTGGCCCAAGCGCTGGGCAGCAATGACAAATTCTTTTCCCAGCTCACCGGAGCCGAGCAGCATGATCTTTTGAGGCATAATTCATTTGAAAAGAGGGCAAAACTAAGGCTTCCCGCTGCCTTTTCCTGCTGTAAGCGCAAATTTCCTTTGGTTTAACCACCCAGGCACTAATGCAATATTTTTTGTTTTCATTTATCTTTTATTGGGAAATCTTTAAACTTTCGAAGGCCGTTCCGGTCAAACCCGTCGTAAACCGGCCGCGAATGAACGAATTGTATCCTTTTGTCCGAACCTATAACAGAATCGCAAAAAAGATAATGAAGATCCTGCAGCCTTACGAAAAGCATTTGCAGGTACTGGTCAAGCAGGAAGATTCGCTATGCCTTTATACGCCAGATGTCCCCGGAAGAGAAGGTGCCCTTTTCGCTGCGGTGCAGATACTGAGCTCTGGCGTATCTTTTACTGTGTACAATCCGGGGAATCAATACAATATTTTCGACTGCCTGCCCGACAGGATGCGGTCGTTTTACCGGGGGGAAAACCGCTTTGTGCTGACACGTATCAGCCCCGGCCTGATCGCCGATATCAACGATTTGCTGCTGGCGTTGTTTGGTATGCACAGTATCGGGAAATATTTCCACCAGCACGAGCTCAGGAAGAACCATCCCGGGCTGCTTGCCGAACATGCTTAACCAATGCCCTGTATAAACACGAAGAAGAGAGAAACCGGCCCCGCGCCGGTTTTTCCGTTATTACAGCGTGGGATAAAGGAAATGTCTGGTGCCCTCCCCCCCAAGCCGGTTAGCGGGAAGTTATTTCCCGCCCGGCCGTTGCCCGTTCTGGCATTGTTTTTGTAACTTTAGTAGCATAAGCCTTTTATTCACCTTTTAATCACGAATTGCGATGCAGGAGATTCAAGTTATTGCGTTAAAAAGGAGGTTTCGTGCAGCCCTTATCGGCATTGCCAGCGGCCTTATCCTCCTGGGAATGATTGCCCTCTGTGTTTATCAATGCTATGGATCATAGCGATGGCGCGGAAGGTACCAATCCGTTCTTTTTCTTTTTCCAAAATTCAATATACGGGCCGCGCATTGCACGGTCCGTCCGCTTGATCCCTAACTTTTCCATTTGATCCCATCAACAAAGTGACCTAAAACAACAAAACCCGCTCTCAGAGCGGGTTTTCATTTGCTTGTAGAACCGGATGGTCAATGTTCGAACTTTTTGGTGGAAGATTTAGCTGAAATTCATAGGCTATTGCAATTCTCTATTTCCGAGAAAAGTATTTGCTACTTTCTTATGTGATTCAAGCCAATGTGAGTAGTTTAGCAATAAATAAAGAACAATGCCGGATTCTAAGAGCTACCAATTTTCTGAATGTATTATTTATATAATCAAATTTCACAACTTATCTCTCTCCTACAACAAGGTACTAAATAAGATCAGCAGTTCTAGTCTAAGTAAATCTATTATCGAACATACGCATGAGGCAATGCTACTCAAACAAATTACTGAGTGGGAACTGTTTTGTGTAAATATTATGTCTTTCGCAATTGCACAAGATACTACCAAGCTTTCAAAGTATTTGAACATTAAATTGCCAAGGAAAATTACAATTGATAATGCTCATGCTATTATTAACGGGCTGAACATGTTTTCTATTCATAGTGCCTCGGAATTGAAAAAGATTACGTCTAAAATTATTGTTTCAAGATTTAATCCATTTCAGCAGTTCCTCAAGCCGATGTTGATGCCTATTGATGAAGCAATTCTTATTAGAAACTACATTGCCCATAAAAGTAGAGCATCAAAGAATAAACTAATGATGCATTACCGCAAGAGCTGCCAACTAATAAGCTTTGTTGAGCCAGGAGAATACCTCGCACGTGAAAAGGAGACTGTTTTAGGGCCATTTGTATGTTCGCAGTGGTATGCCTGGATTTTTATGAATATGGCTATTCTATCATGGCGATTATTAGATCGATCTACATACAACATCGCATTTATGGATGAGAAATCATCAGACGGCACAATGTTGGGTATGGTCCGCATGAATCATCTTTTTGAAGAAATGAGCAAAAAATACAACATTGACAGCTATTGATATGGTCGACAAGAAAACTATAGCCTTTCAGCCTTTTATGAAATTCATCATTGAGTTTCATAATAACCTTACTTTTTACAGGAGTATTCTCAAAAAGGAATTCCCAAAATTAACGAGCCTAGAGAATGAAGAAATAAGTTTGTTGGAGGAATCATATCTTATTAAGATTGCTGCAGAATGGGAAACGTTCACACACAATATTATCTCTTATTGCATCGCAATGGATACAAATGTGATCTCTAAACATTTGGAACTTAATTTACCTGTAAGAATGTCTTTTGATAATGCTTATTCGGTTTTGAATGGACTACAATATAAAACCATTACCAGCTCAAACGAATTAAGAAGCTTAGCCAAAAAGGTGCTAGCCGATAAATACAATCCCTTTATTCAATTGGATCGGACCAACCTTAATAAAATTGACGACTTGTATGCTATAAGAAACTATATAGCCCATAAAAGCCAAAGATCAAAGGAACGATTGCTCACAATGTATCGGAACAGATATAATATAACCGATTTCATTACTCCTGGATTATTCTTGATAGAGATTATGGATGCTTCCTTGGGTATTAGTCGCAGAGATTTATTATATGGTGCTGTAACCCCTCCTAAAATTCGGACTATTTAAAAGTATGATTTTTTACCTTTAAATAGTCAATATGAAAAAGTCCCAATTTAGCGAAGCGCAGATCACGCATGCGCTCAAAGAGTATGAAAACGGCCGTAAGTCTGAAGACATCTGTCGAGAGCTTGGCATAGCCAAGGTTACCTTTTATGCCTGGAAGAAGAAATATTCGGGTATGGATAGTGATCAGCTCAAAAGGCTCAAAGAGCTGGAAGAAGAGAACCGCAAGCTGAAGCAGATGT
>NZ_QUZZ01000020.1 GCF_003545695.1 Taibaiella helva | reverse complement strand
GGGCCCGGATGATCCCCACCAACGGGTATTTAGCTGTATATTTGAACAGCCGCTGGCGCGACCTGAGCTGTGCCTCCTGCAGCAATGTGTTCTTTGACCGGGTGGTGCTGGAGATCGCCAAAGGCAGCCTGCTGGAGGAGAACCATTACTACCCGCACGGGCTGCCGGTCAAAGCCTTGAGCAGCACCGCACAAGGCGTAAAAGACAACAGAAGAAAATACCAAAGCAACGAATACATCAAAGACCTTGGGCTGAACTGGATGGACTTCAACGCCCGGCAGTACGACCCGCAGATCGGCAGGTTCCTGGCGGTGGACCCCCTGGCTGATGAGGAAGGACAGCAGGTGTTCTCGCCTTATGCGGCTATGGGTAATGCGCCGGAGAGCATGGTGGATCCGAATGGGACAATGATTGCGCAAGCCAGTATGAAAGAATGGAACCGTCAAAGAGAACGGATTGTGGCAAGACGAGATGATATTCAATCTTCTATAGATGACTTCAATAAAAGAGCGGCGGCTAAGGGTTGGAGTGCAGAAAAGTTGAGAAGTAAGATAGATGAATTGGTAGAGAAAAAAGATATTTTGGATAAAGCTTTAGGTGAAATGGATAAAATGGCGGATCTTAGTAATAGCCAAGTTTATAGCTTACAGACTATTCAACCTACAGATGACGGGGGACTACATCTTGATTTGTCAAATAATCAAATAGTGATATCCTATGCGGGAACTGCAAATTTTCTACATGAAACTGTTCATGCGGCACAATTTGAAGCAGGGGACATTGCATTTGATAAAGCGACAGGAGCAACAGTTGGCCACGATATTTATGATGAAGTATCGGCGTATAAGGTTCAGTATGCGTATAGCTCTTCCTCTGTGAAGGGATTATCTTCTACTAGTAGCATAACTTCCCTCGCCTCTATAACTTCACAATGGGTACAGGGGATAACAAATGCTGCTGGGGAAAAACCATATAGCATTGGAGGAAAAAACAGAGTTGGTTTGATTTCGATAAATATTAATTCAACACTAAATGATTTGATGAAAGCTTATCCTTCAGCTATTTCTGCCCTTCAAAATCTCCCTGCTTATTACAACTTAAAATTAGATCCACACGTTTACCATAAATAGAGCTTAATCATGAAATACGTTATTATAGCATTGTTGTCCCTGTGTGTATCGTGTGCTACTCTTAAAAAAGAAAATACACGACGGGCAGTCAATGGCACTTATTATAAACAATTCAAAGATGGTTTGAACTACACGCTGACGATCAATTCTGACAGCACGTTTGAGTATAGGATTAAGGGTGGCCATATCCCACATAGCGGTTCGCAATGCAAGGGAAAGTGGACGCAGTCAGAAGATACGATTTATTTAAAATGCTTTGATGAGGATTTTCCTTCTCCAATTGCAAGTGGGTATATGGTAGAAAGAGAGAGGAAAGCTATTCTTTTAAAAAGTGATAAAATCAAAATGGACAATATTACTTTAAGGCTGATTGATAGATTATAGTTCTCCAGTCGGATACCGCATATGCTGCGATCAAGAGACCCAATTTCGCGCAAGTATACGTTAGTTTAAAAAGAAAAAGGTTCAAGAATGTGGTATAGCATTGTGCGGCAGTGTTCTTGGACCATTTTGGTTTATGAGTTACAAGGTGCAATTGCGAGCATTGATCCGCTGGCGCACGACCTCTTCGTGTACCTTCGTCACCATAGAAAAGCTACTTTCTTAAGATAAGCCTAATGAAGATCATACATTTCTTATGAAATGGCTTTTAAAGAGTGTATGGCCATTGGAGCCAATCTAATAATGTACTGAAATGTAAGCGACAGTCTGGGGACTTTATGTTCCGAATAGGAATGGAAAGTCTCATTTAAGATATTTTGTTCAAAGAAACGTAGAAATGAATTTGACCTGATAGTACTCAAATTTTCTATAATTGGATTCATACCCATATCAAAATTTGTCGTTAGCCGATATTGAAGGCGAGATTTGGAAGCCTGTACCAGGCTTTGAGGGATACTATGCTATTTCTTCAGTGGGGCGAATTAAATCGCTACAGCGGACGCGGGTACTGCATCATGGCGGTATTCAACCTATTGCGGCAAAAATCTTGCGACAAAAGTGCTCTGTAGTAAGAAATAAAACAGTAAATGAAGACCTCAAAACGCTATTAACCTCTCTTAATCTCGATGGCGTTAAATACTGCTTTTCTGTTGGACGGTTGGTCTATCATGCCTTTATTGCGCCCATTGAACTAAAGGATAGGAAGATTCTAATCAGCTATAAAGACGGTGATGGGTTAAACCTGCATTTTCAAAATCTTATTGCTACCAATATCGGTGAATTGCGTAACAAATCCTATGAAAATGGACGTTTTAAAAGTCCTTTCCGCAAACCTGTCAGCCAGTTTGACTCAAAGGGTAATCTTATTGCTCAATATGCGAGTAGTTATGAAGCAGGGAGAAAAAATGGCTTCAATGAAAGAGCTATTGCTGACGCCGCAAGCGGCCACAGCATTTTATACAAGGGTTTTGTATGGCAGCAGGGCAAAAGCAAAAAACTGAAAAAAAGCCTCCTCTCTCCACAATCAGGATCAATAATTAATGCTTCCCTGAAATTGACAAAGAAGGAGCAAAAGTCTATAGGAGCAGTAGCGAATCTGTCTTTAAAAAGTATGGATGGTGAGTTATGGAAAGATATTCCAGGCTATGAAGGATTATACCGGGTTTCAAACTTCGGAAGGGTAAAAGCGCTGGCCAAAGTATCAGTGGGTGCATTAAAAAAATGGTATCCTGAAGTTATAAAGAAGCTAACGCCGGCCAATAAGAAAACGACTCCAGAAGACTCCAGATCGACTTTGTGCGTTACCTTATCCAAAGCTCATAAAAAAAAGTCCCTTTTTGTTGCCAGATATGTGTACCTACTTTTTGTTGAAGCTTTTGACCTAAAAGACCGTTCAATGCGGATTTACTATAAAGACGGCAATCAATACAACCTGCATTATAAGAATCTATTGCTTAAAAATGCCAGCTGGTCAATTAACCAACAGACGTAGGATTCAGAAAATTTTTTTCCGCTACCAAAGCTACCGACTTCGGAGGTAGCTTAAAGCCCCCGGCAGGGCAAGTTGTTTTGAGGCACTGGGACAGTTTTGAGGCACTCAAAACACAACTTGCTGTTATCGGGTGATAACAGAATCCGCCCTTCGGGACGGATTAAGTAATAAGCAAAAATAACTGAATCGTTCCTGGTACATACATACGTCCCTACGTCTGTGTGGTTGGCTGTATCTATAACCGCATTCAAATTGATGCATGCAGTGAGACTGCTGTATTAAAGTAGGTACTTGGGACAGTAAGTGAGTAAGCAGCTAACTAGCCATCTTTACAACTACGACTTCAGCCATTTTTCTATGAATAGCATTACTTCTGCCGGATTCCGTTTCGGGTAGTATTTTTTTAGAAAGTCAGCAAACTTATCCTTGGTATCCCCCGCCTCCCATTCCATCACCGACAGGCTAAGCATGGGCCACCTTTTTGTTTGCAGCATGAACTCGTACAGGGGTAGATATGGAGGAGCATAATAAAAGGAATTTTCAATCATTTCATTATAGAGTGGTTTTGCCAAAGCTCTCTTTAGGTCCTGTATCACATCATAGACAAGGCGGAATCTGCTGCCCTCTCTTATTACAGGGGCCAAAGTTGGCATTCCCTTATCTTGGAAAAAGGTGTACAGGTAATCAAGAAACCCTTCCTCCATAACATCACAAAGATCTTTACTGTAATAGGCGTACTCATCTTTAAACAAGTCTAGGGAAAAGCTATTCAGGTTTTTGTTGATAATAAAATCTATCAGCTCATTCTCTTTTGCAGTGATCTGCTCCAGCGTAGGCCCACCCTGTAGGCCCGCTACCGACAAGTAATATTTACTCTTAGAGAAAAGTTCAAAATAGTAGCTTTTGAAAAAAATGCTTTTCCGGGCAAACGTGATCTGGACGTATAAAGGGTAAGTTGCCTTACCATGAAGATTTACCTCTTTCAACCTTTCGTTGAAATACACCTTATAAAATACGCTGTATGTTTCCTTACCCATTTTGCACTGATTTGTATCAGTTTGGTACAATCAAATTTCGCAAATAGTGAAATAGTATTGCAAACTGAATAAAATTGGATCAAATATAGTCAAAACTGCTCAAAGCCTTTACCATCGGTCATTTTGTTAAAATTTGGTACAAATATAAATTTTGCTTTGGTAATTTAAAATATACCAAAGCAAATAATTAACTTAGCACTAAGCCAACCACACGCAGGGGCTAAACTTTATAAAAACAAGGGAGGGAAAATGGAGCAGTTAAGACCTGAACAGGCTGCGGCATTATTAAAGGAAAACGGGATTGAAGTGTCCCCGGAAGAAGCGGCGATCATACTTGAAGTACTAAGAATGTTAGCAATTATGGTGATAAGTCAGCATCTTGAAAAAAGACTTAGGGCATAACTTTGAAAAGCCGGATTAAATCATTTAAACAAAAGAAGGAATGAAAACAGGGGAATTAATAGCCGATCTATACATAAGAGTAAGCACGGACGAGCAAGCCGAAAAAGGTTACTCCCAGCGCAGCCAGGAAGAGCTATTGCGTAAGTACTGCTCCATTAACGATATTACGATCCGCAAGGTGATCTTTGAAGATCATTCCGCAAAGACCTTTAACCGCCCGGAATGGAAAGCCTATCTGACCGACCTGCGCAAGCATAAAGGAAAGGCTGATCGGGTATTGTTTTTGAAATGGGACAGGTTTAGCCGCAATGCTCCCGATGCCTACCAAATGATTAATACTCTGAACAAGCTGGGCATTGAGCCGCAAGCCATCGAGCAACCACTTGACCTATCCATACCGGAGAATAAAATTATGCTGGCGTTTTACCTTACGGCTCCCGAGGTTGAGAATGACCGCCGGTCCCTAAACGTCCGCCATGGAATGCGCCGCGCCAAAAAAGAAGGCCGTTATATGGGACTGGCACCCGTTGGTTATATCAACAGGACGGATGAATCAGGTCGTAAATTTATAGCACCTTATGAGCCCCTGGCCGGCATTATGCGGTGGGTCTTTGACGAAATTGCCAAAGGCGTGTATAATACTGAACAAGTCTATAAAATGGCCAAAGAAAAAGGTTTTACAAGCACCAAAAGCCTGTTCTGGTTTGCTATCCGGAACCCGGTCTATTGTGGTAAGATTTATATACCCAAGCATAAAGATGAGGAAGCCCGATTTGTAAAAGGGCAACATGAGCCGCTGATTAGTGAAGCCTTGTTTTATGATGTACAAGATATATTGGACGGCAGGAAAAGAGGACAATACCGCCTGAAAGTGGCATCAAATGCAACCTTACCACTTAGAGGGTTCCTAATTTGTCCTAAGTGTGGCAAAATACTAACCGGCAGCGCATCTAAAGGGCATACAAAATACTATTCTTACTATCACTGTTACCTGGGCTGTAACTACAGGCAACCGGCAGATGCAATAAACCAGCAATTCGTTCGTGAATTGCGTAAATATATGCCCCGTCCTGAAATGGGCGCACTGTATAAGGCAGTTCTTGAGGAAAACTGGAAGAAGCAGACCTCACATTCCCAGCAAGAGAAACAGCAGCTCCAAAAACAGATATCGACTTATGAAAGCAAGATTTCTTACATCAGGGAACTGCTGGCCTCGCAGCAATTAGAGCCGGATGATTTCCGGGAAATGAAATCAGGTTATGTCCAAAAGATTGAGCGGTTACAGGCCAAACTAAATGGACTTTCCGGCGATGATGTCAACATTAAAGACCTTTTGAATAAAGGCATAGACACTCTTCTGAGGCTGGATTACATTTATGAAACTGCGGACATTGAGAAGAAGCGGGAACTGATTAGTTCGATATTCCCCGAAAAGCTCCATTTTGAGAGTAACACAGTTCGAACTGGGCGGGTCAATGAAGCCGTGAAGTTTATTTATATGATAGACAGTAAAATAGGGCGTAAAAAAAACGGACAAAATGAAAGTACTTCCATTTTGTCCGCTCAAGTCGGGATGACAGGATTCGAACCTGCGGCCTCGTCGTCCCGAACGACGCGCGCTACCGGGCTGCGCTACATCCCGAACGGGCGGCAAAAATAAGGCCTGGCGGTCAGATTTCAAAAGTTTTTCCTGAAAACGACCTGGAGGTGGCCCGGATATCAATTTCCGGAAAGAAAAAAAGATTGCGGGTTTTTGTCCTGAATTTTGATCCTCGGTTGTCATAAAGGTGAAAGGGTATCAAACCCAGTTTTCTCAAGATATAAAATGCTGAACCGATGATCACAGTACAAGTCACCTATACGGTAAATCCCGAATTTGCGATGCGCAACAAGCAGAACATCCAGCGCTTTTTGGCCGATTTCAGGAAGATGGATGCTTCTGCCTTCTGGTACCATATCTCCCTGATGGAGGACGGCGTTACTTTCATGCATTTTTCCACTTACCGCAACGAGCAGATCCAGCAGGAGGTGCTGAATGTGCCATCCTTCAAGGCTTTCCAGAAGGAACGGGACGACAGCGGCCTCAATGGTACGCACGCGGTAAGGGTATTGCAATTCGTAGGCGCTTCTTCCGATAAGCTGGTGCCTGGCCAAGTAGAAAATGAATAAGGAGGGCAATTACCCTCCTTATGATTAATGTATTTGAAAGCGGTATATGCAACAGGTATTATCCTCTTTTACGGGCGGCGGTTTTCTTTGCGGCGGATTTTTTAGGAGCGCTCTTTTTCTTTGCTGCTGCCTTTTTGGGCGCCGCTTTCTTTTTTGCCGCTGTTTTCTTCGGTGCTGCCTTCTTCTTGGCCGCCGCCTTTTTCGGTGCTGTCTTCTTCTTTGCTGCCGCTTTTTTGGGTGCGGACTTTTTCTTGCCCGCTGCTTTCTTCGGTACCTTGGCGCCGGCTTCGCGGGCTTCGGAAAGCCCGATGGCAATGGCCTGCTTACGGCTCGTCACTTTCTTGCCGGAACGGCCGCTTTTTAGCTTGCCTTCATGCATTTCGTGCATAGCACGCTCCACTTTTTTGCCTGCTTTTTTGGAATATTTAGCCATGTCCTGGTGGTTTAATGATTAACGATGGGTAGCTGTCACTTATGCTAGGCATAACAGGCGCCGTGCATAAAGGATGACGCAGAGGCGTTAAACAATATTTAAAAAGGAAGGCCGTAACGCATTGCGTTTCTGTCCTGTTAAAGCCGCTGCAGCGGGAAACAAAAAGGGCGGGGGGCTGTTGTGTAGAGACCAATAAACCAAAAGGGATCGGATACATGGATGCAGAGAAATGGCTCAACCGGGTCTATGAATGGCTTATGCTGAAAGGCCCCGGGTTCTTACTGGCCTTGCTGGTGCTCATCATCGGCTTATGGCTCATCAAAGTTGCCGGCCGCTATTTGTCGCAAGTGATGATGAGAAGGAATGTCAACGCCTCGCTAAGGCCTTTCCTGGTCAGCCTGGCGGTGATTGCGCTGCGGGTGTTGCTGCTGCTGGCCTTCATGCAGATCGCAGGTATTACGATGACTATTTTCGCTGCTTTGCTGGCGTCGATGGGTGTGGCGGCAGGATTGGCTTTGTCGGGAACCCTGCAGAATTTTGCCAGTGGCGTGCTGATCCTTTTTCTCAAGCCCTTCCAGGTAGGCGACAACATTATCGCCCAGGGCAACGAAGGAACCGTTACGGAGATCAGGATATTCTATACGATCGTCACCACCTTCGACAACAGGACGGTGATCATCCCGAACAGCAAACTGTCCAACGAGGTTATTGTGAATGTAAGCATATCGGGCAACCGGAGGCTGGATATAGAACTCAAGTTCAATAACAATATACCTTATGAGGAAGTAAAGAAAGAGATGGAGCAGGCGATAACGGACGCGGGTAATATCCTGCACGATCCACCGAAGAGGATCGGCATCTCCTCGCTGGAGCCTGATGGCTACAAGGTCATGCTGAACCTGTGGATACAGGCGCATGGTTTTATGGATACAAAGATGGCTTTCCAGGAACGATTGATGAACCGGCTTAAGGCATCGGGGCTGAAGCTGCCGGGCATGTGATCCTGCCAGGGATGAGCAATAGTTAAACGTAAATCTTTTGCGAATGAAACCGGACCATAATTTTTGGGGACAAATGGCTGCAGCCTTCTGTATACTGCTGCTTACTGCCTGCAATGCCTCCGACTCCGTGAGCCATTATGAGCAGAGCGACAGCGCCACTGGTCCCAGGATCGACCACGAGCACGAGCAGGCGCCGCCCCTGGTCGATACGTGCCAGACACCCGCCGATACCGCAAGAGACAGCCTGAGCCGCCGGAGCATTGCACCGCCGGGAGCTACAGACACCTCGAAGCTGAACATTCAATAACATACACAACAAAGCGATTATGGACAAGCACAAACAAGACCGGGAAAAGGATAAGCCGGAAGAGAAGGACCCCACCCGGAAATACGACAAGGAGTACCCTGAGAACGGGAACAATAATAGCGCCGGTAAAGAAGAAGACGGCACGTTGCCCAACCGGCCGGCTAAGAACGCGGAACGGAAGGCGCCGGAAGAGGATCAGGACTGATCCTGCATTGTGTTACCTTAATCCTGCATCTATGGAACTGTTGCGTAAAGAGGCGGGCGTGATCGAGCTGACCATACAGGGCAACTGTAACGGACCGCACGCCACCATGCAAACCGACTATAACTACGAGCTGATCGTCGATCCCCTGCTCAACAAGCCGGCATTCGTGCTCAATGCCGAAGCGAAGATCCTGTATTCCCCTCAGGACCATATCCTGTTCAAAGCCTTTGTGATCTTTATCTATGACCAATCGGAAGAAGGGGACCAACTGAGCGGCAGCGAGCTGAAAGCGGCGGCGCGCGAGGGGCGCAGCATTATGAACACGTTGATGCATGGCCGGCTCAGTCCTTTGCATATCGCGAAGCTCCTGGATCTGCCCGAACCTGAAGCGGCCACAGAGCAGGAAACCCTGGATACCTTGCTGGCAGCGGGGATGCGGCTGAATTAATTTTCATCCAGCCTTTTGAACATGTAATGGTCCTTGATGAATTTATTCAGGAATTTGCCTTTGGATCGCGCCTTAAGCATACGTGCATACAGCTCCGGCGGTACCTCGTAATACGCATAAACGGCGCCGGACAGGAAGGTAATGGTGAGCACCTGCCGGTTTTCATCATAGGCGGTATGAGCGATTACGGTAGAGGGCATGGTTCCGGCGCTTCAGTCTTCTGGCAGGGCGATTTTCTTCAGGTCGATTCCCTTGCCCAGCACGGGTTTGAACAGATCTCCCCTTGCTTTGATCAGGCGGGGCACATTCTTTAGCGTAAAATCCTTCATCTTCAATCCTTTTTTTACTTCGTCCCAATCCAGTGGCATTGATACCGTAGCGCCCGGCTTGGGGCGAAGGGAGTAAGGCGCGGCAAGCGTGGCCTGCGGCCGGTTTTGCAGATAGTCGATATAGATCTTCCCTTTGCGGTTTCGGGTCATGCGTTCAATGCTGGTGAACTCTTTCAGCTGCAGCTGCACCTGGGTAGCGACAAATTTGGCCAGTAGCTGGCTTTGGTCGTAGGAGTATTGCGCACCCAGGGGAATATAGATATGTATCCCGGTAGAGCCCGATGTTTTGCAGTACCCTTTTATCTTCAGCTGTTCCAGCACAGCGTGAATGGCGCGGGCCACTTCGATCACCTGTTCGAAAGTGTTACCCTTGTCGGGATCGATATCCAGGGCGCACCAGTCGGGCTGTTCCGGGCTGGCCGTGCGGCTGTTCCAGGGATTCATCTCTATAGTGCCCAGGTTAGCCATGTACAGCAGGCCGGTTTCGTCGCCGCCTACCAGGAATTCTTTATCCCGGTCTTCATCCGGGGTGCGATAGGGAAAAGTGTGCGCCCAGCCGGGAATGCTTTTGCTGACATCCTTCTGGTAAAAGCTTTTGCCTTTGATGCCATTGGGAAAGCGGTTGAGCGATAGGGGCCTGTCGGTGAGGTAGGGCAGGATATAGGGCGCCATCTGGTAATAATAATTGAGCATATCCCTTTTGCTCAGCTTATCGTCGGGCCAGTAGAGCTTGCTGAGGTGGGTAAATTTAAGCTCGTTGCCTTCTATACGCCGCACCTGGGTTTCCTCTGAAGGGTTGAGCAGGGTCTTCCGGCCGCCTTTTGCAGGTGGTCTCACTATTGCAGCGCTTTTAGCAGCGCTCTTTTTTACCGTCTTGCCGGTGTCGGCTTCTTTTTCCATAACCACTTCTTTTGCTTTTTTATCGCTGCGCAGGGCGATGAAGGAAGGATGCCGGAATACCCCGTCATCCGTTACTTCGGTAAAGTTGATTTCAGCCACCAGCGCAGGTTTCAGCCAGGTAACCGAGGCATGCGGCGGGTTGGGCCGGAATCGGGAAGGTTTGTTATAATCGGGGATAATGTTGAAAGGGCTTTTCTTTACCATCAGCGGTTTGAACTGACGCATCATTTCCTGCTGCAGCTTATCGTTGAATCCCGTACCCACTTTCCCGGCATAGCGTAGCTGGTCGCCGTCGAATACGCCCAGCAGCAGCGAGCTGAAGAGCTTCGGTGTATCATCATTGCGGGTATAGCCCCCGATCACGACCTCCTGGCGCCGCTGGGTCTTGATCTTAAGCCAGTCGCGGCTGCGTTCGCCCGGCAGGTAAATACTGTCGGAACGTTTGGCGATAATGCCTTCCAGGCCCAGCTTCCCGGCGGATTGAAAGAAATCTTTCCCTCTTTCTCTTACGGTGATGCCCATGCATATCAGGCCTTCTTCCGGTACCAGCGAGGTCAGTATGGCCTTCCGTTCATGCAAGGGAAGATCTGTCAGCAGCCGGCCGTCCAGCCATAGCAGGTCGAAGACATAGTACAGCAGCGTGCCGTCGGCCTCGCTGCGCCAGTTTTGCAGACCCGCGAAACTGGCCAGGCCCTTGTCGTTCACCACCACGATCTCTCCATCAACCACGGCATCTATACCCCATGCGGCAACGGCATCGTAAACAGGGTAAAATTTCTCGTTAAAGGATTTATTGTTGCGCGATCTCAGCTCGGCAGTCTTGTTATTCATCAGCGCAAGCGCCCTGTAGCCGTCCCATTTGATCTCATATTCCCAGTCTTCACCATCGAAAGGCTCATCTACAAGCGTGGCCAGCATAGGTTGCAGGTTTTTGGGAAATGGCGCTTTTGTACCCTGTTCCCATAGCGCGGTGATGTCGGCCTGCGCGGCAGCGTCTGCGTCTGCATCTGCTTTGCTTTTTTTGACGGTCTTTCGGGATGCTGCTTTTTTTGCCGCTGTTTTTTTTGCTGCAGTTTTCTTTGCCGTAGTTTTTTGGGCTGCGGCTTTCTTTGGCGCTTTCCGGCTTGCTGTAGTCTTTTTAGAAGAGATCCATGTTTTTTGGGAAGTGGCCTCTACTTTAGCAAGCGTTTTTCCCGATTGCACCGATTTATTTTTCAGCGTAATATCCTTTTCGCTGGCATAGCGGTCGCGATGCTTGATCAGCAGCCAGGCATTGTCGCCCATGCCTTTGGTGCGTACCAGCGCAAATTCGCCTTTTAGCTTTTTGCCCTGCATGCGGAACTTCAGCGAGCCTTCTTTCAGCTGCTTCAGCAGCAGACGCTCGCCTTTCAGTCTTGAGCCGGGCTCTTCCAGCGGTTCGTAAGTGCCTTCATCCCATACGATCACGGTGCCGGCGCCATAATTGCCTTCGGGTATGATCCCTTCGAAATCTTTATAATCGTAAGGATGATCCTCCACCATCATCGCCAGCCGCTTGACTTCCGGATCGAGCGAAGGGCCCTTGGGTACTGCCCAGCTTTTCAGCACACCTTCCATTTCAAGCCGGAAATCGTAATGCAGGTGCGAGGCATCGTGCTGTTGTATCACAAAATGCAGGGCGCCGCTGCTTCCCTTATGCTTCAGGCCTTTGGGCTCGGCAGTTTCTGTAAAGGAGCGCTTCTGATTATAGGTGCGTAAGCTCATGTCGTCATTGGTTATCGTATGGAGAAAGCAAGAGTGCTAAGCGGTTTTTCTGCGGCGTTTGGTAGCCGGCGCTTTTTTGCGGGGCGCTGTTTTCTTTGCTTTGGGCCGGGAAGGTGCATTTCCCAGGCTGGCTTTCAGCTGTTCCAGCAGGCTGGATACTTCATCCGGTACCTTCGTTTTGGTCTTCACCGGTGCTACCTTCTTGCCTTTGGCCTTGTCCTTGATGAACTTCAGCAATTGGGCAGTGTACTCGTTCTTATACGCGCTGATATCGAAAGAGGCCTTCATGCTGTCGATCAGCGCCGAAGCCATTTTCAGCTCGGCGGGGTTCAGCTTCAGTGAGGTGGGCGGAAACTTGTAATCGTCGAGAGGCCTTATCTCTTCTTCAAAATGAAGCTTGCTCAGCACCAGCGCTCTGTCCAGCACTTTGATCGCGCAGAGCTGCTCTTTATTGCGCATCACAAAGGTACCCATGCCCACTACTCCGGCCTTCTGCATCGCGCCGCGTAGCAGGGCATAAGGCTTGGCATCTTTGGCATCGGGCTCGAGATAATAGGTGGTTTCGTAGTAGATGGGATCGATCTCTTCTTCCTGTACGAAAGAGGTGATGTCGATGCGCTTGGTCTTCTGTGCAGAAGCCTGCTCAAAGTCTTTGTCTTCAAGAATTATATAGTTCCCGTCTACTTTATAGCCTTTTACAATATTGCCCCAGGCTACTTCCTTACCGGTATTTTCGTTCACCCGCTTATACCGTATGTGACTTTTGTCTTTTTTATCGAGCATATCCAGGTCGAGCGAAGATTCGGATATGGCGCTGAAGAGCTTAACGGGGATATTGACCAGGCCAAATGCAATAGTGCCGGTCCAGATCGGTCTTGCCATGTCGCAACGTTTTGTAGAAGAACAAATCTGGCGCAATATGGTTGGCCTTCTTTTGCAGGATAGCTTTGCGGAACACGGTTATCCTGTGTTTCTGCAGGTAAGGTAAATGCAGGGCATAAAGGGGCCTGTTGCCCTTCTATTGTTGTAAGGCTGCTATTTTCGATGCGATCAGGCGCTTTTCGGGGGCCGACCGGGCGAGGCTCATGGCTTGTTCCAGGTGATGGAGGGACTTGCGTTTGTCGCCGTCTTTATACAGCTCTCCCAGCAGGAGATGATAGAGGTGGCTCCCGCCCAGGTTCAGCTGTTCGGCCTCTGCAATGCCTGCTGCTGCCCCTTTGACACGGGCCAATGCATAAGTGCGGTTCAGGGCTGCTATAGGACTGTAATGAATACTGAGCAGGTGATTGTAGAGCTGCAGGATCTGTGCCCATTTGCCGTTCAGGTCAGTTTTTATGGTATGCCAGAAAGCAATGCCTGCCTCCAGGTGATAGCGGGTAACCGTAGCGCCGGTTGCGGCAAGGTTCAGGTAATAATTGCCTTGTGTGATCAGCTCCTGGTCCCAGCTGTGCTCATCCTGCTCTTCGTAAAGGACGATCTCGCCCGAAGCATCGGTACGGGACTCGAAGCGGGAAGCGTGAAAGCACATCAGGGAAAAGAGGGCATTGACCTCGGGCCGGTTGGTCAGCGGGTTGTCGAGCAGCAGTCTGGTCAGGCGCATGGCCTCCCAGCAGAGGTCTTTTCGCAACTGTACATTCTGCGACTGCGAATAATAGCCTTCATTAAACAGCAGGTAGAGCATGGTGATTACGGTATCCATACGCCGGCCGATCTCATCGCGGCCGGGCAGCGCTATGGTCACCGCTTCTGTTCTCAGCTTCTCTTTGGCGCGGAACAGCCGCTTGTTGATCGTCTCTTTGCCTGAGAGGAAGGCATCGGCAATCTCCTCGATACCGAAGCCGCAAAGAATACGCAGCGCCAGCCCTACCTGTGCTTCCTGTCCGATAGCCGGGTGGCAGATGGCAAACATCATTTGCAGCTGGCTGTCTTCGATCGCTTGTTCGGAAAGGTCGATCGTCATTTCTTCCGCTTCTTCCTTAGGCGCGATCTGCGGCGCGATCTTGTCCCGGAACAGGCCGTTTCTTTTGAGATGGTTGATCGCCTTATTCTTGGCCACGAAGTACAGCCAGGCGGTAGGGTTCTCGGGCAAACCCCGAATGCCCCAGGTTTCGGCAGCCAGCAGGAAAGTGTCGCTGGTAATGTCCTCGGCCGTTTCTATATGCGCGATGCCAAACAGCTTGCACAATACCGACACGATCTTGCGGTATTCGTTCCTGAACAGGTGCGGGATCAGTTCATGCTGTTCCATAAAGCAGTAATGGGTATTTCCGGGTTGGCCGGTTTGCTGCTGCAAATTAACAATATCCTGTCTTTCTTTGCGGAGATAAGATATTAATATTGCTGTAAACGCCCCTTATGTCCATCGATCCCACACAACGATTCAGCAACCGCGTCGACGATTATGTACGCTACCGGCCTTCTTATCCAGCGGAGCTAATATCCCGGATGCAAGAGCGCTACGGATGGGATAGTGATACGCTGATTGCCGATATCGGCGCCGGCACCGGTATCTCGAGCCTTTTGTTCCTGGAAGCGGGCTACAAGGTCATTGCCGTGGAACCCAATGATCCTATGCGGGAAAGAGCGGCGGCATTATTACAGGCGTATCCCGGCTTTTCAGTAGGGAAAGGTACTGCAGAGCAAACCGGGCTGGCTACTCATAGCGTGGATGCTATCGTCTGTGCGCAGGCCTTTCATTGGATGGATGCCGCTGCAACGCGGCCGGAATGGGAACGGATATTAAAGCCTGACGGCCCGGTGGTCCTGATCTGGAACGAGCGCCTGATCGAAACGGAATTTGAGAAGGTATACGAGGCGCTGATCCGGACGCATGGCCGGCAATACGTGCGCTTCGATCACCGCAATACAGGAATGAAAGAGATAAAAGCTTTCTTCAGCCCGCAGGCGGTGCAGCTGGATGTCTTTGTCAACCAGCAGATCTTTGACGGTGATGGCCTGAGAGGACGGCTGCTTTCTTCTTCTTATATGCCGGCGGCCGGCGACGAAGGTTACGAAGCGATGATTGCAGACCTGGCAGCGCTCTTTAGCCGGTACCAGGAGAACGGCCACATCATGATCCGTTACGAGACCAAGGTCTATTCCGGGCGATTGTAAGCTCAGTCTATTGCTACCGTTAGCCCGTTTACCGCTGCCAGCACTGCTTCCGATACCTGCTCCGGAGCCTGTCTGCCATCGGCGATAAAGATCCTTTCCTGGTCCTTCAGCTTTTCAAAGGCCTCCATATATTTAGCCCTCACCTGCTTCAGGTTATCCAGTGTCTCGTACAGTTCAGTGCTGGCCCTTCCCTTGCTGATCCTTTCCATGCTGGTCCCGGGATCGATGTCAATATAAATGGTCAGGTCGGGCCGCAGCAGCTGCGCGCTTAGCGCATTGGCAGCGATCACCCAATCCATCGACATATGGGTGCCATGGTAAGCGTAAGAGGAAAAGTAATAACGGTCGGTGATCACGGTATAGCCTTCTTCCAGCTTTTTCAGCAGGCCGTCCTGCTCATGCAGGATATGGTCCAGGCGGTCGGCGACAAAGAGTGCGGCGATGGTCCGGTGATCGGCTTTTTCCTTGTGGGCAAAAATATCGCGGATCAGCTTACCAATGGCGCTGCCTGTGGGCTCGAAAGTGGTGTACACCTTGTGCCCTTGGCTGCTGAGCTTTTCCGCCAATAATTTTACCTGTGTGCTTTTACCGCTGCCGTCGATGCCCTCGAAGGCAATGAAAAGATTTTTCTGCATGTTCGCCTTAAAAATGCAAAGATTGCTTTTTATCCCTAAACGGGCAAACACAATGGGTACCGTAGTATTTAGTGAAGTCCCGAGGTGCTGCCATTGCCGCCAACGATGAGCCTGAAGGCAAGGATCAGCGAGGCTGCGGCCACAGGTAAAACGATCAGCAAAATCAGTAACAGGCGTAGCGTAGGTGTTATGGGTGCACCGTTCCTGCCCCGGCTGATGGGACGCCAGCGCAGGGCTGCAGCAATGGCAGCGATCCAGGCGCTTACTGCCAGGGTCAGGCTGATTTCCTTCCAGCTTGCCGACAAATGCGCTACCGCCTGCACAAAGCTGTAGGGAATCGCGATGGAAAGGCAAATAAAGACGAGGCAAAAGAAGAGATATTCCCGCTTAACATTCATGGTATACAGAAAAGAGAGCGGAAAGTTAAAGGATTATCCGATGGCTGCAACGACACAATTGTTTTCTAACAACTATTTTTTATTTTAACATTGTTAATTATTTTTGCTATCGTTAATTTTATTGAAATGAAAAACAAAGAAATACAGGAGCAGCGCATGAAGGGCTATTTCCTGGAAGCTGCAAAGGAATTGCTGAAGGCGGAGGGTTTGAAAAGCATCAGCGTGCGGAACATTGCAGAGCGAGCTGGGTATTCCTATGCCACCTTGTACAGCTATTTCCGCGACCTGAACGAGCTGATTTTTCTGTGTGTGCAGGATTTTTATGAAGAATGTAAAGAGCAGGTGCAGCAGGTCACAAGGAAAAAGGAAAAGGGTATAAAGAAGCTGAAAGCCGCTATACGTGCCTACGCCGATTTCTTTATCCAGTATCCCGGTATATTTGACCTGTTCTTTACCGAGACCATCGGCAATGCACCCAATAAGAAGCAAGTACTGGAGCTGATCCAGCATTCGCTCGACAGCATCTGCGAAGAAGACTGGCATTACTGCATGAGCTGGGGCCTGCTGCCCGGAGACCGCATCGGGCTGATGAAAAGCCAGCTGCGGCACAGCCTCCTGGGCCTGCTCTTGTTGTACCTGAATCGCAGTACGCCTGCATCCTATGTCGATTTTGTAAGCCGGTTCAATGTGCTGGTCAACGCCATTATCGATGATCACCTGCCGGGAGCGATGGCCGCAGGAAGACAGACCACCGTGAACAATGCTTTGATCTCGGTGAAGATCGGGAACAATAAATAATTGGTTTTTTCAATCGTTGTGTGATAAAATGAAGGCGCCGGCAACGCGGGCGAGGCCTATCTTTGCGGCACAACATCGTATTATGGACCGAAAGGCAAAAGTATCGCCTGTGATACCTCCTTCCAGCTTTGATTTCCTGACCCGGCTGAAAGACAACAACAACCGCGAGTGGTTTCAGGCGCACAAGGATCGCTTCCTGGAGGAGCAGTCCGCGATTGAGGCTTTTGCCGGCGCCCTGCTGGAGCAGCTCAATACGCACGACCAGCTCGAAACACCCGACGGGAAAAGCGCGCTGCAGCGGATCTACCGCGACACCCGCTTCTCCAAAGACAAAACGCCCTATAAAACCTATTGGGGTGGCGGTTTCCGGCGTGCGACCCGTTACCGCAGAGGCGGATATTACTTTCACTTTGAGCCGGGCGGCCGCAGTTTTGCCGGCGGCGGCTTCTGGGGGCCTAATGCTGCCGACCTGAAGCTGATCCGTGAAGATATCGCTTTCGATCCGTCGCCCTTGAATAAGGTGCTGAATAGCCGGAATTTTAAGGCGATCTTTGGCACGCTGCAGGGCGAGCAGCTGAAAAAAGCGCCTCAGGGCTTTGATCCGGCCCATGAAGCAATTGGCTTGCTGCGGTATAAGCAGTTCCTGCTCCGGCGGCCCTTTACCGACGCTGAAGTGCTGGCGCCCTCCTTTCTGAAAGAGGTAGGGCAGACCTATAAGCATATGCGGCCGTTCCTCGATTATATGAGCGGGATACTGGGCGCTGATGCCAATGGCCTGCCACTATAACCGCTTAGCCTGCCGCCCGCTATTTGTTTATCTTTACGTTATGTACCCTGATGGCGCTTTCCTGACCGCTGCTGCCGTGCTTGCTGCCGGGGCTTTTGCCAGCATTAAGCTGCGCAAGCTGACGCCTGCTGCAGGCATTGCTGCTTTCCTGGTAGGGCTGGCCATCTATGCCGGCGGAGGCCTCGCAGGGCTGCTTTCTCTTGCCGTCTTTTTTATCCTGGCTACCCTGGCTACGGCCTACAGGAAACAGGTAAAGGCCAGGTTGTTCCACGAAATACAGCACCAGGAGCGCCGCAAGGTCGGACAGGTACTGGCCAATGGCGGTATTGCAGCGCTGGCTGGCCTTCTGGCCTGTCTTATGCCTCAGCAGCAGGCCTGGTTTACCCTGATGCTGGCCGGCGCTTTATCCTCGGCAACGGCCGATACCCTGGCTTCGGAGCTGGGCATGGTCTACGGACGACGGGCGGTCAATATCCTGAGCTGGAAACGCGAGGCCAGGGGCCTGGATGGCGTCGTAAGCCTGGAAGGTACGCTGACCGGCATAGGCGGCTCCATGCTCATTGCCCTGACCGACGCCCTGGGGAATGATTTCGGACCTCGTTTTGTGATCGTTGTCCTTGCCGGTACCCTGGGTAATCTTGCTGATTCCATACTCGGCGCAGCGCTCGAACGGAAGCATTACGTCAGTAACAATTGGGTAAACACCGTCAATACGCTGGTGGCTGCGCTGGCAGCAGGAGCGATCGGGTACGGCCGGAACGGATGGTTATAATACCGGAGCTTCCCGAACCGCTTTTACCCTGTATCCATTCAATAAAAAATCACCAAAACCCACTATCTATGCGGGTTTGGATGTTCATATGGATATTGCTTTATGCTGATCAGGCATCGGGTATTTCCGGCTCTACCAGCTTGGCCAGCTTTTCCAGCGATTCCTGCCAGCCCAGGTAGCACATGTCGGCCGGTATCATCGGGGGAATGCCTTCCTGGGTAATCTTAATTTCCGTACCGGCGATGCTTTTGCGCAGCCATACGCTGGTAACCATTTCGCCGGGCAGATTGGGATCGTCGAAGGTATCGGTGTATTTCAGGAAAGTGTTGGGCTGAAGCTCAACGTACTTTCCGCCGAAGGAATGGCTGTTGCCCGTAGTGAAATTATGGAACGACATCCTGAAGGTGCCGCCGGTTTCCACGTTCATCTCGTGAACCGTACAGAGGAAGCCGTAGGGCGGAAGCCATGATGCGATGGCGGTCGCCTCAGTGAATGCGCGGTATACTTTTTCGGGTGAAGCTTTCAATACCCGGTGAAGCGAAACATTATTGTCTGACATAACTTATTTTTTTGGTCTCCCTACTCGTATGGCTTTTCGGTTGCGCCCGTTTGTTACAGTGGTCGCTGCTCCACCTGTTGTGCCTTTATAGATTGCTCAACAGGACAAAGGTGAAGCGAAATACGGATAGATGAGGGGGGAGCATACGACAATCTGAAGGGTTACATGCGACTGTCCGGCGTTTGCTGCTGTATAGACCGGAGAATTATTTTTTGTTTGATTGCTGATGTGCAGGTACAAGCTTTGCTTAAAGTAGCGTAACGAAGCGTGTCTCCCGGATTTTTCTATGAAAAAGAATTATCTTAGGGGAAGATCAATACCTGTATCCTTATGATCCTTAAGATTATTAATATAATACTCATCCTGGTCGCTGCAGGCATGGGTCTGAAGCAAGGCTGGGCTATGGCTGCGGGACAGCCGGAGATGATAGCGCTGTTTGGTAAATGGGGTATCGGCAAGGGTGGTGTATTGGTGATGGGTGTAGTTACAATTGCTGCAGCGATCCTTATGCTTTTCCCCCGGACGTTTGTATGGGGTAATTTTTTGATGGCAGCAGGCATTTTGCTGCTCATTTGTTTCCACCTCTCCGACCGGAACATCAAAGGAGTAGCAATAGAGCTACCTTTCTTTTTGCTGAATCTCGCTATTATCTACCTGCAACATCCCCTGAAAAGATGAAAGTGGTGAAGCGCATTCTTTCGCTTTTCATACTGGAAGCGCGGCTGTTTGATGATGCCGTCCCCGGGGATATGAAGCGTGGTTTTTGTCTGAAACGGAACAAGCCGTTGCATGAAGATGCTGCCCGACATTTCTGGTCTTTTTAAAGACCGTCTTATCTACATTTCTTAAACTAGTTCAAGTTTTTTTGAATTTTTGATGGTCAACTTTACATCGTCAACTATAAAATAAGGCGATGGATAAAAAAGCACCACAATTTCCGCAACTGTTTTTACGGATTGCTCTTGCCGTGACAATGCTTTCGGCAGTAGCAGACAGGCTGGGCCTTTGGGGCAGGAATTCAGCCTGGGGCAACTGGGAGCATTTTGAAAAGTACACGGCGCAGCTCACTTTTTTTCTTCCCCCGTTTTTGAGCAGGTGTTCGGCATATGTCGCTACTTTCCTGGAAATAGCCTTACCCATTCTATTGCTTTGTGGCATCAAACTGAAAATAACGGCAACGGCTACAGGGATCCTGCTCCTGATCTTTGCTTTGTCGATGAGCATTTCTTTAGGTATAAAAGCGCCCCTGGATTACTCGGTATGGGTGGGGAGCGCTGCTGCCTTTTTGCTGGCAGCGCAAAAGAAAAATCCATTGCAAGCGAAATAATATTTTTAAAACTCAAATCAAATTAAAATGCAGAAACGAATCAGCATCAGCAATGCGGAACAACCCAAGGCATTCAAGGCAATGCTGGCCCTAGAAGCTTACCTGGCACAGACTTCTATTCCTAAAATGTTGAAGCACCTGATTAAAATTCATGCCTCACAGATCAACGGCTGCGCTTATTGTATCGATATGCATACACAGGAGGCGATTAAAGATGGCGAAAGCATCCAGCGGATCTTCCTGGTCAGTGCCTGGAGGGAAGCCACCAAGTTTTTTACGGAAGAAGAGCAAACTGTTCTGACCATTACCGAAGAGATTACCCTGATCCATCAGCATGGATTGAGCGATGCCACTTACGAAAATGCATTACGCTTTTTCAATGGCAACCAGATCGCAGAGCTGATCATGGCAATAGTTACCATCAATGCGTGGAACCGGATCGCCATCAGCACGCATCAGCAGATTGAACATTGATCCGGATCAATCGTAAAATCTGGGGGATTAGTAAAAAAGCGTTTGCTTTGCGAGCTAAAAAATAACTGTTTTGTCCGATCCGTATTTGGAGCTCATCTCCCTGACCCTACCCGAAGGCCTTCTT
>NZ_QUZZ01000019.1 GCF_003545695.1 Taibaiella helva | reverse complement strand
GGGAAATAAATCAGGCGCAATCCTCTGTTAAGCTGTTCCTCGATGGCTTAAGCGAAGGTCTGTACCATGTTTCTATTACCGGTATGAGCGGGAATACCGTTTCAGGAAAAATGATGAAAACAAAGTAAGATGGTTCATTGGTTAGTTAGAGTAAGCAGTCCTCAGCAATGGGGGCTGTTTTTATATCTCCCGGGAAACATCGGCCTGGGCTGCTGTATCAATCCTGTACTCAAATGCGGTACGACGCTGACTCAGCGCTTATGTCACTGTCGATGGCCTGAACGGCGGTGAATCAATAAGGATGTATGACGCAACCGGCCGGATGATCAAAGAGATAAAGGCAGTGCAGGCGTCTGTTACGATTGACCCGGAGGGATTGAACAACGGCGCCTACCATATTCACATTAGCGGAGCCAATGGTACGGTCATTTCCCGGAAGGTAGCGAAAGTGAACTAAGGCCAACGTTCATACAGGGTTTAATGGCTGAAAGCTGCAATGGCTTCAGCAAGATCAAAACGGGAGTGAGGAGGAGGTCGTCTCTAACAGGAGGCGACCTCTTTCTTTTGCTTTTCAGCACACAGGAAGGCTTGCAGGGAAAACAGGAATATTGCTCATAGCAGGTTACAGGCAGGTTCCGGAAACGATAAGTAATCCGGCCATAAGGTGGGCATCCAGACGCTCGTTATTTCATGTGTATATCATCTTCCGGAAAACTCTTTTTACATGAAAGGAGCAATGCGGGCCTGTTCATTGCCATGTGGGACTTTCCGCTTCCTGGTTTTAAGAAATGCCGTCGGGTATGTGCCCCCCGCTCGCTATATTTGTATTACAGCTCCAATCCCCGGCCATGAATAAGGTTCTTCTTCCCGTCCTTTTACTTTTATGGTTAATAGCACCTGCCCATAGCCGGCAGGTGCAAGACAGTCTGCGGCAGTTGCTGAGCACTAACAAAACGGATACAGGTCGCACCTCCCTGCTCATTCAGCTGGCGGAAGCCAGCTTCCGGGCAGGCGCCGCAGATAGCGCTATGTATTATGCACAGGCAGCCCTGGCGGTCAGTCGACGCAGCAGTAACCGCCTGTACCTGGCCAAAGCCTTCGGAATGCAGGGTATTTTACAGGTACGCTCCAATCACCTGGATGATGCCATCCGGCATTTCGAGGAAGCGCTGCAAGCATTGGAAAAGGATACCAGCACCCCTGCCCGCCAGATGAGAGCCAAAGCGTCTGGCAACCTGTCTGTCGCGCTGGGCAGGAAGGGATTGGCCGACCGTGAGCTGGCGATCCTGATCTCGCTGGTCCCCGAATTCGAAGCCTTGCACGATACCGCCTCGCTGGCCGTATGCCTGCACAACATTTCCTTTAAGCTGATTAACATTGGTCGCTATGAGCAGGGCTACCAGTACCTGCGGCGCAATATTGCCATGGCGGAACGGGGTGGTGAAAAAGAAAACACCGCCGGATCTTACACCGATATGGCATCCTTGTTGTACAAGATGGACAGTATTGCAGCCATGCCCGCCTACCTTCATAAGGCGCGAAAGCTGCTCGATCAGCTTCCCGGGTCACGGCAATGGGGTATTTACTATATCTATTCCGCTATGTATGCCAGCGCCAACGGGCAGTACAGCACAGCAGACTCTTTGCTGGAACGGGCACGCATCGTTATTGATAAGTTTAAAGACCGGCCCAACCTGTTCAACTATTATACCGCATTAATGGATCATCATAGCGCCCGGCGCCGGTGGAAAGACGCGCTGGCGGCCGCTGCCACCCTACGGCGCATGGGAGAGGAGGATAAGCTGCCGTACTATCAGCTCAATGCGCTGAAAGATATGGCCGGGCTGGAAGAAAAGCTGGGTCACCCTTTGCAGGCATTGGCCCTGTACAAGCAATACCAGCCCTTGAAGGACAGCCTGGGGTTGCAGGAAATGAATCTGCGGGTCAATGACCTGGAAATACGGTACCGTACGCTGGAGCAGGAAAAGAAGATCCTGGCCCTTCAGGCAGCCGGGGAAGCCCGGGAAAAAATACTCCAGCAGGCCCGCAACAAACAGCTACTGCTGGGCAGCTTGACGGGCTTGGTTTTACTCGGCGTTCTTTTCTCTGTGCTCTATTACCGTAACAAAAGAAAAATCATACGACAGGAGCTGGAACAGGTAAAGCAGCAGCAGCGCCTCACCTCCTACACTGCTATGCTGGAAGGCCAGGAACAGGAAAGGCTTCGTCTGGCACGCGATCTGCACGACGGCCTGGGCGGTACCCTTGCCGCATTGAAGCTCCAGCTCGACGAGGTCGCCAGGCACCCTTCGGCAGCAGCAGCGGCCGCTTCCGCACAACGGCTCGAAACGGCTATTTCCGATCTGCGGCATATCTCCCGGAATATGATGCCGGAAGTATTGCTGCGATATGGCCTCACAGAAGCGCTGAAAGACTTCACCGGTACCATCAGCCGCTCCGGCCTGCAGGTGCTGTTTCATCATAATGGCCTGGAAGCGATTACCAGCAACACAACGCAGCTGATGATCTACCGGATCGTCCAGGAGCTGGCAACCAATGTGATGCGACATGCCCGGGCCACGGAAATGCTGGTACAGGCTACATTGCAGGAAAACCTTCTGCTGATAACCATAGAAGACAATGGCACAGGCTTCGATGCTACCGCCGGACATGCAGGCGCCGGACTTAAGAATGTAACGGCCCGCGTGGAATATTTAAATGGTACCATTGAGATCACCGCCCGGAAAAACGGCGGCACGGTGATCAACATCGAATGCAGGTTAGCATAACCAGGCGCTCCTGGCTTTATATGCTCAACGGAAGATCAGGCTGGCCTGTGCACTTTATATCCTGAGTAAATTATTATCGTTTATGGGTACTTCATACCTGGTTACAATACAGCATCACCGGGTGGTAGCTGACAGCCTGGCCCAGGCTTTATTCCCTTAGATGATCGCTGTTCAGCTTTAACAATTATAAATTATAAAAAGCAGGAATCTTCTATTTACCCATAGTCGCCGTAAGTGCGGGATTGCCGGTATTATCGGTGCTGTGCTGACCCTTGCAGCTATTGGCTTTGCTGTGTTTAACTGTCTTTGACGCGTGTTCAATACAGGCGCCGCCGGTAATCCAACGAAAGCCGGCGGCGTATTTTGCTGCCGGGGTGCTTGGCTGTTTATTGAGATTACGTTTAGGAAATCCTAATTACGGGTTTTACGTACAGGGGGTTAATACAAAAAAGTAAATTTGAAGCTAACCATTAACCAACACAACTATGAACAGCCTGGCGAAAAGGATCTTATTTGATCCAATGGCCGGTAAGGTTGCCACCTTATTGGGAATTGAACTTGAAGAATATCTTCAGCTTCATCATTCAGAAATAACTCCTGTAAAAGACACATCCGGTGAGATCGTAAAATATTTTATGGTGATCAGAGCGCTCAATCCTGCCGACATCCTACGCAAATTAAAGCTGAACAGATTTGGCATGGTCTATTTTTCACCGGATGCATTTGATCCCGGTGAAAGCGCAAAAGCCTCCAATTAGGGAGCTTGTAGCCGATTCCGATTGGACAAGCAATGTATTAAGCATTGACGCCGGGGATGCGAAGCCAGTTATTTAGTAAGCGGGAAGGGAAAGAAGGCTGCCCTATCCTATCTCGGTTTATACGGCTACAATGTGCAGCGCCTTAAGCAGATACTTTGCCGGCTGACAGGATTTCGGCCGGGCAAAAGCAAATGCGCCCCGGAAAGGGAAAGATAAATGCGGGATACACAAAACATATTTCAAGCAGGAGTGTTATTAAACAAAGGGCGCTATATGGGTGATCTTGCAGTAATATAACAAGAAACGCTAACCGGATAACAAATGAACCATTTTGCAACACTGATAAACGGCAGCAAACCTGTGCTCGTAGATTTTTTTGCGACCTGGTGCGGCCCATGCAAAATGATGTCGCCCATATTGGAACAGGTAAAAAAAACCTTAGGAGACAGCATATCCATTATCAAAGTAGATGTAGACCGCAATACGGCTGCGGCAGCACAGTTCCAGGTGCAGGGAGTGCCCACGCTCATTCTTTTTAAGGAAGGCAAGATACTCTGGCGCCAGTCAGGTGTCGTGCAGGCCAGTCAGCTTATTGCAACGCTCAATCATTTGAATCTGTCCTAGGGATATCAACGGGATATGTCAATGTACCGGGATAGCATCGCAGGAACTTCTTTACCCACACCAAAAGAATGAAAAGGATAACGGCATTGCGTTGATCGTAAAAAGGCTGGCCATTAGGTCAGCCTTTACAGATCCACCTGTTTCAAATTAAATACCTTTGTTGTTATAATCTTCATCTTATGAAAATAGCATTGGCATCGCCTCTCCCTCCTGTATCCGTTGCGGATGGCTTATTACAGGCAGCGCAACTGGTGGAAAAAGCTGCAAAACAGCAGGCGGAAATTATCTGTTTCCCTGAATCGTATATACCGGGCTATCCCGGGATGGGGTTGCCTGGCGATCGGTCGCCGGAAAGAATGCAGCAGGCATTGGAACAGGTAAAGGGAATCGCCGCCAAAAATGCTATTGCCATTATTATGCCTATGGATTGGTACGAAGGGGCTTCCGTTTTAAACGTGGCCTTTGTTATTTCCGCAACCGGCGAGGTGCTTGGTTACCAGGCCAAGAACCAGCTGGACCCTACGGAAGATACTTTCTGGACTCCCGGTACAGAGCGCAATATTTTTGAAGTGAATGGCGTAAAGTTCGGTATCACCATTTGCCACGAAGGATTCCGTTACCCCGAATCAGTGCGGTGGGCCGCCCGGCACGGCGCACAAATCGTGTTTCATCCGCACTGTACCGGCAGCGATACTACCGGCGTATTGCTTACAGAATGGGGAGATAAAAATAACCCGTACTACGAGAAAGCGATGATGATGCGCGCGCTGGAAAATACGATCTACTTTGCCAGCGCCAATTACGCATTTAAATATCCTGATTCCGCCAGTTCTATCATAGCCCCTGATGGCGCATGCATTGCGCATGGGGAATATGGTAAGCCCGGTGTAACGCTGGCGGAGATCGATCCTGCACTGGCTACGGGACTGCTGGCTAAAAGGTACCGTTCAGCATTGATGTAAAATCGTATTATTCCGGGAACCGGTAGTCTGCCGTGTATGTTAGCTTTGAGGTCGTCCTTTTATTTATGTTCTCATCTCTTTAATATAGGATGCCGCTTATAATCAGCGACAATGCTATTAGGGATACAGATTATTGAAATAGATTTTTTTTAATCTCTTTTATGGACGCCTCTGCACCGATTTCCTGGCGCCTGTCGTATATAGCCTGCGCACTTTTACCGGCAAAATAACGCAGCTGGTCTTTTCCGTCAGTTGATGCCTCAAAAATTACCCGGGCAATGTCTTCAGGCGCAGAGGCGGGTTTAATCATGCCAACCATTTTCTTTTCGGTCGCCTCGTAAAACGGCAAAGCAGTTACAGCGGCATTGTGACTGAATAGCTCTGTATGGGTGCTGCTTGGAGCTACGGTCTTCACGCCAACATTGAACATCGAAAGCTCGATCGACAGACACTCACTCCAACCTTCGACCGCCCATTTGGTACCGTTGTAAATACTTGTAAACGGGAAGCCGGTATGGCCGCCAATAGAGGTCACGTTCACAAACAAACCCTTTTGAGATTTACGAAAAAAGGGAATGAATGCCTGGGTAACTCTTACAGTACCTAAAAAATTGGTTTCTACCTGCCGAACAATGTTTTCATTAGTAAATTCCTCCAAAGCGCCCAACAGGCCATAGCCTGCATTATTGACCACAACGCCAACGTCAAAAGTTGACATAACGTTTGCTACCGTATCCTTTATTTGTGCCAGATCGGTCACGTCAAGCGGAAGAATGGTAACATTTTCCAATTTCCTCAGTTCGGTTTCCTTTTCAGGTGTACGCATGGTTGCTATTACATGCCAGCCTTTAGCCTGAAATAACTTCGCGGTTGCTTTCCCGATGCCTGTTGACGTACCGGTGATAAAAACTGTTTTCATACCAAATATCTTTTGTTGAAAGCAAAATTAACCGGAACAAAGTATATCTTTGATACCTGTATCCTAAAGTATACCTGGTGCGATAATGAAAGACAAAAGAAACATTAAAGAGAACGAGCGTTTCCGTGTCAAGATCAGGGCGATCCAGGACACAATGTTCGTGCTGGGCGGCAAGTGGAGGTTGCCTGTTATTTTATCGATCTATAGTGGTAACAAGCGTTTTAATGATATTGCAGCCTCCATCCCAGAAATGACAAACAGGGTACTATCAAAAGAACTCAAGCACCTGGAAGAAAACCGGTTGATCAACAGGACGATCATCCCGGATTATCCGGTGCGCATTGAGTACACAATAACTCCTTATTGCCTGAGCACACAATCAGTAGCTGAACCTATGGAAAAATGGGGCAAGAACCATATCAAAATGCTTAAGTCTCAATAGCAGGCAGCCGGGACGAGTGTAAAGCGCTGCCCTAAGGCTGGTTTTATAAGCTTACCTCTTGAATTACCATGAGTCTGTAACAGCATTGCTGAAAATCAGCTATAGCAGGCTGCCGTGAAAAAGATGTTCGCCATTAAATTGAGTCGATAAAAAAAATGAAACCAGAAGAGCCAAATATCGCCTCCAGCTGAGAAGCCTATGCGACTATGCTGGCGTATGTGTACTTATAACAAAGCGACAGCGATGTTTTACTGGCTCTATTCCAATATCACTCTGATATGCTCTCCATTTTCCAGGTTCAAAAAATATACTCCCGGAGTATCGTTTTCCAGATAAATGACCTGTTCGGGATCGGTAACACGGATCATCTGGCATAGCCGCCCTACAGCATCCGTTAATGTAGCCTTTGTCCCGAGTAGCTTATTATCGCCTATGATCAGGGTAACCTGGCCTTTTGATGGATTGGGATAGACGGTAGTTGACTGATTATCCCAACCTTTTTTCAGGTGGATGGTATTGCTGTATGTAGTTGCGCCATCGGCGTCTATCATTTGCAAACGATAGTAGTTGCTAAGCTGTGGATGCCCATCGGTAAATGCGTATTGGTTATTGCCTGTTTTACGAGCCTGGACCTCGCCTATGGCTTCAAACCTGCTGCCATCATTGCTACGTAATATTTTGAAACGGTCTGTGTTTTGCTCATCGGCCGTTTCCCAATCCAGTAAAATATTGCCGTTGCCCTGTATGCTTCCGGTAAAGCTTAACAGGTGAAGTGGTAAAGGTATATCATTATCTGCTATATTTATTGTATCTGCTGCAAATCCGGGATTAGGAATGTAAGCAAAGCCATTGCCGTCAGTACTGCCATTAAGCATAGTAAAAATAACAGTCTCAGTTGATTCAACAACCCCATTATCAACCACTGCAACCGGCACTTGAATAATATTTCGATAGGCGGGTAAATTAATTGTCCCCATTGTATAATCGGCGCCCTGCGTTGCGGTGCCGGTAACAGAATACGATAAAGTAATATTACCGGACGATCTATAATCTGAAGGAAGCTTTACTGAAAAAAGACCATTAGTAGCCGGTTCTGCAGCATCCGTTATTTTTGTTACTGTCAAAACTTTATTGGCAGTAACATTATCATTATCAGTAAGGCTTACGGTAATATCACTATTCGCGGGATCAGGAGGAAATATAAAGGCATTGCCGCCACCGTCAGTTGCCGAACCAGAAAGGATATTTATTGTAAATGTTTCCGTTTGCTCGATGATATGATCGTCAATTACAGTAAACGGTATTTGTACGCTGTTCGTATTGGCTGGTATTGTAATCTGCCCTATTGATTGGCAGTCTATACCTGCAGACGCTGTTCCGGAAAGAGAAACGGCTACTTTTACTGGCCACGCTGAGGTAGCAACGCCCGCAAGCTTTATCGTGAAGCTGCCAGAAGAAGAGGGTTCCGCTCCATTGGCGCCTGTTATTATCTGCAACGGTGTACTGGAAACAGCATTACCATCTACAATCAATACGGTTGCTGAATCACTGGCAGAATCTATAGAATAGGTTTGACTTATTGAAGTAGCCGTATTAAGCTTTATACCTACACTTTCAGGTCCTTCAATAACACCATCATTTCCCGCATCTGCATCAAGAAAAATCTCGGTAGCACCGGCAGGGATAGTCAGCATATTGGCTCCGCTAAGACCCAATAGCGTAAAATCTGTGCCAGGCGTTGCATTCGGCGGTGTGTTTGTATAGGAAAAATGAATAACAATATTTTCAGCAACTGGAACAGGATAGTTCAACGCAATTCTGAATACGCCGTTAGTTCCTCCTTCAATGGCATCGGATATCTTTTGAATGGTAATTTTTGGAGGAATGGATTGTCCTTTGACTGTAGTAAAAAAAGCAATGAAAAGACCCGCCAGCAATAATACTTTCCTGGCCAGTGGAAGCAGCTTGGATGTAAACATTCTCATTTGAAATATTGAGTTTGGTTTCGGGCAGCAATTTAAATCGCCATTTTATAGAATCAGGCAAAAGCGGGGTATAGATTATGCAAAAAGAAGGTAACACAATCTACATACCAAGTTCTATGCGTAACAATAAGGGCAGGCTACAGGGTGGCTTTAAGAAGCTGATATCGGCCTCATATTGTTATCGGCAAAGCTTTATCTTCGAAGCAAATGACTTGGCTTAATGCTACTTCAAATCATCTGCAGTTCTCAGCAATGCATTTGTGCATCTATGTTTGTATCCATGAAAAAATCGGCTATGAGGTTTAATTCATAATTACAACTGCTAAGTCAGTCGGCGCATTTATAAATTACTTTAACACACCTGTCAATTGAAACTTTCTGCTTTAAAGTGAACCATTTCTTTGTTCTACAAAATTGTTTAAAACCGACTATTATTTCCTGGAACAGCAATGCTTCACTGTTTTTCCATTCCATTCAGGACTTATATAAGGTATGCCCAGGTTCAAACCTCTCAGGATAAGCAGAAGTCCGATGCCTACAGACAGGATCACTGAAGCCGGCCTGAGTCGCCGACGCAGCTTTATACTTATTTTCTGGTGGAACAAGACTAGCAAAACCAAGGCAGGTACCGTACCCAAACCGAAGAGGAACATGGCCGTAAAGCCGCCGGCCCATCCTCCCGCCAGCAACGCTGCTGCAAGTGCAGTATAGACCAGTCCGCAGGGCAGCATTCCGTTGAGGAAGCCGAGTAGCCCGTAATCGCTTAACCGGGCTTTGTGCTGCAACCGGTTGTAGAGTATCGAGAATTGCCGGCGGAAAAGGAAATTACCACCGGGAGCTTTCAACGCGGGTATACAAACCATCAATATAATCGCCAGGCCGGCTGCTATAGAGAGTCCCTGCTGCCAGCTCATCAGCATAATGCCTTTGCCCAGCAAACCTGATAATGCCCCCAGGCATCCGTAAGCAAAGGCTTTGCCCAGGTAATAAACAACAATCCGAAGCCCTCTGATTTTTCCTTCCCGGGCAAAAGGCACGGACAGCGCCAGGGGGCCGCACATGCCCAGGCAATGAAGGCTTCCGCCAAGGCCGAGCATAAAGGATGATATGAGTATTACCACATTCATTGCTGCAGTGTCATTTCTTTATAATAGTCTTTCCCATCGGCGCTAAACGACAACCTGACTTTGTATGTCTTACCTGACAACAGGCTGCGCCTGAAGGTATAGATGCCCGCTCCACTGGCATCCAGCCGCACTTCGCGATCCAGGGATTTATCGGCCGGGCAGTAAAAACGTATGGTGCCCTTCTGCAAAGAGCGGCTCAGCACCGCAGGTAATGTTACAATAATAAGGTCTTTTTCATAACGGGCAGAAAACCGGCTGTCGTAGGTATTGGCATTATTCATAGCATCCAGCTTATGCTGGTAACTCAGCTCCTGCTCATAATAATCAGCGCTCACCAGCGGAATCTCCTGCTTTACTGACATATAAACCAGGAAGCTCATCATCAGCAGGAAAAAGCCGAAGCCTGCCAGCACTATATTTCCCGGGTGGGTCAATTTACCTGTTGCCATTGTGATCGGTATTTTATTAGTAAGTACCAATGAAAGTTACTTTCCTGGTCTGCACCACCTGGTCGCCCGACAGGATCAGTAATCTGTATTGCTCTTTGCGCCGTCGGATCTTAGGGGCGGGCACTTTAATGAAGAAAGTCTCTTCCGCTGTCTTGCCGGTATAGAGCGAATCAAGATGCCTGCCGACGTATTCGATGCGGGCGTCCTTATCATCCAGCGCGAGGCGGTAGGGTTCAGGATGCATACTCTTGTTCACGATCTTGATGCGGTACAGGTTGGAAATGGTCCCGTCGTTGTTCTCCTGTAATATTTGACCCGGTACACGAAGGACGGTAGCATCAAATTTGGCGCGGGTTATAATGAGACCGGCCAATATCACAAGCAGTGCTGCCAATACGATTCCGTAAGCCCGGGTGCGGTAATTGATCCTGGTCTTTCTTCCTTCTGCGATCGAGGCTTCGCTCGCAATACGGATCAGCTGTCTTGGCCGCCCCGTTTTATCCATCATCAGGTTACAGGCATCGATGCAGGCTGTACAATTGATGCACTCCATCTGCAGGCCATCCCGGATATCAATACCGGTAGGACATACATGCACGCACATACCACAATCGATACAGTCCCCGGTCGGGCCGTTGCCTGCCTTCTTTCGCTTGCTCCTGGGCTCTCCCCGCACATGATCGTAGGCAACGACCAGCGAGTTTTTATCCAGCAATACACTCTGCAGTCTTCCGTAAGGACAGATGACCGTACAAACAATCTCCCGTACAAAAGCATAAACGGCATAAAAGGCCGCGGTAAAACCCAAGATGGCAATAAAACCGCCGATGTGCTCAGCTACAGGCTCCGTAATGATATGGAATAATGCATCGGTGCCGATGATATAAGCCAGGAAAGTATTGGCTATAAGAAAGGATAAGGCAAAGAAAACAAGATGTTTTATTGTTTTACGTACATAAAGATCCACGCTCCATTCTTTCCTGTCGGCCACCATCTGCTTTTGCGCCGGGCCCTCGATCCAGTACTCTATCCGGCGGAATACCATTTCCATAAAAATGGTTTGCGGGCAGGCCCAGCCGCAGAAGATCCTGCCGAATACCAGGGTGAAGACAATAATGAACAGCAGCGAGGTGAGCATCCCGACGCCCAGTAAAATAAAGTCCTGCGGCAGGAATACCTTTCCAAAGAAAATAAAAGTAGCCTGGGGAAAATCGAACAGGAAAAGCGGCACCCCTTTTACCCTGACGAATGGAAGAGAAAAGAACAGCGCCAGGTAAACCAGGCTCAGCACAGTACGGTAACGGTATAATCCGCCCCGGGGCTGGAAAGCATATATCCACCTTCGTCCCCCTTTGCTATCTACCGTCGATATCTTGTCTCCATAATAATAAGGTTCGGTATCCATGTCAGTTAAGGTTTGTAGTCGCAGCAGCGCCTGCCGCGGGCGTAACGGGCACAACAGCATCATCTTTATACAGCTCACCCTGCGGTTCTTTACCTCCGGCCGGTGATGTGCCCTGAATCGATCTTACGAAGCTTGCCAATTGGGCAATCTGGACCGGTGAAAAATCTTCCTTCCAGGATTTCATGCCTTTTTCCGGCCATCCATACTTAATGCTGTAAAAAATATTTTTCAGACCGCCCTTATGCAACCAGTAATCGTCGGTAAGATTGGGGCCTACACCCCCTTGCCCCTTATCGCCATGACAAGCCAGGCAGTTCCTGACAAACAAGGACTGCCCCTCTGCTATAGCTGAAGCGCCCATCATGACCACATTATTCTCATCCACATTATTGGCAGCATTTTTCAGGTATTCCGCTTTTTGTATTGCGGCTTCTTTATTGGCTACAGCCAGCTCCTGCAGCTGGTCAGGTAAGGCCTCGCTGACGAACATACGGTACAGGTACACGGCACTGAACAGGATCGTACCATAGAAAGCATAGCGCCACCAGGCCGGTATTTTATTATCCAGCTCTCGGATACCGTCATAATCATGATGCAGATCAAGGATATGCTCTTCCTCTACCGGAACAGTCTGATTCAGCTTCTGGAACAGCCGTTTGAAACGCAGCTTCTTCACTGTTCTGACCTCCTGCTCCCGGGTATTGAGAAACTGCAAAAGCATTTTTGCCAATACAAGGATCACTGCAAATTCAAGGCTCACGATGATCAGCAAAACTGTAATGTCAACCGGCAATGAGCTACCCGGCACTTTCACTGCTTCTTTTGCCTCCTGGGCATGGGCTGGTAATACAATACCCGATAACAGGATGAGCACCAACAGAGCAGTCGTCGTTGCAGAAGGAGGACGTTGTCGCTCCTTTTCTTTACGTTCCCAGTAGAGCTTTGCGGCGCTGCTTACTGCATTGCCCAGTATAGCAATGACACACAACATTAATACCAGCATGCCGGCGAGGGTATAACGTACCATATCATATCCGTCTCCTACCGGAACGGAACTCGCAGCAGCATTTTTTTCTCCGGCTACGCTTATTAGCGGCATGCCTGTAGCCAACAGGCTGAACAATAAGACCGGCATAGCTTTCAAAGAGGTGTTCTCAAAAAACATCATAGCATTAAAAGTTATTTTATGGGAATATTGGCATGTTCCTGCATCTTTTTCCGGTTGGTGCCGAAGGTGTATAGCACAACCCCCGCAAATACCGCAGCAAAAAGGATTAGTGAGAAGACCGGGTATATACTGACATTATGAATGTCTTTTAAATAGTTGGTGAATTTCATAAGACTATTTTTGTGTTATTTTATCTTTCTTTATGTCGACGCCCAATCGCTGGAGATATGCGATCACAGCTATGATCTCCTTCCGGCTGTCGGCATGTATTTTGTCTTTTTGCAGATTTACCGCGATCTCTTCCGCCTGCCTGCGCAAGGCGCTGTTGGCCACCCGGTCATATCCTTTCGGATAGGGCACGCCTAATCGTTGCATCGCCCTGATCTTGGCCGGTGTATTGCTGGTATCGAGGTCTTTATCCAGGAGCCAGGGATATGGAGGCATAATACTTCCGCTACTGATCTCCTCCGGATCGTTCATATGCCGGTAGTGCCAGCTGTCGGGATATTTTCCACCTACACGTTGCAGGTCAGGACCGGTACGCTTGCTACCCCACTGAAAAGGGTGATCGTAGACAAATTCTCCGGCCTTGGAATATTCACCGTAACGAGCTTCTTCATCCCGGAAAGGGCGTACCATCTGGGAGTGGCAGGTATAGCAGCCTTCCCTTACATAGATATCACGGCCCTGTAGCTCCAGCGGCGTATAAGGTCTTACAGCAGCAATTGTCGGCACGTTATTATCGATCAGGAAAGTAGGCATCATCTCTACCAGTCCGCCTATAGCGACAACGATAAGGCTAAAGATCAGCAGCCGTACGGGCTTACGTTCGATAACGCTGTGCCAGTGCATGCCGGCTTTAGGTAATGGCTGATCCTTGAGGGCCATGGCCTCTGCCGGCTCATTGGCAACAAAGGTCCCGGCCTTCATCGTCTTGCGGAGATTGTACACGGCCAGCAATACACCGCCCAGATAAAGAGTACCGCCGAGCGCCCGCATGAAATACATCGGCACAATATGTGTAACCGTTTCCAGGAATTGATATTGCAGTTGCCCGCTTTCCGTGAACTTCTTCCACATCAGGCTTTGCGAAAAGCCGGCCCAGTATAGCGGAATGGCATAGAGCAGGATACCTATGGTCCCGATCAGGAAGTGGGTATTGGCCAATTTTCGGGAATAGAGTGTGGTGTTCCACATACGCGGGATAAGCCAGTACAGCATACCGAAGATCAGGAAGCCGTTGAATCCCAGCGCACCTACATGCACATGCGCAATGGTCCAGTCGGTATAATGACTGATGGCGTTGACATTTTTAAGCGATAACATAGGACCCTCGAAAGTTGCCATGCCATATGCCGTAAGCGCAACAACAAACATTTTCAGGATAGGATCTTCCCGCACTTTATCCCAGGCGCCTCTCAAAGTAAAGAGGCCGTTAAGCATTCCGCCCCAGCTGGGCAGGATCAGCATGACGCTGAAGACCGTACCCAGGGCCTGGGCCCAGCCCGGCAATGCGGTATACAATAAATGGTGCGGCCCGGCCCATATGTAGATAAAGATCAGTGCCCAGAAGTGAATAATGCTCCAGCGGTAGGAATAAATAGGCCTCTCTGCGGCTTTGGGCACGAAATAATACATCAGTCCCAGGAACGGAGTTGTAAGAAAGAAGGCTACTGCGTTATGTCCGTACCACCATTGCACCAGCGCATCCTGGACACCTGCATACAGGCTGTAGCTCTTCAGCCAGGTATAAGGCAATTCGAAAGAGTTGACGATATGCAGCATGGCTACCGTTACCCAGGTCCCGATGAAAAACCAGATCGCTACATAAAGATGGCGTTCTCTGCGTTTCAGTATCGTACCGAACATATTGACACCGAAAACAAGCCATATAATGGTGATCAGTATATCGAGCGGCCATTCGAGCTCGGCATATTCCTTACCTGTGGTATATCCTAGAGCAAGAGTGACGGCCCCGAATACGATGATCAGCTGCCAGCCCCAGAAGTGGATACGGCTCAGCAGATCGCTGTACATGCGCGTTTTCAATACCCGTTGAAGTATATAGTAAGCTCCTCCGAAAACGGCATTGCCTACAAAAGCAAAGATCACGGCATTGGTATGAATGGGGCGCAGCCGGCCGAAAGAGGTGTAGGGAATGCCCAAATTCAATGCCGGGTAAGCCAGCTGAAAGGCGATAAGCACCCCTACCAGCATACCCACTATGCCCCAGAAAAGCGTGGCTATGCCAAACATCCTGACACTCTTGTTGTCATAATAGAATTTTTCCAATACTACCATTTTATTTTTTGGATTTGAAAGGTTTGGACAGATCATCGAAGAAGATGCGATGTGCAGGCGAGTAGTCGTCGTCAAACTGACCCGACCTGACGCTCCATATATAGGCTCCGAGGAAAATCAGTCCTACCAGGAGGCTTACAGATAACAGAAAGACGGTTACGATCATTACGGTGGCTTTTGATATCACAAAATTGCATTGGCAGGGCCGCATGGGAAATGCCGCTGCTTAAGCTAAAAGATGATCTTCGTCAGCTTTCAGCATGCCGGAATATTTAGCGAACCGTCTTCCCGTTATCCACCGGGTACCCGCATAAGCGATCAGCATAATACCCAGGGAAGAGGATGGCATCAGAATAGCTGCCAGCAAGGAGGACAGGTGGCCGCTTACCGCATAGCCGATACCTATGATGTTGAACACTATGGAATAGGCAAATCCATAGAGAATAAGCTTCTGCGAGGCTTTTGCCATCTTCAGGAATGCAGGCAGATCACTGAGCCTGCTTCCTTCAAGTATAGCATCGCAGGCCGGTGAAAAAGAAAAAGAATGCTGCACTACGGATACACCGACATTACTTTGCTTCAGGGCCCCTGCATCATTGAGCCCGTCACCGATCATCATTGCCTTCTTCCCGCTTGCCTGCAGGGACTGTATGTGCTCCAGCTTTTGCTGTGGTGTTTGCCGGAATAAAAGCTGTGTATCTTCCGGGAACAGGGAACGCATCTGCGCCTTGCTGCTGCTATTGTCGCCGCTGACCATGGATAGGCTATAGCCTGCCAGGCGCCGGAGCAGCTCCGGCACGCCCTGCTTAAGATGATGTTCAAAAAGAAAATGTGCTTTTACAATCCCATCCACCGCTACATATACTTCGGTTTGCTCCTGTCCCCTTCCGCTGTCCTCTCCATATACAAATGATCTGCTCCCGATCCTGAAATAGCGGTCATCCAGCCAGGCCTCCATACCCTTACCGGGTATTTCTTTTATATGCTCCGGTATAAGAGCGCCTGTATACCGGTAATGGGCTGTAATGATCCTTGCCAGCGGGTGGATCGACTGAGACATTACAGATAGGAACGATTCCTTTTCTGCCACGTCCAGCAACATCCTGGATACCAGAAGCGCGCTGTCCTCCGCTTCTGTTATGGTTCCTGTTTTATCAAAAGCTATATGGTCCGCCTTTGCCATATCCCCGATCACTTGGGCGTTACGGAGGAAAAGGCCGTGAGCAGCAAAAAACGCCACCATGTGGCCGTTGGTAAAGGTTGTGGTGAGCAAGAGCGCACAGGGACAGGCGACGATCAACACCGCAGTAAGCGCGTTCCAGGATCGTTCCGGTATGTGCCACTGCCAGTAGGCAAAAGCGGCCAGGGCGATAAGAATCACCGCCAGTGAAAAATATTTGCTGATAACGGTGGTCATTGTTTCTTTATCGGATTGCTGCCGATCAAATGCCTTATTATTCCAGAGCCGGGTAAAGCTGTTCTGCCGGAAATCCCTGAGCGCAACTATTTCCACCGCATTCCCAATTATTCTGCCACCAGCATAGACCAGGTCGCCGGCCGACAGGTACTCCGGCTGGCTTTCACCGGTAATAAAGCTGTAATCGACAGAAGCTTTACCTTTTGATACCATACCGTCTGCAGGTATGATCTCCTGGTGCCGGAGCAGCAATACATCCTTTTCCTGTATATCCTGTATTTTAATGGTCTCCTCCATTGCCTCTTTTATCCTGCTTACTGCCACCGGGAAATAAGACTTGTAATCCCTGTTAAATTTCAAAGTACTATAGGTACGGTTCTGAAGGGTTCGTCCGAGCAGCATGAAGAAAACAATGCCGCTCATACTGTCGAGATAACCGGCCCCGGTCCCGCCCGCAATCTCATAGACGCTGCGCAGGAAGGTGATGGAAATGGCCAGGGCAATGGGCGCATCGATATTGATATATCTCTGCCTGAAGCTTAAGAAAGCGTTCCTGAAGAACTCCCCGGCCCCATAAAAAACAACAGGCAGCGATAACCCGAGACTGACCAGGCGAAAGAAAGTTACCAGTGCAACGCTTTCATTCCTGTGTAGTCCAAGATATTCAGGAAAGCTGATCAGCATAATATTGGCAAAGCAGAAGCCGGTAATGCCCAGCTTATAGGCTGCATTTCTGGAAGAATATCCTTTCCTTTCCTGTGGCTCCACCTGGCCGGGAGTTATATGCGGCTCATAGCCTATACGGGTCAGCAGCTCTGCCAGCTGCCGCAGGGAAAGCTCATCCGGCTTAAAGGTTACGGACAGCTCTTTGTCCGAAAAAAGTACACGGGAAGAAATAATCCCGGGGTGTAGCTGCGCCAGGTGCTCCAGGAGCCAAAGACAGGAGCTGCAATGGATCTGGGGCAGGTAAAAGGTGACCTGCGCCTGTTTCCCATTGGAAAATTCAAGAAGCCCGGCCGTTATGGACGCATCGTCGAGAAATCGGAATTTTTCAGGTTGGACGGTTTTCATTGTCGCACCGGGCCGTTCATTCAGACAATAGTAATCATTCAGCTCATGTTCATTAAGCAGCAGGTACACACTGCGACATCCGTTACAGCAAAAGGATTTAGCTCCGATGTCCCGCTTGTGGCTATCGCAGATTTCACCGCAATGATAACAGCGTGCCTGTTGCTCCGTTCTACTGTTGCTCATATACTTTACAGCTGCTTTTGCAGCTTTTGAACCTGCTGAATAAATATTTTTCCTTTGCCTTCTGCAATTGAATAAAGTCCGTTTCCATTTCCTTTATCCTGATCATAAGATGCAAAACATGTTCCTGCTTATAAGCCGACAACAGCTCTTTCAACTGCTGAATAGCTGAAAGTGCAATAGTATAGTTCAGCTTCGTCAACTTGAACAATTTGCAATCTGTCGTTTTGCTTTCCTGCTCCAGGATCTTCAATACAGGAAATACCAATACCTCTTCTTTTTGCAGAATGCACTCGAACTCCTGCTTTACTTTTTGCATCAATGTCATCCCGGTTTCGGCGCCGGCAATCCTGGTTTCCTCCAGCATTTTCGTCAGAAAACGGAATTTGGTCAACATACAGGGATAATAGACATCGCTTAATTGGTCCATGAAACGGTCCACTGTGAAAGATTGTAATTGCTCCATATCGCTGTATAGTTTCTGGGGGGCCATAAGTTTGACGTTTATGTAAAATGAGTCGTTCAGCTGATCCATGATGGATTGTAGCTGCTCGGTATTCCTGTATAATTGCGGGCTAGCCATCGGCTTTATTTTATGTAAAATTGCTTCAGCCATCCGAGGTAAAAAATGAGCTACGCGAAGCAGAAAGCTGATAAAGATCATTCCCGGATCGTGTATATTTCTCTTACAGGCCGGGCCGGCATCCCGTGCTATGGCCGCAGATCAGCAAGGAGCCTGATCCGGATCATTGCATTGGGAAAAAGGGGACAATACTTTTGGCAAAAAATGTAGATATGAAAAAGATACTGGTCGCATTTGACGGAGCGCATTTTCCCAGCTCCACCCTGGATTTTGCCCTTGAAATGAACAGCGAGGAGCCCATCGTCTTAACAGGCATATTCCTGCCTTCTACCGATTATGCCGAAGCAATGAGTTACTATTATTATGGCAATGCGATTGCTTCGCTTTATCGCGAAGAATATGAAGAAGACGCTGCAACTATAGCAACAAACATTGCCCTTTTCGAAAATTTCTGCAAGGAGCATCATATCCGTTACAAGGTGCATAAGGACATTCAAAAGGAAGTGGTTAAGGAACTATTTAAAGAAACGCGCTATGCAGACCTGTTTATTCTGAGCAGCGCACATTTTTATGAGAACCTGGGTGAAATGATACAGGAAGACTATCTTGATAAAACCCTCCATAAAGCAGAGTGTCCTGTCATCCTGCTTCCCGGTTCTTTTAGCAGGCCAGACAGTATTATTCTTGCCTACGACGGAAGCACCTCGTCTATGCATGCCATTAAGCAATTCATCTACCTGTTCCCGCAATGGACCGATCTCAATACCCTGGTTGTATATGCAGACGACGGCAAAGGCGAAATCCCCTTCTATCCGCTGATCAGGGAATATTGCGCACAACATTTCAGCAAGCTGGCTTATTATAAGCTCAGCCTTGATCCCAAAAAATACTTCACTACTTGGATCAGTGAAAAGGGCCCCGCACTATTGATAAGCGGCGCTTACGGACGCTCCGCCTTCTCTGAACTCTTTCATAAGAGCTTTCTCAGAGATGTGGTAAGCGCCCAGCAGGTACCTGTGTTTATTGCCCATCTTTAAATCCTCATGATATGCAAAAGATATTACTGGCTTTAAGTCCGTCCAATATGAACCGGGAGGTGATCGACTTCTCCTGCTACCTCAGCAAACTGGCCCATACCCGTATAACCGGTGTGTTCCTGGGAGCACCGCATACCGCCGAAACCGTAAAAAGATCCTTGCAGATGGAACATCAAAGGTCCGTTGCCCATCTGGCGCCCGACAACAACTCCCTGCTGGCCTATGCTATGGTCCATTTCAAGGAGGCCTGCATATGCCGTGACACAGATTACCTGCTGCACGGGGACCGGTGCGTTACTGCCGAGGAGCTTGTAGAAGAAAGCCGGTTTTCGGATCTCATGATCCTGCCCCCGGGGCTTTCCTATAATCAGGATATCGAAACAGCTCCGTCGGCCCTGGCGAGAGCGATACTGACCCGCGCCGAATGTCCTGTCATATTGGCTCCGGAGGCTTTCGACGGCATTCATGAAGTCGTATATACCTACAATGGCAACAGCGCATCCGTTTATGCCATCAAGCAGTTTACCTATCTGTTCCCGGAATTCACGAAAAGTAATATTACCATACTGGCAGTCAATAGCGGTCATACCGGATTCCCTGACGAACCTGCATTGATGGAGTGGATAGAGAGCCACTATACCAGGGTAACTTATAAATCTTTATCAGGAGATCCTGTCGACCAGCTTATCCTCTACCTGCTATCGCGCCGGAATGCCTTGGTGGTCATGGGCGCTTATGGCCGCAGCGCTTTCTCCCGGTTAATCAGGAAAAGTACCGCAGATCCGCTTTCCGGCACACTGCTTCACCCCATCTTTATTGCCCATTGAATGCTTCTTACTGACCGGCTACAGCAAATATGAAAACGGTTGGCGGCATCAGTAACTGATCCTGGCGGCTGTTTCGGTTTTATTCCTGTCGGGGAATGAAGACCTGATTAAGGCTAACCAGCCTGTTCCTGCAATACCGGTATAGAAATGACCACCCCGTTAAGTGGCGCTACAGGCATTATGATCTTAATACCGTATTTGCGGCAGAAAGCAACCACTTTATCCTGCTGAACATTGGCCGGCAGCACAAAGCAGGCCAGCAATACATCCTTTTCGGAAGATGCACTGCGGCTCTGGTAAACATAGAGCAGCCCTTCGGAGATAGACAAGAAATGATCATGCTGCTCCGATCCGGGTATCCATACCCGTAATTCATACCGGTCCTTCAACTCTTTTAAGGTTGCAGTTACCGCTCCGGACTTGAGGGGAGCCGGGCAGGCTGCAGGATTGGCCTTATTGCAAATACGGTAAGGTTTTCTGAATGTCATGGCCCTTCTGTTTGTAGTTATCTAATTGAAGTCCTGCAGATCAAAATCCGCAGGCTTTTCGCTTTCCAGGGGTATGCTGTGGACGCGGCCTTCCTCATTCTGCTGCTGCAATGTCCAATGATCGGTATCGGTCGTTTGTAGCCACAATCCGCCCGATTGCCGCATGACCTGGACACATAAGCTGAATTGATGTAAGAAGTCGGCCTCGACCTGGGCTACGGTCCTTTCAGGATCTATATTGATCTTTCCGCCGGTATGAAACATGGTTACCTCGGAGAGAGGCAGTTCAGAACTGATCCTGTCCGCTTTGCCCGATGATTCCCCTTCCCTGTGGCTGGTCTTATAGAACTGGAGCTTCAGATAAGGATACCACTTTCTGAATTCCCGTTGAATATTGCTGACCAGGTCATCTTCGATAATATAAATTTCCATCGTGCTATAAGAATTAATACTCGAAATTATAGCAGCACGGTATTTCAGTCAATGACATCAATCAGCAAAAGCATTCATCGTCATCAACTGCAGCGAGCGATGGTCTCCTGATCTTTATCGAAAATTTGTACTCATGCTTAAAGGCCGGAACAGGAAAGGCAGCAGCAGTGAAAGAATATTTCTTGAAGGGCCGCGGTCGCGCATTTTGGAGCTTTGGTTTTCGGTGAAAGTCTTATGGCAGTTTATCCGGGGATTCAGGGTATTACATTTCGTAGGACCATGTGTGGCTATATTCGGGTCTGCGCGCGTAAAGGAAGATTCCGAATATTACAAAGATGCCCGTAAAATGGGAAGAGGATTGGCGGGATTGGGCTTTACCGTGATCACCGGAGGCGGCCCGGGTATTATGGAAGCCGCTAACCGGGGCGCGATGGAAGCCGGGGGATACTCGGTAGGTTGTAATATTCGATTGCCAAAGGAGCAGCATCCCAATCCTTACATGAACAAATGGTTCGTTTGCCATTATTTTTTCGTCAGGAAAGTGCTTATGTTCAAATATTCAAACGCCTTCGTCATCATGCCCGGCGGGATTGGCACCCTGGATGAATTTTTTGAAGCGCTTACCCTTATACAAACGCATAAGATAATCGATTTCCCCGTCATTATCTTCGGAAAAGAGTATTGGGAGCCCTTAATGCCTTTGTTCCACCAATTGCTTGCCGAACATATGATCGGGGCGGAGGATATGAAATATGTATTGTTCACAGATTCGATCGAAGAAGCCCTGGATCATATTAAACATTTGGCCCTTGAAAAATATGCCGAAGGAAGGAAAAAAGCATTTCATAAACTTGCGCTCCTGGGTGAATAGCCATAACCTGCCGAATTATGGTATATTTGTGACACCCAATATACACTTCATGAACAGAGATACCGGCATTGGATTTGATGCCCTATTTATCAATGCCTCGATGGGCATTCTGGTAGCAGATGAGCAGGGGAAAATTGTGCTGGTCAATCCTTTCCTTTTGGAACAATTCGGTTATGCGGAAGGGGAGCTGCTGCATCAGCGTATTGAAAAGCTGATCCCTCAGCGGTTCCACAACCGGCATGTAAAGCATGTGGAGCATTATAACGAACATCCCAAAAGCCGTCCTATGGGGCTGGGCATGGATCTCTACGCAGCACGCAAAGACGGCACGGAATTCCCTGTAGAAGTAAGCCTGGGTAACTATGAGACGGAACAGGGCAAATATGTTATTGCTTTTCTGAGCGATATTTCCAAGCGCAAGGAAGCCGAACAAGCCTTACAGAAGCTTAACGAGGAGCTTGAACATAAGATCGACGAACGAACGTTGACGCTCACCAGCACTGTAAAACAACTGGCTGCGCTTATTGCGGAAACGGAAGCCAAGGATGTTGAGCTGAACCGCATCAATACCTTTCTCAATAATATATGGGATCATGCCGAAGCGATCATATTCGTAACGGATAGCGATGGCGTGATTAAAATGTTCAATCCCGCAGCCGAGAAAATGCTGGGCTATACAGCATCTGAACTGATCAGTGTAAAGACCCCTTCGGTCTTTTTTGCCAATGAAGAAATCACACTTGATTACCTTATTGAAAAAGCGGGCAACAGTCAATCCAACGAGCATGAGCTAACTTATATAGACAGCAGGCAAAACCGGTTTCCCGTATCGCAGACTTTTACGGCCATGCGCAACACACAGGGCGATATAGAAGGCTACCTGGGCATAGCTATGGATGTATCCAAACGGAAAAAAGCAGAGACCGATCTACGGATCGCGCTTGAAAAGGAGAAAGAGCTGAGCGAGCTTAAATCCAGGTTTGTCTCTATGGCTTCACATGAATTCCGTACACCACTCAGCACCGTACTTTCTTCGGCCTACCTGGTATCTCAGTATAAAGAAAAAGAGGACCATCCCAAAAGAGAAAAGCATGTGCAACGTATCGTCTCGTCTGTGAACATGCTTACCGATATCCTGAACGATTTCCTTTCGGTAGGTAAGATCGAAGAAGGAAAGATACAGGTCCGCACTACTACTTTCGATATCAGGCAGCACCTGGAGCAGATCATCAGCGAGCTGGCGGGTTTATTTAAAAAAGGACAGCATATACATTACAGGCACACAGGCCAGAGTCTGGTCGCACTTGACTCTTCCCTGATGAAGCATATTGTTATGAATTTACTGTCCAATGCCATTAAGTTCTCCCCCGAAAGCGCAAGGATTGAGCTACAAAGCAGATTGGACCATCGCTCCCTGGCATTGACCATAACCGATAAAGGTATCGGCATCTCCGAAGGAGACCAGCAGCACCTGTTCCAACGTTTCTTTCGCGGAACGAACGCGACCAATATACAGGGCACCGGCCTGGGCTTACATATCGTAAGCAAATACACCGAATTGATGAACGGTACCATTACCTGCAAAAGCCTGCTGGAGCAAGGCACTACGTTTGAACTCCATTTTCCCGTTACGAATTATGAAGAAGAAAATATTACTCATTGAGGACAATACCGACATAAAAGAGAATATGGCGGAGATCCTGGATCTTGCAGGCTATGAAGTACATACTGCCGAAAACGGCAAGGAAGGCGTATCTGCGGCCTCCCGAGAAAAACCGGACCTCATTATATGCGACATCATGATGCCCGTGCTGGATGGCTACGGGGTGTTGCATATGATCCAGAAGAATCCCGAACTGCAGGGTATTCCCTTTATTTTCCTGACGGCAAAATCTGAAAGAAGCGAGATCAGGAAGGGAATGGAAATGGGTGCAGACGATTATATCACCAAGCCTTTCGATGGTACGGAGCTGCTGAATGCAATAGAGATACGGCTAAAAAAAGCAGAGCAGCTCAGGCAGCCCCTACCGCAAAACTTGCAAGGGATCAACGAGCTCATCGGCATCAACTCCGGCAAAGATCATCTGGATGAGCTAAAAGAAGGCAGAAATATCAATCGCTATAAGAAGAAGCAGGTAATTTATTCAGAAGGCAATCACCCCTCCCGTCTGTTCTATATTCAAAAGGGCAAGGTAAAGACCTACAAGCGGAATGAGGACGGGAAAGAGCTTATCATCGGTTTATATAACGAGGGTGATTTTCTAGGGTATATTCCGCTGATGGAAGGTAAGACCTATCGCGAAACGGCGGAGGCGCTGGAAGATACGGATCTTGCGATCATTCCCCGCGCCGAATTCGAGGAGCTGCTGGGCAGTAATCCGGTTGTGATGAAAAAATTTATCGGGATACTGGCGCGTAATATCGATGACAAAGAAGATCAGTTGCTGGCTATTGCCTATAATTCTTTACGAAAAAAAGTAGCCGACACCCTGGTGCTGCTATACAGAAAATACAATACGCAGAACGATCCGGAATTCCAGATCGATCTTTCACGCGAAAACCTGGCATCGATAGCCGGTGTGGCCAAAGAGTCCCTGATACGGATGCTGAGCGAGCTGAAAGATGAGAAACTGATAAGCCTGGAAGGAAGCAGGATACGGATCCTTAATTTTAAGAAGCTGGAGCAGATGTTCAACTAACCGGTTTTACGTTTTATAAGAAAGTCGGCAAATGACAGCTTCATTTGATGAAACTCGTGGATCAGGTGTTCCATATCTTTTTCCAGCAATTGATACTGCCGTTCATCGGCGGGAACTATTTCCCGCCCGGCGATTTGGGCTAGCACGATATTTATTTCATGGCGGAGCAGGTCCAGCACCTGGTCCTTTTCCACAAAACGCTGCTGGAACCGATCTGCCTGCTCTACAAAATCAAGGCTGACCTCCCGGCTGATCGCTTCCGAAAGCTGATCCTTAAGGCGGATATTCTCTGCTCGCAGATCATTTAAAGCGTTTAGCCATTTCCTGCCCTCTTTTATATAATACGAGCTGTTCAACTTATATTCCTTTTGCATATCTCTTCATTCTTCAAAAGTAAAGCAAGACAACTATGAGATTAATAATAAGAATGATTCCATCTGATGATCGAGATCATTGCCTGTTTCCTTTGCGCCGGGTAAGTCGCCTTACTTCAAATTATATACATCATCATAATAAGTTACATTACCCCCCGGATCATCGGCAACAGCCCTGATATAGACAACAAATACAGGTACCGGAGCAGACAGCTGCAAGGTTTGCGGTTGCTCCTGTTTCAGGCAGGTTTCAAGAAATTCATGATCAAGCTTCCGGCCGAGCAGCTGATCCGCCAGTTCCATAGGTTTTTCCAAACGGATACACCCATGGCTGAAATAGCGTTTCTTTGCTGCAAACGACAATTTGTTGTTGGTATCATGCAGGTAGACGCCATAGGGGCTATCCAGGTTGAATTTGATCACACCCAGCGCATTGTCGCAGCCCGTAGCCTGCCGGAACCGGTAAGGAAAATTATTCCTGTTATACAGCTGCCAGTTTATTTTATTGCGATCTACTATATGTCCCTTCCTGTCCAATACCTGCATGTTCATAAAATCCAGCACACCCGGCAGTTTCTTGCAAAGCGGCAGGAATTCATTTACCGCTATGCTGTGGGGTACATTCCAGTAAGGATACAAGATCACTTCATCGCAATAAGCGGAGAACCGGGGTGTAGGCGTAGAAGGCCTGCCGGCAACCACTTTCATGCTCAGCATAAGACTATCATGCTCATAATAACGTAGTATTCCGGAGGCAATATTTATTTCAACACATTTTGGATAATGCGGATGATGAATGCGCCGGTAATGATTCAGAGCCGTTTTCAGCAAGCAGATAGTATCCTGCTGCCCCTTGTCCAGCGCTTCGCTCAGAGCGTTTTTTAACAGCAGGTATTCCTGATCTCCGGGCTCCAGGCTTTTTACAGCAGAATTCATTGCTGCACTGTCGGTGCACCTGGCCAACAGGTCCAGTATCTGCCTCTGGTCTCTGCTTTGCTCTTTTTTTAAAAGCGCATCATCACTGATGCCATCGGCATATGCTCCATGCAACAGGTCTTCCAGGTAGTTGATAAAGGCCCTGGTATAGCGTCGATCGGCCTCTGCAGCCTGATCTGTTCTCTGATCGTGCTGCTGTTCGTAAGCCTGCAGGATATTCAACGAGTATTTATCCGGTTCTAAACCCTGGCTTCCGCACCGGCTTAGCAAACCCAGCAAATTGTACCTGAGTATACGGCCGGAGCTGTCGGCATACCACAGCAGCTTGTTGCTGCGCGACGTGTAAAAGGTCGCAACCATGTCCGGATCGCCTGCCGTCGTTAATCCTCTGGCTCCGCCGGTTAGCACACAGCCTATGCAGGCCGCGGTCATCATGAGGTGCTTCATCCTGCCCGGCCATACCTTTACCCCCTGCGCTATATCGGCTAAAAGATCCATCTTTATTTTTTACACAAAATTGCTCCGGGCGGGGGTAAAAGGCAATGATTCCCGTCATGCGCTTATGTAATGATCATCAGAAAGCGTTTTCTTGCGCCGCAGCCATTTTAAACACTCCAGCCAGGCCACCGAACATAAGCCCAGCAATATGCTGCCGCAGAGTTCAGATAAAGGCAGCAATGTCAGTCCGAAGAAATTTCTTACCGGTAGAAGCCATATCACCAGCACAACCAATGTAATGGTAAGACCGATGATAAAGGGGATCATCCGGTTCTTGTAGCGCAAGGTGGCCCAAACCGGGTAATAGAAGCTCCTGTTGATTAATGTAAGCATTATGTTGGCAGAAACGAGGGTGATAAAGACAAGTGTACGGACTGCTGCTATATCGTATCCGCGGAAAACACCATACCAATAGGATGCCAATACGGCAAGAGCGATGACCAGTCCCTGTACTATACTTAAAGCCAGTTCGCTGAAGTTGAAAAGGTCGGCACTGTATGGCCGCGGCTTTTGCTGCATTGCATTAGGCTCCATGGGTTCATTTTCATAAATGACAGAACAGGTAGGCCCCATAATCAGCTCCAGGAAGATCACATGAACCGGGGACAGTATATTGGGGTATCGCCAGTTGAATAACAAGGGAACAAGTACGGTAAGGATAATGGGTATATGTATAGATATGATATAGCGTATCGCTTTTTTCAGATTGGTATAAATTCTGCGTCCCATCGCAATAGCCTCCACCATTCCGGTAAGATCATCGTCCAGCAGCACGAGCGCAGCTGCCTGCCTGGCGATCTCCGTTCCCTTTTTACCCATTGCAATACCAATATGCGCGGCTTTGAGCGCCGGCCCGTCGTTAATACCGTCGCCGGTCATAGCCACAATGGCTCCGGTCCGCTTCAGAGCATTAATCACGCGTAGCTTGGCTTCGGGAAACATCCGGGTAAATATCATTTTATCCGACACACACCGTTCCAGGTCATGGTCATTCATCTTCATCAGCTCGGCTCCGCCAATGCTTCTGTCATAGCCCTGCAATCCTATAGAGCGGGCAATGGAACGGGTAGTTATCTCATTATCGCCTGTTATGATCTTTACCTCGATTCCAGCTTTGTAGAAATCTTTTAATACCGCATCAATATTTTCTTTCGGAGGATCGCTAAAGGCGACCAATCCCATGAAGGAGAAAGGAAGGTCTTGCTGCTGTTGAGGAAATTCATTACCGGGATATATCGCAGACCCTACACCCAGGACCCTGTAGCCCTGCTGAGCGAGCCGATCTATAGCTGCATACGCCCGCTCCTTGTTACCTTCATCCAAGCCACATACATCGATCAGTGCTTCAGGCGCTCCTTTCGCTGCAATAATGCGATGACCGGAACTATCCCCGAAAACATGGGTCATCATAGGAGGCTTTCCGCTAAGCGGATATTCGTGGATCATGGTATAGACAGCACGCTCATCTTCGGCAAACAGCCGGGCATAGGCCTCGTGCAAGGCAATATCCATAGGATCGAAGGGCAGTGGCTCGCTGGCCCACATTGCCATCCGTATCAGCTCGCATTCCGCTTCATTCAGCGGTGCTCCGGGGTCCTGTATCTGGGCCGATCCGGCTTCATATATTGCAGCCAGCGTCATTTTATTCCGGGTTATCGTCCCGGTTTTATCCGTACAGATAACCGTAGCGCTGCCCAGTGTTTCGACAGTCTTTATTTGCTTCACGACAATCCTTTTCCGCATCAGCCGCATTGCTGCCAAAGCCATAAAAGAAGTAAAGGCTACAGGTATTTCTTCCGGAAGTATACTCATGGCCAGGGTAAGCGATTTTAGCAGACTGTCCAGGAACTCCGCATTTCGCCAATAATTAATGCCCCATATCGCGAGAAAAACAACACCTCCGACAACCGCCATTTTCCTGACAAAATTCCGCATGCGGGTTTCCAAAGGGCTCCGCTCGTTGCCGATCCGTTCCAGGCTTTTACCAATAGTACCCAGCCGCGTGCGGTTACCCGTTGCCGTAATTCTTACCAATGCCTGTCCACTGGTCACCATTGTTCCCCGGTATACAAAATGATCTTCCAATACTGTATTTTTAAATACAGGAAGCGATTCTCCCGTGAGCATGGATTCATTCACCGAGAAATCGTTGGCATGGATAATAACGCCATCGGCAGGAACGATCGAACCTTCTTCCATAATAATGATATCTCCTACTACGAGTTCGTCGCTGCCGACAGCTCTCTCCGATCCGCTGCGGATCACCTTACATAAAGGTTGTGACAGCTTTTTCAATGCGTTTAATGCATTACGGCTTCTGCGTTCCTGGTACCAGGAAATCGTCGCAACCAGCAGGATCGCGGCAAGCAGGAAAAAACTATCGGCCAGTGCCCCGTTGATGGCATAAATCAGCGCAGCAGCCAGCAGCAGAATAATCATGGGCTCACCTATAATGCTCCGCAGAAAAATGATAAGGCGATGCTCCTTCTTATAGGAGAGCTCATTGCTTCCATATTGTACTCTTGCAGCTTCAACCATCTGATCGGTCAATCCTTCTGCTTCCGGAATTGTAGGTAAAAACATAGAATGATCAATTTTGCAAGGATAAAAATATGCAGTATCCCGATAAAAACTATGCCTGTCTTACGGGGACAGGCACAGCGCTCGACGACATAACAGGGATCAGGCAATCTCTATATCGTCAATTACTTCAGCCACCCCCGGAGAAGACCATGCAGCCCGCTCTATAAGGCCTTTTTCGTGCCATGAACCGGCTTTCCCGCTTAGTGTCACTTTATGGCCTGCTGTGGAAATGGCGATTTTATCGGATTCCACATCCGCATTTCTTTCCAATGCCTTTTTGATCGCATCCTTAACCAATACCTTATCAGCCGCCGGCTTCACATGGATCAGGTTAGATATACCTTTGATACCGCGGAGTGGATTAACGGCATCATAAGCAGCCGTTTTCTGGTACTGCCATTCCACCTCGCCTTCAAGCGTAACCCAACAATTCTCCACTTTGGTTTGGATCTTATCGTCGGGAACAAGCGCGTTCCAGCGAAACACATCGACAATGGCAGTTCCGATCTCCGTATCGTTACTATTGTCTTCCGGCCACAGATCAACATTGATATCGATGGCTACCGCCCTGACATCCTTTACCCTTTTGGCAGCCAGCTCAGCCTGTCGCTTCTTCATATAACTGCTTACATTTCCTGAAAGCGTTACCACCCCACTGTTCACAGCAACGCCAATTTCGGCGGCATTCAGCATCGGCTCCCATTGCAGCTCGGCCATTACGTCTTCCTGGATTTTTTTATCTGATTTCATAAAAACGTTATTTTGTTGTGACTTGTTTGAAGAATAATCATCTTACTTCACTTTTACTTTTCTTCCGGCAGCGGGTTTTGCTGCTTCATTTTTGGGCAGCTTCAAAGTAAGGATACCATTATCGTAGGTGGCATCGATCCCATCGGCGCGAACATCAGCCGGTAGCGTAAAGGAACGGGAAAAGCTGGAATAGCTGTATTCCTTATGCCTGTATTTCTTTTTATTCTCATCATGCTCCCTCTCCGAAGTCGCGCTAATGGTTAGCACGTTGTCTTCTACTTCGATATCGAAGTCTTCCTTTTCCAGGCCGGGAGCAGCTACGGTTACTTTATATTGATCTTTATTGTCGGACATGTTCAGCGCAGGTACGGTCATCCGGCTAAGTAAAAAATTCCTGCGGAACCATTCGTTCCACGAAGCAAAAAAATCGTCAGTCGTTTCGGGCAATATCTCCCGTAGGTTGATTAATGAGTGCTTTGACATAACGTTCTCCTTTGTTTAATAGTTAACAGAAAATTGGAATAAAGCAGAATGGGTATCAATCCATCCGTTACAAAAATAACAGAGCCGGCATGCGGGGCGCAATGATCTGGATCAGTATTGATCATGATGCAAGCAGATAAACCGACCGGCCCCGACGCAATTTTTTTTCGCGCGCAGGCGCAGGCTGACTGGCATTGGCCCATATTATGATCGTCATCATTTTTCACAGGCTGAAACAGGTCTTACTTTGCTGCGGTTACTTAATTCAAAAACGAATCGTTATGAACCAATTGGAAAGTAAAGTGGCCGTTATTACCGGCGCCGGCTCCGGGATCGGCGCTGCTACGGCCCTGCTCTTTGCTGCGCAGGGAGCAAAAGTCATTGTATCAGATATTAATGAGCAGGCATGTCAGGACGTGACAAAACAGATACTTCTGGCCGGCGGACAGGCCTATGCAGTAAAAACGGACGTCAGCGATCCCCTTCAATGTGAAGCGCTGGTTGCTGAGGCCTTAAAGCAATATAATAAGCTTGACATTGCGGTCAATAATGCGGGGATCGGCGGAGAAAGCAATGCCACCGGCGATATGAGCATAGAGGGCTGGAACAAAGTAATTGCCATTAACCTGAGCAGCATTTTTTATTGCATGAAATACGAGATCGCCGCAATGCTGTCCCAAGGCGGCTGCATCGTCAATATGGCCTCTATACTGGGGCAGGTGGGCTTTGCCAATGCTGCCGGCTATGTTGCCGCAAAACACGGTGTGATCGGGCTTACCCAAACAGCAGCCATCGAATATGCTGCCAGGAACATACGGATCAACGCCGTAGGGCCAGGCTTTATCGAGACACCTTTATTGACTGCCGCGGGGATGGATGACACAATGAAGCGCCAGATAGCTACGCTGCATCCTATAGGCAGGCTGGGTCGACCGGAAGAAGTAGCAGAGCTGATATTATGGCTCAGTACAGCAAAAGCATCTTTCGTCAATGGAGCCTACTACCCGGTTGACGGCGCCTATCTAAGTCGTTAGTAACTAATATTTAGCAAATACATTGATTTATTATGAACATCAGAACAAATATCCGTCACTGGCATAGCGCTCATAGTGACTGTCTACGTACCCTGAAATTCTATAAAGAAGAGATCGGTATTTTGACCGAACGCCTGGCGGAAATCGCTCAAAAAAATACAGTGTACGAAGTGACCGTACAGGTGGAACATTTTCAGAATGCATTCATTCTACACCGCAATAATATAGACGAATTGAGCCATGCAATCAGGCAAAACATCAGCCGGGTCGCTGGAGAAATCGCCAGCCATACAGGATTTGCAGCTACCGGGTTGCTGGCACAGCTGGAAAAGGAAAAGAAGATCTTCCACGAGGAGGAAAGGGAGATCAACCTGCTTCGGCACGCTTTCAACCTGTTCTGCGCGGAATGGATGTGAACTATGTTATCAGGGAAAATACATTTTAATGCCTGCAGACCATGAGACATCAGCCTAAAGAAACGATGATCACCAAAGCCTCCGGCGAACGGCTTGCTTTTTCCGCGAAGAAGCTGAAAGATTCCCTACTGCGTTCTGGCGCCCCTCCTGGTATAATAGATGATATTATTATACAGATCACTTCCCGGCTTTATGATGGTATACCTACGGCAAAGATCTACAGCATGGCCTTTCAATTGCTAAAACAACAGAAAAAAGGACCCGCTGCGAAATATAAGCTTAAGAATGCGCTTATGGAACTAGGGCCTACCGGGTTCCCATTTGAGCAGTTCATAGCGCGTATCTTCAGGAAGATGGGCTTTGCAACGTCCACAGGAAAGGTACTGGAAGGAAAATGCGTCCGGCATGAGGTCGATGTGGTGGCACAGAAAGATCACGAGCAATACCTGGTAGAGTGCAAATTTCATCAGCAAAGGGGGATCTATTGTGATGTAAAGATCCCTTTATATATCAGTGCCCGCTTTAACGACATTGAGCAGGTCCTTTCCGGGAAAGTAAAGAATAAGACCCTGACCTTCCAGGGCTGGGTAGTTACCAATACGCATTTCACCAAGGATGCAATCGCATTCGGAATGTGCGCCGGTCTGAATTTGCTGGGCTGGGATTTCCCTGTTCGGGATAACCTGAAAGAGCTGATCGATCGGTATGGCCTTCATCCCCTTACCTGTCTCACTACACTTACCCAACAGGAAAAGCAGGAGTTCCTCCAACGCAATATGGTGCTATGTTCCGAACTGATGGAACATGAGGCTATACTGGAAAATAAGTTCTCAGCCGAAAGAGTGGAAAAAATAAAAGCGGAATGTGCCCATCTTGCTTCATAGTGTAAGTCATTTTAACAGGCAGCGCTTACGTTGGACACGCAAGCGCTGCCTACTTACTCTAGGTGTGCTATTCTTGCCCAGTATCATCAAAAAAGTCATCGCTCCAGGCAGGCGTTATACCCGTCAAGCATAAAAAGGCTATTTCAATACGGTGTACAGCTTACCGAAGCGCTGGTAGTAAGCCTGCTCCAAAGCTTCACGGTGATCGGGGTGAGCAATGCTGATCAGCAGGCGGGCCCGCTGCTCCATGTTACGACCGTACAGATTGACGACGCCATATTCCGTAGCCACATAATGTACATGTCCACGCGTGGTTACCACACCGGCACCCTGCCGCAGAAAGGGTGTTATACGGGATACGCCTTTCTTCGTTGTGGAAGGCATAGCAATAATGGGTTTCCCGCCTGCGGACAGGGAAGCGCCGCGCATAAAATCCATCTGGCCGCCGATGCCCGAATATTGATAAGTGCCGATGGAATCGGCACAGATCTGCCCTGTAAAATCTACCTCTATAGCGCTATTGATCGCTACTACTTTAGGATTTCTGCGGATAATGTCGCTGTCATTCACGAAAGCCACATCCATACAACTCACGTAGGGATTATTGTCTGCGAAATCGTATACTTTCTTTGTACCCAGGATAAAGCTGCTTACGATCTTACCCGGACGTATTACTTTATGCTCATTGGTAATGACACCTTTTTCTACCAGCGGTATCAGTCCGTCCGAAAACATCTCCGTATGCACGCCCAGGCCCTTATGCGTCGTAAGCTGCTTCAGTACGGCATCCGGCACGCTGCCGATACCCATCTGGAGTGTGGCGCCGTCTTCAATCAAACCGGCAACATGTCTGCCGATCTTTTCCGCCCGCTCATCCGCACCGGCACTGTAATCCACCTCCGGCAAGGGACTGTCGGCCCATACCATTGCTGTAAATTCCGAATAATGAATGATCCCGTCGCCCAGTACCCTTGGCATACGTGGATTCACCTGCGCGATCACTACCGGCGCATTGCGTACGGCGCTCAGTGCCGCGTCTACCGAGGTCCCCAGCGTGCAATATCCATGCTGATCGGGCGGCGATACATGTACGATCGCTACATCGAGCGGCAAGATACCTTCCCGGAACAGGCCAGGTATCTCACTCAGGAATACCGGCACGTAATTGCCATGACTACCGTTCGCCCATTCACGTACATTGCCTGAAACAAACAGGGAATTGAGGTAAAAGCTGTCAAGCACTTCAGGCCGGTTCCACGCAAGATCGCCATAGGTGCTGATACAGGTCAGCTCTACCTCTTTAAGCTCGCCTGCCCTGGCAAGCAGCTTGTTCAGCAGCACCCGGGGTGTGGCAGCGCTGCCATGAATAAATACCCTGTCCCCGCTTTTTACGAGCTGTATCGCTTCGTCCGCGTTCTGATAATGAATATCCATTTACTGTATTTGAATTAATGTGAAAACTATTGCATGCCTGGTGTCTTTCTCAATGCACTATCATGACGGGCACCTCCGGATGCAGCACCATTTTCCTGGTCACACTTTTATGAAAGATGCTTTCAACGAAATTGCGCTCCTTAGGGAGCAACATCAACAAATCTATACTGTTTTTGCTCACGAAATCTTCCAGCCCCTGCTTTATGTCGTTGTTGGTCGTGATCCTGATCTCGGGATGAAGCCAGGCAAGATTGTTTTGCATAAACTTTGTTTCCGTCAATACCTGGGGATACATCTTTTCTTTGGGTTTGCTTACGTACAGGATCTCCAATTTCGCCGGGAAATACTCGAATATATCCTTTATACCCTGGAAGGGAACTGTCTCCGATACATTCCGCATATCGCAGGCCAGGCCTATTTTCCGTATCTCTTTGAAGCGATAACCCGGAGGAACGACAATAAGGGGACGGGCAAGGTGTTTTGCCGCTGCAAGGCTGAAGCTACCCAGGAAAAATGCCTCTGTAGCGCCTGCACCGCTTGTTCCCATAACCATCGCGAAGATCTTCTTTTGCCTGTTAAAATTCTCGAGCTCTCCCAGGAAACTATTCACAGTCGTCCGGAAAGTAATGCAGAGCTTGTCATTGCTATAGCTTTCAAGCTTCTCTTTAAGCTCTTTCAGCGACCTGTTGGCCTCGCCCATAGCTATTTCGATACTATCTATCGGCAAAGGCACTTCTGCCACCGTAAGCGGCATTGCTATAACATGTAGCAAGGTAATTTCAGCATGGGTATGCATGGCGAGCTCTGCTGCATAATAGGCTGCATTGATGGAAGCTGCGGAAAAATCGGTAGGGACAATTATGGTTTTCATAGCATGAATCGAAAGTGTTTTTACATTTCCGGATCAAAATTAGAGCGGCGCCTGAGACTATAAACTGATCCGGAGCATCGCCAGGCATGATCTTGATTCTGAGATACGAGTAAATAATACCGACCGTTTCTGTAATAACGATCATATATAGTTCTGATCCCGCTCATTTCAGCACATGGATAACTATCCGGATCTTTGCTGCACAAAACGGCGCTATGCTTATCCGAAACAGGCATTGGTCCATTCCTTTTCTACGGGCGGATTTTCAGCCACCACTTATGTTTACAATCGATACTCCATATGAAGACATTATTTTACAAAGCCCGCCTGATCGTTATTGCCGGCACACTGACAACAGGGCTTGCCCGTTGCGGGCATGGTCATCAGCGGGAAGAAAGCGTAATACATAAAGAAAGAATAGAAAAAAGCAAGGAAACAGCCGATATAAGCGAAGCCGTCAAAGCTACCGATGAGGCTGGCTGGGATTCTGCTGCTGCCTACCGGCAGTTCGGCGATACGGCCAATACGTATCTTAACCGGAATACCCGGGCCCTGGAAAAATTTGAAGAGAAGGTAAGCCCGAAGGGAAAGAAGGTCCCTTTGCCGTATCGCAAACGGATCAAGAAGCTGAAAGAACGTAATGAAGCTTTGAGACAAAGACTTGCACATCCCCCGGCAACAGGAGGACAGGCCGCCTGGGAAGATTATACCCGTTTATACAATTACGATATGCAGCGCCTCGGACAGGATATCCGCAGGCTGACAGGATACCAGCCGGAAGAAAAAAAACCGCAACCAGGGAAGGGCAGATAAAATGCCCAGATAATAAAACACCTTACATTCGGCGAGCCAACAAAGCATTTCGTTACCTGGTAACAATCAGTTTTGGTTAAACCTCCCAACCAATCCGTCAGATGAAAGCCTGGCGACAACAACCTTCCTGTCGAAAGTCTCAGTCACCTATATCATTTTTCTGATTGAGCAGGATCATTGGATATACCTGGCGTCAACGACTACTTTTATGGTATGTTCGAGGTCGTTTTACTCATCGCCGAAAACCTGGTTACATGCGACATTCTTTATCCGTTGTCTGGCAGCAGATACTAGCATGGATTATTACCATAGCAATTGCCGCAGTGTTGTCAAAAATCTGCGTATCGGCTACCCGAAAGGTAATAGCCACAATACTATGGCTTCTGTATGATCTCCTGATTAAAAATGATCTCCATCACTTGCGGTAACAACAGGCATTGTGCGGGAGTCAGATGGGGAACGACTGCTAATAGTATTTCAACCCAATATTTAAGTTTGACCTAACCCAAAAAACTGACATGTCTTTAATCTTTGAATTTTTCTCGTTCATATTTACTCTTTTAAAGAAATTGGGATTGTTCAAAGAAGATCAATCCGCTCCGCCATTCCGAAATAATGCTACAGAAAGTAAGCGACAGAATACAGAAATTGGGTAGTGCGCCAGATATATTGATCAGAACTGAAACATCAGCAAAATCAACAAACTCTTTAAAAATAGGAGAAAAGCAGGTAGTATTCATACTGCCTGCTTTTCTTTTACTCGTGGTACAATTCGCACGCCTTTGGCCTTAAACATTAATCTATGCTCATTGAACTTTTTCAATACAAATATAGAAGCTATTCAATAGTCTGAAATTATATAATGTTTTTTATAGACTTTTATTGGCGTCCATATGTGTTCGACACCCATTGGGCGCCAATTAAATTGTTTGACCGAAACTGCCCTTACCAAACCCTCTTAATATGAAAAGATATTTCGTTTACAATCTTACTCTGTTTGGCAATAGACCTGGTAACAATCCCCGCGAATTCGTCGATTGAGCTGGTCGAAAAAATTTACTTGCCGCATTAGCCGATATTGTTTTGAGCGACTATCCGGATATAGGAAACAAGAACTACCGGTCCTCGGGCCTGTCGCACTTTTCTCACGGAAGGTGAAGTACAGCGCTAAAGTGGTGCTTCGACAAGCGCAACAACCGAAGTTGAAATCAATAGCAAATTTGTTTCTTATAGCCGGATAGCCATTGTTTTAATAGGTCAGGCTTCCTGTATATGCCTTCAGTACGGTATGTGCCGGTTCCTTTTGTTGCCTCATTACCCTGGAAACAGTATCAGAGGTAAGCTTTCTGCCAAGGATTGATCATCCCGTCCTGAACCAAACTTTTATGATATAAATACCAATTAATCATCCTTCATTTTAACCACAAAAATGTAAACAACTATGGAAAGTAAATCTACGGTTTATTTTAGGTGGTCGGGGCGGTATTTGCTTATAGCTTCGGTATTGCTGCTCTTTTGTACCAGAGCAATTGCTCAGCCGGCCTTACACGAGCCATTTGGCGCTGCTACCGGCACTGCCTTGGTGGGTACAACAGGTTTAAGCTGGACGAGTATCGCCAGCGGTTCTCCCCTTACCACATCAACCGGCAATCTATCTTACGCAGGTGCGCCTGGCAACGGTATCGGCAATAAAGTGAGCCTCGCTGCCCCGGGGCAAGATGCTTATAAAAGTTTCACAACTATATCGGTGGCCACCGCTGGTACAAGTGTATATGCAGCTGCTGTTGTCAATGTAGCATCTTCTCAACTGTTGGGCGACTACTTCTTTGCTTTGGGTGCTACCACTACTCCAAGTGCGAGAGTGTATGTAAAAAAAGACCCGGTTACGTCCGACTTTTATTTCGGTGTAGCCAGAGGGGTGGGAACGCCCGTGTATGAAACCACACCCCGTGCCAATGGTGTGACCTATTTCATTGTACTTAAATACACCAGTGTTGCCGGCGCTACCAACGATATCGTTGACCTGTACGTCAATCCATCGCCAATCGTTACAGAGCCAACGCCTGCTGTGTCTTACAGTGCAACCAATGGTGCGGAAGCCACCAGCTTTAGTTCTGTGCAACTTTACCAGGGTACAGCAGCAACGTCTCCGGTACTTGACATAGACGCCATCACAGTAGGTGCTTCATGGGCTGCTGTTGCTACTGCGCAATACGATTTTGGCGATTTGCCTGTTGGTTTCGAGGCAGATAAGGACAGTACGATGAATTTACCGGCAACGGCGTACGCTTCATCGACCTGGCGTATCGGTACTACGTTTGATGCCGAGCTTTCTAACAATTATGTAGCTGACAATGCTGATAATAACGGTACGCTTGGCGATGGATTAAACGACGACGCTTTTACGGTATTGCCCATCGTGTACCGTGGTGCCGCAGGTTTATCCATGTCTGTACCCGTTACCGGAGGTAGTGGTACTAAATATGTATACGGATGGCTTGATTTGAATGGCGACAATCAATTCCAGGTGGGTGAAGCTGCAACCGCTACTACAACAACAGTTGGTACATCTGCAGTAACTCTCACCTGGACAGCCGCTCAATTAGGAACGATTCCGATAGCTGCCACGAAAATATATTTGCGGCTACGCTTGTCAAGTATATCATTGATTGACTTTACTACAGCTGCCACCGGTGGCGCAAATATAGACGAACGTAGTATTGGTAACGGGGCTACAGCGACAACCAACGCAGCTAATGCGAGCGCGGTCCCGCTTGGCGAAATTGAAGATTACAGACTGGATGTGCAACCCGGAACAGATTATGGCGACCTGCCCATTAGTTACGAAAAGCAGTTTGACGGCACTACAGATCGCCCTGCTGTTCATCAACAGCAGCAGGGGTCCAGCCTTGGGGCCTTGTGGGATGGAGAAACTGCGCCGGCAACGGTAGCAGCGGCAAGCGACAACAACGACCCCAACGGAGACGACGCTAATAATTTATCCGATGAAGATGCATTTGTAACCTTACCTGTGGTTTATAAAAATGGCGCCTTTACAGTTGCAGTGAATGTTACCAATGCCAGCGGTACCAAATATTTATACGGCTGGCTTGATTTGAATGGTGATGGTAAGTTCGCTGCAGCTGAGCTTTCTGTTGCTGGTCCGGTTTCCATTACAACCGTCGGCGCCAGTATTCAAAGGCTTACCTGGCCTGCAGCTTCTGTCAATACAATTACCGGCGCCAAGGTTTATATGCGCTTGAGATTGTCAGGCTCTTTACTAAACGATTATACATCTGCGGGCAGCGGTCCGCTTGTTGATGAGCGCAGTATAGGTAACGGAGCTGTCTCAACCGCCAATGCTGCCAATAATGCAACCATGCCTATAGGCGAGGTGGAGGATTATCAATTAGCCGTCGTTGATGGAAGCTATGATTTTGGCGATGCGCCGCTTACATTCGACAACAATAGCGATGGTGTACATTTAGCAGCGAGAAATATTCCAACAGATGTACTGAAGATCGGCGGTCTCCCGGATGCGGAAGCTTCAGCGGGTTCCGTTCCATTTTTGTATAGCAACAATGGTGCTGATGGTGATGGCGGTGATGAAAATGGTATATCCAGCCCTCTTCCGGCAATAAACGTAGGTGCGGCATATAGCGTTAGTGTAAGAGTTACCAACCACATCGGGAGCACGCGTACGCTGTATGGCTGGCTTGATTTAAATAACGATGGTGTTTTTCAGCAATCGGAGCGCGCTACTACCCTGCCGACAATAGCCACGGGTACAAATAATGGTCTTGTAACACTTACATGGACTGCCGCGCAAATGGGTGCTGTGGGCGCATCAAAAATATATATGCGTTTACGCCTGAGCAGCAATACCAATACCACTAACGGCAGTACGGCAACCCAGGTGGACAGGCTGGCCATCGGAGACGGTAATAATACACTTACATACGGCACAGAGGTGTTTTTGGGTGAAGTGGAAGATTACCAGGTTACGGTTAATCCTTCTTACGATTATGGTGATGCGCCCAATACTTATGAAATAAATGCAGCCCTTACACCCGTCCCGGCAAGACATCAGACCATAACATCGGGCGCTGCAGAATTGTATTTAGGTCATGCTGCCGACATAGCTACCGACTACGATAACGGGCCAGCTTCTGTGGGCACCGGGTTTGATAATAACAGCAGCAACGGCGATGGCGCCGATGAAAATGGACTTACTGCGACTGAATACGGGAGGCTGCTTGAAGTGGGCAGCTCATACACCTTGAACGTAAAGGTGCGTAAGGGTACGGGAGTTACCGGTACAACTACACTTTACGGTTGGATTGACTTCAACGACAATGGTCGCTTTGAAGCCAGCGAAGTGGCAACGGCCACCGTAACCGGTTCAGGCGATTTAACGCTTCCTTTGGTATGGCCGATGGCAAATGCTGCCAATACAAAAACATACGTTCGTCTGCGGCTCACCAATACAGCTATGGCCGACCTTACTTCAACCACTAGTGGTCCTCGTTTAGATGAGCGTAGTATAGGTCATGGCAATTCCGCCGGTACTTACACCGGTACAGTACCCACAGGCGAGGTAGAAGATTATCAAATAAATACCAATTTCGCAGGAACGCCTGATAACATGGCAGACTGTCCTCTTTATGGCCGCATGCAATCTGCATTCCACGCATCAATAGCGGCAGGGCCCGATGGTATTTATAAGATATGGGGAGAAGGCGCGGGGCTTGGATCTGCTTACGGCAGCGATAACATACTTACCCCGACAGCTATAAATAAAGCATTGTATCCGGCCATAACAGGAACAATTCTAAAAGCAACGCTCGCATCCAACAGTATCGGGAATACAAGCCAGGTAATCGTATTATCTACTGACGGGCTTTATGCCGCAGGGGCAGAGGGTCGGATCGTTCCGACAGCCCTTACTTCAAATGCTACTTGCCAGAAGATACTTCCCGCCAACGGCGCAGCGACTACAGGGCTTCCAGCGGGCGTTAACCCGGCAGACGTCGGGTATATGATGGCTACACCGGGCGCGCTCATTATCCGGACCATTTCCGGATCGCTCTACGTTCTGGGTAGCAGCAGCAACCTCTATGGAGATCGTACCACCGCTACTACCACTGCCGATGCTTTGTGGCATCAGGTATCCCTGTATACCGGCGTGCCGCTTACCAATATTAAGCATGTTGCCATTTCAAATGGCAATGGATTTGCAGTAGATGCTGCTGATAATTTTTACACCTGGGGGCCATCTCAATACCTGGGTAACGGTACTGCCCTCAATGCGGTGTCTACCGTGGCTCCGGTGGTACCTGCCAATTCCAACACGGCAGCAGGTACCTTTTATCGTGCAAGGCCTATGGCTAAGCCTGCGGGCTGGGTCGCCACCAAAATGATTGCGATGACGGGAAGCACCCCGGGCTATTATGCTTTGAGTACCGATGGATACCTTTATGCGTTGGGAGACAACAGTAGCGGACAACTGGGGATAGGATCGACGACCAGCAGCACAAACTGGGTTAGGGTCAAGGTCAACAGCACCACCGATCTCAGCGATGTTGTTTCTATTGCTGCCAATGACCAGGATGCTTATGTATACCCGGCAGTGGCGGCAATTACAAGCACCGGTAATATGTACACCTGGGGCAGCAATGATGGAAGTATGATTGGACAAACAGGGACTGTGGTTTCCTATGCTACCATACCACCGGATTTCGCAACATCCGGAAAGCGTTCGAATTTTGTTGAGGTAGGCGGTCATACTACTGTTTATGTCTCCGATGGCAGTTCAAAATACTGTTATGCAGGACACAGGATAAATGGAAGCGAAGGTGACGGCACCACCGAAAACCAATATGAGTATATTTTCAACTGTAGTTCTACCGGGGATGCCAAAGTTGCCTGCGCTCAGTTACTGGATGCCGGCGATGCTCCGGGAGAATTTGAAAGCGGTTTCGGTGACAATCGTGCGGTGCATAGTTTCTACTACTCACGAGACGTATACCTTGGTACTACATTGCCTACTGACGAATATGCTACCCTTAAAAATGTGAATACCAATGCGGATAATGAAGGCAGCAACGGCGACGGGTCAGAGGAAGATGGTATTATTAAAGGCGCTTACAACGGCGAAGGCACTTACAGCATCACCATCAGCGCATTTAATAATAGCGGCCTTACCGGTACTATTTATGGTTGGGTTGACTGGAACAATAATCACATTTTCGAACCTACCGAAATAGCGACCACCACTATTCCTGCAAGCGCTGCCCAGCAGACAGGCATTACGCTGACCTGGGCAAATGCAGGGCAGGTACAGTGTAATACTGTAGCAAATATTGTTCGCAGTTACATGAGGATCCGGCTAACAACTGAAGTAAAAGCGGACAACCCTATTACAACTGTTGACGAAAGAGCCCTTAGCGCAGCACGTGACGGTGAAATTGAGGATTATTTTGTTGATTGGAATACTTCTGAATACAGAGACTTTGGTAATATTCAAAATACGGCATCCATTTTCTGGCCAACAGCTTATGCAACTATTCTTACCTCTGGTGATAGGGTTTGGCTTGGTAATAATACCGACAACCCTACGGCAGAGTGTGAAACAAACGTCAGCGATGCCAATACACACGGCTTAACGCTTTCCGCTGCGCCGTTAACGCCTGCTGTGGCAGGAGCCGGCACATCCGGAGATCCGTTCAAGATCGTGCCTGGTGGCAATTATGACTTGAATGTTACCGTTAATGGTAACGGACCTGCCGGTACCAATGTATATTGGGCGGCCTGGGTTGATGTAAATGGAAATGGCCGCTTCAATGACGGTGTGGATCGTTTTGTAACCGGGGTTACACCGCACAGTGGTCCTGCTACAGCCGTGGCAAGCATCAGTATTCCGGGAACCGTATCTGTAAATACTACGGGTAAAATACGGGTGGTTGCTACTGCTTCTGTTACCACATTTACAAAAAATGATAATGGCGACGTAAAATTGTTCAACGGAGAGGTTGAAGACTATTACATTAATGTAAATGCGCCAAACGCTATATTTATCACAGGTAATTTATGGGGTGATGCAAATGGCGATGGTATCAGAGACGCTACAGAGAACAACTCTGACGGAGGTGGCGGAGTATATGTGAATCTTGTAGATGCCGCTAATAATGTTGTAGTCTCTGTGCCGGTAAATCCTGATGGCACTTATAGCCTGCCGGCTCCGCCAAATGCGGAAGGATATATGCTGATCGTAACAACTAATCCTGCCAGCGTTACACCAGAGCCACCAACGGGTCTCTTCACTGGTGAAAATGTTGGCGCCGGCAATATAGCGGTGCAGGGTACAGAACTAGGCGTAATTGAACTTACAACAGGCATTACTGATATAACGGAACAAAATTTTGGTTTAAATGCACCGCCGACAGCAAATGATGTTTCCGGTTCATTCGCCAATCCCGGAGGAATAGCGGCCATACAGGTGCCGACACTAAATGGTGCTGACCCTGAGCAAGGGCTGCTTGATGGTGCTGCTACTTCATTGAATCATGTTATTATCAGCACCTTGCCGGCATCAGGCAACCTCTATTATAACGGTGTATTACTTACTGCTGCTAACATAGCTACCGTCGGAAATATAACCAACTATGATCCTGCCCTGCTTACCTTCGATCCACCTGCCGGCGGCGGCACATACACCTTTACTTACAAAGAGGTAGATGCTGCCGGCAAGGAAAGTGAAGCGGCAACGGTAACCATGGAATTTCCTGTACTTAACATAGGAGGCACTGCATTTAACGACGTTAACGGTATGACGGACGGTACGGTAAATGGCCTTACCGAAGTGCCATCAGGTCTTCAGGCAGTGCTGATCGATGAAGTTACCGGCCTGGTAGTCGCTGTTGTTCCTGTAAATCCGTTAACAGGGGAATACCTGTTTTCTAACCTGGACGGTGGTAATTATTCGCTGATGCTTACGACCACAGCTGCCACTGTGGGTGCATTGCCTCCTGCAGTCACACTTCCTGGTGGATGGTTATCTACGGGTGAGCATAATGGAACAGGGCCCGGCAGTGATGCGCTTGCAGATGGTAAATTGCTTTTAGGCAATGTAACCGAGACCGTTACTGCTGCTAACTTTGGTATAGAACAGCCTCCTGCGGCAGTAGACAATACTTTAGCATCCCAAGGTAATCCTGGTGGTATCAACACCATAGATATCACTAATCATTTCCTGTTCACCGACCCTTCGGCGGGTACCTTATCTGCTGTAAATATTACTAGCTTCCCAAGCGATGTTACCAGCATTGCGGTAGGTACCCTTACCTATTATGCCGATGCAGCATCAATACCGGCAATATGTCCTACAGCAACCTGTGCTTCATTCCCGGCTACGGGCGGAGTTTCTGTGCCAACCGACGCTACAGGCGTGCCGTTACAGCCGATCCGTATCGACCCGGTTGATGGTAATGTTACGCCTTCTGTTTCATTCACTGTAACGGACAATGCAGGAAAAACAAGCAGCAATACGGCAACGCTGGCAGTACCGCTCGCTGTAATCTCCGTTTCCGGTACTGTTTGGGACGATGCCAACGGTGATGGTGCTACTGCCGGAGAGCAGAATGTAAGTGGCAATAATACACCTGCAGGAGGTAGTATTCCTGCCGGAACATTGCTGTACGTCACATTGGTTGATCCGCTTGGCATGGTGCTGCAATCGATACCAGTAAATGCAGACGGCACTTACAACCTGGAAAATGTACCTGCAAATACTACAGGCATGATGATCCAGGTCTCTACTACGCAAAGTACTGTGGGCAATGCGCCTGAGACTATTACTTATCCTGCGGCATGGGTGCCAACAGCTAATGCAGTAGGCGCTGGTAACAGTGCGGCACAAACGCCGGATGCAGGTACTTCTATCAATCTTGACGCCGGCAGCATTGCTATCAGCAATCAAAGTTTCGGGATAGAACGTATACCGCAGACAGATACCAAAACAACGACCATTAGCCCTCCTGCTGCCGGAAGCTTCCTGGCGCTCGATGGTATCGGTGCTAACCCGCCGGTGTTTTCCGGTAACGATGCAGAGGATATGTCGGTAAGCGGTTCGCTGAGTACCAAATCAGTGGCTATAACAAGCTTGCCGACGAACGGTACACTCTGGTATAATGGCGCTGTTATTGAATTTGGTGCTGATGGGATCAACCCGCCCTCACTGACAAATCCATTTAATATCCCTGTATTCAATCCATCGCTGCTACAAGTTGAATTTACAGGCAGTGGGTATACGTCCCTGGAATTTGGTTACGCCTACATCGACGCAGCCGGAGTAATGGATCAAACACCCGCCATCTATAATTTGAATTGGAGTACACCGCTGCCTGTGACAATGGAATACTTTACAGGTAAACTAGTTGGCTGTGAAGCAAGACTCTCCTGGCGTATCCCTTCACTGGCAACCGTTGCAAGATTTGAAATATTGCGTAGCGAAGATGGCCAGGCATTTTCCGTGATACAAAAAGTTGCTGTTGATATCATTAAGACCGACTACACTGTAAACGTTCCGCACAGCAATACAGCTATGTATCAATTAAGAGTGGTTTATACGGATGGCCTTGCAGACTATTCAGCCATCTTAATGATTTCCGGCGGATGTAACGCCGGAGGTGTTAGTTTGCTACCCAACCCTGCAACGGATATGATTACGGTAATTGGCACAGATGAAGCTGCAGCTGTAACCATCATAGATGCATCCGGCAAAAAAGTAGTGAAGGAAACAGTGCTTGTAAATCACAAAATTGATGTAAGCCAGCTGACACCGGGTGCTTATCATCTTTTGGTGAAAGACAACAACAAAGTTCTTCGAACACTTAAATTCATTAAGCTATAATGTTTATAAGATTCTAGTTTGCTTATCTCAGAGAAAGCGAGGTTGCCATCAGCAACCTCGCTTATTTCGTTTTACCTATCTTATACCTGTTTATTTTAATCAGGAACTTTTACAATCCGGAAAGGATTAAAAAGTATTTACTATGCGTAGCTTTTGGCGTTATGTGAACAATACCTGCAAAAAAAGGCTCTGGACCGTTTTCCTGTAATTGGACGATGTACTCAGTCCTTGCAAAAATGGGCTGTTATAAGTGACAGCCGTTTTTCCACATATCCAAGCACCGGGAGAAACGCGAATAGATGTTAATTCGAAATCATGGGCATCTGCGCTATTGCTGACTTATCCGTGAGTCCTTTTCAGTGTTGTGCAAATATGAATTGATATATAATTGAATACAAGGAATGTTCTAATTTTGTCTTGAGTGGCTAGAGTAGTTTGAGCGCAATAAGAATATGGGGTCCACTGGCTATGAAATCACAGACTATCTAATGACTTAAACAATCGAAGTTCCCATAGGAATTAATCGATTGTACTCCAGATTTCTGACACCTAAGGCTTAGACTGGCTTACAACAGCAGACAAAGGCACTCCATTCAATAAATTTATACGCCTATTCAGGGCGCTGTTTAAATCATCTATAGAATAAAATAACAGCAACAATTTAAATTAAAGTAATTTGACATTCCAAGTCCGACGTCAAATACTTCGCGGCTCTGCGCTCTTTCGGTTCCCAAGATAATTCTTCAATTTCTCTGCCTTTCAATTTAACTGCAAATGGCAACATTCATGCTATCTCCCTGCAGTGCAATGTTGCTCATAAGTGATGCCGCAGTAAGATACTGCACATTTGATCCCTATATAGATAGTCAAAAGTATAAGGATGCTATCGATGATTTTGACAAGCATAACCTCAGATTTTAAAATAGCCGGCGATGTCGCCGGCTATTTGTGTAAGTTTATCTGGTGGTATAGCCGCCATTAGCAAAAATGGTCTGACCGGTGATCCACCAGCCTTCTGTTACTAGAAATTCCACCAGTGGAGCGATGTCTTTGATATCTGTTAAGCCACCCAACGCAGCCGCAGATTTATGGTAGGCCACCGCCTCGTCACTTTCTTGCCCGTAAAAGAAAGGGGTATCCATAGGGCCCGGTGCTACAGCGGTAACGGATATACCCCGTGAGCCATATTCCTTTGACGCAGCACGAGTATAATGTTCAACCGGTGCCTTCTGGCCTGCGTAAGTGGAGTATAAACCCGTATATGCCGCAAGCAGGGAGGTAACAATAGTGCATATCTTCCCATGATCATTTAGCTTTTTCCCCGCTTCCTGTATAAAAAAGTACGCCACTTTGGAATTGATGTCTGCCATGCTATCATATTCTGCCTCCGTGGTGTCTGTAAAAGGCTTCTTCAATACTTTACCGACCGTATTAATGGCAATGTCAATTCCCCCGAACTTTTCCCCGGCTTCATCAAAAAGCCGGACAATGTTCGCTACTTTAGTCAGATCGCCCTGGAACAGGATGCCTTCGGCGCCGGCCGCCTGTACATCGGCAAGGGTTGCTTCTGCTGCAGCTCTGGAACTTTCACTATTATAATGGATGGCGATTTTTGCTGCGCCCTTCTTTACGAAATTCCTTGCCAGCAATCCACCGAGGTTTTTGCCGCCTCCTGCAATGAGCACTGTTTTGTTGCTCAGGTCATTTTTAGACATATCAATTGATTTTTATGAGTGAACGATAAACTCAAAATTGGTTTAAATGAAAAGCGGGCTGTCCTTTTTATAATGCCCGCTTTTTTATTGCGATAAGAGGAAACAGAAGAAGGCTTACTTCCTAAAGTATAGCAGCATGGTCGCGATGGTATCTTGGAGCATTTCAATGTCGGGAATGTTTCTAATGTAAACCAGCTTGCTGGTTATATAGTAACAATTGTTTCTTCCGCTGTACTTTCCGTTAGTGCCCATGTGTCTGTGATATACTGCGACTTTTAGCCATGGCGGGATCTCATATATGTCTAAGGCCTGATGATTCACAGCATTGAGGTCGGGCATGGTCTCATCAGTGATCAGCAGGCCTTCGCTGCTTGCCCGGACGGCACTGTTGAACTCACTGTAGTTTTTGGCCTTTCTAATATTTAGTGGCCTCGCTATATTGCCAAGTATATGGGTTATGCCGTGCTGCATGAATGGAGAGCTGCTGGCAATTACTACGTTTATTGCTGACATTCTTTTATTCAGTTGTATAAATTCCGCCGCCTGCATAACGAATACCAGGAAGGTCAGAATCGATTTTATTGCAGAGTAAATCTTTATGGATCAAAATACAGCCTTTGAGATGGCCCATTTCATTTAACCATAACCGCCTTTTGCCGAAAGCAAGCAGTTTTAAAAAAGTTGATTTATATAGTGTATATAGTGCGGCTCTTTAGCTAGTAGTACAAAAATGATGCCCTTTTATGCGAATCTTTGCTGTACCAGAAATACTTGAGGATGCGGATTGTACTTTCCGGGAATGCCAGGGAATATCGTACAGCTATCAGGAGAAAGATAGAAGCTGCCTGTGGCGTTTGGTACACAGAGCTGCATGTATAGTGTGTGGTTATACACCGCACCGAAAAAAAATACGGCCACCGGTAGGAATACCGGTAGGCCGTTCTTAACCAAAGCAGAATTGTTAGAATCCAGCTATTTTCACTATTTTCCTGGAGACAGTTTCCCCTGTTGCCGAAACAATATGTACCTGGTACACACCTGCGGCCATAGCGGTGCAATCGATCTTCAGTGTATGATCCCCAACAGCTATCGTCTTCACTTTTCTTCCGGTAGCATCATAGACGCTGATGGTCTCATTGCCGGCAAGGCCGCCGATCGTTAGGTAATTTTTTACGGGGTTGGGATAAATATCGATAGACGATCCCTTGTTGATCCTTACCTGGCGGATCTGGCTATAGGTATACTTACCATCGAGATCTGTCTGCTTTAAACGATAGTAATTCATACCGTCGAAAGGCGTTTCATCGTAGCTCTGGTAGCTCAGCTCTTCGCGGCTATTGCCATCAGGCGCTTTCGATTGGACAAAACCTATGGTATTCCAGCGTTGTCCGTCCGCGCTGCGTTCGATGCCGAAGCCTTTATTCTTTTGCTCGCTTGCGGTGCGCCATGCCAGCGCTACTCTGTTCCCGGAACGATAAGCATCGAAAGAAACCAATGTTACCGGCAGCACCGTGCCCACCGGCTGTGTGGAAGACAGGTACACGAAGCTGGAGAAGTGAGCGACATTGCTGAACTCGACATAAGCAACGCCATCTTCAACACCGCTTGCTGTTGGTGTCAGCTGGGAAGCCATACCCGTATTGAATACGCCATCGGTATTGATGTCGGTGATGAGGGTTGCGGCATCGCCTTCGTACTTGAACCAGCCATTGGTCTGGGCATTGGTCACTGCCGTACCCGCCAGCTCGGAAGGATCATAATATACCCTCACTTTCACACCGGTATAGGTACCCGCTGTGGTATCCGTAACCGTGGCTATCCTCGGCATGACTTTAGTGCTTTGTCCTGCGTTGCTGTAGGTAGCGCCATTAGGGGTGATGGTTGCGCTCAGCTTGCCCAGCTGTATATCGGTCATGCCGCTTATAGCAAGGTATTTATTGGTCGAAGCGGCCTGGCGCGCATATTTCCAGGTATTGGTAGCGCAGGTGGTAAAGGTAGGAGCAACGGTGGTTGCGCCGGGCAATACGACTACACCGGGAGCCAGGTTACTGACCTTGGCAAAGGTGAAATAGCTGGTGCCCTGCGGGAAATTGTTCAAGGCTTCATAGTTGCTGCCGTTCGTGGTCAGCGGAGCTACCACCAGGCCAGTGGTAAAGGCCGCATCGGAAGCATAGATAATTGCATAGTTGGCGCAGGCATCTTCGCCCGTGATCGTTGTGCTGCCTACGGAGGCAACGGGGAACTGGAGCTTGACTGTTTGCGCTACATTCGTATTGCGCACTTTCCAGACACGGTTCATGCGACGGTTGTTGCTGTTGCCGTTATAAGCGAAAGTGGTATAAGTCGAGGCCGTGTTGGTCATAGCCTGCGTGTTACCGTTATCGCCCCAAAGCATGAACTGGCCTTCCTGGAGCGTTGCCGTATTCGCATTATTGGTGGCATAGATATTGCCGAGACCAATAGCTACCTGGCCATTGGCATTATTGGTAACCTGGCTGCGGCTTTGTTTCTGATGCAGGTCAGATACTGTATCGCGCGCTATACCGGCAACATTATTATAGTAAGCTTTGTCCGCTATGTTATCCCAGACCACTACAGAATCGGAGCTGAGATAGCTCCTGCTGGTGTCGAGTGTAATACCGTATTTGATAGCAAGGTAGGCGTCTACCTTGTTTCTCTCGGCAGGGGTAAGATTATTGGCACCATAAATAATCGTCTCTCCTAAGCTACCATTAATGCTGTAATTATCCGATCCGTTGCCTGAGAAAACCGTAGAACCAAAAACGAATCCACCATCAATCATGCCGTAAGGCCCTGAAATCGAAGAAGTGCCTTTCGGGGCGCCATTCGAGCCTTTGGCAACTGTATTATTGGTGAAGGTGTGGTACATAATACCGGGGCTGTTCGCCGGAAAATTAATAGTGCCGGGATTGGCTAAATATGCGAGGCCCGAGGTGGAATTGTATCGCTCCAGCCGGCCATCAAAATTGATCCCAATTCCATCCCAGTAATGGATATTGCCCGCAGGCAGTGATTTATTGGCTAATACACTAAAAATACGGGCGTTTGCTCCTCCTGCGGTGACACCTTCTTTGGTTAATGTGAAGATATCGTAGGCAGTATCGGTAACGGCTTGTGTCAACAGGTTGCCTAAAGACTGATCACCATTCGTAAAGCTGATTCCCGGGTTAAAATTGAAATACGTGGCAGAACCACTGCGGTAATAAGGATAGGGATTAGTGCCCATCTGGCTTACCACCGTACCTGCGGCATAATCTTTCCAGGAAGTGGCATTGGTGCTGTCACCGGTATTTACGGCATCTTTATCTGCCCTATACCAATGGGACAACCCGGAAAAAACACCTCCGGGAGCATGGTCTACCCTGGAAGCGAATGTGAAATACTGTCCGTCGCCCAATACCACATCAGCATAATTGTAGGTCTTTCCGTTAATCGTTTGCGTATCGACGGTCATATCCGTTACCACATCCGAAGCGTCGAATACTTCATCGGCGCTCTGCACCAGGGACAGGCGGTTGATGCCTGCAGGCCATGCTACCCTTACCGTACCCACGCTGCCGGTATTGCGTACCTTCCAGGTGGCTTTGAATACCATATTAACGCCCTGGGATGCCAGAGCGGCGGCATACACTGCAGGCGATTTGGCCTGGCCGTTATCGCCCCATACCAGGTACTGCGCATTGGCCAGCTGCACGGAATTGCTGTCATTGCTGTTGCTCAGACCGGTAGTGCTGATCAATACCTGGTCGCCGGTGTTTACGGAATTACTCTGGCGCTGGTCCAGGCCGCCGTTGGCATCTTCACGGCCTATGCCTGCAATATTGTTGCTGTACACGCTATCGGCAACACGGTCGTAAATAGTGGCCCCGGATGCCGCCACATAGCTATGGGCCAGCGTGGTACCGTATTTCAGGGCCAGGTAAGTTTCTACTTTCCTGATATCGTTATAACCCAGCGAGTCCTTGTACCATATGACTTCCTGGATATCTCCGGGGAATGCGCCCCAGTTGAAAGCAGAATAGCCAATTTTCAAATAGGGGCCGGCAACACTACTTACTTTATTTATTTGTGATCTGTTATAAGCGCCATTTAGTCCCATCAAAAGCGTATCGGTACCACTGGCGGTAGCGCCACCGGCTGCAGGACGCCACATATAAACGGCAGACATGTTAATGGGGACATCATTGCCTGAAGCTGCGGCGTTATTACTGAACCGATAGAAGCGCTGCTGTGCCCCGGAAATCCCAAAACTCGGTTCTGCAGCATAGGATTTATCATTGTCAATTCCCGTGATCACTCCTGAGCCTCCGGTGGCCAGAGTATCGCGTGCCACACCGAAAACGGTCAGCGGCATATAAGAGAAGCTATTGGAATTATAATTTCCAAAGACAGGATTTACTTCAAGATCCGTATTGGATACGGTGCTGTCCAGGTAATTGTAATAGCTGGTCGATGAATAAGCAGTGGTCCAGCGGTGGAAGTTGTGCGCCTGGTCTCCGCTCCTCACCGTTGCTCCGTTCTCGCTGGTCAGGTCCAGGGCATTGAGGGAGGCATCCTTCCATTTTGAAGCGCTGGCGTTATCGGGACGATACCATACTGCGGGCAGGCTGGCAATACCGCCCGGAGACAGCACAGAAGCTGCAAACGTAAAGTACTGGCCATTGGCCAGGGTAACATCTGCATAGTTGTAGGTTACGTCGTTGATCGTTTGGGTATTTGCCGACATATTGGTTACGGCATTGCCGCTTACAAAAGTGGGGTCGCTGCTCTGCACCAGCTTTAAGCTGTTCAGCCCTGCAGGCCAGGCAATGCGCACTGTGCCTACTGCTGCGGTATTCTGCACCTTCCATATGGATGCAAAGCGATAGTTGGCGCCCGGAATATTGGTAATGGGAACAGAAAGTGTTTTAGGTTGGCCGTTATCGCCCCATACCAGATATTGTCCCTCGCTTAATGCACTGATATTGGCAGTATTGGTTGAGGCGAGGCCGGTAGTGCCGACAAGCACCTGTTTACCTGCATTCTGGCTTATGGATTGCTTCTGGTCGAGCCCCGAACGGTAGTCGTAGGCTAACCCGGCAATATTGTTGGCATAGCCATTGTTACGGTTCGCATTCCATACTGTATCTCCCGTGCTGCTCAGATAGCTAGCCACCGCCGTACCGTCTCCGGTCATCAACGTAATGCCATATTTAATGCTGAAATAAGAATTGATCCTTAATTTTTCCTCAGATGTCAGGTCACGGTCATAACTGAGGATCTCTGAGATATTGCCGCCAGAAGGATTGTTATTGCCGCCATCCGCATTAATGTAAAGATGATTGCCAATGCCGACTGAAGCGGAGGAATTACCGGCCAGCGTAGCTGTGGCCCCGTTCATACTCAATGTGGTTGTGTCGGGATTGCTGGTCCATTGGCTACGATAATAGGCATTAATAGTGGGGATATTATTGAAGCGTTTCAGTGTATTGGGGAATACCGGAGCTTGTTGATAGCTACCATCCCACCAGAAGTAAAGCTGAGTGGCACTTTGGCTTGCAAACCAGGGAATATCCGGGCTGCTTCCGAAATTGATGTTATTACCAAAAGAGACCATAGTCCTTTGCTGGGTAACGTCGGGCTGGCTCTGCAGTATAAAAGTCGATAAGGCCCTTTGTGCATAGCTGGGGAATACATTGGCCAGCAGCAATCCACCGTTTGCATTAGTAAAGCTGTCTACTATCGCAGGATTGAAATTGTGGATGTTATTTTCGAAATACGGATAATCATAGGTAACGCTCGTCGACTGGCTTAATTGGCCAGCAATGCCGCCCGAGTAGCCATAGTTCCGCCATCCGCTCACTCTTCCGCTCACCAAAGTGGTATCCGTTCCAGCGTCTGCTCTCAGCCATACGGCAGGTAAGGCTACACCGCCTGGGGTCTGTACAAAGGCAGCGAACGTAAAGTACTGGCCATTGGCCAGCGTAATATCTGCATAATTATAGACCACACCGTTGATCGTTTGCGTATTGCCGGTCATGTCGGTTATGGTATTTCCCAAATTGAATGCAGGGTCGCTGCTTTGTATAAGCTTGAAGCTGGCCCATGAAGAGGAAGGCCAGGCCACACGGACCATGCCCACAGTGCCGGTATTCTGAACTTTCCAGACCGATGCAAAACGATAGTTCGTTCCCGGAATATTGCCGACGGCAACGGAAGGTATTTTAGCCAGGCCATTGTCCCCCCATACCAGCGCCTGTCCGTCGGTTAGCGTGCCAGTATTGGCTGCGTTGGTATTGGCCAGACCCGGAACGCCGATCAGCACCTGCTTTCCGGTATTGGTGCTCCAGGATTGCTTCTGTAACAAGCCCGAATTGTCATCTCTGGCAATGCCGGCAATGTTGTTCTGGTACCCGGCATTGACAGCGGCGCTCCATACCGGTGTGCCAGCTGAGTTAAGATAATCTTTGGTTCCTTTTGCAAAGGTAGTACCGTATTTTATGGCCAGGTAAGATTCTACCTGGTCCATCTGGGTACTGCTCAGATTGTCTTCAAATACCATCAGCTCATTCAGCTGTCCATTGAACGAGCCCAAGTTGTTGTCACCGCCAACTCTAAGCTCCTTATAGGCATCGGCAGTATTAACGTTATAAACCTGGTTGTCGGTATATGTTGTCCTCATCCCGTTATAGGAAGCAGTAGCCGAAACATAAGCGGGTGTTCCTCCTGCATTGTTCTGCCATGCACCACCGGAAGTGAAATACGTCTTGGGCAGCATGGAATCCGGCGCAAGTCCTTGATATCCCGGTCCGCCGTTGCTGAAAAATAATGTTTTCCAATAGGAGTTTACGGGGTACATATGCAAGCCGGGGAAGTCCATAGTCTCATCGAAACCGAAAAACCCGGCATTCTGGCTGACGTTTGTATAACCCGCCGCATATAATGTCCCTGTGGCCCTGTCGATCACATTCACACCCGCTCCTGGAGTAAACTGCATCCATTGACTACCTGAGAAAGTAACGGTAGGATTAAAATTAGCTTGTGTCTTGACATTGGAAAATACCGGGCGATCTCCTGCGGTTGCCTGCAGAAGGTTAAAGCCGCTGCCTGTGTAGGCATTCCACTGCTGAACAGTTGTGCTATCTGTCGCTGCTGTTGTACCAGCATCTGAAAATACGGTGTTCGACGCATCGGCTTTATACCAGGCTGCTACCGGAACGCCACCGGGACTTTGCGCATAGGCAACGGAGCCGCCCAGCAGGGCCGTAGATAGAAGCAGCGCTGTAAGCAACGGCCCCGGGGGCTGCCGCCTTTCTGCAATCCGGCCCAAAAGAAATGTAGGATAGATCTTGTACATGTATTTTGGTTTTTGTGAAAAATGGAAGAGAGCAATATGACATGGTGTCCTGTACCGCTGTATAGCTTAGACTTGCTGAGCCCGATGAAGATCCGGGCGATTCGCGCCTTGGGTCTGTATACTCAGTTATCCCAGCCGGTATCCTGAACCGGAGCATGCAGCATCGGGTAGTTCAGTCTGATAGCGGTATGCAAAGCCGCTCTGTAAATAGCTGGAGTGTAGTGTTTGTTTGGCCATCGTGTGTAGGTATTGGTCTGGTGTATTGCGCCCGCTTTGGCTTCGCTGTGCAATGCGGGTATCTGCGTCATGTGCAAAAGTGCAACATGGTTGAGAGAAAATTTCAAACCATTGCATAATCTGATTCTTTTAATAGTAAAAGTTCAACTCTTAAAACGACTATTGATGGTTTGTAAGGGGCGCTGGTAACCAATGTTAGCGATTGGAAAGATGCCCGCAGAAAATTTTCAGGCTTGTAATTGAACAAGTGCAACGCAGAAATTCAAGTACTACGATTCCGCATGGTGTATGTATATTGACGCATGCTTCTGTACAAATTATTCACGTCTTTTGCCTCGGGCGACCAGGTCAATGAAGAGAACGTAATCTATAGTATTTCGGAAGCAGATAGGCTTGTCGCTATGGGGGTTGATATGCCTTTGGTCCTGACTAGGAAGGGCTGGCACAAGCTATCAAGTCCTCCCAGTAAAGATTTCCTGAAGGATGTGGTACACGGCTGACTATTCCGCTCCGCAATTGATCCCTGTGCGTAATATTTAAACTGACAATAAAACGATATGAGCTTGTACAAATCGGTATTGGTGATCGACGATCATAAGATGGTTGCTAACGGCATAAAACTGGTTATAGGTAATCTATTTGATAATTTTTATATGGCGCATGATGGTATGAGCGGCGTCAGCAAAGCCCTGCAATTTTTTCCTCAGCTGATCATTGTCGATTACTCACTGCCGGACACTACGGGAGATCTTTTGGTGCGGGAGCTGAAATACAAGCTGCCCTATACAAGAGTGCTGGCGTATACTTTTACCTATTCTTCCAATGTTATTGTAAAGCTGGTGCAGTCCGGTGTTAATGGCTATGTGATCAAAAAGGAGGACGACGAAGAATTTATTAAAGCGGTACACGCCGTTATGGAAGGCCGCGAGTATTTCTGCCAGGAGGCCCGCATACACATCGTCAATAAATTTGCCAATGCAGAAGATGATCTTGCTGCTACGCACCTCATCGCCAATTTTAAGTTCTCCGGCAAGGAGATTGAAATGATCCGTTTACTTTGCAAGCAGATGACTACCCGGGAGATCGGGGCCAGCCTTCACCTTACCGAACGTACGGTAGAGCAATACCGCAGCAATATGTCGCGCCGGATAGGTGCAAGGAACCTGGCCGGTATCATCAAGTTTGCATTGCAGAATGGTATCGTACAATTGGATGATCTATAAACGGGCGCAGGTAGCTAGAACGGAATGCGACAGTATTCTCAAACGGCAATCAATTGAATTTAAGTCACTGCTCAGATACTTGTTGTCCCTGTTTGCTAAACATGCTTCAATTTGTAATCCTTTAAAAAGTAGACTATTGAAATAGGCCGCTTTTTTTGACCCAAGAAAACTGTTATCTGTCGTAAGCGGTGCAAGAACTACGCTTCAAATTAAAATGCTGCAAAATAAACTCTGCAGAAATAACTCCATCACGCGAAATAGCTCTCCTGAATTTGTTACCTCTGCATGCTAGCCAAGAATTAAATATTCGAACGGGCAGTATTGATAACGCAGAAAAATAACTATTCAACTTCTTGAGGTCCATCATTCGGGTTTCTCTATACGACACGAAGTACATATAAAACAGTTCTATTTTTGATCTGTTCCATTGAAGGGGGCGCAATTGACCTAGATACGCAATTGAACTAGATAAATATTCCCTTACTAACCAATAAATACCCAAATAACAATGAACGCAAAATTTACTTTAAAGGCGGTATTGCTTACTGCTGCTGCTGTGCTCCTGGGCGCAGGCATAGCCCTGGCGCAGGATTGCACCGCCAATGCCGGTGGTAATGCTGTTGTATGC
>NZ_QUZZ01000018.1 GCF_003545695.1 Taibaiella helva | reverse complement strand
AAGAAGGCCTTCGGGTAGGGTCAGGGAGATGAGCTCCAAATACGGATCGGACAAAACAGTTATTTTTTAGCTCGCAAAGCAAACGCTTTTTTACTAATCCCCCAGATTTTACGATTGATCCCTAGTCTGCACTGCTCCCAAAAAGTTAGACACTTATTGGGGGCATTTTTTATGGAAAGTAAATCGATCCGAAATTTTGCCCCACGGCTGTCCCACATTTTTAACTTGATCCCAAATAAGGCGTACTGGGGCAAGGGGTGTCTCGCTGAAAATAGAAAAGGAGGCCGTTTAGCCTCCTTTTTGTTGATTTTAGTGACCGCGTCAGGATTCAAACCTGAAACCTTCTGATCCGTAGTCAGATGCTCTATTCAGTTGAGCTACGCAGCCATTCCGTTGATGGGAGTGCAAAGGTAAATAATTTTTTAACTTCGCAGCAAATTTATTTTTCTTTTTTTTCAAAAAACCATGAACATAGAAATCTGGTCTTTAGGCAAAGGTAATGAAGATTTCATAGAAAAAGGCCTGCAATACTACTTTCAGAAGACCAAACCCTGGAACCCGGTATCCCTGGTGATTCTCCAGCCGCCCCGGAAGGCCGTTTCTACCGATGTAGCGCGTATCCGGCTGCTCGAGGAAGAGATGATACTGAAACGGCTGCAGCCCAGCCATTACCTTGTCTTGCTCGACGAACGGGGAAAAGCGCTCAATTCGCCGCAATGGGCCAGGCAATTTCAGCAATGCATGAACCAGGGTGTGAAGACCCTGGTATTGCTTATCGGCGGCGCTTTCGGCGTTACCGATGCGGTAAGGGCAGCTGCAAAGCAAACCTGGTCGCTTTCTCCGCTTGTGTTTCCCCATCAGCTGGTACGGCTTATTGCCGCCGAACAGGTGTACCGGGCTTTCAGCATACTCAACCATTCGCCCTATCACCACGAGTAAGGTCCGGGATTATACCATCTGCCGGGCTTTCAGCTCCAGGTATTTGTTGATCACATCGACCGTCAGCTCCTGTGGCGTGGTTAATACAGACAGGATGCCATGGCGGCGCAGCTCCTTTACGATCTGCTTCTTTTCAAAGCTGAAGCGATCAGCAATGGTTTTAATATAGATTCCTTCCAGGGAATCGGGATGGGCATCGTGAATTTCTTTCAGCAAAGTATTTTCGAAGAATACCACACATAGCAAATGTCGCGACGCCAGCTTGCGCAGGTAGGGCAGCTGCCGCTGCAGCGACGACATGGTCTCGAAATTGGTAAAGAGCAGCAGGAAGCTGCGCTGCGACAGCTTGTGATAAACCGTTGTTCCCAGTGCTTCGAGGCTGCTGTCTTTGAAATCTGTCTGCTGCCGGTATAAAGCTTCGTTGATCTTGCTGATCTGCGTGTGCCCCCGTTCGGACGCGATGATGTCGTTCACCTTTGCGCCAAAAGTGATGAGGCCTGCGCGATCCTGCTTGATCAAAGCAATATTGAGAAAAATAAGCGCGGCGTTGATCGAGTAATCGAGCAGGCTCATGCCGTCGAAAGGCATCTTCATCGTGCGGCCCTTATCGATAATACAATAGATCTGCTGGCTGCGGGCATCAATAAAATTATTGACCATAAGGTTACCTCTTCTTGCAGTAGCCTTCCAGTTGATGGTCCGTATATCATCCCCCTGCACATATTCCTTGATCTGCTCAAATTCCATGCTATGTCCCAGCTTCCTTATCTTCTTAACGCCGATATACTGGTTGCTGTCGCTTAATGCCAGCAGCTGGTACTGCCGCAGGTAACGGGTAGAAGGATACACCTTTACCGACCGGGCGGCCGGGCTGATGCATCTGCGCGCCAGCAGGCCCAGGGGACTGCTCACATAGCCTAGTATCCTGCCGAAGAGGTATTCTCCCCGGGTAAGGGGCCGGAGGCTGTAAGCTGCCGTCTGCTTTTTGCCGGCCTGCACCTGCAGCTTCAGGTTGAAGTCGCGCTTCTGGAACTGCACCGGCAGCTCATCGATCAGCCTTACTTCTATGCTGAAGGGAAAACTGCTGAGCAGACCGATGCTAACGGCATTGTCATCGCCGAGGTTCAGCCGCTCATTGACAATCCGCTGCGCCTGCAGGCTGCGTTTCCCCGCAAACAGGAGCAGGTAATCCATTACCGTCAGCGCAACCAGCACCAGCAGGTATACCAGGGCTACATACCAAAGGAAGTTCAGAAAGAACGCCGACAGGAACAGGAAAATACCGATGATCGTCAGCAGGTACCAACGGTTATGTATAAAGAGGTCGGCGATATAGTTCTTCTTCATCGGTCGCAGGCAGCAAAAAAATAAAGCCCCTCATTCCGAAAGGGCTTTACAAACATAAGTATTTTATGCCGGATTTATTTGTTCCAGACGGAGGCATTGGTCGCGCCGCTCATACCGAATTCGTTGATGCTGCCGTCTGAAGAGGTGACACGGTAAGAAATTACCAGCTTACCATGCAGGCCGTAGAAAGCTTCGGGTACTGCATAACCTTTACCTTCGATCACTTTTTCATCTTCACCTACCTTAACGGTCTGGCGGCTGATATAAATGGTATCGCCTTTTACTTTAGCATCTACCACGGGGTTGAACAGGTTGTAGAAGTTGCGGATGATCACTTCATCAATGGCATTGCCGTTCTCGATAGAAGTCGCATACTGCGCAGGATTGCTGGCAGTACCGTCTTCCGTTACGCGCCATGCGCCTTTGAACTTATCACGGGTAATGGTTTCGCAACGCTCGCCCTCATAACCTACCGGACATTGACAGGAGCCATCGTCCTGACATACGCCACCATATGCACAAACCGTAGCTTTACACTTATCTTCTTTGCAGGAAGTAAACGTTATCGTGGAGAGGATGGCGAAAACGCCCATTGCTGTAAGTAAAAAAGTCTTCATTAGGTTGCAAATATTTTTATTGATTTAAAGCAGAATTAACCGGAAGCAGCGCTGTTTGGGTTATATTTCGAGGCTTAAAAATAGATAAAGAATTTGAAAAAGCAAATTTTAAAGCAAAAATTACAGAACAGTATCCAAGGCACTCTTCCTGGCCCATAGACTGCCCGGGCAAGACAATACGTTGGGCCGGCTAATGCACTTCGCCGCCCTTGGTCAGCTCCATGAACTGGCGTTCAAGGCTTTTCTTCTTCAGCTGCAGATGCTGCAGCACGACACCCTGCTCAAAGCAAAAGCGATTGACGGCTTCCGCGCTCATCTCTTCCGCCAGCGACAACGATAAGATCCTGCCATTGATTGACACGGACTTTAGTCCCGGCAGCCGTTGCAGCACTTCCTGCAACCGGCTGGTATCGCCGGCACTTATTTCCAGCAGCGTCTCGGCCCTGAAGGCATCGCCGACATTGCCCGATACCAGCAGGTCGCCTCTTTGCAGCACAGCTACATGCGTGCACACCTTCTCTACTTCATCGAGCAGATGGCTGGCCATGATCACGGTGACGCCCTGCTGGTTGAGCTCCTGGATCAGCCCCCTGATCTCCGCGATCCCTTCGGGGTCCAGGCCGTTGGTGGGCTCATCGAGCAGCAGCACTCTGGGCCGGCCCAGCAAGGCGTTGGCAATGGCCAGACGCTGCTTCATGCCCAGCGAATAAGTGCTGAAGCGGGAGTCCTTGCGATGGCTCAGGCGCACAACCTCCAGCACACGGTCGATGTCGTCGGCGCCGCGCCCTTTGATACGGGCATTGATCTCGAGGTTACGCACCGCACTGAGGTAGTGATAGAAATTGGGCGTTTCGAGCAAGGCGCCGATCTGGCGGCGCGCAGCGGCAGGGTCTATGCCGCCAAACCAGGCAAAGCTGCCGGCATCGGCCCGCAGCACATCCAGCAGGATACCCAGCAAGGTGGTTTTGCCGCTGCCATTGGGCCCCAATACGCCGAACACACTCCCTTCAGGTACGTCGAAGGATACCTGCTTCAATGCTTTTACAGTGCCATAGGCTTTGGAAAGCTCCTGAATAGAAAGAACGGCGGCCATACGCTTGAATGGGCCTGCTTTTATAAGACCCGGGCCAAAGATAACGTTTAAACCCTTTGCTGCCGGGCGGCTTTCCTTTTTATGCTGCATCGGGCTTTAACGTCACAGAAGACAAATAAACCACGGGGCTATCATTAAATCATTAAATTTGCGTCCAAATTTTTGATGTATTGGCTGCTATAAAACAATTGGCCGGACAGACGCTTTGGTATGGGATCAGTAATGTAGGGGCCCGGATGCTCAACTTTTTGCTGACGCCCTTGCTTACCGCTCTGCTCAGCGACAACCAGGGCATGGTGGATTATGGCGGCATGAACGTGCTGTATGCCTGGATGGCCGCGGCCAACATCATCTTTACCTATGGCCTGGAAACAGCTTATTTCCGTTTTTCCAACCAGGCAGATATCGACCGGCGTAGCTTGTTCCGCACCGCCTTCGGCTCACTGCTGATCAGCACGACGATACTTTGCCTGGTCCTGATCCTTGTACGCCACCCGATCCAGCGCTTTTTTGAGATCGACAATCATCCTGAATACATCTCCTGGTGTGCGCTCATTATCGGCCTGGATACATTGGCCGCTATTCCCTTTGCCAAGCTACGGCAGGAGAACCGTCCTAAAAAATATGCCTTCGTTAAGCTTTCCGGCATCCTGATCAATATATTCTTCATCGTATTCTTCCTGGTTTACCTGCCCAAATGGACTACGGCGCATCCCGGCAATGGCCTGGCGCAGTGGCTTCAGGGCAAAACCAGGCTGGGCTTCATTCTCCTCGCCAACCTTTTGCAAAGCGGCTTTGTGCTGCTGGTGCTCTTTCCTGAATGGAAAGGCTTTCGCTTCAGCATCGATAAGGCACTTTGGAAAAAGATGGTGGGCTATAGCCTGCCTATGGTTATCATCGGCCTGGCGGGTATGATCAATGAAGTGATGGACCGCGAGTTTCTCGACAAGCTTTTACCCTTCAGCAATGATGTCAACAAGAAGATCGTAGCCATTTACGGCGCCAATTACCGACTGGCCATTTTCATCTCCCTCTTTATCCAGGCCTTCCGTATGGCGGCAGAACCTTTTTTCTTCAACCAGGCTAAGGAGAAGAACGCGCCGGTATTGTATGCCAGGATCATGAAATGGTTTGTGATCACCATGGCCGTCGCCTTTCTCTTCACCGCTTTGTACCTGGATGTATGGAAAGTGGTGATCATCCGGTCGGAGAGCTACAGGAGCGGCATCGGGGTGGTACCCATATTGCTCCTGGCCAATGTATGCCTGGGCATTTATTACAACCTTTCGGTATGGTACAAGCTAACCGACAGGATGTGGATGGGCATATACATTACGGTAGCGGGCGCCGCGATCACCTTTATCGGCAACTACGGCTTTATTCCCAAATGGGGTATGTATGCTTCTGCCTGGTCCACACTGGTCTGCTATTTCAGCATGATGCTGATGGCCTACTTTATGGGCCAAAAGTATTTCCCGGTACCCTATCCCGTCAAGAAAATACTGGCTTACCTCACCGTCATGCTGATCTTTTTCTTTTTCAAAGCGGGCGTTGATGCTCTCACCGCCGGCATTCATCAAAGCTGGCTGCAGCTGGGTATCAGGGTTATTGTCGCCAGCGGCCTGATGCTGCTCTACCTGCTGCTGATCGTAAAGGTGGAAAAAACGGAGCTGAAGGCCATGCCGTTTATCGGGAAGTACATTAAGTAGTCCCCTTTTACAGAAGTATATTCAGGAAGGAATCAGCGCAGCAGCTCGCAGGGTTTCATACCCGCGATCTTTTTGAAGGAGGTGCTGAAATGGGAAGCGCTGCCGAAACCCATTTTAAAGGCCACTTCATTGATGGAACAATTGCCTTCCAGCAGGAGCTCCTTAGCCCGTTCGATACGCTGGAATTGCTGGTACTCGTGGATGGTCTTGCCAAACATGGCTTTGAAGCCCTTTTTCAGGTAACATTCATTCATAGCTACTTCCCGCGACAATTCGCGGATCGTCATGGGATGATCGAGATGCTCCATGATCAGCCGCTGCGTTTCCAGCACCTTATCCCGCTCACTGTTGTTGGAAAGGAAGCTGCAGGCAGGCAGCTTATTGGCTTCATCGGGCACCAGGAAAGCTTCCAACGCAAAGCGGAGCAGGCTGATGGCCATTTCCTGCCGGCGCAGCGACTGGATAAAATCCAGGTTAGTATTCTCCTTCATCAAAGCTTCCAGCATATCGCGCCCCTGGCCGTTGAGCGTAAAAGCCTGTTCGGTGCAGCGGTCGAAGCGGAAGGGCTGCTTGCCGCAAACCAAACCCTCGGGCCATTGCTCAAAAAAGGAGGGATGGAACACCAGCTGCGCCACACGGTACGACTCGTTGGCCTTGCTGTTGCACTCAGGCAGGAAAGAAAGCTGGAGATAATAATTGCCGTCGGCCACCGGATAGAAGTGCAGGTAAGCCATTTCTTCAGGCTCGTCCTCGGTGGGGCAAAGCAAAACATCGGCATAGTGCAGCTGAATACCGGCGCTGATCGTAACGCTGCTTACGCCGGCGGTTACGGTCTCATCGCCCAGGAATCGCTGCAGGAATTCCGCTTTGGGGCGGGCCATTCCTTCCGTCGTCAAACACTTGCTTTGCTTCATCGCGCACAAAGATAATCGAAAAAAGATTCCCGGTCCCCGATATTCGCTATAGGCCTATTTCCCTGACAAAGATCAAGAAGGGCTCAGCGCTTTACATACACACGGGTCCCCGGCCACACAAATTGATAAAAGTCCTCTATATCCTCCGGCTTCATCGCGATGCAGCCATCGGTCCATCCCATACCCCAGTCGATCATCTTCACGCCGCTCTTAAATACACCGTGTATCCCCACCGAGCCTCCGATCTGCGATCCGGGCGGAATGAGGCCCTGCTGCCGGCGACGGTTAAAGCGCGCATAGGAAGAATCGTTGGGATAATTGATCAGGATAAACTTCTGCCAGTTGCTGTGTTCTTTCTTGCTCACGATCTTGAACCAGCCTTCCGGGGTACAGCGATCGCCTTCGCGCATTTTGTCTTTCAGGCGGTCGGGACCAAAAACCGCCCGGTACTGCCGGATACGCTTTTTACGATAGATCAGGGCCACCAGGTAATTGGTTTTGTCAACATAGACGAGCATAGAATCGTGTATGAGCGTATCGACATTGATCTTCTTACGCTCTCCCAAACCGGGAAAAGGCGGAATGATCACCGTTTCGGTGACCTTAATGTTACCGTCGAAATACTGGATGGTGCGCTGGATATTCCCGTGCTTGTCTTTCTTCTCGCTCAGCACCTTTACATCCTTCACCTCTTTTTCTGCCTTGGGAGCGGGCGTTTCCGCCGCCTTGGCAGGCCCTTGCTGCAATACCTGGGCCGGTGCAGCGGATACCGTAAATAAGATCAGACCCAATACAATAGCAGGAAAACAAAACAATTTCATTATGGCACTACTCATTTTAAACCGGGGGAATCGAACGAAGATAAAAATTTTCCCTGAAAGCCGGGAACGACAAAGGTGTACGGAAAGTACACCTTTGTCTTAGTTTTTGATAATCAAGCTAGTTTCTTCTGCCGCCAAACAAGCGCAGCAGGAAAATAAAGAGGTTGACAAAGTCGAGGTACAGGGCGAGGGCGCCCAATATCGCTCCTTTCTTACGATCTTCCTCGTTGCTCAGCAAAGCGTAGGCTTTGATCTTCTGGGTATCGTAGGCAATCAAGCCTACAAATACCGCTACACCTACATAGGAGATGATCCAGTAGAGCGCCTCGCTCTTCAGGAAGAAATTTACTATGGACGCCAGGATGATACCGATAAGGCCCATCAGCATGATGCGGCCGAAAGAGGTCAGGTCCTGCTTGGTAAAATAGCCGACAGCCGTCATGATACCGAAAGTGCCCGCCGTGATGCCGAACACCGATACCAGGGAGCCCGTGGTGTACCGGAGCAGCAGAGCTGAAAAGGTAATACCGGTAAGCACAGCATAACCGATAAAGATCGCGGTTGCTGTTGCTGAGGACATGTGCTGCACCCTGAGCGCCAGGAAGCCGACCAGGAAAAGCTGAGCCAGAATGAGCACGATAAATAACGGTGTTCCATAAAAGAGGCTGATCGCCGCGGGAGAAGAAGCTACCAGCATGGCGATCACAGCGGTGATGCTCAGGCCGAGGAACATCCAGCCGTAGACTTTGGTCATATAGCTGGCGATATAATTCGAGTTGACCGATGCGGGATTGTACTGACGATGCTGCACATCGTTGTAAGCATTTCCTGAAAACTGATTAGGATCCATATTATCTTAAAGAATTTGTTGTTCTCAAAGATAGGCTATTTCGGCGAATTATGTACGTCGGGGCGACGCCTGGCGCCGGCAATAACAAGCCCTTTAGGAACAGGGAAAAAGAATTTTACGTTCTTTGCATCCCCCCTTACTTTAAAGTTGCTGCCGCTGTAACAGCTCCGTAGCAAACAGGTACAGGTATGTAAATAAAAAACTATTTTCGTGGGCCTTTTTTTAAATGATTTATCTTTGCCCGCCGGCAGGCACCAACGGCAGGCACCGACTACAGCTACTCATAAATGAAACATTTACCCAATATCTGCACGCTGGCCAATCTTTTCTTTGGTTGTATTGCCATTGCCTTTATTCTGAATGCTCCTGCTTTTCTCACGACGATCAATGAAGAAGAGTACAGGCCTGTGCTGGGACTAGAGCAAATGTACTGGGGAAGCTTTTTCATTGCCCTTGCCGCATTGATGGACGTGTTTGACGGGCTCGCGGCCCGCTCGCTGGGCGCCAATTCTCTTATCGGCCGCGATCTCGACTCCCTGGCCGATGTAGTCTCCTTTGGCGTGGCGCCTTCCATGATCATATTTAAGCTGTTGTGGCTTGCTTATATGGCCGAACCCGGCGCGCTGGATGCGCCGCTGCTGGCCACTACCCCGGCGTTCCTGCTGGCCTGCTTCGGCGCTTTGCGCCTGGCACGCTTCAACCAGACCAGCGCCCAGCAGCGGGATCACTTTTCCGGCATGCCCATTCCGGCCGCCGGCATCATCGTAGCCTCCCTGCCCCTGCTGAGCTGGTACCGCAATCCCATATTCAATTTTGACGAGCTGCTCCGGAACAAATGGTTCCTTTACCTGCTCGTTGCCGTGCTTTGCTTCCTTATGGTCAGCAAGATCAAATTCCTTAAATGGAAAGCTCCCGGCAAAGGCGCTTCGGCCTGGTGGCCGCAGATCGTGCTGCTGCTGGTATTGCTGGCCGGCATGCCTTTCCTTAAGTTCGCCGTCGTTCCCCTGGTCTTTGTGCTGTATATCCTGTTCTCCGTTATTTACCGTTACCCGGAGACCAGCCCGCTGGCTGAGGCCAGGCAATAACCACGGATATTTAATCGTCATTTATTTTTATACAATACGCATCCAATGAAATTTACTGCACACATCGATGTAATGCCCCTGAAAGAACTGCTGGACCCTCAAGGTAAAGCTGTAACCGAAAGCCTGCACAACCTGGGCTTATCCAATGTAAGCCAGGTAAGGGTAGGAAAGCACATTACCCTGTCGCTGGAAGCCGCCAGCCAGGACGAAGCCCGCAGCAAAACGGAAGAGGCCTGCAAAAGGCTGCTCGCCAACCAGGTAATGGAATCCTATACTTTCGAGATCACCGAAGGATAAGCTTTTCAAGGACATTGTCATCAAACCAGAAGAAGTCTTTCCTACCGGAAGACTTCTTTGCGCTACTATGAAGCTCTATCTTGTTCCGACCCCCATCGGCAACCTGGCCGATATCACACTGCGCGCGCTGGACACGCTGAAGCAGGCGGATGCCATCCTGTGCGAAGACACCCGTACCAGTGGTGTGCTGCTGAAGCATTACCAGATCCAGAAGCCGCTGTATGCCTACCACCAGCACAATGAGCATCGTGTGCTGGAACAAATGGTCGATCATCTTCGTGGCGGAAAGACCCTGGCCCTGCTCACCGACGCCGGTACACCCGGCATCTCCGATCCGGGCTTCCTGTTGCTGCGCGAATGCATACGCCAGGGTATCGCAGTGGAATGCCTGCCCGGCGCTACCGCATTTGTACCCGCCCTGGTGCAAAGCGGCCTGCCCTCCAACAGCTTTGTCTTCGAAGGCTTCCTGCCTTTGAAAAAGGGGCGAAAAACAAAGCTGGAAGAGCTATCCACCGAAGAGCGCACTTTGATCCTCTACGAATCGCCGCACCGGCTCGCCAAATCGCTTGCGGAGATGGTCACTTATTTTGGTTCGGAACGGCAGGCCAGCGTATCCCGCGAGCTGACCAAAATGTTTGAAGAGACCCGCCGGGATACGCTGCAGGCGCTGGCCCTGCATTATGAACAGCACCCGCCCAAAGGCGAGATCGTGATCGTGATCGAAGGCAAAGCACCGGAAAAGAAAAAGAAATATAAAGACGGAGAAGAAGAATAAAAGATACGGCGGCTATGTTTCTTCTTAACCAGCCCACCCCTTATTCTTTCTTCACCGGTTCATCTATAAATAGTATTTTGCGGCCATCACAAGGTCTATTTAAATGCTGCCGATAAAGACTAAGCACCTCAGAATTTTCCTGGCTTTCGCTTGCATCCTGTTTATTGGCTACCAGATCGATAATGTTCCCCGGATTGACGACGAATACCTGGGCGAGCAGGTGTTCTGGCTCCTGAAGGTGGGAAAAGTCAGGTCAGGTCTGGGCTTTGCCGACCTTGGCTATGATGTTTACCAGAGCATCTTCCACAAGCTGTTTGTTTACTGCGGCTACCTGGCCTGCCGCATCGGCGGCTGGTCGCTGATCAGTCTTCATATGGTGACCTACCTTTCTTTCCTTGCTTTTCTTCCTTTATTCTATGCTTATACACGCAGGCGATACGGCAATATTTATCCTGCCTTTTTTCTCATTTGCCTCACCCTGCTGCTTTTCAACCAGGACCTGCTGTATGCTGCGGGTGATTTCAGGCCCGAAGTCCTGATCATGACGCTGGGCTTTGCCAGCTATGTACTGCTGATGCGTTACCTCGATCAGGGAAAAAGTGCAGCGCTGGCCGGCTCCGCCATTGCTGCCGGGCTATGTATGTTTGCGCACCTGAACGGCGCTGTTTTTATTGCCGCCGGCTGCCTGTTACTGCTGCAGCGAAAGAAATATGGTGTCGTCTTTGCGTATGCCGCCCTGGCAGCGCTGGCATTCGCACCTTATTTTGCTGACACCTTATATCATGCCGACCTGAAGTATTTCTGGCACCAGTTTCGCCACGATCCGATATTGAATCCCGATCAGCGCTGGTACGCATCACTGCTGCAGCTGGCCAATGAGCAGATGCGCTTTCTCTTTACCGAAAAGCAGGTATTGCTTACCGCTACTTTACTCTTTGTTTTATTTACCTGCCGGCAGCGGCTCAGAGCCCGTCAACCCGGCTTGCTGTCCTATACCCTTTTCCTCGTGCTTGGCCTGGCGCTCATTTGTCCGTCCAAGTCCACCAAGTATATGGTACTTTATTTACCATTCCTGTATCTTATCATTACCGAAGGCTGGCTATGGCTGGAAGAGCAGGGCAGCCGCAGCAAAGTGCTCGCAATCCGGACACTGCTGCTGGCCAATATCCTGGTCAGCCTTGTTTACTCGGCACAGCAGATCAACCGGAATGTGCATAATCTTTCCACCGGCGGTATCATTGCAGAGCACAGCGCCATTGCAAACATGGTACGCACGCAGCATAGCCGGGTCAGCCTGCTGGCGCCCCGGCTGATGATCTTCAATGAACTGCCCTGCTTTAAGCAGCTCATGGACATAGAGCGGGTCTTACCTGCAAACATGTCTTCGTTCCTGAGAGGATCAAAACTGGATTATGTGATCTTTGAGAAGAAAGATAAGGCCCGCTACGATTGGACCTTGCTGGAACAAGCGCCGGATCATTTGCTGGTACCTGTAGACAGTACCGCACATTATATCATAACCCGGGTAAACCGGTAGCGGCTATTTATTGCCCCCCAGCCGGTCTATACCCGCTTTGGCCTTCTGATCCAGGGAAGACTTGTAGTCGTGGTTCTTCATGGCGATACATTTGCGGTAACAGGCAATCGCTTTTTCATTCAGCCCCTGCTGCTCATAGATTTGTCCCATCTCGAGCGCCGAACGGGCGGCAAAATGTTCCTGCCGGTTGGCCCCTGCCCTTATCGTCGCTTCATAGAACGGGATCGCTTTAGCCGGTTGTGCCATCAAAGTATAGATACGGGCGTATCGATAGTTGAACTCCAGCTGATCGGCTGTATTGGGGAAGTCAGCAGCCCGGGAGCCTTTCAGCTCATCGAGGGCCTGCTCATAGTAACCGCCATCGCTCAGCAGCCGTGCTTTGAGCAGGAAGGGATTGGGCATCTGGATGTTTGTCGCATATCGTTGCGCCTGCTTATCGGCATCGACCTGCTCGCTGCCTGCTTTCACAATCTTATTCTTATAATTGATGGCCTGCGGCAGATCGCCCAGCGCCAGGTAATAAAAGCTCATCTTCTGGTAGGCATCCTTGACGAACAGCTTGCCCTTATAACGGTTCAGGAATTGCTGAAAGTAAGCGATACAATCATGATCCATCTTTTGCAACAGGGCCGTTCCCAGCTGGTAATTGAATACCGGTACATCCAGGTATTCGCTGCCCGTATTCCGCCCTTTCAGCACCTGCTCGGCCAACTGCGCTTTGTTATCATTCAGCGCAAAATTGGCTTTCATAAAAGCATAAAGGTGGTTGTTGCGGAAATCCAGCACGCTTTCATCCAGGTACTTCCAGACACTCTTATGATCGGAAAGAAAAGAAAACTTAAGGTAGCAATAAAAGAAGATCGCCTCTTCCCTCATCAGCGCCGCGCTGCCATCGCGATGGCTCAGGAAATCCACAATCTGCGCAGTGCCCTTGCGCACATCTCCTTTCATGCCCAGCATACCGGATATCCATTTATAGCTGTCGGGAATGGTGCCCACTATAGCCTCTTCCAGCCCCAGCAATACCTGGTTGTTGCGGAAGGAAGGAAATAGCTTCCGGTTATCCTTCAGCTGGATAAAGGACTTCCTGAATTCCAGGCCGGCGCTCCAGTATTCATTATAACGGATGCGCACTGCCGCCCATTGAAAATGCAGCACACCGATACAATACTTATACCAGGGCGATTGTTCGTCGCCCTGCTCCAGCAGGTCCAGGCGTTTGTCCAGGTTAGCCTTCCGGCGGCTGTATTCATTGGGATCGCCATTGAACAGGAGCGTCAGGCAATCGTCGTAATTGGCCAGCAGCACCGGGATCAGGTTATTGGGATTATCCTTCAGCTCTTCCCGGAGCAAAGCATTGCCTTCGGCAATACGCAGCGATACCAGCGACTGGTAGGCTTGCTGGCAACGGCTATTGAAATCGTAGACATATTTGCTGCCGGCAAAAACACCGGTGAGCGGGAATAGCGTCAGCACCAGGACAGTACACGCCAGACGGAACGTTCGATGCATAATGGCCGCAAAGATAGCCGAAAAAAAGCCATGCCCCGGCAGCTTTCGCAAAGAGGGGGAACCTATCTTTGCCGCTGTCAAACCCCGGATCATGAAAGCATTTTTCCGTTTTTTCTACTTATATAAGAAAAGGACCGCCTGGATCGCTGTCCTGTGGACGCTGCTGATCCTCGTCGCTTGCCTCATCCCGGGCAATGAGATCCCGGATGTAAACGTTCCCCTGGCCGATAAATGGGTCCATTTCGCCATCTTCGGCGGCTTTGCCTTCCTGTGGATGTGTGTCTACCAGCGTCCCGCGCTCGGAAAGGGTATTTTCATGGCAGTGCTCACTACTGCCCTGGGCTACGCGGTAGAGCTGCTCCAGGGCAGCGGCATTACCCGCGGCCGCTCTTATGACCCCTACGACCTGCTGGCCGACAGCATCGGTGGAATACTCGGCCTGGCGGCCTTTTTCGGTCTCCACAGGCACACAGGAGCCTCTACGTAAAAACACTGATTTTTGTCTTCAGGCTAGGGAACGCAGTAACGGATGGAGTAAATTTGCTTACCACGATACACCCCGCCTGATGACACACTACCCGACACGCCTGCTTTCCGTTCTCCTGCTTTCGGTGCTATGCCTGCAGGCCGGCGCCCAGAACATTGTGGGCTGGAAGATCATGATCGGCGCCAATGCCCCGGCCTTTATCGCCTTTCCTTCGGAGGTAGACAACGCCCGCTGGGACAACAACGAAATGAACGATTACTTCAAGTTCAGCACCCGCAACGAGAACACCATGCAGATCTCCTACAACGGGAAAGAGAACCCGCCGGCAACAGGTACCGGATTTTCCGTGATCCAGGGGAAGAACACGCACATCTTTACGCTGGTTTTTAAAAAGGACTACGACATCAACAAAGACCCGGTGCTGTACTACGATTTTTCCGACAAAGTGAGGCTGAAAGCCGCGGCCGAACAATCCCGCAGCCTATCTGCCGACAAGCAGCAGCGAGACAATGAAACTGCCGGAGCTTCAGCCGGAGACACCGACCTGGCAAAAGCAAAAGCAGCGCGGGAACAGGAAGAGGCGCAGCAGAGAAAAGAAAGAACGCTGGCCCAGCAGCAAAAGAAGAAGGATATAGAAGCGCGGCAAAAGGCAGAGGCAGAGCAGGAGCGGCAAAGGACTAAAGCTCAGGAACAGGAGATCGCCAGGGCCAAAGCGGAAGCAGAACGCGTAGCTGCGGAACAAGCAAAAGCCAAAGAGAGAGAAGAGACCATAGCCAGGGAGAACGCCGCCGCTGAAAAGAAAAAGGCAGCTGAAACCCTCCGGCAAAATCAGCTGAAAGCGGAAGAAGACAAGCGCATAGCGGCCGAGATGGCGAAGCAGCGGGAACAAGAGCGTCAGGAACGGGATAAAGCCAAGGCCGAACGTGACAGAATCGCCCGGGAAGAAGCAGAGCGGAAGCGGATCGCCGCCCGCGAGGAAATGGAACGCAAGGCACAGGAACAGGCAGAGAAAGCGGAAACGGAGCGCAGGCAAAAAGCCGAAATGGCCCGGCAAGAAGCCGAGACCAGGCAAAAAGCAAAAGAAGAAGCAGAAGCACGCCTGGCAGCCCTGCAAAAGGAGAAGGAAGAGGCAAAGAAGAATGCACGCTATACCTTGGCGGGACTATGGGAACGCTATGGAAAAAAAGGGATCAACCTGTATGATATTCCACCCGAGCAAAACCAGTTCAACAATACCGATTTTTATATCGCCGGCGATACCCTGCGCAATGCAACGCAGAGTGAGCGTTTTATGGCGGAGCCAGCCCGACTGGATATCGCGGCCGCACCTGCAAACGGCGTGCGGGTAGCGCTCAAAAGCATTTCCTTCAGCGATGCTATGGCTTATTACCGCATCGAGATACAGAACCAGGGCACCGACGACTACCTGGTTGGCGCCAACAACCTGGCCTGGTATAACCCCGACAGCTCGCCCAAGGTTTTCCTGAAATGCAGCTACCTGAGCTATATCGGCTTTTTCCCACTGGTGAAACCAGGGGAGACGAAGGACTACATCTACGTTACCCGGGCCGCCAATATCAACGATGACGACAAGCTGGTCTTCACCCTTAAAGAGCGCAGGCAGGGAGCACCGGGATTCGAGCTCTTCTTCGACGGCGCTGTGTATCGCCGGGAGCTGGCCAGGGTAGAAAAACCGATCGGCGCCTCTGTCCGGGATGATGACCATAAAAAAGAGCAGAAGAAAGCGCGGAAAGAAAAGCGCAAAAAGGAAAAGGAGGCGAACAGCGCGGAATAACCATCACCGGCGTCATCCTAATTGTTATGCGGCTACGACACAAAACAGCGGTATTGTTTTTCTGCGCATGGTTATTATGCGGCAGCGCACAGGCGCGCCTCCACGAAGTGATCTTCTGCGGGGAGCGCATACCTGTCGACAATAATTTTGTAGCAACCAAACTGATGAATGTGATCCGCAAGCAGGTACCGGTGGTCAACCTGCCCCGGCTGCGACAGCAGGCCAACACCTGGTTTCCTGTATTTGAACGCTATCTTTCCCGGCATGGCCTGCCTATGGATCTGAAGTATATTCCTGTGGTGGAAAGTGGCTTCACCAATGCAACATCACATGCCGGCGCCGCCGGCTACTGGCAGCTGATGCCCGAAACGGCGCGCGGACAGGGCCTTACTGTCAACGACGTGATCGATGAGCGGAACGATATCGCCAAGTCTACCGATGCTGCCTGCCGCCTGCTCAAGACCTATTACAGCCAGATAGGCGTATGGGCGCTCACGCTGGCAGGCTACAATTTTGGCATCAGCAATATTTCGAAAGCGATCAAACGGCAGGGCAGCAATTATTTTTCCATGCAGCTCAACCCCGAAACCGCGCTATACGTATATAAGATCATTGCCGTTAAAGAGCTGTTTGAATACCCCGAACTGTACATGAAAGACTTTGGCTACAATGTGTTCAACGCCGATGCACGGCCCGTAAATACCGGTGGCGGCAGCGATAATGATGAGGAGTTCAGGAGCATGTCGGTGAAGGTGATGAGCAAGACCACCAAGGCAGCGAAGGTGAAGCTGTCTTATTACAGCGCCCACATAGAAAATGCCCGCAAGTTTAGCGATGGCGACCTGGTCAAGATCATCTTTGACGAGGATATCTATACGTCTTCGGGGCTATCCCGGAAAGGCTACGGCTTTAAAGCTACCGGCTGGCTGATCGACGGCAGGGTGTTTATCGACCTTAATATGGGGCACGAGCTTACCGTGCTGGCCATGGACAACCAGAAGGGCATCCCCCTTGCCGAGCTCAAAACCAATAAGAAAACCGAGGTGATCCTGCGGCAGGAAGAGCAGGCTGATACGGAGTAGCATCGCGGCCCGGCAGCGAAACCGACGCAGCAATACCCGCTTCATGAAGCAATCGTCTTTACAACATCTGCAAAACACAAAGGCCCGCGATCATTATGATGGCGGGCCTTTTATCCGGAGCATACAGCACTCAGACCTGGAACACACCGGCTTTCCACTCCCTTTCTATGGGCGCATGGTTGGCCGCTGCAATACCTTCCGAGATCACTTTGCGCGTATCGGCAGGGTCGATGATCTCATCTACCCAAAGCCGGGCCGCCGCATAGTAAGCCGAGGTCTGGTTGTTGTAACGGTCGGTAATTTTTTTCAGCAATTCCTTTTCTTTTTCAGGATCGATCTCTTCACCTTTCGCTTTGAGGGCCGCCACCTGTATCTGCAGCAGGGTTTTGGCTGCCTGCTCACCACCCATTACCGCGATCTTGGCATTGGGCCAGGCATAGATGAAGCGTGGATCATAAGCTTTGCCGCACATGGCGTAATTGCCGGCGCCGTAGCTGTTGCCGGTAACGATCGTGATCTTGGGCACCACCGAATTGGCCACTGCATTCACCAGCTTGGCGCCATCCTTGATGATGCCTGACTGCTCGCTGCGGGTACCCACCATAAAGCCATTCACATCCTGGAGGAAGACCAGCGGAATTTTTTTCTGGTTGCAGTTCTGGATAAAGCGGGCAGCCTTATCGGCGCTATCATTATAGATCACGCCGCCCAGCTGCATTTCCTTCTTGCCGCTTTTGACAATGGTACGCTGATTGGCTACGATACCCACTGCCCAGCCATCGACACGGCCATAGCCGCAAACGATGGTCTTGCCATAGTCTTCTTTAAACTGATCGAATTCGGAGTTGTCGACCAGTCGTTCGATCACTTCCAGCACATCGTAGGGCTTGGTATTGTCCTGCGAAACGATACCGTAGATCTCCCGGGTATCCTTTTGGGGCAGGGCAGGCTGCCCCCGGTCAAAACCCGCGCGGGGCTGATCGCCCAGCTTATCGATAATGCGGCGTACCTGGTCGAGGCATTCCTGTTCGGTCTCAAATTTATAATCTGCAATACCGCTGATCTCGGTATGCATTTTGGCGCCGCCCAGGGCTTCCGCATCGGCATCTTCGCCTATGGCCGCTTTTACCAGGTAAGGCCCGGCCAGGAAGATGGAGCCGTTACCTTCTACCATCAGCGTTTCATCGCTCATAATGGGAAGATAAGCGCCACCGGCCACACAGCTGCCCATCACTGCGGCGATCTGTGTAATGCCCATCGCGCTCATTTGCGCATTGTTGCGGAAAATACGGCCGAAGTGTTCCTTATCGGGAAAGATCTCGTCCTGCATAGGCAGGTAAACCCCTGCGCTATCGACGATATACACGACCGGCAACCGGTTTTCCATGGCGATCTCCTGCAGGCGCAGGTTCTTTTTGCCGGTGATGGGAAACCAGGCGCCCGCTTTCACCGTATTGTCATTGGCTACGATCACGCATTGACGTCCCTGGATATAGCCCAAACCGCCGACGGTCCCGCCCGCAGGGCAGCCCCCTTCTTCTTTGTACATATCATATCCGGCGAAGGCGCCGATCTCGATAAAGGTGCTGTCCTTGTCGATCAGGTACTGGATCCGCTCGCGGGGCGCCATTTTGTTTTTGGCCCGGGCTTTTTCCATGGCCTTTTTGCCACCGCCTTCCTCAATTTTGGCAAATCTTTGCCTGAGCTGGCTGAGCGCCAGGCGCATAGCATCATCGTTTTTATTAAATTCCAGGTTCATCAATGCTCTTTTTAAAGCGGTAAAAATAATAGATTTATCACAGCATCGCTGTAAAAAACGGGTATAATGCCTGTTAATTAAAGTTAGGCATGCCGGCACGCTATATTACCTTAGGATTAAGAATGCCGGAAACCCGGTGAGAACAAAGGTCCTGAAGCTACCTTCGCAGGTCAATTTACTGCTGTATGCACAAATATTTACTGCTGCTGGGCCTGGCCTGCAGCCAGCTTAGTTTCGGACAAGCGCCGGCAGGCTATTACGATGCCGCCGCCTCACTCAATGGCGTACCCCTAAAAGCCGCCCTGCACAACATTATCAGGAACCACGATGCGCTCTCGTATAATGACCTGTGGACGGCTTTTCAAAGCACGGACAAGAAGGCGAACGGCGAGGTATGGGATATCTATTCCGACCGGCCGGGCGGCACGCCGCCTTATGAATATACTTTCGGCAGCGACCAGTGCGGCAATTATACCGGCGAAGGCCAGTGCTACAACCGCGAGCACTCCTGGCCCAGGACCTATTTCAATGAAGCTGCGCCCATGAATTCCGACCTGTTCCATATCTACCCTACCGATGGCGCAGTGAATGGTAAGCGGGACAACGATCCCTATGGGCTGGTCGATACGACAGTGAGTTACTGGCAAAGCCAGAACGGCAGCCGCTCGGGTACGAACCGCTACCCCGGATATTCGGGTACGGTGTTTGAGCCGCTGGATTCTTTCAAAGGCGACCTGGCCCGCACTTATTTCTATATGGCTACCCGTTACTATACCGAGGATGGCAGCTGGAAAGACTGGGCCATGGCCAACCATGCCGAGCTGAAAACCTGGACAGTGGCGATGTTGCTCGAGTGGCACCATATGGACCCGGTAAGCCGGAAAGAGATCGACCGCAACAATGCGATCTATGCCCTGCAGCACAACCGCAATCCTTTTATCGACGATCCCGGCTTTGCCGATTGTATCTGGGGCGACGCTTCGGCTTGCACCACGGCCCCGGTAGCCATCGCTTCGGCCGATGTATCGGGCAAGGTAAAAGTGTATCCCAACCCGGCAACCGACCGCCTGCTGATCGACCTGTCGCAGCTGCAGCCTGCCGAAACGCTGACGCTGGACCTGTTGAACGCGCAAGGCCGGCTGGTGTACCACAAAAACCTGGACAAGACCGGCATCGCTTCGATCGACCTCAACGGCTATGCCAAAGGCCTCTATTGGATCCGGCTGCAATCGGCCCGGTCGACGGGGATCAGGAAGATAGTGATCCGCTAAACGAAACCATTGTCGCTACACGACCCCCGGCCCTTTCCGCCGGGGGTTTACATTTAGCGGCGGGAAAGAAGACCATCCGGCATCCTTTTACAATTTTATCTGCGCCAATGCATCCAAAAACTTCATTTTTAAATTAACTTTAACCCAACGGAAAAAGATTTACTAAAGTCTTATCTGTAAGAACAGACCATACCTGAAAGAATTGTTGCACCACTCGTTCTCATAGGTCGGGCCCGGGATTCATCGATTGTTTTTGTTTTAACCCCAAAAACCAGCATTCCAATGAATAGAGGTTTACGATTTTCTTTTTTGCTGACCTTTTGTACCCTTTTGCTTGCCGGCACCTCGCGTGCCCAGTTACTTCCGCCCAACCTGCCGGAACAGGATGCCTGCAATGCGCTCCAGCTTTGCGGTAACTTCTTTTCTCCTTACAGCTACCAGACCGTAGGCCTTGTGAGCGACCTTCCCTTTACCCCTTGCGGTAACGGCGAGGCGAATTCGGTTTGGTTCCGGCTCGAGGTAACCAGCCCCGGCATTCTCGTATTTAAGATCGTTCCGGTAGATACCGCCGATGACTACGACTTTGCCGTGATCGACATCACCGGCGGCGACTGCGCCAACATCCAGCAGTCGCAGGTGATCCGTTGCAATTTCAACAACAATATCCAGCCCAATACTTATTACAATGGCGGCGTTGTAGGCCTGAATACAACCTCCACGCTGACCACGGTTTTCGGCGGTGCATACGGCCAGCCTTTCCTGCAGCAGATCACCGCCAATGCAGGCGATGTGTACCTCATCATGCTCAACAACTACGGGCACGACGACTGCTTCGGCACCTGCCCCGGATCGGGCTTCCTGCTTGACTTTACAGGCAGCACTGCCGTGTTCAATCAGCCAGCCCCGCCTGAAATGCTCGAACTGCTCCCCGTCTGCGATATGTCTCAGGAAGTGACCCTGAAGCTGAGCACCAATGTGCTGTGCAGCTCTATAGCGCCCAATGGCAGCGACTTTTTCCTTACCCCCTCCGGTACCATCCAATCGGTAACCGGTATCAACTGCTCCGGTACTGCCGGTTATACCGATAAGATCAAAGTTACGTTTACCAGCCCCTTACCCAACGGGGATTATTCCCTCCATGCAAAAACCGGGACCGACGGCAATACCCTGCTGGGGCTCTGCAATGCAGCGCTCCAGCTGCCCGATTCCGTCAACTTCCACGTAGGCATCGACCCGATTACTTATGTGTCGCTCGATTCACCCGCCTGCCAGCGCCTTAAGATCAATTTCAACACACCGGTAGCTTGCAACTCTATTGCCGCCGACGGCTCCGACTTCACCATCCTGGGTCCATCGAGTGTTGTGATTGCATCTGCCGCAGGCCCGGGTTGCGTTCCGGGAGGCTTTACCTCCTCCGTGGTGCTTAACTTGTCGGCGCCGATTGCTGTCGACGGCCTGTACAAGATCCGCTCAAAGATCGGGACCGACGGCAATACCCTGAACGATACCTGCGGCCGCATTCTGCCCCCGCAACAGGATCTGCCTTTCAAAGTCAACTCCTTCAACGGTGTGCTGCAGGCCTATCCCGACAGCACGACCTGCGCTATAGGCGATGTGGTAAACCTGTATTCTGTCAATCATGGTCCGGCGCCTGCCGGCGGCTTCAGCTATCATTGGACGCCTGCTACCGGCATTGCCGACCCCTCCTCACCCAATACCCAGCTGACCGTGCCGGGCATGCGCAACTTCTATGTGCTGGAGACAATCGATGCCAACGGCTGTTATCTCCGGGATTCTGCACACCTGATCGTAACTCCGTTCGTCGGCCAGATCAACCCGGAAAAAACCGCGATCTGCCTGGATGATCCGTTTACGATACATGCTTCAGGCGGCAGCCAGTATGCCTGGTACGATAATCCAGGGTTTACCGGCGTTCCGTCCACATTGAACTGTAACGATTGCGCCGGCCCGCAGGCATTGCCCCCGCTGGGTGTCAACAATTACTATGTCGTGATCACCAGTTCCGAAGGGTGTAAAGACACGCTAAAATCGGAGATCACAGTCAATCCCAAGCCGACAATAGAATCTTTCCCTGTCGACACCACCATCAAATATGGCAGCAGCATTGCGCTGCAGGCTTTCGGCGGCACCTTCTATACCTGGACGCCCAGCGGTACCCTCAGCGACGGCTTATCTGCCAGTCCTATGGCCACACCTAAGGAAACGACCGCTTATGTGGTTACCGGCGCCAATGAATTTGGCTGCCTTGCGATGGACACGTCGCTTATCCGGATAGACTTCAGGAGCCCGGTGCTGGTACCCAATGCTTTTTCACCCAATGGTGACGGGCTTAATGATGTGTTCGGCGTACAGAATTTCAAATTCCAGAAGCTGCTTGAGTTCCGCGTCTTCGATCGCTGGGGCAAGCAGGTGTTTGAGACCACCAATCCTGCTAAAGGCTGGGACGGCACCATCAATGGCAAGCCTGCCAACCAGGACGTGTACTACTACTATATCCGGCTCGGGTATGCCGACGACTATGTCGAAACCTTCAGGGGCGATGTGACCCTGATCCGGTAAAACTGATATTAAGCCATGAGAACTGCCCTGCAGCCCGGTGTGACTGTGGGGCTTTTCTTTTGTTGCCACCTGCATACAGGAACCTACGGCCACCGTAAGGGGCAGGCTGCTAACGCTTCACAGATGATTCCCCGAGCAGGGCCTCAATTTTCTTTTTAAGTCAATAGCCTTATATTTGACGGCGTTAAAAAAACGGCACGCCGTTTTGTATTTCCATTCAAAAAATTAATTGCAGAAATGTATCAGACCCTTAAGACAGAACTGGCCGAAGGTATCTATATCATTACGATCAACCGCCCCGACAAGCTGAACGCCCTGAATAAAGACGTGATCAACGAGCTGGGACAAGCGTTGGAAGAGGTATATACCAATGCAGATATCCGCTCGGCCATTATTACCGGCGAAGGCGCCAAGGCGTTCGTGGCCGGAGCCGATATTACCGAATTCACTGATCTGGATGCTCAGGGTGGCTCAGCGCTGGCACAGGTGGGACAGGACAAAGTATTCAGCAAGATCGAAAACGCACCCAAGCCCGTGGTGGCTGCTGTAAACGGCTTTGCCCTGGGCGGCGGCTGCGAGCTGGCGATGGCCTGTCATTTCCGCACGGCGAGCGAAATGGCCAGGTTCGGCCAACCGGAAGTGAACCTCGGCCTTATTCCCGGCTACGGCGGCACACAGCGCCTGGTGCAGCTTATCGGCAAAGGCAAGGCTATGGAGCTGCTGATGACCGCCGATATGATCAAAGCCGACGAAGCCAAAAAACTGGGGTTGGTCAACCACGTATTCGGCGCAGAAGAGCTGCTGTCCAAAACCCGCGAGCTGCTGCTGAAGATCCAGGGCAAAGCTCCCCTGGCTATAGCCAGGATCATTGCTTTGGTCAATGAAGCGGCAACTGCCAGCAGCACCGGCTACAGCAACGAGATCAAGGCTTTCGGCGAATGCTTCGGTACGGAAGATAAAAAAGAAGGCACTGCGGCTTTTCTCGAAAAGAGAACGGCAGTATTCACCGGTAAATAAAGCGGCCTATAGCCCCTTATATATCTTATTTATCCTTACAGGAGCCGGCCGGGCAAAAAAGGCCGGCTCCTTTTGTAAACCGCCCGGGACAAAGGCTGCGGGAAACCCAACGACCACTACATTTTTCCTCGTCTTCCTTTGTACTTTAAACTTTTTTTTATAATCTTGAGAAAAATTTTCCAGTACATGCAGAAAGGATTTCTACCTTCCGTTTTATTGGCCTCGGCCGTTGCCTTAGTTACGTTACAAGGATGTAAAAAAGACAATGGGATCGGTGTAGATAACGATAAGGTGGTGAAGACGCCTTACAGTCTTTACGTTGCCGACGATAAGGGCTGGCTGGTGAACAGCTCGGATGGTACCACTTTTTCCAGCATATTTCCGCCTGACGGCTTTGCGCCCAACCTGATCCTCACCTCGCGCACCAACCTGCTGATGCTGAAGCAGAACCTGCACCTCAGCGCCAACAACGGGAAGAACTTCAATCCGGTATTCTCCGATGTGAAACATTTTCCCTGGCAGACCATGGCTTACGATTTTCCGGGACAGAATACCGTCTTTATCTGCAGCAATACCGAAAGAGGTATTTCCATAAGCAAGGACAACGGAAAGACCTGGCAGGAAGACCGCGCATGGGAAGACAACCCGCCGCCGGTGTTCAATATCTCCAGCTTTTCCGGGCTGGGTAACAATGCCGTGTTTGCCTACTCCAACCTCAACAACCTGATGTTCCGTAAAGACGCTCCAGACGCTAACTGGAGAACAGTCGTTATGGAAGGCGACTTCCTGCGGACAGAAGGCACAGAATTTTTCCTGACCTCCAATCCCAATACCCTTTTCCTTACCGACTACCTGGGACGCGGCGGTGTATGGTACAGCAGCAACGAAGGCCTGAACTGGACCCGTATCGGCCAGGGCGCCCTGCCCTTCTTTCATCACTGGAATTGCGCACTCTCACCTGATGGCGGCAACAGCCTGCTGGTGGGTACCGATACTATGGGCGTCTATCGTGTAGAGAACGGCTCTTTTGTTTCAGCTACGGTAGGCCTGGAAAAGAACACCAGCGTGTACCGGATGGCATTGAAAAAGAATATTTACAAGAATGACGCGGTACGCTCCTATGTGTTCATTGCAACCAACAAGGGTGTTTACCGCAGCGAGGACAGCGGCCGCACCTGGGATAAGATGACTTTTGGCTCATTCGACGCTTCCTACAAAGCAGCCTATTAAAACCAGATCTTTTCTGATAAAGGCCTGCCACCAGCGCAGGCCTTATTTTTGCCCGTTTTTTTGAAAAGATTTTGAGAATTAAAAACAGCCCCTTATCTTTGCACTCCTTTCGACAGAGAAAGGGAATAATTGAAACGTTGGATTGGTAGTTCAGTTGGTTAGAATGCCGCCCTGTCACGGCGGAGGTCGCGGGTTCGAGTCCCGTCCAGTCCGCGAAAGGCCTCACAGCAATGTGAGGCCTTTTTGTTTTTTTTCTCTCGCGGCGAAAATGCGGCAGAGCGATCCGCAGCCCCTATTCTTTGCGCCTTGACGCCAATGGCGGTTGCGGGGCAAACGTAAAACGTAAGTACTTCGGAAGAGGCTGAATGTAATCTTAGCACCTAAAATATTTGTTCCCGGTTTATAGCTGGTTAGTTATCGACCTGTCACGGGGTTCGAATCTCAATCTAGTGACAATTACCCATTTAGCCGTCCGGGCTAAATGGGGTTAAAATATAGGATTCTTAACTATGCCCATGAATTACAAGATTTAGGACACTATTTACAGACTAGCTGATGGGGTAGGGGCCGTCCGTAAAGCGCTCTGCATGATATCCTTTTGAGCCGGTTAATTGTGCAAGTGGGCTGTGTAAACTTTCTCCTGCGTTTATACGTGCTACTACGTAAGCGAAATCATATGTTGGCTCCCACCCTAGCTCTTTCCTCGCTTTCTCATTTACATATATCCGGTCTATGCTTTGGTGCATCTTCCATCCGCGATGACTATACGCTGTTGTATAAGCCGGTACGGTGCGCAGTACTACCTCCGGCGCATTGTGACGCAGGCCATGCAGATCTGCAGGGTTGAACGGCGTAGTAGCGCTGATAATATAAACGCCCCATCCTATGGAGGGAGCCTTTTCTGCCGCCAGCAAATGTGCATTTACCGCGTCTTCCAGCTCTACCCTGCGAAACAAGAATTCGTTGGCCTTCAGGTTCTCGTCCTGAAATGTTTCCCGCATATATTTGTCATCGTCTTTTTCAGGAAAGAAACGGGAAGTGCGGAGTACGATGCAGGACAGGCCGAAATTTCTGTAGAAGAGCTGACAAAGATCTTCCGCTGCTTTTTTGGTCACCCCGTAAATATTCTTGGGTTGTGGCTTTACTTCTTCCGTAATCCAGGCGGCAGGCGCTCCGGCAGGCGGCACTAAAGCATCCCCAAAAACACTGGTCGTGCTGGTAAAAACAAAACGCCGCACGCCAGCAGCCACTGCTTCCTGCAGGAGGTTAAGCGTGCCGGTAATGTTGGTCTCTACGAATTGCTGCATAGTATGCGTGGCCACATGGGGCTTATGCAGCGTGGCCGCATGTAAAACGGTGGTTACTCCTTTCATACAATCGCTGACAAAGGAGCGGTCAGTAATGGAGCCTACATTAGTCGTAAATGCAGAGGGCCGGATATCCAACCCGATCACTTCAGCAGAATTTTGTCTTAATGTGCGTACCAGCGCCTCTCCAAGATGCCCGGCGCTGCCAGTTACCAAAACTTTCATGTCTCTATTTTTATGGGAATGCTACAAAATTGAAAAAAAATCCCGCTCCTGGGCAGGACAATTGTCCCGCCAGTATTCCCTAAAACAACATTGAAGTATTGAATACGGCAGGCCGAAAGGCTACGCTCCAATAAGACGGCCAAAAGGAAAAAGATCTGTTTTTTTATTCGAGAGTATCAACATTTTACGGAAGAAGTCATCGGCCATGAAGGGAACATTAAATGTTGAACCAGGGAATCCCAGAGGTTCTGCCGCGCGCTCATTAAATACTTCACAGATAAGTGTCTGCAATTTAGATGTGAAAGCTCTGGTCGTAATCATCGCGATAACTGACACTGCCGTAGCCGATATTACCGAAGTATGCGGATGCAACCCATTACGGTCTCTTAGATCTGCTTAAAGCCGCGCTATCCTCTAGTTCAATGCGCGTAATAAAGGCATGATAGACCAACCCCAACAACTTGTACTTCCCCGTAGTATTTCCTCGACAAATCCCACTTCACATAATTTATCGATTAGTGCAACCTAATTTTGCGCCGATATTAAATGATATGACTATGAAAATCATCTTTCCTGCGACAATTTTTGTCACTTTATCTGCAATCACAGGCACATTGTATGGACAATCCCCCGTCACAGGCGTTTTTACAGATTACCACGGATTCTGGTCTTCCAGCGCTGCTTCAGTAAGTTCCGTACAACCGGATAGCAGTCACCAGCTGTTAGCTTTCACGTACAACGGAACTACTTTCGCTACCGGCGTCAGCAATGCTGTTCTGACCGATAACGCTGTCGCTTTTCAACCGGCAGTTTTCAATTCGTTTACATTGGCCAACAATTCCATTACACCTGGCACCGGCACGGTTATTGGGGTAGGTAATTTATATGGCGGCGGCAGCGGCAATGTACTCCCTTTGCCTGTTACCAATAATCTCAGCCAATATCTCAGCGATGGCGTCAACGGCCTGGACCTCGGGACAGCTATTTTCAACGTCCCATCGTCAAAGATGAATTATAATGTTTCCAGCTTAAATACAGGCTCTATTGGTGACAATACACCCGATATTATCGTAACACAGGTTGGACAACCGCCGGCAGCCGGCAGCCTCGATACCTTCTCCTTCGAAAATGCCTCTGGTGTAGTAGTAGGCCATCCCATAGCTGTAAGCCTCTCCAATATCAGTGTGGTCGCTAATGGCAGCTGGAAATTCTACGACCCGGGAAATCCGCCAACTTATAATGCAGGCCTCCAGGGCTTGCGGCCGCTGAGAATGGTTGGTTTCGATCTGGCTGATTTCGGTATTACCGGCGCCAATATCGGTTCAGTTGCCCGCTTTGTACATAAATTGAGTGGAAACAGCGATCAGGCTTTCCTGGCTTATAATACGGCGTCCTTTAATGCCAATACCGGTGTGGTGCTTCCTGTTACCCTTATAGATTTTACGGCCCGGAAGTCGGGAAGCTCGGTTCGCCTTGCCTGGAAGGCAGGAAGCGCCAGGCTCTTCTCTCATTTTGAATTACAACGCAGCGCTCCCGACGACAAGCATTTCGAAAGCATTGTCAGCATTCCGTTTCGCGAAGCAGACGGATGGCAGGAGTACGGCTATGACGATATAAACCCTGCTAAAGGGCTGAATTATTATCGCCTTAAAATGGTTGACCAGGACGGCGCTGCAGCCTACAGCACCGTTCAGCAGATAAGCCTCAGTAATGACAACAGCGATGTGATCATTTTTCCTAATCCCTCGACCACCAGGTTTTCGATCCGTGCCACAGATGTCATAACAGCGGTTACCGTTTATGATCTCAGTGGCAAAGCAGTACATCCTCTTATCACAGGCAGCGGTAATTCCATAACCATCGATGCAGCAAAGCTTTCACCTGGCAATTATACAATCCATCTGCAGGCAGGCAACACTACCGTTGTAAGGAAAGTAACGAAAAAGTAACCCTACACTGAATCTGAGCTTTCTAAGGACGCGCTCACTAATTGTCAAATATGAAATGGACGAGGTGATTGATCACCTCGTCCATTTTTACGAACACTATTATTTATTTGTTTAAACGAAAGATAAATTATTACGTCGGAACTTTCAAAAACGGAACATGCGGATGCGTATATCCCGGATCTTGAAGGTATCACTGATCATAAAAGAAATGATCAAACAACCATGATAGGATCAGGCAATAATGAACCATGATGCGAACTACCAACTTATAGACTTTCAAAATGCACTGAAATAGTGAAGAAACGTAACAGACTACACAGGACTGACCCCGTTCCCAGATAACCATTTAAAAATGCAAGGCCTTTTTAAATCAGGTGAAGCAAATACCCGAGCACGGCGCCGCCAGCTACAATATATGCTGTATTAAGATTTTTGAAAAGAAAAATAAGAGCAAGGCTAACGACTGCAATTAAGACGGTACGCCAATCCTGGATTGAATAGTTGAACAGTTCTGCACATACAGCAAAAACAATCGCTACCGATGCTGCATTTACAGCGTCCAGAAAGGCAGCCATTATTTTTGATTGGCGCAGTCGCGGCATAAAAGGGTTCACTAATGCAACAAACAAAAAAGAAGGCAGGAAGATCCCGACTGTAGCCGCTAAAGCACCGCCAATCCCTGACAGCTGCCAGCCGATAAAGGTTGCGGAGGAGAATACAGGACCAGGCGTAAACTGCCCGACGGCTATAGCATCTGCCAGCACTTGTTTTGTGATCATTCCTTTACGGACAAGCTCGGCGTCAAGAAAGGCAAACAGCACATAACCGCTGCCATATAAGATTGAACCGATCTTAAGAAAAACCCAGAATACCTGGGTATTCGTAAAGGGTGCGATTATCATAGGCATGATACTGTTCAAAGTATTTTTCGCCTGTACCAGGTGCAAACAAATGCCAGCAAGACCGGCGCCGAACAGAACGGCAATTTCATTAGCTCCCATCAAGACGGCAACCGTGCAAAGAATACCCACAATCCATAATACGGTTGTCTTGAATGCTTTCCTGCCGAGCGAATACATGGCCGATAGTACTACCGCAATTATTGCCGGTTTGATGCCATACAGGAAGGGGGCGACTTCCGGTAAGTTGCCGTATTTACGGTATGCCCAGGCAAATACAGCAGTTATGATCACTGCAGGAAGTATAAAACATAAACCAGCTATAATAAGTCCTTTCCATCCTGCACGTTCCTGCCCGCAATGCATGGTCATTTCAGTTGAATTAGGCCCCGGTATCAGGTTCGTTGCGCCCACCAGGTCAAGAAAGTGTTCCGGGCTCATCCATTTCTTTTTCCGGACGACTTCCTTTTCCATCATGGCTATATGGACGGCAGGGCCGCCAAAGCCGATGCAGCCAAGCTTGAAGAACAGCTTAGCCAATTCCCACAGATGGTTGTCTTTTTTCAACACGATACAGATTCTGATTTCATAGAAAAGTAAGGAATTCAAATACCTTTTAACCAGTTTTGGTGTTATCGTTTTTTGAATATACTGAGCGGGGCCAGGAAAGCGCCGACCGGTAATTTTCAGAAAGGCGGCTACCAGGAAGTGTATCTTCAGGAGCATCCCTCGAAACCTTCCGAATACTCACCGGCCACCTACAGAATTGCATGGTCTCAGAAGGCCTCCTTCAGCTCGAAGCTCATCCTGGCTCCGGATACCGGGTGTATAAATTCAAGACAGGCGGCATGCAGGTACAGCCTTTCGGCGGCAGTACCATACAGGTCATCACCCACAATAGGCGCATTAAGACCCAGCTCGTGCGCGGCATGCATCCGCAGCTGGTGCGTGCGGCCGGTAAGGGGCCAGAAGTGGATCTTAGTCCGGCCGTCTTTATGTTCTATCACTTTCCACCGGGTTACGGCTTTCTTACCCATCTCAAAACAGACCAGCTGCCTCGGACGGTTGTCCGGGTCGCCACGCAGGGGCAGGCTGATCTCGCCTTCCCGGTTTTGCACTTCGCAGTTGAGCAATGCAGTATAGCGTTTGGTCACGGTGCGCTTCAGGAACTGTTGCTGGATATGCTTGTGCGCCGCCCTTGTTTTGGCCACGACCAGCAAACCCGAGGTAGCCATGTCGAGCCGGTGGATCATCATCGGCTCGATGGTTTTAAAAGCCTGCTTCAACCGCAGGTAAACCGAATCGCGGATATGGATGCCGGGCACCGAAAGCAGGCCATGCGGCTTGTTAACGACCACAAAATGATCGTCTTCAAAGAGGACATCGAGCGCCTTGAGCGCGCCAGGATTGATTAACAAAGGGTCCTCGTCCAGCGCCATTCCTTCCAGCATATGCTTCAGTATGGGTTTGCATTTCCCGGTACATGCAGGATAAAACTGCCCATGCACCCTGATCTCCGATCTGGGTGATGCGCCCCACCAGAACTCAGCCATCGCAAGAGGCTTGTATCCCTTAAGGAAGGCATATTGCAGCAGCTTCGGCGTAGCGCATTCCCCGGCAGCTGAAGGCACGCCTAAAACCGTTTCGCTGAAAATATCCTGCAGGCTCCGCCTGTGTCCGTATTGATTGAGGAAAGTATATTGCTCAAAAAGCTGCTGCTGCAACGCTGCCGATTTTTCCTTACGCGCTTTCTTTAATGCTGCTATGCGGCCGTCATACGGCGCCATACGGCTGCGCAGCTGGCTTAACCGCGCTTCACATACCGCATTGAGCACCGCCAGGCGATGCTTATCGTGTAGGCTGGACTTGATCATCAGGGCCTCAAATCCGGCGTACGCTTCCGGGGACAGGCTGTTTCTTTGCTCTTCGCGTTGCCTTTTACGATCCAGCTTGTTGGCTTTGAGCAAGGTCTTAAAGCCGGATATTTCTTTTTCCACCTGCAGGATCAGGCCTTTCAGCTCCTGCTGCAGGGCGGTGTAGCTTTCGCTGGTCTCGATGTCCTTAACCTGGCGATTGATGTCGTTCAATATATACTGCTCCTTAAGGAAGAAGCTATCTTCTGCCAGCATATCAAAAACAGGCGGCACAAAGCGAAGATGGCTGTTCGAATTGCCCAGCTTCCCGGAAAAGGCAGATAAATAGCCCAACCTTCCCCCGCCATCCTGCACGACCAGGATGCCAAACATTTTGCCGATGGCCATGCCATGCGCATCCCTGTCAAGACCGAAATTATGATCAAGCCCGGTCTGCGTTTCCAGGAGGTGCTTCAGCTCCTCAGCCGCTATCTTGGCCAATGGGTGGGGCTCATAATAAAAAGGAAACGTAAAACGCTCCGGCATGGCTATGCCCCGAATGTCGTTTTCCTTAAAATAAATAACCTTGTCGGCCATATTTCTTCCTCTGATTTCCTGCAAAAGTAAATGAAGATTTTCTTCTGCACCGAGCCCTCTTACGGGTAGTTGCGCAACCCCGCAAAAGCAGAACAGGCCGGGTTGATACGACAAAGCTATCGTCAGTGCCGGTACGGCAAGGTGCAATACAGATTTTAACTACGGCAGAATCAGACAAATTGCAGCGTACAGGGGTACGGTATTGGTACTCTGGAAAGGCTATGCCCATAATTGCTTATATTTGTTTACATGAAATGGCTGTCCCTGGTCCTGGCAATACTGGTACTGACCTTAAGCTGCATTCCCTGCAGCGACAGGCAGACCCTGGGACAGGAACAGCAGCTGCAGCCGCTGCACAGGATAACCGGACATCCGGATGCTGCCGCACATAACGATACTTGTTCTCCTCTTTGCCAGTGTGCCTGCTGCGTTGTCGCCTTTACCCTCCCCGCGCCCGCTTTGCCCGGCGCTCTATGGCTGCCACCAGAGCAGGATATTCTTTTTCCTCTTCACCGCGATCGCTTTCCCAACAATATTATGCTGTCCATATGGCAGCCGCCTCGCTTGTCCTGATCTGCTTTAAGGGTACCGGGCAGACCTGCGGAAAAGAGTCCCGCACCAAAGTGGCCTTTCGCCGGTGATGCCTGCTTTTCTCATTTCTTTACAAGACAATCATGCAAAAAATAAAAATAGCGCTGGAGCTGGTACTACCTGGTGTTCCCGATGAAAAGGATGCTTGTATCCGGCGGCTCGTTACAGCCCTGCAAGAGCGGAAAGGGCTTGAAAAAGTACACCTTGCCAAAGGCGGGGACAAAGAACCCGCGCAGCTGTGCTTCCACTTCGATCCTTTGGTCATCAGCCTGGAGCAGATCAGGGGTATAGCCCTCAAAGAAGGCGCTGCGATCACGCAACGTTACGGCCACCTGCTTACCGAGGTCCAACGGATAAGAGAGATCAACGAAGCCACAGCGTTGGAAAACCTGCTCAGGAAACATCCGGGCGTGCTCGACATATCGGTATCGGCCACGGGCAATGCCCGTATAGAATACGACAAGACCCTGACCGATGCAGGTCGCATCTTGCAAGCCATACAGCAAAGCGGATTCCCGCTTCTTTCTACAAAAGGTAAAGACCATGGACATGAAGGGCATGACCATAAAGACGGCCACCAGCATGGGGCAGCTGCCGGCGAAAGGGCAGCCTGGAAAATATATGCGCCCACGGCGGTCAGCCTGCTTATGCTGCTGCTGGGCGTTGCCGCCGACAATTTTATACACCCTGGCTTTTTCAAAGGCTGGACGCGTCCCTTGTGGTACGGACTGGCCTATCTTCCTGTCGGCCTGCCGGTAGCCTGGCAAGGGGTAAGACTGATCGTAAAGGGCGATGTGTTCACCGAATTCCTGCTGATGACCCTGGCCACGGTAGGCGCTTTTTTCATTGGCGAGTATCCTGAAGGGGTGGCTGTCATGCTGTTCTATGCGATCGGGGAATTGTTCCAGGATGCCGCGGTAAACCGTGCCAAACGCAGCATCAAGGCCCTGCTGGATATACGGCCTGCCTCGGCCTGGGTACAGCGGAACGGCAGTTTTGAAGAAGTGCCGCCGGACAACGTGTTGGTCGGCGATATTGTACAGATCAGGGCCGGGGACAAGGTACCGCTGGATGGCGAGATGCTGAGTCCCGGCAGCGTCTTTAACACCGCAGCGCTCACAGGCGAAAGCAAGCCCGCCAGCATCAGCAAAGGAGAAACCGTATTGGCCGGCATGATTAACCAGGACAAGGTAGTGGAGCTGAGGGTAACCAAGTTGTACAACGACAGCTCCCTGGCCCGCATCCTGTCTATGGTGCAGGAAGCCACTACGCGTAAGGCCAGAACGGAACAATTTATCCGGAGGTTCTCCCGCATCTACACGCCGGTCGTGGTTTTCCTGGCGATCGGCATCGTGCTGCTCCCCTACTTTTTCGTGCAGCCCTATAATGTTAACCAATGGCTGTACCGTGCGCTCATCTTCCTGGTCATCTCCTGTCCCTGCGCTCTCGTGATCTCTATTCCCCTGGGTTACTTCGGCGGCATCGGCGCTGCTTCCCGCCACGGCATTCTTTTCAAGGGCTCCAATTATCTCGACCTGATGCAGAAGGTCAATATGGTCATTATGGATAAGACCGGCACGTTGACCAAAGGCGTTTTCAAGGTGCAGGAAGTCAAAAGCCTGGTGCTGCCCGAAGCCGACTGGCTGCCGCTGGTCGCCGCGCTGGAAGCGGCATCCACCCACCCTGTCGCCCGGGCCGTGGTCGCCTATGCCGGCGATGCAGCCAGGGAACTGCGCGTCGAAGGGCTTGAAGAGATCGGCGGGCATGGCATCAAAGGCCTTATCGGCAGCAGGACCGTACTGGCCGGCAACCTCAAGCTGATGGATAAAATGGGTATCGGCGACACAGATGCGTTGCGCGACATCAGCGATACCATCGTGATCGCTGCTGTTGACGGCCGGCTGGCCGGCTATCTTACCATTGCCGACGAGATCAAAGAAGATAGTCTCCAGGCCATCGCAGAGCTGCAGCGGGAAGGGATCGCGACGATGATGCTTTCCGGTGACAAACAATCGGTCGTTGATAAGGTTGCCCGGGCATTGCATATCGACAAGGCTTTCGGCGATCTGCTGCCCGATGGCAAAGTGCAGAAGGTAACGGAGCAGCAGCAGGATAAAAGTAAAGTGATCGCCTTCGTAGGCGATGGCATCAACGATGCACCCGTACTGGCCCTCAGCGATGTGGGTATGGCTATGGGCGGACTGGGCAGCGATGCTGCTATCGAAACAGCGGATGTCATTATCCAGACCGATCAGCCCTCCCGCATTCCGAAGGCTATCCGGATCGGCAAGGCGACCAACCGGGTGGTGTGGCAAAACATTATCCTGGCTTTCTTGGTCAAAGGCATTGTGCTTATCCTGGGCGCAGGCGGACTGGCTACGATGTGGGAAGCCGTCTTTGCCGATGTTGGTGTGGCGCTGCTGGCCATCTTCAATGCAATGCGGATACAGCGGATACGTTTCTAAGTCAAGCCGGAAGTGCTTCACAACGGTACGCTGCCGGGTCTTCTCTCTGAAGTTTATTATTACGTCGGCAGCAGCATACTGAGTCCCCGCCAGTCCTTCAGCGCTCCCGGAATGCCCAGCTGGTTGCCGATCAGGGTAAAGACAGCCGAAGGTGTTTTCCCCTCCCGGCGCAGGTAGCGCACAGAAGTGGCGCCGGCCGATTTGGATAGCTTGCTGCCATCGGGCAATATCAGCAAAGGGTGATGGTAAAACAAGCTGCGTTGAAAAGCATCATTACCCAATACACATGCAAGGTAAAGCTGCGCTATGGTAGACGCATAAAGGTCCTGTCCCCTTACGATAAAGTTGATGCCGAAATGGGCATCGTCCACTACCGACGACAATTGATAGGCTGGACAACCGTCCTTTTTCCGTACAACAAAGTATTGCTGATCTTCCGGTAAAGCAACAGCAACGGCCCCTTGCAGTGTGTTCATCATAAGCGGTTCCGGCTTCCTGGTATCGAGCCGCCAGGAAAGGCCGGGCTGACCGGGATCCAGGTTGCGATCCAGGCAGGCGCCGGTGTACCGGCCTGAGATGTCGAGCTGCAGGATGTCCTTGCGGGAGCAGTTGCAGGCAAATGCCTTGCCCCGGTCCTTTAGCTGCTCTAATGCCTGCCTGTATAAAGGCATGCGGTGCCGCTGCGCATATTCGCCGGCAAAGGAAGCGGCATCGCGGGGGCCTTCGTGCCAGGGCAACTCCAGGAAATTGAGGGTATCGAAGATATCCTGTACATATTCCGGACGTACGCGCTGTTGGTCCATATCGTCTATGCGCAATACAATGGTGGCCTGGTAACGTTCGGCGAGCAAAGCTGTCAGCGCAAAGGAAAGAACATTGCCCAGGTGCAGGAAGCCGCTCGGCGTCGGCGCGATCCGGGTCTTATACCGTAGCGGAGGCCTGGTAAGCGATGCGGCGTGCGGCGTTTGCTCTTCTGTGCTGCTGGTCATACGGCAGTAAAGGTCGGGAAAAATCGGCTTGGGCCTGGCCTATGTGAAGCACCTCTCGCGAGAAAAAATTATTTCGATATTTGTTCTTTTTCAGAAAACATATTACCTTTGCGCTCCCGAAAGGGGAATGGATTGGTAGTTCAGTTGGTTAGAATGCCGCCCTGTCACGGCGGAGGTCGCGGGTTCGAGTCCCGTCCAGTCCGCGAAAGGCCTCACAGCAATGTGAGGCCTTTTTGTTTTTTCTCTCGCGACGAAGATGCCGCCGAGCGATTCCGCAGCCCCTATTCTTTTTGCGCCTTGATGCCAATGGCGGATCAAGCGAAAAATAGCGGTTGCGGGGTAACCGTAAAACTATTGTATCCATGTTCAGACAACAATCACCCTGCGTTGGCGATGCCGGATATCAGCGTCTGTTATCCCGCCACTGGCTGGCAATCGCTTCTAAAAATCTTTCCTTCCGGGAAGCGGCAACATCGATCGCCCCTCCGTCGTGCAGCATCAGGTACCCCCCTCTTCCTTTGACATACTGGTCAACATAGGATAGGTTGACAATATAGGAATGGTGTATCCTGAAGAATGCCGGCGCCGGTAATAGCTGCTCGCAGGCGCCCAACCGGATGCTTACCAGGTCGCTTCTGCCATCCGCAAAGAAGAGAAGCGTATAGCTCCCCGAGGCTTTGCAATAGACAATATCACCCGGCCGTACAAACTTATAGCCTTCCAGAACCGGAAGAGCGATCTTCCCTTCGTTATTATTCTTATCACTCCCGTCCATCAGCTCCTGCAACAGGGTGTTGGCCTGTTTCAGCGCTATTCTTTGCTCAGCTTTGTATACGGCGGCTTGCAGCTCATTGATACCTATTGGTTTGAGCAAGTAATCCAGGGCCTGCAGCCTGAAAGCGTCCATGGCATACTCACTGCAAGTCGAGGTAAAAATGATCTCAAAACAGGGATTCTTAATTTCTTGTACCATGTTAAAGCTTCGCCTGTCATTTAGCTCAGCACCAAGGAATACGATGTCTGGCCTGAAAGCCTGAATGGCAGCTTGGCCAGAATCCGCATCTCCTGCAGCAGCAACAATAGCGATACCCGGGCAATAGGTATGCAAAAGCGATTCGAGGTATTTTATGTCCGTGTCGTTTTCATCAATGAGTATGGCGCTTTTCATAGCTTGGGGGATCGGTTTCAGATACAGCAAAGCCTGCCAGGCAATAGCTTACGGAGGTATTGCCTGCAATAGATGCGGTATCAAAAATAGGAGCACGACGGAATGGAGGTATAGTAAAAAGGCGACATTTTTCAGGTGCCGCGCTCGAAGAGGTTTACCAATTTCAAAGAGCCGGGAAGTTCTTTGTCGATGGCAGAAGGATTATGTCCTGTAAATTGCTTGAATTCATGGATGAGATGCATCTGGTCGTGGTAACCGAATTCATGCGCGATCTTTATCCAGGATAATTGCGGGTGCCCTTCTTTATACATATACGCCTTGGAGAAACGGATAAGCCTTGCAAATAATTTAGGAGACATACCCAGCCTCTCGATACATTTCCTTTCAAATTGCCGCTTGCTCAGACAGCTTAAGGCAGCCGTTTTTTCGACGCTTAAGTTGCCATGGTGCTTCACCAGCTCGTTGATCGCCTGGTCGAAGGGGAGCAAAGCTTTGGCCCTGGACAGGCGCTGCAGCAGGAACTGCTCCAGGATCGCCGCCTGGGCCGCCGGTTGCCAGGCGTCTCTTAATTGCCGTTCCACAAGCGCAATTTCAGTTCCGAAGATGTCGACGGCATCCACCTCCTTATTGGTAAGCTCACCTATGGGAATACCTGTGAGCCTTTGCAGCCCGCCGGCCCGAAAGCTGACCGCCACTGTGAGCGCTCCTTTTCCAAAGTCCAGATAAGTGTCCGTCAATTGCGGACCTACCACGAAACTGGAGCCCAGCGTAGTAAAAGGATCCTGCGCTTTTTTCTTTACGCCGATCAGGTCGCCCTGGATATAGAAGCATAGCCGTATCTGCGCCGACCACGGATAATGATAAGAAGAGGGAAGCCCGGCGCTGGCAAAGTCGGCATCCATAACGCCAATAGAGCTTATGATTGACCTCAATGCCGGATGAGGCTCAAAAAAGAATTGTTGCATAGTATCTGGTATTGAATTTTCATCTGTACAATCGTGTCGGTAGACAGTTGTGATTCATCTTCGTTTACGGATCAATAAAATATCGCCAGGCCATCCTCATTGTTATAGCTTTTTACCTCAGCTGAGCACTCCATATTGATCAGGTGCTATTGGTCATAACGATACCGAAGCTAAAAAAAGTAATTGTTAATTCTTGCGAATGTAAAGTGACGCAGAAGCTAATCCCGCATTGCGGCAACGATTAAATCCTGTGCAAACTTGTACGTTCATGTCAATATTAATATTCCGGAACATTCAATACATAATATAATTCGTTCTACTTTTGCTGCGATAACCATTAACCATTTTTTCCGCGCAGGCATCCTGCATATTTTTCAAGCCATGAACAGTTCATTGACGCTTTTGCGAAAAATTCGCTTGTCCGCTTTACTTTTATTGCCTGTTGGTTGCTTAGGCCCAATGTCCTTCGGACAGTTAACCTACAGCAGCCAGACACCCCTCTACGACTTTGCCGGCACAGGATTTGCACTGGTGCAAGTCGCAGACTTCAATGGAGACGGCTATGTGGATATTGCTGTCGGCTCGGGCGTTGGAGGCGGCATCACCTACCTGCAGAACAATGGTACCGGCTCTTTCAGCACACCGGCCGCTAATCCTTTTGCTACCTTTACTACCAGCACACCCGCAGGATTTACATTGAATACTGCCGGAACCACTGTCGCTGATTATGACGGCGACGGAGACCTCGATATATGGTGCCGCGTCAATGGTGCAGGTGGCGATGTTTACCTGAGAAATGACAATGGCCTTTACAGCAGCCAGACGCCCCTCTACGACTTTGCCGGTACGGGGTTTGCACTGGTGCAAGTCGCAGACTTCAATGGAGACAGCTATGTGGATATTGCCGTCGGTTCGGGTGTTGGAGGCGGCATTACCTACTTGCAGAACAATGGTACCGGCTCTTTCAGCACACCGGCCGCTAATCCGTTTGCTGCCTTTACCGCCAGCACACCCGCAGGATTTACATTGAATACTGCCGGAACCACTGTCGCTGATTATGACGGAGACGGAGACCTCGATATATGGTGCCGCGTCAATGGTGCAGGTGGCGATGTTTACCTGAGAAATGACAATGGCCTTTACAGCAGCCAGACGCCCCTCTATGACTTTGCCGGTACAGGGTTTGCACTGGTGCAGGTCGCCGACTTCAACGGAGACGGCTATGTGGATATTGCTGTCGGCTCAGGCGTTGCAGGCGGCATTACCTACTTGCAGAACAATGGTACCGGCTCTTTCAGCACGCCGGCCGCTCATCCGTTTGCTGCCTTTACTACCAGCACACCCGCAGGATTTACGTTGAACACTGCCGGGACCACTGTCGCTGATTATGACGGCGACGGAGACCTCGATATATGGTGCCGCGTCAATGGTGCAGGCGGCGATGTTTACCTGGGAAATTCCGGTGAAGCGCCCCGGCTGATCTCCAGTTTGCCCGCCAATAATGCTACCAATTTTGCCGTCGATGGCAATATTGTATTGACCTTTAGTGAAGCTGTCGCAACGGGTGCTGGTAACATCTACATCCGGCGGCTCTCCGACAACGTTGCTGTACAGACGATAGCGGCTAATAGCGTCGCTGTAGCGGGGTCGGGAACAGCCGCTATTACGATAAATCCGCCTTCAGATCTTACCCAGAACACAACCTATTATATCACTTTTGACCAGGATGCTATTGCCGACGTTGATGAAGGATTGATATTCGGCTATATTGATACCAGGAAGAACAACGTAAGAGCGCCTTACACACAAAATAATTTTCTTCGCTTTACCACGGCAGTACCCTTACCTGTAACATTAACTCAATTTACAGTCAGATGCTCTAATGAAAAGGCGCTGCTGGAATGGCAAACCGTTACCGAGCGCAATAGCCGTGATTTTACCATCCAGTACAGCAACGATGGTAAAAGCTGGACGGCTATAGGCCAGGTTAAGGCAGCCGGCAATAGCGACCATGTCGTTAACTATCAGTTTTGGGATCCCCAGGTTCTTCAGGAAAAAAATTATTACCGGCTGATACAAACAGATAGGGATGGGCTACAGATGGTCAGTCCGGTACAGTCGTTGCAAATAAATAAGACTGCGGGTATTATCGTATATCCCAACCCGGCCGCGGATAACGTAACCGTAAGACTTCCGGAAAGCGGTGCTGGGACGATAGTCATTTATAACAACATGGGACAGGAGGTGTACCGGAACCTTGCCCTTTCCGCTGCTGTTCGGCTTTCCCTGGCGAACTTGTCATCCGGCAGCTACCATCTCATCCTGACTCAAAACGGCAAACGATATGCAGTACAGCTACAGCACCGGTAATCAGATTTCTATTTGAGTGTAGGAATTCATTCAATTTGCGTCCTACCTTTTCAACAAACGACAGAACCCGCTCTGGTAGCGGGTTCCGTCATTTATCATATTCAATAGCTTGTGCCGGTCAAAATCAACTTGTCGCAGCGACCGGCACCAATACCAAGCCGGCATGATACCGTCCGGGCCGGTTCAATTTTTCAGGATTTTCTTAACACTTATACGGTCGTCGTGTTGGTATACTTCCAGCGTGTAAATGCCAGGAGCATTACGGATTTCCATTTCTAACCGGCTGCCATTATGGACAGGTCGTCTATCTGTTATCTGACCTAGTACATTTTTTAAGACGAGTACACAATCACTACACTTGCTCTTAAGTTCGACAACAAACTTTCCATTTGTCGGGTTTGGATAGACTTTAAACATATCAAAAAAAACGAATTCCCTAATACCAACAGGTTCCGGTTTCAATTTTTGTATAAAAACATCATAACTTCCTTTGGTGGCAACGAGATTGAAACTTGCGGGTCCGGGGTCGAAATCTGCCGTGTCGTTGAAATAACCGATGGTACATACATTATCATTACCCCGCACTGCCAGGGATTGACTCCAAACCTCCCGTGTTCCTCCAAGTTTTTTTGCCCATATAAAATTGCCCGCTGAATCCAGCTTGCTGATATAAGAATCAGCATTGCCGCCGGTCAGGTTAAAAACACCTGCCCCCGGGTCAAAATCTTTTGTTCCGAAAAACTGGCCGGTATTATAGACATTATTATCTGGGTCCACAGCAACGGACCAGCACCAGAAGCCCCCGGTTTCTTTTATCCAGACAAGACTTCCTGTGGGGCCGAGTTTGAAGATTACCGTACTATCATTCATGTAGTTACCACAGGCATATACATTGCCTCCCTTATCCACAGCTATTCCGTTTCCCTGCTGGGCCCCTTTTATTTGGGTTGCCCAAACGAAGTTGCCCGATGCATCCAGCTTGCTCACGTAAACATCTGTTAGATCGGTTATTGACGTAGATCCTATTGGCATAGGTCCGTTGAGCATAAATGTTCCTGGCCCGGGATCAAAATCTACCTTCCCGTTGAAAAATCCTGTCGAATAAATATTGCCCAGGTTATCAACGGTTATAGCATATCCTGCTTCAAAACTGGTATCGGGTCCACCCAATCGCCTGGCCCAAACAAAATTACCAGACGCATCCAACTTGCAAATAAAGGCATCCGTTGTGTAAAAGATACCTACTCGCCCGGGACTAAGATGAAAAGTGTCTATACCAGGATCAAAGTCAGTCTTTCCATCGAAAGAGCCGGTAATACAGACATTACCAGCTTTATCAACAGCAATGGCATTCGACATCACCGGATACGGATACATAAGACTTATTTCTGCCTCGCCGAATTTCTTCGCCCAGGCAAAATTGCCTGATGCGTCAAGCTTGCACACGAAGGCATTGAGAGACGGTGACGAGGTCAGGTTAAAAACGATCGGCCCCGGATCAAAATCGGCAGTTCCCAGGAAATTGCCAGTGATACAGACATTGCCATCGCCATCTACAGCAATAGCCGTGCAACGTTGGTCGCCGGGGCCTCCTATCTGCTTTACCCAGATAAGATTACCGGCACCATCCTGTTTGACTATGGCAACGTCATAACCTCCGCCAGAAACAAGGTTGACTATTCCCGGGCCAGGATCGAAATCTGCTGTGTCTGGGAAGTTAGCAGCGCTGTATATATTGCCGCTGGCATCTGTCGCTATGGAGACTCCTTCCGCTACCCCGAAATGTTTAGCCCAATCCAGCGATTGGCCGAAAGCGCCGGTATGGCCGACTACAATCATCGCCATACCCATCAAACCCCTGCACATCGTTTTGATTCGTTTCATATTTCAGTTATTTAAACAACACGGATGGACCCGATAGCTTGCATGGATATAATCCAATCAATAAGGATAGACATTGCTTTTGGTCATTTGGATAGCCCGGTGAATGTTAAATACAAGTATTCTGCCAGCACTACTCCCGGAATACCCTGCCAGCCAGACGGGAAGGTGAACAAGTGCTTTGACTTAAAAGCCCCCCTTTTTGTCGCAGGTTGCCCTCATTACATTTAATACCAGTACCTAATTTTGACTTAGCTTTTTAAGAACAACTAAAAATCATCAAAATGAGAACAGTAACATTTGGTATGAATATCAGCATTGATGGCTATTGCGACCATACTACTTTTAATCCCGGTGAAGCGCTTCATGATTACTTCACACACCTGATGGAGGATGTCGACCTGCTTTTTTTCGGCCGTATCATGTACCAGCTTATGTTTCCCTATTGGGCCGATGTCGCCAGGGATCAATCCGGCACAGCAGAAGAGAACAGGTTTGCCGAAAGGCTGACAGCCATCGATAAAGTAGTTGTCTCCCGGACATTGGACCAAGTGCCGGGAAATACGCGGATTATTCGGAGTCATCCAGCAGAAGCGCTGGCGAAGCTGAAGCAGCAACCCGGCAAAAAAATATCGGTGGACAGTGTAAGCATGCTCCCGGAGCTGATCGCGGCAGGCCTCATTGATGAATTCCACCTGGTTGTTCACCCGGTGTTTGTGGGGAAAGGAAGACGATTACTGGATGCCGGCAGCCTCCAGGAAAACTTTAATCTGAAGCTGGTCGATACCATAACATTCAAATCCGGCTGTGTGGCCCACCATTACCGGAAACAGTGATAGGAAATGTTTTTTCCCGAAGCAGTACAGGGATTAAGGACCGGCAATTAGCCATAGCAAAACGGTTGCAGCAAAGACATTATTTCATCAGCTCAATTTTCATCATGGGCTTCAAACCCGTAACGTATGGCCGCTTCTAGCACCTCCATGTTTATATCCTTCAACGCTTTGAACCGGATACAATAACCGGTTACGCTCGCCTTCCCCAGCGCTTTTCCATAAGTCTGCGCTAAGTAGGTCTTATCCTTGATACCAAGAATATAGACGGATATCCCGGTTTTGTTCGCACTCAAACCAACCTGGTAGAAATCCCTGGTGGTGCCATCGGCATATTTAATAGTGTAAGATCCATAGCCGACATTAGGGTTGGCCACAATTTTACCATCGCTGTCCTTACCATCCAGGAACCACAGCTTAGCCATGGGGAACAGGTGAATGATGCGCAGGTGCAAGGCCTCCAGCCCCTTGCGTTTGGGTTCGGCCTGGCCGGCTATATACTGTTTGATCTGCTCCGGTATGTTCATATATTCCATCAGGAATCGTTTACCCTGCCATTTCAAATCTAGCGCTTTTCCTTCACCTTCGTTTACTTTTCAATGTAGAAAGAGCTGTACCTATCGGGCTGCCAGTTTCTTAAACACGGTGCTCTTTTGTATATCCATGTCAACCTCCGTTATTGACCCTTTATTATCGACCGGGAAATTGAGCTCGAAATCGGGATCCATCTGCTGTGGGATATCTTCGGTCAGCCGGAACCGGAAAGTATTGTACTGCCGGTGCTCCAGGCGGAACCGGAAGCCGGGGAAAAGCGCGTAAAGCTGCTGTCCTTCCTTTTCCACTTCAAATGTGCCATAGCCTTCGTTATGGTATCGCCCGCAAAAATCTTCCAGGGGATGCGTCGGCTTCTTATCATCATTCACCGGCTTAATTACTTTGTCAGGCTTAACGATATCGTATCGTTCCATCTCATAAGCATAAGCCTTGCCGCTATCGACCCCAAGCATCCGGTTAGCAATCATATTAGCAATGACATAAGGCAGGCTGCTGTTTTGCTGGTTCGTCAGCACAACAATACCAAACTGCTCCACGGGAAATAAAACCACGTTGGAAGAGAAGCCGGAGACCGCGCCGCCATGGTCAACCTTGTAATGCCCTTTGTACACGCTCGTATTCCAGCCATAACCATAACCAAAGAGATAGCTCTTTTGCTGAGGCCCATCAGGCGGTGTCCCTTTAATGATCGCCTTCATGCTCATAGCATTCTTTACAAAATCTTCCGAGAGCAGCTTCTGCTGCCGGAACACACCCTTATTCAGCCATAGCATCATCCAGCGTGCCATATCTTCGGCCGTGCTGTTTACCGCCGCTCCCGGCTTGTCATTATCCGGCTTCTGGTACAAAATCTTTTCAATCTTATCCTGGTAAACACCATAGGGCAAGGAATACTCCTTTGCCTGGAACAGGGCTTCCAGCGATGTGCTGGAATGGGCCATCTGCAAAGGTTTAAAGATACGGCCGGCTACCAGGCGATCCCAGGTGTCGCCATACACCTGTTCGGCTATCGTTCCCAGGATAATATAGCCAAAATTGCTGTAGATCCAGCTATTCTCAGGCGCTCCTCCCGGCTTTAGAAACGGAAGCCGGTTCATCAGCGCCATCCTGTCGGCAGCAGGAAAAAGAACAAAAGAACCATCTGCGCCGCCGATGCCGCTCCTGTGATCCAGCAGATCTTCTACCGTAACCACCTCATTCATCCGGTCGTTGAAAAACTGAAGGCGGGGAATATAAGCCGAAGGCTTCGCCTGAACCGATACTTTATGTTCATCCTGCAGCATACCGATCAAAGCAGCAGTAAAAGATTTGGTATTGCTGCCTATAGGAAACACTGTTGCACCAGTAACAGGTAGCTTCTGCTCATAGTCCCTGTAACCAAATCCTTTCGTATAGATCACCTGCCCCTTATCGACTATGGCTACAGAAGCGCCTACAGCTTTATAGGCTTTCATGATATTCCCGATCTCCTCCTCCACCCCTTTCAGGCCCTGGCTGCCTTGAGCATACAATAATGAAGGCAGTAATAATACCGGCAGCAGCACCAGCTGTGCGCATATCTTTTTCATTCGTTATCTTTTCAAAGTTTGGTCAGGAACAATTTTCCGGAAACGAATATAGCATTAAATATAGAAGTGTAACAGCTGTCTGCCTACCTGGTTTCCCGGCGGTGGCCTGCACCAATTTATGAATGGGAATGCTCCTTATTTAACGAAAAGGAAACACGGGTTCCGCCGATCCTACAGGAAGCTTAATACAATATGTACATTGGCTTCTGAGGCTATTTTTCCAAAAACGTATGCTGCAGCACACTGAATTCAATCAGGACATCTGCAGCCATGCTGAAAGCAGACTTCAGCTCCCCTCTTTTGCATAAGGTAAATTTAAAATATCCTGTCGGCGCTTAAACCATTACCAATCCCATTATCCGGATTACGTAGTTTTAACGGCATTCCCTGATATTTCCCCTAACCCTGTCATGTCCGGGAAGATGAAGATATTGAAGTAGTACATTCACTAAGCTGGCGGTAATTGCGCTGCCAGCTGCGCATTGGACTGTCCGTCCTTTTGATTTATCCGGCAGGTCGGATGAGCAGCAGTTCAATTTAACAATGTCCGGAACATTTTAAAGCTATTAACCCGGCAGCAATTATCAAAGCGATATAAGACTCTTACAGACAAGTTTAATTTCAAAACCAAACCAAAGCAAGCCGATTTATGAAAACCAGAATTTACGCACTGATCGCCTCCACGTTCATTGCCGGGACCGCCATGGCACAAACCAAGATCAAGGACGGAACTGTCGGTGGTTCCTCCACGCTGCCGAACAATGATGCTATTCTAGAGCTCGAAAGCACACAGCGCGGCTTTTTATTACCCCGTCTGCCGCTTCAGGCAACGAATAACCCCGCGCCGCTTACGGCCCATATCGCCGGCATGACCGTGTACAACACAGCCACGGCCGGAACAGCACCGGCCAATGTCTCTCCGGGCTGGTATTATAATGACGGTACACGCTGGGTGCGCTTGGCAGTCGCCTTTGAAGGACAGACCCTTTCCTATGGCAGCGGTGCACCCACAGGAGCCTGCTCCGGCACCGGTTTATATACGGATACCAGCATGGTCAGTCCTACCGTCGGCCAGCAATGGACCTGCAGCAGCGGAAGCTGGGTTGCTTACACCGCGCCGTCCCAGACGGAGTGGACCTATTGGGGTTCCAACAACGACGCTGGTGGCGATAAAGTGGCGATGATAGAACGCAAAGGACATATTGCGATCAATAACGGTAATCCGAGAGTATACCTGAAAACAGACAACGCGACTACCTGGAGCAACAGGGTAATCGATGTATCGGATGGTCGCTTCCGGTTTTATAAGGAAGGCGGCCCTGAAGGAACACAGGAATTCATCAATATCCTCCCCAACGGTAATGTCGGTATCAATTCCGTCGCACCCGGCGCCACACTCCAGGTCGATGGCAGCCTTAAGTTCCCGTCTGCCGGAACACCTGTCGCCGGGAAAGTGCTCACTACCGACAATGCAGGAAATGCCACCTGGCAGGCATCTACTTCCTTCGGCAACACCAAGATAGCCGCTACGGGTACGTATACCTGTCCTTTTAACGGTGCAGCAGGAGGAGCGGGCCTGGCTACGGGTCTGAGCATTACGATACCATCTGCAGGCTGGTATTATTTTGAAACAGGGCTTACCCTTAACACCGACTGTAATGACTACTGGATGTATATCAATACCGGAAGCGGCACCGCTGATATCTGGCGCGTTTATTGCGGGGCCTCTGTGCCTGTCTATATTGTACCCCGCGATCAGGGCCGCATGCTGTTCCTGAATCCGGGTACCTACCCCATACTGGCCGGCAAGACCAATGGCGTGGTCCCGGCCCAGTGCGATGCAGGCAACCCCAGTGTGTATGTATTGGCAACGAAGGTGCAGAACTAGCAGAACGGAGGAGAAAGCAGAAGTAGCACAGCGCATCACTGCAGCACTTTCCACCGCACGTTATCGCAGCGGCCCCGGCATAAATGCAGAAGTGATTACGGTGTGGCCACTCCGCGGGACTTCCCCGAATTCCACAAACAAACCAAAACCATTTATGAAACGATCCTATAAAATAAGGGCCCTTTCTGCTCTTGCAGCACCATTGCTCATGAGCGGGATAGCGCAGGCCCAGGCGCCGGGCTCGGCAGAGACTATGGGAGGAACAGCCGGTTCCAGTGCGCTGAGCATGGTGGCGGGCGATACGACATCCTCGGTATCTGAATCTTTATATATTGGCGCAGGAAACTACCAGATCGACGGTCAATGGAATATCTATAGCAAGAATATATGGATCAGCCCTGAGGCTACGATTACGGGAACCGGCACAATTAGCCTGTTCAATCCGGCAGCAGCTGGCGGCGCTTCCGGCCCGACCTTTCTAGACGGGAACAATAACGCAGCATCCATTGCAGTGAACATTGCGTTACATAATGCAGCCAACCTGGTGCTGACAGACCTGGCAGGTCCCGGTGGATCCTGGACCGACTCTGCAGGCAAAGCTAACCTGGCCATCAGCAAGGAATTTAATTTCGCTGTTGCCAATGGAAATGCCGTGCTGGGCAACTACGACATGATAACCGCTGCCACGGCTACGCTAACCGGCTACCAGCCCGACAGGTTTGTTGTTACCAACGGGACAGGACACCTGGTGCATCTTAATTATACCGGCCTGTTTATCTATCCGGTAGGTATTGCCCAGGGCGACTATACCCCCGCTTCCGTAAACAATACGGCAGCCAATACCATCCATGTCATGGTCCAGAATTATGTCGTTTCGGTTTCTGCCGAATCGGGTGCAGATGGCATTAACCGCACCTGGAATATTTACGCTGATAATGCGGCCGTCAGCGCTGTGCTGAATCTTCAGCACAACATGGCCACCAATAATGCCAGTTATAATGATGCCATTTCCTTTGTAACCCGGTACAGCGCCACAGCGCCCAACAGCACGGGCCAGACAAACCTTTCCCAAAGCAACTGGCAGAGCAATAACCCGGGACCGGGTACCGGATCGGGTACGCTGACTACAGGCGCAACGATTGCGACGGCGTCGGAACGTGGTCTTTCCTATGCCACGCTGGCTGCAGCATCAGGTGCGCCGGAAGCTTATTACACCAAAAGCAGTAACCAGGTTACTCCGCTACCCCTCGACCTGATCAGCTTTAGCGGCCAGACCATCGACTGTTCGGCTTTATTGAGCTGGACGACAGCCGGGACATCCGGAATGAGCCATTTCGATTTACAGAAAAGCATAGATGGGGCGTCCTTCAAGCCGGTAGCGAGGATTGCGATCCAAAGTAGCAACAGCCATTACACCTATACAGATCACGAAGCCGTTGGCGGAAAACGTTATTATCGCCTGCGCATTGTATCGATGGATGGAAAAGAAAGCTACAGCAGCACGCTTTCCCTGAACATGAATTGTATCAGCGCCGGTGACATCCTTGTCTATCCCAATCCGCTGAACAGCAAGATAACCATAGCAGGAACCCATTTCGGCGATCAGCTTTATATCGCAGATATAACCGGCAGAACGCTGAAGAGCACGGCCGCCAGCAATGCAGTGACACAAGTGGATATGAGCGATCTTCCCAATGGTATGTATTGGCTGCGCATCATCCGCGATAAGCTACCGCTGGAAAATGTGAAGCTGACAAAACGTTAAGCAACTGCCTGTTGAAGGCGCCAACGAAAAATGAATATGCCGGAACTTCGCTCCGGCATATTTCATTAAAGACCTGAGAGGCCTTATTGCCTGACAATTTTATAATGCATCCGCGTTCCTGCTTGCGTTTGGATCACGACGGCATAACCAGCCGGGACAGTATGCGACAAATCCAGCTGCAGTATCAACGCTGCTGCTTTCACTTGCTGTACCAGCACTCCTTTCAGATCATACACCGACACCAGCTCTTCCGCCAGCAAGCCTTCTATAGTTATCTGTCCGTTATGCACCGTAGGGTACACCTTGATACTCCGCTGGGAAGCGCATCCCGGGTTGGCCGATACAATATGGCTATAGCGATAGCCCCCATCAAGATCGATCATCTTCAGGCGGAAGTAATTCAGGCCCTTTACGCCGTGGCGGTACCAGTAGCTGTAACTGCTGCCCGCACCTTTGGCGGCCACTGACGCCAGCGATACAAAGCTTGCGCCATCAGTGCTCCATTCGACATCAAAATGATCGAACTGAAGCTCAATTCCGGTGAGCCAGGAGAGCATTACCTCGCAATCTGTTTCTGCCCGGGCCTCCAGCGATACCAGGTCCACCGGGAGGTCGGTGCCTATACTGATTCTGCTTTGGGCCGTATCGCATTGCATCGGTGTACCACTGCCACAGAGCACATAGCTAAAAGTATCAGCGCCGGTATAACCGGGATCAGGTGTATAAATATAACTACCGTCCGCACTCACCGCAACGCTGCCATGCCCAGGCGTGCCGGAAGGCAGCAGGCTATAGCTGCAGGGTCCCATACGGCAGGTATCATTGGCCGCTACACTGCTGCTGAGCGGCGTGTTCATCATTGTGCTGCCGGTATCATTAACTGCAACAGGGGGCAGATCATTCAAGCCGAAGTTTATGCCCGTAACGGCGGTGCTGCTTACAGCTGTTGTAGTGCTGCCATCGGCGGGTGTGGCATCCGTGCTGCTCACATGCTGGTATCCGGCAGGGGCAGTAACGCCGATCACATAGCTGGCATTGGTCGGGGCATAAAAAGAGTAGTTTCCTGACGCATCTGTAGTATCCGTCGCAATAACCGTAGTGCCGGCAGCATCATACAGGGTTACGATCGTATTCGGCATGGCAGCTCCGTCAACCCCGCCGGCAACGCCATTCTGATCATGTCTCACGACACCGCTTAAGGGCACAAGAATACTGGTGTAATTGATATTCCCTACCATAATTGCCTGGTCATTCAGGTTCCCGTTGCTAAAATTGAACGTGTTAAGGGCGGCCGGGCATACGCTATTGAATTTGTAATAAGAAAAGTAGCCGCCATCATAATTCTTATACAGGATTGTAATGCGGGTTACCGGTACAGAAAAAGTTGCTTTGATGTCCAGGCTCACCAAATTGAGGCCCGGGTTGGTTGTCACATTGTTATTACTGCCGTTAATATTGATATAGCCGCCGGTCACATACGCCTGGTTGCCAGATACGGAAACGATATCGGCCACAATGTAAGAAGGGTTATCGACAGCATCGTAGACGCCATTATTATTGGTACCCCTGGCCAGCTCGACCAGCACAGGACTAACGACATTACCATTGACATCCGTTCCGGTAATCACCACCATATCGTTATAGATGGCAGCAGTATTCGCCAGTTGGGTGCAGGAGAGCGCCGGACTGGTCAGATCGTACAGGGGGAAACTGACTCCCCCGATTGCCCGGTCGAAAGCAATGGCAACCCGGTTGCCAGTAATAGCATCAGTATAATTAGTACCGTAATCCAACCTTATCCCTAATCCCGGGGTCGGCGCCGGGGCGGTAGAGCTGATCGCGATGCCAAGCGCACCGGCAGTTGTGCCTTGTACCTGGGTCAGGTTAACCGGCGTCCCCGTTCCCGTGCCGTAGGTCCTGGTCACAGTGACCTGCACACCATTAGGATCGGTATAGGCAGTGGGACAGTCGTTGATGGGACAAGCTACCGGCCAGGATATGGTACCGGATTGCCCTACAGCAACGAGTGGTAAAAAAACAGTAATCAGGAATGTGTAAAGTAACTTCATAAGCTTTGAGTTTGGTGGTAACGAACCTCGTTTTAAATTCAGAACATTAAAACAGTAACATGGAATGATTTTGTTGTGGCAGATGATTTATATTTCAAAGTGCTAAATTAGTATAAAATATGCAAATGAAAAATTACACAATGTTAATTCATTGATAATTAATAATTTGCAATATTTATAACAACAAAAATAGAAACCAATATGCCGGAGAAACCCGCAGGAAAAAGCACATTATGCATAAAAAAGTACAGCACTTTAACTACAAGGGCTTTTTCATGCCGGAAGCAATAGAGAAAGGAACGACACAGGCCATAATATCGCGGGAAACGCTTGTATCGCATTGAGGACCGGGATAGAGAAACAGGCATTTTGCCAGATTAGCGCTAGTCCAGATCAAAGGCCAGCAGCCATTTCAGGGCCAGCGGACGAAAGTTCAGAGAAGCTTCGTCAACAGCCCCAGGCGATCCCAGCTCAAGATCATTTTCCAGGCGCTTCAGTATATAATAAGTAAAGTGCAGACCGGTGCTGAAGCCGCCACCCAAAGGGTATACAAAACCCGCTTCCAGACCGGCGTTCAGCTTACGGATACGTTGCCGCACCTCCGCCTCAAGCGTCTCCGTACGTTGCCCCCAATGCGTAAACACGCTGCCCTCTGTGCGCAGCCATATCGTGTTGATGACATTGACCGAAAAATTAATGCCGGCATAAACAGCAAGCCTTTCATTAAGCCGCTTATGCATCTGGAAAGAGCTGACCAGGTCCCGGAAAGCAAAGTCCTGCTTAATGTTGCCGAATACCGTATAGGTCTGAAAATCGTTCTCAAATGTCAGCCGGCCATTGAAATAGACCCGCATGGGATCGTCGGGATCGGCAATAGTCAAATGCCCGCCCACACCACCGTTCCCTACCGGCGTTTTATAGGATGCTGCATCCAGCGTATTGTAATGCACGCCAAGAAGACCATCCAGGCCGAAGTGCATCCATTGGGCATGAAGTGTTGTACTTACCAATAACAAGGCCAGGCTGAGTATGCGGGTGAACAGGATCATAACCCATTAACGGGATACTACCCTGTTTATTGCCACAGGATTCGCTTTCCAGGTTATGGCTATCAGCCGGAACTGTCGTAACTTGCTGCAGGAACAACACACTATGACCAGCAGCAATCCAACCGGCAACGAAGAGATCTACAAAGGCATTTTCGAGATCGCGCGCCGCATTCCCAAAGGCCGCGTGACGACATACGGCGCCATTGCCAAAGCCATGGGCCTTAAATCGGGCGCCCGCATGGTGGCCCGCGCCATGGGCTATACCGCAGGCCTGAAACCTGCCGTGCCGGTACAAAGAGTAGTAAGCGCCTCGGGTCTGCTCAACGGCGATGAGCAAGGTAACCGGAAGAAGAAGCTGGAAGCCGAAGGTATCGTGATCAACGGCAACCGCATCGCCGACTTCAAAAACAAATTCTGGGACCCGCTGCAGGAGCTCGGCTTCTAGCCGCCTCATACATGCAGGAACGAATGCCCTTATCTTCTGCCCAGCTGCGTAAGAATAAGATCGGTAAGATCGAAGCGGGGAAAATCGCCCGTGTTGTTCAGCAGGATCACCAGATCGCTCCTGCCCTCCACCTGGGCAAACATGCTGTAGAAGCCGAGGTCGGTGCCGGGATGATAGCGCACTGTTTCGTTCGGAGAACAGGCGAACAGGCCCTGGTCCGTCATCCAGCCATAACCATAACCCGCATGCCAATCCGTATACTTTGCCCTGGGCTCGTACATCATCGCCTGCTCCTCAGCAGTAAGCAGCTTACCATTCTTCAGGCCCTGGTACCACAGCCACAAGTCCCATGCCGTGCTGGTCACACCGCCGGCGCCGGCCAGGTTGGTTACAGGATAGCTATGTTCCGCAACTTCGTAAAGATAGCCCTTCGCGCTGTTCTCCTGCTGCGGCTGCCAGCCCAGGTACGTATCTTTCATACCCAGCGGATCGAAGATGCGTTCTTTAAGTATGCTTGCAAAATCCTTATGCTCCAGCGTTTCCGCCAGGTAAGCCAGCAGCATGTATCCCGAGTTGGAATAATGTAGTGTGGGCACACTGTCGGCCTCTAAAGTATCGCTGCAGAAGCGATCAATGATCTCTTTCCGTGGCAGAAGTTTGTCCGTAAGCGCAGCCAGATATGCTGTGTTAACCGTGCAGTTGGGCAGGCCTGAAGTATGCGTCAGCAGCTGCGCTACGGTAATGCCAGGGTACCTGTAGCCCGGAAGATAGCGTCCTACCGGGGCATCCAGGGCCAGCCTCCCTTCCCTGGCCAGCTGCAGGATCACGATCGCTGTGAACGGCTTGGAGAGCGAACCGATACGGTAGCGGGTATGCTTGTCCGCCGCAATCTTTTTTTCACGGTCGGCATAGCCATAGCTTTTGTCCAGCACCGGCTGCCCCTCCCTTACAATCCATGCCGTTCCATTGAACTGTCCCTGCTGTGCATAGAACGACAGGAGCGAATCGATCGAACCGGGCTGTCCCCGCCAGCGTTTCAGCTGCTGCTCCGCTCTTTTTTTCAGGCTATGACTTTCATTGGCCGCATTGATCTTCCTGATCACCGCTTCCACCGGGAAATCGGGCAGCACAATCGTATAATTTTTCCAGAACTGCGTATCCGGCTCCAGGTTCTGGTGCTCGATAAACTTAGCATTGCCCAAGGTCTCAGTCCCGGCAAAAGGCCGGCTACGGACGGTATCGATCCCCGTAGTCACATAATCCACAGTGACATCGGCAGTAAAGTCGAACTGCTTGCGCTTGCTGCGCAGCCGCAGCACCGTATTGCTGCGTACCGCCGACAATACCCATTGGCCACCCGATTGCCGGTAGGCGATATGATGCTCTTCTTTTTTTATCCGGACAGACAGGTCCATAAGCTTCAGCAGCGCCCGCTGCACCAGGTTGCCATATTGTGCATAGGGCAAGCCTTTGGGGCTAAGCCCGTAGTCCATAGCCACAATGATATCGTCCTGCTTCAGTACATAGATCGTACCGCGATAAAGCGACTCGTGCAAACCTTCAACCTGGTCGAAATCGATCTTATAAGCTTCCTGCCCCTGGTACGAAACAATGCCTTCGAGCGTGAACCGGTGCTTGCGCAGCCCTTGCGGGCCCAGCACCGGATGCTCTTCCACACACTTTACTGCATCGTACCCAAAAAGTGACTCCGGCTTCAACCCCAGCTCGACGCCATGCGATTGCCGTTCGTCGCGGAGCGCCCGCATCCTGGCCAGCCGCAACTGGCTGGTCCTGGATTTACCGTAGCCATAATTAAAGATGTCGAATACCGCCTCGGATAGTTGGATACAGTCGCCATCTCTCAGTGTGGCTACCCGGTAAAATCCCTGCTGCACGTGCCCCTGCGCACGGTAATGCTCCGGGATACCCTTTACTGCCCGCTTCAGGATGGATAAAGCACTCTCCGCCTGGATCACAACTTCGGTGAGCATAGCCGGATCGGTTGCCAGCGCGATTTGCTGCTCCCGCCCAGCCGACTGCAGGGAAATAGCCGTCTTTTTCGATGCGTAGCCCAGCATGCTGTAGTAAAGGGTACCCGTTGTCGCCGGCAGGTAAAGAGAAAACCGGCCGTCCCTGTTGGTAAGGGTGCCATTGCCCTCCTGGTCTGTGACGCTGACACCCTCCAGCGGACCAGCGGTGGCGCTATCGGTAACAACACCCTGCACCCGCAATGTCTTTTGCTGGCTAAAAACAGGGACAGCTAGAACACTAATCCAGGACAACAACAGCAGGCAACGAACGCAGATCATAGGAAAGTTTTAGCCTGTATCGCCGGCAGGCATAAAAGGTTACAGGATTACCGGGAGCATCGGCCTACCACAAAAGGGGGGATATTTGTCTGCCCGTTAAACTTTTTTTAATTGCATTGATCCAAAAAACAACGACCAATTATCCCTATAATATGAAACGCTTCACCTTTACCCTTTTGTCTTTGTTGGCGCTGTTGAGCACAGCCCATGCTCAGGCCACCGATACTGCCGCCTATACCGATACCGCCATCTACGCCGACGACTACCAGGCAGAGGACGAGTATACCGATTACGAGCAGCACAATATGTTCCGCCCGCTGGACAGCCTTAAAGGACAGATGGGCTTTTTCGCGCTTACGACACCCTTTATGCAGCAGCAGTCCTATGGCGGCGGCCTCGACCTGCAGGCCTGGTATACCGACAATCTTTCGATAGGGATCAGCCTGTCTGCTTCCGGCCGTAAGGTTACCCCCACCTTCGGCTATGCGATCGGGCAATCGCAGCTCACCTACTACGACATCAGTCTGTTCAACGAATTTAAAGTGCAGCAGTGGAACCGGCTGGAAGCCGGCTTAAGGCTGTATACCGGCTTTTCCGCATTTCACCTGGCCGATAAGTCGATCATGGTGCCCTATACCTGGTACGATGAATATGGCATTGCCTATGAAGGAGAAAAACCGCTACCCATCGACAACAACTATTTCCTGCGCGTAGCGCCTGCCTTCGTGCTCCGCTACCGCGTGCACTCCCATGTGCTGATCGAAGGCAGCATGGCTTACAATTTCTTTATCGGCAACGCCCGTTTCGGCAGCAGCAAAGATTTCAGCAACTATGTCGTACAGCTGGGCGTGAAGATCGACATGCAATAGGCCGGCGCCGCATTAGGGAGAAACAAAAGCATTTTTTTTATTATTTTTGTCCGCTCAACCCGCAATAGTCCTTGAAAGCTGTTTTTTATTATCTGTCGCTGCCCTTTCTCTACCTGCTTTCGCTATTGCCTTTCCCGTTGCTGTATGCCCTCTCCGACCTTTTTTTCCTGATCCTGTTCTACCTGGTCGGCTACCGTAAAGGGCTGGTGCTGCTAAACCTGCGCCGTTCTTTCCCGGGAAAGGAAGAAACAGAGCTGAAGCAGATCCGCCGGAAATTTTACCGCCACCTTTGCGACCTGTTCCTGGAAACCTTCAAAACATTGACGATAAGCCCCCAGGCGATGCTGCGTCATTGCAGCTTTGAACCGGCGTCGAAGCAATTGCTCAACGACTTTGCCGCACAAGGACAAAGTGTGATCCTCGTTATGGGACACCAGGGCAACTGGGAATGGGCAGGCAATACCTGCAGCCTCGAGGTGCCGGGATCGCAATTGTATGTGATCTACCACCCGCTGGCCAATCCCTATATGAACGGCCTGATCACAAAGATGCGCCGGCGCTTCGGCACCAGGCTGATCGCCATGAAAGATACCTTCAAGGAGATGGTGGCGCACCGGGCCGAGACAACGACTACGGCCTTTATTGCCGATCAGACGCCGCATCCCGACCATGCCCACTGGATGACCTTTCTCCACCAGGACACGCCGGTATTCCTGGGCACAGAGCGTATTGCGCGTAAGCTGAAATATCCGATTGTGTATGCCTTTGTAAAAAAAATAAAGCGGGGTTATTACCAGATCCACGTAGAAAAGCTGGTCGAAAACCCCGCAGCTACCGGCGATGGCGAGATCACCGAGCGGCATACACACCGCCTGGAGCAGGATATTATCGGTCAGCCGGAAACCTGGCTCTGGTCACACCGCCGCTGGAAACACAAACGGCCATAATTTTCATGTAGGGTAATTAAGCTGTGAATTGTCTAATAAAAACAGCATCTTTACCGTTTATACAGTTTAGACCAATATAACAATAGTATCATGTTAGCTGAAGCGACGGAAGTGAAGCCCTTTCGTAAGGGGAAAGAATTGATCCTGGCCACCAAGGTATTTGCCAAAGAAGACCGCCCGAAGAGCTGGTGGTATATGTTGTCCACGTTTGCCCTGCTGCTGGCAACCATGGCGGCAGCGCTATTTGCGCCCTGGCTGTGGCTGCAGTTGGCAGCCGGTATCGCCCAGGGATTGATCATTGTCCGTTTTTTTGTCATCTATCACGATTACCTGCACCATACTATTCTTCAGAAATCAAAGTTGGCCAATGCGATTATGACCGCGTTCGGCATCTATATCCTGGCGCCCAAAAGTATCTGGAAACGCTCGCACGATTATCACCACAGCCACAATTCCAAGCTCTTCAGCGCCAGCATCGGCTCCTATCCCGTGGCCACGCGCCGCAAGTTTGAGAACATGAGCAATAAAGAGCGCCGCGAGTACCTGATGATCCGGCACCCGTTCACCATCCTGCTCGGCTATTTCTCCATGTTCATGTTCGGCATGTGCGTCAATTCCCTGCTGAGCAGCCCGCGCCGTCACCTGGATTCCCTGCTGTCCCTTATCCTGCATGCCGCCTTCATTACCCTTACGATTGTATTCCTGGGATGGCAATCCTGGATGGCCGGCATTATGATCCCCTTCTTCATTTCCACCGCCATAGGCGCTTACCTGTTCTATGCCCAGCACAACTTCCCCGGCGTGATCTTCAAATCCAACGAAGATTGGGCCTACGAGACCGCCGCGCTGCAATCGTCGAGCTATATGAAGACCAACCGCTTCTGGCGCTGGGTTACCGCCAATATCGGTTACCACCATATTCACCACCTCAATTCACGTATACCCTTTTACCGCTTACCCGAGGTGATGCAAGCCCTGCCCGAGCTGCAGCACGCTACAATCACCACTCTTTCTGTAAAAGATATCGCCGCCTGCCTGCGCCTGAAGATATGGGATCCGGAGCAGCAGCAAATGGTAGGCCTTAGCCCAACACCTGCATGCGACCTGGCAGCCAAGGAGGCTGGCGCCACCATCTGATATAGTCGCCTGGCAAAAAGCCGCCGCATAACCCCGCTGTCTTTGCTCCTAATGTTTTTCTCACAAAGGCGCCAGGACACCAAGTCCTTGTTTTGTGAATGTATCCTCGCAGGCGGCGCCGGTCGGGACGCGATAGCGACCTGAACGGTAAGCCTTATGATACAAGCATACACCGGCAAGGGCTGTGTTTTTACCGGCTGCAATGCTATACACCCCATTATCATGCTGAATATAGCTTGCGCAGCATGCGGTATGAAGCGTCTCAATTGCTTTATTGGCGGGACTTGAGATACTTCGGTTGCTGCGCAGACCTCAGTACGACATCGAGAGTGCTACAATGTGTAGCGCCGCTCGCGGCACGGTGGTGCAACCAGCTGCTGACATTGAACCTGGAGAAGGCCTTAACTGCTCCGTAGGCGCAAAAGGTTTGTAACAAAGCGACCATCCATGTAATGGCGCCGTAGTATGTGCAGCGCCGGTCGGGGCGCGATAGCGACCTGAACGGCAAGCCTTATGATACAAGCACACCGGCAAGGGCTGTGTTTTTACCGGCTGCAATGCTATACACCCCATTATCATGCTGAATATAGCTTGCGCAGCATGCGGTATGAAGCATCTCAATTGCTTTATTGGCGCGACTTGAGATACTTCGGTTGCGGTGCAGACCTCAGTATGGCATAGAGAGTGCTACAATGTGTAACGCCGCTCGCGGCACGGTGGTGCAGCAGGCCGCTGACATTGAATCTGGGAGAAGGCCTTAACTGCTCCGTAGGAGCAAAACATTTGTAGACGCCTCGATTGCATCACCGGCGCGCCATCCCGGCATCATCAATTTCAATCGTCCCGTTTCCCCCGCTATCCGTATTTTTGAGCAAAATAAAATGCGGATGAAAGGCATTCTTTTCGGCATACTTTTCCTGACCGGCCTGCAGGCTACAGCGCAGCAAAACTACGAAGCTTCGTTAAAGCAGCATCGCCGGCAATACACCCACGATCTGTACGACATCATTAAAGGCGATACCGCCTACCTTTCCTTTTTCCCGGCCAACAAACAAATGATCGTCACAGCCACCGTGGAGCGGCTGAACAACGAGCAGCCCTTTAAGCTGACCACCTCATCGGGCAAGAAAAAAGAAGCGCAGAAATACGCCCTGCTCCGGTTTTTGCTCAATGGCAAACCTTACCAACTCTACACCTACCAGCTATTGGCGCTCAAGGAAAAAGCGGAGACCGCCGACGAGCTGTTCCTGCCTTTTGTCGATCGTACCAGCGGCAACGAAAGCTATGGCGGCGGCCGGTATATCGACCTGAAGCTGTCGGATATCCACGACGGGAAAGTGGTGATCGATTTCAATAAAGCCTACAACCCTTACTGCGCCTTTACCACCGGCTACAACTGCCCGATACCCCCCAGGGAAAACAGCCTGCCCATTGCCGTGAAAGCCGGGGAGCGCTACCGTAAGGAGCATTTTAAACATTGATTCTTATGTATCAGGTATTAGGTACCAAGTATCCGGAACCAAGTACCAAGCACCAAATCTCAATACCCAATACCCAATACTTACAATTTCTAACATCTAATATCTAAAGTCTAACAATCTAAACATGAATATACTGCTGCATCCCTTTCAGACGCCATTTGAGAGCTTCCCTTTTGACCAGGTGAAAGAAGAGGATTTTCAACCTGCTATCATTACGCTGATAGACGCTGCAAAACAGGAGATCCAGGCCATCGTCGATAATAAGGCCGCTCCTGACTTCGCCAATACGATCGCTGCGCTGGAAGGCGCGGGCAAACAGCTGAACCGGGTAACGGAAGCCTTCCACAACCTTACGTCGGCTGAAACGACAGAATACCTGGAAAAGGTGCAGCAAGAAATATCGCCCCTGCTGGCAGCGTTCGGCAACGACATCACCCTCAACGAAGGACTTTTTCAGAAAGTAAAATACGTGGTGGAGCATACCGATCAAAGCACTCTGAGCGGTGAAGAGCGCCGCCTCCTCGACAAGACCTACAAAAGCTTCACCCGCAATGGCGCCCTGCTGGATGATGCCGCCAAGGAAAAGCTACGGGAGATCGACAAGGAGCTGGCCCAGCTGAAGGTGAAATTCTCGCAGAACGTGCTGCAGGAAACCAATGCCTACATGCTGCACCTGACCAGCGAAGCAGACATTGCCGGGCTGCCGGATTCCATTAAAGCACAAGCCCGGCAGGAGGCAGAAAGGCGCAAGCTGGAAGGCTGGGTAATTACCCTGCAATATCCCAGCCTGGTGCCCTTCCTCACCTTTGCCGCCAACCGGGAAAGAAGGAAAGAGCTGCACCTGGCCAACGGCCAGAAGGCATTTAAGGCCAATGAATACAATAACGAAGAAAACATACGGCGCATTGTACAGCTGCGCGACGAAAGAGCCAGGCTGCTGGGCTTCGCCTCCCATGCCGCCTTCGTGCTGGAAGAGCGCATGGCTGCGCAGCCCGGTACCGTATTCGATTTCCTGAACGACCTGCTGCACAAAGCCAGGCCGCATGCCGGCAAGGATGTGGAAGCGCTGAAACCCCTGGCGGCAAAGGATGGTATCGATACCCTGATGCCCTACGACCATGCTTACTACGCCGAGCGCCTGCGCGAGCAGCAATACGATTACTCCGAAGAAGAGCTGAAGCCCTATTTCCCGCTGCAGCAGGTATTGCAGGCTGCCTTTAATGCGGCAGGTAAGCTGTATGGCCTAAGCTTTACGGAGCGTAACGACATTGCAAAATACCATGATGAAGTAACCGTATATGAAGTGCTGGAAAACGGGCGGCACAAGGCCTTGCTATACACCGACTGGCATCCGCGGGAAGGCAAGCGCGCCGGCGCCTGGATGACGGCCTTCAAAGGGCAGAGCAAAAGCAACGGCGCCGATCACCGGCCGCATATCTCTATCGTGTGCAACTTCTCCAGGCCTGCAGGCGAAGTACCTTCGCTGCTTACTTTCAACGAGGTGACCACGCTGTTCCATGAATTTGGCCATGCCCTGCACGGCATGCTGGCCGATACTGTATATGAGACACTAAGCGGCACCAATGTGTATTGGGACTTCGTTGAGCTGCCTTCGCAATTCATGGAGAATTATTGCTACCAGAAAGAATTCCTGTCCGCCTTCGCGCGTCATTACCAGACCGGCGAGGTCCTGCCGGAAGAAAAGATCGATAAGATTGTCGCTTCTGCTAATTTTATGGAAGGCTATCAAACCATGCGCCAATTGTCCTTCGGCCTGCTCGACATGGCTTATCATACCGGCAGGCTGCAGGCCGGCGAGACGATAGAGGCCTTCGAAAAGCAGACTACGAAAGAAACGCAGCTCTACCCCACCATCGACCATACCGCGCAAAGCCCTTCGTTCTCCCACATTTTCCCGGGCGGCTATTCCTCCGGATATTACAGCTATAAATGGTCGGAAGTGCTGGATGCCGACGCCTTCGCCTATTTCAAAGAGACCGGCATCTTCAATCCGGAAACGGCCGCTAAGTTCAAGACCCTGCTGAGCAAGGGCGGTACTGAAGATCCCATGGAGCTGTACGTAGCCTTCCGTGGCCGCAAACCCTCTGTGGACGCGCTGCTGGAACGCGCCGGCTTGAAATAGGCAGATATCTTTGCTTTCTGTCCCCTGCGGTGTCATACCACAGCGGGATTTTTTATTTGCTCGTGGCAATGCGATGTTGCCACTGGCCGGTCGGAACGCGCCAGCGGTCTGAACGGTGAGTGCGGAGCTTATGTCTCGCAACAGCGCGACGGGCCGGTCGGAGCGCGGTAGCGATCTGAACGGCAAAGACAAAACATATGTCTCGCAACGACGCAGCGCCGCGGCGAAAATGTGTAAGCTGTATGATCAGGATTCTTCATTCCACAAGCTACGCAAGTTGCATTCAGAATGACAATAGGGAATTTATAATTCAATCACCTGCGCATTCCTTTGCACATAAAGCCGATGTTTCTGTTCCACAGCCCGGTCATGAAATAAAGCCCGGGTGCGTCGGCTACACAAATTCAGCGGAGCTTTTGAATTTGTGTCGCCTTTTTGCTTCTTTTTTATTTCAGTATTTGTTTATTGTTCTGTTGGATTCAATGAGGGCTTCGCCGTTGGCGAAGCAGAAAAGAAGGAGAAGTTTTTTTGCTCATCGCTATTCAAAAAGCATACGCCGCAACTAACCGGTCGGAACGCGCCAGCGGTCTGAATGGTGAGTGCGGAGCTTATGTCTCGCAACAGCGCGACGGGCCGGTCGGAGCGCGGTAGCGATCTGAACGGCAAAGACAAAACATATGTCTCGCAACGACGCAGCGCCGCGGCGAAAATGGGTAAGCTGTATGATCAGGATTCTTCATTCCACAAGCTACGCGAGTTGCAGTCAGAATGACAGCAGGGAATTTATAATTCAATCACCTGCTCATTTCTTTGCAGCAGGTAAGGTTCGGTAATTGACTGCCCCTGCCTTTCCTTTCAGCGAAAAGACGTAGCCACTATCCCTTTCATCAATGGTCATTACCAGCGGTATGTCTTTCAGCGAGGATGGCTGTATCAAAGGCAGGCTTACCCTCTCTTCTTTTGCGAAATTCAGGTTATGCCGTACTCTTCCAGGTTCAGCCGAGACAAACAGGAATTGCAGGTATTTCGTCTCCGGAACGACAGTCAGCCTGGGATCTTCCTGGTGAAAAGTCAGTATCATATCCATATTGTGCTCCCGCTCGGGCTGTATACCCAATATATCATGAGACCCTACAGTGACATTGGATACATTACCTGCGCTGATCAGATCGACCTTGATCCGTTCCCGGGTATTGTTGACCAGGGCTACCGGAGACAGGCCGTCGCCGGGCCAGTTTTCGAGAAAAAGATAGACCGGCTTATCGGAGAAGACGACATTTCTCAGGCTTTGTTTCCTCCCCCGGGCAGGCGGTTGACCAGTCCCGTACTGGTGATTAAAAAAAAGCCGGATGCCTTGGTAGGCGAGGCCTTCCATCGTTGCCTGGTATTCACCCTCCGTATTGTTTCCCGAACTGCTGCTGGAAAAATCCATACCGGACAGCACACGGATCAGGATGATCAATCCTACCACAACCGGGTAGAGCGACGGCATATTGAATACCCCCCGGTTCAGCTTCTTCCTATAGATCTCATGGTTATTCCTTATCAGTCCCCGCAGCGAATAATTCACCTGCTGCAGGCCCACCAGGCCCGAGCTCAGCTCAAAGCACAGCTTTCGGTCGGCCTTCTGTATCCGCACCGTAAAATTGATGATAGCATTGGCCAGCTCATCCGCATAAGGCATCAGCGAACGCGGTAGCTTATCGATAAACAGGCTCCAGGAATCGTCGCGCCACACCTTCAGCTCTTCCATCCGGTCGCGGTAAGAAGTATCGTTCAGGTTGCGGAACAGCTTCAGGGCATCTTCCAGGAAAAGCCGTACGCTGCGCAGGGCCCGCTCTTCATCTTCGGGCAGTACAAAGGCCAGGTAATCGATCCAGATCGACGCATTGTAGAGATCCTTATTGCCCAGCAAAGAAGTCATGGCGCTGTGAAAAGCCGTGGCAAAATAGGACGATATAAAATTGCGGAAGCCCACATCGTAACACAGGCCGCGCCACTGGTCCATACGGTCCATGTTCAGATGATCCTGCTCCAGCAGTTCCAGCAGATCTTTATGTTCCCACAGCAGGAGGTGGCAGCGCAGCCGCTGCTGCACATCGGGATGGTCCAGCTCCTGCAGCACATCATTGCTGGTAAAGCTGATGCCCTCCAGCGTAATGATGCCGCCGGGCTGCAAGGCAAATTCAGCCTGGGCCAGCTTCTTCATCCGGGTGATGCTCGTCGTAGCCACGGCTTCCGGCGCTACGCCCGCATAGTCAAGAAAGCGGATCAATGATTGGTACGCCATATTATCCTATTCCCGTGCCTTTAAAGTCAGTAGTACCCGCCATGGATTGCGCGTTGTGCAGCAAATGGGAGAGATTGTAGACATGCTGCCGGAACTCGAAGAAACGTTCCTGCTCCAGCGCCTTATCCGCCATACGCACGATGCTCTGCGCCGCGCCATAATTGGTAAAGGCATCGGGCCCGGCCGCCTTCAGCCGGTGAAAGTAAACGATAAGATAGCTGGTGGTATTGGTCAGTATCTCCCAGATCAGGTCGTTCAGCTGGCCGATCGCTTTCTGCAATATAGAAGGGTTGCGCGTACGCAACACCTGGCTTTCGTTTTGTACCAGCTGCGCAAATCTGGCCTTCAGCCGGTCCTGCTCAAAATCGCAGGCCGGCAGCTGCTGTTCGGCATAGTCGCGCGCATGCAGGTATTCGGCCTGCAGCTGCTGCAGGCGCTCGTTACCGCCGATCTTATCGTATTCCTGTGAGATGCGGCCTATGGCTTCCGCGATCACATATTTCTTATCCGAGCGCTCCTTGTCTTTCAGCTTGTGCAAAGATGCTTTATGGCTTAGCAGCCCGTCGAGCAGGCTGTTGGCCTGTATCGCCCATATCTCGTTCTCTTCGTAATTAAAGCCCTTTACCGTCTTCCGTATTTCCGCTTCCAGGTCGTTGAACTGCTCGCGCAGGCGGGCGACGCTGATGCACTTTTCCGAAAGCGCGAAGACATTCTTAAACTCCTGCCCGGTCATTACGAGGTACACTTCGGTGCTCAGTTCGCGGTTATCCGAAAGCAATAGCTGTATCTCAATGTCGGAACCTTTGATCAGGTCGGACTTCAGGTCCTTGCCCTGTATTTCGATACAGCCTATCGTAAGGTTGGACAAAGGCCGGGCATAGCGGTCGCCTTCCTGTATATTGATGATCACCTTATCGTCGCTGCCTTTCTTGATCGTCTTGGATATTTCCCGGTACAAGGTTTTCTTCAGCGGCAGAATGCTGTTTTTCTCAAACACCAGCTCCAGCTTCGTCGTATGGTTTTCCCGGTCGTCCACCTCTATGCAGATGTCTTTGGGCAGCGGCTGACCGGCTATGCTGTATTGCCCGTGCGTGATCGTCAGCTCCTGTCCCAGCGCCGGCAGCTCACGGTTCTGTCCATCATACAGTGTCAGGCGAAACACATTAGCAACACCGGGCAACAGCGGCAGGAACTCCGTGAACTTGGCCTTCAGGGCCATAAAGCCGGTATCGAAGCCTCCGTCGGCACGCACAATACGGTAGCTGTAGTTGAATACATTGCCATTCACCTTTACCAGCAACACCTCTTCCGGTTCCTTGCTCATTTTGCTGTACGACAGCACCAGCTGCACTTCAGGCTCCTCCGGCTGCTCCGGGGCCGCCACGATGTTATCGAGCAGCGATCCGATATCGGCATGCTCCTCCACCGGCGATACCGATGGCGTATAATACTTGTTCGCAGCATAGTAAGCCGCACCTACCGCTACCGCAGTGGTCGGGTCTACGCTTTTGTTCACCGGTATACCCGTACCCAGCTCCAGCCTTTCCTGCACATAAGGGATAAAAGTGCTGCCGCCGACCAGGATCAGCTGGCGAATGTCGGCAGCCGCCAGCTGGTTACGCTCCAGCACCTGCCGCAGCATGCTCAGCGTCTCTTCCACCCGCTTTTCCAGCAATTGGTTAAAAGCCGCTCTGTCAATCGTCACATTGAAATCATAGCGGCGATCGCCTATTGTCGTGCTGAACTCTATCTCCGTCGCTTCATACGACGACAGCTCCTTCTTGGCTTCCTCCGCTTTGTACAGCAGCTCGTAGTACAGCTTCTCATAAGGACCGTAGGCGGTGCTCAGCTCTGTTTCAAAATCGGCTATACCCGTCTGGCGCACGATCTCCGGCACGATCAGCTGCTCTACGATCATCAGGTCGAAGTCCAGGCCGCCCAGGAAATTGTTGCCCTCATGATCGACCACCTTCATTTCGCCCTCTTTGATCTGCACCAGCGCCACGTCGAAAGTGCCGCCGCCAAGGTCGTACACGATCCAGCAGCCTTCATGATCTTCGCCGGGCGCCTGGTTGAAATAGGCCAGGCTGGCGGCGATGGGTTCCTGCAGTAAAAAGACCTCCTTAAGACCCGCTTCCCTGCCGGCCGTATGCGTAGCATTGCTCTGCATGGTATCGAAAGAAGCCGGGATGGTGATCACCGCCGCTTCGGGCTTTTCCCCACCATGCACAAAACGCTGCAGCTCCTGCAGCACATAAGCCGACAGCTGCACCGGCGTCACGTTCTCATCCAGGTTCACCACATAATATTTTTCATCGGTGCCCATGCGACGCTTAAAGCCGCCAAACACATTGACCGCATCTTTAAGCATATACTCACGGGCCTTATCGCCGACAAGAATGCGGTCGCTGCGGAAGGCGACCACCGAAGCCAGCGTCTCTTTATGCCCGATGGGATTTTGGTACACGGTCACGCTACCGTTATCGAACCGGCCGATCAGCGAATTGGTCGTGCCCAGGTCGATACCGAAATTTACAGGTCTCATCTCTTTTTATTTTTTTCTTTCCACGATCACGATACCCTTTTGCACCAGGCTGAGGGCGCCATCCTTCTTTTGATAGATCACCGGCTTGATCACCTGTGTGATCACCATATCGCGGCCTTCGGCCCCGGCGATGCTGGCAGTGCAGTCGGTACGGGCATCGGTGTATTTTTCACCGAGCGGGTTGTTGCAGATAAAACCTTCTTCCTCGAAGATATTGTTCAGCTTGTTGAAATTGCGTTCAAAGCGTGATGAAAGGTGCTCCTCTTCCAGCTTCCGGCTGATCTCGAATACCTGGTTCATCACTGCGATCAGGGCATCCATGGTGTAGAATTTTGGTAAAGATATTGTGTGTCTCCGAAATACGATCACCGGGGCCGGGAAAAACGATAAGACCGTTATTTTCAGCCGGTGCAGCATAGCGCAAAATTGCAGATATCCGTTTTGAAAATACAAAAAAACAGCCTGTGGATAACAGCGTCCGGAGCCCCCGCTTTAGCTTAATGCACCACGTACAGCGCCATAAATACGCCTTAAAACGTATTGGCGCGGTAGCATACAGCGCTACCTTTGTGCTATCCTTCTCCGCTTTCCTCATCACCGGGAGAAAAAACGCCCCTATCTGATCCCTACCTGTAAACCCTTAACGAACGCACGCGCTCTCCTGTCCCACTCCCGCACGCATTACCGGACTTAATCTTTCCCAAACGATACTGCGTTTGAGGCCCGCAGGCAGGAAATCTTTTCCTGTCCGCGACGAGGTATCCGTTACCCGTCCTTACCCGGTTATGCCTTTCATCATCCACCAGGAGGAAGCCCAAAATCCTTTAAAAGAGTAAGCGCCCGGAAGCCGAAAAGGGAACAGAGTAGGCATGCGTTTCAAATTTACCCATCCTATGAAACACCAATTCAGAGGCAATCTTAAAGCCTATTATTGCGGCGATTGCTCCGACCCGCTTTATCATGCCAAAGTAAAGCTGTACCAGGCCGACCCCAGGGCCGAAGTCACCGTGCTGGCTGTCGCCAGCGAAAAAGATACCTTTCACCAGCGCAGCGAAGAAGAATTAAAGGCTTTGGATAAACGCCTGATCGCCGAAGCCGAGACCGATGATCAAGGTAACTTCTCCTTTGTATTCGACGCCGAAAAAACCGGCTACAAAGGTGGTCCGCTGGAGATCGATTTTGCCTGCGACACCCTGCCCCTCGACATTAAGCAAAGAGAGACGCTGAAGCCCAAAGCAGAAGGCCCCTTGCAGTTTCACATCACTACGCTGCAGCCCGCATGGAAAGGCGGCATCCGCGAGCAGCAGGCCCCGGCAACAGCTTATTGGGAATACGCCATCCCGCATCGCTTCTGGTGCAATATCCTCCGCCTGTTTGGCCTTCACGTGATCTGCGGCCATGTGCACGACTGTAAAGGCAAGCAGCCGGTAGGCGGTGTTAAAGTGCTGGCCTTCGATGTCGACCTCATCCAGGACGATCCCCTGGGCTACGGCATTACCGCCAACGACGGGCATTTCAAGATTTACTATACCGTAGCCGATTACAGCCATACCATCTTCAGCTGGCTCAATGTAGAATGGCCTGCCGGTCCCGATGTGTATTTCCGTATCGAAGCCGCCGACGGCACCCTGCTGCTGAATGAGAACCGGCAGCGCGGGCACGACCGCGACCGTTCCAACCTGTCCAACTGCTTCTGCATCGACTTTTGCGTGGAGTGTCCCAAAGGCTCGCTGTCGGCCGGCCTTACAGCCCCTGCCGGCTGCTACGACGGCAGCTTCCAACTGCTCAGCGGCAAGTATATCCCCATTACCGGTACCGCCAGCGGCTGCGGCCTCGAGCGTTACGAGCTATCCTTATTGTGGAACGGCACAGATACCATCGCCAACAGCATCGTCTACGCCAATACCGCAGGCAATCCCGATACCGGGCTCAGCCAGGGCGATCACAGTGTCTTCAACGGCCCGCTGGGCTTTATCGACGTGCAGCAGGCCATCGAGAATGCCGGCGCACGCGTGGCCACCTCCACCAGCTTTACCGTGCACCTGCGCGTGTACAGCGGCAACGGCAGCACCGCCGACGCCTGGATCAGCTTCCAGCTGGACACCGCCGAAGTCTATATCAAAAATATAGGCGGGCGTACCGCACCCGATGTGCTCGACCCCAACGAACAATTGCACCTCAGCGACAGCGCCGCCTCTGCATTGGGCACTATCGGCGGCACGGTGGGCGTCTATGGCGCCGCCAGGGTATACGGCTGCAGCAGCGAGCAGATCAAAGAGTACACCCTCTACTACAAGCACGACGACTTCAGCAGCGCGCAGCCGCCCACCGGCCCGCAATACAATGCCCCGGCCAACGGCTGGACGCAGATCTGCCGCGCCGATTACAGCAGCTATTCGACCTTTACACCCGCCGAGATCATCAGCAACAACGAGCTGCCCGGCCCCTTGTCGCGCCTCACCAACAACGGCTTCTACACCTACCAGATGCCCGTCTACATTCCCCTGCTGCATACCTTCATCTATATCCCCACGCCCAAGCTCAATCCATCTTCCTGGGGTACCGGCGCCAGCGGGCGCTACAGCGTGCTGCTCGAAGTGGTCGATACCGAAGGTACTTACTACTATGACATTCAGAAAGTGTGGGTCGATAACGAGAACATTACCGGCATCATCACCAAGATCGGCGATCAGCCGCCCTGCACCGACCTCTATATGCGCGACAGCAGCGGCAATTTCAAGACCATCGACATCAAGGGCATCGCCTTCGACCCGCTCATCATCCCTGCCGATTTCACCGCCCCCACCAGCGACAACTTTGATTTCTATCGTATGGTGATCCAGAAGCAGAGCTCTGTATCCGCAGCGCCGCAGCTGGTGCACAGCACCAGTCCCGTGCCCGCCAGGCCGGCGCTGGTACCCGCCGAAGGCACCCTTACCAGCTTCAACCTGGCCAACCTCGATATGGCTACCAATCCCGCCGGATGGCCCATGGATCAATTGCTCGCCGAAGGTACCAGCTGCAATTACAACTTTATCCTCTACGTACAGGACAAGACCATCGTAAGCGAATACACCAACCACAACAACGGCAATTACTACTTCCCCGTGAAGATCATCAACGGTAATGAACCCTAGTGGAGATGTTAGATGTTAGATGTTAGATGTTAGATGTTAGATAAGTCCAAAGGCTAAGCATCTGGACCCGGGGATTACCCGATGTAAAAAAGCCGGAGACGGGTTAAGGCCTGCTCCGGCTTTTGTTGCTTAGTACCTTGTATCCTTCGCGGTCTGCCTTTTGCGCCCATTGCGTAATCCTTTGCGCTCTTTGCGGTTTTTTTCTACCCAGCTCTTTCAGTTACCGCAACTTAATCCCTTGCTCTGCGTTATCAAATTATGGGACAAAAATGCCGCAAGTACCGTAAAGCCCTCAAGAGCCGCAGCATACCGCCCCGCCACAGCGACAAGGGACAGGAGCATTTGCGCATAGCTTGTAAACAGGGGAAGGAGAAGAAAGAAAAAGAGCAATAGTCGAAGAGTCCCTTAGCTCAAAGTGATTTTTGGGAGATGCTTCGGTTGCTCCGCAGACCTCAGCATGACAATGGGGTGTATAAGGTTTCGAGCCAACCCACCTAAAAACATCACACAGTCATCCTGAACATAGCGAAGCGAGTGAAGGATCCCGATAAATAGCCCCAAAGTACACTTGCCTCAGCCCCATCCCTATTCCAAAAGCCCGGGTGCGATGGCCACCAAAAACACCACACTGTCATCCTGAACGCAGCGAAGCGGAGTGAAGGATCCCGATCGTACAGGAACATCTTCTGTTTACACTGTTACATAGCGGACCAAAAGCCCAAAGTACACTTCCCACAGCCCCATCCCTATCCACAAGCCCGGGTGCGCTGGCCACCAAAAACACGCGGAGCGATTTGTTTTTGGGCTCCTTTTTTGGTTACTTTTTTGGAGACGCAAAAAGTGACAAAAGATCATCAACCTTACTTCAGCATCCGCAAAATATAACGATCAAGATGCTTCGGTTGCTCTGCAGACCTCAGCATGACAATGGGGTGTATAAGGCTTCGAGCCAGCCCACCAAAAACACCACACAGTCATCCTGAACGCAGCGAAGCGAGTGAAGGATCCCGATCGTACAGCAACATCTTCTGTTTACACTATTACATAGCAGACCAAAGCCCAAAGTACACTTCCCACAGCCCCATCCCTATCCAAAAGCCCGGGTGCGCTGGCCACCAAACACGCGGAGCGATTTGTTTTTGGGCTCCTTTTTTGGTTACTTTTTTGGAGCAGCAAAAAAGTGACAAAAGATCATCGACCTTACTTCAGCACCAGCAAAATATACGATCAAGATGCTTCGGTTGCTCCGCAGACCTCAGCATGACAATAGGGAGTATAAGGCTTCGAGCCGGCCCACCTAAAAACATCACACAGTCATCCTGAACATAGCGAAGCGGAGTGAAGGATCCCGATCGTACAGGAACATCTTCTGTTTACACTGTTACGTAGCGGACCAAAAGCCCAAAGTACACTTCCCACAGCCCCATCCCTATGCAAAAGCCTGGGTGCGATGGCCACCAAAAACACGCGGAGCGATTGTTTTTGGGCTCCTTTTTGGGTTACTTTTTTGGAGAAGCAAAAAAGTGACAAATGGTCATCAACCTTACTTCAGCACCAGCAAAATATACGATCAAGATGCTTCGGTTGCTCCGCAGACCTCAGCATGACAATGGGGTATATAAGGTTTCGAGCCAGCCGTACCTGTAAACACCACGCTGTCATCCTGAACGCAGCGAAGCGGAGTGAAGGATCCCGATAAATAGCCCCAAAGTACACTTCCCACAGCCCCATCCCTATCCAAAAGCCCGGGTGCGTTAGCCACCAAAAACACCACGCTGTCATCCTGAACGCAGCGAAGCGGAGTGAAGGATCCCGATAAGCAGGCCGAGATGATAGAGAAGCTGGAACGGTTGATAAAGGAGAAGTGATCTTAAATAGAAAAAGCCCCGGTTGGGGCTTTTGCAATGAGCTATTTCTAGAGCATTATTAAACCTATAATGCAGCCGAAATCTAAAAATATTAGTTTAACGATTATAGTCTCTTTCAACTATATTAGCGATAGCTTGAGTTTCCTGAAAATTAGTTCCTGTGGTTTCAAGCATAATGGCATATTGTTTACTTGTCTTATATAGCACTACTTCTATTTTGCCATCATCGTGAATCTTACGGATGAAGTTTTTACCACCAAACCTATCAGATCTTCCTTTTCTAATAAATGGACAAAATTTAATAATATCCCAAAATTCGCTCAACTCTTTTTTTCCGTGATGATCTGCAAAATGATTTTCTTTCTCGTTAGGATGTATTAAAGTCTCAGTAAGCAAATATTCTTTATCAGGTGAGTATCTGAAGCACCAGTCTCTATACTTTAGCTCACAGTCAACTTGCTTATTAATATTAATTTTACTATTTGAAAAATCAAATCCTAAAAATCCGTTAAACGTTGAATGACAATAGTCATTAGCTTTACTTTCATTATCTACATAATCCTCTGAATAGGAGGTCAATTGCTCTATATAACGCAAAATTTCCTGTTCCAGCTGTCCATTAAATTTAGTATATATAAACTCATCAAAAACTGAAATTTCGTAAATGGAATTATGTTTCAAAAATCTATGATTTTCATATTTATTTATTCCCATTAGGCGAAGCATTCCCTCCTTAAAGTTCTGTTCATCTTTAGCTACGATAGCTTCATTAAGTAAAAATAATTGCCCCATTTATTCCCTCCTCATTTTAAATAATTCGGTCAAATCTATTTGACTTTGATCAAAAAATCCTTTAGGCCAACTTTGCAACTCGCCTTTTTCATTAATGGGAATTGTTTTTACTTCTGGCTGACGATCTTGATCTCCCTGACAAAAGAAATTAATAGTACACTTCTCAAAATCAATATTTTTTCTTGCAACTGCTAATTGTATCCCATTGATAATATGATCACTATGAGTCTCTATTATTATCTTAACTCCTGCATTTGCAATAACGGCAAGAAAATAACCCATACGTGATTGGGCAGAAGGATGCAAATGAGCTTCTGGATTCTCTACTATTAAAAAACGATCTTCTTCTGCAATAAGTGCTGAAACAATTATTGGCAAAACATAACTGATCCCGAAACCCGTATTGGTTGGAAATGTAGACTTACCTTTTGAGAATTTACTTTCAACTACAATTCTTGACGTGTGTGTGTGATCATCTCGATAAGGGATAATGGTGGCTCCGTCAATTATGTAAGAAAGCCAAGCATTAATTTGATGCTGAAATCTGCTTCCTTTTAAATATGTTGGATCCTTCAATTGACGCTTTTCGTCTACGCGGTAATGATAATTAGAATCTATATCTGAAATTATTTGTGCTGTGTTCTCTCCTTTAGCGCCAACATTGGGATAATCATAAAATTTAATAGTTTGTGTAATTCTTGGTCCGATTCTTTCAGCATTTAAATAATAAAATTCTTGATAAAAAAGTGGGTTATCTTTTAATTCGTTAATGATATTTTCCGGTGTAATCCCTAATTCTTGTCCAGTATTTGTACTGAAATCAATTTGAAAATTTCCTTCATTAACCGAAATCCCCAATATGATTTTAGGTTCATCATAATCCGTAGGTAATATATTTTCACTATTACCGAGATTTAAACAATACACACCATTTAATTCGACACTTAATCCATTTATTTTGTTATAAGTATATCTTGTGTCTTCCCAACTGCCACAATGTTCAATTGTTCTTCTCAACAATAACAAAGATTGAATTGCAGTACTCTTACCATTACCATTGGCACCTGTCAAAACAGTAAGCTGATTGACTGGTATACTAGTTGCACGAAAGCATTTGAAGTTTTTAATGATTAGATTAATCATGATTAATAATCGATGTTCTTATTAAAAAGTTCTTTTAATGATTTGAAAGTATACAATAGGTTAGCTTTAGCATTTGTCCCATATGATAGATATGCAAAAAGCTCATCATCTTCTTCTATCATCATTGCAATTTCAGATCGCAAAGAATCTCGTTCATTAAAATCCACAATAGTTTCATGGCCGAACTCAGCTAAAAGTACCGAGGTGCAAACAAAAAGTGACTTATTGATTAACTGTTTATGAGCATTAGGAGATATATCTTTTGGAAGTATCTTTCTAAAAGCATGACGTTTACCAAAAAGATATTCCGCGTTTTTCATAGCATTAGAAAAAAGTACAACATAATGTTCTAAGTCCTCCTTTTTTGTCTTTATGTTTAGTTCAGTAAATTCGTCGAGTGTGGCATCCATATAACCATTATAACTATTTATATTTCTATTTTTCTCATACATAATAAAAAAAACAAGGAATCTCAAAGCTATTTCCTGATCATCCATTCTTGTACTTTTTATACTATTATCCGTTGCAGATTTAAATTCTGGTAATGCAGTCATTTCCTTTAAAATATCGCGTAAACCCTGTCCTGTCAAACAATTCCTGATTTCTTGGTTATTTAAAGGCCTACCTCCGGTATTTATTCTGCGAAAAATATCATATTTAACTTTATACGGAGACGTAGGATCTATAATGTTGGCAGATATTGTAGTAAGGTTAAACCACCTAAAATACTTTGGATCTAACCCTTTTTTTATCCCTTCGTGTTCATAATATTTCCCATAACAAGAATCCGTTAAATACTGTAGGTCCCTCAGAGAAAATTTATTATCCATAAATTCCTTGATAGCTGTAAGTCGCTGTAATCCATCAACTACAGAAAGTTTCCCTTCATCGTCTTCAGCGAAATAGAACATTGGAAGGGGAATTCGTAGGAGAATTGATTCGATAAGTCTGGACTTCTGAAAGTTGTTCCAAACCAAATTTCTTTGAAAATCAGGATTCATGTCAATATCTCCGCTTTCTATCATGTTGCTAATAAGGGTTACAGATATTTTATCACTACGAACTTTTATTTTATCTGGGTCGTATGGATTAAGTTCTGTACTATCTCCTGCTTCGCTATATTCATCAGTACCTGAGCGTTCGGCTTCGATAATAGAGTGAAGTAACAAATCCAACTTTGAATCTATTGTTTCCGCATCATCAATAATATCTGTCGATTGACTTATAATATCAAGGTTTTTCCCAGTAAATCGTAACTCCATCCAGACAGCTTTATCGCTATCGATTAGATTATATTTATTTTCATCATTAGCTTGTTTCTGAACTACTAATATTATAGAGTTACCATTTTTTACGTCAAATTCTAAGTTCATTTTAATACATTATTTTACTATTCTTATTCGAAAGTAGTATTCTTTTTTCTTATTATCAATCTAATGATTAGCATCTAAACGCCGGTTTACTAAATACTGAAGAAATCCGTTGATGTTATCACCAACAACTTTACTTTAAATCTCACCAAAGATTAAAATTCTCCCTCACTTCCACAACCCCACAATCGTCCCCTCGCCACAATCACCCTAACAGGTGATTTTTCCCCGCTTTCACACATCTTTCCTGTTTTTGGCACAGCGCTTGATCCGCTTTGAGTATTGTTCATTCTTTAAAATCAAGCATCATGGCAAAGCATTCAGAAAGTACCTATGCCAAAAACCTCACCCATTTCTCCGCCCTCCTCGACCTGCTGCAGAGCTTTGGCCCTCTTATCAGCCGGCCAATCTCCAGCTGACACTGCCCGCCCTGCAGGCGCAGTTGCAGCAAGGCCTCGATATCCAGGATCTGCTCAACCAGCGCAAGTCGGCCTACAGCCTCGCGGTAGACCAGCAGGAGATCGAGTTTGCCGATCTTTCCCGCCTCACCACCAGTGTAGGCTATGCCTTTAAGGCCTGCGGCGCTTCGGACCAGGCGTTGGCTACGCTCCAGTCCGTATCGCGCAGGGTAAAAGGCCAGCGCACTGTCAAGCCAAAGGCGGCCGGTACCGCACCGGCAGATGCCGGGGCAACACCCGATGCAACCGCGCAAGCCACCACCGTATCGACCACACAAATGAGCTACGCCAACCGCATCGACAACTTTGCTCTCCTGATCGAAACCCTGAGGCCCGAAGCCTGCTACCGGCCTAACGAGATCCACCTTAACCTGGCCGCCCTCGAGGCAAAGCTGGATAATATGCGCCAATGCCACCGCACCGTATCCGCAGCCCTGGCAGCCCTGCAGGAGGTGCGCGACGAGCGCAACCGGCTGTTCTTTCATCCGCTCAAAGGCATTATCGTTAACGTAAAAGCGGTAAAAGCTTATGTAAAGAGCGTGTACGGCGCCGGCTCGGGCCAATACAAGCATATAGCCGGCCTCAGCTTTACCCAGCGCAGCTAAGCCCTTATACGCTTCACACCTGTGCCGGCCGGCTCTTCTCTCTCCCTGTTGTCCTGTATCGCTACATTGCCTGCTACAAGCCTCCGGAGGCTTATATTAGGGGCCATACCCACGCTCTGTTAAAAGACCGCGCTCCCTGTTCCGCTACGTTGTATACCACGCTACGCCGCCCCTGTTCCCCACGTCCTTTGTCTCGCTGCAAAAGTTGCTGTTACCGGCTTCATATCCTGTCCCTGCTTACCATAAAGAAAGCCGGGGCCGCGCTGTCCGGTACAGCATCTGCTGCAAGCCTGCTCCTCTTGTAAAAAAGCTTACCCCTCCGGTCGATAAACCAGCCCTTCGCTTCGAAAGCCGGAGCATGCCCTTCGATAAGGCATGTGGTCATGTCGTAAACCTTGGTCCTGGCATCGATAAACGAGGTTCACTTTACGAGAACGAAAGTTATGTTTTCAACAACGCATGTTGTGTTGACGACAACGCATGTCGCGTTAGCATTAACGCATGTTTTGTTTTCTACAATGCATGTCAAATACTGAAAAGCCTACCCGCATGTTTTCAACAACGCATGTCATGTTTGCAAGAACGAATGTTTTGTTTCCGACAACGCATGTCGGGCGAGCAACAAAGCATGTCGGGCGAGCAACAAAGCATGTCAGGTGAGCAACAAAGCATGTCAGGTGAGCAACAAAGCAGCTGCACTCAGCGATAGGAAATGTTGTTCCCTCCATAAGGCATACCCTTCGCCGGATATCCGACCCGGCACACCATTAGCTGAAGCGCTTCCGTTGCAGCTGCCCTTGCCCGCCCGCAATATCTATTGACATACCCCGCAGGTGCCGCCCTGCTTGCTGCAGTGCTTACAATACTTACAATTCTTACAGGCCGTGCAAGGCTTGCTGCCGGTACAGCGGCCGCCATAATAGGGTACCGGTTCTTTATCTTCTTCCACCACCGTTATCGAAATGTCGGCACTGTTCCCGTTACAGGCACAGAGGTAGCAAAGCAGCAGCAGGAAGAGCAAGTTGCGGGTCATGGGTTCGGTATAGGGACAGGTTGTAAAGGTTGGCTTTTCCCGGCAGCGCGGGTATCCCTACCGCTCGGTATTTTTGGGCATAGAGAAGACCGGTGTAGGATAGGGCGACCGATGCAAAAGCCGCTGTTTCGCTGTTACCTTCACGCTTCCGGAGCTATTCCGGGGTAAAAAACCTACGCGATTTTACCCCCGTCGATCACCACCCATTTTTCCCGGCAATTACCCCCCGGCAGCCTCCGGGTATAACTGCTTGCGCACTGATTTATAAAAGCTTAACGGGCCAGGATCCAGTCCTGCAGGGGCTTTGAAAGGACGACCCAAAACGGAAGGCTCTGTTAAAGTAGCCAGGCACGGGGTGCAAGGGCCTGTGCGCGGTATATCTTTAAGCTACACTAAACACCTGCAAAATGCAACAACAATTTCCCCGCTGGAAAGCGCTGCTGCTGGGCCTTGGCCTGGCGCTGCCGCTAGGGGCCATGGCCCAGTCAGCCGCCTTGCCCATTCATCCCATGCAAGCCCACGACATTGCCGCGCACAACCTGACCAGGGTGCTGGAATGGCTGCCCCCCGATCACCTGGAAGTATACGGCTTCTCCGACCAGGACGATTTCTCTGCCATCAGCATCGGCGCCCCTTTGTATGTAACCGCCTTCTCCGACGAGTCGGTGATCAGCGGCAACAACCCTGCCACACGCACACAAATGGTGATGCTGCCCCTGGTATTGAAGGGTACTGCCCGCTGCTTCATGTACCTCAGCGCCAACGAAGAAGGCCAATGGATCACCGCGGGTCTTGGCGGCCACAACGAAGCCATGAATTGGGATGCGATAATGAAGGGTAAAGAAGCCACCACAGCCGGCTACTTTACGCTGCTGCATATCCCGCAAAACAATGCCGACTACCTGTGGCAGCCGGAAGCACAACGCTGGCAGGACATCAGCGTAGGCCCCGGCCACCAGAACGGGCAGGTATTGCAGCCCGATCAGGCTTTCCGTGAGGCGGTACGCATTGCTGCCGAGGCACGGGCTACCGTAAAAGAAGATGCGGGCAGCTGATTCATTCATTTTCACCCAAATTATTCCAAACATGAAAAGGATCTATACTTATTTCTTCGGGGCGGTATTGCTGCCCCTGAGCGGCGCGGTAAACGCGCAAACCACCGGCTCCTATGTACCGGTATATGTACAGGAACAAACCCAATGGTGCTGGGCGGCTTGCAGCGCGATGCTCTACTGGGCTTACGGCTCAGGCACACAAAGCCAGTGTACCCTGGTAGGTGTATCGCGCGATAAGGAGAACGGCAATATCTTCGGCGGCTGCGGCAACCTGAGCAGCAGCACAGCCAGCCCCTGCACCAGTCCGGCTACCTTCAACTCACCGCAAAGCATCTATGGCTGCGATGGTTCGATAGAAAGTATCCTCGACAATTATGGCATTCCTTCTACCGGCTATGGCTATGCTTTCTCGGCCAGCCAGGTGGCCACGGCTACGGCCTCCCGCAAGCATATGGTGGCCCGCTGGGGCTGGAACAGCGGCGGCGGTCACTTTGTGGTGATCAACCGCTACAAAGATGGCAATGTCTATTTCAACAATCCCCTGTCGAGCAGCGCTTATATCTGGAGCTATGCCAACTTCAGCACCTCCTACGGCAGCGCTACCTGGACACATACCCTGCGCATGGACAACAGCGCGGCATATGGCACCATATACAACAGGGGCACGGCGCCGGAGGACAACAGTAATGTCATTGTCTCTTTAACCGAGCCCAGCCTGAACTGCTATCCCAATCCTGCCAGCAGCCGGCTCAATACCATTGTCAACCTGCCCCGGGGCCAGCAAGGTATCCTGAGCCTTTGCGATGCTACAGGCAGGCAGGTGTACAGCGCTGCGCTGGTCAGCGGCAAAAACACCCTGAGCATCGATGTTTCTTCCTGGGCCAGGGGTGTGTATTTCCTGCAGCTGAACGGCACACCGCTGCGCCAGCGGGTAAGCATTCAATAGCAGCGCCCTTCCGCCAATGCGCAAAAAGCACAAAGCCTTCTGTCGGGAAAGACAGAAGGCTTTGCATTTATAGCAGGCTAAGATTAGCGGCTTCAGCTGTGCCATACTCTCGCTTTAGACAGCGCCAGTTCGATGATCAGTACAACCACAGCACCCAAAGCATAGCAAAGAATATCGAGCCAATGAAAGGAGTTACCTATAACAATGGTCCAGAAGCGGCTCTTTTGCAGGCCGAGATGTTGTACCAGGTTAAAATATTGTGCCGCCTCTACTGCGCAGGCGAAAAGAAAAACGGCAATCACCAGGGGTACAGGCTTGACCCCAACAAAGGCTTTGACGAAATAATAGATGAGCACGACCACGAGCAGATCACCGCCATAGGGCCTCACCAGGCGATCGTGTACATATAGTGCTATGAGGGACCTCTGCCAGCAGCAGCAAAAGAAAGGCGATAAAGGCAGGAAGGTGGAAGCGGAATGTCATGGGCCAAAGATAGGGTGTGAGATCTTTACGATCAGGTAGAAAGCATTCTGTTGGTCGGGACGCGACAGCGGCCTGAACGGCGGCTGCCGGAATGCTTACAGGCGCCTATCCTGTAAAAAGCCCGCCTGCAGGGCCGGGTAACCAGCACAGCTATCTATAATATATACAAGCACACGCGAGACGCGTGTGCTAACCCAAATCTCTACCAGCAGCAGCAAAAGAAAGGCGATAAAGGAAGATGAAAACGGAATGTCATGAGCCCAAGATAAGGTATGAGATCTTTACGATCAGGTAGAAAACATTCTGTCGGTCGGGACGCGTCAGCGGCCTGAACGGCGGCTGCCGGAATGCTTACAGGCGCCTATCCTGTAAAAAGCCCGCCTGCAGGGCCGGATAACCAGCACAGCTATCTATAATATATACAAGCACACGCGAGACGCGTGTGCTAACCCAAATCTCTACCAGCAGCAGCAAAAGAAAGGCGATAAAGGAAGATGAAAACGGAATGTCATGAACCCAAGATAGGGTATGAGATCTTTACGATCAGGTAGAAAGCATTTTGCCGGTCGGGACGCGTCAGCGGTCTGAACGGCGGCTGCCGGAATGCTTACAGGCGCCTATCCTGTAAAAAGCCCGCCTGCAGGGCCGGATAACCAGCACAGCTGTATATAATATATACAA
>NZ_QUZZ01000017.1 GCF_003545695.1 Taibaiella helva | reverse complement strand
GGGTCTGTGTCACTTTGTTGTAATGGTTCCACAGGATCGTATCCTGCCCGCTCACCTGGTCTTTGATGGTGTTGCCGGTGGCATCGTACAGGTAACGGGAAGCGGCCGTATTGGTATAATGTTTGATGTCGTTGTGGAAGTTGTTGTTGCTCACCACATCCGTTATGTTCTGCAAACGGTTGGTGCTGCCGCCCGGCTGGTAATGGTACTCCAGGCTGTCCATCAGCTGCGACTGCCCGCCCAGCGCATTGCCGCTTCGGTTCAGCCGCTGCAGGTTGCCGTCGGGGTCGTAAGCATAGCTGCTGGCATAGTCGGCGGTATTGTTCAGTTGCCCGTCATAGGGGTTCATATAGGCATAGCCGGCTTTGGTAATGCGGTTCAGCTGGTCGTAGGTATAGCGGGTATTGAGCGCGGGGAAAGGGGTGATGCTGGTCGTCGCGCGGGGTATGTTCCCGTTGTACAGGCTCCGTGCCGGCGCAGCCAGGTGTGTAACGGCGGTGCTGCCTACCGGGCGGTAGTCGCCTTTGAAATAATCCAGGGTCAGCGCGATCACATCGCGGGCATGGATGCTGTTACCGGCGGCGTCGCCGCCCATGTCCTTATCGGGCTGCAGCAGGTCGCCGTTCACGGCTTTCAGCCAGCCTTGTATGGTGTAGGCATAGTCTACACCCTGCACGCGCATATCGCCCAGGCTCATACGGGCCAGCGGGCCATGCTGGTAATACTGGTATTCGGCATCGCGCTTCCAGAGATAGCCGTCGGCGCTGGTCTCCACCTTGGTAATGCGGTTGTCGCCATCGTAGCTGTAGCGCTGGAAATACTGATCGGCAAAGCTCCGGTTATAGCTCAGCATATTCACCTTGCCGCTGATCACATCGTAGTCGTAATCGATGCGCTTGAACTGCTGCTTCTGTACCTTCCAGAAAGGATAATCGCGCGTCAGCGTTTTGACATTGCCGGCAATATCGTAGCTGAAGTGCAGAGCATACTGGTATTTCAGGAAGTTGGCGTCCTGCGGCTCCAGGTTGTCGAAATACTTGATGCAGGACACGCGCTTGCGCAGGTTCTCCTGCCGGCTGAGGCCCGTAGCGGCCGTCATCAGGTTTTGCGCCTCGGTATCGTATTGGGTCAGCACCACTTCCTCCCGGCTCAGCGAGCGCACATAAGCGACCACTTCGTCATGGCTGCGCAGCTGCAATTCCTGTACGATAGCAGGATAAGGTGTGATTACACCGGATATATAGTGCGAGCAAGGCTCGTTAGTAAGGTTGGTCGGCGAAGGATAAGGGTCGAAATGAGGTACGCAAACCATAACTGCCTGGCCGGTCTCCATGATCCTGCCCTGCTTATCGTACAGGGTATAGGTCATTTTGCCCTCCGGCCGCTGGCGGGCATTCTGCGAGAAAATGGCCCTGCCGGCGGCATCGTAGAAATAGTCGGTGCGTCCGCCGTCGGGTGTGGTTTGCGTGACCACCTGGTTCAGGGTATTGTATTTATAGTCCGATGGCTTGTTGTGTGCCGGCAGCACCAGGCCGTTGGATAAACGGGCGCCGTCCACGGCATACAGGGTGGGACCGGCGAGCATATGTACCCCTGCCGGCGGTACGGTACGCATCAGGTTGCCGGCGCGGTCGTAGTAATACAGGGTATAGTTAAAACGCTGGCTGCGGTAGCCCACATTCAGCTTTTCCTGTATGCCTGCGCCCATGATCCAGGCATAGAAATCGGCATTCAGCCGGGTACGGATCGAATCGATATAGATGCGGTATCGTTCCCTGCCCTCAACGATCGCTGCATTCAGCCGCTGCCGCTCGCAGTTGTTGACGGTATCGCCCAGTGGTATCGGCTCGTTAACGGCATGCGCCAGCAGCACGTTGCGCAGCACCTGGTTCCGGGCTACAGTAAAGTCGGTATAGCCGTCGAGCTCCAGGTCCGGTATGGGCGAGCTGTTGCTGTGCAGGGTAACCTTGAAGGAGCGGGAATCGCCTTCGCCGGGGTTAAAGGTAAGGCCGGTTACCGTATAAGCATTGAAGTAATTGGTATCAAGATAAGCCGGTATCCGTACAAAGGCATTGTACAACGTATCGCCTGGGCCGAAGTACCGGTACCAGAAGGCGGTATCGCGGCAACGGTAAGCCATCAGCTGCTGTCCGGCGCCTACGGGTATATTGATCGCAGCGCTGCCGCCGGCAAAGAAAATATTACCGGACAAGTGGTTCTTGACCTGGTTCAGCATATAGCTCAGCACAGGGTAATGCGTACCGTTTGTGGCTGTAGCCGGATCGGCAACATATAAGTGCTCGATACGGCCGGGCTGCGCCGGCTGGCCGTATCGGAGCAGCTTACCGCTGAATAGACCGATCCCGCTGCCCAGGGGCTGCGGCAGGATGGTATCCAGCACATTCGTCACCGGCAGGCCCCGCATGCGGTAGACATAGTTCAGGTAAGACTGCTTCTCCGGCAATTGGTATTCGTTGTTAACTGTCGGGAGCAGGACTTTATACAAGAGGAAAGGAACACCATTTTGATTGAGGTACCGGTTGAGGAAGTCGATATTGAGAGAAGCGTTGGCATAGTTATTCGGCAATGACGTGGTTATCTCGTAAATCTTCACGGACTCATAAGCAGTACCATTCCAACGTTGGGTCGGATTGCTGTATAAGGAGAGGCTGAATCCTCCGGAGGGAAAAGAAATTGTAGTCGGGTTGAATGTGCTGCTGGACGGTATCAGCAGCATACCTATATAATTCGAAGCATGATAGCTGCCCAGCGTACGGTTGACCGAAGAATTCGAAAGAGCGCCGGGATGGGCCGCTGCGTACTGGCTCACGAAGTCCTTGTATTGCCGTAGCAGGTTTCTCGGTATCTGGTTAAAATCGATTCCCACCTCCACGGTACCCGCTACGTGCTTCACCTGGTAGCCCGGGCTTATTGTAACAGGGTTCAGATTATTGACCGCGGTAAGAAAAGCATCGGCATAAGCAACGGAATTAAAATTAAGATATCCGTAAAAACCTCCGTAAACAGGGATCCTCATGCTGTCGGCCAGGGCGCAGCTCTGGATGAAATCCAGGTACTGGTCTTCAGCATAAGCCTTTTTCAGCTTATAGTTCATGAAATTGCGCAGCACCGTTCCGTAATAAGGATGGTCGGCGCCCTTAACCTGGTAAGCCTGGAGCGTGTCATTGAAATCACGGTACAGGTCGTACATCTGGTTGCAGGGCACGCAGCCGGCCAGGGGATTTTCGCCGGTGCTGTTGGTCTTGATCCGGTCGTTCCAGGCGGGCAGGATACATTGGGTCACCGTGCTGCCATTAGTTCTGACAACAGTGGTCGCAAAGGTATACTGGCCGATCAGCCCGTTGGCAAACTGGCTGAAGGGCGAATTGTTGATGCAGCTGACGGTTACGGACAGGCTCTCTCCCGGAGCAGGGCTGAAAGCTGTGCTGCAGGGGCCGCTTTCAGCGGTGCGGAAATAGAGCTTCACACGGTTGGTCCCATTCACGAACTGGAGCGTGTACAAATGCGCCGCCGCACTGTAGGAGGCAGCAAGGATGCAGGATGCAGCGCCGCCCAGGGCCTGGCTGATGCCCAGCTGGAAGCCGTTGCTGGTATTGAGGTTCAGGTTCGTGTTTGTCTCGGGATTGCGTAAAGCATTGAGCACGGCCTGCTGGTTAAGGGTGTTGCTGATATCGGTATAAAAAGCAGCATTGTTACAACGGAAGTTACTTTGCCCCTGCGGGCTGAAGTTCATGTTGTTGTCATAATTCACCAGGTAAGGGTTACAGAGGTCGTTCAGGGCAATACCATTGCTGGTAAGCGCCCAGCGGATCTGTGCAGGGCTATAGAAGCCTTGCTGTACCTGGCCGCTGCTGCACAGCTGCAGCAGGCTGGTCCTTACATTGTTCAGGGCTGCGGGAGCGGCACAGTTCACCAGCTGGTTCATGATCTGGTCCACGGCGCCGGTACAGAGGCTGTTGTTGTAGTTATTGTAGACGGTAATGGCGCTGTCGGACAGCTGGTTGAAGGTATAAGTATGGGTACTGTCGGTAAATGACGCCATGCTGTCGGCATTGGCGATCTGCAGCAGGTGAAAATATTCGGCTGTATTGGAAGAGAAGCCCGGGCCGGCAGCGGTACCGCCCATGCCCATCAGGATACCCGTTCCCACAGCAGGCTGTCCGCCGGCAGCAACACTTTCAGGAAATACCGGCGGCGGAGACAGCCGCATGCGTACCGGGCTGCAGACGCTGCAGTCGCCCATACCGGAGAGCACCGATTTGTACCGCTCCCGGTTGGTGAGGTACAATGAGCGTACCAGGCCGAAGTATTGCTCCTGCACATAAGGGTCGTTCAGGATACCGTTTTGTATCTGCTGGCCGAACATCGTATTGTAGCAATCCGTCATCATAAAGCTATCCTGGCATTGACAATAGGCTTTCAGCAGGGCCAGGGTATCCAGGCTGATCCGGCCATGCAGCGAGAAAGCCAGGGTATCGTAAGGATGAGGATAACGTGCCGGGTCGAGCAGCATCTTGCTGTAGATCGGATCGGCCAGGATCATATCATGCAGGCGGAACAGGCTCAGCTGTCCGGCGATCTTTGCATTGGGAATGCTGGTCATCTTGCCATGGAAAGGGTCTTTCACACAGGCCAGCAGGCTGCAGTATTCCGGGTGGAGCGGCAGCAGGGCTTCCGCGATGCTGTCGTTGAAGATCATAATGAAGGTGTCGACCGGCAGCGATTGCAGGTGCGTATAGGTGCGGCCGAAGCGGGTAACGCTTGACGGCAGCTGTACCAGGCAGGGATCCTGGTAGCGGTAGCGGCAATGCAGGGTATCGGTCCCGTGCAGGATAAAGCCGCCGCCGGCGGTGATGCCCGGTCCGAAGCCGCCCGGACCAAGTATATAGTATCCCGGGGTTTCGGTACCGCCGGGCAGGCGTATAGAATCGCCGTCGATAGCCATGTTCCATTCCAGGGGATTGCTGCCTTTGCCGCAGAGCAGGGTCATCGTGGAGTTGTTGTTGCCGATCACCGTACCCAGGTCGCGGTTGTACACGCCGTATTTCCGCTCTACGTACATGCTGTCCTTATTGGGCCAGAGCTCCTTCATCATCTGGAACTTTTTGCCCTCGCAGGTGCCGCAATCCATATCGGTATAGTTCTCCGGGCAGGGAAATTCTTTGGACAGCACTGCCTGCTTGATGAACCAGGGCTCATCTTTAAGGCAGTTCTTATCCGGGCTCAGGCGGATAAAGCCTTCCACAGCCGCGGCCACATCGTCGCGGTTAATGGTCAGTTCCTTGTGCAGGCTGTGCTTACCGGTCTCCAGGAAAAAGGGAACGATGTCGGAGCTGTCGCTGAGCGCCGTGCCGGAAAAGACAGGGCCGGTAGTGCCCAGGGTGCCGCCGGTATCCACCCGCAGCTTGCCGCATTCATCGAAGATGCTGTAGTCGTAGCGCGCCTTTACCGAAAGGAAAGTACCGTTACAGAAAGTAGGGAATGGCCTGAAGGTATAAATGTATTGCGACTGGTTGTTGCCGGCCACATCGTTGAAGAAGTTCTTATCCAGGATCTTCTTATTACCCGAGATCTGCTGGGCGGTGCCGGCGATATGATCCTCGTAATAAAATGAGGTATCGGGCACATTCCGGTTGGGTTCCAGGGCGTGCAGCGTGGTATCCGGTATGCCGACCATAGAGCTGGTCACCGTTTTCCCCTTATAATCGGTCACATTTAGCGACAGCTGTCCGTTGGGATCGCGCGAGACGGTCTTCCGGTAATAGCCCGACCAGCCGATATCGACACCGAAAAGCCGGTTAAGGTCCGTCTGGTCCGAGTTGACATAATCGTTCTTTACGTTGTGTCCCCGGCCGATCTGCAGGGAATCCCCCGCCCCGCCCTGCTTCTCCACGCGCTCGTCGAAACCGGGGGAATATACCGTTTGTACAAAAGGATAGCCGCCGGCATCGGGCACATATTTCTGGAAGCCGGCCTGGTCGGGATTGGAAGGCGAGTAATACTGGTAAGCGGCGGAGGTGGCAGCCAAAGCCGAAGGGACCTGGTCCTGGTTGCATACCCCCGGGGGTATGCCGTCGAAGTCGCCGGCCTTGTAAGGCAGGCCGGTAGCCTGGTTCAGCGTGAGGTTCAGCTGGTAACGGAAGCTCAGCGAATTGACCGGTGTGGGCAGCAGGCTGATGGAAGGCCTGCCTTCGTAATCATATACCTGCTCTGTGGCGATCAGCTTGCCGGGCATGCTGTTGAAGCGGGTAATGCTTTGCCGGTTCTTCAGCATACCGTCATAATAGCTCATCACATGCTTGTACTTACCCTGCTCCGCAAAAGATACTGTGTACTGCCAGTTGAGGCTGTCGTTCAGGTGCGCCTGGGTGATCTCGAAGCGGTTGGTGGCAGGAACGCTGCTCACGCTGCCCTGCTCGGTCAGGGTCCAGGGTCCGTAAACCGGGTACTGGAAGTAGACAGAGTCGGGCCGTACGGCGCGTACGCGATAGATCAGGTGCCCCTTCTGGTAGATCAGCGGGATCCTGTAGTAATTCGTATCCAGCCATACCCGTGTGCTGTTGTCCCTGAAATTGTACTGGAGGCTGCTGGTGCCTATCGTCGTAATACCGGTGCTGCCGGGCAGCTCCGGATCGACCTTATAGTTGTCCACGTAGGTCCATTCCAGTTCATAATTGACAGGCGTCAGCGGCAGGTCGGCGGCAGGAGGCGAGGTGTTGTCCAGGTTCCATCTTACCGGCAGGTGATCGTTGTCCGGCGGCAATGCGCCTATATTCAGCACGGGCGCCTGGTTGCCGTAAGCATCTTTATAGATACCGCCTACCTTGATCTTCTTATGAAAGGGCTGCACGACTATAGAACCTTCCACATTAAAGTTCAGCAGGTAAAAAGGTCCGTTGGCGCTCAGGTTCATCGCTACCGGCGGAGTATTGGCGCCGGTGATCCGGTACAGCCCGTTCATCACGATCATGACCTTGTGCACGTTGCTGTATTTCGCATATTGAATATCCTGGAATGCAGCCAGGGAATCCGGCTTATAGCTGATGGTCAGTGTATCGGCCTTGGTAAAGGTTACCGCATTGGTATCGGCCATATTGCCATAACCATATACCTGGTAAGCCAGCCGGAAGGTGTAGGGCTCCGATATCTTTACCGGGTAGGCATGGTTGACATAGAACTTCACGAAGGCGTGAACGCTTTTGAATTTCAGGTTGCTGCCCCATGAAGAGCCGGTAGCGACCATCTCATCCCATTTATCCTGGCGCACAACGATCGTATCGCTGAAGCCGTTATGGGCCTTGATCTGTGGGGCTGTTTTGACCACACTGGCTTCCCTTGTGCGGAAATTAAAGGTCTGTGCAGCGGCTGGCGTCGCCAGGCCGTAACAAAGCAGGGCAAGGAGGAGGCATGTGGTCAGCTGCTTGCAGCCGGAAAGAAATGTCTTCATAGTAGCCATGATTTACAGGACTGAGGCAATTTTATATTGAGGGTACCGCGACAGGATCACCTTCCCCTTCTGGATGCTGAAATATTGTTTGGTATCGAATACCGTCTCCGGTACGCCGGCGGTATAATGGCTGCTGACGGTTTCGATCGTGGTACCTTTCGCCCGGTTGTTCGTCGCATCGCCGGGATAGAAGGTGCGCGTCCTGATCGATTCGGGTAGCCGCCTGCTGTGATCATACACGATCACCATTTCTTCTACGCTGTAGCCCGAAGGAAACCCGATGACGAACGTCGTTTGGCTGCCTTTCTTTTTAGCCGAGACCAGCTTGCCGTGGCGTACCAGCACCGAATCCATGAAAACGGCTGCCAGGTTGGCTTTGAAGACCGCTTCCAGCTCGGGCATGGCCTGGCGGTATTTATCCTTATACCGGACCACGTCGAATACGCTCACGGTCTTTTGCCGGTGATCGGCCCTGTAAGCCCATTGGCTGGTAAGCAGCAGTACCTGCTTTTCGGTGGTATAGCACAGCCGCTTGCCCGCGCCGTCCATATACACATGTGTCTCGCTGCGGTCCTTCTGGCCGTTGGGAAAAGTCGCGTTGGTCACGCTCTGGTAGCTGTAGCTTGTCAAGGTTTTCAATTGGTTCACCACCGCCCGGAGATCGCTCATAGTGGCGTCCTGTGCTCCCGCAGGTACCTGCCAGGCGATAAGACCGGCCAGCAGGAGCAGGAGCTGTTGATAGAGGATTCGTGTCATGGATCGGTTACTTTTTAACATTAGCGCTGCGGGATTCCATTACCGTAATGATGCCTTTTTCGGTTTCCTTTTTGGTGCGGACCAGGTTGCCTTCCTGGTCGTATTCGTAGAAGGAGGCGAAGTTGTTCTCGTCGAGTGTGGCCACCAGCTTCTGGTTCACCGGGTGGTAAACGAAAGCCTTCATATTGGCGTCCATAGGCAATATCCTGATGTCGTCAACAAAAATATTGGCCGGTATCGTTACGCTGGCAGTAGGACCGGAAGATGCCGGCGGCGTATGGATCACCATATCTACCTGCTGCCAGCCTTCTATAATGTTGGACCGGGCCTGCATACCGGCCGGAACCACATAGCTGTTGGCGTTGGCAGGAGGAGCAACCGGCCGGAACCAGTAGGACAGCAGGTAGTCCTTGTTGCCCTGCAACGTAAAGGGCCTGTACCTGGGCTGCCCCGGTACCGACAGGTTGTCGCTTACTTTAAAGGTTAAAGTAGTGGTGTTCGTAGTCCGCAGGCAGTATTTACCAGTATGGGCGACTAGATTGTACAGGGCTACGCCGGCACTGCCGGTCAGTCCGAACTTGCCGTAAATATTGCCACTGCTGAGGGCTGCAAGGCTGAATAAGCGCTGGATGGGCGAGCCGCTGATGGTAGCGAAATTGGACATCAGCTGCAGCAGCTGGTAGTCTTCGAAGCCTTCCGACAGGATCTCCGACTGGCGGGCATTCTGGGCCAGCGCTACCGGCAGCTGCTGGTTGTAGCCATACTGCGCCGCGGTAAAGTTGCCGATAGCATCCTTGTTCTCCAGTTCATAGCCCCAGGGGCTCCATTGGGTAACGGAGCGGGCAGTGACCCAGTTCTTATCGCCCGCCGGATGTGGGCTGAAGAAATTATAGTCACTGACATATCCAGCTTGGTAGGCCAGGATCCGGTAGGCATGCACCGGAGTAGCAGAATTACCGGCGTCACAACCACAGGCATAGGCAATACAATAACGTAGTACGGGAATACAATTGTCGGAGTGATCGTTAAAAGACCACAAGGATTGTGCCGAGAACAGGCCGGCTTTGCGGGTTGATGGGCTATCATACGCTCTTGGCTTCAGATAAGCATATTCTTTTGACAAGCGCTTGATCTGCCGGGTTCCGTTCACATAGATATTGAGCGAGTCCCAGCCCCCGGGATTCTGCAGCGAATCGTAGCGGGGCAGAATGGCCGTCAACGTATCGGAATATTCCCTGGCGGAAATGCTGATCAGCTGATCCAGGTTATCTTTCAGGTTATTGTTATTATCAAAAGGAATATCCATGCCGGTATAATTCTGGATGCTTTCCTGCAATTGATTTTTGGCGCCGGAGCGGACCACTTTTACCTTTACGTTTTGCAAGGTACCGTTAGCTGGCCAGGAACTTTTATACCGCGGCTTCACAAACAGGGCCACCTGGCCGCAGCTGCCATAGGAGACAGGAGGGACATTGCCGTAACAGGAATTTGCATAATAATAACCGCTAGGATCCATGTCGATCGTATCGATGATTTGAGACTCGATGGGAATACCCATATTATAACATCCGTTCCTGCATTTAAAAGAGGTCCTGGGCGTAGTATCATTGACGTAAGCACCGGTGACCCAGGCATTGTTATAACCAGGCGTACCATTTAGAGTATAAGTGATCAGCAGCTCATCGCCGATCTTGTAATTAGCCATGGAAGCGTTCGGAATACGGGCCGTATAGTTCTGTATCGGGATGCTGGCGAAGGTTTCTTCAAAACCATTGTTCACATAAGAAGGCCCCATCGATTTATATCCCCAATAAGCAGGATAGGTCACGGAATATTCCTTGTCGTTGAACTCGTTGTTGACCGAGGTAATGAGCGCCTGCCCGGTCACAGGGTCAAAGGCCTCGTTGCGCACGGTAGTCACAGCGCCTTCCTGCGAGCTTTGCACCTCCTTAAGGATACCGTATTGCTGCACTACTTTGGTAGCGACCACCGAGCGGAACTCGTTGCGGAAATTGAAATCCTTGCTGAACCAGAAGGGAAGCGGTACCGGGAATATGCCCACCATAAAGACGTTCAGGTTCAGGTAAAGGCTGTTGGACTCCGTTTTCTCTTTCTTTTCTCTGCTGTCGATGGTAATATCGGCTTCCATGCCTACCAGCTTCGTGGTCTTTTTAAGCTTGCGGCTTACCGGGTCGTAGGCTACCACAGGGACATTGTTTTCGAGGGAACCGCCGTTGGTGAAATAGCTGTACTGCTGGTAGCTGACCAGCTCCGATACACCTGTCGAGGGTTTGATGATCCGGTGCTCGGTGCGTTTGGGCTTGCCATGCATATCGTTGAAGATAAGGGTGTAGCCCTGCGCGCCTTCCAGGAAGACCTTCTGCTCGAAAAGACTGTAGGACCTGTCGGTCCCCATCGGGTCCAGCGGCGTGGCCATCGCCTTGATGGGAAATTCCTTGGCCGTATAAAAGTCGTAAATGTCTACGCCCTGGGAAGAACGGCCTTCGTCCTGGTGGATGCTCTTTACGGTCACCCGGCTGTAGCCCACTATGGGCGAGGGATACAGGCTCTCGCCTACCGGCAGCTCCTGGTATACGCCCACGGGATCGTTGGGCGGCCAGTTGCTGCCCGATTGGGTGATGTAGGGAACGGGCTGGCGGAAAGGATTTTCATCGCTGCCGATCTGCGGCTCATAGCTGGCTACCCCGCTGCTGATGGTGCCGTAGCTGCCCTGGTCCTGCGTGGTGTATTCATAACGCTTGCCGTAAGTGGCCTGCTGGCTGTTGCCGCCGGCCAGCTTGTTCCAGTTGTCGGAAAAGGTCAGCTCTTTTACCCTGGAGCCGCCGCCTTTCTTTTTCAGGCCGGGACTGTTCAGCCGCATAAAGGAGCCACTCAGCCGCACTTCCCGGGCTTTGCCTTCCTCTACCATGCGCTTCACCGGGTTCTTGGTAAAGCTGACCAGCTCGCTGAAAGCATACTGGATGCCGGAAAGCACGTTCGCAATACCGCTGGCATCGGGATCGCTGCCGGGAAAAAGGATGTGCGGCAGGTAATAACGGGCAAAGTTGATCGCGGTATAGGTCACATGATTGAGCGAGGCGCCGCCGCCGGTAATAGATACCGGTTTGGTCTTGATATAGCCGTGAATGCCGTCGCCGCAGTCGCCGACCTCCTCCACATCAGCATAGCCCTTTACCGGTTCATAAGCATTATCAACGAGGCGCGTATTGAAATTATAATAAAGAATATCCTGTCCTTTCAGGTAAATTTCCTTCAGGCTCATGCCGGGGGTTTCATCTGCCGGCCTGCGGTTGAAATAGAAGTACCGGTTAGGGGCGTTCTTGTCCAGGTAAAGCTGGTTGCCGCCGGAAAAAGAAGCGGAGCCGCCGACGCCTTGTAAGGCGAACATTTCCATCGCCACCTTATCCTGCACATAGGCATAGTCGTCCGATTCGTACTGGATATTGATATTCCCCCCTGAAGGCAGCGTGATCTTTTCCAGGGCCCAGGCGGTTGCATAGTTATCGGTCTCCGCACCCTGCTTCACAAAGGGGAAATCGGCATTGGACAGGTTGGGATCGTTGGGCTTATAGTTACCCCAGCGGTCTTTGCCCGCGGCATTGTAATTGGGATTGAAGCCGTATGCAAAGCGATAGGGGCTGATCATGCTCCGGTCCGAGCGGCCGTAACGCACCGAGATCTGCGTCAATGTCAGCTTGCCGGTCTTATCCGGGTCGGAAAGGGCATTGTTGATCACGTTGATGTTGTTGGCCACCATTTTGCACAAGGAATAGTTATAGCTGAAAATGATGGTCTTTACCGGTACGGCCGCAGCTCCGTTAATGAAACGGTCGTGCTTGTTGTAGAGACATATGGAATCCAGCTTATAGGAAAGGTCCGCATTGGGATTGCTGCCGCGGGCATCCAGCCGGTCCGAAACATAGAACTCCGCTACAAAGTTTTTGGTTTCGATGCTGTGCAGCATCCATTGCTCCCGGGTGCCCTTGAGAACGCTGGCCTTATCATCCCTTGTGTCTGAACGGAAGCCGGGATCGTGCTGCGCTGTATTCTGACCATAAGGCGCTTTCCAGCCATAGGAGGGATTTTTCAGGGAATAGTTGAATTTGGTAAAGGAGCCGAAGTCGTCGTCGGTAGGACCGTCGCCCTTAATGTCTACATAGTCGGTCGACAATACCGAAGTCAGCAGGTAGCTGTGTGCATAGGCCGGTGTACGGGTTTCGCTGAAGAAGTTGTCGCGTCCCTTTCCATTGCCGGGAGAAGCATCGGTATTATCATAGCTGATCAGGCCGTTGACCTTATCTGATGAAGGCGGATCGACGGCAAAAGTGGCCTCGCTCTGGCTGGTATTCATGGCCGGTAGCCCGTAGATATAGCGTCGGCCGTCGGTCTGGGTTTGTACGATCTCTGAAATATGATGCCCTTTGCGTACTGTGCCATCATTGCGGCTGATCTGGTTGGGCGCCGTATAGCCACCGGCAAAGCCGTTGGTGGGATAGCTGTACAGCTTGGTGCTCGTGGCCACACCGTTGTAATTGGCGGCCTCATCAGCTGTAAAATAAGAAATCAGGTTAGCCCTGGGATCGCGCATGGTCTCCGAGCCGGGCTTTTTCAGCGGGATAGCCGCGGTTTGCGTGCCCGGCATGGGATTCACACCTTGTATCGCATCGAATAGTCCTGTATTGACCGCCGTCGCTTCTCCCGCCTGCTTGAAATAAGCATTCTCATAGATGCTGCCGGCCTGTTTGCCGGAGAAGGGCCGCTTGTAGGCATCCCAGGGGCCGGAAGTGATCTCGGTATTGGTGGTCGTAATATCGGTACCGATCTCAAACAGGTTGCCGATACCGACCTCGACCTGGACACCTGTTTCATTGGCGCCGCTCGATACCGCAGGATCGTATACACTACCGAAGTCGTTGCGGAAAGGCCGGAAAGAGCCGCCCGTACCCTGCCCGCTGACCGAATAGATATCGTAGGTCATATTCCCGGCGGGCAGGTACTTCATGGTCTCGTTGAACATACCGTCGCGGTCGCGGGTGAAATCAAGGATGGCCGCGTCGTCTGCATTCTGAGCGTACAGGTAACCGTAGCCTTTCCGGCTGCCGTCCTTATCATACTTCAGCGTGCTCACCATGCCATATACGGAAGCGTGCGGGTAGACACCCCATATTTCCCCGCCCAGCTTGATCTGTCCGCGGTACATCTTCATTTCGGTACTGTTGGTGATCACCGGTATCATGTTTCGTACTCCGATGGGCACGGTAGCGCCCATACCCCTGCCGATACCGGCGCCTTTGTAGGTAACGGAAGCGCTGAAGCCAAAGGTCCGGTCCTTCAACCCGGAGCGGGTATTGTAGCCCTGGCCCATATTAAAGCCTACGCCCACCGCCACATCGGAGCTGACGATCTGGGATGAGCTGAACTGTACACCGGCGTTGTAATCGATATCGGCCCCGTTTTGCGAGCCCACACCCATATTGACGCCCGCAGAGAGGCAGCCCATAATGTTGACACCGGCGCCGGCCGATATATCGGCGCTTACGCCGCGGTAGTTGCTGACGTTAACGCTGAGATCCAGGTTCAGCCCCAATCCCACAAGATCGGCGATGTAAGGAAACTCGGCGCCTACGCCCAGGCCTACCCGTATATTCTTCTCCGGCTTTATATTAAGGGATTTGCCGATCTGCTCGCCATTGAAATCGTCGGGCATGCCGCGTACGGTACGGTTCACCACACCCGGGTTGATGTTCCAGCCCAGGCCTACCCAGCTGGCTTCCTGTTCCATATCGCCGCCACTGTGGTAAGAGATGTTTACGGGATAACCTTCCACATCGAGCAAGGGAATATTGTACACAAAGTCGCCGGTAAACATGTCCACCATATCAGTGGTCCCTACGGGTTCGAAGCTCTGCACCTCCGGCTGGCTGGGCCCCGAGGTCAGGGCCGAAGATACCGCCGGGAAGACCAGCTGCAGGGTCAGCGTGCACAGCATGATCCTCGCTGTGGCTTTGATGATTCGTTTATTGTACAACATCCTTGCTAAGGTTTACTTCGTTATTATTTTTCATTCAATTCAGGAATGGATTCTAGGTCTTCCTTACTGATCACGGTTTTGATAATGCCGTTCCGGAATACCCTGTCGTAAAAGGAGAAGCACAGCGACCGGTCCGGCTTTTTAACGCCCTCCGGGAGCTTAAACCCGACGATCATGGTCTCATGCGCTGCCAGGTTCTGGTTGTTCTCAAACCAGTAGCTGTTTACATAAAGGGTATCGTTGCCATACAGCAGGTAAATATCCCTGGGTGCTTCGTCGAGGTAATAATGCTGCCTTGCCGTATACTCATCCAGGCTGCTCACCTGGTAGCGGAGCGGGCTCTGGTTGAAGCCGGGCACACTGATGGCGATATTGAACCAGAGCATGCCTTCCAGCTGGCCGCGTCTTTTTTCCGCTTCAGCCGGGTCGGGCGCTTCTTTGCTGAGGATATAAGCTGCAGGCTTGTATTGCACCACGTATTGCGCATTGCCGGCCACGACCGTTTTACGAAGCCCATGCTCGGGATCTTCGGCATAGCGGACAGGATCTTTTTCCTGCCGGCAGGCTGTAAGCAGCAAAGGCAGCAGCAACAGGCTAATTCCCTTCTTCATATTTTTTGTTGACAAAGTCTGTGAGCGCTTGTGTCTGGTCATAGTAATCATCGTTATACAATACGCTGCCCATCCCGTTGGCCCCGATAATAAGCCGGTATCCTTTTGCCTTTCCATATTCATCGATCAGGGTATTCAGGCGCTTCCATACCTGCTCGTTGATGCTCTGGTTGCTCTGCTGGTATTCCTGCTCCAGGCCTGCCTGGGCCTGGCTGAAAGTCCTGTACAGGGTTTCCAGCTCCGCCTTCGGAACATCTTTCATCTGGCTTTTGGCAGTCAGCTCTTTCTTCAGGCTGTCGGCGACATGCGCGACATATTCCAGGCGGCCGGCCGACCGCGCCTCGAGCTCCTTCTTCATCTTGTAATTGTTGAACAGCTTGATGGCGTCGACCACCGCGATTTTCTTTTGTTTGCGCTCGCCGATCCACAGCACCGCCGCTGCAGTGATGAGGCAGGCGATCACGGTGAACAGCATTTGTCTGGTTCCTGGTTTGATCATGTTCAGGTCGGTTCTATTTTAAGAGTTCGGGATTGGCGTATTTAAACAGGATGCGGTAGGTGCGGCCTGTTTCGGAAAGAATCAGCAAAGTATAGGGCTGCAGGTGCTTCAACGGCTGCTCTTCTTTAAAATCCAGGATAAACCGGTTGTCGCCATATACGGCTTTAAGGCTGGGGAATGCTTTCAGCCTGATCTCGCTGCCGCCTTTATCGATAAGCTTCAGCGACAGGGAATCGGTCTTAAGGTCATCAAGATCATACTTCAGCTTCAGCAGGCCCGGCGCATAGAGGTCGTAATAGCCCTGCTCACGCCTGATGTCTACGAAAGACGGATCCCTGGGAATCGCCTTGTACAGGCTGTCTTCGATAATGGTAAATTTCCAGGGCTCGGCGCCGCCGAGCAGGATGCCCTTGTAATAAGCATCTACCGTCCAGGCATAAGGCTGGTTCTTTTGCAGCGGCTTGGCGTACACAGGGTAGATCGCGCTCATCTGCATCAGGTTGCGTTCGTCGTAAATGGGGTTGTTGCGGGTAATGGCAGCTATCGTGTTCTGCCCCTGCTTTATTTCCGCGACCCTGATCCGGTAGGTCAGCGCTGCGGCAAAGGGATGGTTGACCGACCAGCTGAGCATAGGATTGTATTCATAGATCTTCGCATCGTTCTCCGGGTCGATCAGGTTGATGAGAAAGATGTCCTCCGATTTATGATACACGCATTCATCGATTACCGGGCCGGGTATGTTCTCGTTCATATTGTAATCCGGCTTTACCGAAACACAGTATTCATAAATGCCCTGGGGAAGCTTCCTGTACTGCTCGAAGAGCTCCCTCAAGGCCTGCGAGGAGTATTCGAACTGCGGGCGGACGGCATTTGCCGGTATCATATTGACACCGGGCAGCAGGTCGCACTCAAAACGGTAACCGATGCGCATATCCGACTTGCGGAACTGTATCGTGCCTTTGATAAGCGCGTGGCAGCGCTGCTGCCTTGTCGATTGTACCTGGAAGCTGAGCAGGTTGTCGGGTGTCAGCTCAATACCGTCGACAGGGGCCATATTGACGATGATGTCCTGTGCATAGCCGTTCAGGCCAAATAAGGCCAGGAAACCCGCCAGGAGAAAGCGCATATATTTTTTCATCTTGCTGCTTTTATATCCTTTATAAGATCAGTAATCAAATAATTTCACCTTGAACCGCCAGGCCAGCTCAATGCCGCCGGAATACAAGGCCTTCCAACCCGCCAGCTCGTCGAGCCGGTAATTGCTGTAGCGGAAGTTGGCCCGGATCATAACCGGCAGCCATTTGAGCGTATAGCTGCTGCCTAAGAATACACCATACCGGTTAAGTCCAGTGCTGCCTGTAGCGATATCCCCGCCGCCCGAAACCGTTAATGCGCCGAACAAGGTGCCTGCGGCGCTGCCATTCAGGAAACGGCTTTGATTAAAGGCCGGGTAAGCGGTAACGATATAATCGGTTTGAATATCGGTGCTGCCGATGCCCAGCGACAGCATAGTGGTATTGCGGGTATAGATCGTATTGAGCTGGACCAGGGTGCTGCCGTAATGCACGGTATCCATGGTGCTGGTATTTTTGTTGTAGAGCAGGTTAAAGCGCAGTGCTTTGTTCCTTTTTTTGATCTGGTAGCTCAGCTTTCCGGTCCATACCGCCCCGAGCAAAGGCTTTTGCGCGATGCTCAGCGTATCGTTATAGCTCCTGAAAGTGGAGAAGGGTTTGTAGGAAAGCGCCAGGGAAGGAAACCGTTTGGAATGCGTGGCGACATCGAAGCCCCAGCGGGCATTGTTGCCCTTGCTGTTGAAGTTATTTTGGATAAGATAGTTGTATTCCACACCCAGCGTAAGAAAGGAGCGCAAGAAATCCCCTTTCGCCGCTACCCGGAACCGTTCCGTACCCGAAAGGATCACCGCGAGCGTGTTGTTCTCAAAGGCCTTACCGGCATATTCGTAAGCAGCCTCCATTTCGATACCGGTAGCGGGAATATTGCCTGCGAGCTTGAGGTTGTATGCCGAATGATCGCGGAAGGAGCCTTTCGCGCGGGCTTCTGCTGATTGTTCCGGTTTTATCGAGGTCGCATATTCACCGCTGGCATCAACATAACGGGAAATGCTGCCGCTATAGGTGGCCGAAAGGATGTGTACGGGATTCCGGAAGCTGGGCAGCGATACCGAAGCATCTTTGAAGAAATGATCATCTTCAAGCAGCTTCCTTCCCGGCGAATAACCATAGTAAACAAAGCCAAGACTCTGCCTGAGCACCGGTTTCATCTTTATCCTGCCGCCGTAGGCTTTATAAGCTTCCACATTACCGGTCCTGTCGATATATTCTGTTTTGCCATAGCTGGCGCCGATCTCGGCAAAGCCGATGTCATAGCCGATATCTGCCCCCTTAAGCATCTGCCCCGATAAGGTATAGTCCGAAACATATTTTGGGAACATACCGGCGTCGAAATTGGTGAGCCCGGTAATCAGGCTTTTGGTCTTGCTTTCTGGCAGTATGCCGGATGCTCTTTTCGCAATATCCTTGTAGGAAGCGCCATCCAGGTTCTTAAGGTCTTTAAGCTGGCTGTAGGCCAGGAGCGAATCATAATGCATCGTATTGCGGTACTGCTCCAGCAGTCCCTGGTACTTTTTGATCTTCCGCTCCAGCTCCAGCACGCGGTTGTATTGTTCCAGCGCATGTGTGTACTCGCTTTCTGCTTTCTCCCGTAAAGCCTGGGCCTCCCCGGCCTTATCTTTCAGCGTTCCTGCAGCTCCGGTTCCCTTCACGCGTTGCATCAGCGAATCCCTTACCTTGTCCTTGCCTTGTTCTGCCTTACGGAGCACAGCATCCTTCAGCTGTTCTTCGCTTATCGAAGACAGATCCATGCCCGATAGATCGGCCTTCTGCTTCAGGCCGGCCAGCGCCTGTTCCTTCTGACCCTGGAGCTGCTGCAGGAACTGACCGTAGATCATATCATAGCTGCCTCCCTGGCTCAGCGTCTGCTCGTAGCGTTTGTTGTAGCTGCCTACCAGCTTCAGCAATTGCTCCTTTGCTTTCTCGGCGTCATACCGGAAATGGACATAGCTGGCCTTGGCCTGCCGATGCTTGTCCTGGGTGGTATAATAGCCCGATACGCTGACGGGAATATCGAATAGCGGAAATTCCAGCGTGCCCCTGGCTTCATAAAAATTATTGTCCTGCCTGGAGAAGGGCTCCTGATCATTGCTGAAATTAGCCGATACCGCAAGCTCCGCCTTAAGCTCTTTGTTCTCCTGGCTGTTCTTCTTCAGCTCCTTGAACTGCGAGACCAGCGAGGTATAGTTACCGAACGTGTTGCCGGTAAGCGAGCCGATATTGCCTTGGATTGCGTCCCGTTCCCTGTTTAAGGCGTCGCGCAGGCCTGCATTGCTTTCCAGCTCGTAGCGCCCCATATACCAATCGTCGGCATAGAGGTCAATGACTTCCTTATTTTCCTTCCTGGAAAAGACCGGCTGCAATCCCCTTTTCCTGAAATGGCGTTGCAGCCGGAACTGCGAGCGCTCTATCGCGGCGGCTACTTTCGTTACCGCAGCAGGTTGCTGCAATGAGGGAAAAAGGCTGGCGCCTGCCGGATCCAACACCTCGCCGATCTCTTTGCGGGCAGCAGAAAGTACCGGCAGCAACGTATCCTGCTCATGAAGAAATTGTTGCTGGTAAACCTTATCATCCGACCGGATCGTTAAGAACAGCCGGTAGCTTCCCGGCGGTATCAAGCCTGTCTTCCTGATCACTGCTGCAAACGCAGGCCGGACCTCGTAATGACCCCGGGCTTCCTGGAAGGCAAGGATAATGCGGGAAAGCCCTTTCTTCAGCTTCTGCTCCGATTGATGCTGGTACACTTTTGCACTATCCGTGCCGGTATAACGATAGCAGGCGATCTGCAGCAAGGCCTCCTGTTCTTTACCGGCAGTTACAAAAACATCCTGGAAAAATTTCCTGTCCTCAGACCTCAGGAAATCGGTATGCGCCGATTGGACCTGTGCTCTTACGCTATCGTAATGAAGCAGCAACAGTGCCAGAACCAGGATACAGTACCTATATTTCATGAATAAAAGGATATCAAATCGTTAATCAAATACAAACATTATTGCAAGTACAAGATAATTAACAAAAAAAGGAACATGAATTATGTTTTCTTCTTTTTGTTTATTACTAAATAGTTATGAATTTTTGAATATTATTTTATGCTTTAAAAGAAGAAAAATTGCTAATGATTTGTGAAACAAAAGTAGAAATTTTCTCATCACTACAAAATTATTTCTAAATAATCTTTTTTATAATGTGTATATACTTAGCCGTGTTTTGCTATCTGTAAAGCCGTTATTTTTGCTGACCATGCTATTGCCTTCTTATATAGATATTCATACCCACCAGGAAGATACCGGACCCGATACATTTGCCTTAAAGAACCGTTACGATCGCTTTGAGCTGATTGCTGATGGCCAATATTACAGCCTTGGCCTGCATCCCTGGTACCTGCACGACCTGGCGACGCAGATGGACCTGCTGGAGCGCTATGCAGCCGATAGTAAGGTGCTGGCGATAGGCGAATGCGGCCTCGATAAAGTGTGCCCCACCCCGTGGCCGCTGCAGGAAAAGGCATTCCGGCTGCAGAGCGCGCTGGCAGAGCGTTTGAACAAGCCGCTGATCATCCATTGCGTGCGGGCTTATACCGAGGTTATGGCTTTGCTCAAAGGGGTACGGGTCCCGGTTATCCTGCACGGGTTTCAAAAGAAACCGGAGCTGGCGGCGGCTTTGCTGCAGCAGGGATATTACTTGTCCTTTGGTAAAGCTTTGCTGGAAAATAAGGTGCAGGCGGCTTCCAGCCTGGCGACCATGCCTCCGGACCGTTTCTTCCTGGAAACAGATGATATGGATCTCCCGGTGGAAAAGATCTATGGAGCTGCTGTCCGGATTCGGAAAACTGGCGCCGATGCGCTTATTTTGCAGCTCCAAAAAAATTTCAAAACAGTTTTTGCATTATGATGAAGGATACCGCCTGGCTGTCGCGTACAGAACTGCTGATCGGTAAAGAAGCGCTCGGGCGGTTGGCCCGAAGCCGCGTGCTGGTCGTGGGCATGGGTGGCGTAGGCTCTTTTGCCGCCGAGTTTCTCTGTCGTGGCGGCATTGGTCGTATGACTATTGTAGACGGCGATATCGTTGATCCCAGTAACCGCAACCGGCAGCTGCCGGCCCTGGCCACCACGCATGGCCAAAGCAAAGCGGAGCTGATGGCCGAAAGGCTGAAGGCGATCAATCCCGAGCTGGAGCTTGAAGTGATCAAAGAATTCGTCCGGCCGCAGGCAGTGGAACAGATCCTGGCCGAACCTTACAATTATGTAGTCGATGCGATCGATAGCATTTCTCCAAAGCTTAAGTTTATGAAAGCGGCCTATTACAAAGGCTATCCGCTCATCAGCTCGATGGGCGCCGGCGGCAAGCTGGACCCCACCCGGCTCCAGGTAGTCGATATTTCCGGTACTTATATGTGTCCTTTCGCGCAGCATCTGCGCAAAATGCTGCGCCGCGATGGTATCCGCAACGGTATAAAGGTGGTCTTTTCGCCGGAAGCGCCGGTAAAGGAATCGCTGATGATGACCGATGGGTCCAATTTCAAAAAGTCGGCCTATGGTACCATGTCCTACCTGCCGGCTGTATTCGGCGCTACAGCTGCTTCGGTGGTGATCCGCGATCTGATCAGCGCTGACCGGTAAGGGGCGGGTCTTTATCCAGCAATAGCCTGAAGCCTTCCAATTGGCGCCTGTGCCGCAGCAGGTGCACGATCGCGTGCTCCATCATTTGCTCGATATCATAGGTCTGCTGCCAGGTCGTTTTGATCTTCCTGGCTTCATCCGGCTCTTCCAATGCTGTATCGGGCACTTGTTCCAATACCTTGAAGGTAAAGGAGAAGGCCTGGTCCAGGTCTTCGAAGTAAGCAGCCCTGCTGTCCCTCAGCGCCGGCTGCGGCCGTTGCAGCGCCATACCCCGGTGGTTGCCGATATAGACGGCATAGCTGTAGGCGCTGCTCACGACATGCGTCAGCACGGTTTGAACCGAGCGGCACCGTTCATCCGTCGTCAGGGGGTCTACGATCACAGGCAGCTCCCTTTCTTCAAAAAGCCCGACACATTGCTTAAGGTCGCGTAGCGCCCGTTCATATTCATCCAGTAAGGCGCCGGTTGCGCCGTGTCTCCGGTTGGGGTCCATTATGGTATCTTGGGTACAGCGGCAAGTTCGGAAAAAATAAAACAGGCATACCCGCCGTTTATACCGGTAAACGAGGTCTTTATCAAAAGATATAGTACGGAATTCTTTTCGCCGTGTCTTGCAGTTAGTAGAACGATGCCGTCTCCTGGAAAACAGGACCGGCAATATCCCGGAATAAGGGTAAGCGGCGCTCCGGTTGTCTGACTAAAAGGAATAAGTATTTTCAGAAAGTATCGGAATGTATTGATGAATGGATTTGGTATTTGGCTCCTGCTGGCAGGGCTGTTGACCGGGCACAGCCTTAGGGCGCAGGAAAGGATCAGTGGACAGGTAAAGGACAGTAAGACCGGGGCGCCGCTCTCTTTTGTAACCGTAAGCCTTCCCGGTACGACCATCGGCGATCTGACCGATGATAACGGTCGCTTCATACTGGAGGCGGGTAGCCCTGCTGACAGCCTGCGGGTATCCCTGCTCGGGTATAAGGAGCTTATCTTTTCGCTGGCCGGAAAGTCGCGTCAGGCGCTCGACATCCTGCTCGAAGAGCAAGGCACTACCCTGGCGGAGGTATCGGTCAGCGGTGCAAAGGAAAAGTACCGTAACCGGGACAACCCGGCGGTGGCGCTGATCCGTAAGGTGATCGATCATAAGGACCGCAATTACAACCCCGGCCCCGGGCCGCTTTCCTATACCCGCTATGAAAAGCTGCAGGTCTCTTTTCTCCGCGACCGGAGCAGCCGGAAGCCGGACCGGAAAAATACGCTTGGCGCTTACCTGTACCGGAATGCCGATACCACCAAGGTCCCGGGTAAAGCGGTGCTGCCCGTATTTGTTCATGAAAAGGCCAGCCGCTATATCCGCGATACGCTTACAGGTCGCTCCCAAACGCTTCCGCTGGATGAACGGAAAGCCACACTTAATGGTATTGTCGACGATAATGGATTGGAAGCCTACCTGGACAAGATCTACAGCAGCACGGATATCTACGACAACAACATCCTCCTCGGCGATCAGCAGCTGCTGAGCCCCATCGCTGGTATGGCGCCTTCTTTTTACAAATACTATATTACCGATACGCTTAAGGACAAGCGCCCCTGGCTGGTCCGGCTCGAATTCTATCCAAGGAATAAAACCGACCTGCTGTTTAAAGGAACCCTGCTGATCCGCCTGGACAGCAGCTATGCGGTATCGAAAGCAGAAATGACCGTCAACCGGAACATCAACCTCAACTGGGTAAAGGACCTTAAGATAACATTGAACTACCAGCGCAGCGATGCAGGTAACGACTACCTGAAGCAAAGCAGCCTGGGCATGGAAATGTATGTCTTTTCGCAGAAGAAGGGACTCTATGGCGAAAGGACCGTTTCTCTTTCAGATTACCAGCACAGGCTACCTCCACTGGATAGCCTGCCCGCAGCGCAACAGGGGAAAGAAATATTGAGCGATGAGGAATGGGCCAGGTTGCGCCCGGTAGCGCTAAGCCCTGCGGAAGCCGATGTTGCGGCACATCTGGACACTTTGAAACGGCTTCCGGCCTTTAAGCGCGCGACCAATCTCCTTACCCTGGCCCTTTCCGGCTATGAGGTGCTTGGCCCCCTTGAAATAGGACCAGTGGGCTCCTTCTATAGCTTCAATCCCGTAGAGGGCTTCCGGCTGAAGCTGGGCGGGCGTACTACGGTTGACTTTAGCAGGAAGTTCATGCTGGAAGGCCACCTGGCTTACGGCTTCCGGGATAAGCGCTGGAAATACAATGCCGGTGTTACTTATTCACTTACCGACCGTTCGGTATTTGAATTTCCCGTACGGTCGCTGAGCCTGCGCCACAGCTATGAAACCCAGATACCCGGCCAGGACCTGGCTTTCGTGGAGGAAGATAATTTCCTGCTCTCCTTTAAACGGGGGAAGAATGATAAGTGGCTGTACAACCGCAAATGGAATATCGAATACTTCCATGAGACCCGCGAGCATCTTTCCTTCCGTGCCGGCTTTACTTATAGCGTGCAAACACCTGCCGGCGGTCTTATTTACCGTACGGGACAAGGCAGCCCCTCAGCTTTCCGCAGGGAGCTTACCCTCTTCGAGCTGAGCGGGGAGCTGCGCTGGGCGCCGCATGAGCAGTTCTACCAGGGAAAGAAATTCAGGCGACCGGTATTCAACGCCTACCCCATTTTTACCCTGAGGGGTACGATCGGTATCAAAGGCTTGCTGAACGCCGATTACAGCTATCAAAGCCTTACGCTCAACATCTTCAAACGCTTCTATCTTTCCCAGCTGGGCTACTCGGATGTGGTGCTGGAAGGCGGCCGCATATGGGGACATGTCCCTTTCCCGCTCCTGTATATTCATAAGGCCAACCAGACCTATGCTTACCAGCTACAGTCGTACAACCTGATGAACTTTATGGAATTTGTGAGCGACCGCTATATCAGTCTCAATATCGATCATTCTTTCAACGGTTTTTTCCTGAATAAGATACCCCTGCTCAATAAGCTGCAGCTGCGGGAAGCTGCTTCCTTCAAAGCCTTATACGGCACGGTCGGCAGCGACAACCTGCCGGAACGTAGACCTACCGGGCTTTTCGATTTCCCGGTCGACACCCGTGGCCGCCGCTGTATGCATACCCTCGACCGCGGGCCCTATATCGAGGCCAGCCTGGGAATTTCCAATATTTTTAAGGTCCTGCGTGTGGATGTCGTGCGGCGGTTCACTTACCTCGATCTCCCCGGAACCACCGGCTGGGGGGTGCGGGGCCGTATCGTGCTGGCACTTTAGCGGAACAGCTCAAAGCCATGCTGCGCATCGGTCCAGAAGGCATCCAGGGCCATCATCCTGGGCTTGAAAAAAGAGATCAGCGCCGGCCAGTCTCCCTGCCTGAAAATGCTTACACCTTCCATGCAGGTACCAATGCGGCTGACGACCCTGCCCTGCCCGTTATCGACCGTATTATCCCATCGCCATACTTCCTCCGTATGCGCTTCCAGCATGCTGCGCAAAGCACGGAATTGTTCCAGCATCAGCTCCCGTATGCCGGCATCGGGAGCTGATAGCTCGATCGCAATGCAAGCCTTATCGGGGCCGGCTTCCATGCGGAATTGCAGGTGCCGGATACCGGTACGGTAATTGATCCAGTTGATTTTAAGGCCTTCGGCCGACAGCTGCAGGGCCATATACTGGCCAAATGCTGTCCAGAAGGCTTCCCTGATCGCTGATGCTTCCGCTTTCGAATACAAATGCTTTCTTTTAAAGGGGGCAAAGGTACCACTATTCCGGTAGTGCCCGCGTCTCCGGAAAGGCAGCATATGGTTCACGTCGAGCGGGAAACTGTCGTACTTCCTGTAGCGCTCCAGGTATCTGCCGGCATCGACAGGCTGCTCTTCCGGTATGACTTTCTTCGCCGGGAAGGAAAGATCACGGTATTGTCTTTAAGCGCATCGCAGAGATCATTTTTGTGTGTTTGCATTGTTCCTGGAATCAGAGAACAAAGCTCGTCTGATCAGTGACCGGAACCTTTACAAATGTTGAGAAAAACAGGAAGCTTTCCTCCGGGAACAACGCATTGTCGTCCGGTCTTTTCCCGAGCTGTTCGGTGTGGCGCTATGGCTGCAAACAATAAGCATATCCCGGATGCAGCATGCTTAGCTTCGCTGTTGCCGGAGACGGCTTCTCCGGGGCGGCGAATAGCCGGAAAGTCTTGTGCTACCTGTTTTCCGGGAGATTAGCTGTCTGCCGGACTGCTGTTGTGTTTTTTTGCTTTTCGACCGGAACCGGCCCAACCTTTACCCTTTCATAAAAGTCTTCTATAGCATTCCTTCGATATAGTACTGATGACCATTTCATCTGTCTCATTAACGGACATCATGCAATAGAAAGTTCTTTTTTCACTGGGGGCCGGTCCGGTTGCAGAACACCGCAACCGGACCTAAATTTCCGGCCCCGGAAGCGGAACAACGGAAGCAGGCGCTAGCAAAGGACATTGAGAGAAAACAGCAATCACAAAGGCGTACAATAAATCGGAAACAGTAGCTGAGCAGTAGTCCCGGGTGCCGGTTCTGGCACCTGTAAAGAAGATTAAAGACATTAAGACCGGATATTTATGGCAACAGAAATGGCGATGTACAGCATGTATCATGCTGACACATCAGGCCGTCACCTGCCCGCAGAGGGCAGCCGGCTGATCGATTTTAAAACACCCTGCACTCCGGGCATTGTCGGCATTGCCGGCCCCGGACAAACCGTATGGAAGCAGTTTGCCGCTGATAACAGCAGCAGCCGGTGCTTTACGATCTTCTTCATGCAGGGCAATAACCCGCTCTTTATTCCTCCTGTAGATATGCCCGGAGGATACCATGGCCATCTCTTCACCGATAAGCCCCGGTACAAGATCGTACCCGGAGCCGTACAGACCCAGCCGCTGGTATATGCCAGCCTTGAACGTCCCGAAGCGGTCTTCCGGCTGCTTAACGAACAGTATGGCGTAGTGCCCCAGGTCCAGTATTATGGTAACAGCTATGCATCGCTGCAGCTTGCCGGAACGCCGGAGCTGGAGTATGTTTATTATTACCTGGGCAAAATGCAGGCGGAGCAGGCTAAAGAAGAGCATGTCGCCTTGCTGGTACAGGACCTTGTGCGCATATTGCTCGATACGCTTAGCGGCCAGAGTCGCAGCAAGCCCCTGGATAAGCGGATGGTCCGTAATCATTCCGGTACTATCGAACGGGCGAAGAGCTACATTTTCGAACATTTCACAGAGGACATTTCCCTGGCCGACCTTTCCCGGCACTGTTACGCCAGCCCTTTTCATTTCAGCAGGATATTCAAGCAGTTCAGCGCCTGCGCGCCGCACCAGTATATCCAGGCGCTACGGCTAAAGCATGCGGAGCTGCTGCTGCGCACTACCGACCTGCCGATCGCGGAGATCAGCGTGCTTAGCGGCTTTCGCCGGACGGATTATTTTTCAGCGGCATTCAAGAAGCGGTATAAGACGGCGCCTTCAGGTTTTAAAAGGCTTCCTGTTTTCGCATAAGCATGGCGTAGCTTACTCTGCCGGGGCAGCAGCCAGGGGCAGGGTAAACTGGAAAACAGAGCCTTTGCCGGGTATGCTTGATACCGTAAGATGGCCGTGGTGGCGGTCGATAATTTCCTTGCTCAGGTACAGGCCCAGTCCCAGGCCCGGAATATCGTTGGTCCCTTCCGCCCGGTAAAAACGCGTAAAGATCTTCTTCTGCTGGTCTTCGTTCAGGCCGATGCCTTCGTCCCTTACGGCAAGAGCAGCCCGGCCCTCGCTGTCCTGCAGGCTTACATAAATCTTGTCGGCATGAGGTGAGTATTTGATCGCATTGGTGACCAGGTTGATGATCACCTGCTCGATACGCTGCCGGTCGGCATTGATCCAGACCGCATCGCCTTTGTCGTCATAGACAATGCGATGGCTCTGGACAGTATGGTGAAAGGTATCGAGGTTGTCGCGAAGCAATTGCCTCAGATCGAAGGTTTCGCAATGGAACCGTAGCTTACCGGCTTCTATTTTGGAAACATCCAGCAGGTCGGTGATCAGCACGTTCAGCTTCTCTACCTGGTTAATAAGCTTGTCGATGAAAAGCTTGCTTATTCCTTCCTGGTTGCTTCTGTTCAGGATCTGCAGGTAGCCTTTGATTGAAGTAAGGGGCGTTTTGAGCTCGTGGCTCGCCAGCGCAATGAATTCATCTTTTTTAGCGCTCACGCTTTTCAGTTCTTCGAAAAGCCGGGAGTTGTCGAGCGCGGCCGCAGCCTGTGAGGCAATGCTGCTGACAATATCTTCATGCTCTTCGCTGAAAATACCGGGTTGTGGATGGCCAAGGAATAAGCCACCGATCACTTCGCCGGATACCGAAACCACGGGTACGGCCAGGTAGCTGACAACAGGTAAATGTCCTTCAGGCTTTCCGAAATACGGAGGGTTGTGGCCGTAACGCGAGTCCTGGGTAATGTCGTCGGATCGCACGATACCTTCCCCGCTAAAGGTCGGATGAAATACCTCGGTGTTCCGGGGCATACCCAGCTTTTCAAAATCAGAACGGTTAGCGCCCGAAAGCGTATAAAGCATAAAAGACTCGCCTTGCTCGTTGACGGTATTGTAAAAGAACGCGCCGTAGGCAGCGCCGGTAATGTGGGTGGTGGCGTCGGTCACCCTCTGAAGCACGGCCTGTACATCCAGCTTTTCCGATATTGTACGCCCGATATCATAAAGCAGCTCCAGCCTGCGGGCCGTTTGTTCGATCATCTTCGTAGCATGCAGTCGCTCCGATACATCCCTGGCGATCTTGGAAGCCCCCGTGATCTTTCCCGAAGGATCTTTAATAGGAGATATGGTAAGCGAGATGGGAATCTCATAACCTTCTTTATGCAGGCGCATCGTCTGGAAGTGGTCGATCCTTTTACCGGCCCTGATGCTGCTGATGATCCGTTCTTCCTCATCCTGCAGCGCTTCGGGAATCAAAATGCTGATATGTTTGCCCAGCACTTCTTCCTCCCGGTAACCGAAGATCTTCTGGGCGCCCTTATTCCAGCTCATGATCATGCCGTTCAGGTCTTTACTGATGATCGCATCGTCGGAAGATTCAACAATAGCGGATAGCATGGCCTGCTTTTCTTCGCCGCTCTTTTGCCCGCTGACATCGATCAATGTAAAGCTGGCTGTCGCCTCTTCGTGTTCCGCTCCGGCAATGAGGGCGGGATAGACCTGAAGATGGCGGATCCGGCCATCCCTGCCCTTCACAATCAGCTCGGCAGGTCCCGGTTCCGGTTCTTTTAAGGCTTTCATGACCGGGCTGTTTTCGGGTGGCATCGTTTGCCCGCCGGGATAGAACAATTGCCAGGCATGGTGCCAGGTATCTTTCCCGGTACGCGGCTCATCTCCCCAAAGCCTGGCGGCAGCCTCATTATAAAAGGTCAGGATCCCCTTTTTATTACAGGTAAATATCGGTACAGGCAGGCCTTTCACCAGTTTGCCAAAATGGATATCGTTCTTTTCGGAAGCAGAAGCAGGACCGGAAGCAGTGTTAAAGCGCATAATTTAAGTTCGGTATCAGTTACAACAGCGGCAGATGGCATGCGCCATTTAAGCCGTTAAGGTATAACAATAATACCGGCAGCGATGTTCGGCAGTATAAAATCGCTGCAGAGCAGAAGGTAATACCGGTGGCTACCAGGGCCAGTAGCTGCAGATCAGGATCGCGGTAACAATACCCACCAGGTCGGCAAGCAGCATGGAGCCGATCGCGTAGCGGGTATTCTTAACCCCTACGGCGCCGAAATAAACGGCAATCACATAAAAAGTCGTGTCTGAGCTTCCCTGGAACACGCAGCTCAGCCGGCCGGCGAAGGAATCGGCGCCGAATACTTTCATTGTGTCCACCATCATACCCCGGGCGCCGCTGCCGCTCAGCGGCTTGATCAGGGCGGTGGGCAAAGCATCTACGATATCGATATTCAGGTGCAGCGCAGTAAATATATATTTCAGCCCACCGGTAACCAGGTCGAATACACCGCTGGTCCGCAGCATACTGATGGCCACCAGCATACCTACCAGGTAGGGAATGATCTTTACTGAAGTTTCAAAGCCGCCTTTGGCCCCTTCGACAAAGGCATCAAACACATTGATCTTTTTATACAGGGCTCCGAAGACGATCAGCAGGAAAATAAGCAGGATAAGACCATTGCTCAGTACGGCGGAAAAACCTTCCATCTGCTCCCGGTCCAGCCGGCTCAGGTACCAGATAAGGGCGGCAATAAGTGCCGAGATGCCACCGATCCATCCGATGATCACCGGCTGGAAGAGATTGATCTTCTGGCGCAACGCTACGATCGTCATCGCGGCCAGCGTGGCAACAAAGGTCGCGATCATGCAAGGCAGGAAGATATCGGTGGGGTTGGCCGCGCTCAGCCTGGCTCTTAAGGCTATGATGGAAACCGGTATCAGCGTAAGCCCTGCGGCATGCAGACAAAGGAACATGATCTGTGCATCGGTTGCCTTGCTCTTGTCGGGATTGAGCTCCTGCAGGCTTTCCATGGCTTTAATGCCGAAAGGAGTAGCGGCATTGTCCAGCCCCAGCAGGTTGGCCGAAAAGTTCAGCATCATATGTCCCATAGCAGGATGTCCTTTGGGAATGCCGGGAAAAAGCCGCGAGAAAAAAGGGCCTATGATACGTGACAGCAGCCGGATGCCACCTGCATTTTCGGCAATACGCATAAAGCCCATAAATAAGGCCATAATGCCAATGAGGCCGATACAGATCTCGACTGCTGATTTACAGGTGGCCAGGATACCATCGGCCGTTTGCTCCTTATAGGTAATATAGCTGCCGTTGTCCAGCTGCCGGATACGCACTTCGCCTTGTTTGTATTCCTGTTTACCATCAAGCTGCTGCAGCACCGTCCGGGGCACATGAGCACTGTCGTAAACCCGGGTCATCGTAGTATCGCCTGCCTTGCCGGTCACCATTTTGCTGTAGATCTGCTGGTGGTCGGACGAAAAGAACAGCTGTGCCGATGCTGCCAGCACGGCAAGGATAATGAACGCGCTCCATATTCTGCTTAAGGCCATAGTCGGGGATGCGGATAAACCGTGGCGAATTTAATCAAATCTTTATGCTTTTCTGCGCTTCCTCAAAGCCCCCTGCAATACGGCTTGCCGAAAGCAGCTATATTTGTGGCAAACAGGACAGGTCTATGGAACCGGATTATCGCTTTATCAGGATACGGGCCGGAGCTTCAGCAAAGCGGAAGAGAGCCGGATGTTCGGCAAGCCTTGCTTTAAAACAGGAGGGAAAGCCTTTATCTGCTTTTACCAGAAAAGCATGGTGTTCAAGCTGCCGCTTGCGGCACATCAGAAAGCAATGGCGCTGGACGGGGCCGTGCTGTTCGACCCTTCGGGAAAAGGCCGTGCAATGAAGGAATGGGTACAGCTGTCCTACGATCATCATCAATACTGGCCGGAGCTGGCGCAGGCGGCCTTCGATTATGCCGGTGGCAGCGCTTAACCCCGAGTCTGTTTGCCCTTTCGGTTCAGGAAAGTATAGCTTATGATTTACCTTTATCCAGGGTAAAGCCAAAAGAAGAGCCCACGCCTACTTTGCTGCGTACGGTAATAGTCTGGCCATGGGCTTCTATGATGTGCTTGACGATGGCCAGGCCCAGGCCTGTACCGCCGATCTCCCGGCTACGGCTGCGGTCGGCGCGGTAAAAACGCTCGAAGATGCGGGAAAGGTGGTGCTCGGCGATACCCGGCCCGTCGTCGGAAACTTCGATATAAATACGTCCGCCATCCATCTGGTAAAAGCCTGTCGTGATTGTTCCGCCTTCATTACCGTATTTCAGCGCATTCTCCACGAGGTTCACCACCACCTGCTTTACTTTCTGCTTATCGGCATATACGGTGATCGCGGCTTCAGTGCCTTTTTTTACCTGCATATCGATGCCACGGTCCCGTGCTTTCAGCATCATTTCCTCATACACATCCTTTACCAGCTCCTGGATCACGAAAGATTCCTGCACGATCGGTATTTTGCCCGATTCCAGCTTGCTGATCTGGTCGAGGTCATCGGCCAGCTGCACCAGGCGCTGTATCCCTTTCGTCGCATTGCTGAGGAATTTCCGGTTCACTGCCGGGTCGTCGATGGCGCCGTTCAATAAGGTATGCACATAGCCTTGTACGGTAAAGATAGGCGTGCGCAGCTCGTGAGCAAGGTTCATCAGGAACTCTTTACGGAATTGCTCGTTCTTCTGCAGTATCTCGATCTCATCTCTTTTTTCGATCGCCCAGCGTTCCACATCCTTCCGCACTTCATCGATGGACTTTTGCGGCAGGATATTCTGGTAAAAGAATTCTTCCCTTTTGGTCGCCTTGGTCTGGTAGATGAATTTATAGATCAGCTTTATTTTACGGTAAATAAAATACTGCAGGGTATAAAAATAAATGGTGTAGGCTACGATAAACGTAAGGGCGAAAGCAATGAGATCGATATACCAGGGCTGCCTTAAGAAGAGGGTGAACAACGTAATAAAAATGGCCAGTATCAACGCGGTGAAAAACGACAGGATCGCCGGCGAAGTATTTTTGGATTGTATTACGGGCAAGGCATTTCGGTTTGGAACAAAAGTAGCTGTAAATTAGGATTATTTTTAGAAGTTGGCATTAAATTTTTGTGTTCAAAATGTTTGTGGCATTATCTTTGTGTATAATTCATTTTCATTCTCTTCCATGTCCGCTTTCAGTCAGAATCCCCGTCCCTGGATCATCCGTGGCGTGTTCGTCGTGTTGGCTGTAATCCTTATAGCCCGGTTGTTCACACTTCAGATCCTGGACGATAAATACAGAGTAATGGCGGAGGGTCAGGCGATCTTTCGTAAGGTAGTCTACCCTGCCCGGGGCGCTATTGTTGACCGTAAAGGCAAGGCCCTGCTGATCAACAATGTCACTTATGATCTGGCCTTTATTCCCAATAAGATCAAAAACCTGGATACGGCACAATTCTGCGCGGTAATGGGTACCGACAAGGCTACTTTCCTGAAGACCATGAAAAAGCTGACGCTCCGCAACGGTTATCAGCGGCAGAGTATTTATGAAGCGGGTCTTTCCCAGGAAAAAAATGCCCGGCTCCAGGAAAACCTCTACCTGTTCGAAGGCTTCGAGCTGCTGGAACGTTCTACCCGTACCTATCCCCTGGGTATCGGCGCTCATATCTTCGGCTATCTGAACGAGGTAAGCGAAAATATGCTTACAAATTCCCGCTATGCATCCTATCGCCAGGGGGACTATGTAGGCCAGAGCGGCCTTGAAAGCCGCTATGAAGAAGTGTTGCGGGGCCAGCGTGGCGTGGAGTACATGGTACGCGATGTGCTGAACCGTCCCAGGGATTCGTATAAGAACGGAAGCCTGGATACGCCTTCAGTAGCAGGCAGGAGCCTGGAATTGTACCTGGATGCCGATCTGCAGGCTTATGGAGAAAAGCTGATGGCCGGCAAGATCGGCAGCGCAATCGCTATCGATCCCAGGACAGGTGGTATCCTCGCCCTGGTTTCTGCACCTTCCTATGATCCCAACCTGTTGTCCGGTTCCACCTTTGCCAAAGGCTATACCGAGCTGAGCAGGAGCTATACCCGTCCCTTATTTAACCGGGCCATTCTGGCGCAGTACCCGCCCGGCTCTACCTTTAAGCCTTTAACCGCGCTGATCGGCCTCGATGTGGGCGTGATCACTCCGTCTTTCGGCTATCCCTGCGGTGGCGGCTATTATGCCTGCGGCCGGCGCATCGGTTGCACCCACTCCGGCGGCGGCCATGCGGCCAACCTGCGCCTGGCGATGGCCAATTCCTGCAACGCCTATTTCTGCGATGTATTCCGCAAGACCGTCGATGCCAAGAAATGGGCCGGCGGAACGCACGAAGGCCTGCAGCGCTGGCACGACTATCTTTCGGCGATGGGGCTGGGCCATCCCCTGGGTATCGATATTCCCGGCGAAAAACCCGGCGGCATTCCCGATTCTTCCTACTTCAACCAGAAATATCATGGCAGCTGGAACTCCTGTACCATGGTGTTTGTGGGTATGGGCCAGGGCGAGGTGGACATGACACCGCTGCAGATGGCCAATGCCATGTGCCTCATCGCCAACCGGGGCTATTATTATATTCCCCACTTCGTGAAAAGCATTGGCGGCAATCCCCGCGACACGGTATTGAAGGACTACCTGGTGAAGCATACGCCCACGCATATTTCCGACAGCGCTTTTGAATCGGTGATCATGGGTATGGAAGATGTGGTGAGCCATGGTACCGGACGGGTAGCCATATTGCCCGGAGTTGAGGTTTGCGGCAAAACGGGAACCGTGGAAAACTACTGGATACTCAACGGGCAGAAGACCAAGCTCGATAACCATTCGGTATTCGTTTGCTTCGCACCGAAGAACGATCCAAAGATCGCTATCGCCGTGGTCGTGCAGAATTCGGGCTACGGGGCCACCTGGGCAGGGCCCATAGCCAGCCTGATGATGGAGAAATACCTGAAGGACTCGATCACGGCCCCAGCCCGCATCGCCCTGCAGGAAAAGATGTTCAAAGCGAATACCGTAAAAAGCTATATCCGTGTGATCGACTCCCTGCAACGGCAAAAAGACCTGCTTCGCGATATGCTGCGCACCGCCGACAAACGCACCCGGGATAGTGTGAAAAAGCAAAGGGATACGATGCTGGTACGGCAGATCATGAAAGACTATTACGACCTGAGTGCCAAACGCGGGCCGGGAACGGACGGCACCATCCGTTTTCAGAACTAGCAAATTTCCTTAAAACGAACGAACAACATGAGCTTAGGCCGCAAACCCCTGACTGCCCGCATTGACTGGCCGGTAATTTATCTCTACCTGGCCCTGGTGGCCATCGGCATAGCCGCCGTATATTCCGTTGAGTATACCAATTTCAGCGATCCCTTTTTTAATATGAGCAAGAGCCATATGAAGCAGATCACCTGGCTTTGTATTTCGCTTGTAGTGGGTATGATCATTGTGCTTACCGACAGTAAGTTCTTTCTTGCTGTTGCTTACCTTTCTTATCTTGTCGGCATATTGCTGCTGCTGGCTACGTTTGCGCTGGGCTCCGAGGTAAAAGGCTCGCACAGCTTTATCAAATTCGGATCGTTCAGCTTTCAGCCCGGTGAGCTATGCAAGATCTTTACAGCACTGGCGCTGGCACGTTTCCTGTCGACGCCCGAAACCAATTTCAAAACACTTAAAGACCGTCTTATTGCCACCGCCATAGTGCTGCTGCCCTGCGCGATCATCATCAAGCAGAATGAAACCGGCCTTGCCCTGGTGTATTTCTCTTTCTTCCTGGCTATGTACCGGGAGGGCCTGCCCAATGCGATCCTGCTGATCGGGTTTTCAGTAGCGGGCCTGCTCATCGGAACCTTGCTGATCGAGCGCCTGCCGCTGTTCATTATCATTACGGCAATACCCCTGCTCATCACCTGGTTGCTGCGCCGCCAGCTGAAACGTAACCGCATCCTCATCGTTGTGATCGCCGGCGCCTGGCTCATTGCCGTGCTGTTCAGCCAGGTCGTGGTGCCTTATGTGTTTAAAAACGTTTTCCAGGGATACCAGACCGAACGTATCTATTCGATGTTGGGCCAGGATGTGCCCCAGGAATACCAGAAGCCCGGCGTTACGCCCAAGAAGGACGCCGACTACAATGTACGGCAATCCAAGATCGCCATCGGCAGCGGTGGCCTGCTGGGCAAAGGCTTTGGTAACGGTACACAGACCAAGTATTCTTTCGTGCCCGAGCAGAACACCGATTTCGTCTTCTGCGGTATCGGCGAGCAGTTCGGCTTTGTGGGCAGTTCGGTATTGGTGCTGCTTTATGTGACCCTGCTGCTGCGCATCGTCTATATCGCCGAGCGGCAACGATCGATGTTCAGCAGGGTCTATGCCTACTGCGTGGCGTCGATCCTCTTCTTCCACCTGGCCATCAACCTCAGCATGACCATGGGGCTGGCGCCGGTAATCGGGATCACCTTGCCCATGCTGAGCTATGGCGGTACCTCGTTGCTTTCTTTCAGCATCCTGCTGTTTATCCTGCTAAGGCTTGATGCCGACCGCCAGGTGCTGATACGGTAAGCGCAAGTAGTGCTTTCAATACTTTTTTAGCGGTATCCTCCCCGGGGATACAGGGGAAATAAAAGGCCAGATATACCGGCAAGGTGTCATGGCTGTTCTGATGGCCCACGGCGGCGCGTTCGTTTTATTCTCTTAACAACTAAATGGCCGGACGGGTGTTAAGAGGAAAGATATGAGCCGGCAGATCTTCCATAAAACCGTAGCTGTTGATGGCGTCGATATTTTTTACCGCGAAGCCGGTGATCCCGGTCATCCGGCATTACTGCTGCTGCACGGCTTTCCCAGCTCTTCCTATATGTTTAAGGGTCTGATGACTGCCCTCTCCGACCGGTATCATCTTGTTGCGCCCGACTATCCCGGATTCGGCTTCAGCGCCTTTCCCGGTAAAAGTAGCTTCGCGTATAGCTTTAAAAATATATCAGCATACATCGGCCGGTTTACTGAAATAATAGGACTAAATGCTTTTACCATCTACCTGCATGATTACGGCTGCCCTATAGGCTTGCATCTATGCATCAACCATCCCCTGAAAATTGAAGCAGTCATTGTCCAGAACGGCAATGCCTACCGGGAAGGCATCGGCCCGCAGTGGGAGGATACGCTGGACTATTGGGCCCATCCGACCGAGGCGAAAAAGAAGAAAGTTGCCGCATTCCTGAGCAAAGAGGGTGTAGAGGCGCAATACACCGCAGGTGTGGCAGAGCAGCTGCTTTCGCGCATCGGTCCAGAAGCCTGGCTGCTCGACTGGGAGCGCATGCGCCGGCCCGGCAATATCGAAATGCAGTTTGCGCTGAACTACGACTACCGGCACAACCTCGACATGTTCCCGGTGTTCCAGCAGTACTTTTGCCAATACCAGCCACCTGCCCTGGTAATATGGGGTCGGTACGATCCCTTTTTCAGCGTAGCTGAAGCGTCCTGCTACCAAAGGGATTTACCCCACGCACAGGTACACATTCTTGAAGGCGCGCACATGTTATTGGAAACGCATTTTGACGAGGTGTTGACACTTATACAGCAGTTCCTCCTGACGGAGGTAATATAGCATCATCCTGCTATCAGCTGTTCTTTTCTTTGGGCTCCCGCAGGCCGGAAAGGTGCCGCGTTCCAACCTTGCTCTATACTTTGTCGTCCGGCCATCGTGCTGTATGGCATAAATCCATTACATTTGAAATGAGTTAAAGTACCGTCATTTTCAAAAGATATTCCTATGGGCAAAGTAGCAGAGATCAAAACCAAAGAGAACGATGCCAGCGTCGAGGCCTTTATTGCCGGCCTGCCCGAGGAACAGAAGCGCCAGGACTGCTATACGTTGCTGAAGCTGATGGAAAAGGCAACGAAAGAAAAGCCCAGGATGTGGGGCGCCTCCCTGATCGGCTTCGGTAACCTGAGGTACAAAAGCCCTACCTCCGGCCGCGAGGTGGATTGGTTCAGGATAGGCTTCTCACCGCGGAAGGCTAACCTTTCCCTATACCTTACCATGGATATCAAAGCACATGCAGAGGTGCTGCAAAAGCTGGGTAAGCACAAAACCGGTGCAGGCTGTCTCTACATCACCAAGCTGGCCGATGTGGATATGAAGGTGCTTGAAGGTATGATCAAAGCAGCGGCGCAGAAGAAGATAAGCTGATAACCTTTGCTGTTTCCTGCCCGCGATAGTACAGAATAGTAAAGCAATAGCCCCGGCACTGCGCCGGGGCTATCTCTATAAATGGCTAAACCGCTTACCTATTGCTTTACCGTTTTCAGGCTCTGGCGCAGGCTGGTCGTCTGGTTGAGTATATCCAGGAAGTAAACGCCTGGCTTCAGCGGACCGGCAATTTCCTGCAGGCCGGCGTTGAGCTCATTCAAGGTTCCGGACCTGTTATAAAGCACTCTGCCGCTGATATCCGTTACATACAAGATATAAGTATGGTTAAGATTACCTTTCAGCTGCAGGGTGCTGGTAAAGGGGTTGGGATTGGCGCTCACCGTTTCTATAACCGGTCCGCCGGTAACCGGAACTTCATGCCGGAAAGTGGTAGCCAGCCAGGGTACCAGCTTGAAGCGCATTTCATATCCTGATGGTGAAGCAAACATGGGATAGACCGCAAACAAATTGTTGTTCATATCATTCTGCTTGGAGAAGCACAGCGTCGGCGTACCGCTGTAATTGGTCGTATTGGCGACCACTTTATAGGCATTGGGCGGTGTGATATAAGAACCGTTGATCCGGCGCTCTACAGCCACATAGCCCGGCTGGGGTGTGGCGGTGAAATTGGTATACCATCCGTAATGGATGCTCTGCGCGTCGGCGCTGTAAGCGATGGTAGGGGTTTGCCCTTTAATATTCCCCGAGAGGTTCATCAGTACCGGCGCGCTGGCATTGTATTTGCTGATGCTCATAATGTCCCCGTTGGTTGCGGCATAGACATAAGACCATACATCGGAGCCCGGCGGATTGTCGTCGGGCGAATCAATATGCATCCAGTTAGAAGCGACAGGATTATGATTGAGCTGGTTGCCCAGGGCGGGATAGATACCCGTCTGTACATAATCGGTTGCTATAGACACAGTGCCTACCAGCAGGTCGTTGAACAGGCCGTGGATCACGCGGATATTGCCTGAAGCCGGGTCAACATAGGCAACGCGCACCTTCAGGTCGCCGTAATGGCTAAAGGCTACATCAGGAATAACGCCGTTGGAAGCAATTTGCAGCGTGCTGCCTGCCTGTAGAAAACCACCGCCCGTATTGAATACCTTAACGAAAATATCATTATTGCCGTCTTGCCAGGTAACTGCGGCGCCATACAGCTTGTGCACGTCGAGGCTGATGCGGGAGTAGATGGCGTTCGTGGTCAGCGGGTATGAAGCATACAGCGAAATCGTTCCGCCGGCGACATTCCAGGTCCAGAAGTCTACAAAATGTCCCGTATTGACCTTGTAATAGCTGGCCACAATAAACACTGTACTGTTTACTGTGATGAGCCCGACCTCGAGATCGCTTACGTCGGTATAAGGCTGGTAGCCCTGGCTGATCAGCACATCTGCAGTGGTATTTCTCCTGAAGGCAAAGCCTCCGGCGATCGGCTGTGTGCAGCTCCAGGAATACACATAGAGGTTATCGCCGTTAAGATTGCCGTAGGAATTGCAGGAAGTGTGGAAAGTACGGCTGACAGCGTTCATCGGCCCGGTGGGATAGGTAACCTCGGGAAAGGAGAACGATGGCGGGATAAAGGTTTGCGCCTGCGTGGCGAAGGTGCCCAGTAAAGCACAGCAGAGGCTCATAATGGTTTTTTTCATAGTTTATCTGTTTAATTGATTGGTGAATCGAACAGGATCTTTCCAAGGAAGAGATTGGAAAAGGGTTTGGTTTCATAAAGCAAAGTAAATATAGTTAATTTAATCTATAATTACAATATGACTGGAAAAATTTTCGGTACGAAGGCGCCGCGCGCTGCCAGGTTCAGAATCGTACATGGCGCGTTTACAGCTGGCCGGGGCATTAGCCGTAAACACGCCATGGCCACTAGCATGGCTGCCGGAAGAGTATTGCGTCTGAAGCTCAGATTTTCCCTTGTACCTGTTTCAAACGTATCCCTTTTGCGTCATACCGGAACAGCAAACCAGCGATAAGGTACAGACCTGCAAAGAAGCCGCCCACACCGAATATTTCTGCTACGGAGCTGCCGGGATACCGGTGCGCACCAACCAGGAAGGCAATGATAGCGAAACCTACCAGCCCGCCGGATGCGGCGTACATGGTACGTTCCATACCCTCCGCTTTAAGGCGGGAAAGAACACAGCCCGCAATGACCGCCAGCGCCACACCGGCATACATCAGGTTGGCGGCATTGGGTCCGCTGCCGATAAGACCTACTGCCAGGTTAGCCAAGATCATCAGGAAAGTCGTACACAAAGCCAGGCCGGCAGCGATACGGTACAGGATATTGGGGCCTTTTTGTATCAGGAATACCAATGCCAGTCCTGTTGTAAAGACCAGCACGCCCATTGCCAGGAAGTCGGCCGGGCGCCAGTTTACTTCCGCAGTAAATTGCATAGCGATCAAAGGCATCATTAATACGAGGCCGGTGGCCAGGGCTGCGGCCAGGACCGACCGGTATTCTTTCCCTTGCTTTTTCATGTTTATCGGTTTTAGTGAAGTAATGTTTGTTTATGCAAAAGTACTTTGTATTTCAAAGTAAACAAAAAAAATTACAGCTACTTTTAGATCAAGCGGAAAATCTGGGGGATTACAGGAAGTGTATGGGATGAGGTTATGAGGACATCAATTATTGCGAAAGGACAAGACAGCGTGGTCCGGTCACCAACCGCCTATACTCAAACCTTCCCGATCCCATAGGACCGGCAAGATTTGCAGATGATCCTATATCTATCCGCGTTACAGGGCTCCGTAGGAGCCGAACGTTTGTAGCATCTATGAACAAACATAAATTGCTCCGCAGGAGCAAAACCAGAGCAGCTAAGAAGAATATACATCCAACCGCCGGTCAGGTCGCTATGCGTCCCGACCCAGGTCATGCAGCTGCGGTACAAGCTGACCCATAAGTGGTGGCGTGTTCCATCCTTTGGGTTCTGAAGCGACACCCCGGATTTTCACCAGGACACACCTATATTGTATTCCCAACTTTTTACGCTTGATCCTAATTTCCAGCATGTTTTACCGGCCAAGGTAGCCGCAAAACAAAACGGCTGCCCCGGTGAACAGGGCAGCCATGTATACAACAATATAGTTCTTATTTTTTGTTCTTATTTTTTATCCTGGCGGGCAGCAACGGTGAGCTCGTAGTTGGAAGCATCGGATCCTTTCCAGTGCACTTCGCGGCCTTCCACCACACCTTTACCGGAACGCTTACCACCGGCAATAGCTTTATCTACATAGCGAATGATCTTGTTGTAATCGGTTTTGTCGGGAGAATCAGGAGGGCTGACAAATTCAGCTGTCGTTTCCCCTGGACCTTTACAGCTCATTTCGGTGTTGCCTTCAGCGTCGGTACGCTGATCGATCTTATCGAAGCCCTTTGCGCCTCCGTTCTTTTTGGTCAGGTGAAAATAGCCTTCGGCCTGTGCGGCAAATGAGCAGCCAAACAGCGCAATGGCCAACATAATTTTTTTCATAGATGATTTCCTTTAGGATGAAGATTTCAGAACCGAAGATAAACATTTACAAAACATCATGTTTCAGGCGCCGGCACCTGCTGGGTACCGTGAAAAACTACGGCGTGAAACAAATCGCCGGGATCGCTGTTGTATCTTTAGGCAACCTTATTCTTAAATTAATCCCAATAAAACTATTAGCCTATGCAAAAGATCATCCCTCATTTATGGTTCGATAAAGAAGCCAGGGAAGCTGCTGCATTGTACACCTCCGTATTTCCCGATTCGGAAGCCATCCACACTACCCTGCTGCGCAATACACCTTCGGGCGATTGCGACCTGGTAAGCTTCCGGCTGTGGCACCAGGAGTTTATGGCCATCAGCGCCGGACCTTTGTTCCCGATGAATCCATCGGTATCTTTTATCGTCAATTATGATCCGCTGCTGTTCCGCAGCTCCGCCCACCCGGAGCAGACTGCCCGCGAAAGCCTCGACCGGGCCTGGGAAAAATTGATGGAAGGCGGCAAAGCGCTGATGCCGCTGGATACCTATCCCTTCAGCAAGCATTATGGCTGGCTGCAGGACCGCTACGGCGTATCCTGGCAATTGATGCTGACCGATCCTTCAGGCGAGCCGCGGCCGCCCATTGTGCCCTCGCTTATGTTTACCGGCGCCAAAGTCGGCAAGGCCGAAGAAGCCCTGCAATTCTATACCTCCGTGTTCCGTCATGCGAAGCAGGGTAATATCCATCGCTACCCTGCAGGCATGCCACCCGACAAGGAAGGTACAGTCATGTATGCCGACTGCAAGTTGGAAGATAAATGGTTTGCGCTTATGGACAGTGCTCACGAACATGGTTTCGATTTTAACGAATCGATTTCCTTTATGATCACCTGCGCCGATCAGGAAGAGGTCGATTACTACTGGGAAAAGCTCTCTGCCGTGCCCGAAGCCGAGCAATGCGGCTGGATCAAAGATAAGTTCGGCCTTTCCTGGCAGATCACCTCCGCCGAAATGGAGACCCTGATGCGCGAAGGCACACAAGAGCAGATCGACCGTATCACACAGGCCTTCCTGCCCATGAAGAAGCTCGACATCGCACAGATCAAGGCCGCCGCAGGCAAGGGTTAAGACCTATCGCTCGCAGCGGGAGCACATGTGCTGATCATTCATCTTATCTATATATGCTTGCAAGCAGCGCCGCACACCCTGAGCATATCTGATCTTCTTTATTGCTCACGAAGGCCTAACATTAATAAAATCTGCCAATGACGCAAACTAATTATTGTTCCCAAACCAGTTGAAGGTTGTGTCATTGGCAGAATAATCATCCCCGAGTGTGGTACAAATACTTGTTCGTTCAAAAATTATTTTTAGATTTGCCTAAAATATAATTATCCCTTTGAATCATCCGGACAAATCGCTGCAGGATGTACATGGCAGTGTGGAAGTAGCACAAAACGGCTCCAGATGGCGCAGGCTGCTTTCGTTCTTTGGTCCCGCTTATCTGATCAGCGTGGGGTATATGGACCCCGGCAACTGGGCTACCGATATCGCGGGCGGCAGCCAGTTTGGTTATACTCTTATCTGGGTGCTGCTGATGAGTAATGTTATGGCGCTGCTGCTGCAGAGCCTCAGCGCGCGTCTCGGTATCGTATGGGGCAAGGACCTGGCGCAATGCAATCGCGAGACCTACCCCCGCGGCATGAACTTTATTCTTTACCTGCTGGCCGAGATCGCCATCGCTGCCTGCGATCTGGCAGAAGTGCTGGGCATGGCCATAGGCCTGCAACTGCTGTTTGGCCTGGACCTTATCTGGGGTGTGCTCATCAGCCTGCTCGATACTTTCCTGCTGCTGTGGCTGCAAAGGCTGGGCATGCGCAAGATGGAAATGTTCATCATCAGCATGATTGCCATTATCGGCATGTGCTTCCTGGTGGAAATGATCTTCGCCCGGCCCGATATCAAAGGCATTGCCTCCGGTTTTGTGCCGAAGATACCTAATCAGGCTGCTTTGTACATTGCGATCGGCATTATCGGCGCTACGGTGATGCCGCACAACCTGTACCTGCATTCGGCCCTGGTACAGACGCGCAAGATCAAAAGAGACGATGAATCCCTGCGCAAAGCGATCAGGTATAATTTCTGGGACAGTGCCATCGCGCTCAACCTGGCATTATTTGTGAATGCGGCGATCCTGATCCTGGCAGCCGCCGTATTCCATAAAGGCGGCCGCACCGACGTGGCAGAGCTGAAAGACGCGCACGAGCTTCTCGCCCCTATGCTGGGCTCCGAATGGGCGCCCCGCCTCTTCGCTGTTGCATTGATCGCTGCAGGGCAAAGTAGCACCGTAACTGGTACCCTAGCCGGGCAGATCGTCATGGAAGGCTACCTGAGGCTACGTATCAGCCCTACCCTGCGCCGCATGATCACCCGCCTGCTGGCCATCATACCTGCTGTCCTGGTGATCCTCATTTCCGGTGAAGAGCAAGTAGGGCAGCTGCTGATCTTCAGCCAGGTGCTGCTGAGCATGCAGCTGGCCTTTGCCGTGATCCCCCTGATCCATTTTGTGAGCGACCGGCGCAGAATGGGTAAATTTGCCATTAACCTGGGTGTCCGTACGGTATCCTGGATCGTGGCCGCAGTGATTGCCGTGCTTAACTTCAAGCTGGTCTATGATGAGGTCCGTTCCTGGATCCACGATAGCGGAAGCCTGCTGGCGGATATCCTCATCGTTGCCGGCTATATCGGCATGATGGTGCTGCTGGCCCTTACCCTGATCTATCCCCTTGTCTTGCGTCGCCGCAAGCATGCCATGGACGTACACACCCAGGTAAAACCGATAACGGATATGCCGGTACCCGATTTTAAAACCATTGCGCTGGCCCTGGATTATTCGCCTACCGATAACCAGGTGATCCGCTATGCGCTGAAGATGGCGGAGGCCGGCACCCGTTTTTTCCTGATCCATATTACCGAAAGCGCCTCCAGCACCATGATGGGACGCGAGGCCGACGACCTCGAGACCCGTCGCGACAAAGCCCGCATGGAGCTCTACCAGAAGGTGATCCACGATGCAGGCTATAGCTCCGATTATGTGCTGGGCCATAAAAAGAGGACCAGGGAGATCGCGCGTATTTGTGCGGAGCAGCAAGCAGACCTGCTGATCCTCGGCAGTCATGGGCACAGGGGCTTAAAAGACTTTATTTTCGGGGAAACCGTCAATAAGGTAAGACACCTGGTGAAAATACCGGTGCTCGTGGCTCAATAAATGCTGCCGTTCGTCGCGTATGCATTTCATGCGGAAGCTATTCACTTGAATCGCTTGTTCACTCCCTGCTTTTTCGCAGCCAAAGGGCTGCATCCGGGACAGTAAGTCGATATGCAGACAGACCCTACCAGCCTTAGGATAAATAGGGTTAGTGAGCCCCGGACTTCAGGTAATGTTTACCATCCCTGACATAGGCATCATAGTCGGATTGCACCTGCCGCGCATAGTCCTGAGCATAGTCCAGTACTTTCCCCGACCATTTCTTATGGTTTCCGGCAAACGCGATCAGCTCATCCGCGATCGAAGAACCTTGCCGGCCGCCGCTTCTCAGCTGGCCTGAGGCGGTAAGCTGCGCCATCGTACCGATGAGCGCTTCCAGTTCATCCAGCCGGCCTTTGCAGCGGTTAAGGTCCATGCGGTCCTGCGTGGGTTGCAGCGCTTTCAATACAAAATCGGTTTTGTCAAAACGCAGGACATGCAGCATTTTCGGAGTGACCTGCTGTATCCGGTCCTGAAGCGTGGTCACGCGGTAGGCCTGTGTAAGCCATGCCGGCTGCGCTACCGGTGTATAAGGCTGCAGCGAGGAGTGTCCCACCTGCTTCAGGTCCAGAAGGTGCTGCTTGCCGCCTGCTTTCAGCAACAGGATATACCGCCGAACGCCAAGACTGCCGGTACCGGCAATACGGGCAGCGACATCCTGCACTTTTACCTCCCGGTTGGGTAAGTGGGCACAAAACCATGCTTCCACTTTTGCGGCGACGACCTGCTTCTGCTGATCCGGTACTGCATAGACCTTTTTCTGATCGATCAGTACGCGGTCGCCCTTTACTTTGCTTTTAATAAAATCGGGCTCCTTACGTTGCTGTACCTGGGCCAGGAACTCCTTTAGCAGGCCGGTCGCCGTTTCCTTCTCGATAATGACCGGTTTTCCCTTTTTTAAGGTATCAAGATAGACATCCATAGCATAGCGGGCCAGCATGTCGGCCTTCTTCGGGGTATAGCCTACACTTCCGGCCCCTACATGTATGCTGGTGAGGAAGCGGGCGAGCTCCCAGCTGGCCGGTGCTTTCAGGGCTTCGTCAAAGTCGTTAAGGTCGAAATAGACGACATTATTATTGCCTTTGTAGCTGCCGAAGTTTTCAAGATGAAGGTCACCGCAGATCCAGGTATGCGTTTTGTCTTTCCAGCCGATATTACGGGAGAGGTCTTCGTAAAACAGGTGGCAGGTACCCCGGAAAAAGCGGAAAGGGCTTTCCATCATGGCCTGGTATTTCAGGCGCACAAATTCAGGGAGCCGGTCGCTGTTGAACTGCAGGATGCGTTTGAGTACGGAGGCCATAGTCGGAGTCATTAAAGAATGAGACGATAAATGACTCCCGGAAAGTTACGAAGCAATGAGCAAAAAAGATGATTTCTTCTCTTTTAGCTGTGCATGCTTTTATTTTCAAAGGCACAGCAAACCGGTATGCTGTCTAAGCTGAAAGCGGCCTTCGCCGTTCAGGTCGCTGTCGCATCCCCGACCGGCACTCATCTAAGTCTCACAACGGAGTAGTGTCGCAACGTTTTTTAATGTTCATGCTCGTTGCGATCGTCGTGCCGCTGCAAGCATTTTCATCTTAGTGCCTCAGGACCTGGCAGGAAAATAACTTCGGTCAGTCCTTGCGCGAATTGCAACAAAATCACGTGCATTATTTTTGTTCTCATTCCTCTGCGTCTTGTTGAGCAGCAGAACAAATAATGGATCAAGGAAACAAAGGCGATCGGGATTCTTCGCTCCGCAAGCTGTGCAAGCTTGGTTCAGGACGACAGTGTGGAACTTACAGACGAAGCAACGCCAGGCATAAACACACCATTGTCATACAGAGGTCTCCGAAGGAACCGAAGTATCTCTTTTTTTTCACAGAGGTGCCAGGTACAAAATAAATCTTGCTGCGCGCCCTGGTAAGCAAACATACTTTATTCCGGCGTAATGAGCTCCGTAACCCGGTACGAATATTCGAAGGTAAAGGAATCGGCCCCTACCTGCTCCACGTCAAAGGTCCATTCTTTGCCGGGCTGGCAGCGTTTCATCTCTTCCTTGAACGCGCAGATCACATCCATGATCTGCTGAGCCTGGTGATCGTTGATCGCAGTGCCCTTGTCGGAAAGGTGTCGTTTGATCTGATCGGTGTTCATTGCGGCTTTTCTTTTTATACAAACAGCCCGCTGAATTGTTGCCGCTTTCACCCGCCGGTTGGCATTCGCCGATATTTTTCCCACCTTTGCCCGCTGACGTACACTTTAATGATGAACCATGAAGCTATAGCTGTTTACGCCCGATTGAGGGATCAATACACCGGAGAGCACCAGGCGATCAGCCGCAGGCACCGTAACCTGGGCCTGATCCGCCTGCTGGTGGTCTTGCTCGTGCTTTGGTGCTTTTACACTTATTTCAGCGGCAGCAACCCGCTCTGGCTGGTACCGGGCTTGCTTGCGCTGGGCATATTCGTCTACCTTGTCCGGCTGCACCGCGCAATGGGACTGCAAAAGATAAGGCTGGCCACACTATTGCAGATCAACAAGGAGGAGCTGGCCTACCTGGAAGAAGGCGCGCTGCCTTTTACAGACGGGCAGACTTACCGCGATGAGCATCATGCTTATACTGCCGATCTGGATATTTTCGGACATCGTTCCCTCTACCAGCACCTTAACCGAACGGCTACCCAAATGGGGCAGGACCGCCTGGCTAAAGACCTGAAGGTAATGCTGCCGGAAGCGCTCATCAGGGACAGGCAGCAGGCAGTTGCCGAACTGGGTCCTTTGCTGGCGCAGCGCCAGGAGATCTATACGGCCGGCCGTATGGCCCACGACAGCCGGGAACGCTATGAGGGATTGCTGCAATGGACGGAAAGGGAAGAGCCGCCGGTCAATAAGCTGCTGCTGGTATCGGCCTATATCGTTCCTGCGGCATTGATTGTTGTATTGCTGCTTTATGCAGTTTTCCGGTTACCTCTTTACAGTGATATCGCTTTGCGCCTGTTCCCCGTCAACCTGTTCCTTTTTGCTTTATGTGCCGGGAGGATAAAGAAGGCCATTGCCGGAACGGAGCAGGTCAATGAGACCCTGAGCGCTTATGCCGCGATCTTCAGGCAGATCGAAAGCGCAGGCTGGCAAAGTCCCTACCTGAAACAGCTTCAGGAAAAACTGAAAGAAAAAGGTGTTGTCGCCAGCATGCAGCTGCAGCGGCTGGCCGCAATCTATAAAGGCATGGAAACGGTGCAGAACCCTTTTGCAGCAGTCATCACCAATGGGCTGTATCTTTATCATGTGCACCTGCTGCAGCGGCTGAGCCGATGGAAGAAAGCCTATGCCGGGCTGATCCCCCTTTGGCTGGAAGTGATCGGTGAGGTGGAGACCGGCAATAGCCTGGCCAACCTTTATTACAACAATCCTTCCTTTTGTTTCCCTGCGCTGAACCGGGAGGAGCAGATCTCGTTCCGCGCCTTAGGCCATCCGCTCATCCGCGAAGAGCGCCGGATATGCAATGACATTGCTTTTGACGAGCATCGCTTCGTGATCCTGACGGGTTCCAATATGTCGGGCAAAAGCACCTTCCTCCGTACCCTGGGCGTTAATATGGTGCTGGCAGGTATGGGCTCGCCTATATGTGCGCAGGCAGCGACGATCCAGCCGTTGCCGGTATTGGTATCCATGCGCCAGAGCGATTCCCTCGCCGATAGCGAGTCCTATTTCTTCGCCGAGGTGAAACGCCTGCGCGCGATCATGGACCGCCTGGAGCAGGAAGCCTGTTTCGTGCTGCTGGATGAGATCCTGCGTGGTACCAATTCGGATGATAAACGCAGCGGCACCATAGGTGTGATCCGGAAGATCATCGCGAAAAAGGCTATTGGCGCAATTGCGACGCACGACCTGGAGGTATGCCTTACTACAGCGGAATATCCGGCTGCGCTATGCAATAAGTGTTTTGAGGTCGAGATCATTGATAACGAATTGGTCTTCGATTATACCTTACGCGAAGGTATTTGTAAAAATAAAAGCGCTACTTTTTTGATGCAGAAGATGAAGATCATCGGGTAACGGATCTTTTTGTTTTTTGACAGATCGAAAAAAAATATTTGCTTATGGATCCCAAAGCAGCAAAGGGTTTAAAACGGCCCATTCAAACTATGCCGGAGGCAGTGAGCAAGGTACTGAAAGCGGCTGCGCTGATGGAGGCTTATAAAGCACGCCCTGCTTACCAGCAGAACGACTATCTCGGGTGGATTGCCAGGGCAAAGCTGGAGGCGACCAGAGAAAAGCGGCTCCGCCAGATGCTGGACGAGCTGCGCCAAGGTAATGTCTATATGAAGATGCGTTGGGACCCGGCTAGCAGCCGTAAACGCTGAGCCGGTTTTTCTCATTTTAATTTTCAATCCGCAGCCCTGCGGATTCCGTTTGTTGCCGGAATGGCGATTCATTTCCGCATTTGTCCGATATTTCTTTTCTTTGCTACCCTTTTTAGCAGAGTAGATTTATTGTTCCCAAAATGGTATTTAAGAATATAGATGAGGATCTGAAACCCTTATTGCAGCGTATTGCAGCCCGTAATGTACAGCGCAGCATGGTTCCCGGCGAGGATTATATACCCGTAACCGGTAAAATACTGGACGAAGAAGATATTTTGTATGGCGTGGATGCGACCCTTGATGGCTGGCTGACCACCGGCCGCTATGCGATCCAGTTTGAACGGGAATTTGCACGGTATTTCGGCAGCCGTTTTTCCCTCCTCGTCAATTCCGGCTCTTCAGCCAACCTGGTGGCTTTTTACGCGCTGACCTCCCCCAAGCTGGGCGAACGAGCCTTAAAGCCGGGCGATGAAGTCATTACCGTGGCAGCCGGTTTCCCTACTACCGTTAACCCTATGGTGCAGTTCGGCTGCATTCCCGTGTTTGTCGATGTAGATATCCCTACCTATAACATCAAGGCCGAAGCAATAGAGGCGGCCATCTCACCCAAAACAAAGGCGATCATGCTGGCGCATACGCTGGGCAATCCTTTTAACCTGGACATCGTGGTGGCGATAGCCCGCAAGTATCATCTCTGGGTGATCGAGGATGACTGCGACTCGCTGGGCGCTACTTACCGGGGACAAAAGACCGGCAGCTTCGGCGACCTGGCTACAGTGTCCTTTTACCCCGCCCATCATATTACGATGGGTGAAGGAGGCTCGGTGCTGGTCAACAATGCTTCGCTCAAAAAGATAGCGGAGAGCTTCCGCGACTGGGGCAGGGATTGCTGGTGCGAACCCGGTAAAGACAATACGTGTGGCAAGCGCTTCGATCAATGCCTGGGCGGACTGCCCTGCGGCTACGATCATAAATACACTTATTCCCATATCGGCTTCAACCTTAAGGTAACTGATATGCAGGCTGCTATCGGCCTCAGCCAGTTGCGCAAAGCGGATACCTTCGTCGCGCGCCGCCGGGAGAACTATCGCATGCTGTACCAAAAGCTGAAACCCTTTGAAGAGCATTTTATCCTACCCGAAGCCACGCCTGAAAGCGAACCCAGCTGGTTCGGCTTCATGCTGACGGTGAGAGACGGCAGCTCGGTCAACCGGAATGCCCTGGTTCGCTTCCTGGAAGATAACAAAGTGGGCACGCGACTGCTGTTTGCCGGTAACCTGACCCGCCAGCCGGCTTACCTGGATATCGAAAAACGCATTGCAGGCGCGCTGACCAATACGGATAAGATCATGAATGACAGCTTCTGGCTGGGCGTATGGCCCGGGCTGAAAGAGGAACATTATGACTACATTATATCGGTGATCGATCGCTACCTGAAGTTGTAGCATTGTAAGCAGATAAGCTGCCGGCCGGTCCTCACCGGCCGGCTTTTTTTGTATTAGCTTTAGCGATACTTTATTCGGGGAAACAATTACCTTAGCAAGGAAAACCTACCAAATGAAACCCATACCCAGCTTATACGAATGGGCCGGTGGCATGCCGGTATTCGAACAGCTTACCGACCGCTTCTATGCCAAGGTGCTACAGGATGCCTTACTGGAGCCTGTCTTCCGGCATATGTCACCGGAGCATCAGCTGCATGTCGCGCATTTCATCGCCGAAGTCTTTGGCGGTCCCAAAGAATACAGCGCAGAAGGCGGAAGCCATTTCAGGATGATCCAGCGGCACTTGTCCCGTCACCTGACCGAGCAGCAGCGGCAACGTTGGGTGAGCCTGCTGATGGAAACAGCCGACGAGCTAAAGCTGCCCGACGACCCGGAGTTCCGCTCTGCCTTCGTGGCTTATATCGAATGGGGTACGCGCATTGCCGTGCTTAACTCCAACGCCGACGACGTATTCCTTAATCCTGACGAACCTATGCCCGAATGGGGCTGGGGCGTGCCCGGCGGACCCTATCAGCCCGGATAAGCGCCTTTTTTTATCTTTGCTTCATATTCCCCCACCTATCCATCGCTATGAAAAACAAATACCGCTGGCTGCTGCTGCTGTTCCTGTCCGCATGCAATGGCTTCGATTCGCTGGTACCTTTCTCTGAACCGCAGCCGGCAGGCAAAAGGGCCATGGACGCGATCCCCCGAAAGCTGCAGGGGAAATACTTCAGCGAGCGGCAGCAAGCCTTTTTATGGATCGGCGAACATTCGGCTGCGCTGGTTATGGATTATGATGTAGTCACCACCCGGAAGGAGCTGGATACTGCTTACCGGCTGTCGGGCGACAGTCTTTTCAATTCTCTGGGAGAGCCGCCCCGGAAGGTTGCCGTGCAGGGCGATACAATCCGCTGGCATGAACATGAAACAGACTCCGTCTTTGATATCGCGAGAGGAGATGTATTGAAAAAAGATAAAGGATACTATTTCCTGAACCGGCGCCTGGCGGCCAACAGCTGGACCGTTACCCGCCTTTCGCTGAGCCACGGCAAGCTGCTGGTGGCGAATGTGGACGACCCGGCGTCGCTGGCCCGCCTGGAGACCCTGGCCGAAAAGCCCACCGATACGGTTCACCCGGTATATACGATCAGCCGGAAGCAGTTCCGCAACCTGCAGCAGGAAGGCGGCTTCAGGACGGTGGACAGTTTTTTCAAAACAAAACCCTGATCTATTCAGCTATGTCGAACACTCAACAACAACGTGTATATGCAGGGCTCGGCGCCGCTGTCGCCTGGTTTGCGCTGATCCTGCAATTTGTTTTGCTGATGCAGAACCGTAAGACTTCAGCAGGGGAAGCGATTGTCCGTTACTTCAGCTACTTTACGGTGCTCTCCAATATCCTGGTCGCGTTGTGCTATACTTTCTTTGTTGCAGGAATAAAGGGGTTCTTTGCCAAAGTAGGAACGCAAACGGCGATAGTGGTATATATCGTCATCGTAGGCCTGGTGTACAATACCGTTCTGCGCTTTCAGTGGCTGCCAAGCGGACTTGCCCGTATATCCGACGAGCTGTTTCACAGCGTTACTCCGGTGCTCTTTGTACTGTATTGGCTGCTCTATGTCGATAAGCGATCACTGCAATGGCGGGATATCCCCGCCTGGCTGTTGTTTCCCCTGGCCTATCTTGGTTATACGCTTCTTCATGGCAGCCTGACGGCTTTCTACCCCTACCCTTTCCTCGACGTGGGCCAGCTGGGTTATCCTTCGGCTCTGCTCAATTGTCTGTGGGTCACGATAGCCTTTATCCTGTTCTCCCTTTTATTTGTGGGGCTGGCCAAAGCCTGGCGCAAAAGACCGCCTGTAGCGGTTTGACCGCCTGTTTTGTTCCCTCCTGTACGATAAAGCGGGCCATTTAAACCGCAAGTATCGGGTTGCCCGCCCCGGCAAGCGGCAGTACTTTTGTACTACAAAATGCAACTATCATGAGCACACAGGAAATGATCAATTACGAGCGTATTGCGGAAGCGATACAGTATATCTCCGGGCACTTCAGGGAGCAGCCTGATCTGGACGAGATTGCGGAGCAGGTGCATATGAGCCCCTTTCATTTTCAAAGGATGTTCCGGGAGTGGGCCGGGGTCAGTCCGAAGAAGTTCCAGCAGTTCTTAAGCCTCGATTATGCCAAATCCATCATTAAAGACCCGCAGAACAACCTGGCCGATACAGCCATGGAAACCGGCCTGTCCGGCCCGGGCCGCCTGCACGATCTTTTCGTACAGCTGGAAGGAATGACGCCCGGGGAGTATAAGCATGGCGGCGCTGCGCTAACGATCAACTATAGCTTCGCCGAAAGCCCTTTTGGCAATATGATTGTGGCCTCTACGTCCAAAGGCATCTGCTATATGGCTTTTTCGGATGATGAGGTCCTGGCTTTGCAGGAGCTGAAACAACAATTTCCGCAGGCAACCTACCGCCAGATGACCGATCTGCACCAGCAGCAGGCGCTGTATATCTTTACCCAGGACTGGAGCCGCTTGCACGAGATCCGCCTGCACCTTAAGGGCACGCCCTTCCAGCTGAAAGTATGGGAAACCCTGCTGAAGATCCCTATGGGACAAGCTTCGAGCTATGGCCAGATCGCGCAGGCCATCGACAAGCCGGCAGCTTCGCGCGCGGTGGGTACAGCCGTAGGCGATAATCCCGTTGCCTTTCTCATCCCCTGCCATCGCGTGCTCCGCGCTTCCGGCAATATAGGCAGCTACCATTGGGGCAGTACCCGCAAAGCGGCCATGCTGGGCTGGGAAGCGGCTAAGATCTATGGCGGGACCGCCGAATAAACAAGACAACTACGTATTTTATGGAATCCATAATCAGGGCGCTCGACCAGACCGACTGGCATGCGCTGGCCGAAGGCATGCATGCAAAGGGTTATGCGCTGCTGCCGCAGCTGCTCGACAAAAACACCTGCCGGCAGCTGATAGCCGGATATGACCATGCTGATCTGTATCGCAAGATGATTGTGATGGAACGGTACCGCTTCGGGCTGGGTGAGTACAAATATTTTCGTTACCCGCTGCCGCCTTTGCTGCAGGCGATCCGGGAAAGGGTTTACCCGCAGCTCGCTCCTGTGGCTAATGCCTGGATGGCGGCGCTGAATAGCGATACCCGCTATCCGGAGACCCTGGAGGCCCTGCACCAGCGCTGCAGGGAACAGGGGCAGTCCCTGCCGGCCGTACTGATCCTTAAATATGGTGCAGGCGGGCACAATACGCTGCATCAGGATCTTTACGGCGATGTTTTCTTCCCGATACAGATGGTGCTCTTTCTCGATGCGCCGGGCAGCGACTATACCGGCGGCGAGTTTGTGCTGACCGAGCAGGTCCCCCGTGCGCAATCTAAAGCCATCGTATTACAGCCGCAGCAGGGCGATGCGCTGTTCTTCACCACCAGCTTCCGGCCGGTAAAGGGATCGCGGGGCTATTACCGGGCCAATATGAAGCATGGCGTAAGCGCCGTACACCAGGGCCGGCGACATACCCTGGGCATTATCTTTCATGATGCGGGGAGTTAGAGATTAGATGTTAGATATAAGAGCCAGGATGTAGGCAATTTTCCTGATACTTGATACTTGGTGCTTGGAATTTGATACTTGATACTTGATACCTGGTTCTTCATAGAGTTGTGAAATCATTTTAAAAGCTATATTTTGTCCGGTTAAAGTTCAGACCCTCCGACAACAGCTTTATCTTATGCCTGGAAACATCAGCCGGTTCTTGTTCCTTGCAGGTCTTTGGTATATGGCTCTGTCGCCTTTCCGGGCATCCTTTGCCCAGCAGATGAACTTTGTGAATGTAACCGGCAAGCTCGGACTGCCGGCGACCGAATGCTACAATGTTTTCCAGGATCGTAAGGGATATATATGGATCAGCACCGAGGCCGGGTTATGCCGTTACAATGGCAGCAGTCTCCAGGTTTTTGGTAAGAGCAATGGCCTGCCGGAACGAGGTATCTATGCTTATACGGAGGACAGGCACGGCGTACTCTGGCTGGTCACCTGCCGGAACAGGATATTGATGTATCAGGATGGTCAGCTTACAGAAGCGGCCGTCAGCAAACAGTACCAGAAGGTGTATCCCAGATCACTGACGTATAGTATCCAGGAATATGATGAAGGCCGGCTGATCCTGCAGAACTATAGCAATACCTATATCGTCGATGTGGCGAAGCAATCGCTGCAAAGAATATACAGGAAGGGAAAGCAGCATCAGTTCTTCTTTGAAAAACAAGAGGACCGGCTGATCCCTGTGAATGCTGATTATAGTTATAACCGAGAGCTGCGTCTTTCCGGCCTGGAGATGATTTTCATGAATGGCCGGAGAGCGGATACTACGAAAGTGTTCCTGAATCCTCCCGCTTACCGTCCCAATAAATTTCTTAGCTGCAGGAGCGGCGGTTACTTCTTCTGCTCGTTCGGAGAACGGCTCTTTCGCTTCTCCGCCGGGCTGGAAGTTCATATGATGCCGCAAAAAAGCAGCATCATCAGCTTATATCGCGATAAAAGCAACGGCATATGGGTAGGTATGAAGGAGAGTGGTGTCAATTATTATCCTTCGGGGAACGAGCCGGGGAAATACATCTCTCTGCTGAACGGCTTTTCTGTAAGCGGTATCTGTGAAGACCGGGAGGGCAATGTATGGCTGACTACGCTGGAGAAGGGGCTCTGGGTCTGCAAGAACAAGCGGCTGCTCAGCTTTGCAGGTATGAAAGGCCTGGACAGGCCGGCGAACATGCTCAAGACAGTTAACGGGGCCGTGCTCGCCAGCATAGACTATGGTACCGTGCGGGTCTTGAGCGGCTTTACCGAACGATCCTTTGATCTTCCTTTCAACCCATCGGATAAGATTGATGATATGATTAGCTCAGGAAAAGATCAGCTGCTTGTGTTGAAGGGGGCACTAACCTATATCAACGCCCGGTTTCAAAAATCGGGCCGGCCGGGAATTCAGATACCGTATATCGGCAACAGGGGCAAGCTCGTCCAGACTGACTCTTCGGAGTACTACCTGCTGGGCTTTTCCACCTTGCACAAGATACACCATGGCAAAGCCCGGCTCTTGTTTACTCTGCCGGATAAGGGAGGTGATCTGTGCCTGATCAGCAGGGACAGCCTGCTGCTGGGCTGCCGGAAGGGACTTTTCAGCTTTACACGGAACGACACCACACTCCATAAAATACCGGGTGTGGACAAGACCGTTACGCGCATCGTTAAAGCTTCGGATGGTGCCGTCTGGGTAGCGACCAAAGAAGAAGGACTGTATCAATTCGTTCAGAATAAGCTCAAGCCGATAGGCCGGGAGCTTGGCCTGAAGACGGATATTTTTTTCGATATCGCCGAAGACCGCCACGGAAACATATGGCTGGGCTCCAATGCCGGCATGATCCGGTTAGCGCTTCCGTTAAATAAACAGGCTGTAAAATACTTTAACACAACCAACGGCCTGCCGGCTAACGAGGTATTCAGGCTGGCTGCCGATAGCCAGTACATCTATGTTTCGACGGTTGAAGGTATCAGCAGGATGCCGCTTTCCGATACCGGTAATATTTACCCGCCGCCTGTTTACCTGAGTGCTTTTAAAGTGAATGGAAAGGACCTGGGAAAGCCTGCAGGCAAAAGAACGCTGGCTTACAACGAGAATAATATTGAGCTCAATTTCGATGTGCTTTCGTTTGACCTGGAAAGCCAGGCCGGGCTATGGTACCGGATCAACAAAGGTGCTTTTGTGACGCAGAAAGGCAATATCCTTAAGCTCGACAACCTGGAACAGGGCGACTACCGGCTTGAGGTTTATGGTGTAACGGCCGACGGCACAAAAAGTGCGCGTCCTGTGATCCTAAGCTTTATTGTTGCACCCGCTTTCTGGAAAACCTGGTGGTTCCTGCTGGCGGTTTCCTTGCTGCTGTCGACCCTGATCTATGTTCTGCTGGAAAAGAGAATAGCGCAGATCAAAAGGAAGGCCGAAGAAAAAAGCAAGCTGAGCAGGCTCATCAGCAGCTATAAGCTGTTTGCCCTGCAAGCCCAGATGAACCCTCATTTCATTTTCAATTCGATCAACAGCATTCAATACTTCATCCTGAAACAAAAAGAGCAGGATGCTTACCAATATTTGTCCCGGTTCAGCCGGCTTATCCGCAAGGTGCTTGAACATTCGGATAAGCTAAGCATTTCCCTCGGCCAGGAGATCAGCACCCTGAAAGACTATATAACGCTGGAGCAGTACCGTTTTGAAAATAAGTTCGACTATGAGCTCTACATCGACGCTGACATTAATACAGAGGAAGTTTCGCTGCCTCCCATGCTGATACAGCCTTATGTGGAAAATGCGATATGGCATGGCTTGCTAAGCTTACCTAAGGGCAGCAAAGGAAAATTGTGGCTTAGCTTCCTGCTGGAAGGCGCGTTGCTCAGGATCGTAATCCGCGACAACGGTATCGGGAGAGAGAAGGCTGCACAGAAAAAGAATCATACGCATACGCCTGTTGCCATGGAGCTGACGGCAAAACGCTTGCAGATCGTGCACCAGATATGGGGCGATGCTACTATCAGGGTCAATATTACCGATCTGTATGATGAAGCGCAAAGCCCGGCTGGTACCCAGGTTGAACTCTTCCTGCCCCTGAATATACAATTGCCGGAGGAGGAGATAGACGTTGGATACTAGATACTAGATGTAGATATAAGAGCCAGGATATAAGCAATTGTTAGTATCAAGCATATTGGGTACCTGGTTCTTAATACTTGATTCCTGATACTTTAACACCATGCTCTATCATCCTGATCTCGGTGCTACGGCTTATACACGCAGCAGGCAGCTGAAGCTGCTGATCGATGAGGGCAGCGTCCGTTTGGCGGGCAACCGGAAGCTGCACATTTATGGAACGCTATCCTGCGGCAGCGGAAAGCGGATGAAGCCCGGTAACAGGGTTTTCTTCCGGGATGATAAGGAAGCATTGGCTGCCGGCTACCGGCCCTGTGGACATTGTATGAAGGTCGCTTATGAGCAATGGAAACGACGGAAAGTCTAAGCCGGCTTTTCAGCAGGTTCGGCAAGGCTGCGCCAGAGGTAGAAGACCAGGTAGCTCTCCCAGCCGCTGAAGGCACGGAACAGGCGATCGGTGCCGGCGGTGTCTTTACGGTCGCGGATCAGCTGGTGGTTGACGAGCGCCTGCAGCAGGCCGACATCGCCGTAAGGTATGGCTTCCGGCACCCGAAGCGATTTCATCAAGGCATAATTGGCCGTCCAGATGCCGATGCCGCGCAAGGCCGTGAGCGCTTGTTGCTGCGCGGCAAATGAGGACAATTGCTCCAGGATGTTTTTGCTCATCGCACCTGCTGCAAACACTTTTGCCAACCCGGTAAGGTAGCTGGCTTTCATACCGGAAAATTGCATCGCCTTCAGCTCGTCGGGGGATACATTCGCCAACGTTTCCGGACCAGGAAAAATATAATAGTCCTGCTTTTGATAAGAGACCGCTGTGCCGTAAGCCTCGGTGAGCCTTCGTTTGAGGCGGTAAGCAAAGCTCAGGTTGATCTGCTGGCCGATGATGCTCCAGCAAAGGGCTTCAAACAGGTCGGGAATGCCCAGCAGCCGCAAGCCGGAATAGCGGCGGCGCATATAGGCCAGCTTCTTCTCTTTTTGCAGCAAGGTATAAAACGGTTTCAGGTCGCGGTCCAGGTCGAACCAGTCTTTGATGAACAGCGTTATAGCTTGTTCTATACTTGCGGTGCGCTTTCGGTTCAGCAGGCTTATTTCCAGGCCCGCATCAGTACCGGCAATACGGAACACTATTGCCTTGCCATCGATCTCAAGCGCTTTCCACACCGCGCCGTCGGTAAACCGATGCAGGCAGTCGTCGTAGCCCCGATCAAGATACCAGCGGCATTCGGTAAAGCTGAATAAAGAAGGTACGGGGATCAGGAAGGTGTCAGGCTTGCTCATGCGTGCAAAATTAGCGATCCAACCGTCTGTGCCCACCTGAAACTTGCGCTTTAATCCTTAAATTGCAAAAAAGCAGCCGCATAATGGCTGCAATCCGTATTACCATCGAAAAAAGATAGCATGGCCATTGGCTGGACACCCAAGCATACAGAAACGATACCTTTAGCCGGCCTTAGCCGGGAACATTTCCTTGCGCTGGCGTTGGAAACCGCACAGCGCCTGCACTGGCGTATCGATCATATCAGCGCCGCAGGCTTTATAGGATATACCAATCAGGGCATGTTTGCCTGGGATGCAGACGTAAAGCTGGTTATAGGAGAAGACAGCGCTACGCTGACCAGCGCCTCAGCCAATAATGAATTTTTCGATCTCGGCAGGAACAAGAAGATGGCCCGGAAGTACCTCAAAGCATTCGGGGAGATCGAACACCAATATTCGGTTGCCGAGCTGGATGAAAAGTATGTCGGCTACCAGGCGGCTTTCCCATCTCCGGAAGAAGACGCCCTATTGCTGCCGCCGCCTACGGCGAGGGAAAACTGGAACCTTTTCGTCAGCTTCTTCATTCCCCGTAAGGACTATTTCATCACACCGCTGCTGCTCGATCTCAACATGCTCATTTTCGTGCTCATGGCCTGTACCGGCATGAATATTATCAGCCCGGACAGCGATGTCCTGCTGCGTTGGGGTGCCAACTTCAAGCCCCTTACACTGGACGGACAATGGTGGCGGCTCATCAGCAATTGCTTCGTGCATATCGGCATTCTGCACTTGCTGCTCAATATGTACGCGCTGGCTTATATCGGTCTGCTGCTGGAGCCTTACCTGGGTAAGATAAAATTCCTGTTCGTTTACTTGCTGGCCGGTCTGGGCGCCAGCATGGTCAGCTTGTGGTGGCACGACCTTACGGTAAGCGCAGGCGCTTCAGGGGCGATCTTCGGCTTATATGGCGTTTTCATCGCCTTGCTCACCACCAGACTGGTGGCTAAAGAAACACGTATGCCGCTCCTGGCAAGCATCATGGTCTTTGTACTCTACAATCTCTTTAATGGGCTTAAGGGCGGTATCGATAATGCGGCGCATATCGGCGGGCTCATCACCGGTATTGTGCTGGGCTACCTGCTGTATCCTGTTTTAAGGCGGCCGGCAAGTACCGTGGCTAACGCGGTCGTTCTGGCGCTGGGTATCGCCCTGGTCGCCGGCAGTTCGGCTTTTGTTTATCTCCGTTTGCCTAATGATACGGGCACGTTCGATACTGCTATGAATACCTTCGGCGCGCTGGAAGAAGAGGCGCTCAGCATTTATCAATTACCGGATACAATGCCTACCGATTCGCTGCTGAGCGCCGTGCAGCATAAGGGTATCGATAACTGGAAGAAGAGCCAGGCGCTGATGGACCAACTGCAGCGGCTGCAGCTGCCCGATGTGCTCCAAAAGCGGGTCGCTGCCCTATCGGACTACAGCGATCTCCGGCTGCGTTCCTGCGAATTGCTGTACCAAAGCCTTCAGAAAAATACCGATCAGTATAATGCAGAGATAGAAGACTGCAACCGTAAGATCGAGGCGCTTATCGAAACCTTAAAAAAGGAAAAGTAATCGCTTCCTTCTCCTGCAATTTGCATCGTTATATTTGTAGCCAAACGGTTACGTAATTTCTGTATCTTTGGATCATGAGAAGAGATGTATTCCAGGCTATCGCCGATCCGAACCGGAGGGCGATCATAGACCTGCTGGCCCGGCAAAGCCTTACGCTGAACGAGGTATCCGATCATTTCGCGATCAGTCGTCCCGCGGTATCCCGGCATGTAAAGATATTGACCGAATGTGGCCTGGTCGTCATCCGGCAGCAGGGCCGCGAGCGGTATTGCACGGCAGATTTCAGCAAGCTGGGCCAGGTTTCTGATTGGATAGCGCAATACCAAGCCTTTTGGTCGGGCAAGCTGGATGCGCTGGGCCGTTTCCTGGAACAGAACGACGAAGCGGCAAGCCCGAAGAAAACCAGGCGGAAATAGGCAGGAAGGATATGAGATGGCTAACCTTTAAATACAAAAGCTATGAAAGCCAGACTGAATTGCATTACGATCCCGGTCGATGCCCTGGACCGTGCGCAACGTTTTTATGAAATGATCTTTGGCGAAAAGGCGTCCGAAACTTCCGGCGACCTGGTACTCTTCAGCATCGACAAATACATGAGCCTCGTATTGACCACCCGCAGCGACTTTGCCGGCTATGCAGATATTACGGGGCAGAAAAATGCGGCGCCGGGTACTGCCGAATGCATCATGAGCCTTTTCCTGGAAGACAAGGCGGCCGTAGACCGTCTTTTGGAAACCGCCCTGGCAGCCGGGGGTACTACTGCAGGGTCTGCATCGACTTATGGCTGGGGCTATGCCGGCTATTTCCGCGATCCCGACGGGCACCAGTGGGAATGTCTTTTTAATGAAGAAGTATGGCGCGATATGCAGCGGGGCTGATTGCCAATTATCCTTAAATTTGTAGGCATACGCCCCTAAGGCGTTTTCCTGTCCTTGAAAAGAAAGCCCATTTACGTAGAGATCGAAATGGAGTCCAGCCTGGAACGGCTCTGGCAATACACGCAAACGCCCGAGATCCATTCCCGCTGGGATCTTCGTTTTACCCGTATCGAATACCTGCCCAGGACCAGCGCGGAAGAACCGCAGCATTTTTTGTACGAAACGAAGATCGGCTTCGGCCTTAACGTTTCGGGCAAAGGCATGACCAGCGGCAGCCACAGCAAGGAAAGCGGTGAAAGCACTTCTGCATTAAAGTTCTGGTCCGATGAAAAAATCTCGCTTATCCGTACCGGTTCGGGCTACTGGAAATACATCCCGCACAGCGAAGGGGTCACTTTTCTTACCTGGTACGATTATGAAACACGGCAAGGCGTTATTGGCCGGCTCATCGATCGTTATCTTTTCCGCCCGATGATCGGCTGGGCTACAGCCTGGAGCTTCGATTCCCTGCGGCTGTGGCTTGACCGGGATATCGCACCTGGTGCGGCCCGCAGAGCTTACCTGGTGTTCCTGCTGGCCAACTTTACCATTGCCCTTTCCTGGCTATATCATGGCATCGTGCCCAAGCTGCTCTATATGGAGACCGGCGAGCTGGCAATGATGAAAGCTTCGGGCTTGCTGCCCGGCATGGAAACTGCGGCGGTATATGCCGTCGGTATCGGCGAGATCATCTTCGGCCTGCTCTTTCTCTTCATGGGGCGTAACCGGATGCTTCATTACCTGAACCTGGCCGGCCTGCTGGCGCTGGGCTGCGCCGCCTTCTTTGCCAAAGCGGGAATATACAAGGCGCCGTTCAACCCGGCCACCACAAGCTTCGGCATTATGGCGCTATCGCTGGCCGTACTGGCATTGCGCCCGCTCCTGCCCGATGCCGGCCGCTGCCTTCGTCAACCTCAAAAGAAAAAGCATGTCGATCTATAAGCAATATCTGGGTAAAGATTTCGACCGTCTGCACCCGATGATGCAGCAACGCTTCGGCATCAGCAGCGACAAGCCGGTGTACATGCTGGGCACCGGCGTGATGGAGCGTGTCCGCAACGCCGGCTGGCATACCCTACCCTTCCTGTACCTGGGCACCTTCCGCAATATCATGTTTCCCGAAACGGGTACGAACATACCGTTCACTATTGAGAATTATGCGTACCGCGATACCTTCGGCCGCGAGACGGTGAGCTGGAACCGTAAGTTCCATTTCGGAAAAAAGATCCGGCGCTTCGATGCAACAATGATCTATAACGAGGCGGAGCATCATTATCGATTATCTGGGCAGCAAGCAGCACCTGGCGGTCGATATTGACATCAGGGTAAACGAGGACCGCAGCATTACCATCCGCTCCGGTAACCAGCGGTTCTACGAAGGGCGCATTGCTTTCCGTTATCCTGATATGTTCTCGGGGAATGCCGAAGTGCAGGAGTCTTACGACGAGGCGCTGGACCGCTTCAACATACAGGTCACCGTCAGGAACAGGACCTTTGGTACCTTGTTCGGCTATAAAGGCCATTTCAAAGCGGCGTTCCGGCCATTGACCGGCGAGGTTCCTGCCGATGCCCGCCCTGCAAGGGAAGAGCTACGGCAATAGATCGTTTTGCTTGTCCTTTCGACAAGTTCAGGAACCGATAGAGGGTTGTTTTGCTAAGCCTGCCGAAGCAACCAGAATTCATTATTATATTCGTAAATCGAAGGCCCATGACCAGATCATCAACACCTTTTCAGCTGAGCCCTTTGCAAAGGCGTATAGAGATCGCCAGGCCCTGGCTCCTGCTGGCCGCATACGTGCTTTGCGCTTCTATGAAGCTCTGGTGGCTGGCCATTCCCCTGGCGCTGATTACCTGCCTGGCCGGCTTTGTACAGATGCATGATACCATTCATAATGCCCTGGGTGTTTCCAGGCGTACCAATGACCTACTGCTGAGCCTGAGCGGGCTGCTCCTGCTGAAGAGCGGCCATGCGCTCAAGGTCACGCACCTGAGGCATCACGGGCAATGTCTCAGCGATAACGATCCTGAAGGTGCACCGGCACGCTGGACCTTGAAGCAAGTCTTCCTCAACGGACCTTATCATATATTCGCTTTAAGGATCGCATCGTTGAAGATGGCGCCGAATACGCGCAGGATACAGCTGCTGGAGTCGGCCGTTACTTTGCTGCTGCTGGCCGGGTTTATCTTGCTTTATGTTTTTACCGGTTCCCTGGCAGGCCTGGTATACTGGGGCGTGGCCTTTGTGCTCAGCTGCCTCATGCCGCTATGGGCCTCCTATATCCCGCACAAGATGGCAGCGCGGCATCCTGCCCGTATGGCGGGTGTACGCATGGCCCGTATCTGGACACCTATCGTTTCCTCATTTGCCTTCCATCATCTGCATCATACCTTTCCCAAAGTGCCCACCGCGCTGTTGCCCGAAGCGGCAAAGCTGCATCCCGAGCTGGATGACGAGGACCACCACCATCATCACTGATACACGTTGCTTTTACAAAACGGCAACATAGTAGAATTGGAATTCAAGGGGATTTGCGCTAATCTTGCAACATGAGTCAATCTTACTGGCGGCGCTGGTACTGGGCTGTGCTGCTGTGGCTGCTGGTGCTGATCTTATTGTTCACCTGGTTTACCCTTGCCTGGTCATGAGTAGTCTGGACTGGGTCATTATGCTCAGCACACTGTTGCTGACCATCGTCTTTGGCGTATGGAAAGGCCGCGGGCAGATCAGCTCCGATACCTATCTCCGTGCAGGCCGGCAAATGCCCTGGCATGTCGTGCTGCTGGGGATCATGGCTACCCAGGCCAGCGCGATCACTTTCCTTTCAGGGCCGGGTCAGGCGTATGGCGACGGCATGCGCTTTGTGCAGTACTACTTCGGCCTGCCGCTGGCCATGATCGTGATCAGCATGGTCTTTGTGCCCATCTTCCAGCGGCTCAATGTCTTTACCGCCTACGAATACCTGGATAAGCGTTTCGACCGTCAGACCCGCTTGTTTACCGGCGTGCTGTTCCTGTTTTCCAGGGGCGTGTCCACCGGGATCAGCGTGTATGCGCCGGCCATCATTCTTTCCACGATCTTTCACTGGAACATTTACCTCACCAACCTGCTGGTGGGCGGCCTGCTTATCATCTATACCTATACCGGCGGCGCGAAAGCCATAGCCCATACCCAAAAGATACAGTTCGGCATCATCCTGCTGTCGATGGCTGTAGCCGGTTACCTGGTGGTGGCTTCCCTGCCCGAGCATATCCGTTTCGGCGATGCGCTTTACCTGGCCGGCAAATCGGGCAAGCTGAATGTGATCACCACTACTTTTAACCTCAACGACAAGTATAACCTGTGGTCGGGCCTTATCGGCGGCTTCTTTCTTGCCCTCTCCTACTTCGGTACCGACCAGAGCCAGGTAGGACGCTACCTCACTGCCAAAGACATGCGGGAAAGCAGGCTGGGTCTGTTGCTCAACGGTATGGTGAAGATACCGATGCAGTTTCTGATCCTGCTGATCGGCGCGCTGCTTTTCTCCTTTTATACCATTTATAAAGCGCCCTTGTTCTTTAATGAATCCGCTGTGGAAAAAGTAGCGGCTATTGTTCCTGAGGCCTATCAGCCCTTGTATATAGAGAACCAGCAAGCGGCAAAAAGCAATCAGCAAACGGCCCTGAAGCTGATCGCGCTGCGACAATCGCCTTCCTACGATAAGGCGACGGAGGCCAATCTGCTGCAACGGCTGAAAGAGGGGCAACATAAGGTAGAGCAGCAGAGAGATACGCTGAGCAAACTGATCAGGAAACACCAGGCGGCGATTGCCGAACCGGAAAGCGACAGCAATTATATCTTCCTGCACTTTGTACGGCATTACCTGCCTGCCGGTATGGTGGGGCTGTTGTTTGCCGTGATCTTCCTGGCCAGCTGGGGCTCTATTTCGGCAGCGATCAATTCGCTGGCGTCTTCCACTCTCGTCGATTTTCACCAGGTCTTCCGGGCACAGCCCCTAAGCGGCCGGGAGCAAGTACGTTACGGGCGTATCTATACGCTGGTGTGGGGATTGTTCAGCATTGCTGTGGCCATGTTCGCCACCAAGATGGGTTCGCTTATTGAAGCGGTAAACGAGCTGGGCAGCCTGTTTTATGGCGCGATACTCGGCATTTTCCTCACGGCTTTCTTCCTGAAACAGGTAAAAGGCAAAGCCGTCTTTTACGCTTCCATTACTGCAGAAATACTGGTGCTGCTGATCTACATTTTCAAGCTGGTCGCTTTCCTCTGGCTCAATGTGATCGGCGCCTTGCTGGTAATGCTGTTGTCGCTGCCGCTACAGACCTTGCTCGACCGTCAGCAGCAAAAACAAACTCTATAATTTTATTAGCCCCTTACAAAAGGATTGGTCTTCTTTTCCTGCCCGATACTGGTCTCAGGACCGTGACCGGAATAAACTACTGTATTATCGGGTAAAGTATAGAGCTGCTCTTTGATGCTCTTCATCAGCGTCTCATGGTTGCCGCCGGGCAGGTCGGAGCGGCCTACACTGCCATTGAACAGCACATCGCCGCCGATGAGCCAGCCACTTTCGGCGGAATAGAAGATAATGCTGCCCGGTGAATGTCCGGGCGCGAGGCGGACCTCCAGCTCGTCTTCGCCCAGGCGCAGCCTTTCCTGTTCGGAGATGAAGAAGTCGGCTACGGGAAGCGTGGGCATATGAAAGCCGAACATGGTTGCCGATCCCCTTACATTAGCCAGCACCGGCTGTTCCAGCGTATGCATACCAAAAGGGATATTATACTTGGCCTTTACCGCATCGATACCCAGCACGTGATCGATATGGGCATGTGTATTGAGGATCTGTTTCGGTTGCAGGCCGTGCTGTTCGATGAAGGAGAAAAGCACGCGCTCCTCGTCGGCGCCATACATACCAGGGTCGATGATCCAGCATTCCTTGTGCTCATTGAACAGCACATAAGTATTTTCCTGGAAAGGGTTGAAGATAAAGGCAGCGACCTGGAGCATAAGCAGGATATGGTTTTTCTGAAAAGGATGAATAAGATGGCGAAAATAAGACTAAAATATTTCCTGATTTTGCGTGATGGAATTTGGAAAATAAAAACCGGGTTCTTACCTTTGCGCTCCGTTCAACGAACGAGTAACGGTCGATTTCGTAGCTCAGTTGGTAGAGCAATACACTTTTAATGTATGGGCCCTGGGTTCGAGTCCCAGCGGAATCACGAAAGCCACTTTAAGGAGTGGCTTTTTTTGTTTAAATACGTTTGATTTCAATCAGAATCAGCGTTTTCTCCAAAAAAGCATAACAAAGAGGTACAAACGTAAACAAGGCAAAAGGGTACCGATACGGGTACCGAAATTATTTGTTTATTTTGGTACCCTCGATTAACCCGAAGGTTGTGTGTGTGTAGGGTTTTAGGTTCGAGCGATCATTCGTCCACCTAAAAAATGTGTTATGAAGGTTAATGAAAAGCTTTCGATGCTGCTCTTGTTAGAGCGATCAAAAACGTCAAAAGACGGTAAAGTGCCGATAACTGTACGTTTAACCGTAGACAGTAAACGGGCTGAAATGTCCCTGGGCCATAAGGTCAATCCCGATATGTGGAACCAGGAAGCGGGCATAGCCACTGGCGGGGGTAGCGAAGCCCAGCAGATCAACAGTACTATAGACCGGGTAAAAGCCAAGCTAAGGCAGCATTATGATCTACTTGCTGCCAAACATGATTATGTTTCCGCTGAAATGGTAAAGGCTTCTTATCAAGATAAAAGGAAGCCTGAAGCGAGCAAGACGCTTTTGCAGACCGTCGATTTCATGATTGAAAGGATGGAAAAAAAGGTAGAAAAGGAAAAACTGGCCAAAGGCACTTTAAGCCGCTGGCGTACTACCAGGAGCAAAATTTCCGATTTCCTGAAATTTGAATACAGACTCAATGACATTGCTTTAGATCAGATCGTGTATGCCTTTGCAGAAGATTTCCTGGATTTTATGACCCTTGAACAAGGGCTGGAAGACAACACGGCCATGAAGTATATTAAGAACAGCAAGCAGGTTCTGAAAACGGCTGTAGAAAGAAACTGGCTTTTAAAAAGTCCGATCAGTGGTTATAAATGTTCTTACTTCAATCCTGAACGCGATATATTAGACGAACAGGAAATTATGTTGTTATATAAAAAATACTTGCCTGTTGAGCGACTGGCAGAGATCAGGGACTGTTACCTTTTCATGGTTTTTACTGGTTATGCCTATAAAGATGCACAGCTTTTACGACCCGAAAACGTGACCAAATTTTTTGATGGCGAAGACTGGATTATGAAGAACAGGGAAAAGACATGGTGCCGGGAAAACGTGCCGCTTTTGCCCATTGCTAAGGAAATCATAGAAAGGTATCGCAACCATCCGCTTTGCCAATTAAACGGCACTTTACTGCCCATTAAAAGCAATCAGAAGTTCAATGCTTATCTTAAAGAGATAACTGAAATCTGCAATATTAAAAAGAACCTGACAACCCACACGGCTCGCCATACATTCGCTACTACTATAACACTTGCTAACGGCGTACCATTGGAAACCGTGAGCGCCTTATTGGGCCATAAGTCTATCAGGACAACACAGATTTATGCTAAGATCGTAGCACGCAAAATTAGCCAGGATATGTTGGCACTTAAACAGAAACTTTCTACGACCATGAATCCGGATAAACCTTTGCTGGAAATTCCATCCTCTCTTTTCGAGTGCCGGGTTGCATAACAAAAAGTATAAAAGGAACGGCCCGCCGTTCCTTTTTTTTGATCAAGCTTCGCTGACGTCAAAGCTGGCTTAAGTAAATATCTTTCCGTTACACGATCGGATACGGAAAAATGCAATAGCTGCACCTGAAAAAACAGAATTTATCTTGTATAACACCGTCGCCTATAAAAGCACATATTCATCTCACATAGCTAGAATTTAGCCCTGTACCCATCACAATAATCCTTTTTAATATTTTTGGTTTGACTTGATCCTGTACAGGAAAAATAGTGGAAAAGATTCGTGAACGAAAAACAGGCAAGATGTACAACAACTCAGAAAGAAAGTCCGGGCTTTGCAAAGATCAGCTGATCACTGTAGAAGACTTGGCGCAGTTCAAGGCCGAACTGCTGGAAGCATTGGAACCGCTGTTAAGGAGCAGCAAAACATTTAATGACAAGAAATGGCTAAAATCCTACGAGGTGCGGAAAATACTGGGAATTTCCGCAGGTAAGCTTCTTACTCTGCGTACCAACGGTACGCTCCCATTTGCTCGAATTGGTGGGGTGATCTATTACGATCAGCAGGACATTAACCAGATGTTCGAAAACCGGAAATTAAAGCAATGATATGGCCAGTAAATACCCTGAACGCTGCAATGTCAGGGCCGGTACAGGCCAGGATATTCCTCCGCCCAAAGCTTATGTCAGAATATACTTTTTACAACAGCAAATGAGCTGCCAGCAAGCAGACCTTTTTTATAAGCGGCATCAGGATGCTGGCTGGCTGAACCGTATGGGCAAGCCACATAGAAGCTGGAAGACGCTGGCCTGCGATTGGATTTGGGAGTATAAACAGACACTAAAATCGAAGGCTTGAAATTATTTATCTGAACGACAACTAGGCAAGGCTAAAACCCAGGTTGAGAAGGTACGTATTATTCAAACTTATTGAAACTTGTATAAGAAAATATGTAGAATCAGGAGGCTTCATAATTCAATTTGGTTAGATTTGTAATATGCGAAACGGACAACTTTCAAACAATAGCATCATATATTTTGTGACATGGAAAAAACAAAAACGTCATGTAGAATTTTTTTATGACCTAAATGTTTTTGTTGAAAGCTATCCAAGATATGTGCTCTCGAAAATCAGCCAGGAACTCGCTTCCGGCATTGCTGTTTTTGAGGATGAAGATGTGCGTATTGAAGAAAGGGAAATTGTAACGGCTCCCAAGCCAGATTTTGCACCTATGTTCTTTTGGGATCTCAGGTATGACAAAATAGATTGGGCCGGAAGTTCCACTACTGTAATCCAACGAATTTTAGAACGTGGGATGCCAGAACACTGGAATGAGCTAAAACGGTTCTATGGTGAGGAAACGATTATTATAGCCCTAAAAGAAAAGATTACTTATTTGCCGGACGAATGTATAGATGAAGCCTCCTTATTTTTTAATTTAAAAAAGGAGGAAATGTTATGCTACAGACGCAAACAGTCACAACCGAAACTCTGGCGCTGATCAAACAACTAATGGTCGATCCACGGCTAAATAATTTCACCCTGGTTGGCGGAACGGCTCTCGCCCTTATTTTAGGGCATCGGAAGTCAATAGACATTGACCTATTTGCAACAAATACTTTTGATTCGCTTCAAGTAACAGCCGCGTTAGAGCAGGGATACGGCGCAGAATTCATTAAGAGCACAGAAGGGAGTATACAGTGCTTTATTGATGGCGTAAAGACTGACCTGATTTCCCACCCGTATCCTAAGATAAAACCCGATGAGTATACTGAAGCTATCCGGCTCGCTTCCCTCCCGGATATTGCAGCGATGAAATTGCATGCCATAGTTAATAATGGTAGTAGGATAAAAGATTTCATAGATGTTCATTTCTTGCTGGAAAAGATGCCTTTGTCTGAAATGTATAATGCCTATGAAGAGAAGTATTATCCCAATGCTAGTCGTAATATAGCCAGCTTAGGGCTCAGAGATCATAGCCGGGTTGATATGAAAGAACCTGTCATGTACCTTAAAGAAAATTTGAAATGGTATGAAATTCAAATCAGATTACTTCAGGCGATTGAGGAACCTAACCGACTTTTCGTTTCTGGCAGAAAACAAATGCGTCAAAGAGAAGAAGCTCCCGGGTCGAGAAAGAAAGGAAGAAGGTTATAGAGTTTTTCAAAGTCGATTCCGCTGGGCAGCCGGCGGAATTTACGCTTATATAAATAATGAATTGAACTTTTAAAACCACACCAATAAAAAGGGCAGCAAATTTAGGGTACCCAAGCCAGCGCACACACCTACCAAAAAAAATGGAATGAACGGTTCCCCCCTAAAGGGGCCCCCCATTAAATCCATTTTTTTTGGCTTTCGCTTTTGGGTACCCTGTCCCAGTGCTTTCTTTTTTTCGGTTTTTGGTTTTGAAAAAACGCTTTTGTTTCCAGCTTGTGAAAGAAAAACGTGATATATCCCTCCCCCCCCAAAAAAATATACCTAGTTTGATCTTGTGAAGCGTGTTATATAACTTATTCACTACAACATTAACCTTCACCTTTCCAGACGAGAAATCAGAATAGGTTCTATTTCCCCAAGACTAAATCCACTTTAGTTTTCCAACTTTCAAATTGTGTATGATTAATTGGTGTCAGATAATTTAAGTTTACCTGATCATTCATGCTGTTCCTTAACCTTGTTCTTTTGGCATTTGATATTGACGATATATAATCAAATATTTTTTGAAGTTTGTCTTCAATATCTATTTCTGAGCATTTGAAAATGTATGTTGCCCTACCTTTCAATGTACTTTCCCAAATAAGAAATATCGAAGACTTACTTTTAAAAGTGAATATAAAAGTATCTTGTTCGAGAATGTTGTTACCAGAACTTATAATTTCAATAGCTGGAATTATTTTAAAATTGTCATCGTGCAATTCACAAAGATATTCGATACTTTCACTAATACTTCTGCTTTGTGCCAATTTACGAAGTAGCACATTGGGAACAGATTCGAGATGCTTCAAAACAGATTGAACTTTTGTAACTTTATCAGAATGGTAGTTCTCTATAAATTCCTTCTTGATCTTTAATATTCTCACTACTTCATTCAGCTTTTCTATATTTTGAATCTTGGTAATGTTGTTTTTTTTGATAGTCACTTTAAGTGGCTCCAGTCCTAAATTCTGAATATGTTTAGCTATATATTTATAAGATTTTCTGCTTTCTTTTACAATAAAAGGATTCGATAAATTACCTCCGTATCTGACACGGACTTGATAATCATCAAAGACTAAATCTTTCCATTGTATCTCAAAATTAATTTCAGTTATTCCATTGATATTTTGTACATAGGCTTTATGATTACTATACTTGTTCCAATCAGAAGATTTGGTTTGGCTACGAAGCTCAGACTTTATCAATCGCAACATCTCTTCAGATAGAGTAACTTTTCCTCTTGACTTTATACGATATCCTTTACTGCTAAGAAATCTAATTATAGACATTTCGAGCAGCCCATATTTACGGGCAACTTCATTCAAATATATTGGCTCTGTTACTGGCTTTGCAACAGCCTTATGTTGTTCTTTTGGTTTATCAGTTATTTTTGGGTGATAAGCCTTTTTTAATTCCTCATACATTTCATTCGTAATCCGAGATGTAGGCTTATTACTATCTACATTAAAGCCTTTACTGACAAGAAAATCGCATAATACAGATTTAGAAATATTGAATTGTTTTGCCGCAGCTAAAAGACGAGGTGGTTTTAGAGAGTTAATCTTTTTATTTAGATCATTTAATAAAAAGCTGGCATCTACTTGAGGAAATTTCCTTGATAGATGGCTATAATAAAACTGAATTACCTTTTGCTTCTGCGGGTGGGTATTTAAAAAGCGTAGCAACTCATTATATACAGACCTGTAGTTATGGGCTGTAACTTTATCTGAAAGGGCTTTGCATAGCTCGCTGACATTATTATCCGTAACTTCAATAAGAAAAAACTTTTTAGGGAGTATTTGTTCAAGAAGCTGCATGCCAAAATCTATATTATGTTCACTATTTTAATTTTATAGACAAGATAAAAATAGTATCTTTTTAGAAAAAACGTATGGATATTTTAAGTGAAAATACACTGAGTAAATTAAGGGCTGCTCTCGGCCCACCAAAAGATTTAAAACCTCGGAGAAGTAAAGGAAGGAACAATGTGAGGACAATACAAAAAAACAAGCCGGAACTATTATTTTGAATGCATCCTGTATCGTTCAATATATTGTAAAGATTGTAGAAACTGAGTCTGGTGAAAACGATTGGGACATTAAGTATTGCGCCATAAAGTGAGGATAAACAAAGAGGTGGTCATTGATACGCCTCTACTGTTATATGTCACTCTTAGCATCCAACCCTCTGTCTTCTCTTTATCGGTTTTGTAAATACAGTAGAGAATATAAATTCTGTGGTTCACCCGATGCTCCGTGAACGGCTAGATGTCCGGTTGTATCACAACAGCTTAAACGGAAGCCCTTTTGCTCGAAACTCGTGGGCTTTGCTTTTTTAATTTACTTCGGAAGAATGTGCTTTTTTTGCCTGGAAAAATCGCAGGTTTTTCTCTTTGCGGGATAAAAACTTATTATGCATTTTTGCCCCCAATCAAACCAAGTATCAGTTATTCTGATAATTTGCTTTTGTAAGCTCTTGGTGAAAGGTTTAATTTTGTTGGAGAAACTGAACTTCAGTTTTCTGCCAAATGAAATATTAAATAGCGTTTAGCTATACGAAGCTGTACTTTAAATGTCGAAAATTTGAGCACGCAGCCGAGTAACAAGCTAAACGTCCACGATAGCATCGTGGGCGTTTAAGCGTTGCTTGTGTGCGGGGCCTTCGACAGCCTAAAGTACAAGTGATGTGGACAGCGCCCACGATGCTTTTTTGTGCCAAATCGTAACCAAATTAATTGCTTTCTAATTAAAAGTATTTGTTTAACGTCTCAAAGTCTTTCTGTGTCTGTGAGCAAAAAGCTGGCTAGTCTTAGCCGGGTTATTTTACAATCGCACATCGTAATTAGGAATAAGTTGGGTTTAAAATCAAGGTTTTTACCAGTAATTTTTTCAGGCTTTTTATATTCAATTCAAACTAAAATGAAAAAAAATCTATCCTTACTATTATTCTAAATCAATGCATAAATGAAGCTCTTAGAAAAAGGAATCTTAGAATACTTCTTTATAGTTACCAAGTCGATGAGCAAATATCTATTTATAGCATGATTTTTTTACAGTCATTTTTACTTGCTTTAACATAAAATTGCATTTAGCATCTTCAATCAAAACGATAATCTACCTATCATTATGAAGTCAAAACACTTTGCGATACTGCTAAGTATCGTAACTCTGCTGCTCGGCAATAGATTATATAGTCACGCCCAGGAAAAAACACCGCTCGCAGGTACTACACCCGACAGCAAAATGATGGGAGCTGGTACCGCTGGGGGTGGCGGAATGAGCAGCCTGTATGCCCCTAATCTTTACGATGGCAGCGCCAACATCAACATTCCTATTTATAGCTATAGCAATGAAGCCGGCAACTTCGGCATCTCTTTGGGTTATAATACCAAGGGAGTTAAAGTTGATGAAATTTCATCAAGTGTTGGCTTGCATTTTGGATTAAATGCAGAGCTTTCGATATCGCGCCAGGTGAAAGGCCTGCCTGACGAGTTGTCGATCAGCCATTACGACACCATATGGGCCAACGCCGCAACTAAGTATAACCGTTTCCGAGGCCGCCTGGTTTCTTCCTTCGACCAGGGTGCCGATGTGAACGATCCGATGATCTACCGTGACCGGGAAAGCGACGAGTTTGTCGTGAGTACCGGCAGCCTTTCCTTCAGCTTCAATATCGGTACCGGCCGGCAGATCTATACCAATCCTAACCGGGCCTTCAAGGTGGCCATCCAATCGCAGGGCCAGGATTATGCCACCGCAGTGCAGAATGCCGGCGGTGCTATTCCCGATCCTCGAAAGCTTGAATTCCTTATTACAGATTTACAAGGCAATCAGTATCACTTTATTCCTGGGGACTATACCAATATTCAACTCCTTGCTGAAATGGATGGTTATACAATACAGGGCGATCTAGGAAATTATAACACCATCACTCGATGGGTAGTAGATCGTGTTACCCTAGCTGATGGTAGACAAATTATCTATTCTTATTACAATAAGAGCAGTGCAGGTTTTACAGCTTATTGGTCATATTCATACCGTACTGCTAGTAACCAACCTTCAGGAGCAGGTCAGGTCGATCAAGGATTCTACTCTTCGTATATCCGAAAAATTCAATATCCCAATGGGGTAACCGCTGATTTTTTCTATGACACTACAGGTTTTCGTTGTGACTACCGGGGAGGGCTAGCTCTCAGGGAGATTGGCATTCGTTCGGGCGATAATTGTACCCGCTACCAGTTTGACCAAAGCTATACGGTTGTCAAAACAGGGGGGAATACTGCAGGCGAGCTTTCATACGGCAGTCCGTGTATCAACATTTCTTATGTGTCCTCTGACCGATCTCATCGGTTACGTCTTGACGGTATCAGGATGCTTAGTTGCGACGGCACGGTCAACGAACCGCTCTATACCTTCAGCTACGATCCTACAGAGCTGCCCCTGCGTTTCAGTGGCAGCCAGGATTACTTCGGCTATTACAATGGCCGTTCCCCTGTTCCTTATGGTAGTGGCAGTACAGCCGACACCAATATCTCAATACCTAAAGTGGGCAGCATGACCTTCGGCGCCAACCGGGCCGAAGACATTAGTAAAATGAAGGCCGGCGTGCTTACAGCGATCCGCAATGCTTATGGCGGCACTATAAATTTTGTATACGGCGCGCATCAGCTCGTCACGCCGACAGCCCTGAGCAGTCTCCTGCCTACGGACAATTATTTCCTGGGCAAAGATGCCAATGATGGTCTTTGCCTGACCAGCATCATTGAAACGGACGAGTTTCACCAGGGCAACAATCGTACGACCAGCTTTAATTATATCGAAGGACAACGCTTTCTCACCGGCGGCTATTTTCACTATCCCCAGCGTATACAGGAAGTGAACAATCCCGGTACCTATCCCGGCGGCGGCTTCTTAACCAATACTTACATGAGCCCGCATCACCTGGTGGCAGGCTCCAATCATGGTTACTCTTTCGTTAGCACTACTGTCACTGTTGACGGCAGCACAGTATCGCGCCGGGATATCCGCTTCAGCAATTTTACAGATGCTTTATCCTCTTCTAAATACGTGCGTGTCGGTGGCGGTAAGCATTTTTTTGAGTTTCCCTATGCCGACAAGCAATACCTGCGGGAATGGGAAATGGGCTTGCCATTAGAGACGAAAGATTATGACAAATATGGCAATTTGATAGAACGCTCGGTGAATGAATATGCTTTCAGCATGGATTCCACTACCGCAGCAGACCGCGGCGTACAAAATGCGAAGTATTCCTTTGTTCAAGACAACTCTGTACCCGCACATACAGCCCCTACAGCTGGGTTCAATTTTTCCATCAGCCGGGTACCGGTTACCGATCCCTACAAGCCCTTTAACGGAGAGGCGCAGCTGATCCGCTCCACCAGCTACAAATACCTGGACAATACCAATTACACCACCGATGTAGCCAGCTTCCAATACGATGATCACAAAAACCTGAAGGCCACCATCACCACCAACAGCAATGATGAGGAGATCTGGCAATTCAATCTTTATAATTATGACCTGACGGCAGCCGTGATCAGCGGCGGCAGTGCTACCCTCTTTGAGCCGATGAAGGGACAAGAACGGTTGATGGCGGCCCAGCGCTGGAAACGTACGGCCAGCGGCGCTATGCCGCAGAACGGTGTATTGCTGGACGCTTATTTTACGGGCTTTGGTATACGAACCTTAGGCAGTCCGGCCAATACCCAGGTTTTTGTACGTAATATGTACCAGTACCGCAGCCTGGAGCCGGTTACTTATACCCAGTATCTCTCCGGCGCCTACAATACAGATGGCAAGAAGGCCTATGCGGCCTATAACAGCCAGGATGATGTACCGTATTTCACCCGTATCAGCGAAGTGACCCGCTTCGATGTGCGCGGCAATCCCCTGGAGACTTGGTTGCCCGAAGGCCAGCAATACAAGGCCATGATCTGGGACAGCATCAGCGGGCAGAAGATTGCCGAGGCCATAAATAGCCGCTATACCGATATCGCCTACAGCAGCTTCGAGACCAATGCCTATAATACCAATTTTACCTACACGGCCAAGAGCCTGGCCGCCGGCGGTGTGACCGGCGGTTCCTGCCTGTCGCTGTGGAATAACGTAACCAATGTCTCCAACCAGATGACCGGCACACAGAACCTGCAGCAAGGCAAAGAATACGTGCTCTCCTTCTGGGTAAGGGGTACCGTTCCGATGGTAACGGCCGGGGGCGTTGTCCAGACTTTGCCGGCGCCTGTAGCCACCGTGAACAACAGCTGGCGGCAATACATCATTCGTTTTACCCCGCAAACCAGCGGTACGATCGTCAGCTTCTCGGGCACGGCTGCCAACAGCTACCTGGATGAAGTACGCCTGTACCCGGCCGCTGCGCGGATGACCAGCCAGACCTATGCACCGCTCTTCGGCCTCAGCTCGGAGACCGACGTCAACGGCCGCTTCGCTACGTACAGCTATGATGCCCTGGGCCGGCAGACCCTGGTACGCGACCAGGAAGGCCAGATCCGCAGCAAGACCCAGTACACCGTAAAAGGCGCAGAATAAAACCCATCACTCACCCTTTATCCTTTATTTTATGCAATCCTTTTTGCATCGCTATATCCAAGTTCTTCTTCCGCTGCTCTGCATCGCAGCAGCCCCCGGCAGCTATGCCCAAACGGTGAACAAACCGCAGCTGAGCCAGTCTGCCCCCGCCGGCACGCAGACCAATACCGTTCCGGTGCCGCCGGCCATCAACGTCAATACTTCTGGGCTGTTCAACTACCAGCGCAGCTTCGTACCCAAAGTACCCATCGCAGACCCCGCACAACTAACGACCAGCAGTGCGCCTGCCGATGTACAGGTCAGCACCAAGTACCTGGACGGCTTCGCCAGAAACATGCAGACCGTAACGCATAACTTTACCCCCGGCAAAAGCCTGGTGAGCCCGGCCGACAGCCGCTTCCGGGTGACCCCTGTGGGCTACCTGCCCTACAGCGCCGCCGGCTTCGGCTTCCGGGCGGGCGCTTTTACGGAGCAACAAAACTATTACAATAACCTTTATCCCGGCGAAGGTACGAGCGCCTATAGCTATACCGAAAATACCTCTAATGCCGGCAAGCGTTCGGAGACGAGCTATGCCCCCGGCAAAAGCCAGGTGGGGCAGCTGCGGGGTATCGAAAAGCAAAGGATCACTAATGGCGCCAGCGAAGTGCGGCGCTGGAGCCTGGATGCTGCCGGGCTACCGGTGAGCAGCGGCTACTACAGCGCCGGCCGGCTCTTTGGTGAGCTGACCCGCATTCCCGGTGAAACCAGCAACAGTATTGTTCCCTATTCCAAGACATTTAAGGACCGCGAAGGCCGCGTGGTGCTGCAGCAGGCTACCGATACCATTGGCGTGGTCAATACAGCGCCCTATACCCTGGGCGGCATCCTGAACAAGACCTATTATATCTATGATGCTATGGGCCGGCTCCGTTATATCCTTCCTCCGGCCATAGCCGATGCGGCCCACAACAACGGCAGCATCAGCCAAACAGTGCTGGATCAATATTGCTTCCAATACCGCTACGACAACAAAGGCCGCAAGGTAGAGCAGAAAGTACCCGGAAAAGGCTGGGAGTATTTTGTGTATGATAAACGGAACCGCCTGGTATTTTACCAGGATAGCAGCCTGAGAAGCGCCGGAGGGTGGTGGTCTTTTACTTTTTATGATGTCATGGATCGCCCAATCGTGACTGGTAAAGGCCAGGCTACCAATGCAACACGGCAGCAGCTTGTCGCTGTGATGGAAGACAACTCAACTTATCCCACTAATAGCTGGCTGTACTATGCCAAAAACTATAACCTCTACCATGTTTATCCCACCGCCTTAGATTACTGCGAGATCTGGAGCTACAACTACTACGACGATTATAGGGAAGTCGATCCCAACGGTGATCTCTGGAATACCTGGAGCAGCTATAAGCTGCAAAACGGTGAACTACAGTATCCCAACAGCGGCGCGGAAACCCCGCAGCGCACACTTAAAAACCTAAATGCCGTTACCGGAAGCCTAGTTAGGGTATTGCCCTCGCCTGAGGCCAAAGCTTCAGGAAATATTGCCGCATGGCGCAGGACCGCACTCTTTTATGATGATAAAGGCCGTCTGATATACACCGCTGGCCAGGATGCTGATGAAAGTGGGAATTTAATTCATACTGCTTACACTAATAATCAATACAATTTTAGTGGCCAGGTGCTTGTTGCCAAACAGGTGTCAATCAATGATAAGAGCGCCGATGGCTACGCCCAACACACAGAGCTGAACAAAAATGAATACGAAGCCACCACCGGTCGTCTGGGCAAGACCTGGCGCAAAGTGGATGGCGCCGCCTCCTGGCTTCTTACCGGCAGCTATACTTACGACGAGCTGGGCAGGGTATGGCGCAAGGTACTGGGTAACAACGGCGAGACCCAGGACTATAGCTACAACATCCGCGAACAGTTGACGGGCATTAATGGCATCTATGCCGAGACGGGTAATAAACAGGGCCAGAACCTGACTTTCGGCGAATCGCTGAAATACGATTACGGCTTCGACAAGCCCCGTTATGACAATAAGATCGCCGGTATGGTATGGCGGGGCAGTAATGGTGACGCCTCTGTCTATTATGATGCGCGCATGCATGCCTACGGTTACGACTACGACCTGGCCGGCAGGCTCAAAAGCGCTGATTATTACCTCCAGAGCCTGACTCCCTGGAGCAAGACCCAGCTAGACTTCAGCGTGTCCAATCTCTATTACGACCGTAACGGTAATATCCTGTCGATGAAGCAGCGCGGCGTAAAGCCTGGTATCGGCCCTGTGGACATGGATATTCTGAGCTACAGCTATACTAACGGCAACCAGCTGAACGCCGTCAGCGACCAGGGCATCGCCGACTATGGCGCCGGCGACTTCCAGGACGGCCATCCCGGCGGTAACGATTACGACTACGATGGTAACGGCAACCTGAAAGTAGATGCCAATAAAGGTATCGACAAAGTCACTTACAACCACTTGAATAAACCCTCGGAAATACGTTTGACCAATGGCAAAAAGATAGAATACAGCTATGATGCAGGTGGTAATAAAGTGCAGGAGCTTGTGATCGATCCCGGAAAACCAACGAAGCGCACTGACTACATTGGCAACTTCATCTACAAGAACGACACCCTGCAGTACGTCCTTACCGCCGAAGGCCGCACCGTATTCGACTATAGCAGCACGACACCCATAAAAGAAGAGTATTTTGTCAAAGATCACCTGGGCAATGTGCGCAGCACTATCGACATCATTACCTACGAGATACGCCAGTACCTGGCCACCTACGAAGTGGCCAGCGCCAACCTGGAAGGGATGCTGTTTGAGAAAGTAGGCGAGATACGGGACAATAAGCCCGCCAGCACCGACCCGGGCGACAATAAGGCAGGGCGGCTCAATGGCGCTGAGGCCGGGCGTGAAGTGGGCACCTCCCTGCTGGTGAAAGTAATGGCCGGCGACAGGGTGGACATGAACGTCAACAACTACTATGAAAGCTTTGAAGGCAACACTACCGAACCGGTGACCGCCGAACAAATGATGGGAAGTATTATCAGTACCCTGACTAATGGTGTGGGCGGCCTTCCCGGCGAGAGTCACAATACCAAATTAGTTAATGAGCTTTTTACCCAGGAGAATTTCTACGCCCTTGAAGACCTGATTCAAACCCAGGGTATTGACCCGCAAAGACCACAGGCTTATCTTACCTATGCCCTCTTTGACGAGAACATGAAGCTGGTGAGCGAATTTGCCGGTGCCTACCAGGTGAACGGTAACGGTACCTGGGGCTCTATCGGCAGCAATGGCGCGATGGTGATCCCTGCCAACGGTTATTTAGCCGTATATTTGAACAGCCGCTGGCGCGATCTGCAGTGTATCCCCTGCAGCAATATGTTCTTTGATAAGCTGAAGGTGGAAGTCAGCAAGGGTAACCTGCTGGAAGAAAACCACTATTACCCGCATGGCCTGCCAGTACAGCCGCTGAGTAGTGTGTCTACCGATTTTAGGGAGAATCGCCGCAAATACCAAAGCAATGAATATATCAAGGACCTTGGGCTGAACTGGATGGACTTCCAGGCCCGGCAATACGACCCGCAGACCGGTCGGTTCCTGGCTGTCGACCCATTGGCCGATGCCAGCGGGCAACAGGTATGGAGCCCCTATGCAGCCATGGGCAATGCGCCTGAGAGCATCATTGACCCGAACGGGACGCAAGTCAAACCCAGTATTTCCTACGGGGCTACTCAAAATAAAGCTACTATCCGCGCTTTGGATGCCATTGGTGGTAGTGGATGGTGGACGGGCTTCGTGGAATTACCTTTAACAAGTCAAATGGAGTTGGGCTTGTGGGAAGGTAATTGGGGGGCACCTAAAGCCGCTCAGAACGAATACTACTATGGTGTCGAGGCAGGAATGATGTGGGCTTGGATGACTGGTCAACGTTATGAACCACAGGGTACAGTTGAAATTGGACCAATTTCAGTTTCTTCCGTTGAAAGCTCGACGGGGACTTTAAATGACTATGATGATCCTGAGCCTGATCCTCAGCAGAAAAATAGCAGTTCCAGCCAAACAAACATCGGACGAGAAATAACGCTTGCACCTATAGATCAACTTTATGATACATATCCATTAGATGCAAAAGGTGAGCCGATCAATCTATATCCTAATGATTATGAAAACGAATGCGCAATTAGGTGGTCATATACGTTAAAAAAGAATGGAACTGATATTTCAGGTGCTTCTCAATTTGATAAGCTCACAACTGATGGAGGAAAATATATCCGGGGGGCTGACAACGCAGCAAAGTGGTTTGCAAAGGCGTTTGGTCCACCCGTTAAAGGTAGTATTAAAAGTAAATATGGACCAATGGTATTAACCCCCGATGAATTCAATAAGAGTTACCGACATCAAAAGGGCGTAATTTATAGTGAATTTTCTTATGGCGCAAGTGGTACTGGGCACATTGATTTTTATAATGGGCATTATTTAGCAACACCTGGAACGATAAGATATTTATATGACGATAGGGTTAAAATCTGGTTTTGGCCTTTAAAATAACTTAACAATGAAAAAGCTAGTAATATTATATTTGGGAGTGTTTGCTATGTTGCAAATAGGTTGCGTGAACAACAAAAAAATTACATCAGAAGAACAAATGGTCTTAAATAAAGTGATATCTGATATTATGGTAAGCGAGAACCTAAAGGAAATAATAGTATCTAACAAATACAAGAAATGGAATATTGGTGTAGATGTTGACTTTGATGTACCCGGTTACGCCTTACCTACAACAAGAAAAGAAAGAGAGGAGAGACTTAAGAGCGAAATAATAGATCCTTATAAAATATGGTATGTGTTTGCTTATCCTATTACTGATAGCTTATTTACAAAGGAGGATAAAGAGTATATTTCCAGGCAGATGAAAGATACTACAGTAAAAAATTTCCCCTGTGAGTTAAAAAATATAAAACTTGTCGAGCCAAAAGACGGTGAGGTCCATGGATATTATTTTTGCAGACCAGCATTCAATAAAAACCACAAATATGCTATAATAAGAAAGTATGAAAATTACAGCATATCAGATGACGGGACTCTTTTTGGAGAAACACAAACACTGTATTATGGATTTGACAGTAAAAGAGGGTGGATAAAGATATTTGCTGGAGGAAAATGGCAATAATACAATAAAACGGTTAACTGTTGAGTGCAATTTGTTTAACGTATTGTCACCAAATACTGCAATCATTGATTTCTTAAAAGAGAATGGCCTAAGTTTATTGTACACTATGCACAAATAGAAGGATTTTTCTTTTTCACAACGTCTCGCTAGACCTCATTGTTCAAGGTATTTGTTCGATGAAAAACGTAGAAAGAATTCGACCTTATAGTACTCAAATTTTCTATAATTGGATTCATACCCATATAAAAATTTGTCATTAGCCGATATTGAAGGCGAGATTTGGAAGCCTGTACCAGGCTTTGAGGGATACTATGCTGTTTCTTCAGTGGGGCGAATCAAATCGCTACAGCGGACGCGGGTGATGCATCATGGAGGTATTCAACCTATTGCGGCAAAAATCTTGCGACAAAAGTGCTCTGTAGTAAGAAATAAAACAGTAAATGAAGACCTCAAAACGCTATTAACCTCTCTTAATCTCGATGGCGTTAAATACTGCTTTTCTGTTGGACGGTTGGTCTATCATGCCTTTATTGCGCCCATTGAACTAAAGGATAGGAAGATTCTAATCAGCTATAAAGACGGTGATGGGTTAAACCTGCATTTTCAAAATCTTATTGCTACCAATATCGGTGAATTGCGTAACAAATCCTATGAAAATGGACGTTTTAAAAGTCCTTTCCGCAAACCAGTCAGCCAGTTTGACTCAAAGGGTAATCTTATTGCCCAGTATGCGAGTAGTTATGAAGCGGGGAGAAAAAATGGCTTCAATGAAAGAGCTATTGCTGACGCCGCAAGCGGCCACAGCATTTTATACAAGGGTTTCGTATGGCAGCAGGGCAAAAGCAAAAAACTGAAAAAAAGCCTCCTCTCTCCCCAACCAGGATCAATAATTAATGCTTCCCTGAAATTGACAAAGAAGGAGCAAAAGTCTATAGGAGCAGTCGCGAATCTGTCTTTAAAAAGTATGGATGGTGAGTTATGGAAGGATATTCCAGGCTATGAAGGATTATACCGGGTTTCAAACTTCGGAAGGGTAAAAGCGCTGGCCAAAGTATCAGTGGGTGCATTAAAAAAATGGTATCCTGAAGTTATAAAGAAACTAACGCCGGCCAATAAGAAAACGACTCCAGAAGACTCCAGATCGACTTTATGCGTTACCTTATCCAAAGCGAATAAAAAAAAGTCCCATTTTGTCGCTAGATATGTATACTTACTTTTTGTTGAAGCTTTTGACCTAAAAGACCGTTCAATGCGTATTTACTATAAAGATGGCAATCAGTACAACCTACATTACAATAACCTACTGCTTAAACGCAAGCTGGTCGACTAATGATAAACACAAATAAGACTCCAATGAATAATTCTATAAACGAGCTTTTTTAGAAAAGGAATGTATTGGAAAGCCTTGTTTTTAAGGAATTTTTATCAAAATACTTTCGAATGTGAGGTTAAGGTTGTACCTTTATTTTAAATAAGTTCTTATCAAAACGCTACAAATAATAACAAACTGTAAGGGTAACGTTAAGGGTACCAATTGGTATTTTTATCTCTAACCAACTCTTTCACAGTGGTTTTCGAAATGATTTACGATCCCAGCGGAATCACAGAAATCAACTGAAAAGCGCACATAGGTGCGCTTTTTCTGTTTAAAACGCTTTTCATCAACGTTTTCTCCAAATAAGCAGTTCAAAGAAATTCAACGATTATGGTGACCCTTTCGGTTACCATGCTAGTTACCTAAATTGGGTAACCGATTTCTATTAAAGCTTGTGTGGCGTGAGTTTTAAGGACTTCAAGTGTCGTTCC
>NZ_QUZZ01000016.1 GCF_003545695.1 Taibaiella helva | reverse complement strand
ACATCTGCTTCAGCTTGCGGTTCTCTTCTTCCAGCTCTTTGAGCCTTTTGAGCTGATCACTATCCATACCCGAATATTTCTTCTTCCAGGCATAAAAGGTAACCTTGGCTATGCCAAGCTCCCGACAGATGTCTTCAGACTTACGGCCGTTTTCATACTCTTTGAGTGCATGCGTGATCTGCGCTTCGCTAAATTGGGACTTTTTCATATTGACTATTTAAAGGTAAAAAATCATACTTTTAAATAGTCCGATTTTTAGGAGGGGTTACACAGCACAGAGGCTTTCCTGGTTAACCAGATCGAAGATCTGCAACAGGATATTGATGAGTTCCATCCGATTGGATAATTTGGTATTAAAAGCTTATTTTTGTATCTAAATAATGATATTATGAATACGGTAATGCTTAAAGAGCGGTTGCACGAATATATAGATCATGCTGATGAAAAGCATCTGGAAGCGATCTATGTGCTGTTGGGCCAAGAGATGGATGCAGAAACGCAAAGAAAAGCACTTATACAATCAGAGCGGGCGAAGTACTTGCGTGGTGAAGGTAAATCATACAGCCCCGATGAAGTAAAAGCAATGGCATTAAACAAGAATCAGCGGCATGCAATATAGGATTGAGATCAGGCCGCTTGCCACTCTGGAGATTATAGATGCATTTGACTGATACGAAGAACAAAGAGAAGGGTTAGGTGTTGAATTTTTGGAAGAGTTGGATCGCTTTTATAAAAGCCTATATGCTAATCCATTCACTTATTCATTTTATGATGAGCCGATTCGCCAGGGTAAAATAGACCGATTCCCGTACACGGTAGTATATGAAATTTTTGATTCGGCAGTTGTGATTTATAGTGTGTTTATGTTCCGACAGAATCCTGATAAGAAAAGAACAAAGTAATCAAACTACTATGAAGTACAGGCCTGCGTCAATTATGGCGCAGGTTTTTTTAGAAAGACAACTACAGCTTTGCAGCAAGCCATCCTAAACAGCTTATTACTTTACCGGATTAGTTTTGCATCCCGCCTAACAATGCAAATGCAATACCTTTGCCGTATGAAATACTGGCCTTCTGTTTCCCGGTACACCGGTGTCCTTTCCTGTATGTTGTGCATCCTCTTTTGCTGGCTGCTTTCCGGCTGTAGTGGCCGGGAGCCGCATACCGGCACCCGGGTGGTGATCCAAACCAGGTTCGGCGACATTGAAGCAGAGCTGTACCCCGAAAAAGCCCCGGCCACCGTAGCAGCCTTTCTCCGCAATGTAGACTCGGGTTATTACCGCAACACTTCATTCTACCGGATATTGCGGGACGATAACCAGGTCACCGGCGCGCTTCACAGTTACCTGGTGCAGGGCGGGCTTTGGGAAACCAAGCCTGCGCTGGAGCAGCGCCTGCCGCTTATCCCGCATGAGCCGACCAATAAAACGGGTTTGCATCATGTCGCCGGCGCCTTATCGATGGCCCGCAACACACCCGGAACGGCCAGCTCCGAATTTTTCATCTGCCTTAAAGACCAGCCAGGCTTCGACTACGGCGGCGAGAACAATCCTGATGGCCAAGGCTACGCGGTATTCGGAAAGATCATATCGGGAATGAAAACTGTGCAGGAAATCTACCGGCAGCCGGAGTATGAACAGCAGCTGACACCTGCCATTACGATCCTGGACATCAAGCGGCTGGATTAATTACAGCCCTGTATTCAAAAGAAGCAATGCGGGACATGCACTCCTTGCTGCATCTGTTTTGGATCAAACGAAAAAATTGGAGGAGGTAATATAAGTATGTCCGGCTGCTGTGCTTATTCCTCGTTAATGCCCCGTTTTTTCGTATCAACGAATAGCGCCCTATGCCATCATCGGGAATATGCTATTGCGGCGGCTACAGATACAACGGTCTTGGTAAGCAAAACCTGAAATGAACGCTGCGCGTATCCAACAAAAGACCGGAAGTTCCTGTTATCAGCCAGGGCCCTTACAACATAATGAAATGAAGCGAAAGAAACTGGAACATTACCTGGATAAGGAATGGCAGCTGGCAATAAACGGCCTGGAAAGCTTTGTCCGGGAGGGTAAAGGCAAGGCGCTGCACCGCTTCCGCGTGCAGGTGAAGAAAATAAAAGCTTTGATACAGCTGCTGACCTACAAGAGGAAGAAGAGCCGGATAAAGAAAGCGTTCAAGCCCTTACGCTGCCTGTTTCAGCAGGCTGGTAAGATCCGGGACGCGCAATTGCTGCTGGACCTGGGCGGTGCGCATCATGCAGCGGGAACCTTGCTGCACGAACAAAAGCAGGCGATGGCGGCAGCGGCACACGACCTGCGGTCAAAGGCAAAGACATCCTTACGCCAGGTGAAAAAAAGCCGGTGCAAGCTGCTCCGGCAGCTTACAAAAATGCATCAGCACCGGATCCGTATATTCTACCAGGACCAGCTTCGCATTATAACAGAGGAGCTTAGCGGAAAGGGTGCAGCTGGACGGCTGCATAACTGCCGGAAGCAGATCAAAGCCTTGCTCTACAACGATAAGCTGGTACACAAAGCACTGGATGTCCGGCTCAACCGGCCTTACCTGAAGACATTGGAAAAAGCCATCGGCAGCTGGCACGATCACCAGCTGGTCGCCAGACGCCTTCCGGCGCTGAAAGCAAGATCCCGGGGACTTCTGAAGCATGCACTCCTGCTCTCCGCCGCATTTGCCGACCGGGCGGCCACCAAACGCTGACCGTTTCACCGAATCCCCGCCGTGGCTTACCGATACCTTTCCCGCTTCGGCCTAAGACTCCTTCTACCGGCTATAGGGGTGAATTACCTTTGGATTGTCATTAAAACGTACACGGTAAAAATCGATCCTATGATGACCCATCCCCATACTGCAGCAACAGGAAACATACCCGGCCAGGAAATGATCGCAGGTCTGCTTGGCTTATCCCGGGAAGAATACCAGCAGCTGAGCCATAGCGGTATCCGGCCTATAGCGGGCCTGGATGGTGCGCCGATGCAATATTACATGGAAGTCAGCCATCTCAACCCCGAAGATATCCTGGTCAAGCTCCCGATGAACCGGCAGCGGATGATCTACTTCAGCCCCGATGCTTTCCACGCCTGAAGGGCTGCCCGGATAAAGCGGGCATCCCTTAAAGCTTCCATAAAAAAGAACTTGTGCCCGCAACGGGCAAAACAGTAGCGCACATAAATAAGCCGGCAGCAGTACCCTAAATGGGCTCTGCTGCCGGCTTCGCAGTTGATGTATACGTGGCCCGTGTCTAAGCTTTTTTCGCTCTGCGCTTGTGCGTCTCCGGCAGGAAGCCGGTAAGCAAGCCCAGCAAAGGCAGGAAGGAGCAGACCTGGTACACATAACCGATGCTGGTGCGGTCGGCCAGCTGTCCCAGCAAAGCAGAGCCCAGACCGCCCATGCCGAAGGCAAGTCCGAAGAAAAGGCCAGCAATCATACCCACTTTACCCGGCATCAGCTCCTGTGCATAGACCAGTATCGCAGAAAAAGCCGAAGACAGGATAATACCGATAATAACGGTAAGAATCGCTGTCCAGAACAGGTTGGCATAGGGCAGGAGCAAAGTAAAGGGTGCCACACCCAGTATAGAGATCCAGATCACATATTTACGTCCGATACGGTCGCCCAGCGGTCCGCCGATCAAAGTACCCGCCGCTACGGAAAAGAGGAACAGGAATAAATACATCTGGGCTGCCGAAACAGATACATGAAACTTATCAATAAGGTAAAAGGTGAAATAGCTGGTCATGCTGGCCATATAGAAGTACTTGGAAAAGATCAGCACCAGCAGGATCGTTACGGCGAAGATCACCTTCCTGCGGGACAAAGGCACGAGGTCTTCTGTGGCCACATCGCGCTTTTTCTTCTGCCGTAAAGCCATATGCCCTTTATACCAGGAAGCCACACGCATCAGCACAAACATCGCCAGCAAGACCACAATCGAGAACCAGGCCAGGCGTTCCTGGTGAAAAGGTGCGATCACCAGCGCCGCCAGCAAGGGCCCGATAGAGCTGCCCGCGTTGCCGCCTAGCTGAAACAGAGACTGGGCCAGGCCTCTGCGCGGACCCGCTGCCAGGAAAGCCACTTTGGAAGCCTCCGGATGAAATATGGAAGAGCCGATGCCCACCAAGGCTACAGACGCCAGCACCAGCGGGTAGCTACGCGCAAAGGCCAGCAGCACCAGGCCCGTTAACGAGATGGCCATACCCATCACCAGGAAATAAGGTTGCGGCCGCCGGTCGGTGTAAGCCCCGATAAAAGGCTGCAGCAGGGAGGCCGACAGCTGGAACACAAAAGTGATGATGCCCAGGGCAGAAAAGCTGAGCTTCAGGCTTTCTTTGACAATAGGGTAGATGGCCGGGATCAGCGATTGGATCGTATCGTTGAACAAATGCGCCATGCTGATCATCATCAATATGGGGAATACGGTCCTTTCTGCCAGCGCTGCAGCCGGCTGCCCCTCTGTAATCAGGATCTTCTTCGTGGTATTCGCTTCTATGCTTGTATTGGTTTCCATCCGGTTTAAATTTAAAAAGTCAGATCATCTGATGTTTAATGTGCTGCCTTAAGAAAGCCCTTTCAAAGCTATCTCCGCTGGTTGATACGGGTCGCAGTTAGCGCTGCTTTAGGAGCATTCTGCTCTGTAATATATTGTAACAATTGTTCGTGCCTTTCCTGGGAATCGAGAAAGCTGCTCACATCCTTGTGTCTTTCCTGGAAGGCCTTCTTCAGGTGAACGGCGATGGTCTTGTACAGATCGATCATGATACCGTTCCGGGAAGCTTCGGCCAGGGCGGAGTGGAAATCGATGTCGGCTTGCATACAGGCCTCGAGCTTTCCTGCCTCCGCGTATTCCAGCCGCTTTTTCAGGCATTGCTTCATCCGTGCGATGTCTTTAGCCGTTCTATGCGCTGCCGCCCGTTCGGCGATCTTGATCTCCAGCACCAGGCGCACTTCGTCTACCTCGTCAAAGGAAGCCTTTTCCAGGTATTGCGTTAGTGGTTTACCCGCACCATGTTGCGAAGCCACGAAGGTGCCCAGGCCCTGCTGTACTTTTACCCAGCCATTGTGCGCCAGGATACGGATGGCCTCACGCACTGAAGAACGCCCCACACCGAAGCGCTGCATCAGGTCGGGTTCGGTGGGCAGCTGTTCGCCCACCTTAAAAGTGCCTGAAGCGATCTCGGACTGCAGGCTTTCGGCAACCGATTCGGCCAGGCTCTGTCTTTTTAATACGGCGTTATTCATCCTATCATCTGATGAATGCAAAGGTAAGCTGTTTTTCCGAACGGGAAAATATTTTTTAAAGTAGTCCAACATAGGGGCAAATACCAGCAGATAGCGTAAAACCAGGACGGCAAAAGCCGCCCTGGTCCGCTGTTCTGACCTTATTGCACCCTGAGTCCCGGATGTAAGTTCTCTAGTTTCGGATCAGCTTCTGAGTATAGCTGCTCCCGTCCTTCAGCGTGCAGGTAATAAAGTAGATCCCTTTGCTCATAGCGCTAAGGTCTACGATGCGCCGCGCTTCTTTTTCTACGGTAAATACGCCTACGCTCTGCCCGCAAAGGGTCACGATCCTGGCTGACAATGTTTCCTGTGTGGTATTGCTGAGCATCACCTGGTCCGTAGCGGGGTTCGGGCTGATCGTCAGCGCCGCCTTCGCCGCTATATCCTCTATCCCGGTGGTTGGTATATACTGGGCATACTTATAGTCGAAATCGAAATAAGCGTCCTGTGTACCACTCATACCGCTGGCGTTCTTAACATTGGTCACGCGCATGGCGACATAAAGATTGGAGTTGCGCACCCGTCCCAGGTATACTTTATTGGCTTCCACTTCATAAACACTCATGGATGCCGCGCTGATATTGAACGCAGCAAAGATCTGGCTCGCATTGGTAGCCGTGCTGTAGTTGAACGATTGCGGCGCCAGCATCCAGTAGGTGCTGCTGTTTCCCTTGATGTCACCGCCCCAGATGGAGCTTACACCGGAAGTGAAGCCGAACTTCTGCCCATTGCCGAAGGGACCATTGTGCTCCACAAGGTCGATATTGGCCTGCTGGCCGCCGGTATAAGCGCCCATCGTTGCAGAGTCGTAGCTGTACACATACTTGCGGTTGACGAAATCATAAGCCGATTTTGAGCCGTTGGCCGAAGCGCCGAAGTCGGCCCCGTTGTTCATAGAGGAGCTGTGGTGCTCATAGATACGGACGCCGGTTACTGTTGTCAGGGGCTGGGCATAGATCGCCCCGGCAAGGCCCAGCAGGGCCATGCAAAGTAGCATTCTTTTCATAACGTGTGTGGAATGTGGTTTTAGATGATAGTGTAAGACCTCAGGTTCAAAAAAAACGTTGGCGAAAAAAGGAAGATTGGTATAATTTTTTTCAAAGCAGGTATAGCGACATAAAGATCTATACCTGTAGTGCTGCAGGCAGGTTCTCCTGTAGATCCCGTTGCATGCGGCGGACCTGCAGTAGAATAGTTGACGAAGCCTGTAAGAAAAGTAATTGTACATCCCGGGGAAAGCGACCTTAGAGCAACAGGCGCCAACCAAAGGACAGGCTTTGCCGGTCTTACGCTTCCGGCTGCTGGTAAACGATTTAAGCGGTACCTTTGCAGTCCGGTCTTTCTTTGGAGCGGGCACAGGTTTTATGACAACAATCTATATCAGGAACATGGTGTGCAACCGCTGCATCATGGTCGTAAAAGGGGAGCTGGAGCGATTGGGCGTACACCCCCTGAAAGTTACTCTGGGCGAAGCCGTGCTGGAGCAGGAGCTGGACCCGGAGCAGAAGACCAGGTTAGCCGCTGCGTTCAGCGAGCTGGGCTTTGCGTTGATAGATGACCGAAAGGGACAACTGATCGAAAAGATAAAGAACCTGATCGTTGCGCTGGTCCACCAGGATAACAATGACCTGAAGACAAACCTCTCCGACTATCTCAGCAGCCGGCTGCACCACGACTATACTTATATCTCCAACCTGTTTTCGGAAGTAGAGGGAACAACCGTCGAAAAGTATTTCATCGCCCAGAAGATCGAAAGAGTGAAAGAGCTGCTGGTCTACGATGAGCTGACCCTAAGCGAGATCGCCTACCAGTTGAACTATTCCAGCGTAGCCCACCTGAGCAACCAGTTTAAAAAGGTAACAGGCCTTACCCCCAGTCATTTTAAAAACATTAAAGCGGAGAAGAGAAAGCCCCTCGATAAAGTATAACCGGCCTGCCTGGTACCGATAAAAGGCCTGCTGCCGTAAATCTTGCAAATCCTTTCCATAAATGTGTAACAACAAGCCCGCTTCGCTGCCGGACCTTTGTACTGTAAAATTTATATTATGGCTACAGAGACACAAACACTATACATACCCCTGGAAGGCGTGGAAAGCGAACACTGCTCACTCATTGTCGACAATGGCCTGGAACAGGTAAAAGGCGTAACCACTCATAAGGTGGAGCTGAACAATCAGCGCGCCGTGATCACTACGAGCACAGACGAAGCCTTGCCGGAGGCCGTACGCGCTATCCGCGACCTCGGCTACGGCGTCACCACGATCAAAAAAACGTTTCCCGTGCTGCAGATGACCTGCGCCTCCTGCGCCGTCAGCGTGGAAAGCATGGTCAAGGCCCAGCCGGGCATCATTAACGCAGCAGTCAATTATGCCACAGCCAGCGTAACGGTGGAATACCTGCCGAACATGATCCAGACCGACGCCATCCGCCGGGCGGTACAATCGATCGGCTACAACCTCCTGATCGAAAGCGAAGATAAGGAAGCCGAGACCCTCGAAGCAATCCACAGCAAAAAGTTCAGGCAGCTGAAGCTGCGGACGATTGGTGCCGTCGCCTTATCCCTGCCTGTGGTGATCATCGGCATGTTCTTTATGGATATCCCATATGCCAATTACATCATGTGGCTGTTGTCAACGCCCGTAGTGCTCTGGTTTGGAAAAGATTTCTTCGTCAATGCCTGGAAGCAGGCCCGGCACCGTTCGGCCAATATGGACACTCTTGTCGCGCTGAGCACTGGCGTGGCCTACAGCTTCAGCATATTCAATACTTTGTTCCCCGATTACTGGCATGCCAGGGGACTGCATCCCCATGTCTACTTTGAAGCTGCAGCTGTGGTTATCGCCTTTATCCTGCTGGGTAAGATGCTTGAAGAAAAAGCCAAAGGCAATACCTCATCCGCCATTAAAAAGCTGATGGGCCTGCAGCCCAAAACAGTAACGGTGATCCATGAAGGCGGGCACCAGATGCAGGTACCCGTTGAAAAAGTAAACCCAGGGGATCAGATCCTGGTCAAGCCCGGCGAGAAGATCGCCGTCGATGGTATGGTAGCGCAGGGCAGCTCCTATGTAGATGAGAGCATGCTGAGCGGTGAGCCTGTGGCCGTACTGAAAGGTGAAGGAGATAAGGTTTTTGCCGGCACTATCAACCAGAAAGGCAGCTTCAGCTTCAGGGCCGAGAAGGTCGGCGCCGAAACCATGCTGGCACAGATCATCCGCATGGTACAGGAAGCCCAGGGCAGCAAAGCGCCGGTGCAGCAGCTGGTCGATAAGATCGCAGGCATTTTCGTGCCGGTCGTGATCGGCATCGCACTGCTTACTTTTGCCGCCTGGTTCCTGTTTGGTGGCGACAATGGCTTTACACAGGGATTGATGGCGCTGGTGACCGTGCTGGTCATTGCCTGCCCTTGTGCCCTGGGCCTGGCCACGCCAACGGCGATCATGGTGGGTGTGGGCAAAGGTGCGGAGCAGGGTATTCTCATCAAAGATGCAGAAAGCCTGGAACGGGCAAAGAAAGTAGATGCCGTTGTCCTGGACAAGACCGGTACCCTTACCGAAGGACGCCCCGTCGTTACCGACATTGCCTGGCTGCACCATGACGACAAAGCAAAGCAAAAGCTCTTCAGCCTGGAAAAGCAGTCGGAGCACCCGCTGGCGGAGGCTGTTGTCCGCTATTACGAAGGCCTGGCAACAGTTCCGCTGGAACACTTTGAAAGCATTACCGGCAAAGGCGCCCGTGCTGTGATCGACAAGGTGAATTACCTTGCCGGTAACCGGAAGCTCCTGGAAGAGCGGCAGATCGCCATTGCAGCAAGCCTCGAGCAGAAAGCTATAGCATGGTCGGCAAGCGCTAAAACGGTGATCTGGTTTGCCGATGATAAAGAAGCCCTGGCTGTGCTGGCGATCGCCGATAAGATAAAAGAAACATCGATCGAAGCCGTAAAAGAGCTGCAGCAGGCCGGTATTGAAGTCTATATGCTGACCGGCGACAATGAGGCCACAGCAAGCGCTATGGCTGCGCAAACCGGCATAGGCCACTACCAGGCCGGTGTGTTGCCCGAGCAGAAAGCAGCCTTTGTAAAGCAGCTGCAGGCCAAAGGCAAGGTGGTAGCCATGGTGGGTGACGGCATCAACGACAGCACCGCGCTCGCACAGGCCGATGTCAGCATTGCTATGGGTAAAGGCAGCGATATCGCTATGGATGTAGCCAAGATGACCATCATTTCCTCCGACCTGAAAAAGATACCCCAGGCCATACGCCTGTCGAAACAAACGGTAGCGGCCATACGCCAGAACCTGTTCTGGGCCTTTATTTACAACCTTATCGGCATTCCCATTGCGGCAGGCGTGCTGTATCCCATTAACGGCTTCCTGCTGAACCCCATGATCGCAGGCGCTGCCATGGCGCTCAGCAGCGTCAGCGTGGTAAGCAATAGCCTCAGGCTCAAATGGAAGGCGTAAATCCTGTAAATCAAAGCCGGGATTGTGTAACAGCCGGAGCCCCGGACAGTCCTAATTTTGTATTCTGAATCATTTAATCATATAATCAATCTTTCGATGAAAAACATCCATATTGCTATTCCCGACATGCAGAGCAGCCATTGCCAGAAAAGGGTAGAACAAGCCCTGGCCACTATTCCCGGCCTGAAGAAGGTACATACCGAAGCCGGAAACGTCAGCGTGTCCGTACCGGAGGAGACCAGCGAAGAGGCCCTTAGCGCCGTGATCGGGGCGGCCGGCTATACCGTCGCCGGCATGACGCCGGAAGCAGCGCCAACGACGCTTCATTTCCGGACGAATATCAATTGCGGCGGCTGTGTCGCCCAGGTAAAGCCCATGCTGGATGCAGAGACCGGTATCGTTTCCTGGCAGGTCGATACTTTAACCAGGGACAAAATCTTATCCGTAGTTCCGGGAAACATTACGGCTGCCGATATTGTCAGCGCCCTCAAGGAAAGCGGCTTCAAGGCCGAATTAATCCAACATTAAAATACATTCAGCTATGAAATCGATAACAGCAATCATTGCTTCCGTATTCATGGGTACGGCAGCATGGGCCCAGAGCAATCAAAGCATCTTGGACGCCTACCTCAAGGTCAAGAACGACCTGGTACAATCGAACAACAAACAGGTGGCAGCAGATGTTACTGTTCTGCAGCAGGCCGTGAAGAGCACGCCAGCCTTCGGAGAGAAAGCAGCGCTGGAGCAGGCGATCGGTAAAATGGCCGGAACAACGGCCATCGATAAGCAGCGGGCTGCCTTTTCCGAAGTCTCGGCCATCATCTGGAAAACGGTAAAGGCAGGCAAAGGCATCAGCCAGCCGGTCTATTACCAGTATTGCCCTATGAAGAAAAGCTACTGGCTCAGTACGGATGCCGCGATTAAAAATCCATATTACGGCAGCCAGATGCTGACCTGCGGTAAAACCGTGGAAACCCTTAAGTAAGCAACAGCCGACCGGTAGGATACAAAACATACCGGTCGGTTCGTTCTCATCTTGTCTTTCCTCTGCCGATAGCGATCCTGTCCCCTGAAACCTGTTCCCGCATCACCGCTAAAGATCCTCATTCCGCATATTCATATGAACCGATACCTCCTGCTCCTGCTCTTCATCCTTGCGGCCGCCTTTCCCGGCCGGGCACAAACGCCTCCGGCTTCCGGTACGCCTAAAGTTGTCCGCTACGACCTGTATGTCAAAGATACCCTGGTCCGCTATGCGAACAAGACCAAAAGAGCTATTGCCGTGAACGGGCAGATCCCCATGCCGACCCTTACTTTTACCGAGGGCGATACCGCAGAGATCCATGTGCATAATCTCTTAAAGGAAGGCACTTCGCTGCACTGGCATGGTGTATTCCTCCCCAATCCCGAAGATGGCGTGCCCTTCCTCACCCAGATGCCTATTGCCCCGGGCGCCACCTATACTTACCGCTTCCCCGTGATCCAGAACGGAACCCACTGGTACCACAGCCACAGCGGCATGCAGGAGCAGATAGGCATGTATGGCAATCTTGTTTTCCTGAAAAAGCCGGGTGATCCTGCTTTCCGGCCGGGCATCGACGATCTGCCCACTGTTCCGGTAGTGCTGAGCGAATGGACCAATTACAACGCCGACAATGTGCATCGTATGCTGCACAACGCCAACGACTGGTCTGCTATTAAAAAAGATGCCGTACAAAGCTATGGAGAGGCGCTGGTGTCGGGCCATTTCGGTATCAAGCTGGCCAACGAATGGAAGCGGATGCTGGCCATGGATGTCAGCGATGTGTATTACGACAGGATACTGGCCAACGGCAGCGCGGCTTCCACGATCAGCGCCATTGACGGGAAAACATTGAAAGCCGGTGATAAGGTCCGGCTGAGGATAGCCAACGGCGGCGCATCATCCTATTTCTGGCTGCGGTATGCAGGCGGTAAAATAACTGTAGTTGCCAGCGACGGCAACGATGTGGAGCCCGTGGAGGTGGACCGACTGATCATTGCGGTATCCGAGACCTACGATATTGTGGTTACGGTCCCCGAAGACGGGAAGGCCTATGAGCTGCTTGCAACAACGGAAGACCGTACCAATTCAGCTTCTTTACTGATCGGCAACGGAACAAAGCAGGAAGCCGGTGCGTTGCCAAGGCTCAAGTATTTCAAGGGAATGAAGATGATGAACGATATGATGAAGATGAACGGCGACCTGGATGATATGGGTATGAACATGAGCCTTAACCAGATGGACATGAACGTGGTCATGTATCCCGAGATCACCGGCGAAGAAGGTAAAAAGAAGCCGGCTGCATCGGAAGAGACCCATCAGCACAGCGGTCACCAGATGGAAGGCATGGACATGGACGACAATCGCTACAACAGCAATGCCCTCAGCGATATCGTTACGCTGAACTACACCATGCTGCGTGCACCGGCCATCACCGCCTTTCCGGAGGGCGCTGCAGTAAAGGAGCTTCACTTCGAGCTCACCGGCAATATGAACCGCTACGTCTGGAGCATGGACAATAAGATTCTGTCGGAAACCGATAAGATCGCCATCAAGAAGGGAGAGGTCGTACGCATGATCATCCACAACAATTCGATGATGCGGCATCCCATGCACCTGCATGGCTTCGACTTCAGGGTGCTGAACGGCCAGGGAGCGCATGCACCGCTTAAGAACGTGCTGGACATTATGCCCATGGAGACCGATACCCTTGAATTTGCCGCTAATACCAATGGCGACTGGTTCTTCCATTGCCATATCCTGTACCATATGATGAGCGGCATGAACCGGGTGTTCAGCGTGGGCTCGGAGCCCAATCCTCAATTGCCGGATAAAGCCAAAGCCTATAAGATGCTGCAGCACGAAAGCAATATGCCGCACTTTATGATCGAAAATGACTTTGCAACCAACGGCAACGATGGCGGCCTGATGCTGCAGAATGCCCGCTGGAGCGCCGGTACCGAATGGCGGCTGGGTTACAACAATATGCACGGCTACGAAACGGAAACCCATATCGGCCGCTATATCGGCCGGATGCAATGGCTGATGCCCTTCATCGGCTTCGACTGGCGCTACCGGAAAATGGGCATCGACGAGCATGAAAAAAACATTTTCGGACAAAGCAACACCAAAGACAACAGGGCCGTGCTCAGCCTGGGTGTCAACTATACGCTGCCTATGCTGGTGCAGTTCCAGGCCGAAGTCTTTACCGACGGCATTGTACGCCTGCAGCTGATGCGGGAAGACATTCCCGTCACCCGCAGGCTGCGGGCGGGGTTCATGTTCAATACCGACCTGGAATATATGCTCGATCTCCGGTATATCCTCAATAAGAATTTCAGCATACGGACCCACTATGACAGCGACATGGGCTTCGGTGCGGGACTGACATTATCCTACTAACGCTGTTATCGGCCATCAGCAATGCCCGGGCATTGCTGATGGTATTGTAACCGGGACCACCAGCGGATCACCTTGGTAAAAGCAAGACCCGTTCTGCACCTACGCTGATAATCGCCACCCTGAGTGCGGAATCGGAAACCCATCGTGGTATTTACCTTCAGTGGTAAATGAATATCGAAGCATTGCCTGTGAATCATACACAGCAAAAGAGCCGCATCATAACGATGCGGCTCTTTGTGTGGCTACTGGTAACAAAAATATTTTAGTTCAGCTGGCAGGTGGTAGTAATATTACCGACCACGTGGTCGAATTGCTTGCATTTGTCTTCACTGCCGCTTTTGGTACCGCTGATCGAATGGGGCTCTACACTGGTCACTGTACCGTCGGGCAATACCGAAGTGCAGGTACAGGTATAGGTTTTCGAGCACGAGGACAGGACCACACCGGCAACCAGGACAAGCAGGATTCTTTTCATATGCATGACATCATTTAGGCCGCTAAAATATACATTTCTGCTTAAAAAGGAAATACCCTTTTATTTTAAGCTGGTATGGATCGTCACCGGCTGGTTCAGGGTCAGGTGAACGGGGCATTTGTGGGCGATCTCGAGCAGGCGGTTTCTTTGTTTCTCGTCAAGCGTTCCATCCAGCACCAGGTCCATCGTCATTTCGGTGCGGCCCGATTCCCGGCTCAGGCCTACCGTTACCGCCACACGGTCCAGCGGCCAGCCTTTGCGGTCGGCATACATACGCAAAGTAATGCTGGTGCAGCTGCCCAGCGCTGCAGCCAACAGCTCGTCAGGCGCGGGTCCCAGGCCCTTTCCGCCATAGCCCAAAGGCTCGTCGGCGATGATCTCGTGGGCGCTGGTACGGATCTCGGTGCGGTAGTGCTCTTTGCCGGTAATTGCTGTAATGGTCGCCATTTATTTTATTTTCAGGTTGGAGGGTTCGGGTGGCAACGGCACAAAACCGGTTTCGCCCGGTACGGGAACGAAATCCTGGGCTTTCCACTTTTCCTTGGCCTTGTCAATATGCTCGTGGTCGGTAGCTACGAAGTTCCAGTAGATCAGCCGGTCTTCGGGAAGCGGCTCGCCGCCGAAGATATAGATGGTAGTGCCGGGCGCCATGGTAAAAGTGCATAGCCTGGCATCCTTGGCCACGAGCAATTGCCTGGGCTCAAAAGTATGCCCTTCACCAGTCACGCTGCCTTCAAGGATATACAGGCCGGCTTCGCCGTACAGCTCGGAGCCAAGATGCAGGGTCTGCTCCGTGCTGCTTTTGATCTCCAGCAGGTACAGAGGACTGTACACCGGTACGGGAGCCGCTTTACCCGCATAGGTACCCGCAATAAGGCGGTAGCGGATGTCGCCTTCCGTCCATTGCGGAAGGTCTTCCTCATCGGCATGATAAAAGGAGCAGGCCATATCCTCATGATCCTTGGGCAGGGCAACCCATATCTGGAGACCGTGCAGGGTCTTATCCGAATGACGCAGGTATCCGGGCGTGCGCTCGCTGTGCACAATGCCGCTGCCGGCGGTCATCCAGTTCACCTGCCCCGGCTTGATCTCGACCTCGGTACCCAGGCTGTCGCGGTGCATGATAGCGCCTTCAAACAAGTAGGTCAATGTAGACAAGCCGATATGCGGATGCGGCGGGATATCCATATTCTCCTTTTCGCTCAGGCTTACCGGCCCCATATGGTCGATAAAGATAAAAGGGCCGACCATCCGTTTGTCCTTGAAAGGAAGCAGGCGGCCAACCATAAAGTTGCCGATATTCCTCGGCCGTTCTTCAATGATCAGGTTAATATTGGACATAAAGTATCGGGTTGAGCTGGTGATCAAAAGCGGTCTTTGCCGTTTCCAGGTCAAATGTATCGATTAAATAGCATCTGCGTATGGAGCACATCAACCTCTGAGGCGCTTTTTTGTTAGATGAAAAAACCGTGATATGGAAAAAAGGGTTTTGGGTATTGTACTATCCCTGCTGGGTATAGCAGGCCTTATTCTGGCAGGTGTGAAGTTCCTCAATGGCAGCGGCGGACGCTACAACGTCAAGGAAATCCTCATTTACGGCCTGCTGGGCGCAGTCTTTTTCTTTGCTGGTATCAGCCTGGTAAAAAATACCCGCGACAAACCCACCTGATGTGACAAGATTGCAGCAGACAGATCAGGGCTTGAACATGACCTGGGGTGCAAAATCACCGAAGCTTTCGCCGAAGATCACTTCCCTGCGGGCTGTAATTGTATAGGGATAATAAAAGAGATAAGCGAAGTCATCATTGGTATGCTCAGCAAAAACGGTTATCGCTTTTGTCTCTTTGCCATCGGAAGGGTCGGTGGTACGCCCCGCCGAAAAAATGACGATCGCTTTATATGCTCCTTTGAGCGCGTCTATGCTCAGCTCTTCCTTCAGGTCATCTTCGGTGTAGCTCTTTGCACTGTCCTTCACGTCGATATCCGCAATACTGTCGTTGAGCAGGATTACCGTAGCGAAAGGCCGGAAAGTGCCTTTCTTTTTGAGCATCGTTTCGATGTCGGGCAGGGTAGCGTCGATCACGCGCTGGATATCCCCCAGCTCTTCAGCTGCGGTATCATATGCGGGATATTGCGGTTCCTGAGCTTGTACCGTATTACCGGATACAAGCATGGATAATATCAGAAGTGTTGCTGGCAGTAAATAGCTGTAGTAGAAAAAAGACCGTAAGCGGAGCATCTGGTGTCTGTTCGTTTTGTCCCAAAAATAGCCAAATCTCCGCTCCCCTGATCAATAAAATCCAGCTGGGCAACGTTCTCATGGTATCTCGGCGCCTTTCCCTACTTTTGCATCCTATTCCCAAAAGATATAAAAAAAAGATAACGCACATGAGTACATTCGCTGCCTACGACTTCAGCAACCAGAAAGCATTGATCAGGGTCGATTTCAACGTGCCCATTAAAGAAGGAAAGATTACCGACGATACCCGCATCCGTGCAGCCCTGCCCACAATCAACAAGGTGCTGCAGGATGGCGGCAGCGTGATCCTGATGAGCCACTGGGGCCGCCCGATCAAGGATATGGAGAAGAAGCCCGAGCTGAAGAAAGAAGATTTTTCGCTGAGCCGTATCGTAGACCATCTTTCTCAACTGCTCGGCCGCGATGTACAGTTTGCTCCTGACTGCATCGGCGAAGAAGCCGTTCAGAAAGCTGCCACGCTGCAGCCCGGGCAGGTATTGCTGCTCGAAAACCTGCGCTATTATAAGGAAGAGGAAAAAGGCGATGCCGGTTTTGCCGAAAAGCTGTCACAGCTGGGCGATGTGTACGTAAATGACGCCTTCGGCACCGCCCACCGCGCACATGCCTCTACTGCCGTGATCGCACAATTCTTTCCCGGTAAGAAAATGTTCGGCCTGCTGATGGAAGCCGAAGTAAAAGCAGGCGAAAAAGTGCTGCACAACAGCGAAAAGCCTTTCACCGCTATCATCGGCGGCGCCAAGGTATCGGATAAGATCGTCATTATTGAAAACCTGCTGGAGAAAGCGACCGACATCATCATCGGCGGTGGTATGGCCTATACTTTCTTCAAGGCGCAGGGCGGCCGGATCGGCAATTCGCTTTGCGAAGACGATCGCCTGGATATGGCCAATGCCCTGCTGGCAAAAGCAAAAGATAAAGGTGTGAACATCCACCTGCCTGCCGACAGCGTGATCGCCGACAAATTCGCGGCCGATGCCAGCACGGACAATGCGGATAACAAGCATATCCCGGATGGCTGGATGGGCCTCGATATCGGTGAAAAAGCCATCGCTGCTTTCAGCGAGGTGATCAAAGCCTCAAAGACCATTCTCTGGAACGGTCCTATGGGCGTATTTGAAATGGGAAAATTCCAGGCCGGTACCAGGGCCATAGCCGAAGCGGTAGTAGCCGCCACAGCCGGCGGGGCTTACAGCCTGGTCGGCGGCGGTGACAGCGTTGCTGCCGTCAATAAATTCGGACTGGCCGACAAGGTAAGCTATGTGTCCACCGGCGGCGGCGCCATGCTGGAATTCTTCGAAGGCAAGGAGCTGCCGGGTATCGCAGCCATCAGCAAATAATCCAATCAACGGGGCTGCCGCAAGGACAGCCCCGTTTCTTTTACAGGCAACCATTTCTCAGGTTCATCGTTTCCTTCTCATGGTAAGCATACTGATCGTGATCGTGCTGATCGTGGCCGTACCCGTACTGGCTACTATTGTATTCATGAAGCAACCCTCTTTCGGCAGGCGCCCTTCAGGCGCGCGCCTGGAACGGATACAGCATTCGCCGCAATACCGCAAGGGCAGCTTTCACAACCAGTCGTTGACGCCACAGCTGACCGGAGGGGTCAGCATGTTTACAGTGATCAGGGATTTCTTCTTCGGCAGGCATGAGCGGAAACGGCCTGCTGAAGCGCTTCCCGTGATCAAGCGGGATCTGTGCCAACCGGTTTCGGATGTACCCCAGCTGACCTGGTTCGGGCATTCTTCCTACCTGCTGCAGGTAAACGGGCTGAATATCCTTGTCGATCCGGTGTTCAGCCAAAGGACCTCGCCGGTGCAATATGCGGGCAGCAAAGCCTTTGCAGGCGTGAGTATCTACACTGTAGCCGATCTCCCCGATATCGATATTCTCTTGCTCACCCACGATCATTACGACCATCTGGACTATAATTCGGTGCGCCTGCTGAAAGATAAGGTGGCTATGGTAATTACCTCGCTGGGCGTGGGCGCCCACCTGGAGTACTGGGGCATACCGGCTGGTAAGATCAGGGAGCTGGACTGGTGGGAAGCGACGCAGATCAAAGAGGGCACCTCGTTTACCGCAACGCCCTCCCGGCATTTTTCCGGCAGGGGCTTCAAACGTAACCAGACTTTATGGTCTTCCTTTGTATTGGAAACCGGCGCCTGGCGTTTCTACCTGTGCGGCGATTCGGGCTATGATACGCATTTTAAAATGATCGGGGAACGCTTCGGCCCCTTCGATCTGGCCATCCTGGAAGACGGGCAATACAATCCTTATTGGGCCAACATCCACATGATGCCGGAAGAGACCGCACAGGCGGCTGTCGATCTGAACGCCAGGGTATTGTTCCCGGTGCACTGGGGCAAATTCGCCCTGGCCACACATGCCTGGGATGATTCGATAAGGAGGGTCCTGGAACGTTCGGAAACACTCGGAGTAAAGGTGATCACCCCGCAGATCGGCGAGCTGGTGCTGCTGGATGGCCGGTTTATTGGCAGGCGCTGGTGGGAAGGGTTGGCCTGAAGCCCTCTTGGACCTGTTTCAATTGTGACAATGTGGTCAAAAATGGTGCTTGAAATAAGCTGTAATCCTTTTCTGGCTTAAGTGATAGAGTGGTGTATTGAAACGTGTTTCAATACACCATTTTTTGTAAACGCTGTCTTAGCCTTCAAAGGGACAAGCATAGGTTGCTTCGACAAGCTAAGCAAATGCAGCACGAGCCGTGTTCTTCCGGGGAGCGGCCTCTCTTTTGTCCTGTAAAAACGCGGTGATCCCCGCTACGATCTGCCCGGCGCCAGGGCCGTACAGCATGGTCTGGTGATTGCCATCTACACGCAGGTAGCTTCCCTGCGGCAGCAGCGCCACCGATTCGCGGGCTTTAAAGTCGGGCAGTATCGGCTCGCCCAGGTTATAGATATCGGCGCCGTTGATCAGCAGCGAGGGTTGCCTTACTTCGCTGAAGAGCACGCGCCAGGGCTGGTTGGCCACACCTATCGATACTTTGATCATTTTGGTCAGGTTGGGGTAGGGCTGCACCCGTCCGTCGGGCAGCGTGCGCACATCGGCCCGGTAATAGGTCGTCATCACCTCATCCCAGAAGCTGTTCTGCGGCGCCTTCTTAGCGTAGTCCAGGTATTGCTCGAAAGAAGGATAGGTCCTGTCGAGGCGCTTGAGCACCGGCATCAGCATCAGGGGTACCTTGGGATTCATTTCCGCAGCGGCATCCAGGATGATCACCTTTTCGATACGATCGGGGTAAAAGTTAGCCAGATAAACGCTCAGCAGGCCGCCGAAAGAATGTCCGCCGATGAATACTTTCTCCAGGCCGAGATGATCCAGCAAGCCGATGATGTCCCTGGCGTGATGCTTCAGGCCGTATTGAAAAGCCGGCTTGTCGCTGTGTCCCCGGCCGCGCAGGTCGGGAGAAATCACACGGAAATGATCGGCGAGGCCATTATACACCAGCCCGTCGAAAGCATGGGCGTTAGCCGTCAGGCCATGCAGCAGCAGCAGCGTTGGTTTGTTCTTACGGCACTCGTACTCGATATAATGGAGATTAATGCGGTTGGTGGTAATGAAATGATCTTTATAAGGCATGATACGGATCGGCTTGCTCCTTTTAATTTTACGTTACATTTTCCGGCGCCTGTTGGAAGTTTGGGTGATAAAACTAAAGGTTTTTACCTGTTAATGAAAATAAAAAATGAATATCGGTTCACTTTTTTATCCCCATTTCTGCTGCCTGGTTGTTATTAAGTTACGTAAGCAATTTGTAATCAATGCCAGGGCATATCATAAATATCTTCATAGCGATTGGCCTCAATCAGCTCAAAACCCATGCCTTTCAGGAACTGTATTTTACCCAAGGCACGTTCATCCGGCTTTTCCAGCCGGGGTGCAATATACCAGCCTTTCTTTTTACGGGCCGGGAACTTCTTGAAGTATTTGGCCCTTTCGATCAGCAGCCAGCGCAGGAAAACTTCATTCTCTTCCAGGCCCAGCCCGAAAATGCAGAGAGAGCGGTGAAAAACGATATGCAGCCAGGTGCGTGCGCCCAGCCAGTCTTCGGGGGCTTTACCGCCGAACAGGCGTCTCTCGCCACCCTTATGCAGGAAGGTCCTGGCTTTTTCTACCGAGCCCATGTAATGCGACAGGCCCAGCCGTATGCTGCGGGGATAACGGACGCAGCCATTAATATACCAGGTCCCGAAACCCTGTGTAGGATAGTCCAGCTGGCGGTTGCCATAATAAGTGGTCCAGGGATAGAAATCGGTAAAATGATCAGTGCTGGTATGAAACGGCTGCAGGCCTATCGCAGATGGCAGCACGAGGTCGAAATTGGTGGTCAGCACCGGCGCGTTCAGCTGTTGCGCTTTACGCATGAATGCTGTATGATGCGGTAAAAAGCTCCAGCCCGACAAAAGCCGGGCCGCCTCTTTCTGTATGGCATAGGGTATACCCGGCTTATTGCTGTTGGCAATATCGAGCAGGTCATAAAACTCAGTCAAGGTAACCCCCTGCGGTACGCGGGTAAAACGGTCGGGCGCAAACCGCTTCCAGAGCCGGAGCAGCAGATCGTCCCAGGAAATAGCCCTGGGATTGTTGGGAAAACGGTTGATCCCGTTGCCGGCGATAAAGGCAATATCGGCCGCATTACGGTCCATCACTTCTGTAAGGGTCATAGCTTGACAGGCTTGACCGGTAAAGATAAGCAGCCTCTAGCACTTCATCGATCCGTATTCTTTTTCCGGCAACGATGCGAAAGCAGCATGTATCTCCCTTCCCGGGGCGGCGGTACGGAAAACTTTAATTCGTGCGTAGTCTGTTTTTGTACCTCGTGAGAAAAGAGATATTCCGGTTGCTGCGCAGACCTCAATAGGGCAATGGTATGTATGTGCTCAGGCTCTCGCTGCACTGCCGCGGGATTACTTTAATACTTTGCGCCTCTGTGAGAAAATAAGAAGATGAAACATCCTCACTGTGAGAAATTTCAGTCCAGGCTGTCGATAGCCTTCTGCAAAACCTGCCGGGCAGCAGGAGCAACGGTAAGGCCCATTGCCTGACGATAATGATGCCGGGCTTTTGTTTTATCGATGCCGGTGTACAGGTAGCCCAGCAAAGCATGATAATCGCTCAGCCGGGATAAGTCCAGCTTCAAAGCCTCTTCCAGAGCCACTTCCCGGCCATAAACCTGCGCCAGCGCGAAGGTGCGGTTAAGGGCCGCAGCCGGAGAATAGGCCAGCAGCAAAAGCTGGTTGTACAGGTCGAGAATGTAGCGCCACTTGTTTGTTCCCGCCGGCGTGGTATGCCAGTAGGCAATACCCGCTTCCAGGTGGTAGCGCGATAAGGTATTGCCGCTGCAGGCATTGACCAGAAAATAATTGCCTTTGTCGATCAGCTCCTGGTCCCAAAGCTGCCGGTCCTGCTCATCGAACAGGACCACCTCACCATCCGCCGCGTTGCGCGCCCCGATCCGGGAAGCCTGGAAGCAGCACAGGGCCAGCAGCGCGTTCGTCTCCGGGCTATTGGTCTTTTCGTTCTGCGTCAGCAGCAGGGCCAGGCGCATCGCCTCTGCGCAAAGCTCTTCGCGGATAAGTCGGTCATTGGATTTGGAGTGATAACCTTCATTGAACAGCAGGTACAGGGTATTGATCACTGCCGCCTGCCGCGCCTGTAAGGTAGCTTCATCCAAAAGGCCGATACGGAATTCATCAGTGCGCAGCGCTGCACGCCCTCTTTGCAGGCGTTTCTTAATGGTTTCTTTATGTGTGAGGAAAGCATTGGCTATCTCTTCCACGCTAAAACCGCAAAGGATCTGGAGGGCCAGGCAGATCTGGGCTTCCGGCGGATTGACCGGGTTGCAGACGGCAAAGATCATTGCCAGCTGGCTGTCTGCTATCGCCCCGGGCTCAAAATCGGGCACGGTTGCCATGCCTTCAGTATCCCGGCCGATCTCCGGCCGTATACGGGCTTCAAAGAGATGCTGCCGTTTCAGCCAGTCCTTGGCTTTATTTTTCGCCACCGTATACAACCAGGCCTCCGGATGTTCGGGGATGCCTTTCAGGGGCCAGGTCTCGGCAGCTTTCAGAAAGGTATCGCTTACAATATCCTCTGCAGTTTCCATATGCTGCAAGCCAAAATGACGGCAGAGCACAGCCGTCATTTTGGAATATTCCCGCCGGAACAGGTGGGGGAGCAGGGTTTCGCTCATCGCTTAAGAACGGACAATTACCTCCCTGACCTCGATGCTGCCTCCCGTTTTGAAGATCGGGTTGGCCTTAGCCAGCTCCACGGCTTCTTCAATAGTCTCCGTCTTAACGATCACATAGCCGGCAATAAACTCCTTGATCTCGGTAAAAGGACCATCGGAAACCACGTTGCCGGGCTTTACCGTTTTTGCGCTTACAGGTGACAAGCTGTTGCCTTTGTCGGCCAGCTTGTTCTGGGCGGCAAGACTGCCCATCCAGTTCATTCTTTCCTGGATCTGCTCCGGCGAAGGCCTAGCGTCGGCCATATCGGCCAGCCTGAAGATCAATACGAACTCTTTCATCTTTTTAAAATTTTGGTTTGCACATATAACGATCGGCAAAGGTGCAAAGGGGACAAATATTGTTGTCATTTTTCAGATCAGCCGGCTCAATGCCTCCGGGTTAAATGCCTGGAGCTCGTGTATCCGGTTCTCTTTTACCTTTTGTACCCAGCAGGGATCGGCCAGCAAGGGCCTGCCTACAGCTACCAGGTCAAACTCGTTACGGTCCAGCCTGCGCAGCAGCTCATCCATCGCTACCGCAGGCTGTGCTGTTTCGCCTGTAAAAATAGTGGTTACATCTTTATCCAGGCCAACGGAACCTACTATGATGGTTGCTTTCCCGGTAAGCTTTTTGGCCCAGCCGGCCAGGTTAAGGTCCGATCCGCTGAACTCCGGGTCGGAAAAGCGACGGGTAGAGCAATGAAAAATATCAACGCCGGCATCCGCAAGAGGCTGCAGCCAGCTTTCCAGCTCCTGCGGCGTTGCGGCCAGCTTGCTTTTGACATCGGTAAAGCGCCACTGCGACAAGCGGAAGAGCAAAGCAAAGCCCTCGCCGGTTTGCCTGCGCACTTCTTTAATGACCTCCTGCGCAAAACGGCTGCGGGCAGCCAGTGTGCTGCCACCGTAGCGGTCGGTGCGTTTGTTGGTGTGGTGCCAGAAGAACTGGTCGATCAGGTAACCATGAGCGCCTTGCAGCTCGACACAATTAAAGCCGAGCCTTTGGGCATCCCGCGCGGCAGCACCGAATGCCGCAATGGTGTCGGCGATGTCGGCATCTGTCATAGCAACGCCGTTATCCTTTGCAGAAGGTCCTTCGAAAGGCAGGGCCGGCAGCCAGCCGGAACTATGCGGCGCTTGTATGCCTGCATGCCAGAGCTGCGGGCCCATCTGTCCGCCGGCGGCTTTTACCTCATCGATGACCTGCTGCCATCCAGATAGGGCTTCATCACCGTAAAAATGCGGCACAGCCGGGTCATTAACTGCGGCTACCCTGCTGATGGCAGCCCCTTCCGAAAGCACCAATCCTACTTCGGCTTCGGCGCGGCGCCGGTAATAGCGAGCTACTTCTGCTGTAGGAATGCCGCCGGGAGAGAAGGACCGGGTCATAGGCGAGAGCACAAAACGATTCCTGGTACTAAGCGATTTAAGCTGAAAAGGGCTGAATAAACGATCCATAGGTATATTTTTTTACCCATGACGATCGGAGCAGAAAAAGGGGGACAAAACACTTGTCTTTTTTAGGGAACCCGAACAAACCTGTTTTACTATACCTGGCCTGTTACGCTTTCTTCATGCTTGAATCACTTGCTGCAACAGCCATTGGTATCCAAAAGGATCGCGTATTGCGCCCTGACAGTAGCCATGATCATAGTCTGTACCACAACAGACTTAGTCAAACATAGATTTCTGAGCGGCTTGTTTGGCGGGGATCTTCAGCGATAACTTAAAGGCCTTGTTCACCTGCTCAATAAAATGGGTAGCCAGCAAAGGCGATTCCAGCTCGATATTCTGGTGCACGAAAAAATACAGCTTTTGCAAACCCTCTTTGCGCCATTTTTTGATGCGCACCATCCAATCGTCGAGGCGGTCCACATCGGTAGGGTGGTTGGCGCCTACATAACGGACAAAGGCGACGGGGCTGGTAAGCCGCATGTGTAACATATCGCGACGCCCTGCCGTATCGACAATGATATTGGCCATGCCCAGCTTTTCGAGCAGGTCGCCATAGGCCTTGCTCACTTCTTTATTGGTGAACCACTCCTCATTACGGACTTCCACACCCAAGGGAATGCCTTGGGGAAATTCCTCAAGCACCTTTTTCAGGCGATCGAAATCTTTCGGCTTAAAATTATCGTGCAGCTGCAGGAAAGCCATGCCCAGCCGGTCGTCGAAGGCAGCAATGGCATTGCAGAACTGCTCTACAGGCTCTTTTACATCGATCAGGCGCTTGAAATGACTGATGGTATTGGTCAGCTTGGGAAAAAACTTAAACCCTTCCGGAGTCTTGTCCTTCCAGGTCTCCACCTGCTTCCAGTCGGGCATACCATAAAAGGTGGCATTGAGCTCGATGCTGTTGAACTGCGTGGCATAATAGGTCAGCTCGTCCTTGGTGCCTTTCGGATAAAAGCCTTTCAGATCGGTTTTGTTCCATTTGGCGCAGCCCACATACACTTCAAAGGGCGCCTCATCCTGGTGGGCCTTGAGCACGCTGGCCGTTTCCGGCGCGTCTTTGGGTAGTGTAAAGTCGATTTGTGCCGGATCGGCTACTTTTCCGAATTGCATAAGATGGCGTGATTTTTTGTGCGGGAGCAAGTTAAGTAATTTTAGAGAAGCACAGGCTTAGCCTGTCCATTTGCCTTCTTTTGCCCGCAAAAAGAATATAGAACTTCCCTATAGCACTATTGAGCCCCAAAGCGCAGGTACGTCATTCCGGCTACAATCCTCTGCATTTTGGCAACCTCCAAGCTGCAGTGGCGCAGCACCTTTGTGTACATAAAAAATCAAGCAAAATGAAAACGATTTTCATCACCGGCGCCTCCTCGGGCCTGGGTAAAGCAACCGCTAAATTGTTCGCCGCCAAAGGCTGGAACGTGATCGCCACCATGCGTAAACCGGAGCAGGAAACCGAGCTGGCACAGATCGCCAATATTACGCTTTTACCGCTTGATGTGACCAACCCGCAACAGGTAAAAAATACCGTTCAGCAAGCCCTCTCGATGGACGATATCGATGTGGTGTTCAACAATGCCGGCTACGGCCTTATGGGACCGTTGGAAGCCATCAGCGACGAGCAGATCGTGCGCCAGTTCGATACTAATGTGCTGGGTGTGATCCGTGTGACACAGGCGTTTATTCCTTATTTCCGGGAAAAGGGACAGGGGCTTTTCCTTACCACCACTTCTATCGGCGGGCACATCACTTTCCCCTTCAGCTCCCTCTATCACGCTACCAAATGGGCATTGGAAGGATGGAGCGAAAGCATGGCTTTTGAGCTGAGGAAGATCGGCGTGGGTACCAAAACAATTGCACCAGGCGGCATTCTGACCGATTTCATCGGCCGCTCGCTCGACTTCACCCCGCATCCCGCCTACCAGCAATGGACCGACAGCCTGTTTGCGGGAATAGATCAGCACCAGTTCAGCACGGCCGACCTGATTGCTGCTGTAGTGTATGAAGCTGCTACGGACGGTAAGGATCAATTGGTTTACCTGGCCGGAACAGATGCTGAAGCGATGCACGCACAACGCCGCGCGCTGGGCAATGATGCTTTTCACCAACAAATGGCGACTGCATTTTTAGGCGCGTAAATCAATTAACTTCGTACCGTGAAGAAAGAAACGCCAAACCTCAGGAGATTCCGCTCCATACCGGACCTGCACCGGGTGCTGGGCTTATCCAAGCCTATGCATCCGCTCATCGGCCTGGTAGACAACACCCGCATTTCGGTAGACAGAGAACGGCTGCCAGAAGCATTTGTCTTCGACTTTTACAAAATATCGTTTAAGCAGGGGCAGCCTGGTAAGCTTAAATACGGGCAGAGCTATTACGATTTTGAAGACGGCGGTCTCGTATTTACCGCTCCTCACCAGGTGTTGGCCATCCCCGACGATGCGGAGTACAGGGGCTATACCTTACTCATTCATCCCGATTTCCTGAACGGCTATCCGCTGGCAAAGAATATCCGCAACTATGGTTTCTTTTCCTATTCGGCCAACGAAGCGCTATACCTTTCGGAAAAAGAGCGGAAAACGGTACTGGAAGTGTTCCAGCACATTGAAGAGGAGCTGAGCCACAGCATAGATGAATTCAGCCAGGATGTATTGCTCTCGCAGATCGAAGTGCTGCTCAACTACAGCAACCGGTATTACAAGCGGCAGTTCCTGACGCAGAAAGCGGTGCATCATGATGTGCTGGCACAGCTGGAAGCCTTGCTGGACGAATACTTCAACGATGAGCAGGCCCTGGTGAAAGGTCTGCCCACAGTACAGTACCTGGCCGGACAGCTGCACTTTTCACCGCGTTACCTCAGCGATATGCTGCGCTCGCTTACCGGGCAGAACACGCAGCAGCATATCCACGAAAAGGTAATCGAAAAGGCCAAGGAATACCTGAGTACCGATAACCTCACGGTAGCGGAGGTCGCCTATCAGCTGGGATTCGAGCACCCGCAGTCGTTCAATAAGGTCTTCAAGAAAAAGACGAACCTTACGCCTCTGGCTTTTAAACAATCCTTTCATAAAAATTAGTTCATGTCCTATTGCAGCGCTATCGAAACCATGCAGCCTGAAGAACGGAAGGCTTTGCACCGCAACTACCACGATAACCATTACGGCTTTCCCATCCATGACGATAACGAATTGTTTGGCCGCCTGCTGATGGAGATCAACCAGGCCGGCCTCAGCTGGGAAACCATCCTTAAAAAGGAAGCTTCTTTCCGCAAGGCTTACGATAATTTCAATATCAAAAAGGTAGCGGCTTATGGCGAAAAGGAAACAGAACGCCTGCTGGCCGATCCCGGTATTATCCGCAACAAGCTGAAGATAAACGCTGCTATCGAGAATGCAAAGACCATACTGGCGCTGCAAAAAGAACATGGCTCTTTTGAGAAATGGCTGGAGCATCATCATCCGAAAACCAAAGAAGAATGGGTCAGGCTGTTTAAAAAGCAATTCCGGTTTACGGGGGGCGAGATCGTAAACGAGTTCCTGATGAGCATCGGCTTCCTGCCCGGTGCGCATACGGAGCAATGTAAAACATACACCAGGGTGATGAAGCAAAAGCCCATGTGGGCCAGAAAATAAGACAAGAGCGTTGGTGACAGCGCTCTTTTTTGTTCCTGCAGTGGCTGATTCTGCCTTGCTTGCGCAAAAGACAAAGAGATGCTTCGGTTCCTCCGGGGACCTCAGTATAACAATGGCGTGTTTATGCTTTAGGCACCACTTCTTCTGTAAGCTCCCACCGTCATCCTGAATACAGCTTGCACAGCATGCGGAATGAAGGATCCCGATCGCTTTGTTTCCTTAATCCATTGTTTGCGCTATAGGCATTGTCTGTATGACAAATGTAAATTTTTATACGGTTATTTACCGGTGAGGCCTAGCTTTGCGTTGGATTTGATTTTTGCAAACCCGCTTTTCATCAGATGAAAAACATTAAAAGCACTTCACTCGAAGAATTTTACCAGCAGGCGGCCAATTTTACCGGCCGGGATATCGATACGCTATTGCCTCCCGGTATCAATAAGGAGGTGGGTCATTTTAATGTCTTTGACCTGGCGAAGACAATAGAGGAAGTGAAGCGCAAGTCGGTGATGCCGTATAACCGGCGCGCTTATTACAAGATCAGCCTGATCCGGGGCAGGAACCGCGCCGAGTATGCGGATAAGGTGATTGATATCGGGAAGAACGCCCTGCTGTTTGCCACACCCAAAGTCCCTTACCACTGGTTGCCCCTGGATGCGCAGCAATCGGGATCTTTTTGCGTCTTTACCGATGCGTTCCTGATCCGGAACAAAAGCGGTGTTGTGCTTGATGAGCTACCTATCTTCCGCTCGGGCGGCTATCCTGTATTCCAGATCAGTGACGAGGAGGCAGAGGAGCTTGCGCAGGTATTTAATAAGATGCAGAAGGAGATTGCTTCCGACTACGCTTTTAAATATGACCTGCTCCGTAACTATGTGCTGGAGCTGATCCACTACGGACAAAAGCTGCAACCCGCAACGGCCCTGTATCCCGAACATAACGCTTCCGCCAGGGTAACTTCATTGTTTATCGAGCTGCTGGAACGGCAGTTCCCCATAGAATCGCCGAACCAGAAAGTGATGCTACGCACAGCTAAAGACTATGCCAATCGCCTGGCGATCCATGTTAACTACCTCAATAAGGTACTGAAGGAAAGCACAGGGAAGACCACCACGCACCTTATCGGCAGCCGCATTGCGCAGGAGGCCAAGATACTGCTGAAGCAGACCGACTGGAATATCTCCGAGATCGCCTACTGCCTGGGTTTTGAAGAGGTAGCCCACTTTTCCAATTTCTTTAAAAAGCAAACTTCGGTATCACCGCTGCAGTTCCGGTAATTTTGTTTTCTCGCCGTGGTGCGACGAAGCATGAGCATACTCGCGGAAACCTAAAGCCACCTGATATTTTCTCAAAATAGTATAGCCTGGAAAGATATACAGCCAGATAAACCTTCCCCTTTTTCGCGATTTGGTGATAAATTTACTTTGCTCTTTATTATTCTTTCGTCGTGTCTTTGCATCGCCGCGAGAAAAGAAAGATCAGCAAGTTTGATTCTTACAAACATCGGATTGATCCGCGCAATCGCTTATTCTTCTTTCCTGCCGACCTTTGCCTTGTCAATGCTAACTGATCAAATTAAAAAATGAAAACGAACATGGCAACAACCAAAATAGCCCTGGTCACCGGCGGTAGCCGGGGACTTGGTCGGGATATGGCCCTGAGCCTGGCCCGCAAGGGAAGTGATATTATCCTTACCTATAACAGTAATAAAGAAGAGGCGGAGAAAGTGGTCGCCGAGATCCGGTCGATGGGCAGGCAGGCAGAAGCCTTCCGGCTGGACGCCGGTAATGTCGCTTCCTTCGACGTCTTTTTCAAGGAAGTGACCGGCCATCTGAAGCAGTATACCGGCAGCCCTAATTTCGACTTCCTTATCAACAACGCCGGAACAGCCCTGTACGCACCTTTTGCTGAAACAACGGAGGAGCAGTTCGACGCTGCGCACAACATTCATTACAAAGGCGTATTCTTTCTTACCCAGAAGGCGCTGCCTTTCCTGAATGATGGTGGTCGCATTGTAAACATTTCTTCCGGGCTGGCCCGCTTTGCTCATCCCGGCTCATCGGCTTACGGGTCCATGAAAGGCGCGATCGAAGTGCTGACCCGCTATATGGCCAGGGAATTGGGATCAAGGGGTATTACCGCCAACGTGGTAGCGCCCGGTCCCATTGCCACGGACTTCGGCGGCGGCAGGGTACGCAACAGCCCTGAGCTGAGCCAGCAGCTCGCGCAGGTTACAGCGCTCGGTCGGGTAGGGCAAGCCGATGACATCGGCGGTGTCGTTGCTTTTCTCTGCAGTGAAGATGCGAAATGGGTGAATGCCCAACGGATCGAGGCTTCCGGCGGTATCAACCTGTAAAACTATGAGCACAAAAGTAAGGCGTCCGGTATGTAACTGGACACCTTTATTCTTTTCTTTATTCTTTTATGGCGTAGCGATGATGAGCCGCAAAGCACAAATAAAGGTGGGTTCCATACGATAATGACCATATTGACGGTCCCAGGCGCCCGATGCCAGGTCGTCGGCCAGGCGCTGCACCAGCACTTCTTCCTGGCCTGCTTCCAGGAACCCCAGGCCGATTGCGCCTGACGTACTTCTTTTTGCAGGAAGGCTTCCGGCCGGCCATGAAAGGCTTCCTGGAAACCATCGGTACAATCGAACGGTATCGGGACAGGGATCACCTGGCAACGACCGCCAAGGGACCGGCATACGAATGCTATAGAAGGATAGCGTGCCTTAAGAAGACAAAACCGGCGGGGCTGTACTTTGCGGGAGACGGAAAGCCAGCGCCTCGCTGTAAGCCAGAAACGCCTGGGCTTACTTTGGCGTATTGCGGTCAAAAGTAAGCGTGTCGAAGAAAATACGCAGGGATTGCAGCTTACCGTCCTTTGCCGTCCACAGCTCTGCTACATCACCGTTGATATGCTCGCCATTGGGAAAGCGAAAATCGTAATTGCCGGTAACATATGCCCGATCGCCGTCTATGATCATATCCCGGGCCGTCATGGATTCAAAGACCCTTGAAAATCGGGCGATCACTTCAATATAAGCCTGTTTGCCGCTTATAGGTACAGGGTGTGCCATATTGCCACCGGTAAACAGGAAATCATCTGCAATGACCGATTCCCATCCTTCTTTCCGGGCAAAGCCCTCATAATAGGTTTCCAGCAGTTGCCGGGTGGTGTTGCTTTCCATTTCTGCTTTCTTTTAAAGGTTGAATTGTATATTTGCTTGCATTTTGCAAGCACTAAGATAATAACTAATTGCAAAATGCAAGTACTTTTAAAAAAATATATGGAAAAGAACAGGTCGGATTGTCCCATCAGCTGCTCCCTGGAGGTTTTCGGCGACAAGTGGTCGCTGCTCATTATCCGCGATATTATGCTGCGGGGCAAAGTATCGTATAGTGAATTCCTGGAATCGGAAGAAAAAATTGCGACGAATATCCTGGCTAACCGCTTGAGTGTGCTGGAAGCGGAACAGATACTGAAGAAGCAGGTATCGCCGCACAATAAGTCCAAATACTGCTACAGCCTCACGCCAAAAGGCGTGGATCTCCTGCCTATTGTGATCGAGATCATGGACTGGGGTGCAAAGTATCATGTGCAATGCCCGCGCCGGGAATTGGGTAAACGGATTAAAAAGGAGAAAGCGGCGGTCATCAGCGAATACCTTGATAAGCTGCATCGTGACGCCCGGCATGCGTCGAAGCAGTAAAATAGCTGAATCCTGTGATAGGGTAGATCCCGGCTTCAGCATTGCTTTATCTGTATCGAAGCAAAGATGCCTGCAGGATCTATTATATGAACATAAAAGCCGGGATACGCCTGTATCCCGGCTTTATGGTATGCGGATGACTATACCAGGTTGGCGTCGCTCACGTTCAGCAGCACGATCTTCTTGTCGTAGGGATCGGTCTTCAGCGAAGCGATGATAAAATGGTTTTTCATCAGGTCTTTGCAGAGGTCGAAAGCCTTGGTATCCGATTTTCCTTTGGCCAGACGCAACCAGGTGTACAGCGCGAGGAAGGAGCCATCGCTATGACCGTTGTACAGGGCGTTGTGCGAAAGGATGCCGGAGCGGCTGGCAAAATTGGCCGGTGTAATGTAATCGTGTCCTGTGGTGAAGATGAAGTATTGCTGCTTATCCTTATCCGCATCGGCTGGTATATCGGCCGCTTTGAAGCTCCAGAGGGATTTCACTTCATTGTAGGAGACGAGCTGTAGCCAGGTATTGCTGATGGTCGGGATATCAAGCAAAGGCTTATTCTCGGCAGGGACGGCGGGCAGCGACAACCAGCCGGCCAGCGTTGCGAGCTCGGGCTTGCCGGAGAGCCAGCCACCACCTTCCTTCCAGGCTTTGATCACCGGGGGCAGATCTACGGTGAGCCATTTCACCAGCTCTACTTCTTTCTCGAGCTGCGCCGTGCTTTGCGGCAGACGGTAGATGCCGAAGCCAAAGCCCCAGAAGCACCAGAGATAGCCGTTGGCTTCCTTGAACTTTTCCTTTTGAGCAGCAGTCAGCTTGGATTCTTTCGCGGGAATGGCTTCATGCTCGTAGCTGTACTGCGGATGCGCGCTGTCGTCGTCTTTAGGGCTGGCCAGCCAGCCACGGTTTACAAACTCAACGCCTACAGAAGTGGTGTTGAAATTGTTAGCATGCTGCTCGTTTTCCAGCAAGTCGTTGAACTGCGTGATCGTTGCATCGGCCTTTACTGCCATATGCGCGGTATTGGGCGGAGAGAAGCCATTTCCGGTATCGGCTGCGGTTTCATGCAGCACCAGGTGGATGACCTGGCTGCTGGTACGCTTGGAAAAGAGCTTGGTATTGTGCAGGGCGCCGGAAGGTTTCCAGTTGCTCAGTCCGGTCACAGCCTTGAACTCCGACTTATTGATCACCAGGGTATCCGCAGCTGCGGGCTTGTTCGTATTCAGGTCCTGTACGGCTGGATCGGGAGCGGGACCGCCTTCGCCTACAGGCGCTACCGGGTCGCTGAAGTGCACGATCTGGATGAAGAGCGCACCGGGATTATCGGTCACCATTTGCTCATAAGCGCTCAGGAAATCAGCGAAGGACTCTTTTATCTCCGTTCCGGTGGCCGGATCGTTGAAGGTAAAGTAAGTGCCTTGTCCGTCAGGCGTGCCGGTACCGGTGATCTTGGTCAGGATACGGGCGTGTGGTGAGAAGGGGCCGGTAGCAGTGGAAGAATCGGTTGTGATCCACAGCGGGCCATAAGTCTTCAGCCAGTTGATATAAGTCTGCAGCGTATAGCTGGCCGGCGGTTCGCCCATCATGCCCAGCGCGGTAATGAAGGCGTCTTTCTCAGCAGACTGCAACCCTTGTGCGGCATTGAACTTATCGACGTACTGCTGCCCGGCAAGGGCCAATACATCAGGCACTGTCATGGACAGGCCTTTCTTCCAGCTCACCATCATCGTTGCGGCGGTAGCCCAGCAGGCCATGCTGTTTTCCTGCTTCAGCTGCGGTACGGCGCCGCTCACCATAGCCAGTATATTTTCAGCGCTGGTCCCTTCGATATCTACTTTTTCCGTCTTACCGGTTACGGCGTCGGTATGTTCGGCTTTTACGGCCTTGCCCTGGTCTGCGGCTTTCACGGCAGCATCTGTAAGCGAAGGTTTCTTATCTGCGGCAGCGGCCGCGTCGGTACGCTTGCTTTCGCCACCGTCAATCATTTGCTGGATATGGTCCTTCGTCAGCTTGCCGGCATCCTCTTTGGTAATGTTGCCGCTGGTCTGCGCATCGTTGATCGCGCTTTTGATCTTATCATCGTTCTGCGTATTGTGAGCTTGTATGGCCATGTCTTTGGCCATCTGGGCAAAGGCTTTCGCATTCTCCTGGTTGGACAGGTAAGTAGCCATCGCATTCTTCTGGTTGCCGTCGAGGCCGGTGATATCCTTAAAAATATCGTTTTTGCCCAGCAGCTCGGCCAGGCCCTGCAGACCGGCTCCCGGTGCGGGCAGCGCCGGCGCGTTCTGTATGTTGACGATCGGTGTGGCGAAGTCCTTGAAAGCCGCTTTCCAGTCAGTGGGTTCCGGCGTCGGTACAGTTACCGGTGCAAAGGTCGTCGGCTCGTCGGTGCGGAAGCGATCCCAATCCTGGGAAGAATTGTCTTTCACTTTCTCACAGGCGTCGCAGGCGCCCATTACGGCTTCGGCGAAAATACCCCTGGTCGGCACGCTGATACGGAAGGGATCGGGCGGGGTAAGCGGGCGGTAGTGATCGAACAAGGATACTTTCGACTCCTTCTCCTGGCCCTCTTCCTGTGAGCTGACAATGATGTAGGAGCGGTCTACCTTTACGCCTGCAGCTACCGGGAAGATCAACGAGTTACCGGCAATGCCGATCAGCTGGTTCTTCACAATGGAAGCCAGGCTTTTCATGGGCCCAGGCTGATTCAGATCGTCGTACACCTGTATGTGGAAGCCGTCCAGCAGCAGGTAGCGCCGGTCAGGATCCAGGTTACGCCACAGCACCTTGTTGTAGTATTCCAGGTTACTGTTGAGGTGGGTGATCAGCTCGTTCACGATGAACTTATCCTCCAGGCGGGGATTCCGTTTCTCGTCGTAATTCAATGGTGCATTGATATTCTGCACACCATCTACCAGGTCGTCGTTGAGCGTCTCGTTGACGATAGTTCCATTGTAATGCGGCGTGGCATAGCTGATCCTGAGGCTTTCCACCCGGAAGGCGTCGATGAAATTAAAGAACTCCATCTTATTGTTGAACGCGATATTGTACAGGATGTTCAGCTTATCGATCTCCGCGCGGGTCTTGGAGGTGCCGCCGCGCAGGTTATAACGCAGCAGGCGGTTGCCGCCGTTATACTTATCCAGCGGAGTAAAGTCAAGACCATTCAGCGGCTGAATGGAGATCTTGGTCTGGTCGATCAGCCTGGCAATGATCATGGGGGCGATATGATCGTTAAATATCTGGTCCCAGTCGGCGATCACGTTGTTGTTGAAATAGCGCAGCAGCTCATTGGTGCTCATGCCCAGCAGCGAAGCGTAGGCGTCCCATATCTTCTTCTCTTTCTCCATGCCGGCAAAGAAATCGAGCGGCGTATAAGCATCATTGAAGAAAAGGAAAGGTATATTGGGTGAATCGACAGAGTCAAAGTTCACGCGGATACACCTGGCCGGCGGTACGGTCTCATAATTGGCGTCCAGGGTCATGAACATATCAAAGATCTGGCCGCGGGTAATGACTTCAGTCGTATTGGTCTGGCGTTTGATGGTCGGTCCGCCTGCCGCACAAGGAACGATCGCACCGATCACCGCATTCTTGATATTTTCCTCTACCGTGCCAACCACATCGACACCGCCTTGCGTCGTAACGGTCTTCTTGATAATGGGCAGGGAAAGAATGCGGTCGAAGCGGGTTTTGGGACGGGGGATGCTGACACGGAAATTGATCTGGCCTGTGATCTCGGTAATCGTATCGTCGCAATAACGGTTGGCCGGGAAGTCTACATTGGCCCAGTTGGTCATTACCCGGTCGTTGGCGTCAAAGCCCTTCAGCAGCGGATTCCGGTTGCGGAACATGGGCAGGTAAGTATTCGAGGGGCGATACATCAGGTTGGCGGCCAGCACGTCCCGCCATTTATGAATGTTCTCCATAGAGAAATTCGTCATGATCAGCGGCACGAAAAGGCATTCTTCCACACCGACCATCTCCTGGAAAACGGCGTAATGGCGCAGCACCTCAAAGTACAGCATCGTCAGCGAATGGCAGTGGTTGTGGTTGGCCACCACTTCGGTGGTCGCTGCGTACTGCTGTCCTTCCGATACCGTATCGATAAGGGTACCGTTCAGCGAACGGTAAGCGCTGGAGCTTTGCATGATCGCGTTGCGCAGGGTTTCGCCGAAGGCCTGGGAAGTATTGCGCGAGCTTTGCTGCGAAGCGTTGGAGGAGGAAGAAGAATAGCCGCCGGAAACACCCAGTACGGCGCCTACCGGTCCCAGTATAGCGCCCACACCCAAACCGGCAGACACGCCGCCGGTATTGGCCGAGCTCTGGCCCTGCAGGTACTCATTGATCGATCCGCTAAGGTCGTCGATGATGCTGCGATCGTTTACCAGCGCGGCATTAAGACCTTCGCGCTGGGTCAGCTGCTGACTCTCCGAACCTTGCAGCGTACGCTTATAATCGAAGACGGCGATCTGCTTTTTCTGACCCGGCGCCAGGGGCAGCGAGTACATCAGGTCGCCCAGCGAATAGCCATCAGCCTTTAGCACAGACTTATACGTGAGGAGATGACCATGAGCAACATTAACAGCCTGGTACAGCGATAAATGATTATCCTTATCAACGGTATCCGGCGCGTCCTGCCAGCGGATGGGATTTTCGTAAGTAACTTCCTTGCGTTCCACCTTTTTGCCTTCGCCCAGCGTGAAGGTTACCTTTTTGAAGCCATCTGCTTGCTGTATGGTATTCTTCTCCAGTACATAGTTAGCTACATCCGGATCGGAAGTACGCACGATGGCATAATAGGTGTGCTCGCTCAGCGTACGGTTGGGCGTGGTCAGGTTCATGCAGGTGCCGCCACCCAGGTCCTGTGAGAATTTATCGGAGCCAATCAGGTCGCTCTGATCCGGCAGGCGGGGCGTCTTGCTATCAGTCGAGTGGCATTGGCAGTCGTCTCCATCCTCTTCGCTGCCACAGTCGGCGCCTTCCACCAGGATGTATATGAAATCGTTGGCTATGGTTTGCTGCTCCGATTGCTGTTCTTCAACCGGTATCACGCTTACCGGGACAGGCTCGTCTGGCGCCAGGGATACAATGGCCTGAGCTACTTCGTAGCTGCCCAGGGGATAGGGCATGGTAAAGCTGCCGGTGATGTCGGTAGTCGCTACGCCAATCACTTTCCACAGAGGATCGGAAGCACTGGCCTTGGCCTGGAGGATAACGGTAAGGTCCTTCAGCAGGCATTCGCCGCCCAGCTGCACCACCTGTCCGCGTAGCGGCTTGCTGCCGGCGCCGGGATGTGCAGGATCGGCGCCCAGCACGGGTACTTTCACCAATGGCACTTCGATATGCAGCTGCTGCAGCTTGTTGTCATCGGCTGAATAGGTATGCTGCCACAGCATATTGCCATTGTAAAGCCTTACACTGACTATAACCGGGCTTGCTGACCCGGTGTCGATAACGATATCCTGCGTCTCGTGAAAATCAAATACAGCCTTGCGTTCCGGGATCTCCGAACTTGAATAATTATTCCAGGCATACTTTACCGATTGCCCGGCATAATCCAGCGCCAGGTCGTAGCTGCTGAGATCGCTGTATTGAACCGCTTCATCACCGGTGAATACCAGCTCACCTTTTACGACAGCAGGCTTTACTTCCGGGATGGTTACCGGGAAATCCCATAGTGCTTCATACTGGGCTGCAGGTATTTTCTTCAGCAGGTTATAATCGCTGTCTGAAAAGCCTACATTGAATTGCTGCTTGGCCTGTGCGGTCAGCACCTCGAAGCTGGGTACTTTCAGCACCGGAAGTTTTTCGCCCTCCTTTTTGAAAGATAAAGCCACAAATACAAACAAGGAGGGAAAGGATACATTGGGTAGCTTCGCTGCCAGCTTACCCATCGCTTCCAGGTTGAGCAGCACCAGCGTGTCCTCCAGGTACTCCCGCAGGGTCTTTTCTACGTCTGTTGAGGTATCGCGGTTAACATTCATCGCGGCAAAGCTTTCGTGCCGCACGGCCAGCGTATTGTTACGGTTGGTCAGGTAACCGGAAAGCAGCAGGAAAGGCAGTGCGGTAAAATGTTGTGTTGCTGTGCTGACCTTAACGTCGACGGCCAGCGACAGGTTATCGGCAAGTCGCTGCAGATCGGGCGGTGTTTGCCCGTTCATATTCACCTGTGTGCCCCAGTAATAGAGGAAGCCCAGCAGGTTGCTGCCGCAAAGGAGGGATACCGGAAGATCCAGCTGGTAGCTGGTGCTGTCGATCTGCAAGGCTTTCGGAAAAGTCTCCGTTCGGAGGAAATTCCGGTTGGCGGCGAAGCCGTCGCCCAGCGGAATGTAGTCGTAGGCAGGAAGCTGGAAGCTTGCCTGCACCTGCCTGAAAGAAGGAAATTCGCCGAGGATCTGCGAAAGATTGGTTCCTTCATAGCGCAGTGTCTGGTGTAATGATGCCATGATTGGGTAGGGTTTAAGGTAAACATGTTGACAGGGCACAAAGCTAAAACCGATCCGGGGCTGCCTGAATACGTTTTAAAACGTATTTTTCAATGTAGCCTTTCCGCAGCGCGGCAGAATCATGAGCAATGTTGCTTACAATGGCCGGGCGCACAAAGATGGGCAGGTACTTTTCCCGAAACGGCGCTATGCCACAGGGCGCTTTATGTTCAAGCTTGTCGCCTTAACGGCTTGGAGAACGAAAAAGAGAGATACTTCGGTTGCTGCGCATTTTTACGGAAATTTTTGCCAGGCTTCGGCTACGTTCAGCCAGACAAAATTTCGGTCACAGACCTAAATGAGCTATCCTTGCAATGCTTTGTAAAAGCTGATACCGGCATAGCGAAACGAAAGAACAGCACAGCGGGTTACAGCACCCGCAATTTTCAAATGCATTGATGATTTTCGGACAAATTGCGGCTTATGCTGCGAATTAACGCCTTGGTGATGAGCAATACCTTCTTTACCCAACCCTGGTTTCCTGCCAGCCGGAAGATACCCTCTATGGGACTATCAGGACTGCTTAAGCTGAAAGCTGTAATTTTGTGATATGAATACCTGGAATACCATTACCACAGCGGCCGATCTGCAGCAGATCATCGAAGCTTCTGTGCAGCGGCCACAGATCATTTTTAAGGACAGTACCACCTGCGGAATCAGCGCTCATGCCAAACACCGCCTGGAAGAGGGCTATGCAGCTATCGAAGGCCAGGCTGATTTCTATTACCTCGATCTGCTGACCTACCGTCCTATATCCAACCTGATCGCACAGGAGTTGGGTGTAATCCATCAATCACCGCAGATCATCGTGCTCAAAGACAGACAGGTGGTCTATACCAGCTCACACCATGCAATTCATCCGGCTACTATTGCACAGCATTTATAGCAGAACAGTGTTATAGGAATGTTGCTTGCTTTTTAGGGTTAACCCGTTTTATGTAGGGATGTTGCATATCTGTAGTGCCATTCTGTGTTGAGACGTTGCATGCAACGTTATCCTGTCGTTGTTTTGACTGTAGAGACCTTGCATGCAAGGTCTCTACAGTCAAAACATTAATCAAACGTTCTATTCCCCTGGCGATGCAACGTCTCTAAGTGCCAATCTCTATTCCGGCTGATCCGTATCCTCAGTCTCCGTAAGTTCTATCTCCGGCGGTAGCAGGGTAGGAGCAATCGTTTTCGGGGATTTAAGGCCCAGCGCTTTCAATTGCAAGGCCTGTGTAACGAGGTTGCCACGGCCGTTGCGCAGCTGGTCCAGGGCAGTGCCATAGGCCATCTGTGCTTTGCCTATGTGACGTCCGACTTCTTCCAGTGAGGTGGTGAAGTTGATGAATTTCTCATACAGCTTTTCACCCCGTTTCACAATCTCCATGGCATTGCGGCTCTGCTTTTCACGATTCCAGAGATCGGAGATCAGCTTCAGACAGGCGATCAGGTTGGTAGGGCTGATAAGCAGGATGCGCCGGGCATAGGCATGGGCCCAAAGGTCGGCGTCGGCCTGGATTGCAGCCAGGTAGGCCGGTTCGACGGGAATGAACATCATGGTAAAATCCAGGGCCCGGTCCAGGTTATCGTATTGTTTACCCCTCAGGTCGTCGATATGGCGGTATATCGATTGCACGTGCGCCCGCAGCTGCGCCTGCTGTTCTTCGGGGCTATCGGCCGACGCAAAGCGATCATAGGCGACGAGCGATACTTTGGAATCGATAATGATCACGCGCTCATCGGGCAGGTTGACCAATACATCAGGGCGCAGCTGGCGGCCTTCCTCATCTTTAATCGTCTGCTGCACGAAATACTCCCGGCCTTTGGTCAGTCCCGAGGTTTCCAGGATCCGTTCCAGGATCATCTCGCCCCAATCGCCCTGCTTCTTTGTTTGTCCTTTTAATGCCGTAGCCAGGTTATTGGCTTCGGCGCTCACTTTATTTGTCTGCTCGATCAGCTCCCGCACTTTTTCTTCCAGCGAAAACCGTTGCTTTGATTCCTTGTCATAGGTTTCTTCTACTTTGGTTTTAAACCTGCCGATATCCTCTTTTAAGGGATTCAGCAAAGTTTCCAATGTCGTCTTATTGGTCTCCGTAAAGCGCGCTGACTTTTCTTCCAGCAGCTGGCTGGCAATCTTTTCAAATTGCAGATGGGCCGTTCGTTGCAGCTGTTCCACTTCTTCTTTTTGTGTCGCCAGCTTTTCTGCCAGCGTGCTGTTATTGGCCGATAAGCGGCTCTCCTGCGCAGTCAGTTGAGCGATGCGCCCCGTAGCTGCAGACAGCTGTTGCGCCTGTTGTTCGTTGGTCGCCTTATATTGCTGCAATGCGTCTGCCGCGCTTTGGTGGAGGGCGGTGAGCTCCGCCAGCTTCCGGTGCTGCGCTTGTACTTCTGCCTGTTGCTGTTTGTATTCGTTACGCTGTTCATCCAATTCGTTGTTCAACGCGAGGACCTTGTTTTCTGCATGCGCCAGTTCGCTGCGTAAGGTGGTCGCTTGTATTTGCAACGCCGAGGCTTCGGCTTCTTTCTGCTCCAGCTTACCCATAAGTACCTGTTGCTGCGCTTCCCCTTCCTGCCGGCGATGGACAGATAGCTTTAATTCGGAAGCTTGTTCATTATTGATGGCTACCAACCGGTCATAGTTGCTCCGGCTGACCATACGCGCTTTCAGCCAGAGATAAACAAACAGGAATGCCAGTATAAAGCCTGCTGCGAGGCCTATAATAAGAGATGAGCTGTTCATAGGATTGTGTTGGCTACGCCTTGTAGTGTGGACACAAGGTAAAATAAATCGGCAAGAATCAGGCCCAGCCGAAGGTAGCTTCAGGGATAAGTGATGCTTTGTCCATATCAAAGCGCTTACAGAAGGCCTGAGTGATAATGTATCGTATTTCGGTTCTATTCACAGTATGGTTGAACCTTCTTGCTGCTGTATAATGTTCTATGGTCAGCTGTTCCGCCAACTGTCGTACTGTTGTCATAGCAAATTGACTGTCGTAATATTTTTCCAGACGATTGACAACGAAGAGAAGGATAAATCCGGCTATGGCTATTTTCCCGCTGAAGAGAAGCGCAATAAATGAGCATGCAAACAGGAAGCAAGATACCGGGACCAGCCAGTTGGGATAGACCAGCAAACTGACCTTAACTCCGAGGCATGTCTCAAAGGCATGTATTCTTTTCCTGCGGCCTGGTTTGGAAAAAAGCGTCCTTAGGGAGCTGTCCGGCGTAACCTGATTTTGGTCTACAGGTAGTGTGGTTACTATGGCGCTCCGCACCCGGTAAAAAGCCTGCTGGCTGGTGCAGTCATCGCGATGTTCTGCGGTAAGATGCTGTTCAAAAACCGTACACAGATCGCCGAAAGTCTTTACATCACGAAAAGCATCCCGGGCAAAACTTAACCCGAACGACTTTTCCAGCTCATGAACGATATCGAAAATATCATCATCGTCACAATGGGCCAAGGTTGTCGTTTTACCAGAGGTTATCATAATAGCATAAAGGCTTATACCACCCGGATCATTGGCCCATCGCCCTGCGGCTTTAGCTCACCGAAGGATTGCAAAGTATAGCCCTGCTCCTGCATCAATGCTTCGAAAGCCGCGCAGCCTTCGGGGGCAACGGCTATCAGCAGGCCACCGCTGGTTTGCGGATCGGCCAGGATATGTTTTTGACGATCGCTCAATGCGCCGATCTTCGATCCATAGCTGGCCCAGTTGCGGTTGGTACCGCCGGGAATGCAGTTTTGATCGAGATAACGATGTATGGAAGAGATCACCGGTACCTTGTCGAATTCAATTGCGGCCGACAACCCGCTGCCCACGCACATTTCCGCCAGGTGCCCCAGGAGGCCGAAGCCCGTTACATCCGTAATGGCTTTTACCGTAGGCTGAGCGCCCAGCAATGCGCCGGGCTTATTGAGCGTGGTCATGCTGCGGAGCGCAATGGCTGCATCTTCAGGTTGCAACAGTCCCCGTTTCTGCGCAGTAGACAGCACTCCCACACCCAGGGCCTTGGTGAGGTACAGGCGACAGCCCGCTGTAGCTGTGGAGTTTTGCTTCAAGTGCGCTACCTCGACTATGCCATTCACCGCCAGGCCGAACACCGGCTCCGGGCAATCGATGCTATGACCGCCCGCCAGGGTAATCCCTGCCTCGGCGCATATGGCCCGGGCTCCTTCCAGCACACGACCTGCGACTTCGGGCGGCAGCTTGTCGATAGGCCAGCCCAGGATGGCAATCGCCAGCACCGGCTGACCACCCATCGCATACACATCGCTGATGGCATTGGCTGAAGCAATACGTCCGAAATCATAAGCATCGTCAACGATGGGCATAAAGAAATCGGTAGTCGAGATGAGTGCTGTGCCATTGCCCAGGTCGAGCACGGCAGCGTCGTCGCGCTTATCGTTACCCACCAGCAGTCGCGGATCGGGTACGGCTGTAGCGGCATTCGTATGCAGTATTTTGTCCAGCAGCGCGGGGCTGATCTTGCAGCCGCAGCCTGCGCCGTGAGAATATTGGGTAAGCTTGTATTCTGTCGTTTCGATTGCAGTATCCATAAGTTCTTTAAAGCCTTTTACAGGCATTTGCGAGGGCAAAGGTAGGAGAATACGGGTAAAGACAATGTTCCGGCGCGCTAGGCTATCCGTTCCAATACCCCCTTCCGTTTCACGATGTTCTTATAATCCCACTGGATATTGCGGGCTTTATGCATCCAGCGCTGGATGTCTTCCGTATTGATCTCCTCAACAGCATTGTAGCGGATTTCGGCGGCTTTGAACTTGCCTTCGGGCTGCAGTAAGGGCTCATCAAAGGATTGCCCGCTCCAGAACATCAGGTTCATGCCGCTCTTGCGCCGGCTGTAACCCACTATGGGATTACCTTCCAGGAACCATACGGGATGGGCATGCCATACTTTGCTTTCGGCGCCGGGTAGGTGCAAGTCGATCTGTTCGGCCAGCAGTTGGCATATGAGTTGATCTTCGGGGCTTTGGGTCTTATTGTAGGTAATGATATCGGGATGCATAGAGGCTAATATACGAAAAGATGCCGGTTTTTACCCCTATTGCGTTTAGCTTACATTATCCGGCGCTACTGTCGCTGGAATGCCGGCCGCTGCGGTACGTAGCAGGTTCTGCATATCGGCTTCAGTGGACAAACCGCTTGCGGGTAATGATTGGATACGTGCCGCTTCACGCCGCTCCAGGCCCTTGCGGTAGGTCTTATCATAATACACAAGCACAATACGGATGAAATCGGCCATGCGCCCATCACGGATAGCGGCTATAGCATGTTTGGTCTGTTCAGGACCGAGACGCTTGCGGATACGTTCAGTGCTTTCGACCAGGAAACCCGGATCGAGACTGCCATATTCCTGTACCAGGCTGGCTACACGCTGCTCCAGGGGCACCTGCAGGTCGATGAGCGGTGCAATACGCATTTGCTGCCACAGCGGAAGGGGTATGCAACGCCTGCCGATCATCTGGCATTCGTCTTCCAGCCAGAGCGGCTGCGTTTCGCTGAGATATTGAAGCTGCCAGGCCAGATCGTTTTCAAACTGCTCCTGTGTTGGCTGCAGCATCCGGTTCATCGTACCGTAGGCAGAGCCCTGGTGTTGGGCCAGGTCCTCAAGATCGATCACCTGCTGGCCATGTGCCTGCATCAGCTGCAGCAAACGGGTCTTACCGGAGCCGGTCATACCGCCAAGCATATGCAGATCATAGTTGCGGGCAAACTGCCGGTGGCACCAGCGCCGGTAGGCTTTGTAGCCGCCCTGCACCAGGTATACCTCGAATCCGTACAGGTTAAGCGCCCAGGCCATGGCGCCGCTACGCATGCCACCACGCCAGCAGTGCACCGCGATACGCTTATCCGGTGCGATCTCCAGGCATTGCCGTATATAGCCTGACCAACGGGGGCCTACATAGTCGAAACCCGTCAGGATTGCTTCGTCGCGCCCAACCTGCTTATAAGTAGTACCCACCTGCACCCGCTCTTCGTTGGTGAACAGAGCCACATTACTGGCACCCGGTATATGACCATGCAGGAATTCGGCCGGGGTACGCACGTCGACCAGGGGCAGGGCGGGGGCCTGCCTGAGGAGCTCATCTATGGAAATGTTGTGGATCATAGCCTGCTGCTGCGGAATAGCCCGTAAAGGTAATCCTTTTTAGCGGCCGGGCAGGCACTGTCTACAGTGCCTGCCCGAATGTCAGCAGGTTATGATCGGGATCGAGCAGGGAAAACTCGCGCTGGCCCCAGGGTTTATTTTCTATATATCCTGCTGCTGGAAGCATTAGCCGGCGATCGATAGCCTGCTGATATAAGGTGTCGATATCGTTGGTGCGGATATAGACCTGGCCGTAATTCTGCAGCGGATCAAGCGTTTTGAACTCAAAGAAATGGACTTGGATATGATCTTTTTCAAGCATCAGGTAGCCGGGATAGTCGATCTCGCCGATGTCGCGGAAGCCGAGCTGGCCGATGTAAAAAGCCCGGGTGGCAGTTTTGTCGCGCATCGGCAGCTTGGGATGAATGGTGTTGAGCATATTGACTTTCCTTTAATGGTTATCGGATAGCTTTAAGCGTATCATACCTCCGCATTTTCCAGTTCCCGTTGCCGCTCCTTAATGAATTCAGAATGGCTGAGCCCCCAGCGGTCCATTTGCGCCAGGATCGGCAATATGCTTTCGCCAAGCGGCGTAAGACGGTATTCGGTGCGTTTGGGAAAGCCTTCCCCGGCGCATTTCTCAATAGCGCCGAAGAACAATAGTTCGGCCAATTGCATTTCGATTACGCGGGCCGATGCATCGGTGATATAGCGCCCGATATCGGCCGGGCGATTAATACCCCTGTTGATCGCATCGAGGATACAGCATTTCCATTTGCCGCCAAATACTTTCGCTGCTACACGGATACCGCAGTCCAGGTCTTCTTCTATCTTTTTGGTGTACATCGCATACCGGTTTCGGTAAAATTAAGCATTCCCTCTATAAGGAATGATGATGGATCCCTACCGAATCTTTTTTCGGTTATTGTGCAGCTGCGGACCACACAGGATTTTTGTGAAAAATATGACCAATATGAACAACAAGAGCAAAGCGGTATTCAGGCCTTCCCGCACCGACTTGATCCCTTTTCTGATATGGATCGCCGTCATTTTTATCACCTGGCTGTTTATGCATGGCGCCGACCGCTTCCTGGAGCTGACACCCGAAGCCCTGGGGAAATACTTTGAATTGCGCTGGGTGCTGATCGCACACATTACTGCGGGCGGCGGAGCACTTATTAGCGGAATTGTTCAGTTCTGGCCCAAGCTGCGCAACTACAGCTGGAAGCTGCATCGCTTTATCGGTTTTGTGTACCTGCTGGCGATCCTGGTAAGCAGCAGCTGTGCGCTGGTGCTGGCTTTTACTACAGCCTACAAGGTAAGCTGGGCCAATGCCTTTACCCTGCAGGTCTGGGCATCCGTATGGATCAGCGCTACATTCGTGGCTTATTATGCGGCGGTCAAAAGGAAATTCCAGCTACACCGCGAATGGATGACGCGCAGCTATATCGTTACAGTGGCTTTTCTCATTTCCGGCTTTGCCTATAAAATTCCTTATGTGCAGCAGCTGGGCAGCTACGAAGAAATATCTACCCCTTTGTTCTGGATGGGATGGGCCGTACCGCTTTACGTGTATGAGCTCATCCGCAGCAGGAAAGGCCTGGCGAAATAGCGGGTTCTAAGTCTGAGCCAGCAGGAAAAATTCACCGCTGGCAGGTGCGAGCCCGTCCGTTCGCCCGGAAAAATACTGTTGGTCCAGGTCCCCTGAGGAGATGATCCGGGTCTCCTTAAAGCCCGCTTCCCGAGCCAATGCCAGCACTTCATCCGGCGCAAAGAAGCTGAGAAAAGGTGTTCCGGCTTCACGCGCGCCTTTTTCGGCAATCTGCTGCAATGGTTGATCCGCTTCATCCATCAGCTCCATGGGCAGGTAAAAGGTTATGGCCAGTGTTGAGCCCGGCGCCAGCCTTACCGCCTGCTGCAGCGTATCCTTAATAGCATCGGCCGTAAGGTACAAGGTAACGCCGGTACAGGCCACTACAGCAGGCAGCTGCAGGTCGAAGCCCGCTCCGATCAATTGCTCCCACCAGGTCGTTTGCTCAAAGTCGACAGGAACAAAGTGTAATCCCTGGGGCATGGGCCAGTCCAGCAGCTGCAGCCTTTGCTGTTTCCAGGCCTGGGTGCCGGGCTGGTCGATCTCGTAGATCTGCAGCCGGGAAGCCATATCCGGGCGACGCTGTGCAAAGGTATCGAGGCCCGCACCCAGCAGCACATATTGCTGGACACCGGCTTCGCATTGCGTCACGACCAGGTCTTCGATAAAGCGGGCACGTGCTACCATCGAGGCCCGCAGCCTTTTGGTAAAATCAGCATGCATATCGGGACGCTGTTGCCAGCCTTCGTCCGGGGCGACCAATTGCAGGCCTTTGCTATCTTCTATAATATGGGGCGGTGCATCGATCTGCACATGCAGGGCACGCCATAAGGCGGTTCTTACCGCTGTATTGTCAGGCTGTTCGTTGTTCTTTTCCATTGAGGTAATTCCTATCTATTAATGACAAAATGCGCTGCTTATTGTTGTGAACGCAAGCTGATGAGATATCCATCATCTCGTCGGTAAGCTCATAAGCCGCCAGGCATTTGCGGCAATCGTTGCTGCTCCAGTCTGCGAAAGCGGAAGGTGTTTTTGGGAACACCAAACCGGACATACCGTTCCCCACAAAGATACGATGCCCTTGCATGCCTTAAACTTTGTTATGGTCTTTTGCAATACAGCCAGTCATAGCAAAGCCCTATCTTTGCCCCTTTCCTGAAAAAGCCCTGTCTTGAGACTGCCCTTACTGATCCTTTTCTGCCTTGGTGTCTTTGCCGCCCATGCACAACCGGAAATGCCCGGCAGTGAAGGTTGCGCCTTCCTGAAGACGATTACCATTTCGGGCAAAAGGAAAACCAGGGACCGTATCCTTCTCCGGGAGATCAGCGTAAAGCCCGGCGATTGCCTGCCCAAGGCAGATTTGGCCGCTGTGCTGGAGAAAAACCGCCTCAGGCTGATCAACCTGCGCCTGTTTACAGAGGTAAAGATCAGCTGGACGCCTATTGCCGGCGATACCTTTGCTATGGACATCTTCGTGCTGGATCGTTTTCCCATCATGCCCGATCCCAATTTTGAATTTGCCGACCGTAATTTTAATGTCTGGTGGACCGAGCAAAACCGCGACCTGCGGCGCATTAACCTCGGGCTTACCCTGAACCATAACAATTTCAGAGGCAACCGTGAGACAGTGGGCGTGACCGGACAGGCGGGCTATACCCAGAAGATCGGTCTCAGCTATGCGCGTCCCTTTGCCGATAAAGCGCAGAAACATGGTTACGGAGTATCGGTCTTTGGCCTGCAAAACCGGGAGATCGCCTATTTAACAGATACCAACAAGCTCAGGTTTCTGCGCAGCAGCAGCCATTTTATGCAGCGTCGCTTCGATGCGGCGGTATGGTATACTTACCGGCCGCAATATGCTTCCACGCACCTGGTAGAACTTTCCTTCCATCATTACTGGATCAGCGATACCATCGCCCAGCTGAATCCCGCGTACCTGGGCGGTGGCCGTACCCAGGAAAATGTGCTGAAGCTGGTATACCGCTACGAGTACAATGGCGTCGACAACTGGAATTATCCGCTTACCGGCCGGCGTTTTGTAGGATTGTTTGAGCAAAAGCTGGCGCTGCAAAGCGGTCAATGGCAAACCAGCTTTAACCTGCATTATGATCATTTTATCCAACCCTGGAAAAAGTGGTATGCCTCTTTCATCCTGCGCGCCCGGGCTTCGCTGCCTCAGGACCAGCCTTATATTTTCCGGCAGAACCTGGGTTATGAATTCGATTATGTGCGCGGCTACGAATATTATGTGATCGACGGTTCCTGCTTCGGCATCTTCAGGGCCAATCTCAAGCGCGAGCTGATCAACTGGCGCATCAACCTGCCCATCCGCTTTTTTGAAGTGATCCCAATCAGGGTCTATGGCAAAATATACGGCGATGCAGGCGCCGGGTACAACAAATACCCGCTCAACGACCGGCTGTACAACCGCGCGCTGTATTCGGCCGGCGTAGGCCTCGATATTGTCACCTTATATGATATTAAAGTGCGTATCGAGTATACGATCAATCACCTCAACGAAAAAGGGCTATATTTACACCGGAATGGCGAGTAAGGGTTTCTGCAATACCGGCCATTGGCAGGCATTGCCTTCATCATAGCATTATTCATTTCCCTTCCCATCCGTTTGAAACAATGCTGATCGCTTTATACAACCGCGTGTTTGAGGAAGCAGATATTCCGCTGCTGCAGCACACTTTTCACCTGCTGAAGGAAAACAATGTCCGCGTTACCGTCTTCAAGGATTTTTATGAGCGGATGCAGCCGCATATCGACTTTGAGCAGGAGCCTCTGCTCTTTACCGGATACAGTGACCTGAGCCGGAACACTAATTTTATGATCAGCCTGGGCGGTGACGGCACCATGCTCGACGCAGTATGCTTTATCGGTGATACCGGCATCCCTATTATCGGCATCAACCTCGGGCGGCTGGGCTTCCTGGCGGCGATACCCGAGAACGAGATCGATATGGCGCTCAACGGCCTTATCCGGGGCTCTTATACCATCGACAAGCGCACGCTGGTCCACCTGGATTCCAGCATCCCTTTGTTTGGAGAAAGCCCCTTTGCCCTGAATGAGTTCACCCTCCACCGCAAGGATACTTCTTCGATGATCAAGATCCATACTTATCTTAACGGAGAGTTCCTCAATACTTACTGGGCCGACGGTCTCATCGTATCCACCCCCACGGGTAGTACGGGCTATTCGCTCAGCTGCAGCGGGCCGTTGGTGTTTCCGCAAACCTCCAGCTTCGTGATCACGCCTGTAGCACCGCATAACCTCAATATACGCCCTATAGTGGTGCCTGACGATAATGTGATCTCTTTTGAGATCGAAGGCCGTACAGATAACTTCCTCTGTACCCTCGACTCCCGTGTGGAGACCATTACACGGGAGGTGCAGCTGGCCATTAAAAAAGAGCGTTTCACCATTTCCCTGGTGCGGCTCGACGAGCACAACTTCCTGAAGACGATACGGCAAAAGCTGTATTGGGGCATCGATAGCCGGAACTAGGCGGCTATTAGCCGAAATTTCGCCGTATATATTGCGGCATCAACTAAATAGTTTTATTTTTGAACAAATAACGCTAACAAAAACAACAACACATGAAAAAGGGACTCATCGTTATTCTTGTACTTGCCGCTATCGTGCTTATCGGCGGCTGCCAGGCCTGTAACCTGCAACGGAGCATGGTGACGCTGGATGAAAGCGTAAAAAATAAATGGGGTGGTGTGCAAACCCAGTACCAGCGCCGCGCCGACCTGATCCCTAACCTGGTGGCCACGGTAAAAGGCGCAGCTGATTTTGAGCGCAGCACTTATGTACAGGTAGCCCAGGCCAGGGCAGGGGAGCTGAAACAAGCGACCAATGTGCCCGTCGATAGCCTGAACCCGCAAAAATTTGCCGAGATCCAGAAAGCCAGCAACGCGACACAGGAAGCCGCCCGCGCCATGATCAATATCATGGTGGAACGCTATCCCGACCTGAAAGCCAACCAGAACTTCCTCGGGTTGCAGGATGAGCTGGCCGGTACCGAGAACCGCATCAATACGGCACGTATGGCCTACAACGATGCGGTACAAGGCTATAATGTAAAGGTCAGGTCCTTCCCCAATAACCTCTTTGCCGGCATGTTGGGCTTTAAGCAGAAAGAAGTGTTCCAGGCCGAAGCCGGTGCAGAGAAAAGGCCTGAAGTGAAATTCTAAAACAAGATCGTTCTTAACGGAAAAGCGGGTAACACCGCTTTTTTAATTTACCGCTATATGTTCGGTTTATTTGCATCGAAAAAGAAGCCGCTGATTGCAGCAGCGGACCAGCAGGTGATCGTTGAAGCGATCAAGGCTGCCGAGCGGAACACCTCCGGCGAAGTGCGCGTGTTTGTCGAATCGCGTTGTACCTATGTCGATCCTATGGACAGGGCCAGAGAGGTCTTCTTCAAGCTGAAGATGGAACGTACTTCGGCCCACAATGCCGTGCTCATCTACGTAGCGCTCACCGACCGGCAAATGGCCCTCTATGGCGACGAAGGTATTTATAAAAAGACCGGCGGCGACCCTTACTGGCAGTTTGAACTGTCCTTGCTGCGCCGCTTCTTCCAGGAAGGGCGCATTGCCGAAGGGATCGCCTCCTGCGCCATCAATATCGGCAAGGCCTTGTCAACACATTTTCCGCACAACGGCGATACCGATAAAAATGAATTACCAGATGATATCGTTTTTGGCAACTGATAACCTTCGCTCATGAAACGGACCGCATTCTTCAGCTTTTTTCTTGCTTTACTCCTGCTCCTGCCAGGCTTTAGCTCCGTATGGAGCGCGCCCGATACTAAAAATTTTCCGCCCAGGCCTTCGCCGCCGCGCCTGGTCAACGACCTGGCCGGTATCATGACCCCGGCGCAGCAGGATGAGCTGGAACGCTTGCTGGTCGACTTCGACCGCACTACCTCTACGCAGATCACCATTGTTACGATAAAGAACCTGGGCGATTATGAGCCCGCAGATTATGCCACGCAATTGGGCAATTACTGGGGTGTGGGGCGTAAAGAAAAAAACAATGGCGTGGTGATCCTCGTCTCTTCCGAAGACCGTAAGATCAATATCTCACCGGGCCAAGGCCTTGAAGGCGTACTTACCGATGCCATGTGCGGCCGCATCATCCGTAATGAGATAGCGCCGGAATTCCGTAGCGGCAATTATTACAACGGCCTGGATAAGGCCGCCCGGGCGGTGATCGCGGCGACCAAAGGCGAGTATAAGAACGATGCGCCGCCTGATGCCGGCGACGATGGCTTCTGGGGTGTTCCCATCCTCATCCTGGTGGTGATTGTCATCATCATTATCATCGCCGCCATTAAAGGTGGCGGCGGCGGTGGCCGGGGCAATTACATGAGCCGCCGCGGCAGCGATTTCCTTACCGGCGCCATACTCGGCAGCATTTTCAGCAGCGGCGGGAGTGGCGGCAGCGGTTGGGGTAGTGGCAGCAGTGGCGGAGGAGGCGGTGGCTTCGGTGGTTTTGGCGGCGGCAGCTTCGGCGGCGGCGGTGCGAGCGGTAGCTGGTAGGAAAATAAAGAAAATGTAAAAGATGCCCTGAGGGGAACGTGCAACAGGCGAAGGGCCTAACTTTACCGGATGAAGAAAAGATTATTACTCCCGGTTTTGTTCTTTTTTGCCGGTCTCTATACAGCGCATGCGCAAAAGATTGCCTCTTATAATGCCGAAGATCTCGTAGCCCGCACGGCCGATAAAGACACCCTTTACATCGTCAACTTCTGGGCCACCTGGTGCGTGCCCTGCGTTAAGGAGCTGCCTGCCTTCAATATGGTGCACGACCTGTACAAGGATAAGCCGGTAAAAGTTTTGCTTGTGAGCTTCGACTTCAAAGAGCAGTACCCGGTCAAGCTGCAGTCCTGGGTAGCTAAAAAGAAGCTGCGTCCTGAAGTAGCCTGGTTCAATGAGACCAATCCTACCAGCTATATCCCCAAGATCGCTCCTGAATGGGAAGGCGGCTTACCGGCCACTCTGCTCATCAATAATAAGACCGGCGAAAAAAAACTGCATCCCGACGAGATCAGCGTCGATGAGCTGAAAAGCTGGATCGACAAGCAGCTGCCACAATAAGGGATTTCCTATAAGACAAGTAATGCTATAGGGTTATGTTTCAGGCAAAAAGCGGCCTGCTTTCGGAAAGCTGTGCCCTTTTTTGTACTTTTGGAGCATATGCGCAATATCAAAATCATTGAAGTACGATCGGAAATAGGCGCCGGCACAAGAGGCGCCAGCCTGGGCGTCGACGCCATTAAAGTAGCCGCTCTTGACTTTATGAGCAGCCTCTTTGTGAATATTCCTACCGAAGTGATCCCCGATGAGAATAAGCTGCTGTATGAGCCTGTGGAATCGCCTTATGCCAAGCGGATCAAGGGTATTTATACGATGTATGAGCGGATATCCCAGTCGGTAAGCGAGACGCTGAAATCAGGCTTGTTCCCAATAGTGCTGTCGGGCGACCACAGCACTGCAGGCGGTACGATCGCCGGCATTAAAATGGGTAAGCCCAAAAGCCGGCTGGGCGTGATCTGGATCGATGCTCATGCCGATATGCATACGCCGTATACGACGCCATCGGGCAACATGCATGGCATGCCGCTGGCGGCTTCCCTGGGCGAAGACAATACCGAAAACAAGACCCACAAGCTGGACAGCATTACCGTAGACTGGTGGAATAAGCTGAAGGGCATTGGTAAGATACAGCCCAAAGTGCTGCCCGAAGACCTGGTATTTATTGCATTGCGCGATTATGAAAAAGAAGAGGAAGCTCTGCTGAAGAAGCACAACATCAAAGTCATTCCCGTACAGGAAGTACGCAAAAAGGGAGTGGAGAATGTCGTACGGCAAACGCTGCTGCACCTGAGCAATTGCGACGATATCTATGTCTCCTTCGATGTAGACAGCATGGACAGTTCCATTTCCAGGGGAACCGGGACACCGGTAAGCAACGGCCTGCGGGAAAGGGAAGCGGAAGACATTATGGCTACGCTGATGCAGAACCACAAGATCTGCTGCTTTGAGATTACCGAGGTGAACCCCACGCTGGATAAGGAAAACCTGATGGCCGAGATCGCTTTCAATATCCTCCAGCGCAGCGTCAACCTGCTGCTGGTGAATTAAGGAAAACAAGCGTTCCAGATGGAAAAAGAAAGATCGATCATTACCGATAAGCTGGTCAGGGCACAGACTGGTAAAACGATGGAAGAATGGTTCCTGCTGCTCGATCAGAAGGGTGCAAAGGAGATGAAGCATGCCGCGATATTCGGTCTTGTAAGCGCCATCAAAGGTTTGGAGCCGCTGGGGCAATGGAACCAGAACCTCCTGACAACATCGTACGAATGGAGCCGCGGCCTGAAGCAGCGGGGTGAAAAAGAGAACGGTTTCGAGATTAGCGTGAGCAAAACCATGAATGTACCGGTTCAGCTGCTGTACCAAAGCTGGACCGACAATAAGCTGAGGGCGCGATGGCTGCCCGGTGAGCAGATCACCATCAGGAAAGCCACGGGAAACAAGTCCCTGCGCATTACCTGGAGCGATGGCACGACCAATGTAAGTGTAGAACTCTATCCCAAAACACCTGAGAAAACACAAGTCGTGGTGCAGCACATGAAGCTGCCTGATGCAGCGCAGGCAGCTATCCGGAAGCAGTACTGGTCGGAAAGGCTGGAAGCCCTGAAGGCGTTGATCGCATAATAACATAACGATGAAGACATTTGATGTTCCTGTACATTATCGCAGTCCGCTGATCACAGCGATTAAGAACCAGCGCAGGAAAGAAGATAAGCTGAAGAAAGATTTTAGCCCCACCATACTGGATATCGGGAGCCTGGAAGTGATACTGGCAAGGCATTTCGGCTTTTGCTACGGTGTAGAGAATGCGATTGAGATCGCCTTCAGAGCCGTAACAGAAAATCCGGGCAAGCGCATTTTCCTGCTGAGCGAAATGATCCATAACCCGCAGGTCAATGCCGATCTTATTGCCGAAGGTGTGCAATTCATCATGGATACTTACGGCCGACAGCTCATTAGCTGGGATGAGCTCAGCAGCGACGATATTGTGATCATACCGGCTTTCGGCACTACGCTGGAAATCGAGGAGCTGCTGAAAGAAAAGCATATCGAACCGACAAAGTATGATACCACCTGTCCCTTTGTTGAGAAAGTATGGAACCGCAGCGAAAAGATCGGTAAAGAAGGCTATACCATCGTGGTACATGGAAAGCCGCGACACGAAGAGACCCGCGCTACCTTTTCCCACAGCAAGGCGCATACGCCCACCGTCGTAGTCAAAGACATGGAACAGGCGCAAAGGCTGGCGCAGTATATCACCGGCCGGGAAAAGCCCGAACATTTCTATGAAGAGTTTGAAGGCCAGTATTCAAAAGGCTTTAATGTCGCTACCGATCTCGGCAGGATCGGCGTGGTGAACCAGACCACCATGCTGGCCAGCGATACCCAGGGTATTGCCGATTACCTGAAGCAGGTAATGATCGCTCATTTTCAGCTCGACGATACCTCGGTAAAAGAGCGCTTTGCCGATACCCGCGATACGCTGTGCTACGCCACCAACGATAACCAGACAGCTGTGAGCGGCATGCTGGAGCAGAAGGCCGACATTGCCCTGGTGATCGGCGGCTACAACAGCAGCAATACTTCTCACCTGGTAGAGCTTTGCGAAGAAAAGCTGCCTACTTATTTTATCAACCACGAGCAATGCCTGGTCGACCAGGAACAAATACGTCATTACGACCTGCACGAGCGCAAAGAAAAAGTTACCGCAGGCTTTTTACCGGCGGGCAGGCCATTGAAAGTGCTCATCACTTCCGGCGCCAGCTGCCCCGATGCCCTGGTAGAGCGGGTGGTAGAGCGGCTGAGTCAGCTGACAGGCAATGCGGAAAAGCTGGTGGAAGTGAAGGATCAGCTGGAAGGACGATCCTGATAGCGCTTCGACAGGTAAACGTATTTCCAGCGGGTGTATAGCATATTGATCCGGGCGACCTTGCAGCCCGCCGTTCCATCCAGGAAGCCCCCGAGGAACACATATTCGCGCAGAAAGGTAAAGGTCGGCGAACATAGCCTTTTCCACAAAGGACTTTTCTTACCCCGCTGAAAGTACTTTTCAGCCGACAGCTGTGCATAGCGCCGGTTCTTCTCCAGGAAGGTGGCGTAATCATCAGCGGTATAATGGAGCAAGACGCCTTCCAGCAGAAGCGCCTCCGTACCTGGTGGCAGTGTCAGCGCCTCGTGCACAATAGCATTATCCCACGCTGTGATCTCCCTGTTGTATAAGCGGGTAACGTGATCGCGGCCCCAGGCACCAAACCTGATTTTTTTCCCCTCAAAAAAGGAAAGTCTTCTGAAAGCATATATCCGGTTACGTGGCAGATCAGCAAAAGGTAAAGCCGTTATCGACTGGAACAGCTGCTCATCGGGCAGCTCGTCACTGTCGAGCGATAAGATCCAGGAGTAGCGGGCTCGCTCTGCCAGCTTATTTTTAGTGGTGCTATAGCCTTCCCATTGTACGGGTACAATACCTAGGTTGGGTACGGCCGATAGCAGCGCCTCCGGTATATCCGAAGCCGGACCATCGAAGCCGATCAATATCTCAGCAAACCAACCCGAGGCCGCCCTTACGATCCGCTCCAACATGCTGTTCAGCTGGTTGGAAACGATACAGAGGCTTATGGGTGCGGGTATTTGCAGATCGGAAGGCATGAGACAAGAATAGTGTTTAGAAATACGATTGGGGCAAGAGGCTTACGGCTCTTTTTTCTTTAGCACTGCCATCGTCAGGCGGCTGATACAGACCAGCTTACCGCCTTCATCCGTGATCCGGATATCCCATACATGCGAAGTAGCGCCGAGATGCAGGGCAGTGGCCGTAGCAGTAACTATACCGTTCCGTTTGCCGCGTACATGATTGCAATTGATCTCCATACCCACGCAGATCTGCTTATCGGTATCGATGCACAGCCAGCTGGCTACACTACCCACAGTTTCGGCCAGGGCTGCTGAAGCGCCGCCATGCAGCAGGCCGTAGGGTTGATGCGTCCGTTCGTCTACCGGCATCTGCAAACGCAGAAAATCGTCGCCGATCTCGGTAAACTGCATGTCCAGAACACCCGCCAGTGTTTTATGGCGTAAGGCATTCAGCTCATCCAGGCTTATATTTTCTTTTTTCCAGATTGACATGCAATAAGATTGAGCCGTCAAAGTTAATGCTTACCCGATTTATTTATACTTTAAAAAGTGCGCAATTAAAACAAACCTTTTTTTTTAAATGTAAAAAAAATGTGTACTAGTTGACTATATTTGCAATGCACTTACTAACCAATTAACAAAATGTACTATGCTTACAGTTCTTATTGCAGGAGCAGGCAAGTCGTCTGCTCATCTCATTGACTATATGCTCTCCAACGCGAAGCAAAAATGGAGAGTGGTCGTAATGGATGCCAACCCGGAAATGATCGCTGAAAAGCTGAACGGGCACCCCAAGGGAGAAGCCGCAGTGATCGATATTATGGACGAGCATGCCCGGCAGCAGCTGGTCAAAAATGCGGATATCGTTCTGTCGCTGATGCCGCCCCACCTGCATTACCTGCTGGCCAAAGACTGCTTGAAATTCAAAAAGAACCTCATTACCTCGTCCTATGTATCTGAGGAGATCAGGGCGCTGGATGCCGAGGCAAAAAAGGCGGGCATCTGCATGATGTGTGAAATGGGCCTGGACCCTGGTATCGACCACATGTCGGCCAACGCCATTATTCATGGCGTACAGCGTATTGCCGGCACGATCCAGAGTTTCAAAAGCTACTGCGGCGGCTTGGTAGCGCCCGAGAGCGACGACAATCCCTGGCATTACAAGATCAGCTGGAACCCGCGCAACATTGTCCTGGCTGGAAAACAAGGTGCCGTATGGCTGGAAAACGGCAAGCAGCATGAAGCGAAATACGAGCAGTTGTTCTCTGCCAGCAAAAAGATCAAAGTGGCGGAGCTGGGTTCGCTCAGCTATTATCCCAACCGGGATTCGCTGAAGTATCTGGAGCTCTACAGCCTTCCCGAGATCAAAACCTTTATGCGCGCAACGCTGCGTCATCCGGCCTTTATGAAAGGCTGGGACCTGGTGATCAAGGCCGGCCTGGTGAATGAGGACGACAAGTTCCAGGCCGACAACAGCTCATATGCCGACTGGACTGCAAAAGTGGTCGGTGTGGCCAACGATGCCAAGCTGCGCGAACAATTCAAGAAGAAATTCGGCGCCGATGAAAAAGAGATGAAGCAAATGGATTGGCTGGGCTTGTTCGACAACCGCCGCATCAATGGCGTCGGCCAGCTGTCTTCGGCCGATATCCTGCAGACCCTGCTGGAAGAGCGCTGGAAAATGAAAGCGTTGGATAAGGATATGGTCGTGATGCAGCACCAGATCGATTACGAAAGGAAAGGCGTGCTGGTAAAGCTTACCAGCTCTATGATCGTAACCGGCGACAACCGCCAGTACAGCGCCATGTCCAAGACCGTGGGCCTGCCTATGGCGATCCTGGCCAAGAAGATCCTGCTGCAGGAGATCAGCACCAGGAACATCACTGGTGTGCACATCCCGGTAATGCCGGAGGTTTATGTGCCTGTGCTGAAGGAGCTGAAGAAAAACGGTATCGAGTTTATTGAGATCATCGATTAATGGTAACAGGTAAAACAAAAGAGAAGTCAAGTTTCGAAACTTGACTTCTCTTTTGTTTATATCACAACGATAACCTTACAGGTTGCCGCGCTTGGCCTGCTCTCTTTCAATGCTTTCAAACAAAGCCTTGAAGTTACCGGCACCGAAGCTCTGCGCACCATGGCGCTCGATAATCTCGAAGAAAAGAGTAGGGCGGTCTTCCACCGGCTTGGTAAAGATCTGTAACAGGTAGCCTTCCTCGTCGCGATCGACCAGGATGCCCAGTCCCTGCAGCTTCTTGATATCTTCATCGATAGAGCCCACGCGCTCGGGCAGCATTTCATAATATGCATCGGGCGGAGCGCTCAGGAATTCTACACCACGTGCTTTCAGTTCGATCACGGTCTTCACAATATCTTTGGTCGCTACGGCGATATGCTGTACGCCTTCTCCCTCATAGAAATCCAGGTACTCTTCGATCTGTGACTTCTTTTTGCCTTCGGCGGGCTCGTTGATGGGAAACTTGGAATAGCCGTTGCCATTGCTCATTACCTTACTCATCAGGGCCGAGTATTCGGTATTGATCTGCTTGTCGTCAAAAGAAAGGATATTCACAAAGCCCATCACATCCTCATACCATTTTACAGTCGGCAGCATACGGTTCCAACCGACATTACCCACGCAATGGTCGACATACAGCAGACCGGCGTCGGAAGGGTTGTAATCACTCTTCCAGGCCTCATAGCCCGGCATAAAAGCGCCTTTATAGTTTTTACGCTCGATGAACATGTGTACCGTCTCACCGTAAGTGTAAATGCCCGACATGCGCACTTCGCCGAACTCATCGGTAAGCGTAACAGGCTCCTGGTAAGGTTTTCCGCCGCGTTTGGTGGTTTCTTCAAATGCGCTGTAAGCGTCTTCAACCCACAGAGCCAATACCTTTACGCCATCACCGTGCTTTTTCACGTGCTCAGAAATAGGATGCTCGGAGTTCAATGCAGTGGTCAGCACAAGACGGATCTTACCCTGCTGCAATACATAGGAAGAACGGTCGCGTACACCGGTTTCGGGGCCTGCATAAGCCACAGACTGGAAGCCGAAGGCTGTTTTGTAATAGTGCGCTGCCTGCTTGGCATTACCTACATAAAATTCAATATAATCGGTACCGTTGATCGGCAGGAAATCCTGGGCCTGAGCTATTTTCTCAGCAAATGTTTTTCCGGTTACTGTAGACATGTCTTTATTAAATTTAAGATGTTAGTTGGTAGATTCAGAATCGGGTATAAAGGAGTTTGCGCTCCCTGATACTTTTTTAAAAAAAACATCTTATCAGCTCCACATCGCCATGACCAGCTTTTTGAGCCTCTTCTTTACCCTGATGTAAGAAGAGTTATGAAATTCTCTTTCCACTGCTTATTGATTTTAGGTTCTTGCCTCGAAAAGTCAGGCCAACATACAAATGACCGGCCGGTGACACAAAAATAAATGAAAATTGCCTAACATCATCAGAATGACCTGTTAACGGGAAAGTACGCGCCATTCGGGGCCCGCCTGGTAAAGGATCATATCCTCCGGCTTCAGGTCTTTGAAATGTATAGTATACTGCCGTGTGCTGCCGTCGGTAGTCACCTCGTATTCCGGGCTATCGCCCAGCGGCATCCCCCATAGCCAGCCACCCCAGCCACCGGCACGCACCTCGTAGGTATTGTTTCCTTTCGGTACCACGCTCACCGAATCTTCAGGCGCATACATCGTATAGTGCGCTAGCGAGGTTATATCCGGCAAATCATGGCCATACTTACGGGTGAGTTTGACGTCAAAGCCCATACGCAGGCAGTAGGCGCCGCCGTAAGTGTCAACCAGGTTAAGGATATAGACACGGCCGCTTGCCTTATGAGGAAAAGTACGGACAAGATTCTCGATCATCTCACCGGCGAAGCGCCATTTTTGTACAGCGTTGCTGAGACAGATGATGCTGGCGATAAGATACAAGCTGGCCACAAGCTTCCGCAGCCATTCCCCGAACAGGAAGCTAATGGCTGCAGCCGCGAGCGGGTAGAAGAAAAGAGAAGGCAGATAGCCATAACGATCCGACTGGATGTCTTTTACAAACAAAGTCTCCAGGTTGATCACAGGGAGCAGGGCGGCCAGGAAACTAAAGAACAAAAACCACAGCAGCATTCCCTTTCGACCCGTTTTCCTAAGCAGGAGCAGGCACAGGAGCAGCACGGTCCCCAGCGCCAGCAATACATACACACCGTTCATATCCTTATCCAGGTAATTGAGAAAGGCCGCGTGGCTGAAAGGCAGGTACCGGAACCACAGAACGAACTTCAGGAAGTATTTAAAACAGTTGACACCGATATAGGATAAGTCGGTATTCAGGTGCATGGCAGCGCCATAGTGCCCTACGGGATTGCCGAAACGGAGATAGGTAAGTCCCACAAAGCCGGCTACCATCAGGAAGGCCGGCAGCAGTGCCCAAAGGATTGTTTTACCCAAAGGTATTTTCAGGTCGCTTCTTAAGACAAACAAAGCCGTCAGGCAGCACAGCAGCAAAGGCAGCACGAATATGGCTTCAGTCGCAAACAGGCCAATGCCAAACGGGATAAAGAGGCCGGCCAGTGCTTTTAAGGCACCCGTTTCCCAGAAACGGATCAATGCGATAAGACCTGTCAGCAACATAACGGAAGCAAACAGGAAATGAATAGTCGCAGCCCATACCACCGCTTCCGTCTGGTAAGGAGAGAGGAGGAAGAATAAGGTCGCCGTAAGCGGCAGCCAAGGGCGTGCGATCTGCAGGTGTTGCAGGATCTTGCGCAGCAGAACCTGCAGCAATGTGGCGTTAAGCGCATGCAGTCCCAGGCAGATGAGATACCAGCCAAAAGGATGCGTACCGAACAAGCGGTAGCAGCCATACATCAGCAGGTGGTACATATACTTGAGGCTGGGATCGCCGAAGCCGTTTTTTAAACCGGCAGTCCCCTGCTTATCATAACGATTTGACCAAAAAATAAAATCGGAGGTAAACTTGGCATCGAGGGAAGGCAGGTAGAGCAAACCGGCCAGCGCCAGGAAGAAAAAGAATATCCTGTGATTTTTCGCTGTAAGCCAGTGCAGGCCTTTACCGGCAAAATTCATGGGCTGAAGATAGGCAAATACTGCGGAAATTCACCAGCGGAAACAATACTATTCCGGGTCCGGTCTCCTTATCGCCTGAGGCTGCCTCCTACGTTTGCGTACATGCGCAGGAGACAGCCTTTATTTTCCAGGAACGGACCTAAGCGACACATTTCAATACGGGCGAGGTGGAGCACAACACCGAATAACAAAGTCTCCACGTACACCTCTGTGAGGCACATTGGTCTAAATGTGAGCAAATATCGGACTGCTGTGGTTCCGACGGCACACAAAATTGTGAAGCGTCTCCTCCTGTAATGTTACTGCTTTCCAGCCTGGAAATAGATGTCTTTTTTATTTCCAGCTTTTTTAAATCGATTGATTGTTTCTTCATCGGTTTGAATTTTGAATATTTGCGTTGACAGGAAAAATATGGATCCTGGTATCGGATGACCCATCACTTAATTAAAAGTGGGGGAGACAGACGGGCTTTGTGTTGGGGCACTATGGCATTTTGCTTATTGTATCAGTGCTGATACTGCACTGATTGACGGATTGAGGTGGAAATACACAGCCTGCAGGGCAAGTAGCAGTATAATCTTGTTCGTTGCAACCGCCTGCGGGTATCGTACATGCTGCGGATGGCGCGCATTGATGTATGGTATCTGCTCCGCCGGCTATGTTCTTCATTCCGCTAAGGGGCATAATGTCCTCTTTACCAAAAGATAGTTTTTTGTTCAGCACTAATTTTGATTTTTTCATCGTTGAGAAATTTAGATTTGTCCTCCCCTGTCTTATACCGCCATGGGGTGGTTGTTCAGCGATTGTGTACGAAATGGCCGGTAATAGGGATCCCGGGGCCTTATACCTGCAATTAGGCTATTAGAGACCATATAAAGAAACGACATTGAGTAAGTATGTCCGGCTGAGGAGCAAATGCACGCCTATACTGTTAACTGCACCGACAGGAATGCATTAGCTGGCAGCTACAGAAACGCGATCTTTTTTTATCCGCTATGGTTGATGATGCAACAAGTGACCGGTTAAAGAGCGGTTCAGGCATAAGGAATACTTCTCCCTGCTTATCTGTATACTACAAAAGCAGATTACTAAGAGATATTTTTATTTTTACCTATATTGTGAATTATGCTTTTGTTATGCGGTGCTGCCCATTGCTTTTTTTACTATTGCCCTTATGCTTTGCAAAGTATGCTTCAGCCACATGGGAGCCTTTGGCACGACATGTTACTATGGCAGACGGCCTGCCCAGCAATGTGGTGTACGATGTGTATGAAGACAGCAAAGGATTTATGTGGTTTTGTACCGATCAGGGCATAAGCCGTTATGATGGATCGGCTTTTCTGAATTATTCCATTAAAGAAGGTATTCCGGATATGGAGGTCTTCAGGATAAGAGAAGACAAACAGCATCGCTACTGGCTGGTCTGTTACAACAGGAAAGCTTGCTACCTGAAATACGGGAAAATATATACCAGTGAGAATGACCCGCTTTGCCGGAAAATAGATGCCGAGAGCCTATATTATGACGAGCTGTTTACCGATCGGGAAGGTAATGATTGCCTGGTGGGCAAAAAAATAGGGATCCTCTGTCCCGGGTTCCCATACCTGCGCGTATTGCAGAATATTGAGCTGTCTTCACCGGAGCGGGTAAAGCACTTTCGCAGAAACGGAGAGGACTATATTGTCGCCGGTAATGACGTATTCAATATCCAAACCGGCTTCAATCAAAAACTGCCGGTAGGCTATATCGACGCTTTATTTTTTGATGGCCACACACTTTTCGCCTCAGGCTTCGGGCATCCGGACAGGAGACAGGAACTGGATCAATGGTATTTTGTGGGAGATAGTCTGCAAAGGTTAAAAACGCATCGTGTGCCCGGCCGGATATACCAGATAGGCCCTTCCGGGAAGGGCGGTATGCTGCTTTGTACAGCCAGGGGCATGCAAATTTATGATAGCTTGTCCGGGAAGATCGTACCGGATACGGCTTTCCCCCGTGGTCTACCCACGAACTGTATGCGGACAGACCATGAAGGCAACCGGTGGCTAAGCACTTTAAACGATGGCATATACTTTATACCCGCAAACGGTGGCCGGCTCATTGACCGACGTTCGGGTCTGGTGAGAAACAATATATTGTCTATTGCTTTAAGCAGGGGAGGAAATATTATCGCTGGTGACGATTTCGGGCATGTCTATCGGATAAAGAAAGACAATACCATACAGGTGCATACCCTCACCACGCCGCAAAACAACCGTGTCCTGTTTGTCCGCGATAATGGTCATGAATTGTTGATGGCGGGAAGCGATGTCGGGCTATATACTATTCACAACGATGTATCCTGCATCCGGCGGCAGGCTTCAATGAAAGCCGGTTTCTTTTCCGAACGCTTTTTCTATGCCGGGTGCATTTTCGGCCTGGTTGTTTACGACAACCGCACCCGGAAAACCAGGTGTGACCATATAGGACGCATAACAGCCCTGGCACTGGACAACAATCAAATCTTATGGGCCGGCGGTATCAATGGATTACGCTATTTTAAGAATGGTCAACCAGTGAAATACGACCCGGACAGCTTGCTAACGGATTGCTTTATTACCTGCATGGTGCCGGCACCTGGTGGCGGTATCCTCGCGGGCAGCAGTACCCGGGGCCTGCTTTTTATAAAAGACTACGGGCTGCCGCCGGTACAGTTGGACAGACATCATGGACTGGCAGGCAATAGCTGCAAGCGGCTTTTTGTTGCTGAGAACAGTTGTATCTGGCTGAGCTCAGACGGCGGTATCGACCGCATACGGCAGACAACAGACGGACATTTTACAGTAAAACCATTTCCCCTTCCTCCAGGTATAGCAGGCAAACAGATCAATGATCTGGCGGAAAGCGGCGGCAGGCTGTACCTGGCCACGGATCAGGGTATTCTGATCCTAAACAGCCAGGATACCTTACAATCCAAACCACCCCGGCTTTACTTAGAGACGGCAAACGGCCGCGCGATCAACGGGCAAACCCTCCGGTTTTCTAATAAAGAACAAAACCTACAGCTCTCTTATACCGGCCTGAGCTATACAGGAGGCACCCCGCTGCAATATAAATACCTGCTGATGGGCGGTACAGGCGATACACTATACACCTATGCGCAAACCATTGATTTCTCTGCATTGGGCCCGGGAGACTATAAGCTGCTGCTATGGTGCCGTAGTCCTGGTAGTGAATGGACAGCGAAGCCGCTCCAGCTTTCCATTACCATCCTGCCGCCACTCTGGCGCCATCCCGCCCTGGTCGGTGCTTTTATCCTGCTCCTTGGCGCCATAGTAGCAATGGTCTTCCGCTTCAGGATAAACAGGGTGAAAAAACGCGCGGCGCAGGAAGCACGGAAGCAGCAGCAATTGGCCGAACTGGAATTGAATGCCCTGAGGGCTCAGATCAATCCGCATTTTATTTTTAATGCGCTTAATGCGATCCAATTCTATTACAGCCAGCATGATGAAATAACGGCCAATGATTACATGACTTCGTTCGCCCATTTTATCAGGCTCACACTCGCTCATTCACAAGCGCATTGGTTACCTTTAAACGAAGAGATCGCTATGTTACAAACCTACCTGGAACTGGAGCAGGTCCGCTTCCGGCAATTGTTTACGGTTACTTTCGATATTGCGTCCAACATTTCTGCGGAACAGATTGCCATACCAGCCATGCTTATCCAGCCTTATGTTGAAAACGCGGTTAACCATGGATTACGCTATCTTAAAGGCCGGGAGGGTAAACTAACCTTGTCTTTCACGCTTAAGAAGGACAATTTGTGCTGTATCATAGACGACAACGGGATAGGCCGTAAGCAGGCGGTAAGCTACCGGCAGCCGCAACATACCTCTATGGGTATGAAGATCACCCACCAGCGTATAGAGACCATTAACCGCATGTACGGGATCACCGTACAGGTAGAGATTACCGATAAACCGGATACCGGAGGTGAGCCCGGCGGCACACAGGTATCCTTACTGATACCCTTAAAATTAACGACTCATGATCCTGACTACGTTAATCGTTGATGATGAAATGGGAAGCAGGCAAACCCTGCGGAATTTCCTGGACCGTTATTGCCCCGATGTTCATGTCGTAGGCGAGGCCGATTCGGTTGAGGCCGCGGTATCGGAAATTGAGAGACACAATCCCATGTTGCTTTTCCTGGATATCAATATGCCTCAAGAGAACGGGTTTGCTTTATTTCAGAAAATATCCGATCCGTCCTTTCAAACCATATTCGTTACAGCATACGACAGCTACGCGCTTCAAGCCATCAGGCAGCATGCGCTGGACTATATCCTGAAGCCACTGAATGTAAAGAGTCTTTCGGCGGCAGTTGACCGGGCGCAACAGTATTGTACGCGCGAACAGCTGGCAGGGCGTATCGATGGCCTGCTGGCAAGCCTGCAACAGCCTTCTGTACTCAAAGCCAAAATAGACCTGCCTACGACCAATGGATTCATTTATGTGCCTGTTACAGAAATCATCCGTTGCGAAGCATCGGATAATTATACGCTCTTTCATTTTACGGATCGAAGGCCGGTGCTGGTATGCCGTACATTGGGAAGCTACGAGATGTTGCTAAAGGATCATGGTTTTATCCGAGTGCATCATCAACACCTGATCAATCCGGACCATTTGTTGCAATACCAGTATGGCAGGGGTGGAACGATACTGATGAGCGACAATACCGAAGTAAATGTATCGCAGCGAAAAAGGGAAGAGTTCCTTCAGGCTGTCAGGATCAAAACAGCGGAGCGGTAAGTTCGGCGCTGCCTTGCCCTGTATAAGCTACCTGGTATTGTCGAACAGGGACAGAAGGCGATAAACGTTGATATACTTCCTTCCCAGGCCACCGCATAAAAAAAAGAGGCTTGTCCTTGCGGGAAACCTCTATCGCTATACCTTAAGCCGGGGCTTACTCTGCCCAGCTCATCACATAATGTTCGTCTTCGATACCCTTGGCCGCATCCGTCATCATCAACGGGTGGAAGGTATCGACCATTACCGCCAGTTCAGGCGTTTCGGTTTTACCGATACTCTTCTCCACAGCGCCGGGATGCGGTCCGTGGGGAATGCCGCCGGGGTGCAGAGTGATCATACCGCGTTCGACATGCTTTCGGCTCATGAATTCGCCATCGACATAATACAGCACTTCGTCGCTGTCGATGTTGCTGTGGTTATAGGGTGCCGGTATCGCCAGGGGATGATAATCATATTTACGGGGCACAAAAGAGCAGATCACAAAATTGTGTGCATCGAAGGTCTGGTGTACAGGCGGCGGCTGGTGTACCCGGCCGGTGATCGGCTCAAAATCATGGATGCTTAAGGCATAAGGATATTCGTAGCCGTCCCAGCCGACAACGTCGAAGGGATGTGTGCCGTACCAGATGGGATACATCAGGCCTTTCTTCCGGATATTGATCAGGAATTCGCCTTGCTCGTCGAAAGTCTGCAGGTCGCCGGGTTTGCGGATATCGCGCTCGCAGTACGGCGCATGCTCCAGCAGCTGACCGTATTTGCTCAGGTACCTTTTAGGATAAGTTACCGGGCTGAAAGAATCAACAATAAAGAGCCTGTTGGCCTCGGTATCGAACTCGATCTGGTAAATGGTACCGCGGGGGATCACTAGGTAATCGCCGTAGGCAAATCTCAGCTGTCCATACTGGGTTTTCAATACGCCGCTACCTTCATGCACGAAGATCACTTCATCGGAATCGGCATTCTTATAGAAAACATTACCCGTAAGACCTTTCTGTGGCGCCGCCAGGGAGAGGTGCACGTCATTGTTGAACAGCACCGTTTTCTTGCTTTTCAGGAAATCGGCCTCGGGCTGCACTTTGAAGCCCTGGAAACTGCGGTGCTTCAGGATATTGTCGGTAGAAGCCTTTGGCGAAACATCAACAGGCTCCAGTGTTTTGATGATTTTTGTCGGCGGATGAACATGATACAGCAGCGAATAATTGGAAGAAAAACCTTCGGTGCTGAACAGTTGCTCGGAATACAGCCCGCCATCGGGCTTGCGGAACTGTGTATGTCGCTTATGGGGGATATTTCCCAGGCTATAATAGTGAGGCATATTGTAGTTGAAATGTAGGCGTAAAGGTAAAACTATTTGGTCAAATTAGCATGGAACGAGGCCCAAGCTCCACTCTTGCTGGTTAAAACTCCGGCAATGGGGATAGCAACTAGGTTTCAAGCCTGTCAGGCTTAAAGCCTCCCTTTTACTTCCGGTTTCTTAAAGCGGGAGTTGCTGTTTTCCGCCTTTATTGCTGAAAACACCAACAAAGGCGGCGCATAAAAAAGCCGTGCCGGTGAACGGCACGGCTGCATTAATTTACATATTGCTTACCTGCTGGTCATCCGCACTACGGGTACGATCATTTCTTCCAGCGATACCCCTCCATGCTGGAAGGTGTTGCGGTAATAGTTCACGTAATAGTTATAGTTGTTGGGATAGCAGAGGAAAACATCTTCCTTGGCAAAAATGTACTTGGAATTGACATTGGGCTGCGGCAGACCGGCATCATGCGGCGTGGTGATGGCAAACACGTCTTTCTCCTCGTACTGGATATTGCGGCCATGCTTGTAACGCAGGTTGGTCGTGGTCGATTTGTCGCCTACACATTTGCTGGGGGTCCTCACACGCATGGTGCCATGGTCGGTAGTAAAGATTACTTGTATATCCTTTTCCGCGATCTTCTTCAGCGCACGGAACAAGGGGGAATGCTCAAACCAGCTTACGGTAAGCGAACGATAAGATTGTTCGTCGCCGGCCAGCTCCTTCAGCACTTCCATTTCCGTACGGGCATGCGATAGCATGTCTACAAAATTGTAAACGATCACTGTAAGGTCGTTCTTCAGGTAGTTATGGATATTATCCTCCATGGTCTTACCATCTTCATTATTGGTGATCTTCAGGTATTCCCAACGGATATTGCCCATATTGAGCGCCCTGATCTGGTCGCCCAGGAACTGGCGTTCATAAAGGTTCTTGCCGCCCTGTTCATCGTCATTCTTCCATTCCAGCGGGTAACGCCTTTCGATCTCTACCGGTAGCATACCGGAAAAGATGGCGTTGCGGCTGTATTGGGTAGAAGTGGGCAGTATGGCATAGAACATATCTTCTTCCTGTACCCTGAAGAACTGGTTCACGATAGGTTCTATCGATTTCCACTGATCATAGCGCAGGTTATCAATCAGCACCATAAAGGTGGGCTTACCTTTCTTCACATGCGGCGCGATCATCTGGCTGAACAAGGTATGCGACATCACAGGCGTATCTTCGCGCTTGTTCTTGATCCAGTCGATATAATTGCGGGAAACAAATTTGAAGAACTCGGTATTGGCCTCCGACTTCTGGGTGTTGAATACTTCCTGCATTTCCGGGCTATCGCTCTTGCTCATCTCCACTTCCCAATACACCAGCTTTTTATACAGGTCCTTCCATTCTTCCACATTGGGATTGCTGTTGAGCGCCATAAACAGGTTGCGGAAGTCTTTCTGGTACTCAATGGTGGTCTTTTCCGACACCAGGCGTTTGCCATCCATGATCTTCTTCAGCGAAAGCAGCACCTGGTTGGGGTTTACCGGCTTGATGAGGTAGTCGGTTATCTGTGAGCCGATGGCCTCTTCCATAATGTTCTCCGCCTCGTTCTTGGTGACCATCACCACCGGCACGGTTGGATAACTTTCTTTGATGCGGGAGAGGGTTTCGAGACCGGTCATGCCGGGCATGCTCTCATCCAGCAGGATAACATCGGCCTGGTTGCTTTTGAGGTGCTCGAGCACATCGTAGCCATTGGTGAAAGGCTTTACTTCATAACCTTTGTTTTTCAGGAAAAGGATCTGAGATTTCAACGATTCTATTTCATCGTCTACCCATAAAATTTCTGCTTGCATATATTAAAACGGTCCTGCGGGGCAGGGATTAGATGTTGATTGAAAAAATATATGAGGTAAAGCTACTGAATAGAAAACGGTTGTGATGTTGCGCTAAACTACAACGAATTAACTGGCTTCTTGTTGCCTTTAACACAAATTTTTATTTGTACAACTATCCGGGGACCGCGGGCCGTACCTCTATTTTGCTGGGAAGGGTACGCGCCGGCATACGGATCAGGTCAACCACGATCTGTCCTATGTCTTCGGGCTGTATCTTCCAGGCATCCTGTTCGCTCACTGTATGGTTATTGAATTGCGTGGCTACTGAGCCCGGCATAATGGTGGTTACCTTAATGCCTTCCTTCCGCACATCGAGCATCATGGCTTGTGTAAAGCCGACCAGGCCGAATTTACTGGCATTGTATGCTGTGCCTTCCGGTAGGAAGTTGGCGCCGGCAAGGCTGGCAATCGTAATGAAATAGCCTTTGCTTTGCCCGAGAGAGGGCAGGGTAGCCTTAGCTGTATAAAAAACACCGGTAAGATTGGTATCGATGGTTTCTTTCCAGGTATCGATGGTCATGGTTTGTACCGGCGCAAAATGACCGACACCGGCATTGGCGATCACATAATCGATCTGCCCCCATTGCTGCAGGGTCTTATCTACGGCCCGTTGCTGGGAGGCAAGGTCGCGTACATCGGCTTCGAGGCCCAGAGCATAGCCGGGCTGTATGGCATTAAGCTTTGCCGCTGCTTCTTCGGCGCCGGCCAGGGAACGGCTGGTAAGGGCCACGCGTATGCCCTGGCGGATCAGGGCCTCAGCCACACCGTAGCCGATGCCTTTGGAACCGCCGGTAATCAATGCTGTTTTAACAGACATAGCTCTATAATTTGATGGTAGTAAAACAATAAAATGCAGTGCAGCGGAAGGGTTCTCAGTGTTCCGCTTACCGGCTGTAAATGTCGCCGTTTTTTGCGGAAGATAAAGCAAGCATGATGCAAAAAAAATGATGCAGCCATAAGCACAATCAAATGTTCTCCATCCTGTAAAGACAAAAGGTAAAGCCTTTGTTGAGCTTTACCTTTTTTATGCGATCAATGTTAAACAGGGATCAGCAGATATTTTCGCAGCTGGCAAATCCCGTATGCTGCGGTGCGCAGGTTCTTACGGTTTCGCAACGGCTAAGAGTTCCTCCTCCTGCTACTGCCGTTTGCTGTTGCTGATTCAGTTGAGCAAGGGTTACTTTGTTCAGGGTAAGCTTTGCTTTCAGTGAAATGCTTTTCTTTTTCATAAAAAAAATTGAGTCTGATGATCCTTCCCTGTCTCTAATCTTAATCATGCCATGGGTAGGTTGTTCAGCATGGTCTGCCCTTGCAGACGATACCAAAGTTAGCTTCCATTCAAAGCGCGGGGAATACCAGCTTCCCTGTATATTCAAATACAGGTTTTATCAGGATAATGCCTGTATTACATATCGGTTTGTATCTTCCGGTAGCTGGTCACAATGCCGCGGATCAGCGAGGAGCTGAAGCCCTGATGCTCCATTTCGTTCAGGCCGGCAATGGTGCAGCCTTTAGGCGTGGTAACCTTGTCGATTTCCTGTTCGGGGTGCGTGTGTCGCGTCAATAGCAGTTCCGCAGCGCCTTTCACGGTCTGCGCAGCAATAAGCGAGGCTGTCTGTGCATCGAACCCTATCTCGATACCGCCCTGGATATTGGCCCTGATGTAGCGCATAGCATAAGCTGTGCCGCAGGCGCCCAGCACCGTCGCGGCATCCATCAGCTTTTCATCGATGAAGACCGTTTTACCAAGACGCCTGAACAAAGCATTGACATAGTCCGTTTGTGGCTCGGTCACACCGTCGGCACAAATACAGGTCATGCTTTCCCTGATGGCGATCGCCGTATTGGGCATGGCCCTGAACAGGCTGAACCCTTCGCCCAGCATGCCGCGCAGGTCACTGAGCCATACGCCGGTTATTACGCTCACGATGGTGTGCCGTGCCGGATCGAGAACGGGTTGTAGAGAGGCCAGTATTTCCTTTACCTGGAAGGGTTTTACCGCCAGGATAAGCCAATCGGCCTGCCTGGCGGCAGCGGCGTTGTCTTCAGTAACTGTAACGCCTTGTGCGGCCAGCCCGGCCAGGGCAGCGGTATTCCGCCGGGTAACAATAAGCTCCTGCGGCTGTGCAAAGCCGCTGCTGATAAGGCCTTCGGCTATGGCAACACCAAGATTGCCACCGCCTATGATGGCAAGTGTTGTGTTCATGATAAAAAAGTATCGGGGTATTTAAAGCGACAAGCCTGGCATGATAACATTAACGATCTCCCAGTAGCCGTTTATCCAGGCCATGCTGATCCTGAAAGGGGCTTCTACCGTCTCTGTTTCTTTGCTTTCCAAAGTAGCATTGTAAGTGATCATTCCCTCCGCATAACCGGGGCCTTCCGGCTCTCCGTTCCCCTCTTCAAAAGCAATATTGCTGATCCGGTAGCCGCCGTTATCGAAAGAAAGGTAAGCCGCAAAGATGTTCCGGATATGGCCCAGGAACTGCTCTTTGGTATACACACCGTCGTTGTCCGTACGGAAGGTATCACTGAAAATAAAGCTTTGCTCATCGATCTGACGGTCGAGCCACATTTCCAGGAAGTCTTCGGCAATGCCCTCTATGGTCAGCCGGTGGTTGGGATGAAATTCTTCATAAATAAAATGGTTCACCATTTCCGGGATATCGAATTGCTGGGTCTCATGCTGGAACAGCTCCTCGGTGATGAACTTGTACTTGAGCCGCGCAGGATATTCGGCACCGTAATCCACTTCGATATTTTTATCCCGCATAAAAACCTCCAGCCGCTCAAGCTCTTTTTCGATCTGCTCATCGTTCAGCGCAGCAGCGTCCCTGAAGTCTTTGGGCTCGCCCAGTATCTTGTAAATGCTTACCTCGGCGACGCTGTCCAGCTGCCGTTCGAAGGCGAGGATATTGTTGAGGAAAGCATGCTCCACCTCCGGCGGCACGTCTTCCAGCTGGTGAATATCGGCGCCGGTCTCCGCCTGCAGCTGCAGGCGCAGCAATTCGTTTTCGATCCTCAGCTGCTCTTCGGGATCATCGCTGAACCGTTCTTCTTCCCCTTCGCCATCCTGCTCTTTGTAATCATCATCTGCTTTCATAAAAGGAATAATTTATTAAATTACTGTGTATTGCAAATACGGTTCCGCACTGCATAAAGCTAAAATATTTGCATGGCAAACAGAAATTTTATTTCCGTTAAAAAAGGTTAAGCCTACAGGGGCAAAACCCCGGCTGCCTTTCTCTGAAAACCGGACGGACAGTGCCATCCACAAGGCAAGGTCAAAAAAAGTGCGGAACCGGTCCGCACTTTTTGAATCAGATCAATTCCGCTGCATCTTCCAGCGGGAAACATTGCCACCGCTTACCGCAGCCTGCATTTCCTTCTTCCCTTTGTCCCAGAGGATGCCGGCCAGCGCGGCGGCCACCGCGGCTTCGTCTTCGGTTTCATGCACCAGGTACTCCGGCTTAAAATATTTGGCAATAAAATTCGTATCGAATTTACCCTCCACAAAAGCGGGCTGGCGCACCGCCCATTTACCGAAGCCCAGCGTGGTCTGGATGCCCTGTATCCTGTATTCATCAACGGCACGGCACAGGCGGTCTATAGCCTCATTGCGGTCGCGCCCCCATACCACCAGCTTGGCGATCATCGGATCGTAGAAAATAGGAATGTCCATACCCTGCTCATAGCCGTCGTCCACCCGCACGCCTGGTCCCTGCGGCCGGATGTAGATGTTGAGCCGGCCGGTATCGGGCATGAAGTTGTCCATAGGATCTTCGGCGCAAACACGCAGCTCGATCGAGTGTCCGTTGATATGAAGGTCTTCCTGGGAAAAAGACAGCTTTTCGCCACGCGCCACCCTGATCTGCTCTTTGACCAGGTCGATGCCGGTGATCATTTCCGTTACACAATGCTCTACCTGCAGGCGGGTGTTCATTTCGAGGAAGTAAAAATTAAGCTGCTCATCCACCAGGAACTCAACAGTGCCTGCACCATAGTATTTACAGGCACGGGCTACATCCACGGCGCATTCGCCCATCGCTTTGCGGATATCGGGCGTAAGGCAGGAGGAAGGCGCTTCTTCGATCAGTTTCTGGTGGCGTCGCTGTATAGAGCATTCGCGTTCGAACAGGTAAACATAGTTGCCCATCTGGTCGCCCATCAGCTGTATCTCGATGTGCTTGGGCGAGCCCACGTATTTTTCAATAAAGACATCGTCATTGCTGAAGACGCTCAGCGCTTCGCTTTTGGCCATACGCATCTGCTCTTCCAGCTCGTCGGCGCTGTTCACCACGCGCATACCTTTACCGCCGCCGCCGGCCGAAGCTTTGATCAGGATGGGATAGCCCACGCTTTCGGCGACATCACGGGCCTCTTCATAGCTCTGCAGCGGCTTGTCGGTGCCGGGCACCATGGGTACGTTAAACTTCTGTGCCGCCTGCTTGGCTGCGATCTTGCTGCCCATGATCTCTATGGAATGGGCCGAGGGACCGATAAAGGTAAGCCCCGCTTCCGCTACCGACCGGGAGAAGTCGGCATTCTCGCTCAGGAAGCCATAGCCGGGATGAATGGCATCGGCGCCATAGGCTTTAGCGACTTCGATGATCTTGTCGGCACGTAGGTAAGACTGGGCCGAAGGGGCAGGCCCTATGCATACCGCTTCATCGGCATAGGTAACAAAAGGCATGTTGCGATCAGCTTCGGAAAAAACAGCCAGCGTTTTGATGCCCATTTCTTTTGCAGAGCGCATTACTCTTAAAGCAATTTCGCCACGGTTGGCGACTAAGATTTTGTTCATTTATTACGGTTATTATACAGATTCGGATAAAAGAGCAGCGGCTCAGAACGAGGAGAGGTCCATACCGTCAAAGGTGCCGGAGCTCATCAGCAGCAGGCATACCGGCCTGTCGCTTTTGCCGGCAGCCTCCCTGATCCAGGCTTCCAGCGCGTCCTTCTGCTCAAACACAGCCAGCTTGTCGTTGGCGAAATGTTGCTTGACTTCTACGGGATCGAGTGGGGGCAACCCTTTCAGTTCCAGGGCATGGGCGCTGAAGAACAGCGCGCCATGATCGGCAGGGTCCATAGTATGGGCATACTCTTTCAGGAAGGCGCTGTTGAGGCTGCTGAAGGTGTGCAGCTCGAAGCAGGCGATGAGTTCGTGGCCGGGAAAACGTTCCCTTACGGCGCTCAGCGTGGCCTTTAGCTTGGAGGGCGCATGAGCAAAATCGCGGTAAGCGATAAAGCCCTCCCTTTCGGTTATCTTTTCCAACCGGCGGGCAGCACCGCTGAAGCCAGCTATGGAACGGTAAAAACCAGCATCGCTTATGCCAAGTATATTGCACACCTTGCGGGCAGCTTCCATATTCTGCAGGTTATGGCTGCCAAAGATCTGCAGGTTTACTTTTCCCTCAGAAGTGTTGAGCACGACAGCGTTGTCCGTTACCTTGAAATTGGGCGTTACATAAGGCATCAGCTTCAGGTGCGACGCTTCCTTTTCCACCAGGTATACGACTTCCTTATCTTCTGCATTATAGATAAGGACGCTGCCCGTTTCCATTTCCCTCAGGTAGATCGCAAACTGCTCTTTGTACTGCTCAAACGTGGGAAATACATTGACATGGTCCCAGGCAATGCCGGTAAGCACCGACACCTGCGGATGGTAAAAATGGATCTTGGGCCGCTTCTCGATCACGGAGGCAGGATATTCATCGCCTTCCAGGATCAGCACCGGCGCCTCGGATATTCTTACGGAGTGCTCAAAACCTTCGACGCGGGCGCCCACCAGGTAGTCGAAATCCATTTGCTGATCGCGCAGCACATGCATGATCATCGAGGTGGTAGTGGTTTTGCCATGGCTTCCGGCAACAACGACACGCTTTTTGTCGCGGGAAGCTTCGTACATGTATTCAGGGAAAGAGTAAACCGGTATACCAGCTTCCCTTGCTTTTTTCAATTCGGGGTTGTCTTCTTTAGCGTGCATGCCGAGAATAACGGCATCGAGCTGACCGGTTATTTTCTCAGGAAACCAGCCGTAGGCCAGGGGCAGCAGGCCATAGTGGCGGAGATTGGTGCGGGCAGGATCGGTTATTTCATCGTCGCTTCCGGTAACCGTATACCCTTTCAGGTGAAGAGCTATAGCCAGCTGATGCATAATAGCCCCGCCCACAGCAATAAAATGTATGTGCATTTATTAAATTTTGTATTAATTTCGTGCAAAAATAATAACCGTTTACCTAAACGGGATTTTTATTTATCATTGCAGCAAAGTACCAATAACAATTTTAAATAAAATCATTCTGGAAATGAAAAAAATGAACAAATTCTGGAGCGCGGCCTTGGTGGGTGCCTTGTTATGTCTGATGATGCAGTCCTGCGCTTCTTCCCGCAATAAATACGGATGCCCTGAAAGGATCCAGTCGTTTGTATCGTTGCTTTCCATCAGGTAATTTCTTCCGGCGCCCTGTCCCTGCCTGGTCGTTTACACTATTCCGATGCTGTTTTCCGTTATGGGAAACAGCATTTTTCATTTCGCCTGCAACCAGTTTGTTAGTTAATGTATCAAAAACATTCCGTAAAAGAATTCCCCTGGAAGGTGTGAATGTTAATTTGCTTATTCTGTTATCTTTGCGAACAATAAAATCAAAATCAAATTTCATGAAACGTTTTTTCCTGAGTGCTGTTCTGTTTGCTGGCGGCGCCTTCTCGGTGTCTGCACAGGAGGGGAATATCAAATTCACCGAGTACGATCTGCCCAACGGGCTGCATGTGATCCTGCATGAGGATCATGCAGTGCCCATCGTATCGGTGTCGGTGATGTACCACGTCGGCTCTAAGAACGAAGACCCCTCCCGTACCGGGTTTGCTCACTTTTTCGAGCACCTTCTTTTTGAAGGTACGGACAACATCCAGCGCGGAGAATATATGAAGCTGGTGCAGAACAATGGTGGCGTGCTGAACGCCAATACCTCCCAGGACAGGACCTATTACTTTGAAGAGCTGCCGGCCAACCAGTTGGAGCTGGGCCTGTGGATGGAAGCGGAGCGTATGCTGCATGCCAAGATCGACAGCACCGGTATCGAGACCCAACGTAAGGTGGTTAAAGAAGAGAAGAAGATGCGCTACGACAACAGCCCCTACGGCATGTGGCAATCCCTGATCTTTGAAAACGCCTTTACCAAGCATCCCTACCGCTGGACGCCCATCGGTAAAGAGCAATACATCGACCAGGCCAAGGCCAGCGAGTTCATGGATTTCTATAAGACCTTTTATGTACCCAACAACGCTGTGCTGGTGCTCGCAGGCGACTTTAAGCCCGAGCAGGCCAAAGAGTGGATCAATAAATACTACGGCGATATTCCAAGAGGTACCGGCGAAGTGCCCCGGCCTAATGTTGCAGAGCCTGCGCAGACCAAGGAAAAGCGCGTTAAATACAACGCCAATGTACAGCTGCCTATGGTAGTGCTGGCCTATCATGCCCCCAAGATGGGTACAGATGATATGTATGCGCTCGAGCTGCTAAACCAGCTCCTGTCGCAGGGCGCCAGCTCCCGCCTGCAGAAGCAGGTGGTGGACAAAGACCAGAAAGCCGTGCAGGTGGGCGCCTTTAACACTCCACTGGAAGATCCGGGCCTGATGATCACCCTGGGTATTGCCGCCCGCGGCGTTACTGCCGCTGAGCTGGAAAAAGCCATGAAAAACGAGATCGAAAAAGTAAGGGATAACCTCATCAGCGAAGAGGAATTCAAAAAGCTGCAGAACCAGGCTGAAAACAGCTTTGTATCGCAAAATGGCCGCATTGCCGGTATTGCAGAATCGCTGGCGACCAATTACACTTATTTCCACGATACCAATCTCATCAATACAGAGCTGGCCCGTTATCAGAAAATTACACGTGAAGACCTGAAAAGAGTAGCGGACAAATATTTAACCAAAGACAATTGCGTAGTGCTGTACTACGTTCCCAAAGGGCAATAAGCCTGGACAACGCAAAGAAATTATCTAAAATTCCGGTGGATAGCAGTCTTATCCATCCTATTTCAAAAAATTGATCCATAAAATGAAAAAGATACTCTTTTCTATAGCTGCTTTATCGCTGTTTACTGCTGTACACGCGCAAAAGCTGGACAGAAGCATTCGTCCGAAGCCGGGGCCCGCACCGGAGATCAAGCTGGGCGATGCCGAAAGCTTTACCCTGGATAACGGGCTTAAAGTTTTTGTGGTGGAGAACCACAAGCTGCCTGCAGTAACCTATTCTATCGTTCTTGATATCAGGCCGGAACCGGAAGGCGGCAAGAGCGGTATGCACAGTATGGTAGGCGAGCTGATTACCGCCGGTACCAAAACCCGCTCCAAAGACAAGTTCGATGAAGAAACCGACCGCATCGCCGCCAATATCGGCGCCAGCAACAGCAGCATTTTCGGCCGCTCGCTGACCAAATACCAGGACCAGATGCTGGAGCTTATGAGCGACGCTTTGCTGAACGCCAATTTTAAGCAGGAAGAGCTGGACAAGCTGAAAAAGCAGGCTCTATCCGGCCTGGAGGCCAGCAAGACCGATCCGGACGACATGCTTAGTAATGTAAGCAGCGTGCTGAATTACGGTGTTAACCACCCTTATGGACAGGTGACCACAGAGGCTACGGTCAATAATATTACCCTGGCCGACTGCAATGCTTATTATAAAAAGTACTTCCGTCCCAATGTCGCTTATATGGCGATCGTAGGCGATATCAACCTGGCCAAAGCAAAAGAGATGGCCAATAAATATTTCGGTAAATGGGAAAAGGCCGACGTACCCCGCAGCCAGTACCCTGCTGCAACGGCTCCGGCCAAGACTCAGGTAGCCTTCGTGCCCCGCGACGGCGCGGTGCAGAGCGCGGTGAGCATTACCTATCCCATCGACCTGATGATCGGCACACCTGATGTGATCAAGACCCGTATCATGAACCAGGTGCTGGGCGGCAGCTTCCAACGTCTCGATCGTAACCTGAGGGAAACCCACGCCTGGACCTACGGCTCTAACTCCTCCATCTCTTCCGACGATATCGTGGGTAATGTGGACGTGAATGTACAGTGCCGCAACGAAGTAACCGACAGCTCCATTGTCGAAATGATGAGGGAAATGGATAACATGCGGAACACACCGCTTACACAGGAGGAGCTGCAGGGCGCTGTTAATTTCATCAGCGGCGTATTCGCGCTCGGCCTCGAAAGCCCGCAAACCATCGCCCAATATGCGATCAACATCGAGCGGTACAAGATGCCGAAAGATTATTACAAAAATTACCTCAAAAACCTGAGCGCGACCACAACCGCCGACATACAGGCTGTCGCACAGAAATACCTGAAACCTGCTAACGCCAATATCATCGTGGTGGGTAACAAGACCGAGTTGCCCAAGCTGAAAAAATTCGGCGAGGTGAAGTTTTATGACAACTACGGTAACCCGACCATCGTGACCGAATCCAAAGTGATCGACGGCGTAAGCATCGACCAGGTGCTGGATAAATACATCAATGCGATTGGCGGTAAAGCAGCTCTTGAAGGTCTGAAGGACCTCTCTATCGTATCCAATGTGGTTGAAGGCGGACAGGAATACACCCAAAGCGTGGTTGTCCTTTCCCCTTCCCACATTAAGCAAACGATTACTGTGGACGGCCAAGTGATGCAGAAGATGGTGATCAATGGCGAGACCGGCTATGCCGAAGGCGGCGGACAGAAACAAACCCTGCCTGCCGAAGCCATCAAGGAATACAAGCCTGAAGCCGACCTGCAGTTGCTGCTGCACCCCTCACAGCACGGCGTTAACTTTACGCTGCTGGGTAAAGAGGTAGTGAACGGCCAGGAAGCCTATAGCGTAGAGCGCGTAGAGAACGACGGCCATAAGAAGACCATCCAGTCATATGATGTAGCTACAGGCCTGCTGGTGAAAGAAGTAGAGAGCACCAACGAAGGCCTTAAATCCAAAGTCGAGATCCGGACCCTTTCCGACTATCGTGAGGTAAAGAACGGCAACGGATATAAGATCCCCTATGAATCAAAGACCCTGACCGGCGGCGGCACTAAAGTATCTTCGGCCAAAGCCAACAGCAATCTGAAAGAAAGCGATTTTAAATAAGCATTTTCCTTTCCCTTTTAAAAGAGTGGTGGTATCTTTGCCGCCACTCTTTTTTTGTGGCCGTAAGCCTTTGCCTGCGGCCTGTTACCGGCGACCTTAAGCGAAAACTGTGTTTGCAACCCTCCGAAAAGAACTTTTGCTGCTGCTGCGCGACCCCGGCGGGCTACTGTTGCTGTTGCTGATGCCGGCAGCGCTCATTATCGTTATGGCCGTGGTGCAGGATGCCCCTTACCGCGATTACCAGGAAATGAAGTTCGAGATACTGGTCGCCAATAAGGATAAAGGGAATACCGGTACGAAGCTGATCGAAGGGCTGAGAAAGAACAAAAGCTTCATTATGATCGACAGGCTGCAAGGTGTAGCCGTTACCGAGGAGCAGCTGAAGGCCAGCCTTCGCGACGGTCAATACAAGATGGGCATTGTGATCCCTGAAGACGCCACTGCTTCCCTGATCAACACTTCCAACAAGCTCGCCAACGAAATGGCCGGCGCCATGGGCCTTCCGGCAGGGTTACCGGTCCAGGGCCGTCAGGATAGCGCTGCGATTCAGCTGTTGTTCGACCCTGTGGTGAAACCCTCTTTCCGTAGCGCCTTGGGCTTCGCCCTCAACCAGTATCTTACCCAGGTCAAGACGGAGATATTGCTGCAGCGTCTGAGCCGGATGAACGGTAGTGGCGATAAGCCGGTAAACCTGGAAAGTATGAATGTGCTGGCAGTTGCCGAGAAAAGCCTTGACAACGGCCCCTCCGTCAATCCCTCTATGAACTCAACCCAGCACAACGTGCCCGCATGGGCCATCTTCGGCATGTTCCTGATCGTGGTGCCGATCTCCGGCAATATGATCCGCGAGCGGGACGAAGGCAGTGCGCTGCGTATCCGGCTTATTCCCACAGCCAACAAAAGGGTAGGGCTGGGCAAGATCGTCTTCTATATCCTGGTATGCATACTCCAGTTCTTCGTGATGATGCTGGTGGGTATTTTTATCCTGCCGCTCTTCGGCCTGCCACAGCTCACGCTGGGCGCACATGCCCTGAACCTCCTGCCCATGGCCTTCGCCATTTCCTTTGCCGCAGTGAACTACGGTTATTTCATCGGCAGCATTTTCAAAACAGCCAACCAGGCGATGCCTTTCGGTGCGATCTCGATCGTGCTGTTCTCGGCCATAGGTGGCGTATGGGTACCTGTCGAGATCCTGCCTGAAGTGATGAAAAAGATCGCTCTTTTCTCCCCTTTGCATTGGAGCCTGGAAGGCGTGAACGAGGTGATCCTCCGCAACAGCGGCTGGAAAGGAATACTCAAACCTTTCGCTATACTGGTTGGCTCGGGCGTTTTGCTGGGTATCATGCCTGTATTCCTGGGTAAAAAGTAACAGCGCCATCAGGCTTGACGTCTATTGAAACGCGGCATATACTGCCTTAACTTCTTCCGGGCTGATATCCACCATTGCGGCCTGCCGTATGTCCAGGATATCCATTTCATCGAACAGGCCGATAATATCGGCCACTGTTGCCGTGGCATGCGGCTTGATCAGCACCTGTAGCTGCCGTTCGCTTGCTATGGGCCTGACGCGAAGTACCTTTTGCTTATCCTGGAGCAGGGCCTGCAAGGCTTCTTCTGTGTCCGCTCGCTTAAGCGGTACATCCGGCCGGAACAGGCCCTCATAATAATAGATCCGGTGACCTTTGGCCGGCATCAGGGTAATGGCTGAGGGTTCATAAAAGACCGTGGTGGCCGGGAAAGGAGCATAGGGCATCTGGATGTCCATGACTTTCAATTTGGCCATAGTCGTCGTCATCATGAAGAAAGTGATTAGGAGAAAGCCCAGGTCTACCATGGGTGTGAGATCGATACGCGGATTATTTCTTTGCCGGCGGTTCCGCCCGGCAGCGATCAGGAGCTCTGCCATAATGTTTGCTTTCATCATGAGACTGCGCGGCACCGGAATTCCATAAAAACGCTGAGGGATGGATATATTTGTCAGGCAAAGCAGAAGTAATAAAGAGATTGTACGCCCAGGCCCGGTTGGGACAACGGCGGCTGAATGCAGCTACTTCTTGCCTGTCATGGCTTTGCTCCTGCGTAGCTAGGTTATGTTATTCCTTGTAACACAACAAATATCCGGCTCCCGCGAGCTTTATACCATGCAAGCGATACTACACTTAACTCTTCAGCTCAAAAAAGAAAGCTATCTCCGGAGTGGAAATAGCTTTCTCTTCATGTATAGCATAAGAAGGATGCAGAACTACTTAAATGATCCTTTTAGGCCATTAGCTTATCCCTACAAATACGAATGCTGAAAAGATAAATGACTAAAAGTCCGGAACCTGAGGAACGCTATGGTCGCGTCTTAAAGTCCGCTTATCCTCACGGGTTGATGCAGACAACCTTAGACAATACGCCGATGCAAATTTTAGTCCTTGTCTGACAATCTCCGATGCTAACGCATACGAGACCCAGAATACTTTCACCACCTTGTATCGCCTTCTGGGCTTGCGGTTGAAGATGAGATATGGTCGATTTAGAAAGCATCAGCTTTTGGGCAGTTTTCTTTTTCATAAAATTGAGTTTGGTTTAACAATCGTGAATAACAAAAATCTGGGGGTAATTAATTGTTAGCAATGATTGAAATGCCAGGTCCGGAGGTCAAAGAGAAATGCGTAACTGATAAGGATAAGCTGGCGTAAAATTACAGAGGAAACAGGCTATAGCGCGTCATACGACATGCGTAATTTAAGCGAAACCACTCCATTAAATATGGACGGTAACTCTTCACTGATATCGTACCAAACAACCGGCCACTATTGTATCAAAAGCCTGGTCAATAAGCCGTGATACTCCGGGCTTTGTAGCACGCCTTACCTAAGCGGTGAAGGCAGATGCTCATCCTTGTATGCACCCTGTCGGGTGTCGCTAAACCACAGTTTACGATAATTTATGTTCTTCCTTCAGGTGCTTGAGCAGCCGCTTGTCGCTGTATTCGGCATAGCTGCTGGGGATAATACGCTTGCCGTGATACTCGATATAAGCCCTTGTAAATTCCGCTCCGAAGTAAAGGATTGCAGCGGAAAAGTAGATCCACAGCAGCAGCACGATAACAGAGCTGGCAGCTCCGTAAAGGCTTACCGTATTGGTTTTGCTGATGTACAGGCCAATAATGAATTTCCCGATCATGAACAGAGCCGAGGTCACGAAGGCCCCGGGCCATACCTGTCTCCAGCGGATACGCACATCGGGCAGCATTTTGAAGATCACCGAGAACAGGAAGCTGATCACAAAGAAGATCACAGCGGTATTGATAAGGCTCAGCACATTGATCGGCAGCTCAGGCAATAGCCTGAGCAGGTAATTGCTCATCCCGATCAACAGGGCATTGACGATAAGTGAAACGATAAGCAGGAAGCCGAGCCCGATGATCATGGAAAAAGACAATGCACGGTTGAGCAGCAGCTTAATGAACCCTTTCTTGGCCCTGGGCCGCACGCCCCATATCATATTGAGCGAATCCTGTATTTCCACAAAGATGCCCGTTGCTCCGATCACCAGGGCTACCGCACCGATCACCGTAGCCATCAGGCTGTTCTTCTGCGACTGCAGCGCCCTGATCACATCCTGCACCTGCCGGGCCGTGGCTTCGCCCAGCACATCTTTAAGCTCGGTGAAGATCCTGCCCTGTATCGCATCCTGGCCATAGACGGCGCCCCCGAAAATAATGATGAGCAGCAGCATTGGCGGCAGGGAGAAAATAGTGCTGTAGGCCAGTGCCGAGCTCAGCTTCATTCCCTTATCGTCAGCAAAGCCTGTTGCTGCATCCACTAAAATTCTCCAATATTTATTGGTAATTTGTTTTACTTTCGTTGCCATACACCTAAATGATTTGCGGCATCAGCCGCCGGGCGGAACACGCCTACAGGCAGGCCACCGGCCAGGCGGCAATTGTGCCCCGACGACGTACCTATATACTGTTTATAAACGCCTGCCATGAGACTTGAAGACGAATTAAAAATGCAACAATTTACGGATAATTTCCAAAGAGCCTACCTGAACATTATTTTTACGGCCAGCTGGATGGAAACCAACATGCAGCAAAAGTTGAAGCATTACAACATCACTACTCCCCAATTCAATGTTTTACGTATCCTGCGCGGACAAAAAGGCAAGCCGATGAGCGCCTTTGCTATCCAGGAACGCATGATCCACCGCACTTCCAATGTAACCCGTATACTGGAAAAGCTGGTAGAGAAAAACCTCGTCACCCGCGAGAACAGCACCGTTAACCGCCGGATGATCGATGTGCGGCTCACCGACGAAGGGCTCGACCTCATCAATAGCACCGATACCATAGCCGTAGAGGCTTATGAACAAATGGCGGGCGCCATCAGCGAAAGTGATGCCCGCCTGATAGGCGATTGGCTCGACAAGATCAGGGAACAGACGCCCGGCTGCGGGAAAGACTGATCGCCGGCCCTTTACCGAACGCTTATGTGGAGCACCTATATCAAAGGCTTTAAGGCATTCCTGCAACTGGAAAAATCGTTGTCGCCGCATTCCGTTGATGCGTACCTGCACGACGTGCAGCTGCTGGCGCGCTTCCTGGAGCAACAGTATTCCGGCATTGCTTTCGAAGCGATTGCCCTGCAGCACCTGCAGCAGTTTCTGCAATCGATACACGAGCAGGAGCTGGCGGCTGCTTCCCAGGCCAGGATCATCTCCGGTGTAAAAGCCTTTTTTCATTACCTCATTACCGAAGAGGTGATCTCCAAGAATCCAACCGAGCTGCTGGAAGCACCGAAGCTGAAGCGTAAACTACCCGATGTGCTGGGGCTTACGGAAGTAGAGCAGTTGTTTGCCGGTATCGACCACAGCACCCCTGAAGGGCAACGGAACCGGGCCATACTGGAAACTATGTATGGTTCAGGACTGCGCGTTAGCGAAGTGATCACGCTCGAGCTTACCAATCTCTATCTCGACGTGGGGTTTATCCGCGTGATCGGAAAAGGCAACAAAGAGCGCCTGGTGCCGATAGGCGATGAGGCAGTGAAATACATTGAGCTGTACCGGGAGCATGTGCGCAGCCATATCCTGCCCAAAAAGGGACAGGAAAATATCCTGTTCCTCAACCGCAGGGGTAGCGGACTGTCCCGCGTAATGATCTTCTACATCATTAAGGAAGCCGCTCAGCGCGCCGGGATCACCAAGAACATTCATCCGCATACCCTGCGGCACAGCTTTGCCACCCACCTGGTAGAAGGCGGCGCAGACCTGAGGGCCGTACAGGAGATGCTGGGGCACGAGAGCATTACCACCACCGAGATTTATACCCATCTCGACCGGGGCTTCCTGCGGCAGACCCTCAAAAAATACCATCCACGCTTCCATAACCGATAACTTATGTACCTTCGCCCTTGAACCGTGGGGTATACTATGCAGACATACAAAACGTCAAAAGCCAGGGAGAACATATTAAGGAAGATCAGGATAGCCTTGCAGGAAGAGGCAGTACCCATGCCCTTTCCCGAAACGGAAAAGCTGGCTATACCTTCTTTTTTCAACGGCCCGTTGGGCAGTACGCCCGAGGAGACTTTCGCCGTTGCGTTTTCCAATTCCGGAGGCCACTTTGTTTTTTGCCACAACCAGGACGAGCTGCTGACCAACCTGAAAATGCTGGCCGAAAGCCGCGGCTGGACGGAGGTATTGTGTGCCCACAAATCCCTGTTCTCTTTCTTGGTCAACAATAAGATATCCTTTGTGAGGGAATTCAATCCCATGCATGAGCAGGCCCAGGCCTGCATTACGGATTGCGAAGCGGCGATAGCCCGTACCGGAAGCTTCCTGTTCAGCAGCAAGCAAAACCATGGCCGGGTTGCGCCCGTTTATTTCCCGGTGCATATCGTTGTTCTGCAACCGCACCAGATCGTGCCCGATATTGCCGACGGGCTGAAACTGCTGAAGCAGAAATATAACGATCAGCTGCCCTCAATGATCAACCTCAATACCGGCCCCAGCCGTACTGCAGACATAGAGAAGACCCTGGTTACCGGCGTACATGGCCCTAAAGAAGTCTTTTGCTTTTTCCTGAACCAATAATACCGACCGGCTGCATACCTCCTGCAAGCCGTTACAGGACAGACAGCTCCAATATTTTCTATGCATCCATCCCGCCTGCAGATTAAAGATTTTACTTACGAGCTGCCCGACGATCGTATCGCCCGTTACCCGCTTCCGCAGCGCGACCAGTCCCGCTTGCTGGTTTACCGTGACGGAAAGCTTACCGAGACCCGGTACCGCAATATCGCCGGGGAATTGCCTTCAGGCGCCCTGCTCGTCTTCAACCAGACGAAAGTGATCTATGCCCGGCTGTTGTTTCAGAAGCCCACCGGGGGCCGCATAGAGGTCTTCTGCCTGGAACCTGATGAACGCTATACCGAAGTGCAGCAGGCCATGCTGCAAAAGGGCTCTGTATACTGGAAATGCCTGGTGGGCGGGGCGGCCAAATGGAAAGAAGGCCAGGTGCTTTCCCTCACCGCAGGGAAGGATACACCGCTGGCCATGCAGGCGGAGATCGCAGAAAAGAAGGAAGGGTATTTTATACTGAAGCTCAGCTGGACACCGGAAATCAGCTTTGCGGAAGCCCTGCAGCTGGCGGGCCGTGTGCCGCTGCCGCCTTACCTGAACCGGGAAGCGGAACAAAGCGATGAGCAGCGCTATCAGACCATTTTTGCCAGGGAAGAGGGCAGTGTGGCGGCACCTACGGCCGCTCTGCACTTTACCGAAGCGATACTGGCGACGCTTCCGGAGCGGCAGATCGCTACCGGCCTGGTGACCCTACATGTCGGTGCGGGCACTTTTAAGCCGGTAAAGAGCGAGACTATGGAAGGACACGATATGCATGCGGAATGGATCGAAGCCGGACCGGCCATACTGCAGCAGCTGTTCGATCGCCTGAAGCAGGGCTTACCCATCGTCGCCGTAGGTACCACGTCGGCGCGCACGCTTGAAAGCCTTTACTGGATTGGCGTACAGCTGCTGCAAGACCCTGGTTATATACCCACAGCTGGTATCGCAGTATCACAGTGGTATCCGTATGAAGAGGATATCACTATATCTCCGGTGGAAGCGCTTGAGGCTTTGGCCCTTTACCTGGATCGCCACCAGGTCAGCAAGGTGGTGGCACGCACCCGCATTATTATTGCTCCGGGCTACCGGTTCCGGATCATTAGCGGCCTGGTGACCAATTTTCATCAGCCCCAATCCACTTTATTGCTGCTGGTATCGGCGCTGGTAGGAGCCGCCTGGCGCGATATCTATGATTATGCTTTGAAAGAAGGCTTCCGCTTTCTCAGCTATGGCGACGGCTGCCTGCTGTGGCAATCCGGATCAAAATAAGAAGATACATTTAGTAAAGAGGAGCAGTCAAGTTTTTAAAAACTTGACTGCTCCTCTTTTAAATCGGTCTTTTTAAGACGGCCGTTTGTGGTTCTGTATAAGGTGGTTCTATTTTTTTGTAAAGGCCCGGGTCGCTTTTCCTTCTTTACCTTTCAGGTGGAGGAAATAGGTTCCTGTCGCCAGCTGGCTCACGGGTATTTCCGCCTGCAGGTTATTATTTTGTGTCTGGGCAGCGCCTTGCCACAGCACTTTTCCGTTCAGGTCATATACGGCCAGCGTATAAGCGCCGTTCAGGCCGCTACCGTTGAGCTGAAGCCTGTCGGAAGCCGGTACCGGGGAAAGGCTGAAATGGTTCAGCAGATCCCGACCGGCAATGCCGGTCGGCGGCGTACTTTCGGTAAGGCTCAGTGTCACGATCTCGCTTACTTTATCGCCGCCGGTGCCGCCATCGTGGTTCACACCGTTAATGATACCGTTGAAGATAACGGTGCCCGTACCGGCTGCAGGAGCCGTCCAATCGAAGGTCGCTTCATAAACACCGCCGGTCTTGGCTAATGCAGTGCTGTGCTCGATCACCTGCAAGCCGCTGAGCATGGCAGCATGCTTGTTGCTGCCCAGATTGCTGAAAGTACCGGCCTGTGCAGCGCCCTTGGTTGCAGTTAGCTGGAAACCGAAGAAAGCCAGGTCGGCATTGTTGCCGGTCAGGCTTACCGTATAAACGGTACCGGGCGTATAGCTGCCGGTGACTGCCGCGCCGCTTGCTTTTACTTTCAGGGAAATGGATGCTGTGGTGGTGCCGGTGCCGCCGCCATGGCAGGCTGCACAGGTGCCGTTGCTTCCGGGAGCGCCGTTGCGGATACCGCTACCCGAGGATGCGGGGCCGGCAGCATTACTGCCGAAGAGGAGATACATGCCGCATAGTAAAACGCCTGGTAGAATAATGGTTCTCTTCATTGTCATTTCTTTTTTGACAAATGTATCCCTGCTGCTGTACTCACCGACAGGACTTACCGGAGAAAAAAGGGCACTTTTCGGACAAGCACTATTTTTAACAGCTTATAGTACAAAACGTTCTACCGCTTTCCCGGTAGAAAAACCAGGCGTTTACTATATTTTGAACAATACGAGTATCTTTGGCCCCATGAAGATTCTCGTCGTCTATTTTTCCCAGAGCGGCCAACTGAAAAACATTCTCGACAACGTAGTACAGGATATGAAGAGCGAGGCAGAGATCGACTTTGCAGAGATCAGGCCTGATCAGGCTTTCCCTTTTCCCTGGAGCTCGGCAACCTTTTTTGACGCTATGCCTGAAAGCGTGCTCCAGGTACCGGCAAAAATACAGCCCATGCCTGCGCTCGGCAATAAAGATTATGACCTGGTGATCTTCGGCTATCAACCCTGGTTCCTTTCCCCTTCGATACCGGCCAATAGCTTCCTGCAAAGCGAGTGGGCAGAAGCCTTACGCAACAAGCCGGTGATCACCGTGATCGGCTGCCGCAACATGTGGCTCAATGCCCAGGAAAAGGTTAAAGAGCAGCTGCAGCGCCTGGGCGCGAACCATATCGGTAACATCGTGCTGGAAGACAAGCACGGTAATCTTACTTCTACACTCACTATTATCCGCTGGCTGTTCAAAGGGCAGAAAGAAGCCTCGGGGCGCTTGCCCGATGCCGGCGTATCGGAACGCGATATGCGCGATACACAGCGCTATGGCAAGCCCATCCTGCGCCACATCAAAGAGGGCCGGACCGAAGCCTTGCAGCAGGACCTGCTGCACCTGGGTGCGGTACATTTAAGACCCAACCTGATCGTGCTGGAAAAAAGAGGCGTAAGCCAGTTCCCCAAGTGGGCCACGAAAGCCCGTAGCAAAGGCGGTCCCGGCGCGCCGGAAAGGAAGCCGGTGATCAAGCTGTTCAGCCGTATCCTCATCACGGCTATTTTTGTATTATCACCGATCAGTAGCCTAACCGCAAAGATCAAAACTGCTTTGAAGAAAAAGCAGCTCCTGAAAGAAGTGGCATATTTCAAAGGAGTAACCTACCAGGCGGGTAAGCTCAGCTGATCTCTGATTCGCCAGGCATAAATATAAAGATCCGGCTGCAGCTGCAGCCGGATCTTTATATTTATCGCTGTAGTATAAGCCGGGCTTACACCACCACATTGATCATCCGTCCCTTTACATAGACGAACTTTTTGGGCTCCTTGCCTTCCAGCCATTTCCGGATCACTTCGTTGGCCAGCACTTCCTGCTCGATAAAGGCCTGCTCGGCATCCAGCGCAAATTCCAGCTCTACACGGGGCTTACCGTTCACGGCTACGGGGTACAGCTTGCTGTTCTCCACGGTATATTGCTCTTCCCATTCGGGGTAGGCGGCATGGACCACGGAGCTTTCATGTCCCAGCTGCTTCCACAAGGCTTCCGCCACATGCGGCGCATAGGGCGCCAGTATACGCACGAGCGGATCGAGTATGGTCTTCTTATGGCAGTTCAGGTCGGTGAGCTCGTTCACACAGATCATGAACTGGCTGACAACCGTATTGAAAGAAAAACGTTCGGTGTCGCTTTCGATCTTTTTGATGGTCTTGTGTAAGGTCTTCAGCTCTGCCGCAGCGGGTGCTTCATCCGTCACGATCCAGCCCTGCTGCTCGTCGTAAAAGAGCCGCCAGAGCTTCTTCAGGAAACGGTGCACACCTTCAATGCCTTTGGTATCCCAGGGTTTGCTCATCTCGATCGGCCCCAGGAACATTTCGTACATACGGAAAGTATCGGCGCCGTATTGCTTTACAATATCGTCGGGATTGACTACATTGTACTTGGATTTAGACATTTTTTCCGTTTCGCTACCACAGATATATTTACCATTCTCCAAAATAAATTCGGCATCAGCATATTCGGGACGCCATTGCTTAAAGGCTTCGACGTCCAGTTCAACACCATCTACAAAGTTCACATCAACGCGGATCTGATCAACTAAGTGTTCATTTTTCAATCCAAGTGACACGAAAGTATTGGTACCATTGATACGATATACATATCTCGTGCTCCCTTGTATCATCCCCTGGTTCACCAACCTGCGGAAAGGCTCGTCAAAAGAGATATAGCCCAAATCGTGCAGGGCTTTGGTCCACATGCGGCTGTAGAGCAAATGGCCTACCGCATGCTCGGTACCACCAATGTACAGGTCCACCTGCTTCCAGTAATCGGTTGCCTTCGGATCGGCAAAGGCATCGGCATTGCCGGGATCCATATAGCGCAGGAAATACCAGCTGCTGCCGGCATAGCCCGGCATGGTATTGGTCTCGCGCTTCAACAATTCACCATCTTTGTTTTGCACCACGACCCATTCGGCGACATTGGCCAGCGGGCCTTCGCCTTCGGGGCCGGGCTTGTAGTTCTCGATATGCGGTAGCTCTACGGGCAATTGCTGCAGGGCTTCGGGCAGGTTGACTCCGGCCTCGTTTACCGCATAGGGAATATTGTTCTTATACACGATAGGAAAGGGCTCGCCCCAGTAGCGCTGGCGGCTGAAGCCCGCGTCACGCAGCTTATAATTGATCTTGCGGGTGCCGATACCTTTGGTCTCTAAGGCTTCGAGTACCAACGCTGCGGCTTCTTTCACACTCTTGCCGCTCACAAAGCCGCTCTGCTCGATGATTACATTCTTATCGCCCACCGCAGCTTCGCCGGTATACAAGGCGCCGAAGATATTGGTAATATCGATACCGAAATGCCGTGCGAAAGCATGGTCGCGGTCATCGCCGGAGGGTACGGCCATGATGGCGCCGGTACCGTATCCGGCCAGCACATATTCTGATATCCATACCGGGATACGCTTGCCGCTAAAGGGATGCAGGGCATAGGCGCCGGTAAAGCAACCGCTGATCTTCTTCTCGGCCATGCGTTCCCGCTCGCTGCGGCTTCTTACATAGCTTACATATTGCTCGACGGCTTCTTTCTGTTCAGGAGCGGTAATGTGGTCTACCAGCTCATGCTCGGGAGCGAGCACCATAAAGTCCACGCCGAAAATAGTATCGGGTCGGGTGGTGAACACTTCGATGCTGCCCTGATGGCCTTCCAGCGCAAAATGCACGGAAGCGCCTTCGCTGCGGCCGATCCAGTTGCGTTGCATTTCCTTCATCGCCTCGCTCCATTCCAGGTTATCGAGGCTATGGATCAGGCGATCGGCATATTCAGTGATCCGCAGGAACCACTGACGCATCTTCTTGCGTTCTACCGGGTGGCCGCCACGTTCGCTCACGCCGTTCACCACTTCGTCGTTGGCCAGCACTGTGCCCAGGGCTTCGCACCACCATACTTCGGCATGATCGAGATAAGCGAGACGGTAATGCATCAGCACGCCTCTCTGCTCCCGCTCGCTCATGGCTTTCCATTCTTCTGCCGTAAAGCGCAGGGTCTCATCACCGGGAGCAGGACAGTCTTTGTTGCCTTCCTGTTCCAGGCGAACGGTCAGTGTGCTCAGCGGCTCGGCCTTATTGTTTTCACGGTTGAACCAGCTTTGGAACAATTGCAGGAAGATCCATTGGGTCCAGCGATAATATTGCGGATCGCTGGTACGCACTTCGCGGCTCCAGTCGTAATTGAAACCGATGTTATCCAGCTGTTCTTTATAGCGTTTAATGTTCTTCTCGGTCGTCACTGCAGGATGCTGGCCGGTCTCCAGGGCATATTGCTCCGCCGGCAGACCGAAAGCATCGAAGCCCATCGGGTGCAGCACATTGAAGCCTTTCATCACTTTGTAGCGGGCAAATATATCAGAGGCAATATAACCCAGCGGATGGCCCACATGCAGGCCCGCGCCGCTGGGATAGGGGAACATGTCCAGCACATAATACTTGGGACGTGTACTATCGTTCTTTACTTTATAGACTTGCTGCGCAGCCCAGAAGGCTTTTGCATGTTGCTCAATTTGCTGAAAATTATATTCCACCGGGGTTTAGATCTTAGAGGTTAGACTTTAGATATTAGATATAAAATAGTGGTATGCGATAGATAGCGGAAACGAGATAGCAGATTTAGAATGTTCTGTCTAATATCTAACATCTGACTTTCTAAATATCAATCCACGGGCGGCAGCCAGAGCGCACCGCCTACACTGCTGCGTGCGGCGCCGGTAACAGAATGCAGCACATTGTTCTCCTCGCGCCAGCGCAAAGTACCAAACAGGGCCATGGCAACGGCTTCCTTATGCTTAATGGTTGCCTCGTCGGGGATCACCAGCTCGATAGTACCCTCACGGTTCAGCTCTTCCTTTATCATCTCCACGAGAAAATCGTTGAAGGCGCCGCCGCCGGTGACCAGCATTTTCTGCTCCTGCAAAGGGTTAACATAAGGCTGCAGCGCACGGGCCACCTGGGTGGCGATATGACGGGTGGAGATATACAGCGCATCATTCATTTTTTCCAACGATTCAAAATGCGGTAATACTTCTTCCGTTACAAAGCCATTGTGCAGCGACTTTGGCGTGCTCATGCCATAATAAGCCACCTGGTTGATCTTTTCCAGCACGGCTTCATTGTTGCTACCTGAACGGGCAATGGCGCCCTTATCGTCAAATTCTTTTTCCAGCCGCAGCGCGAAGTGATTCAGCAACTGGTTGGCCGGGCAAATATCGAAGGCCAGCGGCTCGGCGCCATTGACTGTAACGTTGGCTATGCCACCGAGATTCAGGCAGAAGTCGTAGGCAGAGAACAACAGCCTGTCGGCAATCGGTACGATAGGCGCACCTTGTCCGCCGAGAGCCACATCCATATGACGCAGGTCGCTGATCACGGGGAGCAAGGTCCAGCCCGCAATAGCAGAGCCGTCGCCGATCTGCGCGGTGGTACGGGCCGAAGGCTCGTGCCAGACCGTATGTCCATGCGATGCGATGAAATGTACTTTATGCTGTAAGCTGTTCCGTTTAATGAAATGGTTGACCTGCTCGCCCAGGTAGTGGCCGTAGCTGGTATGCAGGCGCAGGAACCCGGGAACGGTAAGGGTATGTGCATGCCGCAGCTCATCGGCCAGCGCTGTCGGGTAGGGCAGGCATTCCGCCGCCACGATCTCATAGCTCCACTTACCGCTGATCTCCGTTAGCTCTGTATAGGCAATATCCAGCCCATCCAGCGAGCTTCCCGACATCAGCCCGATCACTTTATATACCATAGGTTAAAATTCAAAAATCAGGAGGCAAAAGGTAAAATTTCAAAAATCAAAATTCTAAATTTTAAAATCCTATACGACTTCCGCCTCGAGGTCATAATCGAAGGCTTTGGTAATGCGTGCCTGCACAAAATCACCAACGGGCAACTCCTTTTCAGCATGAATGATCACTTCGTTGTCCACTTCCACACTGTCATATTCGGTACGGCCGATATAGCGACCGGCTTCCATTTTATCGATGATCACTTTAAACTCGCGGCCGATCAGCTCCTGGTTTTTCTCGTAAGAGATCTCCTGCTGCACTTCCATGATCTCCTGCGCCCTGGCCTCCTTTTCTTCGGAAGACAAAGTATCTTCCAGGTCGTAAGCCGACGTATTCTCTTCGTGCGAATAGGTAAAGATGCCCACGCGTTCAAAACGGATCTCTTCCAGGAAGGCCTTCAGCTCTTCTACATCATCGCGGGTCTCACCGGGAAAGCCGGTGATCATCGTGGTACGCAGAGCCATGCCGGGCACCTTTTCCCGTATCGCCGCGATCAGGTCGTACATTTCCTGCTTGCTGATCTGGCGCTTCATCGCTTTCAGCATCGCATCACTGCAATGCTGCAAAGGCATGTCCAGGTAATTGCAGATATTGTCCCGCTCCTTCATCACATCGAGGATCTCCATCGGGAATTTGGAAGGATAAGCATAATGCAGGCGGATCCATTCCAGCCCGGGCACATCCGAAAGGTGCTTCAGCAGGTCGGGGAGCATTCTTTTCTTATAAATATCCAGGCCGTAATAGGTCAGCTCCTGGGCGATCAGCATGATCTCCTTAACTCCGTTCCGCACCAGGTGCTTCGCCTCTGTTACAATCTCTTCTATGGTCTTGGATACATGTCCGCCACGCATCAGGGGAATAGCGCAGAAAGAGCAGGTACGGTTGCAGCCTTCCGATATTTTAAGATAAGCATAATGCCTGGGCGTGCTCAGCATTCTTTCGCCCAGCAGCTCCTTTTTGAAGTCCGCATTCAGCTCTTTCAGGATGAAAGGCAGCTCCAGGGTACCGAACCAGGCATCCACTTCGGGAATCTCCTTAGCCAGGTCGCCGCGGTAGCGTTCGCTCAGGCAGCCGGTTACATAGACCTTGTCGAGACGGCCCGCTTCTTTGTAAGCGACTTGTTCGAGTATGGTATTGATGGACTCTTCCTTGGCCTTATCGATAAAGCCGCAGGTATTGACCACCACTATGTTGTGATCGAATTTCTCATTCTCATGTGCCACAGCGATCTCGTTGGCTCGGAGCTGTCCGCTCAGCACCTCGCTGTCCACCAGGTTTTTGGAGCAGCCTAAGGTAATGATATTGACCTTATTCTGTTTAATCGTTCTGCTTTTCATCCCCTTCAGTTAAAGGGTGCAAAGGTACCGAAATTTAAGGGAATTTTCCGCCTCTGCAGGTCAGGTGAGGTGCAGCTCAATATCTATGGCCGTACCCTTGCCCGGGGCCGACCGGATGTCCATCCTTCCCCGTAGAAAGGCGACCCTGTTGCGGACATTCGCTATCCCGATCCCCTTATTGTTGCCGTCTGCTACATCGTCCAGTCCTTTACCATTATCTTCGACTGTAATATGAAAGGTATGGTCCCGCTGGCTGCATTGTACAAAGATCTCGGTAGCGCCGGCATGGCGCAGCACATTGGTCAGCAGCTCCTGCACAATGCGGTAGATCACAAGCTCCTGCTGGCCAGGTGTTGTGTCGGGAATACCGATCATCTGGTAATCTACGTTGATCTTATCGGCGGGAAGGGAAGCGCAGAGGTCGGTGAGCGCCGTCTCCAGGCCGGAGCGCAGCAGCGCTTCAGGTATCATATTGCGGGCAATACGGCGCAGCTCATTGACAGATTGGTCCAGCTGACCGATCACTTTGTCCAGCCCCCGCTGTGTATCTCCGGCTCCGTCGGTCAGGCCGGTCAGGTTCATGCGGGCGGTAGCCAGCATGCCGCCCAGCCCGTCGTGCAGGTCGCCAGCTAACCGGCGGCGCTCCCGTTCTTCACCCTCGAGCAGGGCCCTGGCTACCTCGTACTGCTGTTCCTGCTGCTGCTGCTGTATTTTCTGCAACAGCAGCGTTGCCTCCTGCTCTGCCGCTGCTTTCCGGGCCCGGTATCGTGAGCGCAGCAGCAGCAACAATAAGACCAGCAGCAACGTCAGCGCAATAGATGAAAGGGTGAGGTAGCGGTTGAAGCGGCTCTTGCTTTGCAGCAGCTCGATCTCATGCTGTTTTTGGGCATTCTGGTATTTTTCCTCCAGGTCGGCAATCGCCACATTCGCTTTGAGCAGGTTGGCCGTATCCATGCGCTGAACATATTCATCCAGCTTGCGGTAAGCAAGCGGGTAGTTGCCGGTGGCCGCCTCCAGAAAAGCGATCTTCCGCAATAGGGCAATGCGGTCCGCCTTCATGTTGTAAATGCTGACAAATTTATCCAATTCGTACATAGCGCGCTTCGCTTCCTGCACGCGGTTCATTTTGTAATAGGTTTCCGCTTTGCCCCATACCAGCGTGAGCGCATCGTAGCCCACTTTCCACCGTGCATTCAGCGCAAGACCCGAATCGAAGCATTGCAGCGCCCTGGTATATTGGTTAGCGGTAAAGGCCAGGCCGCCTGCCATACCATAATAATTGATCCATACCCGCGATGAGGTATCTTTGGCCAGACGGGCGCGTGCCAGGGCCAGGTTTTTTCCTGCAAAATTCAGGTCGGGTATCCCGCTGAACAATGTACCCCGTACATACGCGAGATAGGCTATTGCCAGCATTTCATCGGGAAGGAATTTTTTATAAAGCCCGATAATAGCATCGTAATAGGATAACGCTTTTTCGTAGCGGCCCGAATATACCATCAGGGAAATGATATTAACATAGGCATGACCGATCATGGCGCTATCCTTTATCTTTTCCGCCAGCGGTACCACCGTGTTCAGCAGTATATCCAGGTATTGCCCGGCGCTGTCTTTCTTTTGAAGAATAATGCCTTTGTTGTTCCATACCCGGGCCTGGTAATAAACCGCTGTCTTCTCCTTCAGCGGCTCCAGTATCTTCAGCGCCTGCCGGTACCGGTTCAGGGCGCTGTCGAGCTGGTCGGCGCTGTTGTATACATTGCCTTCCACGAAAGCTGCAATACCTATATAAAGCTTGTCCTGCCTGCTCCTGGCTATATCGGACATTTGCCGGGCATAGGCCATCGCTTTATTATTGTCACGGCTCCGCCAGTAATCGGACAGGCCGATAAAGACCTTCATTTGCACTTCCGGTGGGGGGTGGCTCTGCATCAGCCGGGTAAGGCTGTCGAGCTGCCGGGGTGCGGTGCCCTGCTGCTGCGCCTTCAGCGTATGAAATGCCTGTAGCAGGAAGAAGACCAAAGAGAAGAATACCGTCCGTCTCATCATAAGGGATTAAGGTACGATTTTGATTTAAACAGGCATTGACGATCCCGTATGTCTATGCAAAAATGGTGGAAAACCCTGAAACAGGGGACCGTGGAATTGTCACTCGTATGTTTCCAGGTGTAAAGACATCTTACTACCCGGGTGCTCTGTATAGGTGTGATATGTAAATAAAAGGCCCTCTGTTTAACACTAATTGGCAATCGCACCCATACATGCAGGTAATCTATAGTGGTATATCGGCTACCTTAGCGGCCTTTTTAACGATCACACGATGAACGATATCCGTAACAACTGGACGAAAGAAGAAATTGCCGCTATCTACCACCGGCCCTTACTGCAGCTGATACTGGAAGCTGCCGACATGCATCGCAGGCACCATACCTTCGGCGAAGTGCAGGTGAGCAGCCTGCTGTCGATCAAGACGGGCGGCTGCCCCGAAGACTGCGCCTACTGCCCGCAGGCTGCCCGGTACCATACCGGCGTAAAGGTGCAGGCTCTGATGCAAGTGGAAGAAGTGGTTGAAAAAGCGCAGGAGGCCAAAGCCGGCGGGGCCTCCCGTTTCTGTATGGGCGCTGCCTGGCGCGAAGTAAGGGACAACCGCGACTTTGACCGGGTGCTGGATATGGTTAAAGAGGTGAACAAGCTGGACATGGAGGTTTGCTGTACCCTGGGTATGCTCACCGAAAGCCAGGCCGCCCGCCTGGCCGAAGCCGGCTTGTATGCTTACAACCATAACATCGATACCTCTGAGGAATACTATAATAATATTATCGGCACACGGGATTTTGAAGACCGTATCGGTACCTTATTGCATGTGCGCAAAGCGGGCATTACCGTTTGCAGCGGCGGCATTATCGGTATGGGCGAAACGAACGAGGACCGTATCGGCATGCTGCATACCCTCGCCACGTTGCCGCAGCATCCGGAATCGGTTCCCATCAACGCTTTGGTGCCGGTGGAAGGAACACCCCTCGGCGAATCGAAGCGGGTGCCGTTCTACGACCTGGTCCGCATGATCGCAACGGTACGGCTGGTCATGCCCAAAGCTGCGGCACGGCTTTCTGCCGGCCGCCTGGAGCTTTCGCTGGCAGAACAGGGCATGTGTTTCCTGGCCGGCGCCAATTCTATTTTTGCGGGAGACAAGCTGCTGACCACACCCAACCCAGAATTCAACAGCGACCTGGAAATGTTTGAATTGCTGGGCCTGAAACCTAAAGCCGCTTTTGCCGATAAGCGGGAAAACATACCTGCTGGAAAAAGTACGGCCGATGCCTGAACAACTTGAAGCGTACCTGAACCGGCAGCTGGAACGGCGCGAAGCAAGGGACAGCCTGCGCAGCTTGTACCATCGCCGGGCGGGGATCGATTTTTTTTCAAATGATTACCTGGGTATCGCGACCAACAGGGTGCTGGAGGCATTACCGGTGCATCGCTATGCCTGTGGCGCTACAGGCTCCCGCCTGCTGTCGGGCAATACACGGGAGGCAGAAGCGCTGGAAGCATACCTGGCCGCCTATCATAAAGGACAGTCGGCTTTGTTGTTCAATTCGGGCTATGATGCCAACCTGGGCCTGATCACCGCGCTGGCTCACCGACAGATGACCATCCTCTACGATGAATATGTACACGCAAGCATCATCGACGGCATCAGGCTGAGCCATGCCGGAAAGGCTTTCCGTTTTCACCACAATGATATGGACGACCTGCAGCGTAAGCTGGACAAGTATGCCGGAACGGGGCCTTTGCTGGTAATCGTGGAAGCCGTTTACTCGATGGAAGGCGATGCAGCTCCGCTGGAGGCCCTGGTCGCCTTAGCTGCCAGGCACGATGCAGCCCTGATCGTGGACGAAGCCCACAGCACCGGTGTTATCGGCGACCAGGGCCGCGGCCTGGTCGCCGCGATGGGCCTGGAACGGCAGGTATTTGCACGGGTCCATACCTTCGGCAAGGCCATGGGCTGCCATGGTGCGGCCGTGCTGGGCAGCGAATTGCTGCGTTCGTATCTGGTCAACTATGCCCGGTCTTTTATCTATACAACGGCTTTACCACCGCAAGCCGTGATAACAATACAGCATGCATATGAATGGCTGGAACAACATGATGCCATGAGGCAGCAGCTACACGACCGTATCGCCTTCTTCAGCCGGCAATGCAGGAATGCAGGTGACGCCCGGTGGATCGAAAGTACAACGGCCATACAAGGGCTTGTGCTCGGATCGGGTACCCGTGCCCGGAAGGCGGCTGCTTATCTTGGCAGGCGGGGTATAAAAGCAGCGGCTATACTGCCGCCTACAGTGCCGGAGGGTACCGCGAGGATACGCATCTGCCTGCATGCCTTCAATACAGAAAACGAAATATTAATACTACATCACACCCTGGAACAATGGCTGCAATCCAACCCATAGCAATCGCCGGGATCCATACCGACATCGGCAAGACTATCGTTTCTGCTATACTGACGGAGGCGCTGCAGGCCGACTACTGGAAGCCGGTACAGGCAGGCACGCTGGAGCATTCAGACCGGATGACGGTGCAGGAGCTGATCTCCAATACCCGAAGCCGCTGTCATCCGGAAGCTATACGCCTGCAGCTGGCAGCCTCGCCGCATCATGCTGCTGCCTGTGAAAACCGCGAATACGACAGCTGCCAATTCCTGTTTCCGGAAACGGACAACCTGCTGCTGGTAGAAACGGCGGGCGGCCTGATGTCGCCTATAGATGCAGACCATACCGTTGCCGACTTCATCGCCTGCCACAAGATGCCCGCCATCCTGGTCACCCGTCATTACCTGGGCAGCATCAACCATACTTTGCTGTGCCTCGAGCTTATGCGGCAACGCGGCATTCCCTTGCTGTGTCTTGTGGTGAACGGCCATCGTGACGAGGCTTCCGAATCCTTTATCGGGCGGTATACCGGCGACAGCCCGGTTCTCTTTACCGGAGTGCTGGATCCGCTAAATCCCGGGCAGATCAGGGATGCGGCACAACAACTCAAAACTTCCTTATCCTTTTTGTATGAACAACATCAGCCGGAGAGATAGCGAGGTTATCTGGCATCCTTATACCCAGATGCAATTGTCGCCTCTGGCTACCGGGATCGTAAAAGGGGAGGGCGTGTACCTGATCGACGAAGCCGGCAACCGGTACATCGACGCGATCTCCTCCTGGTGGGTCAATCTCCATGGACATAGTCATCCTTATATCGCGCAACGTTTAAGCGAGCAGTTGACCACATTGGAGCATTGTATTTTTGCAGGCTTCACCCATGAGCCGGCCGTGCAGCTCGCGGAGCGGCTGCTCCCCCTGCTGCCGGGCAATATGGCCAGGATCTTTTATTCCGACAACGGCTCTACAGCGGTGGAGGTCGCTTTAAAGATGGCCTTGCAGTACCAGAGCAACCAGGATACCGGCCGGCGTCGCATCATCGCCCTGGAAGGCGCTTATCATGGCGATACCTTCGGGGCTATGTCGGTAAGCGGGCGCAGCTTGTTTACCCGGCCTTTTGAAACGCTTCTGTTCGATACCGCTTACATTCCTTTTCCACATCCCGGGCAGGAGGAAGAGACGCTGCATGCGCTTGAAACCTTGTTGCAGCAGGAAGATGCAGCGGCCCTGATCCTGGAGCCCCTGGTTCAGGGCGCTTCCGGTATGCGCATGTACACATCCGGTGTACTGGAACAGATGATGCGCTGCTGCCGGGAATACGGCTGCCTGGTGATCGCTGATGAAGTGATGACCGGCTTCGGCCGTACCGGTACCTGGTTTGCCTGCGACCAGGTTCAGGATGCCCGGCCCGATATTATCTGCCTCTCAAAAGGCCTGACCGGCGGTACTGTGCCGCTGGGTGTTACGGCCTGTACGCAGCGGATCTATGATGCTTTTCTCAGTGAAGATCATCACAAGACCCTTTATCACGGGCATTCTTTTACGGCCAATCCTATTGCCTGCACCGCCGGTATTGCCAGCCTGGACCTGCTGCTGGCGCCAGCATGCCGGCTACAGATCGATGCGCTTGTTTCGGCGCATAGTGCTGCAAAGACACACTGGCAAAACGGGAAAGGGCTGAAAGCTGTTCGCCAGTGTGGCACCATACTGGCGCTGGAGCTGGAAACGGGAACGGCTACCGGCTATCTTAACCGGCATCGCGATCATATCTATCACTTCTTCCTCGAGCGCAAAATACTCCTGCGTCCATTGGGGAACATTATTTACATCCTTCCGCCTTATTGCATCACTACCGGACAACTCGGTTTTGTTTATGAAGAGATCGACCAGCTACTGTCCACCTTATAAAATCAATTTTATGCCGGAGTCCCTTACCACTTTACTGACACTGCTTATAGCCAACGATGACCTGCATGCCCGTTGGCTCAATTCCCTTTCCCTGATGGAAAATACCGGTGCGCGTAAAATCGCCCGGTATGAGCACCCGGTACATACTAACCTTACCATATTGAAGCATGCGGCGGAAGAAGCCAGGCATGCTTACTATCTCAAAAAGCAGATTACCCGGCTGCTGGGCGAAGCCGGTTGTCCCGATTACAGCTACCGTTATCTGCTGGCGCCGAAGCACAGTCACCATTACCTGCGGCAGCTCGACCTGGATACCTGCCGGTACCTGAAGCAAAGAGGCAAACAGGGCAGGGCGCTTTATGATGCGGCCTATATCCTTGTTACGTACGCGATAGAGGTAAGGGCCGATGAGCTGTATGGTGTTTACCAGGAGGCCTTGACCCGGGCCGGCTCGAAGGTCAATGTGAAGTCTATCATCCTGGAAGAAGCCGGACACCTTGAGGAAATGACCCGCATGCTGGAAGCCTTTGACCCGCAATGGCAGCATATTGCAGCCGATATCTGTGCGATCGAAGATTGTTTATACCAGCAATGGCTTACAGCAGTTGCGCAGGTAGTGGCTGCCGAACAGCCGGTAACCGGTTAAGGGAACAGAGCAGGGCAGCGCCTCATGCCGGCACTTCGGATTAAAGCAATTTCCTTATATATTTGCTTATGCCTCATTTAGCCAACCGGTCCCGCTTGTGGATCATCCTTTCCGGTATTCTATTCGCTACAGCGCTCATCTTTGTCCATTTCTACCTGGCCTGGGTATGCCTGATCCCGCTTTTCTATACGCTTGGCAGCAGGAAGGCTAAGCAGGTCTTTGCCGACGGTATCCTGTTTGGCCTGGTGGCCGGGGGATTGCTGTTCTACTGGATGCCGGGCGTTGTCGCCGATTTTACCGGCGGTTCGATGTTATTCGGCATAGGAGCCTACCTTATTGCGCTCATCTTTGCGGCGCTTTATTTCGGCCTGCTCCTTCTCGCCTTTGCAAAACTGAAGCCGGCAGCACGATCGGGCTGGTCGCAGGCCTTGCTGGCTGCCAGCCTCTGGACCTGCGGCGAATGGTTGTTGGCGACTTTCAAAGGCATGCCCTGGTTCGGCTTTCATACAGGCAATATGCTGCTGCGTGATTTGTTTGCCATTCAATTCGCTGCATTCGGGGGTGTGCTGCTCATCAGCTTTTTTGTGGTGTTCGTCAACTACCTTGCCGCACATTTTATCCGGACCCTTCAATGGAAAAGGCTGGTGGTACCTGTCGTCATGATCTTCTTGTATCAGCTGGCCGGCTATGGCATCTATGCGCTCTTTGTCCGGCGGGAAGCCGGTTTGGCTACAAAACCTTTTTCCGTAGCCCTGCTGTGTGAGAACACGCCGCCCGACGTGAAATGGGATTTGCACAACGGCGATTTTATGGCGAAACAGATGCTGGCGCTCAATGCCCGCATGACCGCCCTCAGACCGGATATCGCCGTATGGACGGAGTCGGCAGTTCCCTGGACCTATTCGGCCGAAGATCCTTTTGTCAGGGAAGTGATCAGGACTTCTTCTCCTCAGGGCATCACGCATATTATGGGCATCAACACTGACTATAAAGACGAGGTGGTATTCAACTCCGCCTACTGCCTGCAGCCCGATGGAAAGGTTGCCGGACGCTATGATAAGCGTTTTTTGCTGGCCCTTGTCGAAAAGCCGCTGGGCGCCTATGCTTTACCTTTTCTCAGCACCGACGGCTTTTATGCAAGAGCTGGTGAGGAGGCCCTTCCCTTACCAACGTTTAAAGGGAAAGCAGGTGTCTTGATCTGTAACGAGGCTACTGTAGATGATGCCGCTATCGACCTGGTACACAACGGCGCTACGTTCCTGGTGAACATCAGCAACGATGGATGGTTCAGTGAGATCCCTTACCTGGTCAACCAGCATTTTTATAATGCGCGGCTACGTGCCGTTGAAGTCCGCAAAGACATGGCGGTGAACAGCAATATGGGCATATCGGGAAAAATAGATGCTTCAGGAGAAGTGGAACAGGTCCCTGCATCTTCTAGTGGGTACGTATCGAAAATTTTGATAAATGGAAATAATTTCATAACGTTATACTCAGAATATAAATTGATGACCATCTTCCTGGTCGCAATAAGCCTGCTGTATTTTCTTGCTAAACGTTTGTTTTCACCCCTCAAAAACAGCCCATGAAAAAACTGTTACTCTTCTGTTTGCTCCTTGTTAGTGTTGTGCAGCTGCATGCTTCTTTGCGGCAAACCAAATACCGGTGGCGCAATGACGACGGTAACCAGGCTACCGCTACCTGGATGGCTGCCGAGAATACGCCCGTAACCATTCCTATTACCACACCGTCGATCCGCCTGCGCATAGAATTCGACAATGACAACACTCTTGCAACCAGCTCGCCACTCGCCGAGAACCTGCAATACTCCGACGACGGCGGCGCCACCTGGACCACGATCAACGGAGCAGCAAGCGATGCTTTTGCCTATACTACCAGCACTTTCGTGACCAATGGCACGGCCACAACCAACCAGATGGCGCCGGGCACCTTTGGCACTTTCATCCCGGGGCGGATTGTCACAGCCCCTTCCGCCACACCCATAAATCTGAACGATGCCGAAAAAACGGAGATGGAATGGGTGATCAAACCCACGGCCAACGCTGTGCCGGGACAGACCTATGTTTTCCAGACAATCGACCAGGAAGACGTTCCCCTCGAACTTGCGGAGCTAACCATCAGTCCTCAATGTAGCGGTACGCCTACTGCAGGCGATCTTGCAGCCGCCATGCCGGTGGTTGAATGTAACCAGACGACGATGCTGACCATAACGGGCAGCACGATAGGGATGGGCATCGACTACCAATGGCAATACGGGCTCAATGGCCTATGGACCGATTTTGGCGGCAATGCCTCCACGCAAGCCACACCACCGGTGATCCGGAACCTGCAATACCGATGTATCGTGACCTGTGCCAACAGCGGTGAAAAGGATACGACCAATGTGATCGCCGTCAATGTGCTGCCCTTGCCGGTAGACCTGGGCCCCGACCTTAACATATGCGTCGATACCGGCGCCCAGCTGGTGCTCGACGCCGGTGTGCTGCCCCATAGCCCGCAATATGAATGGGATAATGGCAGCATCAGCCAGGTAAGAGGGGTCAAAACGAGCGGCACTTATTATGTGACCGTCGTCAACGAATTTACCTGCGTGGGACACGATACGATTAATGTCACCTTGAGAAATAACCCCATTGTGAACCTGGGTAATGATACCTCAGTATGTAATGGCGCCACATTGACCCTCGATGCAGGGAACGACGGCATCAGCTATTTCTGGAACACAGGCGTCACCACACAACAGCTTACAGTAAATAGTATGGGCGCTTACCATGTATTTGTCACCAATAACCTGGGCTGTATCAAATCCGACACTATTAATATCAAAATGGAAGGTCAGCTGCCCCATGTCGACGGTGTTTATATTACTAACGACGGTATCAACACCTTTAAGTTTACCGCAGTAAATCCACAGAATGTAGTCGGTTACCTCTGGGATTTTGGCGATGGCTCGATGCCCAGCTACCAGCAATCCCCTTCTCATACCTATGCCAGCAACCCGGCCAGCTATATCGTTGTGCTGAAGCTCAGCAGTTCCTGCGGCTTCCTCGTAGATTCTGTATCTGCCAATATTGTCGGCATCAAAACCCTGAATGTAGGTAATGAGGAAGTGACCATTTATCCTAACCCCGCAACAACTACAGCTACGATCCGGAATAAAGGCGAGCTGAAAATGGAACGCATTGAGGTATATAATGTGCTGGGCCAGGTTGTATATCGGGCAGCCGCTGACAGCAAAGAAAAACATGTGCTGTCCCTCGCCGGATTTGCCGGCGGACTGTACACCATCGAGATCTACACCGATAAGGGTATCGTTGCCCGCAAGCTGCAGATACAGCCTTAACCGGCAAATAGTCCTTCATAATCTTTGAAAATCCGGCCACAGTGGCCGGATTTTTTTAGTATCTTTTGCCTGATAAGCGTATTATTCCTGCAGCGGTACTATGGCGAACAGTTGATTTTTTAGTTTCAATAAAGACCTATAAGATCAGTATACCAATTTCTTATAAAAAATATCAATTTTTGCCGTTTTTAAAGAAAAGAAATCTGAAAATCGGACTGTATTATTAATCAATATTTTATGCCATTAAAGAGTAGGAGGGACAGGAGAGAAATTGTCCCAAAAATTTAGTTTATGTAACAATCATTGATAAGTATAAATCAATTAATTAAATAAATACCAGACTATCCATCCTTAAATATTGTCTTATCAGCCGCATACCGCGCGGTGCGACGCGGATAAGTCTTTTGACTGCCGGGGTATGATGGCGATGGCTGCCAAAGGCCTTTTCTTACAGCAGAAAGACTTGGGGACGTACCGTAAGCCCGGATTGTATGCTGTAAGCTGTTGAAAATAACAGCCGAACCTGGAGAGGATTCACCCGTAAATTGCAACCCAGGGGTACAGCCATAGATCTGCAGCCGTGAATGAACAGAACGCCCGCCGCGATCGATCACTAAACCGGGCGCATCGGTAAAGCCATAGACAGAGACATCCACTGTCCGGAAATTACCAGCGGAAACAGACAGCCCGAAAGCGATGCCAGGGATGCCTTCGATAGCCACATTTTCTAATGACCCAAAGACACCATATTCGGTGGTTTTAATCGCATAATGATCTTTACCAGGAGCTATTTTGAAGACCGGTTTTCTTCCGGCATGCTTACCGTGCCCGGGCAAGCCGATCAGCGATGTGCCGCCAGGTAATACAATACCGGTAGTCCGGTAGCCACCAGAGGTGTAGGGCAAATAGATACGCGGAGCACCGCTATCCAGCGCTGCCTGTAGCGAAAGGGTATCGTCGGTACGACCATCTCCCCTGGCGCCAAACCATTTTACGCTGAGCCCTTCCTGGTCCAGTCGTTCCCACAGGCCTTTATCCCGGGCAATAGTGCCTGTAATATTGGCGGAAGCGAACAAAATGCCATTATCAGCAGCAGCACCGGCAGGCAAGCGACATTTCAGCCGCCAGACAAAAGTGCCGCCACCGCCATCATGCAGGCTGTGATAGCCCAGCACACGGACGATCTCGTCGGGCCCGGTATAATTCCTGAGTGCTGCAATTGAGCATAAGGTAGTCATAGTTAAGGTGTTTGGTGTTTGGAAAGGCAAAGGTAACCGCCTGTTGCGCCGGGAGGAGGCGGAGGTACTCGGCATATAAAAAAAGATCCGCCGTAATAGCGGATCTTTTTACTTATCTAAATTTAAATGGAAGATCAGTCATTCTTTTTCCAGAACAGGTTGTAAACAGCCCCGGCCAATACAGCGCCCACAATCGGCGCTACCCAGAAAGCCCAGAGCTGGCTCAGGGCCCAGCCTTGTCCGCCAACTGCGGCAAATATAGCCTGGCTGGTGCTGCGCGCGGGGTTTACTGAAGTATTGGTCACCGGTATGCTGATCAGGTGGATCAGCGTCAGCGCCAGGCCGATAGCGATACCCGCAAAGCCTTTGGGAGCGCGCTCATCGGTAGAACCGATAATGACGATCAGGAAGCCGAAAGTAAGCACGGCCTCGATCACCAGGGCGGCGCCCATCGAATAGCCATGTGGCGAATGCTCGCCATAGCCGTTGGAAGCAAAGCCACCGGCCTCAAACCCCGGCTTTCCGGAGGCAATGAAATACAGCACCGCCGCAGCGACTGTAGCGCCCAGCAGCTGCGCAATAATGTAGGGGAGCACCTGTCCGCCTTTGTGCCGGCCGGCCGCCCACAGGCCCAGTGTAACCGCAGGGTTGAAATGTGCACCGGAGATGTGGCCCAGTCCGTAGGCCAGGGTGAGTACAGTGAGTCCGAATGCTAATGCGACACCGGCGTAGCCGATACCCAGTTCCGGAATGCCGGCAGCCAGCAGCGCGCTGCCACAGCCGCCAAAGACCAGCCAGAAGGTGCCCATAAATTCGGCAGTAAAATTTTTCATAGCCATTGTTTTTTAAAAGGTTGAAAAAAGTTCACTGCAAACTAAACAATATTTAAATAGTTCGATTATCTGATTTATGCACAGTTACCGGGGTTTTCCACAAGAAGATATGCATGATGTCGCCCTTTAACGGGACATAGCTGTCATAGCATACTCCGTCCGCTCGGCCATTACCATATCGAATATTTGTAAGACCCCCGCTATCTCCGTGTGTTCTATATCGCCGGGATTGTTATTTCTGAATTTCTCAGCAAAAGGGGCCAGGGCGGGAAGATGCCACCAGCTTTCCATATCATCCAACGCATCAGGAAGCAGCCGGATCGCCCCGGCAAAGCGTTCTTCATTGTATCCGAGAACGGTCAAATGGCCTACATACATTTCAAACAGGTAGGCACTGTTTAAAGCCAGGCCCTCCTGGCCGAGCGCGAACACAAGATCCATTGCCTGGTTATAAGCTTCCTCAGCTCCGGCAGCATCGCCGATACGGTGTAAGACATCGCCGGCTCCAGCAGTCACCTTGAGCAAAAGATTCTGCTCGCCATATTCCACGGCCAGGTCAATGGCGTCATTCATGCGGCGCTCCGACTTCTCCTTTTCTCCTTTCCCGGCAGATAGCAATGCCAGGCTGGTCAGCAGCCGGATGCGGTAGTCCACCTCACCGGCATTGGCCAGCTCATTTTTGAAAATGGCTTCCGCTTTATCGGTCTGGCCCATTTTTGCATAGCAATTCCCTATGAACCAGGGAAACGAAAACATATGGAACAGGTCGTTGTACAAGGGGCGTACCTGTTCCGCCTGCTCAAACAGCTGAAGCGCTTTGCCGGCGTTACCGATCCGGTAGTTCAGGTCTGCAGCACAGAACAGGTATACATACAGCTGGCCATGCCTGAAGCAGAGCGCGTCTTCAATGCCTTCCTCTGCTGCCAGTAAGGCATCCCGCAAGGCCAGCTTGTTCCTGTGATAGTCTACCCAGTGAAAGGTATCGAATCGCATGATACCGGGCACCAGCCTCATAACCCAGCTCATTCGTTTAAACCATTCCCTGCTGTACTCCGGCTCATTGATTTCATCGCCGGTATAGACCTGGTGAATAGCCAGGTTGAATATAGAACGTTTGTAATCATCGGTCCAATAGTTCAGCGAAGTATCTCCTTCCTGTTCCATACGGGTCAGGCCGTTTTTCAGCAAAGCATAGGCTTTTTCCGCATCTTCCCGGCAAGCTTCCAGCCTTCCGCTATGGGCATATACATGCGCTCTCACATTGAGCGCCCAGGCAAGATGGTAATCGTGCTGAAACTCTGGCAGGGCATTCTGACTGGCTTCAACCACTGCCTGTTCGGCCCACGCAAGCGCACCACCCGGGTCCGCCTTTCTTTCGGCGAGGGTAAAGGTGATACGGTAGAGCAAGGCCGACCTGATCTCGGGGCGGGTCTCAAAGCGCAGCGCCTGCCTGAAGTGCGCTTCCAGGAAATCATCAAAGGGCGGATTGCCATGATGCGTAAATTGGTAAAAGCTGGCAGCCGAGCCCACCAAGCCGTGAACTGCGGCTTTCAGGGCATCGTCCGTCAACAGCTGCGTTTCCAGCACTTTCATCCCGATCTTCATTACTGCCCTGAAAGAATAGCGTTCATAAGAAGACGTCATCACCCTGATGGCCGCCAGCACTTTTCCGGCGTCCAGCTCCCGATCGGTCAAGCTGTCGAAGGTGAGCGTCTCCTGGTCTGCCAGTCGCGCGGCACTTTCAGAAGCTTGATCCGTTTGCTTTACGTTTTTTTGCGCTGCAACATCCAGCTGAATGACCTCCACGGCAGGGTAGCGGAAAAGATTGCCCACAAAATACTGCACCGTTCCCTGGGAACGCTCCCAGGTAATCCCATCGGCATCTTCCCGGTCAACAATATCTGTCGGGAAACCTACGAATATTTTTTGCTGTGTACCGGGGAACAGGCGGTAATAATTTTCGATTACCCTCAGGCTTTCCGAATCGATAGTGACCGGATCAGGGATCATCAGGGAGAAGGTATAAGGACTGATCAACTGTTCCAGCAACCTGGCAACGGCTTCCAGCAAACCATACGGAACATTAAGACGGGATTCCAGCCTGGCCTTGTAAAAATCATACTCCTTTGCTCCGGCGCCCGTCAGTGTATGGATTCTTTCGGGAAACAGGAAGCAGCTGATGGCCTGGTGTCTTTCTAAAACCTCATCGATGTCTTTAGCAGAAAAATGTTCCTTCAAGGTATGAATCAACCTTCTTATGCCCCACCATCCCGTAGGGAAGGCGCTGTTGTTGTCTAGGTAAACGGCATTGCCCGCTTCGTCCTTTAACGAGCGGAACTGGCTTGCGATCTGTGCAGAAGATCCCTGGTATATTCTGATCATCTTATTGAGGTGTTAGCTTTTTAGTGGAGCTGAGTTTTAACGTGTTTAAATAGGGTCGGCAATCCTTTCTTTGCCTTGCCGCCTTCCTGATACGGTCCAGGGCCGGCTTATTTTTCTTCAGGTAGCTTTCCCGCTTCCCGGGCGGCAGACGGGAAAAGGCATCCAGGATGGGAGATAAGCACCACCAGCTGTCTGCGTTTCCTTTCAAGGACAAGGATAGATTATCTATAGCCTGGTCCAGGTAGCCCGTATTCTCTTTACTGCATTCATATAACCCGAAATAGACTTCAGCCAGGTCTGCCGTATCCGGCTGATAGGGTATCCCGTCTAATACTGTCCGCGATATTTCCAGGGCCTGGAGATAAGCGGCCAGGGCATCTTCCGTCCTGTTCAGCTGCTGGCAAACAAGTCCTGCCCACAACATGACCTTCACCAGCGTGCCGCAATCACCGTCGGCAATGGCGAGGTCGATAGCTGTATTTATTTCTGCTTCTGCTTTTGCAACGGCTCCCGCAAGGCTATGTACATAGGCGGATACCAGGCAAATTTCAATAGGCTCCATGGCTACTTCCACGGGTTCCTTTTTCATTTCTGCTAGGTCGACCAGGGCCTCCTCGATCCTGTTCAGCCGTAGCTTCGTTTTAATAAGGTAAATGCGCAAAGTATGTACGGACGCATATTCATAACCGATCCGGCCCTGGAAGATCAACGCTTTTTCAAAATATACCAGGGCGTTGGCCGCGTCACCCATACGATAGTGAATGTCGGCTGCGCTTATCGTGAAAAAATATTCCAGTACATAGTGAAAGCTATTCCTGGCCTTTGCCAATCCTTGCTGCGTTTTTTCCAGGGCTTTGCCCAGCTCCAGATTCTGATAATGGAAAGACTGCCATTCGGCAGAAGGTACAGCATGCAATGCCGGCCATTGCTCCGACAGCTTGCTCTCGATAGCATACCATATCTTCATTTGCTTGAAATTTCCCGACAGCGCATTCAAGGTGGACAGATTTTCCGCCAGAACAGCTTTGGTAAAGGCTATTTCATTTTTTATAGCAGGCGGACCGGTGACCGTCAGTGCGTCCAGCAAATAAAAGCCCTCCTCATGCGCCGCAATCGCCTCTTTTATTTTACCCTGTTTCATCAGCAGGAAGCTGTGTATATTATTGATCCAGGCCGTAAGCAGCTCTTTGTGGTCAAAGCTGCTTCCCTTCAATAACTGGTAGGCACGCTCGAGGAAGGCATAGGCCTCGCCCGGCGCCTCCTTTCGTCTTCCGTGGGTGACGATGAGGCGATACAGGATCGCCACGCTGGTGGCTGGATCCGTTTCGTAAAGCAGGGCCTTCTGCAATGCATGATCAATAAAAGCGGCCAGCGCCTGGTTTCCCTGGGAAAAAAAATGCCGGTTGTGTGCCGATAAAGCCATGATGTGGTACAGCGTAGCCTTCTCGCTGTTGCTGATCACCGGTCCCAGTGCGGCTAACGACCGCAGGCTCAGCAACAGGGCGTTGGTAAAATCGTATAAACGGAAGCAGCGGTGAATGCCCTCGAGCATCAACGCTTTCTGGTTATCATCCAGTTGCTGCGGAGCAGTCGCGGCGAGCGCAAAGGCCTTTAGCTCCAGCCCGTCGTCAAACGTATCCAGGCGTTCGGCCCATTCGATACCTGGCGACTCCCGGTCCGCCTTATTCCCTGTAATGTCAATACCACCCGTGCTGTTAATATCTTTTGTCTCGGTTGCCGCAGCTTCAAAGGCATATACAAAACCGCGCAATACTGTATCTGAGTCCAGGGCGTAGTACCAGCTGATGCCCGTATCCGGCTCCGTTACCGGTTTTTTCCAGGCAGGATCATAACCGATAACCAGGTCGGGAGCGCTGTCGGGGAAAACCTGGTACAGGTAAAGCAGCAGATCAAGGCTGCCGGTATCCAGGTGCGTCGTATCCGGGATGATCAATCTGAAATCATATCTTTCCTTCATGTCCAGAAGCGCCCGGGCATATACTTTTAAAATAGCATCTTTGGCCACCCTGCTATGGGTGATGTTGGAAGACAAGCGGGCGGTAAGCAAGGTCTGCTCCCCCTGCTCCTCAAGACTCAGCGCTTCCGTGAGCTTGTTGAAAATAAGGCTGAAAGAAAGTTTATGGACACGCAGCATTCCTTCCACCTGTTCGTTACCCAGCCGCTTGCGCAGCACTGGCATAACCAGCCGCACAAGGAGAAAAGGTAATGCGAACTCTTTCGACCCCAGGATGATAAAATCCTTCGGTGTAGTGTACTCCCGGGCTACATACCGGATCAGGTTCCCGGAAGTGCCCCGTAAAATGGTGATCATAGCTTTACTTGGTTTGGTAAGCAATTCGGGCGCCGGCAGTGCAGGTATCGGGGAGAGGAGGAGCAACACAGTCTTAGTGGGCGCTCATATACCTGTGTATGTGCCGGGAGAAAGGGTAATCATGAAAGGCGACCGCCTGACACAATTACCCCGGCAATGACCTATTGAACGTTTTTGGCTACACAGCAATGGGCGGCATAACAGCCGCAGCCCATTACTTTTTTCAACGATTCAATGGACAAAGTCTGCGTCGGATTGACAGGTTTTATGGTTTTAACCACCTTCCGATTGATCTTTGACAGATTCATACACTTAAGGATTTAATAATGATGCCTACTCTGTTTTTAGTTTGGTTTTTCGGCTTCCACCAGTTATCTACCTATGGAAATATCATTTACCGGCAAAGGGACTAGCCATTACGACCAATAAGCCGGGTTATGAAGCAAAAGTAAAGACTGAGAGTGCATTTTTCATGCAGTATGAATATTTAAAAATATATACCCATTTCGGACTATCCCAGGCAGCTTCATCGCCCATACTTCATCCTCATCCTACAATATTATTGTAACTACCAAGCACTACAAATACCAATATTCCTGTATTTACAGAACTTTAGAAGGAAAGCGAAGGCAAAATTGGCCAGCCATTCAGCGCCGGAAGTCCGGAGCAGAGTAGGGAGCCGTGCTGCTTCCATTTTTCTGTACCTCAATCAATTTTGGCCGCGATCGGGTGATGATTTATGTATTAACTTGCTCAATACATTGGCTGGCCTTGCTGCAATGACATTGTATTTAGGGCTGGTCATTACCTGCAAAGAAAAATGAACCCCAGGGCATTTTCAATAGACACAAACGCTGATTTTTTTGCTCATGGTTTTCCTGGTGCTGCAGAAAAACTGTTTTCTTTTCCATTGCTTCCCGGGAATATTTTGTCAACATGTGGGGCGCTGGTATGCGAATTGAGGTATGAGCATTAGATGCTGTTGGGAAAGTTCAATAAATACGAGCGATGATTTCGAATGTGGCTGGTGGGGGATTGCGAGTGAAATTTTTACTTAACATAATATAAATTATAGGACAAAACGGGCACACGCTGTTTAGGCTCACGCAAATCCGTTGTCCTATAATAATAAATAGCCGCTGCCCAAAGCTGTTTTGCTGGTAAAATTTTTGCGGCGTTTTAAAAAAGAAATTTACGCCGCCAATTTTACGGCACAAAGCCACCGCACAGGCTCTGCATTTAACGCCATTTTTTCAAGGCCGCGCTATAGCTCGCTTACAGCGTCCAGCGCATAACGGCTTAGTTCAGGAACGGCTTTGGTAAACACTTTTATTTCCCAGGTGGAAAAATGACGCAATGCCGGCAGTTGCTCGTGATTAAGGAAAACATTGTTAGGCGTATCGAATACGGTACTTGGTATAAGGTACAATAGCGTTTTCATATCGCGCATATACAGCATTGGATAGGGAGCGCAGCGTAAGCATTAATGAGCGGGAGTATAATTACGAAACACGGGCCAACCTGTATGTATTGCCAAGTTAAGCAGGCACACAATTACTTCTAAAGGCTTTCCTTTGGATGATGTAAAAGCAATGCTTTGGCCTGAAACCCTTTCTGGCTGGGGCTTGTAGCCCAATGCGCCCAGCTTTTTACCCAACTCATCAATAGCTTTCGATTGTACAATATCCTTTCTCATTCCGGGATTAAATATACAACATCTACCTATTTAACATAATATGTTTCCTTTTCCAGCCGCTCCACCAAGTCCATTAATGCCACTATATCCAGTACCAATTCGCTTAAATCGGGCCCGGATGCCGTTGCAGCCACAGTTCAATATACTTTGCCTTTTTCATTGTCGTGCAGGATTTTCTTTACTATTCGTAATCAAAATGCGGTTGCTCTTTGGATAAGGTGATGGTAATTTTTCCATTATCGCTCACCACATCTACCACATGACCTATTTTAAAGCCGCTATCCTGCAGCCACTTACCCGTGAGGCTAATGATTGGAAAGCGGACATAACGCCGGCCCGAAAACCGGCCAAGCTGTTTACCACAAACGGTTATACGCCTTGCCGATAATTTGTTTGCTGTTGTGGGGTTAATTGTTTGCATTGGCCGGGTGTAAAGCCGCAATCATAAAGCCATTTGCCAATCAATCTTATTTCCGGGAAAATGATAGTGTAATGATGGGCGGTGATGAACCGGCCACCACGGCAAAACATTTTGTCGTACACTTTAAGAAGGCGTACATTGCTTGGGCGAAGGTTGTTTTCTGTACTCATGGGGTTTATGCTGTTTGTGTACTGCAAAGCAATGCCGCTGCCATGCCGTAACCTACACGGTGGCTTTGTACTTTACCGAATGCAACATTGTATTTTACGTACCTTTAAATAATGTGATACGAATAAATTAAATTTGCCATTAATGACAACTTTTAAAACTATGCCAAACAACAAGATACATGAAGGCCGAAACGTAAAACGTTTCCGTGAAATGCTAGGTATAAAGCAAGATGCGCTTGCCGCCGACCTTGGCGACGATTGGAACCAACAAAAAATATCGCTGCTGGAACAAAAGGAAACTGTTGATACTCCCCTACTCCAACAGATTTCTGCTGCATTGAAAATACCTGTGGAAGCAATACAGAATTTTGATGAGGAGCAAGCGATTAATATCATCTCAAATACATTTGGAGATAATGCTTGTGTAGGCAATCCCAACTCCACTTTTAATTTTAACCCTATTGAAGAGTTAAAGAAGTTGCATGATGAGAAGATATATGAAAGGATGCTAAAGGAGAAAGATGAAATGATGGGGAGGTTGGAGAAGCTGATTGGGGGAAATGAGCCTAAGCAAATGGTTTTTATCGGTAAGGGATATTATGCTATTGAACACCAAAATATTAGCCTAAATTTGACCCTTAACCAGACCGATAAGAAATAAATGGACATTTATCAGCAAATAGAGGCAGAAATTGCTCTACAACATGGCGCTGTTGCAAAAGGAACAAAAAAATCAATAGGTGATTTCCTGTTAAACAACAAGATTAATAAACCTGTGAACGTAAAAAGCAACAATGTAGCTAAAAACAACTATTCACCTAATATAATCTCAGCTAAAAGACTTATTGAATGGTTAAAACAAGAAGGGAACGAACTGTATTTCATATTTGTTGATTACAAAATAACCGAAGCTGGACTTGAAATTGTTAAAGATTCAGGTTTAATACCCGTTCAAAACATAAATTGGGATTGCCTGACTATAGAAGCGCAGGGCTGGGGAGTTATTCAAATGTGTAAGCCTTTAAAAGTAGATGAGAATCAAGATATAAAAGGATTTTTTAGAGGCATGAAGAACGCATATGAGGTTTATATGAGAAAGGAAGCGAAGAAAGTAGAAAAAATAAAAGAAATGATAAAGGACTTCTAATAATGGGTCTTTTTAAATTACAGTTATACAAAAACAGAGCAAGATGAGAATTTTTGAAGCACATATTCCGCCTGCTGTTCAAAGGTTCTTTTGTGAGAAGCTTACTTCTTATATATCGCTGGAAGCAGCTAATTTTTTAATTCATTCTATATCAGGAATCAATTCTTTTTTTGAATCTGAATCCGATTTTCTTGACTTTAAAGAAGAGCTTTCAATAATAGCCAATATAGTAGAAGAACCTGATAGAGCTGAATATGGCGATTTTCAAACAAATATAGAATTAGCCAACAAAGTCGCTTTACGTTTGGTGTCAAAGCGTATTTCTCCAGAAATTGTTATTGAACCAACTTGTGGAAAAGGCAATTTTATTCTTGCAGCATTGCAGCACTTTGAAAGCACTAAGGCTATTATTGGTATTGAAATTTACAAACCTTATACATGGGAATGCAAGTTCAATATTATTGATTTTTATTTAGAGAATACTAAAGAGAACAAGCCTCAAATTTCAATTATTCATAGTAGCGTTTTTGATTTTAACTTCGAGGACATTGCCAACGAATATACAGGCAAAGAAATTTTAGTTATAGGCAATCCACCCTGGGTCACTAATTCAAAGTTAGGAGGTCTCAACTCATCCAATCTTCCTAAAAAAGAAAACTTCAAAAATCATAGTGGATTAGATGCAATTACGGGAAAAGGAAATTTTGACATTGCAGAATATATTACACTCAGTATGATTGAAGCCTTTCAAAATTTGAAAGGAAATATTGCTTTGCTGGTGAAAAATTCGGTAATCAAGAACATTGTCTTCGACCAAAATAATAATAAGTACAAAATTGCTGAAATCGAAAAATATTCAATTGACAGCAAAAAGGAATTTAATGTTTCTGTAGAGGCTTCTTTGTTCTATTGCAAACTAAATAACCAACCCGAATTTGAATGTTCCGAACTTTCAATTTATAATGCAAATGAACAGCGAGCTATACGACGGACAAATAGAAGGTTGGAAGAAAGGAAAGCTAACCGTTTTGGGTGGATTTCGCAAAAGTTTGTTTCGAATATCGACATATATGCACACTCTAAAAACTTAGATGGCAATTGCCCATTTGAATGGAGACAAGGAATTAAACACGACTGCTCTTCCATTATGGAATTGGACAAAGTAAACGGGCATTTTGTAAACGGACTGAAAGAAGAAATCAAATTAGAAAATGATTTGGTTTATGGTATTCTAAAAAGTTCAGACCTGAAAAATACCGTCATAAAAGAAACGAGAAAATACACGATTGTTACACAAAAAAAAGTTGGGCAGGAAACTAATTACATCCAATACGGCTATCCAAAAACATATCAATATTTATCCAAACATCAGGATGTTTTCAATTTAAGAAAGTCAAGCATTTACAAGAATAAACCACCATTCTCAATTTTTGGTATTGGCGACTATTCATTTAAGCCATATAAGGTAGCTATTTCAGGACTTTATAAAACTTTTCATTTTAGTCTTGTCCTGCCACAAGGTGAAAAGCCTGTAATGCTTGACGACACTTGTTACATGTTGGGGTTTGATAAGTTGGAGTTTGCTGTATACTCCTTGATACTTTTAAACTCCGATGTAACCATGAAATTCTTGCAGTCTATAACATTTACCGATGCAAAGCGGACGTTTACAAAAGATGTTTTAATGCGCATCGACCTTTTGGAGTTGGCCAAGATTATTGATGAATCTGAATTACAGAAAGAATTGAATAACATAAACGAAAAATACAATTTCAATCTGACTTTTGAATTGTGGGCTGATTTTATGGAGGAGATAACACCCATTCAAAGCAGACAAGTTGCACTATTCTCATAGGTATAAAACAACAGGCACATAAAAACGCTTACGAACGCTGGACACGGGAAGACGATGAACGGCTGGAGCTGCTTTTTTGCGAAAGTAAAACGGCAGTGCAAGAGCTAAGCACCATTTTTGCACGTAACGAAGGAGCCATAGAATCGAGAATAAAAAAGCTGGAGCTAAGAGAAAAATACGACCGGTAATATTGCATTGCCCCTACCCTTGTACACCCTTTTAAAAAACAAAAGAACAAAAAACTTTGCGCGGCTAAGGCCGCTAACAATGAACAGGGTCGTTTATCAATTGCAGCCGTTTACAGGTCAGCACCTCTCCCCTGCTTTTAAAAATAAAGGCTAAAACAATTACGCGGCTGCGCCGCTAACAAAAGAACCCAGCCCACCCACCACCTAGGGATCTTATGGGGTTGGGTTATAAGCCACATTACGGGCATATTGCGGCGCACATTATTGTGTGTTTGGGCGCGCCCCCGGCAAGAAAAAACTACGGCTCGTGCCTCGCCTTGTTTTTCTAACCGGGGTCAGGCTATCCGCTGCAAGTCCTCACTACGCTGCGCTTCGTTGCGGGCTTTCCGCTCCTATCCTTCGCGCATTTTGCCCACGCCACAAAGGCAAATTTTAAAGATCATTAATGACTATAACCACCGGAGGCCGCATGGCAGTCATAAGGGCCTTACACCGCATGAAGTATACAGTGCAACACGTGTAAGCTGGGATACCGATTTCGCGCCCGACCGGAAACGACGCCGCGAAGTCAACAAAAATTATTGTTGTCAGAACCGAACATAAATCAATACATACCTTGATTGCTCTTTGAAATCGTTGATACTTCACCTCCGCTTTCAGGCATTGCTATGCCCGAATTAAAAGATTGAAGTACTACAAGTCCATTATAGCGAAGTTTCTTCTTAGAAACCTTAAAGCGTGTTTTTCCCATAGACTTAGCTCCTCAAGGTCCCTGGCTATTCGTAATATCCGTTTTATTACCGTTGTCGTGGATATCTTCAATAATCTTGCTGTGCTTCGGATGCCCACGCCTTCTTTGAGGAGCCGTACGATATTAGTGTTGATAGAATGGCGATAAGCTTTATAGCTATAATGTTCAACTCTCGTTCTGTTGCAGTTCTTGCATTTATAACGGAGTTTGCCGGAAACTGTGTAGCCATGCCTGATGTAAATCGTGCCGCAGTGATCACAGTATTTCTCACCACCCACACATCTGGTACATGAGGTCTTATTTTGTTGCATCACAGATGATTTTTTTAGCTTAAAAATAAACCGGATGGGCAATTGCCCATCCGGTTTAGGTAACATCTTAAAACAACTTTCTTTAAAAATCAATCATTTAGATTATGAATACGACTAAAACCACACATCTGTAACATTACCCTAAAACCACACATCTGTAACATTACCACACTACCAAACCACACATCTGTAACATTACCACCCCCACTAACCAGTTTCAGGATTCTTATTAAATGGTTTAGACAGCTTATGTAGGTCCTTAATTTTACTTATCACATTTGCGACAGTTATATCATTACCAAATAGTTCCAACTTCAATTTATCTGAGTTGGGAGAATAAAAAAAAATATGCTCTACTTCAAAAACATCGTTTTGTAAGCTAACTAAAATACGCAATTGCACTTCTTTATATTTCTCATATAATCTAAAAGTCCTAACCTTAGAATCTTCGCCTGTCTTTATCTCAAAGAAGCCTAGTTCAAGCATTTCCTTTAACATGTAGCTGTGTTTATTTTTGAAATGTAAGTTCTACACTTGTATAATTACCTGGAGTACCCTCTAATCTATGAATTTGAACATTATCAAATCCTAGTGCACGAGCATTCTCACCTGTGAAAGTTTTAAATGCAGCTTCTTGAGGAGAGAGACCACTCTGAACTGCTTTATTAAATGACCTCAGATTTGAACCAAGTGATCCCTCTGACCAAACTCCGTTTATTCCTGATACTCCACCCTTCCCCTGAGCATGCTTAACAAGAGATTTAAATACATCTCCTCCTCTTCCTGAAAGCCCGGTCTCTTTGGTTTGGATAAATAAGTTCAAATTACCATCTGAATTGGAAACAGTTCCAACGAGAGTATTTTTGCTATCTCTTATTTCACTCTCACCTAAGGATTCAAAAAATTTATCGCTAACAGTAATTGGCTCAAAGCTCTTTGCAGCGGTGGTTGCTGGTGTCTCTGTTTTTACGGGAGAACCTTTCTTCCAAGAAGCGAAATCAAGCCCTGTTTTAGCTCCATATATGATAACTCCTAACGCCCCCCACTTCTCTCCATTTGCCGGATTATTGTATACATCTCTAATTGCAGATATTGGTGCTGTCACAGCCTCTGCAGCTAGCGCTGCTACATTTTTTCCATTCGTCTGTGTGAAATGATTCGCTCTGTTTTCAGGCGTCATTCTGTCTGCGTGATGCGCCTGTCCAGGTATCTCAGTTAAAAGGCCGATGCCTGCAATCACGGTTTTAGCAGCACCCTTATAAACGTCGATATAGAAAACCGCTGCTTTCTGTGGGGTTTTACCAAAGTCGCCTCGATATGCTCTACTTATCCCCATGAAAGGTTCAGCTCCATCCAGGTCAATAGCCTGTATTGGTGTATTCCCAGCAAATTGATAAGGGCTATACCAAGGGAACTTATCTGACAATGCGTCAACACTTAAGAATCTACCTGTCCTCGTATCCTGCCCACGCTCCGTGTAATCCATAAAATTCCCTATCCCCGCCCACTCGTTTACTTTCTCCTGCCCGTTAAAGCCAAAGCGGTATTTGTCCTTATCCGCCGGGCAGATATCCACCAATACATTCTCCTGCTTCATCACCGGCTTCTTGGTGCAGAATTTCTTCACCCCCACAAAGC
>NZ_QUZZ01000015.1 GCF_003545695.1 Taibaiella helva | reverse complement strand
TTTTCATACTCTTTGAGCGCATGCGTGATCTGCGCTTCGCTAAATTGGGACTTTTTCATATTGACTATTTAAAGGTAAAAAATCATACTTTTAAATAGTCCGAATTTTAGGAGGGGTTACAAATGGTTGTACTAACATCAATATGACCTTTAAGTATAGATTTTTTACGAAGCAAATCAAAACGAGTAATGAACAGTTTAATTCATTTAAAGAAGGCTTTTTTATTAAGCCTTCTTTTATCTTTAAAAGGGGGTATTAATTTTGCGCAGAAGCATGAAAACCATTGTTCTGAAAAAATCAAGGTTGGGCACTTCTACTTTTATTCTACAAAGCAAAATGCATGGTCTGAAATATTCAGAAACGACGATACACAAACGGAGATTTTTCGTAACACCAATGACACGTCAATTTACAGTGTAAAATGGGCTAATCCTTGCACCTATGAAATGCTTCTCTTAAAGAGTACAACAGCATTTGAACCTGGTGAAGAGGATTATGTAAAATCTTTTAAAACGGTAACGACTATTTTATCGATTTCTAAGGGGTATTATACATTTACTTCTATTGTTTCGTCAGAGAAGTATAGACAATCGTACAATTTTAATGACACAGTTTGGTTTGATAAGGATAGCATTTTACATCGACTAAAGACCAGGTAATGTCCATGTCTCGATTTGGATTTATTTTAATTGCGGTTTTTTTATGTGTCACAAAGTGCTCGTTGCACGCCCAGACGATTTTTGGGGATTGGAGCAAGGATAAGCTAGAAAATTTTAAAGAAAGACAGCGACGTAAAACGAACAAACTTAAGCAATGGAAGCAGCATATCCAGGAATGGGGCCTGGACCCGGACTTTAACCATGCGTTGTCATTGGCCGGCCGGCTGAACACCAATGGCTGGAGCGGTGGGCTTAGCTACGTGATGCAGAAAAGCGCTGGCAAGAAAGTGCTGTGGCAGCTCTGGTTCTCGGAGATCAAACACGAAAAGGAAGCCAGGCAGCAGCAGATCCGTGACCTGTATCCCGGCCTGGGGCGCCGTACCGCCTATATCTTCGGCAAGATCAACACGGCTTATACCATACAATTGGGCTATGGCCGGGAGCAGATGCTGCTGCCGGCCCTGCTCGACGGCAACCTGTCGGTAAGCCTGCGTTATACCGCAGGACCCGGGCTGGCCCTGCTGAAGCCCTATTACCTCGACCTGATCTACGTTGATTATACCCCAGATCCTGCAGCCCATATCCAGACGGAGCGATATGCTGCCGCCAACGCCGAACACTTCCTGCAACCCGGCTTTATCCAGAGCGGCAGCAAATGGAGCAAGGGGCTGGGTGAAATAAAATATATACCAGGACTCTTTGCCGAGCTGGCCTTTGCCATAGAACCCGAGAAACCGAAAGCCTTTGTGAAAACTATTTTGATCGGCGGCAATGCCGCTTTTTATACTTCTAAGATCGAAATCATGGCCGAACGCAAGGCCTATCCCTACCAGGCTTCTTTCTTTGTTGGCTTGGCTCTCGGCAAACGGTGGAGGTGATCTCGGCCTTATGACTGATCCATGAAACGACCCGTAAATTTTATCCTATACCTGCTTGGGCTGGCACTTTTGCCTGCGGCGATCCGTGCCCAGCAGCAGGCCGTGTATAACCGCTTCCAGTACCATAAGTATACCTGGAAAAGCCTGCATACGGAGGCCTTTCACCTGTACTTCCCGGCCGGCTACGACAGCCTGGCCAGCTTTGCCTCGGTGCAGCTGCCCGATATCAAAGAAGCCGTGCAGCGGCAGATGGGCATCACCCTGAAGAACAAGCCCAACCTGGTCTTCTATCCCTCCATAGACCAACTCTACGAATCCAATATCGGGCGTAATGATGGCCAGTTGCAGACCTTTCCGACGATACAGCTGAAAGGGGACCGGGTACTGCTTGCCTTCGGCGGTTCGTATGAGACCTTCCGGCAGCAGCTGACCGAAGCCTGGGTAAGACTGAGCTGGGAAGAACAGTTCAAAAGCGATGCGGAGGAGCAGCTCACCAATGCCCGCCTTCTGTGGCCTGCCTGGTTCAAGCAGGGCGCCGTCCGCTTCTTTGCCCAGGACTGGCCTTTGGGCGACGAAGAAGCCTTTGCCGCTGTGCTGCAGCAGCCTCCCAGCGACTGGCAGCAGGTAGCGGATAAAGCGCTGGCACAGGCCGGGCAGGCCTTCTGCAACTTTCTGCGACAACGCTACCAGGAGGATGCCACGAAACAAGTCCTGTTCCAGCTGCGCCAGGGCAAGACCCTGGCCCGCGCCCTGCGCCTGGTCACTAAGCGCCGGATGGATACGCTCACCAGCCAATGCCTGGCCCTTTACCGGCAGCGTATAGACGACAACCATCCCGTTGATACTCTCGCAGCCCGGCTTGAACGGCAATACAAAGGCCGGCTGCAGGCTTTGCAATACAGCCCTGACAGGCAGCAGGCAGCCTTCGTGCTGCAGCGCGACCATAAGCGACTGGTATATCTCGCCGACCTCAAAGCCCTGTATGATACGACACAACGCCTGAAGCCCTTTACGTTATACCAGATGCCTCCCTGGCTGGAAAGCCATAGCGACGACCCGTATCCGCTTATTGGCTGGCAGCGCGATAGCCGTGGCCTCTACCTGCTGCGGCCGGTAAAAGGCAAAATGAAACTGGAACATTACGACCTGCGGGGGCAGTATCGTGACGACCGCACCCTGTATGGCCTGGACGGAGCCGGCACCCTCGATGCCGCAGAACGTGACCGCTTCCTGCTCTCCGCCTACCGCAGGGGGCGCAGCGATATCGTCTGGTTCGATGCCGCGCGGCTGCGCTATACACCATTAACCTCTGGCACTGCCGATCATACCGAAGCGGCCCTGTTGCCCGGTCGTATGCTCGTCTACCGCTCGGGCTACCCCGCCGACAGCCTGTACCATAAGGATACCCTGGCCCGTCCCTATGGAATATACTATAAACCTCTTGGCGATGAAAACGGCGCTGCGAAAACAGGTGACCACCTGTTGCTGCTGGACTCGGCCTATGTCCGCTGGCAAGACCCGGCTTGGCTACCGGATGAGCGGCTGGCGCTGACCAGTACGCTGGGCGGCAAGGTACACCGGGATACGCAGAGCGATATTCCGCCGCAGGTATGGCCCACAGCACCAACCGGGCAAAGCCCCTGGCTGAAGGACTACCTGGCCGCACAGAAACGGCGCGACAGCCTTGCTGCCCTGCTCAGAGAGATCGATGGAAGGGAAACGCCGTCCTTCCTCGGCAAGTTGCTGAGCCCCGGAGACGCCAAAGCAAAGGCGCACCTGCAAAAAGACAGCACCAGGAAAGCCCTGGCCTATACCCGAAAGAAAGTTCGTCCCTATCTGCTACAGCTATACAGCGCCTACTTTTCAGCGCAGATCAACAACGATTATTACATCAACCGCTACCAGCCTTTCCAGGCTTACCTGGGCACCTTCAAGTTTCCTAGCGTAGGCGCTATGGCCAGCGGCGGCTTTACCGATCTGTTCGAGAACCATCATTTCAATATCGGCTACCGTGACCCTGTATGCTGCCAACGGTACTACGGTGCTGGCCACCGCTACTACTGATGCCAATGGCAACTATAGCTTCCCCGGCCAGATACCTGGCAACTATGTAGTTGGCGTAGCGCCACCAGCGGGTTATCAGCATGTGAGCTCCACAGACGCCACCCCTGGCAACGGCCTTACCTCCGTAACAATAACCACTACTGCAATAACAGACATTAACTTCGGCATAGAGCGCCCCCCTGTGTCAAATTCGCAAACGCAGACGATCGGCAGTCCGACCAGTGCGGTTATTCCGGCAGGCACTATTAGCCAGGACGTTGAGGGAAGTGATCCTGAAGATGGTAGTCTCGGCAATGCCAATACCATTGTGATCACCCAGTTGCCAACTAATGCTGTCGTGCTATACAACGGCCTTGCAGTAACCCTTAACCAGCAAATCACCGGTTTCGACCCTTCATTGCTTTCCTATTCAGACATTGCTTCAGGCACTACATCTATAGTATTCAATTATACTTTTATTGATGCTGCAGGCCTGCAAGGGGTTCCGGCTACATATACTGTTAATTGGACAACCCCACTGCCATTAACATTGCTGCATTTCGTGGCATTGCCGAACGAATGCAACGAAATATTACTTAAATGGGCAATTGCAGACGCTATTGGCTTTGACCGGTTCGAGGTTGAAGAGAGCCGAGATGGCGCCAGCTATCAAAAGATAGCAATATTGCAGTATACTGATAATGTGACATCATATGTGTATAAACAAACAAACCCTGCTCCTGGTAAACATTATTATCGCCTTAAAATGCTGGACATTGATAGCCGTTACAGCTATAGCCGAGTGTTGCCTGTGATGATTGATTGTAAAAATAAGGATATTGAGGTGTTCCCTAATCCTACAAATAGTAGGATTACTATTCGCGAACTATCAGATGGAGATCAAATACAGTTGTTAACACCAGAAGGACGAATTCTGACTACTCGAGAAGTTAAAGGTCATCAGGTTGAGATTGATCTTACGGCTTATACAAATGGCACTTACTATATCAATCTCATTGATAGGGATAGGAAAAAGAAATACTGGACAAAGGTAATCAAGGTAAAATAGCCGGATGTTTCCGGAACCAACTTAATACGATTCCTTTCTTTTAGACAATGTGGCCAAAGATGGTGCTTAAAATTGGTTGAAACCCTTTTCTGGCCTGGTTTATTTGGAGGCGACTAAAAAGTAGAGTGCTATTTTTTAGTCGCCTCCAATTTTTTTGGAACGTTCGATATGGGAAGGTGCTATGGCTGCGTAGGTATTTAATGTGTAATCGCTAATACTTAATCTGACAGGTTTGATTAATTTTTGTTTTCGGCTCCAGGATTTATAGACACAAAGAAATTAGAAAGCTCTAATTTACGACTATCTGGATTTAGGGGTACTTACCGTAGTTTTAAGTGTAAGGGGGCAGTGCAGATTACTGAAGCAACTGTGGCAGCTCAAGCCAAATAACACCAATGCTTTGCCCGATCCGGCTATTTCTCAGAATGCCAATGGGCCGATCCAGTGATGTCAGGAACTACGATTCCCGTAAGCCTGATTACCTTTAAGAGAACATTCGATAAAATATTGCTAGCTCTGACAGGAAAGTTGCTAAACAAACAGGTCGGTGGCGCACATACGAATCCTGATCCTTGTGCCAAAAGAGGATAAGCCGGAAACAGCAATGTTGCTAGCAGGAAATCAAGCTTTAAAAGCAATGTATAAATACAGTTTTACGCAAAAATAGCAATACTTGCCATATGAATCAGCGTAATGCAGCCTACATTTTAATGGATAAAGCCACGTAGATATTGCGCAATAGTTTCCGTTTTATTATTAACGTGCAAAACTTTGTATATTTTTTTTATACTATACAGAGTCGTTTCTACTGAAAGAAAGAGTTCAGAAGCTATAGTCTGATAGCTCTTCCCATCCACCAGCTTTTGAAGTATCTCTCTTTGTCTTTCACTAAGTATGGAGGCTTTACTGACATGTCCACCCATCAGGTGATTGACAATCTCGCGGGCGATGGACGGCGACATGTAAGACCCACCCGTTGCTACAATACGCAATGCTGCCATAATATCATCCAGACCTGATCGTTTGGAAATATAGGCGTAAGCCCCCGAGCACAGTGCTTTCAAGATTACGTCTTCCTCTTCATAAGTGGTGAGCATAACGATATTGATGTCTGGCACCTTCTCGAGTATAAGGGGAATAGCGTCAAGTCCAGACAAGCGCGGCAGACCAATATCAAGCAACAGAATATGTATCTGACCCGGATTCCGGATGATCAAGCTATTCAGGAAAGCAACCGCAGATTCATATACACCAGCGGTTTCAAACTCGTCACGGTGTAAGGCGAGCAATTGGGTTATGCTGTCCCGAATCATTTTATTGTCATCAATGACGCTAACGCTTACCATTTTCACTTTTTTATAAAAATACCAGCTTTTTTTGCCGACAGAATCAATCCCTCTTGTGCTTACAGCTATTTTCACCCTACAAGGTGACCACAAAGCGAAATGGTTTATAGCGATATAGAGATAAACCATGAAAACAAACAAAGAGGGGCTGCCTGTATTTTTCCAGACAGCCCTTTTCTTGGTTTTTCTTTAATCCTGTATCGATTTTTAGGACTAGTCATCATCAACTGGCGTCATGCTTCCCGAAACATAGTAAAACCTGTTGGCACGTTGGGATTGCCATATATATTGTTGGCTGCAGAAGAGGGAACACCAAATGACATTAAGCCATCCTTGAAGTAAGTTCTTAGCTTAGCGTGACAACGAGCATTAAGGCTTGGAGAACTGGAACCATGAATTTGAAGCAAATAGCCCTTGTTTCCCAACTGCGCCTTAACCGAGCCGCTAAATTTTAAAACTCAAATACCCCAAGGCGCGCACAGGCATTCTCAGGAATGCTTTTTTTCGTTTATATATGCCGCTGCAGCAGCTTTTTTGAGCACCAGGGGCGGTTGTTTATTTTATTGACAACGCCTAAGCATCTTTAAGCATCTCTTTGATCTGCATCAAATGATTGATATCATGCCCTGCGTAGTATAATGCAATATCGCGTATGCTTTCTATACCGCGTTCCGCATGAATACCATAATAATCCCATTGCGCCGGTTCCAGCAAGCCGAACAATTGTATATTGGCCTGTCGCAAACGTCTAAACAATGCCAAAGAGTCGGCTACCGGTATTTTCTGATATTTTCCCCTGATAGCCCATTCCGCCTGATCGAACGCCTGTATATCGGTTCCCGGCCTGCTGAGGATGGTACGTATCCGATATGCACCCACCAATTCATCATCGGCAAGGTGTGCTACGATTTCTGTAACAGACCATTTCCCAGGCGAGGGATTGATCAGCAATCTTTCAGCCGGAATGCTTTTTAGCAGGGATTCAAGGATATCCGGCATTTGCGCCTGCAGCTCCAGGGGATTCCTCCCTTTTACATAGTCCAGGATACGTTTTTTATATGCCTCAAAGGACTCCATCATGACATTGATCTTAATTGAATGATGTAATTTCGGGAGAAATAACGAAAGAAACAGGAAATTTGACACTATTAAACCATCTTTATGAGAGCAATTAATCCCTGGATCAATTTCAACGGCAATGCCGAAGAAGCATTCACCTTTTACAAATCCGTTTTTGGTGGAGCGTTTACAAAGATTGTCCGTTTCAAAGATCTCGCGGGCAATGAATTCCCGATCGCAGAAGGCGATGCAAACAAGATCATGTACATATGTCTGCCTGTTGGCAAAAACAATGTGCTCATCGCCAATGACGTCCCCGGATTTATGGGTCGGGTAGACGAAAACGAGAACCGGTCTAAAATACATGTTGCTGCTGAAAGCCGCGAAGAAGCAGAGCAAATATTCAACGGATTATCCGCAGGCGGCACGGTTGAAGGACCTATCGGCGACAGTCCCTGGGGTACCTATGCCGGCATGTTCAGAGATAAATACGGTATTGAATGGATTATAGAGTTCGACCCCGGTTATAACGGATAATTAGAGGCAATACAAGTCCGCGCCGGCTGTAGTATACCGCCAAAGTGTATCTCAACGCCGCGGGAAAGGGAATTTCCGGATTAAAATAATCGTGACGATCATTACAAAAAAATATGGCAATAACAGGAGGAACGCATTATAGTCCTTGTGACTTTCTTTGAAAACAACTAATGCATTTATCTGTCCCCCGGCTGTGCGTGGAATCAGTTCCTGTGCATAGTTCCAGCCCAGGTGAAGGCCAATAGGGAACATCAGGTCTCCCGACTTTATGAATGCCAGACCAAACAGGACGGAGCCTGTTCCGGTGGAAAACATAACCATAGTGATTTGTTCGGCCGGCATGCCGCGGCTGACATGCATCAACCCGAAAGGCAGAGCGATCAGCAGCTGAGCAATCCATACCCTGTAGTTCCTCAGCAGCTCCTGGAAAGGATACCCCCTGAAAATGAACTCTTGTACAAATGCAGACCACAGGCATCCTAAAAAAGTGATGACGATAAAAACAGGATCAACATGGGTGCTTATTTTCCAACCGTCCTGTGTCAGCCAAACAGTAAGGACGAAGGTGACGAGCAGCATGGCTATTCCAATGCCAAGGCCTTTCAAAAAATTTCGCGCAGCTGTTCTATCCTTTGGCCAAAATCCTAACGAAGAAAGTGTGCTGTTTTCTGCCTTAAGGAATACCCAACTTAAAAAAAGGGCGACAAGGAAAAAAAACAGGAAATCATTGAGCATTGGAACTGTTCCCGCAACAGCTGTGGCTGACCATAAAATAAGGAAATAGACCAATACCTTCATCCAGGGAGATAATAAAGATTTTATTGCTTTCATGCCTATTGATTTTCTGCAAATAGATCAACTTAAGGCGCACCTGCAACTTTAATCGGCAGACCAGTAAAAGAAACAGGCAGACACCCCTGTTCCGGCAATAAGGGAAATATGTCCGTCGCAAAAAGCGTTTGTCGGTCAATTGCCGGGTTTGGTCGGCGATTCCAGGCTAACTGTCGTTATTATTTGCTGCACCAAAGGGAAAAGCTGATATTTATCTCATGCAGACCTCAACGTCCATCGAATATGCCTATTCAAAGCGGGCGATAAGGGTAAGCCTGCACCTGCTCTTTTGGACAGTACTTCTGGGAACCAGGCTCTATCTTGCCCACATTTCGTTCAACGTGTACAGCGCATTGCCAACGAAAACCCATGTGCTTCTGACGTTGGCCGGTACGATTGCCTTAGCGCTGTTCTACTATACTGCGGTTTACCTTATCCTTCCGGCAACCCTGCCCAAAAAACGCTATATCCTCTGCTTTATATTGCTGGTAGTGGCATTGACCTGCTATACGGTGCTGGATTCCTATTTTGAGCTGTCGATCATCGGTGCATGCAAGGCATGTATCGGACTGCTGCACCAGGAACATACTGCATATGCTGCCTACCTGGACCGGGGGCTCATCAACATCGTATTGACAAGGATTCTGGGCCTGGGTACGCCTATCTTCCTGCTGTTCGCCCTTTGTATTCCATTTAGCATAAAGATGGCCATCAAGGCATTCAGGAACAACATCCGCGCACTCGAATTGGCGAGAGACAATCTGCAGCTGGAGTTCAGCTTTTTAAAGGCACAGCTCAATCCGCATTTTCTGTTCAATGCCATGAACAACATTTACGGGCTTATTCTCAGCGGCGAAAAGGAGAAATCAGCAGGGCTGGTGTCCAGGCTTTCCGAACTGCTGCGCTATACGCTATACGATTCCAATGAAGACCTGATGCCGGTTGAACGTGAGCTGAAGCTCATGAACGATTACATCGAGCTGGAAAAGGTAAGGCTGAACGAAACCAAGGTGCATTTCAGGTGCAATATTGACCATAATGATTATCGTATCGCTCCCCTTTTGCTGATGCCGTTAATTGACAATGCCTTTAAGCATAACCGTGATTCGGAGCATTCCTGTATCGACATCTTTATCGACCTGCTACAAGGTTGGCTCAGGTTTACTATCAGGAATTGTGTAAGGGACGGGCAGAGCCAGCCTGAACCCGGAGGCATTGGCATCAGCAACCTGAAGAAAAGGCTGGAGCTCTATTACAAGAACAACTACCGGTACGAAGCTTCGGCTTCAGATGGTATCTATTCCGTAAACCTAATCATCCGGCTATGACCAAACTTAACTGCCTTATCGTTGATGACGAGCCGATTGCAAGGAACCTGCTCGAAAGCTATATCGAAAGGATCCCTGAAGTGCTGCTTGTAAAAAAATGCAGGGATGCGACGGAAGCCTATAACGCGCTTCACGAAGCCAGCATCGACCTCGTCTTTCTGGACATCCAGATGCCGGCCATTACCGGAACGGCGTTCCTGAGATCTTTGCGCAGGCCGCCTCTGGTTATCTTTACTACGGCCCATGCGCATTTTGCACTGGAAGGATTCGAGCTCAACTCGGTTGACTACCTGCTGAAACCTATTGTTTTTGAACGGTTTTACCAGGCGGTACAAAAAGCAATAGAACGGAAAGCGCTTCATCTTCCACAGCCGGTGCAGGATTCACCCAACCATATATTCGTCAGGCAGGATGCTAAATGGATACGAATTGAGCACGCAGATATCGGCTTTATAAGGGCTGAAAGAGATTTTTGCCGGATATTCTGCGAGGGGGAAACCAGGCACTTCGTTTCGATGCACCTCAAAGCGCTGGAGGAAATGCTGCCTGCAAACAAGTTCCGGCGTGTCCATCGCTCCTACCTGGTCAACCTGTCCAAGATTAAGGCGTTAAAAGGAAATATGCTGATTTTGTCTTCCGGGGATATCCCTGTAGGGGAAAATTACAAGCAATCCTTGTTTGAAAAGCTTGGACTGTAGCCGGCTTCGGGCATTATTGCTTTTTCCCAGAGGCAGGAGTTATACGAAGACCAGGTAATAATATTTGCGCAACGATGTTGATCCTTTGCAGCCATTGCCTGAAATCAAAACAAAATACCGCTCATAATTGTATTTTTGATCCCTACAAACGAATAAGCCAAAAACCATATGAAAGTCATCATTATTTCCATGCTGGGATTAGTCCCGGTATTGGCACAGGCACAGGTAGGCATAGGGACCACGAACCCGCTCGCAGGACTGCACGTTACCGATAGCAGCGTACTTTTCTCCGCTGCCGGCGCTGCAGTTACGACTACAGCAACGCCCATAAGCGGCGACGGGCGCCGCATGATGTGGTATGCGCCGAAAGCAGCCTTTCGGGCTGGTTACCTGGATGCCGGCGGCGGCAGCTTCTGGGATGCTTCCAATATAGGCAATTACTCTTTTGCTGCCGGCACAAACACCCGGGCCAGCGGTACCAGCTCATTTGCTGCCGGGAACAATACGACTGCCTCCGGGAACGAGTCTGTAGCGATGGGTAGCTATAGCATAGCATCGGCCTTAGCCAGCGTAGCGCTCAACGGACAGGCAACGGATACCGGCGCAGTGGCCATAGGAAGCGGCGCCATTGCCGCAGGAGATCAGGCGATGGCCCTGGGTCAGAACGCTGTTGCCTACGGCTTCGGTTCCGTAAGTATAGGGCCCTCAACCTCCAGCGGAATATTTTCAGTAGCGATCGGGGTCTCCAACCGCGCTTCGAACTGGTACAGCTTCGCGCTCGGCAGAACAGCGCGGTCCAATCATAACGGCTCCTTTGTGCTGGGCGATGGCAGCGCAGGATTCACCAGCGACAGTGTATACAGTTCAGCGAACAACCAGATGTCCATGCGCTTCGTTGGTGGCTACCGACTTTTTACTAATTTGAACCTCACCAGCGGCATCGCGCTCTCCCCCGGAGGAGGTTCATGGTCTTCATTGAGCGACCGGCGCAAAAAAGAGAACTTTCAAACGCTTGACCGCGAAGAAATACTAACTAAAGTTGCCGCGTTACCCCTGACGAGCTGGAACTATAAAAGCCAGCCTGCTACACAACGTCATATAGGCCCCATGGCGCAGGATTTCTATGCGGCGTTTCAGCTTGACGGTATCGGGAACGACACTACCATTAATACGGTTGATATCGACGGCGTCAATATGGCGGCCATACAGGCGCTGGAAATCCGCAGCAGGAAGCTGAGTGCGGAAAACGAAGCGCTGAAAAGCCGTGTAGAGCAACTGGAAGCCGAACTGCGGCATACAACGGAAGCTTCTGCTGCAACCCATAAGCGTCTCGTAGAAATCGAACGGCTTTTGCTAAAAGCCTATCCCGGCGACCGGGCCGCCGTTGCAGCCGCCCGGCAGGGACCATTGGAATAAAGTCTGATATTTCCATCCAAACGTTTGCTGCGTCCCCTGCGGGAACGAAGAACCTGGTTGGCAGATCGCCTGAACTTAATGTACATGCCAGGCCTGTATCAAGCTGTCGCTAGCTGCTACCAGGCGATGGCAATCTTGCCGGGAACTTTACCGTTCATCAGGTCGTCATGCGCCGTAACAAGATCCGTCACGGGATATACCTTGCCCGGCAGGGGACGAAGCAAACCTTCCCGGAACAGCTGCGAGGCCATGGCGAGACAACGCTGTACAAGCGCGGGCTTGTGATCGGCCAGCCGCAACATATTGACACCGGTAAACGAGCGGCTGTCGAGCAGGAAGGGCGCCGGGTGAAAAAAACCAAAAGAAAGCGCAAAGGAGACCAGCTTAAAAATATTACCCGCATCATTGCCCTGCGCTCCGCCATAGCCGACAAGACGGCCTCCGGGCGCCAGGTTGCGCATTGCTTTCCGGATATAGGAGCCGCCTGCCGAATCAAACATCACGTCGATCGCCTTGGCCCCTTCCAGCTGCTCATATTGCGCAAACACATCGCCTTTGCTGCGGTTCAGCGTAGCATCTGCACCCAATGACCTGGCAATCGTTTCCTTCTCTTCTGTGCTGACAATGCCATAAACTTTTGCCTGGTGCAGCTTACAAAGCTGCACGATCAACGATCCTACGCCACCCGCTGCGGCTGTAACGATCACCCGTTCTCCCGCATATACGGTACAAGCTTCCCGGGTGCAATACCAGGCGGTTGCAGCCTGTGTTGCCAATGCCAGCGCATCCGTGAGCGATGTAGCCGCGTCTATCCTGACCACAGCACGCTGATCCGTAACGGCATATTGCGCATAGCCGCCGAAGCGGGTCATAGCGGTAACCCGATCGCCGACAGCAATAGCTGTTACTTCCTGACCTTTGTCCACCACGGTTCCGCAGACATCGTATCCCAGCACACAAGGTAAAGGAGGCGCATCCCGGTATTGCCCGCGGATCGCCATACCATCGGCATAATTCAGTCCAAAAGCTTCCACCCGTATCAGCACCTCGTTAGCAGCTGGTCGGGGAACCGGTACTTTTCTGGTCTCAAATGCCTGCGCCACTTTACCTTTCCTTACCTGGACCACCGCATTCATCATCTTGCTATTCATACTGCAAAATTGGGAAAAGATCATCAAGGAGCCTAGGAATACCCCTTAAGCAATTATTCCTGCCTAAAGTCTCCGCCCCAGGTGGCTCGCTGAATGCCCGCGCCCGCTATATCGGAGCTGCCCGCCACTGTTGGTGTTAGCACCAGCAGCAAACAAGCACCATTTGGCAGCCGTTAACCGAGCCTGTAAATAAATTCTTCTATCTCGGCTTGTCTTGCATTGGCGAAACCCCTGTCCGTGCCAAGCCTTATAAAACCACATTTTTCCAGCACTTTCTGCGAACCTAAATTATCAAAGGCAACCCTGCCGAAAACAGGCCTTGTCTTTTCGATAGCCAGGAAGCTTTTAAGCGCTGCCGATGCAATTCCCTTTCTCCAGTAACTTTTGTCAATCCAATAAGTAATTTCCGTATCTCCTCTCGTTTCAAATTTGGCAATGCTGCCTACAATCGTGTCGCCAAGCAGAATGGTCTGCATATTGATGGTCGGATCATTCAGATGCTTCGTAAATTTTTCCAGGTAAGCTTCTTTATCCAACGGATCTTTTGAGGTGAATGCGGCTAAATAATTCGCCTCTTTGTCCAGCTGAAATTGAAACAAAACGGCTAAGTCAGCGATTTCGGTTGGCCTGAGGCTTGGTTGCAGATGTTGCATCGTGATCGTATTTTAATAGAGGATGAAGTAATAAAGTTTTTCGTGACGCTTTGCATGTGCCGGCCACTATAAGTCAAATGTAAGATCAATGTTCTTCTATCGTTTGCCTATCGCCATCGATGAGGATGGGTATCGGGGCTTTCTCACTCCAGCTTATCCGGCCAGCCGTTCTTAAACTTTGCAATGGCTTCTGGCGTTACTGGTGTAAAGAGGTTCACGAGATGACCATCGGGATCTCTTAACAACAAAGACCGATTTCCCCAGGGCATAGTTGTGGGCTCCTGTACTATGCTGTCTTTTATTGCAGCAGGTAATTGCTCAAAATGTTGCTGCACATCGCCGACCAGGAATTCAATAATAACACTGTGGTTGTGGACAGGCCGGGCGATGTCGTCACCGCCAAAAAACTGCAGCGTATTTGTGCTGCCGATGGCCAGGGTGGCCGTTGGCGTCTTTATTTCGGCGAAATCGGGCGTATACCGGGTGGCTGTTACCCCTGTTACCTGTTCATAAAAGCGGACGAGCTCCTCTATCCTGGAAGTGATGATGCGGACGGATACTAAATGCATAGCTGATTGATTTAATTGTCCGGCTAAGGTATAGGGAGGCTATGACAACTGTTTGTCAGGGCTTATGAAATTTATTTCTTTTTCCTGCAGATATTCCTGGAGACTAAGCTGGTGTGGTGAAAACTTAAGATGGGTAGTATTAACCGTTACGATCCTGTCCAGCCGGAACATCCTGAAGTCATTTCTCAGCCGGCAGAAGGCGATCAGCGTCCATTGCTGCCGGCTGCTGTAATAAAAAGCGAAGGGCTCAATCAGCCTTTCCGTACTTTCCTTTTTACCCGCTGCCAGGTAAGTCATGCGCAGCACGATGAAGCTGGTAAGCGCATCCTGGATGGCCGATAAGGAGCTGCTGGTGGGCTGCTCCAGGCTTGCCAGGCTTACCGCAACACGCCCGGGAAGCAGCGCTATTTTATCTTTTGTTGTATAGTTCAGCACTGCTTTCACTTTATCCACCGCGTCGTTATAGGAGCGGATCAGGGAACTGTCTTTGTTCAGATTGACCAGCTGTCCGGCCGTGATCAGGGCATTGGCCTCCTGTTCTGTAAACATGACCGGGGGGATTTTGTATCCTTCTGCCAGGGAGTAGCCTTTACCTTCAATGCTGGCTATCGGAACGCCGATCTGGTCCAGCACTCTTATATCGCGGTAAATGGTCCGCACGCTCACGGCAAACTTTTCGGCCAGGTCGGTTGCGTTGACGATCCGTCGGGTCTGCAGCTGCAGCAGGATGGCGCTCAGGCGGGTAAGCCTCTTCATATCGGTATGGTTGCTCATAGCTTAACGATCCATCTTCAAAGATACAAAAGCAGCAGGCTTTGCGGGCATTCTGCCCATCCGCATATCCTGCTGGAGTCAATGTTATTATCTCTTAAATCGGTGGTGCGCATCTGTATGCGGTTGCACAACCTGCGATGCCTGTTCATGCATTAATATGCCCGCGGCTTTGACGACAAGCAGAACCGAACATCTGCTCCATGTACACATGCCATTATCCCCGGATTTATCATGATAATCTTAATTTTTACAGCTGTTCCGGTTGCTCATTGGGATAAGGTATCCTTTTATGCAGCATAGCTTATGTCCGTTGCTTCAATATTTCCATTTGTTATTTCAGGTATTATAAACCGTTTATAAGAAAAAAAATACCGTTAGTAAAGAAACCTTTGGTTATTTAAGGTTTTCACCCTTATTTTCAATACTGGTTATATCAATTATATCCTTCAACCAAACACTAACATCTAATTTATGAACGCGCCATTATCCTTCCAGGTGCCTCCCCGCACATTTATATTTATATTACCAGGAGCACACAAGCTTCTGCCAAAATAACCGGGCGCAGCAGCTCCCGGACAATTGCCTTTGCTTCTTCGCAGTGCACCCCGCGAACTTCGTGACTGGCATGTCCCGACTGGCATACAGGCCAAAGTATCTTATACGGATACGGCAACCGGCCTGACCGCAAGCATTTAATATCAACAATACCCATCCCGGATGCGTTGGCGCTGTTCCCGCCTGTTTTACAGCAGCAGCGCCACAGACAGCTCCGGCAGCATGCAGTTTCCGGCGCAATCGGCATATCGCTATGGCAGCGCATGGCTAATGGCCCCCGGTGATCTTGTTTTGCTACAAGCGCTTTCGCTATGCCTATGCTTTGCAGAGAGGACATGCAGGTATCCCGGACTGTCCCGGGCAATGCTCCTTCGCGCTTACACCGCACGGACAAATGCATTCGTTTACCCCACAGTTTAGCGGGGCCCTTTCATCTTCAAGCCTGTTTTATTTTTTAACCTTAAAATTCTATTTGTCCTTATGAAAAAACTATTCATGATCGCCTGCTGCTCCTTGCTGGTACTAAGCTCCAGGGCTGCGTTGTTCATCACCAATAACACGGCTTGCGATGTGTACATCGTACTCCAGGCCCACGATCAGAACCATGGTACCTGCCTGATGCAATCCAACCGTTTCCTTGTCGCTGCCTTTGGGTCCCAGGCATTCAACAATGTGACCTCCCTGAATACAAGCCCCGGCTGGCAGAACGGTCCTGCGGTCACTACCGGCAGCGGCTGGGATTCGGCGCTTTTCGGCGGTGTCAGCATTGGCGGCAACCTGGGCCCCAACTGTGGCGGCAGCACATCCATAACGGTGCCCAACGGTTGCGGGACTACGACTGTACAGGCCGACTGGTACACCATCGGGGGGAATACCTTTATTGACTTTTATTAAACCATACGCTCGTTTTCCTTTATTAAAACATAAAAACCAAACTATGAAAAAACTGCTCCTTGCCGCTTCACTCTTCGCGCTCGGCGCCCAGGCCAAAGCGGCCCTGTTTATCAATAACAACACCGGCTGTCCTTTAAACATTACCATGTTCGCCTTCGACCCGGCCCATCCCGGATGCTGGGGGCTGCAAAGCAACCTGATCACCCTGGGACCCAGCTCCTCCGTTTCTTATACTACGGTGGCCACCCTGAACACAACAGCGCCGTTCTGGTATGGCGGCGCCATGGCGTCCATTTCCGGCGGGCCGACTACCTGGGGCTGGAATGCTGCCAAAACTTTCTTTACCGGTGGTGGTGGCGGCAGCGTAGGCGTAGCCAGCTGCGGGGTACCGGCTTCCGTTACGAGCACTGCCTGCGGTACCAGCGTAACCTTAACCTGGACACCTTTACCGGGCACCAACAACATTCTTGTCGAAGCCAACTAACTGCTTCCTGGTATGGCCGGCCGGCGGGAACGATTTGCAGGCAACTGTATATCGCTCCCGCTACGGTCAAAGCAGGATGTGGAGATACGGCCGCAGCGGAAGCTGGCTGCCTGTTTATCCGTTAGCCAATCTAAAACCATTGCTATGAGAAAACTATTCATCGTCTTGCTGCTATCGTTATCGGCCGCCAGTGCCAAAGCAGCCTTATTCATTACGAATAACACGAACTGTATTATGGTCGTGCTGATCTACGCCCATGACCAGAACCATGGTACTTGCGGACTGGAATCGGGCCGTCTGCAGCTGGACCCCGGCGCCTCCACTGCCTTTAATAATGTGGCAACCATCAACACCACGCTGCCCTTCTGGCAAAACGGCCAGACGGCGACCACCGCCGGCGGCACTGCGATATGGGGCTGGGATGCAGCCATCGTCACCAACGGCGGAACCATGTGGGCGCAAATAGGCAATCCCGGCAGCTGTTTCCCTACGGCATCGGTTACTACGCCGAATGCCTGCGGCACCAACAGCGTAACTGCCGACTGGACCATTTTCGGCGGCAATACCTTCATCGATATCAATTAAAAATCACCCCCTTCTTTAACCAAATCCATCCTAAAAAAAAGCTTATGAAAAAACTGATCCTTGCGGCTTCGCTGCTTGCGCTCGGCGCCCAGGCGAAGGCTGCGCTCTTCCTTAATAACAATACCAATTGTACGGTAATTGTCCAGGTCTATGCGCACGACCTGAATCATGGTATCTGCGGCCTGCTCTCCGGTCGCATCGTTGTGCCACCTATGACGGCACTTCCGTTCAATAATGTAGCGAGCCTTAACACGAACCCGGGCTGGATGGGACAAACGGCCGTAACTACCGGCGGAGCCGCAGTATGGGGCTGGGACGGCATCACCTTCAACGGCGCCAACGGCGGCCCTATAGGCAACCTTACCGCCTGCTTCACCACCGACAACCTGACCGTACCCAATGGCTGCATACCTGTAGCCAACGTAACGGCTACCTGGACTTCCATCAGCAGCACTGCTGCAATAGTGGACTTTAATTAATGCATTTACGCTATCACTCATGAAATACATCTTATGAGAACCTTCCTCATCGCCTTACTGCTATCATTGCCGGCCATAGGCGCTAAAGCGGCCTTGTTCATCACCAACAATACGAATTGTAGCGTCACCGTCACCATATATGCCCACGATCAGAACCATAGCGTCTGTGGCCTGGAATCCGGTAGCCTGCAGCTGGCCGCCGGAGAATCTGCCGCCTTCAATAATGTGGCTACGCTCAACACCACATTACCCGGCTGGCAAAATGGCCAGATGGCTACTACAGCCGGTGGCACTGCGGTATGGGGCTGGGACGGCGCTTTCGTCACCAACGGCAGCACACTGTGGGCACAAATAGGGAGAACCGGAAGCTGTTTCCCAATACCCGTGCTCGCGACACCAAATGCCTGCGGTACCAGCTCCGTAACGACAGCCTGGCACGTGGTAGGTGGTAATGCTTTCCTCGATATCATTTAAAAAGTTTGTCTATGAAAAAAATGATCCTCGCAGCTTCGCTTCTTGTGCCCGGTGCAGGGGCTGAGGCGGCCCTGTTCATTAACAACAACACGGATTGCACGGTATACGTCCAGGTTTATGCGCATGATCTGAACCACGGCACCTGTGGCCTGATCTCAGGCCGGGTGACCGTACTGCCCAATTCCTCCGCTGCATTCAATAATGTGACAAACCTCAATACGACTCCGGGCTGGCTGGGGCAAACAGCTGTAACCACCGGAGGGACTACGGTATGGGGATGGGATGGCGCCGCATTCAACGGCTCCCTCGGCGGCCTGATCGGCAATACCACCGCCTGTTTCAGCACCGACGTGCTGACGGTACCGGATAACGGCTGTGTACCTTCAGCCAGCGTGACCGCGACATGGACTTCTATCAATAGTACTACTGCGATCGTTGAATTCACACCTTAATTCACTTAAAACCATTTTTATGAGAAAACTCTTTATCGCTTTACTGCTATCGCTGTCGGCCGTGGGCGCCAAGGCAGCCCTGTTCATCACCAACAACACGAGCTGCATCATGGTTGTGGTTATACGCGCTCACGACCTGAATCATGGTATCTGCGGACTGGAATCCGGCCGCCTGCAGGTAGACCCCGGCACATCTGCCGCCTTCAATAATGTGGCGACCATTAATACCACGAATCCTTTCTGGATAAATGGCCAGACGGCTACCACTTCCGGCGGCACTGCCGTATGGGGCTGGGATGCGGCCACTGTTGTCTCCCTCGGCGGAACGATGTGGGCAGAAATAGGTAATCCCGGCAGCTGTTTCCCTACGGCTTCGGTTACTACGCCGAATGCCTGCGGCACCAATAGCGTAACTGCCGACTGGACGGTAATGGGCAGCAATACTTTTATCGACATCAACTAAATCCGGGTTCATCTATTCTTTAACCCAAACTTTTTAAAAACCTGCTTATGAAAAAACTGTTTCTTGCTGCTTCGCTGCTTGTGCTCGGCGCCCAGGCAAAGGCCGCCCTGCTCATCAATAACAATACCAACTGTACGATAAACATTACCATATTCGCCTTCGACCCGGCCCATCCCGGATGCTGGGGGCTGCAAAGCAACGTGCTTACGCTGGGCCCCAACAGCTCGGAGTCTTACAATACGGTGGCCACGCTGAATACAGCAGCTCCTCTCTGGGGTGGCGGCGTCATGGCTTCTATCGCCGGCGGACCGACTACCTGGGGCTGGAATGCCGGTAAGTTCTTCTTTTCTGGTGGTGGCGGCGGCGCTACTGTAGGCGTGACCAGCTGCGGGCTTAACCAACTGGAGTCGGTACCCAACCCCTGCGGCGGTACGGCTACCGTAACCTGGCAGCCTTTCGGCAGCAATATTCTGCTGGAAGCCAACTAAGGGCTTTCGTATAGGATCCGGATCATTGGGAGCGATATAAGGCTGTCCGTATATCGCTCCTGTGCCGGTCAATCCTTGTCAGGTTTTTTTCTGTAACATCAAAGATAGAACTATGAGAAAATTATTCACCGCAGCATTGCTCTTCCTCCTCGCCCCTGCTGCAAGGGCAGCCTTGTTTATCAACAATACCAGCAAATGTACCGTGCAGGTGCGTGTCTACGCCCATAGTGAAAAAGGTAAAGCCTGTGAGCTGGAATCCAAAATAATGACCATCCCTTCTATGGGAACGATGGCATTCAATAATGCCGGCCAGGTAGCCGAAAACCCGGGCTGGGAAAAGGGAATGACCGTGGCTGGTGATCCTAAGGCAGCCGTATGGGATGCCCTGGGCTTTCACAATGGTACCAGCACATTGAAGGTAGGAACAGGCTGTGCAACAGTAACTACCGGGGTCGTCAAAGATGCCTGCGGCGCCGACCTGAATGTGAAATGGACCATTGCAGGGCGCAATATCCTGGTGGAGCTATATAATTAAAAAGCCACCACATGGGATACTCCAGGCCCTCTCATGTTCTCTGTCGGGAGCGTTAAGCGTATACCATTTATCAAAAACCTAAAAAAGCGAATGATGAAAAAACTACTCTTTTTTGTTGTGATGGCCTTATTGGGCATGCAAGCCCATGCCGCCCTGATCATCACCAACAACAGCAACTGTACGATCCAGGTACGGGTGCTTGCGCATGATGCCAACAATACAAGCTCCTGCGCCCTGCGCTCCAATGTGATCACCATAGCCGCCAGCGATTTTGTCATGTATGCGGATGTCACCACATTGAACGCTGCACCAGGCTGGCAGGGCGGCACTACGGCCACTATAGCCGGCGGTACTGCGGTATGGGGCTGGGACGCGGTGGAGTATAACGGCGTCGGCAGCATGATCATAGGACATCCCAATACCTGCGCCCAGGGCGTAAGCAATGCAGCGGAAGATCCCTGCGGTGCCGATGTAGGCGGCTATTTCTATGTAGTGGGCACCAATACCGTCGCTGACTTCTTCTATTGATGCCTTATACTGCCTGTCTTTTCACGCTTAAAAGAAGAATAATGAAAAAGATCTTAATCCTGTTACTGTGTTCACTGGGCACGGTCGGCGCAAAAGCAGCGCTGCTGCTGTCGAACAATACGACCTGTACTATTCCGGTTATTATCAAAGCACATGACATTGCACACCTGACCTGCGGACTGCAGTCCAACACATTCATGCTGGGCCCGGGCGTGGCTGCCGTTTTCCAGGATGTGACCAGCCTGAACGTCAGCCCCGGCTGGATGGGAAGCGCCCTTGCTTCCACTGCAGGCGGCACAGCCGTCTGGGGCTGGGATGCAGTTGCCTTTACCTTTCCCATGCTGAGCAGCCAGGTCGGACCACCTACAGGCTGCGCTACCGGTTATTTTTTTACTTATGCCAATGCCTGTTCGGGCAATCCCGTAACGGTTACCTGGACGGCGATCGGCACAAACACTTTAGTAGAATTTAATCCTTAACCTGTAATCAAACCAAACATTTTATGAAAAAACTATTCCCCAAACTGCTCGCCGGAGCACTGCTTGTTACAGCCAGCTCCCAGGCCAGGGCCGCCCTGTTCATCACCAATAACACCGATTGCGACCTGACCATCGAGCTCTATGCGCACGATTTCAACCACGCCACCTGTATGCTTCATTCCAACTGGTTTGTGGTACCGGCAAACAACTCGATCGCCTTTAACAATGTCACCACGCTGAACACAGGAACGCCCTCCTGGATCAATGGTCCGGCCGTACTCACCGGCGGTACCACCGCCTGGGGCTGGGACGCCAGCAAATTCTATTTCACCGTATCCAGCATCAGCGGCGTAATCGGCAATACCGGAAGCTGTGTCAGCAATATGTCCACAACGATGCCCGGCGGCTGCAATGGAAATAATGTAACAGTTATCTGGACCAACCCTGGCGGAAATTCGGTCATCGATATCAATTAAGCAAAGCCCTGAGGGCATTTTCCAATCCACCTTAAAATTCATGATCATGAAACGTTTCCTTATGATTGCCTTAATGGGCTTGTTGTCCTCAGGAGCACAGGCCGCCTTGTTCATCAACAACAATACGAGCTGTACTTATGAGGGCTATATCGTAGCCTACGACATCAACGTGCCGGGCTGCGTGATGCATACCAATCCGATGATCATCCCGCCCATCTCTTCCTTTGCATATAACAATGTAAGCTCTCTGAATGTTTCTCCCGGCTGGGGCGGAGGCTATATGGCCACGACCGCGGGCGGAGCCGGCAGCTGGGGCTGGCGTTCGTTCCTTTTCAATTTCCAGGGGAGCACCGTCGGCGGCACCGTCGGAGACCTTACCTGCACCACAACGAATACAGTAACCGTCCCCAATGTATGCCAGGGCTCCGGTAATGTCGTTGTTACCTGGCTTCCGGGGGCTAATGTCGTTATCGATATCAACTGATTGCTGCATAGTCACCCCGGAATATTATACTCCCTTGCTCATTTTTATTTTTCATTCTTAATCAATCATCCAGTTTAAACATCAAAATCTATGAAAAAGGTTCTCGCACTGGGCATGCTCTGCATGGCCGCCGTTTCTGCCAAAGCGGCTTTATTTATCACCAACAATACCGCCTGCCCGATCAACATGAGCATCCGCGGACATGATGCCGGCCATACGGGCGAATGCACGCTTCAAAGCTTCGAAGTCACTGTGCCTGCTTTCGGCTCCCTGGCCTACAACAACGTGGCCTCCCTGAATACTACCCCAGGCTGGCAAGGTGGTATTACAGCAGTAACTACAGGAGGAACTACTGTATGGGGCTGGGATGCCGTTAAGTTCTATGCCTTGTCCGGCGGTGTATTCGGTGGCGGCCTGGGATCTGCCTGCAGCTCCCCCACTTCGGTTACTTTTCCCAGCGCCTGCGGCGGTGTAACCGTAACCGGCACCTGGACGGCTATTGGCGGCAATACCTTTGTCGATTTTAACTGATGAATGCTTATGCCCCGGAGGCGGGCATATCCGGCGAAGCGGCTCCGGCCGCTTCGCTTACTTCTTTTCATTGAAAGCTTTGTTATCTTAACGAACTGGTATGCTTCAGCGCTTCATAATTGGCCTTATCTTCCTGCTGCTGTCTTTGGATTTATCAGCGCAGGAATCGTATTCACTGAAAGATACTATTGAACTGAAAGAATTCGTCATCGTAAGCCGGAAGGCGATAAGCCGTAAGGGCGATACGACGATCTATGTGGCGGATTCCTTCTACAACGATGCTTCAGCCGTAACAGAAGATATCCTGAAAAAAATGCCGGGGATAGACGTCAGCTCTTCCGGCAGGATCGCTGTGCAGGGAAGAGATGTGACACGCATTTTTGTCAACGGCACGGAGATGGAGGTTAACGACATCCGTTCGATCACCCAGAACCTGCCGGCCGAGATCATTGATAAAATAGAAGTGACCAACCTGTATTCGGAACAGTCGCGCCTGTCAGGGATTAAGGACGGCATCGGGGAGAAAATCATCAATATCCGGATGAAAGAGGACCTGGACGGCGGTGTTTACGGGCGGGCATCGGCCGGCGCCGGTACCCGGCGCCGCTATGCCGGAAATAACTTCCTGAACTATATGAGCGGCAGGCTCCGCATCACTTCTACCGGCTATATTACCAATACCAACAATACAGGGCTCAACGACGATAATGACGCCGGCGGGCAAAGTCCGCCGAACCAGGGCCTCGTGGTCCAGAAAGACATTAACGCCAACTATGTGTACAATAACCCGGGATCTAAGCTGAAGATATCCGGCAACGTCGAGGCCCTGAGCAGGCAGAAGACCCTCGAAGAGCAAGCAGGACGCAGGACCTTCCTGCCGGACGATATTTATTACCAGAACCGGACCGGCAACCAGCGCAATACCAACGATCTGTATAAGCTGAATACCAGACTGGAATACCAGGCCGATCCTTCCAGCACGCTGACCATGGCGCTCAACACCAATTACACCCGCATGGACGGCTTGCAGCACAACCTCGATTCCAACTATTACGGCAGCGGCGCAGGCGGACACTTTTCCCGCCTGGGCGATGCGCGCACTACCCGGAATACACCGGCGGTATCGCTGCTGCTTTCCTATATGAAGCGGTTTGCCACGCCCGGCCGTACCTTATTCATCAGCCTGGACAATCGTTACCAGAGCGGCAATATAGACGGATACAACAACAATACCAGCTTCAGCGACGGCGTGCAGAGTGGCGATCCCAACAAGAGCACCACAGACCAGCAAACCCGGGAACGGAACACCATGCTTTCCCTGCAATATACAGAGCCGCTGGGCGACAAACACCGGCTGGCGGTCGACTACTCCATGCAGCTTTTCAGCAGCAGGGACCAGAAAGATGTCTTTACACCGGAGGCAGGCGGCGAGCATCTTTTCGACAGCCTGCAGAGCTATATTACCCAATTCAGCTACCAGCAACATACGGCTGGCATCAAATACCAGCTGTCCGCCAAAAATCTTACTGCCGGTATCGGCTTCAGAAGCCAGTTCTTTTCGGGCAACAACCGGAATATATATGAGGCAAGCGTTATCCGAAACAGCAAGGTCAGCTATATGCCTGTGCTGAACCTGCGCTACCGGCTGGCCAGCAGCGACGAGCTGGAGTTCAGCTATTCGGGTAATATGCAGCCTCCGGATATCAGCATGCTGAGAACTGCTCCCAATTACCAGGACAGCCTGAACATATTTACCGGTAACCCTGACCTGAAACCGGAGGTGCAGAACAATTTTGCGCTCAACTATAACCGGCTTAATGTAAAAACAGGATCCTCGCTCTGGGCTACCCTCACCTATAACCGTACCGCTAACCGCATCGTCAATAAAATAACGATATCCGGCAACAAGCAATACATACAGCCGGTCAACGTGGATGGCAGCAATATGACGGCTTCCATCAACTATTCGAAAAACATCATCAAGCCGTTGCGGATCATGTTCGCCATGCAGGCCGGCATGACCAGTAACGGGAATATCACAAACGCGGTGGAGCAGACTATACGGGAATACAACCTGCGGCCGACGTTCCGCGCCAACCTGACCACTGCGCTGCTGGAGGGCCAGGTCTCCTATACCTACAGCATGAGCAAGACCGAAAGCCCGCTGATGTATGGCAGCAACAACATCAATACGCAGCTGCTGTCTGCTGATTTCAAATTGCACCTGCCGGCTTATATTACCCTGAGCGGCAGCGTAACCTATTCTGCCAACCAGGGCTATTCCGATGGCCTGGACCGCAACTTTGCCCTGATCGGCGCAGGGATCAGCAAGGAATTTAAAAAGGTGCCGGGCCTGTTTGTGAAAGCACAGATCGCCGACCTGCTCAACAATGAGCCCAATATCCAGCGCACCGTCAGCGACAACTACATCGAAGACCGTAGCTATAACCGGCTGGGACGCTACTTCCTGTTCTCTGTGATGTACCGGTATAAATATTTCCGCTGACAGGAGCTTATAAAACGACATTCACCAGAAATACAATAGCCACTCTAAGAGTGGCTATTGTCGCTTTGCATTCGCTGATATCCTGTTTCACCAGGTAGTCTTACTGCTTGGTTATTTTTTTACTGATCACATTTTTACGGCCATCCACAATATGCAAAAAGTACAGGCCCTTGCTATAGCCGCCCAGGTCGATCTGCTCGGCAGCATGCTGTGCAGTAATCGCCCGGAGCTGATGGCCTGTCGCATCCAGCAGGAGCAGGCTGCTGCCTGGCGCCAGCCCGCTAACGGTAACGTGATCTTTAGCCGGATTAGGAGTCACTGTAGGAACAGGCTCCAGAGAACACTCGCTGCGCAGCTTTACGATGCGGCTATGGTAGGTAATGCTCCCATCACGATCCCGGGTGACGAGGCGGAAGAAAGCATCGCCGCGGGCGATGTTCTCTATCATAAAGCGATATTGACCGGAGGACGCATCGGAACAGGCCATTTCTCCTGCATCCTTATACGATTGTCCGTCCCTGCCATACTGGATCACAAATTTTTCAACGCCGATGATGTTGGCTGCCGCCCATTCCAGGTGAGCAGCACAGCTTCTGTCCATATACCCGGCAAAAGCCGTAATGTCCAGTGGTAAAGGTATTTCCAACACATTGCCTACCGCAATAGCGCTGTATTGGCTCATATCGGGTACGGTGCCCGTAAGCTGGCTGCCTTCCGCAAGTCCGGAGGCGCCGGTGCTGCCACTCAGGTTGTCCCATTGCTGTGTCGTTATGTTCCAGCCGACCAGGCGCACTGCTGTAGCGGAGGAATATCCTCCGTTCCCCGAAAACTCAGGCAGGGATACGGTAACCGTCAGGGAAGAAGTACCGCTTACGGCTATCCAGTCCCAGAAACCGATGGGGGAAACAGAGACCAGCTGATCGACACCCGCCGTACCTGCCGGGTTAAGCGAAGACCTGCTCTGCGTTCCGGATGGTGTAGGGTCCAGGGCCGCCGCTGCGTCGCCTGTCCAGTAGGCGATGCTCAGCTGATCCGTAGCGCTTCCGGGAGCGCTGATCTGCAACGTGCGTACATTATTGCCCGCCTGGCTGCCCACAGGAAAGGTAAACGCACTATTCCCTGTTTTGCTGACATAGCCGTTCACATATTGGGCATCGCCTAAAGCCGAATTGGAATAGGTCGCTCCGTTGGCAAAACGCAACGCGCCATTGCTGTTCAGGCTGCGTACCGTACTTGTAATACCATTGCTGAAGGATAAGCTCGTGGCGATGTTGACGCCGCCGGTATTCGTAATGTCCAGCGGCTGCGCAGCGCCATTAGTAAAGCTGGCGATATCGAAAGTGGGCGCTACGGAACCGGAAATGGTCTTGGTTGCATCAGCCGGAGGCCAGGTGGCCGAGCCGTTGCCGGGAAAAGAATCCCGGGAACCGCCGCCGGCAGTATAAGCACCATCCGTATGGAAAATACTGCCGCCATGCACCGTGAGCGCGCCTGCAGCAGCAGTATAGTTGCCTGCAGCCGTAACCACGGCAGAGTCCTGGAAGTAAGACACGGTACCACCGTTATTATAATGATTCAGCCCGTCAAGATAAAACTGTGCCCTGGCCGGAATCAATCCTATAGATAAACAAAGCGTCGTTAAAAGGCAATGTCTGGTTTTCATACACGACGATTAAAAGGTGAAAAATGGAGATATACAGGTTTGCTGCGTTCAGGCACACATACCGTTCAAGGAACCGATCATGATCTGCAGCACACAGAACCCGTTACCGGTAACAAATCTGCGGCTATACGTATAAAGGCCTACGCTTCCTTTGCGTTTCGCCTTCAGCACCGGGAAGACGCTGGCATGGCTACAGGTCCTGCTGTCCACTTCAAGCCTAACCCGTCAAGGTATAGAGCATCTGTTGCTGCATGCCAGCCTGAACACGGTAAACCGGCGCTGAGAAAAATGCTAATTGGCGATCTTATAACCGTAAAGAGAGCTGACTACTACCTGGTATTCGGTTCCTGTTGTGACCTGAGCTACACCGGACATGCTTACCGTTTCACCGGCATTCAGGTACACGATAGCGGAGACATTATCGCCGACGAGCGTACCCGGATTGGCTTTATAGGATTGTACCAATATTGTTCCGGAAGGGCCAGGATTCTTGACCAGGTACAATACTGTCCAGTTGAAGGCGGGTGTGCCCGGTACTGCACCATTGTCAAACTGGGTAGCGCCATAGAATAAATAGAATCCATTTGCGGGAGCGGTAAAGCGCCCGTTGCCGGTATTCAGTACATTACCGGTATTGATAACGGTGCCCTGGGGATAGATAATTTCCGTTTGCACATAAGGACCGGTGCCTACCGTACTCGTACAGGTCTGCCGGCTTGTCGTAGCTGTCGCTGAAAAAGGATATGTGGATGCCGCAGCAGGAACGCTGTTGGAGCTGGAAAGCAGCACCAGTTCCCAGGTAGTGCCCGTTGTGGTGCCTTTGGAGATGAAGAAAGCATAGTACCCGGAAGGGACATCAACCGTGCCGACCCCGGCTCCGCTTTGATTGTCGATCAGCTCCGCTCCATTAGCAGCTACTGTAAGCGTCGCCGTGCCGGTGTTCTTAAAATGATACATACGCCCCAGGAAATTTCCTGCTCCGCCGATGGCAGCAGGCAACGTCAGCGTGCCGTTCGTGCTGCCATTGTAAGCGAGGTAAAAATCATTGGCGCCTACCGTTCCGCTGGCGGTAACTACAGTATATGGCGCTCCGAAGGAACCGTTTACCGTTAGCCTGGAACCCGGAGTAATAGAACCGATGCCGGTATTTCCGCTCTGGCCAAAGGAAGAGTATCCGGATAAAATAGCGCACAGCGCTACAGCATTGAATAAAATTTTGCGCATAGAATTGAAGCTTTGGTTATGGATCGCCGAAAGTACCTAAAATCCGATATGGAATATTGCCGGTACATATATTAATAGCATTGTTTAATTGTTAAGATCAACTTTTCTATCAAAAGCAGACGCAGCACCTGGTACGCCGGGACACATACCCGGAGCCGGAAGGCCTGGTGATATTGATGCAGCTGCAATATTCCCTGTCCCTCCCGGCGCCGGGAAGAACGTGCCCGCCTGCTTGTTAAATTAATATCAAAGACTAAAAGACGCGACGCGATGGGAGATATGCCGGACAAGCCTGCGCAGATTAATGTACAGGGTACGCCGCATCCTTTAAGGATCTTTAAGGACGTGATGTGAAAGCAGCAGCTTCATTTATTCCTCTATCACCAGGCTCCCTTGCCGCCGCAGCTTTTCCAGCCCCTCTTTCATGGCCTGGATCTGTTCTGCTGAATGCCTTTGCCACACCGTAACCTCGCCAACCACTTTGAAAGGATAAATGGAGCGATAGGACATCGTCGGGTTGCCCGGGAATTTTTTATCCGTCACATTGGGATCATCTTCCAGCGGGCCGGTTGCTTCTACCAGGTATATTCGTTCACGTCCCTCCCCCGATGCCAGCACAGCACCCCATATCGCCGCGTTCAGGGTAGCGGACAGGTAAATGTGCTTCAATTTCCTGTCTACAAAATTGGATGGAAAGCCGGTCTCTATAAGGTCGCCGATGCGCAGATCCGCTTTGGTTCCATGAAAGAAAGTCTGGGAAAAGGCATCCTGGACAGGTGTCTGCGTCTCGTGTACTGCGTTGGCTGTTTCCATTGTATTATGATTTTTAGCGGTTAAATATCCTGGTGAAATTTATCTTATTTTGTAATTATCTTAGTTACAAAGATAAATAAAAGAGTGCGATCAGCCAAAAAATGTGGTTTTGTTTAGCCGGAAGTAGCATAACTCCTGTTTTCTGCATGCCGTTCATATACGAATCAGGCAAGCAGCTGATCCGTACAAGCAAGTAATTTGAGCTGTATGGGAAAGCCGGCAGAGACCGCTACCCCGATCTTTGCATCCTTAATGACTAAAACAATATGACGACGATCAAAAAAATAAACCTCGGACAGAACGGGCCGCTTGTGTCCAAACTTGGCCTCGGCTGCATGCGCATGTCGCCAGTCTGGGGCAGCCAGGCAAGAGATGAAAACGAAAGCATCGCCACCATCCGGGCGGCCCTGGACCAGGGCATCAACTTCCTGAACACGGGTGATTTTTACGGTAGCGGACACAACGAGCTGCTGGTCGGCAAGGCGATCAAAGGCCGCCGCGACGATGCTTTCATCAGCGTAAAATTCGGCGGTATCTTTTACAATAACCAGATGCTGGGCCTGGATCTGCGGCCGGTCGCGATCAAAAACTTTATCAACTATTCCCTGGTACGCCTGGGCATAGACACCATCGATCTCTACCAGCCCTGCCGGCTGGACAATAGTGTGCCCATAGAAGAGGTGATCGGTACCATTGCCGACCTGATCAAAGAAGGGAAGGTGCGTTATCTCGGTGTTTCAGAGATCACGGCAGAACAGCTGCGCAAAGCGCACAGCATACATCCCGTAACGGCATTGGAGATCGGTTATTCGCTGGCCGACCGGCAGATAGAAAGCGATCTGCTGCCTGTTGCTGAAGCGCTGGGTATCGGCGTCGTTGCCTTTGCCAATACCGCTGAAGGCCTGCTTACCGGCGACATGAAGGTTCCCCTGCCTGAAGGCTATCATCATCACTTCTCCCGCTTTCAGGGAGAAAACCTGGTAAAGAATCTGGAAAAAGTAGAAGTGCTGAAGCAAATGGCTAGGGATAAAGGTTATACGCCTGCTCAGCTGGCTATTGCCTGGGTGAATGCGCAGGGCGAACACATCATGCCCCTGGTCAGCATGAGCAGCAGGTCGCGGCTGCCCGAAAATACAGCAGCTATGGAGATCTCCTTCAGCCCGGAGGAGATGAATACCCTGAATACCTGTTTTGCACCGGGCGCCATACTGGGCGGCACCTATCTCCAACGATAAGAGGGTTGCCTGTAAGCCTTGCGTTTAATATCTTTACATAGTGCAGCATAGAACAGAAATCCTTCCGGGAGTCATCTTCTTCTCTTATCTTTCCAGGATGAGAAAGGAGAAGGTGGCTTTCCTTGAAAATAACATCCTGGTTATGCAGGCCGGAGGCCGCTTTTCCCTGAAGACCGCCAGCGAAAGCATATCCATGGAACGGGGACAAATGCTGCTGATCCGGAAAAACCAGTTGGGAGAGATCACCAAAATGCCGCTGGAAGGAGAGGACTATCAAACGGTTGTCATCCGCCTGGAGGAGGCTTTTCTCAGGGCTATCGCCCTTGAAGAGCAGATCGGACCCCGGCAGAAATACAGGGGTCCCGCTAATATCCTGATCCCCGGCAACGACTTCATGCGGGCTTTCTTTCAATCTATCCTTCCTTATGTACATCACCCCGAAGAAAGCATTACCCGAACCCTCGGCATGCTGAAGGTAAAAGAAGCCGTACATCTCCTCTTGTATACCCTACCCGGGCTTGAAGCGCTGCTGTTCGATTTTTCTGAACCCTATAAGATGGACCTGGAAAAATTCATGCTGAGCAATTTTCATTACAACGTGCCCGTTGAAAAATTTGCGCAGCTCACCGGCAGAAGCCTGGCGGGCTTCAAGCGCGATTTTCAAAAGGTATTCGGGATGGCGCCACGACACTGGCTCCAGGAGCGAAGGCTCGCAGAAGCGAGGCACCTGATCGAAACCAAGAACAGGAAACCTTCAGCCATCTATCTCGACCTTGGCTTTGAAAGCCTCTCCCACTTTTCCCATGCCTTCAAGAAAAAATTCGGGAAAGCGCCTACTGAATGGCTGGTGTAGAAAAATAGCTTGTATACAACCCCACTGTTTTCCGCCGGCAAAAAAATTAACTGCCGCAATCCAGGTAATACAACGGGACATCGCTTTGGAAACTTTCTTCCTGGCTTAGTGTAAGACCCTCAAAGAAGATATGATCGCCCAGCTCTTTGTTGTTGGTTTGCTGCTGCAATTGATACATAAGGTCAAGCGCCGTGAAATGAACGTCGTTGGCAGCTTTTAGCCGGGCGCACACTTCCACCTGGTAAAAGCCATTATCCCCGTTGTCTTCATCGAAGGCCTCTTCTTCATCCAGCAGGGTTTCATTAGGCCTCAGGTCCTCTTTGCCTTTGATCCAGGCTTCATAGCAAACATCTATCGCAGCAGCAGGGATAACAACCTGGCTGGCATTCCAACGTGCCCGCTCCTTTAAAATAGCACTTTGATAAGCGGCAATCTCCTGGTCAAATGCTTGTTCGTTTACGTAGGCCTTTCGCTTGAAGGCCCAGGCAATTTCAGGGAGTATGTTCATGTGATGTATTTATTTAAAATGCTTGCGTTTTTTACCTGTGCAACCGTTTTTCTGCCGGGACATTCACCGTACCACAGCCATCTACCAGCCATTTGCCCTGTTCCAGCTTCAGCCGGGCCACCAGTACGGGGTCATCCGAGTCCTGGGCCTTCAGCCAGAAGTAATGGTCTTCTTCGCTGTAAGAATGGATTGTCAGCTGTCCATCCGGGTAATCCTGCGCATCCAGTATGGGATCGGCTTCTAATTGTGGCGTCCTGACCAGCAATTGCCGGTATTGATATTTGAAGGAATCGGTGACGTTTGTATTGGAGAGCACCCAGCTTCTATCTGCTTCAAGGCCTTTGTTCCGATTCAGCTGCCGCAGGTAGCCGTTCACGAATTGCAACAGGTATTGCTGGTTGCGGGCAGTGGACAGATCGTCGATATCATGGATAAAAGCATCCCACTTTTCCTTCGTGTCGAAGATCATCCATTCGTTCCCTTCCTCTTTTATTTCCGGCCGCTCGATCTGTTCACCATTGACGAGCAGGGAACCATCTTTAAGCACCTGATAGGTCCCCATGGCCAGATCACTCAGCATCTTTTCCGCATTGCCGGCGCTGGGCTCGCACCGTGGGCAACCAACTACTGTACCATCGTTCAGGTAACCAATGGTACCCCCGTTGGCAAAAAAGAGATAGCTGATCCTTCGGTCGGCCGGCTTGATGTCCGGGTTCACAAAGGGCGGCAGGTTGAGCGCTTCGCAGGACTTCATCTCATTGACCGCGCCACCGCCGGAAGCAGGCTGTATCCCTACCCATGTGCAGCGGAATACAGCTTTCGGGCCCAGACCGGGATAAGGATTGCCCCAGCGGATGATGATCGTATCCAGCTTCCGGTTGATAAAGGAATGCGAGGAACGATTGTTGTGTTGTCCTGTCCCGATGTATTGCAGGGTATCGCTTACGGGCGCGGTAGTGGCTTTACGCGCTGTGACTGAATCGTTGCTGCCGGCCGCTCCCGGGCTTTTCTGGTCCTGGCAGGCCGCGAGCGATAAGATAAGAAAATAAAGGAGGTGCCGGTGCAGCCTTTTCATAAGCGATCAGAAGTTTCAATCTGTAAACAGTGCTGTTCAAATGTCTTTCTTGCGGCTTAAAATTGCAGGAATAGCAACAGACGGCCAAAACTTTTTACAAGGCCATGGAAGCCGTACACATTTTCATTTTTCTCACCAGGCGCCAAAGCACTGAGCGTATTGCCGCAAGAAACCGGTATACCGTCATTTCCCGGCGGACCGAGCCGATATTTTTGCCTACCGGCTTCCCGGTACAAAAAATACCGGATTCAAGGTATTGATCCCCCGCCGGACAGTGCCTTGCTTTGCAGGGCAAAAGCAGGCACTTGCTTTATTGTTCACCTCATGAGCACAATTATGCATTTTCATTTCAAAACCAGTATCTTCCTTATCCTGCTATCACTTGCCGGTGTATCGGAAGTATGCGCGCAGGAACCCCAATACCTTTTTCCCGCTACCGCTTTTAATGAAGCCGAGGCTGCACAGCTGATGGGAGAAGGCACCGCACGCATCAGGGGTACTGCCAAATTGAGAAAAAGGGGTGTGGATTACCTGCCCTGGCAGGGAGACCGGATAGACTTGTTCCCCGTAACACCCTACCTGCTTGAGTTTGCCGCCTTAAGGAAAAAACACCACAAGGGTAAAAAGATAGCAGCTATGAGCAATGAGGCCTTTACCTACCGGATCGAAGGCAAATTCGTCGATAACAAAGGCACTTTCGAATTCAGGGACCTGAAGCCCGGAAAATACTATATCGCTACCTGGATCACCTTTGAGCGGGAATACAAGGAAACGGTACAGACCGGCACTGAAGTCGGTTATAATTATTACGGTAACGCAGTCGCCTCATGGCCGATCTACACCACCTATACCCACAAGTACACGCTGGACGATGAGGTGACCGGTATCGTAGAGGTAAAAAGCAACGGAGAAACAGTAACCACAGTCATCAGCAATTAAAGCAGGATACGATGAACAGAAAGATCATACAATGCTGCGCGCTCCTGCTTTTAGCAGTAACGGCAGTAAAGGCCCAGACCGTAAAAATAGAAGATCCCAACTTTAAAAAGGCCCTGATCAGCCAGGGTGTCGACCTCAATGGCGACGGAGAGATCCAGGTAACGGAGGCGCAGAAAGTGACGCGGCTTTATGTCGAAAAGCGGCATATTGAATCGCTGTCCGGCATCAAAAGCTTTACCAATCTTGAAGAATTCGGGTTCTATAACAATGAGCTCAAGGAAGCCGACCTGCAGGGCATGACGAAGCTAAAGGCCGTCTATGGTTTCAGCAACCAGCTGGAAGTGCTCAACCTGAAGGGTTGCACCAACCTCGAAACGCTTTATGCTGCCTACAACCAGCTGCAACGGATCGACCTGGGCGGACTGAACCGGCTTAAAGCGCTGCAGCTGCACAACAATAAGCTTTTGGGCGCCGATGTGAGCGGCAAACCGCTCCTGGAGGAATGCCAGCTTAACGACAATGAGCTGTATACCTTCAATGCAGCCGGATCGACAGCAATCAAAGTGCTGCGGCTGGACGCCAACATGCTGGAGTCCCTCAATGTTACCCACCTGAAAGACCTGGAAGAGCTGAATGTATATAAGAACCGTCAGCTGACCAGCCTTAAGGTAGCCGGCCTGCGCAAGCTGAAGGAGCTGAATGCCTATTACTGTGCACTGAACAACCTCAACTTAAGCGGCACCGTAAGCCTGAGGGTCTTTTCCTGGTAGCCTTGCCGTTCCCGTAATCGTATAAGCCGCACCAAAAGGGCTGCTCCTGAGATCGGAACAGCCCTTGCTTTACCTATACACACCCGCTACGACTTATAATAATTCCGCTCGGCGTTTATGACATCCAGCTTGCGCTCTTCCCTGAATATTTTTACCTGTGCCTTGCGTTCGCTTTTTGTCAGCGATGGATCCATTTTCACCGACCTGATCTTATCGGCATAATCGTTCCTGATCCCGGCAATTTCAATATCAAGCTTTGAAGGCGGAGGTGTTATGCTGTTGTAGTAAGGATAGCCGTAATTAAATCCCCATGTGCTATAGAAAGGATGATAAAGTCCTCCGTTCACGACAATGACCCTGTGGCCAAAACCATCCAGGAAATGTCCGCCAGGTACCCTGGCCCAGGCACCTGATACGATTGCTGAAAAGAGCAATACTAATCCTACCTTTTTCATTTTGCTTTGCTTTACAAATGCAATGCTTGGACAGATAATGAGCGCTGAAGTTTGCTGCGGCGGCAGCTTTAACGAATCAATGATCGGTTAAAGCAGGACAGGCGGAATACGGTACCTTTGCGCAAAACCTTATTCCACATGCGCTACCAGGCCAGCTACGCTCCTATTGATACCGAAACCTATTGCTATCTCCGGCAGGCATCCGGCTTAAGTCCCAAGACGGCCGAAGCGGCAGCTGCCGGTCTGCCCCGTTCGGTGTGTACCGTAGTGATCCGTGATCCTGAACAGGATGCTGTAGTGGGCATGGGACGCATTATCGGCGATGGCGCCTGCTTTTGCCAGATCGTCGATATCTGTGTATTACCCGAGCATCAGAAACAGGGATTAGGCAAGCTCATAATGGAAAAGCTGATGGCCTTTGTAGCCCAATCACTTCCGGCCTCCTGCTATATCAGCCTCATCGCCGACGGCGAAGCCTACAGGCTTTATGAACAATATGGCTTCCGGGAGGTTTATCCACGTTCAAGGGGTATGGGCCTGGTGAAAAGCTGAATCATTCATTTCAAATTTTTGGGGTAATGTATAGCAGGCAGCGCTTTTTTCAATTTTATCGTATCATTGTATTCATCCGACCAATAACCGACCGATCCATGGAAGCCTTTGAAAAAGCCGTGACCTTTCTCCGATCCATCGGAATTCCTGTGCTCTTCTGCGAGCTTTCCGCCGAAACGTTCCTGCCCGGCCTGCTGATCGACCAGGGCCGCATCCTCGTAGATAAAGCGCTATTGCGGTACCCCGGCGATATCCTTCACGAGGCCGGCCATATAGCCGTGGTGCCGCCGGAAGAACGCAGCCGACTTACCGGGGATACCATCGCGGCACGCAACAACCGCGCTGCAGAAGAAATGATGGCCATTGCCTGGTCCTTTGCTGCCTGCCGGCACCTGTCGATCGATCCTTCTTTTGTTTTTCATGACGAAGGCTACCAGGACGGCGGCAGCGCGATCGCAAAAGCATTCGGACAGGGGCATACCTTTGGCGTTCCCCTGCTTCAATGGGTAGGCATGACAGCAGAAGTCCACAAGGCAGAGGCCCTGGAACGGGCGCCCTACCCCGCCATGACCCATTGGCTGAGGCCCTGAGCCAGGCGGGGCGCGGTGTCTGCAGGCCATTGAAATTCCTTATCTGCCGAATAGAAAATTGATAAAGGCTTAACGCCAATAGCCTTAATTTTACGCATATTATGGAAACAGATAAAAGGAAAGGGTTCCTGTTCAAACAGTATGAACCGCCTGATATTGCTCCCTTCGACAAACTCTTCGAAATCTTCACCGAACTGATCACGCACACTTCCGGCGACCTGGACGAAGCCATAGCCTGGCTGCGGGAGCTCGACGCAGAATACCAGCTGACCGACGACAAGTACACCATCGATGATTTTATCGAAGACCTGAAGAAGAAAGGCTATATCAGGGAAGAAGTGCAGAACGATGGTACCGGGGGCGGGCTGGGCATCACTGCCAAAACGGAAAGGGCCATAAGGCAGCAGGCATTGAAGCAGATCTTCGGCAACCTGAAGAAAAGCGGATCGGGTAACCACAAGACGAAGTACGCAGGCAGCGGCGACGAGCATACCGGAGAATTCAGGGAATACCATTTCGGCGACGGCCTCGATCGCATTTCACTGACCGAAAGCCTGAAGAATGCCCAGGTCAACAATGGCGCCGATGTGTTCCGTCTTACCGAGAATGATCTCGTGGTCGAAGATGCACAGTACAAATCCCAGATGAGCACCGTGCTGATGATCGATATCAGCCACAGTATGATCCTCTATGGCGAAGACCGCATCACCCCTGCCAAAAAGGTAGCCATGGCGCTGGCTGAGATGATCACCACACGGTATCCCAAGGATACACTGGATATTCTTGTATTCGGTGATGATGCCTGGTCTATCGGGATCAAGGACCTGCCCTACCTCCAGGTAGGACCTTATCATACCAATACGGTGGCCGGCCTGCAATTGGCTATGGACCTCCTGCGCCGCAAGCGCAATACCAACAAGCAGATCTTTATGATCACCGACGGGAAGCCCAGCTGCGTGCGGGAAGCCGATGGTACCTATTATATGAACAGCATAGGATTGGACGAATACATCGTCGACAAATGCTACACCATGGCTCAGCAGGCACGCAAGCTGCATATTCCCATCACTACCTTCATGATCGCCAGCGATCCTTACCTGCAGCGCTTTGTAAGCCACTTTACCGAGGCCAACCAGGGTAAGGCTTTCTATACGGGCCTTAAAGGCCTGGGTGAGATGATCTTTGAAGATTATGAAGCCAATCGTAAGAAACGGATCAAATAATTTTTTCCAGAAAAAGAAACATGAACACAGAACAGATAAAAACATTCGGCGCGCTGAAGCAAGCCGGTTACCAGAGTAAAAGTATTAAAGATGAGCTGCGGCAAAACCTGCGCCGTAAGATCGCTGAAGGCGCACCTGTATTTGAAGGCGTATGGGGATTTGAAAATACCGTGATCCCCGAACTGGAAAGAGCGATCTTGTCGCGGCACAACATCAACCTGCTGGGCCTCCGCGGTCAGGCTAAAACACGGTTGGCCCGCCTGATGGTGAACCTGCTCGACGAATGGATCCCCTATGTGGAAGGTTCGGAGATCAACGACGACCCATTCCGGCCTATTTCCCGTTTTGCCCGCGACCTGGTCGCCGAAAAAGGCAATGAGACGCCCATCGCTTGGCTGCACCGCAACGACCGCTTCTACGAGAAGCTGGCCACACCCGATGTAACAGTAGCCGACCTTATCGGCGACATCGATCCCATCAAAGCGGCAAACCTGAAGTTGTCTTATGCCGACGATCGCGTAATCCACTTTGGCATGATCCCGCGCGCTAACCGCTGCATCTTCGTCATCAATGAACTGCCCGACCTGCAGGCCAGGATACAGGTAGCCCTGTTCAATATCCTGCAGGAAGGCGATATCCAGATACGCGGCTTCAAGGTGCGCCTGCCCCTGGATCTTCAGTTTGTCTTTACCGCCAATCCCGAAGATTATACCAACCGTGGCAGCATCGTCACCCCGCTGAAAGACCGTATCGGTTCGCAGATACTGACGCACTATCCCGAAAACATCAAGATCGCCCGCACTATTACCGAGCAGGAAGCCAACCTCGATGGCAGGCAAAGCGAAGTGATCCATGTACCCTCGCTGGCGAAAGATCTGCTGGAGCAGATCGGCTTCGAGGCCCGTATCAGCGAATATGTAGATGCCAAGAGCGGTGTGAGCGCCAGGATGAGCATCACAGCTTATGAGAACCTGCTGAGCACTGCTGAGCGGAGAGCGCTGAAAGCCGGCGCAGAGAAAACAACCGTTCGCCTCTCCGATTTTATGGGCGTGATCCCCGCCATTACGGGCAAGGTAGAGCTGGTGTACGAAGGCGAGCAGGAAGGCGCCGCTATTGTGGCCGAGCACCTGATCGGGAACGCCATCAAGACTTTATTTCCCCTTTATTTCCCCAAGATCGAAAAGCTGGAGCGGCCGAAAGAGAAAACGCCCTACCAGGAAGCGATCGACTGGTTTGCTGAAAACGAGATCGAGCTGATGGATGAGGATAGCGATTACGACTATCGACAGCAGCTCGATGCGGCAGGGCCCTTATACGGCCTGATCCGGAAGTACCAGCATGATGTGCCTGAAGAAGACCGGCATTTCCTGATGGAGTTCCTGCTCTGGGGCCTTTCGGAATTCAAGAAGCTGGGCAAGACCCGCTTTACCGAGGGTTACCAGTTCCGCAACCTGCTGGGACAGATCTATAATTAATCAGGTATAGCAATGTAAAATCCCCGGCCCTTAAGGACCGGGGATTTTTTATACTTCAGGAGTTAGAAGCTTTCATCTTCGCGCAGGTAGCGCCATTTCCCCGGAGGAAGCTTGCCCAGGTGTACCTTGCCCATGCGGATGCGTTTCAAGCCTACTACATGCAGGCCTACCAATTCGCACATGCGGCGGATCTGGCGCTTCTTTCCCTGTTTCAGGATGAAGCGAAGCTGATCTTCATTTTGCCAGCTCACCTTTGCCGGGCGCAGCTTTTCGCCGTCCAGGCTCAGACCATGGTTCAGCAGGCGCAGACCGTTCTCTGCGATCCTGCCGGTTACCCGCACCAGGTATTCTTTTTCGATACCGCTGTTTTCGCCGATCAGCTGCTTGGCTACGCGGCCATCCTGGGTCAGCACCAGAAAGCCTACGGAATCAATATCGAGACGACCCGCAGGCGCCAGGCCGTACTTCTGCTTCTCATGGTAACGGATGCCGCTCCTGTCTTCGGACCAGTGGTTTTGCGGAATGATCAGCTCGGCGGCAGCCCTGTAGCCCTTTTCAGGCTGGGCGCTCACATAGCCGACCGGCTTGTGGAGCAGTATGGTTACCCTGCCGGCCTGCGCGCGGCGGGCTTCGGGGCCAAGCGTGATCACATCCTTCTCCGCCACCTTCATGCCTTTTTCCCGGGTCACCTGCCCGTTCACCTTCACCCAGCCTTTCAGAATATATTCATCGGCCTCTCTTCGCGAACAATAGCCCAATACAGCCATTCTTTTCGCCAGCCGCATATTGTCATTTGCAGTATCCATATCGGTAGACGGGCAAAGGTAGCTCAAAAACGCTACATGACCGGCCTTAGCGCTGAGCGGCAGTGGCAGCTGCCCCGGCCAGGAACAGACCGAGGCAGCACGGAGGTAAATTTGCAGTAGTTCATGGTGGTTGTTTTTCTTGATTTTGATAAGGCAAGCCTACCCCGGTCCGCTTCAATAGTGATTCAATAAGGTTAACGCGGTTAATCATGCTTAACGACAAACGGCCCGGCTCTGCTGAACCGGACCGCCTGGTATCGGAAAAAATATGCTATGGATTTTCGACCGTTTTGCTTTCCGCCAGCTCCGCTTCATCGGGGGCTTTACCCAGATCGCGGTCCAGGTTGTAGAGCGCATCGGCCGAAGCGTTCTCGCCACCGGCGACCTTGATCTTATCCAGCAGGCCGAGTGCCAGTGTTTCCTCTTCGGTCTGTTCCTGCACAAACCATTGCAGGAAATGCCAGGTAGCCCAGTCGGATTCATCGTGGCTTAGCTTGACCAGCTTATAGATACCGGCCGTATTGTCCACTTCCTGCTGAAATACTTTTTCGAAGCAGGTCTGTACGCTGGTCGGATCATCCGGGGGCTTGGGAATAGCGTCCACCCTTACTTTCCCACCACGCTCGAGAATATATTCCAGGAATTTCATCATGTGGTTCCGCTCCTCATGGGCATGCCGGAACAGGAAGTTGGCAATACCATTATAGCCTTCGTCGGCGGCCCAGGAAGCATAAGACAAGTATACCTGGGCGGCCCAGGCCTCCTGCGTCATTTGTTTGTTAAGTCCTTCCTGCAAAGCGGAAGAAAGCCTGTTCTTGTTCATGACAGCTGCGTTTTGGTTCTTTTACGGAATAACACCATTAAACTGCAAAAGATTAAAAGGCAAGCTGTTTTATGAGGCTTTTAGAATAGATTAACGTTGTGCTGCCAGAGAAGCTACGGAACAGGTTGATCAGAACTTATAAGCAAGGTTCAGCGCAAAATTACGCGGACGCTGCGGATTCACCGACCAGTAGCCGATGTAATATTCCTTGTTGGTAATATTATTCAGGGTAAAACCGATGCGGTAATGATCAGCCTGGTAAGCAAGCGTAGCATTAAGTAAGGTATAGGACGGAAGTACGAATACACCTGTAAGGCTGTTGTCGATTACTTTGTACTCCCCGGCATAGTTGCCACCTACACCCAGCGAGAAATGTTTCAGTACACCATTCGCAGGCCGGTAATTGACCCATAGATTGGCCAGGTCCTGTGGCCCTTGTCCGCCCGGCGCTCTTCCCGGTTCGTTGTAGAAATCGGCCGCATTGCCGGTAAGCACTTCTGTCTTGTTGTGGCTGTAGCCTGCGAGGATGCTGAGGCCGGGCAGCGGATGTGCATTCAGGTCGATCTCGAAACCTTTGCTGCCCACTTTACCGCCCTGCAATGAATTGTTCTGGTTAGCCGGATCGGGATAAACCCTGTTGCCCACGCGGATATCATAATAGGATGCAGTCAGCTGCAGGCGGTCGGAGAAGAGATTGGTCTTGACACCGACTTCCCACTGGTTGGCATGCTCGGGATCGAAAGCTTTCAGCCTGGGATTACTGCCATCGGCATCGGCTACCGAACGGGGCGTTACGTTCACGAAGGCGTTCATGTAATTGGCGAATACAGATACCTGCTCCAGTACGGGCTGGTAAACGATGCCGAATTTGGGTGAAACTGCAAACTGGTTCACATCATCATCGGGAGTAGTCTTATCGCCTTTGGTTACAAAGTAGTCTGCGCGCACGCCGGCCATTAGCGAAAGCCCGGGGGTGATGTTGAGCACATCGGAAAGATAAGCGCTGTAGGTATAATTGTCCAGGTTGCCCCGGGCGCCGCCTGTAGTGCTGAGCATATTGTCCACCAGGGCCTGCGACAGGTAGACCGGAGCTGTTGTATCGCCCGTTGCCGGGTTGATATAGGGCACTTCGCCGCCCTGCGGCGTCACCTTCCGTACTGTAGCCCATCCCGAACCATTGTTGATCATGTTGCGGCTGAAGAAATCCACGCCCACCAGGACACGGTTGCGTAGCTTCCCGATATTAAAGTCGCCGTTGAGGTTCTGCTGTACATCGATCGTCGTGGTTGTCTGCTGTTCCTTGTGAAAATACTGGTCGAAATAATTATCACTGTAGCCATCGTCCCAGATATAGGTATAATAGCCGTTGGATTTGACCGTACCCCTTGAAATAACGGTCTGCGAAGTCCAATGCTCCGAAAGCTTGTACAGTATCTGTGCCTGCAGGTTGAACCTCGGGTTCTTAATGCTGAGGTCATTACTCATAAAAGAAAGACCGGGATTAAGGTTCAGCTCCTTCAGGTTGCGGAAAGGCAGAGGGGTAGCACGATCGGAGTTGAAGAAAATTGGCGCCACAGCCCTGCCTTCCTCCATGATCTCGGCCATTACCAGGAAGGAAAGCCTGTCGTTCACCTTATAGCTCATAGTGGGCGCAAAGAAGAAAGCCTTACGGTAACCGGCATCCTGGATGCTGTTCTCGGTATGGTAGGCAGTGTTGATGCGCACGGCGATCTTTTCCGTTTTGCTCAATGGTATATTGACATCGCCTGCGATGCGGTTGAGACCAAAGCTGCCGGCCGTATAGTTCAGCTCGCCGCCGAATTGGTCGTAAGGCTTCTTGGTAATAGTATTGATGATACCGCCGTAGCTGTAATAGCTGCCGCCGAACAAGGTGGCGGAAGGGCCTTTGATCACCTGTATCTCTTCCACGTTGGCCAGGTCGAGGTTGCCGCTGGGCAGGCCCGGCAGGCCGTTGATGAGCATAGGCTGCGCATCGAAGCCACGCAGGGCGAAATAAGAAGCGCCATCCCCCGCCCTGCCGGTAGATTCCCAGGTACGGGAAATGCCGGGAACATTGCGCAGCGCATCATCGTAGCTGGTAAGGCCCTGCTGCCTGATGGTCTCGGCCGATACACTGTTGTACACCTGCGCATTCTCCAGGTTCTTTAAAGGCATCTTGGAGACAAAATTGTTCACCTTATCGCCCTGGCGTATGGGGATTACGACCTCCTGCAATTCTGCCGCGCTTTCTTTCAGCTGGAAATCGGCCACTAAGGTCTCGCCGGCCTTCAGTGTTACGGATTGCTCCTGGCTTTCCAGGCCGACGGATGAAGCTGTAAGCATATAGGTGCCGGGAGCAATATTTCTTAATTGGTATTGTCCGTGCCGGCCCGTCATTGCGGCTTTATCGCCGCCTTGTATGCTGACGGTCACCCATTCGGCCGGCTTGCCATCGGAAGTGCTGACGAGGCCTTTGATCGTACCGTTCTGTGCAAACAGCCAGCCGGTAGATAAAGAGAAAATAAAGCTTAAAATGAAGATCTTTTGTGTCATTGGTTTTTTTTGAGCCGGGCGCAAAAGTACTGCGTGCAGGTTTAGCCTGTCTGTTTCTTTTGTAAAAAAAACATGACAAAACAGGATTACAAGCCTTGTCCCGGTAAGGTCTAAAGTTTTGTTACAGGAAAAATACAGGTGTTTTCACGTGCAGGATCGCGCTGCGGCGGTAGTATTTTTGTCTCACTAAACCGAATCTCTTAATCAACCAAACCAAAGATCATGTCACAAACTTATTCGCTGGAACAGCAGATCCACTGCCTGTCTTCCATATCCAATGCTGCCTTCGACCTGCAGGAGCCTTCTTTCGAAGCGCTGCAATCACTTACCACAACCATCGTGACCAATGCCCTGAATGATGCCACCATACAAGGCTGCATCGGCAGCTGGGAACTGGTATGGGGCCCTGTTGTGTTTTCCAATAATCCCGACGCCGCCACTGTAGTGGCCGACAACACGATGCTGCTGGCTTATAATGCCGACGAGAACCAATTCGTAGTCGCCATCGCCGGCACCAATGCCGTATCTATGTACGGATGGTTCCAGGAAGATTTCGGGGTCAACAGCCTGGTCGAGTGGGAAAGCATCGTCAACAAGGATGTCAATAAGCTTTTCTTTACGCCTTCGATTGCGGCCGGTACCCACCTGGGCTTGCAGAACCTGCTGAACATGCAGGCCGGCGGCGCAACCATGCTGCAGCAGCTCAATACCTATATCGGCCAGAACAAGATCAGCAGCGCTGGTGTTGCTGTTGCCGGCCATAGCCTCGGCGGCGCGCTGTCCCCGGTAATGGCCCTGTATATGCAGGATACCCAAAGCAGCTGGGATACCGTAAGCGGCGGTATCTCCGCCATCACCGCCTGGCCCACGGCAGGACCTACACCGGGTGATGCCGACTTTGCCACCTATTTCCAGGATAATATCGGCAGCAATTATACCAGCCGTTACAATACCATCGACGTGGTACCGCAGGCCTGGATGTATTCTTCTATGGAAAATATCCCGGCGATATACCCGGAGATCACCGCCCCCGAAGGCCAGGCGCCTTACTATACCACGATGGGCCTGCTGACATTGCTGGCCAACCTGCGCACTATCGATACCTCGGATTTCTATACCCGGATCAAGTACCAGCAGATCACTCCCTGGAATGCCATGACCGGTACCTTCGATAAGGACACCAACGATAAAGCCGATACAGAGGCCGCCCTTATCGGTATCTATGCGACCGGCGCCCTGGCGCAATACCAGCCTTACTTTAAGGCCTTCTATCAATTCCTGATGCAGATGGCCTACCAGCACACAACGGCTTACGATATCCTGCTGAATATCCAGACAGTAACCGACGAGCTCGCTAAAGTGAAAAAGGATGCCACCGGTACCAGCACCGACGAACGCAGGCAGCGCGCTATGTTCACCGCATTGTCTAAATATTACGGTGTGCGGATCGATACCGCAGCCATAGCCGCCGCTAAAGAAACAGCGGCTACCGCTTAAGGGCATTAAAAGATAGAAGCAAACCGGAGCAGGTTTGCTTCATTTTTTTCCAGGAGCGCCCAGCATCGTCACTTCCCGTCATAACGAGCATCTATGACTTATTGATTATGATTAGCCATGGGATTGCCTTCCGGCGTTATGGCCCAAGCGAGCAGGCACAACATCCCGGACCGCAGGAGCACCTAGGGAAAATAAAACGGCCATCCACCCACAGTTGTTTATCATAACAGCCTGCGGCTTCCGCCGCGGCTTTTTTAATGTAGTAATTTTATTCATTTAAAATATAAATCATGGTAAAATGCGCTTTCAGCCCTATCTTTAAAGTCCAATAAACAAACCTGCCGATCATGACGAGATGGTTATCCCTTTTTTATATCCTGTTGCTGATCTGCTGCTACAACGCCGCTACTGCTCAGAAGGAAAACAGCATCTGGTGTTTCGGCCAGGGTGTAGGCCTCAATTTCAACACACAGCCGCCAAGCTTCTTTACACACAATATGGACGCCTTCGAAGGATGCGTCACGGTTTCCAGCGCTACAGGGAATCTTCTTTTCTACTCACTGGGCAGCCGTATATGGGACCGGACCGGCAATGTAATGCCTAACAGCATCGGCTTGCTGGGCAACGGTCCGGTGATCGGCGGCATACCAACAGGCTCGAGCGAAGGCGGAACGCTGGCGCTGCGTTCTGTTACCGATACGAATATCTACTACTCCTTCTGCATAGGGGCCTACGAAGATGGTCAGCCCAAACTCTGGTACTCGGTAATCGATATGCGGCTCAACGGGGGTATGGGCGATGTAGTATCCACGCAAAAGAATATCTTCCTGGCTGACTCCTTATCGGAAAGCCTGACCTTCACTTTCGGCAGCGATTGCAACAGCTACTGGGTAGTCGTAAAGAAAGACTGGCTGCCTGCGACGCGTTACCTGGCTTTCAGAGTGGATGCCTTCGGTGTACATACCACACCGGTCGTTTCTACAGCGCCCCAGGTTGTTGCGGCACCACCGGTATTTTCCAATGATGGTAAACGGATGTACGCTGCGAACGGGAGACTGTACATTTATGATTTCAACCGGGCAACCGGGATGTTCTCTGCTCCCGTTACCGCCACCCCTGCCGACCTGAGCTTTACCTGGCCTATGGCCGTCTCTCCCGACGACACCAAGCTATACTTCTGTACCCTGGGACTGACCGGGCAGGTAACGCAATGTAACATCAGCCTGCTGCCGGATACCAATGCCGTCAAGAGCTCGAAAGTGGCTATAGCGACAGGGCTTTATGTCGATATCCAGCCGGCAACAGACGGCAAGCTTTACCTCGCGGGCCTCAGCACCGCAACACCCCAGGCGGTTATGGCGGCGATTGAGGCTCCCAATAATGCGGGTACGGCCTGCCTGTTCAATCCTTTAATGCTGCAGCTGCCGCCAAGCATGCCATTCCCGGCTTACGATTTTTTCCGCTTCAGCAAGCCCTTCCACCTTCCCGAAGCCGGAGATACCATTATCCGCGCTGTAAAAGATACAACGATCTGCTTCAGCAGCCAGGGGCAGCTGACCTTGCCTTCCTCAAATGTCTATTTATGGAGTACAGGCGAGCAAACGCAAAGCATCACCATAAGCCAGGAAGGCCGTTACTGGGCCTGGTCCAGGGGTAGCTGCAGCAATTATATCGACTCTTTTAATGTACGCTTCGTCGACTTCGATGTCGCTATGGGCGTCGATACCCAGATCTGCCCGGGCGATACCTTCCTGATACAACCTACGATGCCGGATGATGCCGATTATCGCTGGCAGGACGGAAGCACCGCCCGCTCCTATACTGCGACAGCGGCCGGCCGGTACACGGTGGTGGTCAGCAAAGGCGGATGTACCCTATCCGACACGCTTTCAGTAAGGCTCATTGATCCTTATGTACGCATCCTTCAGCGCGACACCAGCTTTTGCAGCGACGTTCCTTTCCGCCTGGATGCTACCGTGAATCCTCCAGGCGACATGCGCTGGAATAACGGCGCTACGGCCCAGGCCATCGACATCGATCAGGCAGGCTGGTACACGGTAGCCGCCGACAATGTCTGTGGCCGCTTTACCGACAGCGTATACATCGATATCAAAGGCTGCCAGTGCCGCAGCTATTTACCCAATGCTTTTTCTCCTAACGGTGATGGTATCAATGACGTGTTCCAGGTAACCTTTAACTGTCCGGATGCGAGCAGCTATGTCTTGTCAGTTTATGATCGCTGGGGCAAAAGAGTCTTTCTCAGCAAAGTTCCCGGCGAAGGCTGGGATGGCAGCCATAAAGGCGGGATGGCCGATGCAGGCACTTATTTCTATTACCTGAGGTATAAGCATTCTTTGCTGGGCGAGGTGATCAAAAAAGGGGATGTGGTGCTGATCCGTTAGCCACCGGCCTTCAGGACATAGTGATTTGATAACCCGGGGGGCACAAAAATGGGGTTGCATAAATAAAGGGAGATTGTAGCTTTGCGTTACCAAACCAATGCTATACCTGATCTAAACCCTACAAACCTTTATGGCTAAATTCAACCTTAAGGATACCCTTGTCCTGCCCGCAAAGTACCAGAACACCAAACTTTACCTGTCAGCCAATGTAGCCCCGGACAACAATGTGATCAGCATTGCCGGTCATTCCGTGATCAATTGCCTGCAGATCGAGATCGAAGCGGTGAGCTTCACCGACCATCCGCTCGACTATGCCAATAAGCTTTATGGCGCTACCTTAAGCGTTGAAGTGAATGTAAGCAAGATCAAGACCGGCGAAAGCGACGATGACGGTTCGAAGATACCGGTAAAGTGCTCGCTGATCGTGGATGCCGGTAACGATCTGCTGCAGGAATACCAGCTGGATGATAAAAAGACGCCGACGGCCAATTCCCGCTTCTTCTTCACCATCACACTCAAAGCCCCGCAGTCATGAGAAAAAGCTATCTGATCATAGCAGGCCTGCTGGGCTTCGGTACCGTAGCGCAGGCGCAGGAACCCGATCTGAAACCGCTGGAGCTCACCGCCAGTCCGGCTTACATCCTGCTGGGCGTTCAGCCGACCAATATCCAGCGGCCTTCCACGCCCAGGGACTTTGCAGCGAGCCTGCAATCGGCAACGGTGAACGGCGTGCTGCAGCCCAATTTTGCCCTGGAGGTCAATCCCTTCAACTGGAATAAAAAGGCGCCCGGGAATCAATATTCCTTCAAGGCCAACGATTATTTTTCTTCTGATATTTTCCCCGCTATTAAAAAGAATTTCGCGATCTCCATTGCCACTTCCAGCACGGACACCGTTAAATTCGGCGACCTTGATAAGGGTACCGGCCTGGGCTACGGCCTTCGGGTAACCCTGCTGCCCGGCACCGTCAACAAGCGGACGACCGAAGACCTGCGCGCCTGGGCCCTCGCGGAAACCCGGCAAATGACGGTAAGCCTGCTGCAAAATCTACTGGCCGTGCCTTCCTTTACTTATGACGACGTACAGCGGGCGTTCGATATGGCAGCGGCACGCACATCGGAACGGGAAGATATACCCGACGCGATGAAGCCCGGCGTGCAAAGCGACCTGCTTTCCTTAAAAGGCAAGGTGGCCGGCATAAGGGATACAGCCGCTCTCCGGCGCTGGCTCGATGAGCAGGAACCCGCGCTCGATTCCGCGAAGCTGGTGGCGCTGGACCGGATCAATAAACGGAAAGCACCTTTTGCCCGGGATGGCTTCATCCTGGAAGCGGCTTATTCCGGAGTGACCGTACTGCAAAACAATAACTGGGATAACAGCGTGTATGCGAAAACAGGTGTCTGGATCACGCCTTCGTACCGTCTCGACCTCAGCAGCGACAAAGATCTGAAACTGGTCCAGTCGCTCGACTTTCTGGGCATCGTACGCTATATCTGGAACGACCATAGGGTCGATCCCGGCAACTACCTGGATTTCGGCGCCAAAGCGCAGTTCAACCGTAACGACTGGAACATTGGCTTCGAGGGCGTCTTCCGCCGGGCCTCGGACATACCCGCCACCCAAAGCTCCCACTGGACTTATTCCTGGGTGGGCAATTTCAGCTATACCCTGCAGGAGAACATCACGCTGCGCCTCAGCTTCGGATCACAGTTCGACGGCAATACCCGTGTCTACAGTAAACCAAACGAGATACTGGCTATCGGTGGTATCAGCTTCGGATTGCTGGGTAAGGGAAAATAACGGACACCGATTAAGGCAAAGGCGGTTCCCGGGATTTTATTTACCTGCGGTAACAATCTCGTAAAACCGCTTACGGTAGGTATCTGAGACCGGGATCAAACGATCGAGGATGCGGATGCCTTCTCTCTCGATGCTGTCGATCTTGTCGATGGCTACCATGAAAGACTTGTGCACCCGGCACACCAGCGCTTCCGGTATATCCGTCTCCAGCTCGCGAAAGGTCTGCAGAGTCATGATCTTCTTGTGCAAGGTGTGGATCATACGGTAATCCCGTCGGCCCTCAATGTACAGCACATCGCTGAGCTGCACTTTCTCCAGCCGGTATTCGGTCTTGATGAAGATAAAGCTGCGGGGCGCTGTTTCTTTACGTTCCAGCTGCTGCTTTACCTTATCCACCGCCTGCACAAAACGATCGAAGGTATAGGGTTTCAGCAGGTAATCACGTACATTGAGCTCATAGCCTTTCAAAGCATATTGATGATATGCGGTGGTGATGATCACCTCGCTTCGGTTGACCGATTCCAGCAGCTGTATGCCCGATAGCTCGCCAATATTGATATCCAGAAAGATCAGGTCGGGCACATGGGTCTGCAGGTAAACAAGCGCGTCGATGCCGTTGTCGAATACGGCTACCAGGTGGAGCCAGGGCAGCTTCTTCAGGTAACCTTTAATGCGCTCCTGGGCCAGGGGCTCGTCTTCTATGATGATGCAGTTAATCATGCGTGTCCAGGATAAGTTGTACAGAGTAAAGCCCGCCTTGGTCCGAAAGGTTTAGCGTATGCCTGCCGGGATACAGTAGCTCCAGCCGCCGCTGTAACAGTTCATTACCCAGGCCGCTGTAAACGTCCTCTTTGATACCCTTGCGCTGGTAGCGGTTTTCACAGCGGAAAACAACGCTATTATCAGTAATATCGATCCCGATTTGCACCACAGGTCCCTCCCGTTTGTTGGCAGCATGCTTGAAGGCATTTTCAATATAGGCGATCAGCAGCATGGGTGCGATCATCAGGTTGCCCGGCTCCCCCTGCAGCGCATAGCGGACAAAATCGTGGTTGGCCGAGCGGATGCGCTGCAGATCCAGGTAAGCATCGATATAGCCCAGCTCTTTCGACAGGGGCACTTTTTCCGTTCGGGTCTCGTACAGCATAAAGCGCATGATACCCGACAGCTTATTGAGGAAAAGCGAGGCCTTGGCTGGATCCTTCCCGATCAGCACATCGATGTTGTTGATGGTATTGAACAGGAAATGCGGATTGATCTGTGATTTGATCAGCGCCAGCTCTGTTTCATGATGGCGCCGCTGCAGCTCTTCCTTAAACCGGATGTCGCCGTACCAGCGGATGAAGCCTTTCAGCACCAGGCCGATGACCCCGTGTATGCCGGCCAGCATCGACAGGAAGAGCCCCATGAAGAAGGTCTGCGGAAAACGAAGGTAGCCGAGGGCATTGAGGGGAAAGCTGAGCAGAAGCGTTGTAAGGCCTCCGGCGACCAGGACAAACAGGATGCCCCAGAGCAGGCAAGCCCATAAACGTTTTCGCATCAGCCAGCGATCGAACAAGATTAGATAGTAAGAATAGAATCCCAGCACACCAGGCAGAAGCGCGAATACAGCCAAAGGAGAAAAGAACAGGACCTGGCCCAGGTGTTCCACCGGCGGGCGGGTCTTGGGTAAGGCCAGCAGGATGGTAGTGATCAACAGCAGGTACAGTAGCCAGTAACCCAGGTGCAGCAAAACGATCATCGGCTTCCGCATATCAGCTCCTTTCCTTTTTGAAGAGGAACAAAAGATAGGCTGCTGCTCCGAATACCAGGGAATAGCCGAGGGCCCAGGCATAGATATTGGTCTTGAATTGATCCTTCATAAACGCTGCTGCACTATAAATGTACGGAACAATGAACGCATATCGCCACTGGATCACCGTCATCGACAAAATGTAAAGGCCCAATCCGATACCTACAGGCACCATGAAGTTCCGGAATTGCAGGCTCAGCAGGAATTGCAGGGACAGCACCGGGAGACAGGTCAACAGGAACTTGCCGTTACCCAACAGGAATTTGCCCCAGGGAAAAGCCTCCGCCGGGAATGGCACCTGTTTCAGGAACAGCGCCGGCAGCACACCGGTAAGATAGATGCCGATATTGAACAGGATAAAGAACTGCAGCAGCATGACCAGGATCACGCCCAGCTTGGCCAGAAAAATCGTAGTGGGCGATTGCGGCGTTACATGAACCTGCTTCCATGTCTGATTGCGGAATTCCAGCTGCCCTACCAGTGTCGTCACCAGGATAACACCCATAGGCAGCAGGAAGAAGGCCATGCTTTGCCAGCAGCGGGAATAAAGCATCTCCCATATTCTTGGCGAACCATTGTCGCTGGCAAGCCGTTCAAAGAAATAAAAGCGCTGGATCAGTATGATCAGCGGGATCATGGTACCGCCTGCGATCGTCAGCCAGGCGCCAGCAGTGCGCTTGCGTTTCAGCCATTCGCTGCGGAAGCTGTTCAGAAAGACATTGCTCATGATAAGGGAGATTGCGTAAGGTTCATAAAAATGGTTTCCAGGTCGTTTTTTTGCACATGCATACCGTAAATGGCTATCCCGTCGCCCACCAGCTCCCGGAGCAGGAGCGGCATTTGTTCCCGCGTTACCTTATCTATTGCCAGCAGCTTACCTTGCCAGCTGAAGGAAAGCTGAAGCCGCTCCACAGCCGCCGTTGCACCCGGGTCGCCGTTACAATCGATAAGAAACCCGCCGGCCTGCTCCCTTTCTTCGGTCAGCCCGGCCAATGTTCCCTGGTATTGCAGCCTCCCCCCGTTGATGATGCCGATATGGGTTACCAGCCGCTCGATCTCCGGTAGCAGGTGACTCGAGATCAGGATTGTTGTGCCCAGCTCGCGGTTGAGTCGTTGCAGCAGTGCACGCATCTCCACGATGCCTGCAGGATCAAGTCCGTTGGTCGGTTCGTCCAGGATCAGCAGCGGCGGCTCGTGCAGCAGGGCTGCGGCGATACCCAGGCGTTGCTTCATGCCCAGCGAGAACCGACCGGCCTTCTTATTGCCGGTACGGTCCAAGCCGGTCATGGACAGCGCGGCAGCGACACGGGAACGGGGACAGCGATAGAGTTTACGCCATACTTCCAGGTTCTCTGCTGCGCTGAGGTGGTGATAGATAGAGGGGCTTTCGATCAGCGCGCCTACCTTTCGGAGCAACGCTGAGCGATGTACAGAAACATCTTGTCCCGAGATGTGGATGCTGCCTTGCTGTTTGCGGAGCAGACCCAGCAAGAGTCTTAATGTAGTGGTCTTGCCTGCGCCATTGGGGCCCAGGAAACCATAGATGGCACCTTCGGGCACCTGGAGCGCGACATCGTCGAGCACTTTTTCGTCTTGCCGGAACCGGTAGCTCAGTCCAGCAGTCTCAATGAGGAATGGCGTCATGACATTTTTTTTGATCCTGGACCAAAAGTAGCCCGCCAGCCCGCATCTGCCGGATGCAATACACCAATTACCCCTGTTTGTCTGCAAAAGGAGCAAATTGTTCTGCAAACCGGCAACGGGTATTTCTTAGCTTTGCTCAACCCATAAAAACATTCGGTCATACAATGGGGCTAAGCCGATAGGTCTATGCAAGCACCGGAAAAAATAAGCGGCTGGGATTTCAGCTACCTTGAGCGCAGCCGCCGGATGGTGAAAAGTCCCCTGCCCCGGAATTATTACAATGAGCTGCTGCCCTATCTGCGACCGGGCATCTGCGTGCTGGACATGGGTACAGGCGGCGGAGCGTTCCTCAGCCTGCTGCCGCATAAAGAGCAATACCATATCTATGCCACAGAAGGCTATGCCGATAATATCCCTGTAGCTGCTGCACGCCTGGCGGGCTTCGGCGCCACATTGGTATCGGAATACGAAGATGATGCCCTACCCTTCGACGATGGCTTTTTCGACCTGGTGATCAACCGGCACGAAAGCTATGTGCTCGGCTAAGTAGCGCGCATCCTGAAGTCCGGCGGCCATTTCATCAACCAGCAGGTAGATGGGCTAAGCGACCGTAATATTGCCGACGTCATTCAACAGAAAACCAAGGACGACTTCCCGCACTGGAACCTGGCCTATGCGCTGAAGGAGTATAAACAAACAGAGCTTACTGTACTGAAGCAGCTGGAGCATACGGGCTACACCCGTTTCTTCGATGCGGAGGCACTGCTCTTCTACATCCGATCGATGCCTTATCTTTTTGACCATTAGGGGCAGTTCGATTTCGGTTTGATCCGCACTTTGCTGGACGCCTGCTTTGTGCAGCAGGTATGCCTCGGTATTGTGAGCAAACGGTTCATCATCTCCGCCCGTAAGCCGCTCTGATCGCGGTTCAGCGCATCCACTGTGTTATATACCTTAGAAAATCCGGCTGCTGATCGACGAAGAGGTAATGCGAACAGTTATCGATAAAGCGGAACTCGTCGGGGCCGACAAGGTTTTTCAGGCCGGCCAGCATCCTGCCGGAAAAAATACGGTCCTGTTCACCATACACGGCATAAATGCGGACGCCTTTTTGCTTCAGCGCTTTCAGATCGGGCCTGGTATCGATATTTTTGCGCGGCTCATTTTTATAGAAGAGCAGCGGCGCATTGCTGTTGCGGATATTCTGCGCGTAAAAAGGACCGGTCTCGTAGGCTTTTCTCAATTCGCGGGATGCCTTAGTGGGCTGTGGCATCTCAAAGTAGTCCATCTTCCCGGCCAGGTCATAGCAACCTTTCCGGTATGCCGCCGACTGTTTGTCTGCGGCCATCAGTACTTTCGTTCGCTGTTGCATCGCCGTATCGTTGTGGTAGCGTGCGTAATCCCCGGCATTCGACAGGATCCAGTCATAAGTCTCCTGCTGGGCAAACAGCGCGCCGGCAAGAACAAGCCTGCTCACCTTTTGTGGATACTGCCGGGTATACAAAGTCGCTACCAGGCCACCAAAGCTATGCCCGATCAGCGCGGCCTGCTTCAGGCCGTACTTCCGGTAAATGCTGTTCAGGTCGTCGAAAGCTTCCTGGTAGGTCAGGGTGGCCTTAGGATCGGGCGACCGGCCCTCTCCTCTCCTGTCGTACACGATCACATAGAAGCCGCTGTCGGCAAGTCTGGCAGCGGTGGTCGCTTCAAATAAAGTGGCATTGCCGCCGGGACCGCCATGCAGGAAGATCACCGGCTGATTCCTGCTGTTCCCATAAGCTTTGCTGTACAATTGCTGTGCGCACAGCATATAGCCGGGCAGACAGGCAAGGAGGAGCATAACGATCGTTTTCATAAATGCGGGTTGCGGTTCAGGCTTCAAAGCTAGGCGAAACAGGACATAAGCCGTTCTTTTTTCTACGATCCCTTTGTTTTTATGGCCACCCTGCAGATGAACCGGCTTTCGCTATTGACGCGAAACACAGGATATTTACCGTTCTTTGCGTTCCCGTTCACCAAAACCGATCCGACACAATGATGCTGCGCGCTTTCCGAATTTACCTGCTGCTCCTTTGCCTCGGCTGCGGTATCCTGCATGCACAGGATACACGTATTCCGTTTCATCTTTCGTCAGACAATAACCTCATGTTTCAGGCGGTGCTTAACGGGACAGATACTGTAAACCTGATGCTGCATACAGCGACGTCAGATCTCAGCCTTACCGAAACGGCTGTAGCCCGGCTGAAAACCCTGCATTTCAACCGGACCGATGAGCACATAAAAAGCTGGGGCGGCTCGGAGAACAGCACCCGTTATAGTGCTCCTAACCGGGTACAGATCGGAACGCTGCAATGGGATTCGATAGCAGTCTGGGAAGACCGGCAATCGGGGCAAGGAACAGATGGCAAATTTGGCCTCGACCTGTTCCGCGGTAAAACCGTTGAGCTGGATTTCGATCAGCAGGTATTGGTCGTTCGCGATACCCTTCCTGCTGCCTGTGCTACCTACGACAAGCTGGCTTTACGGCAACAAGGCGACATGCTTTTTGTCGAAGCGGCGCTCAGTGACGGCAGCCATTCCTGGAAAAATGAATTCCTGCTGCATTCTGGCTATGCCGGTGCGCTGCTGCTCGACGACGCCTTTGTCGCCGTCAGCGGCATCGATGCGCAGCTGAAAGTGTTGTCGGAACAAAAGCTGACCGATGCTTATGGCCATGTGTTGAAAGTAAAAAAAGCCACTTTACCTTCATTGCAATTAGGTCGTTATACGCTGGCGCAGGTCCCTGCCGGTTTTTTCGAAGGCGCCATCGGCCGGCAAAAGATGAGTATCCTGGGCGGCGACGTATGGAAACGTTTCCATGTGTTTATCGATGCTGCACGTGCGTTTATTTACCTTAAGCCGGGAGGCTTGATGGACCTGCCTTGTAAAAGCTGATCAGCAGGGGATACCGGCCAGTAATGATTACTTAATAACTTTTTTGCCCGAGATGGACATTTTCCCGACACAATATTCAACCCTCTCCGCCCCCGCGCTGAACCTGCAGCTACAGCAGGCTTACGGCCTTAAGGACATGCATTGCCGGCTGCTGATCCGTAATGTAAGCGATGCTTATGTGATCGGAAATAACCGGGAAAAGTACCTGTTCAAGATCTACCGCGATGTGCACCGGAAGCCCGATGAGATCCGGGGAGAAGTACAGCTGCTGCACTTGCTGGCGGCAGGTGGCGCAAAGGTGGCTACTCCCGTTGCCGATCTTTCCGGCAGCTATCTCCAGCGCTTCCAGGCTGCAGAAGGAATCCGCTACGGAGTGTTGTTTGACTGGGCCCCTGGCCGGGTGGTAACAGCGCTTAGCAGGGAACAGCTACAGACCGTAGGCCGTGAAATGGCGCTGATTCACCAGATCAGCAGCAGCATTGAGCTGGACCATTTTCGCCGGTCCTATACGCCCTACACAACGATAAAAGAGCCCTTACATCGCATTGCCCCGGCTTTTGAAGGACTGGAAGAGGCTTATCAATACCTCAGACAAACCGGCGACGAAGTGTATGCAACCCTGTCGGAAATGGATACGGCTAACTTCAGCAAAGGCTATTGCCACTACGATTTTCTGCCCAAGAATTTTCACTTCTCTGAAGGCGGGATCACTTTCTTTGATTTCGATTTCGCCGGGAAGGGTTTGCTGGCCAATGATATCGTCTCCTTCTTCAACCACTTTTTCCTGGATACGGTATATGGCAGGCAAACCATAGAAGAAGCGCGTGAAGCTTTCGCTATATTTGTAGCGGCTTACCGGGAAGTAAGGCCTTTGCACGACGAGGAGCTGCAAGCCATCCCTGTGCTCGGGTTTGCCTACTGGATATTCTATCTCGGCTTCCAGCATGATCATTTTGACGACTGGTCCAATTTTTTCTTTGGCCCGAGATTCCTGACAGAAAGGACAGCGCTCATCCGGAAATGGATGGAACTAAGCCCCAAGCTCTTACCTAAGCACAATAGCGATATTTAAACGATACGGAACAAAACATAAGAACGATGTATTTTACGACAGCCGATATAGCAGCGCGCCGGGAAAGGCTGGCGGCGCAATGGCAGGAACAGCTGAACGATGATGAAGCGGTGCTGGTTTACTGTGGACAGCCCATTCAGAAGCCGGGCGGGCTGGACATCACCTATCCCTTTTTACCCCACCCGGCCTACTTCTGGCTTACCGGCCGCCGCCGCGAAGAAGAGGTGCTGCTCTACAGCAAGGGGGAAGGCTGGGTTGAATTCCAGAAGGAATGGACCAAAGAGCAGGCGGTATGGGAAGGCGACCGTAACGATCTCCTGGTACAGCAGCCAGGCAAAGACCTTACAGAACTGGAGGATTACCTGAAGAGTAAGCACTTTAGCACGGTGTATGCATTGGGCCAGGCGCCGGGCAATCCGGCAGTCGAAGGCAAGGCCTTCATACTGCGCACGCTCATGGATCAGACCCGGCGGGTAAAGGATGCTGCGGAGGTAAAGCTTGTGCGCGCTATCGCCGATATTGCGGCCCGGGGCTACCGTACGCTTAAAGCAGCGATCCGACCCGGCGTTTCCGAAAAGGAGTTGCAGCTGGTCTTTGAAACGGAGATCCTCCGCTGTGGCGCGCATACTGTGCCTTATGATACCATCGTGGGCAGCGGCCCCAATGCGGCAACGCTGCATGCCCTGCCTACAGCCAGGATCATAGGAGAAAACGAGCTGGTATTGGTCGATGCCGGCGCCGATATCTATGACTATTGCGTGGACATTACCCGTACCTTTGGCTCTTCCGCAGCCATCGGCAGCCGCCGCAAAGATCTTTACGGACTGGTATTGTCGGTACAGCAGGAATGTATCAGCATGACGCAGGCCGGGGCCTGGTGGCGCGATGTGCACGGCCATGCGGCCAAACGGTTTACCGAAGGTTTGCTGGGCTTCGGTATCTTTAAAGGCAGCCTGGATACACTGATCGAAAAAGAAGTGATCGCGCCCTTCTTCCCGCATGGCCTGGGTCACCTGGTCGGGCTGAGGGTACGGGATACCGGACAGGAAGAAAATCTTTCACCGAAAAAATATTTCGGCAGCCGTCTCCGGGTGGACCTCCGGCTGGAAGCCGGTCACCTCATTACGGTCGAGCCGGGCCTGTACTTTATCAAAGCCCTGCTCGAAGACCGGGAATTGATGAAGCCTTACCAGGATTATATCAACCAGCAGGAACTGGAACACTGGAAAACGATCGGCGGCGTGCGCATCGAAGACAACATCCTCATTACAGAAACGGGCAATGAAAACCTTACTGCAGCTGTGGAAAAGGTAGAAGAGCTATAGCAGCAGCGCATAAAAACATACGGACCGGTCGGCATGCCCCTGCCGGAGGAACCGGCCGGTCCTGTTCATTATCATCTTAAACGATAAATACTTCCCCGTCTTCCGGCACATGGCAGCGCTGTGACAAGCCGGCTTCCGCCATCGCCGTTCTTATTGCCGTACGGCTCTCGCGGCTGTGATTGACCGACTCCAGGTGCACCACGTAAACCTGTGCCTCCGGCGCGTAAGCGCACACCGACCGGATATCTTTAATATCCATCACAATAGGATCGCCGGTCTCAAACCTCGCCCCGCCACCATTGACCACGATCTGCTGCGGCAGGTGCTCATCCAGCACCTGTTTTACTTCATCGCACCATATGGTATCGCCGGCGATGTACAGCCGCTGTCCGCCATATGCCAGCACATAACCTGATACGACACCCATACGCTCCCCGATCTCGCCGGTACCGTGGTGCCCGCCGGTACGGTACAGGCTTATACCTTCCCAATCAAGCCGGTCGTCGACTGCGGTTACATTGGTGAATCCAGACTGCCTGATGACTCCAGCATCTGCAGGCTGACAAAGGATAGGCATCTCTTTGCGCAGCTTTTCTTTAGCTACGGTATCCCAGTGATCGAGGTGAAGATGTGTGAGCAGCACGGCATCCGTCTGTTGCAGCAGGCTGTCCAGAGCAGCTGCATCGATGGGCAGGCCTGCGGTAGGATTGGGAATGTCGTTGCCGGTACCGGGAAAAGCCGGATAGGTACCTTTAGGCGCCAGCATAGGATCGACAAGCAGGTGTTTGCCGTTGAGTGTAAGCCATTGTGTGGCGTTGCGGAGCAATCGTAAAGTCATTGTGCTTAATTTTACACAAAATTGACGCTTCGCCAACCGGCAGCCAAGAAAGTTACCTCCGGGTAACCGGGTTACTTTTAAGTTTACACCTCATGACGGAAAACCAATTCAGATACTGCGGCCTCAATGTGGCACTCAAAGCCCTGTCGGGTAAATGGAAGCCGGCGATCCTCTACCATCTTTTCCACAACAGGGATATCCGTTCCAATGAGCTGTGGCGCGTGATCCCGAAGGTTTCGAAGAAAGTGCTGCTCGAGCAGCTCCGGCAGCTGGAAGAAGACGGACTTATATTACGGGAAGAAAAGCACAGCTTCCCTCCCGAAGTGTATTACCGCCTGTCGGATAAAGGCCGGGCGCTGGGTACCGCGTTGGCCCGGCTTGAAGCCTGGGCCAATGAATATGCTCCGGCACAGGTAGACGATATCCTGGCGCAGGAAAGACACCGGCTGCAGCCGGAATACCGGAAATAGCAGGGCTATTCTTTGACGAAGCGGAGTGTTTCGGTAGCTTCTCTGGCTTCCAGCCGCAGGAAATAAACGCCCGCCGCCAGCGCATGCAACGGGATTTGCAGCGGGCTGTCCTGGTAGCTTCCGCAATAAACAACGCTACCCGCCGTACTATAGATGGTTACCGTTGCTTCCGGGTTACGGATACCGCTGATGGTCAGCGTTACCTGGTCGCCGGCGGGATTGGGATAGAGGGTGACCTGTATATTACCCTTCATTTTTTTCCCGGTACTCACAACCATCGGGCGCCCGAAACGGGCCAGCAGAATGCCGCTGTTCCCGGCATCATCAAAGCTGCCGGCAGCTACCAGCCTGCCATCCGGCTGCACCAGCAGGCTGCGCAGGTGATTTTTTGCAAAGCGATGCGCCTTCAGCTGACCGTATAAGCCTACGGAAGTGTCGGGACTGCCATTGGCATGAAAACCGGAAAGACTAAGCGCTACGGAGTCGCCGCCGGTACGCACAAAGCCGGAAACATACAGCTTACCCCCGGACAGGGCCAGGCCCGATGCTGCCGGAAAGCCGGCATAAGCAACTTTGCCGCCTTGTCCGAAAGCGGGATCCGGCGTGCCGTCGGAGCGGTAGCGCGCCAGGACCAGGCTGGTATCGGAGCTGCCGGCAATACATATTTTACCATCGGGCTGCTGGCGTACGACACGTGCAGCGTCAAACGGGCTGGCCGACGGGGAAAGTGTTGTGAGCACAACGCCTCCGGCGCCGAATGCGGGATCTAAAGTACCGTTGGTCTGTACGCGGGCCAGCGCAATGCGGGTTGCAGGCGGAGCGTTCAGGCTGGCCTCGCCGGAATAGCCGGTCAGCAGCACCTTGTTGTCCGATTGCGCCAGCACATCCCAGAGCACGGCATTCCTGCCTGTCTCCATCACATAGCTGGCCACGCCCGAAACGCCGAAGCCCGTATCATAGCTACCGTCGGGGTTCAGACATACCAGCATCATTTTCAGGGCCGGGTCGCCAACCGTACCCCCCGCGACAATGCGTCCATCAGAAAGCAGGGCCAGGGAGCTCACTTCTTTACGGGCAAAAATATTCAACTGGCCGAGCCAGTGGATTCCGTTATTGCCGAAGCTGCTGTCGCGCTGACCGTTGGCCTTCAGCCGGGCGATAAAGGGTCGGCTGATGATCTGTGCCGGCGGCGTCACATAGATCTCGTTACCGGCTACCAATATCTTGCCGTCGGCCTGCACCCTTACCGCGTGTGCATGGTTATCGAAACCGGTGGTCAGCAAAGCGTGCCCGTTCCCGGCAAAACTGCTGTCGGGCTGGCCATTAGCCTGGAAGCGGCTGACAAGCGTCCGGAAGGAAGATGCTCCGTTACCGGCAATTTCCGTACCGGCGGTCACCAACTTGCCATCGGTCTGCAGAGTGATATCCAGGGCTTCCCGCGCCACATCGCCGGCAAGGCTGGTGGCAATGCCGTTATCGGCAAAGGTGCTATCGAAAGTAAGCTGCTGCGCTTGTACAAGCAGGACGCTGCAGAGCAGCAAGGAGGAAAACAAATATTTCATCGGGCTTATCGTTTCAGGCTCTCTATAAAAAACAAGACGTTATCACTTCCCTCTTTTCTTAGTCAGCTCCTTGCATAATTTAATTGCTGCCCGCCCGCCGCAATGCAAACAAAAAGCCAAATATCATGTCCGGATAAACACAAAGAGCGCTGGGTCGTCTATCCATTGCTCCTGCACATAACAGCAGGTTTCCCTAAAAAAGAAACAAGGTATGCAGCACCAATACCGGACGATCAATATCCCGTTTAAGTTATATTTGCTAACCTTCTAAATACCGTAAAGATGAAACCGTTGATCCTTCTCCTGGCCCTGAGCTTCTCTGCACAATTGAGCTGGGGACAAACCTTCGCTGAAAAGAAAGAAAGCCGTAACAACAAGCATACTGCCAAAACCGGCCTGACCAGGCTGGATCCCGGCGCTGTCAGCGACAGGGCGCAGCAGCAATTCGCACAGGATTTTCAATACACATCGAACATCAGCTGGAAGCGCGAAGCTTACTACGACCGGGTAAGCTTTACCAATGCTAACGGCAGCCGCATGGATGCCTATTATGACAGCAACGCCCGGCTGATCGGAACGACAGCAGCTTCCTCTTTCAAAGAAATACCGTCTGCCGCACAGAAAGAGCTATCCCGCCGCTACGATGGCTGCGATAAAGCACCGGTACTCTTTTTCGATGATAATAGCGACAACGATACGGATATGTATTTGTATGGCGGGCACTTTGACGATGCCGACGCTTACTTTATCCAGCTGAGGGATAAAAAGGGCAAGCTGGAAATCATGAAGATAGACCTGGAAGGTAAGGTGAGCCGTTTTGCCGGCGTACAATCATAGGTATCTTGCGCTGCGCCATAAATCTTTTAGTGATACTGATTCTGACCTTCTAATTCAAGAAGCACTAACGAAATGATACAAGTATATGCGATTTGAACTTTAACCATAAGTATAAATGATGATGTTAGTACAACCATTTACTAAGCTAGTTGTAAATTATACGATAAGCCTATGACTTCGAATATTGAAAGGCTCATTTTGAAAACAGGTATATGGGTTTATTATCATCAGTATGTATATCCGTAACCTCCGGCGCATCCTTTCCATTGAACCGAACGACCGTAAATGGGAACGCGCAATAGCAGCGATCATTTACACCGGCCTTATTACCAATATCGCTAACCTCAACATAAAGGGTATCTACATCGCCATCCGGATAGGACAGGTACATCGTATTAGCGCCTCCGTAGTGGACAATTAGGTCTGCAATATAGCCGCTGCATAATACGCCTTTACCATCCAATCCAGCCGAGCTTCGGGAAGCAGGAAATAGGAAGGTTTTATCATCATAGTTAGCAGGAGGTGCTTCCACTTTACTATTTCCGGAATAGTAAAACAGCTTAATTTTAGATAATATCGAATCTGGAAGGATCGCTCCATTCTGCTTAATTTGAAAAAACAGGACATTGGGAGGAAGAGCCGGAATCTTTTTCGGTTTGCAAGCAGTTAGATTAATACCTAAAAATGTTAGCAAGGCAATGAAACAATATCTGGTCATAATTTAAGGATGAACATTGTGTAAAATGCTGCGCTCATATTGAAACACGCTGCCAGCGGGCCATTCACCGGCCTGAAAGAAGTACCCAGTGTTGGATCCGTCCCAACCCCAATTCATATGGAAGTGAAAGCTGGAAGAACGGCAGGGGTTGGAATATTGCCGATAACCGTCACATATCCAGGCATGGCATGCACCATAGCTCCAATGAAAAAGAGTGGCATTCTCTGTACAGCCATCAAGGATTACCGGCCGTCCTGCATCAATATCCCCCTTAATGGTCCACCGGCTTGTATTGTTGTCAAAATCATCATATTCGCCAAAGGCGTTATAGTAAAGATAGTACCTATAGAAGTTACGAAGGTCTTTTGTGTCCGCACTTGATTCGCCACAGTTCCAATCCATATGGACAGTTTGACCAATGTTCAGCATCAACCGCTGGACACCGGTATCCCCATTGTTACGGTCCATCGCAGCATAATTATAATTTAAGGCAGTGCTGGGTGCTGCCCAATAGTGCGAAAGAATGGCGCCAGCTGTTGCAACGCATCCGGTTAAGGCTTTTCCACAATCCATGGAACAACCGCCAACGGGAATAAGATTATTGTAGCTGCAGCCCTGCCCCCAATTATTATTGACCAAAGGCTCTTTAAGCTGAATCAAATCGGGAAAGCAAATTCTGGCGTTCTCCAAAACCTTTAAATAGAGGAGAACTCTATTTTCGTAAACCGCAGGAATCAATGCGCCCATTTGGACCCAGGAAGCTCTATGATCATCTATAGCATCTGCCATTTCGCCGTTTCGTATGCCTTCAATGATCGCCCTTGTTGTGAGAAACCAGGCAGCCAAAGCAGGAGGTATTTTCTCTGTTTCACCAAGATTGCCTTTTTCAACAAATGCGCTGATGGGTTCGAACCGGCAATCGGCGGGCATCACAACGTATCCACCATCATTGGCATAATTGAAAATATACAGCGATGGAATGTTATTACTATTATTCAAGGTCAATGTAGAAATGATTGTCACTGCTCCCCTTTTTACCAATTCGAATTTATTGTTGAATTGCAGTACATTCAGATACGCCTTGGGCCAGTTGGGATCATCGTTGAGTGAGTTCTGAATATTGAAGGCAGTTTGCTATTGTAAGGAATCGTAGTCTATCATGATTCTTCTTTTATAGGCATGTTCTAATTGCTCGATTGACACCTTGATATCTTTTAAAATCGCTGTATCCTTTTTTACATAATAATAGGAACAGGCAATTAAAAAGGCTTGTTCCGGTTCATTTTCAAAGGCTTCACTCCATAAATCTTTATAGAGACTGTCATTTTTATTTAAGTAAACAGCTTTGAAATTTTTCATTGATGTTATTTCGTAATCTGGAAAACTATCATTTTTCTCCATAGAATTTGTAGATAAACTGGGCTCTGATGCGTTGAACCTTATAAAATAAAATACAGTTAGAGCAATATTAGCTATGAGAGACAATGTTAACAGAATGTTTTTCATAAAATGCTTTTAGTTTTCTTTTTCTATTTCTTTGCCAATAGTAACTGGAGATGGTTCACTAGAACCTGTATTTACATTGCGATTAGTGTTAAATTGAAAATTGCGTTCATACCAAGACGGGGCTTCTTCCGCATCATAATCTCCGGCACTATAAGAACCAGTCATTTTCCCATTTTTAAATACATTCCAATTGCCTTTTTCACTATTCATCTTATGGGCTGTACCAGGTTTATAATCTCCACGTTTGTTCTTAGGATCGTCTATTTTTCTTGGCCCGAGTTCGCCATCATCAGAGAAGGCATCTCTTTCATCTGGTGCAATAATCGTTAGATTGGGAAACTCACCGCTCATATTTTCTGCATAAGAAGGAGTGTAGTTTCCGTCTTCGTCAACATACGATCTACCAACTCTACAGGAGTGTAAAATAACTACTAAATCCTTCGAGTCTTTGTTTTTCTGGTAAACATCACTCTTTTCCAAAATAGCTTTAAAATCCTCCTTCTTGTTAGACCAATTGCCATTTCCTGAAATGTCAACATTTGATGGTGTGCCATGTGCGTAAATATGCACGGCAGACTTATCCGTATTACCTATACCCGCTTTATATATTGTAGGGTCCTTTCTTTCGTTAATTAATACTACCTCCAACCCCTCCAACTCTATACCATTTACTACTTTATTTTCTGAAAACGCATAAGTACTATTATGTACATATTTATCCGACAAAGGATCAACCTGCCAGAATCTTCCGATCTGCGGATCATGCTCCCTGTACTTAAAGCTGTAAATGTTTAGTCCAAAATCATTTTCATGGCTCTGCTTCTGGAATTTATACGGCTGTTCCTTATGTCCGGGACGCGTGTCCAGCGCCAGGGTTAAGCCGAAGGGGTAATAGTGGTTCTCTTCCATTACTTTGCCTGCGTAGTGCTCAATCATAATGTTGTCGAACCAGACATCTTTACCCAGGCTCTGGTTATCGACAAAGACGATGATATAGCCCGCATCAGCACTTACCACACCCACTTCGGTACCTACCGTTCCCGCGGGCATTACCGGTCCGAAGGTCGTCCAGCCGCCCATGCCATCCCAAGGTACTTGAGTTACTGCGCTGCCTCCTCTAACCAATTCAAATTTACTGTTGAACTGCAGCACATTCAGGTGCGCCTTGGGCCTCGCCGGATCATCGTTGAGCGAAAGCTGGGCCAGTTCTCCTACCAGGGCGGGGTTATTGAAAACAGTCTGGATGGTCCGCACATTATCGGGCAGCTCGGCGATGGGTACACCCGAATAGGTATTGCCACCCAGCAATACGCTGGCAAGCGATTCAACCAGTGCTTCCGGCTGCGCCGATCCGTTGTCTTTGAAGCCATCTTCACTAAAGGCATCGGTCCTGATCACGAAACGGTCGCCGGGCATGGTCTTCAGCATAATGGCCGTTCCGATGCGTTTGTCGCTACCATTAAGCCGGGCTGCCATACGATCCTCGGGATCTGTACTGCCGGGCTTTGTATCCCTTACCGTCGGAATATTGTCAAAGACCAATTGCTCGACACCTGCGAGTGATATCTCATGCCGGGCCAGGTAAGTCTCGTCGGACGGCTCTGCGTTCAGCGTGCTGCGCACATTGCCCAGGTGATCCTTTACAAAGTAATCGAAAGTAAATTTCAGCTCATTGCTGCTGTTGGCAACCGGTCGCGCCCTACCTTCGCTGTTCAGCACGTACTGGAGGGTATCGTTCTTATAAACGAAGTTACCGATATAATCAAAGACATCCGTCTTGCTACTGTTTTTTGCTTTGGTCCGTTTCTGCAGCCGGTTGCCAAGGGCATCGTAAATGTTAACGATTTTACCCTCATTAGTTCCACCCATCAAGATGATCTCCGGCTTATTGAGCTGGCTGTAGGCAATAGCGGTATTGATGCCTTTGTTCGCATCCGTGAGCATATTCCCATTGGCATCGTAGGTATATTCCGTAGCGGCATTGGCATTGTTTTTAAAATCGGGCAAAGGCGTAGTAGCCGATGCCGGTATCGCATCCTGCACGCTGATCAGCTGGTTGCTGCCGGGTGCATAGGCATAGGTCAGCTGGTCCATTGCAATCGGTGCGCTGATGCCCGGGAAGGGTACGCCTCTCTGGTTCATGTGCTGGATATTGCCATTGAGATCGTAATCTATTCCCGAAACAGTATAGTCGTAGCTGGTTGTCGGCCACTGCCAGCTGCCGGGACTCTTGCGGCCGTATTGGGCATGGGTCAGCCGGTTGAGGTTGTCGTAGCTGTAGCCGTAGGCCTGGGTATCGGCAGCGCTACCGGCCATGCGCCAGGTAATGCCCGCGATATTGCCGTTGTACAGCCGGCTGCCAAACCCTTTGTCGTAATAAAGGTTTTCCTCGAACAGGTGCACGCTATCCGGGTCATTGTTGGTATTGCGCACATCGATGTGGTTGAGAAAACCCCGCAGGGTATATTCCTGCAGCATATTGGCTGCCGGCGTTTGCTTCACCACCACGCGGCCGAGATGGTCATAATAGAAATTAGCCAGGGGATAATCGAGGGCGCCATCATTGAACTTCTGGGTGACGTTTGTAAGGGACGCCCTGCCGCCACCTATCTGGAAGTCATAGGTATTGGTGGTCAGTATCTTAATATTGGCCGGCGGGCCGCCGGCGACACCCGGCAGCTCTTTTGCATCAGGATTCTCGTGCTGCAGCAGGTTTTTGCCCAGCTGCCCCTGGAAATAATAGGTATTGCTGCTGGTCTCAATACCACCCTTATAGTTCTGCGAACGTGTCTGCATCACGCGCCCCTGTTCGTCATAATAGTTCACGCTGCTGAGCCAGCGTTCGTTGCCGGATTCCGGGTCTTTCACTTTTACCTTGGTACCGGTGGCCAGGCTCCTGGTCTGGCTGCTGAACTGCGAAAGATCGATAGGGTTACTGCTTATGGCAATGCCAGGGAATGGGTTAGGGTCAAAAGGCAAAGACGAGAGCTGATCATAGTTGTCATAGTAAGTATAGGTCTTCACTTCATAACCCAGGCCGGTCTCCGGCGGATAACTGTTATACAAAGCATAATCATTGCAATATTGAAATATAAATCCGTTAGCAATGGTTCCGACATCCATAGTCTGTTGCAGGTTATCTTTATCAAGCTGCATATCGCCATAGGCCTTCAGCTGAATACCGGTTGCAATGGTCCGGTCCAGGGCATCATACAAGGTAAAGGCCCATTTGCCGTTATCTGCCCTTAGCTTGCCATCCTGGTAGAAGACCAGCCGGTCACGCTTATCGTAGATCATGTATTCTACTTCTTTGCCGGGTATCTTCTTCTCTTTCGTGCGCCCTTTGGCATCATAGCCGTACCGGTAACAAAGCTCTGTTACACCGCTCAGGTTCCAGGTAGAAGAGATGGTTGCTACTGCCTGCGGCGGGATCACATAGCGGAGCCGGTTCAGGTTGTCATAAACGTAATAGGTGCAGGCAAAGCCGTTGTGCCCGGTGGTACCGTTGATCCAGTTTTTCTTCAGGATCAGCCGGCCCATCCGGTCTTTATATTCCAGCGTGTATTTACCGTCTTCATCGGTCGTCTTCAGCACGCTGAGGGTGCCGGGAGCATAAGTGCCGGAGGTCTGTGGCAGATCGCCTGCGGCGGCGCCGATCGTAAAGATCCGTACGCCGTCTGCTGCGGTATTGGTTAAATAGGAATAAACCGTACCCTTGCCGCTGCCTACCCAGCTGCGCCCCGGCGGCATTTGTTTCAGCACACGGTTCAGTGGTGACCCATCCGTTTCTGTCTTGCTGTAAGGCTGTTCATCCGGGCCGGCCTGGTCGTAAAAAATGCGCAACCCGCTTTGCGGAACACCTTCCAGCTTACCATCCGACTGTGTCGTCCGTACCGGGAAAGGCAGGTATTGATAGGTTTCCGCGCCGGTATTGTCGTCATAGACAACATGATTGATGATATCGTATCCGTCTTCATAGGCCTTTTTGGCCACCGTTTGCAGCGGCCTGCCCAGGCCGTCTAAGTAAACCGTTGTTTGGCGAAAAGGTATGGAGGAGCCGATAAGCGTCGGTATCGCCTTGTCCGGTATAAAGGTCTTTACGTAATTACCTTTTCCGTTATGGATTATGCTGCCGATTCCGGGATAAGGCACCTGTTGGGGGGTGCCGGGAGGTGTTGGTTGCGAAGGGAGGTTCTGGGCCGGGTTCGGCAATTGCTGTCCGCTGAGGGGTTGCATGGCAAAAACAGCCATCACCGCCAGCAGGCCTGTATAATGAAGTTTATTGTTCACGTGCTTAGGATTTTAGAGATTACCCATGTATTTATACTCGTAGGCTTTGATTGTGTTACCCCTGATATCTTTCTCCGTTTTCAGGCGGCCCATATTGTCGTAATCGTAACGGATAATGCTGCCGGCGCCATCGTCCCTGCTGGTGATCCCGTTCAGCGGGTCATAGGTGAAGCTTTCCATCACCGAACCGACCGGGTAGATCCTCAGCTCATCCAATTGGCCGGTACCGTTAATGGTTACAGGGCCATTCGGGCTGGGGATGAGATGTTCGTAATAGGTCCAGCCATTGGCACTTATGCCGGTGCTGCCGGGACTGCTGCCGCTGACCACTGCCGTTCCGCCTTTCAGCCAATAGGAAACGATATAAGCCGCCGGTGGTGGAATAGGATGCGGGCTGGGATCGCTGTTATCCGCCGGACGGAAATAGAAGGACGGGCTGCCCAGGGAAAGGTCGAGGAACCGTCGGCCGGTTAAAGACTGGCTGGCTGAATTCACGACAGCGCCTTCATTATAAGTCCAGTTGCCGGTGGCCCCTTCTTCAAAGCTGGTAAAGCCCGCTTTCCTGCTGTTATCATTATTGCGTACTACAGCGATGGGGAAAGCGTTGGCATAACCATAAATATATTGTTCGCCCTGGCTGCCGGGCAAGCTAAGGCTGACCAGGTTGGCACGAGTATCATACTCGGCGGCATAAGCTTTCTCTTTATACCGGTTGTCCTTGCTGATGCTGTTACCACTTATTGTTGCGGGTTGAAAGTCAGTGATGCCTTCGCTCAGCTCCAGCTTATAGCTGCGCTTCATCGCCAGGAGCCCGGGCTGTGGCGCCACAAGATTACCAAACTGCTTGTAGCTCGCAGCGATGGTCAGGGGACTGCCGCTGCCCGGTAGCCAGAGCTGGGTATATTGTTCTATGGGTATGCTGTGCATGTGCTTTTGCTGTAGCTGACTGATGAACGCAGCATCGCCGATGGGTGCACTGCTAAGGGCATAATCTGTAGGATATTTGATAAACGTCGTACGGCGGCTGCCATCTGAGTTATAGGTCGTTGAACGGGTCGGCTGCCGATGGTTGGGATTATCATAATCGGTCACTGCGATAGTGCTGGTCCCGGCAACGAGGTCATAAGTCTTTATGGTATCCACATAAATCCAGTCGCAGGGGAAACTATATGTCCTTTGGCGATATAAGGGGGCGAAATCAGAAACGCCGATAAGGCCACTGTTAAAGCAGGGATAAGAAGTGATGAGCTTAGCGGTATGGCCGGCGAAATTCTGTGCCGGGTTGAGCACCGTCCTGTTATTGTAGATCGTGCGCTGTACTTCTACATTGGCGTTAGTGAAGACGCTTTTGGTTAGCATCCTGCCAAAACGCCAGGATGCGGGAAATTCACCAGCTGGTTCTGTAAAAGGGGTAAAAGTATATACATTGTAACCGCCTTCTCCGTGTTCCCCGATCACCTCTCTCACGGTATCATAGGCGGCCTGCGGACCGGCCTGGAAATTATGGGTGCTGTTGGAGCTTACAACCAGGCCCTGCGTTTTACCATATTGACAATCGTTAGGATCATTGGTCGGCAACTTGTACCATTTATAGATTTCTTCGGTATAATTGGGTGCACTATATGCCCGGCAATTGGGGTAGCCATACTTTTTGATGATACTTTTATCTGTGAAATTATCGTATAGCGTGATCTTCGCTATGCGTAAGCCACCCACAAATTCTGTGGGCGGTGTATAGGTATTCAATACCTTCTTTGGCCATTTCACTTTAAGGGTTTGTCGTACGCCCCAGCCTTCATCCAATACGTGGCCAAAAAACTTATAGGATTTCCCGGGATAAAGGGTCAGGTTGGTGGAATAAGCCCAGTTGGCTGTATTTGTATTATAATTATAGGTAAGGTCATATTGCGCCCTTGTCACAGGACTGCTCATCGGGTTAAGGCTGCTATATTCATAAAGCTTTCCCTGGACACTCGCATGGGTCAGTAGTAAAGGATAGTTACCACCACCGCCAATGCCTACGCCGCTTGCCGTGTACTTAGCAGACAATCCAGCGCCAAACATATCTGTAGGTAGTGTGGGAATAGTAATGATGTCTTCCCAGGTGCCATTGACCGGATGGCCGGTATGGATCATTTCCGCGTACATCGTCGAGTCAAAATAGATAATGGCGCTATCCAGCAGCTGTGTCGGATAAACTTTGGCATGGGACTGCCAGCTGAATTCGGCGTAGCCTCCTGTCGGGTAATTGACCTTGGTCAGCATAGCAGCCTTTGCATAAAAGGGATTAACGTTTCTGTCGGCGCCGTAGTAATGAATGCCAGGCTTTGTAAAGCTGGGAATTAAGCCCCTGCTTTCATTACCAATGGCTCCGTTGTAGAAGCCCCAATGATCGATCTGGTTGGAAAGCTTGCCGGGCAGTGGCGTCTCGTTGTATTCAAAGCTGTATTGATAAGCATCCGGCGAGGTCAGTGTCGCCAGGCTGGGCGCAAAGGTTACCTTCTGCAGGCGGAGGCGCTTGCCCATATAAGGTTCGTTGTTACCCGGCGTCACAAAGTAATCCTGGTCAAAATGGATCACGCGTTTCAATAGCGCATCTGTACCGTACAACAATAGATTTTTAATACGCGGCACCCGGTCGCCGCCAAGGTCTTCCCTGTCGCCCCAGGCGATGTCATATTCCAGGCTGCCATTGTTCCATATGATCCGCTTCAGCTGCCAGCCCGTTGTGGTCTGGCTGATCTGGCTAAAGGTACCGGGTATGGGCGGATCGTTCGGCGCCATATCGATGCTGTAGGGAGATAAAGGAAACCCATCTGGCCGGAAAGTGGTGAAGGAATAGCTGCGGCCTACAGCTTGTCCTTCCTTCATATTCTCATATTCCAGCACAATAGAATCCACATTGTTAGCGTCCCTGATCTTGGTGAGGTACCATGCCCTCGAAAAAGAGCTGGAAGATGCATCACGGTTATGGGTATACTCCGTAAGGGTGAAAAAATATTGTGTACCATTCTGGTCAACGATCGTCCAGGATTGATCAGGGCCGTTGTATGCTGTAGAAATGGCAAGATTTTGCTGGGGCAGGCAGCGGAAGGAATCGGCATAGATAAATTTACCACCATTGCCCGGGAAGCTAAAGGTATACACATCTGGTACGCCATCCAATCCGCCCGTATTAAGCGACTCTAAAAGGTGGTAGTCGTCTGTGCTGGTAGGCAATAGAGCGGCATTGGTCCATTGCAGTCCATATTGCCGGTAGGTACCGTCATCCTCTAGACCAAAAATTCCTTGCTGAATGGCACCTTCAGCCGAAAGCGACCATCCCAGGCCAACTGAACCTGAGTTTTCCGCGACGCGGATACCTGAAGCAACATACTTCAGCGTGACCGGCAGGGTCAGCTTACCCGTATTGATCGTATATATCGGGATGGAAATATCGGGCGTGCCCGTCGAGTAGTTGACCGGCAGCTCCGTAAACTTCAACAGGCTGGATACATTACTCGAAGGCGTTGTGATCTTGGTCAGGTCTTCACCATAGTCATTTCCCTGCGCCATCGCAGTACCACCTCCAATAAGCATGGCAATGACCATAGCTGCTTTACCAAAACTTGTTTTCATATTGTGATAGCCGTTTTTTGTTATGATATTTTATTTCTGTTTTCTTATCATTTACCCCACCCAAACCGTAATACCCACGGGCTTCTCAGGTTTTCCTGCTGCCAGAGGAAGTTGTAGCCGATCAACAGTGTGCCGCTCCAGCGGCTGCTGATACGGTAGCGTTTCATTACGCCGATATAGGCCGTTTGCTGCTGGCCGCCAAAGGCTTCTTTGAGGGCGTTATCATTATTGTTGTCCGGCTGCGGCTTGTTCTGCTGCTCCGGCAGGTAAGCCCGGTTACCCGGCCGGAAGCTGCGCTCGTAGCCGGCCTGGAAGCTGAAGCCATAGATCCATTTCCAGTCGGCGAAAGCGCGCGCGGTCAGTCCTTCATAGCTGAAGCGTATATGCTGCCAGTTTTGTCCCAGTCCTGCGCTGAGTCCCAGGCCCAGGCCATAGCTCAGACGCGGCGTATGCTTAAAGGCTACGGAAGCGCCCAGGTCCAGCATGGCCGGGCGCAAGCCATCGGTGCCGGCACGGCTGGTCTGGAAATTATATTGTGTCTCCAGCCGCTGCCAGAAAGGTTTTCCCCGCTCGGGGTTCTTCCTGAAGGAAGGTTTTTCGATATGCTTTAATTTGTCTTTGGCCTGACGGGCTTCCTGCACACCCTGCCTGGCCTGGTCTACACCGCTCTTCACTTCGCTGAGCTTTCCTTTCACGCCCTCCAGCTGAGCAGTATAATCCTGAATCTGCTGACCCATCTGCTGCTGCACGGCGCCGAGGCTGCTGCCGAGCTTTTCCTGCAGCATGCCGTTCACCTGGTCTTTGGTTTGGTAGCCGATGCGCTGCAGGTCGGCGGCAGTGGCTTTGTTGCCCAGTCCGCTGAAAGCCTTATCGGTATTGAGATAGCCCGAAAAGCCTTCGGTACCCTGCAGGTATTCCAGGGCTTTTTCTTCCGCAGCATCCGGGTCATCGGAAAGCTGCTTCCAGGCTTTCATTTTCTCCTGTGCATAGTAAACGTTTTTCTGTATCTGCTGCAGGCCGCCCAGGTTCTGGTTTCCGGCCAGGCGCTCCAGCGAGGAGGTCCGTTGCCGGATAAGCTCGTCGAGCTGCTGCCCCGAACCCAATTGCTGCTGCAGCTGATCCAGCTTATCGGTATAGGGAAGGTCCACTCCGGCTTTACCGGCCAGCGAAGAAGCTGCGCCCAGCTTGCCCGATTGCCGCTGCAGGAATTGCTGTACCCCGCGCAGGCTGTCGATCACACGGCTTTTCTTATGCGACAGCCGGGCCAGCGCTGTGGTATCGTTGGACAGGTTCGCTATAGAATCATAGCTGAGCTTTTGCCCCATATACTGCCGGTACAGCGCAGAATCTTTTGCCGCCAACTGCCGGGCGATCTTTTCTTCCTTGCGCTTGAGCTTGCGCAGCAGCCGCTGCCGTATCTTATCGCTGTGCTTCAGATACCGGTCCAGTCCTTTGGTGCGGCTATTAAGATAGGTGGTCGCGGCTGCAATAGACGCCTCTGTCTCCTGGGCAGGGCTGCGCAGGGGCATACACAGGATAAGCGCCAGGATAAGGGCACAGGCCCGGGAGCGGTTTTTCATAAAATCATTTAGCCACTGTCCGGCTTGCTTCATGACAGCAAACCGAACCAGAAATGACAACGGGAAATTAGCCATAATTTTTAATACTAAAAAAAATTAAAGATATTTTTTAGTTATAAAATACAAATATTATTTGATTGTCATCGACAGGTACCATACGGGCTGCTTACCGAAGCTGCCCGGCCAGGCCATATCGAAGCGCAGGGGATAACCGGCCAGCAGCGTCCTGGCACTGAAGCCATAAGCGTATTTAGGGCTGCTTACAGCCGGCAAAGTCTTATCGGAAGACACTGCCGCGATATCGGCAAATAAGCCCAGCTGCAGGTTGTACACCGCGCTGATACCGGTACGCAGCGGGACCAGGTTCCGGAACAGGGGGACATACAGATCGGCGTTCATCAGGGCAAAGCGACTCCCGTAAAGGCTGTTCTGCTCATATCCCCGCAGGGGGGTAATGAGCGACTGGAAAGCATAGGACGACTGCTGCGGAAAGCGCACCGATGTATCTGCCCGTGGTACGATGTTGTTGTCCAATCCGCCGAAGTTGTACAGGATATGGCTCTGTCCGCCACTGTAGCCGGCCTGCGCCTGAAGCACCAGGGTAATGTGGCTGACGAGCGGCTGATGCCAGGCCAGCTGGCTGCGCAACCCGTATAGCAATGTCGACTGCTTGCCGGTAGAAGCCATACCATCAACAAGCATTTTACCTTCCCAGCCTTTGTACAGGAAAGGTACCGTCGGCTGCAGCTTCTTCACCTGCAGCGCGAGGCTGCTGATGCTCCACCACGATTGCAGGGCTTCGAAGTTGAGGCTGTAATGGTCTGTGGCCAGGAAGACGGTACGGTCGCGCCGGGCCGCCGTATTGAAGTCCAGCGACCAGTCGTAATGCAGGGGATAATGAAAGCCGAGTTCGTAATAATGCGTCTTTACCTTAGCTGCCTGTGGGTAAGGAAAGCCCTGCTTGTCTTTCCAGTCGCGGCCGGGATCGGGCTCCAGGCTTTCCACCTTGCGGAAAAACAGGACATGCCAGTCGAGCTTGCGCGCCGTGTTCTCATAGCGCACGAAAAAGTCGCTGCCCTCCGTTCCGGCCGGCAGCCGGTAGCCGATATTGAAATGATGGTTCTCAAACAGGTCGCTGAAGCCGCCGCTGGCCATCGCCCCCACGGAAGGAAATTTAAAGGTGCCCAGATAGGCCTGGAACGGCTGATAACGGTTGATGTAATAGTCGTTGTTGATCTGCGCCGAAAAATAGGCGCCGTAGAGCTGCAGCAGGTAAGGCTTTACCTTTTTGCGGCTGTAGGCGAGCACCCTGCGCAGGCTGTCCCTTTGCCGGCCTGCCAGCCCGGGGTCCTCGCCCGGACTCAGGATGCCGCGCAGCAGGGAAGGCGTTTCCGCAGCCTTGGCTTTTCGTAAGAGGGCATCGATACTGTCTTTACGTGCCAGAGCGCTAAGGTAGTCCTTCAGCCAGGGCGCCTCATTCGCAGTAGTCCCTCCCATACATCGTTCATGGGCAGGATCCATAGCAAACACGCCTGTGCAGTTGCTGCCTGTATACAGGACTCCGTCTCCCGCATATACCGGCCGCTCCCGGCGCAGGTAGCCGGTATCCTTCAGGATAAGCAGGCCCTTGTTCCCCTCGGCCATTTTCGGACTATGGATCATTTGCTCATAAACACCGTAGGCCCTTACAGCCGTATCCTTGTGAAAAAGGCTATCGGGCGGGTAGCCCGAGCGGTAGGCTATACGTGTCCTCCCGCCGTATTCACTTACTGCAAGCTGGATATGCTCTGCGAGGCCCGATGTGAGCGGCTCATAGCGCAACCGCTGTCCGTCGAAGATCACGATGTCGCTGCGCCCTCTGCGCGAAGCCGCCAGCAGCCATTTATTGTTATCGTAAGGGAACAGGCTGCTTACACCATCCACACCATATAAAGTGCGGCTGTCTTTAAACGTGCCGTCGGGCCGGAACACCTTCAGCAGCAGCCTGCCTTTGTCCGGCATCACCACGCTAATGTCGCTGCGCACCACAGGCCAGCAGATCACCGGGTAAGGATCATTACCGCCATCATTCAGCCAGGGTGGCAGCAGGTAAGACAGGAAGGGCCTGGGATGATAGCGGCGATCCCCGAGTTGCGCAAAGCGCAGGCTGTACGCCTCCCGCCGGTTATCCCGCTGCAGTACAAAATAAAGGTAGCCATCAGCATCGTTCCGGGCCAGCGACAACAGCTTCGCGTTAAAGCGTTGCTCCAGGTACAAGGGCATCGTGTCGGCCGGCAGGCTGTCGCGCCAGCAAAAGCGGCCCAAAGAATCCGGCTCCGCTCCGGGTTCCGGCACCTTACGATAAAGTGATCCCGATACGGCAGCATAACGTTCCCTGTAATAACGTTCGCATTGTACCAGCAAGGTATCCATGCTGCGCTTCGTGACCAGCCGCAGCGAACGGGCAAGGCTCTTCTTTTGCTTCAGCTGGAAAAATACCTGCAGAGCAGCATGTTCTCCATAACGTTGCTCCATGAAATAGCAGAAGGCCTTGCCGCCACCGGGCGCCGCTTCCACAAAAGGGGCGTTGTCTCTAAAAAGATAACGCAGATAGTAGTATAGTTTCGTTTCTTCTTCCGCGCTCCAGCCGGCAGCAAAATAGCCGGTCATGCCCAGCCGGAACCAGGCCGGTATTGGTGGCTGAGGGGTGTTGAGCTGGTCGGTCATGTCGCCCTGCAGCTGCTCTTCCCAGGTAAGGTTGACCCAGGCTTCCTTCAGCTGCCGCCTGAATTGTTCGTAGGAACCGCCGAAGGCCAGCACCACGCGATTCCCTTTCATTTGAATAGTAGGAAAGGTTTGCTGTTGCTGGCTGTACAAGCCTATATTGGACTCGTACAGCTGATCCGTCGAGGGATAAATAACCAGGTTGGGAATGCCTTTGACCGGCACACCCATTTCCTGCTTTACCGTAGTCATAATATCGGGTAGCTGTACCGAGGCAAAGCTGGCCAGGCTGTCGTATCCTTTGGGAAAATAGAGATGGGAAGCCGGTGTATGCAGCGTCTTCCAGGAATAATGATGGTACTGAAAGCGGTTATAGACGGCGGGTTGCTGTGCTCCCAGGACAAGAGGTAGCAGCAGTACTCCTATCAGCAGATAGGTAATAAGTCCGCCGGAGCAATGTCGTGATTGGGGTGTCATGGTAACGGGCGCTGCAAAAATCAATAATTTATTCAGAAACCTGTAACATTGCAGTGTTTTTTTATCCCCATGAAAAAAAATATAGAACTTATTCTTATTCTGATGCTATCCTGCTGTCCCGCCGGCCGGGCGCAGCAGGTATGGGAAGGGGGTAAAGAAAAGCTGGAGCAGGTAAAAGAGAAGGGTGAAAAGAAGATCAGCCGCCTGAAACAATGGAAGCAGCACATAGCGGAATGGGGCCTGGATCCTGATTTTAACCATGCGTTGTCCCTGTCGGGAAGGCTCAACACCAACGGCTGGAGCACAGGGCTTTGCTATCTCCACCAGAAAAGTCCCGGCAATAAAGTCCTTTGGCAGCTTCATTTTTCCGAGATCAGGCACGAGAAGGAGGCTAAGCAGGAGCAGACCCGCGACCTCTATCCCGGCCTGGGCAAAAGAACTGCTTATATTTTCGGCAAGATCAATAATGCTTACACCCTGCAGCTGGCTTACGGCAGAGAGCAAATGCTCTTCCCTGCCCTGCTCGACGGCAACCTGTCGGTAAGCCTGCGCTATTCCGGCGGGCCAGCGCTGGCACTCCTGAAGCCTTATTACCTCAACCTTATTTATGTCGACTATGTACCGGAGCCACAGGCCCATATCCAGACAGAACGCTACAGCAGCGGCAACAGCGACCACTTCCTGCAGCCCGGCTTTATCCGGGGCCGGGGCAAATGGAGCAAGGGATTGGGTGAGATCCGGTACTGTCCGGGCCTCCTTGCCGAGCTGGCCTTTGTTATAGAGCCGGAAAAGCCGAAAGCCTTTGTAAAGGCCATCGTCATCGGCGGCAATGCGGCGTTCTACACTTCCCGTATCGAGATCATGGCCGAACGCAAGGCCTATCCTTACCAGGCCGCCTTCTTCGTGGGCCTTACCCTCGGTAAACGCTGGCGCTAGGCACTGCAACGCTATCTTCCCCGCACCTTCAGCACAACCTGTTCCAGGTCGGTCCAGGCTCCGCCATTATAAACATGCCTGAAGCCCCGCGCCTCCAGGAGCTGCTGTACCTTCACGCTGCGCAGGCCATGCGAGCAGCAGGTGATATAAGTCTTACCTGTATCCAGCATCGTATAGCGCTCGCGTATCGTTCCCAGGGAAATATTAACCGCCCCGGCAATGTGACCGGTCGCAAACTCGCTTTTAGTGCGCACATCGAGGATCACGGCGCCGGCAGCGATCTTTGCTTCCAGGCCTTTGTCGAGCTTTACAAAACGATAAGTACGGTAAGCGATATAGATCAGCAGGACGATACCCACAGAAAGAAACATGGTCTTCATAATTTGCGCAGGATCTTTTTGTCGATGTAAAAAGTACCGAAAGGAATAATACAGGCCAGGAGTACCTTCCAGGTTACCGAGCGGAAACGCCAACCCTGCTCCACGCCCATACTCAGGGTATTGAACACAAAAAGCAGGAAGAAGACGCCGTGTACCGGTCCCAGCGCCTGGGTCAGCCGCGGGTCGGAGCAGCCGTACTTTAAGGGCAGGGCAATAAAGACCAAGGCCAATAAGGAAAGGCCTTCCAGGAAGCCGACAAGACGCAGCCTGCCGATTTTGGTTTCGAATAGATAGAGCATTACTATCGGAGATAAGGCCGGTAGGCCAGTGGAGAAAAAGGCCAGGGAATGGCCAGGAGTATGATGAAAAGAGCCAGCGAATACCAGGCCAGCATGGTGCGGAACTGTCCTCTGCCTGCCGGTCTTCGTTTCGTTAATGCCGATCCAGCAGTAATGATTGCAATAGCAGTAAGCATGAGCAGGATATGGATTGTACCAAAGAATAAGGTGTCCGGGTTTTTCTTTGCTTCATCAAAGTGCTTCCAGAAATACTGCACGATAGGGCTGCGTATATACAGCAGCATGCCGATCACCAGCTGGATATGGGCTACCGTGGCCGTCCAGTGCCGTACGGCATTGTCGGTAGGGGTAAAAGATCGGTTGCTCCTGTAGCCTCTGGAAGCCCTGCAAACCGCGTAGAGTAAGGCGATCAGTACGAGCCAGCGTATAATGGAATGGTAAAAAATAAGCGCCTGGTACATGAGTAAAAAACTTGCGGAGCAAAGGTAAAACAAAAACATACTAGTCGGTATGTTTTTGTTTTAAAAAAACTGCAGCCAGGTCTTTGGCTGCAGTTTTTTACGGTTTTGTAACGAAGCGTTTAGCGGAGCGCATCGAGGTATTGCTTCAGCGCTTTCAGGAAAGGAAGATAAACCGACTTGCTGTTTTCCAGCTTCCCGAAATTGCGGATACCCCAGTAGCCGGACATCACGAATAAAGTGACCTGCTTTGCATGCACGTCTTTCCGCACCAGACCACCTTTTTTTCCTTTTTCGATAGCAGCGCTCATAACCTTTTGCCACTGCTGCGTCAGCTCCTCCAGGGCCTTGCTGAAATCCTCGTTCCAGGGTGTCATCTCCTGTGTAAGATTGGCTGCCGGACAGCCATATTCCACTTTGAGAAAATCGTTCTTCATCAACAGCCCATACATCATATCATAGATGGCCTTCAGCGGGTCGGGCTGCCGGAGCAACGGCTCTATCAGGCCTTCAGTCAGGGCAGGCTTCATGATCTCTTCGATAATAGCCAGCCCCATTTCATCCTTATTCCGGAAATGATAATAGAAAGCACCTTTGGTTACCTGCGTGGTCGCCAGTATATCGTCGATGCTGGTGGTCTGATAGCCCTTCGTATAGATCAGCCCGAAAGCTTTCTGCAAAATATCGCGCCGTGTCGCCGCTGCTTTTTTCATAAAAGATACCGCCTGGTCTTTTTTGCAAAAGAAAGGAATATTCCTTGCTTTATCAAGAAGACCAGGCGGCAGACCAGCTGTGATGAGGCTTAGTGATGTACAAAGGAAGCTGTTCCTTTCAGGGTCTCATCCCACCATTGCACATAGTAAAGACCGGGAGCAAAGGATTTCAGCGAAAAAGAAGCTTCGCGTTGCCCGGCTGCCCGGCTGGACAGGATCTTTCCCGTCGCATCGGTGATCCTTAAAGTACCGCCAATGGCCGGCAGATTAAACGTAATGCGATCAGTAGCAGGATTGGGATAGCCTACCAGGGCGATCCCGCGGGATAGCTCTCGCTCTCCTATACCTGTGGTGGTGTTTTGGAGCTCATAAGCACCGATGTCGATTTTACCCAGCGCTATACGGCTATGGCCGGCAATGTCCGTACCCAGCATATGACACTCGAGCGTATCGCCTTTATTGATGCAGGTTGAAACGGTCTTCAGGTTAAAATTGGCGACGGTGGCATCAACGCTTCCGCCGGGTACAAAGGTCGGCGCCTGCAGCCCGGGGTCACTGCCGGTGATGTTCGATGTCGTGTCGCCCAGCAGGTGCACCATGCCCGGGTCGCCGCTAACCATATCGGCAACAGCGGTATTGATGAAATTATGGTCAAACGTGATCCTGGCTTTCATTTCAGCGTAGACCTCGCTGGTATTATAAAGCTGTGCGGTATTTCCCTGGAAAATATTATTCCGGATGAGGGCCTTGCAGGTATCATTCTTCTGCGGACCGCCGCCATCAGGGCCGATATGGATGGAGGTGCCATGATGCCGCGCCGTATTGTTGATGATCGTGTTGTTGGTGATAACAGCGCTGGCATCTTCCAGGTTAATAGCGCCACCTTTATAGGTCGAGGCATTGTTGGCAAAAACATTGTTGCGTATCCGGGTCATGAATTTTGTGCTCAGGATCTCGATCGCACCGCCCCCGTTGTCACACAGGTTGGCTCCCCAGGCATAGTTGTTGCAGAAAAAATTGTTGTCGATATCCACGGGGCCTTTGGGCTCCTGGATAAACAAGGCCCCGGAACGTTCCCCTTCGTTGTGATGGATCTTATTGTTTTTAATCACGATCTCATCTGTCCAGCCGATAAACATAGCGCCTCCCGATTTACCCAACCGGTCGCCCCCCGGGTTATCGAAAATCTCACAGCCGGCTACGGTTAGCTTGCCACCGTTGGTATAGATGGGCGTAACATCCCGCTCCGTATTGTGGATCTTGCTGTTGCGGAAGTAGGACATCCCTTCCGTTTCAGACATGAACACATAGCCGCCCAGTATGGTATGCCCATAATTAGCGTCAAAATCACAGCTGTCGACAGTTATAGAGACTGCCGGATCTTCGGAGAATAATCGCACAGCCGGCATATCGCGGTTGTGTGTAAACCGGCAATGTACAATGCTCATACTGCGTTCCATCCGGATACCTTCGGCAAATGCAGCGGTGCTCTTGATATCCCTGATATCGCAATAGCGCAGAACGGAAGGATCGGCCAGGCTGCCGCCCGCTTTGAAGTATATGCCCCGCCAGCCGCCGGTAGAGGCCAGGTAATTGCTCCAGCCTGTAGTATCCTTTACGCTGAAGCTGATCCGCTGCGTTGCATTGCCATTGGCCTGCAAGGTGCCGTTGACCGTGATCAGGTAAGGGCCGTCGACCACCACTTGCACACCGGGATCGATGCGCAGCTTGCTGCCGGCCGGTACCGTAAGATCGGTACGTACAAGATAAGGCGATCCCGATAAGGTCCAGGTGCCGCTGACCGTGGGGCTGGTTATTGAGGTTTGTGCCTGCGCCGGCTGCAAGCCGAGCGCAACAGCGATCATCAAGTAGATCTTTTTCATTTTGGGTTGGTTTAGTGAATGGCTTGGAAAAATGTAGCAATAGCTGGCTCTGTTCAGGAACATAGACCGTTGGTACGCTGTCCCGGAACGGATTACGATCCGGCTCTTCCCGCAAAGACCGCTGCCCCATCAGTCCCTGTTGGTACAGGAAAGTGGGTATATTCCTGTAGCTTTATCCCGGTAGCACGCAAAGCTGTCCGCTCAATGAAACAAAAATGAACACTTTGCAGACAGGCTCAGGTACAGCAAAGCCGGGCAAATAGCTGCCCGGCTTTGCGTTGAATAAGATCTAATGCTCTTCAGACCTTAATGCGATTCGGTGTACTTCTTAAAATTATCGAGGATCGCCTGCCAGCCGCCCTTCTGCATGTCCACCGGGTTCTGTTCTTCCGCATCGAAGGTCACCACAACCTCAGTCTGGCTGCCCTGGCCGTTGAACACGACATTGGCCTTCCTGCCATCGCCCATGGTATAGGTAAATTCTTTGCCCTCATCTACCTTATCGTACACGGCTTCGAAGTCAAATCCCCAGCTGCCGTCCTTAGCCTCCATGCGGGCGCTGTATTTACCGCCCGGCCGCATATCATTCTCAGCACGGGGACATTGCCAGTCGTCTGAAGCAAAGTTCCATTTGGTGATGTGTTCGGGGCTGTTATAATAATTCCATACTTTTTCCGCGTCTGCCGCGATAACGTTCTGAACTGTGATCTGAGTTGCGCTCATTGCTTTCAATTTTTAGAGGATATTGATTTAAAAAAATAGATGGATTTATGGGTTCAGGGAAGCCAGCAGCTCGTCGAGGCGTTCCAGCGTTGAAGTCAGGCCTTCCTGCATGCCCATCTGCACCACGGTTTCGAGATCGGCAAGCGAACCATAAGTTACTACAGTGTCTACCCTGGCATGTTCGCCCAGGTCGGTGAAGCTGACAACCCAATTGGCGCGGGGCAGCTGCGGGTTGACTTCGCCCTGCTCATTACAGAAAGCGTCCATTGCGGTATAGCTTTCGATCGGCTGAATACTGAGGTAGTCCATACGCCCCCAGTATTCCGTACCATTGGGCTCTATCATGGCATACAGCCAGTAGCCGCCTTCCCTGAAGTCCATGGACCTGGTTTTGGTCGTAAACGGCTTCGGGGCAAACCACTGGTCCAGCAATTCGCTTTTGGTATAAGCATCCCATACCAGCTGGCGGCCGGCCCCGAACGCTTTCCTGATGGTAATTGTGTTTCTTTCTCTGTCGACAAGGAAATCGAAAGGCAGGCTGTTTCTCATTTGTTTTGATTCTTTAAGGTTAATAATAAGCTGTCAAGCTGGTCGAACCGGTCTTCCCAGATCTTCCGGAACTGCGCCAGCCAGTGATCGATCTCTTTCATTTTAGCGACTTCAAGCTGATAATAGATCTCGCGTCCTTCATGCCGCTGATGCACCAGCTCGCATTCGGTCAGTATTTTTAAATGTTTCGATACCGCCTGGCGCGTGGTATCGAAGTGGGCAGCTATTGCGTTGGGCGTCATTGCCTGCAGGGCAATGAGGGCAATAATGGCGCGCCGTGTAGGATCGGCGATGGCCTGGAAAACATCTCTTCTCATAATTTCGCAACTATTCAGTTGCAAATATAAATGCAACTTTTCAGTTTCGCAAATTTTTTATGGAAAATTTTCATTAGCCTCTTCCGCCTTCTTCACAACGGACGTTGCGCCCGGACAGCATTGCGGACCGTGTCGCCTCCCGAAGTCCGAATGTCCTCATTTCTATCAGACGCCTGTCCTAAAAATAATTTTTTTGTACAGGTTTATGTATAAAATTTGCGTGCGTGCCGGCAAGCGGCGCGTAACTTTATATTCTATTCCTGTGTCATGAGATATTTGCTTAGTTTCCTGGCAATGCTGCTTTGCCTGCTGACGGCTGTCAGCGCACAAATACCGGTGAATGAGGACGCTTACAGCGACAGCCTCAGCACCTTACTGTCCCATACACAGCCCGACAGCGCCAAAGCGCGGATATGCTACCTGCTGGCCGATGCCTGGACCGGCCGCGATAGCGCCAGGGCGCAACGCTACCTGCAGCAGGCAGCAGCCCTAAGCGGATCCAACCCCTACCTGCGTGCCCTGGCGCCACTTTATACCGCCATGTCCTGTTTCCAGCGCAATCCCGCGAAGGCCGAAGGCTTGTTTATGGAAGCTGAGCAGCTGCTGAAAGCTTTTTCTTCCAGGGAAGCCCTTCTTTTCCGCGCTAAGCTATGGACCAATTACGGGATCCTGCAGCAGATCAAAGGCAATACCAGCGGCTATCTCAAAATATTAATGGAGCAGGCCATCCCCTATGCGCAACGTTCGGGCAACGAAGGGCTGCTGGCCAATATTTATACCTATGTCGCCCATGTCTTCAAAGAGCAAGGCTATTACCGCAAAGCCGAAGACTATTATACGATGGCTTTCCGGCTGTTTGAGAAAGATGCCTCCTATGAGCAGGCGCTGGTCTTTGCCTGTCTTTCCGCTGCCGAAACCTACCTGCTGGACAGCAATACACACCAGGCCGGCCTGCTGCTGACCAAAGTCCGGAACAAGCTGCGCTATGGCCCGCCCTCCCGGCTGAAAGCGACCTTTTATAAGATCAATGGTGAATATCTTATCCGCCGGGAGCAGTACCGCGACGCGATCAGCAGCCTGGACAGCGGTATCCTGATCGCAAAGGCTTCCGCCTCGCCTTCCTATACCATCAGGAATATGCTGATTGAAAAGTATAAGGCGCTGAAAGCCTCCGGGCAATACAGGCAGGCGAAAGAACAGCTGCTCCGGACAGTGAAGGAATATCCCCCTTTACCCACTAACCGGATCGTGGATGCCTATGAGCTTGCGGATATTTATGCGCTGACCGGCGATATGCGCTTGGCTTACCAATGGCAAAAAGAATATGGCCGGTTGAGCGACAGCATTTACGACAGCAAGCTCAGGAACGAGCTGAGCGAGCTGGATCTTAAATACAGGACGGCAGAAAAAGAAAAAAGCATTATACGCCTGCAGTCGGAAAAGGATAAAGCCTTGCTGACGGCACGCAACCACCAGGCCACGACCTGGTTCCTGGGCGCGGTGAGCCTGCTGCTGCTGATAATGCTGATATTGGTCTTTCTTTTTTACCGAAACAAAAAACGTACGCTGGCGCAGAAGGAACAGATCAGAATGGCACAGGCCATGCTTACGGCACAGGAAGAAGAGCGTACAAGGATCGCACGCGACCTGCACGACGGCCTGGGCGGTATGCTGGCCGGCGTTAAGATCAGCCTTTCAGGCCTGTCTCTCACCGGGGAAGAACGCATCGATGCGCAGGCGCTACACAGCGTTACCAGCCAGCTGGATCATTCGATAACGGAGCTGCGCCATATCGCGCACAATATGATGCCTGAAATATTGCTGAAGCTGGGATTGGAAACAGCGCTGGGCGATCTTTGCGGCTCATTGCAGCGCCACGGCCTTTCCATACGGTTCCAGAGCCTGGGCATACAAAATGATATTCCCCGGGAAAAGCAGGTAACGATCTACCGCATTGCCCAGGAGCTGCTCAACAACATTGTCAAACATGCGCAGGCCCGCAATGTATTGTTCCAGTGCTCGCAGAATGGCTCCGTCTTCCTGCTCACTATCGAAGATGACGGCAAAGGCTATACCATGGACCGCTTACCGGCCGGACAAGGCATGGGCTTAAAGAATATTGTGAGCAGGGTCGCCTACCTGCAGGGCAAGATGGAGATCGTCCCTTCCGACCATCACGCTGCCGGAACAGCCGTCAATATTGAGCTGGACGTCAGCCATCAGGGCGCCATCCCGTAGCTTATATAATGAGACACGAAAGCGGGCTGTTTCCAGCCCGCTTTCGTGTGCGCTATTGCTTTATCTTACTGCAGATCGAAACGATCCAGGTTCATCACTTTAGTCCAGGCCGACACGAAATCCTTCACGAACTTCTCTCTGGCATCGTCGCAGGCATAAACTTCGGCAACGGTTCTCAGCTCTGAGTTGGAGCCAAAGATAAGGTCAGCGCGGGTGGCCGTCCACTTTACCGTACCGTCTGCACGGTTCCGGCCTTCGAACAGGTCGCCGGCATCGGAAGTAGCGTGCCAGGTAGTGCCGCTGTCGAGCAGGTTCACAAAGAAATCGTTGCTCAGCGTTCCCTGCTGCTGCGTGAAGACGCCGTGTCTTGAATGATCGAAATTGGTATCCAGCATGCGCATCCCCCCGACCAGCACCGTCATTTCAGGTACCGTCAGTGTCAGCAGCTGTGCTTTGTCGACCAGGAAAGCTTCAGCCTTGCCGGCATACCGCGGCTCGGCATAGTTGCGGAAGCCATCGGCTACAGGTTCCAGCGCATCAAAAGATTCTACGTCGGTCTGTTCCTGTGTCGCATCGCCGCGGCCGGGTGTAAACGGTACCTTCACGGGGTAGCCGCCATTTTGTGCGGCCTGCTCCACGGCGGCACAGCCGCCCAGTACGATCAGATCGGCCAGGGATATCGCTTTACCGCCTGTTTGTGCGTCGTTGAATTCCTTTTGGATCGCTTCCAGCTTTTCCAGTACTTTGGCCAGTTGCGCAGGATCATTTACCGTCCAGTCTTTCTGAGGCGCCAGCCGGATACGGGCGCCGTTAGCGCCGCCGCGACGGTCGGAGCCACGGAACGTTGATGCAGATGCCCATGCAGTGCCTGCCAGCTGCGACAATGTAAGGCCTGACTGCAGCAGCTTCGCTTTTAATGCGGTAATATCCGCTTCATCGACAAGGGGATGGGTTACGGCGGGAACAGGGTCTTGCCAGATCAGCTCCTCTGCCGGCACTTCAGCGCCGAGATAGCGGTTGCGCGGTCCCATGTCGCGATGTGTCAGCTTGAACCAGGCGCGGGCAAAGGCGTCAGCGAACTCGTCGGGATGCTCGTAGAAACGGCGTGATATTTTTTCATAGGCAGGATCAACCCTTAAGGATAAATCGGTGGTCAGCATGGTCGGCGCATGCGTCTTTCCCTGCTCATGCGCATCGGGCACAGTGCCAGCGCCGGCGCCATCTTTGGGTTTCCACTGGAAAGCGCCCGCCGGGCTTTTGGTGAGCTCCCATTCATACTCAAACAAGTGCTTGAAAAAATCGTTGCTCCATTGCGCCGGCGTAGTGGTCCAGGCGCCTTCGAGACCGCTGGTAATGGTGTGGCTGCCATGGCCATTGCCAAATGAATTGCTCCAGCCCAGACCCATGGCTTCAATGCCGGCCGCAGCCGGCTCTTTGCCTACATGCTTTCCCGCCTCGGCCGCGCCGTGTGTCTTACCGAAGCTATGTCCCCCGGCGATCAGGGCTACCGTCTCTTCATCATTCATCGCCATACGGCCAAAGGTTTCGCGGATGTCCCGGGCGGCGGCCAGGGGGTCGGGATTGCCGTCGGGACCTTCGGGGTTCACATAGATCAAACCCATCTGCACTGCGCCCAACGGGTTTTCCAGTTGGCGGTCGCCTTCATAGCGCTTATTGCCCAGCCATTCCCTTTCCGAGCCCCAGTAGGTATCCTCATTCGCTTCCCAGGCGTCTTCGCGACCTCCGCCAAAACCAAAAGTCCTGAAGCCCATGGATTCCAGCGCGCAGTTACCAGCCAGCACGATCAGGTCGGCCCAGGACAGCTTCTTGCCATATTTCTGCTTCACCGGCCACAGCAGTCGGCGGGCCTTGTCCAGGTTGGCATTATCGGGCCAGCTGTTCAGCGGCGCAAAGCGCTGCATGCCCCTGCTGGCGCCACCCCGACCATCCTGGATACGATAGGTTCCGGCGCTATGCCAGGACATGCGGATCATGAAGGGACCATAATGCCCGTAATCAGCGGGCCACCAGTCCTGTGAGGTGGTCAGCACATCAATAATGTCTTTTTTAACAGCACCCAGGTCCAGTGTTTTAAAAGCTTCCGCATAATTGAAGTCCTTATCCATCGGGTCCGAGAGGGAGGAATTCTGTCTCAGGATGTTCAGGTTCAGCTGTTCGGGCCACCAGTCTTTGTTCCTGGTGCCGCTACCTGCGCTCTGTTTCAGCAGCCCCCCGGTAAACGGGCATTTGCCGGGCGTACCCGGATGATGTTCCGACGCGTAATGAAGTGTGTTGTTTTCCATAATTGATTGTTATGTGCTTTTGTACAACTCAAATTTATCGAAGTTTGCCCGGGCGGGCTAACCTGCAGGGATAGGTTAATTCAAAGCAGGAATAGAGCATCTCGATAGCCAGGTACCTCCCCGGCTCAGGAAAAAGCAGCCGTAAAGATGGTTTATGTATGCTGTCTTTTTTGTTTTTACAGGCGAAGCAAAGGACACCTTTCGATCATAACGACCCCGCGATAAGCGTGTCGGTCGTTCTGTAAAAGGCCTGCACATTGCAAAAGGAGATAACCTTATGTCACGGGCTTGTCAAAACAAATACAGCATTCCCGATTTTGAAAGTCTTTCCCATTTGTGCCGGCTACCTTTGCCCGCGCAACGGTTCCGGTCGCAATTGATGACAGTAAAAAAATCAAACCTATGCCCAGCGTTCCCAAATGGATCGGTAATGTAATGGAAAGTGTATTCAGCGGCAGCTTCACGCCCGTAACGGTCGACACGGTATCTCTTCCTGACGAAGGATTAAAGCAGGTCCGTTTCAAGGGAAATTTTTCGAAGAGCAATATCAGCTTCGTTCCCGGTCAGAAGATCGAGTTCAGGGTCAGCGATACGGATTACAGGCATTATACACCTGCTTATTTCAACAAGGAAGAAGGCATATGCGATGTCTTATTCTATCTGCACGACCAGGGCCCGGGAAGCCGCTGGGCCGCTGCCCTGAAGGCCGGTGATGAAACGAAGCTGATGGGACCGGGAGGCCGGATGCGGTTGGACCGGCAAGCGGCTATGCATGTCGTGTATGGAGATGAAACCTCGCTGGGATTGTTTCAGGGTATGGCCCATGAAGCGGCGCATCTGAAAGTCCCCTATTTCTGTATTGCAGAGATGGATGCTGCTCATCAGCATTGGGGACACCTGGTGCCGGCAGCCATCCATGCAGTAGAAAAGCATACGGCATTTAAGGCGTACAATGCGAAGAACCTTTTGCAGCAATGGCTGCAGGACTATAAAGAACCAAAAGAACAAATTGCTTTTTATCTCAGCGGGAATGCCAGGGCCATACAGGAGTTCCGGAAAGCGCTCTTCAGCCAGGGCTTTAAAAGCAGCCAGGTACAGGCTGATCCCTATTGGTCCGAAGGCAAGCACGGACTATAATCGTCTCCTTCTGCCATAAGCATCCTCCTCCGGCGCGCCGGAGGAGGATGCAGTTGTATACAGTCTTAGCGATAGACACCTGCATTCAGTTCAGCAAGCAATCCCGGCTGCTCTGGCTTCCAGCCGGTCGCCTCCTGTGTTTTTACTGCAGATGCCGGGCAATCCATACCGGCAAAGTGTGTGAACCAGGTGAAATGTGCTTCGGCCTCCAGCCCGCTTTTGCCAGCTACCGGGAGCTGCAGCTGCTGTCCGATGGCGGCGGCAATTTGCCTGAAGGGAATACCTTCTTCCGCCACAGCATGATAAACACGCTGCTCCGGCTGCTGTTCAATAATAAGGCGATAGAGCACGGCGGCATCGTGGCGATGCACTGCCGGCCAGCGGTTACCGCCTTCGCCGATGTACGCCGATACGCCATTTTCTTTAGCCATAGCCACCACCATAGCAATAAAGCCATGATCGCCTTCGCCATGTACCGTAGCCGGAAGCCGTACGATATAGGTATTGACGCCTTGTGCAACTACAGCCCGCGCGGCTTCTTCCGTAGCAGCACGTGGTACGGTAGCCGAGCCGGCAGGTACATCCTCTTCCGTCACCGGCCGCGCTCCATGCAACAGACCTACACCTGAGGTAATCACCAGCGGCCGGTTGGACCCGGCGAGTATTTTACCCAGGGAAAGAATGACCTTGCGGTCGTCTTCACAATTTTCTTTATAACGGCTGAAATCATGATTAAAGGCCGTATGGATAACCGCATCGCAGTGCGCAGCGCCGCTTTCCAGGCTGCCGGGATCATTGACATCTCCCCGATGCGCCTCTGCGCCCATGTCGGCCAGTGTCTGTGCCGCTTGTTCCGAGCGGACCAGTCCGAGCACCTGGTGACCGGCATCCAATAATTGCTTAATGATGGCGGAGCCTACAAAGCCTGAGGCTCCTGTTACAAATACACGCATAAAATGTCTGATGTTTTATCAGCACAAAATTGCGTCGGCATGCCGGACTAAAGATGGTCATTTGACCATAATCGGATTTAACGTTGCTGCCATTGGGCATGGCGGATACGGGTCAGCGTCTTCAACGAAATGCCCAGGTAAGCAGCGATCATGTGCAGGGGCAGCCGGGATACCAGGTCGGGACAATCCCGGACAAAACCATTGTACTTTTCTTCGGGCGTGGCGCTGAGCGCGGCGAACAGGCGTTGCCGGCTGTTGTAGCCGTTCCTGGAGATCAGCTGCAGGGAAAGTGCATGCAGCTCCGGTATTTCTTCCAGCAGCCGGTTAAAGACAGGCCTGGTCCAGAGCAGCAGCTCGCTGGGTTCTATGGCCGCGATATTGAAAGCCGAAGGTGTGCTGCGGTCATAGCTTTCTGCGTCGAGCGTCCAGGTATCTTCCGGTGAGAACTGCAGGATATGCTCGCTGCCGTCGGCAACAACACCGAAGTTGCGTAGCAGCCCCTTTACCACGAAAGCCTTATGGCGGCAGATCTGCCCTTCCTGCAGCAACAGCTCGTTGCGGCGAAGCGAGCGGGGCGTGGCTGCCAGGGCAATCCGGGCAATTTCTTCATCGCTCAGCCGGGTATGCGTGTGCAGGTAAGCTTCTATTCCGGTCGTCATCAGAACAAAATTAACGGATCCGGACGGATTGGAAAAGTAGCCGGGAAGATGCTCTTAAAGGACCTCCTGCTGTGCGCACCGGCGGTCATTGCAAAGAAGCGGGAGCTTATGAAACATTTAAGAGCGGCCATTTGTTTTCGCAGCAAATCAAACTTATCATACAATGGCCAGACCCCAACCCAGGCACAACAAACAGAAGAAGACCGGCAGGAAATGGTCGGCAAGGGTAACCCAAACCAGTGATGCCCTGGATATTAAAGGTGGCATCTTCGCTTCCGATGATCCCGCCAGGATCGCCCGCTCCCTGAAAAAATCGGCGCAAAAGAGCCGGCGCAGGAAAGGTACACCCTTCCGGTCAGCCATGTCGATGCTTAACTTTTATATTAATCGTGCCGGCGACAACCTAACGGCAGCACACAAACAAGTGCTCGAGCAGGCCAAAGACGAGCTGCGGCGTGTTTTCGGAAAAGAACCTAAAAATGGCTAAGCGATACCGATGCAAGCCGCTGCCTTTTAAAGATACTGATGCGGATAAGGCAGACCCTTGCCGGTTTCACAAAGGATCTTCAGGCTTCTTAAGAACATGGCCCAATCGTAGCTGCATACGGCAAAGCCCCTGGAGTAGGCTTTCCAGCCATCGTGATGAAAAGTCAATACCGCTCCCTGCTCATGGGATTCAATGTCGAACGTGATCGTGGTCCCGATCCACTCTTCAAACCCGGTAATGCAAAGCCATTGCACCTGCTTTGAGGGTTCAAGTGTCGTTACTTTCATTTCCTTGTAGTAGTCGGGGCCGAAAGCAAAGCGGGCAATGCTGCCCGTTTCGGGAGTCGCGGTGGTCTCGGGCGTCCACCAGCCGGCAAGCCCCTGCTGTGTGGCCAATGCCTGGTAAACGGTTTCAGGTGAAGCTTTGATCGTTAGTCTGTGCCAGATGCTGTTCATGATTCTTTTATTTTGTTGCTACAAAATTATCATACTACGATGGGCTTAAAGAGGTGCATACCGGACTTTGTCAAGGGCTGATCCGGACAAAAATTATTTTCATCCTGCTGAACGCTAATAGGAAGCTCCCGGCCAAAGAAAGGTTATGAGATGAGCGGACTTTTTACCATCTTTGTGCCGATTTAACCGCCTCTACCATTTCCTGTGATGCCTTTTCCCCCGAAAACCGACAGTGCCTTTATGAAGGCTGCTTGTGTCCGGTTATTCATGAGCATGCTGTTACTGGCGACAGCCGTTTTTGAAAGCAGGGCATCAAACTACAATGCGATCCTTCATAAGCCTTATAAGGATAAGGTATGGTGGATCGACTCGTTTTACCGCGCCGTAGTAGCCATCAGGGATTCATCGCAGGCCTTTGCGGTCAGCAGCCGCCTGAGGGAGGAAGCCATCGCCGCCAAAGACAGGGAGCTGGCGCTGGAAGCCGATCTGTTCGATGCTTATTATCGCTGGTACCATTACCGCGAGGATAAGACGCACCTGCTTGACCGCTTTATGCAGCTGCGGGAAACCGGCCGCAAAGAGCATTACCTCCATATAGAAGCCAGATCACTCTATGTAATTGCCAAAACGTACTGGCGCATCATCCAGAATTACGAGCTTGCCTTTGAATACTACCTTCAGCTCGATCAGCTGATGCAGCAGACAAATGCTTACAGCTTTCCCGACATTACCGAATATTATCATGAGATCGGCAAGGCCTATTATATTTTTAAAGATTACCGGACGGCCCTGGCTTATCTGCACAAGGCTTCCGCCATCAAAGAAACCCGTTTTAGCTACAATGCGCACTGGGCCTCCGATAATACAATGGGACTTTGCTACCAGAAGCTGAACCGCCTCGACTCTTCAGATCATTATTTCAATAAGGTGATCCATTCGCCTTATATTGAACCATCCGATGCCTACTACAGCATTGCGAAGGGCAACCTGGGCTATAACCGCTATCTCAGCGGCGACTTTGCGGCAGCAATTCCCATGCTGCAGGAGGATATCGCTTTCGGCCTGTCGCGGAAGGACAGCGGTCTTGTTGCCGGTTCAGCGATACCCCTCGGCGATATCATGATCCGCCAGGGCCGGCTGGATGCCGCGCAGGACCTTATCCGGCTGGCGCAATCCAGTATTATCAGCTCGCGCCAGTATGACCGCATGGAACGGCTTTACCCTGTTCTGTGTAAATATTATGCGGCACGTGGCGATATCGTCCGGGTAAACCGTTACCTGGATTCCACCGTCCGTTTCAGCGAAACAATGGAAAAAAAGTTCAGCGCCCTGCAATTGCTGCGGGCACAGCAAAAGATGGACCGGCTCGAGCTGCAGGGGCATCGCCGTGCCCTGCAGCTCGAGCGCCGCTTGAACCAGGTGCAGCGGGGCTTTTTTCTTTCGACCCTCCTGCTGCTTATTGTCGGCGTCCTGTTTGCCTACTACCGGATACGAAGAAAGCATAAGTACAGGCAGGCTGTGCAGGAACAGAAAGTAAAGGCTTTCCGCGCCGAGCTCAAAAGGGGTGAAGAGCAGATCCGGGAATTCGCGGAAAGGCTGTCGGAGAAGAATCAGTTGATCGAAAAACTGGAAGAGGAAGATACCCGGAAGCAACATACCGATATCCTGTCGCGGCTCAGGGAAAGCGCCATTCTTACAGATGAAGACTGGACCCGTTTCCGGCAATCGTTTGATATAGTCTATGGCGATTACATTAATAATGTAAAGCAGAAATTTCCACATATCACCCCTGCCGAGCTAAGGCTATTGGTCCTTGGCCGCCTGAATTTCTCCACCAAAGAAATGGCTACCGCGCTGGGCATTTCTCCCAACAGTGTACGGGTGACCTGGCACCGGCTCAGGCGTAAGCTGGAACTGGGCGAAGAAACCAGCCTGGAGGCTTTATCTCATTCTCTTTAATCATACTTTTCTTATTGAAAATCAATTTTATTGCAAAATGTAACGCTTTTGTAACTGCCTGTTCTATACCCTTTGGCCTCTGCCTGAGTACTTTAGCGTGGCAGATAAGATTTACGTGTTATCCGGGATAAATCTACCAGGACCAGGTAGTTTCACTCCTTTTGAAAAAGAGGTGCTTTCACGGATCATTCAACGCGGTGTACCCTGCTAATTTTGCCTCAGATAACGACTGCCGCTCTCTTACACACCATTCATAATACATGCTTCATGAAGAGACTTTCTACCTTATTAATGTTATGCCTGTTACTCTCGTATTCCCGGAATACCATGGCGCTTAATGTCCTGGTAACACAAACGGCGGGCGGTGTCTATTCCATGCCATCCCGCTGGCAAGCCGTGCTCACGGCAATGGGGCATACAGTGAATATCCAACCCATCAGCGTTCTGGACAACAACAGTTTTTTCAGCAGCACCAATGTCCTGATCGTGTCTGATGGTACCGCCGGCTATTCCAGCACGCAGATCAATACGATCAAGGCCTTTCTACAATCGGGGAAGCCGGTGTATCTGCAAACCGAATACCTGAGCGCCTACGGCGGCAATACGGCCTTTGCCCAGATCGTTGGCGCGCTGGGCAGCAGCTTTACCTGGGGCGCCTCACAAAATGATGACCAGAACCCGGTGATCAACGGTTCTTTCGCTACGACGAACAACGCTGTGCCTTCGCTGCCTTATTTCTGGTATGGCTGCACCGGCACGGCAGGCGCCAATATCTTTACCTTCGTCCGCAGCACACCGGGCAATGTCCCGCTCGGCTGGTGCTTTTGCCCGGCCAATACCAGCTATGGCAAGCTGATCACGACGTCAGACCAGGACTGGATCCAGAATGCGACGACCTATCCTGCTGCGGTCGACCTGATGGAAAACATCTTTACCCACCTCATTACACCAGGCCTCTGCGGTCCTTCTTTCAGCGCCAGCATCACGGCGCATACCGATGTATCCTGTAATGGCGGCAGCAACGGCTCGGCCACCGTTACAGTCTCAGGTGGCAATCCACCCTACACCTATTTCTGGTTCCCCTCGGGTGGCAGCAGCGCTTCGATCGCCGGCCAGCCGGCCGGCACGTACACCTGCACCGTTACCGACGCGTCCTCTCAAACCACTACGGCAATCGTAGCGATCGGTCAGCCGGCGGCTCTCAGCGCCACCAGCACCCAGAAAGCAACCTGCGCACCGCTGAGCAGCGGCAGCGCTACAGTCACAGTAAGTGGCGGCACAGCGCCTTACACTTATTCCTGGATCCCTTCGGGTGGCAATGCTGCAACAGCCACCGGGCTGGGCGCAGGCACTTATACCTGTACCTATACCGACAGCAAAGGTTGTTTCAACAGCCGGAGCTTTACGATTGCGCAGGCGCCGGCGCTCGACCTTACCATGAGCCATACCGATGTATCCTGCGGAGGCACCGGTAATGGTACCGCTACAGTAACCGTCACCGGTGGCCTGGGCGCTTATACCTACACCTGGTCCCCTTCGGGTGGCAATGCCGCTACCGCCAGCGGACTGGCGACAGGTACTTACAGCGTGATCTGCCACGATGCCAACTCCTGTATCGATACGCAAACCGTGACTATAGGCCAGGAGCCGGCGCCGGTACCGGTCGTTTCCCTTACCCATCCGACAACCTGCCTGGGTACGGACGGTACGATCGTCCTGACTGGCATGACAGCCAGCGCTGCCTATACCGTTACCTATAATAAGAACTCCGTACCGCAGGCTGCATTGAACCTGACGGCTACTACCGGTGGTGTGCTCACTCTTCCCGGACTGGGCGCCGGCAGCTACAGCAATATCGCCGCCGCCCGGGGCACCTGCATCTCCAATGTTCCCGGCAGCTTTGTTCTTAACGACCCTGCGGCGCCGGCCACACCCGTGGCAGGCAGCAACGGACCGATATGCAGCGGTACCAACCTGGCCCTCAGCACAGCGACCGTCAGCGGGGCCAGCTATTCCTGGACAGGGCCCAACGGTTTCAGCAGCGCCCTACAGAATCCGACCATTGCCGCAGCGACCACGGCAGCCAGCGGTACTTACCAGGTTACGGTAACCGTTGCCGGCTGTCCCTCTGCGCCCGGAAGTACTACCGCCCTGGTCAATCCTACCCTGATTCCCTCGGTAACGATTGCCGCAAACCCCTCCGGCAATATCTGCGCCGGTACTAATGTAACCTTTACGGCAACGCCTGTCAATGGCGGCTCGGCGGCTTACCAATGGCTGAAGAACGGCCTGGTTACCGGTACCAGTAGTCCCACCTACAGCGACAATGCGCTTAATCATAATGATGTCGTCAGCGTGAAGCTGATCTCCGATGCCCTTTGCCGCAGCGTGGATACTGCTGTCAGCAACAGCATTACGATGTCAGTAACGCCCTATCCTACCCTTACCATCACACCAGATACCCAAACGATCTGCAGCGGCGCGACAACAAGCCTTGCTTTATCGGCGCCCCAGGCAGGCGCTACCTATAGCTGGACGGTTGTGCAAAGCGGCGTCAGCGGGGCTGCCTCCGGCAATGGCAGCACTATTGCCCAGGCATTGACCAATAGCGGTACGGCAACCGGGATAGCGGTCTATACCGTTACTCCGGCCATCGGCGCCTGCGCCGGCAATACCGCAACAGCGACCGTTAAGGTCAACCCGCGGCCGGTAGCGACAGCGACACCTGCAGCCACAAACCTGTGCTCCGGCGCAACGGCCAATATCGCGCTCAGCGCCAACCTCACCGGAACCACCTACAGCTGGACGGTAGCGTCAAGCAGTGTCAGCGGCGCCATAGCAGGCAACGGCAGCGCGATAAGCCAGGTGCTCACCAATACCGGCACAGCACCGGGAACGGCTACTTATACGATTACGCCAACCACCAATGGATGTCCCGGAACGCCGGTAACCGTAACAATAACCGTTACCCCGCTACCGGTATTAACGGTTACTCCCACTACGGTAAGCCTGTGCAGCGGCACAGCGACCAATATCGCATTGTCGGCTCCGCAAACGGGCACGACTTACTCCTGGGGCATCATGCAAAGCGGCGCTACCGGCGCTGCAGCCGGCAGCGGAAATACGATCGCCCAGACCCTGACTGCTACAGGTACTACTGCCGGAACAGTTACTTATATGATACGGCCTTCAACAGGCAGCTGCAACGGCGCCTCCGTTAACGCTACCGTTACCGTGAAGCCCGCACCGGCCCTGACCGTCACACCCGCCAGCCAGGCTGTCTGCAGCGGCGCAGCAACCAGCCTGGTCAACAGCGACAACCTCACCGGCACCACTTATGCCTGGACCGTAACGCAAAGCGGCGCCAGCGGCGCGACAGCCGGGGCGGGCGCAACCATTGCCCAAACCCTGACCAATACCAGCACTACTCCGGGAACCGCAACCTATACGATAACGCCAACGACAAACGGCTGTGCCGGCACGCCGGTAAGCGTAACGGTCGCCGTGAATCCGAAACCCGCCGCAGTAGCGACACCTGCTAACCAAACGCTCTGCAGCGGCGGCGCGACGGGCATTGCTTTATCCTCGCCCGTAGCCGGCGCTACCCTTAGCTGGACTGCAGCTCAAAGCGGCGTCAGCGGCGCCGCAACCGGATCGGGCAGCAGCATCGCCCAAACCCTGACCGCGACAGGACCAGTTACCGGCACCGCTACCTATACCGTTACCGCCAGCGCAAACAGCTGCGCCGGTAGCAGCATTACCGTTCCCATAACGGTCAATGCGATCCCCGCTGTACCTGGTACGCTTACCGGTCCTGATGCCCCTTGTACCGGCAGCACACAAACTTATTCCATCGCCAGTGTTGCCGGCGCCAGCAGCTATACATGGGCCCTGCCGCCGGGCTGGACAGGCACTTCAACCACCAACACGATTAACGTGGTTGTCGGCAGCAGCAACGGCAATATCAGCGTTCAGTCTGTCAACACCTGCGGCAGCTCCGTTGCGATGACCAAGGCTGTAACAGCCACACCGATGCTCACGCCCACAATCTCGATCAGCAACAACGCCCCGGCCCTGCTGTGTTCCGGTACCCAGGTCACCTACACGGCTTCCGTAACCGGCGGCGGCAACCTGCCTGCCTATCAATGGCAAGTCAACGGCAGCAATACCGGTAGCAACAGCGCAGTATTTGTCTATGCGCCCGAAGATGAGGATACCATCACCTGCACCCTGACGAGCAATTATCCCTGCCTGAACAGCAATAACATTGTCAGCAATGCCATGATCATGGACGTTACGCCAACTGTAGATCCCTCATTGAATATTTATGTGCCGGAAAACCACATCTGCTCCGGCATACCAGTCACCTTTACCGCTACCCCCACTCATGGCGGAACCACGCCCGCTTATCAATGGAAACTTAACGGCAGCAATGTGGGCGCTAATACCACCACTTATACTTATACACCCGGCGATGGGGATATTGTGCGCTGCGTGATGACCAGCAATGCCATCTGCGCCAGCGCCACGACGATACACAGTAATGAGGTGCCGATGAGCGTCGTGACCGTAACCCATCCTTCGCTGGCAATAATTGCAAACCCGGGCGTTCAGCTGACTAACGGACAGCCCGTTACCTTTACCGCACAGCTCAATGATATCGGCGATCAGGGCTACCAGGTGCTGTGGTACCGCAACAATACTTTTACGGGCATCAGCGGCCTTACCTGGACGGCTGTTGCGGGCACCGATATCAAAAACAACAACCAGGTAAAAGCCTTCCTGCGCAGCTTTTCTTCCTGCGCCGACCCGGATACGGCCTGGAGCAGCAATACCCTTACCCTGATGATAGGCACCAGCGGTATCGGTAATACCGGTATGCCGGCGGGCTTTAAGGTATTTCCCAATCCGGCACAGGACAAGGTCTACTTTGAAGGCTTAAGAAAAGGCGCCTACGTCAGCCTCTGTGACCTCTCGGGCCGCATCCTGCGCGCCAGGACCATCGTACAGGACAGCGACGCCTGGATGGACCTCTCGGGCTTTGCGCAAGGAGTGTACCTGCTCCATTTCAACGATGGCAAACAAGGTCACTGGCAGGTTAAAATAACGAAGAAATAGAACCAAGGCGAACCGCCCGCGGCGCTTCCTTCAGGGGGCGCCGCATTTTACTAATCACAAGGAGAGAAAATAATAGTATAACATACAGCCGATACAAGCCGCATGGGCTGTAATTGCAGCCGGTAATGCATCAGGCCTGATATGCTTCCTGTTGCTTATTTACCGATCAGCTGTCCTGTTTCATCCAGCTGCTCGATATGGGCCTGGTTGTCTTTGCCCACATAGATCTTCAGGCGTACACGCCCCTTATCATCACGCAGGAATAGTCCTACTTCCCCATTGGAAAGCTTACCAGCAAAGAGACGCTCCTGCGCCAGTTTGCCCTGTGCCCTCAACCAGGCGTAGGCATTGCGGGTAGCCGCCGTATCCTTCAGCGCTTTCAGGGAATCTTCAAATTTCATGATCGCTTCCATGGGAAAATCATCGGACCTGTCCCATAGTTTCAGGCCATAGGTTCGGTACTTATGCTCACCTGCACCCTCAAGGTACTGCAGCTGCATGATCTGGTCGGTATTCCGCGGATCTACCGAGTAGACCATCGCCGACTCTTTATCGTTGCCATCGTAGACAAGGCCGCCGCATTCGTCGCCCAGCTCGTTGAAAAAGATCATCCCCGCTTCCCGTGTCCTGGGCTTAAGCGATTTACCATTGAACATACCGGGATGCTGGCGCTGCTTGTTGCTGATGACCATCTTCAGGCTGCCATCTTTTTCTACAATATTGATCCGTTCTACATCGATCTCCTCAAAACGCTGCTTTGAGTGATTCGGCTTAAAGGCAAAAAAGAAAAGCAAGCAGCATACCAGGGTAAGCATTGCTGAATACAGCTTAAGGAAGCGCACTTCTTTAATCAATTTTTCCATAGTAGCTTCTTTGGGGTAGACAAAAGATACTTAAGTTAAAAGTTATTGACGGGAACAACGCCAGGAGATTGGTCCCGGCAGGACTTACTTTACGAAAATTCTTGCGGGAACCATCCCGAAATCCCTGTTTCCGGGTATTTTTCAAAGAAGACACATGGTATACCTTCATTGTTCACCAAATGAAGCACGATTTTATGAAAAAGCAAAACCAACAAGCCAGGCTGCGCTTGAACAAGAAGACGATCGCCTCCCTCACCGGTACCGATGCCATCAGAGGAGGCGCAGAGACCCGCGACGGGGATCTGTGTGTACGGACAGTGCAGGAAACCTGTATGGCCAGCTGCGGCGCCCACACCTGCATTATTACCCGCGTTTCCCAATGCTTCACCGAGACTAAAGTCAATTGTGGCCGGGAAACCGATATCTACAGGTGCATTGATTAAGCGGTCTTTCCTTTGACCATAAAGAAAAGCAATAGCAAGCGGCACGTAAATGTGCCGCTTTGTTATTACTGTTACTGCAAAAGAACCACAGTGCTCCAAGACAAAAAAAAGCCGCAGCAATTGCTGCGACCGTAAATGATCTTCGTTGCCGCTTACTCTTCCCAAAAGACCAGCTGAACAGGTACGGGATCGCCCTGCATAGATGCGTCAAGGGTTACATCTACCTGGTTACCGCCGCACCAGGGATTGCTGATCGTACCAAAAGTGTATGTACCCGGAGGCAGGCCAAGGAACAGATCGGGCGTATGCGTATCTGTTTCATACAGCTCACCCGTCAATACATTAAGCGCCCAGTAGCCATGCACGCCCGAGCTGGTTACAGGATTGCCCATATTGTCGACCAGGTACATCTCAACCGTAAGCGTAACCTGGTTGGGCATGGAGGCTTCCGCTGCGCCGACGGCAACAGCTGTGTTGGCATAGGCAGCACCTGTGGTCAGCAAGGCCAGGGAAAAGGCTCCGGAAAGAATTGCTTTTTTCATATTTACCAGTTTAAGTGTGGGATCAAAAATAGCAGATTCGATACCCTGGGCTTTCCTGGATGCATTACCAATTCGTTAACCGCCGTAAGATACCTGCTTTCGGGGATGCATGACTCCCGTTGTACAGGTAGTTACAAGGATCATCCTCTCAGGTACAGATCCCTTACGACCAAAGCCATAATACAGCTACCGGAGCAAAGTCAGATCGCCCTTCCTGACAATATTTTTTCGCGAGCGCAGGCCCTGGTATTTCAAGTAGTAAAAATAAGTTCCGAGTTCGGAAGGCACTCCTCTAAACCGGCCTTCCCATCCATTATCGCTGTCATTGGAATAAAACACCCTTTGCCCGTACCGGTTATAAATGCTTAATGAATAGAAAGACAGCCGGCAGTTTATCCTTGGCCGGAACCACTCATTGACCCCATCGCCATTGGGAGAAAAAGCATTGGGAATAAACACCGGGCAATCGCAATCTTCGGAAGCAACCCCAAGCGATGCGGAAAAGGTACCACAGGCATTAACCACGGAAACACTATAACTACCTGACCTGCTGACCACCAGCGTATCCGTATTGCTCCCCGTATTCCATAGGTAAGCGCCTGGCGGGAAGGATGCTGCACGGAGGATTACCCTGCCGCCATCGCAGATCAGGGAGTCGTCGCCGCTTAGCTTAAGATAGGGATCAACTTCCGCAATATGGATCGTATCGGTAAGCCTGCAACTGTTATTGCTGATCGTCACATAGTAGGTACCGCTCGTATCGGCACGATAGGTTTCGCCCGTGCTGCCGTCCTGCCAGCGATAATTGGCTCCCGGGCTTCCAGCATATAGCAGCATGCCTGCTGAGCCTTTGCAGATAAAGGTATCCCCGCCAAGCCGGGTATCCAGCTTCAGGAAGCTTACCCGAAAAGTATCCAGGTAGACATCACAATCTTTAACCCCTGATACCCAGTAACGCCCATCGTCCCGCAGTGTCAGCAGGGCGTCAGTACTGCCGTCACTCCATAAATAACGGGTACAGCCCGGGTGTCCTGCCACCCTTACGGAATCGCCTGCGCAGATAGCGGTATCCCTGGCGGTGGTATGAACGACAGCCGGCATATCCGCGATAACAACGGCACTGCCAAACCCGAACCCATACAAGCCAAGCCCCGTATAAACCTGAGCTGCGGGAACGGTAATGGCCAGCGAATCGAAGCCGCAGGCCAGCCCCGTATTGTTGGGCATATTAATACGGGCAATATGCGCCGGTATGGTAACACCATACCAGTTGGTCCGGGCCACATAGATCTTGTTGTCAGGTCCCATACGCATACCGAAGATGAGGCCCCTGACAGGAAACCCCAGTGGTGGCGCCAGTGGCTCCTCGGGCGCGATGATCGTTCGTGTCGCCGCTACGGCCGGCATAGCCGGAAAGGCCGTCAGGTCGTACTGCACCATCCTTACCCATTCGCTGCAATAGAGTTTGCTGTTGTCGGGAGAGAACTCCAGGGCGTAGCGGCTTAGCACATTGTATATGCTTCCGGGTGTAAATGCCGGTCCCAGCGCCTGCGCACCCGATACGGTTCCGGTAGTGGCATCGAACGACGCGACCTCTATAATATTGGGTATCGTATCCGTGACAAAGGCGATCATCTTCCGGTTGGGAGAGACCTTCATTTCCCCGGCACCACTACCGCCCAGGTACAAGCCCGTTGAGATAACCGGTACGGGGTCGACGCTCCCCCTGATGCTGAAGGTTCTGTACTGGTTCGACTTCCTGCGATGCGTAACCAGCCAGTAGTTGCAGGCTGTTCCCCGGACAACTACCATTTTCTCAGTGACAAAGGTATCGAGCACTATATTTTTCTGCCCGGGTACCACATCGCCGCGCCCGCTGTTCAAGGTCATATCGATCGCCGAATAGCGCAGGTAGGCCGGCGAATTGTTGTAGATCACATCCTCGTTACAATCCAGGGTAAACAGGAAGTACCTTGCGGCATCTTCCGTCGATTGAACAATGGCGACGCCCTGGGTAGTGGAACCGGGGCCATAGAAGCCGGCACCGTTTCCCAGGATGCCCGTGCCATTGGGCATCACCGCGCCTGTAGCATCCCATATACTATTGCCATTCGAATAGAAAAGGAGCTCCCCCGATGCGTCGGAAACAGCGGCACATCCTTCCTGCGTGATCAGGTTGGCCGAAGATAATACCGGCGTTGGTGTGTTAAAGTTAAGGCGGGAATGATAGCCAAATACCCAATTGTTGTTTTCGCCCTGCCCCGAAACGTTCAGGGCACAAAAGGCCACAGCGGCGATACAAAGAAGATAACGTGTCATTGCGGCGATATTAAAGGTGTTTCCTATATTGCCAGAGACAACAGGTTATTCCGCTAAAGTTGGTCGTGCGTTCCCGCACTGTCTATTTTCATGGTTTACGTGTAGCCGGGTAGCTCAAGGTTTTCATTTAGCGGCCAGTCTATTTCGCATTCTTGTCCAGGTAGCTTTTCAGATCGCTGATATAGCCGTCATAGTAATCTTCAATCATTTTTTTTGTTAACCGCGTTAACCACCTCCCCCAGGGTTCAAAAGACACTGTCGGGATAAGCCAGCTTATACTGCTTCTTCCTTGAGGTCGCCAACCCGATCGATCCCCCGCCGCCTTGATCGCCGAAGCAGTGGGGCAGACCCTTATCTGATCACACCCGACGCCAAAAGGATTAAAACCGCCGCAGCTTCTTTAAAGCGATACGAGCCGGATCAGCTCCTCGCCGAAACCCATAGCCAACAGGTGCCGTTTCGCCTCTGCGTTCGCGACAAAGTGAATATTCTTAACGCCGGACAACCTTTTAAAGCAGCCGTAGAGCAATGTACCCATGCCTTGAAAGTTCGTCATGTCGATCAGGAGACCAGGCTGCTGTAGCGCCTTTTCAATCACCTGCTCCAACTCCCTTTGTTGAAGCGATGAGAAGCTACCATAAAATTTTATCCTCAGCGGCGACTCGTCAAAGATCTTTACGGGAAGCGACTCGGAGAAATAACCTTCAAGCAGCTCAATATAATTGATAAAGGCCTGATTGTCCCCTATGCATCGCTCCGCAAACATCAGCACCGTCTTCATCAGCAACGCTTCCGCCGTCTGTGCTTCAGGAGAAGCAAAAGTATAGTTGCTGTCCATCCCCGCCCCGGAAAGATGACAAGTCACACGGACACCATCTAAAACAAACCGGCTGTCCACTCGGGCCTCTTTAACGACCCGGTCGGCCAGCCTGTACAGGTTACAGGCGCCCTCATTATCCTTCACCTTTACCATCCATTCTGCTGCCGCTTCATCCTGATAGGCAAATGCTTTCTTTCCAAACGTAAGCAGCCATTCTTTTCCCTTCTGCTCAAGCAGCAAATAGCTCGAAGCAATAAAAGAAGGCATGATTTCTATTATCAGCATAGTTATTCGGCTTAGTAGATGCTCTGTGATAAAGTCTGGGGCAAATATACCATTAGGGTACTTTACTTCCATACAAGTTGACATTAAGACGCATTATCGCACGACAAGGTTTATATATTTTCCCGTCATAGGCGTTGCGGAAAAATAGAAGTATCATTCTCTGTGCCGCCAGGCCTTTGCGGAAAAAATTCTCCTGCTGGTTGACGCCCTCGCGTGTGCCTTGGTCCGCGTGAACGCGCGTGAACCAGCAGCATTTTTCCCGCTGCATCGCCGCAGCGCTGCGAGAAAAATACATCATCCTTACACAAAACGCTGTAAGGTTTCAACTCCTTACAGCGATTGAGACGAATCTCCGGGGGCCATCCACATTATATCACCTTCTTCTCTTTTCCGTCCTTTTCCAGCAGCAGGTGATCCGTTTGCAGCAATATGCCCATCCATTTGCAAAAGCGATGCATAGCCTGCTGCTGTTCTAAGCTCAGGCGGTCAAGGTGCTCCGTCAGCCAACCCTGGTACAGCGCTTCGAGCAGCAACAGTCCCTTATCTGCAGGATAGTAATCGAGCGCGGCAGCGCGCATGTTGATAAGTGTGAGCGGCGGGCTGCAGCGCAGCTCGGCCAGCTCTTTACGGGTATGGCGATCCATAAAAAAAGCTTGTATTTTTAAGTCACGGCTTGGTTAGCTGCAAAGCAAAGGCAAGCCTGTGGCATATGCAAACCACCAGGCTATGCTTGTTTTGCATCTGTCAGATGCCCGGCGTACATTTGGTATGAATAACCCTTATATTTGCCTCATGACACACGAACGCCATATACACCAGGGGCGCAACATCAGGAAGTTTCGCGAGATGCTGGGCCTTAAGCAGGACGACCTGGCCGATAAGCTGGGCGACGACTGGACCCAGAAAAAAATATCGCAGCTCGAAAGCAAAGAGCAGATCGACGATGCCATACTCGAGCAGGTATCGCAGGCGCTGCATATTCCCAAAGAAACGCTGCAAAACCTGGACGTGCAGGAAGCCGTGGTCAACATTCAACAGAACTACGAGAACTCTCACAACAAAGGAAGCAACGGCGTTCATTACAATTTCAATCCGATTGATGAATGGCTAAAAGCTCTGGAAGAAAATAAAGTGCTCTACGAACGCCTCTTAAAATCGGAGCAGGAAAAAGTAGCCATGCTGGAAAAGCTGCTGCAGGCGAAGAAATAAATCTCCACTTACTAACTCTTATAGGGTTTAAAACCCTATAAGAGTTAGTAATAACGCACTACAAATTTCCGACAACGCAACTAGAATCTGCAATAACGCACCGCAAGTTTCCGACAACGAAACTACAATCTGCAACAATGCACTGCAAGTTTCCGACAACGAAACTACAATCTGCAACAATGCACTGCAAGTTTCCGACAACGAAACAACAATCTGCAATAACGCACTGCAAGTTTTCGACAACGCAACTAGAATCTGCAATAACGCACCGCAAGTTTCCGACAACGAAACTACAATCTGCAACAACGCACCGCAAGTTTCCGACAACGAAACTACAATCTGCAACAATGCACTGCAAGTTTCCGACAACGAAACAACAATCTGCAACAACGCACCGCAAGTTTCCGACAACGAAACAACAATCTGCAACAACGCACTGCAAGTCTCAAACAGGCATCAGAGATTTCAGGATAAGCACCGTTACCTTCCGGCCTGACGCTGTAAGGGTTTTAAATCCTTACAGCGTTAACCGAAGCCCTTACAGCGTTTCTCATTAATATCCCTCTCCTGTTCTGTTCCCGTCGTTAGGCTCAGGCCATTTCATGCGCTCCCCTTTTTCCAGGGGCAGTTCGGCTTTCCGGCGGCTGAAGGCAGCAGGCTCCTCGCAGGCCAGGTAGACCAGCGTGGCTATAGTTACCGCATTACGCTTCACCTCTTCCCATACAATCTTATCGTAGGTATCGAGCGTGGTATGCCAGGTGTACATGCCATAGTCCCAATTGTTGCTCAGCAAGAAGAAAGCAGGCACATCGTAAGGAATAAAGGCAGCATAGTCTGAGCCGCCGCGCCCACCCGGATCGCCGGGAAAAGTGGTCTCTATAGCTTTCCTGTTCTCTTCGGGCAGGTAGCTGAACCAGCGGCCAAAGTAATCGTAAGCATCCAGGAAGCCCAGGCCGCTCAGCTTGCTGATGCGCCCCGTACCATTGTCCTGGTTAAAGAGCACCGATATTTTCGGCATCAGGTCCTTATGATCGGCGGCAAAGGCCTTGGAGCCGTTCAGCCCCTGCTCTTCGCTGCCCCAGTGCCCTGCCATAATGCTCCGCCTGGGATTGGGGTAATATTTCTTCAGTATACGCATCACTTCCATCATCAGTATACTACCGGTGCCGTTATCCGTAGCGCCGGTACCACCGTCCCAGCTGTCGAAGTGTGCCGAGAGCATCACGTATTGTTCCGGGTTCACGCTGCTTTTGATCTCGGCAAGAGTGTTCTGCGCAGGCATGGGCCCCAGGTGCTTCGAGCTGGTCGTGATCTGCAGGCGTGGCCTTATGCCTCTTTGTGTAAACCGGTACAGCATCTGGTAGTCTTCCATCCGCACATCTACATGCGGTATCTTCTTGGTCTTGGTACCGAAGATACGGTTGGCCGACCAGCCACCCGTCCAGAAGGAAGATACCAAAGCGGCCGCCCCGGCGGCTTCCAGCTGCGTCTGTATCTTATGTGTATTGGTGCCCATGGCCTTCAGTCCGTCGGACCAGGCATTAAGAGCCTTTTCCTTCCGCTCCAGGTAGCGTTTATAATCGCCTTCCAGCGCATATTCCTTCCAGCTGGCCTCGGGCCTGCCCGATACCTGCTGTTGGGAGATCAGCACGATCTTACCTTTGGCCTGAGGCAGCCAGGCTTGCAGCGCCAGAGAATCCTTAAGCATAGGCAACGCGATCACTTCGGCCTCTATCGGTTTGCCTTTGGGTGTTTGGGGCGACCAGGCCAGCTGTATGCCGTCCAGCTGATCCCTACGTGGAGCAGTCATCACGATGTTGGTCTGACCACGTTCCCAGCCCGGCCAGGTGCCGTACTTTTCATTGTGCGCGCTGATGCCCCAGCTTTTATAAGTATTCACCAGCCAGTCGTTGGCCTTCAGCAATTGCGGGCTGCCCACCAGCCGCGGGCCGATATCGTCCATCAATTGCTGCGCCAGCATTTCCATCTGGGAATGGTTGATGGCTTCGCTCTGTATGTTCTTAATGATATTGGTATCGATCTGTGCGCCTGAAAAAAAAGGTTGGGCCGCCAGACAACCGAGCAGCAGGTAATTTTTGATCATTGATAACGATTAAACAGGTGTGTGTGAGGCGACTAAAATACGCAAAAAAATACGAAGACCATATCCGGAAGCTAAAGCTTGTGACCACGCACAGCACAGGGCAGGCGCAGCCTTTGCTGTTCCTGTGCTATTACACCGGGCCCTCTCCTGCAGAAATCGGTTTCGTTTATCCTGTATTTTTGCGGGCAGAATGGATAGACGAATAAAAGGACTGATACTCCTTACCTGCTTATGGGTATGCCACGGTAGCAGCTCCGGGCAAACCAGCGTAATGGACGACATCCGCAATGAGCTGAAGCGGCAGCAGCCCGATAGCACCCGGGCCTACCTGCTGATGAAGCTGGCCAACCGCAGCGAACCCGGCGACAGCGCTATTACCGGCTACCTCACAGAAGCATTGTTCCTGGCCCGTAAAACCCAAAAGAAAATACTGACAGCAAGGATCTACATCGCAACAGGCTCCTGGCATTTTGAAAACCAGCGCTACGATAAAAGTGCCGCAGCCTATCAGCAAGCCTTGCAGACCCTCGGCAACGATCGCAGCAGGGAAGCTACCATTCTGAAAGCGCAGGTAAGCATGAACCAGGGCGGCCAAAGCTACAGGCTGGGCCGGCCCAATGAAGCCATAGATGCCTATTACCGGGTCATACCCCAGCTGGAAGCAATACACGATACGTTCACGTTGGCTACCGCTTACGAGCACCTGGGCAAGCTTTTCTTTAACCAATTGGCGTATGCAAAAGCAGCCTTATACTTTGGTAAAAGCATTGCAGTCGATGGTAATGCCCCCAGGAGCAGTCAAGGCCTTGCCAGCAAATATGTAAGCATGGCCTTCTGCATGCTGTCGCTGGATAGCATGGCCAAAGCGAAGCAATACCTGGAGCAGGCCAGGATAAGGATGGAAAGCGTAGGCGATCCGCTTCCCGAATGGGGAAAGTATTATTATATCCTGGGGCAATTGCAGCAAAGCAAAGGCCGGCAGCAAGCCGCCCTGCAATCCTACCTGAAAGGCCACGCCGTAGCCCGCCGGTTTAACGACCAATACCTGACCGGCGACCTCCTGGAGGTCGAAGCGCTTCTCTATAAGGAGATGGGCCGATACAAGGAAGCACTGAATGCCGTAATCCAGCTGAAAACGCTTTCGGCCAAAGTACCGGAAGTCCCTTTTAACCTGAATGCGCTCAGGCTGCTGGCCGACCTGGAATTCAATACGAACAACCCCGGAGAGGCTTATCGGCACCTGAAGGCCTACATCGAGCTGGCCGACAGCCAGCAGCGCAATAAGGTTACCGAACGCATGCACGAGCTGGAAGCGCAATACCAGTCGGCACAAAAAGAGCGCAGGATCGCGCAGCTGCAACGCGATAATGAACGGAAAGGCTTTGTGCTGAAACGGCACCGCCTGCTGCTATGGCTGCTGACCGTTGCGGCAGTTGCCCTGCTGCTGCTCGCATTACTGGCAACCTTGTTTTACCGGCGGGGCCGCAAGCTGCTGGTGCAGGAGAAACGGGTGCACGAGCTTGAACTGGACAAGGTAAACCAGCAGCACAGCATTGCTGTGCTCTCGGCCATGCTGGAAGGCCAGGAACAGGAGCGCATCCGCCTGGCGCGTGACCTGCACGACGGGATGGGCAGCCTGCTGTCAGGCGCCAAGATCGAGCTGTCCGTTTCCGCTGCACCCCGCGAAGTGCTGGTAGCGCAAACCATGAAGCACCTGGACCATGCTGTGGATGAGCTGCGCCGCATCGCCAGGAGCATGATGCCGGAGGTCCTGCTTACCTACGGCCTGGGCGAAGCCACCCTGGAATACTGTAACGCGCTGAGGAAGACAGGCGCACCGCTTGCCTGCCAGGTATACCACTATAAGAACGACATGAGCCATGGCCGACAGGTGACCTTATACCGCATCATGCAGGAGCTGGTCAATAACGCGATCAAGCATGCGGCAGCCACACAGATACTCGTGCAATTGCAGCAGCGCGGCGACTGCATCTTTCTTACGGTAGAAGATAATGGCAAGGGATGGGACACAGGCAGCCAGGAGCAGCTGAAAGGCGCCGGCTTATCCAATATTACGGCCAGGGCCGAGCTGCTGCAAGCCAGGATGGAGACCGGTTCCACACCCGGTGTAGGCACCACCGTTACCATTGAATGTCCGGTGATCTAAGGAGAGCAATTGTAGGCAGCGAACCTGCTACAGTCTCTTCCAAAATCCCCGTCTCCGGGGTTACCGGTGACGCCTGCCTGCATTACCTTTGCCTGATGCATTGCAACAACAATTTTTCTGCAACACGCTTGGGCTTCCTGCTTAGCCTGTGCTTCCTCTCTTTTAGCCTGCACGCCCGGGAGCCCGGGGAAAAGCTCGATGTTTATAGAATTGCTTTTAGCGCCACGGGAAAAGTACCCACCGGAAAAAGACAAAGGCCTGCAATGGAGGTTTATTACCATCCCGGCTATTTATATGCAACGCAAACGGGCAGCGATCAGGTACAGACGAGCTGGCTCATCTGGCACAAGGCAGAAAAGCTGCTTAAAATAGAGGGCAAACAAGGTTTACCGCTAAACTATACACGGCAGCTGAAGACCAATGTATACCTGCCGGGAGAAGCCATCGACAGCGTACAAAACGCCGCTGCAAACACGAATAATACGGGGGATTGGGATAATGAGAACGAATACAACGCGCCGGGCTACGGTACCCTTGCACTTACAGAAGATACCGCCACCATCCGCGGCTATCTATGCCGGAAGGCAGTGATACAATACCATTTCGACGCACAGGACAGCGAAGGGCTGATCCGCGGGATAACCATCTGGTACAGCCCCGGCCTGCCACCTTTTTTCCTGCCACCTTTTTCCTTTTTACAGAAAATACCCGGAGCAGCATTGTCTATAGCCATTGAAGATTTCAACAGGAAAACAGTAACGCTTCGTGCCTATAGCATTGTGAAGCAGCAAAAGGATATTACCTTCTTCAGCCCATCGAAAGACCTTTATATACTATACCCGCCGAAAACAGATTAAGCAGCGACGCTGCTTTTCGTCGTAAAGCACCCTTACATTGGCGCGAATCCCCCCGCAGCAAAGAACCTTTGCATGCTAACTTTGTTGCGTCATTAAACGGTAACCGACATGAACAGTATCGACAAAACCTTTTCGGGGCTTGAATTTGCCCAGATCGGCTGGGTGGTCCCCGACATCCGGGCAACGGTAAGCTTTCTTTCCGGCACATTGGGTATCCGGGGTTTTCCCCCACCCGAACAAGTCCGTGCTCAGGACCTGAACATGAGCTACTATGATGAGATCGTGGATGCCGAATGGCTGACCACCCAGGCTTATAACGGCGGTATTTTCATCGAGCTCATACAGCCCCTTTCAGGAAGGAGTATGTTTCATGATTACCTTGAACGATGTCCCGCCGGCGGCACACAACACCTCGCTTTTCGTTTGCCGGTCAGCGATTTTGAAAGGATTACCGGCGAGCTTCGTACACAGGGGCATAGCGTGATGAGCGAAGTAGACCACCCTATTGCCAGGATGGCTTTCTTTGATACTTACCAGACAATGGGTGTTGCGACAGAGATCATGGGTATCACACCCGAAGGATGGACGGCTATCGAACACATGCAGCAGGCACACTAAGGAATGCTCCGGTGATCCGGCAGGGATGCTTCGCGAAAATAATTCACGATGATCTTGCTTATGGTATCGGCCCGGTTTAATACCATAAGGTGTCCCCCGCCTTTAACACGGTAATCGGGATGCACATGCTTGCTCGAGATCACCCGGTCGGCGGTGCCATGTATCTGGATCGTTCGCGCCGGGATCTCATGGTTGTCCCAGAAGGCAATGCTTTTCAGCGCCCAGCGAAAGAGCTTTACATCTGTGTTCTGTAACAGGTAGGTCAGCGCTTTCTTGTCTTTGGAGGAACGGGCGCCGAAATAACGGTAGGTAAGAAAATTGGTACGATTGATCAAAGCGCCGGGAATGATACGGTACAAACCTAAGCGCATAAAGAAAAACTGCACCTTGCTCAGATCGTCCTTGGTTCTGGCCGAAGAGATCAGCACCATCTTCTCTACCCTCATTTGCCGAGCCACTTCCACCGCTACGATGCCCCCGAAAGAAAGCCCGATAATATAGGGGTTCTCTTCCGTGATCTGGCTCCTGATCCGCGCTGCGTATTGTGGGATCGTTTCGTCAGGTGAAGCAGGGATCCAGGTGATGTATACTTTGCGGTAGCCGGGGAGCTTCAGGTTGGTGAATACCGTTGAATCAGCGCCCAGGCCGCTGAAAAGATAGATTGTCTTGTGCGTGCTTCCCGCAGCATCCTTCGCGGTTTGTGCAAACCCAAAGCAACTGACGGACATCCATAAAATAAAAAAACATATTCTGATACCTTGCACCATAAATTTCCGGCTTCCTGCCAGGATAGACACATTAATGATACAGAAGTTTACGATAATGCCGGAAAAAAGTTCAATCATTAGAACATATACTTCAGGTTTCAAGATGCAATAAAGCATGGCTACCCTGCCCAAAGCCACACAATATTTCTGTTAAGACAATTGAACAGCCTTTTTCCCTTTCTGCAGCTTCCCGGATTTAAAGGCTACTCCTGAAGAGTAATCTGCTTAAAGCGCAGCCCTTGCAGGCTGCAGATACCACATTGGAGATCGGGTTTATTTCCAATACGGTTTCTCTACGGCTCCGAAACGCTTTTGGGGCGCCGCCCGCGCAAACAATAAGAGCGACACCGGGTGCCGCTCTTATCTTCAACGCCTATGCCGGCTTAAAGCTTCAGTATCCTGACGCTTTCCTGCAACGACCCGTTATGTATCCTGAGCACATAGCTGCCCGGGGCAATACCTTGCAGATCCAATGTATTTTCGGTGCTGGCGACGCTGAAAGTTTTCAGTACATTTCCTGTAATATCGAGCAGATCGATTGTAGCCGCGCCATCCTGTAAATGATCCAGGATGACCGTCACAGCATCGTTTGCCGGATTGGGATAGATTTTCAACTGAGCAGGCATCGCGCAGGGGTCAGCGATCGTGATCACATTGCTGTACAATAAGGGCTCGCCTTCCTCTGCAATCGCCAGCCGGTAAATGTTCCTGCCCGGCAAAGGAGCAGCATCGGTCAGCGAAAACTGTTCATCCGACCGCGATACAGGCGCCGGTACCGTATTGAATGTTTTACCGTCGGCGCTGCGTTCGACCCGGAAATGATCTGCCTGCGCCTGCGCTGCAGACCAGCTCAGCACTATCGAGCAGGAGGGACCAGGTACCGCTGTAAATCTATGATAGCGGATGGGTAAAGGTACCGATGCACTGGTAGCAGTGATCCGGTTCAAGGTCACCACCGGCATCCCGGACTTATACACATAATAGCTGTTGTTGTTGCTCGCCGTGCTGATAAAGCTAAGAAAACCGGCGCCGGGACTGGCATTGAGGACCGAAAGGGTGCCTTCCTGGTTGCCGTTCAGCTCAGGAGCGGTATACTGGATACCCAGAGTACCCGAAAAAGTAAGGGAAGGAGCAATGGTATATACTCTTGCAATGCTGGCGCCGGTACCAGTGCTCACCGCTGTTCCCGACAGGCGGATGGTATCATTCTGCAAGGTCAGGTCTGTGGCAGGCGTCAGCACAAGCCCTTCACTGCTGAAGGTCGTGCCGGCTTTGATCAGCAGCCCTGCAGGACCCGTAGCAAGCTGGGCCCTGGCCACAGAAGCCAGGCCTGCCAGACCGATTATAATTGCTGTGCGTTTCATGTTCGTTTATTTTCAGGTCTTGTGGTTTTCATCATCTGCCCCGCAGCTGTTGAAAACATACCTGGATTCAAAAAAATGAGGTAGGTTCCAAAAGCGACTTAATAGCCCTTCAGCATCACGGTAAACAGCGTAGCCGGCTCCTGGTTGGTTTGGGTAAAGCTGTAAGAAAGTATATCTCCCGGCACCACGGAAACCGAGCCTACGCTGCTTTCGCCGGATCCTGTCGAACCCACAGCCAGGGCGGATGTCGCCGAAACGCTGAGGCCGGTCGATACCCCGTTCTTGTATAAAGTGATGGTAATGGTATTCGCACTTCCAATAAGACTGCCACCGGGTACGACGCGGGTCGCCAGCTTCAGGCGGTTAATAGTGCAGGCGGCAGGTACGATATAGGCCGTAGCTTGTGTCGTGCCATTGGAACTTGCTCCCGAGGTATTGGCAAAGTTGACGCTGGCCTGTGAGCTTTGGTAAGGCACAAGGCTGAAAAAATAAGGGCCCAGGGCCGGAGAGCCCGAGCTGTAGGCAGCGACCGCCGGCGTAAGGATCGTAATAGAATCCCGGGTAGCAGCAGGAGCAGAAGCCGTAACCGGCGTCCAGGCGGTACCGTTGTATACATAGAAACCCGGCGTGTTATCCGTCTGGTAAATGAGCAAGCCGGTTGCCGGAGCGGCAGGACGGCTGGCCATAGGCATACGCGGCACCAGCAGGCCTTTCCCGGTGGCAGTGATGTCCAGCATCGCCGAAGCATGTGGTGTGGTCGTTCCAATAGCTGCCTGGCCCGAAGCATGGTTCGTTTTCAGGAGCAATAAGGAAGACAGAAGCAATGAAGTGGTGGTAAAGATTTTCATAAATTGATTTATTGGTGCTCAAAAATAATTGTTCAATACAAGAAGAATGCATTTAATATTCAATCAAAGAAGACCCTTTGGTGTATCCGGGGTATCCGCATACGGCGACTAAACACCAATTGATTCCTGATAGCAATATTGATCCTCTATGCAGATCATTATTTAGGTATCTTCAAATACTGTAGCAAGTGTTATTAAAGGGATATCCCGGTAAGGAGACCCCTACCCCAGGGGCAAGCCCATCTCCAGGGCTTTGGCCACCAGGCCGGTTACATTTTTTACATCCAGCTTCTGGAACAGATGATAACGGTGACTTTCCACCGTTCTTAAGCTTAAATAGAGCTTATCAGCGATCTCCTTGCTCGAGGCATGCTCTTTTACGATAAGCCTTAATATTTCCTTCTCTCTCCTGGTGAGCGAAGGAATATGGCCTTTCAGTTTTTTCAGCTGCAGGGATTCATTGATGATCTGCTCTTTAAGACCAGGCTCGATGTATTGTTCATCACGATATACGCAGCGGATCGCATCCACCAGTGTATTGTGGTCCGTATTTTTAAGCAGGTAGCCTTTTACGCCGGCCTGCATCATCTTCGTCACATATTGGGTGGTATCAAAGTTGGTTAACGCCAGCACCTTTATCCGGGGCCATGCTTCCGATAGCCATTCCGCAATGCTGATGCCATCTTCATCCGGCATCCTTATATCCAGCAGCAATACATCCGGCGCTGCAGCCGCCAGGCCTTCCATCAGCTCGGCTTTGCTGCGGAACATACCGCTAAGGTGCACCGCTGTGTTACCGGCCAGCATCTGCTGTATACCGTTCAATACTATATACTGATCATCTAATATGGCAACCCTGATCATAATGCTGGTATTATTGTCAGCAATCAATTTCGATATAAACCTGTGTCCCTTCTGCCGCAGTGCTTTCAACACTCATCAGCCCGTTAAGCATACTCACTTTCTCTCTGATGCTGCGCAGGCCCATGCCGCCCGCATCCTCCTTTCCCGGTATCCCACGGCCATTGTCTTCCACCGCTATCATCAAAAGCCCATCGCTGTAATTGATCTGCACCAGGGCTTTTGCGGCCATAGCATGCTTCACGATATTACTGACCAGCTCCTGTACGATACGGTAAACCAGCAAGGCCATATCTTTTTCTATCTTACCGAAGTCCCCGTTCATCTGGCATTCTATCTGCAGCAGCCGGCTCTGCTCCATCCTTTTGCAAAAATTGCGGACAGCAGCTTCAAGCCCTTCCTGTACCAGTATTTCAGGCATCAGGTTGTGCGCAGTAGCCCTTATCTCTTTGGCAGCTTCATCCAATAACACCATTCCTTTATTGTAGATATCCCTGTTCTCAAAATGAGCAAGCTTCAAGATGCTGAAGTTCATTTTTACCGCCGAGATGATGCTTCCGATCCCATCGTGAAGATTACCAGCGATGCGTCCCCTTTCTTTTTCTTCTCCCTCAAGCATAGCTTTCATTACAGCGATCTGCTTATCCTTCTCCAGCGTATGTACATGCTGCTGCTGTATTTTTTGCTTCTGCCCGTAGCTGCGGAACATGACAACGAGGATAATGCTTACCAGGAGCGCGATGACCGATATCAGCAATATCCAAAGGTTCCGGTTCTTGAGCAGGCGTTCCTGCTGCGTACGCAGGAACCGGCTCTCTGCCAGCTTTTTATCCTTTTCGACGATGCGGTACCTGGTCTCCAGCTGCCTGATCTCGCTGGCCTTTTCATTTTGCCTTATGCTGTCTTCCATTTTCTTATACTCAAAATGAAACCGGTAAGCCCTTTCATAGTTTCCCGTTGCGGCGTACAAGTCGGACAGGTAATGGGCGGCTTCAGACAGGCCATCGCCTATCCCGCTTTTTTGAGACAGGGCCAAAGCATCCTCCAGGTATCGGCCGGCAAGCTTATATTTCTTCAGGCTCAGATATACCCTGCCCAGGCCCACCAGGTTGGGTACCTGGTAATAAGGGTTGGACCGTGACGACAATAGCTTGCTGCTCTTCTGCAGGTAATACAGGGCCGTTTGCATATTGTTTTGTGCGATGTACAGCTGTCCCAGGTTGGTATAGCTGATCTGCTTTATTTCCAGCGCGGAGATACCCAACAGATTGCTTTCAATGGTAACCGTATCGAGCAGGAGCAATACCTGATCAAACCGGTCTTTGCTTTTCACCCACAGCTGCATTTCTTTATAGATACGGCCCTGGTTGATCAATATACCGGGCAGCATTTTTACAAGACCATGCTGCGTCGCGATCGCTTCTGCTTTATCCAAATAATGCAATGCGCTTTCATTTTCAGAAATACGGTTGAGGGCTACGGAAAGATTATTGTATATCCTGATGAGGAGCATGGAATGTACAGCAGGACTATCGATCAGCCTGGATGCCGCCAGGGAAAGGTATTGCACGGCATGGTCAAAATTGCCTTTAAAAATATAGGTGGAGCCGATATAATTGTTGATCAGGGAAACGATTCTCGTTTCATCATTCAGGCCTTTGCACAACGGTAACAAATTGCGGAAGAGCACGATGGCCGAATCGTATTGCCCATCCTGGATCAACTCCTTACCCGACTCGATACCGCCTTTCAGGCGGCTTTCGGCATTGTTCCCGATCACCGGCAATTCTTTGGGCTGCGCCAGCCCGGCTACAGGCATCACCAGGAGGATAAAGCACAGCAGCTTTAATATACGCGTATTGATCATGGAAATAAATCTACCACAAGTTAGGAAAATAAGGCTTGAAAGGCTCGCCCCAATGGAAATTCAGTAGAAACACTGAATTTCAAAATCAGTGTAAGCCGTCTAGGTATGAATTATTGAATACAGCAATTTTGTGATGAAGCATAATCCATGATCTTTAAAAGCATGCGGATACAAAAATGGTGGCTGGTCCTGATGGTGGCCGTCTGCGCCTGCAAGGCGCACCAGGAAAAACACCCGGCACCCGGGCGGGAAAGCGGGAAAGAGAAGGCAGCGCCATCGCATCGCTACAACAATACGGGTATGTTCTTAATGGATAACGGGATGATATTAATGTTTGGCGCCGACAGGCCCCGTAAATATAAGGATAGTACCTGGCGCCATTTGGCCCCTATCATAAACCAAACAGAACGTGGCGGCAATGAAAATGTCCACCATAAAGTTCCTTAAGAGATGAAACCAATTTACTGTTTAGCGACGGCCCTTTTGATCAGCCATATCCTTTGCGCCGGGCCGGGACCCGGAGGAATGGCTTTCCGGGAGAATGCCGGGCAGATCACCGATCAGTTCAGCCACCCGAGGAAGGATATACAATTCCAGCTCAGCGCCAATGGGCTCTCGGTGTTTATCGGCAAGGGGAAGATCCATTATCAATGGAACCAGCTCCTGCCAGCAAAAGCGCAGGGGCCGGATGCAACGACCAGTAAAACAGACAGGCCTGAACCACCTTCCTACAGCAGCTTTAACACCTATCGCGTGGATATGACGTTATTGGGGTGTAACCCCGATGCGCTTGCCCTTAAAGAAGACCCGTTTCCCGACGCCACGGTTTATTATGCTTATGGCCTGGACGGGGCCAGGGCTGCCTCCTGCCGTAAGATCACCTACAGGAATATTTACCCCCATATCGACTGGGTATTGTATATCCATGGCGAAGCGCTGAAGTATGATTTTATCCTTCATCCCGGAGCCAGGGTAGAAGATATAAAGATGCGCTATGAAGGCGCAGGCGACCTCGCGATCGAGGGTGGCATGCTGATCGCCACCACACCTGTGGGCAGCATCAAAGAAGAAAAACCTTACAGCTACAGCAAAGACAAAGGCGATACCGTCGCCTCCCGTTTCGTGCTGAATAAGGGTATCGTTGGCTTTGCTGTTGGCGATTATGAAGGTACTTTGGTCATAGACCCCGCGTTGCGTCTGCAATGGGCTACCTATTACGGTGGAAACGGCATGGAGTCGGGTCAATATTCCGGGAATAGCTTTCAGGGCTATTATTCCTACAGCAATAGCGTGATTACCGATTACAAGGGCAATGTCTATATCTCCGGTACTACATCGAGTATTGATAATATCGCTACACAAGGCACGCACCAGGTCGCCTTATCCAATGGCAACTGCGCTTACCTGGCTAAGTTTAATGCATCGGGGCAACGCTTGTGGGGAACTTATTTCGGCGGGTACAACGGCAGCCTGGACGAAGATGGCGCTTATATGGGCACGGTATCGGGCCGGGGGCATTCTATCGCCTGCGATACGCTGGGCAATATCTACATGGCCGGCAATACGTTTAACGACAGCGGCATTGCCACACCCGGCGCTTATCAGGTGACACGAAGCGGCATCTACGGCTGGCCCGACTTGTACCTGGCCAAGTTCCGGAACGACGGCACACGGGAATGGTCCACCTTCCTGGGCAATCCGCGCGTGGAAGAAGGCGGCTCAGTAGCTGTAACGCAGGACGGCAGCAAAATATACCTTGCCGGGGCATCACAGTCTTTTCTGCCTCCTACAGACGTCATTGCCACGCCGGGCGCTTTCCTGGTGCCACCCGGTCCGGGCTCAGCATTATACTCCGGCTTCCTCACCTGCTTTAATGCCCAGGGGCAAAAGCGATGGGGCACCTATATCGCTGATGTGGAAAATATCCTCAGCACAGTTTTTGATATTACCTTAGACAAGGAAGAATATATTTATATTACCGGCTATGCCATCGGCGATGGTATCAGCGCTACGGTCTCAGCGGCAACGACCGGAAGCTTCCAGTCGCAATACGGCGGCTGTACCTTCTCTTCCTGGGGGCCACCCTACTGTACACCCGATGCTTTCCTGCAGAAATGGGACAGCGCCGGCAACCGCCTTTGGGGCACGTATTATGGCGGCGACGCTCCGGATGGCGGCTTTGCCGTAGCCTGCGACGATAGCAACAATGTCTACATGGCGGGATATACCAGTCCTTTTACCAACAGCATTAACGGCACCTGGAGCGTGGCTTCGCCGGGAAGCTTTCTCCCTGCAATATCACCCGCCGCCGGCTCTTTCCTGGCTAAATTTTCGGGCCAGGGCCAGCGCAGATGGGGTACTTACTATTATGGGAACACGGGAAAAATGAGTGCAGGCCTGGCCTGTAATAACAATAAGATCTTTCTCCTGGTCAATTCGGACGCTGCCGGATTAGCAACACCTTGCGCTTATCAGACCGAGAATCCCGGCATTTTTACTACTGGCAGCAGCCTGTCCGCCTACCTGAGCATATTCGATACGGCGGGTAACCGTGAGTACGCTACGTATTACGGCGGACAGTTCGAAGACTGGGGCTGCTCCCTGGCAGCGGCGAATACGACAAAGGGTACTGCCGTTTACGTGGCAGGTACCACTTACAGCCCTACACGCATAGCAACTCCGGGAAGCTTTAAGAGTGTGCTGGGCGGGCAGCTAAGCATCCAGCGCGATGCTTTCCTGGCGAAGTTCATTATGCCGGTTACCGAACAGGTTGCTATCCCCTGCTTCAGCCAGGATAGCGTGCAGCTGGTGGCCGACGATACTTCGGGAACCGGCTATACATGGGCGCACGGGGCTTCCGGCTTCCGCACGCGGGTGAGCACTTCCGGAACCTATGTGGTCCGCTTCCAGCGTGCGGACGGCTGCCCTGATGCCGATACCTTCCATGTAAAGATCGCTCCCCTGCCGGTACTGACGGCCCTTGAAGGCTGCCCTGCTGCTGGTATGGCCGTTGCCTCCGTTGCGCCGGACAATAACAATGTATATACTTACAATTGGTACGACGATTCCGGGAGCCTGATCCGCTCGACGCACAGTGATAAGGGAGATACTGCTGCAGGGCTTGCCGCCGGTCACTATAAAGTACAGGTGCTTGCCGCGGATTGTGATACCACCCTACCTTTCACGATCAAAACGTTTCCTGAAGTTGTACTGGAAATTAGCAAAGACACTACGATCGCTGCAGGGCAAAAAGTACAATTGTGGGCTACCGGCGCCAACCTCTACCGGTGGCTGCCAGAAGACGGGCTGGACAACCCGGCTTCCGCACATCCCATCGCTCAGCCCCGGAACCCTGTTACATATACTGTTACCGGCTACAGCGAGCACGGCTGCAAAGCTTCTTCGGCAGTGCATATCGATATCCATGATGCCATTTTTATGCCCAATGCTTTTTCGCCGAACGGCGATGGGATCAATGATCTGTTTAAGATCGGTAACTGCGGCTATCACAAGCTGGCCGAGTTCCGCGTGTTTAACCGCTGGGGCCAGGAAGTCTTCTTCACTACAGATCCTGCACAGGGATGGAATGGCCAGTACAAGGGCCGGCCGGCCGATGTGGGTACCTATCACTACTATGCCCGGTTGCGTGGCACCGGCGGCGAAGAGAAAGTATTCAAAGGAGACCTGACGCTGATCCGCTGACAACAGGTGTTGTTCCTTCTACAGGCTCAGGAACCGGAAGGACCTATCGAAGCCATGGTTGCTGAGCTTGCCGAAGCACCCTCGTATAGCTGTCCTTTCGATGAGCCCGGAGCCGGGTAGATATTGATCATAAGAACCAATTCATTTTTAAATTATAAAAAGAGACGACGATGAAACAAAGTTTATTCACCATAGCAAAGAAGATGCTCGCGGGACTCGCGTTGTGTTGTTGTTCTGCTGCCGTACCGGCACAGGACCTGTCCTGGGCAAAACATCTGAGCAGCGAAGGATACGATGCTGCCGGCGCTACGGCTGTGGATGCCTCAGGGAATGTTTATATAGCCGGCCATTTCAGCTATATTACCGATTTCGATCCGGGGCCCGGTACGCAGTATTTAACCTCGTCCGGATGGGATGTGTTCCTGCTGAAGCTGAATGCGGCAGGCGGCTTTGAATGGGTAAAGCAATTTGAGGCCAGCAGCCCTGATGTGATGTCTGAACCCAATGATATAGCCGTCGATGCTTCGGGCAATATTTATATCAGCGGCACTTACGGTTCTTTCGGCGCGCCCGGTACGGTCGACTTTGATCCCGGGCCGGGCGCCTATACCCTGAATACAGGGGGAAATCCCTATACCACCGACGTTTTCGTGGTGAAGCTGAACGCCAACGGAGAATTTGTATGGGCAAAGCAGCTCGGCGGAGACAAAAACGATGGCAGCACCGGCATCGCATTGACCGGCACGGGCGATGTGCTGGTGACCGGGAACTTCAGGGGCACGGCAGATTTCAATCCCGGTGCAGCGGTAGACAATCTCACAGCCGGCAGCAGTCTGGGCGATGTATTTATCGCCAGGTTGGACAATGGCGGTAATTATATATGGGCCAAAAGGATCGGCGGTACCGATCAGACGACCTCGAAAGGGATACGGACAGATGCCGACGGGAACATCTTTACGCTGGGCGCCTTTGCCGGGACTACGGACTTTGATCCCGGCGCCGGCGTGGCGAACATGACCACGGCCCCCGGCCCTTTCAGCTGGCCGACAACGAATATATTTGTATCCAAGCTGGACGCGGCCGGCAATTATATATGGGCCAGGCAAATGGGCGTTCCTGAAAATATATACAGCGGCAGCCCGATGCCCTTCGCCCTGGCGGCTGACGTATCGGGCAATACCTATATTACAGGTAGATTTTCCGATACGGTCGATTTTGATCCGGGTGCAGGAACCCTAAACCTCGTTTCTACCTTAACCGGCGTGGGCGATGCAGACATATTCGTATGCAAGCTGGACAGCAGCGGCCATTTAGCCTGGGCAAAAGGTATGGGCGGCATTACTGCTGATGTTGGTTATGGGATTACTGCCGATCCCGCCGGCAATGTGTATACCATAGGTACCTATGGCGCATTGGCCGATTTCAACCCTTCGGATACCGCTACCTATATGCTGACACCGGCATCTTCAAGCGCCCTGTTTGTATCAAAGCTCGATTCGGCAGGTCGCTTTGTATGGGCGGCCAGTGTTAGCGGCGAGGGCAACAGCATCGGGATCAATGGCGAAGATATCGCGCTGAGCCCGCTGGATAACAGCATCCATATTGTCAGCGAATTTTCCGACACCGTCGACTTTGATCCGGGGCCCGGCATCTTCAACCTTGCTGCGGCAAGCAACAATGTCTTTGTCTTAAAGCTGGGCAATTGCAGCCCGCTCTCCACAGCGCTCACAATATCTGCCTGTGATAGTTTCCGGTTCAACGGAACGACATACACGCAAAGCGGAACCTATACCCAAACCTTTACCAACGCCGCCGGCTGCGACAGCAATGTCGTCCTTACCTTACAGCTGAATGTGCTGGACCGTTCAGTAAGCCAGGCCGGGAATGTGCTTAGCGCTGCCCAGGCGGGCGCCACCTACCAATGGATCAACTGCGATCAGCAGCAGCCGGTAGCCGGGGCAACACAGCAAAGCTATACCGCGACACAGAACGGCAGCTACGCCGTCATCCTTACAAAAGGCGATTGCCGGGATACCTCCGCCTGCCTCCAGGTGACCGGTATGTCCATCGAAGAGGCGGCCGGAGCTGGTGGCATAACGCTGGCACCCAACCCGGCAAAGAATAAAGTGACACTGTTCTCTGCAGTTCCGCTTCAAAAGGCCACTTGCCGCATCCTGAATATGCCGGGACAGCAAGTATTGCAATGGGACAAGCTCCAGGGAACGCAACATACGATGGACATTGGTACCCTGTTGCCCGGTGTTTATATCGTAGAGCTTCGTACAGGAGAAAAGGTGTTCAGGACACGGCTGGTGAAACAATAAACCAGGTGCATCAACTCTTATAAAAGGGCCGTCTCAGCAGCATGAGGCGGCCCTTGTTTTCTATCGCTAAATCCGGCATCAGCAGCATTCCTCCATAAACGGCGCTGATACCCTTATCAAAGATAACCTTACGGCCCAATAGCAATTGCCCCTAACTTTACCGCCCAAAAAATGCGCCGTCATTATATCTTCCTGGTTTTGCTGCTTCTTTGCGCCGGTTTAACGGTGCAGGCTCAGTCCGATTGGAAGTTCGTTACGGAAAAAGAAGGAATAAGGGTCTATTCGAAGTCTGTACCGGGGTCTAAAATAAAAGCGCTGAAAGTAGAATGCGTCCTGTATACAACCGCCTCCGCCCTGGTTACCCTGCTGCTCGATGTGCCCGCTGCGGTAGATTGGGTTTCCCATACCAAGAGCTGTACCCTCCTGCGGCAAGTCTCTCCTGCCGAACTGTATTATTATTCGGAAGTCAGCCTGCCCTGGCCGCTTGAGAACAGGGACTTTGTTGCTCATGTGAAAGTATCGCAGGACAAGATCAGCAAAGAAGTATCTGTGAATGCGCCGGCCATACCCGGCTGGGTCGGCAATAAAAAAGGAATTGTCAGGGTAAATCATTCCTTGGGCCTCTGGACCATTATGCCGCTGGATAAAAGCAGGGTAAAAGTATCGTACAGCCTGCAGGTCGATCCGGGCGGCATCATTCCTGCCTGGGCAGTCAATGCCCTCTCCTCCCAGGGACCGATCGACAGCTTTATCAAAATGAAGCAGAAGCTCCAATTACCGGTCTATAAAAATGCCGTGCTTGATTTTATACAGAATTAAACGGTGTATTGGGAGTAATGATCCGGAGCAAAGCTTATAGCTCTTCCAATTGGATAACCCCGTGCTGCAAGGCAAATTTTATCACTCCTGCAAGGTTCTTGGCCCCGATGCGGCGCGTGATATTGCTCCTATACTGCTCTACCGTCCGTTCGGAAAGGTGTAAATGCTTGCTGATCTCCTTTGTTGTTCTCTGCTTGCAAAGCAGCCGGACCAGCTCCAGCTCTTTACCGGAGAATTTTGTATTCGCAATCAGGTGGCTGTTCATGTAATCGTCGGAAGAGCCGGAAAACCGGTTCACGATATGTATCCGCGCTTCCTTACAAAAGTAGTCCCGGCCTTCCATGAGCAGGTGTATCGCACGGATAAATTCATCGTCGTCATCTTTCTTGATCACATAGCCGTTGATCCCCGACTGTAGCATTTTTATAATCGCATCGGGAGAATAGGAAAAAGAATAGGCCAGCATCCTGGCGGCAGGCAGCTTACATTTCAGCTCGCGCACCAGCAGATCGCCCGTAATATCAGGTAACAGAAAATCGACGATCACCAGCTGCGGGAAATGCTGCAGCGCTTTGCTCATACCGCTTGCGCCGTCATGGGCCATATGAAATTTTTCAAACAAGGGTCCAAGGAGCATCTTGATGCCATTGGCCACCATTTTATGATCGTCTATTACTAATACAGAGCTATACATGTTACTTTATTGTTCATAAGGTGAAAGTTCATTTCAAAATCCGGTTCTGCATACTAAGCACCGGGCAGATAGCTTATCTCAGCAAACAGGAAATATGAATCCGGTAGCCATTGGGATAATCATTGTCTATTTCCCATTCCCCGTTCAGCTGTGCGATACGCTCTTCCATGTTCCGCATACCTATTCCCGCGCCTGCATGCCTTTCCCAGCCTTTGCCATTATCACTGTAAGTGATCGCCAGCTTGTTGCCGTTATTGGCAAAGGTCAGGTTGATCTTATCAAAGGATGCATGCTTGATCGTATTCGTTATGCATTCATTCAGCACCGACATTAGCTGAGAGAACTGGTAATGGCTGATAAAGCGTTTTTTATCGATGCCCGATCGAATACTAATGGCAAACTCATTTCCCGTGTTCAGCTTTTTCAGTGTTTGCTCTGTTTTGGCTACCAGGTCATACAGGATGTACTGTTTATCCGACTTCAGGTCATGCGACAGGCTTCGGATCAGCGCCATCGTATGACCTATATGGCTATCCAGCTCGGCAGTGACCAGCTCCCCGTTCCCGTTCTCAGACCGCGAAGCTTTTATTAATGCCTTGGCATACAGTAATGCCGGATTGGTCTCATCATGGATGTTGCGCGCCATATTCAGCTTAAATTCCATGAGCCTATTTTTTTGCCTCCTGCGTATATACCGTATGATAAACCACCCGGCGATCAGTAACAAAGCAATAAGGGCGCTGGCTGCGAAGAGCCGTTTTTCTGCTTCCTTGTTCCGGGCTGCTGCATCCGCCAATAATATTTGCTGTTCCTCGGACTGGGCCCTGGCGTACATCATGTCGTCGATATCCCTTACCAGCAGGGTGCGGGAAGTATCCAGGGCGTTCATGGCCTTCTCATAGGTGTCGGCGCTTTCCTTATATTTTCCTTCCGTATACAGCAGCCGGGCTTTGTATTTTCTTGATACGAACACACTGTAAAGGTTCGGATCGTCTTTCACCATCTCCTCGTACCGGCCCAGGTAAAAGGAAGCGCTGTCGATATCGGCATAATGAATATAATAGGCTGTTTTTAGATCCGCTATAGTGCGGTAGAGATAAGGCTTCATATACTCCAGCGTGTTCTTGTCGGACAGCATGGCGTCCAGGCACTGGAAGGCTTCCCGCATCAGCGGAGCGTTATTTTCGGCAACAGCTCTCCGATAGAAGGAGAGTATCTGCGCAACGGCAATTCTTGCCATTACATTAAGGTCATCTTTGTATTTCGCCTTGGCCAATGCCGCTATTGCCTCCAGGATACGCTCTGCCTCCTTCCCCGAAAGCGTATCATTCAATTCATAAAGCGCCCTTGCCGACTGCTCCAGCAAAGTTATCGCCTGTACGAGGTCGTATTTATCCAGCTTTTCCTTATCGGCTATCACCGGGATGCCGCGCAAATAGCCTTTTTCTTTTTCATAAAGGGCTTTTATCTTTTCGTTGGAGCGCTGTCCTTCGTAATAGATGGCAATAATCGATAGCGCGGTAAGTGATCGGCGGTGCTTGCTTTCCTGCTCCAGCTTATCAAACTTCTCGGCATAGTAAAGCATTTCACCATCCCTGCCCGACATCTGCGCCTGGTTGCTCAGTATCCCGTAGTAATCATGCTTACGCGCTTCATTTTTCTTATCCCTCCATATTACCTGACGGTAAGGGTCCAACATATCCAGCAGCTCCTTATGGGTAAAAAAAACCTGCTCCGATAAACAATTGCGCATGATGACCGGAATCGTATCCAGGTAAGCTTTTTCAGGCAATTTCCCTTTCTGAAAGGCATTGGACAAGCTGTGTAAAATCTGGACTGCTGAATCTTTTGTGTTCCTGCTATAGGCTGTATGACAGAACGATCCCAGGAAAAGGATCAGTAGAAAACCCCACTGGTGCTTCATTTTGGACTTGCGGTTATTGGCTTGAGATAGTATTACCTATATCTGTATAATATAAAATGTAGGTTATTGTACAAATGTAGCAACAACTTTCATCTGTGCACACAGGTATAGTACTTATTGTATTGCCCTATTGAACATTTTCTATGAAGAGCACCATCTTCAGCTAAGAACCACAAAGACAGGGCCCTTTTGCATCATGCGAAGAAGAGCTGCCAAAGCGCGAAGCCGGGATGCGGTTACGGATGCCTACAGCCGGCATCGTGCCAGATCAGTTATAATCCTTCTCCTGATTGTAATTATTTAACTGAGGCCTTCAACTACTACTATACTTTTTTGCCAGGTCTGATGACCGTATAAATTTGGAATAAAAATATCGTACCCTTACGGAGTATACTAAAGTTTACCTGGATTAAATATAGAAAGATGCCGATCTTTTTGATTACATGCAAGATGAACATTATGCGTTTGGGCATAGCTTCTGCTATCCGCGCTCTTTTTTCTGACGCCGTTTTGCTACATGCCGGTTCCCGCCGGGAATGCCTGCGCCTGCTCACACACGAAAAGGTTAGCCTGATGATCTCTGACGGTACCGTGGATAGCGGCCCCAACCTGGGTATGCTCCGGGATGTACGTGCCTTGCAGCCCAATATTAAGACAATCATGTTGCTGGACGACCTGAAGACCGATGATCTCAGGTGGATGTGCCTGGCCGGAGCCATCGACGTATGTCTCAGGAAAGATGCTGCTATTAAAGAGATACATGAGGCTATTCTGCAGGTGCTTTCAGCCACAGAAGCCTGATCTCCGTATACAGGCTTTTATTCTTTAGTAACGGGACTGATCAGCAAACCACAATATCCCGGCAAGCATATATTACCAGAAAAGGGCTTCCAGCCTCTGAATAGCTGATTCAACTTCCTGAACTCAAACACTCAGGTTATGCTATGACCCCGGAAATACATATAAACCGGTTTTATCTTTGACCCGTTCGGCTGTGGCTGTTGATATTTTCCATCAGCAGCACCGGATGAAGCGCAACAGGCTTTCCCCTTTTTCCATCAAAAAACCCTCTCTATAATGAACGCAAAATTTACTTTAAAGGCGGTATTGCTTACTGCTGCTGCTGTGCTCCTGGGCGCAGGCATAGCCCTGGCGCAGGATTGCACCGCCAATGCCGGTGGTAATGCTGTTGTATGC
>NZ_QUZZ01000014.1 GCF_003545695.1 Taibaiella helva | reverse complement strand
TGATGTTGCCGTTCTTGTCGTAGTACAGGTTCGATACGGTAAAGTCCAGCAGGGTCTTGCTCCAGGGGTCTACCTGGCCCTGGCCGTTGTACTCCTGCTGCAGGTAATAGTCGGCCAGCTTCAGCCGCCCGCTCAGGTCGTAGTCGTAGCCATAGGCGTGCATGCTGCTGATATTGTTGCCCAGGTTGGCGCCGTTGCTGCCCCGCCAGATCATGCCGGCGATCTTGCCGTCGAAGCGGGGCTTATCGAAGCCGTAGTCGTATTTAAGGGACTCGCCGAAGCTGCGGTACTGGAACTCCCGGTTGCCGGTCTCGGCATACACGCCGTTGATGCCGGTGAGCTGCCCGCGGATATTGTAGCTGTAGTCCTGGGTCTCGCCGCCGTTGGTAAATACCTTGCGTTGCAGGCGGCCCAGCTCGTCGTAGTACAGCGAGGAGGTCAGGGTCCAGCCGCCGGCGTTGTCCACTTTGCGCCAGGTCTTGCTCAGGCGGCCGGTGGCGGCTTCGTATTCGTTGCGGGTCGCCTCGCTGTGCTCCAGGTAGCCGTCGCTGCTCTTGTTGTTGACCAGCACGTGCTTGGTGTTCAGCACCTGGCCGGTAAAGGTGTACTGGCTGCCGGCATAGGAGGCGTGGACGATGTTTGTGCTGCCCGGGGTGGCGAGGTCCTGGCCCGCACTATAGATCAGCCGGCCTTTGTCGTCGTAGAACAGGGCTGTCCTGCGCCAGGCGCCGGTACCGGAGGCTCCGGGGGCAGGTAGTATCTTCACCAGGCTGCCGGTGGGCAGGCCCTGGGTACGATTACTGCGCTGCGGTGTTTCTGAGCCGGGAAGGCTTTGCTGTTCGCTGAACTGCAGCTCCGTGCTGTAGGTGTTCCACAGGTCACCGTTGGGGTCGGCTTCCCTGTAATCATCGTAATAAAAGTAGCTCCAGATCTCGCAGTAATCTAAGGCTGCGGGATAAACATGATAGAGGTTATAGTTTTTGGCATAATACAGCACATGGGTAGATGGATAAGTGGAACCGTCCTCCATCAAAGCGGCAAACTGCTGCCGGGTTGTGCCGATTGCCTGGCCCTTACCGGTAACGGTTGGCCGGTCCAGGGCATCATAAAGTGTAAAGGACCACCACCCTCCGGCGCTTTTCAGGCTGCTGTCCTGGTACAATACCAGCCGGTCCCGTTTATCGTACACAAAATACTCCCAGCCTTTGCCGGGTACTTTCTGCTCTACTTTGCGGCCCTTGCTGTCGTAGCGGTACTGGAAGCAGTACTGGTCCAGGGTCGCCTGGCTGATGCTGCCGGCGGATAGGGCGTTATCGGCGGCGGCGGGCGGCACCACGTAGCAAAGCTGCCCCTGCGGGTTATAGATGTAGAAGGTCAGCTGGTAGGTATAGTCCGGGCCGGGGGTGAGGCTGTCTGCGATCTGCTCCAGCACTACACGGCCATCCTTGTTCTTATACACGAACTTACGGGGAGGCAGTGCGGTCCCGCTGGCTGGCGATTGGACCAGGGAACCCAGCAGCTCGCCTGCGGCATAGACGCCGTTGCTCAGGGGCTTACCGTTCCCGTCCACGCTCCAGCGGCGGATACAGCTGCAGGCCTCGGTGATGGGGAGGGTTTCGGTGCCTCTGCTCTGCCCGACCTGGCTTTTGCCGGGGGCGTAGCTGGTCATCCGCAGCACATTTCCTGCCGAGGTGTTACGCTGCAGGCTGTAGGCGGTATTGCCTTCATTGGGATACAGGTTGCTGTAATAGGCTTGCTGTTCGGTAAAGGCATTGGCCCTGAAGCCGTAGCCGGCGCTGCTGTAAGGCAGGTAGCCGGTCTCCTGGGGCCGGAAGCGGGTATCCACAGGGCTTACGAGGCTCTTTCCCTGGGTAAAATTGTGTGCCACGGCTTGCATACCACGGCTGAAGCCGTCTTTGTACAGGGTGCTCACCTGCACATCGGATGGGGCGCTGGTGGTGGTCAGTGTGGCTGGATCGTCGATGGGTACTCTGGGCACGAAGCTCCGTTCAAAATTGTACAGCTCCGAGCTGTTGATATTGATGGCGGGTGGCACGGGTACGGTATTGGTCACACTGCCGGCAGGGGCCTGCTGGTTCAGCTGCGGCTTATTGGTCTGGGCAAAGATTGTGGCCTGTGGCCAGGAGCCCAAAAGCAGCAGGCACAGCACAAGTGCTTTTATGATGGTATGCAAGAAGGGTTGCATTGTATTTCTATTTATATCGTGATAGTAATAGGGTTTATTCGGCGCCATGGAGGGTGTACTGGGTCTTGGACAGGATATGGCCTTCCTGGTCGCGTACCAGGTAGGGCCTTCCCATGGCGTCGTATTCATAATAGGTGATGCGGCCGCGGGCGTCGGCGGCCGAGGTGGTGCCCAGCAGGGCATCGGCGCTCCAGCTCTGCATCAGGGCCGAGGCGGGATGCAGCCGGACTTCGTCCAGGTAGGTGCCGTTGGCTGAGCCGTAAATGCTGATGCGGGATGCGGCGCCGGGGGTGAAGCGGATGATATACTGCTTCCAGTCGCCTTTGGTAACGGCGGGGCTGGCGGGCAGGGCCAGGCCGGCGCCGCCCAGGGTAATGCCGGGATTGGGGCCTTTAAGCCAGAAGCTCAGAAGGTATTCTTTGCCGGGCTGCAGGTCACGGGTTCCGGTGATGGGATTAGGTTGCAGGGTCTGGCTGTTCCACAGGGAGAAGCAGACGGTGCCGGTAACGCCACCCGGGACGGTCCTGGGGTCGTAGGTAAAATTGGTAGTGTAAGGGCCGGCTTCAAAGCTGGTATAGGCCATATCGGCGTAGCGGCAGCCTACGGCCTCGGCAAGTTTCTTACCAGTGGCGGTATCCCATACCATGGCTTTGTACTGCTCCCCGTCCGGCAGGTAAGTCTCCAGGGGGTTGCCTTTGGCGTCGGCCTGCAGCACTTCGCTGGTCTTGCGGAAGTCGGGAAGGGCGGCGCCCTGGGTAACGGCATTGATCTTCAGGGGGGTGCTGTTCAGGGGGCCGGTGCCCAGGTAGCTGCTGTAGCTCAGCTGGCCTGCGGTCTGCAGGTTGTACAGGGTCTTGTTGCGGATACGGCTGTAGCTGCCGCTGCTGCCATCGGCGGCCAGGCCGGTAAAGTAGGCGTCCAGCAGCACGCCGTTGTCGGGCAGCGGGCCGGTGGTGCCGGCAATGCGCTTCCAGCGCTGGGTGGTCACCTGCCGCTCCAGGCCGGGCAGCGGGTCGTAGGCGCCGGCATCGTAGTTATAGTAGTGGATGGTCTGCACTTCTTCGCCTTCGCTATTGCGGGTAACGATCGTCTTCAGGTTCTCGCGGCTGTCGTAGGTGTAGGCCATCGAGTCGTAGACCTGCCCGCCGTAGCTCATGTACTTGCGGATGATGGTGCTTTGCAGCAGGCTTTTACCGGTATAGGGAACATAAGGATCGGTAACGGCAATCTGTTCGATGATCGGGTGGGCGCTCACATTGGGAATGCTCAGCAGCTGGCCGTGCACATAGCTGTATTTCGTGCCGCCTACGCCGGCGGTCAGGGCCGATGTGCTGTCCAGGGTAAAGCGGTAGCGGTAGCGGGTCTCCTGCACCAGGTTGTTCAGGTTGTCGTATTCCTGTACCAGCAAGGGCAGGCCTATTTCCCAGTCGCGCAGGTATTGCTTGTCGTTGTAGGGAAAGGCATAAAAAGGTTTGCCGCCGCCCACGACCTGGTAGCGGTTGATGGGCTGGCCGTTGTCGTTCACGTCCACGATATTGGTAAAGCGGGTCACCTTGCGCGACAGCTGGGCGCCGTTGTTGTCGGTCTGGGTCACGGTCACTTTGGAATAGCCGTGGTTGCTGTTGCCGACCAGGTGATGGGCGGTAAGGTAGGTATTGGTCCAGTTGCCTACTGCTGTTGGGCCCGATTGGTAGTGACTGTAGGTAACGGGGCCGGAAAAATAGCCGCCGCTGAGGAACTGCTGGCCTTCTTCGTAGCTGAAGCTGGTGAGGCGGTAATTGCCGGCATGGTAAGGGTCGCTTTCCTTAATGCTGGCCAGGCAGAGGCCGTCATTGGCCTCCCGCCCCAGGAAATTGTTCAGGTTGGCCGGTTGGGGATTAAAGGTGTTGGCCAGGGTATTGTGAGGTGCATAGCCAAACTCCACGTAACCGCCGTAGGCATTGGTCACTTTGGTCAGGATACCGGCGCGGCCGTAGCTGAAGTCGGCGGTGCGGTCGACACCATAATAAAAATCACCATTGGCATTGCTGGCATTCAGGTGATACGGGATGCTCAGGTCCCCGCTGGGCTCAAGTCCCCAGCCCGTTGCCCGCCTGCCGTTGGCATAGCCGAAGTAGTCCTGCCCGGCGCGGAAGCGGGGGGCCATAGGCGTAGGATCGTAGGCAAAGCTGTAATAGGGTTCGCTGCTGAGCCCGTCGCAGCTCAGCAGGGTAATGCTGTTGAGCCGCAGTCGGTGCGTACGATAAGGGTACAAGCCGGTAATGGTATTGCAGGGGCTGCCCAGGGGCTTTTCCGTTACCTGGTTAAAGGTATCGGTAACAATATAGCTCTGGTTGAGCCGGTAGCGCAGGCAGCTGCCGCCGGTGGCGGCGCCCACTTTGATCTCGGTCAGCGCCGGCGTGGGCGCGCCAGTTCCGTTCGCTTCCCTGCCGTTATCGCAGCGCTGATGCTGGTCGTCGTAGACAAAGTCGGCGCTCACACCGTTGGGATATTCGATCCGGCTGATCAGGGCCTTGTAGCCGCTGCCGGGTACTTCACCATAGCTGATCGAAGCGCTCGGGGTCTTTTTTTCCACGGCCATGTATGTGGCGTCGGCTCTTTCGCTGCTCCGGTACTGGTAACGCAGCGCACTGCCGCCGGCCAGCTCGATGCGGCTCACCACCCAGCGGTCGACCTGGTCAAAGCGGCCGATCTCATCCGGCCCGGCTACTTCCATGCCGGTGCCAAGGGGTTGGGCGCTGAGGGTAAGCATCTCCCACACGCGGTAATCGCCTTTGGTAAAATAATAGCGGTTGCCTTGTTCGTCGGTCACCACAAATTCCAGCGACAAGGCGGCAGGGGGAACACTGCCGCTACCGGTAGCGGGTAGCGGCTGACCGTTGGAGAGCAGCTGTATTTTGACATTGCGATGCGGGTGGGTGAAGACCTGCCCGTTGCGCCCGAGCCGGAAGCTCAGCGACAGGCCGCCGGCCGACAGCACGAACTCGTCACTTTCATGATCCCGGTACACGTTAGGGTCGCTTGCCTGCTGCGCGGTCTCCATATCCTGGGCCAGGCGGCCTTTTACCCGGGTGTAATACTGGGTGTTGCTGGTATAAATAGTATCGATGGTCATGGCCAGCTCATCGGGAAGGTCTTTTACCGTACGGCTGATGCTGCCTTCGGCGCGCAGGGTCCAGTGCATTCCCGCCACGGAAGCCAGCTCGTCAAGCTTCACCCCCAGGGTATTGTAGCTGAGGCCGATGCCGTAGTCGGCGCCTTCGGTGCTGTACTGGAAAATGGGAATGTTGATGTTGGCGGTGCCGTCAAACAGGTTCGGGCTGTAAATACCCGACATACCGCCGCCGCTGCCGGCCCCGCCGGGAAGCATCTTGGCGTCGGCCTCGGTTGCTCCAAGCCCTCGCTGGCTGAAAGCGGCAGTTGGGATTGCTGCCAGGTGAAGGATCAGCAGATAGTGCTTAAGGTAAGGTTTCATAGAAAAATGAGGATAGAAAATGTAAAGGCACGCTAATCTTTATACGAGGATCAGTTCGTGTTTTTGTTTTGGATAAGCAGTATAAGTAATGATGCGGTTATACAAGAAATGGTTTGAAAAGAAGGTGAAAAGTTCTATATGGTTAGCTGCTCTGAATATCATTGATAAAGTTCATGCCAGGCTGCGTCAAAGCATGGCGTATGGAGACTAAATCCATAAGCATTGTCATCCATCCAATAAAGACATCATGAGTATGGCCAAAGATTTAAAGAATACTGTGGTAACAATTCCGGGGGTTCCACTGTGACCTGCAAAGGTGCTGCACGGTTGATTGAATCGATCCCTGGCAGGTTATACCAACTACAAGAAATTTGTTAAATCGGTGTTGCAAAAATTCAAAAAAAAATTGAATCACCAAATTAAATTTTGCGCTCATCTGAAATTTTTCTCAACAAAAATTTTTCAGCAGCCTGATTTTTTATGTAAAGGGAATCCTCAATTGAGGATTCCCTCGCAAACCAAACAAGCCCCGCATGAAACAACAGTAAACACTTCTTATTACCATCACCAGCACAAAAATGAGTAAGCTTTTTGATCAAACCTACGGGCAAAGCCGGTAGCACTTTCCGGGCAACAACCTGTAAACTGAGAAAAGATTAAATCGGATACAGAGAACGATTTATAACGTACATTAAATTACCACTTTACCTTACTTTTGTTACCTGCGATTACATCGGCGTTGCTAAATGCAACAGTTTTTGTTTACAGAATGCAACCGCACAATAACGAAACACTAACAAGTAAAACCTCCAAAATGACAAGCAAGCTGTATAAAACATCTACTATTGGTCGGAAAATTGAAGCGGTGAGGAAAATCCGAGAGGTTAGCCAAGAGACGTTGGCTTCACGATTGGGGATGACCAGGCAAAACCTTTTCAAGCTGGAGCAGAATGGTAATATAGACGAAACCCAGCTCGGCCAGATTGCCGATGCCCTAGGTGTCTCCGTTGACACAATCAAAAACTACGACGATGACGCGGTCATTAACTACATTCAAAACAACTACAACAACACGCAAGCACCTAATATTTTTGGGGACCATGCACATGTAAATTCCACTGAAATGTGGATGCAAATGATTCAGGAAAACAAAGACTTGTATGAACGTTTGCTAAAGTCCGAACAAGAAAAAATTATCCTTTTAGAGAGAATGCTACAAGGAAAGGATAAGTAAATGTGGAGGCGGGAACCTATTCATGCATTACTTAATTGCATTTTTCTCTGCTTCAGCCAGCTTCTAAAGCTGCCAGAATAACCGACTTCGGAGGTTATTTCAATCCCCGAAGCGACTCCGGAGCAAAGGGCAAGAACCGTTTGTCATACAAACGTACATCTTGCTCCTGCCAAGGGGCAGGAAAAATACCCTACCCAACCATTCAGCAATGCTTTTTTGAGCTGCAAAAATGACACTCCCTACATTCCACGGCCGAGACGCGTTGAAGGCTTTTGCCTGGGCTGAGATTGTTGTACGAGCCAGGCATTCAAATCTTCATGATGCCGGTAAAAATGGCTGCAGTCTGTGTACTTTGTTACATTGACTTCCTTGTTCCATTCAGCTGCCGTTTGCGCTTTTTGCCTGGCGGATTGTTCCTGGTCCAGGAACAAAAATACCTTATCGTGCTGCTCCATCAGGGCGCGGCTTTTCTCAAAGAAAGCAAGGGAGTTTAGCACTATACAGTTGGTTAATTCAGACACGATCTTCGGTCTCATAACAGCAAAGGAAAGGAAGTCAAAGAAGCCTTCAAAGACACAAACTTCTTGTTTGCCCTTATCCAGGAAGGTTACATCTTTAGGAGAACTGCTTCCTTTAAATGATGGGCTTCGTAGCTCAAAACCACCAGCCTGATTCTCGAAACCAATTACCGTATGTCGCTTCTTGTACAATAAAAAATCTACTTCCTTGCAATATTGCTGCGCAATTTCTATTGGAATTTTGCGCTCTTGCAGGTAGTTGAGCAGTACACTGTTTTGCAAGGGCCGGACCGCCTGTATGACAATTTTATTCTGCGTGTACTCTTTTTTTTCACCAGCTGCGGCGCGGGTCTGTGTGGGCGGGTGAAAAGAAAAACCATGATCGCCCTGCAACTCTAATATCTTTTTTGCCGCTTCGGCTGCATCGCATTGGTAGAATTTTGAGATGAAATCGATCACGTTGCCACCAGCCCCTTCGCCATGATCATACCAAATGTTACGCTCCCGGCTCACCTTAAAGGACGCGGTGCGCTCATTTCTGAAGGGCGATTTGTACCAATAATCTTGTCTTTGTATCTTAGCCGGTGCAAAGCCAAGCTGCGCCAGCAGTGTCACCAAGTCCATTTTTCTTGCTTCAATAAAGATCATTTTTGTTTCCACGGCGTTAAGTTTTCATCTTGAATATTGAACCCAATCTATAAGCGCCTGTAGCCGGTCTTCACTAATAAAATAAAGTCGGTAGTCGAGTTGCTGATGGATGCACCAAGTCAGAATTGGTCTCTAAATCAATGCAAAGCCTCTCAGCGTCGGAGGCCTTTGCTCTTTCCTTTGTTCTCCAGTGGAGGATATTGCCGCGGCTTAGACAATGTTACATGACGCCCTTCCCTATGCTTTTGTACGGCTTCTGTCAATTTCTTTGCAATCTGTTTCCATTCAAACGGTCGCTGTGTTTGTATAAGCGTTTCTGTTCTAAGGTCAATATTCTCAAAATAGGTTAGTGACCTTAAGACTATATTTTCGTCCGCATTCGGATATTTTTTCTGATATGCTTCCAGCATTTCACCCAGGGATAACTTATCCAAGAGTGCACCGATATCAACAAAATCCTTTATCCTACTGCCATTGTCATTTATCGCCAGTAGTTTCATTGCGGCAATATCGTGCAGGGATAGCATCCTGACTCCATCTATCGTTTCTATTTCCTTTATCAGGGGGTACTGATGTGCAATAAGGTCCACCTTTACCTTTTTGATATACCCATGTATTGTATTTTTTGCTGTTTGCTCTACCTCAGCATCAAACTTGCCTTCAAGATAATGGCTCAAAAAATCGACGTCGAAGTTACTGTGGGTAAATAGATCAATATCGATCGATTTCCTGTGGCCAAGCTTAAGAGCCAAAGCTGTTCCTCCGGCCAAATAGAAGGAGCTGAGGGTTTGCTCCAGCATTAGCGATTGTATCAATCCCAGTGTTTCGGGGTCGACTGTTTTCTTATATAACATTTGAGTTGCTCAGGTTTTAAATTAAAGTAAGAAGTAACTTTCTCAATAATCCGATCTGGCAAATAGCTCGTTTCATTCTGAAGCGTCGCTATGATCTTGCTTCTACCATAGTAACGCATAATCTCTTGCCAATCCTTTTCGTTTCCTCTCTGAAGCACCCTTTCTATTACCATACGGTAATGATAGGACCAGTCTATTTTATCATAGTCAAATTCCCAAAACAATCTTTTGGGTAATGCTAGAGCCGGCAGATCATCTCCATTTAATACTGGCTTCCGTGTAATGACGATATCCTGATCTTCAAAAGGAACCTTCTTTTTTGATAGATAATTGCTGATCGTGTTGTAGCTGTATCCTGGATGTCTTTCACAGAAATGTTTCAGATTAGAGTAGATCTCAATCCCTTCCTGTCCATGATGTTTCCACTGGACAAGTACAACTCGTCTTCTATCGGATTTTAACTGTGTTTCCATATTGTCAAAATTACGAAAAAGACCAATATTGGTCAATATTTGTCTTTATGGATATTGCCTAAGAAACCTTACACTGAAGAGTTTTACCCAAAGTTACTCGTTATTATAATCCATAATCAGAGTCAAAAGACGTTGTTTCATTAGTTAAATCGCATTTGTACACTTTTGCACTCTTTTGATTTACAACAACTAATTATTGTGAATTACTTAACAAGCAGGAGGCTTGGCAATGTTATCTCTACTGCAACAATCTGGTCTGAGGGAATTATGTAGCAGCAATTGCTATAACTTTCTTTTTCTACCTATCCAAAAACGATCATTGATTATGAGCTATTTGGTTATGCACCTTTAGGGGAAACTGTTTCTCCTTGGATTACCTATTTTGCGGCTTTGTTACTTTTAAGTTACATTACCGGGCCTTTTAGATTAAAAAACACTACGCCTTTACCCGAATACCAAGCAAAACATTTCAAAAATCTACACTAACAAAAAAGCATGGTTTCGACTAAACCAAACATGGATTTGGATAAATTTTTCCGCCTGTTACAGCGGTACTTTGTGTCAATAAAAGCAATCAACACATGAAAGTATTTGTTACAGGAGCCTCTGGCTTCGTAGGTACTGCTGTTGTACAGGAATTATTAAGGGCCGGTCACCAGGTACTGGGGCTGGCGCGTTCAAAAACATCAGCAGACAAATTAGAAGCGGCCGGCGCTCAGGTTCATTACGGCGACCTGGAAGACCTGGATAGCCTTCGACAAGGCGCAGCCGAAAGCGATGGTGTGATCCATTGTGGTTTTGTCCATGATTTTACCCGCTTTGCCGAAGTTTGCGCTATCGATGAGCGGGCCATAGAAACGATAGCCAACATGCTGGAGGGTACAGACCGTCCGTTAATTGTCACTTCAGGAACTGCATTGGTAAAGCCTGGGGAAATGGCGACTGAAGATATGCCATCACCATTCAATCCGGCCTGGCCCCGTGCTTCGGAACGGGCGGCGGAAGCAGCCGCGGCTACAGGCGTACGTGCGGCTATCCTCCGTTTGCCGCCTTCGGTACATGGTGAGGAAGATAAACACGGCTTTATCCCCATCCTGGTGAACCTGGCACGGGAAAAAGGTGTCTCAGCTTACATCGGCGAAGGCCAGAACCGTTGGAACGCCGGGCACCGGTTGGACGCTGCGCAGCTGTACCGTTTAGCTTTGGAGCAAGCAACGCCCGGAACACGTTTCCACGCCAATACAGAGGAAGGTATAACCGTTAAAAGCATTGCCGAAGCCATCGGCAAACAATTAAACCTGCCTGTAAAATCCATTTCTGCTGAACAAGCCGCCGAGCATTTTGGCTGGTTCGCTCATATGGCAGCAATCGACTGTCCAGCTTCCAGCAAGTGGACGCAGGAATACCTGAATTGGCGCCCGTCAAACCCACTGTTGTTAAACGATATTGAAAACGGCATTTATACCCAATAAAATGAAGATTATTGTAACTGGCTCTTTGGGTAATATCGGCAAACCGCTGACGGAAATACTGGTAGCGCAGGGATACGACGTAACCGTAGTGAGTAGTGACAGGAATAAACAGGCAGCCATCGAAGCCCTGGGGGCCTCGGCTGCCATCGGCTCCATCGCCGATGTTGATTTCCTTTTAACCACATTCCGGGATGCGGATGCGGTTTATGCCATGATCCCGCTCAGCTTTACAGAACCGGATCTTGGCGATTATTTACGCCGGATGGCGCGGAATTATGTACAGGCATTAAAGGCTGCAAAGACGAAGCGCATTGTCGTAATGAATGGTTGGGTAGCCGATCTGGTAAAAACCGAAAATGTGGAAAGCGCGTTTAAAGGACTGGAGGCTTCTATTACCCTAATACGTCCCGGATCGTTTTACACAAACTTTTACCAGAGTATCGACCTCATCAAGGGCAAAGGCCTGATGGGCAAACTGCTTACGCTACGTTATTCCGGCCTTTGGGCATTGCTGACCGGGAAGACCGGCCTGCTGATGGGCAACTATGGCGGAGATGACCGGATCGTTTTTGTTTCGCCAAAAGACATTGCTGATGCCGTTGCCGAAGAACTTGTGTTGATGCCTGGGCAAAACACGATCCGGTATGTGGGCAGTGAGGAACTGACCTGTAACGAAGCGGCCCGCATCATCGGAACGGCAATCAACAAGCCCTGGCTGAAATGGGTGTTGCTGACAGATAAAGCCATGATGCAGGGATTAAAAATGGCTAAAGTACCCCAAAAGCTAGCCGAAACTCTGGTGGAGATGCAGACTGTCATGCACAGCGGCAAACCACTGGAAAATTTTCATCGAAATCAGCCGAAAATGGGCAAGGTTAAACTTTCAGCATTCGCAAAGGAGTTTGCCCAGGTATACCAGCAAAAATAAGTACCTTGTATCATGAGCAGTACACCGCTTCTGCGTTTCAGCACCATCAGCGAGTATCACCCTGCCGCCGGCCTGTCCAAACCGGCGCACCCGCTGATCAGTGTTGTCCGTATGGAAAATGTCAATATGCCAATTGCCGAGATCCCCTTCCGCCTGGTCGGTGATTTTTACTGGATCTCGATGAAAAGGAAACAGCATATTAAATTCCGGTACGGTCAGCAAACCGGCGACTTTGATGAAGGTGTATTGTTCTTTATGGCACCAGGTCAGTTGTTTGGCGTGGAAAGTGTGGAGCAGGTCGCAAATTTTCAAAAGCCCGAAGGCTGGATGATCCTGATTCACCCTGATTTTTTATGGAATACACCGCTTGCCAAAAATATCAGGCAGTATGAGTACTTTAGCTATTCAGTGAACGAGGCGCTGTATCTTTCCGAAAAGGAAGAAGCGATGCTTACCGCGATCGTGAACCAGATCGAATATGAATACAGCACGGCTATTGACCACTACAGCCAGGATGTGATCATTGCACAATTGGAGTTACTGTTAACCTATTCTCAACGGTTCTATCAGCGGCAATTTATTACCCATAAAAAAGCCAATCATGAACTGCTGACACGCCTGGAAGATTACCTGAGCAGTTATTTTAACAGCGGTGCTTTAGCAAGCCAGGGCTTACCCAGCGTAACGCGTATCGCCGAAACACTGAATATTTCACCGGGTTACCTGAGCAGCATTCTCAAGACACTAACCGGGCAAAACATGCAGCAACACCTGCACCATAAACTGATTGAGCTGGCCAAGGAAAAACTCACTACCACCACCCTCTCCATCAGCGAGATCGCTTATGAACTCGGATTTGAGCACCTGCAGTCCTTCAGCAAATTATTCAAAACGAAGACCAACCTGTCGCCGCTGGAATTTCGGACGTCATTCAATTGAAATTATCAGCCAGTTAACAGGCCCAGATATTCCACCACTGCGATTTAAAGACGCAAGGGACCCGTTCGCCACTTCTGTTACGCTATATAACGGCGTTCCGATCGAGTCCGTATAAAAGATGCCGGGGCACACAAGAATTTCTACAACTCAAATCTACGCGAAGATTATTGCCCGCAAACTTAGCAATGACCTGCAACAGTTAAGAGAACTGTGGGAAAAATAAAATTCGAGGATACTTGGATAAGTGGCATATGCGCCCCCTTTGGACAGATTAAGGCCAACAGTGCCGCTATACCCCAGCGTTCTATTCTTTTTGAGTATAATATTAATAATCCCTCCTTCACCCGCCGCGCTATAAGAAGCGGGAGGATTCGGCATTACTTCTATACGTTCAACTGTTTCAGCCGGTATGGCCTTTAAATATGCTACTAGTGGAGCACCGGGAGGTACTTGTATGACCTTCTCGTTGATCATAATCGTAACGCCCCCTCTACCTATTATTGATATAGAACTTCCACGGACATCCACCTGAGGTGTTTTAGAAAGCAGATCAAGTAAGTCAGATCCGACGACGTTAATATTGCCGGCAACATTGAAAACCAACCTGTCTATCTTACGCTCTAAAAGGGGCTTTTTAGATGACACGGTCACTTCAGATAATGTTTTTGTAGTTTCCATTAATCGAATGCCAATCACGGTATCACCAGAGAAATGGAATAAGGCTGTTTTCCTTTCATATCCGGACGATGATATCTCCAATAAATAATCCCCTTTCTGCAGACCGCTGTAAGTATATGTTCCAGTGCTATCAGTAATGCCAACCCTCTTTAACAAGGAGTCTTGAAATAAGCGGATTGTTGTATTTGGTAATCCTCCTTTTTCGTTAGACACAATAACTTTTATTGACTGGGCTTTGATTATCATAGCAGGAAATAATAATAAAAGAAGTAATAATTTCATTTGGTTATGAGAAGCGAGATTTGTGGTTTTTTTGATGTTTTTAATAATAATTCACAGTCGTTTTAATCTCCACTATGAAATTATAATATTTATTTTAAATTGAAAAATATTTTTATATTTTTAAAACTTATTATTTCAATAAAATTATAAATTGTTGAAAATCAAATAAATAAACTTAATCACCGCTCCAATCAAGTCGGCCGTAACGACGGCACAGGTCGTCAACTCCAAGATCATATAAAAATCAAGTTGATAATTTACTCCTACTGCTCCTAAATGCAGATTTATGATTTTTAAACGACCACTTGCCGCTTCTGCTTAGATGGTTGAAGGAAGCAAAGCCTGATGTCGTATGTCTGCAAGAGCTTAAAGCACCGGATGACCGCTTCCCGGAAGCTGCGCTTAAGAAAGCGGGGTACAATGCCATTTGGCATGGGCAGAAAGCCTGGAATGGCGTTGCTATACTTTCAAAGTCTGAGCTGCAGGAAACCATGCGCGGGCTCCCCGGCGACCCTGACGATACTCATAGCAGATATATCGAAGCGATCACCTTCCAAATGGTAATTGGCTGCATTTATCTGCCGAATGGCAACCCTTACCCGGGGCCAAAGTTCGATTACAAGAGGCACTGGTTCAGCCGTCTGGAAAAGCATGCAAAAAGGCTTATAGCAATGGAGCTGCCGATTGTCCTGGCGGGTGACTATAACGTTATGCCAACGGAGCTCGACGTTTATAAGCCCGAAAAATACCTGGATAATGCTCTATTCCGAAAAGAGATTCGCGCTGCCTTTCAGAAACTACTGAAACAGGGATGGACCGACGCCTTTAGAAGCCTCCACCCAAATGATGTTATCTACACATTTTGGGACTACCTGCGCTATGCCTACCAACGAAATGCAGGTCTCAGGCTGGACCATTTCCTGCTTAGCCCAATGATAGCAGAAAATCTGAAGTCGGCTGAAGTTGACAAGGAAGTCAGGGGATGGGAACACGCCAGCGACCACGCTCCTGCCTGGATCAAAATAAAATAGCATTGCGAAAATTGTCCGCTGGCGTCGCACGGTCATCGCCGGATGAAGATTCGACTAAATATACTCCCTTATAACTTCGTAATCCGAATTACCCTGCTCGTCAAACAAGACTCTGCCACAATCTTGGCAGACATCATCGGCAAGAACCTCACCTCTTTTAAGCTGCCACACATTCATACTTCCACACCGACAATAGACTGTATACAGCACCTCGCCGGCTTGACTTGCCCAGGGCCGGAATTTCCAGGAATCAGTACTGCTGCCTTGAATGGCTTTACTGTTTTTTTGGTCAACCACACCAATATAGTAGCTATCGTTGCCTCGGTCAAGGAGTACAATTTCCAGGCCTTCCATTTTTAGTACGGTATTCGTTTCCTTAAGGAGCGCCGGGATGAAGTCCCCTGGATTTTTACTCGCGCGATGTGCTTTTTCATAAGCGCTTCCTAAATCAACCTGCGTTCTAGGTTTTACAGCCGCGGCACGCAACTGTACAAAGGTTCCTATCTCGCCTTCATTTTCTTCGCCCTTCCAATCCGCCACATGTAGTATCCCGGTACTCAAAAGGTGCTCAAGCAACGCGTCATTTGACAGGTCTTCGACCGAAAGCTGTGCTATTTCATTTTTGGGAATCAGGAATGGTAGAAATTTGATTTCCATACAGTTTTTGTTTCTAAAATACAACGAAGCGCGCAAAAAGTCTGCCAAGCTAAAAGGATGCAGTCCGGGTCGCAAAAACTCTAAACGTCACTTGATTTATCGTCACAGCTTCATAGCTCGTGTTCAGCTTACCATCCTGGGCGCCTTTAAAAAAGTTTCTTTTGCTGCGGCTTCAGCACGTTTTTTGCAAACTTTTCTAATGAAACTATTGTTGGACCTAAAAATATAGCTATGTCAGACGATAAAAATAAAACAGACGCACGTGACCGCAACCGTGTTGCCGGAAAAGAAGATTACGAAATCAACTATTTGGCCAAGGAGCTGGGAGTATCTGCTGATCAGGTAAGGCAGGCAATAAAGGCTGTCGGTAATGACCGGGCTAAAATCAAGGACTATTTGAAAAAGTAATGTAACCGGTACATATCTGAGAAAATAATGTCGAACCGGCATTTGCCTTACGAACAGAGTGGACATTTTGTGTAGTGTCTAAACATCAACTGGAGCAATTGCGAGCGCAACGAAACCCAAGGCTATAGTTATCAGGGGCAAAAGGACAAGATAAAGGATTATTGCATGACCTCGCCTATACCTGTCCTTTAGCGTAGCTTTTGCCAAATACTTTGCTAAGTACCAGGCACCGATAATGGCCGCAACGTACAGTAAAATAATGATCAGCACCATAATAATGCAAATATAAATAGAATGCTGCTGTGCCTAGCACAGCCCGCGAATCATTCAACTTTATGCGAAACGACTTTGGCTTTCCGCGTTTATCCACTTTTTTCATAAGCCGACTTTCAGCTCTAAAAAGCCTACAGGAAGAACGTATTCTGCCGATCTGGATTCGCAGGCTCATAACTCAAAAGCATTGTAATGGATCATATTTTCCTCATTAAACCTCATTAAGTCATTTTGTGACATGCCAATAACATGACCACCGGTAACAAGGACCTGGAAAGCGGATCGATGCTCTTTTTAACGAGCTGAATATGGGCATCCAATAGATTGTAATGTACGTCAGTAAAGGGGTCGCAGCTCCTTGATTAAAATTCAACCAGACAGGGCCGTTATAGCCGAGCAACAATCTAAAACCGCTGCAGGTTACCGGCTTTAGTACCGTTATCTATAAAAGTCATGATTGGGCCCGACAACTAGATATGGTCCTTTATGACCTCTAAATCGAATTCGCCAGGTCGTTAAACAAGACTGTGCCACAATTTTGGCAGACATCATCGGTAAGAACCTCACCTCTTTTAAGCTGCCACACATTCATACTTCCACACCGACAATAGACCGAATGCAGCACCTCGCTGGCTTGACTTCCCCACGGCCGGAATTTCCAAAATTCATTACTGCCGGTGTCACTAAGCCACGTTCGCATCGGGTGTATTTTATCAGGTATGCGACAGAATGGGCACCATCAGTTGTTGCTTTTCGAAGTACGGTTGCAGTTTTTTTGATACAAGCAGCTTAAGGTCTTCCTCATGATACGGCTGGTATTCGAACGTTCCGTTAAGAGGGGTAAATCCTAACCGGATTTCCTGCTCTTTTTCGCCGGTAAAGGAGTTTATTACCTCCCTGATTGCTACTTCCTGCGGAGCAAATATTTCCTGTATATAGAGTGTTTCTTCGACTTCCTGCATTACTATCACGCTTTTTAGAGCATCTATGTAGTACATGGCGTCGCTGAATCCAAATTCCGGATTGGCTGCACAATAAAAGAAAGACAGTGCCTGACACTGCATCGGGAATGCGCTGTTGGGTACCGCATGGTGCACGGCTTGCCGAAATACATGAAGATCTTCTGGTACTGAAAGGTCTAGTTTGCGTACAGAATGCTTTTTGTTCTCAGTTGATGGCCGGGTATGTGTTACCGCCTGGTATTCGTTAACGGGTACTAAACCAAATTTAGGATAAAACTGGTAGACTGTTTCATTTGCAAACAGCAGTATCCCATCTGATTTGTCTTTATAAATCTTCAGAATGTATTCCATTAGAAAACGGCTCAGTCCGCGGTTCCGGTAAGCTTCATCCGTCATAACAGTCCCTACCTGCAACACGGTTCTGGGTTGGTTATCCCAACTTGAAGTAAACAGGCTTGCGGTGATGTGCGCTACTATTTTATCCTTATCAAACAACGAATACAACTGGCAGCTATTATCCCAATATCCTGACTGGTAATATTTTTCAAAATATCATCTTTTCTCATTACTTTTTTGTGATCGGGTAAATTGCCTCATTCGAACTTGTAGAATTTAATTCGATGAATAAAAAAGGCGACGATTTTTCGATGTATGCTGTTTGATGACGAAATGCTCAAAGCCTTTGTCTATTTATTAATGTACTGTTTTTACAAACTATCTTAATAACACAGATAACTGTATCACGTACCCGTTCGGGTGCTGATTCTGTATACTGTAGTCTCCATTAAGGCCGTTGATCCTTTCTTCAATATTTTTCAGACCCATGCCATTGCTTTTTTGAGCGCCATCCCAGCCGTTGCCATTGTCTTTGTAAGTGATCGTAAGCCGGTTATTGTTTTGCTCAAAATTCACTTCAATTTTGCTGAATTCGGCATGCTTAATTGTATTGGTAATGCATTCATTTAAAATTGCTTTCAATTCAGAGTATTGGTAATGACTGATAAAGCGTTTTTCATTCAATGACTTTCCGATGGCATAAGCAAAACTGTTGTCGGGATTTAGCTTTCGCAATAGCTGTTCGGTATCCTCAATGAGGTTGGCAATAGTATATTGCCGGTCTGACCTGAGATCATGCGACAGGCTGCGGATAAGCATCATGGTATGATCGATCTGTTTTTCCAGTTCGGCTTTTTCGCTGCTGTTGCCGGTTCCCTGTGAGCGCACCAGGGCTTTGGCATACAAAAGAGCCGGGTTGGTTTCATCGTGTATATTCCGGGCAAGGTTCATTTTGAACTTTAAAAACCGGCCTTGCTGTCTGTGACGAACAAATCGTATTATAAATATACCCAGCAACAACAAAAGCCCGAGCGCCAAACCTGTCAGCATTAATTTACGTTCGGTTGCTTTTTGCTTTACGGCGGCTTCTTCCAGTAATAATTGTTTCTCCTCTGCTTCTGCTTGTGCATACAGTATATTGTCTACGTCCTGTGCAATAAGCGAGCGGGACGAGTCCAGGATCGCGATCGCCCTCGTCAGCGTATCGGCGCTTTCTTTAAAAAGCCCCTGGTTATACAGCGCCTGTGCTTTGTAGTTTTCATACTCGAACAGCAGGTAAGGTTTCCCGCCTTTTTCTATAATCCGTCCATAAATATCAAGGTAACGGGCGGTACTGTCGCGGTTGCGCTGCTTTAAAAAATAGTTAAGTTTCCAGAAATTAAGATTGATGTCAATAAGGTTTCTTCGTTCCTGGGGCATTGTGGCACTGTTCCGTAATGCCTCCAGCTGTTGTATGGTCTCCCATTGTTTCTTGGCGTCTTTTGTTGCAGATGCCCCTTTAATAGCTGTAAGGGTCTGCACATGACCGAGGGCACTCATTAAATTGTTGTCTGTGCCGTATTTTTCTTTTGTGATGCGAATGATTTGCTGCATTAATGCAGCTGCAGCATCGCCATTGGTTATCTCCCCGAGATCGTAATAAGCAGCTGCGGAAAAATAAAGAAAAATGACAGCCTGACCCAGATTCTTCCCGGTCATGGGCTCTTTTCTGGCCAGCTGTGGTATGGTATCTATATAGCTCTTTGATTTTTCGTAAAGTGCTATTATTTTTTTCGGCGAACTAACTACCTCGTAATATGCGGCGAGAGAGGATAAAGCCGAAAGTGAGGGCCTGTTGTGGTTGGCAGCTCGCTCCAGTTTGTCAATTTTCTCCGTGTAGTATAACTTTTCCCCCATACGGCTGGCCATATGGGCCTGGGAACTCAAAATAGCGTAATAGTTGCGCTTCTGTTCATAGGTATTATCCTCCTCCCATATTGTTTTTCGGTATTGCCTTAACAGCTCAATAGCTTCTTTGTTTGTAAAGTTAATGTTGGCCGACAGCAGCAAGTTCACTGTCGCATAAACAGAATCGAGATACACTTTTCTTTCTATGCGACCGCCTGTATAGGCCTGATCGATCCCCGAGATTACTTTTCGGGCAGAATCTTTTACATTATCACCATACACCACCGGTGAGATAAAATAGAATATAAAAAAAACGATCAGTATCTTTTTTAACGAGTACCTATTGTGAATCGAGACGCCATCATTGTTCTTAACCGACAGAAGCGAGTCCAATAAAACTTTCATTGACAAAATATTATTCAATTTCTTTGAGTTTCGCTGATGGTATACAAAAGCAGCATAAATGACCAGGCGCAAAGAAAAGAAATAATAATCAAATAATATTTAATTGAATTTGACACCGCAGGTATTATGGAGACCACGGCGTATGTTTATTCTTTACTGATCATATAGTAGAAATATGATATCAATCCTATAAGAACCAGCCCAAAAAGCTCCGTGAAAAGGCCGTTGAAATCGGCAATGCCCTACTGAAGGAAGGTGCGGAAGGAAGGAATGGCTTTGGTGAGCCTAAAAATCTACCGAAAGAATTAAGACCGGTTATTCCCTCAATAGGAGGATCTTGTTCATTTCTTATACATTCCCTATCTTCCAATAAAAAATGGCGATCAGCTATTTGGATAAGATAATGCCATCCGGCACACCGCGCTGGCTAATGGGACAATCACTTCACATTCCGGAAAAGGAGAAGTTTATTGGTTACAAAGGCAAAGGCCTCCCGTGGGGTACTGTTGACGCCGATAAGCTTGACGAAATTGATACCCTCGAGCTGTGGCCTGACGACAGCAGCACAACACAGGTATTGGGTTATTAGAAATATCCATTCCGTAAGCGGCGGCAATGGGGCTAAACGCCTTGTCTGGTCGCATAGCTGCCATAAACTGCATATTACCCCTATATCCAAAAGAAACCGGAAAATCCGTACGTCCCTGGTTGTAGCTGTACACATTGCTAACACTCGTTGTACCGCCAAAAACACTCATGCCGTCATACTTGCTGTTGGTAACCTGTATGTGATCGACTGTTGTGCCCGAACCAACGGAATTGAAGAGCAGCGCTGATTTGGAAGGATCATTGCTAAAGCCCGCACCGGCAAAATGGAGCTGAACGTATTGAAGGCTGCCCGAATTATCCAGGTCGTTTGTCCCTCCGCCACTGAGCGTGTATGAACCACTAAGGGGAATATCCAGCAAATTGCTGTTGTTGTTGGTGGCCTGACCGGCAAAAGCAATGCCGCCCCAATCCCCGGCTGCGCGGCTGCCTGGGGCCTGATCAGAAGTGAAAACAACCGGATTTGACGAGGTACCGGTAGCAACAAGCTTAGCCCCCTTCTCAACAACCAACCAGGCTGTTGCACTGATTGATTTAACACCCTGTAAAACTGTCCCTGCTGGGATGGTCAGGGTGGCCGGGCTTTTTACAACTACAATGCCACTGATCAAATAGGTATTCGCAGCGTTAAGTGTGGTGTTGCTGGTAATATTCCCGGATAAAGTCACAAATGTGCAAGCTGTGACGGACCTGGCTTTTGTCGTATCCGTAACTCCGGTTCCGGGGCGTTGACAAGCCATAATGCTCGTAAAAAGTGCAATGAGTAGGAATTTATGTCTCATGATGAAAGATTTGAGTTTGAAATAATAATTGGTTTGAAGCGTATGATGTCAAAAGCAGACCAAAGGGAGGTGGTCGTATTGGCACCAGAATCGTCGCAGTAAGCGTTGCAAACATGAGGGTTCGTTTTGTAGGTGATCAAAAGCACGGCCAGTCTGAAGGCCGTAATCGCTTCTCATCTGCTTCTACAAAGCTGGATCAATGACTGCAAATAAAAACCCGCTTTTCGGCGGGGGTCTTTTGACGGGTGGGGTATTAACGAAACCTTACTTTAAAGGAACAAAGCCGGCACTCATCGCATAGAGCAGAAGGCCGGTCTTTGTCCTTACGTTCAACTTCAGGAAGAGATTGTCCCTGTAATGATGAACGGTGCGCACACTGATGTGCATCCTGGATGCGATCTCTTTATAAGTCAGGTCCAGGCAGCAAAATTTAAGAAATTCAATCTCCTTTGCTGTTAGCTCCTGCCTTAGACGATCATCATGGAACCTGACCAAAAGATCTTTAGATACATTGGCGGAGCAATACAATTCACCGGCCACTATTGTCCTGAGCGCTTCTGCAATTTCTACGGGCCTGCTGCTGGTTGGCATCAGGACAGAAATGCCGCTGTTTAATAGATTTTCTACCACCGTCTCCTGTTGAAAGTCTGCGCAGATCAGTAATTTAATTTCCGGGTACCATTCCCGTAATGTATCAATAGTGTCGTAGACAGTTGCTCCGGATTGTAGAAGGTTCAGCACAATAATATCCGGCCGTTCGCCCTCCTTCATAAATGACAATTGCCTGAAAAGGCTCTCCGCGGTCTCTGTCTTCAGGCATACCTCGAATGCCCCGGCATCTTCGAGCACTTTTTCTATACCCTCAGATACAAATGGCCGGCTCTCCAATATGGCAATCTTAACGGACTTCATCTTCACTACAAAATTATCACCCGATTATTATTTCAAGACCCGTCGAAAGACGGTATTTATGAAAATGAATACATTAGTTGATTCGGAAAAGAGCGCTATCAGAAACAGAGCTGCCCGTAAATCGAAGACAGCGCTAATCCGCTCCCATAAGTTCAATAGCGTGGGGCAGGGTGCAGTACTTCCCTCCTTTGTATTTTTTCAAATACCAGATAACAGCCGTCAAAAAATTAATTGGTGACTCCACGAAAAATTCGCCAATTTTCTTGGTCCACTCGCGATTTAATCCCAATAGTATTGTCCTTGCGGCTTCTGTTGCATCTGTAATATCCTGCATCCCATCCGGCTCCAGGGGATTACATCGATGCATCGGTCGATCGAAGTTGACAACATAAAACTTGGGCGGTACTTTGTAGTTATGATAGTATTTGAGAAGATAGTTATAGGCGATCTTTGACAGGTCGTCATATTTAAAGTCGTAGAGGAACATGCTAAAACCCTTTCGGATCTGCTGGTCTATGATATTACGGATGATGTAATAGGTCTTACCGGCTCCAGGACTGCCTGAGACAAGAACACCCCGAAAACTGTTTATCAGATTTATATTCGAGTTTCTTACCTTGCCTTTTAACCGGTACTGTGCGGGCAAGTTGATCGAAAATTCATTTTCCAGCAGGCGCTCCTCCTGGGGGAAGGTTTCATTTTCCTTGTTAAATACGTCCCCTAAAAGCTTTACTTTAAGGATACGGGATAAATAGGTGCCCCCTGTAACCATAAGCAGGTAGCCTGTGCTACATGCAGACATATATCCCGCGGCCATCAAATCAGTCCTGCCGGGGATAAAAAGGAAAAGCTCACTGATGAAATAGAGAACAAGGCCCGTGCTCAACAACGTCACGGCATGTTTCAAAGTAACCTTCTCATCTTTCTTGCCTTTTATCCCCAAAAGGAAGACAGCGAGCAAAATCAATGCAGCGCCCTTCGCCGTGAGTATCGATTTGAAAAAAGGAAGATGAAGTAAATTCGAAACAACCTGATCGGTAAAAGTTGCTGTTAGCTGCCATTGTTTGAAAGCAGGATAACAGAATGTGTAAAAATGCAAAATCAAGGTAGCGACGCTAAGCAGCCGTGTAAAGTCGACTATTGTTCTTAGCCCCTGCTCGTTTTCTCCGGTTGACATCCTGGTTTCTATTAAGGTTAGAAAATGGAGGACATGGCTTCGCCAGGACGAACAGTGCATTGTTCATCCAGATCATTGATTGGTATCAGAGAGAACTAGTGCCTGCGGCGACGCTTTCGTTTATGGGGGACGTAAAACGCAATGTCCTGAGCTTGCCGCTGCAACAAATCCTGTAAAAGAGAAGTCAGGCCGGGCAGACTTGTGGAAAGAGCACGTCCATTTTTGATCAGGTCGTCGACAAATGCGTTTAACTGATCAACTACCGGCCGGTGAATATGATTTAATTCAAAGTATGCTTTCATTTTTGAAGAAAGTGTTGTATAGGATTCACCAGAACTTGTCCCGGAACCCAGAAGCAACCGTCCAATATCATCATATTCCAGACGCACACCACGCTGGTAAATATCTAGCAGAGCAGAAGCCGGTCCCTTTGAGAAATCAACAGACTCCTGGAGCTGTTCGGCTAAATTGCTTTCCGCAGCAGGCGATGTCTTAGCGCCAGAACCAGTCGGACTGATGCGCGCCACCAGTTTAGATGCACTATACTCATTACCAAGATCACTGCCCTTGTTTGTATGCGCTTTTCTATTCCAGCGGCCATTTGATTCGTCAATCATAAACCAGGTTTAAACTAAAAAATACTTCGTTTTTCATTTATCAAGAAAGCTTTCAATCATTGGAATAACAAAGACTGATTTTTTAGCGTTAGATTTTAGTGTGGTAATTTCCTCAATATATTCACCGTGTACTCCCGGAATTACGGCCAATTCTGAATTGGCAATCTGCCTGTGCATTTCTATAGCATGCTCGGGTTTTATAATATCCTGGTCGCCTATGATAATTAAGGTCGGTACTTTGATAGATTTAATCCGTTCGTCTGGTATATCTCTAAAATTTATCATCCTTTCGACATCCTTATCATGCATAACTTGTAGCCCCCTCAGATTGGGCGTAACTTTTAAGTACGCTTCTTTTAATTGTTCGGGCATATTGGCTAAAGTTGCCTGTTTCATAAAATCCCAAAACTGCGCAGGCATGCCATTGCGTTTGCAAAGTGTAGAACCCAGGATGAGCTTATCAACTATTTCGGGGTGACGGATGGCGATCTGAACAGCGGTTGTTCCTCCGTTACTGAAACCCAGAAAATCTGCTTTGGCAATATTCAGATTTTTGAGAAGGGTAACAACGTCATCTGCATCTTGCTCAAAAGATTCAGACGCATCCCTGTCACTGGTACGTCCATGTGCCTGTAAGTCCATGGCAATAATTTTATACCTTTTGGCAAGCATTGGAATAACCCTTCCAAATGTTGTTTGGATGGTTGAGCCACCGCCGTGGATCAAAACGAGTGGCTTGCCCTCGCCATAAATTTCATAATACATTTTAATTCCGTTGACTTCTGCATAGCCATTTTGGGAAATTAAGGTATCATTTGCGAAAGATTTGAACGATAATAATAGCAGCAACCCTAAAGCAGCATAAACGATTGTCTTCATCTTTTTATTAGTTTTTTAGTTGAACATAGTTTGTAAATGGTTCAACATTTGCAGCCAACTTGGGTATGCACCTGTTTTTTTAGCTAATTCCTGAGAAACCGTTTGTCGTAATTGCAATTTGGTTTTTCCGTTTTCTTCTGCAAATGTCACGGTGACAAGCGTTTCCCCAGGCCAATCAGGGTCCATTCCAATTGCAACCGGGTTTATTGGGTTGCCGTTTTCATCTGCGTTGATTAGCGTAAACACAATTTTTGTGTTAGGTAACACTTCCCTATATTCCCCTATAACCCAACAGTCCCCGAATTGGGGATTAGCGATACACGAGTGGAATTGTCCGCCTGTTTCAACTTTAATGCTTTTAAAATGAATGGTACAGCCATCCGGTGCATACCATTTTACTAATTTCTCAGGGTCTGTCCATGCATTGAAAACTTTCGCAAGACTTGCGTTAAAGGTTTGTTCTATGAACACTTCATTATTGTTAACACGATTTTCCATTTTTTTGATTTTATTTATTATTGACCTTTTTAGTTCATTTTACTTTGAGGAAGTATCATCGAGGAATTTCTCCAATTTCTCAAAACGTTGCACCCACAATTTCCGGGATTCGGCCACCCAGTGAATAACCTCATCCAACTGCTCAAGCCGGGCTTCACAAACCTGTTCCCGCCCTTTTGAGGTAATAGTGACCATACCACATTCATTAAGAATTTTGATGTGTTTGGCGATCGCCTGCCTGCTAATACCAAAATCTGCTATAATTCCAGCGAGATTCAGCGCCCCGCCCGAAAGCTTCTGTATAATCATCCTTCTCGTAGGATCAGCTATTGCTTGAAAAACATCTCTTCTTTCTATCATAATACAACCAAATGGTTGTCAAATGTAAATACAACCATTTGGTTGTGCAAATTTTTTTAAGATTTTTTTTAAAAGCAAGATTTTGAGCATCAGTCAAACGTTGCCCTTATGTCTATAAGCTCCGGAGGAGGGATTGCTCACCATGTGTAAGTATCAGATAATTAGATGAGCAAGTAGCTTTAGGTCATGTATTAAAACCACCTGCAAAAGATTGTAATTGTACGCCTGCGGGAAGACGAAGTTTATTCAATCAAAGAAGTCTCTGGCTAGTCGTTACAGTTTTTTCGGCATTGATGCTTATCACATTGGAAGATCTCAAAAGAAATCCTGATTTTCCGATATGGCTCAATAGTTTAAGAAGCCAGGGCTTAAGGAGCAGATATTGATTAATATACAGAACCTTATGGTCAATTATAAAGTACGACGTTTTGGAAGAAATAGCTTTGCCACGGAGCAAGAATATGTGGAGCATTTACAAAAGACGTTTTCATAAATATTCGAATTTGGCTTTTGAAATATTCCGACAAATTTGTTGATTTTTTTGGCGGGTTACATATTAATCGTAATATTGCAATAAAAGGAACAGATCATGGGCGCGACTAAGAGCGATTTATTTACGAAGAAGCAGAACAACCTTGCCAATATGGCTAAGGCGTTGGCTCATCCTGCCCGCATTGCTATTTTGCAGGAACTTATCAAGCTGAACGCCTGTGTCTGCGGCGATTTGGTGACAGAATTGGGTCTGGCACAACCAACCATTTCCCAGCACCTGAAAGAGCTGAAAAACGCAAGGCTGATACAGGGAACCATCGAAGGGACAAGCGTGTGCTACTGCATTAATCCGAAAGTCTGGAATGAGTATAAGCAAATTCTTTCGGGATTCTTTGCAGAAGTAAAATTGAAATCGGATTGCTGTTAAAAAAAATTTACCCTAATCAATCGTAATATCGCAATATTAAAATAGTATAAAAAATGAACAACGATCAGGAATTAAAAGAGCTTGTCCGCCAGAAATACAGCGAGATTGCTTTACAGAACAAGGAAACCAACGCCAGCTCCTGCTGCGGTGCAGGTGGATGCAGCACTGAAGTGTATAACATCATGAGTGACGATTATACCAACATGGAAGGATATAATGCAGATGCCGATTTAGGTTTGGGCTGTGGCCTGCCTACTGAATGCGCACAGATGAAAGAAGGCGACACAGTGATTGACCTTGGCAGCGGTGCAGGTAACGACTGCTTTATCGCCCGTTCTGTAGTCGGCGAGAAAGGCCGCGTGATCGGCATTGATTTTACCGAGGCCATGATCGATAAGGCAAGGATCAACGTTGAGAAGTTTGGCTATAATAACGTGGAATTCCGCCAGGGCGATATTGAGCAAATGCCTGTGACAGCCAATGTTGCGGATGTGATCGTCAGCAATTGCGTACTGAACCTTGTTCCCAATAAGGACGGTGTTTTCAAAGAAATTTACCGCGTACTGAAACCCGGCGGCCATTTCAGCATTTCAGACGTGGTACTGGTTGGCGACCTGCCAGAGAAATTGAAGCATGTTGCTGAAATGTACGCGGGCTGCATATCCGGTGCAATCCAGCGGGAAGAATACCTGAACCTTATTCATCAGAATGGCTTTAAGAATGTTACCGTACAGAAGCAAAAGCCGATTATCGTTCCCAATGACATATTAAGCAACCATCTTTCAGCGGAAGAAATCGAAGCGTTCAAGCAAAGCAAGGTCGGCATTTTCAGCGTAACCGTTTATGCCCTGAAACCCGAGGCCGCCTGCTGCGAACCCGGTTCCGGCTGTTGCTAACCTTTAACCACCTGACAAGATCAATAACATGAGCGCAAACAACTGTAACCCGGCCCATGAGCGGAAGAAGCTGGGCTTCCTCGACCGCTACTTAACCCTGTGGATATTCCTTGCAATGGCAACAGGGGTAGCGATTGGCTATTTCATTCCGTCATCGTCAGGCTTGATCAATTCGTTTCAGTCTGGAACAACCAATATTCCTATCGCGATAGGCCTGATCCTGATGATGTACCCGCCATTGGCTAAGGTTAAATACGAACAGCTTGGGCAGGTGTTTAAAAACACAAAAGTACTTTCCCTTTCGCTTGTAATGAACTGGCTGATTGGCCCTGTCCTTATGTTCCTGCTGTCGATCATATTCCTGCGGGACAAGCCGGAATATATGGTTGGCCTTATCATGATCGGGATTGCCCGCTGTATCGCAATGGTGATTGTCTGGAACGAACTTGCAGAAGGAAACCGGGAATATGTGGCAGGGCTTGTGGCTTTCAACAGCATCTTCCAGGTAGTTTTCTACAGCCTTTTTGCATGGCTCTTTATCAAAGTCCTGCCGCCGTATTTCGGTCTGACGGGAATGGATATTGATATAAGCATTAAGCAAATAGCGGAAAGCGTGTTTATTTATCTGGGTATTCCCTTTATCGCAGGCTTCCTGAGCCGCTATGCGCTGATCCGCGCCAGAGGCAGGAAATGGTATGAAAACAAGTTTATTCCTAAAATCAGTCCCATCACACTAATGGCCTTATTGTTTACCATCGTTGCCATGTTCAGCCTGAAAGGAAAGCTGATTGTGGATATACCGCTGGATGTGGTCAGGATTGCCATACCGCTTGTAATCTATTTTGCCATTATGTTCCTTGTGACGTTTTTGCTTGGTAAACGTATGGGAGCAGATTATTCACAAAATACCGCCTTATCCTTTACCGCAGCAGGAAATAACTTCGAGTTGGCGATTGCTGTCGCTATCGGTGTGTTTGGTATTAATTCAGGTCAGGCATTCGCTGGAGTGATCGGGCCTTTAGTCGAAGTCCCTGCGCTTATTGCCTTGGTCAATGTCGCTTTCTACCTCAAAAGGAAATTATATAAAACTGAAACTGCATAAACATGAAAATAACACTGTTTAGCGATATACACGCAAATCTTCCGGCATTAGAAGCCTGTCTGGCAGATATCGACAGCCGTAAGCCGGATGCCATTTATTGCCTCGGCGATCTGGTTGGCTATAATATCTGGCCTAATGAAGTCATAAACATTATCAGGGAGCGCGGCATTCCGACGATTGCGGGGAACTATGATTTCGGCATAGGCCGTACAAGTGATGATTGCGGCTGTGCCTATAAGACCGATGAAGAAAAGGCTATGGGCAAGGTTTCTATCTCATACACCAACGAGATCGTGCAGCCGGAAGAACGGGCCTATCTGCGGACGCTTCCGGCACATATCAAAGTAGAATTCCAGTTGAACGAAGACAAGCTGAACCTGCTTCTGGTGCATGGCAGCCCGCGCAAGATCAATGAATATCTGTTTGAAGACCGTGACGAAAAGAGCCTGTTGCGGATCATGGAACAGGCCGATGCAGATATCATGTGTTTCGGCCATACGCATAAGCCTTATCACAGGGTTCTGTCATCAGGCGATACGCATTACCGCCATGCAATTAATCTGGGTTCTGCCGGTAAGCCCAAAGACGGAAACCCGCAAGGGTGCTATGTAATGCTGACAATAGACGATACCAGCACAGTCCAGGACAAGGACAGCATAAAGGTAGCGTTTATCCGTTTCGATTACGATATTGAAAAAGCGGCAAAGGCTGTCGAGAGCAGTCCCTTGCCTGATGCCTATGCAGCTATGTTGAGGAATGGCCATTAAATGCAAGCCGGTACAAATGACTGTATTTCAATTAAATTACTGTCACAAAGTACCATACCATCAGGCAGATTAATTGCAGCCCAAATAAAATCTGGAAATAGTTATTTCAAAGAAGAAAATAGCAATTGTTTCGTTTACAGAAGAAAAAAGCTTCACGCCTCATATTGGTTAAAGCATTCACTCCCGATAATTATAATCATTTATAATAGAACGTCAGGTTTAGCATACTGGAAAGAAATAAAAAATTTACAGGGAAAGGGTTCAAGCTTCATATACCTAAACAAAATGTTCTAGCTAAAGAAAGCAAAGAGATACTTGAAAAAATTGCCTGCGCAAACCAAGAACCTCAAGATTATCTCCAAGCGTACAAGGATGCAAAAATAATATTAGAGTTAGAGAGAATAAAAAGGAAGTATTACGGTAGCAATTGGGAAGAAGCGGCACAAGTGCCTTGAGAAACTAACGGCGCCATTTATACTTCAAAGCGTTAAAAATGCTTACAGCTTACGATAGAAACCGGTATCTTGAAAAAGTTGTATAACTTGGCCGGGAGAAAGCATTATTCCGACCGTATAGCCCGCTAAAATTCCGCATTTATGAAGAAACTCCTTTTTGCTGCTTTGTATCTGTTGCCAGTTACTTTATTTGCCCAATCAATGTCTGACAAGGCTGTGAAAGCAGATAACTATACAATTCTCCGCCTGCTGATGGTCAATCAGCAGGGCGAAATTCTACTTGCAAAATATAAAACCGGCTGGCTCACGCCGTCGCTGCGCTATAATGAAAACCAGAGCATCAAAGGCGCCCTGGATAGCCTGGCAAGGGCGTTTGGCTATGAAGTTACCGTTCCGCAATTGCGGGCCATGGTGACGTTTCAGTTCGACTTCAAGCCTGTGGTCTCCATCCGTACGCATTACGCTGCACATATCTCCGGCGGTAAGCTGAAGTCGCCGAAAGACGTGGCTGAAGTAAAATGGGTATCCAAAAAAGAAGCGGAAATGCTGATGTCATTGCCGGAAACGCAGGCTGTAGATGCGATCAGGGTTACTACCATGCAAATATTGAATCATCCTGAGACCATCTGGGGAGGCTCTTTTTGGGTGCCGGAAACAGGGACTGCCTGTAAAATGCTTGAGCCTTTCTACCCGGTGGGCAGCAGTAAATAGTACGCAAAAAGTGATCTGGAAGGAAGAGGCATAAAAAAAGCTGCATGAAGTACGCCTTTTCCCCGCCTGCGGATCACCGGAGGCAATCCGGTCGTCCGTGGCAAAAGGACAAAGCGGCTTTGCCGCTTTATTTCCTGAAAAAGTTCATTACACGCCATTCACCAGCGGGATCACCCTGGTACCGATCAGCGCTATTGACTTGTAAACCTGCTCGCTGGTAAGCCCGGGATTATCCATCTGGAAAGTAAATCTTGCAATGCCGCCCAGGGCTTCGCTGTGACGCAGAATCTTTTCCGCTACTTCCTCCGGACTGCCCACCACATAAGCTCCGGTCGGTCCGGCCTGCGCTTCAAACCCGGCACGGGTAGGTGTTGGCCAGCCCCGCTCCTTACCGAGCTTCCCCATCATTTCCTGGTATCCCGGAAAATATTCGTCCTTAGCCTGCTGTGTGGTTTCGGCAACATAGCCCAGGGAATGCAATCCTACTTTTAGCTGCTCCCGGGGATGGCCCGCTTTTTCCCCGGCTTCATAATACAGATCTATGAGCGGCCTGAAATTGTGCGTTTCGCCACCAATAACAGCCACCATCAATGGAACGCCCAATGTACCCGCCCGGACAAAGGATTCCGGCGTACCGCCCACACCGATCCATACCGGGAGCGGCTTTTGTACCGGTCGCGGATAAATGGCCTGTTCCTGCAGCGCCGGCCGGAACCGCCCTTTCCAGCTTACTTGCTCATGATCGCGGATAGTCAGCAGCAACCCGATCTTCTCCGCAAACAGCGCATCGTAATCCCTGAGATCGAATCCGAACAAAGGATACGCATCAATAGCGGAGCCCCTGCCCGCTACAATTTCGGCGCGGCCTTTGGAAATAATATCCAGCGTGGCATATTCCTGGAATACCCGCACCGGGTCAGCGGCGCTTAACACGGTAACGGCGCTGGTGAGATGGATGTTTTGCGTGCGGGCAGCCGCCGCGGCAAGTATCACCGCAGGTGCAGCATCTAAAAACTCTTTTTTGTGATGTTCGCCCAGGCCAAACACATGCAGCCCCATCTGGTCCGAGTATTCGATCTTTTTCAGCAGGGCTTCCATGGCGTCCCTATTCTGCTGCGCATCGAGCGGGCCGTCGTAAGCCCCTGTAGCAGCGAAACTGTCTATTCCAATTTCCATAATTGCTTTTATTTTCTGTTTAAAACATGTTTGCGTGAGCATCATGCGCGCTACAGGATCGGATAGAGGCTATCCACTTCCCTATCCTGTTTCCTGCAGCAAATTTGAGCGTTTACACACAGAATGAAAATGACAAACATCAACAAAATCTATTATCAAATGTCATTGCATCAAGGTCCATTGCTCATGCGCTTCGCCTGTAACGCTATATTGCGGATTCCACCCCCTAAGTTGTCGTGCTGACACCGTATCCGGTACCGGAAGGCGCACCATCTTTGCATTGTCAATAAAATCAAACGAAATCAACAACGAAATGAAAACACGTAATTTGCTTCAATCGATATTGCTATCTGCTCTCTTTATGTGCATAGCATCCCGGTCAAACGGGCAACAGATCAAACCTTCCCAAAGCGGCTACGCGCCGGTTAACGGTATCAAGGTGTATTACGAAGTCTATGGCGAAGGCAGGCCTATCGTTTTGCTGCACGGCGCATTTATGACCATCAATACAAACTGGAGCGAATTGATCCCGGAGCTGTCCAAAACCAGGAAGGTCATTGCTGTTGAATTGCAGGGCCATGGCCATACTGCCTATTCCGACAGAAAATTGTCGCATGCTACTTTGGCCAGCGATGTGGAAGGCGTAATGGATTACCTGAAGATTGACAGCGCCGATGTAGCGGGGTTCAGCTTTGGCGGTGCAGTGGCTTACAAATTCGCGATACAAAGCCCCAAACGGTTAAGGAAGCTGGTTATCATCTCTGCTACCTATAAAAGTAAAGGCTGGCTCCCCGAAATAAACAATGCGTTTAAGACCATGAAGCCTGAGCTCTTTAACAACACGCCGATGAAAGCCGCATACGATGCCATAGCGCCGGATAAAACAAAATGGACTAAGTTTCTGGAGCAAATGATCGCTTCCGCCCGGGAACCTTACGATTTCGGCGATGCCCATATTTCGAAAATTGCTTCGCCCGTACTCATCATTTCCGGAGACAATGACGGACTGGATAAGATAGCGCTGATCAAAACATATCAATTGCTGGGCGGCGCTGTGGCTGCGGATCTGGGGACGATGCCCCGGTCACAGCTCGCCATTGTTCCTGCACAAGGACATATCAGCCTGATGATGCAGACGCCAACGATCCTGAACTACCTGAATAATTTTTTAAAGTAGGCATTGCTCCGCAAGAGCAAAATATAAAGCATAGCGTAACAGCAATACCTTACCATAAAAAAGCAACACAATGAGAAAAATAACTGTTTTGTCCATGATCACATTGGATGGCGTGATACAAGGACCCGGCGGACCGGGGGAAGATACCTCAGGCGGCTTCAGGTATGGCGGCTGGACGGCGCCTTACGGCGACGAGGTTTTCGGCAGGATCATGCAGGAAGAGCTGAAGCCTGCAGACTATCTCCTGGGCAGAAAAACCTTCGACATTTTTGCCTCTTACTGGCCTCATCATGCCGACTTCTGGCCGGGCATCAATGAAGGCACCAAATACGTGCTGTCACAAACCCTGGAAACGTCAGACTGGAAAAATACCGAGTTCCTCAAAAACCTTGCCGCTATCCGGGAGCTGAAACAATCGGAGGGTAGCGATATCCAGGTATGGGGCAGCAGCGAGCTCATTCACCTGTTGCTCCGGCATGACTTGGTAGACGAGCTCCGTCTCAAAATTTATCCCGTAATCCTGGGTGAAGGAAAAAAGCTGTTCGAAAACGGAGCGGCACCGGCAGCCTTTACGTTAATAGAAAGCCACGTGACCACAAAAGGAGTAATTATAGCTTGCTACAAGCGGGCCGGGGAAATCGTAACCGCTGATGTTGAAATATAAAGAAGCCTAAATAGGCAGTATCCCTTTCGTACACCCTAACCCAGGTCCTGTTGGTGATTATTTACTGCACAAAAAATGCAGTGCCGTTTCTGAAATTTGGTAAACAAAACTTCGTTAACCGATTTCACAATAATCATGAAAAAATCAAAAATGGCCGCCAGGCGCCTGGACCTGAAAAAGAAAATGATCGTAGCCTTACAGATGAATACGGTAATGGGCGGCGGGCCTATCTCTACATCTTGTATTTGCCCGCCCCCCGAGCCTGTCTGGACGGAATCGTGCCCCAATACCGTCGCTTGCTTTTCAGCAAATGATCGCTCGCTCTGCTGCGTTTAATACGGGCATCCGTCCCCTGATGCTTCAGACAACAAAACTTGCAAAGACCTGGCCTTAGTTGCCAGGCCTTTTATTTTGCCTGTCATAATTGAGCGGCCCCGATATTTGTCAACCTTAGGAAGCAGGAATCTATACCGTCATTTGCAGGTATTTTTATTCACAACCCATTGAAGACGGGATCACCCCCGGGAATTGTCGGGGCTTGCCCCGGCCGGTACGATAAGAGCGGTTTACCTTTGCCGAAACAACTCTTTTATGCGAAAACTAATGATGAAGATGTCGATGTCCATTGATGGTTTTGTCGCCGGCCCCAATGGAGAAAAAGACTGGATCTTCAAGACCGGGGACGAACAATCGAAGGCCTGGTCCGTCGCAGTAACCAGGGAGGCAGGGCTGATCATTATGGGCAGGAAAACGTTTGAAGTGATTGCGCCTTACTGGCCGACCTCGACCGATGCTTTTGCCGCGCCGATGAACGAGATACCGAAGGCCCTCTTTACCCGGAAAGGGTTTAAAGGTATCGATGCCGGACCGGTGCCCACTCCCGCGGCAGTCTCCTGGATCAATGCGCAGATCATTAGCGGCGACCTCGCCGGAGAGATCGGGGCGCTTAAAGCCGAAGCAGGAAAACCGATCCTGGCCATCGGAGGCGCCGGGTTCATGCGAAGCCTTATCGGGGAAGGACTCGTAGACGAATTTCACCTCATTATCCATCCCGTAGTATTGGGCAGCGGCGAGCCGGTCTTCGACGGCCTGACCATGCCCGCCTATCTGAAGCTGTCCGATACGAAAATTTTCCCGGGCGGAACCGTAGTGCACAGCTACAGCATATAACGACACGAAACCGCCCAGGCGGCTTCAAAGAGTCCCGGCGTTATGGATACTACCGGCTTCAAAACGGGAGAGAGCACTCCGGGCCGCAATCGGTATCAGCTGCTCAAAGCCATGCAAGGTATCCGTATCGTACGGTGAGCGGCATGGCTTATTGCGTGGCAGCACCGACTTCTGCAACCGGGACCAGGGTCGGGTTACAACAATCCCTTTTCCCGCATAAGTGCTTCCTGGCTGCGCTCGCTGATATACATAATGATCTTGGGCAAGGTCCCAGGCAAATGAACGAAATTGTGCGCCCCAGGTCACCGCAGCACCCTTGTACTGTCTGCTTATCGGGAATTCATTGAAGGCTACGATCCGCATGCTTTTCAAACCCGATCGCTCATTGGCCTGCCGCAATTGCTCCAGCCATTGCACAAAACTTTCATCATTACGGAAAGCGGCACTGCCTTCCGGGCCGGCCACCATAAAGCTATCTGCATAAAAACCGGCCAGCGGCTTCAGGTCGCCTGAGCAGCTGATTACGCCATAGCTTTCGAAAAATTCTTTTAATGCTGCATCTTTTTCCATCGTCATCCCGGTTTGAGGCAGGTAAAGAAAGGGTCCGTTCACCTGTAGCAGGAACAACGGCACCGCCCGCAAAAGGTTGGATAGCAGAATGGTAAATTTATGACAACGGGAAGGCGATAAGCATAAGTAACAATGCGCAAAATATTTTTCCATAATCTACTTTATGGCAGCGAAAGCAACCAGGCAAATTTATGGTATATCATGGCATAGCTTCTTTCCGGAATACATGCCGCTATATTGATCTGCGGAACCGATAAACATACTTTTAAACCCTAATACAAGAGCAACCCGCAAATAAAATTGCGCTCCCGCCGGCATTTCTTGTTAAGCGCAATCTTACACAACCGCTGTTTACCGGGAACAGCAGGACACCGTTTGTGGCGTCTCCAAATGGCATATAAAAACCCTCACCCATTTATAAAATGAACAACACAATTACATTCCGCATAGCAAATATCTCAGCATCCATCATCAGACCTGCGGGAAAACAACCCTATGCAATGTAAAAGTAAGCCAAAGGGACATCCCAGGGCGTTACAATTGTTAACGGCCGGCCGCCTCCATTAAGATATGATATCGCAAATAGTAAATTTGATTCTTAATTTATAGATTAATAAAAAGACGACATGAAAAAAAATCTTCTTCTCTTTTGTACGTTGGCTGCTTCCGGACTGGCGGGCATCAAGGCCAATGCACAGCTGGCATTGGAACAATTCGACAGCGGCATGCCCGCTTCCTGGACGGTGATCAATGACGGGCATCCCGCAGCCTGCTTTACCGTGGCTGCGCTGAACGACTCGCTTACCAACCACGGCTGGATCCTTTTCAAGCCACTGACCAACGGGAGCGTAAGCATGTTCACCACATCCTTTTTCACCAGCGCTACGGATACGGCAGACCGGTGGCTGATCACACCGTCCTTCCTGGTCAATAACGGTAATACGATCCTGAAATGGGATGACTGGGATTATGGCTCGGGAGAAAACCTGCAGATCCTAGTGTCGACCAATGCCGGAACGACTCCCGCCGACTTCAATCCTGTTCCCCTGTGGAATATGGCGCCATTCGCCGGCGATTTTGTAACGCACGGGCTGTACCTGGGCGATTATAACGGCCAAACGATCCGCCTGGCTTTCCGTGACAACAACCACAACCGCGGCATTCTGGCCATCGACAACGTGTCGACAACCGTACAAGCCAATGCTACGGATATGGCCACTACGGCTGTAGCGCCTTCTGCAGGCGCTATGGATGCCTACGTTGCTGTAGGTGGTTCCAAGAGCATTTCCGCTGTATTCAAAAACAATGGTGCGGTGCCCGTATCCAACGTTACAGCTTACTACCAGCTCGACAACAATACACCTGTAATGGAGAGCTTCAGCATTTCCCCGGCCCTGCAGCCCCTGCAGTCCGTTGAAAAGACATTCAGCACACCGGCCGCAATTACCACTGCAGGCAATCACAGCGTAAAGGTTTACGTGGCCCAGGCTGGTGAAGCGGTTCCTGCCGACGACACCATGTCTACCACATTGGTAGCGCTGGATTCGCTCGTTTCCCGCATGCAGATGTTTGAAGAATTTACCGGCGCTTCCTGCGACCCTTGTGCAGCCGCCGAACCCAATATCGACTCGGTGTGTGCTAACAACGCCAGCCGTATGAACACGATCCGTTATCATGTCAACATCCCTGCACGCGACCTGATGTATAATGTTACACAGACTGTCGTGAACGGACGGAGGCCTTATTACAACGCCAACTCCACACCCAGCGGCTACCTGAACGGTACTTATGTGTATCCCGGAGCCGGCTTCTTTACTTCGGAGCTGATCGGGCAGGAAACGACAGTAAGCCCCATCCGGATTACAGGAACGGCCTCCTACAACGCCGCCACCAATACCTACCAGGTATCGGCCGATATCAAGTCTTTTGATGCATTCCCTGCCGGACTGGTTGCCATGGCTTCATTAACGATCGATAAGATCACCTACAGCGGCAACATCAGCCTGGAAAGCAGGCCACAAAGCGTCTTTACCGACGTAGTTGAAAACCTGTTCCCCAGCGCTGCGGGCACGCCGCTTGCCGCTTTCACTGCCGGGCAGACCCAAACAATCAATTCTTCCTGGAAAGCCGATCACCCCTGGGGCGATGTAGCCGGTAACCTTACCTATACGGCGACTTCAACCGGTAAGATCACCATCTGGGTAGAGAACCGCGCCAAAAAGACTGTATACCAGAGTGTAAGCGTTCCCTTATCTGGCCTGCAGGACACACCCCTTGGCATCTCTTCTGTGAAGAGCGGCAACATCGACTTCCAGCTGTACCCCAACCCAGCTACGGCGCAGACTACCGTAAAACTAAACCTGCTGCGTGCGGGCACTGTTGCACTGCGCATCACTGATATAATGGGACGTGAAGTAAAAACTGTTTCCACGCATATGAATGCCGGTCCCGGTACCATCGGTATTCCTGTTGCCGGCCTGGTTAATGGTGTTTACAATATCAGCGTTACCACCAATGAAGGTAATGCTACCCGCCGCCTGACCGTATCCAGGTAAACAGACAACAAACTTATAGTGAAGCAGCTGACCTTATGGCCAGCTGCTTTTTTTATCTTTAACGGGTTCATGAATGAGTCGCCATCAAAGCCAGGTATGGTATTGAACCGCGCCGCATGCTGCTGACAATACCGCTCCCTTAACTGATAGCAAAACAATTATAGTCCGGGCTTCAACTGAAGGGAATATTATATTTTCAGGTAGTACTCCCGACATTATTTGTCCTTAGGCATGAACATCTTATTTCGGAGCAATACTGTCATCGCCAGCAGGCAGCAGCAGCCGCCAAAGACATAGATGGCTGCATAGCCATACCATCCAGCAATGATACCGGCAGCAGGCCCGGCAAGGCCCAGCGAGAGATCGAAAAAGGCTGCATAAGCGCCCAGCGCCGTTCCCCGCATCTGCGGCGCTACTTTTTTGATCGCCAGCACTCCGAGGGCGGGAAAGATAAGGGAGAAGCCGATACCGGTAAGGCTGCAGCCCGCGATCGCCATCGCCGCCGAAGAGGCAGATGCGATCAGCAATTGCCCTGCAGCTTCTATGACCAGGGAAACCAGCGCCACCGCATAACCCCCGAAGCGATCGGGAAAGGAAGAGAAAAGGATCCGCGTCACAATATAAGCGGCCCCGAAAGCCATAAAGGCCATCGACGGCGCACCCCAGCGCTGCTGGGTAAACAGCAGGAAAATAAAGGAGGAGATACAGGCAAAGCCGATGGCGGAAAAGGCCAGCCCCAGGCCCTGACCGGCGATCAGGCCGACCACTTTATAAAAGGGTGTACGGATATGCGCCGCATCCACCGGCAAAGCCGGAAGCTTAACCGTGGCCAGCCAGCTGACCGTCGACAGCAGGAAGATCATCGCAAATACACAACCTGCGCCCAGAGCGCCTTTCATCCATATGGCCAGGGGAGCGCCTACGGCAATACCCGCATACATGGCAATACCATTCCAGGTCATGACCTTTCCCGACTTTTGTGCCCCTACCAATCCGATACCCCAGGTGAGCGCCCCGGTAACGGCCAGGCTTTCGGACACACCATGAACCATGCGCGCCAGCAGGAACAAACTTGTTGCCAGGCCCGCATAGGGACTGAGCCATAAAGCTATGAGGTATACTACGCCGGAAAGCAGGACCAGTACGATACCCAGGTGATTACTCGTTTTAGCACCCCTGGTATCGGTAAGCTTACCGGCATAAGCCCTGGTGACCAGCGTCGCCAGCGACTGCAGTCCGATAACAATGCCTACAACCAGGCTTCCCTGCTTCAGGTCATTTTTAATATAGCCGGGTAGTACGCCCAAAGTCATGCCAATAGTGAGGTACACGGCAAAAACCGACACAATAATAGGTGTGATGAGGTTGACCAAGCCTTTCTCTGCCTTGTCCTGAATAGCAATATCCATTTCTGTTTTTTGTTTTCTTAAGATTAATGCATACCCTTTGACACCGTATTTCAGCACATGGGGTATCCTGCTTTTACGAAAGCAAAATTAGAAGGGACGTACAGGAACGCCGATAGCCGTTCAATGGCTATGATGGGACAAATAATGGTTTGGCACCCCGGAAGTCCAGGGCGGTCATCCCGGTATGTTTCCTGAAGAAACGGGAGAAATAAGCATGATCCTCATAGCCCAGCGCATAGGCGATCTGCTTTACATCCAACGCCGTATAATACAGCATGCGCCTGGCCTCCAGCAATACTTCCTGCTGTATCCAGTAGCTGGCGGAAAATCCCGTTACCTCTTTCAGCACCTCGTTCAGGTAAAGGGGAGTGATGTGGAGCAAAGCGGCATACGCTTTCACCTGTTTTACTTCTTTATACTGTGTGCGGAGCAATTGCTTGAAACGAGCTACCGTATGGTACTTTGGTTCGCCGATAAGACTCGCCGCCTGCCGCTCCTGCACCAGACCGGATGCAACCAGGCCGGAGATTGTCTCCAGCAGCGAGCCGAGCACACCAGCGCCCAGTGGCCGCGCCACTTCAGCCAGAACCTGCTCCAGGAGTGGGATCAGCTTAAAGACCGCATCTTCCCTGTCGGAAGAAACAGCCTGACGGACATTCAGGTAAGTGTCAAAAATATTCCGGTATTGCGGAGGCACCAGCGCAGTATCAGCAAACACCAGCCATCCCTTCGCCTTCCTGAAATCGATATAACGATGTACTTGTCCCGGCGCAATAAAACATACCGAAGGGCCTTTCATCCTTATCTCCTTAAAATCCACCTCCCATAAAAAGCTGCCTGCCTGCAACAACACAAACATATAATGATCGTCCCTGTGCGGTACAGGAACGACGCTCTTGAGACTGCTCAAGGGCTGTATATCGACACCAGCCGGCTTCAGCTCATCTCTGTGCAGGGCTATCGTGGATTTGCGCATGCTTTCTCTTCTGACAGGCCACATAGAATGGCGCCACGAAAATACCACATAATGATTATGCCTCCGTATTTATCGTGAGCAACTGAATTTTCTCGCAGCGACGTTATGATGCCGCGGTTATGAGACTCGAATACAAAGACACTAAGCTTTTCATCCCCTCCCGCAGCGGTGCGAAAGGGGATGAATAAAGCAGCACTTCGCGTCTTTCAGTCTTTTTGAACAACACTGCAGCTAACAGATCTACGAAACGAAGCGATCGCGATCCTTCATTCCGCATGCTGCGCAAGCTGCGCTCAGGATGACCATAGGGTGTTTACAGGTAAAGCAGCGGCGTAGCTGAGAAAAGGATACACATACTTGTTCGTGCCGTTGCTCCTTTGTGATCTTTCTACCGTTCAGGCTGCTATCGCATCCCGACCGGCATGCGTCGCGACACCACTGCGGGAAAGGCCAGCAACACCTTACCGCGTAGTATAGCCGCCATTGGCGAATATCGTCTGTCCTGTGATCCACCATCCGTCGGTTACCAGGAAAGACACCAGCGGTGCAATATCCCTGATGTTGGTGAGCCCGCCCAAAGCCGATGCCGATTTATGATAGGCTACCGCATCTTCCGTCTCCTGCCCGTAAAAGAAAGGCGTATCCATAGGTCCGGGCGCCACCGCGGTTACCGAAATGCCCCTGCCGCCAAATTCCTTGGAAGCTGCCCTGGTAAAATGTTCTACCGGTGCCTTCATGCCACCATAGGTCGAATACAAGCCGGTATAAGCAGCCAGCAGAGAAGTCACTATGGTGCAGATCTTTCCGTTATCGTTCAGCCGCTTGCCCGCTTCCCTGATAAAAAAGTAAGCCACCTTCGCATTGATATCGCTCATGCTGTCATACTCTGCTTCGGTAGTGTCTGTGATGCTTTTTTTGAGCACTTTACCTACCGTGTTGATGGCGATATCGACACCGCCGAACTTTTCGATAGCAGCGTCAAAAAGCCGGGTTACATTTTCCGTTTGGGTAAGGTCGCCCTGGAAGAGGAGGCCCTCTGCGCCTGCGGCCTGCACGTCGGCCAATGTCTTTTCCGCATCCGCTTTGGTGCTGTCGCTGTTGTAGTGTATCACCAGCTTTGCGCCGCCGGCGGCGAAGCTCCTGCTTAATAAACCGCCGAGATTTTTAGCGCCGCCGGCAATCAATACCACTTTTCCTTTTATTCCGTTACGTTCCATAACACTGTTTTTTATTTAGGCAAAGTTGCATGATATCTGCCGGTGCATTATGGTGAACTTTTCGGAATTTTTATAAGCGGGGCGCTTTGCCGCAGCTATCCCTGTAGCTGCCGGGTGTCATGCCCGTCCATTTCCTGAAAAATTTGGAAAAATTGGAAGGATCATAAGTAAGCGTCAGCGCAATCTGGGCAATAGATAGCGGCGAACGGGCCAGCAGCGCCTTTGCCCTGTCGATGATCTTTTCATCGTAGAAATGACAGGGATGATGGCCGGTTTCCTTTTGGACCGTGTCCGTAAGATGTTTGTGAGAGACCGCCAGCTCCCTGGCGATCTGGTTCAGCTCCAGGAAAACCGGCGCCGTACCATCGATCACTTCGTCGATATGGCGGTCCAGGAAACTGAAATACTGCCTGGTGATCTGCTTGCTTCTCTTTTCTTCTTTGCTTACCATAGGGCTATGCTTTCCCGATTAAGCGGGTGCTTAAAGTTCGGAATATTTGCAGGAACCGGCATGGTGAACTTTTCGGATAGACATTCAGCCGGCTTTCCGGCATACGACCTGCAAAAAAATAAAGGCAGGCCTACCACTTTCCGGGCTGACCTGCTCCTCTATCTCAAAATATTCTTTAATGCCGTAAGCGCCGAACTCACGTTGCACAGCAGCTTCATCGTAAAAGAAAACTTGTCCGCCCTTACCCACCTCAAAGGTATCTTCGCCCAGCGCCCTGCCCTTTCCGTAGTTCGGCGATTTTTTGGAGACAACCGAAAAGACCATCCAGCCGCCGGGCTTCAGCTGATTGTAGCAGGCGGCGATCATCTTTTTCCGCTGCTCCGGGTTGAGCAGGTACACCAGGCCGTAGCAGAAGATGCCTTCGTATACATGCGCATCGAAAGGCATATCGGTTACCGAGCCCCGGAAGATCTTCATGTCTTCGCCATAATGGGCCCTTGCCATATCAATCGCCTCCTGCGCAATCTCGATACCGGTTACCCTGATCCCGGCATCTGTAAAGATCTTTGCATTCCTGCCATAACCAATACCCGGCAGCAGCATGTCTTTGATGCCCTGTGCTACAAAAAGATCTCTGGCGTGGGCTGCGGAACGGCTGGGATGGAAACCCCACATCGCCTGGTGTTCCCTGAAGGCAGTGTTCCAGAAAGCCTGCATATCTCCTGCAGTGTTAGCCATCTTATCTTCGCTTGCTTCATTTATCGCTGTCATAGCTCATCAGTATGATTACCGATGCAAAAGTACCTATCTTTACTTTCCATCGGATAGCACTTTCCATTTGGAAAGTAGCTGTCAAACTGATAGCATTTCTAAAAAAAGCCTCATGATACCCGGAGAAAAAGACTGTTCCAAAGCCATGCTTTCTATTAAAGATGCCCTGGAAGCCCTGGAAGGCCGGTGGAAGCTGCTGATCCTGTATGCGCTGTGCAGCGGTCCCAGGCGTTTCAGCGAAATTGCCAGGGAAATCCCCGGCCTCGGTGACAAGACCCTGGCCAAGGAGCTGAAAAGCCTGCAGGCCAATAAGCTGATCCAGCGAACGGTATACGACACGGCGCCGCCCACCGTGGAATACAGCATGACGGCCCATGGCCGGTCGCTGCGCAAAGTATTGCACGAGCTATGGCACTGGGGGCGTGCGCACAGAAAAGCGGTGATCGGGAAATAGGCTCAGGAGCGGTTGGGACCGGCCTGAATGCGGGTCAGCTGCGCCAGCGTATAAGCGCCTACAGCCATCACCAGGTCCCGTACTGCCACATCGAAGTATTGGCCGCTGATAATGAGCTGCAATGCGATACAGATAAGCCAGGCCATAACGATATAGGCGCCCGCCAGCGGACGGATAAACACGATAAGTCCCGCAATGATCTCAATAATCCCTACGATCTTCATAAAGAGCATCGCGTCGAAGGGGATCATGCTCTGGTTCCGGCCCAGGTAGTCGGCCCAATGGGTAAGCAGGTTGGTAAACTTATCCAGTCCGGCCACAATAGGCACAATGCCATAAGTAAATTTTAACGTTGTCTGAACCTGTTGAATGGTTACCATGATAGTTTAACTTTGATCTTTCTTTTAGAGCCAAAGACAACAAAAAGGTTACAGATTTTTCTTTAAGTACAGGCAGGCCGGGAATAATACAACAATATTGTAACCTTTTGATCAAAACCGCATCCAAAGGCAATGACGGAACAACCGGAGAGGAACCTCGCTTCCATTCCCGACCAGGAGCTTACCGCCCGGATACTGGCAGGTGAAAAACAGCTGTTTGAGCAATTGATGCGTCGGTACAACCAACGCCTGTACCGCATCGGCATGTCCATACTGGGCAGCGACGCCGAAGTGCAGGATGCCATGCAGACGGCTTATATCAACGCATTCGAGCATTTGCCGGGCTTTGAAGGCCGCTCCTCATTAGGCACCTGGCTTACACGCATTATGCTGAACCAATGCCTGGGACAGAAACGAAAAGCCGGTCAGCTGGCTCCCGGTATACTTCCTGATGACAAATCCGTGAACATGAATACGCCTGCAAAAATGCTGATCAATAAAGAGCTGAGCGATGTGCTGGAAGAGGCCATAGCGCAGCTACCGGAGAAATACCGGCTGGTCTTTGTGCTGCGGGAGATCGAAGAGGTTTCGGTGCGCGATACTGCCGATGCGCTCAGCATCGAAGAAACCAATGTAAAGGTGCGCCTCAACCGGGCAAAGACCATGCTGCGGCAGCACCTGAGCGGCTATATGAAAGACCATGTCTACGGCTTTCATCTGTCCAGATGCGATGCCGTAGTCAATTACGTGCTGCAGCACCTGGGTATTGATCGATAGATTGGCTTAGCATCCACACCACCTGTTCTTTCAAAGGAAAAGAAACTACAAATTCTTTAACGCCACACTACTCACACGGATAGCTTTCGTTAGCTCTTCATTGCTCATTCCCATATCCCTTAGCTTCTTTACGATGGCAACAGCTTTCCTTCGTTCTATTTCATTGTGCGCTGCCTGTTGTTCGGCCTACGGAATAAAAGTGCGTAAAGAAAGCAAGCGCCGGTTACATCTTTCTGCCTGGTCACAGGAAGAAAGCCCTCCGCGAAGGAGGGCATTTCTCTGAACATGAAACAAAAAAGTATCCGGCAGCATTGAGGATTGCCGGAAAGCTGTTACCGGAATATCTCAAATTTACGCACCAGCATGCCCTTGTCCGTCTCCACCATCAACGTATAGCTGCCGGAGCCCAGCCCGGCCGTGTTCAACCGGAGCACATTACTGTTACCTGCTTTTGCATTCAGCAAGGCCTGGCCGAGGATATTGTAAACGGTTGCCTGCATTATGCGCAGCTGCCCTTTGCTTTCCAGCATCAAGCGGTCTGTGGCCGGGTTAGGAAACAGCAGCAGGTCCTTATCGTTTTGCGTTGTAGCAATACCGGTACCGGTGGCGTCAAACACATCGATGGTACGCATGGGCATCAGGCTGTCGTTGCATTCGCCGTGCAGCCTGGCGGTCACATTGAAGATGTGGTTGCTCCTGTAGGTATGCTGCACCATGCCGGAAGCATCGCCCACGGTCACCTGTGGTGATCCGTCGCCGAAATCCCAGGTGCAGGCTACCACGTATTCTGCATCGAGTATATTGAAATTATAGGTAGCGGCATCGCTGTACACGGCATTGATGGTACCACGGGGCAAGCCTTTTACCAGGATATCGATCTGGTCTGAGGCCACACAGCCGTACTGGTTGGTCACCACTACACCGTAAGTTCCGGTAGCAGCCGCTTCCAAGGTCTGCAACGTGGAATTATCATTCCAGAGGAAGCCGGCGCCTTCATTACCGGCATCGAGGGTTAAGGTATTACCATGGCAGAAGACTGTATCGTTACCCAGGTTGACCACCGGCAGGGGACGCACGGTTACGGCTACGGTATCGCTGCCTTTGCAGTGCGCAATATTGCTGACGGTGACGTAATAAGTGCCAGTCGTATTCACGGTCCGGGTCTGCGCTGTAGAGCCGTCGTCCCAGAGATAAGTCTCGCCGGGATTACCGGCGTCGAGCACTACGGTAGCATCGGCGCACACATCGCGCTCATTGCCCAGAGATACAGCCGGGATGGGGTAAAAGGTAGTCATTACCGTATCCGACGCCACGCAATTGAAGGTATTGGTCACCCTTACCCAATGGCTGCCGCTGGCAGTAACACCCATGGTTTGTGTGGTCGCTGCATTGCTCCATAAATACGCAGCGCCGCTGTTGCTCGCATCCAGCACATAGCTGACGCCTTCGCAAAGATTGGTATCGCTGCCCAAGTTAACCACAGGCGTGGGATTGACGGTTACCCTTATGGTATCGCGGGTAATGCAGTTGCTGCTGCTGGTCACTTTTACATGATAGCTCCCAGTGCCGCTTACGGTCCTTGTTTGTGTGGTGGCGCTGTTCTCCCAGAGAAAGCTTGCGCCGGCATTGCCGGCATCCAGCACCAGGCTGTTACCCGAGCAGAATACAGTATCGTTGCCGAGCGCAACTACAGGCAGCGGATTGACATTAATGCTCACAGCCACCGAGGTGTCGGCGCAACCCGAAACAGCATGGGTTACCACCAGGCGATAGCTGCCCGCAGTACCGGTAACCAATGTTGGATTTATCGCCCCGCTGATGCTGCCCGCAGCATTCAGCCATTGATAGCTGCCGGCGCCGGAACCCGTAAGGGTAATCGTGCTTCCGGCACATACCTGCGCGGTGCCGGTGGGCGATACACCCGCCGCCGGCTTTTCTTTAATGGTGCACACAACGCTGGTACGCGGGCTTTCGCAGGTACCTATCGCTGCGGAAACATAATAAGTCGTGGTGGCGCTGATGGCTGGTGTAGCGAAAGGGCTTCCGGTGCCGACAGGCGATCCGCCGCTGGGGCCGGTGTACCAGTTGAGGGTGGTACCGGAAGGCCCGGTGGCCGTAAGGGTAAGCGATCCGCTACCACAGCGGGAAGCCGCAGCGGCAACAGGGGCCGCAGGTGTGGTGCAAGGCACTGATACCAGCTCATGCGCGCCTATGGTAGGATTGACAGGCCTTGCCGCACCGTCGTAATCGGTGGTAATACCGGTAACGGCGATCCCTGCACCCTGCAGGTTGGTGAGGTTGCTGCTGTTGGTGGTCTGCAGGTGCAGATCGGTGGCAGAGACAAATACGGGCAGCACATTCCTGGCGTGGGCCAGGCTGTTTTGCAGGTTGGTCTGCACATCCGTCAGCGCTGCCTGTGCCGAGCCTGCATAAGCCAGCGAGGTACCGCTGCTGTAATAGTCGTTATAATCGATCGTGCTGCCGGTAGGATTGGCATTGACCGCGTACACGCTGAATTTATTGGTCGTATTGGCGCTGGCCTGTACGAGCAGGTTGTTGCGCACCTGTATCGTGTTCACCGATCCGTCCAGGTACAGGGCTGCCTGGTAGCCATTGGCCGTGGAGGTCGGGTTAGTGTTCATGTGCACCGAATTGAAAGCGATATCATAACCGGTACCTGCGCCTATCGCAATGCCGTAGGCATTGTTGGCTGCTGTAGTGGAACCATTTGAAGCGATATCGGAAATGAAATTGTTGCTTACCTTGATCGTATTGGCAGCAGCGCCCCTCAGCAGGATGCCTCCGGTAAGCACGGTGGTCTGGCTGAAGCGCAGACCGGTCAGGGTATTCCGGGCGATGCTGCCGCCGGAGCATCCGGCGCCGATGGAAATGCCGCCCGGTGCTGCATTGGTATTGCTGGCAGAGAGCCAGGTAAAGGTATTCTGCTCTATCTTGAAGTTGGCCTGGTTCAGCAGGTACACACCGACATTGGTAAACTTAAGATTGGTGGCGCTGGTATTGTCGCCGATCTGGTTGCCGATGATCTGGTTGCCGGTCTCCCCCACGCTGGCGCCTCCCGAGAACACGACTGCGGCATTCGTGCCGTTCATCAGGTTGTTCTGGATCAGGTTGTTGCTGTTGGCGCTTACCGTAGGCGCACCGGTTTCCCAATAGCCCGCCAATGTGGAATTGCTGCTGTAAATGCAAACGCCCATGTAGGGCGCGCCGCCGGGGGCGCCGGATCCCAGCAGCTTACAATTCTTGATCACGTTATTCGTTGCCCCATTCCCGCTTTTGCTGGCAAGCCAGATGTTGGAAGCTTTACCCGAACCGCTGGTATTGGTATTTACAAAGGTGAGGTTGCGGCTGGTACCCCCTACGGTATTAGAGCCGTCGATCGTCACGCTATCGGCTCCGTCGAGCTTGATCGCTGCGGTATTGTCAGCTGTGCTGGTGATTACAGGATCGGCTCCAGCAGCGGGTTTGATCAGTATGGAGGTATAGCTGGCCGAGCCTGTTCCGCTGGAATTAATAGTAGGTGTGGCTGATTCGGAAAAATTGCCGGTAACCGAAACGGTTATAGCGCCCGTATGTACCCCATTGTTAATGGCCGTAAAGGCCGTGGTGAAATTGGTATAGGTCGTAGGACCTGTAGTCCCTCCGGTTGCGGTGACCGACACCTGTGCCGTAAGCTTCATGGCGCAGAGCAGCGGCACTGCGATGGTGAATAGATTTTTTCTCAATGCAGTAAATTTAGGTTTTATTGGTTTTTATTGTGGTCAAACAAATTTAAGATTTGTAGAGGAGCAGCATACCTACATGAAAATGTTACGAGTTAAGCGGAAGGTAGGGAATTATAAAAGGTGCACGGAATGATGTATGAGCACTTTAATCATTACGAGATAAGAAAGTAGCACAGCCTGGCAACAATGCTTATCTGCAAAGCTATCCGTGCTATAGGCTACGTAGGAGCCAAACGTTTGTAGCGACAGCAAGAACAAACATAAATTTGTTCCATAGGAGCAAAACCAGGGTTGCTAAGAAAGATACGCATGCAGCCGCCGTTCAGGCCGTTGCACTCCCGACCGGCCTGGCTGTACAGGTGTGGTACAAGATCCTCTCATAAGTATTGAAGCGTTCAATCCTCCGGGTACCGGGTCGATATTCCGGATTTCATCGGGACATACTTAAATTGCATCTCCCAATTCTTTCGCTTGATCCAATGTTACACCGCCCGTTAAAAAGCAGCTATGGTGCGATCCGGACACGAAAAAACCGCAGCGACTGTTCCTGGTCGCTGCAGGTCTGTACAACCATCCAGGCAAAACTATGCAAAGGCAGCACATTGATACTATGCTACCTTATGCAAAGCCGCCGGGACCTGCTATTCTTCTTTCAGTATCGGCCGTGCCGCCTGCGCTTCCCGCCAGTGTTCGCCCTTCTTATAAAGCCTTTTCCGGAAGGGGTGCCTGGGATTGAGAAAGCCGTTATAATCCACGCCCCATATCCGGTATCGGTCCGTAATATTTTCTGCGATACATTCATTGACTGCTGCAGTGAAGACTGTCGGCCCTGTCATTTGATGTCCATCGTGCGGATGACGGTTGGTCCGTAAGTTGTCGACAACCTTTTCCAGCGTACGTTCCAGGAAAGGATGACCTTTATCAAAGACGAGCGCATATTGCGCATACAATCCCGGATTGCCTTCATTGGTGACGATACAGTGATCATCAGGACGGATCATCTTATCCAGGTTCTTCAACGTATAACCGTCGACGTCAAGGTACACGCCACCTTTCTTATACAGGATGGCATAACGGAAAAAATCTGCTTTGACAGCGCCTATATTTATTTTCTGATACAGGTTATTGATCTCCTCATCAAACTCTTCTTCTATAAATTGATCGATCCGCGCGTCGTCATAGAACTGGTAATCATAAGCCGGGTTACGGAATCTCATGAACCTGATAAACTGCCGCGTGACAAAAGGAAGATGATTGCTGTGAAAGGTTTGGTATATAACCTTGGGAATGGCCATTTTCAAAAGGGGGGATTTGTGGGATGGGCGTTCCTTAGACGAAACGAAGGCCGTAAGGTTTATCGGCAGAGGAAAACTTAATTATGCATTAATATGCCTGAATTATGCCTGCCGGCAAGATAGCATCGTAGCTTCGATCTTTACCCACTGAGGCTGAAAACAGCGCTACACAAGCTGTATGGATGATATTAGTCAATGCTTAGCTGGCTTTCTTGCCGGAAAAGAAATAAAAACAAAGGCAGCGAAGGGGACCTGACTGATGGAGAAAGGAAAGCGCCGGAACGGCTGAGCTGCGCCAAACAAACTTTGGTTATCCATCATGTTGTTCCTCAGAAGCAGCAGGGCAGCGCTTTTCCGGGTATAGCAAAAGCCCGGGACTACCCGGGCCTATAACCAATAAGGTCGAACCAAGACCCTAAGAACCTTCAGCAAAGATAAATCGTTCCGGCTAAGCTTTTTGTAGAAAAAAGGCCACAATTGATGATGAAGAGGAACAGTTTTGCCGGAAATAATGATTGATGCATGCGCTTCCCGCGATAAATCTGCGATGGATCAGGCTTCAGCTGCGCCTCTTTTACCCGCGGGCAGGAACCGTAAGCGTTATTGCAGTGCCTCCTTCCCCTGAATCGATGGCGATAGTGCCGCCTATAATCCTGCTTCGCTCATACATGCTGTGCAAACCCAGTCCTTTCCAGGGAGATTGGGGATCGATGGTAAACCCTTTGCCGTCGTCCTTCAATACCATCGTCAGCGATTGCTCCTGGTACTGCAGGCGGATTACGAGGTTTGAAGCGCGGGCATGCCTGAGCGTATTGTGTATGGCTTCCTGGGCAATCCTGATGATCATAAGCTCCATATCGCGATCGAGCGACCGGAAGGCGCCTTCAATTTCCAGCGTGCAATGGATGTTTTTTGAAATATTTACCCATTTTACTTCTTCTTCCAGCGACGCCAGCAAACCTCTTTCCTTCAGGTAGCCTGAATTCAGGGAATGGCTTATGTTCCTCAGATCGCCCATCGCCGTATCCAGCATACGGCCCGATTCACCAATGTATTTCTCCTGCTCGGGGATGGCAAATTTGCCGATCATCTTAAGCGACATCCTGGCAAGACTGAGCACCTGGTTAACATTGTCGTGTATTTCAGCAGAAATGCTGAGCATCGTCCGTTCCCTTTCTTCCGCGATCGCCTTGAGCAATTGTCGTTCCTTCTTCATTTGATTACCTTTAAGCCGCACGAGAGCCGCGATCAGAAAAAAAATAAAAGCTGTAGACAGCATGGTCATGGTAATGAATACGGGGACCAGTCCCGCTTCTACGCTAAGCATGGGTTCTGCTCATTTTGGGATATGCTATGAGGATAATGGCACAAGAAAGATAAGTAATTATATTGATTACATTATTGCATACAGTCAGGAGATAGGCCTGCCCTACCCTCACTTGTTCATAAATGCTCGAATTCAATATGGTCCCGCACAAGTAGAATAAAAAAATACAAGGTATCCAGAAATGCGTTTCCCTGCTGAGGTAGAGATCCGGGATCAGTAATCTGCGGTAAATCGTGTACAAAATGAGACATACAAGCACCAGGCACTCGAAAAGCTGGAAATTGGAATTAAGGCTTTGAACCGGCTGAAGCCATAGCATGTTGACAATCCCCGCGGGGAGTCCGATCCCGGCAGCGATCAGGCCGATCTTCCGTTCCTGATAGTAATGGAGATTATTGTTCAGGTAAAGACAAATCAGCACAAACTCGACGATGCTGGATGCCGAATATACCGGCCAATTGGTTTTGAACCGGGATATCCAGTATAAAGAAACAGCTTCCGTCAGCATTCCCAGCCACAACCACAAGCATAAATACCGGGTGGGGCGGTCCACTTTTCTGAAACAGTAAACAGCATAGACTGCAGCAAGCGATAAGACATACCAATAAACGTAGAACAAGATGTAAGACAATGGCCGCATAGCTTTTCATATAAGACTTCCCGTTAACGGAGATCTTTCATCCCGCTCACCAGCAAGCCACAAAGGTTTGGTTTATTAAAGAGGACCGCTATCCATAGGTATAATGCCCGTTTTCACTGCAAAAAGCGCCAGGCTGACCCTGCTATTCACCGCCAGCTTTTTAAACAGGCTGTCCCGGTACCCTTCAACGCTTTTAACGCTGCACTTCATCAGCACAGAGATCTCGGCATAAGTCAGATCGCTACAACAATGCTTCAGGAAGATACGTTCTTTTTCTGTAAAATTGGGTACCCTCATTTTATCATCCTGGACCGCGATCATCGCTTTCTCTACATAGAGGCCGGAGTAATACATGCCTTTCTGGGCTATAGAGACCAGGGCCTCTTTTATTTCTTCGGGGTCGCAGGATTTAGACAAATAGCCATTGACACCGGCCCGGATCATCCTGACGACATAATACTCCTCCAGGAAAGTGGTGAGCACCAGTATTTTCATGCCTTTCCATCTTTGCTTGATAATGGCTGTCGCTTCAAATCCATCCATGTCCGGCATCTTAATATCCATAATGCAGACATCCGGCAATATTGCGGCATCGGTCAGCAGCTGTACGAGCTCCTGGCCGTTCCCGGCTTCAATGACGACGTCTACGCCGCCAATGTCGTGCAGGTAAGATATGATGCCTTTTCTGACAGCAACATGATCATCTGCATAAGCGACGGTAATTTTCGAATTTGTAAGGTTTACACTCATTCCTGCTTTGGTATTGGCTTTATTGTCTGGCGATAAAAGTAAATGCTTTATTTAAATTATGAAATTCCCCGCTTTCGCCATCATTATCAACGACTGATACGATTGAATAAGATAAAAACCTGAAAAATTGCAGATTAAAAAGGGTGTGTGCTTAAAGTGCTTTTGCATAGACGCCATCCTACCTTCGCATATACCAGGCCCGGCCTGCCTGCGTTATGTAAAGGCTTGAAGTGTCCTTCCCCCATGCGAAAGCCTCCTGGTACGCTTTCCGGCTACAGGAGTCTTTCTATTGGTAAAAATAATACTGTCCCGGGTTCCCGCAAGGGGTGTTTCACGATTATACCGGCCGGGTGCACAGCCCTGTCTTTTGATGACATACTTCTGCAAGGGGCGATGACGCGTAGCCGGGTCGGGACCGCTTACGGGAAACAGGGGAAAAAACTTATTTTTAAACGACCCGGAGACAGCGGGCGCTATAGCGACCTGCTGGAAACAGCTCTTATGATGCATCTGTAGTGAAATGAACAGAACTTGTCTTCTATCCTATCTCATCCTGACAGCAAGCATGCTGTTCAACGGCATTTCCAACGGACAGGAATATAGTTACCTACAATACATCACAAAAGACGGGCTGGCGGGATTGACGGTCCATGGCATTTCCCAGGACAATTCCGGCTTCCTCTGGCTGGCCACCGATGCCGGTCTCAGCCGTTTCGACGGCAAACAGTTTCACAACTTCACGGTAGCTGACGGTCTTCCGAGCAATGAAATCTTCTTTACCTTCTGCGACTCGGAAAACAAGCTTTGGATCAGCTGTTTCAAAAACGCGCTATGCTATTACTACAAAGGAAAAATATACAATCAGCACAATGACTCTTTCCTGAAAACACTTAAAATGCCCAGCCATCTAAGGGGTATGGCGGAAACGGAAGACGGCCGCCTGCTGATCATATTTCAGGAAGGCACTTATGTCCTGTCAGGGGGGAAAAGAAAGAACACCATTTTTGTGCCCAGGGTTCAATACGCAAACAGTATCCTGCAATCGCTCCAACTCGCGCGGATGCAGGGAGACTTTCCCAACATCTTTCTTCCTCCGGCCGTAAGAACGTTTGCCAGGGATACGATATCGTATCATGCATCCAGGAAAACGGGGCATTCTTACACCTATATGCTCTGTAACGATCGGGCCATGATTTTAACGGGATCGGATACGACAAAGAGCATTTCTATACCCTATCCTAACCTGCTGTTGAAAAAGTTCTATAACGACAGCATTGTTGTAATGAGCAGCACATTGGCAGGCGTTCAGTTCTACGATTTTAAGAACAGGAGATTCATCCGGGACTATCTGCCCCGAACAAGAGTACAGGATTTCTTCGAAGACAGCGAGGGGAACTTCTGGTTTTCCACCAAAGGCACCGGCCTGTTACGGCTCGGCCGGGCTCCTTTTGTTCATTATGCCTTCGGTCCGCCGGAACGGCCCTTTGCCGCCTACCAGATCTTTCTCAGGAACAAGCAGATCTATGTGGTTACCGAAGCGGGCAGATACTGGCGATTTCCCCAATCCCGAAAATCCGTAGCCGGCGAACCGCTCCCGCTCATCAAACCATCGGAAACAGCAGCAGGCTTCGACAAGCTGAAATTGCAGCCGAATACGATGCTTCATTTTTACGATGCCCACATCTCCGATATCGTCTGCCCTTTACCGGCACCACTAGGGCTTGTCAAAACAGCTTTTTATTACCAGGATACGGTCCTTCTGGCCTGCTTCGACGCCGTTTACCGCTTCGACATAAAAGGGCAACGCATGCTGGATACGATTTTCAGCAAAAGGGCCACCTGTGCCACTAAATTGCAGAACACGATCTATATCGGCGCGCTGGATGGCTTATATACCTTCCGGGACGACAGCCTGCATTACCTTGGCCTGGAATCACCCTTACTAAGCAACCGCATCAGCACGATCGTTAACGGGGACGATGGCATACTGTGGATAGGCACTTACGAAGGTGGCGTCGCCGGAATATGTAACGGGAAAGTACAGGTCAGCCTCAACAAAAAAAACTGCGGGCTGTCCAGCGACGTCTGCCAATGTCTTTTCCCGGATGGGAATTTTCTTTGGGTAGGAACAGAAAAGGGAATCAACAAGATCGATATCAAGGCACCAAAGCCCAAAGTGGTTGCCCGGTACGACATGGCGGATGGCCTGCGTTCCGACAATATCAAGTCGCTGTTTGTAGACGGCGATATTGTTTATGCCGGCACCCAGGATGGGATCACCTGCTTTGACCAGAGTCGCGTACCACTGCACGGACCTTGCAACATCCTTTTTACCCGCATCGTCGTCGGAGGACAAACGGTAGATCTCGAATCGGGCGAAGACCTGAGCATTGCTCATGCCCGCAATCATATACGATTTGAATATGCAGGGCTGTCCTTTGCTTCTGCCGGGAACATTGTCTATCGCTACCGGCTGCAGGGGCTGAGTGAAGAGTGGTTCAGCACAGACCAGACGTTCCTGGATTACCCGGCCCTGCCTTCAGGCGCCTATACCCTCCAGATCAAAGCGGTCAACAAATTCGGCGATGCCAGTAAGATACTTGAAAAGCGTTTTACCATTGAGCCGTTGCTATGGGAAAGAAGAGGCGTACAGGCGCTGGCTGCCGGCATATTGGTTGCAGTAACCGGCCTGATGTTCCAGCTAAGGTTCCGGTCAGTCCGGAAAAAAGACCAGGAGCAGCAATTGCTGCAAAGAAAGATGGCAACACTGGAACAAAAGGCCCTCAGGGCACAGATGAACCCGCATTTCATTTTTAACTGCTTAAACTCCATACAGCACTTCGTCATCACTAACGATGTCAGGGGCGCCAACTTTTACCTGTCCCGCTTTGCGAGCCTTGTGCGGAGCACACTGGAGCATGCTGCGCTCATGTATATACGCCTCTCGGCAGAGATCGACTACCTGACCAGCTACCTGGAACTGGAACAGATGCAATCCCCTTCCGCCTTTCAATATTCGATCCACATAGATCCCAGTATCGACATCCACCAGGTAAGCGTGCCCAGCATGCTCCTGCAGCCCTTCCTGGAAAATGCCATCAAGCACGGCGTATCCAGGTTACCTTCCGGTGGCCTCATCACGCTCGAGCTGCGCAAGAATCCGGATGAAAAAACAATGACCTGCACGATAACAGACAACGGACCGGGTATCCACAATCTTGCCCGGAAAAACACACAGGGGCATATACCGCGGGGTACCTCCATCACACAAGAAAGGATCGAGATCCTGAACCAGGTGCTGGAAACCGGCCGCATAGAAGTACAGACCCGAAATACATTCGACGATAATACAGGCACCAGCGTGATACTAATTTTACCAATCCTTAATTACAGCGAAGAATGGAAACAAACACAGACACTATGAAGAAAGTCATTATTCTCGATGACAAAGCCACCAACATCAATACGCTTAAAGCTTTGCTGGAAGGCTTCTGCCCGGGCGTAAGCGTAGCAGCAACCGCAACGGACATCGAGACAGGCTATCAATGTATCCAGCAGCACCGGCCGGATATCGTTTTCCTCGACATCGAGCTGAATCATGAAAATGGCTTCGACCTCATCCACCGGTTCAGCCATGTCTTTTTCGAAATTATTTTCACTACGGCCTACCAGCAATATGCCGTAGAGGCCTTTAGGGTACAGGCCCTGGACTACCTGCTGAAGCCCATAGGCATAGATGCGCTGCAGGCTTCCATTGCCAAAGCGGAGCAGAAGATAGCGCTGAAGCAGGCGAATCAACAGCTGCTGAAATTGCTCGGAACGCGCGACAAAAATGATTCGGGTAAAATAGCCCTGGCTACCCTGGAAGGGTACAAGCTTGTCGATCCGAAAGATATTGTCTACTGCGAAGCATCGGGAAGCTATACTTACTTTTTCTTCACCAACGGTAAAAAGGAAATACTGAGCATACGCATCGGCGAATGCGAACGTTTGTTGCCACAATCCTCTTTCTTCAGGGTACACCATTCCTATATCGTCAACCTGTCTTATGTTGAAAAATACATCAAGGGAAGAGGCGGCTACCTGATGCTGCACAACGGCATACAGGTCGATGTATCGGTATCCCGGAAAGAAGCTTTTTTAAAAACAATCAGCAAGCCGGCATAGCTTTGCGCTGCCTGTACCGAAAACAGTCCCGGTGATATTCATCCCGGGGCTGTTTTCTTTGCCGGCCCCTTTACTTTAGTAAGGATCCATTGTGTTTGACCGCCAGTCCATCGGGCGCAATAGAAAAATACATATATTTAGGCGTCAAAATCCCGGAACGCTTCAGATGCATACACTGTTACCTTTCTTTATCGCTATGATCGCCGCCGTAGTGCTGTTGTGCATGCTGGCCAATAAGATCAGAGTTGCTTATCCCATTTTGCTGGTCATTGCCGGGTTGCTCATCAGTCTCATTCCCGGCCTGCCGACCATAAAAATTAACCCCGACCTTATCTTCTTTATCCTGTTACCACCGCTGCTGTTCGAGGCGTCGTGGACCATTTCTTTTAAAGAGATGCAGAAATGGTGGCGTATCATCAGCAGCTTTGCCTTCCTGGTCGTGCTGTTTACCGCTTTCTCTGTAGCGATCGTCACCAATTATTTTATTCCCGGGTTTACCATAGCGCTGGGGTTCCTGCTGGGCGGCATTGTATCCCCGCCCGACGCAGTCAGCATAGGCGCCATCACCAAATTTGTGAAGATATCCAGGTCCACCTCCGCTATCCTTGAAGGGGAAAGCCTGCTCAACGACGCTTCATCCCTCATTATATTCCGTTTTGCGCTGGTAGCCGTAGGCACCGGCCAGTTCATCTGGCAGCAGGCCGCGCTCAGCTTCCTGTGGATGGTGATCGGTGGTGTGGGCACCGGCCTGTTGCTGGCCTGGCTCTTCGTCCAGGCGCATAAACGGCTGCCGACCGACGCTTCCTCCGATATCGCGCTTACGCTGATAGAACCTTATATCCTGTATTGGGTAGCCGAGCAGCTCCACAGCTCGGGTGTGCTGGCCGTTGTGGCCGGGGGATTGTTCATGGCCAACCGCCGGCTGTTTTTCCTCAACAGCAGCAGCCGGATCAGGAGCTATAATGTATGGGAGAGCTTTTCTTTTATCCTGAATGGTATCGTATTCCTGATCATCGGCCTGGACCTTCCCGAGATCGTAGACGGCCTGCGATCGAAAGGTATTCCGCTACGTACTGCCATAGGCTACAGCCTCCTGGTTACTGCAGTCCTTATCGTGGCCCGCATCATCAGCTCCTATGCCGCCCTGATCGCCACCCTGATCTTCAGGCCCGGCGTAGCGCCCAGGGTCAATTCCAGGCTTGGGCGGCTGCTGACACCGTTGCTGCTCGGCTGGACAGGCATGCGCGGTGTCGTGTCCCTGGCTGCCGCACTCTCTATACCGGCAACGCTTGCCAACGGCAATGACTTTCCTTACCGGAACCTGATCCTCTTCATTACCTTTGTTGTCATTCTGCTCACCCTGGTCCTGCAGGGGCTGACGCTGCCCTACTTCATCAGGCGGGCCAACGTATTCCGCGACTATCCCGGCGAGCCGCCCGAAACAGCGAAGCAAAAGCTCCTGCAAGGCTTGCGCAGCCACACCTACCAGTTCCTCAAAGACAAATACGACAACGGCATGCAGGACCATGGCGGTATGCGACAATGGCTGCAGCATTGGGAGGAGAAGATGAAGGCATCCAACGAGGACTGGATGAGCAGAAAAACAAAAACCGTCTTCCTGGAAATGCTCGAATGTCAACGCCAGTATATAGCAGAGCTCAATAAGGATCCGTCGGTGGATGAAGAGCTGATCCGCGAGCAGCTTTTCCTTATTGACCTGGAAGAAGAGCGGCTGAAGCTGTCCATGCGGTAACACCGGGGAACTGCTTCATTGCTTGTCCTTCAAAAATAAAATAGCACAGGATATCCTGTGCTATTGCTGTATAAAACCATTCCGGTCTATGCCGCCTTGCGGTTGTACCGATTACTGCCGCACCATAATCTTTTTGCTGCATTCATTGAAGCCATCGCTGACCTTCAGCAGGTAGATGCCATTGGCATAACCGGACAGATCAATGCCAAAAGCCCCCTGCCGTACCTTGTTCAGCGTATAATTGCTGATCTTCTTTCCGCTGATATCGTAAAGCTCCAGGTGCAGATCGGCCGGTGCTTCCAGGTTCACTTTTACATTGACCCGGCCACCGCTTGCAGGATTAGGGTAGATGCTTACCGATTGTTCCAGTGTTTCAGCGCCGGGTGTAATGCCGGTAGGCGGGTTGGTGCTCAAAGGCGTGCAATCCGATTTAACCGCGTTGATGGTAGCGACATTGCTGTTGGCAGGATCGAGCCAGGGCTTCAGCTTGCTGTTGGTGGCAGACCCGTCTACTGCATAATCCCATATATTGGCCAGCTTGCTGTAGAGCACGATCTTGGCGGTGCTGGCATCGTTCGTGCCTTTGGCTGTCGTCGCACAATTGGCAGGAACCCCTAGCATGGGCGCGGCCACACTGGCTACCCCGATAATACGGCCGTCCCCGTTAAACAGCGCACTGCCCGAGCTACCCTGGGCGGCATAACCCGAATCCAATTGCAGCAACCAGTGTGAGTTGGCTTCGCCAACCGAATAGTTCTGGATAGCGCTGCCCGCCGATACTTTCTTCACATCTCCGGCAGGATGGTGGAAGCCGATAAATTTTTTGGGGCTGGCCGCTGTTGTGGGGATGGTCGGGGATTTATCCCAACCGGCCAGGTTCACATTCCAGGAAGCCGGGATCTTGTTCTGGCCTGTAAATTCCAGCAGGATAAAATCGCCTTTGATCTGCTGCGCATCGGGCTGACCGGCGCCCGGGCCGGAGGCGATGATGGGAACCAGGGACCTGGACACAAATTTGGCGCCGGTAATGCTCTGCTGCGTATTCGTCACCGTACCGGCAGGCGGATTACAGGTATTGTGCTGGTAATTGAACCTGAAAATATATTGCGCAAAGCCTGCATCCACCTTGGAATTGGAAAACTCGCAATGGCTGGCGATCAGCAGGTATTGCTTACAGCTGCCGGGAGCATTGTTGGCCGTATTGATCATCGTAGAAGAGCAGGTACCTGTACCCACGCTCATGACGCATAAGGTGTGCAACGCCGCATCGCGCTGCGGCACATAGCCGTTGCTCAGGGGGCAGACCGCGTTGAAATTACATACGGACGAGCTGCCCGCCAGCTGGCTATCGAACTGGTCGATCGTTTCGAAGTTTCCCGAGAACGGCATCAGGTATTCAATACCCCTGAAGTAAACAGCTGCACGGTTGATGTGCATTTTTATCGCGGAAAGATCGACACCAGCCTCAATATTCAGCTCGATATTGACCGTGCTGCCCTGAACAGGTTCATTGGCGAACAAACCGGTCTCACTATTATTCGCTTCGGTAAAAGCACCCAGGATCTGCTTGTTGTTCCCGTTGGTCAGGAACAGCTGCACCCCCTTGGGCAAGTAAAAATTGTCATAATACAGACCGATCGCCTTGGCACCGGGAATGCTTAATGTCGCGCACCATACCCTGGTACCGTTTTCTGCTCTATACAATATCCCTGATTGGGGAAAACCCAGGTCGGTAGGTGTAAACAGGGATACCAGGAAAGGTCTGGTGAACGAAGAAGTGTCCTGGTTCCATTTACGCAGCTGGGTTTCCCAGTCGGGCAGCTCTGCCTGTACTACCGGAATTTTGTGCTCTACGGCACCGGCCGACCGGATGCTCAGGGGAAGTCCTCCTTTTCCCAACTGCGCGCTCGTTGGCAAAGACAAGGCCGGCAACAGGAACAGGCTTAGCATTAATTTTCTCATCGCTCATATTTTTTCCAAAACTCCAACAATGCATCTATATTTAGAGTTAGCAACAGCAAAATTGTGTTAAATAGTGTTAACCGTGAAACACAGGCTGTGCAAGGCTTCTGGTGTATCGTTGTCCGGCTGCGTTAAGCATTCCCGGCGCCAAGACAATGCGCTCTTTTATAAGGTGATGCCGCCGTCGATCACGAAATCAGAGCCGGTAACGAAAGAAGCCGTATCGCTGCACAGATAAGCAACCATTTGCGCCACCTCTTCAGGCTTCCCAATCTTCTTCAAAGGAATAGTAGTGGCCAGATCGTCCCAGATACCCTCAGCAGTTGCTGCATCATAGGATTTGCGCAGTACATCCGTCCTTGTTGGGCCGGGGCTCACGGTGTTGACCCTGATCTTCCGGGGCGCCAGCTCGGCTGCCGCGGTTTTTGCAATAGAATTCAAAGCCGCCTTGCTGGCCTGATAGACGGAACTTCCGGGCCGGTAGGTCGCTGCAACAATAGAGGAAAGGAAGACTACTGAGGCGCCATCATTCAGCAAAGGGATCAACCGGCTTAATGTAAAATAAGCACCTTTGAAATTGATGTCCATAACGCTGTCGAAGTTCTCTTCTCCCGTGGATTCGATAAGGCCGGCAGCCCCGGTAATGCCCGCATTGATGAAGAGGATATCGATCTTACCGAAACGGTTTACGATCGCCTCCCTTAACCGGTCTATGTCTTCCAGTCGTGACTGATCGGCGACAAAAGGTATCGCACCAATCTCAGCAGCCGCTTTTTCTATTGTTCCCTGCTGCCTCCCGGTGATGATAAGCCTCGCCCCGCGTCGGGACAGCTCCTTTGCTGCGGCGTAGCCGATACCGCTGCTGCCGCCGGTAACCACGGCAACCTTGTTCCTGAAATCTTCCATACAATGATTTTTTTGACAAAATTATTATGCAATTGATATAATTTTGTAACCAGTATCACTAATTATATCAAGTAACAAACAATTTCTATATGAAAAGGGACCAGGCAGAAGAGCTGCGGGCGCTGCAGGACACGCTGTATTTCATCGGCGGCAAATGGCGGGTACCGGTCATCAATTCGCTTTGCAACGGCAACCGGCGTTTCCGGGAAATAGAGCGCAGCATCCCGGGCATTACGACGCGGATGCTGTCGCGGGAGCTCAAAGAGATGGAGCTGAATAAGCTGGTCGTACGCCAGGTATATGCAGAAACGCCGGTGCTGGTGGAGTATGAGCCTACGGCCTATTGCCGCACCTTCGGCAATATTATACAGGAAATGATCCGCTGGGGCAGGAAGCACCGGAAGAAGATACTTGCCCAGGCTGGCCGATGATCTGGCCGGTGCAAGGGCCTTAGCTGAGCAGGCCGATCTGTATGGCCACTTTGATCAGTCCAGCCGTGTTCTTTACATCCAGCTTCTGGATCAGGTTATTGCGATGGTTCTCGGCTGTATAGTAACTGATGAACAGCTTATCGGCGATCTCGCGCGTGGTGTATTCCGCTGCGATCAGCGCCAGTACTTCTTTCTCGCGCTGGGTGAGCTCAGGGACAACGATCTGGTTCCGGGGATGCTCTTTGAACCTGAGAAAATTCTGGAACAGCTGTTCCTTCAGCTTGGGCTCGATATACTCCCCGCCGCCGTGTACCGCCTCTATCGCGTCTATCAGTGTATTGGACGGCGCCCCCTTGAGCAGGTATCCGCTGCAGCCTCTACGCAGCATGCTGCTCACCATGGAGGGCATATCCAGGCTTGTGAGCACCAATACCCTTAACGCGGGATAAGCTTCCCGTATAGTTGTGATCAGCTCCTTTCCCGAAACGTCGGGCAGCAATATATCCAGCAGGAGCACATCGGGACAGTCCTTCTTCAACCCTTCCAGCAGTCCGGCGGCACTGGTATAGGTACCCCTGACCACGATCTGGGTATAAGGCCGGAGAATGGCCACCAGCCCGCTGATGATGAGCGGATGATCGTCCACGATAGCAATATTGATCGTTTGCATAGCTATATTTTTAGTTCGATATTGATAGAAGTGCCATTGGGTATGCGGCGGTGGATATCAATGCTGCCCTGTAAGGCCTTGACCCGCATGCGGATGCTTCTGAGCCCCATCTTATCCCCGGCGGCTTCGCTCTCCGCGCCGATCCCGGTTCCGTCGTCTTCCACAGTAAGACTGAGCAGGCCTTCCCTGCAATTGATCTGGATCAGCACGTTCCGGGCCTTAGCATGCTTGATCACGTTCTGTACCAGCTCCTGGATCATACGGTAGATGCTGATGCCGATCTCCGGACTTAGCTGCGCGATATCGCCATAGTGCTGCAAATTGATATGAAGCCGGGTTATAGTCGCCACATTATTACAGAAATATTGAATTGCCGGGACCAGGCCATCGTGCAGCAGGATATCCGGCATCAGGTTGTGAGCAGTCTGCCGGATCTTCAGCCCCGTATTGTCGATCTGCTGCAGCACACCCTTATAATCGTCGGCATCCAGGATAGGAGGATGGTTCTGAGACAAGGCGTCCAGCCCCATCTTGACAATAGACAGCTCAACCATAATATCATCGTGCAGCTGCCGGCCGATCCGGCTCTTCTCGCGTTCTTCGCCATCGATCACCGCTTTCAGCTGTTCGATACGTTGCTTTTGCCGGGAGGTCTTTGCTTTCTGCAATTGCAGCCGGTGCTTCTGATACAGGATAACCAGCAGTACCAGCGCGCAGGAAACGATACCAGTGATCCATAGATCCTTCTGATGCAAGGCCTTTTTGTTCAGCGCCAGCTGAAGCTGCTTTTCTTTCAGCTCATTGTTCTTCTGCGCCAGCTGGTAGCGATCTTTGAGCTCTTCCATCCAGCGGGTACTTTTAACATTGTCCAGGCTATCCTTCAATGCCGTAGCAGCACGGTGATAATGATAGGCTTTCTTATAATCCTGCAGGGAATCATAAACTTCGGATAGATTGTTGTAAATGCTCAGCACTTCTACGCCACCCATTCCCTGCCTTGCAGCAATCTTCAGCCCTTCTTCCATATAATAAGCCGCCTGGCGATATTGCTTCAGCAAAGTATAAGCGGCGCCTAAACCTTCAAAGCTATTGATGAGGTTTCCCTGGTCCCCGTTACGAAAGGCAATGGCTTTTTTAAAAGCAGCGATCGCTTTTTCCGGCTGCTGCCACCTGAAGTAGAGTATACCGTACAAAAGGTGGATCTGCTGCTCGAGATAACCGTTCCTTTCAGGGTTTAACCGTTCGATCTCCCTGACATAATACAGCGTCGAATCGAGTTGTTTCAGCTCTGCGAAAAGGCCGGCAAGGGTAAGGTAAGTCGTAGTAAGATCTGCAGAGAAATGGTCTTTCAGCACAATATCTCTTGCCTGCCGCAGGGAGGCTGCAGCCTTATCGTATTGTGCCATACCATAGTAATTGATTCCCATGTTACGATGCAGACGGAACAAGTAATCTTTGTCTTTATAGTCCAGGCGCTGCGCCAGTGCCAGCCCTGTGTAGTAATAGCCTGCAGCGCTGTCGAAAATGCCCATATTACAGAAGGCACAGCCGATATTATTGTACCACAGCAGGAGCAGCTTCTTTTTAGCCAGCAGGCAAAAAGGATAGACTTTCCGCAGGCAGATCAGCCCTCTCTCCGGGTCGTCTTTCTGATCGATATAGACAGCACCTATTCCCAATAATGAAGCAGCAATGCCGTCGGTATAGTCCGAAAGTCTGCTGTACTGTAGTGCGGCGGAGAACAAATCGATCGCTGTATCGGGTTGCTGCTCCTTGAAACCGTAAGCCAGGCGGATCAGCGAGTCTATTTTGGGGCCATTGCTTTTCGCCGTACGACTTCCGTCTTCCAGGTAGCTCATGACCGAAAAGACCTGCGCCGGCACGGCGGAATAGAATCCAAAGACATAGCCCGTCAAGACAACAAGTACGATACGCCAATTCATGATCACGGGGCCGCACTGTATAGAAGATGCAGCACTTGCTAAGTTATCCATTATTCTCCAACCGGCAGCTGATCCCGGAAGGCTTGCCCTGACTGTTTCCCGTTATTTTTTTTAAAAATGACTGTTTTCAGCCCCTGCGCATAGTCCCCTCTTCAATGTCTACATAATCTATTGCAGCTCCCGGCTAATCCGGCGCCGGCGTCTACCGGGAAACCGGGAGAAAAGAGTACCGGCGCTTATTTCAGGCCGTATAAGGTGCACAAACCAGACAACAACAGGAAAGGCAACACCAGGAACCCAACCCGGCTTCTTAACCCATAAAGACGATCAAACATGCGCAACACTCTGCTACAGCTTTTCTTTATTGCATGCCCCTTTCTGCTCCCTTCAGGCAGCTACGGGCAAACCTATTATAACCAACGGTCCGAATACCTCAAAGCCAATAGCGTATGGCCGCTGTTCTCCGCCGGCTTTGAGCCCAGCATCGGCCTCAACTTCAACACAACACCGGCCACTACCTTCCTGCTGGATACCATCGGCTATGAAGGGGATGAGGGACTGGCTTCTGTCTCCGACCCGGTGACCGGCGCTTTATTATTCTATTCTAACGGCAGCCGCTGCTGGAACGCCGACCATGAGATCATGCTCAACGGTGATACGCTGATGGGCAATTACGGTCCGCCTGCCGGCCCCTATGCCGGAATAGGGGTCAACAGTACGACCCAGGGTGTCTGTATCGTACCTTTCGTTAAAGAGCCTGGCAAATACTACCTGTTCTCTCTCGACGGGACCACCAGCTGGTTCTACGATCCCCAACCCGACACACCCTTTCTTTATTATTCAGTAGTCGATATGTCGCTCGACGGTGGCAGGGGCGGCATCGTTCCCGGACAAAAGAATATAGCGCTGGGCAGCAATCTTCCCCTAAGCGAAAGCATGATCGCGATACCCGGCGACAATTGCGACATCTGGCTGGTGGTACACGACTATATCCACCCCGTATTTCGCGCCTATCATATTACACAATCCGGGGTGGATCCCAACCCGGTAGTATCAACGGCCGGAACACAGATCCAGGGGACGGGGGGAATGGGCGCCTATTTTGCAGGGGGAATGGCCGTTAGTCCCGACCGGAAAATCATAGGTATTACCAGTTTCGCCTCCCTTTTCGGTACAACGACGGGCAGCACGGGCGCGTTGCTTTGCCGCTTTGACCCCGGCACGGGCATTGTCAGCGATGCCGTGCAAATGAATCAAACGGGGATGGCGTCTTACACCATGGCCTTTTCACCGGACAACAGCAAGGTGTACCTCAGCGCGCTCCTTGACATCAACCTGGCCACGTTTACCACACCTTGCCCCCTGCTTCAATATAATATCAGTGTTTTCGATTCCGCCGCCATTGCAGCTTCTGTGATTACCGTCGGCACGGGAGGTGTTGTGTCCGGGTACTTCAAATCTTATCATGACAAGATCTACCTGAAATCTTTTGCCGGCCCTGAGCTCTTTGTGATCAACCAGCCCAACCTGTCGGGGGCAGCATGCGACTTTCAGCCTTACATGTACAATAATCCCGGCAATTATATTTTCGGTGGCGCCAGCTTACCCAATGATGTTGTATATGCTTTCCCGGCCGACACCACTCCTTCCCGAAGAGATACCACGATCTGCCTGCGCAACAATGCATTGGACAACGCCGTTCTATCGGCAGCACCGGGCTATGACGCTTACCTCTGGGATGACGGCAGCACCGGCGCCACCCGTAACATTACAGATACCGGCGCCTACTGGGTATTGTGCAAAGATGATTGCCATTCGCTCGCCGATACGATCAGGGTAAAGGCCGGCGGGAACATTTCATTTTCACTGGGTGCAGATACTTTACTGTGCAATGGCGGATCGCTTAGCTTAAACGCTACGGTCCCGGGAGGTAGCTACCGGTGGCAGGACGGCAGCACTGATCCCGTTTACCGCATCACGGACAGCGGCAGCTATTGGGTGACGGTAAAAGCGCAGGGCTGCACGGTATCGGATACGATCAGCATCAATACACTGGATGTGCGGCAAGACCTGGGCGAAGACATTTTCTTCTGTAAAGGAATGCCCATACCCTCCAATATCCTTTTGTCGGCCAATGCGCCCGCCGGTTCATCGGTATTCTGGAATACAGGAAGCCACGTCCCTTCCCTGCAGGTGCAGGATACCGGCACGTATTGGGTAACCGTAACGGATATGACCTGTGCCGGATCAGATACTATCAGGATAGCCGAAGCCCTGTGCGGCTGCCAGGTGAGCATGCCCAACGCCTTCTCCCCCAACGGTGACGGCCATAACGATATCTTCCGGCCGGTGATCGAGCAGGGCTGTACCGTGGGCAACTATATCCTCAATATCTACAACCGCTACGGCGCCAGGATATACAGCGGTAACAACCCTGCCGCCGGCTGGAACGGCAATTATTCCAACGGGCAATCCGCCGACGCCGGGACCTATATGTACGACCTGTCTTTCTCGGGAGGTACAAAGCAGATCCGGTATCATCGCAAAGGCGACCTGACATTGCTGCGCTAAAGAGATAGCTTATCCAGTAAACAAACAATGCTCATGAGAAAGGATTATTACCTGGTTGTGCTGATACTGTTTTTCCTTCACCCGGGGATACTATATGCGCAAAGGGAGCAGGTATGGGTCTTCGGAACCCATGCCGGGGTTAATTTCAACAGTGCGCCGCCAGCTGCTTTCAGCAGTGCGATCAACAGCCAGGAAGCCTGCGCCAGCGTATGCGACCTCTCCGGCAGCCTGCTGTTTTATTCCGACGGGGATACCGTATGGAACCGGGGCCATGCAGCCATGCCCAATGGCACTGCGTTGATCACAGGCATTCCCATCCCGTCTTTCGGTCCTACCACCAGTACCACGCAGGGTGCGCTTATTGTACCGGCACCGGACCACCCTGACCTCTATTATCTTTTTTCTCTCACCTCGGGCGAGCTGGGCGCCAACCGTGGCAAGCTGTATTACAGCCTGGTGGACATGACGCTTAACGGCGGCATGGGCGATGTGGTGGCTACGGAAAAAGGTATTCTCCTTGATTCGCTTAACACCGAGCACCTGAGTGCGGTGGTCGGTGACCGCTGTAATATATGGGTCGCCACCGCAGCCATTACCGGGGCAAATTCCGAACGGATCAAATGCTTCGAAGTGACCGGCACCGGGGTCAACCCTGTTCCTGTAACCTCCGATTTCAGCATCCCATTTACACTGAGTAACTGCGTAGGTCAAATGGATTTTGCTCCCGACCGTAAGCAGCTGGCGCTATCCCGTGCCGTCCCTTTTTCCCCGCTCGGCGCTGTAGAGCTGTTTACCTTCAACCCCGTTACGGGAGCCGTTACCAACCGCCGTATGCTGGATACTTCGGGCTCCTATGGTATCTGCTTCTCCCCGGGCAGCACCAAGCTATACGCCGGCGGCTCTACTACTACCATAGGGCTTACACAATACGACCTGAGCCTGGGTAGCACAGCCGCCATCATTGCCTCCCGGGTAGCTTTAGGACCTGTCAGCGCCAGCATTATTAAGCGGGGACCTGATGGCAAGGTATATGCCGCCGGCGGTGGCGGCCTCAGCGCCGTTGCTCATCCCGACCTGCCGGGGAGCGCAAGCCAGTTCAACCCCGGCGTGATCACTCTGGCAGCTAATACCGCCCTGATCTTCGGCCTGCCCAATGTGGTACCTGTGTTCCACCGCGACAGCATTTACAATGCACAGAAGGTACAAGCCGCCTGCTTCAGCAGCAGCCATACGCTTAGCGCCAACGATACTACCGGCTGGGATTATCTATGGAGCAACAACGCACATGGCCCGGCTACAGCTGTTGACCTGCCCGGCACCTACTGGGTAAGCTATCATACACCGCCCTGTGTCTACAGAGTCGATACTTTCCAGGTACAGTTCAAAGGACAGCGGCCCGACCTCCTTGCCCTCGGCGGCTGCGCGAACGACAGCAATGCCATGGCGATAGCCGTACCGGCCTATGGCGACACAACAAACTACAGCTATACCTGGTACAACAGCAGCGACGTCGTTCTCAAGGGTCCGCTGCCGTCCGATCATGGCGATACCCTGCACTCCATCACGCAGGGCCTCTATAAGCTAAAGATTACAGCGGACAGCAGCTGCGACATCATTTTAACTATCCTCGTTCCGCCACCGTCCGTTTACGAAGCTTCATTCACGGCCTCAGACACGCTTATCTGCATGGGAGAAACGATTTCTTTCCAAAGCACCTCGCAAGGCGGAATGTCCGGCTATCAATGGCTTTTCGGCGATGGCACCACAGCAGCTACCGGGAATGTGCTGCACACGTATCCTTATCCGGGAGATTATACTGTACAGCTGGTTGCACATACCGCCTACCCCTGTTATGATACCGCGTCGCTGACGATCATCGTAGATTCAATAACCGGCAATACATTCCTTACTGACAGGGACAGCATCTGTAGGGGTCAATCGATCACCTTCACACCTTCTGAACAGCATACGCTGCTGTCGCTGGATTGGCAATTCGGGGACAGCAGCAGTATCAACGGCGCCGCCCCGGTACCGGTCACCCATGCCTACGACAGGGACGGCGCCATACCGGTACAGCTCCGGAGCCATTTCCGCGCCTGCCCCGATACCGGCTTCACACATTTTGTCCGGGTATATTCTTTACCAAAGATCTACCTGGGACCAGACACGGCGCTATGCCTTAACGGCGCGCCGGTATGGCTGGAAAACCTGCAGCCATTGCCCGCCGGAAGCTATCATTATCTCTGGAATACAGGCGACACCAGCTCCCGGCTTAAAGTCGTGCATCCCGGAAGCTATAGCCTTACCCTGAGCGCAGATCCCCTGGGCTGCAGCACAACGGAAAACGTGCTGGTCCGCAAAGATTGTTATATCGATATCCCCAATGCCTTTACCCCTAACGGCGATGGCGTCAATGATTATTTTTTCCCAAGACAGCTGTTATCGCGCCGCGTCACCCGCTTCCGGATGCAGCTCTTCAACCGCTGGGGGCAAGTGATTTTTGAAACGGCCAAAACAGACGGACGGGGATGGGACGGACGGTTTAACGATAAAGAGCAGCCCCAGGGCGTTTATATCTACCTGATCGAAGCAGAGATCGACGGGCGGCAGGAAGAGCGTTACCAGGGCAATGTAACCCTGATCCGGTAAAGCCGGGCTGCATTGCTCAGAACATCCGGGCCATCCTGCCCAGCTGCTTCAGCTTTTGCTCCAGCTCGGATGTCCAGGGAAGGCCTGTACACAAGCGCATACAATTCCGGTATTGATCCTGCAGGGTGAACATACGACCCGGAGCGATGCTGATCTGCTTCTTCAGCGCCAGTTCATACAATAGCGTGGTGTCTACCTGCCTGCCCAACTCCACCCATAGCGCCAGGCCGCCTTGCGGTCTGCTGGTTTTCGTGCCTGCCGGAAAATGCTCGGCGATGGTCTGTACATAGCGCTGGTAATTATCTTCCAGGGTACGGCGAAGACCGCGGAGATGATGTTCATAACGGCCGGTCTGAAGAAAGCTGCCCACCGCTTCCTGGGTAAGGGAAGCCGAAGTGATCGCATGCACCAGCTTCAGCTTCATGATCTGCGCCTTGTATCTTCCGGGTGCGATCCAACCCACGCGGTAACCCGGCGCCAGTGTTTTGGACACGGAGCTGCACCAGAGCACATTCCCTTCTGTATCGAACGATTTACAGCATTTCGGCCGCCGCGTGCCATAGTAAAGGTCGCCGTACACATCATCTTCGATCAGCGGGATCTGGTGCGCCGATAAAAGCGCAACAACTTCCCGCTTATGCGCTTCAGGCATACAGCTGCCCAGCGGCGTATTGAAGTTTGGGATCAGCAGGCAAAGCTTGATCCTGGGTATCACCTTCTTCAATGCCCCGATCTCTATGCCCGTAGCCGGATGTGTCGGCAGCTCCAACACCTTCAGGCCCTGGCTCAGCGCCAGCTGCAAGATACCGGGATAGCAAGGGCTTTCTATCGCAATCGTATCGCCCGGCCCGGCCAGCGCCATCAGGGCCAGCGAAAGCGCATCCATACCGCCGTGCGTAGTAATAAGATCGTCGTCCACCAGGCGTCCCCCCCAGGCCAGCGATCGGACAGCCACCATTTTCCGCAGCTGTACGCTGCCCTGCAAAGGCGCATAACCGGTACCACCATCCTTCAGCGTACGTGCTGCTTTAGCCATCTCCTTTTCCAGCCTCGCCGCAGGCAGCAGGCTACCTGAGGGTGCTCCGATAGAAAAAAGCGTCAGCTTATCATTGCCCATATTGGCATACACTTTACTGATCAGCTCTTCCGGCTCGTAATCCTTTGCTACCGGCGAAGGCCGGCTTATGCCCGGCAGGGGCAGCCTGTGATAGGGCAGACTGCTGACATAGTAGCCCGATTGCGGCCGGGATTCGATAAGCGATAAGGCCTCCAGCTCGACGAATACTCTTTTAGCCGTATTCATGCTGATACCATGCTCCTGGCAAAGCGCCCTTACAGAAGGTAGCCTGTCGCCGGCCTTAAAAACACCATTCCGGATCTGGTGTGCCATGCGGCCCGCGATCTCGTTGTAAAGAAAATCCCTGCTCATGCAGCAAAGATAACTGTATCCATTAAAATACAGGAAACTGATACTGTATCCATATGTAACAGGCGACTACTTTTACTTTCAAAAAATCAAGAGTCATGCAAATCCCTCTTTCTCATAAAGCGGCAACCGCAAGCGGCTGGATCAACGGCTTTATCGGTGTGCTCATCTTCAGCGGCTCTTTACCCGCTACACGTGTGGCCGGCCGGGAGCTCCACCCGATCTTCCTGACAGCGACCCGGGCTTCTGTTGCTGCCGTGCTGGCGCTTTGTCTTTTATTATTGAGCAAAGAAAAACGGCCTACGGCCAAACAGCTTTTGCCGCTGGGTATTGTTGCCGGAGGCGTTGTTCTCGGCTTCCCCCTGCTTTCAGCGCTGGCGCTGCAATATGTTACTTCTGCACACTCTATTGTCTTTCTTGGCCTGCTGCCGCTCACTACCGCCCTGTTCGGCGTGCTGCGCGGCGGAGAACGGCCGCATCCTGCCTTTTGGGTATTTTCTGTGATGGGAAGCCTGCTCGTGATCGGTTATGCCATTGCCCAGGGTTTATCCGCATCGCCCGCCGGCGACCTGCTGATGCTGCTGGCGGTCATTGTCTGCGGCCTGGGTTATGCAGAAGGTGCGAAGCTCTCCCGGGAGCTGGGCGGATGGCAGGTCATTTCCTGGGCCCTGGTGCTGTCCCTACCGGTAATGACGCCGCTGGCATTCCTGCGTTTACCCTTGTCTTTTGCCGCCATAAGTCCTGCCGCCTGGATAAGCCTCGCCTATGTTTCGGTCTTCAGCATGTTCATCGGCTTTGTCTTCTGGTATCGCGGATTGGCCCGGGGCGGTATTGCGGCCGTAAGTCAATTGCAGCTGCTACAACCCTTCTTCGGCCTGGCTGTAGCGGCAGGACTGCTGCACGAGGAGGTGAGCATGGGTATGCTGGGCATTACCGTAGGGGTTATTCTTTGCGTAGCCGGCTCAAAGCGCTTCTCCCGCAAAGCAGTTACCGGGAAGCCGGCAGTCAGACAACAGAAGCACAAGCAACAGCAAGCGGTATAATAAGCCCGCGTCTGTCCTTCCAGCAATGAGCAGCATTTTGCTCATAAGGCAGAGCATTATTAAATGTCTCTCACAGCGATAGCCCAGCGGCTAACGGGAATGCAATAGCAGGCTGAGCAGTGATAATTTCCTCTCCCATAGGTGCGGAATATTGCAAATATTTCTTGCAGCGATGCAGCGGCGCCGGGTATATAAGGCACACAAACCACGATCCACGTAATTGCTCCGTAGGAGAAAACCCAAAGGATCAGGAGGACACAAAAATATTTGGCATGCTTCACCGTTAATCTTGAGGCCAGGGTATAATGCCCGGCTGGTTTGCATATAATGATATCCTCCTTGTCAAGGCTCTGTATGATGGACTTCCTATCCGGTTGATTATTTTTTTCTGCCAAGGCAACCCCGGTTATGCCGACTGCATTTATAGGTCGTAACAGCATTCACACTAAAAAATTTTCTGCCTGTGCACGAGCTCCCTATCCCCCTGAAGACCGCACCTGTTCTTATTCTGACAATCATCCTATTGCTTTGCTGCAGTCATCTTTCGCTGGCGCAAAGAACGGTTTCCGGCATTGTAACAGATGCCGCTACAGCAGAGCCGCTACCCTTTGCTACGATCAAGTCTGGCCGGGCCACCGTCGCCCTGCTCACTGATCTGAACGGAAAATTTGAAGCGACCGTGCCCGACAGCATTCAATCGCTTACGGTCCTGTATCTCGGTTATGAAGCGCTCCAGCTGCGGCTTGTTCCCGGACGCAATACCGGCCTGGAAGTAAAGCTCAGCGCAAAGGAAGACAAGCTGGACGAGGTCGTGATCACGCCGCCTTATGATAAGATCAGGGCCATCGTCAACAAAACAATCGCCAACAGGTCGCTGCACCGGCCCGATAACTACGACTGGTACCGCTGCAACATCTACCAGAAAACCATACTGGATATTGTAGCTCCAGACTCTGTTACACAAGACACGACACAAACGGTACTCGGCAATTTCCTGAAAGATAAGCATGTGCTGCTGAGCGAAACCTACAGCCGGCGCACACATCAGAAACCTCAGAAGCTACAGGATGAAGTGCTGGCGACAAGGGTGAGCGGCTGGAAGAAAGCGCCTTTCGCCACCCTGATCACCAACGTGATCCCTTTCGATGTTTATGGCGATTATATCTCGATGAACGGAAAAGACTATGCCAACCCGATCAGCAAAGGCTGGTCTGCACGCTACGAATTTGATCTCGTTGATGAACTGCAGCAGGGGCAAGACACTTTATACATTCTCTCCTTCCGGCCGAAGCAGAAGACCCGGTCGGCAGATCTGCTTCGCGGCCAGGTGTACATCCATTCGCAGCAGTATGCCATTGCCTACTTCCTCGGCAGGAATGTGGATCCATCGCTGAAGCGCACGATCAAAGTCGAGCAAAAATACCAGCAGGTAGCAGGGCGCTGGTTCCCGCAGCAGCTGAACTACGAGCTTATCTGGGAACAATACATTAAGACCAGCAAAGGCATTCCCCTGGGACTGCACCTGAAAGGCACCTCGGATGTCGATACGCCGCAATGGCAGCCCCTGGATCATTTCCGCTTCGACCGTGCCAAGACGATACTGATGGCCGAAGGCGCCGATGAAAAGCCGGACAGCGCCTGGAGCGCTCTGCGTCCTGTTGCGCTTGACAGCAAAGAAGCGACCACTTACCACTTTATGGACAGCCTTTACGAGGAAGCGGGTCTCGACAAAATGCTGCCCTTTATGGATAAGCTTTCCGAAGGCAAAATACCAGTCAGTGTGATCGATTTCGACATTAAACGCCTATATTCTTATAATGCCTATGAAAAGACAAGATTGGGCCTTGGGATACAGACCAATGAACGATTGTTTAAATATGCTGCCGTAGGTGGATGGGCAGGCTACGGCTTCCGTGATAAGGCCTGGAAATACGGAGGCTTTGCCGAGTTTTACCTCGACCGTTATAAAGATTATACGATACGGGCGGGGTACGAGAACAACCTGCTGGATCCCGGCCGTGTATCGATCCATAAAGATATTGACCGGAACTACCTGCAGATGTGGGTGATGAACAGGGCCGACAAGATAGAAGGCAGCTACATCAAAGCGGATGCACGCATGGGTTACTGGAACCTGGGACTGGAGGCGCGTATACAGGATATTACGCCTATGTACGCTTACACCTTCCGGGGGTACGAAAGCGCGCCGAAGTTCAAAGTAAAGGAAGGTTCCATCAGCTTGCGTTACGCTTTCGGCGAAAGGCGAAGCCTTGTATTCAGCAGGTATGAGAATATGGGAACGAAATACCCGGTTGCTTACCTGAAGCTGACCGGCGGTGATATCGAAGGCCAGGCCGGATACAAAGCACGGTATCTGCAAGCGGTAGCGGCGGTACGCTGGACCAAGCACTGGAACAGGATCGGCAGGGAAAGCTTTCTCCTGATGGGTGGCGTTTCACAAAGCGATGCCGACCTACCCTTATCAAAGTTGTTTGCCGGCCGCGGCGTAAGGAACAAGAGCCCCATCTATGCTTCCGGCAACTTCATCACCATGTATCCATACGATTATTATGCCGACCGCTTCGTCAGCTTCTTCTGGAAGCATGACTTCGACCGGAAGCTGTTCAAGGTGGGCAGCTGGATGAATCCTTACATCAGCCTGGCGCATAATATGCTCTACGGCAGCATGCAGAACCCGCAGGAACATGGTTCCGTAAGCTTTTCCGTCCCCCGCAAGGGCTATCATGAAAGCGGCATTATGCTCAACGACATCCTTAAGTACAAATACCTTAACCTTGCCTATATCAATCTTAACGCCGGCTATTACTATCATTGGGACGACGGCCGGATCGACCTGAAAAAGAACGGGAACTTCGTACTCGGCATTTCTTTTAATCTCTAGGCAGCAACCTTCTTTTGCATACGCGCTTCCTTCACCGGGAGCGCTTATCTTTATGCCGGAAAAGATAAAAGCACTGCCTCATGACACCACAATTCCTGGCCTCCAACCATAAAAAGATCGGCCTGCTGGAAGCCAACCGCGGCAATTACGATCAGCTGAATGAAGAACGGTACAGGAGCTACATCAGGGTGCTGTACCTGCCGGCGGGCTATACGCTGACCATCGACTTCAGGCAATTCACCACGAAGACGAATAGCCTCTTTTTTATTAATGCCAACCAGTACTTCGCGGTACAGCAAGCCGGAAGCAAGCCCGGCCTGCTGCTGTACTACAACCGGGATTTTTACTGTGTACAGATACATGATGAGGAAGTCGCCTGCGATGGCTTGCTCTTCAATAATGTTTTCGAGATCCCTATGCTGGCTTTGCCGGCAGGAGAGCACCGGGCGATCAGCGCCATCCTGCAACAGATCGGGGAAGAATTCTCTGCGCAGCTGTCTTCGCGCGAAGAGATGATCCGCACTTACCTGAAGCAGATCATTATACGAGCCACACGCCTGTGGAAGCAGCGACACCAGGCGCAGGCAGAGCCTTCGAACGATATGGAGTTCTTCCGCAGCTTTAACCGGCTGGTCGAGATCCATTTCCGGGAAAAGCACGGGCTTGCCGATTATGCCGGCCTGCTGGCCATGACGCCCAAGACCCTGAACAAAAAGCTGGCACGGATCCATGTGCTGCGTCCCAACGACCTTATCAAAGACCGTATCCTGCTCGAGGCCAAGCGCCTGCTTACTTATACGCCCATGAGCATAAAAGAGATCGCCTACCATCTCGGCTACGACGATCCGGCCTATTTCAACCGGCTCTTTACCCTGAAGAACCAATGCACGCCGGCTGCCTTCCGAAAGCAATACCTGGCCGAGGAAGTGGCGGAATGATTGTTGTCGCGTTTATTACCTGTCTGATACCGGCACATCCCAAGTCAATCATTATATAGCGGCACAGCATGCTGTGCCATTAACAACAGAAATGTACAATTTTCTTCCTAAAGGGATAAAAGTACAATTTTATGACCCGTTCTGCTCTTGAAAGCGGGGGTGTCAGCGGCGTAGCTTTGCTTAAAAATCAAAAGCAATGAAACGCAGATCAACCGCCGTATGGCAGGGAAACATTAAAGCCGGCAACGGCCACCTCACTACCGGGAGCACCGTGCTGAACCAAACACCTTATTCTTTTAACAGCCGCTTCGCCGACGGCATCGGCACCAATCCGGAAGAGCTGCTTGCCGCAGCGCATGCCGGCTGCTTTACCATGAAGCTAAGCCTTGACCTGACCAATGCCGGCTTCACCCCGGAAGTGCTGGAAACAGAATCGGTGATCACGCTGGACAATGGAAAGATAACCGGATCCGACCTGTCGCTCAAGGCCCGTGTTCCCGGCATTACGGAAGCGCAATTCCAGGAAATTGCCCGCCAGGCCGAGCAAACCTGCCCTGTCAGCCAGGCATTTAACTTTAAGATCACCCTGGAGGCTGTTTTACTGTGAACCTCTTTTCCTTTCCGGGGTTAACAGAATACTTTATCCACTAAAAATCTAATCATATCATGTCACAAACAACTAACGCCGTAAAGGCCGCAAACGATCCGAACATACTGGCTGCTATACGCATTTTCCTGAAAGGGCTGAACGAAAGTGGCGGCGCGCCGATTGAAACGCTGAGCCCTGAAGCGGCCCGGCAGGTGCTGACCGGTGCACAGGAATCTGTTACCGTAGATGTGTCTGGCATTGAAGAAAGCGAGAAGACCATTACGGAAGACGGACACAGCATTAAGCTGCATATCGTAAAACCTAAAGACGCCGCACCCGGCCTCCCGGTATTTATGTTTTTCCATGGCGGCGGATGGGTGCTGGGCGATTATCCCACGCACCGCAGGCTGGTAAGAGACCTGGTGGTCGCCAGCGGCGCTGCGGCCGTATTCCCCGACTATACCCCTTCCCCCGAAGCCCGGTATCCTGTAGCCATTAATGAGGCCTATGCCGCCACGCGTTGGGTAGCGCAGCATGGCGATGAGATCGGCGTAGACGGCAAACGGCTGGCCGTAGCAGGCAATAGCGTCGGCGGCAATATGACGGCCGTGGTCGCTTTAATGGCCAAGGCCCAGGCCGGCCCCGAGCTTAAAGCGCAAGTGCTGCTGTGGCCCGTTACTGATGCCGGCTTCGATACCCCTTCTTATCACGCCTTTGCTGAAGAACGCTTCCTGACCAGGAATATGATGATCTGGTTCTGGGACAACTATACCACTGATCCTGCCGCGCGCAAAGAGATTTATGCCTCCCCTTTACAAGCCACAACTGAACAGCTGAAAGGCCTGCCACCTGCGCTGGTACAGACAGCGGAGAACGATGTGCTGCGCGATGAGGGTGAGGCTTATGCCCGTAAGCTGGATGAAGCCGGCGTGCCGGTTACGCTCACCCGCTACGGGGGGCTGATCCATGATTACGGCCTGCTGAATCCATTGGCAGAGGCGCCTGCGGTACAAACCGCGCTGCTGCAGGCTGCTGCCGTACTCAAAAAAGCTTTGTTCGTTTAACTGTATCAGAGTCAGGAGTCAAGAGTCAAGAACCAGGAACCAACTGCAAGAGATAAGGACAACAAGGTAAGTGATTGTAAGTACTTGTGGTTTTGAATTTTGGGATTTGGGCTTTTGACTTTTGGCTTTTGAATTGCCCTTGTGTAAAAAATTCCAACCCTTTCTTCGCTATTTTTGCTATTATTGACAACAGAACAATGTCACCAATAGTGACAAAAATAATTTTCGATGAATCAGGATATAGTGAAGAGGGAGCGTATACAAGCGCTGCAGCAGGAGATCCTGTCTATGCAAGGCTACCGTCCGTCGCAGGAAGCCGTACCATTGGATACCGGCCTGGGCCCCGTGCTCCGGGCTTTTCCCAATCATACTTTTCCAACTGCGGCGATCCATGAATTCCTGAGCCTGGACGCAATGCAAGGGGCAGCCACCACGGGTTTTATCTCCAGCTTGCTGGGTACGCTGATGCGGAAAGGTCCCTGTCTCTGGATCAGTCCGCAACCTGTTATTTTTCCAGCTGCATTAAGCCTCTTCGGTCTTCCGCCCGACCAGGTGATCTTCACCAGGGTTTCCCGCAGCAAAGACTTACTCTGGGTCATGGAAGAAGCTCTGAAATGCGCATCGCTGGCGGCCGTAGTCGGTGAGGTGCGCGATCTGGGCTTTACACCATCCCGCAGGCTGCAGCTTGCCGTGGAGGAGAGCCGCGTTACGGGATTCTTACACCGGCCGGGCTGCAGGGCGCCAGGCCCTACTGCCTGCGTATCCCGCTGGCAGGTAAGTTCTCTGCCCGGCCTTACGGAAGAGGGTCTGCCTGGCGTCGGCTTCCCGCAATGGCAGGTAACGCTGTCCAGGATAAGGAACGGAAGGCCGGGTTCCTGGCAGATCGGTTGGTCCGACGGCAGATTCCGGGTAAAGGCCGGCCAACCTGCAAGCCGGACGCAAACGATCACTCTTGCAACTGCTTAGCCGATGAAAAGATATGTGAGCCTGTGGCTGCCTTTTGCCGTTACCGATAAAATGATCCTGTTGCAACCGGAGCTGAGAGAAACACCCTTTGTCCTGGCGGAACAAGCCAGGGGACGCATGATGATCTGGCATGCCAGCCCTGAGGCGGTGCACAAAGGCATACGTATTGGTATGGCTGTTGCCGATGCCCGCGCTATCTTACCAGACCTGGAAGTGCTGCCTTATCTGCCCGGCTTTACCGAGCAGCTGCTGACGGAGCTGGCGCTCTGGTGCCTTCGCTTTACGCCGGTGGCAGGCATCGACCCGCCCGACGGGCTGCTGCTTGACATGAGCGGCTGCGCGCATCTCTGGGGCGGTGAAGCGGCTTATCGCGAAGACATCCTGAAGCAGCTGAAACAGCTGGGCTACCGCGTGCGGGCGGCTATAGCCGATACCATAGGCGCTGCCTGGGGCATGGCCCGCTTCGGCGCAGAACCGGGTATTGTTGTGCGGGGCGGCCAGCTTGAAGCCTTGCTGCCACTACCGCCTGCCGCTTTGCGCCTGGAACCTTTGCTCCTGGATAAGATGCGCAAGCTGGGTCTTCGTCATACCGGCAGCTTTATCCGCCTGCCACGTACCGTGCTGCGCCGGCGCTTTGGCCAGGTGTTGCTGAATCGTATCGACCAGGCCCTGGGACAAGCCATAGAGCTGCCCACGCCTGTGCAGCCGCCTGTGCTCTTCCGGGAGCAGCTACCCTGCCTGGAGCCGATCTGCACGGCCACCGGGATCACGATCGCACTGGAGGCCTTGCTGGAACGTTTGTGCCGGCAGCTGCTGAAAGAAGGTCAGGGCTTGCGCAAGGCTTTGCTGAAATGCTATCGCTTAGATGGGGATATACAGCAGATCGTGATCGGCACCAATCGCCCGGTGCGCGACAAAGCTCACCTGTTCAAGCTGTTTGAGCAAAAGATAAGTACGATCCGCCCGGCATTAGGCATCGAGCTGTTCCTGCTTGAAGCACCGGTGACGGCGCCGCTCTCGGTGCAGCAGGAAACCCTTTGGGCGGTCCCGGGCGATAGCGATGGCAACACAGCCCTGGCGCAGCTGCTGGACCGCATAGCCGGCCGTGTAGGCAATGATGCGATACGCCGCTACCTGCCCGCCGAGCATTACTGGCCCGAACGTTCTGTAAAGGTGGCCGTCACGCTGGACGAGCAAGCTAAGACCCCATGGCGCTGCGACCGGCCACGGCCTGTTTACCTGCTTCCCAGGCCGGAACGGATCGAAGTATCGGTACCCCTACCCGATTACCCGCCTTTGTTTTTTCTCCATAAAGGGCAACGGCATAATATTAGTAAAGCAGACGGGCCCGAAAGGATAGAACAGGAATGGTGGCTGGAAGAGCGCCCGGTAAGAGATTATTACATGGTAGAAGACGATCAGGGCGCACGCTACTGGCTGTTCCGTTCGGGACGATATGAAGAAGAAGACAAACAACCGGAATGGTTCCTGCATGGATTTTTTGCCTGAAAAAATAAAACTTCTATGCCGTACACAGAATTACAGGTAACCACCAATTTTACTTTTCTCCGGGGTGGCTCCCACCCGCAGGAACTGGTGGCGCATGCTGCCGGACTGGGCCATAACGCTATCGCCATTACAGACCACAATACGCTGGCGGGTGTGGTACGCGCCCATACCGAAGCCAGACAGCACAACATAAGGGTGATCCCTGCCTGCCGGCTCGACCTGGCTGATGGTCCCGGCCTGCTGGCTTATCCCACGCACCGAGAGGCCTACAGCAGGCTCTCAGCCTTGCTTACAGAAGGCAACTTACGCACCGAAAAAGGGAAATATCTGCTGTATAAGGCCGATGTATACCGCTATGCGGGCGGGATCAAATTCATTATGGTCCCACCTGCGGAGCTGAATGCACGCTTCGATCTCGACGAGGCTTTTAAGGCTGCTGCGGGCGAATACAAACGTATGCTGGGGACCGACCTGTACCTGGGCGCTGCCTGCACCTACCGGGGCAACGATGCCAAAATGCTCTTCCGCCTGTCGCAGCTATCGGAGCAATATGCAATACCCTTAGTCGCCACCAATGATGTCTATTATCATAACGCTCAACGAAGGGAACTGCAGGATATCTTAACCTGCATCCGTGAAAAATGTACGATCACTACGGCAGGCTTCCGGCTTTACCAGAATGCAGAACGCTACCTGAAGCCCGAAGCGGAAATGCTGCGCCTGTTCCGGCAGTATCCCGATGCCATTGCCCGTACGCAGGAGATCGCCGAAGCCTGCCGGTTCTCGCTGGATGAGCTGGAGTATGCGTATCCCGAAGAGCTGACAACCGATGGCCGTACGCCACAGCAGGAACTGGAACTGCTGACCGGAAAAGGCGCTCAGGAGCGCTTCGGCGATGACATTCCTCCGCAGATACAAAAAACGATCAACGAAGAGCTGGCCTTTATTGCACGCAAAAATTATGCTTCCTACTTTCTTACGGTGTACGACCTCGTCCGTTTTGCACGGGATAATCATATTCTCTGCCAGGGGCGCGGTTCAGCGGCCAATTCAGTAGTATGCTTTTGCCTGGGCATTACCGCTGTTGATCCATCCAGGATCAGGGTATTGTTTGCCCGTTTTATGTCCGATGCCCGCGACGAGCCGCCTGATATCGATGTGGACTTTGAGCATGAACGCCGTGAAGAGGTGATGCAGTATATCTATGAAAAATACGGCCGCGACAGGGCCGGCATTGTGGCTACCGTAACGCAGGTGCGCTGGCGGGGTGCTGTGCGCGATGTGGGTAAAGCCATGGGCCTGTCGATGGATGCCGTAGACCACCTGGCCAAGTCGGCATATGAGTTCGGGGAAGAATGGGGCGCGCAGGAAACGGCTTCCAGCCATGGTTTTACGGCAGGAGACCTGCACCTGCTCAAAGTGCTCGATCTCACCAGGCAGTATATGGGTTTTCCCCGGCAGCTGGGACAACATACGGGAGGTTTTGTCATCACACAAGGCAAGCTTTCCGACCTCTGCCCCATACTCAATGCCCGCATGGAAAACCGCACCTGCATCGAATGGAACAAGGATGATATCGAAGCCCTGGGCTTTCTGAAAGTAGATGTGCTGGCCCTGGGCATGCTGACCTGCATCCGCAAGGCCTTCGACCTCGCCAGGGACCATCATGACAAGCACCTGACGCTGGCCACTGTACCACCTGAAGACAAGAAGGTATATAAAATGATCTGCAAGGCCGAGACTATCGGCGTGTTCCAGATCGAAAGCCGCGCCCAGATGTCGATGCTACCCCGCCTTAAGCCGGAAGAATTTTACGACCTGGTGATCGAAGTCGCGATCGTACGGCCGGGGCCGATACAGGGCGATATGGTGCATCCTTACCTGCGACGACGCGACGGGAAAGAGGCCATCACCTACCCGTCCAAAGAGCTGGAAGATATCCTGGGAAGGACTAAAGGTATTCCTTTGTTCCAGGAGCAGGCCATGGAGATTGCTATTGTGGCGGCGGGATTTACCCCTGCCGAGGCAGATGGCCTGCGCCGCAGCATGGCTACCTTCAAATCCCATGGACAGGTAGTGAAATGGCGGGAGAAACTGGTTGGCGGTATGGTGGCGAAAGGCTACGAAAAAGATTTTGCGGAAAGAGTATTCAAGCAACTGGAAGGCTTCGGCAGCTATGGCTTCCCGGAGAGCCATGCGGCCAGCTTTGCCCTGCTGGTCTATGTTTCTTCCTGGATCAAATGCCATTATCCCGATGTATTTGCCACGGCCCTGCTCAACAGCATGCCCATGGGCTTTTATCAGCCGGCGCAGATCATTATTGATGCTCGTAAACGCGTAAGTGTACTACCTGTGGATATCAACACTTCTCAATGGGACAATATACTCGAAGAAAAGGATGGCGCTTTCTGCCCCATCCGACTGGGTTTCCGGCAGGTAAAGGGCGTCAGTGAAGAGGAGATGAACTTGCTGATCGAAGGACGGACACAGCCTTATACCAGCCTGTATGAAGTACATTACGCTGGTGTATCGCAGGCTGCGCTGGAGAGGCTGGCAGACGCCGATGCCTTTCGTTCCATAGGCCTGGACCGGCGGCAGGCTTTGTGGGAAGTTTCTGCACTGACAGACAAGCCTGTTGGTGTATTTGAAGGACAACCTTCTGAAAGCGCCACGGAGCCTGCAGTACAGCTGCCACGACTTACTTTGCCGGAGCATGTGCTGCAGGACTACAGCAGCACCGGCCTGTCGCTGAAGGCCCACCCGGTAAGCTTTTTGAGGGAAAGACTGAACCAGTTCAGGGTATGCCCTAACAATGACCTGCGTAATCTTACTGATAGAGATCATATACGCGTAGCCGGGCTGATATTGGTACGGCAAAGACCGGGAACCGCTACCGGCGTATGTTTCATCACCCTGGAAGATGAGACTGGCATTGCCAACCTGGTCGTTTTCCGGAAGACTTTTGACCGCTACCGGCAGGAGATCACACAGGCGAGGCTGCTGATGGTGAGCGGGAAGGTACAGATAGAAGGCGAGGTGATCCATATTGTAGTCAAACGCTGCTACAACATGAACTGGCTGCTGCAAACGCTGCAGCTGCCACCCGAAGACGCTCCCGAGGACGGCGAAGGCCTGTATACGCCGCCGCCAAAAGACAAGCATGCAGCCCCGAAAGCAGTCCAGGGTGAGCTATTCCCTTCGAGGGACTTCAAATAATCGATGAGCATCTATTCCACGGCTGCCATCAGCATCCTGCGACCGCCGGCAATAATTTCCTGCTGCCACAATTTACGATCTACCTGGTCGAAGTAATAAACGCTGGTATTGTCGCTGCCACCGATCTTATCGCTGACGGTGACGATCCATACCTTCCTCAGGCCCGCACGGACAGAAGGATAGACGCCGCTTTTTACGTTTTCAATACGGACCGCCGTAGGGCCGGAAGCTGAGGGATTATAGTCGTAAACCTGCAGCGATTGCCGGTAGCCTTCTTTCAAAGGAAGCCAGGCCAGCAGCCGGGGATAGAGATTGCTGTCAAAACACCCGGCAGGCGCGGGATCGTTGATGGTTACAGTATCCGGCTTCGTCTTATCCCGGTAGCTGCCGGTAACCGATGCGCCGAAATACAATACCATATCCCGTTGCGCATTGTAAGAAGCGTGATAAAGGGGCCTGAGCGTAGGCAGTTCGGCTACAGAAGTATCTATCCAGGGCGCCGGTGCATTTTTAAGCTGCACCCGGGTCACCAGGATCAGCTTCCCGTTCTGCTTAAGGATCTGGTTATCGATATGGCCTATGGTTATTCTTGCGGTATCTTTTAGCATATACCAGGCCAGACGCTGCTCCTGCGCTCTGATCCATTTCTGTTCAACAGCAGGATCACCGGGAGCCAGGACGGTCTGGCCATAGGACAATACAGGGAGGGATAAAATTAAGAAAGTACTTACATATTTTACGAGGCCCATTCGGTTTGTTCTTTAAAGACAAACAAAATTAAAGGACTGTCTTCCGGAATTCGCTACCTGCTTTCCGGGAATTTATACCGGCTGGTCAGGGTTGTAAGTCTTTAGTCCTGCCGCCGCTCAGGTCGCTGTGCGTCCCGGCCGGCCTGACAGGGCATATTGCGACCGCGATGACGATCGGGGACTTATGGATGTATGTTGGTGTAGATACGCTGCATGGCAACATATCTACACCAACAGCCGGTTAATAATGCTATAAAGAAGACATTTTCAATCACGCCATACGCCTGTTATAAGAAGCGCAATCTGTTCACCACTAAAACGGATCGTGCCGGGCAAAGGTTCTTATCGGTGAATGCGGCCCTGGAGGTGCACCTCAACAGTGTCCCCGGCCTCTTTGCCGATGGCCTGACGCAATTCCGCCTTTACAGGGAGCTTATGCCGTCCATCGCCGAGGGCCATAAAGGAACTTTCGAAGGGTATGCCGTCAATAGTGCCCTTGACTTTTACCAGGCCGCGGGTACCGAAAAAGGTTGCGGATTCCGGCCAGACCAGGTAGGTCCAGCCGCCTTTGCTGTCGCTCTTCTGCAACACCGCGCTGAACCGGCGATCCAGCGGCTGTATATCGGCGGCGTTTACTTTTGCTACTTTCATTGGATGAACATTTATGTTGATCAATTATCTATCCAAAGTTACAAGAGGAACAAAACCTCTTCGGGGTGCCTTCGCGACGAAAGCAGGGTTTGCTGCGACAAAATGCTGCCAGAATATCTATTCTGTTGCGGCCGCTCCCTACATAAGGCTACCCTGTTCAATGATCATTAAGTGCTTCATTCTGTCCTCCATTTGCCAAGGCCTTGTTATATCCCCGGCTGTTAATGACAGCGTGAACTTAAGGCAGCTGAAAGCCGGAAACAGGGGAAAATACCGACAGGATATCCTGTTTTTATCCGGTCTAAAAAAACTGCTGAAAACCTTATACAATACAAAAACAATACAGGACTTTCGCTGTTATACACGAGCAAGAAAAGAGGCTTGTCGACTGTTGCGCCACTCCTAACAAGGGTGGCTTTGTTCTTGCCTAATCCAAACCTAAGCCCAACCATGCCCATCATATTTGATGAGATCACCGCTTTGTTCCAGGGGAACGAAGCAGTGACCCAACTGAAAGCCGGTAAGGTTTATACCTTACGGATCCTCTATTTCAGAATAACGGGAAAGGTGCAGATCATAGTGAACGGAAGGGAGCAATATTTGCTGTATGCCTCCTGGACAGCGCTGATAGAGGATTGGGCGATCGCGGGCATTTTGTATTAACCACCCCGGCGATTCCCTGCCGGCAAACAGGCCGCGGCATCTTTGTTAAACAATAGCGCAGTGCGGGAGCGAGCGGCCGGAAGCCTTACTGCACAAGGTTCAGAGCAAAAAGGGAGGGACTATATTCCTCTCTTTTTCTATAATGACAAGGAAAAATAGCAGCATTTCGCAACCCGTATTGCCTGTCTGCGGCCAACGTCTACCAACAAGCCCAAGGTCTTATTCTGCTGATTGACCTAAACCAATTTAATCTTTAACCACTAAAAGAAAGGTAACATGAAACGCTACGCTATCCTGACTGGCGCAATGACCGGACTATGGCTTTCCACATCGGCACAAACCGCATTACCCTATTCCACTAACTTCGACAATGCTACGCAAAAGACCGGCTGGCAGTTTTTCCGGAAAGGCTATAACAGTGTGCACTCCTGGAAGTATCTCTCCGATGCGCCCGATGGGGCTATCATCCCTCCCTCGGCGCCCGACTGCCTGTTCCACCAGTATCCCATGGACGGCGATGCGCAGCTGACCAACGACTGGGCGGTATCACCATCGCTGAACCTGAGCACCGGTGCAAAAGTATCCTTTAAGATCAATGTCTATTCTATCATGGGCCTTCAGACGGGCGACAGCGTGCAGCTGTACCTGCTTAAGGGCAGCGCAGACCCGGCAACGGCTACAGGCAAGGTATTGCTGGCTAACCTGATCGGCCTGCACAGCAGCGCCAACCACAATTTCAGGGACACCGCCAATATAGTTGTTCCCGCAACCAGCGGTCCGGCCTACCTGGCCTTTCACTATACTTCCTATTCAAACTGGTATACGGTCGCGGTAGATAACTTCGAGGCGAAGGCGATAACAACATCGGTTGAAGAAAGCCGCATGGCGCGGGCCGCATGGAAGCTTTATCCCAACCCGGTACGTCAAACCCTTTACTGGGCATACACAGGCAAGGAAGACCTGAATGTGCAGGAAGGGCAGATCATTGATATTACGGGCAGCACAAGGGCCCGCTTCGCCTTTAAAGACAAAAGCCTCGACCTGCATCAGCTATCGCCTGGCATGTACTTCCTGAAGCAAGGGCAAGCCATGATCCCTTTCGTCAAACAATAAGGAGCAGAAGATAAACCCGCTTTATGCGGGCTTTTTTGCGGGTAAAAGAACACCTAACAAAGAAAAAACCTGTCCCCAACGCGTGCCAACCCCTTCAAGAACCGTAAAAAAGAGAGGAGGCCCGCATCAGGGACAGGAGTTCTTTATGATGATCAGCGAAAGGCGCCGGAAGAGCCCCTCACCTAGTCCCATAAGGGAGCAGGCAATAGTCGTCATCCGTTTCCGCTATTCAGAACTTACATTTTGAATTCGGTGATCGGCAGGTAAACAGTGAGCCAGAAAATAAGGACCAGGGCCCCTATCGTCAGCAAGGTGATCAGCTGATTACTGTTAATAAATTCCTTATCCATATCCTGTGATTTATTGGCTTTCCAGCCGGTAACAGGTGATAGTGCTTTCAGTATCACAAATATAAAGCGGAGAGCGACAGGAAAATACAGGTAAAAAACAGTAAAATTTCCAGGTTCATTTTAACAAAAATGAAGGCTTTGGGGGAGACAAAAGAGGGGGCACTAAAATGGGGGTTGTGCCGACTGGCGCTGAAATGTACTTTTGAAGCCTGTTTCGCCGCATCCGGCGGTATCCAAACCAATATTTCCGGCCCTGGTTTCTACCCCATGCAGATCAGCAGCCGTTCGACAAAAAAAACAACATGAAAGACCAGGTGAGTTGCCTGCTGACCCAGGCAATCAGGGCCAGGCTGGCGCAAGGGCCCGTATTCCGATTCGACGGCAGCAAGGAAGATGCTTTTGACCGTGTCGTCTACTTCGATGATTTTATTCCTTCGGCCCTTGAGGCCTTTGCCGGCCTTTACCAGCAAATACTCGCCGATCACCACGACCTGTCACTGGCTGATATCGACATGGAACTGCTTAGCATTACGCGTAAGCAACTCCGGCTACCTTGATCGGCGGGAACCAGCATATAGGTTATAAAAAAGAAAGCCAGCCCAAGAATGAGCCAGCCCCTATAAACCCTATCACCATGAAAGAACAAAGGTAGCAAATAATCTCCCCCGATTTGTATAAAGAATGCTAATATGCACATCGGCGCCGGCATAATTTATTCAGTCTGGCCGCTTAACCGTTGAAACCTTCAAGGCCCTGTAGGGGCAATTTCATGGATTATCGTTGTTTTATCTACAAATCTTTTGCCCCTACGGGGCAAACAGCTACAGGAAATTTATTCAGGCGAAGGCACGAAGGTTTTAAGCACCAAATAAAAGCTCATTACATCACCGCGGGAAAAACACATCTTCTTTCAGCACTCGTGCCTCTGGGCTCTTATGGAGCAAAACAGCATTCGCTGCACCGCTGCGAGAAATGATTGCCTAAAAAAAGAAATAGGGTTATCCTCCACGGATAACCCTTCCTTTTTCTGGTGATAGTACTGATCGGAATCAGTCAGTACATTATGTTGCGCCCAAACAAGGGCCGTTGGTATCGATTCCGGATCTTAATCATTCACCGCGCAGCAAATGTTAAAATCCGGCTTTGCAATATTACCCGCACTTAAAATAATACTGCATAAATTATACTAACTCAATAAACAATATGTATTTGAAGCAAATACATGACGAATGTAAAAAGGAACGATGAAATCAATGTACAAAATTTAACAAACGGTACTAATTAGTTTATAAGTGGTCATTTTCAGGTAATAAACGTAGAGATTCCGGGGGTTTTATCGAGGGTCCAAAGAGGAGAAAAATGGCAAAAATGCCTGGAAACAAAGCAAACGATCGCCCAATCTATTTATTATCAATAATTTAAAGTAACACAAGTGCCTTTGTCATAAATCTATAAAAAATGGGCTGCATTCCTGCATTGTTATGTCGTCACTCCTCATAAAAATCCCTGAGAAATGTTAATTTTTAGCTGACTACCCGATATAGGAACAAATAAACTGCCGGTCCTTGAGCTTGTCGAAAGGACAACCATATAGCGGCGCTTCGACAGGCACAACAACCGAGGTGGGAAGCTAAGTCTCCGCATCAGAATTTTATCACGGAGCAGCCCAACGTTTCTTTTTAACATTGATACTATCCCTGATCGCTGTGATGCGTACAAGGTGCTGCAACAGGCTGTCCCGCTCTGCAGCGGCAAAAGCTTTTATCTGCGGATCGGGGATCTTCTGAATTGCCCGATCGTAATCGCCGATCATCATCTTTTCCCTTTCTGCCATTACAGACATAAAGGTAGAGTCGAAGGGATTGCCGGCCTTTTGTTTCAAGCTATCGACAAGCCGCCGATAACCTTCGCCCATGGTATCGTTAAGCCGTATATCACGAGCTGTAGCAATAAATCTTACCCTCTGCAGCGCGGCCCGGTGAAAGGCCAGCATATGCCAGCCATAAGTGCGCAGCCGCCAATCAGAGGCCTGGCCGGAAGCATAGCGACCCAACTCTGCTGATGCCATATGCTCTTCAGCTACCTTTACGATGAAATCGCCGGCCGGCCGGGAAAGCGCTGCCACATCGGATGCCGCCGGATCATTGTGCCGGCCGGTACAGTCGCAAAGGAAAAACAGCGCCCATAGTACTGCCCGGCCTGCAAACAGCCTATTCATGATCTTATAGCTAATGGATATGCAGGAAGAACATAGGCCACGTTGAAAAGTTGCGCCGGAAACATTAAAAAGCGAAGCACAACCTTGTTGCCTTCATCGTGGTTATTATAGTACAAACAACCTGCACATGACTTCCCAGGTACGCTGCGATATCTATTATTCCATACCCGGCGATGCTTTCGATATAGGAGAGCGCCATGCGGGGCATATCGCTCACGCGAAAACAACGATCCATATCTATACCCGCGAAAAAGCGGATATCGCAGTCACAGCTCCCGGGGGCCTGCCCAGCGGTATTACCACGGAGCTCTCCATTCCCATTCCGATCAAAAAAGAACGTTTCTTCAACAGCGAAACGCATTGCCTGTTCCTGAACGATAAAGGAGAAGTGTTAACGATCGCGGGTCAGTATCTGTTCCCGGTGCTGATGATGCGCGATGCGGGCGACCAGGAACGGCTGCATATCAAATTCAGCCAGCAATACTATCCGGGAAAGCATCAATGGAAGCCTGTGACGACTGAGCATGGTTAGCCCAAAGCTCCTCCTGTAATATTGAAGATCATACCGGGCTGCCAGGGCCGGGCGGGGCCCTGCCGCATGCGCCGCGACCGCCGCTGCTCCCGGAAGCCGAGCTGCTGCAGGGCAGCAATCGCTTCCGTATTTTCTTCGGGCACCATAGCATGGGTCTTACAGCTCAAACGCAAACGCAGCAGGGCGCGTCCTGCTACAGGATCGCCGGCAACAATAAGTCCGCGGTGAAGCGTAGGAAAGAAAGCCCCATGTACCTGATCTCCGTCCAGGTAAAGCCAGGCATGGTCCAGGTGTGCCTGTACAGAAGCCTCCCGGTTCTCGCCGGTAGCTTCACGGTCCAACTGTAAGACGGCCTGCCGGTAGGCCGGCTGGTAAGGAATGATTCCGGGTATAGAGGGTTCAGGAAGCAAAGGGCCGGCAAAGTGGACATGCCGGGTAATGGTATCGAAGCCCAGGCTCCGGTACACAGGATAACCCATATCAGTAGCATCGAGCAATACCGTAGGAAAACGTTCCCGGTCGACCTGCTCCAGCAGCGCAGCCGTGATCGCTTTTCCGATGCCCCGTTTACGAAAAGCAGGATGCACTACGATCTGGGCCAGCCAGGCGGTGTCTTCGTTATAGATAATATTACCTACACCTGCGATCTGACCGTCCAGCAAGGCTTTCAGCGGCCGGCAGAAAGGAGCCTGCAGGTTAAAGGTAAAATGAGGAACCAGATTGTCCCAGCCTTCGGGCGTAAGCAGGTCCAGCTGCGAGAGATCGTCTGGCTGCATTGCAGTGATCAGCATAAAGCGATGTTTGTATAAAACTAATACAACGCCGCCATATCCGTAAACATTGTGTCAACAGAATCCGCCGCTTTGTTTTCCTGTATTTACCGGCGCAGGGCAAACCAATATACCCAGGCAATGAGGAATACTTGCATGGGTATACGGAACCACAGGTAGGCCGGTCCCGGACCGCTATAGGTTGCTTTTTCAAAATCAATATGCCTGGCTGCGGCATTGATATTGGCCGGCAGGATCAGCACCAGCAGGATCACCAGCGACACGCCTGCCATAGAACGGGTCGAAGGGAATAATAGTCCCAGACCCAGCAAAATCTCCAGGATACCGCTCCAGAAGACGATCTCTTTCCTGAAAGGAATGAAGCCGGGCATCATCATCGCCATACCGGGGGCAAATTTATAGTGCCCGATAGCAGTGACACAGAGCATCAGGAACAGGGCCAGGTTCCCGCTGAAAACGAGATTCCAGCTGCCGGTGATCATACGCGAGATACCGGTGCTCAAGCCGAATGTGATGATCAATATGGCCAAGACTTTCATGATTTTCCAGCTTTTGATGACCACACAAAATTCGATACCGGGAAGGGCATGAACAATGATGTATGTTAGCTTTTACCGAATTGCCTGCGGATACGGCTGAGGCTCTCGGGCTGTATGCCCAGGTAAGAAGACAAATGCTTTACCGAGAGCCTGGCGACCAGCGCGGGATTCCTGGCCATCAACGCGGTATAGCGTTCTTCAGCGGTAAGCGAGAGCAGGCTCATTTCTTTGCGCAGCCGCTTTACGTATTCGCCTTCCGCGATCAGGCGGCCGATACGTTCGCTATATTTTGAGCGGTCGTAGAAATACTGCAGCGCGCTGAAGGGGATGCTCCAGGCTTCGGCCTCTTCCAGCACTGTTATATACACGGCGCTGGGTTCGCGGGTGATGAGCGAATAATAAGCGGTAACAAAGTCGCCGGCAAACTGGAAATCGACCGTAAACTCTTTACCATCGCGGATAAAGTAATGCCTTGTGGCCCCGCTGTTGAGAAAATAGATATGATTTTCGACCTGCCCTTCTTTCACCAGGAAGGCGCCTTTGGGATAGCGTTTCAGGGTCATCTGCGCTGCAAATGCTTCCCACTCTGCTTCGGGCAGAGGCTGCAGGCGGTTTATAGCTGCTTTGATCTGTTGCCGTGGATCGCTGTCCTTGCTCATCGTGCTGAAGTGTTAAAGTGCTTTTGTAAAAACGACACGGTGCGGGCCGGGACCCGAATAATCCGGCACCATGGGAATGCCGTCCACTGTAATATCGCCGTTCAGCCGATTGCCGTCCTGGTCTGGTCAAAATCCATCAGCGCTGCACTTCATAGGCTGCCTAAAACAGAAGCGGCAGGATCTCGTCCTGCCGTTTTCCATATCGGTTATCGTATGCGTTAACGATCAAAATATTTCTGGAGCAATTCACCGGCATAACCGTTCACTTTCTGCAGGTAGCGGAAGGTGTCCAGGTCGATGATCCCTTTGATCCATTGCTCTTCGTCCTTGAATTCCTTTTCCACTTTCACTTCGATCAGGTTATAGCTTTCGGGCGCACCTGAAAAATATTCCTGTACAAACTCCCGCAGGCTTTCCTCATCAAGGCGTTCTCCGCGATAAGGAGCCACGCCGCTTTTCACTTTCCGATTGTTGTAGTGGACGCTAAAGGAAAAAGTACAATATTCCATTTATCTTGCTTTTTTTGTGACAAAAGTAATTGTTTATTTTTCGCTTTGCTATCATTTTCAACTATTATCAACAAAATAATATAAATCTAAGATAAAAAACGTATGCGTTTACACCCGGAACGCCGGGCTGAACCTGCCTGCTATAAGGGCCATGCGTCTTCTCTTCTGTCCGGTATAAAAAAGAAGAAGCTGATCCTTTATGGAACAACCCCTCTTCTTCTTTTGATAAAAAATATTTGTCTCCGGCCTAGTGCATCGCTTCGGACATGCTGACCTTCTGCTTGCTGCTGCGGATCATGAGGATGAAGGGTACACACACCAGGAACATAATACCGATATACAGGAACACATCCATATAGGTCAGCACGGCGGCCTGGCGCATCACTGATCCGTCTAGCATTTGATAGGCTGCTGTCCTGGCCTGGTTAGGCGGCATTCCCAAGTTCATCAGCCGTGCAGTAGAACCGGCCACTTGTTGCTGTACCTTAATATTGTCTGCAGTAATATTCTGCAGAAGATCGTTACGGTGAGTTGCGTTACCCATCGTCATAAAGGTGGTAATAAGCGCGATACCGAAGGAACCACCTAACTGCCGCATCATACCGGTAAAGGCAGCGCCCTGCCCTATCTGTTGCCCTTTTAAGGTAGATAAAGACATCGTGGAAACAGGGATGAACAACATACCCATGGCTGCGCCACGCATCATCAGCATCCAGAAGAAGGCTTGCTTGCTGGTATCGGGTGTAAGAATATTTCTGCCCCAGAAACTATAAATGAAGAACAGGAACATTCCTGCGGCTGCCAGGTATTGCGGTTTAATTCCTTTTTGCAATAACTGCCCGATAATAGGCATCATAAACGCCGTCATTAAGGCTGCCGGAATCATGATCATACCCGCCTGCTGCGCATTCCAGCCCAGGGAGTTTTGCAGGTACAAGGGTACCACGAAGGTTGATCCATACAGACCGAAGCCCATGATAAAGGACAGTACGGTGCCGATACGCAGGTTCCCGTTCTTCAGTACCCGCAGCTCAACAATCGGGTTTTTATAGGTCAGCTCTCTCCAGATAAAGAAATAAAACCCGAGCGCCGCCGTTATACTCAGGAACAAAATTTCCCTGTTATTAAACCAATCGTCTTCCTGTCCCCGCTCCAGCACATATTGCAGCGAGCCTACGGCAACAGCCAGGAACAAGATTCCCCACCAGTCGATTTCTTTGGATGATTTTTTCTCCCCGTATTTAGGACTTCTTACATATTGCAGGGTAAGCATAAAGGCCATAATACCGATAGGGATATTGATGTAAAAGATATAAGGCCAGCTGAAATGTTCCACAATATAACCTCCTAAAGGCGGTCCGAGCGTGGGTCCTATAATTACGCCAAGACCGTAGATGGCTTGCGACATGCCTCTTTTTTCCGGGGGCCAGCTCTCTGTAATGATCGTTTGAGAAGTCACCAGCAAAGCACCACCGCCGACACCTTGCAGGAAGCGGAACAAGATCAATTCCCACATCGTGGTGGCATTACCGCAGAGGAAAGAGCAGACGGTAAACAGCATGACGGAGGCCGCAAAGTAATTGCGCCGGCCAAACTGCTGCGACAGCCAGCTGGTCATCGGCACGATGATCACATTGCCGATCGCATAGGCCGTGATTACCCACCCGATCTCGCTCAAGGTCGCACCCAGGTTGCCCTTCATGTTGTTGAGGGCCACGTTGACAATAGTCGTATCCACGATCTCCAGCAGCGCGCACAAAATAGCAGTGATGGTGACAATGGCTCTCCTGCTGCCGTATTCAACTAAAGATTCCTGTTGCATAATGATTTAAATTGTTGAGTGCCGGTCTTGGCCGACCGGCGGCATTGGCCGGTGCTATTTGGAATCCAGGTGCACGTCCACGTATACGTTCATACCGGCGCGCAGCAGCTTCAGCTTGTCGTCTTTGGGATTGGAGAACTCAATCTTCACCGGCACGCGCTGCACCACTTTTACGAAGTTGCCGCTGGCATTATCCGGAGGCAGCAGGGAAAACTTAGCACCGGTAGCGGGGCTGAACGAAGTGATCTTCGCTTCATATTCATGATCGGGGAAAGCGTCCACTTTCACAATCACTTTCTGTCCCAGCCTCATCTTGGTGAGCTGGGTCTCCTTAAAGTTGGCGACGATCCAGCAAGCGCCTTCCGGCACGACATTGAACAATGCCTGTCCTGCCTGGAGCAGCTGTCCGGGCTGCAGGTTCACGCGGGATACCTGGCCGTCTACTGCTGCAATGATGATAGTATAGCTGAGATTCAGCTGTGCTGCCTGCAGCTCGGCTTCCCTTTGCTTGATGGTAGCGTTGGCTACAGATACCTGGCCGGAGGTCACATTTCTTTGCTGGGTTACTACAGCTGTTGCCCTGCTGGCGCTTTGCTTTTGGGCCTTCAGCACGTCCAGCTGACGTTCAGCTGTTTGCTTGGCTGCAAGCGCCTGCTCGTATTGCTGCTGGGTAATGCTGTGATCCTTAATCAGGTTCTCATAACGGGCAAAGTCCTGGTTGGCGCGCCAGACATTTACTTTAGCCGCTTCGATCTGCGCATCAACCGTATTGATGTTGGACTCGGACGAGAAGATATTGGCAGAGGCCACCGGTATACCGGCGCCGGCTACGGTTGCGCTGCTTTGGGCAGCTGCCAGCGCAGCTTCTGCTTCTGCAACTTTAACGCGCAGGTCGCGGTCATCCAGGATCAGCAGGGTATCGCCTTTTTTAACCATCTGGTTATCGCTCACCCTGATCTCTTTGATATAGCCGGATACGCGGGGAATAACAGGGCTGATCAGGCTTTCTACCTGTGCATCATCTGTTTCCTCATGTTTTTGCGCATGCATGTACTTGATCACACCATAAGTACCGCCCACGATCACCAATGCGGCAAATACGATGGCAAAACGTTTACTCTTTGGTTTTTTCGCTTCCTCAGCAGCCTGAGGTTGTGCCTGATTATTTTCCATTGTTGTTTATTAGATGTGCTGTTGAATGTGAGTTGTATTGTATCCGGCGCAGGAATGCGCCATAATTATCTTTTATTGTTTTGCTCCGGGATCCCGGGGTACACCCGCAGTTTCATAGAGCTTATTGATCGCCACTTCGGCATCGGCCCTGGCGTATTCATAATTGATATCGGCCTGCAGCTGCGCTACGTCTGCATCCAGCAGATCGGTAGTGGTCACAAGCGCATTATCATATTTGTTCTTCGTGATCCGGTAGTTTTCCCTGGCCTGCTCTACGGCTTTACGGTAAACTTCGATCTTCTTCACGCTCTCCAGGTAGTTCTGGTAGGCCTGGTGGATCTCCATCCGGATGCCGTCGTTGAGCTGCATGGATGACCAGTGCAGCTGCTGCTCCCGGGCTTTGGCCTGTTTTACTTTGGCGCCGTTCTTATAGAGCGAAGCGATATTATAGCTCAGTCCCACACCTACGTTCAGCGCGTTGGTTACGGTCAGGAAATTGGGAATATCGGCTGCTACATAGCCACCGCTCAGGGCCAGCGAAGGATAGTATTCACCCTTTGCTGCTTTGATACCGGCTTTGGAAGCCAGCTGCCTTTGCTGCAGCGCCTGGTAGTCCGAACGGCTGGCAAGGGCTTTATCTTCCCAGGCCTGGAGGCTTTCGATCTTGTAGGTCCTGCCCAGACCACCGGCATCCAGCTTCAGCTCGGTTTGCTCGTTGAGTCCCAGCATCAGGTCCATATTGAAATTGGCGATGTCGCGGGCATGCTGGGCATCCACCAGGGCCAGCTCCACATTGGATTCCTGCAGCTGTGCCTTCAGCAGGTCGTTGCGGGCCATCAGGCCGTTCTGCTCCAGGTTGCTGAAGTCCTTTACTCTTTGCTGTGCCTGCTTCAGGTTCTCTTCTACCAATCCCAGGGCCGCCTGCGCTTTGTACAGATTGTAGTAGGCAGCGATGGTGTTCTGGATCACTTCGTCCTTATCCTGCTGCGCATCCAGCTCGGCGGCCCTCTTCAGGTACTTGGCTGATTCGATACCGCTGCGGATACGCAGGCCGGAGAATAGGGGTAAGGACGCGGTGGCCATACCATAAGCTACCTGGTCCACTTTTATCTCAGAGGCTGAGCTGCTGCCCTCGCCCTGGCCGCTGCCGCCCAGCTTGGCCTTCATATCTATATTGGGCTGGTTCACCCGCAGGTAGGAGCCCGAGATTTTAAGATCAGGATATTGACGCAGCCTGGCTTCGCTCAGCTCGGCGGCCGCCTGGTCGATCTTAGCCTGTGACACTTTAAGGTTCTTGCTGTTATCAAGGCTCAGCTGTATCGCCTCGTCCAGCGATAGCTGCCGGGTTTGCTGGGCCTGCAGGGTATTGGCCGAAAGCAACAGGGCCGCCATGAGCCCTACCTTACTTTTTGTTCGATATTCCATAAGTTAAAAATGCTTTGAACATGACTTTTATATGCGAGCGGAGCTTTTCGGTGGATTCGGCGTCGTAATCACCTTCCTTTCCCGATTTCTGGTTAGACTCCTGGCATATGAATTTGTAATTAGAGAAAAAGTGGTTTACGGTTCCGATAAGGGTCACTGCCAGCATATTCACTTCTATATTCTTCTGAAACAGGCCTGCTTTCTGTCCTGCCTTCACGGCAATTTCGATCAGGTTGCGGTTCTGTGTCTTCATATCCTTGATCAGCGTATATAAAGGTCCTTCCTTCATTAATACCTGCTCGCGCATCATCAGCTGGTGAAAACTATGGTTCTCAATGATCACTGTTATATAAGTATCGATCAGCAGGTCTACTTTTTCAAGCGGATCATGTGTTTTGGAATGAATAATCGACTCGATCTTCTTACGCATGCTTCCCGTGTGGTTTCTGAAAATCGCTTCCAGCAACTTTTCCTTCGATCCGAAGTAGTAGGAAATCATCGCCACATTCACTTCTGCTCTCTGCGCAATATCGCGTACCGATGCAGAATCAAATCCCTTCTCTGCGAACACTTCCAGCGCCTTATCCATAATCTGGAGCTGCTTGTCGTTCAATTCAGTTTCCATCGCCGTTAATTTTATTCGTTGACATATACAACCACAAAATTAAACAAACGTTTGAATTAAACAAACGTTTAATTAATTTTTTACAGAAAAATTATCTCCCGGCTATATAGACAAAACCTATTACAAGCGTGAAACAAGGGGTTTGAGATGGAAAGCTGGCACTTTCTCGGGCAGCAGAGCCTTCGCCGGAAGGAACCTGCAATAGAAACGGACGACTGACGCCGGCGTAAGCCAGCGGCCGTCGTCCGTCTGCTATAAAAAGCGTCAGTTCAGGAAACCGGTATCAGCGCAGCAGCGATTGCACGTAGCTGTCAACTGTACCGAAAAGGAAGCCGGGATATTCCGTAGCGAATTTCAATTTCACAAAGCCGCCTAAGAGTGGGCGCGCGGCGGGCTGGTTCATCTCTTTGGTGCTTACGGGGATAAGGTCGTATTCGGCCGAAGGGAAATAGCTGAGCACTCTTAAGGCCAGTTCTATCCGGTTCATATAATCGCTGCCGCCAATGTGGTAAATACCTTCCTTATTATCTTTCAGCAGCAGGTACATGGCCCTTGCGATGTCCCAGGCATTGACCGGGCTGGCAAACTGGTCGTAAGGCAATTTGAGCGTCAGCTTCCTGCCCTCCCTGCACTGCTCTACAATGCGGGCCACGAAGTTTTTGTTGCGGAGCTCATTACCATATACATTGGTGATACGCAGTACCAGGGTATGCTCCAGCTCCTTCAGCGCAAGGGTTTCCGCCTCCAGCTTATGCCGCGCATAAACGCTGAGCGGGTTGACTGCGGCATCTTCGCGGTAAGGTCCGTTCACACCATCGAATACATAATCGGTGGAAATAAACACGAAACGCGCCTTGCATTTACGGGCCAGCGCTACCAGGTTCCTGGTGCTCTGCACCGTTTTTTCATAGCTCTCCTCCGGGTGGGCCTCGCAGTAGTCCACATGTGTCAGGGCGCCACAATGCACGATCACATCGGGCAGAAAGGTCTCCACATCGAAATTTTCAGGGTGCGCCGGCTCAAGCGTGTTGTAAAAAACGGTATCGGCTGTTGCAAAAGACAGATGGGAACCGATCACATTCCAGCCCATCTCTTTAAAGTGTTTCAGGCAATTGCTTCCCACCAACCCGGATGCCCCGGAAATAAATACTTTCATTATTGTTTCATTAAGTGCGCTGCGATAAAGATCGTGATATCCACTCAGATGCTTCGCGCATTCCTTTGGAAGGCCTGTAAAAAACAAGGTTAAGGCGCTACTGCTTCTTCCGCTGTTCCGGTCGTCACAAATTCAAGAGCCTTATGTACCATCAATTTGGAGCCGATAAAAATGGGTACCCGTTGGTGCAGCTCCGAAGGCTGTATATCCAGCACTCTTTGCTTACCATCTGAGCTGAGGCCTCCTGCGGCCTCTATGATAAAGGACATGGGGTTGCATTCGTATTGCAGGCGCAGCTTACCGTTGGGGTTTTTCTTATCGCCAGGATAAATAAAGATACCGCCCTTAATGAGCGTACGGTGCAGGTCGGCTACCATAGAGCCGATATAGCGGTGTGCGTAGGGGCGTCCGTCGTCCTTGTTGAGCTCCATGCAGTAATCCAGGAAGGCCAGCATACCTTTGTCGTACTGGCGGCTGTTGCCCTGGTTCAGCGAATAGATCTTTCCTTTCTCGGCACATACCATATCAGGATGCGACAGGCAGAACTCACCTATTGAAGGCTCGAGCGTGAAGCCGTTTACACCCAGGCGGGTAGCATACACCAGCATGGTGCTGCTGCCGTAGATCACGTAGCCGGCGGCCATCAGCTTGTTGCCCGGCTGCAGGAAATCTTCCCTGGTACAGGGCTGTCCCAGCGGGGATACGCGGCGGTAGATAGAGAATATAGTGCCGATGGAAGCATTGACATCGATGTTGGAAGAGCCGTCGAGCGGATCGAACAGCACCACGTATTTAGAATTCACAGAATATTCATCGTCGAAAGCGATAAAGTCGTCGTTTTCTTCAGAAGCAATACCGGCACAATCGTTACTGTTACGCAATACATTGATCAGCATTTCGTCGGAGTAGATATCGAGCTTCATCTGCTCTTCGCCCTGCACATTGGTGGCACCGAATTTGCCGATGATATCGACCAGGCCGGCCTTATTTACCTGCTTATTGATCAGCTTGCAGGCCAGAGAAATATCGCGGAGAAGCGCCGACAGTTCCCCTGTCGCTTTGGGAAAGGCACGGGTTTGCTGGATCGTGAATTCGTCTAGTGTAATCAGTTTACGGGATGTTGCCATTTTTTACGTAATAATTAATGTTTTTCGGGGCACAAAGATACGTAACCCCGGGCACAGATAGCTATAGTTTCAATATTTTACCCGGCAGCTTCATCCAGTCCACATTGCCCAGGTTGAGGCTGAAGGTAATCGTTTTCAGGAAACGATTTTCGGGGTATACCGATTTGGTATAATCGGTGAAGTCGCGGCTCATGATCAATGGGATATAGATCGACAGCAGGTCGGCGCTATAGATCTCCACCCCGGCCACATACAGGACGGTAGCCCCGCTGGGGTTCATCTGGCGGGCATTGGAAAAGGTAGAGACATCGGCAAACAGCCGTATGGGCAGGTTAAATAAAGGCAGGTCGCTCTTGATGTTGAGCGATACCAGCCAATCGTCGCTCAGCCCCAGCTGCGACGAATACTGCAGCGTATTGACCTTAAACCCGCCTTCTTTCATGCTTACCTGCTGCGACCAGGTGCCTGTGGCTTCGCTGCGCCCGACATAGGTCTCGTCGTAGAGGTAGTCGTTCCAGCCACTGTAGGTATTGGCAATGCGGTACCGGTAGGCATCGGAGCCGGAGCTGGTGAGGTCGAAGAACTTGCCGGCATATCCGCGGAGATAAAGGGCTTTATCCTTTTTGAAATAATCGATCTTAAGGTTGGCTTCCAGGCTCAGCTTGGCAAATTGCTTGCCTGCCTGCGCTTCCAGGACATAGCTGAACGGATTGAAGGTACGTTTGTTCTGATGCCGGTAACGCAGCCTTGCGTAAAAATTATCTTCATAGCCGCCTTTTGAAGGATAGTAAAGGCTATCGGCGGGGTTCATATTGAAAGCGAACTGCTCTTCCCGGATCCAGTAGCCTTTCAGCGAAATGCTGCGTTCCACTGTGCTGCGCCAGTCGGGTTTGCGCAGGTTGAAAATGATTTCGGGCGCTACCTTGACATAGCGGCTGTGCAGGTAGTCCGGTATATTGGTATTGGTCTTATCATAGCTGAAGGTCTTTCCTTCCAGGCTCAGCTGTATATCATGCAGCCAGCCTTTGTCGCAGTAAGCGGTATAACCTATAATGCCGGTTCCGGCGAAAGTCCCGCTGCTGAAGCCGTACAACGGCGCCAGGATAAATTTGAACTTATGCTGTGGCACCGTTATGTTGTGCAGCAAAAGGCCTGCCATAAAGCCATCGTAATAGTTATAGCCGATGGCGGGTGCATACCATATCTTGTTTTGCGGCGTGGTATTGAAGCCGAAGAAAGGACGCAATGCCAGCGGGGAACGGTTTTCATTGTTCTGCGCATTGTAATCGGGTATGGCCTCCGCGATCTTCACCCGGCTGTAATTACCTGGTGTAGTATAGGCTACCCGCTTGCTGCCGGTAAAAGGCTCGACCCATTGCGTGACCGAGTCTTGTCCCTGGTAGGCGACAAAAGCGACCGGCGCGCTGAAGCCTGTCCTGTTCTTCAGGGTCACCCCTTCTTTATCTGCCTTTAGCGCAAAGTCAACAGGCTTGGTCGTTTGTATGGCTCGGTTGAAAAACCAATCCAGGTTCTTTGCAGAATGCCTGCGAAAGATCTGCTCGAAATCGGCGGGCTGCGGATGTTTGTACTGCCAGGTATTAAAGTATTCCTGCATGGCCGACCTGAATGTATCGGGGCCCATATACGCCTCCAGCCAGCGCATAAAGCCGGCCGACTTCACATAGATATCGGCGAGATAATTCATTTCGGGCATTACCGCAGCGGCCGTATCGGCAGGCACCAGGTCGTGCGTTGCCGATAGCATATCATAAACCAGCTCATTGATATCTTTGCCGCCAAGCCACATGGCGCCGGTGGACGCAAACTTATGCTCGTAGAAGCTGTTAATGCCTTCATCCATCCAGGGGTAAGCTCTTTCATTGCTGCCGAGCATACCATAGAACCAGTTGTGTCCCACTTCGTGCACGACTGCGGTGCGTACTTCGTCCGGGCTGTTGGATGCTGCGATCACGGTAATGGTGGGATATTCCATGCCGCCGCCCGCGCTCAGTGCGCCTTCCACGGCCTTAACCGTTTTATAGGGATAGGGACCTACAGCACTGCTGTAGCCGTTGATGGCATCCCGTACCCACTGCAGGCTTTTCTCCCAGCCGGATTCATGTTTCGGAAGATAGCAGGTATATGCCGTAACAATATTCCCCGTACCCGGTACGCTGATCGTATCTTTCCGCACCTGCCAGCGCTTGTCCGCAAACCAGGCAAAGTCGTGTATGTTTTCTTCCTCGAAGGTGATCGTCTTCATCACCGGCGAAGAAGGGATGTTGGCAGTATCTTTCAGCAAAGCGCTTTTGCGGCTTTCCTTACCGGTAAAGCCTGCCGGTAGCTTAGCCAGGCTATCGAGCCACAGCCGTTCTTTTTCCTCCAGGATGTTGCCCGTTCCCATCAGCACGTAATTTTCGGGCAGGGTCACTTCCACATGGTAGGCGCCGTATTCGCTGTAAAATTCTCCCTGGTCGAGATAGGGCATGGGGTGCCAGCCGTGGGCATCATATACCGCCGGCTTGGGAAACCATTGCGATACCTGGTAAGATTGCCCCTGGTGCCCCATGCGGGAAAAGGTCAGGGGAAGCTTCACCCGGAACGGCGTTTCGATGGTGATCTGTCCGCCCGGCGCCAGGGGTTGCGGCAGCACCACGCGGATCACGTCGGGGTCGCCGGTAGCCACCACGCCGGCCTGCCGGCTCGCCTCATCGGAAACGACAGTGAACTTCAGGCTGTCGATATAGCCGCGATCGTCTTCCTTGCTGAAATAATGCGCGGTGTTTTTGTTCTCTACCGCCTGCCGCTCAAATGCCGTACGGTCGCTGCTATAGGCATTGGGAAAAAGATGCATATAGATATAACGCAGCGTATCGGGAGCATTATTGGTATAACGCATGCTGATGTGCCCATGAAGCATATGCTCCCGGTCGTCGAGCGTTACGGCGATGTTGTTATCCACACGTTGCTGCCAGTAGGCTTGCTGCGCCGACGCTGTGCAGGACAAAGAAAGCAGGAGCGCGGCTCCGGTTCGTTTCAGGTTCAAAGGTGATCGTTTTGAGCAGCCTGCGTGCAGGCCGCTTGTTATGATAGTAGGTATAAAAACGCTTATTGCGCGTAATACTCCGCTTCGTAAACCTCGTCGGTAAGCAGGTTACCGCCGTCGGCAGCGCGGGTGGCCAGCACATCGCAACGGTTGTTCATCACATTGCTGGCGTGTCCTTTGACCCAGTTCATCTTAATGCGATGCCGGCGGTAAAGCTTCAGGAAGCGTTGCCACAGGTCGGCGTTCTTTTTACCGGCAAATCCTTTCTTTTCCCAGCCAAACACCCATCCTTTCTCTATAGAATTGACCACGTATTCCGAATCGGTGAAGATCTGGATGTCCAGGCCTTCGCGGGTGAGCGCCTCCAGCGCCTTGATCACGCCCAGTAGCTCCATACGGTTATTGGTGGTCAGCTTGTAACCGGCAGAAAGCTCTTTTTCCTTACCGCCCCATTGTAATATGGCGCCATAGCCTCCCCTGCCGGGATTGCCGCGCGATGCGCCGTCGGTATAAATAATCAGTGACAAATGTGGAATTTAAATATCAGTCAATAGACGGGCAGCGCATCATCTCCATGCCTTGCCCAAGGATACATTTCGATTACCTTTGCGGTCAAAATTACAATCTTGGACCGCAAAATAAAAGTTTCTGCTGTAAGTTACCTTAATACAAAACCCTTACTTTTCGGTATCTCCCGCCATGCCGTAATGGAAGAGATCGACCTGGTGCTGGAATATCCTGCATTGATTGCCCAACATCTGCGCGAGGACACTGTAGACCTGGGCCTGGTGCCTGTTGCCGCAATTCCTTCTATTCCCAATGCCCGTATCGTATCCGATTATGGTATCGGCGCCGAAGGCAAGGTCGCTTCCGTATGTCTCTTCAGCAAGGTGCCGGTAGCAAACATTGAAAGGGTTTACCTCGATTACCAGAGCCGTACTTCTGTAAGGCTGGCCCAGGTGCTGCTGAAGCACTATTGGAAAAAAGAGGTCGAAGTGCTGCAGGCGCCCGAAAATTATATTGAGCTGATCGACGGCAGCGACGCCGGGGTCATCATCGGCGACCGGGCGCTGGAACAGCTTCCGCATTTCCCCTACATCTATGACCTTGCCGAGCACTGGCAGCAGTTTACCGGCCTGCCGTTCATTTTTGCCGCATGGGTAGCCAACAAAGAGCTGCCGCCGGCTTTTCTCAGGCAGTTTGATGAAGCCAATGCCCTGGGATTGCAGCACCTGGAGGAGGTGATACAGGAAAACCTCTACCCTGTTTATGACCTGAATATTTATTACCGGGAAAATATCCGGTACTTCCTGGATGAGGAAAAGAAGAAAGGCCTGGCACTATTCCTGGAATACCTGAAAGCGCCTTCCATCGTCTGATCTCCGGCGTTTTGCTAAGCGTTTGCTATTAACACAAGCTTAGCCGGTTTGTCTTTCGGGCTTCTCCTATCTTTAGGTTTCAAAACATACGCAAAATGAAAAAAGTAATGATCGCAGCTTTAGCCCTGACCATGTTCAGCGGTGCTGCCTTTGCTCAAAAAACAACCACCAAAACCACCAGGGAGACCAAACAGGAACAGCCGAAAAGCGATGAGGCCAAGCCTGCCAAAGCCAAAAAGAAAAAGGCTGAGAAGGCCAAGAAAGCTGAGAAAATGGAGACTACTCCTCCGGCAGCAAACTAAACGGACAACAAATTTTAATGAAGAGGCCGCCTGTTTTTTTCTACAGGCGGCCTCTCTCTTTTAAGTTATTCGATGTGGCTACAGGTGCGCCAGAATATAGTCGGTCATACGGCGGTAGAGCTGCAGGCGGGTAATGCCGCCATAAATACCGTGATTCCTGTTGGGGTAGTATTCCGATTCAAATTGCTTGTTGGCTTTGATCAGGTGATCGGTAAGGATCGCTGCATTCTGAAAATGCACGTTATCATCGGCGGTGCCATGGATGATCAGGAAATTGCCTTTCAGCTGTTCCGCCATTTTTTCCGGAGCATTTTCATCGTAACCTTTGGCATTTTCCGCCGGCCGGCGCATATACCGTTCGGTATAGATATTATCGTAGAAACGCCAGTTGGTTACCGGCGCTACGGCTACGGCCGTCTTGAACACATCGGCTCCTTTAAGGATGCAGGTCGCGCTCATAAAGCCACCGTAGCTCCAGCCCCAGATACCGATCCTTTTCGGATCAACATAGCGCTGTGCCGCCATGTATTTGCCCACAGCGATCTGGTCATCGCTTTCATATTTGCCCAATTGCAGGTAGGTCTTCTTCTTGAATGCCTCGCCACGGCTGCCGGTGCCGGTACCGTCGGCACACACGATAATATAACCTTTCTGTGCGAGCATCTGGTGCCAGAAATAGTCTTTCAGCGGAAATTTATCGGTCACCTCCTGTGAGCCCGGGCCGCTGTACTGGTAAAGCAGCACCGGGTATTTACGCGCAGGATCGAAGTCCGGTGGTCTGATCATCCAGGCGTTCAGCTGCTCGCCCCTGCCATTAGGAATCTGCAGGGTGGTCACCTGGGATAAGGCATAATCTTCCATTGTCTTTTTCAGCTGGGCATTGTCCTCCAGCACCCGGACTGTTTCCCCTTCTCTGTCGATGAGCGTGTAGACCGGCACAGCGTTCATCCGGGAATGCTTGTCGAGAAAGTACTCAAAGCCCGCACAGGGTGTGATCTCATGCATACCGTCCAGGGGTGTCAGGCATTTAGCAGCGCCACCTTTCCAGTCTACGCGATAGAGCTTGCGCTCCAGGGGGCTGTTCACACCGGCGGTATAATAGACACATTGCCTTTGTTCATCCACGCCCTGCAAGGCATCTACATCCCAGCCCCCGGGCGTGAGCGGTGTCAGCTGCTTCCCCGTCCAATCCCAGCGGTAGAGCTGGTTAAAGCCGGCCCGCTCGGAGGTGATGATAAAAGAATGGCCATCGGGCAGGAAAGTAAGGTTGTCGTTGATCTCGATGTAGTAAGGATTGTTTTCTGTGTAGATCGTCTCCGCCTTACCGGTAACGGCGTCAGCCAGCAGCAGCTCCAGCTGGTTCTGCAGGCGGTTCATCCGGTAGATGCAAAGCTTATTGGATTTCGCTGCCCAGCGGATGCGGGGAATATACTGGTCGGTTTCCGTACCGGTCTGCGCCTGTACGGCGCTGCCCTTAGCCAGGTCGTAGATGTGTATGGTCACTACAGAATTATCTTCGCCGGCCTTGGGGTATTTGTAGGTGTAAAGGTCGGGATAGTTGTCGTCCCCGTAATAGGGAATGGTATATTCCTTCACCTTACTTTCGTCGAAGCGGTAGTAAGCGAGGTAATTGCCGTCGGGCGACCATTCGTAGGCTTTCGAAAATTCGAATTCCTCCTCGTAGACCCAGTCGCAGTTGCCGTTGATGATACGGTTGCGCTGTCCGTCGCGGGTCACGCGGGTTTCCACGTCCGAAGCGAGATCCCGGATGTAGAGATCATTGTCCTTTACATAAGCCACTTTAGTGCCCTGCGGGTTGAAAGCGGCATGCAGCACCAGGTCGGGGGATAAGGATTGTAGCTTACCTGAAGCCAGGTCGTAAACCCTGGCCTTATATTGTATCGAGCGGCGGTAGACCGGCTTGGGATCGGTCAGCAGCAGGATCTTCCGCTCGTCGGCCGACAAGTCGTAGTTGACGATAGTCCCTATATCGGCAACGATCCCGCCAAACAAGGTCTTCGTCTTTTTGCTGGTGGCGATATCGTAGACATTGATCTCCTGCCGGCTGCCCTGCTGGTCGAGCTGTGTATAGCGATGGCCGTCGTTAAGGGCATTAAAGCCCGGGACATTTTTCAGGGCAAAGGTGCCCTTTTGCCAGATATCCTCAAGCGTGATCTGCCGGTCGCCCCTGGCCGAGAGGCTTAGGGGGACGATGCTCAAAAGAAAGGCTGCCAGGCGCAGCTTCCGGAGTAAAAACAATTGATTCATAGACGCGTTCAAAATACCGCGCTAATGTACGGTACAATGATCGCATATTCCTCCCCCTGATCAAGGGAATTATTTATGCTGCAGGAGGCATATGAGGCGAAATGAGACGGAAAGGGCTGCTAGTGCTGCTCCGCTACGGATTGCTGCGCGATCATTTGCAGCAGCTGCGCTACGGCCTCGGGCCGGGGCATCATTTTTTGCTGTTGTAATACAGCCAGTTCGGCACTGAATTCTTCTTCCATTTGGGCTTGCTGAATGGTATGGTGCGGATCGGGCAGGGAAAGAATAGATAGGTTAACAGGTAAAGAAGTGTGTAGTTTTTTTTCCATTTGGGCATTATTTTAAGGTAAAACGGAACATAAAGTTGTTTTAGTATATCCTGCTCAAATTTTGCTCCGCCCTACAGCGGGGACACTTATTTTTTCGCCGGTGCTTTTACCGAATCAGGTACAATGAGGTACACATCTTCACCGTCTCTTTTTTCGTGGTATTTTTCCCGGGCATATTGCTCCAGCCTGGTATTGCTTCCGTTCAGATCGTTCAGCTCCTTTTCCATACGGACCACTTCGCCATTGAGGTGGTCGATCTTTTCCTGGGTGTGACGAAGCTCCGATTCCCTTTCGTGCTGGGTAAACCAGTCGTTCTGATCGAAGAACAGCATCAGCAGCAGGAAAAGCACTGCTGTAATGGTGTATTTATTGGCAAGAATTTTTAGCGCGCGTTTCAATATTGCAGATTGGGGATTGCCTGTTGCTGCAAAGTTGAAAAAAATATAGCAGAAAAAGTCCGCAACTTTTCCCCAGCGCCCGCAAAATGCGTTACCATAACAGAATAAATAGTTTTACTTTTGCGGCACATTTTTCCATACTTAACAATTTTCATTCCCACATGTTGCAGGATTTTACCGCACAGAACGAAAAAGAAACCCGCGCGGGCTTTGGTGAGGGTATTCACGAGGCTGCTCAGAAGAATGCCAATGTAGTAGCGCTTACTGCCGACCTTGCCGGTTCCCTCAAGCTCAATGCCTTTATCAAGGATTTCCCCGAACGTTTTATACAGGTAGGTATTGCCGAGGCCAATATGATCGGCATCGCCGCCGGCCTCACTATTGGCGGTAAGATCCCCTACACTACTACTTTTGCCAACTTCTCCACCTCCAGGGTTTATGACCAGATCCGCCAGTCGGTAGCTTACAGCGGTAAAAATGTGAAGATCTGCGCTTCCCACGCCGGCCTCACCCTGGGCGAAGACGGCGCAACACACCAGGTGCTGGAAGATATCGGCATGATGAAAATGCTGCCGGGCATGACCGTGATCGTACCCTGCGACTTCAACCAGACCAAGGCTGCAACGCTGGCTATCGCCGACTACCAGGGTCCGGTGTACCTCCGCTTCGGAAGGGTAAAATGGGCCAACTTCACCAAAGCGGACGGCAGCGACTTCGTGATCGGCAAGGCGCAGATCATGAATGAAGGTACAGACGTTTCTATCATCGCCTGCGGCCATATGGTATGGACCGCGCTGGAAGCCGCCCGTGCGCTGGAAGCAAAGGGTATCTCCTGTGATGTGATCAACATGCACACCATCAAGCCCCTGGATGAAGAAGCGATCATCGCCTCTCTGAAAAAGACCGGCTGCGTGGTCACTGCCGAAGAGCACCAGATCAACGGCGGCCTGGGCGACAGCGTAGCTAATGTGGCTTCCCGCCATTGCCCGGTACCGCACGAATATGTAGCTGTGCAGGACACTTTCGGAGAAAGTGGGAAGCCAGCCGACCTGCTGAAAAAATATGGTCTCACCGCCGAGCACATTATCGCTGCTGCTGAAAGGGCCATCCAACGCAAATAAAACTTTCAACAACGATTTTTCCAAACAATACACGGGCTTTTCAGCCCGTGTATTGTTTTTTGTACCCTTTATCCTAATTTAGCCATCAACCAGATATCAATACACGAATTACAGATTTGACCATGGTTACCAACCATAAACCCTCTATAATGGCCCCGCCCATTCCTAAGCACACCTGCTACGACCATAAGCGTATTGCGCTGCTTCGTCTCCAAACGTTACCGCACCTTTTCTATAACTGCATAACGCCGGCCGGTTATGTTTTCCCAGAGGTTAAGCCTTATTTTATGGAACAGTATGCGGCTGGCAACCTTGTATGCGGGCCCGGTACGGGCGTTACCCGGCCCGGCACTTTTGCCCCCCTCCGATGGCAACAATCATGAGACGCGCCACCTTTTGCAGAGGTATCTGCAGCGGCACCGGCTTGCCGGCCGCTCCGGCAATAAGCCAACGACGGCAGGAAGGCTAAACACCAAACCCTAAACGAAAACAGAATATGTACAGAGCCATCATCATCGACGACGAACTGATGGGCGTGAAAACCCTGAAATTATTAATTGCCCGGAATTGTCCGGAAGTAAAAGTCGTTGCCAGTACTACGGATCCGGAAGCCGGCATCACGCTTATCAGCGATTATCGCCCCGACATCGTATTCCTGGATATCAGCATGCCGCAGATCAACGGCTTTGAGTTACTGGAGCAGACGAGCTATAAAGAATTCTGCCTGGTCTTCACCACAGCCCACGCCGATCATGCGATCAGGGCGATCCGGAACCATGCGCACGACTACCTGCTGAAGCCTATTGATGCGGAAGAGCTCAAAGACTGCATCCGGAACATTGGCAGCAAGGCAGCTGTCCCCGGGAACAATGGAGCAGTGCAGCACCGCCGGGTAATTGAGCTGCCGGTTAAGGATGGCATTATTTTTATCAAGCCTGAAAATATTATCCGGATAGAAGCTTCCGGCAGCTACACCGTTTTCCACCTGGACAATGGCATACGGCACCTGGTCTCCGGCAGCATGAAGACTTACGAAGCCTATCTGTCCCCGGCAACTTTTTTCCGCTGTCACCTGTCCCATATCATTCACCTCGGCAAAGTGGTCAAGCTGCACAGCGCCGATGGTCTTTTTGCAAAAATGTGCGATGGTTCCATGGTCGAGGTAGCCCGGAAAAACAAGCAGCTTTTCCTGGAAAAGCTGCAATGCGGCTGAGGCCATAGGTCACTGCACAAATTCTTCCCCGGTTTTCACAAATCAGGACAGCTATACTGCAAATCCGGCCAGTGCACTGGTAAGCAGTATTTTAGATTTGCAGAAAACCACTCAAAGATGAAAAGAATTGCTACAATTGCTATCCTTGGCCTGGCCGGAATGATGTTCTTTCCCTCCTGCAAAAAGGACTACAAATGTACTTGTACCTGGACTGTAGGCGGGCAGCAGCAAAGTGCCACGGTCGACCTGAAGAAGATGTCCAAAAAGGATGCCAAAGCAGCCTGCGAAGGCAACAGCGGCCAGTACAGCGCTTTTACCGGCGTAAGCTGCAGCCTGAATTAAGGATTTTCTTTCTTGATAGGAAAATCAAGGAGTTGCCAAGCCGGCAGCTCCTTTGTTATTTTCTTAAGTATGTGGAACAAATTGCGGGAATACTGTTGTGGATGAATATATTTGTGCCGGTATCGGCAATGAAAAGGTCAACAAACAGCGGCCGGCATTGTTCCTGTAGAAGAGAAAAAATCATATTCCTCCAAACTAAGCTTATGCGACAAAAATTATCCTTTTGCACTTTACTGTTCTGCTGCCTGCTGAGCACGGCTGTTTCCGCGCAGAAAAAAACGACGCCGCTCGAGTATAATGACAAGCTGGCATCGATTACCGATTCCCTGTACAACCTGGGCATGGAATGGGGTGCCCGGTTTCAGCAGATCATGAGCAGCGATAAAAATTACGGGCAATTGTCGGAGCCCCGCCAGAAGGTCGCGGCATTCACCAACAAAAAAATCGCCGAAGTAAAGAGAGAAGCGGCAGTGGGCAAAGGCGGCGACAACCTGAAAGCTGCCGTGCTCAATTTCCTGGCTTTTGAAAAGTCCATGATCGAAACGGCTTTTATGCCTATAGAAAAACTGGACAACAATTCGACCCAGGAAGAGATCGATGCCGCCATAAAAAAGCTGACCGACCAAGCCGACCTGGAAGCCGATGCTTTGAAGAAAGTGAATGCTGCACAGGAAGCCTATGGCAAGCTGCACGGCTTCGAGCTGGAGCCGGCCGAAGAAGAAGACAAAGACTAACCTGCTCTTTGATACAAAAGAAAGCGCGCAGTCTTTGCTGCGCGCTTTCTTTGTGCAGGCAATATCGCTACCTGCTATTTAACCAGGTTGTTCTCCAGCTCAAGCAGGCGCGTCTCCGTAACTTTTACCGTATAGGCAGCATCGACCAGGCGCGCCAGTGCCGCCACATAGCTGCTCTCCGCTTCCCTCAGCTCCAGGGTATTGGCAACGCCCACACGGAAGCGGGCCTGCTGGATCATGACATTTTCTTCCGCATAACGGATGTTCTCTTTTTCCAGGTCAAGGCTTTTCAATGCATTGTCGTAGCTGCGCCAGGCGGTACGGTAACGGGCGGCCAGGCTGGTCTGCAGGCGCTGTACCATCAGGTCCTGCCGGAACACTTCCTGCCGGGCTACTTTTTTCTGGCGCTGCAGGTTGAAGCCGTTGAACAACGGCAAAGTCAGGTTCAGCCCGCCCTGCGGACCATAGGTCCGGTTGAACAAGGTAACGCCTGCGCCATTTTGCGTACGGTTGTAGTTGTAGGCCGCCGAAAGGTCGAGCACCGGCAGCTGGGCCCCGTTGGCCAGCTTCAGATCATACTCCGACAAGCGCTTTTGCTGCCGGGCGAGCTGTACCGAAAAGTTACGGTCCATCCAACGGTCCTTATCCTGGTAAACCAAATCCTTATTCAAATGCAGGCTGTCCTGGACATCATAGTTCATGAACTGGTCGCGCCCCAGCAGGACCATCAGGCTATCCTTAGCCTGGCGCAGCAAGGCCGACTGTGTGAGAAACGCCGACTTGCTGGCATTATAGTCCACCTGCGCCTGCAGGTAATCGGTCTTGGCCGAAGTACCCACTTCAAATTTTTTCTTCGCCAGGTCCATACGTACCCTGGCCAGGGCCATGGCGGTATCGATGGCCACCAATTGCTGCTTCTGGCGCACCACCTCGGCATAGCTGATCACCACCTGCGAAACCGTGCTCTGTATCTGCTGCTTCAGATTGGTATTCCCTATAGACTGCAGCTCTTCCAGCCGGCGCTTGTTGGTAAACATGCGTAAACCGTCGAACAGTATCCAGTCCAGCTGCACAGCGCCGCTCAGGGTTTGTGAGCGGGCGCCCTTCCGGTTCTGCACATCGCCGGTGGCCAGCTCTACGTGGGCATCGGTAATATTGCCGTTCAGGCCGCCGGTAGCATTCAGCACGGGCAGCATACCGGCATTGCCGATCGTGTTGTTGGTTTTTGCCTGGTCCAGCTGCACCTTCACGATCTGGATGTCGAAATTTTGATCCAGCGCTGCGGCAATCGCATCGTTCAGGGTCAGCATAGAATCCTGCAGCGTATCCTGCGCAGCGACCGGCAGCGACAGTGTCATCAGCAATAAGGCAGGCCACAGGGCGTATTTTATCTTCCGGATCATTCTTGCTTGTAAATTTCTTTTTTTATCGGGAATCATTCATCCAGCTTTTGTATGGCCGATACCTGCTTTACTTTTCTACGGCTCAGGAAGGTATACATCACGGGCACAACAAAAAGCGACAGCAACAGGGAGAACATTACCCCTCCTACAATAACGATACCCAGCGGGATACGGCTGGTACTGGCTGCGCCCAGCGACAAGGCCAGGGGCAGCGCGCCGCCTGCCATGGCAAGGCTGGTCATCAGGATCGGCCGCAGCCTCATCTTAGCGGCATTCACCACAGCCTCCCGTTTGGAGGCGCCGGTATCCCGGATATGGTTGGCATATTCCACGATAAGGATACCATTCTTGGTCACCAGGCCGATGAGCATGATCATACCGATCTGGGAAAAGATGTTCAGCGTTTGTCCGAAGAGCCATAGCGACAGTACCGCTCCGGCAATAGCCAGGGGTACGGTAAGCATAATGATAATGGGGTCGATGAAGCTTTCAAACTGTGCGGCCAGCACCAGGTAGATCAGCACCAGGGCCAGCAGGAAGGCGAACAAAGTATTGGAAGAGCTTTCCGCGTAGTCTTTGGACGATCCGGCAAGGGCCGAGGTAAACGATTCGTCGATCACTTTTTTCTGCTGCAGGCTGCTGTAGATCCGCTGCATCTCGGCAATACCATCGCCAAGCGTATAGCCGGTAGCCGGGTTGGCCGATATGGTCGCCGATTTATAACGGTTATAGTGGTAGATCTGCGATGGGCTGATGCTTTCTTCGGCATGGATCACATTGTCGAGCGAGATCATGGCGCCGCTCGGCGTTCTTACATAATAATATTTCAGGTTGACCGGTTCGTCGCGGTTGGCGCGGGTTACCTGGCCTATGACCTGGTATTGCTTACCGTTCATGGTAAAATAACCCAGGCGTCCGTTACTGAGCGCCATTTGCAGGGCCTGCGATACATCGGCAACCGATATGCCCAGCTGCGAAGCCTTGGCCCTGTCTACAGTAACCCTCAGCTCCGGCTTGTTCACTTTAAGATCCACGTCCACGTTCTGGAACACTTTGCTCTTGTTGGCCTCGTCCATGAACTGCGGCAACGCCGTACTCAGCTTATCAAAATTAATGTTCTCCAGAACAAAGGCTACGGGCAAACGGCTGCCGCCGCCACGCTGCACGGCGATGGTCTGTTCCTGTATGGCATAGGTCTGACCGAAGTTGAATTTTTTAAATCCTTTGTTCAGGGCCTGCACGATATCGTCCTGTGAACGGGTACGTTCTTCGGGGGGAGACAGGCGGATATTGCCATTGGCCGAATTGACAGCGCCAGCGCCGCTGAAGCCCGGCGCAGTGGTCGTAAGCACGATCTCCTTTTCCGGTACGGAATCGATAACATACTGGCCTACCTGGTCCACATATTTGTCCATGGCATCATAAGAGGTGCCTTCAGGCGCAGTAAGGGCCAGGCGAAAACGGGAACGGTCTTCCAGCGGCGCCAGCTCGCTCTTCAGGCCCGAACCGAAGAAATAGATCGCTGCCAGGCAGGCCACAATACCTGCGGTCGCGATCCAGCGATGTCCCATGATCCATTCCAGGGCGCGCCGGTAGCGGTTTTCCAGGCCGGCGAAAAAAGGCTCGGTCTTCGTATAGAACTTCGATTTCTTCGTCGTATCCTTCCGGGAAAGATAAACATTGAGCACAGGCGTAAGGGTGAGCGATACAAAGCAGGAGATAATAACCGCGCCGGCCACCACGATACCAAACTCCCGGAAAAGTCTTCCTGTAAAGCCTTGCAGGAAGACGATCGGCAGGAAGATGATGGCCAGGGTAATGGATGTGGCGATAACGGCAAAGTAGATCTCCTCGCTTCCTTCGCGGGCTGCCCGGTGCTTGTCCATGCCGGCTTCCATCTTTTTGTAGATATTCTCCGCCACCACGATACCATCGTCCACCACCAGGCCGGTGGCCAGCACTATAGCCAGCAGGGTAAGGATATTGATGGTAAAGCCCATGATGTACATGATGAAGAAGGCGCCGATAAGGCTTACCGGTATATCGATCAGCGGCCGTATGGAAATAAGGATATCGCGGAAGAAGAGGTAGATGATGATCACCACCAGGGCAAAGGCGATAAAGATCGTTTCTTCCACCTCGCTGATGGACTTTTTTATGGTAACGGTATTGTCCAGCGCGATATTGAGCTTGATATCAGAAGGAATATCCTTTTTGATCTGGTCGAAACGTTTATAGAATTCTTCGGCGATGGCTACATAGTTGGACCCCGGCTGGGGAATTACGGCAAGGGCAACCATGGGCACCCCGCTTTCTTTAAGCTGGGTCTCTTCGTTCTCGGGACCCAGCACGGCTTCGCCGATCTCGCGGATATGAATGTCGCTGCCGTTCACGTTCTTAACGATAAGGCCTTCAAAGTCATCTTCGGTCTGCAGGCGGCCCAGGGTCCTTACGGATAGCTCGGTCTGGTAGCCGGCTACCTTTCCCGAAGGCAGCTCAATATTCTGGCGGTCGAGCGCAGCCTGCACATCGCTGAAGGTAATGCCGTAGGCGGCCATTTTCATCGGGTCGAACCACAAGCGCATGGCGTAACGCTTCTGCCCCCATATCTGGATGCTGCTGACGCCGGGTATGGTCTGCAACCTTTCCTGCAATACATTTTCGGCATAGTCGCTCAGCTGAAGCTGATTGCGCGTATTGCTCTGCACGGTCATAGAAAGAATGGGCTGGGAATTGGCGTCGGCTTTGGATACTACCGGCGGAGCGTCGATATCCTGGGGCAGGTTGCGCAGCGCCTGCGATACCTTGTCACGCACGTCGTTGGCTGCCGCTTCCAGGTCTTCGCCCAGGTCGAACTCGACGGTGATATTGCTGGTACCCTGGCTGCTCGACGAAGAGATATTGCTGATACCGGCGATACCGTTGATCGATTTCTCCAGCGGCTCCGTGATCTGCGATTCGATAATATCAGGGTTGGCGCCGGCGTAGCTGGTCCGCACATTGATGATTGGCGGATCGATGGAAGGGTAGTCCCGTACCCCCAGGAATTTAAAGGCAATAAAGCCGAAGATCAGGATAAAGATATTGGCTACTACTGCGAAAACCGGTCTTTTTAACGCGAGGGATGGTAAGCTCATTAGTTATATATGCGATGTAGATACGGAAGCTTAATGCTGTTTGTTCGATGCCGACAGTGACTGGTCCTGGACTTCTGCTATGGCGAGAAACATTCTTTTCCAGTCGGTATGCTTTCCTTCCTGCTTACCCAGACGAACGATAATGATCCCGCTTTGCGGGTGCACATAAATATATTGTCCCAACAGGCCTACTGCCATAAAATCGGGTGTCTGTCCATCAGGTCCCCTGTTGTGCCACCATTGATAAGAATAAATACCGTTATTTTTCGGACGATCGAAGGTAACGGAACGCTTAACCCACTCGGCGGGCACTACCTGCCGGCCATCCCAGCGGCCGCCATTCAGGTACAGCCGGCCGAACTTGGCATAATCCCGGGCAATCGCATTCAGGCAGCAGAACGCCTTTTCTGTCTGGCCCTTTTTGCTGTCTATGCTCCAGCTGGCATCAGATTCCATATGCAGGGGCTGCCATATTTTTTCCTGCAGGTAAGCTGCCAGCGTTTTCCCTGTGGCCTGGCTGACGATCATACCCAGCAGCTGCGTGTTGAGGCTGGTATATTCAAAATGCTGCCCGGGTGCTTCCTTCACCTTAAGGCGGGAAACGTACTTTTTCAGGTTGGTACCATAATAGTATTTGGCTACATCGCCGAAAGGGTTGAAATAGCTTTCATTGAAAGCCAGCCCCGACTGCATGTCCAGCAGGTGCTCAATTGTGATCTTTCCGAATTTTTCTTTATCCAGCGCGGGGAAATAGTCGGTGATCGGCTGGTCCACACTTTTAATATATCCTTCGCCGATAGCAATACCGACCAATGCGGATACAAAGGACTTGGCCGCCGAAAATGAGGGCACGATACTGCTCTGATCGTAATGATCAAAATATTTTTCGTAGTAAAGGCTATCGTTGCGAATGACCAGGAACGCAACTGTTTTGGTACGCTCCAGGTATTGCTCAAAGGTATACTGCTTGTCCTTAACCGTTACCTCCCGGGGTAGCCTGATGATGGCGGAATCGTTCCTGATGTTGGCCGAAGAGATGAAGCGAAAGGCGGCGCCATTACGGGCGACTGTGTGCGCCGGAAACTTTTTATAGTCCTTAATATCGGCAAAATTGTAGATAAAAAACCGCCCCACATGGCAGGAGGAGCAGCAAAGCAAGCAGCATAGCGAGGCGATGGTTAATCTCATGCGAACATTGGCCGGGTTAGAGAGACAGAACCGCTTAGACCCCGGAATCCCCACAAAGTTTAAGCGCTGTAAACATTTTAGCATAGAAGTCATCCTTTATAGCTGTGAATACCTTGAATGCATTTTTCACAACACCTGCAAACAAACACTAATTAGCACAAATTTACATTCGTTAACAGCGCCCCTTTGTACCTTAAGCTCCTGTTATTCACTTATCCTTATTAATTGTTATGAAAAAGACATTTTTACAAACAGCAGGTATTTTTGTATGTGGTCTCTTGCTGGCCATAACAACCCAGGCGCAGATCCGCCAGACCAATCTCCAGGTGCAGCTGGTAAGTCCCACAGCCAACCAGGTGTATAATTTCGGCGACACGATAAAGCTGAGCTTTACACTTAAAAACAACGGCCCCGATGTATTGCGTGCCGGGGATACCCTCGTATTTTCGCATTCGCTGAGCCAGAATCCTGCCGCCACATTGGTAGGACAGCTGACCAACAATGCCGACCTGGCCAGCGGCGCCACCACACCAGCCGCGATTATCGCACAGGCTAAGAACAACAACACAACCGGCTCGGATCAGACAGCAAGTATCTGCATTGTGGCACTCAATGTCAATACTGCGGGTCTGACCATAAATGGCAACCCGTTTAACGTTACCTGGAATGATTCCGACACGGCCAACAACCGCAGCTGCGCTACTGCTACATTAAAGAAACAACCCACCTCCGGCATCTTCGAAACCGGCAACGGGTATGCTGCGCTAGTCTTAAGCCCTAACCCTGCACAGGACAAAGTTAGTTTCACCCTGGATCTGGACAAACCGGGGCAGGTAACCCTGTATATAAGGGACATTCAAGGCAGGGAAGTGATCCGCAGGGACTACGGTAAAGCTGCTGCCGGAGCCGGGAAACATTTCGATCTTGACCTGGCCCCCTTAAAGAGCGGCATGTATTTTGCCGAACTCAGCGCAGGAGATCATAAATTTAAAGGAAAGCTAAGCGTGCAACGTTAGACCCTGAGCCCGACAAAAAGGGACCGTTTTTATAAGCGGTCCCTTTGTATTTACAGGAAATGCAATATTTCTTCCAGGTGCTTTCTTTCGTTGCTTAAGCGGGGCACTTTATGCTGGCCGCCCAGCTTCCCCTTGCTTTTAAGCCAGGTATTGAAGCCCCCCTTGGGCATCCGGTGCACGATAGGCATACGCAGCGCGATATCCTTGTGGCGCTTGGCTTCGTAGTCGCTGTTGATCTTCTGCAGCGCTTTGTCCATTTCCGCAGTAAAGGTTTCAAGTGGTACCGGCAGGTATTCGAATTCGATGATCCATTCATGTGCGCCGTTTTCGCTGCCACTCATATATACAGGCGCTGCGGTATAGTCGTTGACCACGGCGCCTGTGATCCGGCTGGCTTCTGCTATGGCATGATCACTGTTGTCGACGATCACTTCTTCCCCGAAAGCATTGATGTAGTGTTTCAGTCTGCCGCTCACTCTGATCCGGTAGGGTTCGGTAGAAGTAAATTGCACGGTGTCGCCTACAAGGTAGCGCCACAGGCCACCATTGGTGCTGATGACCAGCGCATAATTTTTACCGGTCTCTACTTCCCGCAGGCCCAGGGTCTCCGGGTGATCTTTGCCATACTCCTCCATGGGCATGAACTCGAAAAAGATGCCATGGTTGAGGAACAGGAGCATGCCTTCCTCATTGATATTGTCCTGGGCGGCAAAGAAACCTTCAGAAGCATTATAGGTTTCCATATACCGCATATTTTCTGAAGGGATAAGCTCGGCAAACTGGCTGCGGTAAGGCGTAAAGCTTACGCCGCCGTGAATGTACAGCTCCAGGTTGGGCCATATCTTATGCAGGTCTTTTTCGCCCGCGATCTCCAGTATACGCTTAATGAGGACCAGGGTCCAGGTAGGCACGCCGGCGATGAAGGTGATGTTTTCATGAAAAACACTATATATCATCGCCTCGAGCTTAGCCTCCCACTCGTCCATCAGCGCTACCGACAACTCGGGCGCCCGCATCACCTGGCCCATAAAAGGCATATTTTGCAGCATAACGGCCGAAAGATCGCCGTAGAAAGAGTCGGCGTTCAATTGGTTGACCTGGTGGCTGCCGCCTATGGTCAGGCACTTCCCGTTCATCATGCTGCTTTGCGGGAACTGCCTCAGATACAGCGACAATACATCTTTGCCCGATTTGAAATGCGTATCATCGAGCGAGTCCTTGCTCACCGGGATAAACTTGCTTTTGTCGCTGGTGGTACCGCTGCTTTTGGCAAACCAGTTGATGGGATCGGCCCAAAGGACGTTTTGCTGCCCTTCCAGTATTTTCTGGATATAAGGTTTCAGCGAATCGTAGTCGTTTACAGGCACTCTTTGCTTGAATTCCCGGATGGAATTGATATGTTCAAAGTCGTATTGCTTGCCGTATTCGGTGAACTGAGCGGATCCCACCAGGTGGTTGAATACCTGCTTTTGCGTATCGATCGGGTTCAACGCAAAATTGTCAATTGCGCTCAGGCGCAATTTCATATAGCTTTTGATGGCTGGCGAGATGATGCTCATGTGGTCCAAAATTATTCAAATTTCCCATAAAGTCAATACCCCGCAGCAATTCGGGCCAAAGCTCCCGGGAAATGTTAAAGATCACCCAACTAATCGATTCTGCGCCATGTCTTCTACCCTAGCGACCAAGACATAACCAGTATCAAACAGCATTCGCCCCATGAAAAAATGTATTTACTCAAATGCATTGTGCATCTTTCTTGTGCTATGCTCCTGCATGACCACTTTTGCCAGAGGCTCCCATTCTCATCCTGCTACCGGCCAAAGACAAATCAATGTAAAAAAAGTTGGCCTTGATTTCATTGAGAATAAAGGCCAATGGGATGCCCGCGCGCGCTATGGCGCTGAGCTGCCGGGAGGCGCCGTGTTCCTGACCGGGAACGGCTTTATGTATAGCTATTACAACCAGGAAGAGGTAGCAAGGCTGCATGAGCTATGGCATGAAAAAAACAAAAATGTAGACAAGGAGATCGTGCACGGGCATGCTTACTCGGTTTCATTTGAAGGCGCCCTGGCTGGTGTGCGCAGCGCACCGGATGAAAAACGCGGCTACTATGTGAACTATTTCCTCGGTAAGGACCGCGCCCACTGGGCCGGTGGTGTTTCCGTTTTCGGGAAAGTAGTGCAAAAAAGTATCTACAATGGTATTGATATGGCCGTGTACAGCAAGGAACACGCCATGAAATACGACCTGCTTGTAGCGCCGGGCGCCGATCCGGCGCAGATCGTGCTCGCTTACGAAGGCGTAAAGCCCCAGCTCACCGAGCAGGGACATCTGCGTATCAAGACCTCGGTGAACGAGATCACCGAGCAGGCGCCCTATTCTTACCAGGTGATCAACGGCCGCCAGCAGGAGGTTAAGTCCCGCTACAAGATCAGCGGCAATAAAGTAAGCTTTGAATTTCCCGAAGGATATGACAAGAGCCTGCCGCTCGTAATTGATCCGGTGCTGGTATTCGCTACTTTCAGCGGCGGCGGTGGCGGCGGTAACGGCAACGGCTATTATGCTTATAGCTCTACTTACGATGCCCAGGGCAATATGTATGCTTCCTCCGGCGCCTACCACCTGGGCTGGCCTACGACTACCAATGCCTTCCAGACTACTTTCGGCGGTGTAAGGGACGTGAGCATCAACAAATACAATGCCACCGGCAGCACCCTGATCTATTCCACTTATTACGGCGGCTCGGGCACCGACTTCGCTCATGCGATGCGCGTGAATAATGCCGACGAGCTGGTTGTTGCGGGCAGCACCAATTCCATTGACCTGCCGGTAACTACCGGCTGCTACGACAACTCGCTTAACGGCGGCTCCGATATCTTCGTCGCACACTTCAACGGTACGGGCACCGACCTGATCGGGGCGACGTATATGGGCGGCGATAACGTAGAGCCAACGGCCTTCAGCTTTGGTTTTACCAACCCGATCACCGATAATAATGCCGGTGTTTCCAGCCCCCTGGAGCTCACCTTCGATCAGCAGGACAATATCTGGGTGGCCGGCAATACCAATTCCAATGATTTTCCCACGCAGACCGGCACTTTTTATACGACCAATACAGTTTACAAAAAACTGTGCCCCGGCACCAGCTACACTTTCGGCACCACCGTGCTGACCACTGCCGGTGTATATAAAGATACCTTTACCACTGCCGCATGCGACAGTATCGTCACCCTGCACCTGATTGCGGCTCCTTATAAGACTTATACCTTTAACCATACCATTTGCCAGGGCAGCACTTATAATTTCGGCGGAACGCTTCTCAGCACTACCGGCAACTATGTAGATACGTTCGCTACTTCCGGCTGCGACAGTATCGTAACACTGAACCTGACGGTAAACCCGCTGATCACCAATTCAGTTGTGGCTACGGTTTGCGCCGGCAACGCTTATAATTTTGGCGGGACCATCCTGACGGCATCGGGTACTTATAAGGATACCTTTGCCACAGCGGGCTGCGACAGTATTGTTACCCTGACCCTGACCGTCAATCCCTACCTGCGCGACACCCTGAACGAGACTGTATGCGCAGGAGGAAGCTACCGCTTCGGCGATACCTCGCTTACTGCCGCAGGTATGTATACCGATACGTTCAAAAACTTCAACGGCTGCGACAGTATCGTGACACTGTTCCTCAACAGCGGGACCTATACTGTTCATACCGTGACCGCGGGCTTCTGTCCCGGCGGCAGCTATACCTTCGGCGATGCCGTACTCAACGAGCCGGGTACCTACCGGGATACCTTTGCTACTGCGGCCTGTGACAGCATCGTTATCCTGCGGTTGAAGGAGAGGCCTTATATACGGAATACCATTACACCGACAATCTGTGTGAATGGCAGCTTCCCCTTCGGCTCGCAGGTACTGACCACAGCCGGCACCTATGTGGATACCTTCGCAACGGCAGGCTGCGACAGCATTGTTACCGTGGAGCTGACCGTAAAGCCCAATATCCTTAATGCCTTCCCCGTCACCCTGTGTCCCGGCACGACTTACCAATTCGGGTCGCAGACCATCAGTACGGCGGGTATTTACATCCAGACTTTCCCGACCGCTACCTGCGACAGCGTGGTCACGATCACTGCCAGTGTAAATCCTTATATCACCAATAATATAACGGAAAGCCTGTGCCCGGGCGGTACTTATCTTTTCGGCACGACAGTGCTGACTGCGCCGGGCGTCTATACAGATACTTTTGCGACTTCGGGATGTGACAGTATTGTTACCCTTACGCTGAACGGACCTTATACCAATACGCTTAACGGAGGTATCGACGTGGTGCTGTTCAAGCTGAATCCCGCCTGCGACGACCTGTTGTTCAGCCGTTATATCGGCGGTGCGGGCGATGATTCGCCTACAAGCCTCGAGTTTACCAATTCGGGTAAGCTGGCGCTCTGCGGCATTACAACAAGCGCAGATTTCCCCACCACTGCCGGTGTATTGCATACTGCTGCACCCGGTGGCGGCCAGGACGGTTATGTTTCGCTTATCGATCCCAACAGCGGCAACCTCGACCGCGCTACCTACCTGGGTACTACTGCAACCGATCATGCTGTAGCCGTGCAGGTAGATGCCGGCGATAATGTTTATGTGCTGGGCCGTACACTGGGTACCTATCCCATCAGCCCCGGCGTATGGGAAAGTGCCAATAACGGCGACGTGTTCATTGACAAGCTCAACCCCGACCTGTCAGCATCTGTGCTGTCGACAAGGGTGGGCAACCCCCAGGGCGCCGGACAGTTCTTCCCGTCGGCCTTCCTGGTGGATATCTGCCGCAATGTATATGTAGCGGGATACTACGCCCAGAACGGCATGCCGCTGTCGACCGATGCCTACCAGACCAATCCCGCGCCGTTCTGGTTCGGTGTGCTCCAGCCAGACTTTACCGGCCTGCTCTTCGGCTCTTATTTTGGTGTGGGTAACGACCATGGGCACTGTGGCGTCAGCCGTATGGACCCCGAGGGCATCGTATACCACTCTATCTGCTGCAGCAACAATACCTATCCCGGTACTACCGCCACCAGCTGGGCCCAGAACAAGAATCCCGCGATAGGCCAGGACATCATCAGCTTCAAGTTCAACTTCGAGGCAACCGGTGTGCGTTCCAACTTTGAGCTGGCGCCCGGTGTCAACGACACAGGCTGCGCTCCCTATACCGTAACGATGGTGAATACTTCCAACGCGGCAGTAAGCTACGTATGGGATTTCGGCGACAATACCGGCACCGTAACCGCGACCAATCCCAGCCATACCTATACCGATTCCGGTACCTATACGATCATCCTGTATGCGATCAACCCCAATACCTGCATCACAGAAGATACCGCTACCATGAAGATAAGAGTGCTGAAAGTATTTACTCCCGATCTTACCCTGAAGGATACGATCCTGTGCAGCAACCAGCAGGCAATAGACCTGTCCGTCGTCGTCAATAATCCCACGCCTAACAATACCATTGTCTGGGGACCCGCCAACGGTATTTTCGGTCCCAATAACCAGCCGACCGTAAGCGTCGATCCGGCCCTGCATGATGCCTATTGGGTAACGGTAAAAGATACGATACCCGGCATCTGCGGCCTGTCGACCACCGACACCCTGCACATAGACCTGGCGCCGAGGGTGCTGGATATCCTGAACAACGATACGGCGATATGCGACGGCGCTACGGTGCAGGTCAATGCCACAGGCACACCCGCCTACAGCTATCGCTGGTACCCCAATACCGGTGTAAGCGACTCAACCATCCTGAACCCGACGATCAAAGTAAACGAAACCACGCTATTCAGCCTTACCGGCCGTTATAAGACTTGCCCCGATACGACCGTACTGTTCAAGATCGAGGTCCAGAAAATACCCAAGCTGACAGTGTCTCCGGACAAAGATGTCTGCCAGTGGACGGAAGTAGCGCTGGAATCCGGTGTTACGCCATTCCGCAACGACTACCAATACCGCTGGACGCCGGCGACGCCTAACCTTACGGCGCCGACCGGTCCCAACACCAGCCTGGTAGCGGACACCAGCGTGACTTACCAACTGTATGTTCAAACACCGATCGGTTGCTCCGACAGCGCCAAGGTCCACATCAATGTATTCCCCGGCGGCTTTGGCGCAGCAGCCAGCGATACGGGCTACTGCCCCGGCAGCGAGGCGCCGCTATGGGCCAGCGGAGGTGTCAGCTATACCTGGACACCGGCCGACGGCCTGTCTGATGCGACTTCAGCTGCTCCTGTTGCCACACCGCAGACCAGCACCGATTATACGGTACTCATTAAAGATATCCACAACTGTCTCGACACCGAGAAGGTCAGCGTGAGGGTGTACCCGCAGGCAACGATCAATATGCCTGATAGCATTACGATCTATTCCGGCGAGCAGTACCATCTTGAACCGGGCACCAACGCATCGTATTTCAAATGGTTCCCGCCATCGGGTCTCAGCGGCGTCAATATCGCCGATCCCATAGTGTCGCCTGCTGTGCGGACAAGATATTTCGTAACGGCTACGACCGAAACCGGCTGCATCGTCCTGGATTCGATCGATGTGCTCGTTAACGAAACCGTGATCGATATGCCCAACGCCTTCGCACCATCCGGAACCAACAATCTCTTCAAACCCGCCAAACGAGGTATTGCCAGGCTGAAAGAATTTGCTGTATTCAACCGCTGGGGCAATAAGGTGTACAGCAGCAGCAATATCGAGGAAGGCTGGGACGGCACCTTCAACGGACAGCCGCAGCCCATGGGCGTGTACGTTTACAGCATCGAGGCGGTAACCGACAAAGGCGTGCCCTTTGTCAAAAAAGGCAATGTGACGCTTCTCCGTTAAAAAAAGATGCCTTTCCACTATACCAATTTTAAAAATCCCCCGTCTAAATGGAAGATGGGGGATTTCATTTTTTAAACAGGGAAAAACAGCAGGAAGTAAACCGGACCAGGAAGGACGGTGCACAAAATGATTTCACTGGCAACAAAAGCCTGCAATTTTGTTTTTTTGTTTAAAAACCAAAATCAGCTCTTTACAATTTACAGAAATTAAATTTTTACATTTAATTTATATTTTCATCAAAAACCGTTCGTTTTTGTGTATTTATTTTGATATTGTATACATTCTTTTATAAAAAAAGCGAGTACTAATGAGCTCATATTTTCCTAAAAAGACCTTGCTCTTTTTTTTGCTTTTGCTCAGTACCTCCTGGGCATTTGCCCGGACCAAGCATCCGGCCAGCGCAGCGATACCCAAGTCCGCGAAGAAAACAGGGCTTGATTTTATCGAGAACAAGGGGCAATGGGTAGCGGAAGCCAGATTCAAGGCCGAGCTGCCCGGCGGCGTAATGTTTGTCACTGACCGTGGATTTGTATACAACTACCTGAGCGCTGACGACATGGAACGTTTCCATGAGCTCGGCCACCAGAGCGGCGTCGACTTGAGCAAAGAAGTCATCCGCTCCCATGCTTATCGTGTAAACTTTGTCGGCGCCAACAACGGCATCGCCTATAAACAGGAAAACAAAAGAAGCGCTTATCACAACTATTTCATTGGTAACGACCCTTCAAAATGGGCGGGCAATGTGGGCTTGTTCGGCAAAGTGATGCAGCTCGATGTATACAACGGCATCGATGTAGCGGTCTACAGCAAGAACAACTTGCTGAAGTACGATTTCATTGTGAAGCCCGGCGCCAATACGGCGCAAATCCGCCTGGCTTTTGAAGGGGTACAGCCCGAGCTGACCCCGGAGGGCAACCTGAAGGTCAAAACTTCGGTGAACGAAGTGATCGAGCAGGCGCCTTATTCTTACCAGATGATCAATGGCAGGGAAGTACCGGTGCCTTCCCGTTATGTTTTTGAAAAAGGCCAGCTCAGCTTCGCCTTTCCCGAGGGCTATAATGACCAGTATCCCCTGGTGATCGACCCTACCCTGGTATTTGCCACCTACAGCGGCGCCACCGCCGGCGGCAGCGGTTTCTATGGCTTCAGCACCACCTACGATGACGATGGTAATGCCTATGCCGGCAGCGGCGCAGGCGGCGCAGGCTGGCCCACCTCCTTCGGCCCGGCTTTCCAACCTGCTTACAGCGCCTTCGGCAACTTTATCGTGGGGATCAACAAATACAGCCCGCTCGGCAATGCCCTGGTGTACTCCACTTATTACGGCGGCACCACGGGACCTGAATTTGTGCATACCATGAAAGTGAATCACCTGGGCGAGCTGATCATAGCCGGCAGCGCACAGTCGTCTAATATACCCACTACTGCCGGCTGCATCGACAACACCCTGGGCGGCGTGGTTGATCTCTTCGTTGCGCACTTCAACAGCACCGGTACCGCCCTTATCGGCGCCACCTATCTCGGTGGCTCCTCCTCTGAGCCGAATACCTTCAACTTCAGCAGCCTGAACGGCGGCTTCTTTGGTAACAATGGCGATAACTTCTCCCAGCATACAACCAGTCCTGTAGAGATCAACACCGATGCCACCGGTAATATATGGCTCGTGAGCAATACAAAATCGACTGATTTTCCCGTTTCCACCAATGCCCAGCAGGCTACCCTTTCCGGCGCAGGCACCACCGACGGTGTGATCTGCAAGCTGGACCCTACCTGCTCCAACCTGCTGTACAGCTCCTATATCGGCGGCAATGGCAATGACGGCGTCTTCTCCACGCAATTCAACAGCGCCGGCAATCTGGTGATCGGTGGTGTTACGCAAAGCACCGACTTCCCCACTACTGCAGGAGCCAAAACCACCGTTGCCCCCAGCGCCGGCGGCAGCCTGGACGGCTTCGTCTCTATTATTAACGCCACCAGCGGCGCCATTATGCGCTCCACTTATATGGGTACCGGCAACTCCGACCAGGTGGTGGCCGTGCAGGTGGATGCGACCGACAGGGTATTTGCCTTCGGCCGTACCGACGGCGCTTATACCGTATCGGCAGGGGTGTACTCCATCGGCGGAGGAGATGTATTCATCGACAGGCTGAGCCCTGATCTCAGCACCTCGCAACTGTCTACCATCGTGGGATCGGGTGCGGGCTTCAGTCACTTCTTCCCCGACGGCTTCCTGGTCGATGTATGCGGCAATACTTATGTGACAGGAATGCTGGCGCCTACCGGCCTGCCCACCACAGCAGATGCCGCGTCGACCGATGACAACCTGCCCTTCTGGTTCTGCGTGCTGAAGCCCAACTTCCAGGACCTGCTGTATGGTTCCTATTTCGGCGCAGGCGGCGACCATGTGCACGTAGGCAACAACAGGCTCGATCCCAATGGCGTGGTGTACCACTCCATATGCAACAGCACTACAGGCGGATGGGGAACACCTTCCCTGATCACGCCGGGGGCCTGGTCGACCACAAGGCAGACTACCGGTCAGGATATCATTACTTTTAAATTCGACTTTGAGGCTACGGGGGTCATTTCCAATTTTGCGCTCGACACTACTGTTAACAGGAAAGATACCGGCTGCGTGCCCTATACGATCAAGATGGTCAACAAGACCAACTCGCCTACAGCAGCAGCTGCCACTACTTATCAGTGGGATTTCGGCGACGGCAGCCCGCTGGTGACCACCTCTACGCCTACTCATACCTATACCACTACCGGCGTATTCACCATAACGTTGTATGCGCATAACGATTCGGCCTGTATTAAGGACGATACCGCTTACATGACCGTTACCGTGCTGAAAACTGAGCTACCCGATATAACGGTCAGGGACACCACCATTTGCGGCAGCCAGCCCTCGATCGATATCAGCGTAACCATTCACAACCCATCTCCCAACAATACGATCCAGTGGGGACCTGCTACCGGCATCCTCAGCCCACCCGACCAGGCTACCATTACCGTTGACCCTACGGCCAGCAATCGTTACTGGGTCGTGGTCAAGGATACCATACCCGGTATCTGCGGCTTCTCGGCGACGGATACGGTCCATATCGACCGGGCGCCCAGGGTCCTGGATATCATCACTAACGATACTGTCGTCTGCGAGGGTGCTGTCGTGCCCATTGTCGCCATCGGGACTAGCGGATACAGCTACCATTGGTCGCCGGCCACCGGTGTCAG
>NZ_QUZZ01000013.1 GCF_003545695.1 Taibaiella helva | reverse complement strand
CGTACTCAATGCCTATTTATTTGAAGATAGGATGCAGGTACGTATCCTTACAGAAGAGTGGATGGAGGATTATAATAAGCTACGGCCTCATGAGGCGCTTAACAACCAAACTCCACTAGCCTGACAAAATAGCACCTAGTTTTTCTTTTCAGGCTCCAGGGTTTATAGGTCAAAACAAAAAAGTAATTTTAAGTAGTTAGGTTTGCCCCAGTCCGATAATAGGGAGGGTTACACTCCCGCGTGGAGGATAGCAGCGGCATCCTTTTGCGGGCCTATTGGGATGAGTGTAAAGGCCGGCCCGCAAAAGATATAGCGAATAGCCCGGCCCCGGTATGGAGTTTAGAACAGCGAGGTTATTATGTACGCTAAGGCTGCAAGCTGTATCAGTGTTACATTTTCCCCTCCATCCCATATCGGGGATACGCCCCAAAAGAAAAAGAGAAAAGGATAAAAGACCACCTGGCTGCTTCGCCACCCTAACCAAGCCCACCGTATTGTGGGTTGTTATTGTCGTCTGTGGATTAGGCATATGGTCAGGCATATTAGGGTTTACGAGAGCGTGCCCCTATCCTTTCTTTTTATTGATATGTTGGCGGGCTTGGGGCGGGACGGCGCTATTAAATATGGCGGATACTATTCTTAAAAGCTTAAACCTTTTTCAGCAGTAATCTGGGCAATATTATTCTGGATTCAATGCCTTTAGCCTCATCTTTCCAATACACAACAAAGTTTACTTTGGCGGCTGCAACCCTGAATCCTTTTTCGGCGTACCTGTTCAAAACTTCCCTGAATTTTTGGGCGTATTTAAGTATTTGCGCTCCTTGGGAATCTGCCAATCCATCTTCCTGCAGCTGAAGCGATGCTCCGCTAAAAAGGTTGTTTATATAATGCTGAATCTGCTCAAAATACCATAATTGAACATCCTTAAGGGTCAGGTACACGACTATTTGCTGCGGTTCGGGATATTCGTTGCTATCCTCATCAAGCACAAGTCCATCTATGGAAAAGGATTGAAGATAGTTGCCATTGTAGTGTATGTATAAGTTGGATTTGGCCCTGGTGATGGCCACATAAAATTGCCGCTTATGTTCATCTGTACCAGGAGCAAAATGATTTAATAATAGGTACACGTTATCAAACTCCTTGCCCTTGGCTTTATGGATAGTAGACACATATACCACTTCTGCATCTATACTTACAAAGTCCTCCACTTTAGATTCGAACAGGAAAGCTTTCCAGTCACTTTTGTATTTTTTTGCCGTATTCGCTTCTTCAAATGTTTTGATGATGGCGTTTGCCAGCTCCTTCCTGGTGCTGGTATTGATATGCACATTTAACCGACGTTTGGCATTGTCCCAATCCTCATCGGTTATCAGCGGGCTGTCGGCATTGTCGTAAATGATATCCGAAAAATAACGAAGCTCATATAAGCTACCCAAATTAAACCCGTCGTTCGACTGGATGAGTTTTGCCGGAACGCCCTGTTGTGATAGCAATCCGGAGAACAGCATGGCTTCATCGTTTGTTTGGGTAAGCACACAGGTGGATCCCGATAGGGCTGCCTTGCTAATGCTACCGGCAAGCGGAACAATGATATTACCCTGTGCATATCGGGTTATATGAATATGACCATGTTGCTGCTGTCTGGCAAAGCAAGGTTCTGTTTTTAGCCGTTGGTTGATGGTGGCTGCCCAGCTATTAGCAAACGATACGATATTGTCTTTGCTCCGGTAGTTCTCCGTTAGTTCATATTTAACGGCAGCTTTTTCCGTAATCAGGTTTTGCATGTGCGCTGCATCTGCTTCCCTGAATCCGTAAATGTTCTGATCATCATCGCCCACCAGTATTACCCGCATGTCTTCGTTCTGCTCCATCAGGGCCTTTACCAGTTCATATTCTGCCGGGTTCATATCCTGGGCCTCGTCCACTACCAATACCGCTTTCGTAATCCGGAAGGGTTCTATTTCACCAATCCTTATTTTTGCTACTGCTGTTTGTATAATGTTTTCGGCCTCCAGCAGGCTGCCTACCCTGCCCAACAGATCGAAGCAATAAGAGTGAAAAGTTTTTATTTCTATAAAATTGGCTGCATTGCCTATCAGTTCTATCAGGCGTTTCTTAAACTCGGTGGCTGCAGCCCGGGAAAAAGTAAGCATCAGCAATTGCTCATGTTTTACATCTTCGGCCAAGAGCAGCGAAGCCAGCTTGTGCACCAATAATCTTGTTTTTCCACTGCCTGGCCCAGCTGTTACTACTATGTACTGGTTGGCCGAGTCATTGATAATTTGTAACTGAGCCGGTGAAAGTGTTCCGAATAATTTCATGAATTTTTCAGGCGTAAGGGTTCTTTTGATTTCATCCTGCCTGCTGCCTGGAAAGTATTTGGATAAGAAGGAGGTGTAATTCAACCTGAAATAGTCATCCACGAATTGCAATGCTTCCTGGTAGTTACGGATCATCTTTTTGGCATACTCCCCTACAATATGTATTTGTTGTACTTTTTGCTGGTAAAATTGTTTTAGTTTTTCGTAGTCATTTTCCTTGTATTGTATGCGGTTGTTTTTTTCGATCCGCTCGATGGTGAGTTTGTTATGCGCCACCAGGAAACCGCCTTCAATTTTAATGGCCTCTATCCGCGACAGGTAGAACAAGCTGTCCTCAATGTCATCAATTCCGGCTTTTAGAGCGAACATCCCCTGCCCTTTTTCTATCATCTCTTTTAGCTCCTGTATGGAAAACTCTATTAATACCTCTCCCTGCCTGTTATCAGCTACCGCTACTGCAGCCTTTTCATGTAGGTATTCTGTAATCAGCCTGGCCAGCAAATGCCGGTTTTCCTGCTTTTGCCGGAACTCCGCTTTATCCATCAATAAAGCAATCTGCACATGGTTCCTGGAGTATTCAAGGTTGTGGCGCTTGATCCAGTTTTTGATGGCCCAGAAGTTGAGGATCGTTTTGAGCTTGTTGAGTGAACTGTCTTTGATGCCCGACTGGATAAACAGTTCGATGATCTCTTTGAGATGATACGCCACTTCTCCTTCTTTTAATTGCGTCCATAAAAGTTCTTCCTGTTTCCTGAAATTGTCAACGATGGCTAATGATTTATTGGCAGATTCTGTTCTCTTAATAAAAGCCGTAAGGTCTCTTGTCTGGGCCAGTATTTCTTCTTCCCGCATCAATTCGACAGCCCGGATCACCTCTTCTTTTACTATTCCTAACTGATCTGAGATATAATCAATTCTTGATTCCGGTTCTTCTTCGGTGGCGAGTCTTTTACTTTTACTGGAAAACAGTTTTTTAATGACCCGCACAGCCTGCACCTTCTGTGTGTCTGAAAATTTTTCTGAGGAATTGATCTTATCAATAGCCTCCTGCGCATTTTTGCTGAGAATGCTGTTGGCAAAAATCCTCGGCATGTTTTGCCCCCGTTTCAGATACCCGGCATCTTCCAGCGCAGCAATGGCCGTAGTTACCCTTGTCTCAATTTCTTTGATACCATCATCCCAGCCGGCCTTCCGGGCTATTTCCAGTGCCGAATTGGAAGCCCGGTCCCTGGTTCTTGTCAACTCTTTTATGGCTTTCCATACCTGGTTAATTTCTTTGCTGCTGATCTTTGTCTGGTTTAGCAGGATGAAGTGTTTGTCTAAATCCTCCTCATTGAATAGCACATAACAATCGGCGTTGATCTTTTCATCGCGACCGGCCCTGCCAGCCTCCTGCACATAGTTTTCCAAGGAGTCGGAAATATCATAGTGAATTACAGCGCCAACATCGCTTTTGTCGACTCCCATGCCAAATGCCGAAGTGGCCACCATGATATTAACTTCGCCGGACATGAAGGCATTTTGGTTTTTAGATTTTTCATCTTTGTCCATTTTGCCATGATAGGGCCTGGCTAAAAACCCATCGTCAACTAACCTTTTTGCCAGCTTATAAGCTCTTCTGGTTCGGGATACATATACAATAGCGGGACAGTTCTTCGCTTCAATGATGCTTCTTAACTGGTTGTACTTTTCTTCTTCATTGTCTTTACGGTAAACACTGTAATGCAGATTGGTTCTGGACGCATTGGCCCTAAAGACAGTTAGGCTCAGATTCAACTTCTCTTTGAAATAAGCCCTGATATCTTCTATTACTTTTTGCTTTGCTGTAGCCGTAAAGCAAGACACAGGTATGATATAATCAAGCCCTTTCTTTTGCTGCAGATTTTTGATAAAGTCGCCGATATATAAATAATCTACCCTGAAATCCTGCCCCCAGGAAGAGAAGCAATGGGCTTCATCAATAACAAATCTTGCAATCTTTCTCTTCAACAATAATCGCTCTATGGTAACGGAGCGGAGCGACTCGGGCGAAATATACAGGAGGCTGGCAAACCCTTGCTCAATTCTTTCAATGGCCTTGCTCCGCTCAATAGGATCCAGCTGGCCATTAATGGTAACGGCTTCTGTAATACCCTTCTTTTCAAGATTATCCACCTGGTCTTTCATCAACGACTGCAAGGGGGCTATCACTACCGTCAGGGCTTTTGCATTTTCGCCACTCATTAGTGCCGGCACCTGGAAGGTAATGGATTTACCGCCCCCGGTGGGAAATACAGCGAGAATAGACTGCCCGTGGATAGCAGCCGTAACGGCATCTTCCTGTAGCGGTTCATCGCCATACTTGCGGAAAGCAGGAAAGCCAAAATGCTTTTTTAATGCCCGTACAGGATCAAGGGCAAGTTTGCAATACGAGCATCCCTGCACACAGGGATTGTTCCGCATCAGGAAAAGCAACCTTTCTACTTCAGGATAATTCTTCAGTACCCAGGGAGGCGTAATGGAAAAACGATCGTCGCAATTCAGCAACGATAGTGCGTAGGCTAAAGCAACGGGGGATGTATCGATAAAAGAGCAAAGGTCACTTTCCTTGCAAATTGTATCTTGAAATAGTCTGTTGATACTGGCCTGAAGCTGTTCTTTGTTTACGGGATTGGTATAATGGAGATATCGAAAGAAATTGTCAAAGCCGTGTTGATCATGCAAAAGCCCGTAAAGAATAGCTTTAAATGTATCGTCCAGCGCCTGGAAAGCTGCTACCTCATCATAAAACAGATCTCTGGCTTTTTTAGCGTCGTTAAAAGGGTTGTTCAATTCCTCTGTTTGGATCTTGTCATCTTTCAGCAGGTGATGGTAGGGTTGCCTGGGAAATAATAAAGGGGAAAACAACAGTGTGTCAATAGCCCTGTTTAGCCCCCAGCCGGCATTATCAAAATGTTTTTGCAAAAAGGCCAGGTCGTGCGCTATAATATTGTGACCGCAAATGAAATCGGATGAAGCCATGAATTGCTCAAACTCGCCCGGCTGGTTCTTATGAAAACCGGATTCATCTGATAAAATACAGCCAATGTCAAGCAATTGTTTGCCAGTTGTGTCTAGTTCAATATCAAAAAAGGCAATAGAGGTCATTTTGTGGTTGTAGTGGTATATATCCTCTAAAATAACCCAATCTATTCAATTTAAACACATTTGTCATTTTCTATCTTAACCTGCCTTGCTCATTGTACTTTTCTCAAGATCCTCTTTTAGAGTACAATGAACAAGGTTGTTCCCAAAATGAATCATACAATATTTTTATTATTAACAGAACTGTGGGTAAAATAAAATTAAAACACAAGAACTGCAGGCGGCTTCGCCGCTAACCCAGGCCCACCTACTACTCCACCGTTTGGTGGTACACGTTGTGGATGATTTGGGCGTGCCCCCTGCCTCCATTGTAGTTATCAATGCTTTTGTGCAAGGCTGGGGTCGGGCTATCCGCTGCAAGTCCTCGCGGCTGCAGGCTTTTCGCTACTATCCCTCACGCAGAGGCCACCGCACAAAAGGCAAAATTTTTAAAGAGGCGGCTATTGAACATAATGCGAAAACATTATAGGACAAAACAAAAACCAGCTTTCTGATTATCAATCAAATGTACACTGTCAACTATAATTATAGCAACCGTATATTGTCGAGCGCAACATAATTGTTCTCTTTGCGGGCAAACTATTATGGCTTTACAACTTTGCCCAAATATTTTGAAAAAACACCTTTGGCACCCAATAAAAGACCGAAATAAAAGATAAAAGAGCCGGGAATAAGGATGTAAGGATGCCAAAAATACAGGTACCGCCAACCATAGCCACGGCTTTCATATATATACGTATAAACCAATATTCCTGCTGCCAAAGCAATCAATAACAGCAGCCCAACCACAGTAAGCACTATGGTTTTGGCATTCTGTTTCACCACCCGCCGGTCTATTCCAATGAAAAGAAGATTAATCAAAAACTGCTTGATGTAATAAATGAATACAATGAACCAAAGTACCGTGCCCACGCCAAGCAAAATGAATGCTTTGCCGGCAGATGTATGAATCATCTGGTAATCGCTTTGATGATGATCTCCTGCGTAATGGATAACGAGTGGCAGCCCAATTGCAAAAAACAGCAAATAGATGATCCAAAATGTACCAAAGCCATTCCAAAATTTCATAAAAACCAGTTTTTCAGAGATTAAATAACGCTTCATACTACTTGGTTAAAGATAGGTAATATTTATCCGCAGAAATCATAAAGAGAACGATAGCGGACCATCGCGCTCAGCCATGGGAAGAGACACTGGTTAAATACGGGCTGCTGAAGCACCACGAGCTGACGGCCGGTATTGCCGGCCAGGCCTTTGTTTTTCCTTTTTATTTTCACTTCCTCCTTTTCCTTCTTTAATTTTATCACTGCAAATACTCCAATACATTCAACTATGCAAAAAGTAACGGGCCTCGGCGGTGTGTTTTTTAAATGCGATGATCCTAAGGCGATGAACGAATGGTATGCCCGGCACCTGGGCCTGCCTACCGGCGACTACGGCGCCACCTTTGAATGGCGACAGGCCGATGATCCGTCGAAGACGGGCTCCACGGCCTGGTGTACCTTCCCGCAGGATACACAGTACTTCAATCCTTCGACAAGGCCTTTCATGATCAATTACCGGGTGGCCGATATCGCCGGCCTGGTAGCAGAGCTGAAGCAAAGCGGGATAACGGTGGTAGATGAGATCGCCGAATATCCTTACGGTAAATTTGTTCACATCCTGGATCCGGAAGGGAATATTATCGAGCTGTGGGAACCTATAGACGGACCGGATGAGCCTAACGCAACGACATAAAAGCGCAGGCCATGCTGCACCGGGAATTTGAGCCGCCCGAAGGATTGCGGGATACGATAAAATGCTTCTGGTACAACCGGCGCGCGTTTGCAGCTTCCGCTCCGGACTTCGAGGTGGTGCCCGATGGCTATGCAGAGATCATCTTTCATTTCGGCAACGGCTGTAGCATAGCCCGGGAAAACGGCTGGAAGCCCCTGCCCTCCCCCTTTATAATGGGCCTGCTCAACCAGCCGGCACATTTCAGGGCGCATGGCCGACTGGAGATCATCGGTGTCCGCTGCTTTCCCTGGACGGTGTTCGACTTGCTGGGACTGCCTTCAGGCAAAGGGGTGCAGGTGTTTGAGCATCCTGTCGCCCGGCTGCAGGATAAGCTGCAGGCCCTGGTGAGCGCGGATAAGCTGACAGAAGCATTGAGCGAGGTACGGCAATACTTTGAAACACTGCGATCGCATATCGCTGTGGACAGTATGTTGTTTAAGGCAGGCCTGGCTATGCAGGAAGCGGGCGGCACCCTGCCGGTAAGCGGCGTGGCGGCAGCGGCGCATGCGACGATACGCACGCTGGAAAGAAGGTTCCGGCAATCGTCGGGCCATACGGTTAAGGACGTATCGGGCCTCATGCGCTTTGAGCTGGTACGCAACCGCCTGTGGCACGATCCGAAAGTGAACCTTGCAGGCCTGTCCCTGGAACTGGGCTATACCGATCAATCGCACCTGAGCCGCGAGTTCAGGCGTTACAGCGGCACCACACCGGCAGCCTTCGCGCGGAAGGCCCGGGAACGGCAACAGGCCATGAGCAGGGATTTTGTCGCGTTTGTACAAGACTAAGGCGAAAGCCGGATGCAATTTTGCATTTCAATTATGTCTTTATGAACGCAGGCTTTGAAGCGCAAGCTTCCGCACAAAAACAATCTATCTACGATGTTATCATTTCCGGGGCAGGACCTGTAGGCTTGTTCCTGGCCGCTGAACTGGCGCTGGCCGGCTGTTCGGTGCTGGTACTGGAAAAGGCCGGGGATTCGCAGTCACCACTTAAGCAGCTTCCCTTCGGCATGCGGGGTCTTTCTACACCCACTATTGACGCCCTCTACCGCCGCGGCCTGCTGGAAGAGCTGGAATTGCACAAGCAGGTGAAAGATCCGCATAGCCGACCGGTAGAGGAACCCGCAACCCGCCGCCAGGCGGGGCATTTCGCCGGTATTCCCTTTTACGCTGAAGATATCGATACCGCACAATGGCCCGTTCGCCTGCCGGGCGCACCTGGCACGCATCTGCTATCTGAAATAGCTGAGCTGGAAAGGGTCTTCACCCGTCGAACCGAGGCCTTAGGTGTCCGTATCCTGCGCGGATTGGCCGTTACAGGCGTTGAGCAAAATGCAGATGTGGTAACTGTTGAGGCTGGCGGTCAGTGCTTTACCGCCCGCTGGCTAGTGGGTTGTGATGGCGCCCGCAGCGCGGTGCGTAAAGCGGCAGGCTTTGCATTTGCCGGTACGGAGCCGGAGTTTACAGGCTATTCTGCCCGCATCGACCTCGCTGATTCCGGGATGCTGCTTCCCGGCCGTAATATCACAGCAGAAGGGATGTATCTGCAATCGCAGCCGGGCTATATCATCCTGCAGGATTTTGACGAAGGCGCTTTTCATAATTCGGGTGAACCGGTTACGCCGGATCACCTGCAGGCTGTACTGCGCCGCATTACCGGCACCGATGCTACGATCAGCACTTTGCATATTGTTACTACCTGGACCGACCGGGCGCGGCAGGCGACCACTTACCGCAAGGGACGCATACTGCTGGCCGGCGACGCCGCGCACATTCATTCGCCATTGGGCGGCCAGGGATTGAACCTGGGCCTGGGCGACGCCATGAACCTGGGCTGGAAGCTGGCAGCAACACTTAAAGGCCGGGCCCCCGAAGACCTGCTCGGCAGCTATACTACCGAGCGCCACTCTATCGGCGCACTGGTGCTGGACTGGTCGCGCGCCCAGGTGGCCCTGATGCGGCCCGCCCCCAATACCCGTGCGCTGCGTGAAGTAGTCGGCGACCTGATACATACCCCTGACGGCGCTACCTACATTGCCGGAAGAGTATGGGGTTTACATATGGCTTACCCACACGATGGCGATCATCCGCTGGCCGGGCATAGCCTTCCTGATTTTAGCTGGGAAGATGGTAGCCGCACCGGCAGCCTGATGCAGGATGGCCGGGGCATGTTGCTCGACTTTGAAGGGTATGCTTCGCTTAAAACGCTGGCCGAAAGCTACGGGCTGAAATATGTTGCAGGCTCTGTCCGGGACCGCTTAGGCTTAAACGCCCTGCTGGTGCGGCCCGACGGCTTTGTTGCCTGGGCGGCGGATAACGCTCCGGATATGGAAGCGCTTCAAAAGGCGGCCGATCGCTGGTTTGTACGCAGCGCAGTATGATTGGTAGCCAGTCGAGAAAAGCAGCATACGCTTCAGGCGATGAGCTTAATGTCAAAGGGAAGACCATGCTTATCTCCTTGTTGATGCCCATGTCTCCCCTTCATTCATGACGAACAGGTGGTAAGCATAATGAAAGCAGGAATAGCAAGGAGCGGCCTGTTCTGCAAGCGCCCGAACCCTTGTAACTGTGGTTCGTGCCTTCGCTACACACCGCAAATGTTTATAACAATGATGAGCATAGCGCTCTATGTCCGGAGACACGTCCCCCTGCAGGCAATGGTTATTGCTTCTCCTCAATCTCCTTTTTCCTGAACTGTACCAGCTGTTTGATAAAGGCTGTGGGCAAAGGTTTGTCGCCGGGCAGCTGGATGGCCGACTTGCTTACCTTGAGGTCTTTGAGCTCGGAAGCAAATGCGTTGAGCAAGGCCGCGCTCCAGGGGCTGGAAAGGGAGATGTGCCTGGCATAGGCCGAGTAATAGATCAGGAAGTGCCTGCCGATCTTAAAGGCCGGTATCTGGTAGCTGATCACCTCTTCGGCCTGGGGCGCTACGCTTTTAATGATCTTCCTGATCTGCTGCATTCTTTCCTGCGTCCCGGCAGGAAAAGTGTTGTGGTATTCGTCTATGGTTTTGAAATCCGTCCTGGCCATGGTTGTCCTTTTAGGGCTATAAATATACAGCATTGCAGGCAGGCGGCCAATAAGAAGCGATGCACCATCAGGTAGCAAGCGCGCAAAAAAGGTTTATCCTACACCCGTAGAATAAACCTTTTTTATCCGGCAGGAAAAACATTAAGCCGGTACTGCTGCTTCCGCCTGCGATTTTATGAAATTGTCCACTTCTTCATGCGGAATCTCCCTGACGGGGATGAGGAAAGAGCCGTTGGAGCCCGCGACCACAATCTGCGCCTGGAACTGCCCGGGGAAAGAGCCTTTGGATACATAAGGTGTGGTCCCTTTAGCCAGGGGGCCCGTCCAGCCCATAGAATCGATCTTCAGACCGCCTACGAAATGCGCATCGCGGGTCAGGGTAAATCCATAAGAATAGTTGGGAGCGTCGCCCTGCACTTCAACAATAAAGATACCGGGGGTACGTAATCCTGTCCACAGGTAAGTGACAGTTGTTTTGGCCGGATCTACCGGCTGACTTCCATAAAAGCCCATAGTTTGATTTTTTTGAAGGTTTATCCTACTATTTACGGGTTTCGGTTTCCCGGCTTTCGCATCCCGTATTACGAGTATTACGACCTGCGATCGCAACACAAATGTCCGTCAAAACGAAGCCGGATATCAGCGCATTTTCACCCGTATTTTAAAACGGGTATTTCTACCCTGCCCTCTTGACCTGCCTGCGTTGTTGCCCGTTTCGTACAGGAGATAGCGGCTTGTGTTTTTCTCTAAAATATACGGCAATCTTTTCCCGATTACTTACCTTCACCGGCAGGCCTTGCTTTAGCTTAAAACCTTAGCCCCCTTATGTCCCCGGTCTTTTTTCCGAACCCAGCCGCCTTCCGCAAATGGTTGCGGCAGCACCATCGTACCGCTACTGAGCTGGTAGTGGGTTTTTATAAGATACATACCGGGAAATCTACGCTCACCTGGTCGCAGTCGGTGGATGAGGCGCTGTGCTTCGGCTGGATCGACGGCGTGCGTACCACTATCGATGAAGACAGCTATAAGATACGCTTCACACCGCGCAAAGCCGGCAGCATCTGGAGCGCTGTCAACATCCGAAAGATAGAAGCCCTGACAGCAGAAGGCCGTATGCAGCCGGCCGGGCTGGAAAGCTTCCGCAACCGCAAGCAGGAGAATACCGGGCGCTATGCCCACGAAAATGCCGAGGTGAACCTGCCACCGGAAATGGAAAAGCAATTTAAAGCGAACAAATCGGCCTGGAAATATTTCCAGGCGCTGGCCCCTTCTTACCGCAAGTCTTCCGCCAACTGGGTATTGGGCGCACGCCAGGATGCCACCCGCCAGAAACGGCTACAGGCATTGATCACAGACAGCGCTGCCGGCACCAATATGTTTAAAGACAATAAATACAAGAAATAATCTGTTCCTAATTTCCCACAGCATCACCGCACCGCTGCTAGGAAAGATATGCTCACCCTTAGTGCCGCTGTGCCTTGGGTGAGCACAGGTATTGCACCGCGATGTTGCAGCAACAGTTAATTCACACCGGGAAGCCGAAATAAAAAGTGCTGCCCAGCCCCTGGCCTGCAACAACACCGATATGCCCGCCCTGCGCTTCGATGAACTCCTTGCTGATCGCCAATCCAAGCCCGCTGCCCGATTTCGGGCTACCAGGGATCTGGAAATACCGGTCAAATACTTTCTGACGATATTGCGGATCAATACCCTTCCCATGGTCCTTGACGGAATAGGTTACCTCTCCGTTCTTTTGCTTCAGCGTGATCAGTATCTCGCTGTGTTCGGGCGAATAGCGGATGGCATTAGTGAGCAGGTTGGTCAGCACCCAGGCCGTTTTTTCGGTATCCATATGCACCGGCGGAATATCCTTGTCGGCATCCAGCGTGATCCGGATCTGTTTTTGTTCAGCTTGTGTACGTGTAGCGTCTATGGCATATTTTAGCACTTCCCAGGTGTTGCCCGGGGCAATGTTCAGCTGTATATGCCCCGACTCGACCTGTGTCATATTGAGCAGCTCGCGGGTAATCCGCAGCAGGCGGCCGCTGTCTTCATCGATACTGTCCACAAGCTGCAATTGTTCGGTGTTCAGCGGACCTGTCTGCATATGTTTCAGCAGCTGCGTGCTCATTTGTATAGAGGAAATAGGCGTCTTCAGCTCATGCGATACCGTGGCAATGAAATTGGTCTTGGCAAAGTCCAGCTCTTTAAACGGCGTCACATTGCGCAGCAGGATCACGGAGCCGATATCCCGTTTCTCCCTTTCCCCGGTAGGCACCACGCCGATGCGGATGATCTCTTTTTCAAAATAGCTTTCTTTATCGTCGGCATAGATCTTCAGTGCCGGCTTTCTGGCTTCTCTTACCTGCTCCTGGTCGATATCGCCCACCAGGTCGCGCACCAGGTCGTTGGTCAGCGCGATCTGCTGCACTTCGCGGCCGATCATTTCTTCTTTCTTCAGGCCGGTGATCTTTAACGCCTCGTCATTGGCAAAGAGCACTTTCCCCTTTTCATCGAGGCCCAGCACCGGATCGTGCATATTGTTGATAAGCGTATCGATACGTTTTTTCTCTACCAATATCTCAGCCAGGCGGCTGCCATTGTATTCTTCCAGCTTTTCGGCCATGGTATTGAAGGAGGTAGCCAGCTGCCCCAGCTCGCTGTGGCTTTCAAAGTGAACCCGTTCATGATAATTGCCGGAGGCGATCTGCTGAATGCTTGCCGTCAGCTGCCTTATCGGATCGGCAATGCTCCCGGGCAGATTGACCAGCAGCACAAAGGCGATGAGAAAGCAAAGCGTACCCGAGGCGGTGATCCATATCGTCGCCGACTCGGCCGTATTGTCGGCTATGCTGCTTTTTTGCTTGATCGCTTTCATATTGAGCAGCATCAGCCGGGAAATATCATTCCGTATCTGCGGCTTCAGCAGGCTGTCGCCGGGATTGGCCTTCAGCCGGGCAAAATGGGTCACCACCAGCTCGGTCGCTTCCCGCTCGCCCGGCTCCGTCTCATTCTGCCGCTGCAGCTCCAGGTTGCGCTCGAAGGTGCCCAGCGCGCCGGCATCTTTTTTCAGCTCGTCCAGCGCCAGTATCATGTTGCGGGAATACTCAAGGGTATTGTAATTGGCGGTAAGGATATTGTTGGTATCCCGCTTCAGCGCATTGATATACCAGATGCTTACTACGGTCAGCAGTATAATGAGCAGGAACAGCAGGCCAACGCCCAGGGTGAGCTTTTGTTTGATCTTCATGACAAAATAATTAGGTCAATGTCGGCAGTCGACAGCTTTTTCAGCAGAGCATTAAAAATACCCGTCGACAAAATTACATCGAGAAGACTGATATGCGGCTTCCCGATACACACAGTGGTCACTTTCATTTGCATGGCTTGCTCGATAATTGCCGAAGGAATGCTGCGGCTCTGTACCTGGATCACGGTGGCTCCCAGCTCGGTCGCGAGCTTGAAGTTGTTAATAAGCATCCGCTGCTTGTCCAACGCGATCTTATCCGGATTTTCACGTGGTGTCTGTACATACAGCACTCGCCATTCCCCATTATAATAGCCGGCCAGGCGGGCTGTTTTGCGGATCACCCGCTTGGCTTTGCTGCTGTTGCTGCCGATGCAGGCCAGGAAGCGCTCCCGCTTTATACCGGGATGCTTCAGCACAGTCGTCTCAACCTGCCGCACCACCTGCCCGGCCACTTCTTTCAAAGCCAGCTCCCTCAGCTGCAGGATGTGCTCGTTGCGGAAGAAGTTGTTGAGTGCAGTCTGTACCTTATCCGCCGGGTAGATCTTGCCTTCTCTCAGCCGGTCGATCAGCTCTTCGGCCGTAAGGTCGATATTGACCACTTCATCGGCCATGCCCAGCACCTTATCCGGTATACGCTCGGTAACATCGACGCCGGTTATGTTCTTTACTTCTTCATGCAGGCTTTCGATATGCTGTATGTTTACAGCGCTGATGACATTAATACCTGCATCAAGCACTTCCATCACATCCTGCCAGCGCTTTTCATTCTTGCTGCCTTCGATATTGCTGTGCGCCAGCTCGTCGACGATCACTACTTCGGGCCTGAGGTTGATGATGGCCGGAAGGTCCAGCTCTTCCAGCGCCTTACCTTTGTAAAACAGCTTCCGCCGCGGGATCACCGGCAGGCCTTCCAGCAGAGCCGCCGTCTCGGCACGATTATGCGTTTCGATATAGCCGATCTTGACATCTATTCCGTTTTTCAGCAGGGCTTTTGCTTCCTGCAGCATCCTGAAGGTCTTGCCCACACCGGCGCTCATGCCGATATAGATCTTGAATTTGCCCCTCCTCGACCGCTTGATGAGGTTCAAAAAATGCTCTGCCGTTTTCCTGTCTTCGGACATGGCTGCAGGTTTTTTTATTATGTGGACATAGCCGGGATGGAAACCCGGAACAAAAGTTTTGTTTTACTGAGTACAGTCAAAGTACGACAAAAAATGTAGCCCAGCCTGCCCGCTCACCCCTCGACTTCGCTCAGGGTGACGAGGATTATAATCTAAAGTTCATCGACAACGTTAATCGGCTGTCGGTCTTCTGCAGGTCGGGGCGCCAGGTACCCACGGGGGTATCCACCCAGCCGTCGGGACTGGTAGTGCCGCCCCGGCCCGCGAAATATGGTATATTGCTGCTCCGGTAGCCGTATTCCAGCCTGAAGGTCATAAACTGGCTGGGCATCACATCAAAGGTCACTGTTCCCTGGAACATGCGCAGGTCTTTACCGGCAGCCAGGGCGTCGTTGAAATCATTGTCCGCTACCGGCGAAGGCGAAAACGCCAGGTAGGCGCCGGGATTGGTTACCACATCGCCGCGCAGGGTTACGGCCAGCTTGTTCCGGCAAAACCAGACGCGGTTGGCGATCGAGGTACCCAGCATATAATTCTCGCTGGCCTTTACCCCGCCGCCGCTCTGGAAACCATAGTGATTGTTGATGCTGAAAGCCGCCTGGGATATGCCCTTGCTATCCTTACGCTTGTAATAACGGGCTACTATGCTGTTGTCGTGATGAAAGCGGCGCACCCTGGGATTGTTGCGGGTGTCTTGTCCGTTCAGGTAAAAATTGGCCACCAGCTGTATGTTCTCATTGGGGCGGTAATAGTTGGAGTTGCCGATACCGATGCCCGAATTCCAGCCGTTATAGCTTTGCCAGCCGTTCAGCAGCCACAGCTCTGTTTTGTACTTTTTGGAAGGATAGACCTGCAGCCTGGCGCCCTGGAAATAAAAGGGCGTGAAATCGCAGGCCAGGCTGCGCTGGTAGCTCCAGTTCTCGCCCAGCACATAGCTTTCCAGCCCGATATAGCTCATAAAGATACCCATCTCCACATTGATGCCGTACCACTTATTGAAGTGGTAGCCGGCGGCTGCTTCCCTGATGTATTTCAGGTTGGCGAGGCTGGTATTGCGGCCATGGCTCACGGTGCCGTCCAGGTCCTGCACAATGGCGCCCATTTGTCCTACCTGCAGCCAGAGCCTTCCGATAATGTTCTTATAATTGGTTTCCACGCCGAGGCTGGCCATATTGATGGTAAACTCGTTGCTGCGGCCGATCGCCGAGGAGATGGTGTGTGTATTGTCCTGGGGACGGTTGAAGTCGTAATTGAAATAAGCATCGACATAAGCGACTGCGGTCAGTATCGTTTCTCCTTTGCCGTCTTTCAGCGTCAGGGGAAAATCGGTTTGCCGGTTCTGGCCGTTGATCCAGCTCAGGTCATAACCGTCGAAAGGTATCTTGGGCGCAGGTGCAGTGGTATCCTCCTGGGCCAGTACAGGGGCCGACAGGGCAAGGGTCAAACAAAGGGAGCTAAGGAAATGACGTTTCATTTTTAAGAAAAATGCTTTAAAGAAATAAGATTTACGGGATCAGAATTTAACAGTGAGACCACTAATGAGCAGGTAATTGTCCTTTTTGCCCGGTCCGTCGCCCGGGCTGCCGAATACTTCCCTGGAGGAAAGGAAATAGCGTCCTTCCAGCCGGAACAGCACATTGCGGGTTACAGACAAGTTATAGCCCAGGGAGCCGCTGGCGGCATCAAAGCCTTTTACGCCCGTAACCGGCACGATCATCACCTCTTTAGGATCGCTGAAATATTCTACCCTTGCCGAGAACGATTGCCGTGGTGCAAAGATATAACGTGCGGCTGCATTGACCTGCCACCAAAGATTGTCGCTGCGGTTGTCGCGCCCATCGTCTTTTCTTACCTGGTTACCGGCATAGGCCGAGAAGCTGAGGTTGAGCCGGGAAGTGGGATTGTACAAGGCATAGCCGTCGATGAAATACCGCTCGCGGTTGGCCGGAGCGGCGGCTGAATGCTCGTTGCCGTAATAAGTATTCAGGTAGAGGCTCAGCTTATTGCCGGGCTTGTATTCCAGCTGGCTGCCGAAGGCCAGCGGGGTGTTGCTATCCTCTATGGTCTGCCAGCCGTTGAGCAGGTACAGGTAGAGGTTGATCTTTGCCGATAAGGGCAGCGTCAGCCGGGCGCCGCTGAGGTAATAAGGCACATATTCCGGTGCGAAAGAGCGGCTGTAAGTAAGCTGATCGAAAGAGATTGCGGTCTCGTTGGTATAAGGCGAAGGCAGCACACCGGCATCGAGCCAGATGTCTTTATGCTTCAACAGGCGCACGCCGACATTGGCCTCGATAATATTCTTCAGCGTCATTCTTTCCGCCGCGTAGTTGGCATTCATATAAGTGCCGAAGCCTGGTGTAAAGGTAGCACGTACTCTTTCGGAGCTGAACTTAAGGCTGATGTAAGCCATATTAATGTTGAACTCATTGTGCCGTGACTGGGATACGAAGTAGGAACGGTTGGCATCGCTGGGCTGCGCGCCATCGAAAGCAAAATAGGCGTCGATATAGCCTTCCAGCGTTACTTTGGCCTGGTCGGTATCGCCGGTGGGCGCAAATTCTACCAGCTGGGCGGAAGCCGCCTGGCAGCAGCCTATCAGGATAAGATTAAAAAAGGTTCTTTTCATTGTTGGTCGTTGATCTTAGGAATCGCTTTATTTCAGGTTGTCCAGGGCCATGTTGAGCCGGAGCACATTTAGCTTTGCCGGCCCGAACAGTCCCAGCAGGGGTTGCTCCGTCTGTTTGTCGATGAGCGCCAGCAGACTGGTCTCGGGAATGCCGCGCAGGCGGGCGATACGGGGCGCCTGCACTTTGGCGGCCTGCAGGGAGATATCGGGATCGAGCCCACTGCCGCTGGCAGTTACCAGGTCCACCGGGATCTGCGCCCGGCCGATATCCGGGTTGTGCACCAGGAAGCTGTCGATACGGTCTTTTACGGTCTGCAGGTATTCGGGATTATTGGGCCCTTTATTGCTGCCGCCACTGCCCGATGCATTGTAACCCACAGCCGAAGGCCGGGACCAGAAGTAGCGGTCGTCGGTAAAGGATTGGCCGATATTGGCGTAATACGTCTTTCCTTTCCATGCGATCAGCTCGCCCTTTCCCTTGCCGGGCGCCAGTTGTGCGACGCCCAGCAGGATAAGCGTATAGACGCCGGAGAGCAGGAGGAGGCTTAATAAAGTAAGCTTGATGGAAGGCCAGAGGAATTGTTTCATTGTTGAATGCTTATGAGTAAGAAAAAAAGACTCAGAGGAACAGGCTTACGATCATATCGATCAGCTTGATCCCGATAAAAGGAACGATGATGCCGCCCAGGCCATAGAGGAAAAGATTGCGACGCAGCAGGGCCGAAGCGCCGATAGGCTTATAGGCCACACCTTTGAGGGCCAGCGGGATCAGCAAAGGAATGATCACTGCATTAAAGATCACAGCTGAAAGAATGGCGCTCTGCGGGCTGTGCAGGGCCATAATGTTGAGCCCCTGCAATGCCGGAACGGCGGTAATGAACAAGGCCGGGATGATCGCAAAGTACTTGGCCACGTCGTTGGCTATCGAAAAGGTGGTGAGCGTGCCCCGGGTCATCAGGAGCTGCTTGCCAATCTCCACGACTTCGATCAGCTTGGTCGGGTCGTTGTCGAGATCCACCATATTACCGGCTTCCTTGGCTGCCTGGGTACCGCTGTTCATAGCCACGCCCACATCGGCCTGGGCCAGTGCCGGCGCATCGTTGGTACCATCGCCCATCATGGCCACCAGGCGGCCTTCCGATTGTTCACGACGGATATAGTTCATCTTGTCTTCCGGTTTGGCCTCGGCGATGAAGTCGTCCACACCGGCCTTTTCAGCAATGTATTTTGCGGTAAGCGGGTTGTCGCCCGTAACCATAACCGTTTTGATCCCCATTTTACGCAAGCGCTGAAAACGTTCCTGGATACCGGGCTTGATAATGTCCTGCAGTTCGATCACGCCGATAGCCTGCTCATTTTCCGATACGACCAGGGGAGTACCGCCGTTGCCGGAGATCTGCTTTACCTGCTCTTCAATACCGGCCGGGAAAACATTGCCCGCACGGGTAACGATGTTGCGTATAGCGTCGGTAGCGCCCTTACGGATACGGGTATCGCCAAAGTCGATGCCGGAGCAACGGGTCTCTGCAGTGAACTTAACGAAGCGGGGTTCGGGGGCAGCATAGCTGAGCGGATCTGTCTTGGCCAATTCGATGATGGACTTGCCTTCGGGTGTCTCATCGGCCATAGAGCTGAGCACTGAGGCGCGGACAAAGCGTTTTTCTTCTATTCCGGCCGCCGGGTAAAAATGTGTGGCTCTGCGGTTGCCGATGGTAATGGTGCCGGTCTTATCCAGCAGCAGCACATCGATGTCGCCCGCTGTTTCTACAGCCTTACCGCTCTTGGTGATCACATTGGCCCTGAGCGCACGATCCATACCGGCGATGCCGATGGCAGACAGCAAGCCGCCGATCGTGGTCGGGATAAGGCATACGAATAAGGCGATGAAGGAAGCGATAGTGATGGTAATGTTGGCAAAGTCGCCGAAAGGCTTCAGCGTGGTGCATACGATCACGAACACCAGCGTAAAGCCGGCGAGGAGAATGGTAAGGGCGATCTCGTTGGGTGTTTTCTGTCTGCTGGCGCCTTCTACCAGCGCGATCATCTTGTCGAGGAAGCTCTCGCCGGGCTGGGTGGTTACCTGTACTTTGATCTTATCGGACAGCACTTTGGTGCCGCCGGTCACGCTGCTTTTGTCGCCGCCGGCCTCACGGATCACCGGCGCCGATTCGCCGGTAATAGCGCTTTCATCGATGGTGGCCAGGCCTTCTACGATCTCGCCGTCGGCGGGGATAATATCGCCGGCTTCGCAGATAAACATATCGCCTTTGCGCAGCTCAGCGGAAGATACTGTCTTACCAGTGGCCAGGCGGGCAGGTGTTTCTTCCCTCGTCTTCCGCAGGCTGTCGGCCTGGGCTTTACCCCTGGCCTCGGCGATAGCTTCGGCAAAATTGGCGAACAGCAACGTGAGCAGCAGCACCAGGAATACGATAAGGTTATAGCCGAAGCTACCCTGCCCTTTTTCTCCTGCCAGTATCCACAGGCATACAAAGAACATAATAAGGGTTCCGATCCATACGGTAAACATTACCGGGTTGCGGAAAAGGGTCCTGGGGTTCAGCTTCACGAAGGATTGCCGCAAAGCCTCGCCTACCAGTTCCTTTTGAAATAAAGATTTATGCTGGGGTTTCATTACAATGCTTGTTTATTTGGAAGAGAAGAATTCGGCTATCGGACCAAGGGTTAACGCCGGGAAAAAGGCTAGCGCCGCTACGATCGCAATTACCGCCAGGGTCATGAAGCCGAAAGTGGGGGTATCGGTCTGCAGGGTACCCGCGCTTTCCGGGATATACTTCTTGCTGCCCAGGATACCGGCAATGGCCACAGGCCCTATGATCGGCAGGAAGCGTCCCAGGATCAGGACAAAGCCGGTGGTAATGTTCCACCAGGGTGTGTTATCGCCAAGGCCTTCGAAGCCGCTGCCATTGTTGGCCGCGCTGGAGGTATATTCATACAGCATTTCGCTGAAGCCATGGAAGCCGGGATTGTTCAGCGTTCCCGTAGTGTATTGCGGGAAAGCGGCTGCCAGTGCGGTTCCGGCAAGAATCAGCAGCGGATGCAGCAAGGCGATGATCATCGCGATCTTCATTTCCCGCGCTTCGATCTTCTTACCGAGGAACTCGGGCGTGCGCCCCACCATCAGCCCGCTGATAAATACAGCAAGGATAATGAAGATAAAATAGTTGAGTATCCCCACCCCGCAGCCGCCGTAAAAGCAGTTGATCATCATCGCCAGCAGCTCGTTCATACCCGAAAGGGGCATATGGCTGTCGTGCATGGAATTGATGGAACCGGTGGAGATCACGGTAGTGGCAATGCTCCAGTAGCCGGCTGCAGCGGCGCCCAGCCTTACTTCCTTACCTTCCATATTGCCAAGCTGATTGCCGATACCCATATGTGCTATGGCCGGGTTGCCTTTCGCTTCCATATACGTATTGGGAACAGCCAGCGCGAGGAAGCCCAGCGTCATGACGCCGAAGATCACCCAGGCCATGCGCCTGCGACGGATAAAGATGCCGAAGGCGAAGATCATGGCAAAAGGGATGAGCATTTGCGCCACCATTTCGATCATATTGCTGCCATAGCCGGGATTCTCCAGGGGATGCGCGCTGTTGGCGCCGAAAAAGCCGCCGCCGTTGGTACCCAGGTGCTTGATCGGAACGAAGGCGGCTACCGGGCCGGTAGATACCTGTAGCGTATCGCCCTGCAGGCCGGTCATTTGCTGCTTGCCTTCCATTGTCATGGGCGTGCCGCAAAAGAGCAGCATTACGCCCATAACCAGGCACAGCGGCAGCAGGATGCGGGTGCAGGTCTTTAAGTAGTCGCTGAAAAAGTTACCATAGGTCTTGTGCGTTCCCTTGCGCAGCGCACGGAACAGCAGCGCCGCGCCGGCCATACCTGTGGCGGCCGTCGTAAACTGGAGGAACATGAGGTAAAGCTGTCCCAGGTAGCTTATGCCCGATTCGCCGGAGTAGTGCTGGAGGTTACAGTTGACCAGGAAAGAGATTGTGGTATTGAAGGCCAGGTGCGCGCCCTGGCTGGGGTTGTGGTCGGGATTGAGCGGCAGCCAGTTCATGTTCATCAGGATAAACATGCCCAGCAGGAACCATACCCCGTTGATCACCAGCAGCGCCACCAGGTTCTTCTGCCAGCTCCAGCCTTCGTTGGGGTCGATACCACTGATCCGGAAGAACAGGCGCTCTACCGGCCCCAGTACGGGATCGAGAAAAGTGCGCTGGCCGTCATAGATCCGGGCGATATACTTACCCAGTGGCAGGGCCAGCAGCAGGGTGATGAGGAACATGGCAAGTATGCCCAGTATTTCCGTATTCATTGATTCCATAAGATTTTAAAACAGGCTTAGAATTTTTCCGGCTTCAGCAGCACATAGCACATATAGCCGAATACCAGGAGGGCGATTATAAACAGGGCGATCATTGTGCTGAGATTAGATTTTTTCAAAAAAACCGATAGACTTGAAGAAGAGTCCGAAGCAGGCCAGGCCTGCCAGGACCAATAAAGCAGTAAGCATAAGAAAGAATTTTTAGATGCCCGAACGATAGAATTGACGCACGTATACGGAGTAAAGATTGCCGGGGATGCTGGCCATAATATTGCGCCTTTCGGCGGTGTCGCAAGTGGCGACCATGCTACCCAGGCGATAGACAAAGATGTTTTCAATGGCCGTGCGCACCAGTTGGTCGCCCTTATAGTAAAGGCGGTCCATCAGCTTCATGCATTTGTCGATCATAGACATATTGTGCTGATCGATCATCTTACGGGTATGCCGGGTAAAGATGGTGATGAGCTGGAAAGGGTTTTTGCGGGTCATTACCGCAGCAATTTCTTTCCTGACTTCGGGGATCTCTGTGGCGATCATATCGGCCGCTTCAAAATGATTCATTGCAACGTTTGTTGGTACACGCCCTCTGTACCAAAAGCCGTTCCATGACGATTCCATTTTGTCTAATCTAATGAAGATGAATTGATTAATAAAAATCAACCCTTTAAGAAGCCTATAATGATCCTATCAAAATGATAGGCTTTTCTCAAAATAAGAAGGGAGGAACAGCCTGTTCATTCCTTCACTAAAGTCTGCAGGCGTCACCGAAGGCTCTCTTTTCTGTATAGCACCGATAGAGCGATCAAGATCCTGAATGCCACATGCTGCGCAAGCTGCATTCAGGATGACAATGGGGAGTTTTACAGATGAAGCAGCGCCCAGGTATCAGCACACTATGGTCATCCTGAGGGCTGCGGGCGCCACCGAAGGATTTCTTTTCTATATAGCACCGATAGAGCGATCAGATCCTTCATTTCGCATGCTGCGCAAGCTGCATTCAGGATGATAATGGGAGTTGTACAGATGAGGCAGCACCCAGGTATCAATTCCCCATTGTCATCCTGAGGTCTGCGGGCGCCACCGAAAGATCTCTTTTTCTGTGTAGCACCGATAGAGCGATCATGATCCTTCACTTCACATGCTGCGCAAGCTGCATTCAGGATGACAATGGGGAGTTTTACAGATGAAGCAGCGCCCAAGTATCAACACACCATGCTCATCCTGAGGGCTGCGGGCGCCACCGAAAGATCTCTTTTCTGTGTAGAACACTTCCGTATGATAGTGCGATCAAGACCCTGAATGCAGCTTGCGCAGCATGTGGCATTCAGGATGACAATAAAAAATCCTGCAGCGGTATGGCGCCGCTGCAGGATAAATACTGCTGGTTCACGCGCCCCCGCGTGGACCAAATACATTTCTACTTAACAGGCACACGCAAGGGCACGTGCGCCGGCTGCAGGAAAAAAGCTTACCGCCGGTTTTCCGGTTGTGCGATCCAATCGGCATATTTTGTAGCCCCCAGGTACACTGCTGCTTTGGGCGCCAGGGTATCGGCTTCGATCGCTGCGCCGGAGTATAAAGCCTTTGTATCGGTTACGATCTCCTGTGCTCTGCCTGTAGCCTTAGCATACTGCCCGATCCAGGCTGCCATGGGAAATTTTTCCGGTCCGCCGATCTCGAGGATCTTATTCGCCGGGGGAGCCACGGTCACCCGGGCCATAAAGGCAGCTACATCCCGGCTGGCGATGGGCTGTATATTGGCATCGGGCAGCCGTACCTGATCTTCCACCAGGCTCATGTGCAGGATACCGCCCGCAAATTCGAAGAACTGCGTAGCATGTACCAATGTGTAGGGAATACCCGAAGCCCGGATCATATCTTCCTGTACCTGCTTGGCACGAAAATAGCCGCTGGATTGCAATTCCTGCGTGCCCACCACCGACAGCGCCACATGGTGCCGCACACCCGCTGCCTGCTCGGCCGGCAGCAGGTTGCCATTGGAGGTTTTGAAGAAATGCATCACGGGCTCATCGTCAAACGAAGGCGAGTTGGATACATCCACAACCACTTCGGCGCCCTGCAAGGCTTGCGCCAGGCCTTCGCCGGTAAGGGTGTTCACGCCAGTGTTGGGAGAAGCGGCAAGCACTTCGTGGCCGCTGCCTTTTAATAAAGTAACGAGCTGGCTACCGATAAGGCCGGTACCGCCGATAACAACAATTTTCATCTTGCAATATTTTGGGGTTATTGATACTGCAAAGATGAAGCGCGCCCCGCCGGGAAAACTTAAGCTGGTTTAAGAAACGAAATTGGCTTCCAGCGCCAGCAAAGCTTCGGGCGTTACGCCCATATAGGAAGCGAAGATACCGGGAGGGATACGCTGCAGCACTGCGGGGTATGTCCTGCGGAAGTAGCCGTAGAAATCGGCCTTCGATAAAGTGGCATAGGTTTTTTGCTTCAGCAGTGCCGCCCCGTAGGCCCGTTCGTGTATCTTATTGAAATATACACCCAGCAGCGGGTATTGTGCTTGTACCGCTTCATATTGGCGCCTGCTCATGCTGCTTATCTCGCCTGCTTCCAGGGCGGCAAGCGCATATACTGCCGGCGCGGTAGTGGCAAAGGTCTTATAATCCGTCAGCCACCAGTTTTCCAGCGCGAAGTGGATCACTTCTTTTTTATCCCTATCGGTATAGTACAGATACAGGCAGCCTGTGTTTACAAAGTAGATGCGTTCGCAGGGCATGCCTTCTTCCAGCAATACTTCGTCTTTGGCCACACTACGCGTCTCGAGGAAGGGCGCCAGCGCCGCTGCCGGCGGCAGCTCCTGGCCGGGCAGCAATTGCTGCATATGTTGGTAAAGACTTTCCGTCATCAGCTTTTCTTTTCCATTTTCTTTTTGCGCAGCTCGCTCAGATATTCCGGCGTAAAGCCCAGGAACGAAGCCAGCACCTTTTGCGGGATACGCTGCATAAACTCCGGGTACTTAGACGCGAACAGCTCGTAGAAATCATTTTTGGACATGCGGGAGATCATCTGCACCCGCAGCAGCGTGGCCGCAAAGGCCCGCTCATATACCAGGCGGAAATATTTCTGCATCAGCGGCTGCTCCTCGGGCAGCAAGGCATAACGGTGCGCATCGATCGCCAGCACTTCCGTCGCCTCCAGTGCCTGTATGCTATACGCCGAGCGGCGCCCGTTGCGAAAAGCATCCAGGTCGGTGAGCCACCATTGCTCCGGTGCAAACTGTATCGTTTGCTCCACCCCGTTATCATCGGTAAAGAACAGGCGCAGGCAGCCTTTTACCACGAAGAAATACCAGAGGCAGGCTTTTCCCTCTTCCTGCAGCATCGCCTTCTTCGCATAACTGCGTTCTTCGAAGTACGGCAAAAGCTGCTCCCCGCCGATATTCCCACTGCCGGTTACCTTCTCTATATGTTCTACTAAAGCCTGCATGTTGTTCTGAGCCAAAGATAAACAGAAGAGCGGAATGTAAGGACCTTAATCGCTGCCCATACTTCTGGACGATGTATTAATGACATTACATAAAGAAGCCCCGGCCTTGGCTATTACCAGGGCCGGGGCCATAATCAGCAGCACTTGGTCCTGTTGCCAGAAGCCAACGGGCATCCGGCGTTTGCCAGGCAATCTATGCCGGCAGGACCGGGCGCGGGCTATGCCGCAGGTTTGTCTTTATCTTCTTTTGGTGTTTTGTGACCACCGAGATGGATCACGTTGCGGGCATTGCGAAAGGCTGCTACAAAGTCGGGATGCGCCGCGCTAAAGTTACCCACCAGCTTGTCCATCAGCTCCAGCTGCGCATTGCCGTCCCTGAGCTGTTGCATAATGTCGGCCCTGGCCGTCTTGCGGGTACCTATCGCTACCCTGGGCGCTGTATTCATACTTTCGTACTCCTTCAGCGCCAGCTCTACCTGTTCCACCGTAGCACCGGTTACACCATAGTCGGGCAGCGCGGCGCTGTACTGCCGGGCTTTTTCCAGCAGCGACCGTACTACGATAGGCAGCATACTATCGCGCAGCCGGTCGAAGTGCGTAGGGCGAAAACTTACCTGGTCGAGCAGCGTATTGTTTTGCGCTACGGTAGCAAAAGCCTGCAGGTTGGCCGCCAGCTGGGCCACCTGCGCCGTAAGCCGGCGACGCACCAGCTGCTTATCGAGCGCGATACCGGTAGTGGCTGTTTTCTGTATGCGGGCATTGGGATCGATCTCCAGGTGAATGTTGCGAAAGCGCTCTGCCGCAGCAGCAAAGGCATTCAGGCTGCTCCATACTTCTTCATTGGCTGACAATACTGTCTCTGCGGTGTTCCACATAGACAGTATGTTCTCTTGTCGTTGTGTCATAATAAGACGTTTAACAGATTAAGAAATGAATCGTGCATCTGTCATCCTATGACAATTAGAGCACACCACAGCTAAGTCCGCCAGTTTCGTTTTTTCACCCGCTTTATAAGTGGCTAAAGGTTTTGTATGGTGGCATTCTATAAAGTCTGCTCCAAGCGGGCCATAAGTCTGGAAAAAGTCAAAGCCGCAAACCTCGCAAGCTAGGCGTCCTGTAGCTTTCATCACGGCTTTCTTTTTATCCTCTACGATCTTCCTGTTGCGCTCCCGGTATTTGTGCAGCTTATACAGCACTTGGCCTTCATTTACGGAATCCTGAGTAGTGGTTTCATCGTCTTCAATGTGGCTAAGGGCTCGCCTTAGCGTCGTCATGCACTATAGACCGGATCTGCTGAGCAAGGGCAAACAGCCGTTCCTTATCATCTGCAAATTCTTCAAATATCGCTTTGTCTAATTGGCTATAGGATGCCATGCCTTTACCAGGATAGCTGGGATCGATGGCTAAGAAGTTAGACAGCTTTAGACTGACTCCATTGGGATTGCGAAAGCGCTCCGCATCAGGGCGCTCGGTAAATATGGGTAAAAGGTTCAGCTCTTCGGATAGCTGAATGATATTATGATTACGGGCATCGATACTACCACGATCAGCTTGAAAATATAAGGCTAGGGCCAGGATGATCTCATCCCGATGCCATTTTGGATTTTTCACTGTTGATACTAGGCTTATTGGTGAAGCCAAAGGTAACATAACGCTTTTTAAGAGGTGCTGCTTGAAGTGCATAATTGATACGCATTTACCTTCTTAGGCTATACTCTGTTTGCCATCACCTTTCCCTTTCTCACCATCTCTAAATTTTTTCCCAAAATCCAAAGAAAAATTTGCGCAGCTAAATAGCTGCGTTTATATTTGCAGTCAAATAGCTGCATATATGGAACTCAGACGAGATGTTTTTCAGGCCATTGCCGATCCTACCCGCAGGGCCATCCTCACCCTGGTGGCGCTGCAGGCCATGACACCCGGCGCTATAGCCGAAGAATTCAATGCGACACGCCAAACCATATCCCGCCATATCCAGGTGCTGACCGAATGCGAGCTGCTGCGCCAGGAACAGAACGGCAGGGAGATCTATTATCACTTAAATGCACAGAACATGAAAACCATCGCCGATTTTATCGAACCTTTCCGCGCCTTTTGGGACGACCGCTTCAACAAGCTGGAGGCGGTAATGAAAAACTACAAAAACAAAAAATAAAACAACATGGAACGCAAAACACAGATCCACGCCGAAGAGGGCAAACAAGACATTATGATCACCAGGGAATTTGACCTGCCCCTGGAGCTCTTATTCAAGGCTTATGCCGAGCCCGAGCTGGTGGCGCAGTGGATGGGCACGCAGGTGCTGGCCATGAACAATGCGCCGCAGGGCAATTACCGCTTTGAAACGAAGGATAAAGAAGGCAAGGTGGTCTTCGCGGCCAATGGTACTGTCCATACGTTTATTCCCAACCAGAAGATCATCCGCACCTTCGAGATGGAGAACGGGCCTTTCGAGGTGCAGCTGGAATATCTCGAGTTTGAAGCGCTGGACGAAGAGACGAGCAAGCTCACGATGCAGACGATCTTCCGCTCCGTGGCGCTCCGCGACCAGCAGCTGAAGATGCCTTTTGCCCAAGGTCTCAACTGGGCGCACAATCGCCTGGAAGAGATTTTGCACCAGTTGACTAAGTAACTGCCGATATTATCTATCGGCCCTTAGAAAAAGGGCGTTAAGAAAATGGACTGCGGAGCGGTAAAGAAATTTTTACTGCCTGAGCCAAAGCGAGTTTAAAAATTTTCAGCGACGAAGTCCATTTTTAGCCATTTTTCTACAGGCCTTGATCTTTTGGTTCTTTTGCATCAAGGCAAAAGAACAAGAGTATAATATAGCGCATGTCCATAATAGCCAATTAGGTGCACGCTTACACTCAACTCAAAAACAAACCATCATGACCAAACGTAATCGTATTATCTACTGGATCGCCACGGCCTGGCTGGCCCTGGGCATGCTGTCTACGGCTATCGTACAGCTGATCCATATGCCGGACGAAGCAGCCAAGATCACCAAGCTGGGCTACCCGCTTTACTTCCTTACGCTCATCGGCATCTTAAAGATACTCGGCGTGATCGCTGTATTGACGCCACGCTTTCCTGTGCTAAAAGAATGGGCTTATGCGGGCTTCTTCTTTGCCATGCTGGGCGCTATCTATTCGCACCTGGCCGTAGGTAATCCGGCAGGTGAGCTGTTCGGCCCTACCCTGCTGCTGGTGCTGACGGCCGTCTCCTGGTATTTCAGGCCGGCAAGCCGTAAACCGGTCTATTCCTGAGCCACAAGTATCGGCACAGGGTGCGGACTTGTATAAAGCACATTTTGCAGTAAATTTAAGCCATCAATTGCCGGATCAGCCTGCTGTGATCATAGACGCGACTGCGAAGTGCTGGCCAACATTGAAGATCAATTCGACTAAGTATAGCATTTACGATTTCAATGCAACAGCAATGAACAACATGAATCCCGAAGTAGATTGGTATTTTGATAAAGCGGGCCAGTGGCAGGCGGCCACCGAACAGCTACGGAACATTGTGCTGGATTGCGGCCTTACCGAAGCGCTGAAATGGGGTTGCCCCTGCTACACGCACCAGGGCGCCAACATTGTGCTCATCCATGTGTTTAAGGAATACTGCGCGCTGCTGCTGTTCAAAGGGGCGCTGCTGGCGGATACGCATGGCATCCTGGTGCAGCAGACGGAAAATGTGCAGTCGGCGCGGCAGATCCGCTTTACCGATGTGAAGGAGGTGGTGGCACAGCAATCGGCGCTGAAGACCTATATTTACCAGGCGATCGCGGTAGAAGAAGCAGGCCTGTCGGTGCCGATGAAAAAGACAGAGGACTTTGCCGTGCCGGAAGAATTTCAGCAACGGCTGGACCACTCGCCCGCATTGAAGGAAGCCTTCGGGGCCTTGACGCCGGGAAGGCAGCGGGCTTACCTCTTTCACTTTGCACAGGCCAAACAATCCAGGACCCGCGCGGCAAGGGTAGAAAAGTATATACCGAAGATACTGGCCGGCAAAGGGCTGGACGACTAGCTTCTTTTACTGCCTGCTTTTATCCTTTATCCCAGGACAGCACAGGAAAAAATTTCAAACCGATGGCTTATGACCCTGAAAGAAGCACTGGCGGCGCTTAAGGCCCTGAGCAATGAAAAGATGCTGGCCCATAACCGCAAGCACGGCGCCGGCGACAACCAGTACGGCGTGAAGCTGGGCGATATCCGGAACCTGGCGGCTAAGATCAAAAAAGATCACGCGCTGGCGATGGCGCTGTGGGAAACAGACAATATCGATGCGCGGCTGCTGGCCATGCAGATCATCGACATGAAGCAGCTGTCTGCCGCTGCTGTGCAGGATATGGTGAAGGCGGCTACCTTTATCCCGGTGGCCGACTGGCTGTACACCAATGTGGTGAAGATACATCCCGACCGGGAAGCGCTGCGGCTCAAGTGGATGAAGACAAAGGACAAGATGTGTGCCCGCGCGGGCTGGAGCCTCACCAGCGGCTGCATCGTCCGCAACCCGGAGCTGGTCGACATTCCCGCGCTGCTCGACCGTATTGAAAAAGAAATGGCGGGCGCGCCGCCCGAGGTGCAATGGACCATGAACTCGGCCCTTGCCCAGGCCGGCATCTGCCATCCTGAGCATAGAGCAAGGGCCCTGGCCATTGGCGAACGGCTGGGCATCTACCGCGATTACCCGGTATCCAAAGGCTGCACCTCGCCTTTTGCACCCATATGGATCAACGAAATGGTGCGCCGCCAGGGATGATTTACCTGCTGGCTAAATCTTCTGAACCAAAATACACCGCACAATGAAGCATCTTAAAAAGCAATTACCCCCTTCGCAGGCCGAAGAGCTGATGGGCATATTGAAAGCCCGTTTCGAAAAAAACAAGAGTCGCCATAAAGGCCTCGACTGGGCCAATGTGCAGGCCCGGCTGGAAGCCCATCCGGCGAAGCTATGGTCGCTCAACGAGATGGAGATGAGCGGCGGCGAACCGGATGTGGTGGGCCTGGATAAAAAGACCGGCGAATATATCTTCTTCGACTGTTCGGCCGAAAGTCCCAAGGACCGCAGAAGCGTATGCTACGATCATGAGGCGCTGCATGCCCGTAAAGAGCACAAACCGAAGGACAGCGCCATCAATATGGCGGCTGATATGGGCATTGCGCTGCTGACGGAAGAACAGTACGCCGGACTGCAGCAGCTGGGTACTTTCGACCTTAAGACCTCCAGCTGGATCGTTACACCGGATAAGATCCGCAAGCTGGGTGGCGCGCTCTTCGGCGACCGCCGCTACGATACCGTGTTCACCTATCATAACGGCGCCGATTCTTATTATGCTGCCCGCGGTTTCCGCGGATCGCTGAGGGTATAGCTCATCATCTTATCTTTGCCGGCTATGACCAGGCAACCTATGCTCGATGCGGTACAGCAGCACATCTACGACCAGTTTTCCAGAGAAGGTACCGGGCACGACTATTTTCATATCGAACGGGTGGTTCGCAATGCCCGGCGCATTACGGCTGCGGAAGCCGGAGCTGATGTGTTCCTGGTGGAGCTGGCGGCCTGGCTGCACGACGTAGGCGATCATAAACTGAACGACGGTGTAGACCGTTCGGAAGAACAGATCACGGCCTTGCTGCAGCAGCTTAATGCAACGCCGGAGCTGATCGCGCGGGTAATTGCTATCGTGTCGCAGGTCTCTTTCAGCAAAGGCAAAAAGGCGGAAAGCCTGGAAGCGAAGATCGTGCAGGACGCCGACCGGCTGGATGCTTTAGGTGCTATCGGCCTGGCGCGGGTCTTTGCTTATGGTGGCAGCCGGAATCGCGAAATATGGAACCCTGGAGACCCGGAGCACACTTCCATACAGCATTTCTATGATAAGCTGCTCTTGCTGAAAGACATGATGCATACCCCTTCGGCGAAGACCATTGCTGCCGGTCGGCACCAGTACCTGGAAGATTTCCTGAAGCGATTTTACGACGAATGGGACGGGCAGGATGCCTGATTTTTTCTCACGGAGGCGCCAGGACATTAAGCATTAATAGAATCTCGCTGTGGCACGGAGATACAGTGAATGTATTTAATCTTCTTTATTTTCTCGTGGAGGCAAAGGCATTAAGCCTTAATAGAATCGCGCCTGCGCAAAGGCGCCGCTGCGAAAGCCCTAAAAGGATCAGGAAAGTTTATACTCGTCGATCTTGCGGTAAAGGGTGGCAATACCGATGCCCAATAGCCTGGCGGCTTCCGCCTTATTGCCCTCGGTATAGTTAAGCACTTTCTGGATATGCAGCTTTTCCACGCCTTCAAGCGAGAAGGCCGATATGATCTTATCAGCAGGCGCCGGTACACTGCGCAGCTCATAAGGAAGATCATCAGTGTCCAGGGTACCGTTATCGTTGAGGATCACGCTGCGTTCGATCACATTCTTCAGCTCTCGGATATTTCCTTTCCAGGGCTGTTGCTGCAGGGATTTCAGGTAAGCAGGAGCAATGCCGCCGATCTTCTTGTTCATCTTGAGCGCAGCATCCTGCGCAAAGTATTCGGCCAACAGGGGAATATCCTGTACCCGCTCGCGCAGGGGCGGCAGCACGATCTGGAATACGGAAAGCCGGTAAAACAAGTCGCTGCGAAAATGCGACTGCGCCATCTCCGCTTCCAGGTCGCGGTTGGTGGCGGCGATGATGCGCACATTTACCTTGACTGGTTGTGTAGCGCCTACTTTAAGGAACTCGCCGGTCTCCAGTACCCGCAGCAGCTTAGCTTGCAATTCAATCGCCATTTCACCGATCTCATCCAGGAATACGGTGCCGGTATGCGCTTCTTCAAATAAGCCTTTCTTGTCCTTCACCGCACCGGTAAAGGCCCCTGCCAGGTGGCCAAACAGCTCGCTCTCCAGCAGCTCTTTGCTGAAGGCCGAACAGTTAAGCGCAACGAAGGGATTTTTGCTTCGCTTGCTTTCGTGGTGTATGGCCTGCGCAAAGACTTCTTTGCCGGTGCCGGTTTCGCCCAGCAGCAGCACCGACGTATCGGTCTGGGCGACCTTGCGGCCCAGAGCTATGGCCTGCTGTACGCCTTTTGAAGTACCGAGGATGGTATCGAAGGCATATTTTTTGCCGACCTGTTTTTCCAGCTGGGATACGCGCCGGGCCAGCTTTACCTTGTCCATGGCTTTATGCAGCAGCGGGATCAGCTTGTTGTTGTCATCGCCTTTAACGATATAGTCGAAGGCCCCGTTCTTGATAGCTTGTACACTGTCGGGAATATTGCCGTAAGCGGTCAGCAGGATGATCTCAGCCAGGGGCTGCTTTTCCTTGACCGTCTGCACAAAGGCTACCCCATCGCCATCGGGCAGGCGCACATCGCTGATGATCACGTCGAAGTCTCCCGCAGCAAGCAGCTTCTGCGCTGTTTTTACATTATCGGCCTGCACCACATCAAAGCCTTCCAGGCCGATGATGCGTGCCATCAGCAAACGTAATTTTTTCTCGTCGTCGATTAAAAGTATCCTGCCCAAAATGATCCGGCTTGTGGCGCAAAAGTAGAGATTAAATCCTAAGTCCGCTAGCCGGGCCTGGATCTTCTTCTTCCTTCAACAGGACGCACGATACCTGGGGGAACGGAACAGGTCATTCGGCCTGCAGCTCCCCTTTGCTGAAGGTGATGCTGCAGGTGCTGCCTGTATCGGCCAGTATTTTTGCGGCGATGATGCGGCCCGTGGGCTGTAAGGTTGCAAAATGGTCTTTGCCTTTCAGGGCGAAGAAGTGCGCCAGGCGCGAATCTTCTTTACCGGCCTGTTCCAGCACTTTTAAGGCATCGTAATTGCCCTGCACACCTTCGAATACGAACAGCGGCGCTTTAAGGGAATGCAGCCACAGCACCGGGCTGCGCAGCTTCAGCTCCTGTTCATTTTGCGGATCGAAGTTGAGATCGCCCGGATCATAGTTATCAATAGAAGCAGCCGGACCAAAGGCGAAAGTGGCGCGGAACAGATCGCTGTATTCCGCTGCCAGGATAACCTTGGTACCCCCGGTGCTGTGCCCGCCCAGGTAGATCCGCTTCGGGTCCACACCGGGTTGCTGCGCCAGGTATTTTGCCGCGGCAACAATATCATCGATCTCGCCGTAGCAGGTTTCGTCGGTACCCGGATTTTCGTTCCCGCCTCTCTGCGCGGGATACATCATGACAATACCAGCCTCCCGCAGCACGGCGGCCGACTGATCGTTCTCCGGACCCTGCGGGCTCCATACATCGCCGATATCATTGCCCCAGCCACCGATGATCCAGATCATGGCGGGATGACGCTTGCCGTCCTCAGGCGCCTTGCTCAGGTAGGCCGACATGTTGCCAATAGGCGTAGGATAGGATACTACACTGAGCAGTTCCGGTGGCGGCGGCTCCACAGCGCCTTTGACACCGGCCTGCTTCAGCGGTTTGGTCGCAAAGCCTTTACGGGCTTCTGCTAAAGAAATTTTCGAAGCGGCGCTTTCCTTCGGTCCGCGCTGGCCACAGGAGGCGGCCAGCAAGGCAAAAGCCATACAAAATAATCCGTTTTTCATTTTCTGAAAGGGTTGTTGAACAGGCTGTAAAAATAATTGCCCTGCAGCAATACAGCGTGTGTCCTGCCTGATTAGGGAATACTTTAACACCACATTCTTTATAACACAAGCAGGCCCTGCCGGTAAAGGCAGGGCCTGGAACAAATTTTATCCGTTGCACCATTACATTACCGGATTCAGGCTCCGGACTTCGACACTGCCGCCCAAAGGCAGGATGGGACAGCCCCGGGCTATGGCCACGGCATCATCATAAGAGGCAGCCTTGATCATCGTATAGCCGCCCAGCACCTCTTTGATCTCGCTGAAAGGGCCGTCGGTTACCATACCCGATCTCACAACTTTGCCGGTTTCGGCCAGGCGGTTGCCACGGTCGGCCAATTGGTCGCGCGCGGCAATGCTGCCGATCCAGTCCATCCATTTCTGGGTTAGGGCCTGCATTTCTTCAGGAGAGCCCTGGGGCGATACGCCGCCTTCCCTGCGGAACAATAAAAGAAAATTTTGCATGATCTGTGTTTTTATAGTGGTTAAAAACAAATAACAATCGGGAATCGTAAAATAGGACAGGCCGGCTAATTTAGCCATAAAAAAAAGTCCCGACGAACCGGGACCTTATATTTTTTTGCTGAGGGAACAGCTTAGTAGGAAACGGATTCCGCTCCTTCCAGCAGCACGGTGGTCTTGTTGTTGAGTGTTTCCACAAAGCCGCCGGTGATGTTGTAGGTTTCGTTGCTGTTCTTGTCTTTCAGGATCTTCATCTTGCCTTCGCCCAGCGCAGCCACCATGGGTGCGTGGTTTTGCAGGATCTCAAAGGAGCCTTCCACACCGGGCAGCTGAACACCGTATACGCTACCGCTGAAAACCTTATGCTCGGGTGTTAATATTTCTAATTGCATACAGCAAATTCAAAATTAAAAATTCAAAAATTCAAATCCCAAGATCAAAATTCAAATCCCGGGATCCGGAATTCAAATTTCAAAATCCAAAATTAATTTTTGGCTTGTTCCATCAGCTTCTTACCCTTGGCAATCGCATCGTCGATGGTACCTACCAGGTTGAAAGCGGCTTCAGGATACTCATCCACTTCACCGTCCATGATCATGTTGAAGCCACGGATAGTTTCTTCGATGGGTACCAGCACACCGGCCAGACCGGTGAACTGCTCTGCTACGTGGAAGGGCTGTGACAGGAAGCGCTGCACACGACGGGCGCGGCTTACGGTCAGCTTGTCTTCTTCGCTCAGCTCGTCCATACCCAGGATCGCGATGATATCCTGCAGCTCCTTGTAGCGCTGGAGGATCAGCTTCACGCGGTTGGCGCAGTTGTAGTGGGCTTCGCCTACTACAGCAGCGGTCAGGATACGGGAAGTAGAATCCAGGGGATCTACCGCGGGATAGATACCAAGATCCGCAATCTTACGGGACAGTACGGTAGTGGCATCCAGGTGGGCGAAGGTAGTTGCCGGAGCCGGATCGGTCAAGTCATCCGCAGGTACATAAACCGCCTGTACAGAAGTAATAGAACCGGATTTGGTAGAGGTGATACGTTCCTGCATCAGGCCCATTTCTGTAGCCAGGGTCGGCTGGTAACCTACCGCAGAGGGCATACGGCCCAGCAGCGCCGATACTTCGGAGCCGGCCTGGGTGAAACGGAAGATATTGTCTACGAAGAAGAGGATGTCTTTACCTTTTCCTTTGCCGTCGCCGTCGCGGAAATATTCCGCCATGGTCAGACCGGAAAGGGCCACACGGGCACGGGCGCCGGGGGGTTCGTTCATCTGTCCGAATACGAAGGTCGCTTTTGAATCTTTCAGGCCTTCCATATCCACAGCGCTCAGATCCCATCCGCCTTCTTCCATGCTGTGTGCAAATTTCTCGCCGTATTTTACGATACCGGCTTCGATCATTTCACGCATCAGGTCATTACCTTCGCGGGTACGCTCGCCTACACCGGCAAATACGGACAGACCACCGTGACCTTTTGCGATGTTGTTGATCAGCTCCTGGATCAGTACGGTCTTACCTACACCCGCACCGCCGAACAGACCGATCTTACCACCTTTTGCATAAGGTTCGATCAGGTCGATTACTTTAATACCTGTGAACAGCACTTCGGTAGAGGTGCTCAGCTCATCAAACTTTGGCGGCCTGGCATGGATCGGACGGGTAGTTGTCCGGTCGGGCTGAGGCAGACCATCAATCGCATCACCGGTTACGTTGAACAGACGACCGTTGATCTGGTCTCCTGTGGGCATGGCGATGGCTTTACCGGTATCGGTTACGGCCAGACCACGTACCAGACCTTCGGTACCGTCCATCGCTACGCAACGAACGCTGTCTTCCCCGAGGTGCTGCTGCACTTCCAACACCAGCTTCTCACCGTTCTCACGGGTCAGCTCAAGAGCGTTGTAGATTTCCGGTAATTTGCTGTCAGAAGAGAAATGAACGTCGACAACGGGGCCGATGATTTGCTTGATTTTACCAACGTTAGGCATATCAAAAATTAAATTTTTTTATAAAGAGATTTCCAATTCGGCTGCAAAAGTAAGCTATATTCTCTTAAAAAGGAAATAATCTGAAAAAGTTGATGGATGGAAGTATTTTTTTAAAGAAAATGTGCCGTTGCCCGGCCCTGGCGCCCCTCTTCGTATACATCCGGAGCGATATGGACAGCCCGTTTATTTCTGATACAGCGTGCTCCGGTTCAGGCCCACGCAGATGTCCGTGATCCAGCCATTGGCCGCATCGACGTACAGGATATTAGGCTTGTTCTCCCGGTCGATAATGCCCTCAGCGATCCATTGCTGCAGCTGGGCCGCCAGGTAGCGGTTGCCCCATAGCGCCAGGCTGATGATGCTTTTGTTTTTACGGATAGCATTGACCAGCAATAAAGCCCCGTCCAGCAGCAGATTGGCATTCTCCGACTGGAACTGACTGCAGCTGATAGCAGCCTCCTGACCGGCCTGCGTGAGCTGCCAGTCGACCCTGATGATATCGTTGCGGTCCGTCTTGCCTTTCAACCCGGTAAAGAAATTCTTCTGCGACAGCAGCAAAGTATCCAGGCTGTTGGTACCGGCATACCTCCGCTTGTAGTTGAAGAAGGCGGTCGAGCGGTCGGTCATCGTATTGGCAACGATACCGGACTGGGGAAAGTCATGCTCTTCAAAAGAAACGATCACTTTACCGGCCAGCTCGCTCAGGGGAATATCGCCGAGCTGCCGGCCTGCGGGATAGAACACCTTATCGGCGCCCAGCATCGTCGTGATTGCCCTGCCCTGCTCCGCTACAGTCATGTACCGGTCACAGAAATGGCAAAAGCTCAGCAAGACGAATTCCTGCGGGTAAGCCTCCAGGAAACGTTTTACGCTATACAGCACTGTATCGAGCCGTTCGCCGTATCCGCCGCCTACCGCATCATCCATACAGTCGGACGGCGCATGCTTGGTATATAACGCTCCCTGGTAGCGGTCGATACGGAGATCGAACATACGGATACCGGCGCGCAGCTGTTGCGCTACAGGCAGCTTTTGGGTCAGCGTATTGCATTCATTAATTGTATAGGTGCTTTTTCCGCCTACTGCATTCAGGATCGACATACCAGCATCGTGCGCGCCGGGCAGCACAATGTCTCTTAAGGTATAATCCGCCTTACCGGGAAACAAGGCAGATCCCATCCAGGAGGCCGGATCGTAGGCATCGCCGTTGATGATATAGATTTGTTGATCGGCGCCGGTACAGGCAAGCAGTACACCGCCGTTCTCCGTCGGACAAAGCGCTACGGGCAGCTCCGTATCCGGGAAGCCGGGAATCGCTGCTGCTGCACCGGAACCCGAAGCTGTCGTTACCTGGTAATGCCATTGCCGGTCGGTGCGACTGCGCCACAGGCTTATGGAACGATCGCCATCAAGAAGGCCGCCCATGGCTGTGATCAGCGAACCGGCAGACAGGCTTTGCTCCGGCCCGAAACGGCTTTGCACTACCTGGTAATCCCGGTAGTACAGCTGGGCGCCATTGCTGCGGCAGAACCTTACAGTCTCTTCACCGGCCAGGATAAAGGAAAGCGCAGCAGAACGACTGCCGCTCAATTCCCGGAAGGATAAGGTATGCAAAATCCCGTCCGGCGCGATCTCCAGGACAGCCATCCACTGCCGGTCTTTTCCCCTGCAGCGATTGACCAGCACGATCTTCCCGGATACGCATGCGGCAGTCAAGCCCTCGCCACCGGCCCCGGCAGCAATATCCAGGCTTTGCACCGGCACGACATCCCAGGCGCCGCGCTCCGGACAATACTTGTAGCGCAGGGCGCCGGCAGTATCCCGCCAGAACAGGTATCTGTCTGCACCGGCGGCAACCAGTGCAGGTTGCTCGCCGGTTATCGCGTCGGCCAGGGTTGTCTCGGTTGGCGCCACCTGCCCTTTATCGGGCCAGGTGGCCAGCTGAATGTGTCCTTGTGCTCCGGGGCTTTTCCAGGCAGCCAGATACGCACCGGCAGCATGCAGGAGGACCGGCGCTTTATCGCTTTGCGCCTGTATCGTAAGCTTTGCCGGCTGTTGAAAGGCCAGCTGCTGCGCCTTTGCACAAGGTATTGCACCGACCAGGCAGACGGCTAAAAACAGGCAGCTTAATAAATGCTTCAGGGCAGTCGTATTCATAGAAAGGCTCCGGCAGCCAAGATACAATTTTTGCAGGTCTTCCCAACCCGCATTATCTTTATCCTCTGACCAAAACCTTGTCTATGCAGAAAACCTTTACGCTGCTCCTTTGTCTATTTGCTGCGCTTATAGCGCCGGCACAGGATGCCGGCTACTGGCATAACGACTATGGTACCGGCGGTTATGTAACGCCCGGCGCCGTGATCGCCAGCGATAACGACAGCGGCTTTTTCTATTACAACCCGGCCATTATGGCCCTGCATCCCAAAACCTCCGTTGCAGTATCGGCTAATGTATACCAATACCGTAACACGAGGATCAGGAATGCCGTGGGCCAGGGATTACCGTTACGCAGCCGCGAAGCCAGGATCATTCCCCAGCTGGTATCGGGCACCATACTCCTGAGCCGGAAAAACAACCTTACCGTAGGCTATTCGCTCATCAACCGTCCTATCCTGGATTTCCAGAGCACGCAAAGGCAGGACAAAAGAATGAATGTGCTGGACGACAGCTATAGCCCCGGCGACGAATACTATGTGGGCCAATACTCTGCCCGCAACAACCAGAACCAGACGATAGGCAGCATCGGTGCGGGCTTCAAGCTCAGTCCCAAACTTGCCGTAGGCATTACGGCGGAAGGCCAGCTGCTCAGCCAGGACCTTTACCAGCATACGACCTCCCGTGCGCTGTTCAATACGGATAGCGATGCCGTCATTCCCCCCATTGCGTCTTTCCAGGCCGATTATGACCTGAGCTACTGGCATGTGGGCATACGGTTCCGTGCGGGCCTGGCCTATGAAGCGGGCAGGCATCATTTCGGGCTGCTGTTTACCACACCCATGATATCAGTGAAAGGCCGGGCCATTCTCAACAGCGACATCCTGATCTCCAACGTGCACCTGCCTGACGGCGGATTTACCGCCAACCTGCTGGCCAACGGCAGGCAGACGGGACTTCCCGTAAAGTATAAGATGCCGCTGAGCCTAGCTGCAGGCTATGCTTTCGATTACGGCAGAGGACAATGTTATCTGGCGGCCGAGTACTTTCCGGCAGTGAGCCATTACCTTATTGTCTCGCCCCGGAATGAATCTTTTCTCCGTCCCGATACGGGCAGCAATAACGCGCAGACCCAGGAATTCCTTGAATTTTCGGAAGAGCGGTCCAGCGTGCTCAACCTGGCGCTGGGCTGGAGCTACCAGCTGAATTCGGACATAAGCCTGTTGGCCTCCCTGGCCACCAACAATACTTTTATTCCCCGCAGGCCGGGTGAAGAAGACTATAGCGGACAAGCGCCCTATATTCTTACCTGGAACACCTACAACTGTCAGATGGGTGGACAGTTTCGCCGGCAAAGGCTGCATGTAAGAGCTGGCCTGCTGCTCAGCTACGGACGCACAGGGAAGTACCTGCAGCCGGTCAACTTTGATACACCGAAAGACAGGACCTTCCTGAATGGCCAACAGGTAAGGGTACCGGCCAGCACCTTCGCCATCGGGCTCATGCTGTCCTATATTCATAATTTTTAATTGTATCAATCCTGCAAATGCTTTTTTTATTTTTGCAAGCATGAACAGACAATCACTGATCGACCAGATACGGAAAAAGAAATCCTTTCTCTGCGTAGGCCTGGACACCGACATAAGCAAGATACCGCAGCATCTCTTTGCCACGGAAGACCCGGTATTTGAATTCAACAAGGCCATTATCGATGCTACGAAAGAACATGCTGTGGCTTACAAGATCAATACGGCTTTCTATGAAGCGCAAGGGTTGAAAGGCTGGATCAGCATGAGTAAGACGCTCGATTATATCCCCAAGGATATTTTCACGATAGCCGATGCCAAACGCGGCGATATCGGCAATACGGCCGAACAGTATGCCAAGACTTTCTTTGATACCTATCCCTACGATAGCGTTACGGTGGCTCCTTATATGGGTAAAGACAGCGTTGCGCCTTTCCTGCAGTTCCCGGGCAAGTGGGCTATTGTGCTTGGACTGACCAGCAACGAAGGCAGCCGGGATTTCCAGCTGCAGCCGGCCGGCGATGGCTTATTATATGAGCAGGTGCTGCGTACGGTGGCATCCTGGGGCAGTGTGGACAATACTATGTTTGTCATAGGCGCCACACAGAAAGAGCAGCTGGAACGGATACGCCAGATCGTTCCTGATCACTTCCTGCTGATACCCGGCGTGGGCGCCCAGGGCGGCGACATGGCCACCGTAGCCCGTACCGCTATGAATAAGGATGTCAGTATACTGGTCAATGTAAGCCGTGGCGTTATCTTCGCCGGCAGCGGAACGGACTTTGCCGACCAGGCAGCCAAAGCGGCCGCCACATACCGTGAAGAAATGGAAACTTATTTCTGATCCTTTATGGATAAGGATATATAAAACCGGCCGGCAGCGGCTGGTTTTTTCTTTTGGCAGCTTAACAGAATACATCCTTTTCCTTCGCTAAAAAAATATAGCTATATCGCAAGAACATTCTTAGAACTAAATTGTACATTACCCTAACCAAACCCAAAATACTGCTCAGTGACTGTCGCCTATCTCAGACCAGGACTTTGGTTTCTGCTGCTTTGTAGATGGCTTCGGAATACCTGCTGCCGGGAATGCACCAGTACACCTTGCCGGGTGGTTACACGGGTACCAATGGTTACCTGGTACAGCAGGATCCCAGAGGATACATCTGGCTGGGAACGGGGAACGGCGCTGCGGTTCGACGGAAAAAAATTCCAGCGGATCAGCGATCCGGCAGGGCCCGCCGATCAGGAGATCAAGCGCTATCCCTGGTACCCGCCTTCCTGATATCCTGCTCCCGGATGTGGAGCTGCCCGACGGTACCGGCTTCGACACCTTGCGCCACTACCCTGCTACCGAAGCGCAGGTGATCCGATCACCGCATTCGATCACTATGCGCTTAAAGCAATCAAGGCATCCATGATCGGCTATGTGCTGAAGCCGGTCAGCGAAATGGAATTTAACGCCGCGGTAAAGAAGCCAAGAACCGATGAACCGGTGCCGCCACACCCCTGCTACCGCAGGCGACCTGCCGGCATTGCTCGATTCGCTGCAAAGCCAGCCGAGCGTGCGCAAGCTCCGGCTGCCTATGATGAACGGATTGTGCTTGCTGATAGCGACGACCTTATCCGCTGCGAAGCCACAGATAATTATACCGTGCTTTACTTCGCCAAATCGGGCGAGAAGATGGTCCTGCGCACCCTGGCTACCTTCGAAGAAGAGCTGAAAGCGTACGGCTTCATCTGTATACACCACAAGCACCTGATCAATATCAGGCAGGTGACCGAATACCATAAGGGCAAAAGCGGCAGTGGTTATGTGATCATGAAAGATAAGGCGCTGCTGGAGGTATCGGTAAGAAAGAGCAGCTGATGCATGCTTTCCGGAACAAGAGGAATATACTTTAAGGCTCTTTTGTCAGTGAATCCGAGACGGGATATCAGCAAACCTGATTGGCCAAAAGTATTACAGATAAACTGGGTATTTATACTTAGTTCTATTAGGCTTAACACTTCAAAGCCGCTGGCAGCAATACTTTCATACTTTATAACAGATCGCGTTATAATCATTGCAGCAGCAGTACAAGTGTCCTATAGCCGCATACGAAAGCAAAGTTGACACCTGCAATGATCTCGCATGCTGTATCTGTTTGTCTTCCTCTCACAATGAATTATTCCGTCCCATAAACAGGATGCCTTGTTCCCTGAAAATACGGCTCTGCAAGGCATACGCCGTTTAACAGAGGTACCAGCACAGTTGTGGTCGTCGCAAGCAAGGTCCCGGTCTTCGCAACTCAGAGATCGTTGCAGCTGTTTCCGGACGATCTTTGTTTGCGGTAAAGCATGATGGTATTAAGTTGCATAAATAAAACGTGTTTCCTAATATCTATTCTTATACCTTTGCTTGCTTTTAACTGTATCCACCACTTTAAGCATTTGAACCAAACTCACTTCTATCAGTTCTGATCAGTAATTCCTGCGCCGGTAATTTATGCAGGCAACGGTAATAGATTTTCTGATTGTTCCAATTCAGTTCGGGAGAAGAACGCCCCTGAAGCGCCATAAACCGCCGTTTCGCCAATAAATTATTTGAGTTATTCTTAGCATCTAAAAGTAATGGATACGTTATTAAACAGGGACAAGCCCGAGGTAAGGCTCAGAGCCTTCAGGGCTATCGACGATCCCGAGACTTGCTATAAATTTGCAGACGGTCACATGCGGGTGCTTACCAATTTTGGCATTGAGAACATTACCTCATCCAAGAATGCGTGGATCACTAACCCGGCCGTTTTTGTTGTTATTGTAGAGTCGCTTAACCGTGAACGTGTTTATGGCGGCGCCAGGATTCACGTAGCCGGCGGTACAGAGCCCTTGCCAATTGAGGACGCCACCGGCACTATGGATCCCAACGTCTACGATATGATACGGACCTACGGTATGCAGGGCACGGGCGAGGGCTGCGGGCTCTGGAATTCGAGGGAGATCGCCGGCTATGGTATCGGCAGCATTTTTTTATCTTATGCCGCTATTGCGATCACAAAGCAGATCGGGCTGCAATCGCTGTTCGCCCTATGCGCTCCGTATACGGTAAAGCTGACCGAGAACCTGGGCTACCGCATTGAAACACGATTAGGAAACAATGGAACCTTCTACTATCCCAAGCTGGACTTGCTGGCAACGACCATGATCTACACCGATCTTAAGGACCTGTGCACTGCTACCGAAGCCGACCGCGCAGCTATCCTGTCTTTACGCGACAACCTGAGCATCATCAGAACAGAAACCCTGCGCAGGAAAGAGATCATTATTCATTACGATCTGGAGATCCCTTACCTGGAGCGATGGAGTCTTGAGGAAACGATTGAGAACCTCGTCAGGAGCGACTATAAAAACCGGACCAAACCCGGCACACATAACATGCGTGATTTGAATATACAATAATCAGAACCAATCCCATTTAACCACATGTCCCAATTGTACAACATCAGCTACCTGGAGCAGACGACCCAGGTGCTTGCGCAGCTGAAACAACAATCCTATGAGCCTTTCCGGAAGATCAATACCGGCCGTATCGCTGATATCGGCTGCGGTACCGGCACCGACGTGCTCAACCTGGCGCAACTGCTGGGCAATACGGTACAGGTCACCGGTGTAGATACGGCCGAAGAAATGATTGCCCAGGCGAGAAGCACAGCGAAGCAGCAAACGAACGCAGATTTTATCCAGGCAACTGCCGGACAGCTTCCTTTTAAAGACAATGAGCTGTCGGGCCTGCGCAACGAAAGGCTGATACAGCACCTTACGGATGCACCTGCGGCCTTTTCAGAATTTTACCGCGTGCTGAGCCCCCAAAGTCCTGTTGTATGTGTAGAGACGGCCTGGAGCAGCATCGCCTTTTACAATGGTGATACCAGCGTCGGCTTCCGTTTAAGGGATTACCTGGGCAATGGCAATGTCAACAATGGCGCTGCAGCAGTAAAGCTGCTGGATTATTTAACAGAGGCCGGCTTCAGAGCACCCGGCATCGAGGTATATCCCTTCGTGCTACGATCGCTCGACCAGGTGGTGCAGATGCTGCGGACCGACCACGCCCTGCTGATGATGCAGGAAAAAGGACTCATCTCTGAAGAAGAGCATAATTCTTTTAAGCAAGCGCTTGAAGATGCAGACAGGAATCGTTATTTTGCCTGCTCGATCAATCTTGTCGTTGCCACTGCGATAAAATAGCGCTTATTTCAATGAAAGGAAAACCATTCTGGCTCATCATCCTTGTCCTGCTGACGGCTGCCAGGGGCTCAGCACAATCGGCTTATCTCAACGACACTGTAACAGAGGTGCTGATCGGCAAAAAGCTAGAGGTCTATAAGCCAAAGCAAAATGAGTCGCTGGACCAGGTGATGAAAGCATCCTTCGAAAGCGCCGGGAATGCTATACCCAACCTGGGTGTTAATGACCATGATGTATGGGCAAGGTTCAGCCTTTCCAATCCGGGTACCAATGCCAATCACCTGCTGAAAGTAGCCAATGCCACCTTTGACGAGGTGTGCCTTTACGCCACGCATAACGGCATGCTTACCGACAGTATCCTTATCAGCAAAACGCATCGCTTCTCCGACCGAAAGTTCAAGGATCCCAATTATATCTTTGACCTGGATATCCCTACCGGCCAAACGAATACCTATTATCTCAGGATCCGCAGCAAGATGCCGGTAATCCTGCCGGTGTACACGACACAGCCGCAGCAGCAGCTGACAGAGGTCGCCTGGGAATATTTGTTCTCAGGCGCGTACATCGGTGTAGTGATCATCATGGCGGTATACAATTTCTTTCTCTTTCTTTCGATAAGAGACAAGGCCTACCTCTATTATGTTTCTTACGTATTGTTTGTGGGCCTGACGCAAATCGGTCTGAAAGGCTTTAACTACCAGTTCCTCTGGCCCGATGCGCCCTGGTTTGAGAACATCAGCGTCGTACTCTTTGCTTGCATCAGCGGTATATCGGCCATCTTCTTTACCATCGGGTTCCTCGAGGTCCGAAAGCATTTCAGGAAGCTGTATTTTATGCTGCTGTTCCTGGCGGTCCTGTTCTTCATTGCATTGGTTGTCGTGTTCTTCGATGCCAACAGGGCTTTCGTCATCATGCAATCGGCCACCACGCTTTCTTCCGTGGGCCTTTTTCTTACGGCTTGCTACGTGGTATGGAAGCAACCTTCCGTTTCCTCCGCACGGTTTTTCCTGGTTGCATGGACCGTATTGATCGCAGGTTCACTTGTCTTTATCCTGAAAGACTTCAGCATATTGCCTTATAACATGGCCACGACCTATTCCATGCAAATGGCCTCAGCCATCGAAATGGCCTTGCTGTCTTTCGGTCTGGCCAACAGGATCAACATCCTCAAGAAGGAAAAGGAACAATCGCGGCTGGCTGCATTGCGCATTGCCAAAGAGAACAGCCGTATCATCAAAGAGCAGAATATTGTGCTGGAGCAAAAGGTGAAGAAACGCACGGAGGAGCTGGAAAGCAAGAATCTTGAGATCGCAACCACACTGGCCGACCTGCAGCAGGCCCAGATGCAGCTGGTCGAAGCCGAAAAAATGGCTTCGCTGGGTCAGCTTACTGCGGGTATCGCACATGAGATCAACAATCCCATCAACTTTGTTACAGGCAATATAGGCCCCCTGAAACGGGATGTCGACATCCTGCTCCAGATCATCCAGCTGCAGGATCAGCTTAATACAAGCAACATCAGCGACCAGGACCGCATCGAAGCCACCAACCGTTTTAAGGAAGAGCAGGACTTCGACTACCTGAAAATGGAAATCGGGCACCTGCTGAAAGGGATCAACGAGGGCGCCTCCCGCACTGCCGAGATCGTAAAGAGCCTTCGTATCTTTTCGCGCCTGGATGAAGCGGAGCTGAAGCTGGCCGATATCAACGAAGGGCTCGAATCCACCATTGTTATTGTCAACAACCTGCTGGGCCACATTAAGGTCACGAAGCATTACGGCAACCTGCCCCTGGTGCATTGCTATCCCGGCAAGCTCAACCAGGTGTTTCTCAATATCATTTCCAATGCGTTGTTCGCGATCAACGAGCGATTCGGCGAAGCCCCGGGCGGCGAATTAACAGTAAGCACCCGCTGTACTGACGACCAGGTGTATATAACCATCAGCGACAATGGAACAGGCATGACGGAAGACACCCGCAGAAAGGTTTTCGACCCCTTCTTCACCACCAAGGATGTAGGTCAGGGTACCGGCCTTGGAATGTCTATTGCCTTTAACACCATACAAAAGCATAACGGCAGCATCTCTGTAACCTCAACATTGGGAGCAGGCAGCGCCTTCCACTTACAGATACCGGTTAATGCTATAGAAACAAGCGGTGCAACTAACAGTTAAAGCTTTTGCATTTTAAAAAAACAAGCCATAGCATCAAAAAAATAAAGCATACTATTTACAAAAGAGAAAATGACCTGAAAGGCAGCACCACCTTGCTTTTTCTTCATAGATTATTAAAAATCACGACATAATCTTATATCATGAATTAATATTTATCTATGATTTTGTAACTTAGATACAATAATGAGATTATCGCTTACCTTTACCATACCGTTAACCAAAGCCTTTTTCCAAGCCAATTCATACTCAATTACAAAAACATCTCAGTGATGAACAATGATAAAATTTCAATTCTTTATGTAGACGATGAAGAGAACAACCTCATCTCCTTTAAGGCAACTTTCAGGTTGAAGTATAAGGTGTTCACCGCGCTTAGCGGAGCAGAAGCAATTGAAATTCTGGAAAAGAACCTGATACATGTCATCATTACCGATCAGCGCATGCCCAATATGACAGGGGTTGAATTCCTGGAAAAAGTAATCGAAAAGTTTACTGATCCCATACGGATATTGCTTACCGGCTTTACGGATATGAACGCTGTGGTCGACGCTATCAATAAAGGCAAGATCTTCCACTACCTGACCAAGCCCTGGAACGAAGAAGAGCTGGACAAAACAATTGAAAGGGCTTATGCGATCTTCATGGAGCGGGAAAAGATCAAGCAAATGAATGAGAAGCTGGAGATATCCAACAGCCAGCTGGAATTCCTGCTGCGTCAGAAGCTACTGTCCTAACCTTAATCCTCCTGAAAAAATTTCCGATATAAAAAGATCCCCGGCACAATACCGGGGATCTTTTATGTTCTGTGGGTAAGCTGCTTATTGCTTGCTTACTTTAGCTGTAGCGATCAGCGTATGATCCTTGATCACCTGCACATGGTATAATGCTGCAGGTAAAGCAGAAAGGTCGATGCGTTCGGTGCTGCCGTTAGCAACCGTCTCCGACAGCAGGCGACCGGTAATATCCATCAGGCGCAGCGTAGCGCCGGCGGGAATGCCGCTTACCTGTACCGAAGAACTAGTGGGATTGGGGAATACCGCAATCGTTGCTGCTGTTCCGCAATCGGCTTTGGCCGTGGCGATATCGCTATAGGTAGCGGCGCCGTCGGCATCTACCATTTTCAGGCGATAGGTATTCAGTCCGTTGGCAGCTTGCTTATCAGTGAAGCTGTAACGGCTGTTGTCGCCGGTAGCCTTTACCCGGCCTACAACAATAAAGCTTTTACCGGCCCCCCGCTCGATATCAAAATGATCGAACTGAAGCTCTTTACCGGTATTCCAGTCGAGCGCTACGCTGCAACCCGCACCATGGGCCTGGAAGCTGTTGAGCACCACGGGCAGCGGTGCGCCCGTGGTATGGGTAAAGATCTCCACGCGATCATCATCGGTCGGCTGGCTGGCGCCTGCAGCAGCAGCATTAGGCTGCACGTTCAGGTTGGCGCCGATATCGTCGGTATTGCCGGGAGCAGACAAAGCGGTCACCTGGGCGTGCACAATGATGTTATGCATGCCGTTGGGTACGATACCCAGGGGCACATTGGCCTTCTGTGTGAAGGAGTACATTTTGATCGCCGCATCGTAGGTCACATCGAAGTAATTCAGGGCAGTACCGGTAAGGGCGTCGGTACCTGTGGCCGAAACCACACCGTTCACGCTGGGCGCACATTTACCCAGGCTGATGGTGAACTTCATCTTCTGCGGCTCGTTTGCACCGCTGATATCCAGCGTACCGGCGTTACCCACATCGAAGCTCAGGTTGAACTGCGAGCCGATATTGGCCAGGGGCGCGGGCGACAGTATGGGATTAGCGGCTGCGGGGTTTTGCTGGGCAAACAAAGACGGCACAGCAAGTAGCATGAGGCCGGATACGATTAAAGATTTTTTCATTGTTTCGATTTAAGGAGGTTGTGTGTTTCGGTTTGATTAGTTAGGAAAATAGCGGATAATCTCGGCGTCGGTATTATTGGTGATCACCGATTCGCCGCCGCTGCCGGGGTTGATGATCGCCGTATTGGTCAGCTGGCCCTTGGTAGCACCCGGTGTCAGCACGCCGTTAATACCGAACGAAGACCTTCCCTGTGCTTCAATAGATACATTGGTGGTGAAAATGTAATAGCTCGCGCTGGATGTGGCATCCATGGTCCATACATTGTTCTGCACCGGTATGCTTATCGCAGAGGAGAGTGCGCTGTTGTAAGTGTAGTTGATCAGGGCGCTTTTGGTCACGTATACGGTGATCGTTCCGTTGCTGGGTACATTGCTGAGGTTCCAGATATCCACCCTTGCAGTGAAGCTGGTGCTGCCGTACATGGTTGCAGGTGCAACAGTGATGATCGGCGTCAGATCTGGCACCTCGTATACCGGAGCGTTGGCCATGCCTGTATTGGTCGAAAGCATGTTGGCGTTATCGTTCACGCGGAAAGGGATACCAACAGTAACGGTACCGCTCACCGGATCTACCGCAACGGGAACTGTCGGCTGGCCATTGGTTCCGGTCGGCAGTACGATACCACCTGAAGGGAAATTGGCAGTGGTGTACTTATTGCCGTTCACCGAAAGGCTGGTTGCATTGGAAGGCATAGCCGTGATCTTAATAGAGGTAACCGTTCCGGGAGACGCATCGGTAGCCACAAAGGTCGCAGGGGGGATCGTTACGTTGACTGTGTCGCCGGGGTTAGCCTGGCTTACAGCCGTAGCAGTACCGGCCACAGGCAATTGCTCGATACCGAACAGCGCATTACTCACGTTACCGCTGCCTGTAGCTACGCTCAGCAGGCCGTTGGCATTGTCATCGCTGCCGTTACCGGTTCCCAGCTGCTCGCCGGTGCGTACCCATCCTGAAGGGAGTGTTACCGCGGGGTTGCTGCTGCCGATCAGGGCTTGTGTTGTGGTAACCACAACGGTGTAATTCGTATTGGCAGAAGCGTTATCCAGCTGGAAGCTGCCGTTGGCTGCAACCGGAATCGAATCGGAAACGATCCCTGAAGGCAGCACCAGGTAAGCATACAGCTGCGCTGCGGAAGCGGTATTGATGCCTGTACCATCAACAAGGTTATTGGTCATGCCGTTGGCATCGTTAAACACCTTTCCGCTGATGGTCAGTGCTGAGAAAGGTACTGTTGCCGTGCTGGTCGTAGTCGACTCCTTGTTTGCATTGTCTGTCACTTTAAAGGCGATCGTTACAGAGGTAATACCATCAGCTGCCGGATCGACGGTAATCGTTTGTGCCGGCTGCCCGTTAGGACCGGCGGGCACAGTAATGCCTGCCGGAGGGAAATTGGCAGAAGTATAAGTTGTGCCGTTAACGGTGATGCTGGCAGCGCCGCCGGGAAAGGCTGTAATGCGCAGGGAGGTAATGGTGCCGCCGGAAGGATCGGTACCGCCGAAGGTAGCCGGGGGAACGGTAATGCTTACACTACCACCGGGGTTGACCTGGCTGGTCGCTGTTGAGCCGACAGGTGTGGGCAGCTGCTCTATACCAAAGTTAACATCGCCCACAGAAGCGGCGCCGAGATTAACGGCAACAAGACCATTCACAGCACCGTCGCTACCGGTACCGGTACCCACAAACTCACCGGTATTGACCCAACCGGATGACAGTACAGATGCCGGGCTGCCGGAAGTCGCAGCCACTGTACTGATGCTTATGGTGTAAGCTGTGTTGCCCGCCAGGTTGCTGAAGGTATAGCTGCCTGACGCTATGGGCGTGGAGGCAACAAAAGTATTGCCCCTGTACAGGTTGGCATACAAAGGCGCACTGCCCAGCGAGGAGATCAGCACACCGTTGACGGTATTGTCGGTAAGGCCGTTCACATCGTTGAAGGCTTTGCCCGAAATAGTGAAATTCTTCACCATACCGGCATCTTTGAACATATAATTGGCCGTGAAATTGTGCGTACCTGTTTTGCCGGTGTTCACGTTAGCTGTTGAATGCTCTCCAACCGGTACGTTGGCCGCGTCCTGTGTGGTAAAGCCGCTGTAGCCGGCCGCCAGGGTGAACTGCACAAAGTATTTGCCCGGGATCACGCCGTTAAAGCTATAGTTTCCGCCACCGCTTGTCGTTGCTGTATACACCGCATTGGCCGAGTCGGCCACGTTGTTCATATCGCCGTCGTAGAACAGCTTTACCGTAACACCGTCGATACCCGGCTCTGCGGCATCCTGTCGGCCGTCGCGATCGATATCGAACCATACCTTATCACCAATGGCAATAGGATCGGCAGTCTTTACCAGGCAGATATCGTCGAGCACATAATTGTGCGCGCCGGAGCCTGCTGCCTTGTCACTGATGGCAAAGGTAATCGAGGTGACACCCGGCGGTACACCGTAAGTGCCGTTAAGCTGCGTCCATTCGCCAATGGTTGCAGCGGGCTGCATAGCGGCCAGCTCCCTGTTGCCGGCGCGCAGCTGTATATTGGGTGTGGTGCCATCAACCTTCGATACCCATACGGAAAAGCTATACACCTCGCCGGGCAGCACCGATACTGTCTTGTACCATACTTTGGCTGAAGCAGTGCTATTACCTTTTATTACCATCTGGTAGTTGCCGCTGTGTGGTGCAAAGCGCGCACTGCTGAAACCATAGGCATCGTAAGGATTGTTTTTGGACTTATAAGCACCGTTGCCCGAACCATTGGCGATAAAGTCGGAGCTGCCTGCGCCGGAGAGGAAATTCTTGTCCGTAAAGCTGCCGCTGCTGTAAGTTACTGCTTCAAAGCCGCCATAGAAGCCGTTGGCATTGCTGAGCATATTGTCTTCACAGGAGATAGAACAGGCGCCGGCGACAGCATTGTAACGAAGGCGAAGCATTTTTGCTTCTTTAGGGTTCAGATCGTCGCCGCCATAAGTAGTATTGGGCGGTGCGCCGCAAGGGTTGCCATTTTCACGCATCAGGCAACGGATCTGCACATTATCCAGTGCCGAGGTCGGATTGGCGATGTTCAGTTCCGGCGCATTGTCGGCGCCCGAACCGGAGGCATTGGTTACATAGAACGCTGTACCGTTAATGGTGTTGTTGGTATTGTTGTCAAAGCAGGTCCAGCTGCCGGTAGCCGTTTTGTATTGCCAGGCATAACGGGTGTTGGAAGGGGCCGCTACTACTTTGGCATCGATCTTCAGCGTTTGCCCCGGGTTGATACAGCCATTTGTGGTGTAATACTCAATCCGGTGGGCCGATGTCTCTGCAACGCCCAGCAGCAATCCTGCCAAGGCAAAGCATAAAATTTTTTTCATTGATAAAAGTTTAGGGATTTGTTTGATTGGTTTGATTACATTTTCGAAATTATAAATTGTTTATTTTGAATTTTTTATTAAAAGTATTTTTTAAATTTATCTATGAATTATCATGATTTTTTTATTCATACAATTTTAGTATATTTACCAGCATCTCTTACGACTTTTAAGCATTGAAAGAGAGTAATATAGATTCTGATTCGATTAAAAGGAAACAGAATAAGCATATATTATTCAATATAGAAGCATGATTTAGCTCCGCAAAAATCTTTCGTTTTTGCAAAAAACATATCACGTTCCATTGATGATCCATCGATGCGAAATATACTTTAGCAGGTAAAAAGATATTCACTCGCTTGATCTATAATATTGTACTTTTGTCCAGGAAATATTTTAAGAAAACCATAATAACGAAGGAAATAGAAAGAGGATATTACTGGCGGGCATGATCGGTTCGGGAAACAACGATGTTGTTTTTCCGGTTGCAGAGCTTTTTATAAATTCGCGTATTCAACTCATTTGGCAGATGAACCTTACCCAGAAGTTTTCCAAGAAACTGAAGATATTAAGAGAGATCAATAATTATACCCAGGAATACGTAGCCCGCGTACTCGATATATCGCAGAATGCCTACAGCCTTATTGAGAAAGGAACCACCAAAATAACGCTTGACCGCATTGAGGTGCTGGCAGAGCTCTATAAGACTTCGCCATCGGAGCTGATCAATATCAATGATAATTTCTACAATAATCCCACAGGTGTGGAAAGCCAGCATTCCAATATCCCGCCAAGCCTCAGCTCTTTTGAAAAAAGGATGTATGAGCAGACCATCAGCCGCTTGGAAATAGACATTGAAAAGCTGTATAACCTGATCAACCAGCTGGCCAGCAATATGTCGAAACCGGAACAGGCATAACCAACCAGATACAGCCCCTGCCTTATGGCAGCGGGCGCTCTTCTCCGGGCAGCCAAATATCTTTATCTTCACCGCCCGATGGCATTCATACCGGCAATAGAACAAAAAAAACTGTCAGAGCAGGCCGATTTCCAGTGGGAAAAACTGGGTCCGGCGCTGGTGTACCTGCAGCAGCATTCCCCGTTTTACAAACGCTTATTCCGGCAGCATCAATTCGATCCGAAGGCACTACGCTCCTGGCAGGATTTTAATGAGCTGCCCACAACATCCAAAGAAGACCTGCAGCGGTACAATACCGACTTTCTGTGCGTAGCGCCCCGGGCCATACGGGAATATGTAGCCACTTCCGGCACACTGGGCCGGCCGGTAAGCATAGCGCTCACCCAGAACGATTTGCTGCGCCTCGCTTACAACGAATACCTTTCTTTCCATTGCATCGGCGCCACAGAGCATGATATTTTCCAGCTGATGCTGACGCTTGACCGGCAGTTCATGGCGGGTGTGGCTTATTACAGCGGGCTGTCGTTGCTGGGTGCGGCATCGGTACGTACCGGCCCTGGTCTTCCGGCCATGCAATGGGATACTATACGGCAGCTGAATACCACGGGCCTGGTCGCAGTACCTTCTTTCCTGCCGAAGATGATTGCCGAGGCGGAAGCCAGCGGCTTTTCGGCCAATGATACCACCGTAAAAAAAGTGCTGGCCATAGGCGAAAGCCTCCGCGACGACCAGCTTAGGCCCAATGCCCTGGCACAGCAGATCACCCGTGACTGGAACATACAGCTGTACGGCACCTATGCCGCCACCGAGCTGCAAACGGCCTTTACAGAATGCAGCGCCGGCAAAGGCGGCCATCATCATCCGGAGCTGATCATTGCTGAATTGCTGGATGATTCGGGACAACCGGTAATCCCGGGTGAGCAGGGCGAACTAACCATTACCACGCTCGGTGTGGAAGGCATGCCGTTACTGCGTTACCGCACAGGCGATATCTGCCGCGGCTACTACGAGCCTTGCAGCTGCGGCAGGCACACGATGCGCCTGGGACCTGTACTCGGCCGCAAGCAGCAAATGATCAAATTCAAAGGCACTTCGCTTTATCCGCCGGCGATCTTCGATACGCTCAACAGCATTCCCGCCATACGCGAGTATGTGGTTGAAGTGAGCACAGGAGCTGATGAGCAGGACCAGGTATCGCTTTACTTGTACAGCGATATGGATCCAGCCTCCTGCAACGAGTTGCTGCACCCGGTATTCCGGCACAAATGGCGGGTGATTCCTCATATTCATTACTGCAGCGCGGAAGAGATCAGGCAATTACAATTCCCCAATCATAACCGGAAGCCGGTAAAATTCATCGACCACCGGACTCTTTTTTAAACAGCAGATATGAATATAGCCTCTTATATCGACCATACGATACTGAAGCCCACTACCCTTCCCTCCGACATTGAAAAGCTCTGCGGAGAAGCAGTCCGGTACGGGTTTGCTGCCGTATGCGTACCCCCGCATTATGTTTCGCTGGCGCATAAGCATACCGCCGGCAGCGCAGTGGCCACTGCTACCGTAATCGGGTTCCCCTTTGGCTACAGCTGCATTGAAGCCAAAGTAGCGGAGATCCGTAAAGCGATCGCCGATGGCGCTCTGGAGCTGGATATCGTGATCAATCTCTGCGCTGTCAAAAGCGGGGACTGGGATTATTTGTCCCGCGAGATCACGGCCTGCCTGCAGCCTATCCGGCTCAACCGTGGCATCGTTAAGGTGATCATCGAAAGCGGCGTGCTGACCGACGACGAGATCATTGCCTGCTGCGCCTTGTACGCCAGGCACAAGGTCGATTTCGTAAAAACATCTACCGGATACTCCGAACAAGGCGCCAGCGTGCATGCTGTGCAGCTGATGCGCAGCCACCTGCCTCCGGAGATACAGATCAAAGCATCGGGCGGGATTCGTACCTTTGCTTTTGCACAGGAGCTGGTCGATGCGGGCGCTACCCGTATCGGCGCCTCCGCCAGCGTCACGATCGCCGGCGGTTCCTGATAAAAACCTAGCTTATGAAATACCTTTTCTTTGTTTTGCTGCTGGGCTGCACCCTTGGTGCTGCGGCCCAGGAGAGCGACACCGGCTATGTCAATGTACATGCCGATCCAAGACTGGCGCTGGTAGTAAATAAGCCAGCCAGCGCAAACCGGCCTTTTATCGGTAAGGTCAGGGGGTTCCGGGTACAGATCTATAATGGTAACGACCGGAAGAAGGCTTCCCAGATCAAGCTTGAGTTTATGCGCCAGTTCTCGGGCATACGCTCCTACCTGGTGTACAACAATCCTCAGTTCAGGGTGCGCGTCGGTGATTTCCGCTCCCGGAAAGATGCGCTGGACCTGTACAACAAGCTATCGGCGCAGTTCAACCCGAGCATGGTGGTACCCGATGTGGTGAACATCAATACTGTGCGTAAAAACAAGGAAAGCAGCGAGGACAATGATTGACGCTATAAAAGAACGCGCGGCAGCGTTGCTGCCCGGCCTGATCGGCATGCGCCGACATCTGCATCAGCATCCCGAGCTTTCGTTCCGCGAATATGAGACTGCTGCATTTGTAGCATCGGAGCTGGACAAGCTCGGTATTGCGTACCAAAAAGGCATATGCGATACCGGTGTGGTTGCATTGATCCCTGGACGTAACCCGGACAAACATTGTATCGCGCTGCGGGCCGATATGGACGCCCTACCGATACAGGAAGATAACGAAACAACCTACCGCTCACGCAACGACGGCATCATGCATGCCTGTGGCCACGATGTGCACACTACCTGCCTCCTGGGCGCCGCTGCTATATTGCAGGAATACAAAGACCGGTTTGAAGGTACTATCAAGCTCATCTTCCAGCCCGGCGAAGAAAAGAATCCCGGAGGTGCCAGCTTGCTCATTAAGGCCGGCGTGCTCGACAACCCCGCTCCCGATGCGATATACGGCCTGCATGTATATCCCCAGCTGCCAGCCGGCACAGCAGGTTTCAGGGGCGGTCAGTATATGGCTAGCGCCGATGAGATCTATATTACGATCAAAGGAAAAGGCGGTCATGCCGCCTTACCCCAGCAAACGGTCGACCCTATAGCGGTAGCTGCTATGGTGATCACCGGCTTGCAGCAGGTCGTATCGCGCAAAAGCAACCCGCTCTCTCCTACCGTGCTTACTTTTGGAAAAATAGCCGGCGGACATACCACCAATGTGATCCCCAATACAGTGGAGCTGGAAGGCACCCTGCGCACGTTCGACGAAGACTGGCGGCGGGAAGCCCTTGGCTACATACGGCAGATCACCAGCCAGATCTGCGCTGCTTATGGCGCCGAAGCCCTGATCGATATACCCGACGGTTATCCTTCCCTGTTCAATGATCCGGAGACCACGAAGCAGGCCCGCGCTTTTGCTACGGACTTCCTGGGCGCCGCACAGGTAAAGGATCTTGAGCTGCGCATGGGCGCCGAGGATTTCGCCTTTTATACGCAAAGGATCAAAGGCTGCTTCTTCCGTATCGGCACCAGCCAGAACGGTGAACGATACACACTTCCGGTGCACAATTCCCGTTTTGATATCGATGAGCCGGCGCTGGCAACCGGCGCCGGCCTCATGAGCTATATCGCTTTAAGCGCCCTTGCTGCTAAAGCAGGTACATCAGCCGGAAAGTAAGCATATTGTTCTTCTGATTCTCGAACCCCAGGCCTGGCGGGATATTTGAAAATTTACGGATCGTGGTCAGCGAATACTGGAAACGGACATTGGCGACCAGCCCCCGCCACAGCACCCTGCTGGCGCTCAGCAAACCGTCGATAGTGTGCCGCTCAAAAGGATATTGCCTGTCGTCGACCACGGTATTGTAGCTGGCATCGTTATACTCCTCCTTAGAGCCGACGAGCAGGTTATATGCTGCCCCGATACCGATATGGGTTTTCTCTGTGATGTAATAGTGCAGCACTACCGGGACTTCGGCATAATTCAGCCGGATAGTGTACTTGGCAAAATAGCTGCCGTAATAAGGCGACTCCAGCGTCGACACGCTATGGCTGCCTTTCTGAGAAAACAGCAGCTCTATGCTGGTGCCCACCTTCGGCGAAAAGTTGACGTAGGCCACGGCACCGGCGTTGAGCCCAAACTTGTGGTAGCCGTTAAGGTAATCGCCATCCACCTGTGTTATATTTCCGCCCAGCACCAGGCCGCCGATAAACGTCCGTTCGCCGCCAAACAAGGAATTGTCATCCGAAGCCTGCGCCCACAGTACATTTCCGGCAAGCAAGATACAAATGGTAAAAAAGAAGTAAACAGCATGGCAAAGGCTTGAGCTCCGTTTCATCATACAAAGATAAACGGTTTCCATGGGGTGGAAAGTATGCCCGCAGCTACAAGCTGTTGCCGCTAAAATGCGGCTGAAGCCTTTTGGCGACATTGCCGAGGTAATAGTGATCAAAATAAGTGTCAGGAATCGTTGCTTCAGGATGATCCAGGACAGCGCATATCAAGCCTGTAAATGCCTGCCAGTCTTTATCCGGCGCAATGAGGAGCTTGTTACCGCAAACCGCTTTTTCTATACCGATGGCGCCACTGTGCGCCGACACCACGGTCTTATTCCAGGCCAGGCTTTCCACTACCTTGGTTTTAACGCCGCCTCCCGATATCACCGGATTGATCATCAGATCGCAGGCAGCGATCAAAGGCTCGATCTCGGGAACGAAGCCCAGGTAATGAATGTCCCTGCCTGCAGCGGCGATCTCCTGCTGCAGGATTGCCGGCAACCCTTTGCCACAGATAAGAATATGAAAGCGATCCCGCTTTTGCCTTAAGCGCGGAAGTATTTCCTTCACAATGAAGGTGACTGCTTCCTCGTTGGGAGCATAGTCCAGCTTGCCCATAAAGAACAGCCAGGGGACCTCCGCATCAAGGTTCAGCATGGCGGCCAGCTCCTTTTTGGATATTGCCGGCGCGGGCGGCCTGCTTTGCCGATCGATAGCGAAAGGCATGACCAGCGCTTTACTTTCGGGAAGACCATAATGTGCTACAGCCCAATCCCGGTCTTCCCGGGTAACAAAGAAAACGCCAGCAGAGCGCAGAAAAGCGGAACGCTCAAACCACTGCATAGCTTTCCACCACCACTTGCCGGTACTTTTGAACCGTTCGGCTTCGATATTATGGCAACGGATATACGCCGGCACGTTCAGTTTACGCCCGAGCTTCGCCACCATTGGAAACATATAGTGATGATGGCAGAACAGATATTGTGGCTGCAGCGTCTTTGCCAGGCGATATACTTTTCGATACTGGCTGTATGGAAGATACCTCAGCTTGCTGCTGCTGAGTACTGTGTGTACCCGGAAAGGATAACGTTCCTGTCCGAAGACATTGTTGTCTGTAGTGACTGTGTGCACCTCATTGAATACCGAGAGCAGCTTCTCTACATTGATAATACCCCAATGGCCACCGTTTACAGGCGGCAGAAACGGATATGGAGCTACGCTTAAAATTGTTGCCATTGCACGTACAAAAGGTAAAGCAAGCGGGCATTCGTCGTACCCGGAAGAAAGCAAACATAAACATACGTTTGGTTACAGGCAAGAAATTTCTGAAGAAATCGGTTGGCAGGCACACACGGAGCCCCGTTGGAATTCTTTACATTTGCAACATTGCATTACCGCCGTCCGTACAAGGAGAAAGGTTAATCCTCATGTTACTATCCATCATTATCGTAAATTACAATACCTTTCAGATTACCTGCAACTGTATTGCCAGTATCAGAAAATATACGCGGCAGCTAGCCTATGAAATTATCCTAGTTGATAATGCTTCGACTGAGTGCCCCCCAGGAGCATTTCTGGCCATGTTTCCGGACATAAAGCTAATTTGCAATCCTCTGAATAACGGCTTTGCGAAAGGAAACAACCTGGGCCTTTCGGCAGCTACCGGCGATATCGTCTTACTGCTAAATTCGGATACTTATCTTACGGAGGACAGCCTGAGCCGCAGCATCTCTGTACTGAACGGCCTTGCCGGCAGTCATATCCTCAGCTGCCGGCTCAATTATGAAAACGGTGTTTACCAGAAAAATGCCCGGAAGTTCAGGAGTGTTCGCAACGAGCTACTGGACCTGTGCAGGCCCCTGCTATACCTGCTTCCTTACCGGAAGCGGGCGCAGCTGATGCTGAACCAGTATTTCAAGGGCGATTTTGATACAGAGTGCGACTGGGTCAGCGGCGCTTTCATGATGTTTTACAGAAGGGATCTGGAAAAGCTGCCCGGACAGAAGCTGGATGAACGTTTTTTTATGTATGGTGAAGATCAGCTTTGGTGCTACCAGTTTCAGCAGCTGGGCATACCCTCCTATTTTACGGCTGCGACTGCTGTAGTACACATAGCCAATGCCAGTACGGATACACGAAAGCGGCTGCAGCTGGAGAAAACGATGCTCAGGCACGAGCTTAGGATCATGAGCGCCCGGAAGGGTAAATCCGTATATTATTATCTCTTCGCTATCCTATATACCCTAAAGACAAAGGGGATATATGCCGTAAAGCTACTAACCCGGTAACTTTATCAGACAGTCCTCTTAATGCGTCTTTATCCTGTTGAATATCTTCGTTACAAAGTTATTCAAATCTGGTGAGGGCCGTAGCCGCAGCAACAGTAGTATGTAAACGATCAATATAGCCAGCGACCTAATGATGGCATCGGCAACCGGGTTTCCTATATACGGCATACAATAGGCCACAGCCCCGGCAAGTCCCCCGGCAAACAAGATGGCCAAGCTCCGAATACTAAAAGGCCAGAGGTTCATTTTTCTCCTGAGATAAATGGTTTTGGCGGTATTGAAAAGTATCATAGCAATCGTTGTGCCCCAGGCTGCACCGTAAATGCTATATATGGGGATCAAGATCCTGTTAAGCAAAACAAGGAGCGCGATAAGAAAAACCGAAATTCTGAAATTGAATTTATATAGACTGGAGATGCTGATCACTTCGTTATTCATCCCAGTAGCCATATCCGCCATTCTGCCCAGCATTAGTATCCAAACCACCGGTAACACCGATTCATATCCTTTGGGCAATACGCGCACAGCATTAGGAAGATTGAAGCCGATTATAATAACCATGGCAATAGCAACGATCTGTATATTGACGCTGGAGCGGGCAAACAGATCATAAAATTCATCTTTCTTCTGATCGATATAAGCACGGTTCAATACGGGGAATACTGCGTTGATGATAGCCCTATAGGGTATCGTCATTAGTGTTGTAATAAATACAGCAATAGTGTACACAGGCACCGACGATACGCCATCTTCGCTTAATGCGGCTAGCATCAGGGAATCCAGGAAGCCGATCACGAAAAGAGATAATCCCATCAGCAGGTGATACCATGAAAAGTGGACGAGCTCTTTGTATTCGGCAACGGTGAAAGTACGCCAGTTGTTGCTGAAGCCGAACCCCCCTGCTCTGAAAGAATACCATAGCAGCAATATCGCTGACAAAAGGTGGCTGAAGATCGTAAGAATAAAAAAGCCGGAAAAGGATATAAAGCCGAAATAAAATACCATCAGGATCAGCAAGCCGAATATCCTCAATATCACTTCCCGTGTCAATAATGCAACTGCGGTCTTCTGCAGGGACAAGATGTATCCTTCGTAAAGGGATATATAGCACCAGAACAAAACCAATGGGGGTAACCAAAAATAAAACTGCCTGAAGTACGGCCTGTCCGCAGCCTGAAACAATTGCACAATGTGATCCTGGAACAGCAGGTACGGAGGCAGCAGAAGCAGCATCATTGCAAGGGGAATAAGGGTGCAGATCGTAATCAACACCCTGCCTTTTTCCTGGCGGTCGGTGTACCGTTGCTGAAAGGTTTGCAATGTAGGAACACAACCAAGCAGGACGAAAGTCTGGCAAATAACGGAAATATTCAGGAAGGTTCTTACGAAGCCGAATTGCTGGAAATCGTCTTTAAAGATATAGGTGCTGAAATAATTTATAAGGGCGCCGATCAGATTGCCGGTAAAAATAATTACAGTTGCTTTTACAGATTGTCGAAAAACCAAGCCCATAAATGATCTGCATCTTTTGCTCAGCTTTTGGCTGGGTTAAATATATAGGAAAGCAACATAAGGCACTTTGAAAAATAGCCGTTCTTGATTATGCTTAACGGGAATTTCTGCTGGAAGCGTACTATCCGTCTGAAAAAATCCGGCACTATATAACCCGACGCATGTGCCTCCAATTCGGCGACATCCCGTATTTCCAGGTTTCGCATCAAGCGCCACCATACATCATATAATAACGGTTTACGGGTTAGCCGCGTGCCATATTTGCTGTAAAGGATCAAGGCTTCCGGAATTTCCACAATCCTGTTATTATAGCATTCATTCGTAGTTTGAACGACATTGTAGCTATAGCTGATGAGCGTTTCGGGAATATAGTACGCTTTTTCCGTGCGCAGCAATGCCCAGTAATAGTCAATATCAATGCGCCATTTCAATCGTGGGTCGTACCGGGCCTGAAGGCCGTTCTTGACCATGATCACACTGGGAGGCCCTATCTTATTTTCTTTTACCAGCCTAAAGGGATCGGTCATTAATTGCTTAAATTCCCGTTCCCTGACAAGCATACTTTTATAAATCCCGGTCGTTTCATTATAACTCTGGTAGCCTCCTACAATGAACGTGGTCTGCAAGGGATTCTTTGTCGCCAGGGCAAATGCTTCAAGAGCTTCGGGAGTGGCAAACCAGTCATCATCATGCATTATTTTTATCCACTCCCCCCTGGCCCTTTCCTGGCCCAGGTTCCAGTTTTCTCCCATACTTACCGGAGGTACGTTCTTTACATGTAATATTGGCAAACGGTCGGCATACTGCCGAAGCAGCTCGTATAGATTATCATCCACGCTATTGTCTGTAACAATAATCTCAAAATCCTTGAATGTTTGCTCGAGAATACTATCCAGGAGTCTCCTGAGAAAATCACGGCTTTTATTCGTTGGTATGCAGATCGAGATCAGGGGCTGCGCTGTAACGTTTCGAGTATCCATATTCCTAAAAATGTAGGCTATAAGCCAGACAGCGTATTTACAGCCGTTTTCAAGATTACCATTTTCTGCATCAGGCCTTCGAGCAAATCGAGATGCAACATATTGGCACCATCTGATTTCGCATGTTTCGGATCAGGATGTGTTTCTATGAACAAGCCATCTGCACCCACGGCTATAGCTGCACGGGCTATGGTTTCGATCATGGCAGGATTGCCGCCCGTTACGCCGCTGGTCTGGTTGGGCTGCTGCAGGGAGTGAGTGCAATCCATTACGACAGGAACCTTCATCTGCCGCATGGTAGGAATTCCACGGTAATCGACCACCAGGTCCTGGTAACCAAAGGTCGTTCCCCGGTCGGTCAGGATCACCTGATCATTGCCGCTTTGCTGTATCTTATCCACGGCAAACTGCATCGATTCCGGCGCCAGGAACTGGCCTTTCTTCACATTGACATATTTCCCGGTTTGCGCGGCAGCAACCAGGATATCGGTTTGCCGGCACAGGAAAGCCGGTATCTGCAATACGTCCACATAAGCAGCAGCCATATCGGCTTCGTTGGCGGCATGGATATCGGTAACCACGGGCACACCGAAGGTATCCCTTATTTTGGCCAGTATTTTCAGCGCTTTCTCATCGCCGATGCCGGTAAAGCTATCCAGCCGCGTACGGTTGGCTTTACGGTAAGAGCCCTTAAATACAAGCGGTATACGCAGCTTATCGGTAAGGGCTACAATGCGCTCGGCGATCTGCATTACGATCTCCTCGCCTTCTACAGCACAGGGGCCGGCCATCAGGAAAAACTGATCCGGATTGCTTTTTTGCTGGAATAAAGTATTCAGTTGCATGGTATTTTAAATCAATTGAGATATGGTAGGGACGGGCTGCATCAATTAGTGCATGCGATCACCCCTCGGCTTCAGTTCCTTAAGGATATTCTTTTCGATCTGTAGCCAGTCAAGCCAGGTCTGCCGTACCAAGGTCTCATCGAAGTAAACCTTGGCCAGGTCGAGAAACAAACGGTAATGCCCCGCTTCAGAAACCATGAACTTATGATAAAAGGTGCGCAGGGCCTCTTCTTCAATATGGAGGCTGAGCAAGCGGAAACGTTCACAGCTACGTGCTTCAATGAGGGCACAGATCATCAGCTTATGCAGCAACCGCACTTCGCCCGAAATATTTTTCGGCTCATGCAGCAGCAGCTGGTTTACGTATTCGTCCTTACGCTGCTTTCCCAGGCTGAGACCGCGCTTCTTCAGCTCGGCCAGCACCATGCGGAAGTGCCCCCACTCTTCTGTAACCACGGGAGCCAGCGCCTCCACCAGCTCCGTTTTTTCGGGATAGCGTTGGATCAATGAAATAAATTGCGTGGCGGCCTTTTGCTCGCAAAAAGCATGATCGGTGAGGATATCCTGCAGGGATATAGCTGCAATATCGACCCAGCGCGGATCGGTAGGCAGCTTCAATCCCAGGATCGTGTTTTCGGTGGAACTCATAACAGTAAGACTATTGGCTATCCGCAGCCGCTACAGGTGCCAGGTAGGCTTCGATCTGCTCCAGGCATTTTTCTGTTGCGCTTCGTTCTTTATCGGCATACCAGGCCGCTGTCTTCTGCACGGCTTCAGCAGCGGTATAGTGCGGTTTCTGGCCCAGGGCCTCGTAAATTTTATGGTTATCCAGCATCAGCAGCTGGGCTTCGTGCGGCTGCCCGGCATTGCCTTCGACCTGGTAGCTGCCTTTGCCATAAGCGTCGATAAACTGCCGGGTCACGGTTTCCACATCCAGTACATCCTCTTTGTTGGGACCAATGTTATAAGCCGTAGCATAACGTACAGGATCTTGCGTCATTTTTTCTGCCAGCAGCAGGTAAGCAAACAGTGGCTCCAGGACATGCTGCCAGGGGCGTATGGCTTTAGGATTACGCAGCGAAACCGGCTCATTCCGTTCTATTGCCCTTACGATGTCCGGGATGATGCGGTCAGCAGCATAATCGCCGCCGCCGATCACATTGCCCGCCCGTGCCGATGCAATGGATTTATGATGTACTGTTACCTGACCGGGATTAAAAAAAGAATGCCGGTAAGAAGCGATGGCGATCTCAGCAGCCGCCTTGCTGGCGGAATAAGGGTCGTAGCCGCCCAGCTTTTCCTCTTCGCCGAAGGGCTGGCCTTTCTCATTGTTCTCGTATACCTTATCGGTAGTTACCATAATGCCGGTGCAGGGTTTTTCCAGGCTGCGCATAGCCTCCAGCACATTGATGGTACCCATCACATTGACATCGAAAGTATAGACCGGCTCCTGGTAGCTCCGGCGTACCAGGGGCTGTGCAGCAAGATGAAAGATATAATCGGGCTCAAAGCGTACAATCTCCCCTTTAAGCAGCTGGCTATCCCGTACATCGCCGATGACGGAGGCATAGCAAAGCTTATCGCCGTTGATCTGGTTATACAGGTCTTTTTCCTCTTCCGGGGCAAGGGCATAGCCCTTCACGTCGGCGCCGAAGTGGTGCAGCATCTGCAACAGCCAGGCGCCTTTAAAGCCGGTATGCCCGGTAAGGAACACTCTTTTGTTTCTGAAGGTCGCGTCTAAGGCCATTCCTCGTTTGATTGATCTTGTTCTTGCTGAAATATGCTAAGCTATTTCTGGTCCTACCACTTTTTCCAGGCCGGCCGGCCTTCCCACATTTGCTCCAGCTCTTCTTTATCGCGCAGGGTATCCATACATTTCCAGAAATCGTGATGCTTATAAGCGCCTATTTGCCCCGTTGCAGCCAGGCGATCCATCGGATCCCGCTCCCACATCACTTCGTCCATATCCCCATCCAGATAGTCCCTGATTTCAGGATTGATGACAAAGAAGCCCCCGTTGATCCAGGTACCGCTGTCCTCCGGCTTTTCTTCGAAAGAATCGATGGTGCCGTCCTCCTGCATTTTCAGTACGCCAAAACGACTGGTTGCCTGTATGGCCGTCATTGTGCATACCTTACCGCTGTTACGGTGATAGGCCAGCAGCGCGTCCAGGTCCACATCGCTGACACCATCCCCATAGGTAAGCATAAAAGGTTCGTTGCCGGTATAGGGCAACACCCGTTTCAGCCTTCCGGCCGTCATGGTATCCAGCCCCGTCTCGATCAGCGATATCTTAAACGGCTCCGCGTTATTTTGCAGTATCTCCATGGAATTGCTGGCCAGGTCCACTTTCATATCCGCATTATGCAGGAAATAGTTGGCAAAATATTCTTTGATGATCCAGCCCTTATAGCCCAGACAAATAATAAATTCCGTATGTCCGTAAGCGGCATAGATCTTCATGATATGCCACAGGATAGGTTTACCCCCGATCTCGATCATCGGTTTGGGACGAAGCATGGATTCTTCTGAAATGCGGGTGCCGCGCCCCCCGGCAAAAATGACAACTTTCATCTGATAGTTCATTGAGCAGATCATCTCTGCAATGCGCAAATATAGGAAAGAAAGCCTGTTCCCTTATGGAATTTTGCAAATTCGCTCATCAGATGGGGAAAGCGATGAGGATACGGCGCCGGGATATTCCCGGCAGGCAATCGCCGTATAGTTTATCCGTGCATTTTGGCATCCTTTTATTAGCTTTGCCCTTCGGCCTAAAAACAGATTCACCCTTCATGCGTTTATATATTTTTTCTTTTTGCCTGCTCCTGAGCGCCCTGTGCGTACGGGCGCAGCAGCCCTCCCGGAGCGATCTCGAAAAGCGCAGGGCCAACCTGCTGAACGAGATTGCCAGCACCCAGCAGCAGCTTGAAGCGACCAAACAGGATAAAAAAGCCACTATGGGCGAGCTGAGGGCGCTTACGGCCAAGCTCGAGGCCCGGCAAAAGCTGATCAGCAATATCAATACCGAGCTCTCCGGCATCGATGGCAGCATCCAGCTGTCCTCGCAGGAGATTAACACCCTCAACAGCAACCTCGAAAAGCTGAAGGCCAGCTATGCGCAATCGATCCGGTATGCCTACAAGCACCGCACCAGCCAGAATATGATGGCCTTCCTGTTCTCGGCCAATGACTTTAATGATGCGATCCGGCGCATGCAATACCTGCGCAAATACCGCGACTACCGTAAAGAGCAGGCGGAAAAAATCCGTGTTACCCAGGCTCAGCTGAAACAGAAGATCGGCGTGCTCAACACCCAGAAGACACAAAAAGGTAAATTGCTGCAGGCCGAAGAGATACAGAAAAACGAGATCCAGGCGGAAACCCAACAGACCAATCAGCTGGTTACAGAGCTGAAAGGTCGCGAGAAAGAACTGGTAGCGCAAATACAGCAAAACCAAAAGACAGCACGCAAGCTGGAAGCCGCTATCAAGGACCAGATCAGGCGTGAGATTGAGCTGGCGCGTAAGAAAGCAGAAGAGGAAGCCCGCCGGAGAGCCGCGGAAGAAGCTGCCCTGGCCCGTAAGAAGGCCGCAGAAGAAGAGGCGCGCCGCCGGGCCGCCGCACAACAGCAGGCAGCACGCAACGACGGCAATACTTACCAGGCCGGCAACCAGACCGTAACACTCAATACCGGTAGACCTTCTTCAAGTGGCAACAACGCCTCCAAACCGCCGGCCACAGGCAATACGAAACCCGCAACCAATGCATCTGAAGCGACACGATCATCCTATACACCGCCTCCGGCCGCATCGGTAGAAAAGCCGTCGTACAAGCTAAGCCTTACACCGGAGGTACAGGCATTGTCCAACAATTTTGCGGCCAACCGCGGACGCCTGCCCTGGCCCGTAGAGAAAGGGTTTATATCGGGCAATTACGGCCGGCACCCCAACAAGCTTTTCCCCAGCGTGATTGAGAACAATATCGGCATCGACATTACCACCGGCGAAGGTGCGCCGGTACGCACCGTGTTTGAAGGCGTGGTGCGCACCGTAGCCAATATCAACGGTATTATGGTCATGGTGAGCCATGGCGAATATTTTACGGTATACACCAACATGGCTTCCACTTCGGTAAGGGAAGGCGATAAGGTCAGCAGCAGGCAGGTGATCGGCCGCGCCGGTAAAAACGACGACGGCGAGAATATACTTAACTTCCAGGTATGGAAAGTAGGCAGCAACAACAGCCCGGTTACCGTCAACCCTTCGGACTGGATCGCGCGTTAACTTTTTTACGTACCTATTAAGAACCGGCTTCAGATCAACCTTATAGCAGGTATCTGAAGCCGGTTTTGCTATCCAGGAGCGGTCACTTTAACGGATCAGGAAACGGAGATAAGACCTGTGGCCTTTTGCTTCATCAAGCTGGAGGATGTAAATACCTTTCGGCTGCTGCTGTGCCAGCGCCACTCTGCCCGATCCCTTAGCGATATGGCCCGTTGCCACTGTTCTGCCGGCTACATTGGTTACCCGGTAAGACAGGGTCTCCAGCTGAGAGGCCAGGCCTTCTATGGTAAAGATACCGTGGTTGGGATTAGGCACAATAACCAACGCATCGCTGCCCGCATTAATCCTGGCAATACCGCTGCCGGCTTCCACCTTAAAGACGTGGTTGACAGTATGGCCTTCATAGCTCACTTCAAACCGCCAGTCGCCGGAAGGCCAGCTGGCTCCTACCTTCCAGTACCAATACCAGTAGCTGGCATTGTAATATTGCGGTGAGGAATGCGTCCAGGTCTGGAACACGGAATTATCCGGCCGGTAAAGTGTGTAGATTGAGGGCGATGCGGGATTTTGATCGTGATAATAGGCGGCTGCGAACAGCGTATCACCGGGATGAAAAAGACTTTGCGCATTGATCGTTTCCAGCTGCGGGCAATCGGGAAATACAGGTGCATGGCCGTGCGTCATCAGGGTATTGATCGTAGGCTCAATATAAGGCTTCTGGTTGGCCCATAAGCTGGCGCCGGGACGACAGGGCCCGACAAAAGGATCAAGGATATCGCCTGATCCCGTGTGGGTCTCAAAATGCAGGTGTGGCCCGGTAGAGTTGCCGGAGCTACCAACATAACCCAGGAATTCGCCCGCTACTACACTTTGTCCTGGCCCTTTAGCCGTTTGCGAGCCGGTCTTCATATGTCCGTACCAGCATATAGTCCCGTCGCTGTTACCGATGTATACCGCATTCCATGCCGCATTATTGAGCGCACAGCTGTGATCCGGATTACCATCGTCTTTCCCGATGATCACGCCATCGGCAGCAGCGACGATGGCCACCTGCTGATTTTCCTGCATCTGCTGGGAAAAAGGCCAAAGAAAAATATCCACGCCCTGGTGATTGTATCCCGAGGCCTGGTCGTAAGTACGTGCGCCGCAATTCCAGTCCTTTACCTGGTTGGGATAAAGAGGGTCAAGGTCTACATAATTGCTGATACCATAATAGCTGTTGTAGCTGAAGCCGGGTTCCTGGCGCAGTGGCCAGATAAAAGTGCCTGCAGTCGGCTTGGCATCCGCAGGTTGAGATGTTCCCCAGTCAGCGGCCAGTTTTCCTTCCGCTTTCAATTGTGCAATATTCTTTTCCAGCATGCTGTTGATGCGCTGGTAATCGGCCGGTAGCAGGCAAGGCAAAGCCTCTGTGCGGTAAGATCCGCCGCCCTGGGGCGCCGGTACAGGCTGTGCCGTTACGGCCAGGCTGCAAGCCTGCAGCAGCAGGCAGCTCAGGATTGTTCTCATAGGATATGGTTGTATAGGTGATTGATGACATGATTGCAATGAAGCAGCAAATAATCAGCCTTCCCGAAGCTCCTTGCCGGTAAGCGCGATGAATACATCTTCCAGGTTGGCCTCCTTTACTTTCTTTTTCCGTTCAAAGCCCGAAGCGATGAGGTTATCGATCAGGTTGTCAGGCGTATTGAGGGATACGATCCGGCCGCTGTCGACAATGGCGACACGGTCGCACAACTCTTCCGCTTCATCCATATAATGCGTGGTGATCACGACAGTAGTGCCCGATTGCCGCAGCTGCCGGATGAGGTCCCAAAGGTTGCGCCGGGCCTGGGGATCGAGGCCGGTGGTCGGCTCGTCAAGAAAAATAATGCGGGGCTTATTGATAAGCGTCGTGGCGATGGAGAACCGCTGCTTCTGCCCGCCAGATAACTCCTTGAACTTACTGCGTGCCTTATCTTCCAGGTTAACGCTGCGCAGCAGCGCGAGCGGATCTGCAGGGGCATTGTACAAGCCCGAAAACAGCTCGATCAGCTCCTTCAGGTTCAGGTTGGGATAAAAGCCGGCAGCCTGCAGCTGCACCCCGATCACTTTTTTGATCTCCTGGGGGTGGCTATCCAGGTTCTTGCCATCGACGATCACGGTACCCGAAGTTTTCGTTCTCAGCGTTTCGATGATCTCGAGCGTCGTCGTTTTCCCGGCGCCATTGGGGCCCAGCAAACCAAATATCTCGCCTTCTTCCACTTCAAAGCTCAAGCCGTTCACGGCGGTGAAGTCGCCGTATTTCTTGACCAGGTCCTGCACGCTGATGATTGCCATATGCGGTCGCGGCAGGTTTTGTTCTCCTGCTGCTGCCACAAATGTACAAAGATTTGTGCGGGCCGGCGAAGTACGATAGTGTCCTGAAGGGCGGCCAAAATAAAAAAAATGCTGCACCGGCAGGTGCGGCATTTATACAAAAAGCAAAAGCTTATGCTCTTTTCAGTTATGCCAGGCGTTGCATTGCGCCGGTGTTGCTTACATATTGATATAGTGCATTAGCGACTGGTAGCGATCGATCATGCTTTCTATAGCCGGCATATCGCCGAATACTTCTTTCACCGTGTATTCATAGCGGTCGAAAGAGGCGATCAGGGATTGTATCTCTTTGGTATTCGTTTTCAACACCACTTCCATCAGCTCGCTGCCGGGATAAGTAAATACCTGCACATTGAGCAGGATCACATCGTTGTTCTCACAGATGCGGGCGATCTCCGAAAGCGAATAATTGACCGGCTTCATTTCCAGCACCACGATACCGCCGGACTGATCCAGGCCGGAATTATTGCCCAGGTACTCGAGCAGATCATGCCCGCTTACGGCGCCCAGGTATTTGTTCTGTTCATTGATCACGGGCACGATGGTAATATGCTGCTGTACGGCACGGCGTACGGCCTCATAAGGATGCTGGTTACCGTAGACAACCGGCCTGAACTGCAGGAAATCGGCTGAGGACAAAGGCGCTTCGGGAGTTTCCCAGTTCAACAGGTCATCTTCCCTGATCAGGGCTTTATATTCCTCTCCTTCCACCAGGGACAGATGCGGCAGATGAAACTCCTGCATCAGCTGCAGGGCTTTATCGCCCGAATCCTCGGGGTGCAGTACGGGTATATCCGGTGAAATAAACTGCTGAATGAACATGATTGACATTTTTTACGCTACAGGTACTTCTGCCACTTACTTTAGCTATGACAAAATCCGTTCCAGAGATGCATTGCAGCACATAAGGAATACTGATAGCATTATTGCATTAGTTATGGCTATGGCGCGCCAGGAAGTCAGACAGCAGGCGGTTAAACTCGGCCGGAACTTCCATCATGGGTGCATGGCCACATTTGTCGATCCAATACAGCTCCGAATTGGGCAACAGCTGCTTGAACTCTTCCGCTACCATTGGCGGCGTTACCGTATCGTTCTTACCCCATATGAGGCAGGTAGGTACCTTGATATCGCGCAGCTCCTCGCTCAGGTTGTTCCGGATGGCCGATTTGGCGAGGGCTATGATCTTGATCGCTTTCAGGCGATTGTTCACAATGGAATAGACTTCATCTACCAGGTCCTTGGTCGCAATATTGGGATCGTAAAAGGTCAGCTCGGTTTTCTTACGGATATATTCATAATCGCCACGCTTGGGATAGGTTTCGCCCATACCATTTTCAAACAGTCCGGAGCTTCCTGTCAGCGTCAGCGTCTTTACTTTTTCCTGGTTATGCAGGGTATAGATCAGGCCTACATGGCCACCCAGCGAATTGCCCATCAGATGCACCTTGTCAAACTGGCGGGTTTCGATAAATTTCTGAACATACTTGGCCAATGCGCCGACACCGGTATCCAGGCCGAGATCGAACAAGGGCAGCATAGGAATAATAACCCTGTATTTCGCCTTGAAGTGATCGAAAAGATCCTTGAAGTTGCTCAGGGCCCCAAAAAGTCCGTGCAGTAATATAAGCGGCTCCCCTTCGCCCTCTTCGACGAATTTGAACTTACCGAGCGATTTGATTTCTACTTCCATACACGAATATTAGTTGGCTGCTAAAATACTGCTATTCTGTTATGCCTGCATTATTTTACCGGAAAAAAATTTACAGCTCCAGGCTTACGTTTACCCAGGCCGGATCGAACTGCACGCCGTATTTGCGGTAAAAGCCGATGGCCGGTTCGTTCCAGTCGAGCACCTGCCACATCATACCGCTGAACTGCTTTTCGCGGGCCGTCGCGATAAGGTTGTCCATCAGCAGGCTGCCGATACCTTTTCCCCGCCAGGCCTCCGTTACAATGATATCTTCCAGGTACATGCGCTGCCCTTTCCAGGTAGAATAACGGACATAATACAAGGCAAATCCTACGATCTGCTCCCCTTCCCCACCTGGATCCGGTGCTGCAGCGACCAGGGCCCACCATACCGACTGAGGCCCGAAACCGCTTTCGACAAAATGATCCTCCGTCACGGTTACCTGCTCCGGAGCCTTTTCGTAAAGGGCCAGCTCACGGATCAGCGACATCATGGCCGCTGCGTCGGAACGCTGTGCTGGCCTTACTTTTACTGCTGTTGCTGCTACCATAAATACAAAGCTAGAAGCTTTATGTTTAATTTAGTGGAAGGCTAAGAATATTTATTCGTTTTAAGTGTTTGATAACTTCAGAATACCCTATTTTTACAGCCAGTGTTGCTTTTCTAAACGTATAAACGCTTGTCCACAAATAATTACAGAAACCTGACCGACGAAGACCTGGTGCACCGTATCATCTCCAAGCAGGACCAGGAAGCCTTCGGTACGCTATACCAGCGCTATGTCCATCTCGCGCTGGGCGTCTGCATTAAATACCTGAAAAGCGCCGAACCCGCCAAAGATGCCGTCCAGGTGATCTTTACCAAACTGTGGACGGATGTGCACCAGTACCAGGTACGTAAGTTCAAGCCCTGGTTTTACCAGGTGATCCGGAACCATTGCCTGATGGAACTGCGCAAAAATGATCCCAACCGGAAAACAGTAGCAGAATGGGACATGGACATTGTGGAATTTGAAGATACCCTGCATCATAAGGTAAATGAGGAGCAGCTTCTCCTGTACCTGAATATGTGCCTGAAAGGATTGAATGAAGAGCAGCGTACCTGCATTACCCGCTTCTACCTCGATCAGAAAAGCTACAATGAAACAGCTACCCTCACCGGCTTCTCCGACAAGCAGGTGAAAAGCCATATCCAGAACGGAAGAAGGAACCTGAAGAATTGCCTGCAGCAGAAAATAAGCTAAACGCCACAGATGAACAGCGACGAAAGGATATTACAGATACTGGCCAACAGCGCCTGCCTCAGCAAAGGACAATTGCTGGGCTACATGCGGCATACGCTGTATCCCGAAGAATTACGGGCCGTGGAGCTGCACCTAAGCACCTGTGCGCTGTGCAATGATGCCCTGGAGGGGCTGGAAACCCAGGCTGAAGCGGAAAAGCTATTGGCCAACCTGGTACCGCCGGTGCTGCCTTACGTTGCCCCTAAAGAAAAACCCAAAGAAAAGAAAGAGCCTACCCCGCTGATCCGCCAGGAAAAGCCGCCGGTCCAGGCGCCCACCCGTACAACCACACCTCAGGCTGCTGCGCAGGAAACCGGCGCCACACGGCAGCTGCGCCGGACAAGTGGCTGGGGACGCCCCATCGGTATCGCTGCGCTGCTTGTGCTGGGCATAGGCGCCCTTTGGTATTTTGTCGCGAACAAAGAGCCCTCCTCTTCCACGCCGCAGCTGGCACAACGGGAACAGGAAACGGTGGATAAAACGGCAGCGCCGGTCGCAGATACCGCCAATCCTCAGCTGGCTGCCGTGATGCAGGCTGAAGAGCAAAAAGCAGCCGACCTGGCCCGTGAAAAGAAACGGAAAGATTCGGTGCTGCTCGTACGCCAGGAAGCCAAACAAAAGGCACATAAAGACAGCCTCAACAAGATTGCTGCGCTAAGCAGGGCCGACATTAGCCAGGACGGTGCCCTGGTGCGCAGTGCGGAAACAGCTGAAGAATCGACCAAAGTGGCTTCCGATATTGTGGCCAAAAAGGCGGTGGTTGCGGCAGCACCAGCGCCCAAAAAAGAGGAAGAGAAAAAGGACGAGCCCAGGGAAGCCAAAAAAGCGCTCAGCGATTTCGAGCTGGGTATGCAGAAATACAAGGAGAAGAACTATGCCAGCGCATTGCTCTACTTCAAATCGGCTGAATCGGATAAGAGCGATCCCCGCCACTGGGATGCCGTGTACTACTCTGCACTCTGTAACAAAAATCTCGATAAACGCAGGAAAGCGATCAAGCTGTTTGAGCGGGTCGTGGATGCCAATGCGCCGCAGAAGAAAGCTGCACAGAAACAGCTCGATGAGCTGCAGAAGAAATAATGGGACTAACTCTTATAGGGTTTAAAATCCTATAAGAGTTAGTCCCATTCATAGTCCACCAGGAAATCTTCGCCGGCAACAATATCTTTGGCAGTAACCGGCATCTGCTGCTGCTGCTCCGTAGGATACAGCCATTGTACCTTGCCGTCGAATGTAAAGGATACGGGCATATTGAATCCCGGCACACAATTCTTCCATTGGTAATACAGCACACCTTTCTCCAGCTTAAAAGCCAGTACAGGCAGCATTGCACGCCGCAGGTACTGATCAAATACCCCGGCGAGGTCCTTCCCTGAATAGCCGATCATGAACTGCTCGATCGTTTTACCCTCTACGATCTGGTGGTAATATTTCCGGTTCATCTCTTGCAGCATACCGAAAAATCGGCTGTCATCGTTCATGATCATGCGGATCATGTGGATCATCAACGCTGCTTTATCGTAATGATCATCGCTGCCTTCGTCGCATAAACCGAATTGTCCCTGGGGCGGGGCATCGTTCCGCACAATGTCTTTTTTACCCCGCTGGTACAGGAATGCACGCTCCTTACCTTTCAGACATTCCTCAAAGATCGTTTCGGTATAGGTCGTGAATCCTTCGTGTATCCAGGTATCGGCCTTATCGTAAGCCGTGATGCTGTTGCCGAACCATTCATGACCGCTTTCATGCACGATGATAAAATCGAAGTCCAGCCCGGCGCCAGTACGGCTGCGGTCTTTGCCTCGATAACCCATTTTATATTCATTGCCGTAAGCCACGGCGCTTTGGTGCTCCATGCCCAGGTAAGGTGCTTCTACCAGCTTATAGCCGTCTTCATAGAAAGGATAAGGACCCAGCTTATCTTCAAAGCAGCGCAGCATCGGCTTCACTACCTCGAAATGTTTCTTTGCCTTGTCCAGGTTGGCACGCAGTACATAATAGTCCAGGGACAGTGGTCCTTTGGCGCCATGAAGCGTATCGGACCAATGCGCGTAATGGCCGATATAAAAAGAAATATCATACAGATTGATCGGGTTGCGTACCTGCCAGGTCCACACTGTACCCAGCTTACCTTCGTCCTGCTTTTGCATCAGCCTGCCATTGCCAATAGCCTGCATATCTCCGGGGGCAATAAGCGACAAGGAGACACTATCAGGTTCTTCGCCCTGGAAGTCTTTGCAGGGTAGCCACAAGCTGGCGCCTTGCCCCTGACAGGCCATGCCGATCCAGGGCCTGCCCTGCCGGTCCTTCGACAACACCAGCCCACCATCCCAGGGCGCCTGCTTCGCCTTTATCGGATCACCTCCGTAGCTGATCTCTAGCTCGAATATGTCTCCCTTCTTCAGCTTACGGAAATCGTCATAGATGTACCAGACATTCTCCTGCTGCCGCAGCTTCGCGGCGGGCTTCTCGCCATACGTTACCCCTTTGATCCGGAGTGGCTGTACCAGGTCGATCTGCAGGGAATCCTGCGGCTGATCTGTAACCTGCGCACGGATCAGTACCCGGCCATCCAGGTATCCCGTAACGCTATCGACCTGTAAAAGGATATCGTAGCTGTTTGCCTTCCACCAGGCCCTTGCCGGTGTGTTGGTGCAATGCGCGCTATTGCTGGACTGCGCTGCAACGCAAAAGGGTAACCAAACAGCCAGTAAAAGGTATAACCATCTCATAGCTCTATTTATTGTAGACATTCATGGTACGTTCGATACCGATAGTGGCGAAGCTTTCGATCACCTCAACCGATTTCAGTATCTTATCTGTTACATAAGGCAATTCATCGCTGCGCCATTTGCCCAGCACAAATTCCACCTGCCTGCCTTTCGGGAAATCGTTGCCGATGCCAAAGCGCAGCCGCGGGTAAGCCGGAGAGCCCAGCACTTCCTGGATGTCGCGCAGGCCGTTGTGCCCGGCATGAGAACCGGAAGCCCTTACCCGGATGGTCTCTATAGGCAAAGCCATCTCGTCGACGATCACCAGCATTTGCTCAACAGGTATCTTTTCCTTATCCAGCCAGTATTTTACGGCTTTCCCGCTCAGGTTCATGAATGTCGTAGGCTTGATCACCACAAATTGCTTGCCCTTCCATTTAACCTCGGCCACATAGGCATGCCGATCCAGCTTAAAGCTGCCGCCATGCTTGAGCACGAAAGCATCGGCCACGTCAAAGCCTATATTGTGTCGGGTTGCATCATATTCCGCACCGATATTGCCCAGTCCGACTATAAGATATTTCATACTGCAATATTAAAGAGCGCAAAGGTAATTTGTTTCACCAAGGCCTTCTTCTTCTTGTCCAGGTATTTTTAAATGCTTATTTTGCCCGTTGATCAAATTATCGCTAATGACGTCTAAGACACCGCAACGCAACCACCCCAAAGGATTACCTTTTCTTTTTTTTACGGAAATGTGGGAACGCTTCGGCTATTACCTGATGCTCGGCATCTTCGTATTGTATATGATCGACGTCGAAAAAGGCGGCATGGGTTTTCCCGATGCCAATGCCGATGATATTTTCGGAACCTTCATCGCCTTCACCTACCTCACCCCTTTCCTAGGTGGCTTCCTGGCCGACCGCAAGCTGGGCTATATAAGGTCGGTTTATCTCGGCGGCGCATTGATGGGCGTCGGCTATATAGGCCTGGCCGTGCCGGGGCTGGCCGGCTTCTATACTTCCATAGCGCTGATCATTATCGGCAACGGCTTTTTCAAGCCCAGCATCTCCACCCTGCTGGGCAACCTGTATTCGGAAGAGCCTTATAAAGATAAAAAGGACGCTGGCTACAATATCTTTTACATGGGCATCAATATCGGCGCTTTCGTCTGCAACATCATCGCCGCCTTTATGCGCAACAAGATCGGCTGGCATGCTGCCTTCATTACAGCAGGTGTAGGCATGTTCCTGGGGCTTATCATCTTTACCATAGGGCTGAAGCATTACCGGCATGTGAATGTGCTGAAACCGGCCGTGGCCGGCGATATGGGCATCGGCAAGGTGCTTTCTGTCGTATTCCTGCCGGCCATTGCGGCCGGTGTGCTGGGCTGGGTGATTCCCGGCAACCTGCTGGGCAGCGACAGCACCGATGCTTTTATCTTTGCCACAATACCCGTGATCGGCTTTTTCATTTCCCTGCTGCTGCGCGCCAATAAGGAAGACAAGAGGCCAATCGCCGCGCTGCTGGCTATCTTTGCCGTGAGCGTCATGTTCTGGGCGGTGTTCAAGCAAAATGGTACCGCCCTTACCCGCTGGGCCAAATTCTATACCGACCGGCAGGTTTCCGAAAGCGTGGAGAAGCCTGTAGCGGCGCTCTTTCTTGCTGAAGAAATTCCATCGGCCATCGGTACCGTGACCCGTTACGACGACCAGTTCAGGGCCGAAAAAGATGCCGACGGAAAAGTGATCAAGGAAGAGGGAAAAGACATCTACTTCCGCAATGCCGCACCGGAAAGCATTCCGCAGGACGGGCGCCCGGTATACCTGATGAATACCGAGCTGTTCCAGTCCGTCAATCCCGCATGGGTCATTATCCTGACACCGGTTGTAGTAGCTTTCTTTGCCTTGCTGCGCCGGAAAGGAAAAGAGCCGAGCACGCCTTCCAAGATCGCCATTGGCTTGCTCATCTCTGCATTGTCCACACTCGTTATGGTAGCCGCGGTCTATATCGGCGGCAACGGCGCCATCAAGGTTTCGCCTTTATGGCTGATCGCTTGCTATGGTGTGATCACCGTGGGCGAGCTGTTCCTTAGCCCGATGGGCCTTTCCCTGGTATCGAAGCTGAGCCCGCCGCGGATCACCGCGCTGATGATGGGCGGCTTTTTCCTGTCGACTTCTATCGGCAACAAGCTGTCGGGTATCCTGGCCAGTACCTGGTACAGCTATGAGAACAAAGCCCACTTCTTCCTCTTCAACTGTGTTTTGCTGCTGGCCTCGGCCGCAATCGGCTTCGTGATGCTGCGCTGGCTGAACCGGATCATGCGCGAAAAAGGTTTGAAATAAATGGTGTCCCCCGGACATCAAACCAACATGTCGTCAAAAGTAATATGGCCCATAACGAGGCAGGTTAAAAAAATGGTGAGCGATTAAACACTGATCCTCCTGGCGGGTCATAGCAAAGGATCGGGGGAAAATTGGGGGTAATTTTCCACAGGTATCTTGCCGATCCGAAAAAATAACTACCTTTCCCCACCGTTTTTTTATTCATAATAAAAATTTAACTACTACGAATGTCTCAAACAACTACTATCGATGGATTGAACAAGGACATGCCCGCCCCGGAAGTGCCGGGAACTTCCAAAGGGCATCCTAAAGGTCTCTACCTGCTGTTCTTTACCGAAATGTGGGAGCGCTTCAGCTATTATGGTATGCGTGCCATCTTCGTGCTGTTCATGACCAAGATGCTGCTGATGACCAACCAGGATGCTTCCAACATTTACGGAAGCTATACCGGACTGGTGTACCTCACTCCCCTGCTGGGCGGCTACCTGAGCGACCGCTACCTGGGTAATCGCCGCAGCATCGTCATCGGTGGTGTTCTTATGGCTATAGGCCAGTTCCTGATGTTCCTCAGTGCTTCTACGGCAGGCGGGGCGGCCATCACCATGATGTGGGCCGGCCTCACTTTCCTCATTATCGGCAACGGCTTCTTCAAACCGAACATATCCAGTATGGTAGGACAGCTTTATCCCAAAGGGGACAGCCGCATCGACGGAGCCTTCACGATATTCTACATGGGCATCAACCTGGGCGCTTTCTTCTCTCCCCTCATCTGCGGCAGCCTTGCCGAGAAAGTGGATTTCAAATGGGGCTTTCTGGCAGCCTGTATCGGCATGATCATCGGTATCATCACCTTTGTCCTGTTCAAGGGCAAGATGCTGGTCAATAGCGAAAAGCAAGGAATCGGCCTGCCGATCAAAGGCCTGGATATAAAAGGGATCAGCATGATCGTGGGTACGATTGCCCTCATCTTTTTCCTGCTCAACTTCAAAGACCTGTTCAAGTCAGATGCCGACATTATCGGTTACCTGATCTACGGCGCTATGATCGTGATCCCGGTAGCGATTCTTACCGATAAAAGCATTACTTCCGAAGAGCGGAGCCGCATCCTCGTGATCTTCATCCTGGCCTTCTTCGTGATCTTCTTCTGGAGCGCCTTTGAACAAGCCGGCGCCTCCCTTACCATTTTTGCCGAGCAGCAGACCAACCGTAACATCGGCAGCTGGGAAATGCCGGCTTCCTGGTTCCAGTCGGTAAACCCGCTCGCCATTATTACCCTGGCGCCGATCTTTTCTGTGATCTGGGCCATGCTGAGCAAACGTAACCTGGAGCCCGCTTCGCCCCGCAAAATGGCCTACGGCCTGCTGTTGCTGTGCCTCGGCTATATCGTGATTGCGGTGGGCGTACATGGCGTTGACAGCAATGTCAAAATCAGCATGTGGTGGCTGATGGCCCTGTACCTGCTGCACACTATGGGTGAGCTGTGCCTGTCTCCGATCGGCCTGTCGATGGTATCCAAGCTGTCGCCCCTGCGCTTCTCCTCCCTGCTGATGGGTACCTGGTTCCTGGCCAACGCTGCTGCCAATAAGCTGGCCGGTACCCTGAGCGCTCTGATCCCGCCCAGCGCCGAAGATCTGGCCAAGGGAGTGAAGATTCCGCACCTGTTCGGCTATGCGATCAACAACCTTTATGACTTCTTTATGGTGTTCATCATCATGACCGGTGTCGCTTCAATTATCCTGTTCGTGCTGAGCGGCACCCTGCTGAAGATGATGCGCGGCATCCGATAAACAATTCTCTTTTACCGCTAAAGCCTCCTGTTACAGGAGGCTTTAGCTTTAAACACCCTCAAAGCGCTGCGCATGGACAACCGGACGCTGACCCTGGATCAGATCCAGGACTTCAAGGGAAAATATCCCAAACAACTGTGGTACCTTTTCTTCAGTGAAATGTGGGAGCGTTTCTGCTTCTACGGCATGCGGGGCATGCTTACCTTCTTCATGATCCATCAGCTGATGTTCAATGAAAAGGATGCCAACCTGCAATACGGCGCTACGCAGGCTTTCGTATATGCTTTTACGTTTATCGGGGGGCTGTTTGCCGACAAGATACTGGGCTTCCGCAAATCCCTGTTCTGGGGCGGTATCCTCATGATCGTCGGCAGTTGCATTCTGGCTTATGACCCGCACCGGTTCTTCTTCCTGGGGATCAGCTTTACCATCATCGGCACGGGTTTCTTCAAGCCCAATATCTCTACCATGGTAGGCTCGCTTTACCGCAACAGTGACGACCGCAGGGATGCCGGCTTCTCTCTTTTCTATTCCGGCATCAATATCGGCGCGTTGCTGGGTGGCTATCTTTGCGTTGCTATCGGCAAAGGACAGGTGCTGAGCTCCCTGATTCCCGCCGATCATACCTGGAACGTCGCCTTCAGCCTTGCCGCTGTGGTGATGACCATCAGCCTGGTTACCTTCCTGTTTACCCAAAAGACCCTGGGTCCTATCGGTCTTTCGCCGCTGCTGCCCAAACCGGTGGCTAACCAGGGTATGGAATCCGATACGATCTTCAGCGGCGATCCTAAAGTGGCCGGTCCGGCAGCTCCGGGCAGGAGCCGCAAATGGTATGAATATGTCGTTTACCTGGGCTCCCTGGCCCTGATCCCGGTGATCATGGCTATGGTATCGAAAACAGAGTACACCAATTATTTTATGTGGACCATTGGCCCGCTGACGCTGGTGTACCTGTTCTATGAAATGAGCAAGTGTACCCCTGCCGAACGGAAAAAGCTGGGCGCCGCTTTGGTGTTCATTATCTTCTCTATCTTTTTCTGGGGTATTTATGAGCAGAGCGGCGGCTCGCTGAGCGTATTTGCCGCAGAGAACCTGAGCGACAAGATGCTGGGCTTTCTCCACCTGGATCCCAATGGCGTAAACAATGCCGCCAACGCCCTGTTTGTGATCATCCTGGCGCCTGTGATCGGTGTGCTATGGCTGTGGATGAGTAAACGCCGGATAGAGCCCAATACCGTAGTGAAATTCGGCCTGGGTTTCGTATTCCTGGCCCTGGCCTATTATGTTTTTTACGCCACACGCTTTTTTGCCGATGCCAAAGGCGTTACCTCGCTCGATGTGTTTACGGTAGCTTACCTGGTGGTAACCATCGGAGAGCTGTGCCTGTCGCCCATTGGCCTGTCGATCATGACCAAGCTCTCGCCGGGCCGCCTGCAGGGGATGATGATGGGCATGTGGTTCCTGGCCAGCGCTTACGGGCAATATGTAGCGGGACTGGTGGGCGCAAGCCTTGCCGAAGTGAAGGAAGGTAAGACCTATTCCCTGATCGAAAAGCTGCAGATCTATACCGACGGCTATTTCATGCTGGCCCTGTATGCGCTGGGCGCAGGTGTGCTGCTGATCATCATTTCACCCATCGTACGGAAGATGATGCAGGAGGTCAAATAGCGTTGACCATTTAAATACCTGAATGCATAAAGACACAGCATGGCACCATTCCCATAACAAATGCTAAAATAACGGCATACCCCTGAATACATAGAGACGTAGCAATGCTACGTCTCTATGTATTCAGGCTATCGGGGTCCTGCCCTTTTAGTGCTGTTGATCAACATTAAGCTCTTCCGATGAAGGCAACTCCTGCTAAAAAAAGCAGCTGCCCGCTTGGGCAGCTGCTTCGAACCTATCCTGCGGATAGATGGATTATACCTTAAAGCGCCAGCCGTAGGTATCGGGTACGCGACCATAACGGATATCGTCGAGCTGTGCTTTGATTTTTGGTGAAATGCTCCAGGTCGCCACATCGGGCAGGTGCAGAGTCTCTTCTTTGTAGGTCAGGTCGGAGATAAAGGACATAGAGGCAGCGGTACCGCTGCCAAATGCTTCCTGCAACTTGCCGCTCTTCTGCGCTTCAATCAGCTCGTCGATGCTGATGGGGCGCTCTTCTACTTTAATACCATTTTCCTTGAGCAGGGTAATGATGCTGGCGCGGGTAACACCGGCCAGGATAGTGCCGCTGTTCAGATCGGGGGTAAGCGCAACGCCGTCCACAATGAAAAATACGTTCATGGTACCGATCTCCTGCACATATTTGTTCTCTACCGCGTCGGTCCACAGGTTCTGATCATAGCCCATTTTGCGCACTTCGGCGGAGGGCAGCATGCTGGCGCCGTAGTTACCTGCAGCTTTAGTAAAGCCAATGCCACCTTTTGCAGCGCGTACATAATGATCCTGTACGTAAATACGCACAGGCTTATTGTAATAAGCGCCGGCAGGGCTGGTAATAATCGCAAAACGGTAAGTATCGGAAGGGCGAACGCCGATGAACTCATCCATGGCGATCATGAAAGGGCGGATATACAGGGAAGTTTCCGCTTCGCCGGGTACCCACTCGGCATCCAGCTCGATCAGCTGGCGCAAGCCTTCCATGAAGATCTCTTCGGGAAGCTCGGGCATACCCATACGGTGAGCCGATACATTAAGACGCGCCCAGTTGTCGTGCGGCCTGAAAACGGCTACAGAGCCATCGGGCTGCCGGTATGCCTTTACCCCTTCGAAAATCGCCTGACCATAGTGAATGAAAGAGGTCGCCGGGCTCAGGCTGAAATTTTCAAAAGGTACAATTTCCGGTGTTTTCCATTCGCCATCTTTATAATCGCAAACCAGCATGTGGTCGGAATATTCTTTACCAAATACAAGATTCTCCTTGGTGAAAGGATGGACTCTGCTTTTCTCCGTTTTCCGGACATTGATGTTAAGCATAGAAACATTCATAAATTTTACGATTTACTCTGTTTTAAATTAACTTTCTTTCTGCAATCGCTATCTTTGACGGTGCAAAGGAACGAAAATTTTCCCGCCTTCGTTTATCAATAGGATATTTTACAATAATATGATAATGTTAAATACTAAAAATAATAATTTTTACAATATTTTATTTTCTAACAATAAAATCATTAATCATAAAGATAAGGCTGAAAAAAATATTAGTGAGGAATTACTAACTGTCAGGACACTGGTATTGTGCCGGCCATTCGAAAGAATGCCGGAAGAGATGGAACAACTGGAAAAAATATTGATTGCCTGTAAATTACAAAAAGAAGCGTATAAAGTTGACCAAAACCCAAATTCCTGGTCTTTTTACCGGAAGTTTGAAAACATTAAAGAAATTTTACTGTTCGGCATATCTGAAAAAGACTTAAACTTAAACATTTCGTTTACTGAAAATCAAATAAATAGATTTGACAATAGAGTTTTCATTAAAACGACATCGCTCGCCGGGATCCTGAATAGCCAGCAGATCAAAAATGATCTTTGGCAGAATGCGTTGAAGATCCATTTCTTATCCTGATTTCCTTTTTCTATCTATTTTTCTATGAAACTCATTTTTGCTTCTAATAATAAAGGTAAAATAGCTGAAGTTCAAACTTTAGTAAATAATAATCTAAAAATATTTTCATTATTAGAAGCTGGTATTACCGAACCGATAAAAGAACCCTTCGATACCTTCAGGGAGAATGCCTGGGCAAAGGCTGATTATGTGTATCGCCAAACGGGTCTGCCCTGCTTTGCCGACGACAGCGGGCTTGTTGTACCGGCGCTTAATGGCGCCCCCGGTGTCTACAGCGCCCGCTATGCCGGTGAGCCGGCCGATGATGCGGCCAACAACCGCAAGCTGCTGGCCGCTATTGAAGCCATGGACGCGCCCGAAGCTTATTACCAGGCAGTGATCTGCTATATTGGAGACGATGGCACACATTACTTTGAAGGCCGGTGCTACGGTCACCTGGTCCATATACCCCGGGGTACAGGCGGCTTCGGCTACGATCCCTTATTTGTGCCAAACGGATATACAGACACTTTTGGTGAGTTGGCACAGGACATTAAAAACAGGATCAGTCATCGTAGCGAAGCCATGCGCAGCTTCATTGCCTTTCTCAACCAGCCGGAGCAATAACAGCATTGTTCTTCCGGTTATGCTCAATACATAAGCCCATGCTTTTACGCCATTCTTTCGCGCTTCTGCTCCTGCTGGCCGCAATACCCGGCTTTGCCCGTAAAGACAGGGCTGAGGCGCTTCGCCAATCTTTACAAGGCATCGTGGATACCGCCCGTGCCCATATCGGTGTCGGTGTGCTTGACCTGGATACCGGCGACAAGCTGCTCATCAACGGCAACGACAGCTTTCCCATGCAAAGCGTATTCAAGTTCCCACTGGCGATAGCCGTACTGCATCAGATGGAGCAGGAAAAAAAGCCTTTATCCACGCCGGTAAGCCTTTCCCGGAAGAATATGGAAGCCAATACCTGGAGTCCTATGCTACGGGATCATAAAGAGGAACAGATCCGGATTACCCTGGGTGAGCTTCTTTCCTATAGTGTAAAGAAGAGCGACAACAATGCCTGCGATGCCTTATTCCGTCTGGCGGACGGCACACTTGTTGTGGATCAGTATATAAAGTCATTGGGCATCAAGGGTATGGCTATAAAGGCTACGGAGGCGGAAATGAGGATGGCCTGGCCGGTGCAGTACACCAACAGCTGCCGACCGGATGCTATGCTGCAATTGCTTCAGCAGTTTTACCGGAAGAAACTGCTCTCTCCGGAGCACCAGCAATTCCTGTGGCAGATTATGACGGATAGCGAAAACCCCGCCGATCGTATTAAAGGCCTGCTGCCGGCGCAGGCAGTTGTTACCCACAAGACCGGGACTTCGGATACCAATGAGCAGGGCCTGACAGCTGCCACCAATGATGTGGGCATTATCAGCCTGCCCAATGGAAGGCATATCGCTCTGGTCGTTTATGTATCGGACTTTAAGGGTGGTACCGCCAGGGGCGCGCACCTGATCGCCATCGTTGCAAAAGCCGTGTGGGATCATTACAGCGATAAGTAAAAGCATCATTTACCATTACCAGTAGGGACGTAGCAGTGCTACGCCCCTACTGGTATGATATCAGCAGCATACTGCTACTTCCCTACTGATAAATGGGATCAACAATACATCCCGACATCGCTATTTACCTGCAGAGAGCAGGTTCATCATCAGCTTAATCGCCCCATTGTTACCCGCAGGCAATTGCCTGAAAAAAACTAGGGAAGTATAAATAAACCGGCCTTTGCCGTAAGGGGTATAAATGATTGCGCTTTCCAAAGGCTTTTCTCCTGTGTCATGCATCGACAATAAGGTCTTGTAATGCGGGTCGAGGCCGGTGGGATAATAAATCCCCCTCTCCTGCACCCAGTGATCAAAGTCTTTTCCGGTGATCTCATTGGGAAAATGCAGCAGCCGGGCCTGGGGATCAGTAAAGGTTACTGTAGCATCTTCTTCCGTTACCCTGTCTCTTGAAATGCTGAAGGGGTAAGGCCCGTATTGACTGGTCTGCAGGTTCTGGTTGGTATTGTACTGCACCAGCAGCGTGCCGCCATTGGCGACATATTGCATCAATACAGGCATCCAGCTGCTGATCTGTTTCTTTGTATTGTAAGCGCGTACGCCCAGCACTATAGCATCGAACTGCGACAGGTAGGCAGCATTGCTCATCGCGCTCTCGGGCACCTGGTCTACGTCCAGGCCGGTCTGGCCCAGCACTTCAGCAACATGATCGCCTGCGCCTTCGATGTACCCGATCTTTTTCACGGCTGCCTTCCAGTCTTTCCGTACGATCTTCATCGAGGCATCGGTAAGGTATTGCAGGTCGGGTAAATGAGGATACTGGATCAGGTGCAGCTCCCGGTTATAGATTTTGCCACCGGCTTCAACCGAACACAGCAGCTCATCATGCTCACCAGACAAGCCTGTCACCGGCACCTCGATGCTGTACAGGGTATCCAGGCCGTTCCTGAGCTGCCCCAGGGACTGGACGGCCAGTTCCTTGTCTTTTAAGTGGATCACTAAACGGGCATTGCTTACCGCACCATAAGTTCTGACACGCACTCCTATCCTTTTGCTTTTTCCTTCATCATAGATAAACAGCGCATGCAGGGGTGCGACAGAAACTTCGGGGACGATACGCAGCTGTTGCACCACGTCGCCTTTTACGGGATCCAGTTTTTTATAGGAAACAGGCGCTGCGGAAGAGAAGACTTCTCCTGCTACTTTAAACGTCACCGTAGCTGCCAGCCGGTTAGGTGTTTCGGGTGCGCCGGCATAAACGCTGTCGTACTGGTAAGCGCCGGTAGAGGCGGCATACCGCAGCCAGTAAGGTTCGGTAAGTGGCTGGTCGGTATTCAGCCGGATGTCATATTTAAAAGACTGCAGCATGTCGGGGGATAAGGCTGCAGGCTGTACACTGCCCTGTGCTACCGCCACCGGGAAGCCGATCGATTCGAGGCTTACCGGTACCTTGCTGCGGGTAATTACATTGACGGTAACCGGTATCGTTTTGCCCGCCACGGATTCGGGGTTATCGGTAAGGGCTTCCAGCATCACGCCGGCGCAGGAGGCGACGATATCGTTCAGCTCGCTCAGCTTCTGATTTTTCCAGTAGGGATCGCTGACGGTATTGATCTCCTTCCTGATCGCTGCCAAAGCGTGCAGACTTTGGGAGGGGTCTTTAAAATTGAAGCCGTCGATCACGGCTTGTATATGTTCTCCTATCTCTTTGCGGCCTACCCTGCCCCAGCTCAGGTCGATGCCATCATATAAAGAATTGGTTGCCGGCGCGCCGGCCAGCAGCTTAAAATACTCGTTATTGATGCCTACCGACTGCGGCGTACCGGCGCCCTGGCTTTTGTGAATGCTGCGGCTGCGGCCGGCCATTTCGCCATAACCTTCACCCAGCAACGGATCGAACTGATTGACGGGCACCTTGAACTGGTCTTCGCTGGTAGTATTCATGCTACCGAACCGGAAGGCATTGAAAAATAAACGGGTAGGCACCCAAACCGGCTTACCCGATTGCTTCATTTGTTCCAGGTGTTTAAAAGCGTCTCCGGCAACAATGGCTGAAACTGTATGCTGTCCGTGACCGCCCTCGCCCGTAGTAGGAAAGCGGCAGATGATCACATCGGGGCGATATTGCTGAAAAGCAGCCATCACATCGTCGGTTAGCTTGTTCCGGTTCCAGAATTTGAAGGTCTCTTCCGGAGATTTGGTGTATCCGAAATCGATTACATGGGTGAACAGCTGCTCGGCGCCATCGATCTTGCGGGCTTCCATAAGCTCATGCGTGCGGATAAGGCCGAGCGTGCTGCCTTGTTCGTTGCCGAGTATATTCTGTCCGCCATCGCCACGGGTCAGCGAAAGGTAGACGGTGCGCACATGATCGTGATGTACCAGGTAAGAGATCAGGCGGGTATTCTCATCATCGGGATGCGCCGCAACATACATTACGGTACCCAGTACATTCAACTGCTGCAGCTTCTGGTAGATCTCCGCAGAAGGCATAGGGCGGTACTGTTGCGCCTGCAGGGAAAGCGACAGGCCGGTCAACGCAAAGAGCGTAAAGAATTTCTTCATCAATAAGTTGCATTTAAAAACCCCGCAGCAAAGCTACGGGGTTTCAAAGATCAGAAAGCAAGCTGATTTCCGGTCATCAAAGATTTTTATCGCATAATATATAGCTTGCCATAACCATTTTTAAAATACTTGTCTACGGCAGTATTCCTGCGGTGCTCAACATCTTCGCCCCTGATCGAGGTAATGACCCTATACAGGTACACACCGTTGCCCAGTACCTGCCCGTACTCATCCTTTCCGTCCCAGCGGTACTCCGTAATGTTGCGGCCGATATGCAGGTTGCCCAGCTCGTATTTCTTGATCTCCCTGACTACTTTACCGGTAACGGTAAGTATCTGTATCTTGAACTGGGAGGGGATCTCTGAGCCGGTCATAGTAAAGATGAACTGCGTAGCAGTAGAGAACGGATTAGGATAATTCAGCACATTGGTAATTGAAGGCTTGTTCTCCACTGTAAAATTGATCTCGTATTTAAGAGCATTGTTGGCCTGGTTACCTACTTTGTCTCTACCCGATACAATAAGCTTGTACACCCCGTCCTCGTTGAGCGTAGGCCTGAATTCAATACGGGATTCATTCTTGCGGCCATTGGCTGTATCGGCAGGAATGAATTTACAGATCGTTCCATCCATAGGTATGGCCACCGGCGTAGTCTGGTTGGGATAAAGCAGCTGTACGTTCATCAGCGCCGTATCGTTGAGCGGCATATATTTGTTCTCGTCGCGCATCAATGCCTTGATAAAGGGCTTGGCAGATACGATATCCTTATCGAGAATACGCACACCATCGAAGGTAACATCCAGCAACGGGTTGTATTTATCTGCATTCACAAACAGGCTGAGGTACCCCAGATTGTTGGGATGGTATTGCTCCGGCTGATCGTTATCGGGATTGGCTTCGATATACAGGAAATTCTTGCCGTGATAAGCGGAAGGATCAAAATCCAGCGACGCGATCAAGGTATCGTTACCTGCCAGCTTACGGAAACGTTTACTGACCAGGTCATGTTTGACATTGCTGGCATCGATGATCTTGAAGTTGACAAGCATGCTGTCCATGGGCAGCGGCGTAAGGTTTTCGATGGCTAACCGCAACTTTCCCTGCTGTCCTTCATTCAGCGAATCGATATATTCAAAATGCGTTGCAGCATTGAGCGCCGCTTCCGGCACCGGGCTGTACAGCACCCGCCAGTAATCCAGGTAAGGACTGGTACGGGCGATATTATCGACACTGAACCATTTAAGCCGGAGTTTGGGATATTGAACGGCGGAAATAAAAGATAGCGGCACTTCTTTGTCTGCACCCGAATACAGCAGGGTTTCCTGGTTAACGGTGTCGATACCATAGACGGCGACATAAGGCGAATCGTTCACAGGGTTATCCAGTGCGGAGACCCGCCATTTCAGGGTCTGCCATTCTTTAGCAGGCCCCACCAACGCAGTCTGCATGATACCTGTATCCGGATAGCTGTAAAAAGGTGCCTCGAATAGTATTTTATCATCAACGCCTACACTCAGCGCCTGCGTTACCGGGAAACTGTTATCGCCTTTTTTCCTGAAGAAGGCGAAGGCCCTTTTATAGGTAAACTGGTCGATCTGGTCAAAGCCAAGGTTCTTAAACGCGTGATACAGAGATCTTCCGGAGCCGTAGACCTGGGTATCCGCCTGCCATTCGTTAATGGCCTTACCATCCCATACCGGGCCCGGCGGTCCGTTCAGGATCAGGTTTTTGATCATGACATAATTACCGGTGGGAATACTTTCGATGAAGGCCCTGGCACGCTCGCGGGACGCCGCATCGGCGGTAAGATACTCGAACATATACCGTGGCGGCGGAACCGGTAGACTTCCACAGTAGGCGATAGAGCCATAAAGCCCTTCTTTGGTATTGACCCAGGGCTTTCCTGAAGTAGAGTCGATAACCAATACCTGTACCGATCCTGATTTAAATGTGGTCAGCGAAAATCCGCAGCCATAGTTATCGAGCACCTGGTCGTTCAGCGAATGCCTTACACTGCTGAGGTCATTGAGCGTCATGTTCACCACTTTGTCTTCGACCTTCAGCACATTGGTTACCGGACTGAACTGAAAGCGGCGGCTGCTTGCAGGTAGCTGTAATCCTAAATAAGGCTCATTCTTTTTATATTGGAAATAATGCGACTGATTCCATCCTTCAGCGCCTCCGGCCAGGTAGATAAACGAGCTGTTGCTCCAGGCATAGGCGCCATTGATCAGCTCATCGGGCGCTGCCCGCCAGTAATAGACCACGCTATCTTTATAAGTAACATTGGGCTTCCATTTGATCACCCCACCCATACTCGCAATTTGTGTCGTCTGCAGCGCTGAGCTGTTGAAGGCCTCTGTGGTATCGATCTCCAGCTTATAGTTTCTCATATCGGCGAAAGCATTCAACGTGGAGGCTTTTAAGGTAATCCCCTGATCGTGCACAATGGCAAACTCAGGGGGATAGACCGGCTGCAGGTTCTCGGAATAGATAAATATCTGCAGCGTCGCCTGGTTATTAGCCTCCGACAGCTCGTCGAACCGCTCAGCGGCGTCTACCATTACCGTATAGTTATTCAGGCCGATATCGCGGTTGGGATCAACCGGTACCCGGAACGATACTGTATCCGAGCTCAGCAGCCTGGGTAAGCGCACCGAATCGGAGAACAGCACAGTACCTGATCCCGGAAGAGTATGTTGCAATCTTACCAGGACGGTATCCCTGGTGGAGCGTCCCAGGCTATAGACCACTGCCTTCAATGTAAAAGAATCCAGAGTAGTATTTACATTGGCCGGATCGGCTGACAAGCCGCTCTCTTCTATGGCGAAGTCGGGCTTTTCAGGGCTATAGGTAGCCAGTGCCGGATCGCCCTGGAACAGCATGGTCTGGATATGAATATCCATAAAATCCGACGAGGCATGGTCCTTGAGGTAAACCAGGTTCTGCTGGTATTGCTCTCCCAGCGTTTTACCGAATTGCCTGAACGACCAGCTCCGGTAAAGATTTTGCATGTAAACGTCCAGCGTTCCCGTCCAACCGAAATTGTTGGCCGCGATCATCGCTATTGAACCGCCCGAAACGGAGTTGATATACTGTTCGCTAATGGTTCTTACCGACGAATTGGCGAAGATATCCGCTACCTCACAGGCAAAAGAGGAGAATACCGGGAACTTTGGCCGGGAGTGGTACTGGTCGGGCGTGTTCAGGTTAAAATCAAAACCTGAGGTTGATCCATGGCCATAAAAAGAAGTAAAGCGGATCCCGTTATTCATCATGGAGTCAATGACCGAATTGTTGACCTGCTCCACCGGGTCGGTTGTCGATTTCCTGATCGTGGCGGCGATGCCACCGATAAGCGTATCGGCCAGTATACCGGCGCACACGTTCAGCGAAGCCACCAGGTTGTTCTGCTCGCTCAGGATAGGCGAACCGGCGATATGAAGCGCCTTCTTTTTCCAGAATTCATGTTCCACAGTGGGCACAGCCAATGGCCGGATCGCCGCCTCATAAACTTTTACTTTTTCCAGGTAGTTCCCGATCTCCTCATTGGTCCAGGCGGAAAGCCTGCCGGTAGCTAAAGCCGGCTTCTGGCTGTTGTTAAAGCTGGAAAACAAATTGTCAGAGCCCGGATGTCCCCATGTGGGTACAGGCACCAGCGCCTGGGGACTGCCAAGATATCCCAGGTAGTAATTATAGGAATATCCCCTGCCGATGATGAACAGGAAACGGGGCTTCGTGGTCCATGTCGCCAGCGCATAACCGATAAAATCCCTGACGCTGGAAGGATGGTATTCATAGCCGTACCCAAACTGGTCGTAAAGCTCCGATACGTCCACAACTACCGGATGGTAAGACCCGCCGGCCATGCTGCTCCGGTAGCTTTTAAATTCATTGACGTAGCTGGGAGAGGCATTGATCCAGCTTTTGTGTGTCAGAATGATGTAATCGCCTTGGTTAGCGGTATTGGTATAATCCCTGAAGGAAACCGGTACAAAGTAAGGTACGCTATTGATAGTGCCGGCGCTACCGAGAAAAACATCCCTGGGACCGGCGCTGGGATCCAGGTAGAATTTAACGACACCGCCAGTTTCCGTGCCGGAATAGATCCTGTTATTGGTCAGATCATAAAGTCTCGGCGGCTGTCCGCCGGTATTGAACCCGGTTATTTCCAGGTAACGATCCGACGCTGGCATCTGGAAACTGGCCTTTGTGCTGAAGCTCCCGGAAAAATCATACGTTCTCGGGTAACGGATCGACATGCCCAGATTCTGAAAATTAAATACATCGGAAACCGACAGCTGGTTGCTGCTGCTTAACTGCGCCGGAGACAGGGAAAGCGTCCGCTTTACCATCATAAACGGCGCATAGGTGGTGTCGAATATATTGCTCCCGTTGAGCGACAAATAGGGATGATGCTGTGTGGCTACTTTTGATTGCCCGTTAATAACGAAGGAAATACTGGCCGCCGGTCCACCGGAGTATACTGCCGGGGTAGCGACATTTACGGTTGAACCCGCTGACGGTGGGCCATAGCAATAGCCTTCGCCCAGATCGTAATCGGAGGAATAATAATATTCTACGTTTCCGCCATAAGATCTGCCCTGGTCAAGTGCTCCACGGATCGGCTGGGCAGGATAAACTTTCGAAAAACAATAAGGGGCCGGGACCGGAGCCGGTGAAGGAATGGCATTGCTCACCAGGAACAACCGCTGGTGGACATTGTTATCAAAGGTAAGAAAGTAAAAAGCGGTATCCGAGATCAGGTTGACGTCTATGTTAGGCTGATAGGACGGATCGGTATACAGCTTGGTATCGATCTTTCCATTCGCTTTGGCGCCATAAAACTCGATATAGTCGTTGCTGCCGAAGCTGCCGGTGGTGGATGTGTAGACCGGTACCTCCTGCCCTTCCCGGTACACGGCAAACTGGTTGCCGGTTGCGGCGCCCATGCCTATGGCGTCCAGCTGGGCTTTGGTGATCCGGTATATACCATCCTGCCCGATCTTAAACTTATAATAGGTATTGCTGAAGCTGATCCAGGAGTTGCTGAACGGTTGGGCGAAGCTGTTCTGAACGGTTGTTGCAGACAGGAGCAGCGCGATCAGCAAACCCGTTAATACAGTGCAATGTATTTTTCTTGTCTTCATCGTATCACAATATAGCGCCGGCGATCCGGCAGGGTTTTTATTTATCTTTTTTGGGCTCAGCAGGTGCTACAGCAGGCACTGCCGGGGGCTGTGCAGGAGCAGCTTCTTCCGCCTTCGGCTTTTTCGACCGCATGATGTCCAACCGTATAGACACCACATGCGACATCAAAGGATTGTCCTGCATCTGCAAGCTTGTAAAGGCATAATCCACCGAAAAGCTTTTGATTTTAAAGCCTACACCTACCGAGGGCTGGAATACAGTGTATTTCCTGATGTTGTTGGTATCGGCATTGTCCAGGGCCTTATAAAAATTACCGATCCCGGCGCGTACGAAGATCGCGTTCTTATAGCTGGCTTCCACACCCAGCCGCGGGTCGATGCTGATCGGCTTCGAAGCGATGATCGTATTTCTTTTACCATCGGTGGTGATGTCGAAGCCCAGCTCGGCCAGCACTTGTATATCGCTGCTTTCCTTCAGGAAGCTGCGCCCTACCCCGAAGTTGAACCGGGGCAGCATTACTTCATAGGATTTGATGGGGATCTCGTTACCGGTTGCCGAGAATTTGGCCTTTTCTTCGTCGGTAAGGTGAAACGACCAGGCCGTGTAGCTGGTGGTGATATCTTTAGCCGCGAGTCCGAAGCGCCATTTTTTGTATCGGGCCTGCAGGCCGATATCCAGGCCAAAGCCCCAGGCATTGGCCATGCTGCCAACATTACGGTAAAGCACTTTGGCGTTGGCCCCGATGCTGGTATGAATATCGGGGTTCTTTTTAAAAATATTCAGCTTTTGCGCATAAGAAAGCAATACGGCATAATCGCCGGCAGAAAAATCTTTCAACTTGCTTTCATCAAAAGAGCCATCAGGCTGTACGTAGTCGAGGGTATAGGGAATGTTGTCTGTGGCAAAACGGATGAACGAAATACCCAGCGCACGGTCCTTGTTCTTAAGCGGAATGGCCACCGCGCCATAATCATACTTAAAGATACCGGCGAAGTATTCGGCATGCATCAGGCCGGCCTGAATATCAGATTGCATATTGACGAGGCCCGCCGGGTTCCAATAGCCGGAATACACATCAGATGTGGAAGCGGCCGTAGCGCCGGCCATAGCCAGCCCCCTGGCGCCCACACCGATATTCAGGTATTCATTGACATAAATCCTGCTTTGTGCATGCGCCCCAGCAACAGACCCCAGTAAAAACAGCGACAGTATAGTTTGCTTCATAAAAGATCTTCTCCGTACATTTAAATACCCGTCATCAAGAGACAAGGCATCGCAGCCATAACGGAAAGGCAATTCTAATATTGCCCCTCATATATATTAAATTTTGCGATGATTTAGCAACAAAGTTAGCGAAGATTAACATATTCTTTAACCTGTTTGAAAATCTTGTCCATTATTTAAAACGCTATTATTTTTGCAGGCCCTGAATTAGCTTTCGATGTGTACTAATTTGGTCCTTTTTTTACCACTATAAATGACATACAGTGTTTCATAATTTCATACCCGAGCTGCAAAAACGAGGCCTTCTACAAGACATTATTCCCGGAACAGAGGAACAACTTGCCAAAGAGATGACCTCGGGCTACGTAGGCTTTGATCCCACAGCCGACAGCCTGCATATCGGCAGCATGCTTCCGATCATACTGCTGATGCATATGCAAAAATCGGGCCATAAACCCTATGCCCTTATCGGCGGCGCTACCGGTATGATCGGCGACCCCACCGGCAAGTCGGCAGAACGCAACCTGCTCGACGACGAGACGCTGCAGCGCAATATCGCCGGCATCCGCAAGCAGTTGGAAAAATTCCTGGATTTTGACGACAGCAAACCCAATAAGGCCGAGCTGGTTAACAACCACGACTGGCTGAAGGACTATACTTTTCTTGATTTCATCCGCGATATCGGCAAGCACCTTACCGTCAATTATATGCTGGCCAAAGATTCGGTGCAGAAACGACTGGAGTATGGCCTGTCCTTTACCGAGTTCAGCTACCAGCTGATACAGGGTTACGACTTCTACTACTTAAATAAGGAACGCAATATCAAGCTTCAGTTCGGTGGCGCCGACCAGTGGGGCAATATCGTTACCGGTACCGAGCTGATCCGCCGCAAAGGCGGCAGCGATGCCTTTGCCTTTACCTGTCCGCTGCTTAAAAAAGCCGATGGCGGTAAATTCGGCAAGACCGAATCCGGCAACATCTGGCTCGACCGGGAGAAGACATCGCCCTACCAGTTCTACCAGTATTGGCTCAATGTGACCGATGCAGACGCAAAGAACCTGATCAGCATCTTTACTTTTATCCCGGTGGAAGAGATCGCCGAGCTGGTCAAAGCACATGATGAAGCGCCACATCTGCGTAACCTGCAAAAGCGCCTGGCCGAAGAGATAACCACGATGGTGCACAGCAAGGAGGACCTGGACTTTGCGCAGCAAGCCAGCAATATCCTTTTTGGCAAAGACACCACCGACGCGCTCGCCGCGCTGAATGAAAAGCAGCTGCTGGAAGTGATGGAAGGTGTACCCCAGGTAACTTTTAAAAAAGACAACCTGAAAGAAGGCGTAGACCTGATCCAGTTCCTCGCTGATACCGGCATCTTCAGCTCTAAGGGAGAAGCACGCAAAATGTTACAGCAAGGTGGTGTAAGCATCAATAAAAGCAAAGTAAGCGGGGCTGAACTCTCGCTGAATGAAGCACATTTGCTGAATGAAAGATACACACTGATCCAGAAAGGTAAGAAGGATTATTACCTCGCCGTTTTTGAGTAAGTAAATTGATAATATGCGGAACAAATGTTCCGCATATTTTTTCCTGTAAAAAACCGGTCCTATGAAAATCTTCAGCGCTCAGCAGATCAGAGATGGCGACGCCTTCACCATCAGGCAGGAAGGGATCAGCTCTGCTCTGCTGATGGAACGCGCCGCCGCCAGCTGCTACCAATGGATTGCCGCGCAATACCACCGTGATACCCCCATGCTGGTTGTTTGTGGCATGGGCAACAATGGCGGCGATGGCCTGGCGCTCACCCGTATACTGCTGCAGGAAGGCTTTTCGGCCCGCGCTGTTGTATTGAAGCATACCGGTCAATTCAGTCCCGACGCTACGCATAACTTTACCTCGCTGCACCAGCTGGCGCCCGACGAAGTGCAGATTCTGAACCCCGGCATGTTTGTTACCGAGCTGCCGGAGCATATCCTCATTATCGATGCGTTGTTCGGCACCGGCCTGAACCGACCGCTGGAAGGCTGGCCTGCGGCTTTTGTCAGGGAGCTGAACGAGCTGCCCAACGAAAAGATAGCCATAGATATACCCAGCGGCCTGCCTGCCGACAGCCTGCCCCAGCCCGGAGCAGCAGTGATACAGGCCCGGCATACCCTCAGCTTTCAGTTCTGGAAACGCAGCTTCCTGCATACCGAAGCGGAGCCTTTTACCGGCAAGGTCCACGTGCTCGACATCGGCCTGAGCAGGACCTGGCAGGAAGCCACGCATTCCCAATACCACACCATAGACCGCGACACCGCATGCGCCATCTACCGTCCCCGCAAGGCATCGGGCCATAAAGGAACTTATGGCAAAGCAATGCTGATCGGCGGCAGCTACGGCAAGATCGGCGCCATAGCCCTGAGCACCCGGGCCGCTTTGCACAGCGGCGCCGGGCTGGTCTATACCCAGGCGCCTTCCTGCGGCTACGAGATCCTGCAGGCTACCCAACCCGAAGCCATGTTCCTCCCGGCGGGACAAAAGCATATCGACCGCATCGAGGTCAGCACGGAGGACAGCGCAACCGGCATCGGGCCCGGACTGGGACAGGCGCCGGAAACAGTAAAGGCTCTGGTGGCTTTCCTCGAACAGTATGATAAACCCTTAGTGCTCGATGCCGATGCCCTGAATATTTTATCGGCTAAAGAAACTTACCTGAACCTGCTTACCGCCGGCTCTATCCTGACGCCGCATCCTAAAGAATTTACACGGCTCTTCGGCCCTTCTCCCGGCAGTATGCTCCAGGTGGAGCTCGGCAGGGCCAAGGCTATGAAGTATAATGTGTGTATCGTATTGAAAGGACATCATACCGCGGTGCTGCTGCCCAACGGCGAATGCTGGTACAATACCACCGGCAATCCGGGGATGGCCACAGGAGGCAGTGGCGATGTGCTGACCGGTATCCTTACCGGTCTGCTGGCCCAGGGCTATACAGCACGGGATGCAGCATTGCTGGGTGTTTATCTGCATGGCCTGGCGGGAGATCTTGCCGCAGCAACCTTGTCGGAGGAAGCCCTTATCGCCGGCGATCTTGCCGAATACCTGGGAAAGGCTTTTCTCACCCTCCGTTAAAATAGGCATGCCTTTGCAAAATACTAACTGTCCTTATACCGTTCTTTGCTGATGCGACCGCTGCAGCTCATTCTCGCCCTATGCTTTCTTCAGCCCGCAACTGCCGGCGCGCGGCTGGCCTGGCTTGTCCATGGAGGAGCAGGCATGGCTTATGGCTCGGTCAATAGCCGTATTGATAAAGGAGATGCCCGCTACAGGGTCGACATCAGCCCCCGGATCACACCCAATGCGGGCATTTCGGCGCTGATCCCGTTCAGCAGCCGCCTGAGCCTGGAACCCGGCCTGATCTACAGCAGGAAAGGCTTCCGCGGCATCGACGAGTTTACCGTTTACTACACAAACCATACCCGGCAGATACTGTTCGATACCCGATATACCTTGCATTACCTCAGCATACCCATCCAGCTGAACTATGCGCTCCTGCAGCAACGCAACCACACTCTGCTGCTGGGCGGCGGCATGAACTATGCCTTCCTGCTCAGCGGCGGCAACGATTACTTCACACGACAATCGGCACAGGGGGATGTTTACGAAGATTGGTTCCGGGGCAACAAAGTGTCCAAAGGACTGATGCAGACGAAAAACACCTATGAAGGCACGATGAGTGTTTTTGATGCCGGTATCCGGCTGCAGCTGAGCTATGTCTTTCGTTCCCGCTTTGTGCTGCGCCTGTTCCATGAACAAAGCCTGTACAGCGTCTACCTGAAAGAACCTGGAGGCAGGCCCGCAGTGCGGCTCCGCTATACCGGCCTTAGCCTCGGCGTCCTGCTGCCGCAGTTCGGGCAGCCGGGCAAAGGTTCAGCACCTTCCAGTCGCTAGACCACGGCAGCCTTACGGGCCGCCGGCTTCGCTGTTCCCGCTTTTTCCTTTTTGCTTTTGTACTTGCGGCCCCACCAGATAAGAAAGCCGGTCACCGGCATGCTGGCACAGATGAGGCTGGCCAGGAAGGCCATTATTTTACCGGCAATACCGGCCACAGCGCCCACGTGGATATCGTAGTTCATGCGCTGTATCTTTTCGGCCATGGTCGTTTGCTTCAGCTTGCCATAAGTGTGCCGCACGTCCATTTCCTTCAACGTGTACTGGTCGAAAAAACGGTAGTCGGCTTTCCAGTAGGTACCGCCATCGGGATTGAGCGCGATTTCCAGGGCAGCGTTAGGCCCCTCCGGTATATGCACTTCCATCACACCGCGGTAGCCGGGGTTTTCCTGCCGCATCCTTTGCCACAGGATATCCGCTGCGGGCCGGCCTTCCCCTGGCGTCATCGCTGTGGTATCGGATAAGGGCGCACTGAACTCCGTCATGGCCTTGCCGCCGGAAGTGGTCCAGAATACGGTTTTGGCAAACCATTCAAAGCCCCACACCAGACCGGTGAAAGCGATGAAGATGATGATCCAGCTCATGTAAAAGCCCAGCACGTTGTGCAGATCGTAATTAGTGCGGCGCCATTTGGCATTCAGCTTGACAGTAAACCGCTGCTTCCGCGCCGCTTTGTTCCTGGGCCACCAGAGGATGATGCCGGTAATCAGTAATACGACAAAGATGAGGGTAGCTGAGGCCACGATCGGCTGCCCTATCTTCGGCGGCAGCCAGAGGTAGAAATGACCATTGATCACCACTCTGAAAAAGTCCCGGCTCATATCGCGGGTATGGAGCACCTTGCCCGTATAGGGATCGATGAATACCAGGTAATAATATTCCGGGTCGCCGTTGTAGAAAGACGCGATAGCCGAATGTCCCGGCTCGTAGGACAGGCTATGCAGCTTTTTGCCCCGGAGCTGCTGCCTGGCAATCGCTTCGAGCGTTGAAGGAGGCAACAAAGCTTTCGGCTGTTCCTGTACAAAGCGGAAGCTTTGGGTAGCATTTTCAATTTCCCGTTCAAAGGCCAGCATACAGCCGGTAATGCCCAGAAAGCAAACAATGAGTCCGGAGGCCAGGCCCAGCCAGAGGTGCACTTTGCCCACAGCCTTTTTGAAAGGCGAAGGCCCTCCCTTTTTCTTTTTACCCGCCTTGGTATCCGCTTTGTTCATAGCTCTGTTTGTCTTGCTGCACTGCAGCGCTTTCCGGGAAGCCAATGCAAACCCGCGTACCGGGTTTGCATGTTGTTACGTCAAAAAATACGCTGCTTTAGAAGCGGTAGCTTACGCCCATGCGCCAGTTGCGGCCAGCCTCAGCCTGCCAGGAGTACGCCGGGTTGCTGAAATAATTGGTATAGTAAGCGCCGCTGTAAAGATAAGTATCCAGTATGTTGAACACGTTCAAAGTGAGCCTGATCTTACCTGCCTCATAGAACAGGCCGCCATCCAGCTTAAAGTAATCGGGCAGGTTCTGCTCCGGCTGCTTGTCGCTGTAAGAGCCGGTAGCCCTGTCGCCAAGCCAGGTGCAGCCGCCGGAAATACCCAGGCCTTCCAGCACACCATGCTGCACTTTATAGCTCAGCCAGGCATTGACCGTATGGCGGTTGGAGCCCGCTACACGCTGCCCGTCATAGGCAATACTTTCGCCGATGCCGGCATTCACCTTATTGACTTTAGCATCGGTATAGGCATAGTTGGCGATCACGTTGAAGCCGGGGAACAGCGTACCCCGGATATCAAACTCTACGCCCTGGGCCAGCTTCTGGCCAATCTCCATGCTGAAGCTGGAATTGGGAATGCCGGTGATCTCATGGTTCTTGATAATGCGGTATACCGATAAAGTCGTGTTCCATTTACCATCGAACCAATCTCGTTTCACGCCGGCCTCGATATTGTTGCCCGTGATGGGACTGGCCGCCTTGCCACCCAGCAGGATGCCTGATTGCGGTACGAAAGCCTCGTCATACAAGGTATACACGGCCGTGTTCCGGTCGATAGAATAGCTGAGTCCTGCGCGGGGTGTGAACCGGTTGGCGCTCTGCGTGCCGTAGTAAGCCTGCTCAACGGTAGTGTAGCGCGCCGCCAGCGTCAGCCGCAGGCGGTCTTCAAAGAAAGCCAGCTCGTCCTGCACATAGATGCCGGTATAGCGCTGGTCGATGATGCCGCCGTTCGCCGTTGCCCGCTGTTCCAGGCTGAGCGTCCGGTCAAATTTCGGATAGCCGAGATCGGGCACACCGTTTACCGGGTTTTGGGTATCGAAAGGCGCGCCGGCAGAGTCGAGCGGATAAGCGCGCGACCAATCGGCATAGTATTTTTTAGTACCCACATCCAGGCCGGCCAGGATGCGGTGCGTTACCGGCCCGGTGTGCACCTTACCATTGATAAAGGCCTGTCCCAGGGTCATCTGGCTTTTGGCATCCCAGATCCCTACAGAGCGGATCATCTTGCCGCCGGGCATTACATCCTTTGGCCACATGCTGGACCCGGTCTGGTTATAGTTGAAATAAGCGGTCTGCACGGTCAGCTTCCAGTCGTCGCTGAGCTGGTGGTTGAGCGTGAGGTAGAGGCTATGATCGTTGATATTGGTAGGCGCCAGGCCGGGCGGTACGGCCGTAAAGTTGCGGGGTAGCGTGGCATAGCCATCTGTGGAGAACACATAGTAAGAGCCAACGTCCGTCATATTGGCGCGCTGATAAGTGTATTCGGCGGTCAGGCGGGTGCGGTCGCTGATCTGGTAAGCGATTACCGGAGCAACGGTATAGCGGTCGTTAAATTCATTGGGGCGGAAAGAGCCTTTCTTCTGACCGGCAAGATTGATACGGTACAGCAGCTTGCCATTTTTGCTCAGCTTGCCGTCGAGATCGAGCGATGCGCGGTAGAAATCGTAGCTGCCCATCATGAAGCTGGCCTCGCCTTTGGTTTCACCAGTAGGCTTTTTGGTCACCACATTGTATAAGCCGGAAGGATCGCCGTTGGCCAGCATAAAGCCTGCAGGCCCTTTGACGAATTCGATATGGTCTACCATGCTCATGTCCTCCGTAAGCGGCCCCCAGAAAGAGTTCACCACGTTGAAGCCATTACGGAAGGCCTGGATCTGCGAACCGCGCATGGTAATATTGGTGTAAAGGTCGCCCCAGTGCTCCTGGCGGTTGGCGCCGCTCACATTGCGCAGCACACCGTCGCTCATGCTGGTGATCTGCTGGTCGGCAAGTACCTTACCGGTAACGATCTGTATGTTCTGCGGCACTTCCAGCAAGGGTGTCTGCAGTTTCAGGCTGTTAGAAGTTTTTTCGGCAGTATAGGCCTGGCGGTTGGCCCCGATCACCACTTCATCAAGATCAGTATTGCCTTTTTTCAATTGGATATCGGTAAGGGTAAGGGTCTGATCGTCGCTGATGGTGAACTCCACCGTTTTGCTTTGCGTGCCTACGGCATGTACATAAAGCTTATGTTTGCCGGCATCGGCTTCCATTGTAAAGCGACCCTGCTCGTCCGTCGAGGTTTCTTCATCACTATGATCGAGACGCAGGGTTACCTGGGCCGCAGGAACGCCGTCGGCATTGAGGATGCGGCCCTTAAGGATTCCTGATTGGGCATAGGCAGCCGCACTGGCACCCAACAGGCCAAAAATCATAAAGATTTTGTTCATTTGTCTATACTATTTTGCAAAAATGGGAATGTAGAAAAGCTCAAGGGATAGGGCATTGATCATCAGGCAAAACCTGCCTGGCGGCTTTTGGCGCTGCAAAATTAGAACCGCGCCGGGCCAGAGGTTTTCATAATCGGGAAAAAAACTTTCAAAATCGGGAAAAGTGTGTCTGTTCCCTGTCAAAAAAAGCGAACTGTTCCCGTAGGGATTTCCGCAAACGGTTTTTGTAAGCTTTGCGTCATTTTTCGAAGGGTATATTCTTACCGGGCACCTATCATCCCGTCAGGAAACAATGACCGGCGCCCCATCATACGGGAGCGCATAAAAATTTTTACATTTGCTTCATGAATTTCCAGCTAACCGAAGTCAGCAACGCGCACCACATCAGGCAATTCCTGGAGCTTCCCCTCGACATATATAAAGATGATCCCAACTGGATCCGCCCGTTGGATAAAGATATCGAAGATGTCTTCGACCCGGCGAAGAATAAATTCTTCAGGCATGGCACCTGCAAACGCTGGCTGCTGCTGAACGGGCAACAGGAAGTGATCGGCCGCATAGCAGCCTTCATCAATAAAAAGTACAAGCAGGCACAGCCTACGGGAGGCGTCGGTTTTTTCGAATGCATCAACGACCAGGCCGCTGCTAATTTTATGCTGGATCATTGCCGCGACTGGCTGAAAGCGCAAGGTATGGAAGCCATGGACGGGCCGATCAATTTCGGCGAGCGGGAGCGCTGGTGGGGCCTGCTGATCGAAGGATTCCGCGAACCGCTTTACTGCATGAACTACAACCCGCCCTATTATAAGGAGCTGTTTGAACGCTACGGCTTCCAGGTCTATTTCAACCAGGAATGCTTTGGCATGCGTGCCGTTTACGAGTTCCAGGATAAATTTTATGTCCGGCACGAAGAGCTGTCCCGCAACAAAGACCTGCATGCCGAACCGATCAGGAAGAAGCAGCTGGAAAAATACGCCCGCGATTTTACAAAGGTCTACAATAAGGCCTGGGCCAGCCATGGCGAAGGCAAAACCCTTGAAGAGCGCCAGGTGATCAAAATGTTCCAGACCATGAAGCCGGTAATGGACGAAAGGCTGAGCTGGTTCGTTTACTATAAGGAAGAGCCGGTGGCCTGCTGGCTCAACCTGCCCGACCTCAACCAGTACTTCAAGCACATGAACGGTAAGTTCGGGCTGTTGCAGAAGCTTAAATTCCTGTGGCTGCAGCGCTTTGGTAAGAACGAACGTTTCCTGGGCATTCTTTTCGGCGTGGTGCCTGAATGGCAAGGCAAAGGCCTCGACGCCTACCTCATCCTGGAAGGCTCCAAGGTGATCTGCTTCAAAACACCTTATAAAGATTATGAAATGCAGTGGATCGGCGATTTCAATCCTAAAATGATTAATATCGCCTACAGTCTGGGCGCCACGATCACCCGCCGGCTCAGCACTTACCGTTACCTGTTTGACCGGCAAAAAGAATTCAAACGGCATCCCATACTGTAAAGCAGTATGAAGCGATGCCCTGCAACGGCAAAAAAGAAGCGTCTTTTGTGCCGGCATGCCTTATTTTTGTCCCCGTTCCCGTTTATTATTGTAACAGCAAATGTTCAAAAAACGTCATCTACTTAATATTGCCCTGCTGGTATTCAGCAGCCTGCCGGCACTGGCGCAGGAAGACATGACCGCCGATGTAAAGCGCATGCAGGAAAGCGCCCGCACTTATCTCGGCCGCGGCGATTATGCCAATGCCATCATGATGTTCAGCCAGGCAATACGCCAGGCGCCGTCGGAAGTATCGCTCCGCCGCGACCTCGCTTATACTTACCTGCTGTCGGGCGACACCAAGAAAGCCAAAGAGATCATTGATCCTGTAGTTTCTTCCGAAGCGGCCGATGAGCAGACCTACCAGGTGGCCAGCGCCGTGGAAAACGCGCTGGGCAATACCGGCAAGGCCAAAAGATTGCTGAACGAAGGCCTGACCAAATACAGCAATTCGGGCCTCCTCTACAACAGCAAAGGCAACCTGCTCAATTCGGATAAGAATACGAAAGATGCGCTGGAGGCTTATAGCGCGGGCATCAGGACCGAGCCCTCCTACCCGATGAATTATTATAATGCCGCCAAGATCTATTACCAGAACGACGATGCGGTATGGGCGCTCATCTACGGCGAGATCTATGTCAATCTCGACCCTGCCTCCTCCCGCACTACCGAGATCAAGAAGATGATGATCGATGCATACCGCAAGCTCTTTACACCGGGAAAGGACGAGGCCTTGCCGGGCTTTAAAGCCACGGCCAAAGGCGAAAGCCGGACACGCAGCTTCACCGATATCTTCAAAAAGCTGATGCTGCAAAGCGCACCGGCCATCAGCGAAGGGCTGAATACCGAGAACCTGATCATGCTGCGCAGCCGCTTCATGCTGGCCTACAGCAAAGACTATTCGGTCAATTATCCTTTTACCCTCATGTCGTACCAGGACAAAATGCTGCGCGATGGCGTTTACGATGCCTACAACCAATGGCTTTTCGGCGCAGTGGATAATTCACAGGAATTTTCGCTCTGGGTAAAGGTCAACAGCAAGGAGTACAATGCATTTGAAAACTGGCGGAAGACCAACCTGCTGCAGCCGGCGCAATACGATCCGAAGCCGGTAAAATAAGCCTCCGCTAAAACACGCATTCCACATAGCTGCTTTTAATAATTCATTTTTTGAATTACCTTTGCGGCTTTCACTATAGCTTACATGGAAGATCTGAAAGTAACTTTAAAGCAACAGATTATTGAATCGCTGAACCTTCAGGGTATGAAACCCGAAGATATCGACGATAATGCCCCTCTGTTCGGCGACGGGCTGGGACTCGACAGCATCGACTCACTGGAACTGATGGTATTGCTCGAACGCAATTACGGAATCAAGATCGAAGACGCCCGTGAAGGCCGCAGCATCCTGGCTTCGGTACAAACGATGGCCGACTATATCGAAGCCAACCGGAAATTCTAAACCAGGATTGCTCCGGCAAAAAGGCTGTCTGGAAAGCCAGAGGAAAATCCGCCCGCCGATCCGGCACAATACCCGGACTTCAGCATCGGGGCCGGTCCCTGCCTTCCTGACAGCTTTATTTTTTTACCCCATATGCTTACTTCTTCCCTCACATGGTCCAGATCACCGGCATAGGCATGATCACCGCTCTGGGCAATACCGTTGCTGAAAACCTGCAGGCGATCCTGGAGGAAAAAGAAGTGCTCGGCCATCCCAATATCCTCCAGACCCGTCACCGTAACGAAATGGTGGTAGGCGAGGTAAAGCAAACCAATGAACAGCTGGCAGCAGCGCTGAACCTGCCGGGAGCAGGGTTCAGCCGCACTACCCTGCTGGGCCTTCATGCCCTTCGCGAGACCCTGAAGACACTCCCTCCCGAACAACGAGCCCCCAAAAAAATTGCTTTTATCAACGCCACTACTGTAGGCGGTATGAGCGATGTGGAGAACCTTTATTCCGACATGATCTCGCCCGCAACGGAAGGAGATTTTCTCAGCTATATCGATTCCCTCGATTGCGCCGACTGTACCCAGCGTATGGCCGACTACTTCGATCTCAGGGGCTTCCAGACGACTATCAGCACAGCCTGCTCTTCATCGGCCAATGCCCTGCAGCTGGGCGCCCGCATGATCGAAAGCGGGGAAGCGGATATAGCGATCTGCGGCGGCGCCGACGCCCTCACCCGCTTTACGCTGAACGGTTTCAACGCGCTTAAAAACGTGGACAAAAAGCCTACCCGGCCTTTCGACCAGCACCGCAACGGGCTGAACCTGGGCGAAGGTGCTGCTTACCTCATCCTGGAATCGGAGACCTCAGCAAAAGAAAGGGACGCCGCGGCGATAGCCGTGCTGGCCGGCTATGGCAATACCAATGAAGCCCATCATCCCACCGCCCCTTCCCCCGACGGCGCCGGCGCCCTGCTGACCATGCAGGAAGCCCTATCCGTAGCCGGCCTGGATAAGGAAGCAATCGACTATATCAATGCCCATGGCACTGCGACGCTGGGCAATGACCTGTCGGAAGGCACCGCTATCGAACGGTTGTTCGGTAACCAGGACTATCCCCATTTCAGCTCGACCAAAGCCTTCACGGGACATACCCTTGCCGCCAGCGGCGCCGTAGGTGCGATCATTTGCTGCCTGGCGATACGCGGTTCCTTCATTCCTCCTAACCTGCGTTTTGAAACGCCAATGGAAGAGATCGGCATCGTGCCGCAAAAAAAACTGCTGCGCAATACCCCCGTCCGCTATGCCCTCGCCAATTCTTTCGGCTTCGGCGGCAACAATGTGTCTTTGGTTCTGGGAGATGTTAATCTAAGATCTTAGATGCTAGATATTAGATTTTAGATTAGAGTAGTGCAAGCAGTTATAAGTGTTGACTATTGAGTATCAGAAGCTGCTAACTGTCAACCGCTTTGTCTTTGGACATTGGAATTTGGACATTGGAGCTTACATCCGGACTTTCGAATATCTTTGCGGCCACAAAGCAAAACAGCATGCTGGATCTCATTATTATCGGCGGCGGACCTATAGGCCTGGCCTGCGGTATCGCTGCAAAAGAGCAATCCCTTTCTTACCTGATCCTGGAAAAAGGCGCCCTGGTCAACAGCATTTACCATTATCCTTTATACATGACCTTCTTCTCTACCGCCGAGCGGCTGGAGATCGGCAATATACCCTTTCAATGCATTGCGCCGAAGCCCGGCCGCCAGGAAGCGCTTGAATACTACCGCAGCGTCACGCGACGCCACGATCTGAACATACACCTGTATGAAGCGGTGCAGACGGTGCATAAAGAGGAAGATAACTTTACTGTACACACCGGCAAGGCTCGCTACCAGGCCCGCAAAGTGATTATCGCTACCGGCTTTTACGATATCCCCATACTGCTGGATGTTCCCGGCGAATCGCTGCCTAAAGTGCAGCATTATTACAAAGAAGCCCACCCCTATGCTTTCCGGAAAGTGATCGTTGCCGGCGCCAGCAATTCCGCTGTGGACGCGGCGCTTGAGCTGTGGCGCAAAGGCGCTGAGGTGACAATGATCGTGCGTAAGCCGGCCATAGGCGAAAGGGTGAAATACTGGGTCAGGCCGGATATAGAGAACCGTATTGCAGAAGGCAGCATCAAAGCCTATTTCAGCTCCGGCATAACAGCCATTCGTGAGCATGAGGTCGACCTGCAAACGCCGGGAGGGCCGTTGACATTGGAAAACGATGCTGTGCTGGCGCTTACCGGTTACCGGCCCGATTATCATTGGCTGGAACAGTGCGGCGTGCGGCTCTCCGACGATGGGCTCAGAAGACCCGAGCATAACCCGCTGACGATGGAGACCAATGTACCCGGACTCTATCTCGCCGGTGTGGTTTGTGGTGGCCTCGAAACCCATAAATGGTTCATTGAAAATTCAAGGGTGCATGCCGACCTGATCATAAGCGATATCCGGGCAAAAAAGTAACCGCAATTCCGGCGTATTCGCTCAAAAAAGAGTTTCTTTGTGGCCAGTCTCCCGTATAGCCATTCCCTTGCGGGACATTTAAATCTGCTTCGTTGAAACCCGTTTATATTACCCATACCAGCGCCGTCAGTCCGCAGCACCAGGACGGAATACAATTGTTCCATCCATTGGTAACCGATACCCACGGCGTGCTCCGGGCTATCGAACCGGATTATACGACTGAGATCCCGCCGATGCAGCTCCGGCGTATGAGCCGCATGCTGCGCATGGGTGTCTATACCGGCATGAACTGCCTCAAGCGCTCGGGGATCGCACGGCCCGACGGCATCATTACCGGTACGGGCAAGGGTAGCATGACGGATACGGAAAAGTTTGTGAAAGAGCTGAGCGAATACCAGGAAGCGTCGCTCAACCCTACGCCTTTCATCCTTTCCACTTACAATGCCATCAACGGCGCCATTGCGCTGCAGACAAAGGCTACCGGCTACAACCAGACCTATGTGCACCGGGGCAGCTCATTTGAAGTCTCCCTCTACGACGCGCAGCTGAAGCTGCATACGGCTCCGGAGCCGCAACACTACCTGGTGGGCTGCTTTGATGAAATGACATCGGAATATTTCCTGGTCAAGAGCAAGATCGGCTACTGGAAAGCAGACCGGGACAGCAGCCGCCCTTTGTGGCAGCAAAGCGGAAGCCCTGGAACGCTGGCCGGGGAAGGCGCCGCTTTCTTTATGCTCAGCAACAGCAATGCCGGCGCTATTGCCGGTATCCACGCGATACAAACAGCTTATAAAACACCGCTGACAGACATCGGCCGGGAAGCCCATACCCTGATCTCCAGGACCGGCTGGCGGCCACAAGAGATCGATATGCTGGTGCTGGGCGTTAATGGAGACGAGAGGGACCTGCCTTATTATGAAGCGCTGCAGCAAAGCTTTCCCGATACTTTGCCCATATTAGGCTTTAAGCATCTTTGCGGAGAATACGAAACCTCCGGCGGCTTTGCGCTCTGGATGCTTTGTCAACTACTGGATGGCCATACACTGCCCGATGCGGCCTGGTACCGACGACCGGAAGGCCAGGCTTTCCGTCCCGAAAAAATACTCTACTACAATCATTACCGCGGCCTGAACCACAACCTGGTGCTGCTTTCCAACGCGCCGGTCGGGACGCGATAGCGGCCTGAACGGCAGAGGCTGCTTTTAGCTTAAACAGCGTGCAGTATTGCCACAGAGACGCAGCGGCGCAAAGAAATGTATTTCCTGCGTTGCGAACATTGCGAACTCTTGCGTGTAGCCATCTGAACGTCGAAAGACATTACAGATCAATGAACAGGCGATCCGGATCCTTCATTCCGCATGCTGCGCAAGCTACGTTCAGGATGACAGTATGCTGTATACAGATCCAGCGGCGCAGCTCACGACGATACAGCGGCATATAGCCTGACGATGTTGAATTTACATTCCCGCATAAGCTGATGATACCGTTCAAAGCAGGGTGATAGAAACAAAGCCGGGGTGCGTTGGCCTCACAATTTCTGCGGAGCCATTGAATTTGTGTCGCCTTTTTTGCTTCTTTTTTGGCGAAGCAAAAAAGAAGATAGGGATCATGATCACACCTTTCACTACAGATACAACATGCCGGTCGGGATGCGATAATTGAGGCTAACGGGGCGGATTAGGATCGCTGAAAGCGGGATTGCGGATAAAGGAAGAATCCGTAAGCGTATTGAGGAAAGCCACCAGGTCGGCCTTTTGCTCCGGTGTCAGGAACAGACCTTTTCCAAGCGGGACGATGTGCTCGTCTACATTGGGGCTTTTCTGGTGAATGCCGCTGCTGTAGAAGGTCAGCACCTCTTCCAAAGTGCTGAAGCGTCCATCGTGCATATAGGGCGCAGTGAGCGCGATATTACGGAGCGAAGGCACTTTCATTCTGCCCCGGTCCGCCGCTTTACCTGTGGTATTGTACAGGCCTGGCTGCGGGTCGAGGTCCAGACCGTTGTTGCGGAAATAATTGTCGGTCAGCAGCACATCGCTATGACAATGATTGCAATTGCCGAAGCCGAAAAAGATATCGAGCCCACGCTCTTCCTGCTTCGTCAACGCATCGGCCTGTCCGTCGAAATAATAGCGGTCGAAGCGGGTGCCGAAAGATACAAGGGTCAGCTCAAACTGGGTAAGCGCTTTCGATACCATAGTGCTGTTGATCTTCTCCGATCCGAACACCTTTTTAAATAAAAGGGGATAATCTTTATCCTGCTGCAGCTTATCCAGCACATCAGCCCAGGTACCGGCCATCTCCCGCTGGTTGATCAGGGGCTCGGTCACCTGCTCGCGCAGGGAAGCCGCCCGCCCGTCCCAAAAGAAAGCGCGGCCCCAGCCCAGATTGAACAAAGGCATGGTATTGATGATGCCCAGGCTGTCGTGAACGCCCAGGCTGAAGGCACGGTTATCGGCAAAGGCAAAGCGCTGCTGGTGACAGGAACCACAGCTGAGCGTATTGTCGGCGCTCAGCCTTTTGTCGTAAAACAAGCGGCGTCCCAGGGCGATCCCTTCCTCCGTAAGCGGGTTCTCTTCATCCACCGGCATTTTATCAAAGTAGTCGCCGACGAATTCGGGCAAGGGAATTTTATAGGGAGTAAGCCCCGAGCGTTTGCGCTTGTCCTTGCCCGCCAGGCCTGCTGCCGAGAACAGCAGCGCTATGATCGCTATGACCGTCAGCCGTTTCATTTTTCCGCTGCTTCAAATTTATTGACCGAAAGATCCAGGGCGCGTCTTACTGCTTTGATGATAACGCCATTGTCCCGTGGCGAATAGCCCAGGCGCCTGTAATAGCCTTTGTGCCGCTTGCCGCCGCCCAGCACCAGAATAGTAGGCATACCCATGCCGCCATAAAACTTAACTTCCTCCGCACCTTTGATAAATACCGCATCGGGCGTAAAGCCGTTTTCTTTTACCCACTTCTTCATCGTCGCCGCATTGGTCTCATCTTCATAAACCGTCTGGAAATAGCGGATACGGCCGGGATACAGCTTGCGCATGGAACTCACGATCTTCTCCAGGCCTTTACCGGCCGTAATGCAGGGCCGGCAGTTCATCATCACGTATTCGTGGATGATCACCAGGCCGCTGTCCATCTGGTTATAGAGATCATATTCCCTGCCGCTGCGGATCTCTTTCTTTTGCCAGCGAAGGGTATTGTAGACATCCGATTTCGGAAATGTAAAGTCATGCACATGATCCTCTTCCTCCATCACATATTGTGCTGAAGAAAAAGCGGGCAGAAGAAGTAAACAGGTGAGACATAGAAGTATGCTGCGCATCGGTTCAAAGTTAAGCATTCTATAACAGATAGACGGTACTCCAGGCTGTTTGGTAAGTGCAGCTGAGCTTTCTCCCGAATTTGATTAGTTTTGCGCCAAAACGCTTACCCACATGACGAAGCACCTGCGCTACAGTTTCCTGGTATTGATCTGCTCTTGCTACCTGTTTTCCTGCGGTCCGAAAGAAAGCGGCACAGATGCCGCCCCCGATGCTTCCCGTATCTCTATCAGCTATACCTCCTACCCTTTCTATAAAGACTTCTCAGCGCTGGATCCCAATCATGTTGCCGCGGGCCTCAGCCAGCTGAAGCAGCAATACCCGGGCTTCCTGGATTTTTACCTCGATACGCTGATCAGCTTCGGCTATAACCAGCAATATACCGACAGCAACCGGATGATGTACGATTTCCTGACGATGAAGGACTACCGCAACCTGCTGGATACCGTCAACATCGCTTTCCCCGATACCAAAAAATATGATGACTGGCTGAAGCAGTCTTTCCGCTACATCAAATACTACGACAGCAGCTTCCAGCTGCCGGAGCAGGTTTATTATTTTGTATCGGGCATCAGGGGCATTACTGCCGTGCTGCAATCGGAAACCAATATGGGCATCGGCCTGGATATGTTCCTCGGAGAAGATTTCTTCCCTTACCGCCAGCTGAATAAATCACAGTTCGAAACCATACGCATGACACCGGAAAACATACCGGTATGGGCAGGCATGGCCATTTATGAAGACAAGTATCCGTTTAATCCCGAAAATAAGAACCTGCTCGAGCTGATGATCGAAAAAGGGAAAGAGCTTTATTTCCTGGAGAAGACAACGCCTTATATCCGCGATGAAGTAAGACTGGGCTTTACGGCGGATCAGCTGAAATGGTGTAAGGAGAATGAAGCGCTGATCTACAATTTTTTCATCAAGAACAATCTCCTGTTTGAAAACAACCTGCAGAAAACCATGCGCTATGTAAGCGATGGCCCTTCCTCTGCCGGCATGCCCGGAGACAGTCCCGGCAATACAGGCAGCTTCATCGGCTGGCAGATCGTAAGGCGATATGCCGCACAGCAGAAGGCCGGCATGCATGAGCTCCTGGAAATGAAAGACGCACGCAAGATACTGGAAGGCGCTCAATATAAGCCCTGACCGGATCAGCGCCACAAGAATTTGGCATATTTTTTGCTCATAAACACCAAACACAAAAAAGACCGCAAATGAAGAAGCTACTTCTACTTTCCGCTTTTGCTGCGGGCGCCCTGCAAATGCAAGCCCAGCAAGGATCTTACTATGAAGACCTCGCCAAAAAGAGCGCCGAGACCAAAAACCTCGACACCGTCGCCTGGATACATTCAGGTGTTCTGAATCTCGGTATCAACCAGGGCATCCTCCACAACTGGGCTGCCGGGGGCGAATTGGCTTCGCTTACGGTGAACGGCCTCTTCAACGGGAGCATTACGCGCTACAACATGCGCACGATATGGACCACCAACCTGGATGCGGCTTATGGCCTGTTCTATGCCTATTCCAATTCTTTTGTTCCCCGCAAAACAGATGACCGTATCGACCTGACCTCCAAGTACGGCTACCGCCTCAGCGATTCCGGCGACTTCTACCTTACCGGGCTGTTCAATGCCAAAACCCAGTTTACCAAAGGCTATAACTATGATGCGCCGGAGTGGGACACCTTTTCCACTTCCAAGTTCCTTTCGCCGCTCTATCTCACCTTTGCCCCCGGTATTGAATACCGCAAAGGCAGCCAGATCAGTGTTTTCTTCTCCCCTGCTGCTGTACGCACCACTTTCGTGGATAAGTATTATACTCTGCGCGATGATGCAGGCGCTTACGGCGTGGAATATGGAAAGACTTTCCGCTTCGAGCTGGGCGCTTACCTCACGGCCCGTTATGTAAAGGATCTGACCAAGAGCATCTCTTTCCGCAGCCGCCTGGACCTGTACAGCAATTACCTGGCCAAAGATGTATATGATAAGAACAATATCCTGGTAAAAAAAGATAACCCCGGCAATATCGATATCCTCTTCGACAACTTTATCGCGATCAAATTTTATAAATTCTTCTCGGTAAACCTGGGCGTGGTGGCCATCTACGACAACGATGTGCCCTATGTCAAAACCCTGGCGGATGGTACCGCCAAGGATGAACCCTACGAAGGCCTGGGCTGGTGGCAGATCAAGCAGGTGCTGAGCTTCGGCTTCAATTATAAGTTCTGATCCTCTCTTTATATCATTTCAAAGTCTCCCTGCACAGGGAGACTTTTTTTATGGCTCACTCATCTCAAAAGTAAGGGTCGGTCGGAACAAAATGGCAATGTTGTTACAGTAGAGGAGAAGCCTCTCTTTAACAGGAGCAAATATCCTTTCTAAAGAATGAAGAGATACTTCACTTTGCAAGCTGAGGACGTTCATACTTACATCTGCGGGCGCCATGGAAGCGTCTCTAAATATCATTGGTACTATATAGCCTGAACAGCAGCTACGCAGGAGCTAACCCACAGGTGCATAAGTGATCTCCAGCACACCCAGCTCCAGCTCTTTAATCATTTTTCGTTCCAGTGCGCTCAGCGTATTGTCTTTAAAAAAGCGTTGCCCACGGCCCATGATACAGGGATGGATCATTACCTTCAGCTCATCGAGCAATCCCTCTGCAATAAGGCCGTTTACCAGCTCGCCACTGCCCTGCACCAGGATATTGCCCTCGCTGTCAGCCTTGATCTCCCGGAGCCTGGCGGCGAAGTCTTTACCGAGAATAGTGGTGCTTTCCCAGGGCGCTGCTTTCAAGGTAGCCGATACCAGGTATTTGGGCGTCCGGTTCAGCTTGTCGGCCACACCCATTTCATTGTTCTTCAACGAAGACCAGTAGGGATACAGCATCTCATAGGTCTTGCGGCCATACAGCATCGCGCTGCAATCCTGGATATTGCGGGCGATAAGCGCGGCCCTGCTGTCGCTGTGATAAGGATTGAACCATTCTGCCATCAGGCTGGCATCGAAGATGCCGTCCAACGACATCCATACGGTTGCGATGATCTTGCTCATTGTGTTTTGTTTTTTAGCAAAGGTAACCGCGCAGCATACCCTCAAAATAGAATGGACCCGACAAAATGCTCATGAAGGGACATAGCCCGAACGCAGGGCCAGGTAAGTTTTAGGCGTCATACCGGTAAATTCTTTGAATACCCTTACGAAATGGCTTTGGTCGGAAAAGCCCTGTTCGTAGGCGATATCGCTGAGCCGAATAAACCGGCCGCTGTTGAGTGTGCTGAAGGCTGCCTGGAACTGGCATATTCTTTTATACTGCCGGGGTGAGATACCGATCTGCTCTTCAAACAATCTTTGCATAGAGCGCTCGGTGCTGTACAATTGCCCGCGGAGACGGCTCAATGCGGCAGCGCTGTTATCCTGCTGTAAAGCGCCGGTGGCAAAGGCAATACGGCTGTAGTCGATGCGGTCGGCGGCTACCCGCTTCCACAGGAAGACATTGATCAGCTCCAGCTGCGCTTCCAGCGAATGGGCTTCCAGCAACCGTTCCTGCAGGCCTGCTTCCCTGGCTGTTTTCAGCGCAGCCATATCGGCGACAGTGTCGGTTAGCTCCAATGCGGATATCCCTGTAATGGCCTGCATCACGTAGGGGCGCAGGAAGTAGGCGATCAGGACAAAAGCATCCTGCAGCTGCAGGTTACTGGGCGCTATCGCTTGTCCGTAAATGCTCAGATGCCCTATTGAAGCGCTGCTGCGCTGCCCCTGAACGCTCTGGAAGACCAACGTGGAAGCCCCATTGGCATAAAGCGGCAGGACAAAATCGGGACGTGGCGTATCCTGCCTGATCACCATGATATTCTTCACATAGGCGGCAAGTTCAGGTGGCGGCTGTAAGGATTGTATCTGCATAGGCTTTATTCCGGAGATCGGGCGCTATAAAGATAGCACAGCACCGGCTTTCCCGAACAGCACAACGGCCTTTTGTCCCGATCTGCCCTCATTTTGTCGCGTGAGCCCTCCATTCCGCGATAAAAGGCACCCTAATTTTGGTATACAAAAAGCACGGATTGTTATGAGCAAAGTAATTTTTGATATCGCCGTCTCGCTGGATGGCTTCCTCGCCGGAGAACACCGTGGACCACAGAATCCCCTGGGCGACAAAGGCACTACCCTGCATCACTGGATGTACGGACAAAAAGCCTTCTGGGGTATGATGGATATAGATCGTGGCGAAGAGGGCCCTGAAAATGACCTGGTGAAAGCAGTTATAGCGCGCAGCGGCGCTTTTATTATGGGGAAGCGCATGTTCGAGGAAGGAGAAGCCCACTGGCCCGATGACCTGTTCAAGGCCGACGTATACGTGCTTACTCATGAACCACGTGCCCCCTGGGTGCAAAAAGGATCGACCACTTTCCATTTTATTACCGAAGGCATCGACCAGGCCCTGGAGCTGGCCCGCAAAAGCGCGAAAGGCAAGGATGTACGCATACAAGGTGGCGGCGAGACGATACGGGCCTACCTCAACGCCGGCTATATCGATGAGGCCATGGTACATATAGCTCCCGTATTATTGGGCAGCGGCATACGCCTGTTCGATAATATCACCGACGGCCTGTATGATATCGCGGTGAAAGCAACCAGCCATTCTCCCCTGGCCGCGCACATTACCTATACCTTCAAGCGGAAATAAGCGTAACGATAAAAAATTTATAAAAACCGGGAAGAAAATTTGCGCAACCGAATATTTGCATTTAAATTTGCAACCAAATGGTAGCAAATAAACTCGTTTCATCTTTTATCTCATTCTCTAAAACAAAAATTTATGAGCAAGCATCAAGTTCAGATCAATAAAGATCTGCCCAACAAAAAAATAGTGCTGACACGCGAATTCGACGCCAGCCCCGCCATAGTTTGGCAAGCCTATACTGATCGCCATATCCTTGATCAATGGTGGGCGCCCAAACCCTGGAAAGCCGAGACCAAATCTATGGACTTCCGTGAAGGTGGCCAATGGCAATATGCCATGGTAGGACCGGAAGGCGAAAAGCACTGGGGAAAAATGATCTATGGCAAGATCGTGCCGGAGACTTCTTTTGTTGCTCAGGATGTGTTCTGCGACGAAAACGGCACGCCCAATCCCGCCTTGCCCGGGCTGGACTGGACCAATGAATTTGCGGCAACCGCCAATGGGACAAAGGTTACCGGCACCATTCTTTTTGCCAGTGAAGAAGACCTGAAGAAGCTCCTGGAAATGGGCTTTGAAGAAGGGATTACCATCGCCATGAACGGACTGGATGAATGGCTGGCTTCCCGCTGATCCCAATGCCCGCGGTGTTGCGATGCTGCGGGCTTATTTTTTGTGCATTGCGCTGGTGCTGTAGGCTGATCCTGAAAATTGTTTTTCCTGAAGATCCGCATACAGGTAGCCAAAATAGAGCAATGTCATTAAGTTAAGAGGTATCTTTCTTTCAATCTAAGCAAAAGCATTTTCAGCCTTCGCCGTTCAGATCGCTATCGCGTTCCGGCCGGCCTGTTATCAGATTCGGCAGCCGTTTAAAGAAAATAAGCGTACTTTGCTGTCCGGAATTCCCTTATGGAAGGGATACCGCAGCAATTTCTTATGGCGTCTACCGGTTACCAGATCAAGCTACCCCAGTTTGAAGGCCCTTTCGACCTGCTCCTGTTCTTCATTGAGCGGGATGAGCTCGATATTTACAATATCCCGATCCATACGCTTACCCGCGATTTCCTGGATTATATCCATCAAATGGAATCGCTGAATATTGAGCTGGCCAGCGAATTCATCCTGTTTATCTCCACCCTGATGCGCATCAAGGCCAAAATGCTGCTGCCCCGCCGCGAGCTGGATGCCCAGGGCAACGAGATCGACCCCCGCCACGAGCTGGTCGACAAGATCCTCGAATACAAACGCTTTAAAGAAGCAGCCGCCACAATGGCCATGATGGAAGCTGACCGCCTGCTGCAAACCAAGCGGGGCAATATCCGCAAGGAGCTGGAGGAGCTGGGCCAGACCTATGCCGAAGGCACCGAGGTGCAGACCGTGACCTTGTACAAGCTAATGAGCACCTTTGAGAAGGTGATGAAGCGCTTCAAGGACCGCAACGAAAAGCCACAGCACGTGGTGGTCAAGTACAATTATTCACAGGAAGGGCAACGCATCTACCTGATCGAAGAAATGAAGCAGAAAAAGAAGGCTTCTTTCGAGGTGATCTTCTCGATATGTGAAAACCGCATACATGCTATCTTCACTTTCCTGGCCATGCTGGAACTGGTGCAGCAAAAATACCTGATGATGCTTATCGGTACCGGGCGCAACAATTTCATTATCGAATGGAACGATGCACGACCTGAAGATATCGAAATAGACCTGCAGCCCAAAGACCAGGACGGACCCGATGAGCAGCCCAATAATCCCGGTGAGCTTGATTTTTCTGAAGATTAGAGATTAGATGTTAGATGTTAGCATCTGAAGTTTTGGTTGCTGACTGCTAACTGTCAATTGCCTTATTGGAAATTGATCCCGGAATCTGGAATTAAATTGCCAGCTGACTACTTCAACCTATTGGAATTTGGTTCCTGGAATCTGAAGCTTTGGTTGCTGACTGCTAACTATCAACTGCTTTATTGAAATTTGGACATTGGAATTTAGTTCCTGGAATTTGTCAAAGACACTTCATCAGGCTTTCCCATAACTGCTGCGCAGAGCGCTCCCAGCTGAACTGCTGCTTCCGGATGCGGGCAGCCTCGATCATTTTCTGCCGCAGTGTTTCATCCTTATAGATCTGCATCATTTTGGCTGCAATATCTTCGGGCGAGGCCGGATCGACCAGCAGGGCCGCATCGCCGCCGACTTCTGGCATGGAAGAAGTATTGGAGACAATCACCGGCACATCGCAGGTCATCGCTTCCAGTATGGGAATACCAAAACCTTCAAATAAAGAGGGATAGACCAGGGCATAAGCCGAAGCCGTAACCCGCGCCAGGTCTTCGACATTCAGATAACCGGTCCAGATCACATCTTCCTTATAAGGCATCAGCTCACGCGCCTTTGCAATCTCATCATACTGCCAGGCCATCCGGCCTACGATCACCAGCTTAATAGGACTGCGCTGCCGGCGCTTGAACTGTACAAAGGCTTTGAGCAGGTTCACCACATTCTTGCGGGGATGCAGGGCGCCGGTGAACAGGAAGAACTCCTCCCCTTCGGTGTATTGCGCTTTTACCTGCTCTTTTTCATCGTAGCTGAGGGGCTTATAAGCTTCATGCGCACCATTGTAGACCACATCGATCTTGTCTTCGGGTATGCCGTATTGCTTTACGATATCCTGGCGGGTATATTCCGATACAGCAACGATGCGCCGGGCCTTTTGGGCAAAGCGCGGCAGGTAATGGGCATAGTGCCATTTGTGCAGCTTGTCCATAAACTGCGGGTAATGCCGGTAGGCCAGGTCGTGGATGGTAATGCAGGTAGGTACCTTGGAGCGCAGCGTGCCCAGGCCGTCGGGGGAAAAATAGATATCGGCCCTGTACTTGCGTAAGGCATAGGGAACGGCCCATTCGGTCCAGAGAACATACAGCGCCGGATGTCGCGCCTGTGGCTTCAGCACCACAGGCGTTACATTGGGAGCAAAAACAAAATCTTTATGATAGGGACGGTCGAAGAAGAAGATAAACTCGTGCTCGGGATGCTGCCGCACCAGCCTGGTCAGGGTTTCGTGAGCGAACCAGCCGATACCTTCCAACTTGCCTTTAAGAAATAATCTGGTATTAACAGCAATGCGCATGATGGCCGCAAAAGTACTAAACCGAAGGCATTAAAAATGAACTTCGGTAATACTGTTCAGCGGAACGGTAATACCGCCTTTAAGAACGATATCATTTTCAGTGAGCGACCACACCGTCGTTTGTACGGTACGCGCCCCCTGCGTAGTTGAAAACGTAATCGTAGCCTTACCCTTGAATTCATTCCCCAGGCGCTCGGCGTAGCTCAGCTCCTGTTGCAGGTGCAGGTTGCGGGTCAACTGGGAAGGAACAATCTCGTACTGTCCGATCTCCTCCTTTAATATCATCGTATGTTCCATAACGATTGTTAGTGGTTTTTGGGTTAACGATAACCAAATTTAATAATAAATTTAAATCGGAACAAGTACAGGTTTTCACCTGGAAGCCACATAAAAATGTAGGCACCCAACCTTTTCATATCCTATGCAAAAGGCAAGGCATTTTTCTTTTTTAGCCAATAGATTACCTTTGCGAAAATTTTCAAAAAAGACATGGCATTACAAGTAGGCATTGTGGGGCTTCCCAATGTAGGCAAATCGACACTTTTCAACGCAGTGAGCAACAGTGCGAAGGCACAAGCCAGCAATTACCGCTTTTGCACCATCGAGCCCAATATAGGCTTAGTGGACGTACCGGATGAGCGCCTTGCCAAATTATCTGAAATTGTTCAGCCGCAACGAATTGTGCCTACTTCCATAGAATTTGTGGACATTGCCGGCCTGGTAAAGGGCGCTTCCAAAGGCGAAGGCCTGGGCAACAAATTCCTGGCCAATATCCGCGAGGTGGACGCGATCATTCACGTGGTGCGTTGCTTCGAGGACGACAATATCCTCCGCGATGAAGGCGCCATCAACCCGGTGAGCGACAAAGAGATCATCGATACCGAGCTGCAGCTGAAAGACCTGGAAAGCGTAGAGAAAAAGATCGCGCGCACCGAAAAGATCGCTAAGAACGATCCCAAGGCCAAAAGAGTGCTGGACGTGCTGCTCCAGTGCAAAAGCCACCTGGAGCAGGGCCGGAATATACGCGGCCTGAAGCTGGAGGGCGAAGACCGTGAGGCGGTAGCCGACCTGTTCCTGCTGACGGAAAAGCCCGTGCTGTATGTAGCCAATGTGGACGAGAAGGCCATTCTGACCGGCAACCAGTACAGCGAAGCGATCCAAAAAGTGGCCAAAGAAGAAGGGGCCGAGGTGATCGTGATGAACAACAATATCGAAGCGCAGATCACCGAGCTGGAAAGCAACGAGGATAAAGAAATGTTCTTTTCAGAGTACGGACTTACCGAACCCGGCCTGAACCGCCTGATCCGCTCTGCCTATCATCTGCTCAACCTTATTACTTACTTTACTGCAGGCGTGCAGGAAGTAAGGGCCTGGACCATTCACCGCGGCTGGAAAGCCCCCCAGGCGGCCAGTGTGATCCATACCGATTTCGAGAAAGGCTTTATCAAGGCCGAGGTGATCGGCTACGATGATTATGTGACCCTGGGCGGCGAAGCCGTAGCTAAGGAAAAAGGTAAGCTGCGCATCGAAGGGAAAGAGTATGTCGTGAGCGACGGCGATGTGATGCACTTCCGCTTCAACGTATAAGCAGCATTATTTAATTTCAAAGGAAGGCCGCCCCGCAAGGGGTGGCCTTCCTGCTTTCCTCCCCCCACCCTTCCACGGGCTGTAAACCGCTACTTTCAAAGATATTCCCGATCAGAAACGGTCGCCGTTCAGGCTGCTGCGCATCCCGACCGGCCTGGCCGGACAGGTCGGATTCATCGTTAAGATTTATCCACCTGAACCGTATCCATCTGTCAACGCTTCATTTGATCCCATACTAAACGCCCACAAATTCCACCGGCCCCCTTTCCCCGGGGCTTTCGACAAACCGGGCATTTCCTTCGACGAAAGGGCGCCGGTACCTTTTGTCGAGAATTTCAGGTGATAGGTCTAATTATTAAAACATTTACTTCAATGACTTATTTATTTTGTGCTTAGAAAAGCATGTCGCTTTTATCGGGATGCGACGGTATAACCCCCGTTCCGGAAAAAGCCTTATCCACTATTCAAAAAGCACAGCATGGAACTCACGATCTCCAATGTAAGCAAGACTTACCCTAACGGCCTGAAAGCCCTCTCCGACATCAGCCTTACCATAGGCAAAGGCATGTTTGGCCTGCTGGGCCCCAACGGCGCCGGCAAATCGACCCTGATGCGTACCATCGCCACCTTGCAGGATCCGGATACCGGCAGTATTAAGCTCGGCGATATTGATGTGCTGCAGCAGAAAGCGGAGCTGAGAAAAACCCTGGGCTACCTGCCCCAGGACTTTGGCTTTTATCCCAAGGTGTCGGCCCTTAACTTGCTCAACCACTTTGCTGTGCTGAAGGGCATCAGCAATAAGGGAGAACGTAAGGAGATCGTGGAAGGGCTGCTGCAGCAAACCAACCTTTACGATGCCCGCAAACGCAATGTAAGCGACTACTCCGGCGGTATGCGCCAACGCTTCGGCATAGCCCAGGCCTTACTGGGCAACCCCAGGCTGGTGATCGTGGACGAACCCACGGCCGGCCTGGATCCTATGGAACGCAACCGTTTTCACAACCTGCTGAGCGAGATCGGCGAGCAGGTGATCGTGATCCTTTCGACCCATATCGTAGACGATGTGAAGAACCTCTGCAACCGGATGGTGATCATGAACAAGGGTCGCATTATGCTCGACGGCACGCCCGCCGAAGCCGTAGCTTCCGTAGAAGGTAAGATATGGCGCAGCGCCATCGCCAAAGATGAGATCAACGATTACCGCGGTCGCATGCAGGTCATCTCCTCGCATATGTCCGACGGCAGGCTGATCATTCATACCTATGCCGACAGCAGGCCCGGGGAAGGATTCGAACCGGTACCTGCCGGCCTGGAAGATGTGTACTTCTCTACCATCACCAAAAACTAAACGCCATGTTCAGAGAGATCTTCCTATTTGACCTGAAGCAGAACTTCAGGAAGCCACAGACATATGTCTTCTTTGGCATTTTTTTTATCCTGATGCTCCTGCTGGGCCTGTTGGCAGCAGGTGTATTCAATGTTGCCACCGGCGATTCGAACACGGTCAGCAACTCGGCCGTTGCCGTTGCCGGCATCATCGTCGGCCTCAATACCGGTATCATGGGCCTGGTCAACAGCGTGATCCTCGTAGCGGTTATGGCCACGGGCATCCAGAAAGATTACGAATACAACACACATCCCTTATACTTTACCAAACCTATCGGCAAAGCCGGCTACTTTTTTGGCCGCTTCCTGTCGGTGCTGCTTACTGCGCTTTTTGTCTTTTCGGCGCAGGTGCTCGGTTACATGGCCGGCAGCCTCTTCGGCATCGGCGGGCCCGCTATGGGGCCGTTCCGCCTCATGAACTTTGCCGAACCCTTCCTGCTGTTCACGCTGCCCAATATCCTGCTGCTGGGGATCATTATTTTCGCCATTACCACCTTTACCCGCAGCACGCTTTCGGCTTATTTATTCTGTATCGTGCTGCTCGTGATCAGGACCATCACCGGCAATATCACCGCCGACCTGGACAACAAAGCCACGGCAGCCATCTGGGAACCTTTCGGCGCCGAAGCGCTGAGCCACCTCACCCAGTACTGGACGCCCGATGAGCAGAACAACCGTATGATCCCGCTGGAGGGCACGCTGCTGTACAACCGCATGCTCTGGCTGGGCATTGCCTTTGCCGTTACCGCATTCAGCTTTTATTCCTTCCGCTTCAGCCAATTCCTCAGCCCGATCACCCTGTTCCGGAGGAAAGAGGAAGCCGCTTCAGAACAAGTCGCTTTACATTCCCTGTCGCTGCTGCCCAAAGTGAAGCAAAGCTTTTCCACCACCGAAAGCTGGCGCCAGCTGTTTTACCTGGCCCGCTTCGAGTTCCGCAAGATCACCCGTAGCAGCTTTTTCATTATCTTCACCCTGCTGGGCATCATCACCATGTGCATGATCGCACAGTTCATGGGCTCGATCTACGATACAGAAACCTACCCGGTAACCTACCAGATACTGGAAGTCGCTTCTCCCTTCTTCCAGCTCTTCATCCTGCTCATGATCATTTTCCTGTCGGGCAACGTCATCTGGCGGGAAAAAGAGAACAAGACCGACGAGCTGATCGGCGTCACCCCTGTCAGCAACGCCGTACTTTTCTTTTCCAAATACCTGAGCCTGCTTTATGTCACCGCGGTGCTGCTGCTCATCATGTCGCTTACGGGTATGATGATACAAGTATCCATGGGCTTTTACAAGATCGATGTGTTGCAGTATCTCCAGGAATCGTCGATGCTCCTGGTATCCGATATGATCGTGGCCGGTCTCTGCCTGTCGATACAGGTCGTTACACCCAATAAATACCTGGGCTTCTTCCTGTCGCTGGTCCCCGTTATGTTTACCAGCATCATCTTTTCGCTGCTGGAATGGAGCTTCGCGCTGTACCACTTCAATTCGAGCGGGCCCGGTATGCCTTACTCCGACATGAACGGCCTCGGCCACACTACCGGTGTATGGCTGCTGTTCAAAACCTACTGGATGAGCATTGTGCTGTTCCTCTGCCTGCTGGCCCTGATGCTGTATGCCCGCGGCAAAGAGAAAGGCTGGAAAGCACGCTACCGCCTGTCCAAAGGCAGCATCAACACCTCTTACCGTATCGCATTGTTCCTGCTGCCGGTCTGTGCCCTGGCTACGGGCGGCTATATCTATTACAACACCAAAGTCCTCAATGAGTACAGTACCGGCAAGGAGCGCGAGGAACTGGCCGTTGCCTTCGAAAAGAAATACAAATCCTATGAAAAGGTACCGCAGCTGCGTATTGTAGCCACGCAGGCCGATGTCGCTATTTTCCCGCGGGAAAGAAGCGTACATGTCAAAGGGTATTATTACCTGAAGAACAAGCATACGCAGCCTGTAGACACGCTGTATATCGACTATCCCGGCGGCGACAAGAGCTATTATCACTTCAGCCGGCTGCAGCCGTCAGTTCCCGCCAGCACGATCGTAAGCGACCAGAAGTTCGGCATACGTGTCTTCAAGCTGAACAGCCCCGTACAGCCGGGCGATTCCATCCGCTTCGACTTTGACGGATGGTACCGGCCCGCAGGCTTCGCGAACAGCGGTACGGAAACGGACATCGTATACAACGGCAGCTTCTTTAACAACATGACCTTCCCGGCCATCGGCTATAATGACGCAGCGGAGCTGGGCTCCAACAAAGCCCGGAAGAAATACGGCCTGCTGCCCAAGCCGCGTATGGCGCCGGTAAACGATTCCGCGGCCCGCAGGAACACTTATATCTCCAACGATGCTGACTGGATCCGCTTCGAGACAACGGTGAGCACCAGCGACGACCAGATCGCCATTGCCCCCGGCTACCTGAAGAAAGAATGGACGAAAGACGGCCGCCGGTATTTCCAGTATAAGATGGATAGCCCGATCCTCAATTTCTATGCTTACCTGAGCGCCGCCTACCAGGTGAAGAAAGACAAGTGGAAAGATGTGAACATCGAGATCTATTACCAGAAAGGCCATGAGTACAACCTGGACCGGATGATCAAAGGCATCAAGCGTTCGCTGGATTACTATACCGCCAACTTCGGCCCCTACCAGCACCGCCAGGTACGCATACTGGAGTTTCCGCGCTATGCTTCCTTTGCCCAGTCTTTCCCCAATACCATCCCTTTCTCCGAATCGGTAGGCTTCATTACCAAAGTGGATGATAAGGACCCGGAGAAGATCGATGTGCCGTTCTATATAACTGCTCACGAAGTAGCGCACCAATGGTGGGCGCATCAGGTGATCGGCGGCAATGTACAGGGCAGCGTGCTGATGTCGGAAACAATGAGCCAGTATTCGGCGCTGATGGTTATGGAAAAAGAATATGGCAGGCAGGCCATGAAAAAGTTTCTGCGCTATGAAATGGACAAATACTTGGTAGGAAGAACTTTTGAAAGCAAGAAGGAGGTACCCCTGATGCTGTGCGAGAATCAGGATTATATCCACTACAACAAAGGCAGCGTGATCATGTATGCCCTGCGCGATTACCTGGGCGAAGATGTGCTGAACGACGCCATCAGAGCCTACCTGGAGCGGTATAAATTTCAAGACCCGCCTTATACCAATTCCATCGAATTTGTGAGCTACCTGCGGGCAGCCACGCCCGACAGTCTGAAATATATCATCACGGATATGTTTGAGACCATTACACTCTACGAGAATTATGTGAAAGACCTCAGCTATACCCGCCTGCCCGACGGCCGCTACCAGGTAAGCCTTACCGTAGGCTCGGCTAAATACAGGGCCGACAGCGTAGGCAAAAACGTAAAAGTGCCTGTAGCCGATTACATGGATGTGGGCATATTTGCGGCCGGTACCACTAAAGGCAGGAAGGGCGACAACACCGGGAAAGAGCTGCTGCTGCAACGGATCAAAATGGATCACCCCGAGAAAACCTTCACCTTCATCGTTAACGAACAACCGGCCAGCGCGGGTATCGACCCCTATCACAAGCTGATCGACCGCGCACCGGACAACAATACCTGGAAGTTTGGCAGCAAGCCACCCAAGGTGAATACAGATGCAAAGGCAAACAACGGCCCCGGAGGCATTATGATCGAAACGGAATCAGACTAACAGAAGAACTCCTCCGGCTCCCCAGGCTGCACGGCACAGCCTGGGGTTTCTAGTCCCAGCCGAATAATCTGTATATAAATCAGCCCGGCTCCGTTAAGGAGCCGGGCTGATGCTTTTTAAGGAAATAAGCTTACACCGTTTTGGGAGCGGGGACAATCTGTAGCTTCAGCTCATCCAGCTGAACGGGGTTCACTGCCGAAGGTGCATCGAGCATTACATCGCGGCCTGCATTGTTCTTGGGGAAAGCAATGTAGTCGCGGATGGTCTCATCACCACCCAGCAAGGCGCAGAGCCGGTCGAAGCCCAGCGCCAGTCCACCGTGCGGCGGCGCACCGTATTCGAAAGCGCCCAGCAGGAAGCCGAATTTCTCCTGGGCTTCATGCGCATCAATACCCAGCACCTCAAACATCTTCAGCTGCAGGTCGCGCTGGTGGATACGGATAGAGCCACCGCCAACCTCAGTGCCGTTCAGCACCAGGTCATAGGCATTGGCCTGTATATAGGGATAGCGGGACTTGTCCTGCATCCAGGCGATCTGGTCGGGCTTGGGTGAGGTAAAAGGATGGTGCCGTGCCACCCAACGCCCGGCGCCGCCGCCATCTTCATTATTCTCCGCAAATTCCAGCAGCGGGAAATCCAGCACCCACAGCGGCTTGTACTCATCGCGGTTGCGCAGGCCAAGACGGTTACCCATTTCGAGCCGCAGCTCGCTCATCGCCTTGCGCGTACGCGAAGCCGGTCCGGCCAGCACCAGGACGAGGTCGCCGGGACGAGCATCGACATGCTGCGCCCACTGTACCAGGCGCTCTTCGTTGTAGAATTTGTCTACTGAGCTTTTCAGGCTGCCGTCGGCATTGTATTTCACATACATCAGGCCGGTCATGCCGATCTGCGGACGCTTCACCCATTCGGTCAGCTCATCGAGCTGCTTACGGGTATATTCGCTGCAGCCTTTTGCAGCAATAGCTACCACGTACTCTGCTTCATCCATGACTTTAAAATCAGCGCCGCCGACAAGGTCGATCGCTTCATCGTGCTCGTTCAGCAGGCCGGCCGGTGCTTTCAGCTCAGCCAGCTGCATGCCGAAACGCAGGTCAGGCTTATCATTACCATAAAGCTTCATGGCTTCAGCCCAGGTCATACGCGGGAAAGGTTCGCTGAACTCAATACCTTTTACATCGCGAAAGACGTGCCGGGTAAGGCCTTCAAACATCTGCAGCACATCCTCCTGTTCTACGAAAGACATTTCGCAGTCGATCTGCGTGAACTCGGGTTGACGGTCAGCTCTCAGATCCTCGTCCCTGAAGCATTTTACGATCTGGTAGTAACGGTCGTAGCCGCTCACCATCAGCAATTGCTTAAAGGTTTGCGGGCTTTGCGGCAAGGCGTAGAATTGTCCTTCGTTCATACGGGAAGGCACGATGAAGTCGCGCGCCCCCTCGGGCGTAGAGCGGATCAGGAAAGGCGTTTCAATATCGTAGAATCCCTGGGTATCCATATAATTACGAGCCGAACGGTTGACCCGGTAACGCAGCTCCATATTACGCTGCAGCGCAGGGCGCCTGAGATCGAGATAACGGTACTTCATCCTCAGCTCCTCGCCGCCATCGGTCTCTTCTTCTATCGTAAAAGGAGGCACTGAAGACTTATTCAATATAGTATAGTCTGTTACTTCGATCTCGATATCGCCTGTAGGGATCTTGTTATTCTTGTTGGTACGCTCGATCACTTTTCCTGTAGCCTGCACTACGAATTCGCGGCCCAGGGGTTGCTCGTCCAGGCGTGGTGTCATGCCTTCGTCAAAGTACAGCTGGGTAATGCCATAACGGTCGCGGAGATCGACAAAGGTGATGCTGCCGAATTTGCGCACGGTCTGCACCCAACCGGCAAGGGTTACGGTCGATTGAATATGTTCGCTGCGGAGCTCGCCGCAATTGTGGCTACGATACATTCCTGGGATTAGATATTAGATGTCAGATATTAGATGTTAGAAGACGATACTGAGTTAGTTCCGGAAAGGGACAGCAGGACAGCGCTTCCGGGCTGCGAAGATAACGATTTGGCGGCGATTTTGGAGATCGCTGCCGGGATTACACCTCGTCGCAGGCTTCAATAAAAACAATAGGCAAAGTCAAACATTGAAAATTTTGAAAAAATATTGTGTAACCGAATAGTTACCCATATATTTGTAACCGATTAGTTACGCATTTATATCCTTAATTTCATTTTCTAAAAAGCGATTTGTTATGTCAAACGTACCCTTTGTAATCGAAAGAACGTACAATGCCCCTGTGGCTAAGGTATGGAAAGCGATCACCGACAAGGACCAGATGAAGCAGTGGTATTTCGACCTGTCGGCCTTTGAAGCCAGGCCGGGCTTCAGGTTCAGCTTTCCCGGGCAGGGACATAAAGGTGAGCAGTACATTCATCACTGCGAGGTCAGAGAAGCGATTCCCAATAAAAAGCTGAGCTACAGCTGGGCCTATGAACATTACGAAGGCAGTTCGGTCGTTACCTTTGAGCTGTTTGAGGAAGGCAGCCAGACCCGGCTTCGCCTCACACATGAAGGACTGGAGACTTTCCCCAAACATCCCGATTTTGCTCCGGAAAGCTTTGCCGCCGGCTGGACCGAGCTCATCGGCAAAAACCTCAAAACATTTGTGGAAGGCGCTTAAGGACAAACACCCTCATAAAAAAACACTGCTGTACGCAGTGTTTTTTTATGATCTGCATCCAGACAGAATATATGGCAGGTTTCCCCTGTTGCTTAACGTTCACAAAATACAGAAACAATATCCCACCCCTGCATGGATACCGTGGCCTCCCGTACTTCATCTTTTGTCCTCAGCCATATTTCCCACAAAACGGGCGGCTCGTGCAGGGAGGGTATAACAAACGTTCTGAGGCGCCAGCTATTTGCAGTACCCCAAAGATCTTTATGCTGCTCCCGGCCCTCTCTTTCAATTGTCGCAATTAAATCGGGGAGCATTGCTCCATGCCGTTCCATTACTTCTTTATAAAATGCTCTCTGTATAAGAGCCGGTCCTTCTTTGCCCGCCATGATACGCAGGGTAAGCCGGTGACCATAGTCGTCCTCAGCCGACATATAAGGCTGTTGCGGGATATAGCATTTCCAATAGCTTTTCCGGGGATCGTGCCGATGCTCCCTGTAGATCATCAGTCCCAGCTCCTCGTCCTTTTTCATTGGTGGCGGCTGGATACCCCATAAATAAGCCACTGCACGCTTAAAACGTCCCCATACAGATCGCCTCATCTTTCATCAGTTATTGCCTTTCAGCTCTTCCAGCATTTTCTGAAAAGTTTCTTTATCATTGGCCCAGCCCAGGCTGCTGATCTTTGTCCAGGAAATAAGGAAATCGTGAATGCTGCTGTAGTACACTTCGATGTCGTCGGTCGTAATGATGCGGATAACGCCCTCGTCGGAAACCTGGAGGGAAAAGAGGTACTGCCGGTCTTTTTGCAGCCCCTTTTCATCACTAAGGGATACGGCTGTGATCAGTTGTGTGGTCATGAATGTAGAAATTTGCAGGAGCAAAATTAGCGCAGCCCGTTTAAATCCCGATGGTCGGCTTCATCTTTTTCACCACGCGTTTGCCTAAACGGATGAAAGGCAGCTCCACCCAGTAGTGTATCATACTGGCCAGCAATATCGTCAGCGCAAAGCAAACCACAGCCGAAACGGCCAGGGCAACAGGTGCATTGGGAAAGAGCGGCAGGATGTCCGATTCCCAGTAATCGCCCATAGCAGATACCAGCACATAGTGCACCAGGTAAATACCATAAGATATTTTGCCGATGTACACTAGGAAGGGCGCCTGGAAAGCCCGGCGCAGCCGGCCGTAGTGAATAAAGCAGATAATAAAGATAAAGGAGGTCAATGCGGAAAGGTGCGCGAAATCCAGCTTGAGATAATCGAGAAAATCATAGAGGGTATAGCCTCCTATGGGCATGATCCTGGTCCAGTACCGCATGGAAAACATGGGTAGCGCCAGGATGAGCAACCATACGCGATAACGGTACCAGAAGGTTTGACGGATTTCTTCAGAATTGTAGCGATCGAAATAGGCACCGATAAACAGGCCCAGGGCAAAGTGAAAGAGAAAAAGGCCGGTAACCGAAGAAGTGGCCAGGCTGATCCAGATGAGCCAGGGAACAAGCTTCCTGTTGTAGCGTGCCACCGCGATAAGAAAAGGCATCAGCAGGGAATACACTAGTTCGACAGATAAGCTCCAGCCGGCCCCATAGAAAACATTATGTCCTTTAAAGAGAAAAAACTCCTGCCAGAAACCCTCTGTATTCTCCAGGAAGATAGCGGAAAGGTGCTCTGCGTCCAGTCTTTGACGATAAGCATACAGCACACCGGCCAGCAGGGCCACCCAGAAGCCCGGGTAGATACGAAAGATACGGGTTACATAGAATTTGCCGATGTCCAGCGTTTTATTGAGCTGCAGGTAAGGATAGGAAAGCACCATACCGCTGAGCACAAAGAAAAAAGATACGGCATCGTTGGGATTGAAAATGATACAAAGCGCATGGATGATATGATTGTTCTCGTATTTCCACATAAGGAGGTGTCCGAACATTACCATCAGCGCAGCAATGCCACGGGCTGAATCGAGGTAGGTTAACCTGTCTTTATGGTTCTCAGGGATCATGAAAGTAGGTTTCGCGGAGGATACAAAAGGGATCAATCGTAAAAGTTGGGGGGAGAAGATAATTAAGCATAGATATTTGCGAGCCTGAAGAGGAAGAAAGGGATGTCTCTTACACCCCTGGAAGAAGAACGGAAGGATTTAATTTTAGC
>NZ_QUZZ01000012.1 GCF_003545695.1 Taibaiella helva | reverse complement strand
TGCTAAAATTAAATCCTTCCGTTCTTCTTCCAGGGGTGTAAGAGACATCCCTTTCTTCCTCTTCAGGCTCGCAAATATCTATGCTTAATTATCTTCTCCCCCCAACTTTTACGATTGATCCCAGACTAGGTGGCTGGTTTGATTATGGCACAATTAGCAAGTTATGCCCGGACAGGTTTGTGACCCTGCACATCCCGGGCCAGGTACTGCCGATATCGTACCATTGCAAGACGGGCTGCAGGTTAAATTGCCAGCCTCAGTAATACCAGGGCATCCCAGGCAAGAGGGAGTTTGCGAGAAGCCGCATTCACCACATACCTGTCCTGCATTCGTTACACATGTACCGGTAGCACCGCCAGCAATCCCGTTGCTTGCTGATAAGGACAGGATACTGTCTTTGCCGAGGATTAACTTTTTGCCTAGTTGAATTTTTGTCTTTTTCATCTGACTCTTTTTTTTGAACTCTAAAGGTCACACTCTCCACTGCAAGGTTTTTTCAGTGAAATCACAGGGGTAAATAAGATCGCAAAAAAACATAGAAGCTATCCTGGTAAAATTAAATCAGCAACTGCTTTAAAATTTGGTGGTGTACAACGTACCCCGATAACCTGCATGGCGGTTACGATCTCCTTGTTGAGCAGCAGCTTCTGCAGAGATTCAGCTGTTTCTTTTTCATTGTGATGAACTTTAGGAGAACCTAAAGCTCACTTCTGCCACTGCAATTTTTTTTCAGTGCATGCACAGGTTACGCCTCAAGCGCTGCAAACGCAAAAAAACACAACAAAGCTGCCGGAATATGGTGGCCTTATGTCAAAGAGTTATGTATCCGGGACAGCCAACTGTGAAGTGAAGTCGCACAGTTATGTACTTCTGTTTTTTGGTCCGGGATGAAATTTTTTATTTCGTTGGGTGGTCGCCGTTATAAGACGCGACCGTTTTATTTCACCCTTAAACAATTGATTTATGAAAAAGAACACGTTACTTTTTGCGCTCCTGTTCTGCGCTGCCCTGATTGTGCCCGGAGTGCTTAAGGCGCAGCCGGCGGGTAAAGTAATTATTACCAATATGACAGGCTGCGAGCTCCACCTTGTTGCTGTAGGCAGCCTTTCGACATGCGGCGTATCTGCTTCTTACACCAGCACTATGATCAATACCACAGGAACGGTAGTGTTTGATGTCTCAGCCGGTATCCCCGGCTGGTCGTCTGGTCCCGCATTAATATCCGGTATTTACCTTTATCCTGCGGGGACTTGTGGCTTTCCCAGCCCTCTGTTTTTCCCCTATGGCGCCTGTCCGGGCTTCGCTACTAGCCTGCTTGCTTACTCCGTAAGCAATGGTGACTGTGTACGGTGTTCTCGTTCGCAATTCAACGGTGTCTATACGCCGCCTCCTTTTCCTGGTGGCACAGCAACACTAGTATTCTCTTAGCAAGAACCTATATTGCGAAAAAGAGTATATTGCCGGTGATTTACCGGGAGCAACCACAAAAGCGTTGCGCTATAAAAAGCAGGAAAGCACTATACGCCACCTTGTAAGGGGTGGCGTATGGCTTCCGGGCTTTATTGCGCGCTATCCTGGTATTATCTGCCTTTACTGTACTTGTTTTCGAAAGCTGTTCCCGCCTGGTTGATCTTTGCGCCAATAGCTTCGAAGTCCTTGTTCACCTGCTCCAGCAAGGCATCTACCTGCGGGGCTATAGTGTTGTTGCCATTCTTCTGCTGTATGCGGAGCGCAATAAGCTGCTTATAATCTTCGTCCATCAGCTTCTTGTAGCCCTTCAGGCCCCCTGCTACGGCAGCCCTCAGACCTTCATCGTCGCTAAGCGGCTTGATCTTGTCCACTTCCGCAATTGATTGGGCCAGCTTGCCCGACCATTCCTTGCGCACAGTTTCGGCTTTGGTATAGTCCTGGCTCATCATTGCTGTATTCATATCGTTCATGCTTTTGGTATGCCCGTTCATCAGGGCCATCAGCTTGTTGTTGTAATCGGCAGGGTCCTGCGAGCCGCAGCTGGCAATAAAGAGAGAAAGAAGGGCGAGAAGGCTCATCAGCGCAATGTTCTTTACAGTCACTTTTTTCATTTGTACGTGTTTTTTTACGAAGACAAAAGTAGGCAGAACGGATTCCGGGGATATCCCCGGAATCCGTGATTTTATTCCCTGCAGATAATGGTAGTTTTGCAGCAGCAAGATCAGGAGATCCCTATATCCGCTTGCTTACATCCGGAGCGCCGGGGAATCAAATGAAGGAAAGATATGATCAAAGTAATGGTAATAGACGATCATCCTATTGTGCTGGAAGGCTTGAAAAACCTGCTTTCCAGCCGTGATGACATGATGCTTGCCGGGTGTTTCGGTACGGGCAAGGCAGGTCTTAAGGCCATAAAGGAGCTGGAGCCCAATGTAGTGTTATTGGACATTAACCTGCCCGACATCAGCGGAGCCGATATCTGCCGGCAGCTGCGCCGGCAGGATAAAGAGACGCGTATTATCACCCTGAGCATACACAATGAACGCCCGGTGATCAGGAACATACTGCAAGCCGGTGCGAATGGTTACGTGCTGAAAAACTCCGTAGGGGAAGAGATCATTACAGCGATCCATACCACCCTGGACGGGCGCCCTTATCTTTGCCGTAAGACACAGGAGATCATGAGCCAGGTCGGGGAAGGCGACCTGGTGGAGATACCGCAGGTCACACGGCGGGAAAAAGAGATCATGGAGCTGGTGAGCAAAGGCATGACCACAGGACAGGTAGCTGCGCAGCTATTCATCAGCACCCATACCGTGGAGAGCCACAGGAAAAATCTTATTGAGAAATTCGATGCGGCCTCGATGACTGCGGTAATCAAGCTCGCCACCCGGTACGGCCTGATCTGAACCTGCTGCCACCGGGAAGCAGCCATAGCGTAATGGTTTCCGCAGGGCCGCAGACATCCGGCGGGAATCTGCACAAACATTTATTGATTATTTTGATACAGCCCCATACCCCACACCATTTTTTTAACATTATTCTTTATGCAAAAGATCGGCTCTTTCCTGGCCATCATCAGCCTTCTGGCCATCATACTTGATTTCTTTAATCGTGTGCCCCGTATCCTGGCCTGGATCTATCTCTGGGGCGATGGCGCCGCCTGGGCTATTAAGATTGGTCTGCTTGTGGCAGGTGCAGCACTCTACCTGGCCGGAAGCAAAAAAGAGAAGCAGGCAAGCTGATCTTGGTGCAATGCCAGTCATTTTTAACGGAACCGCAAATCATGAACAGGATAAAGATCGTGCCGGTAGTTCTCGTGGCTCTGCTACAGCTGCAACCTGGAGATCGGTCTGAGCAGCGTTCAAAGAGCATAAAAAAAGCCAGGCTAAAAATAACCCGGCACATACTCACCTTTTACTCGTAGAACCTACTACGGTTCTGATATAACATTATTGCGTGCATTATGTTCGCCGCCATCAGCTCAGCTGAAATGCTGTCTGAAATGCTTTTTCCTGTGCCACGGCATAGGCCGTGATCAGTCGTCCAAAAAACTTGAGGTTCTCAATACACTCCTGGCGGTCGTAAAAGGAAGCCGCAGAGCTGCCCAGCAGCGCCCCGGTAAATGGGTGCTTGATGCTCCAATGCCAGTCTTTCTGTTCGTCCTGATAAACCTCAATGGTCGGTAGCTGTTGATTGTGCATGATCTTTTAAACAATTAGAACTGCAAAGGTCACGGGTTTTGCTTATATAAATTAACCTTAATGTCTATAATTTATAAACCCCGTGTTTTTATACTCATAAAGTTACTACAGGATAGCTCAAAATATACCTACAACAGGTATTTATCTTGTTTATTTAAGAATAATTATAGTAACTATTGCCGGTTTTAACGGATAAAACGCGTGGATCGGACATGAAAAAAACGCCCATAAAGGCGTTTCAGTTTGATTTTTAGTAAGATAGGCATCGTTTGTGTCCTTATGCTCTCATGGCCACCTTTTCGATCTCCCGTCCGATAATTGTCGCCAGATCTTCCGGCAGCAGATTCTCTGTCGCAAAACGCCATTGATAACCTTCTTCCTGCTGCGGGCTGCCGCGAAGCTCGTAGAGCCGGTCGTACAGGATAACGGAAAACAGGCTGTCCTGCTCGGTACGGTAGCCGGTTGCTTTGAAGCGCATGTCGTAACTGCCGATCTTTATTGTCGCGTCAATGTGAATTTTGTTTTCCGTGTTGTTGCGCATGTTGTTCTCTTCCATAATTGACCAATCTTTTGCCGTAATTTATCGATTTTCTACCAACAACGAACAAAAGCCGGGATGGTTCACCATAGCGGCAGTTCAGCGCAGGTACTGATTAAAACGGAAAAAGGACAAACTTATTTTCCCGCAATAAAAAAGCCCCGCAGGGCAGGGCAGATGAACCAATTGCTTTCCATAATTAATTCAGATCGTGGACTCAAAAGCATCAGGTGAAAAATAGATCATCCGCCGGTTGTTCATTTTTAGTTTGGCCAGGATCACTTCCGGGTTAAAGGGGCTGACGTGAATATAGTACTGCAGCAGCTCACCCCGGTCGTCTGTTACCGTACGCAGCTCACTGCAATTCAGGTTGGCGAACTCTTCATGAGTAAGACCGAGCATACTGGCCATTTGCCCCTCGGAGGGCGGCCTCCGGGTTAATATTGTCCTGTTGTAGCGCATAGTTAATGGTTTGGTGTCATAAAATTACGACAAGCCCGGGCCATACGCGGCAACAACAGTATAAATTTAAGATTTATTTAAATATCTGGGAAGAACAATCATGCAAAACCGGATTCGTATTGACGGTTGCCGCGTTCAGGCAAAGGTAGGTTCGTCCTCAGGGTTCACCGTCAAAATCAGCTCAATCAGCTTCGCTTCGGTACGCAGCAGCTTTTGATAAAGCTGGTATTCCGGCATGTTCTCCAGGTAGATTCTTTCTTGAGTATTCATGGCCTAAAATTATTAAAGTTGATCGCCGTGTCCTGTTAAGGGTAGCAAAGCATCTCCGGTAAGAAATACTTATGCGACTACCTGAATCCAATACAAGAACTGTGCCATTTTTGGGAAAGCTGTTGTTAACCGCTCCGGGTATAAATATACGGATACCTTGCAGCCCGTTCCCGGACCAATACCGGTCGGTCTTCTGAATTAATCCGTCGATTTCCGTTCAACGCGCTATTTCAATCCATGTCGTCTTTTTATGACAACCGCTGGCGGCGCGGGTACTATGCGTGAACCGGGAGGAATGCGTTGGGGGGCAGCCCCACACCTATCCCTATTCGCCTGAGGACGGACGATATTATTGCAGGTTCAGCAGGGAAAGCGTTAACAGGAGCGGGTTGCCTTGCTATGCTTCCGGCGGTACCAGCTTATCGATCGCATCGGCCATGTCCTCATCTTTTTGTGTGACCACATTGCCGGCATCATGCGTGCTGAGCCATATTTCCACTTTATTGTAGGTATTGGTCCAGGTGGGGTGATGATCCATTTTTTCGGCCAGGTCGGCGACCCGGGTCATAAAGGAAAAAGCCTCTTTAAAATCCCTGAAGGAAAAGGCACGATAGAGTTGTTTATTCTGTTCCAGCCACATAGTGATGATTTTTTGTAGGGCGAATATAAAACAACATTACCTTCGGAATGTTGTTGCGGCAAAGGGACCGGACGATAGTCTTCATCTGCCTGGAAAAACCGGTAATATTGTTCGTCCATTAAATCAAAAAGACAAAGCGTATGCGGATTCTGCTCATTATACTGATTCTTCTTCTTATCCTGCGTCTTTTCCGTAAAAAGAAAAGCCCGCCCGACCTGCAGCCCGCCGCGATGGCGCCGGACGAGGTGCACGCGGCGCTGGAAACCCATGTGTCCTTTTACAAGCGCCTGGATGCCGCCGGCCAGGAACGCTTTCGCAGCAGGGTAAAGCATTTCCTCGACACTACGCGGATATCGCCGGTAGACGGAGTGGCCGTTACAGAGCTTGACCGGCTGTATGTAGCGTCCAGCGCGATTATCCCCATTTTTCATTTTGACGACTGGGCCTACAACAACCTCGACGAAGTGCTGCTGTATCCCGGCACCTTCAGCAAGGATTTTGATCATGAAGCAGAAGAACGCAATGTGCTGGGTATGGTGGGCGACGGCGCTATGCATAGGATGATGATCCTTTCTCAACCTTCGCTCCGGGCAGGCTTTGAGCAGCGGGGCGCCGGGAATACGGGAATTCATGAGTTTGTACACCTGCTCGATAAGGCGGATGGGGCCACCGACGGCGTGCCGGAATATATGATCCCGAAGGCGCTCGTGGCGCCCTGGATCAGCCAGATGCACCGCGCTATCCGCGCCATACGGGAAGGCGCATCAGACCTTAATCCTTATGCGGGAACGAATGAGGCCGAATTTTTTGCCGTCCTCTCCGAATATTTTTTTCAGAAACCGCAATTCCTCAAAGAGCACCATCCTGAGCTTTATACCATCCTGGACCAGGTATACCGCCGCTGAGGGCTAAGCAGGGGAGCTGCTTCTTATAGCTGCTTCCCTATAGGTGAAATGACGGCGAGGAGATTTGTGCCGGTAAGCGGCGCGGGGACCCGCGTTTTACGCTCCAGCTGATAAGGCATCATTTCTTATTGCGGTGAAAGCGCATCAGTGCAATGTCGCCCTGGATAAAGGTGAGTGTGCTACCATCCCTGCTGACATCATACTTGTTGATCCGTTTCAATTGCTGCAGGAAGGTATTCTCGCCTTCGCCGGGACAGGCCATCATAGTGAGTGCGATGTCGCCGCGGAAGCTGATAGTGTGGTCTGAGCTTACCAGTGGGCCATTAAGGCCGTTGCAACCGGTATAGCCGCTGAAACGCTTTTTATCGGTGTCGAAGGTCAGCTCCGGCTTTCGCCCCGGGTACAGGCTGTCCAGCGATGCGCCCGGTGCAGCGAGCAGATCAAGGGTCCAGCTGCCGTTCAGCACAGCGAGCGGCGTGCTTTCGGTTTTTGATGACGGAACGCTGCCTTTGAATGTGGCGCAGCTTCCGGCCAGGAACAGCGCGCCTGACAACAGGAATACGGTTGGTTTCATAGCAGTGTTGGTATAAATGAACTGCTAATTTACCAAGTTTTCCGGTATTTTAGCGGGCTGCATTGTATCCGGACCGCCCAAATGATGTTATCGATAGAAGCATGGTTTTCTTTTTATGCAGCAGAAAAAAAAACGTTTAATTTTGGCCCTGATCACCCGGCGCTCTTAACGGAAGGTTAGCGCACCTGTTTTAAAAGCACTCACGCCAGTACTAATGCCTCAAAGAAAGATAAAACATGTCGCCATCGCCGGAAATATAGGGGCGGGAAAGACGACACTGACCCAGATGCTGGCTAAGCACTACAAATGGACACCGCAGTTTGAATCGACCGAGGATAATCCTTATCTCAACGATTTTTACAACGATATGCAGCGCTGGTCCTTCAACCTGCAGGTTTACTTCCTCAATAGCCGGCTGCGGCAGCTGCTGGAGATCCAGAACGGGAAGCATACCGTGATCCAGGACCGTACCATATACGAGGATGCACACATCTTTGCGCCCAACCTGCATGAAATGGGGCTGATGTCGCGGCGGGATTTTGAAAACTATGCACAGTTTTTCCAGACCCTGAAAAAGATGGTCAGCCCGCCCGATCTGCTCATCTATCTCAAAGCTTCCATTCCCACACTCGTCGACCGCATCCAGAAAAGGGGGCGGGAATATGAGGAAAATATCCGCCTGGATTACCTGAAACGCCTTAACGAGCATTACAACAACTGGATCGATAAATACGACGACGGTCCGCTGCTGGTCATCGAAAGCGATGAGATCAATTTTGACGAGACCGAAGACGGTTTTGCACGCATCATCGGCAAGATCGATGCCCAGATCAACGGCCTTTTCTAGGCACTGTTTGCGGACATGTTGTTTAGATGGGTTGCGTGGCAGAGACGTTGCATGCAACGTCTCTACACAAATAACAACGGAGGTATGCCTGTCTGAAAACATTGCATGCAACGTCTCCACACAAATAAGAGCAGCGGTAACCCATCTGTAAGGAAGTTGCGTGCGACGTTTCTACAACAATATCAGGATATACCATTCTGCAAAGACGTTGCAGGCAACGTCTCTAAGGCTCAACAACAGGGGCGGCACATCGAAAACCCCTCCTGTTCTTTATCTCTGCCCGCAATGGCCTGCCCCGCGTCCAAAAATGACAGAACTATTACAATCGCCAATACCGCTATTTGCTGTTTCCCTGGCTAACTTGCTACCTTTGCAGCAATTTTAAACGCTCCGCTGTTTCTTATGACCAAAAGCGATCCCAAAGCCTCTTTGCTGGTAGTGGAAGATGAGGAAAGCCTCAGGGAAGCGATCAAGCTGAACCTGGAACTGGAAGGCTACGAAGTAACCACCGTCGACAACGGCGCTGCGGTGCTTAAGGCTGTCAAGAACGAATATTTCGACCTGATCATACTCGATATCATGCTGCCCGAAATGGATGGTATTACCGTATGCGAAAATATCCGCATGCAGAATAATGAAGTGCCGATCCTTTTCCTGTCGGCACGCAACAGCGGCGCCGATCGTATTGAAGGGCTGAAAAAGGGTGGGGACGACTATATGACCAAACCCTTCAACCTGGAGGAGCTGTTGCTGCGGGTAGAGAAGCTGGTGGTCAAAAATAAAAAGCTGAAGGAAAGAAATGCGGCGCCGGATGTTTATACTTTCGGGCGGTGCAGGATCGATTTCACAGCGCAGTCGGGCAAAGACAAGGACGGTAAGAACCTGGAGCTGAGCAAGAAGGAGATCGCCCTGCTCAAGCTGCTGGTAGAGCACAAGAACGAGGTCGTTTCCCGGGAGCATATCCTGCAGGTGGTATGGGGTTACAACGTTTATCCCACCACACGTACCATTGACAACTTCATCCTCAATTTCCGAAAGTATTTTGAAAAGGATACCCGCAATCCGCGGCATTTCCATTCGGTACGCGGGGTCGGTTATAAATTCACCGAATAACTTTGATTTTCCGGCGGGATTTTATATTTTTATCCGATCAATTCCAATCCGATGATGAAAAAATACGCTTTGGCGCTTTTGGTAGGTTCCCTTGGGTTCATAGCTTGTAACAAGGATAGAGATATGGTGGAAGCCACTGTGATCGACACCGGCGATATCACCAACGAAGGTTGCGGCTATGTGCTCCGGCTGGAAGATCAGGCCCTGCTGCAGCCCGAATACCTGCCCTCGGCTTACCAGCATGGCGGCCTGAAGGTTAAAGTAAAATATACCCATACCGGCGTACAGGATACCTGCCAGTTCGGTAGTGTGGTTTACGACCTGGTGTCGATCCAGGATATCAAAAGAAATATAAAGTGATCGGCATTACCAGGCCAGGTCGTCTTCGGGCGCCTCGCTCCGGAAGTGCTTTCTCGATATGATTTTTTCCAGTTGCCGTTCGTATATCAGAACGGCAATTTTTTTGGTCACCTCCGTCTCCGTGGCCATGGCCGCCTTGATCTTCCGCTCCGAAATATCGAGCCGGTACAGCATAGAGAACAGCTGGTCGGGATTTCCGGCGATCAGCTGGTCTACCCGCCAGGTGAGGGCGGCGATGATCTGCTCCCGCGATACCCGGTCGTTGAGCTCGAGGCCGAAATCGCCGGCCAGGGTATGAATCAGTTCCAGTTCGGTTGCGGACATAGTTGCCAGGTACAAGATTAAAACGTCAGTGCTAAGATAAAGAGAATTCTGTAGGATCTTGGAAGCGCTTACGTAAACACCCGGCCATGCGGCCGGGTGTTTACGTAAGATTTATTGCAGGTATTATTCATTGATGGCTTTCATCACGATGTTCTTCACTTCGCTCATGGGCACCCTTTCCTGCTCCATGCTGTCGCGGTAGCGGATGGTAACCGTATTGTCTTCTTTGGTCTGGTGATCGATGGTCACGCAGAAGGGCGTACCGATCGCATCCATACGACGGTAGCGTTTACCGATCGTGTCCTTTTCCTCGAAGAAACATTTGAAGTGCTGCTTGCATTCCTGCATCAGTGTATTCGCGATTTCCGGAAGACCGTCCTTCTTGGTCAGCGGCAATACGGCCAGCTTGATCGGCGCCAGCCTGGGGATAAACTTCATCACCACGCGGCTGTCCTGCTTTTCCTCTGTGCTCAGGTCCTGCTCTTCGTAGGCTTCGCTCATCAGCATCAATATCGTACGGTCGAGGCCGATAGAAGTCTCGATCACATAGGGGATATAGTTGCCATAGGCCTTGCCGTTCTCATCGAGGTCGGCATCGAAATACTGCATTTTCTTTTTGCTGTATTCCTGGTGGTTTTTCAGATCGAAGTCGGTACGGCTGTGGATACCTTCAAGCTCTTTGAAGCCCATGGGGAAATTGTACTCGATATCGCAGGCGGCATCGGCATAGTGTGCAAGCTTTACATGATCGTGAAAACGGTAGCGGTCAGCCGGTATGCCCAGGGTCATATGCCATTCCATGCGCTTTTCTTTCCAGTATTCATACCATTGCTTTTGTGTGCCGGGACGTACGAAGAACTGCATTTCCATCTGCTCGAATTCGCGCATACGGAAGATGAAGCCGCGGGCCACGATCTCGTTGCGGAAGGCCTTACCCACCTGCGCAATACCGAAAGGTATCTTCATACGGCCGCTTTTCTGCACGTTCAGGAAGTTGACGAAAATGCCCTGCGCGGTTTCGGGACGCAGGTAAATGGTATTGGCTTCTTCGGCTACAGAACCGACTTCGGTAGAGAACATGAGGTTGAACTGGCGCACATCGGTCCAGTTGCTGGTGCCGCTTACGGCGCATTTGATCTTGTTGTTTTCGATCAGGGTTTTGAGTCCGGCGAAATCATCGGCTGCGATCAGCTTATCCATTTCCGCCAGCAGCGCCTCGCTTTGCTCCTGCGGCAGGGTCTCGGCAAAGCCCTCGATCAGGTGATCTACCCGGTAGCGTTTCTTGCTGTCCTTGTTGTCGATCATCGGGTCGCTGAAGTTGTCGACGTGACCGCTCGCTTTCCATGTGGTCGGATGCATGAAGATAGCGGCATCGATACCCACGATATTCTGCTCGTTCATCTGGGTCATCCAGCGCCACCAGTAGTCGCGCACGTTGCGCTTCAGCTCTGCGCCCCATTGACCGTAATCGTATACGGCGCCCATGCCATCATATATTTCACTGGAAGGGAACACGAAGCCGTATTCCTTTGCATGTGCGATAATTGCCTGTAATTTGTTCTCGTTTGCCATAAATGAATAATGAGATCAGCTGCAAATGATCCTGGTAAATGTGCCGGGTTGTTCTTCATTCCGGTCCGGCATTTGCTGCCTGTACGCTTTTTAAAATTGGTTGCAAATATACGGCTATATCGGGCCACAAGAAATCATCTTTAAAGAAAAACATAAAAATCATAAATTGAAGGTTATATTTTAGTTTTCAGCCAGTTAGTGCTCAAAGTGCCTTTGAAATGACAGGACTGCAGTCGATGCTAACAGCTTTTTACAGGGGAGAAACATAGCGAGGAACAATGCCTGTATTGTGACTTTTTATTTCCAGGTACCTGTTATTTAGCGCACTTTTGATGTTGGCTTTCTGCTTCACGCGGTTATCCTGTTTCAAAAGAATCAATGTTTCTGTGATTTGTTAGAGCGAACCGGTTTATCCCTCCTGGGGATGCCGGTTTTGTTTTGGCATAAATTTTAGCCGGGAAAACAAAAGATAACGTTTTTATTCCTTAAACTTGCTTAGTTACAAAAACTTAATATCGGGCTGACCCACAATAAAATATATTTGCCGGCATTGCGCCGGCGATAAAATATGCAGCCGGTTGCTGTTCAAAACGAATTGCATGAAAAAGAAAAAGGACGCACCGATCATCCGGGACCTGAGCTGGCTGGCTTTTAACGACAGGGTAATGCAGGAAGCCAAGGATCCTTCGGTCCATATCTATGACCGGCTACGTTTCCTCGGTATTTTTTCCAATAACCAGGACGAATTTTTCAGGGTACGGGTGGCTGCCCTCAGCCGTATGGTACGTATGGGCAAATCGGCCAAAATGCACCTGGAACAGAACCCCGACAAGATACTCCAGGCCATACAGGAAAAAGTGCTGCTGCAAAGCGCCGATTTCGACCGCACCTATGCCGGTATCATACGGGAGCTGGCCAAGAGCAATATTTTTATCAAGAATGAAAAGCAGCTGAGCAGCAAGCAGGAACATTACATCAAGTCCTACTTCGATGAAAAGATACGCACGCAGATCGTACCGCTGATGATCGAAAGTATGCCGCAGGCGCCCTTCCTGCAGGACAATGCCATCTACCTGGCCTGCGTACTGGGCAGCAATGAGAACCCGATGATGCAGCGGTACGCCCTGATCGAAATACCCTTGTCCAACCTGCCGCGTTTTGTGCTGCTGCCCTCGGAGAAAGATACTAAGGACATTATCCTGCTGGAAGATATTATCCGCTGGAACCTTCCCAACCTCTTTGCGGCATTCGGTTTCAACCGTTTCCTCAGCTATATCATCAAAGTAACGCGCGACGCCGAGTTCGAGCTGGACTACGATGTGAACAAGAACCTGATCCAGGAGCTGGAAAAGGGAATCAAGGACCGGAAGAAAGGACGCGCCACACGTTTCGTTTACGACCGTAATATCGATCCGGGGCTGCTGGCCTACCTCACCAAGCGGTTAAACCTGGCCAAGAAAGACAACCTCATTCCCGGAGGGCGCATCCACAACTTTAAAGACTTTATGAATTTCCCGGCTTCTGTGTTCCGTGATTTCGATCCGCGCCAGAAGCCTTTCGTGCATCCTTTGCTGATCCAGCCCTGCCGTATCATGGACGTGCTGAACCATAAGGATGTGATGCTGAACTTTCCTTATCATTCTTTCGATTCCATCATCGATCTGCTGCGCGAGGCGGCGATCGATCCCTTCGTGCAAAGCATCAAGATCACGTGCTACCGTCTGGCCAAGGATTCGAAGATCGTGAATGCCCTTGTGAACGCAGTACGCAACGGAAAGGATGTAACGGCTGTAGTGGAGCTGAGGGCCCGTTTCGACGAAGAAGCCAACCTTAAATGGAAGGCCCGCCTGGAAGACGAAGGCGTCAAGGTGATCCTGGGGTTACCCGATCAGAAAGTGCATGCCAAGCTTTGCGTGATCAAGAAACGCGAGTTTGAACATACCAAAGAGTATGGCTTCATCAGCACCGGTAATTTTAACGAAGGCTCGGCTCAGTACTATGGCGATCATTGCCTGCTGACGGCCGATCGTAAAATAATGCTTGACATCAACCGTATCTTCAACTACCTGGAAGATCCGTTGCACAAGATCGCGCAGCTGAAAGCCATTAAAACGCTGGCGGTGGCGCCGGTCAACATGCGTACCTTCTGGTTCCCGCTTATCGATAAAGAGATCAAAGCGGCTAAAGCCGGGAAAGAAGCTTCGATGATCATTAAGCTCAACAGCCTTGTCGATGCTCAGCTGATCGGGAAGCTGTATGAAGCGGCGACAGCAGGTGTTAAGGTCAACCTGATCGTGAGAGGTATCTGCTGTGTGCTCACCAAACAAAAAGCTTTTGCCCGGCCGATATTTGCCATCAGCATTATCGATGAGTACCTGGAGCATGCCCGTGTATTCGTCTTTCACAATGAAGGCAAGCCTAAAGTCTTTATTTCCTCTGCCGACTGGATGGTGCGCAACCTGGACCATCGCGTGGAAGCGGCTTGTCCCATCTTCGATAAGGAGATCAGCCAGGAGCTGATCGATATCCTCAATATACAGCTGGCCGAGAATGTAAAGGGCCGTATACTGGATAACCAGCAGCGAAACGAATATGTTGAGCCGGCGGAAGGCGACGCCGATGTCCGTTCCCAGATTGAAATCTACGATTACCTGTTCAAGAAGACGATAGCGATATAGCGCCTGTGGCGGTCACAGGCTTTGTCAACTCGCTATTTTGTCTGAACTTTATTGGTCGTAAAAGAATGTATTATCACGCTTAAACTGTTCGAGATTGATCTTAGCTGCTATCGATATTGGTTCCAACGCTGCCCGCCTGCTTATTACAGAGGTGACCACCTATAAGGACGGTACTGTAGATTATACCAAGCTGAACCTGCTGCGTATACCGCTGCGCCTGGGTTTCAGCGTATTTGATAATGGTGTGATCCCTGAAGATAAGGTCACGCAGCTGATCGATACCATGAAGACCTACCAGCTGCTGATGAAGATCTATAAGGTCGAGGCGGTGAGGGCCTGTGCAACGTCGGCGATGCGCGATGCCCGCAACGGAGCGGCTATCGTGGAGCAGGTACGTCAGCTTACCGGCATCGATATCAATATCATCAGCGGTAGCGAAGAAGCGAACGTGATCTATGAGACCCATATCGCCGAAAACCTTAACTCGGGACAAAGCTATTTGTACATCGACGTAGGCGGTGGCAGCACCGAGCTGACCATGTTTGCCGATAACCATATTGTTTTCAAGGAATCCTTTAATATCGGCACCATTCGTTTATTAAGCGAAAAAGTTACCGAAGCCCAGTGGGAGCATATGAAGTGGTTTGTGAAGACCCATACCCGCAATCTTCAGCCCGTAATCGCTATCGGCTCGGGCGGCAATATCAACAAGGTATTTTCGATCTCCAAGCGGAAGGAAGGAAGGCCCCTGAACCTTGAGCTGCTGAAAGACTATTTCAAGGAGCTGAGCAGCTGCACGCTCGAAGAGCGCATGCATATCTATAACCTGCGCCGCGACCGCGCCGACGTGATCGTACCGGCCTTGCAGATCTATACCTCCGTTATGCGCTGGGCTGGCGCCGACGAGATCTTCGTGCCCAAGATCGGCCTGGCCGACGGTCTCATCAAAGTGCTGTACCGCGAACGCGTCAGCGATCATTCCTTGTTATCTTAATTTTGTTCCGCATAAAATGAGCAGCGCGGCTTTCCTCCCAAGGTCTGCCGGTGGCTATCTTTAGCCTATACAGCCGATGCTTTCCTCGCAGGAGGCGTCGTGTATTTTCTTTGTACTCACCGGAGAAATTTTGCCTGATCCTTTAAATTACCCCCCTTTTCCTAAGAAACGGGGGGGCAACGGCGTCTATACTAATATAAATGCTATTGCTATGAAAAGCTTATTTACGCTGTTAGCCTGCAGCCTCGTCCTGTGCTGCAGCGCTCATGATCGCACCTTCGACAAGCTGAAGGAGGTAAATGCCTGCTGGGCGCGACAGCCCGAAGCGACAACGCAACCCCTGCCGGTTTATTGGCAGCTCCCGGAAAAAGAATGGATACGCTTGCACCTGGCGCTGGTGGAAAAAATGCTGCGGCAGCGCGATGTGAAGACTTTGAGCCCCAGCCAGAAGGAGCGCCGCCGCCGGTCGCTTGACGACTTGTATGCCTACTGGAATGAAGGCCGTTTCCCGGTCAATGACCGATATGCGTCCCGTACACCGATCTTCATTGATGCGCGGGATAATTTCTGCGCTGTGGGCTACCTGCTGAAAGCCTCGGGATACGAAGCGGTATCGCGGAAGATCGCCGCCCAGACCAACCTGGCTTACGTGATGCAGATGCAGTATCCTGAGCTGGATCTCTGGGCGCAGGATCACGGCTTTACCAAAGAAGAGCTCGCCTGGATACAGCCAGGTTACCCGCCAGAGCACCAGGTAAAGGCATTGGGCAAAGGGGTAAACGGAACGGTTAATGAGTTGTTCGCCGCTCCGGATGGCGACAGGCTGTACGTAGGTGGCGCCTTTGACCAGGTCGACAGCAGCATCAACAGCCGCAATATTGCTTATGTAACCCGTGAAACCTCCGGCAGCTATATCTGGCACGATATGGCCGGAGGGACGAATGGCGCGGTCAATGCCATTGCTGCCCACGATGGAAAGATATTTCTGGGGGGACAATTTACGATGGCCGGGACCTTAATGGCCAGGAACATTGCTTACTGGGAAAACGACAGCTGGCACCTGGCTGGCTGCCTCGATGGTACCGTCGAAGAGCTCGCTGTGTTTAAGGGGAAAGTATATGCTGCCGGCGCCTTCGCTCTTTGCGCCGGTTCCGATGCAGCCAACCTCGCTTATTGGAATGGTATGGGCTGGATAGCCGTACCGGGCCTCAGCGGCAGGATAAGAACAATGGAAGTGACGGAAGACCGGCTGGTGTTGGGCGGTAGCTTTCGATACCAGGGTACGGCACAGAATGTGATCGCCTGGAGCCCGGACAATGGTTTTCAGCCTTTCGATCAACCTGTCAGGAATACCATACTGGATTTCGAGCTGTTTAAAGGCGCGCTGTATGCGGTAGGAGAGCAGGTTGAAGCGGGTGGAACGCCGGACATTTTCCTGAAGCTGGAAGGTAACCAATGGCGCTCTCTGTATGACCCTTCCACCTTTTCTTACATCGCGTTGTGGGATAAGCTGAGCATGCATACACTGGTTGCCGATGGCGATTACCTGCTGACGGGCGGGCAGTTCATCGGCAGCGAGATGATGGGTGTCCAGGCCCGGAATGTTACCGATATTACCCCGGCGCCATCACCTCAAAGTAAGCGTTTCTTCTGGCTGGACAGCGCTGTGAACAAGATGATATGGTTCAAAGGAGAATTGATCGTGGGTGGTCATTTCCGGTCAGGCTTCTTCGGTTCACCGGTGAATGGCATTGGCAGGAGGGTTTTAAATCCGAGCTCAGGTATTCCTGCCGATCCGGTACAATATGCCTTTTCGGTAGCACCTAACCCGGTTACGGGTGATGGCGTCTGGTTACAGAACAGTTGGAAAGCAAGCCGGTATAGCTTGTTCGATCTTAATGGTAAGCAGCTGGCACAAGGCAGCCTGCGCAGTGAGAAGGAGCAGCAACACATCGCTTTGCCAGCTGCTCCTGCCGGTATATATTTCCTGCAGCTGGGCAACGAAAAGGGCGTAAAGGTACAGCAGAAGCTGATGATACGATAGCCCTGTGCCGCAGCAATGCCCTATAGTAGGTAATCGAAGCAAGGGGATAATACAAGAGCGGCCGGGAAGCCAGACTTCCCGGCCGCTCTTAACATCAGGACAATAACGAAACGCCTACAGGTTGAACTTAAAGTTGATATAGATCAGCGCATCCTTACTGTCTTTTTTAAAATCGGAAGCAACGCCGAAACCGGAAGATAAAAAGGAATTGAAGCCGAAATTGAAGGCCATGTTGAATATGGCTTTATTGTGATCCTTGTAATTAGCCAGCATCACACCTAATACCACGGACGTCTTTTGTTGTATGAAACCATAGGGTTTTTGCTTGCAGAGCCCGTACTCCAGGTTATAGCTGACATAGCCTTTCTTCTCGGCATCGCCGTTGAAGAAGCCGAAGCCGGTAAAGTTGAAGCCGACAAAGCGTTGCATCTTGGAACGGGAAGGCAGCATATAGACCAGGGATTCGTCGAGGAAAGGGGAGATCGCGTTGCCTGTATATACTGTTGCACCCAGGCCCAGGAAGATGCGGATGCGTTTCCCGATAAAGCTCAAGGCCGCGCCGTCGTCGTTTGAGGAGGTCATAGGCACTTTAGCCTCCGGATCGTAGGCAAGCATAAACGTATGGTGGCTGGCATCCTGGCGGGGCCAACGTTTCCTTTGCTTATTGATCTCCTGGTCGGCCAGGCTGCCGATACGGTCCATCACATTCGGATCTTCCGATAGTGCGATGATGTCGCTGAGGTCTTTCAGTATGAACGTATATTGCACCTGGACCAGCCCCGAATCGACCAGGGGCTTCTCCCTGATCCTTACATTCTTCACTACCCTGATGGTATCGAAGCTTGTTTTCAGCTGGTAGTAATTCCCCTCCTTGTAAGCCATTTGCTTTTTGCCGCCAAGATCCTCTCCATAGTTGAATGCAATGATGGCGCCGTCGATAGGTATGTTTACTTCCAGCAGCTTGGTGGAATAGGCGCTGCTGAAAGAATCCTTCAGAAACCTGGCTTGTGCTGCAGCAATGTCGGTAATTTCTTTCAGCCGGTTCTTTTCACCCCAGTCGCTGAGGCGGAGAAAGTCGACCAAAAGCCTGCCGTCATTAGGCAGCCGGAAATCAAAGTGATTGTTGTATTGTTCGGCGGTAAGCTGAAACATTTGCGCCGGCGGTGGTTTGTCCAGCGGCGCTGTGGCTATGGAAACATCTCCTGCAAGCTGGGCGCTGCCTTCCTGGTTCAGCAACAGGAGCAGGTACATGGACATCAATACTTTTTTCATGAATAAAGGGAACTAATTTTTGCTTTTGGTAAAGAGCTGCACAGCTGTTGAGGATAATGCGTTTTCCCTGCCGTCCGGTAAGGTCAGGTTGGCCGGAAGAAATCCACCCAATTCTTTTTTCTGTTGAGGCGTCGCCGCATTCTCATTATCCATATCGGCCAGGTGCAGCACCCTGGGCGTCTGGGGCGGTGCAGCGGCCACTACCGGCGCTTCTATGGGTGCTTCCAGCTTTTCTTCCTTAGCTTCCGGTACGGGAATATTTGCCGTCGGAGCTTCCGGCTTGGACGTTATTATCGGCGCCGCGGCAGCAGCCCGGTTGTGGTGTTGCGGTATCGTAGTCGTAGGCATGCCAGGACCTGTGGCCGTTGCCGCTTGCAGCACAAATACGGTATCTGTTCTGATAACCGTCTGTCGGCCGGCAACTGCGGGTGCACTTTCTTTTGTGTTATTGCCTTTATGCGGCAGGAAGAAAAAAGCGATCAGCAGGCCGGCGGCTACTGCGGCTGTATGGCTCAGCCATAAGGGTATGAGCCGGGTCTGCCGTTTCTTTTTGGCTTCCATCTGTTGCCATAGCTTTTCCCTGTCGGGCCGGAATCCCAAAGCTTCCGGGCTTTGATCAGCCAGTTTCTCTTTCAGCAAACGGTCAAATGAGTTGTCCATTGTCAGCTTTGTTTTTGCAGATAAGCTTGCTACCTGCTTTGTTAGTTCCTTCCCATTTTTTGTTTCAGTAAAGCGCGGGCTTTGAACAGCTGCGATTTAGAGGTGTTTTCCGATATCTGCAGCAGCGCTGCGATCTCTTTATGTCCCATATCCTCAAATACAAACAGGTTCAATACGGTCCGGTAGCCGGCGGGTAGTTCGCGGATATATTTCAGCACCTCCCCGGCCTGCATTTTGTCCAATGCTGTCTCTGCAGTATCGCTTACCGGCAGGTCGGGCTTTTCGTCGATGGAGATGATCAGCTGTTTTTTCCGGCGCAGGAACATCAGGCATTCATTAACGACGATCTTGCTGAGCCAGGCCCGCATGCTGCCTTCCCCGGCATATTGAAACTGGTGCAGGTTTTTGAAGCATTTGAAAAAGGCATCAGACAGCACCTCTTCCGCATCGGCCGTTCCGGGGATATAGCGCAGGCAAAGCAGGTACATACCGTCAACATACCGGTCGTACAAAAGCCGTTGCGCAAAAGATTCTTCTCTTTTGCAGCCCTCAATCAGTTGCACTTCGGTCATGACAGGATGTTGCTACGATATATTTCCGGACGATTATCGGGTTTCTTCATCTGTGATGCTGGTATATAAATGCGGTTGGGTGAAGGGAGGTTGCCTGTGTCAAAAAAATTATAGCCGGGCGATGCTTTGTGCGGCGATGTAGCCGGTAGTCCAGGCATTCTGGAAGTTGAAGCCGCCCGTGATCCCGTCTATGTCGAGTATTTCGCCGGCAAAGAACAGGTTCGGTACCTTTTTGCTCATGAGGGTAGCCGCCTCCACTTCATTGAGCTGGATACCACCCGCCGTTACAAATTCTTCTTTATAAGTGGTTTTACCCTTTACCTGTAGCGGATAGGCACAAAGGTTGCGGATCAAAAGGTTCTGGGCTTTGGAGGGCAGCTCGCCCCAGCGGCATCCTGCCGGCACCTCCGATTGCGCTACCAGGAACTCCCAGAGGCGGGAAGGCAGCCCGTATGGGTTGCGGTGCTGTACCTGCTGTGCACCCAGGCTTTGCCGTCGTTGGCTGGTATCTGCTCTCAGCGTTTCTTCGTTGAAGTTGGGCAGCCAGCTGACCTGTATGTCGAAGTGCCAGGCTTTTTGCTGCAGCTCACGGGCGCCCCAGGCGCTCAGGCGCAGGACAGCCGGACCGCTGAGTCCCCAGTGGGTAATGAGCACCGGCCCATGCTCCTTCAGTTTGCTGCCGTTGATCTTAACCTGTGCCTCCGGCACGCTGATGCCCATCAGCGATACAATCGGATGCTGCGGGATATTGAAAGTAAACAGGGAAGGTACCGGCTCTGCGATGCTATGCCCGAGCGCTTCCAGCCAGGCAAACATAGCGGCCTTCGGATAGCCACCGCAGGCGACGGTTACATAGTCGGCCTGCAATTGTCTGCCGCCGGATAGCTCCAGGTGAAAGCCTCCGTTATGGCTTTCCAGGGCTTTGACCTCAGCGCGGAGGCGGATGTCGATAGCATACCGGGAAGCCTGCTGGAGCAGGCAATCGATAATGGTTTGCGAGGAATCGGTTACCGGAAACATACGGCCGTCAGCTTCTGCTTTCAGTGGTACTCCGCGGGCCGCAAACCAATCAATGGTATCCTGTGTGAAAAAGGTATGGAAGGTTTTCCTGACGAACTTTTCCCCACGAGGATATTTGCGCGCCATCTCGCTGATGCTGAAGCAGGCATGCGTCACATTGCAGCGTCCGCCGCCGCTGATTTTTACCTTACTGAGGAGCTTGTCCGACTTTTCCAGCAGGATCACCTTCAGCTGCCGGTTCATCGCTGCCGCATTGATGGCGCAAAAGAACCCGGCTGCGCCGCCACCGATCACCACCAGGGTCTTGCCTGTCTTATCTGCCATAGCCCAGGGCCTCGTAAATATAGGTTTGCGCTTTAAACCGCACCTTCAGGCTATTGATCAGCCCATTGTCGGCGGAGGGATATACACGGTTGGAGAGAAAAATAAAAGTGATGCCATTTTCAGGGTCGGCCCAGGCACAGGTGCCCGTGAAGCCCTGATGGCCGAATGTCGTCTTGCTGCAAAGGTCGGAAGCCGGTCCGCCATCGTCCCGCCCTTTCTCCGGTTTATCGAAGCCGTAGGCCCTGCGACTTATGCTGCTGCGGAAGCCGGTGAAGGTCTGCAGGGTTTCTTTTTTCAGGTAACGCTTACCCTTGTATTCACCGCCGTTGATCAGCATCTGGAGGATGACCGCCAGCTCGCGCACGTTGGAGAAGACGCCTGCATGACCGGCCACACCGCCGAGCATAGCGGTACCGGGATCGTGAACGTAGCCCTGCACCAGCTGGAAGCGGAAATACTGGTCGTTCTCGGTAGGTGCGCATTGCCGCTTCAGGCCCTTTTTCCATGGGTTATACATGGTATACTTCAGCCCAAGAGGGCGATAGAAGTTTTCGTAGACATATTGGTCTATGGGTTGCCCGCTAACGGCCTCCGCTACTTTTTCCAGGAAGTAAAAGTCCAGGTCGCTGTATACGTAGCGGCCGCGGTTGTCGAGGTTGCTGTTCAGTATCTCTTCCCATATGGTATCCCTGTAGCTGCTGAGCATGTAAAAGTTGGCGGCAACCGGTACGGTAAATTGCTTTTCTGCTGCCTTGCTGTACAAATCGCTCCTGGGGCTGCCGGTAAGCTTATCCACGGTTTCTTTATAGAAGGGGATAAAGGCCTTGAGGCCGGCCTGGTGCAGCAGCAGGTCCTTTATGGTGAGGTACGCTTTATCCGTTCCGTTGGTAAAAGGAAGATAGCTTTTAAGATAGGTATTGAGGTTGATCTTACCTTCTTCATACAGCTTCATGATGGCGAGGGTGGTGGCAGCAACTTTGGTTACCGAAGCAATGTCGTACAATGTCGTATCGGTGACCGGCTGGCTGCGGTCGTAGGTGAGGTAGCCGAAATTTTTCTGGTAAATGATCTCCCCGTCTTTAACTGCCATGATCTGGCAGCCGGGGAAAGCGCCCTGGCTGATGCAGGCGCGGATAAAGGCATCCAGGCTTTGCAGCGCAGCAGAATTGGTAACCGCAGCTGAAGCGTCGCCCTTGCCATGCAGGCTGTACACGGCATCGAAGTCGCCTGTATTTTTCAATGGGGGCAGGGGGGCTGCTGCCGCAGCCTTACCTTTCTTTCTGCCCGCCGCGCGTCCTTTTTTCTTTACGGCTGTTTTAGATGTTTTGCTGTGCGCAGATCTGCTTTTTCTTTTTTGCGCCTGCGCTTCGGGAGCATTGAGCAGCAGGCAGCAAGCCAGCAGGTAAAAAAGGATACGTTGCATCTAAGGTTTCGGATTTTCTGGATTTGCATTAGGGCGTGCTGCTGCTTTTGCTGCGCAGGGCTTTACCGGGAGACTACCTTTGGCTTTCAGCTTGCCGGTCAGCACTTCAAACACGGCTTCTTCCGTATAGTTGTCGTCCTCGTAGCCGATCAGCACACTTTTGGCGCTGCAGATGTTCTTCATCATGTAAGCGTTGCCCAATATTGCGAAGATCACATTTTTCTTTTGAGAAAGTTGCTGCAGGGCGGAAATTTGTACCGCATCGAGGCCGTAGTAGCCGTCTTTGCCGGGATAAAGCGCCAGCTCGTGTATGCCGACGATCACCACGCCGGTATCCCTCAGCTTCGCGATCATGGCTTTAACCTGGGCGGCGTTGCTCTTCTTCGGCAGGTTATTGGGCTCCAATGCAGGATACTTCTTCTTCAGCGCGTTGAAGAGGTAGGTACTCCCGGTACCATTCACATTGAGATAGCTTACTTTCGCACCTTTGCTGATCCGGGACAATAGCGCCGACTGGTCACGGACAAGGGTTACGGCGGCGCGGGCGATCTTCTCCTTCAGCTCATCGGTGCTTTTATTGAGGTCGGCGGTTACATTGTTTTCCTTAATGGGGCTGAACTGGTAAAGTCCTGCGTCATATTTGGCTTCCAGTATTTTTTTGACGCGGCGCTCCAGCTCGCTTTCTGTAACCTTACCGGTGCGCAGCGCCCATTGGATCTTGCTTATGGCAAGGGGGACATTCTGGGAAAAGAGCAGCACATCGTTGCCGGCCAGGAAAGCCCTCAGGTCTGTCTCTCCATCGGGATAATATTTGGTCAGGCCTTTCATGTCCAGAGCATCGGTAAAGATCAGTCCCTGGAAATGCAGGTCCTTGCGCAGCACACCCGATATCACTTTAGGCGATAGGGTAGAAGGCAGGTTCTTGCTGTCGTCCAGCGCCGGCACGCTCAGGTGGGCGATCATAACGCTTTGTACACCGGCGTTGATCAGCTGTTTAAAGGGATAAAATTCCAGCGCCTCCAGCTCCTCCCTGCTCTTTTTGATCATGGGCAGGTCCAGGTGCGAATCCACGGCGACATCGCCATGGCCGGGAAAATGCTTGGCGCAGGCCATTATGCCTTTATCCTGCAGGCCTTTCATGTAGGCAATACCCAGGCGCGACACCCATTCCTTGTCCTCGCCGAAGGAGCGGAAATTGATCACCGGGTTTTTAGGATTGTTGTTGACATCGACTACCGGTGCAAAGTCTATATGTACGCCCAGCCGGTGGCATTGATCAGCTATAGCGCTACCCATAGCATACATAAGGGTTGTGTCGCGGGTGGCGCCGATCATCATCTGTTTGGGCATGTTCCTGACGCCTGTCAGCCGCATGCCCAACCCCCATTCGGCATCCATACCAATGAGCAGCGGAACAGGGCTTAGCCGCTGCATACGGTTGGTCATTCTGGCCTGGGCTTCACCATTGCCCTGCATAAAGATAAGGCCGCCGACCTGCCCGTTTTTCACCAATTGCTCGATCTTGTCCTGGTTGGCCTTTTCACCACCGCTGTAAGCGGCAACCATAAACAGCTGCCCGATACGTTCGGTCTCGCTCATGGAATGATAGATGCTGTCGATCCAACGGCCTTTGAACTGGAAACGTTGCGCGTGGGTTGTAGTGGCGCCAGCCAACAGGAGAAGGCAAAGTGCTTGTAAACGGTACTTCATTATCGGTATGGTTTTTTTTGTAGTCAGCAGGTACGGTCAATAACATACAAATGTATACGTGTATGACGATATTTTTATCTGTATCATTGGTTGAAAGATACAAAACTGCGTTAATGTTCGCTTTGCAGGTTTAGGGAACAAGAAAATATTTCTCGCCCGGGTAAGGGTTTGGGTGGCTTGCCTGTGTCTTAAGCACAATTGAGTCCAAGATCAATTGTCTTTGATCGCTTTTTTTAAATGTATTGAAAAGTTATGAAGTCAGCAGGACTAAAATGCCCGCTTGCTACACTTCTAAGAACACAAGGCAGGAGTTATTCGATAAGCACGGATGACGATGAAAAGAAAAGCTATAGGCGCCCGGGTGCACGGGCGCCTATTTTTTTAAATGTATTTAATTTTAAAACAGAATAAAATAATATTATTATTAGCACTATCCTTATTGTTTGTTTTGCTGTCTTTCCCAATAACTGAACATTTATCCTAAAAACTCAGAGCTATGAAATTCAAATTTCTCTTCCTCCTGACAGGTCTGCTGACCGTATGTGGGTTGGTGCAGGCACAATCTGTAAACCTTGTACTGACCCAGGCTCCTTGTAATGCCAACGGCGTTGTTACCGCCAACTTTTCCGGCCTGGTTCCGCCACTGCTTGTTTCCTGGAATATCTTAGGCGGAACGCCTGTTGTACACAGCAACGTGAGTGGATCGTCTGATGTATTGAACGGCTATGCAGGAGAGGCATTCAGCCTCCTGGTCCAGGACGCCAACGGTGCAACTGCCGATGCTTATTTTCCCGGCGCCCCACCGTTCAATCTTTCCGTCAACGTAGTCAACAGTATTTGCCCGGCGCCGGGTTCGGCAACCGTATCGGTGGCCGGCGGCACAGCGCCTTTTACCTATGCCTGGATGCTTTCCGGCAGCAGCGCGGTTGTGAGCACGGCCAACCCGGCCAGCCTGCCGGGTGGCCAGTACGAGGTAAAGGTTACAGATGCCAATGGCTGCGCCTTCACCTTGAGGGATTCTATTTTCGTATATTCCGAAGCGCCTTTCAACTATACGGTCAACGCGACGACGGCCAGCTGTACCAATGGTACTGCAACCGTAACCGGTATTACAGGGAGCGGAACACCGCCATATAGCTATCTCTGGTCAAACGGAGCCACTACACCGGCGATCACCGGCCTGAGCCAGGGATTTTATAATGTTACGGTGACTGATGCGAATGGTTGTTCACGGCAGCAGTACAAGCAGGTCACCCAATCGGTTACGATCAATGCCAATACTACCGTTACTCCGGCGACCTGTTTGCAGAATAACGGTGCGATCATGTCTTTCGGATCAGGCGGCATGCCTCCCTATAGCTATTTGTACAGCAATGGCGGAACCACTCAGAACCAAACCGGCTTACCTCCCGGCAATTATAACGTGACCGTAACCGATGCCAACGGTTGTACCGGTACCGGCTATGCTTATATTGCGGTAACCACGCCCGTAAATGTCACCTACACGGCAAACGCCAGCTCCTGCACGGTAGCCAATGGTTCTGCCACCCTGAGCGTATCCGGCGGGCAGGCGCCTTATACCGTATCCTGGAATACTTTCCCCGCCCAGTCGGGCCTTACCGCCAGCAACCTGGCGCCCGGCGATTACGGATTTACCGTAACCGATGCCAATGGCTGTATCCGTACCGGCACCGCCCATGTGCCACCGGTCAATATCATCACAGCGACGTTGTCCGGTAGCGCTGCAACCTGCTTGTCGGCCAATGGTACCATTAATCTTACCGCTTCGGGCGGCACCAGCCCGTATACCTATCTGTGGAGCAATGGCGCAACCAGTCAGAACCTTACCGGCCTGGCTGCCGGAAGCTACACGGTGACTGTTACGGATGCTGCAGGCTGCACTGTTTCCAGGTCCAGGTCTGTACAAACCTCATCGCCGGTCGGGATAGGTTTATCCAGTGTGCCGACTTCCTGTCTGTATGCCACCGATGGCAGCGTCACTGCTTCCGTATGGGGTGGTACTACTCCCTATACTTATAATTGGAGCAACGGGCAGACCGGCGCTACGATCACAGGGCTTAGCGAGGGCAATTATACCCTTGATGTAACCGATGCCAACGGATGCCCGGCCAGTAATTTTACCTATGTAGGGCATGGCAGCGGCACCGCCTGCTATTGTACCGTTACCGGTACCATTTTCCACGACCTGAACAACAACTGTGTTAAGGATGCGGGCGAGCCGGGTATTCCTAATATCCAGGTCCATTGCTCGGGCTTCGGCTATGCCTATACCAACGCTGCGGGCGTATATACCTTCCTGCTGCCTTCCGGAACCTACACCCTCTCCGAGTCTGTACAGTCCATGTATCCCCTGGCCGCCTGCCAGAACAATGCCATTACGGTTAACGTTACAGCGGCATCCGGTTGTACGCAAACCTTCAACTTTGCCAATTCTATTAATCCCTTACATGACATTCACATCAGCACCTGGAACAGCAGCGCTGTGCCGGGAAATCCGTACCTGCAGACATGTATTATCAGCAATGATGGCACGGCTACAGAAAATAATGTGCTGGCTACTTATTTTAATGATGGTCAGTTGGGCGCAGTAAGCTTTTCTCCCGCGGGTATCTTTGCCCCGGTAAGCGGCCAGTACCACAGCACTGCGGGCAACACGGTGCCTGTACCGGCTCCCGGTACTGCGCAAGCGTTCCATATCAGCTACAATGTACCCACCAATATTCCCATGGGGACCGGATTACTGTTCCGCGATACAGCTGTGAACGCCGCTCCTGTCGGCAACTGGCTGAACGATTATACGCCCTGGAATAACGTGAGTGCGCTGAATGCTACTGTGGTCAGCTCCTTTGATCCCAATTTTATGGAAGTGAGCCCCAAAGGGGAAGGCCCGATGGGTAATATCACCCGGGAAGATTCTGTACTGGAATATATGACCCATTTCCAGAACCTGGGTACCTATAAAGCGCAGAAAGTTGTGGTGATCGATACGCTGGATCCCAGCCTGGACTGGTCTTCCCTGCGCCCGGTATACAGCTCACATAAGGCTAAGGTGTCCATCAGCGAACAAGGCGTGCTGAAGTATACATTCGACGATATCAACCTGCCGGCTAAGATGTATGATGAAAGCGGCAGCAACGGTATGTTCACTTATACCATCAGGCAGAAACCCAATCTGCCTTTGGGTACGCAGATATGGAACAAAGCAGGTATCTATTTTGATTACAATGAACCTGTCATTACCAACCAGGTGCTCAATACGCTCTATAAGCCTACCGGCATCGAGAATCCTGGCAGCAAGGATCGTCTCTCCTTTGCACTCTATCCCAACCCGGCAACGGCTTCCTGCACCATCCTGGTGGAAAACAAAGCAGCTAATGCTGAAGCTCACCTGAACGTTACCGATGTCAGCGGCAGAGTATTGCTGAACAGGTCCCTGCACTTGCAATCCGGCAAACAGCTTATTAGCATGAATACGGCTTCGCTTGGCGCAGGTGTATACTTTGTCAACCTGGAGATTGCCGGCAGGAAAAGCGCGCAGAAGCTCGTCATCATCAAATAAGCATCGTAATTGTATCTTAATAAGCATAAAAGAGAGACCAATTGTACATTGGTCTCTCTTTTGTTTTGCTGAAGCAAAAGTGCTGTAAGCGCACTATGCCTGGCTAAGCAGGATCAAGATCGCATGCCAGGCCGCAGCTCGAAAGTATCCTGGTGATGGTTCCGCCGCCGCCGGCCGCCAGGCGCTGGTGGCCCTTGCTTAAATTTCCGAGCTTCAGTTTCTTCAGCGATAGCTTTGCGACTTCTTTTTTCTTTTTCATAAAATTGATGTTTAGTGAAGATGCAAATTACAATGCCGGATCAGAGAAATAAATTCATGAAAACCCTGATTTTTTTATCCAAGGAAAACAATTAGCCGATCATGCAAAAAAAGCAGCAAACTGAAATTTGCTGCTTCTGGTCTGGGTTGTGTTGTCAATTATGGCCGTTATTTCAGCTCATCCAGCATTTTCTGATAGCCGAACATCTGGTCGCGTAATCTTGCGGCTTCCATGAAGTCCATATCCTTTGCCGCTTTTTCCATAGCTTTTTTAGTCTTTGCAATGATCTTTTCCAGCTCGGGCTTGCTGAGGTAAGCCACGTCATCCTCTGCAACGGCCTGCAGCGGCGTTTCCTCTATTGTGGCATAAGGACTGTTCTCATCATACCCTTTAACATCAAGTACTGAGGTCTGCTTCATGATCTGCTCTACCGATTTCCGCACTGTCATCGGGGTAATGCCATGCTCCGCGTTGTAGGCCATCTGCTTGTTCCGCCTGCGGGTAGTTTCATCGATCGTACGCTGCATGCTCTCCGTGATCTTATCGGCATAGAAGATCACCAATCCCTCGGCATTCCGCGCAGCGCGGCCGGCCATCTGGGTCAGTGAGCGCTCATCGCGCAGGAAGCCTTCTTTATCTGCGTCGAGGATCGCCATCAGCGATACTTCAGGTAGGTCCAGCCCCTCACGCAGCAGGTTTACCCCTACCAGCACATCGATATTGCCCAGGCGCAGGTTGCGCAGGATCTCCACGCGTTCCAGCGTGTCCACTTCGGAATGTATATAGCGCGAGTTGATGTTGATCCGTTGCAGGTATTTGTCCAGCTCTTCCGCCATCCGTTTGGTGAGGGTGGTCACCAGCACGCGGTCCCCTTTCTTTACCCGCTTATCGATCTCTTCCAGCAAGTCGTCGATCTGGTTCACGGAGGGCCTTATCTCGATAGGAGGGTCCAGGAGACCCGTGGGGCGCACCACCTGCTCTACCACGATTCCTTCGGAATGCTCCAGCTCATAAGCGGCAGGCGTGGCGCTCACAAATACCACCTGGTTCACCATGCTTTCAAATTCGTAAAAATTCAGGGGCCGGTTATCCAGCGCCGAAGGCAGGCGGAAGCCGAAGTCTACCAGGTTAAGCTTGCGGGAACGGTCGCCGCCGTACATGCCGCTGATCTGTGGTATGGTCACATGGCTTTCGTCCACGAAGAGCAGGAAGTCTTTCGGAAAATAGTCGATCAGGCAGAAGGGCCTGGCGCCAGGGCGGCGGCGATCGAGGAACCGGGAATAGTTTTCGATACCGTTACAATAGCCCAGCTCCTGTATCATTTCGATATCGTAGTTCACCCGCTCTTTAATGCGTTGTGCCTCGATATGCTTGCCTATGCTTTTGAAGTATTCGACCTGGGCATTCATTTCGTCCTGGATCTCGTGTATGATCTGTGCCATCTGGTCTTTGGGCGCCATATACATGTTGGCCGGGAAGATGGCCGCATGCTGCATTTTGCCGATCCGTTTGCCGCTTTCTATCTCGAAGCTCTCGATCTCTTCGATCTCATCGCCGAAGAAAGTGACCCTGTAGCCATAGTCCACATAGGGCAGGTTAATATCGACCGTATCGCCCTTGACACGGAAGGTGCCCCGGGTAAAATCGCCCTGGCTGCGGCTATACAGCGAATTGACCATTGCATGCAGAAATGTATTGCGCGGTACCTTATCGCCGGTAGCGATGCGGATAATGCCGTTCTCATATTCGGTAGGATTACCCATACCGTAGATACAGCTCACAGAAGCCACGACCAGTATGTCCCTCCGACCGCTCAACAGGTTGGTGGTCGTGCGCAGCCTCAGCTTCTCCAGCTCCTCATTGATCGCCAGGTCTTTTTCAATATAGGTATCGCTTACCGGCAGGTAGGCTTCCGGTTGGTAGTAATCGTAGTAGGATACAAAGTATTCAACGGCATTGTCGGGGAAGAACTGCCGGAATTCGCCATAGAGCTGGGCTACCAGTGTTTTGTTATGGGTGAGTACCAATGTCGGCTTCTGTACTTCCTGTATGATATTGGCCATAGTGAAGGTCTTGCCCGAGCCCGTCACCCCCAGCAGGGTTTGGAAGCGTTCGCCCTCTTTGACGCCCTCACTGAGCGCCTTTATAGCGCCGGGCTGGTCGCCGGCAGGTTGGTATGGTCGTTCGATCTGAAACATAGATAACGAAGTTAAGAAGAATAGTGGAGCTGTTTGTTGTAGATCATCCGGACCGATGAGGCCCCGGCAGAAGATCTGCTGGACAGTAACCGTATCTTATGTTAATGAGCTGTATTGATGGAGTTCATCGAACATAGCTCCGACAGTACAACCGTTTTAAAAAGTATCGGGGCAACCCACAAAGGATAGCCCCGATACTTTATATTCAAATCCAGGATTATGGGATCAATGCTGTACCATGATCTTCCTGGAAATGGTGGCCTTATCGCTACCAATCTTCACCAGGTAAGTGCCATTGGCATATCCCTTCATATCAAGGGCGTAATCGCCGTTGCCTGCATTGCCGATCCTGTAGCTGGCTTTTGCCGAACCGGTAATGTCGTACACGGTCACGTTGAGTTCAGCTGCCCGGGGCAGATTAACTTTTATGCGCAAAGTACCGTTTACTACCGGGTTGGGGTAGAGTGTTATGCTTTGCTCCAGCGTATGCTGCTCCTGGCCGATGCCGGTCACGCCATCGTTTTTTCCTTGCTGGCAACTGCTCGCAGCCAGGGCATTGGTAGTGATGGCGCCTGTATTATTGGGATCCAGCCAGGGTTTCAGCTGCCTGTTGGCAGCGCCATTGCCTTCAGGATATTGCCAGTTGCGGGAAAATTTGCTGTACACGATGCTGGTTGCATTCATCGACTTGGGTTGGCCCTTTCCATTTACGCCCTGCGGGCAGGCCTGGATATTGGGCGCGCCGGAGAGATCGCCTACCAGCCGACCATTAACATCGAACAAACCGCTACCGGACGAGCCGCCTTCTATACCACCTTCGGTAAAGTTAAGCCTCCAGTGTGTGTTGGGTGTAGTAAACTGATTGAAGGTGCCGCTGCCGGAGATGCTGGTACCTTTCGAGAGCTTTTTGATGTCGCCAGCCGGGTGGTGGAAGCCGATATAAGTAGTATTGCTGGCTGGAAGCGTTGTTGCGCGGTTCCACCCGGCCAGGTATGCGCCATAGGCCGATGGTACGCTTTGGTTAAGCCGGAGCAGCATAAAGTCACCGATAAGCGACGAGCTGCTGGCGTTAAAGCTGGAACGGGAGACGAAGGTAGCGCCGGTCACGGTCTGGGTATTGGGTGCATTACCCGTACCGGCGCAATCGGGTGTTTCAAAATTGAAATAGAATATACATTGGGCAAAAGTGCTGTTGGCAGTGCTGTTACTGCTCTCACAATGAGAAGCCGTGAGGAAATAGGGCTGGCAATCGGCGCTGGTATTGTTTACCAGGGTACCGGTACATAATCCAACATAGCTGTTATCTAATGGGGAAATAATACGGGCTGTCGCTTTACGCTGGTTGGGATAGTTGCTTCCCTGCGGACAGATCGCATTGATCTGACATACCGAAGAGGAGCCCTGCAGCCAATCTGCGGTAAGCACATAGTCTTCCGCGTATTGCGCTAAATAATCGACAGCGCGGAACATTACCGCAGCTTCATTGATATGCCATTGGATGGCTTCAAGTACAACACCCTTGTCAATATCCAGTTCAAAGTTTACCACGCCTCCCTGAACTTCCTGGGTGGCGAACAAACCCTCCCGGGCATTATTGGCCTCGGTATAAGCTCCCAGTATCTGCCTGTTATTGGCATTGGTCAGGAAGTACTTTACGCCTTGGGGGAGAGAAAAACGATCGTAGTAGAATAGGAGTCCGGGTACCTTGCCGGCATCTATTTGTGCGCGCCATATCCTGCGGCCGTCAGATAAGGTAATCAATGTGCCGGACCCGGGGAAGGAAATATCTACCGGGATCCGTTTTCCACAGCGATAGGGTGCAGGATCGCGTAGCGATAATTCTTTGTCTTCTGACAGAAAAGTCTGCAGATCCGGTGCTTTGTAATACACCGGTGTCACCGGCTGTGTCAGCCTTTGCGCTTCATCTGATACCAGTCTTAGCGGAAGGCCGCCTTCGCTGATCTGTGCGCCCGACATTTTTGCGAACGCAAGCAAGGAAAGTGTCATGAATACTTTTCTCATAGAAAATACATTTAAGGACGTTTGGTAATAAAATATACATCAAAGTAATCCAAAAATAATTCGCATGCTAAAAATATTTATTTTTTAACACTTGGTAGTACTTGTATTTGTTATCTGCGAAATGAATTTAAAGAGCAATGTTATAATTGCATAATGTAGGCAATTCGGGGTTTGGCCATTGTTGGCGGGTTGATTACCGGTATCGGCAGCAATACGAAGAAGCCCGGTCATCGACCGGGCTTCTTCGTATTGCTAATAAACGGATGAGTTATCTTATCAGCGTTACCGTTCCCGATCTTCGGTAGCGTTCCTGGGTATTGGCGCAAACGGCGTCTACCTCCCATACATACACGCCCAGGGGAGCTTCTTTTCCGTCTACAGTACCGTCCCATTTGCCCTGCGCATCTGTAGTGGTAAATACTTCTTTACCCCAGCGGTCATATATCTTGAAGTAGTTGATCTTCACAAATTGCTGGTTGAGCAGCCCGAACCTGCCAGTGCCGTAGCTGCTGGCGGGTTTGAAGGCATTAGGCAGGTGAATATCGTCGCAGGGCATTGTCACCTGTACCGAATCAATGGCTTTGCAGCCGTCGGTATTCGTGATGTTCAGGTAATAAGTAATGTCATAAGGCGGTCTTGCTGTCGTTACCGGGTTGAAGCGCGATCCGGTAAACCCGATATCCGGTGTCCATTCATAAGTGTATTGGGTGCCTATGGTCGTACCGGAGCCGCCGAGTATGGTGCTGGAGCCGTCGCCTATCGTGCGATCGGGACCGGCGTCGGCAACGATTTTGCTCACCTTTACATTTATAGGATTCTTTACAATACAGTTAAAATCATAGTAAGTAGTTACCGTGTATTCGGTGGTCATTACCGGGTTCACTTTTACAAACTGGCCGGACAGGGTATCTATACGGTAATCAGGCGCCCATTTGAAGCTGTCCGCTCCGAAAGAAAGCGCAGATAGCTGTACGGTATCGCCCTGGCAGATCATGGTGTCGCGGCTGATGGTCAGTGGCGGATGTGCATAGACATAAACCTGCTCGCAGTCGGTGCGCACGGTAGGCAAGCCTTCATCAATGGTTAGGAATACGGTATGCAGACCTGGCTCTGCGATTTTGAAGGACGGCGGCAGGCGGAGGTCGGAGTAAGCGGGGGTAGCGATGTTGCAGGAATTGAAGATCACCTTGCTCACGGAGTTGTCGGCATTGGTCGATAGCAGGTAGAGCGCTCCATTGTCGCGGGCAACACCGGTCATGCACAGCGGCTGGGCAAATCCGGAAACGTTGCCGTGGTTGACGGCTGTGGGCGGGTTGGCAATCGACACATCATCCCACTTCAGCGTCACCAGGCTGGCGGTGCCGTAGTTAACCACGAACGCATAATAAGCATTGCAATCACGGGTTACAGCGATACCTACGGGAGCATTGATACGATTGCCCATGTTGCCGAGATCGACTACGAAGGGCGTATTGGTCAGCGAGTTACCGAAGGAAATGCGGTTGACGCTATTGGTAGTGCGGTTGGTGATCAGCAGGTGCCAGTTGTCCAGCTCGACAAGGCCGGTCACAGCAGTAACATTGGCGAAATGGCCGTCGATATTTCCCAGGTTTTCGAGGGTGGGGGTATTGGCCAGGTCATTGCCGAAGGCCAGGCGGATCAGCTCATCCTTTTTGGTAAAGGTAAATGCGAACCAGTTATCGCCCTGCTTGGCCATAAATAAATGCTTCGGGCCATTGAGGCCGCCGCCCAGGCCGCCCAGGTTCACTTCTGTAGGCATGGATTTCAAACCGTTCTCATTAAAATCGTAACGGACCAGCCTTGAATTGCTGCTGTCGGTGCCGGCTACCACAAAGAGATGCCACCTGCCGTTATTGGCCAGGTACAGGCCGCCGGGATTGGCCAGGTTGTTATTGATGCCGGTAATCATCGACGGGGTACCGTTCAATCCTTCGGCATACTTCATGCGCACCACACCAGAGGCGGCATTGATATGAAAAGTATAGTTTGCGCTGTCGTCTTCCGCTACAATAATGCCTTTTGTATTGTTCATGGACAACACCGGGCCAATATTGTTGCCGGTGGGTGTACCGGAGAGATCAGGCGGACAGAAAGTCCAGAAATAATTGCTCGCGGTCTGAATAATGTTAAAAGGTACTATTTCATGCCCGTTACAAACCGTATCCGGCAACTTGAAAAGATTGGGGTCGGTCTGTGCCTGCACTTTCCCCAGGGAAACCAATAAAAACAATAATGACGAAGCAAGTAAAAGTAATCTTTTGCTCATACCGGAGTTTATGAAATCGAAATAAAGTACACGAATTAAATATGGTTTTCAAGCACCAGGCACCCTTCACGAAAAGTTTGGCTAATGTAATAAGTTTATTGGAGACTTTTGCAAACAATTATTAATTTTATTTCCAAAATATTAGGAATCATGATGAAACGAAAACACCAAAAGGTTGTTTTAATGATTGCGGCTGTGGCGCTATCTGCAACCACCGTCCTGGCTAAGGATGGTATGTGGCAGCCCACCCAGCTGAAAAGACAGGAATCGGATATGCAGAAGTTGGGGATGAAGATCCCGGTGGAGCGGCTGTATAATGACAGCGGTACGGGGCTCAACAATGCTGTCGTGCTTTTTGGCAAAGGCTGTACCGGCGAGCTGGTATCGGCCAGTGGCCTGCTGTTTACCAATCATCATTGCGCCTATGGTGCCGCTCAGTCGCTGAGCACCGGCGACCGGAATTTCCTGGTCGATGGTTTCTGGGCTGCGAGCCGCGAGGCTGAGCTGCCTTGTCCCGGCCTCACCGTCAGCATCGTGAAAAAGACAGAAGATGTTACGGAGTACGTGCTAAAGGGCCTCACCGATACCATGCCCGAAGCGCTTCGCAGCAGCCGCATTAAAAGCCGCATATCGGAGCTGGAAAAGGCCTATCACAACCTGAGCCAGCTTAAGGCGGAGGTAAAATCCTTTTACAGTGGTAATCAATATCAGATCGTGCTGAGCGAGGTGTTCAGCGATGTGCGCCTGGTGGCTTTTCCTCCCAATGGAATCGGCAAATTCGGCGCCGATACCGACAACTGGATGTGGCCGCGCCAGACAGGCGACTTCGCTGTGTTCCGCGTGTATGCCGGTAAAGACAATAAGCCGGCGCCTTACAGCGTGGCCAATATACCTTACAAGCCCAAGGTCTTTTTCCCTATCAATACTTCCGGCTATAAGGAAGGTGATTTCACCATGGTCTACGGCTTTCCTTTTCAGACACAGGAATACCTTAGCTCCTACCAGCTGAACCAGATCCAGTATATTTCCGATCCGATCCGTATCGAAGCCCGGGAAAAGCGCCTGGGTGTGCTCGACGAAGCCATGCGCAGCAATCCCGCTATTTTTCTGAAGTATGCCGCCAAGCAATCCCGGCTCAGCAATGGGTATAAGAAATGGAAAGGCGAGGTGCTAGGACTCAGCAATAATGATGTGGTGGGCAAAAAGCTGCGTTATGAGCGGTTGTTTGAAGAAGCTGCCGCAGGCAATAAGGACAATCCCGGCGACCGCATGCTGCTGCCGCTGATCCAGGTAACGGTGAGTGGCAGCGACAACGCGCTCATCGCTTCGGAGTATACCCAAGAGACTGTGCTGGGTGTGGAAGCGGTACAGCAATCGGCCCAGCTGGCCAGGGTGCTGGCCCTTTATCGCTCCGCGCTTCCCGCCGATGTGCTCAGCGACAGCCTGCAGCAGATCAGAAGGGTAATGGACGAATTCTATAAGAATTATGATGCGTCCACCGACCACAAGGTGTTTGACGCGCTGGTGCCGCTGTACCTGAAGCAAGGCGAGCAGGTAGTGGCGCCCCGGATGAAAGCCCTGATGTATCATTCCGGCAACAACACTGTGTCCTGGGGTAACAATGTGTTCAGCAACAGCATCGTCGTAAGCCAGGAACGCATGAATGAGCTGCTCGACAACGCCAGGCGTGGTGATACTATGCTGATCAGGCAGGACCCGGCTTTCCAGATCTATGAGGCGGTTACCGCTTTCCAGAAGGAAAAGATCGATCCCGTGCTGCGGCGCTACAACGAGCGGATCGCACCGCTTAACCGCCTGTATATGAAACGCCAGATGGAATACCTCAACAGCGGTAAGGCTTACTGGCCCGATGCCAACCAGACCTTAAGGCTCACTTACGGGCAGGTGGAACGTGTAGATATTCCCGGCAGCAATATTTACCAGACTACGCTGGACGACCTGATCCCCAGGCATAATGCTTCGGTGGCCGAATTCGATATCCCCCAGGAACTGCGAAATCTCTATCAGGCTAAAAATTATGGCAGATGGGCGGTGAACGGCACCGTTCCCGTTAACTTCATCGCCAGCAACCATACCAGCGGTGGCAACTCGGGCAGCCCTGTGCTGAACGCCAAAGGAGAGCTGATCGGCATTAACTTCGACCGTATCTGGCAGGGCACCATGAGCGACCTGTATTATGATCCGGCTGTATGCCGCAATGTAGCGGTGGATATGCGTTACGTGCTGTTCATCATAGAAAAGTACGGTAACGCCGGCTGGCTGCTGAAAGAAATGAAGCTCACCAAGTGACACCCATTAAATCAATGTAAAGTTTTACGACCTTTGCGTTGGAACCGGGCCGCTTCCAAGCGGCCCGGTTTGCTGATCGCTCATTCATAACGATAAAGGCCTTAAAAGATTCCCCTTGAAGAAAATAGCATTGATACCGGCCCGTTACGCGGCCACCCGGTTCCCCGGAAAACTGATGCAAAAGCTGGGCGACCAGACCGTAATTTTGTCCACATACCGTTCCACTGTACAAACCGGCTTGTTTGACGATGTGGCCGTTGTCTGTGACAGCGATATCATTTATAAAGAAATTACAGGCAATGGCGGCAAGGCGGTGATGAGCCGTAAGGAGCATGAATGCGGCACCGATCGTATCGCCGAAGCGTTGAAAGCCTTTCCGGACGCGGAGATCATTGTAAATGTGCAGGGCGATGAACCTTTTACGAGCAAGGAGCCGATGGAGAAATTGCTCGGTGTGTTTGAAGGTGATGCCGGCGCACCGGTGCAGGTGGCTTCGCTGATGCAGATGCTCAGCGATCCCGCTTCCATAGCCGATCCCAACTATGTAAAGGTGGCGGTCGATCTTCAAGGCAACGCTTTATTCTTTTCCCGTTCGCCTATCCCATATCATCGCGACAAACAGACCAACCCCATCTATTACGAGCACATCGGGATCTATGCGTTTCGCCGCCAGACGCTGATCGACTTTACGCAATTGCCGGTAAGCCCCCTGGAAGCTGCCGAAAAGATCGAATGCCTCCGTTACCTGGAAAACGGCATCCGTATGAAGATGGTGGTGACGGAATACATGGGCGTTGAGATCGATACGCCGGAAGACCTGGTCAAAGCGGAACAGTATTTGCAGAACAAGGGGTAAAATTCCAAAATCCAAATACTCAATACTCAATACCCAATACCTAATACCCAATACCAACCTCTAATATCTAACCTCTAATAGCTAACGTCTAATATCTAACCTCTCATAATGTCTTTCAGAAATTTCAAAATGGTGGATTACGTGGTCTATGGCCGCGGTTCACTCAACCAGCTGGATGAAATACTGGCGCCACAACGCAAAGGCGATGCGCCGATGATCTTTTTTGTAGACCAATTCTTTGCCGGCAACAATGCCTTCCTGTCGCGCCTGCCGCTGCGGGGTAAAGACAAAGTGGTGCTGATCGATGTGACGCACGAGCCTAAAACCACTTATGTCGATGCCCTGAAAGATGCCCTGAAAGCTGAATTCGGCACGGTAAGCGGTATTGTCGGTATCGGCGGCGGCAGTGTGATGGATATGACCAAAGCGGTATCCCTGATGATGACCAATCCCGGTTCATCGGCCGACTACCAGGGCTGGGACCTGGTAAAGCTGCCCGGTGTGTACAAAGCCGGTATCCCTACCATATCGGGTACAGGCGCCGAAGTAAGCCGCACCACGGTGCTGACCGGTCCCGTACGCAAGCTGGGCATGAACTCCGATTATACCCCTTTCGACCAGATAGTGCTGGATCCCGACCTGCTGAAGACCGTCCCCGTCAACCAGAGGTTCTATACGGCCATGGATTGCTTTATCCATTGCGTGGAATCACTTACAGGTACTTACCTCAACGCTTTCAGCAAAGCTTATGGCGAAAAGGCGCAGGACCTCTGCGAAGAGATCTTCCTGCATCGCTCCGACTGGGACGAGACTTCCGACGAGAAGCTGATGATGGCTTCTTATGCGGGAGGCATGAGCATTGCCTATTCGCAGGTGGGTGTGGCGCATGCGGTAAGCTATGGCTTGTCGTACCTGTTGGGTACCAAGCATGGTATCGGCAACTGTATTGTATTCGATAAACTGGGGGAATTCTATCCGGAAGGCGTGGAAAAATTCAAAAAGATGGTGGCCCTGCATAACATCGAAATTCCGCAAGGCATTACCAAAGGGCTTTCCGACGCTGATTTCGATAAGATGATCGATGTATCCTACGGCTTGCCGCCGCTTTGGGAAAATGCGCTGGGCAAGAACTGGAAAGAGCAGATGCCCAAAGAAAGGCTGAGAGCGCTGTATGAGCAATTCTAAAGCTTTTAGCTGCGCTATCGCATGTAAAATCGCATGTAAAAATATAGAAGCCACCTAAGGGTGGCTTTTTTTATGTCCGGCATTGATGAATGTGCTTAGATATCTTGCTTTTTTAGGCAAAAGCATAAGATCCGGCACGGAAAGTCCTGTCTTTCATGGTTAATTAATGTGAAGTGTGAAAGGAGATATGGATGGAATAACGTTATTTTTACATTTTACAGATAATGATTTTTAATATTGGGAAAAAGATGTACCACAAGGCCAAAAGTCGAATCCGGGATATAAGGGAAAAAGCCATGGGCATGGCGATCATGGGGCTATTGCTCTGTTGTGCGCTACCGGCGCGCGCCAATCATATTTTTGGCGGTGAGCTGTTTTACACCCATATCAGTGGCAATACTTATAAGGTAACGATGGTGCTGTACGGCGATTGCTCCAACACCGGCTCATTTGGCAATCTTCCTCTGAATACGCCGGAGGTGGACTTGTTCAATGGCGCCTCTTTTATCCAGACACTCATACTAAACCCGCAAGGAGGCAGCGGGGTAGAGGTATCGCCCGTATGTCCCGATGAGATGGGCAGCACCGCTTGCGTCAATCCCTCCAATCCCCTGCCAGGTGTAAAGAAATTTATTTATGCGACCAATGTTACCCTCAGCGGTCCTTCAGCGAACTGGCGTTTCGTAGCCAACGGCAACCTGGGCATGCTCAATCAGATGGGGCGCAGTTCCGGCATTACCAATGTTGTGGGCGCCGGGGGCACGATCATTTCCCTGGAAGCTACACTGAACAACCTTGCCGCGTCAAACTCTTCTCCCACTTATACCACGATCCCCACACCTTTTTTCTGTATCAATAAGCCCCAGGAGTTCAACCAGGGCGTTGTCGACGGGAATGGCGACAGCCTTGCTTTTTCCCTGGTGCCCGGTATGGATGCCACGGTCAGCGCTCCGGTCAGCTATATTGCGCCGGCCACGGCCACTGCGCCTCTGTTGTGCGCCCCGGGTACCTTTACCTTCAGCAACCTCACCGGCCAGCTCAGCTTTACGCCCAATGCGGTGCAGAAGGCGCTGGTGGTGGGAAAAGTAACCGAATACCGCGGCGGCATCGTGGTCGGTACCAGCATGAGGGAAATGACCTTCGTAGTGCTGAATAATTGTAACAATAATCCGCCCAATGGCACGATCGTTAACCCAATGAACGGTACCTTAGTGAATGGCACCACCATAAAGGCCTGCAGCAATGCAGGCACGCTCAGCTTCAACATCAGCACCACCGATCCTGATGGCGACAATGTTACTCTTTCAGTCCAGGGCGTCCCTGCCGGCGCGGTAACCAGCATCACCAGCAACGGCACACCTTCGCCGGGGCTTGCTTTCAGCTGGAACCTGAATGGCGTGGCCCCCGGCACTTATAATTTTTATGTTACTTTCATCGACGACGGTTGCCCGCTGGTGAGCAAGCAGGTGGTCGCCTATACCATACAGGTAATGCCTTTGCCCGGTATACAGTTCGCTTTGGTATCGCCGGCGACCTGTGTGAAAAAAGCCGTGTTCAATATTACTCCCCTGGGCACCGATGCACCCTATTCCCTCAAGGTAGACCAGGGCACTACCACCGTGCTGACCCGCAATAATATTACGAGCCTTATCACAGACAGTGTTCTGGCGGGCACCTATAACTTCCGGGTTACAGGCGCAGGCGGTTGTTACCGGGATACAACGATCACTTTTGTGCAAACATCCAGCATTTTTCCGCAGATCAGCTGGACACAGCCGTTCTGTCCCGGCGGCAACACCGGCACCATTACGGTGACGGCTACGGGAAGCAATCCGCCCTTTGAATATGCTGTCAATGCCTTACCCTATGGAACGGCCAGCACCCTGAGCGGCTTTGCGGCCGGCAGCCACACCGTTCATGTGCGCGATGCCGTGGGCTGTATCAAAGACACAACCATCACCATCACCAACCCACCGGGAATGAGCCTGAGCCTGAACATTAAGAAGCCGGTGTGCAGCCCCGTAAGCAATGGCCAGGTTATCGTATCGGCAACCAATGGAACGGCACCCTACCAATATGCCATCAATGCCGGTGCTTATTCGGCCAGCAATACCTTCGGCGGTCTGGCTACCGGTACGCATGTATTGCATATCAAAGATGCCCATGATTGTATTAAAGACACGACCATCACGCTCGTAGACTCCCTGCACATGGCGCTTTCGCTGACCCTGACGCAGCCGCTCTGCTTCGGCAATACCAATGGCGCCATCGTGCTGAATCCCTCGGGTACGACAGCACCCTACAGCTTCGCCATGGGGACCGGGCCTTTCGCCGCTTCCAATGCTTTCACCGCATTGGGTGCGGGAACTTATGTCTTCCATGTGCGCGACCAGAACGGTTGCCTTAAAGATACGATCGTGGCCCTGGGACAACCTACGCCGCTGGCCTTTGACCTGTCGCTTACCCATGTGCCTTGCTTCGGTACCGATGGTGGTGCCGTAAACGTCAGCGCTTCGGGCGGTACACCCGCCTACCAGTATGCTGCCGATGCCAGCGCTTTCCAGCCGGGCGCCCTGGTGGGCAACCTGGCAGCCGGCAGCCATGTGGTCCATTTAAAAGACAATAACGGCTGCCTGAAGGATACGACCATTGTGCTGACGCAACCGGCCAGCGCGCTGGGCTTCAGAACCGTAACCCTGACCGATCCGACCTGCGAAGGCTTTACCGACGGCCGCGTCAGCTTTACGGCCGCGGGGGGTACTCCGCCGTACAGCTTTGCCGTGAACGCCGGTCCCTTTGCGGCTTCCGGCAATTTTAACGGACTTACCGAAGGCAGCTATGTGCTGCACCTGAAAGATGCGAAAGGTTGCATACACGATACCACGATCACACTGACCGGCTTCCCGCATATCCTTATCGACGAGGTGACCCTTACCGGGCCGCTGTGCTTCGGCGGCGGGGATGGCCGGCTGGCTATAACGGCAAGCGGCGGCCGGCCGCCGTTCTCTTACCAGCTGAGCGGCAGCGCCAACTGGCAGGCTGGCGCTACTTTTGACAACAAAAGAGCGGGTGAATATGTGATCAGGGTGAAGGACGGCAACCAATGCATTAAAGACACTACGGTCACGCTGGGCCAACCGGCGCGGCTGGTAGTGGATACTTCTTTTATCGGCAACGATTGCAACGGCGTAGATGATGGCGGCGTGATCGAGGTGACCGTCAGCGGTGGCACCGGGCCTTACCAGTATGCCTGGCAGCACGATGCTTCCCTGCATGAAGCCAAGATATCCGGGCTGGTCAATGGTCGCTATCGTGTGCAGGTAACCGATGCCCATGGCTGTACCGATTCGGCCACTGTAGATATCCTGTATAATAATTGCTGCACGCCTTTTATTCCCAATGCCTTTACACCCAATGGCGACGGACACAACGACCAGTACAGGGTGGAATACAAAGGGGATATGGACCTGAAAGAAATGCATATCTACAACCGTTACGGGCAAAGGGTATTCTCCAGCGCCTATGTGGGCAAGACCTGGGACGGCACCTTCAATGGCCAGGCGCTGGACAATGGCACCTACTATTACTATATCCGCATCCTGTGCGGTAATGTGCGGAAAAAGGAGCTGGTCTTTAAAGGCGATCTTACATTGATCCGTTAGCAGTGGCTAGCCTAAGATGTCTAGGATGGTATAACGGTTCCCGTTGAGGCTGATTTCAGTTCCGGGGACAGTGCCCAGCAGCAAGCTTCCCAGCGGCGATTGCGGAGAGAGAGCATATACGGTATGCCCCGCTATTTCCACTTTGCCCAGGGCGATGCTGATAAAGAAGCAGCCTTTGGATGTCTGCACCAGGCTACCGGGCATTACAGGTGCTCCCGGTGTGCCGTTGAGGTGTTCCAGCGCGGCCCTCTGCTCCAGCAAGGCGCCGAGCTGGCGGTCTGCATTTTCCTGCTCGATATGGACCATAGCGCGGCCCGTCTCATATTTATCCCCGGCAGTGCTTTTCGTTTCCTGCTTCAGGCTTTCCAGCAGGCTGTCACGATGCTGCTGTAGCGCAGCGATCCTGTCGTCGAGCAGCTTTAGGAGGTGCCGGTATACTTCTTGTCTGGAAAGGCTCATGTCAGAATGCTTGTACGATATCGTTGAGGTCCTTTGCCTGAAAGGGCTGCATGGCCGTGCTGTCCAGGTGGAAAAAGGCCAGCCGGAAGCTGCTGTCCCTGATACGGCTGCCGATGTAAGCTGCCATATCTTCCAGGTCTTCCGTACAGGGCTGCTCGAAGCGGATCTCCTGTCCTGCTTTCAGGCGATAGCCGCCCTTGATGCCCGTTTTCCCGATCCGGTACAGGTTGCCTTTGACCGGCTTCAGCTCGTCCCGGCCGAATTGCTCTTTGGAAAGGTTATATAAAATGCCTTTGAACTGTTCCTGTTCAAACAGCACCGCCCAATGATAGGTTGGCAGCGCCACATCGAGGGGCAGGGGATACAAGGCCAGCCGTTTCAGGTATTGCCGGGTTTCTTCCGGATCCAGGATAGAATTGTGTCCGCCATAACGGGTAAGATTGCCCATGTTGTACACCATCAGCAGTCCCTTGTCTACGGGCGGCAGGCCGCTGGCCGAAACATATTTGACCTGGTGCAGCCTTATGGTGCAGGACAACAGCCGGTCTTTGAAGAAGGGGCGTTGCTTCAGCTGCTGCAACAGCGAGAAGTAAAGATTGGCGCTGCTGCGGGTCCAGTCACAATCCAGCTGCAGCTCGGCCGGCGCGATACCATACCGGCTGCAGAGCTGGCCTGCAAGGGTGTCGATACGGGCGGCCAGACCGGGCAGGTCCTCTTCCTTCAGCCGGGTGAGACAGGATTGTGTCAGGTAGATGACGGGGATGTATTGCAGCGTTGTGTCCCTGATGCTGTCCGATTGCAGGATGCCCAGCGGAATAGCTTGTTGCCGCCGCTCGTCCCAGCTCACATCGAACAGGCGCAGGTAAAGGGTCCGTACGCCGGTAGCCCGGATCAGCTGTTGTTCGTAGGCGCCGGTGCGAAAATTGGTTTTCCAAAAATAGAAAGCTGGTGCGATCTCTTTTTTCTTCGGCTGTGTGCAGCCGGCCAGCGCGAGGAACAGCAAAAAGCCCGGAATAATGGCTATCCGGGCTCTTTGGGAAAAATATGGTTTTCTTCCGGTCATGGAAAAAAGAAGTATTTATTTGCTGAGGTGCATGCTTCTTTCCTTGTACAAGGTACGAAACCAGGGATCGCGCAGGTTTTTGATGAAGCGGATGGCCTCGCCGGTACTCTTCATTTCTGGGCCCAGCTCCTTGTTCACATTGGGGAATTTGTTGAAGCTGAACACGGGTTCTTTAACCGCATAGCCTTCCAGCTTTTTATCAATGGTGAAATCTTTCAGCTTCTTATCGCCCAGCATGATCTTGGTTGCGATATTGAGGAAAGGTACGCCGTAAGCCTTGGCGATAAACGGTGTGGTACGGCTGGCGCGCGGGTTGGCTTCGATCACGAAAACTTTACCATCCTTGATGGCATACTGTATATTGATGAGCCCGCGGATATTGAGCTTCAGGGCAATCTTTTTGGCAATGTCCACCATCTCTTCTACTTCCAGCTTGCCCAGGTTGAATACCGGCAATACCGAATGGCTGTCGCCGCTGTGGATACCGGCCGGTTCTATATGTTCCATGATGCCCATGATATGCACTTCCTCACCATCGCAGATGGCGTCGATTTCGGCTTCCTGGCAGCGGTCGAGGAAGTGATCGATCAGGATCTTATTGCCCGGCAGGTGCTTCAGCAGGCTCAGTACGCTTTTTTCCAGCTCATCGTCGTTGATCACGATACGCATGCGTTGTCCGCCCAGTACATAAGAGGGACGCACCAGCACCGGGTAGCCCACTTCGTTGGCTACCTCGATCGCATCGTCAGTAGAGTAAGCGGTGCCGTATTTGGGGTAGGGGATATTCAGCTCTTTCAGCAGGTCGCTGAAGCGGCCGCGATCCTCGGCGATATCCATATCGTCGAAGGAAGTACCGATGATCCTTATGCCTTTCTCATGGAGGCGCTTGGCCAGCTTCAGAGCGGTTTGACCGCCCAGCTGGACAATCACGCCTTCGGGCTGCTCGTGCTCGATGATCTCCCAGAGGTGCTCCCAGTATACCGGCTCAAAGTAGAGCTTGTCGGCAATGTCAAAGTCCGTCGATACCGTTTCGGGATTGCAGTTGATCATGATCGCTTCGTAGCCGAGCTCTTTGATCGCGATCAGGCCGTGGGTGCAGCAATAGTCAAATTCGATACCCTGGCCTATGCGGTTGGGGCCGCTTCCCAGTACAATGATTTTTTTCTTTTGAGAAGGAATGGATTCGTTATGTAACATTTCGATTTAGGAATTCATTGTCAGCTGCAGGCGCCACCCCGCAAAATGCACCGGCGCAGCGGGGCTATACACCTACCATCAGCGGCATCAGCAGCATCAGCAGGTCTTCGTTACCGGTCTTCTCTACCGGGCGGAAGATGCCGGCGCGTGAAGGCATGCTCAGCTCCAGCCTGATCTCTTCGCCTTCCATATTGTTCAGCATCTCGATCAGCAGCTTGGCATTGAAAGCGATCTTCATATCGTCGCCGGTGTACTGGCAGCTCAGCTGCTCTTTGCCTTCATAGGAGAAGTCGATATCTTGTGCGCTGATGTTGACCGTATTGCCTACGATATCGAAAACGACCTGGCTCGTGCTCTTATTGGCGAAGATGCTCACGCGGCGCAGGGAGCTGATGAGGTCCGCGCGGTTGATGGTCAGGTTGAACGGGTTATCGGCCGGAATGACAGCCTTGTAGGGCGGGAATTTGCCCTCGATCAGGCGGCAGCTCAGGCGTATCTTATTGTTCTGGATAAACAGGTGGCTGCTGTTGTACGATACTTCCAGCGGGCTTTCATCCGAAGGAATGATGTTTTTCAGCTGTTGCAGCGGCTTGCGCGGAACGATGATGCCGCCTTCTTCGGGACAGCTGATGTCGTTGCGGGTCAGCTTCACCAGGCGGTGCGCATCTGTGGCCACGAAGGTGATGCCATCCTGTGCCAGCTCGAAGTACACGCCGGTCATAGCCGGGCGCAGGGTATCGGTGCTGGTGGCAAAAAGGCTTTTGTTGATTGCTTCGCCCAGGCGCAGGGAAGGCAGGGTAAAGGAGGTCGCGTCGTTGGGTTGCGGCTCCTTGGGATATTCGTCGGCTTTTTCGCCGCCGATCTTGTATTTACCCGTATTGCTGGAGATCTCGATCGAGCTGTCGTCTTTGTTGATGGTAAAGTGTACCGGCTGTTCGGGCAGGTTTTTCAGGTATTCCAGCAGGATTTTGGAAGGAATACAGATGCGGCCTGTTCGGGCATTGTCATCGGTATCGGTCAACTCGCGCTGGATCTCCATCTGCACCTTGATCATTGTTTCCATGTCGCCACCGGTAAGCGTAAGTGTATTGCCGTCCAGCTCAAACAGGAAGTCTTCCAGGATAGGTAGCACTACATTGGCGCTGATGATACCGCCCACAAGCTGCAAATTTTTCAACAAGGAAGTCGAGGAAACAATAAAGTGCATAGACTTATTTATAATTGATTATTGAATGGAGTTTGAATTTTGCGGCACAAAGATAGCTTTTTTGACGGTACATTAATGTAGATTTTACACGGGGCGGTTTTCGGAAAGTTGAAAAAAAATTTGGCGGAAAGAATTTAAAGATTACCTTTGCACTCCTTTCAACAAAGAGGTGCGGTAGCTCAGTCGGTAGAGCAATGGACTGAAAATCCATGTGTCGCCGGTTCGATCCCGGCCCACACCACAGAAAGACAAAGCCTTTCAGCGTTTTTGCTGAAAGGCTTTTTTTATGCATATATTTCCCGGTTTTGCAAGTCCTCGTTTTCACGGATTTCGTATTTTTAGAGTTAAATGCCGTCTTAACGACCAACGTCAATGGACATAAAATACGATAAAATAGGAACAGGATATAATTCGACAAGACAAGCGGATCCGTATTTAGCGGAAAGACTTCTCTACCACTTAAGACCTAAAACCGACAGGCTTTATCTTGATATTGGTTGCGGAACGGGAAATTATACCATCACTTTTGCGGACAAAGATTTTAAATTTATTGGTGTAGAGCCTTCCGAAAAAATGCTCAACGAAGCCCGGTCCCGAAATCAAGACATCAATTGGCTACAAGGTACAGCAGAACAAATACCAGCAGACGACAAAATGTTTGACGGTATTATCGCCACTTTAACCATTCATCATTGGACAGACCTGAAAAAAGCATTTGTTGAAATTGACAGAGTGTTGTCTGCCAACGGCAGATTTGTGTTGTTCACTTCAACACCTGAACAAATGAAGGGATATTGGCTCAATCATTATTTTCCAAAAATGCTTCATTCCTCCATTGTTCAAATGCCTTCACTTGTCGATATACAAGAAGCTATCGAACAAACAGAACTTGAAATTACCGGCATCGAAAAGTATTTTATCAAAGACGACCTACAAGATTGTTTTTTATATGTTGGAAAAAATAATCCCACACGCTACTTCGACGAAGCTATACGGAACGGAATTTCATCGTTCTCATCGTTAGCGAACATGGACGAAGTAAAACAAGGATTATCAAAACTTAGAAACGACATAGACGACCAAGCATTTGACAAAATCAAAGGCCAATATATAAACGAATTGGGCGACTACTTATTCATTACAATAACAAAAAAGACTACATACAGTAGTGGAAATAGTGTGATAGACAACGTGATATAGAAAAGTCAATAAAATTAGGTGGATAAATTTTGCTTGATTACATTGGCCTAAAAGACAACAGGCCTTCAGTTCCACAGGTCACTGAGAGTTTACGGATGATCCTGTAGCTACCCGCACTATAGGACTCCGTAGGAGCCAAATGTTTGTAACGTCAGCATAAACAAACATAAATTGCTCCGTAGGAGCAAAACCAGGGCAGCTAAGAAAATGCTCAGCCGCTACTCAGGCTCAACTCATGGGGAATATTTGGCAGTGTGTAAGAACTTATCTTGTACCAGGTTCCGGCAGCGTACGACAAGATACTCTTTATGTATCCTGCATAGCAGCGGAATTATTTTACCTGTTGGTGACCTTTGTCGTTGCACGCGCGCAATAATCTATTATTCCGGAGGGTTGATCTTCTTTGCTGTTCTTGCGCTTACTTTTTTCCTGATCAGCTCGCCGTTTTCATCATTCCCGTCGGTGTCCAGGTAATAGATACTGCCCTTTTCGGCGGAAACCCGCTGCTGCAGTGCTTCTTCGCTCACGGGGCTGCAGCCGGTAGGGACCAGGAACAAAGGTACGATATCCCTCCAGGCGCCATGTGTGAAGGAGCAGGTTTTCATGGGATAAGTGCAGCCGTTCATGGGCGCCTGGACAAGGGAAAGCTCATCGGCACCATCGTCGTCCAGGTCGCCTTCATTGACGAGGCGGAGGGAGCAGCAGCCGGCCTTTACCGGCTTCAGCGTGCTGCTGCCCGGGAAGCGGATCTCGTACTCGTCCGGAGTGCCGTCTTCAACCGGATTGCCCCGTCCTTCTTTTACATGGACCACGGTAGCGCTGTCTATGCGGCCGTCTCCGTCAAAGTCTCCCCGGATACTATGAACTGTTGCTTCAGGGGGCTTCCTGTTTTCCCGGGCGTAAAGGTATGTTGTGAAAAGACCGGACAGGAGTATAAGGATCAGTATTCGCATAAAGCAAAGCATATAGGGGTACAGCTGTAAGCTTACGGAAAAGATCAACGGACGGCGGCAGGATAGGGTAGTGCTGCCGCCGTCCTTAAGGGAGAATATGCTGCTATTCCTGGTCTTGCTTTTCGTAATGCAGCAGGAGCAAGCCGCTGCCGCAGGTCATGCTCTTCACCAGTTTCAGCGGCTGCCATTGCTCGAGCGCTGCAAAGGCCGAATGTCCTTTACCAATAGCGATGGGATTAACAAAGAAATGGAATTCATCGATCAGCCCTTCCCTTATCAGCGAGGCGACGAAGGAGCTGCCGCCATACACGATAAGGTCTTTGCCGGCCTGCTGTTTCAGTTTGTTTACCTCTTCCTTCAGGTCGCCTTTTGCCAGCTCGGTCCGTGCCCAGAGCGACTTTTCCAGCGTTTTGGTAAAGACGATCTTCCTGGCCTTTACAATCCTTGTGGCAAAGTCATGCATAGGATCATCCGGCCTGGTGAAGGTGTCTTCCCAGTAGGGAATATAATCCACGGCCAGCTTGCGCCCGATCAGGATGGTATCGGAGGTGTCGAACAGGCCGTTCACATATTGCCTGATCCCTTCAAGGTCCCAGGTGACCCAATGCTGCTCGTCGTTGGGGCCGGCTGCATTAAAGCCGTCGAGCGTTACCTGCATTTGCAGCTTTAGTTTTCTCATAGCGGTAGCTTATTTGTTCAGCGTTAGCAATAATTCGTCCAGGTTGCCCAAAGCCAAGGTGAGCCCTTCCTTAAAGCCCATAGCGATCACTTTTTCCAGGTCGGCCAGGTTATCGTAGAGGGCGGTAATGTTCACCAGCGTTGTGCCGTCTGTTGCCGTGAAAACGTTTGTCCACAACGTTCTCGGCATCGCGGTATTCACGGCGCCGTGCTCATCGCAAAAGGCATCCAGCCCGCTAAAGCTTTTTCCCGGTGCTATGGTACGATAATCGTTCTTGCACCAATGCTTTTCGTTTTCAGGACTGATCATAGCGTAGAGCCAGGTACCGCCTTCTGTAAAGTTCATGGATTTTGTTTCGGTCCGGTAAGGTCTTGGCGCCCACCATTGGTCGAGCAGCTCGGGCAGGGTCCAGGCATCCCAAACCAGGTCAAGGCTGCCGGCAAAAGCTCTCCTGATGCGGATTGTATGGTTTGCCTTGTCTACGGTAAAGTCAAATGAAAGGTTCGGATTCATTTTATATGGTAATTTAAATTAAGAAACTGATTGGTTGCAAATATAAGTGCAAATTTTAGTTTCCTGTTTTTTTGTTTATTTTTTTTGAAAAAGAAGGCAGTGTGGCCTGGAAAATTAAAAATGAAGCTTCAGCTTATCGTCTGCCAGCATCTTTACGATTTCCGGTATATCGACTTTGGTTGCTTTTCTGAAATACATTTTGTGCTGTTGGGAGTTCCTCCTGAAGGTATGTAACCGTGGCCGGCAAGCGCAGCAGGCGCGGGCTTTGGCCGGCACGCATTTTCCCCTGAATATAGAAACGGGTGTTTTTACGCTGGTGTCCGGCAGATCCGGGTTGTAAGTTTGAGGCGATGCCGGCCATTCCGGGCTAAGCCCCGAAGCCGGCGGCCGGGGATCGCCCAATTCTATTTTTTTACCGTTTAAAAAACACCAAATGACACAGCATGAAAGTAATGCAGCAAAGGAAGGCTATCCCGCGTACCAGCTGTATGCAGACAACGCAGGAGCCACCTATTGCAGCAAAAAGAAAGTGAGCAGCCATGCGGAAGGCAATGGCTGGATAAAGGCCTGCCTGTCGGCACATCCGGGCACAAGCTGCCAGGGCAAGCCCTGGCTCAGCAATACGCAAAGCGGAACCATCTGGTGGCCACCCCCACCGCCGCGCTCCTGAGCTGGTAACTGCCCGGACAATCAAAAAAGAACGCGTCATGGACCGATCCATGGCGCGTTGGCAATTTAAGGATAGGCTTAATCCTGCCGCTGGTACCAGTCCATGAAGGCTTCCTGTTCGAAGGGCACGGGATGAATGGCCAGCTTCTGCCTTACCTGCTCTTCAAGCAGCAGGGCCATTTTTGTCCTGATCTCCGCAAAGTCGGGATGGTAAGCCAGGTTCTCATATTCCAGCGCATTTTCCTGGCGCAGATCATACAGCTCGTATTCGTCCGGATAGCCGTTCAGCGCATCAAAGTAATGGCTGTATTTCCATTCGGTAGTCCTTACGCTGCGGATGCGGTTTGCCGCTTTTACCACACTGGCTTTATCGGCAGCGCTGGCTTTCGTATCGTCAAAAGTAAAGAGGATCGCGTCCTGTACAGGCTGGTCCTTTTCCAGAAGAGGCGCGAGGCTGGTGCCGCGCAAGCCCTGCGGCGGCGCGATGCCGATAAGATCGGCGAGCGTAGGCAGGATATCGATCAGCGAAGCCAGGTTCTGTGTAGCCTTATATGGCGCGTCTTTCGGGAACAGCACAGGATTGGAGAAGACCATCGGTATACGTAGCGCTTCTTCATAGGTAACGAAAGCTTTCTGTCGCATGCCGCCATGCGCCATGCCCATCTCGCCGTGGTCGGCGATGCGGATCACCAGCGCCTGGTCGGCCAGCCTTCCGTTTTCCGTTTCTTTATAAAGCTCATCGATAAAGAAACCGACCTCGGTATCGATCACGCGCAGCAGGTTGCCATAGAAATTAATGTAGCTGGTTTGTTTCTCTGAGGTGTTCAACGCGCCGAGGCTTAATGCAGCAGTAGCTTTGACTTGTACTTGCGCCGAGGGCTTCTTGTTGGCGATAAGGTCCTCGTTCACGGTCTTGGGCAAACCGATAGGCCCGTTCAGGAAGCTTTCATTGTAGCCGTACTGGAAGTCTTTGGGATAGCAAAGCACGTCGTGTGGATTGACCAGGGAAAGCACCAGGCAGTAAGGTTGCTTGTCGCCTTTCGCCCTTCTTTCTCTTACCTACTGCAGGTAAGCGATGCCTTGCTGTATATAGGCCTTGTCGTGATTGGCAAAGCCGCCGCCGAAATTTTCAGGCGCCGTATCCTCGCCGGCATCCGGCGCTATCCATCCCCTGAAGCCGAACATCGCAATATCCGAAGGTGCAGGACCGCCGCCGTCGGCGCCTTTGCTCACATGCCATTTGCCGCGGTATTGCACATCGTAGCCGGCATCGAAAAGCATACGCGCGATATTAGGAAGGGTATTGTCCAGGGTCACTTCCCCCGGAGAGTACCTGCCGCCTTCCGTAAGCGTTTGCGTAACATGGTGCTGGGCAGGATAAAGACCAGTGAGCAAGGTCGACCGGCTGGGAGAGCACATGCAGGTATTGCAAAAGGCGCGGTCGAAACTGAAGCCATTCTCTTTGAGGAAGGTCAGGGTTTTAAGATGTTCCTGCTCCCAGTTGTCGGGAAAATGTTGGGTAGCTCTTTCCTGGTCGGAAATGATAATGATAATGTCGGGGTTACCTTCGAGGTTACCCAGGCGTTGGCGAACACTCATTGTCTTTTTGGTTTTGGAAATGGTTATGGAATAAGGATTGCTATGCGCCAGGCATAACGCATGCTAAGGTACTGATGTTGGCATTTTGCCCAACCCCCATTTTCGTCCCCCTCCTTTTACACAAATAAAAATTCTTCCGGTGATAAAATGCCGGAAGAATTTAAGGGCAAGGTTTTCCTTTCTGGTTATTTATTCAGGCCTTTGCCGATAAGGAAGCTGCCCGAAGAGATGCCCATCAGGACATAGGCTGTCTTTTCAAAGACAGGAAACTTCATTTCGGGAAAGAACATCGACAAGTACACTGCCAGGTAGACAAACGTAAAGACAAGATTTTGAAGGCGCCCTATAGACAGGTTCCCGCTGTCATCCATCAGGATGTCGGTCCAGAAGCTGCCCGAGGAATCGCTGTTCAGCTTGAGCGATATGCCGGGCTGCTTACGTTGGCTCTCCAGGTGAACGGAATTGACCATTTCAGCAATCGCTGCCGTACCGCCCGACATCGACAGGAGGACCAGCGCTGTAAGGTTAACGTCCGGCGCCGATGGGTTAACAAATCCCCAGTTCAGCGCGAAGCAGGGGCAAATGAGCATCGTCCACAACCAGGTCTGCAAGCGGTGGAAGCTGTAGGGTTTGTCTTTCCCTGCGCGCAGTATGCTGGTGCCTAAGCCGATCCAGAGAATGGCTGCAAAGCCAATGATGGCGATAAGGATGGAAATGATTTCGGTGGCATTCATAGCTTGTTTGGTTTGATTTGTAAGAAGAATGCAGGAATGTCTGGCCAGGCATTGAAATGGGTCGCTCCTGCTCCGAAAACAAAGCTAACAGGCTTTTCCGGGAAATAATCGTCAGACAGGTTAAATACCTTATAAACACGCCCTGATCCCGTAGAACTACGCTAGCCGGCAAGTATAAACCGGGACAAAGCTTAGGCTTTACCAGGGGCTGCTGCGCAAAATTCCTTACGCGAGGGCGTTTTCTTTGCTGTATTTATTCCGGTATTCCAGCGGAGACAAGCCGGTTATCCTTTTGAATACTTCCCTGAAGGCTTTATTGTCGTTGTAGCCTACGTCAAGCATGATTTCCAGAATGGTCTTACGGCCGTTCTCCAGCTCTTTCTTGGCTGCTTCCACCTTGACCCGCTGCAGGTATTCCACCGGTGTATTGCCCGTGGCCTTCGTAAACCTGCGGTCGAAATTGCGCCTGCTGACCGCCAGCTGGGTCGCCAGCTTTTCAAAGGAGATCCTTTCGTCAATATTCTCTTCAATATAGGTCTGGGCCCTGACTACCAGCTCATCATCATGCTCTTTCTGGGTTTCGAAAATGCTGAAGGGGGACTGGGAGCTCCGCTCGAGATCGATCTGGAAGATCTTGGCGCAGAAGATTGCCGTCGTACGGTCGAAGAGCTGCTCTACGAGGTAGAGGACCAGGTGCAGGAAGGAATAGGCGCCGCCATTGGTGTAAATACCATTGGCGGCAGTAATGATCTTGCCGGCTTGTGCATTAACCTGCGGAAAGAGCTGCTGGAACAGCTCAAGCCTGTTCCAGTGAACGGAGCAGCTCTGCCCGTCGAGCAGTCCCGTGGCCGCAAGCAGGAAGGCGCCGGAACACATGCTGGCTATTTCGGCGCCGGCTTTATAGCGTTTACGGATCCATTCGATAAGCGCCGCGTTCTTTTCGATGGTACGTTCATAGTCTCCCAGGAGCGCGGGGATCATGACCATGTCGGCACGTTTGATGGCAGTGATGTCGGTGGGGAGGATCGCCAGGTAGCCATTGTGTGACCGCAGCTCGCGCACAAAGCCGGCAACGCTGAGCTCCAGCCGGGAGGCATTTCCCTGGCTTTTCCAATAGTCGTTGGCTTTGCTTAAAATATCGAAGGCGCCTCCGATCGTATTCGCATTGACAGGCCCCTCGGGAACCACGATGATCACCCTTTTCATAAGAACGGCGTTTTGACAAAGTTAGGCAATGATCCTGGCCGGATCAACCCATCATAAAGTCTATTTTGCCCCCTTTGCGTGGCTGTTCGCGACCGTAGCTTTGCCCTTGAAAGCGGTAAGGAGAAAAGCATATCGCTGCTGCCGCAAGCATACTCCCACTTCTTAAAACGATAATGGCATGAACAACCAGGATTTCAGCACTGCATTCATTACCGGTCAGACACCGGCGGAAGTTTTTGATGCCATCTGCAATGTACGCGGATGGTGGTCTGAAGCGATAGAAGGCCCCACGGAAAAAGAGGGCGATTGTTTTCTTTACCACTTTAAAGAGGTGCACATCAGCAGGATCAGGCTCGAGCAGGTCGTTCCCGGGGAAAGGATTGTCTGGCATGTGCTGGATAACCATTTCAATTTTATCGACGACCAGGAGGAGTGGAAAGACACCCGGATCATTTTTGAGATCAGCCCGGTGGAGACTGGAACGGAATTGCGCTTTACCCACCAGGGCCTGACGCCGCAGTACGAATGTTATGAGATCTGTAATGATGCCTGGACCAACTATATCCGCAAGAGCCTGTACGACCTGGTCAGGACCGGCAAAGGGCAGCCCAACCCGCCGGAAGGCGGCTTTAACTCAGCGCTGCTGGATAAATGGAAGATACCGGGATAAGAAAGCCGGTCATTGATGCGCTGCTTTCCCGTGCAAAAAGGAAGCTGTACATTTATTGCCGTAAAAAATGCAATAGCTATGAATGCTTCAGCACAAATCGCACAGCACCTGAAGGCTGTACATTTCGGCGGTAACTGGACTTCCGTTAATCTGAAAGATACCCTTTCCGGCGTCACCTGGGAACAGGCGGTGACTAAGGTGCATACTTTCAATACCATTGCCGTACTGGTGTATCATATGAATTACTATATCGATGCCGTACGCAAAGTGCTGGAAGGCGGGCCGCTGGAAGCTAAAGATGCGTACAGCTTCGATCTGCAGCCGATCACCGGTGCAGAGGGCTGGGAACGGTTACAGCAAAAGACCTGGGCTGATGCGGAGACATTTGCTACTTTAATTGAACAACTACCGGAGGAGCGGCTGGGCGAGCTATTCGTCAAAGAGCCTTATGGTAATTACTACCGCAACCTGCATGGTATTATCGAGCATACCCATTACCATCTGGGGCAGATCGTCCTGATCAAAAAGCTGGTGCAGCCGGCCGATGATCCGGAGTGAGCCTGCCGTTTCCGGCAGCAAGAGCAGAGGGCTGATCGTCGAGATCGGCCCTCTGTATTCATTAAAATGACGAGCGCTGCAATCGCTTTGCCGCCTAACTTTGCGGCCGGAACAGAAACAGATACCTATGGAAGATAACCGTACACAGCTGATGCAGGCAATAAGGAAAAACGATCCCGCAGCGGTTGCTGCCCTGCTGGAAGCGGGGGCAGATAAAGAAATGCGGGATGCGGACGGTAAGACGCTCTTGCTGCTGGCCCTGTCGCTGCGTAGCCTGGATGCTGCAGCAGCTTTGATCGATGCCGGCGCTGATGTAAATGCGCAGGACAGTATCTCTGACTCACCTTTCCTGTATGCCGGCGCGGAAGGCCTGACGGATATCGTAAGGCGCTGCATGAAGGCCGGCGCCGATTATAGTGTGTATAACCGCTATGGAGGCTCGGCCCTTATCCCCGCCTGTGAAAGAGGGCATGTGGATACGGTTGCCGCGATATTGGAAGACAAATCGTTCCCGGTCGATCATATCAACCGCCTGGGCTGGACCGGCCTGCTGGAAACAGTGATCCTGGGTAAAGGTGGGGCAGCGCATTTGCAGATCATGGATATGCTGATCCGCGCAGGCGCCGATGTCAACCTGCCCGATAAGGACGGCGTGACGGCGCTGCAGCATGCCCGCGAAAAAGGACAAAAAGAGATGGCGCAACTGCTGGAGCAGGCCGGCGCCATCTGAATGGATTGCCTATGAGATCATCTTAGTCGAGTACGATCTCGTCGCAGACACCAACCTGCTCAAGGAAACGTGCATCGTGGCTGACCACGATCAGGGTGCCCTGGTAGCCGTTGATCGCTTCGGTAAGGATCTCGATATTCTGGATATCGAGGTTATTCGTCGGTTCGTCAAGCACGATCATATCCGGAGCCTGCTTGCCTATGGTAAGACAACACAGGATAAGCCTCATCTTTTCGCCGCCGCTCAGGGCTGTGCAGGGTTTGGCCCACTGCGCCGTTTGGAACAGGAAATGGGTGAGCCTGCTTTTGACCTCATGCTCCTGCAGCCGCCCTGTGTTGAATTGTTCCGCCTGCTCATACACGGTAAGCCGGTTGTCGATAAGCGAATAGTCCTGGTCGATGTAGATCGTAGTGGCCGGCGCCCGCTGTATAGCGCCGGCGGCCGGCTCCAGGCTGCCCAGGATGATCTGTATAAGGGTCGTTTTACCTGATCCGTTATTGCCTTTGATCGCTATACGTTGCCCGCTGGTCAGCTGGAAGCTCAACGGATGTTCCCATACGGAATGCCTGCCGTACCGGAAGCTGATCTCTTTTGCCGTGACCAGTATTTTCCCGTTATGCAATGCGGAATCTTCGAAGCCGATCTTCATTTTGTCTTTATCTGGAAGCTCGCGGCGCAGCTCGCCCAGCTCCTGCCGGATCGCATCCACTTTTTCCGCATGCACGTCCTTCATCCTGGAGGTGCTTTTCTCCGCATTGTTCCTAAGGGTGTTCATCATGATCGTGGGTACACCGGCCTTTTCCTGCTTCCGCTTACCCCGGGCATCCAGCTTTTGCTGTCGTTCTATAGCCTCCTTTTCCACCTCCCTGGCTTTGCGCAGCGCTTTCTCGCGGTCTTTGACATCTTCCTGTAATGCCTGGGCTTCGATTGTCTTTTGCCCGGCATAGAAGGTATAATTGCCGCCATATGCAGTAAGGCCCTTTTTGCTTAGCTCGCATACTGCAGGAAGCAGATCAAGCAGCACCCGGTCGTGGCTCACCACGATCAGGGTATGGTGCGTGTTGTGGATATAGTCGTAAAGCAGGACCCTGCTGCGGGCATCAAGGTGATTGCTGGGCTCATCCATCAGGACCAGCTGCGGGTTGTGGATCTGTATGCCGGCCAGGAATACTTTAGTCTTTTGTCCGCCACTCAGAGAAGCCATCTGCTGCGCCAGGTCAAGTCCTTCAAGTCCCCACTGGGCAAGGGCTTCCCGGCACCGCTCTTCTATGCCCCAATCGTCGTCCAGCGCGGTAAAATGTTCTTCGCGCACATCGCCTTCAAGGATGGCCTGCAGCGCACAAAGCTTTTCCGTAATATGCAATGCCCCGGCGATCGTTTGATCGTTGAACTGGCCGAAATGCTGCGGGATATAGTAGGGCCGGGCTTCTGCGCGCAACTCACCCGAAAGCGGGTGCAGCTCCCCGGCGATAAGCTTCAGCAGCGTGGATTTGCCGGCGCCGTTGTTGCCAATAAGCGCGATCTTGTCTTGTTTGTTTAGGGTAAAATTAAGCTGGTCGAACAGCACATCCTTATTGGGATGCGCATACGTGATCTGTTGTAACGTAAGCATGAGCAATTACTTTCTGAGGATGAGATAATGGAAGCGCAACCTGGTTCAGGTCTGCGGTTCATGATCGGTTGAAAGCAATTTTTTCTACATGTTGTGTGTTGGGGTGGAGATGCAAAGATACAGATTTTACCGATAATCTCTTAACCGTAAAGAATCCCGGTTGCCGGAATGAAGCCTATGAGAGAACGATATACACTCCGGGAGTATTCGCTCAAAGTCGTATCTGCCCTGCAATTTGTCGCAACGACACCCGGCGCAAGCCGGAATAATGTTGCAACTTGCATCCGGTTGCGGCTCTCGCTACAGCCCTTCGGATAAACCTCTTCAAACTTACCTGCTTTATGAACAACCAGAAAAAAGCCGCTATGGGCTTTATTTTCATCACCCTCCTGATCGACGTTATGGGTTGGGGCCTCATTATCCCGGTAATGGCCGACCTGATCGCTCAGCTGAAGCGCATTCCCGTCAACCAGGCCAGCACTTACGGGGCTTTGCTGCTTTCAGTATTTGCGATTACCCAGTTCCTGTTTGCGCCGGTGATCGGCAACCTGAGCGATAAATTCGGCCGGCGGCCGGTGCTGCTGCTTTCCCTGCTGGGCTTCGGTATCGATTATGTGATACTGGCGCTGGCGCCGGCTTATGGCTGGCTGTTCCTGGGCCGCGTGATCGCCGGTATTACCGGCGCAAGCTTTACGACTGCCACCGCTTACATCGCCGATGTGAGCACCGACGAGACTTCCAGGGCCAAGAACTTCGGTATGATCGGCGCTGCCTTTGGCCTGGGCTTTGTGCTGGGACCCGCTTTAGGCGCTCTGCTGGCGACATGGGGTATCCGTGCGCCGTTTTATGCAGCAGCAGTGTTGTGCCTGGTCAACTGCATTTATGGATATTTCTTCATGCCCGAATCACTGGATAAAGCGCATCGCCGTCCCTTCGAATGGAAAAGGGCCAATCCTTTTGGCTCCCTGAAATTCCTGACCCGCCATCCCGAGATCGGCGGACTGGCTTTCAGCTTTTTCCTGATCTACCTGGGCGCGCAGGCCGTGCAGGGCAACTGGAATTTCTTCACCATCTATCGTTTCCACTGGACTGAAGGCATGGTCGGCATTTCCCTTGCTGTGGTGGGCGTATTGGTTGGTGCAGTGCAGGCGGGGCTTACCCGGGTGATCAATCCCCGGATCGGTAACGAAAAAAGCATTTACCTCGGCCTGTCGCTGTACACCCTGGGCCTGGTGCTGTTTGCCTTTGCCACCCAAAGCTGGATGATGTTTGCCTTCCTGATCCCTTATTGCCTCGGCGGTATCTGCGGACCCTCGCTCCAGTCGGTGATCTCCGGGCATGTGCCTGCCAATCAACAAGGCGAGCTGCAGGGCGCGCTTACCAGCCTGATGAGCCTTACTACCATCATAGGCCCGCTGATCATGAGCGGTACTTTCTCCTATTTTACCAGCAGCAAGGCGCCGTTCCACTTCCCGGGCATTCACTTCCTTATCGGCGCGGTTTGTATGCTGCTCAGTGTAATCATTGCCAATAGAGTGCTGAACCGGGAAAAGAAAGAACGCCCCGAATTGCTGAAGGTAATCGAGGGCAGCGGCGATACCGAAGCGGCCGCGCCGATACACTGATCTGCTGTAATCCATGTACAGAAGCCTTTCGCGATCATCGTGAAAGGCCTCTGGTTTTAAAAGGACTTGCTATCCGCGTTAGTGATGCCTTCGCCTTTGTCGTCTATACGGCCGTGCGCAGCAGGCCGTGCTAAAGTAATGGCCTGTCTTTATAATGCCAGGTGCAGGATGGGGTAGGGCTTGCCTTGCCCGTCGTATTCCGAACGGCCGGTGATCTTAAAGCCGGCATGCTCGTAAAAGCCCAGGGCCTGCCCGTTCTGCTCGTTGACATCCACCTTGCTTACGCCTTGCTCCCTGATGGCATGCTCCAGCAGTAATCTGCCCACGCCTTTACCACGGGCATCGGGCGAAACGAACAGCATCTCCAGGTTGTTGCCGGCAACGCCGGAAAAGCCCAGCAGATCGCCCTGGCCGCTATAAGCGCAGCTGAGCTGTACCTGTGGGAAATAGACAGTCGCCAGCTGCTGCTTGTAAAAGAGAATGTCTTCTTCCTTGAGAAAATGATGGGTCGCTCTTACAGAGGCTTCCCATAGGAACAATAGTTGCGGGTAGGCTGCGACAGTGGGGGTGCTTATGGTGAACATGCGCGCAAAGATAAGCAAGGAAGCGCAGCCCGGATGCCCGTCGCTCAGCCTTCCCCTTTCTGCTGCTGTATGGCCCTCTCGGCCTTGGCTTTGGCCGAACGGCGTTTGTAATGGTACCACCATTCGGGGTGCAGCTTTATCATCATATTGTTGAAATGGCGCAGGCCGATCAGGTGATAAAGCCCGTTAAGCTTTCCGGCAATGGTTTCGGGCATGGCCCGCAGGCTCATAGCGCAGCCGCTTTCCATGTACTCCATGTGGTGCCAGTAGCCGGTGGGCATAAACAGCGTATCGCCATGCTCCAGCACGGCAGTATAGCCCTTGGCCAGGGCCAGGGCAGGAAAGTGATGTGTATCTAACCCATCCTGCCAGCTGACGAAGCTGGCAGTGCTTTCTACGGTGCCGGGCATGCGGTAGATAAACGCCGATTGGTTATTCTCCAAAAGCAGGATACGCTTTCTGCCGAGGAATTGGGTATGGAAAATATGGGCCAGGTCTATATCATAGTGCATGTGCGCTATCGAGCCGGCGCCACCGACAAAAAGCATGGGAAAGGACTTCAGGAAGCCTTTGAGCAGGTGGGCGGGAAAGGTAAAATCTTCTTTGAGCTGCGGCGCATGCTTCAAGAGGTTGAAAAGGAAGATCCGCCATTCGGACGGACCCCTGCGGATCATATCGATGTAGTCGCCAAAGAGCATATTGTCGTCGCCGCCGTTGACCAATACCCTGGAGCCGGCCCGGGAATTGTTGTATACCGGTACTTCGACTTTACCTATAAGGGATTTGAAGTAATCCCATGTCCACTTATCATGAGCGGGCCACTCCCGGGAAAGCGTTTCGATAATGACCGGTTTCCGGGGTATGCGGTAATGCTGATGAAAGTCCGAAGGGCTGATCGTCTTTACCCGGTCGATGGCTTGTACCTGCATGGCTTATGGTATAAGCTACGAAAATATCCAGAATTCCCGGTCGTCAAAGGCAGTTTATAATTTGTTTTTATAAAGTTTACAAATAAATAAGGAGCTGCAGAAAGGCAGCTCCTTAAAGATCGTAACACAAATGCTATGCTTAGCGGATAATGCTTTTCAAGGTCTTCTCATCCACTTTTACCGGGTACCTGTTCTTCAGGTCCTGGTTCCAGCTTTTCTCAAGATAGTCCTGGTAGTCGGCTACGACAAAGCCTTTTGCTTCGTCGAGCGATTTTGTTTCCGCGTTCGGATAAAGCTTTAAGGGCACGGCCAGGGTAAAGCTTCCGTCCTCATTTTTAAAGATCCTGCTGGCTTTTCCCTCAGGGAAAGCGCTGGCATCTGCCTGGAAGCGGCTGAATTCGAAGCGGCCGGTCTGCTGGCTGATCCGTGAAGGATTCTCTGCTGTATTGATCTGGTCCAGGGCATCCGAAGCGCTCGTCCCTTTATTAACGGCCGTCTGGAGCTTTACCAGGTCGGCTTCATTGGCCGCCTGGTATAAGGTGCCATCAAAGCCGGGCTGCCACTGGTATTTGTCCTTGTGCTCCTTGTAGAAGCTGGCCAGGCCTACGGTATCTTTCGAAGCCTTGCTCCATACATTCTTATCCATCAGGTCAAACAGCAGAATGCCGTCGCGGTATTCGTTGACCAGGTTGCGGTATTCCACATTGTTCTTCTCCAGCTGCTCCTGCTGCAGGTCGTTCAGCACGGAATTCTGGTACATTTTATAAAGATCGCTGACCGTTGCTTTCTTATTGCCCATGATTTTCCCCCTGATGTAGCTGCCGGCAAAAACTGCGAAATCATATTGGGTATACTTTTTGCCGCCCAGCTCAAACAAGGTCTCTTTGGCTGACTTATGATCCTCTGCATTATAGTCGTGCTGCTCATCGGTAGTGATGATGTCGTTAGTCAGCTTCTCCAGGTGCCCGGGATATTCTTTAAACCCGAATTGCTTTTTGATCTTCTCCTGGTAAGCTTCCTTGGCTATAGTAGCCCTGCTGTCGTTATCGACGCGGCGGGTAATGTTATCCTGAAGGCTGTCGAAGGGCAGCAGTGGGATCTTCCTGACCAGCTTGATCAGGTGGATACCATATTCTGTTTGTACGGGTTCTGAAATATCGCCGGGCTTTTTGAGCGCAAAGGCTGCTGATTCAAACTGGGGCATCAGCTTGCCTACGCCGAATGGCTCCATAAGGCCGCCATTATCCCTGGAGAATTTATCTTCAGAGTATTCTTTGGCCAGCTGATCGAAGGGCTTGCCGCTTTTTACCATCGCCTGTATTTCACCGATCTTTTTCCTGGCGTCTGTCACACCCTGCTCTCCTTTTGACTTCGGAGTTGCGATCATGATCTGTGCTACCTGTACCTGTCCGTTGCTCTTTCTCTTTTCTTCCACTTTGAGGATATGGAAGCCAAACTGTGTACGGAAAGGCCTGGATACTTGTCCTACAGGTGTATTGTAAGCCGCATTCTCAAAGGGATAGACAACCTGCAGGGCAGTGATGAATCCTATGTCGCCACCTTTAACAGCAGAACCTTTGTCTTCGGAGTACTGTTTTGCCATTTCAGCAAAATCAGCCTTTTTCGATACTATGGCATTGTAGATGCTGTCGATCTTATGGTAGGCACGGGCTGTATCTTCATTAGGCCGCACGGCAACCAGGATATGCGCCACTTTTACTTCTTCCTTCATCCGGTCGTAGGCCTGCTTCACCAGGCCTTTGGTCACTTCCTTGTCGGAGAGATAAGTACGCGCCAGCTGGCCTTTATAATTGCTCAGCTCGCTGCGCACGGCAGCAGTTGTGTCCAGGTGAATCTGCTCGGCTTCTTTCACCTTCATCCGGAACAGGGAGTAAAGGTCTACATACTCATTCACGGACTTAGCGCTGAAATCCGGCTTCTTTTGTACGTTGTTCTTCTGGTATACTCTCAGGAATTCTTCCTTGCTCACGGCATTGGGGCCATAAGTGAACAAAGTTTGTGCATTGGCGGAAAAGACCGTAAGTACGGCGCCTACACCAACCGCAATTGAAAAAAGGACACGCATTGTAAAAATATTTTTTGTGTGGATGGCTTTTTTAACGGGCGTAAAGATAGAAAAGTATTTTTTTTGATCGGGGTACGGGTGTTAATGTGAATGTTAAGGATTTTATCCATTTAAAATGCCCTGGATACGCCGATCAGCCAGCGGGCGCCCCAGTATTGCGGCGCACCGTAAGGCGGCCGGCTGAGGAAGACCGGCATATCGAAACGGATCGTGAGCGGCTTTGCTTTTTCAAATGGTCCCCATTTCTTTATCGTTGCTGCCGCGCCTAATCCCGCATCCATCCTGAGGTCCGATATCTTTTCTGCCGGGGTGCTTACCGGATAGCCGTCCTGGTCAGGAGTATAGCGGCTCAGCTCCATGACCCCGGCATCGGCGAAAGCGTACAGATCAAGCGCCAGCCAGCTGCGGGTAAGCGCGGGCTGCCAGCGGCAATAATTGGTGAAGTCTATCTCAACATTCAGCGCGGCGCCGCTGCGTCCCCTGTAGGCAATATATTCTGCCCCGTTGCGCCGGTCAAAGGCAAAATAGCCGGCATAGCCGCGCAGGTTGAGCCCTCCGCCCTCCTGGAAGTGATTGGTCTCATAGGGGGAATAACCGGTCCAACCTGCCGGCACAAAGCCCATGCTGCGCGTATATTTATTGTCCATCATCGTTTCCGGACTGGCGCCCGCCAGGAACAGGGCGCTTTCGGCCGGCATCCTGCTACCGGCGCCATAGCGGGTGAGCAGGCGTGTTTTGATCAACAGTCGCCGCCATACGTGCGTATTATTCCATTCCAGCTCTGCATAGCTGTAGTTGAAGCTGCTGGTCAGGAACGGCGCCCTGGCCGACAACAGCAGCCGGCCCGCTCCCCGGAGGTATTTGTACCCGCGACGGTAGGAGAGGTTGACCGAAGTATTGGGATGACCGGCGTCGCTGTTCCATTCCTGCGGCGACAGCAGGTAATCGGTATAGCCCCTGCGGCGGAAAAAGGTTTGCCCGAAAACCGATACCAGGTCCTGTTGGCCGGGCTGCCAGCTGATGCCCGCTTTATGGTACCACAGGCCATCCAGGAAGCGGCTCTGTAAGAAGGTGCGTACCTGCGGTAGCTTAAGGCTGAGCGGCGTGGACAGGTTAAGCGTATAGTTCAGCCATTTTTGCCCGCCGGTCCGGTCGCCGGAATGGGTATAGCGGTCCCAGCGGCCCAGCTGTGTATTGACCCAGGCGCTACCGTCCAGTGTCATAATATTGCCCAGGTAGCTGCCTTCCATGTGTATGCCGGCTTTGACACCGTCCACCGCATTGTACCAGAGGTCGGGCCTTATGTACAGCCGGTAGTGCTTCCAATCTGTAGCGGGAGGCAGCCCGAAGTCGGGCTTTACGATCATTTGCGGCGCGCAGAAAAAAGGATTGCTGCCGCGATAGTTGTCGAGCATCATCCTGTCGGCCAGACGTTGGCTGGTATCGATGGTTACCCGGCTGATGCCTCCGGGCGCGTATATCCTTGCCGTATAGCGCCCGTTGAGCTTTCCCCAGCCGGTCCAGCGCGGAAGCACAGCAGCCGGCGTTTCTTTTACAAACCAGGTATTGGGTATGGTGAAGCTTTGCTGCTCACCTTTCCGGGCGGTAACGGTAAAGTCAACAGGCATCTGCATATCCCCTTTACGCCTGAACCGGATGGCGAAGCTATCCGTTCCGCGAATCTTCCTGATCCCGGTAACGGCATAGTCGACACTTTTGGTCGTCTCCAGCCATTGGTCGAAGAACCAGTTCAGGTCGGTCCTGGTGAATTGGATGATGCTGTTGCGAAAATCTTCGAAATAAGGGTGGGCAAATTTCCATTGGTCCACATAATGCCGCATCGCTGCCGCAAAGAGAGAGTCGCCAAGCACATATTGCAGGTTATACAGCATAGCCGCCGTCTTATAATAGACCATCTGGTAGCCCCCGCCATGTCCCAGGGCGCCGTTGAAGTCGTCGGAGTGTGTGTTGAGCTGGTGGTCGTTGCCGGTTGCAGCAGCGGTAATATAGCTGTTGTAGACCCTTATATCCCTGGCCAGCCGCGGCTCAGAAAATTTCCGCTCCCAGTTGTTCTTGTAAGATTCAACATATACCTTCCCGTCGATCCGCTCCAGGCACTCTGCTGTTAAGAATTGCGTGAAGCCTTCGTCCAGCGCAGCCCGGTAGGTTTCGTTGCTGCCCAGCATTCCGTAGAACCAGTTGTGCGCAATTTCATGCGCCAGCAGACCATGATAAAGGGGATCAACGCCGTTATCCATCGTGATCATAGGGTATTCCATACCATCCCTGGCATCTGCCGCTACCATTTTGGGATAATGATACAGCCCGTATTCTTCTGAATAGGTTTTGATGATCTTTGCCACCAGGCCTGCGGCGGTCTGCCAGCCTGCGGCATGCTGCTCCTGTGTGATCGCCACGCACTCGACACCGTTCCAGTACTCGGTGGCGATACGGTAGCTGGGATCGGCAGTAAAGGCGAAATCGTGGATGTTCTCGCCGTAAAAGACCCATTTCTTCCGCTCGCCCTTTTTATAGGGAATGATCACTGATGGCTTTTCTTCCAGAGGCTTTTGTGCAAAATTCCGGAGATCGAGCCGGGCCCGCAGGTCTGCGGGCAATACTTCTTCCCGGTTCTGAAGCGTACCGGTGGCCTCTACAATATAATTGGATGCAAAATCAAGACTTACTTTATAGCTGCCAAAATCACCATAAAATTCTTTGCCCAGGTGCTGCTGGGTATCCCAGCCGAACTTTGCATCATATACCGATATCTTGGGAAACCACTGGCATCCGTTGTAGTGCATAAATCCCCAGGCATCGTACATCAGCATCCGGCGACGGGTGCCGCCCCGGTCAAAGTAGGCGTCGAAGCGCATGCTGAAAGTCACCTTCTGTCCGGGGGCCAGGGGCCGGGGCAGGTACACCTTTAATATGGTATTGTCCATTTCCATTTTTACCGGTATGCCGTCAGCCTTCAGGTCGTCGACCACAATGCCCAGCCCCTTCGCTTCGTAGTGCCCCAGCCGGGTGGGTATATGGTTGGCCTGTTCCAGCGCATGGGTATAGGAACCCTTGACAAAAGCATTCTGGAACAGATGGAAAAAAACAAAAGGAAGCGTATCCGGGGAATTGTTGGTGTAGACCAGGAGCTCCGATGCATTGACCTGATGCGTGGTTTCATCGATACGCGCATCGATGGTATAAGCCACGTCCTGCTGCCAGTAAGCGGCATGCGGTTTCCTGTTTTTCCAGTAAAGTTTATTTTCCGGTGAAGCGTATTCCTGCGTCCTGCCTGTGGTTGCTGCCAGTAGCAGACATAAAATCAAAAAGTAATGTTTGTGCATGTATTTCCCTGGTATTGCGGCATGAAAATACAAAACCCGGCAGGAAACCGTATGCCTTAAAACAAAACCTCCGCCACGGGATTGTGGCGGAGGTGCTTGCATGGAATACCACAGGTTTTGGTATTCTGTGCTCTTTATCACCTGCTCTTATTGAGGTGTGGCGGTGTCTTGCTTGGGCTCGGCGGGCTGGGCGGGTTGCTGATTAGGATCATATTGCTTTTGCTGATCCTCTTTCGCTTTCTGCTGAGCATCGTTGCTCATCTGCTGCTCTTTGGTGTTGGGATCTTCTTTCTTTACTTCATCTTTCTTCAGGTCGGCAGGCTGCTCCTGCTTGTTGGTGTTGTCCTTCTTCTTATCCTGATCCTGAGCGTTTACAGTTCCTACGGCTACCAGACCCAGCAGGGCCATTGACAAAAATACTTTTTTCATAATACCCAGATTTGTGTTCTCTTCAGGTTGTATTAAAGTAACAGAAAATACAGCTGCAGAAAACGTTTTTAGTTTAATGATTATCGTTTTGAAAAATTCCGGGTTGAATCCCATTGTTACTTTATGCTTGTGACCGGTATTTGTTTATTGGCTACCGAACACAACAAAATAACAGGTTATTGCCTGGAAGGGTTACCAAGAAACTGTTAAACCATTAACCACCGGTTAACGATTTAACGGGGCTTTTTTATTGCCGCAACGTTCCTTTGGTCTTTTGTAAACATAATTTTTAATTGCGCATCTGTTGTGTGATGCCGTATTTGCGAAAGATCTCCTGGTTGTTCTCCTGGAGGTGCGTGGCGTCCAGCACATAGCGATTGCCTTCGCTGTCTATGATCGTGTAGTAATCCGACGTTCGCTCAAAGGCTCGGATGAGGTCGTTAAAATTGCGGATATCGTAGCCGTTGATCTGCCTTACGATCTTATTGTTCACGTCGTGGTAGCCTACATTGGATTTATCCGGCAGCACCGATGAGATAATGACCACTTCTTCCATCTCAGGGTTGTTCAGCACTTTGGCATAATAGTAATAGCTGAGCTCGGGATAGTAATATTGCCAGTAGGACTCATCCTGGAAATAATAGTAGGAAGGTGTCATGAATACAAAGCCGTCCTGGATATAATACTTTGGCGCCAGGTCTACCTTACCTACCAGCAGCTCTTTGGAACGGCTGTACTCGAGCGGTTGCCGGATCACCGTATCGAGGCCCTGTCGCAGCACGTGCAGGGTTACGGTATCGCCCTGGTTCTTGTTCTTGATAATGGTCTCAAAGGTTGTTTTGACGTCATTGCTGACATAGACCGAGCCGTCATTCTGGATGTCCAGGCTATCTACCGCCAGCAGGATATCGTCGGGTTCCACGGCGCCGGCCAGGGCAGAGCAGAAATGCACTTTGTTGACCAATACTCCGGTAGCCGTATCAGCAATGCCGAAGCAATGACGCAAGGCATTGTTCTCCAGGCTTTGCCACTGCAGCCATACGGGAACAGGACCATCGTAGGTGCTGTCGGCGATATCACGCAGGAAGGCTTTGATCACCGAAGTAGGTATCATATAACCGATGTTCTGGCTGGAGGTCTTACCCTGGAAGGCCACGCCGGCAAGCGTGGTATCCCTTACCACAGGACCGCCGCTGTTGCCGGGATTAATAGCGGCATCGATCTGTATGCCGAGGTCATTATAGTTATCATAATTGAAGTCGATATTCTCGATCCGGGATACAATACCCGAGGTAACGCTCATATCGTTGCCGCCTGTAGGAAAGCCGTACACCGTTACTTTATCGCCGATGTCGGGCAGGTCGCCTATCGGTAAAGGCTTTGCTTTATTGAAAAAGTTTTCGTCGTCGACCCTAAGCACGGCCAGGTCGTACTCGGGAGCGATAAATTCGATAGATGCAGTGTAGCGGCGGGAATCCTTCGATTTTTTTACTTCAATAAATTCTCCGAACTCCACTACATGTGCGCAGGTCAGTATCCTGTTGCCTGTGATCACGCAACCCGAGCCTGATGATTTGGATTGCTTGGACTTCTGCCAGGGTTGATTATAATCATATTCTTGTTTGGTAACGGAAATTTTGACCACACTTCGTTCCAGGTTCTGGCCATGCAGGTGCAGAACAGGCAGCAACAACAAGACCAGAAAGAGATACAGGCGCATAGGGCAGCTCGTTTTACAGGAAATTGCCAGTTGTAAATGCATAAGCGGCAACCGGCTAAATAAAGGATGCAAAGAAATATTATTGGCTAATCACTTCAAATATAGGCACTAACAAAAAGGGCGCCCAAATCGTTTAGCAAAAAAAATGTGAAACAACTGTACCAACAGCAATTCTGTCGGTATTATAGGTAGCTTTGAGACTTCATCTTTGATACATCTACGGCTCAATCTATTTTCAAATTTCATTCAATGAAAAAAACAATTTTTGCGCTGATCCTGGCTACGGGGGGCTGCACTATCGCCCATGCCCAGATCAGTAAGGGAGGATTACCGCTCAGTCTTATTTCTACTGAAGCGGCTGTAAGCAACCAGGCCTTCTCGCCGGTATATGCTAAAACACCTGACCTGGTACAGCTAAAGAAGGAAGACAACATCCAGTCGCGTATGCGGCCCGGTCCCTATCATGCAGGCGTGCTGGCCCCGGTCGATATTACGTTCCCGGCTTCCGGCACTATGGTAACCTTGTCTGACGGGCGCAGGGTGTGGCGCGCCCAGGTAAATATGGGCGATGTCCCTTCCATGGTGCTGTATTACGATCGCTTTGTGCTGCCGGAAGGTGTAAAGTACTTTATCAGCAATGGTAACGGCAAACAGCTGCTGGGCGCTTATACAGCAGAGAACAACAATGCAGAAGGCCGCTTTGCCACACAGGAAGTGCAGGGTGGTATCGTGAACTTTGAATTGGATATTGACAAGGATGTGAATGTTGAAGAGATCAGCTGGCATATTAACCAGGCTGGTGTTATGTATTATCCCGATGCTGGTTTGAAGGCCTATGCGGGTAACGATGATATCAGTACTGCGGCCAAGCCCACCGCCGATTTTGCCGACGGCAAATCTGCAGTATGCGAGATCAATGCCATCTGCACCGCGGGGCAGAACTATCCTCAGCAGCGCAAGGCAACCGTGAGGATCGTAATGCCTATGGGCGGCGGTTTTGTAGGCCTGTGTACCGGTACATTGATCAACAATACAAAAGGAGATTGTACGCCCTATGTATTGACCGCAACGCACTGCGAAGAGGACAACAATAAGGGCAGCCTGCCGTTCTCCCAATGGATCTTCTATTTTAACTTTGAAACACCGGATTGCGCCGGTAACTCGGTAGCGCCGAACACGCAAACGATGGCCGGCGCCCAGTTCGTGGCCCGCGCAGATTATGACAAGAATGTGGCCCCTATTCTGGGCGACTTCCTGCTGGTAAAGCTCAACAACAAAGTACCGGTGGCCTACGGCGCTTATTTTGCCGGCTGGAACCGCGCTGCTTCGCTGCCTTCTCCCAGCACCTATATCGGGTTCCATCATCCCAGGGGAGATTCCAAAAAGCTGGCAGTGGGCAGCGCCATTTCGCCCAATGGTACTTTCAACCAATGGAGCGTTCCCGGTACGCATTGGGCAATAAACTTTAGCACAGGAGGCAACGAGGAAGGCTCGTCCGGAAGCGCCCTCTTTGACGTGAACGGCCGTATTGTGGGCGACCTCAGCGGTGGCAGCGACAACCAGTACTGTGATGCCGATACCAATAAGCACGGGGAGCACGTGATCATGGCACAGGACGCTGTGTACAGCAAGATCAGCCGCAACTGGGAATATCCCGAAGGCAACGGCGCACAGAATGCACAGCTGAAGCCCTGGCTCGATCCTACCAATACCGGCACCACGACCACCAATACGATCGCAGCAGCAGCCGCCTGTAGCCAGCCGGCTACAGGTATCAGTACCAAGAGTACGGAGCTGGACAATGCCGTTAGCATTTTCCCCAATCCCGTAGTGAACGGTACCCTGAGGATGCGCACCAACCTGGATAAAGCGACCGATCTTGCCGTGACCATCTACGATATCACCGGAGCGCGCAAAGCAGTCTACAAGGTATCTGCCTTCAACGGCGAATATACTTTCGACCTCAGCGGCTATGCCAACGGCGCTTACCTGGTATCTGTCAGCAATGGTTCGGCAGTTACTTCAAAAAAGATTGTGGTTAACCATTAAGTCGTCATACGACCCATAAAAAAGGAAGTCAAGTTTTGATAAAAACTTGACTTCCTTTTTTATTATACAGATAGCCAGTCTATTCGCTGCGGGTTACTTTTTCCGTAAGCGTCTGGCGGTCGTCGGTATAGCGGATGAGGTAGATGCCGGCAGCGCGTTTGCGGAGATCGAACAAGGGCATATCGCTATTGTCTTTGGCCAGGCTGAACTGTTCGAGCAGCTTACCCGTCAGGTCCAGGAGCTGGATCGAAGCCGCCTCGCCTATGGGACCTGAGAGGTGGACCATCACATGATCCCGGGTTGGGTTGGGGTGCAGGTGCAGTACAAGATCCTCTGCCCCTTTACGGGCGATAAAGCAGACATTGGAGTAGCTCTGCCTGCCGTCGTTATCTGTTTGCTGCAGGCGGTAAAAGGCCCTGGCCGCCAGTATTTCCTTATCGGTATAGCTATAGTGCAGCGGCTCATGGCTGAAGCCGCCCGGGGCTTTGGTGGCCAGGGTACCTATCGTTTTGAAGCTGAAACCATCGGCTGAGCGCTGCACCGCAAACTGTTTATTGTTGGTTTCAGAAAGGGTTTTCCAGCTCAGCTGTACCCTGCCTTCGGTGTTGATCTTCGCGCTCAGAGGCTCCATACTTACCGGCAGCGGCTGGGATACGGTAAAAGTGCCCACCATAACCGGAGCGTGCGGTGTACACTGGTAATTGTAGGTCCCCGTCACCGATGGAATATAGTCGAAATTTCCGGCGGCGGAAGTCATCGATTGATTCCAGGTAGCCGCTCCACCGGGAACGGAAGTGCTCGTGCTGGTATGGAAGCCGCCTGCCCATTGCCAGCGGACGGTATCGCCCAGGAATATAGTGGCGCTGCTGGGAGAAAAGGTATTGCTCGCGCCGCCCACCGTAATGGTCAGTATCGCAGCGGAGGCTGGAAGGATGCCGGCGCAGAGCAGCAAAGCGATAAGGGCCGGCTTTTTGAAGAATAGAGATCGGAACATAATCATGTGTATTGGATGGTTAAAAAATAAGTCCTACGAAGTTATCCCGGCGGTATTCGTATTATGGCAATGGATCATGTAAGATGTTGTTAATTTATGAGCTTAATTGGTATTGTTGCTGTCTTTCAGTGTTGTATGAATTCCTGTCATTTTTATGTCGATGTTGCAGCCGGTATTGCCAGTTGCTGCAATTATTTCCTGGACCGTTCCGGCAGCGCTGTATTTTAGTCACCACCTGTCATAAAAAAACTGTCTCTTTTTCCGGCAAGACGAATTGGTTTGCTTTTTGAAGTATTCCTGTAGCTGGCGTTGAAGAACGGCAACAAAGCAGGTGTGATCATTGTTATTGCTGCGCCTTCCGCCTATTATTAACCGGAAAAATTGACAAATGAATCTGAATAATTTCACGATCAAAGCCCAGGAAGCGCTGCAGCAGGCCCAGCAGGAAGCTTTTAATAACGGGAACCCCGCTATTGAATCCGGGCATATATTAAAAGCATTGCTGGAGGATAAGGACGGACCTATCGAATTCCTGCTGAAAAAAAGTAATGCCAACCTGAATATCATCCATACCCGGCTTGATGAAAGTCTGGCTAAGCTGCCTAAACAAACAGGCGGCGATGCCGGACAGATGCTGGGACGCGACGCCAATAACGTGGTTCTGCGTTCCGGCGCGGCCCTCAAGGAATTCGGAGACGAATTTGTAAGCGTGGAGCATATGTTGCTGGCTATATTAAGGGGTAATGATGAGACCTCCAAGATCCTTAAAGATTCGGGCCTTACCGAAAAAGCGCTTATCGCTGCTATCAAAGACCTGCGCAAAGGTGGTACGGTGAACTCGCAGACTGCGGAAACCACCTTCAACGCCCTGCAGCGCTATGCCAAGAACCTGAATGAAATGGCGCAGAACGGCAAGCTCGATCCTGTGATCGGCCGTGATGAGGAAATACGCCGTACCCTGCATATTCTTTCCCGCCGTACCAAGAACAACCCTATCCTGGTAGGGGAGCCCGGAGTGGGTAAAACCGCTATTGTAGAAGGCCTGGCACACCGCGTAGTGAACGGTGATGTGCCCGAAAACCTGAAATCGAAGCTGATCTTTTCGCTCGATATGGGCCTGCTGATCGCGGGCGCTAAATACAAAGGCGAATTTGAAGAGCGTTTAAAATCTGTAATTAAGGAGGTGACCGAGAGCGATGGCGCTATTATCCTGTTTATCGACGAGATCCATACGCTGGTCGGCGCCGGCGGTGGTGGCGAGGGCGCTATGGATGCCGCCAATATATTGAAGCCGGCCCTGGCCCGTGGCGAGCTGCGTGCGATAGGTGCCACCACCCTGAACGAATACCAGAAGTACTTTGAAAAGGATAAAGCGCTCGAACGCCGCTTCCAGAAAGTAATGGTCAATGAGCCCAGCGAAGAAGATGCCATCTCGATACTGCGCGGATTGAAAGAACGTTATGAGACGCACCACCATGTACGGATCAAGGACGAGGCGATCATTGCTGCCGTGGAATTATCCAGCCGTTATATCTCCGACCGTTTCCTGCCCGATAAGGCGATCGACCTGATCGACGAGAGCGCGGCGAAGCTGAAGCTGGAAATGAATTCCATGCCGGAAGAGCTGGATGAGCTCGACCGGCGTATCCGCCAGCTGGAAATTGAGCGGGAAGCGATCAAGCGGGAAAATGATGAAGATAAAGTGAAACTGCTCTCTACCGAAATCGCTAATCTCTCTGTAGAACGCGACACGTTCAAGGCCAAGTGGACGGAGGAGAAAGAGCTGGCCGAAAAGATACAGGCAGCCAAAGCGAAGATCGAGGACCTGAAGCTGGAAGCGGAGAAAGCCGAAAGGGACGGCGACTACGGTAAAGTAGCCGAAATCCGCTACGGTAAAGTGAAAGAGCAGGAAGAGCTGATTACCCGGCTGACCCAGGAAATGGATGCCTTCTCCGATAAGCGGATGCTGAAAGAGGAAGTGGATGCGGAAGATATAGCAGAGAATGTAGCCCGTGCCACCGGCATACCGGTGCAGCGCATGATGACGAGCGAAAGAGAAAAACTGATGCACCTGGAAGAAGAATTGCACAAGCGCGTAGTAGGGCAGGATGAAGCGATCGAAGCGGTGGCGGATGCCATACGCCGCAGCCGTGCCGGCCTGCAGGATGCAAAGCGCCCCATCGGCTCCTTTATCTTCCTGGGCACTACCGGTGTGGGTAAGACCGAGCTGGCCAAGGCCCTGGCGGAATTCCTCTTCGATGATGAGAGCATGATGACCCGTATCGACATGAGCGAATACCAGGAAAAGCATAGCGTAAGCCGCCTGGTAGGCGCGCCTCCCGGCTATGTAGGCTACGATGAAGGCGGACAGCTGACGGAAGCGGTACGGCGCAAGCCCTATTCCGTAGTCCTGCTCGACGAGATCGAGAAAGCGCATCCCGATGTGTTTAACATACTGCTGCAGGTGCTTGATGATGGAAGGCTTACCGACAATAAAGGCCGGGTGGTGAATTTCAAGAATACGATCATCATCATGACCAGCAACCTGGGCAGCCATCTGATCCAGGAAAACTTTGACAGCATCAAGGAAGAGGATGATGTAGACGCTGTAGTAGAGTCGACCAAGAATGCAGTAATGGGACTGCTGCGCCAGACCCTGCGCCCCGAATTTCTGAACCGGGTCGACGAAGTGATCATGTTCCATCCTCTGATGAAGAAAGAGATCAGGGGTATCATCCGCATACAGCTGGAAGACCTGAAGAAGCGGGTAGCCCAGCAGGGATTGCAGCTGGAGTTTTCCAACTATGCCCTGGATTACTTCTCCGAACAGGGATTCGATCCGCAATTCGGTGCAAGGCCGCTGAAAAGGCTGATCCAGAAAGATATTATCAACCTGCTGAGCAAGAAGATCATTTCCGGTGAGCTGGATAAATCAAAGCCAGTGCTGATCGATGTGTTCGATGGTGTCGTAGTGGTGCGCAATGAAGCGGAACATCAGCAGCAGGCGTAAAGAAAGATAGGTTTTGATATAAAATGATCCCCCGGCAGTAAGGCCGGGGGATTTTTTTTCCGGTATCAACCGGGAGCGGCTTTTTGATCGTTGCGTTTAGCAGATAAAAGAACAATTGACCGAAAAAACAGTAGAGCCTGTACAATCCACGGCCTGGGTATCGCCGCAGGTAAAGGACTGATCGCAGCCGCCCTGGCAGGCCGAAAAGCAATTGGTGTCATAAGAGCCGCAGACCCAGTTTACGGAATGGCATCCGGCACTGGTGGCATTAAGGCCACCGGTAGCATTGAGCTGTTCCAGGCTGCCGATATGATCCTTGCTCAGCCTGAGCTTTTTGAGGGAAAGGTTTGTCTTTTTCATCATTAATTGTTTGGTGCGCTTCAAAGCTAATGCGCAGCACCGCAGAAAACCTGCAGTAGTCGAAAAAGCCACACGATCGTGTGGCTTTCCAGTGAGGTTGTTTTTTCCCTGAGTTTATTTGCGGCAAGCGCAGCAATCCTGTTTTTTCTGCATCTGCAATCCTGGTTCCTGCATCTGAATATTCTGTATCCCGCTTATTCCTGGTGCAGGGCCAGCACCGGTATATTGCTTACCCTTGTCAGCTGCTTGGTACGGCTTTTGTGGAACAGGTTTTCAAAGAAGCCGTATTTGCGGGGAATTACGAGCAGCCAACCGATGGCATGTTCCTGCAGGAACTCGGAAACGCCGCCTTCTATATTCTCGTTGATGATGGCGTGGTATTGTGGTTGCAGGGATTCCAGCATTTGTACCAGTGTTAAAGGTGGTGTTACCGCTTGTTCCGGTTTGTCTACATGGATCACATCCAGGCTGGCATCCATTTGCCGCACCCATTTGATCACTTCTGCCGCCGGTGTATGCTCCGAAACCTGGTCGTAGTCTGCTGCAAAGCATATCTTGCGTACCGGTTCCCATTGTACCTGGTCGGGAACTACCAGCACCGGTGCTTTAAGGTTGCGCAGCGCTTTCACGGCCATGCTGCCCCAGAGTATGGAATCCGGCGCGTCGCCCGAGGTACCCATAACGATAAGGGTAGGAGGCTGCTCTTCGATAATCTCGGCCAGGCAGTCGGTAATGTCGCCGGGCAATATTCTGGAATGGATCTGCAGGTCGGGCGCCAGCCGCCGCAGCCGGGCCAGCTCCGCTTCCATGCTTTCCTCAGCGATCTTCTGGATCTCGTCGATGTTCAGCAGGGGCACAGGGCTGTCGGTATAGGCAAAAGGGATGACATAGGCGTGCAGCAGCTCCAGTGAGGCGTTTATCACCTTTGACAGTTCCAGGGCATACGCGGCGGCATTTTGCGCAGCTGGCGAATAGTCGGTGGCTAAAAGGATCTTGTTCATGACGGTGGCCGGATACGAAGTGAAAAGGGAGAATGCTTTTGTGAAAGTTTGTTCCAGGCCCTATGCTATAACAAAGGACCGTTGCATGTAATACATTGAAAAGTACGAAATTGTTGCTGGTAAAGTGTGTTAAAAATAGATGAACATTGCCGGGCTGCCGGTGTTATTGAGCGGTGCCGCGACAAATAACTTATTTTTGCCGGTCTGTTAAGCATATATAAACCCACAGGACTTATACCCGATTATTCATGGCTCTATTAGGGAATCTCATTTCGCGATCATTAAGAATACGCAGGCAATTCAGAATTAAGGTCGCCTCACCGCAGGTATACCAGATGCGCACCTTACGTTACCTGCTGGAACGGGGACAATACACCGCTTTCGGCAAACATTACGGTTTCGATGCTATGCTTTCGGAATCGCTGGACTGGGAAAAAGTATTCAGGGAAAAGGTACCCCTCCACAATTACAACAGCATGTTTGCCCAATGGTGGCACAAATGCCTCGAAGGTCAGGAAAATGTGACCTGGCCCGGTAAAGTAAAGTACTTCGCGCTCAGCTCGGGCACCTCCGAGTCGGCAAGCAAGCATATCCCCGTTACGCAGGACATGATCCGCTCGACAAAAAAAGTAGGCTTCAAGCAGTTTTACAGCATGACCAATTTCAATATTCCTTCGGGCACTTTTGAAAAAGGCGTGCTGATGCTGGGCGGCACTACTTCGCTGATGAAGCAGGGCGATTACTATGAAGGTGATATGAGCGGCATCAGCGCTAAAAATATGCCGCGCTTCCTGTCCAATTTTTTTTACAAGCCGGGGCAAAAGATATCCCGCAACCCGCAATGGGAAGAACGGATAAAGCTTATCGTCAAGAACGCACCGAAATGGGACGTAGGTACCCTTTGCGGCGTGCCGGCCTGGGCGCAGATCGTGCTGGAAGAGATCGTCAAAACTTATAAGCTCAATACAATCCACGACATATGGCCTAACCTGCGTATTTATATCCACGGCGGCGTCGCTTTTGAGCCCTACCGGGAAAATTTTAAAAAGCTGTTCGGACAGCCGGTAACCTTTATCGAGACCTATATGGCCTCCGAAGGCTCTTTCGGCTTCCAGGCGCGGCCCGGCGCGCCGGGCATCAAGCTGGTGCTGAATGCCGGTATCCTGTTTGAGTTTGTGCCCTTCGATGAAGAGCACTTCGACGATAACGGCGAGCTGATCGGCCATCCGAAGACGTACTTTATTCACGAGGTAAAGCCCGATACCCCCTATGCGGTATTGCTGAGCACCTGCGCCGGCGCCTGGCGTTACCTGATCGGCGACGTGGTGCGCTTTACCGATGTGAAAGAGCACGAGATCGTAATCATCGGCCGCACCAAGCAATTCCTCAGCCTCTGCGGAGAGCATACTTCTGTCGACAACCTCAATAAAGCAATCGACGAGGTGAACCGCCAGCTGAAAGTGCAGATTAAAGAATTTACCGTAGCCGGCTTTCCCTACGAAAATTTATTCGCCCATAAATGGTTTATCGGCTGCGACGATCCTGTGGATGCTGCTGCCGTAAAGGCGATCGTGGATGAGACGCTTTGCAGCATCAACGACGACTACGCCGTTGAGCGTACTGCGGCGCTGAAAGAAGTATTCGTTGAGATCTTGCCCACCTCGGTATTCATCGACTATCTGCGGCATACCGGCAAATTCGGCGCCATGAATAAATTTCCCAGGGTGATGAAAGGAAAGCAGCTGAGCGACTGGGAAGCTTTTCTTGAGGAGAACCGGAACAAGATGAGCAGCAATGTGACAAATAAATAGTGCAAGCCGGAGGAAAATAAGCGCTGCCGTGGGAAGACCGGGCAGCGCTTATTTGGTTTTAGACGGCCTGTTACCTCTGTTAAAGACAAAAAAAGGCAGCCCACGTAAAAACAGACTGCCGGTATGTTTAATTTGCTTTTCTGCTTATTTCGCTACCGTAGCGGCTTCCAGCTCGGCCAGGGTAGGCTCAAACTTGCGGGTCTTGATGTCGTAAGCATTACCTTTCTCCATGATGTGCACCTTAAGGTTCTCTACGGAGATCGGCTGGTTGAATTCGGCGTCGCCGATATTGTTGTACCCCACACTGCGGCCGTCGATAATGATCACACCGCCCGATCCGATAGCCTCCAGCTGGTGCCCGTCGCGGATAATGATCCCGGTGTCTTCTCCCAGCCCGATGCCGATCGCACCGGGATTGGCGGCTACTGCCTGCGCCAGGCGCATAAAACGACCGCGCTTATCGAAATGGGAATCGATGATCACATTCTGCACAAAGCCCAACCCTGTGGTTATTTTTACCTCGCCTTTAAGATGGGACAAGGCAGCATTCCCTTCGTAGATCATAGTATTGCTCATGGCCATCGCCCCGGCGCTGGTGCCCGAGATCACGAAATGCTCTTCTTCATAACGCTGACGGATGATGTCCAGGATCTCGGTGCCGCCGAAGATGGAAGAAAGCCTTAGCTGGTTGCCTCCCGAAAACATCAGGCAGGAACAGTCTTTGACGCGCTGGATAAATTCCTCTTTGTGCACATCCTCCCTGTCGCGGATATCAAGATGCCCTACATTGTGATAGCCCAGTTTGGCAAAGGCATCTGAATAATTTTGTCCTACTTCTTCGGGAATGGAGCTGGCTGTAGTTACGACTTCGATACGGCTCTCGGGACCTTGCAGCAGGCCTGTGATGGTTTTCAAAATGCCGATCTCAAAAAAATTAAGATTGTTCCGCCTGATGACGCCTTCTTCGAGGTCTGTGCCTTTGTCTTCTGCGCCGCCAACCGAAACCAGGATGCCTTTGATATTCATACTCGTGTTAATAAAAAAATAATATCAAAGGTATCGCTTTTATGGCTAAACGAAGGTAAAATGGGGTTAAAGCTATCCACCATTTGTGGAAAACCTTACAAATAGTACCTTAGCGCAAATTTTGACCGACATTGAAAACCAATACAATTTATATCACTGCCCTGGCGTTGTTCCTGGGATCCTGCGGCAGCAATAACGGCAGCCGCAACCGTGGACCTATTGTACTGGGCGATTCCAGCACCATTATTACCGAGACGGACTCTCAATACCTGAAGGATGACGTGCCCGATATCGCGCCGCGCCGTGCACAGCCGGCCGATACGCCGCATCAGGCGCCGCAGAAGGCTGCGCCGGCAAAAGACAGCACGCCGGTGGCCCGCCAGGAGCCGGAGGCGGCAGGTCAGGGGATCGATTTCGGTGGTGCTAAAGTAGTGCTGGCCGGTCTGAAGCTGAAGGAACCCCGCAGGCAAAATCCTGTGCAGGAAAGCGGCCTTACCTACAGCCTGCAATCGGGCCGCCTGGGCGCTTCAAAGCTGATTGTTTATGGAGGTAGGAATGTAACGGTAAAGCAACGGTACCAGTCCCGCCTGGTGCTGAAATCGTCCCTGGGCACTGTCGATCTGCGTGAGCTGGGCCTGTACACTTCAGGCTGGGCTAACCTATCTGCGGGACGCAGCGGCGATGCGCAAAGCTTTGCGCTGACCGGCCTTAACAATGTCGGCTTCGCCCAGGTCAACAACAACAAAATAAAAAATGCTGCAGACCGGGAGCTGCGCAAACGCCGTACCAACAGCCGCACGATACAGAGCTGGATGAAGGAGATCAGGAGGACCCGCTCGGCCAATGATGAACCCTGCGAGATCCAGCTGGACAATGTGCAGTGGCAGATATCGGGTACCGATGAAAAAGGAAAGTCCTTTCATAAAACCATCAGGATCGACGCCTGAAGCAGATCATAACGATTTAGTCATAAAGGAGCAGAGAAGGGCGGTCGCTACAGCGGCCGCCCTTCTCCGTGTTATATAGCTTCTTAACACGGAAGTAATGGATTCGTAACAAAAAATCAACCCGAAGGCAACATTGGCCGGTTACTTTTGCGCGCAATTGTAAACAATAGGTTATGAACCAATATGTACACAAGCTGCTGCTCTATTGCAGTGTGCTTTTCTTCCCCTTTACTGCAGGGGCACAAACAATAGACCCTTACCTGCAGGCTATTACTCCCGGCTCGATCGTGGTCAACTGGAAAACCGGTGCTGCTGTGAACCCCATTGTCCGTTACGGCACCGATCCTGTGGCGCTGACCACTACCATTACCGGCACCACGCAAACGATGACCGATGTCGGCTACAACAACAATTACTTTTACCACACCGTTAAGCTGCGCGATCTGCAGCCGGCGACTAAATATTATTACCGTGTCGTGAGCGATAATGATTCCAGCAATGTCTGCTCTTTTCGTACCCTTCCAGTACCCGGCGCTGCGCCCAATGCCAGCGGGCGACTGCGTTTCCTTATCCTGGGCGATAACCAGATCAAGGCACAGCCCCGTTATGATTCGCTGATGATGTCGGCCAAAAGAAAAATGACAGAGCTCTACGGCCCCAACTTCAACGATTCGGTTTCCTTTATCCTTAACCTCGGCGACCAGGTGGATGTGGGTACCCTTGATCACTACGAGAATGTGCATCTGTCCAAATCGCGTTACCTGTCGCCATACCTGCCGATACAGACGGCCGTGGGTAACCACGAAACCTATGGTACGCTGCAGATGCAGGCTTACTACAATCACTTCGTGCTCGACAGCATGAACTATAAAGGCATTTACTCCGGTACCGAAGACTATTACGCCTTCCAGGCCGGCAGTCTTGTGATCGCCTATATGAATACCGAAAACACAGGCGGTAACCAGCTCAGCTGGATTAAGAAGGTGATCGATACAGCCACTGCCGACCCTTCTGTAAAATGGATCATTACCATCGCGCACCGCCCTTACCAGGCCGAACAGTACGTAGGCGATATTTCGCCCTGGATCCGCAATTCGGTAGTGCCTTATGCCATGCAGTCGCCCAAGTTCTTCCTGCATGTAGGCGCGCACCACCACCTCTATGCCCGCGGACAAATGAAAGATGTGCCGGCTTACAATATCATTTCGGGCGGCACCGCCTGGGATCAGTATTGGGGCATGGCTACCGAGCAGAACTTTGACGATGTACAAAAAACCATCTCCAACTGGGCTTACCAGCTGGTAGACCTGGATATGGTGAACGATAACATCGACGTGACCACCTATTCGATCGGCAGCATCTACAAGCACCTCGACAACAGGGTGATCGATTCTTTCCACCGCTACCGCAGCCATGCCATCCCTGCTACACCTTCCATTACCAACACTTTTCCTGATTCCCTGCAATTGCCGCTAACCTTTACCGGATCGGCCTTCTCATCGCCCTCGGGCGAGCAGCTGAACTCGACCGAATTCCAGGTGGCCCTTGACCGCAGCTTCAATGCAACGGAAAAAGCCAGCTACCGTCATTATGAGGACCTTTTCGGCGTGGTGCCCGGCGCCACGCCCGATACGACCAAAGACCAGAACCTGGATGTAGATATCAACGCATATACCCTGCCCGTCGGTTCTATACCCAATGGCTGGCATTATGTACGGCTGCGTCACCGGGACCGCAACCAAAGCTGGTCGGCCTGGTCAGCAATCGATTCCTTTAAGGTATACAACAGTGTTGTGGTCAACCCGGCCCTGGTCCTGGATACAAATCGTTATCTGCCCGGCCAAACGATCCATGCAACCTTTACCAACGGCTCTCCGCATCCCGAGGCCTGGATCGGCATTTATAAGAAAGGCCAGACACCCGGATCCGTCAACTCCACGGCATGGGGTTATACCAACGCTACCAGCGGGACCAAGAACTTTACACTCAGCCAGCCCGGTGAATACTACGCTGCCTATTTCAACGATGGCGGCTATACGGAAGGTGCTCCCCGCCAGCCTTTCTACTATGGCCCTTCGGTCCAGCTCAGCACCACGCTTGCCAATTATAATGTAGGACAAACAGTACCGGTCAGCTTCAGCAATGCCCCGGCCCTGGCCAAAGACTGGATCGGCATCTATAAGATCGGTATGGTGCCCGGCAGCGCAACGCCGTCCCTTAAATGGGCTTATACGACGGCTACGCCTTCCGGCACGGCGGGTACCAGCGTACCTTCCGGTACCTTTAACGTGAACGGACTGGGCAAAGGATATTATTTTGCCGTCTACCTCCTCGGCGACCAGTATTTCGAGGGCGGTCCGCGCACTTACTTCTCAGTAGGCGACACCATCACTACCCTCACGACAAACAAGAGTACCTACAACCTGGGCGAATACATTTCGGCTACCTGGATCGATGGTCCCGGCAATCCCAAAGACTGGCTGGGTATCTTCAACGAAGGCGATGATCCCAATTCCGATCCCTTATTGAGCTATACCTATATCGACGGCCAGCCCAATGGTAACCGCGACATTCCCCAGGCCAATATGCCGCAGCAGGCTGGTAACTACTTCCTGGTGCTGTTTACCAACGACTCTTATAACGAGGTATCCAACCGTGTTTCTTTTGAAATGGTGGGCGACCCGCTGCCCCTGCACCTGCTCGACTTCAGCGGTAAGGTAGAAGGTATGTCGCACCTGCTGAGCTGGCAGGTAGCCGGAGAAGACCCGCTGGAACGCTATACCTTACAGCATGGCACCGACGGCAAAGCCTACAGCGATATCTACAACACCCGCGTCAATCTTTCGCTGAATGGCCATTACAGCTACATGAACGATGTTACCGCAAAAGGTGAGAATTACTACCGTCTGAAGATGACCGCTGCCGATGGTAAAGAAACCTATTCCAGGATTGTGAAGATCCATCAGAACGAGCAGGGTGAAAATACCGTAAGCATATATCCCAACCCGGTGAAGAGCAGCAACCGCAGCGTGATCGAATCGCCTTATCCCATCGACCAGGTCGATATCCTGGATATCAGCGGGCAAATGATCTACCAATCGAAGAACATCAACAACAACCGTTTTTCATTGCTGCACCAGGATCTGCCTGCAGGTACCTACATCATTAAGATCCATTCGCGCAAGCTGTACACAGCCAAGCTGGTGATCACCAAATAAAATTAAAGTCCTGATTGCACGAAGGCCGCTTCCTTTCTGGAAGCGGCCTTTTGGCACTTTTTCTGTTAAGTGAGCAGTACTCGCCTAAGCGGGCAGAGGCCTTGATTTTTTGTTCTTTTGCATCAAGGCCAAGAGAACAAAAGGAAAATGAATTTATTAAAGGGCTGCTTTAGGAAATCATTATCTATGTCCGATGAGACAGGCAGACATCACGGTTGGCAGGCTCTACAGCCCCGGCTCTCTATCAAAGCTCCGCTTTATGGTATTTGATCAGCCCTTCCTGCGGGCTCTTGAAGATATGTCCTGTTTCCAGGCCGTATTGCTCATGCAGGCTCCGGATAATATCGCGGAACTCATAAGCCACCGTGCCGATAAAGTGGATCGGGTATTTCCAGCTTTCCCGGTACTTGAGCACATGGCGTTGGTGGAAATCGATGAACGCATCTTCGATAATATTCTCCACCATATAATGGCCCCGCTGTTCAATAAGGAACTGTGTGAAAGAAGCCAGGTAGCGGTTGGCCAGGGGATCTTTATAAACCTTGTGCAGGATATCCGACAGATCATCGCCGTACTTGTTGCGGAAGGCCTCCCTGAGATCGTCGTCAAAGGTGTTGTAGAAGAAATACTGCAACACCCTTTTGCCCAGGTAAGTGCCGCTGCCTTCATCGCCCACGATATAGCCGAGCGAAGGGTTCTGGACCATGATCTTTTTGCCGTTGTAGAAGCAGGAATTGCTGCCGGTGCCCAGAATGCAGCAAACGCCTTTTTCCGTACCGCTGGTAGCGCGGGCCGCTGCCAGCATATCGGAATGCGCTTCAGCTTGCTTTACTCTAAAATGCTTCTTCAGGATATTCTCGATGAAAGAAGCTTGTTTCTTGCTTTTCACACCCGCCCCGTAAAAAACGATGCGGTCGATCGATTCCTTCGCCGGGTTCAGCTTCAGCTCTTCCGTCAGCAGGCGATGGCAATCTTCTTCCGTTCTGAAAAAAGGATTCAGGCCCGAAGTCTGGTAATGTTTTACACGTTTATTGTTCCCGATCAGGCTCCAGTCGGTTTTAGAGGAACCACTATCGGCAATTAATATGGATGACATCGTTGATATGATTTGAATAAGGAAAGGTAAAGCATGTTTCTTGATCCCGCAAAAGTTTGCTTTAAATTAATTCGTTAATGTTTTGACTTATCTTTAATGTCAATTGCTCCCTATGTACAAAAGCTTTAGCCTGCTTTTCCTGCTCCTGCAGGTATTGCTGGTCCACGCCCGGATCTCCGATGCAGAAATGATCAGCTTTACGCCTTCTGCTGGGCAGCAGCTGAAGCTCTATTGGAAGGATGATCAGGGCAGGCCGATCGGTAGCCTGGGACGGCTTAAAGCCTATACCGAAGCGAAAAAGCAAAAGCTGGTCTTCGCCATGAACGGTGGAATGTATATGGAGGACCGCAACCCGCTCGGGCTCTTTATACAAGAGGGCAAGACCCTGAAAACACGGAACACCAGGAAAGGCTACGGTAATTTTTACCTTTCACCCAATGGTGTCTTTTATATTACCAATGATGGAAAGGGATTTGTTTGTACTACTAACGAATTCATACCGCGTAAGGATATCCGTTATGCCACCCAATCGGGACCCATGCTCGTGGTGAAGGGAAAAATCCATAAAGCTTTTACAAAAGGCTCCGCAAACCTGAATGTGCGCAACGGTGTGGGCATATTGCCCGACGGGCGTATGCTGTTCGCTATGTCGAAAAAAGAAGTCAGCTTCAACGACTTTGCCGAATATTTCCTGCGCAAAGGCTGTCGCAATGCGCTTTTCCTCGATGGCTTCGTCTCCCGAACCTACCTGCCTGCGATGAGCTGGCTGCAGACCGACGGTTATTTCGGCGTCATTATCGGGGCAATAGAATAGATAGATGCAGCCGTCTGGCATTGGCGCCTTGCTATGGTCGGCGTACCTTTGTATCGTATGATAGCCAACGAACAGACCATAGCAGCCATCGCTACCGCGCCCGGCATCGGCGCCATAGGGGTGATCCGCCTCAGTGGCAGCGAAGCCATCACCATCGCCGATCTTATCTTCAAAGGCAAGAAGCTGGCGGCACAGCAGAGCCACACGCTGCACTTCGGTCGCATCGTATCGCCAGCTGATGGCGCCGAGATTGATGAGGTAGTAGTATCGCTGTACCATGGACCGCGCAGCTATACCGGTGAGAACGTGGTGGAGATCAGCGGCCATGGCGCCCCCTATATTTTACAACGTATACTGGAAGCCTGTATCCAGGCCGGCGCAAGGCTGGCCCATCCCGGCGAGTATACCCAGCGTGCTTTCCTTAACGGCAAGCTGGATCTCGCGCAGGCCGAGGCCGTGGCCGACCTTATCGCCGCCGACTCCTTTGCTGCGCAGCAAACAGCGCTGAAACAACTGAAAGGCGGCTTTTCCAGCGACCTGAAGCAGTTGCGGGAGCAGCTCATCCACTTCGCCGCGCTTATCGAGCTGGAGCTGGATTTTTCGGAAGAAGATGTGGAGTTTGCCGACCGCAGCCAGTTCCGAAGCCTCATCGATCAGCTGGAAGCCGCTACCACACAGCTTATTCTTTCCTTTGGCCTCGGCAATGCGATCAAGAACGGTGTGAGCGTAGCCATTATCGGTAAGCCCAATGCCGGTAAGTCGACCCTGCTCAATGCCCTGCTCAACGAGGAACGCGCCATTGTGAGCAATATTGCCGGCACCACACGCGATACCATCGAAGAAGTGCTCAACATCAAAGGTCTGCTCTTCCGCCTTATCGATACTGCCGGCATCCGCGAGCATACCAGCGACGAGATCGAGCAGATAGGTGTAGGACGCAGCCTGGAAAAGATGCGTAGCGCCGATGTCGTCGTCTACCTTTTCGATGTGCAGGATACCACGCCCGAGGAGCTGGTACAGCAACGCGACCTCTTGCGCAGCGAAGGCCTGCGTTACCTCTTAGTCGCCAACAAGACCGACGAGCAGGGCGAGGAAGAAGCCCGGATGCAATTCGCGGGGTTGGTTGATGAGATCCTGTTCATCTCTGCAAAGAACCGCAGGGCCGTCGATCAGCTAAAAGAGCAGCTCTACAACCTGGTAAGCGAAGGCGAGCTCAATACCGAGAACACCATCGTGACCAATGCCCGTCACCATGCCGCCCTGCTCAAAGTGGCCGAATGCCTGAAAGACATAGAAGCCGGTATGGACAACCATATCAGCGGCGAACTATTGGCCCTCGACGTGCGCCGCTGTCTCCACTACCTCGGCGAGATTACAGGTCAGGTGGAAGTGGACAGGGATATCTTAGGAACGATTTTTGGGAAGTTTTGTATTGGGAAATAGTTACGTTACAGATAGTATCGTTTTCTTACTGTTTTCGCATATTCGACGCTGCTATATTTGCTTATAGCAGCGTTTTCTTTTCCGATAGTATCGGTTTTTCTGTTGATTTTGGTTACTACGGGAAAATGACAGAGATTAAATTTTAGAATGGGCGAGATGACTGGGAAATGATGGTGCCTTTGGGTTGAGCCTTGCCGGCACGCACCCTCGTGTGTGTCGCAAACAATTTAAATGAAAGCCTTTTGCCTCAGTCATTCTTCACTTCTTAACATTTACGTAAAACGTAAGTTCTTTCTTTGCGGTGTTTACCATTTATAGAATTGAAAGAGACGCTACGGCTACGGGGAAAGACATCAATGTACAATACATTGGTCGATGCCTGGTGGCCGAAACTGTACCGTATCGCCTACGCCAAAACGGCCGATAGGGATAAGGCCCACGATATGGTACAGGAAGTCTTTCTGAACGTGTGGGAAAAATGGGAGACCGTACCGCAGAACGAAGAGATCGAATTCTACCTGCTGCATGCGCTGCGCTACGGTATTCTCAATTATTACCGCTCATCCGGTCGCTATAAAGTGCAGCTGCAGCAGCTCGACGATCTGTTGCACGAGATCGGCGACAGTGAAGACGAGCAGCAGTATGCCGATCAGCGGCTAATGCTGGCCGAACACGCCGTAACCTTACTATCCCCTTCCCTGAAGCGTGTGTTTACCCTACGCATCCACAACGGCTACTCCTATGATAAGATCGGGCAACTGCTCGATATGGACCCGGCATCGGCCAGGGTGCTGTACAGTCGTGCGCTCGATCAATTGCGCAAAACCGTGGCGCGGAAACCCGAAGTGGTATTGATCCTGACGGCTGCCCTTCCATTGGTTACAATTTCTTAACTCCGGAAAGGTTAACATCCTGCACCTGCCGGTTATTCTTTTATTGATGACCGATAACCCAAAAGCAAAGGCGCTGCTGGATCGTTACCTCAACGGCGAATGCACACCTGGCGAAAAGACCCTGCTGGAATCCTGGTACCATAATATTGGATCAGGAGATGAGGCCTACAAACCATCATGGGCAGAAGCTTCCAAAATGCAATTCCTGCGGCAGCATTACCCGGGCAAGAGAAAGCAGCTTCTCTTTACAGCCCTGAAATGGGCCGCAGCAGCGGCGATCCTGGTCGTGCTCGCGCGCACCGCGTTCTTTTTTCCCGGCAGGCCTGACTTGCACCGCGAAAGTGCAGCGGCTATGTATAGCGCAGTAACCGGCCCCGGCGGACTGAAACGGGTGCAATTACCCGACAGCACCATCGTATGGCTGAACGCCAACAGCAGGCTGGAATGGACCAGCGACTTTAGCGGCAATAAAAGAAGGGTCTCTTTAAGCGGCGAAGCCAGCTTCGATGTGCGTCATGATGCCACGCATCCTTTTGTGGTGCATACTGCCGATGCAGATATCAAGGTATTGGGAACTTGCTTTAATGTGGAGACCGGAACACGTCAATCACCGACACAGGTAGCCCTGCTTCGTGGAAAGGTAGCAATAACAATGACTGGTAAAGCCGCTCCCGGATTGATATTGCAACCGGGAGAAATAGCAGCCTGCTCTGCCGCCGGACGGATGTTGCGCAAGTATAAGGCCGACGTGAGCCCTTATTTTTCCTGGAACAGCGGCGGTTTTTATGCCGCGGATATGCCTTTGCAGCAGGTGGTGGAAAAGCTGTGCGCCCGTTATGGCTATACGGTTACCTGGCGCAACCGAAGGGGAGGGCATAAGCATATCTCTGTCTCCTTTCCCCGTCAGGCCTTCAAAGACATGCTGGAAAGTCTTTGCTACCTGAACCATTTACAATACACCATCGATAACCATAGTGTCCATATCCGATAAAAAAAGGACGTGCGCCAACACGTCCACATTGTTCAATCCGAAAACTGAAAAATGAATGAATCCCAAAAGTACATTAAACTTACCAAAAAGGGCATGGTTACGGCCACTGCTTTTTGGCGCGTCGCTGGGCCTCGGGCTTAGTGCCCGGCCGGAAGGCCTTCGGGCGCAGGACCTGGGCGAGAAGATCAGCCTGAGAACGGAGCGTACGCAATCGCTTGCGACTTTGCTTTCCCGCATCGATCAGCAAACCGGCTATTCTTTTTCCTTTCTCAGGGAAGACTTTGAAGCAATCAATGTAGCGCCCCGCGAGTTCAAAGCAGAACGGCTCGAAGCCATATTGAAAACCCTGCAAAAGGAATACCATTTGGAGTATACCATCAACAATGGAGTGATCCTGCTGCGCCTGTCAGCGAACAAAGCGCAAAGCAGGTCCAAAGGCTATCTCTATGGCAGGGTTTCCGATGAAAGGAATGGCGAAGCACTGATCGGCGCTATTGTCAGCATTGCGCAGCAAGCGGTTCAGACCGATGTCGACGGGAAGTTTGTGGTGGCCCTCTCTCCGGGCGAATATACAGCGAAGCTGAGCTATATGGGCTACAACGACCTGTCGGTACAGCAGATCAGGATCGGCAGCGGCGATACCACCGCTACAGCCTTTAAGCTGAAGCCGGCTTCCAACGACCTGAACGAAGTGGTGGTTACAGCGCTCGGTATTAAGCGGGAAGAGAAAGCCCTGGGTTACTCCGTGACGCGTCTTGATAATGAGGATGTGACCGATGCGATGTCCAACAACTGGACCAATACGATGGAAGGTAAAGTGGCCGGCCTCAATATGCTGAAGTCCAACGGCGGCCCGGCCGGTACCAATGCGATCATCTTGCGTGGTGAAAATTCGCTTTCGGGCAATAGCCAGGCCCTCATCGTGGTCGACGGCGTGGTGATCAGCGGCAGCAGCGGGCAGATCACGGGCAACGGCAGCGGCGCTTACCTGGACGGCGATTCTCCGGTCGATTTCGGTACCTCCCTGAACGATATCAATCCCGATGATATCGAGTCGGTATCGGTGCTGAAAGGTCCCGGGGCCAGCGCCTTGTACGGCGCAAGGGGTGCCAACGGCGCGATCATCGTCACCACCAAATCGGGCAAAAAGCAAAAAGGCCTGGGCCTGACCTTCAACTCGAATACCACTTTTGAATCGATACTGCAATGGCCCGATTTTCAATACGAATACGGGCAGGGGGTAGATGGAAGCGATACCTGGTATTCCTACGGGCAAACCATCGACGGCGCCAGCACCCGCAGCACCAGCTCGGCCTGGGGACCTAAGTTCGACGGGCAGTCCTATTTCCAGTACAATCCCGTTACCCGCACTGCCGATTCGGTGCGAACACCCTGGGTACCTTATAAAAATAACCGGAAGAATTTCTTCCAGACGGCCAGGACCTTTACCAATACGTTGACCCTGGAAGGCGGCAGCGATAAGACTACCGCACGTTTATCCTATACCAACCTCGACAACAAATGGATCGTGCCCAATACCGGTTACTCCCGCAATACGGTAGCCCTGGCCCTGGACCAGTATGTAACCCCCCGGCTGAAGATCTCCACGCACATCAATTACACCAACAAGAGCAGCGACAACCTGCCAACAACGGGATACAACAACCAGTCCATTATGTATTTCATACGCGGCCTGGTGCCCAATGCCAATCTCGACTGGTTCAGAGATTACTGGGCGCCGGGGCAGGAAAACATTATGCAGACGCGGCCTTTCAGCAGTCTGCTGGATAACCCTTACCTGATCGCTAACGAGATGCTGAATAAAGTGAACCGCAACAATGTGATCGGCAACATTACGGCGAACTACCAGTTTACCAGGGAGCTGAGCCTGATGGCCCGCACCACGCTGGACTGGGCTTCCGAAGCACGTTCCCAGCAGCGTCCTTTCAGCAGCCAGAAATTTGCCAGCGGTATGTACCGTACCCAGAATATCTTTACCCAGGAGCTGAATTATGATTTCCTGCTGAACTATAACAAGGTATTCAAAAAGAATTTCGTGCTGAATGCCTCATTGGGGGGCAGCCGCATGCACAACAAGTTTATCAGCGACGAGATGAGGGCGGAGCAATTGCTTTATCCCGGTGTCTATAATTTTGCCAACAGCAAGAACCTGATCCTGGCGCTGCCTTACCGGAGCGAATATGCCGTGAATAGCCTGTATGGCACGTTTGGGCTGTCTTTCCGGGATTACCTTTTTCTTGATGTAACCGGTCGCAACGACTGGACCAGCACGCTGGCCACGCCTGAAAGCTATGGCCACTCTTCCTTCTTCTACCCTTCAGTGAACCTGAGCGGTGTGCTGACAGAAATGGCGCATCTGCCGAAGTGGGTCAGCTTCTGGAAGCTGAGGGGCTCCTGGGCGCAGGTGGGTAGTGGTGGTACCACGCCTTATCTTACCGCTTACACCTATAGCCCTACCAGCTTCCCTTCCGGCCTGGCCAACCCTACGGACATTGCCAACAGCGATCTGCGTCCGCTGATCACTACCAGCTATGAAGCCGGTACCGACCTGCGCTTGTTCCGCAACAGGGTAGGAGTGGATGTAGCCCTTTACCTCAACAATACCCGCAACCAGATCATCAGTGTGCCGATCGATCGTGCTGCCGGGTACAATGCGACCATCCTGAACGCTGGCCTGGTGCAGAATAAAGGCATAGAGATCGAAGCTTATATAAAGCCCTTTGTCAGCAAAAAGAAAGACGGGTTTAACTGGCGCAGTTTCGGAACTTATGCAGCCAACAGGAATAAGATCGTTGACCTGGCCGAAGGTGTGACCAATTATATCATGTCGGCGGGACCTGCAGGCCGCGGTACCATTGAAGCCCGTCCCGGAGGCACTATGGGCGATCTTTATGGGATCGGCTATCAGCGCTCACCCGATGGGAAGATCGTTTACGATGCATCCGGCTATCCGCTGTGGACCGATACCGCAATTTATATCGGCAATACCACGCCCAAGTGGCGCGCCAGCTGGGGCAACGAATTTACCTATAAAAATTTCCGCTTTTCCTTTCTGTTCGACGGGCAGTTTGGCGGTGTAGGCTATTCCCTGACGCACTCGGTGCTGGCCGAAGAGGGCAAGCTGACCAAGACCCTGCCCGGCAGGTACAACGGCATCGTGGGCGATGGCGTGATCCGCAATGATGACGGCAGCTACCGGCCCAATGATGTGATCGCGGCCGACATCCAAACCTATTATAAGTCGCATTTTGACCGGACCAATATCGAATCCAACACCTTCAGCACAGATTATATCAAGCTGCGGGAAGTACGGCTGGACTATAAGATCAGCAGCAATAAGCTGAAGGGTGCAGGGATAAGGAGCCTGGTCGTGGGCCTCTATGGAAGGGATCTGCTGATGTTCAGCGACTGGCCTGCCTATGACCCGCAATTCGGCACCCTGGGCGACGGACAGATCTATAAGGGATTTGAAATAGGTCAATTCCCCAGTACCCGCAGCTATGGTTTCAATATTAAAGCCGAGTTCTGACCGGTATGCTAACAGGCTTTCAAACGTTATTAATACAAGAACAATGAAACATACATATATTCCTGTGCTGTTGCTGCTTTGCGCCGTCGCAATGACGAGCGCCTGCCGCAAAGATTTCAAGGAGATCAATAAAAATCCCAATGCCTCGACCATAGCCACACCCGAGGCCTTGCTGGCACCCGCTTTGTATAGTGTGGTCAATGGCAACCTGAGCCGTGCGATGCGCCTCAACAATATCCTCATGCAGGATCATGTGCCCTTAAGCAACAACAACGATATCGGCCGTTATCTCATCCGGCCGAATGAATCCGACTTCATGTGGAACAACTGGTACCTGCAGCTGAACAACTTCCGCGATATGTATGCGAAAGCGGGAGATGTGAACGATACGACGATGATGGGTATCGCCCTGATCTGCGACGTATGGGTTTCTTCACAGCTGACCGATATGTTTGGGGACGTTCCTTATACCGAAGCGGCAAAGGGGAAAGACGGTATCTATGAACCGGCTTTCGACCTGCAGCAGGATATTTACGCCGACCTCTTTGTAAAGCTGGAGCTGGCTAACCGTTACCTGGCCTTGAATAAAGCCGTGGCCGCCGATAAGAAAGCCGCCGATCCCCTGTACCAGGGAGCGCCTTTGCTGTGGCGGCAGTTTGGCAATTCCCTCTATCTGCGCCTGCTGATGCGTGTGTCGGATAAAAGCGAGCTGAATGCTGCCGCGACCATTACCCTGATCGCGGAGACGGAAGCTGTCAATTACCCCATGATCAAAAGTAACGCCGAATCGGCTGTGCTGCGTTTTACCACCACACCACCCTATATATCGGAGTTTTACAATTACCGCGATTATGATTTTAACGGCGCCGTGAGTCTCTCCGAATTTTTTGTCAACAACCTGAACCTGTGGAAGGACCCGCGCGCTGCCCTGTGGGCTACAGAAGCCTCACTGGGCGTTTACCTGGGTGTGCCGAGCGGCTATGCTGAAGGCCAGGTGCCGGAACAGATGTCTACCTATCCCGCTGCATTGAAGAACAACCCGCTGATGGGCAATATTATGAACTATGCGGAAGTACAGTTCCTGCTGGCTGAAGCGGCGCTGAAAGGAATGATCAGCAAGCCGGCCAAAGATTATTATGAGACCGGTGTGACCAATGCAATTACCTTTTGGGCCAAAGAAGTGCCGGAAGATTACCTGACAAGGGAAGGCATCGCCTGGACAGAAGATGGCAATATGGATCAGAAAATGGAGCTGATCCATGTGCAGAAATATTACAGCTTGTTCTTTACCGATTTCCAGCAGTGGAGCGAATACCGCCGTACAGGACACCCGGTATTGCCCCTGGGCGCCGGTGTGCAGAACGGTGGCAAAATGCCGGCCCGCTTCAAGTATCCGGTATATGTGCAATCGGTGAACAGCGCGCACTACAGCGAAGCCGTAAATCGCATGGGAGGTGACGATATCAATATCAAAGTATGGTGGAACAAACCTTAATTAAAGCAACAAACAATGAAGAACATATTTCCGGGCCTTGCCTTGTTAATGCTTCTGGCAACGGCCTCCTGTATCAAGAAAAATGAAAACCCGGCGACGGGTACGCCCAGCCCGCTCACTTCGGTCAGCCAGCTGCGCAGTCTCTATAAAGGAAGCGATGTGATCATAAGCTCCGAATTGTTAGCCGGCGCCACGACTGTTCGTGGTGTCGTGATATCGGATCACAGCGGCGCCAATTTTCCTGCAGGCTATGTGATCCTGCAAAACACTGCAAGAGGGAGCACTACCGGCATTATACTGAATATGGACGGGGAAACGGCGAAGCGCTATGTTCCCGGCGATTCAGTGGAAGTGCAGGTCGATGGCCTTTCCCTGGTCAATCGTAATGGTGCGTTGATGCTGGAGCAGGTAGCTTCGGACCGTGTGCACCGCCTGGCTGCCGGCGCCGCCATTAAGGTTACACCGGTTTCGGTTAGTGCGCTCACGGCAGAGTTTGCAAAATATGAGAGCACACTGGTAGAAGTAACGGCCGATGTAAAGCCCGTGCCGCAACCGGGCGATACTTATGCGGGCGACAAATACCTGAGCGATGGCAAAGACAGTGCTCTGCTGCTATCTACAGCTGCCGGTGCGGGTTTCGCGGGAGATGGTCTCCCGGCCAGCGCCACCTTCAGGGGGATTGCCGGCTTTTACAATGCCAGTGGCAATACAAAGGATGGGGCAGCCATGCGCTTATATCTGAGGACAAAAGCCGACGTTACCTTTGCCAGCGGGCCATTGTACAATGGCTTCCCCGAAGACTTTGAAAGCCCCGATGCTGCAACAAAAGGCAGCTACAACATGACGGCGATCGACAACAATATCGATATGAAGACCGGCAACTGGAAGCTGTATTACGCCATCCTTGGCACGACCGCAGGCAGGGACCGTTTCAATCCTGCCGGAAAGCAATGCATCCGCATGCAGCAGCAGCTCGACTTCGACGCCTATGTACAAATGAACTTCGACCTGCCCAACGGCGCTTCCAAAGTGACCTTTTCCTACGGCGCCTATTATACCGATGCCAGCAGTACCCTTAAGCTGGAATACTCGCAGGACGGCGGCCTTACCTGGCAGCAGACCGGAGAAGCCATAAGTGATGGCTCCGATGTGCCGAAAGTCGCCATATTCCTTCTCGATCTGAAAGGGCCTGTGCGCTTCCGGGTCAATAAGCTGGGCCTGGGCCCTACCAACGGTACTTCGGTATTCAATGGCAGGTTGAGCATAGAAGATTTTGCCGTCTTCAGCAATTAAAAAATAACAGGAAATAACATTAAATCTTCGCGTAATGACTTCGATCAGCAATGCCCAGCACCAGGCTTTTTGTAAAGGAATAAAGGAGCTGCTGGCCAGAACAGGGGCAGGCGCTGCGCTCATGGACCGAAAGATCGAAGAGCATCTGCAGCATATGGAGCAGCTGCAGGCCGAATACCTGCAGCATCTTCGAACGCTGCAATCGCTGGTGATCCAATACGAGGCAGCCAGGAACGAGACCCGCGCCCTGCTGCGCAAGCGCCTTGCCGCCTTGAAGCAGCAGGCCGCCAGGGAAGCGAAGACCATTAACCAAACGATACGCAAAGCATCATAACCATTCAATAACCTGATTTATGCAAAGGAGAAATTTTATCAAGAACATAGGCCTGCTCTCTGCCGGCCTGGGCTTTTCAGCAACAGCCGTATTTGCCGGTGACAACACGGCATCGGAAGATTATTCTTTCCGGAAAGTGAGCGGCAGGATCAGCGCTGAAGGGAAAGGGGTTCCCGATGTAACCGTAAGCGACGGTTTTTCCGTTACCCGAACCGATGCCAAAGGAAATTATGCATTGGAAGCCCATTATGATGCGCGCTTTATTTTCTTTTCGCTGCCAGCAGGCTATGAAGTGCCCCAAGAGCAGGGTATCGCCCGGTTTTATGCTCCGCTGCAAAAGGGTGTGAAGCAACAAAAAGCGGACTTCTCATTAACCCGGTCTGCCCGGGACGACAACAAGCATACCTTCGTTGTTTGGGCAGACACCCAGATCAAGAATGATGAGGACGCGCAAAAGCTGCTGACCATTTCGGCGCCGGATGCACAGGCTCATATCCATACGCTGAAGGATCATCCTGTTTTCGGTATCGGCTGTGGCGACCTGGTGTGGGACAATTTCGACTTGTTCAAAGATTACCGCAAGGCTGTTGCTATGACCGGTGTTCCCTTCTGGCAGGTGATCGGCAACCACGATATGGATTACGAAGCCCGCACCGACGATGATTCCCAGCAAAGCTTCGAAGCGCAATTCGGGCCTTCCTATTACTCCTTCAATAAGGGCAAGGTGCATTATGTGGTACTGGACGACGTCTTCTTTATCGGGGCAGGCCACCGTTATATCGGGTACCTTACCGAAACCCAGCTGAAGTGGCTGGAAAAAGACCTGCGTTATGTGCCGCAGGGCAGCACCGTAGTGGTGGCCCTGCACATCCCTTCCAATACCGGCGATAAGCGGCGCCACAAGAAAAAGGAAGATGAAGTGGGCGGTGTGGTGATCAACCGGAAAGCTTTATACGATCTCCTGAAGCCTTATAAGGTACAGATCGTTTCGGGGCATACGCACTGGAACGAAGTGTGGGAAAAGGACAACATTACCGAGCACAACCTGGGCACCGTATGCGGCGCCTGGTGGTCGGGACCGGTGTGCGGCGATGGCACACCTAACGGCTTTGGCGTATTCGAAGTGGATGGCGACGATATTTCCTGGTATTACAAAGCTACCGGCTACGAAAAGCAGCACCAGATACGATTGTATAAGCCGGGAGCTGATAAGGAGAAGGCCAATGCCGTGATCGCCAACATATGGAACCACGACAAACGCTGGACGGTGGAGTGGTTTGAGGATGAAAAGCCCAAAGGCGCTATGGAGCAATATACCGGCTACGACCCGGCCGCGGTAGAATTGTATCAGGGTGATGCCCTGCCGGTAGCGCGCAAATGGATCGAGCCGATCCTTACCGATCACCTGTTCAGCGCGGTACCCTCCGCCGGAGCCAGGGAGATCAGGGTGAGGGCCAAAGACCGCTTCGGCAATGTGTTTGAAGAACAGATCAGCCTGGGTTGATCGATAGTATATAACAAATACCCCGGTAAGCTACCGGGGTATTTTTACTTTAGAGTAAAGCCATAACCATGCCCGCTAGACGGCAACGCTCGCCAGGCCTTTTTCTACAGCCGTTTCCTGCACTCCGGGGACAGAGAGTCCCTCGATGCGGAATACGGTAACGTCTGTCATCCCCAGGAAGCCCAGCATGAACCTTAAGTAAGGCTCTCCATGATCCATGGGCTTCATAGGTCCATCACTGTATACGCCGCCCGAGCTGATAGCCAGGTAAACCTTTTTGCCTTTGACCAGGCCTTCGGGGCCGCTTTCACCGTATTTAAACGTATCGCCGCGCCGCACGATATGATCGATCCAGGCTTTCAGCGATGAATGAATAGAGAAGTTGTACACCGGTGCACCGATGACGATAATATCGGCCTCCATAATTTCCTGTATTGCTTTATCGGAATACCTCAGCGCTTCCAGGTTCTCCGGCGTTCTTTGTTCGGCCGGGGTATAAAAAGCGGACGCCATAGCGCCATCCAGGTGCGGCCAGTCGCTGATCGTCAGGTTATTTTCAGTTACCGTACTGCCGGGGTAAGCCGCCAGCAGCTTATCGACGATCGCGTTACCCAGCCGAATGCTCATTGACCCTTCGTTTTTGGGGCTCGATATAATGTGCAATATCTTTTTCATCATTTGATTTTTATGCGGGCAAAACTATTTACATTTGCTTGTAAAAGATTAGCACTATACAAAAGGTTAGCGCTAATCTTTTGTATAGTTTTTAAAATTCAGATACTTATGAATGAAGAAATTGTTCTTGGGTCACAGGAGTGTGTGCGATCGCTTGCCTATGTGGGCGATGCGCTGTATGTGATCGGCGGAAAATGGAAGCTGCGTGTTATCATAGCCCTGCGCGAAGGGAACAAGCGCTTTAACGAGATCCAGCGGGCTGTCGAAGGGATCTCGGCAAGAGTATTATCCAACGAGCTGAAGGAGCTTGAAATGAACGGCTTTGTGAAACGCATTGTACATACGAAGGCTCCGGTGGTCGTGGAATACCAGGTAACATCTTATGCCGATACGCTGAAAGACGTGCTCCATGCCTTGTCCGACTGGGGAGAAATGCATCGCAATAAGATCAGAAGAGAATGGTAGGATATGCACTATAGCGTACCGCTTTTACCTGTAAAGAGTTATCTTAAAGAAGAAGCATGCCTGTTACGATCCGGAAGGCCGTAGAAAAAGACAGTGAGCAGCTTTGGTCCCTGATGAGGGCGCTGGCTATATTTGAACAGTATATTGAGGCTTTCGCCATCACACCCGAAATTGTGCGTGAGCGCGGATTCCGCAAAAGTCCGCCGGACTTTTACAGTATCGTCGCCGATGACCGGGGTACCCTCGCCGGGATGCTGGTGTATTATTTTCTGCCTTTCACGGCGCAGAACAGGCCCGCGATCTACCTGAAGGAGCTTTATATCGTGGAAGCTTACAGGGGGCAGAAGATCGGGGAGCAATTGATGAATGCCCTACGCATGGAAGCGGAACGGCATAACTGCGGACAAATTAAATGGACCGTGGCGCCCTGGAACGAAGCCGGCAAGAAATTTTACGAACGGTTGGGCGCCCGGGAAAATAAAGACTGGCTCAGCTATGAGTGGGATGTATAGGAAAGAAAATTCCTTTTCGGAAAACTATAGCGTTTAAACCTTTAGTGGAAGGTATCTATAAAAGTTACTTGATTATTCTTTCTCCATGAACAAACCGTATCTTTTTAAAGTAATAATGAAGGCCTTGTTTTCTCTCCTTATTTTCCTGATGTATCAGACAGCAGCGGCGCAATGCCAGCATACGTGGCTTAGATACCTTGAAGGAAATACGGATACTATTGTAAGAGTAAATGGTTGCCTGGATAAAAACCTTAACAGCAATTTGGAGACTGTAGACTCATTTATCTCGAAAGTCAGGGAACATACGCTATCCGGTATGGATATAGAGACCATATTGATGAAGGAACTGGACTCACTTAAACAGTTACCCCGGGATTCTTCTGTTCTTGCGGCAATCAGCAATGTGAATTACCAGCTCACTTCTCAATTCCAGATCATTTCTTCCGATAGCATTGAGTATTATACGCAATGGATACCCTTGTTGTAAATGGTCGGTCCATTGTCATCTATGCCTTCTCTTCTAACTTTGAAAGTAAGTGGAATGAAGATTTTGATAATTGGTTTTTCTACTATACCAGGGAATTTGGTATTATTAACGCTACCTATGTTTGTATTTGGGATGGACCTTGTTTTAAAGAAATTGCGCTAGTAGACAATTGCAGGATCAATAATGGGAACCGGGCTATTTTTGAGAAGGTTAAGCGCTATATTTTAAACACGAAATTCAGGGAATAATATAGTTTGACTACGATCTCTGGTATAAGAACAAGAATTCATGTCCGCTTTTACCCTTTGGCAAAAGATTATCAACCAACCCGGTCCGGGATTGTTAGGTTTGGAGCAATAACCAATCATCCGATGTTATGAAGGCCATTGTCCTCCTGGGCACCCTGAAGCGTGAGGGCTTGTCCCATACCGAAACGCTGGTGGAATTTTTTACCGGTTATTTACAAAAGAAAAGTGTCGACTTTGAAGTCGTGAAATTGGTGCGGCACCATATTCTGCCCGGTACTTATAGCAATATGGGCGAAGGCGACGACTGGCCCGCAATACTCGAAAAAATAACAGCAGCCGATATCCTCATCTTTGCCACGCCCATTTGGTGGGGCAATCATTCTTCTGAAACCCAAAGAGCGATCGAGCGCCTGGATGAGCTGCACGATGAGATCATGGAGGGCAAGCCTCCCGGCTGGAGGGCAAGGCCGCAGGTATCATCATCACCGGCGATTCCGACGGATCGCAGCATATCATTGGTAGCATCAGCAATTTTGTAAATGCGCTGGGTATGTTCATACCTCCCTTCGCAACATTGAGCGTTCAATCCAGGGCACAGGCCAAAAAGAAAAATACACCCAAAGAGGAGCTGATGGCAATGTATGAAAAGGAATATGCTGAGACAGCGAAAAAGATGGCAGAACGGCTGGTCGCTGCAGTGCCGGAATAAGGCAGGGCAAGACAAATGCAATAAAACATTGCAAGGTTTCTGAATTTCTGCCGGCTATCTTAGATACTTCCGGCATTAGCGGCCGCTAAGCACTAGCTTCTCTTTAGCCACCTTCTGAGGCGGCTTTTTATTTGGGAGATAGACGCAATGTTTATTGAGCCATTTTCAGATCAGGCCCAGCTCCATTGCCTTGCGGATAAGGCTGGCCGAATTTTTGACATCCAGCTTTTGCAGCAGGTGGGTACGATGGTTCTCTACCGTGCGCTTGCTCAGCGAAAGGTGATCGGCGATCTCCTGGCTGCTGTGGTTATGCGTCAGCATTTTCAGGATCTCTTTTTCCCTCCGGGTAAGCGATGGGAACAGGCTGCGGCTGCTTTGCTCCTGCAATACCTGCTTCCGGATCACCGGGTCGAAATATTCGCGACCGCGGGCTACGGTACGTATGCCTTCGAGCAGGGTCTGCTCGTCGCTGCTCTTCAGTACATAACCTTTGACGCCATGCTGCAGCATCGATTTGATATAGTAACGGTGCTCGAGGTTGGTCAGCACCAGCACCATTACCTCGGGATACAGGCGGTGCAGTACCGGCGCCAGTTCGTCGCCCATCTGTCCCTGCATTTGTATATCCAGCAGCAATACGTCGGGCTGTTCGTTCTGCAATGCCTTTAGCAAGCTGCTGCTTTCCTGGTAGGTACCTATGATCTCGATATCGGGATGATGGCTGAGCATGCTCTGCAGCCCTTTGATGAGGAGCGGGTGGTCGTCTATTATTGTGATCTTGATACTCATGTTGTATTTGGTTTATGGCGCCAGCTGGTCATGGGATAAGGTGGCTACTTCGAGCTCTACGCTGGTTCCTTCCCCGGGGCGGGAGTTGAAGCTTACCTGGCCGCCGAGATCTTTTACGCGGCTGCGTATGCTTTCCAGCCCAAGGCCGTTCGATGTTCTTTCTGCGTCGAAGCCGTTGCCGTTATCCTCGACGGTGAGCTGCAGCAGGTCATCCTGGTAAAGCAGGGCGATGAGCACCTGCGTAGCACCGGAATGCTTGACAATATTGTGGACCAGCTCCTGTACAATACGGTAGATGGCAAAGCAGAATTCCGGCTTCAGCGCAGTGAAGGAGCCGAAGGTCTGCAGCTCGATGTGCAGGCGGTTGCTTTTCTGGATCAGCTCGCAGAAGGTTTCGATAGCATCAGGCAGGCTCTGCTGGATCAGCAGTTCGGGAACGAGCTTATAGGTAATGGTCCGCAGCTCCAGGCCCATATGGTTCAGCAATTGCATGATCTCGCCATAGGTATTGCTGTCGGGTAATCCTTTGTATTCCTTACCCAGCGCGGCGTAGTTCATTTTTGTAGCCGATAGCAGCACGTTGACCCCATCGTGCAGCTCCCGGGCGATACGGCTGCGTTCTTCCTCTTCTCCCTGCATCTTGGCATGGAGCTGCTCTATCCGCTGCTGTTGCTGCAGCTCCCTTATCTGCGCGGCCTGCAGCTTTTGCTTGTTTCTTACACTGCGCCATATACCGGCCGCGATGCCGAGCAGGAGCAATGCTCCTGCAGCGATCAGCACAATGCCCCTTTGCAGCTTATACAGCAGCACTTTATTTTGAGCCAGCGCTTTTTCCTGTTCGGCCGTTCTGTATTTCAGCTCGAGCTGGGTAACTTCTTTGGCATTGGCAGCATCCTGCAGGCTGTCGTTCAGGCTGGCATAGGCTGCCTGGTAATGATAGGCTTTCTCAAACTGGCCCAGCTGCGCATATATGGAAGACAGGGCAGCGTAATTGGCTACCCGGTGAACGATCAGGCCTTTCGCTTCACAGATCTGCTCCGCTTTCTGGTAATAAGGTATCGCCTTCCGGTAATCGCCGAGCCGGTAGTAAACGCTTCCTATAGCCTGGTACATGCCGGCGGCAAAGCCGGATGTGCTGTCGTATGACAGTGCGGAGTGATAGTAGGGGAGCGCTTTTACGAGATCGCTTTGTGCGTTGCCCATAGCATAATACACAAACTTGATGCTCCTGTTCTGCGGCTGCCTGAGCAGCACCGACCGGGCCAGGCGGAGATATTGCATGGCCTTTGCACTATCGTTGAGCGCTGTCCAGGCCAGTCCCTTGTTGATATAGATATCAGCCAGCACAGTCGTGTCGCGGGTACGGGTAGCAATATTTTCTGCCTGCTGCATATAACCCAGGCTTTTTTCATAGGCGCCTTTCTGCATCCATGTGGTGCCCAGGTTATCATATACCTGGGCCAGCGTTGTGCTGTCGCGGCTGTTATGCTGTTCTATTTCGGCCAGTGCCTTGTAGAAAAAATGAAGCGCGCTATCGTTGTTGCCCAGCAGGTTGTAAGTGCCGCCCCAACCGTTATACAAAGCCGGTAGTATCCTTTTGTTGTGCGCCGAGAGGCGTTGGCAATAAGGATAAGCAAGGTGCAGCAGCTTCCTGGTCTTATCATATTCGCCCTTGTCCTGGTAGCAGAAGGCTAGGCTGAGCAAGGCGCCCGCAATACCTTCCTCATGATGAAGCATGCGGCTTATGCTCAACGATTCCTCCAGCAGCCTTATCGCGCTGTCGGGTTGTGTGCCCCGCATTTTAGCAGCCTGCTGCATCAGCCGTGCCGCACGAAGCGTGTCTTCTCCGGTGCTGATCCTGCTGCCCGGTTCCTGCCCGTTTAGCAGCAAAGGGCGCGGGAGCAGGCACACCAGCATAAGGTAACACAGGTATTTTTTCCAGAGCATGTTTAATCTTTTCTGAAGTATGGCCGGGTCAAAAGTAATTTTTCTTTCCAAAAAGGCTTTCTGTCAAATGAGTGTTTTTACTCTTTTTTACCCTGGTGCACCCTTCTAATTTTGATTACAACCTGAAAAAAGCAGAACCATCTTTATTTATAGCTTATCTCCGGCGCCGCCTGTTGCCGGGACCGTAAACAAAAACATGCCATGATCCTGTCCCTTCGCTGTGCTAAACTGTCCTTAGGCGTTATCCTGATCTTATTATTGCCGGCCATCGGGACCAATACAGCATGGGGACAATATAATGCTGCGGCCAACAGGATATGGGCCTTCGGACACCATGCCGGCCTCGACTTCAGCTCCGGCGCCCCGGTGGCTATCCGTACGGCGATCGATAATACGGACCCTTCAGGTACACTCGAATCTGCAGCTTCGGTATGTGACGACAATGGCGCCCTGCGGTGCTATACCGATGGTGCGCAGGTATGGGACCGTATGGGTAACCTGATGCCGAATGGTTCCGACCTCACAGGGCTGGGGCAGGGCGTAACCAACAGCACCAGCCAGGGCGCGCTGATCGTACCCATGCCCGATAGCAGCCACAAGTACTACGTTTTCTCGCTTACTGCGGTGGACCAACCCGCTTCTGTCAGGGGAAAGCTCTTCTGCAGCATTGTCGATATGACGCTGAACGGTGGCATGGGCGATGTTGTAGCCGGGCGTAAAGGTATACTCATCGATTCGGGGCTGACAGAAAAGATGATCGGTATCGTCGGCGACCGTTGCAATATGTGGATACTGACCTGTGTCAGGGGACAGGCGCGCTACAAGGCTTTCGAGCTGACTGCGGCCGGTCTGAACACCTCACCGGTGATTTCCAATGCGGCGAGCGCCAAGAATCTTTCCTTCGGCTACCTGGCAGTATCTCCCGACAGGAAGCGTATCGCCGCTTCGGAACAGGCTATATTCGGCGGCAACAACGGCCTGGAGCTGGCGCGCTTTAACGCTGCTACGGGCGCTATAGACGATGCGGTCCAGCTGGAGCCACAGCTGGGCTATTACGGCATTTGTTTCTCTCCCGACAGCCGGAAGCTTTACGGCAGCTCCTTTCAGAGCATCTACCAGTTCGATGTTACCGCGCCGGACCCGGCCGCAACAAGAACAGAGGTCAGCAACAATGGTCGCAATACGGGCTTGCAATGCGGTCCGGACGGACGTATCTATTTCCAGCATTCTGCTACCGCAGGTGATAAGGTCTCCTGGATAAAGTTCCCTAATCTTTCCGGCCCGGCCTGCGATGTAGTTATCGATGGATTGACCTTGCTGCAGAATACTTCTATGAACTTCGGCTTTCACAATACAACACCTGTGTTCTCGAGAGATACCCTCTATACCTATGCTCCAGCTGCTGCCGGATGCTTCGCAACGGAATACACCCTGAGGGCGGCAGATACTTCCGGATGGGAATATGAATGGAACACCGGCAGCAACGCCCGAAGCCTTACCGTAACGGCGCCGGGCCTTTACTGGGTGCGGTATCATACGCCGCCCTGCGTATTTCACACTGATACCTTCAGGGTCAGCTTTCCTTATGGCATCCTGCCGCAGCTAAGCATAAGGAATAGCTGTAAGGGGGCTGATACCGGCAAAGCATGGGTATACACTTATAACGGAGATACGGTAACCTATCACTACATCTGGCGCAATGCGGCCGGGGATATACGTTCGCTTACTGATACGCTGTTCCATGCTGCAACCGGAAGCTATACCCTGGCGATACATACTGCTCATTGCGATACGCTGCTGCACCTGTATATACCGGAAGAGGAGCATCACGTTGCTTTCGTATCGGATACCCTGATCTGTCTCGGGACTGGTATTACTTTCCAGAATGCTTCCGAACCTTACTTTACGGATTTTCAATGGCGCTTTGGCGATGGTAACGGGAGCGTACTGCTAAGCCCCACGCATGTTTATGCCCAGCCGGGAAGCTATACGGTCACACTGGCTGGTACCGGCGCGCTGTGCCGCGATACTATCGCACGGCGCGTTACTGTCGACGCTCCTGTAACGGATTTTCGTTTTGCTAAAGACAAGGATAGCCTTTGTACGGGGCAAGCCCTCCTGCTGTCGCCCGGCTACGACAGCACGATAAGCCGCCTGCACTGGCAGCTGGGCGATGGCTCTGCGCTGAGTACAGGTGCGGAAACAATACAACATGCCTATGCCACAGCAGGCAAAATGCCTTTGTCAATGACGGCTGAGTTCAGGGCATGCCCTTCAATTACCGTTGCCGATACCGTATGGGTATATGCGCTGCCCATGGTCGACCTTGGTCCCGACAGCAGTCTGTGTCTGCAGGGACGTCCGCTGACCTTGTCCAATCGTGCCGCTGGTGCAGGAAGGGGAAGCTATCGCTGGAGCACCGGGGCGACGACAGCAGAAATTACCGTGCGGCATGAGGGAAGATACAGCCTTACGATTACCAATGAGCATGGCTGTACCAGCTCGGAGTCCGTCTCGGTCAGCAAGGATTGCTTTATCGATGTCCCGAATGCTTTTACGCCGAATGGCGATGGCAGTAACGATTATTTCTTTCCCCGGCAGCTTCTTTCCCGAAGGCTCAGCAAGTTTTCCATGCAGGTCCTCAACCGCTGGGGACAGGTGGTCTTCCAGACGGAACGCATCGATGGAAGAGGCTGGGATGGCCGTTTTAACGGACAAGCGCAGCCGGAGGGTGTATACATTTACCGTATCAGCGCTGAGATCGATGCCGTTCACCACGAGGTCTACGAGGGCAATGTAACACTGATACGATAACCTGTCCGATCAAATGTTTTCTATATTCCAAAAACCGTTTAACAATGCAAATGATGAAAAGATGTTTATGTGCTTTGCTGCTGCTTTGCCTATGGGCCAAGAGTCCCGCCCAGCAACCTGCCTGGACGCTCAAAGAGAACAACCAATGGAAATTTTACCAGTATGGCGGCCTGCATTTTGTAAGTAATGCTCCCGTGCCGGACACTTCCGCCATGCAGGGACAATATAGTTCCGGTACTACGCCTGTCATCACGGTAAACGCAGCTTCGGTCGCCGATGCTAACGGCGATCTGTTGTTTTACACTGATGCTTACAATATATGGGATAAGGAACACCACCTGATGCCCGGCGGGACGGGGCTTTCGGGCGGTAACGCGCTAGATGCCGCCCTGGTGCTCCCGGTAATTGATAATCCTGAACGGTATTATATCTTCTACATGTGCGGAAACATCGACTTTCTCGGGGCGACCACCAATGCTTATGAGCTGCGGTATACGATCGTGGACATGAGCCTGAACAACGGGCTGGGCGATGTAGTGGCGGGGCAGAAGAACGTGCTGCTGCAAAACAATCTTTCCGGAGCCATGAAAGCCGTTCCGGGCACAGATTGCAATATCTGGCTCATTACGCATGACCTGTACAATACGGAGTTCAAAGTGTTTGAGATCGGCAATACCGGCATCAGCACTACACCGGTCACTTCGGCTGTCGGCAACGGGGCGGTCGGCTTTATGGGGCCTTTGAGCTTCGTGGGCAATATCGCGGTTGCGCATAATGGTACCAAGATCGCTTTCGGACAGAACGGCGGCGAGCTGGTACCGATCGTTGAGCTGTTCGATTTCAACAGGACTACAGCGGCCATTACCAATCCCATGGTGATCGATACCTTAAGCTTTGCCTTCGGTATGAGCCTCTGCTTTTCGCCCGATAACCAGAAGCTGTACCTTTCACTGCTCAATCCCGGTGGCATGAGCCCGGCCAACCCCGATAACCTGCATGTCGAATCTTCCCTGTTCCAATACAATACAGCGCTTAGCAGCGCCGCAGCCATTAAAAATTCACGCGTGCTGCTTTCTGATTCTGTTTCTTCTTACAACAACGTGATGCGGATGGGACCCGATGGCAAGATCTACCTGCCTGCTTCCTATGGTGGTGATACTTCCACGACCAACGGCTATTTTTATCCCGCAGGCAGCGGCCCCGGCAACTATTCCGGAGCGCCCTTCCAGGCTTACCTGGGTTGCATTCAAAACCCCAATACCGCTGGTGTGGGTTGTAATTTCAACCGTCATGCGGTAGCACTCCCCGCTTATTCCAGCGGCGCCGAGACCATGGGCGGTATCTTCGTCAAGCCTGATGTAGCCGATACTACCTATGCCCGTCACGATACGGCTGCCTGTAAGCCTGCCGGGGATACGCTTGTCCTCCAGGCACCCGCCGGCGCCTATCATTTTCTCTGGGATGATGGCAGCACCGGCAGCCGGCGCACCGTGAATACATCGGGCACTTATTATGTGCGCCACGGCAATTATTGTCACTATGGTGTCGACACCTTTGTCGTGGTCATCGGCAATCCCGAAGCCGTGATCGTGCGGACCAGCAATACGCTGAGCACCACGCAGCCCTTCGATACCTATCAATGGTACCGCAACAGCGACGAGATAGCCGGCGCCACCAACAGCACGTATACAGTGACGCAGAACGGCCAATATCAGGTAGCAGTGACCAAGGGCGGCTGCAAGGATACTTCTGCAATATTTGATATGGTCCTGAGCAGCATAGACGATCTGTCGGCAATGGCACAGCAAGTCCGCATTTACCCCAATCCTGCAAAAGACATTGTTTACATACAGGCGCCCTTTGCCGTTCGTGTAGCGATCAGCAGTATAGATGGGCGGCTCATCCGCCAGCAGAGCGAAACGAAAGAGATATCCCTGTCCGGCATGGACAATGGCATTTATTTCCTGCAGCTGAGCGATAAGAATGACCGCCTGCTGCGCGTAGAAAAGCTGGTGAAATCAGGCCAATAAACCATAACCATTGGTGTAAGCCCGGTTCCTGCTCTGGGGCCGGGTTTTTATTTTATAGCATTGGAGGAAGAACTGTGGCCAGGCGATCAGCATGATGCCGTCCTTTGGGCCCTGTAGTTATGCCGGATTGCGGTTGTGGGGCTTATCGCTTAAATTTGCAGCTTACAAAATCTGTTCTTATGCAGGACGCTCCGCTCGTCTATCTCGATACTGCCGGCTGCGGCCTTATTTCCGAACCGGTACGACAGGCAGGGGTGGCTTTGTACCAGATGTTTGAAAGCGGCAGCTCCGGCGCCAGCGAAGCATGGCGCGCCCTGCGGTACCCGGAAATTAAAAAGAATGCGGCCAGGCTCATGCATGCGGCGGTGGAGCAGGTAGCCTTCCTGCCCAATTTTTCCTTTGGGATCAATGCCCTGGTGCATGCACTGAAAGGCGATGAGAAAATACTCCTGTACCGGCGCGATTTCCCTTCCTTATATCTTCCTTTTGTCCGCAACCGGTTCGCTATTACCTGGATCGATACGCAAGACGGCTTTCATATCGGTATCGAACAGATAGAGGCGGCGATTAAGGCGAAGGGCATCGATATCGTGGTGATCAGTCATGTGCAGTGGCAAAGCGGCTTTAAGATCGACCTGGCACAGCTGGGCGCCATCTGCCGGCAAAACAATGTCCTGCTGTTTGTCGATGCCACGCAAAGTCTCGGAGCCATCGATATCGATGCGCAGGCCCTGCCGGTCGATGCTGTTATTGCCAGCAATTACAAATGGATGAATGCCGGTTTCGGCACAGGCCTTATGTACCTGCATCCCGATTTGCTTGACCGGTATCCGCCGAAGTTTGGGGGGAACGCCGGTACACACTTTCATTGGGAGGGGGATAGGTTGCAGGAGGAAGCATCCATTACGGATTATGAGCCGGGCAGTCCCAATATGTTCGGGCTCACCGTGATGAACCGTGCTATAGAAGAAAAGCTGCTGTACGGACTGCCGCAGACCGAGCAGCACAATACCCGGCTCACGCAGGTTCTCCTGGACAGGCTCGGTACGCTCCCGGTGCAATTGATTGGCGACCGGGATACCAGGAACCGCGCCTCTATTGTCTGCATAGATGCCGCGCCGGGTTTGCATGAATTCCTGGCGCAGCGGAATATCGTTACTACCTGCCGTAACGGCCTGATCCGTATCAGCATCCATATGCACAATACCGATGTGGATATCGAAGCACTTGCCGAAGGCATCCGGGACTGGGAAAAAGCACGTTAACAGCAGTAGCTGCCCGACATAAAAAAGAGGACCGGAGAAGGTCCTCTTTTTTTAATGCTGTGTCAGCGCTTAGTTCCAGCCGCCACCCAGCGCCTGGTAAATATTGATTACCGCATTCATTTGCTGCATCCGCGTTTCGATCAGCTCGAAACGGGCTTCCAGCACATCGCGCTGGGTCATCAATACTTCCATGTAGTCGGCCCTGGCCGACTGGAACAGGTCGTTGGAGATATTGATCGAACGGGCCAGCGCGTCTACCTGTTTGGCTTTCAGGTCGTAGCTCTTTTCCAGGTTGCCGATCTTCGCCTGCTGGTTTGCCACTTCGACGTAGGCGTTGAGTATCGTACGTTCATACTGGTATATTGCCTGCAGCTGCTTCGCATTGGCATTGTAATAGGTAGCCTTTATTGCATTGCGGTTCACCAGGGGCGCTACCAGGTCGCCCGCAATGGAATAGAGCAGGGACTCCGGCGTTTTGAGCAGGTACGACGGATTGAACGCGCGGTAGCCGATGGAGGCCGAGATACCCAGCGAAGGGTAGAACTGCGCTTTCGCTACTTTCACATCCAGCTTGGCAGCCGCCAGCTGCAGCTCCGCCTGTTTGATGTCTGGACGGTTAGCCAGCAGCTGTGCAGGCAGGCCGGTATGGACCTGCATCGGGGTAAGGCTGTTCAGGTCCTGCTTGCTCCTGGCAATGGGTTGCGGGTAGCGGCCCAGCAGGAAATTGATCCGGTTCTCTGTTTCCGTTATCCTCTGTTTGATCCCGTACTGAAGGCTCTGTGTCTTCAATACTTCTGCCTCGAACTTCCGTACGGCCAGCTCGGTTACCCTGGTGGCTTCTTTCTGCAGCTTGACGATCCGCAGCGCATTGGTCTGCAGCTCGATGTTCTGCTGCAAGATCTCCTGCTGGTTGTCGAGGGCCAGCAGCTCGTAGTAGGAATTGGCTATCTCAGCCACCAGGCTGGTGATCACAAAATTCCGACCTTCAACAGTGGCCAGGTAGCGCGATACGGCCGCTTTCTTGGCGTTATGCAGCTTTTGCCAGATGTCGATCTCCCAGGTAGCGACTGCGCTGATCTGGTAATCGGGCAGGGGTTCCGGCATTTCCTTGCCGGGCTTGATCTCCGTATTGGCCTCCATGGCGCCGATATTGGTATAGCGGGAAACCTTATCCACACCGCCACCTGCTTTTATGCCAACAAAAGGCAGGTATTCGCCTTTACGCGCGCGGATCTCATTGCGGGAGATGTCGATCTCCTGCAAGGTGATGTTGAGCTCCTGGTTATTGACCAGCGCCGTATCGATAAGTGCAGCCAGGTAGGGATCGGTGAAATAGTCGCGCCACCTGATTGCTGCTGTATTGCTGGAGTCTTGCGTACTGTTGCCGCCATAGCTGCCCGGGATTGCCTGGCTTTCTTTTTTTTCTGCCAGGGAAGGCAGCTTGCAGGCCGTATAGGCCAGCGACAAGCAGGCAATACCCAGCAGCTTATATTTTCTTTTCATCATTATGCCGATGGTTTTTTCAATGAAATAGTTTTATTCCTCCGATCTGAAGCTGAAAAACTTCAGCTTGCGTTTCTTTTTCTTGCGTTTGGGCTGCATGAAGTTTTCGGTCAGCGGCACTTCATCCTCGTCGCGGATAAGCTTGCGGCCCGATGCCAGCTTGCCGAATACATAATACAGGCCGGGGATAATGATCACACCGAAGAGCGTGCCCAGCAGCATACCGCCGGCGGAGGAGGCGCCGATCGTACGGTTACCCAGCGCACCGGGGCCGGTAGCGAACAGCAGCGGAATAAGACCGGCGATAAAGGCGAAGGAGGTCATCAGGATCGGCCGGAAACGTACCTTGGCGCCCTCGATAGCGGCTTCGGCAATCGTCGCGCCCTGCTGGTGCTTCTGCACGGCGAACTCCACGATCAATACAGCGTTCTTGCCCAACAGACCTGCCAGCATGACCAGGCCTACCTGTGCATAGATGTCGTTAGACAGGCCCATGACCTTCAGCAGGGCAAAGGCGCCGAATACACCTATAGGCAGGGAAAGAATAACGGCCAACGGAATAATGAAGCTTTCGTATTGCGCCGCCAGCACCATGTATACGAAGGCCAGCACGATAAGGAAGATGTACAAAGCCTCATTGCCGCGACCCACCTCATCCTTGGACAGGCCCAGCCAGTCGATGCCGTAGCCGCGAGGCAGGCTCTTCGCCACTTCCTGGATCGCTTTGATGGCTTCACCGCTGGAGTAGCCCGGAGCGGGCGCACCGTTGATGGCCGAGGCCGTGTACATATTGAAGCGGGTGATCTCGTTCAGTCCCTGTGTCTTTACAATCTTCATGAAGGCAGAGTAGGGCACCATCTCATCCCGGTTGTTCTTCACATAAAGCTTCAGCAGATCGTCAGGCAGAGCCCTGTATTCGGGCGAAGCCTGTACGTATACTTTAAAGAAGTTGCCGAAGCGGATAAAGCCCTGCTCATAAGTACTACCGATAAGGATAGAGAGGTTATCCATGGCTTTGCCGATAGATACGCCTTTCTGCATCGCTGCTTTATTATCGATCTGCAGCTCGTATTGGGGATAGTTGGCTGCAAAGAAGGTAAACAGGCCCGAGAGCTCCTTGCGTTTCCTGAGCGCGGCCATGAATTCGTCGTTGACTTTTCCGAAAGACTTGTAGTCGCCCGAGTTGGTCTTGTCCAGCAACCTCAGCGAGAAACCGCCGGCAGCGCCGTAGCCGGGTACAGCAGGGGGCTGGAAGAACTCGATGGTAGCGCCGGGAATGACCTTGGCTTTCTGCTCCAGCTCTTCGATGATCTCCTGTGCAGTATGCTTGCGGTCCGACCAGCCTTTCAGGTTGATGAGACAGGTGCCGGCATTGGAGCCCCGGCCTTCGGTCAGTACTTCGTAGCCTGCCAGCGCGGATACAGACTGCACACCGTCGACATGCTCTGCGATCTTCTGCAGCTTGCGGGAAATATCATTCGTCCGTTCCAGCGTAGAGCCTGGAGGCGTCTGGATGATCGCATAGATCATGCCCTGGTCCTCGTTGGGGATAAAGCCTGTGGGCAGCGTTTCGGAGGTGATCCAGATGCCGCCGCAGAAGGCGAGCAGCAGGCCGAAAGTGATCACGCGCCGGTTCACAATGAGCTTCAGCAAGCTGGCATAACGGCCGGTAAGGCGTTCGAACCAGTTGTTGAAACGATCGAGCAGCCAGTTGATGGGATTCTTGCTTTTTGGCTGTCCATGTGTATTTTTCAGGATCATGGCACAAAGCACCGGTGTAAGCGTAAGCGCCACGAAGCCGGAGATGACAATGGAGGTCGCCATGGTAATCGAGAACTGGCGGTAAAAAATACCTACCGGCCCGGTCATGAAGGCTACAGGAATAAACACCGCCGTCATCAGCAGGGTGATCGCGATAATAGCGCCGCTGATCTCCTGCAATACCTGCTTGACCGCTTTATAAGGCGTCAGGTGCTCTTCTGCCATTTTGGTATGCACGGCTTCCACCACCACGATCGCATTGTCGACCACGATACCAATCGCCAGCACCAGCGCAAACAGGGTAATGAGGTTGATAGTAAGGCCGAACAGCTGCATGAAGATGAACGTACCGATAAGCGATACGGGCACTGCAAGCGTGGGAATGAGGGTGGAACGCCAGTCGCCGAGGAAGAGGAATACCACGATCGCCACGAGGATAAAGGCTTCAGCCAGGGTATGCACTACCTTTTCGATAGAAGCATCAAGGAAGCTGGATACGTCGTAGCTGATCTGGTAGTCCATACCCGGAGGGAAGGAGCTGGCCTTGATCTCTTCCAGCTTTTCCTTCACTTCCTTGATTACATCGCTGGCATTACTGCCATAGGTCTGCTTCAGGGTGATCGCTGCCGAAGGATGGCCGTCCATATTGGAGTAGATATCGTAGAACTCACTGCCCAGCTCCACATCGGCAATATCTTTCAGGTGCAGGATCTCGCCATTTGCATTGGCCTTGATGATCACGTCCTGGTATTGTTCAGGGGTATTGTAACGGCCCTGGTAGGTCAGCACGTATTCCAGGGATTGCGAGCGCTTGCCTGTTGCCTGCCCCAGGCGGCCCGGAGAGCCGATAATGCTTTGCTGGGCCAGGGCTTCCATTACTTCTTCAGTAGATACATTGTAGGCACGCATGCGGTCGGGCTTCAGCCATATACGCATTGCGTACTGGCGGCTGCCCAGGATCTTGGCGCTGCCCACGCCGCTAAGGCGGCTGAGCTCGGGGATCAGGTTTACCCCGGCAAAGTTGTACAGGAAGTTTTCGTCCGCTTTGGGATCCTTACTGTACAGGTTCACATACATCAGCATGTTGGGCGAGGTATAGCTTACCACAAGGCCCTCGCGCTGTACCAGCTCGGGCAGGCGGTTTGTCACCTGCTCGATGCGGTTCTTTACGTTCACTACCGCCTGGTTGGGATCGGTGCCCAGGTCGAACACAACTTGTATAGTAGCCTCACCCGCGCTGGTGGCGTCCGAGGTCATGTACTTCATGCCGGGTGCGCCATTGATCGCCTTCTCCATCGGGATCAGCACCGAATTGACCAGCACATCGGCGCTGGCGCCCGGGTAGGCCACGTTCACCACAACCATGGGCGGCGCGATGGACGGGAACTGCGATACAGGCAGCGTATTAATGGCCAGCACCCCCATGAAGATGATCACCAGCGAAAGGATGATCGCGAGCACCGGCCTTTTTATGAATTTATTGAACATCGTCTTGCTTTTTAAGGTGCTTAATTATTCTGCATGTAACTTCAGATGAGCCATTGCCGAGCGCGGGCTTTCATAGTCGAAGGTGATCTTGTCGTTCTCCTTCACTTTACGCAAGCCTTCGAGCAGTATTTTCTCGCTGTCCTTAAGGCCGCCGGTCACGGCATAGAGGTCCTCCAGCTCCGCGCCCACAGTGATCTCGCGGGCCTTCACCCGGTTGTCGGGGCCTACGATGTACACATATTTTTTGTCGAGGATCTCGAAGGTGGCCTTCTGCGGGATGAGCACAGCGTTCTTAACAGGCGCCAGCATACGGATGTTACCGGTTTCGCCGTGCCGCAGCAGGCCGTCGGGATTGGGGAAGGTAGCCCGGAAGGGGATGTTGCCCGTCTCATTATCGAAGTCCGCTTCTATGGTTTCTACCGTGCCGGGATAGCCGAATGTCTTGTTGTTGGCCATTACCAGGCTTACCGAAGGATGCTGGGCGCTCACCTTGCTTTTGAAGTCCAGGTACTCTGCTTCAGGCACATTGAAGTAAACCCACATCTGGCTGTTGTCAGAAAGGGTCGTCATCAGGTCGCCTTCGCTCACCAGGCTTCCGGGGCGTACGAGGAAACGATCGATGATGCCGTCGAAAGGCGCCCTGATCTCTGTAAACTGCAGGTGGACCTGGCTCAGGGCAGATTCTGCTTTAGCCTTGTCCAGCTTCGCTTTGGTCATGGCCAGCTCATTGGGCGCCACAACATTGCTATCGGCCAGCCGTTTGGTATTCTGGTATTCGATCTCAGCAAAGCGGACTTCGGCCTGCGCTTTCTGCAGCTCCGCTTCGTACAGCCGGGGCATGATCTGGAACAGCAGCTGGCCCTTTTTGACATGCTGTCCTTCATCCACGAATATCTTTTCGAGGTAACCTCTTTCCTGGGCCCTGAGTTCGATATGCCGTATCGAGCGGATCTGGCATACGTATTCGTTAACGATGGACGTGTCCATGGTCAGCGGACTCGTCACCAGGAGCTTGGTCTCCGGCTCCTTCTCTTCCTTTTTTGAAGTACAGCTTGTATGGCACAGCAAGGCGCACAAGCTCATCAGCATGAGTGTTCTCTTCATAAGATTCAGCTTAGCAATCTGGGGATTTTCTGGATGTTTAATTATGAGCGGTAGTCACAGGACGCAGATCCCGTGAGCTTCCTTGCAGAAGCGGTTAAATAACAGGCAATGTGGGAGAGCCGGACACGAGCGTGCCGGCAGCGATGCAATCATATTCTGATCACACGGAGCAGGATATAACGTTGAAGGGAAGAATAGAAAAACGGATTGCGGGAAGTAGGTGCTGCTTCGGGTGCAATATAGGCCCCGGGCGCCCTGGCAAAATAAGCGGTGAAGAAGTTGTCGGTATACAGGTTCTTTTTTACAGCCGTTACCTCTTCCTCTTCATCCTCGTTGTCGGCGGTTTCGAGCTTATCTCTTCCCCGCTCGGCAAAGACCTGTCCGATGGAAATCCGGATGTCCGGTTGCTGTATGCAGCAGGTACAAGGAGGAACAGGCGTTGTGACAGGTTGTTGCGGATAAGGACGCAGCTCGTCCCGATGCTCCTGTGCATACAGGCCATAACATCCGCTAAACAACAGGAACAACAGCGGGAATACCGCTCTGGTGAGCCACTTCATTTCGAAGGGCAAAAGTAGATAAAGTTGTATATGCCAGCCAAGAGTTACTTTGTTAAAGAATGGCAATTAAGCGTTATGCAATTTTTAATGAGCGGTCTTCCTGCCTTGTCAAACCGCTATCTTTACGCTCAAAAAGGATACTGATTTATGAATTTTTCCATTCAATCTCCATTGGAAAATGATCGGGTACAGCTGCTACCCTTACGGGAAGAAGATTTTGATAACTTGTATGCCGTCGCTGCAGATGAAAAAATATGGGAGCAGCATCCCAACAAGGACCGCTGGCAGGAACCTGTTTTCCGTTCCTTCTTTGAAGGAGCGATGCAAAGCAAGGGCGCTTTTAAGATCGTAGACAAAAGCTCGGGCGCCATCGTCGGCAGCAGCCGCTTCTACGACTATACAGCAGCAGACAACAGCATCTTTATCGGCTATACTTTCTATGCCCGCCGTTTTTGGGGAACAGGGCTCAACCCGGTGGTGAAGAAGCTGATGCTGGATTATATTTTCCATTTCGTCGACAAAGTGCGTTTCCATATCGGTGCGGCCAATTACCGGTCGCAAACGGCGATCACCAGGCTGGGTGCGGTTAAAGTTGCGGAAGAAGAGGTGGCTTATTACGGCGAGCCGTCAAGGCTTAATTTTGTTTATGAGATCCAACGTGAAGACTGGCAGGCTAAAGAAGCCTGATGATGCACATTCTGTTCGCATAGATATTATACAAGAAGTAAAATCGCGGCTCCCGGAGCCGCGATTTTATTTTAACGCTGTTATAGCAAAGTGCGAATGATCTTTTTTTATGGCTCGTGATAATGTATGTAAGGCAGGAGCAAGTGATCGTTAATAGTTTAAATTTATGGTGAATTTATTTTTTCACGCATGAAAAAAACCATTCTATGCACATTAAACCAAAACACTTTGCAGGAAGGCTGAAAAAACTGCTCCTGGCCTGCAGTACCTTGTTCATGGGTAGCCAACTCTATGCCCAGGTGCCCGTTTTTCCCACCACTTTGGAAACCAACTATGCATCGGTCCCGCAGCAGATCTACACCCTGAACGCCGACATGCTTGAACTGCCTGGCGGCAATCATATCAAAGCGGTTGTCTGGGATCCCTACACGCCAAATTCCGGTGTCGATCTTAAAGTCACAAACGATATCGGCGGCGCAGCTTCCCTGCATATCCCATCCTTCGTGGAAAGTGAGCCGGATGTGGTGATCGCCCACGATCCAACCAACGGCAGGTATATCCTGTCGGTCGTTTATCTCAACAGCAGCCAGTTCGTTACTTTCGATACTTATTTTATCCTTGGCGCCGGTACCACTTCCATCACCTTACAGCCCTTCAAATCGGTGGTGCTGACTTCAAAGCGGGGCTATTTTCCGCATATCGACATGCTGGCCGATTTTACAGCTCCGATATCCGGTATGCCTACCATGCACAAGTTCGTTATTACGTATGGCCAGCTGGACAATCCAACCGTTTCGCCGTTTGAGATCAATATTTACGAAGTGCATGGCGATATTTCCAATCCCGGCGCTTTGTCTCCGGTGACGGCTGTTACTACCGGCGGTCATTGCGGGTCAGGAGCCGATGTGGCTGTATCTTTTGACCCGGTGACCAACCTGCAGCATATTTACCTGGCTTACGTCGATGTCTTTCTCGGACTATGTCAGGCCGAAATGCTGATGAACGCTGCTGCGCCACCGACAGCGCCACCGGTAGGAGGCACCACCATCAACATCCTCCCAAATCCTCCCGGTGCCAGCAACGCACTGTTGCCTCGTATCGAGTCTATGGCCTATAATCCTTCCGGCTCCGGCATGGTGCCCTGGGTGATCGGCTGCATTTTCTTCAATGGTGCAACACACCAGATCTACCAGATCAATCCAATGATCGGCGGCGGTTATAACTGTACGGCAGCAACGCCTCCGGGTACGGAAAATTATGCTGTAGCGGTATGCGCCGGCGCGGGACGGCCTGGTGGTAATGTCTGCAACCGGAACTACAACATCGGTTGGTTCAACACGCAGATGGGCTATGTTACCCAGGCGATCGACGCTTACACAGGTATGATCAGCAGTTCGGCTCCTGATTACTATATCGCCAACCAGCTGCCGGTAAGCATGACCGCTACCAAAGTACCGATCGCGATCAGCAGCAGCAGCAATTCCGGCAACTTTATGTTTACGGCCTGGTGGGATGGTACCGGCGCCATCTGGTCCAAGCTGAAACCGGGTGTTATGGGTTACAAGCCTGGTACTACCGGTATCGATGAAATTGCCGGCGACGCAGGCCTGAAGCTGTATCCCAACCCCACCACCGGTGTCCTCACGCTCGAAGGCGCCGGCAAAGCCGACTACCGTATCGTTAACCTTGCCGGCAGTACAGTAGCGGCCGGACACGTCAATGGAAAAGCCTCCGAGCTCAATGTCGCCGCGCTTGTTCCGGGCATCTATTACATCAACCTTTCAAACGGAAGCCATAAACAACACCTGGAGTTTGTGATGCAATAAGACCAGCAGAAATTTGCGTGCCGGAGATAAGCCTGTTGCCGGATGCCTCCTGGCGATACCTTGCCTCCTTGATTGCGCTGCCATTCCGGGACGACCAATGTTTACAGCAATGGTCAAAACAGTTTCGGCATTGTCGCTGCAACGGCTCCAAAAGCGCGCTTACTGTTAACGTAATTTATCACCGGCTCGCGTAAAATGCAAAGGGCCGCCCGGTTGAATCGGGCGGCCCTTTGTCTTATTGATCTCAGCTTACAGCTTCACGATCTTGAATTGGGTAACGCTGCCATTGGCCTGCTCTACCTGGAGCATATAGGTACCACGGGCAAGCTTGCCGAGGGAGATGCCGTTGCTGGCTTCTTTAGCCTCGAATACCTGTTTGCCATTAATATCCAGGATGCGTACAACAGCGATGTCTTTCCAGTCGCTTACCGCGATGTTCAGCATGTCTGTTGCGGGGTTGGGATAGATATTGATGGCGTTTTCTTTACCGAATACAACCTGGCGTACTTCGGTATAAGTATAGCGGCCATCCCTGTCCGTCTGCCTGAGACGGTAGAAGTTGAGGCCGGAAACCGGGTTGTTATCATAAGCGCTGTAGTCCAGGCGCTCGTTGCTGTTGCCACCGTCGGCAGCAGTGCCGGTAAAGCCGATCTCTTTCCAGTGGCGGCTGTCGTTGCTGCGTTCGATAGCGAAGCCCAGGTTGTTCTTCTCGGAATAAGTGTTCCAGTCCAGGCGTACGGCGCTGCTTTCGGCTCTGGCGGTGAAGCTACCCATAGTTACAGGAAGCGGCGCGCCCCAATCGATAGCATAAGTTGCCGGTGTAGGGTCCGTTACGCGGGCGGCGTCGGCATAGGTAAACTGGAACGAGGTTCCGGATTGGCCTACGGTAGCCGAGGTTACCTTTATCTGGAGTTTAGCAGGATCGAAGCTGGTGATCTGTTGGTTCAGGGTTACCGGCACGTTGTCGTACACCAGTGTGGAATGTACCGGCAGGCTGGTGATCACAATCGTATTGCCTGTACCCAGGGGGCCGTCTTCCGGATCGGTAGCAGCGGGGATCGGAGGGTTGCCGCCTGTGCCGTTCAGGGTGTACAGGGTGCCCAGCGTAGGATAGTGTACGGAGGTAGAAGCATCAGCAGCTTCGGGCAGGCGGTCCATACCGATATTCTGGTTGGCTTTGCTGCCGTTGAGGTTGGTAATGGTAATAGCAGGATCGTTGGTATTCAGATAGCTGCTGATGGTACCGTCAGCATCCGTGCTCACGCCGGCCCATGCCGGGTGCAGGTGCGGCGTTACGGTGCTTTGTGCGGCGCCGGCCACCGGTGCGCCGGCCAGAGAAGCGATGTGGATCGTGTAATCGTTACCTGCGGGCACATTGCCGAAGCTATAGCCGGTGCTCGCATCTACGGGAACGGACATCAGTATGGTGGGTGCGCCGGAATAGGTACGGGTGGTCTGGATCAGCAGCGCATAGAGCGTCTGGCCGTTGTCTGCAGTATTCACGGTGTTCTCACCATTGTCCTGGATACCGTTGCCGTTCGCATCGTTCCATACTTTACCGCCGATGTTGTAATAGCTGTTACCCACAAACTGAAAAGCCAGTGTGTTGGCGCTGCTGGTGTCGCGGGCATCGTCAAGTGCCTTGAAAGGAATGGTCACAGTTGTATTGCCTTCCTGTGCCGGGTCTACGGAAATAGCCGGTACAGGCTGACCGTTGTTGGCCGGTACCGCTACCGATCCGGGCCATGGGTTGCAGCTGCTTACCTGGGGCGGGCAGATGCCGCCATTGGTATACACGGTATTGCCGATCTTGATATAGTTCGCATTGGCCGGGAAACCGGTGATCACGATACTGTCTACTTTGCCATCCGCATCGTTTACCGGGAAGGCATCGTTTGGAAGCGTATAGTCGTTGAAGCCGCCGGGGTTGGGGATATTGGCGATCGTATTGTCAGAAGAAGTAGGAGGTACCTGCAGGCCGAAGTTGGCATCGGTCACAGAGGCTGAGCCTACGGTGATCAGCAGCTTGCCGTCGGTCAGGTGGTCGTCGCCGGCATCGCTGCCGAGGTGCTCGCCTGTGGCCTTATAAGTAGCCGGGAAGGTGGCTGCGTTAAAGGTGCTGCCTGCTGCCGGTGATGTAGTGCTTACATACAGGCCATAGGAGCCTGGCGTTACAGTGCCGAAGCTGAAGCCGCCGCCGGCCTGGATGGGCTGCACGTCGATCACATGATTGTTGCCGGGGTCGATACGTACCACGTAAAGGCTGCCTGCTGCGAACTGGCTGCTACCGGTAGCATTGACAAGGCCGTCGGCCATACCATTGATGTCGTGATAAACGTGACCACCGATGGATACGCAATTGAGTGTGGCAGTGAATACGGCATTGGGGCTTTCGAATGCGGTATTCCGCACATTCACGGTAAAATTACGGCTGCCGGGAGTGGGTGTGGCGCTGGCATTGCTGTACTGCAGGGCATCCAGCAGGGCTTCGGCGTCGGTCAGCAGGAAGGCGCCGCCATTGCGGGTAAAGGTCAGAGTACGTATACCGCCGGCCAGCATACCGCTTACGGTATACGAAGCGCCGCCGAGCGTAAGGTTGGTGATGTTGGGGTTGCTGTTGAGCGCAATAGTGCCGTTGGTCGCATTGTTCACGATCAACTTCTCGTTGGCCGCGTCGCGTATTTCAGCTACAGGGAAGCGTACGGTAAGCTGGCTCAGATTGCCGGGAGCGGCGATATTGGTCTGGCCGGAAGGCGTAAAGAACAGGTTGCTGCCACAGCCGGCATTGGCATTGTTTACACCAAGCTGGTCTACATTCAGATCGATGCTGGGTGCTGTAGTGGTCACTGCAGTAGTGAAGCCGGGACCCGAGCTGAAGTCGAGGAAGAAGTAAGCGCTGCCGCCACCGCCGAAACGGATGCTGAAATCGCTGATGTTGTCATAGGTAATGCGGACACGGGTTTCATCGGCAGTAGCATTGGTGCTGTTGTCGTCAATGCTGGAGCGGTAGGTGGTCAGCCCGGTAGCTGCATTGTAAGCAGGCGTCTGCAGGGTGGTGGCGTTGCCCACTTCGCTGGTAGAGAAGCCGCCGAATTCGTTGATCTGGTTGGAATTGCCGTCGCCGTTGCCATCGATATCGTAAGTGTTGATCTTTACGTTCTGCAGCACCACCGGAAGGCCGCTGCGGGTAGCAACACGATAAGTCCCGCCCAGGATGAACTGAAAGTTGAACTGGATGGTGCCGCCCGGGCCCGAGGTCGAACCATTGGCAAACCTGATCTGGGGAGAGAAGAAGCCGGGATCGTTGTTGCTGTAGCCGCTGCCGCTGGTTGCAGCCTGGTCGTAAGCGGTCCAGCTGCTGACGCCGTTCATGGCTACTGTCTTAACGATACAATCGATCGACTGGCCGCTGAGGTTGGCTACGTTGCGGTAAACCACCACATCGCCAACGCTGCGGCCCACCGTGGTGCTGGTCGTATTGCCGATCACGCTGCTGTCGGCGCCGTTAAGCACGGTAACGCCCGGGCCGCCAAATTTGATAGAAGAATAGTTGTTGTCGAAATAGTTGCTGGTTACCTGTATGCCGGCCAGGAAGCTGGTCGATTGCGCTCCCGCGCCGTGAGCGGTAATCGTATAGTCGCTGGCCGCGCTGGCTGCTGTGGGCACACCGGAGATCACACCGGTATTGGCATTAAAGCTCAGCCCTGCAGGCAAAGTTGGTGCAATGCTGTAGCTGGTAGCATTGCCGGCAAGGTTGGGCGAAAGAAAAACATTGCTCACATTGGCAATGAATACGCTGGGCGTAGGATAGCTCAGCGAAGATGGCGCCTGGGCCAAAGCCCGGCTGCTCAGTGCGGCCAGGGGAAGTATCAGCCCGGCTGCCTTAAGCGATTGTTGTAAAAAGAATGGTTTCATAAAGGATAATGATAACAAAGGTGGAATGGTTATATTTGATTGTGTTTTAATTTAATTAAGGCAAAAAGCTTCCCTTCCCCTGCTATCGCATGAGTTAATTTTTGTATTTGATAGTCCGATTGGTTTTAGGAACCGGCCTGGGTCTGGTCTTACCCGGCGTTTTTTAGTTTAGGCAGGGTATTGTATAAGTTATTCGTCTATGCCAGGTGCTTTCTTTTATCACCGACAAAAACCAGGTAAAAGCCTGTTTGAATTGGCGATGCAAAAGTAGATGGAGTGTTAATGCTTTTCTAACATTTAATATTCAGGACCAGGGATAATATAGCATGCGATGGAGGTTTAGTATGCATATCCATCAGCCGAGCTTTTGATTTGTAGCAATTATACGACGACTGCATATAGAGTTTTTTTAAGGCCGGGTGTAATTCTTGGAATGATAATTATTAAAAATTGTATTATTTATATATTTTCAATTTGCTGTTCTTTCTTTTAATATAAATTAATAAATTTACAATCAGATATTCTTTTTGTAAAGCAAATTTAAAAATAGCGAATGTTATTTTCGGAAAAGAAATGCATAGCTATTTGCTACTATTATTACTTTGTGTATTTAAAAAATGGGTCATGTGGCTAAAATATGATAGCTTGATCCATAACGCTGATATGATCAACAAGCTATTTCTATTGTTTAACAGCCTTGTCTATAATTTAAAAATGCAAGAAAATTACCATACATCAAACATTTCCGGCGGGCTGTTGGAACACACTTTTTCAGGTAGGTGAAGCGCCTGTTTACGGTAACTTTTCCGCATCATCTTTATCTTCGTTCCGATAACAAAATGGGGTCATGCACACGGAATTGATCATTGCGGTAAGCAATGTGCGGCGCAGCGCAGAATGGTACGAGCAGCTGTTGGACTGCCGCGGCAGCCATGGCGGAGATACCTTCGAGGTATTGCGGAACAAAGAAGAGCGGGTTCTGCTTTGCCTGCATCACTGGGGTGATCATGAGCATCCGACCCTTTCGGACCGGGGCATCCCCGCAGGTAACGGGATCATTATCTACTTTAAGGTAGAAGATCTGGATGCTGTATGGCGCAAGGCGCAGGCGCTTGGGGCAGTGGTGGAGGAAGCGCCGCACCTGAATCCCAATTCAGGGCTGGAGGAATTTTCGCTCCGGGATCCGGACGGCTATTATATTTCTGTTTCTTCTTGATGTATCAACAACTCGATACGGCTTACTAAAGCCCATGTAATCACCTTTCCCCTTCGACAGAAACAGAAAACGGTCCGCTCTGGCCCGTTGAGACTTGTCCATGCCTTTTCTCACAAGATAAACATCGGTGCTCGCCCGGACATTCCGGATATATGTATGCAATAAGCCATTTATCTTTTATCGGGGACTGCCATGCTACGGCGTTCCCGCAGTACATCTTTGCCTTATTCTAAACCTAAAATATATTATCATGACAGTCACAAACATTGCTGCTTTGACAGCTACTGCTCCTTCGGGAAATGAAACGGCCATTGTATTGGGTTATTATGAAGCCGGCGATGGTGGAGGAGGAACCTTTTATTGGGATGCTCTTTCCGCGGAAGACCCCGACCTGGGGACCATATTCCAATTGAATGCTTCTTCGGCGCCCGGCCGCTGGAAGCGCCTGTACGCCCCGCCGCTTAATGTAAAGTGGTTTGGCGCTAAAGGGGATGGTATTGCGGATGATACCGCCGCTATTCATGCTGCGATCAATTACAGTGGCGCCCTGGCGCCGCAGAGCACGATTTTCGCTACATCAAGCCAGGGCGCCGGTTATACCGTATTGCTGCCAGCGACTAAAGATGGGTACCGGATTACCGCGCCTATTCGTCTTCCCGGTTATTGTGCGTTGGTAGGGGAAGCTGGCGGAGGCTTCAGATTTTTGGAGGTCGAACAGCGGTCGGCCTTGATCGCAGATTTCCCTTCCGCTTATCATTGGGCTATTGAGACCAATACGTATATGGCGTCCAATCCAGGGCTCCTTGTACCTGTGCCTTATGGTAGCTTTCCCGGAACAGGACAAATAGATACGTTTAGTGCATGCTGCGATGTTCAGATCAGGGATATCAGCATTATTGTTCCCGGTGACAAACGTCTGTTCGGAGGTATCCGGATCCTGAATGGTGGCGGCGCCAAGATCAAAAACTGTTTTATTTATGGTACAGATATCGGTGTGTTATTATCAGCCTCCTGGGGCAGTACCGAGGTCGATGTGCAGACCATCACGATCAAGGCTGGGATCATAGCTATGAATTCCAACAATAACTGTACCGTCAACGGGTATTGTGACCGTATACAGAACGCGACACCACTCCCTGAGACGACTGCTTTGCTGCAAGGGGTCTTTGATCCCAGCGCCGATCTTCCGGCCGGATACGATGCCAAAACTTTTGGATTCATCAACAATTACAGCAATGGCTCTGCTTCTACATCCCTGATCACCGAACATTGGGACGTGGGCGTCGCGGTTTGTAATGCTACGTATGCCTGCAGTTCTTTTTATGCAGAAGCCTGCGGGGAAGCCATTGTAACCTTCGCAGCGAAGGCTACCTTCGACCTTGCTGCAGGATATGGCAATGGCAAAACGCTGAGGGCGGGTACTCGTAGCGAACTCTTCTTTGGAACCGTAGACCAGGGCAATACGGTATTTGCGATGCACGACAGCATTTCGCAATACCAATGCCATATTTCTGTACCGGGCACTGTGTCTGCTTACTTCCCCGACAGGAACCTGGTACACAGAATCGCTAAAAATACGGTGTTTGTAAAGGCAAGCGGAAATATAAATGACCCTGCTAACCTGCCGGGTAATGATGACAATCACGGATTCCTTGAAATTTACCCTGTAAAGACCCTGGCTGCAGCGCTGAAACGGGTAACCACCGGACAATTGGGTTATGTATACAGCACCTCTAACTGGCCACAGACTGAAGCGGTATCCATCGTGATCCTGGATACGGAGAACTATGTACTTGATGGCGAAGCTATTTACCTGCGTAATAAAAAGCTGTCTATAACCGGCAACCAGGCAACAATAACCTTCGGAGAACGTTGGATGGAGCTGAAAGATGCGTCACTTGTTTTTAATAATCTTAAGATTATCAACAGTGCTCCGGGCTCGTGGAACAATGGCTGCATCTGGAGCACTACCGGTACCAACAGTGTTTCTTTTGAAGCCTGCTCTGTAACGTTGGATCCCGGTAAAGCGTTAATTTGTCTTAGTGATCCCGGCGGTTCTATACTGGATATGTCTGTGTACAATACAGATATATCCGGTGATGCCTCTTCTCTTGTCGTACAGACGACCTACGCGAATATTAAGCCACATTTCCTTACCTATATGTTCGGGTACCAATCCACGCTGAGCTCCGGGTTGGCGACCAGGGGAGATAAAGGCATCAATCTTCCCGCGGCCTGGATCATTAAATCCAACGCTTAGTTTTTTCGACAGATGGTAAGCACCATTTCTTGATGTACCATCTCTGTAATGACCGGGCTGCCTCAATGACGAGGCGGCCCGGTTTTATGACGGTCTCAGCCCATCAGCTCTTTCATCAGCCGGCCGAATTGCTCTTTCAGCTCGGCAAGTTCCTGCTCTACTACTGATAAGCGTTGTTCCACTTCGCTTTCTTTTCTTGCAGCTGCGGGCTGTCCCGCTTCGGTTTCATCCCAGTCTGCCGTGCCGCCCATTAAATGACGGTAGCGCATTTCCTTTTGCCCGGTCTGCCGTGGTAGCTGCTCTACGAAGGGCGCTGGTGCGCCGGATAGCTTTTCCAGCACTGCCTGTACTTCTTCAAGAGAGTCGAATTCATACAACCGGCCTGAGTTGCTGTTCAGCTCGCCAGGCGTCTGCGGTCCCCTCAGCAACAGCATGCAGAGCACTGCCAGCTCTTCCGGCAGCAGCTGGTAGTTCAATCCTATATTATGCTTGTATTTGACTACGCGGCTGCCGCCGCCGGTCATGGTGGCGACCAGTCCTCTGCGTTTCAGGCGGTCGAGGGCCAATACTACCGTTTGCTCATCGTATTGTACCACGGGCCTGCGCGATGTCTTCTGGTTGCAAGCCGCAGTAAGGGCATTGATGGTCATGGGATAATACTCCGGTGTGGTCCTTGATTTTTCGATCAGGGAACCGAGCACCCGCAGCTCCTGGTCGTCGAGCTGGGGCAGGGTCTGTAATTGTTCTTCCATGAAGCTAAGATAAACCCTGATCGCAGTGTGACCAAGGAATTTCACCCCGGGTTTCCCGCTTTGTAAAATTTCTAAATATTTGAGCGGCAAAGATTACCGGCTTATGTTACGGAATTGCAGCTTCCATGTTACGAAAATGAAAAATATACAACAACGTAACTGCTGCAAGACGGCGCAATACTTACCTTTAGGCCCAATCCAATAATACCAATAACCACCGGATGAAACGATTAGCCAGGGGCTGCTTCCGCCCTTTACCTGCCTGCTTTTTCGCCTTTTTCATGGGACTCTTCTTCTCTGCCGTGCAGGCCCTGGCCTGGGGTAAAACGGGTCACGAGATCGTAGCCGAGATCGCTATGCGTTCGTTAAGCGATGCAGCCCGTCAGCAGGTAATACAATGTTTGGGAAATGTTTCCCCCGAACAGGCTTCTGTATGGATGGATGAGATGCGCGGCGGTCGTGACTATGATTTTATGAAGCCCTGGCATTATATCAATATTCCTGAAGGACAATCGTACAGCCCCTCCGATGAAGAAAATATTGTCACGATGCTGGCCCAGGCCAGCCGTGAGCTGCGTCACCGGAATACCCTTTGCGCCGACCAGGCGCGCAAAGACCTGATGATCCTCTTTCATCTGGTGGGCGACCTGCACCAGCCGCTGCATACCGGCTATAGCTCCGATAAGGGCGGCAACGACATTAAGCTGGATTTTGAAGGTATGCCCTCCAGCCTGCATTGGATATGGGACGACCAGATCATACAGCAGCAGCATATCACGATCGAAGACTGCCTGAGGCTTCAAGACGGCCTGGATAAACAGCAGGTCAGGACATTGACCCGGCTTGATTTTGTGCAATGGATGACGGAGTCAAGAGCACACCTTACCGAAGTCTACAGCTTTAAAGGTAATACTATAGATGCCGTATACAGTGCTGCGCACAGCGATCTCATACGGAAGCAGCTGCTGTACGCAGGTCTCCGGCTGGGCGCTTTGCTGGAAAGCCTTTTCTCCGGTACGGCTACATCCGGTATAGGCAAGGCTGCAGCAGCGGAGACGCAGCGCGGTATCCGCCCCGAAGACGCCCATCAGTATATCGGTAAAGAGGTGACCGTATGCGGGAAAGTATACGGCGGCAAGTACCTGGCACAATCCAAGGGCACACCCACATTGATCAATATGGGGGCGGCTTACCCGGCCAGCCCCTTTACGCTTGTCATCTTCGGAGAAGACAGGAGCCGGTTTTCCTACAAGCCGGAAGAATATCTTGAGGGTAAGGATATCTGTGTCACCGGGAAGGTAAAGGAATTCAAGGGTAAGGCAGAGATCGTCGTCTCGGAGCCGGAGCAGATAAAGCTGCCCTAGCCATACAAAGCCGGTGCTAGTGGATCACTACATCGTAGATGCCATGCTTGATCGCAAAGACCACCAGGCCTGCAGTGTTCTTGCTGCCGGTCTTCATCAGCAGGTTGTTCCGGTGACCCTCTACCGTACGGGGGCTGATGAACAGCTTCTCTGCGATCTCCGTATTGGTGTATTCCTTGCAGATGAGATTCATAATCTCTTTTTCCCTGACGGTAAGGTCGGCGACATTGCTGTTGAAATGCAGCGGTTGTTTTTTCCTGAAATCGGACGATTGCTGCAGCGCATTCTTGATCAGGTCGGTGAAGAAAAAGCCTGAGGTATAGACCTTGGTGATGGCTTCCTGCAGCTCTTCCATGCTGCAGCTTTTGGAAAGGTAACCGCATACCCCTTCTTCAACCATTTTAAACACATAACGTCCCTGGTCGTAGAGGGTCAGCATAATCACTTTGATGTCGGGGTATTGCAGGTGCAGGGCACGGTTAAGCTCTATGCCGTTCATACCCGGCATTTCCATATCCATCAATACAATGTCGGGGAGGTTGGGCGTATTGGCCAGGTATTGGAGCAATGCGGCTCCGGAAGCGGCATCGGCAACGAGCTTCACCTGCGGGATCTTACTCATCAAGGCGATGATGCCCTGCCGGAACAGTTCCTGGTCATCTACAATGGCTAAACTGATCTGGTTCATAAAGGCACTATTTAGATTGGTTCGGTTTCCGGTCGGTGGTTAAGCTAGGCCGGTTCCAGCTGCATCTGGGGGATAAAGATATTCATTCTGAATCCACCCTTGGTTTCTTTATCAATATCATAGTAGCCGTTTACGGTTTGTAGCCGGCTTTCAATGTTCTTAAATCCCAGTCCGTGAAGCAAAGTGGCGGAAGAAAGTCCCTTCCCGTTATCGGCATAGGAGATCATGAGCTCGCCCGACTCCCGGTGCAGGTCAAATACGATATCCACTTTATTAGCGCCGGCATGCTTTATGGTATTGGTCAGCAGCTCCTGGAATACCCGGTAAATGATTACCGCGGTATCGTACTCCAGCGATTCGGGGATTTTCGTTTTGGATTCATCGATGTTAATGGTGAAGGCGCCCGATTGCTCGATGTGCTCGCTCAGCATAAATAAGGCTTCGCGAAGGCCGAACAGCTCTATCTCGGCAACAGAAAGCTGGTGGCTGATGGTGCGGAGCTTATTGAAAATAGAGCCGATCCTTTTCTTGTATTCTTCCTTGATAGCACCATTGTCCTGGTTGGGCAGGTACATATACTTGTCCAGGTAAAGGCGAAGCGATGCCAGCGCATTGCCTACATCGTCGTGCAGCTCTTTGCCTATCCGCTTGCGTTCCTGCTCCTGGGAGGTGATGATCACCTGGGTGAGCTTTTTCTGGTAATCCAGCTCCTTCTGCTGGATCTGGAACTGCTGCTGTAAGATGTTTTTTTTGTAGCGGAGGTAAAAAAGCAAAAGAGCCAGGGCCAATAAAAATGAACTGCACATTCCCACGATAACGTAAATGTAGATCATTGTTCTTTCCCGTTTTTATAATAGGCTACCGCAATAATAAGGTACATGATGAGTACAAAGGTAGCATGTGTTGTCCAGATCAGCCGGTTGATGGTCTTATTGGCGATAATAAAATCAGACAGGGCAAACAGTGCCAGCGATCCTGAGAAATACAGGAGCAGGGCTACCACTATGGCAAAATTAAAGAAAGGAACAGGAGCAGCCGAAAAACTGAGGCTCTTCATCAGGAAATAGATGCATAATATAAGAACGATCAGGGCTTCGACAGAGCGGGGGATAAGGTTATAAAGATAGATAGAGTTGAGGTGAAGGATATTCAGGATAGCGAGTACAGGAAAGAGGGCCCACAGCCATCGTATCAGCTGTCGTTCCCGCGCCGTGGAAGAGGCGGTATAGAAAAAAGCGGTAATGATCCCGAATTCCAGTACCGTGTACAGGTGCAGGAAGGGTAGGTTGTTAATACTCCTGGCAGCCAGAACAGCTGCCAGGAGATTGAAGAAGCCGGCAAGAAGCAGGTAGATGAAGATCATTCTGCCCGGGCCGTTCCGATAGCCTTTTCTGATTACAGCAATAGTAACCGGCAGCAGGATGGTTCCCGGCACGATGATACTAGTGTATATTCCAGGCATAAGCGCAAATAATTATTTAATCCTACCGTACAGCGGGCTCTGGAAGTCGCAAAGCGCGGGACAGGGCGTGGTGAAATCCATGATGGTGGAAACGGTCTTTCCGACAATGGTGGCCTGCAGGATATCGATACCGGGATCGGGCTCGGGTGGCAGGATGTTCGGGTTCTTTGCTACGGGAACGAGAACAATATGGACTTCGCTGGCGTTAACTACATCGCCCACACGATCTTCGGTAAGGGCGAGATAGGCCCTTACGGAGTCGATATTGGCGTCGCCTTTGGCCATGTCCACCAGTGTCTGCAGATCTTCCAGGGGAATTTTAAAAGCCCTCAAGGCATTGTCGGGATTGGTACCGGTGATGGAGCCGTAGTAGTTTCTCCAGTTAGTGGTCCATGCGACCGCATCGGCCTCGGGAACCGGCGGATGTGTGAATTCGCTCATGAGCATTTATTTTTGAGGTTAAGAATAGAGGCGCAAAGTAACAGCTAATCGGATATAAGCCCGGGGCACTCTCCGGCATATGCTTAAGTTATTCTTCCTGCATGCAAAGATTGGCTTTATTCCGGCGCATGACAACCCGTAAAAACACCTGTTTTTTCAGCGTTTGATTCCGGACGCTGTTATCAGCTACCCTGAAACCCGCGCAGGACCTGCAGCGGCGGCCTGTTACCCAATAGCTCTTTACGGATTGCTTTTCTTAGATAACCAGGTGAAAATACCTGTTTTGGGAATCAGGTACTTCTGCGCACATGGATGATGTAATACGGGACTACTTTTGGATCGTCGTTGTAGTAATTCTATTAGCAGCTGCTGGTACTTATCCTGCACACCGACCAAACGAAAATTTAACCACTTTTTCAACCCCTAAAACGATTTCTTATGGAAGGTACTATGGCAGTAGTAACCACATGGGCGGCCGATTTTGCTCCAAGGAACTGGGCGTACTGTTATGGACAGCTTCTGTCCATTGCACAGAACACGGCTTTGTTCTCCCTGCTGGGCACCACTTATGGTGGCGATGGCCGCACAACATTCATGCTACCCGATCTGCGCGGGCGCGTACCCCTGAGCACAGGCCAGCTGGCCGGCGGCAATTATTATGATCTGGGAGAAGTAGGCGGTACCCAGAACGTTACGCTTACGATCAACAACATCCCGGCGCATAACCACAATGGTAATGTGCAGCTGGCCCTTAATGGTAATGCCACAGCAGGTGGTACGGGTGAGCCCGGTGGTAATTTCCCCGGTATGCTCAACAATGCTTACGGCACTTCGGCCGATCTGGCCATGGCTGCACCCAGTTATTCCGCTGTGATCGGTGTTGCCGGCGGCAGCATTCCGTATAGTTGCCAATCGCCTTACCTGGCCCTGAACTACATTATCTGCATGTACGGTATTTTCCCTTCGCGGTCATAGGCGAAACCAACAACCAATTATTCACCAATCAAATCCAAGGAAAATGTTTATAAATCCATACCTGGCGACGGTTACCATTTTTGCGGGAAACTTTGCGCCTTTGAGCTGGGCATTCTGCAACGGAGCATTGCTGAGCATTGCGCAAAACCAGGCCCTGTTTGCATTGATCGGTACCACATATGGTGGTGATGGCATTACCACCTTCGCCTTGCCCGATCTGCGTGGCCGGTCGGCCATCGGTACAGGCCAGGGCCCCGGCCTGCCCAATTACGTGCTGGGCCAGATGGCGGGCACCGAGAACACGACGCTGATCTCTTCCAATCTTCCCATGCACAACCATGCCCTGGTATCAATCACCGGGAATCCTGGTGCACTGGGCGACGGCGGTAACCAGGCTTCGCCGGTAGGCAATGTACCGGCCGAGTTCACCAACCGCTATACCAAAGGCGGCGGCGATGGCAGCATGGCGCCCATGATCTCCAATTCGGTAACTACCGTAGCTGGTGGCAGCACGCCGGTAAGCAACATTTCGCCTTACCTGGCCATGAATTATATTATCTGCGTGGAAGGCATATTCCCCAGCAGGAGCTAATCTTTAAACCAAAAAAATTATGGAAGGCGTAATCGGATTTACGACATTATTTGCGGGCAACTTCGCTCCCAAAAACTGGGCTTTCTGCGCAGGCCAGATCATTCCCATTGCCCAGAATACTGCACTATTCTCCATTCTCGGTACCGTATACGGCGGTAATGGTCAAACCACTTTCGGCCTGCCTAATCTTTGTGGCCGCAAAGTAGTGGGCGCCGGGAGCGGTCCCGGGCTGTCGCCTTATTCGCTGGGGCAGAGCGCAGGCGCAGAAAATATAACCATGACCCTGAGCCAGATGCCGGCGCATGTGCACTCCCTGCAAGTGACCATGACGCCCCGTTCGTCCGACGATACCGGTACTGTGGCCTCTGCCGACGGCGCCATCTTCGCCGGTAACGGAACCGGCTATGCTTCCGCATCTACCGGGCAGATGAAGCCTTTTACCGGCGCGGTGCAGATGTCCAACATCGGCGGGTCGGTACCTTACAGCATCGTTCCCTCGTTCCTGGGGTTGAACTATGTGATCTGTATGTATGGTGTGTTCCCTGCAAGAGGCTAATCATTCCACCTGTTGCGGTGTAACCGCCGCAACAGGTTCTTTAAAAACCAATGAACCGATTATGGAAAGAAAGATAGGCATATTGTTACCGCGTTCCACCGACTATCCGGCCATGGGCTTTGATCTGCTGGACGGCCTGCGCCTCCGGCTGGGTCTGGATGGCAACGATACGATACAGGTCATCCCCGAAAATATCGGCTTCGGTGAAGACCGTAAAAACAACTATGCAAAGGCTGAGAAGCTGCTGATGCAGGATGGCGTGGATGTCGTGATCGCTTACCTGTCTGCAGTGAATGCCGCTGTGCTGTATCCGCTGTTTGAAGCAGCCGGCAAACCCTTTATCGTGCTCGATGCCGGCATGAATTATCCAGCGGCGGCGCCGGTAAAGAATGCGCTGCATATTTCCCTTCAGGGCATCCATGCGAGTTACCTGTCGGGCAGGAAAGCAGGCGATCATCATAAAGAAATGATCATGGCCACATCGTTCTATGATGGCGGCTATAGCGGTCCCTGGGCTTATTCCAGGGGCTCCAAAGCTTCCGGCGGCGCCGTGGTGAACAACTTTGTCAGCCACTATAAGGAAGATCAGTTTACCATGCAGCCCTTTGTCGAAGCGATGAAAGAAAAACAGGGCGCCGGTGTTATGGCCTGCTTCAGCACCTACCTGGCTTCTCTTTTTGTCAATAACCTGCCGGAAGGACTTTCGGGGGATACAGCATTCTACTGCTCTTCTTTTATGGCCGAAGAGCAGAACATGGCCGGTTACCGTTTGCCCGACGCCCGTTTCTATGCACATGTACCCTGGGCCTCTTCGCTGTCTAATGAGCACAACGAAACGTTTGTCCGGACAATCGCTGCACGGAAAAATAAGCAGGCCAATATTTTTCACCTGATAGGTTGGGAAGCCGGCATCCTGTCCGGTATCCTGCTGCAGGAAGGAGGAAAGGAGCTGGAAGCGCTGGCCACCCTGCTGGATGACGGCGCCTATGAAAGTCCCAGGGGCACGGTGCGTATTCATCCTGAGACGCACGTTGCCTACGCACCATTGTACTATACGGAAATGATGCGCGACGAAGAAGGCAAAGCCCGGCTGCTGGTTCACGATACCATAGAGATCACTGCGGTGGATCATCAGCAGGTATTGCAGGATCAGCCGGAGGGCATCTCTTCCGGGTGGTTCAATAATTATTTGTGCACCTGATGAAACTACTGATCTTATGTAACGACAGGCTGGCATTGCCGGCATTGAGCCAGCTGCTGCAGCAGGGAAAGGTGGCCGGTGTGGGAATGCCTGCCAGGGAAAGCGAAGTGCAGCAGGTGGTCAAAATGATGTGTCTTCAGCACCATACACCGTTGCGCTTATTTACCAAGGCTTCTTTTAAAGAGGAGCTGGACAGCTGGCTTTCGGCAGAGGAGCCCGATGCCGTGCTGGTCAAGACTTTTCCCTGGAAGATTACCGCTGCCGCGCTGAACCGCCCCCGTTTCGGCTTCATTAATTTTCATTATGCGCCGCTTCCCGCTTACCGGGGAGCCAATCCGCTTTTCTGGATGATCCGCGATGGGGCTGCTGCTACCGGTGTGACCGTTCACCGGATGACTGATGAGTATGATGAAGGGCCGGTACTGCTGCAAAGCAGCTTGCCCATTGCGCCCGATGCCACCTTCGGTATGATCGTAGCGGGGCTTGGCTTCCATGGAGCACAGCTGGCCGATACGCTGGTGCGGGCATTGCCGGCAGGCAATATAAAGGAGTCGGCGCAGGACAGCAGCCTGGCGAAATGGTACCGCAGGCCCGGGCCACAGGAGCTATGGATCGACTGGAAACATATGGATGCCCCCGCGGTAAAACGGCTGATCAATGCCTGCAACCCCTGGAACAAAGGCGCACCGGCACGTTTGAACGGATGGACGCTGGGGCTGAGCTACGCAACAGTGCTGCCTTCGGGGAACGGACAGGCAGCTGTACCAGGAACCATCATATGCATCGAAGAAGAAAAAGGTTTACAGATCGCCTGTAAGGATAATACGATCCTGCGGGCGGATGTCATTTATACGGAAGAAGGTTTTTTGCCCGGCTTTGTACTGGCGGGATGGGGCATACGTCCCGGAATGCAATTCTCATGAACCAATTCAGCGTACCAATACCAGATTTAATCACGACCAATTCAACTTTACTATGAAAAAGTACTACTCATTAAGCATCCTGCTGTTCCTGCTTTGCGGCCTGAGGTTTAATGCCTCGGCACAAACAGCGCTGGGCGTAGGCGATCTTGCTATCGTCGGCTATAACTCCGGCGGCGCCAGCGACAGCTTTTCTTTCATTCTGCTGACCAATGTTGCAGCAGGAACCTCGATCAACTTTACCGACCTGGGCTGGTGTTCCGGCGCTGATATTATCGGCTTTCAAAAGCTGAACCCCTGCCCGGCACAGCCCAACGGCAGCGGTGCGGCCACTGATGGCGCCATTACCTGGTCTACCAGTACCGCATTACCCTGCGGTACCCAGGTAGCCGTCAGCTGCCAGACGAACCTGTGGGCATCGGTAGGATCGGTAAGTCCTTTGCAGGCCACCTTTAACGATCCGAACATTTATATGAGCCTGGCTACCGGCGGCGACGAGATATTTGCTTTCCAGGGACCCATTACGAGCCCTACGCTGATCACAGGCATCAATATGAACGGCGGCTGGGATGCCTCCCTGGGCCAATGTGAGTTCAACTCTTCCAAATCGACGCTGCCTTCGACCCTGAACACCTCGAATACCCTGGTTATTCTTCCCGAGGTCAATAATGCGGTATATAATGGTACGGTAGTATCCAATTCACCGGCCAACCTGAGAACGGCTATCTTCAATGATGCGAACTGGAATGTAGACGATAACGTTACTTTTGCCCTGCCCATTCCCTATAGCTTCAGCTGCGCCACCTGTAATGCTCCCGCTGTGAGCGCGCAGCCGGTTAACCGGGCAATTTGTCAAGGCAACAATACTACTTTCGGTATCAACGCAACCGGCACCAATATCAGCTATCAATGGAAGGTGAATACCGGTAGCGGCTTTACCAATATCAGCAATGCTCCACCTTATAACGGTGCAACTGCAGCTACGCTTTCGATAACCGGCGGTACCGGCGCCATGAACGGCTACCAATACCAATGTGTGGTGACGGGCACCTGCGGTACGGCTATTTCCAATACCGTAACGCTCACGGTGAGCAATATGAGTGTCAATGTTACCAAGACAGATGTGTCCTGCAACGGCGGCACCAATGGCACGGCTACGGCCAGCGTTACCGGCGGTGTGCTACCTTATACTTACAGCTGGTCGCCCAGCGGCGGCACTGCCGCCACTGCCACAGGCCTGGTTCAGAACACCTATACCTGTACTGTGACGGACAATGTGGGCTGTATCCAATCGGGTAGCGCTACGGTCGGCCAGCCAGCTGCTTATTCGGTTACAACGAATAAAACGGATGTTAGCTGTAACGGAGGTACCAACGGCACGGCTATTGTAACAGTAAGCGGCGGCACCACACCTTACACTTATCTCTGGTCGCCCAGCGGCGGCACCAGCGCAACGGCTACCGGCCTTACTGCAGGTCCCTATACCTGTACGATCAAAGACGCCCACAATTGCCCGACCTCAGGCTCGGTCACCGTATCGGAGCCTACAGCGCTGGCGGGCACCGCTTCCAAGACGGACGTATCGTGCAATGGCGGCGTCAACGGTACTGCAACAGTGACGATAACCGGCGGCACAACGCCTTATACGTATAGCTGGTCACCCAGCGGCGGTACCAATGCTACGGCAACCGGCCTTGCTGCCGGTACCTACACCTGTAATGTTACCGATGCCAGGAACTGTCCCATCAGCCGTTCGGCTACAGTAGGTGCGCCTGCTGCATTCAGTGTGAGCACTTCCAAAACGGACGTGCTATGCAATGGCGGTAATACCGGTACCGCTACGGTAACTGTGGCCGGCGCTACACCCGCTTATACGTACAGCTGGTTGCCCAGCGGTGGTACGGCAGCAACAGCCAACGGCCTTGCTGCCGGAACCTATACCTGCAACATCACCGATGCCAATGCCTGTTCGACCTCAAGGTCGGTCATAGTATCAGAGCCAACAGCGCTGACCGGGACTATTTCCAAAACGGACGTTTCCTGCAATGGCGGTACCAATGGTAGTGCAACGGTTACTATAAGCGGTGGCACGGGCGCCTATACCTACAGCTGGTCGCCCAGTGGCGGTACCGCCGCCAGCGCCACCGGTCTCGCCGCAGGTACCTATACCTGCACGATCAGGGACGCTAATAATTGCCTGCTCAGCCGTTCGGCTACAGTAGGCGCGCCGGCCGCATTTAGTGTAAGCACTTCCAAAACGGATGTATCCTGCTTCGGTGGCAGCAACGGTACCGCGACAGTGACTGTAAGCGGCGCGACACCGCCTTATACTTATCTCTGGTCGCCCGGCGGCGGCACTAATGCTACAGCCACCGGTCTTGCTGCCGGTATCTACACCTGTACCATCACCGACGCCCATAGCTGCAACACTGCCGGTAGCGCTGCTGTGGGGCAAGCCACACAGATAATTCTCAATACAGCGCCGGGGACTTCGGTTTGCGCCGGAACGCCAAGCGTGCTGCTCGCTATTGCGTCCGGGGGGACACCAGGCTTTACCTACACCTGGCAACCAGGTAACCTGAACGGATCGATTCAGAACGTAAGCCCTGACACAACGACCAGCTATATTGTTACCGCTACCGATGCGATCGGCTGTACCGGTAAGGATACGGTAGAGATTACCGTATCGCCCAATACTGCTCAGACCTATCCTGCCGGGACTTCGGCCCCGGGTACTTCATCCAATACCGGAAGCCAGACCAGCGGCGCCACTACTTCATACTACAACGGCAGCTGCGGCCTGATCGCTTCCCTGTTGCCCACAAATTCCCTGGGCAATGTTACTGCTACAGTAACCGTCATCAACAGCGTGCCGGTATTCGGCGATCGTCCGTATGTGGCCCGCTGGTATGAAGTCGTACCGCAGAACAATGGCCCGGCCCAGGTTACGCTGTATTTCCGCCAGGGCGATTTCGATGCTTACAATACTTACGCGGGCACGCATGGCTATCCCTTGCTGCCACAGGCGCCCAACGACCAGGCAGGTATCGACACCCTTGTCATTACCAAGATCGACGGCGGTACCCTTGGCAGCGGAACGGCCAGTCTTATCAGGCCCGGCAGCGTGGTATGGGATGCTGCGATGAGCTATTGGAAGGTTACCTTCACAACACCTTCCTTCAGCCAGTTCTTTATCCATGCCAACAATGCTAATGGCACGCCCTTGCCGGTTGAGCTGGCTTCCTTTGACGCAGCTAAAGAGCAGGGCCAGGCAGTACTGACCTGGACAACTGCTTCTGAGCGCAACAACAGCCGTTTTGTCGTAGAGCGGAGCGGCGATGGCAAACAATTTGCAGCGATCGGCTATGTGGGTACACTTGCAGAGAACGGCAACAGCAGCTCGCCTATCCGTTACCGCTATGTCGATCAGTCGCCCCTGGCCGGCAGCAATTATTACCGTCTTCTGCAGGAAGACCGTGATGGTAAACAGACTTATTCTGTAGTCCGTTCGCTTGAATTCGATGGTGGTCGTTCTTTCAGCTGTTATCCTAACCCGGCCAGGGATGCGCTGACCATTGAGCACGATGCGGTGAAAGACGCCGTTGTCACCCTGCGGTTGATCGATATGACCGGTCGCCCGGTGCTGCAGCAGGAAATGTTCCTGCACAGCGGAAACAATAAAAATACTTTGCGTCTTTCCGGTCTGCCCCAGGGCATGTACCACCTGACGATACTAGATGATAATGGAATCCTGTTCCAGACCAGGATGATCAGAAATTAAGCTAACCGATCTCTGTAATGAAAAACAGGCCGTCAATAGACAGCCTGTTTTTTTATGTAGACATTCCAGGTGAAAGCCTGGCCAGAAGCGCATTCCCTGAAAAACGGACATCAATGTTATCAACCTATTATCGCAATATTATTTCTCACAAGGTCGCTTCAGAATTAATTTCCGGATAAGGTTTACTTAATGATTTGACAAAGACTGGCATGCCTTCCGAACGGCTTTTATTCTTCAACTTTACACTGTATTTGCGCAAATACGACGACCAACCAGCTACCAACGACTACTTGTTTCTTTGTGTCCATTTCACCAACGATCCTCATTTTCACCAACGATCCTCAAATTTTTTTGAAAAAAGTATAATCCAATCCTATCGGAATTTTTTCAAACAAAAGAAACCAAACTAAAAAAACACAATGAAAAAATTAATTCTCTCTGCAGCTGCTGCAGCGGCCTTGTTCGCTTCAACCGGCTCTTTCGCCCAGACTCCCGGCGTTCTGCTGGTAAACGAATTTTCAAAAGGTACCGGTAACGTAGGGCCTTATATCGAGCTGCTGGTAGGTTCTACTTCAGCTGCTACCAGCGTAGACGTACGTAACTGGATCGTAGACGATAACAGCGGCGTATTCAATGGCGGTCCTGCCCAGGCGGGTAAAGGTATCACTACCGGTCACCTGATGCTGGTAAACGACGCCTTCTGGTCAAATGTACCTGCCGGTACCCTGATCCTGCTGTTTGATAACAGCGCTGCTCCTGCTGCTGCCGGTCTGCCTAACCTGGCTAACATCGCTGCCGCGCAGGCCTCTGCTGACGGAACTTTCTCTGCATCCGGCGCTATCTATGTAGCTGTGGGTAAGAGCCCCTATGTTGCTTACAAGAGCAATCTTCCTACTGCCAGCAGCCCCGCTAACAACGGTTATTGCGGTGGTAACGCTTACCAGGCTCCCGGTCTGTTCAACGTAACTGCCCTGGCCCAGGAACTGACTGGTGACGGTATCCAGACCCGTTGCCCCGGTTGCAAAGACAACCTGCAAGGTGGTGCTTCTTTCTACTCCGGTGCTGCTTTCGGTAGCGCTATGTCTGCTGTAACCGGTAGCGGTATCGGTGGCGCTAAAATCACTACCAGCGCTTCTTATACTACTTTCGCCGGTAAAGTATTTAAGCTGACTGCCGGTACTGCCAGCGGCGCTCCCGCTGTAAATGCTAACTGGACTGCTGACACGGCTACTGTCTCTACTCAGACTCCCGGTGCTCAGAACTCTACTGCTAACGGTACTTTCATTGCCAGCGTAGCTACTGCCGGTACCTCTTTCCGTTACACTGCCTGCACTCAGCCCGATCCTATGACCGAGCCCAAAGGCGCGCTGGTGGTAACTGAGATCAGCAATGGCCCCAGCGGCGAGTGCGAGTACGTAGTACTGGCTGTTGCCCCTTGCTCTTCTTCTGCTCTGGAAGAAAACGTTGACGTTCGCGGATGGATCCTGGACGATAACAACGGTGTATTCAATCCCGCCGGCGCCGGTACAAGCCGCGGTATCACTACCGGTCACTTCCGCCTGGCTTTCAACGCTAAGTGGGCTGCTGTACCTGTAGGTTCCAGCATCGTTCTGTACAATGGCGCTGACAACTGTATCGGTCTGCCTACCGGCACTGCTACAATCGGCGGTCACAATGTTTATTATATCGACGTAAACAGTCCCGGTACCAACGCTGACATCGAGCGTTACAACTCTTTCCCCTCTTCAGCTAACGGCAACTATTGCAACCCCAACGGTCTGAATACACCTTATGCTATTGCTACTGCTTACTCTTCTACCGTAGGTCTGGGTAATAGCGGCGACGGTTTCCAGGTTCGTTGCCCTGGCTGCAACGATATGAACAACGCTGCTCCTGACTTCTATCATGGCATCGCTTACGGTACTAACTCTGGCGCCAATGCTTTCGCCAGCGCTGCTGGTCTGATCGGCGGTCCTGCACTGAACTTCACTGCCGGTAGCAACCACAGGATCCTGTTCAAATTCACTGGTGCTATCTCTTCTTCTTCTGTGCTGGCTAACCCCGCTAACTTTGATACAGCTGCTGCTCTGACTTCTCCTGCGACTGTAGGTGACTATAGCGCCAGCCTGTTCAATTACCTGACCAGCGGCAGCGTAGATTTCCCTTGCTGCGGTGCTGCTCAGGCACGCCCTGCAGTTCAGCAAGAGGCTGCTAAAGCTATCCTGAACGCTACTGACGTTAAAGTTTACCCCAACCCTGTTAAAGCTGTGCTGAACATCGAGTTCCCCGCCGCTCAGGAAGTTGCTGTTAAACTGTTCGACATGAACGGTCGTATCGTAGCCGAGCAGAGCGCTAACGGTAAGAATAAAGTGAGCATCAATGTTGCCGGTTTCACTCCTGGTCTGTACTTCTACCAGGTAATCAGCAACGGTGCTGTACAGTCTGGTAAAGTGACTGTAGGTAAATAAGTTCTCTTGCTGCCTTAATCAAGGTTTTGATATTCGCCCCGGCCATTCCTGGCCGGGGCTTTCGTTTTATAGTTGTCTGCCGGTTAGCTTTCCTGCATGCCATTGAACAAAACCTCTCTTCTTGCTTTCTCACGAGATACGATGGCGAGGCATTAAGCGTTACATAAGTCTCGCAGCGGCACGGCGGCGCCACGAGTGTATGGGATGTTCTTTATGTTTTCACCGGGTCACTAAGCTTGAGTAAAAAACGCTGCGACGCTGCGAAAAATATATACTCGGTGCCTTTACTATTCTTGATGAGCAATATTGTAAAAAAGATCAGGGAAGCAAAGCGGCCGGAATCCCTCATTCCCCGCGCTGCGCAAGCTACATTCAGGATGGCAACGGGGCGTTTTTACAAATGAGTGTTAGCAGGCAGCTACACACCATTGTCATGCCGAGGTTCCATACATTTCATGCAATCATCGGGATATGGCATTTTAGTAAAACCCGGCAGATATGCCTTTCACCCTTCGACTACGCTCAGGGTGACTGTTGGTTATAAAGTTTTCAGCTTGCGGGAGCCGCTTGTTTCTTCGTGCCGCTGCACCTTTGTGAGCAACATCTATAGCGCGGAATAAAAGAAATCGCCTCCCTGAAGAGAGGCGATGATTCAGATCAGGTGAAAGGAAAAATATCAGCGGATGATCAATTGCTGAGTGCTGGTCTGCTGCCCGTTCCGCAGCCTGACGATATATGTTCCTTTGGCAAAGGAAGCCGTATTCAGCTCGGTTTTCAGATGTGCTTTCTCTATTTTCTGCTCCAGCACTATCTGGCCCATAGTGTTGAATACCTGTAGCAGGCCATCTTCAGCTAAGTTCGTCTCGATGGTTACCGCTTTAGTGGCAGGATTGGGATAAAGCAGCAAGGCCGCTGATACAGCGTTGTAGGCATTCACACGCACTACATTGCTGTAGGTGGCCGTGCCATCTTTGTCTACGGATTGAAGACGATAATACTGGTGGTCACTGCTCAGCAAGGCGCCGGCGTCGGTATAAGTGTAGTGGGCGCCGGCGGCCTCATTTTTCGAAGCGATCTTACCGATATTGGTAAAGTCTTTGCCATTGCTGCTGCGCTCAATGTTGAAGTGGCTGCTGTTCTTTTCCATGGCAGTAGTCCAGCTCAGATCGGCATTGCTTTGAGCGGCAATGGCCTGGAATGATTGCAACGTTACAGGAAGGGGGCCGCTGGGCGTAACCGTACCAACGAGTGCAAGAACAACGGAATCTGTAGGGCCTGTTAATGTGCCGGTGCTAACGGAGCGGCCGATGCCGAACATTGCAGTAGTGCTAAGCAGGTTCCAGGCAACCAGGCGCATGGTGATGGTGCCTGTAGTGTTTTGTAAGTCTGAAGCTCCGGTAAGATCGATGGGCGTTTGTATCACGCCACGCACGCTGGAAGCGGGTAATGGTAAGTCGGCGGGACCGAGATCTGTAAAATTAACGCCATCCAGGCTATACTGCCAGCGGAAGCTGCCTTGCGGACCAGAAGCGCCGGTAGAGCCTTGATTCCTTACTTTATAATTGATGGTGCTCAGGGAAACCTGGTAACCTGAGGCCGGTGTGATCTGAAAAGTAATACCCTGGTCTCCCTTCGTTGTTTGTGTGTACGTGTTATTCATAAAGCAGCTGGCCTGTCCTGTTGCTGCTGCAACGGTACCGGACCGGCCCATTACAGAAGTGGCCAGATGCGGATCCGTAGTAGTGGAATTATAGGTCGTTTCATTGCCCGTTGCCGCGAGCAGGTTCCAGGATAAGATCGTGCTTTGTGCCTGTGCAAAGCCGGGAAGCAGTATCAGCGCTGCAGCAGCGCCGATAAGTTTTATGCGTTTAATGCTTCCGGTTTTTGTGTAGAGCGTTTTCATAAATGTCTTTTTTGAGGGACCCATTAAAGGGGAACGTTAGTTTAGGATGGTTAAGTTATACTACAGCGACAAAGGTATCTTCGGAGAAAGGGGGAGCATTAATACGATCGCTATGTATGTATATTCCTTATTCGTAATGAAGTGGGAATAAAGGGTAGCCTTTGAAGAATTAACCGTTTGGTAATGGCTTGCTGCCCAACCGCCGGAACGAGTTGTTGCTGGAGGGCAACCAGGGGTATTTGAAATGTTGCTCTTGTATTAAGAAATTGTTAGTTTATTTCTATAATTTATTGATAGTTGGTAAGATACGCATGTAATTGTGCGATACATAACAATTGGCTTATTGCGCTCCCTTTGGCCTGCCAGTACCTTTGCATTGTTTTTATAAACCATCAATAAGACCCATCATTTACCCTCGACTATGCGCCTTTTGCTATTATCCCTGTGTTGCCTGTTTGTTGTGAACCAAGCCCGGGCGCAGCTGATCATTAACGAATTTTCCCAGGGCAATAGTGGTAGCAGGGAATACATAGAGCTTGTGGTTGCCGGTACCCGCAACTGCTCCGGCGACAGCTGCATGGATATCCGGGGATGGATCATTGATGATAATAACGGCTGGTGCGGCGCCGGTGGCGGACAAGGGATCGCGATCGGCCATATGCGCTTTACCAATGACCCTAACTGGTCCTGCGTTCCTTATGGTTCCATCATCCTGCTCTACAACAGCGGGGATAAAAACCTGCAGATCATACAGACCGACGATCCGACGGATGCCAACAATGACCATGTTTACATTGTTCCTTCCACATCGACGCTATTGGAGCATACGAATACAACACCTGCCTCGCCGTCTTCGCTCACTTACACTTATCCCGCAACCACTGCCTATCTTGCGGGCGGCGACTGGAGCACGGTGGGCCTTGCCAACACCGGCGACGCTGTCATTGTCGTATCTCCCGCAAACCCGGGTACTGCTGTTCATGCCATAGCTTACGGTGGTGTAAGCAATTCGGCCGGTGCTACTATCTTTAAAGCGACATCCGGCGGCAGCCGCAATTATTTTCTTACAAGTGCCTTGTATACCAGTGCGGCAGATTATACCGTAGGTAATGCACCGGCCGATGAAACGCCCGGCGCGCCGAACAGCGCCGCTAACGCTGCCTGGATCAGCAGCATGCTTGCTAATCCCGCAGGCAATGTGGTCAATACCTCAGCAGCCTGCATCCTGCAAGGCAATAGCTATAACTTTTACGGCACACCATTGACCAGTAGCGGTACCTACGCCGATACCTTTTCTGCAGCATCAGGCTGTGACAGCATCGAAGTTCTGCATCTGTCGGTAGTCACGCCGGTGACGCAAATCCAGTCGATCAGCGGCTGCAATGCGATCGTGTACAACGGTACCACTTATACCGCATCCACTACGCTGGAGGATACGCTGCACACAAGTCTCGGCTGCGACAGCGTATACCGGCACGTGTTTATCCAGATCAATACGGCCAATCCTGTTACCGTCCGGGATACGGTGAGCAGCTGTCAATCTGTAACCTACAAGGGAACCTCCTATACCACGAGCCAGGAGGTGACCGACACCCTGAAAACAGGTACCGGCTGCGATAGTGTTTACCGTAAAGTATGGCTCGATGTGCTGGAAACGCCGGTGGTTACCGTCGATCCCTCCGATGTCACGATCTGCCGTGGCGCCAGCATTACCCTTATGGCATCGAGCCCTTCGGCTACCGTTAGCTGGAATGGATTTCCCAATGGCAACGCGATCACCGTTCGTCCGCAGCAGACAACCAATTATGTTGCCTATGCGGTGAATGCGCTGAATTGCATCGGTACCGCACAGGCAACGGTCCGTGTAGAAGATCTCGGGCTAACGCTCAGCTATAGCCCGGCGCCTGCAGAGCGCGGCTCCGCAGTTACGCTTACCTCTTCGGCCGATATGGACTATACCGTACTGCGCTGGCTGCCTGAAAACCGCTTCTCCGATCCCACCGCTCATACGCAGATCATTACCGCGGAAAACTCCGGCTGGTTCTATGTGATCGGTCAAAGTGAAAGCGGTTGCATCGATACCGGGATGGTCTATATGGAGGTGGTTCCGAAGGCCCGGATCTTTTTGCCTACAGCATTCTCACCCAATGGCGACGGGCTGAATGATTATTTCGGACCGCAATTCACCCGTGACTATAAGATACTGGATTTTTCCATATTTAACCGCTATGGCCAGCGGATCTACCATGTGCCGTACCTGAGCCAGATCGGGAAAGGCTGGGACGGACGTATGAGCGGTAATCTCTGCGATGCCGGAACTTATTACTATACCTTCTCTGCTGAAGATCCTACGGGCAAGGTAGAAAAGCTTAAAGGCGATCTGACGCTCGTACGTTAGGCCGGTTACCAATACAAATCTTTACTGAGGAAAAACAATAGCCCCATGAGGAAATTAAATCAATTATTGCTGAGCATCGCCCTGTGCTGCATGGGAAGCATTGTCACCAAGGCCCAGACTGTTTCCACTGTTGCGGGAACCGGCGCATTCGGTAATACCGGCGACGGCGGACTGGCCACCGCAGCGCAGATCATGTTCCCTCCCTGCGTGGCGTCAGATGCATCGGGAAACCTGTATTTCGGCGTATTGGGCACGAAGATCAGGAAGGTGGCTGCGGGTACCAATATCATTACAACCTTTGCCGGCACCGGCACTGCCGGCTATAGTGGCGACGGCGGCCCAGCCACCGCGGCCAATATTTCCGATGTGCGGGATATTGCTACCGATGCCGCAGGCAATGTTTATTTTACTGATGGCAGCGGACGTATCCGTAAAGTAACTGTGGCTACCGGTATCATCAGCACCATTGCCGGTATCGGTGGCACTGCGCCAGGAGGGTATACTGGTGACGGCGGCCTTGCTACTGCTTCACAGCTGGGCTATCCCCAGGGCATTGTGCTCGATAACGCCGGTAACATCTACTATACCGAATATGCTTCGCAGGCTACCGTCAGAAAAATAGATGCCGTTACCGGCATCGTCAATACCATTGCTGGTGTTCCCGGTACATCCAGCCTGGGGTTCAGCGGCGATGGCGGACCGGCAACATCAGCGCATATGACCAATCCCTGGGATATTGCGCTGGATAATGCAGGTAACCTGTTTATTGCTGATTTCGGCAACAACCGTATCCGCCGGGTGGATGCGCTTACCGGCATCATGACTACTTTTGCCGGAACAGGTGTGGCAGGCGCCAGTGGTGATGGCGGATTGGCTACTGCAGCCAACATCCACCCGCTGGGTATCGTGATTGATCCCGCCAATAATATCTACTTTACACAACCGGAGAACCGTATCCGCCGTATCGATGCGATAACCGGTATCATTACCACAGTAGCGGGAGCAGGTACTGCCGGTTTTGCCGACGGCCCCGCGGCTACAGCACAGTTCAATACGCCCTATAACCTGGCGCTTGATGGCGCCGGTAGTATCTATGTCGCCGATCAGCTGAACAACCGTATCCGGAAAATAGCCGCCAGCTGCAGCACGGTCATTCCCGGTACCATTTCAGCTACCGGCCCCAACCCCGCCTGCAGCCCGGCGAGCAGCACGCTCACGCTGAACGGCGCTTCCACATCGGGGGTTACCTACCAATGGCGCTCTTCCACTGATAATGTGACCTGGACCAATATAGGTACCAGCAGCACTACCTATGCTACCGGCAGCATTACCAGTACCCGTTATTATAAAGTGATCGTCAGTTGTACTGCCGGTTCCTTAAAAGATTCTACTCCGGTATTTACCCTTACCGTCAATCCCTCGGTTACGCCAACCGCAGTGATCTCAGCAACGCCCGGCAATGTGATCTGCAGCGGCACTAATGTTACGTTCTCCGCCACGATCGCCAATGGCGGCAGCAGCCCGGTATACCAGTGGAAGAACGGAACAACACCGGTGGGCACCGGCACAAGCTATAGCAGCAGCACGCTGGCCAACGGCGATGTGATCACCCTGGAGCTCACCAGCAATGCCGCCTGTGCCAGTCCTGCGACATTGATCAGCAATGCGGTCACAATGACGGTGAACAACGCCGTGGCGACCACGGACAGCCGTACCATCTGCAGCAGTGCGCTGCCCTATACCTGGAATGGCATTGTCGTGACGGCCGGCGGCCCTGCCGCCGCGACAAAAACCTTCACCGCCGGCAGCGGATGCGATAGCGTAGTGACGCTCAACCTCACCGTCAACCCTTCGGTAACGCCTGCCGTAAGCATTTCAGCCGTGCCGGGCACAGCCATCACAGCAGGAACACTGGTTACCTTTACTGCCACACCGGTAAACGGCGGCGCCAGCCCGGTATACAGCTGGCGTAAGAATGGTGTTGCGGTAGGTACCAACAGCCCTGTCTATAATGATGCTGCACTAAACAACGGCGATATCGTATCCTGTACGCTGGAAAGCAGTGAGACCTGTGCGCAGCCTGATACCGCAAATGCTGCTGTGATGATGAATGTTACTGTTCCGGTTATTCCCTGCGCAGTACCGGCTGCGCTGATCACTATGGACGTAAGCTTTACCGCTGTGAAATTTGTCTGGAGCAGTGTACCCGGCGCCCTGCGTTACGAATATAAATTTGATCAATCTCCTTCCGATCCGGGTTCCTGGACCGTAACTAACGATACATTTTACAAAGCTACCGGGCTGATCAACGGAGACTATTACCTGCATGTGCGTACACAGTGCAGTACGGGAGAATACTCTCCCTGGATCAGGATCATCGTACACATCAGCGACGGCACTACAGGTATCCCTTCCGTTACCGGCGGCGCAGGATTTATGCTTTATCCCAATCCTAACAAAGGTTTCTTTACAGTAGAAGGGCCGGTAGGGGAAACTGCTGTAAATCTCGATATCCTGAGCTATTCGGGACAGGTGGTTTACAGAACAAAAGAGAACACCGTTAACGGCAAGTTGAAGAAAAGCTTCGACCTGCCAGCGATAGCCTCGGGCGCTTACCTGCTGCGGATTACCGGCAAGGACCAGGTCTGGGCTATACGATTCGTTGTTACGAAATAGTCAGCGCTGTTTCGCCAGGCTCCGGGCCGTTCTGCCCGGCCCTGGAGCTTGACGGGATGGCAAAGATTACTTTCGAAGCAAAGAAAAATATTCGGCTGTCTGCCTAACGATGGGCAGCTTCATTAAAAGAAGAGCGTATCGAAAGCAAACCGGCCGGGTCCTTCAAGGTACCCGGCCGGTGATTTTTTTTGGGGAAGCCTAGGCTTCAGCGAAAGTATATTCCCTGATCCTGTCCGGTACATCGTTGATCGAAGGGACAAGGTGAGTACTGGGGTATTGATGTTGAGCACCAATCGGGATAGGAGCGGCCCCGGGCTGCTTCGTCGCTGGCAACACTGACATCGGGTATGCCGGTCTTATGCCGGCCCGGCCGTTCGATGATGATATCGGTGATGTCGCGGCTGAAGCCGGTATCCGATCTTAACGCCCATCTCTTTCAGGCGGGAAAAAGGCAGGTTATGCCGCAGCGCATCTCCGGCGCAAAAGGACTATCGGGCAGCAGGCACCTGCCATATAAGCTGCAGCCCGCCATCAGCGCCGAAATAAGGATCTTTCTCCGGCAAAGGTACTGCTGCAATATGGTGGTCAGCTTCCGGACGTTCGCCGGGAGCGCCTTTCAGCAGGTCGGGCTCGGCGCCACCGGGGTAGGCGCCCACTACACCTAATCCTTCATCTTCCAGCTGCCGATGACCCACGCCCGCGGGTATCACCAGTATATCTCCGCGTTGTACCATGAGCTTGCGGCCCCTGGCGCCGCCCAGCTGCAGCAGGGCAAAGCCTTTGTATATGCCCAGCACCTCGTGGGTATTGCTGTGGTAGTGATGAAAGGGATAAATGCCGTTACGCCAGGAATTGATCCAGCCATTGCGGGCAAAGAGCTGTTCCATCGCTGCGGCCATTGCTTCTTCCTGCTCGTCCAGCGCATGCTTGTAGAGCAGCAGCGGGAGCCTGCTGTTGGGGATCACGCCATCGTCGGTAAAATATAAGCTTTCAAAATGCATGGGTACAGGTAGTTGTTGCGCTCAGCGGCGCAACCTTACCTGATAACAATATTGTGGCTTAATGGATCATTCTGAATGTTAAATTGATACGGGGAGCCATCGGCCGGGCGGATTTCGGGATGCGGTGCTCCCAGGAATGCTGGAGATCGCCTTTCATCAGGAGCAGGGAGCCGCTGGTCAGCTGGAGGGAATGCTTGCACCGGCGATCCTGCTTGTGGCGGAAATCGAATTGCCGGGCCTGCCCCAGGCTCAGGGAGGCAATATGGGGCTGGTCGCCCAGCTCAGGCTCATCGTCGCTGTGCCAGGCTACGGAATCGTTGCCGTCGCGGTAATAGTTCAGCAATACGCTGTTAAACGGCATGCTGGTAAAGCCGGCGATCTCCCGGCGCAGCTGTGCCAGCTCCACAGTCCAGGGCAGGGGATCGAAGCGGGTACCGGAAAAGGTATAGCTGCTGCCTTTATCGCCGTACCAGGCCGTAAGCCTGGGCGTCTGCAGCACTTTCCCATACATACGTATCGATTGCTGCTGCCAGGGCGTGTGGCGGCGGAGCTGCTCCAGCAGGGTCAGCGCCCGTTCTTCGCCGAGGAAGCCGGGATAATAGTCGAGCAGCTGCCCGGGAAAAGAAGGGCCTTCTTCTTCGTTAAAAAAACGGAGCTGTGTCATACGTCAAGGTAAGGTTGCAAGTTACAGTTTAAGCGACGATTCTTATCAGGAAGCGGTCGTCACCCTTTGGCCGTTCGACGCCGGCCGTTTAGCGGGAATGTTGTAATAAAAAAGCCACACGCGGTTGCGGGCGATTCGTTAGCAAAAGTTGAAAATTTGCCTAACCTTTGTCGCAATGCCCCTCAATTTTCTCATAGCAGACGATCATGCAGTAGTGCGGCACGGGGTATCCCTGATCCTCAGGGAGGTTCTGCCGGCGGCGGTCATCTTCCAGGCTTATGATTACGATACGCTGATCTCGACCCTGAAAAAGGATCCGGTGGACCTGGTGATCTGTGATATCAATATGCCCGGCTGCGACGGCTTTCATGTGATCGACGACCTGAGGAGCATACAGCCGGGCGTAAAGATCCTCATCTTCTCCGCCTACCGGGAAGACCTGTATGCCCCGCGTTACCTTCAGGCCGGGGCCAATGGTTACCTGCATAAGGATGGCGACAACGAGCAGATTCGGAAAGCCGTGCTCACTGTGCTCCAGGAAGGCCGCTATATGAGCGATGCGGTGAAGGAAAAGCTGCTGCACAAAGCGCTGAGCGCCCATAAGCAGCGCTCCGACAATCCCCTGGACCTCCTTTCGCAAAGAGAAATGGAAGTAGCCCGCCTGTTGCTCAAGGGTATGGGCCTGCTGGAGATATCCAATATCCTGAAGCTGCATATCGCCACAGTAAGCACTTACAAAAAGCGAATCTACGAAAAGCTACAGGTATCCAGCCTGCCCGAGCTGATCGCTGTTTTCCGCAACCATGCCGGCGCTTTGGATTAGCCACCGGCTGCAGTTTTTCTCCAGGCCAAATCCGTTTTTAAGTTATGATGGCCGCACAGGCATCCTTAAGCTTTCCGCGCTTATGCTTCATTCCCTTATCCGGCCGGATCATCAGGTCATGAGCTGTCCTGAAATATCTTTTCCTTCTGGCTGGAAAAGTACCAGCTGCTTTTCCTCAGGTAAGGAGTGCTGCTGTGAAAATAGCTGGGGCCAGAGCCGTGATAATTTCAGGGGAGCCTTCCTGGCCATGGTCTGCAGCTATCCGTTTTTGTCGTTTACAATACTGTATGTTTTATTTTTCTTATTTTTCAAAAAAAATCTGTGTTTTTGTTAGTAAAATGTAAAATATTCTCATTTTTGCAGCTGTAAAAATCTTAACAGATCTTTTAAAGCCTAACGATGACTATGATACCCTGTTCATTGCACCGGCAGTGCGGTCTTGTGCTGGTCCTGCTGCTGTCTGCCTTTGGCATGCTTTCTTATCCTGTACACGCCCAGGAAAAAACGCCGCTCGCCGGCACTACGCCGACAGTAAAATGATAGGGGCTGGTAGCGCAGGTGGTGGCGGAATGAGCAGCCTGTATACCCCCAATCTTTACGACGGCAGCGCCAACATCAGCATTCCCATTTATAGCTACAGCAATGAAGCCGGCAGCTTCGGCATTTCTTTTGGTTATAATACCAAGGGGGTTAAGGTTGATGAAATTTCTTCAAGTGTTGGCCTTCATTTTGGGTTAAATTGCGAACTCTCGATATCACGACAAGTCAAAGGCCTGCCTGACGAGCTGTCTGCCTTCCCTTATGATACGGTGTGGGCCAGCGCTGCTACCAAATACAACCGCTTCAGGGGGCGCCTGGCTTCTTCTTTCGACCAGGGCGCCGATGTGAACGATCCGACGATCTACCGTGACCGGGAAAGCGACGAGTTTGTCGTGAATGCCGGCGGACTTTCTTTCAGCTTCAATATCGGTACCGGCCGGCAGATCTATACCAATCCCAACCGTGCCTTTAAGGTGGCCATCCTGTCGGAAGGCCAGGATTATGCCGCAGCAGTGCAGCAGGCCGGCGGTACTATTCCCGATCCCCTGAAGCTCGAATTCCTCATCACCGACCTGCAGGGTAACCAGTACCATTTTATCGCCGGCGACTATACCAGCAGCCAGCTCTATGCTGAAATGGATGGCAATATTAATCAAGGCCCAATCGACAATTATTACAACATCACCCGCTGGGTAGCCGATTGGGTTACTTTGGCAGATGGTAAGCAGATCCGTTACACTTACAGTACCAGAAGCAGCGCCAGCGCTGCCGTTTATTGGTCCTATTCCTACCGTACAGGCAGCTATGCGTCGCCACCAGGCGTGGGCCAGGTTGATCAGGGCCAGTATGCCGCCTATATCCGGAAAATTCAATACCCCAATGGCGTAACCGCCGATTTTTTCTACGACACTACAGGAGTTCGCTGTGACTATAATGGGGGAATGGTCCTGCGGGAAATCAATATCGGTTCGGGAGGCAATTGTACCCGCTATCAGCTCGACCAAAGCTATACGGTTGTCAAAACAGGGGGGAATACTGCAAGCGAGCTTTCATATGGCAGTCCCTGTATCAATATTTCCAGTGTGCCGTCTACCCGTTCCCATCGCTTAAGGCTTAATGGCATCAGGATGCTGAGCTGCGATGGTACGGTCAGCGAACCACTCTATACTTTCAGCTACGATCCCACGGAGCTGCCCCTGCGCTTCAGCGCCGGTCAGGATTACTTCGGCTATTATAACGGCCGTTCACCCGTGCCCTACGGCAGCACCAACGATACCAATATTTCCATTCCCAGGGTGGGTAGCATGACCTTCGGCGCCAACCGTACCGAAGATGTTAGTAAAATGAAGGCTGGCGTGCTTACGGCAATCCGCAATGCCTATGGCGGCACTGTAAATTTTGTATACGGCGCGCATCAGCTCGTCACACCGGCAGCCCTGAGCAGTCTCTTGCCTACCGACAACTACTTCCTGGGCAAAGATGCCAATGATGGTCTTTGCCTGACCAGCATCATTGAAACGGATGAGTTTCACCAGGGCAACAATCGTACGACCAGCTTTAATTATATCGAAGGACAGCGCTTTCTTACGGGCGGCTATTTCCACTATCCCCAGCGCATACAGGAGGTGAACAATCCCGGAACCTATCCCGGCGGCGGCTACCTGACCAATACTTACCTGAGCCCGCATCACCTGGTGGCAGGTTCCAATCATGGTTACTCTTTCGTTAGCACTACAGTCATTGTTGACGGATACACCGCATCCCGCCGGGATATCCGTTTTACCAATTTTACAGATGCTTTATCCTCCTCTAAATACGTGCGTGTCGGCGGCGGTAAGCATTTTTTCGAATTTCCCTATGCCGACAAGCAATACCTGCGGGAATGGGAAATGGGCCTGCCCCTGGAGATCAAAGATTATGACCGGTATGGTAACCTGGTCGAACGTTCTGTGAATGAATACAGCTTCATCATCGATTCTACTTCTGCGATAGACCGTGCGGTGCAGAATACGAAGTATTCCTTTGTACAGGACAACTCGGTACCTGCCCATACCGGGACCGGACCAGGTATTAACTTCGCTGTCAGCCGGGTACCGGTTACCGATCCTTACAAGCCCTTTAACGGAGAGGCGCAGCTGATCCGCTCTACCAGCTACAAATACCTGGACAATACCAATTACACTACCGATGTAGCTACCTTTCAATACGACGATCACAAAAACCTGAAGGCTACCATCACTACCAATAGCAATGATGAGGAAATATGGCAATTCAACCTGTATAATTACGATCTGACTGCCAGTATTGGTGGTAGTACCTATTGGACACCCTTTTTCGGACAGGAAAGGCTAATGGCCGCTCAACGATGGAAGCGTACAACCAGTGGTAGCATGCCGCAGAACGGCGTATTGCTGGATGCCTATTTCACCGGCTTTGGTGTTCCTTCAAGCAGCGGAAACGCTCAGACCTGGCCTTATACCCGCAATATGTACCAGTACCGCGGCCTGGAGCCGGTTACTTATACCCAGTATCTCTCCGGCGCCTACAATACGGATGGCAAGAAGGCCTATGCGGCCTATAACAGCCAGGATGATATACCTTACTTTACGCGTATCAGCGAAGTGACCCGCTTCGATGTGCGCGGCAATCCCCTGGAGACTTGGTTGCCCGAAGGTCAGCAATACAAGGCCATGATCTGGGACAGCATCAGCGGGCAGAAGATTGCAGAGGCCGTAAATAGCCGCTATACCGATATCGCATATACCAGCTTCGAGACCAATGCCTATAATACCAATTTTACTTACACGGCCAAGACCCTGGCCGCCGGCGGTGTGACCGGCGGCAGCTGCCTGTCGCTGTGGAACAATGTGACCAATGTCTCCAACCAGATGGCTGGCACACAACCCCTGCAGCAGGGTAAAGAATACGTGCTCTCTTTCTGGGCAAGAGGCACCGTTCCGATGGTAACGGCCGGGGGCGTTGTCCAGACGTTGCCGGCGCCCGTAGCCACCGTGAACAACAGCTGGCGGCAATACATCATCCGTTTTACGCCGCAAACCAGCGGTACGATCGTCAGCTTCTCGGGCACGGCTGCCAACAGCTACCTGGATGAAGTACGCCTGTACCCTGCTGCTGCACGGATGACCAGCCAGACCTATGCACCGCTCTTCGGCCTCAGCTCGGAGACCGACGTCAACGGCCGCTTCGCTACGTACAGCTACGATGCCCTGGGCCGGCAGACCCTGGTACGCGACCAGGAAGGCCAGATCCGCAGCAAGACCCAGTACACCGTAAAAGGCGCAGAATAAAAAACCCATCACTCACCCTTTATCCTTTATTTTATGCAATCCTTTTTGCATCGCTATATCCCAGTTCTTCTTCCGCTGCTCTGCATCGCAGCAGCCCCTGGCAGCTATGCCCAGACGGTCAACAAGCCGCAGCTGAGCCAGTCTGCCCCCACCGGTACGCAGACCAATACCGTTCCGGTGCCGCCGGCCATCAACGTCAATACTTCTGGGCTGTTCAACTACCAGCGCAGCTTCGTACCCAAAGTACCCATCGCAGACCCCGCACAACTAACGACCAGCAGCGCGCCCGCCGATGTGCAGGTCAGCACCCAGTACCTGGACGGCTTTGCCAGAAACATGCAGATCGTAACGCATAACTTTACCCCCGGCAAAAGCTTGGTGAGCCCGGCCGACAGCCGCTTCCGGGTGACCCCTGTGGGCTACCTGCCCTACAGCGCCGCCGGCTTCGGCTTCCGGGCGGGCGCTTTTACGGAGCAACAAAACTATTATAATAACCTTTATCCCGGCGAAGGCAGCACCGCCTACAGCTATACCGAAAATACTTCTACTGCAAGTAAGCGTACCGAAACAAGCTACGCTCCCGGCAAAAGCCAGGTAGGGCAGCTGCGGGGTACCGAGAAGCAACGCATTACCAACGGCGCCGGCGAAGTGCGGCGCTGGAGCCTGGATGCCAATGGGTTTCCGGTGAGCAGCGGCTACTACAGCGCCGGCCGGCTCTTTGGTGAGCTGACCCGCATCCCCGGTGAAACCAGCAACAGTATTGTTCCCTATTCCAAGACATTTAAGGACCGCGAAGGCCGCGTGGTGCTGCAGCAGGCTACCGATACCATTGGTGTGATCAATACAGCGCCCTATACCCTGGGCGGCATCCTGAACAAGACCTATTATATCTACGATGCTATGGGTAAGCTCCGTTATATCCTTCCGCCGGCCGTAGCCGATGCAGCACACAACAATGGCAGCATCAGCCAAACTGTGCTGGATCAATTTTGCTTCCAATACCGTTATGATGAAAAAGGTCGCAAGGTAGAGCAGAAAGTACCCGGCAAAGGCTGGGAATACTTTGTGTACGATAAAAGAGACAGGTTAGTATTTTATCAGGATAGCAACCTTAGAAGCGCCGGAGGATGGTGGTCCTTTACACTTTATGATGCCCTGGACCGTCCGATCGTTACCGGTAAAGGCCAGGCAATCGGCACAACCCGGCAGCAGTTTGCCGTATTGATGGAGGACGGTTCCACCTATCCATCTACCCACGTGCTGTATTATGCCAAAAACTACAACCTCTATCATGTTTATCCCGCAGCCTTAAATTACTGCGAGATCTGGAGCTACAACTACTACGACGATTACAGGGAAGCCGATCCCAACGGTGACCTCTGGAATACCTGGACCAGCTACAAGCTGCAGAGCGGCGAATTACAATATCCCAACAGCGGCGCGGAAACCCCGCAGCGCACGCTTAAAAACCTGAATGCCCCTACCGGCAGCCTGGTTAAAGTGCTGGCTTCCCCCGGCTCCTCGAACATTGCCGCCTGGCGCAGGACCGCACTTTTCTACAACGATAAAGGACAGCCGATCTACAGCGCCGGCCAGGACCTGGACGGGAATAATAATGTAATACACGCTTCTTATAGTAGTAGCCAGTACGGCTTTAGCGGCCAGGTGCTTGCAGGCAAGCAGGTACTGGTCAACAATAAAAGTACCGACGGCTATACCCAGCATACCGAGCTGAACAAAAATGAATATGAAGCCACCACCGGCCTCCTGGGCAAGACCTGGCGCAAGGTAGACAATGCCGCCTCCTGGCTGCTTACCGGCAGCTATACTTATGACGACC
>NZ_QUZZ01000011.1 GCF_003545695.1 Taibaiella helva | reverse complement strand
CCTTCTCCGTTACCAACCTGCTATCTTTCAATGATCTTTCCGTTAACCCTTTTCCGCCAACGGGACGCAAAAGTAGGGGTCCTTTTTCATTCTACCAAAATTTTCATTGTTCCTGCACCACCACATCTCACCCATACCGCCACCATGGCCGGTTACAACGATCATATTTATTTTTGGACATTAGATGTTAGACATTAGATGTTAGAGGATTGGTTTTGGCGGGCGGGCGCAATTTGTATACTGCAAACCGCCAACTAAATTATTCCCACAGGAACAACACCATTTACCTTAAAATAAGATCGTTCGCAACCAACAATTACCAACAAAAAAACCGGCTGCATCTTACGATACAGCCGGCATCTGTTATTCCAAGCCTGGCAGGTGTTGCCTTCCTACCATATTTTAGCGCGTACGCTATCGGCACGCCACATTTTATCGCCTTCTTTTACATTGAACGCCTTATAGAAGGGCTCAAAGTTGCTCAGAGGACCGTTACAACGCCAGATACCGGGCGAGTGCGGATCGTTCTTGATCAGCTCCATAGAGGTCTTAGGCAGCGCCTTACCCCTCCATACCTGGGCCCAGCTGAGGAAGAAACGCTGATCGGGTGTAAAGCCGTCGATCTTCTCATTGCTCTGACCCTGCTTGGTCTTCTTAAACGCAGTGTAGGCAATGGTTACGCCACCCAGATCGGCAATGTTTTCGCCCAGGGTCAGCTCGCCCTGCACATGAATGCTGTCCAGTACGGTATAGCTGTTGAACTGATCAACAACTTTATGGGTTCTGGCTGCAAATTTCGTAGAATCTTCGGGTGTCCACCAGTTTTTCAGGTTACCGTCGGCATCGTATTGAGCGCCCTGGTCATCGAAGCCATGGGTCATTTCATGACCAATTACGCCGCCGATACCGCCATAATTCACTGCATCATCGGCATTGAAATCGAAGAAGGGGAACTGCAGGATCGCAGCGGGGAAAACGATCTCGTTAAACGCGGGGTTGTAGTAAGCGTTTACGGTAGGCGGCGTCATTCCCCACTCCGTCTTGTCTACAGGTTTGCCCAGCTTGCTGATCATATAGTTGTACTCGAAAGCGGAAGCGTTCATTACATTCTGTACATAGTTATCGGGAACAATCTTCAGGCTGCCGTAGTCTTTCCATTTGTCGGGATAGCCGATTTTCTTAATGAAAGTATTCAGCTTGGCAAGTGCTTTCTGCTTGGTTACATCGCTCATCCAGTCCAGACCTTTGATACGCTCTCCAAAAGTTTCCTGCAGGTTGTTCACCAGCTCCAGCATACGCTTCTTGGCTTCAGGCTTGAAGTGCTTGTCGACATACAACTGGCCCAGCTGGTCGCCCACAGCGTTGTTCACGATATGGATCACCCTTTTCCAGCGGGCTTTCTCTTCCTGCTGTCCTCTGAGGGATCTGCTGTAGAAATCGAAACGGGCATCGCTGAATTCTTTGCTCAGGTAAGGCGCCATATCGCTCACGGCGTTGTACGCCAGGTATTGCTTCCAGGTATCGATCGGGGTGGCTTTCATCTGGCGCGCCAGCTCCACAAAGAACTTGGGCATGCCTACGATGATGCTATCCTGGCCCTGGATCTTCAGCTTGCCCAACAGGGTTGCCCAATCAAGGCCTGCTGTTGCTTTGGTGATACCGGCAATATCGAATTTGTTGTACAGGCGCTGCGGATTACGCATTTCGATCGGCGTCAGCGAGGCGCCGGCCAGGGTTTTCTCCAGGTTGAAGATCTTCTGGGCATTGCCTTTGGCTGCGGCCTCATCCTGGCCCATCAGCTGCAGTATTTTCTGTACGTATTTCTGGTATTCAGCCCTGATCTCTGCAGAGCGGGCATCGGTCTTAAAATAATCGTCCCTGTTGGAAAGGCCCAGACCACCCTGGAAGAACTGGGTGATCATCCTGGTCACATTCTTATCATCAGGAGAGATGTAAAAGCTGAAAGCGGGATTCAGGCCTTCTGTATGCTCGAGCGCGATCTCGTCCATCAGCTGCTGCGCATTGGTTACGGCATTGATACGATCGAGCACCGGCTTCATCGGCGTAATACCGGCCTTGTTGATGTTAACGGTATCCATACCGCTTTTATAGAAGTCGCCGGCCATACGTTCCTTGCTTCCGGCTGCTGCTTTATCGTTCTTGGCGGCATCTTCGAGCAGGGTATGCAGGTCGTTGAGCGTACGCTCGCCCAGCTCATCAAAGCTGCCCCAGCGGGTCTGGTCGCCGGGAATCGTTGCTTTCTTCAGCCAGGCGCCGTTGGCATATTCGAAGAAGTTATCGGCCGGGCTTACCGTGGTGTCCATATTGGCCCGGTCTATGAATTTAAAATCAGCACTCTTCTCCGCCGATTTTTCCCCGCCTTCTTTGCAGGAGGTGATGCCTATGGTACCCAGGGCAGCGCCGGCGAGTAACAGTTTTGCAAATTTCATTTTAAATCGTTTTTTTAATGATAAGTGCAAATGTACTCTTTCATTCTACTTTTCCTATAGCGCAAAAAGGGGGAATTTTAGGGGGATAAAGAACAGGAATGAGGTCCAGCAGCAGGCGTATTTTTTATACATTTGCCTCAAAGCATCGACCATGCACCTGACAATCATTAACGGCCCCAACCTCAACCTGCTGGGCACAAGGGAACCCGAAATATACGGCAGCCGCAGCTTTGAAAGCTTCCTGGAGGAGCTGAAGACGCGGTTTCCTGCAGTTCGTTTCGACTATTTCCAAAGCAACGGGGAAGGCGCGCTGATCGACAGGATACAAGCCTGCATGGGCCGTACCGACGGCATTATCTTCAACGGCGCAGGCTATACGCACACGAGCATTGCTATAGCCGATGCCCTGGCTGCTGCTGCAGTACCCACAGTGGAAGTGCACATTTCCAATATCCATGCACGCGAAAGCTTTCGCCAGCACAGCTATACCGGCGCCAAAGCCATTGGCGTGATTACCGGCCTGGGCCTGGAAGGCTATGCGTTGGCGGTACAATACTTGCTGGACGCCCTGCAAAAGGAGAAGAACTAAAAGCGAATGTTTTCTTTTTGCTGCACGATTATTTTCATTGAATAATCCTCGTGCGCCATGTCATGGCTGCTCCCCACGCTACCTTAGTGTCACTAATAATCTATAAACACTTATTTATGACACTGGAAAACATGGCGGCCTTAAAGGCAGCTACAACAAGCACAACGGAAATTGCCACCATAAAAGGCTATCATACAGCAGGCGATGGCGGCGGTGGAGATTTCTACTGGGATTCGTCAGCCACAGAAGCGGATAACCAGGGAACCATTATCGAATCAACAACCACCGGTACCGGCCGATGGAAGCGGATCTACCCCGAGGGTAGTATCAATGTAAAATGGTTTGGAGCACAAACCGGTACTCTTACTGACCAAAGCGCCGCATTCAATAAGGCCATCCAGGCTTTAAGCGCCAGCGGAGGAGAGCTGTTCATTCCTGCCGGTGCTTATGAGCTGTATGGCGGCATTACGCTAGTCAGCAACCTGACGATTAACGGCCCGGGCGCCATACTCAAAGGAAATATGGCAGGCATAGATGTTCACCACGTCGTCATCCGTCCGGGACTGACGATGCAGCAGAACAATGGCAGTCACGTTATCTTTTTCAATGGGGCGCAGACTTCTTCTATCCGGATCAGCGGCATCAACATTGAAGGCAAACTGAACACTGGCTTTTCTTCCGATGGCATTTTATTTTATCAATGCGGTAAGGAATTTTGGGTAGAAGATTGCCGGATATCCGGCATCAACAGAATAGGCATTACAGTAGACACTTGTGCAGGCGAGGCTTATATACAGAATAACAACGTCAGTACCTGTCGAAACGGCATCCATATCGAAGGCTCCAGCGATGTGATCTGCAGTGGAAATATCCTGGACGATTGCGGCAACAGCAGCTATGGAAGCGCCGTCCATCCTTATTTTTCGCCTATCGTATTCAGCCATGCCAATAATCTCCGTTTTACCGCGAACACATTTAGAAACAACACCAGGACAATCGACATACAGATATGTCCCTGCGATAACGTCACGTTTTCGGACAACATCGGCCTGCCTTCAGTTGTAACCCATTCCATCGGCAGCAGCATTTATGTGTCCAATATGACCTTCCGTAACAATACAGGAGGCGGCCTCATCCCGGACCAGGATGGTATCGACTTCAGGGGAAGATTTATCTTCGAAAACAACAGTCAGTTCGGAGGTATCAATATCTCAGGCTTCCAGCATGTGCTGGTAAAAAACAATACCAACACAACAGCCCCATTCGATATCAGGGCCTTATCTACTCTTGCCAACAGTTATCTTGAAGTAACCGGCAACGTGCACACTTGTCAGTATTATGGCGTGCTTCAATCAGATATCGTTTTGTTCTGCAATAACAGTTTTTCTGCCAGCTACCATTCCGGTTACCCCGGCTATGTGGGCTACCGTTTTTACGGACCGGGTAAGGTTGTTGCACGCGATAACAGAAGCAGTGGCATTACCGGCTACCATTTCTGGTTTGATGATCCTAACGCCGATATTACGGTAGACAACAATACCCTGCTCGGCATCACAGTGATGAATACAGGAAATCCGGCCTACCCGGCCACTGCCGATCTGCATATCAAACAAAAGCCAGACATCTACCAAATGTCTGCAGCACCTACAAGCGGTACTTTCAAACGGGATGATATCGTCTTCAACACAGCGCCTTCGGCTGGAAGTCCGTCTGGCTGGGTTTGCACTGCCGCCGGCACACCCGGTACCTGGAGCGCACTGAGCACTTTATGAGAGCTGGTAAGGCAATACACAGACCCAACGCTACCTAATGCAAACCGCCCCATTGTCCATGGGGCGGTTTCTGTTGTGTCGAAGGGCATTCAGCTATATACTTTTCAGCTTTTGGATCATTTCAGCCGGATCGGGCGCACTAAACACCGTATTGCCCGCTACCAGCACATCGGCGCCGGCCTGAACGATTGTGGCTGCATTGTCCAGCGTTACGCCACCATCGATCTCGATCAGCGCTTTGCTGCCTGTGGCGGCGATGAGCGCTTTCAGCTGCGCGATCTTCTTCAGTGTGTGCGGGATGAATTTCTGTCCGCCAAAGCCGGGATTCACACTCATCATGCACACCAGGTCGATATCGGCGATAACGTCTTCCAGCGTGGCAATGGGCGTATGCGGATTAATGGCTACACCTGCTTTCATACCTTCGGCATGGATCATTTGTATCGCGCGATGCAGGTGCGGACAAGCTTCGATATGCACCGAAAGGTAATTGGCGCCGGCTCTGGCAAATTCACCGATGTATTTTTCCGGCTCGACGATCATCAGGTGCACATCCAGCGTTTTGGTCGCTTTGCGGTTTACCGCAGCGATTACGGGAAGACCGAAGCTGATGTTGGGCACAAAGCGGCCGTCCATCACATCGAGGTGAAACCAGTCGGCTTCGCTGCTGTTGATCATATCGACATCTCTTTCCAGGTTCAGGAAATCGGCAGAGAGCAGGGAGGGAGCGATTAAAGGCATGTTTAACGTTAAATTTTCAATTTGATTTTGGCGGGGAAAGGCAGCGGCAGCTACCGGTTAGCTTCCCCGATTTACGGCGCAAAAATAGGGATGTTTTCCCAGCCAGGCGATAGAAAACCGGCGCTCATTTTCCAAAAAAATCTTTATCAGTTTTTTACACATACCTCTGTGAACAAGCTGTGAATTAGGCTTAACTTTGGCCCAAAACAGTGGATAAAGCTGTGGATAGTATCGATCGGCGTGCGCACATGGTGTATAACCTGTTTATTGACGGATTAAAAAATTATTGTCCGAAATGTTTTACCGCTCTGCTTTTTGAACTTACCTTAGCCGTCCCTTAAAAAGTACTTAACCTTTTCTTAATAGTAGAATTTTAGACAATATATTGAGTATCCGGATGACGAAAACAAGCAGCACACTGGTTGCAGACGCATCAGGAGGAATACCATAAACCCATTGTTGAAACCGAAGCTTTGTTGCACACATTTGATCATCCCCGGTCACGCCATACCGGTAAAAGTTCCGGTTCCGCTAAAGGACCTCTGACAGGGAGATTCGAACAAGAAAAGGTTCTTTGACTTTGAAAGTTTTTGTTTTTAAAAACCAGGAGTGGCACCAACTCCATTCAAAGAAAAGAACGAAATGTCAGTAAATGTAAAGAAAGAACTGGGCAGGAGCCGCAAGCCTGACCTTAACAATGTAATGTACGGCAAGATACCCCCCCAGGCCAAAGAGCTGGAGGAAGCCGTACTGGGCGCAATCATGCTGGAGAAAGACAAACTTTCGGATGTGCTGGAAGTGCTGCCCTCGCCCGATTGTTTTTATGTCGACGCTCACCAGCGCATCTATGCTGCCATCAAACGGCTGCCTGAAAAGGGCCAGGTGGTGGATCTGCTTACCGTGACCGAAGAGCTGCGCAAAACCGATGAGCTCGAGCTGATCGGCGGCGCTTACTTTCTGACGCGCCTCACCATGAGCGTGGTCACGAGCGCCCACGTAATCGCCCACGCCCGTATCGTGATGGAAAAATACATCCAGCGCGAGCTGATCCGTATCTGCGGCGAGATGATCACCAATGCTTACGAAGACAAGACCGACGTCTTTGACCTGATGGACAAGGCCGAAACCGACCTGTTCGAGATCAGCAATAATTTCCTGCGCAAGAACTATTCCAGCATGCAGGATATCCTGGTGGAAACCATCGAACAGGTGGCCAAAGCCAGGGACGAGAAGGATGATGTTACCGGCGTTCCATCGGGCTTCCCTTCGCTCGATGCCATTACCGGCGGCTGGCAGCCATCCGACCTTATTATCCTGGCTGCCCGTCCGGCGGTAGGTAAGACCGCCTTCGCGCTGAACCTCGCCATGAATGCGGCGATGGATCCGCGCAAGCCCCGCGGCGTGGCGATCTTCTCGCTGGAAATGGGCAACACGCAGATCGTAAAGCGTATGCTGAGCTGTGTAACCCAGGTACGGCTGGAAAACATCAGCCGTGGCAAAATGGAAGACTATGAATTTACGCAGCTGACCCAGCGTATGGAGCCCCTGGCCAAGGCGCCCATCTTTATCGATGACCAGGCCGGCCTCAATATCTTCGAGCTGCGCGCCAAATGCCGCCGCCTGAAAACCAAGAACGATATCGGCATGATCATTATCGACTACCTGCAATTGATGCAGGGTTCCGATAAAGCCGGTAACCGTGAGCAGGAGATCAGTAAGATATCGAGGGAACTGAAAATGCTCGCCAAGGAGCTGAACGTGCCGGTGCTGGCGCTTTCCCAGCTGAGCCGTGCGGTGGAAACCCGCGGCGGCGACAAAGGTAAGATACCGCAGCTGAGCGATCTCCGTGAATCGGGTGCGATCGAGCAAGATGCCGACATGGTTATGTTCATCTATCGACCCGAGTATTATGGCATCAGCAACGACGACAGCACTGGACAGCCTTTCGACGGGGAAACGCATATCAATATCGCCAAGCACCGTAACGGCCGTCTCGACACCGTGAAGCTGAAAGCCATCCTGGAATACCAGCAATTCGTGGAGGCGCCCAAAGATGACTGGATGGGCGGCGGTGGCGGCTTTACCGGTGGCGGCTTCGACGATCCTTCTGCGGGCATACGCAAGCATCCCGATGATTTCGGCAACAGCAAGCTGATCATGAGCCAGAATTTCCAGACAATGCAATCCAAGGCCAACAATATGGATTTCGAAGACGATGAGTTCACACCCAAGTCCAGGCTGAAAGGTCCCAAGCCCAACAGCGATGACGACGCACCCTTCTAGTCCCGATCTTTATGCGAAAAATCTTTATCCTGTTTCTTCTCTCCGGCCTCTTCGTTATTCCTGCCAGCGGGCAGGAAATCAGGACGATCGTGCCGGGGCAAGCCGATACGGCGATCCGGATCAGCCGGGAGAGCAGCCCCGTCCTGTCGGTCCTGTTGAAAAAGAAAGCCACCTATCATATCTCTGTTCAGCAAAGAGGAATAGATGTCGTCGTCGTGCTGAAAGATCCCGGTGGAAAGGTGATCAAAGAGATCGACAGCCCGACCGGTACGGATGGCGAGGAGGTATATGAATATACCGCTGCTGATAACGGGGCGCATCAGCTGGTCGTTAAGCGGCTGGATGAAAGCGGTAATCCCGGGGAAGGAAAGATTGATGCCAGCGTATCGCTGATACCGGCTGCTACGCTGAAAGAGCGGGAGCGCATCCGCAAAGCGTTGGAGCCGGAGAACCGGAAAACTGTGCTCACAGCCGATATCGACCATTTCTGGGAAGCATTCGACCGCCTGCCGCAATGCAAAACTCATGCTGATAGCGTGCAAACCATTCAGAAGCTATACCTGGACAGGGCTACCGACGGCCTTATCGATTTCATCAGGGTGCGCCAGTTCACGGCCGAGAAATTCGTGAAAGCGATTGCCGCGCGTTCCCGGTTTTACCAATCCGTACGCCCCAATACGCTGGAAGCGAAAAAGGCTGTTCCCCAGATCGAAGACATCTTCCACAGGTTCCAGCAGCTTTATCCCGACTTCCGCCCCTTTAAGGTCTGCTTTGCAATAGGCATAGTAGGTTCCGGCGGCACCACTTCTGAACGCTTTGTGCTGGTAGGCACCGAAGTCGCCTTGTCCAGCGACAAGGTAGATCTGTCAGAGTTCAGGGACAATGCCTACAGCAAGCAGCTGATGGGTACAGAGCCCCTGCAGCAGAAGATACGGAACATTGTCGCTCATGAATGTGTTCACACCCAACAGGTATTCAGGCCCGATACTAATGCTGTCGTCTGCAGGCAGCTGTACCTCTCCCTGCATGAAGGTATAGCCGATTTTATCGGCGAGCTGCTGGCGCAAGGACAGCTCAATGCTTATATCCACAGCTATGGCGACCAGCATGAAGCAGCGCTGTGGCAGGCTTTCAAGGAAACCTTATGTAAAAACGACGCCACAGACTGGCTCTACAATTACAACGAGGTCAAAGGCAAGCCGGCGGACCTCGGCTACTATATGGGCTACAGGATCGCACAGGCGTATTACGAGCAGGCAAAGGACAAGCAGCAGGCCGTAAGAGAGATCATCCGGCTGCGGGATCCCCTGCAATTCCTGCAGGAAAGCGGTTATGACCGCAAAATGCTGCTGCATGCCGCCGCCGGCAATTAACGAACCATATTTCTTTTCACATGCGCGCTGTACTACAAAGGGTTTCGCAGGCTTCAGTCACCATCGACGGCACCGTGAAAGGCGCCATCGGCGCCGGGCTGCTGGTATTGCTGGGTATTGAAGCTGCCGATACGGATGCCGATATCAGCTGGCTGAGCAAAAAGATCGTACAGATGCGCATCTTCGGCGACGAGGCCGGATTGATGAACCGTTCGGTGCAGGATATCGGTGGTGAAATCCTGCTCATCAGCCAGTTTACCCTGCATGCCGCGACACAAAAAGGGAACCGGCCTTCCTTCATTAAGGCCGCCCGGCCGGAGCAGGCGATACCACTTTACGAAAAAATAATCCGGCAACTGGAAATCGACCTGGGCAGACCCGTGGCTACCGGTTCTTTCGGCGCCGATATGAAGGTGGCCCTCGTCAACGACGGCCCGGTAACTATCATTATCGATTCGCAAACACCTTTGTAAGCCTCACCTCACAGCCTTTTCCTCTACCGCTTTTGTAATGGAATTCGCCGTACTTTTGCAGCGATGACTGCACCTTATTCTACCGGCGAGCCGGCCTCCAGGGTAGTTCCCCTGCCCCATTCCGACCTGAGCAAAAAAGAGCAGGTAGCGGGTATGTTCGACCGTATTGCGGGCCGCTACGATTTCCTCAATCACTTCCTCTCGATGGGTATCGATAAAGGCTGGCGCAGGAAAGCGATCCAAAGCCTGAAACCCATACAGCCCCGCCAGATACTGGATGTGGCTACCGGTACCGGCGACCTGGCGATTGCTGCGCTTACGCTACAGCCCGAGCGGGTAACCGGTGTCGATATTTCGGAAGGGATGATGGAGATCGGCCGGAAAAAACTGGCAGAAAAAGGCTTGTCGGACAAGATTGTCCTGCAATATGGCGACAGCGAAGCCCTGCCCTTCGGTGACAGCAGCTTCGATGCGATCACCTGCGCTTACGGTGTCCGCAATTTTGAGCACCTGGAAAAGGGCCTGCAGCAAATGAGCCGGGTATTGCGTCCCGGCGGCCGTGTAGCCATCCTGGAGTTTTCCCAGCCAAAAAAGTTTCCCATCAAACAATTATACCGCTTTTACTTCCGTTATATACTGCCGGTGTTGGGCAAGAGCGTATCGAAGGATGCCACGGCATATACTTATCTGCCGGAATCCGTCGCCGCTTTTCCTGAAGGCGCTGCTTTTTGCACCATTATGGCGCGCAGCGGCTTTACCCACGTCAAAGCCCGGCCGCTGAGTTTCGGCATTACCACCCTGTACACTGCCGAAAAGGCCTGATTTTTAAGCAGGAAAACAACTATTGCTTATCTTCGTCAGATATGACCATAAAAGCGAAAGCATTAAAGACGGGTTTACTGATAGCCGTGCTACTGTGTAACCTGGCAGCCCGGGCACAGCACCATGTTCCCAACATGCCTGAACATGACTCAAAACTCTACTACTTCGGGATCACCTTTGGCTTCAATTATTCTGCTTTCCGGATCAACAATACGCAAAGCTTTGCCGAACACGATACTTTCCGGTCAGTGCAGCCTTCCTATGGCCCGGGATTTAACCTCGGTATTATGGGCAACCTGCGTCTGACCAAATTCGTCGATCTCCGTTTTATACCGGCTCTCGTTTTTTCCGATAAGAAAATAACGACCGTAGACCAGTTTAATAAAGAAGAAAGCCGTAGTGTCGAGTCCATTTATATGCAGTTGCCCCTGCAACTGAAGTTCAAAAGCGACCGTATCAACAATTTCCGTTTCTACGGTCTGCTGGGCGGCAAGCTCGACTACGATCTGTCGGCCAATTCGCGCAGCCGCCGCCAGGATGAATGGTTAAGGGTAAGTGCCGTGGATTACGGCGCCGAGGTGGGTATCGGCTTTGAGTTCTTTTATCCTAACTTCATCTTCTCCCCGGAGATCAAGCTGAGCCAGGGTTTCCGCAATACCAATTACAAGGACTCGCAAATCCCCCTTTCCAACACCATCGACGCCATGCGCACCCGCATGATCACCATATCGATCCACCTTGAAGGCTAAACCGGTGCACTTCCCAACCTTATATCATTTTACGATATACTTAAATTATTGTTTACGATTTGCAACTGTTTAGGACAGACCCTACTTTTGTGCCCTGCATTTGATGATTAAACTTTTTGATCGCAATCGCATTATTATTTGACATAAATCTTCAATTCCTAAACTGTAAATTATCTGATCATGGCACACACGCTTCCCGCCCTGCCTTACGCGCCCAATGCGCTGGAACCCCATATCGACGCTCAAACCATGGAGATCCACCATGGCAAGCACCACCAGGCTTATGTCGATAACCTGAACAAAGCAATCGAAGGTACCGATGCAGCGAATCTTTCCCTGGAAGAGCTGATGAAAAATATATCCAAGTATCCTGCTGCTGTGCGCAACAATGGCGGCGGCCATTACAACCACACGCAGTTCTGGACCATTATGAGTCCCAATGCCGCCACTGCGCCGCAAGGCAAGCTGGCCGATGCCATCAACGAAGCATTCGGCGGACTGGACGCGCTGAAAGAAAAGATCGCCAACGCCGGCGCTACGCGCTTCGGCAGCGGCTGGGCCTGGCTGATCGTGAAGGATGGCAAGCTGGAGGTTACTTCTACACCCAACCAGGACAATCCCCTGATGGATGTAGCTGAAGTAAAAGGTACTCCCATCTTCGGTATCGATGTATGGGAGCACGCTTATTATCTAAAATATCAGAATAAACGTCCTGACTACCTCAAGGCGATCTGGAACGTAATCGACTGGGCTGAAGCTGGCAAACGCTACGAAGCGGCCCTATAAGCGCTGCACATCAATCAATGAGCCGCCGGAATTGTTCCGGCGGCTCATTTGTTTTTTAACGGCGCTCCCCGATCTGCTGGCGCCACATCGCGTAGTACAGCCCGCGCGCAGCTACCAGGGCGTCATGGTTGCCCTGCTCCGCTATCTTTCCTTTTTCCAGCACGATAATGGTATCGGCATGCATCACGGTCGACAGGCGATGTGCGATGAGGATGGTGATCTGCTCGCGGCGCCCCGATATCTCCCGCACCGTTTCGGTAATCGCTTCTTCGGTAAGCGAATCGAGCGCAGAGGTGGCTTCGTCGAAGATGAGCAGGCGCGGCCTGCGTACCAACGCTCTTGCGATAGAGATCCTTTGCTTTTCCCCGCCCGACAGCTTCAGCCCTCCTTCTCCCAGCACTGTATAGATGCCCTGTCCGCTGCGCGACAGCAATGCATCGCAGGATGCCTTGTGCAGCGCCTCCTTTATTTCTTCATCGGTAGCATTGGGTTTTACATAGAGCAGGTTGTCTCTGATGGTACCGGCAAAGAGCTGCACATCCTGGGTAACGAAGCCGATCTGCCGGCGCATATCATTGTAGCGGATCTTCTCTGCCGGAATATCGTTAAAATAAATAGCCCCGCCTACCGGCCGGTACAAACCTACCAACAGCTTGATCAGGGTTGACTTACCCGAGCCAGAAGGGCCTACGAAGGCAATAGTATCGCCTACCTCTGCCCTGAAGGAGATGCCGTCGATCGCATTATCTGCTGCAGCGGCATGGCGGAAAACAACCTCGTCGAAACGCAGCTCGGATAAGGCGCCCAAAGGTTCCGGCTCTTCGGGGCGGCGCTCTACCGACTTCTGCATTAGCTGATCGAAAGTATAGATGGAAGCCTCGGCCTCTTTATAGGAGACCAGTATATTGCCCATATCCTGCAGCGGAGCGAAGATAGCGGTCGAAATAAACTGCATGGCAATGAGCTCGCCGGGGGTAAGCACATGCCTGAAAATAAGCCAGAGCAGGGTAAACAACACCGACTGCCGCAGCAGGTTGAGCGTGGTGCCCTGCCAGAAAGAAAGGAAACGGACCTGCTTTACTTTTTTCATCTCCAGGTCGAAGATCTGCTGTATATGCTCCCGCATGCGCCGCACCTCGGGATAAGTAAGCCCCAGGCTTCGTACCAGCTCAATGTTGCGTAGGGATTCGGTAATGAGACCCGAGAAGCGTGTCGTTTCTTTATTGATGCTGCGCTGCACCGTTTTGATCTGGCGGCTGAGCATACCGGTAAAGCCGCCAAGCACCACGAAGCCGATCAGGAACACGGGGATCAGCAGCCAGTGCTTGGTAATGGCATACCAAACAAGGAAGCCGAAGCCTACCAGGGAAGAGAAGAGAATATTGGTAAAAGCGCTCACAAACTTTTCGGTATCGGTGCGCACCTTCTGCAATATGGCAAGGGTCTCGCCGCTGCGCTGGTCTTCAAATTCACGGAAGGATAGGCGCAGGGTCTGCTTCAGCCCATCGTTAAAGATCTGCATACCGAAGCGCTGCACAGCCAGGCGCATGATATACTCCTGGAAGCTGCGGGCCAGCCGGGCCAGCAATGCGATGCTCAGCGCGATGAACAGCCAGAGCAGCACACCCTGCACCAATTGATCTTCAGGCAGCTTTCGGGGATTGGCAGCGTAGCCATCGATGATCTTGCCGAAGATCAACGGATCGATCATAGTGAGCAGCTGTGCGGCTCCGGCCAGCAGCAGCGCCAATATAATGAGCCGGCTATGCGGTTTCAGGTATTTCCAGAGTATTTTCATAGGCCAACATATACCGGGAAACAGCTGTCCCCGCCGGATGTTCGGGCGGGGACAGCAAGCAGTAAGTTTATGGCATCAGGGCTTTCTGCAGCCGGTCAAAAAATTCGGGCTGTGGTACCTGCCGGCCTATCACCCACATGGCGAAGTGCTCGGCCGATATTTCTTCAGGATGCAGGATATAAGGCGTGTTGCCACTGATCTGCGTCATCAGTTCCGGCACCTGGTCGATCTGGTATAGTACACCTGCGCCGTCTTTCATAACCGGCTTCTTGCTCTTATCGGTACCGGACACTTCCAGCAGGCCTACATTCATGTAATCGCCGAGATTGTATTCTTCTTTATAATCTCTCTGGCTGTACAGCTGCAGCACCAGGTCTTTCGGCTGTCCGTTCACATTTACCCGGATATAGTGTTCAATAAAGGGACAGTCGGGATTGGTGATCACTTTATTGTTCATCGCTTCACTGGTATTGATGCGGTTGCATTTTTTAAAGCCGAAGACCGCATAGACCTTATCCCTTTTCAGTTCGTTGAAACGGGAATACACATGGAACAGCTCATGTGCTACCAGGTGGGCGTCGATTGATTGCTGCGCACTGGTGTGTAGAATGATGCGGTTGCCGCGGGTATAGCCTTCCGCCTCAAACTCTTCTTTGCCGGCCGTCTTGATCAGCTGTATCGTAGCCGGCAGCTTCAGCTTTACTTTATGGTTTTTTAAGAATGTCTCGATCTCGGCAAAGGATTGCTTCAGCTGTTGTTGCTCTTCGGCCGGCCAGTTGCGCACTTGTTCGGCTGCTCGCGCCAGATAATCTTTTTCCGTAGCGTCTGCCTTACCCAGGCGGATCTGGAGGTCGAAAGGCTGCAGGGCTTTGGTATAGGCATCGGATTTGCTGTTGGCCGCAGCAGCGCCGGTACTGTCGAGTAGCTCAACCGTACAACCGGCAAAGGGAAATTTCAACTGGGTACCGGCTTCAGCCTGCAGCGTGCTTATGGCAAAAAGAAGTGTATATCCTATTTTTTTCAGCATCGTTTTCGGGTGATTTATTTGATTGGAACAAGCAGCAAGTTATTTAAAAATCGGCAACCGGCATAGCCCACATAACAGACCGGGCCGTCACTAACGACAAACGCCGCTCCGGAGAGCAGCGTTTGTTCCTGATAGAAATCTGTGTTAGCGGAAGCCGTTGCCGGTCTGCTTCACGATCTTTACGGTGTGCTTGCGGCTGCCGCTCACTACGATCACGAAGTAGGTTCCGTCGGCGTAGCCTTCAAGTGAGAAGCTGGAGAGCAATTCCTTCACCTGCTGCTTCTGCGCCAGAGTCTTGCCCGCGATATCGGTCAGCAGAATGCTGCAGCCTTCGTTCAGCAAAGGAGCATCCAGCCTTACATTGATCTGCGTTTCAGAAGGATTGGGATACACCTGGAAGGAGGCGTTTGCAGCAGTGGAAAGACCTGTAGCTGCCAGCGCTTGTTCCTGTTGAACGAGCGGCGTATCGGTAGGAGGTGCTGGCCGCTGACATTCAAGGGCGCGTTGGATGCGGTTGCCGTTCTCGTCATAGTAGATCTTGATCTTGCAGGTTTGGGCGTGTGTGCCTATAGCCATAAGCGCCAGGACCAAAGAAGATAATATCGTTTTCATTTTGATTTTCTTTTTTTGTACACAATCAGGAAGGTTGTTCCTGTATAAGATCGCAACTAAGCCAGGCATTACCTTGCACCGCGATACCAGGTATCCGCTTCAAACTCATTAGTTCCCGGCATACCATAAGAATCCTCTCCATAACGGATCTGCTCCCATATGCCTTTCAGCTGCATATTACCAAAGCCATTGAGCAGCTGCTGCATAAAGTGTCCGTACTCGTGCAGGTAAGTATATTTATCCTTCCCCGGTACAACCAGGCTCCGTCCCCAGGTAACGCCCCTGCCAAAGATAATGCCATAGATACTTCCCCTCCTGAACAGCGGTGTAAACTTACCCGGCGATGGCGCCTTGGCCAGCTCTTCTACCTTTTTCAATCCTTTCTGTACATCTTCATCAGGTACTATACCAGCGCCGAAAACAGATATCATCACGCCGGTCTGGGCCAGGTTTCCTTTGATACCGCCATCCATGCCCAGGAAGGCACCTTCCAGTATATTCCTGCCCGTAGAGGCCGCCGATATACCTCCGCTCACAAATCCTGCGGCAGCCCCGGTAACACCCGACTGTGCGATTTCACCAACAATGTTGGCAAAAGCTCCGCCTTCTACTCCCGAGAACTGAGGCATAGATCCAGCCACCAATCCGCCGGCAACGCTTCCGGCCAAGGTAAGGTCTATCTTATCACCCATGATCATTTTGGTGACCATCTGGCTGGTCGTCGCTTTTAGAATATTAAAACCTACAGACTGGAAGAATGCGCTGCTGCTTACACCTGCCGCAAAACTTCCGATACCGGCACTGAGACCACCTGCAATACCACCAAACAACGCGGCTTTACCGAAGCCACCCCAGGTCCAGCTACGTCCGGCCATAATGCTGTAGGCTGCCGCCGAAGATACGGCACCCAGCAACGCGCCATATGCAACTGCAACCAGCAGAGGAACGACTGCGACAAAATGTCCGCTGGGATCCGTATAACGTAAGGGGTTATTCAGTGCATAGGTATAGCGGTTATAGCCCTGAGTATTGTCCTGTCCCATAATAAAGGGATCGGGTCCAAGCATACGGCCCAGCAGCGGATCATAGATTCTTCCGTTCATATTGATGAGCCCGAACTGCGGCAGGTGCTCATGAGCGGTGTACCCGCGATCCCAGCCATTGCCCGGTCCGGTTACTGCCAGCGCCGCCCATGTCTGCGGATCACGCGCCCGGCCCCAGGCATCGAAGCTTTTTTCTTCAACAATCGTACCGCTTTCATCGAAGATCTGGGTGATGCTGCCCAGGTGATCGGTCGACACATAATATGTCCGGTCCACTCCGTCTTTCCGCTCCAGGATAGCGACAAGCGTTCCTTCCGGGCCGTAAACGTAAGTCCTCTCTCTTACACTGCCGGTAATTGCATCAATCTCCTTTTCAAAATTCTGAGCATAATATTTTGTCTTCTGCAGGACATTGTTCTGATAGATGTCCATCTTGCTTCTTTCGCCATCGGCCCAATAGGCGAAAGCGGCATTGCTGTTCCCTTCTGCTATGGTGGCTACCATTCTGAAAGGTGTATAAGTAAGATTTTGTTCAACCGAAGGTATATTGACATAAGGGGAGATTTCGCTTACTCTGTTGGCCTGATCGTAAGCGAAAGTACCGGCATCCGATTTTTTCCAGATATTTCCATTCTGATCCGGTGTGTAATCGACAGTCTGTGTTACCATCATTGCAGGGAAAGGCCCTGTTACTTGTCCCTGCGCAACAGTAAGACGATTCAGATCGTCGTAGGAGAAATCTTCCTGCAGGTTATACTTATAGTCTTTACGCCACGAAAGATTGCCGGTGGCAGGCTGGATCTGGTAGCCGAAGTTGCGCAAGGTTACTGCAGGAGAAGTATTGCTGCCCTGTATAATAGTCGACTGCCCGGTAAGGTATCCATAAGTATCGAAGCTTTGCGTCGATTTGAAGCTGAACGGTATCACGCCTAATGGTCCGGAAGTAAACTGGCTCTGATAGCCGGAAGTCGTTACCTGTCCGAAGGCATTTTTGTTGACCACCGAGTACATATATGCAGGCAATGGCCCCATTGGCGTACCGTATGTCGCGCCGGGTTTTCCTATAGCCGCCAGGCTGCCGTCGTTCTCATTGTAGGTGTATTCAACAGTCGCATTATTGGGATAAATAGTTGACTTTAGTCGTCCGTAGATGTCGTAAGTGTATTGGGTTTTGAATGATAAGCTTCCTGTAATCTGCTCTTCAAAGTTCACTTTGCTACCTAAACCATGATTATAGTTATGGGTAGCGCCGGGACCGGTAAGCATTGTCATTTTGCCGCAGCTGGGTCCTGCTGCAGCGGTATTGTAGGTGTAGGTATATACACCTTCAGGACCTGTCTTATCTTTCAGCGCACCCAGCTCATTATAGGTAAAGGTATAGGTTACGCCCTTAGGATCTTTCTGACTGATCATTTCATCGTACACATTGTAAGCATACTCAAAGCTGCCATAATTGGGATCCGTCTTTTTCTTTTGCCTTCCCAGATCATCATATTCAATAGTTTCTACGGCCACACCATTTAGAGTAGTCATTTTCTTGTTACCACTACTGTGATAGATATACTCGAGCATACCCCCATTATCTTCCGCAGCAACTATACGGCCGCTTTTGTCCATATAAGTCTTCTGCGCCTGGCCGGCAGCGTTGGTGGCTGTCGTAATATACTTGTCTCCCACCAGCGCGTAAGCGTAGGTAGTATTGTTGCCCCCAGGGATATTATGATAGGTTCGACGGCCATAGTTGTCGTAACCGAAAATACTGTTCTGCAGCGTCGTTCCCTCGAAATAAGGATTAGAACGCCGGGCGAGCTGCCCTTTACTGTCGTAGCGGTCGTCTACAAAGATCATCTGGCCGTTATAGCCGGTTACCGCCACACGGCTCACACGGCCCAGTCGGTCATAAAAGGTGTATGAAGGGCCTGCTGTATTGCTCAACTTTTGTACAGCGTACTGCGAGAAAGAAGTTGCATAGGGATTGCCTGCAGCCTGGATGTAATTCAGGGTAGTACTTTTACCGTTATTATCGGTAATCGTCTTCTCTCTGCCGAAAGCATCATAAGTATATGTGGTCGTATATCCATCGGGGTCCGTTTCCGTTAGCTTCAGACCGCTTATAGCATTGTATGTGGTCGTCTTTTTCACATTAGGGTAAGCCTCATTGTACGACTCTGTAACGTATCGTTTTGATCCCTCATAAGTCCAGCGCTGGATGCGGTTGGTCAGACCGGCAGCCGACTCCTGCTTTCTAACCAGATTACCATATTCATCGTACCAGTACGAACTGGTTAAAGCATTAGCCGTACCGGGATCTTTAACCGATTGGATGAGCCATCCAAAAGTATTGTTGTAGCTGAACGTCTCCTTACGGGTATATGAAGGTTGCCCCTGCCGCGTAGCAGTCGTCGTTACTGACGATGGCTTGGAATAAACATACACCGGCACCGGATTGCCGCCCATGACATCGGCATAATTCGGATAAGTGAAGGTTTGTGTAACCGTTTCCAGTCCGCTACCTTTGGTGATCGTCGTACTTGAAGGCTTACCAATATTAATGCTGTAGGTGACGCCAAATGGTATCAGCTGTGGAGGGAAAGTATAGTTGTTATTTGTTTTCACTGTAGCTCCGGTAATATAGTCGGAGGTGCCGGATTCTGACACATAAGGCAGTATCCGCTTATTGCCATAGTCGTAAAAAGCATAAGTACTGTATGAAGAATTCATAGTAACCCCTGCCTGCTGTGCCCATTTGCTTTGCAGGTAGGGATAAGCATAAGTACCGTTCAGCCCGAAGTTTTTTCCTTCGAGCATATCCTTCGTCACATTGTAAGCCGAGATCTGGTCAAAGCCCAGCAGGCCTTTTCCATGAGCATTCAGCTTAAGGCTTTTGTAAGAATAGTTAACATCATTTCCAGCCGTTCCGGTGCCATTGTCATTATTCACCACGGCCACTACCTTGATTGGCAGGGTTCTTTTTACAAAGGGATAGAGATACAGATTAGTGCCCGGACTGTACACCGAAGCATTCGTCAAGGGCTGATAGGTTACCTTAGTGGTAGCGCCCAGGCCCGACTTTACCTGTGTCAGCAGATGTCTCGATTCATTAGGATGGAAACTAACGACATAAGGCAGGCGATCTGAGATGAAACGTGTCGTAAAGTCGATTGCACCATCTCCGTTGAAATCACCCAGGAAATAGTCAATCGATTCGTAGCCCACCTTGGCAAGATCAAGGCCGGGCACTTCCGATACAAAAGTGTTGTTGCCCTTGGAGTAGCGGATAGTTGGGTCGTACAGCTGCCCGAACTCCATTACACTGCCTGTATAATCGTAGATATCATCCTTCCCATCTCCATTGAAATCACTGATCAATATGGGCCGCATCACATCAGGATCCATATTGCTGTAAGGCTGGGCCATCGACAGGCCCGCACCTGCAGTAAGGTTGATTTGCCCCGCGCCGTTGCCATAACCGACCTCCCATCCAACGCCGTCGTAGTAAGTCAGCACATCGGTAATGGCATCACCATTGAAATCACCGGTATATACATTGTGCCATTGAGAAGGATAGCCGCTGCTGCCAACAAGCCTGAACGCGGGAGAACCTACTACAGGAAGATTATTAGCATCATAGGTAACATTCATTTCATAGATATAGGCAGTACCACCGCTGATCTGCATAATATCCGACTTACCATCGCCATTGTAGTCTACCACAAACAGCTTAGCGCCATTGGCACCTGTAAAAGGCAGTCCGTAAAAGGACTTCGCAACATAGACGGGATACGGTGTAGGTGCATTAAATGGGCCGGTAGTGGTCGTTGCTGTATTGTAACGCTCCCCCATCATATAGGAAATATTATAGGAGGAATTGCTATTGGTGGATACTGCAAACAGCTCAGATTTACCATCGCCGTCAAAGTCACCGATAAGCGGCCAAAGGTTACCGAAGTTATCTGAAGTACCGGGATTGGCGGTGGGTACTATAGGGCGGTCCAAAGGGGTGATACTATTGCCGCTGGATAAATAGATATAAAATCTTTGCTTTAACGACTGGCAATTGCAGGGGCTGTATGCCTGGCTTTGAATATAGACGAAGTCATCCTTTCCGTCGCCGTTATAATCGAAAGCTATTGATTTTGCCTGATCTCTGGTTTTGATCGTATTTTTCAGGTTGTTGAATGCAGGATCGTAATTAAGTGTGCCGCTTTGTACCGGAACATAAGCATTGGGCTCGCCCTGGTTGATAAAGAGCGTAAAGCTGTTATCATTGTTCGCTGTGGAAAAGCGCAGCAGATCCGTTTTACCATCGCCATTATAATCACCCACGGCAAAAGAACTGTTTGCGCCCGACTGGAGCTCGCTATGAGCAGCCAATGCAGTAGGCGTGACCGGCCCATAGCTGAGCTCGGTAGCAGGCAAGGCTTCTGCCTGGTCTACACCTTGCTCTTTAACCCTCACCAGATGCGTATAAAAATCATCGCTGTATTCGGGAAGATAAGAGCGGTAATAATGCCATAACGTCCCTTCCTTTTGTATCACCGAAATCTTGTTGATCTTCTTTGTCGATGCGATCTTCCCTGCAGCAAGATAATTGAAATTGGGATCGGCGTTGGTTGTGTAGGAGAAGGAAACATAAGTCTGAAAAGTGGTACCGGTAATCTGGTTACAATTGTACTTGATCGTACTGGGCACTACTTCGCCGTTGTTGTTGACATATTCATAGGTAATGTAATTTCCTTTAAGATCGGTAACCTTGCTAAGCATCCACATATAAGGTTCTGTACGACCAGGCACAACTGCCTGAGCATTGGCCGTGGCGCCGTATTCATAAATGCGCCCCTCCTGATCGGTAATCGTAAATGAGGCAGGGCCATTACCAAGGGTACCATTGGCTACAACCGATCTGAAAGTCTCGATCTCAGTACGGTACTGAGAACCCGCTGCACCATATGCACCGGAAGTGACGAGCAAACGGTTACCATCCAGAACAAACTTATCAGCAGTAGTAAGTGCAACGCCGGTTACGACTTTATCGTTGTATATCGTATTGCCCGACCGGGTAATCGCCGAAAGGCCGCCGATCGACCATCCCATACCAAGCGGCCCGTTACCACCCTGGCTGTTGTAGGTTAATGATATTTCAGGCTGCAGGCCGCCAACACCCTCGGGGACTTTGATGGGAATAGCATAGCGCGCGCCTCCGAGATCCGAGACATCAAATACCCCCTCGGTGCTGCCGACCACCGTAATCTGTGCGGAGGAATGGAGTACCTGCAAGAAAAGAAGTAAAAAGCATAAAAATGATCTCATATATAAGGTATCTTTAGATCACAAAACTATAACGGTACCTTAACAAAAGCAATAGAAGATGGATATATTTTTATTTATAAACGATAAAACCCTGCAATTTGCAGGGTTTTTAATGATTTATAAACATTTGACAATAAAAAAGCTACTTCCCGATCTGCACCCTTAACGAAGCAAAAACACTGCGCCCGGTGGTCAGCATCAGGCCGCTTCCACCGCTGTGCGCTCCGCCGCCTACACCGGCCGCGGCAAGATTAGAAACATTAGCCAGGTTACGCACCCCTGCGGTGAGCTGGATCCGTTCTTTGTAAAATGATTTTTCTACTGAAGCATCGATATTGTGATAGCTACGCAGCCTTCCGGTAAACAACCCTCCTCCTTCAATACCGCCGATGACCGGCTGCGGTCCGGTGTACTTATAGAACACGGCAATACCGGCGCCCCATTTGGGTATATCATAACGCGCATTACCGGTCACTTCGAAATAATGGAAATTTGGCACAGTATCCAGGCCTGTAATGGTCTCCAGGCTCTTGGTATAGCTGGCTCCCAGGTTCACCCGCAGGTTTTCCCAGCGCAGCTCATTGTTCAGCTGGACCACAATAATACGGGTATGCCCTATATTGGAATTCGTAAAGCGATTGGTTATCCTTCCCGAGTCTTCCAATTGCCTTAAAGCGATCTGGTCTTTTACATCATCATAGAAGCCCGTCAGCGAGGTCAGCAGGCTGCGCCTTCCTTTTTCAAAGAAGGTATAGGCTGCCGATGCCTGGAAGTGATTGCTGTATTCGGCCTTAAGATCGGGATTTCCGTCGATGTTGTGGTTGCTGTCGTGAAAATCGAGATACAGCTCCTTTAGCGTAGGCGCGCGGAAACCGCGGCTGTAGGAGCCCCGGAAATGTAATGCCCTGGTAGGTTTGTACAGGAAGCTGAGCGACGGCGATATGGGCGCGTTGTACAGCGTATTGTGCGTAAAGCGTATAGCTGGCTGCAGCGTAAGCGTAGGCAGTGCTTTGATGTCCGTAGTCAGGAACAGGGCATAGTCGCCCATAGACTTGTTGCCGTCTTTGATCTTTTCTACACCCCGGGCAAATTCGGCGTTAATGTCGTAACCGAAGGTATAATTGAAGATGCCGGCTTTATTGTTATACGTGGTGCGCGATGTTATGTTGTCGAAAGTATTGACGCTCTGATCACCGGGAAGATCACTCAGCCGGCGTTCCAGCGTGCTCAGGTCAGTATTGTAAGTTGTCCGGCGGCGATGATACAAAGCATAGCTGTTGTTGCTTTCCCAATAGCCATTAGCGCCGGTCTTCCATCTCAACTGCAGGCGGTTGATGAAACGGGTGGTGCGGAAATACATATCCCTCGCCGTCTTGTTGAACTCGTTCAGCGGATCGGGCACAGCATCTTTGATCACGAGATTCTCAGTGGTCAGGTCGCCGCCATAAGTCAGCACTGTATTCTCGCTGAAGCGGTGGATATATTTGAGGTTGCCGATGTACTGCTCTTTGGGCTTCCAGTCGGGGTTCCTGGGCAACGGGCCTCCGGCCGAATCCCAGCCCTGGAAAAAGTTCCGGGTAAAGGTCAGCGAAAGATTGTCCTTTTCCCAGCTGCGGGCAAGGTCGGCGCCGAAGTTATAGCGGCCTATAGATTCGTAGAACGCATTGGCGCCGGCATTCCAGCTGTGCTTGTTGGTCTTGGTCGTCAGGTTGATCACGCCGCCTATCGCATCGGATCCGTACATCACGCTCATAGGCCCCTGCACAATCTCGATCTTTTCAATATTGGCCATATTGAATTGTCCCAGGTCCACATTGCTGGCTTCTCTGCCATTGACCGGCAGACCGTCGATCATGATCTTCACATTGGCGCCGCTCAGCGCGCGCATATTCATCTGGCCGCCCAACATGCCGTCCTGCGAGATATTGATGCCCGCCTGATTACGCAGCGCCTCCTGGAGGGTAACAGCTCCCTGGGCCCTGAGATCAGCAGCCGTAATAATCTTGTACACCGACACGGCTTCGTCGAGCCGGGTAGGCCGACCAACACCGGTAACCACCACTTCATTGAGCCCGGTATATTTCTGGTCCAGGCTGATGGTGAGCAGGCCGGCCGGCGCCGCATTCAATGTTCTCACCAGGGGAATAGAGCCCATATTGCTGATCTCGAGCTGCGCCGGGTAAGCCTGGATATTGATCCTGGCTTCGCCGTTCACATCGCTCAGGCTGCTTCCGGCCGGTTGGGCATCGCTTTTCAGCAGCTTCACCACCACACCGGGCAAGGCTTCTCCCGAAGCATCGACCAGCTTCACGGTCACCTCCTGCGCCGGCACGCGCACAGCAAAGCACAGCAGCAATAAGGGCCATATGATTCTGTACATAGCTTACAATCGTTGTTTATTGGAAAAAACATGCTCCGGCACCATCGTACCGAAGCATGTTCCTGTATGGTTGGTTATAAGCAAGCGCTTATTTTACGACCATTTTCTGTGTGGTATTGAAACCGGCTCCGGAAAGATTAATCATATATATGCCTGCGGGATACTGGCTTACATTCAACGGAATCTGCCGGAATCCGGATTTGATATCCTTAACGGTCTTCATTACCACGCGGCCGTTCAAATCAACGATGGTCAGCTGCGCATTTTTCAGGTCCTGCTTTACATCAACCAGCAGGTTGGTCACGCCGTTTACCGAGGGATTGGGCACCACAACCAGGTTGCTGACAAAAGCATTCACGGCTTCAATACCTACGGGCGGGGGCTTGGTATATACCTTACGTTTCTGCAGACCGATCCTGCGGAAACTGGTTCCGGACTGGGTTGCGAAATAATCAAAATAAACCTGCCAGATATCGCCGTTCAATACTTTGATGAAATAGCTGCGGTTCTCCGTAAGGCTCCATGACATGCCGTTCAGGAATTTCCAATCGTTGCCGATCGTATTCAAGGCAGAATCGTAGTTTGAAGCGGGAATGGTAGTATAGTCTACACTGCCCGGGGCAGTGCCGTCTGCCTGTGCTACGCTGACGTTATAATTCTGCAGCACACCGGTTACGCCCTGCAGACCCTGGCTGCCGTAAAGGTCCATGTAGTTGGAGAAGACAAAATCCCATGAGGTCCTTGCAGGCTCCCTGTCCAGGACTTGCTTCGTTTCAAGGTTGTAATATTTAAACAGCTTGTCTGATCCGGCGGTGCTGATGCTGATGGTATCCACATCAGTGCTGCCCAGCTCGCGATAGTACAGGGTCCATTCGTTACCGTTAACCAAAGCGCGGGGCCAGAAAACATAAGATTTGGAGATCGTTACCGGTCCGCCCATGCTGCTCGCTTCAAAGTTCAGCAGGAACAAAGTATCGCCGACCACGCTATGGTCGGGATAGCCGCCGGGAGCACCAGCCATATAATAATTGCCCCAGCCGTAGTTGAAGGGACTGCCGGTAGCAGCAGCGTTAAACGCGCCGTTCGCGTAAGAAGAGGTGTCGTTGTGCAAAGCATGCGCAGCGCCTGTTTTGCCAACCGTATCTGCCGCAGCGATTGTCATAAATTCCGTCGCGTTCTTACCCAGCGCATAGAGCTTTACAGAAGGGCCGTTCTTGCGGGCTTCGTTGGTCCATATACCGGCGCCGCCGTGGTAAGGCACGGCAAAAGAGATGGCCTGAACCGCAATATGCCAATTGGTTTCGGGCACTGCGGGTCCGGACTGACCATGCTCAAGGCTGTAGTAAATATTGTCTACATAGTTAACGCCCATGCTTACCGTGTCAGCGATCCAGCTTTGTGCCTGGGATGCTGTAGCCAGCGCAAGCGCTCCAACAGCCATTGTGTATTTTAATTTCATAGTACTTGTTTTTCGCCGGCAAAAGTACACCTGCAATTCCGCACATCATGTAGCTACATGATTTTATGACAGAAAAATGACAGTGCTCCCTGCTAATAACTCATTGATAATGCGCCAAAAAACTAAGGGGACGGAATGATCTTCGCCCCCTTGGTTTTCAGTCTTTTTTATCCAAAATTACTGTCCGGTTTAAATCGTAGCTGCGCTGGTTCGGGGCCGGTAAAAAAAGAAAAGCAGCAAGCCCCCGATCACCAGGCAGGCTGAGATGATCTCGGCCTGTGTAGGGTGAATGAATCCCCAGTCGTATTTGTAATTGACCCGCACCAGCTCGATCAGGAACCGCTCCAGTCCGTTCAGGACAAGGTAGATGCCGAATAATTGCAGCGGCCGGTTAAAGCGCCGCCGGATCGCCCACAGGAACAGGAACAGCAGGATACAAACTGTCGCCTCGTACATCGAAGTGGGGAATACGCCCGCAGGCAGCACATGCCGGTACTCGCCGCTGTCGCCGGGAATGGCGATGCCATCATTGTTCACATTATGCGGAAAATTCTGTGCAAACAACCAATCGGGAAGCCAGCCGGGCGCCGGTGCATATTTATTCGGGATCACCTGGTTCAAGTTCCTGTCAATAAATTGATCGGGATACCGCTTCAGCATAGCCTCGTAATCCTGGAAGGAGCTTTTGGCCAGGGTAGCGTCGGCCTGGGTTACATAAGCGCTGTTGAAGATACCCCAGTCGCCATCGCCCGAGAACTGGCAGCCGAGGCGTCCGACCCCGTATGCCAGCATTAGCGCCGGAGCAGCGGCATCGCAAAGATGAGCGAAGGAAAATTTCTTTTTACGGGCATACAGGTACAAGGCTACGGTAGCCGTGATCAGTCCGCCATAAAAGGTAAGTCCCGAAGGCGACAGCAGGTTACCTACCGGATCATGAATAAAATTGTCCCAGGTCTCGAAAGCATTGAACAGCTTGGCGCCGGCAAAGCCTGCGATCGCCGCAATGAACAGTATATCGGCAACACGGCTATGGGGATAAACAGCGACCTGTGTCTGCTTGCGGCCTGCGGCCTGCAATTTCTTTTTGCTGCTGTAACGCGAGTACACAAATACTGCTGCAAGCAGCACACCGCCCAGCAGGTTGCCCCGGGCCGAAAACAGGAAATCAACAGGGTTCTTCGATGCTTCCGAAGCGTTCAGGAACAGGCCCAGGACTTTAAAGCCAACCAGGAAACCCAGCACAGCCATCCATATCAGCTCTCCGGTAGACGCAGGCTTGCCGCTTTCTTCCATTATGATCTCAGGCTTGAAAAAGCCTTGCTCTTTTTTCCGCTTCAGCTCACGGGTTACCACCAGGGCGGCGCCAAGAAAGCTGAGCGCTACAAAAAAGCCGAAGGTCTTGACGAGGCTCAGGCCGGGAATATCGATCCCGAATAAAGATTGGAAGAGGTAATGAAAATCGGGATACATCTTGGATGGTATACAAAATTTGGAATGAGCAAAAGTAAATACGCCACAGGAGCGGTGGCGTTCCGGCGCTTCTAGCTCTTCATATTCACGTACTGCAGCGGCATTTCCAGGTTGGCGCCATTGCACAGCCGGATCACGTCCTGGAGATCGTCGATCTTCTTGCCCGTAACGCGGATAATGTCGTCCATGATCGCTGCCTGAACTTTGCTGCCGCTGTCTTTGATCAGCTTTACGATCTTCTTCGCGTTGTCTTTATCGATACCGTTGCGGATAGCCACTTCTTTGCGCACATATTTGCCCGAGGCCTGGAAGGGCTTGCTGAAGTCGAAGCATTTGGCATCCAGCCCCTGCTTCAGCGATTTGGAGATGATCACATCTTCCACCTGCTGCAGCTTCATATCACTTTCCACCTCAATCTTCAGCGTCATTGCTTTCTTATCCAGCTCTATCTCCACGTGGCTGCCTTTGAAATCGTAGCGGTTGGTAATTTCCTTTTTAACGACATTGATCGCATTGTCCAATGTCTGCACATCTACTTTACTGGCGATATCGAATGAGGGCATAAGTTTAAATTTAGGAGGAGCAAAGATACAAAAACAGAACGGAGCTGCCCAAAAGAGAAGGGGACAGCTCCGCCGTTACTTCCCGGGAACCGGTCAGGCCCCTGCGGGATTTTATTCATTTCCGTCCCAACGCTTATTTCAGGTTGAACGCTTTCTTTACTTTCGCTACATAATCCAGCTTTTCCCAGGTAAACAGCTCCACTTTTACTTTCTTCTCTTTACCATCGGGTGTGGTGAACACTTTGGTCACCACTTCGTTCTTGCGGCCCATATGACCGTAAGAAGCGGTTTCGCTGTAGATGGGATTGCGCAGCTTCAGGCGCTGCTCGATGAAGTAAGGACGCATATCGAAAATGCCTTCCACGATCTTTGCGATCTCACCATCGCTCATATCTACTTTGGCCGAACCATAAGTATTGATGTAAATGCCCATGGGCTGCGCCACGCCGATCGCATAGGAAACCTGTACCAGCACTTCGTCGGCAACGCCTGCAGCCACCAGGTTCTTGGCAATATGACGGGTAGCATAGGCTGCCGAACGATCCACTTTGGAAGGATCTTTACCCGAGAAGGCGCCACCGCCATGCGCACCTTTACCACCGTAAGTATCCACGATGATCTTACGGCCGGTAAGGCCGGTATCGCCGTGCGGGCCGCCGATCACGAATTTACCGGTGGGGTTGATGTGGTACTGGATCTTATCGTTGAACAGGCTGGCAAATTTCTTGTATTTCTTTTTCACGCGGGGGATCAGGATGCTGATGATATCCTTCTTGATCTTGTCCAGCATTTTAGCTTCTGTATCGAAATCGTCGTGCTGTGTGGAAACCACGATCGCATCGATGCGGATCGGTTGGTTGTTGTCGTTGTATTCCAGCGTTACCTGAGACTTGGCATCAGGACGCAGGTATTTGATCTGCTTGTTCTCGCGGCGCAGCTCGGCCAGCTCGATCAGGATCTTATGTGCCAGGTCAAGCGCCAGCGGCATATAGTCTTCGGTCTCGTTGGTAGCATAACCGAACATCATGCCCTGATCGCCGGCGCCCTGCTCTTCTTTTTTCTTGCGGTCAACACCCTGGTTGATATCGGCCGATTGCTCGTGAATGGCTGAAAATACACCGCAGGAGTTGGCCTCGAACATGTATTCACTCTTCGTATAGCCAATCTTCTTGATTACGTCGCGGGCAATGGTCTGAACATCCAGGTAAGCTTTAGACTTTACTTCGCCTGCCAGCACGACCTGACCGGTCGTTACCAGGGTTTCACAGGCAACTTTTGACTCGGCGTCAAAAGCCAGGAAATGATCGATTAAAGCGTCGGAGATCTGGTCTGCAACCTTATCAGGATGTCCTTCTGAAACGGACTCCGAAGTGAATAAGTAAGGCATATTTGATTAAACAGTTTATAAAAAAATTTCTCAAAGGTAGGGGAATGAGAATAAATACGCAAAGCGGGAACTTAATCTTCCTTATCCCGGATGGTATCGGCCGGGATACGTTCGACATCGACAGCCTTTTGCTCTTCTTCGATATAAAGCTCTTCTCCCCCGATAAGATCCAGGGTTGAAATATCAACCTTCCAGCGCTCGCGGCCTTCTATATCGCGCTGGCGCAGCAGCCGCAGCTTGTTGAATGGAAGGATCTTGGGCTCGGTGGTATAGGATACGATCACGGTACTGTCCGATTCCTTTTTATTACCGGTGATCTTTACTTTGAAATGCTCGGCCTTTTCTTTCTTGACCGACTCGGGGATTTCCTTGGCAAAGGACGCCCATATATCCAGCAGCTCCCAGGTATTCCTGGTCGACAGGGACCGGGCGGTCTCATAGTCCATCTGCACAAAGCTGTTGAGGAACTTTTCCGTAACCGCCTGGGGCGAATTGGTATTCTTGCAGGAGTACAGCACTGTTGCGGCAAGCAACATTACCATAAAGAGACTTGTTTGCTTTTTCATCATTTAACTTTCGGCATGCGAATTTACTGTATATAACCTATTCTGCAAACCAGCGCCATGTCCTTGCGGACAAACAGGTTGTCAACCGAAACAAAGCTGAAGCCGGAAGCCTCTGTCAGCGGGAGATACTTTTTATCGCCCGTCGTCTCCAGCATGGCCTTATACACAAACTCGGTGCAGTATAGAGCACTGTCGGTGGTCAGGTCGAAATGCGGATCAAAGCGGCGGCGCTCCTTAAAGTAACGGAGCGCAACGGTATACAGCTTTTCTGCCTGCGCGGGCCGCAGCCGGTAGCGATAAACCGCATAGCCCAGGTTTTCGGCGGGCGAAATATAGGCGCAGAGCGAATCGCGGCGCAGGAGCGCATCGGGATCGGCTGCGCTGCCGATACAATTGTATACGAAAGGATAGCCGTTCTCGATGAAAACAATACCGGCATGAGAGTAGTTTTTGTCGCGGGTATTGACCCGCTTGAACAATGCGCTGATGGCATCGCTGCCCGAACGCAGCACCAGGTCGCCATTGCGTACAATACGGATAGCGCTGTCGGCGCGGGCCCTGTTCCAGGAATGGGCAGCCCTGCGGTCGCCGGCGTTCAGCGTTGTGACCGCAGGCCGGGGATTCAGCTCGTTCCTGATCCAGCGCCGGTTGTACACAGCGACAAATAACAGCAGCATGACGATCAGCAGACCACCTTCTATCCTGCGATGCTTGTTTTCTGAAACCTCATGGCTCATGTGGGCAAATATAAGACACCTTGCTTTAGCAGGCGGGAAACAGCCCGGATGCTTAATTCAGCTGCGGATGCAAAGGCATATTGGCCAGGAAGGCGAAAGCGCTGCCCAGCGAACGGATGGAGTCTTGCCATACCCGGCCCGATTCGGTACCGAAAATGAGATCGTTGAAGCTGTCGGCTACCAGCCAGGCGCCTTCTTCAAGCTCCGCCTCCAGCTGCCCTTTGTCCCAGCCGGAATAGCCGATGAAAAGACGGAGCATGGCCGCGTCGGGCTCATGATGTTCCAGCACATACGCCAGGTGAGCATACGAACCGCCCCAGAATACCCCGGGCAGCACCTCGGCGCCACCCATCAGCTCCGGCATCTTGTGTATGAGATGCAGGGTATCGTTGCGTACGGGGCCGCCCTCGAATATCGGCAAGGATACATTGTTCAGCTCGGGCAGCAGATCGCTTATACTGCTGGACGAAGGCCGGTTCAATACAAAGCCGATGCTGCCGTCATCGCCGTGCTCGCAGAGCAGCACCACCGTGCGGGCAAAGCCCGGATCGGTAAGGAAAGGCTCAGCGATCAGCAGCTTTCCCGCTGCCGGCTTGATATTGGTCGATCTGCGCAAGTCAAGTATATCCATTAATGAACGGTTTGTCGTTATAAAATTAAACCACCGCTCCTTAAATCCAAGTTCTTCGTTTCATTATTTAGGCATACTCCCGTTTCTTAACAAAGCATTGTTTGTTAAAACTAAAAACCAAAACGTTAAGTATAAAGTAATAATCGCTTGCATCCTTTACCTTTGGCCAAGCTATGAAAAGAGTTTTCCCCTCCATTGTGATCCTTATCACCCTTTCCTTAGTGGGCCTTATGATGTTGCAGATGTCCTGGATCCAGAACGTGCTCCAGGTGCAGAAGCAGAACTACTACCTTGACCTGGAAAATGCATATGTGGGCATCGTTAAAGGCATCAAGGAACGGCTGGCTTCCGTGCTGGGCGTTAATCCCAAAACCGCGGCCTGGGAAAGCCGCGAAGCTTCCAATTACTTCTGGGAACAGCTTAACAGGATTCCTTCCAGTGAGATCAACGATCTCATCAAGCAGGAGCTGAACAAGAACGGGATCGATCTCAGCTACGAGTTTGCCATCATGAGCAACGACTGGAATTACAGCGCGATCAAATCGCCGGGCTATAACATGGACCTTATGTTCGCCAACTCTTTTCATAAATCGATCACTGCCGATAACCGCTACTTCATTTCCCTATACATCAACAAGCCCAAAAATTATATTCTCCGCCGTACCTCCTGGATGATCGGCGCATCTGTCCTGTTTACCGTGATCATCATTTCCGCTTTCGCCGTCACAGTGCGCACGGTATTCCGGCAAAAGCAGCTCTCAGAGATCAAGTCGGATTTCATCAATAACATGACGCATGAGTTTAAGACGCCGCTGGCGACCATATCACTGGCAGTCGATGCCCTGGGCAATCCGAAGGTACAGGGCCGCGGCGACCAGATCGATTATTATACCGGCATCATACGTGAAGAGAACAAACGGATGAACAAGCAGGTAGAGAAGATATTGCAGGCTGCTCAACTGGATACCAACGACCTCGAGCTGAACCTGCAGACAGTGGATGTGCATGACGTAGTCGCCAATGCTGCGGCCAATATTATGCTTATGGTGGAAGAGAAGCATGGCACCCTGGAGCAAAAGCTGGTGGCCAAACGCTGGTTTATCAAAGCCGACGAGGTGCATTTTTCCAATATCATCGCCAACCTGCTGGATAATGCTATCAAATATTCCAAGGATCCTACTCACATTGCGATCGAGACCAGCAATCCCAATGCCAAAACGATAGCGATCCGCATCAAAGACAATGGCATCGGCATGTCCAAAGAAACGATCGGCCATATTTTCGAGAAATTCTATCGCGCGCATACCGGCAACCTGCACAATGTAAAGGGTTTCGGGCTGGGCCTCAGCTATGTTAAATCGGTTGTCGATGCCCATCAGGGCAAAATAAAAGTCGACAGCACACCAGGCAAAGGCAGCACCTTTACCCTTGAATTCCCCATGACATAAGTCAATAAAATAAATATCTCTTTTTTGCGTTTGACAAGTGAACGTTCATTCAAACCCAATGCACAAAGGGTAAATGTAAGTCATATAATCATTTGTTTAACAAATACATAAAAAGACAATAATGTGACATAAGAAATAAATCCATCTTTATTTCTCCTTATTGACGAAGCCCGTTTTCATCATATTAACACGAGATTAACTGGCTTATATATGTCATCCCCCTAAGATATATTAGAAATTCGCTATCTTTGCCCGACACTACCCTATTCCCCTCCATTTATAAACCATAAAAGATTTGCTTATCGGACGTAATCTTACACAATTTATTTAATCACTTATCTTAAATAGTATATACAATGGAACAAACAGTGTCAGCAAACACTTTGGTAATTCGGAAAGAAGAAGCAAATGAGCCGATTAAGCTGGATTATGTGGCGGTGAAAAGTGCCGCAATGACCTTAAGAGCGATTAACCACAAACTGCGTCAACAAATCATAAAGCTGCTGGAAGAAAATAAAAGGATGAACGTTACTGACATTTATGTAAAGCTGCGCCTGGAGCAGTCGGTAGCTTCACAGCACCTTGCTATCCTGCGTCGCGCCGATATCGTGATCACGGAGCGTGACGGTAAATTCATCCACTATGCGCTCAATCATGCACGCATAGCCTCTGTTGGTCATTTCGTGAAAGAGCTGATCAATTCAGAAAAATAAAAACACTAAGCTAAAAAAATGAAGCCCCGCAAGGATTTGCGGGGCTTTTCCATTGAAGCAGAACGATGTATTCGGGTAAAATTGCGGTCGTACCTGAGCACGGGTGCTGAACCGTATACAGTGATCAGGTAAGGGGTTTCACAGGTTCAATGTTTTATTCGTTTTAAAGATAGGGCTTGTTTAAAGAATAAAAAGCAGGAGTAGATCGTTCGGTTCATTTTATCGGAATAGGGTTTTGTACGGGGCTAGTAATGGCTTTTGTGTTATTGCAATGTAAAGGTGCAATAAGCCCGGGGCTTCCACAATTAAAATATTCCGTTAAATTCAGTGATCAGAACAGGTCTTTGATCGCTTTAATTTGCCTCAAACGTATAATAATCAAAGTATTAGGACACTTTAATTTCTTCTTCATTTCAGTATTCCGGAATACCGTATCTTTATTATCGATAATATACTTTCAAACGGAAGTCCGATGTCTGCTACGGAAACACGTAAGAACGAGGTGCACCAATTGGTACGCAACCTGGAAGGGCATGAAAAGGCTTATTACAAAAAGATGGCCAAGCGCTACGCAGACCGTAACCAGTCCCTGCACCTCCAGCTTTTCGAACTGCTGGAAAACAGTGCCGTCAACGATGAGAAGCTGTTCATGAAGAAGATGGGCGTAAAAACAGCTTCCCATTTTTCAGGACTGAAGAACCATCTCTGGAACGATATCCTGTCGTCGATGGTCTACCAGCGCCGCAAAGATCCCCTCATCCGGCTGCAGTTCATTATGCTGGAAGCCGAGGCGCTGATGGCCAAGAACCTGGTGGCCTCAGCCGAAAAGCTTGCTGATATGGCCTGGGCTACAGCCTTGAAATATGAGCTGTACAGCACCCAGCTCAAGCTGCTACAGCTCTACTATAAAATACTGCCTTACTACGACTACAAGCATTTTAAGAAGGAGAGCGCCCGCCTGCTGCTGCTGCAACGAAAGGTGCTGCAACGGCTGCAATGGGAGCAGCAGCTGCAGGTCCTGCGCCGCGAGCTGATCACCTTCAAACAGTTCACCTATCTCCGCTGCACCCCGGAGCAATTGCAACGCATTGCCGCTATTGAAGACGAACTACACGGGATCGACCTGGATGAAGATTGCGTATTGCTGCAGCTCCTCCGCCATTTCAACCTTTGCGCCGCTGCCCACCTGGCTTACCGTTTCGGGCAATGCGCTGTTCATGTCAAGGCACTGACCCGGCTGTGGCAGCAGCATCCGCATCATATAGGACAAAGCCCCGCGCTGCTGTTCAATTGCTGCGATTATATATTTTACAATGCTTTTGCCCTGAAAGACCCGGAGGCGGCTGCACAATACCTGGACGTCTACGAGACACTGGCCGCCGGGCACCTGGACAGGAACGAGCTGGAACGCTGGGAGATCATGTCCTTTCATACCCGGCTGAAGATCTTTCACAAACAGGCGCAGTATGCCGAGGTGGCTGCGCTGCTTGAACGCAGCGCTGCCGATATTCTTGCCAAAACGCATCGCGCCCTGCCCCCGGTAATGGGCCTATCGATCATCTGCTCGCTCTGCATCTCCTACTTCGTGCTGGAAGCCTACGATAAAGCGGAAGACCTGCTGCTGGATGCCGTCAATATCAACCAGGACCTGCAGCGGGAAGATATCCTGTATTTCACCTCGATATTTTACCTGCTCATTCTCCTCGAAAAGAAAAGCTTCCTGCAGCTCAGCAATGCCATTTCCACCAATTACTTCCGCCTGTACAACAAGAAAAAGCTGCTGCCTTTTGAAAAAGACCTGATGCTCTTCCTGAAGCACCTGGTGGGCGCGGCCGGCGAAAAAGAGCGGCTGAACATCATCCGGGGCTTTATGGGACGGCTGGAACATTACCGCCACGACCCGGTAAAAGAGCTGTACTTTCTCTACTTCAACTACTACGGCTGGCTGGAAAGCAAGATCGAAAAGATCAGCTATACCGCCTATATCACCCGACAGGTGGCGGCTCAGTCGCCGGCCCCTGCTCAGACCTGACATTCCCACATTCGGCGGAGCTGCTGTCAATAACTTTTGGCGCCGCCACGCGGAACATTCTGAAATCAAAGTTATTTTTGCCTGGAACATGGCAAAGAAATCTGCAGAAGAAACCCCGTTGATGAAACAGCACCAGGCGATAAAAAGCCGTTACCCCGATGCGGTATTGCTGTTTCGCGTAGGCGATTTTTACGAAACCTTCAAAGAAGATGCGCTGATCGCATCCAAAGTGCTGGGCATTACCCTGACCAAAAGGGCCAATGGCGCGGCGTCCCATATCGAGCTCGCAGGCTTTCCTCATCACTCGCTCGACACCTACCTGCACAAGCTGGTCAAGGCAGGCCATCGCGTGGCGATCTGCGACCAGCTGGAAGATCCCAAGGCCGTAAAAGGCATCGTGAAACGTGGCGTTACCGAGATCGTAACGCCCGGTGTCGCCGTAAATGACAAGCTGCTCGAAAACAAAAGCAACAATTTCCTGGCTGCCGTATACCTCGACGAAAAAGAGAACGGCGTGGCCTTTCTCGATATCTCCACCGGGGAATTTTTCGTGGCCCAGGGCAATATGGAATACATGGATAAGCTGCTGCAAAGCTTTCAGCCTTCCGAGGTGCTGATCGCCAAAGGCAAACAACGCCTGTTCAAAGAAGCGCTGGACCAGAAGTATTATACCTTTTCCCTCGAAGACTGGATTTTCCAGCACCATTACGGCTACGAGACCCTGATGCGTCACTTCGATACGCAATCGCTCAAAGGCTATGGCATCGAAGAGTGGCCGGCAGCCATCATCGCCGCCGGCGCTGCCCTGCATTACCTCAAGGATACGGAGCACCCGCATATACAGCACATCAACTCCATACAGCGCATTACAGCCACCGAGTTCCTGTGGATGGACCGGTTTACAATACGTAACCTGGAGCTGATGCACAGCCCCGTGGAGAACGGCTATACCTTGCTGCAGGCCATGGATCATACCCTTACGCCCATGGGCTCGCGCCTCCTCAAGCGCTGGATCATTTTTCCTCTTGCTGATAAGGCGCAGATCGAACAGCGGCTCGACTGGGTTTCTGCTTTTATCCGCAACCAGGATGCTGCTGACGAATGCCGAAAGCACCTGAAGCAGATCGGCGATATTGAGCGTCTGGCCGCCAAGGTCCCTTTGAAAAAGATCGGCCCGCGGGAAGTGATCCAGCTGGGCCGCAGCCTTCAGCATTGCGCCGCTGTCAAAACCTTAGGCGGACAGATGGAAGGGCAGGTTGCCCTGCTAACGGCAGGCATTGACCCCTGTACCGATATCCAGGATACCATTACCAGCCAGCTGAACGAAGAAGCGCCGGTAGCCGTCAACAAAGGCGGCGCTATTAAAGAAGGTGTGCACGAGGAGCTGGACCAGCTGCGCAAGATCGCCTACAGCGGCAAGGAATACCTGCTGCAGATTCAGCAGGCCGAAAGCCAGCGTACCGGTATCCCTTCCCTCAAAGTCGCCTTCAACAATGTATTCGGCTATTATCTCGAGGTCACCAATACCCACAAGGATAAGGTACCGCCCGAATGGATACGCAAGCAAACGCTGGCCAACGCCGAACGTTACATTACGCCTGAGCTGAAAGAATACGAAGAAAAGATATTGGGCGCCGAAGAAAAGATCGCCAGCCTGGAGCTGCAGATCTACGATGCGCTTGTCGATAAGCTGCAAACCGCCCTGGGCCGCATGCAGCAGAATGCCCAGGCCATAGCGCGGATCGACTGCCTGCTGTCCTTTGCCCATATTGCCAGGGAATACCAGTATTGCCGCCCGCAGATGAGCGACGACCAGGTGCTGGACATCAGGCTGGGCCGGCATCCTGTGATCGAGCAGCACCTGCAGCCCGGCGACAGCTATGTGGCCAACGATATCCTCCTCAACAAAGAGGAGCAGCAGGTGATTATCCTCACCGGCCCCAATATGAGCGGTAAATCGGCCCTGCTGCGCCAGACCGCGCTCATTACCCTGATGGCGCATATGGGCAGCTACGTACCCGCAACGGCCGCCCTGATCGGCCTTACCGATAAGATATTTACCCGAGTGGGGGCCTCCGACAACCTGAGCGGCGGCGAGTCTACCTTTATGGTCGAGATGAACGAAACGGCCAGCATTGTCAACAACCTCAGTGCCCGAAGTCTCATCCTGCTTGACGAGATCGGCCGGGGCACCAGCACCTACGATGGTATCTCGATTGCCTGGGCGCTGGTAGAGCATATACAGGGCCACGCACACAAGCCCAAAACCTTATTTGCCACGCACTACCACGAGCTGAACGAACTGGAGCACAAGCTGGCCCGCGTAAAGAACTACCACATTACCCATAAGGAAACAGGCAACAAAGTGATTTTCCTGCGTAAGCTGGAGCCCGGCGGCAGCCGCCACAGTTTTGGTATCCAGGTAGCCCGTATGGCCGGCATGCCCGCATCGCTCACCGACCGAGCCAACGAAATACTGGCCGTGCTGGAAGAAAAACATGCCGACAACACGTCCACCGAAAGGGTAAAGAAGATACCGGTGCAGAATTTCCAGCTGAATATCTTCGATGGCCTGGGCGAAGACCTGCGCCGGATACAGACCCAGCTGTTCACGGTAGACATCAATACCCTTACCCCCGTGGAGGCCCTCCTGAAGCTGAACGAGCTGAAAGATATTGTAAAGGTGTATCAATAATTTTATACCCCTGTTCACTGCAGAGACGTTGCATGCAACGTCTCTGCAGATAAAAGTGGCGAATTAATGATTTCATTCCCGGGGCATATAGCGAATACAACCATTATTGCCGAAGTTTGTTGGTAAAGCAAATTCCGGGAAAAGATGGAAGTAACAGTAAGACAATTACAATCAGATGATTATGCAGGGCTGCGCGCGGCCATGATCGAGGCCTACGACGGTATCGGCGGGGTATGGCGCGAAGCCAATATCGACAAGCTCCTGGACATATTCCCCGAAGGACAATTTTGCGTGGAGGTAGACGGCAAGGTAGCTGCCTGCGCCCTATCTATTATCGTGCAATACGAACTGTTCGGCGACGAGCACACCTACGAAGAGATCACCGGTAATTATACCTTCGATACCCATTTCGACGATGGGGATGTGCTGTATGGTATAGAAGTGTTCGTGCATCCCGACTATCGCCAGCTGCGCCTGGCCCGCCGCCTTTACGATGCGCGGAAAGAGCTGTGCGAAAACCTGAACCTGCGCGAGATCATGGTAGGCGGACGCATTCCCAACTACCACCTGTACAGCGAGCAGCTCAGCCCCAAGCAGTATATCGAAAAGGTGAAAGCAAAGGAGATCTACGATCCTGTACTCAGCTTCCAGCTGTCCAACGATTTTCACGTAGCCAAAATACTGACCAATTACCTCAGGGGCGACAAACAATCGCATGAATATGCCGTGCTCCTGGAGTGGAACAACATTTACTATTCCCGGAAGAAGAATGCCCTCAGCGACAGCATCATCCGCATTGGCCTGGTGCAATGGCAAATGCGTCCTTTCGCCGACATGGATAAATTCTTTGAACAGGTAGAGTTCTTTGTGGATGTGCTAAGCGAATACAAATCGGACTTCGCCGTGTTTCCCGAATTCTTCAACTCTCCGCTGCTGGCCGAGTTCAATCACCTCAGCGAATACGAAGCCATGCGCGAACTGGCCAAGAAGACCGAAGAGATACGGAAAAAGATTGCCGAATATGCCATTGCTTATAATGTCAATATCATTGCCGGCAGCATGCCCGTAGTGGAAGGCGGGCACTTGTATAATGTCGCTTATCTCTGTCACCGCAACGGCAAAATGAGCGAATACCGCAAAATCCATATCACGCCCAATGAGACCAAGTACTACGGTATTACGGGTGGTGACAAGATCAGCGTGATCAATACCGACTGTGGCAAGATCGGCATCCTTATCTGCTACGACGTGGAATTTCCCGAACTCTCCCGCCTGCTGGCCCTGCAAGGTATGAAGCTCCTGTTTGTGCCTTACCTTACCGATACCCAGAACGCTTATATACGGGTGCGGCATTGCGCCATGGCCCGGGCTATCGAAAATGAATGCTTTGTGGCTATCGCCGGTTGCGTGGGCAATCTTCCAGGGGTCAACAATATGGACATCCAGTTTGGACAGGCTGCCGTATTTACGCCTTCTGACTTTGCCTTTCCCATGAATGCGATCAAGGCGGAAGCAACCCCCAATACCGAGATGACCCTTATTGCCGATGTAGACCTCAACCTGCTTAAGGAGCTGCATCACTATGGCTCGGTGCGTACAATGACCGACAGGCGCACAGATCTCTATGAGGTAAGCATGCGGAAGAAATAAGCGTTTAACAGAGCCTTATGTATTTAGCGGGTTACCTTTTCAATCTTCCGGGTATAAACAGGTAACTCTAAAACTTACAGCGATGAAAAAACTGATCTTAATGATGGCCGTAGTTGCCGGATTCGGTATGACTGCCTGTAACAATGCCACCGAGAATAAAAATGATGCAGCTGCCGATTCTGTAAAGGAGCAGGCGCAACAAACGGCCTCCGACATGAAGGAAAATGCCGCTGCAGCCTCCGACACCATCAAGTCTGCAGCCAATGCAATGGAAGATTCTACCAAAGCAGCGGCTAAAGCCGTAGAAAAAGCCGGGGAGGAGAAGGCGAAAGAAATGAAAGACCAAAAGAAATAAGTAAGCCTGAAAGCAAAAACAAAAGCAACGGCGCCGGTAAACCGGCGCCGTTCGCATTATTATGGATGTTTCTTCATCATTACTTATTGTGCAGCTTGGCTTGCTTGCCCAGCAGCTCCTCTACTGTTTCCCGGTACATTTCATCGGGAATGCAGCAATCCACAGGGCATACTGCAGCGCATTGCGGCTCTTCGTGGAAGCCCTGGCATTCTGTACATTTATCAGGAGTGATGTAATAAGTGTCTACAGCAACCGGGTCATGCGGCGCCGTTGCGGTGGTCACAGAGCCATCCATTAGTGTAAAATCGCCTTTTACGGTCGTACCATCAGCAATCTTCCATTCTACGCCACCTTCATAAATGGCGGTATTAGGGCATTCCGGCTCACAGGCTCCGCAGTTAATGCACTCGTCAGTTATTTTTATAGCCATAATAATATGCTTATTTGTGATCGTGGCCCGGCGCTGAATCCCGGTGATCCCCCCATCCGGCCACCCTTGTCGATTAAAAATTGTTTATCCGGCTGCAAAACTACAATTTCGCAGTCAGAAAATTGCATTTCTATGTCAGTATTGGATGAAAGAATCGCCCTTATGGTACGCCTGGGCCATTACCTCGCAGATAACAGTGAAGCCTGGCAAAATGTTGTGGCACAAGCGCACCGGATGAACGCCTGGTTCGTGCCCGAATATACGCAGCTCGCCGTTACCGGTATTGCCGAAGCTTTTTTACAGGAAGACCGGCTCAGGAGCTGGCTGGCAGCCTATCCTGCCCTGACCGGACAGCCTTCGGATAAGACCGTGGGCCTGGTGATGGCCGGCAACCTGCCACTGGTCGGCTTCCACGATTTTCTCTGCGTCTATCTCAGCGGCCTTAAGCTGGTCATCAAGCTGTCGTCGAAAGATACTGTGCTCTGGGAGCACCTGCTGGGCCTGCTGGGCGAATGGGATCCCGCCTTCCGCGACCAGGTGAGCACCGGCGATATGCTGAAGGGCTGCGATGCCTATATCGCGACCGGCAGCAACAATTCCGCCCGTTACTTTGAGCAGTATTTTCAAAAATACCCGCACATTATCCGCAAGAACAGGACCTCCGTTGCCCTGCTGGACGGCACCGAGACGCCGGAGCAGCTCGACGGCCTGGCGCAGGATGTCTGCACTTATTTCGGTCTCGGCTGCCGCAATGTAACCAAACTGTATGTGCCCGAAGGTTATCGTTTCGAAGACCTGCTGCCCGTGTTCAATACCTTCAGCAGTCATATGGATCACCATAAATACAAGAACAATTACGATTTTCAGCTGGCCATTTACCTGCTGAACAAGGTGGCATACATGAGCAACGGCAGCCTGTTGCTGGTGCCCGGCGAAAGCCCTTTTGCACCCATCGGCGTGCTGCATTATGAATATTATACCGATAGGGAAGCCCTGCTGGCGCAGCTGGCAAGCGACGACCGGCTGCAATGCATCACGCTTAAGGGGGCCGCTGCACTGCCCGGGACTACTACAGCAACCCATGCTTTTGCCGTGCCTGCCGTAGAGACCCGCGTCTTTGGGACCAACCAACGGCCGCAGCTGAACGACTATGCCGATGGTATCGATACCATGGCATTTCTCTCTTCCCTGCTGTGAGGCCACGACTTGCGGCCGGTAATTTTAAACGCTGGAAGCAATCGCGGGTCAAAGAGGGACGTGTAAAGCCAGTCCCGTTTCTTAAAAAACCTCAAAAAACAAATTCTTAACCATCCTGTATCTCAAAGCAATGTATTTTTGGTACAGCTAAAAAGTTAAAATTCTCTCCGTTAAAATTTATGGTGAAACTCTACGTTTAAATAAGCATCCAATTACCTATTAAAACAAGAGAGCAGAACTATGAAGAAAATAATTGTTCCGGTAGTCGTTACCGCAGCGGTAACTTCCCTGCTGACCATGTGGGGCTTCAGCAAACTTTCAGATAAGAAGCTTTTCCTTTCCGGCAACAACGATATCCCAATCCATTATGCGTCCAATACGGGCATGACGGCAACACAGCCGGTCGATTTTTCACCCGCTGCAGAAGCTTCGGTCAGATCGGTGGTGCATGTGAAAACCCTGACCCAGGGCAAAACCGTGCTGGCCCAGGATCCTTTCGGTTTCTACGGACCGCAGCAGTACCGTATGCCCGACCAGATGGGCGCGGGATCGGGCGTGATCATTTCCCGCGACGGCTACATCATCACCAATAACCACGTGGTGCAGGGCGCCGACCAGGTACAGGTAACTTTTAATGACCGCAATACGCAAATCGCCAAGGTAGTGGGCACCGATCCCGGTACCGATATCGCCGTGCTGAAGATCGACGGCAGCGATCTGCCCTATATGGAGCTGGGTAATTCGGATAATGTCAAGCTGGGCCAATGGGTACTGGCTGTAGGCTATCCGCTGAACCTGGACGCTACGGTTACGGCAGGTATCGTAAGTGCCAAAGGCCGCGCTATCGGGCTGAATGCTGCCCGTGCGAAAAGCGGCGCAGTGGAATCGTACATCCAGACCGATGCCGCTGTGAACCCCGGCAACAGCGGCGGCGCCCTGGTGAACACACAGGGACAGCTGATCGGTATCAATGCCGCCATCGCATCGCCCACAGGCAGCTATGCAGGCTATTCTTACGCAATCCCCTCCAACCTGGCCCAGAAAGTGGCCGGCGACATTATCAAATACGGATCCGTACAAAGGGGTTTCCTGGGCCTGACGCTTGTGGACCTGAATAAGATGACCGAACAGTCGGCCGAGCAATATGGCTTGAGCAGCGGCGCCTTCCGTGACGCCAAAGGAGTGCTGGTGCAAAGTACCGTACCCAACAGCGGCGCAGCGGCAGCCGGTTTAAAACGCGGCGATATCATCACGTCGATCAACGGTGTTTCCGTAACCAGCGCCAACCAGCTCACCGAGCAGGTAGCCCGTTTCCACCCCGGTGATAAGATCAGTGTTGGCTATATCCGCAGCGGCAACCTGGCCAATGTTTCCGTGGAGCTGCGCAACCTGTCGGGCGCCGGCAGCGTGGGCAAGGGAGCCAGCATGGCCTATTCCGGCGCTACCCTGCGCAACCTCACCGATATGGAAGCCAGCAACCTGGGTGTCGACGGTGGTGTTATGGTAACCGATATTGCCAACGGCAGCGCGGCCAAACGCGCAAATATCCAGAAGGGCTTCGTGATCCTGAGCGTGAACGATGAAATCATATCCAACCTTAGCGACTTCCAGAGTGCCGTGGCGCAAGCCAATGACGGCGTGCAGGTAGGCGGTATGTATCCTGGCAGAAGGGGCATGTATTACTATGGCTTAAACGACAACAACGGCGGCAGCTATTAAGCGCACTGACCGTTTTACAAAGAATACTTGAACGCCGCCCACCCCTGATGTACAGGGTGGGCGGCGCTGCTTTTACCGTATGCGTTCATCCTGCCAAAGGATTTTCCCCTGAACAAAGGAAGATACTTATCTTGCAGGCATCAACAGATATTGCCTTTGGAAGAAAACCGTACGATATCCAGGAAGCTACGCCGCAACAAGCCGGCCCTTATAGCGCTGGGCTTTATCCTGCTGACGGCGCTGATGGCGCTCTTCGCCTATCCCCTGGCCGCCGACAATACACCGCTGGCCAACAATATGGTGGTAGAGATCAGCGCCAGGCCCGCGGGTTACCGGCAGCAATTCCTGCTGGTGCCCAAGCAAAGGGTGCCGCAGCAACCTGGCTGGCTTAACGGCCTGCTCAATGGCAAACCTTCTGCGTACGCTTATGTCCCCATCAACGGCTATTTTATCTCCGGAGACACCTTAAAAGCCCGGCATCACGTAGATATAGGGCTGGAAGATACCCTGAGCTACCCGCTCAGCAGGCTGGGCCTTCCGGCAGGGCAAACCGCCAAGAGCTGGATAGACCAGCATCGCATTACAGAAAGACGCTTCCTGCTGGGCACCGACCGCTATGGCCGGGATATCCTGTCGCGCCTGCTCATTGGCGCCAGGGTGAGCATTACGGTGGGTATCATTTCCGTATTGCTGTCGCTGAGCATCGGTATCCTGCTGGGCTCGCTGGCCGGCTGGTATGGCGGGGCCACCGACAACGCGATCATGTACCTGATCAATATCCTCTGGTCTATCCCCACCCTGCTGCTGGTTTTTGCCATCACCCTTACCATCGGCAAGGGGTTCTGGGAGATCTTCATTGCCATAGGGCTTACCTCCTGGGTAAGCGCGGCCAGGCTTATCCGGGGCCAGGTGATGCAGCTTAAGGAAATGGATTTTATTGTTGCAGCGAAAGCATTGGGCTTTAAAGACAGCCGCATCATTTTCCGGCATATCCTGCCCAATATTGCAGGCCCCATCATGGTGATCGCCGCCGCCAACTTCGCCACGGCCATCCTGGTAGAAGCCGGCCTCAGCTTCCTGGGCGTGGGGGTTCAGCCGCCGACTCCTTCCTGGGGGCTCATGATCAAGGAGCATTACAATTTCCTGATCGCGGGGCACCCGATGCCGGCATTAATACCCGGTATGGCCATCATGGTGCTGGTGCTGGCCTTCAATATACTCGGCAACGCCCTGAGAGACGCGATCGATGTACGCTAAGATTTCTGTATCCTTATTTGCCTTACCCTAATCCCGAATCCATTATTTTTGCACCTGTATATCATCAACCTTTATATTAACCTGATTTAATGTTACCCATACAACTATTCCGGCAAGATAAAGACCTTATCCTGGCCGGGCTGAAAAAGAAGCATTTCAAAGAACTGCACCTCGTGGACGAGATCATCGCCCTCGACGAAGAGAAAAGACAGATACAACAACAGAGCGAAGCACTCTCCGCCGCATCCAACGCGGCATCCAAAAGCATAGGCCAGCTGATTGCCGCCGGGAAGAAAGAAGAAGCAGAAGAGAAGAAGCAGGAAGTAACCCGGCACCGCGAAACAGCCAAAGAGCTGGCCAACCGGCTGGCGGAGGCCGAACAGCGCCTGCACCAGCTGCTACTGAGCCTGCCCAACCTGCCGCATGCCTCTGTACCCGAAGGCAGAACGCCCGAGGAAAACGAGGTGGTACGCCAGGGCGGACAGCTGCCCGAGCTGCACACCGATGCCAAGCCCCACTGGGACCTGGCGCATCAATACAACCTGATCGATTTTGAGCTGGGCACCCGCATTACCGGCAGTGGTTTCCCTGTATACATCAATAAGGGAGCCAGGCTGCAGCGGGCCCTTATCCAGTATTTTCTCGATTACAATACTGCAGCCGGCTATACCGAATACCAGGTACCGCACCTGGTCAATGAAGACAGCGCCTATGGTACCGGACAATTGCCCGATAAGGAGGGCCAGATGTATCATGTAACGGAAGACAAATTCTTCCTCATCCCAACCTCAGAGGTGCCCCTGACCAATATCTATCGCGACGAGATCGTGAAAGAAGATCAGCTGCCTTTGCGTATGACGGCTTATACACCCTGTTTCCGCAGGGAAGCCGGCTCTTACGGCAAAGATGTGCGCGGCCTTAACCGTCTGCACCAGTTCGACAAGGTGGAGATCGTACAGATCGCTCACCCGGAGCAATCTTATGAAGCCCTCGAGCAGATGGTAACGCATGTGGAACAGCTGTTGCAGAGCCTTGAGCTGCCTTATCGTATCCTGCGCCTCTGCGGCGGCGACATGGGCTTTACTTCTGCCCTGACTTACGACTTCGAGGTATACAGCGCGGCGCAGCAGCGCTGGCTGGAAGTGAGCTCCGTATCCAACTTCGAATCCTACCAAACCAACCGGATGAAAATCCGTTATAAGGACGAGCAGGGCAAAACGCAGCAAGCGCATTCGCTTAACGGCAGCTCATTGGCGCTGCCCCGAATTATGGCCTGCCTGCTGGAAAACAACCAGACAGCAGCAGGCATTCAGCTGCCGGCCGTTTTGAACAAGTACCTGAACGATACGCTCATCCGCTAATTGGCGCGAACCTGCGGCGCGCAATGCCCGCAGCTTATTGTCCATCTTAAACGAACATTATGATACAACGCATTCAATCATTATGGCTGTTGCTGGCCGCCATCGTTATGGCCACCATCTTCTACTTTCCCACCTATGTCTTAACCGGGACCAGCGCCCTGAACCGTACCGTAGGCAATGATCCGCTGGCCATCATCCTGGCGGTGCTCAGCATCGTACTGAGCCTGGTGACCCTCTTCCGCTTCAAGAACCGGAAGAACCAGCTCAGCCTTACCTGGCTGAATATACTGGCCTGTATCGGCCTGCAGGCCTGGCTGTTTATCGGTATCAATAATTTCCGCAGCGCTGCCGGAAACGCTACGCTTCCCGGACATTACTGGGTCGGCACTTTCCTGCCGCTAGTGACCCTGCTCCTGCTCTTTATGGCCAGGGCAGGCATCCGGAAGGATGAAAAGCTGGTCAAATCGCTGGATCGCCTGCGCTGAGAAGGCGGTAACGGCATCGATAATCACAATGTATCTATAAAGCAGCGCAGGCCACGGAGCCGTGCTGCTTTTCTTTTTATAATTTTGTATCCTTAAAAGACCCCTTCTTATCCCCCTATGAGCCTTGATCTGAGCGCTATCCGCCACTATTGTGCTTACCAGGAGCGTTGTCACAGCGACGTACGGTATAAGCTGCTGGAGCTGGGCTTTCGTGGCCCGGAGCTGGAAGAAGCCCTGGCCGCGCTGATCGCTGACGACTTTTTAAACGAAGAACGTTTTGCCCGGTCTTATAGTGGAGGAAAATTCAGGGTATTGCACTGGGGCCGGCGGAAGATCGAGCAGGGCCTCAGGCAAAAGCAGGTATCGGAATATTGTATCAGGAAAGGCTTGCAGGAAATTGACGCCTCCGAATACTATCACACCTTGCAGCAGCTGGCCGGCAGGAAATGGCTGGAGCTCAGGAGCGAGAAAATGCCCCGGATACGAAAACAGAAAGTCCTCCGTTATTTATTACAAAAGGGCTATGAAGCAGATTTGATTACCGAAGTACTACAGGAACAGCAATACACAAAAAGTGGAAAACAGGATGCCCGAGGATAACGGAAATTTGATATTTTTACATAGCGCCATACAAAATGGAGCCCGCAAAGGTTTAGAGATATGATACAGCAAGTAACAGAAGGGGTCAGTATTACAGTAGAGACGTTTTATCAGCCGGAGCAAAGCAACCCCATTAATTCCGACTACCTGTTTGCCTACAGGATCACCATCGAGAATTTCTCATCCGTTCCGGTAAAGCTGCTGCGCCGTCACTGGCATATACTGGATTCCAACGGCAATCACAGGCAGGTAGAAGGGGAAGGCGTTGTGGGCACACAGCCGATACTGGAGCCGGGCGCATCGTATCAATATGTATCGGCATCCAGCCTACGCAGCGATATGGGTAAGATGTACGGTAGCTACCAGATGGAGAACCTGTACAATAAAAAATTATTTTCAGTAGCAATACCGGAATTTGAGCTGGTTGCCCCTTTCAAAATGAACTAAGGCGTGCATCAGCACCGAACGCAAAGAGGCCGGGCAAAATAGCCCGGCCCTTTTTTGTTTTGCATGGTTGATCAACTTTCATGATTCTATCACGGACACTTAGCCGTTCACGGGGCCATTCGCTGAAAAGCCGGCAGCCGCGGAACCCGGATAAAATCACCCCTGCGGCCCGGAGGCCGGGATGGAGAACCAGTCCATAACCACCACAAACATAGTACGATCCCCGATGTCTCCACCGGCAATTGTAGATCCGTCCAGCCCTTGTCGTTAATTGCTGTTGTTTGCACAAAATCCGTTACAGGCAGAGCATCCATTGAACAGCCTAGTTCTCATCCATGGTGACATCGCCCTTAGCATCAGCCGTAAAGGGCAGCTCGTAATAATTGGTGACCAGGCGGCGTCCCTGCAGGGAAGTCGCTCCTTTCTTAGGCTTACCATTCAGGACCATATGGTGCTTTACCAGTGCCGGGTCCTTGTCCATCCCGATGCTGTAGCTGTGCGTACCGGCATTGTCCAGCTCCTGCGCCGATACTTGCCGGGCAGCCTTTTCAAGATTGGTATAGATGACGCTGTAATCCAGGTTTTTTATGGATGCAGCTTTTTCCAGCTCTTTCTTCAGCAGAAATTCGCTCCTGTTCAGGAATACCTCTTTACTATCTTCCATTTTATCGCCGGCCAGGTCGATCTTCATTTCCTTCAGCCGTTGAGGGTTGGCCGGGTCGACATAGGTAATGCTCACTGATTCCATAATGTCGGTAAAATGCTTGGCACTGGTAGGCATAAAAGTCAGCTCCGTTACCTGCATATCCGGTTTGACATACTTGTTGATCTTTGCCGGCAATGTAGCCAGCTGCTCTTTATCATAAATATTGACGCCGAGATTGCTGTCGCAGGAGCAGAAGCCCAGCAGGACACATAAAAGGAATAAGAGGGACAGACATTGACGTTGATTGATTGCGCTCATGAGTATCTTTTATTTTTAGAGAAACAAACGATGGACCGGAACAAATTACACCTCATGATTTCTTCCCCGGCCGGCATTTGCATATGCGCTTTGTTACGCACAGGATACGTGAGCAGAAGAAGTAAATCCGCTCAAAAGAGGGCAAAGCAGGCTGTTTATCAGCCTTGTAATCGTTTAAAAAAAGTGAAATAATTCCCAACAAAAAAGAAGGCTGCTGCTTTGCTTCTATATTTGTTCCCAAAACAATCATATTATGCTTCGTGTACTGATCGTAGACGACGAGCCGATTATCCGGAAAGACCTGGAAGCGTTGCTCAAACCTTATTCCGGCTTCATTGTAGTGGGTACCTGCGGTTCGGTAACCGAAGCGAAAATACTGATCAATGCCACGCAGCCCGATCTGCTGCTGCTCGATATCCAGCTGAGCGATGGCACAGGCTTCGACCTGCTGCAATCGCTGGAAAAGATCAGCTTCCATACCATCTTCATTACCGCTTACAATGAGTATGCGATCAAGGCGATCAAATACGGCGCCCTGGATTACCTGCTGAAGCCTATCGATGAGCTGGAGCTGAAAGATGCGCTGGAAAAAGTAAAGGCCGGCAGGAAAGAAGCGCTTGAAGTGAGGGAAAGCCTGGAGGTAGCCCGGGCACACATGAACAGTGACAACAAAGCGATCCGCAGCCGTATTGTATTGCGGTCCCAGTACTTCCTGCAAGTGGTAGCCTTCGACGAGATCATCTATTGCCAGAACGATGGCGGCTATACCCATTTTCATTTGGTGGATAAGCGGAAGATCGTCGTAAGCAAGTCGATCAAGGAATACGATGAGCTGCTGCCGCGGCAGCTCTTCCTGCGCCCCCACCAGTCGTACCTGGTCAATGTGAGCTTCATCGACCGGTTCCACAAAGAAGGCTACCTGATCCTGAAAGGCGGACAGGAGATTCCCGTTTCTACCCGGAAGAAAGAGCATGTTATTTCTTTTCTAACCGGTGGCTAATTTTGTGCTTCCATGGAAAAAAATCTACGCTCCAGGCATCCGGCAGTAAGCGCGCTGCTCTTCCTTATTATTGTCCTCCTGCAGGCCTGCACTGGCAAGCCAGACGGCGCTGCTATGCAGCCCGACATTTCGCTCTCGGAAGAAGAGCAGCTGTACCGTGCCTATGTGGATTCGGCGCTGTCCCGCAACAGTGCGGGCTTCCTCAGCCGGCTTGACAGCGTGCTGCCGGCCAAGTTCCGCGACGATTACCGCATCATAGGTTACCGCCAGTTCCTGCAAGGTTACAAAGCTTATAAAAAAGGCAATAAGGCGGCGGCTGCACAGCTGTTTCACCGCATGCTGCATTATGCCAAAGTAGATACCGCCAGGGACTACGACCTCATCACGCTGAAAGAGTCGGCGCTGGTACGGATACAGATGGACAGCAGCGTAGGCGCCGGTACCTTTGCTTTGCTGGTGCCGGTGATGCAGCTCAATGAGCGGCAGGGTACCCGGTCCCGCTTCCGCTGGTGGACATATAACCTGGCCGCCGAGATCTCTTTCCGGGCAGGAGATCCCAACCGCGCATCCCAATTCCTCGATGTCTCCCAGCAAGCTTTTGCCGATACAGGCGACTACAGTGTCAGGGCACAGTTTATGTCGCAGCATTCGCGTATTGCCAGCGCCATGGATGATTTCAGGAAGGCGCTGTACTATGAGGACAGCGCTTATGCACTGGCTAAAAAAGCCGGCGACGAGAACATGATGGCGATCAGCACTGCAGCCAAGGGTGTGCTCTATATCCGTATGGGCGACCGGGCCAAAGGCTATGCTTTGCAGAACGAAGCTTTTGAGCTGAAAAAAAAGCTCCAGACACCCGACCTCGCGCAGGAATACCTGAATATGGCCTATTCGCATTACGATGAGCAGGATTTTACCGGCGCGCTGAAATACGCGAGAGCAGCGCAGGCTATTGCCGAAAGCAAAAAAGACGAAGAGGCTAAGTTCAGGACCTATGAGGAGCTGGCCAAGATCTACCGCTCGCTTAAAGAATATGATTCGGCCTTCAACTACCTGATCATGGCCTTTAACACCAGCGAACGCATCTCCGCGATGCAGAAGCGTGAAGAGCTCGCCGCGTTGGACCTCAACTACAACCTGAGACAGCAAAAGCAGCGTACGGAGCAATTATCCCTGCAAAACAAATCGCAGGCAACGATTCTCAAACAGCAGCGCTTCCTCATCTTCGCCTTCGGCTTCTCGCTGCTGGTATCGGTATTACTGGCCTATGTATTCATCCGTCAAAGAAAGCTGAGGGCAGCCAATGAAAGCATGGAGCTGGAACAACGCCTGCTGCGCAGCCAGATGGATCCTCACTTTATCTTCAACACCCTTTCTTCCCTGCAGGGATTCATACGCAACGATGAGAAAGATAAATCGATCCGCTATCTTAACCAGTTTGCCCGCCTGCTGCGCGTAAGCCTTGAAAATTCAAGGGAGTCTTTCGTATCCCTGGAAAAAGAAGTAGATGGCCTGAAAAATTACCTGAGCCTGCAATACATGCGCTTTGAAAACCTCTTTGACTACCACATCGGGCTATACGAAGGCTATGATGAAGATGAGATCCTTATTCCGCCTATGCTCATTCAGCCCTTCGTGGAAAATGCGATACAGTATGGTGTTCAGAACCTGTCTTCCAAAGGCCATATCGAGGTCGGCATCGAGCGGATGGATGGTATTCTCCGCTGCACGATCGAGGACAACGGCAATGGTATGCAGCCCAGGGTAACCGGCTCGGGCAAACAATCCCTTTCGACCTATATTACCCGCGAGCGCCTGGAGCTGCTGAGTAAGAATACCGGGAAGAAAGCCGACCTCCGCATTATCGATAAGGCCAGCGAAGGGAAAGGAAAAGGTATTCTCGTGATCATGGATATTCCCTATCTCATCAATGGTAAGGCATAAGGTTTGTCTCACTTTTTATGAGACATATGTACCGATAATGGTAAATGCGTATCTTCAGGGTACCAAAAAACGGCTACCATACTATAAGAGATAAGTGCACCTCTTATCTTTTATGAACCGCATTCCGAAAAATCCTGCGCTGTTACCTGCGCATCCTTTCCTGTGGCTGCTTACCGCGCTCTGCGCCGGCATATTGCTTCATGGCTTTATCTCTCATACCGCTCCTCTGCTATGGTTCCTGTGCTGCCTGGGGTCCGGTATCGCCGCGCTGGCCTTGCATCTGCCCCGCAGCGTCAGCAATACAGCGCAACCGCTTCGTATGCTCAGTCTCAGCCAGGCATTCCTGTTCCTCGGCGCTACCCTAAGCAGCCTGCAGGATGTACGAAGCAGCAAACGATGGTATGGTCATTACCTGAAACAAGCCGATGCGCTTGTGGTATCGGTCAGCGATGATCCGCAGCCGAAAACCCGGACGCTGTTGCTCCCTGTTAAAGTAGAACGTATACGGTACCGGGAGCATTGGCTGCCGGTAGAAGGTTGGCTGCAATTGTATCTCTATAAAAAAGACAGCCTGCCTGCTTTCCGTCCCGGGCAGAAATGGCTGATCCCCGCAAAGGTCAACCGCATCAGGGCTTCCGGCAATCCCAATGCTTTCGACTATGCCGCTTACGCTGCACGCCAGGGCATCTTTTACCAGGCTTTCCTATCACCCGCTGATATTCGCCTGCTGCAGGAAGCGCACCAGGCAACTGCGTCATTAACCTCCCTGCGCCGGGCCATGGCGCATTGTCTCGAGGTAACCGTAAAGGATAGCATTACGCGTTCGCTGATCGCCGCTACGGTGCTGAATGAGCGGGCAACACTCGATGAGCAGCTCTGGCAGGCCTATTCAGTAACAGGGATCGTGCATATCATTGCGATATCCGGCATGCATATCGTGTTGCTGGCGGCCTTCATCCTGCTTTTATTCAAATGGCTGCCTTTCCCCCGGCTCAATCCCTTCAAATACTTGCTGGCTATGGCTGCAGTATGGCTCTACGTGGCGCTCACGGCTTTTCCGCCATCTGCTGTAAGAGCCGCGGTAATGTTCAGCCTGAGCATGCTGGGCCTGCTGTTGCAGCGGAATAGCCCGCCGGTCAATACCTGGGCCGCTGCTGGTTTCCTGTTGCTCTGCTACAACCCCAACTGGCTCTACAATATCGGCGTACAGCTTTCTTTTCTCGCCGTGCTCTCCATCCTTTTGTTTTACCCTACGATACGCAGCTGGTATAAGCCGGCGCATCGTATCGGCGCCTGGCTCTGGGATGCCCTGGCGGTAAGCCTTGCAGCCCAGGTGCTGGTCGCCCCGCTGGTGATCTATTATTTCCACCAATTCCCCTTGCTGAGACTAGTGGCCAATCTACCTGCAGCGTTATTCAGCATGTTGCTGCTCTATGGCTCCGCCTGCCTGTTCCTGCTGTATGCTATCGGCCTGCCCTGTCAATGGCTGGGTACAGCGCTCAGCCTGCTCACCAATGCCTTTAATGGCCTTGTCCGTATCCTGGCGGCTTACACACCGGCACGCATGCAGACGCTGTATATCGATACGTTTGAGTACTGGCTGCTGATGCTGGCCACTGCCGGTATCTGCCTTTTCCTGAAATACAGGAGCAGCCGCTATCTGTTTGCAGGCGGCCTCTGTGGCCTGATCCTGCTGGCCGACCTCATGATCAAAGATCAGATCGCGTTAAGACAAAAACGGGTAGTGGTGTATAATACCGCGCGTATTTCGCTGGCCGATGTTTTCTCCGGCAGGCGCAGCTACCCTGTATATAAAGACAGCATCCCCGACCGAAAAACAGAACAGTACACGAGATGGCCCGCCAGGCTTGCCTTCCGGGCTATGGATACGGCTGCGGCACTACCGCAGCGCGTATACCGTATTGGCGGCAAGCGTATTCTTTTCCTGGATCACAGCGGCGCCATAGCGCCTGGCAGCTATTTCCCCGTGGACTTCCTGGTGGTTTCCTCCCGCTGCGCTTTCGATCCTGAAGCCTGGTATAATACCTTTCACCCGGGAAAAATTATTATCGATGGAAGCCTGCCCCGCTGGAAGGCATTGCAATGGAGCGCGCAACTGAAAGCCCTGGGCGCACCGGTGTATTGGGTGCAGGAAGAGGGAGCATGGGTCTACCCTCCCCTGCCCTGAGATCGTTATTTTATAATCAGTGCAGCTATTTAGCGGATCAGGAACTGATCGGCATCCCGAAGAAAAGGAAAATGATTCCGGATTTCGACTAATGCTTCCGGCTCAAAGGTATGTGTGTAGACAGCCGGTTCATCGGCTTGCTGCCATAACGTATTTCCCAGCGGATCGACCAGCATGCTGTCGCCGCTGTGGTAGATGCCATTGCCATCATCGCCGATACGGTTTACCCCGATGACATAACACTGGTTCTCGATAGCCCGCGCCTGCAGCAAGGTTTTCCAGGGATGGCTGCGGCGCTGCGGCCAGTTGGCCACGTATACCAGGATATCATACTCTGCCTCGCCGGTTGCAGATTGCTGCCGGGCCCATACCGGGAAACGGAGATCGTAACAAACCTGCAGACACAGCTTCCAGCCATTAACGCGTACAATAAGGCGCTTATCTCCTGCGCTGTAATGCTGGTCTTCCCCGGCGTAGCCAAAGAGATGCCTTTTGTCGTAATGATGAAAGACACCATTGGGCAGCATCCAGATAAGGCGGTTGTAATAATGCCCGTCTTCTTCAATGATCACACTGCCGGTAATGATCTTTCGGTATTGCCGGGCGGTTTCCCTCATCCAGGACAGGGTTGGTCCGTCCATGTTTTCTGCCAGGGCCTCCGGCTTCATACTGAAACCTGTGCTGAACATTTCGGGCAGCACTGCTACCTGGGCCGCAGGCGGCAAGGCGGCAATAACCTCGCCAAATTGCTGCAGGTTCTTCTCTTTATCTTCCCAGTGCAGCGCGCGCTGGATAAGGCTGATGGTCAGTGAAGGCATACTGCAATTTAATTAAAAATACTTTTCCCTCGCGGCGACACAGCGACGCAGCTGTTTATTTCATTACCAGGCTTTGGAATAGTATGATCAGCTTTTCCGTAAACACCACGCTGTCATCCCGAAAGCAGCTTACGAGCATGTGGAATGAAGAATCCTGATCGCTTTGTTGCTCTAACCTTTATACAATATTGCTCACCAAGGCGCGTAGACACGAAGAAGGATGACTATTTCTTTTCTCGCAGCGCCGCTGTGGTGTTGCGAGATCTTATTTAATCTCTTTGCGCCTCCGTGAGCAAATAAAAAGCAGCCTTCGTGCTCGTGGTAACCTATAAAGTCCCTTCAGGAAAGGCTTGCGGAGATCAAAAAAGAAAGGCTATCCTCGACAGGACAGCCTTCGGAAATATATCCGTGTGTATGAAGAAAGGTTAAACGCCGAAGAAGCGGATGCCGATGCAATAAGGGTTTTGCACCAGGCTGTTCTGGTACATGTTCGTTATCTGGTAAGTGCCGTAAAACCGGATATACCCGTTGATGCCGATCTCTCCGCTCAGGTTAAGGTTGAATTTCTGGAAGTTGAACTGGTCATGGTTCTTTTGCTTTCCTCTTTCATCGGATATCTGCTTGGTCCAGGAGTCGAAGCAATAGCCACCGATAACACCCAGCCCGTAAGTGACCCAGAAATTGCCGCCCATGCGGGTTTTGAAGTTAACCATAAGCGGTATGCTGACATAAGCAAAGGCCAGCTTGTTCTTGCTGAACTGCACAGTGTCCTCAATCAGCATAGGGCTGGTGTTGTTGAGATAGGTGATGTCCTTGTTGAACTTAAAATTGTACAGCTGTAATCCGGCCCCGGTGTACAGAGAGATCTTCTGGCTGCGGGTCTTCAGCAACCGGATGTCCATCAATACGGGCCATATATTCACATTGATCGATTTGCCCTGCCGCAGTGAGAACAAGTTGCTGTTCTTCTTATCGCCGGGCACCTGCAGGTATTGCTGCGCTGCGGGTGAGCTGTAGTCGGTACGGTCGTTGAGGGCATTGATACCGAGGTCGAGCATCAGGAAGTGCAACTTCACCTTACGGCCCTGGTTAATACTGTCGAGCCTTTTGGAGCTTACCTTAATACCATCAGTACCCAGCGAAACATAGGTATGGCTCCTGGCAGTATCTTCTTTGCCGATGTGCAACCGGGCATCAACGTTCCTATCCTCGTCCTCTTTTTTTTCCTGTGCCGCAGCTGCCAGGCCTAAGCAGCACAAAATGGCGCTGATAATTGTAAAGCGTTTCATATATCGCATCATGTTTTTTGTTCAGGAAACCCGGGCACTTCCGCTCAGCGACCCAGAGCAATCAAATCTTTATCCCCGATACGGATCACGAAGCTGGCCCTCTTCAGCACCTTCGCTTTTGCGGCAAGGTTATCGCGCAGCTCCTGCACCTGGCTTACCAGGTCGTTGACACCATCGAGACTTTCTTCTTTAACCGGCACCCAGCCCGGCAGCTCCTTCCGGCCGGCTGTAAGGGCCGGAACCGATTCCCGGTCTATCGCCTGTATGATGGGTGCGGGGCTTTCTTCCGCAATCGTCGCCGGTAAAGTGGCAGCAGCCAGAGGCGCAATCTCTTCACGCTCCCTGCGCTTTACAGGCGCTACTGCTGCCTGGTCCGGGTATGCTGTCTTTGCAGCGACCGGCAGCCTTCTGTTGGGGTATACATTCGCCAGAGCCGTTGATGGTGGAGGCGTTGATGGCTTCGGCACTTCTTCTTGCTGCAGTTTTTTGTTTTGCGTTATTGCGCCGGCGCTGGGCGAAGGGGAGCTTATTTCCTTACCATCTTTACGTGCTACGAGCAATGTCAGCACCAGTCCTGTACCCAGCAATAAAGCCACTGCTGCCGCCTGCCGCCACATACGGAAAGGTTTTATGGTTCCGAAGAGCATTGCCGGCGTCTCCTGCCGCAGCAGGCTTTCCTTTTCGGGGAAAACATAAGGCGCTTCCCCGGTGTCCGGTTTTGTAGCACGATACAGCTCCAGGAGAGAACGGCATTCCTCATGCTGCATCACAAAAGCGTTCACTTCTGCTGCTTCGGCAGCGTCCAGTTCGTTGTCGACCAGGAGCAGCAGGTATTCTTCAATATTTTCTTTGGTCAGCTTCATCCGTATCAGATTACATGTTCCTTACTCACAAGGTAATTTTTCAGCGATTTCCGTGCCCGATGCAGGTATACTTTCACCTGGGTTGTGTTAAGCGCTGTCATTCCGGCTATTTCTTCGTAACTGTATCCTTCATAGTCTTTTAATAAAACGAGGTTGCGGGATTGCTGATCGAGTGTCGCCAGCGCCTGCTGTAATATTTTTTTGAGCTCATTCGTCCTGGGGGCTTCCGTAAGGGCATTTTCATGCAGCCGTTCCGTCCCTGTCGTTCGTCCTCTGGCCCGGTGCACATCCATGCATTTCCGGTAGGCGACGGTAAACAGGAAGCTCTTTCCTTTTTCCGGCGGCACCTCCGCCCTCTTTTCCCATAATACCGTAAAAGCCTGCTGCACCATATCCTTTGCCTCTTCGGCCTCACCTATACTTTTCCACGCAAAACGATACAGGCTGTCTGACAGCTCATGTACGCAGCGGTTGTATTCAGAGGTCGTCATTTTGCAGATAGATCGGCGGCACAGGAGAAAAGTTACAAGGAACGGAATATTTTCTGAAAAGCCGCAAGGCACGGGCTGCCAGTGTTATGTTTTCTGTTCCCGCCAACCCCAACCGGCCCCTGTTTGTTGTATCCATAGAGGATTCCGCATGGCCGCAAAATCCAGGTTATGGAAATCAATCGAATGGTGCTTGGGATCATTGTGCTGCTGGTGCTCTGTCTCGTCCTTTTTGTCGTGATCAAAAACAAGCGGGATCGGAAAAAGCTGGAAAACAGGCTGAACGAACCCGATATGCGGCCGGAGCGGCATGAAGAAGAAGAATAAACCGGTACATGGTATCATCTTAACGACCCTTGTGGTCAAAAATGCAGCAAGGGCCGGATCGCTCCGGCCCTTGTCAGGACTACTCTTAGCCTGACCGGCTTAGTTGGTTACCTCGACATTCACTTTAGGTGCTGCAGCAAGGATCTCCTCGTTAGCCTGATCGGCGTATTTCTCAAAGTTCTTTACAAACAGGCCGGCCAGCTCGCTGGCTTTCTTATCGTAAGCTTCTTTGTCGCTCCAGGTATCGCGGGGATTCAGGATCTCGGAAGGCACACCGTTAACGGCCTGGGGCATCTGCACACCGAATACATTATGGGGAGCATATGCTACATTGTCCAGCTCGCCGTTCATAGCAGCAGTGATCATTGCACGGGTATACTTCAGGCTCATGCGATGACCGGTGCCATAAGCGCCGCCGCTCCAGCCGGTATTCACCAGCCATACATTCACATCGGGATGCTCTTCCAGCTTTTTACCCAGCAGCTCGGCATATTTGGTCGGATGCAGGGGCAGGAATACGCGGCCGAAGCAGGCTGAGAAAGTAGTCTGCGGCTCGGTTACTCCTACTTCTGTACCGGCTACCTTTGCGGTATAGCCGCTGATGAAATGGTACATGGCCTGGCCCTTGCTCAGCTTCGAAATGGGCGGCAGGATACCGAAGGCATCACAGGTAAGGAAGAAAATATTTTTGGGATCGCCGCCGAAAGAAGGCTCTTTGGCATTAGCGATATAATCGATCGGGTAAGCGGCACGGGTGTTTTCCGTAATGCTGCCGTCGTGATAATCTACGGTATGCGTACCCTCGATGAACTTGATGTTCTCCAGCAGGGCGCCGGGCTTGATCGCGTTGTAAATCTGGGGTTCTTTTTCTGCGCTCAGGTCGATGCATTTGGCATAGCAGCCGCCTTCGAAGTTGAATACGGAACCATCGGCCCAGCCATGCTCGTCGTCGCCGATGAGGGCGCGGTTGGGATCTGCGCTCAGGGTGGTTTTACCGGTACCGCTGAGGCCGAAGAATAGGGCTACGTCGCCGTCTTTGCCTTCATTGGCCGAGCAGTGCATAGACAGCACCTTATGATCGTGGGGCAGTACAAAGTTCAGTACGCCGAAGATACCTTTCTTCATTTCGCCGGTATAAGCGCTGCCGCCGATCAGGATCACTTTGCGGGTAAAGTTCACGATAGTGAAGTTGCCCTGACGGGTACCATCGGTAGCAGGATCGGCCAGGAAGCCGGGCGCCTGCAGAATGAGCCAATCGGGATTCTGGGATTTGATCTCTTCTTCGGTCGGACGCAGGAACAGGTCGTTGCAGAACAGGTTGGCCCAGGGGGTTTCGTTCACCACGCGGATGTTCAGGCGATACTTGGGATCGGCACAGGCATAAGCATCGCGTACCCATACTTCTTTTCCGGATAAGTAAGCGCACACTTTATCATACAGCTTATCAAAAGTCTCGGGAGCAATGGGAATATTAACATCACCCCAATCTACTGAATGTTCAGTGATGGCATCCTTCACAGTAAATTTGTCTTTGGGAGAACGGCCCGTGAATTTTCCCGTGCTGACACATAAAGCGCCGGTATCGTTCAATACACCCTGACCCAGTTCAATCGTTTTTTGGGTAAGCACCTCCGGAGACAGGTTCCAGTGGGCAATCGCAACATTTAAACCTGCGGCAGCGAGGTTTGCCGAGGCATTTTTGAGGCCGTATTCTTGCATGTTTTTTTTGTTTTGAAAACTGGCTGCAAAATTAATACAAAATCGCATACGCCGTAAAGAATTAACACTTTACGGTGGGTTATTACTCACCGCGAACTTCCCCGGCAATTAAAGCTTACTGTACTTACAGCGCAACGGTGCAGAGTAACAGACAAGTGTTAAAATACATTTATTACCAACAGCTTAGAAAGAGGCGGACGATTTATTGTTTACTTTAGGGTTTAAAATTGTGCTTCATTTATGAAAATATCCTTTCACGGGGCCGCCCGTACCGTTACCGGCTCCAAGCATGTGATCCATCTCAACCCCGGCAAGCAAGTGCTGCTCGATTGCGGTATGTTCCAGGGTATGGGAAAAGATACACTCAGGCTTAACCAGGAATTCGGCTTTGATCCGGAGGAGATCGATGTCGTGATTATTTCTCACGCGCATATCGATCATATAGGCCTGCTGCCCAAGCTGGTCAAAGAAGGATACAAGGGTAAGATCTATTGCACCAAGGCTACAGCCGCGCTTGCCGATGTGCTGCTGCGCGACAGCGCGCACATACAGGAGATGGATCTGAAGTTTGCCAATAAGGTAAAGGCGGGGAAAGGCAAGCCGCCGGAAGAACCGCTATACACTACCGAAGACGCGCTAAAGGTGTTTCCCCTGCTGGAGATCATTCCGATGGACCAGTGGACCCGTATAGACGACCAGGTGGAGCTGCTGTACACCGATGCAGGGCATATTATCGGCAGCGCCTGCGTACACCTTAAGCTGAGGGAGAACGGCAAAACAGTACGCCTTACTTTCAGCGGCGACATAGGCCGTTATGGCGACGACATCCTGAAGTCGCCGGCCATCTTCCCACAGGCGGACTACATTATTATGGAATCGACTTACGGCGACCGGCTGCACCCGCTGTCCACACCTCCGGCCGAGCACCTGCTCTCGCAGATCGAAGCGACCTGCCTGCACAAAAAGGGCAAGCTGATCATCCCGGCTTTCAGCGTAGGCCGCACGCAGGAGCTGCTGTATGCGCTTAACCAGCTGGAGCTTGAAAATCGCCTGCCCAAGCTGGATTACTTTGTCGACAGCCCCATGTCGGTAGCCACTACAGAGGTCGTGAAGCGATTCCCGGAACTGTTCAACAGCAAGGTGCAGGAGGTATTGAAGAAGGACGAGGACCCCTTTATGTTCAACGGGCTTACCATGATCGAGGATGTAGAAGTATCGAAGGCGCTGAACTTCAAGAAAGAGCCCTGCGTCATTATCTCGGCCTCCGGTATGGCCGAAGCGGGCAGGGTAAAGCATCATATTGCCAACAATATCGAGAACCCTAACAATACGATCCTGATCGTGGGTTACTGCGAGCCGGAATCGTTGGGCGGCAGGCTGAGAGCGGGAGCAAAAGAGGTAAGCATCTTCGGCCAGGAGTACAAGGTGCTGGCTGATGTGGTCGTGATCGAAAGCCTGAGCGCGCATGGCGATTATGAAGACATGAGCCAGTGGCTGGCTTGCCAGGATCCGCAGCAGGTGCGCAAGCTATTCCTGGTACACGGCGAATACGAGGTGCAGCAAAAATTCAGCCAGCGCCTGCAGCGCAAGGGTTTCCGCGATGTGGAGATACCGGCGCAGCACCAGTCCATAGGTCTTGGCGACCTGGGCTAAGTAAGCCGTTGCCTGTATGCTGTTTATCGAAACGCAGGCTATTGCAACGCGGAGCGCTTGCATACAAGGGCTCCCAATGAAGGAAAAGGAATAATGTATTGTCTGTTTAGCGTAGAGCCATTGTCCGCAATGGCTCTACGCATGAAAAGCATACCTTGCCATGCGGCTGCTTTATGAAGGCGTATGCGGCACAGCAATACCGGCAGTATTGTTTCAAGGTGGATGGGGGTTAATGGCTACACATACTGCGCGTACACCTTTTCCGGCGTAAAGCGTACAAAATTGCTGCGGTCCATATTCAGCTGATCCAATAGCCGGGGACTGTTATTGGAGCTGACATGGATATAGAATTCAACAATTTTGCCGTGGATATCGCGGTAGGCTTCAATGGGGCGGTGGCTGAGCAGCTGATAGTCGCTGAGGGTAATTCCCAGCAGCCGGGCAATGGCGTGGTCCGGCAAGCGGACCCGGTATTCGGGTACTTCTGTCCTCTTTTCCATAAAATCGTGTGTTGGTTGGTTTCAGCTAATTTAAGTCTATCTTTTGGCAAGGTTATGCCAATTAGGAAAACTTTAGTCCGTTGCCGCTTTTCGACTGTTTCGGCCGGCCGTAAAAAAAGCGCTTCCAATGGAAGCGCTTTTAAAATATGGTTTTGAAACCGGCTTATTCGCCTACAACTTCAAATTCCAGCTCTACTACGTTCTCTTTACCGAAATCGATCTGGGCTTTGAACGTACCGGCTTCTTTCACCTCGTCGATGATGCTGATACGGCGACGGTCGATCTCGTATCCTTTCTGCTCGCGGATAGCGCGGGCCAGCTGGATAGCGGTAACGGAACCGAAGATCTTACCGGAAACGCCGATCTTGGCGCCCAGCTTTACGGGAGAGGCTTTCAGCACTTCGGAAACCTTGGCGATCTCGGCCATCAGCTTCTCTTCGCGCTTCTGTAATTGTTTGCGGCGTTCTTCCAGCACTTTTTTGTTGGAAACGCTTGCTTCGATAGCGTACTTCTGAGGGATCAGATAGTTACGGGCATAGCCGGGACGCACTTCAACCAGTTCGTGGGCTGCGCCTAAGTTATCAACGTCTTTTATTAATATAACTTCCATTGTTTATTTTACTTTAAAAGGTCAGTAACATAAGGCAGGATAGCCATCTGGCGCGCCTTCTTTACAGCATGGCCCAGTTTACGCTGGTATTTCAGGGAAGTACCGGTAATGCGGCGGGGCAGCATTTTACCTTGCTCATTCAGGAATTTTTTCAGGAACTCGGCATCTTTATAGTCGATGTATTTGATGCCCAGCTTTTTAAAACGGCAGTATTTCTTCTGACGCTTTTCTACCCTGGTGGTAGTCAGGTATTTTATATCGTTAGGTCTAGCCATTGTCGATTGAGATTAAAAGGGGATTAGGAAACGGTTTCTTCAGTTTTCACTTCAGCTTTTGCAGGCGCATTGCGTTTGCGCTCGTTGTAAGCCACAGCGTATTTGTCCAGATGCGTGATCATGTGACGCATTACGTTTTCATCGCGGTTCAGCTGAAGCTCCACTTTTGCGTTCAGATCGGTAGGGGCTTTGTACTCTACGACAACGTAGAGGCCTGTTGTCTTTTTCTGAATCGGGTAAGCCAGGGATTTCAATCCCCATGCGTTCTCATGAACGATCTCACCGCCATGTTCCTTGATCAAGGAAACGAATTTCTTATGAGCTGCCTTGAATTCATCATCTGCCAGAACAGGTGTGAAAATCAACATCATCTCATAATTCTGAATGTTGGTTGTTGCCATTACTAAATGATTTTTTAAAAATGAACCCGTCGTTTACGCCAACTGCAACACATGGTCACTGAGGAAGTCTCAAGTGGTCGGCGTAATTTTTCGGACGGCAAAGGTAAGCCTACCTGATAAATAAACCAAATTTAAAATTTGTCGGGATTCCTGGTATTGAGTATCAGGTATTATGTACCAGGTATTAATTTCCAATTTCCAAACTGCCAAATATTTACATTCACTTACATCCATGTCTAATCTCTAACTTCTACATTTCCCTCAAAACCAGCTTCCTTATCTCCGCCTCATAGAAATAGGCAATATCAAAATTATCATAGGCCTGGTTTTCCAGGATTACCACGCTGGTACCGCTGGCCGGGTAATAGAGGTTGACCGCGGTAAAGCCCTGCTCTGCAGCATAACCGGTATGGCCATACTCTTTTACCTTGCCCCCGTCGTTGATCCGCAAGCCGTAGCCATATCCGATCTCCTGCGGTCCGAAGACGGGATGACTGTTTTTGGTATGATAGTGTACCATCAGGCTATAGGTTTCGGGGCGCAGCAGCTTACCGGTATGCAGCAGCTCGTTCCACAGCGAAAGATCTCCGGCTGTGGAGATCATGCCGCCGAAAGGTACCTGCTCCGTGCTGAAGACAATACCTTTCACCGGCGTTACGCTGCCATCAGCCTTGTGCCGGTAACCCATCACCAGATTTTGCTGGTTGCTGCTGTCAGGGAAAAGGCTGTGCGTCATCCCGTGCTTTTTGAACAGGGCCCTGATCTGCGTTGCATAAGACTTACCGCTGGAATGCTCGGTAATCTGCGCCAGCAGCGCATAGCCTGCATTGGAGTACTGGTAGCTGGTCCCGGGGCGGAAAGCCAGCGGCCGGTCCGGCATTATCACACCGGAAGTGTGGTTCAGCAATTGATCTACTGTTACCGTATCGGCCCAGCTTTGCTCCAATGCGGGGAGATATTTACGGATGGGTACATCCAGCTTTATATGTCCTTTCTCCACTTCCTGCAGCACCAGCACTGCGGTCATTTGCTTGGTGTTGGATAAAATGGAAAGCTGGTCATCGATCTTCAGGGGCATCTTCGTCTCGTTGTTGGCCATGCCGTAAGCTTTTGCGAACCGCAGCTTGCCTTTTTGCCGGATCATGATCACGCCGCTGAAAGGACGGGGATTGCCCGGGGCGGTAATGAGCGAATCGATAGCACGGGTATAGCTGGTTCCCTGTGCATATAAAGACAGGTTTGCTGCCAGCAGCAGGTATAAAAAGGGAAAAAAACGCATAAGTATGGCGGTTTAGGGGGATGGTTCAGGGTTAGCGGAGCGAATATTTACGAATGGCATCAGCCGATCAGCTTGACTTCAGAAAGCGCGGGGAAAAGATAGACATAACCGGTGCCAACTTCCTTGCAGCGAAAGCGGGTGCGTAGCTTCTCGATCTTCTGGAAGATACGCCCGTCGTGGGTTTCAAAATGCTCGTTCAGCGGCACTTCTTCTACCAGGCGCATATGCTTTTTGCGGCGGTCGTGCTTCTTCAGCGCGCGGTACAGCTCGGGATCGCTGCAGGTAGAGGCTTTGATCTTTTTTCCGTTGTCCTGGTACTTGGCCAGGGCCTCTTCTACATTGTCGGGGAAAATACCTCTTCCGGTGTATTTGCTCAGCAGCTCTCCGAAGATCGCCTGCCATTCCTGTCCGTGCGGCATTATGGCACGCCGGTATTGAATATAGGCCAGCATATGCGCCAGCTCGTGCAGCAGGGTAATGAGAAAGCTGTAAGGATTAAGGGAACCGTTGATGCTGATGCGATGGGCAGGATATTCGCGGGAAGGAGAGCGGTAATTACCCAGGATGGTCACCCGGTCGTGCGCTATGGTTAAATGAATGTCGTAGTCTCTGAAAAAAGGAGCGACCTTACGATAGGTGCCTTCCGGTAAAAACTGCTCCAGCACGTGAAAAGGAGCTTCCTGCTTGCTCATACAAATCCATCATTTTTTCTTGGCCAGTTGGGAAAGTGGCACTGCTTCTATCGCCGAATACACTACGTACATTCCTAAAAACAAAAATAAGGAAGGCTTGTGAACCATACGGTCCTTAACAAAAATATAAATGAGCAGGATCGCGATGCAGATGAAAAACTTGAGCATAGTGCCCGTCATCTTGGCCCGCACAAAGGCGTTGGGATTGTCGGCGCGGATGCCCCGTTTGATAATATTGAAAGACAATAGCGACACCAACGCCAGGGTAATATTGCCGATCAGGAGCGAGGCAAAATCATATGCAGGATTCTGCGTGTACAGGTAATAGATCAGCCCCGACAGGATAAGGCATACAACAATTACCGTGATCACAAATTTGTGCTGCATAGGTGCTGGTTTGAGATTGAGCTTTCAAAGATAAAACAAGATATAGAAAACTCATGAGGCGATCTTTTATTATTTGATGATGAGGGTATTTTCTGCCGTATTTTTGCCACCCTCAGGGGCCGGGAAAGGCAATTTCTCTTTTTTTGGTTCGCATTAGAAAAAGTTTTACCTTTGCGCCCTTATTTCACGCATGATTAGAAACCATGCTCAAACGATAATACAATGAAAAAAGGCATTCACCCCGAAAATTACAGGCTTGTTGTCTTCAAAGACATGTCCAATGATGAAACATTCATCACCCGTTCTACCGCACCCAGCCGGGAGACCATCACCCTCGACGGTGTGGAATATCCGCTGATCAAGGTCGAAATTTCCAATACTTCACACCCCTTCTATACCGGTAAATCCATGTTTATCGATACTGCGGGCCGTATTGAGAAATTCAAGAAGCGTTACGCCAAGAAAGACTAATACGAATCTTCAAAATAGCAAAAGCGCTGTTCCCGCCGGAACAGCGCTTTTTTTACTGTTAATTACATTTTGAATCATTCCATTTACAATCAATGGGCAGAATGTAATCGCACTTGAAGGCTGGTTTGTAATTTGGGAATCTGGTCTTAACATCAACCAACTGATACGTGCAAGGCAATGAATAGAGCTTATACAGCGAATCAACTAAGCCGGGGTGGTTCAGAATATTTCTGCTTGTACTTAGCTTGACGTATCCTTTTCCTCTATACATGGCTTCGGCCTCACAATCTTTGACCACAAGCGCAATATTCACAATGTCATTTTCTTGCAATTGATATTCCTGCTCCATCTCTTTATATATGGGATTAGGACAATCCACATGATAAATACCTACTATCAATAGATATTTGTGTGCTTTCTTATTGTAAAGCAACCGAAGGTTATGTGCCATCGCATCAAATCTTTTATCCCATTCCGTTTCTATAGCAGTATTTGTACAAATCTCTTTCACTACATACCCATTGTCATATATCGAGCTGTAGTATTTTACATTTGAATTGTAGATGGACATGCACTTTTGAATAACAGCGCTCCGTTCTGGTATCAATGAATCATTTTTATACAAATTCAGGATCGTATCGGGTAATGCTGCTAAGTATCTGTAAAGTTCATTGTTGGTGTTTCCTGTTTTTTTCAATACCCGCTTTAGTGCCGGCACTATAGACATCCGTTCAAAATCAACTCCGTGAATTCTTATCGGTTTTCCTGACGGTAATTTATACCTGCGAAATGCTTTCCAATAATCTCTGTCCCTTTGTGTAAATAAAGGAAAACTGCGCATGATACCAGTATCACCGGTTGCTATGTATTCGTTCAGCAAATAGGCTGTAGATTTTCCTGTTTCTAAAACAAGATCGGTCAACCCGTCGTCCCTATATAGCTTTTCAATTAGCTTACGTTTGTATAGGGGAAAGAGGTCCGATAAATGCCATTCCGATAATATAATAACTTTTGCGCGGCGTATAAGGCCTGTGTCTGTAGCAGTCAGCACCTGGCCCAAACAATATGCGGGATTACACAAAATGACTATCAGTGATATTAGTTTATACAATTTAATAAAACTGGCTCGCTGCATCATACATTTCTCGTTTATAATAGCCCTCTAACATTATGTTAGAGGGCTTGGGAATAAGTTGCAAAACATTCTCTTTCGTTAAAAACGTGGGCAGACACCACAATCATCACAACGCGTGTCGCCAGGGTTTGGGGGCACGCAGTATACAGAAGTCCCCGTTTGCATGATCACATCGCAAAACCTTGTATAGTCGGCGCACACCGCATAATATGTTCCTCCTATTATTAATCCAGCATATTCGTCGGTCAATTCGGCAATCTTCTCTTTGTTTAGTTGCAATTTTGCAATGTTCAATTTAGTCTTTTTCATGTTGTTTTTTTAATTTATAGGATTCCTCTCCTGTCTTTACGCCAATGGAGCGGTTGTTCAGCGTTTTTTACTTTTTTGAGGGTAAACGGCCGTGCTGTTTTGGTTGGGTTATCTCCAGCATCTCATTGCACTTGCCAGCTTGACATTCTTAACGATTATAGCATAAACATTATTATATAATTGCATATAATTTATTTAATAATTTTATTTATATCTCGGATTAATGATGGACTGCGATCCGGATCACGGCCGAAGCGTCGCCGGCAGCGGCAACCAGCCTGCAACAGTAAACACCGGCAGGCAGGTGGCCCAGATCCAGGCGCTGCTGCTGTTGTCCCCGCTGCAGGGAGTATTGCTGCACTACCCTGCCCGCCAGGTCGGTGAGCTGCAGACTGCCGGCGCTACCGGGCAACCGGAACGATACCATTGTATTACCGGTAGCCGGGTTGGGTGCTGCCGACAGGTATATCTTTTCAGTACGCTTTTCCTCTACACCTACCCCCGTTTCTCCTATCTTGTGTACTATCATCTCGTCGAAGTAAAAGCCGTCTTTTTCCCGGCCGGCATCGCTGTGCAACGCAAAACGAAGCTTGATCTTTTTACCGGCATAATCATTCAGATCGATCATCTCCCTTACCCAGTCGTGCTGCAAGCCGTCATACATCGCCGCTACCTCGCCCTGGTTGTGGTTGCCTTTGCGCGTGTATAAACCACACAGCGGGCTATACACCGATCCATTCTCCGAAGCTTCTACCGTTACATAGTCAAATCCTTTTTCAATATCCCAGCGGGCGTCGAAGGATAAATAGGCGGCATCCGCTCCTGTAAGGTCGATAAAGTCTTTGGTTGCGATCAGGCTGGTCGTATTTGAGGCATAATCGCCGTTGGGGCTGTCAGTGATGCTGCCACCGACAGTAGTAAACTGCGTGCTGCTAATACCCCAGGTTGTTGTTATAAAAGGATCGAGCGAGCTACCCTCGCTGTGGAACACCGGGACGTCGGTACCGTACACGCGGGTAATGGTATCGGCTGCCGTATAGCCATCACTGTTTTGCCATTGCAGAGCATAGCGTACCGTGCTGCCGCCGGTGATGCCGCTGCTTAGCGTCAGCGATATGGAGTCGGTCAGCTGCTGCAGCTGCGCAGGATTGGTAAAGCCGCGGGGCGCCCCTACCGCAGCGATATTGGCGGAGAGGGGGATAACAGATACGGTAAAGGTCCCGTTTCCCAATCCCGTCCTGCGGAAGCGGAAGGGTACATGGCTGCTGATATTCGTAATAAATGGCTCGCTCAGCGGCTTCACTTCGGCATAGGCCGTCGCGAGCCGGGCAGCGTCCAGGTTCTGGTCCATAGTCTGCTTCGCAATAGGTATAATGCGGGACGATACCGGCCAGAAGCCGTCGGACTGGTCGCCGGCCTCGGGTGTCAGCGAGAAGATCTTGCCTTTGGTGCTCTGCTCTTCATACATCCAGTCGTCGCTGTCGCCGTTCGTTACATAGCCTACCGTCTGATCGCCGGTGCCGGCCGCAAAGCCGCTGCACTCCGTCATATCGGCAGCGATAGCCTGAAAGATCATGGAGTCGGGCGTCTGGAAAGAAGGGGTATGACCATAGGGATAGATCAGCAGGTTGCTGAAGGTATGGGCATTAAGCGCAATGCGGAACTGGCGCGTATTGCAGAAGTCGCGTATGGCCTGCGTTTCCGGCTCCGAAAAGCCGGAAGTACCGCGATAAGTATCGCTGCTGCCGCTGGGCGAAGAGCCGATATTATCATAGCCCCAGAAAGCGCCGTAGTTGCGGTTGATATCCACCCCGAAAGAGCTGCCGTTGTTTCGCCGGTTCTTGCGCCACATCCCGCCGCCGCCGGGATCGGTAGTAGCGTTGTATATATAACCATCGGGATTGACACAGGGTACGAAATACAGTTCGGTATGGTCGACCAGGTATTTGATCTGCACATCGGTACTGTAATTTTCGAGCAGGTACCACATATAAAAAATGAGCTGCGACAGGGATTCCGGCTCGCGGGCATGGTGCAGCGCAGTGTACAGTACTTCCGGCTCATTCTCGTCATTGTCGGGATTATCGCTGATCTTGACGTAGTAGAGGGGCCGGCCTTCCAGTGTAGTAGTTGTGCCCAGGGTTTGCTTTACCGTTACCAGCTGCGGATATTTACTTCTCATACTATCCAGCATGGCCAGCATTTCGGGATAGGTAAAGAAGCCGCCCATGCTACCCAGCTGAAAGTTGGCCGGTGTAGGGTAATCCAGGCAATCGGTACAGCCGGCATCGGTCGGCTTTGCTGCTTCAGTGGTCTTGTTGCGGTCGCGGTAATAAGCGCTTACATCATTGATAAGTACCGTGTATTGCAGGCCGGTCGCCTGCACCTGCTGCAGCTCGGTATCCGACAGGTCGCTGATGAAATAAAAGCCTTCCTTAAAGGCGCCATGATCGACGGCTATCCCGGCACGGGCAAGGCGTGCAAGACCGTCTTCACCTGTGTTCACTTGTACACGGTGGTATTTTTCTGCCTGCTGGCTAAAGGCAGACGGAGCCAGCAGCAGGCCCATGACGAGGAGTATGCGATGCATCATTGCTTTTCATTTTTACAGGCCGGACCTCAGGTCCTGCGCCCGTTTATGTATGGGGAAATTTTATATTAAGACAGCTATTTACAGAAAAAGTACTATATAGTGTAAACAGATTTGCTAGCCTGCTTCCTGGCCAAACTGCAGCAGACATCGGGCGAACGGATTTAGCTTCATGGCAGCGGATTATTTGCTTTTTTTGTATCTGATTTCCACGGGTACCACCCCGTCGTCGACCATGCCCAGCCGCCGGGCGGCTTTTCTGCTCAGGTCGATAATGCGTCCGTCGACGAAGGGCCCGCGATCGTTGATCCTTACTTTGACTGTTTTCCCATTCTTCAGGTTGGTCACTTTTACTTTCGTACCAAAAGGTAATGTCCGGTGGGCTGCGGTCAGCTTCCGCTGGCGGAAGGTTTCGCCGTTGGAAGTCTTCCGCCCTTTAAAGAAATCGGCGTAATAGGAGGCCTTTCCTGTTTCGGCTACCTTGGGTGTACAGGAGACCAGCAGAAGAAGCAAGGCCGGCAAACATCCCCGTTCCGGGTGGCTAAAACATCTTTTCATAGCAGGCCATGCATAAAACACGAATCTGAGGCTTAACAAGGACTTTATCTTGCGAAAAAGCGCCGTTTTCAGGCCAAATCCAAAGGTCATATGATTTGATTTTGAAAATTATATAAATTAAAGTTCTGCTTTTCTTTTTTGCATAAAAAAAGTTATCCACGCTTCCAACAACCATTCCTAATTTTTTTATAATTAAATGCTATCTTTGCCCACTTATAAAAAAAATTTACTAAGATTCTAACAGATTACCTATGCAGCTTAAAGGAATGGTAAAGTTCTTTACCGCGGCCCTGATCCTATTCTCGTTATGGCGCCTGTCGTTTACTTTTATCGCTCACAATGCAGATGTCAAAAATAAGGCTAAGGCCGAGAAGATGGTATCTGCTTCGGCTCCCGAGGTTAAAGGAGCCGATCGCGATCTGCTGATCGACAAAGCGCTGCAGCACATTACTGACAGTCTGCGCGATGAAACGGTATTCAATTTCCTGGGCCTTAAGTATACCTACAAGCAGGTTAAAGAAAAGGAATTGCAGCTGGGCCTGGACCTCCAGGGCGGTATGAGCGTAACGCTTGAAGTAGGTGTGGATGAGCTGGTGGCTTCTATGAGCAACAATGCTCATGATGCGAACCTGAAGAAAGCGATCGACCTGGCCAACCAGAAGAAAGCCAACAGCGATGCCGACTTCGTGAAGCTCTTCGGTGAGGCTTACCAGCAGATTGTGCCTGGTGGCCGCCTGGCGCCCCTCTTTACCAAAGCCAGCCAGGCCAAGATCACACAAAGCTCTACCAACGAACAAGTGTTGAAAGTGATCAGCGACGCTGCCAAAGAAGCGGTGCACAGCACCTACAACGTACTGACCAAGCGTATCGATAAATTCGGCGTATCCCAACCCTCCATCAACCTGGATGAGAATAAAGGTATCATCACCGTGGAGCTGGCTGGTGTAAAAGACCCGGAATCTGTTCGTAAAGTATTGCAGGCAACTGCCAAACTGCAGTTTTGGGAAGTAGCCACGCTGGAAGAGATCGGCAGCTCACTCGGCCGTGCCAACGAGATACTGACCAATTACCTGAAGAACGGCAAAACGACTCCTGCTGCAAAAGATACCGCTGCCGTAGCAGTAAACGATTCTTCCGCTAAAAAAGACACCGCTAAAGTTGCTGCGAATAGTGCTGCCGACACCGGAAGCCTGGCCAGCCTTGTCGCCAAAGGCGACAGCGCCGGCAACAAAGGCGCCAACAGCAATGGCCTTAACGGCAAAGGCGAAGAAAGCCTGTTCTCTATCATGGCCCCTGCAGTAAATCAGCAGGGCCAGACCTACGGCGCCTCCTACATCGGTATGGTGGCCCGCAAAGATGCGGACAAGCTGCTGGGCTACCTGAACATGGATATCATTAAAAACCAGTTCCCCCCCAATATTAAATTCCTGAAAGGCGACCTGCCCGGCCGTAAGACCGGCGACAAAGAGCCTCCTTACGCAATCTATGCGATCAAGACCGTGAACGGCAGCGATAAAGCCAAGCTGGAAGGCGATCGCGTGAAGACTGCCCGCTTCGACTACCAGAATGGCAAAGCGGAGATCAGCCTGGAAATGGACCAGCAAGGTACTGCTCTCTGGGCCAGGCTCACCGGCGCTAACGTAGGTAAGCCCATCGCGATCACGCTCGACGATTATGTATACTCTGCTCCCAATGTAAATGAAAAGATTTCCGGCGGACGTTCTTCCATCACCGGTGATTTCACCGCTGCTGAAGGTACCGACCTCGCCAATATCCTGCAGACCGGCAAGCTGGATGCTCCCGCTACCATCGTACAGGAGCAGGTGGTAGGCCCTACCCTGGGCCAGGAGTCTATCGACGGCGGTATGACTTCTTTCGGCGTAGCCTTCCTGGTGATCTTCGTGCTGATGATCGTTTACTACAGCACCGGCGGTATCGTGGCTAACATTGCCCTGATCCTGAACATGCTGTTCACCTTCGGTATCCTGGCCAATATGGGCGCTACCCTCACTATGGCCGGTATCGCCGGTATCGTGCTGGGTATCGGTATGGCGGTAGATACCAACGTAATTATCTTTGAAAGGATCAAGGAAGAGCTGGCCCTGGGCGATACTTACCAGGAGGCGGTGTCCAAAGGTTACAAGCGCTCTTATGCGCCGGTGCTCGATGGTCACATCACCAGCCTGATCACAGCCATTATCCTGTACGCATTCGGTCTTGGTCCCATCAAAGGCTTTGCGACCACCCAGATCCTGGCGCTGCTGCTGTCGCTCTTCACCGGTATCCTGGTATCCCGTTTGATTACCGACACCTATATGAAGCGTGGTCGTCACTTCAACTACTTTACCAAGCTGTCTAAATCCATTTTCCAGAAAGCGCATTTCAAATTCATCCAGAAACGTAAGATCGCCTATGTTTTCTCTTCGATCCTGATCCTGGCAGGTATTGCGTCTTTCTTCAATGGCTTTAACTACGGCGTTGAATTTGACGGAGGCCGCAGCTATACCATCAAGTTCGACCAGCCTCATAAAGTGAGCGAAGTGCGCGAGCACCTGTACAAATACCTGGGTAACCACCCTGTAGTGAAAACCATCGGCGCTTCCGGCGACCAGCTGAACATCACTACCGACTACCTGATCAGCAAACCCGGCCGCGAGGTGCAAGCCGAAGTGGAAGCCAAGCTGTATGAAGGTCTGAAGAATGAGAAGCTGATCCCCGCCGATGTAGACCAGGCAACGTTTACCAGCAAATATGTGCAGAGCCGCCAGACTGTGCTGCCGACCATTTCCAAAGACCTGAAGCAAGGTGCTATCTATGCAACCATCGTTGCCGTGCTGGCCATCTTCATCTATATCTTCGTACGGTTCCGCAAGTGGCAGTACTCCCTGGGCACTATCGTGGCGATTGTGCACGACGTGGCTGTTACCCTGGCTGTGTTCTCCTTCTTTAAGAACATCGTACCCTTCGCCCTGGAGATCGACCAGCACTTTATCGCAGCCCTGCTGACGGTGATCGGTTTCTCCATGAACGATACCGTGATCGTGTTCGACCGTATCCGCGAGTATTTCCGTAAGACACCTAACGGTAAGAAAGAGGAAGTGGTGAACCGCGCTATCAACGATACCCTGAGCCGTACCATTATGACCTCGCTCACCGTATTCCTTACCGCTGTTATCCTGTTCATCTTCGGTGGAGAGGTACTGCGCGGCTTCGCCTTTGCGATGTCCATCGGCGTGCTGGCCGGTACTTATTCTTCCATCTTCGTGGCGGCGCCTATCCTGGTAGACATGGATAAGAGCGATAGCCTGCGTGTTGAGGAAGACAAGGACGAAAGGATCCGCCAGCTGAAAGAACAAGCTTAATCATATTCCAATAATAGAAAAAGCCCCGCGGTAATCGCGGGGCTTTTTTTGTCATTCTGTTCTCGCGGCGATGCAAGCGCTCCTTTTCTCATGAACTCACAGAACCTAAGTATTAAATAATTTCTCGCAGCGCCGCTGTGGCGCTGCGAGAAAAGGAACATTTGAAATAAGCGAGTTGTGGCGCAGCGGGAAAATGTTTCAAATACACTTGCGTTTCAATTGGCGCAGATGTGGGTCAAGAGCCTAGCATGCATCTCCATAAACACTAAGCGGTAACTTTTAAGTTCCTTATTTGCTCACCAAAGCCAAGCCCGTACTCCAGTGCAAGCCAGGGTAATGGCCGCATGCCCCTACGGGGTAAAAGGCTTGTAGCAATATTCCTATTGCCCTTACGGGGGTAATACACAATAACCCGCACCAACCAATATCCCTACCGCTAGGTATTTCCCACCCTGTCACGCCGATCTACCTTTGCCTTACCAAACCTTATTCGATGATCCTTTTTCCCGATGAACAGGAGCTGATCAGCTCCAATGGCCACAAGGTTGTCCTCACCAGCCAACGCATTCACATGAACAGCCAATCCTGGGGATATGCTTACCAGGTTACGCTCTTCCTCGAAGACATCAGCTCGGTAACACTTCGGTACAAAAGCAATGTCGCATTCATTGTTGTTGCGATTTTATGTTTTTTGTGCAGCGTTCCGGCATTGCTGTATTTCGATAGCGATAATTCATCATTTACGGCTTCTCTGGTAACCGGATTAGTATTTCTCACGCTCTGGTGGTTTTCCAGGAAACACCTGGTATCCATTCATCCCCATGGCGGCAGGCCGCTTGAATTTGAAGTTGATACCATCTCGGGCTTACAGCTCGAAAACTTCCTGCACAAGCTGCAATGGGCCAAAGCGCAAAGGATCAACAAGCTATACCGTTTATGAAATACCTGCCTTTCTTAATCCCGGAACGTGCACGGGTACTGCCGCATTACTTTAAGCCGCTACCGCTGCCTTTCACCAATGGCAAAAAGACCAGCAGGGCCCTGCAATGGGTGCTGGGCATGCTTTTCGGCATGCTGGCGATCATGTCGCTCATACACCCGCTACTGTCGCTGCTCTGGCTGCTATGCGGCTTTATCGCCTTTCCCCCGGGACATCACTTTCTCGAAAAGAAGCTACGCTTCCGGCTTACAACCAGCATCAAAACCGTCACCTTGCTACTGCTCTTTATCAGCTCTTCTTTCCTGGTGTTACATTATGGGGCAAAAGAAGAACAAGCGGCACAACAGCAGCAACTCATTGCCGATCGTGCAGCACAGAAGCGGGCAGTAACCGCCAGGCAGGATGCACAACGTAAAGATACCCTGGCCAGCTACCTGTGGCAAAGCCGTAAGCTCAGCCAGGCGGGGCAATGGGGTGCGGCAAGGCTTCAGCTGCAGCAGGCAATGACGTATGCTAAAAGCAGTGAAGAAAAGAGCGAAATTCTCGGCGTCGTGGCCGACATGCAGATCAACCGGGCTGCAGGGCTGGTAAAGGCCGGTAAGTATAAAGCCGCGCTACCCCTGCTCGATAGCGCAATGGCCAATCACAACGATGATCCTCAGCTTCGCTACAACAGGGCTTTATGCTATAGCAAAACGGGGAAGACCGCGGAAGCCGTATCGGATCTGAAAGCATTGATGAAGGACGGCAATAAAGATGCCGAAAAGCTGCACGATAAGGTCAACCCGCTGCGCAAACGGATCGTAGGCTATGAAACCCTTTGCTGCGACGGCTCGACCTCCGATGCAAGGGGCCGCGGCGCCTGCTCGCATCATGGCGGCGTATGCGACTGGAACCACCCTGTTTACGAGGAGTACAGAAAATACGAATAATGAACGGAAATGTATACCAGGTGCATCCGCTGCAAGGGCGCAGCCTGCTGCAACGCTGCTTCGGACAGGTACCCGAAGACAACGCCATCATCGAGGTCAACAACCTGCTGGCCACCAAACCCATCCGCAGCATCGATGTGTACGACATCAGGGCAGTGGAGCACCGCTATAAGTTACGCCTGATGCTGGTATATCCCCGCAACCTGGAAGAGTTCTATGCGGTATACCTCAACCATTGTCTTGCCGATAAGCAGCTCGACAATGAGGAGCTGGACAACCTGCGCCATCTGCAGTATATCCTTGGTCTCAGCAACAAGCAGACAGAACAGCTGCATACCTGGCTGGGCGAGCTTCTTTACCGGCAATCCTTTAAGGAAGCTGTTGCCGACGGACGGCTTACCCGTGAAGAAGAACAATGGCTCAGCAAGCTGGAAAGCAACCTGGGGCTGCCTAAAGCCCTGGCCGAAAAGATATCGGCCGAAACCCGTACTACTTTCGTACAGGATCATGTTGCGGGCATACTGAGCCATAAACACCTGTCGCCGGCCGAAGAGCAGGAGCTGCAAGCCATAGCCGCCAGTCTGCGCGTATCGCTGCAATTCAATACACAGACCCAGGAGCAGCTCAATAAGCTGAAGCAATACTGGGCGCTCGAAAACCTGGAGCTGCCGGTCGTTACAGCCGGCACCAGCCTGCATAAGGGAGAGCTTTGTTATTTCAAAGGTATCCAGGCTACCTGGTACGAAAAGCGTAGCGCGCAGCGTACCCCCGCTTCCTACAGCTTCAGCAGTATCCGGCAGGCTTACCTGCAGCCCGGGCAGCTACAGCAGATACGCAACAGGGCGGCCATGCTGAAGTACATTGAAAGAGGTACTGTATACCTTACTGATAAACGGGTCTTCTTTACCGGTTCCGGTAAGAACGCCCAGGTACGGCTTGAAAAGATAACCGGTCTGCAGCCCTATGCCGATGGCCTGTGCATAGAAAAGGATACTGGTAAGCACATCGTGATACAGCTGTCGCAGCAGGCCGACAGCTGCTGCCTTACGCTGGAACGCCTGCTGCGCGGGCAATAGCCGCGGTAGTCCAGGCAACCCTACAAATACGGGGTACGAAAATGGAGTTGCCAGCGCCGGAAGAAATATTAACCTTTGACTCAATTCATAACAAAACCCTGTACCATGGATTTTAAAGACCTGATCCGCCAGCTGGGCGAGCGCGTTACCAAGCTTAAAGCCCAGGTAACCACAGAGGAGGCTACCAAGAATGCCTTCATTATGCCTTTCATCAAAGAGCTGGGCTACGACGTATTTAACCCGCTGGAAGTGGTGCCCGAGTTTGTCGCCGACATCGGCATCAAAGTAGGCGAGAAGATCGACTATGCCATTATGAAAGATGGTGCACCCGTTATCCTTATCGAATGCAAATCGCATACCGCACCGCTCAATGTGCACAATGCTTCTCAGCTATTCCGCTACTTCCATACCACCAATGCGAAGTTCTCTATACTGACGAACGGTATCGAGTACCGCTTCTATACCGATCTCGATACACCCAATAAAATGGATGAAAAGCCTTTCTTCACCTTCGACATTACCGATATCAAAGATGCACAGGTAGAAGAGCTGAAGAAGTTTCATAAAGCCTATTTTGACTTCGGCAACATCGTCAATACTGCCAGCGAGCTTAAGTACACAAACGAGCTGAAGCAGCTGATCGCTAACGAGCTGCTGGCGCCCGGCCCCGACTTCGTACGGCATTTCGCCCGTCAAGTCTATCCCGGCATGATCACACAGAAGATACTGGACCAGTTCTCCGAACTGACCAAGAAATCGTTCCAGCAGCACATCAATGACCTTATTACCGAGCGGCTCAAATCGGCGCTTACCAAAGAAGCTGAGACCCAGAAACAGGAAGCGTTGTCCGAAGGCGAGCCGCTGACCGGGGAACCCGGCGGTATTGTTACCACGGAAGAAGAGCTGGAAGGCTTTATGATCGTGAAGACCATACTGCGCCAGGCCATACCCGTGAGTCGTGTAGTGTACCGCGATGCGCTCTCCTACTTCGCCATCCTGCTCGACGACAACAACCGCAAAACCATATGCCGCCTGCATTTCAACGGTAACCGCAAATACCTCGGCCTCTTCGACGAGAACAAGAAGGAAACCAAAGTAGAGCTCTTCTCCCTCGACGATATCTTTTTACATGCTAACGCACTGATCAAATGTGTGGAAGCCTACGACAATAAGAAGGCAGGAGTGGGAGATGCGGAGGTGTTGAATTGAGGGAGGTATACGCAAAGTCGTATGTGCGTATACTGATAAATACTTAACAAAAAAAGTCATACCATTGTAAATGTAATTTTCACAAGAATAATTGGCTAATGAAGAACTTTCATCCTATTTCATGCTGAAGTCTGCGCAGCAACCGAAGCATCCCGGGACAAAAAGGAAGATGCGGGAAGCATACGTTCCAGGCATCCTGTATGTTTTTGAGAGAGCAGCAGAACGTTCAGGCTGCTATCCATCCCGACCGTTCTTACCGCTTCAGCACTTTACCGTAAAACTGCCGGCCGCTTTCCTGGTCGGTGATGCGGATAACATAAAGTCCCGGCACCCTTCCATCCATATTGAGCCGGTCACAATTTCGCACTTCCTGTAGTAATCGCCCGCCCGCATCGCGCAGCTGCACGTTAAATCGGCGCAGCGATGCGGGCAGTTGCAGCTGCAACATCTGGTTCACCGGGTTCGGATATAGCTGTACCTGAAGCGAATGGCTGCCTGAGCTTTGAATACTGGTCCCCCCTGCTCCGCTGAGGGAGACCTCTTGAGTCAGCGTATCGGAGCAGGCGCCGAAGTAGGCCACCAACTGAAGGATATAGGTACCCGCCTGATTGAAGGTATAGTTTACTTGGGCAGTGGTTTTTGGTGCGCTGCCGGGCAGGAACCATTTCAGGGAATCGTACCCTTCACTCTGGTTGTGCAATTGAACAGTAAGCTGATCAGCAGTATGGCTGAAACGTGCACGGTGCCAGTTCGTATCGATACGCCACCGTCCGGGATAGCGCAGCACTATCGAATCTGCTACACGCTGGTAGTATTGCGCGTCGGCTATGGTATTGCCGTTGTAGATCGTATTGCCAGCCGAAGGCTTGTGAAAGATCGATGCATAGAACACACAGCTGGCCATGTAGGATCCCTTTATATTGGGATGGATATCGCCCGGCGCCTGCCAGAGCAATACCGAAGGATCCTGGTTCCATACATAACGAAAAGCTTCGCCCGCAGGCGCAAAAGAAAGACCTGTCGAATCGGCCAGGTAACCGGCAGTGGTACGGATATTGTCCATAGTAGTATTGTATTGCGTCACCTGGGCTGCTGTACTGCCAAACACGCCATAGGATATCTCGTAAAACAGGATGCGTGCACAGGGATTGTAATGCAGAGCCGAGTCGATCAATACGCGGGCCTGCTGCAAAGTAAGCGCCCGTGGCTGGGTAGGCGGTACGCCTACCGATTCGCTGGAGCCGGGCTGCAGTACGATCACCTCCCAACCGCCTTCCCGGAAATGATGAAACACCGCAGGGTCGATATAATGATGCTGGAAGCCGGTACCACCCGGAGCATACATTGTCAGATCCACACTGTCGCCTTTCTGGTTGGCGATATCCCGGAAAATCCGGGGCATGTCGTTGAAATAGGTAATACTATTGCCAATGAACAGTATTTTTTTCTTTGGGGCAGCATAAGATGCCGATGATGTGATGGTAACAAGAAGCAGGAGCAGAGAAAGCGCCTTGCGATAATATAAACTCATAATCGGATATCTTTTCAATAGAGACACTCTTAACACTCCGGCATACCCCACATAAAAGTGTAAGCCTGCGCGGCATTCCGGAGGTCCTCCGGGAAAGGCAACAGCAACACGTTCAGGGGCGCCGTGCATCCCGTATTTTGGGCGGAACTGCAGAACGTTCAGGTTGCTGCTGCGCGTCCCGTTCCCGCCGGTAATGGGACGCGGCAGGGGCCTGAACGCCACAACCGGCAAGGTCTTACCAAAAACGTAAGACGCCCGGGAGCGGTGCCCCGGGCATCTTACGTTTTTTTAGGAATTGCGGGCATTCAGGCCGTTGCACATCCTGTATCTTTTGGGCGGAACTGCAAAACGTTCAGGTCACTGCTGCGCGTCCCGACCGTTCCTGCCGGTGCGGAAGATCATCCGTTGAGCGCTCCCATCATGTGCTCGGGATAGCGCGCGCCGGCTGGTCCGTCGATGAAGACGCTGTCGAGCGTAGTCAGCTCTTCGTTGCTCAGGCTTACGGTTACCGCGCCGGCATTGTCTTCCAGGTATTTCACGCGCTTGGTTCCCGGTATGGGGAAGATGTTGTCGCCCTGCGCCAATACCCAGGCCAGGGCTAACTGTGAAGCCGTTACGCCTTTACGTTTGGCCATGGCTTCGATCTCAGCGACCAGGTCCAGGTTCTTCCGGAAATTGTCGCCCTGGAAACGGGGCGAATGACGGCGGTAATCATCCGCATCGAAGTCTTCAAACTTGCGGATTTGCCCCGTAAGGAAGCCGCGGCCCAATGGGCTGTAGGGTACGAAGGCAATGCCCAGCTCTTTACAGGCCTGCAGCACGCCATTCTGTTCCGGGTCGCGCGTCCACAGCGAGTATTCGCTTTGAATGGCCGTAAGCGGATGCACTGCATGCGCCTTGCGCAAGGTTTCTTCCGATACTTCGCTGAGGCCTATGCCCCTTATCTTTCCGGCTTTCACCAGCTCGGCCATAGCGCCCACAGTATCTTCGATAGGTGTACCGGGATCGCGGCGATGCAGGTAATACAGGTCGATCACATCGGTGCCCAGGCGCTTCAGGCTGCCGTCAACCGAAGACTTCACGTATTCAGGCTTACCATTGATCCCTCTTTTCTGCGGATCGTTGGGATCGCGTATGATACCGAATTTAGTGGCCAGCGTAATTTTGCTGCGATGTGTTTTCAGGGCACGGCCTACCAGCTCTTCGTTAGTGTATGGACCGTACATATCGGCCGTATCCCAGAAGGTAATCCCCAATTCTACGGCGCGATCCAGTACGCGGAGGCTTTCTTCATCGTCGCGGCTGCCGTAAAAGTCGCTCATACCCATACAGCCGAGCCCGAGACGGGAAGCCATAATTCCTTGTGAACCCAATTGATGTTGTTCTATCATAATCGTTTGGTGCATTTTAAAGGTTAAAGTTCCGGCATATCCTTCTGAAGCCGTATCATTTTTTGTTATCATTCAAATAACAAACCGTTATCCTCTTTTTATTTCTCCTGTTCGTGAACCCGGTCATCCTTTCATTGAACCAGGAAAGCCAGATCATGAACTACAGCTCGGAGCGAACGAGGGAATACGCCAAATTGAGGTTTATTGTTCACACCTAAAAACGGACCGAATGAAAAAGAAGAAAGCAATGACGGGGCCAAAGCTGCGCCTGACCAGGAAAATCATACACCACCTGGACGCAGTGCGACAGCAGGCGCTTAAAGGCGGCGGATGGACGGTAGATATTCCTTGTCTTTCGCACAAGCCCAACAGCGTCTGCGACGACTGCTGATCCTGCCTCTTACAACAGCGATGGCGCTGCTCCGGTAAGAGCAGCGCCATCGCATAAAAAGAGATCCACGTATTACTTGATCAGCTTGGAAAGGTCGTTGAGGTCCACATCGCCGTCGCCGTCTTTGTCAAGACCCAGCTTGGCGCCGATATTGCTGAGGCCGTCCATGAGACCGCCGCCGGAAGCCTGGGGCTGACCTTGCGCCGGAGCGTTGCCGCCGGTGAGCGAAGACAGCAGACCACCCAGGTCGAAGCCGCCACCGCCGCCGCTTTGCTGGCCGCCACGGTTCATAATTTTGCTCAGCACCATGGGAATAACGGCAGAAGCGATCATGGCTGCAGTGCCTTTGTTCAGGTTGAACTTTTCCATGATACTGCCCATGAAATTGTTGGAAATATTCTGTACAGCGGGAAGCTGTTCTACAGACTGCCCGTTCTGCGCCGCTTCCATCACGGTATTCAGCTCGCCGGTATCGGCCAGGCCTTGCAAGCCGCTGGTAATGCTTTGCTGGGCTTCATTGAGAATCGCATCGTTGTGCTCATTGGGCACTTCGGCATTGTCAATTACAGAAGACTGGCCGCTTTGCTGTATCATTTGCATCAATTGTTCAAGCATAAGATTCGTTTTAGAAGGATGAGAAAATTCTGGTTAGCATTTCAAGTTGCAAATTCTGTGCCAAAAACCATTATTACCATTCCGTTAATGCCCTGATGCCTGCCGGACGATCCTTTGTAAGGAGCCTAAAGTTAGGCGTTCTGCAACACTTCCGTATCAATCCTGCGTTAAAATTTCTGCGGGGCGGGCAACCGGATCGGACCTTCCCGCCCCCGGTTGTACAGTATTCCGCTTTCTGCACCAGGAGCACATTCCAGGTGAAAATCTTCATTGCCAGTGCAGCTCCTAGCACCGACTCTCCCTATAGTTGTATCTCAATTTAAAGCGGGTGAAAGCCTGCGCCTGCGGGCCTTCAATGCAGCAGCACCACAATAAAACGGGCTGCACCGCTAAAACAGGTGCAGCCCGTTTGAGCGCCAGTCGCCGCAGAAGCTATTCGCTCAATTCGAGCCAGCGCATTTCTTTTTCTTCCAGCAGGGCCACGATCATAGCAATGCGGTCGCCATGCTGCTGCAGGGCTTCAAAGCCCAGGTTGCCGGTGCTCATTTCCTCTTCAAGCCGTCTTTTCTCCGCTTCGAGGTCTGGCATTTCTTTCTCCAGCTGCTCCAGCTCCCGCTTTTCTTTGAAGGAAAGCTTGCGTCCCTCATTTTTCGCAACCGGCGCAGCTGCTTCTGCTTTTGGCGCCTTCTGCTGCTCTGCCTCGCGCTCCTGCTCCGATTTAAAGCGCTCCTCTTCCCTTGCGATCTCACGGTACTGCGAATAGTTGCCGGGGAAATCGCGCACCACACCCTCGCCTTCGAATACAAAGAGGTGATCGACCAATTTATCCATGAAGTAGCGGTCGTGCGAAACGATAATCAGGCAGCCCTGGAAGTCCATCAGGAATTCCTCCAGGATATCCAGCGTAGGCAGATCCAGATCGTTGGTAGGCTCATCGAGCACCAGGAAATTGGGATTGCGAAACAGTATAGACAGCAGCTGCAGGCGTTTCTTTTCGCCACCGCTCAGCTTGGAAATGTAGGTATATTGTTTTTCGGGCGAGAACAGGAAACGCTGCAGGAAGATGGCTGCGCTCACCTTGGTGCCATCGGCCAGGGGAAAGAACTCGGCGATATTCTTCACGTATTCGATCACCCGCACATCCTCTTTGAACTGCAGGCCTTCCTGGGAAAAATCGCCGAAGACGATCGTATCGCCTACATTGATCTTACCGCTGTCGGCAGGCTCTTTGCCCAACAGCATATTGATGAAGGTGGATTTACCCGCGCCGTTCTTACCAACCACACCTACCCGCTCTCCCCGCTTGAACGTATAGTCGAAGCCTTTCAGGATCACCTTATCACCGTAAGATTTATACAGCTTCTTCAGCTCGAGTATCTTGCCGCCCAGGCGGGTCATCTTTACCTGCAGCTCCAGTTCGGCTGCTTTAATTTTCTGCGTCGCTTTCTCCTTCCAGTCGTAAAAAGCATCCTGGCGCGATTTCGACTTGGTGGTACGGGCCTTGGGCTGCTTGCGCATCCATTCCAGCTCCTTGCGGTAGCGGTTACGGGCCTTTTCCAGGCTCGCCTGCTCATTCTCGAGCCGGGCGGCCTTCTGCTCCATATATTTCTCGTAGTTACCCCGGGTAATGTAAAGCTGCTGATCGTCGATCTCGATGATCTCGTTGCAGATGGCGTCGAGAAAATAGCGGTCGTGCGTTACGAGCAGCAGGGTCACATGCTCCTGCCCCAGGTAATGTTCCAGCCATTCGATCATCTGCACATCCAGGTGGTTGGTCGGCTCGTCCATGATGAGCAGGGTATGCCGGTGCTCAAAATCCATATCGATCAGCACCTTGGCCAGCGCAATCCTTTTCTTCTGCCCGCCGGAAAGCGTGCCCACCTCCTGCTCAAGGCGATGGATATTCAGCTTACCCAGAATTTCTTTAACCTTGGCGTCGAAGTGCCAGGCATTGAGCTCGTCCATTTCCTGCATGGCCATGGCCAGCTGTTCCGGGTCGGGCTCCTGCCCGCTTTCGGTAAGGGCTTCGTAGCGCTTGATGGCATTCAGCACCGGGTGGTCGTGGTCGAAAATATTTTCGAGGATATTCCGTTTATCATTGATGACCGGGTCCTGGTCCAGCAGCACCACCTTGACCTCCTTGTGCACCCATACTTTGCCTTCGTCGGGTATCTCTATGCCGCAAAGGATCTTGAGCAAGGTAGATTTTCCGGAGCCGTTGAGGGCTACCAGCGCGATCTTGTCGCCCTCGTTCACGTGAAAGGAAATATGTTCAAAAAGCGGCTTGTCGGCGTAGGATTTGCCCAGGTTCTCAACTGAAAGGTAATGCATGGCGCAAAGGTAAGACGAAGTACCGAGAGCTGTGGATATGGGGTAAAACAAGCCGGAAGCCACAAGGCGTTTCAAAGGGGAAACCCTATATTTGCGGATGACCGATCTCCCGGGCAACAGCAAACTGACCAGAAGACTATAAAGTATTATGAGCTTATTCAACCGATTTTTGTTCCTGTTGTTCCTTGGCGCAGCCTGCACAGCGGAAGCCCAGGAGCGCCTGGCCCCGCTGATGGAGAATACTGCGCTGCAGCATCTGCCGGCGGAAACGGGCGGCCCGGCACATAAGCCTACTGCGCTTACCTTGCCTTTCTTCGAAGACTTTACCGACCCGTCCCCCTATCCCAGCAGCGAACGCTGGACGGATAAATATGTGTACATCAACAACACCATGGGCCGCGATATGGTCAGCCGTGGTGTCGCCACGTTCGATGCGCTCAATACGGTGGGCAAGCCTTATTACGATACCGTATCCAACTATACGACCATTTACGCCGATAGCCTGACTTCCCTGCCCTTTGCCCTCAGCAGCCGCGCCCCGGCCGATTCGGTATACCTCAGCTTCTTTTACCAGCCCAGGGGTAATGGCTTTTCGCCCAAACCCTACGATTCGCTGATGCTCTACTTTCTCAGGTCCAACGGCACCTGGGTCAAAGTATGGTCTGCCAACGGCGATACCGGCAGGCTACCTTTCCGGCAAGTGATGATCCCCCTCACCGACCCCGGGTATTTCAGCGATAACTTCCAGATGCGCTGGATCAATACGGCCACGATCGGAATCAGCAATTCGCACTGGAACCTGGACTACATACGGCTCGACGCCGGGCGTAACCTGTTTGACACGACGGTGCAGGATGTCGCTTTTACCAAAGAGCCGGCTTCTATCCTGAACGATTTCAGCGCCATGCCCTTCCGGCATTTTAAAACCAACCCTGCATCTTTTCTGAATACAAACCTGACCGCCACCTTAAAGAATTATGGTCCGCTGACGCCGAATATCCCCTCGGGCTTCCGGGCGACAACGGGAGCCACCAACCTCGGCTCAGGAACGGCCAATGTGAGCCTCCCGCCCCGCCAGGAGACCGATGCCCTGTACCCTATGTACAATGCCGGGGCCTTCAGTCCGGGTAATCCCAACGACCGCGTGGTGTATGACCATCTGTTTTACTGTACGGGTAATTACCCCGGAGAGTCCAGGGCCAACGATACGATACGCTTCCAGCAGGTGTTCGACAATTATTTTGCCTACGATGACGGCACCGCCGAGCAATCTTATTTCCTCAACCTGCAGCCCAGCGCTCCCGGCTATACTGCCGTGGAGTTTGCAGCCTACCAGCCCGATACGCTCCGGGGCATCGCTATCCGGTTTGCGCCGGTGCTGCCACCCGCTACTTTGAAAGAATTCAGCATTGCCGTGTATCGCGATATCGCCGTCAACGGAGGCACCGACGATCTGCTGTACCACGAGGATTTCCTGCTTCCCGAATATCCCGATACCGTCAACAAGTTTGCGGTGTACGCTTTCGAGCAACCCGTAATGCTCAATACCGGTGTTTTCTACATCAGCATTATACAATCTGCCGGCGGTATCAGCGATTCCCTGCAGATCGCGCTGGACGCCAACCGTACGGGCGCCAATCATCGCTACTTCAAGGTGAATAACAGCTGGGAGCCTTCGCTGCTCGACGGCGCTTTGCTGCTGCGCCCTTTGCTGGGCGCTCAATTGCCCGTTGGCATTAAAGAAACGGGACTGCCACGCCTGGCCTGGAGCCTGAGCCCCAACCCTTCCAGCGACCATGTTCACATCAGCATTCCGAAGCTGGGCAATGCTGCAGCACAATACCAGCTGAGCGATGTACAGGGCCGGACCTTACTGGCAGGTAAGCTGAAAACAGATACCGACATCGATATCAGTAGCCTGACTCCCGGTATGTATTTCGTCAGCATCCGCACCGCTGCCGGCAGGGCACAGCCGGCAAAGCTGATCAAACGGTAAACCGTTCTTATCTTCGCATCATGATCTATTCTTTCAAAGGCTTTATTCCCGTGGTGCATCCCTCTTCTTTTGTGCATCCCCTGGCCACCGTCACCGGCAATGTGATCATCGGCAAAGATGTGTATATCGGTCCCGGCTGCGCCCTGCGCGGCGACTGGGGCGGCATCGAGATCGCCGACGGCTGCAATGTGCAGGAGAACTGCACCATTCATATGTTCCCGGGTGTTACGGTAAAGCTGGAAGAAGCCGCGCATATCGGCCACGGTGCCATTATTCACGGTGCACATATCGGCCGCAATGTGATGGTGGGTATGAATGCCGTGGTGATGGATGAAGTGGAAGTAGGCGATGAGTCCATTATCGGCGCTATGACCTTTGTGCCGGCCAACACCATTATCCCTCCCCGTTCGCTGGTGATCGGCAATCCGGGTAAAGTGATCAAGCAGGTCAGCGATGAGATGATCGCCTGGAAAACCAAAGGCACACAGCTTTATCAAAGCCTGCCAGGGGACATGCGGGAGCACTGGGCGCCCTGCGAAGCGCTGCCCGAGCTACCCGCCGACCGGCCTTCGCAGGAGAAGCTATACGAGATCTGGAATAAGATCAAAAGCCAGTAGCGCTAAGCCTCATTGCGTACAGCGATCAGCGGCAGCGCCCGCTGAAAAAAGCTTTGCCGCTGGAATTGCTCCTCCACCTCTTCAATCGCCAGCATCAGGTTGTTCTGCGTCCGGATCAGATCCGTAGTAGCCGCTACGATCACGTCCCATACCGGCTCCATCTGCGCGACCAGATGGCGCCCCTTTGCACTCAGCTGCAACAGCCGTTTGCGTTCATCGGCCTTATCTTTCTTCGAGCGGATCAGCTTTTCCTTCTCCAGCTCTTTCAGCAAAGTGATGGTGGAAGGATGCGAATAGCCGATCTCATTGGCGAGCTCCACTACACTCAGGGTGTCCCTGCGGTGCAGTACATAGATCACCGGGAACCACTTCGGCTCAAAGGCAAGGCCCATAGCCTTATAGATCTCCTGTCCGTCTTTGCGTATCCGGTCGCTGAGGCGCTGCAGCCGCGTCGATATCGCCAGCACGCCGGCTGCGTCGATCACATTCATAGTTGCTGGTCAAGGTTTAGATGATAAAAAAGCACGTCTACTTCCACGCGCGGATAGTATGCCGGTAAAGCCGCTGCATCGATCTGCCGGAAGCCGTTGCGCTCGTAAAACCGTTGCGCCGCCTTCATCTGCGCTACCGTCCCGAGGTAAATATCCCGGATATTTCCCGTAGCGCAATGGCGCAGCAGGTGTTCGAGCAATTGCTGCGCAATACCTTGCTCTTTTCCCCGGTAGGCCTCGCGAACAAACATCTTTCTCAGCGCACCGGCTCCATGGCCGATTGCCTTGATGGCAATTGTACCCACAAGCTGCTCCCCGTCAAAAGCACCCCAGAGGTTGCCCCCGCCAGGCCGGTAGTACGATTCGATACCGACCAGGTCGGGCTGATCTTCGATGCTGATCGGTACTTTAAATTCCTGCTGCTGTATCGGCAGAATAAGGGCCGTTACGCTGCTGCTGTCGCCATCATCAAGAGGACGGATCGTGATCTTGTCATTCATAGTACAAATTTACGTAGTTAACTACATAAATAAAAACATTTTTACAGAAACGGTTCTCCTCTTTCGGGGAAGCAAAAAGCAGGGAACAGCGAGGGTAAAGGCCGGTTGAATTGTCTTATAGCGGACAGATAATACAAAGATCGCAGGCTATGGCCGCGGAAACGGGACTGATAACACAGGAAACCCTAAATTTTCAGTAACTTCGCGCACCATTTAAGAAATATGAAGAATATCCGCAATTTTTGCATTATTGCCCACATCGATCACGGGAAAAGCACACTAGCCGACCGCCTCCTGGAACATACCAAGACCATTTCGGAACGCGAAATGCAGGCCCAGGTGCTTGATGATATGGACCTGGAGCGGGAAAAAGGCATTACGATCAAAAGTCATGCCATCCAGATCGACCATGTGCATAAAGGCGAAAAATATACCCTTAACCTGATCGATACCCCGGGTCACGTAGACTTTTCCTACGAGGTGAGCCGTGCGCTGGCCGCCTGCGAAGGCGCTCTGTTGCTGGTCGACGCTTCACAGGGCATACAGGCGCAGACTATTTCCAACCTGTACCTGGCCATCGATAACGATCTCGAGATCATCCCGGTGATCAACAAAATCGATATGGAAGGCGCTATGATCCCCGAAGTGACGGACCAGATCGTGGACCTGATCGGCTGCAAGCCGGAAGACATCATCTTGGCCAGCGGCAAAAGCGGCATCGGTATCGACGATATCCTGGAAGCCATTATCGAACGCATACCATCGCCCAAGGGCGACGAACAGGCGCCGCTTCAGGCGCTGATCTTCGACTCGGTGTTCAACTCCTTCCGTGGCATTATCGTGTATTACCGCGTGATCAACGGAACGATCAAAAAGAATGATAAAGTAAAATTCGTACATACCGGCAAGGAATACGGCGCCGACGAGGTAGGTATCCTGAAGCTGGCGCTTACGCCGAAGAACGAAGTAAAAGCCGGCGACGTAGGCTATATCATTACCGGCATCAAGAATGCCAAGGAAGTAAAAGTGGGCGATACCCTTACGCTGGTGAGCAACCCCACACAGGAGGCCGTTAAGGGCTTCGAGGATGTGAAGCCGATGGTGTTTGCCGGCATTTTCCCGGTGAATACGGACGAGTTTGAGGAGCTGCGCGATTGCATGGAAAAGCTGCAGCTGAACGACGCTTCGCTCACCTTCGAACCGGAGACCTCGCAGGCCCTGGGCTTTGGCTTCCGATGCGGCTTCCTGGGTATGCTGCACATGGAAATTATCCAGGAAAGGCTGGAGCGCGAATTCAACCAGACGGTGATCACCACGGTACCTAACGTAAGCTTCCATGCCTACACCACCAGGGAAAAGGATGTAAGGATCATTGTCAACAATCCCTCGGAAATGCCCGATCCGAGCCGCATCGACCGTATTGAAGAGCCGTTTATCCGTGCGCAGATCATTACGCTGCCCGACTATATCGGCAATATCATGACACTGTGCCTGGGCAAACGCGGCCTGCTGATCAACCAAAACTACCTGACCGCCACCCGCGTGGAGCTGATCTTTGAAATGCCCCTGGCCGAGATCGTATTCGACTTCTACGACAAGCTGAAGTCGTCGACCCGTGGCTATGCCTCGTTCGATTATCAGCCGCTGGATTACCGCGAGAGCGATATTACCAAAATGGATATTCTCCTGAACGGCGACAAAGTAGACGCCTTAAGCGCGCTGATCCACCGCAGCCGGGCGCAGGATTTCGGGCGTAAGCTCTGCTCCAAGCTGAAGGAGCTGCTGCCCCGCCAGCAGTTCATGATCGCCATACAGGCAGCCCTGGGCGCCAAGATCGTGGCCAGGGAAACCATATCGGCCATGCGCAAGGACGTAACCGCAAAATGTTACGGCGGCGATATTTCCCGTAAGCGCAAGCTGCTGGAAAAACAAAAAGAGGGCAAGAAACGCATGCGCCAGATCGGCAACGTAGAAGTGCCCCAGGAAGCCTTCCTGGCCGTACTGAAGCTGGACGATTAAGCGCTGCGAAAGATCTTTCTGAGCACGAAATGGAATAAAGGAGCTAAACCGGCATCACGGGACCAGCTCCTTTTTCCGTAAAAGCAATAAGCAATGAAACAAATACTGGCACTGTTCACCGCACTTCTGCTTTGCTGCGGCAACAGCACCGCACAGGCGCCGAAGATAGTGAAGCTGAAACCTGCGGAAACACCTGTAGCCTTACAGCAGGTATATATCAATACCGTTACGGACGATAGGGAAGACACCGGCAATATAGGAACAATGCGCGCGGGGATCACCAATAAAATAGTTCCGGTCGATCTTTCCGGTGGCGCTGCTATGGCGATCGGCCAATTCATCGGCAATCATACGATACGTCCGCTGCAGGCCGATACCTTTTCACTGCATATCCTGAAATTACAGGTAAGCGAAAGCCGGAAGGGCCTGCAGGAACAGGCCGAGCTCAATACGACCTATGCTTTTTTTGCCAGGGGAAAGAAGATCGTCGACTACAGCGGCAATTATACAGCCCGTACCGGCGCCGATGCCAGCGCCTATATTGGTAAGCTCGTCAGCCAGAGTGTCGAACAGGTATTGAAAGAATTCGACAGCTGGTGGGGCGTCAACCGGGAACGTTACGGCGATTCCGGGCAGCAGGAAGTTAAGGTAACGGTACTGCTGAAAAACCAGGCTACCGATCCCGACCATATCGGCTACGACAGCAACCGCCCGCTCCGGATTGATGATTTTTCCGGCAAGCCCGACAAGCTGAGCCTGGCGCTGGCGGCTACATACAGCGGATTTTCCCTGCAATACCAGCTATCGAGCGATCAGAAAAGCGCTGCAGCGACCATTAGCCTGCTCCCCTATTTCGACAAGAACCGTTCCTGGATGAAGCCCGGCGGACAGAATGTCTATGTGTTGCAGCACGAGCAGCTTCATTTTGATATTGCGGCGCTGAAGACCTATGAGCTGGCGACAGCCTTGCGCAACCTCCAATACAACAGCGCTACCTTTAAAGAGGCCGTGGACAACCTGCAACGGCAATACAGCAAGGAGGCGGAAGCTTTGCAGGCTGCATATGATGAGGAAACGGCGCATGGCACACAAAAAGACCGACAGCGGCAATGGACGGAACGTATCAGGGCCGAGCTGAGCAGCAGGGAAGCAGCCGCTGCCGACTGAGGACCGCAACTGGCTTTATTTCTTTATCTTTGAGCGCATATTTTACCGTTTTTTTTCAATCATAACAATACAGGAAGATGAATAATGAATGGCCGCTCTGGGAGATCTTTATCCGCAGCAAGACGGGACTCGACCACAAGCATGTAGGCAGCCTGCATGCGGTAGATGCCGCGATGGCGATCGAGAATGCCCGCGACGTCTATACCCGTCGCATGGAGGGGGTAAGCATATGGGCAGTGGAGAGTAAGTACATCCATGCATCCAATCCCGATGATGCCGGCGAGTTGTACGATCCCGCCAACGACAAAGTGTACCGCCACCCTACTTTTTACGAACTGCCGATCGAGCTGAAGCACATGTAATGCCTGCATCGCTGCGGGAAGCCGATCCATCAGAAAATAAGGACAATGACGTCTATCCATCAATTGAATTATGTGCTGCAGCTTGCAGACAACGCCCTTATACTGGGCCACCGCATCAGCGAATGGACCGGCCACGGCCCCATCCTGGAGCAGGATATAGCCATTACCAATACAGCGCTTGACCACCTGGGGCAGGCCCGCAGCCTGTACCAATATGCGGCCGAGCTGTACAATATGCTGCCTGCCGAAACGCAGGGAGAGGTCTTTTCAAGCCCTGCTTTCCTGAACCATACACAGCCTGCTACGGAAGACAGCCTGGCCTACCTGCGCGATGCCTGGGATTTCAGGAATGTATTGCTGACCGAACAGGACAACGGCGACTGGGCTTACACCATCGCCCGCTCCTTTTTTTACGACAACCACTCCGTGCTGCTGTACACGGCCCTGAAAGACAGCAAAGATGCGACCATCGCTGCCGTCGCCGAAAAATCGCTGAAGGAGGCCCTCTATCACCGCCGCTGGAGCAGCGAATGGGTGATCCGCCTGGGCGATGGTACAGAGGAGAGCAAAGCCCGTATGCAGGACGCGATACATGCCCGCTGGGAATATACCGGTGAGCTGTTCGACATGTCGGAGGCCGACAAAGCCATGCTGGAAGCAGGCACCGGCGCCGACCTGGCGCTGATCAAAAGCCAATGGCTGGCGCAGGTGGCTGAAGTGCTCAGCGAAGCCACCCTGGAAATGCCTCCTGCCGATGCCTGGATGCAGACCGGCGGGAAGACAGGCCAACACTCCGAGCACCTGGGCTATATTCTGGCAGAGATGCAGTACATGCAGCGCGCCTATCCCGGCATGGAATGGTAAAGTAAAGCAGCCCTATGAAGCACCTGCCCGCCGTACTCATCCTGCTCCTGCAAGCGTTAAGCGGCTTTGCCAATATGGCTTCGCCGGTACGCCCCGGCACCACCTTGCTGGCTACGGCATTTTCCAGCAGGAATATCGATATCCTGCACGAAACGATCCGTATCGATATCGATACCGACTTTACCTATGCCCGGTATGCTGTCGAATACCTGGTCGATGTTCCGGAAGGCATGCAGATCCCGCTGCTCTTCGTGGCAAAGAACCTGGAACAGCACCTCGACGTATGGGTGGACGACCGTCCCCAGGCGGTGCAACCTGTTCCGGACACTTTGGGGACCCGGATGCCGGCCTTGTTCAATGGCTTTAAAGAGGGAATGCCCGGCGCAGTATACGATGCGGCAGTGATCGACTGGGGCAATTATGCAACCGGTATTTACGCACTCAACGAGCTGCAGTATTTTAAAACTGCCCTGAGCAAAGGGCAGCACCGGATCAGGGTCGCCTACAAAGCTGATGTGTGGGAAGATGTATCGGACTGGCTGATCTGTTACAGCCACCGCTACTCTCTTTCCCCGGCGCGGTACTGGCGCTCTTTTCACGCGCTGGATGTTATACTAAAAGCCGATCTTCCTTCCAATATCGCCCTCAGCACCAACCTGGGCGCCCCTCAGCAGAGAGACAGCATTAGCCATTGGCATTTCGACAAGCTTCCGGGCGATTACATCGCGATCACCTTGCAGCCGCAGGTCGGCTCCTTTGCACAAACCATGATGCACTCAGGCCCGGGGAGCTTCATGGTCATTGCCGCAGTGCTGCTGGTATCGCTGCACTTATATGCGATCTACCGATTCCGTAAAGCAAGGCCCGGCAGGAAATATTCGCCGGTGCTGATCCTCGGCAGCTTTATCGTTCCTTTTCTGGTGCTCGGAACTTACGTACAATCCTTCAGCTGGATCGATATGCTGTTGGAACCTTATGCGTCAGGACGCCATGGTTACGTCTTCCTTGTTTTTATCTTTTATCCTTTCCTTCTCCCGGTTTATTTCCTGCTTTTATGGCTGGCCGACCGGCTGATCAAAAAGAGGCTGAGCACGGCCCAACCATTTACTCATCTTTAAAAACGACACTGTCCGCTGAACTCGAAGTTTCATTATACCTTGCTTTTCTTTATCCTGCTGGTGCTGCATGTTGCCGCAGGGATCTATTTCAACGGCTATTCAGCCTGGTGGCTTCTTGCCTGTGTGCTGGCACTGGTAAGTATCCTGGCGCTCGGCAGCATTTTGATCCATTGGAATTTCTATATGCCTTCGGTCAATACTTTGCCGATACTCAAAGTGAATTTCAACCGGGGCCAGCTTTCTGTGCTGCAAAGAGGCCGACAGGTCGCCCTGACCTTTGATGACGGCCCGGCCGCCCACACAGAAGCAATACTGGATATATTGAAAAAAGAGGGAGTACAAGCCACCTTCTTCCTGATCGGAAAAAATATTGAAGGCCGGGAGGCACTGGTGCAAAGAATGCTGGCCGAAGGACACAGTATCGGCAACCACAGCTTCGATCACGGGTTCAACTTCGACTGGCAAAGTGCTGCTAAGATGGAGCAGGAGATCCTGCGTACCAACGAAGCGATCGAAGCCATAACGGGCACGCCGGTAAAGCTGTTCCGCCCGCCTTACGGCGTTACCAATCCCAACCTGGCCAAAGCCGTGCGCAACAGCGGCATGAAAAGCATGGGCTGGAGCTTACGCTCTATGGACACCGTAGCAAAGGATAAGGACCAGCTGCTGGGCAAGATCATGAGTAAGGTCAAAGCAGGCGACATTATCCTGCTGCACGATCGTTGCGCGATTACAGAAACGGTATTGCCGGAGCTCATCAAATCATTAAAAGAGCAGGACTATACCTTTGCTTCGCTTTAAGCCTCCGGAGGCAGGACGGCGTTTACCTGCGTGTATTATCCGGTTCTGAAAACAAGACAATACTAAATGCTCTTCCGGCTTTAACGTATCAGGATCACATCTCCTTTTTTATAGACGGTACGGTCATCGCGGCAGCTGATGGTAATGCTGTAAAAATAGCTGCCGGGCTGTAAAGGCTGCCCGTGAAAAGTGCCGTCCCAGGGCCGGTTGAAGCTATACTGCTGAAAGACACGCTGTCCCCAGCGGTTGAAGATATCGATCTGCAGGATCTTGCTGTCATGGTCGAGCTTCAGCTCAAAAGCATCGTTGAGCCCGTCGCCATTGGGAGAAAACGCGCCCGGTACGAAAAGATCATCGCCGCAGCAGCGCTCTACAACAACCGCTATGGGTACCCGCTCGCTTTCACAGTCGCCATAAGACTGCGTCACGTAAAACGTTTGCCTGCCGGCCGTATGGCTGTTGACCACAGGTATTTCCTTGGATGCGCTTCCGCCCTGCGCTTCCGTGTACCAGCTCAGGTCTTTGCCGGAGGCTTGCAACGGCTTCTGCTCATCGATGCAATATTTTACCGGAGATACAACAACGGGTAAAGGCGGACTGACAACAACATTCAGGTAAACAGAATCGATCACCGGCGGACAGCCCGGTGAGCTGACGGCCAATTGGTACCAGCCGCTGTTGTCGACCTGCGGCGCAATAATCTCCGCGTTCTTCACCATGGCGCTAAAATCTTTAGGACCGGACCAGCGGTAATCAAACGTTCCGCTCTCCGGCTGCACCTGCGGCTGGAACACCACCGGCGTATTGATACAAAGATCGATATCGCTACCGGCATCAACAACCGAGGGCGCAGGGATCATATTTATCGTAACGGTATCGGATGCCGGAGCACAGCCACTGTTGGGCAGGTTGGCAGTCATGGTATAGTTAATATTGTCCAAAGGCGTAACCACAGGCTCTTTGACCAAAGTATTGCCGATACCCGAAGCCGGTGACCAGCTGTACTCCAGGCTGTTGCTGCCCTGCACGCGCATGCTGAAGCTGGCGCCAGCACATATGGACGTATCGGGGGTAAGAATAGCGGCCTGGGGTTTATCGACAATATCGATCAGGGCCGAATCGGAAAGCGCCGCCTGCCCGTTACAGTTATAGGGAGAAACCACCGAAACCTTTAGTGTACGGGGTCCCATCGGTGTTGCTGAAGCCGGCGCAGTTACTGGGATTGACACGCTGATGGCATTGGCTGGTATCGTAACGGTTGCCGGCAATGCGAGGTAGTCGATACCGGCTATAGCATTCCCTCCGGTCTGCAGCTGCAGGGTTTGCGCGGCAGGCCTGGCCTGGGCCCGCCTGAAGGTAAGGCTGCCGGGTGCACAGCCACGGGCCACGAAAGGTTGCGTGCTGGTGGCAACAGGGCCCTGCGCTTCCACGGTAAAGGAGGCCGATTGAAGGCTGCCGGCCTTGATGAATACGCCAGAGTCGTAGAGCGCATTCTGTGCATCCGCTACCGTCAGCTTCAGGTGATAGGTCTGGCAGGGCGTTACTGCACTCGCTGCGGTAAGCACCCTGGTAAAGCCGCGATAGGCAACGGTGCTGCCGCCGGCATTATCGACATAGTAAGCCGTGAAAGGGGAGCCGGGTCCCATATTGGTACAGTTGGCCAGTCCGCCGGCAAGCGAGCCCGGGATACCGTTGTTGATGGAATTTACGGTAACGGGAATATTGGTCCCGGGTACGCGGGCCATATTTGCCGTGCCGGTAATACCCGGCCCTGAGATAAAAAAAGCGAAGGCATCGTTGTACGGGCCGCATACCGAATTGATATACTCTTCCGATGCGAACACGTAGTCGAAGCGCACCTCATCGCCTTTAGGCACCATATCGAATTCGAGGATACAGGCGTCTCTTGTATTGGAGGCGCCGGAAAGGGTTTGCAGCGCGGGATCGCCGGGCGTATTGTTCGCCGCGCTGGTCGGTCCCGGCTCCGCCTGGTTAATGTTCAGCACGAGGCCGGTAGACAATACGATACCGCTATCCAGCCCCAGATTGCTGCTTTGCACTGCGAAGCGGCCATTGGCTCCCCCCGCGCAGGTAAGCGAGGCATTGGTGATGGTAATCCCCTGCCCTGCCAGGCGTTGCGCCAGCGTATTGGCCGCCTGGTCGGCCGTGATCAGCACCTGCGCATTCAAGGCTGTATGGCTGACCAGGAGCAGCAGCAACAGGGTATAGGCGGTTCCTGTCTTGCGGAGAAAAAAATAAAGCATACAGCAAATGAAAGCAGCCTTATCCCCTAATCCGGTAAGAAAGGCTGCTTTTCGCCGCAAAGGTATGACCTGAATATGAACAGCTCATTAAGTTTCCTTTACCTATATCAGTCCATAGAAGAAGTCAAGTTTCAAAACTTGACTTCTTCTATGGACTCAGGCTTTCAGGCCGCCCATTTTCAGGATCAGCTTATATTCTGCTTCCGACACACGGGATACCGACAGGCGGCCCAACCGGATGAGCTCCATTTGCTCCAGGCCCGGCGTCTGCTTGATCTCGGCCAATGTCACCGGCGTTTTCAAGGGTTTGACCGGCTTGAAATCTACCGCCACCCAGGTATCGTCGTTGATGGTCGGATCGGGGTAAGACTCCTTCGCCACTTCGGCAATACCTACTACACAGAGGCCTTCGTTACTGTGATAGAAGAGCACCTTCTCTCCCTTTTTCATTTCCCTCAGGTTGTTGCGCGCGGCATAGTTGCGCACCCCGTCCCAGAAGGTTTTGCCATCTTTTACGAATTGGTCCCAGCTATATTTAAAGGGTTCCGATTTGATCAGCCAGTAGTTCATTTTAGATATTAGATGTGAGATATTAGATGTGAGATATTAGACGTAAGCGATTGTAAGTATTGGGTATACGCAGTTGGCAGTTTGGAAATTGGAATTTGGAATTTGGTACTTAGTACCTGATATTATTCATACAACGGCACGTCAATGCTTCCTTTGAAAACAAATACGGCGCCGCCGGTCAATACGATATCCGTTGCCGAGCCGGCATCCTTTTTTTCAAAAGATACGGATAAAGAGCCGCCTATTGCGCGCACCGGTATCTGGAAATGCCCGGTCTCCGTGCCCACGGCGGCTATAGCGGCGGCCGTCACACCGGTGCCACAAGCCAGGGTCTCGTCCTCTACGCCCCGCTCATAAGTGCGGATCAGCAGGTCTTTCCCCGATCGCTGCACAAAGTTGACATTGATCCCTTTTGGCTGAAAGGCTTCCCTGTTGCGGATCGCACGGCCTTCGTCAAAAACAGCTACCGCATCGACGTCGTTCACCCATTGAATATAATGTGGCGAACCGGTATCGAGGATCGCATAGTCTTCATGACATTCGATCTGCTGCACATCCTGCATATGCAGCGCTACGGTTCCATCCGGGTGTATTGTGGCTTCGTGCAGGCCGTCTATCGCTTTAAAACGCATGGTCTTTCCGGCGATACCCAGCTGGTGCGCAAAGGCAGCAATACAGCGGCCGCCATTGCCGCACATGGTGCTTTCGTTGCCATCGGCATTAAAATAGACCATTTCAAAATCTGCAGCCGGCGCAGTCTGCAGCAGCATCAGGCCATCGGCGCCGATACCGAAATGGCGGTGACACAGCCAGGCGATCTGCTTTGTATTGAGCTGTATATGCCCTTCGCGGTTATCGGCCAGTATAAAATCGTTGCCGGCGCCGTGGTATTTATAAAAAGAAAGCTCCATGATACAAAAATAAAGGCTTTAAGGTAAAAGCCACCTGTTGTTCCGTATAGGCATAAGCAGCCTGTATACCGGCATAACCATTTTGCATTCCATCAGGTATACTTTAATTTCGCGGCACATCTTTACAGCATGAACACAACCAGCTATCCCAAGGATAAAATCCGGATACTTTTCCTGGAAAACATCAGCCCTAAGGCGGTACAGCTGTTCTCCGACAATGGCTACACCCAGGTAGAGCAGGTGTCCGGCGCCTTGAGCGAGGACGAGCTGATCCGGGCGATCGGTCATGTGCACCTGCTGGGCATACGCTCCAAAACTCATATTTCGGAGCGGGTGCTGCAGGCGGCGCCAAAGCTGCAGGCCATCGGATGCTTCTGTATCGGTGTCAACCAGGTAGACCTTGATGCGGCTACGCGATACGGTGTGTCGGTGTTCAATGCCCCCTACAGCAATACCCGCAGCGTGGCCGAGCTGGTGGCCGGGTTGTCGGTAATGCTGATGCGCCGCGTGATCGACAAGCATACTGCGGCCCACCAGGGCATATGGCTTAAGGATGCCAGGGGCAGCCATGAGCTGCGGGGCAAAACCATGGGCATTATCGGCTATGGCAATATCGGCTCGCAGGTAAGCGTGATTGCTGAAGCGCTGGGCATGAAGGTGCTATATTACGACCAGGAAACCAAGCTCCCGCTGGGCAATGCCAAAGCCTGCGCTACCATGGAAGCGCTGCTGCAGGACAGCGACATTGTAAGCCTGCATGTACCCGGAACGGTCCACACCTGCAACCTGATCCATGCGGGTAACCTGCCATTGTTCAAAAAAGGGGCGATGCTGATCAACTGTTCCCGCGGTGAGGTGGTAGACCTTGAAGCGCTCGCCGGTGCGCTCAGGACAGGAGCATTGGGCGGCGCAGCAGCAGACGTGTTTCCCCTGGAGCCTGAAAAGAACGGCGATACTTTCGAGACACCTTTGCAGGGCCTGCCCAATGTGATCCTTACCCCGCATATCGGCGGCTCTACAGAAGAGGCCCAGGTCAATATCGGCGAAGATGTGGGCCATAAGCTTTTCCAGTACCTGGAAAAAGGCGTGTCCTACGGTTCGCATACCGTGCCGCCCATCAGCCTGCCGCCTATCGACGGCGCACACCGTATCCTTCATATCCACAACAATGTCCCCGGCGTGCTGAGCGAGATCAATACGCTGCTGGCCGCTAACGGGGTGAATATCGAAGGCCAGTACCTGAAAACCAACGATCGTATCGGCTATGTAGTGCTGGATGTGAACAAGCAGCTGTCGCAGCAGGCCATCGCGCTGTTACGCGGGGTAAAGGAGACGATAAAATTACGCCTGCTTTATTAACGTAAACAATTGCTTTTCTTAACAGTTTTTGCCACAGAACACAATAAAATTTTAAAACGGCTGTTAAAAGGAAACCCATCATCACATTCATTTTCATTTAATCTTATCTTTACTTTTCATCAAGAACCAAAAACTGTTTTTTTCCCATAATGCGTTTCTCCATTAAAAGAGCAGGATATTGTGCTGTTGTCTTTCTTTTTGCCGCCAGTATTTCCTTCAGCCTCCGGGCGCAAACCGATGTCAATACTTTCAAATCTTACCAGCTGAGCTCACCCCGCGTGGCTAAAGCTTATGCGCAGTATAACGAGTCGCTGCGCAGGGATTTCCAGCAAAAGAACCTGGCATATCCTCCCAAGGAAATGTACATCAGGGCCTTTAAGGCGCACAATGAAATGGAAGTATGGGTGCGCAATCCCGATGCGGATACGTTTACGTTGTTCAAGCAGTACAAGATCTGCGCGCTGTCGGGCTCGCTGGGTCCCAAGCGCTGGGAAGGCGACCGCCAGGTGCCCGAAGGTTTCTACTTCATTTCCGACTTCAATCCCAAAAGCGATTTTTACCTGTCGCTGATGCTGAATTATCCTAACTATTCAGACCTTATCCTGGGCAATAAAGCTACGCCCGGCGGCGATATCTACATCCATGGCGGTTGTGTCACCGTAGGCTGCATGCCCATGAAAGACGAGGGCATACAGGAGATTTACACACTTTGCCTGGCAGCAAGGTTCAATGGAGAGACCAATATCCCTGTGCATGTATTCCCTGTACGTTTCAATAAGACGGGACTGAATTTTCTCGGCCGGGAATATGCCGATGATACAACGCGACAACGCTTCTGGATCAACCTGAAAGCGGGCTATGATTATTTTGAGAAGCACCATACCATACTCCCGGTGATGTACAACCAGGAGGGTAAATACATTTTCTGATGCGGGGTCTTTACCCCGGTGCAAAAAGAGCGATACTCCCTTGCGTATCGTTCTTTTTTTGTGCCCTGCCCAGGCCGCTACTACGTCCCGACCGGCCTGGGCGGGATAAACCGTGCGGGCAACGTACCTTTGCCAAAATTTTTTTGCATGAGATTCAATAAGGCCGCACTCCTGTGCATGGCTTGCTGCAGCACAACGCTGCTGCAGGCGCAGGACAAAACCACAACTAAAGATTCCCTCGTCTTTGAAGGGGAAAAGCACTTCAGGAACATCCGTCAGCTGACCTTCGGCGGCGATAATGCCGAGGCGTATTTCAGCCTCGACGGCAAAGCGATCTCCTTCCAGCGCACTGCTCCCAAAGACGGCATTACCTGCGACCAGATCTTCTATGCCAAAGTACCGAAGAACGCCAAAGAACCTTTCCGCTATAAAATGGTGAGCACAGGCAAAGGTCGTACCACCTGCGCGTACATAATGCCCAATGGCAAAGAGGTGCTGTATGCATCCACACACCTGGGCAGCCCCGATTGCCCGCCGGTACCGGACCGCAGCGTAGTTAAAAAATATATCTGGCCTATCTACGAAAGCTATGACATCTTTGTTGCCGACCTGAACGGTAAGATTATAAAGCAGCTGACTAAAGAGCCCGGCTATGACGGCGAAGCGGTGGTATCGCCCAAGGGCGATAAGATTATCTTTACTTCAATGCGCAACGGCGACCTCGACCTCTATGTGATGGACCTTGACGGCAGCAATGTAAAGCAGCTTACCCATGAGCTGGGCTACGACGGCGGCGCCTGGTTCAGCCCCGACGGTAGCAAGATCGTATGGCGCGCTTCCCGCCCCAAAACCGGAGAAGAGGTAAAAGAATACAAAGATCTGCTGTCGCAGGGCATGGTAATGCCGACGAATATGGAGGTATTTGTGGCCAATGCCGATGGCAGCGATGCCCGCCAGATCACGCACCTGGGACAGGCCAACTGGGCGCCCAACTTTACCCCCGACGGTAAGCATATTATCTTCTCCTCCAACCACGAGTACAAGCGGGGCTTCCCCTTCAACATTTATGTGATCGATATCGATGGCAACCACCTGGAAAAGATATCCAGGGACAACGGCTTCGACGCCTTCCCCATGTTCTCGCCCGATGGGAAAAAGATGATCTTCAGCTCTAACCGCAACAACGGGGGCACCCGCGATACCAACCTGTTCCTATGCGATTGGGTAGATTAACCGTATCGCTTATCAAAAAAGAGCGTAGCCTTCAAGGCTACGCTCTTTTTTGATGATGCTGCCGGCGGTCCAGGCCGCTACGTGTCCCGACCGGCGCGATAAAAAAAGGAACGGCCTTTGCAGGTCGTTCCGTTCACCGGTATACTAAGTATTTTTATTCCTTCCTTTCCTTCAGGCAAGGCTCTGCTTCATTTCTTTGGCTTCGGCCACCCATTGCAGGGCCAGCTTCAGCTGCTCTTCACGGCTCATCTCGCTGTTGTCGAGCAGGCGGGCATCTTCGGCGCGGCGCAGGGGGCTTTCTTCGCGGTTGCTGTCGATATAATCCCTCATTTCAAGGTTGTGCCTTACTTCATCGAGGGTGATCAGGGGATTGGTGGGATACAATTCCTGAAAGCGGCGTTTGACGCGGATCTCCGGGTCGGCGGTCATGAATATTTTCAGCTCTGCATCGGGGAACACTACGGTGCCGATATCACGGCCGTCCATCACCAGGCCTTTATGCTTGCCCATCTTTTGCTGCTGCTCTACGGCAAAATGCCGTACTTCTTTGATAGCAGCCACTTCGCTTACCTTATCGGCCACGATCATATCCCGGATATTGCGGGCGACATTCTCATCGTTAAGGTACATTTCGGAACCGCGGGTTTCGGGATTCAGCTCAAAATGCAGGTTGATGTTCTTCAGCGCTGCTTCGATCTCCTCCTTATGCTTCAGGGAAACATTTTCGCGCAGGAAATAGAGGGTAATGGCACGGTACATGGCGCCGGTATCGATGTAGGCATAGTGCATCTGCTCAGCCAGCTCTTTGGCCAGCGTGCTTTTTCCACAGGAAGAATAACCGTCTATCGCAATAATGATCTTCATAATTCTCCGGTTTGTTTGGGGCAGCACCTTATGCCGGTCAGGGGATCTTGATCCTTCTGCCTCTGCAAAAGTAACCTTTATTACCGGAATATTAAAGCCCTGCGCTGCCCTGGAAATTGCTACCTTTGCAGCTCTTTCTCCTGGTTATGACAACAAGTCCGACTACGCTGCAAACGCTGAGCCTAGGCTTCAGCCCCTGCCCCAACGATACTTTTATTTTCGATGCGATGGTGAACCGGAAAATGGATACCGGCGCGCTGCAATTCGACTATGTGCTCGAAGATGTGGAAACGCTGAACCAATGGGCCTTTGAAGGCTGGCTGGCGATCACCAAGCTCAGCTACAACACCTTGCTGCAGGTAAGCGACCGCTATGCCCTGCTCGACAGCGGCAGCGCATTGGGAAGAGGTGTGGGCCCGCTCGTGATCCGAAAGGCAGGCGCTGCGCCGGTAACAGACCTGGCTGCATTCCTTTCCACAGCCCGTATTGCTATTCCCGGTAAGCATACTACTGCCAACCTGCTGTTTTCCCTGGCCTTTCCCGGCGCTAAAGATAAAACGGAGGTTTTGTTCAGCGAGATCGAGGACAAGGTGCTGAAGGGTGAGTTTGATTGCGGCCTGGTGATCCATGAGAGCCGCTTTACCTACCAGCAGCGCGGCCTGGAAAAGCTGATCGATATGGGCGATTGGTGGGAGCAGACCAGCGGATCGGCCATCCCGCTGGGCGGCATTTGTATCCGCAGGGATGTGCCTATGGAAACGGCGCTGCAGGTGGAACAGCTGATCAGGAAAAGCCTGCAATACAGCTGGAAAAGCTATCCTGCGCTCTCGGACTTTGTGACCCGCCATGCGCAGGAAATGGAGGAAGAGGTGATGCGCAGGCATATCAACCTCTATGTAAACGAATACTCCGATTCGCTTGGCGCTGAAGGGCGCCGGGCTGTTGATACCTTGTTTGCCAAAGCCCGTGAGAACGGCCTGATACAGGCTTCGGGCCCTGGTGTGTACCTGGGCTAAAAATGCAGGTGCTTTACCGTGAGCCCATTGTTGATGAGCTGCTTCAGCGAATCGATACCGATCTTCAGGTGCAGCTCGGCAAAGAGCTTGGTGACTTTGGCGTCTCCCTTAGAAGTCTTCACCCCTTCCGGGATCATCGGCTGATCCGACACTAGCAATAAGGCGCCGGTCGGTATCTTATTGGCAAAGCCGGTGATGAAGATCGTTGCGGTTTCCATATCGATAGCCATGGCGCGTATCCGCTTCAGGTAAAGCTTGAATTCTTCATCGTGCTCCCATACCCTTCTGTTGGTGGTATAGCAGGTCCCGGTCCAGTAATCGCGGGCATAGTCCCGAATGGTGGTGGAGATCGCTTTCTGTAGCGCAAACGCAGGCAGGGCGGGCACTTCGGCAGGAAAATAGTCGTTGCTGGTCCCTTCCCCCCTTATTGCCGCGATCGGCAGGATAAGGTCGCCTACTTTGTTCTTCTTTTTCAGACCGCCACATTTGCCCAGGAACAGGACGGCATTGGGATGAATGGCCGACAACAGGTCCATAATGGTCGCCGCACCAGGGCTTCCCATGCCGAAATTAATGATAGTGATCCCATCTGCAGTGGCGCAGGGCATAGGCTTGTCCAGCCCCACAATCGGTACATCGTGCATGGACGCAAACAGCTCTACGTACTTATAGAAATTGCAGAGCAGGATGTACTTCCCGAACTGATCGAGCTCCAGGCCTGTATATCGCGGCAGCCAGTTCTCGACAATCTCTTCTTTTTCCTTCATACTTGTCTTTTTTAAAGTAATCTAAGGTAAACCAATTTCCAAATTTATCGATCCGGTCAAATAGCGGTATATGAATTCTTTATCAACAAAAAAAAGGCTGCAGGGAACACCTGCAGCCTTGAGGGGATATTGCTTTTTGTTAGCGAAGCACTTCAAATTTCCGGATCACGAATCCTTTATCAGTCAGGATACGCACCGAATATATGCCATTGGCCATTCCCGACACGGACAGCCGGTGCTGCTTATCGCTATCGGCTTTATGCCGGTACACTAAGGCGCCCAGGGTGTTGAACACGGCCACTTCCTGCATCTTCACGGCACTCTTATTGCTGATCGACAGCTGATCGCGGGAAGGATTGGGATAGAGCAGCACTTCAGCCTCCTCTTTACCCAGGGTAGCAAGGCCGGTAGCCAGATCTACATGGATCTGCTGGCTGATGCTGTAATCGCTGCAGTTGTTAAATACTTTCAGGGTTACAGTGTAAGCCCCAGTGGCTGCATAGACATGTGTCGGTGTCATTTGGGTCACTGTAGGCGAGCCGTCGCCAAAATTCCATTCGTAGGTGGCTACATCGGTTGGATGCAGGGGCGTGAATTTCACTTTACCCAGATCCTCGTAGAACATAGGGATGAAATTGAACCCTTCCACGCGGGGCGAAGGCAGATAGGCAATATGCTTGTCTTCGGTATTCACGCAATTATAAGGCGTGGTCACGGTTACCGTATAGGTACCCGAGTCGGTAATATTGATCATCTGGGTCGCCGCAGCTGTATTCCAGAGATAGGTATAGCCTGCATTGCCGGCGTCAAGCGTAATCTGGGCGCCTTCGCAGATGCTGGTGTCGTTGCCCAGGGCGGGTACCGGCAAGGGACGGATGATCACATTCGTGGAACTGTTGATCACGCAGCCGTTCACGCTTTTGATCTGCGCGGAATAAGTACCGCCGGCAGTTACATTAATCGTTTGCGTCGTATTGCTGCCGGGCGTCCACAGGAAGGTGCTGCCTGCATTGCCGGCGTTGAGGGTCGCAGTGCTGCCCGAGCAGAGGTCGGTCGTTGCCGGAAGCACATTCACAGGCACGATACCGGCAGTAATGGTGCGGGCATCAGAGCCGCTGCAGCTGTTTACGGTTACCGCTACGGAGTAAGTGCCGGCGGTGTTTACGTTGATAGTAGGTGTCGTTGCCCCGGTATTCCAGGCATAGGTAGCACCGGTAGTGGTAGCATTCAGCGTGTAGGTAACACCAGGACATATGGTTGTATCGTTACCGATATTCACGGTAGGAATGGGCCGTATGGTCGCTACTACCGCCTGTCGCGGACTGGTTTCACAGGTACCGCTGGCCGCAGCGATGTAATAAGTTGTGGTAGCAGAAATGGAGGCTGTAGTATAGGTGTTGCCTGTTGCCAATGTGGTACCGCCGGTAAGGTTGGCATACCACTTGATGCTGTTGCCTGCAGTAGTAGTAGCTGCAAGCGTTACTGCGCCGGGGCCGCAGCTGAAGCTATCCGTTTTGGTGAGGATCGGGGGCGCATTACAGGTAGTGGTAAAATTTGTTACCGGCGACCAGAGGCTGGTGTCGTTGGGACCACATACCGCCCTGACAAAATACGAGTAGCCGGTTGAAGGAGTCAGCGGCGGATTTAAGGTATAGGGCTTGGTGCTGGTAAAAATGGAAGTGCCGCCGGTAGCTACAGGAAAGCCGGTAGGACCGTACTTGATCTGCCACTGGCCGGGTGTCCCGGTCTGGGCCCAGTCGAGCACTGCCGAGGTGGGCGTAATCGAAGTTGCTGTAGGGCTGGTCGGCGCAGCGCAGGTAACCACCGTTTCCACGCTCACGGCAAACACGTTCAGCACAGATCCTGCGGCGCTGGCAGATGCTTTGGTGATCTGAACACTGGCGATCTGCTTGGTCTGATTGGCCGTATTAATGGGTATGGCAATCTGGTACAGGCGAGGATTGCCAAAAGGGTTCTCCGTAAGATTAGAAAGATAGCCCACCCTGCCGAAGCCTGAGGCCGCCACCGGCTGCAGTGTTGAGCTGAACCAGTCGGGTACCACAATCGCGGTAGAGATCGGCTGATTGGTTGCATCGGTAAAGTTGATCTGGCCGGTAAAATAGCTGTTACCGCTACCGGAAGTAGCCAGGATATACAGGTTGCTTGCTGTAGGATTGCTGGCAAAGACCAGTGTCCCGGAACTACCATTGGTTGCGATCCGCAACGAGTTGTTCCCGGTATAGGGTGTGGCAGTAGGCCCTATATTGAAAGAAAGGCCTGATGTAGCAGCGCTGTTGATCACACCGCCGGCAGGCAGGCCGAACGAAACCGGCGTGCTGCTCGCCGTTTGCTGCCAGCCAATAGCCATAAAGCTGAAATTGGCGCCGTCCACATCGGCAGATGTGGTAGCCACCACCGTACCCACACCATTGGCGATTACATCAGCTGTCAATCCTGTAGTGATTGGCAAGGGTACGTAAGCTGCCTGCGCAGCATAGCTTGACCAAGCCAGCAGGGAAGCTAAAAGTAATTTTGATTTCATCTATTATTTAATTTATTCAGGAGAATGTGAAAATTTGTACTTTCCTTAAGCTATACTAAGAAATTTTGTTTCAAAAACCCCATTAAGACAAGAAACTACATCAATATGCAGGATGCTTTTCTACCCAAGATTTCCCAAATGGGAAGACGGAGAAAAAGCAAAGAAGTGAGGGGTAAAGCGATAAAAAAACGCGCTCCTTTCCTTTGGGAAAGCAGGGCTTTATTTCTCCGCATTATTCAATTACCTTTGCACCTCTTCAACCAGAAAAATAATACAGATTTAAATAATGGACAACCAGAATCAGGATCAACAGCAGATCAATATCGAGCTTACAGAAGAAGTAGCAGATGGTACTTACGCCAACCTGGCGATCATTACCCACTCTTTCGCAGAATTCGTAATCGATTTTGTTAATGTAATGCCCGGCCTGCCCAAAGCCAAAGTAAAATCAAGAGTGGTGATGACCCCGCAGCATGCCAAGAAGCTGATGCGCGCCCTGATCGATAATGTAAAGCGCTACGAGAGCCAGAACGGCGTGATCAAAGACCAGGAGCAGAGCAGCCTGCCTTTCACTTTCGGAGGACCTGCTGCCGAAGCCTGAGCCACCGGGCTTAATCATACCGTAAAGATATTACCCAAGCATAATGACTGAAAAAATCCTCATTCTCGATTTCGGTTCCCAGTACACCCAGCTGATCGCCCGCGGCGTAAGGGAATTGAATATCTATTGCGAGATCGTACCCTGCCTGAAACCCGTAGCGATCACACCCGACGTAAAAGGGATCATCCTTTCCGGAAGCCCTTTCTCGGTAAACGAGCCCAATGCGCCCAAACCTGACATTTCGGTACTGGCGCAGTCCGTTCCGGTTTTGGGTGTCTGTTACGGCGCGCAGCTTATTGCCCAGCAAAACGGCGGCGTGGTCGCTAAATCCAACAGCCGGGAATATGGTCGCGCCCACCTTCACTTTACGGCCAAGGAAACGCTGTTTGATACTGTAACGGAAGAAACCCAGGTGTGGATGAGCCACAGCGATTCCGTAATGGAATTACCGGAAGGCTTTCAGCTGCTGGCGACTACCCAAAGCATACCGGTGGCCGCTTATAAAGCTTCCGGCTACCCTAACCCGGTATACGGTATCCAATTCCACCCGGAGGTGACGCACAGCACCGAGGGCCGGCAGATCATCAAGAATTTTGTCGTGGATGTATGTGGCTGCGACCAGAGCTTTACGCCCGCCGCCTTTGTAGAAGAATCTGTTGCTGCTATCAAAGCGAAAGTAGGCAACGGTAAGGTAGTGATGGCGCTCAGCGGCGGTGTGGATTCCACGGTAGCGGCAACCCTGATCCATAAGGCGATCGGCGACCGCCTGTTCTGCATTTTTGTAGACAACGGCCTGCTGCGCAAGAACGAATTTGAGCAGGTAATGGAGGGTTACAAGCATCTCGGCCTGAATGTAAAAGGCGTCGATGCGAAAGAACGCTTTTACGGCGAGCTGGCCGGGGTAAGCGATCCCGAAGGCAAACGCAAGATCATTGGCAAGCTGTTCATCGATATCTTCCAGGAAGAAGCAACATTGCTCAGCGATGTGCAGTTCCTGGGACAAGGAACGATCTACCCCGATGTGATCGAGTCCGTATCCGTCAATGGTCCGTCGGTAACGATCAAGTCGCATCACAATGTAGGCGGCCTGCCCGATGTGATGAAAATGGAGCTGGTCGAGCCGCTGCGCTTCCTCTTCAAAGATGAGGTGCGCCGCGCCGGTAAGGAATTGCAGCTCGACGATATTTTCCTCAAACGCCATCCTTTCCCCGGACCGGGCCTGGCCATCAGGATACTGGGTGCGATCACTCCCGAAAAGGTAACGCTGCTGCAGGAAGCCGATGCCATCTATACGCAGCTGCTGCGCGATACCGGCGAATACGACCGTGTATGGCAGGCAGGCGCGATACTGCTGCCGGTACAGAGTGTAGGGGTGATGGGCGATGAACGTACCTATGAATTTACAGTAGCCCTCCGCGCTGTGACTTCAGTCGACGGCATGACGGCTGACTGGGCTCACCTGCCTTACGAATTCCTGGCCAAAGCATCGAACGACATTATCAATCATGTAAGAGGCATCAACCGCGTGGTATACGATATCAGCAGCAAGCCTCCGGCCACCATCGAGTGGGAATAAGCTTAAAACAGAAAAGCCAAGTTTTAAAACTTGGCTTTTCTGTTTTAATTGGTATCGTACTCGCCTACGCCCTTTTCATTCCTCCGCGCCTCGACCAGGTGCCGCAGCTGCTCCCTGAGCTCCGCGGCCTGGCTTACGGCTTTGATCGCAAACAGCTGCGTGCTGCGCTGCGAAGAAATAAGCGAGATATTACCCAGGCCGAAAAGCCGCAGCTGCAGGGGTTCGAACAGGTGCACATCTTTCACGCGATAGAGCTCGATCTCGTAGGTGCTGCGATTGAGCACCCCTGCCCTCCTGATGATCCGCTGGTTGGTAAGCGTATAGCTGGCCGAGCTCAGGATCAGGAAATAGCACAAGGCATAAATGACCGCTGCAAGACAGCCCAACAGCAAATAATTATTACTGAAATGTACGGCGGCCCATATGCTGACGGCGGTTACCAGCAAGGCCAGCACATAATATTTCGTGTTGAGCAGCTGCGAGGATTTTCCCTTCCACACGATCTGTTCGCCGGTATTATGCAGGTCAAGTCTGTTTTGGCTGATCTGGCTCATGTCATCTGTTTTGATCTCAAATGTACTTTTTTAGCGCAGGATATCCCAAATGCTTTCACAGGAACAGGGCCTTCAGCTCTCCGGCCTCTTCCGGCTTCATTTTGCCTCCCAGGATCAGGCGCAGCTGGCGGCGGCGCAAGGCGCCATTGTACATTTCCTTCTCGGTATCCGTTTCGGGTACCAGCTCCGGTACGGTATAAGGTCGGCCGTTGGCGCCCAGCGATACAAAAGTAAAATAGGCTTCGTTGGACAGGTACTTGTGCCGGGCTTTCAGGTCTTCGCCCCATACTTTGATATAGACTTCCATGGAGCTGTTGAACGCACGGGTCACCTTCGACTCTATGGTGACCACATCGCCCAGCTTGATGGGATTGGCAAAAGAGATATTATCGACCGAAGCGGTTACGGCTACGGTATTGCAGTGTTTTTGCGCGGCAATGCCGGCAGCGATGTCCATCCAGTACATCAGCTTTCCGCCCATAAGATTGGCCAGGGTATTGGTTTCTCCGGGCAGCACCAGCTCGCTCATCATTGTGAAGGATTCGCGGGCAGGCTTGGCAGGGTGTAACATGTTTCGTTGAAAAATTAAAGTAAAGGGATAGCGGCTTGCACCACAGTATTATCGTTATTTCTTGCTTTGCGTCGTATAAGCGGCTTTCAGGTAGAAGGGCTCGGAATAAGCCAGATCGTCAAAACTACCTTTAGCAAAACGGTCTTTTGCCTGTACGATCCAGGAATCCATGTCTGCACCTTCCTCCATAACCAGCTGCAGACGGGGGCTATCGGGAAAAAGCACGGGGTCGTCGGTTAGCAGCAGCGCTGTTTCCGGTACGCCGATCTCCGCAGCGAAGCGGTGCGCAGGTTCTTCTGCAATGCTGCCATCGTTGCGGTAGCGGGCATAGAAGTATTCGCCGGCCCTTGCTTTGAGGGCGATCATCAACGCACCCTGTTCTTTATACTGTCCGGCAAGCAGGTCCAGCTGGTTAAACAGCAGCAGAGGCTTGTCCAGCGCATAGGCCAGGCCCTTGGCTGTGCTCATCCCTACCCTGAGGCCGGTATAAGAGCCTGGGCCGGCGCAGACCGCGATCGCATCCAGGTCGTGGAGGGCCATGCGGGCAGCGTCCAGTACTTCTGCGATCACCAGGTTGAGCACAGCAGCCTGTTCCCGGGCATCGGCAATGCGGCGCACGAGCGCAGGCCGGTTACCGGGGGATAAAGCCACTGTAGCGGTCTTTCCGGAAGTGTCGATAAAAAGTAGGTTGGGCATGTTCGAAATTCAGAGTGCAAAAGTATTACATTTGCGGGTAGCAAACACTATTCTTCCCTATCGCGGCGACGAAGCGACAAGGCTACGGACAGCAGCCTACGACATAAAACCTTCCTTCCAATGAACAAAGCACCTTTCCTGAAAAATGACCTGGTCAAGCACCTTTCAGCCATACCCGCCGATCAAAAACCGGCCTGGGGAAAAATGGACCTGCAGCAGATGACGGAGCACCTGGCCCGAGAAGGCTTTGGATGGGCGAGCGGCAGGATCCGGCACCAGGAAGTATTGTCACCAGCCGAACACCTGCCCCAGTTCAGGGCTTTCCTCCTGAGCGAAAAACCATTCCGGGAAAACACAGAGAACAAGCTGATGCCCGCAGAGCCGCTGCCGGTAGCGCATGCGGACATGCCTGCCGCACTTGCCGCGCTGCAGCAGGAGATCGATCATTTCTTTAAGGTTTACGAACAGGAGCCGGGTAAAACGCTGATCAACCCTTTCTTTGGTGAGCTGGACTACGCCATGTGGGTACAGTTGCTGCACAAGCATGCGCTGCATCACCTGAAACAATTTGGCGTAACACCCTAAGCCGGAATCCGCTCCACAGGCAGATCAGATCTGCTGCCGGTTCCAACAAAACGCCTTTTCCTGCATTGGCGTCATCTGCGGGAGCATTACTGTGTCAAAAGGGGATCATAATTGGCCAGGCAGGCCCACAATGTCCTGCTAAAGATGACGATTTGGCATTTTCCCCGATTGGATTGATATTTGTTACCCTTGCCAATAGAGGCTTTTTGTTTTTTAGGAGAGAAAAGGCCTAAATTTATCTTTCACTGTAAAATTTAATTCATCAACAATGGATCATAACGAGTTTCGCAAATATGCGGTTAAACATCGGGGCATCAGCAGCAATACTTTTGATAGCTATGCCGCACATATCAGCGCGCAACCGACGGCCCTGACGCCCTATATCATCGAGGAGCGTCCCCTGAATGTTGCTTCCATGGACGTGTTCAGCCGGCTCATGATGGACCGCATTATTTTCCTGGGCGAGCCCATTAACGATTACGTAGCCAATATTGTAACGGCGCAGCTGCTATTCCTGGAGAGCACCGACCGCACCCGTGATGTACAGATGTACATCAACAGCCCCGGCGGCAGCGTCTATGCCGGCCTGGGTATCTATGACACGATGCAGATCGTAAACCCGGACATCGCTACCATCTGCACCGGTATTGCAGCCAGCATGGCCGCTGTACTGATGTGCGCCGGGACCAATGGTAAACGCACTGCGCTGCGCCATGCCCGTATCATGATGCACCAGCCCAGCAGCGCTATCGGCGGCCAGGCCACCGATATCAGCATCACGGTGAAAGAAATACAGCGCGTAAAGCAAAATCTGTATTCCATCATCAGCGAGCATACCGGTCAAACCCTTGAAAAAGTAGCCAAGGACAGCGATCGTGATTTCTGGATGCTGGCCGAAGAAGCCAAAGAATATGGTATCGTAGACGAAGTGCTGGCTGCCAATCCCAAGAAAAAGAAATAAGCAATCCTTCATTTCAAAAAAAATCCAATCAAAAAATATGAATCAATATAATCTGGCTCAGCTGGGCCTGCGGTATAAAAGCGAGGATGATGAAGAAGACGAAGAACCGGAACAACCGGTAGTGGACAAACAGATCCCGGGCAGCCTTACGGTAAAGAAGCAGGAAGAAATGTTCTTCAAGAACCGTACCGTGTACCTGTGGGGGCCTGTAGAAGACAAATCGGCCAAAGATGTGGTCAATAAGCTGCTGCTGCTGGACGCCGATAAGCCCGGCCAGGAGATCAAGTTCTATATCAACAGCCCTGGTGGCGTAGTGACCAGCGGCTTCGTGATCTATGATGTGATGCAGATGATCAAATCGCCGGTATCCACCATTTGCATGGGCCTTGCTGCCAGTATGGGCTCCATACTGTTGTCCGGCGGCAAAAAGGGTAAACGTTATATCTTCCCCCATGGCGAGGTGATGATCCATCAGCCTAGCCTCGGCGGCTATTTCCAGGGCGTATCGGCCGACCTGGAGATCCACGCGCGGCAGATCCAGAAAGCCAAGGAAATGAGCGCCAGGATCCTGGCCGACAATTGCGGTCAGCCTTATGAAAAAGTGCTGCTCGACCTGGAACGCGACTATTGGATGGATGCCAATGAAGCCATTGCCTATGGTATTGTGGACAAGCTGGTCGATAAGCTGTAACAGGTCTTTTTCCACTGTAAATTAAAGAAGTACCGGATCGTCAATGATCCGGTATTTTTTTCTGCCTGCTCCCCGGCAGGCAAACCTCAGCACACAAGCCATCCCGGCCCAAAAGGAAAACGGCTGCCCTTTTACAGGAGCAGCCGTTTTCAGGTATCAACAGGGACAGCTTATCGCTTATCCATAATGTAGATCACTTTGTCTTTCCGGCCGAAGAAATAGCCGATCGAAACCTGCATGGTAGGGATGCGGAACATCCTGTTGATCGCATCGGTATTTCCGCTGCCATTGTCCCATACGATCTGGCTGATACGGGCATCCAGCGATATTTTGCGGGATACATCGTAGCTCATGCCCCACAGGTAACCCAGGCCGAAACGGGAATTAAAATCCTTCTGCTCATCGACTTTGAAGAAAGCCTCACGGAAGGGATTCTGGTTCTGGCTTTGTGTCTCCTGCACGCTGGTGGTGTTGAAAGTATTCTCTTTGCTCCATTTGATCGGGAAGGCATATGCCATATTCAGCCCTGCGAAGATCGACAGGCGACCCAGGTTATAGCTCAGGGTTACCGGCATCTCCAGGGCGCCGAAACCGTTGATCTTGTAAGCAGAGGTGGTTGTATTCTGCTGGCCCGAGAACAGCCATCCGGTACCTACCTGCTGGCTGCTGACATTTTCAAATGTCACCGAACGGTCTTCTATGCTGTAATTGCTGAAGTAGTGGTTCACGTATTTCAGCTCTGCTGCCAGGGTAAGCCGTTCGCTGAGGGAGTAAAGCCCAGCTATACCTACCTGCATACCGAAAGCGCCGGGGTTGCCGAAAGACGCATTTCCACCTACGAGTACTGCAGCATAGAAATTATGAGAGCCATCGAAATAATTGGAAATACCCTGCGAGGTGTTTTGGATCAGCTGGTTGAACTTACCCGGATCGATACGGCGGCTGGCTACCTTATACTGGTTCAGCGGTACAAGGCTTACGATCTCCTTCTTGGATAAGGTGCGTTCTTTAAGACCTGCTGCCGGCACGATCTTCTTTGCGCTGGCTTCAATGCCCAGCTTCCGCAGACTGATGAGCTCCAGATGATCCAATGCCACGTAGCGTACCTTTTCTACCTTTGTAACAGCAACAGTATCCATTGTTGTTTTGTAGGCCGGCCCGTTTTTGCTCCGGTTGCCGGATGCCACCAGTCTTTCAACCAGGTCAATGCGTTTGAAAGTATCCCGTTCTTCTTTATAGAGATTGCCTTCGCTATCCTTCACGATCCTTTTGTTGCCGAGGGCCAGGGGCAGTTGCCTGATGCCTGTATTGCCTGCTGCGTAATTGTTTGTCCCGCGGCTGCGTTCGTTCGTACCTGCCGCAGCTACAGGTGTATTTTTCTGTACCGGCTTAATCTGCTCGATCACCCGCTGCTCTTCTTTCAATTGTGTTTTTTCACCGGCAGCAAGACGCATCTCTTTTTGGGTATTTTCCTTTTCCTGCGCTGCGGCGGCGTTTTGCTTACGGTTAGCGGCAATGCCAGGTGTGGCGGCTATCGGAGCTGTATTCTGAACCGGGTTGGCTGTCGTAGCGGAACCTGTTCCGGGATGCCTGCGGTTGCCAGAACCTGCTGCTGCACTGCCGCCGCGTACAGTACGGGGATGGGCAGAGGCAGCTCTATTCCGGGCAGACTGATTATTTTCGTTCTCCGAACCTGCATCGGTGGTTCCGGAAGAGGCTGGTGTCTCCTCCTTCGGGGCAGCCGCGTTCCTGCTGCCTGATGCAACCAGGTTACGTGTAGCGTCGGTGCCTGCAGACTCGTTGCTGGCAGCAGGGCTGGCTGCAATAGATGCAGCTGCCGGTTTTCTGCCGGATTCACTCAATTTGTAATAAGTAGCGCCGCCACCTGCAGCCAGCATAACCGCCAGCACAGGGATAAGGAAGCGCCTGAAAGACCGGCCTGCGGACAAGGTAGTACCCAATGGCATTTCCTTATCCAGGAGCTCTTTCATGTGCAGCCATGAGCCCGTACGTTCGGGTTCCTCACTGTTGCGCAACTGCTTGAACAAATTGTCAATATGGATGAAATCTTTCTGGTTATCCATACCGGGTTATTTTTTTATATGTAAATTCAATTTTTCTACTTTTTCCTTCAGCATCCGGCGGGCTTCCGAAACATGCCATTTGGAGGTTCCCTCGCTGATGCCTAATATCTTGGATATCTGCTTATGCGGGAGATCGTCCAATACGAACATGTTGAATACCGTCCTGGTCGCTTCCGGCAACTCGTGGATCAGGTTGATCAGGTCGTTATAGTAAAGCCTTCCGGCATGATCTTTATGAACAAACTCATCCTTTTCGATCAGCAGCACATTCTCCTTGTATTTGGTATTGGATGAAGCATAATCGGCTACGGCATGGAAAACGATCCGCCGCAGCCAGCCTTCAAATGAGCCTTTGAAAGAATAAGACTCGATTTTCTGGAATGCCCTGAGAAATCCGTTGTTGAGTATCTCTTCCGCCTGCATCTGCTCGGGAAAATAGCGACGCACCATGCTCATCATCCGGGGATAGAAGAGATGGTAAAGCTTCGCTTGAGCCCCCCGCTCATTACGGGCACACCCATAGATAAGCTCTTGGAGTTCATCGGTTTTTACAGATACATTATTATATACCAATGCTACGGACAATATTTTACAGGTTTTTTTATTCGTCCTCGACCTTAAAGACCCTTTTACGGGCCAAATGGTTGGGTCGGGAACGATCGGCAGAACTGATTCCCTACAACTTTAAATTTAAGAAAAAAGAGTGATTTATTTCAATAGCTCATCAATTGTTTTCTGCGCCAAAGGATGATAGTTAGGCCGGGCCTTACTGTAGATCTCCCGGGCCATGACCTGGCCGTCGGGCGTCGCCATCATGGCCTTATAAAGCGGCTCCAGGAATTTCTGCCGGCCGGTTACATAGAGAAACTGCTTCATAGCGGGGTATGCCGGCTCATAATGATTACGGATCGACTGCAGAAACCACAGGTCGGCGATCTCGCTGTTGCCGCTCTGTGTCAGATGGAAGGCCTGGTCCAGGTCCTTCATCCGTTCAGTGGTCAGTCCTCCGGGCAGGTGGCGCAGAAAATGCATCCATTCGTAAGTGCTCCAGCCCTGGGTTTTCAGCTGCGCAGCAGGCGTACCGGCGGCAAAGGCGTCGCTTTCTGCTCCTGCTTTTTTGAAACGGAGGTCTCCGGCATGCGGGCAGTTGGCCGGTATACCCGGGGCATATACCCAGGCGTTGATATTGATCTTTTTCTTCCAATCGGGATGCCCCTTCAGCAGGTGCTCGTCCAGGTAGGTCAGGAACTGCTCGGTCTGTATGGTTTTAAAGGCATGGCTGTCGAAATAGGCTCTCAGAAAGCGGTCCATATTGTCGCGGCCCACGGTCTGCTCGACCAGGAAGAGGAAGGCTGCACCTTTCTCATAAGCGATATCGGTAAGCCCAATATCCGGATCACGGCCTTTAAGGTCGAGCTTCAGCCAGGTATCTCTGCTCTGTGCGCCCAGCTCTTCCACGCCGGCCTTCATGTCCTGGAAGCCCAGCTCCCACAGCATATCCACATAGTCTTTGCCATAGGTCGCTTCGGTGATCCTCCGTTCGAAATATACGGTAAAGCCTTCGTTGAGCCAGAAATCGTTCCAGGTGGCATTGGTTACCAGATTACCGCTCCAGCTATGCGCCAGCTCGTGCGCGATGAGGTTGACCAGCGATTTATCCCCCGCCAGTATCGTGGGCGTGCTGAAGGTAAGCCTCGGGTTTTCCATACCGCCTATGGGGAAGCCGGAAGGCAGTATCAGCACATCATAGCGTCCCCAGCGATAGGGACCGTAAAGCTTTTCGGCCGTCTGCACCATGGTGCCGATGTCCTCGAGTTCCTTGCGTGCCCTGGGTAAAACAACCGGTTCGGCATAGACGCCGGTACGTTGATCGACGGCGGAAAAGCCTATATCACCTACTGCCAGCGCCATCAGGTAAGCCGGCACCGGCTGCTCCATTTTAAAGCTGTAGCTGCCGTCGGCAGATTTTTGCTGCGGGTTTTGCGCGCTCATCAGGGCCATCAGCCCGGCTGGCACCTTCACTTTGGCATCATAAGTATAGCGGATGCCGGGCCCATCCTGGCAAGGTATCCAGCTGCGGGCATAGATCGATTCGCTTTGCGTATAGAGGAAAGGATATTTTTTACCGAAGGTCTGTGCCGGATCAAGCCATTGCAGGGCTATGGGGTGCGGACCGGTGCTGTAGTAGATCGTCAGGGCTTTATTGCTGCCGTTTACCGGTACACGCAAAGGGCTGCCCAGCACGGAATCTTTGGCGCCCAGTACAAAAGCGGCCTTAGTGCCATCATCCAGGACCACGCTATCGATGCTAAGGTCCCAGGTATCAAACACAATGCTGTTGCTGCTTTTAAGGAACTGAAAGTCCCAATGAGCACTTCCTTTGATCTTTTTCTGATCAAAGTCAACAGCGATATCGAGCGCCAGGTGGGTTACTTTCACGCTATCGGCATTGGAATAGGTATGCCAGTCCTTTTCATCCGGAGTGACCGTATTTTGCTTACCCGATCCCTGTGTTTCAGTACCGGATTGACAGGAGGCCAGCATGCCCAGGGCCGCCAGCAAAAAAATAAAGGAGTATTTGTTCATGAATATGCCGGGCGCCTGCTAAAAGCGCTTCCTGCAAATATAAACGTATCCTGCTTTAATAGCTGCTTATTGAATGAAAGTGATCAAAGCCTCTCCCCGGGCGGCGGCTGTGGCCAGTACTTCCTGCACCAGCTCAAAATATTCAGCCAGGTAATCATCAGTGCCCTCTTCCTGCCAGGCGTTGCCGGGATAAACACCTGCGGCCGTCATAGCGGCGGCATCGAAGCGCTCCTTAAGAGCACCGGGCTGAATACCACCCAAAGCGGCATGCAGCTCCTGCACCTGCGCGGGCAGAAGATAGTGAGCCGGACCGGTACCCAGGTCCTGGTCTTTGTCGATAAGCTGTTCGCTGAAGAAAAGTTTTGCCAGCGGATGGCCCGAAGACGAATTTTGACCCGTAAGCAGGTAAATGATGCCATCCCAGGATTTATCGATGTCGTAGCGCCACTCATCTTTGGCGGCGCTACGCACCCGTCCGGCCAGCTGCACGCTGTCTTCGAGATAGGTAAATAGCTCCTGCGGCGTTACCCGTAGCAGGTGTGCGGTCATGCCGTCGTTCATAAAGCAATTTGTTTTGAAAGCCGGCTGTAAAATTAAGGCATGCCGTATCGTGTCCAGACATCAAAGACAGAACTCATTTTTTCTTCGCCTTAAAGGTACCATTCGGCTGCATGATCTTCACACTTGTGATGGCCCCGTTGTCGCCCGGCTCAAACTGTACGCTGTAGCCGTCAAGGCTTTTCAGCACAAAAGTATGGCTGCCGGTAGGAACGGTTTCGTAGTCGGGTTGTCCCGGCACTGAGAAATAAAGGATATCTCCTTTGGTGTATACTTTGATCGTGATCCCTGCAAGCTCGTAATTGCCGGTATACTGTGTCAGCTCATCGGCCGTTACTGCTTTGGCTGCCGGCCGGTACAGGAATTCGATCGGCTTCACACCGCCTTCAAAAGGCGCTTCCATCAAGGAAATATTCCCGGTCTCATTATAGCGGAAGATCACACGGACAACATTGCCGGATGTATCTGCCGTACCGTCGGTGTTGTCGATCCACCTCAGCTCAAAAATATCATATCCGTAGTGACGCAGATAAAAGCGTTGCCGGCAGGTCGTTCCCCATAAGGTATCGTGCGATAAGGACACTACGATATCCCCGGCTTCCGGATTGTTGTAAATGCCTTCGTAATCCTTGAGCGGATGGGACGGGCCGGCCTGGGGTCGTTTCTGCGCTTCCGTTGCCTGCTCAGCTTTCTTCCGCTGCTTTTTTGCTTTGGCCAATGCATCCAGCCGCTCTTTGCTCCAATCCACGTATTTCAATCCCAGCAGCTTGTCGGCGATCAGTCTGCGCGCAATGGCCGGTACGGGAGAGCCGTTTTGGTTGGTCAGGATAACGATCCCTATGCTGTCGGTGGGGAAAAAGGAAATATTGGCCGAGAAACCGTCGATATTGCCGCCATGCTCTACCTGGTAATGCCCGCGGTAGGAATCGAGAAACCATCCCAGGCCGTAGCTGTCGCTGTGCATATCGGGATGTGCACGGTCGGGCAGGCCGTCCATTGCCATTTGTGCGGAAATAGCATCGGAAATATAAAAGGGTGGCAGCACTTCCTTGCCTTTATAGCTTCCGCCGTTGATCCACATCATGACCCAGTGCGCCATATCCGTTGCAGTGCTGTTGATGCTGCCTGCAGGGCCCATGCCGGAGATGTCGTAGTAACCGGTCTTCCTGATCAGGCTATCGTTAACCACTTTATAACCCAGCGATGCCTCGGCATCTTGTTGCAAGAGATCGATCGAAAGGTTGGAGCGCTTCATTTCCAGCGGACCGAAGAATTTTTCCCAGATATTGTCTTCCCAGCTGCGTCCCGTAAGCTTCTCGACCAGCACGCCCTGGCCCAGGAACATAAAGTTGTTGTATTGCCATTTCTCCCGGATACCGGCCGTGGGCTCCATATAACGGACACGGTACAGCATACTGTCCCGCCTCCGGGTATTGAAGAAATACCAGGAATAATCGTGGCGCGACAGCCCGGTACGATGACACATCATATCCCGGACCGTGATATTGGCATCCATATTGTCGTTGTAAAAATGCAGATCGGGCAGATAATCCCTGATCTTGTTGTCGAGCAATACTTTACCGTCCTTTTGCAATAGCCCTACGAGCCCGCAGGTAAAGGCTTTGGAGGAAGAACCTATTGCAAAAAGCGTGTTGGCCGTTACCGGCTTCTTATGCTCATAGTCCCGGTAACCGAAACCTTTGCTGTAGATCACCTTGTCCTTCTCCACTACGGCGACGGCAAAGCCGGCCACATGCCAGTCTTTAAGCAGCTTTGACAATGCAGGGTCGATGCCGGACAGCCGTTTGTCTGTAGGTTGCCTGTCCTGTGCATGGGCTGCAAAGTACAAGCTAAGGCCGAGCAATAGCGCGTAATATTTTTTCATTTTGATTGTTTAAGAAGGCGGCCATCAGCACCGGGCGCCGTCGAAACACAAATGTAGGAGAAACCGTCAGGGGTTGATCCGGTTTGGTATAAAAGAATTGATGATTTACCAGACCTTAGCAAATTGAACATCGCGCTTAAGGTACGACCTGCTCTTTGTTATATTTGTTATTAAAAAAATGGCGCACGACATGAAAGTGAGTACCGGGTCTTATATCAGGTCGCTAAGCATCCTGCATTTTGCTTTGATCTCGGGGCAGGTGATCTTTGCTGTGATTGCCCTTTTCCTCAAAACAAACAATGCTATTGAGCCTGTTTCCTTTTCTCCTGAGATCAGCAAAAGCTTGCTGTATATTGTACCAGTGGTAGCAGCGGGCGCTGTACTGGCTGGTGGTTTCCTTTTCAGGCAAAAGGCAGCCCATCTGAAAATGTTGCCGGCCTCTGCAGAAAAATATGGCGGCTACCGCAGCGCCTGCATCCTGCGGTATGGGATCACGGAGGCGCCTTCGCTGGTCGCTATTGTGCTGTTCCTGCTCAGCGGGAATTATTATTACCTCGCCATTACCGGGGCCGTGATCATTGCGTTAATAAGCCTGCGCCCTTCTTCAGCCGCGCTAATCCGGCATTTGCAGCCTTCATTTGAAGAGCAGGCAACGCTGGAGCAGCCGGATGAGGTATTGTATGAGAAGGATTCCATTCGTAACTAGGACAAAAAATTACAGAGGCCTGTTGTTACCAATAAGCCTCCGCAATACAAGGTGTTTTTTACTGGCCTTCCAGGTCAGGAACTTCGTCCAGCCTATTATCGGTTCTGAACTGATCTGTCTCGGCAGCAAAAGAAGTGGCGAGGCCGGTAACGAGATCCTGGTTTTCGCTGATGTGCTCGAAGATCTCCATCAGCTTTTCTTCCAGGCCCTTATTGTTCAGGTTGATGTTGTCGGCTTCGATCTGGGAAATCTTCTTCAGCACCGCAGTCTGGCTATTGGCCAGGTCATCCAGCTCCCGCCCTATTTTTTCCATCATCCTCAGTTTTTCCAGTGGCTGCATAAACGTCGTTTTGTTTGCTTAAAAACATTATCTATGTAAATAAGTTCCCGCCAAAGGCTGTTTTTAACAATTTTCCGCCGGCCTGATCCCATCCGTGGTCTATACCTTCGCAGTTCGTAAGCCAGGTATTCCTTCGAATATTAAGGTAGTAGATCGATAGCACATCGCCTTGCCGGAAAAGGCAATAAGGGTCGGGCACAAAGCTTTTGATCGTTTCGGGTTAATCCAAACAAATAATGCCGCTGTCTGTTTCGACAGCGGCATTGAATATTCCGTTACAAGGGAGGCTTAAGCTTCTCCTTCAGCGTTCTTTTCTTCTTTCGGGCGGCGCTCAGGACGTTCGCGACGCTCACCGTCACGGCGTTCCGGACGCTCGCGGCGCTCGCCTCTTTCGGGCCTTTCCCCTCTTTCGGGCTGCTCTACGTAACCTTCGGGTTTTTCCATCAGCACCTTGCGGCTCAGTCGGAATTTACCGGTCTTGGGATCGAGCCCTACCAGCTTGATCTTGATGTTATCGCCTTCGCTCAGTACGCCGTCGAGACTTTCCAGGCGCTTCCAGCTTACCTCTGAGATATGCAGCAGGCCTTGTTTGCCGGGCATGAACTCAACAAAAGCGCCATAAGGCATTACTGATTTCACTACGGAATCGTAAGTTTCGCCGATCTCGGGAACGGCAACGATACCTTTGATCCAGCTCAGCGCCTTGGCCAGGCTTTCACCGTTGTTGGAGAAGATCTTCACCACGCCGGTTTCGCCTACTTCTTCGATATTGATCTCTGTACCGGTTTCGCGCTGGATCTCCTGGATGATCTTACCGCCTGGTCCGATCACCGCACCAATGAACTCGCGGTCGATGATGATCTGCTCGATACGCGGCGCCTGGGGCTTCAGGTCGGCACGATGCTCAGGGATGCAGGCATACATGGCATCGAGGATATGCAGGCGGCCGCGCTTGGCTTGTTCCAGCGCGCTGCGCATAACATCCATGCTGAGGCCATCCACTTTGATATCCATCTGGATACCGCAGATACCTTCACGGGTACCGGTTACTTTGAAGTCCATATCGCCCAGGTGATCTTCATCGCCCAGGATATCGGTCAGCACAGCCCATTTGCCATCAGCAGCACGGCTGATGAGGCCCATGGCCACACCACCTACGTGCTTGGGATACAGCACACCGGCATCCATCAGCGCCAGGGAGCCGGCACATACGGTAGCCATAGAGGAAGAACCGTTGGATTCGAGAATATCGGATACGATACGTACGGTATACGGATAATCCTTGGGCATCATCATTTCCAGCGAACGCTTGGCCAGGTTACCGTGCCCTACTTCACGACGGCTGGGACCGCGCTGCGGCTTCACCTCGCCGGTAGAGAAAGGCGGGAAATTGTAATGCAGGTAAAAGGTCCTGTACTCGGAAGTACCGGCCGTTTCGATCAGCATTTCATCATCCTTGGTACCCAGGGTAACGGTGGACAGCGATTGCGTTTCACCGCGGGTAAACAGGGCAGAGCCATGCGGAGCGGGCAGGTAATCCACTTCCATCTCCAGCGGACGCACTTCATCCAGGCGACGGCCATCCAGGCGGCGGCCTTCATCCAGGATCATATTGCGTACGGTATAGTACATCAGGTCTTCGAAGATGCGCTTGGCCAGGGCAAGGTCCTCTTCAGGCGTTTCTTCGGTGAAAGTGGCCATCAGCTCTTCTTTCACAGCCTTATAGGCGCTGCCACGCTCGTGCTTGCTGGTACCGCTGCGGGAGATCTCCAGAATGCGGGCTGCGGCAAAAGCTTCTACTTTATTTTTCACTTCATCATTCTCATACAGCGCAGGCACTTCCCTTTTGGTGGTTACGCCTGCTTTGGCACGCAGCTCTTCCTGGGCTTTCACCTGTACGCGGATCGCTTCATGTGCTTTTTCGATGGCAACGATCATATCTTCTTCCTGGCATTCTTTCGCTTCACCTTCCACCATCATGATGTTCTTTTCGGTAGCAGCGATGATGAAATCCATATCGGAAGACTTCATTTGTGTAGTGGTAGGGTTGATCACAAACTCACCATTGACACGGCTTACGCGCACCTCGGAAATGATTTCCTGGATGGGCACATCAGAAACGGCCAGAGCAGCAGAAGCAGCCAGGCAGGCCAGCGCATCGGGCTGCACTTCGGGATCGTTGGAGATCAGGTTAACGATCACCTGAACTTCGCAGAAATAATTTTCCGGGAACAGGGGGCGCAGGGCGCGGTCGATCAGGCGGGAGATCAATACTTCATAATCGCTGATGCGGCCTTCACGTTTGAAGAAGGAGCCCGGAATACGGCCCGCAGCAGCGAATTTTTCCTGGTAGTCGACAGTCAGCGGAAAAAAAGACTGTCCGGGCTTGGGTTCGGTGGCCGCTACTACTGTTGCCAGCAGGATGGCATCGCCACAACGTACGGTAACGGAGCCATTGGCCTGACGGGCCAGCTTGCCCGTTTCGATTGTAACTTCACGTCCATCGTCCAGCTTGAACGACACGGAAATTGGTTTCAGCATCATAATTTGCTATTTATTTGTCATCTGGGGCTTTGTTTCAGCGTTTTGTCCTTTTGCCCCGGGTATAAAAGGACGGTATTTATATTGATTTCTTATTCTTCATTTAGTTTCTGTTCTGCATCCTTTGCTTTTTTATCAATACGACAGTAAAAGCCAAGTTGATCGCCAGCAAGATCGTGAACAGGATAACCATCCCCGTGTTTCTCTCATTGATAAAGTATCCCAGGGCAACTGCTGCTACAGCCATTCCAATGATGCGCCATATCAGCATTCCATATTTTTTGATCATGAAGGGTATTATTTCAGAATGAAAAACGTTCACAGCAGCCTTTGATCCCAGCTTATTGATGCCCGTCACTACCCGGCTTTATCACTATTGTGCTCAGCGGCTGACCGTCTTTATAATAGTAAGCGTAGCTGACCTTCACTTTATTCTTCCGGTAAAACTGCATGGCGGGCAGGGTGTCGGCAACATCGGTCAGCTCCTTTTTCAATTTGCGGTAAAAGCTTGCCGGGTCTACATCGCCTTTGCCTATACGCACCAGGGTATAGCTGAATTTAATGCTCTTGCCTTTGGTCGATACACTGTCCATACGCACGCCATCGGACACTTCTTTCGGACCTCTTTTGTTGAGCTGCTCCGCTTCTTTCCTCAGCTGCAGGCTGATCATATCGTCCAACGCCGACTGGCAACCGGAGCATAAGAGCAGCATAAACAGGAATACGAACAGTCTCATACCTTAAAATAAGAGCGGCAAGATACCAATTAAACCCATACTTTCTTGGGCTACTATCAGGATGCTACCGATGGCGCCAGGGAGAAGAGAAAGATCAAGCTGCCTATAAACGCAAAAAACTATTCCCAACGCTGGTTCGGTTGGGAATAGTGATATGGAAAACCATAGTATAATTATTTACGCAGGCCTAATTTGGCGATCAGCTCACGGTAGCCTTGCAGGTTAGTGCGGCTCAGGTAGGTGAGCAGGCGTTTACGCTGTCCTACCATTTTGATCAGGCTCAGGTTTGAAGAATGGTCTTTCTTGTTACCGTTCTTAACGTGTGCTGAAATGTGCAGGATGCGCTCGGTCAGCAGAGCGATCTGAGCTTCTACAGAACCTGTATTCTTTTCAGATCCACCGTAAGTTTTGAAAATATTTGCCTTTTTAGCGTCGATGGTTGCGTTAGCCATTTTTTAATGAATTGTATTTTTATTGTACCTCACAAAATCGGAGCGCAAAGGTACGTCTTTTTATTAATTAGCCAAACTTAAATTTAAAAATAGCCCGATCCGATTATCCTTTGGACAATGCATTCAGCACGTCGTATTTCGTAATGATATGATAGTCACCACTTTCATCTTTAGCCAGTACACCACCGTTCTCCTTGCTGATGTAGCTGGTGAGGCGTTCGAGCGGCGTATCCATGGCCACCAGGGGAATAGGCGCTTCCTGTACCGTTTCTACGGTCTGCTCCTTCAGGTTAATGTCCTGCATCAGCTTCTTGAACAGCCCGTGCTGGGATACAGATCCTGTAATATCGCCACCTTTCTTCACAGGGATCTGCTCGATGTCGTACTGGTGCATGAGGTCCATAGCTTTCTGAACGGTTTCCCCGGCATCAATGGTCACCAGGCGACGGCGGCCGAGGCCCCCGATAAGGTCCTGGACAGTATTCACATCGAGGAAACCGCGATCCAGCATCCATTCATCATTATAGACCTTACCGACATAGCGGCTGCCATGATCGTGGAAGATCACCACCACCAGGTCGTCCTTGGTCAGCTTGCTCTTCAGCTGCTTCAGGCCGGAAAGGGCCGAACCTGCTGAGTAGCCGACAAAAATGCCTTCTTCCTTGGCAATACGGCGGGCCATCACAGCGCCATCCTTGTCCGTTACTTTTTCAAAATAGTCAATGCAATCCCGGTCGTAGTTCTCCGGCACAAAATCTTCGCCGATACCTTCCGTAATATAAGGATGCACTTCCTTCATATCGATCTCGCCTGTGTTGAACCACTTGGTGAGCAGCGAACCGTAGCTGTCGATGGCCCACACCTGTATATCGGGGTTCTTTTCTTTCAGGTATTTGCCGGTGCCGGTAATCGTACCGCCGGTACCGGTAGCCACCACCAGGTGCGTGATCTTACCTTCCGTCTGCTCCCATATTTCGGGACCGGTCTGCTCGTAGTGCGCCAGGCGGTTGGCCAGGTTGTCGTATTGATTTACATACCAGCTGTTGGGCACTTCCGTCGCCAGCCTTTTGGATACTGAATAATAAGATTTTGGATCTTCGGGTTCTACATTGGTAGGGCAAACGATCACCTCGGCGCCAAAAGCCTTCAGGATATCGACCTTCTCTTTGGATTGCTTGTCGGTTGTGGTAAAGATGCAACGGTAGCCCTTCTGGATAGCGGCCAGCGCCAATCCCATACCGGTATTGCCCGAAGTACCTTCGATAATGGTGCCGCCGGGTTTGATCCTGCCGTCCCGCTCCGCTACTTCCAGCATTTTTAAAGCCATACGGTCCTTGATGGAATTGCCGGGGTTGAAGAACTCCACTTTAGCATATACGGGGCAAGGCAGATCTGCCACGGTTTTATGCAGCTTGATCAATGGGGTATTCCCGATCGTTTCCAGGATATTGTCGTACACTTTTTTGTCGGCAGTCATAAATAGGATAAGTAAAATTTGAGCCGCAAAGGTACAAAAATTAAGAAAGCGCCAAGGAAACGGCATTGCGGTTACCCCGCCCCGGGCCCGGTCTGGGCCTGTTCCTGAAAAATTGGATATCATTGCGTAATTTGCGGCCCTGTTGCCGGTGTGCTCCGGCATTTACTCCTTTGTATACGTGATTATGGAAAAACCTATTATCGGTATCACCACAGGCGACCTGAATGGTGTAGGCCTGGAGCTGATCATCAAAATATTCTCCGATAACCGGATGCTCGACCTGTGCACCCCGGTTATTTTTGCTTCCAATAAAGCGATCAACTTTTACCGCAAGCTGGTGCCTACCGATCACCAGTTCAACTTTGCCAGCACCAAGAGCTTCGAGGGTCTCAATCCCAAACAGGTGAACGTATTCAACTGCTGGGAGGAAGAGGTAGCCATAGCGCCGGGCGAGCTGACGGCTGAAGGTGGCAAGTACGCAGTACGCTCCCTCCTGGTAGCTGCGCAATGCCTGAAAGACGGGCAGATCGACGCGATCGTAACAGCGCCGATCCATAAAAAGAATACCCAGGTTCCCGACTTCAATTATACCGGGCATACGCCTTTTTTCAAAGAGAAATTTGAGGCCAAAGATGTGGTGATGCTGCTCTATAACGGCGACTTCCGTGTTGGCCTGGTGACCGAGCATATACCTGTAGCCGATGTAGCCAAAACCCTGACGACCGACCTGATCATCCGTAAAACACAGATCCTGAAAGAGGCGCTGATCAAGGATTTTGGTATCGCCAAACCGAAGATCGCTTTCCTGGGCCTGAACCCCCATGCCGGCGACGACGGCCTTATCGGTACCGAAGAGCAGACGGTGATCAAACCGGCCATCGACAGCCTGCAGAACAGCGGCCTGCTGGCCTTCGGCCCCTACAGCGCCGACGGCTTCTTTGCCCATCATCATTACAAGCAGTTCGACGCCGTAATCGCCATGTACCACGATCAGGGCCTGATCCCCTTCAAATCGCTGAACAACGGCGAAGGGGTTAACTATACCTGCGGTCTGCCGGTGGTAAGAACATCGCCCGACCATGGCACGGCTTTTGATATTGCCGGTAAAAATCTGGCCTCGCCCGATTCGATGCGGGAGGCGATTTACCAGGCGATTGACATCCTCAAACAAAGAGCATCGTACGATACGTACACGGCCAATCCCCTGCAAAGGCAAAGGCTGGCCAAAGAGCGCTAGAAAAAGATATGGAGATTCACAATGCCACTTACCTGGTCAGCAGCGCCAAGGTATCGCAATGCCCCCAGCCCGATAAGCCCGAATATGCTTTTATCGGCCGCTCCAACGTGGGCAAGTCGTCGCTGATCAATATGCTGACCAATAACGCCAAGCTGGCCAAGGTGTCCAAGACGCCGGGCAAAACCACGCTGATCAACCATTTCCTGATCAATGGCGAACGCAATGCAGACACCCCCTGGTACCTGGTCGACCTGCCCGGCTACGGCTTCGCCAAGCGCTCGCAGGCACAGCGGGCAGCCTGGCAGAAAATGCTTGCCGACTACTTCCAGCAAAGGATCAACCTGCAAACGGTGTTTGTGCTGATCGACAGCAGGCTTAGCCCGCAGAAGATCGATCTTGAATTCCTGGCCCAGCTGGGCGAATGGGGCATCCCTTTCAATATTGTATTTACCAAGGCCGATAAAAATACACAGTCGGAAACAGCCAGGAATGCCAAAGCCTTTGTGAACCGCATGAAGGAGGAATGGGAATATATACCCCGCACCTTTATTACTTCCACCGTAAAATTCACCGGCCGCAAAGACATGCTGGGCTATATCGAAGAGCTGAATGCTGATTTTGATCCCAATGCGATCGCTGGTTAATCCCCTTCGTGATTCCTACAGCTTATACCCCACCGTACAGCGCTTATATTACATAAGGCCACAACCTAAGTGCACAGATGTTGCCATGTATAAACTTACCTCAACGTACAGGCGTTGCAGGGCAATGCCTGTATGATTAATAGCCATACACCTGATGCACAATCCGCAACTGGAACGTAAGACTTACCAAGCAACAGCTATTGCTGGAATACATCTATACCTGATGTACCACTATCTCACACGGAGAAATTGATTACATGGGCCCTATTGCCTCAGTGTACAGACGTTGCAATGCAACGTCTGTACAAAATGACATTTCACGCCATGCTTTATAGGGGGATAGCTTAGCGCAATAGGTATGTGAGGTCAATGCGATGCTTATACCCGAATGTACCTGTACAGACATTGTAATGTTTCTACAGGATTGCCAGAATCTTGTGAGTGCCTATCATATCTCATTGTACAGGCATTGTAGTGCATAGGTTTTACCTAACCATACAGACGTTGCATTGCAACGTCTGTACAAAGCAACATTGCTTATACACAGGGGCAAGCCCCGTATAGGACGATAATAGGTAAACGGTATTTAAAAATCCACCTGGAGGTTCAGGCTTTCACGCAGCAGGCGAAGAGCAGGGTTTTGTGCCGCCATCATTTCATAAACTTCCAGCTTGGTCAGCACCCTTTCTTTAGGCTCCTCTTTCCGGGCCGAAGCGTCGAGCTGCACCATCACCCTGAGATCCGGGATACGGGTCTTCTGTTTTCCGAAGTCCATGAAGGCTTCGCGCTGGTTCTGGGCATAGATCATATTGATCTCCGACACACATACCAGCTGCAGCTCGCTGGCCGAGATGAGATTGATGCTCATCATATCCAACTGGGCGGCCAGGGGAATTTGCTTTAGCTCAACGCGTATGTAATTGCGAAAATCCTGGAACAGCGCGGCGGCGCTTTCCTGGTCGAGCACCATCCGCTCGCCTGCATGCTCCTGCTGCTGCTCACTTTCCTGCTGGATCTGCTGCAGGATGCCCAATCCCAGCTTAGGCTTTTTGGATTGCAGCACAGGCGGCGCCACTGCGGCAACCTTCTGTACCGGTGGTGGTGATGCTGGTTGAAGCACAGCTGGCCGCTCAGCAACCGGTAGCGGAGGAGGCGGTGTATGGGAAGGTTGTGCCGGCGCCGCCATCGCAGGAGGCGGTGCTGCTACCGCTTGTACCGCTGATGCTGGCGCCGCAACTGGTGTCACGGATACCGGTTGTACAACCGTTTGCACCGGAGCAGCAGCCGGCGCTATTGATTCATCAGGTTTTTTTTTTAGATCGGAACCGTTCAGTTCCGCTGTATCGAGCACATCGTTCAGGTAGCATAGCCGTATGAGACAGAGCTCGAGATGCAGCCGCTTATTGAGCGCTGTACGGAAGCCCAGCTCGGCTTCGTTCAGCAGGCTTAGTCCCGAAAGAATGTAGCTGGACGGGATCATCTGCGCTTTCTCGAAATACAGCCGGCGGTGATCTTCAGGTACATCCAGCAACTGAGCCATCCGCATATCCTTGCTCAGCAGCAGGTTCCGGAAATGTTCGGCAAAGCCGTTGAGGATCACATCGCCTTCAAAGCCACGTTGCAGGATATTGTCCAGCAGGAGCAGCGCCCCGCCGATGTCTTTGCTCAGCAGGATATCGCCCAGCTTAAAATAAATATCCGCATCGAGAATATTCAGGTGCTCTACTGTTTGTGCATAGGTCAGCTGACCGTTGGTAAAGCCGGCGATACGGTCCATCATCGACAGAGCGTCGCGCATACAACCTTCGCTTTTCTGCGCAATGATGTGCAGGGCGGTGTTCTGAGCAGCTACATTTTCCTTGATACAGATATTGGCCAGGTGCCCTACGATGTCTTCGGTTTGTATCCGTTTGAAGTCGAATATCTGGCAACGGGAAAGGATCGTGGGCAGGATCTTATGCTTTTCGGTAGTAGCCAGGATAAAGATCGCATAGGGAGGCGGCTCTTCCAGCGTCTTCAGAAAGGCATTGAAAGCCGCAGTGCTGAGCATGTGCACCTCATCGATGATATAGATCTTGTATTTGCCGTGCTGCGGTGCGTAGCGCACCTGCTCGGTAAGCGAGCGGATATCGTCGACCGAGTTATTGCTCGCCGCATCCAGCTCGAAAATATTGAAAGAGGTATTGTCGCGGAAGGAGAGGCAAGTGCTGCATTCGCCGCAGGCCTCCATATCCGGTGTCGGGTTTTCGCAGTTGATGGTGCGGGCCAGGATACGGGCGCAGGTAGTCTTCCCCACCCCGCGCGGTCCGCAGAACAGGTAAGCATGGGCCAGGTGCTGGGTGCGGATGGCGTTTTTAAGCGTGGTGGTAATGTGTTGCTGGCCCACGACCGTATCGAAAGTCTGGGGCCGGTACTTACGCGCTGACACAATGTACTGTTCCGACATGGACGCAAGTTCTGAAATTTGATGGAGACGGCAAAAAAAGTAAAAAGTACAAGCAATGCGCTATCGGCTTAGCTTTGTCCTTATCCAAAAATCAAAAACTGCTGAGATTGCGCTTTTCTCTTCTGCGTAAAATAACGAAGCTGTTGCTCATTCTTCTGGCGATCATCGTCGGGTTATACCCTGCTCTGTATTTTTTCTTCGACCTCAAACAGTCCTTTCTATCGCTCAAAGATGAAAACCTGCTCACCGACAAGCTCTGGAATATCAACTTTTACACACATATTATTACCGGCGGACTGGCACTGCTTTGTGGCTGGGTGCAGTTTTCGGAGGCCTGGCGCAGGAAATATCCCCGGTTTCACCGCCGCATGGGACGGATCTATATCCTGCTGGCATTAACCGCCGCCGCTACAGGCGGGCCTGTAAGCCGCTATGGCTTTGCGGTGCTGGGTATTTTTTGGTTTACGGTTACTTATATGGCTTTATATTATGCGGGGAAAAACCGAATTTTACGGCACCGGCAAATGGCCTTGTATAGCTATGCAGCATGCTTCGCCGCAGTTACCCTGCGGTGCTGGCTGCAGCTATTCCTGTATTGCGGCATGGATTTTTTCCTGGCTTACCGCATTGTTGCCTGGCTCTGCTAGGTACCCAATATTTTGATAGCTTTTATGCTCAACCTGAAAATGCACAACGCCTTCGCTCATAAAAATGATCTTGACCGACGACATGAAGCCTGATTACCGCCTCTTCTTTCTATTGCTTTGTCTTATTTTTTGCGCCTGCAAAAAGGACCTCCTGGTCCCTAGCGGTACCCAACAGCTGACCACCAATACCGAAGATGATCTGAATCATATCCTTTTTATCAATGATACCCTGGGATTTATCGCCGGCGGTGAAAAATATTTTTCCTCCGTGCTGCTGCGCACCACCGATGGCGGCAACAGCTGGCAGCCCTTTACGTTTACCGGCCCCGACAGCAAGGCGGTGTACGGGCTCGCCACCAACGGTAAGGACATTTACGGTGTAGGATACGATGGCAAGATCTACCGCTGCAGTAAGGAAGGCAACGACTGGCAGCTCATACAAAGCCCCGCCTGGGAATGGTTTCAGCGGATTGCTTTTAACGGCCCCGATCAGGGCTTTATCGTCTCGGGCGAGGGCTACAGGGCGGGACGCATTTTTAAGATCGACACCGCGGCCAACCTAAGCCTGGTCGACACCTTTGCCTTTCAGCTGTCCGATATCCGCTTTGCCGGCAGCCAGACCGGTTACGCCTGCGGTTATGGCGCCGTGCTTAAAACGACAGATGGCGGCAGCTCCTGGCAACTGCAGGACATAAGAGGCGATTTTTTCAGGGAGCTTGCCTGTATAGACCCGGACCAGGTATGGGCTGTGGGCTACAATGGGACGATCATCCATACCGCCGATGGTGGCCGGAGCTGGAAGAAGCAGCGCAACGGCGATAATCCCCTGCTGAAAAAGTACCGGCTAAGATCGGTCTGCTTCAGGGATAGCCATACCGGGTACGCGGCCGGCGACAACGGCCTGCTGCTGAAAACAAAGGACGGCGGAGAACACTGGTCTGAATTTGAAAGATTTACAGACAAAGATATTAAGTGTATGACATTGGGACCCGACGGCAGTTTGTGGCTTGCCGGCGGCGGCGGTATCCTTTTCCACATCAGGGATTAGCACCCAAGGTTTTCGGCCGGAACAACGTCTATCGGATTACAGCTTGTTCAGTTGAATCACGTTAAATTCTGCCTTTGGTAAACGAATACGGCCCCCGATTCCGTTAAGTATCCTGAGAAACGCTGCAACAGCATTACCTGTTGCGGCAGAAACCCGGCACCTGGTGCCGGGCAACGACGAATAGGAAAAAGCGATACCAGGGAAAAGAGAAAGGACAAACACGAACCAGGAAGACCAGGAACAGATCTTAAGACAAACATTGACGGAGCGATCCGCAACCCGAAAAAACAGGACTATAGAACAGCGCAGAACTACATGCCGGAATATACTGAGCAGGATATCATAGAAGGCTGCAGGCGCAACGACCGTTCGCTTCAGGAGCATCTGTACAAAAAATACTACAGCTTGTTCCTGAAATTGTGTGCCCGGTATGCAAAGGACATGCACGATGCGGAACAGCTGCTGCAGGATGGCTTTTTGAAAATATTCAATCACATGGGCGACTACAGCGGCAAAGGTTCCTTTGAAGGCTGGATGCGGCGTATCGTGGTGAATACCTGCCTGGATTACCTGAAAAGCAAGTACCTGAAGAATGCCATGCAGCTGCATTTTCCGCAGGAGATCGGCGACTCGGCTACCTTCAGCATTAACAACAATGCCCTGGACAAGATCGCGGTGAAGGACCTGCTGGGCATTATACAGACCTTGCCACCGATGAGCCGTACCGTCTTCAACCTTTTTGTTTTTGAAGGATACAGCCATAAGGAGATCGGTAAGATACTGGACATGAGCGAAGGCACCTCGCAATGGCACGTTAATAACGCCCGCAAGACCCTTCAGCAAAAAATTAAAGCCAATCAGTTGACAGAAATAAAGTATTATGAGCAAAAACGAATTTGATGAGTTGCTCTTAAAAAAACTTCGGAACGAAGAACTAGAGTACAACCCGGCACATTGGGACAGGCTGGCCCAGCTGCTGCCGCCTACCCTTACCCCGGCATCGGCCGGGAAAGGCAAGAAACAATGGGTAATCGCTACCGGCATCGCCGCAGCCGTTGCCCTGGCCCTGGCTACCGTGTTTATGATACAGCTGCTCAATGGTCCGGACGACAAGCCGGCGCAGCCTTCCGTTGCCCATCAGCAGCCGCCAGCCGGAACAACAGCTCCGGAAAACAATACGGCTTCCCGGGAGCCTGTAACAAAGCCCGGATTGCCCGGTAAGGATAAGGGTACACCTGCGGCGGATAAAGCGGCCGGGACCAATGACCGGAACCTGGCGCAGGAAGAGCAAGGCGTTTTACCCGATCTCAATTCCCATTCACCCGCGCCTGTAGTACCCGTTCCGGATAACAACCCCAAGGTCAGGGAGCAGGTTGCTGTTACCAGGGAACCGGAACCCACAGCACCGCTGAAAGAAAAAACAAACGGGAACCTTTTCCTCAACCCTGCAACAAGCAACAAGGTAAAAGAGAGCAAAGAATATACTTATCATGCCGATCCTTCCGTAGCCCTGAACGACTATACCAAGCACGAAAGGAAGACCAGCATTTCCCTCGGTGGCGGTGTTAACTACGGGAACCTCAATACCGGCTATACTGCAGGCGTAAGCGTGCGGCACAAGATCGCAGGCAACCTGTTTGTAGACGGTACAGTGGCGATGATGTACAACAACAATGCCAACAATGTCGTAGCCAACAATGGCCCTCCCATGACAGAGAACGGGAAGATCGCCGCCAGGCCTACTGCTTTCAATAATGAGACTACGCTGGCCTCGCCTGCGCTCAACCCGATACAAAAGCTCTACTACGTACAGTTCAATCCCTCGATAGGCTACCAGGTAGAGAAGCATGTGGCCCTGAGCGTTGGCGGCGACTTCCAGCGTATGCTGAACCGGAACGACGAGATCGTGCAGCCGGAAAACGTGAGCTCCAAACTGTTCCCGAATATGGATGTGGGTCTTACGGCCAAGAGTGAATTTTCGATTACACCGAATATACAGGCAGGGCTTGTGTTCCGCGAGGGCCTGAACAACCTACTTCGGAATGACAATTCAAAATACGTCAACCGGCGTTACGTACAGGTACAGTTCAAGTACAACATACCGGTGAACTGAGCAAGAGGTATACTGCTTTCCGGCCATAATGTTTGCAATACATCCTTCCGGCAGGCTTTCCCTCAACTATGCTTGGCGCCTGCTTTATGGCAGGCGCTTTCTTTTTGCCAGCAAGGAAGCCTCTTCGCGCATTTTTCACCTGGTGCTGTATATCGCTTTATTATTATGTACTTTTGCAACCGATTTAAAAACCTTTTTAACAACTGATATGCAGACTACACTTAGCGAACAGGAAATTGTACGCAGAGAGAAACTCGCCAGGCTGCAGGAAGCGGGTATCGATCCCTATCCTGCGGCGCTCTACCCGGTATCCCACTACTCCGCCGACATCAAGGCCGGATTTACTGAAGAGCAACAGGAGGCATACAGTAAGGTATGCGTAGCTGGAAGGATTGTAAGCATCAACGACAAGGGAAAAGTATTCTTTATAAAAATACAGGACAGCAAAGGCATCATACAGCTTTATGTAAAACGCGACGAGCTGTACCCGGGAGAAGATAAATCCATGTGGGATACGCTGGTGAAGCATGGCCTGGATTTCGGCGATATCATCGGCGCTACCGGTTATGTGTTCATTACTAAAACAGGCGAGACGTCTATACATACGCAGACCATTACCCTGCTCTCCAAATCTTTAAAGCCGCTGCCGGTTGTTAAGAGAACGGAAGACGGAGGCACCTTCGATGCCGTAAGCGATCCCGAATTCCGTTACCGCCAGCGCTATGCCGATCTTATCGTAACGGAAGGTGTGAAAGAGACTTTTGTGAAGATCACCAAAATGAAGAACGCGATCCGTGAATTCCTGAACCAGCAGGGCGCACTGGAAGTGGATACGCCGGTGCTGCAAAGCATCCCGGGTGGTGCAGCTGCGCGGCCTTTCATTACGCATCATAATGCGCTGGATATTCCGCTGTACCTGCGTATCGCCAATGAGCTGTACCTGAAACGCCTTATCGTGGGCGGCTTTGACTGGGTATATGAATTCAGCCGCAACTTCCGGAATGAGGGCATGGACCGAACGCACAATCCCGAGTTTACCGTGCTGGAGTTCTATGTAGCCTACAAGGACTATTACTGGATGATGGAAACCACGGAGCACTTGCTGGAAAAAACAGCCCTGGCGACCAACGAAACGACAATTGTAAAAGTAGGCGACAAAGAGATCAACTTCAAAGCGCCCTATGCCCGCGTAAGCATTTACGATGCGATAAAAGAGCACACCGGCTTCGACATCACCCATATGGACGAAGAAGGGCTGCGCGACGTATGCCGCCAGCTCAATATCCCCGTTGCCCCCAGCATGGGCCGTGGTAAGCTGATCGACGAGATCTTCGGTGAAAAATGCGAAGCGAACTATATCCAGCCTACTTTCATTATCGACTATCCGGTAGAGATGAGCCCGCTGACCAAGAAGCACCGCAGCAAAGCCGGTCTGGTAGAACGTTTCGAGCTGATGGTAAATGGTAAGGAGATTGCCAACGCCTACTCCGAGCTGAACGACCCGATCGACCAGCGCCAGCGCTTCGAAGACCAGCTGACTTTGATGGAACGCGGCGATGACGAGGCCATGTTCATCGATCACGACTTCCTGCGCGCGCTGGAATACGGCATGCCGCCCACTGCAGGCATCGGCTTCGGTATCGACCGCCTGGCCATGCTGCTCACCGGCCAGCCTTCCATACAGGATGTGCTGTTCTTCCCGCAGATGCGCCCCGAAAAAGTAAGCGCCTGATCAGATCAAACTGTTTTTATGTCATCCATCAGACCGGTATTCCGCATCTTCGATATTGCCAAAGCCCTTGAATTCTATGTCGGCTGGCTGGGCTTTACCGTGGACTGGGAGCATAGGTTCGGGCCCGATAGCCCGCTCTATATGCAGGTTTCGATGGATGACCTTGTTTTTCACCTGACCGAGCATTACGGCGACGCCTGCCCCGGCGCCAAGGTGTACATTGAATACAGCGGCGATTGGGCTGCCTTCCAGCGCCTTCTCGGCAGCAAAGCTTACCGCTATTACAATCCCGGCCTGGAAGACGCGCCCTGGGGCGGGCAGATCATGGAGCTGATCGATCCTTTTGGTAACAAGCTGCTGTTTGCCGCTCCGGAGCAATCATCCTAAATCCATTCTTACATGTCACGATCCCTCTCCTGCCTCTTCCTCTTGTTCCTGGCCTGCTGCGGCGCTAAGGCTGCTGCTCAGCATCAATATCAGCTCAAAGGCTTTATGGGTGTACAGGGAGGAGAATCGTTCACCTACCGGCTGGAACTGAAGGATTCGGTGCGCAACCTGCTCAGTGGCTATGCCTATACTTACCTTGACGAGCAGCATGATGTAAAAGCCTATGTGACTGCGGAAGTATATGCTTCCAGGAAGGCTGTCCTGCTAAAGGAAATGTATATCGTCTACAATCACAATTTCAAAAGCCAGGCCCTGATCTGCCTGGTCGAAGCGATGCTGGAGTATAATGATAAGGAGAAAACCCTCTCCGGTCCGCTCAATACAATGACTGCCGGCCAGGGCGCCGATTGCAGCCGCGGCAGCATTACCTTCATGGCGCCGGCCGAGATCGAGCATCTCTTTAATCCAACGGCACAGGCTTCCCCGCAGGCAGATACGCCGGCAGCGCAGCAACCGGTAGCTACAAGACCTAAACCGGCACGCCGGGTGATCTACGATACGGTACGCAAAGCCTCGCCCGTTGCAGCAGCGGTCAACAGTAAGCCAGCCGCACCTAAGCAGCCGGATAACATTACAGAGGGAAAGGACAAAACTTTGCTCTGGCAATCGGACAAAGTGATCCTTGACGTATGGGACGGCAACAACGAAGACAACGACCGTATCACGATCCTGTTCAATGGCGCCGAAGTGCTGAAAGACTATGTGCTGACCAAACAGAAGAAGCGGCTGGAGCTACCTTTAGGGGGCAACGAGCTCAACATCATCAGCATCATGGCCATCAATGAGGGCGGCGACCCGCCCAATACCGCCAACCTGCAGCTGGATGATGCCGGTACCACTTACAACATTATCGCCCATAATACCATCGGCAAAAACGCCCTCATTAAGATCCGCAAAAAATAAGACCGGTATAAAAAGTATAAAGACTGCCTCACGAAGAGACAGCCTTTACCTATACCCCATTCTGACCCTTTTCTTCTGTAAACGTTTTTATAAGCCAAACTTATAAATAACCCCCGCCGTCAAGGTGCTGAATGCATCATTATGCTGGTTCGCCGTCACAGTAGGGACATAGCCGTCAACTTCATCAGACAAGCACAAACCGGCCCGGAAATTGAGGTTCAGAAGGAATAGATTCTTTTTTTGCCGGGCCAGGGGAATATTGACACCCAGTTCTAAGGGAATATACAAAGTACTGTTTTTATAATTGTTCTTCGAGCCGTAAATGGCCAGTGGCATAGGATTCGCTTTGCCATCATTGTGCAGGTAACCCAATCCGCTGCCGGCATAAATACCCGAAAGCGCCTGCAGCACCTTGTCTCTGCCCGGGTTATCGGCCAGCGCACCGGGGAAGAAACGGAAGGAAAGACACAAAACCGTAAAGCGGTCTTTAAAGCCTGTCTGTGCCGATTCGGCTTCCCCGGACTTGCCGCCCTTCAGCCAGCCCACCTGGCCATCCAGGCCGATCTGCAGAAAAGAAAGAGAGAAATAATGCAGGCCAACGCCAAACACGGGCGAAGGGATCGTATTGGTCCAGGCAAAGTCGGTATGGCCGAAAGCATAGCCGCCGCCAAGGGAAACACCCAGCTGCTCCGTCGCCGGTTCCGGCTGGCTATGTATCGTTCCGGCAGGCATATAAGCCAGACCGGCGCCCAGCAATATGCACCGCAACAGCCTCCCGGTAGAAATAGATAAGGATAACATGGTTCAGGGTTTAAAGGGAAAACAGATACAAGGAAGGCAAAGGCTGTCCCCGGTCACTTGAGGACAGCCTTATGCAGCACACATCATTAACGGCAGCATTATTTCTTGATCACCTTGGTCGTAAAGATCACTTTATCGCTGTTGAAGACCTGCAGCTGGTAAATACCGTTGGTCAGCGAGGAGATATTCATACCCTCAATGCTGTTCTCCAGGTCGCGTTCCATCACTTTCTGACCCACAGCGTTCAGTATGGTAGCTGTGCCCTTGTCGCTCAAACCCTTGATATAGATAATACCGGTAGTAGGATTGGGATATACTGCTATTCCTTCAACAAGACAATCCAGCTTGACGCCTTCTGTCCTGGAAACATCCGATTTCTTATCGAGATCCACCTGCCGTATACGGTACAGGTTATGTCCTTGTAAGGGATGCTCGTCAAGATAAGTATACTGTTTCAGCTCTGAACTGTTGCCGGATCCTTTTACGGTACCGATCATTGAGAACTTGGTACCGTCGGCGCTGCGTTCTACATCAAAATGATCGTTGTTCTTTTCCATCGCCGTTTCCCAGTTCAGCTCCGCAGCGCAGCCTTCTTTTTTTGTTACTGTGAACGAAGTGAACAACACAGGTAGCGGGTTGTTCGCTACCGATACAGTTCCCTGGGCCGAATTGATGCCTGCAACAGGAATGGGGGTTGTATGGAAAGGTCCTGTTCCCTGGATAAAGGCTACATAGGTCCTGTTGGCAAAAGAGGCTGTAGTCTTGACCGGGATATGAAACACTGCAGTGCTGTTGCTATTCGTCGGCGGAAAAAGCCCGTAGCCGATGTCGGCCGTATTGGCCAGCACTGCATTCTGAGGATCGATGATCGTATAGCTCCATCCCGAAGGCGGTGTATAGGCATCGAAGCTCATGCCCACAGGCAGCACAGCTTTGATCTCCAGGCTGCCGGCCGGCAGCAGGGGCGCCGAGGCATTACCGAAAGTAAGATCAAATGTGCCCGGGACAACAAAACCGGTAAAGTTCCCGGCATTGAAAAAGGCTGGGGCTCCCGACAATCCGCCCGTCAGTGAAGCGGCTATGGGCTGCGCCTTGCTTTCTGTTGCAAGCAAACCGGCTGCCAGCACCATATGGGAGGCCAAAATGGTTTTGAATATGTTTTTCATAGGAATTGTTTTTGGGGTAAAACCGGGTAATTTTTTTAAATGTCCGGGCAGCGGCAAGCGCCGCCCGGACAAAATCCATCCTAGTCGATCACATTGATGATCGTATTGGTGGTATTGTTGGAACTGTTCGATTCACCGCCGCTTCCGGGGGCAACCTGGATCACTACACCATAGATACCTTTGGAGGTAGAGCCGGTAAGGATCAGGTTACCGGTAACCACCAGCGGGCTTGCTCCCGAAGGCACGACAGCTGTAGCAGAGGTCAGGATCGTTACAGGACCGGAAGTGCTTACGGTCCATCCCGGGGTAAGGCCGGTATTGGAAATGCTGAAGCCTGCCGGCAACAGGAAACCTGCAGATATGGAGCCATTGCTGTTCACCTGTCCGATGTTGTACAGGCGCAGCTGTATGGGCAGCGCTGTCGTACCGGCGAGAGAATAGTTGTTGCTGGCCATATTGGCTACAGGCACGATATCAGGTGCGCTGCAGTTGTTGATGGTAAAGGTTGCTGTCTTCACACAACCCAGCGCATCGGTAACCTGTATGGTATACGCACCGGGGGAGAGTCCTGCAAATGTATAGCCGGTATCCGCATTGGGCAGTACGGTCTGCTGTGCGATCGTGGTAGTGGCACCTACGAATATCTTCACAGCATACGAAGGACTGCCACCTTGTACCGAGAAGGTTACGGATCCGAGCGCGACACCGCAGGCGGTATCGGTACCGGTTACCTGGAGGAGCACCGGAGTAGCCGGTTCTGTAATGGTAAACCCGGCGCTGTCGGCGCAGCCATTGCTGGCGATCACCAGCAGGTAATTGCCGGCATACAGGTTAGTCGTAGACAGGGCAAGCGCCTGGTTAGCGCTGGTAGAATTCAGCACCTGTGTACCGTTACGGAACAGCTTGGTATTTACAGTCGAGCTGCCCAGGGCCACATAGTGGTAATACAGCACACCGGAATTGTCCCCGTTACATACCATTACATGCTTCACAGAATCGATCGTAATGTCCGGACGATCGGTTACCGTGATGTTGAAGCTGTAAGACGAGTCGCAGGATGAAGTAGCAGTATTGTTCACCTTGATCGTATAGGGGCCGGCAAGGTTAGGCTGGCTTACCAGGGTAATCACAGATGATTCCACGCTGGCAGAAATGCCGCTGGCGATCATGGTGTTGCCCTGGAAGAACTGATACGGGATACCGGTGGGTATGCCTGTGATCGTATAATGGGTCTCTTCTTCCTGGCAGAAATTGTGCGTAGATCCCGGGGCAATGATTACGCCATTCACCTTCAGCACAGGCTTGGGCATCTCGGTGATCTGCACCTGGAAAGAACGATAAGCAGGGCAGGCACCCGGGGCCGACATAACAGTCAGCAGGTAGTGATGCACGCCAACAGCCAGGCTGTTGAACTGGTGCGTAGCGCCGCCCGGGGCCAGTGCCAGCGGGCTGCCGGAGCTGCCAAAATTCTGGGCAGCGCCGGGACCGGAAATGCGGGTGATCCAGTAGGTTTGTCCTACGGCTCCGGAGATGGTCACAGATTTGGGATAGCCTTCGCAGAATTTCACGGGATTCGCTGAAGAAGCAGTGGCGCCGGTAATGGGAGCGGTAATATCCGCACCGGGAGTCGCTACCGTATTGGTCTCGATAAAGGTATATACCGGGGCAGCATTGGCTTTCACCCAGAAAGAACGGATAGAATCACATACCACGCCAGACATCATACCATTGTCGGAGTTCCGCACGATCAGGGTGTACAGGCCCGAGCTTCCGGCAGTTACCGGCATCTGGACCGTGCTGTTCACACCGCTTGCCGTCAGGCTTCCGGAATGTACCAATGTACCGCTCACGCCGCCTTTACGCAGCTCGAACAGGATCGTATTAGTGGTGCCGCTGCCGCACACTTCGTCGAAATTGCTGATGTTGTGCGCAGCATCCCAGTTGAAGAAGAATTTAAGATCACTGGAACCGGCATTATAGCATACGCTTACGGTATCGGTAGGCGCATTGATTGCGGTACCGGTGCTACCGAAAGAAGACATGCTGGTCGTGTTGTTGTTGTAAGCATAGCCTACGCGGATGCTTGGCTTCTGGTTGATCTTCGCTTTAAAGTCGAAGGTGTTGCTGCACCAGGTATTGGGGTTCTTCACTTCGATATGATAGAACATACGGGTCGGGCTGGAGCAATATTGATCGAAGCCGGCGCTCCAGTCGTTGCCGAAAGTTCCGTTGGCGCTGTTCCATACATATTCACCATTGGTTCCGATCACGCCGGTTTGCAGCTGGGTAAAGGAGCCCAGGCTGGTGCCCTTGTTGTAGTGGATCTCGACAGTATAGCCGGGCGTACCGGTAATGCGGATCGCGGGACTGGCATCTTCGCACATTTCAACGGTGCTTTCTGCTGTCACCAGCTGGTTGTTGTAATAAACATTGCCGGCCAGCGCAGGCAGCGGATTAACCTGCACATTAAAGCTGATAGAGGAATCGCAGCCGGAAGCCAGGAGCGGATTAGCGCTCAACGTAATGGTAGCGCTGTAAGTGGTTACGCTGCTCACGCTTGGAGCGGATTGCGTGCTGACATAAGCGCCTGGGCCGGGAATGCTGCCGGAAGCGTTAAACAGGGAGGAACCGGTAATGCTGAAGGTAGCACCGGCAGCCGATACCAGCGAATCCCTTACGCCAGTCTGGCCGGAGCAAAGTTGTATGGTGCTGCCGTTAGTTACCAGCTGCCCGTTTACATAATAAGCGATCGGCGGACGGGGCAATTCTATCACGGTATAAGTCAGCGTTTTTGAACAGCCGTTGTTCGGGTTGTTCACCGTTACCTGGTAAGTACCGGCGGGAGAGAAGTTGATGCTTTGCACCAGCCCGGTACCATTATTGTTTACTGTACCGCTGCTGCCGAAAGGCGCGCTGTTACGACTCACGCTGTAAGTAAAGCCGGGAGTGGTATTGGCTATGTTGAACTGGATCATGCCGCTCAGGGGTTGCATGCAGATTGTATCCGAAGCGCCGGCATGCAGCACGACACCGTTCATCTCGAAGCTGAAAACAGGCCTCGGCTTAACCGTCTTTGTAATGGTCTGGTTCAGCGGCACCGTACAATTTGGCGGTGCATCATACCGTATAGAGTCGAGCCTGTACGTATAGTCGGTACCCAGCACAGAAGGGTTGATACCGGATACGCTTACATTCACAGAAGTCACACCCATAGGGAAGCTCAGCGAAGGCTGGCTGCTGTAGGAGCCGGAATTGACGCGGCGGCTGTAGTACACGGTACGGGCATAAGCAGTACCGGTATTGGAAGTCACGGTAATATTGCTGAAGTTATCGCCTTCGCATACCGCTTCAGAAGCCGCAATAGAAGCGCTCAGTGCCGGGCGTACCACCAGGGTGCTGCTCTGGCCGGTAATGTTCTGGGTACAGCCATTGGAGCCGGTAGTGTTTTGCACCGAATTGAGCGTAACAACGGTATTGGCCGTAATGCCATTAACGGTGATCGTAGCGGTACCATCGGGTTGCACATTCACAGTATTGGAATAAGGCGTACCGGGAGCGCCGCCGGTCACGGTATAGGAAACCACCGCCAGGGGCGTACCGCTGATGGTCCAGACGCCGTTACCGCCGCCGGAGCAGAATTCACCATTGTTCCCGTTGATAGAAGCGACCGGCTGGCTTACTGTAACAACAGCATTACCGGTCATTACCACCGGTCCGCACACTGTTGCGCTGGGCTCGGCTTTCACCGTATAGGTACCGGCAGCGCTGGCGGTAAAGGTAAGCGTAGCGCCATTACCGGCCTGTATCTGGGCAGGGCTTACCGGAGACGCGCCATTATACAATTGATAATTGACACCGATCTGGCTGCCGCTCAAAGCGATAGGCATCGTGCCGCCGGGAGGGTTCAGGCAAATATTGCCGCTTCCTGAAACAGTGTATACAGAAGGATCTTCCTTTACAATGGCCGAACCGGTCATATTGGTCTGACAAGATCCGGTGCTGCCCACTACAGCATAGGTACCGGGCAACATACCGGACCAGCTGAGCGCAGCGCCGGTACCGGGTACCGGTGCTCCTACAGCAGCCGGGGAAGGCGCCGCCATAGTGCTTACATAAAGCTGGTAGTTCACGCCGGCCTGGCTGCCGGACAAGCTGATTGCTGCCGAGCCGCAGGCCGAAGGTGTAGGATTGCTGACATTGAAGGCAGAAGGGCTGATGCAGGTAATCGTTCCCTGGATCTGTACATTATCCAGCGAGACAGATTCCGAGTTGGGCTTGGTACCGGAAAAACTGATCGTTTGCGCTCCGGTAAGGCCCGATACCGTGGACACGCCGCCGGGGTTCACACAGCCGAGAAAGCCAGGGACAGCCGGGGTTCCATAGTTGCTTGCGCCGATCTTTACCTGCGCATTGCTGTAGCCGGGAACCGATGAACGCCGCATATCGGCTGAAATGCTCGTGATCTGCATCTGGTAGCCCGGAGCTACCGTAAGCGTGATGGAAAAATTGTACGAGGTGCCCGAGCCGGGGCTCACCAGGCCATTAGCGCCGCAGAGGCTGGTTCCCGTCGCGCCGCCTGTCCAGACGGAGGCACTTATATTGCTGCTGATAATCGATGAGCCGTCGAAGTCATTGGTGTACACCTGCGCTCCCGCTGTAGCATAAGCCAGTACGGCCAGCACAGTCAGCGCCAACGTTCTCGTTACCCGGGAAAATGGTGATCCCCGGTGGGCGGCGAGCCGCCTGATCGCCTGCAGGGCCGGCGCAAACCGCCTGTTCGTATAGACAGGGGCCTGATCCTTGCCCTGGTGGGCCTGCATCATCCTGGGAGAAGTATCTCCCTTTGCGTTTAGCTTAATCATTGGTAATTGTTTAAGGGTTTATAAAAGATAGCTGGGTAATTCTACATGAACCGTTATGTAAGGGACAAGGCCGTTGCTCCGGTTACGTTGAGGGCATCGAGGTGCCGGTCACAGAAGCGGGCTTCGGAGACGATCCGGATGAAAACTATTTCATCTGAGAGGATATAGCTATGGGGTCAGAATGCTATACCATGAGCAAGAAAAATGGTGACAGGTCGTTCATAGGCTAAATCGGTTTATCGGGTTTAAAGGGTCGGTTTTCTCCCTATATAACTTTCGCCCGACATTGAAAAGGGGGAAGAAATAGATGAGAAAATTTTAACACAAAAGTAGCGCTAAAATTTTCAGAAAAAAGGACCTATCAAGGTAGGTTATACTATCAAATTATGCTAATATGATAAAGAAGCGGGAAAATACCTGGTATTTTACATAGAGTATAATTCAAATTAAACTTAAATATAAATATTTAAGTTTTGCATTTCAAAAGAAGAAAAACATATTTAAATGCATAAAAATCAATTCAAAAAGGATTTATTCTCGTAAATAATGGTATTTATACCTCATAAAAAAATCGCCAACCGAATATTTTTCAACTCAAAATCAAAATTGCGTATAACTACGTAAAAAGACTTAGATCATTAAAAAGGAGAAAAAAATAGACATTTATATTTTTACAATTCCTAACTTTATGTTGAAAAAATGAACCGCCCTGTTCTGTTTTTTTAACAAAAGAACCGTAAACCACCTATTAACCCACCCCTGAAAACCCCCGTTTTATGGAATTAAATGCTATCCGATGCAACATCAAAAAACTTAGAAAATCTGCAGGCATTACCCAGAGAGAAATGGCCGCCAAACTTTTTATCGAGGAGCGTACTTATTCCAAGATCGAAAGAGGCGAACAAAAATCAATGGATATCCGTTTCGTCGCATCCATTGCCGACATCCTGCATACCAAGATCTGTAATTTGCTTAAAGATCCAGAAACGCTGGCTGCCGAACAGGTAGCACTCGACCCTGCTACCGCTTTGCAGGAGAACCACGCCTGCGGCATAGACAACGCTTCAAGGCCGGCAGACATCGCCGTTGAGATCAGCAAGCTGAAAGATGAGATCCGGGAGCTGATCCTCTGCCAGAAAGAGACGCTGAAACACCTGAAAAGTGCCTGAAGGACGAACCTGGTCTTTACGAAAAACGGTTGCTGCGGCAACCGTTTTTCATTTTCCCGAAATCCTTACCCGGCAAGCATTTTCCCTTATGCATCACGATTAGATTAAGCGAAAAAAACGGGCTGCCTCTGATGAAGCAACCCGTTTATGCAGACAAAGAGGATGTTTACTCCGCCTTTACAAACTTGCCGTTGAAGATGATCTGTGTTCCCTTGATCACTTGCAGATGATAAGTGCCTGCAGCCAGTCCTGAAGTGTTCACCGGGTGAATCGCTTCGTCTGTTGCTTCTTCTATGATGACCTGGCCCAGTGCATTAAATACCCTCACGGTATTGTCGCCCTGCATACCCCGTACCTTCACCACATCTGTTGCCGGGTTGGGGAACAGGTCGATGAGCGGCTGGCCGCACTCCACGGCTGCATTGGCAACCGGAGTTGTGGTCGTCTTACCGTCGGCATCGTGCTGCACCACGCGATAGTAATTCTTACCCTTAAGCGGATGGACATCGGAGTAATGATATGCGCGCTCTTCAGAACCACTGCCTTGCGATTTTACTTTAGCAATGGATGCAAAGCGTACACCATCGCCGCTGCGTTCTACGCTGAAGTAATCATTGCGCAGCTCATTGAGTGTTGTCCAGTCAATGCTCACCTCGCATCCTTTAGTGTTGGCGCTCATGGATCCAAAAGCCACGGGAAGCGGCACACCGGCCACGCTTACCGTTCCGGTGGGACTGTTGTTACCCTGGTTGGGATCGATGTACATAGGAATGTACTGGAAGATCTGGCCCTGGTAAGTCTGGTTGCTTACTGCAGCGGTGGTCTTAAAAGGTACCGAGAAACTGACGATGCTTACAGGCGGGAAGCCGGCTACAGCAGCGGTGGGCTCCAGCAACACAGAGGTGGCGCTGGTACGGGTATAATTCCAGTCGGTAGGGCATCCCGGGTAGCTCTCCGCAAATTCGAAGCCGGAAGGCAGCGCCAGTGAAATAGCGAAAGCGTGCGGCAGCAGCAGCACGCCGGTAGCATTGGAAAAAGTAACATCATAAGTACCTGGCGACACATATCCCGGATAAGTCCCCATATTGGGACCGCCGGTAAGGAAGAGATCTGCCTGCGGAATGGTTTGCGCAAATCCCGTATCTGGCAAGGAACATAACAGTGCGCCTGCGCAGATTATTTTACCGAATAGTGATTTCATAATCGTTGGTTTGAATACGCTGAATAATACTTGCCTGACCGCCCGGCTGCAGGTTACAGCCGGGCCGGTAAGCTGGTTAATTGGTCTTGTTCAGGATACCGCTCGCCGCATTGTTTTCCGGGGAATTATCTCCGCCGGAGCCGGGCGCTACGATCACCTGTACGCTGTAAGTGCCGTTGGCTACACCAGGTGCAAGCTGTATGGTACCGGGGATCGATGAGAACCCGAAATTGCCGTTGATCACTGCCTGGGATTCCAGGATATAGTACATTGGCGCTTCCGTTACGGTCCAGCCGCTGTTGCTGAAGGTCATGGAAGAGCCGCTGCCCGTGGGTTTCAGCACGTAGAGCGTGATGGTTCCCGAAGTGGGCGCAGCCGCTACATTGAACAGGTTGATGGTATAAGCACGGATAGTGTTGCTGCTGGTAAAGGACGGTACCGGTATGGTGATCGTCGGCGCCAGGTTAGCCCTGGGCACGGCAACTACAACCGTGATCGTATCCTTGTTATCCGTTTGCAGCGTACCGGTGCAGCCGTTGGCATCCTGCACGCTCAACAGCGTGTACGCATAAGCACCCAGCACAGCATTGGACTGCGGCACGGTCGTTACCGTATTGGTACCGGTGGTGCTGATCGTCTGCGCAGGACCATTATTCACAGAATAGGTGAATGTATATGGCGCTTTACCACCGCTTGCAGCAAACATGATGTTGGAAGTGGTATTCACATTCTGCGCTACAGTCGATGTTCCGCTGATATAGCCGGCAAGGTGATTCACTACTTCAACGGTATAGGAGCAGGTCTGGGTATTGCCCGCCGCATCGGTTGCGGTATAGGTTACCGTGGTGGTGCCTGTCGCAAAGGTGTGTGTGCCCAGGTAATTCATACCGGTCGTGGGAGAAGCCGCGCTGGTAGCGCCGGACAGCGTCCAGGTCAGGGCGCTCATATTGCAGTTATCGGTTACAGCAGGTGCTGCTGTCGCGATCTCTGCGGTGCAGCCGTTGCTGTTGGTCGCTATATTGCTCATCGATGTAGGGCAGTTGCTGAATACCGGTGCGGTATTGTCGGTAACGGTTACATCGAAAGTACAGGCGGCGCTTACGTTGCCTGCAGCATCGGTAGCGGTATAGGTTACCGTAGTCGTGCCCACAGGAAAAACATCGCCGGGCTGATGGCTCTTTGTCCATACCAGGTTAGCCGCCGGGGTGCAGTTGTCGGTAGCAGCAGGTTCTGTCCAGGTAGCTACTGCATCACATCCGGTCGCACCGGCGCCGGTATTCACCTGTACTGAAGCAGGACAGCCGGTAAGCACCGGTGCAGTATTGTCGGTAACCACTACATTGAAAGTGCAGGTGGCGCTTACATTACCTGCGGCGTCTGTTGCCGTATAGCTTACCTGGGTCATACCCACAGGGAATACATCGCCGGGCTGATGGCTCTTCGTCCACACCAGGTTACCTGAAGATGTGCAGTTGTCGGTAGCAATGGGTTCTATCCAGGTAGCAACGGCCGCGCAAGGCGTCGTGCTGTTACCGGTACTCACCTGTACGGTGGCCGGGCAATTGCTCAGCGTCGGAACCGTATTGTCGATCACCGCTACATCAAAAGAGCAGGTCGCGCTGGTATTGCCCGCAGCATCGGTAGCAGTGTAAGTTACCGTTGTAATGCCCGCAGGGAATACGTCACCGGGATGATGGCTCTTCGTCCATACCAGGTTGCCTGAAGGCGTACAATTGTCCGTAGCCGTAGGCTCGGTCCAGGTAGCAGTAGCCTCACAGCCGGCGGCGTTAGCGCCGGTATACACGGTCAGTGCAGAAGGACATCCATCCAGCACCGGAGCTGTTTGATCCGTCACTACAACATCAAAAGAACAAGCTGTGCTGGTATTGCCATGCTCGTCGGTGGCGGTGTACGTTACCGTAGTCGTACCGACAGGGAATACATCGCCGGGGTGATGGCTTTTCGTCCATACCAGGCTGCCAGAAGGCGTACAGTTATCTGTAGCCGTAGGCTCAGTCCAGGTCACGGTAGCGCTGCAGCTTGTTGCATGCGCATCGGTGCCTACCTGGATCGTTGCAGGACAGCCAGCGATCTTCGGCGCCTGCGCGTCGGTCACGGTCACAGTGAAGGAACGGACGGAATCATTGCCCGCCTGGTCGGTTGCGGTATAAGTTACCTTGGTCGTTCCCACAGGGAACACAGAACCGGGCGTATGCGTGCTCGTAAAGCTTGCGGCACCCAACACACCGCAGTTGTCGGTAGCTATAGGAGCGGTCCAGCTTACACGCTTGCCGCAGCTGTCGGCGCCGTTGTTCACCACGATATCCGCAGGGAAGCTAACGATAGCCGGTTTGCCGTGATCAGCAAAGTTTACATTAAAAGAACATTGCGCTGCATTACCATGAATATCAGTAACCGTAAGCGTTACTGGAACCGATTGTGTAAAAGCAGCGATAATGGTACCCGCGACAGGGCTCTGGGTTACCGTAGCCAGGCCGCAGGCATCTGTAGCCGTTACCCTGTAGGTCATATCCGGGATCTCCGTGGTGCACAATGGTCCTTTTTCCATAGTAGTATCGGACCAGCAGCTCAAAGCAGGAGCGGTGACATCTGCAACAGTAACAGTAGCCGTACAACTTGCGCTGTTACCGGAAGCGTCGGTAGCGGTAAGGATCACCGCATTCTGGCCTATATTGGAACAGTCGAAGCTCAGTTTGCTGGCAGACAGCGTAATGGCAGAGCAATTATCATGACTGTTGTTGTCGATCATAGCGGGGGTGATCGTAGCGCTACCCGCAGCATCCAGATTCACGGTGATATTCTTGCATACTATAACAGGAGCCGTCGCATCAGTCAGGTTCAGCGTAAAACTGTCCACACGCGCGTTACCGGCGATATCAGTTGCCTTCACCTTAATCGAGCGGGTACCACCGTAGCCGATCACCAGGGATCCGGGCTGGTTCGGAGCCAGCTGCTCGAGGGTCACGTTGCCACCGCAATTTTCATTGACCAGGAACAGGCTCCTGTAGTCGGGCATATTCACCTGGCAATTATTACCGGCGCCTACATTGAGAGTTTGTGCTGCCGGAGTAGTAAGTACAGGCGCCTGTACATCGTTCACAGTTACGGTGAAGGAGCAGGAAGCGGTATTACCGGCAGCATCTGTCACGACGAAGGTATTGGTCGTAACGCCCATCGGGAACAGCGATCCGGCGGGCAGACCTGCTGTCTGGGCTACGGTATAGCCGGAGCAGTTGTCTTGTGCCACAGGCGCATTGAAATTCACTACGGCGCCGCAGACACCCGCATCATTGCCCTGCACGATATTGCCCGAACAGGAAATGACCGGGAATACATTGTCTGCCACTGTTACGGTATAGCCGCAGGTATTCTGGTTACCGGAAGCATCGGTTACGGTATACAGCACATTCGTTACCCCTACATTGAAGTGGTGGGTACCGATAGCGCCTGCACCGGAAGCCAGTGTAGCGCCGGTCATGGTCCAGCTTAAGGGATTGGCACCGAAGTTGCAGTTATCGGTATAAGCCGGGACGGTTGTCGCTACGTCGTTGCCGCAATCGTTGGCAGCGGAGAACGCCGTCAGGTTGCCCGGGCAGGCAGTAAATGCCGGGAGCTCCACGTCTTCCACATTTACGGTGAAGCTGCTGTCCCTGCTGCCGCAAAGGTTCTGTGCTGTCAGCATTACAGTAGTGACACCTTTGCTGAACACGAGGCCGCTGGCATCGCCGCTGCCGGAGCCGGTTGTGGCGCCGCTCAGCGTATAAGTCATCGTAGGAACAGGATCGCCATCTGCTACAGGAGCGCCATAGTTTACTGGTGCAGCGCAGGTACCAGTAAGCGTTTGCGCCAACTGGTCATTGGGTATGCTGACAAATTCCGGAGCAGTATTGATCGCCATAGTATAGGCGGAATTGCCCGTACATCCTGCAGCAGTCGTTACCGCTAGCTTATAGTTACCGGCATCGGTCGTCGCTGCTGTGAAAGTATAAGCAGGATCGCCAAGGTGACCGTTGGCTATCGGCGTACCATCGTAGCTCAGGGTATAGGTCGAAGAAGCATCTCCCGTGAGCGCCAGGGTCACCGCGGTACCTGCGCAATGCGTTGTGGTGGCATTGTCGGCCAGTGCCGCATTGTTCACTGTAAGCGTATACTGTGGCAGCGGGTTGATCGCCAGCTCGTAGGTACGTGAAGCGGTACAGCCAGTAGCAGTATTGGTCAGCGCCACGGTATAGATACCGGCGTCGCTCATCGCTGCTGCGTTGATCGCGTAGGCCGGGCCGTTCACGTTACCTGAAGCAATGCTATTACCGCCTTTGCTGATCACATAGGTATGACCGGCATCGCCGGCTACAGCCAAGGTAATGCCGGAGCCTTCGCAATAGGTTGAGGTCTGACCGGCAGCCAGCACCGTGCCATTCACGACAAAGGAGTCGGCCGGTTTAGGATTGACATAGATGTGGTAGGTCTTTGTTGCCGTGCAATGAGTCACATTATCGGTAAGGGTAAGCTCATAGGTGCCGGCAGTGGTATTGGTTGGCGTACCTCCGGAAATGAAGGTATGCGTAAAGCCACCGTTTGCATCTATTGTTCCAGTAGCATAGGCAGCACCATTGAACAACATGGAGAATGTATGCCCCGGTGCAGCGCCGCTGATCGCAAAAGTCGTACTGGTTGCCTGGCAGATGGTATCCGTACCACCGTTAGCCATAGCCTGACCGTTCACATTGAAAGTGAAAGAGGGCGAAAGTTGAACAGTGATCGCGAAAGTATCGGCAGCGCCGGTACAGCCGTTCGCTTCTGGTACAACGCGAATGTTAGCGGTTACTGCAGTTGTACTATTATTGACCGCATTGAAAGCAGCAATATCACCGGATCCGCCGCCAGCAAGGCCGATGGAGGGATTGTCATTGGTCCAGCTGAAAAGGGTTCCGGGCACAGCACCGTTAAAGGAGAAGGCCGCTGAAGAACCGTTGCACACCGGCCGGTCGGCAGTAGCTGCTACGACAGGCGTAGGCTTCACTGCGATCACAAATGTATCGGCCGGGCCATCGCAGCCATCCGCTACTGGTGTAATGATGATACGGGTCTGCTCCAGTGCTGTGCCATTGTTGATAGCATTAAAAGAGGCGATATCGCCGGTCCCGCTGGCGGCAAGGCCGATAGCTGCATTGTCGCTGCTCCAGTGAAATACGGTACCAGCAACGGGGCCATTAAAGAGCACCGCAGCTGTCGCCACGCTGTTACAGATCGATTGATCGGCTATAGCGGCAACATTTGGGGTAGGTTTAACCGTGATCGCAAACGTATCGGCAGTGCCGGTGCAACCATTGGTTTCAGGCAGCACACGGATATACGCGGTTACCGGGGCTGTACCGCTATTGATACCATTGAAGGCAGCAATTGTACCGGTACCGGAAGCGGCAAGACCGATAGCGGCATTGTCGTTCGTCCATTTGAATGTAGTGCCGGCTACAGTACCGGCAAAGGGAACCACTGTGGTAGCGGCGCCATTGCAGACCGCCTGGTCAGCTGTAGCTGCCACGCCAGGCGTAGGATTCACGGTAATCGTAAAGGTATCGGCTGCACCGGTACAGCCATCAGCCGACGGCACAACACGGATATGAGCCGTCAGCGGAACAGTACCGTTATTGATCGCATTAAAAGCAGCAATCGCACCGTTGCCTGATGCCGCCAGCCCGATAGAGGGCTCGCTATTGGTCCATTGGAAAGTGCTTCCGGCCACGGGACCGCTGAAGCTTACCGATGTTGTGGCAGCGCCATTACATACAATAGCATCCTGGGTAGCAATTACAGAAGGTGTCGGCTTGATGGTGATTGCAAAGGTATCAGCAACGCCGTTACAGCCGTCTGCTACAGGCACCACGCGGATCGCAGCGGCTACTGGCGCCGTACCGTTATTGATACCGTTGAAGGCAGCGATATTGCCAGAGCCGGATGCAGACAGGCCTATAGAAGGCATGTCATTGGTCCAGTTAAATACAGTACTGCTTACAGGGCCACTGAAGCTTACCGCTGCAGTAGCAGTGCCATTACAGCTGTTCTGATCGGCAGTGGCGAGTACTGAAGGCGTAGGCTTTACCGTAATGGCAAAAGTATCTGCCACGCCGGTGCAGCCATTGGCTTTAGTGGTTACGCGGATATGCGCCGTAACCGGAGCAATGCCGTTATTAATGGCATTAAAGGCGCTGACATTCCCGGTACCGGAGGCCGCCAGGCCTATAGCAGGATTATCGTTGGTCCACTCGAAGCTGGTGCCGTTTACACCGCCGCTGAAGCTTACCGCATTAGCAGCTGCGCCATTACATACTTGCTGGTCGGCAACGGCAACGATGGAGGGTGTTGGGTTAACCGTAACCGTTACAGTTTTAATGGCGCCCACACAGCCTTGCGAACCGGGGCTTACAGGAGTGAAAGTATACACTACATCAACCGGGGCATTGGTATTATTGGTCAGGGTCTCCATGAAGCTTTCATTACTAAGGTAGCTCATACCGGAAACGCTGGTGGCGGCTGTATGCCCGGCACCGTTATAGACCGCCGTCCTGTTATAAGTACCGCCAACCGCGTTGGGGTTGCTGATGGCGATGCTTACCTGACCACCGTTACAAACGGGACCGGCAGCAACGGCATCGAGGTCAGCCACGGGCTGAATGGTAACCAGCGTCTGACCGCCCATGGCTTGCGCCGTAGCATTGCAGGTAGCCGGTGTAGGTAAGGTACCATTGTTGGGATGGAATACCAATGAAGCCAGCACGAAGGACTCCGTCGTGTTCGTGGTGCTGCTGTTGGTGAAGCTGTACGAAGGGCTGATGATACCCGCAGCAGGAGTAAGTCCGGCAAAGGTCTTACCATTGGTGAAGGTGCCGCTGAACGTACCGCCCGATACGGGATTTACGCTGATGTTGATATTGGAGGTCTGACCGCTGCATACATTAGCATTGCTTGATGCCGTGATCGTGCCTTGTACCGCACCAAGCGAAGTGATCACCACGGTATCGGAAGAAGAGACGCAGGCATTGTTGCTCAGGGTCCATTTCAGGGTATAGCTGCCGCCGGCAATGGCCGGTGTAAATACGGTTTGCGCATCATTGACGCCGGCAAACTGCGCAGGGGCAGTGCTCGGACCACTGATGATGCTCCATACGCCGGTTTGCGGCGCTACACCAGGCGTTGCCTGCAGGGCTTCACCCGTACTGCAGATCACTCTATCGGCGCCGGCATGGGCCACCGGTATGGCGTTAACCGTAGCATCTACCGTAAAGAGTGTACCACTACAACCGGCAAATTGAGGCGTAACGGTATAGTGAACGATACCCGAACCGGTACCGCCATTGGTCAGCGCCTGGGCAATCGTATTGCCGCAACCCGTGCTACAATCGCTGAAGCCGGTCACCACACCGGACTGCAACGCGGCAGTCCAGGAAAAGGTCGTACCACTTACATCGGCGTTCAGCGCGATGTTGGTCGCGGCGCCGCTACAAATCGTTTGCGCGACAGCAGTACCTGCAGGGATCGGATTCACCGTTACATCAACCGTAAAAGGTGCGCCGGGGCAGCCCAGTGCGGATGAAGGGGTAACCGTGTAGCGTACGACAGCAGGCGCAGCACCGCTGTTGACCAGGGTTTGCCTGATCGTATCGCCGCAAGCCGAAGCACAATTGCTGAAACCGGTAGCGCTGCCGGATTGCAGGGCAGCAGTCCAGGTATAAGTTGACCCGGGAAGGGATGCAGAAAGAGCAACGCTGGTTGTTGCACCGGAGCATACTGCCTGGGCAGGAGCCGAGCCTGTGGGCACAGGGTTGATGGTTACAGACGAAGAACCGCTCAAGCTGCGGGTACAGCTGTTTACCGGGTTTACCACGGAGGCCAGGTTCAGCACCTGGCTGGCGGTGGCGCCGTTAACGGTAACCGTAGCGGTACCTGAAGGCGAAAGCGTTGTTGAAGCCGCACCGGTCCCGTTGAGATTGTAGTTCACTACATAACCTGCAGGTCCGGTAAGGTTGAACACGGCATTGTTGCCTGAGCAAATATTACCGCCATTGGTTACGGCAACCGGTGCTGCAGCAGCAACAACGATCGTGAAAGGCTGCTCTACAAGCGTGCTGGAGTGGTGGTAAATATCAGCGGCAACCAGTTCGATATTGTACGAACCCACATCGCCGGCGCCGGGCGTACCGCTCAGGGTAGCGGTTCCGTCGGGATTATTGGTCAGGGTAAGCCATGAAGGCAAAACGCTATGCGCTTCAAATTCCAGCTCATCGCCATATGGCAGATCGACATCTGTACCGGTAATGGTATAGCTGTACGGCTCACAAGCCACCGCAGCGGTAACCGGCGTCGATGTGAACTGGGGTTTGGTGTTCGCGACAACATGATAGGTTCTTGTTGCGGTATTGCTATTCTGGTCTTCTGCAACGAAGGTGAACGCATGGTCGCCCCACTGCCCTACTATGGGCGTCCAGCTGACACTTACCTGCGGCGTACCGCTCAGGGCTGTCGGTAGCGATGGGCTGATCGTAGCACCGGCGGGTACTGTGGCCGAAGTAATCTTCGTATTTACAGAGGGATCGGGGTTGCTCGCTTTAATGACATCATTGAGTGTGGTCCCGGTCAGCAGCAGCCTGTCAGGCGTTGTTGGCGGCGTGGGCGTGATAAACTGCGGACCGGCAGTAACATGTATCGTCACTGTGGTGCTGGTCTGTACGCCCACATTATCAGTAGCGACAAAGGTCAATATATAAGTACCCAGCTGGGCTACCGTAGGCGTCCAGCTGAAATTAGTGCTGGGCGCTGCTGAGGGCGTAGCCGGGGGATTAAAGGAAGCGCCTGTAGGCAGACCGGCGCCGTTGAGCAGTACGGTGCCGCCTGCATCCGGATCGGTAGCAGCAACAGTGAAAGCAATATTATCGCCGGGGTGTACATTGTACACTGCATTATTCAAAGGAGTTACTGCATAATTGAACACGGGCGGGTTGGAAGAGCCTACAACTTTGATCAGGAAATCCACCACGGACCTGGAACCCGTAGCATCGGTAATTGTAAAGGCAGCGCTCCATAAAGTGCCTACCGCTTTGCCTACGGTATTAAAAGTGGCAGTGCCGGTATTCGCATCAATGCTGATGCCCGGCGCCTGGGTGCCACCGCCGAAGTCGGCAGAAGCAGACAAGGCATAAGTCAGCGCGCCGCCATCAGGATCGGCAGCAGGTACATTGAAGGTAGCATTGGAAAGACCTGTAGAAACACTTACTACAGGAGGTAGGGTGGAAACAGGCGATCCGAGATTGTTGGTTCCCAGGTTGACCGAAGTTACCTGGCCGAAATTACCATTAGCATTATTCTGCAAGGTGCTCAGGCGGCAGCAGTTGGAATAGCTCACCTCGAAGTTGCCGCTTGAAGAATAAGTGTGCGTGGTGGTAAACGTACCGATGAAATAGTCTTCTGCAACATTCACCGAGTTGACTTTGAGACTGACCTGCTCCGAATTGTTGTCTCCGAAGCTCAGGAAGACCCCGTCGCTGATTGTGCTGCCTACACTTACACCCGTCCAGTTGGACATACGGTAAGATTGGGTCAGCGTAAAGGTAACCGTGCGCGAAGCGGCATCGGGCCGGCTCCAGGTAATGTTGCCGTAGCGGAAGTGCGAGGCCTCCGCCCGGATAGCCGTTAGCAGGGGAAACAGCATCGCCAGCGCTGCAGCTGCAGCCATACCCGGCCTTAGCGGCATCCGGCGCCGTTCCTGGTGAAAGCGGCGTCCTTTCATGGCATTGGTGACGAAGGCCACCAAGAAGAACAACATATGCCGCCACGGATTATCCTCGGGGAGCATACGTCTTTGTTTTGGGAAAATTTGCGTCATAAACGTGTGGATTGAATTAAAAGCGAGTTGATAGTTGGTTCAGTTCATGGAAAGCGGCAGGTAACAGGCAGGTCGGGAGATAGGATTGGCGTCGCATGAGGATACAGGTTACCGGTGCATTGCCGGAGCAGGCAACGGGTTGCACCATTTCAAATGTTAAAATATTTAGGAATTAAGGTTAAATTTTCAGATAGCAAAAGTATCCATTTGTACTACCGGAAAGGGGACGTATTCGGGTAGGTTTAGGGGCACAAAAAGTTACATTTTATTTATTACTATTTAAAAAGCACTAATGCCCCCCACGTTCGTACCCCCTCTAAAGACAATATTTTAATCACAGCAGTGATTTTTTAGAATTTCTATTGTTTAAAAATAAAAATGGAATATGAATTTTAAATAATTGATTTACAATAATTTAAAAAATTATAGAACATTAAAGAGAAACCTGCGATGGGTAAAAAATGCTTTGTTTTATAAATAATGAGTCTTCTTAATAACTCAGGGGTAACCCTGATTTCACTCCTTTTATCCATACGTTTTGCATTAAAATTTTAAAAAATATCTCTATCTTGCAACACCAATCGACCACAACCAAGCCAATCAACCAAAGGCATAAACGGAGACAAATTTGTTAAAATTTAATCTCGAAAATTTGCTACATGATCCTGGCCAATATCCGAACGAATATTAAAAGGCTGCGTCGCTTCAAAGGGATAACGCAAAGAGAAATGGCTATGCGCCTGTATATGGATGAACGGACCTATGCTAAAATGGAGCGGGGCGTCAACAAATCCATGGACGTGCGACTGCTTTCCGCTATCGCCGACATCCTGCAGACCGACCTGGCTACCCTGCTGCAAAGCGTCCCTGCACAGGAAAATCCCCGGGAAGATTTATCTCCCCGCATGCCTGCAGCGGAGGCAGGCAATGCGGACAATGAACAAATCCTGCTACAGGAGATCCGGTCGCTGAAAGAGGAAGTAAAAGCGCTGATCGATTTTCAGAAGAAAGCTATACAGCTGCTGGCACTCGCTGTTCCGGACCCTATCCTCGAACGCTGAAGCCTGGCACTGCAGCCCGGACCTGATCGCCTAAACTGGAAGGATAATTGCTATTTTTGTCGCTGATCATCATTAATAGCTAACCATGTTCTTCAGAATACATAAGAGTCCCAAGGGGCAGCTGATCTATATCATTGATAATGCCAGCCAGTTCAGGAATATTGCGCTTTCCAAAGAGGAGGCGGCTTACCTCGAACAGCAGATCAGGAACGAGCAAAAGATTGTTTCGTTCAACCGGTTTGATCATCAGTTGTATGTTGTTTTTGCAGCAGCAGGAAAAGAAAGCTATCAAAGCCGGGAGCTGCTGCGCAAGCAGGGCGCCGAACTGCAGCTACTGTTGCAAAAAGGCAAAGCCAAAGAGATCACCATTACCAATCTCAGCATGGAACCTGCGGCGGCCTATCTCCTGGCCGAAGGGCTGGCGCTCGCCTCTTACCAGTTCCTCAAATACAAGTCCGACGCCCGCAAAACCGTCTATGCGCTTACCGATATCGGCTTCGAAAAACAAAGCATTACGCTCAAAGACCTGAAACAGCTCCAGGCTATATGTGAAGCGGCCTACCTGGTGCGTACCCTGGTTAATGAACCGCTCAGCTTCCTCACAGCAGAGCAGCTGTCCAAAGAGATTGCCAACGTCGGCAAAGAAGGCGGCTTCCGTGTGAATGTGCTGGGCAAAGCCAAAATAGAACAGCTTGGCATGGGCGGTCTGCTGGCCGTGAACAGAGGCAGCATCCTGCCGCCGACCTTTACCATTATGGAACACCGCCCCACCCGCGTAATCAACAAGAATCCGATCGTGCTTGTGGGTAAAGGCATCGTGTACGACACCGGCGGCCTCAGCCTCAAGCCTACTCCCAATTCCATGGATCGTATGAAGAGCGATATGAGCGGCGCTGCCCTGGTGACCGGCGTGCTCTACGCTGCAGCTCAGCTGGATCTTCCCCTGCATCTTGTCGGATTGATACCGGCCACCGAAAACCGCCCGGGGGAAAATGCTTATGTGCCGGGTGATGTGATCACTATGTACAGCGGCACTACTGTAGAAGTATTGAATACCGATGCGGAAGGCCGTCTGGTGCTGGCTGATGCGCTGCACTATGCCAAGAAATACCGTCCTGAGCTGGTGCTCGACTTTGCTACGCTTACCGGCGCCGCATCCGTTGCTATAGGCGATGTCGGTATGGTGACCATGGGCACAGCTTCCGATACCATAAAGCAACAGCTGCAGCAAAGCGGCTTTAACCAATACGAGCGCCTGGTAGAATATCCGCTGTGGGATGAATACGGTGACATGATCAAATCCGATATTGCCGACCTGAAGAATATCGGCGGCCCATCGGGCGGCGCTATCACCGCCGGTAAATTTCTGCAGCATTTCACCGATTATCCCTGGATGCACTTCGATATCGCCGGAGTATCTCATATCCCGGCACGAAAAGATTACCGCACCGCCGGCGGCACGGCCTATGGCATGCGCATGATGATCGACTTCCTGCTGAATTACTGCAAATGATGATTGGGCTGTAAACACCTCCATACGTTTTGCTGGTAGAGATGTAGCATTGCTATATCTCTACCGGCATTTCAGCATCTACCTCATTCAACACCTCCTACGTTCTCTCCTGGCGGAGACATTGCATGCAACGTCTCTACGCACAATTTCAGCAGGTATATCCTATTAGCCCGACACCGGCACACCTGCGATATTATTCTTAAATGAATTATCCAACAATCGTAACCGCCCGGTTTCCCGGTGCAGCAGCTGATCGCCCCGGAGGGAACAGATCTCATTTCCGCCTGCATTTTCCCCGCTAATGGGGTGAGAAATAGCGCTGAACATTTTATATTTTTGCGAGCATGAAAAAACTTTTATTAAGCATATTCGCTATGACCACACTTTTGTCTGCCCGTGCAGATGAAGGCATGTGGATCCCCATGCTCATCGGGAAAAACTATGACGAGATGCAGCGCCTCGGCCTGAAGCTCACGGCCGAAGACCTGTACAGCGCCAATCACTCCAGCCTCAAAGATGCTATCGTACATTTTGGCGGCGGGTGCACCGGCGAGATCATTTCTCCCAACGGCCTGCTGATCACCAACCACCACTGCGGCTATGGCAGCATTGCCGAGCTGAGCACCGTGGAGAACAACTACCTGGAAAATGGCTTCTGGGCCAAGACCCTGGATGAAGAGATCCCGGCTCCCGGTCTTTCGGTTAAATTCCTCGCGCGCATGGAAGATGTGACTGCACAGGTGCTGAAAGCCGGCGAAAACGCGGCTTCAGAGGAAAAGAAAAAGAAAGCGATGGACAAGGCGAAAGAAGAGCTGGAAAAGAAAGCCAATGAAGGCGGCCGTTATGCATCGGCTGTCACGGCCTATTTCAACGGCAACCAGTATATCCTGCTGGTGTACCAGGTATTCAACGACGTACGCATGGTGGGTACGCCGCCCAAATCGCTGGGCAAATACGGCGGCGATACGGACAACTGGATGTGGCCCCGCCATACCGCCGATTTCTCCATGTTCCGCGTATATGCCGATAAGAACAACAACCCGGCGCCTTACGCCAAGACAAACATACCCTACAAACCCAAACAATACCTCCCGGTATCGACCCAGGGCGTAAAGGAAAACGATTTCGCCATGGTAATGGGTTACCCCGGCCGTACCAACCGTTATGAAACTTCATATGGTGTGGACATGGCCATCAACGAGGTGAACCCTTCTATCGTCAAGATCAGGGATATGCGCCTCGGCATTATGCGCAACTATATGCGCAAGGACCCCGCGGTTAACCTGAAGCTGGCGTCGAACTATGCCCGTATTGCCAACTACTGGAAATATTTCATCGGCCAGACCGAGCAGCTGAAGCGTCTGCGTGTGATCGACGAAAAACAGCGCCAGGAACAGGATTTCACGGCCTGGTCCAAAACAACCAACAGGGATTATGAAGACCTGATGAACCAATATGCCCGCATGTACAGCGACTATCGCCCCTATGCAAAGCACAATGTTTATTATGCCGAGTGCTTCATGGGATCGGCGCTGGCCAAGCTGGCGGCCAAGACCAACAAGCTGAACCAATTGCTTTCCGATAAAAAAACAAAAGCGGAAGAGGTTGGCAAGGAAGTTGCCGAGCTGCGCAAAGCACGTAAAGAGGCCATGAAAGAGTTTGTGCCGGCAGTAGAGCAGGAAATGCTGGCCCGTACAGCCGAGCTGTTCTACAAAGATGTGCCTCATGGACAGCTGCCCGACTTCTACCAGCGTTTTATCTTCAAGCAATTCGGCAACAGCGACTGGTCCAAAACGTTTAATGACTTTGCTAACTACGCCTTCCTTAATACTTTCCTGCTCGACGACGTTAAGTTTGAGAACTTCTGCTCGGGCCCCAGCCTTGAGAAGCTGAACGCCGACCCTGCGGTACAATACGCGCTCAGCTTTGTAAACAATTATGAGCAGAACTACAAACCGCGCCAGGAGCAGTTTGGCAAGACCAAGGATAACCTCAGCCAGCAATACATCAAAGGGCTGATGCAGAAGAACCAGGGCAAGCTGTTCTACCCGGATGCCAACTCCACCATGCGCATTACCTATGGTACGGTGGGCGGCTACCATCCCCAGGATGCGGTTACCTACGACTACTATACCACCCTGGACGGTTTGCTGGACAAGTACAAGCCCGGCGATTATGAATTCGACCTGCCCCAGAATTTTCTCGACCTTTGCAAGACCAAAGATTTCGGTCGTTATGCCAATGCCAACGGTGAGCTGGTTACCTGCTTCATCACCAATAACGACATTACCGGCGGCAATAGCGGCAGCCCTGTGATCAATGGCAACGGCGAGCTGCTGGGCCTGGCCTTCGACGGCAACTGGGAAGCGATGAGCGGTGATATCGCCTTCGACAAAAAATACAAGAGAACAATTGTCGTGGATATCCGCTTTGTCCTTTGGCTGATCGACAAATATGGCGGCGCCAGCAACCTGATCAATGAAATGAAGCTGAATTAAAACGATACCATACCTGTCAAAAGCGCTGCCCTCAGGATAAGGGCAGCGCTTTTTGTATGCACAGCCCCGGCAGCGGCATGCTCCGCAGCATAGATTTTATCGATGAAAGCAGCTAAAAATAAAGGCTTTAGCGGCTGCTCACTTCCTGTAAACCTTTTTAATTTTGATTTGTCATTATCCTACACAATCACAACACAAATCAAAGTACACATGGCAAAGACTTCATCAAAATCAAAGACAAATGAGGCTGCATTAACCGAAGCCAACATCGGTATCAGCGCGGGTAACAAACAGGCGGTGGCCGATGAGCTGAACAAGCTATTATCCGACGAATTCCTGCTGTATACCAAGACCCGTAAATTCCACTGGAATGTTGAAGGCGCGCAATTCCACGACCTGCACCTCTTCTTTGAAAAGCAGTACAACCAGCTGGCTACGATCATGGATGAAGTAGCGGAACGTATCCGCAAGATCGGCCATTATGCGCTGGGCTCCATGAAGCACTTCCTGCAGGAAGCCTCCCTGCTGGAGAATGAAGATTTTGGCACCAGCTCAGCCGAGATGCTGCAACAGCTGCTTGACGATCATGAGACCATTATCCGCAGACTGCGCAGCGACATCGATAAATTCCAGGAAAAATATAAAGACGCCGGCAGCGCCGACTTCATAACCGGCCTGGTAGAGCAGCACGAAACAATGGCCTGGATGCTGCGCGCGACCGCCAAATAACCGACCGGTACTTTATATGAACCACTAAAACGACCCGCTATGTCAGAGATACCAGAAATAAACCAGCATCCCGATTTCCCCACGGTAACCGATGCCATTGCCTGGCTGGAGAAGATAGGCTACACTTACGATTTCAACCTCGACAACGATTGCCTCAGCTACGAAGGCGGGCAGAAAAGGCTGAATCCTGAAGAATTCACCATCGACAAGGTCTTTCGCTTTGAAGGAATAACCGATCCCGGAGATGAAAATGTTGTTTATGCAATCTCCTCGGAGAGCCATGGCGTAAAGGGAATATTGATGAATGCTTTCGGCGTTTATTCCGATCCTGTATCCGATAAAATGATCAAGAAGCTGGCCACCCATTAAAGTAAAGCTACAGGCACAAAAGCCCTGTCATCTGCGATGACAGGGCTTTTTCATGGGTAAGCGATAGGGGCTGCCGGTAAGCCGGATTGACATCACCTGCAGTAATGCCCTTCAGATGAAAAAGGCTGTCGGGTACTTAGCTAAAATACCCGACAGCCTTTTATAGATCCGGAATCCCAAGATCCTTTACTGGTGGAAAGGATAACGGTAGTTGGTTACCGGCACATAGGTTTCCTTGATCGTACGGGCGCTCAGCCAGCGGAAGAGGTTCAGGATGGAACCGGCCTTATCGTTGGTTCCCGAAGCCCGCGCACCGCCGAAAGGCTGCTGGCCCACGACAGCGCCGGTAGGCTTATCATTGATGTAGAAATTACCGGCAGCATTGACCAGCTTCTTTGTCAGCAGCTCAATCACTGCGCGGTCCTGGGCAAAGATCGCCCCGGTAAGCGCATAGCCGGAAGTATGGTCTACCTTATCCAGCAGCTGCTCCCACTGTGCTTCATCGTAGGTGTGAATGGTCAGCACAGGGCCAAACAGCTCTTCGCACATCGTCACATAATCAGGATTGGTGGTTTCGATCACAGTAGGCTCGATAAAGTAGCCCTTGCTCTTATCATAGTTGCCGCCGTGAATAATTTTAGCTTCGCTGCTGCCTTTCACACCGTCAATATACCTGGCCAGGTTGTCGAAGGATTTTTCATCGATCACTGCATTGATGAAATTGGTAAAATCGTCTACAGGACCCATTTTCAGCGTCTTCAGCTCTGCAATGAATTTGCTCTTGATCTCTTCGGCCAGGTTGGAAGGCAGGTAAGCTCTTGAAGCGGCGGAACACTTTTGTCCCTGGTATTCGAAAGCGCCACGCACCAGGTTGGCCACCACGGCATCAACATTGGCTGTAGGGTGTACGAAAACGAAATCTTTACCGCCGGTCTCTCCTACGATGCGGGGATAGGATTTGTATTTGGCGATGTTGTTGCCGATACTCTTCCACATACCCTGGAACACGCCGGTAGAACCAGTGAAGTGCACGCCGGCAAAATCGGGATGATCGAAGCAGATCTCGCCTACTACCGGGCCGCTGGTGTACACCAGGTTGATCACGCCATCGGGCAGACCGGCTTCCTTCAGTATCTCCATGAACACGGACGCTGAATAGATCTGTGTATTGGCGGGTTTCCATACCACCACATTACCACACATGGCGGGCGCAGTGGGCAGGTTACCGCCAATAGCGGTAAAGTTGAAAGGCGTTACCGCCAGCACAAACCCTTCCAGCGCACGGTATTCCATGCGGTTGTTGAAGCCTTCGGGCGAAATAGGTTGTTGCTTGTAGATATCGCTGAGAAAATGGACATTGAACCGCAGGAAGTCGATCAGCTCGCAGGCACTGTCGATCTCGGCCTGGAAAGCATTTTTACTTTGTCCCAGCATGGTCGCAGCATTCATGCGGAAACGGTATTTGGTCGCCAGCAGCTCGGCAGCCTTCATGAAAACGGCGGCACGATGTTCCCAGCTGGTAGCGGCCCATTGTTCACGGGCGGCCAGCGCAGCGGCAATAGCGTCTTTTACGTGGCTGGCATCTCCCTCGTGAAAGTGCCCCAGCAGGTGCGCAGTCTCATGCGGCGGGCGTATCTCTTTGGTCTTACCCGTACGCACTTCTTTGCCGTTGATATACATGGGAATATCGCGTTGCTGGCCTTTCAGTTCGGCGACAGCTTTCTTGAGTTGCTCCGCATCAGCCGAACCCGGGGCATAGCTCCGTACCGGTTCATTTTTTGGTTCTGCGAAATAGAAATATCCGTTGTTCATATAATTATTAATAGAATTTAAATTACAGAAAGAAAGCGCAAAGTTAATGATTCATTGCGGAGGGACAGTCAGGGGTAAAATTTATACCCGGATAAGCCTTCTCAAACACGGCGGGGCCGACCTTCCGGAGTCTATTTTCCTGTCACCGGATATTTGGGCTGTATGGTCCGATTTTCATTGAAAAAAAACAGGCTCCGGTAAGGGTTTTGCAATATCCGGGCCATCTTATTTCAGACAAAAATTTCCATCACAAAAAAAGAGCAAGATGAAAAAATGTTTTATGGCACTGTTTTGCCTGGCATGGTTCAGCCCCGCTTTGCTGCAAGCGCAGTGTAATCCGCAGTTCAGCTGGGCTGCAGCGCCAACGGGGAATGACCTGCTTAAGGTGAACTTCACGAACACCAGCCCGGCTACACCACCGGGTAGCAATCCGCATTATACCCTGTACTTTGGCGACAACACGACGCAAAACGGTTTTTACACCACTACTACCCATACCTATCCGGCTCCCGGAACTTACAATGCCATGCTCCGTATCGAGCTGCACGACAGCCTTAACCCGGCCAATACCTGCATCGATACCGTTCTGCACCAGATAACTGTGGGCTATCCTGCCTGCGGCACCACGATTACCAGCATCAACAACGGTGGCGGTTCTTTTACCTTTACGGCCAATACGCCTGCCGGCACTCCAGGGATAACGTATTCCTGGAACTTCGGCGATGGTAATACCGCAACTGGCAGCCCCGTAACCCACACCTACACTTCCGGCAGCTATACCCTCAGCCTCCAGGCGACCGGAAGCGGCTGCACCTATACCAACAACCAGAACATTTATATCCCCGGACTGAACTGCGACTCGCTGCACGCCCATTTTACCGCTGCGGTATCGGGCCATACCGTTAACTTCACCAACACTTCCAACACTATTACCCAGGCGTTCATCGATGGCGCTACCTGGTATTTCGGCGATGGCAATACTTCTACCCAGTACAATCCTTCGCATACCTATTCTGCACCGGGCATCTACCCGGTTACCCTGATCAACAGGTGGGTGGACTCAATGACGATGACACAGACCTGCACCGACAGCATCGTTCTTACGATCCAGATCACCGGCAGTACTACCTGCGACTCCCTGAATGCCGACTTTACCCACACCGTTTCCGGCAGCACAGCGCATTTCACCAATACATCCAATACATATGGAACACTGTACAGCAGCCCCACCTGGTTCTTTGGCGACGGTGGCGTCTCTACACAGT